>NZ_CP028071.1:0-4376885 GCF_043546245.1 Pantoea sp. SGAir0180 | reverse complement strand
AAAGCTGAAAAAGCAGGGAAAGAATTATCATGCGTGCTGTCCTTTTCATAATGAAAACCCCCTCTTTTACCGTAAATGGCAAAAACAGTTTTATCACTGTTTTGGTTGTGGCGCACGGTAATGCCATCGACTTTCTGATGAACTACGATCGTCTGGAGTTTGTTGAAAGTATCGAAGAGTTAGCCACTTCTCACGGGTTAGATGTCCCTTACGAAGCGGGTAACGGGCCCAGCCCGATGGAACGCCATCAGCGCCAGAGCCTGTACCAACTGATGGACAACCTTAACGGTTTTTATCAGCAGAGTTTGCAGCAATCCAGTGCCCAGTCAGCGCGCGATTATCTTCAACATCGCGGCCTGAGCGCCGATATCATTAATCATTTCGCGATAGGTTATGCCCCCGCCGGTTGGGACAATGTTCTCAAACGCTTTGGTAAGCAGCCGGAAGATCGCGAGTCATTAATGGAAGCGGGCATGCTGGTCAATAATGATAAAGGCCGGGTTTACGATCGCTTTCGCGAGCGCGTGATGTTTCCCATCCGCGATAAGCGAGGCCGCGTTATCGGCTTTGGCGGCCCGTGCTGGTAATGATACGCCGAAGTATCTTAACTCGCCCGAAACGCCTTTTCATAAAGGTCGTCAGCTGTATGGCCTGTATGAAGCCTTAAAAATCATCCTGAACCGAAACGCCTGTTAGTGGTGGAAGGCTATATGGATGTCGTTGCCCTGGCGCAATACGGCTGGACTACGCGGTTGCCTCACTGGGTACATCGACCACGGCTGAACATATTCAGTTGCTGTTTCGCAGTACGGATAACGTGATTTGCTGTTACGACGGCGATCGCGCCGGACGTGAAGCCGCCTGGCGAGCGCTTGAAACCGCATTGCCTTACATGAATGACGGTCGTCAACTACGCTTTATGTTTTTACCTGACGGCGAAGACCGGACACGTTGGTTCGCAAAGAAGGTAAAGCCGCATTCGAAGCGAGGATGGAGCAGGCTATGCCGCTCTCTTCGTTTTGTTCGACAGCCTGTTGCCGCAGGTCGATTTAAGCTCTCGTGACGGCAAAGCGCGTTTAAGTACACTGGCATTGCCACTGATCACGCAGATTCCTGGTGAAACGTTACGCATTTATCTGCGTCAGGAACTGGGAAACAAACTCGGTATTCTGGATGATGCGCAGCTTGAAAAGCTGATGCCTAAACAGGCACAGGCGCAAGCGCACCGGTTGCTCCGCGCTGAAACGCACCACAATGCGCGTTCTGGTGGCGTTGCTGATTCAGAATCCACAACTGGCAAGTCTGGTCCCTGCACTGGATGGGCTGGCCGAGTCAAAATAGCCGGTTTACCGCTATTTATTGAATTAGTGAAGCGCTGTAACGAGAATCCTGGATTGACCACCGGTCAGCTACTAGAGTTATATCGCGGAACAAATTTTAGCCAAACGCTTGAAACACTGGCCGTGTGGAACCACATGATAGTGGATGAAGAGAGCGAAGCGGTGTTCCAGGATTCCCTGGCCAGTATTTATGACGCGGCTCTGGAAGAACGACTGGAGTTCCTGATTGCGCGAGAACGCACCCACGGACTCAGCACCGACGAACGTCGCGAGCTCTGGACACTGAGCCAGGCCTTCGCGAAAAAGTAACAGGTTACCCTACCTGCTGCTGTCCGTAACCGGAGCGGCAGGTTTAGTTATTCAGGGCGAAGCAGGTTTTGTCGCGGTAAGCGAACCGTTACCTCCGCTATGTGAGGATGACGAGTACCGCCAGTGGCAAACATGTTGTGAAAGCCAGCTTCCGCCCTCGGGCTATTGGCGTTGAAGCAGGTTTTGTCGCTGAAAGCGCGCAGTCACCGGAGCGTACTGATGTACGTGAGGATGACGAGCACTGTCAGAGGCAAAATGGCGAGTAAGCCAGCTTCCGCCCTCGGGCCGTCGGCGTCGAAGCAGGTTTTGTCGCTGAAAGCGCGCAGTCACCGGAGCGTACTGATGTACGTGAGGATGACGAGCACTGTCAGAGGCAAAAATGGCGAGTAAGCCAGGCCCGACATAAAATTTGCGGCTTAAGTGCCGATTACTAATGGGCAAAGCCCAGGCCGCGACGAAGGCAGCGGCGAGAACGAAATGCCTTCAATGTTATTGTTGGCTCGCTGCCGACCGACACCAATCTAATTAACAGAAGTGTGGATACCGTCTTATGGAGCAAAACCCGCAGTCACAGCTCAAGCTTCTTGTCACCCGTGGTAAGGAGCAAGGCTATCTGACCTATGCTGAGGTCAATGACCATCTGCCGGAAGATATCGTCGACTCCGATCAGATCGAAGACATCATCCAGATGATTAACGACATGGGCATCCAGGTGGTTGAGGAAGCCCCGGACGCCGACGATCTGATGCTGAATGAAAACAGCTCCGATACTGACGAAGATGCCGCGGAAGCTGCCGCTCAGGTATTATCCAGCGTTGAATCTGAAATTGGCCGCACCACCGACCCGGTTCGCATGTACATGCGTGAAATGGGTACCGTTGAACTGCTGACCGCGAAGGCGAAATCGACATCGCGAAGCGTATTGAAGACGGTATCAACCAGGTTCAGTGTTCCGTTGCTGAATATCCGGAAGCCATTACCTACCTGCTGGATCAGTACGATCGTGTTGAAGCCGGTGAGTCGCGTCTGTCAGACCTTATCACTGGCTTTGTCGATCCTAACGCAGAAGAAGACCTGGCACCGACCGCCACCCACGTCGGTTCTGAGTTGTCAGAAGAAGATCGTAATGACGACGACGATGACGACGAAGAGAGCGACGACGACAGCTCTGACGACGATAACTCTATCGACCCGGAACTGGCGCGCGAGAAGTTCTCTGACCTGCGTACGCAATACGAAACGACGCGCGATGTGATCAAGAGCAAAGGACGCAGCCATGCGGCCTCTGTCGCTGAGATCCAGAACCTGTCGGACGTCTTCAAACAGTTCCGCCTGGTACCGAAGCAGTTCGACTACCTGGTGAACAACATGCGCGAAATGATGGAACGTGTCCGTACCCAGGAGCGTTTGATCATGAAGCTGTGTATTGAAGTGTGCAAAATGCCGAAGAAAAACTTCATTACGCTGTTCACCGGTAACGAGACCAACGAGAGCTGGTTCAAAGCCGCACTGGCGATGAACAAGCCATGGTCTGAAAAACTGCTGGACGTGCAGGATGACGTGATGCGTTCGCTGCAGAAGCTGGCACAGATTGAAGAAGAAACCGGCCTGACCATCGAGCAGGTGAAAGACATTAACCGTCGTATGTCGATCGGTGAAGCGAAAGCCCGCCGCGCGAAGAAAGAGGTTGAAGCTAACCTGCGTCTGGTGATTTCAATCGCCAAGAAATACACCAACCGTGGTCTGCAGTTCCTGGATCTGATTCAGGAAGGTACATCGGTCTGATGAAAGCGGTTGATAAGTTTGAATACCGTCGCGGCTACAAATTCTCGACCTACGCCACATGGTGGATTCGTCAGGCGATTACCCGTTCTATCGCTGACCAGGCGCGTACCATCCGTATTCCGGTGCATATGATTGAGACCATCAACAAACTCAACCGTATTTCGCGCCAGATGCTGCAGGAGATGGGCCGTGAGCCGACGCCAGAAGAACTGGCTGAGCGCATGCTGATGCCAGAAGATAAGATCCGCAAGGTGCTGAAGATTGCCAAAGAGCCTATCTCTATGGAGACGCCGATTGGTGATGATGAGAAGATTCACATCTGGGTGATTTTATCGAAGACACCACGCTGGAGCTGCCGCTGGACTCTGCGACCTCTGAGAGCCTGCGTTCTGCGACCCACGACGTGCTGGCTGGCCTGACCGCGCGTGAAGCCAAGTGCTGCGCATGCGTTTCGGTATCGATATGAACACCGACCACACGTTAGAAGAAGTGGGCAAACAGTTTGACGTTACCCGTGAGCGTATTCGTCAGATTGAAGCGAAAGCCCTGCGTAAACTGCGCCACCCGAGCCGCTCGGAAGTGCTGCGTAGCTTCCTCGACGACTAAGTCCGTTAAAACCCCGGTTCGCCGGGTTTTTTATGTCTGCTGCCCTGCCCTTTTCCCGCAAACCGCCACCATTAACGCCCGCTGTAACGCCTCGTACATCTGGCGATATAGCGCCACCATCTTCCAGTGAGGCCCGGTTTAATCCGCTGGGATTCGGCAACACCCACACCTGGGTTTTCCCCATGTAGATCGGCTGCTCGCCCCCTCCACTTTGCTCTGACGAAACGCGCGTTTAAAGGCATCTTTGCCCAGGATAGCCAGCGCGGCAGGCTGATAGCATAGAACCTTGTCCATCAGCCGCTGACCGCCATCACGTAGCTCATCACTGGCCAGTTCATTTGCCTGAATGGTCGGACGCTCGACCAGCATCGTAATACCACAGCCGGTCTCCAGTAAGCGCTGCTCTTCTTCCGGCTTCAGTTGCTGCACCGTAAACCCTGCCAGGTGAATCACCTTCCAGAAGCGATTGCCCGGATGGGCAAATGATAGCCGGTGTGCGCGGTCGACTGACCGGGATTAATGCCGCAGAAGAGGACGTTCAGGTCCGGTGCAATGATATCGGTGATGTTGTGTTCGCTCATGGGCCTCCTGGCTTTGCGCTGCGTCCTGGCCGCTCACGCAAAGAATCCGTATTCGTCATAATCTTGCCAGTGGTTAACGCTTTTTGCGGAGCAATGTCGTGATCGCGGCTGTCTTTCCTACTGTTAAGCCCAATAAGACAATCGCGCTTCACCGCGCATGCGACGACGCTGCGTATCAGCGTAGCGTTTTTGGCGGTTTTATCATAGTTATCAGCAAGTAAAACATTGCTGCTTATTTCAGCAACCAGCCGAACAACGCTGGATTGCCCCGAATAGATACTTTATAATCCCCGCTCCATTGGCCCCTTAGCTCAGTGGTTAGAGCAGGCGACTCATAATCGCTTGGTCGCTGGTTCAAGCCCAGCAGGGGCCACCAGATTTCACCTGTTGAATCAGGATATTAAGCCACTTTTTAGCCGAGTGGCTTTTTTGTTTCTATAGGCCAGCGTCACAAAAGCATCACATGACTTTATTCGTTCTTTTTGAACGCAGATACAAAAAGCATACTTTCGCGAGCTTTCAGTGAAGTAACGATTACCTTCTGTCGTTATGCGTAAAAATCGGCACCTTATTAGTCTGGCCCGGCGAGACGATCATCCCCGCTATGCTTTCGTACGTTTTGAAGGTGCACCTGCTACGCGATCCTGGCGAGCGCGATCGCCATTTCCAGCGAGTTAAGGCCCGGCACGCCGAGCTGATTCTGCGCTTAACCGGACTTTCATTACAGTGTATTGGCCGTTTTCGTAAGTGGTACCGATGATGTTTGAGATGGTTTCCGCTTCGGTCGCACCCACGGCAACGCGCACCAAGACATTAACCGATTTGGCCTGGTCGAAAATCGCCTGCTAGCGTGCATTTTGCCCCGGCTTTGGCGATACCACCCTACACGTTAGCAAACAATACCGGCGTATTCAGCGGTAGTGTCGGCGTCCCAGGCGGTACAGACCACCCAATAATCGCGGTAGAGATGATGGAAATGGTGCGAGTGCCATCCATGATTTCGACGATGCAGATACCATGACAGTAATCAGACATCTGATGCCCGTAAAATGGATGTGCTCAGAGTGTCAGGTCAGGCGATGCCGTTTATACAATTAGGGTTTGTTGAAGAATGATCGGGCATTTACTCGGGAATGATCGCTTTGCCTTCCTGTGGCACTATGAACAGCCATCATCAAAAGAGGGAACGAGAATGATCTCAGGAAGAGCAGAAAGACAGGAACCTGGACGGTATTACACTTTTGAGTCAAGATTGCCCCCCGGAGAATTTTTTGAGCTTCGGCACAACATCTACCACGCAATGCTCAGCCGGTGCTTGATGAAACAAGCGGTATGTGTATCGGCTACACCGTGGCTCAGGCTCCCGGCCTCTGGCAAATTTATGATGCACAGGGCCATTTTGTCCGGCTTGAAGAGGCTCCGCTTGAAACGCCGTTGTTCGATCCCACTGATATTGCAACTGATTGCTTTTGTGTTTTCCGCATTCTCCGCACTGGCCGTGCTTTATTTGAAGCGGTACGCGACAGCGATTACAGCAAAGCTTGGCCAGGGATATTTCATTTTTGCGCGCCCGGTTCAAACTCGGCTTATCTGTACGCAACCTGAAAATGACCGAAACGGCTGCTAAGCACATGTATGAAACGGGTCGGTATGTTCCTTTACATATTCAGGAAAAGCTATTCGTTTTGGTAAGCGAACGACCGATCCCCGGAAAGTTGAAGGCCTGTACAGATACGAAATTGAGATGTACAGCTTTATCGTAAGAAGGCCACTACTGAGTATAAAAAATACACACTCGAAGTTGTGGTAAGAGAGTCCGACTGGACAATCATCCACTTTATGTATTTTTAAAAACCGACAGGAACGCATCAATGTTTGATATTAAATACGAGAAATTTACGTTTACGGTTTCCTTTTGAAAGAGTGGTCGATAACGACATTGACCCTGAACATCATCGCTGGGACTGGATAAAATCTTTTGTTGAATTTTCTGTTCCTGGCCTGAAAGCACAGTTTCAAACTGAATTTACGGTAGGTGAGCTACTGGAACTACGTGAGCAATTTGCAGCGCACCATAACGCTTAATTGCTCAAAGAGAGATAAAGCTTTCGTGTTTCAAAGCCAGTGCCATCAACTGAATATGATAATCAGGAAAGTAACCGGCGAAGAGGTTGTAATTATTGAATATGACCTTCGTCTGAAGCGCATGCTGACAGCGCTCAGGTGAAAGGTGATTTCGGCATCAATGAGAGCTACTTCCAGATATTTAAAACGGCTGATGAGATGATTGAATGGAAAAATTAAGCCTTCCCGCCTCTAAATTTTCCTGATAGTCCCGCTGTAACGGGGATGTTTCTGTTTAGGCTTTCCCGCCAACTAATATCCGGTGCCGTTAAGGTCTCCACCGCGGTAGGTTCTCCATTGCTCCAGTAGCGCTTTCTCGCTCTCCATGGCGATGCCCAACTCGTCCGCATCCTGTAAGGCGGAATAACGTATTACACCTCACATTACGCTAAGAATGGCACACTTTGACCTACTCACATTTCCCCATGAGTTTGCGCGGACCAGCCACTGTAAAACAGGTCCGCAGATCCTATACGCTTTCCTGGATTGCTTTCGCTCAACGTTTTCAGCTTTGCAAAATTTTGCTCTCAGTGCGTTGGTAACGCATACAGAGCGTACAGCAGGTATGCTATTTTTTTAACCTGACAAAATATCGGTAGATTTTTTTGCCAGACAGATAGCGACAATGCCAGCAAAATCGATGTTATACCGAGAAAAAACATTAACGAAAGGAGATGGCTTAAAAATCCCGCCCAGGCTTGTGAAATCGCTGAGTCTGACGAGTTGTTCTGGGGTTAGTGTACGAACCATTATTTCCGGAAGAATCAGAAAACATATAATGACTGCTAAAATATAAATCGTCTTATTTTTTCCCTTTTTCATTATTTTCCTGTCTGAGTTTGAGGGTAAGGTATTTTCTGTTTTTGATTTTTCTTCATCCGTCCAGTGACCTGCTCGGGCCGAGTCAATCAGTAATTGAATGTCAACGCCTTTTCTGCTTTGCCATTATCTTCAGGAAAATAGCGAGTGAAATTGATTTCATCTAAATTAATCGAAAATTTCTCTGTGAATCCCTCTAGTAAATCATAGGCATCTAACGGGTTCATTCGAAAATCTTCATTAAGATCGGTATTATGTTTGAGCGGATACGCTTAAAGGTAAATATGCTTCGACCATTGTAAGTCTCAACAAGATCGAGTACTGATTTTTCTGTCTCGTCCATTATCGTAGTCTGCTCTTCTTTCTGGCAATCTTATTTTATTTGAATGTTATCTCATAGCTAATCTTGTAAGCGTACAACTTAGATTGCTCATTCATTATAAGGACCTTACATCCTGATTATTTACTTTGAGCAAGTCAATATGGTAAGTCCCGATTCACTGAACATCATATTACAGATAAATATTGAAACTTCATGGTGTTTTGAAAATCGCCATGAAAAAGATTATACGGTTGAGGTTAAACCCACTTACTGTATCTTACATAAAGATAAGCAACGATACCGACCCAGGCAACCACAAACCCCATTGGGTAAAATGGAACGAATCGCACAATAAAATAAGCACCAACAACACTGACTATAATCGGTACAAGATAGAAAAAAGATTGCAGTAACCATACAATAAAAAGCTTCATTTACTCACAACTCCATCAAAGCCTCAGCTATTTTATCAAACTTGTAATGGCCACATTAAAAACTTCACAATAGCAAAATTTAGCTTTTTTTCATTTACCACACATATAATTAACTCAATATTTCACGTACAAATTTACCCCTCCGGATCAATTCCCCTTGCCTTTAACGCCTCTCTCGCCAGATTCTTCAGCCAGCTTGCCAGACTAATTCCTTCTTCAGCTGCAACCGCATCGAGCTGTTTTTTCAAGGCGGATCAATGCGCATTTGAAATTGTGGGGACTTGCCTCCACCTTTTGGTTTTTTTTCACGCATTATAATTGACATGTACTGACCTATTCCCTCATTTTAATCCTTTAAAAGACCACACTAACATGAGGCCTTTTATGAGAGCAACGCCCCGGCAGTGATGCAACACATACCGGAGCGTCTGACCACAACGTTCACTCTAAAGGAAACAACGCTATGGCTAATACCAATAGTAACACAACCACTCATTATGAAATCGTGGACATTCAACCAGTTATCGAACCGGCAGTATCAACCCTTTTGAAAACGCCGCTTGGCACCACGCACGATCTGTTTCAGGTGATGGATACGTGCGTGCGTTATGTGGATGCCCTGATTGAATGTCACGATATCGCCGCTCGTATGGCACTGTGCGGCCGTTTGCTGGCTGCACTGGAAGTATTGAAAGTTCTGTTAGACCAGCCACTGCCAGAACACCTGATTAAACGCCTCACGCTGGAGAAAGGTAATGACAAAGCCTGTCGCAGCGGTTGTTCGATAGATTCGGAAGAGATGCGCAATATTGCAGCGCATTGACGTTAGTGTTGCTGAATCAGCCGGCTTCTACAGACTTGCAGAAACACATCACCGGCTTGTTATTCCAGATGATTAACATCATGACTGATGACTTAACCGCGCCGCGTTTTGTGCAAACAGCGTCGGGGCTGGTGATGATCGATAGCAAATTTACAGATAGCGTTCATTAATTCCGACCCTTTCCCTTCTTCCCTTTGGAAGAAGGGAATTCGCATACCGAATTCAAATCCCAGCGCGGACTTACTCTTAGTACCAAAATACTTTATCACCCCTGCGTTTTCTTCTGCCGAAAATCGCCACGCTTTTTCTCTCTTCACCGGAAGCCTGTTTTGCCTGACTCATATCAGTGAAATCTTTTTATTCCGTACAGTAATTGCCAGTGTCCCCAAGGGCCCCGCCCTCACCACGTACAGTTATTAACAGAACTCCAGAGGCCGCTGTCGCGCCCTTGAACGTCAACGGCTCGCTGGCCTTCAGCCTGATCTCCCAGCGATCCCATCCAGGCCGCAGCCATAAAAAAACCCGCTTTCGCGGGTTGGGCTTACAGCAGCTGCGGTGACGGGTTATTGCTGCCTTTCGCCATCACCGGCACGGTATTAATCTGCGCCGGTTCGACGATAATCCCGGATACGCTCTCCAGGGTTTTAAAGGTACAACTGCAGTTAATGTTCTGGCACTGGTGATAACGTTCTTTCGTCTCTTTCGAAACGTAACGGCTGCTTTTCGTATGGGCGGCGGTCTGACATTTTGGGCAATGCATCATAGTTGTTCTCCTCTCTGGCATACAATCACATTAGCCAAAGACTAAACAAAAAGCAACAATAATTAGACTTAACCTAACCAGCTTGATTTTCTACTAAGATGTAGTCCACGTTTTCAGTCATCAGCTCCAGGTTCAACTGGGTGGTAAAGCCACTTTTATCGAGGGTATGCACGATATTGGTAATCAGCCATTTTTGATTATCGATGACCGATTTAAAACCTTGAGCTTTGACCGGCGTTTCAGGAATCAACTCCGCAGCACCCAGCGCCAGTAGGATCTTCAGCGTAGCCCGGTTGCGTTGCAGTTCCTGCCACTTTGCCTTAGCCGCCTCCTCTGCTTCCTCCTGGCTACTGAAGTGCGTATTCAGTACATACAGCTTCTTATTGCTGCCAAAAACATAGGTTTTTCCCGGTCTTGTTGCCCGATTGTGGGGATATTTTTGGCCGCGGATGGACAGGGTTCACCGCCGGTGTTGCTGGCGGTATCGTGTTGACGGTTACCCCTTTCTGCTGCGCCTTTTTCTGATCGTACCATTTTGCTTCTACGCCACTGTAATCGTCGCGCTTAAACAATTTGTACTCATACTTATCGCCATCCTGTCGGTTCAGATTCAGGAGTGAAATCGGCTTTCCGCTCACGGTCACGCCCTGCCCGGGGCAAAGAACTGCAGCATTTCTTTTTTAATTGTCGCCACCGCGCCAACCAGCATAGCCAGACGAGTAATAAATGTGCGTCCGTTTCCTGCGTTTGATCGAGATGCTTAATCTTTTTCTTAGCTATCTCCTGCGAAACTTTCCACTTGAGGTTGTTACGTTTCGCGATTTTCTCCACGGCCTCGCCAACCGTCATGTCTGGATATGAATCAGTGATTTTAACATCGAGAGTGCCACTAAAATCGGCGCTTCGGGCGACCACCGTTATCGTGTCCGGCGCGCCCTGGTAGGTGACCTCATCAATGAGGTAGATGCCTTTATTTGCAAGCGGCTGTCCTTTCCAGCCAATCTCCAGGGCGATTTTTGCGCCAAAAGGCGGCATGACCAACTGGCCGTCGCTGTCGTCCAGCGTCAGCTCCAGTTGATCGGCCTGCAAGCCACGGTTATCCGTTAACTTCAGAGAAATCAGCCGTGGGCGAATATCTTCCGTTTTATCCTTCGTCTCAATTTTGATATTGAAGTCCGGCGTCGGCGCAACGCGCAGAGGCACCGGAATCGGGGCGATATCGCTCATCTCAGCGCCCTCCGCTCAGCGCAGAGGTAACGCTGTTGATGACAGAACCCACCCGTTGCGCTGCGTCACTGGCCCGGTTTTGCAGTTCTTCCGCCTGCCTTTTTAAGTCGCCGAACATGCTGGTCAATGAAGCGTCTACCCGCAACAGGTTGAGGGTAAAACCTATCTTGCGCGCGCTGCCGTCGCTGTAGAATTCGGTATGCGTGGCCGAGAAATCTGTGACGACAAACATGCCGTAAATAATGCCATTGCCGCCAATCAGCGGCCACGCCAGGCCTTCATCGGCCATCGCCTTCAGTGCCAGCAGCGTGACATTGCCGCCGGTGATTTCAGGCCGGAGCTCGCCAGACAGGGTGATTTTATCGTCACCGGCACCCAAAAACTGGGTCGACTCACGTCGCCCCACGCGACTGTTTTTCGCCCAGCGATAGCCCACGTCATGCTTCAGATTGTCGAAGGGAAGGGTTTGCCGTACAAACGGCATCATGCCTAATATCATCATCATGGTGAATTAATCCCGGCTAAACATGGAGTTATAGCTGCTATCAGCCGTGGACCACGGCGATGCCGTGGAATACTGTGCAACGGCCTGTCCGATCGCCTGGGGTCGCCTGTCGCATAGATGTTGTTGGTTACGGTGTGCTGACGGTTATCCACGTTTGAATTGTTAACCGAAGGCAAAGGCTGACTGAGCGTGCTGTTAAGGCTGGCGCGCGATGCGGCCGGACGGGCATCCGCGTTATCCTCATCCTCGTCGTCCTGCTCGCGCATTTTGGGCGGTGGCAGCTTGTCTTTCACCTTGTCAGATTTCTCATCGATGATGCCAAGTTTGCCCAGCACCCAGTCAATGCCGCCCCGCAGTTGGTTAAGGGCTTCACCAGGCAATTTCAGCGCTGTCGCCAGCATGTTGCCGAAGCGCTGCCCCATCTCCCCTGCTGAAGCCAGCTCCTGCTGAGAAAACTTCACGGGTTCCAGCAGCTTCGAGAACCATGCGCCCAGCTCAGACACTTTGTTACTGAACCAGTCAAATACCGGCTTCAGCGGCGCGAACGCGTCGCTTATCGGCCCCATCGCCGCGCTGAAACCTTCAGCAACGCCGCTGATAAAAGTGCTAATCGGTTCCCAGTACTGGTAAACCAACATGGCACCCGCCGCGATAGCCGCGCCAAGCAAGACCACCGGTAGCGTAATCGCCCCCAGCGTGGCCGTAATCGCGCCACCGATGATGGCAAACGCGCTGCCCAGCAGCTCCACACCCGCCATGATAGTACTCAGCCCGCTAATGACGGGCCAGGCAATGTTCCCCACGCTGGCCAGGGAATCCACCAACGTCAGCCCACCGGCCGCCAGCGTCAGCAGGCTGTCCGAGAGCTGAGGATTGATATTCATGACGCCGGTCAGGACGGACTGTACGGACAAGCCATCCTGAGTGATAGCCTGCAGGCTGGTATCAACCGACGCGTCTGCGGCTGGCGGCTGGGCAGCGGGCGCCTGAGACAGCTGATCCAGTCGGCCACTGGCTGCGCCCTTCATCAGCACTGCGGCAGGGGCCGCGCCCTGTTCACCAAAAATGGCCTGCAGATAAGCGGCTTGTTGGGCTGCGTCGAGTTTATTTTTCTCAAACGCCGCCTGTACCTGACCGAGCACCGCGAAAATGGGCTGGTTGTTGCCCTGTTCGTCAGCGGTTTGCACATTCAACGCTTTCAGTGCGCTGTCTGCGCTGGCGTCCGGTGCCTGAACATGTGTCAACATGGCGCTGACGCCAGCACCGGCCTGGCTGCCCGTCATGCCGTTTTCCGCCAGCACGCCCATCATGGCCGCGGTCTGACCGACGCTTACACCGGCGTCCTTCGCGGCTGGCCCTACAGCGACCATCGCCGTCTTAAGCGCGGTAAAATCGGTGGTTTTATTGGCAAAGGTCGATGAGAGCACGTCGCCTAACTGACCAACCTGGTCATCTGCAATGCCGAACGCGTTTTTAATATTGAGCACCAAAGACGCGCTTTCTTGCATGCTACGTTGCGTCGCGTTTGCAAGGTTAGCCACTGCCGGTGCTGCAGCTTTTGCCTCTCCCGATGAGCCACCCGATTGCGTAATCGCCGCGCGGGCTTGCACAACCTCATTTGCAGGTGACAGGTAATCAATGACTTTTCGGCCCTTTTCAACAAAGTCTTTGGCCTTCGAACTGGCACTTTGCACGTTATCTGCCAGCGCCATGCCGGCACGGTAGCGATCGCGTATGCGGTTGAGCTTGTCCTGACGTTGATTCAGCCGATCCATGGACTGACCCTGCGCATTGAGGGTGGATGTCGTCTGCTCGGCTTGTTGATTCAGCTTCCGGCGCTCACTGCTCAACCGGCGCGTGGAAATCCCGGCGTCATTCAGCGCCTGGCGTTGCTCCTGTACCGACTGACGCAGCTGAATATTTTTTTGCTGCAGCGCGTTAGCCGACTGACGCAGCTTATCCAGCGCCTGCGTTTGTTCCGCGGTGGGGTTTTGGGTGTTTTTAAGTTGAATGGCGAGTGCTGCCGCTTCTGCCCGGGTATTTTTGAGATTTTGTTGGGTCAGCGTCAGTTCTTTGCGCGTCGCACGGAACCCTTCAATCTGCGCGGATTTAGCGTTGAGCGCATCCAGGTGGTCCTGCGTTTCCTGGATATCCGCAGACAGTTTTTCTGTTTCTTTACGCACGGCACTGAACGGGCGCGTCGCCCGATCAACCGCTTCCAGCAGCACTTGCAGCTTGAGCGTGTTACTCATCTGAGGTTACTCCACTGCGGATCATCACTCTATGCCGCCAGTCGAGTAACTCTTCCAGCGACATGGGATACATTTCTGAGGGGGGCCAGTGAAAAACGCTGGCAATATCGGCCATCAGATCATTGACCGTCATATCGCGGGGCCAGCTTACGTGGCCGATTTCGCTGACAAAAAACCAATCACCTTGCCGCCCAGGGCAATCAGGTCAACCGGGTCCAGCGCATTGCATTCCGCTTTGGTCAGCGAAGGCATCGTGATACGGGGCAGCACCATCAACAGCGCATCCACATCGGACGAGGCCAGCTCGGCCAGTCGTACACCGCGCAGTGCGCCGGCGTTCGGTTTGACCAGCTCGATCTGGGCGATCACTACATCACCGCGTGAAATCGGGCTTTCCAGCACCACCAGGTTGTCTTTCTGTTCCGGCTTATCCAGCTGTTCCATTTTTTCTCCATCTCAATCAAGAGGGACCAGCGCAGAACGCGCTGGCCTTTGTTATTACACCAGGCCGAGATTTTTACGGCGCTGTTCCAGACGATCGACGCCGTTGACCTTCTCCACCATGTTGACGGTGTCGATTTCAATCAGCTCTTTGCCATTCCAGGTCAGTTTGAAATAGGTATTTTTGCTGGTGACTTTGGTTTCGGCGTTTTCACCCTGCTTGGCTTCACCGAAGTCAAACGCCTGGTGCTTACCGCGCACTTCGATTTCAACGGCAATCTCTTCGCCGGTGTCATCGCGCTGATAAGAACCGGTAAAACGTAACGGAACGTTGGCCGTTGCGCCCCACTGGCTGAGTACCAGCTCATCCATACCGCCCAGCGTCCACTCCATATCGAGCGCCGCATCGTCCAGGCCGTTATCGATAAACGCGGCGCCGTTCATGCCGCCTGCGCGATAGGTATCCAGCTTGCGTGACAGCTTCGGCAACGTAACGGCGGTTACAATGCCCTGATAGCTGTTTGAATCATTGAAGAGGTTTAACCCCTTGAGTTTACGTGGCAGTGCCATTTATCCGGCTCCTTAGCTGTTTACGGATGCGGCGAAGTTCGCCAGATAGGTATCAGTGATGCGCTGACGCAGCGTCAGATCTTCCAGCGGGGGCACCGGCGTGTAGTCGTAATCGATAAACAGTTTGCCCGCCTTCAGGCTCTCTTTATCGTTCGCGCTTTCGTCGTACCAGCAGTTCGCACCCAGCAGATAACCAGCGCTGACCAGTTCACGGAACTTCGCATTGATGCCGGCGATGATTTCGCGTACCAGTACTGGCGTCAGCGGTTTATCGTTGGCCCACATGTGCGCTTCCGCCATGGTATCGGCCAGCACCTGCGCTGAACGGGTGTAGTTCTCAAACGCGAAAAGCGGATCGTCGCTACAGGTACGGTTGCCCCAGAAACGGAAGCCGTCTTTACGGATCAGCGTGGTGACGCACTTCTCATTCAGCAGATCGGCATCGGTGCCAGTCTGTTGCAGATCCCAGAAAACGTCTGCAGAGATGCCGGTTACGCCATTGACGCCCACGTTGGACAGGGTTTTATGCCAGCCCGTATCGTTGTCAATTTTGGCGCGCAGGCCCAGCGCACGTGCGGTGGCATAAGCCATTTCAGATTTGCTGGTCGCGGTATTCCAGGCAATAAAGTCTGGCCAGATGACCATCAGCTCACGCTGGCTGAAGTTTTCGCGGTACTTCATGGCATCAGAGATGGTTTTGCTGTTCCAGGCGGACACGTAAGCAAAGCCACGCAGCTGCTGTGCAATGCTGGCCAGCGCGGTCGCCACTTCCAGCGAATCCAGCCCTGGCACGCCCAGAATACGTGGCTTAACACCCAGCTGAGTTTGCGCGCTGAGCAGCGCCTTCATGCCGGTGTATTTACCGTTCGCGTCTGTCGAGCCAATCAGGTTAGAGGTGGTTTCCGCCTGACTCGCGCCTTCTGCTACGCGAACCACGACAGTTACCGGCTTCGCCTGGTCAGCAATCGCCTGCAGCGCGGCCGCCAGGGTGCCCTGGGTACCGGCTTTGCCGATGGCCGCCTGCACGTTGGTCAGCAGAACAGGTGTGTTAAGAGGGAACGCCGTTGCATCAGCATCTTCTGCGGTGCAGATCATGCCAACAATGGCGGTTGAAACAGTCGAGATGGTGCGTGTGCCGTCATTAATTTCGACGACGCGGACACCGTGATGAAAATCAGACATCTGTAGCACTCCGTGTTGAGGGTGTGCTCAGAGTGTCAGGTCAGCAGAAAGGATGCATGCGATTGCGGTTTGCTGGCGCGTGGCTAAACAGCGGCGTGTATTTATAAGGTGACGGGACGGTCAAAAGCCCTGCTCCAGAGCCGAATCTCAACGTTTTGACGCAATCCCTCCAGCCAGAATGGATCCTGTTTCAGCAGGGCTTCCACGGCTTCTTTAGAGGCGGCGTCCACAATCCATAACGCGCCATCCGGATGGGCCGTGGCATGCTCTCTGGGGGAGCCCGCAATCAGTACGCTCGATTTCGCGCACTCAAGCCACTGCAGGTGGGCTTCCATATGGGTTTTGCGAATATTGGCGCGGTCGGCACGATCGTAAAAGCGCACGGTAAATAACATCGCTTACTCCTGTTAGTTACTATTGTGATCGGTGGATTTAGCGGCGTTGGCAGGAAGATAGCGATACAGCGTTTTGACAGAGATATCCAGCACCAGCGCCACCTGGTAACGCGTGGCACCGTTCATCAGCATCCTGTTTGCGCGCTCCACGACGTCCGGCGTCATAATGCGCCGTCGGCCGCCGATGCGCCCTTTTTCACGCGCAGCGGTGAGCCCTGCTCGTGTGCGTTCAACGATTAATTCGCGTTCCATCTCCGCCAGCGCACCCATCACGTGAAAGAAAAAACGCCCCATCGGCGTGCTGGTGTCGATGCTGTCTGTCAGGCTACGGAAATTGACTCCGCGTTCACGCAGCTCCTCAGTGAGCATGACCAAGTGGCGCATATTGCGGCCAAGCCGATCCAGCTTCCACACTACGAGCGTATCGCCTTCTTTTAACATCCGCAGCGCCCGCTTTAAACCAGGCCGCTCGCTGGTCTTACCGCTGATTTTATCCTCAAAAATCTGTTCACAATTTGCACTCTGCAAGGCATTCCGTTGTAAATCGGTATTTTGGTCATTTGTTGACACCCTGACATAGCCAATCAGCATCGTTTTTCCTCTGGTAAAAAGTGAGGAGTTTGCCATTGCGCAGGTTACAGGGACCAGGCGTTTGTTTCGCGGAAACCTCGGTTTGGGCGAAGGCTCTGCTTTGCCGGTTGGTGTACCGGTTCCCTGGCCGTCGGAAAATCCGCCAACCGGGTGGTTGAAGTGTAATGGTGCTGCTTTTAGTGCCACCACATATCCGCTTCTGGCAAAAGTGTACCCGTCGCTTAAATTGCCCGATCTACGTGGAGAGTTTATTCGTGGCTGGGATGATGGAAGAAATGTCGATAATGGAAGAACTATCTTCTCTGCACAAGGAGATGAAATTCGTTCGCATAACCACAGATTTGTTAACGAATACGGAACCCCAACCCCGAATTTTATTGCATTTACTGATCAAAATAGCGAGTCAATGGAAATAATGGGACAAGCTGGTAATCGTTGTCATACATATATATTCATGGAAAACACTGGTGGAGCAGAGACACGACCACGCAACATTGCATTTAACTATATTTTGAGGGCTGCATAATGTTAAGAGCTCAGTTGGATAAAAATCTCATAGCTATTAACTCTGGGGAAGTTAGTGTTTATAATTATGACGGTATTTCACGTGAATATCTTTCAACTATCACTGAAACTCTTGCTAAAGGAGTAGGACTTCCTGCTAATTCATGTGTCGATGCTCCCTTAGAAAAAAAAGAAGGCATGAAGGTTTGCAGAACTAAAGACCTTTCTGCATGGGAGTATATTAGCGATCATCGTGGTGAAACTGTCTACAACACTGAAACAGGAAAATCATTTATTATAACTGAACTGGGTGATAACCCAACCAATACAACTTCAAAAGTTCCAGCTTCAGAGTACTGTAAATGGGATGGTGAAAACTGGGTCGAGGATTTATCGCTTAAACATGAAGCAGATAAAGAAATCGCGGAAAAACATCGAGAAGATATTTTAAACAATATCGATAAGACAATCTCCGATTGGAAGATTGAACTTTTGCTTGGTGACATTAGCGATAATGACAAAGCAAAACTATCAGACTGGATGGCATACAAGTCTGCAGTGAAAGCCGTCGATGTATCGACGGCACCTGAAGTTAACTGGCCGCAAAAACCGGAATAATTAAAGTTTTTCTCAAGAATGACAGATAGCGAGGGTCGCTATCTGTTAACTCAGCCTGAGTTAGGAGAATTTTTCACTTTTTGGACAGGGTAAAAACAGAAACCAACTTGTCCTTTAGGCCATTTAACACATTAGAATATAATAATTATTTTCCATTAAAATATTCTTCGGGTAGATTAATTTCAGTATCAAGTCACCGTCATCTTAAAAAAATGAATAATTTATCTTTCTAGAGTGAACGTGGTCAGAATTATTTTACACTAAAAAGTCAGCCGCTTTATTCTACGGAAAGATGTTCAACTAAAACTAAACTACCTGCAAATTGCAGAGGCATAAATATCCTTGCCTCTGTAATTCTTTCGATGTCAATTTCGAGCCGGGAAGGATAAAGTGAAATGTTGCAGGAGCCGTCGATACATCGACGGCTTTTACTGGATTATCATATGCTATACAAGGTAATAGTTTTGATTTTTCATTACCGCTAATATCACAAAGGAAAGTTTCAATCTTTCAGTGTAATATAATGTCTTTAGTATTGTCCAATAACGCATCCTCAATGCTTGTCGACATTTAACATACAGGGGTTATACTTTTTTTAGCCACTCACTCAGCTTTCGCCATCTCTTAAAAAGAACTCTGGAAAAGGATTTATATAACTTATTACTTAGCTCTCACTATATAATTGAATGCTACGTTACGTGGTCTGATAGATATACCTTTCGATATTCCAGATTTTATAGTGGTAATAATGGTTGAATTCATACCATTGTCTGAAATCGCGCCTTCATAATTATTGGGGTTAGTTCCATCTGGCATTTTAAAGTCAGATTGCTGCATATCAAATAAGGAATCTTCATTTTTGAATCCTAGCCCGACTACACCATTAGCGCCCGTTGCGTCCTGATTATAGTAATCGAGCATCGCTGTTCTGAGGGTCGTAGACTGCTGCGATGTTAAGATCCCTCTTCCATTATCGATACCACGACCACCATCCCAGCCACGAATAAATTCCCCACGTAAATCTGGTAATTTAAGTGATGGATACGCTTTCGCCAGAAGCGGGTAATCAGCTGCGCTAAAAGTATCACCATTACAGGTCAACCAGCCTGATGGCGGTACTTCAGATGGCCAGGGAACCGGTACACCAACCGGCAAAGCAGAGCCTTCGCCCAAACCGAGGTTTTTGAGAACCTCCGCCACCAGCCCTGCATCTTTAATCTCTGCCAGTGCTTTAGCCGTTTGCAAATACTGGCTATGAGGGTTTGCCGCATCGACATGCTTTTTCATCACATCGTCGGTATAGGCTTTCACTTCGATGACTTTGTCATCCACATACTGGCGCGTGGCCAGCACCACCGAAGGATCAATCTTTAATGTGACGGCACTAGTGCTGTTCACGATCAGAATCATGCGCACGGTCTGGGTACGGCCGCTGCCTTCCTGAAGTTGTGGCTTGTAAGTTTCAGCGCAGTTTGCCACCGCAACCATAACGCCATCGGCGTCATACAGGCCAATTTCGCGGATCCAGAAGCCACCTTCGCCTTCAGGGATAATCTGCTCAGCAATAATCTGGCTGGTGTTCGCGGCATCCACCTTCAGTGAATTCAGCGCGGCGCGTCGCTTTTCGCCGATCAGTTTGGTCTGTGCAGGATCGGGCGTGGGCAAAGTGCCGCCGCCATCCCCCACCGCCATTTGGGTGATTTGCAGTTGGGTACCCAAGGCCGCGGCATTGGCCAGCTTAGCCGCGCCCTGATTGGTCAGTATGGCAAAATATTTCGTTGTCATGCTCTCACTTCCGTCAGGTCAATAAGATGGACCGCTGCGCCGGTGTAACCGGAACCGCCTGCGGTGATAACTTCAGGTGTATAGGGATAAACGGTAAGCTCATCGCCACTGTAACTGGCGGCCGCAACAGGAACGGTGCCGGTGCTGTCCAGATTGATGGATAACCCGTCAGGTGACGACTGACCGGTTTGGCATCGGCAATTAATCGCTCCAGCTCGTTGTACATGGCCTCGGTGATACCGGTTTCCAGCACGCCCACGTCCAGGCGGAACGTGCCCGGCGCTTCGTTGGTGTCCCACCATTCCTTAAAGCGGATCAGATAGCCAAGCGGCTCGACCACACGGCGCAGCGATCCAATCGTTCCTTGTGCTTATGGATGTATTCCGATGCGGCAACCACGCTGCGCTTGGTGCTTTCGCTCCAGCCTGAATCCCAACGGTCCACTGACCAGGCCCAGGCCAGATAAGGCAGCAGCTCAACCGGGCAGGTCTGGGCATTCCACAACATGCGCATCGGCGCAGGGATGGTTTCCAGCGTTGCGCAGGCTTCCGCCGCCACTACCTCCAGCGTCGATGAGCCCGTTGGCAGCAGGCGTTTACTCATCAGAACCTCCTACCGTGATCTGATAACCGGTGCAGAACGCCGCCTGGGTTTTATCCAGCACCACATCCGCAGTCGGCTGCGCCAGTTCGACGCGCTGTACGCCTTCGACGTGCAGGGCAGCGTAAAGCGCAGACTTACGGATATCGCGGCCCAGACGTGCCTGGGTGTTCACGAATGCCTGCAGTTTTGCTTCTGAGGCGGCACGAATAGGTTCGGCTTCCGGTCCGGGATAGAGGTACAGCGTTGCCTCGACGCGATAATCCACAATCTGAGCCGACTGAACCGTGACGCGGTCGGCGACCGGCCTTACATCTTCATCGTTCAGGGCGGCATCCACGATTGCCAGCAGATCGTTATCCGCCACGCCGTTGCCCTCACGTGACAGAATAGTGATGGTGACGCTGGCAGGAGACGGACTGATGGCGGAAGCATCGGCGACGCGTCCGTCGGCACTGCGCGCGTGAAACTCATAGGCACCCGATGGCCCTGCCACACTCAGCCCCTCGAAGGCGGCAGCAATGCGGGCACGAAAATCTTCGTCGCGCTCCATTACGGCTTCAACAGGCGGCGTGGCGGTGGGATCTGCAGGGGTCAGTACCAGCCGCGTCACGCCGTTATTCGCGCCCAGTTGATCCAGATCGCCGCCGTTGGCCCAGGCAACCATCACCGCCTTTGCCGCCTCGTTAACGCGCTGGCGCAGGATAACTTCCCGGTACGCGTTCTCCTGCAGGAGCTTCACCAGCGGATCCGACTCCAGCGCCAGTACGCGGGCAACCGACGCCTGCTGGTCGGCAGGATAGAGCGAAATCAATGTCGCCTTGCGTTCCGCAAGCAGCGTTTCATAGTCCAGCGTTTCCACCACATTTGGCGCAGGCAACTGGCTCAGGTCGATAGTAGGCATGATTCAACTCACAGGGACGGTTAACGAAAAATCCTGCGCGGTATCCGCACGGTTGCCGGTGATTTCCACCACCATCCCGCCGTCAAACGCAGACTCAAAATTGATGCCGGTCAGGCTGATGCGCGGCTCCCACTGCAGCAGCGCCATATAACAGGCCGACATGATTTGCAGACGCAGCGTATCGTTTTGCGGCTGGTCAATCAGCGCCGACAGTAGCGAGCCATAATCACGGCGCATTACCCGCGCCCGAGTGGCGTGGTCAAAATGTCGCGCACGGATTGTCGGATGTGATCCAGCTCTTCCAGCGTCGTCCCCGTTTCGCGGCTCATACCGCTATAGCGTGCTGTTGTCATAATGGCGCTCCTGTTGTCCCACCGCTGTCGCCCGGATGTTGATGCGTATGCAGCACTTTGCCATTGGAGGCGAAACTGCCGCCGCTGTGCGATACGTCGCCCTTCATCGTGCCGCCCTGGGTGACTTCCAGCGTGGCGGTTTTGAGCAACGTTGTGCACTCCACCTCGGGCGTATCCAGCAGGATTTTAACGGTCGCCTTGAGAGTGGCAGTCTGGATCCCCTCCGCTTTCAGCGCGCCGGTCTGGGGCTCATATTCAATTACCGCCCATCGGGAAAGGAGCAGTGCAGCGCATCCGCAGAGGCCGATGGCGCCGGACTGGCATCCGAAAACACACCGGGCAAAACAAAGCCGCTGTTCAGCTCGCCGCCCAGGCTCATGATCAACACCTGCTCGCCAACCGAAGGGGCATTCCAGGTACGGGTGCGTCCCGCCCGGGCTGTCAGCCAGTGCAGCCAGTCAGTGGTGTTATCACCGGTCTTTACACGGCAGGTGCCCGCCTCCAGATTGACGTCGGAGACAGTACCGATGCGGACCATATTGCGCAGCAAGCGCTTGATTTCTAATATTTGCTCGTTCATGGCAGTAGTTTCACGTTGCAGGAGAAAAGCAGCAATCGAATGCCGTTTACTCAGAAATGACTAAACAGCGCCTCAGCAACAGCGGCAGTGGCTATGCCTTCCATTCGCTGACCAGCTTGCCTTTGATATACAACTGCCAGGGCCGCGCATCGTTTTCTGGCAGCGCAGGTTCCGGCAGATGCGTGATGTGTAATCCGCCCTCCTGCTGCTCAACCCAGACACGTTCGGTCAGCTGGAGCGTGACCGTCACGGTGTGCTTTCCCTCGCCCGTGGCATCGAGCGTGAAGGTAAAGCCGGTGCGGCGTTTTTCCTCCGACACCATGATGTCGGGCTGGTTTTCCCGCAGCCAGGCCAGCACGGGCACCATGATCAGATCAATATCGTCGGCATACTGAGTAATGACGACAGCCAGCTGAAAGTGGTATTCAAACGACAGCGAGCTGGCGAGGGTGGAGACCAGACTGCCGGACTGAATATCGATGGTCAGGTTGTCAGGATTTTGCTGTAGCAGCGGAACGCTGTTTATCAGCACCTGACGGAGTTGGGTTGCTTTCAACATCATGCTGCTCCTGGCACGCTTTAATCATCTCTACCTGCAACCCGCACGATGCGAGCGCAGCCTCTAACTGGCGGTTATCTGCCGCCAAATCACCCTGCGTTTGCAGGTGGTTCTCCGGGATGGGGCAACTGGTCACGCGTGGACAGCCAGTCCAGATAATCTCGGGCATTGCTGAAGGCGGGACGGCTGTGCAGCCGGATAACGTCAGCAGGCAAAGCAGTCGCACTCCAGGCACGTAAAGCGGGATTCGCATCGGTTTCTCTTCTGATTGTCGTTTCGCGGTTCAGCGCCTGAGCGCTGGCCTGGTTTTGCTGTAGCCGCAGTTCGGCCTCACGTTTTCGGCTGGCCTGACTGTCCCGGTTGAGTTGATCGATGGCCTTCTCCCGGTTGCTCAGGTCGGCGGCCAGCGCCGCGGCCTTGTGCTGTGCCTTGTCCAGCCGCGCCTCGATGACGCTGAGACGCCAGCCGCCGGCCCCCAGTGCTGCAAGTAACGTCACGATCGCAAACACCATCAGTCGCATCATCCAGCCCCCTTCAGGCACCAGGCCATTTCACGCTGGCGACGGTTATCCAGCCCGGCGTTATACGTCCCTTTGACATAGACCCAGCGTCTGAGCTGCAGGCAGGCATCGCGCCAGCGGCCACGGTTAATGAAGCCCGCCAGCGTGGAGTTACAGGCGGCATGTACGCCGACGTTAAAGCCAAAGGACACCACCGCGTCGTAGACCTCGGAGGGCATGTCACGTGTCATGCACTGATCAATGCCGCGCTCAACGCGCATGACGTCATAAACCAGGTTGACTGCCGCCTGGCGCTCGTTCACCACGCTGGCAGGCGTAACGCCCTGCGTATGGCCAATGCCATTAGTCCAGACGCCGGCGCTGCACTGATAAGGTGACGTGCGGCACCCTTCGGCATCAGCAATCAGCCTGAGTCCGGCTTCGGAGGTTTTTAGCATCTTGATTTGCGGTAACAGTGCGGCCATGGCCAGCACGGCGACGACGGCACATCGCTTAGCGATCTGGCTCAAAATTCAGCCCCTTAACGTTGCGCTGCTGCAGCTCGTAGGTTTTGCGGCGGTAATACCAGTTGATAAAAAAGGTTGCGACATTGATGCACATCGTTAACACAGCAACGCCAGAGCCCACCATAAAAGCGATATCCTGTGGTGTGTGACGTCCAAACCACATCAGGACAATCCCGATGAGGTAATTAATCAGAGAACTGATTTTTTCCATTGGCACTAATCCCACAGATTGAGCGTCTCACCAGTAGCCGCTTGGGGCAGATCTGGTAAGACCACTTTGCATCCGTGCGGTAAGGTTGGGCCTTTTTCTGCCAGGCCAGGATTGGCGGCATAAACCTGTTCAACCGCCTGCTGCGTGCGTCCGTAATAACGCCAGCAAATCTCATCAACCGTTTCTTCCTGTCGTGCATAAATCAGCATTGATTGGCCCCTTATGAGCATAAAAACCATGGTTGGCTGGGCGAAATGTTGTCGGTAGCCTGCATTACCGGCACCGCATCGCCAGGCCATATCTCCTGTCGCAAAAGCAGGTTTCATAAAGCTCAGGCCATGCGGTAAACAGGGGGCATGTGCTCAGCGCGGCCTGCGTTGCCAGCGCGCGACAGGAGTAGTGTCTGCTTCAGCAGCGCATTGCTCAACGCGGGAGCGCCCGCTCAACAGTGAGCGGGCAAAGGCAGTAAAAATGGGATGAATCCGGCTAAAAAAACGGCAGGAAGGAAGAAAAGCGCGCGTTTTAACGATGAGGTTCAACGACCGGAAGAGGCAATAAAACGGGAAAGGAAGGTGCGTGTTTTAGCCGTGATGATCCGCAGGCGGAAGAGGCAGCGAAACGGGAAAGAAAAGTGCGTGTTTTAACGATGAGCGTCTGCGGCCGGATGAAGCAGTGAAACGGGAAAGGAACGTGACAACTGCCTGGCGTTTTTTGTGGCCTGACATGACAGAAAGGAACGCTAAAGACCGATCGAAGTGAAGGTCTGTTTGCCCGGACCGCTGCCCGCGCCTGAACCCACATCATCCTTTGGGTGGGCTCAGGCGACGGACAACTCGCTGACGTTACAGTGAGAACGCCGGCATCATGGTTTTTTTAAAGGCGTAGCCGAAAAGACAACGGAAAATCGGTTATCGGAAAGGGTGTAGTTAGCTGCGAGTTCAGCAATCAAATTTAACGCAATTTCCCTGTCTCGTTCGCCGCAGGCCCCTTCACTGGTGAGCCTGGCGATAAGCTCAACGCGCTCAAGCATAACTCGCTCATGTAATTCATTTCCCACAATTCCCTCCCCCAAAATAAACACTGTACATACATACAGTATCATAGCATTGATTAACTGTGGAAGCGTTTTAAGATAGTTGGTAAAAAATTATATCATGTTGATAGGCATCAACTTTTATTAACCTTCCCTTAAGACAAACCTGCGGCACTGACCTGCAGAAGCGTAAGAAAAATCAATAGATTTTTACTGTTTATAGTTTAAAAATCTGGCCTTTTAACCCACCTGTTTTCGTCCGGATCAGGCCAGGCCTGCCTGTCACGATAACGCGGCGGCACCGTCAACGCTGTCCGGCTGTCCGGCTTAAAAACCGTGCCGGAGAATGCGACAGACTGGGTTGTGTGTGGGCACTGAAAAGGCTTCTGACCTGTACCGTTCCCGAACCCGACTTTATTCCGCGCCTCCGCAGATAATGTCCCGCTATCAGAAAGAAGATATGTCTGAGACGTACAGTTATTAACAGAACTCCAAGACCGCAACGCCGGCTGCGGTTTTTGGCCGCCCTCTTCTTCAGCGCGTTTAGGCACAACTTTCCATGTTTTCAGCCGGGTCAACACGGGCGCACCGGGCCCTGTCGCCGTGGCATAAACGCCTTTAATCGACTGCGTTTCCTCGCCAAAGGCATTACAATTTTCGTCGGGCTGATACCAGACACGCACGGTAAGTGCGTCACGTTTAACGAAGGGGCCGCCCTGGGCATCGGTGTACGCAGCCCATTGACCGGCATCAGCCGCAGCATGTACGGCAGCAAACGCCTCGCCCGCACCATGAGCGCTTTGCAGATCAGCCAGGCGGCGCAGTTCGCGATAAACCGTGACGGGTGCACCGCCAATAAACTGAAACTGGCGGATACGCCAGCGGGCCGCCCAGGCCGAGACGGCCATCGCCGTTTCCTTC
The DNA here is from genome assembly GCF_043546245.1 of Pantoea sp. SGAir0180. Lineage (NCBI taxonomy): Bacteria > Pseudomonadati > Pseudomonadota > Gammaproteobacteria > Enterobacterales > Erwiniaceae > Pantoea > Pantoea sp. SGAir0180. The sequence continues at coordinate 4,350,721 of NZ_CP028071.1, read as the reverse complement.
AGCGGCTTTCCGCTTTCATGATCCCGCTCGCCTTCGAGCGCATAGCCATCAATGTTTTTTGCTACGTATTTAGCGATATAGCCTGTCGCGCTGCCTTTTGCTGGATCAATGGCTTCCGCATGAAAACGCGCTTTGCGTGCGCGGGCGCTGTTCAGCTCATCGTTGTCCTGCTGGCAGGCATAATCACGCAGGATCTCACTTACCCGACTGACGTCCTCAGGGCGCATAAACATCAGCATGTGCCAGTGCGGTGTACCATCGTGATGAGGCTCAGCAACGCGCAGACCAAAAATACTGATGTTATTTCGATGCAGTTTGGCACGGACTCGCTGCCAGAGCGTGCAAAGATAGCGCTGCGTGTCCGCCGGGCTGGCCCCGTTCCATTTCGCATTGCGGTGGCCCGTTTGCAAGGTGGCGTGATAGCGAGACGGGGCGGTTAAAGTATAAAACTCCGCCCGGAAGCCCATATTTTGACAAAGGGTTTCAAAGCCACGAATGCGTGTCATGAGTTCCGCACGACGAATGGCTGGATTGGCCACACTGCCGTCATATTTTTCGATCAGGCTGATGCGGTTCCCCTCCTCATCTTCCAGATCCATACTCTGCAGGAAGTCACGAGTGCGTCGACGCTGTTCCCTCCATTCCGCGACCGCCATCGGGCTGGCATAAGGTGACCGCTTTTTGCTGACGTTGGCTAAGGCAATATGCAGATGTTCTCGCCAGAAGGCGCTGAGACGACGCAACTGTCCTTTCCACCATTTCTCTGCCTGCATACGCAGGATGGCGGCGGTAACCTCGTCGGGACAGAAGAAGCGAGTACTGACCGTTTCCCAGAGCGGTGGCGTTTGTCCCAGTTCACGGGTGATGATAGCCGCGGTTGTGTAGAGGTGATGGACATAACGGTAATCCGTCCTCTCACTGATGCTGGCATGCAACTGCACCAGTTCTGCATGAATAAAGCTGGCAATATCGCCCGCGAGTAAATCAACATCAGCACGGGACATATCCGGCAGGCGGTTAAACCGCTTCATCAGTTCCCACAATGTGCCGGCCGCTCTGGCTGCACCTTGCGGGCACAACAGCGTTCGGGACAGTTGCGCCACGATGCCGGGACGCATGGCATGCAACTGGTAGCGCTGGTTGACTGACTCAACACGCGGTAATGTACGCTCAACAAAGGTTTTTGCTAAGTACGCATTAGCCCGGGCTGTGCCCTGTTGCTTTTCAAGTAACGCCATGCGACGCCGGACGTCCAGTTGCACCATCCTGGCCTGGGCGTTAAGGGTTTTCTGCCCATGCAGCCACGCCGCAATCAGGCGATCGCGGTGTTGCTGCTGGTCATAAGTGGGATACGGGCTGGCAATCGCCAGCCGGGGGGCATCCCAGGGGTAAGCAAAAGTCATCATCGCGCCTGTCCGTGGTGAAGACGTGTGCGTAACTCGCAGACTTCCTGACAGGACAGGCAGCGGGTGACACCCTGAACGGCGCGACGGCGCGCCTCGGGAATCAGTGCATCACACTCTTCACAAAACGAAGCGCTGATTGCCACGGGCCGTTGCGTGACCTGGGCAATATTGTGCGCCAGGATTTCTTCGCTGCGCTGCTGCGCGACATCAATGGTATCGGCCATCAGCGCAGCGCTCCTGATTCGTTTTCATAACGTTCAGCTTCGTTGCGCAGCAGTTCCGCAGCCTCAATGCCGTTTAATGTCTGACGCGTAATATGCGCCGCCATAACATTCAGCCGTCTGGCGACCGCCAGTGCGCAGGCTTTTCTTTCGTTATCAAGCAGTTTATTGAGGGTAAAGGTTGTGGCGTCATTCAGTGAATGGGTTTCGCTGTTCATCATTTCTCTCCAGATTTTGGGCAAAGTCATGCCCGACGGGTTTACGTCATTGCGTTACGATTAGGTGGTTTATTCAGGCAAAAAGCAGTCCGCCGTTGAGAACTGTCGCGGCAATATCTTTCCCAGCGCGCCAGCTTGTTCATCGCCATGATGATGCGTTCACGACGTAACTGATCGAAACACTCGAAAGGTTTGCCAATATCTTCCTGCCTGAAACTGCCGGGCCAGTCACGATTGACCAGCGTTAAAACACAGAATTTGAAATCGTTATTTTGATGATTGAAGTACCGCAGCGCAGGGTTACGGTTGCGGTCGCGCAGCAAGCGCCAGCGCTGACGAAATTCATCAAAGGTCATCTTTTCGCTGCTGCCGTTGTCAAAACGCGCTTCGGCATGCGAAGCGGATAGCGGGCTTTTTATCTGGACGGTGCGGCTCATTGTTTTCCTCCGATAAAGTTTGCATCGGGTTTGACTGACCAGTCGCCACCGTCACTGACATCATGGTGTCTGTACCTGATGACGGATTCGCGCCTGTCTCATCGCTGGCTTTTGTTAAGCATTAAGCGAAACGGTAAGACAACTGGCCTCGGTGTCAGCACGACAAGGCGTTAAACCACTTTCACTCACATCTTGCGTGCAATCGCGGCGCTTACCGACACAATCGCCCTTGTTGCCTTATCTCACCGGTGCTGACCGTTACACGCAGACAGGTGAGCGACGCGATAAGGTTCCGGCATGACGATTGTAAAAATGGGCCTCATCAGGCAAAATCTTTCGTTATCTGATAAAGCCGCCTGCTGCTGCATCAATCAAAAGCTAACTAAAACCGGAGGATACTTAGTCTGAATCTAAGTGTCAATGAAAATGAGCGTTTATACTAATTTCAAATTTCCGAACTCGAGCGCTGAAGCTCTGGATCGCGTTGTCGATGCCTATGGCTTTACCATGAAAATGCAGCTTGCAGATCACCTTGGAATTGCCGCAAGCAGCCTGTCTGCACGCTATAAACGTGATGTTTTTCCGTCAGATATCGTTTTGCAGTGCGTTATGGAAACGGGGGCGGACTTGCAATGGTTGATTACGGGTAAAGGAAGTAAGTTCTCAGAAAGCAAACCTGACACACCGACACTGGTTAGAAAAAGACTAATCAGCGGAAAAATCGAGGATGCGGGTTATGTGATGCTGGATAAAGCCTTATATGCGCCCCTGAAGCAGGAACCGCGCAACGCTTTTTTACTGTTGGCCGAAACCACGCAATACATCATCGATACTGACTTCGAAGATATGCATGACGGCGTCTGGTTGGTCGAAATTGAAGGCACAGCCAGCGTCAGAACGCTGACGCGTATTCCGGTCAGGAAAGTCCACGTCAGCGGGATTGGCGTGGCCTTTGATTGTGGGATTGATGACATCAAACTGATTGGCCGGGTTGTACTGACCATTCAGTGACAGGCCCGATTGCCTGGCGACGCGGGGATGTCCTGTCGTGAGGCTGGGCAAGCCAGACTCTGTGATATAAAAAAGGGGCGTTACCGCCCCTGTTAAGCGATCAAACCTGAAATGCTTCAACCATGCCGCGTAAGGTGTGCGCCTGCTCTGACAGGGAGTGCGAGGCGGATGAGGATTCTTCAACCAGCGCCGCGTTATTCTGGGTGACCCCATCCATCTGACTGACGGCAACGCTGACCTGCGAGATCCCCTGCATCTGCTCTGACGAAGCCATTGATATTTCATCCATTGCGCCCGCCAGTGCATTGACCATGCCAACGACCTTCAGAATACTTTCTCCGGTTCCGGCGGCGACATGAACGCCGCTATCCACCTGTTCCACCGCATGTTCAATCAGTTCCTTGATCTCTTTTGCGGCAGTGGCGCTACGCTGTGCCAGGATTCTGACCTCGCCAGCGACGACGGCAAAACCGCGCCCACCCTCTCCCGCCCGCGCTGCCTCAACCGCCGCATTTAACGCCAGAATATTGGTCTGAAACGCAATGCTCTCAATTACGCCTGTGATGTCGCGTACTTTTGTCGCGCTCAGGGCGATGTCATTCATGGTATGAGACATGCGCTGGACTTCGGACTCGCCGCTGCGCGCCAGGGTTGCAGCCTCGCGGGCAACGGTAGCCGTGTGTTGTGCACTGGCCGTATTGCTCTTCACCGTGGCGGTGAGCTGCTCCATACTGGCCGCCGTTTCCTGTAGGGCCGCAGCCTGCTGTTCTGTACGTGATGACAGCTCAGTATTGCCCTGAGCAATTTCATCGGATGCCGAAGCGACGGAGCCGGCGGTCTCTTTGATTTGGCTAACCAGACGCCGCAAACTGGACTGCATATTCGCCAGAGAAGCAAGCAGACTGGTTGAATCGTTGGCACGCAAGGTGACCGGTGCGGTTAAATTGCCGCCGGCAATCGCCGCAGATAATGCCTGCGCCTGAGCAGGTTCACCACCGAGCTGACGCATCAGCACGCGTATAATCATATACCCCGCTGCGACGGAAACGACCACCGACAGGGAGGCAAGAATCAACAGAATCAGCGTGGCCCGGCGCACATTTTGACTGGTGATTTCAACGGACTTTTCACTGTCTTCCATTTGCAGGCTGGTCATCTCTTTCAGCGACTCAAGTAATTGCCCCTGCAATGGCCGAACCGTTTTTATCAGATAAGACGTCGCGTCCTGCTGCTTATTTTGTAAGCCAAGCTGGCCGGCATGTTCCAGCGCCGCCAGTACCGGGCCCTCGCTACTTACTATCTTATCAAAGGCCTCTCTGGCCTTTGGCGTTGAATCCCTGGCAACCATTGCAGCCAGACGCTCACGGTTCTCTTTATAGCTCGCTTTTTGCGTGACAATACGTTGCCACTCTCGCTGCATTTGGTCGGGATCCTTAATCAGGGCAAGGTTACGCACAATGACGGCCATGTCACGTAACCCACCGTACATGTCCATCCCCACACGGTATTTCTTCATTTTGACATTTACGGCTTCATCCATGCCGTTACGGGCATTATTCATACCGGTATAGGCCACTGAGGTGCAGATAATAAACAGCGTAATTAAAAGGCCAAAACTCATCGTCAGGCGCGTTGAAATTTTCATTATGGACTCCCTGCTTATGGTGAAAAACAGATATCGGTTAAAAAAGAAAAATCCACAGTAAAAATTAACACAACCTCAACAAAAAAAATAATAAATGATTGATAATTATAGCTTTTAAATAAAAACAAAATTAATTTGACGAATATTAAATCTTAAACTAAAAGAGAAGAATTTCATTTAGAAAAAGAGAATAAAACATTGTATTGGTTACTTTCGGGCGATAAGAAAAAATATTCAATCGTGGTTAACAGGGAAGACTCGCCGTTTGCCGCTGCGGCGTCAGAGCGTGCCTTACCGTGTACCACTTCTTCACTGTAAACAATACTTAAGCGCAGGAAAACACGCAGGCGATGACGCACGCAGCGACACAAAACGCGGCACAGAGATTGCAACACAATCCTCAGCTTCGAAAACGTCTTGCGGGAGTAAGCGGAATGTATGTTTAACCGGTATTGAGCACGTGGCGATACTCATCGTAAGTCATATGGCTTTAATTATCTGACCAGAATATTACCCGGTAAAAGCCCTGTAAGACTTTATTGTTGACTAAAAAATAAGGATCGCCATTATCGTCACCCCTCAGGATAACTTTAATTTTTTTTTCATTCTTTGCGAGCGAGGCTGCTTTTTTATAACAAGCATCCCATACATACCTATTTATGATTAGATGAAAATTAAAAAAGAAAAATAATTTGGCTTAGCCACACTGAAAAGAAAATTTAGTGAATCTTTAACATGATAAACAGAAGAATGCACTCTATACTGTCTTTCACTGTGAAAAATGGGTCTCGCCCTGCCGTTAAATCAAACAGATCGTTGATAATAAGCGAAAAATTTCCATTCTATTACAGTAAAAACATAACATAATTATATTTTGATGATTTTATCAAAAGACACCACTCCACCTGGACCGTAAGTAATGAAAAAGATTCTCGACAAACTCGGCCTGCCGACAAAATTTTTTATCCTCGGTATTTTTGCTCTGGTTTTATTTATATTACCTACCTATCTATTTATTCAGACGGGTAATGAAGCGATTAACGTAAAAACACAAGAGTTACAGGGCGTACCGATCGAAAAAGATATCCTGACATTACTTAACCTGATACAGCGCCATCGTGCGGAAAGCGCCATCGCTATTTCCCAAAATAAGCTGGATAACGCACCACGCGTAGCGCTGGCTTCTCAGATCGATGCAATGTATGAAAAAATAGCCTCTGAATTGCGTCAATATGATGCCAGCGCACAACCCACTCAGCGTTTTTTAAACGTTCAGACCGCATGGTCACAGCTACAACAGGACGTGTTAACGGGGAAGTTAACGCTGTCGAGCAGCCTGACGCATTATGCCCAACTCATTCAAAACCTGCTGGACACGAATCAAGACATTCTTGATTTGTATAGTCTCTCTTTAGATGCCGACCTGAATACTTATCAACTTATTATGAGTATTTATGGCCGCCTGCCAGAGCTGACCGAAACGCTCGGGCGCATCCGGGCAAGTGGTACGTCCATCATTGCGGCGGGGGATAAAGCTGACGAATCCTATCGTGGCGCCATGGAATATCAACTTGAAGGCGGCCGAAATGCACTGGAGAAATTCAGTAATGTACTGAATAAAGCCTTTACCGTAGAGCCAGGACTGAAAACTGACTTTGCCGCGCAGGCGCAGGACGCCTATCAACGTTCGGCCAGCGTGCTTAAGATGGCGGAAAACGTCTTTATCACGAAAACCGTGCAGATTACGCCTCTGGACTACGTAAAAGACTTTACCCAGGCGATTAACGCCTATAACGATCTTGGCACCAAACTCAGCCAGCAACTGGCAATCACGCTCAACGATCAAATCGATCAACGTCGTCATTCGCAGTATATCCTGCTGGCCGCATTACTGGTGTTAGCACTCATTGCAGTCTTTGTGGCGTTTATGATTAGTCGTTCGGTCACGCGCCCTGTAAAAGAGGCGGTGGCAGTGGCCAGTAAAGTTGCAGCGGGTGATCTAACCACCGTAATAACGGTATCGGGCAATAATGAGATCGCCGAACTGCTGAATGCCCTGGCGCAGATGCAGCTACGTCTTTCGCTGTTAGTGACCAGTATCAAAAATAACGCGTCAACCATTGCCAACTCGTCGGAAGAAATTGCGATGGGTAATAACGACCTCTCATCGCGTACGGAGGAACAGGCCGCCTCGCTGGCTGAAACCGCCGCCAGTATGGAGCAACTGTCGTCCATTATTAAACAGAATGCCGATAACACACGTTACGCCTCCGATATGGCCGTATCGGCGACTAATGCGGCCTTAATGAGTGGTGATGCGATGAACGCTGTCATGGCGACAATGCAGAAGATTCGTGGCAGCTCAAGCCAGATTGAGGAAATCACCGCCGTCATTGACAGCATCGCCTTTCAGACCAATATACTGGCGCTTAACGCCGCCGTTGAAGCGGCTCGCGCCGGCGAACTGGGTAAAGGATTTGCCGTAGTAGCGGCCGAAGTGCGCGCACTGGCGCAGCGCTCAGCCGGTGCCGCGAAAGAGATTAAAGGTCTCATAGAGCAATCTGTCGTTCAGTCGAATGAAGGCTTAACGCTGGCGCAGGATGCGGGCAGCAAAGTTAAGCAGAGCGTTGAGGCCATAGAGCAAACCTCTCAGCTGATTCGCGATATCTCATCATCGTCTGAAGAGCAGAGCAGCGGCGTAAGCCAAATTAATATTGCCGTTAACCAGATGGATCAGGTGACACAGCAAAATGCAGTACTGGTTGAGCAGTCGGCGTCATCCGCAGATGAACTGGCAAAACGGGCCAGTGATTTGCGCGACATGGTTTCTGTGTTTCGTACAGCCTGACCGCCTGCTCAGTTAACCGGCGATGCAGCAGCATGACCGCCAGAGCCCGGCACTGCCCGGGCTCTTTCTTTGGCAAAGATGAAAAATACGTCAATGTACAATTGAATGATTGCTCAAAGAAACTTATTCTGTTGCCCGCAAAAAAAGCCAGTAAAGGTTTTCGGTGCCATTGCAGTGCCGCCTGCACATCCGTGCAGTCTCATTTTGATGCTGAGCAAACCCCCACTGGAAAAACCTGTGCTAATCTTTCGGTCTCAGAACCGCCTTCCGGGGAGTATATGAATAACGTTTTTGACGAAAAAATGACGGACATCATCATCGGAGAGATGGTGACGCAGCTACTGAATGAGGATGCGGCAATTTCCTGGCGCCTTCTCCTTGAGCGGCTGCAACAGCTTCTGGATACCGAAAGTGATGAGGTACGCATTCGCGCAGCATTGCGGGCCATTGAAGAAATCCGTGCGGAGATGATTTCTCGTCCGGCTGAATCGCAAACGACAGAACTCGGTGATCTCAGTATCCATCACCTTCATTAAGTCGCTGCCAGGCAGCGGCTCACCCTACTTTCTGAAAAACGCTTTGCACGAGTAAGCGCCTTGAAAGGTATTCACATAACCGACGCGCTGATTAATAAAGGCACGTTTTCGCTGACGGAGGTCGAATGAGTGATGACACCGCCATGCAAGACATCTATTCCATTATTGGTACGATAGTTGCGCGTTTGCTTAAACCCGATGGCGAGCTCCATCTTCAGGATATTGTCAGTTCACTGCATAATTACAGTGAACAGAGCACAGAGCAGCTTGAAAAGAAAGCGTGTCAGGAAGCGATACGCCTGCTTTCCCGACAGTTTCATTAAGATGATGAAGCACCGGACTAGCGGTGGCACCGATACCGCTTTATCAGTACAGGGCGATGCGCTTTTATTCCATGACAGATTCAGCGAGACCGCGCAGGCTGTATCTTACGCATCGTCCCTGGAGGATGTTCGCCCCACAACAATTTCCAGGCAATGGCGTAACACGGCCAACTCGGTGCTATCTTCCGTGCATTCTAGTTCGGCAATCAGACGTATGATGATGGCCTTACTGGTCACCTTTTGTCCCTGAATGACGATGTCACGAATCACCGCATCCAGCACTGCATTTTCAGCCTGAAGTGTGTCACCCGCACGGCGAAAGAGATGCAGTATTTCTGCTTCTGTCGTGTTTTGCTCAATGTCGATAATATTCGGCATGATGATCTTCTTAATCTGTATCTGTGAAGGTAAGTGACGTCATACTGACTGTTCAGTGCTGCAATCCTGCGTGCATACCAGCAACCGCTGCGTTTTTACCCTGCATGCATCGCCCTGAAGGCCGCCCGGACTTAGTGCTTACGACTGTTGTCCGGAATGCTCTGACCAAATGCCAGTACGGTGGCATCAATCGGGTCACGTGCGGAGGCAAACTCGTTGCGAACTTCCGTGAGCGCCATTTCAATAGCCTCGTGCCGCTCGTCGTGAGTTTCATCCCGGAGCATGATCTTAAGTCTGTTTGCCAGTGTCGCACCACTGATGGTGTCATTGCTGTCAAGCAACGCGGTAATCGCCTCGCCCATGACAATTTCAATAAGTTTCTCTTGTTTATCTTTTTGCATACCCGCATTCCTGATGACATTGTGCCCCTGTAACCGGGCAAACCAGCCTCAAATGCTCAGGCCTCTGATGACCTGCTTATTTGACCAATCAGATTACTGCTGCGGGACGTGAATGCACGTGTGAGTCGCAGCGTTCAGCGGTCAAAAAGCATACTGATCAGTTTCTGATAATGTTGCTCTTCAAGCGGACTGGCCGACTGACTCAGTCTACGAATCAGCGCGCTACAAATGGCCTTACGGTTAAGGCTTTTGCCTGCATGAAGGATCTCCACGATGACCTGACCCAGCGTCGCTTTTTCGTAAGGGAGCGTGTCGTTGCCAAAGTAACGGGCAATATCGTGAACCGTATTGGACGTATTTTCGTTCTGACGCATCATGAATCTCCCAAATGAGAAATAGTATAAACGTTAGTCAACGCAATGTTCACTAAACTTATACAACATCTGGAAAATTGTACAGGAATTCTCTTAACTGGCTGGCAGGGTTATTGTGCATAAAGTGCTATATCATACTTAACAGTCACTTGCGTAAGTATCAGATCGCTAACCGTCTTACAGCGTTGTGATTACACCACAGGGCAGAGGCGAGGCGGTAAAGCAGAGGCAGAGAGGTCATTGATTACCTTTTCTTGACTAACTTGCCAACGTTTGGCTATGTACGGTCGTCATCCTCTTCCGGATTAAGACGAATAACATTTTCATCTGTTTTTCCTTCCTGACTGGCTGTCATTAACCAGCGCAGGCCGGAATCCCTCCTGACGGGTGAAGGTCTGAACTGCTTTAGCCAGCGTCGCGCCGAAAAAATGTCGGCTAATCTGTTATCACAGGTTTCTGACTCGGCCATCATATTGAGCTCCGCAATGAGTGTATCAATACTAATTTCTTTCTCACCAAGGGCAAGATTGACCACCGCTTCGCCAAGAATGACATGACTTTTCTCATCGTCGTGAAATAACACTTTACGCTCCTCAATCGGGCAATTAATCACTATTGTTTTTCACATTCTAGTAATAATCAAACAGATGACAAAAGCCTTTTTCTGCCGAAAGAATAGTAGCCTGAAGTGATAAAAATGATACTTTTGAAATGCCTGTTTTAACTTAATGAATTGCAATAAATTTATTAAATTCCTGGCCTGAATGCTGTCTGATAAAGACTATTCTGAATATATCTATAGTACGTCTGACAACACCTGCAGGCCTTGCCAGGCCTGGCCCGGCGTTATGCGTGTATTTTCAAAGGCACGTAAAGACAGATATCCGTCAACGTCGAGATATTATCGTTCAGCTTTTTGTAAGAGCAGTATTAATATTTTTTGTTGTGGCGCTGATGGTTATACTTCCTGGCGACTGTTTACGCCCCATGAATAAAACCCTGCTAATGATAATGTTATTCTCTTCGGTAATGCTTCGCACTAAAACGTTATTATTAACGTGCGCCATGCCTGTGCCTGTTCATTTAGCGGCGTTTATGCTCTTATCACAGACTGAAATATTCACGCACAATGGGAAGCCAGTCGCCGCTGTCAGCCAGCTCTGAAGCGCCAGTGCCCGCCTTACATATCGCCGCTTTACCCTGCCAGATCTAAGCCAGACGGCTGGCAACCTTTCTTTCGCCAGCAATCGGTAATACTGCTGTACAGCGGCCCCCAGGATCGGTTAACTTGCGCACAAATATCCCTACTCAGCTTCAAGGAACACTATGCGCCAGGACGGTTTGCCGCCCTCAGGAAAAACCAGCAATCTGGCCCATTATTTCAGCCAGATTGATCACCCATATCAACTTGAAACACTTGGCAGGATCGCAGTCGAAATTCTTCGCGAAAATAAGCCTGTGAGTCGACGCATCATCTGTCTGAAGCTGATTGGTTGTCTTGAAACGGCAACGAATGAGGACGATGCGTCACATTATCGTGAACTTCTGACGCTGCTCTTCAGGCAATAAACGTTACACGCGCCTGCTTACCTGCCTCTCGACTCACCATTACCACGCTGACGTTAATGCCCTTCCTTCTCTTACTCTGTCTTCTGTCGTTATGCACAGAAAACGGGCTTCCGTCAGCGCTGGCCTGCAGGCAGATTTACGGCCTTCCCTGACGCGTTGAACGTGTAACAGAGAGGCAAGGCGCTGTTTAAAGTGCAAAAAAATGCCCGAACCTCGTTAAAGGTCCGGGCCGGAGTTCTCAGGGAAATCCTAAATGACTTCCAAACAGCGTTATTACACTAGTTCACGCTTTGGATTGTCGCCACCCGGGATCAAACAAATTTTCTCTATACCTGAAATGCCTCTCTCTTTTTTTGCGGATAAATGCCCTCAGACCGCTTAAAACCTGCGTCGCGTCACGTTTTCACAAACGTGTCATCGGTTCGCTCAATCTTCCTGGCACAGGGCCGATAATCTTAGTGTGAGTTGATTATCACAATGATTGTCCTGACAAACGTTGCTCACTTCGGCACCCTCGCGGTGCCGTTTTTTCTGCCACATCGGTCAGGACAGCGTCATCTTCGTTAACGCTCAGGACCCTAAACGTTAACGCCGGAAGAACAGCAAATCAGGGTTGGGGGCAATTGAGCGGCGTAACATAAAGCTTTTCGAAGCGAGGCGCGCTGACGGGTGCCCCCATCTGTTTGCCCTGTAAAATGTCACACGCCGCAGCACAAATGAATTCATGCTGTGCACGGTTCTCAATACCTTCAGCCGCGACCGTGATGCCCATATTTTTGCCTAACGAAGCAATCGCGTTAAACAGCAGTCGGGCTTTGTTACTCTGCTCAAGTTGGCCCGTCAGCGATTTATCTATCTTGAGACCGGCAACACAGCGATGCTGCAACAGGCTGAGCGAGGCCAGGCTGCGACCAAAATGGTCGATGATAAATAACGCCCCCGTATTTTTAACCGCATCCAGAACCTGTAATTTTGTCTCATCGGCGTCGGTAAGCAGCGGTTCATCGATTTCCAGTTCGACAAAGCCTGCATCTTCCCCGGCACAGTGACGGATAACATCGGCCAGACCCGTTTCCAGCAACTGACGTGGGAACAGATTAATACTGACACGCAAGGCCGCGTGTTGACGCCGCCACTGCTTAATTTGACTGACAGCGGACTGAATGATCCACTCCCCAAGTTTGACTGACAGCGGACTTTTAATCAGCATATCAATAAACTCAGCGGGAAAAAGGATGCCACGCGCGGGATGCATCCAGCGCACCAGTGCTTCGCAGCCGATCAATGTCCCATCGGCCCCATTAAAACGCGGCTGGTAATGCAGAACGAACTGATGCTGACGTACCGCAGCTTCCAGTTCACGCTCAAAACGGCGTCGCCCCTGTTCCGCCTCACGGAATTCAGGCTGAAAGAGAACAGACTGGCCTTTCCCGCGCGCTTTGGCGCGGTACAGCGCTAAATCGGCGGCTGACATGACCGATGACGTGTCGGTGCCATGTAAGGGAAAACAGGCCACACCTGTGCTGGCTCCCACCGTCAGCACCGATCCCATGTAATCAAATGGCATCTGGATGGCCGCAGTGAGTATGTGCGCTATCCCCATGGCCTCATCGCAACCATTGGGTAGCAGGACGATAAACTCATCGCCGCCAAGTCGGGCTGCCGCAATCGCATGGGTACAAACCGCGCGAATCTGCTCAGCCACATGGCACAGCAAGGCATCGCCTGCGGCATGGCCTAGTGTATCGTTCACCTCTTTAAAACTGTCTAAATCCGTCATCAGCAAGGTATAAGGTACGCCGGATTCCGTCAGCTTACTGAGTTGGGTCATAAACGCACTGCGGCTGGCAAGACGCGTCAGCATATCCAGTGACGCCAGCTCACACAGTCGCGCCTCGCTTTCATAACGCAGCGTAACATCGCGGATAATCATGCCGACATAGCGTTCCTCCCCTTCGCGCCAGCCCGAGAAAGAAACTTCTGCCGGAAACTCTTCACCGTTGCAGCGTTTCCCCCAAATCTGCAGAGTACGAGGGACTGCGATCGCGTCATCGTCATGCTCAAGCCGATCAAGTTCGTTGCGGTAGTCGGTCTGGCAGCGTTCCGGGATCAGTCCGGCGACATATTTTCCCATCATTTCGCTGGCGTCATAGCCAAACATGTTGGTCGCGGCAGGGTTCCAGAATGTAATCCCGCGATTCAGATCGGTACAAATAATGGCATCAGGCGAGGTGACCGATATGGCTTCAAGCCGCTGCTGACTGGCGTGGCGCAGCACTTCCATACGATGAACCTCCATGCGGTCCATCACCAGCGCAGCCAGATCGGTCAGGTTCTGACGATCCGTTGGGCTCATTGCAGGGCGGGGATGATTATCGGTCAGACATAATGTCCCAATCCTGTGCCCGTCGGGCGTAATCAGCGGGACGCCAGCATAGAATCGAATATAGGGATAACCCAGCACCAGCGGGCTGTTACAGAAGCGGGGATCGTTGAGTGCGTCAGGTACACAAAGAATCGAGTCACTCTCAAGCGTATGATGGCAGAACGCCACGCTCCGCGAGGTTTCAGTAATCTGCAGACCATAGCGAGACTTGAAAAACTGGCGTTTCTCATCGATCAGTGACACAAACGCCACCGGCACGCTAAACAGTCGCGCGGCCAGAATCGTCAGGCGATCGAACGCTTCATTCGGCGGCGTGTCCATCAGGTTATACTGGGCCAGTGCACGCAAGCGCGCTTCTTCAGCGCCGTTTTCGTTTGAGTGCTTCAGAGTATGTCCTCCTGAGGTCGTATACTGTGGCCGGGCATCTCACAGTAAAAAGAGGACGCCTGCAATCAGACAGAACCAGGTAAACGTTATCTGCCAACCTGAAACCGCAACAAAGGCCCGCCTGTACAGCAAAAATCCCAATCTCAGTCATCTGCTCTGATCACGGGATCGCCTTTAACTTCGACCCCGTTTTTACTGTTATCGTCCTCTCAGAGATGAACTTCATAGTCTGAGGCTGCTTATCTGTGTAAAACGGTAAAAATCGCTATTTTTTGGACTGTGGCACCAGTTCATAATAGGGATGCTTGCCTGCCAACAGCAGCAGCAATTCATACTCGCCCTGACTCAGTAACGCGACTTTCGCCGTGGCTTCTTTTGTCTGCCAGGCGCGTAAGCTGAGATCAAAGCGTTCGGCTGCGCCCTCCTGTGACAGACCTGCCGCAATACGCAACTCTCGGACGTTATTCTGGACGGGCACGGGCCGTCGGACGATTGAATTTCCCAAACCAGGCTCCCTGTTGTTGACTTAGGGTAACAGTGCCTTAGCGCAGCCCGTATCGGTTCTCTCACACGGTCATGAGCCACCGCCGCAGCACACATTTCATAAGAATACTTAATCTTAACGGGGGAAATGTCAATCGAGGGAAGGCCGTTCTGGCAGGAATTTTATGGGTCCGAATCTATGCTTTGATCAACTTATATCACTTTCCCTTAAGCGAAACGGCATGAATTTTAAAAAACCAATAATTTGAGTTTATTTCGTAACGCAAGATGTAAGGAAATATAAATTTAAAACAGGGCGTTCAACAATAAATTCCCCCGCCATAAGGCGGGGGCATGAAAACCACAGTGGTTATTTTCCATTGAAAAACAGACCACCGGCTGGCTTATATATCTTTATTTTCCAAACGCAATCCAGGCCGCATCATCTTTTGTCGCCACAGAGACCGAAGGACGAAGAGGTTGCGTGGCCTTATGGCTGGCTGAACGGACAACAGACGAGGTTGTCACGGGCAGTGTAAACCGTGTAATGACGCTGGTCAGTGTCTCAGTCTGGCTGCTCATGCTTTCCGCAGAGGCGGAGATAGTCTGCACCAGACTGCTGTTTTGCTGCGTAACCCGGTCAATTTCCGCTACGGCGAGTGTGACCTGAGAAATACCTTTACTCTGTTCTTCGGAAGCCAGAGCAATCTGACCAATCAGGTCGTTCACGCTGCCGACGTTACGTAACACCTCTTCCATCGTGCTGCCCGCCGTGTTGGCCGCATCACGTCCTTGACTGATACCGGCGACCGTATCCGCAATTAATCCTTCAATCTCTTTCGCCGCTTCGGCACTGCGTTGCGCCAGAGAGCGTACTTCGCTGGCCACTACGGCAAAACCGCGCCCCTGCTCTCCGGCGCGCGCCGCCTCGACGGCGGCATTGAGCGCCAGAATATTGGTCTGGAACGCAATACCATTAATGGTAGCCGTAAACTGACGTATTTTTTCTGCGCCCACAGACAGGCCTTCCATCGCGCCAACCACCGTTTTCACCAGTTGTTCGCCCTGCTGAGTGGTTTGCGCAGTGATGCCAGACAGCGCGCGCGCTTCACGGCTGTTTTCTGCGTTATAGCGCACGGTCGCGGTTAACTGCTCCATGCTGGCCGCCGTTTCTTCCAGCGCGGCTGCCTGAGTTGCCGTCCTGTTCGACAGATCGGCATTGCCTTTAGCGATATCGCTGGCCTCATCCCGTAACACGGATGCATTGTCGCGAATCGCCAGAACGGTCTTCAGCAAACTTTGTTGCATTTCTTTAAGTAACGGCACCATTTGCCCAACACAATTCCGACCAAGATCTTCGGGTTCCTGGGTCAGATCGCCGTCAGCAATGATGCGGAAGTGGTCACGCAGTTTTGCTACGGGGCGAACAAGATGGACAACCAGATAGCGGTCACAAAAGAAAAGCAGCCCCGTGACCGCAGCCAACGTAATCAAAAACAGTTCTACCAGTCTCTGATGCTCTACGCTCAGCGGCGCGTTATTGCTGGAAATCTGCTGCGTCAGAGCACGGAGTCTTTCCTGCGCAGCCGCAGGATAATCCTGTGGCGCGCTGGTCAGCGCGGCACGGTAGCGCTGCCACTCATCACCCGCAGGCACGTCTGCCGCCAGCGCAGCACGATTCGCTGTCGCATTCTCCTGCATCTGCAAACTGGCACGATTAAGGAAAATAAGCTGCTCTGTCAGGCTGTTACTGCGCGTAACTTCCCGATTAATGTCTTTGAGAATCACCGAACCATAGGCACCCGCAAGCGCAATGACGATCACGGCGATAATGAGTATCCATAAGACGACACGTCTTATCGTAAAATTTTTTAGAATATTCATAGTATTTCCCCGGTGTGGCTGTGTAAAAACGTCAATAAAAATATTCATGCCTAATAGTTGCGGGCAAAACAATAGCGCGCTACTCTTTATAAAAATAATTGTGGCAGTGTTAATGAAAAAATAAAACGTAAAAATTGATTAAATGTGTGCATCGTTCATAACTAAGAAATTTATTAAAGAAAATAAAAAGAGACATAAACCCAGAACACGCCTATTATTTAGTGAAAATAAAATTATTTCCTGTTTTTCCTTTCGCGCCCTTTGGCCAGCGTTGCGGTGCTTCTATCCGACACTTTTTCTTTTTAATTTCGCGCCGTTATCAGTACGGAGCGGAGGACACACATGCTTATGAGTCTCGACGGCGATCCTGAACGCCGCATCCGTGCCCTTGAGGCACTTCGTCATCCTGATGAAAGTCGGGATGACATACTGAGAAAATTTGTCAGACTGGCCAGTCAGGCACTGAACATTCCCGGCAGTTTTATTTCTATCATTGATGATGAGTTTCAGTATGTGCGCGCCTCACACAATTTTAAGCTGGAACGTTCATCCCGGGAGGATTCACTTTGTCGCTATGCGGTAGATGGTGATACCGCCGTCGTCGTGCCTGATACCTATCTCGACAGCCGCTTTGCGGACCATCCCCTGATCGTTGGGGCGCCCTTTATTCGGTTTTATGCGGGCGTCCCACTGAAAAACCGTGATGGCATA
Source organism: Pantoea sp. SGAir0180 (assembly GCF_043546245.1). Lineage (NCBI taxonomy): Bacteria > Pseudomonadati > Pseudomonadota > Gammaproteobacteria > Enterobacterales > Erwiniaceae > Pantoea > Pantoea sp. SGAir0180. The sequence goes on along the minus strand of NZ_CP028071.1, from coordinate 4,333,503 downwards.
AACCTGGGTACGCTGTGCGTCACGGATGTTCAACCGCACCCCTTCAGCGCCTCACAAATTACGACGCTTCAGTTACTGTCATCATTAGTGATGTCGTTTCTGGAGGCCTGGCATTCTGCGGGCTTTGTCGACCCGGTGACCGGGCTGCCCAACCGCCAGCGCCTGATTCGTGACATGCATTATTTATCGGCAGCAGGCGATACAACCTTACGCCGCCTGGTCCTGATTGACTGTATTGATATGCCGCGCGCCTATGAACTGGCCCGGTCGATGGGTATGGGGCCCGTTGAAAGCCTGCTCAAGGATGTCGCTACCCTTTTGCCCCTTCGGCTGCGTCCTGCGGCCAGTGACATTATTTATACTGTTGCCACCGGGCGTTTTGCGGTGCTGACGCGTGCGGACAGCCGCATCAGTGCGCACTGGGTCGCCTGTCAGATGGAAGGCATCAGCGCCGACCTGGGTGAAGGCCTGTCAGTGGGGCTCAGCACCCACACCGGCGAGGTCGATTTCGTCTCCGGTATTTTCCCGCCCCATGAAACCCTGCGCCAGGCGGTCAGCGCCTTGCACGAGGCCATTGGGCGCGGTTTACCCTCTTTACGCTTTAGTGAAGCCACGGATATCAGACGTACGCAGGATTTCACGTTAATCAACGATCTGGCGCGCGCGCTGCGCGAAGATGTGGGCCTTTATCTGGTTTATCAGCCTAAAATTTGCCTGCAAAGCGGTAAACCCATCGGGCTTGAAGCCCTGATTCGATGGCATCATCCTGAACGAGGCGAACTCTCACCGGCCACTTTCATCCCGCTTGCCGAGCAGACCGAAACCCTTACTGCCCTGACATCATGGGTGATTGACAACGTTATCGCCCGCCTGAAGCGCCTGCGCAACAGCTGTATTCAGTTGCCTGTTACGATTAATGTGAGTGAGCGCGATTTCTCGCTTGACGGTTTTGCGGATAGCCTGGAAGAGAAAATGCTTAAAGCAAAACTCCCTACCTCCCTGCTGGGAATCGAGTGTCTGGAAACGGAGCGCATTGTTGAGAGCCCCTCGTCCATGCGGGGGCTTGAGATGCTGAAACTACGCGGCTTTGGCATTTCTCTTGATGATTTTGGTACCGGCTACAGCAATATCAGTTATCTGCGCCGGATGCCGCTGGATGTGATCAAGCTGGACCGTTCGCTAATTAGTGAGCTTTCATCCGATATGGCCTCACGCATTATTGCCCGTAATATTATTACCATGCTGAAAGAGCTGGATTATGTGGTACTGGCCGAAGGCGTGGAATGTGTCGATACCGTGGAAGCGTTAACGGAATATGGCTGCGATCAGGCCCAGGGTTTTTTCTATTCCCGTCCCCTGGCAGACAGCGAACTGGACCACTGGCTGCACTGGAAACTCCGCGAAATGTGTTAAGACGCCGTTGGGTTCACGCCCACGGCGTTACCTGGCAGGATAGCGAGAAATGTTCCCCTCATGGTTCACCATGACGCAGTTACGGCCTTCGTCTTTTGCCGCATACAACGCTTCATCTGCCCGCCTGAGTAGTGAGGCGTCGTCGCCCAAACCGTTTAAGGTAGCGACGCCGAGGGAAACCGTCATGCTGTTGATAAACGGAAACACCGTATGACTGACGGCCTCACGGATGCGTTCTGCCATTGCGGCCGCGTCGCCCATAGAGGTGCCCGGCAGCAGCAGCACAAACTCTTCGCCGCCGAACCGGCTGATTACATCCAGCGTACGGCAGCGCTTTCTTAACAAACCCGCCAGGCTCACCAGGACTTTGTCGCCAGCATCGTGTCCATAGCGATCGTTGATGATTTTAAAGTGATCGATATCAATGGCAATCGCACTCTGCACAGGCTCCTCGCGGTGCTGAGCCGCCTGTGCATAGAAACCGCGACGGTTATTTAATCCGGTCAGCGGATCGGTCATGGCTTTATCGTTCAGGTCCGCAACATGCCCGGCGACCGCACGCCGGTGATGCTGAACCGCTTCTCTTAATCTGTCAGCTTCGTTGTACCAGGTGTTAACGGATGACAGCGGATCCGGGCTGGCCTCACTGCCCCCGTCACGCACCATGCCTGCCAGTTTTTCCAGCGGATAAGAGATGCGGGACGCCAGAAAGGCCATGCAGGTTGCAGTCAGGACGATGATGATCAGAATAAACCAGAAGGCATTTCTGGCCGTACGCGTCATCAGGCCATTTACCGTTTCTGAGGTACCGGACATAAAGATATTCCAGTCCGTTTTTTGCAGGCTGGCGTAACCGATAAGGTACTTTTTGCCCGCGTCCTGAATCATAAACTGGCCGCTCATCGTGGCCGCCAGGCGTTTCTGTAACGGCTGACTTAACGCCATGCGCGTCCCAACACGCGTCGGATCCTGACTGAAAATAATCGTGCCATCATCACTGACAATACTGACCGATGTGCCATCACCGTAATAATGCTGGCTCAGGATGTCACTCAACATACTCTGTTTTTTCAGGTAAATCGTTCCCCCAATAAAGCCGAGATAATGACCGTCATGCGCAAAAAGGGGATGCGAGATAAAGACCACATAGTTGCCCGAGGGTGAGATAAAAGGCGAAGAAATAAACGGTTTTTGTAGCTTATTCGCCTGTTCCGTTTCAGCGGTGTCCACCTTAACACCCAGCAGAGACAGGCTTTCAGGCGAGATGGAGGCGATAATAGAATGGTTATCCAGCACGACTACCGAGTTGAAAAAACCTGACTGTTGTAACAGGCGCGTAGTTTCGCGATGTAACAGCTGAACGTTATTCAGGTCAGCGATCTGACCGGCGCTCCAGGCCAGTTCACGTTGGGCAATGGCAAGATAATGATCGGTGGTGTCGGCCAGCTTACGGGCATAGGCAATATTGCTGTCCAGCAGCGACTCTTCAATATTACTTTTTTGAAAAAGAAACAGCGCGCCCAGCAGCAAGCCGGAAGTCACAATGACACTTCCTATCGATAACGCGGTGAGTAACGTTCGAAGATGGATTTTTCTGCGATACATAACGGAATGTGCTGAGAATAAATTATGCAGATAGTAAACGCTAATCAGCCAGACAAAGGGCAGAATAAACGTCACTTTTGTTCTCTACAGTACTGAATGAGTGGCAGTATTCATCCGCAGGCAGCAAGCGACACTTTTTTACCTGTGTGCAGATTCTCACCGTGTTGAGGCGTCATCTGAGCTGGCATCAATCATAGTGGCCCCGCACGCAATACCGCTATAAGAGTAGTTAATTATTTTTCCTTAAACAAAATAATCCAGTTATTCGATGGTAGATTCTTTCTTAAATATACGTCAGTTCGTTAACCCCGTGTTGAGGAGTACGCTGAAAGAAATTCAGGCGCTACTCCTTGCGAAGTAATGAAGCGTCGCAAGCGTTCTGAATCGCGTGTCTCCTCTTTTCTCTCCGACCTTGCCCGGCGTGCTGATCACGACGCACAACAGAAGGCGCTCTCGTTCATCCGGCTGTTTTTTATGACAATGCGCATGCTATGGTAGTGATTTGCGTTTATGTGGATACCTTTGATGAAAAAACAGCGGGTTGGCATCGTCTTTGGCGGGAAATCTTCAGAACATGAAGTGTCGTTGCAGTCAGCAAAAAATATCGTTGATGCCATTGATAAGACCCGGTTTGAGGTCGTGCTATTGGGTATCGACAAACAAGGGCAATGGCACCTCAATGACGCCTCCAGCTTCCTGCTGAATGCAGAAAATCCGTCACTGATTGCCCTCAATCGCACGGCAAAACAGATTGCCCTGATTCCCGGCGAACCTGAGCAGCCGCTCATTGCCCGTGACGATGCGCATTCCCTGTCACAGCTGGATGTCATTTTTCCGGTGGTTCACGGTACGCAAGGCGAAGATGGCGCGTTGCAGGGGTTACTGCGCATGGCGTCGCTGCCCTTTGTCGGGTCGGATGTGCTGGGGTCGGCGGTCAGCATGGACAAGGATTTCACCAAGCGTCTGTTACGCGATGCCGGCTTGCAGGTTGCCCCCTGGCTGAGCGTCACGTCTTCACAGCTGAATCAACTGGACACCGAAGCCGTCATCGCCCGCTTCGGCCTGCCGCTGTTTGTTAAGCCTGCCAATCAGGGCTCCTCGGTGGGCGTAAGTAAAGTGACCCATGCCGCAGCGCTCCTGCCCGCGCTGGAAATGGCGTTTACGTTCGATCGTAAGGCCCTGATTGAAAAAGCCATTAAAGGCCGGGAGATCGAATGTGCGGTGCTGGGTAACGAAGAGCCACAGGCCAGCCCGTGTGGCGAAGTGGTGGTGAAAGAAGGCTTCTATTCCTACGACACAAAGTACATCAGCGAAACCGGCGCACAAACGGTGATTCCTGCCGCCATCCCACCGGACGTCGATGCGGCGATTCGCCAGGTAGCGATTAAGGCATTTACCACACTGGAATGCTTTGGCATGGCGCGTGTCGACGTGTTTTATACCGAGGAAGGCGAAATCGTGATCAACGAAGTGAATACACTACCCGGTTTCACCAATATCAGCATGTATCCCAAACTGTGGCAGGCGGCGGGCCTGAGCTATCAGGACCTGATTACCCGACTGATTGAACTCGCTATCGCACGCCATCAACAGAGCGCCCTGCTAAAAACCAGTATTCATTAATGTGCGTCCAGCGACCTGCTCAGGCAACGTCGCTGGTCATTTCATTATGGGCTTTGCCCGGCGATGTCTGATTGCGGCCATTTCGCTTGGAAATATAGAGATTTTTGTCGGCTGCGGAGATCAGGTTGTTAATCGTCTCAGCCCAGGCCGTACCCGGTTGGGCTTCGCCGTTTGCCAGGCCCAGGCTCACCGTGACCGTGACGGCATTGCCCTGCAGCACAAATTTCTCGCGGACAATGCTCTGCCGAATCCCCTCCGCCAGCGAATAGATTTTCTCTGGAGACAGATCGAACTGCACCACCACAAATTCTTCTCCGCCAAAACGGCAAATGTGCCCTTTGCTGCCAACCAGCGGCGAAATGCGGCGGGCAATCTCTTCCAGCACGCTGTCGCCCGCATCATGGCCGAAATTGTCGTTGACTGATTTAAAGTAATCCACATCCAGCAGGATCACGCCGACCTGACGTTGCGCATAGCTGGGCTCGTTACGCAGTCTTTCATACAGGCCGGATCGCGATAATAACTGGGTAAGAAAATCGTAATCGGCGCGCAGAGCCAGCCGCTCATTGAGCTGACGGATAGCATCCACGCTGACCGCCACAATCAGAGGACTGATGGCAAGCGTAGCCACGCCCAGTCGCGCTGACGTCAGATGACTGATGGGCAGCAGGCTTGAATCGCCCTGGATATGCATGACGCCATGGGAAACCAAAATGATCTGGCTGATGCCGGTTATCAGTGTCACCAGGCTGGTGAGCGGGATGGGTAAGACAATGGCGCACCAGATTAACGCCGGCACCGGCAGCGTCAGGCTGCCTGCGCCGCCCATTAAGGCCCCCGTCGTTAAGGACAGCCCCACGGCGATAAGCGGCAGAATTGTCCCCACCTTTACCCGTAGCCCTGAGAACATCACGCGCCAGTTTGGGGTCAACAGAAACGGCAACAGCATTAAGCCGGTCGAAAACTGTTCGCTGAACCAGTTCATCCAGGCATCGGCGAACGCGGCATTGACACTGCCTACCTGTGCCAGTGCGCCCCAGGTGGCGCAACCGAACGCCGCCAGCAGGCAGGCGGGGAAGATCCGTAAGGCATTCGAGATGCGTTCACTGCTGGAATCATGCTGATACTGTTTTCCCATCACTAGTACGCATATCAGGATAAACAGAATATTGGCGACATTGAGCGTAAATGCCGGTAACGTCCAGCCCGAAAAGACCGTATCGTTAAATACCATCGCGCTAAAGCAAATAAGATAAAAACGGGTTCGGTGAAGGAAGGGATAACGCAGCATCATACCGGCAATAAACACGTTTACCGGCCAGAACAGGGATAAATCGTGGGGAATGCGCAGATGACCGCCAACGAAACAAAACATCAGCGTAATCATAAACAGCCAGAAGGCACTCTTTTTAGCATTATGCTCTTCAAACAGCTTAGCGCGCATACGTCCGGACCTTGTCACAAAGAGGCTCACTATCTCGCCGCCCACAAAGTATGTGGCGTTATCATCATCATTAAAGCCTGATTCGTGTCTGCGCCATTCAGAGAAAAACAACAGTAAACAGGCGAACGTCAGGTTATTGAAACAGGTTACCGGTAACGAATGGGCTGGCAGACATCCCTGCCTATTATGTCTTACAAATAAAAAAATCGGATATCCGAGATATCCGATTTTTCTGCTGTAAATTCCAGAATACCGATGTCTGGTTATTTCACCGCCACCGGCCACTGACTCAGGCGTATGTTTCGTTTATCAGCATTTTCACCAAAATCTTTCAACACGGCTTTTACATCCGGATCGATATATTCTGCATTATCGTTATCAACAATTACCACGCTATTTTCGGGAATTTTTTCCAGCAGGCCCTGAAGTTTAGGGTTGTGCAAAAATGTCAAATTTTGCTGAAAACGCAGCACATAGTGGTCGTCATAGCGCGTAAGCTGCAAGGCGTTGCGATGACTCTTGTAGATGCTGTAGATAATTTGAGTGGCAATACCTATGCCGATTCCCACCAGCATTCCCAACGTGATAATTCCGATAATCGTCGCCAGGAACGGGACGTACTGCTGTGCGCCCATACGAAACTGTTCGATAAACAGTCGCGGTGCAGCCAGCTTATAACCGGTATAGAGCAGGACCGCAGCCAGACTGGCAAGCGGAATGGCATTCAGCATCTCACTAAACCACATACCGCAAATCAGCAACATCACACCATGAAGCAAAATGGACAATTTGGTTTGTGCGCCTGCGTTGACGTTTGCTGAGCTGCGAACAATAACCGCCGTGATAGGCATTGCACCCAAGAAGCCCGCCGTTATGTTACCAATGCCCTGAGCAAACATTTCTCTGTTGGGCGATGGCGCAGGATTTTGCGGACGTAGCTTTTTCAGGGCTTCCTGGCTCAGGAGCGTTTCCAGACTGGCCACCAGCGCCAGCGTCACCGCGACAACCCACACCTGCGGATTTTGCCAGGCCATCCAGTCCGGCGTTTCAAGTTCGGCTATCATCGCCGAAACGCTGTCAAAAGCGGGCAGTGAAATACGCGGTAAGGCGTCGGTGAGTGACGGGAACAGTCGCGCCCCCAATACTGTCACCCCACAGCCAAACAGAACCGCAAAGAGCGGACCCGGGATCCAGGCTATCGCCTTGATGCGCTTGATGGGGCCGGTTGTCCACGCAAACAAAATGAACAAGCCCACCAACGACACCAACAGCGCCGAGAGCGAAAAGGTCATTTCACCGTTTACCAGCGACACCAGTTTTACGCTGCCGCCGGCTCCTAGCGCCACCGGTATTTGCTGCATGATCAGCAGCAGGCCAATCGCCGCCAGCATACCTTTAATCACGCTACCGGGCACGAGTGCAATAAAACGGCCAGCGCGCAGCAGACCAAACAGGCACTGTAAAAGCCCGGCGATGATCAGCGCAGTGAGAAACGCGGAAAAACTTCCCAGCGTGGCCATCGAGGCGACCACGATAGTGACCAGTCCTGCCGCAGGACCGCTGACGGCGAAGCGTGACGGACTGAGTGATGTCACGATTATCCCGCCAATCACACCGGTCAGTAAGCCGGCAAAAGGCGGTAAACCGCTGGCCTGAGCAATACCGAGGCAGAGCGGGAGTGCGACCAGAAACACAACCAGCCCTGCCGGCACATCGCGGCGTAACGTATCCAGATTCATGGTGAAGACTCCTCTGCAGATTGCTGAATCAACTCTTTAAGATGACCCGATTGCAGGTCGTAAACACAGCCAAACACATCCAGTTCCTGACCAGATTGCCAGGCATGACGGACAGGGTCGGAAGCCACCAGCCTGGCAAACTGCACCCGCACGTTTGCCTCAACCAGACGGTTCAGTTTCTCACCCTCTGTTTCCTGCGCCGTCGGGTCGCCAAGATGGCTTGCCAGGCCGTCGCGCAAACAGGTAATACGACGCGCCAGTGCAGAATCCTCTGTCGCTAACGGACTGCCAGGCAGATTCAGAGCCGCCTGAACGCCGCCGCAACCATAGTGACCGCTTAATACAATGCGCTTCACGCCAAGAAAGAAGACGGCATATTGCAGAACACTCAGCAGATTGTCGTCTTCCGCCACGACCATATTGGCGATATTACGATGAACAAACAGCTCGCCAGGATGGGAACCCGTTAACACCTCCGCCGGTACCCGACTGTCTGAGCAGCCAATCCATAATGAATGCGGTTTTTGCTGATAGAGCGATTTTTCAAAATAGGCGGGGTTACGTTGGCGGCGCTGTAAGGCCCAACTGCGATTTTTCGCTAATAAGGGTTTAAGTGTCGTCACAATCATCTTCTCTTAACTACCGGGAATATCATTTCCAGGCGAACCACGGAGTGAACCCGCTCACCTTATTTGGCCGAGGGGCTAATGAAACCTGAACTCCATCACATTAAAAGGTTATAGCCGCTTATCATTTTCAATGCACCTGGAATATTACACGCGCCAAAATACTGCCTGCCTGTGTAAGACTTTATTCAACTAACGTCATCAAAACGTAAATAAGATTAAGAGGTTATACCACCAAATTTTGCAGTTATTTTAATTTTATTCATTTAAAATCAGACACATAAAATTCAAGTCATGATTTATAGATTGACAAATAAATACAAAACTTTCATAGCGAACTAAGTAATTAAAATAACAGCGACGCCACAGACCAGGATTAGTCTTAAATGCAGAATTTATGAATAGCACGATTAACCGCCTTTATTTAATGCAGGCAGTGAATCCGTCTTAATGAAGGGGTAAATTAAAGCGAGAGATAGTTAATTTAATTTGCGTGAAAATAGTGACGGATGTAAGTAAATATTTGAGCCAACGTGAAGGCGCCCGCCCAGTGCAGGCGCTTCATATTGACATTTTATTTACCGTTCCAGGCGTTGAGGCGCGCCTCACGAACGGAAAGCTGTTGTTGTGGTGTCAGCTTATTGTAATTTTCCGCCATGCCGCTTTCCCAGTCGCCATACAATGGATTGGGTAAAACAATAAATTGCGTACCGAAAAGCGCGTGATTATTGTCGACAAATGCCCGACGTTGCGCGTTACCCTGATGCCAGGTTGCGCCGCCAAAATCATTCAGGTTGTCACCGATATATAAAACGACATTGTAGCCCGCATTTTTAATGGCATCGAAACGCGCCTGCTTGTTTGAGGAGTCGGTTTTCAGACTGACCGTTTTCTCACTGACTCCGCTGAAGCCAAGCTGCTGCAGGTTGGCCACCGTGGCGGCATAGTCTTTTTGATCGCGATTGGAGACGTAAAAAACGGTGCCGCCATGGCTGTTGACGTAGCGGGCGAATTCCACCGCGCCGGGAACCGCTTTTGCTTGCCGCGCCTGTGTCCAGGCTGACCAGGTTTTGTCGCTGAAAGGCTGGCCATTCTTCACCTGCCACGCGCTATAGGCACTGTTGTCCAGCATAGTTTCATCTAAATCGACAATGACCGCTTTAGGCTTGCCCGCCAGCGAAGCCGATTGATCAAAGGCCAGACGGGCGCTGTTGAATGCCTGCCAGCAGAGCGCCTGATATTCGCCGGAATGCTGGAACCAGTTCAGGGCCAGGACCGATTGTTGCCCCAGTTGCTGCTGTGCCTGCTGTCGGGCAGGTTGCGCGCAACCTGCCAGTGCCAGCGCAACCACCGCCGACAGCGCGAAATTCACTGAATGTTTCATCGTTTTATCCTAAGGTGTGAAAGATTTAAGTGGGTAACGCTTCAAAAATGTAGCAGTTAACGTAAGCTGAGGGCAGCAACATTACACGCTGTTTCAACAGGAGATGAGGATGTCCGCTACACCGCGTTCGCCGTTGCTTGATGCACTTGACTGGGTCGATTATGCGTTTCAGCCCGCAGGCGAACCGCCCCCTGATGATGCCGCCTATGCCCATCAGCGTCACAGCGCCGTCGTGTTAACCGACACTCACACTATTCCACCCAAAAGTGGTGATGCAGATGGCGTGATCGCCACCGGCCACCGCCCCGTCGCGGTTTACACTGCCGACTGTTTACCGGTGCTGTTTGCCGACAGCCAGCAGAAACAGGTTGCCGCTGTTCATGCGGGTCTGCAGGGGACCCTGGCTGGCGTGCTGTATCGGGCGGTAGCGCATCTTTGCGAACGCGGTGCCACGCCAGCGAGCCTGACGGTGGCGATTGGCCCGGCGCTGGCTCCCTGCTGTTTTGAGCTGGATCGTCAGCGTCTGGCAGAGATTGAACAGATGCCCGACATGCCATTGCCCCTGCGCTATTATGCGGTGCAGCCCCACAATCCCGGCGCTCAGCGCCCCCAGGCCGTTGCTACCCGTGGCGGTGTCTGGTTTGATCTACCGTATCTGGCGACGCAAATGCTGATAAAAGCAGGCATTCCGGCAGAAAACATTGACCCTGTCCACCAGTGCACCTATTGCACTACCGAGGCGGGCTCCAGCTACCGTTTCAACACGCATCACGGCAGTGGCTATCGTTCTCGCTATTCCTGGATTCGCCGCCGCTGAGGTTGCGCGCACATCCGCCGGCCTTCCCCTGCATTTCCCCGGCCTGGCCATTTATGTGGCGAGTAAGGCCGCTTTTATGATGTTTCTCACAGCCTGATGCCATTTCACTTTTTTTTAACAGAAAAATGGTTAAAGCTAACTCATCCGACCACTTTATCTGTGAGTGATTATGACTGTGCTGTCCTCATCCTACCCGGCGTTGTTTACGCCCCTTGATCTGGGGTTTACTCAGCTCAGAAACCGCTTTTTGATGGGATCTATGCACACCGGTCTGGAAGAGCGTGAAGATGGCGCGGCCAGGCTGGCGGCATTCTATGGCGAACGGGCACGGGAAGGCGTGGCGCTAATCGTGACGGGCGGCGTGTCGCCCAATCCGCAGGGCGTGACCGCCGCACACGGTGCGGTGCTGAACCAGGATTCACAGTGTGACTGGCACCGGCAAATCACCGCCGCCGTGCATCAGCACGGGGGAAAAATCGCGCTGCAGATTTTGCATACCGGCCGTTACAGTTTTCAGCGCGATCTGGTTGCGCCCTCTGCAATACAGGCCCCCATTAACCGTTTTACGCCGCGGGAACTGAGCGACGCCGAGGTTGAGCAGACCATTGCCGATTTCGCGCACTGTGCCCGTCTGGCGCAAAAAGCGGGTTACGACGGCGTAGAAATCATGGGCTCCGAAGGGTACCTGATTAATCAGTTTCTGGTACCGCACACCAACCAGCGTCAGGACCGCTGGGGCGGCGATTTTACCGGGCGCATGCAGTTTGCTTTAGCGGTCACCCGCGCGGTCCGTCAGGCCACCGGCGACCGTTTTATCATTATCTTCCGCTTGTCGATGCTGGACCTAATTGAGCAAGGCAGTACGCTGGACGAAACGCTACGACTGGCAACAGCGCTGGAACGCTGTGGTGTGACGCTGTTTAACACCGGTATTGGCTGGCACGAAGCTCGCATTCCGACCATTGCGACCTGCGTGCCCCGCGCCGCCTTCGCGTGGGTCACGCGCCGCTTGCGCCAACACGTTGCCGTGCCCGTGGTGGCAACGAATCGAATCAACCATCCACAGGTGGCAGAACAGCTTTTGCAGGATGGCTGTGCGGACATGGTTTCCATGGCGCGACCGTTCCTGGCCGATGCCGCGTTTGTCAGCAAGGCGCAACGGGGGGATGACGACAGTATCAACACCTGTATCGCCTGTAATCAGGCCTGTCTGGATCAGATCTTTGCCGGTCACGTCACCGCCTGTCTGGTCAACCCGCGTGCCTGCCACGAATCCCTCATGCCGGTGACACCGGCGCACATGCCCAAACGGCTGGCGGTTGTAGGGGCCGGTCCGGCAGGTATGGCGTTTGCCTTACAGGCGGCTGAACGCGGCCACCAGGTCACCCTTTATGAGGCGGCCGATGAGATCGGCGGACAGTTCAATATCGCCCGACAGATCCCAGGGAAAGAGGAATTCCGCGAAACCCTGCGCTATTTTCGCCATCGTTTGCCGGCGGCGGGCGTGGTAATCAAAACAGGCTGTCGGGTCACCGCTCCCCTGCTGGCAGACGCCGATGAAGTCATCCTGGCGACCGGCATTAAACCGCGTACGCCAGATATCCCCGGTATTGATCATCCCAAAGTCCTGAGCTATCTGGCCGTGCTGGCGGATAAGCGTCCGGTTGGTGCACGCGTGGCGATTATTGGCGCGGGCGGGATCGGGTTTGATACGGCTGAATATCTGTCTGAACCGCCCGCAAACGAAACCACCGGGGATTTTTATCGCGAATGGGGCATCGATCAGAGCCTGACGCAGCGCGGCGGCGTGATTGCGCCCGCGCCACAGCCTTCACCGCGTCAAATCTGGCTGCTTCAGCGCAAGCCCGGCAAGCCCGGTGCCACGCTGGCGAAAACGACCGGCTGGATCCATCGCAGCAGTCTCCAGTCACGGGGAGTTGAAATGTGGGGCGGGATTGAGTATCTGGCGATTGATGATGAAGGGCTGCATATCCGGCGCGACGGCGAGCGCCTGCTCCTGCCGGTCGACAACGTGATTATTTGTGCCGGTCAGGAGCCGCAACGCGAGCTGGAAGCGGCGCTGCGGGCAAACGGTAAACCCGTGCAGGTGATTGGCGGGGCCGACGTCGCGCAGGAGCTGGATGCCCGTCGGGCGATAGCCCAGGCCACCGCGCTGGCGTTAACGCTGTAGTTAACGCATTTTCACTGCACGCAGCACCACAAATTTTTTGTTGGAGGCAACCAGGGTGCAGTTGCCAAAGAGCTTCTTCAGCTTGTGGTGATAATCCAGGTGACGGTTGCCGACAATGCGCAGCTCCCCGCCGTATTGCAGGCAGCGCTTTGCGTCACGGAACATCTGCCAGGCCAGGTGATCGGTCACCGCGTGCTGCTGGTGGAACGGCGGATTACACAAGACCGCATGCAGCGTATCGGATGGATAACCGCTCAGGACATTATTGACCCGGAACTGACAGCGTGACAGATCGTCCGGGCGGTTGATCTCTACGTTTAACCGGCTGGACGCCACCGCCATGTATGACTCATCAAGAAAATGCACCTCCGCCTCGGGATTTTGTGCCAGCGCCATCAAGCCAATCACGCCGTTGCCACAGCCCAGATCGACAATCTCGCCTTCAATATTTTCCGGCAGGTGCTGCATGAACAAGCGCGCGCCAATATCCAGTGAAGAGCGGGAAAAGACGTTGGCGTGGTTATGGATCTGATAAGGCGTACCGTCCAGCGACCAGACCTGGGTAGGCGATTTTTCGCGCAGCGCAGGCTGGGTGAACTGGCTGTAAATCACGCGCGCTTTTTTGACGGCCAGTGAGGTTTTGGTCTCACCAATGATTTGCTCAAACAATTGCAGAGTGGAGGTATGAATCTCTTTCGCACGCCCCGCCGCCATTATCACGGTCTCTGGCGTGATAACCTGACGCACTGCGCGCAGTTGCTGCTCCAGCAACGCCAGGGTTTTAGGAATTTTGATCAAGACCAGTGCCGGTGCGGCCGGCAACGGTGCCAGGCTGTCAAGGAACTGGACATCGCTGTCGTCCAGCGCATTCAGGCGCAGGTTCTGACGCGTGGCCTGCTGACTCAGCCAGGAGTCACTGATATGCCACAGCGGACGGGTGTTCAGTGCGCAGGTTAACGCCCCAAAGCTGTCGTTAAAGATTAACGCTGGACCAGGCGGCAGGCTTTGCTGCAGGAGATATTCATCAGCGGCATCCCAGGCTTGTAACGGACTTTCGTCACGCATCCGCGGGAAACGGTGCAGGATCAGTGTGCGATCGTTCAGTTCAAGTTGGCTCATGAATTCTCCGGCGTGGTACACTTTGGTTGATTTTCGCCCCAAAAAGGGGGCGCAGTATACTGTCTTTCGCCGGGAATCTCTAATGTCCTCACTGATCTATCTTCAGGGTTATCCTGAGTCCATCCTTGAACAGGTGCAAACGCTCATCGATCGCCAGCGTCTGGGCCCGGTGCTGCAACAGCGCTATCCCGACAGACACGATGTGATGAGTGATAAGGCGCTGTATGACTTTACGCTGGCACTGAAAAACCGCTTCATGCGCAACGCGCCGCCCATCAATAAGGTGATTTGGGATAACAAAATCAAGGTGATGAAGCACGCGCTGGGCCTGCACACGGCCATTTCCCGTGTGCAGGGCGGCAACCTGAAGGCCAAAGCGGAGATTCGTATTTCCACGTTTTTCCGCCAGGCGCCTGAGCCTTTTTTACGCATGATCGTGGTACATGAGCTGGCGCACCTGAAAGAGAAAAATCACGACAAGGCGTTTTATCAGCTGTGCTGCCATATGGAACCGGACTATCACCAGCTCGAATTCGACGCCCGCCTGTGGATGACAGAACAGGCTTTGCAGGGCAATGCGGCTTAGAGAAACTCCTGCGCTTTCTGAATCAGGCTGGTTTTGGTCAGCGCGCCTAAAAAACGGCGCTCCTGGGGATTATTCAGGACAGGCAGACGTTCCAGCGTGACGGCTGCAAAAGCTTCCCATCCTTCCCGCAGGCTTTGTTTTTGATAGGCCACCGGGAAATCCTCATCCATCACGCACTGCACCGGCGAGTCCAGATTAATCTCCTGCGCCAGCACCCGGCGGGATATTTCGTGAATGGAAACCACGCCCAGAAACGCGCCCTGCGCATTGATGACGTACACATAGCGCTCACGCTTAAGCGAACTCACCGCCAGTGCTTCCCCAACCGAGGCCTCAGGTTGCAGGGCCGCCCCCGGAATGATCAGTTCGCTGATGCGCATATTATCGAAGTCATATTTGGCTTCAGAACGGTTGAAATGGTGCGTCACGACGGGATAGGTACTGGCCATTTGCAGGCGGTAGACCACCATTGTCGCCAGAACGGACGCTATCATCACCGGAAACAGCAGGCTGCTGTTGAGCGTCATTTCCAGCACCATTAACATGGCCATTAACGGCGCCTGACTGACGGCCGCCAGGACGGCCGCCATGCCAACAGCGGCGAACAGCAGGACATTATTCAGGGGAAGATGCAGGGCAACCCCACATAACGCGATGACCATACCCAGCAGCGCCCCGATCAGCAAGGACGGTGTAAACAACCCGCCCACCGCATTGGAGCCTACCGAGAGGCTGGTCGCGAGCGTTTTTAAGACCAGCAGCAGCAGTAAACCTGATAACACATAATGCCCTGCCATCACCTTTACAATGACTTCATAGCCGTTCCCGAGGATATCGGTCGAGACCAGCGCCAGCAGGCCCACGGCAAAGCCACCCGTCCCAAGACGTAGCGGTAAGGACCGAACCCGACTGAACAGCGTTTTAGCACGGGCGATCAGGCGAATCAGGAGCAAACCGGCCAGCCCGGACAGTAAGCCAATCAGGACGGTAATCAGCAGGCTGCTGACATCCATCGTGAAACTCACCTCGGCCAGCGGATAAAGCGCATTACGAAAGCCCAGCGCCCACATGGTCATGACCGCAACAGCGGAGGAGACCACCAGCGGAATCAGGCGTTGCAGGGCGGAGATACCAAACGCGATCTCTGCCACGAAAATGGCCGATGCCAGCGGCGCATGGTAGACCGAGGAAAGACCAGCTGCGGCGGCCATGGCGACGACGTCGCTGTTTTTTAACTGCACGCCAGGCGGCAACAGGCGGCCGATCATGCTGCCACAGAGCGCGGCCAGTTGAACCATCGGGCCTTCTTTACCGATTGACGCGCCGCTGCCAATACTGGCAACCGAAGACAGCGCCCGGAAAAGGGAGGTTTTCGTCGGCACGGCGTCAAGGCGGGCATTAATGACTTCGAGATAGTCGGTCTTGACGGTTTGCTGCCGCTCTATCGCGACCGCGTAGCGCAGGAAGAAACCGGCCAGCAGACCGCCCACGCCGACCAGAACGGGCCAGAACAGCATGGGCCAGAGATGGATGGATTCGGTGATGTCGTTGCTGCGGCCAAACAGCAGATAATTGATGAACTCAATCGTTTCGCGGAACAGCAAAGTAACTAACGAGGCGGCACAGCCCACCGGCACGGCAATCAGTAATGTGGTCCAGTTTAATGCGTGTTTGCTTCCTTTCACCTGCGCTCCCCGTCTTGTGCTTAACGTGCGGTATTCGGACATAGTATTGGAATGGCGATCTCAGGATCAACGTCTGATGTTGCCTGCCGGATGCCAGATGCTACTCTGCACTTTTACCTGCGCAGGAGATCACTGTGATTCGCTTTGCCATTGTGGGAACGAACTGGATAACGCGTCAGTTCATCGAGGCGGCACACGAAACCGGCAAGATGAGGCTGTGTGCCGTCTATTCACGTACCCGGGAGCAGGCGGCGGCATTCTGTCATGACTATCCCTGCGACCAGCGCTTTACGTCGCTGGCGGCCATGGCCGCCTGTCCTGACATCGATGCCGTCTATATCGCCAGTCCCAACGCCCTGCATTGTCAGCAGGCCATGCTGTTTATGTCGCAGGGCAAGCACGTCATTTGTGAGAAACCGCTGGCCTCGAATCTGCACGAGGTCGAAGCCATGATCGCCTGCGCCCGCCAGTATCAGGTGGTGCTGTTCGAAGCCTTCAAGACCGCCAGCTTACCCAACTTTATTCAACTCCAACAAGGACTGCCTGCGCTTGGCACAGTGCGCAAAGCGCTGCTGAACTATTGTCAGTACTCGTCCCGTTATCCGCGTTACCTGAACGGCGAACATCCCAACACCTTCGATCCTCGCTGGTCCAACGGATCCATCATGGATATCGGCTACTATTGCCTAGCGGTCGCCGTCACGCTGTGGGGCGAGCCCCGGCAGGTGCTTGCCTCGGCCACCCTGCTGGAAAGTGGCGTGGACGGCCACGGCACCGTGAATCTGAATTATGGTGAGTTTGATGTCACGATAGTGCACTCAAAAGTCAGCGACTCGGTACTGGCCAGTGAAATCCAGGGGGAAGCGGGATCGCTGGTGGTGACACGTATTTCTGAGTGTCCATCTGTGACCTTTATTCCGCGTGTCGGGGAGAAACAGGATTGGAGCCAGCCTCAACACATCAATACCCTGCTGTATGAAGCAGAAACCTTTGTACGACTGGTAGAACAGCGCCATGTCAGCCATCCGGCGCTGGACATTTCCCGTAGCGTTGCAAAATTACTGACCGAGATCCGACGTCAGACCGGCGTGGTCTTTCCGGCCGACAGTGCCTGAGTGTAAATATTTCAAAATATGACGGGCAGACGATTGATTCCTGACGGCCAGCCACGTAATTTATCGACTTGCAAAGGGGAGTAACTTGTAAGCTGATTGATCGTCACTACGTTGCGTACGCATCCGGTCATCAGGCAACCCAGAATCCATTCCTGAGTTGTAAGTGAGACCTTGCCGGAAGGCGAGGTTTGCTTACACAGAATAAGCGGCTGACGTCTTCTGACCTCAGCCGTTTTTTTATTTCAGACAGGATACGATTATGCAAACTGTAGGTACGCCACTCCTCTGGGGCAGTTTTGCGGTTGTAGTACTTATCATGCTGGCGATTGACCTGTTCCTGCAGGGCCGTCGCGGTTCGCAAACCATGTCCTTCAAACAGGCTGCCGTTTGGTCGCTGATTTGGGTCTCCGTCTCGCTCCTGTTCAGTGCGGCGTTCTGGTGGTATCTGGACGGTACCGCCGGGCGTGACGTGGCTACCAGTCAGACGCTGGCTTTCCTGACCGGTTACGTGCTGGAAAAATCGCTGGCGGTAGACAACGTCTTTGTCTGGCTGATGCTGTTCAGCTACTTCTCTGTTCCGGCCAACCTGCAACGCCGCGTCCTGATTTACGGTGTACTGGGCGCTATCGTTTTGCGCACTATCATGATTTTTGCGGGTAGCTGGCTGGTAACGCAGTTTAGCTGGATCCTCTATGTCTTCGGTGCCTTCCTGCTGTTTACCGGTATCAAAATGGCGATGGCGAAAGAGAACGATGCAGCCGTAGGTGACAAACCGGTTGTGCGCTGGCTGCGTAAACATCTGCGCATGACCGATACGCTGGACGGGGAAAAATTCTTTACGCGGAAAAACGGCGTGCTGTTTGCGACGCCGCTGCTTTTGGTACTGATCATGGTCGAACTGAGCGATGTCATTTTTGCCGTCGACAGCATTCCGGCCATCTTTGCCGTCACCACCGATCCCTTTATCGTTCTGACCTCAAACCTGTTTGCGATTCTGGGTCTGCGCGCCATGTACTTCCTGCTGTCTAACGTGGCGGAACGTTTCTCGATGCTGAAATATGGTCTGGCTGTCGTGCTGGTCTTTATCGGTATAAAAATGTTGATTGTCGATATCTACCACATTCCGGTAGCGATATCGCTGGGCATCGTCGGAACGATTCTGGCATCGACGCTGCTGATCAACGCCTGGGTTAACCGTCAGAATGACAAAAAGAAGCTGAATAAGCCGTAACGGCACGGCAAGGAAAAGCACGGAACAAGGGCGGCATGGGTGCCGCCCTTGTGATTTACAGCGTCACACCGCTCTTGAAAATCGCGAGCTCACGAAAATCATTTTGTTCGTTACGGGTGCGTTGCCCGTTGGCAATGGCCACAATCGTGTCCACGAAATCCGCCAGCAGCGCCTCCATGCTCATGCCCTCAACCAGCCTTCCGGCATTAAAATCAATCCAGTGCGGTTTCTTTTCAGCCAGCGGCGTATTGGTGGCCAGCTTAACGGTCGGTACGAATCCGCCGTAAGGGGTTCCGCGTCCGGTGCTGAACAGCACCATATGACAGCCTGCGCCCGCCAGGGCACTGGTCGCCACTGCATCATTGCCCGGTGCGCTTAACAGATTAAGGCCGGGTACCGTCAGGCGTTCACCGTACTTCAGTACGTCCACCACCTGACTTTGCCCCGCTTTTTGTGTGCAACCGAGCGACTTCTCTTCCAGCGTAGTGATGCCGCCGGCTTTATTGCCCGGAGACGGATTTTCATAAATAGGTTGATGGTGATCGATAAAGTACTGTTTGAAATCGTTGATCATTGCCACGGTTTTATCGAAGGTCGCGCGGTCGCGACAGCGCCCCATCAGAATGCGCTCGGCACCAAACATTTCGGGGACTTCGGTCAGCACCGTGGTGCCGCCGTTGGCGATCATCTGATCAGAAAAACGCCCCAGCAGCGGATTGGCGGTAATGCCTGAGAAGCCATCAGAGCCGCCACATTCCAGACCAAATTTCAGCTCGCTGAGTTTGCCCGGTGTACGGCGATCGTGACGCATTTTTTCGTACAGTGCGTGCAGGCGTTCCAGCCCGGCTTCTATTTCATCGTCATGCTGCTGGCAGACCATAAACGCAACGCGGTCGCTTTCAAACGCCCCTAATGTTTCACGAAAGGCATCGACCTGATTATTCTCACAGCCCAGGCCAATCACCAGCACCGCGCCCGCGTTTGGATGACGCACCATGTTTTGCAACATGGTGCGGGTGTTCTCATGGTCCTGACCCAACTGTGAACAGCCAAATGTGTGGCTGAAAAGAAACGCCCCGTCGGTTCCGGCCGCGTCCTGGGTTTCTTTCAGGAAACGCTGCAGAATTTGCCGGGCAATTCCGTTAACACAGCCGACGGTCGGTAAGATCCACAGCTCGTTGCGAATGCCTGCCTCACCGTTGGCGCGGCGGTAGAGCTGCACGTCGCGATCGCCAGGTTGAGGCGTTAAGGCTGGCGGCTCTGGCTGGTAGTCGTACTGGTCGAGATCGCTAAGATTGGTACGTGCATTGTGCGAATGCACCCGTTCTCCGGCCCCAATAGCCTGCGTGGTGTGCGCGATGGGCAACCCGTATTTCACGACCGTTTCGCCTTTCTCCAGCGAGCGTAAGGCAAACTTATGCCCCCGCTCCACGGCCTGTCGTAACGTCACGGGGTGATCCGCCAGCGCAATTGACGTCCCGATGTCGATATCCTGCAACGCCACGGCGACATTGTCCTGCGGATGAATTTTTATGGCGTCTTGCATCATGATCTCCGGTGGCTCAGCGCGTCGCGTATTCCATGCGCGAGAATGCGTTGCAGATGGTGGCTGACCGTTTCGGTCAGGCCGGGTAGCTGAGTTAAATCCTGTCCCCAGTGCGATGCCTCACCTAAAACCTGCTGAACCAACGCCGCGGGAGAAAGACGTTGTGCGCTGACGGCAGCCCAGCTCTCTGCATAACGCTGCAACCAGTACGGCTCGTCCTGCAAAGTCCAGCGCTTGTCTGCCTGTTCGCCCCGGTAAAACGCGATCAGGGCGGCAAGCGCAAACGTCAGGTTTGTTGGCCACTGACCGGTTTGCTGATGGGCAGTCAGTAATGGCTGCAGCAAACGTGTGCGAAATTTGGTCATGCCATTAAGAGCGATAGACAGCAGCGCATGGTGGATAAAGGGGTTACGAAAGCGGCGCAGTACCGCGTCGGCGAAGGCGTTAAGCTCATCAGCGGGCAAATCGAGCGTAGGGATGATCTCTTTGCGCAGGAGATCGTCAATATACCCAGCGACCTGTGTATCCTCCATCGCCTCGCCCACGCTCTCCAGGCCCGCCAGAAACGCCACCGGCACCATTGCGGTGTGCGCGCCATTCAGAATGGCCACTTTTTGGGCTTTATACGGGGCGATATCCTCAACCCGGCGCACGTTGGGTGCCAGCGCCGTCAGCCTGAGTTCGTCAAACAGCGCGGCGGGGCCTTGCAGAACGAACTGATAATAGACCTCGCCCGCTACCAGGAAGTGATCCTGATAACCCAGTTGTGCCTCAAGCGCAGCGCTGTCGGCCGGAAACCCGGTGACGATGCGATCCACCAGCGTGTTATAGAACGCACAGCTTGTCATTACCCAGCGTGTAAAGGCGTCCGGTAACTGCCAGTGTTCGGCATAGCGCAGCACCAGCGCGCGCAGCATATCGCCATTATGATCGACCAACTCGCACGGCACGATAAGCCAGCCTTTGCTTTCGTCACCGGCAACGTGCTGATAACGCGCCCAAAGCAGCTGCGTCAGTTTGCCGGGAAAGCTGGCGGCGGGCGAATCGGTCAGCCGATCCGTTTCGCTAAACGCGATGCCCGCTTCGGTGGTATTCGAGAAAACAAAGCGCATGTCGGGCTGGCGCGCCAGCGCCATAAACGCATCGAACTGCGTGTAAGGCTGGATTTCACGGTTCACACTGCGGATCAGGCGGCTTTCGCTCACCGACTCACCCTGCGCGTTCAGGCCACGAACCAGGGTCGTATAAAGGCCGTCCTGCTGATTTAACGTGTCGCTGACTGCGCGATTGCGCGGCCTGACCACCACCACACCGGCATCCGTTCCCTGATGCTCATTGAGCCAGTCCAGTTGCCAGTCGATAAAAGCACGCAGAAAATTGCCTTCACCAAACTGAATCACGCGATCGTGATAGACCGCGCCGGGAAAGTCGTGGCGGTTCAGCCGCGTCATCATCAGGCTCCCAGCTCAATGCCAAAATAGTCGCGCGCATTGTTAAAGCAGATGTTTTGCACCATCTGTCCTAACAAGGCTTCATCGGCCGGGGCTTCGCCGTGATCCACCCAACGACCAATCATCTGGCACAGCAGACGACGGAAATACTCGTGGCGGGTATACGAGAGGAAGCTTCGGCTGTCGGTTAACATGCCCACGAAACGGCTCAGCAGACCGATTTGGGCAAGCTGCGTCATCTGACGTTGCATGCCATCCAGTTGATCGTTAAACCACCAGGCGGAGCCAAACTGCATTTTCCCGGCCTGGCCTTCTCCCTGGAAGTTGCCGGCCATAGTTGCCAGCACTTCGTTGTCACGCGGATTCAGGCAATAAAGGACCGTTTTAGGCAGCGCATTATTGAGGTTTTGCGCACCCAGCAAACGAGCCAGCGGTTCTGCCACAGGCTGATCGTTAATGGAGTCAAAACCGACGTCCGCGCCTAACAGTTGGAACTGGCGCTGATTAGTATTGCGTAACGCACCAATGTGGTATTGCTGCACCCATCCGCGTCGGGCGTACTCGCCGCCCAGCCAGACCAGCACCGCCGTTTTGAACTGGGCAATCGCCTGTGCATCGGGTTTGGCACCACTGCGACGGTGCGCCAGAATCCTGTCCAGCGTCGTTTCATCGGCCTCGGCATAACACACGACATCCAGCGCATGATCGGAAATCTTACAGCCGTGTGCGGCAAAGTGGTCCAGCCGTTTGCTGAGCGCCTGACGCAAATCATCGAAGCGTTGCACGCTGACATCGGTAAGGCTTTCCAGCTTTTCAATCCACGGCAAAAAGGTGTCCGCTTCGATGTTGAACGCTTTATCCGGACGCCAGCTTGGCAGCACCTTAACGTTGAAACTGCCGTCTTCGGCGATCGCACGATGGTGCACCAGATCGTCCAGCGGATCGTCGGTGGTGCCGACCATTTTCACATTCATCTGCTGCATGATACCGCGCGCGGTGAAAGCGTCCTGAGCCAGCAGATCGTTACAGCGCTGCCAGATCTCATCCGCCGTTTTTTCTGACAACAGGACGCCGGTAATCCCGAACGGGCGGCGCAGCTCCAGGTGCGTCCAGTGGTAAAGCGGGTTGCCGATGGTGTGCGGTACGGTCCGTGCCCAGGCATTAAATTTCTCGCGATCGCTGGCATCACCGGTGCACAGCGCCTCAGCCACGCCGTTTGCCCGCATCGCGCGCCATTTATAGTGATCCCCTTTCAGCCAGATATCGTAGAGATTGGCAAAACGGTAGTTTTCAGCGATCTGTTGCGGCGGTAAATGGCAGTGATAGTCGTAGACAGGCTGGTCTTTGGCGTAGTCGTGGTAAAGACGACGAGCAAACTCTGTGTCCAGCAAAAAATCCTCGGTCATAAAACGCGACATAAAAAGCTTCCTTATGGGATACACCCTGAATGGCTCAAAGTTATCATACCAATTTTCACTGACTGCCGTTTTTTTTACGACTCAGGTCACATTTAAGCGAGATTTTTCCCCCGAAAAGCGACCTTTTTGGCGCCGTCAGCGCGCTAACTGGCTGTGTTCTCATCTGTTTGCAGTATCCCACATGCGATTACGGGTTTTTGTGATGGC
The DNA here is from genome assembly GCF_043546245.1 of Pantoea sp. SGAir0180. Lineage (NCBI taxonomy): Bacteria > Pseudomonadati > Pseudomonadota > Gammaproteobacteria > Enterobacterales > Erwiniaceae > Pantoea > Pantoea sp. SGAir0180. The sequence continues at coordinate 4,310,303 of NZ_CP028071.1, read as the reverse complement.
TTTCAACTTTTAAAGTTGTATAACAAGTTAGGCTCTCGCTTTACCGCAAGGTAACAAACTTCTGACATAAGGCAAGGCAGATAACGGTCGCTCAGGCAGGGCCGGCGGGCGTGAGCAGAGCTGTATCACGAGATGTCCCGCTCCAGATAACAACAGCGGTTTGACCGCATACACAACTGGAAGAGGTACAGAATGCGTAAGATCAAAGGATTACGCTGGTATATGATTGGCCTGGTGACGCTGGGGACGGTACTGGGTTATCTGACGCGTAACACTATTGCCGTAGCAGCGCCAACCTTACAGACCGAGCTGCACATCACCACCCAGCAATACTCGTACATTGTGGCGGCGTACTCCGCCTGCTATACCGTGATGCAGCCCGTTGCGGGTTATGTGCTCGACCTGCTAGGCACCAAAGTCGGTTATGCGGTCTTTGCCGTACTGTGGGCCACATTCTGCGCCGCGACCGCGCTGGCAGGCAGCTGGGGCGGACTGGCCCTGGCGCGCGGCGCTGTCGGTGCCGCCGAGGCAGCCATGATCCCCGCCGGGCTCAAAGCCAGTAGCGAATGGTTCCCGGCAAAAGAGCGCTCCGTCGCAGTGGGCTACTTCAATGTGGGCTCATCCATTGGTGCCATGGTCGCGCCGCCGCTGGTCGTGTGGGCTATTGTGGCGCACAGCTGGCAAATGGCGTTTATCATCGCAGGCGTACTGAGCATGATTTGGGCGCTGTGCTGGCTGGTGTTCTACAAGCATCCTAAGCAGCAAAACAAGCTGAGCGACGAAGAACGTAACTACATCATTTCAGGTCAGGAATTGCAGCATCAGACAGGTAACACGACCAAAATGTCGGCACTGCAGATCCTGCGTAACCGCCAGTTCTGGGGCATTGCGCTGCCGCGTTTCCTGGCCGAACCTGCGTGGGGCACCTTTAACGCCTGGATCCCGCTGTTTATGTTTAAGGTTTACGGTTTCAACCTGAAAGAGATCGCGCTGTTTGCCTGGATGCCCATGCTGTTTGCTGACTTTGGCTGTATCCTGGGTGGCTACCTGCCTCCGCTGTTTCAACGCTGGTTTGGTGTAAACCTGATCGTGTCGCGCAAAATGGTGGTCACAATGGGCGCGATATTGATGATAGGCCCGGGCACCATTGGTTTGTTCACCAGCCCGTACGTTGCCATCGCGTTGTTATGTGTTGGCGGCTTTGCCCATCAGGCGCTCTCTGGCGCGTTGATTACGCTCTCGTCTGACGTTTTTGGCCGTAATGAAGTGGCCACCGCCAATGGTTTAACCGGTATGGCGGCCTGGACAGCCAGCACGCTGTTTGCGCTGGTGGTTGGCGCGCTGGCAGATACGTTAGGTTTCAGTCCCCTGTTCGCTGCGCTGGCCGTGTTTGATTTGCTGGGCGCCATCGTCATCTGGACCGTCCTGAAAAATCAACCGGTGTCGGAACTGCAGACGCCGCATTCGCCTTCTCAGGCTGCGCCCGTTCGCAGCTAATCTCCCGGGCTGGCCTGCGCCAGCCCTTTTCTTCAGTTACAGCAAAGTGGTATAACAACTTATCTGCTTGTTACTTTGGATCGTGCTATGGACCTCACCGAATCGCGTCGACTTTATCAACAACTGGCCAGCGAATTAAAACGGCGCATTGAAAATGGCGTTTATCAGGTGGGAGACAAGCTGCCCGCAGAGCGTCTGATTGCCGAAGAAATGCAGGTCAGTCGCACAGTGGTCCGCGAAGCCATCATCATGCTGGAAGTAGAAGGCTATGTTGAGGTACGCAAAGGCTCGGGTATTCATGTGATAGCCAGCCAGCAGCAAACCCGTGTGGCTGAGTCCAGCAGTCAGTTGGAGTTCGCCACCTTTGGTCCCTTTGAACTCCTTCAGGCGCGTCAGCTGATTGAAAGTAATGTCGCCGAATTCGCCGCCACGCAGGTAACGCGTCAGGATATTGTCGACCTGATGGCGATTCAGGAGAAAGCCCGTCAGGAGGACCATTTCAGGGACTCAGAATGGGATATGCACTTCCATGTTCGTATTGCGCAGTCCACACAGAACAGTGCCCTCGCGGCCATTGTCGAAAAAATGTGGCTGCACCGGTTACACAATCCCTACTGGCTCAAACTGCACGAGCATATCGATCAGCGCAGTATTCTCAGCTGGTGTGACGATCACGATCAGATTCTTAAAGCACTCATCCGCAAAGATCCTGCCGCCAGTAAGCTGGCAATGTGGCAACATCTCGAAAATACTAAGCAGATGTTATTTAATGCCACCGCCGACGATTTTGAATTTAATGTCGACCGCTACATGTTCAGCGAAAATCCGGTTGTCTTACCTGATGCCGATACGATTCAGCGCTAATCTGACCTAAAAACAGTCAGTTAATCTGCAATAGTGTCAGAACATGTAAAACTCCTTTTTACATCGTAATGGAGAGGGTAAAACTCCTGTTCGTTTAGGAGTAGTTCTGTCTCCGAAGCTGGATTTTTGTTACAGTTATCACCCTTTTCTTACCTTTTGCGTTAAGGGCTTATCAAATCGCTGATTTAACAATCAGTTCTGGAAGGATCCAGACACGCATGCTCAGACGGTCACCCCAGAATTTATAACTAACTGTCAGTCTGCGCTTTAGTCCCAGTGGGACATGTTCAACGATGATGTTCGGGAATGATTGATGGAAATTTTGCAAGCGCTGCTGCATGCCTTATGGCAACAGGATTATGAAACGCTTTCTGATCCAACACTGGTGTGGGCGATTTACGGCGTTTTATTCATGATTCTTTTTCTGGAAAACGGTTTACTGCCTGCCGCTTTCCTTCCCGGGGACAGTCTGCTGATTCTGGTTGGCGTGCTGATTGCCAAGGGGACAATGAGCTTCCCGCTGACGATCCTGGTCTTAACAACAGGTGCCAGCCTTGGCTGCTGGGTCAGCTATATTCAGGGCCGATGGCTCGGCAATACGCCCACCGTACAAAACTGGTTATCACACCTTCCCGCCCGCTATCATCAGCGGGCCCATAATCTGTTTCATCGCCACGGATTATCCGCCTTACTGGTTGGCCGTTTTATCGCCTTTGTCCGCACCTTACTGCCCACGATTGCCGGGCTGTCCGGTTTAAGTAATGCCCGTTTCCAGTTTTTTAACTGGATGAGTGGCTTCCTGTGGGTGGTGATTCTGACCGTTCTGGGCTTCGCGCTGGGTAAAACCCCTATTTTTCGGCGTTATGAAGATGAGCTGATGTTCTTTCTGATGATGCTGCCGCTGGTGTTACTGGTGGTGGGATTAATCGGTTCGCTGGTTGTTCTCTGGCGCAAGCGCCGTGCAAATCAGCGGGGGACCGGCTTATGAAAACATTACAGGCCATACCTAAACACTGGCGGCCCTGGTTGATTGGCGGTGCATTCGCGCTGATTGCGATAAGCCTGGTACCCGGTCTGATGCGCCATGAAAATGTGGTACAGATTCGCGTTTCGCATGCGGGTGCCCCGATGCCGGACGGCTTTTATTTATACCAACAGTTGAGCGCGCAAGGTATTCGCATCAAAAGCATCACACCCGCAGGTGATGCGCTGGTTATTCATTTCGACAATGAAGAGCAGAGCCTGGCCGCGCAAAAAGTGTTGCGTCGCTTGCTGCCTGAGGGCTTTATCGTCGCGCAACACGATCAATCGCCTCACCTCTCTCTCGCCTGATGCGCGTTTCTTTATACGTTCAGCGTTTATCGACTGCGCGCTGAACGTTTCCCCGTATATCGGTGATCTTTGGACTTTTTCCACCTGATGTCTATGCTTAAACTAAGGCGGGTTTCAACGCACACCGTGAAGCGGTTGCGCCGCGTTGATGTAAATCAGGCAACAATGGAAGGTACTACGCCTAATGAAAAATAAATTACTGCTGGGCATCGTGTTGTTTTCGCTTTCAGGTTCATTGATGGCGGCGGAATCGCTGTGCCAGCAAAAAGAACAGGACATACAGCACGAAATTGAGATGGCGAAGAAGCATAACAATCAGCGCCGGGTAAACGGCCTTGAGCGCGCCCTTACTGAGGTGCGCGCGGGCTGCACGGACAAAAAGCTGAAAGCTTCACATCTGGAAAAAATCAACGCGCAGAAACAGAAAGTGGCTGAGCGTGAACGCGAACTCAAGGAAGAGCGCGATGAAGGTCATGATAAGGACAAGATAGCAAAACGCGAACATAAGCTGGAAGAAGCACGCCAGGAGCTTAAGAAGTTACAGGCGGAGCCCTATTAATCGGATTCACTCTACTGATGTTAAAGGAGTATTTTATGTCTAAAGACACATCATCGGAACATTTGCGTGCTGAGCTGAAAAACCTGGCGGATACGCTGGAAGAAGTGCTGAGCAGCGGCACAGAAAAATCGAAAAGTGAACTGGATAAACTGCGTCATAAAGCGCGCGTGGCGCTGGACAGCTCCCGCGAGCGTTTAGGTGAATCCGGCGAGCGCCTGGCAGCCACTACGCGCGAAGCGGCACAAAAAGCAGACGGTTATGTACGTGATAACCCGTGGCATGGTGTCGGTATTGGCGCGGCGATCGGTGTCGCTATCGGTATGCTGATCTCGCGTCGTTAACCATGACCGATTCACAGCAGAACCACGGACCAGCTAAAGGGGTGATCACGATTGGTCAGCGTATCGTTACGACGCTGGTCAGTATGGTCGAAACACGCGTTCGTCTGGCAGTGGCAGAGCTGGAAGAAGAAAAGGCCAATCTGATACAGATGTTGTTGATGCTTGGCCTGACGATGCTTTTTACTTCTTTTGGCCTGATGAGCCTGATGGTGCTGATTATCTGGGCAGTCGATGCGCAGTACCGTCTTATGGCGATAGCCATCACCACCGGCGTACTGTTCCTGCTGGCGTTGATTTTTGGGCTCTGGACACTGCGTAAATCACGCCAGTCGACGCTGCTGCGTCATACGCGTAAAGAGCTGGCCAACGATCGTGATTTGCTTGAGGATAACCGCTAATGAGCCGCCGCGAACGTGAAGCGCGTATAGAAGAGTTGCTTAAACAGGTTCAGCAACAGCGCCTTGATCTCAGCGCGGCGCGGCGTGGCTGGCTCGAAATCACGGCACCTTACGACCGTGGCTGGTTTACCTTTTTGAGCCTTAAACGCTATCTGGCCATTGGCAGCAGCGCGTTAGCGATTTACTCCATCCGCAGTCCCAACCGCCTGTTACGCTGGGCCAAGCGCGGCTTTGGCCTGTGGAGCACCTGGCGCATGGTTAAGTCAACCTTCCCCCCGCGCTGACATCACCAGGCCAGTCCATTGTGACTGGCTTTTTTTTGTCAGATTTACTGAATAACATCGACAGTTTATATCGCTTACAACTGTCACGCCTCGCGACTATCATCTCCAGCTATCAGCCCAGCGGTTTGCTATCAGGCGGCCAACGGGAATATTCACTGCGGGCATTCCTGCCTTGCAAACTTATAGCGTTGGAGTAGATGATGAAAAAATTCGAAGACAGTGGTTTGTTGGCCGCCCGTATCCTGATGACCATTCTGTTTATCACCGCAGGCTGGGGCAAAATTACCGGTTATGCAGGTACACAGCACTACATGGAAGCGATGGGCGTCCCCGGCTTCATGTTGCCACTGGTTATCCTGCTGGAGTTTGGCGGCGGTCTGGCGATCATGTTTGGCTTCCTGACCCGTTTCACCGCGCTGTTCACCGCGGGCTTCACGATTCTGACCGCCTTCCTGTTTCACAGTAACTTTGCCGAAGGCGTGAACCAGCTGATGTTTATGAAAAACCTGTCTATCGCTGGCGGTTTCCTGGTGTTAGGTCTGGTTGGACCGGGCGCGTACAGCATCGATCGCCTGATCAGTAAAAAGCCACAGGGTGTTCTGGCGCGCTAATTCACCGCCAGCAATCCCGCTTTAGCTGAACGCACCGGCTGCTTTTTCCGGTGCGTTTTGCTTTTTTGCTGCCTGCCGTCTCGCCGCTTCTCCGGTACCGCGGAGAAACGCTTAAGGTAAGCCTAATCTACGCATGAAAATATAGTGTCCTGTTCTTTTCATTTCAGGATTACTATGAACATGTCTTACAGGCAGTGGCTCCCTCATCACGATGCGCCTTTTTTTCGACGGCTCCATCTCTTCGTTGCCGTCCTCATCCTTTCCCAGATCATCAATTCCGGTTTCACCGAACGTGAAGCGCTGGGCGGGCACAGTCTGGAAACGGTGATCACCTGGTTTCATATCCTGTCTGGCCTGTTACTGATTGTCGCCGGATTCGCTATGCTGATCTGGATGCGCATGCAGCGCGGCTTACACTGGTACTTTTCGTGGCTGACGCTGGATTTCCGCGGTATTCGGGACGATCTCGCCTGTCTGGCGCGCATGAAATTACCCGACGCGCACAGTGGCGGCATCGCTGCCACCGTACAGGGGCTGGGCGTTAGCGCGTTGCTTGTGGTGGCCTGCTCAGGCGCGCTATGGTTTTTACTTAACAGCACATCGTTCGCGTCGCCGGGTCTGACGCATGCAGTGCTGCACTGGCACAGGTTCCTGACCACGTTTGTCGAAATCTATTTCTACAGCCACGGTGCAATGGGCGTGCTGCATATTCTGCTTTCGCACGATGAAAATAAGCGTACCCGTCGGGTCGCTGATCACAGGGATAACGAATGCAACACAGTGAAACGCATAAAATAGAACACGCAGGCTGGCTGCGCGCGGCCGTTCTGGGGGCTAATGACGGGATTGTCTCAACCGCGAGCCTGCTGGCAGGCGTGGTGTCAGCCAGTAGTGCCCCCCACACGGTGTTGCTCGCCGGGCTGGCGGGAATCGTCGGCGGCGCGATGTCGATGGCCACGGGAGAATATGTCTCCGTGTCTTCACAGTCAGATAGCGAACAGGCCTCTCTGCAGCAAGAAAAAGCCGAGCTGGAGGCTGACTTTGCGGCGGAAACCGTTGAACTGACGGCGATTTACCAGGCGCGCGGGCTGTCTGCTGACCTGGCTCATCAGGTAGCAGAGCAACTGATGGCCCATGATGCCCTGGCCGCACATGCCCGGGACGAGCTGGGCATTACCGACTTCAGCAGCGCGAAACCTCTTCAGGCCGCGCTGTTTTCCGCTATCAGCTTTGCCTCCGGCAGCGTGCTGCCGTTTGCTGTCGCCCTGCTCATTACCGGGCCCTTCGCCCTGCCCGCGATTGCATTGTCGGCCCTGCTGGCGCTGGCACTACTGGGTGCCCTGGCAGCTAAAGCGGGCGATGCGCCCGTACGCAAAAGTATCATGCGCATCTGCTTCTGGAGCCTGCTGGCAATGAGCTTTTCGGCGACCGTCGGCTACCTTACGGGTCAGGTACTGGGCTAGCCGCATAAGGCCGTCCACGAGCCCCATCAGGCATTCACGGGCTGGCCCACCACCAGCCCAAGCTGACTGGCCAGAACCCGGCCTGAAACAGATTCACCGTCCGGGCCCTGCCCTTGCAGGATTTCGAGTTGCCCTTGTCCACAGCGAATGATCAGGGGCGATAGTGATACAACCTCACCCGCACGCCCGCTGTTATCGCCGTTCATCACCCGGGTTTGCCAGACGGTAAACCTTCGCGTGCGGGTAAAGCTGAACGCCCCCGGCCAGGGAAAGTCCAGCGCCCGAACCAGATTGTGGATATTGACGGCACTGTCCTGCCAGTGGATCTCGCCGTCCTCGGGTTTGCGGCTGCCCCAGCAGCTGGCGGCCCGTTCATCCTGCGGTGTTTCTGTCAGCTCGCCCGCCACCAGCGCCTTAAGCCAGCCCGGCAACATCTTGCCCGTCGTTGCCACTAAGCGCGTATGCAAGGCCAGAGCATTATCTTCCGGCAGAATATCCACCGCCTGCTGCGCCAGTATGGGACCGGCATCTGGCCGTTTAATCATGCGGTGCAGCGTAACGCCTGTACGGGTTTCGCCCTTGATAATGACCCAGTTGAGATGGGCGCGGCCACGGTAGGCTGGCAGCAGCGCGGCATGAACGTTATAGGCGCCTTTTGTTACCGAAGACAGAATGGCCTCGCTCAGTACCTGACGGTAGGAGAAGCAGAACAGGTAGTCCGCGTCGAAACTGGCGATACGGGCCTGCCACTCGGCGGTATTCACCTCCTCGGTGATAAATACCGGAATAGCGTGACGACGCGCCAGCTCAGCAACGGAACCATAAAATGGTCTGGCGTTGCCGGGATCGGCATGGGTAAACAACGCACTGATACTGAATCCGGCATCCAGCAGCGCCTGTAATCCGGTAGAGGCCATTTCATGGTATCCAAAGACGACGGCTTTCATTGCACTTTCCTTTTTCTCCGCCTCTCCGCACGGACAGGCTGGTGGAATGAGATGCCTGGGGCAGGCAGAATGTCCGACATCATAAAGGAATCGTTACCGGTTTACGTCATCAACCCTTCTCTCAGTGAGAGGCCGTTGAGACGATGGCACAAAATGTCTGACGCCATGCGCGCACAACGCTGTCGCAGTCGCGCATCACCACCTATGGTTAATCAGACGAGAACATTTCATTGCACGACAGAGAGTGGAGACAAGATGGGCCAGTTAATTGATGGTGTCTGGCATGACACCTGGTATGACACAAAATCAACCGGCGGGCGTTTTAAGCGCTCGGAATCCGCATGGCGCAGTTGGGTCACGCCGGATGGCAGCGCCGGCCCGAGTGGCAACGCCGGGTTTGCGGCAGAGCGCGATCGCTATCATCTTTATGTATCGCTTGCCTGTCCCTGGGCACACCGTACCTTGCTGATGCGTCAGTTAAAAGGGCTGGAGAACATGATCGATGTGTCAGTCGTGCATCCGCTGATGCTGGAAAATGGCTGGACCTTCGATGACAGCTTCCCGGCGGCAACCGGTGACAAGCTGCATCAAAATGAATTTCTTTATCAGCTCTATCTGCACGCGGATAAGGACTACACCGGTCGGGTGACCGTGCCCGTGTTATGGGATAAGCAGCAGAATACCATCGTCAGTAATGAATCTGCCGATATCATTCGCATGTTTAACAGCGCCTTCGACGGCGTGGGCGCACGTGCGGGCGACTATTATCCGCCGGCACTGCGCGACAAGATTGATGACCTCAACGGCTGGATTTACGACACGGTCAATAATGGCGTGTATAAGGCGGGGTTTGCCACGTCACAGGCGGCTTATGATGAAGCGGTTACGGCACTCTTTCAGTCGCTGTCCCGTCTGGAACAGATCCTGGGCCAGCACCGTTATCTGACCGGCGACACGTTGACCGAGGCGGATTTACGTTTATGGACTACGCTGGTGCGCTTCGATCCGGTCTACGTCACCCACTTTAAATGTGACCGTCACCGTATCAGTGACTACCTGAATCTGAGCGGTTTCCTGCGGGATATTTACCAGATGCCTGGCATTGCTGAGACCGTGAATCTGGCCCATATTCGCCATCACTACTACTGCAGCCATAAAACCATCAACCCGCACGGCGTAATCTCTGTCGGCCCGGCGTTCAACTGGGATGAACCTCACGGTCGCGGTTAACAGGATGACGCAGACCTGACATGGGGGACATGTCAGGTCAAAACGGCTGCGCGGCCCGTCAGAAAAACTTATACGCAATATTCAAAATCGTCAGCACGCCAATCGCGCTCACGAAAACGTTGTCAGCACGGCCTTTATATTTCGCCAGCGCCGGAACCTTGCGGATAGCAAACATCGGTAACAGGCACAGCAGCGAGGCGATAATGGGCGCACCCATCGCCTCGATCAGGTCAAGAATATTGGGATTGAGATACGCCACCAGCCAGGTGGACCCCATAATAAAGACCATACTTACGGTGTTCAGCTTACGATGGGACACGGCGTCTTTATCACCGTGGTAGCGGAACTTGATGATTAACCCATTCAGCCCTTCCAGCGTGCCCAGATAGTGGCCAAAGAAGGATTTAAAAATCGCGACCAGGGCGATGACCGACGCGCTGTATTCCAGCACCGTGGAAAAGGTAGACTTTTCACCCGCCATACTGGAGAAGTGATTCGCCAGATAAGACAGCACAGGAATATTTTGTGCCCTGGCATCCGCCATGTCCTGCGGCGACAAGGTAAACAGACAGCTAAAGGCAAAGAACATGACCACTGCCACCATCAGGATGCTGGCGCGGGAGATAATCTGACTGCACTTGTTTTCTGTGTAGGTCCGGCCCATTTCCGGCTCGTACTCCTCCCGTTTCGACACCACGAAAGAAGACACAATGGGCGAGAAGTTAAACGAGAACACCATGATAGAAATGCCAAGCCATACCGTGACGAGAATGCCATCATGCCCGGTAAAGGCCAGATCGTTCAGGTGAACCTGATCGATAACGGCGCGATTCCAGTACGGGATGAGCGACAGTGAAATCAGCACCAGACTGGCAATAAACGGAAACACCAGCCAGCTCATCACTTTGACCATCAAATCTTTACCAAACCCAATCACAAACGCCATCAGCAGCAGCAGACACAGCGCGACGACGCCACGATTAAGTGCGGGCAACAGTAGCTGATATTGCCAGAACGCCATAAACGTGTTGGTGATGGTGACGCCATAAATCCATAACAGCGGGCAAATGGCAAAAAAGTAGAGGAAGGTGATGACCACGCCGCCGGTTTTACCGAAGTGTTCTTCTACGGTGTCGGTAATATTGCCCGATACGTTACTGCCGGACAGGCACAGGCGAGCCAGTGCCCTGTGGCAGAAAAAGGCAATCGGATACGCCAGCACTAACATAATCAGAATGGGGATCAGGCCGCCATAGCCCGCTCTGATAGGAAAGAAAAGGACCCCTGCCCCAATGGCGGTACCAAAAAGTCCCAGTGTCCATGTGGTATCGGACTGACGCCAGATCGACGCTTTTTCCCGGTTGAGAATATTTTCAGAATTACTCATAACTTATCCTTTATGCGTCAGCGAGACCCGAAACCCGGGACAAATCAATATTGCCGCCAGAGAGCGTGTAAACGGTTTTCCGCCCCTGAATGTCATGGTCCACGTTGCCGCTGAGCGACGCAGCGCAGGCTAACGCACTGACGCTTTCCGTAACCATCTGGTTTCGCTGAGTCTTTTCAATCAAACACTTACGAATGTCGCCTTCACTTAGTCACCCCTTCTGATCGACCTGTTCGTTCATAACCGCGAAGGTGAGTTCACCCGAACAGGCGACATCGCGGCCATCCGCAAGGGTACCCGAGTACAACAATGGGGCGTCATGGTACCAGCAAAAATGGAGGCTGCCATACCGTCAGGATCAACAGATTGCGCACCGTTAACGGTAAACGCTGGATTCCTTGATCTCAGGGCAGCCACCCTACCGGCCCTCCGCCCATGGCGAAACCGACACCGAAAAGTTCGTCAGGCATCGCCAGACCGATGGCGCCCTGCCCGGCAATACTGGGCATTTTCTTGCCAGCAGGGATAAAAACAGGGGATGAGTGCGCGAAAAAAACGCCCACCGGGTGAGTGGGCGTGATGAGGATATTACTTCTTGTCGCAGGCGACCGGCCAGGGCTTCGCGGGGGAGTTAAACGGATGGTACTGATAACACCAGGTTTCAGATACCACGTTTTCCTGCGCTTTCAGATAAAGCTTCAGCTCCACCGGGTCACCGTCCCCCGCCACCAAATCAAACTGCGCCAGCCAGTTGCCGGAGTCATCAGGCAGCTTAGAGACCAGCACGTTCTCAAACGTCCCGCGCGAGGCTGACAGCACGGCTTCCGGCGCAACGCCTGACGGCAGGTGATTCAGGTTGCCACCGTGGAATTCAACGGTGAATTTACGACTGTCATGCGGACGGTCAGATCCCGGCACGCCGCCGCGTCCCAGTCGGGTTGCACCACAGCGCGCCAACGTTGAGGGATAAGGTTCATCGGACAGCCAGTGCAGCCGGTAATGGAAATGATGTTCATCACCCGCTTTGGCTGGCGCATCCGGCACCCACATGGCGACGATATTGTCGTAGATTTCGTCATCGGTCGGTATTTCCACCAGTTGTACCGATCCTTTGCCCCATTTCCCTAGCGGTTCGACCCACAGGTCCGGGCGACGCTCGTAGTGCGCAGCATCCAGGTAGCTGTCGAAATTCCTGTCTTTCTGCAGTAATCCAAAGCCTCGCGGATTCTCGTCGTGGAAGCTTGAGGTGACCACACGCAACGGATTGTTCAGCGGTCGCCAGAGATGTTCACCGCTGCCGGTCCACATTGCCAGACCATCGGAGTCATGCACTTCGGGACGCCAGTCTGTCGCAGCCCCCTTGACCGTTTTTGAGAACCAGTACATGGACGTCAGAGGCGCGATGCCGAAACGCTGAATATCCTTACGCAGGAAAAGCGTGCATTCCACGTCCTGCACCACGCCTTTGCCACGATGCAGGATAAACTTGTAGGCACCCGTTATGCTCGGCCCGTTGAGCAGGGCATAGACCGTGAGGTTTTTGCTGTCATCTTTCGGCGCTTCGAACCAGAAATCCGTGAAATCAGGAAACTCTTCATCCACACCGGGCTGGACGGTATTCAGGGCAATACCGCGAGCGGACAAACCAAACTGCCCTAATTCACCAATAGCGCGGAAATAGGACGCCCCCATGAAGGAAATCCAGTCATTTTGGGGATTGGTTTTTAACGCGTCCTGGCTTGCCAGCACTCTGAAACCCGAAAATACGTTTCCTTCCAGCGTCGGCAACCTGACGCTTTTATCCGTCGTGGTGAAGTAATCAATATTTTGAATGATTTCGCGCGCGGCGTTATTTTCCACTACGTGCATTTTCACCGGCATGCGGTGCAGGCCGTTAACCATGAAAAAGGTGACAGGAAAACGCCCGGCATTTTTGAACAGGGCATATTCCGGTTTGTACACGGTCTTCATGTAGGCGTCATAGGTGATGTTGGACAACAATGACGGATCGAATTCGGTGGGTTTTTCGTAAGGTTTGGCTGCCAGCGCTTTAGCCCGGGCAATCAATGTCTGAAAATTAAATGTTTCGCTGTTACCCAGTTTGAGCACACCTGCTGCCATCGCGCCGGGAGAAATGCCTAAAGCAGATAAGGCAGCAAACGCCCCGGAATACGTTAATAAATCCCTTCTTGTAACCATGATCCACCTGTTTTTTTAATCTTCATTCAATGAATGCGTGCCCAATGGGGCAAAACATAAAATCAGTGACGTCTGGCGAGCTGCCTTCAACTATAGACGAGAGAAATCGTTGCCTCCCAAACAGATGGCAAGCCATCATGTAACACATCGGATGAGCGTATAGGGCATTGGCGAGAAATTGCATGGGATTTGCCTGAGAAACACACCCTCTGGCAACCGGCCGCTTATTTCCCCGATCGAAGGGTATAGCCCGGACGCCCGTACAGAACCGCCCTGCCGCATTTTTTTACCACGGCATCGTCAAACCATCCTGTGTGACTCGCGCCGAACAGTGGCTCCCGTGGCAACGTCGTGCGCGTCTTTCCCCTGTGCCTGATGGAGACAGCAAAGCCTGCATAGCTGCGCCATAAAGCAAAAACCCCGCTTGCGCGGGGTTTGCATGAATAAGTCGAAACTGACCGATAAGCCGGGTTCTGTCGTGGACAGTCATTCATCTAGGCCAGTAATCGCTTACTGGCTCAAGCAGCCTACCCGGGTTCAGTACGGGCCGTACCATGTGAACCCCTATTTGGCCTTGCTCCGGGTGGAGTTTACCGTGCCACGGACTGTTACCAGCCGCGCGGTGCGCTCTTACCGCACCCTTTCACCCTTACCTGATCCCATTGCTGGGCCATCGGCGGTTTGCTCTCTGTTGCACTGGTCGTGGGTTTCCCCCCCAGGCGTTACCTGGCACCCTGCCCTATGGAGCCCGGACTTTCCTCCCCTTTGCCCGTCTCCCTCAGAGAGGGACGACGACAAAGCGGCGACTGTCTGGTCAGCTTCGGCGCGCATTATAGAGCGTTTAGCCGGCGCTGTCACGCAGGCAAAACAGGCGGCTTACGCCTGCTGATCCAGCGCATATTTATAGAGGGCGTTCTTTTTCACCCCATGAATCTCCGCTGTCAGGGCGGCCGCTTTCTTTAGAGGCAATTCCTGCTGTAACAGGGCCAGTGTGCGCAAGGCCTCCGCTGGCAAAGCCTCTTCATCAGGCTGGTGGCCTTCCACAATCAGCACCATCTCACCTTTGCGGCGATTTTCATCCTCTTTGACCCAGGACAGCAGTTCCGCCACGGGCGCACCATTGAGATTTTCCCAGGTTTTAGTCAGCTCACGCGCCAGCACGACATAACGATCGGCACCCAGCTCGGTCACCATGTCCTGCAGGCTGTCTAACAGACGGTGAGTCGACTCATAAAAAATTAAGGTGCGTGGCTCGTCGGCAAGGGCCCGCAGCGCATCACAGCGTGCCTTGGTTTTGGCTGGCAGAAACCCTTCGTAACAGAAACGATCAGACGGCAATCCCGCTGCGCTTAATGCTGTAATCGCTGCACAGGCACCCGGTAAAGGAACGATGCGAATACCGGCCTCCCGGCAGCGGCGAACCAGGTGGTAACCGGGATCGTTGATCAACGGCGTGCCAGCATCAGAAACCAGAGCTATGCTTTCTCCCTGTTGCAGCCTGGCGAGCAGGATGTCTGCTTTCTGCTGTTCGTTGTGGTCATGAAGTGCGAAGAGTCGCGCATTGATGGCGAAATGTTGTAGCAACAGTCCGGTATGACGTGTATCTTCCGCTGCGACCAGATCGACGCTGGAAAGTACCGCTAGCGCCCGCTGGGTAATGTCAGCCAAATTACCTATTGGGGTTGGCACGATGTAAAGCGTGCTGGCGGAAATGTCTGCCCGATCGAGTTGTTTCATTGTTTCATCCGAATTGCCGATTTAATATTGAGCATCTTGAAAAAAACATCACTGGATACAGTATGCTTCCTTCAAAAATCGTTCGTCATAAAGCAGGACGCTTTGTGCCTGTCCTTCTTGCTGGTCTGATTTTAGCCGCGTGTAGTGGCCAGGGTCCCAAAAGCCAGTCCGTAGACATTCAGGGGCCAGCCACCAATAATTCTGCTTACTATCTGCAACAGGTGCAGCAAAGCAGCGATGATAGCAAGACCGACTGGCAATTACTCGCAATCCGCGCCTTGTTAAAAGAGGGAAAATATCCTCAGGCCGACCAGGCGATTGGCGAACTGCCTAATCAACTGTCCTCAACACAGCAACAGGAATTACGCTTGCTGAAAGCCCAGTCGCTGATTGGACAGCAAAAAGTGGCTGACGCGCAGCAACTGTTGAGCCAGGTGAAAACCAGTGAACTGTCTCAGGATCAACTGGCGCGCTACTACGATTTGCAGATCGCCAGCGCACAGGGGAAAACCTCTCTGGCCCTGCTCCGTGCCTACATTGCCCAGGAACCGTTGCTGAAGGGTGACGCACGTCAGAAGAACATTGATGCAACCTGGCAGGCACTGACGCAACTGTCACAGCAAGACATGAACGCGCTGGTCATCAATGCCGATGAAAACATCCTGCAGGGCTGGCTGGATCTGCTGACCGCCTGGCACGCCAATGCGCAGGATGCCAACATGCTTAAGTCGGCCATTAAAGACTGGCAGACGCGCTATCCCGACAATCCCGCGTCCAAAACCTTGCCGACGCAGCTGAGCCAAGTGCAGAACTTCACCAAAGCGTCCACCAGCACCATCGCGCTGCTGCTGCCACTCAACGGTCAGGCTCAGATGTTTGCCAGCGCCATCCAGAAAGGCTTCAACGACGCGAAGAACGGTGTTATCCCGGCGGCACCTCAGGCAACGCCGGGCAGCGCACAGGATCCCATCGCGATGAATCAGCAGCAGCCTGCTGATGCCAACACGGTTGTCAGCCCCTCAGCCGCGCCTACGGCAACAACGCAGACGGGCACGGCGCAGCAACCTGCCACGACCGCCCAGCAGCCTCAACAGCAGCAACAGCCGTCGGCGC
The DNA here is from genome assembly GCF_043546245.1 of Pantoea sp. SGAir0180. Taxonomy (NCBI): domain Bacteria; kingdom Pseudomonadati; phylum Pseudomonadota; class Gammaproteobacteria; order Enterobacterales; family Erwiniaceae; genus Pantoea; species Pantoea sp. SGAir0180. Next base: position 4,294,341 of record NZ_CP028071.1, on the reverse strand, counting down.
AACCGGCCAGTAATGCGCAGGTTAAAGTCTATGACACCAGCAGCCAGCCCATCGCCCAGGTGATGCAGCAGGCGCAACAGGATGGCGCGACACTGGTCGTCGGCCCGCTGTTGAAAAACAACGTCGAAACCGTCGCCAACAGCCAGACACCGTTGAACGTTCTGGCCCTGAATGAGCCGGAACACATCCAGAACCATCCCAATATCTGCTACTTTGCGCTGTCGCCAGAAGATGAAGCGCGCGATGCGGCTCACCATATCTGGGATCAGGGTAAGCGCCAGCCGCTGCTGTTGCTCCCGCGTAATGGCCTGGGCGATCGCGTCGCAACGGCCTTTGCGAAAGAGTGGCAGTCACTGGGCGGTGGCACCGTGCTCCAGCAGCGTTTCGGTTCGGTTTCAGAGCTTAAGCAGGGCATCAACAGCGGTGCAGGAATCAGCATGAGCGGGACGCCGGTGGTTATCCCTTCTGCGTCCCAACCGCAGAACGTGTCCGTTGCAGGGCTGACTATACCGGCCCCTCAAACCAGCGCACCGGCAGCCAGCGAGTCGGGTGCGGTAGATGCGGCCTATATCGTGTCGACGCAGGATGAACTGCAGCTGATTAAACCGATGATCAGCATGCGCACCGGCAGCCGCAGTAACGTCGCGCTCTACGCCAGTTCCCGTAGTGCTCAGGCTGGCGCAGGCCCGGATTTCCGTCTGGAAATGGAAGGCCTGCAGTACAGCGATATCCCTCTGCTGTCCGGCGCCAATCCAGGCCTGATGCAGCAGGCCGCCCGGTCGTTTAACAACGATTATTCACTGGTGCGCCTGTATGCCATGGGGATGGATGCCTGGACGCTGGCTAACCACTTCAATCAGATGCGTCAGGTGCCTGGCTTCTCTCTTGATGGCAATACCGGCAAGCTCAGCGCGACGCCTGATTGCGTGATCAACAGGAAGTTGACATGGAACCAGTATCGTCAGGGCAATATCGTACCGGCCAGCTAAACCGCCGCCGTACAGGTGCCGAATATGAACAACGCGCCCGCCGCTATCTTGAGCGGGCGGGGTTAACATGGGTCGCCAGCAATGTGTACTATCGCGCAGGTGAACTTGACCTGATAATGCGAGACAACCAATGCTGGGTGTTTGTCGAAGTGCGTTACCGCCGTAACGCACGATTCGGCGGCAGTCTGGCCAGCATTACCCGACAGAAACAACACAAGCTGCTGCGTGCTGCCTCTCTCTGGCTGGCGCAACGCGGCGGCAGTTTTGAAACAGTGAATTGCCGTTTCGACATCATCGCCATTACAGGCCCGGCGCTCGAATGGTTGCCCAATGCCTTTAATGCAGACGTTTAGAACCAGGTGGTCGTGTGCAGGAAAGAATTAAAGCGTGTTTTACTGAAAGTATCCAAACTCAAATCGCTGCGGCTGAGGCATTACCTGATGCCATCTCACGTGCAGCAATGACCATGGTGCAGTCCCTTCTCAACGGTAACAAGATACTGAGTTGCGGTAACGGCGCATCATCCGCCAACGCACAGCATTTTGCCGCCAGCATGATCAATCGTTTTGAAACCGAACGCCCCAGCCTGCCTGCGCTGGCTTTAAGTGCGGATAACGTCATGCTGACTGCGATCAGTAATGACCGCCTGCATGATGAGATTTATGCCAAGCAGGTGCGCGCGCTCGGGCAAAACGGTGATGTGCTGCTCGCCATCTCGACCCGCGGCAATACGCGTGACATCGTCAAGGCTGTCGAGGCCGCCGTTACGCGCGATATGACGATCGTTGCGCTTACCGGTTATGATGGGGGAGAATTAGCCGGATTGCTGGGACCGCAGGATGTGGAAATTCGTATTCCTTCACATCGCAGTGCTCGCATTCAGGAGATGCATATGTTAACACTCAACTGTTTGTGCGATCTGATTGATAACACCTTGTTTCCCCACCAGGAATGACGGAAGGAGCACCCATGAAAGCATTGAACGCTGTAGCCATTGTTTTAACCGCCATGCTGCTGCAAGGCTGCGTCGCGGTGGTGGCCGGTAGTGCCGCTGTCGCGACCAAAACCGCCACCGATCCCCGCTCTGTGGGCACGCAGGTTGATGATGGCACGCTGGAGTTACGCGTCAGCAATGCGCTGGCTAAAGATCAGCAAATCAAAACCGATGCCCGCGTCATTGCCACCGCCTACCAGGGCAAGGTTCTGTTGACCGGCCAGGCACCGAATCAGGAAGTCGCTAACCGCGCGAAACAGATCGCCATGGGCGTTGACGGTGCCACCGAAGTCTATAACGAGATTCGGATTGGGCCGAAAGTCAGTCTGGGTACGTCCTCCGCTGACACCTGGATCACCACGAAGATCCGCTCGCAGCTGCTGGGCAGCGATCAGGTGAAATCATCAAGCGTGAAGGTGACCACTGAAAACGGTGAGGTGTTCCTGTTGGGTCTGGTCACGCCGGAAGAAGCGAAAGCCGCTGCGGATATTGCCAGCCGGGTAAGCGGGGTGAAACACGTCACCACGGCCTTTACCATGGTGAAATAACGCGGAGGTCAGGGTGGTCTTGCCTGCCTGAATCGCGTGAATAAAAAAGCCGTCCCCTTTCAGGGACGGCTTTTCTCGTTTCTGGCGTCTGATCCCATGACCTGGCTGATGCACACCACTTCGCCCTTCGCTGTCGGCTATCCGTCTTTGCGAGGATATCCACTGTTGTGATACCGCCACAACGCCACGCCAGCAGAAGCGCGTCAGACAGGGATATCGATTACCAGCGCCCGCGTCGGTGTGAGGGCAGCCAGCCACAATTGCTGCTCTTCCTGCAAAAACGCGCCATCACCACAGCCGAGCGTTTCCTGATGCGATGCACCTGCAGAGGCTTCAAGCGAACCATGGATCGACTGCAGATAGGCGCGCGCGCCATGCAGCGGCACCAGATGCTGCTCGCCAGCCGCCAGCTCAAGCTGGTGGATCCAGACCTGCTGACGCAGTTGCAAGCTGTTGTCGCGGCCATCCGGCGAAGCCACCAGTTGCGAACACGTTCCTGCGGTCAGGCTGATTTTCTGCATACGTGCGTTTTCCCGTTCCGGGCAGGCCGCCAGCCAGAGCTGCATGCGGGTCAGTGAGCGCTCTTTACTGGGATTCAGTTCACTGTAGCTCACGCCCGGCTGGGCAGAGAGCAGCAGTGCCTCACCTTCACCGACGGTAATGTGATTGCCTTCGCTGTCGCGGTACTCCGCTTCACCCTGCAGGACAATATTCAACACGTCCACCTGAGGATAGGTGCGCGGCTGAAACGCCGCGCCGGGTGCCAGCACTTCCTGGTTCAAAACACGTAAAGCGGCATAACCCATTAATTTGGGATCGAAATAGTGGCCAAAAGAGAAACTATAGCGTGCCTGTAGCCAGCCATAATCAGCCTGACCACAATCGGATGCACTGCGTGTGGTTATCATTGTTTACCTCCTGCATCCGTCGGCAAGAATCGACGACGGGTATGATTCCCTTATGGTAAAAGTCTGGACGCCGGATTGTTAGCCAGTTAATCTGCCGGGCATATTCAAATTTCCTGACAGAGAACCAGGATGGCAAAAGACCGTGCGTTAACCCTTGAAGCTTTACGTGTGATGGATGCTATCGATCGCCGGGGCAGTTTTGCCGCCGCCGCCGATGAGTTAGGGCGCGTGCCCTCGGCACTCAGTTACACCATGCAGAAACTGGAAGAGGAGCTGGATGTGGTGCTGTTTGACCGCTCTGGCCATCGCACAAAGTTTACGAATGTCGGACGCATGCTGCTTGAGCGCGGTCGGGTGTTGCTGGAAGCCGCTGACAAACTCACGACCGATGCCGAAGCGCTGGCGCGCGGTTGGGAAACGCAGTTGACCATCGTGACCGAAGCCCTTGTCCCTACCGATGCGCTGTTCCCGCTGGTTACAAAGCTGGCTGACAAGGCTAACACCCAGATATCCATTATGACAGAAGTGCTGGCAGGTGCCTGGGAAAGGCTGGAACAGGGGCGGGCAGATATCGTTATCGCACCGGATATGCACTTTCGCGCCTCAACTGAGATCAATACCCGCAAACTCTACAGCATCGTCAGCGTTTATGTCGCCAGCCCTGACCATCCTATTCATAACGAACCCGAGCCGCTTTCAGAGGTCACCCGGGTAAAATATCGGGGGATTGCCGTGGCCGATACCGCACGCGAAAGGCCGGTGTTGACCGTACAGCTGCTGGATAAACAGCAACGCCTGACCGTCAGTACGATGGACGATAAGCGGCGTGCGCTTCTGGCCGGTTTAGGCGTGGCGACCATGCCCTATAACATGGTAGAGCAGGATATCGCGGAGGGGCGGTTACGGGTCGTCAGCCCGGAATATTCTCGCGAGGTGGACATCATCATGGCCTGGCGTCGTGACAGTATGGGCGAAGCGAAAGCCTGGTGCCTGCGCGAAATCCCCCGCCTGTTAGCAAAGAAACACTGATAACGGGCTGGACGCTATCCAGCCCACCTTGCCCCCACTTACAGCCGACTCAGGCAGTCCAGCGCCACGGTTTTAAAACTGCTGAAGTCAGTGCTGTCGCGCAGGCGCGTCATCGCCCGCTCACGCATAAACGTGACGAAAAGGTCATAAATTGCCATGGCTTCTTCATACTCGCTTTTACTGATTGCCAGCAGAAAAATCACGTAAGCCGTATCGTCGCCCCACGGAATACCCTGTGGAGCCAGCACGGTGTAGACGACCGTTTCCCGGGCCATGAGCCCCAGCGAGTGCGGTAGCGCAATGCCCTCGCCCAGCATGGTACTGACAATGGCTTCGCGTTCCTCCACGGATGCAAAGAAAGCCTCATCCACCACCCCTTCATTCTCAAGCTGATCGCATAATAACCGGAACAGATCCGACTGGCTCATGGGCGCATCAACAATCCGAAAATGCCGGGCATCAAAAAATTTCTCCAACATATAGGGGCGGGTACGATCCACCAGCACCAGCTTACCAATCTGCTCCAGCTGGAATTCGGTCGGGAACGGCGCCACCACCACCACCGGTTTTTCTTTTTCGCTGACCCGCGCGGTAGAGATGACAAAGTCTTCTTCAATACGTTGACGTGCTTCGTATTCGCGCTGAGACAGGCACTGGGTTACCTGCAACTGGGGATAGTTTCGCAGCAGCATCGCTTCAATCATGCGCAGCGTGGAATTCCCGCTGTCGCACACCAGCAGCACCTGAGGGCGACGTTGATAGCCCACGTTGTAATGGCGCTCCAGCCCGACGCCAATATGCAGCACCAGGAAGCCAATTTCATTCTCACTGATGACGTAAGGCGAATATTTGCCCCAACTGGAAACCGCCGCCAGCGTTACGTCATAGGCCATCGGATAGTGCTGCTTGATATTACTTAACAGGGGATTGGGAATATGGATCTGATAACGCACCCGCGTGATCATGGTTTTAATATGGGTGAGCAGATCGGCACGCAACTGAGGATCGTTCTGCAGATCGTAATAGTAGTGTGTGTTAATAAAGCTGAGCAGATAGTCGACCAGCGCATCCGCGTCATCCGCATTGATCGTGCTGGGTGCGCTGTCCTGAATGCGCCGGGCAGCGATATTAACCTGTAGCCAGCTCTCCTCCGCCGGCGAAACGGGCTTGCCGATAAGCGGCAGTAGCGAGTGAATCAGGGTTTGTGCCGCGTCGCGTATCGCATCGTCCATCTGTTCCGTGTCCGCGGGATCGTTAACCGGATAACCTTCGCTGATGCGCCGGACCGCCACCGCACAGTAAAACTGTAAATAGCGTTCACCTTCGTCACTGAGACGGATATGGTGCTGGGCAAAACAGCGTTGCAGGCACGGTTCCAGACTTTCCAGCAGGCCACCTTCCAGGGATTCCGGCGTGATCAGCGGGCTGTCTGGCTGCGACTGATCGATCTCGATCAACAGATCGGTTAAGCAGGTGCGGATCGCCACCTCGCTGCCAAACAGTTTCATGCCGTGGTGCGGTTTGCTTTCAATGCTGAGTTGGTAGCGTCCGAGCCATTCACGTACGTCGGCCATGTCATTCTGCAAGGTCGCGCGGCTGACAAACCATTCTTCTGCCAGCGCTTCCAGTTTCAGCGAATAGGCGGCGGTCAGGAAGCGCACCAGCAGATAGCGGATCCGCTCCTGAGAGGTACGCGGCACCCGGAGAGGGGCACGCGTTTGCTGCTGGAGAATAGTAAAACGCTGCGCGTCGGCAATTTTAAGCTGATAGCCGGCCCCGCGATTCAACACAAACTGCGCGCCGTGCTGTTCCAGTAAGGCATTCAGGGCGGTGATATCCGTGCGTACGGTACGCGTTGACACGGCAAAGCGCCGGGCCAGCTCGTCCTGAGGCAAGGTTTCGTTTTTCAAAGCGTCAAACAGTTGCGCAAGGCGCTGATTAGGAAATCTCACGTCGGTTTACCTGACTGAATGAAGAAAAGAGCAACATTAACAGAGTGCAGGAAACGCGGCTGTACGTCCAGGAAAGGGCGCGCCGGCCACAGTTTTCTGCGCCAGCGCACAACCTACGTCAGGCCAGCAAGGACTTGCTCATTGCCAGAAGCTGTTTGACGTCATCCACGCGGGTTTCACCGCTGGCCTGATCAATGATCGAACTGTAAATATGCGGGATCACCTTGCTGACGCCCGCATCCAGCGCAATTTTTACGATCTCGCTAAAATTTGCCAGATCGATCCCGCCTGTCGGCTCCAGCCAAAAATCCTGCTGTGCACAGGCCTCCGCCACGGCGCGGTATTCTTCCACCCTGTCCAGACCGCCCATGGGGAAATATTTTACCGAGCTGCCGCCCATATCGATCAGCATGGCGATGGCGGTGTCGATGGGCACGATGCCGTCGTTGCGCTGTGAGCTGAGCGGACCGGTCGAAATTTTTACTTTTCCTGGCGTCCCCGTCGGCGAGAGCAAGCCGTTCACCACCGTTTGCGACTGGCCAAGCAGCGCTCTGCTGGTGCCAACGCCGGTAAAGACCTGATTAACATGCTGAGGCTGTAGCTCAGCGGCCAGCTCGCTGACCATGCGTGACTGCCGGGGATCGCCCGCGCCCAGGCCAATCGAGAGCGCATTATTGATCAGCGCAGCATAGTCGCGCATATCCGCGATTGCGGCGTCATGACTGGCGTAATTCTTCGATAGCACACCGACCAGAACGTGCCCTTCTGCCGCCTGCCAGATAGCGCGCGCATTTTCTTTTGAGCCGGCCAGCACGTTGAGGCACAGCCGGTCTTGATAAAAATCAGGGGTAAGCGTCATTAGTGTTCTCCGGTTATCAGCGCCTGAATACGGGTAAAAATGATATGCAGCTGCTCAGCGCTGACGCTACGCACGTCGGCTTCGATAATGCCTTCATTCGCTTTGTAGCCACGGAAGTAAATGGCGATATCACCGTTTTTCAATGCCTGAACCAGATCGCCGGTTTGACGCGCAATTTTGGCTTCATCAAAGTGTATTTCGGCGCGTGCAATATCGCGTCCGGCCGCATCCCAGACGACGCGCGCAGTTACGCCGTCCAGCCCATTGAGGTTGTTAATAAAGGGCGTCATTTTTTCTACCATCTGTGCGCCGGTCACTTTCGGCTGAGTCAGATAGGACTCAATGGCCTGCGTCAGCCCCAGAATCCCCTCTTTGCCCACTTTCATGGTGCGGCCAATGCCGTTGCTCTGGCGCTTTACCCACTCAACAAGCTGGTGCTTACCGATAACCAGGCCGCTGGTTGGGCCTTCAATCGCTTTGGCGCCGCTGTAGATCACCAGATCGGCACCGGCCTGGTAGTAACACTGCAAGTCCTCTTCGGCGGCGGCATCCACAATCAGTGGCACACCATGCTTACGTGCGACTTCTGCGGCCTGTGCAACGCTCAGGTGGCTCTTTTGTACGCAGTGATGTGACTTCACGTAGAGAATGGCGGCCGTCTGATCGGTCACCGCGGCGGAAAGCTGCTGAGCCGAGCATTCATTACTGTAACCCGCTTCAACCGTCCGGCCCCCACCCAGCGCGATCATGCTGCCCACCGGCGCACCGTAGTTCACGTTATGCCCTTTTGGCACCACGATGTCGCGCGGCACGGTCAGCGGTGCACTGTGTAAATTATCCAGCAGCCAGTCATCATCTTTCACAATGACGGCGGCCACGCTCTGGGCTATCCCTGCCGAGGCGCAGGAGACCACCAGCGCATTTTCCACTTTCAGCAGGTTAGCAATATACGCGCCGGTTTTATCGACCAGATCCTTTACTTCAAAGTAGTGCGCCAGACCGTACTTAACCGTATCGATCACCTCATCCGATGGCGTTGAAACGCCCAGTATGGTCATACGACCGGAGGCGTTGATGACCTGCTTCAGGCCATATTTTTCATACAGAGAAGACATGGTATTTTTTTCCTTGTTCAGTAATCCAGCACTCGCCGGCGACAATGGCGGCAAGGGGGATCAGGTGACGATCGCCCTGTTCCGCCAGCCCTTCCGCATCTACAAAGGACACCGGCTCTTGCGCGACGGTAAACAGCGTAAAGTCGGCATCGTAGCCGGGCTCAATACGGCCTTTGTGGCGTAAACACAGGCCGCTGGCTGCCTGGTGAGTCACACAGGCGATAATCTGTGGCAGGGTCATGCCGACATTGAAAAACTTCGACATCACATGGGCCAGGGTATAAACCGGTCCATTGAGGCGGTTACGGCAGTAAATATCCGAACTGATGGTGTCAGGCAAAATGCCCTGTGCGATGGCCGCACGCGCGACCTCGAAACTAAAGCTGGCGCTGCCGTGGCCGACATCAAGCCGTACGTCGCGTGCCAGCGCATGTTTGACGGCGGCACGCAGTTCGCCGTCGGGTGTCAGGATGCGATTGGGTTTGCCGTTATAGCAGTGAGTGATGATGTCACCCGAGGTCAGCAGTTCCGCGATCTCATCAAGGTTGGGTGGGTTGTTACCGATATGCACCATCAGCGGCAGATGGCCGTTTTCCTGCTGAATAGCTTTCGCGAGGACCAGCGGCTTAATGCCGTTTTCGCCCACTACGCTGCTGCTCATACGGGCTTTAAGCCCCACAATAAAGTCGGGGTGACGTTTTACCGCGTCGGCAATGGCCTGGCGATCAATCTGCGTCATGTCCGCCAGTTCATTTTGGGTAATGATGCCAGTGCGTGCGATATTCAGCAGCGCGTAAACCTGCGTGCTCACCGCTCGGGTGCGCTGCCAGAAATCGTCAATGTCATTCGCGCCAGTACTGCCTGCATCCACCACGCAGGTGACGCCGCTTTCCACGCCAACCCGATCGGGATGATCGTGGTAGACGGGGGATTTTTCATAGCAGTGCACATGCGAATCAATCCAGCCCGCACTGAGATAACAGCCTTCTGCCAGCGTTTTCTCGACGGTTGCGTGGCCGCTGATTTCACCTGTGGCGGCAATCTTGCCGTCACGTATCGCAATATCGATCAGGGTTTCATCGGGCAAACGCGCACGCCGCAGAATCAGATCGTACACAGGAACCTCCTTAACTGCCCCGATCGGCCTGAACCGATCGGGAGATAACAGGGTCAGATCGCCACAGGAAAGATCGCGCCCAGGATCATGGCACCCAGGATCGCACCGCCCGTGATCGGTTTATTCCACAGATAGAACACCAGCGCGCCCAGCAAGGATCCGAGGCCGATAGGAATTGAGGCACCCATCGCGGCCAGAATGATCAAGGGTCCCAGGAAACGGCCTGATGCATTGCCCGCCCCCATCATGACGTCCGCACCGTACGTGCTGTTGCTCTGATTGATGGTGAACTTACGCGCCAGGATAATGACGTAACCGATTGCCACACCGAGAATCAGGCCGGTGACCAGCGAAGCCGCAAAGTTGGCGACGGGGAAAACAAAACCCGCCCCGAGCAGCAACGCCGGCACGCCCAGACCGACACCGGTCTGTATCGCACCACCGATGTCCAGAATCCCGACCAGCGATCCTTCAATGATGCGGGCGAACAGGAAGCTGGCTCCGAACGCAGCCACCGCCCCATAGACGCCGGTATCGATTCCGGCCCGGAGCATGGACACGAAAGCAACTTCGTTAAACGCTCCAATGCCGTACAGGTAGTACATATGGGTCCCGGCAAACACGCCGGAGGAGAGCAAACCGACAAAAATCGGGAATGACCAGTCGGCATACCAGAAACCTTTGTTTGATTCTTCCATTGCAGACGCTCCGTTATTTGCCGCTCAGGCTGTTATGAATACTGTCGAGCCAGCCAGGAATGCCGAGCTGGAAGGATTGCAGCATCTTCATATCGAAACCGCGGAAGAAGGCGCTGAGGACAAACAGGGCAACGATGGCGGTCATCATGACTTTGGTCACTTTGTGCCAGCCGCTCTCTTCAACCCCTTTACCAATCAAAATACCCAGCACCAGGCCCGGTACCGCATTGCCCATAATCAGCTGCGCCAGACCGCCAAAAATGGTGGCCCAGAAGCCCGATTTCTTACCGGCATCGATTGCGGCCAGCCAGAAGATGACGGGCATGACCGTGTTCACCAGCAGATTCGCCGCAGGGACCAGTACTTTGACCGCCGTAACCTGCAGGGCCGCCGGAACGGCAGAGGCCGTCGAATTCAAAAACGCGACCACCACCATGCCGATGATGCCGCAGGCGATAGCCATCTTTTTTGGATCGTGCAGCGTTTGCGCGACGTTGCGGTTTTTGACCATGATGGCCGCCGCGCCCCAGTTGGGAATGATGCGGTGATCCACATCCTGGGTGAATGCACCCGCCGCAACGGAGGAAGCCCAGGCATTGAAAAAGAAACCCAACCCAAAAGAGAAGTGAGAAGCGGGATCGCCTTCACAGGAGTTGAGTTCACCCAGTGTGCGAAACGCGCCCATACCTTGTGTCGTCGGCGCGTGGAACATGCGGGCAGCGCCAGCACCCACACCGACGCCCACAAGGCCGCCGATGATTAACGACTTGAGCAAAATGATGAGAAACATCCTCTTTCCTTATTTATGTTGTTTGAGGCTGACTTACACGCGGGTGAACGCCACTTTATCGCCGTCCAGACAGGTCACGTTGATGGTGACCTCCAGATCGACACTGAAGTGCCTGCGCTCGCGTGCCAGGAAAAAGAAAAGAAATTTTTCGGTTCTGACGCGCTCCTGCGCGCGCACCACCTTTACGTCCTGGGGTTCGATGCGCAGCAAAATCTTGTTGGCGTTGCGCAGGACTTCGTGCTGCACCCGGCTGAGCGCATCAGAGAACGCTTTCGCTTTGGTATCGCCTTTGCCGCTTACGGCTACCGAGGTTGTAAAGGTCTCTTTCATTCCTTATCCACCGTGTTTTTTGTGCCAGGCCTGAACCAGACGTTCACCCAGCTCTTCTTTATCCATAAACCCGAAGCCCAGCACGGTGGCGCCTTCGTTGATGGCTGTCACTCCTTCATCCACTGAGCGCATGCCGTGTTTGGCTTTGTAGCCATACTTGTTTTGTGCCGTAATCGCCCCCGCACCGCCGCTGCCACAAAAAGAAATGCCAAAATCGGCATTCTCAGCCTTCATCACATCGCCCAACTTCATGTCAGCTGCCACGCCGGGCACGACAACAGCACGCCCGCCCGCTTTCTCAACGCCGGCCGCCACTTTCTGTCCTTTACCTAATCGATCGCCTATTACTACGGTTACCATATGTCTGTACCTCTCATGATGGTGAAAATCAGTCGTTCTTAGCCACTTCAAAGTGGACGGAGAGCAGCCAGGCTTCTTCCGGCGGTAAATTGCCAAACAGATCCACGACCTGCTGCGCCAGTGCCATTGACGCTGGCGAGATCTCATCGAACAGATCCGCCTCCACCTCCGGCAGCCCTTCACCGGTTACCGATCGCAATGCCATTGCGCGGACATGCGAAGCCAGCATTTGCAGCTGTACCGCATTCGGCTTAATGGACCGCTCGGCAAACAGCGCGCCGATCTGGGTCATTACGCGATCCGCCAGGGCCTGAATCGTTTGCTGCTCGTCTTGTGACGCGTTCATCGCTACCGCTCCATTACACGTGCTCATCGTCTGCATCCCGTTACGCATTCAGCGTGATCACAAACTAAACAGAGTCCGCGCGGCTGTGGAGAACGACTTTTTCCGTTTCGAAGTGGAAATCCTGCACCTGAGCGTGATCGGTGCCGCAAAGTGGGGAGTGAACAGGGGGAGAATGGAGAGTCGGGTTATGTAAAACAACAGGTTAGGCTGTCTTACCTGTACGCAGTGATGCGCCTGTGAACACATAATGCGCGATGGCCGGTACTGTACCGCTGTCACAAAACCGACAAACAGTTACCTGCCATCACGTCTTAACAGAGAAACTTATGGCTTTTCCGCACCCGTCACCTGAACGCAGGCCTCGTTGCGCGTTGGGATAGCAGCAGGGGCAAGAGCGTGCCGTTTACGCTGGTTAATGGCCGCGACAATGCGCGCGAAACGCGCTTCATTGAGCCTGTATCCCCATCCCATAATCAGTGCCGCCGCGATGGCCAGCGTACAGGGCCAGATAAAGATCAACTGCCGCAGCCCCGCCAGCGTGGCATCCGATTGAAGGGCATTCGGCACATAGCCGATTTGTGTCAGCATCAGGCCCGGCAAAAACCCCGCCATGGCGGCAGAGATTTTACGGAAGAAAGTGTAGCCGGTATAGCAGGCGCCCTCTGCGCGGATACCGGTTTTCCATTCACCGTACTCGACGGTATCCGGCACCAGCGCCCAGTTAAGGCTGTTCACAAACGCTGTGCCGAAGAACGCCATACAGGAGAACAGGACGAACATTAGCGATGTGCTGCCCCAGAGAAAATTGCACAGATCGCCGACAGCCCAGAATACTAAACCACCGAGATACACCTGCTTTTTACCCCAACGTTTCACCGCAGCGGGCACCAGCAGCACACCGGCCAGAATACAGCCCATGCTGAAGAAACCCATCCAGGAGAGCAGACTGACATCGTTCAGCACGTACTGGGTGTAATAAACCTGAATCGCCAGCTTGATGTTGAATGCCGCCAGGGTACACAGGTTCGCCAGGCACAGCGTCCGCAAGGGCGGATTGTGAAAGATGGCGCGAAAGGCGGTTGCAACGCCAGGTTTGTGATGGGCGGGCGTGACCTCGACATAGCGTTCTTTCACGCCGCTGTAGCAAAGCCCCATGCACAGCAATCCGCCAGTGACAAAGACGGCAGCCGCCACCTGATAACCCAGCGCACTTTTGCCCACAAACAGCGACTGGATGGGCATAAAGCCTACGGTACAAACCAGCAATCCTAACGTGGCCCCGCCCTGCCGCCAGGCGGCAAGATGAGCGCGCTCGGTGGGATTCCTGGTGATGGCAGGCACCATTGCCCCGTAGGAACAGTTCATCAGACTGTAAAACAGGCCAAACAGCATAAACAGCGCGGTGGCGACAGCCGTTTTACATGTCAGGCTGAGGTCATGCGCCACAAACTGCGCCGCCGCCACCAGCGCGACCGGCAGCGAAAAATACAGGATAAACGGCCTGAATTTTCCTTTTGTGCCAATTGTCCGCCGTGAATCCAGCACGATGCCCGTAAACATATCGGTAAGGGCCGTAAAGAATTTGGCGACGAGGAAAATCATGCCGCCATACCAGGCCGGCATCCCCAGTTCATCGGTGTAAAACTTAAGTAAGTAAAGCGTCCCGATAGCCAGCATCAGGTTGGAGCCGAAATCACCGATGCCGTAAGCAAACTTCTCACGCAGAGGCAGTTTCAGCGTTAAGGGATCAGAACCTGTGTTCATAACGGATCCTTATCACAGAGCCAAATCAGTGCTGACGCTTACGGGCGTCAATCTCGTCAATGATGCGGACATACATCTTTTCATTGAGGTTGTAGAAACACCCCATGGCCACAATCGTGACCACGGCTAACGCACCGGGATAAATAAACATCAGTTGCTTCAGGCCCTCGACCGTACCGGCGCGCTGGACAACGTTAGGCACGTAGCCAATCTGGGTCAGCATCCAGCCGGGGAAAAAGCCCGCCAGTGCCTGTGAGACCTTACGGAAAAAGGTGAAACCGGTATAAACCGTGCCTTCAGAACGCACGCCCGTCCGCCATTCCCCGTATTCGACCGTATCAGAGACCAAAGCCCAGTTAAGACTGTTCACAAAGGCAGATCCAAAAAAAGCCAGACAGGAAAACACGATGAAACTGACGGAACCGCCCCCATAGCAATAGTTGAGCAGATCGCCCACGACCCAAATCAGCAAACCGCCGATATACACTTTTTTCTTACCAAAGCGCCTGACGGCGCCGGGCATCATAAAGACACCGATAAAAATGCAGCCCATGCTAAAGAAGCCCATCCATGACAGCAGGATGGGATCGTTCAGAACGTACTGGGTGTAATAGACCTGAATCGCCAGCTTGACGTTGAACGCCCCCAGTGTGCAGAGGTTGGCAATACAGAGAATAAACAGCGGACGGTTACCCGCGATAGCGCGGAAGGAGGCTAACAGGCCCGGGTTTTGCGTGGGGTGGGCAGACGGCTGTTCGACATAGCGCTCCTTTACACCGGCATAGCACCACCACATAAAGAGCAAACCAAATGCCGAGAAAAGTGTGGCTGCAACGATATAGCGGAACTGCGCGCTGCCTTCTGCCAGGTTCATCACCGGCACAAAACCCACAGTACAAATCAGTAACCCCAGCGTTGCACCGCCCTGCCGCCAGGCGGCCAGGGAGGCGCGCTCATCAGGATTTTTGGTGATGGCGGGCACCATCGCCCCATACGAACAGTTCATCATGCTGAAGAACAGGCCATACAACATAAACAACACCGTGGCGACGACCGCTTTACAGGTGATTTCAAACGGCGTACCGATAAAGTTGGCGACAGCCAAAAGCGTGACCGGAAACGCGGCGTACAAGACAAACGGCCGGAACTTCCCTTTCGGGCCAATCCTGCGCCGCGAATCCAGCATGATGCCCGTGCCCATATCGGTAAACGCCGTGAAGAATTTGGCGACCAGAAAGATAATTCCGCCGTACGTTCCCGGCAGCTCCAGCACATCGGTATAGAACTTCAGTAAGTAAAGCGTCCCGATATCTAACAGGATGTTAGAACCCAGATCGCCCATGCCATAGGCCACTTTTTCCCGGAACGGCAACCGCAGCGTCGCAGGCTCGCCGGCAGAAGATACAGTTTGCTGATTCATGATGGTTCTCCGGTTTACCCGCCCGCCTGGCGGGTAACCTTGCTCAGGATGAAGGGGAAGCGTTTTGCTGCTGTGTTTCCGCTTGCTGCTGTGTTTCCGCGCGTATCGCCGCAACTTTTTTGCCCAATACCCACTGCATAATCGCCAGCAGGCCAAACACCGGCACCAGTACCGACCATGCCGGAATCGCCAGCGCCCCCTTGACCAGCATGGCGCCGGATGCGATCAGCAGCAGGAGTACCATCAGCCGGAAAGTGCTGACAGAGATGCGTTGGTGAACATACTGGCCCACCAGCGAGCCCAGGATCATGGTGGGCATGCAGAACAGCACCAGCTTGACGGTTGACAGCGTTAAGATGCCGCTGGTCGTCAGGCCGCCAATAATGGCGATGTTACTGGCGGTAAAAAACGCATTGAGCGTGCCACGAAACGCCGCCGGAGCCAGATTTCTCAACATGCCATAAATCACTACCGGCGGGCCGTTGGTCGCAAAAGCCGACCCCAGAGCGCCGGCGATGATGCCCGTCGGCACCACTAGCCAGTTTTTGTCACAGACGGGCAGACGAGGAACAAACAGGCTGTAAAACGCGTACAGGATCAGGAAAGTTCCCAGCCCGGTTTTCATGATGTTGTCCGGGAAACTGGCGAGCGCATAAATCCCCAGGGGAATGCCGGCAAAGGAGAACAGGATAAGCACCAGCGCAGATCGCCAGTGGGTTTCGTTACGTGACAACCAGGTGGCATATAACGCAGTGGCTGTCCCGACAATGACCGACATAGGTGCCGCCATTTTGACCGGCAGCAACAAGGTGATCAGCGGCATCGTCACCAGTGCGCCACCAAAGCCTGCGCAGATACCGATGAAGGTATACAGGAACATGATGGCGATGATGATGCAGACAACCTCAATACTCAGCTCAAGCCCGTCGGGAGTAAAAAGCGTGAAGAAATCCATACCCTTTCTCCTTTATCGCGTCGAACCGGCACTGTCGATCAGCCGTAATGAGGCAAATAACGCCTGCCATTCACTTTCAGCCCGGTAAAAGACGGGCGGCTGACCAAGCGGTGCGTCCACCGTGATCTCGCCACCGCTGGCCGCTTCACCGGTCCAGAGGTTTATCCAGCGATCCTCCGGCAGATAGAGCGTCCAGTCGTGGCGGCCCTCTTCATACACTGGCGCGACCAGCAAATCACGACCAAACAGGTACTGGTATTTCAGCGAATAAGTGCGGGCATCCGCTTCATAGTGCAGGAAAAGCGGCCGCATAACAGGCAGACCACTGCGGGCATTCTGCGCCACCGCCTGCCTGATGTAAGGCTTTAAGGAAGTAAAGATCGTCGACATACGGGCAAAATGCGCCATGGTTTCGTCATCGCTGTCAAACTGCCAGTTATCGCCGGGACGGTTACCTTCATGGGTGCGCATCATGGGCGTAAAGGTGTTGAAATCACACCAACGCAGCAGCAGTTCTTTGCTCCGTTTCATGCCGTAGAGCGTGGTATAGCCACCAATGTCACTGTGATGCAAACCGTGCCCACTCATTGCCAGCGACAAGGCGGCAGGCACTACCGACGCGAGGCCATCGTCCAGACTCCAGTCAACGTTTTGATCCCCGGCCCACATCATCACGGCGTATTTCTGACTGCCGGTATAACCCGCGCGCATAAAATAGAGCGTTTCGCCGAGCTTGCCGGTTTCTGCCAGCGCGTCGTAGTTACATTTTGCCCACAGCGCAGGCCAGGCATTATGCATAATCTCGGCGTGGACACCGTTATGCAGAACCGTATCGGTTGGGAGATATTCGCCAAAATCCGCCATCCAGCCGCCACAGCCCAGGCCGATCAGATTTTGTTTGATAACCTCTTTGAACCAGTTATAAGCATCAGGATGAGTCAGATCGACAACGCCCGCATAGAACTCACCAAATTCAACATGGTAGTCCTGACCGGAAGCCGTTTTGGTGAGATAGCCGTGCCGGGCGGCCTCGTCGCACAGAGGGCGATCGCTGGCGACATAAGGATTGATATAAGAGAGAAACTGGACGCCTTCGGCTTTCCATTGCTGAATGCGTGTATCCAGTTGCGGATAGAGTTCGCTGTCCCACTGCCAGTTCCACATGACACGTTTGCCAAACGACGTCATGCGAATACCGGACCAGTCCTGAGCCCAGATACCGTTAACCTTCACACCCGCCTGACGCATCTTGTCTAACTTCTGCTGACACACGTCGGTGCCGCCCTGAATGCCCAGAATCACGCCATCGTAAACCCAGTCAGGCAATTCAGGCTGGCGGCCCAGCAAGACGCTCAGTTTTTCCAGCAGCGCAATATAGCTGTCGGCGCATTCAAAGCGTAACGTCGCGCGGTTTTCCCAGAACGCCAGTTCGTGATAATCGGGTGCGCTGAAGTCAAAATTCATGTAGCCGCTGTTGTCCACATGGCAGTAATACTTCTGGCTGCTGACGAAGGTGGGCTGAGGGAAAAACGTCCAGTAATAATCGCCGCCGGCATTCTCCGCACAGTCCGCCTGCCAGGTAACATAACTGTTTTTATTCCGTCCGACGCCCTGCTCACTGGTCCAGAGCGGGAACGGTTTCCCGCGCAGGTCAAAACAGGAAAACTGTTCGCCGCAGCCGTAGATGTGATCCGCCTGCTGCGCTGCCAGCCGTAGCCAGATGCGGTTATGACTGTCGGCGTCATTATTTAGCGTGAGCAGTAAACGCCCGCCGGCATCCAGCCCAACCGTCAGCGTGGCGCTGATGACGTTGCCGCGCGAGAAACGAATGTGCCAACAGTCGGCCTGCGACGTCATGGTGGCCTCAGTCAGGGCCAGCTTTTCATTCAGCCGATCTTTGATACTGAAGTTGCCACGAAACATTTTAATGTCGGCCCGACCGTGCCCCATCCACAGACAGGGCGCTTCCGGGCTGTGGCTCAGAATAACGCGGCCGTGATAAACCAGTGAAAAGCCGTTATCAGTGGCAGTGAGTTTTACCCCTGCCGTTTCAAGATGTTGTAAGTGCATACTGGCCTCTTAGTTGTAGGGTAAGGCGGTAAGGTGATCTTTATCCGGGGCGATCGCAGCCAAGGGTGAAGGCCAGCCGATGCGTCGCCTGCGGTGCGAGCCAGACCAGATCAACGCCGGAGTTAAACGCATCAGGCGGGCAACTCATGGGCTCGGTTGCCAGCCCGGTGCGGCCCAGTTTTTCGCCGGTGTAAATTTGCAGCCAGGGCTGATCGCTACGTAAGTAAACAGAAAGGGACGGCTTCCGGCTGGTCAGGCGCACTTCCCACTGCTGGCCGTCCGTGCCTGTGCGAAGGCTGTCATCAATTTGCGTTGCGCCGAGCAGACGTGGGGAAAGGAAATCGCCTTGCGCTATCGCGGCAGGCAACGTGAGCAGGCACTCGTCCAGCGGCATTCTGTTGCAGGTCAGATACGGGTGCGCACCTGCGCCATAAGGAGCAGGTTCACGTCCTGTATTTTGACTGTCGAGCGTCACCAGCAGGCCCTGCATGGCATCCAGCCGGTACGTCACCGTTGAAACCAGGGCAAACGGATACCCGTAGCTGGGCGGTAAAAAGATTGTCAGCCTCGCTGTGCTGTCGGTATGTTCCGTAATCTGCCAGTCACGCCACGCCAGCAAACCGTGAATGGCGGTTCCCCCTTCGTGATCATTGATCGGTAAATGAAGCCATTTACCGTTATGGTACCAGGTGCCCTTCGCGACGCGATTGGGCCAGGGAATCAGGACTTTCCCCATGTGCGCCAGCGGCAGGGTTTCAGGGGGATGGGGGAGCACCAGATGCTGACCTGCGTATGTCAGTTCAGCCAGACCCGCGCCCACGGTGACAAGGGTGGCCTGATAGTCTCCGGCACGCAGTACAAGGGTTTTTCCGCTGCTGTGCATAGCTGGTACTCCCGTCTGTTTTGGAATTATTTTGCGTTACAGTCCAGTAATCCGGCGGCGACAGCGGGAGCCAGGCCCGGTGCCAGCGGAAGGCGTGGGATGACCAGGCAATGCAGCAGGTGGTAGATATCCTGTTTGCCGTCCCAGACTTTGGTCGTCACCTTGTTTTCGCAATCCAGTTCCTGCCACCAGGAACCGTTTTCGAAGTCCATCAGGTAGGTCATGCAGTAGTCCCACCACTTCTGATACCAGGCTTCGTATTGCGCCTCACCGGTGACGGTATACAGCGCATAGGCGGTTCCCATCGCTTCGACGATAGGCCAGCGTACCCGCTCGCGCACCACGGGCTTGCCGTCCCAGTCCACGGTATAAACGAAACCGTCTGCACCATCGGGCGCCCAGGCATCACGCAGGGTGGCGTGAAATAACCCTTTGGCATCTTCCACTAACCAGGCCGGTGGGGTTTCAAAGCGCGCTTCAAGCGCGGCGTGCAGATGCAGCATCAGTCGCCCCCACTCAATCCAGTGGCCGGGCGTGCCACCATAAGCACGGAAGCGGTGGGCAGGGTTGTCTTTGTTGTAATCGCGCAGTGGCATCCAGTGCGTGTCAAAGTGTTCATTCACGCGGTAATTATTTTGACGCGCGACATCATGGATGATTACGGACGTGACGCGCAGCGCGCGATCCAGCCATTTCTTATCGTGCGTGACGTCATACACGATCAGGAACGCTTCAACGGCGTGCATATTGGCGTTCCCTCCCCGGTAGTCTTCGGTCTTGCTGAATGCCTCGTCCCAGGATTCCAGGCACATCTGCTCGTCTTCACTCCAGAAGTAACGTTCAATGACCTTGATCGCCTCATCCAGCAATGGACGTGCCGCCGGATGACCGGTGGTAACGGCGCTGGCGGCGCCCAGCAATACAAAAAAATGCTGGTAGCCCTGCTTGGAGGCATCGAGAACGCCTTCGTCGTTGACGCAGGCGTACCAGCCGCCATATTTTTTATCGCGAAGGGCACCGTTTAATGCATTGATACCATGTTCAACCAGTTGATAAGCCCCGGGCCGCCCCATCGAGGCCGCCACCGCATAGACGTGCAACATGCGGGCGGTGATCCACAGGTGCGTTCCCTTATCGGGTTTGACCTGACCGTTATTACCCAGCCAGCCAAATCCGGTTGGCACCGCCGCATGCTTGCCAAAACTGAAAATCCGATCGGTTTCCTGTTCGAGCCAGCGATTGTGGCTTAAGGTGTTAAACCATTTCATCTGCTTCTCCCTATTAACGTTTCGCCATCATTTCATCTACGATCTTGCCCAGCCGTTGCAGTCTGGGAACAGAGATATCCCGCAGCATCAGGTCGGTATCGGGCAAACCAATAACCGAAGACCAGACTGCGCGGCCCGCCAGGAATCCGGAGGCACCCGCCTGCATGGCGACTCTGACGGCTCGTGGGAATAATTTTTCGTCGATGCCAGAGGAGAGGATGACCCACGGCATCATGATCAAATCGTTAAGTTTCTGCGCGGCCGTCAGCAGGTCGGCTTGTGAACCTTTGCCGTACAGCGGCATTTCCACCTTATAAAGATCCGCTCCGCTGTTACCCAGTTCCTTCGCTGCAGCGAGGATCGCCTGCTCGCGATCGAAGCGATCGCCCCGGCGCGGCGGTCTGACAACGGGTTCGATAATGCTGAGCAGACCATGGCGGTGACAGCGCGCAGTGAAGGTATTCACCATATTGAGCCGCTGCTGTGCGTCTTCATCGCTGCGCCACAGCACCAGCAGCTTGAGCGCCTTTGCCCCGTCACGCTTGACGGCCTGAGGATCGACGCGGTGATCAATCTCCACACTGTCAACCGGCATGCCGTTGCCCGGTATAAACGCATCCGCCGCGACAATGATGCCGCAACCGGGCGACACAGCCCGCTGCTCCACAATCTGCTGAAAGCAAAATTGCTGATCCACCAGGATGGCGGAGGCATAAGGCGATAACACGCTGGCGGCATTCACTTTGAATTCGGTCAGAACCCGATCGCTGACCGGCTGTGGCGCACCCGCGGCGGCAAACATCAGCCGCATCGCTTCACGCTGATCCACAGCCAGCATGGCGAAACCACCTGATGGCCGGGCGATGTCTTTAAGGGTGTAATGAGTCATGTGCTTTCCTCTGATTAAGCGTCACAAGGGGTTGTCGAAGGTGAGAGGCCTGCGCTGGCGCGCACGTGTTCGAGAAGGGCGGTCCAGTCCTGACGTCCGCGTCCGGCGGCGCGCGCCTGGCTGTAAACCTCACGTGAGGCGGCCCCGAGCGGCATGGGCACATGCAGCTGGTTAGCCACATCCAGCGCGATGCCCAGGTCTTTATGAGCCAGATCGATCATAAAGGCCGGTGACAGGTCGCCTTTCAGCACCTTATTTGGCCAGGTCGTGGTGAAGTGCCCCTTCCCTGCTGGCGTGCCGTTCATGACCTGTAGCGCAACGTCCAGCGGCAGCCCCAGCCCTTCACACAGCACCGCCGCCTCTGCAGAGAGCGCATTCAGGGCGATACTCATGTAGTTATTAATCAGCTTGACGCGAATCCCCATGCCCGGTCCGCCAGCCACCACCACCTCATTTCCCATGGCCAACAGCAGCGGTTTTGCCCGCTCAATCTGTTGCAGTGTTCCGCCTGCCAGCAGCAACAGCGTGCCGGCGATAGCATGATCGGATGTGCGCCCAACCGGCACGTCCATCATGCTGAAGCCGCTCGCCCGCATCTCGTTAATCATCTGGTCGGTCTGTAGCGGATGGATCGTCGACATATCGATCACCAGTGCCGAAGGCGACAGCGTGGTACAGACGCCCTGATCACCTGACAGGACAGCGCGCACCAAATCGCCATTGGGCAGCATGGTGATAACGAATTCAGCCCCTTCGGCGGCCTCGGCTGGAGAACGGGCAGCCTGTGCGCCTTTTTCCACTAACCTGGCAACCGCCTCGGGATTGACGTCAAACACCCTGAGCTGATGGCCCTGCTTAAGCAGATTGCTCGCCATCGGCGCCCCCATTTGCCCCAGTCCAATAAACGCTACTTCCGCCATACCGCTCTCCCAAACCCGATGAATGTCACATTTTGTCCGATATATGATTTTTACTGTCTTTTTCGGATCATATTTGTAATTTATGGTCAAAAAATTGACAGGTGTCACTTTTAAAACATTTGATGAAATTAAAATGACAGCACGAGAAATGTCTGAGGAAGAGTGATGACGCGCATAGCTTGTGTAGGGATCACCGTACTGGATCGCATCTGGTACCTGGAAACGTTACCGCATCAGGGCGGAAAATATGTCGCCAGCAACTATCGGGAAGTCGGCGGTGGCCCGGCGGCCACGGCAGCCGTCGCGGCTGCAAAGTTGGGTGCGCAGGTGGATTTTATTGGCCGGGTCGGGGACGATGACACCGGGAAAAGGCTGCTGTCCGAGTTAAACAGTTACGGCGTAAATACACGTTATACAAAGATTTTTAACGCTGCCCGCTCCTCGCAATCTGCCATTCTTGTGGATGCTGAAGGCGAACGTATCATCGCCAACTATCCCAGCCCGGATTTACCCGACGAGGCCGACTGGCTAGCGGAAATCGATTTTTCTCAGTGGGATGCCGTGCTGGCGGATGTCCGCTGGCATCAGGGCGCAAAATGCGCCTTTACGCTGGCACGCAGGTCCGGCGTTCCCACCATTCTGGATGGCGATGTGACGCCACAAAACATTGCTGAACTGGTAACGCTGAGCGACCACGCGGCGTTTTCCGCACCCGGTTTGCAGCGTCTGACCGGTATGGAAAGTGACGCCAGTGCGCTGAAAAAAGCACAAATGCTCACAAAAGGCCATGTCTATGTGACACAAGGCGTTCAGGGTTGCCTCTGGCTTGATGCGGGCAGATTACAGCATCAGCCAGCTTTTCATGTCAGGGTGGTCGACACGACCGGTGCCGGCGATGTGTTTCATGGCGCACTGGCATTCAGGCTGGCCCAAAAGCCCGCCGTGGCGGAAGCGGTGCGCTTTGCCAGCGCTGTCGCGGCCTTAAAATGTACGCGCCCGGGCGGCCGGGCCGGTATTCCCGATTATGAGCAAACCTGTTCTTTTATGTCAGTTAATGGTTAAACTGACAGCCAAAGTGGTCTTCAGAGAGCAGCTCATGATCCTTACGGACGTAACCGGTAATCCTCGCCACGATCGTTTACTCAGCCTGATCGCCGAACGTGGCTACATGAATATTGATGAACTTGCGGTGCTACTGGATGTGTCGACGCAAACGGTACGCCGCGACATTCGCAAACTCAGCGAACAGGGATTGATTACCCGTCATCATGGCGGCGCAGGCCGCGCATCCAGCGTGGTCAATACCGCCTTTGAACAGCGCGAAGTCTCACAAACCGATGAAAAACGATCTATCGCTGACGCCATCGCTGACTACATTCCTGATGGTTCCACGGTGTTTATTACGATTGGCACTACCGTGGAGCATGTGGCCCGCGCCCTGATGAACCATAAGCATCTGCGGGTTATCACCAACAGCCTGCGGGTGGCACATATTCTGTATAAATGCCCCCAGTTTGAAGTCATGGTGCCCGGCGGCACGTTGCGCCCACACAATGGTGGCATTATTGGTCCGGTGACCACGGCCTTTGTGGCCAGTTTCCGGGCGGATTATCTCGTCACCAGCATGGGCGCCATTGAGAGTGACGGTGCGCTGCTGGAATTTGACGTCAATGAGGCCAACGTTGCACAAACGATGATGGCGCACTCGCGTCATATATTGCTCGCCGCCGATCATACTAAATTCCAGGCCTCGGCCGCGGTGGAGATGGGCAGCGTGGCGCAGGCGACAGCCCTGTTCACTGATAAACTGCCGGGTACGGCGCTGCAAAACCTGCTAAAAACCCATCAGGTTGAAGTGATCCTGGCTAAGCCGGGTGGCGATGAGGGGGCGGAATAATTAACCCCGGCAGTGCCGGGGTTAGCGTGTGTTTAGCGGAACTTCTTGTGGTTTTCGTTACGGATAGCAGCCAGTTTTTGCGCTTCTGCTTTGGCTTCATCCAGCTTGCCCTGTTTAGCCAGTGCATCGGCTTTATCAATCTGGGCAATCAAATCATCCATGCCTTTGTGAAAGTCTTTCATTTCCGGGCTGTCCGGTGCTTTGCCTTCCAGTTTGTCCGGAGTGCCTTTTTTGGCATCTTCGGCTTTGGCGCGCAAATCACCTAACATTTTGTGCAGCTGATCGGCGCTTTTCGCCCCATCCAGCGACTTGTAAATACCCGCCATCTCTTTCATATCGTGCTCAAGAGAAGCCGCACCGGCGGTGACATTAACAGATAACAAGGCAACAGCTAACAACGACATAAACGCTTTACGCATGCTCAGCTTCCTTTTTATTGTGAAAACGCTGCTTATAAAAAAGCGGAGGGTCGATGCCCTCCGCTTGCTATCGCCTACACAACTTAAAAGAGATTTTACTGTCCGGCAATATACATTTCGGGTAACAGAACAGAACCACACTGAATATTGCTGCGGGTTTCAATGTCATCGCCTACGGTAACAATGTTCCGCCACATATCGCCTAAGTTACCTGCAATCGTAATTTCACTTACCGGATACTGAATCTCGCCATTCTCCACCCAGAAACCGGCTGCGCCACGCGAATAATCGCCCGTGATGGCGCTGACGCCCTGTCCCATCAGTTCGGTCACGACCAGCCCGGTGCCCATCTGCTTCAGCATGTCGTTGAAGCTGTGCCCCTGACCGGCGATGCGCCAGTTATGAATGCCGCCCGCGTGACCGGTGCTGGTCAGGCCCAGCTTGCGCGCAGAATAGCTGGTCATCAGCCAGGTTTGCAGCACGCCATCTTTAATGATGTCGCGGGCCTGTGTACGTACGCCTTCGCTGTCAAACGGCGTGGAGGCCAGGCCTTTTAACAGATGCGGCTGCTCCTGAATGGTCAGCCATTCAGGCAGAATCTGTTTGCCCATCGCATCCAGTAAGAATGTGGATTTACGATAGACGCTGCTGCCGCTGATGGCGCCGACCAGATGGCCGAACAGGCCGGTCGCGACTTCCGGCGCAAAAATGACCTGC
Organism: Pantoea sp. SGAir0180; assembly: GCF_043546245.1. Lineage (NCBI taxonomy): Bacteria > Pseudomonadati > Pseudomonadota > Gammaproteobacteria > Enterobacterales > Erwiniaceae > Pantoea > Pantoea sp. SGAir0180. The sequence continues at coordinate 4,269,104 of NZ_CP028071.1, read as the reverse complement.
GCTTTCATGGTATCGAGCTTACGCGGTGCCAAGCGCGACAGCGTCCGGCGAGCGCACTCAGCCCCAACCCAGTCCGCGCTCTTTAAGTCCTCAATGGCGCGGCCAATGGTGTACGCATAATCACGCTCCATATTGCCGTCCTGCTCAGCAATGACGCAGCTGGACAGCGAATGACGGCTGGAACAGTAGCTTTGCAGCATGCCGTGGCTGTTACCAAAGACTTTGATACCGACATGGCTGTTAAAACTACCGCCTTCAGTATTGGTGATGCGTTTGTCTGCCTGCAGTGCCGCCTGCTCTGCCTGTGCCGCCAGCTGGATAGCATAATCGGCATCGATCTCCCACGGATGGTAGAGATCCAGATCCGGTGCGTCATAAGCCAGCAGTTCGGCATCCGCCGGGCCGGCAAAGGGATCCGGCGAGGTATAGCGTGCGATATCAATCGCCGCCTGCACGGTTCGTTTAATGGCATCCGGGCTGAGATCGGTCGATGACGCACTGCCTTTACGATTTTGGTGGTAAACAGTGATGCCCAGTGCGCCATCACTGTTGAATTCGACGTTTTCCACTTCGCCGTAACGGGTACTGACACCAATACCGGTGGTCTTGCTCACCGCGACTTCCGCGCCATCCGTACTTGCTTTTGCCAGTTCAAGCGCCTGTGCAATTGCCTGTTCCAGTGCTTTTCGCTGTTCTGCAACTTGAGTTGATACGTTCATCGACCTGCCGTCTAATCTTATGGTTGAATAATTTGAGTCTATCAGAGTCAGAGAACAATTTCGCAGTCACCCGATAAACTGGTAGGATTAGCCTCTTTTTTTTGGAGCCAGATATGACTAAGCAGCCTGAAGAGTGGCTCGATGATGTGCCCGATAATCACGAAGAAGAAGATGAAGAGATTATTTGGGTTAGTAAGAGCGAAATCAAACGCGATGCTGAAGAGCTGAAACGCCTGGGGGCCGAACTGGTCGACCTGGGGAAAAACTCGCTGGATAAAATTCCGCTGGATGAGCGTTTGCGTACCGAGATTGAACTGGCGCAGCGTATTAAGAAAGAAGGCCGCCGCCGTCAGTTACAGTTAATTGGTAAGCTGCTGCGCAGCATCGACGTTGAACCGATTCGTACCGCACTGGATAAGCTTAAAAACCGCCATAACCAGCAGGTTGCGCTGTTTCACAAGCTGGAAATGCTGCGCGATCGCCTGATTGAAGAAGGCGATGAGGCGATGACCGACGTGCTTGCCCTTTATCCTCAGGCCGATCGTCAGCAACTGCGTAGCATGATTCGTAATGCACAGAAGGAAAAAGCGGGTAACAAACCGCCAAAATCTGCCCGTCAGATTTTTCAGTACCTGCGCGAATTAGCAGAAGCCGTCTGACCCTGGCGGTGATGTGCGGCTGAGCAATGCCCAGCCGCAGGGTTTTCTCTCCCCTCGTTCGGGGAGAAAAGGATCGGCTACCGGTTAACGAGCCAGACGATCCAGCAGCTTCTGATGAATCCCACCAAAGCCCCCGTTGCTCATTACCAGGATGGAATCGCCCGGCTGCGCCGTTTTGGCGATCGTTTCTACCAGCGCATCAATATCCGCGCTGCAGTGCGCAGGCTGCATGCAGGCTTCTGCGACATCCGCGACCTGCCAGGGAATATGGCTCGGCTGGAACAGAAACACTTCGTCGGCACGCGCCAGTGACGGGGCAAGTTCATTTTTATTCACGCCCATTTTCATGGTGTTTGAACGCGGTTCGAGCACGGCCAGGATACGCGCCGTCCCGCCCACTTTGCTGCGCAGCGCGCTCAGCGTGGCAAGAATCGCGGTCGGATGATGGGCAAAATCATCATAGATCTTGATGCCGTTGACCTCGCCGCGCAGTTCCAGACGACGACGGGCATTGATAAAGCTGTCCAGTGCCTGGCTGGCATCCTCGGGTTTCACGCCAACATGACGGGCTGCCGCAATGGCCATTAAACCATTGTGCATGTTGTGTTCGCCGACCAGTGCCCAGTTCACTTCACCCACTTTGTTGCCGTCCAGCCAGACTTCCCAGTGTGAGGCGTCAGGCGTCAGTTTTTTCGCCTGCCAGTGACCGCCGTCGCCGACATGTTCCTGCTCGCTCCAGCAGCCCATCGCCATTACCTGCTTCAGGTTATGATCGTGCTCCGGCAGCAGGATCTTGCCCTGGCCCGGCACGATGCGCACCAGGTGATGGAACTGTTTCTGGATCGCCCGCAGATCGTCAAAAATATCCGCATGATCGAATTCCAGGTTATTCAGAATCAGCGTACGTGGGCAGTAATGAACGAATTTAGAGCGCTTATCGAAAAACGCGCAGTCATATTCGTCAGCCTCAATCACAAAGAATGGGCTTTTTCCTAATTTTGCTGAAACATCGAAGTTGCCGGGTACACCGCCGATAATAAAGCCCGGTTCCAGACCACACGCCTCCAGAATCCACGCTGCCATGCCTGCCGTCGTGGTTTTACCGTGCGTGCCGGCCACGGCCAGCACCCACCGGTCACGCAGCACGAAATCATGCAGCCATTGGGGACCTGAAAGGTAGGGAATGTTGCGTTCCAGAACCGCTTCCACACAGGGATTACCGCGCGTCATGGCATTGCCGATGATGACCAGGTCTGGTTGAGGATCAAGCTGACTGGCGTCATAACCCTCTGTTAATTCAATACCTTGCTGCTCAAGCAGGGTGCTCATCGGCGGATAAACATTGGCATCTGAGCCTGTCACCTGATGGCCAAGGGAGCGTGCCAGCATCGCCAGCCCGCCCATAAACGTGCCACATATCCCGAGGATGTGAATGCGCATAAAAACGTCCATAACTCAAAAGTTCGGCGCACAGTGTAACCTCGGTTGCGAGCGGAAGAAACGGATTAGGACTATGGTTTTTGAAGTTCAATCGGCTAAACTGCGTACGCATCCGTCGGCAGTGAAGTATGCCGCTGCCACTCCATCGATGATTCAGGGAATGTGTTATGAAAACGTTGGGCGAATTTATCGTCGAGAAGCAACACGACTTTCCGCACGCTACAGGTGAACTGACGGCGCTTATCTCAGCGATTAAGCTGGGTGCCAAAATTATCCACCGCGATATTAACAAAGCCGGTTTAGTGGATATCCTGGGGGCCAGCGGCGTCGAAAATGTTCAGGGTGAACAGCAGATGAAACTGGATCTGTTCGCCAACGAAAAACTCAAAGCCGCACTGAAAGCGCGCGGTATCGTTGCCGGTATCGCTTCTGAAGAAGAGGACGAATTTGTCATCTTTGAGGGCGAGGAAAACGGCAAGTACGTGGTCTTGATGGATCCGCTGGATGGATCATCAAACATCGACGTTAACGTCTCTGTCGGCACCATTTTCTCAATCTATCGTCGCGTCAGTGAACCCGGTACACCGGTCGTCGAAGCGGACTTCATGCAGCCGGGCAACAAACAGGTCGCGGCCGGTTATGTGGTTTACGGTTCGTCTACCATGATGGTTTACACCACCGGTTGTGGTGTGCACGCGTTTACCTACGATCCGTCACTGGGCGTGTTCTGCCTCAGTCACGAACGGATGACGTATCCGGAAGTGGGCTACACCTATTCCATTAACGAAGGTAACTACATTCGTTTCCCGCAGGGCGTGAAAAAATACCTGAAATTCTGTCAGGAAGAGGATGTGGCAACGCACCGTCCTTACACCTCACGCTACATCGGTTCACTGGTGGCGGATTTCCATCGTAACCTGCTGAAAGGCGGTATCTACCTTTACCCCAGCACGGCCAGCCATCCGAAGGGTAAACTGCGCCTGCTGTATGAGTGCAACCCCATGGCCTTCCTGGCCGAGCAGGCGGGCGGTAAAGCCAGCGACGGGCAAAACCGTATTCTGGATATTCCCCCGGTAACGCTGCATCAGCGCTGCCCGTTCTACTGTGGCAACACCGCCATGGTGGATGACGTAGAGCGCTTCCTGGCAGAGTTCCCGGAGTGTCGTCAGGGCTAAACATAAAGGGCGCGGGTGTCGCGCCCTTATTTTGTCTTATGCCTGCTGAAGCCGGAACAGCGCCATAGCCGCCTGCAACTGCTCTGACTGCGCCTCCAGTGAATGCGTGGCGGCGGTGGCCTGCTCCACCAGCGCTGCGTTCTGCTGCGCCGCTTCATCCATCTGCGTCACCGCATGGTTGACCTGATCGATGCCCCGACTTTGCTCTTCTGAAGCCATCGAAATTTCTTTCATCAGTGCCGTCACGCGCATGACTTCACCCGCGATGTCATCCATGGTTTCGCCTGCACGCGTGGCCATTTCACTGCCCTCTTTCACCCGCGTTTGTGAATCGCTGATCAGCGTGCGAATCTCTTTCGCCGCGCTGGCACTGCGCTGCGCCAGGGTGCGCACCTCATTCGCGACGACGGCGAAACCGCGCCCCTGTTCACCGGCACGTGCCGCTTCCACGGCGGCGTTTAACGCCAGAATGTTGGTCTGGAAGGCAATGCCGTCGATCACGCTCAGAATATCGCCGATGCGATTGGCGCTCTCGGTGATCTCACGCATTTTTTCCATCACGTAGTTCACCACTTCCGCCCCGCGATCGGCACTGTCAGAAACGGCATTCGCCAACTGGTGAGCCTGCTGCGCGTTACTGGCGTTCAGACGAACCGTTGCGGTCAACTGTTCCATACTGGCCGCCGTTTGCTCCAGCGACGCGGCGGATTCTTCGGTACGTTGAGAAAGGTGAACGTTGCCCGCCGCCAGCTCGCGGCTGCCGCTGTCGATTTTCAGCCCGGCCTCACGCACCTTATTCACCGAGTCACGCAGAGCCTGCTGCATGCCCGCCAGCGCATTGTTAAGACGACCCAGTTCGTTGTTGCCCGCCAGCGGCAACGGTTGAGACAGATCGCCCGCCGCCACCTGCTCAAGGTGAATAATCGCCTTGTTCAACGGCGTCAGTAACATGCGGCGCAGCAGCACCCAGGCCAGTACCAGCAGCAGCACGGAGAGCCCCACCGCCACGGCGATCAGCACTTTCATCATGATTTCATTGCGCTGAGCTTCAACTAACTGTGCCTGGGTAATTTCGTCGGCTTTTGCGCCAAAGGTCTCTACCGCTTTGGTGTACTTCGCCGATAAAGGCTCCAGTTTACCTTCCAGCAGTTGGTAATATTCATCGTTATACTGCTTGTCGAGCGCCTTCATCATCGGCAGGATGCCCTGATCAAGGTAATCCTTATAGCTTGATGCAATGGCATCGGCCATGATTTTGCCTTCCGCCGTCACGGTTCCGGCATCCACAAAACGTTTTAAATTGCGCTGAGAGGACTCGACATCGGCCTGCGCCGTTTTGGTGACCTGCGCGCCCTCATCCAGTAAACCAATCTCAATCTTGCGTACTGCAAGCGCAGCACTGGCACGCGCGCGCATTAAATCGGCGTTACTGCGATAAAGACTGTTTAACTCAATCCCCTGAATGCGGTTAATCACATCCAGCGAGCGGTTGCCCTTGTTGATTGCCACAATGCCCATCACACTCACCGCCAACAACAGCAGTGTCATGAATGCCAGCAACGCCAGCAACCCCGTGCGTAGTGATAACTGTTTCATCTTGATCGTTTCCGTATGAGTAGTAAAAGGCGAAATAATTTCGACAACCCTTAAACGGAGAAAGTATCGGCATCGGGATTCGTAAACTTTAACGCCTGTGAATGATTAATCCGGTGCTTGCCGCTAACCTGTTAATGAAATTGAAGGTATTTTGTTAAGGAAACAAAGGGGAAATCGATGAAAAAAAGGGTAATGTTGATAGCGCTCTTGAGTTGTAAGCTCGCAGTGGCTGAGCAGTCCACGATTGATGTGACGTTAAATCAATGCCTTAATCAAGCCGATACCACGCTGGCCTTGATGCAATGTCAGGATACGGCAACCCAGCAATGGGACGCGGAAATGAACGCGCAGTACAGTGCATTGATGAAAAAATTAAGCGGAGAACCCAGAGAGAAACTGCGTATCGCCCAGCGCGCCTGGCTGCGTTACCGGGAAGCCTGGTTAGCGGTGAGCCGCAGCCAACTCAACACGCAGGGCACTCTCGGCCCCGTTGCGCTGGCCACTCAGAGCACCGCGCTGGTCCGCAATCAAACCCTACAACTGCAATCTTTAGCCACTGGCAGTTGCGCGAACCCCAACGATTGTTGATTAATGTAAACCTTTAAAGTCAGTCATAACTGCCTTCATTCATTTTCAGGGAAAAACTATGGTTGCTTACGCCTCCACGCTGATCTTGATCTGCCTTGCTGTACTGAGTTACTTCGTCCACAACACCGCCGTGACCCTGTCCATTCTGATCCTGCTGATCATCAAAATGACACCGCTGTCGCAATTCTTTCCTTATGTGGAAAAACAGGGCATTACAGTGGGCATTATTATCCTTACCGTAGCCGTAATGGCCCCGCTGGCCAGTGGTTCGCTGCCTGCGTCATCCCTGCTGAAATCCTTTGCCAACTGGCAGTCGATTGTCGCAATCCTGGTAGGCATTTTCGTGGCCTGGCTGGGCGGGCGCGGCGTGAGTTTTATGAGTGTACAGCCTTCAGTCATTGGCGGATTGCTGATAGGAACAGTAATCGGCGTGGCGTTTTTCCGTGGCGTTCCGGTAGGGCCACTGATTGCTGCGGGCATTGTATCCCTGTTTGTCACGGCCAAATAGCGTTGAGGAGCATTCTGAAACGCCAAAAAGGGGGCGTACTTTCACAGTCAGTTGGCTATAATAGCCGACACTCAACATACGACGACTGAAGGAATACCCGATGAGTTTGAACCAGGTGCCAGCAGGTAAAGACCTGCCAGAAGATATCTACGTAATTATTGAGATCCCGGCGAATGCCGATCCGATCAAATATGAAGTTGATAAAGATTCTGGAGCCCTGTTTGTGGATCGCTTTATGTCTACGGCAATGTTCTATCCATGCAACTATGGTTACATCAACAATACGCTGTCGCTGGATGGTGACCCGGTAGACGTACTGGTTCCAACACCGTACCCACTGGAGCCCGGCTCAGTGATCCGCTGCCGTCCGGTTGGCGTGTTAAAAATGACCGACGAGTCTGGCGAAGATGCCAAACTGGTTGCTGTCCCGCACACCAAACTCACCAAAGAGTACGATCACATCAAAGATGTGAACGACCTGCCAGAACTGCTGCGTGCGCAGATCACCCACTTCTTTGAGCACTACAAAGATCTGGAAAAAGGCAAATGGGTTAAGGTTGACGGCTGGGATAACGCCGAAGCAGCCAAAGCCGAGATCGTCTCGTCTTTTGAGCGTGCGGCGAAGAAGTAATTCTGCCCGGCTAACGCAGGTTTACCTGGGGTAAACCGTTAAAAAACACCGTCCAACTGGACGGTGTTTTTATTCAGACTTCCGACGCCTCATCACGCTTCAGCCAGTCTCCACTCTGGATACGCTGGCGACCCGCGACCGAACGCTGATAGACATAAAGCCACGCACTACCAAACGGCGTCTGAATCAGATGGCGTTTGTACTCACCACCTTTGGTCCGAAGCGCATCTAACTCGGCGAGAATGGAGGCATCAATTCGGTAGACTTCGCAATATACCGTTCCTTCGCCCGTGATCACGCCAGGATAGTGACCCAGACTGTAGAGTTCATAACCCTCAATCTGGTGATCACCCAACCATTGCGCATGTGTCATCCAGTGACTGTTTCCCTGTTTGCGCCGTAAACTGCCATAGACAATTATTCGCATTACTAAAACTCAAACTGATAGAGCAAATCAAGAGCCTGATCCACACCGGACACGGCTTCCAAATAGAGTTTGGGCATCAGTCGGTAACGTAAGGTTAACGTTGCCAGTGAATCAAAGATGCCAACCCCGTATTTTACTTGTAGACCCGGCAACACATAGCCACTGACCTGTACCTGCTGACTGTCGCCAACGCCGGTCGTATCAAGGGCAAGATTACTGACACCGAATGTCTCGCCGATTTTACCCACAACCTGCCCACTTTGTGCAACCCCTAAGCCGACTAACGCTGACGTTAACGCGTTACTGTCGCCGTCGCTATTCAGCCCCTGACCGCGTAACAGGTAAGAAAGGGCCTCCTGCTGTGACATCGCCGGATCGGAGAACACTTCCACTTTCGGCTCATCCGCCAGCCCCGTAACGCGCAATCCTGCCGTTACGCCATCCTCGGTCGCATCCGGATTACGAATCGCTTCCAGGTTGAGATAAGGCTGGTCTGGCGGGCCCGCAAACTGCAGCTCGCCTTTACGCACGATCAAGTCCTGACCGTAAGCATGGAAACGGCCGGATGGAATATTGATCTGTCCGTTGAGTCCCAGTCCTGATTTATCCTGGACCATTTTCAGATCGCCATTCAGACGGGCTTTCAGTCCAAAGGCCGACAGACGCACATCGTTTCCAACATGAATGGTCAGGTTACTGTTAATCGGTATTGAGGCCGTTTTAGGCGCAATCGGTTTAAGGTTTTTATCCAGCATAACTTCATCAGACGATACGCCGACTGCGCTCTCAGGAACCTCCTGTACCGTGATACGTGCCCAGGGAATATCGACGCGCCCGTCAAGATTAAAGGCGGCTGGCGTGGCTTCAAATACCACATCCGGCGACACATCCATGCGCACCATTGGCGGCACCGTGACACGGACCCGGCTGCCTTTGGCGGCTACGCGCGCACGCCAGTTATCCAGCTGGCTCCAGTCCGCATCGCCGCTCAGGTTGATATTGCCCTGTGCGGTCTGTAGCAGGCCATTCAGCGTCGAACTCATGCCGTTAAACACCATGTTCAGACTGGCACTGGTCAGATCCACCGGCATGAAGTTGCCTTTCACATTCACATCTTTCAGACCCAGTTGCCCAAAAAGCTGCGGCTGCTGCACTGTGCCGCCCAGGCGCAGATCGCTGTTCAGCAGGCCTTTGATGCTCTCGCCCTGCATTAAGGCGGGATTGATCATCGCCAGCGAGATATTGCGGATATTCACATTGCCACCCAGCTCACGGCGCTGTTGCGGATCGGTAATCTGCACATTGCCATCCAGTTGGCCGTTATTGACGAGGCGAATCAGCCAGTCGAGCTGTGCACGTCCGTCCCGCAGTGCCGCATTGACATTAATTGTGTTAAACGCGATGGGCAGCGTATTGCCCTGCACATCCTGCGCGACTTTCACATTATTACTCTTCAGCGCCAGCGTCCCGACGGGCAGTTTGCCATCCGCCGTCCAGTTAACGCGGGCATCACCGCTGAACACGCCGCTCAGTTGGGTCTGGTCAGTCAGGAAGGGTTTTAGCATCGCCAGATCGAAGCGGTTTAATACCACATGAGCGTGACCGCTGGGGCCGGCTTCAATCGGTTCTGGCACACAAAGCTGCGCGTTGGGGTTTTGCCAGCAGTGCGGGCCGATTGACGCAGTCTGCTTCTGATTAACATAGTCGATCGCCATAGCGCGCGTCAGACGCCATTCCCCGACGGGCGTATTAAAACGCGTATTGTTCAGGCTGCCTTTCCATGTCTCCGTCTGGCGGTCAAAGCTACCGTTCAGCGCGAGCTGACCCGATACCGGCTCGCCCTGCACGTTAAGTTTAAGCTGATGCTGCTTTTCGTCGCCATCAGCATTGAGCGTCAACAGATTAATGTTAAGCGCATCCTGCTTCAGTTGTTCAACGCGCAACTGCAGCTTACCGGCGATCTGGTCGCTGGAGCGTACATCGCTTTTCAGCGTTACGCGCCGGACCAGCAGTTGCTGCCAACGTAAGCCAGTGGCCGTCAGATCCGCCAGCAGTTGAGGGGCTTTCAGCGATCCGCGGGCTTTGATATCCCCTTTGACCACACCGCCCAGCCCCGGCAATGCGTTATCAAGATGGGGGGCATCCACGTTGGCATCCAGGTTCAGCGTTTCGCCCAGACTGCCTTTGATATCCAGATGATTGCGGCCCAGCGCAATCTTAATACCCGGAATATCCCACTGGTTGTAGCTGTTGCCCCGTAATGTTCCGTCCGCACTGACCGCGTTCTGTTTGACGTTACCCTTCAACATCAGTTGCGGCACACTCAGCTGCCAGCTGCCGCCATACAGGCTGCCGCGCGTAGTGATTTTACCCTCCAGTCTGGCTGGCCAGTCCGGATACTGGCGGGCAGTATTGATGCCCGCCAGCGTCAGTTCAGTGCGCCAGCTGATGGCTTTGCTCCAGTCCACCAGCGCCGTCAGATCGATATTGCCCTGTAACGCTGCCACACGCAGCTTGTCCAGGCTGAACTGTTCACTATTCCCTTTACCGTCCAGCGTAATCGTGGCAGGCGGCACCGCTTCGCCTTTCACCGCCGTGCGCAGCGACATCACGTAGTCGGTCGCCTTGCCTTTGAACTGATAGTCGAGATTGTCCGCCTGGTACTGAACCGCCCCGGTGAGTGGCCAGCGCAGTTGCGGACTGGTCAGGGTTAATGCCAGCGGAAGACCGGCAACGGCAGGCTGAGCGCGGGCATCCAGCTGCGCCCTGACCGGGCCAGAGAGGTTGAGCGCCAGCTTCAGCTCGTCACGCATCGCGCCCTGTAAGGTCAGATTCAGCTTTTCCCCTTTAACCGGATCAACATTCACATCGCCATTCAGGGCAAAATCAACGGGCCAGTTGTCTGCGAGCGTGGCCTGGCCGCTGCCGTTGAGCCTGCCGAGGTTTGAGTCCACGTCCAGCGTTTGCAGTTGTATATGGCGGTCAAGCGTTTTGGCCTTCACACGCAGCTGATTCACAACGATATCCGTATCGCCGGTAATGCGCAGTTGTTCGCCCACGATGTCCTGAACATCGATATCCAGCGGTAACTGGAAGTCCGGCAGTGTCGGTAGCAGGGGTTTGGCAAACATCGCCTGCAGCGTTTCGCCCAGCGGCTTCTCGTTTGGCTGCGGCTGCTGTACTTTCGGATCGACCACCTGCTCCTTCGCGACCGCTGCCGCTTTAGGCAGCGCAATTAACAGGCTTTGAATGTGGGTAGGATTCAGCGTTAACGCCCGCGCCTGCCAGTGTAATCCGGTGGAAAAATCCACCAGCGAAATCGCGGTATTATCGACTTTCACACTGATGTTATGCAGCCCGACGTGGCGCAGGCTGATGGGGTACGGCGTACTGAGATTGGTCGCGCTGTTATCGTCTTCGGGTGCCGCCGCCGACGGCGTCATCTTTTTACTGTCGACGACCACACTGATATCTTTTAGCGTCAGATCATCGACGCAGACCGACGAGTGCAGCAGGCAATTGAGATTTACCGCCAGATGGATATTGCCCGCGTTAACGCTGACGCCCGGCATGTCGTAACGCAGACCGCTGAGCGTAAGATTACGCCAGCCGCCATCCACTTTGTTGATGGATAATCCCGGTACCCAGCGCGACGCGCCGTTTAACACTAAATGCAGGCCCGGCGTCGTACCAATCAAAAATGCCACGCCAGCCAACAACAAGACCAAAAAAATCAGAAAGCCAGTCAGGACCTTTTTCCAGCGCTTCATAGTTCAGGCCCCAATCCTACGTAAAATTGCAAACCGTGCTCCTCCCTGTCGCCAATGGGACGCGCAATATCAAACTTAATGGGTCCCACAGGCGATGCCCAGCGCACGCCGATACCGGCACCGGTTTTAATATCGCTTTGGCTGATGTCATTTACGGCCTCACCGGCGTCAACAAACACCGCGCCCCACCATTTTCCGCTGACGTTGTACTGGTATTCCAGTGAACCGGTGGCCATTTTTGAGGCCCCGGTCAGTTTGCCATCACTGTCACGCGGCGAGACGTTTTTGTACTTATAGCCGCGAATACTGCGGTCACCCCCGGCGAAAAAGCGCAGATCCGGCGGCACCTTATCGAAGTCGTTGGTTTCAATCCATCCCACCGTGCCGCGTGCAATAAAGCGGTTCTTTTCGCCCAGCGTACGAATCCAGACGTTTTGCGCCTGCAGGATCAGGAAATCGACATCCGATCCCCAGGTGGTATCGGACACATCGACAGAATAACGCTGCGAGTCGCCCCAGGTCGGCATCAGGCCACCGCGTGAGCGCGTGCGGTTCAGACTGACGCCGGGATAAAGCAACATCGTGGTATTGGTGACATTCCCCTGGGTAAAGTGGTCAAGGCTCCAGCGCAGATTGACGGCCCTTTGCCAGCCACTGCTGCTGTCCCAGTTACGCGATACTGCCAGCGTGCTGGTGTCCGCTTTGGTGTCGTTCAGATCGGTGCGTTTGAGCCCGCCTGAAAAAGTGTAGTACTGCTCCAGCGGGCTTTTGAGTAACGGAACTTTGTAGCTGAGATCCACCTGCTGCTCAGGCGCAGAAATATAGGCACTGGCCATCATGCTGTGGCCACGGTCGTTAACCCAGGGCTTTCTCCAGGTGCCTTTCAGGCGCGGCCCGACATCCGTCGAATACCCGACACCGGCTTCAACAATATTTTTTGCCCGAGGGGAAACGGCCGCATTTAACGGCAGGACTTTGGTTTTACGTCCCTCTTTAAATTCCGGCGCGACGACCACCGACTGGAACCACCCCGTCGCCGACAGGCGGCGATTCAGTTCAGCCAAATCACGGGAACTGTAATAGTCGCCCTTTTTAAACGGCACCAGATTTTGCAAATAGGCGTCACGGATCTGTGAGCCCTGGAAGGTGACATCGCCGAAGCGGTAACGCGGTCCGCTATTGTAGTCGATATCCCAAAAGGCTTCGTGGCGCGCCACGGAAACGCCTAACTGACTTTTTTCAAATTCGCCATCGAAATAGCCGTTGCGCAGCGCCAGGTTGGTAAAGCCACTTTTGAATTTATCGTACTGACCATGATTGAGGATTGTGCCAACTTTAGGGCGGCCCTGGGCGATCCAGTTTTTATAGTCTGCATCGTTTTTTGCCTGACCGGTGACAATGATCGTACTACCGGCAATCTTTACCGGCTGGCCAGGCGTCACGCGCGCGATGAGCACCGGACGGCCACCTTGCGCAGGGGCAGGGCGTGATTCAAAGTCGATATCAGGCTCATAGTAGCCGAGCGCGCGAAGCCCTTCTTTGATAGCGGCCGATACACGCGCGCGGAAACGGCCATCGTTGGTGACTTCGTCGCTGCTGATGGTCGACAGGCGTGCCCTGACGTTTTTTTGCAGTTCGCCGGTCAGCCCTTCAAGCTGTAGTCGAACCGGTGCCGCCCCAAAGGCGGGCGCGACGAGCAATAAGCCCGCCATGCAATAAACATAAAATCGTGGCACCTGTACTCCTGTCTCTCATGCCCGCCCCATTCCGCAGGGCGCGTGTTAATCCTTGTTGCCGTCACAATCGCAACGGCAACTTACTCATCATAGCCGCACTTTTTGCCAAAGGGCAGTCTGTAACGCGTTCTAAGTCAAATTGCGCATTATTGTCGGTAAAACGGACGCACGATACAACGACCTTGTTGTCCAGACAGGCCGCACGCCAGTAGACCGCTCTCCTGCATTACACATGCATCCTGAGCTGAAAACCTCATCATAAGCCACTGTTTGCCCTCTGGCGGCGGCCTCCTCGCTGCTGCTATAATCACCCACCGCAGGCATCCCGCCTGTCTTCATTTCTGCCCCTTTCCCCTTACAACCTTGTCGAACGGGCGCAGACATTTTTGGCACGGATAGCTCCTCTGCGTCGTACGTACAGGGAATAAGCGCCTCAACCGCACGCTGCCCAGGCCAAAAATGACAAGTGGATAACTCTTTGGATTACTTATGCTTGATAGCTTACTTGTCATTCTGCTACTGATCGTAATCAGTGCTTTTTTTTCTCTCTCCGAAATCTCGCTGGCTGCCGCCCGCAAGATTAAGCTGAAACTGCTGGCTGACGAAGGCAACGTTAACGCTCAGCGGGTATTGAAGATGCAGGAAACGCCCGGCATGTTCTTCACCGTGGTGCAAATTGGCCTGAACGCCGTCGCTATTTTGGGTGGTATCGTCGGTGATGCGGCCTTTTCCCCGGCATTTTCCGCCCTCTTCAATCGCTTTATGTCTCACGAACTGGCCGAACAGCTCAGTTTTATCTGCTCATTCACCATCGTCACCAGCCTGTTTATTCTGTTCGCCGACTTAACCCCAAAACGGGTAGGCATGATCGCGCCAGAAACCATTGCCCTGCGGATTATCAATCCCATGCGCTTTTGTTTACTGGTTATGCGGCCGCTGGTCTGGCTGTTTAACGGCCTGGCCAACGTCTTTTTTCGCGTCTTTAAGCTGCCGATGGTACGCAAAGACGATATCACGTCCGACGATATTTACGCGGTTGTGGAAGCCGGTGCGCTGGCTGGCGTGCTGCGTAAGCAGGAACACGAACTGATTGAGAACGTGTTTGAGCTGGAATCACGCACCGTGCCCTCCTCCATGACGTCACGTGAAAATATCGTCTGGTTTGATCTGCACGAAGACGAAGTCAGCCTGAAAACAAAAATCGCTGAACATCCTCACTCGAAATTCCTGGTCTGTAATGGGGATATCGACCACATCGTTGGCTATGTCGATTCGAAAGAGCTGCTGCTGCGCGTGCTGGGCAATCAGAGCATGGCGCTGAACAGCGGCGTGCAGATTCGTTCCGCGCTGATTGTTCCGGATACCCTGACGTTGTCTGAGGCGCTGGAAAGCTTTAAAACGGCGGGCGACGACTTCGCGGTCATCATGAACGAATATGCGCTGGTGGTCGGTATCATTACGCTGAATGATGTGATGACGACGCTGATGGGCGACCTGGTGGGTCAGGGCATGGAAGAACAGATTGTTGCGCGCGATGAAAACTCCTGGCTGGTGGAAGGCGGGACGCCGATTGATGATGTTATGCGCGTGCTGGATATCGATGATTTTCCGCAGTCGGGTAACTACGAAACGATTGGCGGCTTTATGATGTATATGCTGCGTAAAATCCCGAAACGTACCGACTTTGTGAAATTTGCGGGCTACAAGTTTGAAGTGGTCGATATCGACAGTTACCGCATTGATCAGCTGCTGGTGACACGGATTGATGAACGACCGCCGATGCTGAACGTGACGAAAAGCGAAGAATAGAAACACTCAGGGCGCCATCGGCGCCCTGTTTTTTTAGTTAAACTCTAGCTTGAGACGAACGACCTGGCGGTTAATTTCTGACATCACGCTCAGGTGCTGTTTGTCTTTGACCCGGGGGATCAGGACTTTACCTTTATCAAACTCAAACGCGCCCACATCCTTGATGTACAACCTTCCTTTAAACAGCGTTTTAACATATTTTGCTATCTGTAGCGGATTATAGCGCTGGAAGATTTTCATACTTCTTAACTCCTTAATTTTTAAGCACGCTTCACCGTTGCCAAATTCGGTACGGGTCCATGAAACGCGAATGCGAGATAAACTATAGAACACTCTGCTTACTTCGCACGACCAGAAATAACTTTTTTTACCGTGCTGACAGAACATTACAGAATACTCTGTTATTTACTTTTCACTATTCAGTATAAACCTTCGTTCGTTACAGAATTGTGTGGTTGATAACAAAGCTGACAGCTTTTTGAGACAGCCGCATCATCCCTGCTTACTATTACAGTTGGATGACTAACTGGTCTGATCACTGGAGAAAATAATGAGGCGTATCACTCTGGCCGCACTGGCCTTGTCACTGCTGCTTCCTGTAAGTGCGTTGGCCCATAATCTTGAGACGGGAAAACGCGTGCCGCCCGTGGGCGTCAATGACAAAGGCGAGTTGATCCTGGCGCAGGAAAAATTCAGCTATAAAGACTGGAACAGCGCGCAACTGAACGGAAAAGTACGTGTCATACAGCACATTGCAGGCCGCTCATCGGCTAAAGAGATGAATGCAGCGTTGGTTGAGGCCATCAAGTCAGCGAAACTGCCGCACGATCGCTATCAGACCACGACTATCGTGAACACCGATGATGCCATTCCCGGCACCAGCCTGTTTGTTCGCAGCAGCATTCAGAGTAATAAAAAGCAGTATCCGTGGTCGCAGTTTATCGTCGACAGCAAGGGCAATGTGCAGCACGCCTGGCAGTTGCAGCAAGGCGGATCGGCCATTGTGGTGCTGGATAAAAACGGTCAGGTGAAATATGTCAAAGACGGGGCACTGACGCAGCAGGAAGTCAAAGAAGTCATTACGTTGTTAAAAACGCTGTTAAAAGCACCCTGACAGGTGAAGTCGGGAGGCGAGTGCCTCCCGTATGACGTCAGAACAGCGATACACGGAAGCCCGGATTCAGGAAAGATTCACGCGGCGCATAATCCAGCGTTCTTCCCTGCCAGTCGTGCACGTGGGCACCTGCCGCGACAGCAACGGCATGACCCGCGCCGGTATCCCAGATATTGGTGGGTCCAAAGCGGGGATAAAGCTGGGCCTTACCTTCAGCGACCAGGCAAAACTTTAACGATGAGCCGGTTGCCACCGTCTGATGTTCCCCTAGCTGCTTCAGGTACTCTTTCATCTCATCATCATCGTTGTGGGAACGACTCACCACCACCAGCGGTGGACGTGCATCCAGAACGTGAATCGGCTGCTTTTCTCCGCCCTCTTCCTTCCAGGCTTTACCTTCTGCTGCCGAGTACATCACGCCCAGCGCAGGCGCGTACACCACGCCCATGATCGGTTTGCCCTGCTCGATCAGCGCAATATTGACCGTAAACTCACCATTGCGTTTGATAAACTCTTTGGTGCCGTCAAGCGGATCCACCAGCCAGTAGCGCTGCCAGTGCTGACGGACTTCCCAACCGGGCGGATCTTCCTCTGACAACACCGGAATATCCGGTGTCAGCCGTTTCAGGCCCTTCACAATCACATCATGCGCGGCCAGATCGGCTGCTGTGACGGGCGAATCGTCTGCTTTATGCGAAACATCAGCGGGAACCGAACCGTTATAGACCTGCATAATCGCGTCGCCTGCCTCACGCGCCAGTTGGCTTATTTGCTCTAACATTTGTCACCTCATGTATGCGAATGCTACGCGTTAACTGTTATGCCTGTTGGGGTACATTTTAGCAGCTTCATGCTCGCCCCTGGTTTCAGGTAAACATTTTGAATCCTTTTTCAGCTATATCAACACAATAGCCCACAATGGCAAAGACCTCTTTTCACGCTGGCCTCTGCACTGATATGACTGAAGCGGCACCAGTCAGGCTCAAAACGTTATTTGCATCACGTTTTAATCTGCCCTTTCATCAGCCTTTTACATTACTTTTGTAGCCTTGATCTTTTAACGTTGGGAGTGAACATGGTTAAGGCGGGAATGATGTTACTGGCACTGAGCGTTTCAGTTGCAGCACAGGGAGCCACCGTGGATTTACGCGTGCTGGAAACGACCGATCTGCACAGCAATATGATGGGCTTCGACTATTACAAAGATACGCTCACAGAAAAATATGGTCTGGTGCGCACTGCGTCCCTGATCCATGCCGCGCGTCAGGAAGTCACGAACAGTGTGCTGGTGGACAATGGCGATCTGATTCAGGGTAGCCCGTTAGGCGACTATATGGCTGCGAAAGGGCTCAAACAGGGTGATGTCCATCCCGTCTATAAGGCGATGAATACGCTGGATTACAGCGCGGGCACGCTGGGCAATCATGAATTCAATTATGGTCTGCCCTATCTGCAAAAAGCCCTGGCGGGCGCGCATTTTCCTTACGTCAATGCCAACGTCATCGATCTGAAGAGCGGTAAGCCACTGTTTACGCCTTATCTGATTAAACCCACCACAGTGACCGATCGCGACGGCAACCCGCAGACGGTGAACATCGGCTATATCGGCTTTGTCCCGCCGCAGATTATGGTGTGGGATAAAGGCAACCTGCAGGGCAAAGTGCGGGTGGACGATATTACAGAAACCGCCCGGCGCTACGTGCCCGAAATGCGCGCTAAAGGAGCGGACGTGGTTGTCGTATTAGCCCATTCAGGGTTAAGCAGCGAGCCGTATCAGGCGATGGCAGAAAACTCGGTTTATTACCTCAGCGAAGTTCCGGGCATCAGTGCCATTATGTTTGGTCATGCGCATGCCGTATTCCCGGGGAAAGAGTTTGCAGGGATCAAAGGTGCAGACATTGAGAAAGGAACATTAAACGGTGTGCCTGCGGTCATGCCCGGCATGTGGGGCGATCATCTTGGTGTGGTGGATCTGGTGCTGAGCAAGGAAGGCGATCACTGGCAGGTGACAAGCGGTACCGCGCAGGCGCGTCCGATCTACGATATCGCGCATAAAACTGCGCTGGCTGCTGAAGATCCTGCACTGGTTAAGGTTCTGAAAGACGATCATGATGCTACCCGCACCTTTGTCGCCCAGCCTATCGGAAAATCTGCGGATGTGATGTACAGCTATCTGTCGCTGGTGCAGGACGATCCTACCGTGCAAATTGTGAATAACGCCCAGCGCGCCTATGTCGAGCATTTTATCCAGGGCGATCCCGATCTGGCGCACTTGCCGGTACTGTCTGCCGCCGCGCCGTTTAAAGCCGGGGGACGTAAAAACGATCCTGCCAGCTATGTGGAAGTTGAGAAAGGCAACCTGACCTTCCGCAACGCAGCCGATCTCTATCTGTATCCGAATACGCTGGTGGTGATGAAAGTCAGCGGCGAGCAGGTGAAAGACTGGCTGGAGTGCTCTGCGGGTCAGTTTAACCAAATCGATCCGACCAGTCGCCGCACACAGCCGCTGATCAACTGGAATTTCCGCACCTATAACTTCGATGTGATTGACGGCGTGAGCTATCAGATTGATGTCACACAACCCGCCCGTTACGACGAAGAGTGCAACCTGATCCATCCGGACGCGTCACGCATTAAAGATCTTCGCTGGCAGGGAAAACCCATCGATCTTAAGGCGACCTTCCTGGTGGCAACCAATAACTACCGGGCCTACGCGGGCAAGTTTGCCGGAACGGGCGACAAATACATTGCCTTTGCCTCGCCTGATGAAAACCGCGCGATTCTGGCGGCGTATATCAGTGCCGAAACCAAAAAGCACGGTGAAGTGCGCCCACAGGCGGATAATAACTGGCGACTGGCTGCAATACCTGCCGCGCAGCCTCTTGATATTCGCTTTGAAACCGCACCCGGCGATAAAGCCACACACTTTATTCAGCAGCATGCGCAATATCCCATGAAGGCGACAGGGAATGACGAGACGGGATTCGCTCTCTGGCAGGTAAACTTACAGCAGTAGAGGGGTAAGGGCGGCATCGCACCGCCCTTTATCCTTACAGGATTTCCAGTAGCTCAACTTCAAAAATCAGGGTGCTGAATGGCGGGATGGACGCGCCCGCTCCACGTTCGCCGTAGGCGAGGTTGTGGGGAATCACCAGTTCCCACTTCGAGCCAACCGGCATCAGCGTCAGCGCTTCGATCCAGCCCGCAATCACGCCGGTTACCGGGAATTCCGCCGGCTCGCCACGTGCAACAGAGCTGTCAAACACCGTGCCGTCGATCAGTTTACCGGTGTAATGCACGCGTACGCGGTCCTGGCGCGAAGGAATCGGGCCTTCGCCCTGCGTAATCACGCTGAACTGTAAACCTGACTCGGTGCTGCTGACGCCTTCACGCTGAGCATGGTCCTGCAGGAAAGCCTGGCCTTCTGCGGCCATGGCTTCCACGCGCTCACGACGCACGCTTTCCGCACGCTCATGTACTTCACGTAGGGCGCGATGTACCACATCGACAGGCACCGCAGGTGAGTTCCCTTCCAGCGCGTCGCGCAGGCCCGCGAGCAGTGCTTCTGGCTGCAGCCCCTGCAGACCAGATTCCAGCAGCTGCTGGCCAACCTGTAAACCAATACCGTAACTTGCTTGTGCTTCGACGCTGTCGAAAGAAGGGGTAGTCATCTTCGTTCCTTTCACTCTCGGATATAGTAAGACGGGCAGCATAACAGCGCAGGCCGCTGGCGTAAAATCCGCAGCGCTACAGATGACTTTTGTCGGCGAAAGAGAAACAATACGCAGGTCAAATTTACCAATGCTGGCAGGCACTTCGCGTCCACATTGCCCATACTGTATAAGTGACAAGTTCCCCCTTGTCAGTGGCACTATAAGAAAGAGAGAGAATATGGGCCAGATAGCCCCTCGTCGCCGCAGGACGCATGCACTGCGTATTTTAACCCGGTTACAGAACTTACTGCCGCAACGAACGCGGTCGCAAGGTGCCGGAGCGGAGGAACCCGATATGACTTCAGACGTCCCGTCTCGCCTGCCCAGCTGGCTGTATCGCCTCTGGCATTTTACAGACGATATTCGCTGGATGGACCCGCTCCCGGCTTTCCACCGTCGGGGGATCGTCATTGCCGTCATCATACTGCTGCTGGCCTTTCTCTGGCCCTCCAGTACGCCGCAGTATCCGGTCGAACGGCCTGTGACACCTTCGGCCGAAAAAGACGTGCCGATGCAGGCGGATATCTACGATAACAAACCGTCTCGCTCCTCTGCACAATCCGAACCGAAGGCGGACACGCAGGGTGACTGGCACAGCTATCAGATTGCCGCCGGACAAACGCTGGCACAGCTGTTCCGCGACAATAATCTGCCGGTCAATGATGTGTTTGCCATGGCACGCGTTGAGGGCAACGATCAGCCGCTCAGTACGCTGAAGCAGGGGCAGCATGTGAAGATCCGTCGGGATGCGAATGGCGTCGTTACAGGCTTAACGCTGGAAGGCGCTAACGGTCCTGTCCTGTTTACCCGCCAGCCGGACGGCAGCTTTTTACGTGTAGAATAAGTCCTCCCCGGTGGCGGTCCGTCACCGGTTGCGCCCTTCATGGCCGTCATTTTATTTGCCCGCCCGGTTTCCGGGCAGACCAACCGCAACGCAAGCGGATAGCCGCGTCAGCACAGATGACGGAGCGTGGTCGCTGATGTCGCGTCGTCACCCTGATGCGCTGAGGGTTTAGCCGCACATATCATCGTCACCTTTTAATCGGCAAACAGCGCGTTGATCGCATGAGGACCGGGCTGTCCGGTACACCTTTATGTGATGGTGAAGATGCGGGTGCCGAGTGAAGAGGGATGTGGCCGGGCAGAAAAAGAAAGGGTATTAACGACTGAAAACAAAAACGCCGACACAAGTGTCGGCGTTCAGGTGCGGCAGGCTAATAAAAATTAACCTGCAACCACGTTCACGATCAGTTTCGCGAATACTTCGCTGTGAACCTGGAAGTCCACTTCGTGCTCACCGGTGGTGCGCAGAACGCCGTTCGGTAAACGAACTTCGCTCTTAGCAACGTCAACGCCAGCTGCAGTAACAGCGTCAGCGATGTCGCGGGTACCGATGGAACCGAACAGTTTACCTTCATCGCCTGCTTTAGACGTGATGGTAACAGTGCCCAGTGCGTTGATTTTTTCTGCGCGCGCGTTAGATGCTGCCAGAACGTCAGCCAGTTTGGCTTCCAGTTCTGCACGGCGTGCTTCGAAGAATTCAACGTTTTTCTTGGTAGCAGGAACAGCTTTACCCTGTGGAACCAGGAAGTTACGAGCGTAGCCCGCTTTAACGTTAACCTGATCACCCAGGCTGCCCAGGTTTGCTACTTTATCAAGCAGAATAACTTGCATTACCTTATCCTCTTAAAGTCGTTAATGGACAGTTGCCGATTACTGATGACGATCAGTGTACGGCAGCAGAGACAGGTAACGCGCGCGCTTGATAGCACGAGCCAGCTGACGCTGGTATTTTGCGCGAGTACCAGTGATACGGCTTGGTACAATCTTGCCGCTTTCAGTGATGTAGTTTTTCAGCGTTGCGATATCTTTATAATCGATCTCTTGAACGCCTTCCGCGGTGAAACGGCAGAACTTGCGACGACGGAAATAACGTGCCATTTGGCTAGTCTCCAGAATCTATCAATTCAATCTGCTCGGCATGTAACACCATTTTACTCTGACCATTTCGCGCCTGATGGCAGCTAATAAAGCCTTCGAGAATGAGTTGCGTGCCGACCGTTATATGTTGAGTAATCACCTGATGGGCGCTGCCGCTAAGAATAACAGGCATTCGACACCAGGCTTGCCGGTGAAATCCGGCTTCCATCTGCACCGAGTTGTGCTCAAGCACGAACTGACAGTGCGGAATTCCTGACGGGCTAATTTTTCGAACTGGCGTCTTACACACGGTGCCAGACAGGCGCAGCCGATTAACCGTCACGATGGATTACTCTTCAGAATCCCCAGCATCTGAGTCATCAGCGGATTCGTTAGCAAAATCTTCGCGGCGCTCACGACGCTCGTCTTTCGCTTTAACCATCGGTGATGCTTCAGTTACCGCGTTTTTAACGCGCATAACCATGCTGCGGATAACGGCGTCGTTGAAGCGGAAGTTCGTTTCCAGCTCGTCAATCACTTCCTGCGGCGCTTCTACGTTCATCAGAACATAGTGTGCTTTGTGCAGTTTGTTGATTGGGTAAGCCAGCTGACGGCGGCCCCAGTCTTCCAGACGGTGGATCGTGCCTTCTGCACCAGTGATAGCACCAGTGTAACGCTCGATCATGCCAGGAACCTGTTCGCTCTGGTCAGGATGAACCATAAATACGATTTCGTAATGACGCATCGAAATTGCTCCTTACGGATTATTCAGCCTCCTGTCAGGGTCAGCTGCGGCCCACGGAAGCAAGGAACGTTATAGGTTGTGAATCACCGAAATGACACACACCTCTGAATGCAGCTGAAAAATTGACGCGTAATCATACTGGCGTGTACGGACAAACTCAAGCGGGGATTTCATTTAAATCGGCGGGAGACCGCCCCGCTCCCGCGCTTATGTGTGAAAAGCAAGCACGGGCCAAAGCAAGAGGGCGGTTTCGTTAACGGATCAGAGTTGACGCTTAAAAAAGCTGACCAGCGCGGTCAGACCTGACGGCGTAATTTTGTGTCCAATATGCGTTTCGGACAGCGTGGTCAGATGGGCATCAAGCCCCTTTTCGCGTAATGCCCGATCCAGGCGCTGAGTTTCAGCAAAAGGCACCACTTCATCGGCATCACCGTGCCATAACAAAAGTGGCCGGTTCGCCAGGTTCTGCAGCCGGGCTGAAGGATCATAGTCCGCCAGCGACGCCATACGTGCTGTGAACTGGGCTTTCTGTTCTTCGTTCGTTACCACCACGGGCGGAAACAACGTATGACTGAGCTGCATAAAGTAGCCCGATCCCATCATGCAGGCGACGCTGTGAATGTGTGCGTAGCGCGCCATAATCCCCAGCGCCGTCATGCCTCCCATTGAGGCGCCAGCAACGGCAAAGCGCGCATCGGCAATCAGATCGTCGGCACGTAAGGCGGCCTCGATAGCCGGAAATTCATCAATGTTCTGTTTGAGGATGTCCCAGAAATGGCGCAACCGTGTCTCGGCATCACCGTTATAACGCGCACCGTGCATGTCGGCATCGGGCATAACGGCACGGAAGCCTGCCTGCGCCAGCGCAACGGCAAAGTAAGCGTACACCTCTTTGGATGAGGTAAACCCGTGATAGAAAACGAGGGTGGGTAAGCGCTGGCGACGCTGACCCGCAGGCGCAGCATGCAGGCACTCGATTCCTGCAAACCTTTCCGTGGTGAGCTCTATCATTTTTTCTCCTGTCCGACGACAAATTGAGACGACATATTAGGGGGTTAATGTAATTCCGCGCTTCACAACATCATAAAAGCAATAATTTCTTAACTAAACATTTGCGCCGCGCTGCCGTTGTTAGTGCATATTTGACAAAAAATAAAGGTACTTTATGAAACGTTTCTCTCTCAGCAGAACAAGCCTTGGAGTGAAGCTGTGCGCCATAACTTCATTAAGTGTAGGCGTTTTATTGTTAGTTTTGACGCTGATTCAAAGTCAAAATGCTTCACGCCAGTTAGAAAGTCTCGCCATGGATGACATGGTCAATCAGGTGCAGGGCATTACTGAAATGGCGTCCATGTTTAACGCGACGCTGACGCAGGAAGTGGGCAATTATACTCAACTGTTTGTCAGCTTTTTGCCTAAGCGTTTCAGCCGCGATGAAACTTCACGTATTCAGGTGGGCGAGTTTTCAACACCGACTCTGCGTGCCGGGCTCAAAACGCTGAACCTCGATCAAATTGCCGTAGATGATTTTACGGATCGTACGTCGGCCGTCGCCACCATCTTTGTGCGTGATGGTGATAATTTCATTCGTGTTTCCACCTCGCTGAAAAAAGAAGATGGCAGCCGGGCCATTGGCACCCAGCTTGATCGGACCAGTGGGGCCTGGAAAAAAGTGACGCAAGGCGAGATCTACCGTGGACTGGCCACCCTGTTTGGTCACCGTTATATCACGCAGTATCAGCCCGTTAAAGACGACAGCGGTACCGTGATTGCCATTATTTTTGTTGGCGTACAGATCGATAAACAGTACGGCCTGATGCGCGAAAAAGTGCTGGCACGTCGTCTGGGCGACAGTGGGCATTTCTACGTGTTAAACGGCACGCCAGGTGCTATGCAGGGGCAGTACCTGTTTGATAAACAGGCTGAAGGTAAACGTCCCGACTGGCAGGAGGGCGTGCTGAACGCGATGCTGACGCAGCCTGAGGGCGTACAGCAAGCCGATATTGATGGGGAAACCAAAATGCTGGCCTGGCAACAGTTGCCTGGCTGGAACTGGATTGTGGTCGGTGAGGTCAACCGCGACAGCCTGCTGGCACCGGTGATTCACAGCCGCAATATGTTCCTCATAACCGGCCTGATTCTGGTCTTGCTGTTTGCGCCGTGTTTTGTCTGGTACAGCCGTCGTGCCATTACGCGTCCGTTACAGCAGGTCATCCATTTGGCTGAGCAATACGCGGCCGGTAACTTACTGGTTCATCTGGCTACGACGCGCCACGATGAAGTGGGTCAGCTGATTAATGCCATTAACGGGATTGGCGAAGGGCTGGAGAAAATAGTCGCGCAGGTTCGCCGTGCCGCGCAGGAAATCAGCGATGGCACGGATACCATTGCCGCCAGCAGTCACAACATCAGTGAGCAAATTGGGCGCCAGGCAAGCAGCGTTGAAGAGACATCGGCCAGCATGGAACAGTTTGGTGCGACCGTTGAGCATACCGCCGACAGCCTGCGTCAGGCCATGTCGCTGGTAGCCGAGGCCAGCAGTATTGTGGATAACGGCAACCAGACGGTCACCCGTTCGGTCAACACCATGTCCGCCATCAACGTTTCGTCGCAGAGCATCGCTGACATTACGCACGTTATTGAGTCCATTGCCTTCCAGACCAATATTCTGGCGCTGAACGCCGCGGTGGAAGCCGCCCGGGCGGGTGAGCACGGGCGCGGCTTCGCCGTCGTTGCCGCCGAAGTACGGGCGCTGGCACAGCGTTCCGCCCAGGCAGCAAAAGAAATTGATACGTTGATTGCGACCTCAATACGTCATGTTGCTGAAGGCCATGCATTGTCGGAACAAACCCGCGATGCGATGAGCGAAATTGTGACGCATATTGAGCAGGTTCAGGCGTTAATGGGTGAAATTAACGTCGCCGCACAACAGCAAACGGCCGGCATTGGCCAGGTTAACCTGGCGATGAATCAGATTAGCCAGGCCACGCATCAGAACAGTGAACTGGTTACGCAGGCAGAACAGACAGCCCAGAGCCTGAGTGATAAAGGCCACCACCTGACGCAGCTTGTCAGCGTTTTCTCGATTAAGTCGTGATGATCGTGGGGCGGTGGCTTACACTTATCCTGTTAAGGTGACTTTCAAGGATTAGCTATGCGTTATGTTGCGTTACTGACGTTGAGTCTGTTGTTGAGTAGCTGCGCGGCGTTTCAGGAGACGCCGAAAGCCCCGCCCGCGCCAACGGCTCAGGCGCAGTCGATTACCCGCGCGCAAAGCTATGGTTTACCGAAGCTCGGTACGATTAGCGCCAGCGTGAGAGGCTCACCAGATGACGCGGAGCGGGCGATTGCTGCGCGCGCGAATCAGGCAGGCGCCGTTTATTATCAGATTCTGATGGTCGACGAAACGATAACGCCTGGCATCTGGTATACCACCGCGATCCTCTACGGTGCCTCACCGGCCACTGGCGCGCGCCAGTAGGCGATCGGCCAGCGCCGCATCGATAGTGGGGTCGCCCCGCGTATCCAGCCACTGGCCGCACCAGGCATCCGCCAGTCGCGGTTCAGCGTGGCGTAACAGCTGAACCGCTGTGGCCAACTGCAGGATGTCCTGTGTTAACGTCCGCGCCTGGGCTTCATCGTGTTTGCCCAGGCGCAGCTTCAGTTGACGCCAGCGTCTGTCGAAGTGGCGGTTAACGCCCTTTACCTCATCACATTCCCGAATTAACGCTTCCACGATGCCGCTCTTTTTGCTTATCACACGCAGAACGTCCAGACACATCACATTGCCTGAGCCTTCCCAGATGCTGTTAACGGGCATATCACGGTAAAGCCGGGGCAGTTCGCTTTCCTCGCAGTAGCCATTCCCTCCCAGCATTTCCATGGATTCCGCTACAAACGGCATGCCCGCTTTGCAAATCACAAACTTCACCGCGGGGGTTAACAGCCGGGCAAACGCCGCCTGATTCGCGTCATCCGCCTGCGACCAGGCACGCGCCAGCCGCATCAGTAAGGCCGTTTGCCCTTCCAGTTGTAGCGCCTGACGCGCTAACACCTGACGCATCAGGGGCTGATCCACCAGATTTTTCCCCATCACCTGGCGCTGGTGGGCATGGTAAAGGGCGACGGAGAAGGCCCGGCGCATTTGTCCGTGGCTGCCCAGCGCACAGTCAAAGCGCGTCATGCCGGCCATTTTCAGGATCAGGCGCACGCCTTCGCCCTCTTCACCCAGCAGCCAGCCGGTTGCGTCTTTGAACTCCACTTCACTACTGGCATTGGCGCGGTTACCGAGTTTGTCTTTTAAGCGCTCAATGAAAATGGCGTTATGTGACCCGTCCGGCAGCAGGCGAGGCAGAAAGAAACAGCTGAGTCCCTGCTGCGTTTGCGCCAGGATGACGTGGGCATCGCTTTGCGGTACAGAGAAAAACCATTTATGGCCGATGAGGCGATACGCTTCGCCACTTCCCCGTCCCTGCAGCGGCTCTGCGCGCGTGGTATTCGTCAGCACATCGCTGCCGCCCTGCTTTTCAGTCATCCCCATGCCGATCAACAGTCCACGCTTCTGATCGCCCGGCATCGCATGTGTGTCGTAACGATCGCTGAGTAATGGCTCAAGCCAGCCCCGAAACGCGGTGGGCAGATAGCGTTGCAGCAAGGGAATCGCGGCGTGCGTCATCGTCACCGGGCAAAGCGTGCCGGCCTCAACCTGGGCATGCAAAATAAACCGGGCCGCGCGCGCCACGCTGGCGTTTGGCTGTACATCAGGCTGCCAGCTGAGATTATGCAGACGGCTGCTGCACACGCCCTGCATCAGCAGATGCCAGGCAGGATGAAAGCGCACGTCATCCACTCTTATGCCGCGCGCATCATAGCGGTGAAGTTCAGGAGGACAGGTATTCGCAAGCCGCCCCAGCTCCAGCGACTCTGCACTGCCCAGTTGACTGCCTACCGATGCCAGCCAGTCGCTGTCCCATCCGCCGCCTTCACGCAACAGCGCGTCACATAACGGCACGTCAGACAGAAACAGGTTGCTGTTACTGAGAGGAAAAGGTTGATTAAACACGGTGTGAGTTGTCCAGGTCATAACGGCTCCTCGCGATATCACTCACTCAGTATGTAAGGTGAGTGGCCATTATGACCGGACAGAAAACCTAATTTGCGGCGGCGATCACGCGTTGCGCTGACGCACCGCCTCAAACAAACAGACGCCCGTTGCGACTGAAACATTGAGCGAGGAAACGCTTCCTGCCATTGGAATGCTGATCAGTTCGTCACAGTGCTCACGTGTCAGGCGGCGCATGCCTTCGCCTTCCGCGCCCATGACCAGCGCCATCGGGCCTGTCATCTTACTTTGATAAACGGTGTGGTCGGCTTCACCAGCGGTACCCACAACCCAGATGTGATATTCCTGTAGCAGACGTAAGGTACGCGCCAGATTCGTGACCCTGATTAACGGGATGTTTTCCGCTGCACCGCTGGCCACTTTTTTAGCGGTTGCGTTCAGGGGCGCAGAGCGATCTTTCGGCACGATAACGGCATGTACCCCCGCCGCGTCGGCACTGCGCAGGCAGGCACCCAGGTTATGCGGATCGGTGACGCCGTCCAGCACCAGCAGGAAGGGTTTCTCCAGGCTCTGCAGCAGATCCGGCAGATCGCCCTCCTGATACTGCCGACCCGGCTTAACACGTGCCACGATGCCCTGATGTACGCCGCCTTCGACCTGGCTGTCCAGCCATTTGCGGTCGGCCAGCTGAATGACGATCCCTTGAGCTTCCAGCGCGGTCACCAGCGGTTGCAGGCGACGATCGTCGCGGCCTTTGAGAATAAAGACTTCCTGGAAACGTTGTGGGTCACGTTCCAGCAACGCCTGCACGGCATGGATACCAAAAATAATTTCGCTCATCAATCTGCTCAGTGGTTGGAAATAAATGGATAACAGCCCCTGCGCGAACGCAGAGGCCTGGGCGCATCAGGCAGGCTTCGCCTTCTTCGCGGCGCGCTTCGCCTTAGTGGCGGCGGCGATTTTACGGGTTTTCTCCGAAACTTTTTTACTTTTTTTCTCAGTCTTTGCCGCAGCAGGCTTGCTGCCACTCTTGCGGAAAGCGGAATCCGGTTCAAAGTTGGTTTTACGGCTGGCCTGGCGACGGCGTTTGGTTGGTGCTTTACCGTCCCGCTTCGCCTTGTCACGTTCGGTTTTCCCTTCGCCGCGCACCTGACGCTTGCTGGAGATCAACGCAAAGTCAATCTTGCGCTCGTCCATATGGACCGCTTCAACACGTACTTCAACCGCATCACCTAAACGATACGTGCGTCCACCGGATTCACCGATCAACCGCTGCCCCACCGGATCAAAGCGGTAGTAATCATTGTCCAGTGTCGACACATGCACCAGGCCGTCGATAAACAGATCGCTGAGACGGACAAAGAAGCCAAAGCCGGTAACGCTGGAGATGACACCATTGAAGACATTACCGACCTGATCCTGCATAAAGTCACATTTCAGCCAGTCGGCGACATCGCGGGTGGCTTCGTCGGCACGACGCTCGGTCATGGAACAGTGCTGGCCCAGTTGCAGCATCTGCTGCATATCGTAGTGATAACCGCCCGTTGGTGTCGTCAGGCCTTTCACGTCGCCCTGCTCTTTAGCCAGCAAATACTTGATGGCGCGGTGCAGGAGTAAATCCGGATAACGGCGGATGGGTGAAGTGAAGTGAGCATATGACGCCAGCGCCAGGCCAAAGTGCCCACGGTTTTCCGGGTCGTACACCGCCTGTTTCATGGAGCGCAGCAGCATGGTTTGCAGCATTTCCGCATCCGGACGATCGGCAACCTGCTCCAGCAACGCGGCGTAGTCGACAGGCTGCGGTTTATTGCCTCCTGGCAAACTCAGGCCAAGTTCATTTAATACGGTGCGGAAACTTTTGATGCTGTCGTCGCTGGGGCGATCGTGATCGCGGAACAGCGCAGGCTCCTGATTCTTCTCCACGAAGCGGGCAGAGGCAATGTTTGCCAGAATCATGCACTCTTCAATCAGCTTGTGGGCGTCATTGCGCGAGGTGCGTTCAACGCGTTCGATGCGGCGTTCAGCGTTGAAAATGAACTTCGCTTCTTCTGTCTCAAAGGAGATACCACCTCGTTCTTCGCGGGCGGTTTCCAGCACCTGGTACATGTTGTGCAGTTCCTGCAGGTCTTTGACCAGCGGCGCGTACTGCTCACACAGCTCCGGGTTGCCTTGCAGAATATTCCACACTTTGGTGTAGGTCAGACGCGCATGAGAGTTCATCACCGCTTCATAGTGTTTAAAGCCGGTGAGTTTACCTTTTGCCGATACGGTCATTTCGCACACCATACACAGGCGGTCGACCTGAGGATTCAGCGAGCACAAGCCGTTCGACAGCACTTCCGGCAGCATTGGCACTACCTGCGAAGGGAAATATACCGATGTCCCGCGCTGCTGCGCTTCGTTATCCAGCGGTGTGCCGGGGCGAACATAGTAACTGACGTCCGCAATGGCCACCCACAGACGCCAGCCACCTCCACGCTTTTTCTCGCAGTAAACCGCGTCATCAAAATCGCGGGCATCCTCACCGTCGATAGTGACTAACGGCAACTGGCGCAGATCGACACGGCCTTTTTTCGCCGACTCCGGCACCTCTTCACTCAGCTTGCTCACCTGAGCTTCAACCTCTGGCGGCCAGCTGTGCGGAATTTCATGGGTGCGCAGCGCCATATCCACGGCCAGGCTGGTGCCCATATCATCGCCCAGAATCTCGGCGATTTTACCGATTGCCTTCGAACGGCGGGTTGGACGTTGTAAAAGCTCAACGACCACGACGGACCCCATGCGGGCATTCATGGTTTCTTCAGGCCCGATCAGAATATCGAAGCTCAGACGACTGTCGTCGGGCACAACAAAGCCAACGCCGGCATCAGTGAAATAACGGCCGACGATTTGATTATTGCGCGGTTCCTGAACCCGAACGACACGCGCTTCGCGGCGACCTTTTCGATCGGCCCCCAGCGGTTGCGCCAGGATGACATCGCCATGCATACAAAATTTCATCTGTTCGGCAGAAAGATACAGATCGTCTTTTTGCCCTTCAACGCGTAAAAAGCCATAGCCATCGCGATGACCAATGACCTTTCCACGCAGCAGATCAAGACGTTCAGGCAGGGCATAACACTGGCGGCGGGTGAAAACTAACTGGCCATCACGTTCCATTGCACGTAAACGACGGCGTAAGGCTTCGAGGTGTTCTTCTTCCTGCAAATTCATTTCTTGTGCCAGCTCTTCGCGGCTGGCAGGTTTTTCGCGTTTTTCTAATAAAGCCAGAATAAATTCACGGCTTGGAATAGGGTTTTCGTACTTTTCAGCTTCTCTGTCCAGAAAAGGATCTTTTGACATTACGGTTCCTCCGATGTCATTGAGTATTCATTGCCACCGGCGGTTCAGACAATACAATTTCATATAAAGGCGTATTACCTTCCACTAAATCTGCCAGCGTATAGCCGTCCAGTTCTTTTAAAAATAACTGTACGGCATCATGTAAGGCCTGCTTAAGGCGACAGGCAGGCGTGATAGCGCACCGGGCGCAGTCAACCAACTGCAAAGGTTCCATTTTGCGAACCACATCACCAATGATGATATTTCCCGGAGGCATTCCCAGACGAATGCCCCCATTTTTGCCACGTATGGCCGCAACAAACCCAGCACGACTAAGTTGATTGATAATTTTGACCATATGATTACGCGACACGCCATACGTATCGGTGACCTCTGTAATACTGGTTAGTCTGCCTTCCGGCAGCGTGGCCATATAAATCAACGCCCTCAGGCCGTAGTCGGTAAAACTAGTTAGCTGCACAGTGACCTCAGTCAATCATTCGGTGGCACCTGTATGCTCGCCCGTCCTGTTGTTTATTTCAATATTGAACTGGTTCTGACGTATTTCGCTACGATGATAAACCAGAGTGTTGGCGGCTGTGTATTTTTTTCAGCCAGTGTAGAGTTGGACAAGCGAAGGGAGTTTTAGTGGCATTAAATCACATAAAAAACAAAGGCCGGACATTGTCCGGCCAGATGATGATTACGCGCTGAATGGGTCACGCAGAATCATTGTCTCGCTACGATCAGGGCCGGTTGAAATAATATCAATCGGAACACCGGTCACTTCTTCTACACGTTTGATGTAGTTGCGCGCCGCCTGAGGCAGGCCTTCCAGCGTTTTAACGCCAAAAGTGGTTTCGCTCCAGCCCGGCAGAGTTTCATAGATCGGCTCAATGCCTTCCCAGTTCTCAGCAGCCAGCGGCGTAGTGGTGACTTCACTGCCGTCAGGCATGCGATAAGCCACGCAAATTTTTACTTCTTTCAGACCATCCAGTACGTCCAGCTTGGTCATACAGAAACCAGACAGTGAGTTGATCTGCACCGCACGGCGGACCGCAACGGCATCCAGCCAGCCCGTACGACGACGGCGGCCTGTAGTGGCACCAAATTCGTTACCTTGCTTGCAAAGGAACTCACCGGTTTCATCGAACAGCTCGGTAGGGAACGGACCCGCACCCACACGCGTTGAGTAGGCTTTAACAATACCCAGTACGTAATCGACAAAACGCGGGCCGATACCTGAGCCTGTCGCCACGCCACCGGCGGTGGTGTTGGACGAGGTCACATAGGGATAGGTACCGTGATCGATATCCAGCAGTGTTCCCTGCGCGCCTTCAAACATAATCAGATCGCCACGCTTACGCGCCGTATCCAGCAGTTCAGACACATCGACCACCATGCCGGTCAGGATGTCGGCAACCGCCATGACATCGTTCAGCACTTTATCGTAGTCGACGGCTTCTTCTTTGTAATAATTCACCAGCTGGAAGTTATAGAGATCCATCACTTCTTTCAGCTTGGCAGCAAAGGTTTCTTTGTTGAACAGGTCGCTGACGCGCAGTGCACGACGGGCAACTTTGTCTTCGTAAGCCGGTCCGATGCCACGGCCCGTCGTCCCGATCGCTTTTGCACCGCGCGCTTTTTCGCGCGCCATGTCCATGGCGACATGGTATTGCAGGATCAGCGGACAGGCTTCAGAAATCAGCAGACGTTCGCGTACGGGAATCCCACGCTCTTCCAGGCCTTTCATCTCTTTCATCAATGCTTCAGGAGAGAGAACCACGCCATTACCAATGATGCTGGTAACGTTATCACGCAGGATGCCAGAAGGGATTAAGTGGAGAACGGTTTTTTCACCGTTGATGACAAGTGTATGGCCCGCATTGTGGCCGCCTTGATAACGCACCACGTAGTTAGCGCGCTCAGTCAGAAGGTCTACAATCTTACCTTTACCTTCGTCACCCCATTGGGTGCCCAGTACGACGACGTTCTTACCCATTTCTCAAAATCACCGATTGCTTAAAAAAGGATTCTACCATCTGATTTTATGGTTTTCAGCACTTTTAGCACACGATTGCGCGCTTTTTTGCCTGCGTTTTGATCACTACTACATCCAGGGGGTAAACACGACTTCAGATACCACACAGACGGCGAGCGCCATCTTATCAGGCTTCGCCATGCAGCCGCAGCATGCAGTAAATCACCACGCCGGCGACCACTAATCCCCCACCAAAACGGTGTAAAAGCCGATCGGGCAACTGGGTCATGCTCAACACTACGCGCCGCCACAGCCGTGGCATAAACATCGGCCCCAGTCCCTCGAGCACTAAAACCAATGCCAGTGCCATCCAGATATTTACGTTCATTCCGCATCCAAAAAAAAGGCCGACAACATTGTCGGCCTGTCAGTTATATCAGTTCTTAGCGCGTGGCGTTAGACGGTGCCTTCATATAGCGGAAGAAGTCACTATCCGGGCTCAACACCATCACGTCCTGATTTTCGTTGAAGCTGTTTTCATAAGCACGCAGGCTGCGGATAAAGGCGTAGAAATCCGGATCCTGACTGAAAGCATTCGCAAACAGTTTTGCCGCTTCTGCATCGCCATCACCGCGGGTAATCAGGGCTTCACGCTGGGCTTCTGCCAGCGTACGGGTAACCTGATAGTCAGCCTGAGCACGCAGTTTTTCCGCCTCTTCCTGACCTTGTGAACGCTGGCTACGCGCAACCGCTTCACGCTCGGCGCGCATACGGTTAAAGATCGCATCTGAGACTTCCGTCGGCAGATTGATCTGCTTGATCCGCACGTCAACAACCTGAATCCCTAACGCCGCCATACTGTTTGGATTTGGCGCAGGTTCACTGCTGTTGGTTTCCCGTTCAACCCGTGCCGCTGCACTGGCGATAGCATCATCTGCGGCTGGTGTAGACACGTCATCGTCACCGCCTGCCGTACCGGTATTCAGCGCATCGCGGACATCCGTGGTCAAACGACCACGAGAATCGGTCACGATGTCTTTCACGTCGAGACGGCCCATTTCTGAACGTAAACGGTCACTGAATTTACGCTTCAGCAGCACTTCGGCCTGAGACACATCCCCACCACCGGTTGCCAGGTAGTAGCGACTGAAATCGCTGATGCGCCACTTAATGTAAGAGTCGACAATCAGATCTTTCTTCTCTTTGGTGACGAAGCGATCGGCCTGGTTATCCATGGTCTGGATACGCGCATCCAGCATTTTAACCGTTTCGATAAACGGAATCTTGAAATGCAGACCCGGTGCAAAAACCTGAGGCTTGTTTTCGCTGTCGCGCAGGACTTTACCAAAGCGCAGGACAATACCGCGCTCACCTTCCTGTACCACGAAGAGCGACGCATAAATGGCGACCAACGCGATAATAATGACAACTATGACTGGCTTACGCATTGATTACTCTCTCCCTTCGCGCTGGGTATCGTTGCGCAGAGCGTTGGCTCGACGCTGATCCATGATGCTGTCTGGACTGTATGACGACGTGTCCGTGCGGCTTGCACTCCGATCGGAAAGTGACGGCAATGCTGCGCTGCTCTTTTGCCCGTTCTTCGCAGAGGAAGACTGAACACCACGCATCAGTTGATCGAGAGGCAGAACCATCAGGTTGTTACCACGATCGTTCACCAGCACTTTACGTGTATGACTCAGAACACGCTCCATGGTCTCAATGTACAGACGCTCTTTGGTAATTTCCGGCGCGGCTTTGTATTCCGGTAAAAGCTTGGCAAAACGCGCCACTTCACCCTGTGCTTCCAGCACCGTGCGCTCTTTATAAGCACGTGCTTCTTCCAGCACACGCTGCGCACGACCGTTAGCCCGCGGCTGAACTTCGTTCGCATAGGCTTCCGCTTCACGCACATACTGCTCACGGTTTTCACGCGCGGCAATCGCATCATCAAACGCTGACTTCACTTCTTCAGGAGGACGCGCCGCCTGGAAGTTAACGTCAAGCACCGTGATGCCCATATGGTACGGGCGAATGGTTTCGTCGATTTCGCGCTGCGTTTCGCTACGCACGACCGTACGACCTTCTGTCAGAATACGATCCATGGTAGAGCGACCAATTACGCCGCGCAGCGCACTGTCCGTTGCCTGACGCAGGCTGTCGTCCGGGCTGGTAACAGAGAACAAATAGCGTTCCGGATCGGTTACGCGGTACTGCACGTTCATCTCCACGCGCACGACGTTTTCATCAGAGGTCAGCATGACGCCCGATGCCGCCAGTTCACGCACGGCTTCGACATTCACGGCGCGGACCTGATCGATAAAGGTGGGCTTCCAGTTCAGGCCTGGCTCAACGATGTGGCTGAACTTACCAAAGCGCGTGACAACACCGCGTTCCGCTTCTTTGATCGTATAAAATCCGCTTGCTGCCCAGATCACTACTGCCGCAACAGCGACAATGCCAAAAAGTTTGCCGCTACCGCCGGAACTGCGCTGACCATTGTCACCTTTATTGCCGCCGCCGAATCCGCCAAGCTTTTTACTCAGCTTGCGGAAGATATCATCCAGATCAGGAGGCCCAGATTCCTTACCTCCCTTATTCCCCCCAGAGTTGCCGCCTTGATTATTGCTGCTTCCCCACGGGTCGCGGTCCTGTCCGTTATTTCCGGGCTGATTCCACGCCATGTCATTACTCCATTTATAGTTTTAGCGGCTTACCCTTGTGATTTTCCGTTGTGGCGGCACTGGCTGCGTCTGTGTTCCCGACTCGCCGACCCGGTGAAGAGAGTGGCCGTCGGGAAATATGTCAACTAACGCCGCGCAACAACATAAAATCGTCAGGGTAAGTTCGGTTTGGCAATCTCAAACAATATAACTGGTCAGCGACGGCTCCTGCTTGCATAAGCGGTGCCAGTCAACAATCGGCATTCGCACATGCAACCCCACACTGCCGTCCTCTTCGTTCCACTCTTTTTCAATCGCCTGCAACTGATAGAAACGGCTGCGTAAGCGCCCCGCATCCGGTGGCAAACGTAAATCGTACTGGGCAATCTCGCCCGACAGACGCTCGGACAGCGCCTGCCATAACAGCGGAATCCCCGCCCCCGTCTGCGCAGAGAGCCATACTCGCACCGGCAGGTTATTTTCGTCACGGTCAATGCGCGGTTCAAAACCGTCCAGCATATCGATCTTATTCATGATCAGTAACGCGGGAATTTCATCGGCTTCGATTTCTTCAAGCACCTCATTGACAGCATCTATGTTTTCATTGACCCGTACGTCGGCTGCATCGATCACATGCATCAGCAACGTGGCCTGGCGGGTTTCCTGCAAGGTAGCTTTAAATGCGGCCACTAAATCATGCGGCAGATGGCGGATGAAGCCGACGGTATCGGCCAGCACAACTTCACCGACATCGGCAACATTCAGGCGACGCAGCGTGGGATCCAGCGTGGCAAACAGCTGATCCGCGGCATAAACGTTGGCAGAGGTGATGGCGTTAAAAAGGGTAGACTTGCCGGCGTTGGTGTAACCCACCAGCGAGACAGTCGGCACATCGGCTTTAGCGCGCGCCTGTCGTCCCTGCTCGCGCTGTTTTTCAACGCGTTCCAGACGTGACAAAATCTGGCTGATACGGCCACGCAATAAACGGCGGTCAGTTTCTAACTGCGTTTCACCCGGGCCACGCAGGCCAATACCGCCTTTCTGGCGTTCAAGGTGCGTCCAGCCTCGTACCAGGCGTGTTGCCAGGTGACGCAACTGCGCCAGCTCAACCTGCAATTTCCCCTCATGGGTACGTGCACGTTGGGCAAAAATATCAAGAATCAGGCCAGTGCGGTCGATAACACGGCACTCGCACAGGCGCTCAAGATTTCGTTCCTGAGCGGGCGTTAAGGCATGATCGAAAAGGACGACCGATGCTCCACTTGTTTTTACCGCATCGGCAATTTCAACGGCTTTTCCTTCACCGACAAAATACTTGGGATGTGGCGCTTTACGACTGCCGGTGACAACCTGCAGTGCTTCAACGCCAGCAGAAGAAACCAGGGTTTCGAATTCCTGTAAATCTTCGAGCTCTTTGTCTTGGGAGAACCAGATGTGTACCAGTACGGCCTGCTCACCGGCATCATAACGGTCAAACAAGCTATAACCTCGCTTATATAAAAAGACCAGGACGGAAAACCTGAGGCTTTCCAGTCCTGGTTAAACGGTGCCGCCTTACTCTGCGTTATCACCGTCTTGTTGTGGCTGCGACTGAGCAGACGTATTGCTGCCGCCGTGATGGTAATTGTTGTTGCTGCCACCGCCGGTATTGTTGCTATGGTGAGAAACCGGACGTGAAGGCACAACAGTAGAGATGGCATGCTTATACACCATCTGACTTACCGTGTTTTTCAACAAAATAACGAACTGATCAAAGGATTCAATCTGACCTTGCAGCTTGATACCGTTGACCAAATAGATCGAAACCGGAACACGTTCACGACGCAGTGCGTTCAGAAACGGGTCTTGTAATGATTGCCCCTTAGCCATTCTATCTTTTCCTTATATGCTTGTTGTTTGTTGCTTGTAGAACACAGTGGTTCTGAAAAAAACTGCGTAAAAATTTGCGCACGTAACTTGCCAATTGTACACAATCACCCATGCTTCGCACTAACAACCTGAAGTACTGTATCACGCGCTAAGTGAGGTTCATCACTGTCTAACCAGTGAATGTTCTCCCAGCCACGTAACCAGGTCATCTGCCGTTTAGCGAGTTGCCGGGTTGCGCAAACTCCCCGATAAACCATTTCGTCGTAGTCGATCTCGCCCGCTAAATAAGACCACATCTGGCGATAGCCGACACAACGAATGGAAGGCATATCCGTATGCAAATCACCTCGTGCAAACAGGGCCCGAGACTCCGCTTCAAATCCTGACGCCAACATCTGGTCGAAACGCAACGCGATGCGTTGATGCAACAGCTCGCGGCTCGCGGGGGCGATAGCAAACTGGTGAACATCGTAAGGGAGCGCTTCGCCGGAAATTTTAGTCAGTTCCGTTAAAGTTTTACCCGAAATAAAAAAAACTTCCAGTGCTCGCGAAAGTCTCTGCGGATCATTCGGATGAATACGACTGCCTGCGACCGGATCAATTTCGCAAAGTTGACGATGTAAAGCTTCCCAGCCTTTTTCACTCGCCATTTGCTCTATTTTTTGGCGGACATCCGGATCGGCCGAGGGCAGCGGCGACAATCCTTCAAGTAACGCCTTGAAGTAGAGCATAGTTCCACCAACAAGCAACGGAATTCGTCCATGCTGAACGATATCCGCCATTTCTGCTAACGCGTCTCGCCGAAACTCCGCTGCCGAATAGGCCTCAGCAGGATCGCGAATGTCCAGCAAACGATGGGGTGCCAGCGCCAGCTCCTCCGCAGAAGGCTTCGCCGTACCGATGTTCATCTCTCGATAAATCAGAGCAGAATCTACGCTGATCAGTTCCACCGGCAACTGTTTACGCAGCTCAATCGCTAATGCGGTTTTGCCTGACGCTGTCGGCCCCATCAAAAAAATCGCCTTTGGCCGGCCAGCCTGGTTTAATTCACTCATGCTTCAACGCGTTTATCGCGCTCTCAATCTCGATGGCTTGCAACAAGCCTGAAGGTGGCGATTTCAGCAGCTGTGGACAAAGCCTTTCCAGCTCCGTCAACAGCGTAATCGCCTGGGAGTGATTCCAGTTCTGAGGCTCTGCATCCTCTCGTCGCGCCAGCCACTGGGCCAGCTGCGTCGCAGAGTTCTCTTGCTGTCGGGCGAGATAGCCTAACAGTTCAGGAATCAAGATTTGTAAATTTTGTGTTCGTAACGGTAAAGGCACGGCGCGCAAGATAATGTGGTCGCCCTCCGGATGCAAATCAATGCCCATCTGGTTAAGCAGACTGAGATTGTCCTGTGCCGCCTTGCGCTCTGCCGAGGCGATTTTTAACCGCACAGGAATCAAAAGCGGTTGTGCTTTTAATCCGCCTTCCTGCGGCTCTAACTGGGCCTGTTTTAACCACCGCGCCGCCACGGGCAGGGCTAATAGCAGTAAAGTCTGGTCCTGCTCCAGCACGGCATACTGATCCGCCAGCACCGTCAGTACGCGACCAAAACTGTGCAGATGCGCTTTCACAGGCGCTGGCGTAATCGTCGCCTCACGTGGCGGCGAGACCGGCGCTTTTGCCGCAGTGGCAGGAGGGGCTGCGGTATCCAGCAACTGCTGATAAACCTTGCCTTCACGCGGGCGATAACCCGGCTCT
Organism: Pantoea sp. SGAir0180; assembly: GCF_043546245.1. Classification (NCBI taxonomy): domain Bacteria; kingdom Pseudomonadati; phylum Pseudomonadota; class Gammaproteobacteria; order Enterobacterales; family Erwiniaceae; genus Pantoea; species Pantoea sp. SGAir0180. The sequence continues at coordinate 4,229,917 of NZ_CP028071.1, read as the reverse complement.
TTACTTTGCCAACCCGCCCCACCGGTTGTGCCACCACTGTTACGCGGCGTTGCCGCAGGCTGGCTGAAATGATTGCCGCCTGCGGCCTGGCGGTTTTCCTGTTGCCAGCGTGGTGCAGGCTCCTCCGCCTGTACGGCTGGCAGAACGGACGCCGCACTTTCCTGCAAGACGCTCATGACACCCTGGTAGATAAAATCATGCACCAGACGTGACTGATGAAAACGCACCTCATGTTTTGCCGGGTGGACGTTGACGTCGACCTGGTGAGGATCGATCGTCAGATAAAGCACATAGGCGGGCTGTTGATCGTCCTGCAACTGGCTCTGAAACGCCTGCCGGATGGCATGGTTAATGAGCTTGTCACGCATCATGCGGCCATTAACATAACAGTACTGGATGTCGCTGATCTGACGAGAGCCGGCGGGATCGGCAACCCAGCCGCGCAGAGCTAAATCGTCATGCTGCCAGTCAATCCGCAGTGCGTGCTGCATGAAGGTCGTGCCACAAATCGCGCCAAGGCGACGTTCACGCTGGCGCTCATCGTTAACCGCCCGGTACTGACGCATCAGCTTGCCGTTATGGTTCAGAGAAATCGCCACGTCAAACCGCGCCAGCGCAATGCGACGGATGACTTCATCAATATGACCAAACTCGGTTTTCTCAGTACGCATAAACTTGCGGCGCGCTGGCGTATTGTAAAAAAGGTCAAGGACTTCCAGCGTCGATCCACAGGGATGCGCGGCAGGCTTGAGGGTCACCTGCATATCACGGCCTTCCGCGTACGCCTGCCAGGCTTCGCTTTGTTCGGCCGTGCGCGACGTCAGCGTCAGGCGGGAAACCGAGCTGATACTGGCCAGCGCTTCCCCACGGAACCCCAGGCTCATAATGGCTTCCAGATCGTCCAGTGATGCAATTTTGCTGGTTGCATGGCGAGCCAGCGCCATCGCGAGTTCATCTTTTGCGATACCACAGCCGTTATCGCGGATGCGGATGAGTTTTGCACCGCCCTTTTCGATATCCACATCTATTCGCGTTGCCCCCGCATCAAGGCTGTTTTCCACCAGTTCCTTCACAACCGATGCGGGACGCTCAACCACTTCTCCGGCGGCAATCTGGTTAGCGAGTTGCGGCGGTAAAATTTGTATTGGCATGCGGGATATCCTTGTAGCTGGTTGCCCGGCCTGCTGGCCGGGCCCACAATCAGGATGCAGGGATTTTCAGGTTTTGACCCAACATCACGTTGGTTGATTTCAGGTTATTCGCCTGAAGGATCGATTTCGGGCTGACACCGTAATGGGCGGCGATGCTGCTCAGTGAATCACCACGAACCACCTTATGTCGGATCGGGCGACGGGGAGTCGTTGCAGCTGGCGTTGTCCTGCTGGCTACCGCGCTGGCAGGCACTTTCAGTCGCTGTCCCACCCAGACGACATCGCGCTTCAGGGTATTCATCTGCCGTAACGTTGCCATACTTACGCCATATTTTGCTGCAATACCGGACAGCGTCTCTCCACGTGTCACGGTATGCCGTTGCACAGCGCCCGTATACTGCGTCTCACCGGTAGCCGGATTACTGGCTACGCTGACCGCTGGCGACGAGCCCAGCGGCCGGTTTTCCTCCTTTGGGACCGATTGTAGCGGGTGCGCCAGGAAATAAGCGCGCAGTCCTTTATATATTGACTGTGCAATCTTATCCTGGTGTGCGCTACTGCCGAGCAGTCGCTCCTCCGAGGCATTACTGATAAATCCGGTTTCCACCAGAAGCGACGGAATATCCGGCGAACGCAACACGCCAAGGCTGGCATGCTCCGGTAAACGTTTGTGTAACGACGTCACACCGCGCAACTGTTGGATGACTTTCACCGCAATGTCATATCCGACGCGCTGCGAGTGACCAAACTGGAGATCAAGCACCGCCTGGCTCAGATAAGGATCGGCCTGGCTGTTGGCCAGTAAATCGCCAGCCCCGCCCAGGAGTTCAGACTGTTTCTCTTTTTGCTCCAGCCAGTTCGCCATCTCACTGTTTGCACGACGGTTAGACAAGACCCAGACCGAGGCACCTGTGGCCGCATGGCTGGGGGCAGCATCCGCATGGATAGAGACCAGCACGTTGGCATTCGCTTTACGCGCCACGTCTGACCGGCCCATCACTGAAATAAAGTAGTCGCCATCACGCGTCAATACACCTTTAAACATCGGATCATTGTTTAAAAGCACTTTCAATTTACGCGCAATCGCAATAGTGACGTTTTTCTCTTTCAGGCCGTGCTGCCCAATTGCGCCGGGATCCTGACCGCCATGTCCCGCATCAATGGCGACAATCACCGTATCGTTGCGGCTGGACGTGCCACCCGGTACGGCCGTGCTGTTGGTATTGGTTACCGTAGTGACCGGATTCGCATTGAACGGATTGCTGGCATTGCGTTGTCGCGTTCGGGTGGGCTGGGATTCTGCCACGGCAGCAGTTGCGCTGCGCGTAACGGCGGGATGCTTACCCTGAATAGTAAAGACAACGCTGTAATTGCTGCCATTGCGCTGTGTCACTGCGCGGGTTTTTCCCGACTGCGTTAGCTCAAAAACCAGCCGGATACTTTGTTTATCTTTTGGCGTGCTGGTACGAATGCGCTTTACGATGTTATCGCCGCTAAACGTTAAGGGTAGCCCTTTAATCACGCCACTTTGACGGATATCCAGAACAACGCGGTCGGGATTATGTAGGGGAAAATAGGCATAAACCGGCTGGCCAGAAAAGCTGAGCGTTACTGTCGCCTGGTTCCCGCCATTTGATACCTGAATGTCCGATAAATTAGCGGCAAATAGCGGACCCGCAACCAGTAGCAATCCTGCCACGATAACTGTTTTCATCCATGACATCATGCCGGTGCCCTGCCTTGTTCGATCTGCGTCACCCAGCGCTGTCCCTGTTCGGAATGTGCCACCAGTTCGGCCTCGCGTGCCTCATTGACATAACGCAGCGTTAAGGCGATATCCGGGGGAGGCAAAATACCGGCCCCCTGTTGCGGCCACTCCACCAGACAAATCGCGTCATTGGTGAAGTAGTCACGAATCCCCATGAACTCAAGTTCTTCCGGATCGGCAAGGCGATAAAGATCAAAATGATAGACAGCCCGCCCGTCCAGAACATACGGCTCAACCAGCGTATAGGTCGGACTTTTCACATTGCCCACGTGGCCGGATGCCTGTAAGAAACCGCGGCTGAATGTGGTTTTTCCCGCACCGAGGTCGCCGTAAAGATAGATAACCGCCGCCTTGCCACAGGCATGCGCCAGTTGAGCACCCAGGTCGAGTGTTGCCGCCTCAGTGGGCAAAGGTATAACACAGCTCTTCATGCTTCTTGATTCATCTCTGGATTAACAAACTGCCACAGCAGATCAAATAAGTCTGATGCCAGCATACCGCGCGTGCCCCATAGTGCCGCTCGCTTATCAGCGGCAGCACCGTGAGCGACACAACCTGCGCAGGCAGCATCAAACAGCGCCAATTTTTGTCCCATCAACGAGGCAATAATACCGGTGAGCACATCACCCATACCACCCGATGCCATTCCTGCATTACCCACATCGGCAAAAGCCATCTGACCACTTTCGCTGGCAATAATGGTGCCGGCACCTTTTAAGACCACGACACCACCATAGCGTTTCACCAGTTCCTGTGCAGCATGTAAGCGGTCACTTTCAATTTCGCTGGTTTTAACACCCAGCAAGCGAGCCGCTTCGCCTGGATGCGGCGTTATAATGCGATTCTGACGTTTCTCTGCCTTTATTGCCAGCAAGTTAAGCGCATCAGCATCCCAAAGCATCGGCTTTTCAGCGCTTTTAACCTTCTCCAGTGCATTCTGGCCCCATTCACGCTGTCCCAGCCCCGGTCCAATCGCAATGACATCCGCCCAGGCGATGCCGTCATCCAGGCGCGTATCCGTCAGCTCGTCCACCATCACTTCCGGGCGCGCGGTAAGAATGGGCGCAATATTATCCTTGTGAGTAAGTACTCGCACCAAGCCGCTACCGGTGCGTAGCGCTGCTTCCGCAGACATCCGAATAGCGCCCGCGGTTCCACTGTCCCCACCAATAATCAGCAGGCGGCCCTGATCGCCTTTATGGGAAGTCGCCTTACGCGGCTTAAGCCACTGGCGTAAACTGTGTGCATCGTATCGGGCCATGGGGGGCTGCTGTGCTGCCAGAAAGTCGTGTAAACCCAGACCGGCGAAATAAAGTTGTCCGACACAATCCCGTGCTTTACCGGTGAGCTGTCCGGGTTTTAACGCGATCACGCTCACCGTATGCGTGGCTTCTGTCGCCTCACCCGGCGTCGTGCCGTTTTCTGCCGACAGGCCGGATGGCATATCGATGGCCACGACCGGCGCGCTATGCTCATTGATCTGTGCAATCAGGGTGGATAAAGGCTCAACCGGCGCCCGTGAAACGCCAGTGCCTAACAACGCGTCTACGATCACGTCGACGTTTTCAGGCCAGGCGGCGTCGGGCGCGTGAATTTCGCCGCCCGATTCAAGCCATCCGTCTCGCGCAGTACGCGCTTCGTCGGGTAAAGGTTTACTGCCATCGCACGCCAGCAACGTCACCTGTTTACCTGCAGCCTGAGCCAACCGGGCAACAACGTAGCCATCGCCTCCGTTGTTGCCGTGACCGCACAACACCAGCCAGTGCTGAGCTTCTGGCCAGTGCGCCATAATATGTTCATATACCGCCTGACCTGCACGTAACATCAGCTCGTAGAGCGTAATGCCCAGCGCATCTGCCCCCTCGCGCTCAAGTTGTTTCAGCGCCTGCGCAGGCCAGACAGAGTGTGGTAAACTGCCGCGGTTTCTCTTCGGATTCTGGTTAGTCATGTCATACCCTCTGGATCTTGATCAACTCGCTCAACACATTAAGCAGTGGGGACGCGATCTGGGCTTTCAGCAGGTCGGTATTACCGATACCGATCTCAGCGCAGAAGAACCGCGCCTGCAAGCCTGGCTGGATAAGCAGTACCATGGCGAAATGGAATGGATGGCCCGCCATGGAATGATGCGCGCACGTCCGCATGAACTGCTACCCGGCACGCTGAGGGTGATCAGCGTTCGCATGAACTACTTGCCCGCGAAAGCCGCGTTTGCCAGCACGCTGAAAAACCCACAGTTGGGTTATGTCAGCCGTTACGCGCTGGGCCGCGATTACCACAAAGTATTGCGCAATCGCCTGAAAAAGCTTGGAGAAATGATCCAGATGCACTGTGGCGAAAGCCAGTTTCGCCCGTTTGTGGATTCTGCGCCGCTGCTTGAACGCCCGCTGGCGGCGAAAGCCGGACTGGGCTGGACCGGTAAACATTCACTGATTCTGAATCGTGAAGCCGGTTCGTGGTTTTTTCTGGGTGAACTGCTGATCGATCTGCCCCTTCCCATCGATACACCGCAGGAAGAACAGTGTGGGCGCTGCGTTGCCTGCATGACCATTTGCCCGACGGGCGCGATTGTTGAGCCCTATACCGTCGATGCGCGACGTTGCATTTCCTACCTGACGATCGAACTCGAAGGAGCTATACCGGAGGAGTTTCGGCCGCTCATGGGAAACCGGATTTATGGCTGTGACGACTGCCAGTTGATTTGCCCCTGGAATCGCTATGGGCAGTTGACTGACGAAGCCGATTTTTCGCCCCGCGCCGCGCTGCATGCCCCAGAGTTAACCGCGCTGTTTCAGTGGGATGAAGCTAAATTCCTGCGCATTACTGAAGGGTCCCCTATTCGGCGCATTGGTTATCAGCGCTGGTCCCGTAATATTGCCGTCGCGCTGGGCAATGCCCCCTGGCATACAGAGATCCTTAGCGTCCTTAAGCAACGACGTGGCGAAAGCGATCTGCTGGACGAACATATTGAGTGGGCCATCACGCAGCAGTTACATAAGCGAAAAGCGCTGGCGATCGATGTTCAACCCGCGCAGCAAAAACGGCTGGTGAGAGTCATTGAAAAGGGATTACCACGTGATGCCTGATTGCGCAACTGTCTAGAAGGCGCGGATTTCCACATCCTGTGAATAAAAATAAAAACGCGTTGTCATTCAATCGTAATAACACAACTGACAGAAAAGAATAACATAATGAAATATTATTATTTCATTAAAAATCAGTAATTTAAATAAAATTTGTGTTATTTTGCAAATGCGTCTACCGTCTGGCTTAATTCATAAACCTGTGGATAACTCTGTTTAAAAGAAAATTTCAGAAGGGCGAAAACGGCACAGACAACGCGATAACGGCTGTGGATAACTGGACTGAATTGTCGTTGATACTGCTGCCAGCCTGACAGGCTGTTAACAAAAGCGTGACGATAAATCTGGAGCGGGAAACGAGACTCGAACTCGCGACCCCGACCTTGGCAAGGTCGTGCTCTACCAACTGAGCTATTCCCGCATAGAAGGGCACTGCAAAACACATTTTGGAGCGGGAAACGAGACTCGAACTCGCGACCCCGACCTTGGCAAGGTCGTGCTCTACCAACTGAGCTATTCCCGCATAGTAGGATACTGCTAAACATCATTTGGAGCGGGAAACGAGACTCGAACTCGCGACCCCGACCTTGGCAAGGTCGTGCTCTACCAACTGAGCTATTCCCGCGCCTTGTACCGTCATAAATTCTTCACCGGTACGGGGTGCGCATTATACGAGAAATCGCTGCTGCTGCAAGATGCTGACAACAAAATTTTGCGCTTTTAACGCGTTTGCTGATTATTACAGCAACATGGCGATTTTCTGTGCACCCTTTGCTGGTTAAAGCTGCAAAAAGTGTTGACGGTAATAAGCAAGCTCGGCAACAGACTCACGAATATCGTCCAGTGCCTGGTGCGAACCCGTCTTTTTGAAGCCTGGCAGGATGTCTGGCTTCCAGCGGCGAGCCAGTTCTTTCAGTGTGCTGACATCCAGATAGCGATAATGGAAGTAGGCTTCCAGCTCCGGCATGTACTTAAACAAGAAACGGCGATCCTGGCCGATACTGTTGCCGCAGATCGGCGAGGTATTGGCTGGCACCCACTGTTTCAGAAATTCGATCGTTGCCTTTTCAGCAGCACGGTCATCTGTCTGGCTGGCCTTAACGCGCGCAACCAGTCCACTGCTGGTATGAGTACGGACGTTCCAGTCATCCATCAGGCTCAGTTGCTCATCAGACTGATGAACCGCCATCACCGGCCCCTCCGCCAGAATATTCAGATCGGCATCAGTCACCAGAGTGGCAATCTCAATGATACGATCGCGTTCCGGATCGAGCCCGGTCATTTCCAAATCAATCCAGATTAAATTATTTTCGTTTCCAGTGGCCATGCTATTACCTGTGGTTGCTGAGTCGTCATTCGTCATCAATAAGGTGTATCATAGACGTTTTGCCCCTGTGGCGAAATCCAGCTAAACCGGTGAGGGTGAGTGAGTAAAAATAAACTGTCGAAAGGTCAACAACGCCGCGTAAGCGCTAACCACGATCGTCGTTTAAATCAGCGCAAAACGCGCCCGGAAGCGGACGATAATTTATTTGGTGAAGATGCTGAGGGCATTGTGGTCAGCCGATTTGGCATGCATGCCGATGTCGAAGACAGTGCGGGCATTACGCATCGCTGCAATATTCGCAGGACGATTCGTTCACTGGTGACGGGCGATCGTGTGGTCTGGCGCCCTGCCCTCAACGGCGGCAAAGGCATTGTTGAAGCGGTGCATGAGCGCACCAGCGTACTGACACGTCCTGATTTTTACGACGGCGTTAAACCTATTGCCGCGAACATCGATCAGATTATTATCGTGTCGGCCATTTTGCCCGAGCTCTCCCTGAACATAATTGACCGCTATCTGGTCGCCAGTGAAACGCTGGATATCGAGCCGCTGCTGGTGCTCAATAAAATCGACCTGCTGGATGATAAAGCCCGCACGTTTGTCGATGAGCAAATGGCGATCTATCGCAAGATTGGTTATCGGGTCTTAATGGTCTCCAGCCATGAGAAGGCCGGTCTGAGTGAATTGCAGGCGGCATTGATTGACCGGATAAGTATCTTTGCGGGACAGTCCGGCGTCGGCAAGTCGAGCCTGTTGAATGCCCTGCTCGGCTTTGATCAACAGGAAGATACGGCCATTCTGACCAATGACGTGTCCGACGTGTCGGGTCTGGGTCAGCATACGACGACAGCCTCCCGGCTTTATCATTTCCCCGACGGCGGCGATGTGATCGATTCGCCCGGCGTTCGTGAGTTCGGTTTATGGCATCTGGAGCCGGAACAAATCACCCGGGGATTTGTCGAATTCCGTGAGTTTTTAGGCGAATGCAAGTTCCGTGACTGCAAACATGGCTCGGACCCTGGCTGTGCCATCCGTGAAGCCGTTGAGCAAGGAAAAATCGACGCATCCCGCTTTGACAACTATCACCGCATTCTGGACAGTATGGCGCAGGTGAAAGTCCGGAAAAACTTTGCTGAGAGTGAAGATTAAGGCCAGTAACAGCGTAGTCGCCATCTGACCGGGGCGCTGCTACAATCCGCCCCCATTTTGTCAATGTTATAAAAGATAGCCAGGAGGCTAGGGTGTTTGATCGTTTTAAACTTGGCTTGAACCACATTCTCCCCAAAAAATGGCTGACTGAACTTGCTGGCTGGGGCGCAAGCCGTCGCGGCGGCTGGCTGACTAAGCTGGTGATTGACGGCTTCGTCTGGTTTTATAAAGTCGATATGACTGAAGCACGTAAACCGGATACCGCCAGTTACCGCACCTTCAACGATTTCTTCGTCCGCCCGTTAAAGGATGAGGCGCGCCCTGTGGATCCGGATGCGAGCCTGATTGCGCTGCCTGCGGACGGTGCCATCAGTCAACTTGGGCATATCGAAGGCGACCAGATTTTCCAGGCAAAAGGCCACTACTATACGATCGACGCGCTGCTGGCAGGGAACGAGCAACTGGCCGCGTTGTTTCGTGAGGGTGAATTTATCACGACGTATCTGGCACCGCGTGATTATCACCGCGTCCATATGCCGTGCAACGGCATCCTGCGTGAAATGATTTACGTGCCAGGCGATCTTTACTCAGTGAATCCTCTGACCGCACGCAACATCCCTAACCTGTTTGCCCGTAACGAACGGGTCATTTGTTACTTCGAGACCGATATGGGACCGATGGTACAGATCCTGGTGGGCGCGACTATCGTCGGGAGCATTGAAACCGTTTGGGCTGGCACGGTCACGCCACCACGCGAAGGCATTATCAAACGCTGGCACTATCCGGCCGCCGACCACGATGGTGCCGTTGTTCTGCTTAAAGGCCAGGAAATGGGCCGCTTCAAGCTGGGCTCGACCGTGATTAACCTGTTTGCGCCTGGCCGTGTCAGGCTGGCAGAAAGCCTTGAGGCCGAAAGCAAAGTCCGGATGGGACAACCTATGGCGGTCGCCCTGCCTCTGGCCACCGCACCGTCTGACGCTGTCGAATAAGAGTAAGCCCTGTGTTCGTACGCGCGTTCCTCTGTTTGCTGCTGAGCCTGGGGCTCAGCAGTACTACGTTTGCCGCCAGCCTGCCAGATGCCAGCCAGCTCAGACAACAGCTGGAAGAAGTCAAGTCCGCTAAAAACGCCACTTCGCAAACCGATCAGATTCAGTCGCTTGAAGCTGCACTGGCGGCCCTTTCTGAACGTGATGATGCCGTTGAGCGCGCGCAGCAGTATCAACAGGTCATTGATGATTTTCCGCGTCTGGCACGCGAGCTGAGACAGCAAATCGCCTCACTCAACGACAGTGTGAAGACGGTACGCAGCACAATGAGCAGTGCCGAGCTGGAACAAGAGATTCTGCAAATCAGCAGTCAGCTGATTGAGGAAGGACGCCAGGCTCAACAGGAGCAGGATCGGGCCCGCGAGATCAGCGATTCCCTGTCACAACTGCCGCAGCAGCAAACGGAAGCACGTCGGGCGCTGACGGAGAGCGAGCGACGTCTGCAGAGCGCGGGCAGCCCTGCCACGCCAGCCGGCCAGGCACAACTGATGGCCCGTCAGGCAGAAAATGCCGCGAATAAGGCCCGGGTGGATGAGTTTGAGCTGGCGCAGCTGTCGGCAAATAACCGTCAGGAACTGGCGCGCATGCGCGCCGAAGTCCACCAGCGTAAGGTCACCCAGCTCGATAATTATCTCCAGGCGCTGCGTAATCAACTTAATGAGCAACGTCAGCGCGAGGCAGAAACTGCACTGGCCCGGACAGAACAGCTGGCGGAAAACAGCGGTGATCTGCCGCCAGCGATCAGTAAACAATTTCACGTTAACCGCGAGTTATCTGGCGCACTGAATCAGCAGGCGCAGCGAATGGACCTGGTGGCCTCACAACAACGCCTCGCTACCAATCAAATCATTCAGGTCCGCCAGGCACTATCCACGTTACGGGAACAATCTCAATGGCTGGGTGCATCCAGTCTTCTCGGTGATGCCCTTCGCGCGCAGGTCGCACGATTACCTGACATGCCGAAGTCTCAGCAGATCGACAATGAGATGGCTCAGCTCCGTGTTCAGCGACTGCATTATGAAGATTTGCTCGAACAGCAAAACGTATTGCGTAAGGCCCATCAGCCCGACGGACAGCCTTTTACCAGCGAACAAAAGCGGATTCTGGATGCGCAGCTTAAAACGCAACGCGAACTGCTTAACTCGTTGATTTCGGGCTGCGATACGCTGATTCTGGAAATCACCAAGCTGAAAGTGGCGAACACGCAGCTACAGGATGCGCTAACCGAAGTTAAAGACGCGACGCACCGCTACCTGTTCTGGACGGCGGATGTCAGCCCGATTTCGTTGAGTTATCCCCTTGATGTGGCTAACGGCCTGTCTCACCTGCTGACGCTGGACACACTGGGGCAGCTCGGTAAAGCGCTGGCCATGATGTTTACCAGCCGCAGCACGGTATTACCCATTCTCGGTGCGGTGCTGCTGGTCGGCTTCAGTCTCAGTACCCGCCGTCACTTCAATGCTTTCCTTGAACGCTCAGCCAGCAAAGTCGGTAAGGTGACGCAGGATCGTTTTCGCCTGACAATCCGTACCGTGTTCTGGTCGATTCTGGTGGCGCTGCCGCTGCCGGTACTCTGGGCTACGCTGGGATACGGCCTGCAAAATGCCTGGCCCTATCCTGTCGCCGTGGCGATAGGCGACGGCATCACCGCCACCTTACCTTTGCTGTGGATCTTTATGGTCAGCGCACAGTTTGCACGCCCGAACGGCCTGTTCATCGTGCATTTCCGCTGGCCTCAGGTGCGTGTTGCACGCGCGATGCGCTATTACTCGTTGAGTATTGGCCTGATCGTGCCGCTGATCATGTTGCTGATTACCTTCGATAACCTTGACGATCGCCTGTTCTCCGCCACCCTGGGGCGGCTGTGCTTTATTTTGATCTGTGGCGCGCTCAGTATTGTGACGGTAAGCCTGAAGCGTGCAGGCATACCGCTTTATCTCGATAAAGAGGGCAGCGGCGAGAATATGATTAACCGCCTGCTGTGGAATCTAATGATTGCTATTCCACTGGTAGCCGCCCTTGCGTCAATGACGGGCTATCTTGAAACCGCGCAGGCGCTGCTCGCCCGTCTGGAAACCTCTGTGGCGATCTGGTTTTTCCTGCTGGTGATTTACCACATCATTCGCCGCTGGATGCTGATTCAGCGACGCAGGCTGGGCTTTGATCGCGCACGCCAACGCCGTGCCGATATGCTTGCCAACCGTGCGCGCAACGAAGAGGAGAAAGATCAGGCCGCACAAAATACGGACGTGATTGAAATTGAAGAGCCTGTTATCGACCTGGACGCCATCAGTGCCCAGTCGCTGCGTCTGGTACGCTCCATTTTGACACTTATCGCGCTGGTATCGGTCATCGTCCTGTGGTCAGAAATTCACTCTGCATTTGGTTTCCTTGAAAATATTCGTCTGTGGGACGTGAATACCTCCGTTCAGGGCGTCGAAAGCATTCAACCTATTACGCTGGGTGCCGTCCTGATTGCCATTCTGGTATTCGTGATTACCACACAACTGGTGCGCAATATGCCGGCTCTGCTTGAGCTTGCGTTACTGCAGCATCTTGATTTGTCACCGGGCACCGGTTATGCCATCACCACGCTGACAAAATATGTGCTGTTGCTGATCGGTGGCTTGCTGGGCTTCTCACTCATTGGCATTGAGTGGTCAAAACTACAATGGCTGGTTACCGGTCTGGGCGTCGGGCTGGGATTTGGTCTGCAGGAGATTTTCGCGAACTTTATTTCCGGCCTGATTATCCTGTTTGAAAAACCGATTCGTATCGGTGATACCGTGACCATCCGCGACCTTACCGGCAGCATTACGCGCATCAATACCCGCGCAACCACGATCACTGACTGGGATCGCAAAGAGATCATCGTCCCCAATAAGGCGTTCATTACTGAGCAGTTTGTTAACTGGTCGCTTTCCGATTCCGTCACGCGTGTGGTGCTGACCATCCCTGCCCCCGCAACCGTTAGCAGTGAAGAAGTCACTACCCTACTTAAACAGGCGGCAGAGCGCTGCAGCTATGTGCTGGATACACCGCCACCTGAAGTGTTCCTGGTGGATTTACAGCAGGGAATTCAGTTGTTTGAACTGCGCGTGCATGCGGCGGAAATGGGCCACCGAATGCCGCTTCGCCATGAACTGCATCAGCTTATTTTACATGGCTTTGCAGAGCATGGCATTGAAATGCCGTTCCCGCCGTTCCAGATGCGCGTAGAAGCGCTGAGCCGAAAAACGCCGACAGGTAATAGCGCATCGACCACCCGAACGTTCCGTTCAGGTGGGCTCTGAGAATAAAAATTGCCGTAATGGGCCGGTTAAGAGCGGATTGGTGCGCAGCGAAACAGCGCGTAATCTTGTTCAGGTTGGTTATCAGAACGCAATAAAAAACGCCCGGTCGAACCGGGCGTTATGTTGTCTGAAACGCTTTATTGCTTCACAAAGGCTTCGCCCTGCGCGATATCTTTTTTCAGCGTTTCAAGCATGCCTTCCAGTGCCTGCTGTTCAAACGGACTTAATGCGCCGATGGGCTTGCGCTCAGCAACCCCATTCTTGCCCAGCAGCAACGGTCGGGAGAAGAAGCGGGCATACTTTCCTTCACCTTCAACATAAGCACATTCCACTACGTTCGCTTCGCCATTCAATGCGCGCACCAACGATAATCCAAAACGGGCAGCTGCCTGGCCCATAGACAATGTAGCAGAGCCGCCACCAGCCTTGGCCTCAACGACCTCAGTACCCGCATTCTGGATACGTTTGGTCAGGTCAGCCACTTCCTGCTCACTGAAGCTGACGCCCGGCACCTGAGACAACAGTGGCAGGATGGTCACACCGGAATGCCCACCGACGACAGGCACTTCAACTTCGCCAGGTTGTTTACCTTTAAGCTCCGCAACGAAGGTGTTTGCACGGATGATGTCCAGCGTAGTGACACCGAACAGACGATTCTTATCGTAGACGCCGTGTTTTTTGAGCACTTCCGCCGCAATCGCCACGGTCGTATTAACAGGGTTGGTAATGACACCAATCAGCGCCTTAGGGGCGGTAGTCGCCACCTGCTCGATCAGGTTGCTGACGATGCCGGCGTTAACATTAAAGAGATCCGCACGATCCATGCCCGGTTTGCGTGCCACACCCGCGGAAATAAGCACAACGTCGGCCCCTTTCAGGGCTGGTTTCGCATCCTCACCGCTGAACCCCTGCACCTTTACTGCGGTGGGAATATGGCTGAGATCTACTGCCACGCCCGGCGTGACAGGCGCGATATCGTAAAGAGACAGTTCTGAACCTGCTGGAAGCTGGGTTTTGAGTAGAAGTGCGAGCGCCTGGCCTATGCCACCCGCGGCACCGAGAACGGCAACTTTCATTCATAACTCCTTATTAAGGTGGGGCAGAGAAGATCCGATATTCCATCTGTATCAGAGCGTAACCAACGGCTTAGTGGATGACGTTTGTCCGGTGCCTGCTCTACCTGCTTCAATACAGAAGCGCCGGATAAAAAATGACACATCATCTTCCTGTCCCTTACTCGCCAGGTTACTCACGCGAGTCAGGCAATTCCCGGTTCAGGCTTACTTTAGTAATAAATGATGAAGGCATCATTCTCACTAACAGGCTGTAAACATTATACCCGTGAACTGGCAACCGTATTATCCGCAGAAAGAGATCGGCAATGTACATTTTTATTTTCTTACCTCATCAATAATATAACACCTTTGCAACCTTTGCCTTTTCAGGCTGTGAGCTGGGTTTTGGTCTGAGGAGATTCTTTGCTATTATCGCCGCCCGCGATGATGACCTCGCAGTACAATTAACAACCGATTGCATAAAAATTCATTTATATGCATAATAATGTCTTTGCTGCGGCCTGGTTCGCGGTTTGTCTTACGTATACTGGTAAATTATGCGAAACCCATCGAAACAAGACGATCTGATTAAAGCCTTCAAGGCATTATTAAAAGAAGAAAAATTCAGCTCTCAGGGCGAGATTGTTCAGGCGCTTCAGGAAGACGGCTTCGAGAACATTAATCAGTCAAAAGTTTCTCGTATGCTGACGAAATTTGGCGCGGTGCGCACCCGCAATGCCAAAATGGAAATGGTTTACTGTTTACCTGCGGAACTGGGCGTGCCGACTACCACCAGTCCTCTGAAGAATCTGGTGCTTGATATTGACTATAACGATGCTCTGGTCGTGATTCATACCAGCCCGGGTGCCGCACAGTTAATTGCGCGTTTACTTGACTCATTAGGTAAGTCCGAAGGCATCCTGGGCACGATTGCAGGAGACGACACCATTTTTATCACGCCAGCACGCGCCTTTACTGTCAGGCAACTGCACGATGCTATTCTGGTATTGTTTGAACAAGAACTTTAGCCTTTATCTCTGACCGGCAGCGCATCTGCCGGTTGATCTGCAGCGCGTCCCTCCTTGTGTTCTCTTCTGTTTAAACGCTCTATTATCAACGAGTTGAGCCTATCTCATTGCCGCAATTTACCTTGTACTATTGGTCATACCCTTTATCCTGACTACTTTTCCACGCTATTTTATACTGCTCTACACCGCATCGATGGTGCTATCCTTTGAGGTTATGTTCACAAGCAGCCTGATCGACCATAAATTTCCGCACCAAAAGTTAAAGTTGCGCATCTTACTGTTTTTATAAGTAATTACCTGTCAAAGGCCGTTTTTTAACCGCTTTTAATAACGTTTAGTTATAAAAAAATCCCATAAGGTTAAAGTATGACTACAAAATATTATTAGGCAGATATTAATTTCTGCCGTTATTAGTCCTATACTTACTTTCGTGATGTGAATCACACTAATAAAAAAGAAGAACAGCCACGACGAGGACATCTTTCATGAAAATTAAAACTACCATCGCTGCTTTAAGCATTCTCTCTGCCCTGTCATTTGGTGCATCTGCAGCTGAATATGTTTCTGATGCGGATGCTCAGAATCTGCACTCTGTCGGCACTGTGAGCGTTAGTGGTGTCGCCGGTGCGCCATCAGATATCAGACAGCAACTGAGTGAGAAAGCGGATCAACACGGCGCTAAAGCTTTTCGTGTTATCGAGGCTTACAACGATGGCAACTATCACGCCACCGCTGAGTTGTACAAATAAAAGCGTTTGAACTGACAGGTAACCAGATGAGACCACATGCTCACTGGTTAATTAACATTGCTGGAGAAGAGTAATGAAAACCACATTAACCTTTGCCGCCCTGAGTTTGGCTTCGCTCCTGTCCTTTGGTGCCCATGCCGCCAGCCCGGTAACAAATCAACAGGCGCAGGAGATGAACCTGCAGCCCCTGAATCAAACCATCACCGTCAGCGGCATCGATGGCGATCAGACGAATGTTCGCCAGGTTCTGTCTCTAAAGGCAGATGCCCAGGGTGCGGGTCACTATCGCGTCATTGAAAATAATCGCGACGATACGTTCCACGTTACCGCTGAACTTTATAAGTAATACATCGACGGCAATCGTGCCGCATCTGAAATTAATCGACAACCCGCTCTGTGTTTTGACTCCGTAGGTTGTTGACAGTTATGAGGAAATAAACATGAACATCAAAGCAACCATCGCAACAGTAAGTCTTCTTTCTGCTATGACATTCGGCGCTTCCGCTGCACAGCTGGTGACCGCCGAACAAGCACAGAACTTACAACCTGCCGGAACCGTAAGCATCAGCGGTGTAGCAGGCTCTCCGATTGATTATCGTGCTCAGCTGTCTCAAAAAGCTGATGAGCAAGGCGCAAGCGCTTACAAAATCATTGAAGCAAATACCGGTGACAGCTATCACCTCACCGCACAGCTTTATAAATAGTTCCTCGTCTGTTCATGACGAACCCTTTAGCCCCGATCGCCGGGGCTTTTTTCTGTCTGAAACGGCGAGGCAGAACCTGACAGCCGTAAGGCGCAGGAAAACGGACATCGGCTAACGATCGCGCCATCGGCACAACACTCAGGCGCGTTAAAAGAAAGGAACTGGCTTTCGCATGAGGTGCTCTGACGCGAAATGGGTGACGTATTTAATGACAGAGTTGCGCTAAGTCGTCATCAGAGAGTGCTGTCATCTCGGCGACAACACGGGGATGCAAACCATTTTGCAGCATCGTGCGTGCGATCTTCAGCGCGGCCGCACGCTCTCCCTCGCTGCGTCCTTTCTCCAGACCACGTTGCTCACCGAGCTGAATTCCTTCTTTTAAACCTTGCTGAATGCCCTTTTCAATGCCTTTCTGCTCAAGCTGCTGTGCAATAGTCATCAATGCATCCTCATGTTGCGGTACTCGCTGTGCCAGCGTCCTGACGAAAATGTCGGCGTCGGCTGTTTCGCCTGCCTGCAAGAGATAGTGTACCAACGATATCACTTGCGATGAAGAGAGATATCCAGCCAGTAAGACGGGGGCCAGCTTATCGATGAGTTCTGTCAACTCTCTTTGATGTATATGCTTTTGCAGCAATGTTAAAGCCGCCATGCTGCGGTGACCGATAATGTCCTCATCCGGAATAACCGTCACGTCCACCAGCGGAAAAGCGTTGCCATACAGTTCACTGGCGAGCACGGGCATTGCAAACTCATCAAGCCAGCGGGTACTGTAAGGATACGGGCTACGTTTGCCGCTATAGAACAGAACCGGGATGACTAACGGTAGCCGTTTGTTCCCTGCGTCAAGATGCCGCTGCATTGCCGCAATGGCATAGCGCATCAGTCTGAACGCCATATGCTTATCCGGTGATGACTGGTGTTCGATTAAGACATGGATGTAGCCATCCTCTCTGCTTGTAGTTTTCATGCTATACAGCACATCGCTGAAATATTGCCGCAGATCCTCCTCCACAAAAGCACCCGATTCCAGTTTTAATGTATTCAGATCGCACAGGGCGAGCAGCGCTGCGGGAAGGTGCAGTTCCATAAAATCACGGGCAATCGTAGGCTGGGACAAAAATTGCCGGAAAGTCGCATCATGTGGCGTGGGCGTGCCTCTTTTACTTTTCATGTGACCTGTCCTGATGATTGGCGGGCAGAGTATCACGACCATAAAAAGCGAGGCGTCAGTAAGCGTTAACGTTGCGAGGATGCTCGAGAAATAATGTTTACTTACGCGGACAAGGCATTAAGCCTGATGATCACAGCCGACCTTAGCGTGTTGAAGATGAGAGCACGTTAAACTGCAGTTGCCCTTCCAGTTCCTCCTCCGCCTCGTCGAACAGCAGAATCAAGGCACCGTAGCGCCGCTTCTGTCCCTGCCCCAGGTTCACAAACTCTATTTTGATGGGCAAAGGTAGCCCTCTGCAGACAATCACGTCCCACAATCCATCCAAATCGCAGATATAGCGCGCTTTCAGGGAAAAGCGTTCACAGAATTGCCGGAAGAAATGGGCCTGATCGACAATCTCATTAAAATCAAAACGCTCGACTCTCATACAGGTGACTCCTGTTATTCGTCGCTGGGCGGCCCGGTGCCGCCCAGATAGCCGTTTAACTTAAACCGCCAAGGTGCAGCGCTTTGACCTCAAGGTACTCTTCCATTCCCAGTACCGATCCTTCCCGGCCCAGTCCCGACGCTTTCACACCGCCGAAGGGGGCCAGCTCTGTCGAGACGGCACACTCATTGATGCCTATCATCCCACTTTCCAGCGCCGAGGAAACGCGGAAGACGCGTTGCAGATTCTGCGTATAGAAATACGCCGCCAGCCCGTATTCGGTTTGGTTCGCCCGACGAATAACCTCGTCTTCATCCTCAAACCGGAAGCACGCCGCAACCGGGCCAAATGTTTCTTCCTGAGCCAGCTTCATGCCTTCATGCGCATCGACGATGACCGTAGGCTGCCAGAAATTGCCGCCCAGCGCATGTCGCTTACCGCCCGCGAGCACCTTGCCACCCTGGGCAACCGCATCGTTAACATGTTCTTCCACTTTTTCTAACGCCGAACGCTCAATTAACGGTCCGACAATGACGCCGCTTTCCATACCGTTACCCACTTTGAGTTTATTGACCTCATCTGCCAGTTGGGTTGTGAAACGCTCATAGATCGCATTATGAACAAAAAAACGGTTTACGCTGACGCACACCTGGCCCGCGTTACGGAATTTATTGGCAATAGCGCCCTGAACGGCAGCATCAATATCTGCATCCTCAAATACGATATAGGGCGCGTTGCCCCCCAACTCCATCGACACTTTTTTCATGGTCTCGGCCGCATTGCGCATCAACGTTTTGCCCACCGCCGTCGAACCGGTGAATGAGATTTTACGTACGGCGTTGCTCGCCATAATCGCATCGCTGATAGCATGCGTATCCCCTGCCACGCCGTTAAGCACGCCGTCCGGGATACCGGCTTTCTTTGCCAAAGCCAGCAAGGCAAACGCAGAAAGCGGCGTATTGTTGGCAGGCTTGATGATCCCTGTACATCCAGCTGCTAACGCCGGACCTAACTTACGGGTCAACATGGCCATCGGGAAGTTCCACGGGGTGATCGCCGCTACAACACCAACGGGTTCCCGCGTGGCCAGGATACGCGACCCCGCTTTAGCAGGCGGAATGATTTCACCATTGGCTCGTTTGGCCTGCTCGGCAAACCACTGGATGAAACTGGCGGCGTACTCAACCTCGCCTTCCGCTTCTTTAAGCGGTTTGCCCTGCTCCGTTGTCATGAGCTCAGCAAGCCAGCGTTTGTTTTCAATGATTAACGTATACCAGCGGTAAAGCAGCGCTGAACGCGCTTTAGCCGTCTGCGCCCGCCAGGCGGGAAAGGCATCTTGTGCAGCCTTAATCGCGTCTTCGGTTTCCTTTTTACCGGCTTTCGCCACCTGAGCAACAACGTCCCCCGTTGCAGGATTGGTTACGTCAAAAGTCGACGTCGTCCTCAGCCACTGCCCGTTGACTAAATAGCCGGTCTGGAACAGTTCGCTGTCTTGCAGTGAAGAAGGCATCTGCGTTACTCCTGTCAGTTTGTTTTTACTTCAGGAAAGTATAGATGGCAAAAATGACAGGTCGGGGAAGGAAGGAAAGTGAAAGGGCCGCCAGCATGGCTGACGGCCCAAATTCAGATTTGGACGAGCGTATTTTGATACTTTGAAAGCATCTCAGACAGCCGTTTCACCGGCTCGGTAACACTGTCCGGTGCATCATAAAGGGCCAGCTTTTCCTGATAGACATCCAGCTCGCGCAGCAAGCGTTGGAAATAATAACGGCGTTTCTCATCACTACGGACGGCAATGATACGATCGGCCGTGTGCCGTAACTGGCGGTGGAAGGCGGAAAGCTCCGCATTAATCGGCACGTCTGCCGCACGCAATCGTTGATGTCCAATGATTAACGTCAGGGCGATGCGGTATTTGTCGATGTCACCGGGAAACAGGTTAAGCAATAAGAAGAGCTGCTGGTACAATGCTGGCAAATGGTTTTCACGCCGGCGCGCCTTATTGGTTGTCATTGCCGACACCGCAGCATACATAAAGCGGTTAAGCAATTTACGTCCTGTTCGCGCTTTCGATTTATCACGGATCAGCAGAATCACCATTAAGGCAAGAAAACTCCCGATCCACTGCCCCAGTGCGTTATCGATAAAAACCGTAAAGTTGAACTGCATCGGATTATCCAGCACCAGGACGTTAATCGTACCGGCCATCGCGCCCAGCGTACCAATCTGGCGGCGTTGAATGAGAATGCCTGAAATAAAGCCCAGTAAACCGATGGCAATGCACAGCAGCAGAGCGCTTTGCTGCGTATTGGGCAAGATGTACATAAAATAAAGCGCCCCCAGCGGTATCGCGACCGTCATGCCATAAACGAAGTCTTTCGCCATCATGAGCGGATTAGGCATGCGCATCGCCAGGGCGGTAATCACGCCAAGCATGACCATACAGCCACTACCTGAAGTCCAGCCGGTATAGAGCCAGAATAATGAGCCCAGTGCCGTCGCCACAAACGTACGAATACCATTTATCATCGCATGGTGGGTTTCTGCCGAACGCGCCTGAATCACGACTTCTCGCTGGAGAATGCGCGCTTCCAGATCGGTAATACGACTATTACTCTTCACACCATGAATCAACAGCTGGTATTCCGTTGCGGCACTCATCCAACTCCCCAACGTTTCCGGCACGGTTTTACTGCTGGCAGCCATGAGTCGCCGCATCGTTTTCAGACGTTTATGCACATCTTCTGGCGTCGTGGCCTCTTTTTCCGTCAGCACGCGATACTGCGTGGGAATGTACTCAGGACGTGAGTTCTGAATCAAAAACGTTTCCGCCGCCTGTGTAATCAGCGTCAGCGATAGCGTGTTTAGCATCTGCAGACGGCGGCTGGTATTTTGCCAGCGTGACGACTCCATCATTAACTGGCTACGCATACTGCTCAGCGCCGTTGTGCGTCGTACCAGCGCACTCCAGGCTTTATCGACTTCCTCTTTGTCCTGATGCGCCACACACAGTTGCAGCAACCGGTAATGGGCCACCAGCAGCGACGTCACCTCGGCATCAATCACTTTTTTAATGGAGCGCGGGGAAAAAATCATATCTGCCAGAATGGCGCAAAGGATGCCCAGGATAATTTCGCTACAGCGTTCCACCGCATATTGCGGAACCAGCGTAAGGCCGCCGCTGGCGTTTGCCGTGACCACGATAATTAATGCGGTATAGCCCGCGAGACCGAGCGCATAGGAATTTTCGACTTTAATCAGCGACGAAAGCCATACGCAAAAACCGGCCCAGATACAGCACAGCAACAGCATGACCACTGGCGCTCGCACAGTGGCAATCATGATAACCAGAGCGGCAACACAGCCAATTAAAGTACCGATAATACGCAGAAGACCGCGATAGCGTAATGCGCCAGAGTAGGGATCGCCTCCTGCCGCAAACGCCGTTCCCCCTGCAACAATCCCGGCGGTCATCACGGCCCAGCGCGGTGTTTCAAGGTTGAGATGAAAGCCGATCATCAACGCTGCCACCAGCGCAAAGGTCAGCTTTATCGGGAAACGCAGAAATTCGATCATATCGCCCTCTTAACCAAACTCACGCAGGCGGTTAAAGAAGGACATCATGGGTGAAACCGCCTGATGCGGACGATCCTCCGCGCCAGTAATCACCACGGTCGCCGTCGTGCCGGCAGGGAACTGATTACCGGGCTGCTGATCAAGTCGGATGCGGACCGGTACGCGCTGAGCCAGGCGAACCCATTCCAGATTAGACTGAACGGTTGCCATCCCCTTGCTGTCAACACTGCTACTGCTGTTGGTTACGCCTGCCGCAATGCTGTCCACGGTGCCACGTAAGGTGATGTTGCTGCCCAATGGCGTGATCTCTGCCCGAAAGCCCGGTCTGACGCCGTGCAGTTTGGTCTCTTCCAGATAGGCCAGCACATAAAAGGAGTGCTGCTGCACCAGGGCGACCGCAACCGAGCCGCGCGTAATGAATTCACCCTGGTAAACATTCAGGTTCGTCACCCAGCCGTCTGACGGTGCCTTAATCGTGGTCCGTTCCAGATCAATTTTCGCCAGATCGCGGGTCGCAACAGATTTCGCCAGCTGGTGTTCTGTGGTTTGCAAATCGTTATTGGATTGCTCGATGGCTTCACGCGACATCGCAGAGGTGCCGAGTTGGTTACGACGTCCGGCCTCGCGGCGTTTTTCATTCACCAGCGCCTGGTAATATTCTACGTCCGCCTGGGCTTCATCCAGCGCCTTTTGATAGCGGGGACGATCGACAACAAAGAGTGTATCGCCTTTTTTAACGAGCTGGTTGTCATGAACCGGCACATCCGTAATTAACCCAGTGACATCAGGAGAAATGGCCACCACGTCGGCTGCAAATCTGGCATCACGCGTCCAGGGCGATTCGGTGTAGAACACCCAGGCACGGAATATGATGATAACGGCGATGATGACCAGCAGGATGGTGATCGCGTAACGCGCGATTTTTCTTATAAGCGTGTTCACGTAAACCTCAAACGAATAAACGGGATACTAAATAAAATACACAGCAGTAGAGAGCTGTATTGAAGAGTGCCGGGTGCCAGACAAGATCGTAAATACCACTGGGCGTCAGCACGCGTTTCACCAGCCAAAACAGCATAAGTGAAACGATGAGTTCGATAAAAATGGGCGGAAAAGAGAGCCCAAACATGACAAAGACCGGAAGTACACTCATTAAAAATCCTTAGTTCGACACGGCCGGGATAGTCCACCGCCTTGATCGACGCAAAAGCCTGCGCCCTAAGCCACATCTGAACTACGGCTGGCTTAATAATAGCGTATCATCGGGTGTTTTCAGGTAATGAAGCGTCGCCAGGTGATACCCCGGTACGCTTATAGTAACGCGCTTAACTATACGTTTTCTACTGAATGTGATCTAAATCACTTTTTAGCCAGAGTAAACAATGGAACGACTTAAAGGTATGTCGATATTTGCCAAAGTGGTTGAATTAGGTTCTTTCACGGCGGCCGCACGACAGCTTCATCTCAGCGTGTCATCCATCAGCCAGATAATCGCCAGGCTGGAAGATGCCCTTCAGGTTAAGTTACTCAATCGCAGCACACGCAGCATTGGCCTGACCGAAGCGGGGAAAATTTACTATCAGGGTTGCCGCCGCATGCTGGCTGAAGCCAGCCAGGTACATGAGCAGTTATATGCGTTTAATAATACGCCTGTCGGGGTGTTACGGATTGGCAGTTCCTCCACGATGGCGCAGAACGTCCTGGCCGGCATGACCAGTGATATGTTGCGTGACTATCCCGGCCTGAGTGTCAATCTTGTCACCGGCATTCCTGCCCCCGATTTAATCGCCGATGGCCTGGACGTGGTTATTCGGGTGGGCGCATTGAAAGATTCCAGTCTGTTTTCACGCAGGCTGGGCGCAATGCCCATGGTGGTGTGTGCCGCTAAATCCTACCTGGCGCAGCATGGAACACCCGAAAAACCGGCAGACATTACAAAATTCGCCTGGCTGGAATACAGCGTTCGCCCCGACAACAATTTTGAATTGATTGCACCCGAAGGCCTTGTGACTCGTTTGTCACCTCAGGGGCGTTTCGTCACCAATGACTCCCAGACGTTAATTCGCTGGCTTAAGGCAGGCAACGGCATCGCCTATGTCCCGATGATGTGGGTGGCAGATGAGATCAAGAGCGGAGAGATCGATATTTTATTCCCACACTATCAATCCGACCCGCGTCCGGTTTATGCGTTATACACCGAAAAAGACAAGCTGCCGCTGAAAGTTCAGGTCTGTATCGACTACCTGACGCACTACTTTGAACAGGTTGCCGAGCAGTACAAGCAGCACCGCAAGACATAGCGCGTCGCCTTTAGCAAGGTGCAGAACAGGGCATCACAAAGGTGCGGAGCAGGACTTTAAACAGGCATCATTTACGGCAGAGACAGGAAAATCGCGCCAGCGTTTACTGAATGTGGCGCCTTCAGGATGTAATAGTAGCGCACTAAAAACCCGCCAGCAGGCGGGTTTGTCAGGCTAATCAGGCGGTGCCGCCGATAGTCAGCTTGTCCAGCTTGAGCGTAGGCTGGCCCACGCCAACCGGCAGACTCTGGCCTTCTTTACCGCACACGCCAACGCCTTTATCGAGCGCCAGATCGTTGCCAACCATAGAGATTTGCTGCATTGCCTCAATACCGGAGCCGATCAATGTCGCCCCTTTTACCGGTTTGGTGACTTTGCCTTTCTCAATCAGATAGGCTTCGGACGTGGAGAACACAAATTTACCCGACGTAATATCGACCTGGCCGCCACCAAAATTAGGCGCATACAACCCGTATTCCACACTTTCAATAATGTCCTGCGGCGTCGATTTACCCGCCAGCATGTAGGTGTTGGTCATACGAGGCATTGGCAGGTGCGCATAAGATTCGCGACGACCGTTTCCGGTAGGATTCACGCCCATCAGCCGGGCATTCAGCTTGTCCTGCATGTAGCCTTTCAATACGCCATTTTCAATCAGTACGTTGTACTGTCCGGGTACGCCTTCATCGTCAATAGCCAGTGAACCGCGTAATCCCTCGATCGTGCCATCATCAACCACCGTACAGAGGTCAGACGCCACCAGTTGGCCCATCTTACCGCTAAAAACGGAGGTTCCACGGCGATTGAAGTCGCCTTCCAGACCATGACCCACGGCTTCATGCAGCAGCACGCCTGGCCAGCCCGCCCCCAGCACCACCGGTAAAGCGCCTGCAGGCGCAGCCACTGCGGAAAGATTGACCAGTGCCATGCGTACCGCTTCGCGTGCCCAGGCATCAGCGCGCACATCGCCATTTTCATCAGCGAGGAAAAACGCGTAACCAGTACGCGCACCGCCACCGCTGGTACCCCGTTCGCGTTTGCCCTGATCTTCCACCTGAACGCTGATGGACAGACGCACCAGCGGACGCACATCGGCGGCCAGGGTACCATCGGTTGCCGCCACCAGGACCTGCTCATATACGCCGGTCAGGCTGGCATTCACTTCCTGAACCCGTGGGTCCGCAGCCCGCGCAACCTGGTCAACACGATGTAACAGGGCGATTTTGTCTTCACGGCTGAGGCTGCCAAGCGGATCGACAGGCGCATAGAGCGCGCGGTTGACGACGGCTGACAGCGTGTGCGCCTTGCCATTCCCCTGCTCGCGTACGATGCTGCGGGCCGCTTCTGATGACAGACGCAGGGCATTCATTGTGATCTGATCGGCATAGGCGAAGCCGGTTTTTTCGCCGCTGACGGCGCGGACACCCACGCCCTGATCGATATGGTAGGAACCATCTTTAATGATTTTATCTTCCAGAACCCAGGATTCATGGAAGCTGGACTGAAAATAAAGATCGGCATAGTCCAGACGACGTTCTGAAAGCTGCCCTAACAGGGAAAAAAGGTCCTGCTGATTAATGTTGTTAGCAGTTAGCAACTGCTCACTTACCAGATTCAGAGTCATCGTTTCTCACTCAATATGTGCTCGGATATTCATAGCCTGAGGCAATTATGTTACGCCGTCAAATATCACTTGTTATAGGTTTCGCGTGGCTTACGCATAACCTCGTCAATTTTGGGCTTATCGAGCGGGCCGCTGATGTGATAGCGCAGCACAGAAATTTTACTCCAGAGCGGCCCCAGAACTTTACTGGCCGCAAATACCGCGGCCCCGACGACTGGGTTAATCGCGAACGCGGTGGCGACACCAACGGAGGCGGAAATTTCCGGGGTAACTATGGCTTCCATATCAATCCGTCGCTTCACAAGATCCATATTGCCCTGCATGGCGATATCCGCCTCCAGCCCATCGACTGACAGGTTATCAGTACGGATGACGCCATCTTCAATCCAGGCGGTACCATTGATTGAATCGAAATAGAAACCCTGTTTAAAAGTATCACTGAAGTCGAAACGCAGTTTACGTAGCAGTGCATCAAAACTGAGCAGGCGCAAAATCTGCCCCGCCGCACCGGTATCCACATCCGTTATCTGGCCTTTACCAAAGTGTGTTTTCAGTGTGCCGCTCAGCGTTTCCGCTGATGGCTGCCAGGGTGCAGCGCGCCAGTGCAGGTCATAGTTAATTTTGAAAGGTGCATCGCGTAATGGCGTATTTACGCCGAACCAGTTGGTTGCGTTATTGATATTGCTGCCCTGCAAGGTGCCTTTCAGCGAGGTACGCTGGTCGTTGGGCCGGTTAACCCATTCGCCCTGAATATTCAGACGCGAACTGCCTGTATCCACCAAGCCATTAGTAAGTGCTAACGTACTTCCTTTAGGTTGCAGCCCGGCGGAAACGCGCCCGTATTTTTGTCCCATCAGCCAGCATTCTGCACACTGAAACTGCACCGCAGGCCACTTGCTAAAGTCAATCTGATCGCTTTTTTGCCCCAGTGGCGAAGCCGCGGTATTTTTTCCGTCAGCGCCCTGCCAGTCGGGATTGTAATAAAGATAATCCAGAGCAACCTGCCACGCTGCTGACGGCGAGGTCGTAAGCTGGCCACGTAACTCTTTGGCATTAACCTTCACCTGGGTTTTACCGCCCATCACCTGGGTGACGGTGGTATCCACGTCATGCCACTCTTGCCCTGCCAGACTGACAGCGGGGCTACGTAAGATAATATTGCCTGGCAGCGTTGCCCCGCCCACCTTATGCTCACCCGTCGGGCTGGCCGCTCCGCCTTCGCCTACCATCAGGAGTGCCGCCCAGGCTTCGCCATCGAGCGCAGGCAAATTCAGCACCATGCCTGAACGATCCGGCAGCGCCGGTGTGGTTTTGGTGTCGTTAAGCCAGATGCCTCGCTCAACGCGCAGCGTGGGCTCCAGCAGCCAGCGGCTGTTAAACCGGTGCCGCTCGTCAACGCTGCCGCTTAGATCGAAATGCGTTAAGTCGCCGTTTGCATTAACGGTAACCGGCAGGCTCTCGCCAGCCTTTTTGTCGAGTGGCGGAGGTAAGCGACTACTTACTTCCTTACCGTCTCCTTTGAGTTGCACGGCATAATGCGCACCGCCCTTGTGAGGCAAGGTGACGTTTACCTCACCTTGCCACGGAAGATGACCGGCCAGTTGGCTGCTAATCTGTCGGGGTATATCATTGATTTTTGCCAGTTGCCAGTCCGCCTGTAATTTGACGTTCACGCCAAAATCGTCAGGATTCTCCTGCGTCGTGAAGCTGACATCGATCGGCTGTCCAAACCAGTTGGCCTGCAGCGTATCGCTTTCGAGATTGCCGTTGTTATAGCGGAACTGCCCCGTCAAATGGGTCATTGTGGTATTCAGGGGTTTGATATGCAGGCTGTTGTTATTCATCTGCACATCCCCGCTGGCGTGAACATCTTTGCCATTCAATGGAATATCCAGCTTGAGATGACCTTTGGTCAGGCCTTTGACCTGGAGCTGTTCCAGTGCCGCTCCCAGCGACGATTTGAGCGGCGTGTGCTGGAAGTACTCACCGATTTGCTGCCCGTCACCGCTGATATCGCCATTGATAATCAGCTTTTCCTTCAGGTAATCCGGGATGACAGCGCTGACATTGCGGGCATCGACTTCACCCAGTTTCGCCAGTGGCGCATTCATCCACAGGCCGTCATTCAGGAAGTTAAGATCGATATCAAGATTGCTGAGATCGGGCCAGCCCGGCTGGAACGCATAGGTTGCCTGGCGTAACGGCACCCAAACCTGGAACATCCCGTCGTTGTGCTGGAAGGGAAAAAGCGCTGGATTACCGTTAAACAGCAGCGTGGCATTACTGACCTTGCCGCCTTTAATCGCACCGCTTAAATAGTGTGTCAGCGAGTGGCCCATTATCGGTGTCGGAAAATAGCGCCACGCATCACCAGCGTTCGTGACGTTAATGCCGGCCAGAATATTCAGTTGAGGTTGCGCATCACTGTTTTGCTGATAGCGGAAATCGCCGTGCGCCCAAAGGGAACGAGCCTGAATGTCAAGGTCGTGACCCGCCAGCGTCAGCCCCTGCTTATCCTGCGTCCAGTTAAGGTTGCCGGTGATCTGTTTGATCTCCAGCGGTGCCTGGAACATATTACCATAAGGCACCGTAGCCTGCCCCATCGCAATTGCGGCTTGCCCATCGTTCAGGCTGCCTGTCGCCTCACCATTAAGATGGCTGATGCCGGGAACCAGCTTCCAGTACTGCCAGCTAAAATCACGCCACTTTACCTGAAAGCGGGTCTGCTCGGGTTGTGCTAAGGGAATATCTAACGCAAGCCCATCAATCGTGCCCCGCGGCCGCAATGCACGCCAGTTATCAAACAGCGCAGGTGAGAGAGGCGCAAAAAGCGGCACCAGCGGCGCGATGCGATCTAATGCTAACTGCGTCGCACGAACGCGGACTTCGGCCTCGCTGTTGCTGCCCAGCATCTGCTCGTCCTGCGGTTGCCAGAACAGCGAAAAATGACCAGCAGGCCACGCATTGCCGTCTGTGCTGAGTTTGGTTTGCGGCACCGTTACCACCCAGCCATTTTTATAACGCGAAAGGTGCGCCGTCAGACCATCAACGTTGAGAGTATGGGGACCGCTCTCGCCCTGCCAGCTTGCGCCGCCTTGACTTAACAACAGGTCGCCAGCGTAGATATCACCATCACGCAGAGTGACCCAGGCTGCCAGGCTAAACCGGGCGCTGTCCAGACGGGTGTTATCCCGCACCCAGCGGCCCAGCCAGGGGCGCATATCCACGTCATCAGCCTGCATCCAGATGCGACCGTCGTTGAGTAAGCCTTCGTTATCATTCAGGTCGAGACGGACCTGCACAACACCGTGCTGTCCGGTAAAACTCGACAGGCTGACCTCACCTTCTGCGCGATGTCGCGTATGTTCGTTCAGCCAGGTGAGTTTAGGGATAGCCAGTTCAGCATGCTGACCGGATGGCGTGATAAAACCAATCGTGCTGTCGCGCAGATCGAAGTGATCGAACTGGCGTAAAAACAGATCGTTGATCTGGGTGAGCCTGAAGCTGTGCTTCTCGTCGTCACTGGTCAGGAGAGGCTGAGTGCTGTTAAAGTGCAACTGCCAGAACGTCAGATCGCGGAACTGCCAGCGCCAGTGGAGCAATGACTGCCAGACGTCCAGCGCAACGGTAATACGCGCGATCGAGAGCGTCCCCGTTTGTTTCATGTCCACGTTCAGGTCACGGATTTGCAGCGTGGGCCCAAAATTTTCCCACTTGCCCTTCAGCTGGCTGGCGTTAACATTGGCACCGCTGACGTCAGAAACAAACTCTAAGACCTGACTACGATAGTTATCGAGGTGCGGCATCGCCAGACGCAGCGCACTGACCAGCAGCGCCACAATCACAATGACTGTCGCGAGCAGCAGTAACATCACTCTTGGCAACTGCCTCACTCACACCTCTCCTTGTCTACCGTTAACGACGGATGGTTGCTGCTCATACCCGGCGTCTTATGACATAAGCGGTATGGGGCCACATTTTACCCTAAAATGTGCGGCCAGACATCGTGAGCCTGACCGGCCAGCACTACATCATGACCACATCGAACTGTTCCTGAGTATAGAGCGCTTCAACATGCACCTTTACCTGCTTGCCGACAAACAGCTCCACTTCCGCCAGCGCATGGGACTCATCCGTTTTCAACGCTTCGCCCACCGTCGGCGACACGTAGACCAGGAAACGGTCAGAATCATAAGCATGATGAACACGAACAATTTCACGCATAATTTCGTAGCACACCGTTTCGACGGTCTTCAGTGTGCCGCGCCCTTTACACACCGGGCAATCCTCACACAGCACGTGTTCGATACTTTCGCGCGTACGCTTGCGCGTCATTTCCACCAGCCCTAAGGCGGAAAACCCGCTGATGCCCGTCTTCACTCTGTCTTTACTGAGTGCGGTTTCCAGCGAATGCAGCACGCGACGGCGATGATCTTCATTACTCATATCAATGAAGTCGATAATGATGATGCCGCCAAGGTTACGTAGCCTCAGTTGGCGGGCGATCGCCTGTGTCGCTTCCACATTGGTGTTAAAAATAGTTTCATCAAGGTTTCGGTGTCCGACAAAGGCACCGGTGTTGATGTCGATTGTCGTCATCGCTTCAGTTTGGTCGATGATGAGGTATCCGCCAGATTTCAGTTCAACTTTACGTTCCAGTGAGCGCTGAATCTCGTTCTCAACATCAAACAGATCAAAGATGGGCTGTTTGCCATTGTAAAGCTCGAGCTTGCTGGACATCTCCGGGATGTATTCGCTGGTGAATTCCTTAAGGAGATCGCAGGTCAGGCGCGAATCGACACGAATGCGATCCAGCGCTGCGCCCGCAAAATCGCGCAGAATACGCTGCGCCAGCGCCAGCTCACCATAGAGTAAACAACGGGTTTGATTGCGCTTTTTCCGCTCGCTGACTTTGGTCCAGAGCCGTTTCAGAAACGCAGCATCCTGCGCCAGCTCTTCTTCGCCAATGCCTTCCGCGGCGGTGCGGATGATGAAACCGCCCAGGTCGTCACAGTAGTCGGCCACGACGGCTTTAAGCCGTTCACGCTCTTTTTCACTGGCAATGCGTTGTGAAACGCCAACGTGTGAAGCGCCGGGCATAAACACCAGGTAGCGCGAGGGCAACGTGATATCTGTGGTCAGCCGCGCGCCTTTGGTGCCGAGGGGATCTTTCACCACCTGCACCACGAGATCCTGTCCCTGACGCACCAGCTCCGCGATATCACGTACCACGAAATTTTTCTTTTCATCGCCCGCAACGCATTCTGTATGCGGCATGATGTCGGACGCATGCAGGAAGGCCGCTTTATCAAGCCCGATATCCACAAATGCCGCCTGCATGCCAGGCAAAACCCGGCTGACGCGCCCTTTGTAAATATTACCGACGATGCCCCGCCGGGCTTCGCGCTCAATGTGAATTTCCTGCAGGATACCGCCATCAATGTAGGCGACGCGCGTTTCAGCAGGCGTAACGTTAACCAGTAGTTCTGCCGTCATGTTAACCCCTTACGGCACGCAGTGACTGGAACTGGTCAATCAGTTCCGCGGTCTCAACCAACGGTAATCCGACGACTGCGTGATAACTTCCATTGATTTTACGAACAAAGTTTCCGCCCTTTCCCTGAATACCGTAAGCGCCTGCTTTATCCATAGGTTCACCTGTGGCGATGTACTCATTGATGTCGTGTGCGGTTAAGTTACGAAACGTCACCTCGGTGACCACCAGACAGTCCAGCACCTGCTGACGATCGGCCAGCGCGATAGCCGTCATGACCTGATGCGTTTTTCCCGAGAGTTTACTGAGCATTGCGCTGGCATGGTCGGCATCGTGGGGCTTTTCCAGCACCTCGCCATTGAGCACCACGATGGTGTCGGCACCCAGCACCGGTAAGTCTTGCCGGGCAAGCGTGACGCCCGCTTTAGCTTTGTCATGCGCCAGGCGTCGAACATAGCCCTCTGCCGTTTCACCGGGTTGACGTTGCTCTTCAACATCAGTGACAAGACGCTCGAAGGTGATGCCAAGCTTGCTCAGCAGTTCACGTCGGCGGGGAGACGCGGAGGCCAGATACAGGGTTACCATAAATTTCCTTATTGAACAGCGAACTGACGGCGGATCTTTCTCATCAATAAGAATAGCCACGGCCAGAGAATCCCGTCGACAACACTGCTCCAGAAAATTTCAGGGCGGAATGAGACGTTGATCACCAGAAACTCTGCCCAGAAGACGATCACATCCATTGCTAATGACAGCACCATAACCATTAACGCCTGCTGCCACAATGCTAAGTTACGGAATAACTGGAATTTAAACGCAACCAGATAGGCGATAATGCTGAGCGCCAGTGCGCGAACGCCCAACGTCGAACCGGCGATTAAATCCATAATCGCCCCCAGCAGAAAACCGCTGCCCACATTCACGCGATGCGGCAGCGCCAGCACCCAATACACCAGAATTAACAATAGCCACGATGGCCGGAACATATAGATCTGTTCCGGCCATGGCATGATTTGCAGAATAAACGCCATCAGAAAGGACAGCCAGATCACCCATCGTCCCTGGCTGCGATATCGACTCAATTCTGGCCTCCGCGTGAGCGGGAAGCGGCATCCTGCGAACGACTTTCGCTGCTGCCCGAAGCGGGTGTGGTAGTCTGTGTAGTGGGCGCAGGCGGCCCCATTTCGCCGGCAGGCGGCAGCACCTGCGGCATCATTTGCATCAGGCGCTCGTTCGCGACCCGATGCACTTCATCAGGCGCCATAGGCATATCACCATTATGATCGGCTCCCCAAAGCAGCAGCAAATAGCGCAGACGTTGCAGACCCGCAGTAGGATGTGCCTGAATCACGGTATAAGCGCGTTGCGTATCCACTTTTACCGAGGACACGACACCGACAGGATAGCCTTCAGGGAAGCGGCCACCTAAGCCTGAGGTGACTAACACATCGCCCACGCGAATATCGGTATTGCCTGGCAGATGTTCGAGTTGTAAATCTTCCGTACAGCCATTGCCCGCCGCAATGACACGAATATCATTACGCAGTACCTGAATGGGTAGCGCATGTGATGCATCACAAATGAGCAGAACGCGGCTGGTAAACTGACCGACAGCGATGACCTGGCCCACAACACCTTTATCACTGATGACCGGCTGACCTTCATATACGCCATTGGCGCTGCCTTTATCAATCACGACCTGATCGGTATAGGGATCGGTACCGGTGGAGATCACCTGGGTCACCATCTTATGCTCGTCCTGACGCAGAGGTGAACCCAGCAATTCGCGCAGGCGTGCATTCTCCTGCTTGTATTGCCCCAGCATGAGCAGGTCGCTGTTTTTCAGAAACAGCTCCCGACGTAACGCTTTATTTTCCAGCTCAAGCTGCTGGCGTGAAGCCAGCGTATCTGACACGCCATCCAGAAGTTGACGCGGGCCGTTGGCCAGGAAGTAAAACGGACTGACCGATGTGTCCAGATAGTTGCGTATTTGCGTAAATGAACTCACGCGACTATCTGCGATGATGATGGCAATCGCCACAATCACCGCCAGAAAGAGACGCAATTGCAGAGAAGGGCCTCTGCTAAAAATCGGCTTCATATAATCTGCGTGTTCCTCGACTACAAGGTAAGAAAGTACGGACGTACCGCACTTTCCTGGGCTGGACACATCATACCGATGCACGCAGCGCCGGTTTACACGCTACTCCCTGCGCACTGTTACGACGGTCTCAGCCGGTTGAGGCCATTATTCTTCGCTGAATAAATCGCCGCCATGCATGTCGATCATTTCCAGGGCTTTACCGCCGCCGCGCGCAACGCAGGTCAGCGGATCTTCCGCGACGACAACAGGAATGCCTGTTTCTTCCATCAGCAGACGATCCAGATTTCTCAGCAGCGCACCACCGCCTGTCAGGACCATGCCACGCTCGGAAATGTCAGAGGCGAGTTCTGGCGGACACTGTTCCAGCGCGACCATTACTGCACTCACAATTCCGGTAAGCGGCTCTTGCAGGGCTTCAAGGATTTCATTTGAGTTAAGGGTAAAGCCGCGTGGCACACCTTCTGCCAGGTTACGACCACGCACTTCGATCTCACGCACTTCGTCACCCGGGTAAGCAGAGCCGATCTCATGCTTGATACGTTCCGCTGTGGCTTCACCAATCAGTGAACCGTAATTACGGCGCACATAATTAATGATGGCTTCATCGAAGCGGTCACCACCGATACGCACGGAAGAAGAGTAAACTACGCCGTTCAAAGAAATGACGGCAACTTCAGTGGTACCGCCACCAATATCGACTACCATTGACCCGGTCGCTTCAGAAACCGGTAAGCCAGCGCCAATGGCGGCCGCCATAGGTTCTTCAATCAGGAACACTTCACGTGCACCCGCCCCCTGGGCAGATTCGCGGATTGCGCGGCGCTCAACCTGCGTGGCACCGACAGGCACACATACCAGCACGCGCGGACTTGGGCGCATAAAGCTGTTGCTGTGAACCTGCTTAATGAAGTGCTGCAGCATTTTCTCGGTCACGAAGAAGTCGGCGATAACGCCATCTTTCATAGGACGAATGGCTGCAATATTGCCCGGTGTACGGCCTAGCATCTGTTTGGCGTCATGACCAACGGCCGCTACACTTTTAGGTGAGCCGGCACGATCCTGGCGAATAGCCACTACGGAAGGCTCGTTCAGCACGATGCCTTGTCCTTTTACATAAATCAGGGTGTTCGCGGTACCCAGGTCAATGGACAAGTCATTGGAAAACATGCCA
Source organism: Pantoea sp. SGAir0180 (assembly GCF_043546245.1). Lineage (NCBI taxonomy): Bacteria > Pseudomonadati > Pseudomonadota > Gammaproteobacteria > Enterobacterales > Erwiniaceae > Pantoea > Pantoea sp. SGAir0180. The sequence continues at coordinate 4,195,694 of NZ_CP028071.1, read as the reverse complement.
CGAAATTTTTTAAACATACTAAGGGATAATCCTGCAAGCTGGAGGCGGAAAATAAAATCCGCTTACTTTACCAACCACACGAAGCTGCCACAAGGCGCAAAAACGTTCTGCTTCGGTGAAAAATTAGGCGACATTCGCATTAAATCATTTACAGCTGTTTCGCACACGAGCGGAACAGCGATATCACGCTATCAGAGCTGCTTGTTAAAGAATTTTCTTAACTTTACTCCGACATAAAATCTAACATTTCAGGCGCTCTATTCTGCCTGTTTGTTGTCCTGTATTCACTAAAAGCTGGCGTAAAACCGGCGAATTCAGGCAAACGATTAAATCTGGTAACGTTGCGAGTACTTTTTCACATTACTGTTGACCGGCTGAGAAGGTGAAAACAGGTCGCCCTGCCCGCCTTCAACCCCTAATTCGACCAGAGTTTGCCACTCCGCTTTTGTGCGAACGCCTGCCGCATAAAGCCGGGTACCGGTCGGCTTGCAGACGTCCAGCAGGCTCCGCACAAACAGCTGATTTTCAGTACGGCGCTCAATGTTGCGCACCAGGCCGGCATCCAGCTTGATTAACGCGACCGGCAGTTGCCTGATATAGGCGCTACTGACTACCGTCAGTCCTGCCTGACTGATGGCAATCCGGCAGCCAAATGCCTGGAGCGAATGCAACACCGGAATCAAACGGCTGATGTGTTGACAAACATCCCCTTCCGCAAGTTCAAATAAAAATCGTTTTCGCTGACTTTTTGGGCAGGCCAGCAACATTCGCTGCAACCAGACGACAAAGGGACGCTTTAACAGAGAGTCGATACTGACCGGGATAACCAGTGTTTCTTCAGGCCACAGCTCTGACAAAGCGGCAATGCGCAACACCATCTGCCGGTCCCAGCTCTCTACCATCCCAAGCTGCTGCACCAGTGGCATGTATTCAGCCGACAGCACTTCTTTATCACCATCAAAGATGCGGCTGAGTATGACACGATGACGAACCTTGCCCTCACGGTCCACGGCAGGTTTTTGATAGAGCCGCGGCCCACCGCGACTGAGTGTATTTTCCAGCAAAGTGCGCCAGCGAACACTGCCGCGCCCGGCATCCTGCGGATTGCCCGCGCCGTTTGACCAGTTATTGCCACCGGACAGCGTTGCCCGTCGCGTCGCCATCTCCACATTTTCCATTACCTGCGGCACCGTCTGGCCACTGTGCCAGGCGCTGATACCAATGTGAATAAAGTCGTCACGGTTCACCATGCGCATAGGAGGTAACGCATCAACGGCATTAATTAACTGGTCAGCGATGCTGTTGGCCTCTTTCAGGCTGCGGTGCGGCAGCAATACCGCAAAATCACTGTGAAAATAACGCGCAAGAAGCGCGCCGGGATAACGCATGACAAAAGTGGACAGCATATTGACGACGTTAAACAGGTACTCTTCAACCAGCACCGGTCCAAGCGAGTGATCGTGCGTGTCGAGCTCAGGAAAGCGGATCATCATGACCACGCCGTGTGTCCCGACATCTTCCTGGTCCTCCAGCAAGGTGGCCAACTGATTATCGAAGAAAAGCCGGTTATTCAGCCCGGTTCGGCCATCCTGCGCAGCAAAGGTACGAATTAACGTATCAATGCGAACGCGCTGCTCGCCGGCTTCCTGTAAATCTGACAGAAGCTGATCGATCGCCCGACTGGCTTTGGGCGGCCACTCATCACGCTCCTTTTGGCGGAAGAAGGTACGCTCGCCAGCAAGAATCGATGCCGAACGACTTTCCAGGTGTTCCATCCCGCGCCATTGACGCACCAGCCAGCGATGGATGATGGACAGCATCACCGCCATAATCAGTACAACCAGCACGAGGGCGACAAGGGTATAAGTTGCAGGAATCGAGCGTAGCCAGGTTTGTGCAGGATCGAGAATCGTCAACTGGAGCCGCATTCCCGGTTGGTGCATTAGCGCAATGTCAAAATGGATATAGCGGTTTTTTTCGTGCTCGAGCATCTGATTTTCATGGCGGGACAGCGTAAAAACAGGTTGGCGACCATTATAGAGAGAAAGTTGCTTCGCGTTGATAACAGGCAACATCGGGGCCAGCCAGGCCTTGAGCGCATCGGGAGGCTGGCTCAGCAAGACGTTATCAACTTCGGTCGCCAGCACCTGTACGCGACTTTCGACGCGCTGATGCGTGAGCCAGAAAACACTAAAAGCACAACCCACCAGCATTAAAACCATTGCCAGTACGCTAATCAGTGTAATAAATGCAGAAAGTTTGGTCGTTAATCGCATCCCTGTGCCTGTTTCACTTCGGTTGTCGCCGGATCACGCTGGCGCTGCACTGCAGCCGGAAGAAATTTGTGCAAAATAACACAAATGTCGTCTGGCAACAGTGGCGTTGTGCGTGAAGGCGAAGTATACCGCTGAGAAGATCTCACAGCGCCTGATTCTACATTTTTCAGTGGATTCCCATTTGAGAGCGAAGCCAGGAAATTTCACATTTTTGCAGCGAAATTCGCCAGCATAAGTAATAGTCATCATGCTGGTTGAGACTATCGCGCCTGGAGAAAAACGATGAAGCCGACTAAAAGCCTGACCGAAGCAGATGTAACGCCAGAAAGCATCTTTAATATGAACCGTCGTCGGGTGCTTCAGACGCTGGGGCTGGGTGCCGCAGCCATGGGCCTTCCCGGCATGGCGAATGCTGATATCCTGAGCTGGTTCAAAGGCAACGACCGCCCTGCTGCCCCCGCAGGCCGTCCGCTTGACTTTACCAAACCCGCCCAGTACCAGGCTAACCTGCCCTTAACGCCCGCCGATAAAGTTTCCGGATACAACAATTTCTACGAATTTGGTCTGGATAAAGCCGATCCTGCGGCGAACGCCAGTACCCTAAAAACCGATCCCTGGAAACTGACGATTGAGGGCGAAGTGGCTAAGCCCGTGACGCTGGACATGGATGATATTTTTAAGCGCTTCGCGATGGAGCAACGAATCTATCGCATGCGCTGTGTTGAAGCCTGGTCGATGGTCGTTCCCTGGATCGGATTTGAACTAAATAAACTGCTGAAGCTGGCAGAACCCACCAGCAAAGCCCGCTTCGTCGCCTTCCAGACGCTGTACGCGCCCGATCAGATGCCAGGGCAAAAAGACCGGTTTATTGGCGGCGGGCTCAATTACCCTTATGTAGAAGGTTTGCGCCTGGATGAAGCGATGCATCCGCTTACGATTCTGACAACGGGCGTATACGGTAAAGCGCTGCCGCCGCAGAATGGTGCGCCGATTCGCCTGACGGTTCCGTGGAAATATGGCTTTAAGGGCATCAAGTCCATTGTGAAAATTACGCTCACTCACGATCAACCGCCAACGACATGGAATCAGATTGCCGACAATGAGTATGGTTTCTATGCCAACGTGAATCCCCATGTGAACCATCCACGCTGGTCACAGGCGACCGAACGTTTTATTGGTCCGGGCAGTAGCTTTAATGTGGATCGTCAGCCCACGTTACTCTTCAACGGTTATGCCGATCAGGTTGCCTCGCTCTATCGCGGCATGGATTTGCGGGAGAATTATTGAGTGCGCCTGACAATAAAGCAGATCGGCTGGCTTAAAGTCCTGTTGCATCTGGCTGCGTTCCTGCCGTTGGTTTATTTGATCATGGCCGCGATGCACGGTGGACTGAGCGCCGATCCGGCAAAGGATATCCAGCATTTTACCGGCCGAATGGCATTGAAACTGCTGTTGGCTACGTTGCTGGTGTCGCCCTTAACGCGCCTGATAAAACAACCCCTGCTTATTCGGACCCGACGCCTGCTGGGGATCTGGACATTTTTCTGGGCCAGTTTGCATTTGACCAGCTACTACCTGTTGGAGCTGGGAATAAATAACATCGGCCTGCTGGGCAGTGAGCTGATTTCCCGGCCCTATCTGACGCTGGGGATCCTCTCCTGGTTTATCTTGTTGGCGCTGGCCGTCACGTCTTTCCAGCGCATGCAGCGTAAACTTGGCAAACGGTGGCAAACATTGCATAACCTGATCTATCTGGTCGCGATCCTGGCACCTGTCCATTATCTCTGGTCAGTCAAAATCCTTTCGCCGCAACCCATTATTTATGCGCTTTTAGCCCTGGTCCTGTTAGCGTGGCGCTACAAAAAGTTCATTAAGTGGTGGCCGCGTTAACCGCTCTTTTCCCCGCTATCGTCTGCAAAAATGCGGTCTCCGGACCGCATCCGATCAACTTCGCAGATAAGACCAGTATTTTGCTGCGAAATGCCACGAAACGGATATAATGGCCGGCTTTATTGCGATTTGACGCTTCTTTTTCACCGTGACGGGTGACAAATGGAAAGCGGCAAGGTATTTTACGCGATGCCTCAATGATTGCGGGAGATGGCAGCAAGATGGCCGATAAATTACATATTCTGCTTTTGAACGGTCCCAACCTTAATCTGTTGGGAACGCGCGAGCCTGAAAAATACGGGGACGTCACGCTGGATCAGATCGTTTCTCGTCTGGTGCAGCAGGCAGACCAGTTGAATGTAGCGTTAAGCCATTTGCAGTCCAATGCTGAATATCAGCTCATTGATCGCATTCATGAGGCAAAAGGCAACGTGGATTATATCATCATCAATCCTGCCGCGTTTACGCACACCAGCGTCGCACTTCGTGATGCGCTGTTAGCAGTGGACATTCCCTTTATCGAAGTTCATTTGTCAAATGTGCACAGCCGCGAGCCCTTCCGCCAACATTCCTATTTTTCTGATGTCTCTGCGGGCGTTATTTGTGGGCTTGGCGCCGATGGCTACTCGTGGGCATTACAAACGGCAGTAAAGCGCCTGTCTCATACTAATTAATCAAACTGAGTACGGAACCCCATTCATGGATATTCGTAAAATTAAAAAACTGATCGAACTGGTTGAAGAATCTGGCATTTCTGAGCTGGAGATTTCCGAAGGTGAAGAGTCTGTTCGTATCAGTCGTGCACCTGCAAACACTGGTTATCCGATGATGCAGCAGGCTTATGCTGCGCCTGTTGCTCAGCAACCGGCGCTGGCGAGCGCCGTGGCACCTGTTGCCGCTGTCGCAGAAGCTGCACCAGCAGAAATCAGTGGTCACATCGTACGTTCACCGATGGTCGGTACCTTCTACCGCACACCAAGCCCGGATGCGAAAGCGTTTGTGGAAGTGGGCCAGAAAGTCAATGCCGGTGACACGCTGTGCATCGTTGAAGCCATGAAAATGATGAACCAGATCGAAGCCGACAAATCTGGCGTTGTTAAAGCCATTCTGGTCGAAAGTGGTCAACCGGTAGAATTTGACGAGCCACTTGTTGTCATCGAATAACGGGGCGAACCATGCTGGATAAAATTGTTATTGCTAACCGCGGTGAGATTGCACTGCGCATTCTGCGTGCCTGTAAAGAACTGGGCATTAAGACTGTCGCTGTTCACTCAAGCGCGGACCGTGACCTGAAACACGTGCTGCTGGCAGACGAAACGGTTTGCATCGGCCCGGCACAGTCGGTCAAAAGTTATCTCAACATCCCGGCGTTGATCTCTGCTGCAGAAATCACCGGCGCGGTGGCGATTCACCCTGGCTACGGCTTCCTGTCTGAGAACGCGGATTTTGCTGAGCAGGTTGAGCGCTCTGGCTTTATCTTTGTGGGTCCAAAAGCTGACACCATCCGCCTGATGGGCGATAAAGTGTCGGCCATCACGGCGATGAAGAAAGCTGGCGTGCCGACCGTACCTGGCTCCGATGGCTCACTGACCGATGACATGGAAAAAAACCGTGCCTTCGCCAAGCGCATCGGCTATCCGGTCATTATTAAAGCCTCCGGCGGCGGCGGCGGTCGTGGTATGCGCGTTGTGCGCAGTGACAAAGATCTGGAACAATCCATCAACATGACGAAAGCGGAAGCCAAAGCGGCTTTCAACAACGACATGGTGTACATGGAGAAGTATCTGGAAAATCCACGTCACATCGAAATCCAGGTTCTGGCTGATGGCCAGGGCAACGCCATCTATCTGGGCGAGCGTGACTGTTCTATGCAGCGCCGCCACCAGAAAGTCGTGGAAGAAGCGCCAGCACCGGGCATTACGCCAGAGCTGCGTTCATTCATCGGTGAGCGTTGTACTAAAGCCTGTATCGATATCGGCTATCGCGGCGCAGGGACGTTTGAGTTCCTGTACGAGAATGGCGAGTTCTATTTCATTGAAATGAACACCCGTATTCAGGTTGAACATCCGGTCACCGAAATGATCACCGGCGTCGACCTGATTAAAGAGCAGCTGCGTATTGCTGCTGGCCAGCCGCTGTCAATCAAGCAAGAAGATGTGATTATTCGCGGTCATGCGGTTGAATGCCGTATCAACGCCGAGGATCCGGTCACCTTCCTGCCAAGCCCTGGTAAGATTACCCGTTTCCATGCACCGGGTGGTTTTGGTGTGCGTTGGGAATCCCATATTTATGCGGGTTACAGCGTGCCGCCGTATTATGATTCCATGATCGGAAAGCTCATCACCTACGGTGAAACCCGTGATATCGCCATTGCCCGTATGAAAAACGCGCTGGCGGAGCTGATTATCGACGGCATCAAAACCAACATCGAACTGCAGATGAAAATCATGTCCGATGAAAACTTCCAGCACGGTGGCACCAATATCCACTATCTGGAGAAAAAACTCGGCCTGCACGAGAAGTAATCGCAATGCTGAGTTAGTCTGAGGCCGGATATTCCGGCCTTTTTCTTTTCCCGCTGGCGTTAAGGTCACATCATGGACGCGCGTTTTTTACAGGCTCACAAAGAGGCTCGCTGGTCGCTCTGTCTCACGCTGGCCTGGCTGGCTGTCTGGGGCATTTCCGCCTGGTCGGGCGGCGATGCGGTTGGCATAACCGGTTTGCCACGCTGGTTTGAGCTCTCCTGCATTTTTGCGCCTCTGCTGTTCATTTTTCTGTGCTGGCTAATGGTCCGTACACGCTTCCGTGAGATGTCTCTTGAGGAGGAAGATGAACACTGAAATCATCCTGCCACTGTTGGCTTATCTGGTCGTTATTGCCGGTCTGTCCGTCTTTGCGATGCGTAAACAGCGCAAAGGAAATTTCCTGACCGAGTATTTTCTGGGTAGCCGTTCGATGGGCGGATTTGTGCTGGCTATGACCATCACCACCACCTATATCAGCGCCAGCTCCTTTATCGGTGGCCCAGGCGCAGCGTATAAATATGGTCTGGGCTGGGTGCTGCTGGCCATGGTTCAGGTTCCTGCTGTCTGGCTTTCACTAGGTGTACTGGGGAAGAAATTTGCCATTCTGGCGCGTAAGCATAATGCGGTCACGCTTAACGATATGCTCTATGCGCGCTATGGCAGCACACTATTGGTGGTCCTGGCCAGCCTGAGTTTACTCGTTGCCTTTGTGGGCGCGATGGCCGTGCAGTTTATCGGTGGCGCACGCCTGCTGGAAACCGCAGCCGGTATCCCCTACGACACGGGATTACTGATCTTCGGTGGGACTATCGCGCTTTATACGGCATTTGGTGGCTTCCGGGCCAGCGTGCTTAACGATGCCATGCAGGGCATTGTGATGCTGATTGGCACCTTTTTGCTGCTGTTTGCAATTATTCACCATGCCGGAGGGATCCACACTGCTGTAGAAAAACTGCATGCGATTGATCCCAAACTGCTGTCTCCTGAGGGGCCGGGCGATATCATTACGCCGACGTTCCTGAGCTCATTTATCGTTCTGGTCTGTTTTGGCGTTATCGGTCTGCCCCATACCGCTGTCCGCTGTATTTCCTACAAGGACAGTAAAGCCGTTCACCGGGCGATTGTTCTCGGCACTATCGTGGTGGTGGTACTGATGCTGGGAATGCATCTGGCAGGCGCGCTGGGCCGCGCCATATTGCCCGATCTGACCGTGCCGGATCGGGTTATCCCGACGCTGATGATTACCGTCCTGCCGCCGCTGGCCGCTGGGCTGTTTTTAGCGGCGCCGATGGCGGCGATCATGTCGACCATCAATGCGCAGCTGTTGCAGGCTTCCGCTACGCTGGTAAAAGATCTGTATTTACGCCTCGCACCTCAGCAACTGGACAATGAGCCACGACTGCGGATGTTATCGGGCACGGTGACATTTGCCCTGGGTGTCGTTTTGTTGTTCGTGGCCTGGCATCCGCCCGACATGATTATCTGGCTTAACCTGCTGGCGTTTGGTGGGCTGGAGGCAGTATTCCTGTGGCCGCTGGTTCTGGGGTTATATTGGGAACGCGCCAATGCCGCAGGCGCGCTCAGCGGGATGGTGGTGGGCGGAGGCTGTTATGCCATTCTGGCAACCCTGGGCCTGCAACTATGGGGATTTCATCCCATCGTGCCTTCCTTATTGTTAAGTCTGCTGGCGTTCCTGGTCGGCAATCTGTTTGGGCGTTTACCCGCCGTGGTTAACGCACCACAACACTGAATTAAGAGAGATGTTATGCCGTGGATTCAAATCAAAATTAACAGTTCTGGTGCCAACGCAGAGGCGCTGAGCGATGCACTGATGGAAACCGGTGCCGTGTCAGTGACCTTTCAGGATACCCATGACACGCCCGTCTACGAACCTCTGCCCGGGGAAACCCGTTTATGGGGCGATACCGATGTTATCGGGTTGTTCGATGCCGAAAGCGACATGGAAGGCATCATTGCCGAACTTTCACAGCATCCACTGCTGGGAGAGAATTTTCGCCACAAGATCGAGCAGATCGAAGACAAAGACTGGGAACGCGAGTGGATGGAGAACTTCCATCCTATGCGCTTTGGCGAACGCTTGTGGATCTGCCCGAGCTGGCGCGATGTGCCCGATCCGAATGCCGTCAATGTCATGCTGGATCCCGGGCTGGCTTTCGGAACCGGCACACATCCCACCACATCGCTCTGTCTGACGTGGCTCGACGGTCTGGATCTGAACGGTAAAACGGTGATCGATTTTGGCTGCGGCTCTGGGATCCTGGCGATCGCCGCCTTAAAGCTGGGTGCAGCGCAGGCCATTGGCATTGATATCGATCCTCAGGCGATTCAGGCCAGCCGCGACAATGCCGAGCGCAATGGGGTGGCGGACCGTCTGTCTCTTTATCTGCCGCATCAGCAACCGGAAAACCTGCAGGCTGATGTGGTGGTGGCAAACATTCTTGCCGGACCGCTGCGTGAGTTAGCGCCGCTTATCCGCGTGCTGCCTAAACCAGGCGGGCATCTGGGATTATCAGGCGTGCTGGAAAGCCAGGCCGAGAGTGTCTGTGAAGCTTATGCCATGCACTTTGCGCTGGACCCTGTCGCCGTTAAGGAAGAATGGTGCCGGATTACGGGTGTAAAAAACGCTTAGCGTCGTAAACGATGCGAGCGTCAGACTCAGCCCTGCAAACGTCGCAGGGCTGTATACCTTCTCCTCATACAGATGAAAGCGAACCTGTCTGGTCGTCGCTGCCTTTCACGCTCAATCGCTATGCTTTTGTCAACCGTCTGTACGGCGTGTTGTGTCGTTAATCACGGTATGTGACGTTTTTTATCTGGCGAATGCCGAATCTTCGTCGGAAAAACCTTTGTTCACAAAATAAACATAACTGGATAACGCCATGATTTTTAATGTCATTTATCCATAACACCCTTGTCAGAGCAGACTAAAAGCAGTTTTCTTGCGAATTGTTCAAAGTTTGGCCTTTCATCTTAAGAAAAAAATGCGTAATATACGCCGCCTTGCAGACACAGTATGGCATTACGACTTCATGCGCATTGGAAACCTCCAGCTGAGAAATCGACTGATTGCGGCACCGATGGCCGGTATTACAGACAGGCCTTTCAGAACGCTTTGTCATGAGATGGGTGCAGGAATGGCGGTTTCTGAGATGTTGTCATCCAATCCCGAAGTGTGGGCCAGTGACAAATCTCGTTTACGCATGGTGCACAGTGATGAACCCGGCATTCGTGCCGTCCAGATTGCAGGCTGTGATCCCAGTGAGATGGCTCAGGCTGCACGTATTAATGTCGATGCTGGTGCACAGGTGATTGATATTAATATGGGTTGCCCAGCCAAAAAGGTGAACCGCAAAATGGCGGGGTCGGCCTTACTGCAATATCCTGCCGTGGTCGAGTCTATTCTCTCTGCCGTGGTAAATGCGGTTGATGTACCGGTCACATTGAAAATCCGTACCGGTTGGGATCCAGAAAACAGAAACTGTGTCGCGATTGCCCAATTGGCTGAGCGTTGTGGCATTCAGGCTTTGACGATACATGGCCGCACTCGTGCCTGCCTGTTCAACGGAGACGCTGAATACGACAGCATTCGGACAGTTAAGCAGAGTGTCTCTATTCCGATTATCGCGAACGGAGACATAACTGACCCGCATAAAGCCAGAGCAGTGCTCGACTACACCGGAGCCGACGCTTTGATGATAGGACGTGCTGCTCAGGGAAGACCGTGGATCTTCCGGGAAATCCAGCATTATCTGGACACTGGGGAGCTGCTTGCCCCGCTGCCACTGGCAGAGGTCAAGCGTTTGCTTGTTTCGCATATACGTGAGCTGCACGACTTTTACGGTCCAGGCAAGGGATACCGTATAGCGCGGAAGCACGTGTCCTGGTATCTCCAGGAACATGCCCCAAATGACCAGTTTCGGCGCACATTCAACGCCATTGAGGATGCCAGCGAACAGCTGGAGGCGTTGGAGGCATACTTCGAAAATCTTGCGTAACGAAATAAAGAGCTGAAAGAACTATGTTCGAACAACGCGTAAATTCTGACGTACTGACCGTTTCTACCGTTAACTCACAGGATCAGGTAACTCAAAAACCTTTGCGTGATTCGGTTAAACAGGCACTGAAGAACTATTTTGCTCAACTGAATGGTCAGGATGTGAGTGACCTGTATGAGCTGGTTTTGGCTGAAGTCGAGCAGCCTCTGTTGGACATGGTGATGCAGTATACCCGTGGCAACCAGACCCGTGCTGCCCTGATGATGGGTATCAACCGCGGTACGCTGCGTAAGAAACTGAAAAAATACGGCATGAACTGATTCAGGTTCACACCGTTAATCTCGCCAGCCTTCGGGCTGGCGTTTTTATTTGTGCGTTACTACGCAAATTTTTTTAAAAACGCTGAAACAGTTGCATCACATATGGTAACTGTAGTTGCAGTCGCCAGCGTGACTTTAACAGACTTACCTTTCACATTTTCTCTTCTTCGCGGCCTTTGTCTTTTGTACCACCATGCCCTTCAGCCCAGCCCTGTCGGCCTTTTGTGAGCACGGCTACCTTTTTAAGCAATCTCATGTCTGCTTACATCAGCCACATGCAAACAGGCTCACACTGTTGCTAAATAGTGAAACAAATTGCACTAAATGTGATCTACCCGACTCGAAATGCATCCTTTTGGTGCGCCATATTATTGCAGCCTTCCGGATAATTCAGATTATTACCCGATATTTCAGGTGAATTCAGAATTCTGCAAACCTGGCACTGGCTTTGCAAAGTCGTGGATGGCTGATCGCCACAGACAGGAAACGCACACCAAAGTGCGCACTACATAACAACACAACACGACATGCCACACAGGATGCTTTATGAAAAAGATGATGCTCTCTACTCTGGTTGCTGCGGCTTCGCTGCTCGCCGTTGCTCAGCAAGCCCACGCAGGCGCCACGCTGGATGCGATTAAAAAGAAAGGATTCGTTCAATGTGGTATCAGCGATGGCCTGCCAGGTTTCTCTTATGCAGACGCCAGCGGTAAATTTACCGGTCTTGATGTGGATATCTGTCGTGCCGCGGCAGCAGCCGTATTTGGTGATGCAACAAAAGTAAAATATACCCCGCTGACCGCAAAAGAGCGCTTCACCGCATTACAGTCTGGCGAAGTGGACGTGCTTTCTCGTAACACTACCTGGACCTCATCACGTGATGGCGGCATGGGCTTCATGTTTACCGGTGTTAACTACTATGACGGCATTGGTTTCCTGACACACAAAAAAGCGGGCCTGAAAAGTGCGAAAGAGCTGGATGGTGCCACCGTCTGTATTCAGGCCGGTACTGACACTGAACTGAACGTTGCGGATTATTTCAAAGCGAACAAGATGCAGTACACCCCGGTGACATTTGACCGCTCCGACGAATCGGCAAAAGCACTGGATAGCGGCCGTTGCGATACGCTGGCTTCCGATCAGTCACAACTTTATGCACTGCGTATCAAATTAGGTAAACCAGACGACTTTATCGTTCTGCCGGAAGTCATCTCTAAAGAACCGTTGGGTCCTGTTGTTCGTCGTGGTGATGATGACTGGTTCACCATCGTGAAATGGTCACTGTTTGCCATGCTGAACGCCGAAGAAATGGGCATCACCTCTAAAAACGTGGATGAGAAAGCCGCGAAGCCAGCGACGCCCGATATGGCCCACCTGTTAGGTGCCGAGGGTGACTATGGCAAGGATCTGAAGCTCGATAACAAATGGGCGTACAACATCATCAAGCAGGTCGGTAACTATCAGGAAAGTTTTGATCGCAACGTCGGTAAAGACAGCCCGCTGAAAATCGCTCGTGGCCAGAATGCGCTCTGGAACCAGGGTGGTATTCAGTACGCACCACCGGTTCGTTAAGTCTACCTCCCCGTCGGGCACCGTTTTCTGCGGTGCCCCAGCAAGGCTTTCGTTATTGAGGTTTCAACATGTCACAACGCCCAACCGTGAAAAGGGATTTTTCGTTCGGTAATCCCACGGTTCGCGCCTGGCTTTACCAGATCGTGGCGATCGTTATCGTACTGTCTGTGGTGGGTTATCTCGTCCACAACACCGTCATCAATCTCGCTAATCGCGGTATCACTTCCGGGTTTGGTTTTTTAGAACGTAATGCGGGTTTCGGCATCGTTCAGCATCTTATTGATTATTCCGAAGGGGATACCTACGCGCGGGTATTTCTGGTTGGCCTGACAAATACCCTGCTGGTTTCCGCACTTTGTATTGTATTTGCTTCCATACTGGGCTTCTTTATTGGTCTGGCGCGTCTCTCAGAGAACTGGTTATTACGTAAAATCGCGAATATCTACATTGAAATCTTCCGCAATATCCCGCCGTTATTGCAGATTTTCTTTTGGTATTTCGCGGTGTTGCGTAACCTGCCCGGCCCGCGTCAGGCGCTGAATGCCTTCGATCTCGCCTTCGTGAGTAATCGTGGCCTGTATATTCCCTGGCCGACCTATGCGCCTGGTACCTGGCCTTTCGTTATCGCTTTAGCACTGGCTGTGGTGGCGAGTTACGGTTTATACCGTTTTAACCGACAGCATCAGCTTAAAACAGGTCAGTTACGTCGCTCCTGGCCCGCAGCTGTTGCAATGCTGATCCTGTTCCCGCTGGTTGCGCATGCAGGTTTTGGTGCCGCCATGCACTGGGATATCCCGGAGTTGCGTGGGTTTAACTTCCGGGGCGGCTTCGTCATGATACCTGAGCTGGCAGCGCTCACGCTGGCCCTGTCGATCTACACGTCATCTTTCATTGCCGAGGTGATTCGCTCAGGTATTCAGGCTGTGCCTTACGGACAGCATGAAGCGGCGCGTTCACTGGGGTTACCGAATCCCGTCACGCTGCGTCAGGTCATCATTCCTCAGGCCATGCGAGTGATTATTCCGCCCCTGACCAGCCAGTATCTCAATATCGTCAAAAACTCCTCTCTGGCTGCCGCGATAGGTTACCCGGACATGGTGTCGCTGTTTGCCGGTACGGTACTGAATCAGACCGGTCAGGCTATTGAAACCATTGCGATTACGATGAGCGTCTACCTGATTATCAGCCTGCTGATTTCACTGTTGATGAATATTTATAACCGCAAAATCGCGCTGGTTGAGCGTTAAGAACACGGGATGACTATGTCTGTCACTGCACATGAAACGACGCCCGTAGCCTCCTCGCCGCTGAGCCGGGGCTGGCTATGGGCCCGCAAGAACCTGTTTTCAGGATGGTTTAACACCTTACTGACGTTGTTATGTATCTGGCTGATCTGGCACCTGATCCCCCCGGCGCTGAACTGGCTGATCTTTGATGCCAACTGGTTTGGCACTACGCGCGCAGACTGCACAAAAGAAGGCGCATGCTGGGTCTTTATTCATGCCCGTTTTGGTCAGTTTATGTATGGGCTCTATCCTCATGAGCTGCGCTGGCGCATTAATCTTGCGCTGGTGATTGGCTTAGTGTCGATTGTGCCCATGTTCCTGAAACGGTTGCCCTTTCGTGGACGCTATATCGCCGTCTGGGCGGTATGCTATCCGCTGATCGTCTGGTTTTTACTGTACGGTGGATTTTTGGGACTGGATCGCGTGGAAACGCGCCAGTGGGGCGGCTTAACGCTGACCCTGATCATCGCCTCGGTGGGCATTGCGGGCGCCTTACCTTTAGGCATTTTGCTGGCGTTAGGGCGCCGCTCTAAAATGCCTGTTGTCCGTACGCTTTCTGTCATCTTTATTGAGTTCTGGCGTGGCGTTCCGCTGATCACCGTGCTGTTCATGTCATCGGTCATGCTGCCGCTGTTTATGGCAGAGGGAACCACTATCGACAAACTGGTACGTGCCTTAGTCGGCGTGATTCTGTTCCAGTCGGCGTATGTGGCCGAGGTAGTTCGCGGTGGGCTGCAGGCATTACCAAAAGGACAGTATGAAGCCGCTGAATCCCTTGCCCTGGGATACTGGAAGACCCAGATGCTGGTGATCCTCCCTCAGGCGTTAAAACTCACCATTCCGGGCCTGGTGAATACCATTATTGCGTTATTCAAAGATACCAGCCTGGTTATCATCATCGGTTTGTTCGATCTGTTTAGCAGCGTTCAACAGGCTACGGTCGATCCGGCCTGGCTGGGCATGTCCACAGAGGGCTATGTCTTTGCGGCGCTGGTCTACTGGATTTTCTGTTTTAGCATGTCACGTTACAGCCAGTATCTGGAAAAACGTTTTCACACCGGGCGTAAATCGCACTGAGGTTTCTATGACACAAATAATAACTGATTCAACCAATGCGATGATTTCGCTTGAAAATGTGAACAAATGGTACGGCCAGTTTCATGTGCTGAAAGACATTAATCTGCAGGTGAAACCGCGCGAACGTATCGTGCTATGCGGTCCGTCAGGGTCAGGAAAGTCGACGACGATTCGTTGTATCAACCATCTGGAGGAACATCAGAAGGGGCGGATTGTGGTCGATGGTATTCATCTGAATGATGACGTACGGAATATAGAGCGCGTTCGTACTGAAGTCGGTATGGTCTTTCAGCACTTTAATCTTTTTCCTCACCTTACGGTTTTGCAGAACTGTACGCTAGCCCCGATGTGGGTGCGTAAGATTGCCAAAAAAGAAGCGGAGGAGCTTGCGATGCACTATCTGCAGCGCGTACGCATTGCTGAACACGCGCATAAGTTTCCTGGTCAGCTTTCAGGCGGCCAACAGCAGCGTGTCGCGATTGCGCGTTCATTGTGCATGAAACCTAAAATTATGCTGTTTGATGAGCCCACCTCTGCCCTGGATCCGGAAATGGTGAAAGAGGTGCTGGATACCATGATTGGGCTTGCAGAAGATGGCATGACGATGCTGTGTGTCACGCATGAGATGGGCTTTGCACGTACCGTTGCCGATCGGGTGATCTTTATGGATCGCGGCGAGATCGTGGAGGTTGCGCCACCGCAGGAGTTTTTTGCAAATCCGAAGTCAGAACGTACCCGCGCTTTCCTGTCCCAGGTTATTCACTGACCGCTCTCGTTTCTGACCGTACCTCCGTCTCTGACAGAGGTACGGTTCTGACCTTTCCTGTCCGGATGATGCACCACGTTGTAAATCCACCGTCATCCTTTATAAAACTCCGCTTTTTAACAACTGAGGAAACGCTGTCGTCGACGGTGCATGCCTGAATCGTGCTGTATTCAGCAAGGGTGAGCTGGCCCAGCCAGTGCTCGCCTGTACATTGATCGGATATGGGTGATTCAGGCGGGTTTACTGACGGCTTATAGAGTGATCCACAGATCTTTCCGCTTAAACCCTGATACGCGTCTGCCTGAGCTGGCCCGTGATGCACTTTATGTGGACGAGCCTGCTGGCGACAGGTAGAAATCGACGTTGCGGAAGTCAGCCAGCCCACCAATGAGGCGAGTTTCACGGCTGTGGGGCCGGCGGTAGCGCGGCTTCCGCTGAGGTGCGGCTCGTCCCTTTCGGTTTCAGGCGGATAACCGACGTAAAAAAGCCCCGTACTTTCGTACGGGGCTTTTTTACTTTATTGATGCCTGGCAGTTCCCTACTCTCGCATGGGGAGACCCCACACTACCATCGGCGCTACGGCGTTTCACTTCTGAGTTCGGCATGGGGTCAGGTGGG
Source organism: Pantoea sp. SGAir0180 (assembly GCF_043546245.1). Taxonomy (NCBI): domain Bacteria; kingdom Pseudomonadati; phylum Pseudomonadota; class Gammaproteobacteria; order Enterobacterales; family Erwiniaceae; genus Pantoea; species Pantoea sp. SGAir0180. The sequence continues at coordinate 4,179,348 of NZ_CP028071.1, read as the reverse complement.
ACCACCGCGCTACAGCCGCCAGGCAAATTCTTTATTCGCCGAACTCTAGCCATATATAACTGGTGCTGATACCCAGAGTCGAACTGGGGACCTCACCCTTACCAAGGGTGCGCTCTACCAACTGAGCCATATCAGCACGCAACAGGTATTCCCGGCATTATTATGCTGATGCTCGGGTCGTTCAATTTGATGCCTGGCAGTTCCCTACTCTCGCATGGGGAGACCCCACACTACCATCGGCGCTACGGCGTTTCACTTCTGAGTTCGGCATGGGGTCAGGTGGGACCACCGCGCTACAGCCGCCAGGCAGATTCTGTCTGCCGCACCGCCCTCTCGGGCCGCACGGCGTTATCCGGTAAACAAGGCTGAAAATTCTTTCTGTCTCTCAACCCAAAACGCCTCTGGCGTTGTAAGGTTAAGCCTCACGGGTCATTAGTACCGGTAAGCTCAACGCATCGCTGCGCTTACACACCCGGCCTATCAACGTCGTCGTCTTCAACGTCCCTTCAGGAGGCCCGAAGCCTCAGGGAGAACTCATCTCGGGGCAAGTTTCGTGCTTAGATGCTTTCAGCACTTATCTTTTCCGCACTTAGCTACCGGGCAGTGCCACTGGCGTGACAACCCGGACACCAGCGGTGCGTTCACTCCGGTCCTCTCGTACTAGGAGCAACCCCCCTCAATTCTCCAGCGCCCACGGCAGATAGGGACCGAACTGTCTCACGACGTTCTAAACCCAGCTCGCGTACCACTTTAAACGGCGAACAGCCGTACCCTTGGGACCTACTTCAGCCCCAGGATGTGATGAGCCGACATCGAGGTGCCAAACACCGCCGTCGATATGAACTCTTGGGCGGTATCAGCCTGTTATCCCCGGAGTACCTTTTATCCGTTGAGCGATGGCCCTTCCATTCAGAACCACCGGATCACTATGACCTGCTTTCGCACCTGCTCGAGCCGTCACTCTCGCAGTCAAGCTGGCTTATGCCATTGCACTAACCTCCTGATGTCCGACCAGGATTAGCCAACCTTCGTGCTCCTCCGTTACGCTTTGGGAGGAGACCGCCCCAGTCAAACTACCCACCAGACACTGTCCGCAGCCCGGATCACGGGCCCACGTTAGAACACCAAACATTAAAGGGTGGTATTTCAAGGACGGCTCCACGCAGACTGGCGTCCACGCTTCAAAGCCTCCCACCTATCCTACACATCAAGGCTCAGTGTTCAGTGTCAAGCTGTAGTAAAGGTTCACGGGGTCTTTCCGTCTTGCCGCGGGTACACTGCATCTTCACAGCGATTTCAATTTCACTGAGTCTCGGGTGGAGACAGCCTGGCCATCATTACGCCATTCGTGCAGGTCGGAACTTACCCGACAAGGAATTTCGCTACCTTAGGACCGTTATAGTTACGGCCGCCGTTTACCGGGGCTTCGATCAAGAGCTTCTCCTTACGGATAACCCCATCAATTAACCTTCCGGCACCGGGCAGGCGTCACACCGTATACGTCCACTTTCGTGTTTGCACAGTGCTGTGTTTTTAATAAACAGTTGCAGCCAGCTGGTATCTTCGACTGGCCTCGGCTCCGGGAGCAAGTCCCTTCACCTACGCGCCAGCGTGCCTTCTCCCGAAGTTACGGCACCATTTTGCCTAGTTCCTTCACCCGAGTTCTCTCAAGCGCCTGGGTATTCTCTACCTGACCACCTGTGTCGGTTTGGGGTACGATTTCGTGTTACCTGATGCTTAGAGGCTTTTCCTGGAAGCAGGGCATTTATCACTTCAGCACCGTAGTGCCTCGTCGTCACGCCTCAGTGTAAAGTGCACCGGATTTGCCTGGCGCACACACCTACACGCTTAAACCGGGACAACCGTCGCCCGGCCGATATAGCCTTCTCCGTCCCCCCTTCGCAGTAACACCAAGTACAGGAATATTAACCTGTTTCCCATCGACTACGCCTTTCGGCCTCGCCTTAGGGGTCGACTCACCCTGCTCCGATTAACGTTGAACAGGAACCCTTGGTCTTCCGGCGACAAGGTTTTTCACCTTGTTTATCGTTACTTATGTCAGCATTCGCACTTCTGATACCTCCAGCATGCCTCACAGCACACCTTCAGCGGCTTACAGAACGCTCCCCTACCCAGCAACGCTTACGCGTCGCTGCCGCAGCTTCGGTGCATGGTTTAGCCCCGTTACATCTTCCGCGCAGGCCGACTCGACCAGTGAGCTATTACGCTTTCTTTAAATGATGGCTGCTTCTAAGCCAACATCCTGGCTGTCTGTGCCTTCCCACATCGTTTCCCACTTAACCATGACTTTGGGACCTTAGCTGGCGGTCTGGGTTGTTTCCCTCTTCACGACGGACGTTAGCACCCGCCGTGTGTCTCCCGTGATAACATTCTCCGGTATTCGCAGTTTGCATCGGGTTGGTAAGCCGGGATGGCCCCCTAGCCGAAACAGTGCTCTACCCCCGGAGATGAATTCACGAGGCGCTACCTAAATAGCTTTCGGGGAGAACCAGCTATCTCCCGGTTTGATTGGCCTTTCACCCCCAGCCACAGGTCATCCGCTAATTTTTCAACATTAGTCGGTTCGGTCCTCCAGTTAGTGTTACCCAACCTTCAACCTGCCCATGGCTAGATCACCGGGTTTCGGGTCTATACCCTGCAACTTAACGCCCAGTTAAGACTCGGTTTCCCTGCGGCTCCCCTATACGGTTAACCTTGCTACAGAATATAAGTCGCTGACCCATTATACAAAAGGTACGCAGTCACACCACGAAGGTGCTCCCACTGCTTGTACGTACACGGTTTCAGGTTCTGTTTCACTCCCCTCGCCGGGGTTCTTTTCGCCTTTCCCTCACGGTACTGGTTCACTATCGGTCAGTCAGGAGTATTTAGCCTTGGAGGATGGTCCCCCCATATTCAGACAGGATACCACGTGTCCCGCCTTACTCATCGAACTCACAGCCTGTGCACCTTTGTGTACGGGAGTATCACCCTGTACCCTGCGACTTTCCAGACGCTTCCACTGATGCACAAGCTGATGCAGGTTCTGGGCTCCTCCCCGTTCGCTCGCCGCTACTGGGGAATCTCGGTTGATTTCTTTTCCTCGGGGTACTTAGATGTTTCAGTTCCCCCGGTTCGCCTCATGCCGCTATGTATTCACTGCATGATAGTGTGACGAATCACACTGGGTTTCCCCATTCGGGTATCGCCGGTTATAGCGGTTCATATCACCTTACCGGCGCTTATCGCAGATTAGCACGCCCTTCATCGCCTCTGACTGCCAGGGCATCCACCGTGTACGCTTGGTCGCTTAACCTCACAACCCACAGGCGTTTTGCGCTTGCGTGTTATGAGCTTTTGAGAGACCCGAACGCATCGTGCTGTGTTCCTTATTACGGAGGAACACGACGTGCGTCGTTTCAAATTTTCAGCTTGTTCCGGATTGTTAAAGAGCAATATCTTAAACACGACTCGCAAGTCGTCTTTAAGATATATCGGCAACACCTTTCACCTGTCACCAAGCAAGTGGCGTCCCCTAGGGGATTCGAACCCCTGTTACCGCCGTGAAAGGGCGATGTCCTGGGCCTCTAGACGAAGGGGACGTGAAATCCTTGTGCAACAGACACGGGTTATTTCACGTGAAGGTGAGATTAGATAATCAGGCGACAATAGTTATTGTTACCGCACCCCAACGCGTAGACGCTTTGCTCATTACTTTTCTATCAGACAATCTGTGTGAGCACTGCGCACGAAGGTATCTTCAGGTAAGGAGGTGATCCAACCGCAGGTTCCCCTACGGTTACCTTGTTACGACTTCACCCCAGTCATGAATCACAAAGTGGTAAGCGCCCTCCCGAAGGTTAAGCTACCTACTTCTTTTGCAACCCACTCCCATGGTGTGACGGGCGGTGTGTACAAGGCCCGGGAACGTATTCACCGTGGCATTCTGATCCACGATTACTAGCGATTCCGACTTCACGGAGTCGAGTTGCAGACTCCGATCCGGACTACGACGCACTTTATGAGGTCCGCTTGCTCTCGCGAGGTCGCTTCTCTTTGTATGCGCCATTGTAGCACGTGTGTAGCCCTACTCGTAAGGGCCATGATGACTTGACGTCATCCCCACCTTCCTCCGGTTTATCACCGGCAGTCTCCTTTGAGTTCCCGACCGAATCGCTGGCAACAAAGGATAAGGGTTGCGCTCGTTGCGGGACTTAACCCAACATTTCACAACACGAGCTGACGACAGCCATGCAGCACCTGTCTCAGCGTTCCCGAAGGCACCAATCCATCTCTGGAAAGTTCGCTGGATGTCAAGAGTAGGTAAGGTTCTTCGCGTTGCATCGAATTAAACCACATGCTCCACCGCTTGTGCGGGCCCCCGTCAATTCATTTGAGTTTTAACCTTGCGGCCGTACTCCCCAGGCGGTCGACTTAACGCGTTAGCTCCGGAAGCCACTCCTCAAGGGAACAACCTCCAAGTCGACATCGTTTACGGCGTGGACTACCAGGGTATCTAATCCTGTTTGCTCCCCACGCTTTCGCACCTGAGCGTCAGTCTTCGTCCAGGGGCCGCCTTCGCCACCGGTATTCCTCCAGATCTCTACGCATTTCACCGCTACACCTGGAATTCTACCCCCCTCTACGAGACTCAAGCCTGCCAGTTTCAAATGCAGTTCCCAGGTTAAGCCCGGGATTTCACATCTGACTTAACAGACCGCCTGCGTGCGCTTTACGCCCAGTAATTCTGATTAACGCTTGCACCCTCCGTATTACCGCGGCTGCTGGCACGGAGTTAGCCGGTGCTTCTTCTGCGGGTAACGTCAATTGCTGAGGTTATTAACCTCACCACCTTCCTCCCCGCTGAAAGTACTTTACAACCCGAAGGCCTTCTTCATACACGCGGCATGGCTGCATCAGGCTTGCGCCCATTGTGCAATATTCCCCACTGCTGCCTCCCGTAGGAGTCTGGACCGTGTCTCAGTTCCAGTGTGGCTGGTCATCCTCTCAGACCAGCTAGGGATCGTCGCCTAGGTGGGCCGTTACCCCGCCTACAAGCTAATCCCATCTGGGCACATCCGATGGTGTGAGGCCCGGAGGTCCCCCACTTTGGTCTTGCGACGTTATGCGGTATTAGCTACCGTTTCCAGTAGTTATCCCCCTCCATCGGGCAGTTTCCCAGACATTACTCACCCGTCCGCCACTCGTCACCCGAGGAGCAAGCTCCCCTGTGCTACCGTCCGACTTGCATGTGTTAGGCCTGCCGCCAGCGTTCAATCTGAGCCATGATCAAACTCTTCAATTTAAAGTTTGATTTGCTGCAACCAGTGCAGCGATGCTCAAGGAAAACGTCGTAATGAATTTCACTACGTGTTCACTCTTAAGACTTGATATTTTTTGCGTCCGGAGACGCGGATATCAATCCTGCGAGTGCCCACACAGATTGTCTGATAAATTGTTAAAGAGCAGTGCAACCAGCGGGTTAACCGTCTGTTGCGAGGTGGCGTATATTACGCTTTCCTCCTTCAGAGTCAACCTCTTTTTCAGAAGTTTTTCTCCGGCGGCTCAGTTGCCTGACCCTCTCAACACCGCATTCCGTAAGCCGTTGTGCCGTGTCGATGGAGGCGCATTATAGGGATCCGAATGAATTGCACAACCCTTTTTTTGGATCTTTTTACTGACTGCCGAGAAAACATTCATATTGATTAGATCACCAACGATCCGGCACAAAATCCCCTTGCCAGTTGGTCAGAATCGCATCAGGCTGCCAGTAAACTCAGTAAAAGGAGAACAAAATGACTGTAGCGTTACGCCCTTACAAACATCTTTTCCCAAAATTGGGTCTGCGCGTCATGGTTGATCCCACCAGCGTGGTAGCGGGTGACGTCATTATGGAAGATGATGTAGGTATCTGGCCTTTAGTCGCTATTCGTGGCGATGTGAACCAGGTGCATATTGGTGCCCGAACCAATATTCAGGATGGCAGCGTCCTGCATGTCACGCATAAATCAGAGGCCAACCCCGCCGGTTTTCCTCTGATAATTGGGGAAGACGTAACGGTTGGGCATAAAGCGATGCTGCATGGCTGCACGATAGGCAATCGCGTACTGGTTGGAATGGGCTCAATCGTACTGGATGGCGTCATTGTTGAAGACGACGTTATGATTGGTGCCGGGAGCCTGGTTCCCCCCGGCAAACGACTGGAAAGTGGCTATCTGTATGTCGGGAGCCCGGTCAAACAAATCCGGCCGCTGAATGAAAAAGAAATTGAAGGTCTACTTTACTCAGCCAGCAACTATGTTAACTGGAAGAACGACTATCTGGCCGGAGACAGCCAGACCCATCCTTCATTATCGACCTGATCGTTTCGAATGCAGTCTTCGGCCTGATCTTCCAAATCCCAGCGATGATGGCGAAACAGCGTCATCGCTTCTCCCTCACCGAACTGTTCATTAAGCGCCTCAACACTGATAGCGCAGGTTAAGCCCATCCCGTTTACCAGAACAGGGAAACAAACGGCCCTTAATTCTGTATTCAGGCTTTCCCGATCAGGAAACTGTATCGCCTGGTTCATGACTGCATCCCGGCTTTTAATGAGGCGATGACCGGTGCGATTTCGGGCATCACCCCGTGCCATAGATGAAAGGCATGCGCGGCCTGACCCACCAGCATCCCCAGCCCGTCAGCAAGATGAGATGAACCGTGCTGCTGACACCAGCGCAGGAAAGGCGTTAAACCACTCTGATAGAACATATCGTAGCAACGTAGCTCAGCATGAACTAATGAAGGCGGCAACGGCGGTACTTCTCCCTGAATACCACTTGATGTGGCATTAATGACAAGGTCGAAATGTCTATCCACAAGCGCGTCAAACGAGCACGCATTAATCGCTCCGCGATGGGCAAACTCTGCGGCCAGAGTCTGCGCATTCAACGCCGTTCGGTTCACGACCGTGATCGTTGCTCCCATTGAAAGCAGAGGGAGAATGACGCCCCGAGCGGCCCCACCTGCCCCCACCAGCAGAAGATGGCTGTCGGGCTTAATCATCCCAAGGCGCTGAAGATCGCTGAGCAGCCCAATACCATCCGTATTGTCGCCAAGAATTTGGCCATCATCACACAGCTTTAGCGTGTTCACAGCCCCTGACAGCGCAGCGCGCTCGGTCAACTGGTCGGCAAATGCCCACGCCTGCTGTTTAAAAGGCAGCGTAATGTTCGCACCCGCCCCGCCGTCGTGGAAAAAAGTGCGGAGAGTCTCAGGAAAAGCATCAACAGGCGCATCAATACGATCATACTGAAGAGAGATTCCTGTCTGTCGCGCAAACGCCTGATGAATGTGCGGCGATTTGCTGTGACTAATGGGATGACCAAAAACTGCAAAATTTGCCATATATTAACCCTGGCGTATCAAATTGCCGCTGATGACATCGCGAATCTCAGAAGGATTGAGCCTTCCTCCTGTCTTTCCATTCAATACAGGAAACGCGGTGCCAAACTGCAATTTGACCTCTTCGACTGAACGGCACGGTGGCTGACCGGAAAGATTAGCGCTGGTCGATACCAAAGGTTTTCCAAACGCCCGGCACAGCGCCTGAACATCCGGATGATCGCTAACGCGGATGGCCAGTGAATCAAATTGCCCGGTTAACCAGCGCGGGGTAACCGGAGAAGCAGGCACGACAAAGGTGACCGGGCCTGGCCAACAGGCAAACATACGTTCACGCTGCTCCGTGGTTAAGGCCTCATCTGATACGTAAGGTTTAAGCTGATCATAGTCGGCAGCTATCAGGATCAAGCCTTTCTCTACTGGCCGTTTTTTTAATGCCAGCAGTGCCATGACCGCAGATTCATTATCGGGATCACAGCCTAAGCCGAATACCGCTTCGGTGGGATAGGCAATCACAGCATGCTGGTTAAGATGGCTTACACAATCCTGCAATGAGCCGGCAACGGGTTGATTTAACATGGTTATGTCTTATGTCTCTTGAATAATAGCTTTGCCACAACTTTTACTGGCGCAGAAAAGCCGGATGCCCTGCGCCGTCTTTTTCTCGACTAAAAGCGGAAATTCACAATGCGGACAGCGCCCCGCCACTGGCGTCAGGTTCACGGCAAACTGACAGGCTGGATAGCGTTCGCAGGCATGAAACGTTTTACCAAAACGCGAGCGGCGTTGTACCAGCTTACCCTGCTGGCACTGCGGACAGTCGATCGTGGTTTCATCCGGTTTATCGATGGTTTCGGTGTAATCACACGCGGGATAGTCGCTACAGCCAATAAACATGCCAAACCGGCCCTGGCGCAATACTTTATCTGCCCCGCATTGTGGGCAAACGTGGCCTTCCAGAACTTTGACGACATGCCCATCAGCCTGGTTTCCCAAAGGCTTGATATAGTCACAGGCAGGGTAATTTGCACAGCCCAAAAATGGGCCATGCTTTCCTGAACGTATAACAAGTTCTGCCCCGCATGCGGGGCAGGGATCCTGTTTACGCACAGTAAAGAGTGCGGTTTTACTCATAACAGTCATGCATTAGTAAAAATTTAATGCAGCATACCTTCGTTGACGTCGAATAGCAGTTCTTCCATCTGCTGATACGCGTTTTCACATCCAGGGATGTTAAACAGCACCATCAGCACCACCCATTTAAGATCCTCAAGATCGAAATCCAGCGTATCAAGCGCCATGACACGTTCAATGACCATTTCTCGTGTTTCCAGACTCAGTACCTGGATTTGCTCCAGGAACAGCAGGAAACCGCGGCTTTCGGCATCTAAACGCTTGCTCTCTTCATCGGTATAGATGCGCATAGAGAGCGGATCATTTGCCAGCAAAATTGGTGCGACCAGTCCTTCCTGATAGTCCGCCAATTTCTCTAACCAGTTCAACGCATTATAAATATCTTCGCGGTGGAAACCGGCATCCGTCAAGTCATCTGTCAATCTGTCCTGATCAACACCCATTTCTGTTTCGTTGTGGATATAGGTCTCAAACAAGTACATGAGTACGTCGAACATGGCATGCCCTCCTCAATCGGACATAGCCGCCGGGTACAGCTGCGATCCATCCTGCTAACTCCAGTTCCAGCAATTGAGCTGTAATAACTGGCACAGGTTGGCCGGCACGTTCAGCGACAACGTCAACAGGTGTAACCTCATCACCTACGTTAGCCAACAGCTCGGCAAATGGCAATGGAGCATCGTCACTGGCATCAGAATAAATTTCATCTGACGGGTTAACAGGTAACCAGTTAAGCATAGCGCGTAAATCTTCGACAATGTTATTAGGATGTGCCACCAACATGGCACCTTGTTGGATCAGCCAGTTTGTCCCCTCACTGCCGCTGTTACCCAGCGCACCCGGTAAGGCATAAACATTGCGATTCTGCTCTAATGCATAACGGGCTGTGACTAATGAACCACTTTTTAATGACGCTTCAATGACGAGAACACCCTGACTTAACCCACTGATAATACGGTTTCTGCGCGGAAACTGATGCGCCAGTGGCGCGGCAGTAAGCGGAAACTCCGAGATCACGGCGCCTCCCTGCATAACAATCTCCTGCGCCAGCGCAGTGTGTTTTTTGGGATACAGATGGGCCAGTCCACTCCCCAGTACGGCCACGGTTTTACCCTGCACATTTAATGCGGCACGGTGTGCCACGCCATCAATCCCGATAGCCAGCCCACTGGTTATGGTCAAACCGCTCAATGCCAGTTGTTGGGTGAACCAGTCGCACCAGTAACGGCCTGAGGGCGAACACAGACGGCTGCCTACCACCGCCAGTTGAGGTGAAGATAATACGGTTGGATCACCGTTTACATATAAGAGCGGAGGGAAACAGGCCGTTTCAAGGAGTTGAGCGGGGTAATGCGCATCCAGCGCCGTAATCAGGTGATGCGTTGAACACTGTGCCAGCCAAGTGTTAACGGTTGCCAGCCAGTCCGTGGTTTTCTGATGGGCATAATGATGTTGCGCTGTCTCGAAGCCCTTTTGGCTTAATATCACATCAATATCCTGACCTGCGCACAGTTGCTGCGCCGCGTTCAGCCAGCGTCGGCCCGTCAGGCCGGGTATCGCGGCCAGCCGCAGTAATCGCGCCCTTTTTTCCATCGTCACGGCCTCCTGATAACCGTCGCATCCCTCCGCAGAATGCTGTCAATCAGGTACTAAAAAGTCTACAATATGAGGCAGTAATCTTTTCCTTTTAGAATATAGATCTGGATATTTATGTCAGTTTTACAGGTGTTACATTTTCCTGACGAGCGCCTGCGCAAGATCGCCGCGCCAGTCAAAGAAGTTAACGCAGAAGTTCAGCGTATCGTTGATGATATGTTCGAAACCATGTATTCCGAAGAAGGTATCGGCCTTGCCGCTACGCAGGTGGATATTCATCAGCGCATCATTGTGATTGATGTCTCTGAGAACCGGGACGAGCGACTGGTATTGATCAATCCCGAGCTTCTGGAAAAAAGTGGTGAAACAGGTATCGAAGAAGGTTGCCTGTCCATTCCTGAGCAACGCGCCTTTGTGCCTCGTGCAGAGCGGGTAAAAGTGCGAGCGTTAGATCGCGAAGGTAAGCCGTTTGAACTGGAAACCGGTGACCTGCTGGCTATCTGTATTCAGCATGAAATTGATCATCTGGATGGCAAACTGTTTATCGATTATCTGTCGCCTTTAAAGCGTCAGCGAATCAAGACAAAGTTAGAAAAACTGGCGCGGCAAAACGCCCAGGCCTCTTGAGATCTGAAAAAGGGATAAACGTGTCTGCCCCGCTTAATATAATCTTTGCTGGCACACCAGACTTCGCGGCGCGTCACCTTGACGCGTTGCTCGCATCTGAGCATAAGGTCGTTGGCGTTTTTACCCAACCAGACCGCCCTGCCGGGCGCGGCAATAAGTTGACCGCGAGCCCGGTAAAAGCGCTGGCTCTTGCCCACGACATTCCGGTTTTTCAGCCCAAATCGTTGCGCCCTGCGGAAAACCAACAGTTGGTTGCCGATTTGCAGGCCGATGTCATGGTCGTGGTGGCTTATGGCCTTATCCTGCCGAAAGCCGTGCTAGAGATGCCACGTCTGGGCTGCATCAACGTACATGGTTCGTTGCTGCCACGCTGGCGCGGCGCGGCGCCTATTCAGCGCGCGCTTTGGGCAGGTGATCAGGAAACCGGTGTCACCATCATGCAAATGGATGTCGGGCTGGATACCGGTGATATGCTGGTAAAACTGGCCTGCCCTATTACTGCTGAAGACACCAGTGCTTCATTATACGACAAGCTGGCCAGCCTCGGACCAGAAGGGCTACTGACAACCTTGTCGCAATTGCGTGAGGGCAACGCCCAGCCGGTGAAACAGGATGAAACCCTGGCAAATTATGCTGAGAAGCTCAGCAAAGAGGAAGCACGTCTTGACTGGCAGTTGCCCGCGGAACAGCTTGAACGCTGCATTCGCGCCTTTAATCCCTGGCCGGTTAGCTTTTTTATGGTAAATGATCAGCCAGTAAAAGTATGGCAAGCCGGTGTTTTACCTCATGTCAATAAACGACCAGGCGAGATCGTTAAGGCTGACAAACAGGGCATTCACATTGTCACCGCCGACGGCGTACTCAATTTACTTCAGTTGCAACCCGCCGGTAAAAAACCGATGTCGGCACAGGATCTGCTCAACTCGCGCCGGGAATGGTTTGAACCTGGCTCTCTTCTGGACTGACATTCAGGCCCGGTAAATCCGGGCCTTTTGTTTGATGGCACTATCTTATGACTAAATCATCCAACCTTCGTAGCCTGTCTGCACAACTGATTGAACGTGTTGTCGATAAGGGCGAGTCACTCAATGCTGTGCTGCCTGCCGCACAGAAAAAAGTCGCCGATAAAGACGCCGCTCTGGTGCAAGAGATCTGCTTTGGTGTGTTACGAACGTTACCGCAGCTGGAAGCGCTTATCGGGAAATTGATGGAGCGCCCTCTGACCGGCAAACAGCGTACGCTGCATTTTCTGATCATGGTGGGCCTGTACCAGTTGCTCTACACGCGCGTCCCGGCACATGCGGCATTAGCCGAGACCGTTGCTGGTGCTGAAGTGCTTAAACGTGCCAATCTGAAAGGATTGATCAACGGTGTGTTACGTCAGTTCCAGCGCCGTCAGGAGGAACTCCTTGCCAGCATCCAGGAAGGTCCACAGCGCCATCTTCATCCCGGATGGCTACTGAACCGACTGCAGCTTGCCTGGCCAGATCGCTGGCAACAGATTGTTGACGCGAATAACCAACGCCCACCGATGTGGCTGCGGGTTAACCGTCAGCACCATACCCGTGACAGTTGGCTTGCTCTGCTGACCGCCAGTGAAAGAGAGGCGATGACCGCAGAGGATGTGCCGGAAGCATTACGCCTGGCCTCGCCAGCGCCGGTTCACCAGTTACCCGGTTTCGACCAGGGCTGGGTTACGGTGCAGGATCTCTCAGCACAACGCTGTGCGCTTCTGCTTGCGCCTAAAAATGGCGAACATATTCTCGATCTGTGTGCAGCGCCAGGCGGCAAAACGACGCATATTTTAGAAATAGCCCCTGACGCGCAGGTCCTCGCTGTGGATGTGGACGCACAACGACTGAAGCGCGTAACCGAAAACCTGACACGGCTGGGAATGACCGCCGAGGTCAAACAAGGTGATGGCCGTACTCCGCAGCAATGGTGTGACCAACGGCAGTTTGATCGTATCCTGCTGGATGCGCCCTGCTCAGCCACAGGCGTGATTCGCCGCCATCCGGATATCAAATGGTTACGCCGCGATCGCGATATCAGCGAACTGGCCGCTTTGCAGCGTGACATTCTGGAGGCCACCTGGACGCTTCTAAAAGCGGGCGGTACGATGATCTACGCGACCTGCTCTGTCCTACCGGAAGAGAACCATGAGCAAATCAGCGGTTTCTTACAGCGACATGCGGATGCACAGGCTGTCTCCCTTTCAGGCGCGCCCGAAACGGGCTGGCAGGTGTTCCCTGACGCTGAAGGCGGAGACGGATTTTTCTACGCTAAGCTGATTAAAGACGCTAACGCATAATGAAAAGGCTTTGAAAAGCGATGAAAATCATCATTCTTGGTGCTGGCCAGGTTGGAGGCACACTGGCCGAAAATCTGGTTGGCGAAAACAACGATATAACAGTTGTTGATACAGATTCAGCACGTTTACGTCAGTTACAGGATAAATTTGATTTACGTGTTGTGCAGGGTCATGGTTCCCACCCACGGGTTCTCCGTGAGGCGGGCGCGGAAGACGCCGATATGCTGGTCGCCGTTACCAGCTCTGACGAAACCAACATGATAGCCTGTCAAATCGCGTATTCGCTCTTCAACACGCCAAATCGTATCGCCCGTATACGTGCGGCTGACTATCTGCGCGATGCGGATAAGCTTTTTATCCCCGAAGCAGTGCCTATCGACCATCTGATTTCGCCTGAGCAACTGGTTATCGACAATATTTACCGCCTGATTCAATATCCGGGCGCGTTGCAGGTAGTTAATTTTGCTGAAGGCAAAGTGAGCCTCGCAGTCGTGAAAGCCTATTACGGTGGCCCCCTGGTGGGCAATCCATTGTCGATCCTGCGCGATCACATGCCCCATATCGATACGCGCGTAGCGGCGATTTTTCGTCAGGACCGCCCTATCCGGCCACAGGGCTCCACCATTATCGAAGCCGGTGATGAAGTTTTCTTCATTGCCGCCAGCCAGCATATTCGTGCGGTAATGAGTGAAATGCAGCGCCTGGAAAAGCCTTATAAACGCATCATGTTAGTAGGCGGCGGCAACATTGGCTTTGGCCTGGCGCAAAAGCTCGAGAAAAACTACAGCGTGAAACTTATTGAGCGCAATCCCCAGCGCGCGGCCGAACTGGCTGAACAGTTGCACGACACGGTGGTCTTTTACGGTGATGCCTCCGATCAGGAACTACTGGCGGAAGAGCATATTGAGCAGGTGGATTTGTTTATCGCCGTCACCAACGATGACGAAGCCAATATCATGTCTGCCATGCTGGCCAAAAAAATGGGCGCCAAGAAAGTTATGGTGCTGATTCAACGCCGTGCTTATGTCGATCTGGTCCAGGGCAGCGTCATTGATATCGCCATTTCTCCCCAGCAGGCGACCATCTCGGCCTTACTGGGACATGTGCGCAAAGCCGATATTGTGGGTGTCTCGTCATTACGTCGAGGCATTGCTGAAGCCATCGAAGCCATCGCGCATGGCGACGAAACCACATCGCGCGTGGTGGGACGGTCAGTTGATGATATCAAGCTGCCACCAGGCACACTGATTGGTGCTGTGGTGCGCGGCGACGATGTGATGATAGCGAATGACAATCTGCGTATTGAACAGGGCGATCACGTTGTGATGTTTTTAACCGATAAAAAGTTTGTGCCGGACGTCGAGCGCCTGTTCCAGCCCAGTCCGTTTTTCCTATAACACATAAAAAGCCAGCACTGACATGTCAGTGGCTTATTGTCTGTGGTTAATGGCAAATATTGTGAGCTTTGTTAAACTTTATGGCATTGGCTAAGGCAAGGAGAGAAGTATGAGTTTATTCAAAGAGTTTCGTGATTTTGCGATGCGCGGCAACGTGGTTGATCTGGCCGTCGGTGTGATTATCGGTGCGGCATTCGGTAAGATTGTTTCATCACTGGTCGCGAACATCATTATGCCACCGCTGGGCTTGCTGATTGGCGGCGTTGATTTCAAATCGTTTAGCTGGGTGCTTAAACCTGCCGTCGGCAACACACCGGCTGTGGTTATGGAATATGGTATTTTCCTGCAAACCGTATTTGATTTCATCATTGTTGCTTTTGCTATCTTTATGGCGATTAAGCTGATGAACAAACTGTATAAGAAGAAAGAAGTGGAAAAACCGGCACCTAAACCTACAAATGAAGAACTGCTTCTGACAGAAATCCGCGATTTACTCAAACAACAGAATACGAAAATCTAAAATAAAAAGCCGCTCTGAAGCGGCTTTTTTGTGTCTGTAAAGCAGAAGGCCAGTGATAAACGGCTTGCTTATCACTGGCCTCCCAGCCTTTCCCATGTTTTTCTTTACGCCGGTAACTGCCTTTGCCTTTTTGTTTTTCTTCAACACGTTGCCTGAACAGCGGGTCGTGTAACAATGCCTGTAAGGCGTTATCCTGTATTTGTCCTTTCGTATGACGGTATCTGGACATAACTTCTCCGGTTGAGTAATGGAATAATGCGGTGAAAAGATGAAGCAAACTCATTATACGCGCACAACAGCGACAAAAAATACACCTTAATCGGGCACGAGTTTGGTCTTAATCGCACGACCATATTCCCCCTCAAGAAAATCAGTGCGCATACCGGCCTGGCTCAGCCTTATCTTCAGTTGCCGTAATCGTTGTGTCTGGATCAGCGCCTCTGGATCGTCAGGATCTAAATGCTGTAAAAGATCGCTGACCTGAAGTGCTTCGCGGCGCAGCTCAAGTTCGGGGGGAAGAAAACCTGCATTTTTTAACAGTCGGTATCCTGCTCGTAGATCAGATGGAACCTGACTGTCGTCTTCGAGATTCAGCGGTGCGCCTTCGCCCGGCAGATCACTCAGCTCACCTTTCTCCTGCGCGGCTTTAATATGCTGTTCTGCAAGCTGATCAATTAACCACATTGTTCACCTCCTTCATGACACCACAAGCGTAGCAGACGCAGAATGACAGGCAATAAAAAACCCGCCGAAGCGGGTTTTTCACGTTGCAACAGATTACTCTGCTGCAGCTTCTGCTTGAGCTTCTGGACGATCAACCAGCTCGATGTATGCCATCGGAGCGTTGTCACCAGCGCGGAAGCCACACTTCAGAATGCGAGTGTAACCACCTGCACGGCTCGCGAAACGCGGGCCTAACTCATTAAACAGTTTTGCCACGATCTCGTTATCACGAGTACGGGCGAATGCCAGACGACGATTAGCTACGTTGTCGGTCTTGGCAAGAGTAATCAGCGGCTCAACTACGCGGCGCAACTCTTTGGCTTTCGGCAGAGTCGTCTTGATGATCTCGTGACGAACCAGAGAGCCAGCCATGTTGCGGAACATAGCCTGACGATGGCTGCTGTTGCGGTTCAGTTGACGACCACTCTTACGATGGCGCATGACCTTATCCTTCTCAGTGAAACCTTAACCTGTGATCGGGTTATTCATCAGCAATGCTTGCCGGTGGCCAGTTTTCCAGGCGCATGCCCAGAGACAGACCACGTGAGGCCAGCACATCTTTAATCTCGGTAAGAGATTTTTTACCAAGGTTAGGCGTTTTAAGCAGCTCAACCTCAGTACGCTGTACCAGATCACCGATGTAGTGGATAGCTTCTGCCTTAAGGCAGTTAGCAGAGCGGACAGTCAATTCCAGATCGTCAACAGGGCGCAGCAGGATCGGATCGAATTCTGGTTTCTCTTCTTTCACTTCCGGCTGACGTACATCACGTAAGTCAACGAAAGCTTCCAGTTGTTCTGCCAGGATGGTCGCCGCACGACGAATCGCCTCTTCAGGATCGATTGTGCCGTTGGTTTCCATTTCGATGACCAGCTTGTCCAGGTCGGTGCGCTGCTCTACACGCGCTGCTTCAACATTGTAGGCGATACGGTCTACAGGGCTGTAGCAAGCGTCGACCAGCAGACGGCCGATTGGGCGCTCATCTTCTTCCGAATGAATTCGGGCAGAAGCCGGCACATAACCACGACCACGCTGAACTTTGATACGCATGCTAATAGATGCGTTGTCATCGGTCAGATGGCAGATCACATGCTGCGGCTTGACGATTTCGACATCACCATCATGGGTAATGTCGGCTGCAGTCACAGGGCCAATGCCAGATTTATTCAAGGTAAGAATAACTTCATCTTTGCCCTGAACTCTTACCGCCAAACCTTTAAGGTTGAGCAGGATTTCCAGGATATCTTCCTGTACACCCTCTTTGGTGCTGTACTCATGCAGTACACCATCAATTTCAACCTCGGTCACCGCGCAACCCGGCATTGATGAAAGCAGAATACGGCGCAGCGCGTTACCAAGAGTATGGCCAAAGCCACGCTCTAAAGGCTCAAGGGTCACCTTGGCGTGCGTCGAACTCACTTGCTCGATATCTACCAGGCGCGGTTTTAGAAACTCTGTCACAGAACCCTGCATTGTGTCCTCTCTTTGGTACTAAGCTTTACTTAGAGTAAAGCTCGACGATCAGGTGTTCGTTAATGTCCGCAGACAGATCAGTACGTTCAGGAATACGTTTGAACACACCTTCCATCTTAGCTGCATCAACTTCCAGCCAGGTTGGCTTTTCACGCTGCTCAGCCAGCTCCAGAGCGGCCTTCACGCGAGATTGCTTTTTGGCTTTCTCACGGATGCTAACGACATCATTCGGAGATACCTGATAAGAAGCGATGTTAACAACGCGACCATTTACCAGAACAGACTTATGGCTGACCAGCTGACGTGCTTCCGCACGCGTGGCACCAAAGCCCATACGATAAACGACGTTGTCCAGACGGCCTTCCAGCAGAGCCAACAGGTTTGCACCGGTGTTGCCTTTCAGACGTGCTGCTTCTTTGTAATAGTTACGGAACTGACGCTCAAGCACACCGTAGATACGACGAACTTTTTGCTTTTCACGTAACTGACCGCCGTAGTCAGACAGACGTGGCTTGCGCGCACCGTGCTGACCAGGGGCTTGTTCAATCTTACACTTGGAATCAATCGCGCGAACGCCAGACTTAAGGAATAAGTCAGTGCCCTCACGACGGCTCAGCTTGAGCTTAGGACCCAAATATCTTGCCATTTTCTTTCTCCAACTAACCTAAAAAACGGACGTTATACGCGACGTTTTTTCGGCGGACGACAACCGTTGTGAGGGATCGGAGTCACATCAGTAATGTTCGTGATGCGGAAACCAGCGGCGTTCAGAGCACGAATCGTTGATTCGCGGCCTGGACCCGGACCCTTAACCATAACTTCCAGGTTCTTAATACCGTAATCTTTTACAGCTTCTGCACAGCGCTCTGCAGCGACCTGAGCAGCAAACGGCGTAGATTTACGTGAACCGCGGAAACCGGAACCACCGGCGGTTGCCCAACCCAGTGCGTTACCCTGACGATCAGTAATGGTAACGATGGTGTTGTTAAAAGACGCATGGACATGAGCCACGCCATCTGAGACTTGTTTTCTTACACGCTTACGTGCACGAACTGGTGCCTTTGCCATTATTTACTCACCCCGATTATTTCTTGATCGGTTTACGCGGACCCTTACGGGTACGTGCGTTGGTCTTGGTGCGCTGACCGCGAACCGGTAGACCACGACGATGGCGCAAACCACGGTAGCAACCAAGGTCCATCAGACGCTTGATGCTCAGGGTGATTTCACGGCGCAGATCACCTTCAACAACGAATTTAGCAACTGCATCACGCAGCTGATCAATTTGTTCTTCAGACAGCTCACTGATCTTAACATTTTCAGCAATACCCGTTGAAGCGCAAATGGCTTTAGAACGAGTTTTACCAATACCGAAGATCGAAGTTAATGCGATAACGGTATGTTTCTGATCAGGAATGTTAATGCCTGCTATACGGGCCACTATGCACTCCTACTATTTAATATGTACGCACCATGCTGAAAAGCCCGTTTTCAGGATACTCAAATGGAAACGTACAGACATACAAAAGATTGGCTGGCTAATCTAGCCAGCTCAACCCGACTTTGCAAGAAAAATATGTGAAAATCAGCCTTGGCGCTGTTTATGCTTTGGCTCGGCGCTGCAGATCACACGAACGACACCGTCGCGACGAATGATTTTGCAGTTACGACATAATTTCTTGACGGAAGCACGAACTTTCATTTTTACTCTCCGTAACTTCTCAACCACCTGAATTAACGGCCATAGCCCTTCAGGTTAGCTTTCTTCAATGCAGACTCGTACTGACTTGACATCATCAGAGTTTGCACTTGAGCCATAAAGTCCATGATGACGACCACTACGATAAGCAGCGATGTACCGCCAAAGTAGAAAGGAACTTTCATCGCATCACGCATGAACTCCGGGATAAGGCAAATAAAGGTAATGTAGAGGGCACCGATTAAGGTTAACCGTGTCATTACTTTATCGATATATCTCGCCGTTTGCTCTCCCGGACGAATTCCCGGTACGAATGCACCAGACTTCTTCAGGTTATCTGCTGTTTCACGCGGGTTGAAAACCAACGCCGTGTAGAAGAAACAGAAGAAGATGATAGCAGTCGCATAGAGTAGCACATAAAGCGGCTGTCCTGGCTGCAAATACATCGAAATTGTTGTCAGCCAGTTCCAACCGGTACCGCCCCCGAACCACGATGCAATCGTTGCCGGGAACAGAATAATGCTGGAAGCGAAGATTGCCGGGATAACCCCTGCCATATTCACTTTCAACGGTAAATGTGTGCTCTGTGCAGCGTAAACGCGACGACCTTGTTGACGTTTCGCATAATTCACCACAATGCGGCGTTGACCACGCTCAACGAAAATAACAAAGAAGGTCACTGCAAATACGAGAACTGCAACCAACAGCAACAGAAGGAAGTGCAGGTCACCTTGCCGCGCTTGCTCGATGGTATGGCCAATGGCCGGCGGAAGTCCCGCAACAATACCCGCGAAGATAATGATCGAGATACCGTTACCGATACCACGTTCAGTAATCTGTTCGCCCAGCCACATCAGGAACATTGTCCCGGTAACCAGACTTACAACAGCGGTAAAATAGAATGCAAAGCCTGGATTCATTACCAGGCCTTGCATACCAGGCATATTCGGCAAACCGGTAGCAATACCGATCGACTGGAATATGGCCAATACCAACGTACCGTAACGGGTGTACTGACTAATCTTACGACGGCCAGCCTCCCCTTCTTTCTTGATTTCTGCTAAGGCAGGATGAACCACCGTTAACAGCTGGATAATAATAGATGCCGAAATATACGGCATGATACCCAGAGCAAAAATAGAAGCACGGCTGAGAGCACCACCAGAGAACATGTTAAACATTTCAATGATGGTGCCACGCTGTTGCTCAAGCAGTTTGGCAAGTACAGTGGCATCAATACCAGGGATTGGAATGAAAGAGCCAATGCGGAAGACAATCAGTGCACCGATAACAAACAGCAGTCTGCGTTTCAGTTCACCAAAGCCACCTTTGGCACTTTGAAAATCTAATCCCGGTTGTTTAGCCATCTGCTACTTATTCCTCGATTTTACCGCCAGCAGCTTCGATTGCAGCACGAGCACCTTTGGTGACACGCAGGCCGCGAACCGTTACCGGTGCAGAAACTTCACCAGACAGAATGACTTTAACGAACTCAATCTGGACACCGACAATGTTGGCTGCTTTCAGCGCGTTCAGGTCGACGATACCGCCTTCAACTTTCGCCAGATCAGACAGACGAATCTCTGTGGTGATCATTGCTTTGCGAGAGGTGAAACCGAACTTCGGCAGACGACGGTACAGAGGCATCTGACCACCTTCGAAACCGCGACGTACGCCACCGCCAGAACGTGAGTTCTGACCTTTGTGACCACGACCACCGGTTTTTCCGAGGCCAGAACCGATACCACGACCCAGACGCTTGGTAGCGTGCTTAGACCCTTCGGCCGGAGACAGAGTATTTAAACGCATCTCTTACTCCTCCACTTTAACCATGTAGGAAACCGCGTTGACCATGCCGCGTACAGCTGGCGTGTCTTCACGCTCTACGGTATGACCAATACGACGCAGACCCAGGCCAACCAGAGTGGCTTTATGCTTAGGCAAGCGGCCGATTGAACTACGGGTTTGAGTGATTTTAATAGTCTTTGCCATCGTGATTACCCCAGAATTTCTTCAACGGATTTACCACGCTTAGCAGCGACCATTTCCGGAGACTTCATATTGCCCAGGCCGTCGATAGTTGCACGAACCACGTTAATCGGGTTAGTAGAACCATAGGCTTTTGCCAGAACGTTATGTACTCCAGCGACTTCCAGAACGGCGCGCATTGCACCACCGGCGATGATACCGGTACCTTCTGAAGCCGGCTGCATGAACACACGGGACCCAGTGTGCGCACCTTTAACAGGGTGCTGCAGGGTGCCGTTGATCAGCGCGACATTAACCATGTTGCGACGGGCTTTCTCCATCGCTTTCTGGATCGCTGCTGGAACTTCACGCGCTTTACCGTAACCAAAACCAACGCGGCCGTTACCATCACCCACTACAGTCAGTGCGGTGAAGGAGAAAATACGACCACCTTTTACAGTTTTAGATACACGGTTTACCGCGATCAGTTTTTCCTGCAGTTCGCCAGCTTGTTTCTCGATGTGTGCCATCTTAGACCTCTACCTTAGAACTGAAGGCCAGCTTCACGGGCAGCATCTGCCAGTGCCTGGACGCGACCATGATATTGGAAACCGGAACGGTCGAAAGAAACACCAGTGATGCCTTTTTCGATTGCGCGTTCTGCAATAGCTTTACCTACAGCAGCTGCGGCTTCTTTATTACCGGTATACTTCAGTTGTTCAGTGATAGCTTTTTCTACAGTAGAAGCAGCAACCAGAACTTCGGAACCGTTCGGGGCGATTACCTGTGCGTAAATGTGACGCGGGGTACGATGTACCACCAGGCGAGTAGCACCCAGCTCTTTGAGCTTGCGACGTGCACGGGTCGCACGACGGATACGAGCAGATTTCTTATCCATAGTGTTACCTTACTTCTTCTTAGCCTCTTTGGTACGCACGACTTCGTCGGCGTAACGGACACCCTTGCCTTTATAAGGCTCAGGACGACGGTAGGCGCGCAAGTCAGCTGCAACCTGGCCGATCACCTGCTTATCAGCGCCTTTCAGCACGATTTCAGTCTGAGTCGGACACTCTGCAGTGATACCCGCGGGCAGCTGGTGATCAACTGGATGAGAAAAGCCCAGAGACAGGTTAACTACGTTGCCTTTAACGGCAGCACGATAACCAACACCAACCAGCTGCAGCTTCTTAGTGAAGCCTTCGGTAACACCGATAACCATTGCGTTCAGCAGCGCGCGAGAAGTACCCGCCTGCGCCCAGCCGTCAACATAACCTTCGCGCGGAGCGAAAGTCAGAGTGTTGTCAGCATGCTTAACTTCAACAGCATCATTGATAGTACGAGTCAGCTCGCCGTTTTTACCTTTAATCGAAATTACCTGACCGTTGAGTTTTACCTCTACGCCGGCAGGAACAACGACAGGTGCTTTAGCAACACGAGACATAGTATCCTCCGATTACGCTACGTAGCAGATAATTTCGCCACCAAGACCAGCCTGGCGCGCTGCACGATCAGTCATAACACCTTTCGATGTAGAAATGACAGCGATACCCATACCAGCCATTACCTTTGGCAGCTCATCTTTTTTCTTATAGATGCGCAGGCCGGGACGGCTTACTCGCTGAATGCTTTCTACAACCGCTTTACCCTGGAAATACTTAAGAGTCAGTTCCAGTTCCAGCTTGGTGTCGCCTTCGATTTTAAAATCTTCAATAAAGCCTTCTTCCTTCAGCACGTTGGCAATTGCCAATTTCAGCTTGGAGGAGGGCATGGTGACCGCAACTTTGTTCGCGGCCTGACCGTTACGGATACGGGTCAGCATATCCGCGATCGGATCTTGCATGCTCATCTGTGTTACTCCCGTGATTCAATTGGTGACAATTACCAGCTAGCCTTTTTCAGACCCGGGATTTCACCGCGCATTGCGGCTTCACGGACCTTGATACGGCTCAACCCAAACTTCCGCAGGAAACCGTGCGGACGACCTGTTTGACGGCAGCGGTTACGCTGACGTGAAGGGCTGGAATCACGCGGCAGACTCTGCAGCTTGAGAACGGCATCCCAACGGTCTTCGTCGGAAGCGTTCACATCAGAAATGATCGCTTTCAGTTCAGCGCGTTTTGCGAAGAATTTGTCTGCTAATTTCACACGCTTAACTTCGCGTGCTTTCATAGATTGCTTAGCCATTAAGTAACCCTACCTTACTTACGGAACGGGAAGTCAAAGGCAGCCAGCAGAGCACGGCCTTCATCATCAGATTTCGCAGTAGTGGTAATGGTAATATCCAAACCACGAACGCGATCGACTTTGTCGTAGTCGATTTCTGGGAAGATGATCTGCTCACGTACACCCATGCTGTAGTTGCCACGACCATCGAATGACTTAGCGGACAGGCCACGGAAGTCACGGATACGCGGTACAGCAATGGTGATCAGACGCTCAAAGAACTCCCACATGCGTTCGCCACGCAGAGTTACTTTACAGCCGATCGGATAGCCCTGACGGATTTTGAAGCCTGCAACTGATTTGCGTGCTTTGGTGATCAACGGTTTTTGACCGGAGATTGCTGCCAGGTCAGCTGCTGCGTTATCCAGCAGTTTCTTGTCAGCGATCGCTTCACCAACACCCATGTTCAGGGTGATCTTCTCGACCCGAGGGACTTGCATGACAGAATTGTAGCCGAACTCAGACATGAGTTTCTGGACTACCTCGTCTTTGTAGTAATCATGCAGTTTCGCCATCGTACTACTCCAAATTACTTGATAGTTTCGCTATTAGATTTGAAGAAACGGACTTTTTTACCGTCTTCGAATCTAAAGCCTACACGGTCAGCCTTACCGGTTGCCGCATTGAAGAGAGCAACGTTAGAAACCTGAATTGCAGCTTCTTTTTCAACGATGCCGCCTGGTTGGTTCAGAGCCGGAACAGGCTTCTGATGTTTCTTAACCAGGTTGATACCTTCAACGATGACCTTGCCAGAAGACAGGACGTTCTTAACTTTACCGCGCTTACCTTTATCTTTACCGGTTAACACGATAACTTCGTCGTTACGACGGATTTTAGCTGCCATTGTTCGCTCCTTAGAGTACTTCTGGTGCCAGAGAGATAATTTTCATGAACTTTTCAGTACGAAGTTCACGAGTTACCGGCCCAAAAATACGCGTACCGATAGGCTGCTCGCTGTTATTGTTTAAAATAACGCATGCATTACCATCGAAGCGAATGACAGAACCGTCCGGGCGACGAACACCCTTCCTGGTGCGCACCACTACCGCCTTCAGGACATCACCTTTTTTAACTTTACCACGTGGAATTGCTTCCTTGATGGTAACTTTAATGATGTCGCCGACGCCTGCGTAGCGACGGTGCGAGCCACCCAGAACCTTGATACACATTACGCGACGTGCACCGGAGTTGTCGGCGACGTTCAGCATAGTCTGTTCTTGGATCATTTCAGTGCTCCGCTAATGTCAACTACTACTTCGGGACCTAGACCTCAGGTCGATTGAAAGCCCCATAATTGAGGGCGCGGCATTATAACACCGGTTCTCGCAGATGGGTAGAAAAAATGAACGGCTCTTTCGAGCCGTTCATTAGATTTTTAAAGAGGGCAAATTCTATTACAGAATTGCTTTCTCTACAACGCGAACCAGTGTCCAGGACTTAGTCTTAGACAGTGGACGGCATTCGCGGATTTCTACCACGTCGCCGATTCCACATTCGTTGTTCTCGTCATGGATGTGCAGCTTAGTCGTACGCTTAATGAATTTTCCATAGATTGGATGCTTCACGAAACGCTCGATAGCAACAACAGCAGATTTCTGCATTTTGTCACTAACAACACGACCCTGCAGAGTACGGATTTTATCGGTCATTACGAACCCGCCTTCTCAGTCAGTAAAGTCTTAACGCGTGCAACATCACGGCGAACCTGCTTCAGCAGATGAGACTGCTGCAGTTGGCCAGATGCTGCCTGCATGCGCAGGTTAAATTGCTCACGCAGCAGATTAAGCAGCTCAGTGTTCAGCTCTTCAACGCTTTTTTCACGCAGCTCTGTTGCTTTCATTACATCACCGTCTTAGTTACAAAGGTGGTTTTGATAGGCAGTTTTGCTGCTGCCAGCTTGAATGCTTCACGGGCCAGCTCTTCTGGTACGCCGTCCATTTCATACAGGACTTTACCAGGCTGGATCAGGGCAACCCAATACTCAACGTTACCCTTACCTTTACCCATACGCACTTCCAGCGGCTTCTCGGTGATCGGTTTGTCCGGGAATACACGGATCCAGATCTTACCTTGACGCTTAACTGCACGGGTCATAGCACGACGTGCTGCTTCGATCTGACGGGCAGTCAGACGACCACGGCCAACAGCTTTCAGACCGAAAGTCCCGAAGCTAACATCCGTACCCTGCGCCAGACCGCGGTTGCGGCCTTTGTGCACTTTACGGAATTTCGTACGCTTTGGTTGTAACATAGCGACTCTCCTTACTTACGGCCTTTACGCTGCTGCTTTTTAGGTTGAGCAGCCGGTTCCGGTTGTTCAACAGCAGCCATACCACCCAGGATCTCGCCTTTGAAGATCCATACCTTAACGCCGATTACACCATAAGTGGTGTGCGCTTCAGAGGTGTTGTAGTCAATGTCAGCACGCAGAGTGTGCAACGGCACGCGACCTTCACGGTACCATTCGGTACGTGCGATCTCGGCGCCGCCCAGACGGCCGCTAACTTCAACTTTGATACCCTTCGCGCCCAGACGCATGGCGTTCTGAACCGCACGCTTCATAGCACGACGGAACATCACACGACGCTCCAGCTGTGAAGTGATGCTGTCAGCAACCAGTTTTGCGTCCAGTTCCGGTTTACGGACTTCGGCGATATTGATCTGTGCAGGAACGCCAGCGATTTTCGCGACGACCGTGCGCAGTTTTTCTACGTCTTCACCTTTCTTACCGATCACGATGCCAGGACGAGCGGTGTGAATGGTCACACGGATGCTCTTAGCTGGACGCTCGATAACGATACGAGATACAGACGCCTTAGCCAGTTCCTTAGTCAGGTACTGACGTACTTTAAAGTCGCTGTCCAGGTTGTCAGCGAATTCTTTGGTGTTCGCAAACCAGGTAGAGTTCCATGGTTTTACAATACCCAGGCGAATACCATTAGGATGTACTTTCTGACCCATTGCTAGTCTCCAGAGTCTCAGCGATCGGACACAACCACAGTAATGTGGCTGGTGCGCTTCAGGATGCGATCTGCACGACCTTTTGCACGCGGCATAATGCGCTTCATGCTTGGGCCTTCGTCGACGAAAATTTTCGCGACTTTCAGATCGTCGATATCAGCGCCATCGTTGTGTTCAGCGTTAGCAATGGCAGATTCCAGAACTTTCTTGACCAGTACAGCCGCTTTCTTGTTGGTGTAGGTCAAAATGTCCAGTGCCTGCGACACTTTCTTACCGCGGATCAGGTCAGCAACAAGGCGAACCTTCTGAGCAGAAGAACGAGCGTGGCGATGTTGAGCTAAAGTTTCCATCTCTTCCTCCTACTTATTTCTTCTTGGCTTTTTTATCAGCCGCGTGACCGCGATAAGTACGTGTCGGCGCGAATTCACCCAGTTTGTGACCAACCATTTCGTCGGAAACAAAGACAGGAACGTGCTGACGACCATTATGGACAGCGATGGTCAAACCGATCATGTTAGGAAAGATCGTTGAACGACGGGACCAAGTGCGCAAAGGCTTCTTGTCACCGCTTTCCACCGCTTTCTCTACCTTCTTCAGCAAGTGCAGGTCAATAAAAGGACCTTTCTTGAGAGAACGTGGCATGGCTTATCCTCTAATATTATTTGCTACGGCGACGTACGATAAATTTATCGGTACGCTTGTTGCTACGGGTCTTCTTACCTTTGGTCTGAACGCCCCACGGAGTTACCGGGTGCTTACCAAAGTTACGACCTTCACCACCACCGTGCGGGTGATCTACTGGGTTCATCGCGGTACCACGAACGGTCGGACGAACACCACGCCAACGGGTTGCACCAGCTTTACCCAGAACGCGCAGCATATGCTCAGCGTTACCGACTTCGCCCAGTGTAGCGCGGCAGTCAGCTTCGACTTTACGCATTTCACCTGAACGCAGACGCAGGGTAACGTAGGAACCTTCACGCGCAACGATCTGCACGTAAGCACCGGCTGAGCGAGCAATCTGACCGCCTTTGCCTGGTTTCATTTCTACGTTGTGAACGGTAGAACCCACCGGGATGTTACGCATCGGCAGTGTGTTACCTGCTTTGATCGCAGCATCAACGCCAGACTGAATCTGGTCGCCGGCTTTCAGGCCTTTAGGGGCCAGGATGTAACGGCGTTCGCCGTCTTTGTACAGAACCAGTGCGATGTTCGCAGAGCGGTTCGGATCGTACTCAAGACGTTCAACGGTTGCCGGGATACCATCTTTGTTGCGTTTGAAGTCAACCAGACGGTAAGCCTGCTTATGACCACCACCGATGTGACGGGTAGTGATGCGACCGTTGTTGTTGCGGCCACCGGATTTGCTGTTTTTTTCCAGCAATGGAGCAAACGGCTTGCCCTTGTGCAACTCTGGGTTCACCACTTTAACGACGTGGCGACGACCCGGAGATGTCGGTTTACATTTAACAACTGCCATTGTCTTTCTCCTCCGACTTACTCAGCGCCGCCGACGAAGTCCAGATTCTGGCCTTCCTTCAGGGTGACGTAAGCTTTTTTCCAGTCGCTACGACGACCGATACGCTGTCCGTGACGCTTAACCTTACCTTTAACTACCAGGGTGTTAACGTCTTTAACTTCTACTTCGAACAGTTTCTCAACAGCAGCAACGATCTCTGCTTTAGTCGCGTCTTTAGCTACTTTGAGTACGATGGTGTTGGTTTTTTCCATCGCGCTAGATGCCTTTTCAGATACGTGCGGCGCGCGCAGTACTTTCAGCAGACGTTCTTCACGGATCATGCCAGCATCTCCTCAACTTGCTTAACTGCATCAGCAGTCATAACGACTTTGTCGAAGGCGATCAGGCTAACTGGGTCGATACCCGCTGCATCACGCACGTCAACCTTGTACAGGTTACGCGCAGCCAGGAACAGATTCTCATCCAGTTCGCCGGTGATGATCAGCACGTCTTCCAGCGCCATGTCTTTCAGCTTCTGTGCCAGCAACTTGGTTTTCGGTGCTTCAACAGAGAACTGCTCGACAACGATCAGACGATCTTGACGTACCAGTTCGGACAGGATGCTTTTCAGCGCGCCGCGGTACATCTTTTTGTTAACTTTTTGACTGTGGTCTTGTGGCTTAGCAGCAAAGGTCACGCCACCTGAACGCCAGATCGGGCTCTTTACAGAACCTGAACGCGCACGGCCGGTGCCTTTCTGACGCCAAGGCTTTTTGCCTGAACCGGTTACTTCAGCGCGAGTTTTCTGCGCGCGAGTACCCTGGCGGGCGCCTGATGCGTAAGCAACAACAACCTGGTGAACCAGCGCTTCGTTGAAATCACGACCGAAGGTAGTTTCGGAAACAGTCAGCGCGCTCTGCGCGTCTTTCAATACTAATTCCATTGCTATCCCCTTACGCCTTCACAGCTGGTTTAACGATCAGGTCGCTACCGGTAGCACCGGGAACTGCACCTTTAACCAGCAGCAGGTTGCGCTCAGCGTCAACACGTACTACGTCCAGGCTCTGAACAGTTACGCGCTCATTACCCAGCTGACCTGCCATTTTCTTGCCTTTGAACACTTTGCCCGGAGTCTGGTTCTGACCGATAGAACCCGGAACACGGTGAGACAAGGAGTTACCGTGGGTTGCGTCCTGGGTACGGAAGTTCCAGCGCTTAACGGTACCTGCGAAACCTTTACCTTTAGAGGTGCCAGTTACGTCTACTTTTTTAACGTCAGCGAAAATTTCAACGCTGATGCTCTGACCTACAGAATACTCATCACCTTCAGCGGTGCGGAATTCCCACAGGCCACGGCCAGCTTCTACGCCAGCTTTAGCAAAATGACCAGCTTCAGGTTTGGTCACACGGTTTGCTTTTTTAGCACCGGTGGTAACCTGAATTGCCTGGTAACCATCGTTCTCCAGGCCTTTGACCTGAGTAACGCGGTTCGCTTCAACTTCGATTACGGTTACTGGGATAGATACGCCATCTTCAGTGAAGATGCGGGTCATACCCACTTTTTTACCGACTAAACCAATCATTGTTTCAACCTCTCAATCGCTCGATGACCTGATTAACCCAGGCTGATCTGCACGTCAACACCGGCAGCCAGGTCCAGACGCATCAGAGCATCAACGGTTTTTTCAGTTGGCTCAACGATGTCTACCAGACGCTTGTGAGTGCGAATTTCGTACTGGTCACGCGCATCTTTGTTAACGTGCGGAGAGATCAGAACGGTAAAGCGCTCTTTGCGGGTCGGCAGCGGGATCGGACCACGTACCTGCGCACCAGTGCGCTTGGCAGTCTCGACGATTTCCGCGGTTGATTGATCGATCAGACGATGATCAAACGCTTTAAGACGGATACGGATTCTTTGGTTCGACATGAGACCAAGGCTCCAAACATTTTATAGACGAAAAAAATTACTACTCGAACCCATTACGATTGATGGGAGAGTGTAATCGTTCAGCATATAACTCCACAGTTGGGAGTATTGTCAGACGGCCCAACAAACTGCCGTCTGCGATTCAGCTCGAATCGCGCCTGCCAATATCGGCAGGCCCGCGCATTATACGTAGATTTGCTCAGGAAGCAACCCACGATGCACATTTGCCACAGAAAACTGTGTTTAACGCTTTTGTGCACGTCTGCACAGAAGCCCTGCAGGACGGATGTCTTCGCCCTTTTTTTTCTGGGCGCGGTTTTCCATTCTCTTTTTCTTATCCGCGACGCAGAGGACGCGTTCAGACAGACTCAGTCATCACATCAGGTTAACCGGAGGTCATCGTGTTGCTCATCATCGTTGCTGTCTCCCTGTCAGGCGGCGCGCTTGGCAGCTTTCTCGCCCTGGCCTGTCAACGTTTTCATACGTCCGCTTCACCACGTCGCTGGCTTCAGTCATTGTGGACGCCGCCTTCCCACTGTAGTTACTGTCGCCGCACGATCCTGTGGCACGACAGCGTTCCGCTGATAAGCTGGCTGTGGTTGCGGGGGCACTGTCGGTTTTGTTCGCATCCGGTCGGTTTGCTGCCCGTACTGTTTGAGCTGACAGGCGCCCTGCTCTGCCTGTTGCTGGCTTACCTGTTTTACGACAATCTCATTCATGCGCTGTTTCCGCTTCTGGCTTCCTGTTTGCTCCTCGTCCTTGCGGCCATCGACCAGCGCCACTTCCTGCTGCCAGATGTTCTCACCCACGCGCTCCTGTGGCTGGGTCTTTCACGTTTCATGTTCTTTCAGCCACTCACGGTCAGTTCGGCCATCGGTGGCGTCATGTTTGGCTATGGTTCACTTTGGTTGCTTGCCGGAATTTTTCAACAGGTTACGCGGCGGAAGGGATTAGGTTGTGGGGATATTAAACTGTTTGCCGCACTGGGCGCATGGTGTGGTTGGCAGGCCCTGCCCTTCATTGCCCTGACCGCCTGTACGACAGCCTTGATCGCTTTCGGCGCGCTGCGGATAAGGAACCGGGCGTGGTACCTGAACAGCCCGCTTCCCTTTGGCCCTTTCCTGGCCGTCGCAGGCTGGGGAATTATCATTAGTCAAAGCCTTACTCTTCTTTGATTTGCGCCTGCAGGTAATTCTGGATGCCCATCTTACTAATAAGATCAAGCTCAGTTTCAATCCAGTCGATATGGTGCTCCTCATCTTCGAGGATGGCGATCATCATATCGCGGCTTACGTAATCATGAACTTTATCCGCATAGGCGATGGCTTCACGCAGGTCTTTTGCGCCTTCGAGTTCAAGATTGAGATCGGACTGCAACATCTCCCCGACATCTTCTCCAATCCTGAGTCGTCCCAGATCCTGCAGATTAGGAATGCCTTCAAGAAACAGAATACGTTCGATGTATTTATCCGCATGCTTCATTTCATCTATAGACTCATGGTACTCAACGTCGTTAAGACGCATCAGTCCCCAGTTTTTGAACATCCGTGCATGTAAGAAGTACTGGTTTATTGCAACCAGTTCATTCCCCAACAATTTATTGAGATGACTTATGATTTTCGCATCGCCCTTCATTTCGCTTCCTCCGCTCATGTTTATTTGAGCGTAGATGCGGTTAAAAAGAAGTCAAAAAAACGCGATGAAAATTGTGGGTATTATCAAGTCGGTGGTGTGTGTGCGTTTACGCGATTTCTTTATATTGCGGAGCGTGCTGCATCTCTTCATCCATAATCGTGCGGGCATCCCGAATACATTTTCCACATTGCTTTCCCACGGGCACGATTTGGCGCAACTGCTGGATAGATTTGGGCTGATAACGGCGCACGACTTCACGGAGCGTTTTGTCACTGATGGCATTACACAGACAGACGTACATTTATTCATCACCCGGTCTATTTCGTGCGCACAGTGTAAATGCGAATCGTTTTTATTTCAAACCTACCTTTTGTGAGGAGAAAGCCTGCGTGATTAAATGACAGGCATAAAAAAAGAGCACCGAAGTGCTCTTTTTATTTTGCAGTGGCCACTCATGTGGCCACATCAGAGATCACAATTAAGCGATAACTTTAGCAACAACGCCCGCGCCAACGGTACGGCCACCTTCGCGGATTGCGAAGCGCAGACCTTCGTCCATTGCGATTGGGTGGATCAGGGTAACAACCATTTTGATGTTGTCGCCTGGCATAACCATTTCAACGCCTTCTGGCAGCTCTACTGAACCGGTCACGTCAGTGGTACGGAAGTAGAACTGTGGACGGTAGCCCTTGAAGAACGGAGTATGGCGGCCACCTTCGTCTTTAGACAGAACGTAAACTTCTGACTCGAACTTGGTGTGTGGCTTGATGGTGCCTGGCTTCGCCAGAACCTGACCACGCTGGATGTCTTCACGCTTGATACCGCGCAGCAGAACACCACAGTTTTCGCCTGCCTGACCCTGGTCCAGCAGTTTGCGGAACATTTCAACACCGGTACAGGTTGATTTCGCCGTATCTTTGATACCCACGATTTCAACTTCGTCGCCGACTTTAACAACACCGCGCTCAACACGACCGGTTACTACAGTACCACGGCCAGAGATTGAGAATACGTCTTCGATTGGCAGCAGGAACGGCATGTCGATAGCACGAACCGGATCCGGGATGTAGTTGTCCAGGTGGTTAGCCAGCTCAACGATCTTCTCTTCCCACTCTGGGTTGCCTTCCAGCGCTTTCAGTGCTGAACCGCGAACGATTGGGGTGTCGTCGCCCGGGAAGTCGTACTGTGACAGCAGGTCACGGACTTCCATCTCAACCAGCTCCAGCAGCTCTTCGTCATCAACCATGTCACACTTGTTCAGGAACACGATGATGTAAGGAACGCCTACCTGACGACCCAGCAGGATGTGCTCACGGGTCTGCGGCATTGGGCCGTCAGTCGCAGCAACAACCAGGATCGCGCCGTCCATCTGCGCAGCACCGGTGATCATGTTTTTCACATAGTCGGCGTGGCCCGGGCAGTCAACGTGTGCATAGTGGCGAGACGGGGTTTCATACTCAACGTGTGCAGTGTTGATGGTGATACCACGTGCTTTTTCTTCAGGGGTGCTGTCGATCTGGTCGAACGCACGCGCCTGGCCGCCGTTGGTTTTAGCCAGAACGGTGGTGATTGCTGCAGTCAGGGTGGTTTTACCGTGGTCAACGTGACCGATGGTGCCCACGTTTACGTGCAGTTTGTTACGTTGAAATTGCTCTTTCGCCATGGCGATATTCCTTACGTTATGCCTTCATCACCCGGGATGAAGGCATCAGTTCAAATTTAAACCGTAGCTTATTTGCTACGAGCTTCAATAACGGCCTGCGCAACGTTGTTCGGTGCGTCGTCATACTTCAGGAACTCCATGGAGTACGAAGCACGACCTTTGGTCAGAGAGCGCAGCTGAGTTGCATATCCGAACATTTCAGACAGTGGAACTTCAGCGTGGATCTGAACGCCAGTAGCGTTAGATTCCTGCCCTTTGAGCATACCACGACGACGGCTAAGGTCACCGATTACGTCACCGGTGTTCTCTTCTGGGGTTTCAACTTCAACCTTCATGATAGGCTCAAGCAGAACAGGCTGCGCTTTCTTAAAGCCATCTTTAAAGGCAATAGACGCGGCCAGTTTAAACGCCAGTTCAGAGGAGTCAACGTCATGGTAAGAACCGAAGTGCAGACGAACACCCAGATCCACAACCGGATAACCTGCCAGTGGGCCTGATTTCAACTGCTCCTGGATACCTTTATCAACGGCTGGGATGAATTCGCCAGGAATTACACCACCTTTGATATCGTTGACAAATTCGTAACCTTTCGGGTTCGAACCTGGCTCCAGCGGGTACATGTCGATAACAACATGACCGTACTGACCACGACCACCAGACTGCTTGGCGTGTTTACCTTCGATACCGGTAACTTTAGAGCGGATAGCTTCACGGTAAGCAACCTGTGGTTTACCCACGTTCGCTTCAACGTTGAATTCACGCTTCATACGGTCAACGATGATATCGAGGTGAAGTTCACCCATACCAGCGATGATAGTCTGGTTAGACTCTTCGTCAGTCCATACGCGGAATGACGGGTCTTCTTTCGCCAGACGACCCAGAGCCAGACCCATTTTTTCCTGGTCAGCTTTGGTTTTCGGCTCAACGGCGATAGAAATTACCGGCTCAGGGAATTCCATACGCTCCAGAATGATTGGCGCGTTTGGATCACACAGGGTATCACCAGTGATAACGTCTTTCAGGCCGATCGCAGCGGCGATGTCACCTGCGCGAACTTCGCTGATTTCTTCACGTTTGTTAGCGTGCATCTGAACGATACGACCGAAACGCTCACGTGCAGATTTCACGGAGTTCAGAACGGTATCGCCTGAGTTAACTACACCAGAGTAAACGCGGAAGAACGTCAGGTTACCCACGAATGGGTCAGTTGCGATCTTAAACGCCAGAGCAGAGAACGGCTCTTCATCACTTGCGTGACGCTCAGCTGGGGTATCTTTACCATCGTCCAGCATACCGTTGATTGCCGGTACGTCGGTCGGGGCTGGCAGATACTCAACAACCGCATCCAGCATTGCCTGAACACCTTTGTTCTTAAATGCAGAACCACAGGTCACCAGGATGATTTCGTTTTTCAGCACGCGCTGACGCAGCGCTTTTTTGATCTCTTCTTCAGTCAGCTCTTCACCGCTGAAGAATTTCTCCATCAGCTCTTCAGAGGCTTCTGCTGCAGCTTCGATCAGCTTGCCGCGCCATTCTTCAGCCAGTTCTTGCAGGTTAGCTGGGATCTCTTCGTAATCGAAGGTCACGCCCGCATCCTGGTCGTTCCAGTTGATGGCTTTCATTTTGATCAGGTCAACAACGCCGGTGAAGTTTTCTTCAGCGCCGATAGCGATCTGCAGCGGAACCGGAGTCGCGCCCAGACGAGATTCGATCTGACCAACTACTTTCAGGAAGTTTGCACCCATGCGGTCCATTTTGTTAACGAACGCAATGCGTGGAACTTTATATTTGTTAGCCTGACGCCATACGGTCTCAGACTGTGGCTGAACACCACCTACAGCACAGTAAACCATTACTGCGCCATCGAGCACACGCATGGAACGTTCTACTTCGATGGTGAAGTCAACGTGTCCCGGGGTGTCGATGATGTTGATGCGGTGTGGCTCAAACTGCTTAGCCATACCTGACCAGAACGCGGTCGTTGCAGCAGACGTGATGGTAATACCACGTTCCTGCTCCTGTGCCATCCAGTCCATGGTCGCTGCGCCATCATGCACTTCACCGATTTTGTGGTTAACACCGGTGTAGAACAGGATACGCTCGGTAGTAGTGGTTTTACCGGCGTCGATGTGTGCGCTGATACCGATATTACGGTAGCGCGCAATGGGTGTTGTACGAGCCATTTTATTCCTCGGTTTTTAGGACGTTCAAAGTTAGTCGACCCCAGCGGGTTGGCTGTTTGAGCGCCCGCTGGTTTAACAACAACTACGCAGCTGTTACCAGCGGTAGTGAGCGAACGCCTTGTTGGCTTCAGCCATACGGTGAACGTCTTCACGTTTCTTAACTGCAGTACCTTTGTTTTCTGCAGCGTCAGAAAGTTCGTTCGCCAGGCGTAAAGCCATAGATTTATCACCGCGTTTACGAGCAGCTTCTACGATCCAACGCATTGCCAGGGCATTACGACGAACCGGACGGACTTCAACTGGAACCTGATAGGTTGAACCACCAACGCGACGTGACTTAACTTCGACAGTCGGACGCACGTTTTCGAGAGCAACCTCAAAAGCTTCCAGGCCATCTTTACCAGCACGTTGAGCCAGGGTCTCAAGTGCGGTATAGACGATAGATTCAGCAGTAGATTTTTTACCATCTACCATCAGGATATTTACAAATTTAGCCAGCAGCTCTGATCCGAACTTAGGATCCGGCAGAATTTTACGCTGACCAATGACGCGACGACGTGGCATGGAAATACTCCGTTGTTAATTCAGGATTGTCCAAAACTCTACGAGTTTAGTTTGACATTTAAGTTAAAACGTTTGGCCTTACTTAACGGAGAACCATTAAGCCTTTGGCTTCTTCACGCCGTACTTGGAGCGTGACTGCTTACGGTCTTTAACACCTGAGCAGTCCAGCGCGCCACGAACGGTGTGGTAACGCACACCTGGCAGGTCTTTAACACGACCGCCACGGATCAGGATCACGGAGTGTTCCTGCAGGTTGTGACCTTCACCACCGATGTAGGAGGTGACTTCAAAACCGTTAGTCAAACGCACACGGCAAACTTTACGCAGTGCTGAGTTTGGTTTTTTAGGAGTGGTGGTGTACACACGGGTACAAACGCCACGTTTCTGCGGGCAAGCTTCCAGCGCCGGCACGTTGCTCTTTGCAACTTTGCGGACGCGTGGTTTGCGAACCAGCTGGTTAACTGTTGCCATTAAATAGCTCCTGGGATTTAGCTTTTTGCTTCGTAAACACGTAATAAATCACCTCGTAGAATTACGAGGAGGCAGAATTTTAGGGCTGTGTCAAAAAGGTGTCAAGAAATAACCAGGGGGCCAATGCATTACCAGGCCATTTGTTGTTGATGTTTTACCGTTAGCGCAACGAAAAAAGTATAGTCCACAGACTGCACAACAGGGGAAATTTGCGTGCTCAGCCCCCGGGCATTCAGGTCATCTTCCAGTGCCCAGAGCTTCGCCCCTGAGGCGCGAAGCTGTTCCAGCGCCCTGCTGCCCTCAATCGCCGCCAGTACGCCATCCTGCAGCAAGAGCAGGTCATCTTCCGGCATAAGCAGTCGGGTCAGGCTTTCGATGTCGCTGTAAGTCGGTGAGTGAAATAACGTATGCAGCATTAGGTGCTCTTAAAAAGTCAAAATACGGTCATAGCCTGCGAGTTTTTGCCGCAGGGCCGACGCATCTAAAATTTCGGCATCCAGAATGCGTGGCGCATTTTCCGCTAAACCGCGCGACTGCAGCGACGCCCTGCACAGATAACACTGGTCGATATCATACAGCGCCAGCACGCCGAAGGTAGCGGCATAATGCCGGCTGTGAATATTTTCCGGCTGTTGCTCACTGTTAAGCTGCAGAACGCCATCTCCAATAAAAAAAAGGCCGATATCGTCACTCAACGCGCCGGTGGCCAGCACCGCATCTAACCCTTCACGTCCCGCACTGCTGCCATGTGGGGCTCGGGTGAATACAAACGCGACACGCTTCATCAGAACTGCACCATCCGCTCGCAACGCAGCGCCGCTTCCGCCAGCGCGCCTAAGCCGGCCAGGGTAAAACCGGGCTGAAGATTCACGCCCGGCAGCGCAAGCCGTGAGGCTTCCTGCGCATCCGTTACGCCGCGCCGGAGTGCGGCCGCCACGCAAATGTTCAGCGCCACCCCATGCGCCTGATGAAGCGACTGCCAGGCACGAACAAGATCGAATTCGTCACTGGCGGGCGCGCTAAGCTGATTGGCGTTCAGCACGCCTTCCCGATAAAAAAAGACGCTTTCCAGCTGGTGTCCCGCTGCCAGCAGCGCGTTGGCAAACAGCAGGGCGCTGGTCGCCTGCTGCGTACCATAGGCCGGACCGGTGACAAGAAGCGCATAGCGCATTAACGATCCTGCCCCTGAAAGTCACCGTTTTTAAACTGGCGGATGTACAGGTACACGGTATGTTTGGAAATATTTAAGCGCTCGGCGACCTGATTGATGGCGTCTTTGATATCGAAAATCCCTTTTTCATACAGATTCAATACGATCTGACGGTTCTTGGCATTATTCGAGACGTTACGGTCGGCGCTCACTTCTTCAATCGTAAATTCCAGCGTCTGCATGACCAGGTCATCGACCGAACTGGCAAAGTTCACATTGGAATCGACCTGCTGCATCTCTGGCGGCAGAAACGTCGACATGATCTGTGAAAACGGAACGTCGAGGTTCATGTTGATACACAGCAAGCCAATCACCCGCTGCTGGCGATTACGAATCGCAATCGTGACGGACTTCATCAGCACACCACTTTTCGCGCGGGTAAAATAAGCGCGGGAGACGTTGCTGTCTGCACCCTGCATATCATGCAGCATGCGCAAGGCTAAATCCGTGATGGGCGAGCCCACTTTACGCCCTGTATGCTCGCCGTTAGCAATACGCACGGCCGAACAGTTTAAATCTTCCAGTGAGTGAAGGACGATTTCACAATGCGAGCCGATCAACATGGCAAGACCATCTACAACGGCCTCATACGATTTTAAAATATCGTAATCAGTTTGCTCGAACGGATGCTGCTCCAGAAGATCGAAGTCGCTCAGTTCACCGGGA
Organism: Pantoea sp. SGAir0180; assembly: GCF_043546245.1. Classification (NCBI taxonomy): domain Bacteria; kingdom Pseudomonadati; phylum Pseudomonadota; class Gammaproteobacteria; order Enterobacterales; family Erwiniaceae; genus Pantoea; species Pantoea sp. SGAir0180. The sequence goes on along the minus strand of NZ_CP028071.1, from coordinate 4,141,555 downwards.
TTGAATGGATTAGACATTGAAGACATCACCCTACATGGCTGGAGCCTGTCACAGCGGCTACGGGCAGACTCAATATTGGGATAGTTATGCAGGCGATAGTCTGGCAAATGTCGCGGGGTTATGCCAGAGGTTTGTCATAAAGAGAAACCGCCACCCGAAGGTGGCGGCAGACAGATTACTGGGATTTCTTCGCGTCAGCAGCAGGTGCCTGCGTTTTTACATCCGCTTTTGGTGCCGGTTTGATATCAAGCAGCTCAACGTCAAACACCAGCGTGGAGTTAGCCGGGATGCCCGGAACACCGTTTTTACCGTACGCCAGGTTTGGTGGGATAACCAGCTTGATCTTACCGCCTTTCTTAACGTGCTTCAGGCCTTCAGTCCAGCCTGGAATCACGCCGTCAAGACGGAAAGACAGGGGCTCACCGCGCGTGTAAGAGTTATCAAACTCGGTGCCGTCGATCAGCGTACCTTTGTAGTTTACAACGACTGTATCGCTGTCTTTTGGTGCCTCACCGGTCCCTTCTTTCTCAACCTTATACAGCAGACCACTTTCGGTCTTCTTCACGCCGCTCTCTTTAGCAAACTTAGCGCTGTAAGCTTCACCCTTCTCGGCATTTTCTTTTGCGTCTTTTTCCATCTTGGCTGACGCCGCGCCTTTCACGCGGGCTTCGAACGCCTGCAGGGTTTGCTCGATTTCTTCGTCAGACAGCTTGCTCTTGCCGCCAAACGCGTCCTGAACACCGGCAATCAGTTGCTGCTTGTCCAGCTTGATGCCCAACTTCTCCTGTTCTTTCAGGGAGTTGTCCATATAACGGCCCAGTGACGCACCCAAAGCGTATGCAGATTGCTGATCTTCATTTTTGAAGGCGGCATTTTTTGGAGCCTGAGGAGCAGACTGTGGAGCATCGGCAGCGGCCGGAGCTGCTGCTGTTTCTGCAGCCATTGCCAGCGGAGCATTCAGCGCGACGGCCATGGTGGTAGCTAACAATGTGACTTTAAACAGTGATTTCATCCTTTCTCCAAAACCGAAGCCTCTCACCTCGGGAATCATTGCGGACTGAGGGCCCACACTATAACTTTACGTGGCAGTGACGAACACTCCCACAACGTAATTATCTGGTCTACTTCCGACCTTTTTTGCATCAGGAAGTTTCACCAGAGATGATGTCATCTGACCCTTTTTCAAGCTAAACGCCAAATAAAAGCGAATAAATAGGGCAATTCTGCAACGCCAGCCTTTAGAATCATGCGCTGAGTAACCCCTTAACAGGAGAAAAGATCATGCAACAGTCAGAGTGGGAACAACGTATTGAAGCGCTTGAAAGTAAGCTGGCCTTTCAGGAGATCACTATCGATCAACTGAACAATACCGTCGTTCAGCATGAACTTGAAATGAGTAAGATGCGCGAACATATGCGCCTGTTACTTGAGAAGTTTAAAGCCAGCGCGCCGTCGATGATTGCCGATGCTTCAGAAGAAACCCCGCCGCCGCATTACTGATCCATCCGTGACAGGCCAGGCTGACTGTCGGCAGGCCCGCTCTGCCGAGGTCTGCTGACAATAAAATGCCGCAAAAAGTAAGGCCACCCGAAGGTGGCCCTGCACTACCGCGTCGGACTTAGTGGCTGCAGCCACAACCGCCCGTTCCGCAACCACCTTTACCGTGGTCATGGTCATGGTCATGGTCGTGGTGATGACCATCTGCACCGTGAACATGGCCGTGTGCCAGCTCTTCCGGTGTGGCTTCACGAATCGCAACCACCTCAACGTTAAAGTTCAGGTTCTGACCCGCCAGCATGTGGTTACCGTCAACCACAACATGGTCGTCTTCCACTTCGGTGATTTCAACCGGCACCGGACCCTGATCGGTTTCCGCCAGGAAACGCATGCCAACCTGTAATTCGTCAACGCCCATAAAAACGTCTTTTGGTACGCGCTGTACCAGGTTGTCATCGTACTGACCGTACGCGTCATTTGCCGGGATATGCACGTCAAACTTATCGCCCGCGACGTGGTTTTCCAGCGCATTTTCCAGACCAGAAATCAGGGAACCATGACCGTGCAGATAGTCTAACGGTGCACTCACCGGTGACTCGTCAACCAACACACCGTCTTCTGTACGTACCTGATAGGCCAGGCTTACCACCAGGTCTTTTGCTACTTTCATGATATCTCCTAACCGTTGAGAACTAAGATCCCGTCTCATTGGTCTATTCTTGCGTGCAATAACACCAACCAGAAAGGTTCGGGGCTGAGTACAAGAGGCACTCTTTTGCTCTTGCGACTTCAGCGTTAATGGCGTCAATTGTAACGGAATTCAATCCCGCTGTGTGCTTAAGCTTAAAAAAAGCTAGGCCATTTCGCTACTCGGGATGGAAAATTCCGATCACTTGCTCGTTACTGCGAACCTGATCGCGTGCCTGTTTATCGGCTTCCCGCATTTGATGGCCGCACTTCACACACTCGACGACATCGACATTGTTTTCACGCCACATGGCCAGCGTGTCTTTTTCCTGACAATGCGGACATACCGCACCAGCAATAAAGCGTTTACGCATGCTGTTCTACCTGTGTCTTTTGATTACTGATCGTCATCCCAGTCATGGAACTGACGTCGTTCATGCTGCATTTCACGCTGAAAAATGTCTTCCAGTTCACGTCGCGCCTCGCGGACACGGGAAATCTGCGCCATATCAGAGTGGACAGGCATCAGCTCCCGCAACATACGCATATCCAGCCGGCGGAAGTGTTGCTGTGCCCGATGAGCCTGATGAGGATGCATTCCCAGCGACATAAGCGTTTTACGCCCCAGTTCCAGCGCACTGGAAAAAGTTTCGCGTGAGAACTGCGTCACGCCCGCCTGCAGCAGTTCGTGGGCTTCCACACGACCACGGGCACGCGCCATAATCTGCAAATGCGGAAAATGTTGCTGGCAGAGATGCACAATCGTCATCGCATCTTCCGGATTGCTGCAGGTAATGACGATTGACTGCGCATCAGCCGCACCCGCCGCTCGCAGCAGTTCCAGCTCCGTTGCATCACCATAGTAAACCTTGTAGCCGTACTTGCGCATCAGGTTGACCGCACTAATATCACGCTCCAGTACGGTGATGCGCTTATTGTTTGCCATCAGCAAACGGCCCACTACCTGACCAAAACGTCCGAAGCCCACCACAATGACCTGCGGCTGATCGTCCTCAACGAAGGGTTTTTCAGTGTCTTCATCGCTTTCATTAAAGCGACGCGCCAACAGCCGATCAATTGCCTGCATAAGCAGCGGCGTGGTCATCATGGACAGCGTCACGGTAACCAGCAGCAGCGGCAGTTGGTCGCCCGAGAACAGTCTGGCTGACGAGGCCGCCGAGAACAGTACAAAAGCAAACTCGCCGCCCTGACTCAACACGCCGGCAAACTGCTGACGTTCAGAGCTGCGTAAGCCATAGATTCGAGCCAGCACATACAGCACCAGTAACTTGACCGACACCAGCGTCAGTACGCCCAGTAAAATGGCGATAATGTGGGTATAAAGCACCCCGAGGTTCAGCGCCATGCCCACCGAGATAAAAAACAGCCCCAGCAGTAAGCCTTTGAACGGCTCGATCGCCACTTCCAGCTCATGACGGTATTCACTTTCCGCCAGCAGAATCCCGGCGATAAAGGTGCCTAACGCCATGGATAACCCCAGCGCATCCATAAACAACGCGGAGCCCAATACCAGCAGCAGCGAGGCGGCGGTAAATACTTCACGCACGCCTGAGGCCGCGATGTAGCGAAAAATGGGGCGCAGTAAATAGCGGCCCCCGACGAGCATGCCGGCAAACGCCAGGACCTTCATGCCCACTTTCATCCAGTCGACGCTGCCGCTGTCATTCCCGGCCAGAAGCGGAATCAGTGCCAACGCCGGAATAACAGCCAGATCCTGAAACAGCAGCACCGAAAACCCTAGCTGGCCCGCTTCGCTGCGGTTCATGCCCTTGTCCCGCATCAGCTGCAAGGCCATCGCCGTTGATGACATGGCCAGACCGATCCCGCCGATTACCGCCGCGCGCCAGTCAAAGTTTGTCAGCCACAGCAATGCGCCAAGAATGGCGGCGGAGAAAATGACCTGCGCGGCACCGATACCAAAGATAGAACGGCGCAGCGCCCACAACTTTGCCGGGTTCAGTTCCAACCCGATGATAAACATCAGAAAGACAACGCCCAGTTCAGAAAAGTGCAGAATCTCGTCGACGTCACTAATAAATCCCAGTCCCCACGGACCAATGGCAATACCGGCCAGTAAGTACCCCAATACTGCGCCAATCCCCAGGCGAGCCGCTACCGGTACAATCAGCACCGCCGCAAAGAGATAGATGACTCCTGCGGTCAGCAGCGTTTGTCCTTCCATTTATAACCCTCCATTCGGCAGCGGTGCTGCCAGCCAGTCGCTATAGGCACGGGCATATTTTTTGAGTAAATCAGGTTGCTGACGGCGCGCCCAGTAAATAATCATCGGCGACATCCAGTGCATACGGCACATCTGTGCGGTCAGCTCAAAAGGTCGCAAAATGTCATTCATGGAATAGCGGTTCAGTCCGTGCTGCTGAAAGGCCGTTTCAGGTTCGCCGGTTGTGACGATACTGCGCCAGTACTTTCCTTCTAATGCGTTTCCGTCTATGCCGTTAGCAAAACCCCGGGACAACACGCGATCTAACCACTCTTTAAGTAACGCCGGGCAGCTGTAGGTATAGAGAGGATGTTGAAAAATAATCACATCATGCTCACGCAGTAGCTGTTGCTCATGGTGGATATCGATAAAAAAATCCGGATAGGCGGCATAGAGGTCATGAACGGTAACATGCTCAAGGGGCCTGGCCGCGTCCAGCAAAATACGATTTGCGATGGAATCCTGCGCTTCCGGATGAGCAAAAAGCAGCAAAATCTTAGGTGGCTGCGACATCCTTTCCCTCCAAAGCGTCGTCATTGGTGCGGATTTCCGCTACCATGCACAACGCAACAAAAACCCAATTATGTTGCACGTAAATTAACATATTCTGACGATACGGCGCTTATGATTGTCTTTTCTGCCCTACAAATTCGCCGCGGTGTTCGCGTCCTGCTCGACAACGCTACCGCCACCATCAATCCCGGCCAAAAAGTCGGGCTGGTGGGTAAAAACGGCTGTGGAAAATCCACCCTGCTGTCGTTGCTGAAAGGTGAGATCACCAGCGATGCGGGATCGTTTACCTTTCCCGGTAACTGGTCGCTTGCCTGGGTGAATCAGGAAACGCCTGCCCTCAGCCAGGCCGCCCTTGACTATGTCATCGATGGCGACCGTGAATACCGCCATCTTGAAGCAGAACTGGCAGAGGCCAACATCAGAAATGACGGAAATGCCATCGCCCTGATTCACGGTAAGCTCGATACCATTCAGGCCTGGACGATTCAGTCGCGCGCCTCAAGCCTGCTGCACGGGCTCGGATTCAGTCAGGAACAGCTTCAGCGCCCGGTCAGTGATTTTTCGGGGGGCTGGCGCATGCGTCTTAACCTGGCCCAGGCACTGCTGTGTCGATCGGACCTGTTGTTACTCGATGAACCGACGAACCACCTCGATCTGGACGCCGTGATCTGGCTGGAACGCTGGCTAAAAAGCTATGAGGGTACGCTGATTCTGATCTCGCACGATCGCGATTTTCTCGATCCGGTGGTGGACAAAATTATCCACATCGAACAGCAGACGATGACCGAGTACACCGGTAACTACAGTTCCTTCGAACGCCAGCGCGGCGCGAAACTGGCCCAGCAGCAGGCGTTATACCAGAGTCAGCAGGAAAAAGTGGCGCACCTGCAAAAATATATCGATCGTTTCCGTGCACAGGCCACCAAAGCCAAACAGGCGCAAAGCCGTATTAAGATGCTGGAACGGATGGAGCTGATTGCGCCAGCCCATGTGGATAATCCGTTTAGCTTCAGCTTCCGCGCACCCGAAAGCCTGCCGAATCCGCTGCTGAAAATGGATAAAGTCACCGCGGGCTATGGCGATCGCATTATTCTGAACGCCATTAAACTTAACCTGGTGCCGGGATCGCGCATTGGCCTGCTGGGTCGCAACGGTGCCGGCAAGTCAACGCTGATTAAGCTGCTGGCGGGCGAACTCGCCGCCAAAGCGGGCGAAATTGGCCTGGCGAAAGGGATCAAGCTGGGTTACTTCGCTCAGCATCAGCTGGAGTTCCTGCGCGCCGATGAGTCGCCTTTACAACATCTTTCACGGCTTGCGCCGAAAGTGCTCGAGCAGCAGTTACGGGATTATCTGGGCGGCTTTGGCTTTCAGGGCGATAAAGTCACAGAGGTAACCGAACGCTTCTCTGGCGGCGAAAAAGCGCGGCTGGTGCTGGCGCTGATTGTCTGGCAGCGCCCCAACCTGCTGTTACTGGATGAACCCACCAACCACCTCGATTTGGACATGCGTCAGGCATTGACTGAGGCGTTGATTGATTTTGAAGGCGCACTGGTTGTCGTATCGCACGATCGCCATCTGTTACGTGCCACCACCGATGACCTCTATCTGGTGCATGATGGCAGCGTTGATGTGTTCCCGGGCGATCTGGAAGATTATCAGCAGTGGCTGAGCGACCTGCAAAAACAGCAAACGCAAAATGAGGCCGCGCCTAAACAGGACAATGGTAACAGTGCTCAGGCCCGTAAGGATCAAAAGCGTCGTGAAGCCGAGCTGCGAACGCAGACCCAGCCCTTGCGCAAAGAAATCGAGAAGTTAGAAAAACAGATGGCGAAGTGGCAAGCCCAACTGGCCGACGCCGAACACCTGCTGGCAGACAGCGCGCTGTACGAACACAGCCGCAAGGCTGATTTAACGGCTGCCCTGCAAAAACAGGCTGAGAGTAAATCGGCGCTGGAAGAGGTGGAAATGGCCTGGCTGGACGCGCAGGAAAAACTGGAAGCGATGCTCGCCTCCTGACAGAGGCGGCATCACCTTTCGTCACAACCGTACCGGTGTACTCGCGGTACGGTTCAGTAAGGCTTATCGCCTAATACCGTGGCGCGCTGCATCACTCTTCGGGCCGGATAGTAATCGGCACTGGCGTAGTGCTGAGTGACGCGATTGTCCCAAATCGCCAGGTCATTAGGCTGCCAGCGCCAGCGCACCTGAAACTCCGGTTTCGTGCTATGCGCAAACAAAAAGCCCAGTAATGCATCGCTCTCTTTCTGACTCAGCGTCAGAATTCGGGTTGTAAAACCCTCATTGACGAACAACGCTTTTTTCCCACTAACCGGATGCGTCCGGATAACAGGATGCTGCACAGGTGGGTTTTTCGCCGCAGCCTGCTGCCAGCGCTGGTGTTCCTCTTCTGTCTTACGGTGTTTATATTCCGGAAACGACTTTGTAAAATCGTGCTCCGCATAGAGTTCAGACAGCAAGGTTTTGAAGGGAGCAGACAGCGCCTCATACGCCGCAATACCGCTGGTCCATAACGTATCCCCACCCGCCTCCGGCAAGACTTTGGACGCCAGCAGCGCCACAGCCGGAGGCGTCTGAATGAACGTCACATCGGTGTGCCAGTTATCATTATCCGGAGGATTATCCTGATGCGTATCCAGGACAATGATCTCTTCCACGCCCGGCGCATGCGGATAAACCGGATGGATATGAAGATCGCCAAAGCGAATGGCCAGCGCACGATGCTGCTCGGGCGTGATCACCTGATCACGTAAAAACAGTACCTGATGACGCAGCAAGGCGTGATAGAGCTGCTCAAACTGCGCGTCACTGAGTGGACGCGAGACATCAAGGTTGCCGACCTGCGCGCCGATAAAGGGGCCCAGAGGCGTAATCGCTAACTTTTCGTTCATTTTTGCTCTCCGTTCCAGGGCGTCAGACGGCGCTGTAGCGCACGCAGACCCAGTTCTAAACTACATGCCACAATGGCAATCACCGCGATCCCTGCCAGCACCACATCCGTTGCCAGAAATTCCCCTGCCGACTGCACCATAAAGCCCAGCCCACGCGTGGCAGCAATGAGCTCGGCGGCCACCAGCGTTGACCAGCCCACACCTAATCCAATGCGTAAGCCGGTCAGTATCTCTGGCAAGGCACCCGGCAGGATGACCCAGCGCAGCCGTTGCCAGCGATTCGCCCCCAACGATGCCGCGGCGCGCAGACGAACCTGCTGTGCGTTGCGAACACCGGCCACAGTCGACAGCACTATCGGGGCAAAAATCGCCAGCGTGATCAGCAGTATTTTCGATGTTTCACCAATACCGAACCAAATGACCATCAACGGTAAATACGCCAGCGGTGGCACGGGCCGATAGAGCTCAATCAGGGGATCGATCAGGGCACGTAAAACCGGGCTGACGCCCATCGCAATGCCCGCCGGAATGGCTGTTAATGCCGCCGCGCTGAGCGCAATCAGCATGCGCGTCAGGCTGGCTGACAGGTGCTGCCACAACGTCGCGTCCATAAACCCCTGCGGACCGGCAACGCTCAGTAACTTACTCAGCACCTGCTGCGGCGACGGCAGAAACAGCGGCGCAATGAGCCCCAGTGTGGTCACGCTCCACCAGATGAACAACAGCACAAGCAGGCTCACTGTGCTCAGCGTGGCCGTCAGGGAGAAAGGCCAGCGCAGGCGACGAAGCCGGGCGCGGGTCGGCACATCGTTAATGATCGCACTCATGCAAATGCCTCCCGTTGTGCAAATACCCGGTTCAGCACATATTCCCGTTGGGCGATGAAATCGGGATCAGACTTGATGCTGCGGCAGGGTTCGCCGTCCACGAAACGCTGGCCAAAATTCAGCGTCAGCGTTTCCTGTACCCGACCGGGCCCCGGAGAGAGCAGCACCAGCTCGCTCGCCAGAAAAATGGCTTCTTCAATGTCATGCGTAATCAGCAGGATCTGTTTACCGCTGTCCTGCCACAGCCTTAACAGCAAGGTCTGCATTTGTTCACGGGTAAACGCATCAAGTGCGCCAAACGGTTCATCGAGCAGTAACAGGCGGGGATCGGCAGCAAGCGCGCGGGCGATGCCAACGCGTTGACGCTGTCCGCCAGATAACTGCCAGATATGCCGCTTTTCAGCGCCTTCCAGCCCAACATTTTTTATCATCTGCCGTGCAAGGGCTTCACGCGGCTGGCGCGCCATACCGGCAATCTGTAATCCGAAAGCGACGTTATCCAGCACATTCCGCCAGGGCAGCAGGCCTTCATGCTGAAACACCACGCCGCGATCGGCGCCTGGCTCCTGAATCGCCTTGCCGTCCAGAGAAATACTGCCGGACTCGACCGGTAAAAACCCGGCGATCAGGTTCAGCAACGTGGTTTTGCCACAGCCTGACGGTCCCAGCACAACGACCAGCGCGTTATCCTCCACGCACAGTGAGATGTCCTGTAATACCGGCTGTCCGCCATAGCTCGCGTTCAGATGGGCTATTCGCAACATGACGATGTCCTCAGGGCTTGACCAGGGGCGCAACAAAACGACTCGTGACAAAGGCGCTGTAATCATTACCGGCCTGCGGCACCTTGCCCTGTTCTTTCAGGAATTGCGCCGTGTCCACGATGGCTTTGTTCACCGGCTGCTGCAGTTGCGCCACCTGCTGGGCGGCGGTCAGATAGGTGTTGCCCTTAACCAGTCCAGGAATTTGTTGCTCGGGCACGCCGCTTAAGCGCGAAAGTTTACTGAGGTTATCAGGCTGTTTAAGCCACTGTTCGGGATGGTCCAGGTAGGCTTTCTGCGCCTCAATAGCGCTACGGGCAAAGGCGGTCACGATATCCGGATGCTGCTGCGCGAAGTCTTTGCGTACCACCCAGACATCAAGTGTCGGTGCGCCCCAGCGCCCGACCTGCGACGAATCCGTTAAAACGGTGCCATCTTTCTCCAGTTCATTCACCGCAGGTGCCCAAACGTAAGCACCGTCAATGTCCCCGCGTTGCCAGGCCGCCACAATCGCAGGCGGTTGCAGATTGACCAGTTGAACCTGAGACGGCTTAATCCCCCAGTGTTTTAATGCCGCTAACAAGCTGTAATGGGTGGTCGAAATAAAGGGCACGGCGATCCGCTTGCCGATCAGGTCCTGGGGACGGGTGATTGTTTTCTTCACGACCAGCGCTTCAGAATTGCCTAACTGAGAAGCCAGTAAAAAGGCTTCGATGGGGAGTTGCTGCGTTGCCGCAACGGCCAGTGGGCTGGAACCAATATTGCCAATCTGGACATCGCCTGATGCCAGCGCACGAAGCACGCCTGATCCGCTATCGAATTTGCGCCATTCGACCGTCGCACCGCTCTCTTTGGCAAACGTATTATCCGCCTGCGCCACCTTAGCGGGTTCAGCGGAGGTCTGATAAGCCACCGTTACGTTGACCGCGTTGGCCTGAAACGCCAGCACTGACAGGACCGCCGCCAGAATCGTGAGTCGCCCTTTTTGCATGATTTTTCCCCATCATTTTTATGATGTGGGCAGTGTTGCTGGCAGAAGTAATTTCATAAAGGAATTAAAAGTTATCCCTAATAGAAAGAAATTCTTAGATCATCATCTGCAATAGATTGCCGTTATACGCAAATTAAATTTCAGACAAAAAGCCATAAATTTGTCAGGCGCTCACATCCTGGTTGTGCTATTGATATGCGCTATTATTTGCTCCCCGGTGAGGCTTGCGAGTTCGATGTCGATCGACAAAGTTGCCCTGTTAGCTGGCGTGTCTAAAGCCACGGTATCCCGCGTGCTTAACGCGCATCCTGGGGTAAAAGCAGATACGCGACAGAAAGTGCTGGATGCCATTGCCACAAGCGGCTATCAGCCAAACCTGCTGGCGCGTCAGTTGCGAACCTCGCAGAGTCATATGCTGCTGGTCCTGATCTCCGATATCACGAACCCTTTTTGCTCCCGAGTTGTTCAGGGCATCGAAGCTGAAGCAGAAATGCACGGCTACCATATTCTGCTGTGCAATTCGGCCTCACAGTTTAAACGTGAGTCGGCCTACCTGACCTTACTGACCGGCAAGGTGGTGGACGGCGTGATTACGATGGATGCCGCCGCCGGGCTGCAAAGCCTGATCGATATTATCGGTGATGCGCCCTGGATTCAGTGTTGTGAGTTTGATCCCGAGATTGCGGCCTCGTCCGTCTCCATCGATCATCTGGACGCCGCACGTGATACCGTCCATTATCTGGCCGGCCGGGGCCGTAAGCGCATTGCACTGGTGAATGGCGATATGCGTTATCTCTATTCTCAATATCGCGAACAAGGCTATCGAGAAGGCGTTGCGCAATCGGGGTCAGACTGGACGAATGTCGTCTATACCGAAGGCATTACCTGCGAAGAAGGCAGTCGGGCATTGCAGGAATTGTTGCGTTTAGCGGAGCCGCCGGATGCGGTATTTGCCGTGTCTGATGTGCTGGCGGTTGGCGTGGTGCATGCAGCGCTGGAGGCGGGCCTGCGTGTCCCGGAAGACCTTGCCGTCGTGGGGTTTGACGGCATTCCCTTTACCAGCAGCCTGAATCCACCGTTAACCACCATTGAACAGCCCATGTATCAACTGGGCGCGCGCAGCGTGCAGCTGTTGCTGAAAAAAATTCGCCAGCCGCACGCGCCGGTTGTTCGCGAAGTGTTGCCCTGGACGCGCCTGGAGCGCGCATCCAGCTAAGCTCAGTGCCAGATCAGCAATACGCAGGCCGCCGTTAACAGCCCCATGCTCAGGTTAAAGCGTTTCCAGGCGCGGGGACTACGTAAAATACGGCCGATCATCGCGCCAAAGCCCATCCAGATAACGCCTGCAACCAGATTGACCATAACCATGCCAAGACTGATTAACAGGACAGAATGGCGATAGCCCGCACCGGCCAGACTAAAACTGGCGACGGCACCCAGCGCCATGAGCCAGGCTTTGGGGTTGATCAGTTGTAATAAGCCTCCCTGCCAGAACGGCATAGGTGCGACAGGTGCCGCATCGGTTTCCAGCTTCTCATAGGCTGCGGTGGCAATCTTCCAGGCCAGCCACAGCAGGTAAAGGCTACCGGCAATTTTCAGGATGAGATGCAGGGAGGGATAAAGCAGTATCAATCCACCCACGCCAAACGCTACCAGCAGCAGCATTAGCTGCATGCCGATCATAATGCCGATCATCAACGGGAGGGTGCGCAAAAAACCAAAATTGGCCCCCGAGGCGGTGAGTAACATATTATTAGGTCCGGGTGTAATCGCCGCGACCCAAAGAAAGCCTAATAATGATAAAAACAGACTGAGTTCCATTAACCCGGGTTCTCCTCCCTTAGTGAAAACTTATCGAAGCTAACAGTGTGATATGGAACAGACAAGCCTTTACAACATGAAATTTTCGGGCCCTGACGACGCGGCGTTCATTCCCCTGCCCGGTCTGGGCAACCCGCACCTGCAAACCATTCTGCCGCGGCTGATACGGCGGACGAAAAGGTTAACGCCACACTGGCAGCGGCTGGATTTACCTGACGGTGACTTTGTTGATTTGGCCTGGAGTGAAGATCCTCAGTTTGCCCGGCATAAACCGCGCGTGGTGCTGTTTCATGGCCTGGAAGGAAGTTTCCACAGTCCCTATATTCATGGCCTGATGCTGCAGTGCAAACAGCGTGGCTGGCTGGCGGTAGTAATGCATTTTCGCGGCTGCAGCGGTGAGCCGAACCGTCTGAACCGGATATACCACTCCGGTGAAACCGAGGATGCGCGTTTTTTCCTGCACTGGCTGACGACGCGCTGGGGCCGGGTGCCCACAACTGCTGTCGGCTTCTCGCTGGGCGGGAATATGCTCGGTTGCCTGTTAGGCCAGCAAGGTGATGAAGCCCTGATTGACGCGGGCGTGATTGTGTCTGCGCCCCTGATGCTGGAACCCTGCAGCGCCCGACTTGAGCGCGGCTTTTCACAGGTTTATCAGCGTTACCTGTTAAGCCAGTTAAAAAAGAATGCCCAGCGTAAACTGCGGGCCTGGCCCGACACGTTGCCGGTGAACCTCATTCAGCTTAACGCCCTGCGCCGTCTGCGAGACTTTGACGACGCGATCACGGCCCGGGCGCATGGTTTTGCCGACGCCACGGATTATTACCGTCGCGCCAGCGCTATGCCGCGCCTTAAGTTCGTGACAAAACCGCTGCTCATCATCCATGCAAAAGATGACCCGTTCATGAGCGATGAGGTGATCCCGCAGCCTGCGCAATTATCTGCCACTATTACCTATCAGCTGACACAGCAGGGTGGGCATGTTGGTTTCGTCAGTGGCACCCTGCGTCAGCCTCGGTTGTGGCTGGAGCAGCGCGTGCCACAGTGGATTTCCTCTTATCTGGATAACTGACTCTGTGATTATTCCCTGGGAACAGGTTTCTCCCGAAACCCTTGAAAATCTTATCGAAGCGTTTGTTTTGCGTGAAGGCACGGATTACGGCGAGCAGGAGCTCAGCCTGACGGAAAAAGTCGCCGATGTGCGTCGTCAGCTGGAGCACGGCGAGGTCGTTCTGGTATGGTCGGAACTGCACGAGTCGGTCAACATCATGCGCAAAAGCGAGTTTCGTGGCTGATGCAACGAACGGAAAATCGTGCTAACAATGCTCATCGCCCGACGTCACAGGGACTTCAACTATGTCTGCACGCCATCCGATTATCGCGGTAACGGGCTCCAGCGGTGCGGGAACCACCACCACCAGCCTGGCGTTCCGTAAAATTTTTCAGCAACTCGGTTTGCACGCTGCCGAACTGGAAGGGGACAGTTTTCACCGCTTTACCCGACCCGAAATGGACATGGCTATCCGAAAAGCGCGCGATCTGGGGCGACATATCAGCTACTTTGGCCCGGAGGCGAATGATTTTGGCCTGCTGGAGCAAACGTTCATCGAATACGGCGAACACGGTAAGGGCCAGTCGCGTAAGTATCTGCACACCTATGATGAAGCCGTTCCCTGGAACCAGGTTCCCGGCACCTTCACGCCCTGGCAACCGTTACCTCCGGATATGGATGTGCTGTTTTATGAAGGCTTGCACGGCGGCGTGGTGACTGCACAACACAATGTGGCGGAAAAAGTCGATTTGCTGGTCGGCGTCGTGCCCATCGTCAACCTGGAGTGGATTCAGAAACTGGTGCGCGATACCAGCGAGCGTGGCCATTCACGCGAAGCGGTGATGGATTCGGTAGTGCGTTCCATGGAAGATTACATCAATTTCATTACGCCGCAGTTTTCACGAACCCATATTAACTTTCAGCGCGTCCCCACGGTGGATACCTCTAATCCCTTTGCCGCGCGCACCATCCCTTCGCTGGATGAAAGCTTTGTGGTTATCCACTTTCAGGGGCTGGAAGACATTGATTTTCCCTATCTGCTGGCCATGCTGCAGGGATCGTTTATTTCCAATATCAACACGCTGGTGGTACCCGGCGGCAAAATGGGACTGGCGATGGAGTTAATTATGGCGCCGTTAGTAAAACGGCTCATGGAAGGGAAACGGATTGAATAACCACAGAGGCCAGCCTGGCCTCTGTGAGATTATAGCGCGATCACTTCGTAGCTGTGGGTAATGTTGACGCCTTTGCCTAACATGATGGCGACAGAGCAATATTTTTCCGCTGACAGATCGACAGCGCGTGCCACGGCTTTATCCGAAAGTGCGTTGCCGCTGACGATAAAATGCAGATTGATATGGGTAAAGATGCGGGGGGCTTCTTCCCGACGTTCAGACGATAGTTTCACTTCGCAATCAACCACATCGTTGCGGCCTTTTTGCAAAATTGACACAACGTCAATGGCGCTGCATCCCCCTGCCGCCATCAGCACCATCTCCATAGGGCTCGGCGCTTTATCGCCAGAATTGCCATCCATCAGTACCTGATGGCCGGACGATGATTCCCCCAGGAATGTTAACCCTTCAACCCATTTGACGCGTGCCTGCATAATTTTGACCTCAGAATACCCTGTTTTGGCTCAGCGTACGCTTTTGCCTGGGAAACAGCAATCCAGAGAAAACGCCATCTTGCTGAAGCGAGACAACACAAGACAGTCGACGTAAGCTGTGCTACAAACAGAGCTGAAAATATTTTTCGTCATCCGAAGACGAAGCCGGGAAGAATGATGCGCACTGCGCCGAATGCAGCCCGAATAATTTCCTGAATGGAAAGACGCTTAACGCTTACATCGCCTGGCAGGGAAACAGAGCCCTGTATTTTGGGCACGATTACAACAGAGGATAATAGCGAATGGTTCTCGGCAAACCGCAAACAGACCCTACACTTGAATGGTTCCTGTCCCATTGCCATATTCACAAGTATCCATCCAAAAGTACGCTCATTCATCAAGGTGAAAAGGCGGAAACGCTTTACTACATCGTTAAAGGTTCCGTTGCGGTACTGATTAAGGATGAAGAAGGCAAGGAGATGATTCTGTCCTATCTGAATCAGGGCGACTTTATTGGTGAGCTTGGCCTGTTCGAAGAAGGTCAGGAGCGCAGCGCCTGGGTACGTGCGAAAACCGCGTGCGAAGTGGCAGAGATTTCCTACAAAAAATTCCGTCAGCTGATTCAGGTGAATCCGGACATCCTCATGCGCCTCTCCTCGCAAATGGCGCGCCGTCTGCAGGTCACATCGGAAAAAGTGGGCAACCTCGCGTTCCTTGATGTCACCGGTCGCATTGCGCAGACGTTGCTCAACCTGGCGAAACAGCCGGATGCCATGACGCATCCTGACGGCATGCAAATTAAAATTACGCGTCAGGAAATTGGCCAAATCGTGGGATGTTCACGTGAAACCGTGGGACGTATTTTGAAGATGCTGGAAGACCAGAATCTGATCTCCGCACACGGCAAAACAATTGTTGTTTACGGCACGCGCTAAGCTTTATTCTTCACGGCATAATGGCAACGTTATGCCGTGAATTATTTGCGTTGAGCCGATGTGGCGAAGAATAATTTATCACCCTGAAGTTAACTATGCCCTGCGCCAGACACTGGTGTTGTGTCTCCCCGTCGCGCTCGGCTGGCTGTTTGGCGATCTGCAAAAAGGATTGCTGTTCTCATTGGTGCCTGCCTGCTGCAATATTGCCGGTCTGGATACACCCCACAAACGCTTCTTTAAACGCCTGATTGTCGGCGGCAGCCTGTTTGCCCTGGGTAGCTTACTGATGCAGTGGCTTCTGTTTAAAGACGTGCCCTTACCGCTTATTCTTTTCGCTCTGCCTTTGCTGCTGGGCGTGACAGGTGAAATCAGCCCACTGCACGCACGGTTACTCCCTGCCACACTGATCGCAGCGATATTTACCACCAGCCTGATTGGCCGCATGCCCATTTACGTACCGCCCCTGCTCTACATCGGCGGTACGCTGTGGTATGGCCTGTTTAACTGGTTCTGGTTTTGGCTGTGGAAAGAGCAGCCAATGCGTGAAAGCCTGAGTCTGATTTACCGCGAACTGGCGAACTATTGTGACGCCAAGTACACCTTGTTGACGCAACTTACCGATCCGGAGAAGGCGCTACCACCGTTGCTGGCGCGGCAACAAAAAGCAATCGACCTCATCAACACCTGTTATCAGCAGATGCATATGCTGTCCGCCAGCCGCGATCACAGTCATAAGCGACTGACCCGCGCTTTTCAGGTCGCACTGGATTTACAGGAACACATTTCTGTCAGCCTGCATCAGCCAGAAGAAGTGCAAAAACTGGTAGAACAAAGCCATGCTGAGGCCGTGATTCGCTGGAATGCGAAAACCATTTCCGCCCGTTTACGTGAGCTGGCAGACAACATCCTGTACCACCAACTGTCCAGTCGCTTTGATATGGACAAGCAGCTGGGGGCACTGGAAAAAATCGCCCGTCAGCACCCGGACAATCCGGTAGGAAATTTTTGCCTTTATCACTTCAGCCGCATCGCACGGGTACTGCGTACACAAAAGCCCCTTTATCAGCGTGATTTGATGGCGGATCGCCAGCGCCGTTTACCGCTTCTGCCCGCACTCAGAAGCTATCTCTCGCTGCGCTCTTCTGCCCTGCGCACGGCCGGACGTTTTTCTGTGATGCTGATGCTGGGTAGCGGGCTGGCGCTGTTCTTTTCGATTCCCAAACCCTACTGGATTCTGATGACCATTATGTTTGTCAGCCAGAGTAACTACAGCGCCACACGGGTGCGTATTCAGCACCGTGCGCTGGGCACCTTTGCCGGGCTGGTGATTGCGGCAGCCTCGCTGCGGCTGGATGTCCCTGAACCGCTGGTGTTGAGCATCATGCTGGTGATTACCTTTATCAGCTATCGCTTTACCCGCCAGTTTTACGGCTGGTCGATGGTGGGGTTCACGGTCACCGCGGTATATACCCTGCAACTTCTGTCACTTAACGGCGCACAATTCTTACTGCCGCGCCTGCTGGATACCCTGATGGGCTGCCTGATTGCGTTTGGCGGAACGTTATGGCTTTGGCCGCAATGGCAAAGTGCCCTGCTACGACAGAACGCACATGATGTGCTTGAGGCTTTCCAGGACGCGTTACGCATGTTGCTTGGTCCGGAACAGTCTCCCGAGGTACTCGCCTATCAGCGCGTTAACGTTAATCAGGCCCACAATGCAGTCTTTAACTCACTAAATCAGGCGATGCAGGAGCCGGGGTTTAACGCACGCTATTTACAGGATATGCGTTTATGGGTCACGCACAGCCAGTTTATCGTTGAGCACATCAACGCCATGACGATTCTGGCACGCGAACATACCATGCTGCCGCCTACGCTGGCGGAGCACTATCTGCAATGGTGTGAAATTGCGCTGCAGCGTTGCCAGCAGCGGCTTGAATATGACGGCGAAAGTTCGCAAACCGATCTGTTACAGGGAATTGAAGATATCAACGAGGGACCGGTCACAGTACTGGAGCAGCACATCAGGCGCATTCTGGATCATCTTAAGGTGATGCACACGATCTCATCGCTGGCGTGGAACCAGCGACCGCATCATGGTCGCTGGCTGATTCGCAGTATGGGTCGAAAATAACTCAGGCAGCCAGGACTTTCCCGACCGCTTTGGCAAAGCGCGCCATGCCTTCTTCAATATCGGCGGGTTCAATAATCAGTGAAGGGGCAAAACGCATCACATCCGTACCAGCCACCAGCACCATAACGCCTTCAGCCGCGGCGGCATTGAGGATATCGCGTGATTTTCCGGCATGTTGCGGCTTCAGGGCCGCGCCTACCAGTAAGCCTTTGCCGCGAATATCGCTAAACAGATCGTAACGGGCATCAATCGCCTTGAGTGCCTCGACAAACTGCTGGCGACGGGATTCCACGCCGTTCAGCACGTCTGGCGTATTGATCAGATCCAGCGCGGTTTCAGCAATCGCACAGGCCAGCGGATTGCCACCATAGGTGGTGCCATGCACGCCAGGAGCCATCGTTGACGCCACCTCCTCGGTGGTCAGCATCGCGCTGACAGGAAAACCACCGCCCAGCGCTTTCGCCGAAGTCAGAATGTCTGGCGTGACGCCGTAGTGCTCATAAGCAAACAGCTTACCGCTGCGCCCCATACCGCTCTGAACTTCATCCAGCACCAGCAACGCCTGATGTTTATCGCAGAGCTCACGCAGCCCCTGCATAAATTCTGGCGTGGCCGGCATGACGCCACCTTCACCCTGAATGGGCTCAACGACAATCGCACAGGTGTGGTCGTCGATAACGGCTTTCACTGCCGCCAAATCGTTGAAGGGCACATGCACAATGTCAGCGGGTTTTGGGCCAAAACCGTCGGAATATTTTGGCTGGCCGCCTACCGTGACCGTAAACAGCGTCCGGCCATGAAAGGCATTATGGAAGGCAATAATTTTGCTTTTAAACGGGCTATGACGTTTACAGGCATAATAACGCGCCAGCTTAAACGCGGCCTCGTTGGCTTCTGCGCCGGAGTTGGCAAAAAACACTCTGTCCGCGAAGGTGGCGTTAATCAGTTTGCTGGCCAGGCGCAAAGCCGGTTCATTGGTGAACACATTGCTGGTGTGCCACAGGGTTTCGCCCTGTTTCTTCAGGGTTTCAATCAGCGCCGGGTGACAATGGCCCAGCGCGGTGACGGCAATCCCACCCGAGAAGTCGATATACTCTTTACCCTGCTGATCCCACACCCGGCTTCCTTTGCCTTTTACCGGTACAAACTGCGCAGGTGCATAAACAGGCAAAATAACCTGATCGAACGTTTCCCGTGTTACCGCAATGTTTTCCGCTGCCATTGACAACCTCGCAAACTGATGAGTTGGTTCATGATGAAATAATAATCATGAAATATGCATAAAAAATCACTTAAAGGCAAACACAACTTTACTGTTGCAGGAAATTAGCGAGCAGTTGATGTCCCTGTTCGCTGAGAATACTTTCAGGATGAAACTGCACGCCTTCCAGTGCCAGCGTTTTATGACGGATGCCCATAATTTCGTCGGGCTGACCGTCACGTAAACTCCATGCGGTGACGTCAAATTCATCAGGCAGCGTATCGGCTTTCACAATCAGCGAGTGATAACGCGTTACGGTCAGCGGTTGATTCAGACCGCGAAATACACCACAGCCGTTATGCTGAACAGCAGACGTCTTACCGTGCATGACTTCGCGCGCACGCACGACCTGCGCACCAAACACCTGGGCGATGGCCTGATGCCCCAGACAAACGCCCAGCACCGGCAGGCGACCGGCGAAGTGGCGAATGGCCTGTAATGAGATCCCGCTCTGATCGGGCGTACAGGGGCCGGGTGAAATCACCAGGTGGGTTAACGGCAACGCCGTCATTTCATCCAGAGTGATGGCATCATTTCTTACCACCTGAACGTTCGCGCCCAGTTGGCAAAAATACTGGTACAGGTTCCAGGTGAAAGAATCGTAATTATCAATAAGCAGCAGCATGGTTATGATTTCAGGCAGATCAGAAGGATACGTACAAGGCCCGGCATCCGGAATGAGGACCAGAGCCGTATCTTATCATGCGGTGTGACGTGAGTGTGATGTGAGGAAAACAGACTATCAGGCGCAGGGAGACGCGCTCGCCTCCCTGGCGGGAACGGGGTTCAGACAGGATGCGCTTCGCTGACGATGCTGGCAAAGACGTCTTCCAGCGGTTGTAAATCCCCTGCCGCACCGGCCTGACTGGCGCTGACCCACTCTTCCGGATTCAGTTTTTCCCATTCCAGCAGGTAACCTGCATGCAGGGCCAGTTGCTCAAAGAAAATACGCTGCGCCCGGCCATTACCTTCGCGAAAAGGATGAAGCATATTGATTTCGCAATAATACCAGGCGACGCGTTTCGCAAACTCAGCTAAAGGCAGATCGGCCAGGCCGTTCTCTTCTTCTAGCGCGGCCATGAGTGCATTACCCTCTTTTTCGATATATTCGAAGTGACAAAAAGGGGTTTCGTCGCGCCAGATGTCCAGCGTGCGGAGTTCGCCGGCCCAACTGTAGACATCCTGAAACAGCGTACGGTGAATGTGACACAGGTAAGGCAGGCCGATTTTGGGTGGGCCCAGTTCAAGCGTGGCAAGCCGGGCGGCGCTAAAGCTCAGTTCCGCTTTTCGTAACTGTGCCTCATCATGAATATCGAGACGGTTTTTGAGGACCGTGTCGTTTTGCCACAGGTAGGGATCCTGCGTGACGGCAGTATTAGCAGCCATATTGCCTCCTTAATGAGGCCAGACGGGCTTCCGCCTCTTCACCCTTAACCTCCGGTTCCGTCAGGGTAAAGCCTTCAAGCCGACAGCTTGCCCGATAGCTGGCATTCCGCCGCTGTCGCCAGAGCGCTGCCTTCTGTTTGTCTGTGAGTGTATTTGCCATACCGCCTCCTGCTCAGGTTTGCCCTAAGTATAAGAGCAAATTTTCCCTTTGCCGGAAACGGGATGGCAATCAAGACAATCAGGGCAGGACTTTTGCCGACAAAATGACCACCGGCTTGACGGGAACATTCTGGTAAGGCCCGACATCTTTGGTTGGCACCTGAGAGATTTTGTCCACGACGTCCTGGCCCTTCACGATCTTACCAAAGACGGCGTAGCCAAAATCGCGCTGACCATGATCCAGAAAGGCGTTGTCAGCGACGTTCAGAAAGAACTGGCTGGTGGCGCTGTCTTTGTCGGAGGTGCGCGCCATGGAGATGGTGCCGCGCAGGTTGCGCAGACCATTATCCGCTTCATTTTTGATCGGCGCATTGGTTTGTTTTTGCTGCATTTCATTGGTAAAGCCACCGCCCTGAATCATAAAACCCGGGATAACGCGGTGAAAAATCGTGTTGTTGTAAAAACCACTGTTAACGTAATCAACGAAGTTTTTAACGGAGATCGGTGCTTTTTGATTATTCAGTTCGAGTTCGATGTTACCGGCAGAAGTGGTCAGCAGGACATGCGTATCACCTTTGGCCGCTAAAGCTGAGGCAGAAACAGAAGAGAGCGCTAACAGGGCAACTGCCGCTGTCAAAGTACGTTTAAACATGAGTAATTCCTTACTTTGGAGAGCTAGCTCAAAAACGATATTGATTGTAAAGAGCATGTAATACAAGAGCCAGCGTTTTACCTATATTTACGCTAAACGCACCCAAAAACGCCTGAAAAAGATTGCTTCCGCTTCGTGACTAAAATCACAGTATTGATGAAATGAATGACAACAGTTTTCACTCTTAGTTTATTAAGATCACGGTTCCGTTTACAATTTCTGCCGCTTCAGCGCTCCCGCTTCCCAACAGGTTCAGAACATGACAAATCGTAATCGTATCGGCCTTACCTGGATTAGCTTTCTTTCCTATGCGCTCACCGGTGCCCTGGTGATTGTCACCGGTATGGTAATGGGTGATATCGCGAAAGATTTCCAGATTCCCATCGACAGTATGGGTAACACCTTCACTTTCCTGAACAGTGGCATCCTGGCTGCCGTTTTCCTTAATGCCTGGTTGATGGTCATTGTGCCGCTCAAACGCCAGTTGATTTTTGGCTTTGTGCTGATGGTATTAGCCGTTATCGGACTGATGACCAGCCGGGATCTGTCGGTATTTTCGCTGTGCATGTTCGTACTGGGCGTCGTCAGTGGTATCACCATGTCGATTGGGACGTTCCTGATTACCCACATGTACGAAGGCCGCCAACGGGGTTCACGCCTGCTGTTCACGGACTCCTTCTTTAGTATGGCTGGCACCATTTTCCCGATTCTGGCCGGCATTTTACTGGCACGTCATCTGCCGTGGTACTGGGTTTACGTCTGCATTGGCGTCATTTACGTCGGTATTTTTATCATGACGTTATTCGTGGAGTTTCCGGTTCTGCGTAAGCCAGAAAACAGCCCAACGGTTGAAAAAGAAAAATGGGGGCTGGGCGTACTGTTACTGGCGATTGCCGCCTTATGCTACATTCTTGGCCAGCTCGGCTTTATTTCCTGGGTGCCTGAATATGCCACCAAAGTGATGGGCATGAATATTGATGATGCCGGTCAACTGGTAGGAAGCTTCTGGACCGCTTATATGGTCGGCATGTGGGTATTCAGCTTCCTGCTGCGCTTCTTCGATCTGCAACGTATTCTGATGGTACTGGCAGGACTGGCCACGGTGCTGATGTACTGGTTCGTAAGCAGCCAGGATGCAAGCATGTTGCGGTGGATTATTCTGACGCTGGGCTTCAGCTCAAGCGCGATCTATACCACCATCATTACGCTCGGCTCTCTACAAACCAAAGTCGCGTCTCCCAAGCTGGTTAACTTTATTCTGACCTGTGGCACCGTGGGTACCATGCTGACCTTCGTCGTTACGTCACCCATTGTGAAAAACAGCGGCGTGCACAGCGCGCTGCTAACGGCAAATGGCCTGTACGCCGTGGTGTTTATCATGTGTGCGTTGCTGGGCCTGGTGACCAAACACCGCTCGCACGGTCATATCACGCATTAATCCTCTCAGGGCGGCGGCAACGCGCCGCCCTTTGCTTCAACGCCTGAAGGTCACCGCTTCCCACGTTTCCAGACAGATTTTGCTCTCTGCGGGCTGCGTCGCCGCGATGACCTTTCCACGCCGAAGCGAATAACGCACCGGCACCTGCCGCCTGACCGCATCAAAACCGTTTTCTGCGGGCAGAATGATAAAACTGGCGTCATGACCACGCTGAATACCGTACTCTGCTAAATTCAGCGTGTTGGCACTGTTGCGTGTAATCAGATCGAGCCCGGCATTAATTTGCTCGTACCCCATCAGCTGACACACATGTAATCCCATATGCAGCACCTGAAGCATATTGCCTGTACCCAGCGGATACCAGGGATCGAACACGTCGTCATGGCCAAAACAGACGTTAATCTCCGCCTCCAGCAGCTCTTTCACCCGGGTAATGCCGCGGCGTTTGGGATAGCTGTCAAAGCGACCCTGTAGGTGAATATTCACCAGGGGATTGGCAACAAAGTTGATGCCGGAGAGCTTCAGTAAGCGAAACAGACGAGAAGTATAAGCCCCGTTATACGAGTGCATCGCTGTGGTATGGCTTGCCGTGACGCGCGCACCCATCCCGTCACGGTGTGCCAGCGCGGCAACGGTTTCGACGAAGCGTGACTGCTCATCGTCAATTTCGTCACAGTGCACGTCCACCAGCCTGTCGTAACGGTTGGCCAGCGCGAACGCTTTATGCAGGGATTCCACGCCGTACTCCCGCGTGAACTCAAAATGGGGAATCGCGCCGACGACATCCGCGCCGAGTCGCAGCGCTTCTTCAAGTAGCGCTTCGCCATTAGGGTAAGACAGAATGCCTTCCTGCGGGAACGCCACGATTTGAATCGTGATCCAGGGCGCCATCTCCGCTTTCAGTTCCAGCATAGCCTTGAGGGCGGTTAACGTCGGATCGGACACATCCACATGCGTGCGCACAAACTGTATGCCATTCGCGATCTGCCATTTCAGCGTTTGCATCGCGCGCCGTTTTACATCCTCATGACTTAATAAGGCTTTCCGCTCTGCCCAGCGCTCAATACCTTCAAACAGCGTGCCGGACTGATTCCAGGCCGGTTCACCCGCCGTTTGGGTGGTATCCAGGTGAATATGAGGCTCAATAAAAGGCGCGTACGCCAGGCCGCCTTCCGCATCGAGTGCTGCGCCCTCGGCTGACAGCTGCTGAGGCTGCGCCGTGATGCGGGCGATTTTTCCTTCCACGATCTCTATCTGCCACAGCCCTTCCCGGGTGGGCAAACGCAGATTGTTTATCCAGCGAAGTGGTGCTGTTGTCATTCCGGGCTCCTCATGCGTTAAGCGCTGCGAAGTAAAGCTAACACGATCTCTCTGCCCTGCTCCAGATGACTTTATTCGTTATTTAAATCACTTAGCGCGTACGAGGCCGAACCGGCGCCCTGCCTCTGCGGACAGGTCAGGCGCGGGAGCAAAAGGTCGGGGACGAATAAGATGACATGATTACCGAAAGCGAAACGCAAGAAGGGTTGGCACACGTTCCGCTCCGTTTGCGCGTGGTACCTGGCCGTCATTTTCCTTTGTCGGCAGTGTGGTCAGCCTGCGCCGCCCATTACGCCGGGGGGAAAATCAAAACGGCGAGCCTTCGCTCGCCGTTTGACTTACAACGTTACCGATCAGGGTTGAGAAACAAATCCGACCGCTTCATAGACTTTTTTCAGGGTTTCCTGCGCCTGGGCACGGGCTTTCTGTGCACCGTCACGCATCACCTTTTCCAGCAACGCCTCGTCGTTGCGGAAGCGATGATAACGTTCCTGCAGGTCTGTCAGCATGCCCGATACGGCTTCTGCGACCGCGCCTTTCAGGTGCCCGTACATTTTGCCTTCGAACGCCTGCTCCAGCGCGGTCACCGGCGTACCGGTTACGCCTGACAGGATGTCCAGCAGATTCGAGACGCCCGCTTTCTCTTTAATGTCATAACGGATAACCGGCGGCTCTTCAGAGTCGGTCATCGCACGCTTAATCTTTTTAACCACCGATTTGGGATCTTCAAGCAGGCCGATCACATTGTTGCGGTTATCATCCGACTTAGACATCTTTTTCGTCGGTTCCAGCAGCGACATCACGCGTGCGCCTGATTTTGGAATGAACGGCTCCGGCACCTTAAAGATATCGCCATACAACGCATTAAACCGGCTCGCAATATCACGGCTCAGCTCAAGATGCTGTTTCTGATCTTCACCCACCGGTACCTGCGCGGTCTGGTAAAGCAGAATGTCGGCAGCCATCAGCACCGGATAACTGAACAAACCCGCGTTGATGTTTTCTTCATAGCGTGAGGATTTGTCTTTGAACTGGGTCATGCGGCTCAGCTCACCGAAATAGGTGTAGCAGTTCAGAATCCAGCTGAGCTGCGTGTGTTCCGGCACATGCGACTGAACAAAGATGGTGCTCTTCTCGGGATCGATGCCGCAGGCCAGATAGAGCGCCAGCGTATCTAAGGTGGCTTTACGCAGTGCAACCGGATCCTGGCGCACGGTGATGGCGTGCAGATCGACGATACAGTAAATGCAGTGGAAATCGTCCTGCATCTGCACCCACTGACGCAGCGCACCCATATAGTTGCCAATGGTCAGTTCGCCGGACGGCTGTGCGCCGCTGAAAACGATGGGTTTGCTCATGCTTATGTCCTGATAAATTACAGCCCGATAGCGGGCAAAAGTTCGTCAAAAGAGTCAAGGGTCAGATCGGGCTGGCTGCTGGCAATAGGTTCACCATAGTTATAGCCAAACGTCATGCCGACATTGGGTACGCCGGCAGACTGCGCGGCCAGAATATCATTGCGTGAATCCCCGACAAACAGCAGTTGTGAGGGCAGCAGCCCCCATTTACCCAACACCAGAAAAATCGCGGCAGGATGCGGTTTTTTAACCACCACATCATCGCCACCAATGATCAACGAAAACGCCTGGTCGATTCCCAGCGATTGCAGCAGCGGCGCGACAAACGGCGTCGGCTTATTGGTCACAATCGCCATCGGCATGCCTGTGGCCTGTAACCGTGTCAGCGTCTCTTTGACCTGAGGAAACAGGGTACTGCCCGCCTCCACCGTGCTGGCATAATGTTTGTCAAACAGCACACGCGCATCACGCTGCTCGTCCGGGTGTGGCTCGCGTCCGAGCGCCCAGGTCAGCGCACGGCACATCATAACGTCGGCACCATTCCCAATCCACGTTGATACGCGCGCCACGCCAGCAGCAGGCAACGCCAGGTCTGCCAGCGTCAAATCGATCGCATCCGCCAGCCCCGGCGCGCTGTCGACCAGCGTACCATCCAGGTCAAAGGCCAGCCCACGAATATCAGTGAAATGAGCCATTCGCTTTCTCCAGCTCGTTCCGCATGTCGTCGATCACTTTCTTGTAATCCGGATGGCCAAAGATGGCCGAACCGGCAACGAACATATCTGCACCCGCTGCCGCGATTTGCGCAATGTTATCAATCTTCACACCACCGTCGACTTCAAGGCGAATGCTGTAGCCGCTCTGATCAATCCGCTTACGCGCTTCACGAAGCTTGTCGAGCGTGCCGGGGATAAATGACTGACCACCAAAGCCGGGGTTCACCGACATCAGCAAAATGATGTCCAGTTTATCCATCACATAGTCGAGATAGCTGAGCGGAGTGGCAGGATTAAAGACCAGGCCTGCTTTGCAACCGTGCTCTTTGATTAACTGCAGCGTGCGGTCAACGTGCTCGCTCGCTTCGGGGTGGAACGTGATGTAGGTCGCGCCAGCCTTGGCAAACTCGGGGATTAACGCGTCCACTGGCTTCACCATGAGATGCACATCGATCGGGGCTGTGATGCCATAGTCACGCAGCGCTTTCAACACCATCGGTCCCATCGTCAAATTCGGCACGTAGTGGTTGTCCATTACGTCGAAGTGAACCACGTCGCCTCCGGCCGCCAGTGCCTTCGCGGTGTCTTCACCCAGGCGAGCAAAGTCTGCCGAAAGGATGGAAGGGGCCAGCAAATATTGTTTCATCCGATTCTCCACTGTTGTGCGCCAGCATGATGGCTGGCGTAGTACCCTGGTCGCGGACGAAACAGACTAGCTATAGAGTGCCAGCAGTTCGTCGACCTTGGTGCGACCGGTTATGCTTCGGCTAATAGAACGCCGGACTTTGACCACATGTAACACGGCATCCTGATACCAGCAACGCGTCAGTTCCGTATCATGGTTAGAAATCAGGACCGGAATTTGACTCTCAGACGCCAGCTTTGCGGCCAGTTGCGCCAGATGCTGCTGCTCATGCAGGCTAAAACTGTTGGTGTGGTAAGCCGTGAAGTTAGCCGTTGCGGACAGCGGCGCGTACGGCGGATCACAATATACCACAGAGCCTTTTTGGGCATTGTTCAGGGTAACATCGTAGGATTCACAGACAAACGTCGCCTTTTGCGCCCGTTCGGCAAACCAGAGCAGCTCGGCTTCCGGGAAGTAAGGTTTACGATAGCGCCCAAACGGCACATTGAACTCACCACGCAGATTGTAGCGGCACAGGCCGTTGTAGCAGTGGCGATTCAGATAGAGGAACAGCAGCGCACGCTGATAAGCGTCATGACTGAGGTTAAACTCCGTGCGCAGTTGGTAATAACGGATTTCGCTGTTTGTTTCGCTGGTAAACAGTAAACGCGCATCGCGAATAAAATCCGCCGTGCGCGTTTTGACAATATTGTAGAGATTGATGAGATCGTTGTTGATGTCGGCCAGATGATAGCGTTCAAAATCGGTGTTAAGAAACACTGAGCCCGCGCCAACGAAGGGTTCGATCAGGCAATCACCTTGCGGCAAATGACGGTGGATCTCTTCGACTAAGGGAAATTTTCCCCCCGCCCATTTCAAAAAAGCGCGATTTTTTTTCATGCTGTCGTGGTAATTACATCTTATTGTGAGGCTGTGGTTGAACCGACAGCAGATCTGCGCTTAAAACAGGGCCCGCATGGGCAGGCCCCACATCACTTATTGACTGGCTTCTTTCCTGACCTGACTGACCGGTTTCACCCAGGGATTCTGTGCACGTACCTCTGCAGGCAATGTCGCAACGGCACGCTTTGCGTCGGCCGGCGTGGCGTAAGAACCACTGACCAGCACATACCAGGGTTGACCATTGCGCGTGGTTTTATACACATGGTACGCACTCAGGTTTTGCTTCTTCGCCCAGGCATTCAGGCTTTCCGCTTTAGATGCGCCGCTCAACTGCAACGTGTAGTTGCCGCCCGGTACTGATTTGCTGGCCGTTGCGCTACTGCCCGCCGCTTTTGCCGGCGCGTTATTCACGGATGAGTACGCTGGCGTTGTGTGGGTTTTATGCTCGCTGGCTGCGGGTTTAGACGCCGTTCTGGCAGGCTCACGCGTATGACGCGGCGTGACGGGTGCCTGCGCGGCGTTTTGACGACCTGTAGCGGGAAGACTCGCCGCTGCACCTGCTTTCCCACTCACCGTAGCGGGTGCGGTCGGCAGAGAACTGCTGCCTTCTGCACCCTGTGCGGCGCCATCCACCTGCTGTTGCTGGTTGGTCAATGCGCTGTTCAGGTCGCCGGGTAATGTAATGCGTTGCTGATTAGCCGGGGTTTCAACCGGGGCTGCCTGCGTGGGTGTGGATGCAACCGGTGGCATGGAAATATCACGTGGCGCATTTGTCGCCCCCGCTGCCGGTTCCGCTCCTGCTGCATTCGGAGTGCCGGTGGAAGGCTGTGCTATTCCCGTGGCGTTCTGACCGCCGCTCATGGCGGTGGAGCCACTGAGATCAATATTTTTTCCGTTGCCCGATCCTGCGGCCCCGCTGGTGGCGGTGCCTTTGTCAGTAGCGGACGACGCGGATTTGCTGTCGTCAGCGCCGTTGAGCGCTGAGCCAATGCCCAGCACGAGCAGCAGCAACACAAGGATACCGACGCCCATCATGACGTGCTGGCGCGAGACCGGAGCTTTCGTCGCAGAGGACGATTTACGTGGGCGCGAGGGACGACGGTCACTGGCGTCAGGTTTTAACTCATCATCCGGTTTGAACTCATCCATTTTGCCTCCTCCGTAAAGCGGCCGTTCGCACTGCGCACCCGCGCGTCGCGTCACCACTTACCTGCTGAATATCAAGATTTCTGGCAGTCATTAATTGCCGCCATCACCATATCATGAGCCACGCCACCACGCACTTCAGCGCGGCCTATCGCCAAAGGCAGTATCAGACGTAATTCGCCCGCCAGCACTTTTTTATCGCGCATCATATGGGGCAAATAGTCTTCGGCCTGCATCTCAACCGGTCCGTTTACCGGCAAACCGGCGCGCTGCAGTAACGCGATAACGCGTTCGCAATCCTGCTCGCTGAACTGACCAAGACGTTGCGCGGTTCGCGCCGCCATCACCATACCAGCGGCAATCGCTTCACCATGCAACCAGTTGCCATAGCCCATATGCGCTTCAATGGCATGGCCAAAAGTATGACCCAGATTCAGTAATGCGCGCTGACCGTTTTCACGCTCATCCGCGGCGACAACCTCGGCTTTCAGCTCACAGCAACGACGGATGCACCAGGCCAGCGCGGCTTCATCCAGTGCCAGGAGGCGATCAAGATTTTGCTCAAGCCAGTGAAAGAATTCACCGTCCAGAATGATGCCGTATTTAATCACTTCAGCCAGACCGGACGCCAGCTCACGCGGAGGCAGTGACCGGAGACATTCCGTATCAATCACGACCGAAGCGGGCTGGTAAAACGCACCTATCATGTTTTTGCCAAGAGGATGGTTAACCGCCGTTTTTCCGCCAACCGACGAGTCAACCTGAGACAGCAGCGTGGTCGGCACCTGAATGAACCGCACACCACGTTGATAGCTTGCCGCAGCAAAACCGGTAAGATCGCCAATCACGCCCCCACCCAGCGCCACCAGCGTGGTATCGCGCCCGTGGGGCTTTTGCAGAAGGGCGGTAAAAACCTGATCCATCACCGCCAGCGTTTTGTGCTGCTCACCGTCGGGCAAAATCACCTGATCCGTCTTCACTCCCGCCGCCTTTAGCCGCGCCGTGACCTTATCCAGGTAAAGCGGTGCCAGCGTCTCGTTCGTGACCAGCATGGCATTATCACCCGCTTTTAACGGCCAAAAAGAAGCCGGATCATTAAACAGTCCGGCGGCGATAGTGATGGGGTAACTGCGTTCCCCCAATGAAACGGTGATCTTCTCCATGATGCTCGATACCTGTCAAAGAGCTTTCAAACGTTGGATCAACTTTTTTCCAACATGTGGATAATCTGATTCGCCACCACTTTTGCACTTTGATCGTCAGTGCGGATGGTAACATCGGCGATCTCTTCATACAGCGGGTTGCGTTCAGCTGCCAGCGCTTCAAGTACTTCACGCGGTGGCGACTCGACCTGCAGTAAGGGGCGTTTTTTGTCACGCTGCGTACGTGCCAGTTGTTTCTCAATAGTGGTTTCAAGATAAACCACGACGCCGCGGGCGGAGAGACGATTACGTGTTTCCCGGGATTTTACGGAGCCACCGCCGGTCGCCAGGACGATGCCCTGCTTCTCGGTCAGTTCATTGATGATTTTTTCTTCACGATCGCGGAAGCCAGCTTCGCCTTCAACGTCAAAAACCCAGCCCACATCCGCTCCGGTGCGTCGCTCAATTTCCTGATCGGAATCGAAGAACTCCATATTGAGTTGCTGAGCCAACTGACGGCCAATAGTGCTTTTGCCGGCACCCATCGGCCCAACCAGAAAGATATTGCGTTTCTCTGCCATTTTGTCGGTATTACTAAGAATTCGTTAATGATACCCCGCTTTCAGCATTTTACTGGCGGGACAGGAACTGAGACCTCATGAGCGTTAGCAAGAGTCAGACGAAAAATTATCTCAACACTCAAGGCTGTTTGGCAACCGATTATATTGCTTACAGCACATCCATTTCTGAATTGGCCTGTTGTTCGCGAAACTGTAAGGCGTCAGTAAAGCGTTGTGACATGACTGCGTACAGAGGAATTCGCTCATCTGCTTGCCGGGTTCTTCCAACTCAGACGCTTACAACGTGTTAAAAATCGCTAAACCTTGTAAGCTAATTCCTGTCCTGCGTCAACGCAGTTAAACTTTAAGGGCACATTTTCCGTTTTATCGTGCCGTAAGCGCTGCTTCCCTGACCAATCGCGGCGTCATGAAGATCACCAGCTCGCGTTTTTTATGTTCTTCAGCCTGCTGGCGGAATAATCCCCCCACGACAGGCAGACGGCCAAGTAACGGCACCTGCGTTTGCCCCTGAGTGCGCTGCTGATGGAAAATACCGCCCAGGGCCAGTGTTTGCCCGTCGTTAACCGTCACCTGCGTTTCCATTTCCTGCTTATCAATCGACAGCACCTGCGAGGCGCTGGTCTGAACCGCGCGCCCCGGCACGTTCTGGCTGATACGTATTTTCAACTGAATGCGGCCACTGCCTAAAACGGTGGGCGTGACTTCCATGCCCAGCACCGCTTCTTTGAATTCGATACTGGTTGCGCCGCTGTTACCGGCTGAGACTTCATAAGGGATTTCGGTGCCCTGTTTAATCGACGCGGTTTGCTGATGCGACGTAAAAAGCCGTGGGCTGGCGATGATTTCAACCTGGTTTTCCTGCTCCAGCGCACTGAGCTCCAGATCCAGCACTCTGCCGCCTGTCCGCGACAACGTGACGCCCAGCGAAACAGCGGGCGAGGTCAGCCCCAGGGGAATAGCCAGAAGCGGGTGATGTAAAGCCCGGCTGAGGCTTTCACTATCCTCAGACAGTCGCCAGTTGACGCCCAGCTCATGCAGATTCTCTTCACTAATCGTCACGATATGGGCCGCCAGCTCAACCTGTTCCAGCGGCACATCCAGCGCCTGAATCCAGCGCTCCGTGTCTTGCAGCGCCGGTTCAGTGTCGCGCAGCAACAGGCTGTTGGTGCGCGTGTCCACAGAGGCGCTCCCGCGCGATGTCATAAGCGACTGGCGTTCCCCTTGCAGGCTGCGATGCACCTCACTGGCACTGGCATAGAGCAGGTTGATCCTGCGCTGCATTAAAGGACGCTGCTGACGCGCTTCCGCCTGTTGTACCTTTTCTGCTTCGCGCCGCTGCTGCTGCCAACGCTCGGGATAAACCAGCAGAACGTTATCTTCTTCCAGCACAGTCAGTTGCGCCATCCGCGCGACCAGCGACAGTGCCTGTTGCCAGGAGACGTTGTCCAGCCGCAGTGACAGCGTTCCGTTAACCTCAGGGGAGATCATCAGGTTGATCTGCTGGTAATCAGCCAGCGCCTGTAAAATGCGCTCAATCGGCGCATCATCAAACGCGAGGCTCAGGCCCTCATCAGGGCTGGCGTGAGCGGGGATTTGGCAAAACAGCAGGAGTGTCAGAATCGCTATCCTTATCATGCAGGCGTCCTTTGAGATGAAACGTGAAACGTTGGGCCGGGCAACTGCCCGGAATAAATAGCTGAAGCGAACGGGAAGTAAACCGGAGGGTTTGCCAGGGGAACAACGGAAAAGGCTGGTCGCTCAGGACGTGAACAGATTTGCCCTGTGGCGTCAGTAGCCAGCCCTGAAACCGGGGAGCACGACCAATGATGCCCTGCAAACGCCATTCGCTGAGAGGTTCAACCTCCGCCAGGCAAGCCGCGCCAGGAAGGGGACGAAACGGATCCCGTGCCTGCGCAACGCCAGCGCCACAGCTGAGTAACAGCAGAACAACACTAATGGGTTTCATCAGCGTCCAGCCAGAGTTGCGCCACCAGATAGTCAGAATGAGCGGTTAACTGAAAGCGATCAGGAAACGCCGTTGCAGACGTTGAAAGCGCTGAAAACAACGGCGGAAACTGGGCCCATTGCAGATGGAAAGTGAGGGCTCGAGGCTGTTCATCGGGCAGCCACTGCTCAAGCGCTGCACCCCGTTCTGCGATAATCGCCTCCAGCGTCGATGACGCAGCTGGCTTTTCCATCTGAATCTGCTGAAGTTGTGCCTGTAAAACAGCAAGGGCGGGATAGCGGGCAAACTGTCGCTGCAGCTGTTGCAGGTGCGCCTGCTGCTGCACGCATTGATGCCTGGCATCAGCCAGCACCCGTTTTTGCGGCTGTAGCACGGTCCACCAGGCCACACACAGCAGGCAGACCGCGCCCGCCAACAGGCTGCCATAACGCAGCGGTGGAGCTAACCGCATCCAGTGCCCGGTAAGGCTACTCACTAGTCGCCTCCTTAAGGCGAATATGCAAGACGAAGCGATACTCCCCTTCAGGCTGGCGTTGCACATTGCCTTGTTTGATCTGTGAAAACAGCGCCACATCGCTTAAGCGCTGACGAAAGACGCGAATCTCCTGCATATGCTGCGCTTTGCCCTCCAGCTGTAACGACGTTTCCCGTTTATCCAGTCGCGTTAACCACAGCCCGTCAGGCAGCAAAGCAGGCAACGCAAGCCAGAGTTGCTGCCAGACGTGAAACTGCCTGCTCTGCTGGTGCAGCCAGTGGCGGCGCTGCTGCGCCTCATCCAGTTGTTTCAGCAGTCGCTGTTGCTGCACCACCTGCTGTTCAGCGGCCTTAAGGGCATGACTGAGGCCGACATGCTGACGCTGAACCCGTCTGAGCGCCTTATGATCCCGCCAGCACTGCCCTGCCACCAGCAGCACGACCAGTCCTGATGTGACAGCCAGCATACGTAAGCTCTGACGCCGTTGACGCTGCCAGCGCCAGTGCCGCCAGGGAAGAAGGTTCACAGCGACCATCAGCAATCCTCTTTCCGCAACGCCAGCCCGGCGGCCAGGACGAAGGCCCCCGGATGCGCGGGCAAAGGTGGCTGCTGATAGCGAAATGTTTGCAGGGGAGAAAACGGCACCGTGCCAGCCGGCGGCAATGCGTTATCGGCATCACAATAATAAAGCGACGTCGCGTGGGGAAAAGCCTGCTCACGTAGCGCGTCAAAATCACCCTCTCCGGCAAAAAGTGCGGCGTTGACGCCATCGCTCCACAGGTAACGTGCATCCTGACGTAAAACCACTACACTTCCCGCAGCCAGTTGCGCCTGTTCTGCGACGATGTTGAGTGCGTTCGTCGCCAGTTCAAACACAGAGCATTTAAGGCCGGCCTGCTCCAGCGGTGTCCGCCACTGCGTAACGACATCCCGCCGTGCAGCCGTGACGCTTAGCCGTTCCAGGTTGGTATCGACACGGTAATCCAGGGCCAGTTCACTGGGGTCCACCGGGAAAAGACGCTGAGCGGATGCCTGGACAAAGCGGCCCAGTGCGGGTTCTTTTAAGGGCGGATCAGGTAGAGAAAGCGGTTGCTGTAGTGCCAGGTGCGCGGGAAGACAGACCCGTAACGTATAGCGCCGTGGTAACACCTTACGCCACTGGCTTAATACAGACAGCAATGCAGGGGAAGATTGCAGCACACCGTTTCTTAACGTATCTTGCGGCAGCCGTTGCTGCCACCAGTGGCATAATTGCCAACCCCGGCGACGACGCAGGATGGCAAGGGCACAGCACTGCCGGTTCTGAATATCCAGTCCAATTTGCCAGGTGTGAAAAGCCATGCGCGCGATCTCCTTATCGTCCGGAAAAATGGACATATCAAAGCGTCTGGCTTGCCTTTATACTACTGCGCGGTTGCTTATAAACTGCCCAAACGACAACAGATGGGAAATCTCAGGTGAAGTTCGTAAAGTATTTATTAATCCTTGCAGTGTGTTGCATCTTGCTGGGAGCTGGCTCGATTTATGGTTTGTACAAATATATAGAGCCCCAGTTACCCGACGTTAACACACTGAAAGATGTGCGTTTGCAAACCCCTATGCAGGTTTACAGCGCCGACGGCGATCTTATCGCCCAGTATGGTGAAATGCGCCGTATTCCGCTTAGCCTGCAGCAGGTTCCACCTGACATGGTCCATGCGTTTATTGCGACGGAAGACAGCCGCTTCTATGAGCATCACGGTGTGGATCCCATCGGGATTTTCCGTGCCGCCAGCGTTGCGCTGGTTTCAGGCCATGCGTCCCAGGGGGCCAGTACCATCACACAGCAACTGGCGCGTAACTTTTTCCTCAGTCCGGAACGCTCCCTGATGCGTAAGGTAAAGGAAGCCTTTCTGGCGATTCGCATTGAGCAGTTGCTGAATAAAGACGAAATTCTTGAGCTTTACCTGAATAAAATCTATCTCGGCTACCGGGCTTATGGCGTTGGCGCAGCCTCGCAGGTGTATTTTGGCAAACCCGTTGGCGAGCTGTCGTTGAGTGAAATGGCGACCATCGCCGGGCTGCCGAAAGCCCCGTCAACCTTTAACCCGCTGTATTCCCACAGTCGTGCTGTCGCCCGGCGCAATGTGGTGCTGGCTCGTATGCTGGACCAGAAATACATCACCCAGCAGCAATATGATGAAGCACGTAATGCGCCGCTGGTCGCCAGCTATCATGGCCCGAAAATCGTCTTCTCCGCGCCCTATCTGACCGAGATGGTGCGCCAGGAAATGGTGAAACGCTATGGCGATAATGCGTATACCGATGGTTACAAGGTTTACACCACCGTGACGCGCCGTCTGCAGGAATCCG
This sequence comes from Pantoea sp. SGAir0180, assembly GCF_043546245.1. Lineage (NCBI taxonomy): Bacteria > Pseudomonadati > Pseudomonadota > Gammaproteobacteria > Enterobacterales > Erwiniaceae > Pantoea > Pantoea sp. SGAir0180. The sequence continues at coordinate 4,106,101 of NZ_CP028071.1, read as the reverse complement.
CGCAGGAAGCCGTGCAGAACAACGTCATCGCCTACGATATGCGTCACGGCTATCGCGGCCCTACCAGCGTGCTGTGGAAAGTCGGCGAGCCAGCCTGGGGGCAAACGCAGATTGTTAAAGCATTAAAAAATCTGCCTCTGTACGGGCCGCTTCATCCGGCCGTCGTAACGCATGTCCAGAGTGACGAAGCTACCGTCATGATGAAGGATGGCAGCAATGTGTCACTGACGATGGCGGGCGTGCGCTGGGCGCGTGCCTTTAAATCGGACACAGTACAGGGCCCGACACCCAAAAGCATTGCACAGGTGCTTCAGCCGGGCCAGCAGATCTGGGTACGCCAGGTCGGCGATACATGGTGGCTAGGCCAGGTACCGGATGTGAACTCGGCGCTGGTTTCACTGGACCCTAATAACGGTGCGGTTCGCGCACTGGTCGGGGGCTTTGACTTCAACCAGAGCATGTTTAACCGCGCGACTCAGGCGCTGCGCCAGGTGGGTTCAAACATCAAGCCGTTCCTGTATACCGCGGCGATGGATCGCGGGTTAACGCTGGCCTCCATTCTGAACGACGTACCGATTTCTCGCTGGGATGCCGGTGCCGGTGCGGACTGGCGTCCAAAGAACTCTCCGCCCACTTACGATGGTCCGATTCGTCTGCGTCAGGGGCTGGGGCAGTCTAAAAACGTTGTCATGGTTCGTGCCATGCGTGCAATGGGCGTGGATTACGCCGCAGAGTATCTCCAGCGTTTTGGCTTCCCGGCACAGAATATTGTGCATACCGAATCGCTGGCCCTGGGTGCCGCGTCGTTCACACCGCTGCAGGTCGTGCGGGGCTATTCGGTCATGGCTAACGGCGGCTTCCTGATCGATCCTTACTTCATCAGTAAGATCGAAAATGAACAGGGACAGACCGTTTTCGAAGAGAAACCCAGAATTGCCTGTCCGCAGTGCAACTTACCGGTGATCTACGGTGAAACCAAAAAAGCGCTGGCGCTGAATGCGGAAAGCGTTGAGAACGTTGCCCCGTCCGCCCCACAGCAAAATCAAGCCGTGCCGCAGCCTGAGCTGGAGCAAGTGCCCGCCCAGCCTCAGCAGGGTGGCGAGCAGCAGTATGCGCCGCACGTGATTAACACACCGCTGTCCTTCCTGATCAAAAGCGCACTGAACAGTAATATTTTTGGTGAGCCAGGCTGGATGGGCACCGGCTGGCGTGCCGGACGCGACCTGAAACGTAATGATATCGGCGGGAAAACAGGGACGACTAACAGCTCCAAAGATGCCTGGTTCTCGGGTTACGGCCCGGGCGTGGTGACCTCGGTGTGGATCGGCTTCGATGATGCGCGTCGCGATCTGGGTCGCAGTACGCTTTCTGGTGCCATTCCCGATCAGATTTCGGGCTATGAAGGCGGGGCGAAGAGTGCACAACCTGCATGGGATGACTTTATGAAGGTGGCCCTTGAAGGTGTTCCTGTTCAGCCGTTAACGCCGCCTGAGGGCATTGTTACCGTGACCATTGACCGCAGTACGGGCAAGCTGGCCAATGGCGGAGGAAACACACGTCAGGAGTACTTTATCAACGGAACACAGCCAACCGAATATTCGGTTCATGATGCAGGCACGACCATCATGGACAATGGCGAAAGTCACGAACTGTTCTGATAAACGTGAGAGGCGGCCTGGCCGCCTCTCCGCTTTATACCGCCCGGAAATCTGGTGCTCAATCAGTAATGCAGACGGCCCTGCTTCACCAGCCACTCACGCACCATAAACAACGCACTGACGTTGCGCGCTTCGCGGAAATCAGGCTCCTGCAGTAACGCCAGCATGTTGCTTAACGGCCAACGGTGGACCACCAGCGGCTCAGGCTCATCCCCTTCCAGCTTCTCCTGGTAAAGCCCTTCTGCAACCACAATGTTCATCTTGCTGGAAAAATAGGACGGTGCCATCGTCAGTTTACCCAGCAAAGTCAACTGGCCAGCCCCGAATCCCGCTTCCTCTTTCAGTTCACGGTCGGCCGCCTGATTGACCGTTTCACCCGGATCGATTAAGCCTTTTGGAAAGCCCAGTTCATAGCTTTCCAGGCCCACGGCATACTCTTCGATCAGAATCAGATGATCATCAATAATGGGCACAATCATGACTGCCTCGCGTTCCGACGGTTTCATGCGTTCATAAATGCGCCGGGCGCCATTGCTGAAGGCCAGGTCGACCGCTTCGACAGTAAACAACCGTGAACGTGCTACGGTTTCTACATTGAGGATGTCAGGTTTTTTTAACGACTTTTTCATATCAGCCTCAAACTTGCTGCGCCAGCACTCCGTAGCGAATTAGCATACCTAACCGTGGAGCATTGTGCGACTCAATGACGTCATCCGGTTACGCAGCCCACGTTTTCTCTATGCAATAACGGCTCTATTTCGGGCACAAAAAATTTGCGTTAGTCAATATCTGCCTTCAAAATTCAGACAATGCCGATACAATACTATGTGCATGATAGTTACTATTCTGGCACTGTGTGCTGTAATAACGCCTAATCAAATGATTTACAGTACAATTTTGTTTGTTGTTAAACTTGTCAGAGTTGTTTAACCTCCCATCAATCGCCTGAAATCAGGGGCGCGTCTGGGGACGTAAGTCTAAAGTGAAGGCAGTATTTTGGCTGAATTGAGCAAAGCATGAGCACAATAATTATTATATTGGCCTTAGTGCTAACCTGTTCAATTCTGGCAGGTATTGGATTTTGGTACGCTATGCGGCGCAGGCCGCCGTTGGCGAAACCGTTGCCATTCATCAGCCCGCCCTGCCGTAAACTGACTGAAAGAGAGCGCAGAGCCGTAGAGCAGTATCTTGCCGCCCTGGAAAAACAACCCCGTATTCTCAGCCCTGGTGAATCCCGTCGTCGGCACGAAAAGCTGGTGCTGACCGCCCAGAGCAACAATGTTTATCCGGTTACCCGCGCGATTACCCGCTATGGGCTTTCCACCGACGATCCGCATAAGTGGCGCTACTATCTGGATGAAGTTGAAGTCCATTTGCCGCCGCTGTGGGAACAGTACATCACCGATGAAAATTACGTTGAGTTGATCCGTACGCAATCGATCCCACTCATCATTTCGTTAAACGGCCACTCGCTGGTGGATTACGCGATTGATCAGCAGTCACTGCCTAATCTGATACGTCCGGCATCCACAAATGCCTCTATCCGTAAGGCCGAAAGCGAAAACGTTGAGTTAGTTCGGGTGCGCAAAGAAACCCTGGAAGAGTATCGACTGTCCCGCCCGGATGGCACGCGCGAGGCCGTTATCATCTCGTTTGCGTTGATGATGTTTTTTATTGGTTTGTTATTACCCACAAGTCTGATGATCTGGCTGGTGGTGATTGCCAGCGCGATGGTCGCCGCAAGTCTGTGGTTAATGTACCGGATTCCCGGTGAAAATGGTCTGCGTGAGATCCACTGCCTGCGCGGCGCGCCAAAACGCTGGGGCTTGTTTGGCGAGTCCAATCAAGAGCAGAGCAACATCACGCTGGGAATTATCGACCTGATTTATCCTGCGCACTGGCAGCCTTACGTCGCACACGACCTGGGACAGGTTACAGACGTCGAAATTTATCTTAACCGTCAGGTGGTGCGTCAGGGCCGTTTTCTTTCTTTGCAGGACGAGGTAAAAAACTTTCCGCTTCAGCGCTGGCGGAAAAATGTCGTTCTGGCCTGCGGTGCCTTTATTGTTCTGGCCTTCTTACTCACCTGGATACCGCTCAGTATGCCCATCAAGCTCAGCCTTGCATGGGTAAAAGGTACTGACAGCCTTGATGTCAGTAGCGTCAATCAACTGAGTCGTGAAGATTTGAAAGTGGGTGACAGCCTGAAGGTTACCGGGACCGGCATGTGTGCCGTGCCGGGCAATTATCAAAGCAATCGCACTTATATCTACATGCCGTTCGACTGCTCGCAGATCTACTGGAATAACGCTACGCCTCTGCCACTGCCTCACTCAGATATTATTGAGAAAGCCTCCGCGCTTCTGGAAACCACCACAAAACAGCTGCATCCCGAAACCAATACGGACCCCAAACTGAATCCGCAGTTAGCGTCTGCGATTCAGAAATCAGGCATGATTTTGCTGGATGACTTTTCCGATCTGGTGTTGAAAACGCAGGCGCTGTGCAGCCAGGCACAGGACTGTGTTCGGCTTAAAAACGCGTTGGTGAATTTGGGCAATGCCAAAGACTGGGACACATTAGTCAGCCGCGCCGATTCCGGTCAACTTAACGGGATGAATGTCCTGCTGCGCCCTGTCAGCGCGGAAGCGCTGGAAAATCTGGTGCACACCGCGACGTCGACCTTCTTTTATCGTGAAACGCGTCGTGCCACAGAAAATCTCAACAGCCCACCGCCGGGCGGGTTTGTGATTGTCAGCGACGAAGGGCATCAGTTAGTCAACCAGCCTCAGCCCGCGGTTCCCTTGTTTGATCTGGATGCGGCCTCACAATGGCAGGAGCTGCAACGTCTGTCCTCACTGCTGTTGCACACGCCGTTCAGCGCGACGGGCATCATCACGAACATCTACACAGATGCCAACGGCACGCGCCATATCGCCCTGCATAATGAACCTGATGCGATGGCAAAATGGCGCTATCTCGGTGCCGCCTTGCTGTTAATCGTGCTCCTGGCCTGTGGCCTCACTAACGGCCTGCTGGCGCTGCGTCGTATGCATCTGAATCGTCAGCGTATGCTCGCGATTCAGCAATACTACGACACGTGCTTTAACCCTTCCCTCAGCACTATACAGGGCGTGCGCTCCGTATTCTGACCGGCCTGCAACTGTGCTACCCTGTTGCGCGAAAAGGCAATGGTTAAATCCGCCATGATGTGTAACGGTTCTGATATTGATACCGTGCTGTTGGATATGGACGGCACGTTACTGGATCTGGCGTTTGACCGCGTCTTTTGGCGGGAACAGGTGCCGGATGCGCTGAGCGCGCATCGGGGCATCCCTGTCAAACACGCGCGGCAGTTGATGGAAGAAAAATATCAGGCCGTGTCCCATACGCTAAACTGGTATTGTCTGGACTACTGGTCAGAGGCCCTGCAACTGGATATCCACGCGATGCTCTGGGCACACCGTCATCGCGTCCGCTTACGGCCCGATACGCTGCCTTTTCTGCAGATGCTGCGGCGCGCAGGTAAGCGCACTATTCTGCTGACCAATGCGCATCCCTGGAATCTGGACGTTAAACGACGACAAACAGGTTTAGCACCACACCTTGATTTATTACTTTCCACCCATATCTTTGGCTATCCGAAAGAAGATCAACGTTTGTGGCAGGCGGTCGCGCAACACACGGGCTTTGATGCATCACGAACATTGTTCATTGATGACAACGAAATCCTTCTTGATGTCGCTAAATCCTGGGGAATCGGCTGGTGTTTAGGCATCCGTAATCCTGATTCCGGTCGTCCCGAACAACCCTTTCAGCGTCACTATGCGATAAGCCATTATTGCACAGTGATCCAGGCCTGGGAGCAGCTATGAAAGAAAAATCTGAAGACGGTGTTCGTCTTGATAAATGGCTTTGGGCGGCGCGGTTCTATAAAACCCGTTCCATTGCGCGCGAGATGATTGAAGGCGGTAAGGTTCATTACAATGGTCAGCGCAGCAAACCAAGTAAGCTGGTTGAACGTGATGCGGAGCTAACACTGCGCCAGGGCAATGATGAACGTACCGTCGTAATTACCGGGATCAGCGAACAGCGGCGCCCGGCCAGTGAAGCGCAGCAGCTTTATCGTGAAACGGACGCCAGCATTGAGAAGCGCGAAAAAATGGCGCTGGCGCGCAAAATGAATGCGCTGACTATGCCCCATCCCGATCGCCGGCCTGACAAAAAAGAGCGCCGCGATTTGATGAAATTTAAGTTATCGGGTGATGAGTAAGACAGGCCTTGATGCCGCTCACCGCCCGCCCAAAGAGAGAAAAATTATGTCTGTAAACGATCAACTGCGCCGTTATCTGTTTGAAAATGCTGCTGTTCGCGGCGAACTGGTCAACGTTTCAAACACCTGGCGTGAAACCATTAAAAACCACGATTATCCACCCGCTGTGCAAACCCTGCTGGGTGAGTTACTGGTGGCAACCAGCCTGCTTACCGCGACGCTGAAATTTGATGGTGAGATCACCGTGCAGTTGCAGGGCGATGGTCCGCTGACGCTGGCCGTGATCAATGGGAATAATCAGCAGGAATTACGCGGTGTCGCGCGAATGAAAGGCGAGATCCCTGACGACAGCACGCTTAAGAGCATGGTGGGCAATGGCTATCTGGTGATTACGATTACACCAGAAAAAGGTGAGCGCTATCAGGGCGTGGTCGGTCTGGAAGGTGACACGCTGAGCGAATGCCTGGAAGATTACTTCATGCGTTCAGAACAGCTGCCAACCCGACTGTTTATCCGCACCAGCGATGCAGGCGCCGCCGGGATTCTGTTACAGGTTCTGCCCGCGCAGGACACGGATAAAGAGGATTTCGACCATCTCGCTACGTTGACAGAGACGATTAAAACAGAAGAGTTGATCGACCTGCCGGCAACTGATGTGCTCTGGCGACTGTACCATCAGGAAGAAGTGACCGTTTACGATCCCCAGCCGGTGATCTACAAATGTACCTGCTCGCGTGAACGTTGCGGCGAGGTCCTGAAAACGCTGCCGCAGGAAGAAGTCGATGAGATTATTGCCGAAGACGGCAAAATCGATATGCATTGCGACTATTGCGGATCGCATTATGTTTTCGATGCTGTCGATATTGCTGGTATCCGCAGCAACTCCGTGGAAAACAGCAACCGTCTTCACTGATCCGACCAGGGCGGTTCTGCCGCCCTCACCTCTGCTTTGCTATGCCCTTAATTTACTTGATAAATTATCTTTTTTTACTTTCTTAACATCTTAAAAACGTTCGAAACACGACCTTAACGCGCCCTGAGTCGCATTTTTAAAAGAACATACCTTCCCCCTCAGACTCAGTAGAGTACACTGCGCGCGATCTGTCTCCTCGCCTGACCGGGCGGCCTTTGACCGACACGATCCCAAACTCTTTTTGCCCGTACAGAACAGACACCGATTTAAGGAGCAGTAAAATGCGCGTTAACGGCCTGACCTCGAAAGCCCTTGCCGATCTGGGCATCACCGATACCACTGAGGTGGTTCACAACCCTGATTACGACACGTTATTTCAGGAAGAGATGCGCCCGGAGCTCGAAGGTTTTGAGCGTGGCACCCTGACGCAAAGCGGCGCAATCGCAGTCGATACCGGGGTGTTTACCGGGCGCTCGCCTAAGGATAAGTACATCGTCCGGGATGACACCACGCGCGATACGCTGTGGTGGAACGATCAAGGCACCGGAAAAAACGATAACCAGCCTCTGTCGCAGGAAACCTGGCAAGCGCTGAAAAAATGCGTGACGCAGCAGCTTTCAGGTAAGCGTCTGTTTATTGTGGATGCCTTCTGCGGTGCCAATCCTGACTCACGCCTGAGCGTACGCTTTATTACCGAAGTGGCCTGGCAGGCACACTTTGTGAAAAACATGTTTATCCAGCCCAGCGCTGCCGAACTGGATAACTTCACGCCGGATTTTGTGGTCATGAACGGCGCAAAATGCACCAATCCGGACTGGCAGGCGCAGGGACTGCATTCTGAGAACTTCGTGGCCTTTAACCTGACGGAAAGGATGCAGCTGATTGGCGGCACCTGGTATGGCGGGGAGATGAAAAAAGGGCTGTTCGCAATCATGAACTACCTGCTCCCACTGAAAGGCATTGCGTCAATGCACTGCTCGGCCAACGTGGGTAAAGCCGGTGACGTGGCGGTGTTCTTTGGTCTGTCCGGCACGGGTAAAACCACATTGTCTACCGATCCGGATCGCCAGCTTATTGGCGATGATGAACACGGCTGGGACGATGACGGCGTGTTTAACTTTGAAGGCGGCTGCTACGCCAAAACGATTAATCTTTCTGAGCAGGCCGAGCCCGAAATCTACCGCGCCATTCGCCGCAATGCGCTGCTGGAAAACGTGGTGGTGCGTGAAGACGGCAGTATCGATTTTGCGGATGACAGCAAAACCGAAAACACCCGCGTCTCCTATCCGATTCATCACATCGATAATATCGTGCAGCCGGTTTCCAAAGCAGGTCATGCGAAGAAGGTGATTTTCCTGACCGCCGATGCCTTTGGCGTACTGCCTCCGGTCTCCCGTTTAACGCCAGAGCAGACGCAGTACCATTTCCTGTCGGGATTCACCGCCAAGCTTGCCGGCACGGAACGTGGTGTGACCGCCCCCACGCCAACATTCTCAGCCTGCTTTGGTGCCGCCTTCCTGACACTGCACCCCACGCAGTATGCAGAAGTGCTGGTAAAGCGCATGGAAGCGGCCGGTGCGCAGGCTTATCTGGTTAACACCGGCTGGAACGGCAGTGGAAAACGCATTTCGCTGAAAAATACCCGCGCCATTATCAACGCGATTCTGGCCGGTGAACTGGATGATGCGCCAACGGAAACGCTGCCGGTATTCAACCTTCAGGTCCCTAAAACCCTGGGCGATCTGGATGAAGACACCCTGGATCCACGTCGTAGCTGGGAAAGTGAAGCGAAGTGGCACGCTGCGGCGGATGATTTGGCCCAGCGTTTTATCACTAACTTTGAGAAGTATACCGATAATGCGGCAGGTGCCGCGTTGGTTAAAGCCGGTCCACAGCGCTAATCGCCACGGCGCGGCCTGAACCGCCGCGCCGTTGTTTTAGCTCAGCGAAAGATTGCCGCTGTTTTGAACCGCTTCCGGGGTTTCTGCTAACGGCAGCCAGGCACGGATGCGTAATCCTCCCCGCTCACTGTCGCCAATTTCCAGCGAACCCTGATGTGCATCGATAATACGCTGCACGATAGCCAGTCCCAGACCGGTACCGCTGGTGCTACGCGCACTGTCACCGCGCACAAAGGGCTGGAACAAATGGGCCAGTTGATCGGGTTTAATACCCGGGCCATCGTCTTCAACCTGGAACCAGGCGCGATGCAGTTCCCGACCGCTGCTGACCTTGATCCAGCCATTTCCATAACGTGCTGCGTTCACCACCAGGTTAGCCAGCGCACGTTTAATGGAAAGGGGATTAATCTCCAGCATCAACTCTTCCGCCATCACCGCATTTTCGATTTCACGCTCGTAACCGCTTTCTGCGGCCACCACTTCACCTAAAACGCTGTTCAGGTCGGCCAGTTCGGTCTGCATTTCCTGACCGGTGCGCAGGTAGTCAATGAACTGCTCGATGATGGCATTGCACTCTTCGATGTCTTTATTGATCGATTCGGCCAGATAGCCATCCTGCTCGTTCATCATCTCCGTGGCGAGGCGAATACGGGTCAACGGCGTACGTAAATCGTGGCTGACGCCCGCCATGAGCAACGTTCTGTCGTCAGCGAGCTGTTTAACGCCTGCCGCCATCTGGTTGAACGCGCGCGTGACCGAGCGCACTTCTGACGCGCCATACTCACGCAGTGGCGGCGGGATAATGCCTTTGCCGACCTGCAGTGCGGCGTGTTCCAGGTCCACCAACGGGCGGTTTTGTATGCGGATAAATAGCCAGGCCCCGCCGATCGCCAGCAACATTATCGCCAGGGTATAGCGGAACAGCGGCGAGAAATCACCCTGATGAATTTCAGTCAGCGGCACGCGCACCCAGATATCGGGCGACAGCCAGGTCTTTAACCAGACAACCGGGGAGTTTTTATTAACCTCGACGCGCACATCGGTCGGGCCACCAAGCTGCTGCCCCATCTGATCGCTGAGGAACTTATAGTGCTGTGCCCAGCGCAGTCCGCTCTCCTCTGCTGCCGCATTGGTATAGAGCGAAATACCCAGTTCACGATAGATTTCGCGGCGAAACGCGGGTGGCACTTCCAGCTGCGTGCCATCTTCCAGTTGTAGACGGTCCGTCATCAGCATACGGACTTCATACGCCAGAACCTTATTGAACTGTTGCAGGCTGGGAAGAATGGCGAAGTTCAGCACCACCAGGTAGGTCGTTACCAGGCTGACAAACAGCAAGGTAACGATCAACAGCAGGGTGCGGGCAAACGAACTTCGTGGCGAGAAGCGCAACCGCCTCATGCTTTACTGCCGTCCGGTACAAAGACGTAACCCAGGCCCCAAACGGTCTGGATGTAGCGTGGGTGAGCCGGATCTTCTTCCACCATGCGGCGCAGGCGAGAGATCTGAACGTCAATGGAACGCTCCATGGCGCTGTATTCACGACCGCGGGCCAGGTTCATCAGTTTATCGCGCGACAGCGGCTCACGTGGGTGACTCACCAGCGCCTTAAGCACGGCGAATTCGCCGCTGGTTAACGGCATAGGTTCATCTTCACGGAACATTTCCCGCGTGCCCAGGTTGAGCTTGAACTTACCAAACGCGATGACCGCTTCTTCCTGCGAAGGCGCACCGGGCAGCTCATTGGCCTGACGACGCAGCACGGCACGAATGCGCGCCAGCAGTTCACGCGGGTTGAATGGCTTGGGAATATAGTCGTCCGCACCGATTTCCAGCCCCACGATACGGTCCACTTCTTCACCCTTAGCCGTGACCATGATGATAGGCATGGGGTTGCTCTGGCTACGCAGACGACGGCAAATCGACAGCCCATCTTCGCCAGGCAGCATCAGATCCAGCACCATCAAATGGAAGGATTCGCGGGTTAACAGACGATCCATCTGCTCGGCGTTGGCGACACTGCGCACCTGAAAGCCTTGTTCGGTAAGGTAGCGTTCAAGCAGAGCGCGTAAACGCATATCGTCATCGACGACCAGGATCTTGTAGTTTTCTTGCATTTTTAACTCCCAAAGGCGCGATTGCCTGAGCCAATATTGTTAAAAAAACATGTGGCACAGCGACAGTGTTTAATGGTTTATATTCTAGTCAAAATTGTTACAAAGCATATTAAACAGCAGCTTATATTTAAATTCACGTTCTGCTGACGGAGAAGCCGTTCCGTTTCGTCCTCCGTGGGACAGAATACGGCAAATCTGAAATATTGGCTAAAATTCCGCTATTTACTGGTTTTAACACCGTACCAGTGATAATCGCGCTAACAAAAACAACGGGTTGCCAGAAAATTTGACTTAAATCGAATCTGTTATTGCCCGCTTCTCCGGCAAGCTGCGGTTTATGACTCTGATAACAGCATATTCTTCCGCAAAAAAACAGGATAATACGCGACCGTTCTCGGATTAGTATGAGATCCGCTTTTAATGAGTCCACTTGCAGCTAAAGTCCAATAATTCAATCAGTAAAGCTCACTTTGCGTACTGCCTGATATCACCCAGACTAAAGCAACGCCAATCTGTCGCTTTACGGGGAAAACATGAAAAAAACGATCTTACTGCTGAGCGTACTGGCCTTGTCCAGCATCAGCCAAAGTTATGCCGCCCCTGCAGCCGGTGAAGCCGCCGGTGCACAGGCCACCACAACCGCTCAGGGCAACTCCAATGCCATCGGTATTGGTGCCATTGGCGCGCTGTTGGGCGTAGCGCTGGCGACCGCAGGCGGTGGCGGCGGTGATGGTAACAGCAGCAGCACCTCAACCACGACGTCGACCAAAGCGGGTAAATAAGTCAGCCTCCTCGCCTCATTGTGCTTCCCTGAGCGTGAAGCGCAGTAAAAGGGTTTTTAGCCTGTTAAAAACCCTTTTCTCGCCCCCTTTTTCGTCACACCGGATTTGCTTTACACTGAAGCTCTTTTGATTTGACCGGCTGCAGTACATGAGAACGCGACTGATTACCCGTGAAGGTTTTAACACCTTAAAAGCTGAACTTGATTATCTGTGGCGGGAAGAGCGACCCGAGGTCACCAAAAAAGTGACCTGGGCTGCCAGCCTGGGCGATCGGAGTGAAAATGCCGATTACCAGTACAATAAGAAGCGTTTGCGCGAGATTGACCGCCGCGTCCGCTATCTCAGCAAAAGTCTTGAGCAACTGCGTATTGTGGATTATTCGCCCCAACAGGATGGCAAAGTATTTTTTGGTGCCTGGGTGGAAGTCGAGAATGACGACGGTGAAGTGAAACGCTTTCGTATCGTGGGCTACGATGAAATTTTTGGCCGTAAGGATTACATCTCGATTGACTCGCCGATGGCCCGTGCGCTGTTAAAAAAAGCGGTCGGTGATATGGCCATTGTTGAGACGCCAGCCGGGCCGGCCGCCTGGTATGTTAATGAAATTAGCTATATTGAAGCCTGATTCAGAATATCGCTGAAAGCAGGCCCATTCTCTGGCATTTTCGCCCATCAATCCGTATAACTATCGGCTATTTCTCAACCCAGAAAGCATAATAGTCCGATGATGAATGTTCTTAGCCAGCTAATTGCAAGTGAGCTCCAGGCGCGCCCCGAGCAAGTTGACGCCGCCGTCCGCCTGTTGGATGAAGGGAATACCGTGCCATTCATTGCACGTTATCGTAAAGAGGTGACGGGCGGTCTGGATGATACGCAACTCCGCCAGCTGGAAACCCGCCTCGGCTACCTGCGTGAACTCGCTGAACGCAGGCAGGCCATCCTGAAATCCATTGAGGAACAGGGAAAACTCACCGACGACCTGGCTCAGGCCATCAATGCAACGCTCAGCAAAACAGAACTCGAAGATCTTTACCTGCCCTACAAACCCAAACGCCGCACCCGTGGGCAAATCGCCATCGAAGCCGGTCTGGAGCCGTTGGCCGAGACATTGTGGCAGGATCCCTCGCACGATCCGGAGCAGCTGGCTGCCGGTTATGTGAATGCCGATAACGGTGTCGCCGATGTGCGCGCAGCCCTTGATGGCGCGCGCTATATCCTGATGGAGCGCTTTGCTGAAGATGCCGCGCTGCTGGCTAAAGTACGCCACTATTTGTGGAAGAATGCCCATCTGGTATCGAAAGTGGTGGAAGGTAAAGAGGAAGCGGGCGCGAAATTCCGCGACTATTTCGACCACCATGAGCCGCTGCATACCGTACCGTCTCACCGTGCACTGGCGATGCTGCGCGGACGTAACGAAGGCGTGCTGCAACTGTCGCTGAATGCCGATCCGCAGTTTGATGAGCCACCGCGCGAAAGTCATGGCGAAACCCTGATTGCCGAACACCTGAACCTGAGACTGAATAACGCGCCCGCCGACAGCTGGCGCAAGGCTGTGGTCAGCTGGACCTGGCGCATCAAGGTGATGCTGCATCTGGAAACCGAGCTGATGGGCACGGTTCGCGAGCGGGCCGAAGATGAGGCCATCAACGTCTTTGCACGCAACCTCCACGATCTGTTGATGGCGGCACCTGCGGGCATGCGTGCCACTATGGGCCTGGATCCGGGCCTGCGTACCGGCGTGAAAGTTGCCGTCGTTGACGCAACCGGCAAGCTGGTCGCCACCGATACCGTTTATCCCCATACCGGCCAGGCCGCGAAAGCGGCGGCGGCCGTGGCGGCGCTGTGCGTGAAGCACCAGGTCGAACTGGTGGCGATCGGAAACGGTACCGCCTCACGTGAAACCGAACGTTTCTTCCTTGATCTGCAAAAGCAGTTCCCGCAGGTCACGGCGCAAAAAGTGATCGTCAGCGAAGCGGGCGCATCGGTCTACTCCGCGTCAGAGTTAGCGGCGCAGGAGTTCCCGGATCTGGATGTCTCCCTGCGCGGGGCGGTTTCCATTGCCCGCCGCTTACAGGATCCGCTTGCCGAGCTGGTGAAAATCGACCCGAAATCCATCGGTGTAGGCCAGTATCAGCATGACGTCAGCCAGAGTCAGCTGGCGAAAAAGCTGGATGCGGTCGTGGAAGACTGCGTGAATGCCGTCGGCGTTGATCTGAACACCGCTTCCGTACCGCTGCTGACGCGCGTAGCCGGTCTGACGCGCATGATGGCGCAAAATATCGTCGGCTGGCGTGACGAAAACGGGCGTTTTCAGAATCGTCAGCAGTTACTCAAGGTGAGCCGCCTGGGGCCGAAAGCCTTTGAGCAATGCGCAGGCTTCCTGCGTATCAATCACGGCGATAACCCGCTGGATGCGTCTACGGTTCACCCCGAAGCCTATCCGGTCGTCGAGCGCATTCTGGCGGCCACGGAACAGGCCCTGACCGATTTGATGGGCAATCCGGCCAGCCTGCGGAATCTGAACGCTGTGGACTTTACCGATGCGCGTTTCGGCTTGCCGACCGTGACTGACATCATGAAAGAGCTGGAAAAACCCGGCCGCGATCCCCGTCCTGAGTTTAAAACCGCGCAGTTCGCGGAAGGCGTGGAAACCCTGAACGACCTGATGCCGGGCATGGTGCTGGAAGGTGCGGTCACTAACGTCACTAACTTCGGTGCTTTCGTGGATATTGGCGTTCATCAGGACGGGCTGGTCCATATCTCTTCCCTGTCCGATAAGTTTGTGGACGATCCGCATCAGGTCGTGAAGGCGGGCGACATCGTCAAAGTCAAAGTCATGGAAGTGGATCTGCAGCGTAAACGTATCGCGCTTACTATGCGTCTTGACGAGCAGCCGGGTGAAGGCCATGCCCGCAGTGGTAAGAGCAGCACGGCACGTGAGGAAAGACGTCCCGCAGCGAACAAAGGCCGGGCGCGTCCCACCAGTCAGCCAGCAGGTAACAGCGCCATGGGTGATGCCCTGGCTGCGGCCTTCGGTAAGAAGCGCTAGTTAACGGCGGTTACGTCGCCTCTTTCCCGGTGCGGAAGGAGGCGACGCTTCACCCTCCCTTCCCCTTTACGCTGTTCTTAGCCCTCCGCCAGGCCTTGCCTGCCAGCACGCCGTTGCGCCCTTTCGCTGGCTACGCGTGCGATTAAGTTGAAAATCCTCACCCTGACGCTACGCTAAAAAGACGCCCGTGATAATAACGACACCCGCTGTGGCAGCCCCTTAAAATGGAAAAAATCACTGCTTTACTCGATGCGATTTATGCCGATGCCTTTCCACAGGCTTTACGTGAACGCCTGCTCGTCCTGATTGCAGACGCTCGCGATACCACAAAATTGCCACGTAAAGCGCACTGGGACGAACAGGATGTCGTACTGATTACCTATGCCGATCAGTTTCGCGAACTGAATACGCCTACGCTCCGCACTTTCTCACGCTTTTATCAGCAGCATTTGCAGTCGACCTTTCCACTGGTGCACCTTCTGCCGTTCTATCCTTATTCGTCCGACGACGGTTTTTCCGTCATCGATTACCATCAGGTCAATCCGTTATGTGGCGACTGGCATGACATTGCCCTGCTGCATCAGGAAACACGACTGATGTTCGATTTTGTCTGTAACCATATGTCGGCGCACAGCGCATGGTTTAAGCATTATCTTGCACAGGATCCGGGCTGGGATGATTTTTTTATAAGCCTGCCGCCCACTACCGATCTGAGTGCGGTAACGCGGCCACGGACGTCGCCCTTGCTCACCCCGTTCACGCTGGCAAACGGTGACATTCGTTTTGTCTGGACCACCTTCAGCGCCGATCAAATTGACCTGAACTTTGCCAGCCCTGACGTGCTGCTGCGCATGGTTGAGGTCCTGCTCGACTACCTGAAACGTGGAGCCGATTACGTACGGCTGGATGCAGTGGGCTATATGTGGAAAACACCCGGCACCACGTGCATTCACCTCGAAAAAACGCATCTGCTGGTCAAACTGTTTCGTGCCATCGCCGACGAGGTTGCACCGGGCACCGTGATCATTACTGAAACCAATGTGCCGCATAAAGACAACATCAGCTATTTCGGCAAGGGTTATGATGAAGCCCAGATGGTGTACCAGTTCTCGCTGCCGCCGCTGGTGCTGCACGCCATCCACACCGGCTCGGCGCGTGCGTTACGCCAATGGGCCAGTACCCTTACGACAGGCAATGGCAATACCACTTTTTTCAATTTCCTGGCATCGCACGATGGTATTGGCCTGAATCCGGCACGCGGTATTTTATCTGAAGTGGAAATTACCGCCCTGGTGCGCGATCTGGCGCTGGAAGGTGCGCTGATCTCGTACAAAAATAATCCTGATGGCACGACCAGCCCCTATGAAATCAACGTGACCTATTTCGACGCGCTCAACCGTGAAGGCGATGACGATGAAACGCGGCTCAAACGCTTTATGTTAGCGCACGCTATCTTACTGGCGTTTCCGGGCGTACCCGCCATTTATATCCAGAGCATACTGGGTGCACGTAACGATTATGAGGGCGTACGCGAAGCCGGCCATAACCGGGCGATCAACCGGCAAAAATATGCGATGCCGGAGATTGAAGACGCGCTGGCGAACAGGGACGGTTTGCGCCATCAGGTTTATACGCATTTGAGTAAACTGATTCAGCAGCGTCGCCGTCTGGCCGCTTTCCATCCCGATAATCCGATGAAGCTCTTTCAGAGTGACAATGCGCTGTTAATAATGAAGCGTGATGAGCCCGTCCGCGGCGATGCGTTACTGTGTGTATTTAATCTCAGTGGCAGACAGGTTAAAGCGCAGTTACCCGAAGCGCGCCTTTTTCAGGATGTGATCAGAGGTGAGAAGGTGGATGGCACCCAGCCCGTGGTGCTGGATGCCTGGCAATTCATGTGGTTACGCTAATTACTTGTACACTTCCGCAGTTGCACTGAACTTACCGTGCTCACGGCCCGCGATCACCAGGAAGTACTTGCCGCCCTTCTCATCCGCTGCTTTTGACAGCTTCTTCTTGGCATCCATTGGCGAAGTGGTTTCTGCCGTAGTGTTTACGGTACCAATTTTGGTCAGATTCATCTTCTGCACTTCTTCTTTGGTGACTTCTTTCGCCGCCAGTGCAGAAAATGACACTGCGCCCATCATCACTGATGCAACTACCCATTTCATAACCTTCATTTGTCTACCCTCATTCATGATCCATTGTTGAGATGTAAGCAGCCGCAAATCGCTTAAGGCTATATCGAACGGCATAGTCATTTCCCTGACTAATCGCATAGAAGTGCAGCGGCCTTGCTCACTCATCAAGTATTGCCGCTACACAGAAATTTGCCAGTTACGGTCTGGGTTAACTGTCTAATCCGCTGATAAATGAAATAATATGCTGGCAGAAGGCGTCAGGATGAGAAATAAACGGCGCATGTGCGGCTTTGTCTGTCACAACAGAAGGCGATGCCGGTAACTGTTGGTCAAGCTGTTGCGCAATGCGACGTGGTACCAGACCATCCAGCGCGCCATAGATGCGCAGAAAAGGCAGCGAAAGCGTGGCAAGCCTGTCACGTAAATCGCATTCACTCAGAATCTGCAGGCCACCATTCAGCACCGCTACGTCGGGCATCGGCTGTGACAGCACAATGTCTTTCAGCTGGCGTGCATCGGCGCGGGCGCTTTCCGAGCCCATGGTTTGCAGAGCCAGAAAACGCTCAACGGTACGCTGAAAGTCCTGACTCAGCTGCTGCTGAAAGTTATGTAAGGTTAAAGGGGCAATCCCAGGCCAGTCATCGCGTGCGGTAAAGCAAGGTGACGAGGCGACGGTAATCAGGGCACGTAATCGTTCGGGGACGCTCAACGCCAGCTGCGTGGCAACCAGCCCGCCCAGAGACCAGCCCAGTACAGTGGCGCGCGAGGGCAGATGCGGCTCAAGCACCTGTGCCATCGCTTCCAGCGACATTGCCGGAAATCCCTTGCTGCGGCCATAACCGGGTAAATCCACTAAGTGCAGACGAAAATGCGTGCTGAGTCGCGGCACGATGTTTTGCCACACTTCCGCATTCAGTCCCCAACCGTGCAGCAGCACAAGATCGTTATCTCCTTCGCCGCAGGTATGCCAGTAAAGTGAGCTCATCCGTTATGCTTCCATCATTCATTAATAAGGAGGCCACTATGCTACCAATGCCCGCCCTGTGTTGGCTATGCCAGTTGCCCCTACGTCTTGCCCGGCACGGCATTTGCTGTGTCTGTCTGCGCCAGTTGCCCCGCCTGCCCCCGTTATGCCCGGTGTGCGGTCTGCCTGCCGCTTCTGGCAATCTGACCTGCGGGCGCTGCCTGCGTCACCCGCCACCCTGGCAGACGTTAGTCTGCGTCAGCGCCTGGCAGCCCCCGCTCAGCACATGGGTAAACCAGTTAAAATTCTCCGGGACGACCGCACTAAGGGTGATGCTGGCGCGTTTGCTTTTGTTAAGCTGGTTGAATGCGTACCGTAGCAAACGGACGAGCCGTCCCGATCTGCTGATGTGTGTTCCGCTGCATTCACGACGCTGCTGGTGGCGCGGCTACAATCAAACGGCCCTGCTGGCCGCACCCCTGGCTCACTGGCTGGGCTGTGCATTCAGTCCGGCGTTATACCGACGGCGCGCAGGTGCCGTTCAGCATCACTTAAGCGCCCGCCAGCGTCGTCGCAACTTGCGAGGAGCGTTTCATCTTGAAGCCGATGTCACCGGACGCCATATCGCCCTGATCGATGATGTGGTCACCACCGGCAGTACGGTCAAAGAAATCAGCCGGCTGCTCCGGGCGCAAGGCGCAGCCAGCGTGCACATCTGGTGCCTGTGCCGTACCTTGTAGAGCCCGAATGATGGGCGTATTATAACCAACTAAATTAGTCAACTATTGAGCAACTGACATGATCCGAATTACTGATTCTGCCCAAGAGCATTTTTCAAAACTGCTGTCTAAACAAGAAGATGGCACCCAGATTCGCGTATTCGTGATTAACCCGGGTACGCCAACGGCCGAATGCGGCGTGTCATACTGCCCACCCGATGCGGTTGAAGCCACGGATACTGAACTTAAGTTTGAAAAACTGTCCGCGTATGTTGATGAACTGAGCGCGCCCTATCTGGAAGACGCTGAAATTGACTTCGTCACCGATAACCTGGGCTCACAGCTGACGCTGAAGGCGCCTAACGCTAAGATGCGTAAAGTCTCAGACGATGCGCCACTGGTTGAGCGCGTGGAGTACCTGTTACAGGCGCAGATTAACCCACAGCTGGCCGGACATGGCGGACGCGTTTCGCTGATGGAAATCACCGACGACGGTTTTGCTATCCTGCAGTTTGGTGGCGGCTGTAACGGCTGTTCGATGATCGACGTTACCCTGAAGGATGGCATTGAGAAAGAGTTGCTGGCAGCCTTCCCGCAGTTGAAAGGCGTGCGCGATATTACTGAGCACCAGCGTGGCGAGCACTCGTTCTACTGATGTTCACGCGCGACAGCACCGCTGTCGCGCGTTCCCGTTATCCCGCCTTTCGCCGTTTAGTCACGGTTTTCAGCAGCTTATTGACGTCATCATCGGCAAAGATGCTTTCCAGTGGCTGCACCAGCTTGCGGCGCCAGTTGGGATATTGATCGACGGTGCCCGGCACGTTAACCGGCGTGGTCATGCCCAGCCAGTCCTCAGGCTGCAACCCAAGCAGTGCACTGTTGGTATCCGCCAGAAAACGGTGCACAGACTGATTCAGACCGGGCGTCATCGCCAGCGACGCCGCCTGTTTTGCGCTCCGTGCCGGCACCGCGCCCGCTTTATGTAGTGCATCGAGCAGTGCCTGCTTTTGCTTCAGTCGCTGCTGCTGCAGGTTGAGGACAGTTTTTTTATCGGGATAAAGCCCAAGCTCCTCGCCAAGCTGCAAATCGCCGCCACTCCAGAACCCTGTCAATGTGGGCAGATCGTGCGTGCTGGCGCTGGCGATTGACTGCCGTGGATAGGCCCGGGGCGCGCGATACTGGCCCTGCCTGCCCTGTTCAAACCACAACACTTTCCACGAAAAGACGCCACTGTCGCGCAGCAGACTGACAATCTCTTCAGGCACGGTACCTAAATCCTCACCGATCACCATACAGCCCTGTCGGTGGCTTTCCAGCGCCAGAATACCTAACAGATCGTGAACCGGATAAGCCACATATGCCCCTTTATCCGCCGTTTCACCCGCCGGTACCCACCAGAGGCGCAGAAGCGCCATTACGTGGTCGATACGTAGCGCGCCGCAGTCACGCATATTCGCACGCAGGATGTCGATAAAGGGTTGATAACCTCTGGCCTGCAGAACATGGGGATCCATCGGCGGCAGCCCCCAGTTTTGGCCCAGCGGACCAAGCCGATCGGGCGGCGCGCCGATGGACGCTTTCAGCCGGTAGAGCTCTGGATCGTGCCAGGTTTCAGCGCTGCCTTCTGCTACGCCGACGGCCAGATCGCGGTAAAGGCCGACACTCATACCCAGCGCCTGACTGCGCGCCCAGCACTGCGAAAACTGCTGCTGCGCCAGCCACTGCAACCACTGCCAGAAAGCAATCTCCTCGCCGTGCTGTTCGCACCAGTTCTGCACCTCCGCGGAGCGGCAGTCACGCCAGCTTTCGGACCAGGCAGGCCAGCCTGTCAGCGCGGAGCCTTCACGCTGCATGTCTGCCTGCAGACCGTCATAAACGGCCTGATAGCGCAAACTGTTGCCCCCTTGCTGGATAAATTCGGCAAAGCGTTGTTTCTGCTCATCTTCCGCACCCCGAGCCTGGAACTGAGTCCAGCTATGGCGCAACGCCGTCAGCTTCAGCGCCATCACTGCATCGTAATCCACCCACTCACTTTCCCGGGCCTTGCTGAGTGCTTTTTGGGTTTTCGCGCTTTTCCACCACTTTTGCGCCGCGCGGCTCTGCTGGAAATCCTCTACCTGTGCCACATCGATATAGATAATGTTTAACCAGCGACGGGACGACGGACTGTAAGGGCTGGCAAAAGCGGGGCTGGCCGGATAGAGCGCGTGCAGGGGATTCAGGCCGACAAAATCACCACCGCGCGCGGCAAGCTGCTCCAGCAAATATTCCAGATCGCCAAAATCACCAATGCCCCAGTTTTTCGCTGAACGCACGGTATAAAGCTGAACCAGCGCGCCCCAACGTTTCTCTCCGGCACGCAAGGCCGGTGGCAGATAACAGCGGCGCGGCGCGACGATCACTCTCGTCTGCCACGTACGTTTACCCTTGCTCAAGGTAAGCTGGTGATAACCCTGCCCCAGAGGAGAAGGCAGCGTAAAGGGCGCACCACCTTCGAGTGTTCCGCTAAAAGTTTTGCCTTTCTCTGTCTGCAACTGCCAGCTTATGCGACCGTCAATCTGTGGCGCCAGCACGCGTTGGCGATTACCGCTGAAGACCACAACAGGCGGCAGCGGTGATTTGCTGGCTTTCTGCGGGTTTTCCATCACGGCGAGCAAGGCACGCTTTGTCTCATCGCTGATCGCTTCCGGTTCACCGTTCGCATTGAAGTACGTCAGCGCTATTCCTGCCGCCAGTGCGGCTTTATCAAGTGAAGAGGATGTCATCGCAATTCCTTAGCGTTGCGCCTGCCAGATGCGCTGTTGGTAGTCCCGAATCGAACGATCCGAACTAAAAAACCCGGCTCGTGCCGTATTGAGAATGGCGGCGCGCGTCCAGGCTTCCTGATCGCGCCATAACGCCTCAACGCGTTTTTGCGCATCGACGTAAGCCTGATAATCCGCCAGCACCAGCCAGGGATCGCCATTTTTTGTCAGACTCTCCAACATTAGGTCGAATGCATGCTTATCGCCATTACTGAACTTCCCTTTTTTCAGAGACGTCAGTAATTCATCCAGCTCTTTGTTATGCTTGCGGATCTTTTGCGGCTTGTAACCTGCCGCTTTAAGCGCCTTAACCTCATCCACGGTATGGCCGAAAATAAAGATGTTTTCTTCGCCGACCTGTTCGGCGATTTCTACATTCGCCCCATCCAGCGTGCCAATAGTGAGTGCGCCATTTAATGCCAGCTTCATGTTGCCTGTGCCTGAGGCTTCGTAGCCCGCTGTGGAGATCTGCTCCGACAGATCGGCAGCAGGGATCAGGTATTCGGCTGCCGTAATGCGGTAATCCGGCATAAAGACGACTTTGAGTTTGTCGCCAACAAGCGGGTCGTTATTCACCACGTCTGCCACCTTGTTGATGGCATAGATAATGTTTTTTGCCAGGTAATAACCCGGTGCGGCTTTGGCACCAAAGAGAAACACGCGGGGAATCATGCTGGCATCATCGGGATTATCGCGAACGCGTTTATAGCAGTGCAGAATATGCAACAGGCCTAAATGCTGACGCTTATACTCATGCAGCCGCTTGATCTGCACATCAAAGATCGCTTCTGGATTAACAAGGATGCCGGTGCGCTGCGCAATGTAGGTAGCCAGACGCGCTTTGTTATGGCGCTTAACCGCACGGAAGCGCTCACGGAAGGCAGGATCATCCGCACAGGGCTCCAGCCCCTGTAAGGCCGTCAGATTATTGACCCATTCGCATTGAAGCGTGTCGTCAATCAGGCTCGACAGGGCGGGATTACACTGCTTAATCCAGCGGCGCGGCGTGATGCCGTTCGTGACATTGTGGAATTTTTGCGGCCAAAGCTGATGGTACTCGGGGAAAAGATCGGTCACGACCAGGCCGGAATGCAGGGCCGCCACGCCATTCACTGCAAAACCGCTCACCACGCACAGGTTTGCCATGCGCACCTGACCATCGGCCACCACTGCCAGCTTCTTCCATATCGATTTATCACCTGGCCAGCGCTGTTTAACCTGCTGTTTCAGGCGGCGATTGATCTCTTTGATAATGACCATATGACGCGGCAGCACACTGCGCATCAGCTTTTCATCCCAGCGTTCCAGCGCTTCAGGCATTAAGGTGTGATTGGTATAGGCAAACACGCGGCTGGTGATATGCCAGGCCTCATCCCAACTCAGCTGATGCGCATCCAGTAATACACGCAGCATTTCCGGTATAGCGATGGTGGGATGCGTATCGTTTAGCTGGATCACTTCATGGTCTGGCAGGGCATGGATACTGCGCCCTGCCTGATGATGACGTCGCAAAATATCCGCCACTGCGCAGGCACACTGAAAATATTGCTGCATCAGGCGCAGGCGTTTTCCCTGTGGGTGATTATCGTTGGGATAAAGCACTTTGGTCAGGCTGGCGGCATCAATCCCCTGCTGTTCAGCCTGTAAAAACTTACCATCGTTAAACAGCGTCAGGTCAAAAGGATGTTCGCTGGTGGCTTTCCACAGCCGTAACGGCAGCGTCACCCCGTTACGGTATCCCGTAATCGGCAGATCCCAGGCTTCCCCGCGAAGATAAAGGGCAGGTACCCATTCCAGGCGACCTTCATCGCGCTTGATCACTTTTCCACCCAGCCCGACACGCACATCCAGCGCTGCGTTATGGCGAAACCAGGGATAGGTGTCGCGCTCCCAGTCATCCGGTTCTTCAACCTGTTTGCCCTCTGCGAAGCGCTGGCGGAACAGACCATATTGATAATTAAGCCCATGTCCGGTTGCAGGCTGGCCTGCCGTCGCCATGGCGTCCATGTAACAGGCCGCCAGCCTTCCCAGGCCGCCGTTACCTAAGGCTGGATCGACTTCTTCTTCCAGCAGTTCGCTCAGCTCAACCTGATGTTCAGCCAGCAGGGCTTTTACCTCATCAAACCAGCCCAGATTAAGCAGGTTATTGCCCGTAAGACGTCCCAGCAGAAATTCCATCGACAGATAGTTCACATGACGTTGTGGCGAGAGGGATCGGGCGGTGGGCTGCACACTGATCACATCATTCACTGCGGCACTGAGTGCCTGCCACCACTGATGCGGCGTCATTTGCCTGGCGGAGGTGTAGCCAAGATGTTGCCATTGGCGGGTTAATGCAGCCTGAAAGCGGGATTTATTGAATTTCTGCTGTGGCATATCACTCCCTTTGTATCCATATGGGTAAGGTAAACATGGCATGCGCATGGGCCGGCAACATGGCCAGCGACCGTTTTAATTAAATACGTGAGTGCGGGAAAAAGCGACAGACTGAGGTAAAAAACGCCAGTTTACTCACTGGCGGGCAGGAATTAGCAAAGTTCGAGGTGAACGTCGTGCTGTTCAATCACCTTCATGACGCTGGCGGGCGGCATTTTATCGGTATAAAGATAATCAAGCTGGCTCATATTGCCCAGGTTGACCATGGCATTACGTCCAAATTTCGAGTGATCCACAACCAGCATGACACAGCGTGAGTTCTCGATGATGGCGCGCTTGGTGCGCACCTCGTGGTAGTCGAACTCCAGCAGTGATCCGTCCATATCAATGCCGCTAATCCCGAGGATGCCGTAATCAAGGCGAAACTGTGAAATAAAGTCCAGCGTCGCTTCGCCCATGACCGCGCCATCACGGGTACGTACTTCGCCACCCGCAATAATGACTCTGAAGTCCGGCTTGCCCATCAACAACATGGCTACGTTCAGGTTGTTCGTCACCACGCGCAGATCGCTGTGGCCCAGCAGCGCATGCGCCACCGCTTCCGGCGTGGTGCCGATATCAATAAACAGCGTTGCGCCGTCGGGAATCTGGCTGGCAACGCGCTGGGCAATGCGCGCTTTTTCGGCCGACCACATCATTTTACGGTCCTGCCAGGCGGTGTTCTCCGAGCTGGAGGGCAAAGCCGCCCCACCGTGGTGCCGTTGAATTTTATTTTGATCGGCAAGGTCGTTTAAATCACGACGAATCGTTTGTGGGCTGACTTCAAAATGGTCGACCAGCTCCTCAGTACTGACATATCCCTGACGCCGAACCAGATCAATAATGGCGTCATGACGTTGCGTCTGCTTCACATTCCTCTCCTGTTTCGGGCTTATTCTTCTTCGTTGTGACTAGCGTTTTTTCTTGCGCGTATCAACAAATGCCATCGCCAGGCCAACCAGTAGCCCACCCACGTGCGCGGCATTGGCGATGGCCAGACCAAAGGCCCCAAACCAGCCGACCACCAGCCAGACGAGGGCAAATCCGATTAACCCGCGCTCCAGACAGATACCACTGTCAGGATCGCGTTCGCCACGCAGCCAGCAATATCCCATTAATGCATAGACCACGCCGGACAGACCACCAAACCAGATGCCGCTGAACTTTGCCTGCAGCCAGCCACTGAGCAGGGCGGAGATCAGTAAAATGACAAAAAGTTTGCCGCTGCCTAACCGTTTTTCAACCGCTCCACCGAGATACCACCACCACATCAGGTTAAACAGGATATGCAGCAGCGAAAAATGCAGCAACGCATGACTAAACCAGCGCCAGACCTCAAAGTGCTGATCGGCATCGGGCCAGGCTAACCAGTACATTACGGTGCGATCGCCCAGCACCTGCATCAGAATAAAGACGGCGATACAGGCCAGCATCACGACGGTCGTCAATGGTCCGGCCCGCTCACGTATGTTTGCCCAGATGTTGCTGCGCTCATAGCGCAGGCCGCTGTCGGTTTTACCACTTTGCCAGCTCGCTGCCTGGTAGCGCGGATGATTGGGATCGCGCACGAACGCCTGAAGTTCGTTTTCGACCATTGAAAGCTGACTTTCATCATCCAGCACAATGACATAGTGACTTTCATGCTCAATACGCAATTTCACGCCACGCGTCGCCATGTAGTCAACAAAAGCCTGCGCCATGCGCGGCTGATTAAATTGGGTAATGCGCATTACTCACTCTCCGTGTTACGCCCGCTTATTTATTCAGCGCCGCTGGCAACCTGTTGAGGAAAGGCGGCGCGCCAGGCGTCAAATCCGCCATCTATACTGTAAGCCGTGGCAAATCCCTGACCATGCAGATAGTCCGCCGCGCCCTTACTGCTGTTGCCGTGATAGCACATCACCAGTACAGGCAGGCTCATGTCAGTGGTGCTGATGAAATCATTGAGGTTGCTGTTCGACAAATGCAAGGCGCCGCGGGCATGGCCGAGTGCAAAACTTTGCGCATCGCGAATATCCACCAGCACTGCGCCCTGCTCAAGATGCGCCTGCGCCTGGTGAACATCGATACATTGGTAGGTTTCCATGGTGTCTCTCATCATGTTTCATCATCAAAATGACAGCTAGTGTAACCCGATAATCCTCGGCAATAACCTGACAATAATTGTGGCTACTCACCTTTCCGCACACATAATGTTATCCATATCACGCAAAATTGTTTTTAAGCGGTTAAATACTGGCATCAATGTTGGTTTGCGATTATGATTATGCTCGAAAACGAACATAAGTGAACTATTCCGAACATCGGAGGAGACAACGTGGAAACCAAAGACCTGATCGTTATCGGCGGCGGCATCAACGGTGCTGGCATCGCAGCAGACGCTGCAGGACGCGGACTGTCGGTGTTAATGCTAGAGGCGCGGGACCTGGCTTGCGCGACCTCTTCCGCCAGTTCAAAACTGATTCATGGTGGCCTGCGCTACCTTGAACATTATGAGTTTCGTCTGGTAAGTGAAGCGCTGGCTGAGCGCGAAGTGCTGCTAAAAATGGCACCGCATATCGCGTTCCCGATGCGTTTCCGCCTGCCGCACCGTCCGCATCTGCGCCCGGCCTGGATGATTCGCACCGGTCTGTTCATGTATGACCACCTGGGCAAACGCACCAGCCTGCCGGGCAGTAAAAGCCTGACCTTTGGGCCGGATTCGGCGCTGAAGCCTGAAATTAAACGTGGTTTCGAGTATTCCGACTGCTGGGTCGATGATGCCCGTATGGTCGTCCTCAATGCGCAGGAAGTGGTTAAGCATGGCGGTGAAGTGCGCACCCGTACCCGCGTTACCCGCGCGTGGCGTGAAAATGGCCTGTGGATGGTCGAAGCAGAAGACATTGACAGCGGCAAAACCTTGACCTGGCAGGCCAAAGGTCTGGTCAACGCAGCCGGCCCCTGGGTCAAGCAGTTCTTTGACGACGGACTGGCGCTGAAGTCGCCTTACGGTATCCGCCTGATCAAAGGCAGCCATATCGTGGTGCCACGCGTTCACAAC
Organism: Pantoea sp. SGAir0180; assembly: GCF_043546245.1. Taxonomy (NCBI): domain Bacteria; kingdom Pseudomonadati; phylum Pseudomonadota; class Gammaproteobacteria; order Enterobacterales; family Erwiniaceae; genus Pantoea; species Pantoea sp. SGAir0180. The sequence continues at coordinate 4,079,325 of NZ_CP028071.1, read as the reverse complement.
GAAAAGCAGGCTTATATCCTGCAAAACGAAGATAACCGCATTGTGTTTGTCATTCCGTGGATGGACGAGTTTTCCATCATCGGCACAACCGACGTGGAATACAAAGGCGATCCGAAAAATGTCGCTATCGACGATAACGAAATCGACTACATCCTGAAAGTGTACAACGGCCACTTTAAAAAGCAGTTAACGCCTGACGATATCGTCTGGACCTATTCCGGCGTGCGCCCGCTTTGTGATGATGAATCGGATTCGCCGCAGGCCATCACCCGTGACTACACGCTGGACGTTCATGATGAAAACGGTAAAACGCCATTACTGTCGGTCTTTGGCGGTAAATTAACGACCTATCGCAAGCTGGCTGAGCATGCGATGGAGAAACTGGCGAAGTATTATCCTAAGGCTGGCCCGGCCTGGACGAAGAACTGCGTATTGCCCGGCGGTAATATCTCTGGCACCAGTGATGACTACGCTGCCAGCCTGCGCCGCCGTTATCCGTTTATTACTGAAAACATGGCGCGCCACTATTCCCGCACTTACGGCAGCAACACGGAACTGCTGCTCAACGATGCAACGTCGCTGGAAGATCTGGGTGAGAACTTTGGCCACGAGTTTTATGAGGCCGAACTGCGTTACCTTGTTCAGCATGAATGGGTGCGTGAAGTCGACGACGCTATCTGGCGCCGCACCAAGCAAGGTATGTGGCTCAACGAAGCCCAGCAGGCCCGTATCGCTGAGTGGCTGGCGGCAAAGGCCAAGCCGACGCTGTCGCTGGCCTCGTAACAGCGCGTCAGCGCTGAGCACGCGGTACAACAGGTTACGGCCTGTTGTGCCGTTTTTTTTGCCGGCGCGGCTGCGCGGTGGTGGGAAAGCGGCTGATAAAATGCTGAGAGGGTTTGAGTCGCTGACTGCTCATGAAGCGCTGAGAGGGTTTCGCTCGCCAGACGGCCGGGAGTTTCAGCTTGCCCGGTGCGGGCGACCGACAAGGGGCCGCCAGCCGCCGCGGCCCCTTGACCCCGGGCTCCCGTCCTGCCCACCCGCCGCTTCGCGGTGCCTTCGCTCCTTCAGGATTTCTGCGGACCGCCAGGACGCGCCATCCGTGGCGCGGCCCGGCTCTCGCCGACGTCCTGTCGGCTCATCCGGAAATCCCTCATCCGCTCAGCGGGTGGGAAGGCCGCCCCAAACCCCCGCTTCACTATCTCTGTGTTAAAGCCACTTCCGGTGTCGCTGTAGGTGACCGGAAAGTCCTACAGTCTGCTGGTTTTGAATCAATACCTGTTTATAAAAACTTTTTTGAATCCCACTGCACACATTCACTACAGACAACACCCGCTTTTAAAAGAAACCAGGACTGACAGGCGGGGATTTTTCTGCCGGCATCCGGCGCGCTGAGGAGGGAACGGAGGCCAGGACGGAGCGGCAGGATGCCGCGCAGAGGACGGCTGCGCCAGGGACGGCGCATCCGGACGGTCCGTCAGGCCGGAGTGAGAGACGAAGGAACAGCGACGGCTGCCGGCCGCCGGGATTGTTAAGGGGGCTGGCGCGAGCCCCTTAACCCGGCCGCCTGCACGGACAGGCTGAAACTCCCTGTCGCCTGGCGGGCGGAAAATTCCCGGTGCAGGACCGTAATCTCCCCCGCCCGGCGCGCAAAATATTCCCGGCGTACGACTGTAATCTCCCCCCGCCCGGCGGGCAAAATATTCCCGGCGCACGACCGTAATCTCCCCCGCCCCACGGGCAAAATATTCCCGACACACAACCGTAATCTCCCCCGCCCCGCGGGCAAAATATTCCCGGCGCACAACCGTAAACCCTCACCCCACGAACAACGCCCCCAATAAAAAAGGGGCTGTCACCAGCCCCCTCAATATCAACTTTACCGCCAGACTACAGCCTCACCGGCGAAATATTCCAGATCTCATCCGCATACTCCTGAATCGTGCGGTCAGACGAGAAATAGCCCATGCCGGCGATATTCATGGCGGCGCGGCGCTGCCATTCGTCTGGCTGACGATACAGTTCATCGACCTTATCCTGCGTATCCACATAACTGCGGTAATCCGCCAGCAACTGATAGTGATCGCCAAAGTTCACCAGCAAATCGAACAGGTTACGGTAGCGGCCCGGATCCTGCGGGCTAAAGACGCCCGAGGCGAGCTGGGTGAGCACCTGGTGCAGTTCGGCATCTTCTTCATAGTACTTACGCGGGTTGTAGCCTGCCTGACGCAAGGCTTCAACCTGCGGAGTGGTGTTACCAAAAATAAAGAAGTTTTCTTTGCCCACATGCTCAAGCATTTCGACGTTGGCACCGTCCAGCGTGCCAATGGTCAGCGCACCGTTGAGGGCAAATTTCATGTTACTGGTGCCCGAGGCTTCGGTACCTGCCGTCGAGATTTGCTCAGAGAGATCGGCCGCCGGAATAATAATCTGCGCCAGACTCACGCTGTAGTTAGGGATAAAGACGACCTTCAGCTTATTTTTAACCTGAGGATCATTGTTAATCACCTTCGCCACATCGTTAATCAAATGGATAATGTGCTTGGCAACGTAGTACGCCGAAGCCGCTTTACCCGCAAAAATATTCACGCGCGGCACCCACTCGGCATCGGGATCGGCCTTGATGCGGTTGTAACGGGTAATCACGTGCAGGACGTTAAGTAACTGGCGCTTATACTCATGAATACGCTTGATCTGAACGTCGAACAACGCGTTAGGATCGATCACCACATCGAGGTTTTTCGCTACCCAGACGGCGAGCCGTTTTTTGTTTTCCAGCTTGGCATCCGCCACTTTCTCAATAAAGGCCGGGTAATCGATACAGGCTTTCAGCTCGCTGAGCTGGCTTAAATCTGTCCGCCAGTTACGACCAATCTGCTCATCCAGTAATTCAGACAGAGGTGGGTTTGCCAGCGCCAGCCAGCGGCGCGGCGTAACGCCATTGGTTTTGTTGCAGAAACGGCCGGGGAACAGGCGGGAGAAATCGGCAAACAGGGACTGAACCATCAGGTTCGAGTGCAGCTCTGAAACGCCATTGACCTTGTGACTGACGACCACGGCCAGCCAGGCCATGCGCACCCGGCGCCCGTCGTTCTCATCAATGATAGAAATGCGCGACAGCAGATCCCAGTCGTCAGGATAATATTCCTGAATCGTTTTAAGGAAAAAGTCGTTGATTTCAAAAATGATGCTGAGGTGGCGCGGCAGGATCTTGCCAATCATATCTACCGGCCAGGTTTCCAGCGCTTCGCTCATCAAGGTGTGGTTGGTATACGAAAACACCTGGCAGCACACATCGAACGCATCATCCCAGGTAAATTTATGCTCATCAATCAACAACCGCATCAGCTCGGGAATCGCCAGCACCGGATGGGTGTCATTGAGGTGAATGGCAATTTTGTCCGCCAGGTTGCCCCAGGTCCGGTGCATCGTCCAGTGACGATTCAGAATGTCCTGCACGGTAGCCGACACGAGGAAATATTCCTGGCGCAAACGCAGTTCCCGACCGGAATAGGTTGAGTCGTCGGGGTAAAGCACGCGGGACACGTTTTCTGAGTGGTTCTTGTCTTCCACAGCCGCAAAATAGTCACCCTGATTGAATTTACCCAAGTTGATTTCGTTACTGGCCTGCGCGCCCCACAAACGTAACGTGTTAGTAGAATCCGTATCGTAGCCGGGGATGATTTGATCGTAGGCCATAGCCAGAATCTCTTCGGTTTCCAGCCAGCGAACCTTGGCCCCTTCGTGCTGAACACGGCCACCGAAGCGAACTTTATAACGGGTGTTGAAACGCTGGAACTCCCACGGGTTGCCGTATTCAAGCCAGTAATCCGGTGACTCTTTCTGCTCGCCATCCACAATATTCTGTTTGAACATGCCGTAATCGTAGCGAATGCCGTAGCCGCGGCCCGGCATACCGAGCGTTGCCAGCGAGTCCAGGAAGCAGGCCGCGAGGCGACCCAGGCCACCGTTACCCAGACCGGGATCGTTCTCTTCTTCCATCAACTCGGCCAGATCGAGGCCCATTTCGTCGAGCGCCAGATTGAGATCGTCATAGATCCCCATCGCCAGCAGAGCATTGCCCAACGTGCGCCCCATAAGAAATTCCATCGACAGGTAATAAACCTGCCGCACATCCTGAGAAAGTTGCGCGCGGTTAGAGCGCAGCCAGCGCTCAACCATACGATCGCGCACGGCCAGCAGTGCGGCGTTCAGCCATTCGTGTTTATTCGCAATGGAAGGGTCTTTACCAATGGTGAACATCAGTTTGTATGCAATTGAGTGCTTTAAAGCATCAACCGTCAACGTAGGTGAAGCGTAAGTGAATGGTGTATTCATTTTCAGTTTCCCAATCCGTTACAACAAACGTTGATAAAGATCGCGGTAGGCTTGAGCGGCGACCTGCCAGCTAAAATCCATCCCCATCGCCTGACGCTGCACATAACGCCACAGTGAAGGGCGAGACCACAACACAAACGCGCGACGAATGGCCCTTAATAAAGACCAGGCATTACTGTCTTCAAAACTGAATCCACTGGCAATACCATCCGCCAGGTTTTCCAGCGAACTGTCGTTTACCGTATCGGCCAGGCCGCCCGTGCGACGCACTAATGGCAGGGTGCCATATTTCAGTCCGTAGAGCTGTGTCAGACCACAAGGCTCGAAGCGGCTTGGCACCATGATGACATCCGCGCCGCCAACAATGCGATGCGAAAACGCTTCGTGGTAGCCAATCTGTACGCCAACACTGCCGGGATGTTCCGCCGCAGCGGCCAGAAAACCCTGTTGCAGTTCGGCATCACCCTGCCCTAACAGCACCAGTTGTCCGCCCTGAGCCAGCAAACCGGGCAGCGCTTCCAGTACCAGATCCAGCCCTTTCTGTCGGGTCAGGCGGCTGATCACGGCAAAGACGGGGGCTTTGTCGTCCACCTTCAGTCCCATCGCCACCTGCAGCTGACGCTTGTTTTCCGCTTTGGCTTCCAGCGTATCGCGGTTATAGCGTGAGCTCAGCAGCAGATCATGGGAGGGATCCCAGATTGCCGGATCGACACCATTTAACACACCGCTTAAACGCCCTTCGCGCATCCGTTGGGCCAGCAGGGTTTCCATGCCGTAACCGTATTCGGGCGTGGTGATTTCATGCGCATAGGTTGGGCTTACGGCCGTCACATGATCTGCGTAAAACAGGCCCGCTTTTAGATACGAGATCTGTCCAAAAAACTCCAGGCCGTACATATTAAAAAAGGATTGTGGCAGTTGAATCTGATCCAGATGATGCGCGGAAAACAGTCCCTGATAGGCCAGGTTATGCACGGTGAAAACGGATTTTGCAGGCCGTCCACGCGCTTCAAGATAGGCACAGGTCAGCCCTGCATGCCAGTCGTGTGCGTGAACGATATCGGGCCGCCAGTAGCTGTCCAGACCGCAGCCTAACTCACAGCCCATCCACCCCAGTAAAGCAAAGCGTAAATAGTTGTCGACGTAGGCAAACTGCGATTCATCATGATAAGGACTACCCGGACGATCATAGAGATCAGGGGCATCAATAAGGTAAATGCCTACCCCATCAAACTGCCCAAACAGTAAGCGAACGGGCCCGGCAAACGTCTGCAACTCCGCCACCAACTGCGTATCCGGTATTCCTTTACGTAATGCAGGAAACGCGGGAAGTAACACTCGCGTATCTGTTCCACCCGCAATTTGTGCCTGAGGTAATGCCCCGACTACATCAGCCAGCCCGCCCGTTTTCAACAGCGGGAAAAGTTCTGAACAGACATGTAAAACCTGCATCCTCGACCTCATTAAGTTACCAGGCACGATCCTCGTGCCGATGGGTTGTGTGCCGCTTGTCGTTTATTGTCCCGCACTACTGAGTTTGGCCAGCATGGCGCGGGTCACCAGTACAATGCCTTCTTCTGAACGGAAAAAGCGGCGGCTGTCTTCATCAGGGTTTTCACCAATCACCATCCCTTCTGGCAACACACAGGCGCGGTCAATGACGCAGCGGCGCAGACGACAGGATCGGCCAACCACCACATCAGGCAGCAGTACCGTTGAATCAATGTTGCAAAATGAGTTCACCCGCACGCGGGAAAACATAACCGAATTCACGACCACCGAGCCCGAAATAATGCAGCCGCCAGAGACCAGGGAATTCATTGTCATACCATGGCTACCGGAACGGTCCTGGACAAACTTCGCCGGGGGTAAGGGTTCCATATGGGTACGAATCGGCCAGCTGCTGTCGTACATATCCAGTTCCGGTGTGACCGAGGCCAAATCGAGGTTCGCACGCCAGTAAGCCTCCAGCGTACCGACATCCCGCCAGTAAGGCGGAGCCTCGTGATCGTTTTGCACACAAGAGATCGCAAATGAATGGGCGTAGCCCTCACCACTTTCTACGACCTTCGGCAAAATATCTTTGCCGAAATCGTGGCTTGAACCGGCCTGATGCAGATCGTCCTCCAGCAAACCATAGAGATACTCGGCGTCGAAAACGTAAATCCCCATGCTGGCGAGCGATTTTGTGTCATCGCCCGGCATGGTTGGCGGCTTCGGCGGCTTCTCCACGAAATCGATTACTTTATTGTTTTCGTCAACCGCCATCACACCAAACGCGGTCGCCTCTGCGACGGGCACCGGCAGACACGCGATCGTGCAGCGGGCATCGTTCAGCACGTGATCCAGCAGCATTCTGGAGTAATCCATTTTGTAGATGTGATCGCCTGCCAGGATAACCACATACTGCGCGTTGTAACGCCGGATAACGTCGAGGTTCTGGGTCACCGCATCCGCTGTGCCGCGATACCAGTGCTCGGTGGAAAACCGCTGCTGAGCCGGAAGCAGATCAACAAATTCATTCATCTCTTCGTTGAAGATAGACCAACCACGCTGAATATGTTGAGTTAACGTATGAGATTGATACTGCGTAATGACGCCGATACGGCGAATGCCGGAGTTAACACAGTTGGAGAGCGCAAAATCGATAATGCGGAATTTGCCGCCAAAATGAACGGCGGGCTTGGCGCGTTTGGCGGTCAGATCCACCAGGCGCGTCCCGCGTCCTCCAGCGAGTACAAGGGCGATGGTTTGTGTAGGGAGCTGGCGCGCCAGCATAAGATGTTCTGCTCTTTCTAATTTAACCATGTCTGACTCCTTATCATTGCTTTTGGAACACACACACAGCGTGTGCGGGACCATGCCAGACAGTTAATCGGATGGGGTTACATTCCCCGGTAAAAGGAGGAAGGACGTGCCATTCTCCGTCTGGTAAGGCGATATCACATTGCGTATCTGTCGCATTTATTGTTATTAACCAGCAACCAGAGAGCAGAATTTGCAACCTGCGCATGCCCTGCTTCCAGCCGCCTTCATCCACAGGTTTACCCTGGTCATCCAGCCACTCGACATTGCCATCCTCGTTCTGCCACCAGCTATCCGCAGTGAGTGCCCGAATGCGCTTACGCAGGTGAATCAGCGATGCGGTAAAGTCGACAAGGCCTTTTTCTTCATCGTCCCACTTGAGCCAGGTCAGTGGGTTGTCCTGGCAGTAGGCGTTATTGTTGCCGTGCTGGGTTTGACCACGCTCGTCCCCGGCCAGCAGCATCGGTGTGCCCTGAGCAAGCAACAACGTCGTCAGCAGCGCTTCCGTGCTGCGCCTGCGGCGCTGGGCCACATCCGCACTAACCACCAATCCTTCTGTACCATGGTTATGGCTGTAATTGTTACCGTGTCCGTCACGGTTTTGTTCGCCGTTGGCTTCATTATGTTTTTGACTGAAGCTCACCAGATCGCGCAGCGTGAAACCATCATGCGCGGTGATCATATTCAGGCTAGCATGGGGCTTGCGGCCATTGTGCTGAAAAAGATCGCTTGAGGCGGCAAACCGGCGGACAAAATCCCCCATCGTCACATCCCCATGCAGCCACGTCCGGCGGGCCGTATCACGAAACTGATCGTTCCATTCAGCAAACTGTGCGGGGAAATTCCCTACCTGATAACCATTGGGGCCAATATCCCAGGGCTCGGCAATCAGTTTGACCGTTGACAGGATCGGGCAGGCGCGTATGGCCTCGAACAGCGCGGCGTCGCGATGGTAGTCAGGCTCACGCCCCAGAACCGGTGCCAGATCAAAGCGAAAGCCATCCACGTGGCAGACGCGCACCCAGTAGCGCAACGCCTCCAGTATCCAGTTCATGACCTGAGGATGGCTCAGTTTGAGTGTGTTACCGCAACCAGTCCAGTTGTGATAACCGCCCCGGTCGTCGAGCCAGTAATAGCTGGCATTGTCGATGCCGCGAAAGGATATTGTCGGCCCGGTCTCATCCAGTTCTGCCGTATGGTTAAACACCACGTCCAGGATCACTTCGATGCCCGCAGCATGCAGGCGCTTCACCGTCTGCTGAAACTCCTGCAGCGGAGACAGCCCATCCTGGCCGGAAGCATAACGGGGATCGACCGCCCAGAGGGCAAAAGGGTTATAGCCCCAGTAGTTGGTTAAGCCCAGACGCAACAGGCGCGGCTCGCTGGCAAAGTGGGCCACAGGCAGTAACTCGATAGCCGTAATGCCCAGTTGGAGCAGGTAATCGATCATCACAGGATGCGCCAGTGCGGCATAAGTGCCACGCAGTGCCTCAGGAATACCGGGATGCAGCTGGGTCAAACCGCGAACATGGGCTTCATAAATCACGCTGCTGCCCCATGGCGTGCGCGGTGCCTGATCTCCCTGCCAGTCGAAATCCTCCATCACCACGACAGATTTGGGTGCCAGCGCCGCGTTATCGCGTGTGTCGGGCTCCCTGTAGCCACAGTGGAAACGCGGATCGTCGGGGATGTCGCCCAGCACTGCTTTGGCACAGGGATCGACCAGCAGCCTGGCGGGATTGAAAACATGCCCCGCCTGCGGTGCCCAGGGGCCATAAACCCGGTAACCATAGCGCTGTCCGGGCTGGACGCCCGGAAGATAACCGTGCCAGATATCGCCGCTACGCGCAGGGAGTTCAACGCGCTGCTCAAGCCCGTTCTCGTCGAACAGGCAGAGTTCAACGCGCTCAGCATGATGGGAAAACAGCGTAAAGTTTACGCCCTTCCCGTCATAGCTGGCACCCAGCGGGTGGGGATGTCCGGCACGCACAATCATTCTCCCTCCCGCACCAACCATACCGTCGCCAGCGGCGGTAAGTTCAGGCTCAGTGACTGGGGACGACCGTGGCTTTCCTGCTGATCGGTATGGACACGATGATTACGTACGTCGCTGCCGTGATAGTCATGCTGATCGGTATTGATGACTTCGCGCCAGCTGCCCGCCTGATTGACGCCAAAGCGATAGCCCGGCCGCGGTACAGGCGTAAAGTTGCTGACGACAATGATTTCATTGCCTTCACGATCGCGACGCACAAAGGCAAAAACTGAATGTTCGGCGTCATCCACCACCAGCCACTCGAATCCGGCCGGATCGAAATCAAGCTGATGAAGCGGGGTGTAATATTGGTAGGTATGGTTCAAATCGCGCACCAGACGCTGCACACCGTGGTGCCAGTTGTCTTCCCCTTCCAGCAAATGCCAGTCCAGGCTGACATCATGGTTCCACTCTTTGCCCTGTGCGAATTCGTTGCCCATAAACAGCAGTTTTTTACCCGGGAACGCCCACATCCAGCCGTAGTAGGCGCGGAGGTTGGCAAATTTTTGCCAGGCGTCGCCGGGCATGCGATCCAGGATAGAGCGTTTACCGTGCACTACCTCGTCGTGGGACAACGGCAGGACAAAGTTTTCGCTGTAGTTGTACATGATGCCGAAGCTCATCAGGTTGTGATGGTAACGGCGATGAACGGGATCGAGCTTCATGTAGTCGAGCGTGTCATGCATCCAGCCCAGATTCCATTTGTACCAGAATCCCAGGCCGCCGCTTTCAGGAGGACGTGAAACGCCGGGATAATCGGTAGACTCTTCGGCCATCGTCACCGTACCGGGCGCAACATGCCCCAGCGTGCGGTTGGTGTAGCGCAGGAAGTTAATCGCTTCGAGATTTTCCCGACCGCCATATTGATTGGGGATCCATTCGCCCTCGGCGCGGCTGTAATCGCGATAGATCATTGAAGCAACGGCATCCACGCGCAGACCATCAATACCAAAACGTTCCAGCCAGTAAAGCGCGTTGCCTGACAGATAGTTACTGACTTCGCGGCGACCAAAGTTGTAAATCAGTGTGTTCCAGTCCTGATGGTAGCCTTCACGCGGATCGCTGTGTTCGTACAGTTCTGTGCCATCGTATTTCGCCAGGCCAAAGTCATCGCTGGGGAAATGGCCTGGCACCCAGTCCAGCAGAACGTTGAGTCCCGCTGCATGGGCCGTCTCGATAAAGTGACGGAAATCATCCCGGGTGCCAAAACGGCGCGTGGGCGCATACATGCCCAGCGGCTGATAGCCCCAACTGCCGTCAAAAGGATGCTCATTGATGGGCAGCAATTCGATATGGGTAAACCCCATCTCTTTCACGTAAGGCACCAGCTGCTCAGCCAGCTCTTTGTAGCTGAGCCAGAAGTTGTTGTCGGTATGGCGGCGCCACGATCCCAGGTGAACTTCGTAAATAGAAACAGGCTTGTCGAAGCCATTGGCCGCTTTACGGGCCTCTGACATCTCGACTTTTTCTGGCAGGCCACAAATCATCGAGGCCGTTTGTGGCCGCATTTGCGCCTCAAAGGCATAGGGATCGGCTTTGATTCGCAACTGACCCTGCGCATCGATGATTTCAAATTTATAGAGCTGCCCGTTAATGGCCCCAGGAACAAACAGCTCCCAGACCCCCATTTCCTGGCGCAAACGCATCGGATGGCGACGGCCATCCCAAAAGTTGAAATCACCGACAACGGAGACACGACGCGCATTAGGAGCCCAGACGCAGAAACGCGTGCCGATGACGCCATCAATCACATCACCGTGCGCGCCCAGGGTTTCATAAGGCCGAAGGTGAGTCCCTTCCGCCAGCAGCCACAAATCCATCTCCTGCAACAGAGGACCAAAGCGGTAAGCATCATCGATGAGGTTTTGCTGACCATGCCAGTTCACAGCCAGTTGATAGCGAAAGGGATTCTTACGACGAGGAATAACGCCGCTGAAAAACCCGCGCGCGTCATCGCATTTCAGTTGAGCAAGCTTACGTCCTGTGGAGGTTTCGATAACCCAGACTTCAAGGGCCTCGGGGAGCAACGCCCGCACTTCAAGACCGTTTTCCGTTTTATGCATCCCCAGCAGCGAAAAGGGGTCGGAATAGTTACCCGCAAAAAGGGCATTGATCGCCTGGCGATCGGGTAGCTCTGACATGACTTTCTTCCTGTGATAGTTGGCAGGCTAAAAGACCACGATGCACGCGCTATCGCATATCTCTTGCGCTGCTCTTCATTGAGCCATGAGTACAGCGGCGTGGGCGCCAGCAAAAAACGCTTGTCACCACGCGCCTCCTTAAATCACAACCAGTAAGCATTAAGCCTGTCTGCTTGATGCCAATCCCGCAGTATCACCAGACGACTATCCGGCACTCCGAGACATTAGATAATTTTGACTTTTCCCTACCGTCCGGTTCCTGATGCAATCCTGCGCCATTCGGACGATTTTCCTGTATACCGTCGACTTCAACCGCGGAGCCGGTATGTGAGCGCCCTTGCACAATGATGAAAAACAGTAAAATATATTAATACATAACGAATTTATGTCTCATAATCTTCACTCAAATGCAGTATCTTTTTTTGGCGCGATCATCATGCCTGCGTGCCGTATGGACGAAAGGCGGTCAACGGCCTGCCGGACTCGCCACCTGTCTTACGCGCCGTGAGCCGTGAGCCACGGCGACATTTCCCTGGCCGCTTTAACATGACATAAAACGGACAACTGCCGAGTGTGCGTTAACAGTGTGACAGGATGCTGCTCACACGCCGGAACCACGCGCCTTTTGAAAAAAGACGCGGCCAGCTTGCACCGAAAAAAGTCTGTCTTTACCAGCCACAACAACCAGTTAGTGAATACATTAAAACAGCCCGTCTGTTACACGCCTATGTTAAATCATAGCTTGGCGGCGAGCGTTGACAGAGCAGATCAGCAAAAATTTATTTCTGGACAGGCAAAAAGGGGAAGCGGATCACTTAGTGATAGTAACGGTAGAACAGTTTGCAGGGATTTGTAGAAAAAAGACCGGAAAAACCCGGTCTTTTTCGTCTTTCAGATTTAGTCGATCAACAGACGTAACATGCGGCGCAACGGCTCAGCCGCACCCCACAGTAGCTGATCGCCCACGGTAAAGGCCGAGAGGTATTCTGGTCCCATATTCAGTTTGCGCAGACGGCCGACCGGCGTGTTCAGCGTCCCCGTTACCGCCGCAGGCGTCAGTTCACGCATAGTGATTTCACGATCGTTAGGCACGACTTTTACCCATTCATTATGGGACGCCAGCAGTTGCTCAATCTCGGCCAGCGGCAGATCTTTTTTAAGTTTCAGCGTGAAAGCCTGACTGTGACAGCGCAGCGCACCGACACGGACGCAAAGTCCATCGACAGGAATGACGCGCGGGGTCGCCAGAATCTTGTTAGTCTCAGCCTGTCCTTTCCACTCTTCGCGGCTTTGGCCATTATCAAGCTGCTTGTCGATCCACGGAATCAGGCTGCCCGCTAACGGCACGCCGAAATTATCCGTCGGCAACGTGCCAGAGCGCGTGAAATCCGTCACGCTACGTTCGATATCCAGAATGGCAGAGGCAGGATTTTGCAACGAGGTCGCCACGTGATCGTGCAGCATGCCCATCTGTGTGAGCAGCTCGCGCATGTGACGGGCACCGCCCCCGGACGCAGCCTGATACGTAGCCACGGAAACCCATTCAACCAAATCATGTGCGAACAGGCCGCCCAGTGACATCAACATCAGACTCACCGTACAGTTGCCGCCAACAAAAGTTTTGATGCCGCTGTCGATGCCCTGACGAATAACCTGATGGTTAACCGGATCCAGGATAATAATGGCATCGTCTTTCATGCGCAGCGTGGACGCCGCATCAATCCAGTAGCCATTCCAGCCACTGGCACGCAATTTCGGATACACCTCAGAGGTATAGTCGCCGCCCTGGCAAGTAATGATGATATCCAGCGCCTTCAACGCGTCAATATCAAAGGCGTCCTGCAATGTTCCCTGCTGTTTGCCCGCAAACGTCGGGGCCGCTTCACCATGTTGTGAAGTGGAGAAGAAGACCGGATTGATTACATCAAAATCACGTTCTTCACTCATGCGGGACATCAGCACTGAACCCACCATACCGCGCCAACCCACTAAACCTACATTCTTCATGTCATATCCGTTTCAGGGTGATAAACACCTGACTTTCTCATCGAAGGGAAAAGTGTCGTGGTACTTTCACGCCACTCTGCGTAATAATCAACGTTGCCTGTGATGATTAACTCTACAAAATGCAGATTTTCTGGCAAGTGAATTAATGTAATCGGGCCAACTTTTTCAGCAGCCCTGCTAATAACCCGGCTTTATCTATAACGAGAAGATGTTAAACGAATGACTGAAATGATCTCAGCAACAATATTATTGTTGTTAATAATGGATCCGTTGGGCAATTTGCCGATTTTTATGTCGGTTTTAAAGCATCTGGAACCCAAACGTCGGCGCGTCGTGCTTATTCGCGAAATGCTGATTGCCCTTATCATCATGTTGTTGTTTTTATTCACGGGCGAACGCATTCTGGCCTTCCTTAATCTGCGTACCGAAACCGTCTCCATTTCCGGTGGCGTTATTCTGTTTTTAATCGCTATTAAGATGATTTTCCCCTCGCCGGAAAGCAGCAGTACCGGGTTACCGGCGGGCGAAGAACCCTTTCTGGTGCCGCTGGCCATCCCACTGGTGGCGGGGCCTTCACTGCTGGCGACACTGATGCTGTTATCCCACCAGTATCCAAACCAGATGTCGCACCTGGTTGGAGCCTTACTCATCGCCTGGGGCGTAACGGTGATGATCCTGCTGTTATCGGGCCTGTTTCTGCGTCTGCTGGGGGACAAAGGCGTTAACGCACTGGAACGCCTGATGGGATTGATCCTGATTATGCTGGCGACGCAGATGTTTTTAGACGGGATTCGTGTGTATCTGAAGCTATAGCTGTCGGCGTTAACCCGGGCAGCGTTGCCCGGGTTAAATCGCTCAGGTGAGCAGGGTAAAGGCGATCATCCCGACCACCGCGCCCACGGTACCTAAAATGGTTTCCATCAGCGTCCATGTCTTGAGCGTTTCACCTTCGGTCGCGCCGGTGAAGCGGCCAAACAACCAGAAGCCCGCATCATTAACATGGCTGATAATAATGGAACCGCCGCCGATGCAGATGGACAAGGCTGCCAGCTGTGCGCCGGAGTAATGCAACGGTTCTATCACCGGCATGATCAAGCCCACCGTCGTCAGGCAGGCCACCGTCGCCGACCCCTGAATCACCCGGACCGCACCGGACAAAATAAAACAGGCCAGGGCAACCGGCAGCCCGGCACCGGTTAAGGCATTGCCCAGTACCGGCCCTACGCCAGAATCGACCAGCACCTGTTTAAAGACGCCGCCCGCCCCTATTACCAGCAAAATAATCCCCGCAGGCTGCAGCGCACTGCCACAAATCTGCATCACTTCTTCTTTATCCATGCCCTGACGGTACGCCAGGCCATAGATAGCGACCAGACAGGCCAGCAGAATCGCGATGAAGGGATGCCCGATGAATTCCAGCCACTCGTAAAGTGTAGAACCCTCAGCGGTAAAGCGTGCACCAATGGTTTTCAGTCCCACCAGCACAAGTGGAAACAGGATAAGCGCCAGGCTAAAGCCAAAAGAGGGCAGCTTGCCGGCATCAACGTCGGGCTGATGATCTTCCGGTGGTGCGCTGAACGTTACGCGCTTCGCGATAAAATTGCCAAACAACGGCCCGGCAATCAGCATGCCCGGCAGAGCGGCACACAGCCCAAGCAAAATCATCCAGCCGAAATCCGCATGCATTTGCGAAGCTAACAGCATGGGCGCAGGGCCCGGCAGCAAAAAGGCCGCCGCCGCCGCCACACCGGCAAATAAGGGAATAACCAGCCTGACCAGGTTATCCCCTGTCCGCCTGGCGACAGCGAATGCGATGCTAATCAGCAGCACTACGGCCACCTCAAAGAACAGCGGCAACGCGCAGATTAAGCCGGCAATGCCCATGGCAAAATGCGCCCGGCTCTCGCCAAAGGTTTTCAGCATGCGAATCGCAATCTGATCCACCGCCCCGGTTTCGTGCAGGATCTTGCCAAACATGGCACCCAGCGCCACGACGATGGCTAAGAAACCGAGCGTGCCGCCCATGCCTTTCTGCATCGTTTCCGCGATTTTATCCAGCGGCATGCCCGACAACAGACCAGCGCCTACAGAAACCAACATCAGGGCAAGAAAAGCATGCATCCGGGCTTTCATCACCAGAAAAAGCAGCAGCAGGACAGAGCCTGCTGCAGTCAAAATAAGTGTTGCGGTATTCATGGTCTAGCCTTGATTGATTGCATCCTTAATGGTTGCAACCGTTGCCGCTACAACCTCGTCCAGGGAGTGCGTGATATCGACAGCCAGCACATCCGTTTCATCCGCACCCGGCTCTTCCAGCGTCGCAAATTGTGTTACCAGCATTTGCGGCTTAAAGAAGTGCCCTTTGCGCGCTTTCAGACGCGATTCGATGGTGTCGAAATCCCCTTTCAGGTAGACAAAACGCAGGTTGTCGTTGCCCTGTCGAAGCATATCGCGGTAATGCTTTTTCAACGCTGAGCAGACGATGATCGAGATCGCCTGCGTACGTTGCATGGCGAACGCCGCGTCGTTCAATGCCTGTAACCATGGCAAACGGTCGTTATCGTCCAGCGGATGGCCTTCTGCCATCTTTAAGATATTGGCGCGGGGATGAAGAAAATCGCCATCGAGAAAAGCGGTGTTCAACTGGTGGGAGACCCGGTTTGCCACAACGGATTTGCCGCTGCCTGAAACACCCATCAAAATAAAAACGTGATGTGGCGTGGATTGCGTCGTCATTTTCTACTCCGGCAAGTCAATGTGCCATGTTACCGATAACAATGATGCTTATCATTCTCCTGGTGACATTACACTCTGGCAACCTTTTTACTGACTGAAGCCTTAAAGTGTGAGCTGACTCATAAATTTGCGCGAATCAGATACTGCCGCCTTCCACAATAGCAAATCCCATATCCAGCGGCTGGCTGGCCCGGTTTTCGCCGGCAATGCGCGCCAGTAACAACGCGGCCGATTCACGACCTATTTGGTCACGCGGCGTCAGAACCGTCGCCAGCGCAGGCGTCACCACCTGACTGATATCATGACCGTGAAAACCGGCAATAGCCATTTGGGAAGGCACCTGAAGCCCCTGACGCTGGCACTCAAACATCGCGCCCACCGCCAAATCGTCGTTGGTACAGAACAGGCTGTCCGTCTGAGGATAGCGTCGCTGCGCTTCGCGGAGCAATTCGCCACCGGCACTGAAAGAGGAGGCTTCTTCCATCATGACACTGCGCGGCGTTAATCCGGCTTCGCGCATGGCACTTTCATAACCCCGCTGCTTTTGCAGCGTGCGTTCATCCAGGCGCGCCCCCAGATAAACGGTATGACGGTGCCCTTTTTTCAGAATCGCCAGCGTCATTTGCCGGGCGGCTTCGACGTTGTCAAAGCCTACCGCCATATCCAGACAGGGCGTAACGCTGTCCATCATTTCAATCACCGGAATACCGGCCACCTCCAGCATGCGTAACGTCCCTGCTGTATGTGTGCGTTCGGTCAGAATCACGCCATCGATGTTCCAGCCAAGCAGCGACCGCAGCTGGCGCTCCTCTTTTTCCGGGTTATAACCAAAGTGTGCCACCAGCGTCTGGTAACCGGCTTCATCCGTCACCGCTTCGATTCCCCGCAGAACATCGGCGAACACCTGATTGGTCAGCGAGGGCAGCAACACGCCGATGGCGCGGCTGGTCGCGTTGGACAGCATATCGGGGGCGCGATTGGGGATGTAACCCAACTCATCCAGCGCAACGGCGATCTTCTCCCCCAGCGCAACCGACACCTGCTCAGGATTGCGCAGATAACGACTGACAGTCATTTTGGTGATACCGATACGATCGGCAACGTCCTGTAAAACCGGTCTTTTCTTCTTCATCGTAAGCGCCTGGATCTCGCTGAAAGCACATGACGACGAGTCTACCACTTTTTTACAGGCAGATTGCTAATGGGGCGAGACAGGCTCGCCCCCTTCAGGCTCAGACCGGCGGCAGGTCAAACAACAACACTTCGGCCGCGCTGTCGGCTTCAAGCGTCAGGCCAGTTTCGTCCCAAACGGCAAAGGCATCACTGTTTGACGCGGATTGCCCGTTCACCTTCACGTCGCCTTTGACAACCTGAATCCAGATACGGCGTCCCGCCTCAATGGTCACGCTGTCGCTTTCGCCTGCCGCAAATACCCAGCGCGATAGCGTCATGTCCTGCCAGACTTTGAGCGAACCGTCACGGGCATCCGGGGTGAGGATAAACTGGCGACCCTGCACATCCGGAAAGCGACGCTGATCGTAACGCGGCTCAATCCCCGTGCGCTCTGGAATGATCCAGATTTGGTAAAGATGCAGCGGTTCTGTTTTGCTGGCGTTGTATTCTGAATGACGTACGCCGGTACCTGCACTCATGATCTGGAACTCACCCGCGGGAATCTGTTCCTTGTTGCCCATGCTGTCCTGGTGTTCCACGGTACCAGACAGGACATAGGTCAAAATTTCCATGTCTTTATGCGGATGCGTACCAAATCCCTGGCCGGGATCGATCACATCTTCATTAATCACCCGCAGGGCTGAGAAGCCCATAAAATTTGCATCGTAATAGTTGGCAAACGAGAAGGTGTGCCAGCTGTCCAGCCAGCCATGATTAGCGTGGCCACGTTCTTTAGCTTTACGTAAATAGATCATGTTCAAATCTCCTCACTGTTTTTTATAGTTTGGTATCAGGTGAGAAAGATTGATAGCTGAAAAACTTCACCTCTCTGTTCAAAAATTATGAACCTCTGGCAAGGGGTTGTTGAACGGAACTGAAGGAAAGCAGGACGGGCGCGCAAAAAAAAGCCAGCACCCGGCTGGCTAAATAATACTGGAAGCAATGTGAGCAATGTCGTGCTTTCTGACGTCTCGACAACATCCAGAAGGCATGACAATAATAATCATTATCATTCTCGTCTGTAAAGCGCTTTTGTGTATTATTTCTGTTGACGCCTGACGTAAATCCCCTGATGTTTAAAGGGTTTACCACGCGCTCATAAGAATAACCGCCATGCCTTCAGTGATGATTCGCCATGCTGTCCCGGCTGATGCCCCCGCGTTAACTCGTCTTTACAGCCAGCCTGAAACCCAGGCCACGACCCTGCACCTGCCCTATCCCTCGCCCTCACTATGGGAGCAAAAACTGGCCAGTCCACGCGCCGGTGTGCATATGTTGGTAGCCTGTATTGATGAGCAGGTGGTCGGGCAACTCACGCTTGAAGGCGTTACGACAGCACGGCGGCGACACTGCGCCAGCATAGAGATGGGCGTTGATCCGGCGTTTCATCGACGCGGGGTGGGCAAAGCTTTGATGGCGGCAATGGTCGATCTTTGCGACAACTGGCTTCAGGTGACGCGCATTGAACTGACGGTCTTTGCTGACAATCACAAAGCAATCGCGCTGTACCAGCAGTTCGGTTTCCGAATTGAAGGCACCGCGCAGGGCTATGCGATACGCGAGGGGAACATGACAGATGCGCATTTTATGGCGCGTATCAGAGCATAACGAAACGGGCAGCAAGAAGGCTGCCCACCGATATCAATAACCGGCACTCAGATCGCCCACCGTGCGGGGATCAGAAGCTCCGTACAGCGTACCGTCAGGACCAATCATAATACTTTGTGTACTGCCCATGGCCGGTTGCACTTTAACGTGTTGTCCTTTCGCTTCGAGCAAGCGCAACGTATCCGGGCTGAAGCCCTTCTCAACCCGTAACTGATCGGGCAGCCACTGGTGATGGAAACGCGGCGCATTGGTCGCCTCTGCCACGTTCATGCCGTAATCAATGCTGTTCACGACCATTTGTAATACCGTGGTGATAATGCGACTGCCGCCCGGGCTACCGGTAACCAGCCAGGTTTTTCCGTCCTTCGCAACGATAGTCGGTGACATTGAGGATAACGGACGTTTTCCAGCCTGCACCGCGTTGGCTTCCCCGCCCACCAGCCCATATACATTCGGCGTGCCCGGTTTGGCCGAGAAATCATCCATCTGGTTGTTCATCAGAATGCCGCTGTTACCCGCTACGATGCCACTGCCGAAGTTAGTGTTTAAGGTGTAGGTGACCGCAACCGCATTGCCGCTTTTGTCCACCACAGAGAAGTGAGTGGTTTGATTACTTTCGTAAGGGGCCAGTTTACCGGGCTTAATATCACTGGATGGCCGTGCCTTCGCCAGATCGATTTGCTGTGCCAGCGATTTGGCATAGGCTTTGCTGGTCAGCGCCTGCCACGGGACTTTGACGAAGTCTGGATCGCCCAGATACTCTGAGCGATCCGCATAGGCATACTTCTCTGCTTCAGCCATGACCTGCATGGCGTCGGCGCTGCCAAAACCCATTTTTCCCAGATCGAAATTTTCCAGGATATTCAGGATCTGCACGATATGAATACCGCCCGATGAGGGTGGTGGCATCGAGAAGACCTCATAGCCCCGGTAAGTGCCGCTGATCGGCTTACGCTCCACCGCATGATAGGCCGCGAGATCGGCTTTCGTTATCAGACCGCCATGCTGGGCCATCTCGGCCGCAATCTGATCGGCAATCTTGCCTTTATAAAACGCATCCGGGCCTTGTTGTGCGATCAACTGCAGGCTGTGAGCCAGATTCTTTTGTACCAGACGTTCGCCTTTCAGCCAGGGCGTGCCATCCGGTTTGAAGAAAATAGCTTTACTGTTGGGATGGGCGAGCAGGACTTCCTTGCCATAGGTGTTAAGATCGTCCGCCAGCGCATCATTCACGATAAACCCGTCGCGCGCCAGTTTGATGGCAGGTGCCAGCAGTTTATTCAGCGGCAGCGTACCGTATTTGTTCACCGCCAGCGCAAAGCCAGCCACGGTGCCAGGCGTGCCTGAAGCCAGCGGTGACGTTAGAGAAAGCTTACTGTCGGCGTTGCCTTGCTTGTCCAGGAACATATCGCGCGTGGCCGCCGCCGGGGCCATTTCACGAAAATCGATCGCCGTGGTCTGTCCTGATGCCGTTCGCAACAGCATAAATCCACCGCCGCCCAGGTTGCCCGCCTGCGGATGCGTCACTGCCAGCGCGAAGCCAACCGCCACAGCGGCATCGACCGCGTTACCGCCCTGACGCAGGATATCCACGCCCACATTGGTGGCCAGCGCATCGACTGACGCTACCATGCCGTTATGGGCTTTGACCGGATGAAACGTATCACTGTCCACGCCATAGGAGACGGGCGGCGCCTGAACCGGGGCGGCATTTGCCCCCGTAACAACAGTAAAACTCATTAGTAATGACCAGCTCAGCTGGCGTAACCTGGCTTGCATCATCATTCCGTTCCCACCTTCACGGTTATTTACATTTCTTTATCCTTTATGTAACTGACTACAAACAAAGCCGAATATCAAGGATTAACACAAATTCAGTGCACTCCTGGAGCAGTAATCTGAACCAGCGCATAAACTTACGCTAACGACCACATGACCTGCTTCAGGCATGCACACACAGCACCGGTCGTTTACTGGAGGATTAAAATGAAAAAGTGGCTTATGGTTTTCGCCGCCCTGCTGCCGTTAACCGGCATGGCGAACATGCTGAACAGCACGAATGATCCCAACAAGCCTGGCTATAATCCCAGCCAGCAACGCATGCAGACCCAGATGCTTAACCAGTCGCAGCAACAGCAGACGAAGTTACAGCAGGACCAGCAGCGTCAGAATCAGGACGTACAGCGGAAGTTGCAGGAGCAGCGGGATAGTGCCCAGCAGCGCGTGATCAAATCGCAGCCGGGCCAGCAGCAGAACCAACAGAATATGAACTAGTGAAAATCGGGGCCAATGCTGTCGATGCTGTCGGTACAGATGGCATCGACGCCCCATTTCAGTAATGTCCTTGCCCGTTCCGGGCTGTTCACGGTATACACCAAAATACGCAGATCGGCCTCTTTCAGCTCAGCGACTCTGGCTTCAGTGAGGACCTTGTGATTCAGGTGAATTGAAGTGCAGTCCAGCGCCCGCGTCTTCTCCTGCCATGCGTTATCCCAGTGATGAGACAACAGGCCGCGCGGTAGTTGTGGTTCGGCCTGCATGGCCGCTTCCAGTGCCACAAAGGAGAACGAGGAGAGCAGAGGAAGAGGTTGCCCCTGCCACAGCGTGGCAGCGGCCTGCGCAATGGCGCGTCCGGTTTCGGCGTCGGTCCCTGTGGTCGGTTTAATTTCGATATTGGCCATCAAACCATGCTGACGGCAGCGTGCCGCGACCTCATCCAGTCGGGCCAGCTTTTCGCCCTGAAAGGCCGCGCTGAACCAACCGCCCGCATCAAGCTGCGACAGCTTGTCCCACGGGAGCTCGCCCGCAATGCCCCAGCCGTCGCTGGTGCGATCTAACGTATCGTCATGCAGCAGAAAAATGTGCGCATCTGCCGAGAGTTTGGCATCAAACTCAATCATCAGATGTCCGTATTTTACGCCAACGTCAATTGCAGCAAGGGTATTTTCAGGTGCCAGCTTGCCACCACCACGATGGGCGACAATGCGCGGATAGGGCCATTGCTTTTCACTCATTCCAGACGCTTCCCGTGACTTGAATCGAAGAAATGTAACGCCTCAACAGGCAGATGCAGCCACAGGGTGCTGCCTGCTTCCGGGCGCTCGCTATGGGGTAAGCGTACCACTAAACGTGCCTCACCGATGCGACCGTGTGCCAGATTGTCGGCACCCAGCATCTCAAGCGTCTCAACACGGAAGGGAATGCCGCCCTGCTGCTGGCTACTGAGTTGAACATGTTCGGGCCGGATACCAAGCACCACGGGGCGATTGGCCCATTTGGCTTTGCCCTCGCCCACCGGAATAGCGTGGGACGCATCAACCACAAAGCGCGCGCCATCTTCGCTGAAATTGCCCTGTATCAGACTCATCGCGGGGGAACCCATAAAGGAGGCCACAAACAGGCTGGCCGGGCGCTCGTAAACATCGACCGGCGTGCCAATCTGTTCCAGCACGCCTTTGTTCATCACCATCACGCGCTGGGCCAGCGTCATCGCTTCAACCTGATCGTGCGTCACATATAAGCTGGTCGTTTGCAGACGGCGATGCAGTTGCTGAAGCTCAAGGCGCATTTGTACGCGCAGGCGCGCATCCAGGTTAGAGAGCGGCTCGTCGAACAAAAACACGGCGGGTTCACGCACGATGGCACGCCCCATGGCCACGCGCTGGCGCTGTCCACCGGATAACTCACGTGGACGGCGCGTTAACAGATGATCCAGCTCCAGGCTCCGTGCCGCATCCAGCACGCGTTGGCGAATATGCTCTTTACTCATCCCACGAATTCTGAGGCCGTAAGCCATATTTTCTTCGACGGACATATGGGGATAAAGTGCATAGTTCTGGAACACCATGGCAATGCCGCGATCCTTGGGCTCCTCATGCGTGACGCGTTTATCCGCGATATAAATATCGCCGGACGTGACGCGCTCCAGTCCGGCCACCATGCGCAACAGCGTGGATTTGCCACAACCCGAAGGGCCTACCATCACCATAAACTCGCCGTCATTGATCGTGACGTTGAGCGGCTGGATGATTTGATTTTTACCGTCGTAAGATTTGGTCACCGCCTGAAGGGTTACGCCTGCCATCACTATTTCTCACTCTCAACCAGACCACGCACGAAGGCGCGCTGCATAACAAACACCACCACCACGGGTGGAATCAGGGTTAATAACATTGCGGCCATGACTTCGTTCCACTGCGTTGGCGAACCGCTGGTAGAGATCATGCTTTTAATCCCCGCCACGGCCGTGCCCAGGCTGGCGTTATCAATGATTAATAATGGCCAGAGGTACTGGTTCCAGCCATAGATAAACGTGATAACGAACAGCGCCGCCAGATTGGTTTTTGACAAGGGCAGCACGATGTCCCAGAAAAAACGCATCGCGCTGGCACCGTCAATGCGCGCGGCTTCAATGAGCTCATCCGGCAGCGACATAAAGAACTGCCGGAACAGGAAAGTGGCCGTCGCGGAGGCCATCAAGGGCAGTGTCAGGCCGCTGTAGCTGTCCAGCATGTTGAGATCGGCAATCACCTGCACCGTTGGGAAAATGCGCACTTCGACCGGCAGCATCAGGGTGATAAAGATCATCCAGAAGAACAGTGAGCGCAGGGGGAAGCGAAACCATACCAGGGCAAAAGCGGACAGAATCGACACCAGAATCTTACCGACGGTGATGCCCAGCGCCATGATAACGCTGTTCATCAACATCAGGCTAAAGGCCGGACCGTTGCCGTTCACGCCCTGCGTCCAGATATGCGAAATGTTTTCCCACAGGTGAGTACCGGGAATCAGCGTCATCGGGACGTTATAGACGGCGTCGTTATCCAGCGTGGCGGCCACAAAAGCCACATAGAGTGGAAACAGGATGGTCAGGATACCCAGCACCAGGACGACATGGCTGAAAATGTCCAGCCCGCGACGATTTTCAATCATTGATATTGCACCTTACGCTCGACGAAGCGGAACTGAATGACGGTCAGCGCGATAACCAACAGCATCAACACCACGGACTGCGCAGCAGATGAGGAGAGATCCAGACCGGTAAAGCCTTCACGATAAATCTTATAGATGAGCGTCGTCGTCGCCTGGACCGGGCCACCGCCTGTCGCGGCATCAATGACCGGGAACGTATCGAAGAAGGCATAAATCAGGTTGACCACCAGCAGGAAAAAACTCACCGGGGTAATCAACGGAAGCGAAATAGAGAAGAACCGACGCACCGGCCCTGCCCCATCAATGGCGGCGGCTTCGACCAGCGACTTTGGTATCGACTGTAACGCGGCAAAAAAGAACAGGAAGTTGTAGCTCATCTGCTGCCACACGGAGGCCAGCACCACCAGGAACATGGCCTGGCCGCTGTTCTGTGCGAAGTTCCAGTTATAGCCCATGTGGTTAAGCAGGTAGCTCAGCAACCCCAGTCCGGGACTGAACAGGAACATCCACAATACGGCCGCGATCACCGGTGCCACCGCATAAGGCAACAGCAGCAACATCTGATAGAGCTTGCGCAGGCGTACGACGTAGTCCACCAGCGCCGCCAGGAGCAATGAGGACACCATGCCAAAAAAGGCGACCATGCTGCTGAACTTGATGGTGGTCCAGAAGGTGTCCAGATAAAGCCCGTCGGAAAAGAGCCGTTCAAAGTTCGCCAGACCCACAAAGGTGCTGGAGATGCCGAAAGGATCCAGGTTTTGCAGTGAATACCACAACGCTTCACCCGCTGGCCAGACAAAGAAAATAGCGGTGATCAGGAGTTGCGGCAGCACCAGCAAATAGGGTAACAGGCGATTACGAAACACCGGGCGAGATGGAGACATAACGTTCTCTGACTTGGGTGAAAAAAGGCCAGCCGGAGCTGGCCTGCAGAACGGATTATTTATTCTGTTGCTCGAAACGACGCAGCAGCTCATTACCCCGCTTCACGGCGTTATCTAACGCAGCCTGCGGTGTCTGCTTGCCGGTCCAGACGCTTTCTAACTCTTCATCCAGGATGGTACGAATCTGCGGCATATTCCCCAGACGCATGCCTTTGGTGTAAGGCAACGGCGGCTTGTTCATCATCTGGCGAATCGCAATATCCGCACCTGGGTTTTTCTCGTAGAAGCCTTCTTTCTTCGTCAGCTCATACGCGGCGGTAGTAATAGGCAGGTAGCCCGTTTTCTGGTGCCATTCTGCGGCAATTTTTGGCTCGGTAAGGAACTTCATAAATTCCGCCGCACCTTTGTAGGTATTGGCATCTTTGCCTTTCATCACCCACAGGCTGGCACCGCCGATAATCGCGTTCTGCGGGGCATTCGGAATATCCGCATCGTAAGGCATCATGCCGACGCCGTAATGGAATTTGGCGTAATGGCGGATATCGGCCAGTGAACCTGACGAGGCCGTGGTCATGCCACAGTCACCGTTATAGAACTTCGCAGTGGATTCATCTTTACGACCAAAATAGGTGAAATCACCTTTCTTGTTCATGTCTTCCAGCAACTGGATATGGCGAACCTGCGCCGGTTTATTGAATTCCAGTACCGCATCGGTGCCGTCGAATCCGTTATTTTTGGTGGCCACCGGCAAACCGTTCCAGGCGCTGAAGTTCTCAATCTGAATCCAGCCCTGCCAGCCGCTGGCATAGCCACAGCTCATGCCTGATTTACGCAGTGCATCGGCATCTTTTGCCAGTTCCTGCCAGGTTTTGGGTGGCTGATCCGGGTTTAAACCGGCTTTTTTAAACGCATCTTTGTTGTAGTACAGCACAGGCGTGGAGCTGTTGAACGGTTGCGAGATCAGCTGGCCTTTTGAATTGCTGTAGTAAGCCGCGACCGCAGGAACAAACTGCTTCTCGTCCATTGAAATGCCCGCGTCTTTAAAGACCTGATAAACAGGCACAATGGCTTTAGAGGCCATCATGGTGGCGGTGCCCACTTCGTAAACCTGCAACAGCGCGGGCGCTTTTCCGGTGCGGACCGCAGCGATACCTGCCGCCAGACTTTGTTCGTAGTTCCCTTTGTACACAGGGACGATTTTGTAGTCAGGGTGTTCCTGGTTAAAACGTTGTGCCAGTGAGTCAACTTCTTTGCCTAACTCGCCTTCCATTGAGTGCCAGAAAGGGATCTCAGTGACGGCCAGTGCATTACCACTGATCGCCAGACCGAGCAGGGCGCTCATCAGGCTACGACGAAAAGTAACAACGGACATAGGATTTTCCTGTTCAGGTAGGTACGCGCGCTATCACGCATTTTTTGCTCGCGAAGTAACATGACATGTGGAAATGACGGAAAAATAACAGTCAGATGACGGAAAAATGACGACATAATGTCAGGATATGACAGTGATAAGCGCGTTTAATGGACCGGAAAGCGCCGGGCTGAACCGCGCTGCTGAAGCAGGGATAAGTATGTGCCGTAAGGGAAAGAAAATTCGCCGGGTGACAGCCCGGCACAGAGCCTGCAGTCACCCGGCATAGATGATGGCGGAGAAACCTAGGCGCCCAGATAGGCGCTGCGCACGGCTTCATTCGACAGCAGTGCCGCACCGCTGTCCTCCAGCACGACATGACCATTTTCCAGTACGTAGCCCCGATCGGCCAGCTTCAGCGCCTGGTTCGCGTTCTGTTCAACCAGGAAAATCGTCATACCTTCGCTGCGCAGTTGCTCAATCGTGTCAAAAATCTGCTGGATAATAATCGGCGCCAGACCCAGAGAAGGCTCATCAAGTAACAACAGGCGCGGCTGACTCATCAACGCGCGACCAATAGCGAGCATTTGCTGTTCACCGCCCGACATGGTGCCCGCACGCTGCACCTTACGCTCTGCCAGACGTGGAAACAGGGTGTAAACGCGCTCGATGCGCGCCAGATACTCCGGACGACTGGCAAAAAAACCGCCCATGGCCAGGTTCTCTTCCACCGTCATGCGTGAGAACACGCGGCGACCTTCGGGCACGATGGCAATCGCCTCACGCATAATGCGCGCCGTTTGCCAGTCGGTAATGGTTTTGCCGTCAAACTTGATCGTACCGCTGGTGGCGCGCGGCTCGCCGCATAATGTGCCCAGCAAAGTGGTTTTGCCTGCACCGTTTGCGCCGATCAGGGTGACGATTTCGCCCTGATCGATATGCAAACTGACATTATGCAGCGCCTGAATTTTGCCATAGTGCGCACTGACGTTATCAATGGTTAACATGGCCATATTACGCCTCTCCTAAATAGGCACGGATCACATCCGGATTATTACGAATCTCTTCCGGCGTGCCGTTCGCCAGTGGCGTGCCCTGATTCACCACATAAATACGGTCAGAAATGCCCATTACCAGCTTCATATCGTGCTCAATCAACAAAACGGATACCTTATGCTCGCCTCGTAACTCGGCGATCAGCGCATCCAGCTCATGCGTCTCTTTCGGGTTAAGTCCGGCTGCCGGTTCATCCAGCATTAAAATCTCCGGCCGCGTCACCATGCAGCGGGCGATCTCCAGTCGGCGCTGCTGACCGTAAGCCAGGTTACCGGCCTGGCGATTCGCCATATCGAGTAAGCCAACCCGCTCAAGCCAGGTGGCAGCGCGATCCAGCGCCTCGCCTTCACTGCGGCGAAAAGCCGGGGTTTTCAGTAGCCCCGCAAACACGCCACTTTTCAGGTGCTGGTGCTGGGCGACTAACAGGTTTTCAATCACCGTCATTTCGCGGAATAAACGGACGTGCTGGAAGGTCCGCACGATCCCCATACGGGCGATCTTCTGTCCGGGCAGGCCAGTCAGGTTCTTGTCGCGTAAGGTGATACTGCCGCCCGTTGGCTTATAAAAGCCGGTCAGGCAGTTAAACACGGTGGTTTTACCCGCACCGTTTGGACCAATAAGCGACACAATTTCCTGGGGGCGCAATTCCAGTTTAACGTTGTTCACGGCTAACAGACCGCCGAAGCGCATCATCAGGCCTTCAACGGCTAATAAAGGCTGACTCATGCCTGTTCTCCTTGTTTACCCTGACGCAGTTTCAGGTGCGGTCGTTTCATCGGCAGTAAGCCTTGCGGACGCCAAATCATCATCAGCACCATCAGCGCCCCCAATACCAGCATGCTGTATTCGTTGAGGTCGCGCATCAGCTCACGCGAAACCACCAGCAAAATGGCGGCCAGAATAACGGCAAACTGCGAGCCCATTCCGCCCAACACCACGATAGCCAGAACAAAAGCGGACTCGACAAAGGTAAAGGACTCCGGACTGACAAAGCCCTGGCGAGCGGCAAACAGCGTTCCCGCGAAGCCAGCAAAGACGGCGCTGATAGTAAACGCGGTCAGCTTAATGCGGGTCGGGCTCAAGCCCAGCGAACGACAGGCGATCTCATCTTCACGTAACGCTTCCCATGCCCGACCCAGCGGCATGCGCAGCAGGCGGTTGATCACAAACAGCGTCAGCACCACCAGCAACAACGCCACCAGATAGAGGAATATCACCCGGTCGTTAGGATCGTACTTCATGCCAAAGACATCGTGAAACGTGCCCCATCCCCCCTCGCTGACGCGACGGCCAAACTCCAGGCCAAAAAAGGTGGGCTTAGGAATCTGAGCAATCCCATTCGGACCGCCGGTGATTGCCGTGTTATTGAGCAGCAGAATACGGACGATTTCGCCGAAGCCGAGCGTAACAATAGCCAGATAGTCACCGCGTAAGCGCAGCACCGGGAAACCGAGCATCAGGCCAAATGCGCCCGCCACCAGGCCCGCCAGCGGCAGGCTTTGCCAGAAACCAAAACCATAGTAATGATTAAGCAGCGCGAAGGTATACGCGCCAATGGCATAGAAACCACCGTAGCCCAGTACCAGCAGACCCGACAGCCCTACGACCACGTTTAGTCCCAGCCCCAGCATGATGTAGATCAGTGTCAGGGTGGCAATATCGACGCTGCCGCGTGTAACCAGGAACGGCCAGATAACCGCCGCGGCGATCATCAAGCCCATAATGGCTTTTTGCTTTGGCGTTGAGCCGTCGAAGCCCGGCAACACCAGGCCACCACCGCTACGTGTCAGCTTGCCCTGAAACAGCGGACGTAGCAGTTGAAACAAAAACACAACGGCACAACCGATGAATATCCAGTTCCAGCGCACGCTGCCGGCATTCACTATCTGTAGCTGCGTACCATTCAGATCGAGGCGCATCCCCATAAAGAAGGCCGCCAGCACCAGCAGCATGGCCGCTGAAACAATCGCATTGACCAGACCAAGGCGTTTCATACTTTCTCCACCTCCGGGCGGCCCAGAATACCGGTAGGCATGACCAGCAGCACCACAATCAGTAAGGCAAACGACACCACATCTTTGTATTCGGTGGAGAGATAAGCCGAGGTCAGCGCTTCGGCAATGCCCAGCACCAGCCCGCCAATCATCGCGCCGGGAATACTGCCGATACCGCCCAGGACCGCCGCAGTAAAGGCTTTCATCCCCGCCATAAAGCCGATAAACGGGTTAATCGAGCCATAAAACTGCCCCAAGAGCACGCCCGCAACCGCCGCCATCGCCGCACCAATCACAAAGGTCAGCGAGATCACCCGGTCAGTATTAATGCCCAGCAGGCTGGCCATTTTGAGGTCTTCCGCACAGGCGCGGCAGGCGCGTCCCATGCGGGAATAACGGATAAACAGGGTCAGGGCCAGCATTGCCAGGAACGTGACCACCCAAATCACGATCTGCATCGTCGACAGCGTGGCGGCAAAGCCGTTGCTTTCGCCCAGCGTCCACTGGCCGGTGATTAAGCTCGGCAGGGCAAGGTCACGTGAACCCTGCGTCAGGCTGACGTAGTTTTGCAGAAAGATGGACATTCCGATGGCGGAAATCAACGCAATCAGACGCTTGGATGCCCGTACGGGACGATAAGCCACCCGTTCGATGCTCCAGCCATAGGCACTGGAGATGATAACGGCCATAACAAAACCGGCGGCAATCATGAGCCAGCCGGTATCAATACCCATCATCATCAGGGCTGCAATAACCATAAAAGAGACATAGCTGCCGATCATATAGACTTCGCCATGGGCGAAGTTGATCATGCCGATAATGCCGTAAACCATGGTGTAACCGATGGCGATCAGCGCGTAGGTGCTCCCCAGAGTCACCCCGTTGAACATCTGCTGAATAAAATAGAGAAACTGCTCGGACATAGTGAGGACCTGCTCAGAAACCAGAAAACCCCTCTCCTGCTGCCAGAAGAGGGTTAGTCAGGCGATGGCGCGTCAGTCACGCCTTCTCCTGCTTCCCCGCTGTCGTACGACGGGGAAGAATCAGTGCCTTATTTAACTGCGGTAGACGAACCGTCTTTGTGCCATTTGAAGACGCCAAACTCGAAGCCTTTCAAATCGCCTTTCTGATCCCAGCTCAGGTCGCCCATCACTGTCGGAACCGGTGCGCCGGTTTTCAGGTTCTTCGCTATCGCATCCGGCTCATCGCTCTTACTGCGCTCCATGCCGGTCACCAGAGACTGGATAGCCGCATAGGTTGTCCAGACAAACGGGCCGGTAGGATCTTTACGGTTAGACGCGCTATTCGCTTTGATGGCGTCCACGATGGCCTTGTTCTGAGGCAGCTGGTCGTAACGTTTTGGCAGGGTTACGTAGAGCCCTTCTGAGGCGTCGCCCGCAATGTTAGACAGCGAGGCGTTGCCCACACCTTCTGGCCCCATAAAGCCTGCTTTCAGTCCTGCCGCTTTTGCCTGACGCAGAATCTGGCCCAGCTCCGGGTAATAACCACCGTAATAAACAAAGTCGACGTTTTCTTTCTTCAGTCGCGCAATCAGCGTTGAGAAATCTTTATCGCCCGCGGTGATCCCTTCAAACATCACCACGTTGCCGCCTTTCGCTTTCAGGGTTTTCTGTACCGATTCTGCCAGACCCTGGCCGTATTGCTGCTTGTCGTGCACCACAGCAATGCGTTTTGGCTTGATGACATCCAGAATGTAGTTCGCCGCAGTTGGACCCTGATCAGAATCCAGACCGGTCGTACGCATCACATCGGCATAGCCGCGTGCAGTCAGTTCTGGCGCGGTAGCCGCAGGCGTAATCATCAGCACGCCTTCATCGTTATAGATATCTGATGCAGGCTGCGTAGAGGAGGAGCACAGGTGACCGATAACATATTTAATACCGTCATTGATGACCTTGTTAGCCACCGCAACCGCCTGTTTCGGGTCACAGGCATCGTCATATTCGACACCGACCAGTTTGTCGCCGTTTACGCCACCTTTGGCATTGATGTCTTTAATCGCCTGTGCGGCGCCGGTAAATTCCATATCACCATATTGCGCGACCGGGCCAGTAGCGGCACCTACGATAGCGATCTTAATGTCTTTCGCCATTGCCGCATGGCTCATCGCCAATGCAATGCATCCTGCCAGTAACGCGCGACCTGTCATTTTCATGCGAACTACCCCATCAGTTATGTCGTGTTTGTTGTGAGTGGTTTTATTTTGGCCAGATAAAGGGGAAAACTGATTTAACAATAAGGAGTTAGCACGCTTTTCTGGCTTTTATTAATAATAAGGCTTTATATTTCAGTCTATTAAACAGGAAGTTTATTCTGTAAAGCAACTGACATATTCATGATTCGCGGCCAAAAGCAGCATAATCAACTGGATGCAATGCGCGGCTTTTGTTCACCAGGCCAGCGCGTTATGCTGGCTTTAAATGCTGACTACCTGTTTATAACTATTATCCTGGCACTCTGTCGCTGTTTTGACCTGTTTTATTGCGTAAAATGTGCCGGGGTTCTGATTACGGGAATTGACTACACTTTCGGCTTTTACACGGACAGGTGTTTGTTATGAAGCTTACTATTTTGCGGTTGACCTCTCTAACGCAGCAGGATCGGATCGATCTGGAGAAAATCTGGCCTGAGAGGGATTTGGCCACGCTGGAAAACGCGTTAAATGAAAATCACCGCCTTTATGTCGCACGCTTCAACGACCGTTTGCTGGCGGCGTTACAGTTAGAGATAGCCGGTATCCACGGTAAAGTGCATCATCTGACCGTCAGAGATGTCACGCGACGTCGCGGTGTCGGGCAATATTTGCTGGAAGACACGATGAAGCAGAACCCATCGCTGGAGGACTGGTGGATTGCTGATGACGGTAGCGAAGATCAACGCGTTCGGGCGGCGTTTATGCAGGCCTGCGGATTTCGTGCGCAGGTTGATGGCTGGGTAAAATAAATCGCGGGCAATAAAAAGGGCGACCTGAGGTCGCCCTGTCTCGTCAGGCTTCGATAGCCATTCGGAGTTTTTTCATCGCGTTCTTCTCAAGCTGTCGGACACGCTCAGCAGAAACACCGTATTGATCGGCCAGTTCCTGCAGGGTGGTTTTGTTGTCTTCGTCCAGCCAGCGGGCACGGATAATATGCTGGCTGCGCTCGTCCAGCCCTTCCATTGCATAAGTCAGCTTATCGGCTGCATGCGATTCCCAGTTGTCCTCTTCGATGCCGTCCGCAAAGTCAGAGGTTTTATCCTGGAGATACAGCACCGGCGCCATGGATTTTCCCTCGCCGCTTTCGTCGTCAGCGGACATATCGAAGGTCATATCCTGAGCCGCCATGCGCGATTCCATTTCTCGCACATCTTTGCTGCTCACGCCCAGCTCACGCGCCACCATCTCGACTTCATCCTGGTTAAACCAGCCCAGACGCTGCTTGGTTTTACGCAGGTTAAAGAACAGCTTGCGCTGTGCCTTAGTGGTCGCCACTTTCACGATGCGCCAGTTACGCAGCACATACTCGTGAATTTCTGCTTTGATCCAGTGAACGGCAAAGGACACCAGACGAACACCCACTTCAGGATTGAAGCGACGAACGGCTTTCATCAAGCCAATGTTACCTTCCTGGATCAGGTCAGCCTGAGGCAGGCCATAGCCAGAATAGTTACGAGCGATATGAACAACAAAGCGTAGGTGAGACAGGATCAGCGTCTTTGCCGCATCCAGATCGCCCTGGTAATGCAGCCGTTCAGCCAACGCTTTTTCCTCTTCTGCCGACAGCATCGGCCAGGTGTTGGCAGCCCGAACGTAAGATTCCAGGTTGCCCAGAGGAGCAATAGCTAAAGTTTGCATTTCTTTGGTCATTCAAACCCTCACAAAATCAGTGGAATTGCCGCATCTTTCCATAAGCGCACGTCACATTATGTCAACGTCGCAGGAAAACCAAAAGCAATCTGTGCTACTTAGAAAACAAAGTTATCCACAAGTTCAATTATAGCAGTGAATATTTTACACACAGATGACAGCAGGGCAACATCCTCTGCGCCCACTGTCGGCAGCAGAGGATGATTATAACAAAAAAATGTTGCAGCGCTTTACTGGGGCGTAAATCGACGTAAATGTTGTACGGTTGCCAGCCAGGCGGCAATCCAGCCGATAATGGCGGCGATGAGCAACAGCAGTAACGCCTCATCCCAGGAAAACCCTTCCAGAGAGAAGGTGGTGCCAAATACCGACGCCACCTGAGCCACAACAGACTGCAGGCGCAGCACCAGCACTTCAGACAGGATCAGGGAAAGTACCGCGCCACTAACCCCCAGTAACGCGCCACCATACAGGAACGGCCGCAGGATAAATCCATCCGTTGCCCCGATCAGCTTCTGAACGTTGATCGTATCGCGGCGGGCAAAAATACTCAGCCTGACGCTGTTACCAATCACGAGGAAGACCGCCACGATCATCAGGATACCGATCATCGACGCAATTTGACCGACCAGGCCGGTCAGCGCCGCCAGACGGGCAAACCAGCTGTCATCCATCCGTACCTCATCGACGCCCTGCACTTTCGCCACTCTGTCGCGTAACGTTTGCATGGTGTCCGAATTCTGGAAGTTGAGCTTTGGCGTAATAATAACGACAGCAGGCAGCGGATTCTGTTCCAGCATGTCCATCGCGCCGCCGAAGCCTGACCAGTTGCGGAATTCATTCAGGGCTTCTTCACGCGTCAGATAGTTAACGTGATCCACGCCCTCAACCTGTTTCAGTTGCGCGGTCACATTCTCAGCAGCCGTATCATCCAGCGTTTTTGAGAGATACACCGTCAGCTGCGGCGCGGGATACCACTGCGAAGCCGCCTGACTGACGTTTTTCCACACCATATAGCAGACGCTGGGCAGCGTCAGGGAAATCGCAATCACCATCACTGTCAGCAACGTCGCCAGCGGCTGACGCCACATATCTGACAGCGTACCGCGTAGCGCGTAGCGCCACTGTTCCTGCCAGCCACCGCGTAACGCTTTACTCTTTGACGGTTGCTTCGCCTTCGGGGCTGCCGCGCGTTTGTTGCGTTTATTGACCATCGTGGCCTCCGTGCAGGCGTCCTTTATTCAGCGTCATTACCCGATAATTGCGGCGACCAATAAGGGCAACATCATGCGTCGCCATCAAAACGGTCACACCTACGCGGTTAAATTCTTCAAACAGCCGCAGGATGTCTTCTGACAGCGCCTCATCCAGGTTACCCGTTGGTTCGTCAGCCAGCAGAACGGCGGGCTTATTCACGACGGCACGGGCAATACCGACACGTTGCTGTTCACCGCCGGAGAGCTGAATAGGAAAACTTTTCGCTTTGTCGAGCAGGCCCACTTTATCGAGCGCCGCCGAAACACGACGACGGATATCCTCGCCGCTGGCACCGGAGATGATCAACGGGATGGCCACATTGTCATAAACGCTACGATCCATCAGCAGATGGTGATCCTGAAAGATCATCCCGATCTGACGACGCAGGAACGGCACTTCGCTGTTACGTAGGCGCGAAATATCGTGTCCGCTAAACCAGATTTGCCCGGCGCTGGGGCGCTCAATGCCACAAATCAGCTTCAGCAACGTACTCTTACCTGCCCCGGAGTGGCCGGTCAAAAACGCCATTTCGCCAGGACGCAGATTAAAATCTACGCCCTGCAGCGCCTGACGTCCGCCGAGATATGCCTTACTGACCTCTTCAAAGCGAATCATCCTAATTAGTCCTCTCGGGCAAACAGTGCCTCAATAAAATCCTCGGCCTTGAAGGGCCGTAAATCGTCGATGCCTTCTCCGACACCGATATAACGGATAGGGATGCCAAACTGATCGGCGACCGAGAAAATCACGCCACCTTTGGCTGTCCCATCCAGTTTAGTCAGTGTAATGCCGCTCAGCCCTACCGCTTCATGGAACAGTTTGGCCTGGCTGATAGCATTTTGCCCGGTACTGGCATCCAGGGTCAGCATGACTTCATGTGGCGCCTGCTCATCCAGCTTCTTCATCACACGGGTAATTTTCTTCAGCTCTTCCATCAGGTGCGATTTATTTTGCAAGCGCCCTGCGGTATCCGCGATCAACACGTCAACGCCACGTGATTTGGCCGCCTGGATGGCATCGAAAATCACCGAGGCAGAATCCGCGCCGGTATGCTGCGCGACAACGGGAATGTTGTTGCGCTGGCCCCAGACCTGAAGCTGTTCAACAGCTGCCGCACGGAACGTATCGCCCGCCGCCAGCATCACAGATTTACCTTCTGCCTGATACTGACGTGCCAGCTTGCCGATGGTGGTGGTTTTACCCACGCCGTTCACGCCGACCATTAAGATAACAAACGGGGTTTTACCTTCGACATTCAGCGGTTCATCGACTTTTGCCAGGATCGCCGCCATTTCGCTTTTCAGCAGGCCATAAAGCGCTTCCGCATCGCGCAGTTGCTTACGGTCAGCATGCTGCGTCAGGCTGGTAATAATGCGCCGCGTCGTTTCCACGCCCACGTCGGCAATCAGCAGTTGTTCTTCCAGTTCTTCGAACAGGTCATCGTCGATTTTCTTGCCACGGAACAGGCTGATAAAACCCGAGCCCAGGTTCTGGCGGGTCTTCACCAGGCTGCGTTTCAGGCGGGCAAAGAATCCCTCTTTGGTGGGGCGCTCCTGTTCCTGCTCGTGCGCTACCAGCGGTGCGGCGGCTAACGGAAGATCGCTAACCGTGTCGTCTGGCGCTGTCGCCCCGGCATCGTGCCCGACAGTTTCAACGTTAACGACGTCCGCGTCTCCCAGTGCCAGCGCAGCCAGTTCTTCGTCACTCAACGGCGCATCGTCCGCCTGTTCAGTTTCAGCGGTGGCAGCGTCGTGCGGCGCGATATCTGTCACGTCGGCATCCGCCAGCGCCAGCGCGGCCAGTTCATCGTCGCTCAGCGGCGCATCGTCCGCCTGTTCAGTTTCAGCGATGGCAGCGTCGTGCGGCGCGATATCTGTCACGTCGGCATCCGCCAGAGCCAGCGCGGCCAGCTCATCGTCGCTCAGCGGCGCATCGTCCGCCACAGGTGCCTGTTCAGGCGCGGATGAGGCAAGCTCAACCTCCGCTGACGGCAGCGCAGTCAGTTCCTCATCGTTGACGTCATCGGCAGGCTCAACGGGCGTGATCATACCGGTATGCGGATCAACCGCCGTTTCAGGCCCGGCTACACGGGCGGTAACCGGTACGTCTTCAGACGTAGCTGCATCACTTTCCTGTTGCTGTTCAACACGGTTTTCAGGTGCGGCACCGCGTTCCTGTTCAGCGGTTTCCGCCTGACTGCGTGCCGGGGCTTCCTGTTCTGGCTGCTGGGCTTCCGGTTGTGCCGTCTGCGCATCCGTTAAGGGTTGTTTCTCTTCTTCTTTGCCAAATCCCAGCCAGGAAAAAAAGCCTCGTTTCTTCTCTTTTGCCATTGTGTAACCACACTCCTCGATGGCTTCATCCCGGTAGCACAATGTTCCCAGGGTTAAAAACAGTATTGGTGATAAACGCCAAAGTGGCGTTAAACCGCAGAATTATGCATAACATCAGCAGCGTCGTAGTCTAACACTTTCCTGGCGGCTCACCACAGCACCCTTTTTTAACGTTTCTTCTCATCGTTTCGCCCGTTAAACTACGCAACAAATTATGACGATTTGTGAGCAAGATGATAAAACCTCCCCGTAAAACAGGTGGTGCGGGACAAATCCGCATTATTGGCGGACAGTGGCGCGGCCGCAAATTACCGGTGCCAGACAGCGCGGGTCTTCGTCCCACCACCGACAGGGTGCGAGAAACCCTGTTTAACTGGCTGGCACCCCACCTGCAGCAGGCTGACTGCCTGGATTGCTTTGCCGGAAGTGGCGCACTGGGGCTGGAAGCGCTCTCACGCTATGCCGCGTCGGCGACGCTGCTTGAGCTGGAGCGCCCGGTGGCGCAACAGCTGAGCAAAAACCTTCAGACATTGCAGGCCTCAAACGGCAACGTTGTACAAACCAACACCCTGAGCTGGCTGGCGCAGGACGGCCATCCCTTTGGTATCGTGTTTGTCGATCCTCCGTTTCGGCAGGGTTTGCTGGAGCAAACCCTGCAACTGCTGGAAAAAAATAACTGGCTGACAGCGGATGCACTCGTCTACGTTGAAAGCGAAGTTGAAAACGGCCCACCGCCGGTGCCGGTTCACTGGGATTTACATCGCGAAAAAATTGCGGGCCAGGTGGCCTATCGTTTATATCAGCGCCAACAGGAGACGCATGATGTTACTTAATTTAGGACGCCTGCTGATGCTGTGCGTATGGGGTTTTTTACTGTTTAACCTGATTCATCCGTATCCGAAGCCCCTGACCTGGTTCATCAATGTGGCCTTGATATTTATGATCCTGATGCACGGCCTGCAGTTAGTCCTGCTGCGCACGACGCAGGGCAAAGATGCACCACCGCTCGATCGCGCTACCCAGATCAAAGTCTTTTTGTTTGGCGTGTTCGAACTGGTTGCGTGGCAGAAAAAAAATTTCCCACGTAAATAAAGGATAACGGCGGGCGTCACGCTCGCCGTCAGTTTCCGGCAGGCGTGAAGCGGATAAAGCGCGTGCCCTGAAGTGTCAGCTCGCCTTTCGTGCCCTTGTCCATCAGATGGTAGTCGCTTTCATTAACGCGCATCTTAATATCGCTTTCGCCATTGAGCGGATGAAACCAGGCCTCATAGCGCATTTCGTCTCCGGCGATCACTTCGCGCTCACGTGAGCGGCGACTGGATACCGAAAACTCACGTTTGGTTTTGACCTCAACCGCGACGGTGCGTACCGGCGAGGCATCGTTGACGGCTGCCTCGCGCCGCTGTTTGATGAACTGGCGTGTCGCGAGTACGGCAATAATGGCCACGACGATAATAAAAAGTAGCGGTGGTTTCATCTTTCCTCAGCGTTTATCCGGTCTCAGATCGTCTTGCATTGCGCGATAAAGCATACAACCAGAGTTGACCGATTGTCACATCGCGCTGGCATAACCTAGACTGACAGGAGTGTTTCAGGAACTGTCACTATTTTGGTAAAAAGGGAGAAGCAATGCTCTGGTCCTTTCTCGCTGTACTTTTCTCCGGCTGGCTGTACGTTGATGCCTCTTACCGGGGCCCGCAATGGCAACGCTGGTTATTTAAACCTGTCACGTTGCTCCTGTTAGTCGGTCTGGCCTGGCAGGCCCCCACACGCAATACATCTGATTACCTGATTGTGGCTGGGTTAGTCGCCACGCTCATCGGCGACACGCTGACGCTGCTCCCGCGGCAACAAATGCTTTACGCGCTGGGCGCGTTTTTCCTGTCGCATCTGCTGTACACGCTGTGTTTTGCGGCCAATATGACGATGACATTTTACTGGCCCATCCCACTGACCTTTCTGATCATCGGGGTGGTTGTGATTGGTGTGCTGTGGAGTAAGCTGGAAACGCTGCGCTGGCCCGTCTGTACGCTGATCGGCATGACGCTGGTCATGAACTGGATGGCCACTGAACAATATGTCTTCCGCCCCAGCGATTACAGCTTCTCAATTCTGGTTGGCTCTGCCCTGCTTCTGCTGGCCAATATCGTGTGGTTTATCAGCCATTATCGCCGCCGTTTCAGCGCCGACAGCGCGATTGTCGCGGCCTGCTACTTTGCCGGTCACTTTATGATCGTCCGCTCCCTGTGGATCTACTGAAAAAAGGCACAATAATGCTGGCGTTGGGTTAAACCTCTGGGTGTAAGATAAGCCGTGGGCACGTCGCCCACGTCTTCCGGAGGTTATATGCATCAACATCATGCTTGTGGCTGCGGTAAGCCACGCAATACTCATCGAGCCGCAAAACCACTTTGTGCCATTCGCCCTGTTCGTCCGGGCACCTTATCCATTACTGCGGCCTCTCCTGAAACGACAGAGAGCACCAGCTGCGGCGGCGACTGTAGCTGCTCTGCCGCGTCTGCCGGCGAAGCCAGTGACGAAGGTGACCGACGACGATCCTCTGATGCTTTTCAGTTCAGCTGGCAGGTTAGCGGTATGGACTGCCCCAGTTGTGCCCGCGCAATCGAAACCGCCGTTCGCCAACTCCCTGACGTCCTGCAGGTCCGCGTCGTCTTTTCCAGTGAAAAACTTGTCGTTAATGCCCGTGCCCCGGTTCAGTCTGCAATAGAAGACGCCGTGATAAAAGCAGGTTTTCATCTCTCCTCAACCTCTGTTTCTGCGCCTGCGCCATCGCCCTGGCGTGCCCGTTTCCCGCTTTTACTGCTTGCTGCGCTCATGGTAGCCAGCGCTGCGCTTACGCAGGTGAATGCCGTTTGGGGCGACCGGTTATTTATTCTGACGACGCTGGTCGGGCTGGTGCCGGTCGCGCGTAAGTCGTGGCAACGTCTGCGAACCGGCTCTGCCTTTACCATTGAAACTCTGATGACCCTGGCGTCGGCAGGTGCGTTATTAATTGGTGCGCATGCGGAAGCCGCCATGGTTCTGCTGCTGTTCCTGTTGGGCGAAAAACTGGAAGCCTATGCCGCAACCCGCGCGCGCAGTGGGGTAAGCCAGCTGATGGCGCTGCGTCCCGAGTTCGCTGTGCGCCTGCAAAATGGCACCCGTAGTGAGGTGCCCCTGTCCGCGTTGCAGCCTGGCGACCGGATCGTAATCGCCGCCGGTGGCCGTTTGCCGGTCGACGGCTGCTTACTGGCGGAAAGCGCCAGTTTCGATGAGAGCGCGCTGACGGGCGAGTCGGTACCGGTGCTGCGTCAGCGTGGCGAAAAAATACTGGCGGGTGCGACCAGCGTTGATCGTCTGGTGGAACTGGAGGTGGTTTCCAGGCCTGGCGAAAGTGCCATTGACCGCATTTTGCAGTTGATTGAGGAAGCCGAAAGTCATCGTGCTCCGGTAGAACGTTTTATCGATAACTTTAGCCGGATTTACACGCCAGCCATCATGCTGCTGGCCCTGCTGGTGATGGTGCTGCCGCCCCTGTTTGGCGCGGGTGCCTGGCTGCCCTGGGTTTATAAAGGCCTGACGCTGCTGTTGATCGGCTGTCCCTGTGCGCTAGTGATCTCCACGCCCGCCGCCATCACGTCCGGACTGGCCGCCGCCGCCCGCCGTGGTGCGCTGATTAAAGGAGGCGCGGCCTTGGAACGGCTGAGCACAGTGCAGACGATCGCGTTCGATAAAACGGGTACGCTGACAGAAGGCCGGCCGCAGTTGACGCGAATTTTGCCGTTCGGCGAGGCTAACGAAGACGCGATTCTGCAATTAGGTGCCGCGGTGGAACAAGGTTCTACCCATCCACTGGCAACGGCGATTGTGGCAGCCGCACAGTCCAGGGCACTGCCGCTTCCGTCTGCCACTCAACAGCAGGCACTGGCGGGAAGCGGTATTCAGGCTGAAGTGGACGGCCAGCGTATAACGTTGCTGGCACCGTCGTACGTCAGCAGCCTGAGCCCGGCGCACCAGGCAATGGTGCATGAGCAGGAAGCCCAGGGCGAAACCCTTGTGATGGTGCTGCGTAATGGCGAGGTGCTGGGGGCGCTGGCCTTACGGGACAAGCTGCGCAGCGAAACCCCCGCCGCCTTGCAGGCCTTAAAAGCGCTTGGCATCAACAGCCTCATGCTGACAGGTGATAACCCGCGGGCGGCCGCTGTCGTCGCCCAACCTTTAGGCATCGCCTGGCATGCCAGCCTGTTGCCAGCCGGTAAGGTGGAGGCGGTTCGTCAGCTCAGTGAGCAGCAGGTGGTGGCGATGGTGGGCGACGGTATCAACGATGCGCCAGCCATGAAGGCCGCCACGCTGGGTATTGCGATGGGCAGTGGGACGGATGTCGCGCTGGAAACGGCGGATGCCGCCCTGACGCGCAATCAGCTCAGCAACCTGGCCCCGATGATTGCCCTGGCGCGCCGCACCCGGGCGATTATTCGTCAGAATATTGGTATTGCGCTGGGGCTGAAGGCGCTGTTCCTGGTGACGACGCTGGCGGGGTTAACGGGATTGTGGCTGGCG
The DNA here is from genome assembly GCF_043546245.1 of Pantoea sp. SGAir0180. Lineage (NCBI taxonomy): Bacteria > Pseudomonadati > Pseudomonadota > Gammaproteobacteria > Enterobacterales > Erwiniaceae > Pantoea > Pantoea sp. SGAir0180. Next base: position 4,038,256 of record NZ_CP028071.1, on the reverse strand, counting down.
GTGCTGGCTGATTCCGGTGCCACCGCACTGGTCACGGCAAACGCGTTGCGGCTGTTGCGCACGCGGGATGCATAACCTGACGGCGGCTCACTGCCGCCGTTATTCTCCCATCCCTTTCTGAATCAAAAACTGGTAAGGCAGCGTGTCGGTTTGTTCGGCCAGTAGCTGGTGCTCCATAAACCGGCAAAAACCGGGGATATCCCGCGTGGTTGCCGGATCGTCCGCGATAATCAGCAGCGTTTCACCGTCCTGCATGCCGCGCACCGTTTTACGTACCATCATGACCGGCTCGGGACAACGCAGGCCCTGAGCATCCAGTTGATGGTCGGCGGAAGAAAATGCATCACTCATGACGGTCTCGATTTCAGTTAACGGGCGCTTATTCTAGCGCGTCCGCCCTTTGACGCAAGGCGGTAACGATTGCGTTAAAATTAGCCATTGCATTAATAGCACAACAGGGTAAGATGCGGCCGTTTTTTGTTCATAAAACTGCAGCGCACTGAATGTTCAGTTGCCTGCACTGGGTTCCCTCACCCCACTACTAAAAAGGCTTACTATGCTCGCATTTACCCCGCGTCAGCGCGCTCATGCGCTCGTCTGGTTGTCCCTGTTTCATCTGCTGGTGATCACTTCCAGCAATTATCTGGTGCAGTTGCCTGTTTCCCTTTTCGGTTTTCATACCACCTGGGGCGCCTTTAGCTTTCCGTTTATTTTCCTGGCCACTGATCTGACCGTGCGCATCTTTGGTGCGCCGCTTGCACGCCGCATTATTCTGGCGGTGATGGTGCCGGCCCTGTTTATCTCTTACGCGATTTCCAGCCTGTTTTACCAGGGCGAATGGCAAGGCTGGCAGGCGCTGCAACAGGTAAACCTGTTTGTCGCCCGTATCGCCTGCGCCAGCTTTATGGCTTACGCATTGGGCCAGATTCTGGATGTGCACGTTTTCAACCGCCTGCGTCGCTTGCCGCAGTGGTGGGTGGCGCCAGGCTGTGCCATGTTTTTAGGCAACATCAGCGATACGCTGGCCTTCTTTTTCATTGCCTTCTACAAAAGCTCCGATCCGTTTATGGCACAGCACTGGGTAGAAATCGCTCTGGTCGATTACAGTTTCAAAGTGCTGATTTGTATGATTTTCTTTTTGCCTGCCTATGGTGTTTTACTCAACGCTGCGCTCAAACGCCTGGCCGAACGCCAGGCCCAGCCGCAGATACATTTCGGCTAACCGGCAATACAGCCTTTCCTGACAATCCGCTAAAATCTCCTGACAATACTCAGGTTGCGTTTGCAACCTGATTCCTGTTGTATAAACGCCTTCGTGGAATGTTAAAAAGGGATTCTGATGCGTAATTTAGTGAAATATGCGGGAATTGGTTTGCTGGTACTCGGCCTTGCCGCCTGCGATCAAAAGAAAGATGAAGCAGCAAACGATAATGGCGCATCTGCCAGTCAGTCTGCACAAACCGTGGCGCTGATGGACGGTAAATTACGATTTACCCTGCCACCTGGCCTGTCAGATAAGAGCGGTAAACTGGGTTCTCAGAGTACCAACATGCACGTTTATGCTGATGAAAGCGGTGCGCGGGCGATTATCGTCATTGCCGGTGAGCCGACGAATGAGGCCCTGGATGTGTTAGCGCAACGCATGGAACAACAGCAGCGTAATCGCGATCCCCAGCTTCAGGTTGTCTCCAATAAAGCGGTCACGCTGGGCGGTGAGCCGGCACAGCAGCTGGATACCGTCATCTCAGCAAACAACCAGACCTCCTGGTCCTCGGTTGTTCTGGCCAAAGTCGATGGTAAGCTGATGACGATGCAGATTACGCTGCCCGGGGACAATCAACAGCAGGCCCAAAGCGATGCTGAAACCGTGGTGAAAAGCATTACCCTGAAATAACGGCAAGGGCACACCACACCACCGCGCGTTAATACTGAGCCATGCAATGATCATTCTGCCGCATGGCTCAGTTATCACTCATCCCTTCTGCTTTAGACACGCTGTTCGCGCGCCTGACGCCAGTAATCAATCAGGCGCAGGTAGTTCTCTTTTACCGCCGCCACCAGTGCGTCGTCACGTATTTCACCCTGCAACCACTGGCGCGAGGGCTGTGCAAAGATTGTGCGCCCCACCGCAAACCCTTTTACCCACGGGGCCTGCGCCGCCGCGGCAAACCCCGCTTTAAGCGTGGCTTCTGGCGCATCAAGTCCCAGTAATAAAATGCCACGACAGTAAGGATCCTGCTGTTCGATCAAGGCACCTATGTCACGCCAGCTTGCCGGAGACAGGGGTGGGAGCTTCCACCAGTCAGGCTTGATGCCAAGCGCATAAAAGTGGTTCAGCATCTTAAGAAAATGCGCTTCATTGTGGTCTGGCTGGCTGTCAGGCAGGATCACTTCCAGCAGTAACTCATGACCGCTCTGGTTACAGCTTTTCCACACTTCCAGCAACAGCGCGTCCTGCTCCTCGCGCAGTTCGGCACTGTCGTGAGGATGATAAAACACCAGGCATTTCACCACATGCTCCGCTGGCCAGCCGATCAACTGGGAACCAATGCTGCCATGTTCCAGGCGTAACGGACGCGACCCCGGTAGTTCAATGGGTCGGCCAATCCATCGGTTCTTACCCGTAATCGCATTCAGCGTTTTCTGACCGAAGGTCGTGTCCGCCAGAATGCCGCTTTTACTTTCAATGCCGGCTTGCTGCACGGCCTGCTCCGCAGCCTGCAATAGCAAAAGTTTCAACTGCGGAATGCGCGAAACGTCCGCGCCAGCCTCCGTAGCCATCTCTACCAGCTGTTTGCGGTGATCAAAAGCGAAAATATTCAGTTCCGGCCAGGCGTGTTGACGCGACGTGACGCGGTGCAGATGGGTCAGACGGCTATCCAGATCGGGGCGTTTCACGTCCTGTTCGCGGCTTAAAAAGTCATCCAGCTCCTGTCGGGTGGGCATCGCAGGGGCGCACCCGTGTCGCGAAACCACCAACGCGCCACAGGCGTTTGCGTAGCGGCAGGCCTGTTCCCATCCTTCATCATTTAACCAGCCGCGCAGCAGACCGGACATAAACGCGTCCCCTGCACCCAGCACATTCAGGACCTCGACACGCACGCCGCTGTGCAGTTTCACCGCTGCCCAGTTGTCTGGAATCGCGCCTTCAAATACCACGCATCCCATTGCTCCTCGCTTACAGACCAGCGTTGCGTTGCTCACCGTGCGCACGTTTTTCAGCGCGGTCAGCGTATCGGTGCTGCCGCCTGCGATATGAAACTCTTCTTCCGTGCCGACAATGAGATCGAAATAATGCATAACCTGCTGCAGTTGCGCGGTGACTTCAGAGGAGGCAATAAACCGGGTTTCCCCGTCCCCCAGTGAAGTCAGGCCCCACAATACCGGGCGATAGTCGATGTCCAGCGCGGTACGCAGACCATGCTTACGGGCATACTCCAGCGCTTTCAGCACGGCCGCTCGCGTCTGCGGGTGCGACAAATGCGTGCCGGTTACCGCAACCGAGCGAGAAGAAGCGATAAAGTCTTCATTAATGTCGTCTGGCACCAGGGCCATATCGGCGCAGTTGTCGCGGTAAAAAATCAGCGGAAAAGTGTCTTCATCTTTAATGCCCAGGATGACCAGAGCGGTCAGCCGCTTTTTGTCCGTGATAAGTGCTTCTGTATTGCAGCCGACCCGCTGCAAACTTTCCCGCAGAAAACGGCCATTATGTTCATCGCCTACACGAGCCAGCATGGCGGATTTCAGCCCCTGAATCGCCGTACCGTGTGCGACATTGCCTGATGACCCGCCCAGATATTTCGCGAAAGACGTGGTGTCTTCCAGCCGCGCGCCAATTTGCTGACCATAGAAGTCGACGGCAATGCGTCCGATACAAATCACATCAAGACGCTTCTGTTCTCTCTGCATGCTTCTGGTTTCCTTCTGTGATGAGCAGACACTGCGGACAGGTTGTGCGTGGGGTCTGAAGGTGTCTGGTTAACGATAAACGCAGTATGAGGAACAAATATTCCAAACTCAATTCAAAATGAAACTTACACTGCGATTATGTGAAGCAGTTAAAAATCTGTTATGCCCGACACGTCAGTCAGGCGTTGCCGGACGGGACCTCGTGGGCCCGGTGCGACAGGGCCATGACGCTCCTGCCCGTTTTGCAGCATCTTTCTGCGTGATGAAATGAAATCTCGAAAACTTTGTAACTCTCACTAAACATTCCAGTTACGCTTATGGCATAGCTTCCCGCTGCCCTGTCAGCAAGGGTAAATTTGATCCCCCTCGCAAAATGAAATATTTCTTCTGTAATCGTATTTTATGAAAAATGCATTTGTTTATAATCCTCTGACATTTCAGTTCTTCAGGTAGCCTTTTCCGTTACGTCACGCCTTTTTAGCGCGGTGCCGGACTCTGCTACTGCCAGCACGTTGAGGAAGGTTTATGGCCACCATCAAACTGACTACCGCACAGGCATTAGTTAAGTTTCTCGATAATCAATACATTGACGTAGACGGCACAGAGACAAAGTTTGTAAAAGGCATTTTCGCCATTTTCGGTCATGGCAATGTGTTGGGACTGGGACAAGCGCTGGAGCAGGACAGCGGCGATCTGGTGGTCTATCAGGGGCGTAATGAACAAGGGATGGCCCACGCCGCAACGGGCTTTGCCAAACAGTCTTTGCGCCGCCAGATTATCGCCTGTACGTCGTCCGTAGGGCCCGGCGCCGCCAATATGCTGACGGCCGCCGCCACTGCCACCGCAAACCGAATTCCTCTTCTGCTCCTGCCTGGCGACGTCTTTGCCACCCGCCAGCCCGATCCAGTCCTGCAGCAGATTGAGCAGCCCTGGGATCTGAGTATCAGCACCAACGACGCCTTTCGTGCCGTCAGTAAATACTGGGACCGCGTCAGCCGTCCGGAGCAACTGATGAGCGCCTGTATTAACGCCATGCGCGTCCTGACCGATCCGGCTGAAACGGGTGCCGTCACGCTCTCTTTACCGCAGGATGTTCAGGGTGAAGCCTGGGATTATCCGGATTATTTCTTCCAGAAACGCGTTCATCGTCTGGATCGGCGTCAACCCACCGTTGCCCAGCTCGAAGATGCGCTGAAGCTCATCATCCGTAAACGTAAGCCATTAATTATCTGCGGCGGGGGCGTGAAATATTCCGGCGCAGGCGAGGCACTACGTGCATTTGCCGAACGCTATCAGATTCCGTTTGCTGAAACCCAGGCGGGAAAAGGTACCTTATTATCTGATCATCCTCTCAACGTCGGCGGCGTGGGTGAAACCGGCTGTCTGGCGGCCAACCTGCTGGCAAAAGAGGCCGATCTGGTGATAGGCATTGGAACGCGCTACACCGATTTCACCACCTCGTCGAAATGGATCTTCCAGCATCCTGATGTGAGCTTTCTGAATGTCAACGTCAGCAACTTTGACAGTTATAAGCTCGATGGCGTGCAGTTGCTGGCCGACGCACGTGAAGCACTGCTGGCGCTCAGCCATGGACTGGTTTCACAGCACTATGCCAACGACTGGGGCGATCAGATTGCCCTGGCCCGGCAGCAGCTGGAAGACGAGACACTGCGCGTTTATCACATCACGCCCAACGATACCGCCTTTGAGCCTGAGATTACCGATCACCTTGACCGAAAAGCCGTCTATGCCGAATTTAACCGCCTTACGCAGTCTCTGCTGACACAAAGCAGCGTAGTGGGCACGCTGAATCAGCACCTGCCTGCCGATGCCGTGATCGTGGGCGCTGCGGGCAGCCTGCCCGGCGACCTGCAACGCGCCTGGCGTACGCGGGGTTATAACGGCTATCACCTTGAATATGGTTACTCCTGCATGGGGTACGAAGTGAATGCGGCACTGGGCGTCAAACTGGCGCAGCCTGAGCGAGAGGTTTATGCCCTGGTAGGCGATGGCTCGTTCATGATGCTGCATTCCGAGCTGGTGACCTCCCTTCAGGAAGGGGCGAAAATCAATGTGGTCCTGCTGGATAACATGAGCAATGGCTGCATTAACAACCTGCAAATGGGGCACGGCATGGACAGCTTTGTTACCGAGTTCCGTTTCCGTAATCCGGACGGTGGCAAGCTCGACGGCGGACTGGTTCCGGTGGATTTTGCTGCCATTGCCGCCGGTTATGGCTGCAAAACCTATCGCGTCAGTACGCTGGAGCAGCTTACCGCCGCGCTGGAAGACGCAAAAACGCAGCGCGTTTCCACGCTGATTGATATCAAAGTGCTGCCCAAGACCATGATTCACAACTACTTCAGCTGGTGGCACGTTGGTGTGGCACAAACCGCCCACTCGACGCGCGCGCAACAGGTGGCGAACACGCTGAATACGCATCTGGCTCAGGCCCGTAAATACTGATTTCCGGGCCGTCTGACGGCCCATGTTTCTACTCTCCGATTTAACCCTACAGGTGTAATTATGACATTGAAACTTGGTGTGATTGGAACTGGTGCGATTGGTCAGGAGCACATTCGGCGCTGCAACAATGTCTTACAAGGGGCAAAAGTGGTTGCGGTATCCGATATCAATGCGGAAGGCGCCAAAGCCGCGCTGCAACGTCTGAACAGTGATGCAGACGTATGCGAGGATGGCTTCGCAGTCATTCAGTCACCCAACGTGGATGCCGTGCTCGTCACCTCCTGGGACCCGACCCATGAAGCGTTCACGCTGGCTGCCATTGAGGCGGGCAAACCGGTCTTCTGTGAGAAGCCGCTGGCGATGAGCGCTGAAGGCTGTCGTCGTATCGTGGACGCCGAGATCAAACACGGCAAACGTCTCGTACAGGTCGGCTTTATGCGCCCCTACGATGCCGGTTATCGGGCATTGAAAAAGGTGATTACCGATGGTGATATCGGTGAGCCGCTGATGCTGCATTGCGCGCACCGCAACCCGACGGTGCCGGAAAACTACAACACCGAAATGGCGATTACCAATACGCTGATCCACGAGCTGGATGTCCTGCGCTGGCTGACCCGCGACGACTATAAAACCGTGCAGGTGGTGTTCCCGCGCGTCAGTTCTAAAGCCCGTCCACACCTGAAAGACCCGCAAATCGTTCTGTTTGAGACGCAAAAAGGGATTCGCATTGATGTGGAGATCTTTGTGAACTGTACCTACGGCTACGATATTCAGTGCGAAGTCGTGGGCGAGGAAGGTATCGCCAGACTGCCCGAGCCGTCATCGGTACAGTTACGTAAAGACGCCAAACTGTCCAATACCATTCTGGTCGACTGGAAAGATCGCTTTATTGAGGCATACGACGTTGAGCTACAGGCCTTTATCAACGACGTAAAAGCGGGCCAGTTAACCGGTCCTTCCGCATGGGATGGTTTTGCCGCCTCGGTCGCTGCTGACGCCTGTATCAAAGCGCAGAAGAGCGGCGCGATCGAACCCATTGAAATGCCCGCCCGTCCGGCATTTTATAACTGACTCCTCTCGCCTTCAGGCAGGTAACTGATGAACAATCAAAAGGTTAAGCTGGCGATCGCGCCCATTGGCTGGACGAATGATGATATGCCCGAACTGGGCAGCGAAAACACCTTCCAGCAAACGGTCAGTGAAATGGCGCTGGCCGGGTTCACCGGCAGTGAAGTCGGCAGTAAATACCCACGCGATCCTACGGTTCTGAAACCGATGCTGGAGATTCGCGGTATTGAGATCTGTAACGCCTGGTTCAGCACCTTCTTTGCACAGGGCGACAAAGCGAAAACGATTGAGGGATTCACCGAGCACATGAATTTCCTCTTCGAGATGGGCGCCCGGGTGATTGGGTGCTCTGAACAAAGCAAGAGCATACAAGGCACGACGCTGGCGGTGCTGGACGATAAGCCCGTGTTTAACGACGATGAATGGCAGCGCACGGCGGAAGGCTACAATGAACTGGCCGCGATCGCCGCCCGTAAAGGCATGCGCGTCTGCCTGCACCATCACATGGGCACCGCTATCCAGACGCCAGCAGAAATTGACCGTTTTATGGCCATGACGAACGATACTGTCGGCTTACTTTACGACACCGGCCATATCTACTATTCCGAAGGCTCACAGCAGGCCATGCTGGCGGTACTGGAAAACCACTTGCCACGTATTTTCCACGTGCACCTCAAAGATGTGCGGGATGACATCGTCGCTGAAGTCAGAGATCAGCATCTGTCTTTCCTGGACGGCGTAAAAAAAGGCACTTTTACCGTGCCGGGCGATGGCGTGATCGACTTTAAACCCGTGTTTAAAATCCTTAATGATTACGGCTATCAAGGCTGGATGGTGGTGGAGGCAGAGCAGGATCCCGCGCTGGCGAATCCATTTGAGTATGCGGTGAAGGCACGAAAATATATTCGCGAGCACACCGGGCTGTAAATTCACCCTGACGCAGGACGATATGCATAAGGCTGCCCCAGGGCAGCCTTTTTTCAGCCCGATCGCACCGTTTGACGACGAATCTGTGAGTCATTTCATAAACCAATGAAATAAATTATGCCTGAAAAACAAACAAATGAAATTTTCCATCCATCTGGTATCATAGCGATTCTTATCCAGCCACGCTTTCCGCACATGAGCCGACGTAATGAGCAATAACCCTTCCCAACTTTCACTGCTGCAGGACGAGATTCGTCGCCGTTATGAAACGCTGAGTAAGCGTCTGAAGCAGGTGGCTCGTTATATTCTTGATAACAGTAACAGCATCGCCTTTGATACCGTCGCGTCTATTGCTCAGCAGGCCGATGTGCCGCCTTCGACCCTGATTCGCTTTGCCAACGCCTTTGGTTTTAGCGGCTTCAACGAAATGAAACAAATTTTTCGTCAGCATCTGATGGAAGAGACGGTTAACTACACCGAACGGGCACGCCTGTTCCGCCAGACCGCCGCAGACGACGCAGCGAACGCGCCTGAAAGCCCGGCGGAAATTCTGAATGTCTTCACCATGGTAAACAGCCAGGCGTTGCAGCAACTGGCGATGCAGGTGAGCCCGGAGCAGTTGAACAAAACGGTGCAGTTACTCAATGATGCCGAGAACGTCTATGTTATCGGCCTGCGTCGCTCGTTCAGTGTCGCCTCCTATCTGGTTTATGCCCTGCGCCATCTGGAGCGCCGCGCCTTTCTGATTGACGGGTTAGGCGGCATGTTCACTGAACAGCTGACGCTGGTGAATCCGAAAGACGTGGTGATTGCTATCAGCTGTTCGCCTTACGCTCGCGAAGCGGTAGAAGTGGTTGAGCTGGGTGCCAGGCTCGGTGCCCGCCTGATTGCGATTACGGACAGCCAGGTGAGCCCTCTGGCCGCGTTCAGCGACGTTTGCTTTGTGGTACGGGAAGCCCAGGTTGACGGTTTCCGCTCTCAGGTGGCGTCACTCTGTCTGGCTCAGACGCTGGCGGTTTCCCTGGCACTGAACAATGCCCGGACGCCCCCCGCATCCTGACGATCGCGCCACCTGACAGGGCGGCGTAGCCTGCGCCGGTCAATCAGAGACGGCCTCGTCAGGTAACAGACAGAGCCTGTCGCCGAACACCGTTCTCTGGTCAACTTACAGGTATCATCACGCAATAAAAAAGGCAGCGAATAGCGCTGCCTTGTCAGTTCTCGCCACGGATTAACGTCGCGGATAACTGTCGCTGTTAACCCAGGCGTGATCGTGCTCCCAACTGAACTTCCACAAACGTACCGGCCCCGCCATGACGTTAAGGTAGTAATTGTCGTAGCCTGCCAGCGTCGCCACAGGATGATAGCCGCGCGGCACCATGACCACATCACGGTTATACACTGCCATGCACTCATCCAGCGAACGGTCGTCAGTATAAACGCGCTGCATGGCAAACCCCTGCTCGGGTTGAAAACGGTGGTAATAGGTTTCTTCCAGATAGGTTTCGTGTTCGCTGTTTTCCTGATCGTGTTTGTGGCTCGGGTAAGAGCTGGTATTGCCCTCATCGGTATACACTTCCACGACCAGCAGGCTCTCTGCCGGTTGAGAGTCCGGCAGAATATTATGCACCAGGCGCTGATTTTGCCCTTTGCCCCGCCGTTCAACGCCAACATCCTCCGGCGCAATCAGGCGAGCGGGCAGCTTGCCGCCCTGCCCGGGTGCCTGGCAGACCGCCAGCTCAAGATCGCTTTCAGCCTGTACCCTGACGTCATCATCATGAGGAACATACACAGAATAAGGCGGCGTGCGCTCAAACGGTGACAGACGTTTGCCGATATTCGGGAAACGTGCGTGGCGCGTGGTGACGGAAGCCAGCCCCGCGACCAGCACCAGGCAAAGTTCGCTGTCGCCACTTTTCAGGTCGAGCGTTTGCCCTTTTTTCAGCAGATAGGATGAAAAACCGACATAACGCCAACCGGCGCGCGCTGGCGTCACCTGCTGAATGCAGCCGCTATTGTCGGGCTGTTTTACCTTCGAAAGTAAGGCCATTCGCCTCCTCCTGTTTTGCGGTCCTTCACCTGACAACCCGCGCCCCTGTGTGTCGAACGCAGCGTCAGTGGTGCAGGTGATTTAGCCTAACGTTGGCATGCTGAATTCGGACACCGTTTGCTGACCGCCTGGCCAACGCACGGTGGCGGTTTTCATGCGGGTGTAAAAACGCACGCCGTCTGGCCCGTGCACGTTTAACGCACCAAAGACTGACCGTTTCCAGCCCCCAAAACTGTGGAAGGCCATCGGCACCGGCACCGGCACATTGACGCCGACCATTCCGGCCTCAACATCCTGCACAAACTCCCGCGCGGTATGGCCATTGCTGGTAAAGATGGCGCTGCCGTTACCAAATTCGTGGCTGTTAACCAGCTTCAGGGCACTGTCGTAATCCGGCGCGCGCATAATGCTCAGCACCGGACCAAAAATTTCCTCACGCCAGATGGTCATCTCGGCGGTAACGTTATCGAACAGCGTACCGCCGACGTAGTAGCCCTCTTCGAAACCGGCGACTTTGTGGTTGCGGCCATCAACGACCAGCTTCGCCCCTTCCTGCTCGCCCAGATCGATATAGCCCAGCACCTTTTTCTGGTGTGCCGCAGAAACCACAGGCCCCATTTCATTTTCATCGCTGCCTTGCTGGATTCCCGGCCCAACCCGTAATGCGTTGATCAGCGGTGTCAGGCGCGAAATGAGCTTATCGGCGGTATCGTTGCCCACTGCAACGACAACCGGCAGCGCCATGCAACGCTCGCCCGCCGAGCCAAACGCACCGCCCATAATCGCGTTTACCGTGGCGTCCAAATCGGCGTCTGGCATAACGATGGCGTGATTTTTTGCCGCGCCAAAAGCCTGAACGCGCTTACCGTGCGCACTGGCCGTTTTGTAAATATGCTCGGCCACACCGGATGAGCCAACGAAGCTGACGGCGGCAATACGCGGATCTTTATAAAGCTGTTCTGCATTGTCATTGGAACTGTGCACGACATTAAACACGCCATCCGGCAGGCCCGCCTCCTTCAACAGCTCGGCCATGCGCACCGACGCTGACGGATCCAGCGCAGGCGGCTTGAGAATAAAGGTGTTACCGCAGGCCAACGCAATCGGGAACATCCACAACGGCACCATTGCCGGAAAGTTGAAGGGCGTAATCCCTGCCACGACGCCCACCGGCTGCATCAGCGAGTAACTGTCTACGCCACCGCCTACATTCGGGGAATACTCGCCTTTAAGCAGGTGCGGAATACCACAGGCAAATTCGATGACTTCGATACCGCGCGTCAGCTCACCCAGCGCATCTGACCAGACTTTGCCATGCTCAGACACAATCAGCGCCGCCAGTTCATCGCGGTGCTGCTCCATCAGAGCTTTAAAATTGAACATGATGCGTGCGCGGCGCAGCGGGGAGGTTTTTGACCAGGCAGGAAAGGCCGCATGTGCCACATCAATCGCCTGAGCCACTTCATCTGCGCTGCTTTGCGTGAGCTCACGGATAACCTTGCCGGTTGCCGGATCGAACACAGGAATGGTTTCGTTGCTGGCGCTGAATGTGGTTTGACCGCCAATAAAGTTTCCTACGATAGTCATGATGTTGCCTCTTTGGTATGTACGGTTCCAGCGGGCAGAGCACAGAAGTGGCATGCTGGCTGGGCAGGAAAAGCCAAAAGCATGCTGGAAAACTATTACAATGGAATAAATTTTTCAAATAGATATTTTTGGAAAATTACTTTTTAGCGGCACAGATCGCATTTCTCTTTTCATAAAGGATTGACGTCTTCGCGGCGGCCATTCTGGCTCGTCATCGCTGACGGTGTAATCGGGGTCCCATGACATTGTCGCTTCAGGGCGGTTTAACGCCTTTGCGGGATGAAAGGTTTTCGGCCTGACGGCATTAAGCAGCCCGGATATGTTTCATCAATTTTAAATATGAAATATACATTTTCTTTTTGCTGAGAGTCGGCCAGAAAAATGGCTGCTGGCCATGAGGACAGTTGTCTGGTGAAAAAACATCACTACGCACTAACGCAGTGCAAAAAAGGGCGTTAATCGTCATTTTATGAACCAATAATTTCTTCACTGCCCCATCAGGAATCATGTGTTTCACTTTTCCCGGGCGAGCGACGCGCTTCATCACAACATTATCGCTATGATTTTAAAGGCATTGATAGCAGTGAAACGTTTATCAGATAAACCTGGCCTGCTTTATGCAACATCCGGTGACTTCCCCGCACTGAGATGAGATAACCGTGTCTGACGAAAAAAACAGTGGCTTACTGTACGGCCTTGATCAGCGAATTCCGCCTGTGCAGGCTTTTTTTAGCGCATCGCAGCATGTACTGGCAGGTCTGGTCGGGATTATCACGCCGCCTTTGCTGATTGGCACCGCGCTTGGTCTGGAAGCCTGGCTTCCGTATTTAATTAGTATGTCGCTCCTTGCTTCGGGCATCGGCACCTTTCTGCAGTCAAATCGCGTGTGGGGCGTGGGCGCGGGCATGATATGCATGCAGGGCACCAGCTTTGCTTTTCTCGGCGTCGCCATTTCAGGTGGCCTGTGGGTCAAAGCCCAGGGCGGCAGCCCTGAGGACATTATGGCGATGCTGTTTGGCGTCAACGCCGTGGCCGCGCTGGTTCCGGTTATCGTCAGCCGCTTTATTGATACCTTAAAACGGGTCTTTACGCCGGTCGTGACGGGAAGCGTGATTGCGTTAATCGGTATCAGCCTGATTAAGGTCAGCGTGATTAACTGGTGCGGCGGTCAGAATGCACAGGATTTTGCCAGCCTTAGCAACCTCGCCCTGGGGGCGTTGACGCTTGGCGTGATCGTGCTGCTGAGCTGTTCGGGGAACCGCTGGCTGCGTCTGTCATCCATCGTGGTCGGCATTCTCACCGGCTGCATCGCGGCGGCACTGAGCGGCAAATTTCAGGTGCATGGTTTGGGGGACAGCCTGTTTCGCCTGCCCGCGCTGTTTCCGTTTGGCTTTCACTTCAACAGCAGCCTTTTTGTGCCTGTGGTGCTGGTTTCACTGGTCTGCATCATTGAGGCGGTAGGCGATCTTACCGCAAACCACCTGATCTCCGGTAAGTCGATTACGGATAAAGCGTTCAGTGCGCGCCTGAAAGGCGGCATTCTGGCTGACGGACTGAGTTGTATGATTGCCGCCATGGTGAGTGCCTTTCCAAATACCACCTTTGCGCAAAACAACGGCGTCATACAGATGACCGGTGTGGCAAGCCGTTTTGTTGGCCGCTATATCGGTGTGATGCTGATTTTACTGGCTCTGTTTCCGCCGTTTAGCGAAGCGTTGCGTCAGATTCCCACGCCCGTCCTGGGTGGCGCGACCATGGTGATGTTTGGCTGCGTGGTAACGGCCGGCATTCGTATTCTCAGCCAGACCGCGCTGACGCGCAGAGAGATGCTGATTGTCGGCCTGGCCTTCAGCTTCGGCTTAGGGATTGAGTCCGTGCCTGCTGCCCTTTCCCATCTGCCGCCCCTGTTTGCGAACCTGTTTGGTTCAGCCGCCACCAGCGGCGGGATTGTTGCCATCGTGCTGAATATTCTGATTCCCGGCGGGCAGGAGCCGGTGCCACAGGACGCCACGAAAGAGGAATCTGCGCCCTCAGTGTAAGGCGGCGGCAGGCGGCCGCCTGCGTCGTTTCATTGCGGCGGCATCGCTGTTGACAGCATATCGCCGTGACAGTCGCCATTGTCCGCCGCGCCATCAGGACGCTTAACACCCTTTCGCGTCCTGTTTCCCTCACCGTCTCGCCTCGCTTACCCTTTTCCTCAACGAATCCGCTTCTGATTTTTCCTTCAACTACACTTCAATCAGTTATTTATGCGTAGAGAGAACGAATGAACGGGTTGCAGCAGGAAAGAATTGGACAAAATATCTTAATCAAACTGGCGATGTTAGTGATTATCCTTGCCGGGATAAGAGCCGCTTCCGATATTCTGGTGCCGTTACTCCTGGCGGCGTTTTTTGCCATTGTGTTGAATCCCTTAGTCACGATACTGATGCGGCGCGGACTGCGGCGCGGGATGGCGATTACGCTGGTGATCACGGTCATTTTTGTTGTGATTTTGCTGCTGGGGGCCGTACTGGCCAGCTCCATAAGTGAGTTTTACGATCTCTATCCTCAACTGCGCACCATCATGGAAAAGAAAATGCTGGTCGTTCAGCATCTGGCGGCCAGCATTCATCTGAATGTCTCTACCGATGCGCTGGTTCAGCGCTTCGATCCCAACACATTGATGAATCTGGCCAGCGTGGCGCTGAGTGGTTTTTCCGGCGCAATGACCAATACTGTCCTGTTGATCCTTACCGTCGTCTTTATGCTGTTTGAAGTGCACCACCTGCCTTACAAAATGCGCAACTCGTTTGTGAACCCCAAAATTCGTATTGCGGGTTTACACAAAGCGCTTAAAGGCGTGACGCATTACCTGGCATTAAAAACGCTGATCAGCCTGATTACCGGTATCTCGGTCTGGCTGACGCTGTACCTGCTGGATGTGAAATTTGCATTACTGTGGGGCGTGGTAGCCTTTATCCTGAATTTTATTCCCAATATCGGGCCGATTATCGCCGGTATTCCCCCTTTCCTGCAGGCACTGTTGCTGAACAGTGTGTTTGACGCGGCGATGGTGGCGGCGCTGTTTACCGCCATTCATATGGTGTTTGGCAATATGTTAGAGCCGCGCATCATGGGGCGCGGACTGGGATTGTCGACACTGGTGGTCTTTCTGTCCTTGATCTTCTGGGGCTGGCTGTTGGGTCCGGTCGGTATGCTGCTCTCCGTACCGCTGACCAGCATTACAAAAATTTTGATGGAAACCACGCCAGGCGGAAGCCGGCTGGCAATCATGCTGGGCACCGGACGCCCTAAACCTGCCCGGCTGCTAACCAAGTAAACGCTGCTGCACATGCTGCAGATGCGCTCTCATCGCAGCCTGTGCAGCCTGCTCATCTCCCCCGACAATGGCCTCTGCAATGCACTGATGGTCGGCGTTCATTTCGTCAGCAAAGGTATTGTCGGCATAATGGCGTTCCAGCCGACGAAAATGCGCGCTGTCGCGTTTGTTCCACAGGTTTTCCATCATCTCCCGCAGCAGATCGTTACCGCTCATCTCGCTAATCAAAAGATGAAAGGCTTTATCCTGTTCTATAAACGCCGCATCGTTTTCATTAAATTGCTGGAGACTGATGCTCATCGCCATGAGCCGCTCACGTTGCGCCTCACTGCCGTTACGCGCCGCCATTCCTGCCAGCAGACTTTCATAGGCTTCGCGCGCCTGTAAAAGATCCTGCAGGCTGAAATGTTCGGTGTCTTTGACCGCTGAGGGCTGAGGCAGGGTTTGGGCGACAAATACGCCCGTTCCGGTCTGGATAGTAACGTAGCCCGTCATTTCAAGCGCAATCAGCGCTTCACGCACGGACGAGCGACTGACGCCCAACTGCTTTGCCAGCTCTCGCTCCGGTGGCAACGCACCGCCGGGTACGAAATCCCCACGCTGAATGCCCGCGATAATGGCATTGGCGATCTGTCGATAAAGTCGTTCAGTTTTCAGCACCGGTAGCACCATCACCTTCTCCTGTTATGGCCGTCTTTGCAGAATCCAGCCGGACGTATTTACTATGCTGCGATCCGGATCACGGCCTTAATTTACGCGCTAATTTACTCTTGGTCCAGCGGCCTGACCACTGGGCCACCCGTTCATCAAGGAGTAATAATGGAACATACATGGCGCTGGTACGGCCCCAACGATCCTGTTTCACTGGACGATGCTCGCCAGGCAGGTGCAACCGGTATTGTTACGGCACTTCATCACATCCCAAACGGCGACGTGTGGCCCGTAGCCGAAATCAAAGCGCGTCAGGCGCTACTGGCGGAAAAAGGACTCACCTGGTCTGTTGTTGAAAGCATTCCCGTTCACGAATCCATTAAAACGCAACGGGGCGATTATTCGCGCTATATCGCCAACTATCAGCAGTCGATTCGTAATCTGGCCGCCTGCGGGATCGATACCGTGTGCTACAACTTTATGCCGGTGCTTGACTGGACGCGTACCGATCTGGCCTGGACCTTGCCGGATGGGGCGAAAGCGTTGCGGTTTGACGCCGATGCGTTTGCTGCGTTTGAACTGTACCTGTTAAAACGTCCCGGTGCGGAAAAAGAATACAGCCCCGCCGAGCAGCAGGCCGCTGCTGCCTGTTTTGCCGCGATGAACGAAGAAGAGAAAGCCACGCTGGTGCGCAACATCATTGCGGGTTTACCCGGTGCGGAAGAAGGCTACACGCTTGAACAGTTCCAGGCCCAGCTGGCCCAATATGATGGCATTGATAAAGCCAGACTGCGCGAGCATATGGCCACCTTCCTGCGGGCTATTGTGCCAGTGGCAGAAGAGGTGGGCATCAAACTGGCGGTACATCCCGACGATCCGCCGCGTCCTATTCTTGGCCTGCCGCGCATTGTCTCCACCCAGGAGGATATGCAGTGGCTGAAAGAGACTGTCGACAGCCTGCATAACGGATTCTGCTTCTGTACAGGATCGTACGGCGTTCGCGAGGATAACCCACTGGTTACGATGGCCGAAACCTTTGCCGATCGTATTAACTTCGTGCATTTACGCGCCACAAAACGCGAAGCAAACCCCAACAGCTTCCACGAAGCCGCTCATCTGGCGGGAGACGTTGATATGGTTGGCGTCATCAAAGTCATTCTGGCTGAGGAGCAGCGCCGTCGTCGTGCAGGCAATCTACGCGCTATTCCTATGCGTCCCGATCACGGTCATCAGATGCTGGACGATTTGCACAAGCGCACCAATCCGGGCTATTCAGCAATAGGCAGGCTCAAGGGGCTGGCCGAGCTGCGTGGCGTAGAAGTCGCGCTGAAGCAAATCTACTTCCAGGATTAGCCCACCACGGTGCCGCTGGAGGGACGTGCCAGACCAGAAGCCATCGTGTTCGGTTGACCCGGCGCATGTGGTCCGTGCCTGCGGCGTCAATGCCCTTTTGCTTTCTCCACCGCGCGGGGACATTCTTTTGCCCCGCGCGCACGGCTTGCCTGCCGGCCACAGGGACACCTGGCAGAAAATGTGAGTATTCACTTTCATCAGTACACTCTGTCATATGCCGTCTTTCACCCAATCCGGGCATGAATTTTCTGTCAATAAATTATGGACGAGGCCGATAATGACGATTATCGGAGGCAAAGGATATCCGACCGTTCACCCGTGGTGTGAACTGGCGTGCTATGCTGAATAAACCCTTAGCACCGCTCAAAAACATGATTACAATTCAGAGGTTATACGGTGCCGCTGATTAAAGAAAAACCGGCCCATACCAGGCTACTTATCGTCTTTGCTGGCGTCCTGCCACTCCTTCTGGGACTGTTTTTTTGTGCCATTGATGCGCGTCAAACTGTGCGCGAGCAACAGATCAACACGGCAGCGACTTTACTGTCTCAGGCAGAAAAAATCAGCGACAACGCCTGGAGCATGATTGCCTGGCTTCGGCAGTACGAGGAGCAGCCCTGCGAGCAGATTGAGCATGCATTGCGGCTTAACGGCACGCTTTATCCCTATTTTCGTGGCCTGGGCACGCTGGAAAACGATGTGATCACCTGCTCTTCGGCTTACGGTAATAAACCCTCAACCCTGAAAGCGATGATTGGCGTAACGCCGCCGGTGGCGCGCAAAGACGGGTGGAGTTTGTCTCTGCGCGGCTCCTACAGCGTACCCGACCGGCCCGCCGTCATCTTTGTGCGTAACCTTACCGCAGGCAGAGCCGTCTGGGTAATGGTGGAAGGGCAATATCTCATCGATTTTATGAGTGCGTTAGGGAGCACGCACGATTATCAGATCACGATGCGCTTCAGTGATGGTGCGTCAATTGTGTCAGGTGAACATGACTTTACCGGGGATACCGGGCCTTCTCCTCAACTTTATCGCGCCACGTCATCGCGCTATCCCATCAGCGTAACGCTACTGGCACCGGGCACAGAACGCATAAAAGCACTGAAACAGTTGTTGCTCCTGATTATGCCTTTTGCTTCCGTGTTTTCCGTTTTGTTGATGATTCTCACGGCATCATGGCTACGCCGGCGATTTTCATGGGCAGATGACATTCGTCGCGCCATTCGTTCCGGGCAGTTCAGCGTGCACTATCAGCCCACCTACAGCTATGCACTTAAACGCTGCACCGGCGCAGAAGCCCTTTTGCGCTGGACGCTGCCCAATGGTGACAGCGTGCGTCCCGATACCTTCATCAGCGCGGCGGAAGCCGAGGGAATGATCATTCCCGTTACCCGCCATTTAATGGATTTAATCGTTGAAGACGCACGGCAGTGGAAAACGAATCCCGGTTTTCATCTGGCAATTAACGTGGCCGCCGACCATCTTCAGCATCCAGACTTCGTCGATGAGATGCTGAGCTTCGCGGAAAAGATGGCAGTAACGGAATTCAACCTTACTCTGGAGCTGACCGAACGAAGCCTGATTAAGGAAGGTAACGTGGTGGCGGACAAACTGGAAAGATTGCGTGCGGCGGGGATGAAAGTCGCGATTGATGACTTCGGAACCGGCCATTGCTCGCTCAGTTATCTGCAAACTTTCGCGCTGGACTATCTCAAAATCGATCGGGGCTTTATTAATGCCATTGAATCACTGGATGGCGAAACGCCTGTGCTGGACGCCATTATCAGCCTGAGCCACAAGCTTAAGCTACAGGTATTAGGTGAAGGTGTTGAAACTGCACTGCAATTCCACTACCTGCAACAGCACGGCGTGACCTTCGTGCAAGGCTATTTTTATGCCCGCCCTATGGAAAACAGCGCCTTCATTGCATGGATGGAAAAATATGGTCATTTGCCAGTGCCTCCTGAAGCGCTCTAGAGCACATCAGGTCACCATCGGATGACAACAGCACGAGATGATTTTGTAGGGATTTAGCGCCGTTTACGTGCCGCGCGCAATGCGACGGCTACCGTTTCTTCCTGCTGGCAGACAGACAGGCCTTCACAGGGCCGACGGGTTCGCTGACTTAGCCGCTGTAGCGTTGGCACCGACTGCTGGAGTAACTGCTGGCATTCTTCATATGCCGAGCACTGCTTCCCCGTTGTCGTCGACGTGATAAGCGTTTCGCTCAGCTTCGTCAGTCGGTTTATCCAGCGTTTCCCCCGACAGCGAAACCAACCCGGCGCAGAGTCCATCTGTGTCCTCTCGCCGCGCTGCCGGTCAGCGGACAACATGGTGGCAGGATAGATTAATTTTTTTTCCACACTATCGATGAGCGCCACCCAGGGATTTTGGCTCATGGCGATATCCTCCTTGACAATTTCTATCCAAATCAAGGGGGATGAGTATTACTGAAGGGAATTGATTAGGCAAGCCTCAACGATCGATACGAAAAATCATAAGTAATTTTAACCTGTAATGCGTCAGAGCGCGTTTTCACTTGCGATCGGCACGTATCGTTACCAGGCAAACGCGTTCGCCTGCTTCTTTTTTTAGCCAGCAAGACTGGTGTAAACACAAGGCAGAGTTGGTCACTTTCAGGCCAAACATGACAAATATCACACAAAAACGTTATACTCTGCGGTCGATGAAATGAATCACGGCAGTTTTCGTTGTATTTATACGTCGACAGATAATGCTGTTTTACGGCTATGCTTAAATTTCCTCAACGCAGCGGTCTGAACGCTGTGGTCGGTTCGCGCCGTTGAGGACTTTCATATTCCATTACAGGGTAATTCTATGAAATTGCGTAGGAAGCGTGTAAAACCGATTGGGATCGATGATGTGACCATCATTGATGATGCCCGTTTACGAAAAGCCATTACCGCCGCGTCGTTGGGTAACGCCATGGAGTGGTTTGATTTTGGTGTTTATGGCTTTGTGGCTTATGCCTTAGGTAAAGTCTTTTTTCCGGATGCCTCACCGGGCATTCAAATGATTGCCGCCCTGGCAACGTTCTCTGTTCCTTTTCTGATTCGTCCTTTAGGTGGCCTGTTCTTCGGCATGCTGGGTGATAAATATGGTCGTCAGAAAATACTGTCCATTACCATTGTCATTATGTCGGTCAGTACGTTCTGTATTGGTCTGATTCCCTCTTACGCCTCCATCGGCATCTGGGCACCGATTTTGCTGCTGTTGGCCAAAATGGCGCAGGGCTTTTCCGTGGGCGGGGAATATACCGGCGCATCGATTTTCGTGGCGGAGTATTCACCGGACCGCAAACGTGGCTTTATGGGAAGCTGGCTCGACTTCGGTTCTATTGCCGGTTTTGTACTGGGTGCGGGCGTTGTCGTCCTGATCTCGACCATTATTGGCGAAGAGAACTTCCTTGAGTGGGGCTGGCGTCTTCCTTTCTTCCTGGCCTTGCCGTTGGGCATTATTGGTTTATATCTGCGTCATGCGCTGGAAGAAACGCCAGCATTCCAGCAGCACGTTGATAAGCTGGAACAGGGGGATCGCGAAGGCCTGCGTGATGGTCCGAAAGTCTCTTTCAAAGAGATCGCCACCAAACACTGGCGCAGCCTGTTAGCCTGTATTGGCCTGGTCATTGCGACCAACGTGACCTACTACATGCTGCTCACCTACATGCCAAGTTATCTGTCACACAACCTGCATTACTCAGAAGATCATGGCGTGCTGATCATCATCGCCATCATGATGGGGATGCTGTTTGTGCAGCCGGTAATGGGCATGCTGAGCGACCGTTTTGGCCGCCGTCCGTTTGTGATTCTGGGCAGTATTGCGTTGATGGTTTTTGCTATTCCCGCCTTTATGATGATCAACAGCGGCGTGCTGGGAATGATTTTTGCCGGACTGCTGCTACTGGCGGTAATCCTGAATGCCTTTACGGGTGTGATGGCATCGTCTCTGCCCGCAATGTTCCCTACGCATATTCGTTATAGCGCCTTAGCCAGCGCCTTCAATATTTCGGTATTGATTGCTGGTCTGACGCCAACGGCCGCGGCCTGGCTGGTCGAAGCGACCAACAACCTCTACATGCCCGCGTACTATCTGATGGTCGTGGCGGTGGTCGGTCTGATTACCGGTCTTTACATGAAAGAGACTGCGAATAAGCCGCTGAAAGGGGCGACGCCTGCCGCATCAGATTTAGAAGAGGCGCGCGAAATCCTTCAGGAACACCACGATAACATCGAACAGAAAATCGAAGATATCGACGCAGAAATTGCCCGTCTCGAAGCGAAACGTAAAAATCTGGTGCAGCAGCACCCGGACATTAACGAGTAAACTCCCCCGTCTCCCGCCTTGTGGCGGGAGACGTTTTATTCTCTCAGCGCACCGCACACAAACCTTCATCGCCTGCTCTTAATCGGAGTAGACTGTCCGTCTTATTTGAATTAGCTACGTGAGTAACTATGTCTGATTTTTCCCTTACCCAACGTCCCAGAAGATTGCGCGCCAGCGCATCCATGCGTGCAATGTTTCAGGAGTCCACCCTCAGTATCAACGACCTGGCTTTACCCATTTTTGTTGAGGAAGGCGTTGATGACTATAAAGATATTCAGGCTATGCCAGGCGTAAGGCGTATCCCGGAAAAACGTCTGGCCCACGAGATTGAACGTATCGCCAGGGCAGGCATCCGCTCCGTGATGACCTTCGGGATTTCTCATCATACCGACGCGACCGGCAGCGATGCCTGGAATGAAAACGGCCTGGTCGCACGGATGTCGCGCATTTGCAAAGATACCGTGCCTGAAATGATTGTGATGTCGGATACCTGCTTCTGTGAATACACCAGCCACGGCCACTGCGGCGTGCTGTGCGATCACGGCGTGGATAACGACGCAACCCTTATCAACCTGGGTAAGCAGGCCGTTGTCGCGGCAGCGGCAGGCGCTGACTTTATCGCGCCCTCGGCCGCGATGGATGGTCAGGTGCAGGCTATCCGCCAGGCACTGGATGCTGCGGGCTTTACGCAAACGGCGATTATGTCTTATTCCACCAAATTTGCGTCATCCTTCTACGGCCCGTTCCGTGAAGCCGCCGGAACCGCGCTGAAAGGCGATCGCAAAACGTATCAGATGAACCCCATGAATCGCCGCGAGGCCATTCGCGAATCACTGATTGATGCCGCCGAAGGTGCCGATTCGCTGATGGTGAAACCGGCTGGCGCCTATCTGGACATCCTGCGCGACATTCGTGAACGCACTGAGCTTCCCCTGGCGGCTTATCAGGTCAGCGGTGAATATGCGATGATTAAATTTGCCGCGCAGGCCGGCGCGATTGATGAACGTAACGTGGTGCTTGAGAGCCTGGGGGCCATTAAACGTGCGGGTGCCGATCTGATCTTCAGTTATTTTGCGCTCGACCTGGCGGAGCAAAATCTGCTGTAGGCAGTCGTTCTCTGCGATGCGACAACGTGTCGCAGAGAGGCCTGTTTTAACTTTGCTCAGAGTGACATTTTACTTGCAGCATGGTAACGTGATGTAATAGTACCACAAAGTCACTCCTCTCACCTTTGCAACAAATAATATACATATCACGCATAAATATAATTGCTCATCATGTTATTTCACATTCCTGGAATAACCATGCACTTCCTTGAGAATCTTTACGTAATGCCTATTTTGAGAAACATATGTTAATTTAAAATCATCCTCATTATTTAAGGGGGTGTTATGAATGAGAACAAATACAATGAGAGCGTAATTATTTCTGTTACTGAATGGATTAATGAAAATCTCGATCAGCGATTAAGCATTGATGATATTGCGGAAAAGGCGGGCTATTCAAAATGGTATCTGCAGAAGTTATTTTCCCGCTATAACGATGAAACGCTTGCACGCTATATTCGCAAGAAGAAATTAATATCCTGTATTAACGATCTCAAAAACAGCCGTACACCTATTATCAACCTGGCCGTTAAATACCATTTTGAAAGCCAACAATCTTTTACGCGCTCGTTTAAACAGATGATGGGCTGTACGCCCAGCGTTTGCCGCAAAAGACAAATGAAAGGGGGAACGGACAGCGCCACGTCCACCGGTGCGCATCCCTGTAGTCTCTGCATAAGGACGCCGAAAAAGACAAAAAAGCCGGTTTACAGCGGAATAAATGACACCCGGAGCAGCGACGATTTAGTCCGCTTTTTTTAAATACAGGCGTTACTCGTCCGGCTTATAATATTGCACGCCAATCTGAATTCGCTCTCGCCCGTTGGCAACACGATGACGATTGGTATCGCGTAATGAGTAAATACATCCGCAGTACTCTTGCTGATAAAAGCTTTCGCGCTTACTGATTTCGATCATACGCGCCGAGCCGCCGCCTTTGCGCCAGTTAAATTCCCAGTAGGTCAAATCGGGATACTTTGCCGCCGCACGGACACCGCAGTCATTAATCTGCTGCATGTTCTTCCAACGGGAAATCCCCAGACAACTGGTGATAACAGGAAAACCATTTTCATGCGCATAGAGCGCCGTACGCTCAAAACGCATATCGAAGCACATGGTGCATCGCTCACCACGCTCAGGCTCCCATTCCATGCCTTTGGCCCGTTTAAACCAGTCGTCACGATCGTAATCTGCATCGACAAAAGGCACATTAAACTTTTCAGCAAAGCGGATATTCTCCTCTTTACGCAGTTCGTACTCTTTAAGCGGATGAATATTCGGGTTATAGAAATAGATCGTGTATTCAATGCCGGAGGCCAGCATGGCTTCCATGACTTCCCCTGAACAGGGCGCACAGCAGGAGTGCAGAAGCACTTTTTTGTGTCCACCGGGCAACGGTAGCGGTTGACGCTGATAGGGCTGAGACATAAGCACCTTCAATCAATGAAATAAAAAAGGCAGTGTAATGCCGGGACAGGTCTGTTGCAAAACTTCAGTGTATCGGATCGCCCCTGCCTGTCGTGAAGGCCTGAGGGCGAATTCCTTTACGCCATTACCATTGCAGCGTTTTTCCCGCGTAGTCCACATAGTGGTGACCACCGCGCCCCTGAAACATCGTCAACTGCGTGAAGATCCCTTCCGCGCTTTTTTCAGCCGTAAGGGGGGCCTTATCGCCGCCCATATCCGTTTTCACCCAGCCGGGATGCAGCGTTAACAGCGTGCCATTCTGCGCTTCTACCCCTCTGGCAAGGGAACGGGTCAACATATTGAGCGCCGCTTTACTGGCCGAATACAGAGGAGCGTCCGCGCTGCGGTTCTCATTCAGGCTGGCAAGCTGCGAAGACGTTAACGCAATCACGCCCTTTTGCTGATTCAGCAACGGCAGCAAAATCTCAGCGCAACGTACCGGCGCGACGGCATTGGTCAGGAACAGCTGCATCAGTTCGCTGTCATCCGTCTCGGCCAACTTTTGATGCGCTGGCCCGTAAACGCCTGCATTAATCAAAATGGCGTCAAAAGGCTCTCCACTCAGCTGGACCGCAACGTGTTTAACCGCGTCGGTATCCGTTATATCCACTTGATGCCAGTCAACCTCAGGGTGCTCGCCTTGTGGCGGAATAGCACTGCGGTATGTGGCCGTCACCTGCCAGTGATGGGCTACAAACGCGTTAACCACGGCGAGTCCGATGCCGCGCGACGCGCCGATAACTAAGATTTTCCCCTGATGAGCCATAGGATTGTCCTCGTTGATGAAGTCAGTAAGCAGAGTAGAGGCGGGTTAACGCATGCACTGCATTATACAGGCTGTTTTGTGCGGATACCGCCGCTCCGACCCTGCTGTGTGTCCTGATACGCCCTGCCTGGGTTACTCAATCTGCTGATCAGGCGGCGAAGATTCGTTGCCATCCCGGCTCTTTTCCACACTCTGCGGATGATCTTCACCCATTGCCAGGGCTGTCGCGCTGGCGGGATCGAACAATGAGAAGCTCTCGATCTGGTCCAGCATGATCACTTTGCGAAACGCCATAGCATTTTTGGGTTCTGAATCCAGCGTAATGCCGTGCTCGGCGTACCAGCTACTGTAATTATGTTCGACCGCCAGCTTTAATGTATGGCTGTCGCGATAACCGCTCAGCATCGGAATGAGCACGATATTGGCGGTGCTTTCATATTCAAAAGTTGCCGCATGCACCATGCCTATGTAGATGCGTCGCGATTTTAGCGTGATCCATGCCAGTTCCCCCTCCTCCATGCACTGGAAAAGCATCTGCTCGACGCCGTTAGAACGGGAGAGTTTTTGATAGAGGTCTTTTCGGCCAGAGACATTCAGCCGTGCGCTGCCCGCCCAGTTCGAGCGATAAAGGCAAAACAGAATGGCGAAGGTCAGCATAATGACTACCGGTGCCTGAATACCTAAAAAGCTCCAGTTCACAAACTTCATTTGCAGCTGAAGATGATCGCCGGGGAAAATATAAAGCGCGTTGGAAACGGAGGAAATAATAAATAAGACAAACCAAATAAATGCGGTGGCAAAAACCCCCTGAAGCACGAATATACAACCGTATAACGCCACCAGAAAATAGACATCCCAGCCTGAGGTACGGCGCATTTTGAAACGGCTGGAAAGATCCCGACTGGTGTACCAGTAACCACTTACCATCAATACCATAAAAATCGCGGTACCCACCTCAGACTCCTTTTAAGCTATTGACGTGCCGGTTGAAATCCTCCTTTACTTCCTCACTGAGGATATTGACCGCGGCGTTACCGTTTTCATCGATAATAATGCGCTCACCATCGGCAATGGAGTCGTTTATGTCCTGGCGGCTCATTATCTGGAGGAATTTATCCGGGCTGGCGAACAAGGAACGAACAAAGCTGATCATGACAGGTCACTTACTGAGTTAAAAAACACAAGTATGTGACCGAATTGGCTTTGCTGCCATTTTATTGCCGGTAAACATTCTTAAAAGCCTGATTAACGAAGCGGTAAATGTTGCTGATTTTTTCGCGTTCTGCTCTCCCCCTTTATAAAAGATGGCGAAACGCATTCATTCATCCCTGACGATGATGCCCTTCTTAACGCAATCCGGTCTGCCCGATGCACGCCATAAAACGACAGTGCACAAACCGCTTTTGTCGCCTGATGGCAGCTCATCGCGGCGCTCGACAGCGCCGTGCATCGTACGCACCTTGTTGCCGGCCCCGACGTAAAGGATCGGCCACTCGCTCGTACGCGGAAAGAGGAACATCGTTTCTTCAGTCTGGATCACATTACCGGGTTATTTTGTTGCACTAGTGTGATGCAAGTTTCAATTACGTTGCACCTCGATTGCGCTTAATTTATCGGCAGGCTATCAACTCCACCATTCCGCTGCACATAATCACCTGACGTGGCTGTTTTTTAACAGGCCAGGGCAAACTGGCATGCATTGTGCTTGTTACTTAAATAACAACATTGCGAGCAATGACAGCCAGGTAACATTGAGGACGACATGAGCGCTCACACCGAACTGCTGAAAAAAATCGAGGCTGCCATTAGCCAGCAAACGCCCAGCGAAAAACGGATAAGTTCGTGGCTGCTCAGCCATTCCGAACAAATCCCCTTTGAAACGGCGGACAGCATTGCCCAGGCGACCGGCACCAGCGGAATTACTGTCGGGCGTTATTTGCGCAAGCTGGGATTTAAAAATCTTGATGATGTGAAAAACCTGCTGCGCGATGTGCCCAATACGCCGTACAAGCAATGGGGCGTGATTGACCGCCTTGATTCATGGGAGCAGCAACGCACGCTGCCGGATCCGGCCAGCCAGTCATTACAAATGGAGTTAGAGGCTATCCGCTATGTCTACCAGCTGGCGCAGACGGAGACCTTTCGCCATATCAGCCAGCAAATAGCCGAGGCCGAAACCGTCATCGTGTTGGGGATTCAGTCCACCCGGGGCATCGCGAATACCTTCTTCAGTCATCTGGAATATCTGCGACCGCGCGTGACCTATGCCGATGGCAGCTCGGGCAGTTGGCTGGAGTCGCTGAACTCCGAGTCGTCAAAGCCTTACGTCATTCTTACGGATACGCGAGCCTATTCCACCGTAGCAAGACAGTTTTGTCGGGTCGCCACCGCACGTGGCGTGTCGATGGCGCTGGTTACCGATATCTGGTGTCCGTGGGCCCGGGATTATCCGGTGGATTTACTTCAGGTAAAAACGGACACCGCCAATTTTTGGGATTCGCTGGCCCCCATCAGTTGCCTTTTCAACCTTCTGCTGTCTGCAGTCGTCGAACGCCTTGGCCCCGCGCTTTCTCAGCGCCTGGCACAAAACCGACTGTTGCAGCAGGAATTTGGTCAGTTTGAACATTGATAAAACAGGGATTACAGAATGATGCAGGAAACAGAGCTGGTCGATATCGCAGTGGCCTTTCCGGCGCTGACTATCGATCTGAAATATGCCACCGCCGATAACATCACGGGCCAGCCCATCTACAGCGTAGCCCGCTGCCTGCTGCATCCCGATGCCGCCGTCGCGCTGGAGAAAAGTATTGCTATTGCCAGCGTGGCGGGTTTTACGCTGCTGGTGCTGGACGCCTATCGCCCACAAAAAGCGCAGGAGCTGCTTTGGCACGCCTGTCCTGATCAGAATTACGTCGTGCCTTTATCGCAAGGCTCGAATCACAGCCGTGGCACCGCGATTGATGTCACGCTAATCGATGCTGACGGGCACATTCTGGATATGGGAACCGGGTTTGATGAAATGCAGGCGCTGTCGCACCCCTACCATCCCGACGTGCCGCTGGCTGCTCAGCGCAACAGGCTACTGCTTAATGCCGTGATGTTTGGCGGTGGCTTTACTGGCATTGCGACCGAATGGTGGCATTTCGAGTTACCGGAAGCGGCCCGTTATCCGCTGATTAACGATGTTTTCACCTGCATATCCCCAGCCCAGACTGACGGAGTTTTACCATGACAATGACGCACACAGCACCCCGTTATTTTCGCCCTTTGTTACTTGCTATTACCCTCGCGGCCACGACGACATCCGTGCTGGCTGCGGTACCGAAAGACATGCTGGTGATCGGAAAAGCGGCCGATCCGCAGACGCTGGATCCGGCGGTGACGATTGATAACAATGACTGGACCGTTACGTATCCTGCCTACCAGCGCCTGATCAAATACAAAACAGAAGACGGTAAAGGCACCACGGAGATCGAGGGCGATCTGGCTCAAAGCTGGCAGAGTAGTGACGATGGCAAGGTCTGGACGTTTACGCTACGTCCGGATGCCGCGTTTGCCGATGGCTCACCCGTGAATGCTGAGGCGGTTAAGCTCTCTTTTGAGCGTCTGATGCGTATCAAACAAGGCCCGTCGGAAGCCTTTCCAGCCGACATGAAAGTCGAGGTAGTCGATCCGCATACCGTGCGTTTCACGCTGAACACCCCGTTCGCACCGTTTCTTTATACGCTCGCGAATGACGGCGCGTCCATTATTAACCCTGCCGTGCTGAAAGCGAACGCCGCCGATGATGCGCGCGGCTATCTGGCCGAGCATACCGCAGGATCCGGTGCCTATATGCTGCAACGCTGGCAGAAAGGTCAGCAGCTGGTGCTGGTGCCTAACCCGCACTTTACGGGGCCTAAACCGGCCTTTAAGCGCGTTTCCGTGAAAATTATCAGCGAAAGCTCAGCCCGTCGTTTGCAGTTGGCAAAAGGCGATGTCGATATTGCCGATGCGTTACCGGTAGACCAGTTCGCCGCGCTGAAGAAGCAAGGTGACGTCACCGTCATGGATTATCCTGCCCTGCGTGTGACCTACCTCTATCTGAACAACAGCAAAGCACCGCTGAATCAGCCTGATTTACGCAGAGCGATCTCCTGGGCTACCGACTACCAGGGCATGGTGCAGGGCATCCTGGGCGGCAACGGTAAACAGATGCGCGGCCCGATTCCGGAAGGCATGTGGGGCTATGATCCTCAGGCCATGCAGTACAGCTTTAACATGGATAAAGCCAGGGCTGAACTGGCTAAACTGCCCAGCAAACCGCAGACCTTGTCCTTTCTCTATTCGGACAACGATCCAAACTGGGAGCCGATTGCCCTTTCCATGCAGGCCAATCTGAAGACGCTGGGCATCAACGTTAAGCTGGAAAAACTGGCCAACGCCACCATGCGCGAGCGTATCGGTAAAGCGGACTATGACATTGCCATTGGCAACTGGAGCCCGGATTTTGCCGATCCCTACATGTTCATGAACTACTGGTTTGAATCAGACAAAAAAGGTCTGCCCGGCAACCGATCTTTTTATTCCAACCCAGCGGTCGATGCGCTGCTGAAGAAAGCGGTTTCCACGACTAATCAGGCTGAACGGACCCGCGATTACCAGCAGGCCGAGCAGATCGTGATTAACGATGCGGCTTACGTGTATTTATTCCAGAAAAATTATCAGGTTGCGATGAATAAGTCGGTTAAAGGCTACGTGTTTAATCCGATGCTGGAGCAAATCTTTAACCTCGCCACCATGCATAAAGAATAACAACCTTCACGCCCGTTCACGCAGGGCCTGCCTGGCCCTGCTGAGGAAGACATGATGAGTTACTGGAGTCTGTTAAGACAGCGTAGCTGGGGACTGCTGTTGGTCGTCGCTGGCGTCTGCGTCATTACGTTTATTATTTCGCATCTTATTCCCGGGGATCCGGCCAGGCTGCTGGCCGGCGATCGTGCCAGTGATGAAATTGTCCAACACATCCGCCAGCAGTTAGGGCTGGACTTACCGCTGTGGCAACAATTTATCCGTTATGTACAGCAACTTTTGCACGGCGATCTGGGCACCTCGATCCGCACAGGCCGCCCGGTGTTAGATGATTTGCGGGCATTCTTTCCCGCCACGCTGGAGCTGGCCTTTTGTGCGCTGTTGATCGCGCTGCTGGTCGGCGTGCCGCTGGGCGTGCTTTCTGCCGTTTATCGCAACCGCTGGCTTGATCATCTGGTGCGTCTGCTGGCGCTGACCGGTATTTCGACCCCGGCGTTCTGGCTGGGACTGGGTGCCATCGTCCTGTTTTATGGCAAGTTGAACCTGCTGCCCGGCGGCGGACGCCTGGATGACTGGCTTGATCCACCCACACGCATCACCGGTTTCTACCTGGTTGATGCCTTGCTGGAGGGCAATACTGAGGTCTTTATGAACGCCCTGCAGCATCTGATTTTGCCTGCCACCACGCTGGCCTTTGTCCATCTGGGCATCGTGGCGCGTCAGATTCGCTCGGCCATGCTGGAACAGTTAAGCGAAGACTATATTCGCACCGCGCTGGCGAGCGGACTGCCTAAGTTTACTATCGTCGTGCGCTATGCCCTGCCCAACGCCCTGATCCCCTCTGTGACCGTGCTGGGGCTGGCCCTGGGTGACCTGCTGTATGGTGCCGTCCTGACCGAGACCGTTTTTGCCTGGCCCGGTATGGGCGCGTACGTGGTGTCCTCGATTCAGGCACTCGATTTTCCCGCCGTGATGGGTTTTGCCATCGTCGTGTCCTTTGCGTACGTGCTGGTCAACCTGTTTGTGGATCTTCTTTATCTGTGGATTGACCCGCGCATGGGTCGGGGAGCGTAACGCATGATGATGACGCAAGAACAGCCTGCTGTACGTCAGGCGAAACCCACGCTTCTCGTCTGGAAGCGTCGGCTCTGGATGGTGCGTAAAAGTCCACTGACCCTGCTGGGGGCCGCCATTATTGTCCTGATGCTGGGATTGATGGTGTTCTCGCCCTGGCTGGTGCCCCACGATCCGAATGCCATCAGTTTGACCGACCGTCTTCAGCCGCCCAGTGCTGCGCACTGGTTTGGCACCGATGAAGTCGGCCGGGATCTGTTTAGTCGCGTGCTGGTCGGCAGCCAGCAGTCTGTCGCGGCCGGACTGGCCGTGGTGTTGCTGGCGGGCATCAGCGGTTCATTACTGGGCTGTCTGTCCGGTGTTCTGGGCGGTCGCAGCGATGCGCTCATTATGCGCCTGATGGACATCATGCTGTCTATCCCTTCGCTGGTGCTGACCATGGCGCTGGCCGCGGCGCTGGGACCGAGCCTGTTTAACGCCATGCTCGCCATCGCCATTGTGCGTATTCCTTTTTACGTCCGGCTGGCACGCGGTCAGACGTTGATTGTCAGACAGCATACCTTTGTCGAAGCCGCTAAAACCTTTGGTGCCTCGCGCTGGCATCTGATTAGCTGGCATATCCTGCGTAATGCACTACCGCCGCTGGTGGTACAGGCCTCGCTGGATATCGGCAGCGCCATTCTGATGGCCGCGACGCTGGGCTTCATTGGCTTAGGCGCGCAGCAACCGACCGCTGAATGGGGCGCGATGGTAGCGAACGGGCGCAACTACGTGCTGGACCAGTGGTGGTACTGCACCTTCCCCGGCGCGGCGATCTTAATCACCGCCGTTGGATTCAATTTGTTTGGCGATGGGATTCAGGATCTGCTGGATCCGAAAGCAGGAGGACGTCACTGATGCAAGAGAGAATCCTGACGATTGAGGATTTACGCCTCAGTTTCCCGGTCTATCAGGGCGAGGTGAATGTGCTGAACAATGTGTCCATGCACATTAACCGTGGTGAAATTGTCGGCGTAGTCGGGGAATCCGGTTCGGGAAAATCGGTCACCGCCATGCTGGCGATGCGGCTGATTCCCGAACACAGCTATCAGATCAAAAGCGGCAAACTGGAACTGGCGGGACAGAATGTCCTGACCGCCAGTGAGGCCGCGATGCGTAAAATGCGCGGCAATCGCGTTGCCATGATCTTTCAGGAACCCATGACCGCCCTGAATCCCACTCGCCGCATCGGCAAGCAGATGGTGGATGTCATTCGACAACATCGTCCCGTGTCAGCCCGTGAGGCCAACGCACGGGCGCTTGCGCTGTTGGGCGATATGCAAATCGCGGACGCAAAGAACGTGATGGCGCGCTATCCCTTCGAGCTTTCTGGCGGTATGCGTCAGCGCGTCATGATCGCCCTGGCCTTTTCCTGTGAACCCGATCTGCTGATTGCCGATGAACCCACGACCGCGCTGGATGTCACCGTACAGCGTCAGGTACTGCGCCTGTTAAAACAAAAAGCGGAGGCAACGGGCACGGCGGTGCTGTTTATCAGCCACGATATGGCGGTGGTTTCGCAGTTGTGCGACCGGATTTACGTCATGTACGCCGGCGCAGTCATTGAAAGCGGCATGACGGAAACCGTCCTGCATTCACCGAGCCATCCCTATTCCATTGGCCTGCTTGCCTGCTCGCCCGATGCCAGCGAACCGCGCGCCCCGTTGGCGTCCATTTCCGGCACCGTCCCCAACCTGACCTGCCTGCCCTCGGGCTGTGCGTTTCGCGAGCGCTGCTTCGCGGCAGGCGAACGCTGCACCCGCGCACCACGTTTACAGGCAACGGGCAACGCTGCCCAGCAGGTGGCCTGCTGGTATCCACAACAGGAGACGCGCCATGTCTGATGCTCTGCTCACGCTACAAAACGTACACGTTGCCTTTCCTGCGAATAAGAACTGGCGTGGCAAAGTGACGGAACGGGTTCATGCACTGAATGGCCTGGATATCCAGGTCAGACAGGGCGAAACGCTGGGCATTGTCGGTGAATCCGGTTGCGGCAAAAGCACCCTGGCGAAACTGTTGATGGGCATGCTGAGTCCGACAACGGGTCAGCTTGACCTGGCCACCGCCGCTGGCGGAGGCCGGGAACGTCGCATGCAAATGGTCTTTCAGGATCCGCTCTCGTCACTGGATCCCCGCCTGCCGGTCTGGCGTATCATGACCGAACCGGTCTGGATTCAGTCACGCGCGTCAGAAAAAACGCGACGCGCCCTGGCTGACTCCCTGGCCCGTCAGGTGGGGATTCGCCCGGAATACCTGGACCGTCCACCACATGCGTTTTCCGGCGGTCAGCGTCAACGCATTGCCATCGCCCGGGCACTGTCCTCCCAACCCGACATCATTGTGCTGGATGAACCTACCTCGGCACTGGATATTTCTGTCCAGGCGCAGATTCTGAACCTGCTGGTGGAACTGCAACAGCAGTACAATCTGACGTATATCCTGATCTCTCACAACGTCTCGGTCGTCCGTCACATGAGCGATCGCGTTGCGGTCATGTATCTGGGCCAGATTGTCGAACTGGGCGCGGCTCAGCACGTTCTCGATTCGCCTCAGCATCCCTATACGCAATTGCTGATGGACTCTGTGCCACGCATTGGCGCGCCGCTGGAGGGGGCTCCCGTCAACACCGAACTACCGGGTAACCGCCACCTGCCAACCGGCTGTTTCTTTCGCGATCGCTGTCCGCTGGCAACAAGTGGCTGTGCCACGCCTCAGCCTTTGCGCGTTCAGGATGACGGGCGGGCGGTCAGGTGCTGGCTGGCCCATAACCTTATGCATGCCTGATTCACAACACATCAAGCGGGTGGCGCAACGCGACCACCTTTTAACGATCACTCTTTCAGGAAGACATTGCGATGAAAATCATTGTGCTTGGCAGCGGCGTGGTGGGCGTCACCACCGCCTGGTATCTGCAGCAGGCAGGGCATCAGGTCACCGTGATCGAACGCGAAGCGGGCCCGGCATTAGGTACCAGCGCCGCCAACGCCGGTCAGATCTCGCCTGGCTACGCCGCGCCCTGGGCCGCACCAGGCGTGCCGCTTAAAGCGGTGAAGTGGATGGTGCAGCGCCATGCGCCCCTTTCGGTACGGCCGGATGGATCTCGCTTCCAGCTGGCCTGGATGATGCAGATGCTGAAAAACTGCAATCCTCACAGCTATGCCGTCAATAAAGCCAGGATGGTCAGACTGGCAGAGTACAGCCGTGACTGCATCAGTGCGCTGCGGGCCAGCACAGGAATTGAATATGAAGGACGCCAGGGCGGCACCCTGCAGCTGTTTCGCACAGAACAGCAGTTTGAAAACGCAGCGCGTGATATTGCCGTGCTGCAGGAGGCTGGCGTGCCGTATCAACTGCTTGAAGCCGACCAGCTGGCGACCGTCGAACCTGCACTGGCTGACGTAAAGCACAAGTTGACGGGAGGTTTACGGTTGCCTAACGATGAGACTGGCGATTGCCAGCTGTTTACCCAGCGACTTGCCGCCCTGGCGCGCGATGCCGGCGTCACGTTCCGCTTTAACACGCAGGTGGATGCGCTACTGAGCGAAGGTGACAGGATCAGGGGGATTGTCTGTGGCGATCAGACGCTGACGGCAGACGGGTACGTTATGGCATTTGGCGCTTACTCTACCCAGTTGCTTCGACCACTGATGTACATTCCGGTGTATCCGCTGAAAGGCTATTCCCTGACGATTCCCCTCGCCGATGAGGCCGGTGCCCCGGTTTCCACGGTACTGGATGAAACCTATAAAATTGCCATCACGCGTTTTGATAATCGCATCCGCGTCGGCGGTATGGCGGAAATCGTGGGATACAGCAAAACCCTGCTGCCCGCGAGACGGCAAACGCTTGAGATGGTGGTAAACGACCTTTATCCCCGTGGCGGCCGCGTTGAGCAGGCGACCTTCTGGACCGGATTACGTCCGATGACGCCTGACGGCACGCCGATTGTCGGTCATACACATTTCACCAACCTGTGGCTGAACACCGGACATGGCACGCTGGGCTGGACGATGGCCTGCGGATCCGGCCAGCTGTTAAGTGATGTGATTTCAAGCAAACAGCCCGAGATTGCGCACGCAGACTATGCGGTTTCGCGCTATGCCTGAGCGCGTCACTGATGGCGAAGCTCGTTACACGGCCTGCGCGCAAGCCCAGGCCGAGCTCCAGGCCCACTGGAAATTATAGCCTCCCAGCCAGCCGGTCACGTCAACGACCTCACCGATAAAATAGAGTCCCGGCACGTCACGTGCTTCCATTGTTTTAGAGGACAGCTGAGTCGTATCCACACCGCCCAGCGTGACTTCAGCGGTACGGTAACCCTCCGTGCCGTTGGGCTGCACCTGCCAGTTGTGCAACGTCTGCACCAGCGCTGACTGCTGCTTGCTGTTCAGCTGCTTCAGCGTGACATCCGGCACCACCTGCATTTCCTGTAAAATTTCGACCAGGCGCTTAGGCAGAATTTTCGCCAGACTGTTTTTCAGACTCAGATTCGGGTGCGCGTCACGCTGAATCGTGAGGAACGCATCCAGCGGCGTGGCAGGCGAGAGATTGACCGAGATAAACTCACCCGGCTGCCAGTAGCTGGAAATCTGCAAGACCGCCGGGCCGGACAGGCCACGATGGGTAAACAGCATCGCCTCTTTGAAGACGGTGCCGTCTTTCGCTTCGATGGTCGTGTCCAGCGCCACACCGGACAGTGTCTGCAGTTGTTCAAGCAGGGGTTTATGCAGCGTAAAGGGCACCAGGGCGGCACGGGTTGGCAACACCGTTAACCCAAACTGCTCGGCCACTTTATAGCCAAACGGTGACGCGCCCAGGCCCGGCATGGAAAGCCCGCCGCTGGCGATGACCAGCTTCTCTGCCTGTACACTGCTGCCGTTGAGCTGCAGGACGTAGCCCGCTTCATCGAGGGTTACACTCAGGATTTCGCTGCGCAAACGCAGGGTCACGCGCCCCTTTTCACACTCGGCGAGCAGGAGATCGACCATCTGCTGCGCAGACTCATCGCAAAACAGTTGCCCCAGCGTTTTCTCGTGCCAGGCAATGCCGTGACGATTCACCAGATCGATAAAATCCCATTGGGTATAACGCGCCAGCGCTGACTTACAGAAATGGGGATTGTTCGACAGGTAGGCGGCCGGTTCGGTATAGAGATTGGTGAAATTACAGCGCCCGCCGCCTGACATTAAAATCTTGCGGCCCGGCTTTTTGCCGTTATCCAGCAGTAATACGCGGCGACCGCGCTGTCCAGCCTGCGCGGCACAAAAAAGCCCCGCGGCCCCTGCTCCAATCACGATAACGTCAAACTGTTCCACTGCCATTGTCCACCTGATAAAAGAGGGGCAGATTGTAGTGATCTGCCTGCGTTGATGCCAGTGTCAAAAAATTGCCGCAATTATGTCATAATTTAACTTTATAATTTTTAAGGAATTTACGCCTTTAAGCTTCCAAAATTGACACTTTTAAGCCGGTTCAGGTCTATATTTTCCTTTCCCAGACCACATATTGTCGCGGATAATGCGCCGCGTTCATGTCCTCCAAAATGGCGTAACGTCTATGCTACATCTGTTTGCTGGTCTCGATCTTAGCACCGGCCTGTTACTGGTTCTTGCTCTGCTGTTTGTATTGTTTTACGAAGCAATTAACGGCTTCCATGATACGGCCAACGCGGTTGCGACGGTCATCTATACACGCGCTATGCGTGCTCAGCTTGCTGTGTTAATGGCTGGGGTATTCAATTTCTTTGGCGTGCTGCTCGGCGGATTAAGCGTGGCTTACGCCATCGTGCATATGCTCCCGACCGATCTGCTGCTCAATGTTGGCTCCGCTCACGGTCTTGCTATGGTCTTCTCCATGCTGCTGGCCGCGATTATCTGGAACCTGGGAACGTGGTATTTAGGGCTTCCGGCCTCCAGTTCTCACACCCTGATCGGCGCGATTATCGGTATTGGCCTGACCAATGCGTTAATGAGCGGGACATCGGTGGTGGATGCGCTTAACATTCCGAAAGTGCTGAATATCTTCCTGTCGCTCATTCTCTCCCCCATTGTCGGTCTGATGATTGCGGGCAGCCTGATTTTCCTTCTGCGCCGTTACTGGAGCAACACTAAAAAGCGTGCACGGATTCATATGACGCCCGCTGACCGTGAGAAGATTGACGGCAAGAAAAAACCGCCTTTCTGGACCCGTACCGCCCTGATTATCTCCGCCATTGGCGTCAGTTATTCACATGGTGCTAACGACGGGCAAAAAGGCATTGGTCTGATTATGCTGGTCCTGATTGGCGTTGCGCCAGCGGGCTTTGTGGTCAATATGAACGCGTCGGGTTACGACATCACGCGAACGCGCGATGCTGTGAATCACCTGGAACAGTATTACCAGCAGCACAGCGAATCACTGACCCATATTATCCAGATGGCACCGCCTAAGCTGCCCACGCCGGAAGAAGTCGAACCCACCAGTCCCAAAGAGTTTCACTGCGACAGTGCGCGTGCGCTTCAGGCCGTGCAGCGTGCGCAGGTGCTTCTGAACAATCTGCAAAACTACAACGACTTGTCGGTTGAGCAACGCAGCCAGATGCGTCGCCTCTTGTTGTGTATTTCCGATACGGCCGATAAAGCGGCGAAGCTGCCGGAAACCTCGCCAGAGGATAAACGCTTCCTGGGCAAGCTCAAAGGCGACCTGCTGAACACCATTGAGTACGCGCCGGTGTGGATTATCATGGCGGTCGCACTGGCATTGGGAATCGGCACGATGATTGGCTGGCGCCGTGTGGCCACCACCATCGGTGAGAAAATCGGTAAAAAAGGCATGACGTATGCGCAGGGCATGTCGGCGCAGGTTACTGCCGCAGTGTCCATAGGGATTGCCAGCTACACCGGCATGCCGGTTTCCACGACCCACATCCTCTCGTCTTCCGTGGCCGGCACCATGCTGGTCGACGGTGGCGGACTGCAGAGTAAAACGATCAAAAACATCGCCATGGCCTGGGTTTTCACCCTGCCGGTCTGTATTTTGTTATCAGGTTCACTCTACTGGATAGCGCTGAAGCTCATCTGAGTAAGCAGCACATCAGGGCGACTTCGGTCGCCCTTTTTAATGCCAGATAGCCAGGGCGATCAAACTGATAATGACTAATCCGCACAGCGAACTGGTCAACAAAAACAAGCCTCTTACCCGCTCACACCGGCGAATAAATTCGTCATCATGATGATCAAGATAGCGCCTTGCCCAGATATAGCGGACCAGCCGCACCTGCTTGCCAGGCTGACCATGGGAGGTGAAAAAACCCGCGCCGTCAACATATTGGTATAAGAGGGGATCGCAACCCCGCAGAACCACCAGCAGCGCACGCAACGAAGAGAAATAGCGCGCCATATTTACAAGGCATACCACACAAAGAGCCCAAAAAAGCGCGATAGTGCTGATCATGTCACCCTCCTTACCGGCACCGCAGAACAGTGCAAAACGCGCACCATGCTGAACAGTCCCTGCAGAATTTGCCAACAACCTCGTTAAGCGATTTGTAGTTTTATTTTTGAATCATCAGAAAAGTAACAGCCATGTGATCAAGGCTGCTTTTTTTAGTTTAGGAGAAATGTTCAATTTTTTACCAGCGAGGATTTTCGTTTTATACGAGTAAAAATCGTTCATCATTGATCTTATTCACAAGCCAGACGGCTTCAGAAGCATTTGTTAACACACAGGGCTATACTTTCAGGTATAACAACAGCATTGCCTGTATTGCAGGTTACCCAATTTGGTGGCGCTCATCGCCCGTTCGCGCAATGGATTTCGCAGCTGTGACGCGTCTGGAAACCGCTGCCATTCTGAATCTCGTGGAAGGAGTTATATCATGGCTTATAAACATATCCTGATTGCAGTCGATCTTTCGCCAGAAAGTCAGTTATTAGTGGATAAAGCTGTCTCGCTCGCGCGCCCTTACGACGCCAAAATTTCGCTGATTCATGTCGATGTGAATTACTCTGATCTGTACACCGGCCTGATTGACGTCAACCTGGGCGATATGCAAAAGCGGATTTCTGAAGAAACCCATCTGGCGCTGAAAAATCTGTCAGATGCAGCGGGCTATCCCATCACCGAAACCCTGAGCGGCAGTGGCGATCTGGGCCAGGTGCTGGTCGATGCGATTAAAAAATACGACGTGGACATGGTGGTGTGCGGTCATCATCAGGACTTCTGGAGCAAGCTGATGTCATCAGCGCGTCAGTTGATCAACACCGTGCATATCGACATGTTGATCGTGCCACTGCGCGACGAGGATGACGAATAACCCGCACGAAAAAAGCCGGGGCGGTTGACGTGAAGGAACGTCGTCGCCGACCGGCTTGACATGACTACTCCGCGAGCGGCGGATAGATATCGAAGCGGTGGCTTTTCGTGACCACCGCAGACTGCGTAACGACACCGGCCAGCGGTGGCGCATAATCAGGACGTTTCACCACGATACGCTTCTTTGCCAGACGGCGGGCCGGTTCCAGCAAGGCATCCGCATCCTCATCCGCGCCGACTAATGACTGAAACACCCGCATCTCTTTTTTCACCATGGCGCTTTTTTGTCGATGGGGATACATAGGATCGAGATAAACCACATCTGGCGGTGGCGCAATATCGGTGAGTGCCTGAATACTGGAGGCATGAATCAGTGAAAGACGCTCACGCAGCCAGCCACCAATTTCCGCATCCTGATAGCCACGCGCCAGCCCGTCTTCCAGCAGTGCCGCCACCACGGGATGCCGTTCCAGCATGCGCACCCGACAGCCTAAGGCCGCCAGCACAAACGCATCGCGCCCTAACCCGGCGGTCGCATCCACCACATCGGGCAGGTAACTGCCTTTAATGCCGACCGCTTTTGCTACCGCTTCGCCACGGCCACCGCCAAAACGCCGGCGATGCGCCATGGCACCGGAAACAAAATCCACGAAGATGCCGCCCAGTTTAGGCTCATCCCGCTTACGCAGTTCAAGATGCGTTGCGGTCTTTACCAGCGCCAGCACCGCATCGTCACAATGCGTCAGTTGCCAGCGTTCGGCCAAAACAGATAAGGCGCCGTCACCGGCGCCTGTTTCATCAAACAAACAAATTTTCACGTACGGCTTATCCCTGAATACCGTAGTGTTCCAGCATGGCATCCAGCTGAGGCTCACGGCCACGGAAGCGTTTAAACAGCTCCATCGGTTCTTCCGAACCGCCGCGCGTCAGAATGTTGTCGAGGAAGGACTGACCGGTTTCGCGGTTAAAAATGCCCTCTTCTTCAAAACGTGAATACGCATCCGCCGCCAGTACATCGGCCCACAGATAGCTGTAATAACCCGCTGCGTAACCGCCCGCGAAGATATGGCTGAATGCATGCGGGAAGCGGCCCCATTCCGGGCTGGGGACCACGGCGACTTTGCTTTTCACTTCGCGCAGCGTCTCCAGGATCTGTGCGCCTTTTTCTGGGTTGAATTCAGTATGCAGACGGAAATCGAACAGACCGAACTCCAGCTGGCGCAGGATGAACAACGCCGCCTGGTAATTTTTCGCTGCCAGCATCTTATTCAGCAGGTCTTCAGGCAGTGGCTCGCCGGTTTCGTAGTGCCCGGAAATAAACGCCAGCGCCTCTGGCTCCCAGCACCAGTTCTCCATGAACTGACTTGGCAGTTCCACCGCATCCCATGGCACACCGTTAATGCCTGACACGCCAGCCGCCTCAACGCGGGTCAGCATGTGGTGCAGGCCGTGACCAAACTCATGGAACAGGGTGATCACTTCGTCGTGCGTGAACAGCGCCGGTTTACCACTGACGGGACGGTTAAAGTTACAGGTCAGGTAAGCGACCGGTTTTTGCAGGCTGCCATCGGCTTTACGCATCTGCCCAACGCAGTCATCCATCCACGCGCCGCCACGCTTATGCTCACGCGCATACAGGTCAAGGTAGAAGCTGCCGCGCAGCTCGCCACTTTCATCAAACAGATCGAAGAAACGCACATCCGGATGATAAACATCCACATCCGTCCGCTCTTTGGCGGTGATGCCATAGATGCGTTTGACGACTTCAAACAGGCCAGACACCGCACGGGATTCCGGGAAGTAAGGACGCAGTTGCTCATCACTAATGGTGTAGAGGTGCTGTTTCTGTTTTTCGCCATAGTAGGTCAGATCCCAGGGATTCATGGTCTCCACGCCGTACTCTTTCTTCGCGAAAGCACGCAACTGCGCCAGCTCTTTCTCGCCCTGTGGACGTGCGCGGTCGGCCAGATCGTTCAGGAAATCGATCACCTGAGCAGGGCTTTGCGCCATTTTGGTTGCCAGCGATTTATCCGCGAAGGAGTCGAAACCCAGCAGCTGAGCCAGTTCGTGGCGCAGAGCCAGCTCCTCGGCCATAATCGGGCCGTTATCCCATTTGCCCGCATTAGGGCCTTGATCGGAGGCGCGGGTGGAATAAGCACGGTACATTTCTTCACGCAACGCGGCGTTATCACAGTAGGTCATCACCGGCAGGTAGCTGGGAATATCCAGCGTCAGCAACCAGCCTTCCTGACCTTTGGCTTCAGCCTGCGCTTTCGCTGCGGCCAGTGCGCTCTCCGGCATGCCCGACAGTTCGCTTTCGTCAGTGATCAGCTTGCTCCAGCCCATCGTGGCATCCAGCACGTTGTTACTGTAGGCAGAGCCCAGCTCAGACAAACGCGCGGCAATTTCGCCATAGCGCTGCTGCTTGTCTTTTTCCAGACCAATCCCGGACAGTTCAAAGTCACGCAGGGCGTTATCGACGGCTTTCTGCTGCGCCTGATCCAGCGTGCGGTAATGACTGCTTTCCTTTAAATCCCGGTAAGCCTGATAGAGCCCTTCGTGCTGACCAACCCAGGTACTGTACTCAGACAGCAGCGGCAGCGTTTGCTCGTAGGCTTCACGCAGTTCCGGGCTGTTTTTAACCGAGTTCAGATGGCTGACCGGCGAAAAAATACGGCTCAGGCGATCGTCGGCTTCTGCCAGCGGCTGGACAAGATTATCCCAGGTGTAAGGTGCGCCGTGCGCTACCACTTTTTCCACCATCGCCCGGCATTCATTTAAAACGTCGGTCACGGCAGGCACCACGTGCTCAGGCTTGATCGCCGAAAACGGGGGAAGCGTGAACGAGGTGAGTAACGGATTAGTCATAGCGCAGTCCTTTAACAATGTGTGGGGCGCGATGAATCGCGCAACGCAATCTTATTAACATGCGGTCTGGAATGCTGAAAATCAATGGTGTAACCGGTCATGAATAGCAGAATAGCGCCAGGCTGGCCTTCCGCCGGCGTTTGGATTAACCATAGCAGAGGATAAAACAGGCTAACACACCGATGGCGCAGAAGGTTTACCCTGTAATCCAGGGCCAGAGGCCCACTGCCGTGCGCGAAATGCCAGCAATTATTCTTATCTGTCGTTATAATCGGGCCAACTTGATTATTTTTAGCTTCAACCGCGGACATACCCTTTTTTATGTTGAGTTATCGCCACAGTTTTCACGCTGGCAACCATGCCGACGTGCTTAAGCACACCGTACAGAGCCTCATCATCACTGCGTTAAAAGAGAAAGAAAAACCATTTCTCTATCTGGATACGCACGCCGGTGCAGGACGTTATCAACTCAGCGGCGAGCACGCAGAGCGCACGGGTGAATATCTGGAAGGCATCGGACGCATCTGGCAACAACCGGACGCGCCCGCCCTGCTGCAACCCTATTTCGATGCGATTCATGCCCTGAACCGTAACGGCACGCTGCGCTACTATCCTGGCTCTCCGCTAATCGCCCGCCATCTGCTGCGCCCTGAAGATAAGATTCAGCTGACCGAGCTGCATTCCAGCGATTATCCGCTGCTGCGTACCGAGTTCAGCAAAGACAGTCGCGCGCGCGTTGAAAGGGCCGATGGCTATCAGCAGCTAAAAGCGAAGCTGCCACCGCTGTCACGTCGTGGACTGATACTGATTGATCCGCCTTACGAAATGAAAAGTGATTACCAGGCCGTTGTAAAAGGCATTCAGGAAGGTCACAAACGTTTCGGTACCGGTATTTATGCGCTGTGGTACCCGGTCGTCTTGCGTCAGCAAATCAAACATATGCTGCGCGAGCTGGAGGCCACGGGCATCCGTAATATCCTGCAGATTGAGCTGGCCGTGCGCCCCGATAGCGATCAGCGTGGCATGACCGCGTCCGGCATGATTGTCATCAATCCCCCGTGGAAGCTGGCCGATCAGATGAACACGCTGCTGCCGTGGCTGCATCAGAAACTGGTGCCAACCGGCACAGGCCATTTCAGTGTTAACCAAATCGTACCTGAATAATTCCTTTCCCAGCTTAACGTCGCCGCGCACAGCACGGCGGCGTTGAACGTAGGTCATTTTTATGTGGATCATCCTGGCGGGCGCGCTGGCCGCCCTGCAACCGGCGAAACGCCTTTCTCTGTTATTGCTCGCGCTGGCAACGGCGCTGGGCGTTTATCAAAACGTCCTCGACTGGCCCGTTACCTTTGTGTTTGCGGCTGTCGCTGCCCTGGTCGCGTTTCGTATCTACGATCGCCGGAGTCGGCGATGGCAGATCGTCAGCGAAGCCCTTCTGGTGTTGATTGCGCTGGCGCTGATGCTGCACCTTATTCCGGGATTCAATAATCCCCCGCAGGTCGAGGCGGTTAAGGTCGGTGCCCGCAGCGTACCTTTCTCATTTTCCTTTAATTTCGATAAAGCGCTGATTCCTTTTCTGCTGCTGGCCTGTCTGCCGACGCTGTTCAACGCAGAGGCGCATCCGCCGCGCTCGCCGGCCTGGTGGCTCGCGCCTGTCGCCGCCGTGCCGCTGCTGTTGGGCAGCGCCGTGTTGCTGGGCGGCCTTGCCGTCGAAACGCACCTTCCGGACTGGCTGGGGGCGTTTGCGCTGGCCAATCTGTTTTTTGTCTCACTGGCCGAAGAGGCGTTTTTCCGGGGTTATCTCCAGCAGCGCCTGCGCCAGAAATGGGGCGGCGTGATCGCCCTGCTGATAACGGCACTGCTGTTTGGTCTGGCCCATGCATCTGGCGGCGTGCTGCTGATGATCTTTGCCGCGCTGGCCGGACTGATTTATGGTCTGGTCTGGCACTGGAGCGGCCGCCTGTGGCTGGCGACCGCGTTCCATTTTGCACTCAACATGGTCCACCTGCTGTTCTTTACTTACCCTGCGCTGGCGCACTGATCCCTACAGCGTGAAGACCGCCAGGTCGTGCGCCATCTCGGTGTCAGGGAAAATGCGCTGGCATTCTGCCAGCAGGCGCGCCATGTCCCGGGCGAGATAACGCGAACTAAAATGGGTGGCAATCAGGCGCTTTGCTCCGGCCTGCTTTGCCACCGTCGCAGCCTGTAAGGTGGTAGAGTGACCGCGCCCGTTGGCTTTTTCAGCCAGCGCCTCTTCCAGCGTGGTTT
Source organism: Pantoea sp. SGAir0180 (assembly GCF_043546245.1). Classification (NCBI taxonomy): domain Bacteria; kingdom Pseudomonadati; phylum Pseudomonadota; class Gammaproteobacteria; order Enterobacterales; family Erwiniaceae; genus Pantoea; species Pantoea sp. SGAir0180. The sequence goes on along the minus strand of NZ_CP028071.1, from coordinate 3,993,905 downwards.
CATGCACCATCACATCAACGTCCGCCGCCAGCTGTAGCGCGACGTCAGTGGGCGCAGTATCTCCAAAAATGGCCAGCGTTTTGCCTTTCACTGGCGGCCCAAGATACTCAGCGCCGTTAACGGTACGCCCGTCTTCCAGCGTAATCGTGTCGCCCTGCTTTAACTGCTGATACCAGGGACCGCGCGGTACGCCCTCTGCTTTCAGGCGAGGCGCATCCAGAAAACCGGGTTTGTCATGCTGCTCAATGCGATAGCCAAAGCAGGCAATGGTGTGATTCATCGGCCAGGCGGTCACGCGAAATTCGCCATCATCCAGTACCTCACCCGCGGCGATCTCAACGATCTCCAGCGAGTAATCGGTATACGAGCTGGACAGCGACAGTGCCGTTTCAACGAAAGCTTTCAGCCCTGCTGGACCGTAAACCGTCATTGGCGTGGTTAACCCCGCCATCGAGCGACTGGTAAGCAGGCCCGGCAGCCCAAAAATATGGTCGCCATGAAGATGGGTGATAAAGATTTTATCGAGTTTGCCAGGCTTCAGGTCTGAGCGCATAAACTGGAGTTGTGTGCCCTCACCGCAGTCAAACAGCCAGGTGGCGCCGCTTTTGTCGCGGGTAAACGCGATGGCAGTGACATTGCGTTGCAGACTCGGCGCGCCCCCGCCGGTGCCAAGAAAAGTCAGGTACATGCTATGCTTCCCTGTAAATAATGAAACGATAAGGCCTGTTACAATCATAGGCGCAATTTTTGCGACGCCGTACCCTGCGGCGTTACACTCTCTATCACTTTCCCAGTAACCGGATGAGACTTCCATGACCCGACATTATGACTATCTCGCCATCGGCGGCGGCAGCGGCGGTATCGCTTCAATTAACCGTGCAGCAAGCTATGGCCAGACGTGCGCCCTGATTGAAGCCAAAGCGCTGGGCGGAACCTGTGTCAACGTCGGCTGCGTGCCGAAAAAAGTAATGTGGCACGCCGCACAAATTGCCGAGGCCATTCATCTTTACGGGCCGGATTATGGTTTTGATACCACCGTTAATCGCTTTGACTGGGGCACGCTGGTGAAAAACCGTAGCGCCTATATCGATCGTATTCACCAATCATACGACAATGTTCTGGGGAAAAATAAGGTCGATGTGATCCACGGTTTTGCCCGTTTTATTGATGCCCATACCGTTGAGGTGAATGGCGAAACGATCACCGCCGATCATATTTTGATTGCTACGGGCGGACGCCCAAGTCATCCCGACATTCCCGGCGCGGAATACGGGATTGATTCTGACGGCTTCTTTGAGCTGGATGCCCTGCCAAAACGTACCGCCGTGGTCGGCGCGGGCTATATCGCCGTTGAGCTGGCGGGCGTGGTAAACGCATTAGGTTCAGAAACCCATCTGTTTGTTCGCAAACATGCGCCACTACGCAATTTTGATCCGCTAATTACGGATACGCTGGTTGAGGTGATGAATGCGGAAGGCCCAACGCTGCATACGCAGGCGACGCCAAAAGCGGTAGTAAAAAATGCCGATGGCAGCCTGACGCTGCAGCTGGAAGATGGCAGTGAATACACGGTTGATTGCCTGGTCTGGGCGATTGGACGCGTTCCTGAAACCGACGGCCTGAATATTCAGGCAGCGGGTGTGGCGCTGGACGAGAAAGGCTACATCAAGGTCGATAAATTCCAGAACACCAACGTGCCTGGCGTTTATGCCGTCGGCGATAACACCGGTGCCGTCGAACTGACGCCGGTCGCCGTCGCGGCGGGCCGTCGCCTGTCAGAGCGTTTGTTCAATAACAAACCGGATGAGCATCTGGACTACCGCAATATCCCGACTGTGGTGTTCAGCCATCCCCCCATCGGCACGGTGGGCCTGACAGAGCCGCAGGCGCGCGAACAGTACGGTGATGACCAGGTGAAAGTCTACAAGTCCGCCTTTACCGCGATGTACACCGCCGTCACGCAGCATCGCCAGCCGTGCCGCATGAAACTCGTCTGCGTCGGTCCGGAGGAAAAAATCGTCGGCATTCATGGCATTGGCAGTGGTATGGACGAAATGCTGCAGGGCTTTGCGGTTGCGTTAAAAATGGGCGCGACCAAAAAAGACTTTGATAATACCGTGGCGATTCACCCGACGGCGGCGGAAGAGTTTGTCACCATGCGCTAACCCGTTCCTCTCTGCTGCCGACAGACAGCAGAGAGACCACCGCTCGCTGGCCTTCGCGCCAGTGAGCGATTTATCAGTTGAAATAGGTCTCCCGCAGCGGCGTCAACGCCGCACCGAGTGCCGAGCTGTCGCCCTCAATAGTGCTCAGCAGAATATCCGGATACTCCGCCGAAATATTCCAGCGTTTGCCCGAACTGACCCGGGGCATGGCTAAAAACATTTCGCCCAGCTTACGGGGCAATTCGCCGCCTAAAATAATGGCACCGGGATCGATAACGGCATTCAGGGCATCCATGGCCCGATGTAAATTGGGCGTGACTTCGTTGACCCATTGCCGGGCAATGGGCCAGTCCGGATCGAATTTATTATTCAGATCGCGAATGTTGTGAATTTCAATACCGCCGTTGCGCAGTCGATCAATTAAGATCCCCAGCGCAGGACGCAGTTTGCCCTCTTCCGGCGAAAAAATCCGGCTGATCTCGCCCGCATTGCCAAAAGCACCCTGAAACGGTTTGCCGTTAATGACAATGCCGCCACCAAAGCCGTAATTAAAAGAGAGGTAGCCGAAGGTCTCGTAGTGCAGGCCCGCGCCCAAAAAAGCTTCTGCATGCGCGGCCGTCGTGGCGTTATTTTCAATCCAGACGGGCCGGTCAAACAGCGTCATAATTTCACGGCGCAGATCAATGCCCATCCAGTTTTTCAGCGGTTCTGGCGGATTAAAATATTTCCGGGAGTCATACAGAAAGCCCGCCATGCTGTATCCGACGCCACACACTTTTTCTGACGAAATACCAATATGTTTTAAGGTATCCAGATAATGGCGTTTGAGATCCAGCAGCGTTCGGGCAGGATTGCCGGGCAGCGTGTCCAGCACGCAGTATTCGATAATATCGCCGCGGAAATTAATCAGGCTTGCCGCCACGCTGTCAGAGTTAATGGAAATACCGTAACTGTAACGTGCGTCCGGATTCAGGGATAACGACGGGCTGGGCTTACCCCTTCCCTGTGAGGGCGATTCCCCCAGGCTGAGAAAACCGTTTTCGGTCAGTGTATCAACAATACGGTGAACCGATGACTGATTCAGAATCGTTTGTGAAACCAGCGAGGAGCGGGAAATGCCGTGATTGCGGCGAACAAGCTCAAGAATAAGTTTTTCACTGCGATTAAGTTCGACTTCATCACGACCTGAATATCCATGAACCACCACGTTATCCTCACCGTTTTAATGACAGGTTCTGTTATACCCTAGCACGCTTTTATGCATTCCGAATAGTCATGCGCCTGACCTTTACGTGCTGTGTGAACATGCTGATTCAGGACGATATTCCTAAAAAAAATCGCATCACCAAATCATCATAATACTGACACAAAACAGGCCGACACTCTAATTTCATGCGTAAAGCATTATATTAAATCAGCGTTTCCCGTTGCTGAGTCATTGTGCAGCACAAGGTAAACGAACGAGCTCAGGACCTTCCACAAAATGAACGGATTAAGAATGGATACGCGCGTAAAGGTGATTGAACGTATTGCTCAAGAGGCATCACAGCTGGCGCTGGATTATTTCAGGCAGCTCAGTGAATTAGAAATCTGCGAAAAAAGGCCCCAGGATGTGTTCAGTGAAGCAGATCAGGAGGTTGAGAAGCTGATTCGTCAACGTCTGGCGCAATATTTCCCCAATGAACGCGTCATTGGCGAAGAGCAAGGCGGCGAACTCAGTGACCGTTACTGGTCGGTCGATCCGATTGATGGCACCAGTAACTTTCTCCGTGGCTCGTCGTTATGGGGCATTTCTGTCGGTTATGTCATCGACGGCGAACCGGTCATCGGGGTGATTGTTCATCCGGTGTTAAACATCATGCTGAGCGGGGGCAAGGAGGCCGGCATTTATTTTAACGGCCAGCCTTTTACGCGACCCGAAATCGCCCAGGGACTCAAAACCGTTGCCATTGGCGACAGTCCTTCATGGGACTTCACCCACCAGCTCTGCATTGAAAAAGCGTACCGGGATACTGGCTGGAATGTGGTGCGCTACCGCTGTGCCACCATCGGTTTAAGCTTTAGTGTGCTGGGCTATGTCGATGGCTATCAGGAGTGCTTCAGCAGTATGTGGGATGTTTCCGCGGGCTATGCCCTATGCAAAGCCGCAGGGCTTGATGCTCATCTGGCCGGGAGCCAGGAAAAAAGTTCAACACATGTGAGTGTTGGCACCGCGGCACTCAATCGCCTTTCCGCCCAGTTTATTCCGCACCCCCGCTTTACCCCCGCCTGAATATCCGTCAGTCCGCGCTCTCTTCCTGCCGTCTTTTCAGGACAGCGTTTCGGCGCTGTCCTCCCCGCTTTTTTCTTCATATGACCGACAAACGTTCTGCCTTCAATATTATTCACTATGCATGATAATAGTTAGCAGAGTAAATGTACGAAATCAAATCACCTCAGTATTATCATGTTAAATATGGGTTTTATAAAATTAATAAATTCTTAACCTGCCTGAAATTGCCTAATTTCGCCGCATCAAATTATTATGCGCATCGCATTAATTAAGATGCACACATTTCTTCAATGACGGGGCAGCCATACGTGAATACGCTTGAAATCAATAATGCCATGCTCAGATTCGACGACTTTGTCGCGCTGGACGGCATTTCACTGAAGGCCGAAAAAGGACAGTTCGTTTCCCTGCTGGGTCCGTCTGGATGTGGCAAAACCACGCTGCTCAAAGTGATTGCGGGCTTTTACAGCCTGGACAGCGGGGAAGTCCTGATTCACCAGCAGGACATGCATCAGGTTAAACCTGAGCACCGCGATACGGCCATGTGCTTTCAGTCCTATGCGCTGTTCCCTCACCTGTCTGTGGCCGAAAACATTGGGTTTGGGCTGAAGCAGAGGAAAATGGCCAAAGCGGAGAGACAGGATCGCGTCACGCAAACCGCCGCTCAGGTCTCGTTAAACGCCCACTTACCGAAGCTGCCTGCGCAGTTATCGGGCGGTCAGCAGCAGCGTGTCGCGCTGGCCAGAGCGCTGGCTGTGCGGCCCGAAATCGTGTTGTTCGACGAACCGCTGTCGAATCTCGACGCCACATTACGCGACAGAGTCCGCCTCGAAATCCGCCAGCTGCAGCGTTCACACGGGTTTACCGCTATCTATGTGACCCATGACCGTGCAGAAGCCCTGTCCATGTCTGACGTCGTCGTGGTTATGAACGCCGGACGCATTGAGCAAACCGGCACCCCTGAAGATATTTATTACTCGCCGGTTAACCGGTTTGTTGCGGGCTTTGTTGGCCAGGCGAATGTGATGAAAGCACATGTCATCGACGGTGACAGTCACACCGGAATGTATCGTGTTTCCTGCGTGCTGGGTGAAATGAACATTCACAGCCCTGTTCCGCCCCTTTCCGACAAGGTATACACCTTCTGGCGTCCGGAAGATGCTCTGCTGAGCGAACAGGAAACCGGTATGAATACCCGTGCTTTCGAAATAGGTGCCGTGAGCTTTCTGGGCAACCTGTCCGAGCTACAGGTTCACCCAAAGGACCATGAAGAGCCGGAATACCAGTGGCATATTCAGTTAGTGGGTAAAAATCACATTCGGGAAGGAGATAGCGTTAATTTTTCCATTGCGCCTGACAGGATTCGCTTTTTGCAGGAAAGCTGGTCATGAAAGTGCACAACCGAAACATAGTCGCCTGGTTACTGGTGCTGCCTGCGGTCGCTCCCGTCGTGCTCACCCTGATTCTGATCGTCGTTATGGCCATCGCGCAATCTGTCGGACTGTTCAACTTTGGCGCGCCTGCGCATTTTACGCTGCAGTACTGGGAAACCATCCTGAACGACAGTCAGCTGTGGCGCGCCACCGGCTATTCCCTGAAAATTGGCGTGGTCAGTGCCGTCCTGTCTGTGGCGCTGGCCCTGCCGCTGGCGCTGTGGCTGAGAAAGCCCTTTCCCGGCTCTGTGCTGATGAGCGGCTTACTGAAAGCCCCGTTGATGGTACACGGGCTGGTCGCCGCCCTGCTGTTCATCAACCTGATTTCCTGGCAGGGCTTTATTAACCTCGGCCTGCTCAAACTGGGCATCATCTCGCAACCCATCCGTATGCAGAATGATCGCTGGGGCATTGGTGTCATTATCCTGCAGGTCTGGAAACAGCTTCCCTATGCCCTGTTGATCATCACCGGCAGCCTGCGCGCTATCGGGGACGAAATCGTTGATGCGGCCCGCGATCTGGGCGCAGGCAAAACCGCCCGCCTTTTACAGATCATTCTGCCCTTATCCATCAAAGCCGTTCAGGTCTCGCTGATCCTGATCTTCATTGGCGCATTGGGCGACTTTTCATTCCAGGTCGTGGCTGGCCCCACCAGCGTTTTCTCCCTGTCGCAATACATGCTGCGCTTTCCGGAAATCAGCGCCCAGGGCTGGAACCTTGCGGCCGTGGTGGCGGTGATATTAATGCTGGCGGCGTTTGTCGGTGCGGTGGTGCTGGCCGGTGTGGCGAAGTGGCTGCAAAAAGTGGGAGAACATAAATGATGAGAGCCAGAAAAAGCATGTCGCCCCTGCGTATCATGATGATGATCCTGATTACCGCACTGTTCATGTTGTGGCTGGTGATCCCCTTTATTCTGACCGTGCTGTGGTCTCTGGTGGATAAAACGCATCCCTGGGCCTGGCCGGATGCCCTGCCGCCCGTGCTTTCCCTGGGCCGCTGGGTCGAAGTCTGGACGACCACGGCCCTGCCGCAGGCGCTGAAGAACAGCTATTTACTGGCGGCAACCGTCTCTGTGCTCACGTTGCTACTGGCCCTGCCAGCGGGCTGGGCGTTTGGCCGGATGTCGTTTACGGGTAAATCCCTGCTACAGAATGCGGTTTTGCTTCCGCTCATCGTGCCCGGCTTTGTGATTGCGCTGTTTTTTTCCATGCTGTTGAACGTAGTGGGCATCCACAGTCGGTTTGTCGGCATTTTACTGGGACATACCATCATCTTAATGCCCTATGCCGTGAGGATTCTGACCCTTTCCTTTTCTCAAATACGTCAGGACACCCTGGATGCCGCCCGCGACATGGGCGCGTCTGTAGTAAATCGTTTTTTAGTTGCCTGCCTGCCAACTATCAGACCCGGCATATTTGCGGCCTTAATTATTGTCTTTACGTTATCCATCGAAGAGTTCGCCATTAGCTTTATTGTCGGCTCGCCGGATTTTATTACCGTACCGACAATTCTTTATTCTTATCTGGGTTACAACTTTATCAGACCTAATGCCGCTGTTATTTCTTTAATGCTGGTCGTGCCGAATGTCATTTTAATGCTGATAGCTGAAAAATTACTGACAAAGAATCCCGTCGCCGCTTTTGCTGGAAAAGGCTGACGGTTATTAACTCGCTTAACTGGGGAAAATCATGTTCAGACGATCTGCCACCTTATTATTACTTGCGTGGGCTTTTTGTACTCAGGCTCAGGATATTACACAAATGGACTGGCAACACATTGTTGACGAGGCTAAAAAAGAAGGGAAATTAACCTGGTACCAATGGTATTACCAGGATCGTCTTAAAGAGCAGGTCAGCCTGTTTGAAAAACAGTACGGTATTGCTGTTACGATCTCTGAAGGTCCGCTGCAAGGCAATATTAATAAACTCATGGCTGACCGGGGACGGGAAACAGGCGATATTGATGTGTTTTCGATTGGCGGAGGCGCATTCGGTACGGTATCGCCTCAGCAAACGTTTTTTGGCCCGATTAATACACTGCTGCCGGAAGGCAAAACCCTGAACTACACCATTGAGGGTACGGACAGTAAAGGTTATGGCGTGGCATTTTGGGGCAATCAGACGGGCCTGGCCTACGATTCGCGCCGCATGAAAGAAAGCGAGTTGCCCCGTACCCTGCCGCAGCTCACCACCTTCCTGCAGACTCATCCTCAGGAGTTTGGCTTTAACGTGGAAAACGGCGGTTCCGGTCCGGCGTTTATTGAATCTGTCACGCGTACGCTGGTGCCTGGCTTTGATTTCACCAAAGGCGATGCGGATGTAAAAAGCCTGACGGCCTTACAACCGGCCTGGAACTGGTTCAAACAACTGCGTCCTGATTACATTATTACCGCCTCTAACGCCGACAGCGTAACGCGACTGGTGAGCGGTGAGTTTCTGCTGGTCCCCGCCTGGGAAGACTATCTGGTGGGCTTAGAAAACCACGGCGAAGTCCCCAAAACCATCCGACTCTATATCCCCGATTTCGGCATGCCCGGCGGCGGAAATATGGTGGCGATTCCCAAGAATGCGCCACACAAAGCGGCAGCATTGCTGTTTATCCACTGGCTGACGCTGCCCACGACACAAAGGCTGTTTCAACAGGTTTATGGCATTACGCCACAAAATAAAGAAGTGAATCGCGATGCTGGTCTGATCAACAGCAAAGAACGTGTTCATGGCACCCAGTTCATGCCTAAACCGCTGGGCGACGAAGTCAGAACCGAATTTTCTAACCAGGTCTTACTTAAGTAAGCCTGTGCTAACCCGACAACAGAAGGTAACGCTGAGCATGCCGACAAAAAAACACCCTGTACGCGTAGTGAATTCCCGCCTGATTGCACATCGTGGTGCGCCTCTGCTGGCACCAGAAAATACACTGCCTTCTTTTCAGGCGGCCGTTGAGCATGGCGCGACGTGGATAGAGGTGGATGTCAAACTGACCAAAGACAGGCACCCGGTCATCATTCACGATGACGCGGTGGATCGGACAACAAATGGCACCGGCTATGTCGCCAATTTAACCCTGGACCAAATCCGGTCGCTGGATGCGGGCGTCTGTTATGGCCACCTGTTCAAAGGCGTTAAAGTCCCTACACTGGCTGAAACCGTGGGATTTGTGCTGGATAAAGGTATTGGCCTTCAGCTGGAGATCAAACCAACGTCAGGTCAGGAAATTGAAACTGCGGAAATTGCCATTACGCAGCTGAAATCGCTGTGGCCTGCGGATGAAAAGAAGCTCTTTATCAGCAGCTTTTCTGAGCTCTCGCTGAAGGTTGCGGAAAGGATCATGCCTGACGTCCCGCGTGGACTGGCCGTGTGCGTTCCTCCCAGCGATCCTGTGGCATTACTGGCCAGAACCGGCTGTCAGATCCTGCACTTCCTGGCGGACTTTGCGACGGATGACGACCTGAAACGCCTGGCCGATTCCGGTATTGAATTTGCGATTGCCACAATTAATGACCCTGCTGTCGCCCGTAAATATTTACACAGTGGCGCGCAAACGATATTGAGCGATATACCTGATTTAGCCATTTAATAATAAATACATTATCAAGGCGTTATGCGCCCTGATAATCAACACCAGGGAAAACCATAAAAATACGGCCACATGATGTAGCCACGTAACGCTTTTAATTATTTCGTCATAACGAAACTGACATTTTTGAACAATGCCGCCTTGTGCGGAAATAAACCTCATGCTTCACCAACATTAAAGGGTAGATGATATGCAACGTAAAATAAAAATATGCGCGCCGCATGCACTGTGTTTGCTGATCTCATTTTCTGCATGCTCCGCTGAAATTTATAATAAAAACGGTAATAAACTTGATCTGTACGGTAAAGTCGATGCGCGTCATGTCTTTTCGGACAATACCGCCGAAGATGGTGATAACTCTTATGCGCGCCTGGGTTTTAAAGGTGAAACCCAAATTAACGATCAGCTGACAGGCTATGGTCAATGGGAATATAACTTCCAGCTGAACCACAGTGAAGGCGGCACTGACGCACAAACCGGGAATGCGACGCGTCTGGGTTTTGCAGGTCTGAAACTGGCTGACTTTGGCTCATTCGATTACGGCCGCAGCTTTGGCGTGCTGTATACCGCATCGGCTTACACCGATATGGCACCGATTTACGGTTCCGGCACCATGACCACCAACGACAACTTCCTGTCAAAACGCTCAACCGGCCTGGCCACCTGGCACTCGCCAGACTGGAACGGCCTGAAGGTCATTCTTCAGTATCAGGGGAAAAACGACCGCTCAACCGCTAAGCTGGCAAACGGCGACGGCTACGGTGCCGGTCTGACCTACAGCATTACCGATGGTTTGAGCATTGCTGCGGCCGGTATGAAAGCCAATCGTACGCTGACACAGCAAGCGGACGGTCAGGGTGACGATGCGACGGCATGGGTGACCTCGGCCAAATACGATGCGAACCAAATCTACCTTGCCGCGATGTACGGTGAGGCCAACGATGTGACCCCGTACGGCCAGCTGTCGCAGATTGCTGACAAGACGCATAACTTCGAAGCCATTGCGCAATATCAGTTCCTCAACGGCTTACGCCCTTCCATTGGTTTTGTCACGCAGCGTGGGGAAAACCTGCAAGGCGCAGGCAACTTTGCCGGTGGAAGTCAGACCATGCAGAAGTATATTGCGGTGGGCACCTATTACTACTTCAACAAGAACATGCTGACCTATGTGGATTACCGCATTAACCTGTTGAAAGATAATGACTTTACTCGTGCTACTGGTATCACTACGAAAGACAGCGTCGGGATGGGCCTGACCTATCAGTTTTAATCGCAGTGACCGTGCTTTATCACATGCTTTGCCCTGTGTCGCTTCAATCCTGAGAATCGCTGTTTTAGCGAGGCCGGCAACTGCCGGCTTTTTTTATGACTGGCGTTGCCAGAATAACTAAAGGACAGTGGCAGACCGATGCGTCAACGGCGAGGGGTTCTGATCAAGGTTTTCCAGCCATTTCACATAGGCCTGATCCCACAGCGCAGCCGGCGTGCCCGCTTTACCCAGGCCAAAACCATGCCCGCCGCTGGAAAGCTGAATCAACTGAACCGGCACGCGATTGCGGCGACAGGTATCGCGCATTAACTGCGTGTTAAAGGGTTTTGAAGTGTGGTCGTCACCAGCCTGCGCCAGGAAGGTTGGCGGATAAGCGTGCGTGACGTAATTTTGCACAGACCAACTGGCTTCTTCCTGTGGGCTGGCATCATTACCGACCATCATCAGATGTGTATTGGTATGTTGATAAGGGGCTTCCAGGGTAATGACCGGATAAATCAGCCCGACACTGTCCGCTTTGGGGATTTCCTGATCCACTCTGTCAATGGGGGGATAGGACTGAAAGTCCGGACGCGCCGCCGCCATCCCCAGCAAATGCCCACCGGCCGAAAATCCTAATACATGCACTTTTCGTTCGAATGAGCGAAGCAGACGCAGCGCGCGCTGGGCATCCTGTAAAGGCGCCAGATTCCCGGCCTGCCACTTTTCACGCGGCAAACGGTAGCTGAGAACATAGGCGGTATAGCCGTTGGCATTTAACCAGTGTGCAACGGGCCAGGCTTCACGTCCCATACCGATCCAGCGGTAGCCGCCGCCTGCCGCGATGAGCACCGCTTCACCGTTGGGGTTTTCAGGTCTGAAACGCTGAATCGCCGGGCTGACGATATTCGACCAGGAGCCCCATGCATCAACACGTAATTTTCCGCCAGGGCCGCCACCGCCGGGCGGTTCGTCCGGCCAGAGGGGAATAATATCATCGCGGGCAAACAGTTTGCTGGTAGCCAGTGAAAGCGCAAGCGCTCCTGTGCCGAAAATAAAGCGTCGACGCGTAATCATGATGCCTGTTAAATCTATGCCAGAAAGGTCAGACGGCCCTGTCGGTCCGCTGCGTTTTTATTATGTATCGCACGTTTGGTGAAGACGCTGGCGATTATGTACGCAATCGGGCATGAAAATCCATTAAAAAACGCGCCATTTTAGCGCGTTTATTGACGATTTAACTGCGGTTAATCTTCCTGCTGGAACTGCGTCATCACCGTTTGCTCACACTGCTGCGTATTTTTACGCAGTTTAGCGCGCTCTTCGTCACCCAGCTGCAGCCATGCGCTGGCGACTTCATTCGCCAGTTCCTCGTCAAATTCAGGTTTATTGAAGGCGGAAGAGGACTGCGATCCTGCGACGCTGGATTTCATTTTTTCGACATACTGATCGGCTGTCGATACGCTTTTTTCACTGCTCACGATGTGACACAGCTGGCTGGCGTAAGCACTTTGTTCCGTGTCGTCTGCCGCCAGCGCACTGCCAGAGGCCAGTACGCTCAGCAACAGTATCTGAGATATCTTCATCGTCTTCTCCTGTTATCAGTTAACCCACTTTCATGACTGGCGCTGCTTTGCATCCAGTCGGGCCTGGCGCCAGTTTAGCAGCGGCGTTACCGACACGCCGTGCACCACGATGCTGCATACCACCAGCGTCAGCGCCATATCAACCATCATCGTTGCCTGCGAGCCGCCCATACCATGGACCCAGGCAAACGCAATATAATTAAGACTACCTATACCGCGAATCCCCAGCCAGCCGATGAGCAAACGGTGAGGAAGCGATACGCCGCAGCGCAGCGTGACCAGCCATACGGCGAGTGGCCGGACGACCACAAACAGCAACAGGCCGAGCATCACGCCCTGCATGTTCCAGTGATGGGCCAGCGTCACGCCGAGGACCACCATCATTGTGGCCGCCAGTAAACGCTCAATAGTATCGCCAAAAGACAGCGCGTCGCCTACCACTAAACCGACCGATTTCACCATACCGCTACCGTGTTGCTGTAAACGCTGGTTGGGATTGACCAGTGCTTCCGCAGGCAGCACCCGATCGTCATCCGGCATATCATCAGGCTGATAACGTTTGAACACACCCAGTTCAGCCCGACGTAATCCCAGGCCTGCCGCAAAGGTAGCCAGAAAGCCCGACGCGCCCAGCGATTCAGCAAGGGCATAGCTCAACGCAATGAGCGCCAGCGCCAGAAAGTCATTGGGTGCGACATCACCATGCGCATGACGAAGCCGTGCGGCCAGCAGGCCGACTAACCGCCCCAGACCAAACCCCAGCAGAATGCCGCCGCCAATGGCCCACACCACATCAATGGCTGCCCAGCGTGCCAGCATGCCCGTGCCCAGACTTTCACCGTTAAACAGCAACAGGGCCAGAATGAGTAACGGCAGCGCCGAACCATCATTCATGCCCGCCTCACTGGATATCGCAACGCGCAGGGCATCATCGTCCTGCGCATCGCTGACGGAAATCAGGCTGGCCAGCACAGGATCGGTGGGCGCAACAATGGCACCAAAGGCCAGCGCAATCGGCCACGACAGCCCCACCAGCCAGTGAGACAGCAGCGTCATTGCGGCGACCGTCAACAACATGGCCGGAAACGCCAGCAGGCTGCCCGCGCGCCATTGCCTGGCTTTCAGCGGCAGACGCAGCTTGAGCCCGGTGATGAACAGCGACGCGGCCATCGTTATCTCGGTAATATGCGCGACCAGTTCAGCATGGCGGAGGATATCGATTTCAATCACATCAAATCCCCACGGCCCACAGGCGATCCCGGTTAATAAAAAAAGACCAAAAGAGGTCACGGGGCCGCGGTGGATCCACCCTGATGCCAGCGACATTAATAACAGCAGACAGCCCGTCGCAGCTGTCCAGGCAATGAAGTTCATAACGCACCGTTTTAATTGAGTTTATGACTAAGCCTGGCACATTTGCTGGCGGGCGGAAGAATCAGTCCCTGAGGTGACGACTGGCGAGGCGGATTAACAGGCTGACAGCGGCGGCAACGGTGGATAACACGACAACGCCATTCCAGCCCCAGTGCGCCAACGCCAGGCTACCCAGTGCCGCCCCACTGGCCATACCGATAAACACCACGGTAAACAGCAGGGCATTTAGCCGGCTACGCGCCTCGGGAACCAGACCGTAAATCAATGTCTGATGGGCCACCAGCGTGGCCTGCACGCCTAAGTCAAAACCTATTGTGCTGATAATAATGACGGCCAGTTGAGCAGACAGCGGCAGGAAAGGCAGTAAAAACATCAGCGCGAAAGAGAGCGTCACCAGACCGGCACCAAACTGGGTGACGCGCGCCGGGCCAATACGATCCGCCACGTTCCCGGCCAGCGGCGCCGCCAGCGCGCCTGCCGCCCCTGCCAGACCAAAAGCACCGGCAATGGCACTGTCAAAATGGAAGCGGTCGCTAAGCATGATCGCCAGCGTTGACCAGAACGCACTAAAACTCACGGAGAGCAGTCCCTGTGCCAGCGCCGCACGCCGCAGGGTTTGATGCGCACGCCATAAGTGCACCAGTGACAACAGCAGGCGGGGATAGCTTACCGACGTACCCGGCGTAAAGCGCGGCAGTACGCGCCACAGCGTCAGGCTGATCAGCAACACGGCCACAGCCGCAATCATGTACATGGTGCGCCAGCCAAAATACTCCGCCACCACACCGCTAACGACACGGGATAATAAAATGCCGACCAGTAAACCCGTCATCACCGTGCCAACCGTTTTACCCCGGCTGGCCACCGGGGCGAGCGCGGCCGACGCCGGAACAATGTCCTGCGCCACGGTCGCCGTCAGGCCGGTGATAAAACTGGCGATAAGCAGTGCGCTGATGCCGCCGGAAAAGCCGCACAGCAGAAGCGCCATGACTAGCAGTAACCCTTTGATTAAAATAATGGTGCGACGATCGTGACGATCGCCGAGCGGGGCCAGCAGCAGGATCCCCAGCGCATAACCCGCCTGGGTTAACATGGGCACCATACCGACGCTGCCAACGCTTATCTGGAACTGCTTGCTGATGATGTCGAGCATGGGCTGACTGTAGTAAATCGATGCCACGCTCAGACCCGCACCGGTTGCTAACGTAAAAACAAGGGGCGCAGGCAGGCGCTCAGTTGAATGCCGGTTCAGGTTGAGTACCACTGTCATAGTGAAATCCTCGAAAAAAGCGTGTGGCAAGTAAAGCCTGTTTTTGGCATACGCGGTAGACTGATAAAAAACAAAACGGTTATACGTGGGGCGCATGATCAATTTCAGCAATAACGATCGTATCGCATTGATGCATACCTTTATTCGCATTGTCGAAAGCGGCAGTTTGTCTGCCGCCGCAGTGCAACTTGGCTCAACGCAGCCCACTATCAGCCGTCGGTTGCAGGCGCTTGAGCACGGGCTCGGCGTGAAGCTGATATTGCGCACGACGCACGCGCTCAAGCTCACCGATGATGGCGAACGCTGTTATGCACAGGCACGGCAACTGCTCGCCACCTGGCATGCGCTGGAAGACGATTTAACCGGCGCAGGCAGCGATCCCGTCGGGACACTGCGGGTACGCGCGCCACATGCATTTGGTCAGGATCAACTGGTCGCCCCGCTGGTGGACTTTATGCGCCGCTATCCCCGTTTACGCATAGAGTGGATGCTGAACGACAGAACACCCGATTTTGTGGCCGAGAACGTTGACTGCGCCATTCAGGTCGGCGCGCCTACCGATCCTTCGGTCGTGGCGGTACTGCTGGCCGAAGTGCCGCGCATTGTTGTCGCGGCCCCTGAACTGCTCCGGCAGCATGCACCGATCACCCGGGTCGAACAGCTGGGCGCGTTGCCCTGGCTCGCGTTAACCAGCTTCTACCGTAACGAAATCGCGTTACAGCATCAGGACAAAGGTGAACCGATGAATCTGCCGATCGCCCCTGTTTTAAGCAGCGACAGCCTCTATGCGGTACGCAAAGCCGCGCTGGCGGGCCTGGGGGCCGCCATCGTGTCGTCGTGGGTGATACAAGAGGATTTAGCAGAGGGCAGGCTGGTCCAGCTCATGCCGGAATGGCAGGCTCCGGCGTTACCGGTATGGCTGACCTATCCCTGGGCGAGCTATTATCCTGCCCGGCTGACTGCGTTTTTTGCCATGATCAAGGCGGTGTTGCCTCATCTGGCGGGGGCACGGCCGGCGTCAGGCTGACGCCGGCATCTCGCGGGAAAAGCGACGTCAGTCGCCGGCGCGGATAACGCGTGCCGTCGGTTACACGTTTTTCTTCTCTGCCCGCGACATGCTGTCCAGCCAGCCCATCACGAAGGCCGACAAAACGAAGGTCAGATGGATGATCACGTACCACATCAGCTTATCGTTTTCGACATTGCGCGCGTCCATAAACACCCGCAGCAGGTGGATGGAGGAGATAGCCACAATCGACGCCGCCACTTTGTTTTTCAGCGAGCCGGAATCCATCTTACCCAGCCAGCTCAGCTTCTCTTTACCCTCATCAATATCGAGTTTGGAGACAAAGTTTTCATAGCCAGACAGCATCACCATCACGAGCAGCCCGCCGACCAGCGTCATGTCCACCAGTGACAGCAACAGCAGGATCAGATCGTTTTCTGCAATGCTAAAAATGTTGGGCAACAGGTGAACAATTTCCTGGAAAAATTTGATGGTCAGTGCCAGTAATCCCAGCGAAAGTCCAATGTAAACGGGAGCCAACAGCCAGCGCGATGCATACATCAGGTTTTCGGTAAAACGTTCCATAATTTCCCAGTCATAAGCAGTAAAGTCGCGCATTATAACCGATCATCTGTGAAGTTATTTCAGCCCTTCAGGAGAAATTTCAGGTGCGGGCGGCAAGGGTAAAGAAAGGCGGAAACAGGCCCCACCTTCCGGGCGATTTTCCGCCCAGATCTGACCGCCGTGACTCTCAATGATGGTTTTACAAATGGCCAGTCCCAGTCCGACGCCAGGCACGGCCGACTCTTTGTCGCCACGCGAAAACTTATCAAAAATACGGGTCATGTCCTGTTCCGCGATGCCCGGACCGCCATCCCAGACGGCAATTTCCAGGCGGGCATGATCACACCAGGCGCGGATCCCGCGCGGCGCGCAGTTACCGGCGTATTTGAGGCTGTTTTCGATCAGGTTGGTAAACACCCGCTCCAGCAAGGTGCTGTCTCCCTTAATCAGGACGATATCCGCAGGCAGATCGAGTTCGACCGCCTTTCCTTTCAGCGACGGTGCCATGCTACTGAGCGCCCCGCCGATCACCTCTTCGAGAGCCAGCCACTCTTCCCGTAAATTCAGACCGCCGGACTGAATACGCGCCATATCCAGCATATTGCTGACCAGACGAATCGTGCTCAGGGTCTGTTCGCGAATCTGGCTGGCCTGGGGCACATACTTTGAATTATCACTGGCCAGGTCGAGCATCAGCATTTCCGCCTGACCAAACAGCACGGTTAAGGGCGTGCGTAAATCGTGAGACAGCGCCGACAACAGGGCATTGCGTAACTGTTCACGCTCGGCGGCCAGCCGCGAAGCCGCTTCACTCTGCGACAGCGCCAGACGTTCCAGCGCGTTCGCAATCAGGACGGTGAAGGTTTCTAACAGCCGCTGCTGTTCGGGAATCATCAGCTGGCGCACGTTTTCTGGCTCGACGACCAACAGCCCGCGACAGGATTCTCCTACCTTCAGCGGCAGAATCTGGTAGGGCACGGCCGGTAACGTGTCTGTGCCTGCGCCGGCTGGCTGACCTTTGCTGTAGCTCCATTTGGCGATAGCCCAGTCCGGTTCATTTCCCGGCAGCGCGTTGCCCAGGGTTTGCAGCTCGCCCTGCTCATCCGGCAGCAGCAGCAGAGATCGGGCCTGCAATGTGGCGTCGAGCACGCGCTGACTGGTGGCCGCGATATCCTCGGGTGTCAGACCGCTGCCCAACGATTTAGCCATTTCATACAGTTGCCGGGTGCGCTGTTCGCGATAACGCGCGACGCGTGCCTGGTAGCGCACGCCCGCCGTCAGGTTACCCACGATCACGCCGACCGCCAGCATCACGCCAAAGGTCACCAGGTACTGTAAATCGGAGACGGCAATCGTGCCTTTCGGTGCCACAAAAAACAGATCAAAGGCAATAATGTTGATGACCGTGGCGATCACGGATGGCCATCGGCCATAACGCAGGGCCACGATCACCACCGCCAGCAGGTAGATCATCACGCAGTTGGCCGGATCAAAGCTGATCAGCACCGATTGTCCGGCGGCGGTGACCAGAATACACAGCACCAGCGCCATCATGACGCCGCGCAACTGCATGCGCCATTTGTCGCTGTTAACCCGGTCGCTGGCTAAAGGATGCGGCGCATCCTGCATGGGCTCATTGAGTGCCACTACCAGCAAATCCAGATCCGGGCCCAGTTGCCCCAGCCGCTCAGCAAAACTGTCGCGTCGCCAGCGTCGCACGGGACGCCGTCCGGTCACAATCTTGCCCAGATCGTGTTCCCGCGCGTAGCGCAGCACCGCCTGAGCGTCGTCGGGATCGGAGAGCGTTGCCGTTTCCGCGCCCATCTCCTGCGCCAGTTTGAGCGTCCGCAAAATGGCGCGGCGACGGGCCTCCGGTAAGCGGTTGAGGCGCGGCGTTTCAACATAGACAGCATGCCATTCGCTGCCGAGCCGGGCGGCCAGCCGTGCCGCCGTACGAACCAGTTTCTCGCTGCCCGTATCGTCTCCGATACAGAGCAAAATCGCGTCGCGCGTGTGCCAGACCTTGTCCCGTCCCTGGCTGTCGCGCCAGGCGCGCATCTGGTCGTCTACCCGATCGGCCGTGCGGCGCAGTGCCAGCTCACGAAGCGCAAACAGATTGCCTTTGCGGAAGAAATTTTCGATGGCCCGCTCGGCGCGATCGCCAATGTAGACCTTGCCCTCTTTCAGGCGTTGCCGGAGATCGTCAGGCGGCAGATCCACCAGCACCACTTCATCGGCGCTGTCAAAAAACGGGTCTGGTACGGTTTCACGCACCTGAATGCCGGTAACGCCGCCGACCACATCATTCAGGCTTTCCAGGTGCTGAACGTTCACTGTGGTCAGCACATCGATGCCCGCATCCAGCAGTTCTTCAATATCCTGCCAGCGTTTGGGATGTCGCGAGCCTTTCACGTTGGTATGAGCCAGTTCATCCATCAGGATGACCGCCGGATGACGTGCCAGCGCGGCATCCAGATCGAATTCAGCATGGCGGGATCGGCCGGTAGCGCGACGCGGCAGCACCACCAGTCCGTTAAGAAGCTGGGCCGTTTCCGGCCGCTCGTGGGTTTCCACCACGCCGACCAGCACGTCGAGTCCCTGGGCACGGAGCCGCTGCGCCTCCTGCAGCATGGCGTAGGTTTTCCCTACCCCCGCACAGGCACCAAAATAGATCTTGAGCTTACCGCGATGGCTGTCACTGTTGGCCTGTAACAGCGCATCCGGATCGGGGCGCAGCGGTTCGTGATTCATAGCGTCCTTTTACTTATTTAAGATCGTTCAGCGCCAGATTGAGTTGCAGCACATTCACCGTGGGTTCGCCGATAAATGGGAGCAGCGGACGTTGGGTCAGGCTGTCCACCAGCGCATCCACTTTCGCCAGCGGCAGCTGACGGGCCGCCGCCACGCGCGGTGCCTGCCACAGCGCTGCCTGTGGCGAAATCTCTGGATCAAGCCCACTGGCTGAACTGGTCACCAGATCCACCGGCACCGGCCCATTGGCCTGCGGATTGGCTGCACGTAACGCGGCAACGCGTTCAGCCACCGCTTTGTCGAGTGCCGGATTACTCGCGGCCAGGTTACTGCCACTGGATGCCAGGGGATTATACGGTTTGTCGCCGGTGGCAGAAGGACGGCCCCAAAACTCGCCAGGCTGGCTAAAAGCCTGCCCAATCAGTGCAGAGCCCCGTTCTTCACCTTCTACCTTTAACAGCGATCCGTTAGCCTGCCAGGGAAACAGCCACTGCGCCAACCCGGTCGTGAGCAAAGGATAAACTACGCCACATACAACCGTTAGCAGCAGCAGCAGAAAAATTGCCGGACGTAACTGACTCATTTTATTCTCCTCAGGCCATACCAAACAGCACAAGCAACATATCGATCGCTTTGATACCGATAAACGGCACCAGCAGTCCACCTAATCCATAAATCAGCAAATTACGGCGCAGCAGTGATGCGGCGCTTAATGGCCGGTAGCTCACGCCTTTTAAGGCCAGCGGAATCAGGAAGACGATTACCAGGGCATTAAAAATCACTGCCGACAGAATCGCGGAGGACGGTGAGTGCAGCTCCATCACGTTGAGCATATTGAGCTGAGGATACGTAGCCGCAAACGCCGCCGGAATAATGGCGAAGTATTTGGCTACGTCGTTGGCGATACTGAACGTGGTTAACGATCCGCGCGTCATCAACATCTGTTTACCGATATGGACCACTTCCAGCAGCTTGGTCGGGTTGGAATCCAGATCGACCATGTTGCCTGCCTCTTTTGCGGCCTGCGTCCCCGAGTTCATCGCGACCGCGACATCGGCCTGCGCCAGCGCAGGCGCATCGTTGGTGCCGTCACCGGTCATCGCCACCAGGCGGCCTTCGGCCTGATACTGACGGATCAGCGCCAGTTTGGCTTCGGGTGTCGCTTCCGACAAAAAGTCATCCACGCCCGCTTCGGCTGCAATCGCGGCGGCGGTCAGCGGGTTATCACCGGTAATCATCACGGTTTTAATGCCCATTTTGCGCAGTTCGGCAAAGCGCTCTTTGATCCCGCCCTTGACGATATCTTTCAGCGCGACCACGCCCAGCACTTTCGGGCCTTCAGCGACCACCAGCGGGGTGCCGCCCGCACGGGCAACCTCTTCCACCCGGGCGTTTACTTCTGCCGGGAACGCACCGTGACTGGCTTCAATATGACGGCGCACCGCATCGACCGCCCCTTTACGAATCAGGCGGTTCTGCACGTTCACACCACTCATGCGCGTCTGGGCTGAGAAGGGAATAAAACTGGCTCCCATGCTGCTCAGGTCCCGCTCACGCAGATTAAATTTTTGCTTCGCCAGGACCACGATACTGCGACCTTCCGGCGTTTCATCCGCCAGCGAGGCCAACTGGGCGGCATCGGCAAGCTGTTCTTCTGTGACGCCGGGGGCCGGTAAAAACTGGGTCGCCTGGCGGTTACCCAGTGTGATGGTGCCGGTTTTGTCCAGCATCAGCACGTCCACATCCCCGGCCGCTTCGACAGCACGACCACTGGTGGCAATCACGTTTGCCCCCAGCATTCGGCTCATCCCCGCGACGCCGATGGCGGAGAGTAAACCACCAATCGTGGTAGGGATCAGGCACACCAGTAACGCAACCAGCACGGTGATGGTCACCGGCGTACCGCCCCAGGCGGAGAACGGCCACAGCGTGACGGTAGCTAACAGAAACACAATCGTCAGGGACACCAGCAGAATCGTCAGGGCGATTTCATTGGGCGTTTTACGGCGCTGTGCTCCTTCCACCATCGCGATCATGCGATCCAGGAAGGTTTCGCCGGGGTTTGCACTACAGGTGATGACCAGCCAGTCGGACAGAATACGCGTCCCGCCGGTTACCGAGGCAAAGTCACCGCCCGATTCACGAATCACCGGTGCGGATTCCCCGGTGATGGCACTTTCATCAACCGATGCGCCCCCTTCGACCACCTCACCATCGCACGGGATAACGTCACCCGCTTCCACTAATACCGCATCCCCTTTGCGCAGCTCATCGGCCGCAATCTGCTGCCATTTTGCACCGTAATGCGCAGCCGACAGTTTTTTCGCAAAGCTGGTTTTTTTGACGCCTTTCAGGCTGTTCGCCTGGGCTTTACTGCGCCCTTCGGCCAGCGCTTCTGCCATGTTCGCAAACAGCACGGTAAACCACAGCCAGACAGACACCGCGCCGGTAAAACTGGCGCTGCCGCTCTGATAGCCAGTAGACATCAGCACCGCCAGTACCGTGGTCAGGAGACTGCCCAGGTAGACGACAAACATCACCGGATTACGAAACTGAACGCGTGGGTCGAGTTTTTTCACGGCATCGATTGCTGAAGTGCGCAAGAGCGCTGCGTCAAACACCTGTTGTTGACGACTCATGATTAATGTCCCTGAATAAGTTGCAGATGCTCGGCTACCGGACCCAGAGCCAGAGCGGGGATAAAGGTCAGTGCGCCCACCAGCAGGACGGTGCCCACCAACAACGCGATAAACAGCGGACCATGCGTTGGCAGCGTCCCGTTACCGACCGGCTGAATTTTTTTACCGGCCATAGAACCAGCAATCGCCATTACCGGCAGGATGATGCCAAAGCGCCCCAGGAACATGCAGATGGCCAGCAAAACGTTCCAGAACGGCGTGTTCGCGCTCAGACCGGCAAAGGCACTGCCGTTGTTGTTGGCGGCCGACGATACGGCGTATAACACTTCACTGAAGCCGTGGGTGCCTGGGTTAGCCATACCGGCCCGGCCAGCGTCGGTCATCATGGCGATGGCTGTACCGATCAGCACCAGCGCGGGCGTCACCAGAATGGCAAGGGCGGTCATTTTCATTTCCCAGACTTCAATTTTTTTGCCGAGAAACTCGGGAGTACGGCCAATCATCAGTCCGGCGATAAACACCGCCAGCAACACGAACAGCAACATCCCATACAGGCCCGCACCGACACCGCCGAAGATCACTTCGCCCAGTTGCATCAGCAACATAGGTACCATGCCGCCCAGGGCCGTGAACGAGTCATGCATCGCATTCACCGCACCACAGGACGCGGCGGTCGTGATAACCGCAAACAGGCTGGAATTGAGAATGCCAAAGCGCGTTTCTTTTCCTTCCATATTGATGGCGCTGTCCGCGCCCAGCGTCAGGAAGTGCGGATTCCCGTTCACTTCCGCCCACATCACGAAGGCCGCCGCCACAACAAACATCAGCGTCATTGACCACAGCAGCATGTTGCCCTGACGACGGTCTTTCACACATTCGCCAAAGGCAAAGCACAGCGCGGCCGGTATCAGGAAGATACTGAGCATCTGCACGAAGTTGGTCAGCGCGGTGGGGTTTTCAAACGGGTGAGCAGAGTTCGCGTTAAAAAAGCCGCCGCCGTTGGTGCCCAGCATTTTGATGGCTTCCTGCGAGGCCACCGGGCCCATTGCCAGCGTTTGCTGCGCCCCATCCAGGCCGGTAATCGTCTGATAAGGCAGGACGTTCTGAATGCTGCCCTGGCTGACAAAAAACAGCGCCATCAGCAGACTGACGGGCAATAACACGTAAAGCGTCACGCGCGTCAGATCGCGCCAGGCGTTACCCAGGGTTGCAATCGAGCGATTCGCAAAGCCCCGAATCAGGGCAAAGGCGACAGCGATACCGGTCGCGGCAGAGAAAAAGTTCTGCACGGTCAGGCCCACCATCTGGCTGAAATAGCTCAGGGTGCTCTCGCCTGAATAAGCTTGCCAGTTGGTGTTAGTGACGAAGCTAATCGCGGTGTTAAGCGCCAGATCCCAGCTCAAGGCCGGAAAATGTTGTGGATTGAGCGGGAGCTTGTCCTGAAGCAGCAGTATAGCCAGCAGGAGGATCAGGCCGAACAGGTTGAACAGCACAATGGCCAGCAGGTATTGCGGCCAGCGCATATCGCCTTGCTGTACCCCGGCGACGCGCCAAAACAGCGCTTCGGCACGGGTAAAAAGGGGTTTGTCCGCCACCAGCGCTGCCAGACCACGTCCCAGCGGCTGTGCCAACACCATCAGCACCAGCAGATACACCGCGATCAGTAAAAATGCATTGGCCGCCATCAGAAGGCCTCCGCATTCAACAGGGCATACACTAAATAGCCCAGCAACAACACGACCAGCACAATGCCGGTTATCACGCCTGCACTCACAGCAACCTCCAGAGGTTTGGATTTGCTGAATAGCTTGCGCTGAGTCACATAAAGAAAGGGTTAAAAAGCACTGGCACGCTGTAAAAAAGGTATAAAAATGGCGACGTTGGCTCAGGCAACGTCCAGCAACCAGACCCGGTTGAGGTCGATCGTTGGCCAGGCCGCGAGACTCTCCGAGCAGACAATGCTGTCCGTGCAAAAACTGTCCCCCAGATCGACCACTTCTGGTCTGACGGGGCGCTTAGCGTGCAACGACCAGAAAACATGTACGCGCGGCTTCTGAAGCGATTGTTCGCCCGCCTTGACCACCAGTGCAATACGTCCCGATGCCAGCCGCACCAGCGACCCCACCGGATACAGACCGATTGTCGTAACGAACGCATGCAGCAGCGTTGTGTCAAAATGCCCGCGCCAGGCCAGCATCGACTGTAAAGCCTGTGCGGGTGTCCAGCCCTCGCGGTAAGGACGCGTTGAGGTCAGGGCATCGTACACATCACAAATGGTGGCCATACGGGAATAGACGCTAATCTCATGGCCTTTATGACGGTAGGGATAACCGCTGCCGTCATATTTTTCATGATGATGCAGGGCAATATCGACCAGGTCATCCCCTGCGTTCGCTTCCATCAGCATCTGTGCACCCGCTATCGGATGCTCGCACATGATGGCAAACTCGTCGTCGCTCAGCTTATCCGGTTTATTCAGGATACTGAGCGGTACGGCCGCTTTGCCAATGTCATGTAACAACCCTCCCATGCCAACGCGCTGAAGTTGATGCGCATCCAGGCCGAGCTTTTTACCCAGGGCGATCATCAAGCCGCAGACCGCCATGGAGTGCAGGTAGGTGTAATTATCGTGATCTTTCAGTTGTGCCACGCGCAGAAGTGCGCTGGGCTCGCGCTCAATCGAACCGGCTATTTTATCCACAATATCAATCATACTGCTCAGATCGAGGCCGCAACCCATTCGCGCTTCGTTAAACAGCGCCAGGACCTTGATTTTGCCTTGTTCAAATAGCTGCTGTGCCTGTTCACGTTCCTGCGTAAAGGGAGCCTGCTGGCAGGGTGCGGTATGGACTGGCTCAGGAGGTGGTGATGAAATCGATTTCTCTTCATCAATCCATAACCGCTGAATACCTTCACGCCGGAACATCGCAACCTGCTGCGGATCGGTGATCAGCATCTGATTACGAATACGTTTGTCTTTAAACCACCAGACCTCAAGTTTGTGGACGAACATGCCCGTTTTCAGTTCGTCGATCGTTATTAGTTTTATCACAATCGCCCTCCAGAGCATCAGTGGGTGATACCGTCATATCGGCAGGCGATGGGTTTTATGCAGGGCATTTTGTGCGAACTGTGGCACAGAACAACGTTTAAACATGTTGCGCGACTTTTGACCTTAACGCCGCGCGCAAAAACGGGCAATGCGCGGTCGTTACGCCACGTTGAGCAGTTTGGCCATCATCACCACATCATGAAGTTTACCTTCACGTAAGGATGCCTGACGACGCACCCCTTCGCGCTCAAAACCCAGCCTTTCATACAGCGCCAGCGCCCGATGATTGTCATGAAACACCTCAAGCTCCATGCGGGTGATGCCCAGCCAGTTACGTGCATAATCCATTGCCGTGCGGATCAACAGCTCGCCAATGCCGCGCCCTGAGAACGCCGGATTGACACCGATGCCGAAGCTGATGCAGTGACGCGTACGCGGATTATGATTTGTAAACAAGGTCAGCTCACCAACCATTTCGCCGTCTACTTCGGCAACAAAATTGATGAAGCCCTCGGCATCCATTTTTGCGAATTTCTTTTCCCAGGTGGCGACGCTGGGAAACGGCAATTGCAGCGTCCAGGGGAAAACCGCCGGATGGCCGTAAAGACGTTGGTAAGCCGCTGCATCATGTGGTTCACGGCCGCGCAGAGTGATATCCATAGAGAATCCTTTTTTTAATCGGACGTACACATGCACTAAGCTGTAATTCTTATCGAACGGAAAGAGTAACTGTATGTTGTATCGTCGTTTCGAACGTTTTATCAATATTTTTCAGGATGCCCCCACCGATATGCCGCCCTCACGGGTCTGGCCTTTTTATTTTTACTACCTGCGCCAGGTGTGGCCGAGCTTCGCAGCACTGCTGGTGGTGGGGCTGGTGGGCGCGCTCATTGAGGTGGCGCTGTTCAGTTATCTGAGCCGCATCATTGATCTGGTTAACCATTCCACCCCGGCTACGCTGTTCCACGATAACTGGCCAACCTTACTCTGGATGGGCTGCGTCGCCCTGATACTGCGGCCGGTGTTTATTGCGCTGCACGATATGCTGGTTCACCAGAGCATTAATCCCGGCATGACCAGCATGATTCGCTGGCAGCACCACAACTACGTTCTGCGTCAGAGCATGAATTTTTTCCAGAACGATTTTGCGGGCCGGATTGCGCAACGCATTTTGCAAACCGGTAACTCGCTCCGCGATTCTGCGGTGCAGTTGGTCGATGCCATCTGGCATGTGCTGATCTACGCCGCGACGGCGCTGGTGCTGTTCGCCGAAGCGGACTGGCGTTTGATGATTCCGCTCATTATCTGGATTGTGCTTTACAGCGCGGCGCTGCGCTATTTTGTGCCGCGCGTAAAGGCCCGTTCCGTGGTGTCCTCAGAAGCGCGCTCGAAACTCATGGGCACGATTGTGGATGGTTACACCAATATAGCTACCATCAAGCTGTTCGCCCATAGCGACCTGGAGCGGCAGTACGCACGTGAGGCGATTCAGGAGCAGACAGACAAAACGCAGCAGGCTAACCGCATGGTAACCAGCATGGATTTGACGCTGTCGACGCTCAACGGCGTTCTGATTGTTGCCACGTCCGGCCTGGCGCTGTGGCTGTGGAGCGCATCGCTGATTAGCGTCGGTGCCATTGCCCTGGCGACCGGCCTGGTTATCCGTCTTGTTAATATGTCCGGTTGGGTGATGTGGGTGGTGAACGGCATTTTTGAAAATATCGGCATGGTGCAGGACGGACTGAACACCATTTCCCAACCGCTTAGCGTGCAGGATGCGCCCCAGGCAAAACAGCTCAGGGTGACGCAGGGGGAGATTCGCTTCGACAACATCCGTTTTAACTATGGTGGCGAGCGGCAGGTGATTAATGGCCTGAACCTGACCATTAAACCGGGAGAAAAGATTGGCCTGATTGGACCTTCCGGTGCCGGAAAATCAACGCTGGTCAATCTGCTGTTGCGTCTTTACGACCTGAACGGCGGGCGCATCCTGATTGACGGTCAGTGTATTGCCGAGGTGACGCAGGAAAGCCTGCGCAGCCAGATTGGCATGATCACCCAGGATACCTCGCTGCTGCACCGCTCTATCCGCGAAAATCTGCTCTATGGCCGGCCCCATGCCAGCGAGGAAGAACTGCAACTGGCTATCCGTCGCGCCCGCGCCGACGAATTTATCCCGCTGCTGTCGGATTCCCAGGGCCGGACAGGGCTGGATGCGCATGTCGGTGAGCGCGGCGTAAAACTGTCTGGCGGGCAGCGTCAGCGTATAGCCATTGCGCGCGTGTTGCTGAAAAACGCGCCGGTTCTGATCATGGATGAAGCCACTTCCGCCCTTGATTCAGAGGTGGAAGCGGCGATTCAGGAAAGCCTGGAGTCGTTGATGCAGGGGAAAACGGTGATTGCCATCGCTCACCGTCTGTCCACGATTGCAAAAATGGACCGGCTGGTGGTGCTGGAACACGGCCAGATTGTCGAAATCGGTAGCCACCAGGAACTGCTGGCACAAAATGGCCTGTATGCCCGGCTCTGGCAACACCAGACCGGCGGGTTTGTCGGGGCGGACTAGTCGCCGCGTCGGTAGGGCAAGGCGTCCCGGGCTTCCTCGGCCCACAGGTGAACGCCCTGCCGCTCCTGCTGCAAAAAATCGTCAACGGCGGCGCGCAGGCCGGGGTGACACAGGTAGTGCCAGGAGTGGGTAATCTGCGGTTCGAAACCACGCACCAGCTTGTGTTCGCCCTGCGCGCCCGCATCGAAGCGTTGCAGGCCTTCGGCGATGGCGAAATCCATCCCCTGATAAAAACAGGTTTCGAAGTGAAGCTGGTTAAATTCCGCCAGGCAGCCCCAGTAGCGGCCATACAGGCTTTCCCCGTCTTTAAGGTAAAAAGCCATCGCTGCGGGCTGCTGCTGCAAACGGGCAATGACGACGCGAATGTTTTCCGGCAGACGCGCGGCCAGTAAGCTAAAAAAGGCACGCGTCAGATAAGGACGCTGACCACGCACCGAGTACGTGTTAGCATAGCAGGTGTACACAAAATCCCATTGATCTTCACGCAGTTGATCGCCGCGATACCAGTCAAATTCAAAGCCGTTCAGGGCGACCTGCTCCCGTTCCTTGCGCAGCTGTTTGCGCTTGCGTGACATCAACGTATCCAGAAAGTCCTGGAAGTCGCGATAGCCGCGATTGTGCCAGTGATACTGGCAGCCCAGCCGCGCCAGCCAGTCGGGTTGTTCCGCCAGCAGCGCGTTAGCGTGAGAGTCGGTGAAATTGATATGCGCGCCACTCAACGTCTGGCGCTCCAGCCAGTCTGGCAGCCTCGACAGCAGACGGATAGCGGCATCGGATTTGCCCAGCACGCGCGCGCCCGTTACCGGGCTGAAGGGAATGGCACCGAGCCATTTCGGATAGTAAGCGATACCGGCTCGCTGACAGGCATCGGCCCAGGCGTGATCGAACACGTATTCACCCTGTGAATGGCTTTTTTGGTAGCCGGGTAGCGCGGCGCAGAGTTCACCCTGCTCACGCCAGACCAGATGGGCTGGCTGCCAGCCCCGTTCCGGCCTGACGCTGCCGCTGTCTTCAAGGCTCAGCAAAAAGGCATGGCGCAAAAAAGGCTGATCATCAGGCAGCAGCGCATCCCATTCAGCGGCGGGAATGTCGGATAACGTGCTCAGGGTAAACAACGACATGCATAACTCCAGACGGCAAGCGGTGACGTTTCAGTCAAGCAGGTTTTACGTTACAGGGAAAGGGAGACGGCACGTAATGTTTGCCTTCCCCTGTACGACAGGCGGCCTTCCCGGCGGTCAGTTTGATTTTGACGTTAACCGGTGTAACTGTTCAAATACCTGTCAGACAACACAACTTTTACAGGAACCGGCATGGCAAAAGCACTGGTGATTTTTCTGCACGGCGTAGGCAGTAACGGCGACGATCTGGCACCTGTCGGCGACTATTGGGCAACCTTGTTACCCGATGTGGTCTTTGCCTCACCGGATGCGCCTTATGCTTTTGAACAGGGCATGGGCTATCAGTGGTTCAGTCTGGCGGGCATTACGCCGGAAAACCGTTCAGGGCGGGTTCGCGAAGCTCGTGAGGCGTTTGACCGCGTTCTGCGTGACCTGATGGCGCAGCATGATATGGCAGAATGCTGGGAGAAGGTCATCCTGGTGGGCTTTTCTCAGGGCTCGATCATGGCGCTAGATCTACTGGCCTCTGGCCGTTATCCCCTGGCGGGCGTGGTGGCATTTTCCGGCCGACTGGCCTTTGACGGCCCACTGACACCACTCGCGCATACGCCAGCCCTGCTGATCCATGGCCGGGCTGATGCGGTGATCCCCGTCAGCGAAAGCGAGTCAGCCGCGGCCCGCCTGAAAGCTGCGGCGGTTCCGGTCGAGGCATTGATTGAGCCACAGACTGGCCACACGATTTCAGCCGAGGGCGCCCTGCACGCCGCCAGCTTCATCGCTCAGTGTCTGCAGGACTGATGGCATCCGGTTTCGCGGCGGCGTTAACCCAACAGGTTAATCAGCGCGAAACCGGCAAAACTCATCAGCAACGAGCCAATGACATGCACCAGCGCGCTGCTCATCGCCCAGAGATATTTTCCGGACTGCAACAGGGTCATTAATTCTGCGGTAAACGTGGAAAACGTGGTGAGCCCGCCACATAAGCCTGTAATGATCAGTAACCGCCAGGCGGGATCGAGCTGGGGATTTTTAATAAACCAGGCCATGGCCCCCCCGATCACAAAGCCGCCAATCAGATTCACCAGCAACGTACCCGGTGGAAGATTGGGGAAAAACGCATTGAAACGCATACCGAACCACCAACGCAGTACACAACCTACGCTGCCGCCCACGATCACAGCGAATAGCGGTTTTAACATCTTATACTCCCGTTAACAGGCATTGTGCAGAAGACGGTGGAGGGTCAGCAAATACCGGCACCTGACGCTCCCGCTCCCACGAAAGGATAAAGGATAGTGTCAGGCGTCATCAGCCGCAGGGGAAACCTGCTGGCGGTTGGGGAAGGTGGAACGCCATCACCTTGCGCAGGCAATCATACGATGCCTTTTTCTGACTGGCAACTCAGACCATGTGAACGCGCGCGCCCGTGATGTGCGGCTGACATGCAGCGTTAAAAACCCGACGCGGGTAGCCTTAAAAGGGGGGAGAATTCAGGTTTCCCCTTTTTCCGTTTTCCGCTTAAATAAATGACGGCTTTTACGCTTGCCGCGCCCGCACAATGATTGTCGCCCCGGGTGAGGCGCTCACGCTTTCTGGAGAATCCTGTGCGCACTGTCATTTTTGATACTGATATCGGCGTGGATGATGCCTTTGCGCTGGCCTATGCCGCGCGGACGCAACATCTGCTGGGCATTACCACGGTATTCGGCAACGTTGCCGTGGGCCAGGCGGTGAAAAATGCGCGGCTCTTTTGCCAGAAAATGGCGATTGACGTGCCGGTGTACCGCGGCTGCGCCCGTCCGCTGGCACGGGAACCGAGCGCACCTGCCAGGCTGCATGGTGAAGACGGTTTAGGGGATGCGTTTGATAATCCGTTTAGCGACGACGCGCCCGGTGCCGTGCAGTTTATTATCGACAGCGTTCGTGCTAATCCCGGCGTCATTACACTGGTGGCAATCGGTCCCCTTACCAATATCGCCAGCGCCATCAATCAGGCACCGGATATTATCCCGCTGGTCAAAGAACTGGTCATCATGGGCGGCGCCTTTGGTACCGATGGCCACAGCGGGAATGTGACACCGTTCAGTGAATTTAATATCTGGAAAGATCCTCATGCTGCGGATCAGGTCCTGTCCTCGGCCTTGCCGGTTATGCTGATCCCGCTGGATGTTACCCATAAAGTGTTGATCAATAGCGATGAGGTGGATCAACTGCAACAGCCGATCCTGCGGGCGATCTGCCGCCCTTATCTGGCGTACAGTCTTGAGAAGGAAGGATTTGCGGGAATGGCGTTGCATGACACGCTGACGATATCCTGGCTGTGTTTGCCCGAGGCATTTACGCTGGTGGAAAGCCCACTGCGGGTGATTACCGAAGGCATCGCCTGTGGTCAGACGGTGCGCCAGATCAGCACGCTGGCTTCCCGTCACAACCCTTTTCGCGATTTGCCCCGACAACGCATCGCATTGGGCGTGGATGCCGACGCCGTGCGTCGCCACTTTTTCCAGTCGCTCTCCGGAACGGCGTAGCGCGTGCGGAGACAGCGCACCCCGTTGTCTCCGGCTTCAGCGATCAAAATCGATAACGCCCTTAATTAACGCTCGATTGTTGATGACCTGCGCCTCAAAGTGTTCTGCCAGCGTCGAAAACGCGAAACGCCGGTTGAGCATCATATCGGCACGTAACGTCCCGGCCGCCATGAGTTCACGCACCCGATCAAAATCCTCACGGGTGGCGTTACGGCTACCCATGATCGTGCTCTCCTTCTTGTGAAACTCACTGTCAGGAATCACCAAATCCCCTTTATGCAGACCGACATACACGACTGTTCCGCCATGGCGAATCAGGCTCACGGCCGCGTTCATCGCCGCAGGATTGCCTGTGGCATCAAGCACCTTCAACGGCAGCCTGCCATCAAATTCGTTTCGCAGTGAGGTTATAAACGCCGCATCAGCCGGATTGAGTGCACAGAGGCCCAACTGCTGGCTGACGTGCTGACGGCGGTAATCACTGGTATCCGCGACCACCACCTGCGCGCCGTTAGCAGCGGCAATGGCGGCAGCCCCCAGGCCGATCGGCCCCGCTCCCACGACCAGCACCTGCTCGCCCTGCGCCACCGCCGCTCGACGCACCGCGTGGGCGCTGATGGCAAAAGGCTCAATGAGCGCTGCGGCTTCTGGCGCAAGATCGTCCACCACCAGCAGGTTAGCTGCCGGTACGCAAAGGTAGTCGCTAAAGCCGCCATCCTGATGGACACCCATCACCGAAATGTTTTCGCAGCAGTTGGTTTTACCGCTGCGGCAGGCATCGCATTCAAAACAGGAGAGATAGGGAATCAGTGCCACCCGCTGTCCTGCGGCTAAATCGTGAACGGCAGCGCCTGTCTCCACCACCTCCGCACAGAGTTCATGGCCGAGGACACGCGGATAGCTAAAAAAGGGTTGGTTTCCTGCCCAGGCATGAATGTCGGTGCCGCAAATGCCTGCGCTGACGATTTTAAGCAGCGCTTCAGTCGCGGCAGGCCGGGGTTGAGGGCGTGTAGCCCAGACCAGCGAACGCGGTTCTGCGATGACTAAGGCTTTCATAGTGGTCATGGCCACTCTCCGGTTATCAAAAGCGCAGTTATGGCGAATCTGGCTGCGGCACCGTATTCCCCTCTTCTCACTTTGTGAACCAGAACGGCTTTTTTGGGCCTTCAATGGTTTTTAATGCATAAAAAACCGGAGCCCCCGCATGAGCCGCAGCCAAAATTTACGCCATAACGTCATCAACCATATGCTGGAAAGCATCGCCCAGGGCCACGTTCAGTCGCCGCTGCCACCGCAGGCCGCCCTGGCCGAAATGTTCACGGTCAGCCGCACGACCGTGCGTCATGTGCTGAGTTATCTGCATGAGCGAGGCGTACTGGAAAAAGTCAAAGACAGCTGGGTTATTGTGCGCGCGCCGGAGGCGCAGGACAGCCTGAACGCGGTGATGCCGCCGATTGATCAACAGGCCAGTCTGGTTGAAAAGCGTTTTTTCGATCTGATCAATCAGCGACAGTTGCAGCCCGGCGATACCTTCAGCGAGCTGCAACTGGCAAAGCAGGCCAATGTCAGCCCGGTGGCCGTGCGCGAATTCTTACTGCATTTTATGCGCTACAACCTGCTGGAACCGGTCAAACGCGGCCACTGGCAGATGAAAAAGTTTTCGCAGACGTATGCGGAAAAGCTGTTTGAGCTACGTGAAATGCTGGAAACCCATGCCCTGACGCGTTTTTTAAATTTGCCCATGGACGATGAACGCTGGATTCAGGCGCGCGATCTACTGGATCGGCACCGATCGATGCGTGAGACCATTGCCAGCAACTATCGCCATTTTGCGGCGCTGGATAAGCAGTTGCACTCGCTGATTCTGTCTGCCGCCAATAACCCGTTCTTTAATCAGTCGCTGGAGATTATTTCCGTTATTTTCCATTCGCACTATCAGTGGGATGAAAGCGATCTGAAGCAGCGCAACATCGTTGCCCTGGAGGAGCATATGGCGATTTTGTCTGCGTTAATCGGTCGCCGGGATGTGGATGCGCTTTGCGCCCTGCACAGTCATCTGGCCACAGCCAAGCGATCCATGATCCGCAGCATTAATCAGTACAATTAAAAACCGATTAAAAACCGCAAAGCATTAGCTCTCGCACGATTTTGAAACAACTTTACAACATCTCTGCTTTATCGCCCTTACTCTTCATCGCAACGCGCCGGCGGCTTTGTGCCGTCGGGCATCCTTAATGCTCACAATAATGATAAATCGCCTGCTCAGGGAGATTGCCATGGAAAACAGATCGGTTATTGATCGTTCAACCTCGCCCGCCGCCGCTGCACCTGATGAGGCGTTTGTGCCGTTGCGCAGTGATATCGTGCGCTCGCCGCGCATCCGTAAAGTCCAGATTACCGCCATGCTGTTGCTGCTGCTTGCCGCCATCATTAACTACCTTGATCGCAGCTCGCTGTCGGTGGCCAATATGACGATTCGTGAGGAGATGGGGCTGAGCGCGACGGAAATTGGCGTGCTGCTCTCGGCATTTTCGCTGGCTTACGGGCTGGCACAACTGCCCGCTGGCGCCCTGCTGGACCGCAAAGGCCCACGTATTATGCTGGGCGTGGGCATGTTCATCTGGTCACTTTTCCAGGCCGCGTCCGGACTGGTGCATAACTTTACTCAGTTCGTGTTGGTGCGCATTGGCCTCGGGATGGGTGAAGCGCCCATGAATCCATGCGGCGTAAAGGTCATCAATGACTGGTTCAATATTAAAGATCGCGGGATGCCGATGGGGATGTTTAACGCCGCCTCGATGATCGGATTATCGGTGGCGCCGCCGATCCTGGCGGCCATGATGCTGCTGCTGGGCTGGCGCGGCATGTTTGTGACTATCGGTATTTTAGGGATTTTCCTCGCGATCGGCTGGTACATGACTTATCGCGACCGTGATAACAACACCTTAAGTGCGGAAGAGATCCATTATCTGCAGGCGGGCAGCGTGGCATCGCGTAAAGCGCCGATCAGCTTTCGTGAATGGCGCGGCCTGTTTAAGCAGCGCACCATGTGGGGCATGATGATTGGCTTCAGCGGCATTAACTACACCGCCTGGCTGTATATTGCCTGGCTGCCGGGTTATCTGCAGTCGACCTATCACCTTGATCTTAAGAGCACAGGCTTACTGGCGGCGATTCCTTTCCTGTTTGGCGCAGCCGGCATGTTGCTCAACGGCTATGTGGTGGATGCGTTAGTGAAACGCGGCTGGGATGCGGTTAAAACCCGTAAGGTGTGCATTGTCAGCGGCATGGTTCTGTCTGCGGGTTTTACCGCCTTCGTCACGCGCGCCACTGAGACCACCAGCGCCGTCACCCTGATTGGCATGGCCCTGTTTTGTATTCACTTTGCGGGGACCTCATGCTGGGGCCTGATCCACGCTAACGTGACCGCGCGCATGACAGCCTCCGTAGGCAGCATTCAAAACTTCGCCAGCTTTATCTTCGCGTCCTTTGCTCCGGTGATTACCGGCTGGATACTGGACACCACGAAGTCCTTCAGCCTGGCGCTGATGATTTGTGCCTGCGTAACCCTGATGGGCGCACTGGCCTATCTGGTGCTGGTTCGCAAGCCCATCACCGACGGGGCCTGACTCAGGTTAGCGCCCTGATGCTCACGCCATGACGGGCGCCGTAACGCTGAATACCGGCGATCGCTGTCCCGACAGTGAGCGGCGGCGGCGCAGGCAGCAGCGGTGCCCGCTCACGGAGCGCCGCGTCAAACTGCGAAACACTGGTGACATCATGAGGAAAACGCGTTTCATCCACACCGACCAGCGCGCCTTCGTCTTTGGCGAAGGTAAGCAACTGCTGCCAGCGGGCGATGTCGGCCAGCCCGATGCTGTCGGCCCCTTGTGAGTACAACAGCATATCGATGTAGCGGAACGGCGGCTGTTTTTCCAGAAAACGCTGCAGCGCATCTGCCGAGGCGGCAGAGGGGAACATCAGCCAGAAGGGAATCGCCTGTTGCTGCATACTGCACCAGGGATCCAGCAATATAAAGCTGTCTACCGTAAGCCGGGTGGGCAGCACGCCTGCCGCCAGATACCAGTCACGGTAGATTTCCGCCACCACAAAACTCAGCGCCTCCGGTTGCTCATAACGAATTTCCATCAGCGTCCAGCGTTGAGCTTCTGCCAGTTTTTTCAGAGGAGAGATCAGGTAACCGTCCAGCCCCCATTCGGCTTCAGGGACATGATCGGTGATGGCAGGCGGCGTCCAGCGCGCCCGATCAACCCCTGCCCGCGCCAGATATTCCGCAACGCGGGGGCCGCCCTGCAAATACTCGCTTTCCGTTGCCCCACCGGGTGCGCCAAACTGGAAAAACGAACGGTCGCTGGTGCGGGTGACCGGCCACTGGCGCGTGCAGTGATTGATAAACAGGGTCGCGCCTGCGGGCAATCCTCCCAGCAGAAATTCATTAAAGGCGAGTGGCATATCGCGTAATTTAAGCCGGAAAGCCTGCATATTTTCGAGCAGCAGCCGGTCCTGACTCGGATCCTGCCTGTGATGGACCGCCAGCCTTGGCCAGGTCGCCAGCAGCGCCGCGGCCACCGCTTTGCCTTGCTCAAAGCCGGCCTGGGCATCGTCCGGATCGCTGGGTTCCACGCGCACCGGGCACAGAAACGTTTGCGGTAGCCAGGGCGTTCCCATCGCCGCCGCCAGATGGACCAGCGCACCGTTCGATGCGCCGATAAATGCCGCCGGATACTCGCGCTGCGGGTAGGCACTCACCATCCATTCGGCGATGCCTTCCACATCCAGCTCACCCGCCTGTTTCGGGCTGATTCCGTCCGCCTGGCCACTTATCGCATGGCCCCATTCACGTAACCGGCTCGGTAGTCGATCCAGTGAAGGCAGTAACCGGTCCAGCATCGATGACGAACGGGTCAGGGGCTCATCGCGCAGTGCACTTGCCAGAGCCAGCAACATGGTTGCTGCGGAATCAAAGCGGGCGATGCCCTTCGGCGGTTTACTCATCGGCGTTCTCCTGCTGAATACGGGCCAAAAAGGGTCGGATCGCATGGCAGAAGCTCCATGGATAGACATAGTGCAGCCGGTGGGTACCGCCGCGCAGGGTGATTTTTTCACACTGAGGCAACAGCCCCGCCAGCTCATCCAGCCAGCGCGCCGGACAAACCGGGTCCCGCGAACCCCGGAGCAACAATGTGGGGGCCGTCAGATACGTCAGATGGTATTCAATCGGATCGTTAAGCATGGCGCGCAGCGTGCCAAATACACGGGGGAGACCGGCTTTCGCCCAGTCGATGCGGGCCAGCGGGTCAGGTGAACGGTGGGCTTCCAGTCGGCTGTTGCGCCAGCCGCGCCAGAGCTGGCGCAACAGGCTTCGCGCATGGCGATCGGCTGTGGGCCCCTGTAGCACCAGTCCGGCCACAGCGTCCGGGTGATTATCCGCCAGCGCCGCCAGCACCTGACAGCCAAAGGCGCTGCCGACCCAGATTGCCCGCCGGAAACCATTGTGCTGGAGCCACTGCCACAGGATATCGGCCAGTTCACTGACGGAAAGCACCGGTGCCGATGCGGGCAACGCGCTACCGCCAAAGCCGGGCAGGTCGGGGACCAGCACGTGATAGTCCCGACCCAGCGCGAGGGCCAGCGCCTCCATCGAACGGCCTGACATCGCCAGACCGTGAAGCAGAACGACAGGTAAACCATGAGGCGCGTCGGGCGTCACGCGGGTGAACATGCGCCAGTCACCGATCTGTTGATAGTAACCCGCCAGCCCCGCATGGTGACTACGCGGTGAAACAGGCGGCGTTTGTTTCATTTGCTGCCAGCGCTTCGCGCCCCACAGCACTGCACCTATACCTAAACCAACCCCTGCGGCCACGGCTATGCCCTGTCGCCTTTTACACCGGATGGTACGCCTCATCAGCTGCTCCTGTTCCTGGGTACTTATTGAGTGTAGGACGGGATCGGCAGAGAGGCAGTGAATACACTGCGTCAGGCGACAGGGTTACGCAGGCAACCGATTTTTTCTATCTCGACTTCCACCACGTCGCCACGGAACATGAACAGGGGCGGCGTCCGTTTTTTCCCTACGCCGCCGGGGGAGCCGGTGATAATGACATCGCCGGGTGATAGCGGACTGAAGGCAGAGATATATTCGATAATGCTGGCGACCGGATGCACCATGCTGGCGGTGGTATCGTTTTGCACTTCACGACCGTTCAGTCGGGTTTTAATCGATAACTGTTGGGGATCAGGAATCTCGTCCGCAGTCGTCATCCAGGGGCCAAATCCTCCGGTCTGCGGCCAGTTTTTCCCGGCGGTAAACCAGGTAAACTGCATGTCGCGCACGGTGGCATCCATAAAGCAGCTGTAACCCGCAATGACGTCCAGCGCGTCGGCGGCCTTAACCCGATGCGCCGGTTTACCAATAATCACCGCCAGCTCACCCTCGTAATCGAATTCCTGGGTAGTCAGCGGTTTTTGCAGCGGTTGCTCATGGCCGGTCAGTGAATCAGCAAAACGGATAAATAAGGTTGGCGCGTCCAGCGTTGCGGCAAACTCCTGGCGTTTATCTGCGTAGTTCATTCCTACGCAGAAAATTTTTCCAGGCTGCTCAATAACGGGAAGAAACTGCACGGCGGAAAACGCGTGATCGACGGGCATGTTCTGAAAGGCGGCAAGATCGGCCAGAGAAGAACGTGTCAAAAAGGTTTTTAAATCCGGGCAGGCTTTGCCCAGGCGCATCCCGACATCGATCACGCCCTGTTCCCGTACGATACCCACGCTTTTTTTCCCCTGAGCGGGAAGATAAAAACTGCATAACTGCATTGCTGCCTCTTTTATTATGTCGGGCGATCCACCCGTGTTGAGAATAAATCGGCGCGCAGAGTAGCAAAAAACATGACGGAAATCGTACTGCGATTGGCACAGTGGATGTCCAGTTGTATCACAGTATGTCAGGCGGAATGCAAGGCCAGTGCGGGCTGAACAGAGAGGCGGAGTCAGGCGAGAAGAACGGCAAAATGAGGTGATAATCACCGGTCATTCCCTGACCGCGACTATCGAGGGTAAAACGTGGCGCTTAGTTCAGCGCACCGGGTGGTACGTGTTTAAAGGTTTCCACATACGCGTGAAACACGTACTTAAAAAAACGTTTCATACAGCATCCAGTTAAAAATTTGTTGAATAAATACAGGAAAAGTATAGCTCCTGCTGTTTTAATCAGCAATAAATTTTGAACCAGATCACAAAATACGATTTTGCGGGCGTTACTGAAACAGTCCGAGATGCTCGGTGAGGATGGTGGAGCCAATGGCGATGAGGACCAGTCCGCCCAGCACTTCGGCCCATTTACCTAAAACAGGCCCAATGAAGCGGCCGACCAGCACGCCAGTGGTAGCCATAACGGTAGTGGCGGCACCGATTGTCAGAGCCGTGGTGACGATATTAACCTGAAGGAAGGCCAGCCCCACGCCAACCGCCAGCGCATCCAGGCTGGTGGCAACGGCGGTCGCCGCCAGGACCATAAAACCATGGCTTTGCGGCGCTTCGCACGGTTCAGACGCCGTTTTACGGAAGCCTTCCATCATCATTCGGGCACCCAGGAACGCCAGCAGGAAAAAGGCTATCCAGTGATCCCACGCGGCAACATACTGGCTGGCAGCAAGACCCAATGCCCAGCCAATCAGCGGCGTCAGGGCTTCGATACAACCGAAAATCAGACCGGTGCGCAC
The DNA here is from genome assembly GCF_043546245.1 of Pantoea sp. SGAir0180. Classification (NCBI taxonomy): domain Bacteria; kingdom Pseudomonadati; phylum Pseudomonadota; class Gammaproteobacteria; order Enterobacterales; family Erwiniaceae; genus Pantoea; species Pantoea sp. SGAir0180. The sequence continues at coordinate 3,955,011 of NZ_CP028071.1, read as the reverse complement.
GGCTTCTTTCAGGCCCGGGCGATGCAAGGTCGCACCTTTGCCCAGCGCAGCAGCAAATGCGTCCATCGACATTCCAAAAGCAAGAATCAGGGTGGCGATAAAGGTCATGATTTGTTCACTTGGGATGAAAAGCCAGCATTTCGGGCTGAATTCATCACACATATGGCTCGGTTATTAAAAAGTGCGCGCAGTCTATCACGCAATAATCGTTATAAAAAGACAATAAAATCAGGGATTTAAGTATAGCAAAGGCTATAACTCATAACAATCGCTATGAATGTCTCTAAGTTAATGTCATTTAAGCCTTTTCTTTGCAATGCACAGCGTGACTTCCTGCCCTGAACAGTCCGTCATTGAACCTTCCCGCGGAATGCCGGAAAATGGCGGGCTGGTAAATACGGAATTTTTGTCCATGACTAACCCCTTCGAATCCCTGATCATTCCCGGCGGCATTTTACTGTTGGGCTTTCTCTCTGCCCTTCTGCTTCCCGCTCCCGCGTTTAGCCTGGCCGTCGCGCAGCACCTGCAACAGATGTTCCATCTGCAGGACCTTAATCAGCTTTATACCGTGGTCTTTTGCCTGTGGTTTTTACTTCTGGGCGCGCTGGAGTTTTTTGTTATTCGCTTTATCTGGCGCCGCTGGTTTCGGGCGTAATCACGCCGTCAGGGCGACATCTGCCTGCTGCCCCTCTTTTTTTAAAAGACTGAATTACTGAGAGGCTGGCGGTGGAGAACCTTTGATCATGCAAAGCGTCAACGATGCGGCGCGCTTCCTTGCCGTCGGTCAGTCACCTGGCTGGCTATGAGGTCACAAAAATGTAACATTTGTTTTACAAGATAGCCTTCGCCGCCTTATCGATTAAAAATTCAACGCAAAGAATAAATTTCAATAATCCCTTTTTTTCATTAGGTTATATTATTCCTTTCGCTAAGTGACATTTTCATACCGCACCATTATGGGGCAATCCCGCAACATCCTCTTTTACTTAACCCGTTGAGTTAGCTGCAAAAAAGGCTTATGGCGCGCCTGTTATTATGATTCTTTCTTATGCTGAATCATTTCTGCATTTAAAAAATAAACAAATGTTTAATTCGAACGCGAGAATGTTATATTTGGGCAACAAAGCATAACGTTCAGTTAACTCGTTATCGTCGCTTTAACCTATACCTGAGTCTTAACCCGGAAATAGCGCAACGCGCTCGACAGAAGCGTGACTATTTCACCTGCAACACTGTTGAGCTTCAGGTCAACAGAAGAGGAGATGTCGCCTCATGTGCAAATCAGCTGTAAATCTTGCGCTCACAATGAGTGTTAGCGGAAAGGACACCACCGGGGCGCAGGAGCGTAAAGACGTCGATGTGCTACTCATTGGCGCTGGCGTCATGAGCGCCACCTTAGGCACCTGGCTGCAGGATCTTGAGCCAGACTGGTCCATTGAAATGGTGGAACGGCTGCCGCATGTGGCGGAAGAGTCCTCTAATGGCTGGAACAATGCCGGTACAGGCCATGCCGCGCTGGCCGAGCTGAACTATACGCCGCAGAGAGCTGACGGCAGTATCGATATCGCGAAAGCCATTGCGATTAACGAAGCCTTCCAGATTTCTCGCCAGTTCTGGGCCTATCATGTCCAGAAAGGCAATCTGCATACGCCAAAAAGCTTTATCCACAGCACACCGCATATGAGCTTTGTCTGGGGCGATGACAACGTTAACTTCCTGCGCAAACGCTTTAACGCATTACAGAAAAGCACTTTGTTCCGTGGCATGGCTTACTCTGAAGATCCACAGCAAATTGCGAAGTGGATTCCGTTGGTGATGAAAGGCCGTCCCGCCAGTCAAAAAGTGGCCGCGACCTGGACCGATATGGGCACCGACGTCGATTTCGGTGAAGTGACGCGTCAGTTGATTGCCTCACTGGAGAAAAAAGCCAGTTTCCGTTTGCGCATGAGCCAGGAAGTTCGCGACATTACACGCCTGAACGATGGTCGCTGGCAGGTTACCCTTGTCAGCCTGACAGACGGTTCACGTCGTACGTTAACCGCCGGTAAGATTTTCATTGGCGCAGGCGGTGCGGCGTTGCCGTTGCTGCAGAAGGCTGGCGTTCCCGAAGCCAATGGCTATGCGGGCTTCCCGGTCGGCGGCTCTTTCCTGGTGACCGAAAATCCCGATGTTGTGAAACAGCATATGGCGAAGGTCTATGGTAAAGCGAGCGTCGGTGCGCCGCCAATGTCCGTGCCGCATGTGGACACGCGCGTTCTGAACGGCAAACAGGTTCTGCTGTTTGGGCCGTTCGCGACCTTCTCGACCAAGTTCCTGAAGCAGGGTTCGCTGCTGGACATGTTTGCCTCGCTGAACAGTACTAACCTTATGCCGATGATCAAAGTCGGACTGAAAAGCTTTGATCTGGTGAAGTACCTGATGGATCAGGTTCTGCAAAGCGACCGTGACCGGATGGACGCGCTGCGCGCCTATGTTCCGCAGGCGAAGCAGGAAGACTGGCGTCTGGTGACCGCAGGTCAGCGCGTGCAAATCATCAAGAAAGATGAAAAAGAAGGCGCAGTATTGCGTCTGGGCACAGAAGTGGTGTCGTCGGAAGATGGCTCGATTTCGGCACTGCTGGGTGCTTCGCCGGGCGCCTCAACAGCGGCACCGATCATGCTGGAACTGCTGCACAAGGTCTGTCCAGAGCAGATGGCGTCACCGGAATGGCAAAATAAAATTCGTGCCGTTGTGCCGTCCTGGGGCCGCAAACTTAACGGTGACGTCGCCCTGACTGAAAAAGTGCTGGCTGAAACCAGCCGCGTCCTGCAACTGCCGTATACGCCTGTAACGCCGGTGGCCGCGAATGACGAAGGCCGTGAAACTGCCTACGTCGTCGGTAAATAACCGTCTTCTACCTGTCTGAGGCCTCGCTTGCGAGGCCTTTTTGTTTGCCGCTTGCCTGGTTGACTCCCCCATTCTCTATTAGGGTTAGTGCATCGTCTGACGTAATGCAGGAGAAAATGGCATGGCTCAACCGAACACGGCACACGAACTCACGTTACTTGATCGCTACTGGCGCGCCGCTAACTATCTGTCTGTCGGGCAGATTTATTTGATGGACAATCCGCTGTTACGCGAGCCATTGAAGCCAGAGCATATTAAACCGCGCTTACTGGGCCACTGGGGCACCACGCCCGGACTGAATTTTATCTATGCCCATCTGAACCGGATTATTCGTCAGCGCGACCTCAACCTTATTTATGTCTGTGGTCCCGGCCATGGCGGGCCTGGCATGGTTGCGAATACCTGGCTTGAGGGGAGCTATAGCGAAATCTATCCGCATATCCGTCAGGATGCCGACGGCATGCAGAAGCTGTTCAAACAGTTTTCTTTTCCGGGCGGTATTCCCAGTCATGCGGCACCCGAAACCCCGGGCTCGATCAATGAAGGTGGAGAGTTAGGCTACTCACTTTCTCATGCCTTTGGCGCTGTCTTTGATAACCCCGATCTGATCGCGTCCTGCATCATTGGCGACGGCGAAGCCGAAACCGGGCCGCTGGCCTCCAGCTGGCACGGGATTAAGTTTCTTAATCCCCAGCGCGACGGTGCCGTGCTGCCCATTCTGCATCTGAATGGTTATAAGATTGCGAATCCAACGATTCTGGGCCGCGCCAGTGACGACGATCTGCGTCAGCTGTTTCGCGGTTACGGCTATGAACCGCTGTTTGTCTGCGGTCATGAACCTGAAGAGATGCATCCGTTGATGGCCGACACGCTGGATCGCGCTTTTTCAGAGATTGCCGGCTTTCAACAGGCCGCCCGGCAGGGCTCACCAATGAAGTCCATTCCCCGCTGGCCGATGATTATCCTGCGCAGCCCTAAAGGCTGGACCGGGCCGAAAACTGTAGATGGCAAGAAAGTGGAAGGTTTCTGGCGGGCGCACCAGGTGCCCGTAGCGGCCTGCCGCGAAAACGAAGACCACCGTAACATTCTGGAGAACTGGCTGCGCAGCTATCAGCCTGACGATCTGTTTGATGAACAGGGGCGGCTTAAGCCGGAACTGCAGGCGCTGGCCCCACAGGGCGACAAACGTATGGGCGCGTCCCCGTTTGCCAACGGTGGTTTACTGCGCCGTGAATTAGTTACGCCTGATATTCGCGAATTTGCTTTCGATACACAGCAGCCCGGCTCGCAGGCCGGACAGGCAACTGAACAGTTTGGCCGTTATCTTAACGCCCTGTTCCAACGCAATCGGGACAATTTCCGCGTGTTTGGTCCGGATGAAACCGCCTCTAACCGCCTGACGCCGGTATTTGACACCACCAGCCGCACCTGGCTTGAAGCTATTGAGCCTTATGATGAGCAGTTGGCCCCCGATGGTCGGGTAATGGAAATTCTCAGTGAACATCAGTGTCAGGGCTGGCTGGAAGGATATCTGCTTACCGGCAGGCACGGATTATTTAACTGCTACGAAGCCTTTATTCACATCATTGACTCGATGTTCAATCAGCATGCCAAATGGTTAAAGGTGACGCGTAAGCTGGGCTGGCGTCAGCCCATCTCCTCGCTTAACTATCTGCTGTCTTCTCACGTCTGGCGTCAGGATCATAACGGTTACAGTCATCAGGATCCGGGCTTTATCGATCACGTTGCCAATAAAAAAGCCGACATTGTGCGTATTTACCTGCCGCCCGATGCAAATACGTTGTTATGGGTGGGCGACCACTGTCTGCGAACATGGGACCGCATCAACGTGATTGTGGCCGGCAAACAGCCTGCGCCGCAGTGGCTGGACATGGACAGCGCCATCGCCCATTGCGAGGCCGGAATGGGTGAATGGCACTGGGCCGGCACAACCCCGCAGGACGCAGAGCCGGATGTGGTGATGGCCTGCGCGGGTGATGTGCCCACCATGGAAACCCTGGCGGCCGTCGATCTGCTGCGAAGTTATCTGCCGGACCTGCGCATTCGGGTGGTTAACGTGGTAGACCTGCTGGCGCTGCAAACGCAGAAACAGCATCCTCACGGCAAGTCAGAAGAGGCGTTTGATGCGCTGTTTACCGCAGACAAGCCGGTGATTTTTGCCTTCCATGGTTACCCCAGTCTGATCCACCGGCTGACCTATCAACGCAATAACCATTGTAATTTCCATGTGCATGGCTTTAATGAAGAGGGCACAACCACCACGCCTTTCGACATGACGGTGCTGAACGAGCTGGATCGCTATCATCTGGCGCTGGCGGCCATCAGGCATATCCCGGGGCTTGCCGATCGCCATCCTGAACTGCCTGACGATCTGCAGCAGCGCCTGGCAGAGCATCATCGCTATGTACGGGTCTATGGCGAAGATGTGCCGGAGGTGCAGAACTGGAAGTGGCCCTCCGCCAGCGCCCCCGGCGCACCGGACTAAACCGCTTTCAGGGCATCGGCCAGCATCCAGATCGTCGTTACCACCAGTGACAGCGCCATCAGGCTGTTGAACAGCTGGCGTTTCCAGGCGATTTGCAGGTGACCGCGCAGGCGGTCACCTAACGCCGCCCACAATAATATGCAGGGCAGATTGAGCAGCATAAAACTCGCCATCACGATCAGGACGTGACTGTTGGCGCTGTACAACAGCGCCACGTTGCTGGCCATTAACCAGGCTTTAGGATTCACCGCCTGAAAGCAGGTACCGCCGAGAAACGTCATCGGCTGAGGCTTGTGCCGGGCCTCAGGTGCAGCCGCACGAAATATTTTCCAGGACAGCCACAGCAGATAGCTACATCCCACCAGCGTAAGCGGCAAGCGGATGGATGCCATCCAGTGCAGCAACAGCTCCAGTGTCATGCCCGCAATAACCGTTTGCAGGCCGCATCCAAGTAAAATGCCAAACACCATCGGCAGCGTCCGGCGCATACCAAAATTCACGCCGGAAGTGGCAAGCAACAGGTTGTTAGGACCCGGCGTAATCGACATCACGGTGACATAACTGAAAAAAGAGGGATCAAGCATCATGGTATTCCTGACAGGGAGACAGAGCACCATGCTACGTTGCGAAAAGTGATGGTAACAGGGACAGGAAATGGCTATTTTGATGGGTACAATCACGATGATGTCAAACTGTACCTGTCGTGCCAGGAGGCAATTGTGTCCCTTGAAATTCAGCCTGAACAAACGCTTTACCAGCAACTGGCCGATAGCTTCGCAGAGGCCATTCATCAGGGTACTCTCAAGCCTGGTAAGCGCTTACCGGCTATCCGTCGCGTCGCCCAGTCGCACCAGGTGAGCGTGAACACCGTGCTGAATGCCTGGCAGCTGCTGGAGAACCGTGGCCTGATTGAGGCACGACCGCAATCAGGCTATTACGTGCGCGGCGTCCTGCCTGTGGTCACCCGGCATACTCAGCACGCTGCTCGTGTGATACGCGATCCCAGCAACGAAAAGCTGGATTTGATCGATAAAGTGTTCGCCGCGCAGAATCATCCTGATTACATCAATATCTCGCTGGCCTGTCCGCAGGACAGCGAACTGTTCCCCTCGGCCCGGTTAGCCCGCATCACCGCCTCATTGCTACGACGCAATCCCAACCTTATCGGTCGCTATGCGCTTCCGCCCGGTAGTGAGCGCTTACGGGAGGAGATTGCGCGACGCGCATTACATGCGGGTCAGTCACTCACCGCCGATGATATCACCCTCACCCATGGTTGTATGGAGGCGTTGCAGCTGGCATTGCGCGCGGTGACGCAGCCCGGCGACTGCGTAGGGCTGGAATCACCTACCTACTTTTTTTTGTTCCCTTTGCTGGCTTCACTCGGCCTCAAAGCGCTGGAAATCCCCACCGATCCGCAGCGTGGTTTGTCGCTGGATGCGCTGGAAATGCTGCTGCAGGAAGAGCGACTTCAGGCGATTGTGGCGATGCCCACGGCGCAAAATCCGCTGGGTTACTGTATGAGCCTGCCCGACAAGAAAAGGCTCGCAAGGTTGGTAAATACTTACAAAGTTCCGCTCATCGAAGACGGCCTTTACGATGAATTGCAGTTTGACTGGCCGCTTTCCCCTGCCGTGAAGGCCTTTGACGAGCAGGGCTGGGTTTTATACTGCACCAGCTTTACCAAAACCGTTGCGCCGGATTTCCGTGTCGGCTGGATTGCGGCCGGACGCTTCCACGATGCTATCGCACGGCTTAAAGCCGTGTCATCGATGGCGGAGTCCGCTCTGCTGTCAGAGACGCTGGCAGAGTTTCTTGCCAATGGCGGTTATGACCATCATCTGCGTAGCCTGCGGCGCTGTTATGCCAGCAATCTGGATGAGGCGCGAGGGTTAATTGCCCAGCATTTTCCCCAGGGCACGCAGGCCACGTTGCCGCGCGGCGGCTTTGTTTTTTGGGTGGAACTGCCGGGCAACGTGAACACGACCGAGATGTTCTCTCGTCTGCTGAAAGAGCAGATCTGCGTGACGCCCGGCGCGCTGTATTCGCTGAGTGAGCGCTATAACCATGCACTGCGCCTCTCGTGCTGCTATCCGTTTACCGATCGCTACATTCGCGCTATCGCCCGCGTCGGTGCCATCGCCTGTGAACTTGCGGGCCTGCCGCCGGGTCGGGCTCAGGGCGTTCCGTTCCGTCCCCAGATGGTATAACCATGGCGTTCAGTCAGACGTTCGTAATAGGTCCGGACAGCCGGCAGGTCGGGATGATCCAGCGGGGTTTCAAACCAGCGGTTCACGGCAAGGCCAATCGGGATATCCGCCAGCGTGAAGTTGCGTCCGGCGACATAGCGACCGGTGTGCTCCATCTGCTGGTTGAGAATCCCCATGGTATGGGACCAGCCTTTGCAGGCCGCAGCTAACAGGCGGGGATCCTGATGCGCGGGCGAATGGCGCACCAGCGACATAAAGGCATAGCGCCACGAGGTGTTAAGTTCGGTTGATTGCCAGTCCATCCACTGATCCACCGGCGCGCGCGCGCGCGGATTTTCCGGGTAAAGCCACTCGCCGCCATAGGCCGTGGCCAGATAGCGCAAAATAGCGTTGGATTCCCACATGACAAAGTCGTCGTCGAGTAATACCGGGATCATGGCATTGGGATTAAGCGCCATAAATTCTGGCGAGTGAGTGGATTTGAAACCTTCGCCCCACTCTTCGCGTTCGTAAAGCAGGTCCAGCTCGTCACACAGCCATAATACTTTGCGCACATTGATTGAGGAGGCGCGTCCAAGAATTTTTAACATAGCAGGCTCCATCCGGTTGCTTAACTTATTCATAGCCCTGTTAACTGACATAAGCAATTGCCCGGGCATGAAAAAACCGCTTTATCTCAATGAAAAGGAGTGACAATGAAGGTTGCGTTTAAACAAGTGGACGTTTTCACCTCGATTGCGTTCAACGGCAATCCGCTGGCCGTCATCATGGATGCGCAGGGCCTCGACGACAGCCAGATGGCGGCGATTGCGCGCTGGACCAACTTATCCGAGACGACCTTTGTCCTGCCGCCAGAAGACAGCCAGGCTGACTATCGCGTGCGTATCTTCACCGTACAGGGCGAGCTACCGTTTGCAGGTCATCCCACGCTGGGTACCGCCCATGCCCTGCTTGAGGCGGGCTGGAAAACCAAAACACCAGGCAGGATGGTGCAGCAGTGCGGCGTCGGCAATGTGGTGGTGACAATCGCATCCGATGGTACGCTGGCTTTTGCCGCGCCTAGCGCCACCCTGACGCCCTACCACGATGCCCTGATCAGCACAGCATTAAACAGCGACGCGCTGGATCATTCACAGCCTGTCACCGTGGCGGATATGGGCATTCGCTGGTTGCTTATCCCGATGGTCAGTGCCGAGGCGGTGCGCGCCGTCATACCCGACGTCAACGATCTTGAGCGGTTAATTACCCACGCCAGCGTGGATGGTGTAATGCCCTTTGGCCCGCTGCCCTCGGGAGAAACAGAACAGTATGAAGTGCGGGGATTACTGGTTGAGCACGGCAGCCTGACAGAAGATCCGATTACCGGCAGCGCAAATGCCTGCCTGGCGCGCTACTTCGCGGCTCAGGGTAAACCGCACAATTACCGCGTTCGTCAGGGCACGCAGGTCAGACGTCAGGGCCGGGTGAACGTGGCTTATGAGGGCGAAACCATCTGGATTGGCGGAAAAACAGTGACGATCGTTGAGGGCACAATTGACGTTACGCCCTGAGACACGACAGGGCGACGGAGTCGCCCTTACTGTTACAGTCCCTGCCCGCCCGATGCTTCGATGCGTTGCGCGGTGATCCAGCCGGTTTCCTCGCTCAGAATGGCGCAAATGGCGTCGCCAATATCATCAGGTAATCCGACCCGCCCCAGAGCGGTCAACGCAGCGATGCTTTCATTCACGGCTTTATCGTCACGCACCCGTCCGCCGCCAAAATCCGTTTCAATCGCGCCCGGCGCCAGGATATTAACGCGGATTCGACGTTCCCCCAGCTCTTTGGCCTGGTAACGGGTCAGCACTTCCATCGCCCCTTTCATCGCCGCATAGGTGCCCGAGCCAGGATAGGTCAGGCGCGTTAATCCACTGGAGATATTCAGAATGCGCCCGCCGTCGCTGATAACAGGCAGCAGTTTCTGCGTCAGGAAGTACGGCCCTTTGAAATGCACATTCATCAGCGCATCAAATTCCGCTTCCGTCGTCTCGGCAAAAGGTTTGTAGTGACCATGCCCGGCATTGTTCACTAAATAATCAAACGTCTCACGCTGCCAGCGCTGCTGTAAGGTGTTTTTGACATCAGAAATGAAGCGGTCGAACTGGCTAACATCACCCACATCCAGCTGTAGCGCTATGGCGCGGCCGCCTGCGCGCTCAACAGCGTTGACGACGTCCTGTGCTTCGTTTTGATGATTGCGGTACGTCAGGATGATATCCCGGCCTTTTGCCGCCAGTTTTAGCGCTGCATTCTTGCCTAAACCGCGATTTGCGCCCGTAATCAAGACGATTTTACGATTCATGTTGATTTCCTGTTGCAAAATTGAACACAGATTCAGGATATTCGTTAAAAATTGTTCTATAAACGCTTAAGAATGCGCAGCACTGTTCCACTTAAAACAACAATCGGCAGGCCATATGGATAAAATTCATGCAATGCAGGTGTTCGTCAGAGTTGCAGAGATGGGCAGTTTTACGGCGGCGGCTGACAGCCTTGGGTTACCAAAAGGCAGCGTATCACGGCAAATTCAGGCGCTGGAGAATCTGATGGGCACACGGCTGCTGCATCGTACTACCCGCCGCGTGCAGCTCACTCAGGATGGCCTGGTGTACTATGATCGCTGTCTTGATTTGCTGGCGATGATTGGCGATATGGACAGCCTGTTTCAGCACGATCCCGCGACGTTAAGTGGCAAACTGCGGGTCGACATGTCCGTGGCAATGGCGAGCGATCTTATTCTTCCGCGTCTGCCTGAATTCCTTCAGCACTATCCTGGCGTGGAAATTGAACTCAGCAGCAACGATCGCCAGGTTGACGTCATTCGCGAAGGTTTTGACTGTGTGATTCGCGTTGGCGAGCTAAAGGATTCGGGACTGATCGCCCGCCGTATAGGCACGCACACCTTGATTAACTGTGCCAGTCCTGACTATCTTGCGCGTTTTGGCAGGCCGATTCGGCTTGAGGAGCTGTCGCAGCATGCAATGGTGCATTACAGCCAGCCGTTAGGTCAGGCGGCGCAGGGCTTCGAATACTTCGATGGTAAGCAGTGCCACTATGTGCACACGGGCGGCGTCGTGACGGTGAACAGCACCGAAACCTACCGCGCCGCCTGCCTTGCGGGCCTGGGCATTATTCAGGTGCCGACGGTGGGCATCCAAAAATATCTGGAAAGCGGTCAACTGGTCGAGGTGCTCCATGCGTTCCCGGCCAAACCGATGCCCATTCACTTGCTCTATCCCCATCGCCGGAATGTCGCGCGTCGGGTTCGGGTGTTTATGGAGTGGTTAAGTCAGGTGCTCCAGGAGTATGTCACCTGACAGGCTATAATGTGATTTTAAGGTTCAACAGGAAAGTGAATGTCTATGACAGACGAGCAGGACAACGTAAAAGACGCCAAACCGCTGATCGATATTAAAACCGGCAACAAGTCCGTCGATCGTTCCATCGTGCGCGTATCACGCTTCGCCGCCTGGTTCCAGGCGATACCGGCGGTAGCGCACTTTATTCGCGCGCTGGATCGGTTTAACGATCGCCTCGGCAGCCAGTTTGGTGCCGCCATTACCTATTTTTCGTTTCTGTCGCTCATCCCCATTTTAATGGTGTCTTTTGCTGCCGTGGGTTTCGTGCTGGCCTCGAATCCGGACCTCCTGACCGATATCATCAACAAAATCGTCAGTAGCATCAGCGATCCGTCGCTGGCGACCACGTTAAAAAACACCGTGAACACGGCCATTCAGCAACGCGCAACCGTGGGCATCACCGGTTTGTTGCTGGCGTTGTATTCCGGTCTCAACTGGATGGGGAATTTACGCGAGGCTATTCGCGCGCAGTCACGCGACGTCTGGGAACGTCAACCCGACGATAAAGAGAAGATCTGGAAACGCTATATTCGCGACTTCTTGTCTCTGACCGGCCTGATGCTGGCGCTGGTGATTACTTTGTCACTGACCTCCGTCGCCGGTTCCGCCCAGGCGACTATCGTTAATGCGTTAGGGCTGGATGGCATTGAATGGTTGCGCCCGGCACTGACGATCATCGCGACGTCCATCTCTGTACTGGCAAATTATCTGCTGTTTCTGTGGATTTTCTGGATTCTGCCTCGCCATAAACCGCGCAAAAAAGCCCTGCTGCGTGGCACCTTACTGGCGGCCATCGGGTTTGAAGTCATTAAGTTTGTGATGACGTTGACGCTGCCGAAACTCGCCAGCTCGCCCTCGGGTGCGGCTTTTGGCTCGGTGTTGGGGCTGATGGCGTTCTTCTATTTCTTTGCCCGCCTGACATTGTTCTGCGCGGCCTGGATTGCCACCGCCAAATACAAAGACGATCCACGCATGCCTGAAAAAGGCGCAATGGCCACCCACGAACAGCAGTAACCAGCGAAAAATCCCTGCCCCCGGTTATTTATCAGCCACTTTACAGCATGAATAACCAGGGGGTCACTTTTCTTCAGCGCTTTCACAGAGTATCTCGCCATGTTTATCTCTGTTAACGCTGCCATTCTCCGACATTTCACATCAGGCAAAGATTTTCTACTTTTAGGCAGAGAAAGCCGCGGCTGACGCGGTTTCCAGCCATTGAATGCCGCTATACAGGTGCGTAAGATTCCTTAACGGTATTTAAAAATAAGAAACATTTATGCAAGCCTCCATCTCAGAAACTCTTGATAAACAACATGAGCCAACGCCAGTGAACTCACGCAGTAAAGTCGTTATTGCTTCACTGGTCGGCACCGCCATCGAATTTTTCGATTTCTATATTTATGCCACCGCCGCGGTCATTGTCTTTCCGCATATCTTTTTTCCTCAGGGTGATGCCACTGTCGCCACGCTACAGTCACTGGCGACCTTCGCGATTGCGTTCGTTGCCCGCCCTATCGGCTCAGCGCTGTTTGGTCACTTCGGTGACCGTGTCGGTCGTAAAGCCACCCTGGTAGCCTCGCTGCTGACCATGGGGATCTCTACCGTGGTCATCGGTTTGTTACCCAGCTATCAGAGCATTGGCGTTCTGGCCCCGCTGCTGTTAGCACTGGCCCGCTTTGGTCAGGGCCTGGGACTCGGCGGCGAATGGGGCGGTGCGGCCCTGCTGGCCACGGAAAATGCGCCAGCCAAAAAGCGTGCGCTGTACGGTTCCTTCCCGCAGTTGGGTGCGCCCATTGGATTCTTTTTTGCCAACGGCACCTTCCTGCTGCTCTCCTGGTTGCTGACCGACGAGCAGTTTATGCAGTGGGGCTGGCGCGTGCCTTTTGTACTGTCTGCCGTGCTGGTCCTGATTGGCCTGTATGTGCGCGTGTCGCTACATGAAAGTCCGGTCTTTGCCAAAGTGCAGAAAGAGAAGAAGCAGGTGCGCGTGCCGATTGCCTCACTTCTGAGCAAACATCTGACGGCGACCATTCTGGGCACCTTCATCATGCTCGCCACCTACACGCTGTTTTACATCATGACAGTTTACTCAATGAGTTACGGCACCGCCGCCGCGCCTGCGGGGCTGGGCATCTCACGTAACAGCATGCTGTGGATGTTGATGATGGCGGTCATTGGCTTCGGCGTGATGGTCCCCATCGCGGGCCTGCTGGCTGACCGCTTTGGTCGCCGGAAAACCATGATCACCATTACGCTGATGATTATTGGTTTCTCATTCCTGTTCCCTGTGATGTTGGGTTCCGGCTCTCAGGCGCTGGTGATGGCCTTCCTGCTGCTGGGATTAAGCATTATGGGCCTGACATTTGGCCCGATGGGTGCGCTGCTGCCCGAGCTGTTCCCGACAGAAGTGCGCTATACCGGCGCGTCGTTCTCATACAACCTGTCGTCGATTCTGGGGGCCTCCGTTGCGCCATATATCGCAACCTGGCTGAACGTGCACTACGGCTTATATGCCGTCGGATTGTACCTGGCCTCTATGGCCTTCCTGACGCTGATCGCCCTGATTGCCTGTAAAGAAACCCGGCATCAAACGCTGTATGAAGTGTGATCTCAGGTCACGCTCATAAAAAAACCCGGCTCAGGCCGGGTTTTTTATGCGTTTTCGCGGCGAAAGCGCGCTATTTCGACTTAAGCCAGGCCATAAAATCATCGATAAAAACCCGGGTTTTTAGCGGCAGCAGACGGTTGGGTAAGGTGATGGCCCAGGGCGTCATCGGTGTTGTGTTTTCACTGTGCCAGTCCGGCAAAACACGACGCAGTGGACCATTAAGCAGATAGCCGTTTGCGATAAATCTACACACATTGCGCAGCCAGACTCTTCCCGAAGCGCATTTGGGGAAAAGGCGGGGACTGACTGAATGCCGACCCGACCCGCAGCGCACGGCTGTCGCTTCTGTCGCCGTATGCTATGCCCTCAGACATCATCACGAGTATTTTGCTGGCAACCTTACGGCTGGCATGTTCCTTATTCTTGCCGGGTGTCAGTATGTTGGTTACAGGAGCCTTTTACCGCCTGTTATCGTGTCGCCAGGCGCATGCTAAAACAAAAAGGCGCAGCCAGATGGCTGCGCCTTTTTGTCTTACATTTGCTGAAAACGGTGGCGGTGCGACTTAGCCTGCAACCGCGATGCGTTTCATATCGGTCATGTAACCACGCAGTTTGCGGCCAACCTGCTCGATAGGATGCTGACGAATGGCTTCATTAACGTCGCGCAGTTGGGCGTTATCCACCTGCGTGCCGTCAATAGCTTTACCCAGATCGCCCGGCTGCAGTGAGGCCATAAACTCTTTCAGCAGCGGCACCGCCGCAAAAGAGAACAGGTAGTTACCGTACTCAGCGGTATCAGAAATAACCACGTTCATTTCATACAGGCGTTTACGGGCAATGGTGTTCGCGATCAGCGGCAGCTCGTGCAGTGACTCGTAGTAAGCCGACTCTTCGATGATGCCAGCATCTACCATGGTTTCAAATGCCAGCTCAACGCCCGCTTTGACCATGGCAACCATGACAACGCCTTTGTCGTAGTATTCTTGCTCTTCGATTTTGCCGTCGAACTGAGGGGCGGTTTCGAACGCGGTTTTACCGGTCTCTTCGCGCCAGGTCAGCAGCTTCTTATCGTCATTCGCCCAGTCCGCCATCATGCCAGCAGAGAAATCGCCTGAGATGATGTCATCCATGTGCTTCTGGAACAGGGGAGCCATGATGGTTTTCAGCTGCTCAGACAGTGCGTAAGCACGCAGTTTCGCCGGATTAGACAGGCGATCCATCATCAGCGTAATGCCGCCAAATTTCAGGGATTCGGTGATGGTTTCCCAGCCAAACTGAATCAGTTTCTCAGTGTACGCCGCATCGTGACCTTCAGCCACCAGCTTATCGAAGCACAGCAGAGAACCGGCCTGCAGCATACCGCACAGAATGGTCTGCTCACCCATCAGGTCAGATTTCACTTCCGCAACGAAAGAGGATTCCAGCACGCCAGCGCGGTCACCACCGGTGGCAGAAGCCCAGGCTTTGGCGATAGCCATACCTTCACCTTTCGGATCGTTTTCCGGGTGAACCGCGATCAGCGTCGGTACCCCGAAGCCACGCTTGTATTCTTCACGGACTTCGGTGCCCGGACACTTCGGCGCCACCATAACGACGGTGATATCTTTACGGATGGTTTCGCCCACTTCGACAATGTTGAAGCCGTGTGAATAGCCCAGCGCGGCACCGTCTTTCATCAGTGGCTGTACAGCCTGAACCACGGCGGAGTGCTGTTTGTCTGGCGTCAGGTTAACCACCAGGTCCGCCTGAGGAATCAGTTCTTCGTAAGTGCCCACTTTGAAACCGTTGTCGGTGGCTTTGCGATACGAGGCACGTTTTTCGGCGATGGCTTCTGCACGCAGGGCATAAGAAACATCCAGACCGGAATCGCGCATGTTCAGGCCCTGGTTCAGGCCCTGCGCACCACAGCCCACAATCACAATCTTTTTGCCTTTCAGGAAGCTGGCGCCATCCGCGAACTCGTCACGCCCCATAAAACGACATTTGCCCAGTTGCGCTAACTGGTTGCGCAGATTCAGTGTGTTGAAGTAATTAGCCATGGGTACTCCGGTTAAATGTTGTGTTTGCTTTTGTCTGTTGACGGCGTGAGATTCAGCGCCGCGAATGACCCCATCATATGACAGGATTTCTGTTGCTTAAATTGATATATTAACAACATTACATTGCAATAATCGCAATGCATTCCTGAGGTGGAACCTGTATGGATTTACGCGATCTCAAATTGTTTTTACATCTGGCAGAAAGTTGCCATTTTGGCCGCACCGCACGGGCCATGCACGTCAGTCCGTCCACGCTGTCACGCCAGATTCAGCGGCTGGAAGAAGATGTCGGCCACGCGTTGTTTCTGCGTGATAACCGCACCGTCACGCTCACCGAAGCGGGCGAAAGACTGAAGTTATTTGCACAACAAACCTTACTGCAGTATCAGCAATTGCGCCATGCCATGGATCTCAACGGTCCGTCACTCAGTGGTGAACTGCGCCTGTTTTGCTCGGTGACCGCCGCGTACAGCCATCTGCCGCCCATTCTGGATCGTTTCCGCGCCGAGCATCCTCAGGTGGAAATCAAACTGACTACCGGCGATGCGGCCGATGCGATTGAAATGGTCCAGTCGGGTAATGCCGATCTGGCGATTGCCGGTCGACCTGAATCGCTGCCTGCCAGCATTGATTTCACCACGCTGGGGCTGTTGCCGCTGGGGCTGATTGCACCTGCACTGCCCTGTCCGGTGCGCAGTCAGGCGACAGAAGAGGCACCGGACTGGTCACAGATTCCGTTTATCCTGCCCGAGCAGGGACCGGTCCGGCGGGCGATCGAGCTATGGTTCCGCCGTCATCGCATCGTTAACCCATTGATTTATGCGACCGTTGCCGGTCATGAAGCAATCGTGTCGATGGTAGCGCTGGGCTGTGGGATTGCGCTGCTGCCGGATGTGGTGCTGGAGAACAGCCCTGAGCCGGTACGAAACCGTGTGCTGCCGCTGGAAAGCGTGGCGTCCGTCGCACCGCTGGAGCTGGGTGTTTGTGTACAAAAAAAGCGGCTCGGAGAGCCGCTTATCAGTGCATTCTGGCACCAGCTATAGTTACTGGCCTGCCAGGAAGAAGCGGAATGCCGGGTTATGCGTTTCGTCGTGGAAATCGTAACCCAGGTCGGCAAGGTGCTCTTCAAAACGCGGTTCGTCGTTGCCAAGCTCGAAGGCCGTGAGGACCCGGCCGTAGTCCGTGCCGTGGCTACGGTAATGGAACAGTGAGATATTCCAGTGCGTGCCCAGCGTTTGCAGAAACTTAAGCAATGCGCCGGGCGCTTCCGGAAACTCAAAGCTGAACAGGCGCTCACGCAGCGGCTTGGAAGGCCGTCCGCCCACCATGTAACGCACGTGCAGCTTCGCCATCTCATCGTCAGACAGATCCACCACCTGATAGCCGTTTTCCGTTAACTGGCTGATGATCTCTGCGCGCTCATCCATCCCGCGCGTCAGCCGCACGCCCACAAAAATGCAGGCTTTGTCGGTGTCGGCATAGCGATAGTTAAACTCGGTAATTGAGCGACCACCCAACGTCTGACAAAACTTCAGGAAGCTGCCCTGCTGTTCCGGGATCGTGACCGCCAGCAGAGCTTCGCGTTGTTCACCCAGCTCACAACGTTCAGAAACGTAGCGCAAACCATGGAAGTTAACGTTAGCCCCCGACAACACGTGCGCCAGACGTTCGCCCTGAATATCGTGCTGCTGGACGTATTTCTTCATGCCCGCCAGCGCCAGCGCGCCTGACGGTTCTGCCACGGCGCGCACATCTTCAAACAGATCTTTCATTGCCGCGCAGATCGCATCGCTGTCCACGGTGACGATGTCGTCGAGATATTCCTGGCACAGGCGGAAAGTTTCGTTACCGATGCGCTTCACGGCCACACCTTCGGCGAACAAGCCCACGCGCGGTAAATCCACCGGCTCACCAGCCTCCAGCGCCGCTTTCAGGCAGGCCGAGTCTTCTGACTCGACAGCGATCACTTTGATTTGCGGCATCAGCTGCTTGATGAGCACCGCCACGCCCGCGGCCAGACCGCCGCCGCCCACCGGAACAAAAACCCGATCGAGATGTGCGTCCTGCTGCAGCAGTTCCATCGCCAGCGTGCCTTGTCCGGCGATGACCGCCGGATGGTCAAACGGTGGCACAAAGGTGTAACCCTGCTGCGTCGCCAGTTCAATGGCTTTGGCTTTCGCCTCGTCAAAGTTGGCACCATACAGGAAGGCTTCACCGCCAAATGCACGCACCGCATCCACCTTGATGTCCGCTGTCGCCAGCGGCATGACGATCAGCGACTTGATGCCCAGCTTCGTCGCCGATAACGCAACGCCCTGGGCGTGGTTACCGGCCGACGCGGTGACAACACCGCGTGCTTTCTGCTCTTCATCAAGGCCGGCAATCATCGCGTAGGCACCGCGCAGTTTAAAACTGTGCACTGGCTGGCGATCTTCTCGCTTCACCAGAATGGTATTGCCCAGACGTGCAGAGATTTTTTCCATCTTCTGCAGTGGGGTAACCTGTGCCACTTCGTATACCGGTGAACGTAACACCGCACGCAGATACTCGGCACCGCAGGGCGCCTCGGGTAGCGGTTGAGCCTCAGCCATCTTAGCCTCCCAGCTTACTCTTATCGCGCACAGCACCTTTATCGGCGCTGGTCGCGAGCGATGCATAGGCGCGCAGGGCAAACGACACGTCGCGCTGACGGTTCATCGGCGTGTAAGCTGCGTCGCCACGGGCTTCCTGCTCTTCACGGCGGGCATGCAGTTCATTATCCGGTACGGCCAGTCTGATACCGCGGTTTGGGATATCGATATCGATGATATCGCCATCTTTCACCAGCGCGATGGTGCCGCCGTTAGCGGCTTCAGGTGAGGCGTGACCAATTGACAGGCCAGAGGTGCCGCCAGAGAAGCGACCGTCGGTGATCAGGGCACAACTTTTACCCAGCCCCATCGACTTCAGGTAAGTGGTGGGATACAGCATTTCCTGCATGCCCGGCCCACCTTTTGGCCCTTCGTAACGGATCACAACCACGTCACCCGCTACCACTTTGCCACCGAGGATAGCTTCCACTGCGTCATCCTGGCTTTCATAAACTTTGGCCGGGCCGCTGAACGTCAGAATCTCTTTATCGACGCCCGCGGTTTTTACGATACAGCCATCTTCGGCAATGTTGCCGTAGAGCACGGCCAGACCACCATCCTGGGAATAGGCATGTTCGCGCGTACGGATACAGCCTTCAGCGCGGTCATCATCCAGCGTGTCCCAACGGCAACTTTGCGAAAAAGCCTGAGTCGTTCGAATACCGGCTGGACCCGCACGGAACATGTCCTTCACCGCCTGATCCTGAGTCAGCATGATGTCGTACTGATCGAGCGTTTCACGCAGGCTCTGCTGCAGAATGTTACGGGCGCTGGTGTCAATCAGCCCGGCACGATCCAGCTCGCCGAGAATACCGATGACGCCACCCGCACGGTGCACATCTTCCATGTGATATTTCGGCGTGCTCGGTGCCACTTTGCACAACTGAGGAACTTTGCGTGACAGGCGATCGATATCAGAGATGTTAAAGTCCACCTCACCTTCCTGCGCGGCAGCCAGCAGGTGCAGAACGGTATTTGTAGAGCCGCCCATAGCGATATCCAGCGTCATGGCATTTTCAAACGCGGCTTTGGTGGCGATGTTGCGCGGCAGCATATTCACATCATCCTGCTCGTAATAGCGTTTGGTCAGGCTGACGATGCGCTTACCGGCGTTAATGAACAGCGCTTTACGGTCGGCATGGGTGGCCAACAGTGAACCGTTACCCGGTTGTGACAGGCCGAGGGCTTCGGTCAGGCAGTTCATTGAGTTTGCGGTGAACATGCCCGAACAGGAGCCGCAGGTTGGACAGGCGGAGCGTTCAATCTGCTCACTGTCAGCATCGCTGACGTTCGGGTTAGCCCCCTGGATCATGGCATCCACCAGATCCAGCTTGATGATCTGATCGGACAGTTTGGTTTTACCGGCTTCCATTGGGCCGCCGGAAACAAAGATCACCGGAATATTCAGGCGCAGCGCGGCCATCAACATGCCGGGGGTGATTTTGTCGCAGTTTGAAATGCAGACCATGGCATCAGCACAGTGCGCGTTCACCATGTACTCGACAGAGTCGGCAATCAGCTCACGTGAAGGCAGAGAATACAGCATGCCGCCATGGCCCATGGCAATACCGTCGTCCACCGCGATCGTGTTGAACTCTTTGGCCACGCCACCTGCCGCTTCGATTTGCTCGGCAACCAGCTTACCCAGGTCACGCAGGTGTACGTGGCCCGGCACAAACTGGGTGAATGAGTTAACGACGGCGATAATCGGTTTGCCGAAATCATCGTCGGTCATTCCTGTTGCGCGCCAGAGGGCACGGGCACCAGCCATGTTGCGGCCGTGGGTGGTGGTAGCGGAACGGTACTTAGGCATGCTCTTTACTCCAGTCAAAATAAGATCGCGGACATCCAGCGACATCCGCGCAAGGTCTGGTTATGCGTTAACCGGGTCCAGCCAGCCCCATTTGTCTTCGGTCTCGCCGGTAAACAGGCCAAAGAATGCCTGCTGAATGCGTTTGGTGACGGGCCCACATTTGCCTTCGCCAACCTGAATGCGATCCACGCTGCGTACCGGGGTGATTTCTGCCGCCGTGCCGGACATAAAGACTTCGTCAGCCAGGTACAGAGATTCACGAGACAGTGCCTGTTCACGCACTTCGATGCCCATATTACGCGCCAGCGTGATGATGGCATCGCGGGTGATGCCCGGCAGTGCAGAGGAGGTAAACGGCGGGGTAAACAGCACGCCATCTTTCACTTCAAACAGATTTTCGCCTGCGCCTTCTGAAATCAGGCCATTGGTATCCAGCGCAATGCCTTCCTGATAGCCATGGCGGCGCGCCTCACTGCCCACCAGCAGGGAAGACAGATAGTTGCCGCCCGCTTTTGCTGCAGTTGGCAATGTGTTTGGCGCAACGCGGTTCCATGAAGACACCATGGCATCAATGCCGTTTTCCAGCGCTTCAGCGCCCAGGTAAGCGCCCCACGGGAACGCTGCAACAATCACATCCGTGGTGAAGCCATCCGGCGGGTTCACGCCCAGACCGACATCGCCCACGAAAGCCAGCGGACGGATGTAGGCGCTTTTCAGGTTGTTCACGCGAATCACTTCACGGCAGGCTTCCATCAGTTCATCAACGCTGTGCTTGATCGGGAAACGGTAAATTTTGGCGGAATCGTGCAGACGCTGCATGTGCTCGCGGTGACGGAAGACGACCGGGCCTTTGTGTGAGTCGTAGCAGCGCACGCCTTCAAATACCGAGGTGCCGTAATGCAGAGCGTGAGACATCACGCTGACTTTCGCCTCTTCCCACTTAACCATTTCGCCGTTGAACCAAATGAAATCTGCTTTCTTGGTGCTCATTATTATTTCCTTTCGCGACTACGCGCGGATTTGTTGTGATGTCTG
The DNA here is from genome assembly GCF_043546245.1 of Pantoea sp. SGAir0180. Lineage (NCBI taxonomy): Bacteria > Pseudomonadati > Pseudomonadota > Gammaproteobacteria > Enterobacterales > Erwiniaceae > Pantoea > Pantoea sp. SGAir0180. The sequence continues at coordinate 3,933,886 of NZ_CP028071.1, read as the reverse complement.
TTGTTGAATCTGGACGCAGGCGACATCCATCAGTTTGCTTAACTGGGAAGACAGTAAATCGACAGAGCGCTGGCTGGCAACGGTCATTTCGATATTAATGTTTTCGGCGTTAGCCACAGTCGCCATGTTCATTGAACACACCTGAAAGCCACGATGGCGTACTACACGTAAAATGCGTTCCAATATTTCAGGTCGAAAGCGCGCTTCGATAGACAATTGATGCTGGTTCATACGGTTTTCTCCATCATGTTGGCGTTGCTGGCACCGGGCGGTACCAATGGCCAGACGTTTTCATGCTCATCAATTGACACGTGCAGGAAATAAGGACCTTCACTGTTCAGCAGAGCATCGATTGCGGCGTCGACCTGATCTTTACGGGTGATTCGCTGGCCCGGGATATCAAATGCGCTGGCCAGCGTGAGGAAGTCGGGGTTGTCGGTCAGGATGGTTTCACTGTAGCGACCGTCAAAAAACAGCTGCTGCCACTGGCGAACCATGCCCAGACGCTGGTTATCCAGCAGCAGAATTTTCACAGGCAGTTTGCCACGCTTAATGGTGCCCAGTTCCTGAATATTCATCATGATAGAGCCGTCGCCCGAGACACAGATGACGGTATCGTGAGGGCGCGCAACCTGTGCGCCGATTGCCGCAGGCAGGCCAAAGCCCATTGTGCCTAAGCCACTGGAGGTGATGAAATCTTCAGGCGCGTCACAGGCTATATGCTGGGCCGCCCACATCTGATGCTGACCTACGTCGGTGGTAACAACAGTGTTTGCCGGTTTGCGATCGGACAGTTGTTTCAGTAATAACGGCGCATAGATGGCTTCACCGGGATGATCGTAGCGCCACGCATGCTGTGCTTTCAGCGCCATGACTTCGTCGCGCCACGCCTGAATCTGTAAAGGCTGGCTCAGGGCCGGCAGGACATGGTTGAGATCGCCTTGCAGCGACACATGTGCACGGCGCAGCTTGTTCAGTTCTGCAGGGTCCACATCCAGATGGATCACGCTGGCCAGCGGGGCGAAGGTGTCCAGTTTACCGGTGACGCGGTCGTCAAAACGGGCACCCACCGCGATTAACAGGTCGCAGGACTGGACGGCCAGATTAGCGGCCTTAGTGCCGTGCATGCCCAGCATGCCCAGATAACATTCGCTGTCGGCATCCACACTTCCCAGGCCCTTCAGCGTGGCAACAGCGGGAATGCCGGTTTCCTGCATCAACGCGCGCAGTGCCGGCACCGCTTGCGCCATGCCGACGCCACCGCCGACATACAGCATAGGTTTTTTGGCCTGCGCCATCATTGCCCGCGCGTCAATAATTGCCTGATGCGGCATCGACATCGCTTCTTCCACCGGCATCAACTGCGGTGAAGGTTCCCCTTTTGCCAGCTGAATATCCTTTGGGATATCGACTAATACCGGCCCGGGGCGACCCGACTGCGCAATGGCGAACGCCTCGGCCATCACGGAAGGCAAATCATCCAGCGATTCAACCATGAAGCTGTGTTTGGTGCAGGCTAACGACAGACCGAGAACATCGATTTCCTGAAAGGCATCCGTACCGATGAAGGCAGAAGCGACCTGACCGGTCAACGCGACAACCGGCACGGAGTCCATCATGGCATCAGCCAGGCCGGTGATCAGATTTGTTGCACCGGGGCCCGAAGTGGCAATGCAGACACCGGTTTTACCGGTTGAACGGGCATAGCCGATTGCGGCCATCACCGCGCCCTGCTCGTGACGGCACAACAGGTGTTCGACGCCGCCGTCGTATAGCGCATCGTACACTGGCATGATGGCGCCGCCAGGGTAACCAAATACGGTATCAACGCCTTGTGCGCGTAAAGCCTGAACTACCCATTGTGCACCTGTCATCGTTATTCTCCTGTCGCCTGAGGGGAACAACAGAATTTTATGCTACTGTTCATTGTTTGTTCCTTGCAGATTTACTGAATTTTGCCAGGTCAAAAAAAACCCCCCGGACCTTTCGGTGCGGGGGGTTTTTTAGAGTTCTGGCTTGATTTTTAAGCCTTTCTTGCTCCAAGCGTTGCCCCGCACAGTGGGTTAATAATCACCACCACGCTAATCACGACAAGGCTAATCACTAGTAGAAGGGCTTTCATAACGTATTCGATTCTTTAACTCGTTCGAAGTAATGCCTACAGAGTTATCATAGTTAGTAGGCTAATTACAATATTTTTTATCAGGTTTTTTATTGCGGCCCATTGCGTTCTTTCGTTATCAATTTGTAATTAAAAGATTATTTTATTGAGCCCCGACTTTGACAAAAAAACCATGCCGATGCGGTTATACCGCGTTCAAAGTCCGGTTCCACAAAAAAAGCGTGCGGATGTATAGTGCGCAAAAAAATCACGGCGCAGCTTACATTTTGTCCTTTTGGCCCTCGCCGTCATTGAAGCGCCAGGGCAGACTTGCCGCATTTGGGAGCGGCCATGTCTTTGTCAAAAGTTCTGACACGTGCAGCCATCGGGGTTGATGCGCCGCTGGTGACTATTGAAGTCCATATCAGCAACGGATTGCCTGCCCTGACGTTGGTGGGCTTACCGGAAACTACCGTCAAGGAGGCACGCGAACGTGTCCGTAGCGCCATCATTAACAGCGGCTTTGATTTCCCTGCCCGGCGAATCACCATCAATCTGGGCCCGGCCGATCTGCCTAAGGAAGGCGGGCGCTACGATTTGCCCATGGCTGTCGCCATTCTGGTCGCGTCTGAACAGCTCCCTGCAGAGAAGCTGGGCGGATATGAGTTTCTGGGCGAGCTGGCGCTAAACGGCGCTCTGTGTGGTGTACAGGCCGCCATTCCGGCTGCCCTTGCGGCGATTAAAGCTGGCAGGCAGTTGATTCTCTCAGCAGAAAACCAGACTGATGTGGGTTTAATCCGTAAAGGCTCAACGCTGGTAGCCGCGCATTTGATAGACGTTTGTGCTTTCTTACACAACAGGGGTGAACTCACGATTGCCACCGCCCACGCCGATAACACCGACGAAATCACAGACGATCTTCGCGATATTGTCGGGCAGGAACAAGGACGCCGTGCCCTGGAGATCACGGCGGCCGGTGGACATAACCTGATGCTGATCGGACCGCCAGGCACAGGCAAAACCATGCTTGCCACTCGTTTACCCGGCATCATGCCGCCATTAAGCGATCAGGAGGCCTTAGAATGCGCAGCGATAGCCAGCCTGAGTAATGCGGGCCCTGTGCATCATTCATGGCGTAAAAGGCCGTTCAGGGCCCCTCATCATAGTGCTTCACTGTATGCGCTCATTGGCGGCGGCGCATTGCCCCGTCCCGGCGAGATCTCGCTGGCCCATAATGGAGTGCTTTTCTTAGATGAATTGCCTGAATTCCAGCGCAGCGTTCTGGATGCATTGCGCGAACCCATTGAGTCCGGTGAAGTCGCGATTTCGCGAGCCAGGGCTAAGGTGGTTTACCCTGCACGTTTTCAGTTAGTCGCTGCGATGAATCCCAGTCCGACAGGACACTATCAGGGACAGCATAACCGCACCTCACCGCAGCAGATTTTACGCTATCTCAGCAAACTTTCCGGCCCCTTCCTTGATCGCTTTGATCTGTCGCTGGAGGTGCCATTGCTACCGCCGGGACTGTTAGGCCAGCAACAGCAGACGGGAGAAAGTTCTGTGGCGGTACGCGAGCGCGTGCTTGTTGCCCGGCAAAGACAGATTGCGCGTTCAGGAAAAATCAACGCTCATTTAGCTAATGCGGAGGTGTTACGGTGGTGTGCGCTTTGTTCAGCGGATGCGAAGTGGCTGGAGTCTGTTTTAAATCAGTTGGGCTTATCAGTACGGGCGTGGCAGCGGATCCTGAAAGTGGCGCGCACGGTGGCCGATTTGGCCGGTGAAGAGACGATCAGCCGTTATCATTTGCAGGAAGCCGTCAGTTACCGAAGCATTGACCGCCTCATGACCTATCTTCATAACAACCTGCAGTAAAAAGGGGCTTTCGCCCCTTTTCATTAATCGTCGCTTTCTGTGTAGTCTTCAACGGTATCCATTTGTGGCTTACCGCCTGACAGCGTGTGAAAACGCTTAGGACGCTTGATACGGGTCATGTATTTGGACCAGACACGTTCTGCTTCCGTCTGCGGCTCACGGACACCACGACATACCTCGATGAACAAACGCTCTTCTTCTGTCGCTGGTTCACGTTTGGCAAGATCCAGCTCATTAAACGCGACGCCGTGGCGTTCAAGTAGCTGTGCTTCTTTAATCGTAAAGTCCCCATGACGCGAAAATCCGCGTGGGTAATGTTTGTTATCAAAGAAACGATTTTCCGTTGAGAAGCTTTCCGCCATGTTACACGCTCCTGTTTCTCTTATGGCCGTGCTATTTATGGCGCGGAGTATTAGATACGCTTGACAGAGTGTAAAACAAAACATTTAAATCTATACGACAAACAAATTTTGGGAGAAGGCTGTGGATACGGAATTACTGAAAACTTTCCTGGAAGTGAGCAGAACTCGCCATTTCGGGCGTGCTGCAGAAGCACTTTACTTAACGCAGTCTGCTGTCAGTTTTCGCATCCGCCAGTTAGAAAACCAACTGGGAGTGAATCTTTTTACCCGACACCGCAACAACATCCGTTTGACCTCGGCAGGTGAGCGTCTTTTGCCTTACGCGGAAAGTCTGATGAATACCTGGCTTATGGCGAAGAAAGAAGTGTCGCACACGCAGCAGCATCATGAGCTGTCCATTGGTGCCAGCGCCTCACTTTGGGAAGCCTATCTGACGCCATGGCTTCAGACACTCTACGAAAACAGGGAAAGTCTGCACCTGGAAGCGCGTGTGGCGCAGCGTCATTTGTTAGTTAAACAGTTGCATGAACGCCAACTGGATTTATTGATTACGACGGAAGCACCAAAGATGGATGAATTGACCAGCCAGCAGATAGGTCATATCTCGCTGGCACTGTTTCGTTCCCGGCAGACCGAAAAGCGTGAGAAATATGACTATATTAAGCTGGAATGGGGCGCGGACTTTCATCAGCACCAAAGTTATCTTTCCGGCGGGGACGATGTTCCGGTATTAACAACGACATCAGCACAGGTGACGCGTGAATTGTTGCACACGACAGGAGCCTGCGCGTTTCTGCCCGAGTTCTGGCAAAGCTTGTACAGCGACCTGATAGTGATGCCCGATACGTCTGTGGCGGTGCGGCCTTTGTATGCGGTATGGCTGCAAAACAGTGATCAGCAGACGTATATCCGTCAGTTGCTGAAGTTTCCAGTCGTGCCGAATTAAAGAGAGGGAAGAAAGCGAGGATTAAGCCAGTCTTTGCTGGCTGGTTTTCTGTTTTGCTTTTCTTAAGGCAAAAAAAATCCTTCGCATACGCAAAGGATTTTTCTTTTTCTGGCAGGGGCGGAGGGACTCGAACCCCCAACACCCGGTTTTGGAGACCGGTGCTCTACCAATTGAACTACGCCCCTAAAAAGGGTGGCGGAACGGACGGGGCTCGAACCCGCGACCCCCTGCGTGACAGGCAGGTATTCTAACCAACTGAACTACCGCTCCACCGATTCTGTACTGATCGCAGAAAAACGTTCTGCTGTCAGGTGTTTCGCCCTTCCGCGTCACCGGTAAGGTCATGACCAGCGTGCTGGTCTTAAATTAATGCCTGGCAGTTTATGAATCACGCTGTGATTCACCCTTCGGGCCGCTGCGTTGCAGCGTTCAAAAGCGTTCGCTTTTGTCCTACTCTCTGTCGAGTAGCGAACTGCCCGAAGTTACGTGCAGGTTTGTTAATTTAATGCCTGGCAGTTCCCTACTCTCGCATGGGGAGACCCCACACTACCATCGGCGCTACGGCGTTTCACTTCTGAGTTCGGCATGGGGTCAGGTGGGACCACCGCGCTACAGCCGCCAGGCAGATTCTGTCTGCCGCACCGCCCTCTCGGGCCGCACGGCGTTATCCGGTAAACAAGGCTGAAAATTCTTTCTGTCTCTCAACCCAAAACGCCTCTGGCGTTGTAAGGTTAAGCCTCACGGGTCATTAGTACCGGTAAGCTCAACGCATCGCTGCGCTTACACACCCGGCCTATCAACGTCGTCGTCTTCAACGTCCCTTCAGGAGGCCCGAAGCCTCAGGGAGAACTCATCTCGGGGCAAGTTTCGTGCTTAGATGCTTTCAGCACTTATCTTTTCCGCACTTAGCTACCGGGCAGTGCCACTGGCGTGACAACCCGGACACCAGCGGTGCGTTCACTCCGGTCCTCTCGTACTAGGAGCAACCCCCCTCAATTCTCCAGCGCCCACGGCAGATAGGGACCGAACTGTCTCACGACGTTCTAAACCCAGCTCGCGTACCACTTTAAACGGCGAACAGCCGTACCCTTGGGACCTACTTCAGCCCCAGGATGTGATGAGCCGACATCGAGGTGCCAAACACCGCCGTCGATATGAACTCTTGGGCGGTATCAGCCTGTTATCCCCGGAGTACCTTTTATCCGTTGAGCGATGGCCCTTCCATTCAGAACCACCGGATCACTATGACCTGCTTTCGCACCTGCTCGAGCCGTCACTCTCGCAGTCAAGCTGGCTTATGCCATTGCACTAACCTCCTGATGTCCGACCAGGATTAGCCAACCTTCGTGCTCCTCCGTTACGCTTTGGGAGGAGACCGCCCCAGTCAAACTACCCACCAGACACTGTCCGCAGCCCGGATCACGGGCCCACGTTAGAACACCAAACATTAAAGGGTGGTATTTCAAGGACGGCTCCACGCAGACTGGCGTCCACGCTTCAAAGCCTCCCACCTATCCTACACATCAAGGCTCAGTGTTCAGTGTCAAGCTGTAGTAAAGGTTCACGGGGTCTTTCCGTCTTGCCGCGGGTACACTGCATCTTCACAGCGATTTCAATTTCACTGAGTCTCGGGTGGAGACAGCCTGGCCATCATTACGCCATTCGTGCAGGTCGGAACTTACCCGACAAGGAATTTCGCTACCTTAGGACCGTTATAGTTACGGCCGCCGTTTACCGGGGCTTCGATCAAGAGCTTCTCCTTACGGATAACCCCATCAATTAACCTTCCGGCACCGGGCAGGCGTCACACCGTATACGTCCACTTTCGTGTTTGCACAGTGCTGTGTTTTTAATAAACAGTTGCAGCCAGCTGGTATCTTCGACTGGCCTCGGCTCCGGGAGCAAGTCCCTTCACCTACGCGCCAGCGTGCCTTCTCCCGAAGTTACGGCACCATTTTGCCTAGTTCCTTCACCCGAGTTCTCTCAAGCGCCTGGGTATTCTCTACCTGACCACCTGTGTCGGTTTGGGGTACGATTTCGTGTTACCTGATGCTTAGAGGCTTTTCCTGGAAGCAGGGCATTTATCACTTCAGCACCGTAGTGCCTCGTCGTCACGCCTCAGTGTAAAGTGCACCGGATTTGCCTGGCGCACACACCTACACGCTTAAACCGGGACAACCGTCGCCCGGCCGATATAGCCTTCTCCGTCCCCCCTTCGCAGTAACACCAAGTACAGGAATATTAACCTGTTTCCCATCGACTACGCCTTTCGGCCTCGCCTTAGGGGTCGACTCACCCTGCTCCGATTAACGTTGAACAGGAACCCTTGGTCTTCCGGCGACAAGGTTTTTCACCTTGTTTATCGTTACTTATGTCAGCATTCGCACTTCTGATACCTCCAGCATGCCTCACAGCACACCTTCAGCGGCTTACAGAACGCTCCCCTACCCAGCAACGCTTACGCGTCGCTGCCGCAGCTTCGGTGCATGGTTTAGCCCCGTTACATCTTCCGCGCAGGCCGACTCGACCAGTGAGCTATTACGCTTTCTTTAAATGATGGCTGCTTCTAAGCCAACATCCTGGCTGTCTGTGCCTTCCCACATCGTTTCCCACTTAACCATGACTTTGGGACCTTAGCTGGCGGTCTGGGTTGTTTCCCTCTTCACGACGGACGTTAGCACCCGCCGTGTGTCTCCCGTGATAACATTCTCCGGTATTCGCAGTTTGCATCGGGTTGGTAAGCCGGGATGGCCCCCTAGCCGAAACAGTGCTCTACCCCCGGAGATGAATTCACGAGGCGCTACCTAAATAGCTTTCGGGGAGAACCAGCTATCTCCCGGTTTGATTGGCCTTTCACCCCCAGCCACAGGTCATCCGCTAATTTTTCAACATTAGTCGGTTCGGTCCTCCAGTTAGTGTTACCCAACCTTCAACCTGCCCATGGCTAGATCACCGGGTTTCGGGTCTATACCCTGCAACTTAACGCCCAGTTAAGACTCGGTTTCCCTGCGGCTCCCCTATACGGTTAACCTTGCTACAGAATATAAGTCGCTGACCCATTATACAAAAGGTACGCAGTCACACCACGAAGGTGCTCCCACTGCTTGTACGTACACGGTTTCAGGTTCTGTTTCACTCCCCTCGCCGGGGTTCTTTTCGCCTTTCCCTCACGGTACTGGTTCACTATCGGTCAGTCAGGAGTATTTAGCCTTGGAGGATGGTCCCCCCATATTCAGACAGGATACCACGTGTCCCGCCTTACTCATCGAACTCACAGCCTGTGCACCTTTGTGTACGGGAGTATCACCCTGTACCCTGCGACTTTCCAGACGCTTCCACTGATGCACAAGCTGATGCAGGTTCTGGGCTCCTCCCCGTTCGCTCGCCGCTACTGGGGAATCTCGGTTGATTTCTTTTCCTCGGGGTACTTAGATGTTTCAGTTCCCCCGGTTCGCCTCATGCCGCTATGTATTCACTGCATGATAGTGTGACGAATCACACTGGGTTTCCCCATTCGGGTATCGCCGGTTATAGCGGTTCATATCACCTTACCGGCGCTTATCGCAGATTAGCACGCCCTTCATCGCCTCTGACTGCCAGGGCATCCACCGTGTACGCTTGGTCGCTTAACCTCACAACCCACAGGCGTTTTGCGCTTGCGTGTTATGAGCTTTTGAGAGACCCGAACGCATCGTGCTGTGTTCCTTATTACGGAGGAACACGACGTGCGTCGTTTCAAATTTTCAGCTTGTTCCGGATTGTTAAAGAGCATAATACTTCGCAGCACACCGTCGCCGGTACGCTCTGAAGTATTGTCAGAAAAAACAGCAAGTATGGTGGAGCTAAGCGGGATCGAACCGCTGACCTCCTGCGTGCAAGGCAGGCGCTCTCCCAGCTGAGCTATAGCCCCATACAGTTACTGCAGAGACCACTACCACCACTCAACTGCGTGCACTTCATGAGAAATGCACTTCGTGCTCAGGCAAGGCGTGTGTCCGCGAAGCATAGTGAACTATGCGAGCCGGAGACATAACGCAGCATGAGTGCGAAGTTGGTAGGCCTGAGTGGACTTGAACCACCGACCTCACCCTTATCAGGGGTGCGCTCTAACCACCTGAGCTACAAGCCTGTAGAGGTTTTTTCTGCTCGTGACTTTCTATCAGACAATCTGTGTGAGCACTGCGCACGAAGGTATCTTCAGGTAAGGAGGTGATCCAACCGCAGGTTCCCCTACGGTTACCTTGTTACGACTTCACCCCAGTCATGAATCACAAAGTGGTAAGCGCCCTCCCGAGGGTTAAGCTACCTACTTCTTTTGCAACCCACTCCCATGGTGTGACGGGCGGTGTGTACAAGGCCCGGGAACGTATTCACCGTGGCATTCTGATCCACGATTACTAGCGATTCCGACTTCACGGAGTCGAGTTGCAGACTCCGATCCGGACTACGACGCACTTTATGAGGTCCGCTTGCTCTCGCGAGGTCGCTTCTCTTTGTATGCGCCATTGTAGCACGTGTGTAGCCCTACTCGTAAGGGCCATGATGACTTGACGTCATCCCCACCTTCCTCCGGTTTATCACCGGCAGTCTCCTTTGAGTTCCCGACCGAATCGCTGGCAACAAAGGATAAGGGTTGCGCTCGTTGCGGGACTTAACCCAACATTTCACAACACGAGCTGACGACAGCCATGCAGCACCTGTCTCAGCGTTCCCGAAGGCACCAATCCATCTCTGGAAAGTTCGCTGGATGTCAAGAGTAGGTAAGGTTCTTCGCGTTGCATCGAATTAAACCACATGCTCCACCGCTTGTGCGGGCCCCCGTCAATTCATTTGAGTTTTAACCTTGCGGCCGTACTCCCCAGGCGGTCGACTTAACGCGTTAGCTCCGGAAGCCACTCCTCAAGGGAACAACCTCCAAGTCGACATCGTTTACGGCGTGGACTACCAGGGTATCTAATCCTGTTTGCTCCCCACGCTTTCGCACCTGAGCGTCAGTCTTCGTCCAGGGGGCCGCCTTCGCCACCGGTATTCCTCCAGATCTCTACGCATTTCACCGCTACACCTGGAATTCTACCCCCTCTACGAGACTCAAGCCTGCCAGTTTCAAATGCAGTTCCCAGGTTAAGCCCGGGGATTTCACATCTGACTTAACAGACCGCCTGCGTGCGCTTTACGCCCAGTAATTCCGATTAACGCTTGCACCCTCCGTATTACCGCGGCTGCTGGCACGGAGTTAGCCGGTGCTTCTTCTGCGGGTAACGTCAATTGCTGAGGTTATTAACCTCACCACCTTCCTCCCCGCTGAAAGTACTTTACAACCCGAAGGCCTTCTTCATACACGCGGCATGGCTGCATCAGGCTTGCGCCCATTGTGCAATATTCCCCACTGCTGCCTCCCGTAGGAGTCTGGACCGTGTCTCAGTTCCAGTGTGGCTGGTCATCCTCTCAGACCAGCTAGGGATCGTCGCCTAGGTGGGCCGTTACCCCGCCTACAAGCTAATCCCATCTGGGCACATCCGATGGTGTGAGGCCCGGAGGTCCCCCACTTTGGTCTTGCGACGTTATGCGGTATTAGCTACCGTTTCCAGTAGTTATCCCCCTCCATCGGGCAGTTTCCCAGACATTACTCACCCGTCCGCCACTCGTCACCCGAGGAGCAAGCTCCTCTGTGCTACCGTCCGACTTGCATGTGTTAGGCCTGCCGCCAGCGTTCAATCTGAGCCATGATCAAACTCTTCAATTTAAAGTTTGATTTGCTGCAACCAGTGCAGCGATGCTCAAGGAAAACGTCGTAATGAATTTCAATACGTGTTCACTCTTAAGACTTGATATTTTTTACGTCCGGAGACGCGGATATCAATCCTGCGAGTGCCCACACAGATTGTCTGATAAATTGTTAAAGAGCAGTGCCACACTTCTCTGTGGCGCGGGCTGCATATATTACGCTTTCCGCTTTATGAGTCAAGCACTTATTTTTGCTAAACTCATCGGTTCGAATCATTCTGAACCTTACTCAACCCGGCGCTTCGTATTCCGTTGTGCCGTGTCAGTGGAGGCGCATTATAGGGAGTTCTTCGAAGCTGACAAGGGCTAATTTCAATTAATTTTCCGAGTGCTGTTTTTTTCAGCGAAAACCCGCTAAAGCGCCAGTTTTTCAAGCAACGGGAAGCCATAACGCTGTAAAATCGGCGATAATTGCGCCGCCTCTTCATCCAGCTCAGTGCAAAACGCCATGTTTTGATCCGGCGAGCGGACTTCGGGTGCTTCATTGTCCAGTAGCCAGGCAGTACGTCTGGCTATTGCGGCACCGGAGTCAATCAAACGCGTACCTTCAGGCAGGACATGCTGAAGCTCATCGCGAAGTAAAGGAAAATGCGTGCAGCCTAATACGACAGTATCCGGTGGCTCCGTCATACGTAACCAGGGTTGCACAATGCGCCTGACGTCATCCAGTGAAACCTTATCGCCATGAAGCTTGGCTTCGGCTAACTCCACCAGCTCGGCTGAGCCCAGCATTTCAATCTTGCAGGTTTTAGCAAACTGCGACACCAGATCATGCGTGTACGAACGCCGGACCGTTGCGCGCGTCGCCAGCAGCCCGACCACACCGTTACGTGTAAGGCGTGCAGCCGGTTTGATTGCCGGTACAACGCCGACAACCGGAAAGGCAAATCGCTCACGTAATGCAGGCAAAGTGACGGTGCTGGCGGTATTACAGGCAATAATGACGAGAGAAATGGGATGACGGCGAGTAATGGCATCAACCATCGCAACAACACGCTCGACAATAAAGGTCTCGGTTTTCTCACCATAAGGAAAACCGGCGTTATCGAACGCATAAAGATAATGCAGGTTCGGCAGGAGTTGCCGAACCTCATCATAGACAGAAAGCCCGCCTACGCCGGAATCAAACACCAGCACAGTCGGGCGCAGGTCAGAAGCTGTAGCTTCCGTTGAGGTAATACTCTCTTCCTGGAGTCTGGTAGCCATACGCTGTCTCGTAATCTTTATCGAACAGGTTGGCAATTCTACCACGAACGGTCAGATGTGATGTGACAGGATACGATACGGCGAGATCAACGGTGCTGTAGGCCGGCAAACGGCGCTGCTCACTCGTGTACTGGCTCGTGTTATTGTCATAACGCTTGCCAAAATACTGGTAAATAACATCTATATCAGCCTCATAAACCGTTACACCCAACTGATATTTCATCTGTTGACGAGACCGGCGAGCCAGGACTTCATCATCCGAATCGCGTCGGGCATCAAGATAGCCTAAGGTGATTTGATGATGCAGGAAGGACGTATCAAAGTCCGCGGTGGCTTCAATACCTTTCATTGTCACCGCTTTCTGATTGAAATAGCCGCCCTGGAATGTCACCGGATCGGACGCATAGTCAATCAGGTTCGTGACGTGATTACGGTAGGCCGCCAGCCGCCAGTTAACGGGGCCACTTAACCCTTCGAGCGCAGCTTCCCATTGTTTTGATTTCTCAGGCTGCAAATCGGGATTGGCGCTAATGCCAAAATGCTTTTGGCCATAAAGCTGCCCCAGCGTCGGTGCCTGGAAACCGGTGCCATAGGAGAGCGATGCCTTATAACCCGGCACAAACTCCCATCCAGCCGCCGTTTGCCAGGTACCATGACGACCATAATCCTGGTTATCGTCCCCCCGGACAGCACCTTCAAGCGTAACAGTGCCCAATTGCTGCTGCGTCGTCAGATATGCCCCGGTATTATCCTGCTTATAGCGGTCCGTTTCTCTGGGCTGTCCAGAAAAGAGTTGGCCTACTGAGCTCAACGCTTGCCGCTGCCAGTCAATCCCGGTACTCACCGTGCCATAACCGACTGCGAAGGCGTTTCCCCATTGAAGGTTGCGCTGATCCATATCATCCAGCGTATTGGAGTCTGCGTAACGTCCCTCAGCGCCAACATAATTATATATTTTGTACTTTTGGTAGCTGGCGACCAGTTGAGAAGAATAATCACCTTTAGTAAAGCGCAGGCCGGTATCAAAGGCGTGGTTATAAATCTGCTGCTCATCCGATCCGCCCGGGAAGCCAGCATCGTAGTCAGTATTCGCCGCATAACCATAACCACGAAAGAAACCAGAAAACATGTCATTGAACTTATGCTCACCCCCTGCCCAGAACGCTTTGTTGCGCCAGCCATCACGATCGCGATCGGCTGGAGACGTCGAATCAGGCTGGATGTTATAGCCATTGGTTGCCTGATAAGAACCGGCGACGGTAAGGCGGGTTTGGTCGGTCACATTCTGGTTTACGCCCCCGCTGTATTCCTGATATCCCTTTGACCCCATGCCTGCAGAAAGCACATTGTGATTTTGTGGATTTTGAGTAATCACGTTTACCACTCCGCCAATGGCATCAGCGCCATAGACGGAGGAGCGCGGCCCGCGAATGAATTCAACGCGTTGTATAAGGGAGATCGGAATCAGATTGAAGTCCGCTGCACCGGTGATGCCCGGTCTGGCAAAGGGCACGCCATCCACAAGAATCAACGTCTGGCGCGCTTCAGCGCCTCGCACAAACATTGACGCGCTTTGCCCAATCCCACCGTTCTGCGCAATATCCACGCCGGGCAGGCGACGAAGCACGTCTACCAGATTTTTTGCCTGCCACAGGTCAATCTCATCCCGTGTCACCACCGAGGTTGAAGCCAGTACCGACGAAACCGGCTGTTGAAAACGATTAGCCGTCACGATGAGCGCATCATCACTTCTCTGTGCAAAGCCATTTTGCGCCCAGAGGAAAATCGCCGTTGCACTGAAGGCAAACAGCGGAGTTGTTGTTTTACTCATTTTTATCGCATCCAAAAGAAAAAAGGATGCCGCAGGCATACAGTCGATAGCACGCGATGACTGTACGCGTGGCGACGTCACACCGGCAGGTCTTCGGGCTGGGAATCATAGCAGGTGATGACTTCCCATCCCGCAGGACAGTGTCTGCAATTGCAATCACCCTGACATTCCTTACCGCTGCGCGTCAGCTCCAGATTCACACTGGATTCCCTGTTAACTCAAGGTTGAGGCCGGTGCCCGCAGTCTACGAAGCGCGCACGGGCAAGTCCAGATCTGCACACCCCGACGCTCTGCTCGCGCGCGCAGGACTGGACATCAGCAGGTGAATCCCTACAATCGCCCGGCAAGCAGGCTATTAACCAGGATTAAACATGACACCCGAACATCTCCCTGTTGAACAGTATGACGCGCAGCTGGCGGAAAAAGTCAGTCGGTTAGAAACGATGATGACGCCTTTCGCTGCCCCCGCCGTGGAGGTGTTCCGTTCACCGGTCAGCCACTATCGCATGCGTGCAGAATTCCGCATCTGGCATGATGGCGACGACATTTATCACATCATTTTCGATCAGGAGACGAAACAGCGCATTCGCGTTGACCAGTTCCCGGCGGCCAGTGCCCTGATTAACCAGATGATGCCGAAAATGATGGCGGTCATTCGCGATAATCGCATCCTGCGCCATAAGCTGTTCCAGATTGATTATCTGTCGACGCTAAGCAACCAAATCGTCATCTCCCTGCTCTATCACCGCAAGCTGGATGAGGAATGGCAGCAGGCCGCCACAACGTTACGCGATCAGTTGCGGGCGGAAGGCGTCGATGTGCAGCTGATTGGTCGCTCCACTAAGACCAAAATTTGCCTTGATCGGGATTACGTGGAAGAGCGTTTGCCGGTCGCCGGTAAAGAGATGATTTATCGACAGGTGGAGAACAGCTTCACGCAACCCAACGCGGCGATGAACATTCATATGCTGGAATGGGCGCTGGATGTGACAACGGGTTCCCGTGGCGATTTACTGGAACTCTACTGTGGTAATGGCAACTTCTCGCTGGCGCTGGCCAGAAATTTCCGCCGCGTGCTGGCCACGGAAATTGCCAAGCCATCCGTCGCGTCGGCCCAGTACAACATTGCCGCCAACCAGATTGATAATGTCCAGATTATTCGCATGGCGGCCGAAGAGTTTACCCAGGCAATGAACGGCGTGCGCAGCTTTAACCGGCTGGAGGGGATCGACCTGAAGAGTTATGACTGCGAGACGATCTTTGTGGATCCGCCGCGCAGTGGGCTGGATGAGGAAACCGTCAGGATGGTGCAGGCTTATCGCACGATCCTGTATATTTCCTGCAACCCGCAAACCCTGTGTGACAATCTGCTGGAGCTGGCGCAAACCCATGATGTCACGCGACTGGCCCTGTTTGACCAGTTCCCGTATACCCATCATATGGAATGCGGTGTGCTACTGACGCGCAAAGCGTAAAAAAACGGGAACCCAGGGGTTCCCGTTTTTGTGATTACCGGTTGCGATTGCGCTTGTAACGCAGGGCAATCCAGAACACCAGCCCGACCATAAGAATCGTGGGGATAAAGTTAGATCCGATATCCGGATATTCGGCACGCACTAATGCGCTGTACACCAGGATTCCCAGCAGGAAGAAGGCCGCAGCCAGCCCCGGAACCCCATCGGGCATACTTTTATTCAGGTAGCGTTGATGCAGGCACCATGCCGCCAGCCCCAACGCAATCAACGGGAAAATAGAAAAAGGAACGAAAGCACTAAACAGCACAGAGAACGAGCCGTTCATAGCAAGGCCGGTAATAAAAGCCAGTAACATCGTGCCTTTATCACGGGAGCTTGGGTGGGTCATGGCAGGGTCCTTATTCATAGCTCTTCAGGTTTATCCAGGGTTACCGCCAGGCGTTCTTGTTCCCGGCGATACCAGTAATACGCGCCCTTCGCGATCATACGTAACTGCAATACCAGACGATCTTCCAGCTTACGACGCTGCGCTATATCAATATCCAGCGCCTCGGCACCGGCACTGAAGACAATAGTCACCATCGCTTCAGCCTGCGCTTCGGTGAAGCTGCGCGGCATGCGGTTTTCGACCTCAAGATAATCAGCCAGTTCAGCAATAAAATGTTGGATTTCACGCGCAACCGCCGCACGGAAAGCCGCAGACGTCCCCGAACGTTCGCGTAACAGCAGCCGAAACGCATTAGGGTTATTTTCGATGAACTCCATAAAGGTGGCGATAGAGGTTTTAATGATGCTGCCGCCTTTCGCAATACGTTGACGTGCCTGTCGCATCAACTGCCGCAGCATCAGCCCGCTTTCATCCACCATGGTTAAACCCAGCTCATCGACATCTTTAAAGTGCCGATAAAAAGAGGTTGGCGCGATGCCCGCCTCGCGGGCAACCTCACGTAAACTCAGACTGGCAAAACTGCGTTCGGCGCTGAGCTGACTGAAGGCAGCTTCAATCAGTGTACGTCGTGTACGTTCTTTTTGTTGCGCTCTGACGCCCATTCTCTCTGCCTTGTGAGGTTCTGAAACAGCACTATAACAAAATATTCAGCGTACAGTCCGGCAAACTTTGTGACGACGTGTTAAACCTCACTGAAAGCCAAAACGTGATGAAAATCGCTGTTAGAATTCAGAAGTGCGCGGCGAGATGTTAGAATCTCGTTGTAAAAATGTATAAATAATAGGACGTACCGGTATGCAAAAGTCTTACGATTACGATGTCATTGTGATTGGATCAGGACCAGGCGGTGAAGGTGCGGCGATGGGGCTAGTGAAGCAAGGCGCCCGAATCGCGGTTATCGAACGCTATCACAACATAGGCGGCGGCTGTACACACTGGGGTACGATCCCCTCGAAAGCCCTTCGTCATGCTGTGAGCCGCATCATCGAGTTCAATCAGAATCCCCTCTACAGTGACCATACCCGCCTTCTCCGCTCATCGTTTGCCGATATTCTCAATCACACGGAAAGCGTGATCAGCCAACAAACCGCAATGCGTCAGGGTTTTTACGAGCGCAATCGCTGTGAGCTGTTTCAGGGCGATGCGCATTTCGTGGATGCCAACACGGTTGAAGTGGAACATCATGATGGCACGCGCGAACAGCTGACCGCCGGGAAATTTATTATTGCCTGTGGTTCGCGCCCTTATCATCCGCATGATGTCGACTTTACCCATCCACGTATTTACGATTCCGATTCTATTCTCAACCTGCATCATGAACCCGGCCACGTCATCATTTATGGCGCGGGCGTGATTGGCTGTGAATATGCTTCCATTTTCCGTGGGCTCAATGTCAAGGTTGACCTGATCAACACCCGTGACCGCCTGCTGGCGTTCCTTGATCAGGAGATGTCTGACTCGCTGTCTTATCACTTCTGGAACAGCGGCGTGGTGATTCGTCACAACGAAGAGTTTGAGAAGATTGAAGGCGTGGATGACGGCGTTATCATGCACCTGAAATCCGGCAAGAAAGTCAAAGCGGACTGCCTGCTGTATGCGAACGGCCGTACAGGTAACACCGATTCACTGTCGCTGGAAAATGTCGGTCTGGAAGCGGATGGCCGTGGGCTGTTGAAAGTGAACAGCATGTATCAGACAGCGCAGCCGCACATTTATGCAGTGGGCGACGTCATTGGTTACCCCAGCCTGGCCTCCGCTGCTTACGATCAGGGCCGTATTGCCGCACAGGCCATCATTAAAGGCGAAGCCTCAGCGCACCTGATCGAAGACATTCCGACCGGGATTTATACCATTCCGGAAATCAGCTCTGTAGGCAAAACCGAACAGCAGCTCACGGCGATGAAAGTGCCTTACGAAGTGGGACGTGCGCAGTTTAAACATCTGGCGCGTGCGCAGATTGTGGGGATGAACGTCGGTAGTCTGAAGATCCTGTTCCACCGTGAAACCAAAGAGATTCTGGGCATTCACTGCTTTGGGGAACGTGCTGCGGAGATTATCCATATCGGTCAGGCGATCATGGAGCAAAAAAATGGTGGCAACACAATTGAGTACTTTGTGAATACCACCTTTAACTACCCGACCATGGCAGAAGCGTATCGCGTCGCCGCGCTAAACGGTTTAAACCGCCTGTTTTAACGTGGTATCGAAATAGCCTTGCATATGTGTGCGGATTGCCTCTGCCAGTTGTTCATAACGGCTGCGCAGAGGTGAGCCGGGACGGTAAACCAGCGCAATCGTACGCTGTGGTACCGGCTTATAACAGGGCAGATAACAAACCCCATCACGCACACGCTGTGGCGGGACAGCCAGAGCAGGCAGTAACGTAATACCGCTTCCTGCCGCGACCATATTGCGCAACGTTTCCAGGCTTGTCGCACGGAAATGGGTATCTTCGTCTGCACCCGCTTCAAAACAAAAACCCATGGCCTGATCGCGCAGGCAGTGGCCGTCTTCCAGCATCAGCAGTTTTTCACCAGCCAGATCGGACATTGGCACACGATCGCGTTCGCGCCACGGATGATCCTCATAAACCGCCAGCTTCATCGGTTCATCGAACAGCGGGACTTCAATAAAGGCTTCGCTTTCTTTGACCAGCGCCAGAATCGCGCAGTCCAGTTTGCCGCTGTCGAGCTGAGCCAGCAATTGCTGGGTCTGTGCTTCATGCAGGTACATTTCCAGCTTTGGAAAAGTCTGATGCAGCATAGGAATAATTTGCGGCAGTAAATACGGACCGGTGGTAGGAATCAGCCCAATATGCAGTGGTCCTGACATCGCTTCGCCCTGCTGACTGGCCATCTCTTTCAGCACTTTGACTTCACGAAGGACAGTACGCGCCTGGTCGACCAGCAGCAAACCGGCCTGCGTAAACAGTACTTTGCGGCTGGTACGTTCCAGCAGCATGACACCTAACTCATCTTCTAATTTGCGAATCTGCCCGCTTAAGGTCGGCTGACTGACATGACAGGCATCCGCCGCACGTCGGAAGTGACGATGTTCAGCAAGCGAAACCAGATATTCAAGATCACGGATATTCATTATTACCCTCCATTCCACGATAGCTCGTGGCGATAGATAGAATAGCAACCAACGATTGGCCCTATCAAGAGCGGATGGGAATAATGCCCACATCAAATTCAGACTCATCGCCACCCAGGGAAATGTTTTCTGAATCATAAAGACAGCGTTATCCGCTGTTTTTAGCTGACGCAAATCTTCTGGCAACGCTGATAAAACAAAAAACTGAACAGGCGAAGGCCAGACGACAAGCGTAACGAATCTGAACATCGGTCGGGAGCACCGATGGTCTGATGATGTGCCTAAAATAAAAGTAGTTTCTGAAGCTAGAGGTTGGCGGGCATGGTATGCCCGCTCTTTTTTTATCTGCGACTCAGGCTAAGCGCGCTTTGGCATCCGCAATGGCACGGGCAACCTGAGACGGTGAAACGCCTCCCTGCGCATTGCGCTTATCCAGGCAGGATGACAGGGCCAGCACCGGATAGACATCGTCTTCGATAACAGCACTGAACTGCTTAAGCTGAGATAACGACAAGGCTTCCAGTGCCACACCTTGCGCGATCGCTGCAACGACCGTTTCTCCCACGATATGGTGCGCTTCACGGAAGGGAACGCCTTTTGCCACGAGATAATCGGCCAGTTCAGTTGAGTTTGCGTAACCCTGTTCGGCCGCTTCCTGGCAGCGAGGACGTTTTACCTGCAAACCTTCCAGCACCAGCACGGACATATGCAGGCAGTCCAGCCAGGTATCCAGCGCATCAAACAGCCCTTCTTTGTCTTCCTGCATGTCTTTGTTATAGGCAAGCGGCAGGCCTTTCAGCGTCATCATCATGCCGGTTAACGCGCCCTGAACCCGTCCGCATTTTCCACGGATCAGCTCCAGTGCATCCGGATTTTTCTTCTGTGGCATCAGGGACGAACCTGAGGTGACTTTATCCGAGAGTTCGATAAAGCCGGCTTCGCCGGTATTGAAGAAAATCATGTCTTCCGCAAAACGTGAAAGGTGCACCATGCCGATTGACGCATCGGAAAGCAGCTCCAGCACATGATCACGGTCGGATACGGTATCCAGGCTGTTACGCGTTGCAGACGCGAAGCCTAACCAACCTGCCAGTTGCTCACGGTCAATAGCGTAAGCCGTTCCGGCCAGTGCACCACAACCTAACGGGCTGACATCAAGACGCTTTAACGTATCCTGCAAACGGCTTTCATCGCGCGCCAGCATTTCAACGTAAGCGAGGCACCAGTGTGCAAACGTCACCGGCTGTGCACGCTGTAAATGTGTATAGCCCGGCATCACCGCGTCCTGATTGACTTCGGCAGTCGCCACCAGCGCCTGCTGCAGCTCACGTGTGGCATCCAGCAGTGCGGCAACCTGCTCTTTACACCAGAGTTTCAGGTCGGTCGCCACCTGATCATTGCGGCTACGGCCGGTGTGCAGTTTTTTGCCCAGCGCACCGACTTTCTCAATCAACTGGCCTTCAACCCAGCTGTGAATATCTTCGGCATCGCTTTGCAGGATTTGCTCAGGATTGGCACGAACCTCCTCCAGCAGTGCGTTCAGTGCGGCTTCAAGCTGCTGCTGCTCATCACTGCTCAGGACATTTACCGTCACCAGCGCTTTGGACCAGGCCACTGAGCCAATGATGTCCTGCTCTGCCAGGCGGTAATCAAAACGCAGCGAGTCGTTGAACTGTTTGAAACGTTGATCTGCTGCCTGGGTAAAGCGTCCACCCCAAAGTGCCATGTGAATCTCCTTCAAGTCGTTAAACCAGGGGCGGCCTGAAAGCCGCCCCTGATGTCATACTGAGAGGCGAGGCAATCCCCGCCTGCGATTACTTTTTCTGCTCGTTCAGCGCACGGATACGTGAAGAGAGTGAGAACAGACGAATAAAGCCGCCTGCATGACGATGATCGTAAACTTCGTCTTCGCCGAAGGTCGCGAACTCTTCGGAATACAGGCTGTTAGCTGAACGCTTCTGCGTCGCCGTGGCCTGACCTTTGTAGAGTTGCAGAACCACTTCGCCGTTAACCTCTTCCGCCAGCGACTCTGCAGCCGCCTGGATAGACTTACGCAGCGGTGCAAACCAGCGACCATCGTAAACCACATAAGACATTTCATGGCCCAGCTGCTCACGCCATTTGAAGCTGTCGCGATCCAGAACCAGTTGCTCTACCGCACGCAGCGCGTTAACCATAATGGTGCCGCCAGGGGTTTCGTAACAGCCGCGTGATTTAATGCCTACCAGACGGTTTTCAACGATATCGATACGGCCCACGCCATGTTTTGCGCCCAGCACGTTCAGTTTTTCCAGACACTGGAACGGGCTCAGTCTTTCACCGTTCACCGCCACCACGCGGCCTTTTTCAACGGTTACTGTCACGTCTTCTGGCTGATCGGGCGCTTCCAGCGGATCGACAGTCCAGACCCAGCAATCTTTGTTAGGTGCGTTAGACGGGCTTTCCAGCACGCCGCCTTCGGTAGAAATGTGCCAGGCGTTTTCATCACGGCTGTAGATTTTTTCCAGTGACGCGGTGGTAGGGATGTTGCGCGCTTTCAGATAATCCAGCAGCGCTTCACGCGAACGCAGATCCCACTCGCGCCATGGCGCCACCACTTTCAGCTGCGGCGCCAGTGCGGTGTAAGTGGTTTCGAAACGCACCTGGTCATTACCTTTACCCGTGGCACCGTGGCACAGCGCATCAGCACCCACTTTCAGCGCCAGCTCAACCTGGGCTTTCGCGATGATAGGACGCGCCATTGAGGTACCCAGCAGATACGTCCCTTCATACAGGGCCCCGGTCTGCAGCACCGGATAAACGTAGTCACTGATAAACTCTTCACGCAGATCGACAACGTGACATTCTGATGCACCTGACTGCAGCGCTTTCTTCTCAACGCCTTCCAGATCGCTACGTTCCTGACCGATATCCGCCACGAACGCGACCACTTCACAGCCGCCATAGTTTTCTTTCAGCCAGGGAATAATGGCCGAAGTATCCAGACCACCGGAGTAAGCCAGTACGATTTTTTTGATGTTTTGCGTTTGCATTTCGTAATCCTTGAATCTGAGTCGTTAAGCGAGAATCCGGGTGCCAATGGACACGCCGTTAAAAAGGGTAGGTAACTGCTCGGCATGACGCCAGCTGGCAATATCGACCGGACGGCCCAGCGTGCGTGCCGCATCCAGCGCAGCGTTCACTTTGACAATCATGCCATCGGTGATGATGCCCTGAGCGATCAGCTGTTCTGCTTTATCTGCCGTCATTTCTTCGATGCGCTGACCTTTGCCATCAAGAATGCCGCTGACGTCCGATAACAAGACTAAGTCAGCACCCAGCGTTGAGGCCAGCGCTGTGGCAGCCTGATCGGCATTGACGTTCATAAGCTCACCGCTGTCGGTGATGCCGATTGAACTGACAACGGGCATGTAACCTGCACCCAGCAGCGTGTTAATTAATGCAGGATTGCCCGGCGTTGCGTTGCCCACATGGCCCAGCGCTTCATCTAACTGGGTGACATTGACCAGGCCCGCATCGCCCAGGCACAGACCGACGGCCTGAATGCCGTATTTTTTCGCCCAGGCCAACAGCGTTTTATTGGCGGTACCAGCCAGTGCGCCGGTGATGATGTCAATCTGATCGGCAGGCGTAACACGCAAACCGTTCTTCTTTTGCACCGGCAGCGCCAGTTTTTTCATCAGTTCATCGACCAGGCAACCGCCACCGTGAACGATAATCAGGGGGCGCTGATGAGCAGAACGGTAGGCCAGCAACGCGTCAAATAAACGGGCCAGTGCTTCTTCGCTGTCTAACAGCACACCGCCCAGCTTGATAATTAATGGATTAGTCATGGTTTAGTCGTCCGTTAAATCAGTGACTGCGTTTCAGGGAAACCGAAACGAATATTAAGACACTGTACTGCCTGAGAGGCTGCCCCTTTAAGCAGGTTATCTTCAGCAGCCACCACAATCAGGTGTTCGCCCTGTACGGCAAAGCCAATATCGCAGTAAGGCAGACCGACCACGGCTTTCAATGCCGGTACGCCTTGCTCGTAAACGCGTACCAGCGGCTTATCATGGTAGGCATTGTGAAAGACCTCAGCGACATCATCACGGCTGACGCCGGCATTAAGACGGCAGGTGATCGTGGCCAGGATGCCACGCGGGAAACTGCCCAGGTGCGGCGTAAAAATTACCGGTGTGCCCAGGTGCGCCACAATTTCAGGATGATGACGATGATTAAAAATACCGTAAGGCTGCAGACTGACTTCACAGAAGCTGGTACCAACATTCGCTTTGCGCCCTGCTCCACTGACGCCACTGGTGGCATTGATGACCGGCCACTGCGCCTCATTCAGTAAACCGGCATCCACCAACGGCTTGAGTGCCAACTGAGAGGCGGTGGGATAGCAGCCAGGGACGGCAATCAGCTGTGCTTCTTTGATTTTTTCCTGCTGGAACTCCGCCAGACCGTAAACGGCTTTATCCAGCCAGTCCCCATGCTGGTGCGTGAAGCCATAAAACTGCGTGTAAAACTTGCCGTCGTTGACGCGGAAAGCGCCGGACAGATCAAACACGACGCAGCCAGCTTTCAGAAATTCAGGCGCCAGGTCGTGACTGACTTCGTGGGCCGTCGCCAGAAACACCACATCAACTTTATCTGCCCATTCGTCGGCGCGGCTCAGTGGCTGCAGCGGCAGATCCACCACGCCTTTCAGCTGTGGATGAAGATCGGACAAGCGCTTACCCGCATCGGGACTTTGCGCAGACACCGCCAAAGCGGTTATGTTGATATGTGGATGGCGATTAAGGAAGGTGGCAAGCTCTACGCCAGCGTAACCACTGGCACCAACGATCAGCGTATTCAACATCAGGCTGTATACCTTTATTACAGTCACACGTTCCGGGTCGCGGCCTTGCCCCGTTGCCCACGATGTCGTTTGCAGCGATTTAAGGTTCACATGCACACGACGTTAATGTATTTTTATTCACTATTAATGCATGAATATTGATACATCCTAACTCAAGGACCGTCAACAGTGAAGACAAAATTACCGCCTTTTATCGAACTCTACCGCCAGTTGATCGCAACACCGTCTATCAGCGCAACCGATGCCGCTCTCGATCAGAGCAATGAAACTTTAATCAATTTACTGGCTGGCTGGTTCCGTGACCTGGGTTTTACCGTGGAAGTCCAACCCGTGCCGGGCACGCGGCATAAATTTAATATGCTGGCGCGCACCGGAAGCGGTGCGGGCGGTCTGCTGCTTGCCGGGCACACCGATACCGTTCCGTTTGATGATGGTCGCTGGACTCGCGATCCCTTTACCCTGACCGAGCACGACAACAAGTTGTACGGTCTGGGTACCGCCGATATGAAAGGCTTCTTCGCGTTTATTCTGGACACGCTCCGTGATGTGGATGTGACAGCCCTGAGTAAGCCGCTTTATATTCTGGCCACCGCTGATGAAGAAACCACCATGGCGGGCGCGTCATATTTTGCCGCATCCACACAGCTTCGCCCTGACTGCGCCATTATTGGCGAACCGACGTCTCTGAAACCTGTCCGTGCGCACAAAGGACATATCTCAAATGCGATTCGTATTCAGGGTCAATCCGGCCATTCCAGCGATCCGGGTCGCGGCGTCAACGCCATTGAGCTGATGCATGAGTCGATTACCGAACTCATGCAACTGCGCAATACGCTGAAAGCCCGTTACAACCATGATGGTTTTGCGATTCCTTATCCCACAATGAACTTTGGTCATATTCATGGCGGTGATGCAGCAAACCGTATCTGCGCCTGCTGCGAATTGCACATGGACATCCGCCCTTTGCCGGGGCTGACGCTGAGCGATCTTGACGCGCTGCTGAATGAGGCACTGGCGCCGGTGAGCGAACGCTGGCCGGGACGGATTACCATCGAAGAATTGCATCCGCCGATTCCGGGCTATGAATGTCCGGTTGACCATGAGCTGGTCAAGGTGGTGGAAAAACTGCTGGGTACACCGACAGAAGTGGTGAATTATTGCACTGAAGCCCCGTTTATCCAGCAACTTTGTCCAACGCTGGTGCTGGGCCCGGGTTCTATCAACCAGGCGCATCAGCCGGACGAATTTATCGATACCGCATTTATTCAGCCTACGCGCGCCTTAATCGCTCAGGTTGTGCAGCATTTCTGTCACTAATTATCATCAAACGGGGCATTTCACTGTATTAACAGCAAAATGCCCTGCCAATCTGTGGGATTTGATAATAAGAATAACTTATCCCGCTTCGCCGCTATCAAATTCCATGAATTTCCGTCAGTTAGCTGCACGTTTCCCTCACTTTAAGTCATTTGACGAACGCCTGATTACGTGGCTAGATAAAAGACGATGTTATACCCACTGGGCAATCATCCCACTTTATTCAGCTTGCGACGGGCAGCAACTGAAGAACCCCGGTCAGAGCCGGGAGGACGACGTTGCTGGCTTTTCTGCTGCCTGAAAAGGCCGGGTATAGAGGTTTATCAAGACGATAAGGGTGTCAGGGTCACATGAACGAACAATATTCCGCAATGCGAAGTAATGTCAGTATGCTCGGCAAACTGCTCGGGGATACGATTAAGGATGCGCTGGGAGAGAATATCCTGGGCCAGGTGGAAACCATCCGTAAGCTTTCTAAGTCATCCCGTGCAGGAAATGACACTCATCGTAAGGAATTGCTGAATACGCTGCAAAACCTGTCAAATGACGAGTTATTGCCCGTGGCGCGTGCCTTTAGTCAGTTCCTCAACCTCACTAACGTGGCTGAGCAGTATCAAACGATTTCCCGCAGCGGCGATGGCGCAAACCACCCTGAACTATTGAAAAAAACATTTGAAACCCTCAAGCAAAATAATCTCAGTGAAAGTGCGATTCATAAAGCCATTGAATCACTTTCCCTGGAACTGGTTTTAACCGCGCACCCTACTGAAATTACACGCCGCACGCTGATTCACAAACTGGGCGAGGTCAACAGCTGTCTTGAACAACTCGACCACAGCGATATCTCTGAATACGAACGCAACCAGATTATGCGCCGCCTGCGCCAACTGGTCGCGCAGGCCTGGCATACGGATGAGATCCGTAAATACCGTCCAACGCCGGTTGATGAAGCCAAGTGGGGATTCGCCGTCGTTGAAAACAGCCTGTGGGAAGGTGTACCTGCATTTTTGCGTGAGCTGAATGAGCAGGTAGAAGAGACGTTTGGCATTAAGTTACCGGTTGATTTTGTGCCGGTGCAGTTCACCTCCTGGATGGGCGGAGACCGTGACGGTAACCCGAACGTCACCGCCGCCATTACCCGCCATGTTATGCAGCTCAGCCGCTGGAAAGCCACCGATCTGTTTCTGCGCGATATTGGCGTGTTGATTTCGGAACTGTCGATGTCCGAATGCAGTCAGGAAGTTGCCGAGCTGAGTGGCGATCCTGAGGCGCTGGAGCCGTATCGCGTGATCTTAAAGCGTCTGCGCAGTCAGCTAATGTCTACCCAGGCTTACCTGGAGCGCCGCCTGAAAGGCGAGCGCTTGCCCCGCCCGGCAGACCTGCTGGTCTCCAACGCGCAGTTGTGGGATCCGCTTTTCGCTATCTATCAGTCCCTGCAGCAGTGCGGCATGGGCATTATTGCCAACGGTCAGTTACTGGATACGCTGCGCCGTGTGAAATGCTTTGGCGTGCCGCTGGTTCGCATCGACGTCCGTCAGGAAAGCACCCGTCACACTGAAGCTATCGCTGAAATTACCCGCTATCTGGGCCTGGGCGATTATGAAAGCTGGTCGGAAGCCGACAAGCAGGCTTTTCTTATCCGTGAGCTGAACTCCAAGCGCCCTTTACTTCCACGCAGTTGGGAACCGAGTGACGAAACCCGCGAAGTGCTGGAAACCTGCAAAGTAGTGGCAGAAGCGCCCCAGGGCTCTATCGCAGCCTATGTCATTTCGATGGCGAAAACGCCGTCTGATGTCCTTGCCGTCCATCTGTTACTGAAAGAGGCTGGCATTCCGTTCGCTATGCCGGTTGCTCCCCTGTTTGAAACCCTGGATGACCTGAACAATGCCAATGATGTGATGAGCAAACTGCTTAACATCGACTGGTACCGTGGTTTTATTCAGGGCAAACAAATGGTCATGATTGGCTATTCCGACTCGGCGAAAGATGCCGGCGTGATGGCCGCCAGCTGGGCACAATACCAGGCACAGGATGCACTGATTAAAACCTGCGAAAAGGCGGGCGTTTCCCTCACGCTATTCCACGGACGCGGCGGCACCATCGGCCGCGGTGGTGCACCCGCGCATGCCGCACTGCTGTCCCAGCCGCCAGGCAGCCTCAAAGGCGGCCTGCGCGTGACGGAACAGGGCGAAATGATTCGCTTCAAGTACGGCTTGCCGGAAGTCACTATCGCCAGCCTGTCGCTTTATACCGGCGCGATTCTGGAAGCCAACCTGATGCCGCCGCCGGAACCCAAACCGGAATGGCGTAATATCATGAACCAGCTTTCTGCCGACTCCTGCGCCATGTACCGGGGTTATGTGCGTGAGAATAAGGATTTTGTGCCTTACTTCCGTTCCGCAACCCCTGAGCAGGAACTGGGCAAGCTGCCCCTGGGCTCTCGTCCGGCGAAGCGTCGTCCGACGGGCGGTGTGGAATCCCTGCGCGCCATTCCCTGGATTTTTGCCTGGACGCAAAACCGCCTGATGTTACCCGCCTGGCTGGGCGCGGGCGCCGCCCTGCAGCAGGCGATGCTGGCAGGCCATCAGGATCAGCTTGAGGCCATGTGCCGCGACTGGCCCTTTTTCTCAACCCGCCTTGGTATGCTGGAAATGGTGTTTTCGAAAGCAGACCTGTGGCTGGCGGAGTATTACGATCAGCGGCTGGTTGATAAATCGTTATGGCCATTAGGTAAACAGCTGCGTGACCAGCTGGATGCCGATATTAAAGCGGTGCTGACCATCGCCAACGATTCCCATCTGATGGCGGACCAGCCGTGGATTGCCGAATCGATTGCCCTGCGTAACGTTTATACCGATCCCCTGAACGTACTCCAGGCAGAGCTGCTTCACCGTTCACGTGCACAGGAAGCCCGTGGTGAAGAACCGGATGCGCGTGTCGAACAGGCGCTGATGGTGACGATTGCCGGTGTCGCTGCAGGGATGCGTAATACAGGTTAACTCACAGAAACAGGGCGGTTGATACCGCCCTGTTTCGTATCAGTTAACGTCATCCTCATATCGCCATTACAGGTCGCCCAACTGACGCGGGGGCAAAAGGTATCGCACATTTCAGATTGTAGAAATACCGGTCTTTTACCCTTTCGCGTGACAGAATATTCACCCTGTTCGTAGCAGGCTCAGGTGACCAATGGCATGCCATAGCTTCTCTGCCATTTCGCTGATCCGGGGCGGGAAGAATGAAGAGTAATCTGTCCGTTTAGCGCTGACCGGCAAAAAAACGCATCCTGCCACCACCACCCAACGCTTCCCCCTCAACATAGTGAGACGTTCAGACATTCAACGTGACCGATGCTCCCCTCAGCGCCAGTCAAAATGGCGCCACAGGCAGGCAAACGTTACCGCACGTTATGACATCGGCGAGCAGAAACAGGGCAAAAAAACAGGTGCCGGAGCACCTGTGTTAAAACCTGTTTAGAGGAGTTGCGCGAGGCGATTGATATCAGACTGTATCGCGCCTGCCGTGACGTCACGACCCGCGCCAGGTCCGCGAATCACCAGAGGATTATCGCGATACCAGCGGCTGTCGATGGCAAACACATTATCGCAGGGCAGTAAGGCTGCCAGAGGATGCTCAGGACGAACGGCTTCCACACCCACACGTGCTTTGCCATTGGCATCAAACCGTGCCACATAACGCAGGACCAGCCCCATTTCCTGGGCGGCTTCAAACCGTTGCAGCATCTGCTCGTTAAGTTCGTCACCGTTCTCGAAGAAATGGTCGACGGATTCATCACAGTTCTGGGGCACCAGTGACTCGACGCGTACCTGATCGGGTTCAATGTTATAGCCCGCTTCACGGGCCAAAATGACCAGCTTACGCATCACATCCTCGCCAGACAGATCAACACGCGGATCCGGCTCGGTTAAGCCCTGCTGCCATGCCTGATCCACCAGTTCGGTAAAGGGCACCGTCCCGTCAAACTGCAGGAACAGCCAGGACAATGTGCCAGAGAAAATACCGCTAATCGACAGAATGGTATCGCCACTTTCACGCAGATCCCGCACCGTATAGTTGATGGGTAAACCTGCGCCTACGGTGGCGTTATATAACCAGTGACGCCCGGTTTTTTCGAAGGCATCGCGAATCTCACGCCAGGTTTGCGTGTCGGACGCGCCCGCAATCTTATTAGCGCTAATCACGTGGAAGCCATGACTGGCAAAATCCAGATACTGCTGTGCCAGTGGTTTACTGGCGGTGACGTCCAGCACCACAAGATCATCGTAAGGATGCGCCCGCATCCACAGAAACAGCGATTCTTCATCACGTGTTTCCGCTTCATCGTCAAAGAAGGCCAGCGCGCGACTGGCATCAAGCCCGTCATAGTTCAACAGGCTGCGTTGACTGTCGACCACACCCGCCAGCACAAATTCAAAACCGGTTCGTGCTGATAAGGTTTCCTGCTCACGCGCAAACAGTTCCAGCCAGCGTGAGCCGATATTGCCTTTGCCAAACAGCATCAGGCCAATTCGCTTTTCGGCACGAAACAGGGAGCTGTGTAAGCCCTGAATTAAATGCTGCGTCGGCCCCACGCGCAGGACCGCCACCACGCTGATATGTTCTGGCGACTGACAAACAAACTCAACCGGCTGATCTTTCAACTGCTGCCAGAAACGGTGCGTATGCAACGGATTACGAGTCACGCCTGCTCCGACCAGCGCCACCAGCGCTAAGCCATCACGTAACTGTAAATGCCCGGGTAAGCCTGCGTCCTGCAACAACGTGAAGGCGCTGTTAACCACTTCAGAGGTGTAACAGAGTTGCAGCAGCTGACGATCAGGATGAACGCCCATTGCCAGTGGGCGCATCTGCGCACGCGTGAGCAACTGATCGATCTCTTTGCGCAAGAGCGTAAAATCGTGCTGCCCGGGAAGCTGGATTTCGACCAGACACACATCATCGTGACTGGTCACAATGCGTGCGCCCGTTCCGGAAGCGAGGACGCGCTCAATACGGGTTGAGCCCTGTTCTGGCTGATAGCTACAGCGCAACTGCAAATCGATGTCGCTGCCGGAAACGGGCTGTAAGGTGCGGGTATGCAGCACCGGTGCGGCGAGGCGCGCCAGTTCACTGGCCTCATCAAGACGCAGCAGCGGCAGCAGACAGGCATCAGAAACTTTACGTGGATCGGCACTGTAAACACCCGCCACATCACTCCAGATAGTGACGCGTCCCACACCGGCCAGCGCACCAATTTGTGTGGCGGAGTAATCAGAGCCATTACGCCCCAGCAACACGGTTTCACCCGCATCGTTGGCGCAGATAAAGCCCGTCACCACGATACGTTTATGGGGATGCTGGGCCAGCAGCGTTTGTAACAACGGCCAGGATTTTCCTTCATCAACCTGAGGCTGCGCGGCGCGTTCTGCACGCAGAAAATCGCGCGCGTCCAGCCAGCAGGCCTGCAGATCGTGTTGATTCAGCACGGCGGACATTAAACGTGCCGACCAGACTTCACCATGGCCCACGACTTCCGCATAAACCGCGTCGGTAACGGTACCATCGAGTAATCCGGCAAGCTTCTCAAGATCGCGAATAAAGGCCGATAATAAAGGTTCGGCGATTTCGGCAGGCAACAGGGCACTGATGAGCTCACTCTGATAACGACGTAATGTCTGCTGCACCTGATGCGCGGACAAGCGGTCACTCTGGCTCAGTTTCAGCCAGCTAATCAGCTGATTGGTCGTTGAACCTGCGGCTGAGACCACCATCATGTCGCCTGGCTGGCTGTAATCCGCCATGATGCTGGCAACACGTTGGTAGCAGCGTGCATCGGCAAGGCTGCTGCCACCAAACTTGTGGAGCTGTCTGTTGTTTGGCGTTCCTGCGCCTGCTGAAATCGTCATGGTTAATCCTCTGCTGCGATCCGGAATGCATTATCCAAATCGGCAATTAAATCTTCGTGGTCTTCAATCCCCACAGAAATACGGAGCAATGTTTCAGAAATACCTGCTGCGGCACGGGCTTCTGCAGACATGCCAGCGTGCGTCATGGTCGCGGTATGCGAGATTAAGCTCTCAACGCCACCCAGTGATTCAGCCAGCGTAAACAGTTCAAGCGCTTTCAGGAAACGACGCAAGCGCGCTTCATCGCCATCCAGTTCGAAACTGAGCATGGCGCCAAACCCACGCTGCTGACGCGCAGCGACTTCATGCCCGGCATTTTCTGGCAGAGAAGGATGATACAACTTTTTCACCAGGGGCTGCTGCTTCAGATAAGCAATAATTTCTAACGCATTACGCTGAGCAGCGGCCATACGCGGCCCCAGCGTACGCATACCACGTAACAGCAGGTAGCTGTCAAAAGCGGAACCGGTCACGCCAATATTATTCGCCCACCACGCCAGATCGGTCGCGACCTGAGGATCTTTGGCAATAACAGCGCCAGCCACGACATCGGAGTGCCCGTTTAAATATTTGGTACAGGAGTGAATAACCAGATCTGCGCCCAGCGCCAGCGGATTTTGCAGCGTCGGACTCATAAAGGTGTTGTCCACAACGCTTACTGCGCCTACTTTGCGCGCGGCGTCGCAGATGGCCGCGATATCGACGACACGCAGCAGCGGGTTACTGGGGCTTTCTACTAATACGAGCTGAGGTTTCTCGTCCAGCGCAGCCTGTAGCGCGGCACTGTCGCCTTGATCGACAAACTTCACCCGATAAGCACCGCGCTTGCTTAAACTATCGAACAGACGGTAGCTGCCGCCATAGCAGTCGTGCGGCGCCACCAGCAAATCGCCAGGCTTCAGGAAAACCGTTGTGACCAGATGAATGGCGGACATGCCGGTATTAGTCAATACCGCGCCCGCCCCGCCTTCCAGCTCTGCCAGCGCGCGTTGCACAACGTCGCGCGTAGGATTACCACGACGAGAATAATCGTGGGCTCGCGGCTCATTGAAATCATGGAAGTTATAGGTGCTGGAAAGGTGGATGGGCGGGACAACGCAGCCATATTGCTCGTCGTCATTCAAACCGCTGCGCACTGCGATGGTTGCCTGTTTACGCGTCATAGGGCTAACTGTTCCTGAAGTGAGAAATAAACTGACCACAGGATATCAGCTTACATTTAGACGTCAATACATCTGGACATCCAAATGTCTTTGCGTATAGATTGAGCATGGCCGCAATAACCGCTAAAATTATGCGCCCATGCTGGCGTTCAACCCATTTTCTTCCTGTGTTGGACGAAGAAACCCGCCAGAGAAGGGGTCCGGTAGAAGAAAATCAGGCATAATCGGCTGATTTCGTAACTTTTAACTTTTATTGATTAAGGTATCCCATGGCTGAATGGAACGGCGAATATATCAGCCCGTACGCTGAGCACGGCAAGAAGAGCGAACAGGTTAAAAAAATCACGGTTTCTATTCCGTTGAGCGTGTTAAAGATTTTGACTGACGAACGGACACGTCGTCAGGTGAATAACCTGCGCCATGCGACCAACAGTGAGCTCCTGTGCGAAGCCTTCTTGCATGCTTTTACCGGACAACCGTTACCAAATGATGTCGATTTGCGTAAAGAACGTAACGACGAAATCCCGGAAGAAGCGAAGAAAATTATGCGCGAGATGGGCATTGACCCGGACACCTGGGAATACTGAGTCAGCCAGACATAAAAAAACCCAGCCTGAGCTGGGTTTTTCTTGCCGCCGAACAAATGTTCGAATGCCGTTTCTTATTTTTTGGTGCCTGGCACGCTGAAACGCTTGTTGAAGCGGTCAACGCGGCCACCAGTGGCAACTTCACGCTGCTTACCGGTGTAGAACGGGTGGCACTTACCACAAACGTCCAGGTTCAGTTCGTGAGTCAGCGTAGAGCGAGTGTGAATCACGTTACCGCAAGTACAGTTGATGGTAACTGCTTCGTATTTAGGGTGAATACCTTGTTTCATGGGAAACCTCATAGAAGGCCGTGTCGCTCTCCGCGCCAGGACGAAACCTGCGCAGCACCACACGCGATTGAACATTAATGGTGTACTCCGGTAAGGTCTTTCCTACCGAAGGCGGCATATTATACAGGCTAATGTTTGCTGCTGCAAATGTCGCCTGAGATATCCGTCCTGTGCGCCAGCGTGTACACTAATCGCCCTGTCAGATGAACCGGAAAGAGAAAGTTATGCCCGTTGTTCAGGTTGCCCTGCCCGTTCCCCTTCCCCGCCTTTTTGACTATCTGCCGCCTGAGGGTGTGCAGCCGGTGACTGGCGGTCGCGTGATCGTGCCGTTTGGTAACCGGAAAATGATCGGCATTGTGGGGGCGTTCTCTGACAGCAGCGATTTGGCGACCTCACAGCTTAAACAGGTGCTTACCGTCCTGGACAGGGAATCCCTGTTTCCGTCCTCTCTGTGGCGCATTCTTCACTGGGCAGCCGACTATTATCACTCTCCGCTGGGTGAGGTGCTCAGCCATGCCATTCCGGTACTCCTCAGACAAGGTAAACCGGCTCAGGATGATCCCCTGTGGCGTTGGGAAATCACGGAACAGGGCCGCGCGACGTCCCCGGAAAGTCTTAAACGCGCGCCCAGACAACAACAAGGCCTGGCGGTGCTGCGCCAGCAACCGCTCTATCGTCATGAAGTCAGTGAACATGACCTGACCGAGGCGGCTATGCAGGCGTTGCGCGCGAAAGGGCTTTGCGAATTGCACGAGCACCAGCCGCAAATGCATGACTGGCGAACCGCGTTTGCGGTAAAGGGTGAGCGTCTGCGCCTGAACACCGATCAGGCGACTGCGGTGGGCGCCATTCGGGGAGAAGATGAGCACTATGCCGCCTGGCTGCTGGCAGGAATTACAGGTTCCGGTAAAACCGAGGTGTATCTCAGCGTACTGGAAAATGTGCTGGCGCGGGGGAAACAGGCACTGGTGCTGGTACCGGAAATTGGCCTGACGCCACAAACCATTGCCCGTTTCCGTGAACGTTTTGACGCGCCGGTGGATGTCCTGCATTCGGGACTTAATGACAGCGAGCGTCTGTCCGTGTGGCTGCGGGCGCGACGGGGGGAAAACGCCATCATTATTGGTACGCGTTCCGCGCTCTTTACCCCCATGGCGCGACCGGGCGTGATCATTATTGATGAAGAGCACGACAGTTCCTATAAGCAACAGGAAGGCTGGCGCTATCAGGCACGGGATCTGGCTGTCTTCCGCGCGCATGAAGAAGACATTCCTGTTGTCATGGGATCCGCAACGCCGGCACTGGAAACCCTGCATAACGTGCGTAACGGTAAATATCGCCAGCTTGATCTGATGAAGCGTGCCGGCAATGCTAAACCGGCACTGCAGCAGTTGATCGACCTGAAAGGGGCACAACTTACTGGTGGCCTGGCACCCGCCCTGATCTTCAAAATGCGTCAGCACCTGAAAGCCGATAACCAGGTTCTGCTGTTTCTGAACCGCCGCGGTTTTTCGCCGGCTCTGCTCTGTCACGATTGCGGCTGGATCGCCGAATGCCAGCGCTGCGACCGTTATTACACGCTGCATCAGCATCACCGCCAGTTGCGTTGCCACCACTGTGACAGTCAACGACCGTTGCCGCATCAGTGCCCGCAATGTGGTTCAACACATTTACTGCCGGTCGGTGTGGGCACGGAACAGCTGGAGCAACAGCTCGGCACCCTTTTTCCCGGCGTCCCTGTCTCACGCATTGACCGTGATACCACCAGCCGAAAAGGCGCTCTTGAACAGCACCTCGCCGACGTTCATCGCGGGGGCGCGCGTATTCTGGTTGGCACGCAGATGCTGGCAAAAGGTCATCATTTCCCGGATGTCACCTTAGTGTCGCTGCTGGATGTAGACGGTGCCTTGTTCTCAGCCGATTTCCGTGCTGCGGAGCGCTTTGCTCAACTGTATACCCAGGTGGCAGGACGTGCCGGACGTGCCGGTAAGCAAGGTGAGGTTTTACTGCAAACCCATCATCCTGATCATCCCCTGCTGCAAACGCTGCTGCATCAGGGCTACTTCGCTTTCGCACAACAAACGTTGCTGGAGCGCCAGTCGGTCTTTTTACCTCCCTGGACGCACCATGCCTTATTCCGGGCAGAAGACATGGATAATCATCAGGCTGCAGAATTTCTGCAACAGCTACGCAATATGCTGGAAGCCAGCCCGCATAACGATGCGTCAATGTGGTTTATGGGCCCGTTACCTGCCTTGCAGCCCAAACGCAGTGGCCGCTGGCGCTGGCAGTTACTGGTTCAGCATCCCTCGCGTAAACGCCTGCAACAGTTGCTGAGCAGTTCGTTGCCGCTGGTCACAACCTTGCCCGCCTCACGAAAGGTGAAGTGGACGCTGGATGTCGATCCTACCGAAAGTTAAGACCGGCCAGGTTGCGAGCGGGATCGAAATACGTCGCATAAGTCACAACTTTTATGCAAATTAAGTAACAGCCTTGTTGGCCAATCGATAACAATAGTGCCCGGCTTATTTTTATACCCGTCGATACGAACGTTGAATGCGCGATTACGCATCAGGAGCATGTGTTGGATCAGAATCAACCGCCGGCCGCCGCCACCATGAAAGACGTCGCAGAAAAAGCCGGCGTCTCCACTGCTACCGTGTCGCGTGCGCTGATGAATCCCGAAAAAGTCTCTTCGGCCACCCGTCAAAAGGTGGAACAGGCCGTCGCGGCCGTAGGCTATGCGTCGCAAAGCATGACACGACATTCCCGGCGCAACGACACACAAACGATTTTGTTGATCGTCCCCAATATCTGCGATCCCTTTTTCAGCGACATTATTCGCGGCGTTGAAGTCGCCGCCTCAGAAGCCGGTTATCTCGTGCTTATCGGCGATTGTGCGCATCAGAAACCGCAGGCGTGGACATTTCTCAACCTGATACTGACACGTCAGATTGATGGCATGGTGCTGCTGGGCGCGCAGTTACCTTTTGACGTCAGCCCGGACGAACAACGTAATCTTCCGCCCATGGTGATGGCGATTGAGTTCGATCCCGAGATGTCGTTGCCGACGGTGAATATCGACAATCTTACCGCCTCATTTGTTGCCGTTAACCATCTGCTGGAGTTAGGCCATAAACGCATCGCCTGCCTGGCCGGTCCGGAAGATGTCGCCCTGTGTCAGTATCGTCTGCAGGGCTACGTACAGGCGTTACGACGCAGCGGGATTAGCGTCGATCCGACCTGTATTGTTCGGGGAGATTTCACTTTCGAATCAGGTGTGGCCGCGATCAATCAGCTCATGACCTTAGCCGAGCCCCCGCAGGCCCTCTTTTGTCACAGCGATATCATGGCCATCGGTGCCATCAGTCAGGCAAAAAAACTGGGCTTACGTGTGCCGGAAGACCTGTCCGTGGTGGGATTCGATGACATCGAGCTGTCGCGCTACTGCGAACCGCCGCTGACCACGGTGAAACAACCCTGTTTTGACATTGGCCGGGAAGCGGTGCTGCTACTGCTGAACGAACTTCAGGGGAAAGGCACGCGGAGCGGGTCAAAGTTACTCGACGCAGAATTAGTGATACGCGGTAGCACAACATTGGCAAAAATGGGGCGTTGATACAGAAAATGTTCCGCTATTTTCAGGAGATTCTTAGGGCTATCATTGCTGGTCAAAGTTCCAGCCCTTAAGTAACATGGCGGGCTCCTTGCCGGGCGTATGGTAACAACGGATTCGCCCACATGGCATCATATTTTGAAGGGTATCAGGACGAGAGTGGCACAGAAAGATTATGTAGGCCGCGGGCGTTCAACAGGGACGCGTCGCAAGAAAAGCCCCAGCCGTGGTAAAAAAACGAAAAGCGGTTCAGGCACCTCTAAACTTATGATTGTACTGGCGGTGGCTGTATTAGTGACCTTTGCCGGTGGTTTATGGTTCCTTGCGCATCATAAGAAGGAAGATGTGCCGGTCATTACGGATCATAAAGCCAACGGTAATGGCTTGCCGCCCAAGCCTGAAGAACGCTGGAAATACATAAAAGAGCTTGAAAATCGTCAGGTTACCGTTCCAACGCCCAGCGAACCAACCTCGGGTGGCGAAGTCCAGTCACATACCCAGTTGACGGATGAGCAACGTCAGTTGCTGGAACAAATGCAGGCAGATATGCGCCAGCAGCCTACCCAGTTGAACGAAGTCCCGTGGAACGAGCAAACCCCGGCACAGCGGCAGCAAACGCTGCAACATCAACAACAGGTTCAGCAATACCAGCATCAACAACAGGTGCAACAATTCCAGCGTCAGCAACAGCAGGTGCAGCAACGTCAGCAACAGGTACAACAGCCGCGTCAGCAGATTCAGGAACAACATACGCAGCGCCAGCAACAGCAGAATACCCAGCAGCAGCCACAACCTGCGCCGGTGACACGCGAACCTACCGCCCAGCCTAAGACACAGGATACGGCGAAAACGAAACCTGCTGAAAAAGCGGCATCGCAACGCTGGATGGTGCAGTGCGGTTCGTTCAAGGGAACAGAACAGGCTGAATCCGTGCGTGCTGCCCTGGCGTTCGAAGGTTTTGAAAGTCGCCTCACCTCCGGCGGCGGCTGGAACCGTGTGGTGGTAGGGCCCTTTAAAGATCGGGCCAGTGCCGACAGTACGCTGAAACGTCTGCGTGCGTCAGGCCATTCCGGCTGCATTCCGCTCGCCATTGGGGGTTGAAACCCGTCAAACCCGCCCCATATCTGTCTGCATGATCCTCCGCGCCTTGTGCGCGGAGCTTTTTTCCGACAGTAAAAGGGGTCTGCCCGTGACAACAATAGTAAGTGTTCGACGCAACGGCCAGGTAGTGATTGGCGGTGATGGCCAGGCTACGCTCGGTAATACCGTAATGAAAGGCAACGTTAAAAAAGTGCGTCGTCTTTACAACGATAAAGTCATTGCTGGCTTCGCTGGCGGTACCGCCGATGCCTTTACCCTGTTTGAACTCTTCGAACGTAAACTTGAAATGCATCAGGGCCATCTGGTGAAAGCGGCCGTTGAGCTGGCAAAAGACTGGCGCACCGATCGGATGTTGCGCCGTCTTGAAGCGCTACTGGCGGTGGCCGATGAATCCGCCTCGCTGATTATCAGTGGTAATGGTGACGTCATTCAGCCTGAAAACGATCTTATTGCCATCGGTTCAGGCGGTCCCTTCGCCCAGGCGGCGGCGCGCGCACTCCTGGAGAATACAGAGCTGGGCGCACGTGACATCGTTGAGAAATCGTTGAATATCGCTGGCGATATTTGCATCTACACTAACCACAACGTTAATTTTGAAGAATTAACGTCTAAGTCGTAAGGATTTAACCATGTCTGAAATGACTCCACGCGAAATCGTCAGCGAACTGAACCGCTTTATCATTGGTCAGGACAGCGCCAAGCGCGCCGTGGCCATCGCGCTGCGTAATCGCTGGCGCCGTATGCAGCTTGATGAAGAGTTGCGTCACGAAGTGACACCGAAAAACATTCTCATGATCGGCCCGACCGGTGTGGGTAAAACGGAAATTGCTCGCCGACTGGCAAAACTGGCTAATGCCCCCTTCATCAAGGTGGAAGCTACCAAGTTCACCGAAGTGGGTTATGTCGGTAAAGAAGTCGACTCCATCATTCGCGACCTGACGGACTCCGCGATTAAAATGGTGCGTAGCCAGGCCATTGAGAAGAACAAATACCGCGCAGAAGAAATGGCGGAAGAGCGCATCCTGGATGTCCTCATCCCGCCGGCAAAAAATAACTGGGGACAGGCTGAACACACCAGTGAGCCCTCATCTGCGCGTCAGTCTTTCCGTAAGAAGCTGCGTGAAGGCCAGCTTGATGATAAAGAAATTGAGATCGACTTAGCCGTAACAGGGCCGGGTGTAGAAATCATGGCACCGCCGGGCATGGAAGAGATGACCAGCCAGCTACAGTCCATGTTCCAGAATCTGGGTGGTCAAAAGCAAAAGCCACGCAAACTCAAAATCAAAGAAGCGATGAAGCTGCTGATTGAAGAGGAAGCGGCCAAGCTGGTTAACCCGGAAGAACTGAAACAGGATGCTATCGACGCGGTTGAACAGCACGGCATCGTCTTCATCGATGAGATCGATAAGATCTGTAAACGCGGCGGCCAAAACGCCGGTGGCCCCGATGTTTCGCGCGAAGGTGTCCAGCGCGACCTGCTGCCACTGGTAGAGGGCTGTACCGTGTCGACAAAACATGGCATGGTTAAAACTGACCATATCCTGTTTATCGCCTCGGGCGCATTCCAGGTGGCCAGCCCGTCTGATTTGATTCCTGAGCTGCAGGGCCGTTTACCGATTCGCGTTGAACTGCAGGCGCTGACGGTCAATGATTTCGAACGCATTCTGACTGAACCGAATGCCTCCGTCACCGTACAGTACAAAGCGCTGATGAATACCGAAGGCGTGAACATTCACTTCACCGACGATGGTATTCGACGCATCGCGGAAGCGGCCTGGCAGGTCAACGAAACGACCGAGAACATCGGTGCGCGTCGTCTCCATACCGTACTGGAGCGCCTGATGGAAGATATTTCTTACGATGCCAGCGATCGCAGCGGTGAGTCCGTAACCATCGATGCTGATTACGTCGGCAAGCATCTGGATGAACTGGTTGCAGATGAAGATTTAAGCCGCTTTATTCTGTAACTCTCCGCGTCCATGCGTTGTATCAAAGCCCAGACATTACGTCTGGGCTTTTTTCTGCATGCGATTGATGCAGGACCGTTTTTTTACGGTTGATGATTTTGCCAACAATTAGCATAAAGCGATATACTTAGCGCTCCTGTGGCAAACAGACGAAACCCTTATGAAATACGATACTTCTGAACTCTGCGACATCTACCACGAAGAAGTGAATGTTGTTGAACCGCTTTTCTCAAATTTCGGTGGGCGGACCTCATTCGGCGGTCAGATAACCACAGTGAAATGCTTTGAAGATAACGGCCTGCTTTACGATCTGTTGGAAGAAAATGGCCGGGGTCGCGTACTGTTAATTGATGGTGGAGGCTCAGTGCGGCGTGCGTTAGTGGATGCACAACTTGCGCGTCTGGCAGCACAGAATGAGTGGGAAGGCATCGTCGTTTACGGCTCAGTTCGTCAGGTTGACGAACTGGAAGAGCTGGAAATTGGTATCCAGGCCATTGCAGCCATTCCGGTGGGCGCAGCGGGCGAAGGGATTGGTGAAAGCGATGTGCGCGTGAATTTTGGTGGCGTCACTTTTTTCTCAGGCGATCACCTTTATGCGGACAACACCGGGATGATTTTGTCGGAAGACCCGCTTGATATTGAATAATATCTGCAAACGAAAACGGGTGCCAATGGCACCCGTTTTCGTATCAGCAGAGGCTTAAACCTCTTCCATTTTTCCCAACAAGGCACGCAGGCGTTCTTGCCAGACATGCTGCTCCTCTTTCAAATGCTGATTTTCACGCATCAGAGCTTCGTGGTTGCCGGCTGCGTTCTGCGCCTCATTGCGCAGGTTGTTGTTCTGCTCTTTCAGCTCTTCAATTTCCATTTGCAGCAAGGTGATAGTATCAATCGCCTGCTGTACTTTCGCTTCCAGTTTCTCAAACACTTCAAATGACATCTTTCTGACCTCTCCTAAAATCCTGCAAGGCGTTGATGATGCCAGCTTTCGCACACAAGGCGTTTACCAGCAACGTTGTCCCGATTGTATGTAGCCTCATCCCGCAAGTCCAGCAACGCAGGCCTGCAGTCCACCGTCAGTACCACTTTTCAGCCTATCCCTAAAAACCACTTTTTGCGGCGCACATTACTGTCAGAGCCTGAAGAAAGCCCGCAGAAAGGCACTTAATGGCGCTTAAAGAAAACTAAAACACGCGAAAACGCGCATTTTTTTGACGCGCCACACAAAAATTGATTTCGCTATTTCTCGTTTATGCTCGTTAACGATAAATTAACATCAGCCCTACAACGAAGATGGGTGACTCACGGACTGAGAACAAAAACTGATAAAATTTAACCTCGCTTCAGGAACAACTATCATGAGTCAGACTACAACCACACTCAAAGGTCAGTGTATTGCCGAATTTCTGGGTACCGGTTTGATCCTGTTTTTCGGCGCGGGTTGTGTTGCCGCGCTTAAGCTGGCTGGTGCCTCTTTTGGCCAATGGGAAATCTGTATCATCTGGGGCTTAGCCGTTTCAATGGCGGTCTACCTCAGTGCTGGCGTATCAGGCGCCCACCTCAATCCAGCCGTTACGATTGCACTCTGTCTTTTCGCTAATTTTGAAGGCCGCAAAGTCGTGCCTTATATCCTGTCTCAGGTCGCAGGCGCATTCTGTGGCGCAGCGCTGGTATATGGTCTTTACTACAGCTTGTTTATCAATTTCGAACAAAGTCATAACATGGTGCGCGGTTCAGTTGAAAGCCTGAGTCTGGCCGGCATTTTCTCTACCTATCCCAATCCACAGATTTCCGTGGGCCAGGCGTTCCTGGTAGAAATGGTCATCACCGCGGTATTGATGTCTGTGATTATGGCGTTGACGGATGACGGCAACGGCGTTCCACGTGGTCCAATGGCACCCCTGTTGATTGGCCTGCTGGTAGCAGTGATTGGCGGTTCAATGGGTCCACTGACCGGCTTTGCACTGAACCCGGCTCGTGATTTCGGACCTAAAGTTTTCGAATGGCTGGCTGGCTGGGGCTCCGTTGCCTTTACTGGCGGCCATCAGATCCCTTATTTCCTTGTGCCAATTTTTGGTCCACTGGTCGGTGCTTGCCTGGGTGCCTTTGGTTATCGCGCCCTGATTGGTCGCCATTTACCCGGCGCGGTGATTGCCTCACCCACCACTGACAAACCGATTGCGTCCGCGCATGAACGTAAAGCGTAAGTTCCACTTTTATCATCAGGAATGAATTTATGACTACCACCGATAAAAAATACATCGTCGCTCTGGATCAGGGCACAACCAGTTCACGCGCTGTTGTGCTGGATCATGACGCTAACATTGTGGCGGTATCGCAACGCGAATTTACTCAAATCTATCCCAAAGCAGGCTGGGTAGAACATGACCCTATGGATATTTGGGCGTCCCAGAGTTCAACGCTCGTAGAAGTGCTGGCCCATGCTGATATTCGTTCTGATGAAATCGCCGCTATCGGCATTACGAACCAGCGTGAAACGACCATCGTCTGGGATAAAGAAACGGGCAAGCCAGTTTATAATGCCATTGTCTGGCAGGATCCCCGTACCGCTGACTACTGTCACAAGCTGAAGAGTGAAGGGCTGGAAGAATACATTCAGCACACCACGGGTCTGGTGATTAACCCCTACTTCTCCGGCACCAAAGTAAAATGGATTCTTGATAACGTTGAAGGTGCGCGTGAGCGTGCAAAACGTGGCGAATTGCTGTTCGGTACTGTGGATACCTGGCTGGTCTGGAAAATGACTCAGGGACGTGTGCATATCTCCGATTACACGAATGCCTCACGTACCATGTTGTTCAACATCCACACACTTGAATGGGATCAACGCCTGTTGGATGTCCTTGATATCCCGCGTGAAATGTTACCAGAAGTGAAATCTTCGTCTGAAGTATACGGACAGACCAACATCGGTGGTAAAGGCGGTACGCGTATTCCTATCGCCGGTATTGCAGGTGACCAGCAGGCTGCGCTTTATGGTCAAATGTGCGTGCAGCCGGGAATGGCGAAAAACACCTACGGCACTGGCTGCTTTATGCTGATGAACACCGGTACCGAAGCGGTGACCTCAACGCACGGTCTGCTGACGACTATTGCCTGTGGCCCGCGTGGAGAAGTGAACTACGCGCTGGAAGGTGCCGTCTTTATCGGTGGTGCAGCCATTCAGTGGTTACGCGATGAGATGAAGTTGATTAGCGATGCAGCTGACTCTGAATATTTCGCGATGAAAGTGAAAGATTCCAACGGCGTATATATGGTGCCAGCCTTTACCGGTCTGGGCGCACCTTACTGGGATCCCTATGCGCGTGGTGCGCTGTTCGGCCTGACACGTGGTGCGAATGCAAACCACATCATCCGTGCAACACTGGAGTCCATCGCTTACCAGACGCGTGACGTCCTTGAAGCCATGCAAAACGATGCTAACACACGTCTTCAGTCACTCCGTGTCGACGGTGGTGCCGTTGCCAATAACTTCCTGATGCAGTTCCAGTCTGACATTCTGGGTACGCGCGTTGAGCGTCCAGAAGTGCGCGAAGTCACAGCGCTGGGTGCCGCCTATCTGGCAGGTCTGGCCGTTGGCTTCTGGAAAGACCTGGATGAAGTCCGTGCTAAAGCTGTCGTTGAGCGCGAATTCCGTCCAACTCTTGAAACCACAGAGCGTAACTTCCGCTACGCCGGCTGGAAAAAAGCCGTTGCGCGCGCGCAAGCGTGGGAAGAAAAAGAGTAATCTGCCCTATGCCCGTGACTTCGGCTGTCACGGGCCTTTTCCCCGCCTTCTCCCTCCGCTACACTGCCTGCCTGTTTTTTGTCAGGTGCCTACAATGAAACGAGAACTTGCCATTGAATTTTCCCGCGTAACCGAAGCTGCCGCGCTGGCAGGCTATAAATGGTTAGGACGCGGCGACAAAAACGCGGCCGACGGTGCGGCGGTCCATGCCATGCGTCACGTCTTAAATACCATCCAGATCGACGGCCAGATTGTGATTGGCGAAGGGGAAATCGACGAAGCCCCGATGCTTTATATCGGCGAGAAAGTGGGAACCGGTCAGGGTGACGCAGTAGATATTGCGGTCGATCCCATTGAAGGCACACGCATGACGGCGATGGGACAAGCCAATGCGCTTGCCGTCATGGCCGTAGGCGATAAAGGCACCTTTCTTCATGCGCCTGACATGTATATGGAGAAGCTGATCGTGGGTCCGGCGGCGCGCGGCCATATAAATCTGAACCAACCGCTTGAGCTTAACCTGCGTAATATCGCGATCGCTATGAATAAACCGTTGTCACAGCTCACCGTATCGATCCTGGCCAAGCCGCGCCATGACGCTGTCATTCAGCAGCTTAAAGCGCTGGGCGTACGCATTTTTGCCTTTCCCGATGGCGACGTTGCGGCATCCATACTGACCTGTATGCCGGACAGTGAAATTGACGTGATGTACGGGATTGGCGGCGCACCTGAAGGCGTGGTTTCAGCCGCCGTTATCCGTGCGCTGGATGGTGATATGCAAGGCAGATTACTGGCACGTCACCATGTGAAAGGTGACACGGAGGAAAACCGCCGCATTGGCGAATATGAACTGAAACGGTGTGCTGGTATGGGAA
Organism: Pantoea sp. SGAir0180; assembly: GCF_043546245.1. Lineage (NCBI taxonomy): Bacteria > Pseudomonadati > Pseudomonadota > Gammaproteobacteria > Enterobacterales > Erwiniaceae > Pantoea > Pantoea sp. SGAir0180. The sequence continues at coordinate 3,889,343 of NZ_CP028071.1, read as the reverse complement.
TCGAAGCCGGAAAGGTCCTGCCACTTCAGACGATGGCGCGCAATGATAATGCCGTTTTTGCGGCCACCGGCATCACCAGCGGCGACCTGCTGAAAGGTATTACTCGTCAGGGCAATATGGCCACCAGCGAAACGCTGTTAATACGCGGCAAATCGCGCACGATTCGCCGCATTCAGTCTGTACATTATCTCGACCGTAAAGATCCAGCTCTGCACCCTTTTATCCTGTAACCGCCTGATTGTCACCTGCTGGCTGGCGCGAAAGCGGTAGCCAGCAGAGCAGCATCACCAGCGCCGTGACGAACATCAGCATGCCAAGACTGAACTGATCGCGCTGTGGCATCAACGCCGACAAAGAAGCGACCAGCCCGGACCCCAGGTTCTGCATACCACCAATCAATGCACCCGCGCTTCCTGCCAGCCAGGCATAGGGTTCCATGGCACCCGATGTCGCCAGGGGAAACAGCATCCCCGCGCCAAAGAAGAACAGCGATGCCGGTATCAATAACGTCCAGATAGTCATGATGCCAAACCAGGCAGGCACCCACATCAGCACTGCTGCCAGCAGGCAACTGTTGACGCCAAACCACATCAGGCTGTGCCAGGAACGCTGCTCACGCCCGGCAAACCATGCCCCAAAGAAGGCGGCCGGGATGGGCAGAATGAACAAGATACTGACGGTAAAACTGTTCAGACCCAGTACGCCGCCCAGCAGCACACCACAGCTGGCCTCAAAGACGGCAATGCCTGACAGCGCACCAATCAGCAGTACCAGATAGCGGACAAAATTCGCATCGCGTAACAGACGAATGTAACGTTTAAGGAACGGCGTTACTTCGGCGCTGACCGGGCGTGTTTCCGGCAACCAGCACGCCATAGTCACCGTCACGATCATGCATAACAGCAGTAAAAAAGCGAAACAGGCATGCCAGCCAAACAGTTGTGTCAACGCTGCGCCAATCACTGGCGCGACTAACGGGCTGGCAAGCACGCCCATGTTGAGCCAGCTGTTCGCCTGACGTAACGCATGGCCATTATAGAGGTCGCGCGGCATGGTCCGCGCTATCACCCCGGCCACGCCAGTGCCCGCGCCCTGAATCGCACTGCCAATGACCAGCATATCCAGTGATGAAGCCAGTAAGGCGATCATTGATCCGATCATAAAGATCGCCATGCCCGCCAGGATCACCGGACGGCGTCCTACGCTGTCAGACAACGGGCCATAGATCAGCTGCGATCCACCATAGGTCATTAAATAGGCCGCCATGACATGTTGCATCATGCCGTTACGCACCTGCAGTGCGTCCGCCATTGCCGCCATTGCCGGCACATAAATGGTCTGAGCCATCTGCCCTACTGCGACCAATGCGATGAGCATGATCAACAACGGGCGATTTTCTATCTTCTTCATCATCATTGAACAAAAATTCTGTATGAAAAGGAACGTTTAAACAGCACAACTAACGGCTGAAACAGGTTGTGGCAGGAAAATATCAGGATTACGTGACAAAGCGAGTGATTCACACAAAGTGGGTGCGCCATTCACGTCAATAAATGCAACCAGGATGTAAACTTAATATTACAGTTTGTCGATTAGAGCCTTTGCCCCGTTACCGACTGGTAATCTGTCAGAGCAGTAGCGAAGATGTTTATCCGCCTGACTATCAACGCTTAAGGAGTCACTATGGCCGAGTGGATCAATGCGCAAGTGAAGGAAGTGAAAAACTGGACCGATGCGCTGTTTAGCCTGCGGGTTAAGGCACCGATTGCCCCCTTCCATGCCGGACAGTACGCAAAACTGGCACTCGAAATTGAGGGCGAACGTGTGCAGCGAGCTTACTCTTACGTCAATGCACCCAATGACGACCTGCTTGAGTTCTACTTAGTCACCGTACCCGACGGCAAATTAAGCCCGCATCTGCAGGCGCTGCGCCCCGGTGATCAGGTGATGATCACCAAAGATGCGGCGGGCTTTTTTATTCTGGATGAAGTCCCTGAGTGTCAAACATTATGGATGCTGGCGACCGGTACCGCCGTGGGCCCTTACTTGTCGATCCTGCAACAGGGCGAAGGCCTGGATCGCTTCGATAATATCGTCCTGGTCCATGCCGCCCGTTATGCCGCCGACCTGAGCTTTTTACCGCTGATGCAGCAACTCCAGCAAATCTATAACGGTAAGTTGCAGATCATCACGGTTGTCAGCCGTGAGGAAAGTCTGGGGTCGCTGACGGGACGCATTCCGGCCCTGATTGAGAATGGCAAGCTGGAGCAGGCAGCAGGGTTAGCCATTGACGCAGAGACCAGCCATGTCATGGTTTGTGGTAATCCACAGATGGTACGTGATACGCAGCAGTTACTGAAAGAGACGCGCGGTATGCGCAAGCACCTTAAGCGCAAACCCGGCCATATCACCAGCGAAAACTACTGGTAAGGCGCGCGTTTCAGACGCAAGGGCACCGGCGCGGCACCAAAGCGGTTGTCGCCGACGGTGCCACGAAACACCCCCAGATCCAGAATCAATCCGGCCAGGATAATAAAGGGCAGTACGCGCCCGATGAGCCACTGTAACACTTCTCCCGTCATGCTCCAGTTGCCTGCCATCAGTAGCCAGGCGGCAATCAGCAGCAGAGCCCAGTAGCCCCGGCGATCGCGATCGTGCAGGCGTTTAACCACAATCGCGCTGGCAGGCCACAATAAGCAGACGATGCCAAACGCAGCCATCTGAGTGTCCAGCAGATCGTTACCTGCCAGGAAAAACAGCAGGCTGGTTAGCAGTACCCAGATTGCCTGCCAGAGCCAAAAATCCCGACGCCCTACGCGCCCGCGAAAAGAGAAAAACCATTGCTGGATTATCATGCACTTTCCTTAGACAAAATTTTACGCTGCACACTTTTGACCTTGAAGATAAAAACCGTTCTAATTTGGCATCGAGTTTATTGGTCAGAGCCGACAAAATGAAGAATTTGCCAGGCGTACTGTTGCTGAGCGTCGCGCTGACGGTTCCGGTATTTGCCGCCGATCCGCAACCCCTCGACAAGGCTGAACACATGCCAACCGCACCCTATCTGTTACCGGGCGCACCCACGCTGGACATGACCATTGGCCAGTTTCGTGAAAAATACAACCTGGCCAATCCCCAATTGCCGCTCAGGGAATACAGTGCCATTGATACGCGCGATGAAAAGAGCGATCTGACACGCGCCGCCACCAAAATTAATGAAACCCTTTATTCTTCTACGGCGCTTGAGCCGGGCACGGGCAAAATCAAAACATTGCAGATCACGTGGCTGCCGATTCCGGGGCCTGACCAGAGTGCCTCGCAGGCTAAGGCGCTTGATTATATGACCGCCATGTTACGTTTTTTTGTGCCGGGACTCACGCAGGAAGAAGGGCGAAAAAAGCTGGAAACGCTGCTTAAAGCCGGTAAAGGCTCACGATACTATGAGCACGTTGAAGGCGCACTGCGTTTCGTGGTTTCAGATAACGGGGATAAAGGACTCACCTTTGCCATTGAGCCGGTAAAACTGGCGCTGGCTACGCCCTGATGGACGGGGCAAAAATGACGAAAAGCAAAGCCATGGCATTATTTGATCTCTATACTGTCTGGCAGACAACGTTGCCCCAGGGCAGCGCCATTTCATGTATCGCGTTATGCGGAGGATAGAATGCGACATCCACTGGTTATGGGTAACTGGAAGTTGAATGGCAGCAAGCATATGACAGCCGAACTGATCGACGGTCTGCGCAAAGAACTGTCGGGCGTGGAAGGCTGTGGCGTTGCTATTGCCCCCCCTGCGCTCTATCTTGATCAGGCTAAACATGCTGTCTCCGGTAGCCATATTGCACTGGGTGCTCAAAACGTTGATGTAAACCTGTCTGGCGCATTTACCGGCGAGATTTCCGCTGAGATGCTGAAAGATATTGGCGCGAAGTACATCATCATTGGTCACTCAGAACGCCGCACTTACCATAAAGAAAGCGATGAATTCATTGCGAAAAAATTTGCCGTCTTAAAAGCAGCGGGTCTGGTGCCGGTTCTGTGCATCGGCGAAACCGAAGCCGAAAATGAAGCAGGCAAAACCGAAGAAGTGTGTGCACGTCAGCTTGATGCTGTACTGACCACTCAGGGTGCCGAAGCATTTAAAGATGCGGTTATCGCTTACGAACCCGTCTGGGCGATTGGCACGGGTAAATCAGCCACCCCAGCGCAGGCGCAGGCCGTTCACAAATTCATTCGTGACCATATCGCGAAAAAAGATGCTGCTGTCGCTGAGCAAGTGATTATTCAGTACGGTGGTTCAGTCAACGATAAAAATGCAGCCGAGCTGTTTACGCAGCCGGACATTGACGGTGCCCTGGTTGGCGGTGCGTCACTGAAAGCCGATGCATTTGCGGTCATCGTTAAAGCAGCCGCGGCAGCCAAACAAGGCTGACCTGGCGCTTAGTCCATTCTGAGCGGCCAAATCAGGCCGCTTTTTTTATGGGTTGCAGTAACGCGCAGTCGTGATCCTGCACTTCCTCAGCGGAACCTTTATTTAACAACAGCCAGTTGCGCTCCACTGCCATCAGTATCAACCGCCCATCAGACAAGCGCGCTAACGCGAGGCCGTAGCGGCCCATCTCATCGCGTGCATGCGGTATCTCAGCGGCCAGACGGATAAATACGCTTTGCTCTGCCAGCTCGGCTTCACTCAGCGTACGCACGTGATAAGGATGACTGAGAAAGGTGACGGCTTTCCATTCCGGTGTGAACGTGGGTGTCAGCGCATCCAGTTGCTTTCTCACATCAGGCCGAAGGCATGAAAGATGAATATGAAGCTGATTCTGGGTACGGCCGTACTGGGAATTGATGGCCAGTGACAGCACACTGTCGTTGATAGGCTTGCCATATTTTTGCGCCACGACGCCTCTGTCCTGCCAGGCCAGGTCAAAATAATTCGGCGTGTCTGAACGGAGCAACTGTGGGCTTTCGATTCCGGTGATTTTATCAATGGGGATGAGCAGATACTGAAGGGGGCCGTTTCGGTCTTTCAACAGCGCGTAGCGGTGCTGCAGATCAACGTGCTGACACGGCGCGGGTTGACCATGCGTGAGCTGATCGGGCAGACACTTTTCACTGACGATTTGCCAAAGCGCATCCGCATTCGTTTTAACATGCGTAGCCGCAACCAGGATCCCTGCGCCAATCAATACCAGCAGAAGCGCAATGATGATGAAGGCCCGACGATTTGCCTGCATTGTTATCTTCCCCTGACTGTTTTCATTCGCATCCTCACCTGACAGCGCGTAAATGTCACGCATAAAAAAACCAGCGTTTCCGCTGGCTTCAAGAATAACCGGTAAGGATTACGGCTTCATGATCTGATCATAGGTGCCGCCATCAGCGAAGTGCGTTTTTTGCGCCTTCGCCCAGCCGCCAAACTTATCGTCGATGGTAAACAGTTTTACCGGCGCAAACGTACTGGCGAACTTCTTCGCGACCTCTTCATTGCGCGGACGATAATAGTTTTCAGCCGCAATCGTCTGCCCTTCCGTCGAGTAGAGATATTTCAGATAGGCTTCCGCCACCTGACGCGTTCCCTTCTCATCGACCACCTTATCCACGACGGACACAGTTGGCTCCGCGAGAATCGATTCACTTGGCGTCACAATTTCAAATTTGTCTTTACCCAGTTTATTGACCGCCAGGTAGGCTTCGTTTTCCCAGGCGATCAGGACATCACCAATACCGCGCTCTACAAAGGTATTGGTTGCGCCGCGCGCACCGGAATCCTGCACTTCAACATGCTTAAACAGATCTTTCACGTAACGCTGTGCTTTTGCCTGATCGCCGTTGTTATGATCCAGTGCCCAGCCCCAGGCAGCCAGGTAATTCCAGCGAGCGCCGCCTGACGTTTTAGGATTTGGGGTAATCACCGAAACGCCGGGCTTGATAAGATCGCTCCAGTCATGGATGCCTTTAGGATTGCCTTTACGCACCAAAAAGACAATCGTGGAGGTATAAGGCGCGGAGTTGTCGGGCAGACGTTTAATCCAGTCTTTATCAATACGACCGCGATCAGCAATTGCATCAACGTCCGACTGCAGCGCCAGCGTCACCACATCAGCACGAATACCGTTGATGACAGAAGTCGCCTGTTTACCTGAACCGCCGTGCGACTGGCGGATGAGCACGTTGTCGCCCGTTTCCTGTTTGTAGTGCGCGCTAAAGGCCTTGTTGTACTGCTCGTAGAGTTCCCGGGTAGGATCATAAGAAACGTTTAGCAGCTGAATATCCTTCGCCAGAACACTGCCAGATGCCAGTAACAACCCTAAACCCACGGCCCATTTATTCATTGCGCACTCTCCCCATTCATGATGAGACAAGCGTGACATAAACGTGATTATAGCTAAAAGAATTAAAAATAAGCGGTTATAACTTTGGGGAATATGAGGAAGGCATAAGGGCATGCCGTTAAGCATGCCCGGTAATACTTAGTACAGCTGCTTAGCCGTATCCATCCAGTCACGCTTAAATGGACGTTTCATATTTTCAATGGCATCAATGATATCGTGATGGACCATCTTGTCATTCTGGATACCTACACACCGGCCACCGTAGCCCTGCATCAGCAACTCAATCGAATAGGCACCCATGCGCGACGCAAGAATGCGGTCATAAGCGCAGGGCGCGCCGCCGCGCTGAATGTGACCAAGTACCGTGGCGCGCGTTTCGCGTTTGGTTTCTGTTTCGATGAAACGCGCCAGGTCGTCGATATCACAGATGTGCTCCGTAATAGCTACGATCGCGTGCTTTTTACCTTTCGCAATACCGGCTTTAATCTCTGCCACCAGTTCCTCACGAGTGTAAGGAATCTCAGGTAACACGATAAATTCACATCCCCCGGCAATAGCCGCAGCCAGCGTCAGGTCGCCACAGTAACGGCCCATGACTTCAACAATCGAGATGCGCTGATGCGATGACGACGTATCACGCAGGCGGTCAATGGCTTCGACGACCGTTTCCAGCGCCGTAAAGTAGCCGATGGTGTAATCTGTCCCGGCCACGTCGTTGTCAATCGTGCCTGGCAGACCGATACACGGAAAGCCCATTTCGGTGAGCCGCTTGGCCCCCATATACGAACCGTCGCCACCGATCACCACTAAGGCATCAATGCCCCGCTTTTTCAGGTTCTCGATTGCTACCTGGCGGACATCATCATTACGAAACTCAGGAAAACGTGCAGAACCCAGGAACGTGCCGCCGCGATTGATCATATCTGACACACTGTAGCGGTCGAGGTTGATCATGCGATCTTCATATAAACCCTGATAGCCGTCATAGATACCAAAAACTTCCAGCCCTTCGCTTAATGCGGAGCGAACTACACCGCGAATGGCTGCGTTCATGCCTGGGGCGTCACCGCCGCTGGTCAGTACACCAATTTTTTTGATCATGACAACCTCTGGATTGTTCAAAACTAAGGGTTAATCCGGCCTGTGCAACGCTGATGAACACTGATGTGGTAAGCGCGACATATGATGGCAGATAGTATATCAAAGGCCTGATGCTGAATTGATTCAGGTCAGACAACTTTTCACTAATTTTTTTAGCAATGTTAGCTGCATGTCATTTTCATCTTTCTAACGTCTTTCCTGTGCGTCAGAAATTGAATGCATCTTGTTTCTCTGACGGTACCACAGAACAGGGATCCTGATGAATAATGACGTCCGACCCGGGAAAGGCTTCGCGTAATGCTTTTTCAACCTGATCGGCGATTCGGTGTGCCTGCACTAACGGTAATTGATCTTCCAGCTCTACGTGAAGCTGAATAAATTTCGTCGGGCCAGACTGACGCGTCCGCACATCATGAACGCCTTGCACACCGGGCCAGTTTGATGAAATCGCAATAATATGTTGTCGTTCTTCATCGGGTAAGGCTCTGTCCAACAGGGACTGAACGGCTTCATAGCCCATCCGAAGTGCGCTGACGAGAATATACACGCCAATGCCCAGCGCAAACAGTGCATCGGCGCGAGCGAATCCGTAGCTGGTTAACACCAGCGCGACCAAAATTGCCCCGTTCATGAAAACATCGGATTGATAATGCAGCATATCGGCGCGAATCGCCTGACTGCGTGTTTTTCGTACGACCCAGCGCTGGAAAGCCACCAGCAGTAATGTCGAAATGAGAGCCAGCACCGTCACGATAATGCCCATACCGGGCGATCGCAGTTCATTCGGGGAAGCGAGATGCTGAATACCCGTCAGAAAGAGGAAAAGTGCCGAACCTGAAATGAACATGCTTTGCGCCAGGGCGGCCAGCGATTCCGCTTTACCGTGGCCAAAGGTGTGATCGGCGTCAGCGGGCTGAAGGGAATAGCGCACCACCAGCAGGTTTGTCAGGGAAGCGGCAATGTCCACCAGCGAATCAACCATGGCAGCCAGCAGGCTAACCGATCCGGTATACCACCAGGCAAAAATCTTGATAATTAACAAGGTTGTCGCCAGCAGCGTCGCCGCAATCGCCGCAGATTTAACCCACTTTCCATACGAAGCCTGCATGCCACACTCCATGAACATCATGACTGAAGAGATAAAATAACAGCAGAGAAGGGCTAAGTTTAACACTGACGCAGGCGATGCGCCCGACTGATACCGTTCGGACAGAGTGATGAGGGATAAGATGGGAAGAGATAATACGACTTCGCCCCATCGGGTAACGATGGGGCGAAGGATTGCTTACCTAAGTAAGCGCCAAATCAACGTGCAGATTTGGTTCAGTGCTCAGCAAAATTATTTTTTGCCGCCTTTCTTGCCCGCTTCGGAGGCTTTTTCGGGGTTATTTTTGAAATTACCGCCGCCGCCGTTGCCGCTGCTCTTTCCGCCTTTTTTACCGGCTTCAGAGGCTTTTTGCGGGTTGTCTGCGAAATTACCTGAACCACCACGATGCTCTGCCATAATTTACTCCATTAATAGATTAATTCGGACTACATGATGTGGTTGCTGCTCTCCGTTAATTTCAGAAGTGCATCGGCTTCCTTGCTGAGACAATATAAGTGTAGGCGAGGCCGGATAAGGTGCAAGCGGAGCGGGATATTTACAGCCCCTTGAAAAGCAAGGAAAATGCATAAATAAATTAATGTAATCTTTATATTTATCAATCGATTGGAAATAACTCACGACCTGTAAAACAGATCGGCAAGACAATAATAACAGACAGGAAAGCGTGCGTAAGAAAAATAAAAAAACGTTGCCATTCAATCGTCCAGATCATTTTTTCGCGCACTGTAAAACTACAGTAAATAATGGCGAAAAAGAGATAAAAAAAACCCCCTCATCATGAGGGGGAAGACAGGGATGTGTCTATGGCAAGGAAAACAGGGATACTATTTACTACTGGTTACTACTGGTACGACTTACGGGTTGCAGCGTCGAAGCTGGCTGCAAACTTGAGAGCTTACGCATGGCATTCAGGCGCTGCTCATAATTCTTCTGTAACGCGGCCTGCTGCTCAGGCGTTAACAGGTGGTACATCTGATTACGCACTCTCGCCATCTCAACTTGCTGTTCAACCTGAACTTTGGCGAGGGCCTCTGCCTTATCACGTATGGCCGCTTCGTTAAATTTATCTGCCGTCACCAAATCGTGCATGGCTGCGATATCATCAATATTCGTTGCCGGACGGTCATGTCGGGCTTGCTGCATAAGGTCACGCATTTGTTGTCGTTGATGTTCCGTCAACTCAATGCCGTCGAACATGTGACTTTGCGAATTTTGCGTCATACTGCCTGTCGTAAATCCGCCGTGATGCACCTCGTCAAGCACCATCGACTCTGCTGCTCCTGCGCTGGCGTGACTGAGAACCATCGCTGAGGCAAGAACGACGGCGGTTAATTTGCGCATCGTTTACTCCAGTTCGTTCTGTTTTGCGATTCAACGGTAGCCAGTGTACGGCGATAGCTGCAAACATCCGTCAGGGGGTGTAAAAGTACGTAAAGCGATGGATTGGTATCATAGGAACACGCTATTTTGCCTGCGGAGGGCTACAAAAATGAATAAAATCCTGTTGGTAGATGATGACCGCGAATTGACTTCGCTTTTAAAAGAACTATTAGAAATGGAAGGGTTTGAAGTGGTGGTTGCCAGCGATGGTGAGCAAGCACTGAATCTGCTCGATAACTCAATTGATTTGCTTTTACTGGATGTCATGATGCCCAAGAAAAACGGTATCGACACTCTGAAAGAATTACGCCAGCAGTATCAAACACCTGTGATTATGCTTACCGCCCGCGGAAGCGAGCTTGATCGTGTGCTGGGCCTTGAGCTGGGCGCCGATGACTATCTGCCTAAGCCCTTTAACGATCGGGAGCTGGTTGCGCGCATACGCGCTATCCTGCGCCGTTCGAACTGGAGCGAACAACAGCAGCAGCACGATAACAGCTCACCTACGCTGGAAGTGGACTGCCTGCGCCTGAACCCGGGCCGTCAGGAAGCCAGTTTCGATAACGAAACGCTGGATCTCACCGGCACAGAATTCACCCTGTTGTACCTTTTGGCTCAGCATTTAGGTCAGGTTGTCTCGCGCGAGCATCTTAGCCAGGAGGTGCTGGGCAAACGCCTGACGCCTTTTGACCGTGCCATCGATATGCACATCTCGAACCTGCGCCGTAAACTCCCTGAACGTCGCGATGGGCATCCGTGGTTCAAGACCTTACGTGGCCGCGGTTATTTGATGGTTTCGGCATCATGATAGGCAGTTTGACTACCCGCATCTTTGCTATTTTCTGGCTGACGCTGGCACTGGTATTGATGCTGGTGCTCATGGTACCTAAGCTTGATTCACGCCAGATGACGGCGCTGCTGGAAAGCGAGCAGCGCCAGGGCACGATGATCGAGCAGCACGTTGAAGCCGAGCTGTCACGCGATCCGCCTAATGATTTGATGTGGTGGCGGCGCTTATTTCGCGCTATTGAGAAGTGGGCTCCACCCGGCCAACGTTTACTCCTGGTCACCAGCGAAGGCCGGGTCATCGGCGCACAGCATAATGAAATGCAGGTCATTCGTAACTTCATCGGTCAGTCAGATAACGCCGATCACCCACAGAAGAAGAAATATGGCCGGGTAGAGATGGTAGGTCCTTTCGCCGTCCGGGATGGAGAGGATAACTATCAGCTGTATCTGATCCGCCCCGCCAGCAGCTCTCAGCTGGATTTTATTAATCTGTTGTTTGATCGCCCTTTGCTGCTGCTCATTGTTACCATGCTGATTAGCTCACCGCTTCTGTTGTGGCTGGCATGGAGCCTGGCGCGTCCTGCACGGAAACTTAAATATGCCGCGGACGAAGTTGCCAGCGGTAATCTGCGCCAGCATCCTGAACTGGAATCAGGCCCACAGGAATTTCTGGCGGCAGGTTCCAGCTTTAACCAGATGGTCAGTGCGCTGGAACGGATGATGAACGGTCAGCAGCGCTTACTGTCTGATATCAGCCACGAATTACGCACGCCGCTAACGCGATTACAGCTGGCGACCGCCCTGCTGCGCCGCCGTCATGGTGAAGGCAAAGAGCTGGAACGTATAGAGACGGAAGCACAACGCCTCGATGGCATGATTAATGACCTACTGGTGCTGTCGAGGACCCAGCATAAGAACGCGCTGGTCAGCGAGGCCATGAAGGCAAATCAGCTGTGGAACGGCGTGCTGGAAGACGCCCGATTTGAAGCGGAACAAATGGGTAAGACACTGGAGATCCCTTATCCTCCGGGGCCATGGCCTTTGTATGGTAACCCCCATGCGCTTGAAAGTGCGCTGGAGAATATCGTGCGGAATGCGTTGCGCTACTCTCATACCCATATCAGCGTCAGTTTTTCCGTTGATATTTCAGGCATTACCGTTCACGTTGACGACGATGGTCCCGGCGTGAGCCCGGAAGATCGTGAGCAGATATTCCGACCGTTTTACCGCACTGACGAGGCGCGCGACCGAGAGTCCGGCGGCACCGGCCTGGGGCTGGCCATTGTGGAAACGGCCATTCAGCAGCATCGTGGCTGGGTAAAAGCAGATGACAGCCCACTGGGTGGTCTGCGTCTGACAATCTGGCTGCCACTTTACTCCTCTGGCAGACAATAATTTGCTATGCTTCGGCCCTCGTTACCGGGGGCCTTATGCTTAACATCGTACTCTTTGAACCAGAAATTCCACCCAATACAGGTAATATTATTCGCCTGTGCGCCAATACCGGCTTCCAGCTTCACCTTATCGAACCGCTGGGTTTTGCCTGGGACGACAAGCGCCTTCGTCGCGCGGGACTGGATTACCACGAGTTCACCGCCATTAAGTTCCATGCTGATTTTCAGGCGTTCATGATGACCGAGCAACCTGCGCGGCTGTTTGCGTTGACAACGAAGGGGACGCCCGCGCACAGTGCCGTCGCCTGGCAGCAGGGAGATTATCTGCTGTTTGGTCCAGAGAGTCGGGGCTTGCCCGCAGAGGTGCTACAGACGCTGCCTGCAGAGCAAAAAATACGGATTCCCATGCGGGCGGAAAGCCGCAGTATGAATTTATCAAATGCGGTATCCGTGGTGGTATACGAAGCCTGGCGCCAACTCGACTACGCTGGCGCGTTGATTAAGTCCTAAATTCCGTCACCAAACTGAAAGCCTGCGCCATTGCCGCTGAAATGCTGGTCCATATCCATGGACGGCTTTTCACTGCCGGGCTTGCCAACGATGCGCGCAGGCACGCCAGCGGCGGTGGTGTGAGGCGGAATGGGTTGCAGCACAACAGAGCCAGCACCAATCTTGGCACCGCGACCAACTTCAATATTGCCCAGAATTTTTGCACCTGCGCCAATCATGACGCCTTCGCGAATTTTCGGATGACGGTCGCCGCTGGTTTTACCGGTCCCGCCGAGCGTCACCGACTGCAGGATGGAGACATCGTTTTCCACGACGGCCGTTTCACCGATCACAATACCCGTAGCGTGATCCAGCATGATCCCGTGTCCAATTTTTGCGGCCGGATGAATGTCCACAGCAAAGGAAACGGACACTTCATTTTGCAGGTAAACGGCTAAGGCGCGTCGGCCTTCATTCCAAAGCCAGTGCCCGATACGATGGGCCTGAAGCGCATGAAAACCTTTCAGATACAGCAGCGGCGTCGAATATTTATCAACCGCAGGATCGCGCTGGCGTACGGCCTGAATATCGCAGGCAGCGGAAGCAATCATTGAGGGATCTTTTCGGTAGGCCTCTTCGACAACTTCACGAATCGCAATAGCAGGCATGATTGGATTCGCCAGCTTATTGGCCAGCATATAGCTCAGGGCGCTGCCCAGATTCTCATGCTTAAGCAATGTCGCATGATAAAAGCTGGCCAGCATTGGCTCGCAGTCTGCCAGCGCGCGTGCTTCTGCCTTAATGTTGTTCCAGACCAGTTCTAACTCATCAGACGACATGCTGTTTTCTCCCGATAAAAAAAGCGCCTTGACCGGCGCTACAGGTGATGACGCTTGGCTTCCTGCTTTAGTTTGTGCTGTTTTCGTCCTTCCGTGAACGCCCCAGCAGGCTTAATGCTGCATCTCGTGCCGGTTTTCCGCAATAGAGCACCTGATAAATCTGTTCGGTGATAGGCATTTCAACCCCTGTGCGTGCAGCCAGCGCTTTGACTTCTTTGGTATTTCTGTAGCCTTCTACAACTTGTCCGATAATGCGTTGTGCGCTATCGACATCTTCACCCTGCCCGAGCATCATGCCAAAACGGCGATTGCGCGATTGGTTATCAGTACAGGTCAGCACCAGATCGCCCAAACCGGCCATGCCCATAAATGTTGTGGCATCTGCGCCTAATGCCGCACCCAGACGACTCATCTCGGCCAGCCCGCGCGTAATTAACGCTGTGCGTGCATTCGCGCCAAAGCCGATGCCATCAGACATGCCAGCACCGATAGCAATGACGTTTTTCACCGCGCCGCCCAGTTGAACCCCAATAAAATCGGGATTGTTATAGACACGAAAGCTTTTGCCGCAGTGCAGTCGCTGTTGTAAATCCTCTGCGAACTGCGCGTCAGTAGCCGCCAGCGCAATCGCTGTCGGTAAACCCGCTGCCAGTTCTTTTGCAAAAGTGGGGCCGGAGATGACGGCCAGTGGAATCGTTTCGCCCAAAATGTCGCGGGCAACATCCTGCAGCAGACGACCCGTTTCCTTCTCCAGTCCTTTCGTTGCCCAGACGATGCGTGAGTCATCACGTAAACCGGGCTTTATCTGCGTCAGCACATCGCCGAAAACATGACTCGGTACAACAACCAACAAATCGCGGCTGGCGGCTATAACGGTATTCAGGTCAGGTTCAACAGTCAGATTATCGGGAAACGTTACATCTGGCAGGAAAGCACGGTTGCAGCGGTCGGACTGAAGTTGTGCCATATGGGCAGGATTGTGCCCCCACAGCAGCACCGGGTGGCCATTGCGGGCCAGCGTAATCGCCAAAGCGGTGCCGTATGAACCGGCACCGATGACGCTAATCGAAGCGTGAGTGGTCATCAGGCATCCTGATGTTGCGCTTCTTCGCCTTGCTGCTGCTGCAGATAATTCATAAACAGCGCATCAAAGTTCACTGGCGCAAGGTTAAGCTGCGGGAAGGTACCACGTGAAACCAGGCTGGTGATGCATTCGCGGGCATAAGGGAACAGGATATTTGGGCAGTAAGCGCCAAGGCAATGCGCCATCTGGGTACCTTCAATGCCACCGATGGTGAAAATACCTGCCTGCTGAACTTCACACAGGAAAGCGGTATCTTCGCCAACGGTTGCCGTAACGGTCACACGCAGCACCACTTCATACACTTCATCAGCCAGCTGCGAAGAGGCAGTATCCAGATCCAGCTTAACGTCTGGCTCCCACTCTTTCTGAAACACCTGCGGCGCATTGGGCGCTTCAAAAGAAATATCCTTCGTGTAAACGCGCTGAATCTGGAATTGCATTTCGTTAGTGTTATGTTCTGACATGTGACTAAGTCCTGTAAGTTAAAATGTCTGGCGTAAAACTACGCCTGAAGTAACGGATCTAAACCCTGACGATCGTTAAGTGCCATCAAATCGTCGCAGCCACCAATATGCTGGCCATCAATAAAGATCTGAGGCACTGTCTTGCGGCCGCTGCGCTTAATCATCTCTTCACGTTTTGCCATGTCCCCATCAATGGGGATCTCCTGGAACGCCGCGCCTTTCTCATTCAGCAGCGCTTTTGCGCGATGACAATACGGACAGGTTGGTTTGGTATAAATCTCAACGTTTGCCATAGGGACCTCAGGATGGTTATTTACCGCGAACTAACGGCAGATTTTCGCCGCTCCAACCGCTAATACCGTCTTTGAGCACGCTCACTTGATTGAAACCTGCCGCGCTCAGATGTGCAGCAGGATCGGCCGCGCTCTGCCCGGTAGCGCATACCACAATTATGGGCTGTGTTTTATGCTTTTCCAGCTCGCCAAAACTGCCTTTCTTGATATCAGCTGCAGCGACGTTGACCGCGCCCGAAATATGCCCCTTGCGGTAATCGTCGCGCGAACGCACGTCTACCACCACCGCATCCTCTTTGTTAATAAGTCGGGTTGCTTCGCCTCGACTGATCGTTTTTACTTTAGAGAACATCCCTTTAACGGTGGTCACAATCACCAGTATAAGTAAAACGACCCATGCCAGACTCAGGATGGGGTGATTGCTTGCAAACTGCATAATTTCTTGCATGAGGGGTAACGACTCCAGACCGGGCTAATAAGCTAAAACAAGGCTTCTGAGTATACCTGCGCCACTTCGCATGTACAGACGCTAAGCGGGCAGAGTGATAATTTGTGCGTCATTTTCCAAAAAAATTCACCGAATGGCAAAAATGTCGTGACGCTTATGCCTTGTACTGTTGAAAATGGTCACATTTAGGGAAGCAAAAGCCGGTCGGCAATGCTGGTAAGCAACTGTTCATCGTGGAATAATCATCGACCTATGAAGGGAAAGACAACTGCTCTGCCAACATGGACCCGTCACAACGGCGTTACCGTGCCGCTGTTTACACGCTTGTCCGTTCTGTCTTTTAGCCTGCTTTATGCGGGCCTGTTGTCATTGCCCTTACCCGGGCTGGCCGCTGATGATAACAAAGCGCAACTGAAATCCATTCAGCAGGAAATTGCTGAAAAAGAAAAAAGCGTTAAGGCGCAAAAAGCCCAGCGCAGCCAGTTGCTTAATCAGCTGCAAAGTCAGGAAAAAATCATTGCGCAGGCCAGCCGGCAGTTGCGTGAAACGCGCAATAGTCTGTCCGCCTTAAACAATGACATCGCGCAGGTCACCGCCTCCGTTGCCCACCTTGAGAAACAACAGGCTCAGCAGGAAAAACTGCTGGCAGAGCAACTGGATGCCGCTTTTCGTCAGGGCCAGCACAAGGGCCTGCAACTGCTGTTAGGTGGCGAAGAAAGTCAGCGCAGCGAGCGCATCCTGGCCTACTTTGGTTACCTGAACACGGCACGTCAGGAAAATATCACCGCCCTGCAAACTACCCGCAAGGAACTGGCTCAACAGCGCGCATCGCTGGAACAAAAACAGCAGCAGCAAAAATCGTTGTTAACTCAGCAGCAAGCACAGCAGGACAAACTTCAGCAAGCCAGTGCCGCCCGCAAAAAAACGCTAACCTCTCTGGAAAGTGCGCTGCAGAAAGATCAGGCTGATTTGGTCGAGATGCGGCAGAACGAAAGCCGCCTGCAAGACAAAATTGCCCGTGCCGAGCGAGAAGCACGTGAACGCGCCGCACGGGAAGCGCGTGAGGCTGAAAAAGTCCGCCAGCGTCAGGTGCAGGCAAAAGCGAAAGGCTCCAGCTATCAGCCAACCCAGAGTGAACGCGAACTGATGGCGCGCACAGGCGGGCTTGGGCGGCCAAATGGTCAGGACATCTGGCCAGTAAGAGGACGGATTGAGCATCGCTTCGGTGAGGAGCTTCAGGGCGAATTACGCTGGAAAGGGCTGGTCATTAACGCGCCTGAGGGCACAGAAGTTAAAGCCATTGCCGATGGTCGCGTGTTAATGGCTGACTGGTTACAGGGTTATGGCCTCGTCGTCGTGATTGAACATGGCAAAGGGGATATGAGCCTCTATGGTTACAACCAAAGCGCACTGGTCAGCGTCGGCGCTCAGGTAAAAGCAGGTCAGCCTATTGCCCTGGTCGGCACCAGCGGTGGCCGTGGTACACCTTCGCTCTACTTTGAAATCCGGCGTCAGGGTAAAGCGGTTAATCCACTTCCGTGGTTAGGAAAATAAGTGTTACGTCAGCGAAAGACCCTGGTTGCGCTGCTGAGTGGATTGCTGCTCAGCTTCGCAGCCCAGGCCGGTAAACTCGCCATTGTTATTGATGATGTCGGCTACCGGCCTACAGAAGAGAATAAAGTGTTGCAGATGCCGCAGGCGATATCGGTTGCCGTCCTCCCCGATGCGCCCTATGCACGTCAAATGGCAATCAAAGCGCATCAGGGCGGACACGAAGTCCTGATCCATCTGCCCATGGCCCCTCTCAGTAAGCAACCCCTTGAAAAAAACACGTTAACGCCCGAGATGAGCAGCGCCGAGATTGACCGCATCATCCGGAGTGCAGTAAATAACGTGCCTTATGCGGTGGGGCTGAATAACCATATGGGCAGCAAAATGACGTCCAGTCTGCCGGGTATGCAAAAAGTCATGCAGGCTCTTAACCAGTACAATCTGTACTTCCTTGACAGCATGACGATTGGCAACAGCCAGTCTGTACCCGCCGCCCAGGGCACGCATGTCAGAGTGCTAAAGCGCAGGGTCTTTCTGGACGACAGCCAGGACATCAACACCATCCGTCAGCAATTTAGTCGGGCAGTGAAACTGGCCGAGCGGGATGGCTATTCGATTGCGATTGGTCACCCGCACCCGAACACTGTGCGCGTGTTGCAACAAATGCTGCCCACTTTGCCTGCGGATATTACGCTGGTGACACCGGGTCAGTTATTAAATGAGCCGCTGCGTAACGGCAGTGCTTCGCCGGCAAAAACCCTGCCGCGCAATAAACCTGCGCAAGGCTTCCAGGCGCCAGGCGAATGTAAAGTGAAGCAACCACTGTCACCTGTGCCTGCTACGCGTGCACTGGGCGTGATTGGTGAGAGCATCGCTGAGAGCCCGCTGTATCGCCGTATTAATGCGCTTTTTTGACATACTCAGCATCGGCCTTAAACCCGATGCTGAGCGTCAACGTTAAAAAACAAAGGGCAACATTACGTCCAGCTCAGAATCACCTTTCCTGATTGCCCCGACCGCATATCATCAAAACCTCGCTGAAAGTCATCTATATCGTAGCGATGTGTAATGATCGGGGAGAGATCCAGACCTGACTGTATCAGTGCGGCCATCTTGTACCAGGTTTCAAACATCTCCCGCCCGTAAATGCCCTTAATAAACAGCCCTTTAAAAATCACCTGATTCCAGTCGATGGCCATTTCACCGGGCGGAATGCCCAGTAAGGCAATACGACCGCCGTGATTCATGACGTCAAGCAGGGTCCGAAAAGCAGGCGGTGCGCCCGACATTTCTAAGCCCACGTCAAAGCCCTCTCGCATATCGAGCGTATGCATGACCTCACGCAAGTCCTGTTTCGCCACGTTGACCGCACAGGTCACGCCCATTTTACGGGCCAGTTCAAGGCGATAATCATTAATGTCTGTGATGACGACATTTCGTGCACCCACATGACGACATACCGCCGCCGCCATGATTCCAATCGGCCCTGCCCCAGAGATCAGAACGTCTTCTCCCACCAGATCGAAGGACAAAGCGGTATGAACTGCGTTGCCAAACGGGTCAAAAATCGACGCCAGTTCGTCTGAAATATTGTCGGGAATTTTGAAGGCATTAAAGGCAGGGATCACCAGATATTCAGCAAAGCATCCCTGCCGGTTGACACCTACACCTTGCGTATTGCGGCATAAATGTGTCCGCCCTGCCCGGCAGTTACGGCAGTGCCCGCAGGTAATGTGACCTTCACCCGAAACGCGATCGCCAATCTGAAACCCTTTCACTTCCTGCCCCACAGCCACCACTTCGCCTACATATTCATGGCCAACAATCATGGGCACGGGGATCGTTTTACGGGACCAGTCGTCCCAGTTGTAAATATGTACATCGGTGCCGCAGATCGCGGTTTTGCGGATTTTGATCAGCAAATCGTTGTGGCCAGGCTCCGGAATGGGCGCATCGTTAACCATCCAGATACCCTGCTCTTTTTTCAGTTTCGCAAGTGCTTTCATGGTCTGTCCTCAGGCGATCACGCCAAGTTGCTTACCAATCCGCGTGAAAGCGGCCACAGCGGTATCGAGCTGCTGCTGGCTGTGCGCGGCTGAAATTTGTGTGCGAATACGTGCCTGACCTTTTGGCACTACCGGATAGAAAAATCCGGTCACATAAATCCCCTCCTGCTGAAGCAGATGTGCAAACGCCTGCGCTACGCTGGCTTCGCCCAGCATGACCGGAATGATGGCGTGATCGGCCCCCGCCAGCGTAAAGCCCGCTGCCGTCATTTTTTCGCGGAACAGGCGTGCGTTTTCCCAGAGGCGCTGACGCAGTCCGTCGCCTTCGCTTAACAGATCCAGAACGCGCAATGAGGCAGCCACGATTGCGGGTGCCAGTGAATTAGAGAACAGATAAGGTCTTGAACGCTGACGTAGCCATTCTATAACCTCGGCTTTGGCTGCCGTATAGCCACCGGAGGCCCCCCCCAGCGCCTTACCCAGGGTGCCGGTAATGATGTCTACCCGCCCCATGACATCACAATACTCATGCGTTCCCCGCCCTGCCTTTCCCACAAAACCCACCGCATGGGAATCATCGACCATGACCAGGGCTGAGTATTCGTCTGCCAAATCGCAAATGCCTTTCAGATTGGCAATTACGCCATCCATAGAGAAGACGCCATCGGTTGCAATCATGATGGTCTCTGCGCCGTTATCTTTGGCTTCCTGCAGGCGGGCACGTAACTCGGTCATGTCATTATTGGCGTAACGGTAGCGTTGTGCTTTACACAGACGCACACCATCAATAATCGACGCGTGATTAAGTGCGTCAGAAATGATGGCATCCTCAGCCCCCAGCAGTGTTTCAAATAATCCGCCATTCGCATCGAAGCAGGAGGAGTAAAGTATGGCGTCTTCCATACCCAGAAAATCAGCCAGTTTTCTTTCCAGTTGTTTGTGCTTATCCTGCGTGCCACAGATAAAGCGCACCGATGCCATCCCAAAACCGTGCGAATCCATTCCCTCTTTCGCGGCCTGAATCAAAGCAGGATGGTTAGCCAGCCCAAGGTAATTATTTGCACAGAAATTAATGACAGCGTGATGATGCCCAACGTCGATTTCAGCCTGCTGCGCGGAAGTGATAATACGTTCTTTTTTGAACAGCCCTTCTTGCTGGGCGATAGCCAGTTGCTGACGAATATGCTGATAAAAATGCGCTGACATTATTACACTCCTGAAAAGGTAGGAAGGGGCAAATACGACTGAACATATCGCCTTTTAACGCCTAATCGACCAAAATAATGTGAATTATGTAGCACAGTTCACGTCACAGGCATTTTGGGCCCTGACCTTACGGAGTCATCTGGCTGTCTGTGGCGGGATGAAATGTTATGATGGTGACATTACGCGTGAGACGTCCCGTTTCACCACAAAACGTTAAAGGTAGCAATATGATTATCGTAACCGGTGGCGCAGGTATGATCGGCAGCAATATCGTTAAGACGCTGAACGATCGTGGCCATACAGATATTCTGGTCGTAGATAATCTGAAAGATGGCACCAAGTTCGTGAATCTTGCCGATCTGGACATCACAGATTACATGGATAAAGAAGAGTTCTTAACCTACATCATGTCGGGTGAAGATCTGGGTCCGATTGAAGCGGTGTTCCATGAAGGTGCCTGCTCAGCCACAACGGAGTGGGATGGTAAGTACATGATGGATAATAACTATCAGTACTCAAAAGACCTGCTGCACTTTTGCCTTGAGCGTGAAATCCCCTTTCTGTATGCCTCTTCGGCAGCCACCTATGGTGGACGCAATGAGAATTTCATCGAAGAGCGTCAGTACGAGCAGCCGCTAAACGTTTACGGCTACTCAAAAATGCTGTTTGACCACTATGTACGCCAGATTCTGCCAGAAGCAACGTCGCCAGTCTGTGGTTTCCGTTACTTCAACGTTTACGGACCGCGCGAAGGCCATAAAGGCAGTATGGCGAGCGTTGCCTTCCATCTGAATACGCAGATCAGTAATGACGAAAATCCAAAACTGTTCGAGGGCAGCGACAGCTTTAAACGCGATTTTATTCATGTTGATGATGTTGTGTCAGTCAATCTGTGGTGCTGGGAGAACGGCATTTCCGGGATTTATAACTGCGGCACAGGCCGCGCCGAATCGTTCCAGGAAGTTGCGGACGCCGTGCTTAATTTCCATCAGAAAGGTGAAATTGAATACATTCCTTTCCCGGAAAAACTGAAAGGCCGTTATCAGGCTTATACCCAGGCTGATCTGACGAAACTGCGTGAGGCAGGCTACGACAAGCCTTTTAAAACAGTGGCACAGGGCGTGTCTGAATATATGGCCTGGTTAAACCGCAACGTCTAAGGAACGGATACCGGTAATGAAAATTCTGGTGATCGGCCCGTCGTGGGTCGGCGATATGATGATGTCGCAAAGTCTCTATCGTACGCTCAAGGCCGAACATCCTGATGCGGTGATTGATGTGATGGCACCTGAATGGTGCCGTCCTTTACTTTCCCGAATGCCTGAAGTGAATCAGGCGCTGGCCATGCCACTCGGCCATGGTGCGCTGGCGATAGGCGAGCGCCGCCGTTTGGGTAAATCACTGCGCGATCAGGGTTATGATCGCGCTTACGTATTGCCCAACTCATTCAAATCGGCATTGGTGCCCTTTTTTGCGGGTATTCCTCGCCGCGTCGGCTGGCGCGGAGAAATGCGCTATGGTCTGTTGAATGATGTGCGGGTACTGGATAAGGCCGCGTTTCCTTTAATGGTAGAGCGTTATGTTGCGCTGGCCTATGACACGCCTTTCCGTTCAGCCCGTCAACTGCCACAACCCTTGCTGAAACCGCAGTTACAGGTCAGCGAAGCGGAAAAAAGCGTAATGGCTGCGCAGTTTCAACTTTCCTCTGAGCGCCCGGCTATTGGCTTTTGCCCCGGGGCCGAATTTGGTCCGGCAAAACGCTGGCCGCATTTTCACTACGCCGCACTGGCAGAACAGTTAATTCGCGAAGGGTTTCAGATCCTGCTGTTCGGTTCAGTAAAAGATGGCCCCACTGGCGAAGAAATCATCGCGTCGCTGCCCGAGACAGGTCGTGAGCATTGCCGCAATCTGGCAGGTCAAACCCAGCTGGAACAGGCTGTCATTCTGCTGGCCCAGTGCCGGGCGGTAGTGAGCAATGACTCTGGTCTTATGCATATTGCCGCCGCGTTGAACCGCCCACTGGTGGCTTTATATGGTCCCAGTAGCCCGGACTTCACCCCGCCGCTGTCGGATCAGGCGCGTATCATCCGTTTAATCCGCGGTTACCATCGCGTCCGTAAAGGGGATGCTGAGCAGGGCTACCATCAAAGCCTGATTGACATCCAGCCTTCACAAGTCCATGAAACATTACGCAGTTTGTTGCGTGAAGCCCAGGAGAGTTCATGCACGTCCTGATTGTTAAAACCTCGTCAATGGGGGATGTGCTCCATACGTTACCTGCCCTGACTGATGCTATGCATGCTCTTCCCGGTATTCGTTTTGATTGGGTGGTAGAAGAAAATTTTGCCCAGATTCCTGCATGGCATCCCGCCGTTGATAAGGTTCTGCCCGTTGCAATCCGTCGCTGGCGTAAGCACTGGTTCGGCAGCGAACAGCGTGAAGAACGTGTTCGATTTAAACGCGATTTACAGTCTCGCCACTATGATGTGGTGATTGATGCTCAGGGGCTGATTAAGAGTGCCGCACTCGTGACGCGTCTGGCTAAAGGTGTCAAGCACGGTCTGGACAGCCGCAGTGCGCGTGAACCCTTTGCCAGTTGGTGGTACGACAAAAAGCACGAGGTCAGTAAGAAGCAACACGCAGTGGAGAGGACCCGGGAACTGTTCGCGAAAAGCCTGGGTTATGAGAAGCCGCAAACGCAGGGAGACTATGCTATTGCTGGCCATTTCCCCAATGTGGCATTACAGGGTGAAAACGCTTATCTGGTCTTCCTGCATGCCACGACTCGTGATAACAAGCACTGGCCAGAATCCCACTGGCGCGAGTTAATTGAACGGCTCCAGCCGACAGGTTTGCGCGTAAAACTGCCCTGGGGCGCTGAGCATGAGCATCAGCGTGCGATCCGGCTGGCTGAAGGTTTAGAGCATGTAGAGGTATTGCCTAAACTAACGCTGGAAAATGTCGCTTATGAGCTGGCAGGCGCAAGAGCGGTAATCTCAGTCGACACTGGTTTAAGCCATCTTACTGCAGCGCTGAATCGCCCTAACATCACTCTTTATGGTCCGACGGATCCGGGACTCATTGGTGGGTATGGCAAAAACCAATTTGTACTTAAATCTACGGATAATAACCTTGACAATATTACCGCACAGATGGTGTCAGACGCGCTTACTCCGTTAATCAAAAAATAAAATGAGCAGAATCAATCTGCTCATTTTAACTCCTAAGCCTGTCTTTTTATTAGCAAATAGACAGGCACGCCCAGCATAAGCACGGTTGCGCAACGTAAATCGATAAATAGAGTATCAGTCAGGCCATAGATAGCGTTAGGCATTAAAAGCAAAATAACGCCAGCATGGCTCTCATTATTCTTAAGAAAGATAAAGGCTAATGACGAGAAGAAAAAAGCTAAAAGCAGTGCTCCCCATATGCCTCTCAAGCTGAGACTATCTATAAAATCATTATGCATATGGAAGTCTATCGCACGTAATGCTTCAGGGTTTTTATATTCATACTCATCAATATAACTTTTAATTTCAATATAACGCTGATCTGCACTTTGACCTAGCGGATTTAATTTAAAAGCATATATGCCTGCTTTCCAAAGGCTGAACCTTGCACCCAATGAGGTGTTCCCATTATTATTTTTATAGTCTTTTATTTCTCCAGATGTCGAAACGATGCGCTCAAAGGCATTATAAAAAGGTTTATAATTAACAATTGCTACCGCTGCCACTGTCACAAACATAAAAAATATTGTTTTTAAATTTATTAATTTTGCCTGAATAAGGTATAAGAAAATAATTATTGGATAGGTTAAGATTACTGAACGTGTTTCAGTAAGCAGTAAAACATAGAAACCAGAAAGGGTTATCAACGCAGTCAAAATAAAGGAAAATCTATTTCTATAAGTCGAAGCAATATAGAGAGCAGCAAATACCTGAACAGCGTAAACATAGGCTACAGTTGTTGCAACCGTTTTGATCTCAAGTCGCGCATCAGGATGTTGGTGATGGATAAGCACAGCCTGCACGGAAACATATAAAAAACCAATCAAAACCAGTAGCTTAGAAAAATTTATCTCATTTTTCGTCATACTTTGTTTCAGTTGCGTAAGATAATAAACGATGAAACTCGCCATTAATATACGCAATGCGACAAAATAATAGTTTTCATCAACCGAAAAATTGGTAGTTGAAGGAAAAAATTTAGCATGAAAAACCATGCCTGATGCAAGAAGAATACTTGACAGTGAAAAAATAAAGAACTTATCTCTTTTAAGACCCTGTCTTTTTCTAAAAAGATCAATCAATGACAATATAAATGCCAGAAAAAGCGCATTCCGACAGAGTGTTGATGCATTTAATGCAGTCGAAAATGAGACACAACTTAGTGCGAGAACAATGGCAGGCACTCTAAACTTTATTGTCATTTCGTTTTTACCTGGGTTAAAAAATCATCGACATTTTTAATCATAGCGTTTTTCGCAGGCAGGTTCGCATTTTTTTTCCTGATTCCCTGGATAAACCGTTGGTAGCTTCCATCCTGCAGGATTCTTTCAATTTCATCTGCACATTCAAGGTACGAGACAACCCTCGGTGCAGTAATTTCCTTCGTTACCGGATTATATACATACTGTCGTTCCACGTCGGCAGGATAGCCTGTCTGAACAATATAGTCTTCGATACTGAGCGTCGGATAAATCCCTATTCCTGTAACGCCATGTATATTTACTTCTGGTTGTCCATCAACAACAGAATAGATACAGGGGACATTATGTAACTGCGCATCAAGACAGGACAAGCCAAAGCTTTCTGCAACAGACAGACTCATATAAAAGTGAATGGAATTATAAAACTCGCTTAGATTTTCCTGATAGCCAAGAAAAGATACTTGTTTTTCAAGGCCTTTCTCTTTAACCAAGGCCTTTAAATGCATTTCTTCTGGCCCTTTTCCAGCAATAAAAAGATGGACCTTAATACCACGATTAACTAACTCTGCTGTCGTCAGTATTGATATAGCAATCCCTTTTACACCGGCCAGTCTGGATGCAGTCCCCAAAACTAACGCATCCTTTGACGGTGCTGCTTTGACGCCCAAATCAATTTTTACGGCAGGTAAAGTGTTAGGAATAGTTTTTACAGGTACATTTATTGCCAGCCGCTTTTGCATCATCGATTTCGATGCTTCGCTGGGCGCGATAGCTGCATCAATTAGATTGATAAACGCACGTGTACGCTGATTATGACTAAATACCCATGACGAACCATGATCATAATAAACCATCTTAACATTACGCGGCTTCCCCGGTAAGCGAGGCACCAGATCCCAGACAACCACGACATCCGCGCCCTCCCTTTCAATACGCCTTTTCAGGAAAACTGGCCTGAGGAAAGGAGGAAGTTTTGTCTTTGCAAACCGCACTATCTGGTTTACATAATGAATCTGATGACCACCCAACGCAGCCTTGATGCTGGGATCGACGTGACGGCTTATGCAAAATATTTTATTTTGACAGCTGCTTTCGCTAATAAATTGCAAAAAAACCTTTTCCGCGCCGCCCATTTTATCCAGATTAATAAGATGAATCACCTTCATAACATTATTCCCTACGGTTTACTGCGGCCAATGCTGTGTCATAAAGGCTTAAAAATATCGAAATGCTTTTCGAAGGTATTTATAACCTGCTCTACAGAAATCGCTTTCATTGCACCGTTACCTAATGTCTCGGCTTTTAAGGCAGATCTGACGCCAAGGATGGCACGATGAATGCTCAGGTCTTGATAAGGTCCACTAAATACAGGTTGCGCTGTTGCAAATAAACTGAGCGTGGGCACTTTGAGTGCGATTGCGACGTGAAAAGGCCCTGTATCTCCGGTAAGTAAAGCATCAAACTGATTAATAGTTTCAACAAGCTGTGGCAGAGATGTTTTACCAATGGTATTAATAACGCGATGGTGAAATTGTGTATTGAGCTGCGCCAGAAACTGCTGGCCCAATATGATCTCCCCCGGCCCGCCTATTAACACAATATCCAGTGCTTCATTACTGGTGAGAGCGTGTTCAGCTACTGCAGAAAAATAGTCAATAGGCCAGCAGCGTTCAGGAGAAGAAGCGCCTAGCTGGAAACCCAGTTTTTTTC
Source organism: Pantoea sp. SGAir0180 (assembly GCF_043546245.1). Lineage (NCBI taxonomy): Bacteria > Pseudomonadati > Pseudomonadota > Gammaproteobacteria > Enterobacterales > Erwiniaceae > Pantoea > Pantoea sp. SGAir0180. The sequence goes on along the minus strand of NZ_CP028071.1, from coordinate 3,862,714 downwards.
TGTCAGGCCTGGTTGTACGTTCCTGCGGCGGATGAGGCAATCTCATTTCAACGGCGGAGGTATCACATCCAAGCGGTGCGATAAGCTCCAGCTTCCGCTGTATGAGATGGCCTTTATAGCCAACCGTGTAATTCGTCAACCAGCGATCGATAAGAGAAGCACCGTCCAGGTAATTATCACGAAAGATATATTTTGCACCGGCTAAAATAGCGCTCGTATAATCATATGGCGCATGTGAATGTAGAATGACAGCAAGTTCTGGACGCCCCTTTTTCTGAAGCGCTTTTACAAGAGTTGGCAACTGTTTAACTTTGCTGTTCCAGAAGACCACATCATTCCAGTCGTCTCCTTCCGCCAAAAAGTCAGCAAATTTTGGATGTGCAACAAGTGTTATCCAGGCATCAGGAAACCGCTGGCGTAAGGCATGGATCGCTGGTGTATTCAGCATGAAATCCCCCAGCGCTGTTGTAGAATAAATGACAATATGTTTGAAGTCGTTTTGCTGATTATCAGATAAAAATTCAGCTCTGGAGTCGACCATACCGTTACGTCGAGTAACTATACGTAAATAAAGATTTATTAATTCAAACTTCCAGCGCTTACGCATTATTCACCTTTAAACTTTGCATAATAATTCGCCAACGTCATACCTGTCGTCAGAGGCTGTAACCAGCTAAATAATTGTTCTAAATCTGCGTAAAGTTGTTCGATATCTTTTTCATTTTTAAATGTTGGGCTACCACCGGGCATAAACTCTGAAGAGTGAAGCATGAACTCCACATAATCTGCACCTTCGGCAACAGACTGATTGACGACTTTTTTCATCTGTTCCAGATTGCCTCCAACTGGCCTTAACCAGTTAACAGAGGGGGTTGGATGCTTACCGCGAAGCCGTTTCACGCCAAGTTTGATATGATTAATTAAAGGCGAGTATTTATACTGGATGCTCATAGGTACTTCGAGCAGCGTAGATTGGCCACGCTTTGCAATGTCATCAGTGTCGATAAAATAAGCGCGACGGGGAAAATCTGTATAGTTACTGCCGCCTTTGCCTGCAGGGTTTCCCATTGACCGCCGCCAGTCCACGCGAGGCGTCACTGAGCAATCAATCTTATAACCGTGTTCAATTAATAAACTGGCATAATATTCATTAAATGCCCACCGACCTGCGCGATGACTGAGCATCTTTGTCTGAAAGGTGTCCTCCAGAAGTTGAGTCATGTATTCAATTTTCTGTCTGATGACCGTGTGAGGGTATTCAATAAGGTAAGGTTTATGTCGCCAGTCATCGCCCGTGAGATCATACAAAGGGGGACTGTTCCACGCATGGAGATGCATCCCAACTTCACCCTGGCAACGCGCAATCACGTCCTTTGCAAATTCCACGTAGGCCGGATCAACTGCCATTTCATAATTCGTCAACCAGGTGGGTTTAAAGCCATATTTCTCGCACAACGATTGAAATCGCGGCAGGAAAACCACGTTTCTTGTAGTAATGCTGTCATGATTCTCCCAGAGATTATCGCCTTCCGTATCGATAGTGATGAGAAATGCAGGTCTTGACATAATGGCTCTAATCCCAAAAAAATGAATAACTATGTTACGCACCAGACCTCATCTGCGCAAATTCATTTAGTCATCGTGATTTATAAAAAAATCAATGATAGCAATGACATAGCTACTGGATTAAAATTTTAACGACATTTTTACGACTCGGGCAGGCATTATCATGACCAGGCATATCCTTTTTATCATTGATGGCTTACCGGGTGGTGGCGCTGAAAACGTTACCTTGACCCTGGCAGAGGGCATAGCACATCGCGGTTATCAAGTCACACTGATGTCGCTTAGTAAGAGGCTGGACTACACCATTCCTGACAATGTGGATTACCAGGTTTGTCAGGACACTGGCACAGGTCCGTTTCGCAAATTGACGGAACTCTCACGCCGGGCACGCCAACTCGACGAAAAACTTCAGCCGATCTTTGCTGAAAAAGGGTTACCGGCTTTAGTAATTTCGAGCTTGCATAAGACCGATCGTATCGTAGTTAGGTCGCGCCTTTTAAAAGAATGTAATGTCTGGCACTGTATACACGGTATTTTTTCCCGCTCATACCTTGGCAATAAAAATGGGTTTTCACGCCGTCTGAAAAAATACAAAATTCAACAGACTTATTACCAGCGCAATATTGTCACGGTTTCCGACGCGGTCGGCGAAGACATTGTCGATAATGTGGGCGTTCAGCCTGCCAAAAAGTTGACCATTTATAATCCTTTTGATTTTGATAAAATCAGGCAGCGTTCAAATGAACATAATCCCTTTGCCGATGAAAACTATATCCTGCACATAGGCCGTCTTCATCAGGTTAAGCGCCAGGATCGTCTTCTTGAAGCATTTGCCATGGCTGACATTCCCTCCAAACTCATTATCCTTGGTCAGGGAGAAAAAACGGTTACTGAACAACTTAATGCACTTATCGTCAGACTTAACCTTCAGGATAAGGTGATAATGGGTGGTTTTATCGGCAATCCCTTGCCAGTGTTAAAGGATGCGCGTTTGTTTGTGCTGAGCTCTGACAGTGAGGGCTTACCTACAGTATTAATCGAATCACTGGTTTGTGGCACACCGATAGTCAGCACCGCCTGTCCTGGTGGTGTGAAAGAAATTATGGTGGACGAACTGGCAGACTATCAGTCAACACTGGATGCGCCTTCACTGGCCACGAAGATTCGCCATGGCTGGCAGTCACCGCCTGACATTACACCTGCAATGTATGCTAAATTCGACATCAATCTCATCATAGAACGTTATCTCAGCCTGATGGCCGAAAAAGATAGCGGCTCGAAATAACAAGGAACGATATGGCTATCCTGGTTACCGGCGGCGCCGGTTATATCGGTTCACATACTGTGCTAACTCTTTTGGAGGAAGGTCACGAAGTTGTCGTCATAGACAATCTTTGTAATGCGTCTTCAGAAGCGATCAAACGCGTAGAAATGTTGAGTGGTAAATCAGTCGCTTTTTATCAGGCCGATGTTCGAGATGGTGAGCAGGTGAGGGCTATTTTTTCCCGTCATGCTATCTCTTCGGTCATTCATTTTGCTGCGTTAAAATCTGTCGGCGAATCAGTGTGCAAGCCATTAGAATACTATGACAATAATTTGAAAAGTACGATGGTCTTGCTGGCGGAAATGCGTCGGGCGGGCGTCGATAAATTACTCTTTAGCTCCTCTGCAACCGTCTATGGGCAGCCAGAATGTACGCCTCTGCGTGAAGATGCTCGGATCGGTGGGACAACTAATCCCTATGGCACCACTAAGTTAATGATTGAACAGATATTGCAGGATTATTCGCGAGCCTGTCCCGATTTTTCTGTCATCATTCTGCGTTATTTCAATCCTGTGGGGGCACATCCATCCGGGATGATTGGCGAGAATCCCAATGGTGTTCCGGCGAATCTCGTGCCTTATCTTACTCAGGTCGCCGTTGGTAAGCTGGAAAAATTGTTGATCTACGGCAGTGACTATCCCACTAAAGACGGTACGGGTATCCGGGACTACATTCACGTCATGGATGTTGCTGAGGGCCATCTCAAAGCGCTTGAAGCGATTAACCGTCATCGTGGCGTCAGAATATACAATCTCGGCACTGGTGTCGGCTATTCCGTTAAGGATATGCTGCACGCCTTTGAAAATGTTATTGGTCGACCTGTACCACACGAGATAGTACCACGACGCGACGGTGATATTGGTGAATGCTGGTCAGATCCCTCGCTGGCGAAACAACAGCTTGGCTGGCAGGCGAAGCGCAACCTTGACGATATGGTACGCGATGCATGGCGTTGGCAATTAAGTAACCCCGAAGGGTTTAAATCTTAATGTCCTTAGAACCGCTTTCCAGCACTGTTTAGTTATCTGGACTCAAGCCGCTGCCAGGCCAGCCAGGCCTGGTCAACGCTGATATCCATGCACTCGCCCGAAGTCGTCTGTAAAATTTCATATTCACCCGACCAGGGGTGCCAATGCGTCGCGTTGGTATCACCAAAAAACACGACCTGTTTTTTATGTAAAGCTGCCGCAATATGCATCTGCCCACCATCACTACACATGATCTGTTTACAGCAATGAAAGCCGGCCATAAGTTCGCGTATCGATGCAGTAGGATAAGCAGCAACGCGATCGGCGGAAAATTGAGATAAGAGAGCAGTCACACGAGCATCGTCACCTGGATCATCGGGACCCAGTGTTCCCTGCGGTGACCAGAAAAGAAGTACCTGAGCCTCTTTTCTGAGTAACAGTTTACTAATAAAGCGCGCGTAACTTTCGATTGGCCAGCGGCGCTTAGGGCTTCGACTACTGATGTGTATACCACAAAGACATGAACTATCAGGAAAGAGCGCAGAGACGCGTTGAGTGGCTATCGCTTTCTCATTTTCGGTCAGATAAACCTGGACATCCGGAACGGGCAAATGAACCGAGGTCAGCGCTGAAAGGTAACTGAAGGTGTGTTCCACCTGATGATCGCCGCGAGAGATCAACGCATTTTTAACATCATCACGCGCCAGGGTTTCTACACCAATAATGTTTTTTGCGCCCGCCAGTCTCGCCAGACGTAAGCTATACCTACAAGGCATCGGATTAGCCAGAACAACGGCATCGAAGTGCGTTCGGCGTAGCGTTATAAAAATTTTAAGCCGCTGCCAGTAAACGCTCATTGCACTTTCATGCCTGAGGCGATGCTTAGATTTTTTATAAACATGGAGCGCGTCAACATGGGGATTGTTGATTACGACATCTCTGGCAACATTGTTAACTAAAAGGGTAAGTTTTACGTCAGGGAAAGCGGTTTTGATGCCTTGCAGCAACGGAGTAGTACACACCATGTCGCCAATATTATCGCGTCTGATAACGAGAATATTCTTCATGTTTTACCTGGTTTAGAAATAATTAACAAAATTAGTATTTTTTTGGAATGCACTTGTAAAAAAATAAATTTACGCTACGCGATACTTTGACCTTTAATGTAAAAAAAGTTCTGAATGTATACGTAATAATCCATTCTTTATACTTAACCTGAACCTAACTACTTGATGCCGTGTCGATAAATCCGCCCCTACTCTCTGTTATCACGCCAATGTTTAACGCTGGCGCAATGTTTGAAACCTTTATCCAGTCACTGCTGGCACAGACGCTGACGTCTATTGAAATCATCATCGTTGATGACGGCTCCACAGACGGTTCTGGCGAGCGGGCAGATGACTGGGCAAAAAAGCATCCCTGTATCACTGTGATTCATCAATCGAATGGCGGCGTTTCGCGCGCGCGCAATGCTGGTCTGGCTATTGCTCGCGGTAAATATGTCACCTTTCCGGACGCCGATGATACGATGAAACCCGATATGTACCTGACGCTGGTAAACATGGCAGAAGCGGATAATCTTGATGCTGCACAATGCAATGCCGAATGGTTTTCTAAAGCAGATGGTTGTACTAAATCTTTGATACCGGAAAATCGTCTTACCAGTACCCCCGTGCTGAATGGGCCTGAATGGCTTAATATGGCGCTGAAAACCCGGCGCTATAAGCATGTTGTATGGATGGGTATCTACCGTCGGGCGCTCATTGAACAGGCAAAACTCTTATTCGAACCAGGCCTGCATCATCAGGACATTCCATGGACCACAGAATTTATGCTGAACGTGAAGCGCGTCCGCTATACGGACAAACCTCTTTACCGCTATTACGTTCATGACGCTTCAATCAGTAACCGCAAGCGCACCGGACAGGCCAATGTCGAGTATCAGCGCCATTACCTGAAAATTGCCAGAATGCTGGAAGAGATTAATACGCGCTACCGCGATAAAGTTAACATATACCCGACGTTCCATTATCAGGTAACGCACGAAGCCCTGAGCGTTTGTCACAGTATTCGACGTGAGCCCGATGAGGCTGCGCGTCAGGCAATGATTGCAGATGTGTTTGCCACCGGGACGCACAAACGTATGTTGCGCAATGCACGTGGTATTAAGCAGTGGTATCACCTGCTGCTGTGGCTGGGACGGATTTATTACTGGCGCAGAAAATAAGCGCCGTCACTTGCTTTAACCCCTAAAGGGTTTGCCCTACAATCAGCTCACTGAATTTTGAGAGCATTTGAGTATGACAAGCCCGATTCCAGTCCAGTTTGCACCGAAAAAAATACTGATAATCAAACTGCGTCATCATGGCGACATGCTGCTGACCACGCCTGTCATCAATGCTTTGCATCGGCATTACCCACAGGCCGTGATTGATGTTCTGCTCTATAAAGAAACCCGTCCTATGCTGGAAGCACATCCTGTCATCCGCCATCTGCATGTCATTGACCGCGGCTGGAAAAAGGAAGGTGGCTGGCGAAAATTCCGCCATGAAATGGCGCTGGTCGCTGCCGTCCGCAACTGTCAGTATGAGCTGGTAATTAACCTTGCCGATCAATGGCGCAGCGCCATTATCACCGGTTTATCTGGTGCACCAGTACGTATTGGCTTTGCCTTCACAAAACGTGACAAGGCCATCTGGCGCTGGTGCCACACGCATTTGGTTACCACTGAAAATCATGAGCAATTACATACAGTGGAACAAAATCTGTCCGCACTTTCTCCATTGACTATTCCAGCGGAAGGCATCGGTGCCTCAATGCATTTCAGCCCCGACGATGCGCAAAAAGTGCAGGACAAGCTCCTTCAGCAGCAGGTTGCCGGGGGCTATATTGTTTTACAGCCCACTTCACGCTGGCAGTTTAAATGCTGGGAAGAGGACAAGGTCGCAGCCACCATCGATCAGTTAGCCCAAGCCGATCGCAAAGTGATATTGACGGCAGGCCCCGATGCAAATGAACGGGAGATGGTCGACCGTATTCTGGCACAATGCCATTCCCCTCACGTTATCTCGCTTGCGGGTCAACTCTCTTTACCTCAGTTGGCGGCGCTTATCGCGGGCGCGCAACTCTTTATCGGTGTCGACTCCGCGCCCATGCATATGGCGGCGGCGCTGGATACACCCTGCATCGCCCTTTTCGGACCGACCAAGCTACAGCACTGGCGTCCGTGGGGAGATAACAATCGGGTGATCTGGGCGGGCGACTATGGATCTCTGCCCCATCCGGATTCTATTGATACCCGGACCGATCAGCGTTATTTATCGGCCATCCCGGTTGAGGATGTCGTGAATGCCGCAAGGAGCTATCTGAATGCGTAAGTTACGTCTGGCCATTGTCCGGCAAAAATATCGTCCTGATGGCGGCGCAGAACGGTTTATCTCACGCGCGCTGGAAGCGCTGGGAAGTGAGCAGCTGGATCTCAATATCATTACCCGCAGCTGGCAGGGCAAACCCAACCCAGACTGGCATCTGCACATCTGTAATCCAGGCAAACTGGGGCGGGTTTCACGCGAGCGAGGATTTGCACAGGCTGCGCGGGCCTGCTGGGAGCGGGAGAAGTTTGATATCGTACAAAGCCATGAGCGCATCGCAGGCTGTGATATTTTTCGGGCTGGCGATGGCGTTCATCGTATCTGGCTTGAGCAACGTGCCCGCATTGTGTCACCACTACAGCGCCTGAGTGCCAGCCTGAGTCCTTACCATCGTTACGTTTTGCGGGCGGAAGCGGAAATGTTCCAGTCTCCCTCACTGAAAGCGGTGATCTGCAATTCTGAGATGGTAAAACAAGACATTTTGCGCTGTTTTACGCTGCAGGCAGACAAAATACACGTTATCTACAATGCGATTGATGCCACGCGCTTTCAGCCTGCGACCGAGGCCACGCGCCATGCCATGCGGACCCAACTGAATCTGCCCACCAACGCGACAGTGCTGATTTACGTGGGATCGGGTTTTGAACGCAAAGGCCTGAAAGCGGCCATTGAAGCGCTGGCCAACAGTCATCGTTATCTGATTGTGGTAGGCCAGGACAAACAGGTAAAACGTTATCAGCAGCTGGCTAATCAACTGAACTGCCTTGACCGCTTGCGTTTTGTCGGCGTGCAGCAGGACGTACAGCCTTTCTATCATGCTGCCGATGGTTTGCTGCTGCCGACCTTATATGATCCCTTCCCCAACGTCGTACTGGAGGCGATGGCCTGTGGTTTACCGGTCATTACCAGCACCGGCTGTGGCGGCGCTGAATTTATTCGAGAAGGCCAGGAAGGATTTGTTCGCGATGCGCTGGATATTAAAGGCCTGAACCAGGCGATAAACGCCCTGTCCAGTCTGACCGTCGACGCGCGAATGGGAGAAGCGGCGCGGCGCAGGGTTGAGCCATACAGCCCACAGCACCTGGCGCATTCCCTTACCTCCCTCTATGAGCAGGTGCTGCGTACCCAATCATGATGTGAGATGAGTGATTATGCTGTTTCTGATAATATGCAGTAATCTGACTTTAAACTGCTTTTTTGACGCCAACGTGTCATAACGGTAACTATGACGACCATTTACACCGCATTGCTCTATTTCATTCAGCCACTCATCTGGCTGCGCCTGTGGCTGCGCGGTCGTAAAGCCCCGGCCTATCGCAAACGCTGGGCAGAGCGTTATGGCTACTGCGCAGGAAAAGTGAAGCCGGACGGCATTGTCCTGCATTCGGTTTCTGTGGGGGAAACGCTGGCGGCGGTGCCGTTGGTACGCGCGCTGCGTCATCGCTATCCTACCCTGCCCATTACCGTGACCACCATGACGCCAACCGGTTCGGAGCGCGCGCAGTCTGCTTTTGGCAAAGATGTACACCATGTCTATTTGCCTTACGACTTACCCGGCGCCATTAATCGTTTTCTTGATACGGTGAATCCACGTTTGGTCATCATTATGGAAACGGAGCTGTGGCCTAATATCATCCGTATTCTTCATCAGCGCCATATTCCGCTGGTGATCGCCAATGCTCGCCTGTCAGAACGCTCAGCCAAAGGCTATCGCAAGCTGGGCAAGTTTATGCGCAACCTCCTGCAGAGCATCACGCTGATCGCTGCGCAAAATGCCGAGGATGGTGAGCGTTTTATCCAGCTTGGACTGAAACGCTCTCACCTGTCGATCACCGGCAGCCTGAAATTCGATATTTCAGTTACTCCCGAGCTGGCGGCACGCGCCGTCACGCTGCGTCGCCAATGGGCTCCGCGCCGTCCGGTCTGGATCGCGACCAGTACACATGAAGGTGAAGAAGCGATTCTGTTGGATACGCATCGCCGTTTACTGGAGACCTTTCCCGATCTGCTGCTGATTTTGGTACCACGCCATCCTGAGCGCTTCAACGATGCGCGCGAACTCACTCAAAAACGTCACTTCAGCTTTACCCTACGCAGTAGCGGAGAGATCCCCTCCAGTTCAACACAGGTTGTCATTGGTGACTCAATGGGCGAACTGATGCTGCTCTACGGTATAGCCGACCTGGCTTTCGTAGGAGGCAGCCTGGTTGAGCGTGGCGGTCATAATCCGCTGGAACCGGCAGCCCATGCTATCCCGGTACTGATGGGCCCGCATACCTGGAACTTCAAAGATATTTGCAGCAAACTGCAGGAGGCACAGGGGTTAATCACTGTGACTGACGCGGCGTCGCTGGAAAAAGAAGTGACGAATTTGCTACAGGATGACGACTATCGTCGTTATTACGGTCGCCACGCCGTCGAGGTGCTGCACCAAAATCAGGGTGCGCTGCAGCGCCTGCTACAGTTACTTGAACCTCATTTACCGCCACGGGCTCATTGATGACCGCTACGCGCCAACGCCTTTCAGTGGTGATGATTGCCAAAAATGAAGCCGCCTTGCTGCCTGACTGTCTTGCGTCAGTCAGCTGGGCCGATGAAATTATCGTGCTGGATTCCGGAAGTACCGATGACACCCTCTCGCTGGCTCAACAGGCCGGCGCACAGGTTTTTCAGGAAACGGAATGGCAGGGTTATGGAAAACAACGCCAGCGGGCGCAAAGTTTTGCCAGTGGCGATATGATTTTGATGATCGATGCCGACGAGCGCGTGACGCCAGAATTGCGTCAGGCGATTGAACAGGTTCTGGAAGCGCCGCCGGGGCCAACCGTTTACAGCCTCAGTCGTAGCAACCTGTTCCTGGGCCGTTTTATGCGTCACAGCGGCTGGTATCCTGACAGAGTGATGCGTCTGTATCCGCGTACACTGGGTTATAACGATAATCAGGTCCATGAGTCACTCAAAACCGAAGGTGCGCCCGTTAAGGTACTGAAAGGCGATTTACAGCATCTGACCTGCCGTGACCTGATGGTTTTCCAGCGAAAACAACTGGCTTATGCTGAAGCCTGGGCGCAGGAAAGATTCCAGCGTGGAAAAACGTGCAGCCTGTTTTCTGTCTTCAGTCATACAGCGGGTGCCTTTGTAAAAACGCTGCTGCTGCGTGCCGGATTCCTTGATGGCAAACAGGGCTGGCTACTGGCAGTCGTTAATGCCCAGTACACATTCAATAAATATGCAGCGCTTTGGGCGCTAAATAAGACTTCGGCGGAAGGGCGCACATGACGACAAAAGCGATTTATCCTGGCACCTTCGATCCCATTACCCTGGGCCATATTGATATCGTCACTCGTGCAGCACAGATGTTTGATCGGCTTGTTGTGGCGATTGCCGCCAGCCCGAGTAAAAAACCGCTGTTTACGCTGGACGAAAGAGTGGCGCTGGCGCAACAGGCCACTGCACATCTACCCAATGTCGACGTGGTCGGTTTTAGCGATCTGATGGCAAACTTCGCCCGGGCGCAGCAGGCAAATGTGCTGGTTCGTGGATTACGTGCCGTGTCCGATTTTGAATATGAAATGCAGCTCGCGCGTATGAACCGACACCTGTTGCCAACGCTGGAAAGCGTATTTTTAATGCCTTCAGAAGGCTTTTCTTTTATCTCATCGTCACTGGTCAAAGAAGTGGCGCGGCATGGTGGCGATGTCTCTGCCTTCCTGTCCGCACCTGTCCATCAGGCCTTACTCGCAAAGCTGCCTTAATGCTGGCAGTTGGGGCACCAGTAGGTACTGCGCTGCCCGTGCTTCCCACTTACAATCGGCGTGCCGCACGCCCTGCAGGGTTCGCCAGCCCGGCCGTAAACCTGCAACTCCTGAGCAAAATAGCCTGGCTTGCCATCGCTTTGTAAAAAGTCGCGCAATGTCGTTCCGCCCTGCTCGATAGAGCGGAGCAGTACCGCTTTAATGGTGTTAGCCAAAAACGCCGCTTCATCGTGGGACAGGCTCATCGCTGCTCGATCAGGCAGGATCCCTGCTGTAAACAGTGACTCGCTCGCATAGATATTGCCCACGCCCACCACGACTTTATTGTCCATTAACCACTGCTTGATCACCGTTCGCTTACCGCGGGATTTTTCAAACAGATAGTCGCCACTGAACATTTCACTCAGTGGTTCTGGACCTAAATGGGCCAGCACGCTGCTTCCATCCAGATCGCTGCTCCACAACCAGGCACCAAAACGTCGGGGATCGGTGTAGCGCAGGACCTTCCCGTTGCTCATCACCAGGTCAACATGATCGTGTTTGGCGGCAGGCAATTCTTCGGGCAGAACGCGCAGACTGCCAGACATACCAAGATGAATAATGATCCAGCCGTGTGGCAGCTCAAGCAAAAGGTATTTAGCGCGCCGCTGAACACTCAGTACTGGCTGATCGCTTAATGCGAGGATTTCATTGGATACCGGCCAACGCAAACGTGCGTTGCGAACGACGGCGTGAAGAATTGTTTGACCAACCAGATGTGGCTCAATGCCGCGTCGGCTGGTTTCTACCTCTGGCAACTCTGGCATAACCTCTCCCCTGCGCATTACACAAACAAAAAACCCGGCCGGAGCCGGGTTTTTAGTAGAACACCAAAATTATTTAATTTTGGCTTCTTTGTAGATCACATGCTGACGTACAACCGGATCGAACTTTTTCAGTTCAAGTTTTTCTGGTTTAGTACGTTTGTTCTTCGTGGTGGTATAGAAGTGACCTGTACCAGCAGAGGAAACCAGCTTGATCTTCTCACGAATACCTTTAGCCATGATTCAGTTCCTTAGTACTCTTAGTACTTCTCACCACGGGCACGCATGTCGGCTAACACCGTATCAATGCCCTTTTTATCAATAATACGCATACCTTTTACAGATACACGCAGAGTAACGAAGCGCTTCTCGCTCTCAACCCAAAAACGGTGTGAGTGCAGGTTCGGAAGGAAACGGCGTTTCGTCGCGTTCATTGCGTGGGAACGGTTGTTACCGGTCACCGGACGCTTTCCAGTTACCTGGCAGACTCGTGACATGTCTATTCTCCAAAAATCAAATCAGCTCGAGCTTTAAAAATTAGGTTTTGGCCGCCTCGTCAGGCTTGCAGCCCGCCAGGCGAGTTCCATGGAACCCGCTAAGCTGGCCTAACCGCCAAACCCGAGATTCTCAAAGGTGGCGTAGTATACGCCGCTCGGCCCAAGTGCTCAAGTCCCGAACAAATAAAGATCCCGAATGATCGTGTAAAAAGCCGCCACCTGGATCAGATTTCCAGGCTCAGAGCCATCCGCGTTCGACAAATGAGACAGATTGACCGTGTCCAATCACCAGATGATCAAGCAACCGGATATTCAATAAGCGACAAGCTTCGCAGATTTTTAGTGTAATGTCGCGGTCAGCCTGGCTGGGTTCAGCAATTCCTGACGGATGGTTATGCGCCACGATGAGCGCAGCCGCGTTGATTTTTAGGGCCTCACGCACAATTTCACGAGGATGGACTTCGACGCTGTTGATCGATCCGGAAAACATTTCTCTGGCCATTAATACCCGATGTTGATTATCCAAAAACAGCACGACAAACACCTCACGCTCCTGCCTGGCCAATAATGTCTGCAGGTACTGACGCGTCGCTGCGGGACTGTCAATTGTGCTCTCACGCGCCAGCTGGCTGGCGAAAAACCGTTTGGCCAGTTCTGCCACTGCGCGCATCTGAATCAACTTGATTTCGCCAGCGCCTTTAATGCCCTTAAAGTCTGCAGCCGTCGCATTAACGATATTATAAAGCGACCCCAGCTCCTGCAGCATCTGCTGCGCCAGCATCATGACAGGAACGCCTTTTGAACCTGTTCGTAAGAAAATCGCTAACAGCTCTACGTCACTTAACGCATCCGCACCCCATTGCTGAAGTTTTTCTCGTGGTGGCAAATTTTTCATTGCTGCTCTCCCTGTCGCCCCCTGTATCATCGCGTGCGAACCTATCCGCCACCAGCGCGTGATTGTGATTCTCCGGCATGTCTCGCAAACGCAGCCATTGAAAAGGTGCATGCCACGTTTTGTGATAAAATTCGGCCATTACACCGTCCCTGCGACGGCAATCGAAAATGAGGTCAACAGCATGATGGGATTAGCCGGTAAAAAAGTTCTTCTGGGCGTCAGTGGTGGAATTGCTGCCTATAAAACCCCCGAGCTGGTCCGTCGTCTGCGCGATCGCGGTGCCGATGTCCGCGTGATGATGACCGAGGGCGCAAAGGCTTTTATCACACAACTCAGCCTGCAGGCCGTCTCCGGTTATCCTGTTTTTGATGATCTGCTTGACCCGGCAGCTGAAGCCGCAATGGGACACATTGAGCTGGCCAAATGGGCTGACCTGATCGTGCTGGCCCCGGCCACGGCCGACCTTATTGCACGCATTACGGCAGGGATGGCCAATGATTTAGTCACCACTGCCGTGCTGGCAACAGCAGCGCCTGTCGCGATTGTGCCGGCGATGAATCAGCAGATGTATCGCGCTGCCGTAACGCAGGAAAACCTGGTCAGGCTTCAGGCGCGCGGCCTGTTAATTTGGGGGCCAGACAGCGGCAGCCAGGCCTGCGGGGATATTGGCCCCGGTCGCATGCTTGACCCTTTAGCTATCGTTGACCAGGCCGTTCAGTGGGCCGCGCCCGTCAACGACCTGCAACATCTCAATATTATGATTACCGCGGGCCCCACCCGGGAAGCGATCGACCCCGTGCGTTATATCAGCAACCACAGTTCGGGAAAAATGGGGTTTGCGATTGCGGCGGCGGCGGCAAAGCGCGGCGCCCGCGTTACGCTGGTAAGCGGTCCGGTTGCCCTGCCAACGCCCGCCGGCGTTAAACGAGTGGATGTGACCTCGGCCCTGGAAATGCAGGCGGCGGTAATGGGGGAGATAAACGCACAACATATTTTCATTGCAAGCGCAGCCGTGGCAGACTACCGGGCAATTGAGATCGCGGATGAAAAAATAAAGAAACAGGATGACGATGAGAAAGTCAGCCTGCAGCTCATTAAAAATCCCGATATTGTCGCGGGGGTGGCGGCCTTAACGCAGAGCCGGCCATTTGTGGTTGGATTTGCGGCTGAAACCCAGAATGTGGAAGAATACGCCCGAAAAAAACGCGCGCGTAAAAACCTGGACCTGATTTGTGCTAACGATGTGTCAAAAGCAGGCCACGGGTTCAATAGCGACACCAATGCTCTTCACCTTTTTTGGCAGGAAGGAGAAAAAACCTTACCGCTCAGCGATAAGTCGCTCCTTGGTCAACTTTTAATAGACGAGATTGTCAGCCGTTATGATGAAAAAAATAGACGTTAAAATTCTTGATGCGCGCGTCGGCAAAGCGTTTCCCTTGCCGACCTATGCGACACCGGGTTCCGCTGGGTTAGACCTTCGTGCCTGTATTGATGATGTGATGGAAATCGCACCCGGCACAACCACATTAATTCCTACCGGTCTGGCTATTCACATCGCCGATCCGAACCTTGCCGCCGTGATTCTCCCGCGCTCTGGCCTGGGCCACAAACATGGTATTGTCCTGGGCAATCTGGTTGGTCTGATTGATGCCGACTATCAGGGACAACTTATGGTATCGGTATGGAATCGCGGGCAGGAAAGCTTTACGCTTCAGCCGGGCGACCGCATGGCCCAGCTGGTTTTTGTCCCTGTCGTCCAGGCCGAATTCAATCTGGTAGACGAGTTTGACGCCAGCTTGCGCGGTGAAGGTGGCTTCGGTCACTCAGGCCGTCAGTAACCAGCACGACCGATTTTCACTTACGCCAATCTTATTATTTCTCATCGCCCCAAGGCTTTCTCTTGTGGCAGATGCGTAGGTGTTGCCTGTATATGGTGAAATTCAGGGGTTTTTAAGGGCATGGCAGAGAAAAAAGTCGTAAAGCGGAATCGCCGCGAGGAGATTTTGCAGGCGCTGGCGCAGATGCTTGAGTCAAGTGATGGCAGCCAACGCATTACTACTGCAAAACTGGCGGCTAACGTCGGTGTATCGGAGGCGGCGCTTTATCGTCACTTTCCCAGTAAAACGCGGATGTTTGACAGCCTGATCGAATTTATTGAAGACAGTCTGATTACCCGCATCAATCTGATCCTGAAAGATGAAAAAGAAACAATGGCGCGCCTGCGTCTTATTGTGCAACTGATTCTGGGATTTGGTGAGCGTAATCCGGGGCTGACGCGGATTTTGACAGGTCACGCGTTAATGTTTGAACAGGACCGTCTGCAGGGGCGCATTAATCAGCTGTTTGAGCGCATTGAAGTGCAGCTACGCCAGGTGATGCGCGAACGCAAAATGCGCGAAGGTGAAGGCTTTCAAACGGATGAAACCTTACTGGCCAGCCAGCTGCTGGCCCTGTGTGAAGGGCTGTTATCGCGGTACGTCCGTTCCGAGTTCCGGTTTAGCCCAACGGCCGACTTTGACACCCGCTGGCCGCTGATTGCGGCACAACTGGTGTAATACAAAGGCGGGCGCAATGCCCGCCAGTTATCAGACGCCGTACGCCTTTTGGTACGCCCGAACCTGCGCTAAATGATCGGCCATGTGCGTTTTTTCAGCCAGGTAATCAATCAGGTCGTTAAGCGTAATTATCGCGGTAACTTTGCAGGAATAATCCCGTTCCACTTCCTGAATAGCGGAGAGTTCACCCCGGCCGCGTTCCTGACGGTCCAGTGAAATCAGCACGCCCGCCAGGCTGGCATCATGTGCATTGATAATATCCATGGATTCGCGAATCGCCGTGCCGGCCGTGATGACATCATCGACCAGCATCACTTTACCCTGCAGCGGGCTTCCCACCAGCAAACCGCCCTCACCATGATCTTTCGCTTCTTTACGATTGAAGCAGTAAGGTACGTCACGATCGTGATGATCGGCTAACGCAACGGCTGTGGTGGTGGCGATAGGGATGCCTTTGTAGGCCGGACCAAATAACAAATCAAAATCGATTCCGCTGTCGACTAACGCCTGCGCATAAAACCGTCCCAGCAGCGCTAAATCCCGGCCCGTGTTAAATAAACCGGCATTAAAAAAATAGGGGCTTTTACGACCCGACTTTAATGTGAACTCACCAAATTTGAGCACCTGCTTATTCAGTGCAAATTCAATAAACTGCCGCTGCCAGGCTTTCATGTCTTACTCCTCAGATAAAAAAAAGGCGACTCTGTGGTCGCCTGTTACCTTAATTTTCCAGCGCCGCTTTCTGCGCCTGAATCAATTCTTCAATACCGCCACGCGCTAACGCCAGTAATGCCAGCAGTTCTTCGTGGCTAAAGGGTTCACCTTCAGCGGTGCCCTGCACCTCAATCATGCGGCCATCTTCCATCATGACGACATTCATATCCGTTTCAGCGGCAGAGTCCTCAATGTATTCAAGGTCACACAACGCTTCACCATTGACAATCCCCACTGACACGGCGGCAACCATGCCTTTCATCGGATTCGCTTTCAGCTTACCACTCGCGACCAGGGAATTAAGCGCATCTGCCAGGGCTACACAGGCGCCAGTAATGGAAGCCGTACGTGTACCGCCATCGGCCTGAATGACGTCACAATCGAGCGTAATCGTGTATTCACCAAGCATGGTGAGATCGACCGCAGCACGCAGTGAACGGGCGATCAGACGCTGAATTTCAAGCGTGCGACCACCCTGTTTGCCTTTCGCGGCTTCACGCGCCATACGACTGTGAGTGGAACGCGGCAACATGCCATATTCGGCAGTGACCCAGCCCTGGCCCTGCCCTTTGAGAAAGCGCGGAACTCCTTCATCCACCGTTGCAGTGCAGAGCACTTTGGTTTCACCGAATTCCACCAGAACGGAGCCCTCTGCGTGTTTAGTGTAATTGCGGGTCAATGTGACTGGACGCACCTGATGTGCGCTACGGCCTGCTGGACGCATGGTTATCTCCGGCTTGCTAATGATTGGCTGCGTATTATACGGACTTCCTGGCCTGCTGTCTCTTGCAGTGGTCAGTGCAGCCTGGGATGAAATTCATGCCGGAGTATGGCTAAATGCCTTACCTTTTCCTGCATATCCGCTAACTGACTAAACTATGACCGCTCTTCTTCATTTCCTGCTGGCGCTGGTGGTAATTTTTGCCCTTGCGCTACTGGTCAGTCATGACCGAAAACGCATTCGCCTGCGCTTTATCATTCAACTGATTGTTGTAGAAGCCGCACTGGGCTGGTTCTTTCTTCACTCAGCCAGTGGACTGGCGCTGGTAGGCGCGGTGGGGCATTTCTTTGAAACGCTGCTGCGTTTTGCTGCACAGGGCACGGAATTTGTGTTTGGTGGCATGAGTCAGCAGGGACTGGCCTTTATCTTCCTTGGCGTGCTCTGCCCTATTATTTTTATTTCCGCACTGATTGGTATTTTGCAACACTGGCGCATCCTGCCGTTACTGATTCGGGTTGTTGGCACGCTGTTATCAAAAGTTAACGGCATGGGAAAACTGGAGTCCTTTAATGCGGTAAGCACGCTGGTACTGGGCCAGTCAGAGAACTTCATTGCCTATAAAGGTATTTTGGCCGATATCCCACCACGCCGACTTTACACCATGGCGGCAACCGCGATGTCTACCGTTTCGCTGTCGATTGTTGGAGCGTATATGTCGATGATCGAGGCCAAATATGTCGTTGCGGCTCTCCTGCTTAACATGTTCAGCACGTTTATCATCCTGTCGATTATTAACCCCGGCAAAGGCAGTAATGAGCAGGCTATTCCGCTGGATAAATTACACGAAGATCAGAGTTTCTTTGAAATGCTGGGGGAATACATCCTCGCTGGTTTCAAAGTCGCGATGATTATTCTGGCCATGCTGATTGGTTTTATTGCCTTAATCGCGGCTATCAACGCCCTGTTTGCCACCCTGTTTGGGTACAGTTTCCAGCAGCTTCTTGGCTATGTTTTTTATCCTTTTGCCTGGCTGATTGGCATTCCCGCTACCGATGCATTACAGGCTGGCAGTATTATGGCCACGAAGCTGGTGGCGAATGAATTCGTCGCCATGATTGAACTGAAAAAGATAGCGGCAGGCATGACGCCACGCGGATTGGGCATCCTGTCTGTTTTCCTGGTTTCCTTCGCGAACTTTGCTTCTATTGGAATTGTTGCGGGCGCGATAAAAGGCCTGAACGAACAACAAGGCAATGTCGTCTCAAGGTTTGGCTGGAAACTGGTCTATGGTTCCACCCTGGTCAGCCTGCTTTCCGCTGCATTTGCCGGACTGTTTATCTGATGGACTCAACGGCGGCACTGGCCGCCGTTTGTCCCTAAAAACTAATGCAGGCTGGCGTATCCACGCGCATAACCGATTCCTGACCAAACTGTTTTTTATAGCGGGCACGCAGCGCTTCAACACGACTGTTGCTGTCACTGTCGAACTGATAGATAAGCACTAACGCCTTGCTTTTCTCACGTGCTAACTGACCGTTTTCGCCCAGCCATTGGCCCTGCGCATCATAAACAGACAAGCCAGACCTGAAGCGCGGTGTTACCTCTTTATCGACAAAATTCATCCAGTCCAGTGCGCTCACATTGCCGCCCTGCGGCTTACTGAGACCAAACCACAATGTGGTTTGCATCATGACCTCACCGCCGGCGCACACCGGAACGGGTCGGGTAGAAGGCGGATATGATGGTGATGATGGAGACGGCGACTGACAGCCCACAAGCAGCAGGCTGAGTATGAGTGGAAGAGACGATACGCGCGACATAAAAAGAGGGCCTCAACGAGTAAACCAGTAATTAGCATAAGTGGCTGTTGAGAAAAGCGGAAACATTTTGTTATCGCATCCTGTACACGCTTACACCTGTTCTGGTCAGCCTTGCCTCGTTATACTGGCCTCAACCTTATTTAAAAAAAGAGTAACGCTTATGATCCGCAGTATGACCGCCTATGCCCGCCGTGAAATTAAGGGCGACTGGGGCAGCGCCGCCTGGGAGTTGCGTTCTGTCAATCAACGTTATCTTGAAACCTATATTCGTCTGCCTGAACAGTTTCGCGGACTGGAACCGATGATCAGGGAGCGCATTCGCCAGCGACTGACGCGTGGAAAAATCGAATGTAATCTGCGCTTCGAGGCCGATCCTGGCGCGCAGGGCGAACTGATGCTCAATGAGTCACTGGCCAAACAACTGGTTCAGGCGGCTAACTGGGTCAAACTGCAGACCGATGAAGGCGTTATCAATCCGCTGGATATTCTGCGCTGGCCGGGCGTCATGGCAGCACCTGAACAGGATTTGGATGCAATTAATACTCAACTAATTCAGGCGCTGGATGGCGCGCTGGATGATTTCATCGCCGCACGTGAAAGCGAAGGCAGCGCTCTGAAGGCACTGATCGAGCAGCGGCTGGAAGCGGTAACGCATGAGGTCAGCAAAGTTCGCGCTCAACTGCCCGATGTGATTAAGTGGCAGCGGGAGCGCCTGATCGCCAAACTGGAAGATGCTGAGGTGCAGCTTGAAAATAATCGCCTTGAGCAGGAATTGGTGATGATGGCACAACGTGTCGATGTCGCAGAAGAGCTGGATCGTCTGGATGCGCACGTTAAAGAGACCTATAACATTCTGAAGAAAAAAGAGGCGGTAGGCCGTCGTCTTGACTTTATGATGCAGGAGTTCAACCGCGAGTCAAACACACTGGCTTCAAAATCCATTAATGCAGAAATTACGAATTCAGCGATTGAGCTAAAAGTGTTGATTGAACAGATGCGAGAGCAGATTCAGAATATCGAATAGCCACACATTAAGCTTCCTGCTGTTTGTCGCCTTCATTTAATTATTAAGTCCGTGTAAAAACGGACTTTTTAAAGATCTCCCTGCACTTTTCTCTTTTCACAACGTACGCTATGCCCTTTCGGAATCTATTCAACATTAATCGATTCCGGACGCCTGATAAGGCAGGTGAAACAGCAACCGGCTTTCTTAATGACTCGTTTTTTGGGAAGTCTTACGAAGAAAATACGCTCATCAACAGATGATTATCTGGAAGGATACCAAAATCTAATACGCAGCAAACCAGACGATAACGAAAAGTAAAAAAGAAACGGATGTACAAGCAGTGAAGCCATGCCTGCTACGATTCCTGTTTTCAACGCAGTTATACGTGTCTCGCGCCTCATCCGATATCAGTTTGACAGGCACCTGATTTACCCCCTTATTTGTGACCTACACTGCAATTTTTAAACACATTTGTTAAAGAAACAAACAATTGTGGTTAAAAGCCAATTTGTTAACAAAACTGTAAACCATAATCCTCCTGCCATTTCCAGTTACCGGCATTAACATACATTGAAAAACGTCAAATCCTTCACAATAAATGTTCAAAAAATAATTTTTATAAAATAAAAAAATTTATCACCTAAAGTTTTTCTTTTTAATGCCGTTCTTTGTGAAAATCAACAAGAGTCTGAAGCCATGAAAAAGTTAACTTATGCCCTTTTTTTAATGTTGTTATCACCCTTATCTTTTGCTGTAGGTGGTCAAATCACTTTTAAGGGTGCGATTGTAGAAACCGGATGTAATACCCTTATTGTTAATTCTCAAATTAAACAAAGCTGCACAAGAGGAGGAAGAACAGAATCCACCCTACTTCGTATGAACGAAAGTCAGCAATCCTTACCGCTTAACCTGGGTAAGGTGAAGTTAAAAAAATACAGTCATTTTCGTCTGATGACAGTTGATTACAACTAGCGCTTCTTTTATGCCCTCTTTTCTTTCAGGCTATGATGTAACGTTGAGTACAGATCGTATATAGCCTGTGAAGACAGATGTCGCTCATGTCCTCAGTTTTTGAGATGTTTTATGTACACCTTTTCGGTTGTTAACTACGCATAACGTGTCGCGCGGGGATGTGCGTAGCCATTTTTTACGTTTTTGCCACCCTGAAATGTAAAGTTTTCGAAAAGAATGCGCTGTGCCAGTACAGAACCGTCCTAATTTTCAGGCTCTTTCAAAAACCCGCCTCGCTTACAAAATTAAAACAAATCATTGTATTATAATGATATTATTTTTATCGCATTTCTTTTTTTGCTGTTTTTAGCGTTATTTAACCCCTTTTTTAATCCTGTCGATAAGTGACGTCCTCTGTGATTCAAGGCACTTTTTGATAAAGTGTGGGTCGTAGTCAGTACAGCTGTACCGCTTGAGAACTTAAGGAATGGGTCTTTTTGCGCTACATCCATTACTTCCTTAAGGTTCATAATGAAAAACACCAGGCAGTTTAGTCGTTCCCTTTTACATCCCCGCTATTGGTTTACGTGGTTTGGTCTTGGCATTCTTTGGCTGTTGGTTCAACTCCCCTATCCTGTCCTGATGCGACTTGGCGCAGGTGCCGGCCGGCTTTCCCGCCATTTTCTTCAGCGCAGAGAGCGCATTACGCGCCGTAATATTGAACTCTGCTTTCCGGATATCAGTGACGAAGATAAAGAAATCATGATTGCGGGAAATTTTGCCTCTCTCGGCATGGCACTGATGGAAACGGGTATCGCCTGGTTCTGGCCAGACCATGCCGTTAAACGTCTGTTCAACGTCTCGGGCCTGTCGAACCTCTACACAGCCCAGAATGAGCGTCGTGGCGTAATGCTCATCGGCATCCATTTCATGTCGCTGGAGCTGGGTGGTCGCATCAGCGGGTTGTGTCAGCCGATGATGGCAATGTACCGTCCCCATAATAACCACGCGATGGAGTACGTACAGACCAGAGGCCGTATGCGTTCGAATAAAGCGATGATTGACCGTCGCGATCTGAGAGGGATGGTGCAGGCGCTGAAACAAGGTGAATCTGTCTGGTTTGCGCCAGACCAGGATTACGGTCCCAAAGGCAGTACGTTTGCCCCCTTGTTTGCTGTAGAAAAAGCCGCGACGACCAACGGTACCTATGTGTTGTCCCGGTTGGCTAAGCCCGCTATGGTTCCAATTATGCTGATTCGTAATCCTGGCAATGATGGCTATAAGCTGATTATTGAACCGATTCTGGAAAATTACCCGCATGCGGATGAAGCTGCAGCCGCGGCTTATATGAATAAAGTGATTGAGAACCAAATCATGCGAGCGCCTGAGCAATACCTCTGGCTACATCGCCGCTTCAAAACGCGTCCGCCTGGCGAAGCCTCTCTTTACGTATAGACAGACATAAAGCAGGTTTCGGCCTGCTTTTTCGTGTGACAGACCTCTCTGTTAATTTGGAGGCTTCCTTCTGACGGCCTGTTTTCATTATTACCGCGATAATCCTGCCTCCCTGCCACGGGCTCTGTTCGCCTTCTTAGCCCGAACTCAGATCCAGACTGAGCCATAAATCGTACGCATTACAAATATTTTCGCAGTCAACATGCATTAGCAGTATATCGGGTCTGAATGCTTACCCTTCGGTTATTATTTGCCCTTGCTTAAGCATGCTGTATGGGAAAAATCCTGGAGAGTGACGGGCGAGCCCTTGTATGTACGGCTTATTTAACGTTTTTTTATTTTTTTCATGTATTGCTTCAGTTTCCAGACTTAACGAAAAAACAAAAAAAGAGAACGCTGTGATAAGGCCTGTGCAAATAATGCTGTAAATGATGAATATTATTTCCTTAGTCAAATCACATATCAGATTTTCCTTATGATGTTAACTTTCATAAAACGCGCTATAAATAATCTGCACACAGCAAAGCTATTCAAAACATAACAGCATGATATTTCCGGCGAACATTATTTCCGCCGTAAATTTAAGCAATTAAAAATGAACGGATAATAATAATGACAACAGGGGAAATTCATCACCAGGGGAACTTTTATTATTAGCAGTATGCTTTAACACACAGCTCATTATAAAGATAAAAATTTACTTTATTAAATTATAGTAATGCCAGCGCTGTCCTGATGAATACTCATCGGCGCAGCGCCATACTACTCTGCCCGGCGAGAAAAAAATGACAACACGAAAAATAAATCTGGAAAACGTCAAGTGGCCTTTTCTTTCATCGGTCAAAATGCTGAGTATGGGTGTGTTACAACTTTCAGTATTGGGAAAAGTCCTGCAGGCCGATACCTATAATCTGCTGGCGGTCGTCATTACAGGCTTGATGGTTATTGACACACTGGCCGATCGTGGTTTTTCCAATACGTTGATTCGATATGCACCGCTGCCAGTAAAAACGCTGTCCGTGCTTTACTGGGGCAATATATTCATGGGCCTGGTCATTTTTTCTGCCCTTTTTACTTGCGGTCTTATGCTTGAACATATGTTTGGGCTACCCGAGGTGGCCAGGGTTGTTGAAATCGCATCGGTCATCTTTATTATTATTCCTCAGGGCCAGTCTTATCGCGCCCTGATGCAGCGTGAAAAGCAATTCTCTGATATCGCTTTTTGCGAGATCGCCTCTGTATTTGTCGGCCTGATCATTACACTATTGACCCTATGGCTGGCGCCTTCCGTTTTATGTGCTTTATGGGGCTATCTGGCAATGGCATCAGTGAGAATGCTGACGTATTGCTTTTATGGTCGTAAATGGTTTCGACCCGACTATGACTTCAACCTGAAAGCGTTCTTTCAGCTTCATATGAAGCACTGACAAACCGCTACTGGCTGGAAGCAGCCCGACGGTGAAAGCAGGAAAACGTGCTGTTAACCGGTACGTTTCCCTTAATAAAACCCACCACTTTTCATTTCACACACCTTCAGTGTGCGTTGTTGTCCTCTTTATCCTTATTCTCACCTTACTCCCCCTGCATTTAGCCCACGGACAGGTCCCCATGCTCTGCTTTGCGTGGTTTGCTTTCTCTGTCTGTCACCACATAATGTCGCCGACGGGCAAGGGTTCAACGTTGTAAACAGGCTGGCGTCATATCGGCGAAAAATTCGCATCACGACGTTTTTTAATTCGTCTCCGTGTAAAAACCGATACAGCCTTTTGATAATAGAGGCATTACTCTTGCCCGCATAATTTTTACTAATACTTTAACTCTTAACAACAGAAAAACTCAGTCGCGCCGTTTTTGTCAGTGGCGTAGCCTTGCCGCCGTCTTCCTGGAGCCTGCTATGTTACTTACTGTTCTTTATATTATTGGGATCACCGCCGAGGCGATGACAGGTGCGCTTGCCGCAGGTCGCCGTAAAATGGATCTGTTCGGTGTCATTATCATTGCTTCCGTTACCGCGATAGGCGGAGGCTCCGTGCGCGATATATTGCTGGGGCACTATCCGCTTGGCTGGGTTAAACATCCTGAGTACATCATGATCGTGGCCGCTGCTGCTGTAGTAACGACTTTTTTGGCACCGCTAATGACGCACCTGCGCAAGGTGTTTCTGGTATTGGATGCGCTGGGCCTGGTGGTATTTTCGATTATTGGCGCGCAGGTGGCACTGGACTCAGGCCACGCCATGATCATCGCCGCAATCAGCGCCGTGATCACGGGCGTCTTTGGCGGCGTTTTACGCGATATGTTTTGTAACCGCATCCCACTGGTATTCCAAAAAGAGCTGTACGCCGGCATCGCTTTTGCAGCAGGCTGGATGTATATCCTGCTCCTGAAAACGCCGCTGCCGCATGAAGCAGTGGTGATTATCACCTTACTCTTCGGCTTCTTTGCGCGTCTGCTGGCGCTGAGATTCCGTCTCGGGCTGCCCATCTTCAATTACCCTCATCCTGATCACTGATGAAGAAGGAATGCCCTGCTGCTGCAAAAAGTGGATTAACGCTCTGAGCCCGGCATCCTGAAACTGCGACGTAATCTGCTCTGCCCGGCGTGCACCAACGCCCGGCAGAGATTGCCAGGCCTGTTTATCACGGGCAAGAACACTCTCCCAGTCGCCGTCGGCCAATGACAGTAGCGCCTTTTGCGGCAACGCCACACCTAACGCGCTAACCCAGCGGCGCAAAGGCTGTTGACGGGTCAAACTGAATTGATGCCAGATTTGCTGCGCTCTTTCGGGTGAAATACTCGCTGCTGTCGCGATCTGTTCGGGGGTTAAGGCCAGCCACGCAAAAAGATGTGTAATCAAGCCCGTTTCCAGTAACCGTTGCCAGGTGCTACGTTGCACACCCGCAATATTTAGCACCGATTTTTGACTCAACCAACTGAGGCGCGCCAGTAACTGACGATGGCACTGCGGTGCCAAAACATAACAACTCAGCGACGTGAAACGATCCGTCTGAGGCGGCTCAGGATAGTCACGTTGCGCGACGCGCCAGATAACGCGATCCAGACGTGGAATGCCTTGTCCGGCAAGGCTGACCGTCACCTGGTCGCCCGCAATGATGTCCCGCTCTCGCCAGCGTTTTAGTGAGCCGATGCTGACTCGCCGGACGATTTTGTCATCCAGTTGAACGGGTTGCAGGTTGAGTACGACCGCGATTTTCCCCGTTCGCCCGATCGAAAAATCAACGGAACGGACCTCAGTGCTGACATCGGGAGGCGGGTATTTCCAGGCGACAGCCCACTCGCCTTCACCGGGCTGCCAGTGTTTGCCTGCAGGCCGGGCCGTCTGATGCACAACAATGCCATCGGTTACAAAAGGCAGTGGCGCGTGGAACCAGCGCTCGCGCCATTCAGCCGCGTCTTCTTCATTTTGAACAGGCTGACTCCAGTGACGCGCAAGGCTAAACCCCCAATCCGATAAACGCGTCAGTCTTTCCTTCATGGCGTCTGGTCCGTCAGGCCATCCCCAGATAAAAATGCCCAGTTGTGTCAAAAGCGGTGTGGCGTCACTACGCAACATTGCGCCTGCGACCAGAGCCCTGGCATTCTTCCCGCCGTCAAGCGCCTGGTGATGACCGGTCATCTGCAAAAAGAGTTCGCCCTGTAAAACCACGCTTTCTTCATCGCTGTCAATCTCCAGCGGAATAGCAGGGATCAGCCTGGCTTTTTCGACCCACTCCTTACCGTGTAAACCGTCGCCACGACTGATGAATGACACCAGTTTCCCGTGCCGATAGACCAGCGAAACGGCCACGCCATCGACTTTGGGCTGCACCCAGAGATCCCGGCGTGGCTGCATCCAATAGCCTAAAGCACGCTTATCACGAACCTTTTTAACACCAGTATGCGCAACGGGATGCCAGCGCGTGCCATCGTTGGGCAATACCGGTACATCCTCTTTCTCACCCGTACTGAAGCAACGTTGCCAGTGATTGAGCCGCGTCTGCAGGCTATCGTAGTCGGCATCGGCCACGGGTGAATGGCCTTGCTGATAATACGCCGCGTCCCACTGCCGGAGCTGTTGTTGTAAATGGTCAATCTCCTTTGCCGCGCGACCCGGCGTCCAGGTCGGGCACAGCGCCCCAAACGCGGAAAATGTGCTGGCTGTTATGAGCAGCCCGGCGGCTAAGCATCCTTTCATCCCTGACCTCCTGATGTTTAGGATATTCAACCGCCAAAACAGCCGGTTCAGCCAGCCCCGCTTCCCGGTTCTGGAACGCCTCCTGGAAAATGAATACCTATTTACAGCCTGCGAAACAGTGGTTGCGGCGCACCCCGCATAAACTTTTCGTGATGAGGGCGGTGCAAACGCTGCGTGGCGCGGGGAAGCCGTGTATACTTTGCAGGAAATCGACTCCGCAATTAATCAATTCAAGAACATCATGGCCCAAGGTACGCTCTATATTGTTTCTGCTCCTAGCGGCGCAGGAAAATCCAGCCTTATTCAGGCACTGTTAAAAACGCAGCCGCTGTACGATACGCAAGTGTCTGTTTCGCACACCACTCGCGGCATGCGCCCCGGTGAAGCGCACGGTGAGCATTACTTCTTTGTGCAAAAGCATGAGTTTGAAAAAATGATTGCGGAAGATGCTTTCCTTGAACACGCTAAAGTTTTCGATAACTACTACGGCACGTCGCGTAAGGCGATCGAACAGGTGCTGGCAACCGGCGTCGATGTTTTCCTTGATATAGACTGGCAGGGCGCACAGCAAATTCGCGCTAAAATGCCCGACGCGCGCAGTATATTTGTCCTGCCCCCTTCTAAAGAAGAGCTGGATCGTCGCCTGCGCGGCCGCGGTCAGGACAGCGAAGAGGTGATTGCCCGTCGTATGGCACAAGCCGTGGCCGAAATGAGCCACTATGGCGAATACGATTATTTAATTGTGAATGATGATTTTGATCTGGCGTTATCCGATCTGAAGACCATTATTCGTGCAGAACGTCTGCGCATGGCCCGCCAGAAAGCGCGCCATGATGCTTTAATCAGCAAACTGTTGGCAGTCTGAACCCAGTTTCAGTATGATGCCGAGTCATTTCTTCATCTGTGGAGTAGCACACCTATGGCACGCGTAACCGTTCAGGACGCAGTAGAAAAAGTTGGTAATCGTTTTGACCTGGTGTTGGTCGCTGCACGTCGTGCACGTCAGATGCAGGTAGGCGGCAAAGATCCGCTGGTTCCGGAAGAGAACGATAAACCGACCGTTATCGCATTGCGCGAAATCGAAGAAGGTCTGGTCACCAATCAGATTTTAGATGTGCGTGATCGTCAGGAGCAGCAAGAGCAGGAAGCCGCTGAGTTACAGGCCGTTACCGCTATCGCTGAAGGTCGTCGTTAACCGCGAACTGCAGGTCAACCTTGTATCTGTTTGAAAGTCTCAATCAACTGATTGAACAATACTTGCCTGAGGACCAGATCAAGCGCCTCAAGCAAGCCTATCTCGTATCACGTGATGCCCACGAGGGACAGACACGCTCCAGCGGTGAGCCTTACATTACCCATCCTGTTGCGGTGGCGTGCATTCTGGCGGAAATGAAGCTCGACCATGAAACCCTCATGGCCGCGCTTTTGCACGACGTCATTGAAGATACGCCAGCGACCTATCAGGATATGGAACAACTGTTTGGCAAAAGCGTAGCTGAACTGGTTGAAGGCGTTTCGAAGCTGGATAAGCTGAAATTCCGTGATAAGAAAGAGGCACAGGCAGAAAACTTCCGCAAGATGATTATGGCGATGGTGCAGGACATCCGCGTTATTCTCATCAAGCTGGCTGACCGCACCCACAACATGCGTACGCTCGGGTCCTTACGCCCTGATAAACGTCGTCGCATCGCGCTGGAAACGCTGGAAATATACAGCCCACTGGCGCACCGGCTGGGTATTCATCACCTTAAAACGGAACTGGAAGAGCTGGGTTTTGAAGCGCTCTATCCGAACCGTTTTCGGGTAATTAAAGAGGTCGTGAAAGCGGCCCGCGGCAACCGTAAAGAGATGATTCAAAAAATCCTCTCTGAAATCGACGGTCGTTTGCAGGAAGCCGGTATTCCCTGCCGGGTAAGTGGTCGCGAAAAGCACCTTTACTCGATTTACCGCAAAATGACGCTGAAAGAGCAGCGTTTTCACTCGATCATGGATATCTATGCCTTTCGCGTCATCGTGAAAGATCTGGATACCTGTTATCGCGTACTGGGCCAGATGCACAGCTTATATAAGCCGCGTCCGGGCCGGGTCAAAGATTACATTGCTATCCCCAAGGCTAACGGCTATCAATCGCTGCATACCTCTATGATCGGGCCGCATGGCGTGCCGGTTGAGGTGCAAATCCGTACCGAAGATATGGATCAGATGGCCGAAATGGGGGTGGCGGCACACTGGGCCTATAAACAGGCCGGTGAAAGCGGCACAACCGCGCAGGTGCGTGCGCAACGCTGGCTGCAAAGCCTGCTGGAGCTGCAACAAAGTGCCGGTAGCTCATTTGAATTCATCGAAAGCGTCAAATCCGATCTCTTCCCGGATGAAATCTATGTCTTTACACCGGAAGGCCGCATCGTCGAGCTGCCTACCGGGGCAACGCCTGTCGATTTTGCCTACGCGGTCCATACCGATATCGGTCATGCCTGCGTTGGCGCGCGCGTTGATCGCCAGCCTTATCCGCTGTCACAGCCGCTTACCAGCGGCCAGACCATCGAGATCATCACAGCGCCTGGTGCGCGTCCTAACGCGGCCTGGCTCAACTTTGTCGTCAGTTCCAAAGCCCGCGCGAAGATTCGTCAGTTGCTGAAAAACCTGAAGCGCGAAGACTCGGTGAATCTGGGGCGTCGCCTGCTCAGCCATGCGTTGGGTGGCAGTCGTAAACTGGCGGAGGTGCCAGCCGAAAACATCAAGCAGGAGCTTGATCGGATGAAGCTGACCTCACTGGACGATCTGTTAGCCGAAATCGGCCTGGGTAATGCCATGAGCGTGGTCGTCGCCAAGAACCTGTTGCAGACCGACACCAGCGCGCTCAACAACAACAAAAAACAAGGCAAGCTGCCGATTAAAGGGGCAGACGGCGTCCTCATTACCTTTGCAAAATGCTGCCGCCCCATTCCAGGCGATCCTATCGTTGCCCACGTCAGCCCGGGCAAGGGCCTGGTCGTTCACCATGAGTCCTGTCGCAATATTCGTGGCTACCAAAAAGAGCCCGAAAAATTCATGCCTGTGGAGTGGGATAAAGTTACAGAGCAGGAGTTTGTCGCAGAGATAAAGGTGGATATGTTTAACCACCAGGGCGCACTGGCCAACCTGACGGCCGCCATCAATACGGCGGGCTCCAATATTCAGAGCCTGAATACGGAAGAACGTGATGGCCGTGTTTACAGTGCTTTTATTCGTCTGACCGCACGCGATCGCGTCCACCTGGCCAATATCATGCGTAAAATCCGTGTGATGCCGGATGTGATTAAAGTTCACCGCAACCGTAACTAGTGCATGAATCCTCAACGTTTTGCCCGAATTCAGGAAATGCTGGCCTTGCGCCAGCACGACCTTACCGTCTGCATGGAGCAGGTACATAAGCCGCACAATGTTTCTGCTGTCATTCGCACCGCGGATGCTGTCGGTATCCATGAAGTCCATGCCGTATGGCCAGGCCAACGCATGCGAACGCAAGCCTCAGCCTCGGCTGGCAGCAACAGTTGGGTAAACGTAGTAACGCACCGCTCAATCAGCGACGCGATTAGCCACCTCAAAACGCAAGACATGCAGATACTGGCGACGAACCTGTCGGCGGATGCTGTGGATTTTCGTGAGATTGACTACACCAAACCTACCTGCATTTTGATGGGTCAGGAAAAAACGGGCATTACCGATGAAGCCCTGGCGCTGGCCGACCACCATATCATTATCCCGATGGTGGGTATGGTCCAGTCGCTTAACGTTTCCGTTGCCTCTGCCCTGATTCTGTATGAAGCCCAGCGCCAGCGGCAGAATGCTGGCATGTACCGTCGTCAGTCCAGCCACCTGGCAGAGAAAGAGCAACAGCGCCTGCTGTTTGAGGGCGGCTATCCCGTTCTGGCGCGCGTGGCAAAACATAAACGGATGCCTTATCCCCATATCAACGCGCAGGGTGACATTGAAGCCGATGAAAGTTGGTGGGCCGCCATGCAGTCAACGGGCAGACGTCAGAAATGAAAGGCCGTCTGCTGGATGCCATCCCGCTCAGTACCCTGACCGGCGTCGGCGCCAGTCAGGCAGCAAAGCTGGCTAAAATCGGCCTGCACACCATTCAGGATTTACTGCTTCACCTTCCTCTGCGTTATGAAGATCGTACGCAGTTATATGCCATTAACGACCTGTTGCCTGGCATTTGGGCGACAGTGGAAGGCGAAGTCCTGCATACCGATATCACTTTTGGCCGTCGGCGCATGATGGTCTGTCAGATCGGGGATGGCAGTGGCGTTTTAACGCTGCGCTTTTTCAACTTCAATGCCGGCATGAAAAACAGCCTCGCACCGGGCCGACGCGTCACCGCTTACGGCGAAATCAAACGCGGTCAGCGCGGCGCAGAAATCATCCATCCGGAATACCGCGTACAGGGCGAGCACAGCCATGTCACGCTGGAAGAAACGCTGACGCCCGTGTATTCCACGACCGAGGGCATTCGTCAGGCGACCCTGCGCAGCCTGACCGATCAGGCTTTAACCCTGCTGGATAGCTGTGCCATCACAGAACTTTTGCCGCAGGCGTTAAGCGGCGGGCTGTTAAGCCTGCCTGAAGCCCTTTGCACGCTGCACCGCCCGCCGCCGGACCTCAAACTCAGCGAGCTCGAGAGTGGGCAGCATCCCGCACAGCGCAGGCTGATTCTGGAAGAACTGCTGGCGCATAACCTCAGTATGCTGGCCGTCAGGGCCGGCGCACAGCGCCATTACGCCCTGCCGATGCCTGCCCGGCATACATTGAGTGACCGGTTACTGGCCGCCCTGCTGTTTTCCCCTACGGCAGCCCAAAAACGCGTTGTCGCAGAGATCGAAAAAGACTTAGCGAATGACTTCCCCATGCTGCGCCTGGTACAGGGAGACGTCGGTTCAGGTAAAACCCTGGTTGCCGCGCTCGCCGCGCTGAACGTTATCGCCCACGGTAAGCAGGTGGCCCTGATGGCACCTACAGAGTTACTGGCTGAACAACACGCCAATAATTTTCGCCAGTGGCTGGCACCGCTTGGCCTTGAGGTCGGCTGGCTGGCGGGCAAACAAAAGGGCAAAGCGCGACAGGCCCAGCAAGAGGCGATTGCCAGCGGGCAGGTTGCGATGGTGGTTGGCACGCATGCCCTGTTCCAGGAGCAGGTGAAGTTTAACGGGCTGGCGCTGGTCATCATTGATGAGCAACACCGCTTTGGCGTGCATCAGCGACTGGCGTTATGGGAAAAAGGAGAAGAGCAGGGTTTTCATCCCCACCAGCTCATCATGACAGCGACGCCGATCCCGCGCACGCTGGCCATGACCGCCTACGCCGATCTTGATACCTCAACCATTGATGAGCTGCCGCCAGGCAGAACACCGGTGACCACCGTAGCGATCCCTGACAGTCGTCGTAATGAGATCATTGAGCGTGTGCAAAAGGCCTGTCACGAGGGCCGTCAGGCTTACTGGGTCTGTACGTTAATTGAAGAGTCAGACCTGCTGGAAGCTCAGGCTGCGGAAGCCACATGGGAAGAACTCAAAGTGGCGCTGCCTGATTTGCAGGTCGGGCTGGTTCATGGCCGTATGAAGCCAGCGGAGAAGCTGGCGGTCATGCAGGCTTTCAAAGCCAACGAAATCCAGCTGTTAGTTGCTACAACCGTCATTGAAGTCGGTGTGGACGTGCCGAACGCCAGCTTGATGATTATTGAAAATCCGGAACGACTTGGTCTGGCGCAACTGCACCAGCTACGTGGTCGCGTAGGACGCGGCGCGGTCGCCTCTCATTGTGTTCTGCTGTACAAAGCGCCGCTGAGCAAGACGGCCCAGAAGCGTTTGCAGGTGTTGCGTGACAGCAATGACGGTTTCGTGATTGCTCAGCATGATTTAGAGATTCGTGGTCCGGGGGAGCTACTGGGAACACGCCAGACCGGTAATGCGGAGTTTAAAGTTGCCGATCTGCTGCGCGATCAGGCCATGATCCCTGAAGTCCAGCGCGTCGCTCGTCATATTCACGAACATTATCCTGAGCAGGCGCAGGCGCTGATTGAGCGTTGGCTGCCCGAAACCGGCCGCTACAGCAACGCCTGACCTTTTTTTGCAACCGTAAGCAAACGTTTGCTTTTGATCCGGGGACGATTACAATCGCCTCACTTTTTTTGGGAACCATGACGATGTCGACCACACAGCAACCAGCCCCCACCACCGCCAGTAAAAGTGAACTGATCTATCGCCTGGAAGATCGTCCGCCGCTAACGCAAACCTTGTTTGCAGCCGGACAACACCTTCTGGCGATGTTTGTTGCGGTGATCACGCCCGCGCTGCTCATCTGCCAGGCGCTCGGTTTACCGGCGCAGGATACACAGCACATTATCAGCATGTCCCTGTTCGCGTCCGGTGTGGCATCGGTACTGCAAATCAAAACCTGGGGACCGATCGGTTCAGGGTTACTCTCCATTCAGGGCACCAGCTTTAACTTTGTCACGCCGCTGATTATGGGGGGAATGGCGCTGAAAAATGGTGGCGCGGACGTGCCCACAATGATGGCGGCGCTGTTTGGTACATTGATGGTAGCCTCCTGTACGGAAATGGTGCTGTCGCGCGTGCTGCATCTGGCACGCCGCATCATCACGCCGTTAGTCTCAGGTATTGTAGTGATGATTATCGGCTTATCCCTGATTCAGGTCGGCCTTACCTCCATCGGCGGCGGGTTTGCTGCGATGAACGATCACAGCTTCGGCGCGCCGAAAAATCTGCTGTTAGCCGGTGCCGTGCTGGTGGTGATTATCCTGCTGAATCGCCAGAAAAACCCCTATCTGCGCGTTGCGTCGCTGGTGATTGCGATGGCGGTGGGCTACCTGCTGGCCTGGGCAATGGGCATGCTACCCACCATCAGCACGCCTGCCGGACAGCCGATCGTGGCGTTCCCCACTCCGCTCTATTACGGCCTGGGATTTGACTGGAATCTGCTGATCCCGCTGATGCTGGTCTTTATGGTGACCTCGCTGGAAACCATTGGGGACATCACCGCCACTTCGGATGTCTCTGAACAGCCGGTCAGCGGCCCGTTATACATGAAGCGCCTGAAAGGCGGTGTGCTGGCAAACGGCCTGAACTCTTTTGTATCTGCCCTGTTTAATACCTTTCCTAACTCCTGCTTTGGCCAGAATAATGGCGTGATTCAGCTGACAGGCGTTGCCAGCCGCTACGTGGGATTTGTTGTCGCGCTGATGCTGATCCTGCTGGGACTGTTCCCGGCAGTGAGCGGACTGGTACAGCACATTCCTGAGCCCGTGCTGGGCGGCGCTACGATTGTGATGTTTGGCACAATCGCCGCATCCGGTGTCCGTATCGTTTCCCGGGAGCCGCTGAATCGCCGGGCTATCATGATTATCGCGCTGTCGCTGGCGGCAGGACTCGGTGTTTCCCAGCAGCCTCTGATTCTGCAATTTGCACCCGACTGGCTGAAAACGTTACTCTCTTCCGGTATCGCTGCGGGTGGGATTACCGCGATTGTGCTGAATCTTATCTTCCCCCCCGAAAAGTAACGTTCAAGGCAGGCGGCAACCCGCCTGCTATTTCGGCTGATTTACATCCAGGCGGTTGAGCTATAACGATAATTCAGGCATAACAACCTTTCAGCGGACTGAACCCGGGAAGGATACAATGAAATTTATAGGAAAGTTTTTCCTCACCTTATTGTTACTGCTGCTGTTTGCGCTGATCGTCGTCTATGTTCTGCTGCAAACTCAGTGGGGCGCGGGCTGGTTTAGCCGTTGGGTGAGTGATAAAACAGAATGGCATCTGTCGCTGAGCAAAATTGAGCACAATTTTTCTTCACCTACGCACATTATTCTGGATGACTTCAGCTTTGGTCATGACGGCCAGCCTGCCGTACTGGTGGCCAAACGCGTCGACCTTGGCATCGCCCTGTTACAGTTCAGCGATCCGTTTCATTTTGCCAGCATAGAATTACGCGACGGCGAGGTAAACCTTGCTAACCTGGCGAACAAAAGCGCACTGCCCATGCAGGCAAACCGCCTGCAGTTAAACAACATGCGCATCGACAGCCCTGCCTCAGCGCTACCGCTGGCGGCACAGCAGGTGAATGGCGGCATTGTGCCCTGGCATCCGCAGGCCGGTGATTTGCTGGGTCGTGATGCGCAGTTCCAGATGAGCGCGGCCAGGATGACGCTCAACAGCGTTGACGGTGAAAACGTGCTGATTCAGGGTAATGTGTCCCAGGGCCGCATGGTATTTAGCAACATTGGGGCGGACTTAGCACGCGGTTCAATGACCGGTAACGGTGAGCGCGACGCGCAGGGTAACTGGAAGATTAATCAACTGCGTCTGAACGATATCCGTCTGCAAACGGCGCATACGCTTGTCGATTTCCTGAAACCGTTTGAAGAAGTACCCTCAGTTACGCTCAACCGGGTTGATATTACCGATGCCCGGCTCCAGGGCCCTGACTGGGCGGTGACCGATCTCGATCTGACGCTGAAAAATCTGAGCTGGAAGGGCCGGGACTGGCAGAGCCAGGACGGATCGCTGGCCATGAATGCCGGTAACTTTATTAACGGGCGCTTCGAACTTAACGATCCCATCATTAACATGGATTTCTCGCCTCAGGGGATTGCCCTGACGCAGTTCAGCTCGCGCTGGGCCAATGGCGTTATCCGGGCTGACGGCAACTGGTCACGTCAGGATAAACGGTTAACGCTGAATAATCTGGCGGTGGCCGGGCTGGAATATACCTTGCCTCAGAACTGGCGGGCGTTATGGCAGGATGCCCTGCCTGACTGGCTGGATGCCGTAACCGTGACGCGCTTTACCTCGAACCGCAATTTACTGATCGATATTAATCCGGCCTTCCCTTTCCAGCTCACTTCACTGGATGGCAGCGGCGAAAATCTGCAGTTGGCCCGTCAGCATCAATGGGGAATCTGGTCAGGTAAGCTGAGTCTGAACGCGGCGGAGTCGACCTTCAATCGTACCGATTTACGTCATCCTTCTGTCGCACTGGAGGCTGATGAACAACAAATTAAGGTGACAGAGCTCAGTGCGTTTAGTGGTAAAGGGTTGCTGGAAGGCACGGCGACCATAGGGCAGCAGGCTGATCGACCTGTCAGCCTGAACCTGACGGGACGCGGCGTGCCCGTTAATGTTCTGCAAAACTGGGGCTGGCCGGCGCTTCCCTTGCAGGGTGACAGCAATTTGCAGCTGCGCCTGAACGCCTCACTGAAAGCGAATCAGCCGCTGGCCCCGTCGGTTAACGCGACACTGTCCGTAACCACAGACAGCCAGCAGCTACAGCAGAGCATGCAGGCCGGACAGGTCCGCTAACGCACACAGGGCCGCAATAGCGGCCCTGTGATTTAATTGATACGCGCGCCGGAGCCGCCCTCTTCCAGTGGTCCGTCGGGATCCACCGGCAACACGATGTAAACCGCTTCAAATACCGCGCCACACTCATCATCGCCAAACAGCTGCACTTCAAGCTGAACACGGGCTTTGCGTCCGCGCGCCAGGCGATCAAGATCGCCACTCAGTGAGCCAAGATCGGCAATAGCACCGGGTTTACCGGTAATCGGACGACTGTAGCGTATGTGCGCGTCGGCCAGAATAATGGTGCCGCCCAGATGGCGCTCCCGCAGTAACAGCCAGATCAGCCCCCAGCCGGTGAGCGTAGCCAGTGAAAACAGGCTTCCGGCAAACAACGTATGGTGCGGATTTTGGTTGCCGGTTTCCGGCATGGTGGTAATAAACTTCTGCCCGGTATATTGCAGGATGCGCACGCCCATTTTTTCACTCAGAGGAATGTGCTCATACCAGGCCTGTTGTAACTGCCCGCACCAGTCTGCACGGTGCAGAATATCGTCCAGTGTGACGACCGGCTTGATCATCAGAAAGTGGCGCACCGGCGTAGTCTGCGGTGCGGTAATCTCGCCCTGATTCAGGTAGCCAAGTTTAGCGAAGAACGCCACCGCATCTTCTCGTGCGCTACAGGTCACGCGCTTCACGCCTTCCTGACGCGCAACGGACTCCAGCGTCATCGCCACCAGCGTGCCGAGACCTTTGCCCTGTACGGTGGGATGAACGGCCAAAAAACGGATAGCCGCTTCGTTATCAGCATTGATATAGAGCCGCCCTACCGCAACCGGCTTGCCCTGTTCATCCACCACCATTTGATGATGCGCTAATGCATCCCAGGCATCGCGTTCAGAACCCTGAGGCTGATGCAGCGGCTTTCGTAACATTTCCCAGCGGAACTGATAATACATATCCAGCTCTTCCGTCGTTTGTGGCACACGAAGATGATACATAAAATGGTTCTCTCGTTCTGATGTGGGGTTGCCGAGGCTAAGCCGTGCGAAATGAGGCGTCATACCTGTAACCAGAACGTCACCGGACCGTCGTTGACCAGAGCAACCTGCATATCGGCAGCAAAACGGCCATTGGCGGTCGTGACATCATGACGGCGACAACACGCGCTGAAATACTCATATAACCGCTCCGCTTCCTGCGGCGCGGCGCCACCGGAAAAAGAGGGCCGCATGCCCTTTTGCGTATCGGCAGCCAGGGTGAACTGTGATACCACCAGCACGCTTCCGCCAGCCTGTTTGACGTTCAGGTTCATTTTGCCCTGTTCATCGCTAAAAATACGGTAGCCCAGTACGCGCTCCGCCAGTCGTTCAGCGCGCTTTTCGTCATCACCTTTTTCAACGCCTAACAGAATCAATAATCCCTGCCCGATCTCACCCACGACCGCATGATCAATGCTGACGCTGGCACGCTGAACGCGTTGAATTAAAGCAATCATCCGTCCTCTCGTTCTTTTTCTCTTTCCTGCCGTTTGAACTGGCGATAGTCATCTAAGGTAACCGTAATTTCGGCACCGAGCAAAACGATGCACCAGGTCCAGTACACCCACAGGAAAAGAATGGGGATCACCGCCAGCACGCCATAGATTAACTGATACGTCGGGAACATCGTAACATACAGCGCAAACCCCTTTTTCCCCAGTTCAAACAGCAACCCGGCGACCAGCGCCCCCGTCAGCGCATCGCGAGAAGGCACCCGCTGCGTCGGGACAATACTGTACAGCAACCAAAATGACAGCCACGACAGAAGCAAGGGAAAGAAACGCAGCGTCTGATCGACCAGGCTGGTCACCCCCGTCACGTTTATCCATTTCAGCGACAGCAGGTAAGAGCTGATGGCTAAACTGGCACCAGCCAGCAACGGCCCAAGCGTCAATATCATCCAGTAGACGGCAAAGGAATAGACCAGCGGGCGCTTTTTATGACTGCGCCAGATAGCATTCAGAGCCGAATCGACAGAATGCATCAACAGCAGCGCCGTGACAATCAGCCCCACGGCGCCCACGGCGGTCATGCGGTGCACGTTAGCCACAAACTGCTCAAGGTAACGCTGCAACGTGTTCCCCGCAGCAGGCATAAAGTTGGCAAAAATAAAGTTTTTAAGCTGGACGCTGATATCAGAAAACACAGGAAACGCGGCAAACAGCGCAAAAACTACGGCGATCAGCGGCACCAGCGCCAGTAGCGACACAAAGGCCAGGTTGCCCGCCTGTGTCGTCATGGCATCATTATCAATGCGCTTCCAGAGCAGCTTAAGCCACAGCCAGAAGGCATGAAACCTGGGGCGAAAACGATGTAACTTCATGGCTTAAGGCTGACCCGCGAACCAGTCGGGCACGGTTTTACTGTCGGTCACCAGCACGCTGGTAATGCCTAATGCGCGCGCACCTTCAATATTGGCGGCATTGTCGTCGAAGAAGACGGCCTGATCGGCACTGAATCCTTCCGCATCCAGTACGTGCTGATAAATGCGGGCTTCAGGTTTACGCATGCCCAGTTCCTGGGACAGATAAATCTTGTCAGCCGCCTGCTGCACATCAGGATACTGGGTCGGCCAGAAGGTGCAATGCAGTGCATTGGTATTCGACAATATCACCACCCGATGTCCCGCCTGGCGTAGCTGATTCATCAGCGCCAGCGTATCCGGACGCACTCCCACAAAGATAGCCTGCCAGCCCGCAGCAAACTGTTCATAGCTCAGCGCAATCTCCAGTTTTTCACATAAGGCTTCTGCAAAGGCTTCATCGCTGATTTCACCGCGCTCATGCTGCTCAAAAGCCGCATCCATTTGAAAATGACTTTGAAGCGATGCCAGCGGTACGCGGCTGAGGTCACTCCAGACGCCCAACACGCGGTTAAAGTCGATATCGATAATCACATTGCCCAAATCAAAGATATACAGCATGGTGCCTCCTTTGGTTCCCTGGATCATTCACTCTAGCGGTAAAAGTGCGGCCTGAACAGGCGGCCCGGACGAGAAAATTACACACTTTAAATTAAGGTACGACAGGACAAAGTGGGAAGGGGACAAAGAAGAAGTTACAGGCTGGTTTAGACTGGATTTAACTGAGCTGGTAAAAACCCCGGACAAAAAAAAGCCCCGTTAAAACGGGGCTTTATTACTACGCGATTAGGCGTCTTTACCGCCGCGTGAAGCACGCTTACGGTCGTTCTCAGTCAGGTGACGTTTACGGATACGCACTGACAGAGGCGTAACTTCGACCAGTTCGTCATCATCAATGAACTCGATCGCCTGTTCCAGCGTCATTTTCTGCGGTGGAACCAGTGTGGTGGCTTCGTCAGTACCGGAGGCACGCATGTTAGTCAGCTTCTTACCGGTCAGGCAGTTCACGGTCAGGTCGTTAGAACGGCTGTGAATACCGATGATCTGGCCTTCATAAACTTCCGCGCCATGGCCCAGGAACAGCTTACCGCGATCCTGCAGACCGAACAGGGCGAACGCTACCGCTTTACCCTGGCCGTTAGAGATCAGAACGCCGTTCTGACGCTGACCCACTTCGCCCGGACGAATATCGTCGTAGTGGCTGAAGGTGGAGTACAGCAGACCTGTACCTGATGTCATGGTCATAAATTCGTTACGGAAACCGATCAGACCACGGCTTGGGATGACGTAGTCAAGACGTACGCGGCCTTTGCCATCTGGATCCATATTTTTCAGGTCGCCTTTACGCTCGCCCATGGCCTGCATAACGGAACCCTGATGCGTTTCTTCGATATCCAGCGTCACGTTCTCGAATGGCTCTTGTTTACGGCCTTCGAATTCGCGGAAGATAACTTTCGGACGGGATACCGCCAGTTCGAAACCTTCACGACGCATGTTCTCGATCAGTACAGACAGATGCAGCTCACCACGGCCCGATACGCGGAACGCGTCAGCATCTTCGGTCTCTTCCACACGCAGTGCCACGTTGTGAACCAGTTCTTTGTTCAGACGCTCAAGAATCTGACGTGAGGTCACGTACTTACCTTCTTTACCGCAGAACGGTGAGGTGTTGACGTTGAAGAACATGGTTACCGTTGGCTCATCCACGCTCAGGGCTGGCAGCGCCTGCACATTCTGCGGATCGCAAATGGTGTCAGAAATGTTCAGTTCACCCAGACCGGTGATCGCAATGATGTCGCCCGCTTCTGCCAGGTCGCTGTCAATACGCTCCAGCCCCAGGTGAGTCAGCACTTTACCCACTTTACCGTTACGGGTTTTGCCTTCGCTGTCTACGATGGTGACTTGCTGGTTAGGCTTCACTTTACCGCGCTTGATGCGGCCGATACCGATCACGCCCAGATAGTTGTTGTAGTCCAGCTGAGAGATTTGCATCTGCAGCGGCGCTTCGACTTCAACCTGTGGAGGTGAAACGTGGTCAACGATTGCCTGATACAGCGGGGTCATATCGTCAGCCATGTCGGTGTGATCCAGACCGGCAATACCATTCAGCGCAGAGGCGAAAATGATAGGGAAATCGAGCTGCTCGTCCGTTGCATCCAGGTTAACGAACAGGTCAAACACCTGATCAACAACCCAGTCAGGACGTGCGCCAGGGCGGTCAACTTTGTTGATAACCACAATCGGCTTCAAACCATGCGCGAACGCTTTTTTGGTAACGAAGCGGGTTTGCGGCATAGGGCCATCCATCGCATCTACAACCAACAGTACCGAATCCACCATAGACATTACGCGTTCAACTTCACCACCGAAGTCGGCGTGTCCTGGGGTATCAACGATGTTGATACGGTAGTCGTTCCATTTAATGGCGGTATTTTTTGCGAGGATGGTAATCCCACGCTCTTTCTCCAAATCATTGGAGTCCATCACGCGCTCGGTGGCTTCAGTACGGGCATCAAAAGTACCAGACTGTTGCAGCAGTTTATCAACCAGGGTGGTCTTTCCATGGTCAACGTGCGCGATGATGGCGATGTTACGCAAATTTTCGATCACAGCTTTTTTGCCTCAGGCATTAGAAATAACGCGGTATTGTACACGGATTAAGCGGGAGACTGAACACGATCACACTTTTCACTGAAAGTTTATTGCATTGTCGCAAAATCGCACTAATAGCCGTGCAAAAATTGCACTGCAATGATGTTTTGCACCACAATGGTGCTCATTTTCAACGCCAATGCACATAAAAAGTGCAGTGCATCTATCATGGTGCACGTCTTTTATGACAAAAAGGTGCATGACAGCGCGATTTTGTGCAAAGAAATAAAGTTGGCACAGAATTCGCTTTGTATTATCCAGATGAAAACGACGTAAGACAACGGTTGCAGAGCTGGTCGGGATCAGACTGAGGTATGGCTGACACATGTCGCACATTTCCTCACCCGGTTCTCACCATGTAGACAATGACCATTTCCAGGAGAGTTGAGTATGTCCGCTGAACACGTTCTCTCGATGATGAACGAGCACGAAGTTAAGTTTGTTGACCTGCGTTTTACCGATACCAAAGGTAAAGAACAGCACGTTACTATTCCGGCTCACCAGGTTAACGCTGACTTCTTCGAAGAAGGCAAAATGTTCGATGGCTCTTCCATCGGCGGCTGGAAAGGCATTAACGAATCAGACATGGTACTGATGCCGGATGCAACCACGGCAGTTATGGATCCGTTCTTTGAAGATTCAACACTGATCATTCGCTGTGACATCCTTGAGCCTGGCACCATGCAAGGCTATGACCGCGATCCACGCTCTATCGCAAAGCGCGCTGAAGACTATCTGCGTTCTTCAGGCATCGCTGATACCGTTCTGTTTGGACCCGAGCCAGAATTCTTCCTGTTCGACGATATCCGTTTCGGTTCGTCAACCTCTGGTTCACACGTCGCTATCGATGATATCGAAGCGGCCTGGAACACCGGCAAAGAATACGAAGGCGGTAACAAAGGTCACCGTCCAGGTCTGAAAGGCGGCTACTTCCCGGTTCCACCGGTCGATTCATCACAGGACATCCGTTCTGCTATGTGTCTGACAATGGAGCAAATGGGTCTGGTTGTTGAAGCTCATCACCACGAAGTTGCGACAGCGGGCCAGAACGAAGTGGCAACCCGCTTCAATACCATGACCAAAAAAGCTGACGAAATTCAGATCTACAAATATGTTGTGCACAACGTGGCGCACGCTTACGGCAAAACGGCAACCTTTATGCCGAAGCCAATGTTTGGTGACAACGGTTCAGGTATGCACTGCCACATGTCTCTGTCTAAAGGCGGACAAAACCTGTTCTCTGGTGACAAATACGGCGGCCTGTCTGAAACCGCGCTGTTCTACATCGGCGGTATCATCAAGCACGCAAAAGCAATCAACGCCCTGGCCAACCCAACCACCAACTCTTACAAGCGTCTGGTTCCGGGTTATGAAGCACCGGTTATGCTGGCTTACTCTGCCCGTAACCGTTCTGCATCAATCCGTATCCCGGTTGTTGCCAGCCCGAAAGCACGTCGTATTGAAGCGCGCTTCCCGGACCCAGCGGCTAACCCGTACCTGGCGTTTACTGCACTGCTGATGGCTGGCCTGGATGGCATCATCAACAAAATCCATCCTGGTGATGCGATGGATAAAAACCTGTATGACCTGCCACCGGAAGAAGAAGCTGAGATTCCAAAAGTTGCAGGTTCACTGGAAGAAGCGCTGAATGCACTGAACGAAGACCGCGAGTTCCTGACCCGTGGCGGCGTCTTCACTGACGACGCGATCGATGCTTACATCGAGCTGCGTAAATCAGAGAACGACCGTGTGCGCATGACGCCACACCCGGTTGAGTTCGAACTGTACTACAGCGTCTAATTTCAGAGTCAGCAAAATGGGTGCCGCATTGAAAGATTGCAATTGCGGCACGCTTAACCTGAAACGTTTTTTTGTTGCCGTGGAAACTTTAGCCCATCTTCGGATGGGCTTTTTTCTCCGCGAATTCATCGTTCATTCGCTTTAATTCCGGCTTAAAGACTACAATGCACTAAATTAGTGCAGAGGAACGCTGTATGGCAACTGCCTCCCTGCCCGACGCCGGGCAGATTCTCAATACCTTAATCAACAGTATTTTGTTGGTGGATACCGATTTGGCGATCCATTATGCCAACCCGGCGGCACAGCAATTACTGGCGCAAAGCTCACGTAAATTGTTCGGCACGCCGTTACCTGAATTAACCGGCTACTTTTCGCTGAATGTCGAGGTCATGCGCGAGAGTCTTGAGGCGGGCCAGGGCTTTACTGACAGCGAAGTTACTCTGGTCGTGGATGGCCGGGCGCACATTATGTCGCTCACGGCACAGCGCCTGCCTGATGGGTTGATTCTGCTGGAAATGGCACCGATGGATAATCAGCGTCGCCTGAGTCAGGAACAGCTGCAGCATGCTCAGCAGGTGGCCGCACGCGATCTGGTCCGCGGGCTGGCCCATGAGATTAAAAACCCGCTAGGTGGATTGCGCGGCGCGGCGCAGCTTTTGTCACGCGCCCTGCCGGACCCTGCCCTGAATGAATATACCAAAGTCATTATTGAACAGGCAGACCGCCTG
This sequence comes from Pantoea sp. SGAir0180, assembly GCF_043546245.1. Taxonomy (NCBI): domain Bacteria; kingdom Pseudomonadati; phylum Pseudomonadota; class Gammaproteobacteria; order Enterobacterales; family Erwiniaceae; genus Pantoea; species Pantoea sp. SGAir0180. Next base: position 3,819,197 of record NZ_CP028071.1, on the reverse strand, counting down.
CGAAATCTGGTTGATCGCTTACTGGGGCCGCAACAGCCCGGTATGCATATTACCCAGAGTATTCATCAGGTAGCGGAACGTGTCGTTAACCTGGTTTCGATGGAGCTGCCAGAAAACGTATCGCTGGTTCGCGATTACGATCCCAGCCTGCCGGAATTACCGCACGATCCCGATCAGATTGAGCAGGTTTTGCTGAACGTCGTGCGCAATGCGCTGCAGGCGTTAGGCGAAGACGGCGGCACAATCGTGATTCGAACCCGTACAGCCTTCCAGTTAACACTGCATGGCACACGTTATCGTCTGGTTGCCCGCATTGATATCGAAGATGACGGCCCCGGTATTCCAGCCCAGCTACAGGATACGCTGTTCTATCCAATGGTAAGCGGACGGGAAGGCGGTACCGGCTTAGGCCTTTCTATTGCCCGTAGCCTGATTGATCAGCATTCGGGAAAAATTGAGTTCAACAGTTGGCCGGGTCATACCGAGTTTTCGGTTTACCTGCCTATTCGCCAGTGAGGTTTCTATGCAACGAGGGATAGTCTGGATCGTCGATGACGATAGCTCCATCCGCTGGGTGCTTGAACGCGCGCTCACTGGAGCCGGTTTAAGCTGTGCCACTTTTGACAGCGCGAACGACGTGCTCAATGCACTCGCAACAAAAACCCCGGACGTTTTATTGTCTGATATCCGTATGCCGGGTATGGACGGGCTGGCTCTGCTAAAACAAATCAAACAGCGCCATCCCATGCTTCCGGTTATCATCATGACAGCGCATTCCGACCTGGATGCCGCGGTAAGCGCCTATCAGCAAGGCGCGTTCGATTACCTGCCCAAACCGTTCGATATCGACGAAGCGGTCGCGCTGGTTGAACGTGCCATCAGTCACTATCAGGAGCAACAGCAGCCACGTAATCAACCGGTAAGCGGCCCCACCACCGATATTATCGGTGAAGCGCCCGCCATGCAGGACGTGTTCCGTATTATTGGCCGTCTCTCCCGTTCGTCGATTAGCGTGCTGATCAACGGGGAATCGGGTACAGGTAAAGAGTTGGTAGCGCACGCACTGCACCGCCACAGTCCTCGCAGTAAAGCGCCGTTTATTGCCCTCAACATGGCGGCGATCCCTAAGGATTTAATTGAGTCGGAACTGTTTGGCCATGAAAAAGGGGCCTTTACCGGTGCGAATCAGATTCGTCAGGGACGTTTTGAACAGGCCGACGGCGGGACGCTGTTTTTAGATGAAATTGGTGATATGCCGCTGGATGTTCAGACGCGCCTGCTGCGCGTACTGGCAGACGGGCAGTTTTACCGCGTCGGTGGCTATGCACCGGTCAAAGTGGACGTGCGCATCATTGCCGCTACGCACCAGAACCTTGAACTGCGGGTACAGGAAGGCAAGTTCCGTGAAGACTTGTTTCACCGCCTGAATGTCATCCGCGTGCATTTGCCGCCGCTGCGTGAGCGTCGTGAAGATATTCCCCGTCTGGCCCGTTATTTCCTGCAGGTGGCCGCACGCGAGCTTGGTGTGGAAGCCAAGATCCTGCATGCGGAGACCGAGACCGCACTGACCCGTTTGCACTGGTCGGGTAACGTGCGTCAGCTGGAGAATACCTGCCGTTGGTTAACGGTGATGGCCGCCGGTCAGGAAGTGCTGATTCAGGATTTACCACCGGAGTTATTCGAATCCAGTACGCCGGAAAGCCCCACGCAGTCGCTTCCCGACAGCTGGGCAACCCTGCTGGCACAATGGGCCGATCGTGCCTTGCGTTCCGGTCATCAAAACCTGCTGTCAGAAGCACAGCCGGAAATGGAACGCACGCTTCTGACGACTGCACTGCGCCACACGCAGGGTCACAAACAGGAAGCCGCGCGTTTGCTGGGTTGGGGAAGGAATACGCTGACGCGTAAGCTGAAAGAGCTGGGCATGGAATAAGCCATTCCGCCGGAACAGCCAGTGCTGTTCCGGCGGTTAAATCACACGCGAATAAAGCTGTGGTTGCGTCTTTTGTCGCAGATAAGCATCAAAACACATACAAATATGGCGAATCAGCAGTCGTCCTGTTCCTGTCACCTTCAGGCCTGTCGCGTTTTGCACCACCAGCCCATCCGCAATCAGCGGTTTTAACCGCGCCAGCTCTTCGGCAAAATAGCTGTCGAAGGTGATATTCCACTGCGTTTCTGTCGCGCTGAAATCGAGCGCAAAGTTGCAGATAAGCGTTTTGATCACATCGCGGCGCAGGCAATCGTCCTGACTGAGCGTGAATCCCCGCCATAAGGCATGGCCCTGTTTTTCAACCTGTCTGTACCAGTCATTCAGGCTTTTCTGGTTTTGCGCGTAGCGATCGCCGATCATGCTAATGGCGGAGACGCCCAGACCGAGTAAATCGCAGTCGCTCTGGGTGGTATAACCCTGAAAATTGCGGTGCAGGTTCCCCTCGCGCTGAGCCACCGCCAGCTCGTCCTGCGGTTTAGCAAAGTGGTCCATACCGATGAACTGGTAGCCATGCCGGGTCAGCGTTGTAATGCTCTGCTGCAGGATGGCCAGCTTCTGTTGCGCCGAGGGCAGTTCATTTTCTTTAATTTTTCGCTGTGCGGCAAAGAGTGACGGAAGATGCGCATAGTTAAAAACGCTCAGCCGATCGGGATCCAGCGCGATAACCCGCTGCAGTGTAAAAGCAAAGCTTTCCGGCGTTTGCAGCGGCAGACCGTAAATCAGGTCGATGCTGGTTGAACGAAACCCCTGCTCACGTGCCCGTGCCATCAGGGCAAAAATCACGTCCTCATCCTGCACCCGATTAACTCGTTCCTGCACCGCCTTGTTAAAGTCCTGTACGCCCATGCTCAGGCGATTAAAACCGCACGTCCGGAGATGATCGATCATCTCCAGTTCAATTTCACGCGGATCGACCTCGATCGACATCTCCGCGTCATCCTCGAAGGTGAAATGCTGTTTCAGCAGCGCCACCAGCCGGCTAACCTGCTGCTTATTCAAAAATGTTGGCGTGCCGCCGCCCCAGTGCAGTTGAGTGACGCGACGATCACGAAACAGTGGCGCGCGGGCGACAATCTCCCGTTCCAGCGCGTTCAGATAGCGGTCGGCTTTATGTAAGTGACGCGTGACAACCTTATTGCAGCCACAGAAATAGCACAGGCGATGACAGAACGGGATATGAACATAGAGCGACAGCGCGCGTTGCGGATAACGTTCAGTGGCACGGTGAAAATCAGCGTCTGTAAAGGTCTCGCTGAACGCTAGCGCGGTGGGATAAGAGGTATAGCGCGGACCCGCCGCATTGTATTTTTCAATTAATGCCTGGTCCCAGTCGATTTGTGTCGCTGACATGCTGACTCCTTCCGTTTACCTCGCTGTGGGAAAGGCCGCGATGCAGAAGGAAAGAGAGGAGTGCGGGAGGAAACCCGCCGTAAACGCTGCTTCAGACGCGACAGTCGTTGTAGTTTAAACAATAACCACAGGAGATAACATGTCATCAAAAGCACGAAAATTGATCCAGGCCAAAACATTGTCGTTTACCTGTTAATCCAGGCATGCGCATTTACGCATGCCGATCAAAGACGGCTTAATTCCCTTTAAGCAGGCGGTACATATCTTCTTCCGCCTCCGGATCGTCTTCCTCGTCCATCGCGATGCCGAGCTGTTCCATCAGTTCATCAATGCGATCCAGCGTGACATCAAGCCAGCCCTGATCCTCAGATGACAGCGTTTCGCCTTTCTCAAGGCGGTCCAGTAGCGCATCAAGACGCTCGCTGTTCTCTAACTGCGCCAGTTCTTCTTCCGGTGTCAGCACCACTTTCTGCTTCGCCGGTTTTGCCGTCACTTTTTTGGTTTTTGCGGGTGCAGCGTTGTCGTCAACGATTAACGACACCGGCTTTTTACTGCCGATACGCGGATCTTTTGCCGGGGCCGCTTGCTTACCGTTGCTGCTCTGCGCTTGCGGGTTAGCACGGCTGCCTGACGCATGGCCACGATGCTTTTTATCGCGTTTACGATCGCGCGCTTCGTTATTGATCTCTTCACGCGATTTACGTTTTGCTTTGGCGACAGGCTTGCCCTTCGTCGCGCTTGCAGGTTGCTTCATAATCTTGGGTTCCGGTGTTTTTTATTCAGTATAGAATTGCGGCGAAATCTAGCAGAAACCAGACAAAGAAAAAAGGCGACAGCTCAAGCTGTCGCCTTATTTCATACCTTCGGCAGAAGGAATCATGTTTCAAATCCGTTTCGGCTCACAACATCCCGGTTAATCCTGCGCCTGCTCAACTCCGGAGCTCATCCTTTTCCTTTTCTGGTCCGCAATCCCTGACCATTTCCTTTCCTGTCGCTCTTCGTTATCCCAACGTTCCTGAGCGCATCATCCTGATGAATGCTGTCCTGCATTGCTGAATAATGTAGACCAATTGGTAAAAGGCTCAAGTAATACTTGTATGGTGTTTGAGCGAAAAACCTGTACTTTAGTATAATGCACTGAATTTTAATCATTTATTTTTTTAATTTTTTAATTAAAAAGCGACATAACCTGCAAGATTTATGGCAAATGTCTTACAGGGAGCCCTGAACAATGGTATTGAGCACTTTCCCGCCATAATGCGTATAATCAGCGCCATTGCCCTAATGCGTTTCTGGAGTACTACCTTGTCTGAACTGAATTACCATGTCACCCGCTTCATCCTTAGCGCGCCTGATATCCGCCATTTACCTTCTGATACCGGCATTGAAGTGGCGTTCGCTGGCCGTTCTAATGCGGGGAAATCCAGCGCTTTAAACACGTTAACCAACCAAAAAAGCCTGGCGCGTACCAGTAAAACGCCCGGTCGTACGCAGTTGATTAACCTGTTTGAGGTGGCCGAAGGTAAGCGCCTCGTCGATCTACCCGGTTATGGCTATGCCGAAGTACCGGAAGAGATGAAACTCAAGTGGCAGCGGGCACTGGGAGAATATCTGCAAAAACGCCAGGCATTAAAAGGCCTGGTAGTACTGATGGATATTCGTCACCCTCTTAAAGATTTGGATCAGCAAATGATTCAGTGGGCCGTTGACAGCGGTATTCCTGTTTTACTGCTGCTGACGAAAGCCGACAAGCTCGCATCTGGCGCACGTAAGGCCCAGCTTAATATGGTGAAGGAAGCCTCGCTGGCTTTCATGGGAGATGTGCAGGTGGAGGTGTTCTCATCGCTGAAAAAGATTGGCGTTGATAAAGTGCGCCACAAGCTGAATAGCTGGTTTAGTGAACTGGAACCCGCAGTGGACGATCAGGACAGTGACGCGTAAGGCCGGGCAAAAAGCCCAATAAAAAACGCCCCAGTCACAGAATGACTGGGGCGGCTAAATTCAGCCAAATCCGATTACGTGAAGTAAAAGGTCTGAAAGATAGAACATCTTACCTCTGTACCCTACGCCTCGAACTTTACCTGATTTTTTGTGAGCAACAAAGGTTTTTTTGTTACTCCCATTCATTTTCCGCCACTTTTTTTACTATGCTCGTCACAAAAATGAAGATGACATGTAGTTAAATTATCAAAAAAATGGTGGAGGCAGAGTCAGTCATTCCTTCATGATGCTGAGAAAACCTGAATGGTTGAACGGGCAACGTTTCTCACCGGGCGCTAACGCATCACGTCAGCGCTGGTTGCTTACCTAGTGTGCCTGCTCCCAGTTATCCCCTACCCCAACTTCAACCAGTAAGGGCACATCCAGCGCCATACTGCCTTCCATTAGCGTACGAATCTGCTTACTGGCCGCTTCAACGGCCTCCTCTTTGATTTCGAACACCAGTTCATCGTGCACCTGCATAATCATCTTCACTGCGTCGCTTCGCTGTTCCTGTAACCAGTTATCAACCGCGATCATCGCGCGTTTAATGATATCGGCCGCCGTTCCTTGCATGGGGGCATTGATTGCGGCGCGTTCTGCCGCTTTACGTCGTATCGCATTGCTGGACTTGATGTCAGGCAACCACAGGCGACGCCCGTCCAGCGTTTCGACATAACCGTTACTCGCGGCGAGCTGACGGGTATTTTCCATGTAGCGCAGGACGCCTGGATAGCGCTCGAAGTACAGATCCATATATTTCTTCGCCTCACCTGCACCGATATTCAGCTGGCGGGATAAGCCAAATGCACTCATACCGTAGATGAGACCAAAATTGATGGCCTTCGCGCTGCGACGTTGTTCACCCGTCACCTTACTGAGCGGTACGCCAAACACTTCCGCTGCGGTAGCCCGGTGGATATCTTCTCCCTGCGAGAACGCGTCCAGCAGGCCTTTATCCTGCGACAGATGGGCCATGATACGCAGTTCAATCTGCGAGTAGTCCGCCGCGACGATGCGGTTGCCTTTGCCTGCTACGAAGGCCTGGCGAATGCGCCGTCCTTCGTCATTCCGCACCGGGATGTTTTGCAGATTAGGATCGGTAGATGATAAACGTCCGGTCGCGGTGACGGCCTGATGGTAAGACGTATGCACGCGGCCGGTTACAGGATTGATCATCAACGGCAGCTTATCGGTGTACGTGGACTTGAGTTTTGACAGCCCACGGTGCTCCAGAATGACTTTCGGTAATGGATAGTCCAGCGCCAGCTCTGCCAGCACTTCTTCGCTGGTCGACGGCGCACCACCCGGCGTTTTCTTGGTGGGCTTGATGCCCTGCTTTTCAAACAGGATGACCTGCAGCTGCTTCGTGGAAGAGAGATTAAACGGCTCGCCCGCCAGTTCATGCGCTTCACGTTCCAGTTCAGCCAGGCGCGCTGTCAGCTCTTTTGAGTGCTGCGCTAAGATGGCCTGATCGATCAACACGCCATTACGCTCAATGCGCGAAATGACCCTGAGCAACGGCATCTCGATCTGTTCGAACACCTTTTTCGGGCCGGCTTCTTTCTCAAGCTCAGGCCACATCTTCAGGTGCAACTGCAACGTGACGTCAGCATCTTCTGCCGCATAATGCGCAGCCTGCTCAAGGGCAATCTGATTAAACGTAAGCTGATTTTTACCCTTACCGGCGATCTCTTCGAAGGTGACCGTTTTATGATTCAACCAGCGTGCCGACAGGCTGTCCATATCATGCTTGCCCACCACACTGTTCAGGATGTACGACTCAAGCATGGTGTCATATTTAATGCCTGCTAACTCAATATCGTAGTTCTTAAGGACACCGCGATCGTACTTGAGGTTTTGCCCCACTTTGCTCACATCAGGATCTTCCAGCAGCGGTTTGAGCTGTGCGAGCACCGCATCGCGATCAAGCTGTTCGGGCGCATCAAGATAATCATGCGCGACAGGAAGATAAGCCGCTTCGCCTGGCGCGATGGCGAAACTGAGACCCACAATGTTGGCTGTTAACGTGTCCAGCGCATCGGTTTCAAGGTCAAACGCGAAAACGTCGCTTTTTTTCAGTTTCTCAACCCAGTTGTCCAGCGTTTGCTGATCCAGGATGGTGACATAACCCTCGGCAGACAAGACGCTTGAGGCTTCCGCCTTTACAGGCTCATCGACAAGAACCTGTTGGGCCTGTCGGTTGCTTTTCTTACCCTGTAGCCATTTTCCCTCTTGCAGGTCGTTCAACCAGCGCCTGAACTCGTAACGGCTAAACAGCGCCTGCAAGGCCTGAATATCCGGTTCACCGACGGTAAGCGCCTCACAAGGCTGATCCAGCGCCACATCCGTTTTAATGGTCGCAAGTTGATAGGAGAGAAACGCCACCTCGCGGTTTTGTTCCAGCTTTGTGGCCATAGTTTTGGCACCACGGAATGAAAGATCGGCAACTTTATCGAGATTATCGTAGATCGACTGCATCCCTCCCAGTCCCTGTAGCAGGGCCTGAGCCGTTTTTTCACCCACGCCTGGTACGCCTGGAATGTTATCTGAGCTGTCGCCCATCATCGCCAGAAAATCGATGATCAAGGCGGGTGGCACACCATACTTTTGCTCAACTTCTTCCGGCCCAAGAATGGTGTTAGTCATCGTATTGATTAACGTTATCGCTGGCGTCACCAGCTGCGCCATATCTTTGTCGCCCGTACTGATAAGGACAGAGTAACCCTTTTTTTCCGCTTCTAACGCCAGCGTACCAATCACATCATCCGCTTCGACACCGCTGACGGCCAGCAGAGGCAATCCCATCGCACGCACCATTTCGTGTAACGGCTCAATCTGTGACCGCAGATCGTCGGGCATGGGCGGGCGATGAGATTTGTAATGTTCAAACAGCTCATCCCTGAAGGTTTTGCCTTTAGCATCAAACACCACAGCAACATGTGTAGGGCTGTATTGAACCAACAGGCTTTTAAGCATGTTCAGCACGCCATACATAGCACCGGTAGGCTCTCCTGCACTGTTCGTCAGCGGCGGGAAAGCGTGGTACGCGCGATAAAGATAGGATGAGCCATCAACCAAAATCAGGGGGTTTTCTGCTATTTGCGCCATATGTCTGTGTATTCTTCGTTGCCATGGATTGGTCTATAAGGATGCCACACCTTGGCGAAAAGGGTTAATCAAGACAAACGGGAAGTTGTCTTTTTGGTGCTGTAGCCTTTTAGATCGTAACGATCTTCCTGTGGATAACTTTGTGCGTAAAAATCATATCAATCATTTATTTATATCATAGCGATCCCGGCCAGCAATGATACTTCTTTAAAATTAGTAACTTAAAACAAAACCGTGATGTGATCGTGATTTTTGACGGCATGTCTGCTTGTGTGGATAGAAAAACTGTGCTTCTCCAGTCCAGCAGAGATAAGGTGAGTGATGGCAAAAGAAAACGCCAGCGAATGCTGGCGTTTTGCGGAAGATGATAGCAAAAAACGCTTATTTCTTTTCGACCAGGAATTTAACAACGTTGGCATAATCCGCCACGAAGTTTTCCATTGAGCTCGTATCCAGTCCACCATTATTAACCATGTATTTGCCGTTAATAAAGATAGCGGGAACACCGCGCAGATCCACATCAGCGGCCGCTTTTTGCTGCTGGGCAACCAGCGCTTTTACTGCAAAGCTGTTCCAGGCCGAATCATATTGCTCAGAGGTAATGCCTGCGGCTTTGATGAAAACGTCTTTCAGACTGGCGGGATCGGTAATGGTCTGGGTTTTCTGAATACCGTCGAAAATAGGTGCCGTGACTTTATCTTCAACCCCCAGCGCCATGGCCACAGCCCATGCGTGCGTGACAACCGGCCCCAGCTCGCCGCCCAGGAAATCAACATGGTATTTAACCATTTTGGTATCCGCTGGCAGGTTCTTTTTCACCGCATCACTGACATGATAGATTTCTTCAAACTGGTAGCAGTGAGGACAGAAAAATGAGAAAAACTCCATGACCTGCGGTTCACCGGCAACCGGCTTAGGCAGGCTGACATATTGTTTACCTTCAGAGAATTGTGCAGCAGATGCGCTGAAGGCCAGCACCAAACCCATCAGTGCAAAAAATATTTTCTTCATTGGGGAAAACTCTCCTGACTTGTCATTAAAATTGCGGGGTCAGCTGCAACGGGGGTTCCCGCAACACCTTTTCCTGCTCGATAAACTGCAAAATTTGCCTGCGCCAAAAATCCTCATCGGTCATCCAGGGAAACGCGCGCGGAAAGGCGGGGTCCTGCCAGCGGCGAACAACCCAGGCCAGATAATAAATCATGCGCATCGCACGTAAAGGTTCAATCAGTGACAATTCGTTAATATCGAAATCACTGAATTCACTATAGGCTTCCAGCAGAATATCCCACTGGATCCGCTGCTCCTGCTTATCGCCGCTGATCAACATCCACAGATCCTGAACGGCCGGGCCATTGCGGGCATCGTCGAGATCGACAAACAGGGGGCCGTCCCGCCACAGGATATTGCCTGGGTGGCAATCACCATGTAATCGTAACGGCTGCCAGTTGTCGTGCCAGCATTGACGGAGTGTCATACCCAGCTTATCGACGGCCTCTGACAATGCACTGCGCAGCGACGCGGGCACAAGTTCAGCGTTTGCCAGCACATCCCGGGGCTGATCCAGATATTCATCAAGTCCCATTGAGGGGCGATGCCGGAACAGATTTTTTCGGCCAGTTTGATGCATGCGGCCCAGGAAGCGCCCAACCCATTCCATCTGATCGTCGTTATCGGTTTCATATTGTCGGCCCCCGAGGCTGGGGAAAACCGCAAAGTAAAAACCCGCATGCTGTTGCAACGTATTACCCTTAAGAACCAGGGGCGCAGCAATGGGCACTTCATCGCCGAGTAAATCGTGAGAGAACTGATGCTCCTCAGTAATCTGCTCAGCAGACCAACGCTGTGGTCGGTAAAACTTGGCCACATAGCGCTGCCTGTTATCATCGCTAAACTGATAAACGCGGTTTTCGTAGCTGTTCAGGGCAGTAAGACCGGAGTCTACCCGAATACCTGTTTCCCAAAGCGCATCAAGCAGGACATCTGGATTGAGCGTTTGAAAATTAAAGGCGGCATCACTCATGGTTATCCCTGTGCTTATCTTTACTGTGAACGGCTAAGGATAACACTACTCATCATTTTTAATGACTCCACGTGCACGCAGCAGCGCCGTTTTAAAATCAACTTCATAGTCTTTTTTCAGTCCGGGAATCTGATCATGGCTGGCAGAATCACGCATTTTTAGATGATAAATCAATATGTCATCGCTTAATTCACTTAATGGGCCAACGAAACCGGACGCCTGGGCCAGTTTTTGTAAAAATGCCAGCAGGTTAAGATCAGGTTCTTTTTCCCAGGCAGGTTGCAGGAGTTCGAGCAGTTCACTCAGCCGATGCGTTTTCATGATGATTCCTTTATGCAGGTGGTCCGCTGCCGCAATGTGAGTATCGTCCAGATTTGAGTCAGGAGACGAAAATGACAGCAATTACCGGGGTAATCCTTGCAGGTGGACAAGGTCGCCGTATGGGAGGACAGGATAAAGGGTTAATAATGCTGCAAGGTAAACCACTTTATCAGCATGTTCTTCAGCGGTTAAAGCCGCAGGTAGACATTGTGTTAATAAGCGCCAACCGTAACATTGATCGTTATCAGATAAGTGGTTGTCAGGTCGTGGCTGACACCATGCAGGACTATCCCGGACCACTGGCAGGTATGCTGAGCGGTTTGCGAAACAGTCCTACTGAGTGGGTTGCGTTTTGCGCGTGCGATACACCTGATATTCCCGGCGATTTTGTTGCGCGTCTTTGGCAGCAGCGTAACAGCGCACCTGTTGTCTGGGTGCAGTCATCCGAACGTGATCATCCGACTCTGGCGCTGATGAATCGGGCGCTGATCGGCGATCTTGAAGCGGGCTTGTTACGTGGTGAACGCAGGCTTATGCAATTTATGCGTGAACAGGGTGGACATCCCGTACTGTTCAGTGATGCGGAATCAGCTTTCCGCAATATTAATACGCCTGACGACCTGGTTAATCGGGAGAAATCATCATGCCCGTCCCGTTATTAGCGATTGTCGCCTGGAGCGGAACCGGTAAAACCACGCTGCTTGAGCAGGTTATACCGCTGTTGAAAGCGCAGGGAATACGAGCAGGACTGATCAAACATACGCATCATCAGATGGATGTTGATACGCCAGGTAAGGACAGCTATCGGCTGCGAAAAGCCGGTGCCGATCAGGTTATTGTCGCCAGCGATCGGCGCTGGGCGATGATGTGTGAAACGCCAGAGCAGCCCGTTAGTCTAAGGGCGTTAGCCTCACGAATGGATAGTACGCAACTGGATTTGGTGCTAGTGGAAGGCTTCAAAGATGAGCCCGTGCCCAAAATCGTGCTTTGGCGATCGGGTGTTAAAGGGGAGTTGGTCGATCTGCTGGATGAGCATGTCGTGGCGGTTGTCACTGACGACCTTTCGCGTAAGCCGGATGTGCCTACCGTGGATATGAACCAGCCCGGAGAGATTGCTGCGTTTATCATGACATGGCTGGAAAAGGCCAGTTAAGGGAACGAGATACAGGGCGCGTTATCTCTGACAGGTATCGGCTGAGACGTCGTATGGGGTTGTACGAGGGCGGCGTCGGAAGATGAATGGTATGACGGTTACGCATACATGCAGAGGCAAGGTAAACGGTCAGGGCAGGACCAGGGAGGAGACCGGCAGGCAGCAACAGAGATCTGTGAAGCCCGCAGAGGTCCGGCAGGCCACGCCCTCCCCGGACGGCGGACGTAAAAAAGCCCCGTACTTCCGTACGGGGCTTCTTCACCTGATTGATGCCTGGCAGTTCCCTACTCTCGCATGGGGAGACCCCACACTACCATCGGCGCTACGGCGTTTCACTTCTGAGTTCGGCATGGGGTCAGGTGGGACCACCGCGCTACAGCCGCCAGGCAGATTCTGTCTGCCGCACCGCCCTCTCGGGCCGCACGGCGTTATCCGGTAAACAAGGCTGAAAATTCTTTCTGTCTCTCAACCCAAAACGCCTCTGGCGTTGTAAGGTTAAGCCTCACGGGTCATTAGTACCGGTAAGCTCAACGCATCGCTGCGCTTACACACCCGGCCTATCAACGTCGTCGTCTTCAACGTCCCTTCAGGAGGCCCGAAGCCTCAGGGAGAACTCATCTCGGGGCAAGTTTCGTGCTTAGATGCTTTCAGCACTTATCTTTTCCGCACTTAGCTACCGGGCAGTGCCACTGGCGTGACAACCCGGACACCAGCGGTGCGTTCACTCCGGTCCTCTCGTACTAGGAGCAACCCCCCTCAATTCTCCAGCGCCCACGGCAGATAGGGACCGAACTGTCTCACGACGTTCTAAACCCAGCTCGCGTACCACTTTAAACGGCGAACAGCCGTACCCTTGGGACCTACTTCAGCCCCAGGATGTGATGAGCCGACATCGAGGTGCCAAACACCGCCGTCGATATGAACTCTTGGGCGGTATCAGCCTGTTATCCCCGGAGTACCTTTTATCCGTTGAGCGATGGCCCTTCCATTCAGAACCACCGGATCACTATGACCTGCTTTCGCACCTGCTCGAGCCGTCACTCTCGCAGTCAAGCTGGCTTATGCCATTGCACTAACCTCCTGATGTCCGACCAGGATTAGCCAACCTTCGTGCTCCTCCGTTACGCTTTGGGAGGAGACCGCCCCAGTCAAACTACCCACCAGACACTGTCCGCAGCCCGGATCACGGGCCCACGTTAGAACACCAAACATTAAAGGGTGGTATTTCAAGGACGGCTCCACGCAGACTGGCGTCCACGCTTCAAAGCCTCCCACCTATCCTACACATCAAGGCTCAGTGTTCAGTGTCAAGCTGTAGTAAAGGTTCACGGGGTCTTTCCGTCTTGCCGCGGGTACACTGCATCTTCACAGCGATTTCAATTTCACTGAGTCTCGGGTGGAGACAGCCTGGCCATCATTACGCCATTCGTGCAGGTCGGAACTTACCCGACAAGGAATTTCGCTACCTTAGGACCGTTATAGTTACGGCCGCCGTTTACCGGGGCTTCGATCAAGAGCTTCTCCTTACGGATAACCCCATCAATTAACCTTCCGGCACCGGGCAGGCGTCACACCGTATACGTCCACTTTCGTGTTTGCACAGTGCTGTGTTTTTAATAAACAGTTGCAGCCAGCTGGTATCTTCGACTGGCCTCGGCTCCGGGAGCAAGTCCCTTCACCTACGCGCCAGCGTGCCTTCTCCCGAAGTTACGGCACCATTTTGCCTAGTTCCTTCACCCGAGTTCTCTCAAGCGCCTGGGTATTCTCTACCTGACCACCTGTGTCGGTTTGGGGTACGATTTCGTGTTACCTGATGCTTAGAGGCTTTTCCTGGAAGCAGGGCATTTATCACTTCAGCACCGTGGTGCCTCGTCGTCACGCCTCAGTGTAAAGTGCACCGGATTTGCCTGGCGCACACACCTACACGCTTAAACCGGGACAACCGTCGCCCGGCCGATATAGCCTTCTCCGTCCCCCTTCGCAGTAACACCAAGTACAGGAATATTAACCTGTTTCCCATCGACTACGCCTTTCGGCCTCGCCTTAGGGGTCGACTCACCCTGCTCCGATTAACGTTGAACAGGAACCCTTGGTCTTCCGGCGACAAGGTTTTTCACCTTGTTTATCGTTACTTATGTCAGCATTCGCACTTCTGATACCTCCAGCATGCCTCACAGCACACCTTCAGCGGCTTACAGAACGCTCCCCTACCCAGCAACGCTTACGCGTCGCTGCCGCAGCTTCGGTGCATGGTTTAGCCCCGTTACATCTTCCGCGCAGGCCGACTCGACCAGTGAGCTATTACGCTTTCTTTAAATGATGGCTGCTTCTAAGCCAACATCCTGGCTGTCTGTGCCTTCCCACATCGTTTCCCACTTAACCATGACTTTGGGACCTTAGCTGGCGGTCTGGGTTGTTTCCCTCTTCACGACGGACGTTAGCACCCGCCGTGTGTCTCCCGTGATAACATTCTCCGGTATTCGCAGTTTGCATCGGGTTGGTAAGCCGGGATGGCCCCCTAGCCGAAACAGTGCTCTACCCCCGGAGATGAGTTCACGAGGCGCTACCTAAATAGCTTTCGGGGAGAACCAGCTATCTCCCGGTTTGATTGGCCTTTCACCCCCAGCCACAGGTCATCCGCTAATTTTTCAACATTAGTCGGTTCGGTCCTCCAGTTAGTGTTACCCAACCTTCAACCTGCCCATGGCTAGATCACCGGGTTTCGGGTCTATACCCTGCAACTTAACGCCCAGTTAAGACTCGGTTTCCCTGCGGCTCCCCTATACGGTTAACCTTGCTACAGAATATAAGTCGCTGACCCATTATACAAAAGGTACGCAGTCACACCACGAAGGTGCTCCCACTGCTTGTACGTACACGGTTTCAGGTTCTGTTTCACTCCCCTCGCCGGGGTTCTTTTCGCCTTTCCCTCACGGTACTGGTTCACTATCGGTCAGTCAGGAGTATTTAGCCTTGGAGGATGGTCCCCCCATATTCAGACAGGATACCACGTGTCCCGCCTTACTCATCGAACTCACAGCCTGTGCACCTTTGTGTACGGGAGTATCACCCTGTACCCTGCGACTTTCCAGACGCTTCCACTGATGCACAAGCTGATGCAGGTTCTGGGCTCCTCCCCGTTCGCTCGCCGCTACTGGGGAATCTCGGTTGATTTCTTTTCCTCGGGGTACTTAGATGTTTCAGTTCCCCCGGTTCGCCTCATGCCGCTATGGATTCACTGCATGATAGTGTGACGAGTCACACTGGGTTTCCCCATTCGGGTATCGCCGGTTGTAGCGGTTCATATCACCTTACCGGCGCTTATCGCAGATTAGCACGCCCTTCATCGCCTCTGACTGCCAGGGCATCCACCGTGTACGCTTGGTCGCTTAACCTCACAACCCACAGGCGTTTTGCGCTTGCGTGTCGTGAGCTTTTGAGAGACCCGAACGCATCGTGCTGTGTTCCTTATTACGGAGGAACACGACGTGCGTCGTTTCAAATTTTCAGCTTGTTCCGGATTGTTAAAGAGCAAATATCTCAAACGTGACCCTGAGGCCAGTTTTGAGATACTTTGTGGAGACACCTTTCACCTGTCACCAAGCAAGTGGCGTCCCCTAGGGGATTCGAACCCCTGTTGCCGCCGTGAAAGGGCGGAGTCCTAACCGCTAGACGAAGGGGACACGTACGTGTGTCTCGGCTTCGCAGCCGTCTTGCTTCTTCAGCTTTCTATCAGACAATCTGTGTGAGCACTTCGCACGAAGGTATCTTCAGGTAAGGAGGTGATCCAACCGCAGGTTCCCCTACGGTTACCTTGTTACGACTTCACCCCAGTCATGAATCACAAAGTGGTAAGCGCCCTCCCGGAGGTTAAGCTACCTACTTCTTTTGCAACCCACTCCCATGGTGTGACGGGCGGTGTGTACAAGGCCCGGGAACGTATTCACCGTGGCATTCTGATCCACGATTACTAGCGATTCCGACTTCACGGAGTCGAGTTGCAGACTCCGATCCGGACTACGACGCACTTTATGAGGTCCGCTTGCTCTCGCGAGGTCGCTTCTCTTTGTATGCGCCATTGTAGCACGTGTGTAGCCCTACTCGTAAGGGCCATGATGACTTGACGTCATCCCCACCTTCCTCCGGTTTATCACCGGCAGTCTCCTTTGAGTTCCCGACCGAATCGCTGGCAACAAAGGATAAGGGTTGCGCTCGTTGCGGGACTTAACCCAACATTTCACAACACGAGCTGACGACAGCCATGCAGCACCTGTCTCAGCGTTCCCGAAGGCACCAATCCATCTCTGGAAAGTTCGCTGGATGTCAAGAGTAGGTAAGGTTCTTCGCGTTGCATCGAATTAAACCACATGCTCCACCGCTTGTGCGGGCCCCCGTCAATTCATTTGAGTTTTAACCTTGCGGCCGTACTCCCCAGGCGGTCGACTTAACGCGTTAGCTCCGGAAGCCACTCCTCAAGGGAACAACCTCCAAGTCGACATCGTTTACGGCGTGGACTACCAGGGTATCTAATCCTGTTTGCTCCCCACGCTTTCGCACCTGAGCGTCAGTCTTCGTCCAGGGGGCCGCCTTCGCCACCGGTATTCCTCCAGATCTCTACGCATTTCACCGCTACACCTGGAATTCTACCCCCCTCTACGAGACTCAAGCCTGCCAGTTTCAAATGCAGTTCCCAGGTTAAGCCCGGGGATTTCACATCTGACTTAACAGACCGCCTGCGTGCGCTTTACGCCCAGTAATTCCGATTAACGCTTGCACCCTCCGTATTACCGCGGCTGCTGGCACGGAGTTAGCCGGTGCTTCTTCTGCGGGTAACGTCAATTGCTGAGGTTATTAACCTCAACACCTTCCTCCCCGCTGAAAGTACTTTACAACCCGAAGGCCTTCTTCATACACGCGGCATGGCTGCATCAGGCTTGCGCCCATTGTGCAATATTCCCCACTGCTGCCTCCCGTAGGAGTCTGGACCGTGTCTCAGTTCCAGTGTGGCTGGTCATCCTCTCAGACCAGCTAGGGATCGTCGCCTAGGTGGGCCGTTACCCCGCCTACAAGCTAATCCCATCTGGGCACATCCGATGGTGTGAGGCCCGGAGGTCCCCCACTTTGGTCTTGCGACGTTATGCGGTATTAGCTACCGTTTCCAGTAGTTATCCCCCTCCATCGGGCAGTTTCCCAGACATTACTCACCCGTCCGCCACTCGTCACCCGAGGAGCAAGCTCCTCTGTGCTACCGTCCGACTTGCATGTGTTAGGCCTGCCGCCAGCGTTCAATCTGAGCCATGATCAAACTCTTCAATTTAAAGTTTGATTTGCTGCAACCAGTGCAGCGATGCTCAAGGAAAACGTCGTAATGAATTTCAATACGTGTTCACTCTTAAGACTTGATATTTTTTGCGTCCGGAGACGCGGATATCAATCCTGCGAGTGCCCACACAGATTGTCTGATAAATTGTTAAAGAGCAGTGCAACCAGCGGGTTAACCGTCTGTTGCGAGGTGGCGTATATTACGCTTTCCTCCTTCAGAGTCAACTTCTTTTTCAGAAGTTTTTCTCCGGCGAAAACTCCGGGGAGTTCTCTGCTGAACACCGCGTTACGTAAGCCGTTGTGCCGTGTCAGTGGAGGCGCATTATAGGGCGTTCTTTCTGGGTGACAAGCATTAATTATAAAAAAATGACTGAGCGATTCATTTTTAAACGAACGGGGTAAAAAGCGACACATCCTGCGTAAATAACGCACGGAAATCACCACATATCGGTTGAAAGAGGCGTATTGTGCATTTCTGCCAATGCTATTCTTTTTTATATTCTTTGCCGAAGACATTACGAAGGACGCTCAATGATTAAATCCGCGCGCAGTATGGCCGGTCTGCCATGGATTGCCGCTATGGCCTTCTTTATGCAGTCACTGGATGCCACGATACTCAATACCGCGCTGCCCGCGATCGCTACCAGCCTTGAACGTTCCCCGCTAGCCATGCAGTCCGCCGTTATCAGCTACACCTTAACTGTTGCCATGCTTATTCCGGTTAGTGGATGGCTTGCAGACCGCTTTGGCACACGCAAGATCTTTATTATTGCCGTTTCGCTGTTTACGCTGGGTTCACTTGCCTGTGCCTTATCGCCCTCCTTATCAATACTGGTCACATCGCGCGTTATTCAGGGCGTGGGTGGCGCGATGATGATGCCCGTCGCGCGGCTGGCACTTCTGCGTGCCTATCCCCGTAGTGAACTCTTACCTATTCTCAACTTTGTCACCATGCCGGGATTAGTCGGACCGATACTGGGGCCGTTGCTGGGGGGAATCATGGTGACCTATGCCACCTGGCACTGGATCTTCCTGATAAACATTCCGATAGGTCTGCTCGGCATCGTCTATGCACGTAAATTCATGCCTGACTTCACGACACCAAAGCGCCGTTTCGACTTTCTGGGATTTTTATTGTTCGGCATTGGATTAGTGATGATCTCTACCGGCATAGAGCTGTTTGGTGAGCGTATTGTCTCACCCTGGCTTGCGGCAGGCGTTCTGACTGGCGGCGTTGTCTTGTTGCTCCTCTATATAGCCCATGCCCGGCGTCATCCCTCGCCGTTGATCAATCTGCCCATGTTTAAGACACGCACATTCTCGGTAGGCATCATTGGTAACATCGCTTCGCGGCTGGGCACTGGTTGCGTGCCGTTTTTGATGCCGCTGATGCTTCAGGTAGGATTTGGCTATTCTGCGATTCTGGCTGGCTGCATGATGGCCCCCACAGCCATTGGCTCCATTCTGGCTAAACAAAGCGTGACGCAATTACTGCGCTGGTTTGGTTATCGCCGCCTGTTAGTCAGTATTACGATGATCATTGGCGTGATGATCGCCAGCTTCTCGCTGCAGTCACCTTCTGAGGATATTGCGTTCTTATTAATTCCGCTCTTTCTGTTAGGTATGGCGATGTCCACCCAGTTTACGGCAATGAACACCATTACCCTGGCTGATTTGGATGACGACAATGCCAGTGGCGGCAACAGTGTACTCGCGGTGACACAGCAGCTCGCGATCAGCTTTGGGGTGGCCGTCAGTGCGGCCGTCCTGCGCTTTTATCAGGAATTTGATAGCACGACAGTAGAACAATTCCATTCTACCTTCCTGACGATGGGCATCGTCACCGTCCTGTCAGCGCTGACGTTTACGATGCTGCGCAATGGCGACGGACGCAACCTGATTAAAAATCGCGATAAAAAGAAGAAAGCTTAAACCGATCCCCGCGGAACCAGTTCCGGCGTCAGTACCAGCGTCTGCTGGCTGACGTCGGGATTACTCAGACGATAAATCAACGTATCAATAGCCAGTTCACCCAGCTCATCTTTCGGTTGATGAATGGTGCTCAGCGGCGGCGACATATAGCGCGCCAGTTCCACGTCATCATATCCCATCACCGCCATATCCTGCGGAATCTGCAAGCCGGCCTGATGTAGTGCATGGTAAACCCCAACCGCCATCGCGTCGTTACTGGTAAAAACGGCATGCGGTGGGGTATCCAGCGCCAACAGTTCGAACATGGCGTTATAACCGCCCGCAAACTCAAAGTCACCGCTCACGACATAGTCTGGCGGGACCTCCAGACCGTTTTTCTGCATTGCCTGATGAAAACCTTCAAGGCGCATGCGCGCCGGGGTTTTATCAAGCGGCCCGGAAATACAGGCGATTCGCGAATATCCGCTGTCAATCAGATGCTGTGTCGCCAGTTCACCCCCCAACAGCGCGTTATCCTGAATGATATCGCCCCGCCCTTCGAAAGGCGCCCAGTCCATCATCACCATAGGAATAGAAGGATAACGATTCAGGATTTCCGCCGACGGTAAATGGCTTTCCGTGCACATAATCAGCAAACCATCGACCCGCTTTTGCAGCAAGGTTTCCAGGCTACGATTCATACGGTCTTCGTCCCCGGCGGTATTGCACAGAATCAGGCTGTATCCACGCTCATAACAGCTGTCTTCAACACCACGTACCACTTCGGCATAAAAGGGGTTACTGCTGGCGGTCAGTAGCATGCCGATCGTATGGGTTTGGTTAAGCTTGAGGCTACGAGCCAGTGCCGACGGCGCATAGTTCAGATCGCGAATCGCCTGTTCGATTTTTTCACGCACCCCATCGCTCACAAAACGATTCTTGTTGATGACGTGTGAAACCGTTGAGGTGGAGACGCCCGCCAGCCGGGCGACATCTTTCATCGTAGCCAAGCGCTTAACCCTGTTGCTGTAAAAAGTCGTCGATCTCGGCACGCCAGGGTACAGAGGGCTGTGCTCCCGAACGGGTTACCGCAATTGCCGCAGCAGCGTGCGCAAAGCGAACGGCATCCAGCATGGCCTTGCCTTCAAGACGTGCTGTGATAAACGCGCCGTTAAACGTATCACCCGCCGCAATCGTATCTACGGCTTTCACGTCAAAACCCGCAACACGTTGCCCCTGGCCCTTTTCACTCAGCCAGACGCCACGGCGTCCTAGGGTGATCAAGACAGTGGGGATGCCTTTATTATGTAACGCAGCCGCCGCACGCGCAGCGTCCTCATCATTTCTGACGGCGATTCCTGTCAGGATTTCAGCCTCAGTCTCGTTTGGCGTAATCACGTCAACCAGCGCTAACAGACTGTCCGGCAGAGCCGTTGCTGGCGCAGGATTCAAAATGACCTGCGTCTGATGCTGTCGGGCAAGGCTTGCCGCCGCTACCACGCTGTCCAGTGGCGATTCAAGCTGCATCAGTAATGCGTCAGCCCCGGCGATAACCTGCTGGTGACGCGCGACGTAGGCTGGCGTTAACGCGGCATTAGCACCGGAATAGATGCCTATATTATTTTCGCCTTCACCATTGACGAAGATCATCGCAACGCCCGTCGATTCACCCTCAATGACCTCTACCGGCTGGGTATCAATCTTATCCTGCGCGAGTTGCTGACAGACACGTTCACCAATGTCATCGGCACCGACACAAGCAATAAAGGCAATATCAGCGCCCGCACGGCCGGCCGCAACCGCCTGATTGGCGCCTTTACCACCAAACGCAATCTGATATTTCTGCCCGATCACCGTTTCGCCGGGACGGGGAAAGTGTGCCAGATTAAGGATATGGTCAGCATTGATGCTGCCGAGAACGGCCAGTTTTGCGTGTTTGCTCATTGGGAGAGTCCGAAATAAGTGCGCCACCGATGGGTGGCGCAGTGCCCTGCTTTTCTTTGATTTATTTAGTAACCAGTTTCAAATCAACTGGATAAACTGCCTGCACTTTTTCGCCTTTCAGCACTTTATCAGCAGTCTGAACGCCGATCATGCCAATTTTCTCTGGCATCTGAGCAACGGTCGCCGCCAGCTTACCGCCTTCAACGGCTTTCACACCATCTGGCGTGCCGTCAAAGCCCACCACCAGCACATCGGTCTTGCCAGCAGTCTGCAGTGCACGCAGGGCACCCAGTGCCATTTCGTCGTTCTGGGCAAATACCGCCTGCACATCTGGATGCGCCTGCAACAGGTTCTGCATCACGTTCAGGCCTTTAGTACGGTCAAAGTCAGCAGGCTGGCTGGCCAGAACCTTGAACTTGTGTGCATCAACGGCTTTCTGGAAGCCTTCGCCACGTTCACGGGCTGCTGAAGTTCCCGCGATCCCTTCTAATTCGATGATTTTCGCGCCATCACCCAGTTTACGGGCAATAAAGTCACCTGCCATTTTTCCGCCGAAACGGTTATCAGATGCAACATGGCTTACCACGGTACCCTGAGCCGCCACGCGATCCAGCGTGATAACAGGGATTTTTGCCTGGTTAGCCAGCTTGATGGCATTGCCTACAGAGTCAGAATCGGTTGGGTTGATCAGCAGTGCTTTGGTGCCGCGAACAGTCAGATCCTGCACGTTAGCCAGTTCTTTCGCAGGGTTGTTCTGTGAATCCAGCACGACCAGGTTGTAACCCAGTTTGTCCGCTTCTTTTTGCGCGCCGTCTTTCAGGGACACAAAGAACGGGTTATTCAGCGTAGAGATAACAAGGGCAATGGTATCTTTCGCCATTGCGCTGGCGCTGAGGGTTGCGCCAAGAATGACAGCGAGTGCAGTTAACTTTTTCATCATTTTATCCTGTATAAGAGTCTGAGTTATTTGCTGCTTTTATTATCCACCAGCACCGCCAGCAGAATAACGACTGCTTTGACGATCATCTGGTAGTAGGAAGATACACCCATCAGATTTAATCCATTGTTTAAAAAGCCAAGGATTAATGCGCCAATTAAGGTGCCAACGACGCGGCCTTTACCGCCTGCCAGACTCGTTCCGCCCAGCACGACAGCCGCGATAGCGTCCAGTTCATAGCCTGTACCCGCTGTTGGCTGGGCAGAAGACAGACGCGCCACTTCAATCGATCCCGCCAGCGCGGCCAGCATGCCAGACAGTGAGTAAACAATAACTTTCACACGGTTAACGTTGATGCCGGAGAGACGCGTGGCCGCCTCATTACCGCCCAACGCATAAATATAGCGACCCAGGCGCGTGTGATGCAGCATGTACCAGGCGGCGACAAACACCAGCGCCATCAGCCAGACCGGTGTTGGAATACCCAGCGGACGACCAATACCAATCCAGCCAAACAGATCGGCATTATCGTTAAAACCGGTATTAACCGGACTGCCGTTGGTATAAACCATGGTGACGCCGCGCAGCAGTAACATCATGACCAGCGTAGCGATAAACGCCTGCACCTTGCCCCGCGCCACGATGGTTCCCGTGACCGCACCAATCGCCGCGCCCAGCACCAGGGAGGCTGCAACGGCAACAAAGGCATTCACCTCCATGCCTACCAACGAGGCGGCCACCGCGCCGGTCAGTGCCAGCAGCGAGCCGACGGAAAGATCGATGCCGGACGTTAAAATGACCAGGGTCATTCCCACAGCCATGATGGCATTGACCGATGTCTGCTGAAGAATGTTGAACAGATTGGCCACAGTAAAGAAATTCGGGCTCTGGCTCGCCACCACAGCAATCAACACAATCAGCGCAATCAGCGATTTTTGCTCAAGTAGCCAGGCTTTGCTGAACCAGCGACGGTTAGATGGAACGGTTTGGGTGGTCATACAACTAAATCCTCACTGTGTTGCTTACCGACGGCTGCTGCCATCAGGCTTTCCTGGGTAGCTTCTTCACGGCTAAATTCGCCGCTTAAACGGCCTTCATGCATCACGACAATGCGGTCACTCATGCCCAGCACCTCTGGCATTTCTGACGACACCAGGATGATGCTCAGCCCTTCAGCTTTGAACTGATTAATCAGCTGATAGATCTCTTTTTTGGCCCCGACGTCCACGCCGCGCGTCGGTTCGTCAAGAATCAACACGTTAGGGCGCGTCATCAATCCACGGGCTATCGCCACCTTCTGCTGATTCCCGCCCGATAACAGGCCAATCGGCTGCTCCATCGACGGCGTTTTCACGTTAAATAAGCGAATGAAATCTTTTACAGCGAGCTGCTCTTCCGCATGGCGCAGTCTGCCAGCCGGGTGACTGAAATAGCGTAAGGCGGTAAGCGACATGTTTTCTTTGACTGACATGCCTAACACCAGGCCATCGCGCTTGCGATCTTCGGAGATATAAACGATGCCGTTAGCCAGGCCATCCTGAGGAGAACGGATCACGACTTCACGTCCACTCAACCAGACCTGCCCCCCGGTACGGGGCAAGGCACCATACAAAATTTTCATTAACTCTGTCCGGCCTGCGCCCATCAGGCCCGATACGCCGAGAATTTCGCCTTTACGTAAGGTAAAGCTGACGTCATCCACGCCAGGGCCGCTGAGGTTCTGAACCTTAAGACGAATTTCGCCGGGCGCCTCATCCAGATGGGGATACTGATCTTCTAATTTGCGCCCCACCATCATTTCGATCAGGCTCTCTTCGCTCATCTCGGCGACCGGACGCTCTGCAATAAATTGCCCGTCACGGAAGACCGTCACGTCATCACAAATCTCAAAAATTTCTTTCATACGATGAGAGATATAAACGATGCCGCATCCTTGCGCCTTCAGTTCATTGATCACCCGGAACAAGGACAATGTTTCGGTATCCGTCAGCGCATCCGTGGGCTCATCCATAATGATGACTTTCGATTCAAAGCTCAGAACCTTGGCAATTTCGACCATTTGTTGATCGCCGATGGATAAATCGCCCACCAGCTTGTGGCTGCTAAAACGCAGATTCAGGCGTTTCAGGAGCGCATCCGCCTCGGCATACATCCGCTTCCAGTTAATGCGACCAAAACCATTAACGAATTCACGCCCAAGAAAGATGTTTTCTGCCACAGTCAACTGCGGGATCAGGTTGAGCTCCTGATGGATAATGCCGATACCGGCTTCCTGCGAGGCTTTCGGTCCACTGAAGGTGGTTTCTTCGCCCAGCCACTGCAGTGATCCGGCATCACGGGTATAAATCCCGGTCAGCACCTTCATCATGGTGGACTTGCCGGCGCCATTCTCACCGACTAATGCCATAACGCGTCCTGCCCAGACGGACAGCGACGCGCCATTTAATGCTTTCACGCCCGGAAACGCTTTTTCGATGCCTTTGAGCTGCAGTAACGGTTGCATAACGGCCTCAGAAGGTCACACCGGCACTCAGGATGACATTCGCATACGGAGAGCACTCTCCGCTGCGAATGACCGCCTGGCTACGTTGTGTTTGTTGTTTAAACTGTTCATGACTGATGTAGCGGATGGTAATGCGATTTCCCTGGTGCTGTTGCAATGCGTCGAGCACGGCGATCAGTTCGCTATGGAGCTGCGGATTGTGTTGCTTAATTTCTTCCGCGATAAAGGCGCTTTCCACCTGCATCTCATGCGTTACCGCTTCCACCACCTGCATGAAGCCTGGCGTACCCGGTATCAGTGCCAGATCGATACGCTGCGTTTCTGCCGGAATGGGCAACCCCGCATCAGCGATCGTCAACGTATCTGTATGGCCCAGGCGGGCGATAACGTAAGAGAGTTCAGCGTTTAACAGGCGACCTTTTTTCATTTATACACTCCAGAGCGAAACGTTTCGCTTTCTGGAGTGTATAAAAAGAAGGTTACAATTCAACCACTGGAGAAGAAATTTGTGATCGCTATCGAAACGTTTCGATATTGCCGGAGGGAATTTGAGTTAGGGACTGTTTTGAAAGGAAAACCGGACCGTCAATACGGTCCGGTCACGGGAGATTAAGGAAGCTTCTTAACCTGTTTCACATCCAGTTCAATGCTGTTGAAGTCTTTATCCAGTTCACCTGTCAGCTCAACCCGATCTTTCGGCGAAACCGTGACGCCATTCCAGCGTTTATGGTCGATCTCGACCGTCATTGTGCCGCTTTCATCGCGGAACAAATAATCTTCGTTACCCGTTTGTTTTTCAAGCTGACCCCTTACGGTAATCCAGCTGTCATCTTTCATCGCTTCAGCCTGCTTCACCGTCACGACGCTGGTGTGATCGGCGTGAAAACCACCCTGCTGCGTGTGTGCTGCCGGTGCAGGCGCATTCGGGTCAACAAAACCGCCTTGTTGTGCCGCCAGTACAGGCGCAGACGCTAACAGTGTTACAGCGATAAGTGCAGCATACTTTTTCATTTCGTCACCTCTTGTCTGTGAATCCGTTCTTTCAGTGGAAGCAGTAAACCACACAGTTCTTAACAGGATCTTAAGGGGAAAATATCCTCTTTTTTTAGCCAGACTCGCTGTACAACCGCCATTTCGCTTCGTATAAATCGCTTATTAAAAGGGAGAGATGATGCGCATTTTACTGATTGAGGACGATCGCCTGATCGGCGACGGCATTAAGGCTGGACTCAGCAAGCTGGGGTTTAGCGTCGACTGGTTTGTCTCAGGCGAAGCCGGATTTCAGGCCCTGAATGCCGCCCCGTGGGATGCGGTTGTGCTTGATTTGTCCCTGCCGGAGCGTGACGGGCTGGACATTCTGCGCCAGTGGCGTCAGCAGGGGTACGATGTCCCGGTACTCATTCTGACGGCGCGCGATGCACTCGACCAACGGGTTGAAGGATTACAGATGGGCGCGGACGATTATCTGTGCAAACCCTTTGCGCTGACCGAAGTCGCCGCGCGTTTGCAGGCACTGATTCGACGACGTCATGGGCAACTGCAACCCGAACTGCGTCACGGCGATGTCGTATTGGTCCCCGGTAACCTCAGCGTGGTACAAAACGGGGCCAGCGTTGAACTAAAAAGCCGCGAGATGGCGCTGCTGGAACTGTTTATGCGTAACCCGGGGCGCGTGCTGACGCGCAGCCAGTTAGAAGAAAAACTTTACACATGGGATACCGAGGTTTCGAGTAATGCGGTTGAGGTGCATATTCATCATCTGCGCAGGAAATTAGGCCAACGCTTTATTCGCACGATCCACGGCGTGGGCTATACGCTGGGGGAAAGCGAATGCGATCGATGAGCTTATTCCTGCGTCTGGGCATTGGTCTGATGTTGATACTCGGCATCTGCTGGGGAGCGGCCACGCTGAGCGCTCGCTACCAGACGCGTGAAACGATCAATGAGCTGTTTGATACGCAGCAACTGTTACTTGCAAAGCGCCTGCTGACGCTGAATTTCACCTCAGTGAACGAAACTTCGCTTCCCAGGAGTAAAAAAATACTGCCCCATAACCGGGGCGAACAGGATGATGATGCACTGGCCTTTGCCGTCTTTACGCATGATGGGAAACCGGTCCTCAACGATGGCGATAACGGCAAAGATCTTCTCTTTAATGCCGATCATCAGGGCTTTCTGAATGGTCAGCTCAGGGACGATGACGATCCCTGGCGGTTAGTCTGGCTGACCACGCCCGATCAACGCTACCGCGTAGTGGTGGGTCAGGAATGGGAATACCGGGATGACATGGCCAACGATATCGTGAAGACCAGCACGCTGCCCTGGCTGATTTCACTCCCCTTTATGCTGCTGATGTTAACGGGCCTGGTCTGGTATGAACTCCGCCCGCTAAAAAAGCTCAGCCAGCAACTGGCTCAACGCGCACCTGATGATGATGCGCCTTTACAGGCTGACCGTGTGCCAAAAGAGGTGCGCCCGGTCATTGACGCGCTGAATGGGCTGTTTGGTCGAATTCATACGATGGTGCAGCGGGAACGCCGCTTCACGTCCGATGCGGCGCACGAATTACGCAGTCCGCTGGCGGCCCTGCAGGTACAAAGCGAGGTCATCCAACTGGCCGCCGATGACGAGGCAATGCGCACGCATGCACTTCAGCAGTTGGATGCGGGCATTGTCCGGGCGACACGTCTGGTGGATCAGTTACTGACGCTGTCGCGTATTGAAGCAGAGGATGCCCGTAACGCGTTCCAGCCTGTCATGCTGAAGAAAGTGGCGCAGGAAACACTGGCCTCACAGCTGCCGCTGGCAGAGAAAAGTGATATCCGGTTGCGCCTCAATGCTAAAGCCGATCCGGTCATTTCGGGACATCCCTTGCTGCTGTCTTTGCTGATAAGGAATCTGCTTGATAACGCCATTCGTTATACACCGTCAGGCAGCAACGTGGATCTGATTCTTCAGTCAGGAAGATTGCGAGTGGAAGATAACGGCAACCGTTTATCCCCCGATGCGCTGCAACGACTGGGTGAGCGTTTCTGGCGTCCGCCAGGACAGGAGAAAAGTGGCAGTGGATTAGGTTTATCTATTGTGCGCAATATTGCCCAGTTACATGGCATGACGCTGCACTTCAGTCAGCTTCCGGAAGGCGGACTGTGCGTCAGCCTGAGCTGGTAAAAAAGCGCCTGACCGGCAGGCGCATGTTGTTAAATCTCGACCTGGGTACCTAGTTCAATCACCCGGTTGGGCGGAATCTCAAACTGATCTGGCGCACGTAGCGCATTGCGCTGTAGCGTCATGAACAGCTTGCCGCGCAGTCGCAAATACCATGGCCGTTTGCCGATAATCAGCGACTCATGAGACATAAAGAATGAGGTCTCCATCATGCGGCAGTTCAGTCCCTCCAGCCCACAACGATGGAAAATCTCCTCTACGTTTGGCGTTTCACGCCAGCCGTAACTGGCTACCACACGCCAGAAGGTCGGCGACAACTGTTCGATAGTCACGCGTCTGACGTTATGCACATAGGGCGCGTCTTCTGTGCGCAGTGTTAATAACACCACGCGTTCGTGCAGCACCTTATTGTGCTTAAGGTTATGCAGCATGGCAAAAGGGATCACATTTAGTGCGCGTGACATATAAACCGCCGTTCCGGGCACGCGCACGGGCGGCGATTTCTCCAGAGAAGCAATCATTGCCTCCAGAGAGTTGCCGTGTTCATGCATGCGACGCAGCAAACGGAAGCGTTCACTCTTCCATGTCGTCATCACGATAAACATCATCAATGCCAGAGTCAGCGGTAGCCAGCCACCGGAGAAAATCTTGATCAGGTTGGCCGAGAACAGGGATACGTCAATGCACAGCATGGCAATCAAAATCAGTCCAACCAGATAGCGATTCCAGTGCCAGTTCATTATCGCGACGGTCGCGCAAAGCACAGAGGTCAGCACCATTGTGCCCGTGACCGCAATCCCGTACGCCGCAGCGAGATTGCTCGAATGCTCAAAACCAATAATCACAATCACCACAGAGAAATAGAGCAGCCAGTTAATGACGGGGATATAGATCTGGCCTGACTCTTTTTCTGAGGTATGAACAATGCGCATGGGCGGCAGATAGCCAAGACGCACGGCCTGCCGGGTTAACGAGAATACGCCGGATATGACCGCCTGCGAGGCGATGACGGTGGCTAACGTTGCCAGAATCAACATGGGGACAAGCGCCCAGTCGGGTGCCAGCAGGAAAAACGGGTTTTTGATCGCTTCCGGGTGTTTCAGCAACAGCGCGCCCTGACCAAAATAGTTGAGCACCAGCGACGGCAGCACCACCACAAACCACGCCAGGCGAATCGGAAACTTACCGAAGTGCCCCATGTCTGCATACAGCGCTTCAACACCCGTAATCGCCAGCACAACAGCGCCAAGCGCAAAGAAGGACACCGATTTATATTCCACAAAGAAGTGCAGCGCCCAGTAAGGATTCAGCGCCTGGAGTACCTCAGGATTGTTGGCAATGCTTCGTGCGCCCAGTATTGCCAACACGATAAACCACAGCAGCATGACCGGCGCAAACAGTTTACCGACAATGCCTGTACCGTGTTTCTGGATAATAAACAGTAGTGTAAGCACGGTGATCGCCAGCGGAACAATATAGCTGTCCAGGTTCGGCGCGGCGATTTCCAGCCCTTCAATCGCTGACAGCACGGAGACGGCTGGCGTAATCACCACTTCGCCATAGAAGAAGCTGCCGCCAATCAGTCCCATAATTACCAGCGTTGCCGTTATGCGCCCGCCCGTATGTCGGCCCGCCAACGACATCAGCGTCAGAATACCGCCTTCTCCGGCATTATCAGCACGCATAACGTAGCTGATGTATTTCAACGAGACCACCAGCACCAGCAGCCAGAAAATCAGCGAAAGAAAGCCAAAGACGGCATCCCGTTCAACGCCAAAACCAAACTGTCCCGAAAGACATTCGCGTAAGGTATAAAGCGGGCTGGTACCGATATCGCCATAGACGACCCCAATAGCCGCCAGCGTTAATCCGCCTAGTGAGTGCTTATTATCAGAGCTCATAAAATGATCTTTTGTTAGATTCTGAGAGGCGCTCAAGCCATCAAAAAGCGCACAGTATGCACGTATTCACGGAAATTTATACTCCGCCGTCAGGGTTACAGGCGGCCATCCCCTGATTTCTTGCGTTCTTATTAACATTAAAAGCCGCGCTATCGAACCTTCTGAAACAAAAAAGCTGACATCGATTAACGCTTTCGCGCATCATACCCTATAGAGTATTGCGTTCGCTAAAACGCTGCGGCTCGACGATCGTAAGGACATAGATGTGATTATGGCTCAACCCCATCTTTTGGCAGAAAGAATTTCTCGTCTCAGCAATGCGTTAGAAAAAGGTTTGTATGAGCGACATCATGCCATTCGCCTTTGCCTGCTGGCCGCACTTAGCGGCGAAAGCGTTTTTTTACTTGGCCCGCCAGGTATTGCAAAAAGCCTGATTGCCCGCCGACTGAAATGCGCCTTTCAACATGCCCGTGCCTTTGAATATTTGATGACCCGCTTCTCCACACCGGAAGAAGTCTTTGGTCCCCTTTCCATCCAGGCATTGAAAGATGAAGGCCGCTATCAGAGGCTGACCAAAGGTTATTTACCGGACGCTGAAATCGTTTTTCTGGATGAGATCTGGAAAGCCGGCCCGGCTATCCTGAATACGCTGCTCACCGCCATCAACGAACGCCGCTTTCGTAATGGCGATAGCGAAGAAAAAATTCCGATGCGCCTGCTGGTCACCGCCTCGAATGAGTTACCGGAAGCCGACAGCGGACTGGAAGCCCTGTATGACCGTATGTTGATCCGCCTGTGGCTGGACAACGTGCATGAAAAACAAAACTTCCGTAGCATGCTGACCCACCATCAGGATGAAAATGACAATCCGGTAGCCGAGTCGCTGCGCATCAGTGACGAAGAATATGTGCAATGGCAGCAAGGCATCAGTCAGGTTGCGTTACCGGATAATGTCTTTGAACTGATTTACCAGCTACGTCAGCACCTGGAGAAGCTACCAGAGGCACCCTACATTTCCGATCGCCGCTGGAAAAAAGCCATTCACCTGTTGCAGGCCAGCGCTTTTTACAGTGGCCGCAATGCGATAGCGCCTCTCGATCTGATCCTGCTTAAGGACTGCCTGTGGCACGATGTCGCGTCGATGAAAATTCTGGACAGTGAAATCGATCAGTTGATGACGCAGCACGCCTGGCAACAGCAAACGATCCTGCTGAAACTCCAGCAGCTCAAAGCGCGCCGGCTGGCGTTGCAACAGCAACAAAGCGTCGCTGCCGCGATCACGCTGGAAAAACACAGCGGTATGTTTAGCCGTAAACCCCATTACGATTTGCCCGAAAGCTTTACCGAGGCACAGTTAACCCTGATGTTGCAGAAACCCCTGGTGCTACACGACATGCAGGTGACGCATTTGGTGATCGAGCGCGAAGCGCTGGATCACTGGCTGCAAAAAGGGGGTGATGTGCGCGGTAAATTAAATGGCATCGGTTTTGCGCAGACGCTGGATTTGCTGGTGGATGCACAGCATTGCCTGGCGATACGCGACGTCAGTTTGCAAACCGCCAGGCTGACATTGCCGGGTGCCAGCAGCGCCGATGCCTTGCCGCAGGAAATCAGCGACGCGCTGGATGAACTTGACGGCCAGTTGCGTCAACAGCGTCACCTTTTCAGCCAGCAGCAACGTTGCCTGTTTATCAGCGATGACTGGCTGGCACGCGTCGAAACCAGCCTGCAGGATGTGGCGGAACAGCTCAAACAGGCGCGTAAATGATCTCACTGGAGACGCTGAGTACATTGCTGTCAATCGGCGAAACGGACCTGATTGAAGAGCTTATTCTGGCCTTACTCGCGTCTCCACAGCTGGCGCTGTTCTTTGAAAAATTCCCCGGTATGAAGAAGGCGCTGCTACGTGACGTCCCTCGCTGGAAAGCCGAGATTGACGCCGAACTCAAAGCCACGCCCGTTCCCGACATGCTGGCGGAAGAATTTCAGCTGTTTCAGCGTATTCAGTTACTCAGCGA
This sequence comes from Pantoea sp. SGAir0180, assembly GCF_043546245.1. Classification (NCBI taxonomy): domain Bacteria; kingdom Pseudomonadati; phylum Pseudomonadota; class Gammaproteobacteria; order Enterobacterales; family Erwiniaceae; genus Pantoea; species Pantoea sp. SGAir0180. The sequence goes on along the minus strand of NZ_CP028071.1, from coordinate 3,787,562 downwards.
TCGTGAATTTAGCCAGCAGCTTGATGAAACGCTTGATCACCTCGAACGCCTGACATCCCCTTTCTTAGAGGAGGCTCGACGGCTGCTGCTGCATAACGATCCCGGTAATCTCAGCACCGCACAACATACCTTATTCCTGCAACGCTGGCGGCTCAGCCTCACACTGCAAACGCTCACGCTGAACGAACAACTCCTTGAGCAGCAGCGTGAACGTCTGATGGCAGAGTTGCAGCAACGTATGGCACTGAGCGGGCAGCTGGCGCCGGTACTGGCGGATGATGACGAAGCCGCAGCCGGACGCTTGTGGGATATGGGCAAAGCCCCGCTCCAGCACGGCGATTACCAGTTGATGCTGCAATATGGGGATTTTCTTGCACAGCAGCCTGAATTAATGAAGCTGGCTCAGCAACTGGGCCGCAGCCGGGAAGCAAATTCGGTGCCTTCACAGGATGCACCGCTGGAAACATTCCATCATCTGGTACGCGAACCGGATGCCGTGCCGGAAGAAGTCAGCGGTATTCATCAGAGCGATGATGTGCTGCGTTTATTACCACCTGAGCTTGCGGCATTAAGCGTCAGTGAACTGGAACTTGAGTTTTACCGCCGTCTGGTAGAGAAGCGATTACTTACTTACAAACTTCAGGGTGACGCCTGGCACGAAAAGATCACTCAGCGTCCGGTCAGCCACCAGCAGCATGAAGAACAGCCACGTGGCCCCTTTATCGTTTGTGTCGATACGTCCGGCTCGATGGGCGGTTTCAATGAGCGATGTGCAAAAGCCTTTTGCCTGGCCCTTCTCAAGATTGCGCTGGCCGATCGGCGGCGCTGTTACATCATGTTATTCGCACATGACGTAATTGGTTACGAATTAACGGGCGATGACGGACTGGAGCAGGCCATTCGTTTTCTTAGCCAGCGTTTTCGCGGTGGCACCGACCTGGCAGCCTGCCTTTCCGCCGTTATTGCCCGCATGGAAGGACCACAATGGCAGGATGCGGATGCCGTCATCGTGTCTGATTTTATCGCGCAACGCCTGCCAGATGAGGTTGTGCGCAGCGTTAAACATCGCCAGCAACAGCAGCAGCAACGCTTTCACGCTGTCGCCATGTCTGCGTACGGGAAACCCGGCATCATGCGTATCTTTGACCATATCTGGCGTTTTGATACCGGCATAAAAAGCCGTTTATTGCGTCACTGGCGCCGTTAAGCCCTACGGCAGAAATTCCATTTTGCTTTATAGTAAATATCTGCAATTACTTATTCAGCAATCTGGAGTGCCCTGTGAACGCTGTTCAACACCATCATGATTTGCCAGCCCCAACCCGAACATTGCTGCTCTCTGGCCAAAACGTCGAACAAAAACGTGCCGAGCTCCTGGCTTATTTCAACCAGACCTGGGCGCTGTACGAGGATCTGTTTACCTGCCTCAACGATCAACGCGCCTGGTTTACAAAAGCGATACCGCTGCGTCATCCGCTGATCTTCTATTTCGGCCACACCGCCACCTTTTATATAAACAAGCTCATGGCAGGCCGCTACATCGACTCACGTATTGACGATCGCATCGAAGCGATGCTGGCAATAGGCGTCGATGAAATGAGCTGGGATGATCTTAATGACAGTCACTATGACTGGCCTTCAGTGGAAGCTGTACGCGATTATCGCGGCAGTGTGAAAGCACTGGTGACGCAGTTTATTGAAACGATGCCGCTGGAATTGCCTGTTAGCTGGGACAGTCCGGCCTGGGTTATTTTGATGGGCATTGAGCATGAACGTATTCATCTTGAAACATCCAGCGTACTGATTCGGCAGTTACCGGTTGAATGGGTAAAACCGCAACCACAATGGCCGGTCTGCAGCGAAGCGCGTCACGATCGCCAGTCCGTCCCGACAAACAGCCTGGTTTCTCAGCCAGGCGGACTGATTACGCTGGGTAAAACCGATGACACCTACGGCTGGGACAACGAATACGGCACGCAGCAGACCGAGCTGAAACCGTTTAAAGCCAGCAAAATGCTGGTCAGTAATGCCGAGTTTTATACCTTTATCGAAGCGGGCGGTTACCAGAACGATCGCTGGTGGGATGAAGAAGGGCTGGGCTGGCGTAAGTTTGCCAGGGCGACAATGCCGACCTTCTGGGTCGGCAACGCCGCGATGCCCGATCAGCTAAAACTGCGTTTGATGTGCGAAGAAGTGGCAATGCCATGGGACTGGCCTGCTGAGGTGAATCAGTTGGAAGCGGCCGCGTTTTGCCGCTGGAAAGCCGAAGAAACCGGAAAATCTGTGCAGTTGCCTTGCGAAGCAGAATGGTACCAGTTGCGTGAACAGGTTGAAGGCGACCAGCCAGACTGGGATCAGGCGCCGGGCAACATAAACCTGGCCTACTGGGCTTCATCCTGTCCTGTTGATCGCTTCCCACAGGGTGAGTTCTTTGACATCGTGGGGAACGTCTGGCAGTGGACGACTACGCCAACCAATGGCTTTGAGGGCTTCAAAGTTCATCCCCTTTACGATGATTTCTCGACACCTACCTTTGATGGTAAGCATTCACTTATTAAAGGTGGCAGTTGGATATCGACTGGCAATGAAGCCATTAAATCGTCACGTTATGCCTTCCGTCGCCACTTTTTCCAGCATGCCGGCTTCCGCTATGTCGTTTCTTCCCATCAGGAAACCATGGCGCTGAACCCTTATGAAACCGACAGCATGGTTTCACAATATCTCGATTTCCAATACGGCCCACGGTATTTCGGCGTTGATAACTATGCAGAAGCGCTGGTCACACTGGCGCTGCCGCACTGTAAGCACCGCGGAGAGGCACTGGATATCGGCTGCGCGACGGGCCGCGCGAGCTTTGAGCTGGCTCGTCACTTTGCGCATGTGACCGGCATGGATTACTCGGCACGCTTTATTGATGTCGCGTTACAGCTGACCACGGGTGAGGATTTCCGTTATGTCGTGCCGGAAGAAGGCGAGTTGGTTGAGTATCGTCAGGTAAGGCTTAAGGACTTTTCTGTTACCAGCGAACAGGCAAAGCGTATTCAGTTTATCCAGGGTGATGCCTGTAATATGAAACCCCAGCCTACACGTTACGATCTGGTCCTGGCATCAAATCTGATTGATCGCCTGCGCCAGCCGGCCCGGTTCCTTCATGATGTCACCCCCATGATCCGCTCGGGTGGCCTTCTGGTTCTGTCATCGCCATACACCTGGCTTGAAGAGTTTACGCCGAAGGAAAACTGGTTGGGCGGGGTAAGGGAAAATGGCGAAGCGCTGACGACCTTACAGGCGCTACAACGCCTGCTGGCGGCAGACTTTGAGCAAATCGGTTCGCCACAGGACGTGCCGTTTGTGATTCGTGAAACCGCCCGTAAGTTCCAGCACACGCTTGCCCAGGTCACGCTCTGGCGTAAGCGTTAACCCGTGGGCAGCGGCACGAGCCGCTGTCCGTTGGTTGCCAGGGTCGTTATTTTGCTGCACATTCTCCTCAGTTCATTGAAGAAAAACGATAACGAGGATGACAATGCCTGACCATCTGCAGCTGGATAATCTGGACCGGGGCATTCTGCATGCCCTGCTGGAAAATGCGCGAACCGCCTACGCCGAGCTGGCCAAACAGTTCAATGTCAGTCCGGGAACGATTCATGTACGCGTCGAAAAGATGAAGCAGGCGGGCATCATTCTGGGCACGCGGGTCGAGATCGACCCGCGTCAGCTGGGTTTTGATGTCTGCTGTTTTATCGGCATTATCCTGAAAAGCGCCCGTGATTACCCGGCAGCCCTCAGCAAGCTTGAAGCCCTGGATGAGGTCGTGGAAGCTTGGTACACCACCGGGCACTACAGTATTTTCATTAAAGTCATGTGTCGTTCTATCGATGCCCTGCAGCAGGTATTAATCAATAAGATCCAGACCATCGACGAAATCCAGTCCACTGAGACACTGATCTCACTGCAAAATCCAATTATGCGAACCATCAAGCCCTGATCTTTCCACCGGCTTGTGCACAATCTTATCCTTTGACGATCAGCCGTCTGACAACGGCTGTATCGGGTTTATCTAAACTAATAACCTTGTTTTCCACAGGTGGATCACTGCTTGATCACAGCGTACAATACCGGCTTCACCTCAGGAGAGCACGATGGCCGACATTACGTTAATCAGTGGCAGCACCTTAGGCAGCGCCGAATATGTTGCCGAACATCTCGAAGAAAAACTGCAGGAAGCGGGCTTCTCTACGCAGATGATGCATGGCCCTGAGCTGGAAGAGGTGCCGCAGGAAGGCATCTGGCTGGTGGTAAGTTCAACCCACGGCGCCGGTGAGTTACCTGACAATCTGCAACCTTTTTATGATGCTATTAATGAAAGCCGTCCCGATCTGTCTGCCGTCCGTTTTGGGGCTGTTGGCATTGGCAATCATGAGTACGATCTGTTTTGTGGCGCCATCCGCAATATTGATGCTCTGCTGATTGCCTGCGGCGCGCAGCGTATCGGTGAACGACTGGAAATCGACATTCTCGAACATGAGATCCCTGAAGATCCGGCTGAAGAATGGGTGATGACCTGGAAATCCGCGATCTGAGCGGGTGTGGGATCGTGAAATAATGACGATCCCCAGCAGATAATATTGTTTTTCGTCGGATCCTGCTGTTTGTTTTGTGGATAACTACCCTGCTTTTCTGCGTATAACCGGTAGTTATCCAAAGAACAACCGTAGTTTACTTTCTGAGCTGTGGATAAGGACCTGTTTTGATCCCAGCTTATACGGATCGGGATCACCGATCATTCACAGGTATCGATCCTCGCTACCGACTTGTTTCCTTTGAGGTTTCCGCAGATATCCACAAGGCATGGCGATCCTAATAAGAGATCTAACAGAGAGATCATATAAAGAATAAAGATCTTATCTTTTAAACCTGACGATCCCGCTGCTTTCGCCTCAGCCATAATTTCAGTAGAATCCACCGCCCAGAGAGAACGATCTCTGACTATTCATCAACGAGGTACCACTTCATGTTTTATCAAGATCCTTTTGACGTCATCGTTATTGGTGGTGGTCATGCGGGCACGGAAGCTGCCATGGCAGCAGCCCGAATGGGTCAGCAAACCCTGTTACTGACCCATAACATTGATACGCTGGGACAAATGTCCTGCAATCCGGCGATCGGTGGTATCGGCAAAGGACATTTGGTAAAGGAAGTGGATGCCTTAGGCGGTTTGATGGCCAGCGCGATCGACCAGGCCGGCATTCAGTTTAGGATACTAAACGCCAGTAAAGGCCCTGCTGTTCGTGCAACGCGTGCGCAGGCCGACCGCGTGCTTTACCGTCAGGCTGTGCGTACAGCACTGGAGAATCAGCCCAACCTGATGATCTTCCAGCAGGCCGTCGATGATCTCATCGTTGAAAACGATCGTGTCGTCGGTGCTGTGACGCAAATGGGCCTGAAGTTCCGTGCCAAAACCGTTGTGTTAACCGTGGGCACGTTCCTTGACGGGAAAATTCATATCGGGCTGGATAACTACAGCGGTGGACGCGCGGGTGATCCCCCTTCTATCCCGCTGGCGAAACGTCTGCGGGCGTTACCCTTACGTGTTAATCGTCTGAAAACCGGCACACCGCCGCGTATTGACGCACGTAGCATCGACTTCAGCGTGTTATCGCCGCAGCATGGTGACAACCCCATGCCTGTGTTTTCGTTCATGGGAAGCGCGTCACAGCATCCTCAGCAGGTTCCGTGCTGGATCACCTATACCAATGAAAAAACGCATGATGTGATCCGCAATAACCTCGATCGTAGCCCGATGTATGCCGGGATCATCGAAGGGATCGGCCCACGCTATTGCCCTTCGATTGAAGACAAAGTCATGCGCTTTGCCGATCGCAATTCGCATCAGATTTTCCTTGAGCCTGAAGGGCTGACCAGTAACGAGATCTACCCGAACGGTATCTCCACCAGCCTGCCATTCGATGTGCAGATGCAGATCGTACGTTCTATGCAGGGTATGGAAAATGCAAAAATCGTGCGCCCGGGCTATGCCATTGAGTATGATTTTTTTGACCCACGTGATCTGAAACCCACGCTGGAAAGCAAATTTATTGCCGGTCTGTTCTTTGCTGGCCAGATCAACGGCACCACCGGTTACGAAGAAGCGGCGGCCCAGGGCTTGCTGGCAGGCCTGAATGCGGCAAGACAGTCTGCTGATAAGGAAAGCTGGGCGCCACGTCGTGACCAGGCCTATCTGGGCGTGCTGGTGGACGATCTTTGTACGCTCGGCACCAAAGAACCGTATCGCATGTTTACCTCGCGTGCTGAATACCGTTTGATGCTGCGTGAAGACAACGCCGATTTGCGTCTGACGGAAACGGGTCGCGAACTCGGTCTGGTGGACGATGCGCGCTGGGCGCGCTTTAACCAGAAGCTGGAAGCGATCGAGCAGGAGCGTCAGCGACTGCGTGATATTTGGGTCCATCCTAAATCCGCAAACATCGCCGACGTGAATACCGTAACCAGCGCACCGTTGACGAAAGAAGCCAGCGGTGAAGATTTGCTCCGTCGTCCTGAAATGACCTACCTGAAACTGATGACGCTGGAAGCATTTGGCCCGGCGTTAACCGATGAGCAGGCTGCTGAGCAGGTCGAAATCCAGGTGAAATACGAAGGTTATATTGCGCGCCAGCAAGAAGAGATTGAACGTCAGCTGCGTAACGAAAATACATTACTGCCTGCGACGCTGGATTATCGTCAGGTCAGCGGTCTGTCCAATGAAGTTATCGCCAAGCTGAACGATCATAAACCCACGTCAATTGGTCAGGCGTCACGCATTTCAGGCATTACGCCTGCGGCAATTTCGATTTTACTTATTTACCTGAAAAAACAAGGTCTGTTGCGCAAAAGCGCCTGATCTGAACCGGGGCGGGCTTACCTGCCCCCGCTGACTGGACTGATGCTGTGATCAACAAACTCACTTCGCTGCTGCAAGCGGCAAACATTTCTCTTACCGATCAACAAAAACAGCAACTGGTAGCCTACGTCGGGCTGCTGGATAAATGGAATAAAGCCTATAATCTGACGTCCGTACGGGATCCCCAGCAGATGCTGGTGCGTCATATTCTGGACAGCATTGTGGTTGCGCCGCATCTTAAAGGTGCCCGCTTTATCGATGTCGGGACAGGGCCCGGCTTACCTGGTATTCCTCTGTCTATCGTCATGACTGATGCGCATTTCACTTTACTGGACAGCCTCGGTAAGCGTGTGCGTTTTTTACGACAGGTCCAGCATGAACTCGGTTTGACCAATATCACGCCAGTGCAGAGCAGGGTAGAGGACTTTCCTGCAGAGCCGCCATTTGACGGCGTCATCAGCCGTGCCTTTGCCTCCCTGGACGATATGGTGAGCTGGTGCCACCACTTACCGGCGGAAGACGGCCACTTTTATGCTCTTAAAGGCGTACGGCCTGATGATGAAATTGCCAACCTGCCTGTGGGCTATGCGCTTGATAGCGTGGTTGCATTGCGGGTACCTCAGCTTGAGGGTGAACGTCACCTGGTCATTATCGGACGTGAATAGCTGAAGTTTGCACCGTGCGCGACGACGAGGCATGGTGCATGTGTTACCAAAGATGCGGTAGGGCGACATTTGTCTCATCGGTTATTTCACCTCGCAATGTTAAATACCCACGCGGAAATTATCTGAAAAACTTTTTCACATTTAACTTTTACTTCACAACTTTTTATCAAAATAATCACGCATTCCTGGAATTTTCCAGGTGTGAATCACCCATTATCCGGTTAAACGGCAATGAAATGTGGTCACGGGGAATAAGCATTTTACGATTCTGAACCCGTCTTCGATGTCAATAGACCCTTTTTATCGCCATTACGAAAAAATGAGGAGGTAATTCTTTTTAAGTAACTGTCCATAAAGGGTTTATTTATTGATTCTTAGCTCAGGTAATTACAGGACGATAAAACCTGCTACGGTGCGAATGCTTATTATGTGATCTAAAGCACGCTTTAAAACAGCATGACGACCGAACTTTTCGGCGTGTAATTCGTAACGACCTGCTCTCTATCTTTGGAAAAATAGTCCTTCGGAAAGAAATTTAGATAATTGTTCACCTTTTCGTTACTTAACGATTGAAATCACAGGTGCGGCCCGTATAATTTGCACGGCTTTTGCTACTTGACTCAAATGCACAAAGGCAGTCTTATACGACACGCGACATACCCCTAAAGGGGCAGGAGAGTATCAGCGTCATGTCAGTGTCTCTTTACAGTGTAAAATACGCCCGAACGGTGCTGATGATTCAGTTAGTGACCATTGTCATCGTCGGTGTTCTCTTTTTTGCCCTGAAAGATATGACCTGGGGCGCCTCTGCACTTGCTGGCGGCGTGGCAGCCTGGCTGCCGAACGTGTTGTTCTTGTTTATAGCCTGGCGCCTGCAAGGGCAAACCCCGGCATCGGGGCGCGTCGCATGGAGCTTTGCTTTGGGTGAAATAGCCAAAGTGTTCGCGACCATTATTTTGCTCATTGTGGCGTTGGGTGTATTCGATGCGGTCTTTTGGCCGGTCGGAGTAGCCTGGTTATCGGTGCTGGTCGTACAGATGTTGGCACCGGCGGTAATTAACAACAAAGGGTAAGAGGCATCATGGCTGCAGGAGAAATCTCTACTCCGCAAGAGTACATTGGTCACCACCTGACTCATCTTCAGTTGGACCTGCGTACCTTCGAGTTAGTGAATGCTCACGACGCTCCCGCGACGTTCTGGGTATTAAATATCGATTCCATGTTTTTCTCTCTGGTGCTGGGAGTTATCTTCCTGGTGTTGTTCCGTAGCGTGGCGAAAAGCGTCACCAGCGGTGTGCCAGGGAAAATGCAGGCGGCTATCGAGCTGGTTGTCGGTTTCGTTGATAGCAACGTGCGCGACATGTATCACGGTAAAAGTAAACTTATCGCCCCGCTGGCTCTGACAATTTTTGTCTGGGTCTTCCTGATGAACTTCATGGATCTGCTGCCAATCGATCTGCTGCCGTATATCGGTGAGCATTGGTTAGGCCTGCCAGCGCTTCGCGTTGTGCCGTCCGCAGACGTGAACATCACGTTATCTATGGCGTTGGGCGTCTTTATTTTGATTCTGTTCTACAGCATCAAAATGAAAGGCATTGGCGGCTTCACGAAAGAGCTGACGCTGCAGCCTTTTAATCACCCGATCTTTATCCCCATCAACCTGATTCTGGAAGGTGTTAGCCTGCTGTCCAAACCGGTTTCTCTCGGTCTGCGACTGTTCGGTAACATGTATGCGGGTGAACTGATCTTTATCCTTATTGCCGGTCTGTTGCCGTGGTGGTCACAGTGGGTTCTGAATGTGCCGTGGGCCATTTTCCACATCCTGATCATTTCGCTACAGGCTTTCATCTTCATGGTCCTCACGATTGTCTATCTGTCGATGGCATCTGAAGAACATTGATTTTTTTCTCAACAATACGCGTTTAACTGAAACAAACTGGAGACTGTCATGGAAAACCTGAATATGGATCTGCTGTACATGGCTGCCGCTGTGATGATGGGACTGGCGGCAATCGGTGCTGCGATCGGTATCGGCATCCTCGGAGGAAAATTCCTGGAAGGCGCTGCTCGTCAGCCTGACCTGATTCCTCTGCTGCGCACGCAGTTCTTTGTTGTAATGGGTCTGGTGGATGCAATCCCAATGATCGCTGTTGGTCTGGGCCTCTACGTGATGTTTGCTGTCGCCTAAAGCCCTGTGTTCACTCTGCGCCCGGCGCAGGCGTGAACGGATTCTGCCGTTTATCACTGATAGCGGCAGAAAAGTTTACTACTTAATTAGAGGCATTGTGCTGTGAACATTAATGCAACAATCCTCGGCCAGGCCATCGCGTTCATCCTGTTTGTCGCGTTCTGCATGAAGTACGTATGGCCGCCGATTATGGCTGCCATCGAAAAGCGCCAGAAAGAAATTGCTGAAGGCCTTGCTTCTGCTGAACGCGCGAAGAAAGATTTGGATCTCGCGCAGGCTAATGCGACCGACCAGCTGAAAAAAGCGAAAGAGGAAGCTCAGGTCATTATCGAGCAGGCGAACAAGCGTCGCACGCAGATTCTGGACGAAGCCAAGACTGAAGCTGATAACGAACGTACTCGCATCGTGGCACAAGCGCAGGCTGAAATTGACGCCGAGCGTAAACGTGCACGTGAAGAACTGCGTAAGCAAGTCGCGTTGCTGGCAATGGCTGGCGCCGAGAAGATCATCGAACGTTCCGTGGATGAAGCTGCTAACAGCGACATCGTTGATAAACTGGTCGCTGAACTGTAAGGAGGGAGGGGCTGATGTCTGATCTGATTACTGTAGCTCGCCCCTACGCCAAAGCAGCTTTTGACTTTGCTGTTGAGCATCAAAGTATTGAACGCTGGCAAAAGATGCTGGCGTTTGCCGCAGAAGTGGCTGCCAATGAACAGATGGCTGACCTGCTTTCCGGTGCGTTAGCACCTGAAGCGCTGGCAGCCTCGTTTAACGCAGTCTGTGGTGATCAACTGGATGAACCCGCGCAGAACCTGATTAAGGTGATGGCGGAAAACGGACGTTTGACAGCGCTTCCAGCTGTACTGGCGCAATTCATTCAACTTCGGGACGCGTATGAAGCGACGGCCGAAGTGGATGTCATTTCTGCCAGCACGCTGAGTGACGACCAGCTGACTAAAATCAGCGCCGCGATGGAAAAACGTCTGTCACGCAAAGTTAAGCTGAATTGCAAAATTGATAAGTCTGTGATGGCAGGCGTGATCATCCGTTCGGGTGATCTGGTGATTGATGGCAGCGTACGCGGCCGTCTTGACCGTCTGGCAGACGTCTTGCAGTCTTAAGGGGACTGGAGCATATGCAACTGAATTCCACCGAAATCAGCGAACTGATCAAGCAGCGCATTGCTCAGTTCAATGTCGTGAGCGAAGCTCACAATGAAGGTACTATTGTTTCTGTAAGTGACGGTATCATCCGCGTACACGGCCTGGCCGATGTAATGCAGGGTGAGATGATTTCCCTGCCGGGAAACCGTTACGCTATCGCCCTGAACCTCGAGCGTGACTCTGTAGGTGCCGTGGTGATGGGGCCGTATGCTGACCTGGCCGAAGGCATGAAGGTCAAGTGTACTGGCCGTATTCTGGAAGTACCGGTTGGCCGTGGCCTGCTGGGCCGCGTGGTGAACACCCTGGGTGCACCTATCGATGGTAAAGGCGCAATCGACAACGACGGCTTCTCGCCAGTCGAAGTGATTGCACCCGGTGTTATCGATCGTCAGTCCGTAGACCAGCCTGTTCAGACGGGTTACAAATCTGTCGATGCGATGATTCCAATCGGCCGTGGCCAGCGTGAGCTGATCATCGGTGACCGTCAGACCGGTAAAACCGCGATGGCAATCGACGCCATCATCAACCAGCGTGATTCAGGCATCAAGTGTGTCTACGTTGCGATTGGTCAGAAAGCGTCAACCATTTCTAACGTGGTACGTAAACTGGAAGAGCACGGTGCGCTGTCTAACACCATCGTTGTTGTGGCTTCTGCATCTGAGTCTGCTGCACTGCAGTACCTGGCTCCGTATGCGGGTTGCGCCATGGGCGAATACTTCCGTGACCGCGGTGAAGATGCGCTGATCGTATACGATGATCTGTCTAAGCAGGCTGTTGCATACCGTCAGATTTCTCTGCTGCTGCGCCGTCCACCAGGTCGTGAAGCATTCCCGGGCGACGTGTTCTATCTCCACTCTCGCCTGCTGGAGCGTGCATCACGCGTTAGCGCTGACTACGTTGAGCGCTTCACCAATGGTGAAGTAAAAGGCCAGACCGGTTCTCTGACCGCACTGCCTATCATCGAAACTCAGGCGGGTGACGTTTCTGCGTTCGTTCCGACCAACGTAATCTCGATTACTGATGGTCAGATCTTCTTGGAATCTAACCTGTTCAACTCCGGTATCCGTCCGGCTGTTAACCCGGGTATCTCTGTATCCCGTGTAGGTGGTGCTGCTCAGACCAAGATCATCAAGAAACTGTCCGGTGGTATTCGTACCGCGCTGGCACAGTACCGTGAACTGGCTGCATTCTCCCAGTTTGCGTCTGATCTGGACGATGCAACCCGTAAACAGCTGAGCCACGGTCAGAAAGTGACCGAGCTGCTGAAGCAGAAACAGTATGCGCCGATGTCTGTCGCGCAACAGGGTCTGGTTCTTTTCGCAGCGGAACGCGGCTATCTGAACGACGTTGAGCTGGCAAAAATTGGTAGCTTCGAAGCGGCTCTGCTGGCGTTCGCAGATCGCGATCACGCCGAGCTGATGGCTGAAATCAACCAGTCTGGTAACTTCAATAACGACATCGAAGAGAAGCTGAAAGGCCTCCTTGAGACGTTTAAAGCAACCCAGTCCTGGTAATGTCTGGCGGCTTGTCTGAAAAGGCAGGCCGCAAGGCTTTGAGGAGAAGCTAATGGCCGGCGCAAAAGAAATACGTACCAAGATTGGAAGCGTAAAAAATACGCAGAAGATCACCAAAGCGATGGAAATGGTCGCCGCCTCCAAAATGCGTAAAACGCAGGAACGCATGGCGGCCAGCCGTCCGTATGCAGATACCATGCGCAAAGTGATTGGTCACCTTGCGTTAGGCAATCTGGAATACAAGCACCCTTACCTGGATGAGCGCGACGTTAAGCGCGTCGGCTACCTGGTCGTTTCGACTGACCGCGGGCTTTGTGGTGGTTTGAACGTTAACCTGTTCAAAAAATTGCTGGCAGAGATGAAGGCCTGGTCCGACAAAGGCGTACAGAGCGATCTGGCCATTGTGGGATCGAAAGGCGTGTCATTCTTCGGCGCTGTTGGTGGCAATGTAGTGGCACAGGTCACTGGCATGGGCGATAAGCCTGCGCTGTCTGATCTTATTGGCCCGGTAAAAGTGATGTTGCAGGCCTACGATGAAGGCCGTATCGACAAGCTGTACATTGTTAACAACAAGTTCAACAACACCATGTCTCAGACTCCGACCATTACCCAACTGCTGCCGTTACCGCCAGCGGAAGGTGAAGAAGAGATGAAGGCGAAGACCTGGGATTACCTGTACGAGCCCGATCCGAAAGCGCTGCTGGATACGCTGCTGCGTCGCTATGTCGAATCGCAGGTTTATCAGGGTGTGGTGGAAAACCTGGCCAGTGAGCAGGCCGCACGTATGGTGGCAATGAAAGCTGCAACCGATAACGGCGGAAATCTGATCAAAGAGCTGCAGTTGGTTTACAACAAAGCTCGTCAGGCCAGCATCACCCAGGAACTTACCGAGATCGTCTCGGGAGCCTCCGCGGTTTAACCAGGTTTGGAATTAGGTAGAGGATTCAAGATGGCAGCTGGAAAGATTGTCCAGATTATCGGCGCCGTAGTTGACGTCGAATTCCCTCAGGATGCAGTACCGCAAGTGTACAGCGCTCTTGAGGTTAAGAATGGTGATGCTCGTCTGGTGCTGGAAGTTCAGCAGCAGCTGGGTGGTGGCGTAGTGCGTACTATCGCCATGGGTACTTCTGACGGCCTGAAGCGCGGTCTGGAAGTTGCCGACCTGAAAAAACCGATCCAGGTACCGGTTGGTAAAGCAACCCTCGGCCGTATCATGAACGTGCTGGGCGAGCCTATCGACATGAAAGGCGACCTGAAAGAAGAAGATGGCAGTGCAGTAGAGGTTTCCTCTATTCACCGCCCTGCGCCTTCTTATGAAGAGCAGTCTAACTCGCAGGAACTGCTGGAAACCGGCATCAAGGTTATCGACCTGATGTGTCCGTTCGCGAAGGGCGGTAAAGTCGGTCTGTTCGGTGGTGCGGGTGTGGGTAAAACCGTAAACATGATGGAGCTGATCCGTAACATTGCGGCTGAGCACTCAGGTTACTCGGTATTTGCCGGCGTAGGTGAGCGTACTCGTGAGGGTAACGACTTCTACCACGAAATGACTGACTCCAACGTTATCGACAAAGTTGCGCTGGTGTATGGCCAGATGAACGAGCCGCCGGGTAACCGTCTGCGCGTTGCACTGACCGGTCTGACTATGGCGGAGAAATTCCGTGATGAAGGCCGTGACGTTCTGCTGTTCATCGACAACATCTACCGTTATACCCTGGCCGGTACAGAAGTCTCTGCACTGCTGGGTCGTATGCCATCTGCGGTAGGTTATCAGCCAACGCTGGCAGAAGAGATGGGTGTGTTGCAGGAGCGTATTACCTCCACCAAAACCGGTTCAATCACCTCCGTACAGGCCGTTTACGTCCCTGCGGATGACCTGACTGACCCGTCACCGGCAACCACCTTTGCTCACTTAGACTCAACAGTCACCCTGAGCCGTCAGATCGCCTCTCTGGGTATCTACCCAGCCGTTGATCCGCTGGACTCAACCAGCCGTCAGCTGGATCCACTGGTTGTGGGTCAGGAGCACTACGATGTTGCACGTGGCGTACAGTCACTGCTGCAGCGTTATCAGGAACTGAAAGACATTATCGCCATCCTGGGTATGGACGAACTGTCTGAAGAAGACAAACTGCTGGTGGCACGTGCGCGTAAGATTCAGCGCTTCCTGTCTCAGCCGTTCTTCGTAGCAGAAGTGTTCACCGGTTCTCCAGGTAAATACGTGACGCTGAAAGACACCATCCGTGGCTTTAAAGGCATCATGGAAGGTGAATTTGACCACCTGCCAGAGCAGGCCTTCTACATGGTTGGTGCCATCGAAGAAGCGGTCGAAAAAGCGAAGAAACTGTAATAACGGTTTCCCAGGAGGAAAATTATGGCTATGACTTATCACCTGGATGTTGTCAGTGCAGAGAGCCAACTGTTCTCTGGTCTGGTACAGAAAATTCAGGTGTCAGGTAGCGAAGGTGAACTGGGGATTTTCCCTGGCCACGCCCCGCTGCTGACTGCCATTAAGCCTGGAATGATCCGTATCGTGAAACAGCACGGCGAAGAGGAGTTTATTTACCTCTCTGGCGGCGTGCTGGAAGTGCAGCCTGGCAGCACTACCGTTCTGGCCGATACCGCTATTCGCGGTACCGATCTGGACGAAGCGCGTGCCCTGGAAGCAAAACGTAAAGCAGAAGAGCATATGAACAGCAGCCACGGCGACGTGGACTATGCTCAGGCTTCTGCGGAACTGGCGAAAGCCATTGCCAAACTGCGCGTGATCGAGCTGACCAAAAAAGCGATGTAATCCGGCTTTATGCGTCATGAAATGCCAGCCCATCGGGCTGGCATTTTTTTTATCTGAAGCCCGGATAGCGGGATAATAGCTAATTTCGGAACGAGAAAAATGTAGTAATCTCAGTGCTAAATCGTTTAACGTTCCTCAGTCAAAAATCAGTCAGGATAGATATGTCTAACAGTGCGATGAGTGTGGTGATTCTTGCGGCTGGCAAGGGCACACGTATGTATTCCGATCTGCCAAAAGTCTTGCATACGCTGGCAGGTAAACCGATGGTTCAGCACGTCATTGATGCCGCTAAAGGGCTGGGTGCGCAACAGGTTCATCTGGTTTACGGACACGGCGGTGACCAGCTCAAAGCCACGTTAACCGACAGTGCCGTTAACTGGGTGTTGCAGGCAGAACAACTCGGTACCGGGCATGCCATGCAGCAGGCAGCTCCGCACTTTGCAGACGACGAAGACATCATGATGCTTTATGGTGATGTTCCGCTGATTTCTGAAGAGACATTACAACGTCTGCGCGACGCGAAGCCGGAAGGCGGGATTGGACTGTTAACCGGCGTACTGGATAACCCTACGGGCTACGGCCGCATCGTGCGTGAAAATGGCACCATCGTCGGCATTATTGAGCAGAAAGATGCCAGCCCTGCGCAACTGGCCATTAATGAAATCAATACTGGCATCCTGATCGCTAACGGTGGTGATCTAAAACGCTGGCTGGCAAAACTTACCAATAATAATGCTCAGGGTGAATATTACATCACCGACATCATTGCCCTGGCGCATCAGGAAGGTCGGGTCATCAATGCGGTACACCCGGCACGCAATAGCGAAACTGATGGCGTAAACAACCGTCTGCAACTGGCAACTCTCGAGCGCACTTACCAGCAGGAGCAGGCAGAAAAACTGCTGCTTGCGGGCGTTATGCTACGCGATCCGGCACGCTTCGACCTGCGCGGCACGCTGCAGCATGGTCGGGACGTTGAGATCGACGTCAACGTCATTATTGAAGGCCAGGTAACGCTGGGCAACCGGGTCAATATTGGTGCGGGCTGCGTCATTAAAAACAGCGTCATCGGCGATGATTGCGAGATTAGCCCCTATTCGGTGATCGAGGATGCGAATCTGGCCACTGACTGTACGGTCGGCCCGTTCGCGCGTTTACGTCCCGGCAGTGAACTGGCCCAGGCCGCCCACGTCGGCAATTTCGTTGAAATGAAAAAAGCCCGACTCGGGAAAGGCTCTAAAGCAGGTCACTTGTCTTATCTGGGTGATGCGGAGATCGGTGCCAATGTGAATATCGGTGCAGGGACGATTACCTGCAATTACGATGGCGCAAACAAATTCAAAACCGTTATTGGTGACAATGTATTTGTTGGTTCGGATACGCAGCTGGTCGCACCGGTGAGTGTGGCGGCAGGCGCAACGATTGCCGCCGGAACAACGGTGATGAAAGACATTTCCACTGCCGATCTGGTCTATAACCGTAAAGAGCAGAATCACAAAGCCGGCTGGCAGCGCCCACAGAAGAAAAAATAATTTTTACGGCCCGGGCTAAACGGGCCGCTTGCAGTACCAAAACTATAATCCCCACTCTCTACAAGGCTCGGGGAACCGGCAATGCCGGACAATCAGGTCATATGACAACGTAATGGCAAACAGCCATGAAGTCAGGAAATAACTTATGTGTGGAATTGTTGGTGCAGTAGCACAACGTGATATCGCAGAAATTTTGTTAGAAGGTTTACGCCGCCTGGAATACCGCGGTTATGACTCAGCCGGTCTGGCCGTCGTCGATCAGCAAGGCCATATCACCCGTCTGCGTCGCCTGGGCAAAGTACAGATGCTGGCCGCGGCGGCGGAAGAACAGCCACTGATCGGCGGAACCGGTATCGCGCATACGCGCTGGGCAACCCATGGCGAACCCTCAGAGGCCAATGCGCATCCGCACGTTTCTGAGCATATCGTTATAGTGCACAACGGTATTATCGAAAACCATGAGCCGCTTCGTGAAGCGCTGATTGCGCAGGGTTACCATTTCAGCTCAGAAACCGATACCGAAGTGGTAGCGCATCTGGTTCATCTGGAGCAGAAAAAGGGCGGTTCGCTGCGTGAAGTCCTGCAGCGTGTGATTCCCCAACTACGCGGTGCCTATGGCATGGTGATCATGGACAGTCGCGATCCATCGTGTCTGGTGGCCGCCCGTTCAGGCAGCCCACTGGTGATCGGTCGTGGTGTGGGTGAAAACTTCATTGCTTCTGACCAACTGGCACTGTTGCCGGTCACTCGCCGCTTTATTTATCTGGAAGAGGGCGATATCGCTGAAATCAGCCGTCGCGATGTTACGATCGTCGATCGTGCGGGTAATACCGTGCGCCGCGATGAGATCGAATCCAGCGTACAGTACGATGCCGGCGATAAAGGTATCTATCGCCATTACATGCAAAAAGAGATCTATGAGCAGCCAAATGCGATTAAAAACACCTTAACGGGGCGTTTTAATCACGGTGCAGTCGATCTCAGCGAACTGGGGCCAAATGCAGAAGCGCTGCTCAGCAAGGTTGAGCACATCCAGATCATCGCCTGTGGCACTTCTTACAACTCTGGCATGGTCTCGCGTTACTGGTTCGAGGCGCTGGCAAACCTCCCTTGTGATGTCGAGATTGCGTCCGAATTCCGCTACCGTAAATCGGCGGTACGTAAAAACAGCCTGCTGATTACCCTGTCTCAGTCGGGGGAAACGGCGGATACGCTGGCCGCGCTGCGCCTGTCGAAAGAGCTGGGGTACCTGGGATCGCTGGCTATCTGTAACGTCGCGGGTTCGTCGCTGGTACGTGAATCCGATCTGGCGCTAATGACCAAAGCGGGTACGGAGATTGGTGTAGCCTCTACAAAGGCCTTTACCACTCAACTGACCGTACTGCTGATGCTGGTGGCAAAACTCGGTCGCCTGAACGGCATGTCCGCAGAAAAAGAGCACGAGATTGTGCATGGTCTGCAGGCTCTGCCAAGCCGCATTGAGCAAATGCTGGCGCAGGATAAGCTGATTGAAAACCTGGCCGAAGATTTCTCTGATAAGCACCATGCCCTGTTCCTTGGCCGTGGTGATCAGTACCCTATCGCGATGGAAGGGGCGCTCAAGCTGAAGGAGATCTCGTATATTCATGCGGAAGCCTATGCGGCAGGTGAACTCAAGCACGGTCCGCTGGCGTTGATCGATGCCGATATGCCGGTCATTGTGGTGGCGCCGAACAATGAACTGTTAGAGAAGCTGAAATCGAATATCGAAGAAGTGCGCGCGCGTGGCGGTCTGCTGTACGTGTTTGCCGATCAGGATGCCGGTTTCAGTGACAGCGAAGGAATGAAAATCATTCCTCTGCCGCACGTCGAAGAGGCCATTGCGCCTATCTTCTATACCGTGCCGCTCCAGCTGCTCTCCTATCATGTGGCCCTGATCAAAGGCACCGATGTGGATCAGCCGCGTAACCTGGCGAAATCGGTAACGGTCGAGTAATGCATCTTATGCGTGAATCCCCGACGGGATTCACGCGTTTCATTTATTT
This sequence comes from Pantoea sp. SGAir0180, assembly GCF_043546245.1. NCBI lineage: Bacteria > Pseudomonadati > Pseudomonadota > Gammaproteobacteria > Enterobacterales > Erwiniaceae > Pantoea > Pantoea sp. SGAir0180. The sequence continues at coordinate 3,768,784 of NZ_CP028071.1, read as the reverse complement.
GATCTTGTTACTGCATTGCTCCAGTGCACGCTGTTGATCGCTGATTTTGCGGTTAGCCTCATCGAGTGAACGCTGCAGGTTATTTATCGTATCATCATTTTTGCTTAGCTTTTGGCGAGTTGACTGAGGTTACTTGCCTGATTTTATAGCGTTTTTGTTAAGTCTTTAATCTTATCTTTCATTGCAATAACACCTTCAACATCGACGGATGATTGTTTAACGGCGCCGTAATAACCCAATATAGCCAGAGCGCCTCTGTTATTAGCTGCGGTATAAAATTTATCTAAATGAATCGTGGGTGTCGTATCATCCGCCTGTAAGCCTGTAAGCCTGTAAGCCTGTAAGCCTGTAAGCCTGTAAGCCTGTAAGCCTGTAAGCCTGTAAGCCTGTAAGCCTGCCAGCGTACAGAGCAGGACGACATTGCACACCAGAAGCTTCTTCATAAATCTCATCGAACATGTCCTTTTCGAGAGGAGTCTTATGAAATGAGCAATAATTGTGCCTGTCATATAACTGTAATATTAACTACATTTTTCTGTCACTAAACTGTCCTATTTTCCCTCCTGCAGCAATCACTGACTCTTACTAAAAAGGCACTTAGCCTGACTTTTCTCCCCTGGAGGGAACATGACACTGATGCGTAGCACCGTAGCCCGAATCCTCGCCGCCTCTCTTGCCGTTAATGCGGTTTCTGCATTTGCAGCCACCGATCTGACCGGTGCTGGCGGTACATTCCCGGCGCCGGTTTATGCCAAGTGGGCAGCAGAGTATCAGCAAGCCACCGGTAGCAAAATCAACTATCAGGGCATTGGTTCATCTGGCGGTGTAAAACAAATTATCGCCAAAACCGTTGATTTCGGTGCCTCCGATGCGCCTATGAAAGACGAAGATCTGCAGAAATATGGTCTGTTCCAGTTCCCTACCGTAATCGGTGGCGTGGTGCTGGCGGTTAACCTGCCAGGCATCAAATCTGGTCAGCTGACGCTGGACGGTAAAACCGTTGGCGACATCTATCTGGGTAACATCAAAAAGTGGAACGATCCTGCGATTGTTAAACTGAACCCAGGCGTGAAACTGCCCGATACCAACATCAACGTGGTGCGTCGCGCGGATGGTTCAGGTACCTCTTTCGTTTTCACCAGCTACCTGGCGAAAGTGAACGAAGAGTGGAACAGCAAAATTGGTAAAGGCAACACCGTTAACTGGCCAACCGGTCTGGGCGGTAAAGGTAACGATGGCGTAGCAGCCTTTGTACAGCGTCTGCCAGGTTCTATTGGTTACGTTGAGTACGCGTATGCCAAACAGAATAACCTGACCTATACCAAACTGATGGATGCGGACGGCAAAGCGGTTGCGCCAAGCGAAACCAGCTTCTCTAATGCCGCGAAAGGCGCAGACTGGAGCAAATCGTTTGCTCAGGATCTGACCTTCCAGAAAGGCAATGATGCATGGCCGATCACCTCAACCACCTTTATCCTGATTTACAAAGATCAGACTAATGCGGCGAAAGGTGCCGAAGTCCTGAAGTTCTTTGACTGGGCCTACAAAGATGGCGGTAAAACGGCCAATGCGCTGGATTATGCCACCCTGCCGGAGAGCGTGGTTCAGCAGATCCGTGCTGCCTGGAAAGCCAATATCAAAGACAGTTCTGGTAAAGCGCTTTATAAGTAAGTGAATGACCCTGACCAGCCTGCGTGCTGGTCAGCCTTCAAGGGCGGCGTCTGCCGCCCTGATAACTTCTGAGGACGAAGACTTCTATGGCTGCAACGAAGTCGGCATTCAAAGCCCCAGGTAAGCAAGGTGACCGAATTTTTGGCGCGCTGGTAAAACTCTCTGCGCTGATTGTTCTGTTGCTTATGGGCGGCATTATCGTCTCCCTGATCTTCTCTTCCTGGCCAAGCATACAGAAATTTGGTTTCGCGTTTTTGTGGACCAAAACCTGGGACGCCCCTAACGAACAATTCGGTGCACTGGTGCCGATTTACGGCACACTTGTCACCTCAATCATTGCGTTGATTATTGCGGTACCGGTCAGTTTCGGTATTGCTCTTTTTCTGACCGAACTCTCACCAGGCTGGTTACGACGTCCACTGGGAACCGCAATTGAGCTGCTCGCTGCGATTCCGAGTATTGTTTATGGTATGTGGGGCTTATTTATCTTTGCTCCGCTGTTCGCAGAATATTTCCAGACGCCCGTTGGTGATGTCCTCTCGGGCATTCCGATTATTGGCGCTCTGTTCTCCGGTCCGGCGTTTGGTATCGGTATTCTGGCCGCAGGTGTGATTCTGGCCATCATGATCATTCCCTATATTGCTTCAGTCATGCGCGACGTGTTTGAGCAGACGCCGGTGATGATGAAAGAGTCAGCCTATGGGATTGGCTGCACCACGTGGGAAGTGATCTGGCGCATCGTGTTGCCGTTTACTAAAAACGGCGTCATCGGCGGCATCATGCTGGGCCTGGGACGTGCGCTGGGCGAAACCATGGCGGTCACCTTTATTATCGGTAACACCTACCAGCTCGACAGTGCCTCACTGTTTATGCCAGGCAACAGTATCACCTCGGCACTGGCGAATGAGTTTGCTGAAGCCGAATCGGGTGTTCACGTAGCGGCACTGATGGAACTGGGCCTGATTCTGTTTGTTATCACCTTTATTGTGCTGGCGATTTCCAAGTTAATGATTATGCGTCTGGCAAAAAGTGAAGGAGCGCGATCATGACAACAATGGAAGTACAGGCTCGGGCCGAACTGGAAGCGTCACGTCGCAAAATGCAGTCGTGGCGTAGCACCAAGAACAAAATCGCCTTAACGCTGTCCTTGCTGACGATGGCATTTGGCTTATTCTGGCTGGTCTGGATTTTGTTTACCACCGTGAGCCGCGGCATTGACGGGCTTTCATGGTCGCTGTTTACCGAGTCCACACCGCCGCCAAACACGGCGGGAGGCGGATTAGCCAATGCGCTGGTAGGTAGCGGTTTACTGATTTTATGGTCGACATTCATTGGCACGCCACTGGGCATTCTGGCGGGTGTGTATCTGGCAGAATATGGTCGTAAGTCTTTACTGGCGGAAGTGATTCGTTTCATTAACGACATCCTGCTGTCTGCCCCATCGATTGTTGTGGGCCTGTTTGTCTACACCATTGTCGTGGCGCAGATGCACCACTTCTCAGGCTGGGCAGGTGTGATAGCGCTGGCGTTGTTACAGATTCCAATAGTGATTCGCACGACGGAAAACATGTTACGACTGGTACCTGACAGCATGCGCGAAGCAGCCTATGCGCTGGGTACGCCGAAATGGAAGATGATTTCCGCCATTACGCTGAAAGCGTCCGTATCCGGGATTATTACGGGTGTGCTGCTGGCGGTAGCGCGCATCGCGGGCGAAACCGCGCCGCTGCTGTTTACTGCGCTGTCGAACCAGTTCTGGAGCACCGACATGATGCAGCCGCTGGCAAACCTTCCGGTCACCATCTTTAAATTTGCGATGAGTCCGTTCGCCGAGTGGCAAAGTCTGGCCTGGGCGGGCGTACTGATTATTACCCTCTGTGTGTTGCTGTTAAATATCGTAGCACGCGTGGTATTCGCCAAGGGTAAACACGGTTAACGACTGACACGGCCCTGTGCGGTGTCGTATAAGAGAGAAAAGCAATGAGTACTGCGACTGCATCAGCGGGTAAGATTCAGGTCCGTAATCTGAATTTTTATTACGGCAAGTTTCACGCTCTGAAAAACATCAACCTGGATATTGCGAAGAATCAGGTGACGGCCTTTATCGGCCCTTCAGGCTGTGGTAAATCCACTTTGCTGCGAACCTTCAATAAAATGTATTCGCTCTATCCCGAGCAGCGCGCGGAAGGGGATATTCTGCTGGACGGCGACAACATTCTGGCGTCCAACCAGGATATCGCCCTGCTGCGCGCCCGGGTTGGCATGGTGTTCCAGAAGCCAACGCCTTTCCCGATGTCGATTTATGACAATATCGCCTTTGGCGTGCGCTTGTTTGAAAAGCTGTCTCGCGCCGATATGGACGAGCGTGTGCAGTGGGCGCTTACCAAGGCGGCCCTGTGGACTGAAACCAAAGACAAGCTGCATCAGAGTGGCTACAGTCTGTCAGGCGGCCAGCAGCAGCGTCTGTGTATTGCGCGCGGTATCGCCATTCGTCCGGAAGTCCTGCTGCTGGATGAGCCCTGTTCAGCGCTGGATCCCATTTCTACCGGCCGTATCGAAGAACTCATTACTGAACTGAAGCAGGATTACACCGTCGTGATCGTGACACACAACATGCAGCAGGCGGCACGTTGTTCCGACCACACGGCGTTTATGTATCTGGGCGAACTGATTGAATTCAGCGACACCGACACGCTGTTCACCAAGCCGGCACAGAAACAAACGGAAGACTACATTACAGGTCGCTACGGCTGATTAGACAGGAGATCGCCATGGACAGTTTAAATCTGAATAAACACATCTCCGGTCAGTTTAACGCTGAGCTGGAGCACATCCGCACGCAGGTGATGATCATGGGCGGCATGGTTGAGCAGCAGCTGACCGATGCCATTACCGCCATGCATAATCTGGACGGCGAACTGGCCCAGCGCGTCATTGATGGCGACCAGAAGGTCAACATGATGGAAGTGGAGATTGATGAAGCCTGTGTGCGCATCATCGCCAAACGTCAGCCGACCGCTATCGATTTACGTCTGGTCATGGCGATTATCAAAACCATCTCCGAACTGGAACGCATCGGCGATGTTGCCGAGAAAATCAGCCGCACTGCGCTGGAGAAGTTTGGCCAGCAACATCTGCCGCTGCTGGTCAGCCTGGAATCGCTGGGCCGTCATACTGTGCAGATGCTGCATGATGTGCTGGATGCCTTTGCGCGCATGGACCTTAACGAAGCCGTGCAGATCTACCGCGAAGACAAGAAAGTGGATAAAGAGTACGAAGGCATTGTGCGTCAGCTGATGACCTACATGATGGAAGATCCGCGGACGATTCCCAGCGTTCTGACGGCGCTGTTTTGCGCCCGCGCCATCGAACGTATCGGTGACCGCTGCCAGAATATCTGCGAAATCATTTTCTACTTCGTGAAAGGTCAGGATTTCCGTCACGTGGGCGGCGACAGGCTGGACGCGCTGTTATCCGGTGACGACGACGGTAGCAACAAACCGTCTTGATCTCGCGCAACCGTGCGCCATAAGGCGCACGGCTCCGGCTATTCTGCATAGACCCCATCCTCTTAGCTCTTTATACTTGCGCCAGTTTTTTAACCAACGGGTGCGCACTCATGTCCTCTTCTTCCCCTGTTAAGCAGAGCATTACGCCTGCGAAAGCGATGCTGGCTGCCGTCAGCGGTTATGCCATGGACGGATTCGATCTGCTGATTCTCGGGTTTATGCTGCCCGCTATCAGCCTGTCGCTGGCACTGGATCCGTCACAGGCTGGTTCACTGGTGACCTGGACGCTGATCGGCGCGGTCATCGGCGGCATTGTGTTTGGCCACCTCAGCGATCGCTATGGGCGCATTCGTGTGTTAACCATCACGATACTGATGTTCTCTGTCTTTACCGGATTGTGTGCAGTGGCGCAGGGTTACTGGGATCTGCTGGCGTACCGTACGCTGGCGGGCATGGGACTGGGCGGTGAGTTTGGCATCGGCATGGCGCTGATTGCAGAAGCCTGGCCGGCAGAAAAGCGCAACCGCGCCTCGGCCTGGGTCGGCATCGGCTGGCAACTCGGCGTACTGCTGGCGGCATTTATCACCCCGCCTTTACTGAGTGTGATTGGCTGGCGCGGCATGTTCCTGGTGGGATTACTGCCCGCGCTGGTGTCATTTGTTATTCGCCGCAGCATGGGCGAACCTGAGAGCTTCACCCGTCAAATTAAACATGTTCCCTCGCTGTCCTTTCCCGCCCGACTGAAACTGCTGTTTAAAGACCGCGCCACCAGCAAAGCCAGCCTGGGGATCTTTATTCTCTGTTCCGTTCAGAACTTCGGTTATTACGGCCTGATGATCTGGATGCCCAGCTACTTGTCCTCTAACTTCGGTTTCAGTCTGACCAAATCCGGCGTCTGGACGGCAGTAACCGTGGTGGGCATGACCTTTGGCATCTGGCTGTTTGGCGTGCTGGCCGATCGCTTTGCGCGCTGGAAAATCTTCCTGCTTTACCAGTTCGGTGCGGTCGTGATGGTTGTGGTTTATGCGCAACTGCGCGATCCGACCGTGATGTTGTTTACCGGTGCGCTGATGGGCCTGTTCGTCAACGGTATGATTGGCGGCTATGGCGCATTGATCTCAGATACCTTTCCGCCGCAGGTTCGTGCGACCGCGCAGAACGTATTGTTTAATCTGGGGCGCGGCGTCGGTGGATTGGGTCCGTTGGTAATCGGGCTGCTGGCGGGTAAATTCTCCTTCGTAGCTGCTATCACGCTACTGGCCCTGATCTACCTGCTGGATATTGCAGCAACGCTGTTCCTGCTGCCGAAAAAGCAAAGCCAGGACGATGTGCTGGGGGCGATTGGTTAAAAGAAAAAGGGGCAACCCTGTTGCCCCTTTTTTCTGAATTACTGATTCATCAGCGGCAGCAACTGCTGATACAACCGACTGAACGTCTCACGTCTCGGCTGATAATGTGCATGACGAGCCGGATCTGGCTCATGGCGCTGCACCTGCTTCAGGGCCGGAATGGTCAGGTTGTTATCTATTGCCATCTGCGCCAGTCGGGCGGCACCCAGCGCCGGGCCGACATCGCCACCTTCGCAGTAGTCCAGTGTTTGTCCGCTGATATCTGCCAGCATCTGCCGCCAGTAGCGACTTCGTGCTCCACCGCCAATCAGCATGATGCTTTCGGGTGTTACGCCGCAGTCGTGAACCACATCCATGCCGTCTGCCAGCGCAAAACCGACGCCTTCCAGCACGGCGCGCGCCAGCTCGGGTCGCCCATGCTGGTGGGTAAACCCAAAGAAGCTGCCGCAGGCATGCGGATTATTATGCGGTGTGCGTTCACCGGAAAGATAAGGCAAAAACCACAAGGCGGGCGCATCGTCTTTTGCACGTTCCGCTTCGGCTAACAGGTGCGGGACATCATCGCAGCCCGTCAGTGACGCTGCCCAGTCCAGGCAGGAAGCGGCGCTCAGCATTACAGACATCAGGTGCCAGCGCTGCGGCAGCGCATGACAAAAGCTGTGTACCGCCTGCTCGGGATTGCTGAGATAGCCTTCGCTGACCACGAAGTACACGCCGGAGGTACCGAGTGACAACATCCCTTGCCCCGGCGCGACCATGCCGACGCCGACCGCGCCTGCCGCGTTATCGCCACCGCCCGCCACGATCGGCACCTGCGGCAGCGACCAGCGCTGCGCGATCGCGGCTGATAAAGTACCGGTAATCTGGTTGCCTTCGAACAGGGCTGGCATCTGGCTGTGATCCAGCCCGCAGGCCGCGAGCATCTGCTCACTCCAGTCACGCTTTTCCACATCCAGCCACATGGTTCCGGCTGCATCAGACATGTCGCTGGCAAACTCGCCGCTCAGGCGCCAGCGCAGGTAATCTTTAGGCAGCAGCACCCTGGCAATCCGGGCAAAAATGTCTGGTTCGTGCTGTTGCACCCATAATAGTTTGGGCGCGGTAAAGCCTGGCATCATCAGGTTACCGGTGATGCGCCGTGAGTCAGGTACCCGCTGCTCCAGTTCACGGCACTGATCGCCGCTGCGTCCGTCGTTCCAGAGAATGGCGGGACGCAGCACCCGATGCTGCGCGTCCAGCAAGGTCGCGCCGTGCATCTGTCCTGTCAGGCCCACAGCTTTCACCGTGCTCAGGTCGTGACGCTGTGCCAGTGCCTGCATTGCCTTATCCGTGGCCTGCCACCAGCTTTCGGGATCTTGCTCGCTCCATAACGGATGCGGGCGGGAAACCGTTAGTGGGGCCGTTTCCACCGCCGCCACCTGCCCTTGCACATCCAGCAACACGACTTTTACGCCGGATGTGCCGATATCGATCCCGATTACCATGTCGCGCTCCTTACGGATTAGAAGTCATAGAGGTAATGATTCACCAGGTTTTCCAGTTGTTCCTGGCGACCGCTGCGATGTTGCGGATTGAACTGCTGCTGGTGCGCATGGGCCGCGAGCGTTTCCAGTGAAAACTCACCTTTCAAAATCTGCTGACCAAACTCCCCGTTCCAGCCGCTGTAGCGCTGTGCCACGCGCTGATCAAGCTCACCGTCAGACAGCATACGCGCCGCCACTTTCAACGCCAGCGCCATCGTGTCCATGGCTCCGATGTGTCCATAGAACAGATCGTACTTGTCGGTGCTCTGCCGACGTACTTTGGCATCAAAGTTTAAGCCGCCTGTGGTAAAGCCGCCTGCTTTGATAATTTCATACATCACCAGCGCGTTCTCTTCCACGCTGACCGGGAACTGATCGGTGTCCCAGCCACACTGGGCATCACCCCTATTGGCATCGACCGAACCAAATACACCCAGCGCAATTGCCGTCGCTATTTCGTGATGGAATGAGTGACCCGCCAGCGTGGCATGGTTGGCTTCCACGTTTACCTTAATCTCTTTTTCCAGGCCAAACTGCTTCAGGAAGCCATAAACCGTCGCGACGTCATAATCGTACTGATGTTTGGTCGGCTCTTGCGGTTTGGGTTCAATCAGGAGCGTGCCCTGGAAGCCGATTTTGTGCTTATGTTCAACGACCATCTGCATAAAGCGGCCAATCTGCTCGCGCTCCTGGCGCAGGTCGGTATTTAACAGCGTTTCATAGCCTTCGCGTCCGCCCCACAGTACGTAGTTTTCGCCCCCCAGCGTTTGGGTCGCTTTCATTGCACTGCACACCTGACTGGCGGCCCAGGAAAACACTTCCGGATCCGGATTGGTGGCGGCACCCGCACCGTAACGCGGATGCGTAAAGCAGTTAGCGGTGCCCCAGAGCAGTTTTAAGCCCGTTTCCTGCTGTTTCGCCTGCAACGTATCGGTCATTACCGCCAGGTTTTCGCGATAGCTTTTTAAGGAGTCACCTTCAGGTGAGACGTCCACATCGTGGAAGCAGTAGTAAGGCACGTTCAGCTTGTGGAAAAACTCAAAGGCAACGTCCGCTTTCAGTTTGGCCAGCGCCAGCGCATCGCCCGCTTTTTGCCATGGACGATCAAAAGCGCCGACACCAAACATGTCCGCGCCATTCCAGCAGAAGGTGTGCCAGTAACAGGCGGCGAAGCGCAGATGCTCAGCCATGGTTTTCCCCAGGATGACTTCGTCAGGGTTGTAGTGGCGGAAGGCCAGAGGATTACTGGTTTTTGCGCCTTCGTAGCGAACGCGATCAAACTGGTCAAAATAAGCGTGCATGGTTTGCTCCTTAACAGTGGTCCCGAATGGGTTACCCAGAAGCCATATTGTGCGTATCCGCTTTCTGACCACTCAATTACGATATTTCACACAGGCAGTAAGAGAATTATTTATTGTGCGCTTGCTCGCAAAAAAATATGACGATGAGATGACCTCATGCTGTGCAGTTTGCGGTAACGGCGAGTCTGAAAATGTTAAAATTTGGATCGCGCTCAAAAATTCAGAAATAAACCAAAAAACGTAATAGCCGGATAAAAATCAGTAATTGCTGGCAGGTAAAAATAAGGTGAACAATTCATCCGCCTGGTTCATAGCCTTACAACGACAATAACCGTTCCCTACAGGATGACCATGATGAAAATGAAACCCGCATTACTCGCTGCGCTTGCGGCGCTTACGCTGTTCAGTCAGGCCAGTCTGGCAAAAGAAGTCAAAATCGGCATGGCCATTGACGATTTACGTCTGGAACGCTGGCAAAAAGACCGCGATATCTTCGTTAAACAGGCGGAAGCAAAGGGCGCGAAAGTCTTCGTGCAGTCTGCCAATGGCAACGAAGAAACGCAAATGTCGCAAATCGAAAATATGATCAACCGCGGCGTGGATGTGCTGGTTATTATTCCCTACAACGGTCAGGTATTAAGTAACGTCGTGGCAGAAGCGAAACGCGAAGGCATTAAAGTTCTGGCCTATGATCGCATGATTAATAATGCCGATATCGATTTCTATATTTCGTTTGATAATGAAAAAGTCGGCGAAATGCAGGCTGAAAGCCTGGTGAAAAAAGTACCCAAAGGCAATTACTTCCTGATGGGCGGATCGCCTGTCGATAATAACGCCCGCCTGTTCCGCGAAGGGCAGATGAAGGTGTTAAAACCCTCTATTGATAATGGCAGCATAAAAGTTGTCGGTGACCAGTGGGTTGATGCCTGGCTGCCGGAAAATGCACTGAAAATCATGGAAAACGCCCTGACCGCCAATAAAAACCACATCGATGCCGTTGTGGCCTCAAACGATGCTACCGCGGGGGGAGCGATCCAGGCGCTCAGCGCGCAGGGGCTGGCCGGTAAGGTCGCCATCTCCGGGCAGGATGCCGATCTGGCCGCCATCAAACGCATCATGAATGGCACGCAAACCATGACGGTGTACAAACCGATCAAAGAACTGGCGACTGAAGCAGCTAATGTCGCCGTCGAGCTGGGCAACGGTCAGACGCCTGCCAGCAATGCCAAACTCAACAACGGCCTGAAAGACGTGCCGTCGCGCCTGCTGACGCCCATCGAGGTCAACAAAGACAATATCGACAGTACCGTGGTGAAAGACGGTTTCCACAAGAAGAGTGAACTCTGATCGCCATCCTGCGAAGGAGAAGACCGATGTTGCTGGAAATGAAAAATATCACCAAGCGTTTCGGCGCGGTGAAGGCGCTGGACAACGTCAGCCTGCAACTGGATGCCGGTGAAGTGCTGTCGTTGTGTGGTGAAAACGGCTCTGGCAAATCGACCCTGATGAAAATCCTGTGCGGACTGTATCCGCACGGGGAGTTTGAGGGGCAGATTCAGTTTTCCGGGGACCCGATCCAGGCACAGACTATTCGCGATACCGAACGCAAAGGAATTGTCATTATCCATCAGGAGCTGGCGCTGGTACGGCAACTGACCGTGATGGAGAACATCTTCCTGGGCGCAGAGCTGGGGCGCTTTGGCATGGTGGACGATGAAACCATGACGCTGCGCTGCCAGCAGTTGCTGGAACGGGTCAAACTTAACGTCTCGCCCGACACGCGCGTGGGTGAGCTGGGCCTGGGGCAACAGCAGCTGGTGGAGATTGCGCGGGCGCTCAACAAACAGGTGCGGCTGCTTATCCTCGATGAGCCGACGTCCTCGCTGACCGAGCAGGAAACCACGGTACTGCTCAGTATCATCCACAACCTGCGCGAGCACGGTATCGCCTGTATTTATATCTCGCACAAACTGAACGAGGTGCGGGCGATTTCGGACACCATCTGCGTGATTCGCGATGGTCAGCATATTGCCACTCGTCCGGCGGCGGGCCTGAGTGAGGACGATATCATCACCATGATGGTCGGACGTGAACTCACGGCGCTCTATCCACATTCACCTCACGAGATTGGCGACACGGTGCTGCAGGTCAGCAACCTGACGGCCTGGCACCCGGTCAACCGCCACATCAAGCGCGTGAATAACCTGTCCTTTACCCTGCGTAAGGGAGAGATCCTTGGTATCGCCGGATTAGTCGGTGCTGGCCGAACGGAAACCGTTCAGTGTCTGTTTGGCGTCTGGCCTGGTCGCTGGCAGGGTGAGATCCGGATTAACGGCAACAAAGTGACTATCCGCGACTGTCAGGAGGCAATCGCGCACGGCATTGCCATGGTACCGGAGGATCGTAAAAAAGACGGCATTGTGCCGCTGATGGGCGTGGGCAAAAACATCACTCTGGCGGCGCTGGATCAGTTCAGCCAGCGCCTGTCCACAATTGACGAAGCCAGCGAGCTGCACGCCATTAATGCCGCTATCGCCCGCTTGCGGGTCAAAACCTCGTCACCTGAACTGCCGATTGGCCGCCTCAGCGGCGGCAACCAGCAAAAAGCGATTCTGGCGAAATGCCTGCTGCTCAATCCAAAAATTCTGATTCTGGATGAGCCCACGCGCGGTATTGATGTGGGTGCGCGGCAGGAAATTTATGTGCTAATCAATGCGCTGGTACAGCAGGGCATCTCCGTCATTGTGATCTCGTCTGAGTTGCCCGAAGTGCTGGGCCTCAGCGACCGCATTCTGGTGATGCATGAAGGGCAAATCAAAGCCGATCTGATTAACGACAATCTGACTCAGGAGCAGGTGATGGAAGCCGCTCTGCGGAGTGAACATTATGCTTAACAGCGAAACCAAGCCCGCCGTATCGACGCCGGCCAACAAGCCCGTCTCCAGCAAGCTCGGCCTGCGTAATTTGCAGGTGCTGGTCATGCTGGGGGCGATTGTGTTGATTGCCCTGTTTTTTACCTGGACTACTGACGGTGCCTGGCTCAGCCCGCGCAACGTCTCTAACCTGCTGCGCCAGACAGCGATAACCGGCATCCTGGCGGTGGGCATGGTGTTTGTTATTATCTCCGCTGAGATCGACCTCTCAGTTGGCTCTATGATGGGGCTGCTGGGCGGCGCGGCGGCGATCTTTGACGTCTGGCTGGGCTGGCCGCTGCCACTGACCATTGTGGTCACGCTGGTGCTTGGCCTGCTGCTGGGCACCTGGAATGGCTGGTGGGTGGCCTACCGCAAGGTGCCTTCGTTTATCGTAACGCTGGCCGGTATGCTGGCGTTTCGCGGCATCCTGGTCGGTATCACCGACGGAACTACCGTTGCCCCGACCAGTCCGGCGATGTCCCAGATTGGGCAAAGCTATTTGCCAGGCGGCTTCGGTTTTGGTTTTGGCTTTATCGGCCTGGCACTGTTTATTTTGTGGCAGTGGCGCTTACGGCTGCGTCGTCAGCAGTTGGGGCTGGCTCAACCGGCGGCGACAAGCACCGTGGCACGCCAGGCGATCACCGCCGTGCTGGTGCTGGGGGCGATCTGGCTGCTGAATGATTACCGTGGCGTACCTACTCCGGTACTGCTGCTGGCATTGCTGCTGCTGGCGGGAATGTTTATGGCCACCCGCACGGCTTTTGGCCGCCGCATTTACGCCATCGGCGGCAATATTGATGCCGCCCGGCTTTCCGGTATCAATGTGGCGCGCACCAAGCTGGCGGTGTTTGCCATCAATGGCCTGATGGTGGCGATCGCGGGGCTGATCCTCAGCTCACGTCTGGGCGCGGGATCGCCTTCTGCCGGGAACATCGCCGAACTGGATGCGATTGCAGCCTGTGTTATCGGCGGCACCAGCCTGGCTGGCGGGGTCGGATCCGTCGCCGGGGCGGTGATGGGCGCGTTTATCATGGCCTCGCTGGATAACGGCATGAGCATGATGGATGTGCCGACCTTCTGGCAGTACATCGTAAAAGGGGCGATTTTGCTGCTGGCGGTCTGGATGGACACCGCAACGCGCCGCCGTATGTAATCGTGTGAACGATCACACTGTGGCGCAAACCATTTCTGTGATGCATCCAGCTGTGCTATGCAATGCGCTGGGAGTTAACGGGACGCTGCCACTATGCATGAGAAACGATACCGCATTACCCTGCTGTTTAACGCCAACAAGGTTTACGATCGTCAGGTGGTTGAAGGCGTTGGCGAGTATTTACAGGCTTCACAGACAAACTGGGATATTTTCATTGAGGAGGATTTCCGCTGCCGCATTGACAATATCCATGAGTGGCTGGGCGACGGCGTGATTGCGGATTATGACGACAGCGCCATTCAGCGTTCGCTGGCAGACGTGGCGGTGCCGGTCGTCGGTGTGGGTGGCTCCTATCATCGTGAAGAGGATTACCCGCCGGTACACTACATTGCCACCGACAACAGCGCGCTGGTGGAAAGTGCCTTCCTGCACCTGAAAGCGCGCGGTATCAACCGTTTTGCATTTTACGGTTTGCCGGCTTCCAGTGGTAAACGCTGGGCACAGGAGCGCGAACTGGCGTTTCGCCAACGCGTCATGCGTGAGCGCTATATGGGCGTGGTTTATCAGGGCATGGAAACCGCCTCTGAGAACTGGCAGCACGCGCAAAACCGCCTGGCCGACTGGCTGCAAACCCTTCCCCCGCATACCGGCATTATTGCTGTCACTGATGCACGTGCGCGTCATCTGCTGCAGGCCTGCGAGCACCTGAAGATTCCGGTGCCTGAGAAGCTGTGCGTAATTGGCATCGACAACGAAGAACTGACCCGTTATCTCTCTCGCGTCGCGCTTTCCTCGGTAGTTCAGGGTTCACGACAGATGGGTTATCAGGCCGCTAAGCTGTTACACCGCCTGCTGGATAAGCAGGTTCTGCCGCTCCAGCGCATTCTGGTACCGCCAGTGAAAGTGATTGCCCGCCGCTCAACCGATTTCCGCTCGCTGCACGACCCGGCAGTGATTCAGGCGATGCATTTTATCCGTTTTAACGCCTGTAAGGGCATTAAGGTGGAGCAGGTACTGGATGCCATTGGCCTGTCGCGTTCTAACCTGGAGAAGCGTTTCCGTGACGAAACCGGCGATACGATTCACGCCATGATCCATCGAGAAAAGCTGGAAAAGGCAAAGGAACTGCTGGCGGGCTCGTCACTCAGTATCAATGAGATCTCGCAGATGTGTGGTTATCCCTCATTGCAGTATTTCTATTCGGTGTTCAAGAAGAGCTATGCGACGACACCGAAAGAGTACAGGCAGGAAAATGGAGAAGTGGCGTAAGAAGGCGATGTTGGCATTTCTGTGAGTACATGAATGAACCGATGACCTGTCGCCATCATCTATAAGGAAGCCGGTCCGAATGTCCTGGGCTGGCTTTCCACTTATATTTTCTCTGAAAGACAAGACGAGAATGTCAGAATGAATATATTCAACTGAGTAACACCGTAAGGCATATTAAAGTAGCTATAAAAGATTTAATTTTTTGATTTATATAATTAATTATTCAAAATTTTCTGAGGTTATGTTCTGTTAAACAGTGTGGCAGAGCTTGCTGTCACTCTGTTTAACAATCACCATGATCCATGGTCACCCTTTTTTTGAGGGACTGTGTAGTTCAGTGCTTTTCTGACAGACTGTCGAAAATATACTTCTTTATATTATGGTTTTCTTTGAGAAAGGGCTGGGCCGCTGCCTCGCTTAAGTAGGAATCGCAAAATTCCACAGCCATTCGTAATACCCTGGTTGAATGCGCCTGCGCTGTCATCGTTATTATGGTCATCAGCCACGATTTTACAGACTCCATCGCATTAAGATAGCTTCTGAGGGAGACAGCTGCTTTACTGATTGAGCAGGCTCCAACAAGCCGTCAGTCGCTGTTTTCGTATCCGCGATGTGTAGCGTCGTCATGGCATTACAGCGGCGAGTTATCTGGCCCATCGACTAAAAGGAACGTCAATGCTTAACGTTCGTAATGCCCTGCCGGATGATTACGCAGCCTGGCTGGGGCTCTGGAAAGATTACCTGCTGTTTTATGGTCATCACCTGGATGAGAGCGTCACGCTGTCTACCTGGCAGAGAATCCATTCACCTGACTCCGCGCTCATGTGTCGACTCGCCGAACAAAACGGCAGCGTGATCGGTTTCGCGATATGTGTGATACACGAGGGGACCTGGGTCACTCGGCCCGTATGCTATCTGGAAGATCTCTTTGTTAAGGAAAACAAGCGCGGCGTAGGTGCGGGAAAAGCCCTAATCGTGGCAGTCTGCGATGAAGCCCGTGAACTGGGTTGGGCGAAAGTATATTGGGTGACAAATGAAAACAATCCTGCCCGCAGATTGTACGATAAGCTGGCACAGGTGGATGATATTGTCCGTTATAACATCAGGCTCTGAGCATCAATCCGCTGGGCTACAGGCCTGAAATCACGATGGATACTGTCTCCAGAATCACCTTCAGCCTTTAAAGGATGCAAGATGGCTAATCGGGAACATCATTACCATATTCACATTCGCTGGACCGGTAACCGTGGCAGCGGTACAGATTCCTACACTGCGTACGACCGCAATGGTGAGCTTGCCGCTGAGGGGAAAGCGACCATCGCACTGAGTGCCGATCCGGCCTTTCGGGGCGATGCCACGCGCTGGAATCCCGAAGAACTGTTACTGGCCTCGGCGTCCGCCTGCCATAAATTATGGTATCTGCATCTGTGCGCTGATGCCGGTATCATCGTCGAGGCTTATGAGGATGCGGCGGAGGGCACAATGGTCGAGGGTGAGCGGGGGCATTTCAAGCAAATCACGCTGAAGCCGTTGGTCACATTGCGCGATCCGGCGGACGCTGCGCGCGCAGAAGCGCTGCACCACGATGCTCACGATGCGTGTTTTATCGCGAATTCGCTGAATTTTCCGGTGAGTTTTGTGCCGCGGTTTGTTTCACGATAAGCAGTGTGCTTCACGGTACTGTTAATCATGCTTAAGTTTTGCGTATATGTGCCGATACTTTATGCGCCACTGGCGAAATCCGTCGCCAGTATTATGTGACCCCCGTTTGGGGCTCAGTCAACATAAGGAGCAACTGCATGGATATTCAGCAACTCACAACGCTGTCTGCAGGGTTAGATCAATGGCAGGCACGTGGTGAAGCCAATGCGACGCTGTTAAAGAAAACCCTGAACCAACAGGCAGATACCATCACTACACTGGTGGAAGGCGTTACTGCCCTTCCCGCGAACCCGGCTGTAGGGCGGAACATTAACACCACCGCCTGATTATTCTGCTCCAGGTTCCCCGGGCGGATCATGTCGTACCGCCCGCTTTATTCCCTTTCCCCGTCGGCTGACTCTCCCTTCATCCCTTCGCTGCAATTTTTTCCAATACCTGAGCTGAGTAAAAGAATGAAATAAGGTATCACTCACGTTCAGGCAGGGAACTCAATGACGCCGCTTCAGTTTACGCTTCGCTCTCCGGAATGGGCTCTTTTTACAGAATTTACAGGCTCATATCAGGTGGCACAGCGCGAGGTTCTTTCGTGCAGGAGTGTAGTGCGATGATGTCCTTTTCGACGGGGTTTTTCTTAAGTCTGTCACTGTGTCTGGATATCGGCATTGCCAACATCGCTATGATTACGCTGGCAATGCAGCGGGGATATTTTCAGGGATTTTCGCTGGGCATCGGCACCTGTATAGGCGATCTTTTTTATGCCGTGCTGGCGCTGGCGGGCATGGCGGTGTTGCTGCAATTCGAGATAGTGCGATGGATAATCTGGGCGGGTGGAGGGCTTCTGCTGACAGGGTTCACCGTTAAAATGCTGATGGCTGCCTTCAGTACAGTTAACGATATCGACACATCACAGGTGACTGTCAGGCAATCGCTGTTCCGTGAGTTTCGTCGCGGAATTGTACTGGCCCTGTCCTCGCCCACCGCCATTCTGTGGTTTGCGACGGTGGGTGGCGCGCTCATTTCCCGTTTCGGGGAGCAAAACCTTACTGGAACCACGCTATTTCTGAGCGGTTTTTTTCTGGCCGGGGTGATATGGACGGGTGTGCTCTGTCTGGTTGGCAGCGTGGGCGGCAGGCTATTAGGACAAAAGTTGTTGAGATATTCCTACATGCTTTCTGCCCTTATCTTTGCCTGTTTTGCTTTTTACGTCATCGTTTCAGGTTATAAAGAATTTTTGCTTTCCTGAACCTACTTGTGAAGCATAGTGTTTGGGCGTGGTGCCCATTACTTTGCGAAACGCATTGATAAAATGGCTTTGATCGTAAAATCCCAGGCGATGCGCGGCGTCCAGAGGATGCTGATTCTGTCGCAGAAGCGCCCGCGCTGCACACAGGCGAAGCTGCATGTGATACTGCAAAGGTGGAAGCCCGGTATAAGCAGTAAAACGCCTCACCAGCGCGTATTTGCTTATTCCCGCTACCTGCACCAATGCATTCAGCGTAAGCTTCATGTTCACATGCTGACGCATAAAAGCAATGATGCGGTCCAGGTCTTTATCGACCACGGCATCTCGCGTGACTTTCTCAGAGAACAATTCTGCGCACAACAGCAAAAGTGCCTGCTCTTCCTCTTCGCTGTCATGGTGTTGTGTCAGTTGGGCATAGCGACATATAGCGTTAAATAACGCCTGATGCGTGAAAACGCCTTCAGCTAAAACGGGTGCCTCACGGTGACTGCTGAGATTTTGGCTGAGATTGAATGTTTTTAATAGCGTCTGCGGAATATGGATGCTGAGGAATTCAGCGCCGTGCTGATCGAAACGTGAAGACTGGATGCTGGCCGGATTATACAGGGTGATCTGACCCGCATTGACCTGCTGTGTCTGGCCATTAAGTGTGATTTCCTCAATGCCCGACAGGTTGGCGCTAAGCACATATTCATCGTGCGTGTGTTTTGGAAAGGTTGCGTTATGCGCTTTAACGCGCGAGCACTCCATACCATTGTGACTAAACCAGTCCAGAGCGTACAGCGCCATTAAAGCTCTCCTCCACAAAATATCAGCGCGCAGATGGCGCTGATAAAGCCTCTCAGCAGACTATATCACCGCGATGAAAAGACGCACATTAACGCGTAATATTCCAGTCGCTTTTGCCACAGGAAAAACAGGTAGTTAAAGAAAAGAGCGGAGGAGGGCGAAAAGGCATGATTTTTCAGGATTACTGGCAAATTTTAGTGCGCTTTGCTTACCTGGAAAGCCGAAAGCCGAAAGCCGAAAGCCGAAAGCCGAAAGCCGAAAGCCGAAAGCCGAAAGCCGAAAGCCGTGACAAACAAACCCATCCGCTCTCTGGAATCTAAGCCACGGGTTGACACATAAGAAACCAACAGGGGAAAAGGGCGCGCTACGTACTAACAGCAATAAAGCATTATCCTGTTTGTCGTCTGGCAGCAGTCATCCAGATGTGTGCGTTTAAAAGCGCACAAGCTTCGCAGTTAACCGCTCTTAGTGCGCAGATAAGATCTGCCAGACAAGTGAGATATCCTTAATCCCTGGCATAGCAAAACGTGAAATATAGCTGCAGATCGCGCTGAGCTTCTGCTTCTCCTGCCTCAGTCACCCTTACCAAAACGTTATATGTCAATTCCGCAACGTCGGCATGAGGTTTTAGCTATCAGCGTGATAGATAGTATGATCACAATTGCGGCACTTATTGTTAACTTTGCATTAATAACTATGGTTATCATTACTCCCATCGAAAGCACACTGCTTTCCCGCTTACACGATAAGGAACCGGATTATGAAAACCATGAAAACACTTTCCCTTGCTGCCGTTGCTGCGCTTTCACTGATGTCAGCCTCTGCTTTTGCGCAAACTGTCACCGCAACTGGTTCAACCCTTGATGGTACCGAAGCGAAAATTGCAGCCCAGGCTGAACAGCAGGGTGCGCAGTACAGAATCATCGAAGCCAACACGAACGACCGTGTCCACATGACCGCCGAGCTGTATAAATAACCGCGTCGTGTTGAAAGAAGCGCAAAGAGCTGCCTGATGGCAGCTTTTTTTTGGTCGCTGCAGAGCGTTAAAAGGACGGTTTATGTCGACAGTGACGTAAACCTGGTGTGCAAATAATTTTCACTTAATGTCAGTCATTACGTTTTAACGCGGCCAAAAATAAAGGGCGCTGTATTCATCCTTTAATTAACGTTATTAGCCCGGTCACAATCTGTTGCCTGTTTATTCTCCATTGTCTCAAGCCTGCTCTTTCTTCTGCCGATAAACTCTCCAGACCACTCAACATGGCAGTATAAAAATGACAATTCTAAAAAAATTATTTTCCCTTTTCTCAAAACACCAGCATAAACACGCCGCCGATTCGCTCAAAGCACTGAATGATGCCATTCCGATCATCGAGTTTACGCCAGAAGGCACGATCCTTCGGGCAAATGATCTTTTTCTCAACAAGATGGGCTATGAGATAAAAGAAATCGTGGGTCGTCATCACAGCATGTTTTGCTCGCCCTCGCTGGTCAACTCAGCCGAGTATCGCCAGTTCTGGCTACGGCTGGCCAGCGGCAAGAGCTTCAGCGGTAAATACCTGCGTTTAGGCAAAGATAATCATCCCGTCTGGCTGGAAGCCAGCTATGTGCCAGTAAAAGATCGGCAGGGTCGGGTCATTAAGGTCATCAAGCTGGCGGCTGATATTTCCGAGCGTATCAGCGAAGCGCAGCAGCAGGATGCCATGGTACAGGCGATCAGCCGCTCAATGGCCGTCATTGCATTTAATAAGGCCGGGGAAGTACTGGAGGTGAATGAAAACTTCCTGAAAGCGACCGGCTACAAAGCTGATGAGATCCTCGGGCGGCATCACCGTATGTTTTGCTCTGAGGAACTGCGTAACAGCCAGGAATATCAGCAGTTCTGGCAACGCCTGAACCAGGGCGAATTTTTTTCCGGCCAGTATCCGCGCCTTAACCGCCAGGGTAAAACCATCTGGCTGCGTGCAACCTATAACCCGGTTTTTGATACCGAAGGCCGGTTATATAAGATCGTGAAATTCGCGACGGATGTGACGGAGCAGGTGTTGCAAAACCAGCAGGAAAACGAAGCCGCTCAGCACGCATGGAAGATGGCGCAACAGACACGTGAAAGCTCGGTAACGGGTGCCGATGTCATCGAAGACAGCGTCAGAACGATGGCGGAAATCGCCAATGAGATGAACAGCGTTTCGGCGGATGTCTTTGGCCTGAACGGCCAGTCTGACCGGATTGCCGATATGGTGCATTCCATTCGCAATATCGCCGAGCAGACGCGCTTTATTGCGCTGAATGCAGCCATTGAGGCTGCCCGCGCTGGCACGTCGGGGCGCAGTTTTGCCATCGTAGCCGCCGAGGTACGCACGCTGGCGGCACGTATTAACGAAGCGACAGAAGAAATAGGACGCGTGGTGTCCAGTAATAATCAGCTGGCGAAAAAGGTGCTGGAAGACATCGAAAATAACCTGAAAAACACGGCGCGTGGAGTCAATCTTATGCGTCAGGCGGGTGAGGTAATCGCCAGTATTCAGAGCAATTCTGAGCGCGTCGAGGAAGCGGTCAGAAACGTTTCCCGTTCATCCACGCCACATCCTGTCTGAGTATTTTTTCCGGTCGCCTGCCTTTACGGGTGACCGGTTTCCCCGCTTAACACCCGCCGTTTCGCGCATATTTCACTTTGTTTGCTGTTAAGCGATAAGGCACTATGGTTCCAGCCTTTTCAACATCACGGGAATGTCTGTCGCCATGCCGGTTAATTTCGATCTTAACGATCTGTACGCGTTTCGCGCCCTGGTCGAATATGGCAATTTCCGCATTGCAGCGGAGTCCATTTGCCTGTCCCAGTCGGCCCTGAGCCGCAGGATTGAAAAGCTGGAAACGGCACTGGGGATTAAGCTGTTCGACAGAACCACGCGCCGGGTTACGCTTACGCTTTATGGTCAGACATTTGCCGCACGTTCGGAGCAGCTGCTCGCTAATTTTGAAGAGGTTATGGCCGATATCAGTAAAGTCAGCCAGGATCGGACCGGACTGGTGACGGTGGCGACGGTGCCCTCTGCGGCCTACTATTTTATGCCGGATGTCATTCGCCGCTTTCAGGCCCGCTATCCTCGCGTACGCGTCAAAATCATTGATAGCAGCGCAGGCAACGTGATCGAGGCGGTAACCAGTGGTCAGGCAGATTTTGGCATTTGCTTCTCCGGCAATCCACCACCTGGCACCGAATTTTTACCCCTGGTTGAGGATGTGTATGTTGTCGCCTGCCGACACGACCATCCGCTTGCCAGCCGTAAAGGGCTGACATGGCAGGAATTTTATCAGCAGGATTATGTGGGGCTGGATAAGACGTCGGGTAATCGCAACCTGCTGGATTCTGCCCTGGGTCATGTTGTTCCGGCGCGTCCCAGTATCTGTGAGACCCGACATGTGACCACGATGCTCGGTATGGTTGAAGCGGGAATCGGCATTGCTGCCGTGCCCGCCATGTCAATGCCGTCATCCGGTCATTCGGTGCTGGTGCAGTTACCCCTCACCGATCCGGTGGTGAAACGTACTGTAGGGCTGCTCAGACGCAGCGGACGTATTCAGTCGTATATTGCAGCAGAACTGGAAAAGCTCATTACTGAACAGTATCACGCTGCGTAACAGGCTGCTGCGTTTTCACCGAGTGCATACCGGTTGCGTGAACGACCGCCTGCGCCTGGGCTGAGGCCAGGAAATCAAGTAGCGCTTTACCTGCTTCCGGATGCGTGGCTTTCGCCGGGACAGCGCCCGCAAAGCGGGTAATGTACTGGACATCGTCAGGCAACTCGCCAACAAAAGTCACGCCCTTGACGGGCAGCAGTTCGCTGACCTGCTGTAGTCCCAGTGCATAGTGGCCTTTTGCCACTTCCGAGGCGACAGGAATACGTTCGACCTGATGTGCTTTGACTTTGTCTTCAATGCCTAACTTCTTAAACAACTCGCTGCTGACATACTGACCGCTGGCGCTATCGGAATACGCAATAGACTTCGCGCTCAGTAAGGTTTGACGTAATTCGTCATCCGTCTTAATTGCGGGCTTAGCGTCGCCTTGCTTCACGACAATACCAATCGGCGAGTCAGCCAGCTCCACGCGTGAGCCGGGTTTTATCCACTTGTCTTTTTCCAGCTGAGTCAGCGCATTGCCCACCATAATGACCGCATCGGCCTTTTCACCACGTGCCAGGCGGTTAGGGATTGCCTGCGGGGTTTTACCCATTGAAGGGCCGGATACCAGGATAATTTTGTCACCGCTTTGGGCTTCAAACTGAGGCGTGAGTTTCTCCAGGGCGGCTTTAAAGCCACCAGAGATCATCACGGTCACGTCCTTTGCCAGTACCGTCGTGCTGACGGTTGAAAGCACGAGGGTGGCAAGGAGTGATCGGTATAGTCGTTTCATAATGGAGTCCCTGACTTAATGTTTAACGGCGGGTTGTAAATTGACAGCGCTGCGGCGGTAAAGATACAGCGTCGCCAGTAGGGCACAGACGGCAGCAAAGCTCATCCAGTAACCGGGTGACGCTTTATCGCCGGTATACTCTATCAATGCGGTTGAAATCACCGGGGTAAATCCGCCAAAGACAGCCGTTGCGAGGCTGTAAGCGAGTGAAAAGCCCGCCACCCGAACTTCGGTTGGCATAATCTCGGTCAGGGCAGGAATCATCGCACCGTTATACAGGCCGTAGATAAATGACAGCCACAGCAGTACGGTCAGCATCATCGTAAAACTCGGTGCTTCGGCCAGCAGCGTCAGGGCCGGATAAGCCGTTGCCAGGGCCAGCAACGTCATGGCAATCAGAACCGGCTTACGTCCAAAGCGGTCCGACAGGGCACCCCCGACCGGCAGCCAGAGGAAATTGGAAATGGCCACCAGCAGCGTAACCAGCAGGCTGTCAGACGCACTGAGCATCAGCACCTTCTTGCCGAAGGTGGGGGCATAAACGGTAATCAGATAGAACGCTGTTGTGGTCATCGCCACCATCAACATGCCCGCAACCACCACCTGCCAGTTAGCTAACAGGGTTTTAAAGACCTCGCGCATCGCCAGATGCTTACGGCGAGCATTAAATTCCTGCGTTTCTTCCAGCTTACGACGCAGAAAGAAAATGAAAGGCACAATCAGGCAGCCAAACAGGAACGGAATACGCCAGCCCCATTCACGAATCGCGCTCTCTTCCAGGGCGGCATTCAGGGCAAAGCCCATGGCAGCGGCAACCATAATGGCGACCTGCTGGCTGCCCGACTGCCAACTGGTATAGAAGCCTTTACGGCCTGGCGTAGCGATTTCGGCCAGGTAAACCGACACGCCGCCCAGTTCGGCACCGGCAGAGAAGCCCTGCAACAGGCGACCGATAAGCACCAGCATCGGGGCCCAAAGGCCAATGCTCTGATAAGACGGGATTAATACGATCAGAAAGGTGCCCGTAGCCATAATGGACAGGGTTACGATCAATCCTTTGCGTCTGCCGACTTTATCAATATAAGCGCCCAGCACCACGGCGCCGATCGGGCGCATCAGGAAACCTGCGCCGAAGACGGCAAAGGTCATCATCAGTGAGGCGAACTCACTGCTCGCCGGAAAGAAAGTATGCGCGATATAGGTGGCATAAAAACCAAACAGAAAGAAGTCAAACTGTTCCAGAAAGTTGCCCGAGGTAACGCGCAAGATGGCGCCGATTCTGGCGCGAGTGGTCATAGGTGAAGTCGAGGAATGCATCGGTATCTCCAGTTTATCATTGACGCTTTTTGCTGCGCCTGTTGCTGAAGACTGGATCAGGAAAATAAAGTAAATAAGCGCAATAAACTCATCGACTGATGCGCTATGCGCATTAATGGCCGTTAACAATTACATTGGGCTATGTGCAACAAGGCTTTAACAAGTTTGCCGGTCGAGGGCGCGCTTATCCCGGTCGAAAAACCGAATGCGCGTTTTGTGACAGGGTTCATATGGGTATTTAAAGGAAAAGGGGTAGCGTAAAGCCTTTGTCAGGTTCTATCAGGCGACGCGCGCGTTCGCCCCGTCGCGAGTGAAATCATTCCAGACAGGAGGCGGGTTAGCGGCCGGGCTGAAAAAGCTCGACGAGCATCTTCTCGTTATCATGAATGAAAGCGAAACGATCGCCATCGCCGTTGGGTTCGGCACGGGGCGGGGAAACGAGCTCGACACCTTTTGCCTGCAGTTCCGCAACCGCCTCATCGAGATCGTCGACCTGAAGCGCGAAATGGTTGATACCGCCGATTTTCAGATTGGTTTCTGCGCGTTGCCGCTGTGGATCCATCGGGGTAGCCTGCGCATGTTGAAACAGCTCCAGTTTCACATTGCCCCGCGCAATAAAAACAACCTGTACGCCCGGCCAGCCATAATCATACAGACGCGTAAATCCCAGCATTTGGCTATACCAGGCTTCACTGGCTTCAATATCCTGAACCACAATACCGATGTGATGAAATGTATTACCGATTGCCGACATGGTGCTTTTCCTTATCAGGTCGCTGAGGTGAATGTCGCGTTGACACGGCAAGGCGGTGTAGCGCGCCCTTCGTACAGCTTACCACCCAATCGGGCATACGGCAGAAATGCCCGAGGGGCGAGGGTTGCTTATCGTTGCAGGTAAATCCGAACACCGCCTCACACTGGCCGTAGACGACCCGTGTTTCGTCTTAAAACCAGGCTTCCCACATCGCACCCAGATTGAAGTCGTCCAGAATATCGTTTTCCCGGCCATTCACGCGTGCGGTGCGCGCATCATCGACCTTGCCGCCCGTCACATAGAAGCGCAGCATGGGACGGAACTCCGGGCCCATCGCGATAGCGATATTTTGCGACAGCGTCAGCTTCCAGCCGTTGTTGCTACCGCCTGCATCATAGTTGACCCGTTGATAACCGGCTTCGAGCCAGGTGGAGTGCACGTCATTCCAGAAATACATCGGGCGCACAATGGCAGCGTAGTTTTTCCGGTTGTCGCTTTTCAGTCGACTGTTGTCATAATCGTGATAGGCCAGCAGATACTCCACCTGCGCCTGCTGAGTAAACAGGTGCTTACCTTCAAAGCTGGTGTAAAGCGTGCTGAGGCCATGGGTTTTGCTGTAAACGCTGTTATCCGCATTGTCTGAGTAGCGTGCAATCACTTTATTGACGCCATGATCGGTGGTGTGGCTTACGACAAACGCACCCTGCCAGGCGTTGAGGCGATCCTCGCTTTCCACGGCCTTAGAGTCGAAACCGTAATTGGCATACATCTCCAGATCCAGCGGCCCCAGTTTCATGCCGTGGATTTTAGATGTGGCGGCATAGTTTCCTTTATCGCCGGTGCCCGATCCGCCCGTACAGGTAATGCGTGACGGATTGGATTCATCGCTAAGCACTTCAGGATTACAGGATTCCACCGCCGCGACGGCAGCAAGGTCAAATTTTATCCCGCCTACGTCAAAGTCTTTTACGCCCGCGCCCTGACCATCGTGATTCATCCAGAAATAGTCATTGATGTTCTGTTGCGGGCGCTGATGAAAGTCCCGTCCGGCCCAAAGATAGGCATTAGGATTCGAGGCCAGCACATTGGTCACGCCAGCGTAAGCTTTTTTCAGGTTCACTTCATCGCCCCAGTGATCGATCATCACGTTCACGTCCCAGATGGCACCGTTCGTGCTTTTAAACGCTTTAGAGAGCTGGAATTCGCCGCCGTTACCTTCGTTCCCCAGGCGACCAATACCGGAGGCGCCATTGTAAGAGCCATCAACATTGACATACTTTTGGTCACCACTTTGGTAATGCGCGCCATAACGGGCGTAGCCGCTAAACTTCACGCCAAAAGGAATGGCCATATCCGGTGACTGTGCAGGACTCTGCGGTTCTGTTATCACATCCGTTTTTTTCGCGACGGCGGCATCCATCTTAGCCTGACGCTCTGCTAAAGCTTTATCGACGGCTTTGGCGACGATAGCGTCGATTTGTTCCTGCGTGAATTCCTGTGCGAGGCCGGCAATCGGGCACAGCGCGGCGCTCACCGCCAGAGGAAGTGAAAATGTTTTTATCATGTTCATGGTTATCTCGTTTACACCTCATCCTTCGGGTTAACACGAATTAACCCGAAAGACGCGTGCTGTTGTTTTCAGATAATAACCCGCCCGTTTCGGCTTATTGACTGTCACCAAAACAAGTTGATTTGTAGAGTATGTTTTCTTTCCAGAGGGATGTTTTTTGTCAGGCGTTCTCCTGTATTAAGCGATCAAATTACCGTTGATAGAGATGAATTATTTCTTCTGATAATTCACGGGCCAATAGCGACGTCATTAAATGATCCTGAGCATGGACCATAATTAATGTCATCGGCTGTCGGGCCTCGCCAGCATCCTGTTCAATTAACCGGGTTTGCATCTGATGGGCCTTGCGGGAATAGTCGTCGGCCTCTTTGAGGCGCGCATGGGCCACCTCAAACTGGCCTTGCCGCGCCGCCTGCAGGGCTTCAAAGCACAAACTGCGGGCGTGTCCTGAATTGACGATAATCGTCATTACAGCGTCTTCAAGTTCAATCATTATTATCGCTCTCAGTCAAAACCGTTATTTTCGGCAACGTTAGCAAACCAGTTTCCGCTCTTTTTTATCGTACGTTGTTGTGTTTCCAGATCGAGCTGCACTAAGCCATAGCGATTTTTATAGCCATTCAGCCAGGACCAGTTGTCGATAAAGGTCCACATATGATAACCCAGACAATGACAGCCCTCGCGAATGCCTTTATGCAGCCATTTAAGATGTTCGGAAACAAATTCGATACGGTAATCATCCTGAACTTTACCGTCTTGAATAAAACGCTGTTCATTTTCGACGCCCATTCCATTTTCAGAAATAAAGCAGCGAGGGTTGCCGTAATTATCGCGCAGGTTGATCAGAATATCGTAAATACCCGGCGCATAGATTTCCCATCCGCGGTATGGGTTCATTTGTCGGCCAGGCATGTCGTAATGATCGAATAATGCCTCCGGCATAAACGGTGCGTCAGGGTTGACGGCGCTGTCCCGGCACTTCACCCGGCGCGGTTGATAATAATTGACACCCAGCAGGTCGATGATGCCGTCGGCAAGCAAGGCGCTGTCGCCAGGCAGGCAGTGTGGCAACTGGTCATGCTGTTTTAATAAGTCCAGCAGCGCAGACGGATATTCGCCCTTGAGAACCGGATCGAGAAAGCTGCGGTTAAACAGCAGGTCGGCATGCTGTGCTGCGTTGACATCTGCCGGATTCGTTGAGCGCGGATAGGACGGTGTGAGATTCAGTACCACGCCTATTTCGCCATCATAGCCGCCGTTACGCCAGGCTCGTACCGCCAGGGAATGTGCCAGTACGGTATGAAAGGCCACGGTAGCGGCGCGTTTAAAATCCACCACGTTGGGATAATGAAAATCATACAGATAGCCGCCTTCAACCGGCACAATGGGCTCATTAAAAGTAAACCAGTGCTTCACTTTGTGACCGAACAGCGCGAAACAGCGCTGCGCGTAGCGGCCAAACGCCTGTACCACTTCGCGGTTTTCCCAGCCCCCTTTCTCCTGCAGGGCCAGCGGCATATCGAAATGAAACAGCGTGATAAACGGCGTAATCCCCTGCGCCAGTAATTCATCAATGACCCGGTGATAGAAATCGACGGCCTCGGGATTGATCTCATCCGCTCCGTCCGGCATGAGCCGCGCCCAGCTCAGCGAGGTGCGAAAGCTGTTGTGCTTTAACGCTTTTAGCAGCGCGATATCCTGCCGCCAGTGTTGATAAAAGCCGGAGGTATCGGCCGGACCAATACCGTGATGGAAACGATGCGGCTGGTGTGCGAACCAGTGATCCCAGGTGGTGGCGCTTTTACCGCCCTGAAGGCTACAGCCTTCGGTTTGCAACGCCGAACTGGCGCTGCCCCACCAGAAATTGTCGGGAAAACGGTAGTGCATGTGACTGACTCCTTAAGCCTGGGGATGACCGTGCACGGTATTGCCTGCGGGCACGGTATCCTGAATTTTTTTCTCTTCTGCTTTGATCAGGCTGCGTTCGTAAGCGCGCAGAAAAGGTAAGTACATCAGTGCCGACATCACCATGCAGATCAGGCACATGACCAGTGGACTAAGCGCCCAGTTGGCCGCCCAGGAAGCACCAATCGGAGCGGGCGTCGTCCAGGGCGTCAGCGAAACGACCTGCGCAACCCAGCCCAGTTTTGTGGCGGTATAGGCCAGAACGGCATTAATCATCGGGACGCAGACGAAGGGAATAAACAGCAGGGGATTCATGATGATGGGCGCACCAAATAAGATCGGCTCATTGATATTAAAGAAGCTGGGAACCACGCCCATTTTGCCGATGGTACGCAGATGCAGCACCCGGCTGCGCAGCAGTAAAAAGGCCAGCGGCAAAGTGGAACCGACGCCGCCGATAAGCAGATAGTGATCCCAAAAGCCCTGCAGATAGACATGGGGCAGCGCCGCACCGGCTGCCAGAGCGGCCTGATTGGCGGAGAGATTAGCCATCCAGAAGGGATTCATGATGCCAGTGACGATGAGTGCGCCATGAATACCGGCGAACCAAAAAATCTGGCACAGCAGCACCGACAGCAAGATGGCTGGCAGGGAATCCGAGGCGGATACCAGCGGTTCCAGCAGATGCATAATCGCCTGAGGAATAATCATGCCCGTTTTGGCTTCAATAAACAGATTAAGCGGATGCAGGGTGCCAATGATCACCAATACCGGAATTAAAATCTCAAAAGAACGGGCGACGCCAGTGGGGACTTCTTTGGGCAGGCGAATCGTGACGTTATGCTGTTTGAGCCAGGCATAAACACGGGTGGCATAAATCGCGGTAATCAGGGCCGTAAAAATTCCCTGACCGGACAGGTACTGCGTAGAGATCTTTTCATCAGCATAGGGCGCTGCCACCAGTAAAAAGGCCATAAAAGCCAGTAAACCTGACATGATGGGATCAAGGTCGAACTGTCGGCCCAGACTGGCACCGATGCCGACTGAGATAAAGAAGGTCATGACGCCCATGCTGAGATTAAACGGCAGCATCAGTTGCTGGCGATAAGTGACCGAAAAGTCGAGCCAGGCCCGGGCAAAGCTGTTGGTGGTATCCGCTGAAAAGGGCGGGAAAATAAACACCAGCATGAACGAGCCAATAATCATAAACGGCAGGGCCGCCGTAAAACCATCACGAATAGCGATAACGTACTTTTGCTGACCCAATTTTCCGGCGAGGGGCGTAATAGCCTGTTCAATCACCGTCACCATTGACTGATATAACGAACCCATAAATGACACCTTTTAGTGTGTCGCTTCAATAAGCGACAGAGCGTAATCCAGCACGTTGTCACCGCGTTGCATACCGTAGTCCGTCATATCAATAGCCCGGACAGGAATACCGTGGGTGGCAGCTTTTTCTGAAAGCGTGTTTAACATGTACTTCACTTGCGGGCCGAGTAGCACAACCTGATACGTTGGAAACTGCGTATCAAACTCGGCAATGCCCCAGGCATCAATCTGCACAGCGAGGCCACGCTGATCCGCCACCTCTACCATTTTGCGCACCAGCATGCTGGTGGACATACCTGCCGAACAGCACAACATAATCCTGATCATGAGAACGCTCCTTTACGTGTAAAACTTGTTACGGAGATGATTTGATACGATATGGAAACCGGTTTCCATTTGTCGCAAAAGGAAGTGTGACAGGCATCATGCTCTGGCTGATAACGGGTGTTTAATTACGATTCAGATCACTAAATTAAGCGGTAAAAATCATTATTGAGTAGAAACGGAAAATCGGTTTCCATGAAAAAATGAAAACGCTATACTGCCTGTGGCGAAAAATTAAGCCGCCGTTTCGGTCAGTTTTCAGGGAGCCGTTTGGTTCTGTTAGGGGAAAATGATGTCTACTATCAACGATGTATCGCGACTGGCTGGCGTGTCAAAAGCCACCGTATCGCGCGTGTTGAGTGGGTCACGTGGGGTGAAAGAGGCCAGTCGGGCTGCGGTGTTAAAAGCGGTGGATGAACTGAATTATCGTCCAAATGTCATCGCCCAGTCACTACTGAGTCAGTCTACGGGCTGTATCGGTGTTATTTGTGCGCAGGAAAATATCAATCAGACGACGGGTTACCTTTATGCGCTGGAGAAACATTTCAGTCAGCATCAAAAACACCTGTTACTTCGTTTCGCCAACACGAAAGCGGACGTGATGACCTGCCTCAGTGAGTTGACCTGTGGGTTATGTGATGACGTCTTAATTATCGGCGCGCGCTTTCCGTTAAACCTGCGTCAGCCAAACGTGATGCTGGTGGATTGTCTGGAATCCGGCGAAGAAGTGAACAGTATCCAGCGTGATCATGCTTTTGCAGCGGAAACGGCCTGTAACTATCTTATCAGTCAAAATCGTCGTCAAATTGCTCTGATTCATCCCGAGGGCATGGGCTTTGCCGATCAGGTTCTGCTGGGCTATAAACATGCCCTGGAAAAAAATTTCCTGCCTTTTAACCGTAATCTGGTCTTTATGGACACGCCATCTTCTTCAGTGGCGTTGCAGGAACTTCTGAACAATGCCTCCACGCTCAATTTCAATGCATTGCTGGTGGCCGATGAACAGCAGGCACAAAAAGTGATTCCTCAGTTGCAGGCGTTCAATAAGCAGGTGCCAAAAGACATTATGGTCTTTAGTCTGGCCGGCACGCTGGATCTGCCCGGTATCCCGACGATTCCGGCTATCTCATATTCAATGGATGCCATGGCCGCGCGTATTGTGAAGGCACTGAATCAACAGACGCAGAGCGTGTTACATTCCTCAGTAATGCGTGGCGATCTGGTTATTCCCGATTTTCGCCAGCGCTAAGCCACCGGGCAACGCTCAGTGGCCTGTTACTCGAGACGCTGCTCCATCTGTTCGATAATGGCCAGCGCCAGCCCGGTTGCCGGGGCCAGATGCGATTGCAGAAAATGTACCTGCGTATGGGCCGCAATAAACGCCAGTTTGTTGGCCTGCGTCTGATTGAGCACGGCCTGGCAAAAGGTCGGGCTGATGCTCCAGGGACAGTCAATGATGATCGTGGCAGGATTCAGTAATAACATGATTTGGCTGAGCGCGATGCCCAGATAGTTGCCTGCCAGCTGCATCACTTCATTTACGACATTCGGTGCGCTGTCACGACTGTGCCAGGTTAATCCCGGCTGACGCTGGGCAAGCTGTTGGTTAATGGCAGGTTTGCTGATCATCGCCTCCAGACAACCCTGTCGATTACAGCTACAGCGAGGGCCATTTGGCTGGACGGTAAGATGTCCTGCTTCACCAGCGGTCCAGCTGTTGCCGGTGAAAACCACGCCATGCTGCACCAGCGCGCCGCCAATGCCTTCCGCAATGCGCAAATAAAAATGCCCGCTTTCGGCGGGCAGATTGAGCTGTTGCACAGACAGCAGCGCAGCGGCCCTGACGTTATTCATAATCCGAATCGGCAAGGCGATCTGTTTGCGCAGATCACTGGCCAGGTCAACATTCTGCCAGCCCAGGTGGGTCGATAAATGCATCCAGCCTCGCCGTGAATCGACGACACCGGGAAACCCCAGCCCAATTCCCAGCAGCCCTGGCCAGGCTTCCATCAGTTTTTCGCACAAGGCGCCGATTTCAGCCAGGATCGGGCCAGGTTTACTGGTGTCCGTCCGTATTGTCTGTTCGGCAAGCGGTTGTGAAAAGTAATCGCAGATCTGCCAGTGAATCAGGTTTTTTTCCACCATGATACCGGCACTGACCAGCTTTTCCGGGCGCAGGGTAATGTGAATTTTAGGACGGCCAGCCGAAGAAACGCTGGCTTTACCTAGTTCCTGAACCCAACCGTTTTCCAGCAGATCATCAATAATCTGCGAAACGGTATTTTTGCTGAGCGCCAGTACCTGCGCCAGATCCTGGCGCGATGTGATGCGCAGCTGACGCAGTTGAGCCATTACGCGCTTTTGATTATTCAGCCGCATCAATGCAGGCCCTTTGCCAGTTGCTCTCATGACGGCTTACCCCAGAGGTGCACAGCGGCGAGGGAACGCCCACCGCCAACGAAGTCTTATTAGTTTGATGTCTAATGAAAACTTAGCATTGGGCAGAGAGGGCTGCCAAATAGCAATGTCCTCTGAATAAGGGGATTACGTCAGAAATGGGGGCCAGGCCACACGATCATGCAACTGGGGAGTAACCCTACCGCCCGCTTCAGCGGGCAGCAACATCAGTATTCGTCACCCCGGACGCGGCTGCGATAGCTTTCCCAGTCGAAGCGCACCCACAGGCTGTTACCTAAACGCATACGATCCATCACGCGTTCACCTAACAGGGCGTTCATGCCGGTGGGATCGAGATTGGTGAGCATCCCCGTCGGACGTTTAGATGACGAGCGGCGGTCAACAATCTGGTTAATAATCACTTTTTCGTAGCGCGATTCACTCTGCATACCAATCTCATCAATGACCAGCAAATCCACGCTGCTCAGATCCTGAATCAGTCGCTCTTCGGTGATATCACTGCTGCCGCTGAACGTTCCTTTCATGCTGGACATCAGATCCGCGACAGTCACGATAAGCACGCTCTTGCCACGCAAAATCAGATCGTTACCGATGGCGGCAGCCAGATGATTTTTCCCTGTGCCCGGCCGACCTGCAAAGACAAAACTGGCAATGTTTCCTTCAAAATTAGCAGCATACTGGCGCGCCTGCTCCAGGGCTTTGCGCTGACCTTCATTCTCGACGCGGTAGTTGTCGAATGAGCAGTTAATATGCAGATCACGAATTCCAGAACGCCCCATGATACGCTGCATTTTCATCGCGCGGTTTTCTCGCACAATCGCTTCTGAACGCAACCGCCCCTGTTCCTGGTTCCAGGCCAGCAACTCTTCACCATTAGTGAATTTGGGACGGGTTCCTGCTGGCATCATTCTTTTCAGACGGTTAAACAGATCGTTGGGCGTTTTCATTACTCACCTCGGAAACCATCGGGAATATCGTAGTCAGTACTGCTGATCTGCGTAATATCGCGACGCGGCTGTCCGCCATTGGCGGCGCGGTTCATCTGTAGGCTACGCGCCAGCTTCTGTTGCCACTGTACATGATGAAAAAGGCGGCCTTCGGCCTGCCAGTAAGCCACAAAGGCGGCCAGCTCTGCCGCCGTCACCGGCTCGCTGAGCGCGACGCCCCAGATTGCTGCCTGGCGGGTAAAGTCGGCGTCAGGCTGCCAGCCGTCATACATGGCAAACTTGCCGACGGGTTTATGCAGCGTAGCAGAAACATCGTCATACAGACTGTCATCCAGCGCCACATCACTGGGTTGCTGAGCGGCGGCTTCAAGGGCTAATAACTGTGCAAGACGCGCGGGAGTGAGGGCATACATCACTGGCGTGTAATTATCCAGCACCGCCAGCATGCCGTCTTCAGCCTGCTGTAAGGCGCTCTGCGGGTCCTGACGGAAAGCCTCCAGACCGATTAGCGTTGACGTTAAGATTTTGACTGACATGAAAAGACCTGCGGTTAACTTACACCCAACACCGGATCACCTGTCGCGGTGCAGAAGGGCATATTGTACCTTTTTTAAGGCGCGGGATCGCTGAAAAAGCGTTGCCGGCGATCTCCCCGGCGAGCGCCTGTTATGCAACCGTGGGGCGGACAGAGACTTGCGCGTTCACGGCCGGGTTTGCCACAGATAGCGCAGACCGGCCAGCCAACACAGGCTGTATCCCAGCAGCTCTACCCCTTCTTCGGCCATGTTTTTTACCCCGCGGTTGTAATGATCGGGCATCAGGTGTTGCCAGAGGGTGTTCATGCCAAACAGACGTGAGAAAACCAGCACAATCATAAGTCCGGTCGCCATCACGGGCCAACGGTTATGGTGCAGCAGGTTCGCCAGCGTACGGAGCGTCTGCCTGGGAGTACGCATGGCGACGGCGAAACTCGCCAGTGCGGTCGCCAGTGCAAACCACACCCAACTGCCGTGACGAACAAGATCGAAGAAGAAATCCAGCTCGCGGATAAGCATACAGCTGTAAAAACCGGCTATTAAGGTTAATCCACCGCACTGGTCGGGACGGTGTCGTGCGGCAATATAAAATGCGCCGGCGAGACTAACTAACAACAGTTCCTGTGTGGTTTCAGTAAAAGAGGCTTCGTGCAGCGCGTTATCCATCCACACCACATCCATATAGAGGGGGACAAGCATGAAGGTGATAAACAGGGAGGCAAAAAGGAATACCGTGATTTCACGGCCGATAAGAATGACTTCGTTACGCATGGAATTACCTGAAAATGACTATCGTTATCATTGTATTCGCCTGGCGTGGGGCTGCCTTCGCTTTCAATGCTTTACGGATGTGGTGGTGACTATGGAAGCCGCCTCGCATTTTGTCATGTGGCGGGTTCAAATGGTGGCGGTTTCCCTCTACCATCGGTCAACAAACTGGCGCTTTATAAAGGAATACCATGATGCAACGATGCGGCTGGGTTACGCAGGATCCCCTCTATCTGGCTTACCATGACAATGAGTGGGGCCGTGCGCAGAGAGATAAACTGGCGCTGTTTGAAATGCTGTGTCTGGAAGGTCAACAGGCCGGGTTATCCTGGATTACGGTGCTGAAAAAGCGCGAGAATTACCGCGCGGCCTTTCACCAGTTTGATCCGCAGGCGGTGGCATTGATGAACGATCAGGACGTTGTCCAACTTATGCAAAACAGCGGCATCATCCGTCACCCGGGTAAAATTGCGGCGATTATTGCCAACGCCAGAGCGATGCTGGCGATGGAGGCGGAAGGGGAAGATTTTGCCCATTTCGTCTGGCAGTTCGTCGATAACCAGCCAATTGTTCACCACTATGCGGATTACAAACAGAGCCCGACCACCTCTCCGCAGGCTATAGCACTCTCTAAAGCATTAAAGACGCGTGGTTTCAAATTCATCGGTCCGACAATTTGTTACTCCTTTATGCAAGCCTGCGGCCTGATTAACGATCACCAAACCAACTGCTTTTGCCATCCTGATAACATTTAACACCGCTCCTTTACAAAATAAGACATTGTCTCAGGATTTCCCTCACTTTTACGCGGCATAATCAGGGCCAGTAAGGGGCCGGGGCGCCCCGATTAGAGAAACCCAAGGGACACATAATGCAGAAAAAATTGATTGCCATCTCGTTATTAATCAGCGGTAGCCTGGTGATATCCGGTTGTACCACGAATCCCTATACCGGCGAGTCGCAGGCCGGAAAATCCGGCGTGGGGGCAGGTCTTGGTGCATTAGTCGGCGCCGGTGTGGGCGTGCTTTCATCCTCGAAGAAAGATCGGGGTAAAGGGGCACTCATCGGTGCCGCCAGCGGCGCAGCCTTAGGCGGCGGTGTGGGGTATTACATGGATGTTCAGGAAGCCAAACTGCGCGATAAAATGAAGGGTACGGGCGTCAGTGTGACGCGACAGGGCGACAATATTGTGTTGAATATGCCAAACAATGTGACCTTCGATTCCAGCAGCAGCAGTCTGAAGCCAGCCGGTGCCAATACCCTGACCGGCGTCGCAATGGTACTAAAAGAGTATCCGAAAACGGCCGTAAACGTGGTGGGGCATACGGATAGTACGGGTTCGCGCGCATTGAATATGCGCCTGTCACAGCAGCGCGCAGAAAGCGTGGCCAGCGCCTTGATCGTACAGGGCGTGGCGGCTGACCGTCTGCATACGCAGGGTGTCGGCCCCGACAGCCCCATTGCGACCAACAGTACTGAAGCAGGCAAAGCCCAAAACCGCCGGGTTGAAATTACGCTGAGCCCGTTAAATTGATCATTTCGCCCCCTGTCACTGGGGGCGAAAGACATGCTACTGTCAGTTATTCGACAATTTTTAGACAATAAACTCGGTAAGGTTTCCAGTTGGTGCCTGTACACAGTGCCAGTTAACGCTTTATGCCAGCATGGTTCAAATTGAACAATGGATAACGCATCATGTCACTTAAAGCCATTGCGTCAGTCCTGGGGCTCTCAGTAACCACCGTGAGTCGCGCCCTGAATGGGTATGAGGATGTAGCAAAACACACACGTCAGCGCGTGGAAGAAGAAGCCCGGCGACGTGGCTACCGTCCTAATGTAGCTGCCCGGCGTTTAAAAACCGGACGCGCTAACGCGGTCGGCGTCGTCTACCCGATGAGCGCCCCGCCCCTCAGCGATATCCATTTCAATAAGATATTACTGGCGCTGGACCAGCGTCTTTCCCACTATGATATCGACCTGCTGTTGCTGACGGATAAACCCTGTGACGGACAGCGTTCACTGATGCGTATGCTACGCAGTCGCGTGGTCGATGCGCTAATCATCACGCACACCTTGCCGCAGGACGAACGCCTGCGCTGCCTACAGCAGAAGGGCTTTAATTTTCTCTCGCTGGGGCGCACTGATGCACAGCAAAATCATGCCTGGTTTGATGTCGATAACGCCGCAGGTTCCGCGCTGGCGGTAAAACACTGCCTGACCCAGGGCATGCAGCGCATCGCCTTTCTCGGGGGAAACGAACGCTGTACGTTTGTTCGCGATCGCCGTCAGAGCTACCTGAACGCCCTGGATTCCGTACCACCTTATGCCACTGCGGCGGTTGCTCCCTCGCGCCGCGCAGGGTATCAACAAGTCTCCGCCTGGCTGGCTGAAGGACTACAACCTCAGGCCATTATTACTGATAGCAGTACGCTGGCCGAAGGCGCGTTAATGGCGCTTCAGCAGGCAGGACGACTGCAGGGTAAGGATGCCATCACTTTGATGGCCTGGGATGGACTCCCGGTTGACGCCATCATTGATTTTCCGGTTATTGCGATTCGTCAGGCCAGTGAGCAGGAAAGAGGCGAACAGCTTGCGACCATGGTGATGCAGTTACTGGACGGCGCACCGCTGGCCCGGCTACAGGTCTTGTGGCAACCCAGTCTGCAACTGCCCGCACAGCGCTAACGTGTTTGCCATGCCGGACGCCTGTGGTAGTCTCGCGGCATGCGTAATTTGCGGAATATTCTATGAAAATCAGGCCTTCTCGCGCCACTATTAGCGATGTTGCCCGCGCGGCAAAAACCGGGAAAACCAGCGTCTCGCGTTATCTTAACGGCGAACAGCATCTGCTTTCTCCCGACTTAAAAGCGCGCATTGAACAGGCAATTAGCGATCTTAACTATCGGCCAAGCCAGATGGCGCGCGGGCTTAAACGGGGGCGAACCCGGCTAATCGGGTTAATCATTGCCGATATCACCAATCCCTATTCCGTGGACGTTATGTGCGGCATTGAAGCGGCCTGTCGTGCCTGCGGCTTTACATTGCTTATGTGTAACACCAACAATGAAGTCGATCTTGAACAGCATTATTTGCAGTTGCTGAGTAGCTATCAGGTTGAAGGCATTGTCGTTAACGCGGTAGGTATGCATGAAAAGGTACTGAGCCGGCTGCAGCAATCTTTGCTGCCGATGGTGCTGATTGACCGAAAAATCCCCGATTTTCCCTGTGATGTGGTGGGCCTGAATAATGCTGAAGCGGCAGAAACGGCCACCGATCACTTAATTGATAACGGTTATGAGGCGCTGCTGTTTTTGAGTGAACCCTTAGGCAGCGTGAATACCCGTCGTGAGCGCCTGCAGGCGTTTCGCCAGCGTCTGGCTGCGCATCCGGCCATCCTCCATGAAAATGCAGAAGTCTCGCTGCATCAGCCCGATGTGATGGATGCCGTCTTGCGTGACTTCTGTCAGCGTCATGCAGACAGGCGTTGCGCAGTTATGGTGGCAAACGGTGCGCTGACCTTACAGGTGGCCCGTTCCCTTCAGCGTCTAAATTTGCACTGGGGAAGCGACATGGGTTTATTGGGGTTTGATGAGCTGGAGTGGGCGGCGCTGGCAGGTGTCGGGATTACCACGCTTAAACAGCCCACCTGGCAGATTGGCTACCATGCGCTGGAGCGCCTGATTTCGCGTATCGAAGGCCACGATCATCCTCCCTGTGAGCAGGTTTTCTCGGGTGAGCTGATTGTCCGGGGATCAAGCCAGCGTCTTCGCTAATTTTCAGATTGTTCCCTTCACTTACGTGCTCGCTTCGTGAGCACGATCATAATTCCGCATTTTGCTACTTTGCTTTGGAACCGGTTCCATTTAACGTTTTTATAACGTTAATACCGATTTTCCCCTCAGGAGTCCGCAATGGAGCCCGAAATTATCGTCGTCACGGCGGCTTATGGACATCAACAGATTGCTGCGCTGGGCGGACAAAGGGCGCTCTTACCGATCATTCAGCAGGCTGGTGCGGACGGTGTGGAAATCCGTCGCGAATTGTTCGATGACACGACTTTCGATGACCTGCCCGCGCTGGCGCTGGCCATTGATCAGCACCGGCTGCGCGCCAGCTATTCTGTACCCGATACCTTGTTCAGTGAGGACGGCAAGCTGAACCCTTTGCTGACGCGTTATTTTACCGAAGCTCGTCAACTAAACGCGCAGAGACTAAAGGTGGCGCTGGGCAATTTTACGGGGGCTCTGTACAGCGAAACACTGCGCATGCTGATTGCGGAATATGGCGTGCCGCTGACCGTGGAAAATGACCAGACAGTGCACGGCAAACTGCAACCGATGCTGCGCTTTTTTAACGCTGCCCGTGAGGCGGCATTGCCGATTGGCATGACTTTCGATATGGGGAACTGGCACTGGACAGGCGAAAACCCGGAGCAGGCCGCAGTCCTGCTGACCGACCAGGTGGGTTACGTGCACGTCAAATCAGCGGTGCCGCAGGGGAAAAGCTATCGCGCTATTGCGCTCGACGATGCCGGACCGGGCTGGCAAGACCTGTTGCATCGGCTACCGGCGAGAGCCCCTCGCGGTATTGAATTTCCGCTGGAAGGCGACAATCTGATTGCGGTTACGCGCCATTATGTGACGCTGCTGCGTAATGTCTGAGGAGTAAAAATGACGACTCATCCTAACGGTACGCTTGATGTCATCACGATCGGCGAAGCCATGGCCATGTTTGTCGCCCGCGAAACGGGTGATTTGGCTGCAGTAGAAACATTTATCAAACGCGCCGCAGGTGCAGAACTGAATGTCGCCATCGGTCTGGCACGCCTCGGGCTGAAAGTAGGCTGGGTGAGCCGTATTGGACAGGACGCGTTTGGTCGTTTTATTTGTCAGGTGCTGGATAAAGAAAATATCGACCATCGTCAGGTGACCGTCGATCCGCGCTATCCCACGGGCTTTCAGCTTAAATCTAAAGTGGATGATGGTTCCGATCCGCTCGTGGAATATTTCCGCAAAGGCTCCGCTGCCAGTCATCTGTCACCCGAGGATTTTGACCACGATTATTTTGGCTCTGCACGCCATTTGCATCTGAGCGGCGTGGCGGCAGCAATATCAGACAGTTCGCTTGAGCTGACCAGGCATGCTGCGAAAGAGATGCGGGCGCGGGGTAAAACAATTTCCTTTGATCCTAATCTGCGTCCGGTGCTGTGGCGCAGCGAAGAGGAAATGCGTAAGCAGCTCAATCTGTTAGCGGAATACGCAGACTGGGTACTGCCCGGTGAAAAAGAGGGTTACATCTTAACCGGCTATCGCCAACCGCAGGATATTGCCGATTTTTATCTCGATAAAGGGGTAAAAGCGGTGGTGATTAAAACCGGCGGCGAGGGCGCCTGGTATAAGACAGCCGGGGGTGAGCAGGGCCAGGTGGCGGCAATCAAAGTTGATCAGGTTGTGGACACGGTCGGGGCCGGAGATGGGTTTGCCGTGGGAGTCATAAGTGCATTGCTGGAAGGGAAACCACTGATAGAGGCGATTCGCCGGGGGAACAAAATTGGTTCACTGGCGATTCAGGTGAGTGGTGACAGCGAAGGTTTGCCGACGCGTCAGCAGTTAGGTGATGTGTAGCCCGGCCCGCAAACAGAAACAGAGGAGTTCCCGATGAAAACGCAGATTATCGCGCCTAAACGCTGGTGGTTCATTATGCCCATCGTGTTTATCACCTACAGTCTTGCCTATCTGGATCGGGCAAATTTTAGCTTCGCATCCGCCGCTGGCATCAATGACGATCTGGGCATTACCAAAGGAATGTCTTCCCTGCTGGGTGCGTTGTTCTTTCTGGGGTATTTCTTTTTTCAAATCCCTGGGGCGATCTATGCGGAGCGCCGCAGTGTAAAAAAACTGATCTTCTGGTGCCTGCTGTTGTGGGGCGGCTGTGCTTCACTCACCGGCGTTGTCAGCAACATCCCTGTGCTGGCGGCGATTCGCTTTGTGCTGGGGGTTGTCGAGGCTGCGGTAATGCCTGCTATGCTGATTTACATCAGTAACTGGTTTACAAAATCTGAGCGCTCGCGGGCAAACACCTTTTTAATTCTCGGTAATCCCGTCACGGTCCTGTGGATGTCCGTGGTTTCAGGGTATCTGATAGAAGCGTTTGGCTGGCGGGAAATGTTTATCTTCGAAGGCATTCCTGCGGTGATCTGGGCCATTGCCTGGTGGTTTATGGTACAGGATAAGCCTGCGCAAGCGCGCTGGATGAGCGATGCAGAAAAAGCCGCGCTACAGGCCGCGCTGCAAAAAGAGCAAGAAAGCATCAAAGCAGTGCGCAACTACGGCGAAGCCTTTCGCAATCGTAACGTGATCATTCTCTGTATGCAGTACTTTGCCTGGAGTATTGGCGTTTACGGTTTTGTCCTGTGGCTGCCTTCAATTTTGCGCAACGGTACACAAATGGGCATGGTGGAAGCGGGCTGGTTATCGGCTGTGCCTTATCTGGCAGCCACGATTGCGATGGTGGTGGTGTCCTGGGCATCGGACAAAACGCAAAACCGTAAACTGTTTGTCTGGCCACTGTTGCTGGTGGGTGCCTTCGCCTTCCTCGGTTCGTACATGGTAGGTTCGGGCAATTTTTGGCTGTCTTATACATTGTTAGTCGTCGCCGGTGCCGCGATGTACGCGCCTTATGGCCCGTTCTTTGCCATTATTCCGGAAATGCTGCCCCGCAATGTTTCCGGCGGCGCAATGGCGCTTATCAACAGTATGGGGGCGTTGGGCTCGTTTATCGGCTCCTGGATTGTGGGTTATCTGAACGGGGCAACCGGCAGTCCTTCGGCCTCCTATATTTTTATGGGTGGCGCACTACTGCTGTCCGTGGTCCTGACGCTTATCGTCAAACCCGCACAAAATAAGGCGCCTCCGCTACAAGGCGCGAAACCGGCCTGAAAGCGTAAGCGTTAGCATCTTCTCCGGGCGACCTTTGTGTTGCCCGTCATTTATTTACAGGAAGCTATCTGATGAAACCCGCCGTCATTCTTTATAAAAAATTGCCTGACGATCTCC
This sequence comes from Pantoea sp. SGAir0180, assembly GCF_043546245.1. NCBI lineage: Bacteria > Pseudomonadati > Pseudomonadota > Gammaproteobacteria > Enterobacterales > Erwiniaceae > Pantoea > Pantoea sp. SGAir0180. The sequence continues at coordinate 3,727,057 of NZ_CP028071.1, read as the reverse complement.
GTGCGCGTCTCGCAGACTATGCCACGATCACCGAAATCAACGATTTATCATCCGAAAGCCAGCAGCAACATGCGCAGGCACTGCAACAGGCCGAAGGAATGCTGGGATCGGGCGGAAAAGTCAACGGCGAGTTGCTGGCCAAAATGCCCGCACTGCGCGCCTGTTCCAGCGTTTCTGTCGGCTATGACAACTTTGATGTGGATGCCCTGAATCAGCGAGGGGTAGTGCTGATGCACACGCCAACGGTACTGACGGAAACGGTGGCCGACACCATCATGGTGCTGGTTCTCAGTACGGCAAGACGTATACCGGAGCTGGATGCCTGGGTGAAAGCTGGCAACTGGCAAAAAAGTATTGGTCCGGACCGGTTTGGCATGGATGTGCACCATAAGACGATGGGAATTCTTGGTATGGGACGCATCGGTATGGCGCTGGCCCAGCGTGCGCACTTCGGATTCGGCATGAACATTCTCTACAATGCGCGCCGTCAGCACGACCAGGCCGAATCGCAGTTTGCAGCCCGCCGGTGTGAGCTGGAAACGCTGCTCAAAGAAAGCGATTTCGTTTGCATCATCCTGCCGCTTACCGAAGAAACGCATCATTTAATTGGCGCAGAACAGCTGGCGATGATGAAGCCCAGTGCGGTGCTGATCAACGCGGGCCGTGGGCCAGTGGTAGATGAAAATGCCCTGATTACCGCGCTACAAGAGGGCACGATCCACGCCGCCGGGCTGGATGTTTTCGAAAAAGAGCCGCTGCCGACTGACTCGCCGCTGCTGTCGTTACCGAATGTTGTTACGTTGCCGCACATTGGCTCTGCAACCCACGAAACCCGCTATGGGATGATGCAGGACGCGGTAGAAAATCTCATTGCCGCCCTGAGCGGCAAGGTTGAAAAGAACTGCGTGAATCCTCAGGTGCTGAAGTAATCCTGCGGCTGCCCATTGCGCCCGCCGGGAGCGGGCGTTATGGTGGTTATCCCATTCTTTATTACAAATTTTTAACCGCTATGGCTTTTTCTCAGTTCGGCGACAAGTTTACTCAACATTCCGGCATCTCACGTCTGATGGAAGACATGGGCGCAGGCCTGCGTACGCCCGGCACGATCATGCTTGGCGGCGGCAACCCCGCACAGATCCCGGCAATGAACGATTATTTTCAGCAGTTGCTGCAGCAGATGCACGACGAGGGCAAACTGAGTGAGGCCTTATGCAATTACGATGGTCCACGCGGTAAAGCCGTGCTGCTGGATGCCCTGGCGGCAATGCTACGTGAGCAGTGCGGTTGGTCTGTCACTGCGCAAAATATCGCGCTGACTAACGGCAGTCAGAGCGCATTTTTTTATCTCTTCAACCTGTTCGCGGGGCGGCGCAGTGACGGCAGTAAAAAACGGGTGCTGTTTCCTCTGGCTCCAGAGTACCTGGGTTACGCTGATGCGGGCCTGGATGAAGACCTCTTTATTTCTGCCAGGCCCAACATAGAGTTATTACCGGAAGGGCAGTTCAAGTATCACGTCGATTTTGAACATCTCCCCATGAATGACGATGTGGGGCTGATTTGCGTATCGCGCCCGACCAATCCAACCGGCAATGTCATTACGGATGACGAACTTCTGCAACTGGATGCGCTGGCGCAGCAGCATGAGGTGCCGTTACTTATCGACAATGCTTATGGTGTGCCATTTCCCGGCATTATTTTTAGTGATGTGCGGCCGCTGTGGAACCCCAATATCATTCTCTGCATGAGTTTATCCAAACTCGGTCTGCCAGGCGCACGTTGCGGGATTATCATCGCCGATGAGAGCACGATTACCGCGATCGGTAACATGAACGGCATCATCAGCCTGGCACCGGGCAGTATTGGCCCGGCCATTGCCAGCGAAATGATTCAACGTGGCGATCTGCTGCGCTTGTCTGAAGAAGTGATTAAACCTTTTTATCAGCACAAGGTGATGCAAACGATCACCCTTATTCGCCGCTACTTATCGGCGGAGCGCTGTCTGATCCATAAACCGGAGGGGGCAATTTTTCTCTGGCTGTGGTTCCGGGATTTACCGATCAGTACGGAGTTGCTGTACCAGCGGCTTAAAGCTCGGGGCGTGCTGATGGTGCCGGGCCACTTTTTCTTTCCGGGTCTGGAGCATGACTGGCCGCACACGCACCAGTGCATGCGCATGAATTATGTACCGGATGCGGAAAACATTGAGCGCGCCATACAGATTCTGGCTGAAGAAGTGGAGCTCGCCTGGCGCGACAGTTAAATCTACAGACCCGATCGGGCAACAAGGCGTCGTCTCTATCCGGCCGGCCTTGATGAAGCGCAACGCTGCCTTAACCCGATCGCAAAGGCATTTTGCATTATTAACAGACGTGATGCGCATATGGCCGTGCGGGCCAGCGCGGGCAAAAGGAGAGTGCGGTGTCGGGAAAAGACTGGCTGTTAGCCCTGTGTGTAGTGATTGCGTGGGGCGTGAACTTTGTTGTCATAAAACTGGGTCTGCATAACATGCCTCCCTTTTTGCTGGCGGGATTGCGTTTTGCACTGGTTGCCTTTCCTGCCCTTTTACTGGTGCGCCGTCCTGCTGTGCCAGTAAAGTGGCTTTTACTTTACGGCATGACCATCAGTTTTGGGCAGTTTGCGTTTCTGTTTTTGGCCATCAAACTGGGTATGCCTGCAGGCCTTGCTTCGCTGATATTACAGGCGCAGGCGTTCTTTACGCTGCTGCTTGGGGCGCTGTTTCTGGCCGAAAAGCTGCGCTGGAATCACATTGCGGGCATGCTGATTGCCACCTCAGGCATTTTTTTATTAGCCACCTCCGGCATGGCTGGCCAGAGCGCCGCCGGCATAACACTGACCACTATGATGCTTATGCTGGCGGCGGCGTTTTCCTGGGGACTGGGGAATATCACCAATAAAATCATCACCCGGCATTATCCCGTACCGGTTATGTCGCTGGTGGTCTGGAGCGCGCTGGTGCCCGTCGTTCCTTTCTTTGCCTGTTCGCTGCTGTTTGAAGGCCGGTCGGCAATCATTACCAGTCTGACGCACATTGATCTACAGACGGTGATGGCGCTGATTTACCTGGCCTTTGTGGCGACCATTATGGGTTACGGCATCTGGAGTACGTTGCTTAGCCGTTATGAAACCTGGCGTGTGGCACCGCTTTCCCTGCTGGTGCCTGTTGTTGGGATTGTTTCGGCAGCCCTGGTGCTGGGGGAAACCTTATCACGCCAGCAGATTGTGGGTGCTGTAATCATCATTGTCGGGCTGCTGGTCAATATGTTTGGTGGCGTGATTGGTCAGCGCTGGCTCAGGCAGCCGCAACATTAGCGCTTACCACTCGTCAAACTGACGTGCCCGACGTGACTACCTTTTCGTAAATGCCTGTGCATGCGCGCGTTTTCGGGCTGGCTTTGGCAGCCCGCTCGCAGAATAAAACCTCCGCCTGGACAGCAATGCGGATGCATGGAAGTATCCGCATTGCCAGGGCGGCCAGACATCTCTTTTCACTCATCACGACTTTCGCCCGTGTGCTTTATAACCGGGCCAGCAATGATGAAGAAGAAAAACGCAACGCCAACACCACATGATGCAACCTTTCGTCAGTTTCTCACCCAACCTGACATTGCCCGCGATTTCATGGAAATTCATCTTCCCGCAGATCTGCGCGCGATTTGCGACTTACGGACGTTAAAACTGGCGTCCGGTTCCTTTGTTGAAGCCGATCTCCGGCAGTATTTCAGTGATGTGCTGTATAGTCTCAAAACGACAGCGGGTGAGGGCTATATGTACGTCCTGATCGAACATCAGTCTTCACCTGACAGGCATATGGCGTTCAGGCTTCTTCGCTACGCGGTCGCGGCCATGAAGCGCCACCTGGATGCCGGCTATAAAACGCTGCCGCTGGTGATACCGGTGCTGTTTTATATGGGTAAACGCAGACCCTATCCTTATTCCACCTGCTGGCTGGATGATTTTACGCATCCGGCACTGGCTCGCAGGCTCTACAGTACTTGCTTCCCTCTGGTTGATATTACGGTAATGCCTGACGATGAGATTGTGGAACATCGCAGCATGGCGGCACTGACGCTGCTGCAAAAGCACATCCATCAGCGCGATCTCGCAAATCTGATGGACAGACTTGTCCCTGTGCTGCTGTCCGGTTATCTTTCGTCATCACAGATTGTATCGTTGGTGCACTACATTGTGCAGGCGGGTGAAACCCCAGACGTCGAGGCTTTTATTCAGGAACTGGCCCTGCGGGTGCCGCAACACGGAGACACGCTTATGACCATTGCACAGCAGCTTGAACAAAAAGGTATGCAGAAGGGCTTTGATAAGGGAATTAAGCAGGGAATTCAGACCGGTTTACGTGAAGGCCGCAATGAAGGTAAACGCGAGGTTGCGCGCACTATGCTGCAGCATGGCCTGGACAGAACAACCGTGATGAAAATGACCGGGTTGAGTGAAGCAGATCTGGCACAGATTCAGCATTGATCTGAACCTGCAAAAGAAGGCGCGGGACAGGTGAAGCCTGCGTTTGTCAACGCGACCTGATGCTTTTCGTTTTCTTACCATCAGGCCATCACCGATCGCTTCGCCGCATCCGCATCAATCTGCTTGTCGCGGTCATAAAAAAACGGCCACAACCTGTATGCTGTGACCGTTCTCATGTTTACTCAGCCGTCACGGCCGCTTTATTTTAAAATTTCAATCCGGCGTGGTTTCGCTTCTTCAGGAATCAAACGCTCAAGATCGATGCTCAGCAGACCATTTTCCAGGCGCGCGTCGCGCACGACGATATGGTCAGCCAGCTGGAATTTACGCTCGAAATTACGCTCGGCGATGCCCTGATAGAGATATTTACGTTCTGTCTGCTCTTCCGGATGCGCACCACGCACGATGAGCACGTTGTCGTGGGCCGTAATATCCAGTTCACTCTGAGCAAAACCGGCTACCGCGATAGTGATGCGGTAATGGTTCTCATCAACCAGTTCAACATTGTAAGGGGGATAACCACCGTTGCTCTGATTTTGATTGGACTCAAGCAGGTTGAACAGGCGATCAAATCCGATGGCAGAGCGATAAAGGGGAGACAGATCAAAGTTACGCATAAAAAGACTCCTGAATGTCAGCAAGTTTTGGCAACCTTCCACTATTGGACAGGTTGTGCAGGACCGCATTGCCCCTTTCGGCGGCAGCCTTAACGACCTTGTTTAGAAAATGGGTGCAGACGCCAGTCTTTCAAGACCCGATGCGTGATTTTTTTCGCCAAACTGGCGAAATGGCATACACTCAAGGGTAAATTGCCGGACCAGAACGGACTTCATGACTGAGAGGGTACGCTGGTGCGCTCACGCAATCAGGTGCCAGAATCGAAGGGACGACATATGAAAATGATGAAAAGGTTACCGTTGGCTGGCGTGATGTGTTGCGCAGTCGCTTCCGGTGGATGTTCCAGCGTCATGACGCATACCGGTGCAAGTCAGGGCTACTATCCGGGCACACGTGCCAGTGCCGACATTCTGACGGACAGTCAGGCCAGCTGGGCGCTAAAGCCCCTGGCGCTGGTTGATCTGCCTTTTTCTGCCGTCATGGATACGCTGTTACTGCCCTGGGATTACTATCGCAGCGACAAGGATAAAGCCCTGGATTCGCCGCGCGCCCGCGTGCTTCAGAGTGAAAAGCTGGCCCACACCGAGGAGAATCTGGCGCATGCTCAGCCCATGCCCGCTATGCAACCGTCACAGTAAACAGGTGCTGCCAGCCCTCTTTTTCCCGCATAAAAGCGATCTTTTTTCCATCCGGTGACCAGACCACCGCATCCCCGGACGGTGCCGACCCGGTGCGGGCGGTTAAGCGTTCGCACTCTCCCGTTTGCCAGTGACACAGCATCACGCTGTTGTCGCAAATAAAGGCAATGGCTTCACCACGAGGATGCCAGCTAAATGCAGACTGAATGCTGTGGTTCAGCCGCGTTATCTGACGCGGTTCACCGCCGTTAGGCGATACCCACCATAATTGAATCACCTGCTGGCTGTCCGCCATCAAAAAGGCGATAGCGCTGCCATCGGGTGAGCTACGTAACCAGTGGCGAGGTTGCTGCGCCAGTCCCTTGCTATAGGTTAACCGTCGCTGTTGAACCCCCGCTGGTGGCGCAGGTAGATGGTGGCTGTCCCCTTCCAGCGGTGAGCGGCCGGGTTTGGCATAGGCTTCCAGTGCCTCTGGCAAATCGACGACAAATACCTCGGGATGCTTGTCTCCTGCCGCGGAAAGCGTGTCGCCAATAAAGGCGATGGCCCAGCGTTGACGGCTGCCGTCCGGCTTTTCATAGCCCTGATGACCAATCCAGCACTCTTCATAGGCCCGATTGATTTGATCGCTGCCCGGCTGTGGGTGCGCTGTCGTTTCACTGACTACTACACAAAAATGGCTGCCATCATATTCGCGCGGATGCTGTTTTTCTGGTTTCACTGCTTTTAACGGGACGGCAATGCCGACATTGCGCAGATCAAGACTGATATCCAGCTCGTGCATCACGTGATCGTTATAGGTGAAGCTGAGGCGCGAGCCATCCGGACTAAAAACATGGACGTGAGAACCGCCGCGCAAAGCACCTGGCGTAAAGGGCGGCGTGATATCGCATGCATCCAGACTGGCGGCCTGACCCGCTTCAATGATCACGCCGCGGCGATGATGAAAGTCATAATGCCAGTTGTCGTCAGGATGCTCTGGCCCATGAATACAGACATAGCGCTCGGGTAAGGTGGGACAAACCGTCACCACGCCAACATGGGCGCCCGCCGTTGCCTCATACAGCACTTCCACTTCGCCGGTATTCACATTAACGCGTTCAATTGTCTTACCGGTGAACGACGCGCCGGAAGGCCGCACATCAAAGGCCAGCCACTGGCTGTCGGGCGTCCAGACGTTGATGTTGGTCAGTTGATGATGACGAGGAGCAAAAGTAATCTGTTTTTCAGGCATGAAAGCACTCGTGAGCAGGCGCGTTATTTGACAGTTGCAGTGATGTTATGGGTAAAACCGTGCAGATGACTGACCTGTCTGCGCGGTTTTACCCATAAAAGAAACCGATTAAAGCACCCATTTTTCAATGGCGTGCGCAACCCCATCTTCCATATTGGTTTTGGTCACAAACTGGGCTATTTTTTTCACAGAATCAATCGCATTGCCCATCGCGACGCCGGTCCCTGCGTATTCAATCATCGCCAGATCATTTTCCTGATCGCCTATCGCCATGACCTCTTCCGCTTGCAAACCCAGTTTCTCCGCCAGCATTTTTACGCCATAACCTTTGTTTACCCGACGGTCGAGAATTTCCAGATAGTAGGGCGCGCTTTTCAAAATGGTATACGTCTGGTGCGCATGCTCAGGCAGTCTGGCGATGGCCGCATCAAGCAGAGCGGGTTTATCAATCATCATGAGTTTTGGAAAACGCGTTGCCGGATCCATTTCTTCAACGGCCCGATAACGTACCGGGATGCCGGTCAGGCTGGCTTCATGAATTGTAAATTCGCTGATATCTTTATTTGGCGTATACAGGTGTGATTTATCAAACGCCTGAAAATGCACGCCCAGTTCTCTGGCCAGCTTCTCAACATACATGTAATCGTCAAAGCCCAGCGTCACATCGGCGACGACTTCACCATCTTCAGCCCGATGAACAAGCGCGCCATTATTACTGATGCAGTACTGACCTGGCGTATGGAGATCAAGTTCCATTAAATAACGTTCAATACCAACATAAGGCCGGCCGGTCGCCAACACGATGGAAACCCCTTTTTCCCGGGCGCGGTTCAGTGCCGATTTTACGCCTGCGGTGATCTCGTGCTGCGGATTCAGCAGCGTGCCATCCATATCAATTGCGATCAGTTTAATAGCCATAGCATCCTCATTGTGTCGGGTTTGCAGCAATGCTAGCGCGATTCAGCTCACATTGACCAGTTTATCGGCGCTTTTCAGCACGCGTGAACCATAACGTGTTACGTTTCGCTCCACGATGATCTGGCAAAAAAAAACCCTTCACGAGGAAGGGTTTTACATCTTTTGGCGCGATTAGATATCGATGTTAGCGGCTTTCAGCGCATTCTCTTCGATGAAGGCGCGGCGTGGTTCAACGGCATCCCCCATCAGGGTTGTAAACAGCTGGTCGGCGGCGATCGCATCTTTAATGGTGACACGCAGCATGCGACGGCTGTCTGGGTCCATTGTCGTTTCCCACAACTGATCCGGGTTCATCTCACCCAGACCTTTATAGCGCTGTACAGACAGACCACGACGGGATTCTTTCACCAGCCACTCAATCGCCTGTTCGAAGCTGGATACCGGTTGACGGCGCTCACCGCGCTCGATGTAAGCATCCTCTTCCAGCAGGCCGCGCAGTTTGCCACCCAGGGCGCAAATTTTGCGATATTCCGGCCCCATAATAAACTCGCTGTCCAGAGGATAATCCGTGTCCACGCCATGGGTCCGTACGCGTAAAACAGGCTCAAACTGATTCAGCTCACGATTTTCACGTACGTGTGCCACATAGGTGCTGCCGTGCGCTTCACGTTCAGTCAGATAGCTCACCAGTCCGTTAATCCAGGCGTTAACGGCCGCTTCATTACTCAGATCGCTCAGCGTGTCGTGATAGACCAGCGCACGTAACATCGCCAGCGGAAAACGGCGCTCCATACGTTTGATCATCTTCTGCGTGCTGTTAAAGTCCGCGACCAGAGATTCAAGCGGCTCACCACCTAATGCCGGTGCGCTGGCATTGGTGTGCAGCGTCGTTCCGTCGAGGGCGATAGCGATCTGATACTGATCCATCGCCTCATCGTCTTTAATATACTGTTCCTGCTTGCCTTTTTTCACTTTATACAGCGGCGGCTGAGCAATGTAGACGTGACCACGCTCAATAATTTCTGGCATCTGACGATAGAAAAAGGTCAACAGCAGTGTACGAATGTGCGAGCCGTCGACGTCCGCATCGGTCATGATGATGATGCTGTGATAGCGCAGTTTATCCGGGTTATATTCGTCGCGGCCAATGCCGCAGCCCAGCGCGGTAATCAGCGTAGCCACTTCCTGAGACGCCAGCATCTTATCGAAACGCGCCTTCTCAACGTTCAGAATTTTCCCTTTCAGCGGCAGAATAGCCTGGTTTTTACGGTTACGGCCTTGCTTGGCAGAACCGCCCGCGGAGTCACCCTCCACCAGGTAGATTTCAGACAGAGCCGGATCGCGCTCCTGACAATCCGCCAGCTTGCCCGGCAGGCCAGCCAGATCCAGCGCACCTTTGCGGCGGGTCATTTCACGGGCACGGCGCGCGGCTTCACGGGCGCGGGCGGCATCAATGATTTTGCCGACAACGATTTTTGCATCGCCCGGATTTTCCAGCAGATATTCCGCCAGCAGTTCATTCATCTGCTGCTCAACGGCCGATTTCACTTCAGAAGACACCAGCTTGTCTTTGGTCTGTGAAGAGAATTTTGGATCCGGCACTTTCACCGACACCACGGCAATCAGGCCCTCACGCGCGTCATCACCGGTGGCGCTGACTTTGGCCTTCTTGCTGTATCCCTCTTTATCCATGTAGGCATTCAGGGTACGCGTCATCGCGGCGCGGAAACCGGCAAGGTGCGTACCACCGTCGCGCTGAGGAATGTTGTTAGTGAAGCAGTAGATGTTTTCCTGGAAGCCGTCGTTCCACTGCAGAGCTACTTCCACGCCAATGCCGTCTTTTTCGGTCGAGAAATAGAATACGGTCGGATGGATAGGCGTTTTGTTCTTGTTCAGGTACTCAACAAACGCTTTGATCCCGCCTTCGTAGTGGAAATGGTCGTTTTTGCCGTCACGTTTGTCTTCCAGACGAATGGAAACACCGGAGTTCAGGAAAGAGAGCTCACGCAGGCGCTTCGCCAGGATGTCGTATTCGAAGTCGGTCACGTTGGTGAACGTGTCATGGCTTGGCCAGAAACGGATACGGGTACCGGTCGCGTCGGTATCGCCTGTCACCGCCAGCGGCGCTTCGGGCACGCCATGCAGATAAATCTGCTGGTGCACTTTACCTTCGCGACGAATGGTCAGCTCCAGCTTCTGTGACAGGGCGTTAACCACAGACACGCCCACGCCGTGCAGGCCGCCTGAGACTTTATACGAGTTATCGTCGAACTTACCGCCAGCGTGCAGCACCGTCATGATCACTTCTGCCGCGGACACGCCTTCTTCTTCGTGGATACCGGTTGGAATACCGCGTCCGTCATCCTGTACGGAAACCGAGTTGTCCGCATGGATGGTGACAACGATATCTTTACAGTGACCGGCGAGCGCTTCGTCGATTGCGTTATCCACGACCTCGAATACCATGTGATGCAGACCGGTTCCGTCATCGGTATCGCCGATGTACATGCCCGGGCGTTTGCGTACCGCATCAAGCCCTTTCAGAACTTTGATACTTGAAGAGTCATAAGAATTCGACATCAACGTTTCTCGCTCATTTAATCTTTAGGTTGAACCGCTATTTTACCCTGTTCCACGCGGAACATCTTGCCCTTTTCGTCAGTCATGTCGATTACATGCTCGGACGAGATGGCGCTGACAAAGACCTGAGCCTGCGTCGCCTTCAGTCGTTCCGCCAGCAGGCGGCGGCGACTGTCGTCCAGTTCAGAGGCAAAGTCATCAATGAGGTAAACACAACGGCGTCCGCTCTGGTTAGTCAGGAACTCGCCCTGCGCCAGACGCAATGCACACATCAGCAGTTTAAGCTGCCCGCGTGAGAGTAAATCTTCCACCGGCGTACCTTCGGCACGAATACGAAAGTCCGCTTTATGCGGGCCGTTGGCGGTGTAGGTTAAGGCCCGATCGCGTTCAAAGTTGCGTTCAAGCAGTTCGGCATAATCGCTCTCTTTGTCCCAGCCGCGCTGGAACGAAAAACGCAGATCAAATTCGGGTAAAAACTGCCCGCAGGTGGTGACGATCTCGGCTGAGATCGCGTCACTGTACTCGGCGCGCCACTGGCTAATCTGTTCGGCCAGCGGCACCAGTTCTTGATCCCAGGGACGAACCTGACTGTAGCGCGTGACCTGACGCAATGCCGCATTGCGCTGTTTGAGCAGGCGCCGCAGGTTGCTCCAGGCATTAAAAAAACCCGGCGTATTGTGAAAGCAGCCCCAGTCTACATAGGCTCTGCGATATTTAGGACCGCCATTAAGTAGGGTAAAACCCTCTGGCGTGATCAACTGCATCGGCAGTAACTGCGCCAACTCGGCCACTTTATGTCCGTCGCTGCCGTCAATGCGGACTTTGCTCTCCCCGGCGCGATTTTTACTGAGCCCGACGGAGAACTCGCGCTCCTGGCCTTCCAGCCGGCCATGCAGCACAAAGGCGGCCTGATCGTGCCGAATTACCCGTCCCGCCTGCAAACTGCGAAACGCACGTCCGTGGCCCAGCGTATAGATCGCCTCAAGCACGCTGGTTTTGCCGCTACCGTTCGCGCCCACCAGAAAATTAAATCCCGGCGCTAACGCCAGGTCAGCCTGTTCAATATTGCGAAAATCTTTTATTAGCAGGCGGGTTAAAGACATGAATCAATCCAGCGTGAAGGGCAAAAGTCAGGATGAAAGGGATTGTGCCTTTGAAAAACAAGCCGCTCGGGTCACGGACAATACCGTCCGAAACCCGAATGGCGAGCAGGCCAGCGTACGATGGCCTACAGGCGCATAGGCATGACGACATAGGCCGCCGCCGGGCTGACGACATCTTCAATCTGCACACTCGACACAGAATCCGTCAGCAGCAAACGGACGTTCTCGCACTTCAGCGCATTCAGCACGTCCAGCACGTAACTCACGTTGAACCCAATTTCCAGCTCGCTGCCGTTATAGCTGACATCCAGCATCTCTTCCGCTTCTTCCTGTTCAGGGTTATTCGCGGTAATTTTTAGCTGATTTTCGGTGATATGCAGACGAACACCACGGAATTTCTCATTCGACAGAATCGCAGCACGGGCAAACGCCTGTTTCAGCAGATCGCAACCGGCTTCCAGCACCTTATCCGGATTCTTGGGCAACACACGACGATAATCCGGGAAGCGACCATCCACCAGCTTAGAGGTGAAGATATAGTCGCCCACATGTGCACGGATATTACTGCTGCCAATCTGTACCTGAAGCGGCGTATCGCCGCCATCCAGCAGACGCAACAGCTCGATAACCCCTTTACGCGGCACGATGACCGAATGGCTGGGCAGCGCCTGGCCAACGGGCATGGAACAGACGGCCAGACGGTGACCATCGGTGGCGACCGTACGCAGTTCTTCGCCTTCGGTCTCAAACATCATGCCGTTCAGGTAGTAACGCACGTCCTGATGCGCCATGGAAAACTGCGTGGCTTCAATAAGCCGTTTCAGCGTTGCCTGCGGCAGCGTGAATTCCACCTCGCTCTGCCAGTCATCCAGGTTGGGGAAGTCGCTGGCGGGCAAGGTCGAAAGCGAGAAACGGCTGCGGCCAGAGCGCACCAACATCCGTTCGCCTTCCAGTGTGACGTTGATCTCTGCGCCTTCCGGCAGGCCGCGACAAATATCGAGAAATTTGCGTGCCGGCACGGTGGTTGCGCCAGGCTCGTGCGCCTGAGTAAGCGCCACGCGCGCCACCATTTCCATTTCCAAATCGGTGCCGGTCAGCAACAGCGATCCGTCATTCACCTGCATCAGCAGGTTGCCAAGGATCGGCAGCGTCGGACGACCACCAAGGGGGCCGCTGACTTGCTGCAGCGGCTTTAGCAACTGTTCACGTTCAACAATAAATTTCATAGCGTCACGAAGATAATGTTCTGATGAGATTAGAGAAATCTTCTTTGATGTCGTGGCTTTCTTCACGCAACTGCTCAATCTTGCGGCAGGCATGAAGCACCGTGGTATGGTCGCGACCGCCAAAAGCATCGCCAATTTCCGGCAAACTGTGGTTGGTCAGCTCTTTCGCCATCGCCATCGCCATTTGACGCGGACGCGCGACTGAGCGCGAACGGCGCTTAGAGAGCAAATCCGCGACTTTAATTTTGTAGTACTCCGCAACGGTCTTCTGAATATTATCAATAGTGACCAGTTTTTCCTGCAGGGCCAGCAGATCCCGCAATGCTTCGCGAACGAAATCGATCGTAATCGCCCGACCGGTAAAGTTAGCGTTCGCAATCACCCGGTTCAGTGCCCCTTCCAGCTCACGCACGTTCGAACGTAAACGCTTGGCAATAAAGAAGGCCACTTCGCCCGGCAAACGAATGTCGTTTTCGTCCGCCTTTTTCATCAGGATCGCAACGCGGGTTTCCAGTTCAGGCGGTTCGATCGCCACGGTCAGGCCCCAGCCAAACCGTGACTTCAGTCGATCTTCAACCCCGTTGATCTCTTTGGGGTAACGATCCGACGTCAAAATGATCTGTTGATTGCCTTCCAGCAGGGCATTGAAGGTGTGAAAAAATTCTTCCTGCGAACGCTCTTTATTGGCAAAAAACTGAATGTCATCGATCAACAGCGCATCAACCGAGCGGTAGTAACGCTTAAACTCTTCAATCGCGTTATTTTGCAGCGCTTTTACCATGTCCTGCACAAAGCGCTCGGAATGCATGTAAACCACTTTCGCATTTGGCTTACGCGCAATGATGCCATTACCCACGGCGTGCAGCAGGTGAGTTTTGCCGAGGCCAGTACCGCCATAAAGGAACAACGGATTGTAGGCACCGCCAGGGTTATCGGCCACCTGGCGTGCCGCCGCGCGCGCCAGTTGGTTAGATTTACCTTCAACAAAGTTATCGAAGTTATGGCGATTGTTAACATTGGACCGATAGGTCACATCCGCAGGAGCAGGCACGTTGTCCCAGCTCGGACGTAAAATCTGTGTCGGTGCCGGACGGCTTGGCACAGGCTCTGCCGGCGCACTGACGCTGGCCATCGCGGGCTGGCTGACCGCTGCGGCGTGTTGAACCGGACGCGTGCCCACCTCAAAACGCAACAGCGGGACATTGGCACCGCAGAATTCGTTCAGCAATGCGTTAATGCTGTTTAGGTATTTATCCCGAACCCAGTCGAGTACGAAGCGGTTAGGAGCATACAAGGCAAGCGTATTGTCGTTTAATTCAGCCTGTAGTGGACGGATCCACATGCTGAATTCGGTGGCAGGAAGCTCATCCTGCAAACGGGCAAGACACTGTTGCCAAAGCGTAAGTGACACGGCGGACTCCACTCGTACAAATTCGATAAGAAAAAGTAGGCACTAATCTAAGAAACGTTCATTTTTGACACAGACGAAAGAAAGCGCCTGCGACCGCTATCAGCGGTTTTCCACCCCGCAACCATCGGAGGATCGCCAGAGGAAGGGCGGATCATAGCGCAAAGCGCGACAGAGATCTTCCCTTTCTACACAGTTTTTCTCCTTTTTATCCACAGGGCATGAACGCGGGTAAAAGTCTACGCCTGCGGCAGAAAAAACCACCTGGGATCGTGCTGAATGATCCAAATTTTCGGACGGCTTCTCGTTTTTGACGTGTGGCAGGCGAATTTGATCGCAATAAGATCCTGCGCGATCCTTGCGCTTTAACGCAGACCCCGTATAATTCTCCCCCCGGCGTTGTCGCGTAAAGCTCAATGCCCGGACTCAGCGGGCTGTATCCGGGTTTTCTGGCGCCGCGACAAGCGAAGTAAATTGACTCGGGACTGTACAATTATTACAATCCCGCCTCTTTATTAAAGACACATTGAGGCGTCGGTCTGTTTGTTGGCCCGAAAACGCGTCACCCAGTGAAAATTTTCAAGTTTAGGTAGAAATCGCCATGAAACGCACTTTTCAACCGTCCGTACTGAAGCGCAACCGTTCACACGGCTTCCGTGCTCGTATGGCTACTAAAAATGGTCGTCAGGTTCTGGCACGTCGTCGTGCTAAAGGCCGCGCTCGTCTGACCGTTTCTAAGTAATAAAGCTAACCCTGATGGGTAAGCTCGCATTTCCCAGGGAGTTACGTTTGTTAACTCCCACTCATTTCACTTTCGTCTTTCAGCAGCCACAACGGGCTGGCACGCCGCAAATTACTATTCTCGGCCGCCTTAACGCGCTGGGGTATCCCCGCATCGGTCTTACCGTCGCGAAAAAACATGTGAAACGCGCTCACGAACGTAACCGGATCAAGCGATTGACCCGCGAAAGCTTTCGTCTGCGTCAACATGAATTGCCGTCGATGGACTTTGTGGTGGTCGCGAAAAAGGGTGTTGCCGATCTCGATAACCGTATGTTGGCGGAAGCGTTGGAGAAATTATGGCGTCGTCACTGTCGCCTGGCGCGCGGTTCCTGATCGTCCTGATACGCGTATATCAACGCGGTATCAGTCCATTGCTGGGGCCACACTGTCGGTTTCATCCGACCTGCTCTCAATACGGAATTGAGGCCTTACGCAGGTTTGGCGTGATAAAAGGCAGTTGGTTGACTTTAAAACGCGTATTAAAATGCCACCCTTTGAACCCGGGTGGTGACGATCCTGTGCCGCCAAAAACCTTTGATACCAGAGAACATTAACGATGGATTCGCAACGCAATCTCTTTCTCATCGCTTTTCTGTTCGTGTCTTTCATGATCTGGCAAGCCTGGCAGACGGACCACGCTCCGAAGCCATTGCAGACCCAGACCACGCAAAACACCAACAGCGCTGCCGGTGATGCTACCGGTGTTCCCGCCAGTGGCCAGGGTAAAACGATCACCGTTAAGACCGATGTCCTGTCATTAACCATCAACACTCGCGGTGGCGATGTTGATCAGGCGCTGCTGCTGACTTACCCGGATAAGCTGGGTTCTGACAAGCCGTTTGAGCTGCTTGAAACCACACCATCGTTTGTCTACCAGGCGCAGAGCGGTCTGACTGGCCGTAATGGTCCGGACAACCCGAACAACGGTGCGCGTCCGCTGTATACCACGGCACAGGATCACTTCGAACTGGCTGACGCTCAGAGCGAGCTGCGTGTTCCGATGACGTTCACGGCTGAAAACGGCGTTGTCTATACCAAAACGTTTGTGTTCAAGCGTGGCGACTATGCAGTTAACGTTGATTACAACATTAACAACACCAGTCAGCAGCCGCTGGAAGTGTCAATGTTTGGTCAGTTAAAACAGACCATCGATTTGCCTAAGCACCGCGATACTGGCAGCAATAACTTTGCGCTGCATACCTTCCGCGGTACAGCTTACTCCACCAGCGAATCGAAATACGAAAAGATTAAGTTCGATACTATCGCCGATAACGAAAACCTCAACACCACCACCACCAATGGCTGGGTGGCGATGTTGCAGCAGTATTTCGCTACCGCCTGGGTGCCGCGCACGCAGGGAACCAACACGCTTTACACCAGCAATCTGGGAAATGGCGTGGCGGCTATCGGCTATAAATCTGCGCCGGTCACCGTTGCACCGGGTGCACAGCAGACACTGGATGCCACACTGTGGGTAGGTCCGGAAATTCAGGATAAAATGGCCGCGATTGCGCCGCATCTTGACCTGACTGTGGACTATGGCTGGTTATGGTTCATCTCTCAGCCGCTGTTTAAACTGTTGAAGTTCATTCACAGCTTTATCGGTAACTGGGGCTTCTCCATCATCATCATCACGTTCATCGTGCGTGGCATCATGTACCCGCTGACGAAAGCGCAGTACACCTCGATGGCGAAAATGCGCATGCTGCAGCCGAAGATTCAGGCGATGCGTGAGCGTTTAGGGGATGATAAGCAGAAGCAGAGCCAGGAAATGATGGCGCTGTATAAGGCTGAAAAAGTGAATCCGCTGGGTGGCTGTCTGCCGCTGGTGATTCAGATGCCTATCTTCCTGGCCTTGTACTACATGCTGTCTGGCTCGGTTGAACTGCGTCATGCGCCGTTTATTTTATGGATTCATGACCTGTCAGCGCAGGATCCGTACTATATTCTGCCGATCCTGATGGGCATCACCATGTTCTTCATTCAGAAGATGTCACCGACGACGGTGACCGATCCGATGCAGCAGAAGATCATGACGTATATGCCTGTAATTTTCACCGTGTTCTTCCTGTGGTTCCCGTCAGGTCTGGTGTTGTACTACATCGTCAGTAACCTGGTGACCATTCTCCAGCAGCAGCTGATCTATCGCGGGCTGGAAAAACGTGGCTTACACAGCCGCGACAAGAAGAAAGCGTAAAACCGTCGCGGGAGGTCTCCCGCGATAAAACAGGTTATGCTCAGGCGGTCAAAGCGACCGCCTTTGTTTTTTGTAGTGAGAGAAAATGTATGAGCCATAGCGATACCATTGTTGCTCAGGCCACGCCGCCCGGACGCGGCGGCGTTGGCATTTTGCGTGTTTCCGGTCCGCAGGCCGCAGAGGTTGCCCGCCAGGTGCTGGGTAAACTCCCTAAACCACGTTATGCCGACTACTTATCGTTTAACGACAGTGATGGCAGCGTGCTGGATCAGGGCATCGCGCTATGGTTTCCTGGCCCCAACTCCTTTACCGGCGAGGATGTGCTGGAGCTGCAAGGTCACGGCGGCCCGGTGATTCTGGATCTGCTGCTGAAACGGATTGTGGCTCTGCCCGGATTACGTATCGCGCAGCCTGGTGAATTTTCTGAACGCGCGTTTCTGAACGACAAACTCGATCTGGCCCAGGCGGAAGCCATTGCCGATCTGATTGACGCCAGCTCAGAACAGGCCGCGCGTTCGGCGGTAAATTCCCTGCAAGGCGCATTCTCTGTCCGTGTTAACCAGCTTGTGGAAGCCCTGACTCACCTGCGTATCTACGTGGAAGCGGCCATTGACTTTCCAGATGAAGAGATCGATTTCCTGTCTGACGGCAAAATCGAAGGGCAGCTTAATGCTGTCATTCGCGATCTCGATGCGGTGCGCGCGGAAGCCAGACAGGGCAGCCTGCTGCGCGAAGGGATGAAAGTCGTCATTGCCGGTCGGCCAAATGCCGGAAAATCGAGCCTGCTTAATGCACTTGCCGGGCGTGAAGCGGCTATCGTCACGGATATCGCCGGCACCACGCGCGATGTGCTGCGTGAACACATCCATATTGATGGTATGCCACTGCATATCATTGATACCGCCGGTTTACGCGAAGCCAGTGATGAGGTGGAACGTATCGGCATCGAGCGCGCCTGGCATGAAATAGAACAGGCGGACCGCGTGCTGTTTATGGTTGATGGCACCACCACGCAGGCGACCGAACCGGCGGAAATCTGGCCCGATTTTGTCGCTCGCCTGCCGTCTCAACTGCCGATCACCGTGGTGCGTAATAAAGCGGACATCACCGGTGAAACGCTCGGCCTGACGGACGTCAATGGTCATGCCCTGATCAGACTGTCTGCCCGCACCAGCGAAGGGATTGATACCTTACGTGATCACCTCAAACAGACCATGGGGTTTGCCGACAATATGGAAGGCGGCTTCCTGGCGCGCCGTCGTCATTTGCAGGCACTGGAATTAGCCGCAACCCACCTGGAGCAGGGAAAACATCAACTGCTGGGTGCATGGGCAGGGGAATTACTGGCAGAAGAGTTGCGTCTGGCGCAGCAGGCGCTAAGTGAAATTACGGGTGAATTTACCTCGGACGATCTGTTAGGCCGGATTTTCTCCAGTTTCTGTATTGGTAAGTAGCTCAGCGGGCAGACGGCGGTGGAAATGTGCATCCAGAAACGCAATCCGCCGTGCGTTGCGCATCGGTTGCCGTAACGGAAGGTATGATAACGAGGGATAAGATTGCTCACGTTTTGCGGCGTGCCGGGTCATTCACACTAAACCGGGCGAATATGCATCCAAAAGCGTGAACGCAACGTACAGGTTAAATACTGGATGTTTTCCTGGAGAGTTATATGACGATACCGCTCGATGATGCCGCGCTGAATACGTTGTTTTACCAGGCCCGTACGCATAGTCACTGGCAGCCTGAACCGGTGCAGCAGTCGCTGCTGGAGAAGCTCTATCAGATGGTTGCCCTGGCACCGACCTCGGCCAACTGCTCACCCGGTCGCTTTGTTTTTGTCACCTCTGCGGAGGGAAAAGAAAAGCTGAAGCCGGCCCTGGCCTCCGGCAACCTTGAGAAAACCCTGCGCGCCCCTGTCACCGTGATTATTGCCTGGGACAGCGAGTTTTATCAGCATCTGACCATGTTGTTTCAACATGCCGATGCGCGAAACTGGTTTACCAACACACCCGATCTGGTTAAAGAAACCGCATTTCGTAACAGTAGCCTGCAGGCAGGCTATCTGATCATGGCCGCGCGTGCGCTGGGGCTGGATGCAGGCCCGATGTCAGGATTCGATCCGCTTAAAGTGAACGCGGCCTTTTTTGCCGGTACCAGCTGGCAGGCCAACCTGCTCATTAACCTGGGCTATGGCTTACCCGACAAGCTCCCGCCCCGATTACCCCGGCTGAGCCTGGAGCAGGCCTGCCAGTTCGTCTGAGTTACTGGAGCGTTACGTGCTTACCGTAACGCTCACTGCTTTCCCGCCCTTTGCGTACGGTTTTAATGCGCGTCGATAAAGGCGATTTTCAATACAAACAGCAAGGCGACAATGACGACGCAGGGGCTGATTTCTCGCCAGCGACCGGTGCCCAGCTTCATCACACAGTACGCAATAAAGCCCAGTGCGATGCCTTCTGTAATCGAAAAACTAAAGGGCATCATGGCGGCAGTTACAAATGCCGGGACGGCTTCGGTCAGGTCATCCCATTTGACGCGGGACAGGCTGGCCGTCATCAGCACGCCAACATAGATTAACGCGCCTGCCGCAGCATAGGCCGGTACCATGGCCGCCAGGGGCGATAAAAACGTGACGAGCAGGAACAGAAGGCCTGTGACCACGGCCATCAATCCGGTACGGCCGCCGACGGCTACGCCGGAGGTACTTTCAATATAGGCGGTCACCGATGACGTTCCTGCCAGCGCGCCCGTTACCGAACTGATGCTGTCGACATACAACGCCTGTTTCATGCGCGGGAACGTGCCTTTTTCATCAGCCAGTCCGGCTTTGTCGGTCACGCCAATCAAGGTGCCGGACGAGTCAAACAGATTGACCAGCATAAAGGAGAATATGACGCCTGCCATGCCGATGTTGAACGCGCCTTTAATATCAACCTGACCGACAATCGCGGTGACAGATGGCGGCGCAGAAACCACGCCCGTGAACGTCACGTCGCCCAGCAGCCAGCCCAACGCCGTGGTGACGATCATCGAAATGAGCACGGCGGCGTGAATGTTGCGTGAGGCCAGAATGGCGATAATAAAGAAGCCCAGCGCACCCAGCAGCACATTGTGTGAGCTGAGGTTACCCACGCTGACCAGCGTATCCGGGTTGGCCACAATGATACCGGCGTTTTTCAGGCCCATCATGGCAATGAACAGGCCAATGCCAGCGGTGATGCCTACGCGCAGGCTAAGCGGAATATTGGCGATCATCCAGTAACGTACCCGCAACAGAGTCAGGATGAGCAGACCCAGTGCGCCCCAGAAGATGGCACCCATGCCGACCTGCCATGAGTAACCCATCGCGCCGACGACCACAAAGGCAAAAAAGGCATTGAGGCCCATCGCCGGGGCCAGGGCGACAGGAAGATTGGCAAACAGCCCCATCAGGATGCTGCCGAACGCGGCAATCAAACAGGTCGTTACGAACACTGCCCGGGTATCCATGCCTGCGACACCTAAAATCTGCGGGTTCACAAAAACAATGTATACCATGGTCAAAAACGTGGTAATGCCTGCGATCACTTCGGTACGAACCGTTGTACCATGCTCCTGCAGTTTGAATACGCGCTGAAAAAGGCCTTGTTTATTCATGCCATTTATCCAGAAGAAAATTTCACCGGCGCGTATCCTGGCGATTTTGCCCCGGCAATACAATGATTTTTCGCAACCGATTGCCATATCCCGGCCCCTCAGGGACACGCTGACGTGTTAAGGTACCCCGAACAAAAGGAGGAGTCAGATGTCTGTTGAATGCGTCTTTTTCGATTGTGACGGTACCCTGGTTGACAGTGAAGTCCTGTGCACCCGCGCGTATGTCACCACCTTTGCCCAGTACGGGATTACGCTCTCTCTACAGGAGATGTTCGAAAAGTACAAAGGGGTAAAGCTGTATGACATCATCCGCGACGTCAGTGAAACGCATCGGGTCGCTCTGCCGCTGGAGGACGTTGAACCGGCCTACCGGCGCGAAGTGGCCCGTTTGTTTGACCGTGAACTGAAGCCGATAGCCGGTGCGAAGGCACTGGTCGGGCAAATGGCAGTACCGATATGCGTGGTGTCAAACGGCACGGTGAAAAAGATGCAGCACTCGCTGGGCCTCACCGGCATGCTGAATCATTTCGCTGACCGTCTTTACAGCGGTTACGATATTGGCCACTGGAAGCCCGAACCCGAGCTGATGTTTCACGCAGCCCAACAAATGCAGGTACCCGTCGAGCGCTGTATTTTGGTGGATGACTCCGAAGCGGGGGCGCGTGCCGGTATCGCAGCAGGCATGCCGGTGTTTTATTACTGTGCCGACGCTCATAATCCCGAACTCCATCATCCGCTGGTGACCGTGTTCACCGATATGGCCGCGTTACCCGCGCTGTGGCGCGCCAGAGGCTGGAACCTGACGCGCTGACTCAGGTCACCCAATGTCGTTTATCCACCCGACTGAGCAGCATTCCCAGTAATAAGCTGCCCACCAGCGTGACGGTAAAAACGGCAGGCAGGTCGAGCCAGGGACGCGCCATATCGTCATAGTGATGGGTGCGAATAAAATGGATGAACAGGGCGTGAAAGCCGTAGATGGGCAGAGAGTAGCGCGAAATGATGGCCAGACCGGGCAGCGTACGTTGATTAAAGGCATTTTTGAACACCACCAGCGCGCTTATTGCGGCAATGAATACCAGCGGTCCGCAATAGAGATACCACGTATCGTTAAAGGCACCATTAACGATTAACGCGCGCTTCGTACCCAGCATAATGCCGGTCACGCAGGCCACAAAGGTCACGGCAGCCAACGGTGTGATAGCGCGTCTTTCTGTGTCCATGGTACCGATCGCCCGGCCTAATAAGGCGTAGAGCAGGTAATAGATACTGTCGCCGCTCAGGTAAAGGTTAATGGGCAACCAGTGAAAGCGCCCCCACGACTGGTCCATGGTATTGGGATTCGCGAGGACCACCACAATCAGCACCAGTAGCGCCACGTAGCGCGGCCGCACGCTTTTTACCTGAATCAGGGGCGACAAGAGGTAAATCCCCATGAGCGCGAAGAAAAACCACAGATGGTAGAACACCGGCTTCTGCAGCATTTTTAAAATTGAACGGCCTTCGCCAATTGGCGTCAGCAGGCTGATATAAACCAGTGACACGGCACTGTAAAAAACCAGACATCCCAGCAGTCGCCACAGGTGGCGCGGCTGCGTACTGCGTTCACCAAAGAACAGATAGCCTGAAATCATAAAAAACAGCGGCACACAGATGCGTGACGCTGAATTGAACAGGTTAGCAATATCCCACCAGTGACCTTTTATGGCCACCGGCCCGGTCAGATACCACGTTGTGGTGTGAATGACGATGACCATCAGGCAGGCAATCGCCCGCAAATTATCAATCCAGTAAATCTTTTGCGACATGGTGTCCTCTGGCGCAGTGCGTCCCGGTGCAAAGCGTAGCCAGTCGCGTCGACGTCAACAAGCGCAATAGCGGGGATTCAGAACCCTCTGTGCACAGGATCGCATGAAAACGCATAACCGTATCGGTTAATCAGGCGATGACAGGCCGCCAGCAGGCTAAATCTGACACCAAAAATCCACTCTCGCGGCTGCGCCGCCGGATTTCCGGCTGCATATCACGCGGTCAAAGGGTATACTGTCGCACTCTTTTTTTATCTAGCCGAACCGCGTGCGAACTCATCATGCAAAAGTTTGATACCAAGACCTTTCAGGGCCTGATCCTGACATTGCAGGATTACTGGGCGCGCCAGGGCTGCACCATTGTTCAACCACTGGACATGGAAGTGGGCGCTGGTACTTCACACCCAATGACCTGCCTGCGCGCACTTGGCCCGGAGCCGATTGCTGCGGCCTATGTGCAGCCATCCCGTCGTCCTACCGACGGCCGCTATGGCGAAAACCCGAACCGCTTGCAGCATTACTATCAGTTCCAGGTGATCATCAAGCCGTCGCCGGACAATATTCAGGAGCTGTACCTCGGGTCGCTGAAAGCGCTGGGTATGGATCCTACCGTACACGACATTCGCTTTGTTGAAGATAACTGGGAAAACCCGACGCTGGGTGCCTGGGGACTGGGCTGGGAAGTCTGGCTTAACGGTATGGAAGTGACGCAGTTTACTTATTTCCAGCAGGTCGGTGGCCTGGAGTGTAAACCGGTTACCGGCGAGATCACCTATGGTCTGGAACGTCTGGCCATGTATATCCAGGGCGTGGACAGCGTTTACGATCTGGTCTGGAGCGACGGTCCGTTAGGCAAAACTACCTACGGTGATGTGTTCCATCAGAATGAAGTGGAGCAGTCGACGTATAACTTCGAATATGCCGACGTCGATTTTCTTTTCACCTGTTTCGAACAGTATGAGAAGGAAGCGCAGAAGTTGCTGGCGCTGGAAAAACCGCTGCCTTTGCCCGCTTACGAGCGCATTCTGAAAGCCGCACACAGCTTTAACCTGCTGGACGCGCGCAAGGCGATCTCGGTGACCGAACGTCAGCGTTATATTCTGCGTATTCGCACCCTGACCAAAGCCGTGGCTGAAGCCTATTACGCTTCTCGTGAAGCGCTGGGCTTCCCGATGTGCAATAACAAAAAGTAAGAGGCAGCCATGACTGAGAAAACCTTCCTGGTGGAGATCGGCACCGAAGAGCTGCCACCGAAAGCATTACGTAGCCTGGCAGAAGCCTTTGCTGCCCAGGTGACGGCCGAGCTGGATGCCGCGAATCTGAACCATGGCGAAGTGAGCTGGTTTGCTGCACCGCGTCGCCTGGCGCTGAAAGTCGCCCATTTGAGCGCCTCCCAGCCCGATCGTGAAGTAGAAAAGCGTGGACCTGCCGTTGCCGCCGCCTTTGATGCAGCGGGCAATGCCACCAAAGCGGCAGAAGGCTGGGCACGGGGTAACGGTATCACGGTCGATCAGGCTGAACGTCTGAGCACCGATAAAGGCGAATGGCTGGCCTATCGCGCTCAGGTGAAAGGCGAAGCGGCGCAGGCATTGCTGCCGGGCATGATTGCCACGGCGCTGAGCAAACTGCCGGTACCGAAACTGATGCGCTGGGGCGACAGCGACGTGCAGTTTGTGCGTCCGGTGCACACCGTTACGATGCTGCTGGGCGATGAACTGATCCCCGGCACGATTCTTGGCATCAAGTCCGATCGCGTTATCCGTGGTCACCGCTTCATGGGCGAAAGTGAAATCACGCTTGAGAACGCCGATCAGTATCCGGATGTGCTGGAAAAGCGCGGTCAGGTGATTGCCGACTATCAGGTCCGCAAAGCCATGATCAAAGCCGATGCGGAAGCCGCAGCACGGCGTTTAGGTGGCGTAGCCGACCTGAGTGACAGCCTGCTGGAAGAGGTAACATCGCTGGTGGAATGGCCTGTGGTATTGACCGCCACCTTCGAGGAAAAATTCCTTAAGGTGCCGGCTGAAGCGCTGGTTTACACCATGAAAGGCGATCAGAAGTATTTCCCGGTTTATGACGCGGAAGGCAAACTGCTGCCAAACTTTATTTTCGTCACCAACATTGAGTCGAGCGAGCCGCAGCAGATTATTTCTGGTAATGAGAAGGTGGTGCGCCCGCGTCTGGCGGATGCTGAATTCTTCTTTAATACCGATCGTAAAAAACGTCTTGAAGATCATCTGCCGCGTCTTGAAACCGTATTGTTCCAGAAGGAACTCGGTTCGCTGCGTGATAAAACGGATCGTATTCAGGCGCTGGCGGGCTGGATTGCGGCACAAACGGGCGCAGATGTGAATCACGCCACGCGCGCAGGCCTGCTGTCAAAATGCGATCTGATGACTAACATGGTGTTTGAGTTTACCGACACGCAGGGCGTTATGGGCATGCACTATGCGCGTCATGACGGTGAAGCCGAAGATGTCGCTGTGGCGCTGAACGAGCAATATCAGCCGCGTTTCGCAGGTGATGATTTGCCGTCCAGCCCGGTAGCCTGTGCGCTGGCCATTGCTGATAAGATGGATACGCTGGCCGGTATTTTCGGCATCGGTCAACATCCTAAAGGCGATAAAGATCCCTTTGCTCTGCGTCGTGCCGCGCTGGGCGTTTTGCGCATCATCGTGGAAAAAAATCTGCCGCTTGATCTGCAAACGCTCACCGAAGAGGCCGTACGTCTGTATGGCAGCAAGCTGAGCAATGCGAACGTGGTTGATGACGTCATCGACTTTATGCTGGGCCGTTTCCGTACCTGGTATCAGGAAGAAGGCCACAGCATCGATACCTTGCAGGCGGTGCTGGCACGTCGTCCAACCCGTCCGGCGGACTTTGATGCACGTATGAAGGCGGTTTCGCATTTCCGTACGCTTGATGAAGCGGCCGCGCTGGCGGCGGCCAACAAGCGTGTCTCGAATATTCTGGCAAAATCAACAGAACCGCTGAATGACAGCGTTCAGGCATCACTGTTGAAAGAAAATGAAGAGATCCAACTGGCCACGTTTGTGACCGCCCTGAGCAGCAAACTGCAGCCTTACTTTGCAGAAGGACGTTATCAGGATGCGTTAATTGAACTGGCGCAGTTGCGTGAAGCGGTAGACAACTTCTTCGATAAAGTGATGGTGAATGCAGAAGACCCGGCGGTGCGAATTAACCGACTGACGCTGCTGTCGAAACTGCGTGAGCTGTTCCTGCAGGTGGCCGATATCTCGCTGCTGCAGTAATCGGTTCTGATACAGATAAAAGGGACGAGATATCGTCCCTTTTTTTATGCCGCCACCCGACCTGCTGGTGGCACTTTATCTTTTTGCGGACGCAATAAAAGAACTGACAATACCTGTGGTTGCGAAGGCGTCCTGGCAGCGCAGGGGCTGTTATTAAAGCCGGACGGCCACGAACCCTGTAATGGGCTGCGGCACTGCGCGGCGTGCAGCTTCAGAATGTCCAGGTCACGCCTGAAGACAGCGTCCAGAAATACTGTTGATCCGTCATCGGGCTGTCGCGGAGGGCCCCTGTAAGGAAGGTGACTTTGGGTTGCAGGTAGACATGGAAGGATTTTACAGGGTGCCAGTCAAACGCCACGGCAAGCCATGGCGTTACGCCCTGATGGTTCCAGGTCGGTAAACCACTGCGGGCAGATTCCTCTTCGCTTACCCCGTAGTAATAGCTTGCCTGCTGTTTACTGAGCCAGTCCACACCGGCCTGAGGATAAACGTCAAGTTGCATCAGAGAGACCTGGCCTGCCCAGGCAACCGTACCCAGCCATCCCCGGCTTTCGTTCAGCGTATCGCCAGACAATTCGGTTCGAAACGCACCAAGGGGCGTGATCTTCTGGTAGCTCATGCCGCCCATCATGGTGCTGTGGCGGATGCGTAACTGGCGGAGTGCCGAATCAGAAGTCTGGTCCGGATCAAATTCGTTATCCAGATACCACCAGCGCGCTTTCAGTTGTGTGGTGTCATCTTTGATAAAATAGGCGCCCACTTCTGTGCCATCAATATAGACATGATCATTGTCATAGCCCACATAGGGCAGGCCAGAAAACTGAGTTTTATACGCGCGATAGGGCGTAAAGTTCGCTTCCCCCTGCGCACCCAGGGTCAGCCCCTCAGCCCAGGCATGCGTAATATTACCGAGCAGGAGGCAACACAATGCCGTTCTGAAGCGTAATGGGATGGTCGTCATTTTGTCCGGTTATCGTCTGGCTGAGGCAGTGATCTGTCAGGCCTCACAGCCCGAAACGGGGCGTGAGCATACATAAATATTTGTGCCGCCTTTTCATCCTGAGCGCGCGGGTTGTCTCAGAACAGGGCTGCCCGAAAGGTATATCGGAGCCGCTGCAGCAATGCAAGAGATGGCTACGCTTATTCTCACGGAGTTCATCCCCTGTTTATACTGGTCACGACGGACAGGTTCAGGCTACTGCGCGAATGTGCCATTCCGTGATGATGGGTAAGGGGAATAACGGAGACGTCGACAGCCCTTTACGTGGGAAAGCAAGGGTTGCAGACTGAAATGCGCTAAGGAAACAGGCTGTCAGCACCGCTACCGGCATCAGCGCTGACAGCCTCGCCGATCAGGATGCCGGCGGCGTGGTTCGGGCAAAACTTTCCCGTTGAAAGAGTGTTTCGGCCAGCCTGACCAGTGCGGGCCGCTGAACGCACCAGTTAGGGACAACGCGACGGAAATTCAGGTAGCCAATCATGCAGCCTGTGGCAATGTCGGCCAGATTCAGTTCGCCATTATCGATCCACTTTCCTTCACTCACTTCTTTTTCCAGGCTGTCCAGCCCGCGCTGAATCTTGTCGCGATGGCGTAACAGCACTTCTTCTGACTGGGCGTTACCTGGCCGCATTTGCTCACGTACGATCACCAGTGCCGCATCGCTGATGCCATCGGCCAGCTTTTCAAGCTGACGAACCTTTAAAGACGCCAGCGGATCAGCGGGCAATAAAGCCGGTGCCTGACCACGCAGTTCGAGGTACTCCGCAATGATGCTGGAATCGAACCAGACCTGCTGATCCTCCGCGACCAGCGCGGGCACTTTACCCAGCGGGTTATATTGCGGAACATGGCTGTCTTCGCTGTAGGGCGACGCATTAACAAATTCGAACATCATGCCTTTTTCCAGCATGATGACAGAAATCTTGCGGACAAAGGGGCTGGTATAGCTGCCAATCAGTTTCATTGCGTTACTCCCGTTTAGCGAGGTTTCATCAGCAAAAAACTATTCACCGGGAAACATAAAAGGATTCAGGCCACTGCGTACAAAACCTTCCTGCTCCATACGTGCATCCAGCACTAAAGAGGCGAGATCGTCGGCGACCGGTTCAATGGCCGGATTTTTTTCCTGATAAAGCATTTTCATGTAGCTGCCACAGTCGCCGCAGCTTTCTGCTTTGACGGCCGCGTGCTCGCTGTCCAGTGACCAGTAATGCAGATCGCGGTTTTGGTCGCAATGAGAGCAGGTGTTCTGCACGACGTGCCATTCACTTTCGCACAGGTTGCAGTGCAGGTAGCGCGCACTTTCATGCGAACCCATATGTACGATGCTGGCGACCGGCAGGCTGTGACATACCGGGCAGTGCTGGCGTTGTGCGCCCATCTCCGCCTGAGCCGTACCGGGAATCAATGCCGCCATTTGTGCCCAGTAGATCGACAGCGCAGCCCAGATAAAAGGGGCTTTATCACTGCTCACCTGCGCGTACTCACCCGCAAACAGGGCACTGGCCAGCGTTTCCAGCTCGGTCGCTGACGCTTTCTCCAGGTTCTCTAACACCGCCAGCGCCTGACCGCTCATTTCGGGCTTTAGCTCCGCAACTAACGAGTGCAGCAGGCGATGCCAGTGTGGATCGCGCGAAAGAGTATGAATATCCAGCGGCGCTTTATCTTCCTGAGCGCTCCTGAGCAGATGTGCGTGAAGGTTCATCTGCAGAGGATGATCGTACAGAACGATTTCCTGCGCCTGGGCGATGACGGCGGCAAAGCGTAAATAGTCACCCAAAGGATTTTTTGCCGCCAGATCACGCAAACGCGCCGCCCGACGGCTGTATAAATTTTTCAGCCGGGGGAAGAGTAACGGCGGGATCATTTCCGCTGGGTTTTTTTCGCTCTTCTCCAACGGGTCTTTCGGGATAATGCGGATGCGCATAAAAGGCATTTTCCTGTTTGTTGGCTGATTACGCTACTCACGACACCAGCAAAAATGAGGTTGTCTGTATCGGCTACGAATAGCCGTTATGGGTCGGATCTTTCGCCATTTTCCCTCGTGAGCGGTTCTCAGCGAGCAAAGCAGGCGGAAAACCGCGTCAGGAAACCGCAGTGCAAAACAGCTCCCAACAGGCTGAGCATAGCAGTCCAGCCCTTTATCTTCAGTATGAAATACATTTTTCGCCGGCGACAACAGGCATAACGCATTGTGAATAACGGCAAATCGGTGGGCCTTTCACGCTTTATGCTGTCTGCCACCCACAGACTTGTTGCAGCGCGGCGCAGGGTACAGAATAGAAGCTATTCAGCATGGCGCAACAGGGTTACCTTTACGCCATCCGCAACAGCTCAGGGTCAGAACAACGTGAAGAACAACGAAGTGAAAGAGGAAACCGGTGCGAGTGAGCGAGCAGGCTTGCGTGAAATCCATGTCTGGCAACGTGACGACCTGCACCATGCTCAGGCCGACTGGTTAGCCGAAGAAGTGCCCGTGGCGTTGGTGTATAACGATATTTCTCACGTTGTGATGATGACAACGCCCAAGGACCTGGAGGCGTTTGCTGTCGGTTTTTCACTCTCAGAAGGCATCATCGATTCTCCGGCCGATATTTTCGGAATGGATGTGGTGACCGGTTGTCACGGCATTGAGGTGCAGATTGAATTATCCAGCCGACGTTTTATGGCGCTGAAAGCCCAACGGCGAGCGCTGGCCGGCCGGACGGGTTGCGGCGTATGTGGCGTGGAGCAACTGGAGCAGATCGGAAAGCCGCTGACGCCGTTGCCGTTTACGCAGACTTTTCCCCTGGCGCAGCTGGACAGCGCGCTGGCGCAGCTCAAGGACGTCCAGCCCGTCGGGCAAAAAACAGGCTGCACGCACGCGGCCGCCTGGATACATCCTGAGGGTGGACTGATTCATGGCTGTGAGGATGTCGGCCGCCATGTGGCACTGGACAAACTGCTGGGCTATCGCAGTCAGGCCGAATGGGGCAATGGTGCCGTACTGGTCTCCAGCCGGGCCAGCTATGAAATGGTGCAGAAATCGGCAATGTGCGGCGTTGAAATTCTGTTTGCCGTGTCTGCCGCAACCCAGTTAGCGGTGGAGGTGGCCGAACGCTGTCATCTTACCCTGGTAGGATTCAGTAAACCGGGCCGTGCCACCATCTATAGTCATCCGCAGCGGCTGAGATAACGTCTGCGTGTTCGGGGCGCTTTGCAGGTAATCCTCTTTACGCACCCAGGCTTTCCGCCACCGAAAAATCTGGCTGCTTTGCATGCTTTTTCAAAACCTTATGTTTAATAGGGCATTGATTACGCTTTTACCGATCATGAATTTAACTATAATGATACGACTGCTTACGCGGCACGTGCCGACATTGTCGTGCTGCTCAAACACTAAATGGAGAGGAAGAACATGAGTTATTCACTGCCATCCCTGCCTTACGCTTACGACGCACTGGAACCGCATTTTGACAAGCAGACGATGGAAATCCATCACACCAAACACCACCAGACTTATGTCAACAACGCCAATGCGGCGCTGGAAGGGACTGAATTTGCCGATCTGCCTGTCGATGAACTGATCACCAAACTGGATCAGCTGCCAGCAGATAAAAAAGGCCCGCTGCGCAATAACGCGGGTGGTCACGCTAACCACAGCCTGTTCTGGAAAGGCCTGAAAACCGGCACCACGCTGCAGGGCGAGCTGAAAGCTGCGATTGAAAAAGATTTCGGCAGCGTAGAAAAATTCCAGGAAGAGTTTGAAAAAGCGGCAGCGACCCGTTTCGGCTCCGGTTGGGCCTGGCTGGTTAAGAAAGGTGACAAACTGGCCGTGGTTTCAACCGCTAACCAGGACAACCCCCTGATGGGCGAAGCGATCGCTGGCGTATCGGGTTACCCTATCATCGGTCTGGATGTGTGGGAACACGCCTACTACCTGAAGTATCAAAACAAACGTCCGGATTACATCAAAGCTTTCTGGAACGTGGTTAACTGGGACGAGGCGGCAGCGCGCTTCGCATCCGCTAAGTAAGCGCTAAGCGCCACAGGTACTTTCAACCGGCAGAGTGGCTCTGCCGGTTTTTTTACGCCCGCAGGATGTTCCTTACCCCTGATAATCCTCGTTGACGCAATAGTAACGCTTGCTTAGCGATGCTGCCGCCCCGCATTTTACAATTCTGAAACCGCCGTTCTTACCTGCAACAGCCAGACAGGCTTAGCATTCTAAACAATCATTAAACGAAGCGTGAGTTTATCCCGCTAAATTTTTAACAATTTGAGTCATTAACCTGCCGTTGATGCCGGTCGTTTTATCATCAGTGTCACTATCAGACTAATAAGAACGTAGGCTATGTCTATTTATACTACACATGATGTGACGGCGGATTCCTGCGCCGGTTTATTTTTCCAGTTACTTAGCGGAAAGTACGTCCCTAACAAACTCTGGCGTAGCCGTCTTTTCCGGCTTAAATTTGCTTTAAGAACGCTTATTGCGCCTGTTACGACTTTGCGTTATTTACAGCAACTTTCTGCGTTACCAAGAATCACCCAGTTGTTGCACGTACAGGGGCTGTTACCTGCAAAACTTCATCGCCCCTATCTGCGTGCGGGGATGAGCGTCGCGCAACGGGCGCAGGCGATTCTTGATCATTATGCGTTGATGGGAAGTCTGGAGAACAGTCAGCTTCGCCAGATTCTGCAAAGCGGAGAGGAGACAGTCCTTGCCAGGTTTGAAGGTAAAAATAATGAAGCGTTCAATATTACTTGTCGCTCCGGATATTTCGATCGTGAAGGGGAAGTCACGGTTGTTTTACGTTATGAAAATGAGGCGCTGGCTTCTCTGTCATTTACCATTATGAATGACGAAAAACAGCGAACTTTGCTGATTGGTGGTTTGCAGGGACCACGTAAACATATCTCAAATGATGTTATTCGTGATGCAACGAAAGCCGCACACGGCTTATTTCCTAAACGCCTGTTAATGGAAGTTGTATTTATTTTGGCTCAGCAATGCGGCGTTAAGAAAATTGCGGCGGTTGGCGACGAAACCCATGTTTTTCGTAGCCTGCGTTATCGTCACAGCAAAGGTGATAAGTTTTTCGCCAGCTATAGTGAATTCTGGCTGACGCTGAATGGTCAGGCCCGCGCTGATGGCATGTTTGCACTGCCGCTGATGTTGCCACGAAAAACGCTTGAGGAAATTGCCAGCAAGAAGCGGGCCGAATACCGCCGTCGTTATACGCTGCTGGATACGCTGGCAGAGCAGGTGAATATGGCTACTGGCCAGCATGCGGTGGATCAGGCGGCTGCCTGATCGCACACATCAAAAGGCGCTTTTGGCAAAGCCTGTCATGACCTGCAGGTTCATTTCTCGTCCCAGCGCGGTCATAGGGTGCACGACAACCAGGCCGCGTACACTTTTCTTTAAGGCACCCAGATTGGCCTGTTCTTTTTTGGTAATTTCGCGGCTGAACGGCAGTTTCTGCAGTTTTTGCGCTTCCTGGCTCAATTTGGCGTCGCGCTGATTGCGCAGACGTTCAATTTCCGTCACCAGCGTTTCTTTCTCTTTTAAAAGCGCGCCCAGCTTTTCAGCATCACCCGCTTCCAGTAGCTGAGGCTCTTTACGGTTCAGCGCGTCCAGTTGATCGCTGAGGCGTTTAATTTCGTTCTTTTCTTGCTCTTTCATGACAACAAATCGTTGAGGAAAACAGGCTAAGGATACACCAAATTCACGACAGATTCTCGGGAGAAGGGTGAAAGAGGGAGCGGTTCAGGCTCCCCGCAGGATTTAGCTGGATGCCTTCTTAAACGCCTGTTTCAGGCTGATACGGGAAATGAGTTCTGTCAGAGACAGGACCATCGTGGAGCGCACCATTTGCAGGTAGCGTTGCTGCTGCATCGCCTGTAAGGCGGGATCGTCTGTCTGTAAGGTGGGAACCGGCGGCCAGGCTGAGACGCAATGCAATTCACCGAAAGGACCCAGGATTTCATCATCGGTAAAACGATAATCGCCCGCGTCGTGATTCAGCTCTTCGCGCAGGGCCAGCAGCAGTTCACAATCTTCATATTCATGACGACTAATCACCCCAAGGCCATAAATCAGCTTAAGCCTGACCGACAGCTCGCCGAGCGGGCCGTCGCCCAGCAACAGGGGCTCCACGGCGTATTTCACGGCGTAGTCATCTTTACGGAATACTTGTAACACCAGCACATTAACGGCTTCGGCCAGCAGTTCAACTGCGGCGAACAGAAAGCTCCGCACCGATCGCCCCGCGTTCAGACGTTCAAGCACACGATTTTCAAAAGCCTGCTTTTCTTCCATTATGGCCTGCGTCAATGTCGTACTGCTGTCGGAGGCGACGTCATCGCCCCCGATCTGGATTGCTAACATGGCGTTATTATGCCATGGCGTGCCAGGCGCTAACGGCTTCTTTTACAATCTCACTGTCAGCCTCCAGGCCAGATACCTGAGCCAGGGTTGCCTGTGGCCCTTTTTCCGCCAGCAGTGCAGCCAGCTCTTGCGCCTGCGGATCCTGGTCGCTGTGGTAGTGCATGGCGGCCGCAATCCCTTTCACCAAATTGGCATGCGGCAATCCGTATTCCAGTGTGCCCAGCGTTGGTTTAATCAGGCGATCGCCCGCACTTAACTTACGAAGTGGCTGCCGACCCACGCGTTCAACATCATCTTTTAAGTAAGGATTTTCAAAGCGGCCCAGGATTTTCTGGATATAGGCAGCATGTTTATCGGCGTCGAACCCATAACGTTTGATGAGCACCGCGCCACTCTCTTCCATGGCGCCCTGAACGACGGCGCGAATACCCTCATCAAGAATGGCATCGCGGATGGTCTGGTGGCCAGCCCGTTGTCCCAGGTAGGCCGTAATCGCGTGGCCGGTGTTGAGTGTAAAAAGCTTACGCTCAACAAAGGCCATCAGGTTGTCAGTCAGTTCCATGCCCGGCATGGTGGGCAGATCGCCCTTAAACTGGGTCTTATCCACAATCCATTCGCTGAAGGTTTCCACGGTGACTTCCAGCGGATCCTCACTGCCGGCTTCAGAAGGCGGTACAATACGATCAACCGCAGAATCGACAAAGCCAACATGCGCCTCAAGCCAGGCGTGATACTGGGACGGTAGTGCCTGGAGCACATGCTGTTTGAGCTGACTGGTACCGCGAACCATATTTTCACAGGCGATAATATTTAGCGGCTGAACATTGCCGTTATCACTGCGTTTGGCCAGACCTTTGGCGACGCTGGTGGCGATGCGTTCCAGGATTTGCGGGCCAACCGCAGTGGTAACGAGATCAACTTCAGCGATCAGAGGGATAATATCGTCGCTGGTACTGTTAACGGCGCTGACGCCTGTAACGATGTCGACGTTGGCCTGTTCACCGACGACATGCACAGGATATTCATGACGTGCATTCAGGGCATCCAGTACCGTCTGATTCACATCTGCGAAAACCAGCTCAATACCTGCGTCTGCCAGCAGTTTACCAATAAAACCGCGACCAATATTACCCGCTCCAAAATGTAACGCTTTCATAATTTTGACCCATATCAAATGACAACGGGGCGGGCATGTCCGCCCCAACAAAGTGGGACGGGCATAACCGCCCCAGGGAAAATGTCGGACCGAATCAGGCTAACGCTGGCTTGCCTGATAACAGATCCAGCACATCTTGAACGCTGTTGGTATGAGCCAGTTTTTCAATGACCTGCTCATCGTCAAGTGCGTTGGTCAGGCTGGTGATCACCTGAATATGCTCGTTATTGCGGGCGGCGATACCAATGACCAGGCGCGCCACCTCATCGGGTTCATCACCAAACTGCACGCCAGCAGGGTACTGGCAGAAAACCACACCGGTTTTCAGCACCCGGTCTTTAGCCTCAACCGTGCCGTGCGGGACCGCGATCGATTCGCCAAGGTATGTCGGCGTCAGCTTTTCCCGCTCCAGCATCGCATCAACGTACTCGGGCTGAACATAACCCCCTTTCACCAACTGCTCACCCGCAAAGCGGATGGCCTGCTCTTTATTACTGGCATTCAGTCCCAGGAACACATTGCTCGCCCCCAGTTTAAACAGGTTGGCACTGCCGTCATCATAGCTGTCACCCAATGTTTTCTGTACGACTTCCCGGTTCGCTTCACTCCGGTTTGCCGCCGCCAGGCGCTGGGTCAGCGTGCTGTACAGAGCACTGTCCAGAAAGTTATTCAGTGAAATGTGTTGGGCATGAGGAGCCTGACGAATGGCGCGTTCGGTCAAATCGCGATGCGTAATGACTAAGTCAACATCACCCGGCAGCGCGTTAATGGAGCTGTTGGTTACCGACACATGCGTTAAGCCTGCATCCTGAACTTTCTTACGCAGTACGCCTGCCCCCATAGCGCTTGACCCCATGCCGGCATCACAAGCCACGATGATTTTACGCACATGGTTCAGGTCAACGCTCATCGCATCGCTGGCAACCGCGGCACCTGACACCGCCTGCCCTTTTGACTCGGCTTTCATATCATGCATGCGCTGCGTAGCCGCTTTGATATCATCGTCTTCTTTCACTTTGCTGGTTTTGAGCAAAATAGCAGAGACCACGAAGGAAACAGCAAAAGCAGCGAAGACGGCGGCAATATTCGCAAAATAAGCGCCTTTTGGCGTCATGGCTAATACCGCCAGGATAGATCCCGGTGAGGCAGGGGAAACCAGGCCGCCATGCAGAACCGTCAGAGTAAACACGCCGGTCATACCGCCGAGGATCACGGCCAGCAGCAGGCGTGGTGCCATCAGGACATAAGGGAAGTAGATTTCGTGAATACCGCCCAGGAAGTGGATGATAGCCGCACCGCCGGCAGACTGCTTCGCACTACCACGACCAAAGAACATATAGGCCATCAGTACGCCCATACCCGGGCCTGGGTTGGCTTCAATCAGGAAGAAGATTGACTTACCGGCTTCGCTTGCCTGTTGAATCCCCAACGGTGAGAAGATGCCGTGGTTAATAGCATTATTAAGAAACAGGATTTTTGCCGGTTCGACAAAGACAGACGTCAATGGCAGCAGGTTATTTTGCACCATCAAATTGACGCCAGCGGACAGGATATGTGACAAACCTTCGACAAGGGGACCAATCGCCAGGAAGGCCAGCAACGCCAACAACATGCCGATGATCCCGGCAGAGAAGTTGTTAACCAGCATTTCGAAGCCGCTTTTGATTTTGCCGTCAACCATGCGGTCAAATGACTTGATTGCCCAGCCACCAAGCGGGCCTGCGATCATCGAGCCGAGGAACATCGGCATATCAGCACCGACAATCACGCCCATTGTCGTGATGGCACCCACCACACCGCCGCGATCGCCTCCCACCAGACGTCCACCTGTAAAGCCAATTAGCAATGGCAGCAGGTAAGTGATCATCGGGGCGACAAGTTTCGCCAGTGTTGCGTTTGGAATCCAGCCCGTTGGAATAAACAGCGCGGTGATAATACCCCAGGCGATAAACGCGCCGATGTTAGGCATCACCATATTACTCAAAAAGCGACCAAAGCTTTGAACTTTGACCTTTACTGATGAGGACATAAGCCCACCCCTTGTTGAGACGCGCTGCAACAGGAGCGCGCGTTTGTTTTTGTTTAGCCACTACGGCGATGCGCCGTCAGTATTACTGTATGCAGGCGGACTTTATCACGCGAATATTGGCCTGCGTAGTGGGTGACCCCATGAGTGATGCAGGTCACATTTATGACGGGGTGACAGGGGCGTTTTAAGTGATTTAGATCACAAAATAAGGGTCATACAGGAAAGTTATGACCACTTTCTGACCGTTTCTTTTTACTTTAAGTGATATTTATCACACTTTTATCATGCTGCTTTGTTTATAAAATGTGATTAAAGTCACAACTTAATTTAATAAAAAACGGGCCAGATCACATTTTGATCTGGCCCGTTTTTATGAAGCGTAAGCGCGTGGTGAAGTGATTATGAGGTGGACAGTCGCTAATCTGTCCGTGTGAAATTTATTGTCCCGTGCCCTGAACGGCATTCTTGGCCTGAGTCAGTGCCTGGACATTCGCTGATAAACTGGTCATCAGGCTGTTGTACTGGGTAGCCTGTTCCTGAGTAGGGAACTGGACTCCGCCATTATTAAAACTGACGCGTGTCCCCTGTGCCTGAAGAAATTCACCAGTTTTAACCGCATCCTGACTAAGCGCCTGGAGTTTAGGTAACAATGGGATCAACTGAGCGGCAGGCTGAGTGACGACCTTGTCATAGGCGGTATCGAAAACCTTTTTCAGATCGTCAGACTGTTTCAAACCGGCTTTGCTCTTATCCGCCTGCATTTTGGCGCTTTCGAGTTGTTGGGTGGCGACGGTCAGGGCGCTGGTGGCCTGAGCCAGAGAATCCCGGCGACTCAGGTAGTCCTGCGGCACGCGAATAGCAGAAAGCTCATCCACGACCGGGCGCATGCCCTGATCGACCGTCTTATTCACCTGTTGTGAGAAACCATACAAAATCGCGTAATCCCCAGCAAAGGGACCAAAACTCTGTTTCTGGTTTTCACTCAGACTCGGCAGATGTTCACCGCTACGCATAACGGTATTTTGCATGAAATCGATAAACGCTTTGCGTTGTTCGCCTTCTTTATCACCACACGCGGTGAGTTGCAGAACGATAAGCACGCCAGCCAGCATAATGCCGCTGCGTGCCAGGACGCGGGAAATTCCTGAAGCCATGGGTTCAACTCCTGTCAGTAAAACTGGCTGATGTCCGGGTAAGCAGTGGCCTAAAGAATAGAACAAACGTTAATGGCCACACAATGTGAAAGCGCGCTGTCAGGCCATTATGGGTAAGAAAAAAGAGGTTAAACGTAAAATCAGGGCCTCATCCGTTTACAAAGCCTGTTAAAGAGCAGTGAAAAGGCTTTTTTCCATACCCGATAAGGGGCGGCTCGTGCTGTAAAGGCAGTAAGAATAAACCCGGATCGGGGCCTGTTCAGACGCCCTTTGTTAAGCCTGCCCGGACCGCGCTCACTGCCTGAGCATCCCGTACCGGGTGCAGGCTGTATTAACAACTATCCTCTAAATGCCCTTTCATTGTTCAGTTGCCTTAAAGTAGTGCAACCCGTTGCTCTGGCTCGCTATGGGAAGGGCCTGTCCAAATGACAGAGCAGGATTAATCGTACTGGTGATTGCCTGATAACCGTTATGTCTTTGGGCGCTGGCGGCACGACAGCCACGGCATCGCCAGTGCGTAGCTTGATAAATTGCTGGTACTGACCGTTTTGTTGTAGAAAATCGAAAGATCTGGCGCATATTTTGCAAATTCTTTTGTTGTAAGCGCGTGCGGGGTTCTGACGATTTATTCACCGAAAAGGGTGAAGAAAAAAAGATCGGAACGCGAAGTGGATGCCGTATCAACAAAATCAATTGCATCAAACGGTTAGGGTTTTTAGCCTTTTTTCAGAATTGTAAAGTTAAAAAAAATGTTTAATTTGCACTGCAAATTGTCAGGTCTCTATCCATACTTAGTCTCCCGGCATATGTTGCATTGCGTTGTCATGTTTAAGCAGCGGTGCAGTACAGGCTGTGTCCCATAAGATTTTCATCATAAATACAAACTCTTATGGGATGCAGCTTGCTTAGTCCGGTTTCTGAACCTGATTTCAGGTTCGTGTACCTTCTTTCACGTGATTCATAGTGAGTTTTAAGGAGTTCTCTATGGAGTTAAAAGATCCTATGTTTGAATTGCTCAGCAGCCTTGAGCAGATTGTTTTGACACGTGATAACAGCCCTGTTGCGCTGCAAACTCAGCGTCAACCTGCAATGCCAGAGCCGCAACGTCTGCGCGAAATGGCGGGAATGCAGGTCGATGAGTTTGCAAAAATCATGGGTGTTAGCGTTTCTTCGGTTAAAAGTTGGGAAGCACAGCGTACGCGCCCTTCAGCAACGGCACAGAAATTGATGAAATTACTTCACGCCAATCCGTATCTTGGACGTCAGCTGCTTGATTAAGTTTTAAAACCCACCCGTTTACAGGTGAGGCCGGTCACAAGGGTGGCCGGCTGTTTAGCCTCCAGCACACAACGCCATCCGTATTTCCTGCCAGTGTCTTATCAGGCAAGCTTCGGTAACACGTCCAGTACGTTACCTACCCAGCAGACAATCACAACGACACCAAAAATGATGACCATGGCGGGAATGATTCTGCCACCCCACACGGTAAAAATTTGGTCGGGAAAGCGTCTCCGGGACTGTATTGCCAGTAGGGCAGGCACGATGACGGCCCACACCGTTGCGCATAAGCCTGCGCCGCCAATGCCATAGAGAAAGCCATTTGGAAAGATCAGGTACAAAAGGCTGGGGGGAAGAAAGGTGAGCAGCACCGTTTTGCCTCGCCCAACGGCGGTATTTTCTATGTTAAACAAGTCCGCCAGATAATCGAATAACCCCAACGTGACGCCAAAAAAAGAGCTGGCAACGGCAAGATTAGAAAAAACCAGCAGGAAAAAGGCAATAACTCTGTCGGGATGGGTGCCCATAAACGACTTCACCAGGGCGTCAACATTGCCCCCCGACGCAATAATGCCTTTAAAACTTTCGCGCGGGATATTGCCCATAGTGCAATACAACCAGAAAAGATAGACAAACAGCGCCAGTAAGGAGCCCAGAACCA
Organism: Pantoea sp. SGAir0180; assembly: GCF_043546245.1. Classification (NCBI taxonomy): domain Bacteria; kingdom Pseudomonadati; phylum Pseudomonadota; class Gammaproteobacteria; order Enterobacterales; family Erwiniaceae; genus Pantoea; species Pantoea sp. SGAir0180. The sequence continues at coordinate 3,687,488 of NZ_CP028071.1, read as the reverse complement.
GGCTTTTCACCAGCTTGTCTTTCTGCTTGCCATAACAAATTATCAGGCTGGGAATATTGCCATGAAAACCAAATGAAGCAAGGCAGACAGGGATAGCCATAAAGATACAGGCGAAGTAAGAATGCGTGTCACTGAGGCTGCTGGCATCGCTGAGAATGGCATAGTCAACGTCAAAAAATAATGAACCGAAAACAATGATAAAGGCGAGGATTTTAACGCCGAGAAAGAGGGATGTAATCCGGCTTGTTGCCAGTGAGCTTATCCACAGCACGCCAGCAACACCTGCCGCGGTGCCGATGCCAACGACGCGGGCAGGCAAAGTCAGGCCCGTGTGAGCGGACAGCGTTTCGCTGATAATCGCACCATTGGCTGAGATATAGGCGTACGTCAGAATATACAGCACAAACGCAACGGTAATGCCGCTAACTACATTCCATTTTTGACCCAGCAGATCTTTGGTTAATGTATTAAAGCTTGAGCCTGGTGGGTAATTTAAATTGGCCTCCAGCAATAACAGACCGGAATGCAGCATGGAAAACCAGGCGATCACCAGGATAAAAGTGCCCCAGAAAAACCAGGCGCCGGCCAGATCGACGGGCAGTGCAAACATGCCGCCACCGATGACCGTGCCGGCAATAACCATCACGCCCCAAAAAGCGGAATGTTTTTGATGTGGATGATCGTCCATGGTGTCCTCTCAATACGGTATCTCATGTTTATCATTTTTATTGTTGTGAGGTTAACAGAGCGATGCGGCAGAGCGGCTGTCGCTGACAGCCGCTCACTTTACAGGTATGACGGTTAAATCTCTTTAAGTTTTGCAGTGAAGTGGCGCAATACCTCAGGCTCATAGATGAAGGTTAAGCCTTTTATGTTGGCCGCATTCTCTTTCACATGTCCGAATGCTTCAATGATGAAATCCATGTGCGTTTGCGTGTAGGTGGCCCTGGGAAGGGTCAGACGCAGCAATTCAGCCGGGCAGGGCAACTGTTTACCCGTTTTCGGATCGCGACCTAACAAAAATGATCCAATCTCTACCGCCCGAATGCCTGCCACCTTATACAGCTCACAGGCCAGGGCCTGAGCCGGAAACTGATCGGCGGGAATATGAGGCAATAATTTACCGGCGTCGACAAAAGCAGCGTGCCCTCCAGCCTGCTGACAGGTCACACCTGTGGATTCCAGCCCGTCTACCAGGTACTGAATCTGGCTGATGCGATAGGCCAGCCAGTCCTGACGCATCCCGTCGTAAAGCCCTACTGACAGCCGTTCCATCGCACCGCCTTCTAAGCCGCCATAGGTGGGAAAACCTTCCTGCACGACGCACAGTGTTCGGCAATCTGTATAGACGTCAAAGAAGCGGTCGTCCTTGAAGGAGAGCAAGCCGCCCATTGGCACCATGGCATCTTTTTTGGCCGACATCGCCAGCATGTCGGCATATTGATAGCTTTCCCGGGTAATCGCGTCGATTGTCCAGCCCTGGTACTCTTTTTCACGTTGCTGGATGAAGTAGGCATTTTCAGCGAAACGGGCTGAATCCATGACCACAGGAATGTCATATTGCTTTGCGATTTGGTACATGGCTTTTAAGTTGGCCAGGGAGACAGGTTGCCCTCCAGCAGAGTTGCAGGTGATCGTCGCCACAATGTAAGGCACGTGACGGGCACCCACTTCCTTTATACCGTCTTCCAGACGTTGCAGGTCGAAATTGCCTTTAAAATCATGACGTACTGCGGTATCGAAAGCCTCTTTGATATAAACGTTTCGGACAGTGCAGCCGTTAATCTGGCTATGTCCTTGCGTGGTGTCGAAGAAGTAGTTAGAAAAAGCCACCATTTTGGTTCTGTCGAGGCCTTTTTCCTTTTCACGTTTTTTAATTAATACCGGGATATAAATTTGCTCTGCACCACGGCCCTGATGAGTCGGAATGGTATATTCATACCCAAAGATGGCTTTCACGGCATCGGCTAATGCATAGTAACTGCGGCTTCCACTGTATGATTCGTCGCCCCGCATCATGGCGGCCTGCATGTTTTGTGTCACTGCGCCGGTGCCGCTGTCCGTGAGGAGATCAATAAAAACGTCTTCACTGTCCAGTAAAAAGGGATTCATACCCGCTTTTATTATTGCCGCCTCGCGATATTCGCGGGTCGTCCGTTTAACGGGTTCAATAACACGAATGCGAAAAGGTTCCGGTAAATGTTTAAAGTTATTCATTGCTCTTCCTTTTATTCAGGCATGCCGGTGCCGTGACTTTTGCAAATAAATAAAAATCAGGCGTGGCCATTCTTTTAAATTTAAATGTCCATGAATTTCGCTGAGACGGCAGGGTACGTAGCCTGTAAAAAGAGCGAGAAAAGCGATGCAACAGGACGACACTATTTATGCAGTCTTAATGAAATCAGGATGCGCGTGCGTGCACCCGCGACACCGGAGGTATAAGCCAGCGAGTGCTCAGAACGGTAAAAGGAAAGGATTAAGGGCGATGATTGACGATAATATTGTCAAGGTTAAACCATTTAGATAACAGGGCAGGATTGTTTAAGATAATCATAATGTTTCAACTCTCATTAAACATCATATTACCCTATTCTATTATCTTTATAAGTCCATCGTTTTTGTAGGCTATCGTGATTATTATCACAGTAATAAAAGTGTGCTCGTTAAAGGTAAATTATTACTGATTTAACCTGGATTTGGATCTCTTTCAAAAGCCTATTGCTGGCCCTGTCGTCGTTATTATTACACCGTTACGTTTCCACGGCGTCTGCCATCAGGAAAAAACAGCGGCGTACTCGCAGCACAGGGATTCGGATGACAGGCCCGGTGACACATTTCGGGAACCGGAACAGCCAGCGCTGCGTTCAGATTCGACTATGGCTGGCGTTTACCTGCTGTGAGAAAGATACTCAGTCAGCGTCAACGTAACCCGCCGTACCGCGCTGCCTGCTTTATAAACCAGTTCTCGGGCACGCTGTACGGTGCCTGACTTAGCTGTGCAATGCCCTTTTCAATATTTGTCGAGGCCTGATGCCAGAGTACTTCACTGCCTTCTTTGAGCAGGCCAATCTGAATTTTCTTTTCAATCAGGTAAACGCGGGCGAAGTGCGGATCGAAGCGGACGATGGCCCGTGTGTTATCAATAATATCGGCCAGCTTTATAGTTTGCGCTTCAGGACTGGCCTGGGCAGTATGACGGAAATGCGCCATTTTTCTGGCAGCCCGATTTTTTGCCTGCGTGGGCGCGGTATCGGTCAGCATTTCAACCAGTCGGACCACTTCCGGGCCGAAATGATTTTCAATATCGTTGAGTGTCGTCGCCGTATCTTCTACAGTATCGTGCAGCCAGGCAGCGGCCAGCATAACCGGGTCATCGGTTACGCTTCTGACCAACTCCACCACGGCTGTCGGATGAACAATATAGGGCTCATCGGTATATTTACGCCGCTGTCCTGATTCAGCATGGACCTGCGTGGCATAGCGTCGTGCCTGTTCTTCCAAAGAATCCTGCATGCACTACCCCCGGCTGTCATAAATTGCTTGCAATTAACTAGTGTGCTATCTATATTACTTCCATGAACAGTTATCAAGATGACAAAAAAGTGAAAGCAGCGCCACTGTTGCTCGATCAGCAACTTTGCTTCGCACTTTATTCCGCCAATCTGGCGATGCATAAAGTCTATCGCAAGTTACTTAGCCAGATGGATATTACCTATCCGCAATATCTGGTCATGCTGGTGCTGTGGCAACAGGATTCACTCACGGTGTCAGAAATAGGCGAACGGCTTTTTCTGGATTCAGCGACGCTGACGCCGCTGTTGAAACGTCTGGAAAATGCGGGCTTAATCAACCGTCAGCGTTCCCGTCAGGATGAACGTCAGGTGGTGGTCAGCTTAACGGATGCCGGGTGGGCTTTACGTCAGCAGGCTGAAAGTATTCCTGATGACATTCAGTGTGCGTCAGACTGTAGCGAGGACGAGATGTATGCGCTTAAGCTACAGCTCAACCAGTTACGTGACAAACTGATGGCTCCGCGCTAAATTTTCTAATGAGTACAGGCAGTAAATTAACCTTCACTGTTCGACTACGTTGTGATGAGTAGCGAGCGATTAAATAGTGCAATGGAGAAAAGCGATGTCTTTAGAACAAGTGGTTTACCGTGCAAAAGCTAAAGCTACCGGTGGTCGTGATGGCCGCGCAACGTCTTCTGACGGCGTGCTGGATGTCAAACTGGGTGTGCCAAAAGAGATGGGCGGCGCAGGTGGCGAAGTCACTAACCCAGAGCAGCTTTTTGCAGCGGGATACTCAGCTTGCTTCCTGGGTGCGATGAAATTTGTTGCTGGCCGCGACAAGATTGCGATGCCAAAAGATGCATGGATTGAAGGTGAAGTCGGAATTGGTCCAATCCCAAATGGTTTTGGTATCGAAGCGACGCTGAATATCCACTTGCCTGACATGGATGAAGCAGAAGCACAGAAGCTGGTTGATGCCGCGCACATCGTGTGTCCTTACTCAAATGCCACACGTAACAATATTGACGTAACACTGAACATTATTCGCTAAGCGATCAAGGGCCTGGTTCCAGGCCCTTCCTTACTTTCTCTTCTGGCCCACTTCCCGGATCGTGCTGAACAGGATTATTTTCTGGTTTATAGCGTGGCCGCGTGCTTAACTGTGCCGCTTTATATCAGGGCATGTCAAAACGCTCAGAATTCTCTTCTTATTTAACCGGCTTGCTTAATTCGCGAACTCTGCAGAAATATGGCAGTCAGATTAACGTTTGGTTAAGCGCTTAGTCCGGGGAAACTCCATTTTTCATGAATTATATAAAATCATTAACACAGCAAAAGCTGTCGCTCTTGCTGGCTTTGTATCTCGGTATCCTGCTGAATTTGCCGATTTTTTATCGCCGCTTTGCGGGACTGTTGACAACCTCAACTGTGACAGCCTGGCTCACCGCGCTTACAGAGGTTGTGGCTATCGTACTGTTAACGTTTTTCCTGATGCGGCTGTTATCGCTGGGTGGAAGAGTGTTTTACCGTATTCTGGCCACGTTGATCGTGCTGATTTCTGTCGCCGCCGCCTATTACATGGCCTTTTTTAATGTGGTTATCGGCTATGGCATTGTTGCATCCGTGATGACAACCGATACCGATTTGTCTAAAGAGGTCGTGGGCTATCACTTCATTTTGTGGATGGTCCTGGCCAGTGCGCTGCCGTTGTTCTTCATCTGGCGTAACAGTCTTAGCATGACACTCAATGAGCAACTGCGCACACCAGGACAGCGTCTTAAGCCGACGCTTATCCTGCTGGCTTGCGTCGCCCTCGTCTGGCTGCCCATCCGCTACCTTGATAAGTTGCAAAAAAACAATGAGGAAGTGACCAATATCGATCTGCCCAGTTATGGCGGCGTAGTTGCGCACTCCTATTTACCCTCTAACTGGCTGGCCGCGCTGGGCCTGTTTACCTGGACGAAAGTCGACGAAACGCTGGAAAACCATGAACTGCTGGATCCTGCCCAAAAGTTTACCTATGTTGCGCCGCCGGGCTTAGATGATACTTACGTTGTGTTTGTTATCGGCGAAACCACGCGCTGGGACCATATGGGGTTGCTGGGCTACGAGCGTAATACCACGCCGAAGCTTTCTCAGGAGAAGAATCTGGTCGCATTCCGCGGTGAATCCTGTGATACCGCGACCAAGCTGTCTCTACGTTGTATGTTTGTACGTGAAGGCGGCACCATGGATAATCCTGGCCGGACGTTAAAAGAGCAAAATGTTTTCGCGGTAATGAAAGAGCTAGGCTTCACCTCAGAGCTGTTTGCGATGCAGAGTGAAGTCTGGTTCTACGATAACATCAACGCTAATAACTTCTCTTTCCGTGAGCAGATCGGTTCAGAACCACGCAATCAGGGCAAGTCAGTGGATGATATGCTGCTTGTACCTGAGCTGCAGGCATCATTGCAGCGTTATCCAAAAGGTAAGCATCTGGTTGTGTTGCATACCAAAGGTTCCCATTACCTCTATTCGCAACGGTATCCGCGCAGTTTTGCGCGTTACCAGCCTGAATGCATGGGCGTGGATGAAACCTGTAGCAAAGCGCAGTTGATTAATGCCTATGATAATTCGGTACTCTACGTCGACAGCATGCTGGACAGCGTATTGGATCAGCTGCGTGATAAGAAAGCGATTGTTTTCTATGCCTCTGATCATGGTGAATCGATTAGCGACAATATGCATTTGCACGGCACGCCGCGTGAGATGGCACCACCAGAGCAGTTCCGCGTGCCGATGATGGTCTGGGCATCGGACAAATACCTGGCGGACTCTACGAATCGCGAAAACTTTGAACGACTGCAGGCGCAACAGCGTACGGGCAAAACCCATCGTCATGTTGAGCTGTTTGATACGATTCTGGGCTGCCTGGGTTATACCTCGCCCGATGGTGGAATTAAGCAGGCGAACAACTGGTGTCAGGCGCCAGCCAGAACGGCGACTAAAGCGCTGTAATCACACAGGGATTTTGGATTGATAACGCCGAGAAGCCGCTGACCGCCTGCTTTCCAGGCGATTGGCCTTAAAAGCGCAAAAAGCGGTTGACGCTTATCAGGGGGAGCAGTAACATGCGCCCCCATCGGCGAGTAGCGCAGCTTGGTAGCGCAACTGGTTTGGGACCAGTGGGTCGGAGGTTCGAATCCTCTCTCGCCGACCATATTTAAGAAACCTGTCTGCAAAGACAGGTTTTTTTTCGCCTGAATAAAAGAGGATGAGAACCTCCGGAGGCGGTTTGCGCCGGGCGAAGCGAGACAACGTTGCGAACGCAACGGCCTGAAGAGGGCTTACGCAGTAAGCCTAATCCTCTCTCGCCGACCCTGTTTAAGCAACCTGTCTGCAAAGACAGGTTTTTTCGCCTCAATAAAAGCGGGGGAGAACCGCCGAAGGCAGCTTGCGCCGTGCATGCGCAGGGTTTCGTTAATAAAGGGGCCGTCTTTACTCTTTCTGTTTAGTTTTTAACCCAATGATAAAACAGCTTTTTTGCTGCGGCCTGACATAGTCATCGTCATCTGTGTTTGTGACGGAGCTTATGACGTGTTGTGAAAATTACGTCATCACAGCAAGCCTTTATGGGTTTGTTATTAGAAAATCTCATGTCAGTAATTTTGTGAAAAACCAATAACACATCCTTGCCGCGCAATTTCATGACAGACCGCTATTTTGCCGTCTCAAGGCGATGCAGGCCTTGTTGCCTGAGGGATGCTGGCAGGCGAAATATAAGTTTTGGTTATGCTGTAAAAAAAACAAAATGTTAAATTTTTGCGAGAAAATATCAGCATTTTCCGCTGTATGAACGTCATAACGCACAGGGAATCGTTCAGATATCCAACATTTGGCGCTAAATGATGTACGATTTTATTTAGTGGTAATGACTGCTTAACAATGCCTGTCGTAGCAGAATGCGCGGAAATAAAGCCACGCCACTGTGCAATATAGGGCGTTAGCGCGCGCAGGGTTTTTTTTATCGTTGCTTGCTATTCCTCACACTCTGTGTAAATAACTAACCGTTGTATTGACGTTCTTTGCAACTGTTGACAAATTGATGCGTCAATAACGGTGCAGATACAGATTTTTCTGATGGGTACTTATCAATCAGCATTATCAAAACAAAAATATCTCACTCTTATCACCCGATCAGGGTGGACCGCCTGAACCGCATAAAAAAACCAGAGGTCGGGCAATGCACACAACAACACATCACAATGGAGCAAAAGCATGATCAACTCCCTGGCCAAATCCAGGACGCTGAAGGTCGGTCTGAGCCTCGTCGCCATGACCGTAGCCGCAGGTGTTCAGGCGAAAACCCTGGTTTATTGTTCTGAAGGTTCTCCGGAAGGGTTTAACCCGCAACTCTTTACGTCGGGTACGACGTACGATGCCAGCTCTGTTCCAATCTATAACCGTCTGGTTGAATTCAAAACGGGTACGACCGAACTGGTACCCGGACTGGCTGAAAAGTGGGACGTCAGTGCTGATGGCAAAACGTATACCTTCCATTTACGCAACGGCGTGAAATGGCAAACGACTAAAGATTTCAAACCTACGCGTGAATTTAACGCGGATGACGTCGTGTTTTCTTTTGAGCGTCAGTTAGACAAAAACAACAAGTACCACAACGTCTCTGGCGGCAGCTACGAGTACTTTGAAGGTATGGATATGCCAAAGCTGATCAGCAAAATCGAAAAAGTAGACGATCATACCGTTCGCTTTGTGCTGACGCGTCCTGAAGCGCCTTTCCTGGCTGATCTGGGCATGGATTTCGCTTCCATCATGTCCAAAGAATACGCTGACAACATGCTGAAAGCCGGCACGCCTGAAAAAATTGACCTGAATCCAGTGGGCACCGGGCCGTTTGTGCTTCAGCAGTACCAGAAAGACTCACGTATCCTGTACAAAGCCAACCCGGATTACTGGGGAACCAAGCCAAAAATCGATCGTCTGGTTTTCTCGATTACCCCCGATGCGTCAGTACGTTACGCCAAGCTGCAGAAAGGCGAATGTCAGATCATGCCGTATCCGAATCCGGCTGATATCGCCAGCATGAAGAAAGACAGCAAAATTAACCTGATGGAGCAGCCAGGTCTGAACGTCGGTTACCTGTCATTCAACACCGAGAAAAAACCGCTGGATAACGTGAAAGTGCGTCAGGCACTGACCATGGCGGTAAACAAGAAAGCCATCATTGATGCGGTTTATCAGGGCGCCGGCCAGCCAGCGAAAAACCTGATTCCACCGACAATGTGGAGCTATAACAACGATGTTAAAGACTATGCCTACGATCCAGAGAAAGCCAAAGCGTTGCTGAAAGAAGCCGGTATGCCGGATGGTTTCTCTATCGATCTGTGGGCAATGCCGGTTCAGCGTCCTTATAACCCGAACGCGCGCCGTATGGCAGAGATGATTCAGGCTGACTGGGCGAAAATTGGCGTGAAAGCCAAGATTGTCACCTATGAATGGGGCGAGTACCTGAAACGTGCCAAAGCGGGTGAGCACCAGACGGTCATGATGGGCTGGACTGGCGATAATGGGGATCCCGATAACTTCTTCGCAACGCTGTTCAGCTGTGCGGCGGCGAAAGACGGCTCTAACTATTCGCGCTGGTGCTACAAGCCGTTTGAAGATTTGATTCAGCCAGCACGTGCGGAATCCGATCACAACAAACGTATTGAGTACTACAAGCAGGCTCAGGTTGTCATGCATGACCAGGCGCCTGCGCTGATCATCGCTCACTCAACCGTTTATGAGCCTGTAAGCAAGAAAGTTACTGGTTATGTCGTTGATCCATTAGGTAAACATCACTTCGATACCGTCGATATTCAGGAATAACCTTTCGGATTACTGCAGTCAGGGCCGGTTTTACCGGCCCTCAGGCGACCGTGTCAGGTCGCCTGTTATCTGCTCTTTTTTTTCCGGCTAATTACTTTTACAAAAAGAAGCGCTTCCTGCGTCGTGTTCTGCTGTCGCGGGATGCGGTTAATGAGCAATGTTATCTCTGGCCAGGGCCAGAGGAAAACGACTGAGAATTACGCCTATGCTGCAGTTCATACTCCGGCGTCTGGGGCTTGTCATCCCAACGTTCATCGGTATTACATTATTGACCTTCGCGTTTGTGCATATGATCCCGGGCGATCCGGTGCTGATCATGGCAGGTGAACGCGGTATCTCCCCTGAGCGCCATGCTGAGTTAATGGCGATGATGGGGCTCGATCAGCCGCTGTGGAAACAGTATCTGCACTATATCAACGGTGTGCTGCACGGTGATTTAGGTATTTCACTGAAGAGCCGCATTCCTGTATGGACTGAATTCGTCCCGCGCTTTAAAGCCACCCTGGAACTGGGGATCTGCGCCATGATGTTTGCCGTCGCCGTGGGGATTCCGGTTGGCGTTCTGGCCGCAGTAAAACGTGGTTCTGTATTCGATCACACCGCGGTCGGGATTTCCCTGACCGGCTACTCGATGCCGATTTTCTGGTGGGGCATCATGTTGATTATGCTGGTGTCGGTCCAGCTCAATCTCACACCGGTTTCAGGTCGCGTGGCAGATACGGTGTTTCTGGACGACAGCCATCCGTTGACCGGTTTTATGCTGATTGACACGTTCATCTGGGGAGAGCCTGGCGACTTCAAAGATGCCGTCATGCATATGATTCTGCCCGCGATTGTGCTGGGCACCATTCCGCTTGCCGTCATCGTGCGCATGACGCGCTCTTCTATGCTGGAAGTGCTGGGTGAAGACTATATCCGCACCGCCCGGGCGAAAGGCCTGACGCGTATGCGCGTTATCGTCGTTCACGCTCTGCGTAATGCGATGTTGCCGGTTGTGACGGTCATCGGTTTGCAGGTGGGCACCTTGCTGGCAGGGGCCATCCTGACCGAAACCATCTTCTCCTGGCCGGGTTTGGGGCGCTGGCTGATCGAAGCGCTGCAACGCCGTGATTATCCGGTCGTGCAGGGCGGTGTGCTACTGACGGCTATCCTGATTATCCTGGTCAACCTGTTGGTTGATCTGCTGTATGGCGTGGTGAACCCGCGCATACGTCATAAGAAATAAGGGGGCATCATGTCTGTCGTTGATCCCGCGAGTGTGAATGTCGCACCTAAGCCGATGACCCCGATTCAGGAGTTCTGGCACTACTTTAAACGTAACAAAGGCGCGGTTATCGGGCTGGTTTACATCATTCTGATGCTGTTGATTGCCATTTTTGCCGAGGTGCTGGCACCGCACGGCCCGGCGGAGCAGTTCCGTGATGCCCTGCTGCATCCACCTGTGTGGCAGGAGGGAGGAAGCTGGAGCTATATCCTGGGCACCGACGATGTGGGGCGCGATATCCTCTCGCGTTTGATGTACGGCGCACGCCTTTCCTTGCTGGTGGGCTGCATGGTCGTTGTGTTGTCGCTGATTTTTGGCGTGATTTTTGGCCTGCTGGCGGGCTATATCGGTGGAGCGGTTGATGCCACGATTATGCGTCTGGTCGACATTATGCTGGCGCTGCCTAGCCTGCTGTTAGCCCTTGTTCTGGTCGCCATTTTTGGTCCGTCGATCGTCAATGCTTCTATTGCTCTGACCTTTGTCGCGCTGCCGCACTATATCCGTCTGACACGCGCGGCGGTACTGGTTGAGGTCAATCGTGACTATGTGACGGCCTCAGGTGTCGCCGGTGCCGGTATGCTGCGTCAGATGTTTGTGAACATTCTGCCTAACTGCCTGGCCCCGTTAATTGTTCAGGCCTCGTTAGGGTTTTCCAACGCCATTCTTGATATGGCGGCGTTGGGCTTTCTCGGTATGGGTGCGCAACCGCCAACGCCGGAGTGGGGCACTATGCTCTCCGACGTATTGCAGTACGCGCAAAGTGCCTGGTGGGTGGTGACGTTCCCCGGATTAGTCATTCTGCTGACCGTGCTGGCATTTAACCTGATGGGCGATGGTTTGCGTGATGCACTCGACCCGAAACTCAAGCAGTAAAGAGGCACCGAGATGGCGTTATTAAATGTAGATAAGTTATCGGTGCATTTCGGCGACGATAAGGCACCGTTCCGCGCAGTAGACCGCATCAGTTATCAGGTTGAACAGGGCCAGGTGGTGGGCATTGTCGGTGAGTCGGGTTCGGGTAAATCCGTCAGTTCTCTGGCTATCATGGGGTTGATCGATTTCCCCGGTAAGGTGATGGCGGAAAAACTCGAATTCAACCAACGCGATCTAAAGCGTATCTCTGAAAAAGAGCGCCGTCAGCTGGTGGGCGCCGAAGTGGCCATGATTTTTCAGGATCCGATGACCAGCCTGAACCCCTGCTATACCGTGGGTTACCAAATCATGGAAGCCATTAAGGTCCATCAGGGCGGTAATAAAAGTACCCGCCGCCAGCGGGCGATTGATCTACTGAATCAGGTGGGGATTCCCGATCCGGCCTCGCGGCTGGATGTGTATCCGCATCAACTGTCTGGTGGGATGAGCCAGCGCGTGATGATCGCGATGGCGATCGCCTGTCGTCCAAAGCTGCTGATTGCCGATGAACCGACGACCGCGCTGGACGTGACGATTCAGGCGCAGATCATTGAACTGCTGCTGGACCTGCAAAAGCAGGAAAACATGGCGCTGATACTGATCACACACGACCTGGCACTGGTGGCAGAAGCGGCCCACCATATCATTGTGATGTATGCCGGCCAGGTAGTAGAGAGCGGCAAGGCGTCCGATATCTTTAAAGCCCCCCGTCATCCTTACACGCAGGCGTTATTGCGTGCGCTGCCAGAATTCGCGGCCGATAAAGCACGCCTGGCCTCATTGCCGGGGGTAGTGCCAGGCAAATACGATCGTCCAATGGGCTGTCTGCTGAATCCACGCTGCCCTTATGCTAACGATCGCTGCCGTAAAGAAGAACCTGAACTGCGGACGATTCCGGGACGTCAGTCCAAATGTCACTATCCGCTGGACGATGCCGGGAGACCAACCTATGAGTCCTGAGAAAACGAAGCACGACTATCTGCTGCAGGCTATTGACCTGAAAAAACACTATCCGGTGAAAAAAGGCTTATTTGGTCAGGAGCGGCTGGTCAAAGCGCTGGATGGTGTCTCTTTTAACCTGGAGCGCGGAAAAACACTGGCCGTGGTGGGGGAGTCAGGCTGCGGCAAATCCACGTTAGGCCGTTTACTGACTATGATTGAAACGCCGACGGAAGGGCAGCTTTACTGGCATGGTCAGGATTTATTAAAACACGATCCGCAGGCGCAAAAGCTGCGTCGACAGAAAATTCAGATCGTGTTTCAAAATCCCTATGGTTCGCTAAACCCGCGTAAAAAAGTCAGCCAGATTCTGGAAGAGCCGCTGATCATTAACACTTCGCTCACTAAAGCCGAGCGGCGTGAAAAAACGCTGGAAATGATGGCCAAAGTCGGTCTGAAAACCGAGCACTATGACCGTTATCCCCATATGTTTTCCGGAGGACAACGTCAGCGTATTGCGATTGCGCGTGGCCTGATGCTCGATCCGGATGTCTTAATCGCAGATGAACCGGTTTCGGCATTGGACGTGTCAGTGCGTGCGCAGGTGCTTAACCTGATGATGGATCTGCAGCAAGACATGGGGCTGTCTTATGTCTTCATCTCTCACGATCTGTCGGTGGTTGAACACATTGCAGATGACGTGATGGTGATGTACCTGGGACGCTGCGTTGAAAAGGGCAGTAAAGAGGCGATTTTTGCTCATCCCCGCCATCCTTACACCCAGGCGCTTCTGTCGGCCACGCCACGTCTGAATCCTGACGATCGTCGTGAACGTATCAAGCTGACCGGTGAACTCCCCAGCCCGCTCAATCCGCCTCCGGGTTGCGCGTTCAATGCGCGCTGCCGTCGCCGTTTTGGCACCTGTGTTCAGTTGCAGCCGAAACTGAAACAGTACGGTGAGCAGCAGATAGCCTGTTTTGCGGTTGATCAGGATGAAAACCAACTGATTGCGTCAGGTGATGTGACGCGCTAGAGATGTCCTGTCAGGCGGAATCCTTGTAGGTAAACGACAGGTGATTCCGCTTGACTGTAGAAGCCCGCAACGCTGTCGTTACCTTCCTGGCATCACTCATCGCCAAAATGCACCGCTGGTTAGTGGCATGTTCTTCCCCTGCCCGTTCGCGGCATTCATAAATCCTGGGATGTGACGTGCCGCCGGATTTGAAGAATACAGGTTTTGTTGGCCACGCATTCGCGTAGTAATACTTTACCAACCATAATTCAATATTCTCACAACCCTTAAGCACCAACGTCTGAATGCTGTAAAAACGACAGTACACGAGACAGCTTTTTTTTTGCTTTCCAATACAAGGAGTTGTGTTAGCCATGCTCCCCGGGTTAGTAGATACTTAGATGTTAATCATTGAGGCTGATATTTTACTTAAGGCTGTCTCAATAATTTTACGAAATATATGTGAGTTAGTGCTCATTTTTTGCTAAACACAACTAATTAGCATTAAGCTTTCTTATTGAATCTGTTGGTTTTGTAATCAGAATTATCTCACTGTGTTCAAATTATTATGATATATTCCTGGAAAAATCCTCCCTATGTTTTAGGTTGTGGTGTATGAAGAATTACGACGACTTACAGCGTTTTAAGGAAAAGACAAAAACGCTCGATATCGCCTTTCAGGATATGTCAGGCCAATCGCAGGAAGCGGCGGAGAAAAGTAAATGGTCTCTCATTCGTCAACTGGCGAGTGACGATCAGCAAATGCCGTTTAGTGGTGGCCAGCGTATTGATTTACCCCAGCCACAACCGATTCAGGGTGATGAGTTTAGTCTGGACATGGGTTCAGCGTTAACTCAGAGCGCGCAGGTGTCGACGCCTGCATCTGCCTCTTCCCGTTCCCTCATAAACAGCCTGTCAGCCAGCGAGCCGCTTCCTGACGTGACTGAGCCTGCTTCACACGCTTCCTCTTCCCTGTTCCCGACATCCTCAGCAACGCCTCAGGCCGGGGTCGCCGTGCAGAAGACGCATGCGCCGGTAACGGCACCTGACACTGCCCCCTCAATCCCGGCACGTCCTGAAGCAGAGAACGGTCGCTTCAGCGATCTGTTCCGTGCGCGTAACAGCGCGTCAGAGAATTTACCTAAAGAAACGTTATTAAAACCGTTACTGGAGAAGATTGCCTTATGCCGTTAGTTTGTGTGTGCTCGCCCAAAGGTGGGGTGGGAAAAACTACGTTGGCAGCCAATCTGGCCTGGAGTCTGGCCCGATCGGGTAGCAAGGTATTGGCAATTGATTTTGATGTACAGAATGCATTGCGTCTTCATTTCGGCGTTCCCCTGAATGACGGACGGGGTTTCGTTGCTCGCTCAGAAGAGCAGGCTGACTGGAGCCAGTCTATTTTGACGACCGGAGGGAACATTTTTGTTCTGCCTTACGGCAATGTTACCGAAGCCCAGCGTGAGCGGTTCGAAGAGAATCTGACTAAAGACCCGCATTTTCTCAAGCGAGGCCTTGATACGTTACTGAACTATCCCGGCCTGGTGATGGTAGCGGACTTTCCTCCCGGACCCGGACCTGCGCTTAAAGCCATCAGGGCGTTAGCCGATATGCATTTGGTCGTTATGTTGGCGGATACCGCCTCCGTGTCACTGTTACCCCATATTGAAGAAAACCGCCTGATTGGGCAGCCGCTGAACAGCCGGCACGGTCACTATTTTGTCCTCAACCAGTGCGACAATCGCCGGAATATCAATCGCGATGTGACCGCTTTTCTTCAGCAACGGCTGGGCGATACGCTCCTGGGGCAGATTCATCGTGATGAAAGTGTGGGTGAGGCCAACGCCTCGCAGCAATCCGTTTATGATTTCAGCCCTGCCTCTGCTGCTGCCTTTGATATCGAACTGATCACCAGGCGTGTCGCCAGCATTCTGAATATCACGGTGGGGAATGGCGAAGTTCAGGCGCAAATTAACACCGGTAACTACTAAATGTAATGACCTGCTCCGGCAGGTTAAAAAAAACAGCTCTTTCAGGGTGGGTCATGGGTAAACTTGGGTTTTACCTGCTGCTGCTGGTGCTTGCACCTGTTGCTGCGGTGATTATTATCACGCCGATGGATAGTCAAAAACAGTATATTTTTGGCTTGATTAGCATTGGTATGGTGTTTTTATTGGGGTTCAGTAAAAGCCGTAAAATAACGGTAGTGATGGTTATTCTTTCTGCCCTGATGTCATCCCGCTATATATGGTGGCGGACGACGGAAACACTGTATTTTAATTCTGAAATCGAAGCGATTCTTGGCATTGGCTTATATATTGCGGAACTGTATGTCTGGCTGATCCTTATACTCGGCTTCCTGCAAACCACATGGCCATTAAAGCGAACGATTGAACCCCTGCCGGAGGACACCAGCCTGTGGCCAACGGTTGATGTCTATATCCCCACGTATAATGAAAGTCTTGATGTCGTACGTGACACTGTTCTGGCCGCACAGTGCATTGACTATCCGCGTGACAAGATAAAGGTTTACCTGCTTGACGATGGAAAACGCCGGGAGTTTGCTGTATTCGCGGCCGACGTGGGTGTGGGCTACATCACGCGCGACGATAACAGCCATGCCAAAGCCGGTAATCTTAATCACGCAATGAAGATCACAAAAGGTGAACTGATTTGCGTGTTTGACTGCGACCACGTAGCGACCCGCACATTTTTACAGGCAACGGTGGGCCCGTTCCTGAAAGATCCTAAGCTGGCGCTGTTACAGACGCCGCACTATTTTTATTCGCCCGATCCTTTTGAACGCAATCTGCGCGCAGCGCGCAGTATTCCTAATGAGGGTGCGCTGTTCTATGGTCCGGTGCAGCAGGGTAATGACAACTGGAACGCGACTTTCTTCTGCGGTTCCTGTGCCGTCATTCGTCGTTCTGCGCTGGAAGAGATTGGCGGTTTCGCCGTCGAAACGGTGACCGAAGATGCCCATACGGCGTTGAAAATGCAGCGTCGTGGGTGGGGATCGGCCTTTCTGGCCATTCCTCTGGCTGCAGGTCTGGCGACTGAACGTCTGGGCCTGCACGTAATACAACGTACCCGCTGGGCCCGCGGAATGACGCAGATTTTCCGCGTCGATAACCCACTTTTGGGTCGTGGCTTAAAGTGGCAACAGCGGCTTTGCTATCTCAATGCCATGCTGCATTTCCAGTTTGGTCTGCCGCGCGTCATCTTCCTGACCGCGCCGCTGGCTTATCTGTTGTTCAATCTGAATATTATCCATTCGTCAGCATCGCTGATTTTTGCTTATGTCCTGCCTCATCTGGTGCTGTCGTTGTCGGTAAACTCGCGTATGAATGGCCGTTTCCGCTACACCTTCTGGGGGGAAATTTATGAAACCGTCATGTGTTTCCACCTGGTGATTCCGACGATTTTGACATTGCTGTCACCTAAGCATGGCAAATTTAACGTAACGGACAAAGGCGGCGTACTGGATCAGGGCTTCTTCGATTTCCATATTGTTCGCCCGCACGTCATCGTTGCGCTATTGCTCAGCATTGGCATCGTAGCGGGTATCGTGCGTGCGACGATGCATGACTATTTTGGTGTCGATCCTTACGTGATTGCCCTTAACGTAGGCTGGGCGATCTTCAGCTTAATTATTTTAATGGCCGCGATTGCGGTCGCGCGTGAAACCAAGCAGGTACGAAAAACGATTCGTATCGAGGTGCAAATTCCGGCCATTATTCATTACGCCAGCGGTATTTCCTCGCGCACTATGACCAGCGATCTCTCAATGGGAGGCGCGCATCTGGACGCACCGGATAACCGTCATGAGCATGACACGATTGAAGAGATCGATCTGTTGCTGAAATCCGGCACGATTACTATCCCGGCAAGCAAAATTTCCGGCGATGAAGAGAGCATTCGTCTCAGCTTTGGCGCAATGCCGCTGTCGCGTCGTCGCGAACTGGTGCGTGTGGTGCTGGCGCGAGCGGATGCATGGATTCAGCCTGAATATAAGCAAGATAACCCCCTTACTTCTTTGGGTACCATTATTCGTACTGTTTTCGAACTGTTCTGGCTGACCTGGTTAGATCGCCGTGAGAAACGTAAAGGCGGAGCGCAAAACGTGGCGGTGAAAGAGGACAGTGCAGTATGAGAATGTTGATACAGTCGATGCTTGCAGGGTCGCTTTCGGCTGCATTGTGGGCTCTGCCGGCGTCGGCAGAGGCGCCCGTTGCCGGTAATAACGACAGCCTTACTGCGGTAAATAACGGCCAGACCACGGACAGCAATGCGGTGTTAAACAACAGCGCGGCACCGGAAAGTGGCGCGGTGCCGAATAACAGCGCAGTAATCAACAACAGCCCTGCGACAGGTAGCAGTGCTGCCCCGATCATGAGGACTGCAGCGGATGGTAATACCACCCTCAACAACAGCGCCGCACCTGGCAGCAACGCAGTAATCAACAACAGCCCTGCGACAGGTAGTAGTGCTGCCCCGATCATGAGGACTGCAACGGATGGCGATACCACCCTCAACAACAGCGCCGCACCTGGCAGCAACGCAGTAATCAACAACAGCTCTGTGCCAGATAGCAGTGCTGCCCCGATCATGAGGACTGCACCGGATAGCAATACCACACCAAACAACAGCCCAGCGCCAGACAGCAATGCCGGGCTGAATAACAGCGCAGCCCCAGCAGCCAGCACCGGGGCAGAGAACCCTGCGGTATCAACCTCAACTCATGAGGCGGCTTCCGGATCGGCGATGCCGAATGGCGGGACAGCCGCTGCGCCGTCTGCCAGCAGCCCTGCTACCGTCACCCATGACAGCAGCGCGCTGTCGAGCGTACCGCCACCGGCGGGGCTTGATAACGCAGAACCGGCCCTGGAAGCGGCGGCGGGTGCAACCCCTTATGCACCGGGTCAGGCTACGGCGACCGCGATGGCCAGCAGCATGCTCAATCAGCCCGTCAGCAGCACGCTGAGCGTGGCGCAAATGGGGCAGCGGCAGGGGATTACGCTGACCGGTGGTCAACTGCAATCGGGTATCCTGTTTACGTTGCCAGGCGATGAGGTAGTGACCAACGCACGCCTTAACCTGTCGCTGCGCGTTTCCCAGGCGCTGGCGGCACGTAATACTTCTCTGCAGTTAATGTTAAACGGCCAACCGCTCGGTACGCTGCCGTTAGGTTCGGGCGACAGTGATGAAAGCGATTACCAGCTGGACATTCCGGCGGCCATGATCGTGTCCAACAACAACCTGAGTTTTAAAATTAACGACGCCGATAAGCTGTTGTGCGAAAAAGACAGTGCGGAACAGTATCAGGTGACTATTCTGCCCAAAACGATGTTGAGCCTTGAAGGCCAGCAGTTAAATATTGGCACCAGCCTGCGTAACTTCCCGCGGCCATTTATTGACCCGCAACGTATGACCGCAGCGGATGTCACGTTTGCCTTTACCAACAGCGTTTCACCCGACACGGTCACTGCGGCAGTGCTGGTGGCATCCTGGTTGGGCATTCAAAGTGATTACCGCGGCATCAGCTTCCCGGTCGTCCGCGGTACGCTGCCGGAAAAAAACGGCATCTTGTTTGGTCATCCCGGTGACAAGATTGGCACACTGACCTTTCCTGCCAGTTCAGGGCCCACCCTGCAAATGGTCGATAATCCAGGCAATCCGGTGTATAAGCTGCTGCTGGTGAGTGGCGCAGACGAAAATCAGTTGCGGCAGGCCGCGAATCGTCTGACAACCCAGCCCCTGACTACCGATGGCAGCATGTTACAGGTTAAGCCGCAATCCATTGCCAGTCGCAGTCCTTACGATGCGCCTCGCTGGATCAATACGCTCCATCCTGTCCGTCTGGGTCAGCTGTTGCGCAAAGATCAAAGCCTTACCGCGACCGGTATCTGGCACGATGCGATGCGGGTTAATTTCCGCGCAGCGCCCGATCTGTTTTTGTGGGATGGGGATACGGTTCCGCTCCATTTGCATTACCGCTTTCCGTCAGAGACCTGGATTGATGAGAAAAACTCACTGCTTAATGTCACCCTGAACGGAACCTTCCTGCGTAATCTGACCGTCAATAAAGAGGGGCTTCTGGAAAGCGTCTGGCACCGCCTGGGTGGCGATGCGCGTCAGGAGCATTACCAGATTAACCTCGATCCGTATCTGATTTACGGCGATAACCAGCTGGCGCTCTATTTTAATATTAAGCCCAAGGCGGATGCGCCCTGCGGCGTGTTACTCAACAACAATATTAAGAGCCGAATTGAAGAGGACTCCTGGATCGATCTGAGTCACACGCGGCACTTTAGCATGTTGCCTAATCTGTCCTACTTTGTGGGCGCTTCGTTTCCGTTTTCCCGTCTGGCGGACTTTTCACAAACCACACTACTGCTGCCCGGGCAGCCCAGCGATGCGGAAATTTCCACGCTGTTAAATCTGTCCGCTCGCGCGGGAAATGCGACGGGTGTTGTCCTGGCACAGAATCAGGTGTTGTTTGGTCTGCCAAACGGCGGCAATAACCTGGCACGGGTTCAGCAAACGGATTTACTGGCCGTGAGCACGACCGGAAACAGCGCATTCAATCAGGCAATGCTCGAAAACTCGCCTTATGACGCTAACGGCAGCGCGCTGGGTGTGAAAGAACCGACCACGCTTGAAAAACTGCGTAGCTGGCTGATGGGTGACTGGTATCGTCAACCACTGGATGCCGATCGCTATTTCTCTTCGAATGAGTCCTGGCGTGGTTTTCTGAGTTACCGCTCGACATGGAACCCGGATCGTCTGGTCGTGATGGCGGTTGCTACCAGTGACGACCAGTTGCTGAGATTACATGGTGACCTCAGCTCTGCCCGCATTAATGCGGCGGTAAGAGGCGATACTGCCATTATTACCGATGAGAATGGCATCCGAAGTTTCCGGGTTGGGCCGCAGTTTCCCAGTGGGGAAATGCCGTGGTACATGATGGTGGTATGGTATGCCAACCAGCACTCGGTATTAATGGCGCTGGCTGCACTGCTGTTTTCCGCCGTGGTGGGCAGTGCCGCGTGGGCCATGTTGAAACGACATGCCTCGCGTCGACTGCAGGCAAATGATAATCGCGATGCCGGTAAGAAGTAAGGGCCATAATAATGAATAAAAACCAAATCAGTGCCGGGATCTGTCGCGCGTTAGTGCTGGGCGGGACAATCGCCTTATCTCTGCCGCTTCAGGCAGCGGGGAGCAGCAATCCTGCGCTGCAGGCGTTATTTGATCAGGCAACCTACTGGCATCAAAAAGCGCACGATGATCTGGCGAAGGCCTCCCTGCAGAAAGTGTTAATGGTGGAGCCTGATAACACCCAGGCACTTTACCTGCTGGCGCTCTATTCTCAGCAAAGTGGCGATAATGCGGGCGCGATGCAGTATCGCGCGCGCCTCAGCCAGGTTTCGCCCAACGATCCGCATCTGGCTGAACTGGATAACGCTCGCCAGCTGCAAAGCATTCCTCAGGCACAGCTCTCCCTGGCTCGCCAGCAGGCGCGGAGTGGCAATATCGCGGCGGCCTTGCAAACCTGGCGCAATACCTTTAGCGGCAATGAGCCGCCCCCCAGCGTTGCTGCGGAATATTACCTGACCATGGCGGGTGACCGTGCCCTGCTGCCGCAGGCGATTGAAGCATTGCGCCAGTTTTCGGCTCAGCATCCGCAGGATATGGGGGCCAGACTGGCGCTGGGAAAAGCACTGACATATCAGGATTCAACCCGACGTGAAGGGATTGAGCTGCTCAGTACACTGGCCAGCGGCAATCAGGATGCCGATCGCTCTCTTCGCCAGGCACTTTTATGGCTGGGGCCCCAGGCTTCAGATGCGCCGCTTTACCAAACCTGGCAGCAGCGTCATCCCCAGGATACTGCGGTGATGGACTATTACCGTAAAAATGTCGGCGGCGCGGAGAAGGGGGCAGGGTTTAGCGCGCTGAACAGCGGTGATGTGAACAGCGCAGAAACCAGTTTTGGCAAAGTACTGCAGGCGAACCCCCAGGATGCGGATGCGCTGGCTGGCATGGGTTATGTGGCTCAACGAGAAGGCCGTTATCAGGAGGCGGCGGACTACTTGCAGCGCGCGGCACAACTGGGCGGCGATCAGAGCGCCGATCGGCAGAAGCAGGCTGCTGATGCGCGTTTTTATGCCCAGTTAGCCAACGCCCAACAGGCTTTTAAAAACGGTGACAGTGCGCAGGCACTGGCACTCAGCGCCCCCCTTACTCAGGCGGAAGGCGAAAAAGGCGTGGCAGCAGGCTTATTCCGCGCTGATGTGTTACGTCGAAGCAATCAACCTGAGCAGGCTGAGCAGGCTTATCGCACGATCTTAAAAAACGATCCGGATAACCGCAATGCTCGCGAAGGGCTGTTCTATGTGTTACGCCAGCAGAATCGCACTGCGGAGGCCAATACATTACTGGCTTCGCTGCCAGAAAGCGTCAGACAAAGTGTGGTGCCGCGTGGCAGCAGCGTCGATCCTGTTCGCCAGTTGGCGAAGCGGCAGGTAGCAGCGGGCAACATCAGTGCGGCTATCGCCACCTTGCAGCAGGGCATTCAGCGCTATCCACAGGATGGCTGGTTACGCCTTGATTTGGCGCGACTTTATCGGCAGCAAGGTGATTCAATCCAGGCGGCGAGCGTGATGCAACCAGTGATGCGCGACGGCGCCAGCACGGCTGAGCTTTATGCCGGTGCGTTAAACGCCAGCGAAAGTGGTGCCTGGCAGCAGGCAAGCGCATTGCTGGCCCGTATTCCCGCCAGTGCACAAACGCGTGATATGCGGGAACTGGCACAGCGGGTAAATTTTAATCTGCAAATGGCCACAGCCGATCAGTATCTGGCTCAAGGATCTGATGCGGCAGCGGCGAATACGTTAAAAGCCCTTGCCGTCAACCCGCCGGATAATCCGGTTGATGCGGGCAATCTGGCACAGAAACTGGCAAAAGCCGGCGATCTTGCCGGTGCCGTAGCGGTCGTGCGTGGCAATATGCAACGGGGTGTTCTGGGCAATGCCGGTGACTATGCTGCACAGGTGGCCGTGCTGAACCAGGCCGGACTTGAGAGTGAAGCACAACGTTTTCTGAGCACGCCTGCGCTGCAGGCGCGCAGTACGCCTAAGCAACTGGCCGACTTGCGTGAAGGCTATTTGATTAACGAGGTGGATCGTCTGCGTCAGCAGAAACAGTACGCCGCCGCGTACGATAAGTTAATTGGCGCGCTGCAGCGCGATCCACAAAACCGCGATTTAATGTTTGCCATGGCCCGTCTATATCAGGACGGCAAAATGAATAAAGACGCGGGCGTCGTCTATGACTACTTAATGACGCAGGATACGCCGTCGCAGGACGCGCGCGTTGGCGCGATCAATGTTGCCCTGGCGCAAAACGATGTGCAGCGTGCCAATGAACTGGCCCGTGGCCTGACGCCCGACCCGACGCCGCAGCGTCAGTTGCTGCTCGCGCAGGTGGCAGAAGCCAATGGCGACCATAGCCAGGCCATGCGTTATCTGCGAACGGCGCGGGGACAAATTATCGGTCTGCAAGGTGCGCAGCCCGGCACCACGCCAACCATCGGCGGATTGGCACTCGCCGACAACCCATTTGTGAACCGCAGCACCTCGCCTGTTGGGCGCACGCCGTCGACGTATGGCACGGTATTGCCCTGGCAGGTTGCGCCGGCCTCATCAGGCACATCGCCGGATGCCACCGTGGCCAGTACGACGAATGTTCCCTCTCAGCAGGCTCAGACGTTACATGATATTGATGCCATGATGGAAACCCTCCAGGAAAAAACGGGCACCTGGGCACAGGGCACGGTACAGGTACGCGGACGTGACGGTGAGTCGGGCCTGAGTCAGCTGACGGAAGCGAAAGCTCCACTCACTTTCTCAACTGTGCCGTTCGGCGACGCACGGTTCGACTTTACCATGACGCCAGTGTCACTGACGGCGGGCAGCGCTGCGGGCGATGCATGGCGGCGTTTCGGCACCAACGCACTGGAACAAGGCAAAGTGGTGGCGGCCAATGGCGCAAAAGTGGACGACGTGCCGACGGCCTCGACCAATTCGCAAACGGCCTCTGGGGTTGAGCTAAGCCTGGCGCTTAAGGGCGACAGCTACAAAGTGGATTTAGGCAGTACGCCGCTGGGCCAGGACCTGAATACGCTGGTCGGTGGTGTGCAGTGGTCGCCCAAAATCACGGACTTCCTGACGCTTATCCTGACCGGGGAACGGCGTGCGATTACTGACAGTCTGCTGTCCTATGTCGGGACTGAAGATAAATCCAGCGGCAAGCGTTGGGGGAACGTCACCAAAAACGGCGGTAATGCCTTACTGAGCTACGATAATGGCGACGCCGGCATGTATGTCGGAGCTGGCGCTTACAGCTATGTAGGTGAAAACGTAGCCAGTAACAACAACCTGCAAGCCAACGCGGGCGTCTATGTTCGTCCATTCCATGCTGACGATCGTGAACTTAAAGTCGGTATGAGTTTATCGTGGATGGATTTCTCGAAAAATCTCAGCTACTTCAGCTACGGACAGGGTGGCTATTTTAGCCCGCAGGATTATGCGTCCATCTCCTTCCCGATCGACTTCACGCGCACCTTCGATGACCTGAAGGTGAATATTGGCGGCGCGTTGGGTTACCAGAGTTACAGCCAGGATAAGAGTGCGTACTTCCCGAACGATCCGTCCCGTCAGGCACAGCTGGAAGCGCTGGCCGCCAACGGGCATGTCAAAAGCGCCTTCTACGAGGGCAACAGTAAAAACGGTGTAGGTTACAACCTGCATGCAGGTGCCGATTATAAAATCGATAAAGATGTCACGATTGGCGGGCAACTGGGTTATGACACCTTTGGTGATTATAACGAAAGCAGCGCGCAGCTCTACTTCCGCTACCTGTTCGGAGACAACTAATGAGTGAAGCTTTGAGTGGGCCGAGCCACCCACATCAGCCTGGCTGGTTTGATCTGGTCAGCGTTCTGGTCGAAGGCATGATTGCCAACGCGGGCCAGGAGCAGGCCACGGCTTTTTTATATAACATGGGTGAATCAATTGCGGCACGTTATGCGTTGCCCGCAGCCCGTACCGTGCAGGATCTGGAGCGTGAATGTAACCTGCAACTGGCCCGCTTCAACTGGGGGTTTGTTCAGTTACAGCCGCAGGATAGTGCCATCTTAATTAAGCACCACGCTGCACCCGCAGGCGACAGTTATCAGCCTGCCGCCGACTGGCAGACGGCATTTGCTGCCATTCTCGCGGGGCTTTTCTCCGGCTGGCTTCAGGGACAGGGCGGCAGTAAAGCCGTACCGGTGACGCTGGAGCTTAATGACGGCAATACGTTGCATTTCCGATATCAATAAGGTGCTCTGATGAGACTTAAGTCAGTGTGGTCAGGAATTCTGGTCTGTTTTATGGTGATATTTTTTAGTGCTCAGGCGATGGCCAACGGGTGGGATACCTACAAAAGCCGCTTCCTGCAGTCAGACGGGCGCATTATTGATACGGGAAATAATAATGTCAGCCATACCGAAGGGCAGGGTTACGGCATGTTGCTGGCGGTCGCCTACGATGACCGCGCGGCTTTTGACCGGCTCTGGAAATGGACGCGCACCACGTTGCGAAATCCGCAAAACGATCTGTTCTACTGGCGCTATATTCCCGGAGCACAGGATCCGGTAGCGGATAAAAACAATGCTTCTGATGGCGATGTGTTAATTGCCTGGGCGTTACAGCGTGCGGCGCAAAAGTGGAACGTCGCAGATTACCAACAGGAATCAGACCGCATTCAGCGTGCCATTGTAAAACTGGATGTGGCGAATTTCGGCGGTTACACCGTGTTGATGCCCGGTGCGCAGGGTTTCAACAAAAACAGCTATGTGGTGCTGAACCCGTCTTATTTTCTGTTTGTTGCCTGGCAGGAGTTTGGCCAGCGCAGCCATCTACAGGTATGGAATAAGCTGATTGACGGTGGAATGGCCTTGCTGGGCAAAATGCATTTCGGCAACAGCGACCTGCCGCTGGACTGGGTAGCGCTGAATGCGGATGGTTCCGTTGCGCCAGCGGTGGGCTATTCAAACCGATTCAGTTATGACGCGATTCGCGTCCCGCTCAACATCTGGTGGTACGATCCGCAAAGCCTGGCGCTGGGCCCCTTTCAGCGCCTCTGGCAAGGTTATAGTCGCACGAATACGCCAGCCTGGTTTGATGTTCTGGCCAATACGGCGGCCCCTTATAATATGGACGGCGGCTTACTGGCGGTACGGGATTTGGTGCTGAACCAAACCGGCTACCTGAGCGACAAGCTGTCGCCCGGGCAGAACTACTTTTCTGCCAGCCTCCAGTTGCTGACCTGGACAGCCTGGCAGGAGAAGCACTAAGCGCCTGATGCCCGCTCTGCGGCATGCTGTTCCGGCATGCCGCTTTTCTTATGGTCACTGACGTGACCGCAATTCCGATTCGTCTGCTTCCGCCCCCTTAAGCCACAAATACATCTTGCGATAGGATATACTTGACGCGCTTTTCTTTTCTGATGTCTACGCTCGTCACGAGCCGGGAGTGAATTTTTGCGCGTAAGCCGATCGCTGACGATAAAACAGATGGCGACAGTCTCGCTGATTGCGACAGTGACCATCAGCATTTTTATCGTTATCCAACTGTTTCATTTTGTGCAACAGCGCAGAATCGACTACGCCCAGCAGATGGAGAATATCGCGCATACCGTGCGTCAGCCGCTGTCTGAAGCGGTGCTGAAAGCGGACATCCCTCAGGCTGAACGCATTCTTAATTCGTTAAAACCCGCCGGGATTTTGTCGCGTGCTGATGTGGTGCTGCCGAATGCGTTCCAGGCGCTGCATGCGAACTTCGAAAACGAGAAACCCGTTCCCAGACTGATCGCCAGAATCTTTGAACTGCCGGTGCAAATCACCTTACCGCTCTACTCTGTTGAGCATACCGGTTTACCGAAGCCGCTGGCTTATCTGGTACTGCAGGCGAATTCATTTCGTGTTTACCAGTTTATTCTGAGCACGTTCTCCACGATGATCATCACCTATTTGCTGCTGGCACTCATCCTGTCCGTTTCAATTAGCTGGTGTATAAACCGGTTGGTGGTGCATCCGCTGCGCCGTATCTCCCGTGAAATACAGGAACTGCCACCGCAGGCGATTCTGACCCACAAACTGTCTGTGCCAGCCGATCACCGTGACGATGAAATCGGTATGTTGATTCGCAGCTATAACCGCAACCAGCAGGTGCTTGAGTCCATTCATGATCAGATGAGTCGGTTAACAACGCATTTCGACGTCACCGATCTGCCGAATCGGGCGCTGTTTTTAGCTTTACTGGAACAGTTTATCCGCGCTCGTCGCCATGCTTTTAGTGTGATGGTGATACGCATCGAAACCCTGCAGGAAGCGAATGGTGTACTCAGTGATGAACAGCGCGATACGTTGATGCTGACGCTGGCCGAGAAAATTCGCAGCACCATTGATGATCAGACATTGCTGGCACAGACTGCTACCAGTGATTTTGTCTTACTGATGAAATCAGCCAGCAACCCCTTTCGCGCGATGCGGCTGGCCCGCAATCTGATGATTCGCCTTAATCAGCCTGTCACTCTGCATCAGCTACAACTGCGACCCAATGCCAGTATCGGTCTGGCGTTAAGCGAAGAAGATGAAACGACGGGGGCTAATGAGATGCTGGATCGTGCGACCTCCGCAATGATGTCAGCCCGTCGTCAGGGCAAAAATCAGATCCTGTTTTTTGATGCCGCCCTCACCGAACGGGCTCAAAAGCGCTTAACTCAGGAACACGATATCTTACAGGGCTTGCACGACGAGCAGTTTGCCCTCTATTTGCAACCCCAGATTGATATGCGCACCGGCAGGCTGGCGGGTGCGGAGGCACTACTGCGTATGCGTCAGGCGGACGGCCGGTACGGATTACCCGAAGAGTTCATCGCCAGCGCGGAAGAAATCGGGGTGATTTCAGCGATTGGCCGCTGGGTATTTGAAGAAGCATGCCGCATTCTGGCTGGCTGGCAGCGCCATGGGGTGAGGGTCCCGCTGAGTATCAATATTTCTGCCGTTCAGTTACGCGATGTCAGCATTGTGAATCATCTGCAATCCTTGCTGGTGCGCCATTCAATTGCGCCAGGCACATTAGTGCTGGAGATTACCGAAACCGCGCAAATGGGCGATGCTGAGCAGGCTATTTCCCTGCTGCGGATGTTGCAAAAAACCGGCGTTGCCGTTGCACTGGATGACTTTGGGATGGGCTATTCCAATCTTAACTACCTGCATCAGTTTAAAGCCTTACCGGTTAACAAACTGAAAATGGATCGCAGCTTTGTTGCCGCGTTGCCTGAGGACGACACGATGGTGCGTATCGTGGCGGCCATTGCTGACATTATTGACCTGGATGTCATTGCTGAAGGGGTAGAAACCAGTGAACAGCGTGACTGGCTGCTGGCCCGCGGTATCACGATTGGTCAGGGCTATCTTTATTCTGAAGCCGTGCCGCTGGCGCAATTTACTCATCAATGGCTGGATAATGCCCTGGAGGAGGAATAACGACCTGATTCCTTGATTTTGCGAGAAATTTAGTTACAAAACCCCTTGCTGAAGCGTTTCAGTTCAGAATTACGCGCCTATCATTTCCCCTGACTTTGCAGCCCTGTATTAATCACGTAAACAGAGTGTTATTTTCTGTCCGCTGCCTGACCTGCCAGCCCTGTCAGACAGTCACAATAAAAAATCCGACAACATTACCTCTCGTTAGTGGATACCTGTTTATGAAACTATTTAAAAGCCTTTATTTCCAGGTTCTGGTCGCCATCGCCATCGGCGTGCTTCTGGGCCATTTCTATCCTGATTTAGGGACGCAGATGAAGCCGCTAGGGGATGGCTTTGTTAAACTGATCAAGATGATCATCGCCCCCGTGATTTTCTGCACAGTCGTTACCGGTATTGCCGGAATGGAAAGCATGAAAGCCGTGGGTCGCACCGGTGCGGTTGCGCTGCTTTACTTTGAAATCGTCAGTACCCTTGCGCTGATTATCGGCCTGATCGTCGTTAACGTTGTGCAACCTGGCGCGGGAATGAACGTTGATCCTGCGACGCTGGATGCCAAAGCGGTTGCCATCTATGCGCAACAGGCTGAGCAGCAAGGCATTGTGGCCTTTTTACTGGATGTGATTCCGGGTAGCGTGATTGGCGCCTTCGCCAGTGGCAATATCCTGCAGGTATTACTGTTTGCCGTGCTGTTTGGCTTCGCATTGCATCGTCTGGGCAACACGGGCACATTGATTTTCAATGTGATCGAGAGCTTCTCAAAGGTCATTTTCGGCATTATCAATATGATTATGCGCCTGGCGCCTATCGGGGCCTTTGGTGCCATGGCCTTTACCATTGGTAAATATGGCGTAGGTTCACTGGTGCAGCTTGGCCAGCTCATTATCTGTTTCTATATTACCTGTGTGCTGTTTGTCGTCGTTGTGCTGGGGCTGATTGCCCGCCTCTTCGGTGGCTTTAGCATCTTCAAATTCATTGCCTACATTAAAGAAGAACTGCTGATTGTTCTGGGAACGTCCTCATCCGAATCGGCGCTGCCGCGTATGCTGGATAAGATGGAGCGGCTGGGTTGTAAGAAATCCGTGGTGGGACTGGTCATTCCCACAGGTTACTCCTTTAACCTGGACGGTACCTCTATCTACCTGACGATGGCGGCCGTTTTCATTGCTCAGGCAACAAATGCGCATATGGATATCTTCCATCAGGTTACCCTGCTGGTGGTATTACTGCTCTCTTCTAAAGGGGCGGCGGGCGTTACAGGCAGCGGCTTTATTGTTCTGGCTGCAACACTGTCGGCAGTGGGACATTTACCCGTTGCCGGCCTGGCGCTGATTTTGGGTATCGACCGATTTATGTCAGAAGCCCGTGCGCTGACGAACCTGGTAGGTAATGGCGTAGCAACCGTTGTGGTCGCGAAATGGGTTGATCAACTGGATAAAAAACAGTTGGGTGAGACATTAGCGGGCAAAAATGGCGCAAAAGACCCGTCTGAATCCACGATTTAATCCTTGAATGTGATTTAATCCTCTCAAATGCCCGCTGTCACTTGCCCTGACAGCGGGCATTTGGATAATAACCCCACTTGTTTTTTTTCAACGTTTTTCACTTCGTTGCGTGACATCCCGGTCTTCCTGTGGTCAAACCTGTTGTTAATGATCGGCAGCGCGAATCGGCAATGACCGGTTCGCTTATAAACGCGGCTAAACGTGCCAGTGATAACGATTTTTTGAATTGTTTGAGTAGGGGTTCACATGCAGGGCACCAGAATTCGGCTTTTGGTTGGTGGACTAGTGCTGGCAGCGACCAGTTACGGTGCATCCGCTGAAACGCTGCAACCTGATCCAGCCTGGCAACAGGGAAAACTGGACAACGGATTTAGCTGGCAACTGTTGGCAACACCGCAACGGCCAAGCGACCGCATTGAATTGCGTATGGTGGTTAACACAGGCTCACTGGTAGAAAGTGCGCAGCAAACCGGTTTTAGCCACCTTTTGTCACGTCTGGCGCTGGTTCATAACACCGCACTGGATACAAATCAGCAGCGTGCTTTATGGCAGCAGGGCATCGATCCACAGCGCCCGTTACCGCCCGTCATCACATCGTATGATTACACGCAGTATAACTTAAGCTTACCCAATAACCGTCCAGACCTGTTAAAGGAAGCCCTGAACTGGCTGGCTGCGACGGCTGGCGATATGGCGATCACTAATCAGGTGGTGGACACCGCGTTATCTGCTTCCGATCCGGTTAAAACCTGGCCAACGGATACGCAGGATGTCTGGTGGCGCTACAGACTGAAAGGGTCCGCGCTATTAGCACACGATCCGGCAGAGAAACCGCGCGCGCCGGTGGATATCGCACAGCTAAAAAGCTTTTATCAGCAGTGGTACACGCCGGATGCCATCACTCTGTATGTGGTCGGCAATGTCGACAGCCGTAGTTTTTCTGAGCAGATCAATAAAGCGTTCTCCTCGCTGGAAGGCAAGCGCAGTTCGGCTGCGCCGGTGCCGACCTTGTCCCCGTTACCGCATGATCCAGTGAATCTGGTAAGCGGCAGCGGTGCGCAGGACCGCCTTTCTCTGGTGTGGGATACACCCTGGCAGCCTATCCGTGATTCACAAAACCTCCAGCGTTACTGGCGGGGCGACCTGGCGCGTGAGGCGCTGTTCTGGCACGTTCAACGTGCGTTGAGCAACAGCAAAGCGCAGGGCGTTCAGGTTGGCTTTGATTGCCGGGTGCTTTATCAACGCGCCCAGTGTTCCATTAATATGGACACGCGCAACGACAGCCTGGAACAGAATATGAATCTGGTGGCACGTGAGCTGGCCGCCGTACGCGATAACGGTTTGCCTCAGGAAGAGTTTGACGCGCTGATGGCTCAGAAGCTGCTGGAACTGAATAAGCTGTTTACCACCTATGCCCGCACTGATACGGACGTGCTGATCAGTCAGCGCCTGCGCTCGCAACGTAATTCCGTGGTGGATATCGCGCCGGAACAGTATCAAAAGTTGCGGCAGGATTTCCTGGCAGGTTTGACACGTGATCAGATGAATCAGGAATTACGGCAGCAGCTCAGTCAGGAACTCATGATGGTGCTGATTCAGCCGGAAGGCGAAACAGAAACCAATGTGAAAAGCCTTAAAGCTGACTGGGACAAACTGATGGGGGAACCTGCTCCGTCGGCAGCGCAGTCAGGCGGCACTGACGTCAGCCAGCCGGAGAGCAGCCCCGCAGGTGATGCTGCCCCACCAGCCTCCTGATTGATCAGGTTTTTGCCCTGAGCCATTCGGTCACCAGCATCGGCCAACTGGCAAGGGGCAAATCCGCTACACCACGAATGCCGAAGCCGTGCCCGCCTTTCTGATAAAAATGCACTTCCACGGGGACGTTATGTTCCCGTAACGCGCTAAAAAATACCATGCTGTTATTCACTGGCACGTCATCATCATCGGCGGCATGAATCAGCAACGTAGGCGGCACCTGACTGTGAACCCGGGTCTCGAGTGAATAAGCATCAATAGTTTTTTGATCGGGCCAGGCACCTAATAAGCGTGTGCGTGATCCTTCATGGGCCAGACCATCGCGCATACTGATGACCGGATAAACCAGAACCATTGCATCCGGCCGAGGCGACAGGTTTTCTGCACTGTCCTGAACGGGATAAATTTTTTCGCCGAAACGCGTACCCAGGCTCGCGGTGACGTGGCCGCCAGCAGAAAAGCCCATCATCACAATATATTTTCCGTTTAGCCCGCGCTGTGCCCGTTCACGTAGTACGCGCACGGCGCGCTGTGCGTCGGCCAGCGGTGCATCTGGTCCTTCGTGATGTCCATCATAGGGCAGGCGATAAGTCATTACCGCCAGGGTATAACCCATCGAAGTAAAGAACGTTGCCAGCGCACTGCCTTCACGATCAATCATGATGCGCTGGTAGCCGCCCCCTGGCGCAACCAGCAAGGTGATGCCATTGGATTCAACAGGATGCCAGATAGCCATTTCCGGGCAGCGTACACCGGTTGCTACGCGGTCGTAGGGTTCATACTCTTTTGCGGTATCCACAATCTGGGGCTGAGCACGAGAATCGCTGGCGCCTGGCGCATCACCATTTGGCCAGATATTAATAATTTCTGTATTCATAGCAGTGTCCTGATGCGAGAGATGTTGTCGTTGTTTTGTTCGCGGCCGTGAGAACAGCATCCTGCTGTCGCTGTTTAAAAGATGGCCTGTTTTAATGTAATCGTCCAACCTAAAAGCGGTTTATACATGAGATTCGGACTATGCCTGGCGTTGAAGCTGCCTGGCTAACTTGATAATTTAAAAGGAATAAAAACGCATTAAGATTAGAAACTGTTAACAGATGAGGACCAGAGGCGACGGCGTTAAAACGGCTGAGCTGACTTAAGCTAAATGAACGGTTTTTCATGTTGTCCTGACGGAAATAGCAGGAATTTATTCCCCTGTGATGTTTCAGGAAACATAATGTCTGGATGCCGGACGGTACGATGCCATTGCGGCTCAATATATCGTCCCGCTTCATGGGGGCTTATTAATCGTCAGTGTATCCTGACCGTCAACTCTCCAGAAGGCGTTCAGGTGGCGTTTCAGTAACAGCCCTCCGGCTCACGGAACTGTCCCCTTGATTTACCTTCGTGAACAGTTTTGGCGGCTTTACTACGGTGTCCCACGGTTGTCTGCCAAGGCTGTTAGCGCATCGACGTCATTCTGCGCCTTTGCGTTGATGGCAAAAGCCATGCCATCGAAGCTCCCTTCAGCGAGCGCAGGCGGTACCGTATCGTTGAATATCCTTTGCCTGCGGATAACGTCTGGGCTTCGTACCGCGGTTTTTGAAAAACAGGATGGGGGGATTTGGCTCAATAATCTGCGTCTTACACCCACTCGCTTTGTAAAAGCCTGACGCTTTTTCCCTGTCGCGTATACCAGACAGACCAGATTAATGTGCTTCGTATCCACCCCCGTTTTCCTTCAGGCACAGACATGCTGCCTGTACCGGTGTTCCCGTGATGAGCGACTGGCAATCATTCCGGCATTGCCGAACGCGGAATGATCGCACCGCGGTACTGAATCACTGTGCTGGCGGTGAGATGACCGCGCCGTGCCGCTTCTTCTGTCGTCGCGCCGACAAGTCGCCTGGCGAGGTAGCCCGCACTGAATGAATCCCCGGCGGCCGTGGTATCGACAATCTTTTCTTTTGGCAGCGCGACGGAAGGTACCTCGGCCAATGGCTGGTCTTCAAACGCAATCAGGCACGATTCCGCCCCGCGTTTGATGACGACTTCTTTTACGCCCGCATCACGTGCGCGGGCAATGACGTCCTCAACAGACTGTTCGCCCCATAACTGGTGCTCGTCATCCAGCGTCAGGAACGCCATATCCGTGTTTTCGAGCATTGTCTGGTAAGCCTGGCGAGTAGTGACCTTATCTTTCCACAAGCGCGGGCGGTAATTATTATCAAATATCACTTTCCCCCCGTTTGCCCGACAGTCTGCGAGCAGTTGCATGAGCCGGGCGCGACTGTCGTCAGGCAGGATAGCCAGGCTGATTCCGCTCAGATAAAGATAGTCGTAATGTTTAAGCTGTTGGCAAATGTCGTCGGCACCCGGGCCATCAAGCCAGTAACGGGCTGCCGCATCACTGCGCCAGTACCAAAAGGAGCGTTCGCCCTGATCGTCGGTTTGGATCATGTACAAACCCGGCATTTTGTTTTCAAGGCGCTGGATCAGTGCAGTATTGACGTTTTCCGCCTGCCAGCGAGTCATCATCTCTGCGCTAAAGGGATCAATGCCCAGTGCGGTGACGTAATCAACCCGTACATCCTGTTGACTGACCTGCCGGGCCAGATAAACCGCAGTATTCAGCGTGTCACCGCCAAAGCCGCGTTTGAGGTTCTCACCCTTCTCGGACAACTCAATCATGCACTCACCAATAATAGCGATCTTTATCTGCGTCATGGTTTCAGGCCTGTAGTAAAAGTTCGCTTCAGTCTCGCGTTTGTGAGGCCTGTCGTCAACTTTTTAAAACAGTGTTTTAATTTAATTTAGGGCGCTAAAACATGATAATTAACCCGATAACGCGCCCTGTTTCGGCGATTGTCGTGTCAAAACTCGCGTAGACTCGTGGCTCCTATGTGGCCAGATTTTCACTATGTATCGAAATACAAACGATAATTGCCGCTAAGCCGCCCAAATGAAGGCGCTTACTATCAACCAGGAAAAGACCATGGTTATGGAGAATATTAGTCAATGGCTACCTTCTTCAGTTGACATCACTCCCCAGCAGAAAAAGCGCCTCTTCTGGCGACAGTGTCAACGCCAGTATACCTTTCAGCCTATCTACAAAGTCTCTGGGCGGCTGTTGGCGATTGAGTTGCTGACGGCGGTCATGCATCCGTCTGAACCTGAAAAAAAACTCTCCCCGGAAGCATATTTTGCTGAGCTGGAGATAGCAGAGCGCCTTGACGTTGTGCAGGAGCAGTTAACGTTGCTCAGCCAGTGGGAAGCTTTCTTTGCCGATAATGAGGTCATGGCATCAGTCAATATTGACGGCCCCTCTCTGTCATTAATACAACATCATCTGCCGATTCGCAGCCTTATCACCCGATTGCCCTGGGTGCGCTTTGAACTGACCGAGCACCACGTTTTGCCTCAGGAAGAGATGGTGGCGCAAATGCCGGAGTTGGGGCCGCTCTGGCTGGATGATTTCGGCTCAGGGATGGCAAATTTTTCTGCCCTGACGGAGCTGAAATACGACTACATCAAGTTGTCGCGCGAATTGTTTATTTTGTTGTGTGCATCGGGGGAAGGGCGAACACTCTTTCCTATGCTGTTGTCGCTGATTAACCGCTACTGTAACGGCGTTATTGTTGAAGGCGTGGAAACGCAGGATGAATGGGAGCAGGTAAAAGCCTCTCCGGCCATTGCGGCGCAGGGATATTTTTTCTCACGCCCCGCCCCTTTTTCGGAACTGGTGTACCTGCCTGTCCAGCTTGATTGATCCCTTCCGGCTCGCTCTCGACTATCTTTAACGGAGACCGTGAAAGAGCAGGGAGGATGCCTAATGTCACGCGCTGGAAAAATAGTCAGTTGGATAGCGGGAATTTTAGTCCTGGTGATCGTCGTCGTGGTCATTGTCATTGCCACATTCGACTGGAATCGCTTGAAGCCGACCATCAACAAAAAAGTCTCAGCAGAACTGAACCGACCTTTTGCCATTCGTGGTGATTTGGGTATCGCGTGGCAACGACAACGCGACGAACCGGGATGGCGCAGTTTTATCCCCTGGCCGCATCTGCATGCCGAAGACATCATGCTGGGCAATCCGCCTGATATTCCCGATGTCACTATGATTCATCTCCAGCGCGTCGACGCAACGCTTGCGCCGCTGGCACTGCTGCACAAACAAGTCTTTATCCCCTGGATAAAGCTACAGCAGCCGGATGCCCGATTGATTCAAACCGCCGACAAGAAAAACAACTGGACGTTTACGCTCGCTGAGAGTGACAGCAAAGACGACAATGCACCGCCTTCCGCCTGGTCATTTCGGCTGGACAATATTCTGTTCGATCAGGGAACTCTGCTTTATCGCGATGCGGTTAACAAGGCTGATGTCACTGTAAAACTCAATTCGCTTGGCAAACCTGTGCCTTTCGCGCAAATCGCGGGTGGAGACGACAGCCAAAAAGGGGCGGGCGACTTTGTTTTCGGCTGGCAGGCTGAAGGGCGCTATAACAATGAAAAACTCACGGGCCAGGGTAAGCTCGGCGGCATGTTATCACTGCGAAGCCAGACGACACCGTTCCCGGTGCAGGCGGATGTCCGTAACGGTACTACACGGGTACAGCTTTCTGGCGGTGTGCAGGATCCGTTAAATCTGGGCGGACTGGATGTGCGTTTGCGTTTTTCTGGCGACACGCTGGCGAATCTGTATGGCCTGACGGGAGTGTTATTACCGGATACGCCGCCCTATGAAACAGATGGTCGCCTTATTGCTAAATTCACTGGTAAAGATGGGTCTGTTTTCCGCTATCAGGCATTCAATGGGCACATTGGCGATAGCGATATTCATGGCTCCCTGACCTACAGCCAGGGCAAACCTCGCCCTAAACTGGTGGGGGAACTGCGATCTGACCAATTGCGTATGGCAGATTTGGGGCCGCTTATTGGCGTTGACTCCGGCAAAGGCAGTGAGAAAACGCAACAGGCTAAGGCAAAGCGCGGCGAAAAATCGACACAGCCTGCCGATCGTGTTTTGCCTCATGATCAATTCGATACGAAAAACTGGTCGGTGATGGATGCTGACGTGAAGTTCAGTGGTAAACGTATCGAACACAGTAATTCCTTGCCGTTAAGCGATCTTTACACGCATTTGCAGCTTGATAGCGGTAATCTACTGCTCGATCCGCTGCGTTTTGGCATGGCCGGGGGCAACCTGAACAGCACTATTCGTTTAGAAGGCGATCGCTCTCCCATGCGAGGCCGCGCGGATATTCATGCGCGTAAACTTCGCCTGCGCCAGTTGTTTCCCAATGTACAGGCAATGCAAAACAGTCTGGGACAGCTTAACGGTGATGCCAGCTTGACGGGCACGGGCAATTCTGTGGCTGACCTGCTCGCAACCAGTAACGGCCAACTCAAGCTGCTAATGAACGACGGACTGATTAGCCGCAACCTGATGGAGATTGCCGGATTAAATGTCGGTAACTATCTGGTTGGTAAGCTGTTCGGTGATGATGAGGTGCGCATCAACTGTGCGGCAACGGATCTGAAATTGCAAAACGGTCTGGCCACGCCAAACCTGTTTGTGTTCGATACGGAAAATGCGGTCATCAACGTGACGGGAAATGCGAATTTCGCCACTGAACGTCTGGACCTGTCTGTGAATCCAGAGAGTAAAGGCATTCGTATCGTGACCCTGCGCTCACCGCTTTACGTCCGTGGTACGTTTAAAAATCCGGATGCCGGTGTGAAGACCGGGCCACTACTGGCGCGTGGTGCGGCAGCCGTTGCCCTGGGTGCCGTGGTAGCACCGGCGGCGGCCTTACTGGCACTGATTTCCCCCAGCGATAATGATGAAAATCAGTGCAGCCGGGTATTGCAGCAGATGAAAAGCAAAAAATAATCAGTTGCGATAGAGCACTTTGATGATGTGGTAACCAAACGCGGTTTTCACCGGCCCAAAGGGTTGTAACAGTGGGCAGGTGAAGGCCGCTTTATCAAATGCAGCTACCATCTTTCCCCGCCGGAATTCACCCAGATCGCCGCCGTTTCGGCCTGAAGGGCAGATGGAGTGTTTTTTAGCAAGCTGCTGGAAATTCTCCCCTTTTTTCAGCTTCGCCAGCAAGACTTTCGCCTCTGCCTCCTGTTTCACCAGAATATGTAAAGCCGCGGCAGTTTTCGCCATGATGGTGTCTCTGTTGTGTATAATTGCCCTCCATTATAAACCCGTCTTTTCAAATCGCAGAGACGTTAACGGCACCGCGTTCATGCCGTTGGCACGCGAGTGAGGCGAAGCGGGTATCTTATTTCAACAGAGCGATTCCCTATGCGTTTAAACTCCAGCCAACAACGTGCCGTCGAATTTGTCACCGGTCCCTGTCTGGTGCTGGCGGGGGCTGGCTCGGGTAAAACCCGCGTGATCACCAATAAGATCGCACATCTGATTCGGGAGTGCGGTTACCAGGCGCGCCACATTGCGGCCGTGACGTTCACGAATAAAGCCTCACGTGAAATGAAAGAGCGCGTCGCGCAAACGCTGGGGCGTAAGGAGGCGCGCGGCCTGATGATCTCGACATTCCATACCCTGGGACTGGAGATTATTAAGCGCGAATATGCAGCGCTGGGAATGAAGTCTAACTTTTCCCTGTTCGACGACCAGGATCAACTGGCCCTGCTTAAAGACCTGACCAGCCAGTGGCTGGAAGAGGACAAGACCTTACTGCAGCAGTTGATTTCCACCCTTTCCAACTGGAAAAATGATTTGGTTGATCCGCCCAAGGCGGCGGCATTAGCACGTTCGGAGCGCGATAACGTTTTCGCGCACTGCTATGCCCTGTATGATCAGCACCTTAAAGCCTGTAATGTGCTGGATTTTGACGACCTGATCTTGTTGCCGACCCTTCTGCTACAGCGTAATCAGGAAGTGCGCGAGCGCTGGCAGCAACGTATTCGCTATCTGCTGGTCGATGAATATCAGGATACCAATACCAGCCAGTACGAACTGGTTAAATTGCTGGTGGGTGCCAGAGCGCGTTTTACTGTCGTTGGCGATGACGATCAGTCGATTTATTCCTGGCGCGGAGCGCGGCCGCAAAATCTGGTCCTGCTGAATGAGGATTTCCCGACGCTGGAAGTGGTGAAGCTTGAGCAGAATTACCGATCTTCACAGCGTATCCTCAAAGCTGCCAATATCCTGATTGCCAACAATCCGCACGTGTTCGAGAAGCGCCTGTTTTCTGAACTGGGTATCGGTAGTGAACTGAAAGTGTTGAGCGCAAACAGTGAAGAACACGAAGCCGAGCGGGTAACGGGTGAACTGATTGCTCATCACTTTATCAATAAAACGCAATATAAAGATTACGCCATTCTGTACAGGGGGAATCACCAGTCCCGGGTATTCGAAAAATTCTTGATGCAGAACCGTATCCCTTACCGGATTTCAGGTGGCACCTCCTTTTTCTCACGGCCAGAAATAAAAGATCTGTTAGCGTATTTACGCGTACTCACTAACCCCGACGATGACAGCGCCTTTTTACGGATTGTGAATACTCCCCGGCGTGAAATTGGCCCGGCGACGCTGCAAAAACTGGGTGAATGGGCCACTATCCGCAGTAAAAGTCTTTTTAACGCCAGCTTCGATGTGGGACTGGGGCAGACCCTGACCGGCCGCGGTCTTGAGCATCTGCAGCGCTTCACTCACTGGCTCAATGAGATTATCCAGCTCAGTGAGCGGGAACCCGTTAACGCTGTCCGTGATTTGATTCGCGGCATCGATTATGAAAGCTGGCTGTTTGAAACCTCCGGTAGCCCTAAAGCCGCTGAAATGCGCATGAAAAACGTCAATACGCTGTTTCAATGGATGACGGAAATGCTGGAAGGGAGCGATCTGGATGAGCCGATGACGCTGGCCCAGGTCGTCACGCGGTTTACGTTGCGCGACATGATGGAGCGCGGCGAAAGTGACGACGAGTCAGACCAGGTGCAGCTGATGACGTTGCATGCGTCTAAAGGGCTGGAATTCCCCTATGTTTTCCTGGTTGGCATGGAAGAAGGATTGCTCCCGCATCAGAGCAGTATTGATGAAAATAACGTTGAAGAAGAGCGCCGTCTGGCCTATGTCGGTATCACCCGTGCGCAGAAAGAGCTGACGTTCACCTTATGCCGTGAGCGCCGTCAGTACGGTGAACTGGTTCGCCCCGAGCCCAGCCGCTTTTTGCTGGAGCTGCCGCAGGATGATGTGGTGTGGGAAACCGAGCGTAAGGTGGTCAGTGCTGAAGAGCGAATGAAAACCGGCCAGAGTCGGGTGGCCGGATTACGGGCGATGCTGGAAAAGGCGAAAAAGGGTTAATGCGCCGATCGGGCGTAACCGCAAGTACTCAGGTCAGCGATAACTGCCAGTGTACATAGGACTGGTAATGACTTTCCTGTTCAAGCAGTTCCGCCCGAAGCGGATGTACATCCAGCCAGCCCGCCGGCAATGTGACATTCAGCGCTTCATCATCGGCCTGCATACGTACGGCAGGCAGGGTGTCATCGCGACGGCGACTGGAAAAGATAATCGACAGGCGCAGCAGGCGACACAGGCGCTCAGCCAGACGCGGCGGTACGGCATTTTGTTGGGTCAGTAACGCAAGATCGATGCTGCCGCTTTGGTTTTGCAGTAAGCAGGCGATCAGCTTTTTTTGCGCGGGCGTAAAACCCGGCAGATCAAGATGGCGAACCAGGTAGGCAGCATGCTGAGGTGCCTGACGGAAATCGACGCTCAGCCCGATTTCGTGGATAGCACAGGCGCTCAGCAGTAACTCCCGACAGCGCTGATCCAGTTTCCAGACCACGCTGACCTGGCGAAAAAAACTTTCAGCCAGCTGACGTACCCGATCGGCCTGGCACACATCGATGTTGAACCTGCGCTGAACATTTTGCAGCGTACGGCTGCGAATATCACGATCAACAGGTAAGTGCAGCATTCCGTACACCAGCCCTTCGCGCAGTGCACCACCGGCCAGCGTCATGCTGTCGATATTGAGTTCCTGAAAAATGGCGATCAGGATTGAGAGCCCACTGGGGAACACAAGCGCACGTTCCAGCGTCAGTCCCTCGATTTCAAGCTCTTCCAGCTTGCCACATTGAATAGCGCGCTGCTTTAACTGCTGGAGTTTGCTCAGGGTGATGCGCTCATCCATGCCCTGTGCCACCATGATTTCCTGTAACGCCTGCACGGTGCCGGATGCACCGACGCAAACCTGCCAGCTCTGTTTGCGCAGTTCTGCCGAAATGGGCTGCAACATGGCTTTGGCGGCCTGTTCTGCCTGGTCAAAATTTTCCTGCGCCAGGTGACGATCGCCAAAGAAGCGTTCCAGCCAGGTGACACAGCCCATCTGCAAACTAAACAGCACGCTGGCATGGGAGCCGTCACCGGTGGCTAACTCGGTACTGCCGCCGCCGATATCGACAACCAGACGTTGATCGGAGCCGCCGGTGGTGTGCGCCACGCCTTGATAAATCAGACGGGCTTCTTCTTCACCGCTAATCACATTGACGGCGCAGCCCAGAATCTGTTGAGCCTTATCCAGAAAGACCTGTGCATTTGCTGCAATACGCAGCGTAGCCGTCGCCACCACCCGAATCTGGTCAGGCGGAATATCCTGAAGTTGTTCCGAGAAAAGCCGCAAACATTGCCAGCCCCGCGCCATCGCTTCAGCTGACAAATGATTGGCGCTGTCCAGGCCAGCAGCCAGGCGCACCTTGCGTTTGATTTTGGCGATAGTCTGAATACTGCCAGACACTTCGCTGACTACCAGCATGTGGAAGCTGTTAGATCCTAAATCAATCGCAGCATAGAGTGTCGATGCGCTTAGCATGGTGAACTTAACCCGAACGTTTACGGTTGTTATGACGTGGAGCACCGCGACGACTGGCGTTATTTCCGCCACGACGCTGACCGTTGCCTGTACGATTACGCGTCAGACGTTTCGGCGGTGGGAGTTCACTTAACAGCGCATCGCTGTTGTATTTGCTCACCGGAATACTGTGACCAATGTACTCTTCAATACCCGGCAGATTTAACGCGTACTCTTCGCATGCCAGGCTGATTGAGTGGCCGCTTGCCCCTGCGCGTCCTGTACGGCCAATGCGATGAACGTAGTCCTCGCGGTCATCAGGCAGATCGTAGTTAAAGACATGTGTCACTGCGGGAATATGCAGGCCACGTGCCGCAACATCGGTCGCCACCAGGATATCGATGTCACCTTTGGTAAAGTCATCCAGAATGCGTAAACGCTTCTTCTGAGCCACATCGCCGGTCAGCAAGCCGACACGGTGACCGTCCGCAGCCAGATGGCCCCAGATATCTTCACAGCGATGTTTCGTATTGGCGAAAATAATCGCGCGATCGGGCCATTCTTCTTCCACCAGCGTTTGCAGCAAACGCATTTTCTCTTCGTTGGAAGGATAGAAAAGCTCTTCTTTAATGCGGTGGCCCGTTTTTTGTTCCGGCTCGACTTCAACGTATTCGGCGCTGTTCATGTGCTCAAAGGCCAGTTCACGCACGCGATACGAGAGCGTGGCGGAAAACAGCATGCTCAGGCGTTGAGTTGCGGGTGGCATGCGGCGGAACAACCAGCGAATATCTTTAATAAAGCCGAGATCGAACATGCGATCGGCTTCGTCCAGCACCATGACCTGTATGGCGCTGAGGTTGACGTGATTCTGCTTCGCATAATCAATTAAGCGACCCGTGGTGCCGACCAGAATATCGACACCGTTTTCCAGAACTTTTAACTGCTTGTCATAGCCGTCGCCACCGTAAGCCAGGCCTAGTTTCAGGCCGGTCGATGCCGCCAGCGGTTCTGCATCCGCATGAATTTGCACGGCAAGTTCACGCGTAGGGGCCAGAATTAACGCGCGTGGTTGGTTAACCTGGCGTCCCTCTGGTGCAGGGTGAGAAAGAAGATGATGAAACGTTGACGTTAAAAACGCCATCGTTTTGCCGGTACCGGTTTGCGCCTGACCTGCGACATCACGCCCTGAAAGCGTAAATGGCAGTGCTAACGCCTGAATAGGCGTGCAGTTATGAAACCCTTTTTTATCAAGGGCTTCCACTACCTGTGGGTGCAGGGCGAAGTCGGAAAACTTCTGTTCAGTTAAGTGTGTTTTGCTCATAGTGTGGTAGAATATCAGCTTACTATCGCTTTACGAAAGCGTATCCGATGAAATAAAGTCAACCAACATTGGTTTATATTACGCCAATTCGCCAGGCATAATCTTGTGGAGTAAAACATGAGCAGCGATAAAATCGTT
Source organism: Pantoea sp. SGAir0180 (assembly GCF_043546245.1). Taxonomy (NCBI): domain Bacteria; kingdom Pseudomonadati; phylum Pseudomonadota; class Gammaproteobacteria; order Enterobacterales; family Erwiniaceae; genus Pantoea; species Pantoea sp. SGAir0180. The sequence goes on along the minus strand of NZ_CP028071.1, from coordinate 3,644,854 downwards.
CATCTGACCGATGACAGTTTCGACACCGACGTGCTGAAAGCCGACGGCGTTATACTGGTAGATTTCTGGGCTGAATGGTGTGGTCCTTGTAAAATGATCGCCCCAATCCTTGATGAAGTTGCAGAAGAGTATGATGGCAAGCTGACCATCGCTAAGCTGAATATTGACGATAACCCAGGTACCGCACCGAAATACGGCATTCGTGGCATCCCGACGCTGTTGCTGTTTAAAAACGGTGAAGTCGCTGCAACGAAAGTGGGCGCATTGTCCAAAGGTCAATTAAAAGAGTTCCTGAACGCCAACCTGGCGTAAGCGGGCTGAACGTTCGGCAGTGGTTAAATTTTTTCCTCCTGCTGGACGTTCGCTTTTAAGCGTGCTAACTTATTTTCACTGCACTATGATCATACCTTGTAGTTAGCATTCAAAGTTTTCCCTTGTTAAACCCTGTCGCACTGTACCTACCAGCGGTTTAGCAATCTAACGACTAGCTCTACTCTGACTTAAATCGACCGACTCCTCGCTTCCAGTCATCATTCAAGACAACGATCGTTGAGAAGAGTTGAAAAGTCATTAACAGAACAGGCATGGATTAACTGCCATACCATTCACGACAAACATTTCGAGTATTACCCCGAGTTTAAGAACCCATCACTATGAATCTTACCGAATTAAAAAATACGCCGGTTTCTGAGCTGATTACCCTCGGCGAGAATATGGGGCTGGAAAACCAGGCTCGTATGCGCAAGCAGGACATTATTTTCTCAATCCTGAAGCAGCACGCGAAAAGCGGCGAGGACATCTTCGGTGATGGTGTGCTGGAGATATTGCAGGATGGATTTGGATTCCTCCGCTCTGGAGACAGCTCCTACCTCGCCGGTCCTGATGATATCTACGTTTCTCCCAGCCAAATTCGCCGCTTTAACCTCCGCACTGGTGACACCATCGCCGGCAAAATTCGCCCACCAAAAGAAGGTGAACGCTATTTTGCGCTGCTGAAAGTTAATGAAGTCAACTACGACAAGCCTGAAAACTCGCGCAACAAAATTCTGTTTGAAAACCTTACGCCGCTGCACGCTAACAGCCGTCTGCGTATGGAGCGCGGTAATGGATCAACCGAAGACTTAACGGCGCGCGTACTGGACCTGGCGTCGCCCATTGGCCGCGGTCAGCGTGGCCTGATTGTTGCTCCGCCAAAAGCCGGTAAAACCATGCTGCTGCAGAACATCGCACAGAGCATTGCCTATAACCATCCTGACTGCGTGCTGATGGTGTTGCTGATCGATGAGCGTCCGGAAGAAGTGACAGAGATGCAACGCCTGGTCAAAGGCGAAGTGATTGCCTCAACCTTCGATGAGCCGGCTTCGCGTCACGTTCAGGTTGCAGAGATGGTGATCGAAAAGGCTAAGCGCCTGGTTGAGCATAAAAAAGACGTCATCATTCTTCTCGACTCCATTACGCGTCTGGCCCGTGCCTATAACACCGTGGTGCCGGCCTCCGGTAAAGTGCTGACAGGTGGTGTGGATGCTAACGCCCTGCATCGTCCTAAGCGTTTCTTTGGTGCGGCGCGTAACGTGGAAGAGGGCGGCAGCCTGACCATTATCGCGACTGCGCTGGTGGATACCGGTTCGAAAATGGACGAAGTGATTTACGAAGAGTTTAAAGGCACCGGTAACATGGAGCTTCATCTCTCACGTAAGATTGCGGAAAAACGCGTCTTCCCGGCCATTGATTACAACCGTTCCGGTACACGTAAAGAAGAGCTGTTAACCTCTCAGGAAGAACTGCAGAAAATGTGGATCCTGCGTAAAATTATTCACCCAATGGGCGAAATCGACGCGATGGAGTTCCTGATCAACAAGTTGGCCATGACCAAAACCAACGATGAATTCTTCGATATGATGAAGCGTTCCTGATTCTTTTAAGCGTCATCTGAACAGGATGACGTTTTTTTACTTTAAAAGATCATAAAATAGCTCTGACGCCACGTTCTGACGTGGCGTTTTTCATTTACGGGCTATAGGATTGTGGTCTGGCAGGCGTAATAATAATGACGGTGGAAGTGGTGGACGGTTGACCGTTCGTACACCGCTTAATGCCGAATTCGGAATCTGGGACGGTAATATGCGCCTTCTTTCGCGTATTGTGTGTATCCAGGATGATAGCTGAGAGCGTTTAACGTGAATTTACTCACTATGAGTACTGAGCTTGGTTTAGTTTTTGTCTTTTCCCTGGCGTTTCTTTTCCTTGCTCGTAAAGCAGCCAAAAAGGTAGGGCTGGTTGACTCACCCAACTCGCGTAAACGCCACCATGGCGATATCCCCTTAGTCGGTGGTATTTCTGTTTTTGCAGGCATTACGTTTGCCTTTGCCATTACGAACTATTATCTGCCCCATGCCACGCTCTATTTAAGTTGCTCGGCAATCTTAGTCATTGTCGGCGCACTCGACGACCGGTTTGACATCAGCGTTAAAATCCGTGCGGTGATACAAGCTGCGGTGGCCATTGTGATGATGGCGGGCGCAAAACTTTATCTACTGAGTCTGGGTTTTATCATCGGTCCGGTGGAGTTGATCGTCGGGCCGTTCGGCTATGTGTTGACCCTTTTTGCCGTCTGGGCAGCGATTAATGCTTTCAATATGGTGGACGGTATTGATGGTCTGCTGGGGGGGCTTTCCTCCGTCACCTTTGGTGCAATGGGAATTATTCTCTTACTGGACGGACAGTACAGCCTGGCGATGTGGTGTTTTGCAATGATTGTCGCCATTCTCCCGTATATCATTCTCAATCTTGGTTTGCTGGGAAGACGCTATAAAGTTTTTATGGGTGATGCCGGCAGTACGATGATTGGCTTCACCATCATCTGGATTTTGCTGGAAACCACTCAGGGATTAAGTCATCCCATTTCACCGGTCACTGCATTATGGTTAATCGCCATTCCATTAATGGATATGGTTGCCATCATGTATCGGCGTCTGCGTAAAGGCATGAGTCCTTTTTCAGCTGACCGTCAGCATATCCACCATCTGTTAATGCGTGCGGGGTTTACCTCACGTCAGGCATTCGTGCTGATTACGCTTGCTGCGGCCTTGCTCGCAGGTATTGGCGTATTAGGCGAATACCTCGCCTTTGTACCTGAATGGGTAATGTTGGTTCTTTTTCTGCTGGCGTTTATGGCTTACGGCTATTGCCTCAAGCACTCCTGGCGCATAGCAAGACGAATCCGGCGTTTTAAGCGTCGTATGAATGTCCCTGCTGATACTGACAAATAAAAGACTTAAAAAGGATGACGCTGTGATGCCTGCAAACGTTGTGGAGAACGAACTGGATATTCGCGGCCTGTGCTGCCGTTTGTGGCGCGGAAAGCACTGGATAGTCGGTTGCGCAGTGCTGTTTGCAGTGGCAGCCTGGCTGGCGACGTTGCTGATGAAACAGGTATGGAGCACAACAGCGATTACAGGACGTCCAACAGTGAATATGCTGGGCTCGTACTATTCACAGCAGCAGTTTCTCAATAACCTGGATGTACGCAATGACGCCGTGACGTTAACCAGCGCGTCTCCCAACGTGATGGATGAGGTTTATCATGAGTTTCTGGTGCAGCTTTCCTCCTGGGATACTCGTCGCGAGTTCTGGCTGCAAACCGACTATTACAAAAGTCGGAAAAGCGGCAATGCGCACAATGATGCGGTCCTGTTAGATGAGCTAATTGATAACATCCAGTTTACGCCAGCGGATACCGCGCGTAACACGTTCGACAGCGTCAAACTGAAAGCGGAAACGGCGAGCGATGCCAACAACCTGTTGCGTCAGTACATTGCCTATGCCAGTGAGCGCGCAGCACGTCATCTCAACGCGGAGCTAAAAGGTGCGTGGCAGGCACGAGATGCGCAACTTCAGGCACAGGTCAGGCGTCAGGAAGCTGTGGCGAATGCCGTCTTCCAGCGTCGCATTCATCGTCTGGAACAGGCGCTGAAGGTGGCCAGCCAAAAAGGAATTACTGAAAAACAGACGAATGAAGTCAGTGAGAGTCTTGCTGACAGCGATCTGTTTTTAATCGGTCAGCCGCTATTGCAGGGGCAACTCGACACCCTGCGTGCGACGGGACCGAGCTTTGATATAAGCTACGATCAAAATAAAGCGATGCTGACGACACTTGATGCAGGACCTGCGTTAACCAATAAATTTCAGACCTACCGTTATTTACGTACACCGGAAGAGCCGGTGTCACGTGACAGCCCACGCCGGGTATTTATGATGGTGATGTGGGGCGCGGTAGGGGCACTGGTTGGCGCCGGTGTGGCACTGGCACGTCGTCGGCGACCCATGTCAGATACACAAGATTGAGAGAAACAGTGTGAAAGTTCTGACAATTTTTGGCACCCGACCTGAAGCCATTAAGATGGCACCACTCGTTCAGGCCCTGGCACAGGATCCAGCTTTTGAATCACGGCTGTGCGTAACCGCACAGCACCGTGAAATGCTCGATCAGGTGCTGAGCTTATTTCAGCTTCAGCCTGACTACGACCTCAATATTATGCGGCCTGAACAAGGATTAACGGAAATAACCTGCCGTATCCTGCAAGGCATGCACACCGTCCTTCTCGATTTCAAACCCGACATTGTTCTGGTTCACGGTGACACCACAACCACGCTGGCGGCCAGTCTGGCTGCGTTCTATCAACAAATACCTGTCGGCCATGTTGAAGCGGGTTTAAGGACAGGCGATCTGGCATCGCCGTGGCCTGAAGAGGGCAATCGTAAACTGACAGGCCATCTGGCACGGCTGCATTTCACGCCAACCTCCCGTTCCCGACAGAACCTGCTGGATGAAAATCTGCCCGATGACAGCATTGTGATTACCGGCAATACGGTGATTGATGCCCTGCTGTGGGTGCGCGATCGGGTACTGGATGATAACGCCATTAATGCGCAACTGGCTGCACGTTATCCGTTTCTGGATGAAAACAAAAAGCTGGTACTGGTAACGGGCCATCGGCGGGAAAGTTTTGGCGAGGGGTTTGAGCGTATTTGTAGCGCTTTAGCCGAAATTGCGCGTCAGCACCCTGAGGCGCAGATCGTTTATCCTGTGCATCTCAACCCGAATGTCCATGAGCCCGTTAACCGCATTCTGCGTGACATCAAGAACATTGTACTGATTGAGCCGCAGGAGTATCTGCCGTTTGTCTGGCTCATGAATCGTGCCTGGCTCATTCTCACCGATTCTGGCGGAATTCAGGAAGAAGCGCCTTCGCTGGGTAAACCCGTTTTGGTAATGCGTGAAACCACGGAACGGCCAGAGGCGGTTGACGCGGGGACGGTAAAACTGGTGGGAACGGATACGGCGAAGATTGTTGCCGAAGTCAGCGCATTACTGAATGACGACGAGGCCTGGCAGACCATGAGCCGCGCCCATAATCCCTATGGGGATGGCAATGCCTGCGGGCGAATCTTACAAGCCTTAAAAGATAACAGAGCCAACTTATGAGTTTTGAAACCATTTCCGTCATTGGACTGGGTTACATTGGGCTGCCTACCGCAGCCGTTTTTGCCTCAAAGGGAAAAAAAGTGGTGGGCGTTGATATCAATGCCCGGGCTGTTGACACCATCAACCGCGGTGCCATTCATATCGTCGAACCCGATCTGGAACAGGTGGTGCAGGCAGCCGTTGCGCGTGGCGATTTACGTGCCACCACGCAACCGGAAGCGGCGGATGCCTTTTTGATTGCCGTCCCTACGCCCTTCCAGGCCGATCGCCAGCCCGACTTACGTTTTGTGCAGGCGGCCGCAATATCCATCGCACCGGTTTTGAAAAAAGGCGATCTGGTGATTCTGGAGTCGACGTCTCCGGTAGGCAGTACCGAGCAGATGGCGGAGTGGCTGGCTGCCGCGCGGCCTGATTTACGTTTCCCCCAGCAGGGCGATGAACCGGACGTTTTTATTGCCTACTGCCCTGAGCGTGTTTTGCCCGGCCAGATCATGGTCGAGCTGATTAAAAACGATCGTGTTATTGGCGGCATGACGCCAGCCTGTTCTGCCCGTGCCAGCGCGTTATATCGTATTTTTCTCCAGGGCGAGTGCGTGGAAACTCATGCCCGTACCGCCGAAATGTGCAAGCTGACCGAAAACAGCTTCCGGGACGTAAACATTGCGTTTGCCAATGAGCTGTCCCTGATCTGTGCTGAGCAGCAGATTAATGTCTGGGAGCTTATTGCGCTGGCAAACCGTCATCCTCGTGTGAATATTCTGCAACCCGGTCCCGGCGTAGGCGGACACTGCATTGCCGTCGACCCCTGGTTTATCGTGGCGCAGAACCCTGACTTAGCGCGACTGATCCGTACCGCCCGCGAAGTGAATGATGCCAAGCCACACTGGGTACTGGAGCAGGTAAAAAAAGCACTGGCAGACTGTCTGACGCAAACCGATAAGCGCGCCAGCGATCTGACGATTGCCTGTTTTGGCCTGGCGTTTAAGCCAAATATTGATGACCTGCGTGAAAGCCCGGCGATGGAAGTCGCCCATTTGATTGCAGACTGGCATCAGGGCCGTACCTGGGTGACTGAACCGCATATTGAGCAGATTCCCGAACGTCTGGAAACGCAGGCCACGCTGGTGTCAACAGAGCAGGCGCTGCAACAGGCCGATATTCTGGTGATGCTGGTCGATCATCAGGCGTTCCGCGCCATTGATGCGGCGCACGTGACCCAGCAATGGGTCGTTGATACGAAAGGTGTCTGGCGATGAAGCATTTTTTAATTACTGGCGGCGCAGGTTTTATTGGTTCAGCGTTAGTGCGGTTCCTGATCAATGAAACTGATCATCATGTCGTCGTCGTCGACAAGTTGAGCTATGCGGGCAATTTGTCCTCACTGGCTTGTGTTGCAGATAGCCCTCGCTTTAAATTTGAGCATGTCGATATCTGTGATCGTCCTGCCCTGGACCGAATCTTTGGCGAGTATCAACCTGATTGTGTCATGCATCTGGCAGCTGAAAGCCATGTAGATCGCTCTATTGATGGGCCAATGGCGTTTATTGAAACCAACATTATTGGCACGTATCAGTTACTTGAAGCGGCACGCCATTACTGGAGTGCCTCAGCAGATGAACGAAAGAAAAACTTTCTTTTCCATCACATTTCAACGGATGAAGTTTTTGGCGATCTCCATGACAACACGGCTTTTTTCACTGAGAACACGCCTTACGCGCCCAGTAGCCCTTATTCAGCGACGAAAGCCAGCAGCGATCATCTGGTAAGAGCCTGGTCACGGACCTATGGTTTGCCCGTTATTGTGACGAATTGTTCAAATAACTATGGTCCCTACCATTTTCCAGAAAAGCTGATCCCTCTTACCATTATTAATGCGCTTGCTGGCAAACCGTTGCCGGTTTATGGGAATGGTCAACAGATACGTGACTGGTTATACGTTGAGGATCATGCGCGTGCGCTCTATACCGTCATCAGCAAGGGGCTTGTGGGAGAAACGTATAATATTGGTGGCCACAATGAGCGGAAAAACATCGATGTGGTTGAAACTATTTGTGCGTTATTAGAAGAGTTGGCACCAGAACGTAAGTTGTCAGGTCTGAAAAACTACAGGGATTTGATTACATTTGTTACCGATCGCCCCGGCCATGATCAGCGCTATGCGATTGATGCCAGCAAAATTGCTCGCGAATTAGGGTGGATACCTGAAGAAACGTTTGAAAGCGGCATGCGTAAAACCGTCGCATGGTTTCTGGATAATCCGCAATGGTGGCAAGCTATTTTGGATGGGCGCTATGGCGGTGAGCGTCTCGGACTGAAACCGTAGTCAACGAAGGGAGCAGAGATGAAGGGCATCATTCTCGCAGGCGGCTCGGGTACGCGGCTACATCCAATTACTCGTGCTGTATCAAAGCAACTTCTGCCGGTTTACGATAAACCGATGATCTACTATCCCTTATCGGTACTCATGTTGGCCGGTATTCGTGACATTCTGTTAATTACTACACCTGAGGATCGTCCACAATTCGAGCGTTTACTTGGGGACGGCAGCGAATTTGGCTTACGTCTGAATTATGCTGTGCAGCCTAATCCAGATGGGCTTGCCCAGGCCTTTATTATTGCCGAGTCATTTATCGCGGGAGAAGCCTGCTGTCTTGTGCTGGGCGATAATCTTTATTTTGGTCAGGGATTTAGTCCCAAGCTAAAGAAAGTGGTGATGAACAACAAAGGCGCAACGATCTTTGGTTATCAGGTGATGGATCCAGAGCGTTTTGGTGTGGTGGAGTTTGATGAAAACTTCAATGCACTGTCGATCGAAGAAAAACCCTCACAGCCGAAGTCGAGATGGGCAGTTACGGGTCTCTATTTTTATGATCACCGGGTGGTGGAATTTGCCAAAAAGGTTGAGCCTTCTTCACGGGGAGAGTTGGAAATCACCGCCATCAATCAAATGTATCTGGAACGTGGCGCATTAGCGGTTGAATTACTGGGAAGGGGCTTTGCCTGGCTTGATACCGGGACACATGACAGCCTGATTGAAGCCAGTATGTTTGTTCAAACGGTGGAAAAAAGGCAAGGTTTCAAAATTGCCTGTCTGGAAGAGATCGCCTGGAGAAATGGTTGGCTGAGTGATGATCAACTGGCCTCAGCAGGTGAAGCATTAGTGAAGACAGGTTACGGTCAATATTTGTTGGATTTATTGCATGTCCGTCCTCGTCAATATTAATCCCCTCGACTGGGAGAGCCAGTTTTTCGGCATCCAGTCTGTCAGACTGGAAACGGGTGGAACATTGCCGCTGGAAAGCGCGCTTCAGCATCCTTGTGCGTTGTTTCAAATTAAAGTGCCCGCTGATCAGACCGCCACTATTGACGCCCTGAATCAACATCAGTTCCAGTTGGTGGAGGGCGAGGCGGAGTTGTCCCTCACGATTAAACGAACCGAGCGGCAAACGGGGGTTCGTATTGCCCGTCAAGGCCAGATCCCCGCACTGCGTGAGGCGGCTTCTCAGGCCTTCCGCCAGAGTCGGTTTCGTTCGCCGTGGTTTGCGCCAGAAGAGAGCGGACGTTTTTACGCGCAGTGGATTGAAAATGCGGTACTTGGCACCTTTGATCATCAGTGTCTGGTGGCCTGCGATGACAGCGGTGCGCTGCAGGGATTCGTGTCTTTGCGTGAGGTAGATGGCGATGCCCGCATTGGCTTACTGGCTGTCGTGCCTGCGGCGCAGGGGCAAAGCATTGGTCAGCGCCTGATGCTGGCGGCAGCTGACTGGGGACGTGTACGCCAGCTCGATCGGCTGCGCGTCGCAACACAAATCAGCAATCTCACGGCGATGCGTCTTTATTTACGCAGTGGTGCACGACTGGAAAGCACGGCGTACTGGTTTTACAGGAGAGGTCATGATTCCCTTTAATGCGCCCCCGGTTGTGGGCAGCGAAATCGACTATATGCAGTCGGCCATGAGCAGCGGCAAGCTCTGCGGCGATGGTGGTTTTACGCGCCGTTGCCAGCAGTGGATGGAACAGCGTTTCGGCAGTGCAAAAGTGTTACTGACGCCTTCCTGTACCGCATCACTGGAAATGGCGGCATTGCTGATCGATATTCAACCCGGCGATGAGGTCATCATGCCGAGTTACACCTTTGTGTCCACTGCGAATGCCTTTGTACTCCGGGGCGCAAAAATCGTGTTTGTGGATGTGCGCCCTGACACGATGAATATGGATGAAACGCTCATCGAAGCCGCCATCACGGATAAAACGCGTGCTATCGTACCGGTACATTATGCCGGCGTTGCCTGTGAGATGGACACGATCATGGCGCTGGCGGCCCAGTACAAGCTGTTTGTCATTGAAGATGCTGCGCAGGGCGTGATGTCACGTTATAAAGGGCGGGCCTTAGGCACTATCGGTCATATCGGCTGCTTTAGTTTTCACGAAACCAAAAACTACACGGCGGGCGGAGAAGGCGGTGCAACGTTGATCAATGATGCCAGCCTGGTTGAGCGTGCGGAAATCATCCGTGAAAAAGGCACCAACCGCAGCCAGTTTTTTCGTGGTCAGGTAGATAAATATACCTGGCGCGATATGGGATCCAGTTATCTGATGGCGGATCTACAGGCGGCTTATCTTTGGGCGCAACTGGAAGCCTCCGAGCGTATTAACCAGCAGCGGTTGCGGTTATGGCAGCGCTACTATAATGCGCTAAAACCGCTGGCAGAAAGCGGCCACATTACCTTGCCCACGGTTCCGGCCGACTGCCAGCACAACGCGCACATGTTCTATATTAAACTGCGCGATCAGGAACATCGTCAGGCGTTGATTAACTGGCTTAAAGAGGCCGAAATCCTGGCCGTTTTCCATTATATTCCGCTGCACACTTCACCTGCTGGCCTGCAGTTTTCCCGTTTTGCGGGCGATGACCGCTTCACCACGGCCGAAAGTGAGCGCTTATTGCGGCTGCCGCTGTTTTTTAACCTGTCAGATAATAACCAGAGCACGGTTATCAGCTCACTGCTGAGCTTCTTTTCCTGATGTCATTAGCCAAAGCCTCTGTATGGACGGCCTCTTCAACACTGGTCAAAATTGCCGTGGGCCTGCTGGTGGTCAAGCTGCTGGCGATCAGTTACGGCCCGGAAGGCGTTGGTCAGGCGGGGAATTTTCGACAGTTGATCACGGTGCTGGGCGTTCTGGCGGGGGCCGGGATTTTCAACGGCGTCACAACCTTTATCGCGCAATATCGCCAGCAACCGCAGCCGTTGCGCGCGCTGGTTGGAACGGCCTCGGCGATGGTGACAGGCTTTTCAACACTGCTGGCGCTGGTTTTTTTGCTTGCTGCAGCCCCTGTCAGTACCGCCTTGTTTGGGCACGATCGCTATCAAAACGTTATCCGTATCGTTGCTTTTTTGCAGTTCGGCATTGCCTGGGCCAATCTCATTCTGGCTTTAATTAAAGGCTACCGGGATGCACAGGGTAATGCGTTGGCGCTGATGACAGGCAGCGTGACTGGCGTAGCCGGTTATATGCTGTGCTGGGGGCTGGGAGGGTACGCGGGCGCATTAACCGGTTTAGCGATGGTGCCGGCATTACTGGTTATTCCTGCCCTGGTGATATTCAGGTATCGTGTGCCGCTGCCCTTAAGCTGGCTGCGTCCGCAGTGGCAGCCTGAGATGGCGCGTCAGCTGGCAAAATATACGCTGATGGCACTGATCACCGCCGTCACGCTTCCGGTTGCCTGGGTCATGATGCGAAACCAACTTGCCGCTCACAACGGCTGGGCTCAGGTCGGTTTATGGCAGGGCGTAACCAGTATTTCCGATGCTTACCTGCAGTTTATTACCGCAACCTTTAGCGTCTGGCTGCTGCCCACGCTGGCCAGGTTAGAAAACAAAACAGAGATTGCACGAGAGATCGGACGGGCATTGCGCTTTGTGTTGCCGGCTGTCGCGGCGGCCAGCCTGATCGTGTGGATAATGCGGGATATCGCTATCCGCCTGCTGTTTTCTGCCGCATTCCATGATATGCGGGATCTGTTCGTCTGGCAGTTGTGTGGGGATGTTTTTAAAGTGGGGGCTTATGTTTTTGGCTATCTGGTCATCGCGAAAGCATCGTTACGTTTTTATGTGCTGACGGAAATCAGTCAGTTTGCGTTACTGACCCTGTTTTCCCGTTGGCTGATTCCGTTACACGGTGCCAGTGGCGCAGCGCAAGCCTATATGTTCACGTACATTACCTATTTCGCGCTCTGCTGTGGCGCCTTTATTCTCTACTGCCGAAGAAAATGACTTTGATTCACGTTTTGGGATCGGATATTCCCCATCACAATCTCACGGTGTTGCGTTTTTTTAATGACGTGATGAGTACCGAACTGCCTGCGCCTGTGGCGCGTCACTTTATGGTGGTCACCAGGCAGCCGGAAAGCCTTATTGGCTTTGATGCATTGCGCATTGAAACGTTTAGCAGCAAGAAAGCGCTCTCTGAAGCACTTTTACGCCGGGCTAAACAGCGCGAGCAGCGTTTCTTTTGCCATGGACAGTTTAATCCCTGGCTGTGGCTGGCGTTACTGAGTGGCAGGCTGCACCGGTCTCAGGTGTACTGGCACGTCTGGGGCGCCGATTTATATGAAGACTCGCGCAGCCTCAAATTCCGCCTGTTTTATTTTCTGCGTCGTATTGCGCAGGGGCGGATTGCGCGTGTCTTCGCGACTGAAGGCGATCTGTATCATTATCAGCAACGCCATCCTTCGGTACCGCGCACCTTACTTTACTTTCCAACCCGTTTACCCACCGCGGCGATAACGCCCCGCCCGGATGACATCCTGACGGTGCTGCTGGGGAATTCAGGCGATGCCAGTAATCGTCATACAGAAGGGCTGGAGGCGATTCGGGCGCAGTTTGGCCAGCATGTGCGTATTGCGGTGCCGCTTGGCTATCCGCCCAATAACGATGAGTATATTGCCCGGATTCAGAATGCCGCTGACAGACTTTTTCCTCAGGGGCAGGTAACGTTACTGCGTGAAAATTTGGCCTTCGATGATTATCTGGCATTGTTGGCGCGCTGCCATTTAGGCTATTTTATGTTCGAGCGGCAGCAGGGCGTAGGCACGTTGTGTTTGTTGATTCAAGCCAATATCCCCTTCGTGCTGACGCGTAAAAATCCTTTCTGGCGTGATGTCACCGCGCAACAGCTTCCGGTCCTGTTCAGCGATGATGCGCTGACGCCTGCTATCGTTGCAGAAGCGCGCCGACAGCTCATGGGATGCGACAAGCAGCACGTTGCGTTTCTGGCGCCGGGCTATCTCGTGGGTTGGCAGGCGGCGTTGCGCCTTTGCGAAGGAGAGCCTTCATGAGTCTACTGGCGTTTAGTGGTCTGCTGTTAGTCTATGTGCTGTCACTCATGATCATCGTCACGCTGAATGTACGCGAGATGAAACAGGAACGATTTAACTTTCACCTGTTTTTTACCTTGCTGTTTCTGCTGACCTTTTATTTTGGGTTTCCACTTACCAGCATTCTGGTGTTTCGTTTTGACACTCAGGTGGTGCCGGCCGATTTTTTACTGCAGGCGATGCTGTCTGCCACAGCGTTTTATGTCATTTACTTTGTCAGTTACAAGGTCCGTCTCAGGCCGATGGCGACATCACCTGCCCGGCCCTGGCTACAGATGAACCGTGTGGAGACGCATTTGACCTGTGGCCTGCTGGCGCTGGTCGCCATCGCGACCGTGACGGTTTTTTTCATCCATAACGGCTTTTTATTATTTCGCCTCACAGCCTATAACCAGATCTTTTCCAGTGAGGTTTCCGGTGTCGCTCTGAAGCGCTTTTTCTATTTCTTTATTCCGGCGATGTTGATCCCGTATTTTTTACATCCTACACGCCGTAACTGGCTGCTCTTTCTGATTGTCACCGTCAGTTTTGGCTTGCTGACCTATGCGCTGGTTGGCGGGACGCGTGCCAATATCATCATCGCTTTTGCGCTGTTTCTGTTTATCGGAATTACGCGTGGCTGGATAACCTTATGGATGCTGGCCGTCGCTGGCGTGATGGCCATTGCCGGTATGTTCTGGCTGGCGCTGCGACGCTATAACCTGGACGTAATGGGCGCAGAAGCGTTTTATACCTTTCTTTATCTGACCCGGGACACTTTTTCGCCTTGGGAAAATCTGGCGTTGCTGCTCGAAAATTACCATAAAATCGATTTTCAGGGTTTAGCGCCCATGTGGCGTGATTTCTATGTATTTATCCCGTCATGGCTGTGGCCCGATCGTCCTCTGACCGTCCTGAACAGTGCCAACTATTTCACGTGGGAGGTGCTTAATAACCATTCAGGTCTGGCGATCTCTCCTACCTTGATCGGTTCACTGCTGGTGATGGGCGGTATTGGGGCGATAGTGCCAGGTGCTGTGGCTGTAGGCTTAATAATTAAAGGCTTTGATAGCTTGTATAAGCGCGGACGCAGTGAGTCGAATCACTATACGGGGGCCATTCTGCAAAGTTTTTGTTTTGGTGCGGTATTCAACATGATTGTACTGGCGCGTGAAGGGCTGGATGCATTTGGCTCCCGCGTGGTGTTTTTTTGCCTTATTTTTGCGGCCTGCCTGGCGGTGGCGAAACTGCTTTACGGATTACTGAATCATGTCGGTCTGATTCGCAGCCGTAGAGAACGTCCGCTGCATAGCCCATCCTGACGCTGATGCACCTCTGGTATGAAAGGGAAAAACAATAAAGATATGAGTACGCACACCGGTACACCACGCTACGAGATTCGCGGTATCACCCTGTACGGTTTCGACAGCATGACAGCGTTTGTCGATTTTTTGATGCCCCCATCCGGTATCCGTACAGGTACGTTGGTGGCCATTAATGCGGAAAAGGTTTTGAGTGCTGAACGGGATGCGGCGTTGAGCGCCCAAATCCAGCAGGCCGAATTCAATTATCCTGATGGCATCAGTATTGTACGGTCGATTCGAAAGAAATATCCCCAGGCCTCCGTGCAGCGCATCGCGGGTGCCGATCTGTGGGAAGCCTTAATGCAACGCGCTGGCCGCGAGGGGACACCGGTGTTTTTGATTGGTGGCCGTGAGGCGGTATTGGATGAAACGTGCGCGAAGCTGCGTCGTCAGTGGAACGTCAACATCGTCGGTGCCCAGAACGGTTATTTTGTCCCGTCTGAACGTGAGGCGCTGTGTGCCCGTATTGCAGCGAGCGGCGCAAAGCTGGTGACGGTAGCGATGGGCTCACCACGCCAGGAGCTTTTCATGGCGGATTGCCAGAGGCAGTGGCCAGAGGCGCTGTATATGGGCGTAGGCGGCACCTATGATGTCTTTACGGGACACGTAAAGCGTGCGCCTGTCTTCTGGCAAAAACTGGGGCTGGAGTGGCTCTATCGCTTGCTCGTGCAGCCCAGTCGCTTGCGCAGGCAGTTAAAGCTGGTGAAATACCTGCGTTATCACTGGCGTGGCGATCTGTGATATCGCTGATTAATGCCAGAATTTCGCGTCCGCACAGGCGTAAATGCGTTATTTGTCGACGAAATGCACAAAGCGTAATCAAACGCGCTATTTTCTTTAAAAAGCACTAGACAGGATGGGCGCTTATCTCTAGTATGCACATCCGCAACGGCGCTACGCGCCCGTAGCTCAGCTGGATAGAGCGCTGCCCTCCGGAGGCAGAGGTCTCAGGTTCGAATCCTGTCGGGCGCGCCATTTAGTTTGTGCGTATGAGCTTCGGTGGTATCAGTACCGCGTTAGGTAGAAAGATTTAAATGCTGTAGGTTTGACTTACAACATTCAGTACAGTGGTGGCTATAGCTCAGTTGGTAGAGCCCTGGATTGTGATTCCAGTTGTCGTGGGTTCGAGTCCCATTAGCCACCCCAGATTTTGCTGGGATACGCGAAGGTGGCGGAATTGGTAGACGCGCTAGCTTCAGGTGTTAGTGTCTTAACGGACGTGAGGGTTCAAGTCCCTCTCTTCGCACCAGGCAAAACAAATTAAAAAAATCGGCGAGTAGCGCAGCTTGGTAGCGCAACTGGTTTGGGACCAGTGGGTCGGAGGTTCGAATCCTCTCTCGCCGACCATTTTTAGAAACCTGTCTGAGAAGACAGGTTTTTTTTCGGCCGTACAAAAGAGGGTGAAGACCACCGAAGGCGGTTTGTGCCGGGCGAAGCGAGGCAACGTTGCGAATGCAAAAACCTGCACAGGAAGCATAGTCTTCTCTCACCAGAACGGTCTGCACAAACAGGTTTACCGTCTTGCCGAAAGGGCGATGTGCATCTGTGAGAGCGGTTTCTGGTCAGATGTGGTGAGAAAGAAATTTGGTTTGCGTTTCCGCCGTAAGCGGCGCTATTGCTCGTCTGTCCAGCCTGATTTGCTTACGGTAGTTCCGCGGAAACCGGCATTAAGCGGTTGTCGCAGAATTGAGACGCTTAACGCATTGTTTTAAATGAAGTTGACGCGCCTTTACTTTACGTGTCGCTTATTTGCGACGTAAAGCGAGTGCTGTGTCGCATTATCCCGACAATTCCCAGGCAGCGCGCAAAGAGTGATAAAATTATTTATTGCTAATTCCTTGTTTTAATTTAATAAAAAAATAAAAAGCGCAACTGGCATGGATTATGCAATAATTAACGCGTAGATGCTCATTCCACCTCTTATGTCTGCTTCGGCTACATAAACCTGGGAATGACGCAGAGCCAATTTTGGGTACCTGTTGTCTGCCTGCCTGTATCGCGAAAGCCTTACAGGATTAACAGACACCACGTTGAGTCGGGTACCTCTCGGTTGTCAAACCGACCTGATTTTACACCTGCTTTCGGCAGGTGTTTTTTTTTGTCTCAACCTGTGGGCGTAAAAAAACCGGGCGAACCCGGTTTTAACAGATCAGGCATCGGGATTGTTCTTCAGCGTCAGTAACAGACCTTCACGACGCATTTTTGCGGCGTCTTCCGGACGGCGCAGACGATCATACACATCCGCCAGCCAGGCGTAGTCAAAAGCGTCGGGGCGCTGTGCCAGCGCCTGTTGCAGGGCTTCCGCTGCCTGCTGCCATTCACCATGGCGCATCAGTAACTGACCCAGTGTGCTGTGCAGTAAAGGCGTGGCACCATGCTGCTTAATTTGCTGACGTAACGCTTTTTCCAGCGCTTCCGGGTTACCGCTTTTAAGGCGCGGCATCAACAGGACAAGACGATCGTCGTAATGACGTTTCAGCCCATCCAGCAGAATCTCCTGAGCGGTATCGTGATCGTCACACTCAATCAAATGGTCAATCATCGCCACCTGCAACGAGGTCTCATGGCGTGTTTTACGGCTCAGATTTCCCCACCAGCGTTTTAATCCCTCACTGCCCTGATCGGCCATCGCCTGATTCATCAGACCCAGCCAGGCCTGTTGTTGCAGTGCAGCGCGGTGCTCTTCACTGCCAATCTGCGTTTTTTCCATGGACGGGAGGATATCGAGCAGGGCGCTCCAGGCACTGGTACGAATATAGGCCTGCTCGGCCAGGCGCAGGACTTCCGGATGACGCGGAGCCACTTCGAGTAAACGATCAATACTGTGGCGGGCAGCGTGATCTTCATGTCGCGCCAGCTGGATGCGGGTTCGGGTAATCTCGACCGGGATAACATCATTACCAGCCAGTTCAGCTGCCCGTTCAAGATGCTGATTAGCCCGCATTTCGTCGCCTCGTTGCTGAGCCGCTTCTGCCGCGAGCAAATAGTTTGCGACAGGAACATCAGCATGATCGGCGTCTTTGGACAGCAGCTTTTCTACCTGCCTGAAATCACCTTCTGCCAGTTTAAGCAGGGCGTTTTGTGTCTGGCGCTGTGCACGACGGCGCTTGCGTCCGGTAAACCAGCCACGGGTACGGGCACCCGTCCGAAACAGGCGACGCAGCAGCCACTCCACCGCCAGAATCACTAACAAACTGATAATCAGGATAATGGCAAGGCCGGTCACACTGGTTTCCACATTCCAGTTGTCGGTCTGGATCAGCACATAGCCCTGATGGCCGGCAATCATCGGCCCCAGCACAATCCCTGCAATCAACAGGACAAAGAGGATAAATACCTTAAGCATGATCAGCCTCCCTGCTGGTTTGCGGCGGCAGAGGGTTGTGCCATCAGGTTACGCACGCGCGTTTGCATCAGTTGTTCAAGCAACGGCTGGCTTTCCAGACTGTCTGGCAGATCCATATTGATATCTTGCTGGCTAAGTTCATCCAACTGGGCCAGAAACGCTTTTGTCGAGGCATCGTTCGTATCATACCAGGCACGCACCCATGTTGAGACGGTTTCCAGCGACTGCTTGTAGATCTCCTCCTGATGACGCGGCACGGCCTGGGCCGCGATCAGCAGACGAGAACGAATGTTTTCGCGAAGGTAAACGTCCTGATTCGGGGCCAGTAAGGGCTGGGCAGTGTTGTCCCGGCGACGGATGGTAATAAAGTCATCCATAAAATTGTGCCAGCTCTTCACCAGGTTCTGACGCCATTCGCGAATAGAGCCAGAAAGTTCACCGTTGTCGCTGTCCATCGGCGCGTCATCGCTGTCGTTATCGGCCAGACGTAAATTATCCACGTTGTTTGATAGCTGATTAAGCTTCAGGATAATGCCGTCGTAGTCCACCTGGGAGATAGCCGAAAGCGTACTGATATCCTGCGTCAACGCGCGACGCACATTCATGACGCTGGGATCGTTCATATCTGCCAGGCTGGCATCAGCGCTTTTCAGCAACGCTGCGGCCGTGGTGACATCCTGATCGCTCCACAACTTACGACCCGCCAGTTTCACCAGATAATCTGCCTGAGCCACCAGCCAGCTGCGCACGTCGTTTCCTGAAATGGAGGCTAACTTTTCGCGCAACGCCTGCAGCGCTTTCTCAGAAGCCACCTGTTGTGCCTGAGCGGTCTCTAACGCTTTTTCTGTGGTGCTCAGCTGCTGAGAAAGCTGCTGTTTATCGCTGTTTGCCTGCTGCTGTAGCTTGGCAAGCTGTTCGCTCAGACTCTGATTGGTTTGTGCCTGCAATTCGGCCTGGTGTTTATCGTTCAGGTATAAACCTGCGCCAATCGCCAGAGCGATGACGATCGCGACCGCTCCCAGGACCATGCCGCCGTTCTTTTGCTTGCGGGGTGGTTGTTCCTGAAGAGAAGCATCGCGATCAACCGCTGGTGTAGTTTCTTCAACCACGGCGGAGGTGTCTTTTTGTTCCGTCATATCTGGCACATCCCATTGTTAAGTTCAACATAACGCGCGCAGTAGCGCATCGTTATCGGCACCTTCGGCTACGTGAATATCCTGCCAACCAAGATTGGCGGCCACAGAAGCCAAACGTTCGCTGACGACAATCAGTCGGCAGCGGAGCAGCCATTCCTCGCGATCAACCTCGGGGAACAGCGAATACAGCTGATGCAACATTTCGCCGCTGGTGACGACCAGCGTAGAAACATGACGATCGCGCCAGCGGCGGCCTTCGATTGCACCGTCATAATGTTTTTGGCAGCGCTGATAACACTCGGCATAGAAGACCTGCGCGCCCCGTGCCGTCAACGTTTCTGACAGCAGTTCGCGGCCCTGATTGCCACGCAGGATAAGCGCGCGTTTACCTGACACCTGTTGCAACGTGGCCAGCTTGATCAGCGCCTCGCTGGTTTCCTGTGCATGAGGCCAGGTCACCTGTAAGCCACTCACTGTATGAAACGCTAACGCGGTACTGCGACCAATTGCATAATAGTCCAGGTCTGCGGGCCATGCTTTGACAGCATGCTGTGTATAGTGGATAACCTGCTGCGAGAGCAGAAAGACCATATCGCCCCGGCGCAGCGTGGTTAGCGAAGCCGGTAATGAGGGCAGGTCAGCTCCCGGCGCGAATTCGATCAGGGGCAGGCTCCACGCCTGTTTACCCTGGGCGTGCAGTCGGGAGACCAGTTCTGCCGCTGCGGGTTCCGGGCGCGTGACCAGAATCGTCATACGGGGGGTTGTCCCTGATAAACGTCGTGCAGAATTTCACGCGCGCCGTTGTTAAGCAGTTCTTCGGCCAGCGAGATCCCCATCTGCTCGGCCTGAGACCGTGGCCCGCGGCGCTCGCCGCTTACAACGGTACTGCCGTCCGGCGCGCCAACCAGACCCCGGAGCCAGAGCTCATCACCATTCAGCACCGCAAAACTGCCGATAGGTACCTGACAGCCGCCTTCCAGACGGGTATTCATGGCGCGCTCAGCTTTGACACAGACAGCCGTATCATCATGATTCAGTGCCTGTAGTAACCCAATTAAGGTGCTGTCATCCAGGCGGCATTCAATGCCCACCGCACCCTGGCCGACGGCTGGCAGTGAAATTTCAGCCGGCAGGAGCTGGCGTATTCGCGCTTCCAGCCCCAGGCGGTTAAGGCCGGCGGCGGCAAGGATAATGGCGTCATAGTCGCCAGCATCAAGCTTACTTAACCGCGTGCCGACATTGCCGCGCAGCGAGCGAATGACCAGGTCGGGACGGCGTGCACTGATCTGACACTGACGGCGCAGGCTGGACGTACCAATCACCGCGCCATGAGGAAGATCGTCAATCGACGCGTAATGATTTGAGACAAAGGCGTCGCGTGGGTCATCACGCTGGCAAATGGTGACCAGGCCCAGGCCTGCCGGGAACGCTACGGGCACATCTTTCATCGAATGCACGGCCAAATCGGCACGGTTCTCCAGCATCGCCTGCTCAAGTTCTTTGACAAACAGCCCCTTACCGCCCACCTTAGCCAGCGGCGTATCCAGGATGATGTCGCCTTTGGTCACCATGGGCACCAGTTCAACCTGCAAACCCGGATGGGCGCTCATCAAACGCTGCTGTACATATTGTGCTTGCCACATGGCAAGAGGGCTTTGTCGTGTAGCAATTCTGAAAATTTTGTTTAACATGCCGTTAACCATTTAGATCGTTCATCGAATATCCTATCATCGTTGAGGGAAGGCTGTCAGTTTCAACGGATTGAAAAGAACCGCCCGCAGATTAAACCTGAGATATCAGGCAGTAATCGCAGGCCGCTCGTTGGGTGTGCGAAAAGTAGACGAAACCGTGCTAAAATAGCGGTAGCGTAACTTTCTTTACGGTCAATCCGGCGAGTGATAGATTGATCACGTTTCCAGCAATAATCTGCACGACATCTTTATAATAAGTGGCAGAGAGCGGAAGCAGGGTGCTTAACTCCAGGACAACCAGGCGAAACGTCTTGTACCTCTATATTGAGACACTGAAACAGAGACTGGATGCAATTAACCAGCTGCGCGTAGATCGCGCGCTGGCTGCAATGGGACCCGCTTTTCAGCGAGTCTACAGTCTGCTGCCGATCTTATTACATTATCAACATCCGCTGATGCCGGGTTACCTCAAAGGTAACGTTCCACATGGCATCAACGTCTTCACGCCTGATGAAAACCAACTGCAGCTACTGGCCGAGTTAACAGGCGAGCAAGAACTTACCCTGGTTGACGCGCCAAAAGGCGAACTGCCCATTACCGGTATTTACTCGATGGGCAGTACCTCCTCTGTTGGACAAAACAGCGTGTCCGATCTGGATATCTGGGTGTGCCATCAATCCTGGCTGGATAATGAAGAGCGCCTCAATCTGCAGCGCAAATGTGCGCTGTTGCAAAAATGGTGCGCCTCCATGGGCATCGAAGTCAGCTTCTTCCTGATCGATGAAAACCGCTTCCGCCATAACGAAAGCGGGAATCTTGGCGGTGAGGACTGCGGTTCCACTCAGCATATACTGCTGCTGGACGAGTTCTACCGCACAGCCGTGCGCATGGCAGGTAAACGTATCCTGTGGAATATGGTGCCGGGCGAAGAAGAGCATCACTATGATGACTATGTGATGTCACTCTACGCGAAAGGCGTGCTCACGCCCAACGAGTGGCTTGATTTAGGCGGCCTCAGTACCCTGTCAGCGGAAGAGTATTTTGGTGCCAGCCTGTGGCAGTTGTACAAAAGTATCGACTCACCTTACAAAGCAGTCCTGAAAACGCTGCTGCTTGAAGCCTACAGCTGGGAATACCCGGACACTAAACTGCTGGCGATGGACATCAAACAGCGACTGCACGATGGCGAGATCGTCTGTTTCGGTCTGGATCCTTACTGCATGATGCTGGAGCGCGTTACGCATTATCTCACCAGTATCGACGATCAGCCGCGGCTCGATTTAGTACGCCGCTGCTTCTATCTGAAAGTATGCGAAAAACTCAGTACGGATGACCATCAGCAACGTAGCGGCTGGCGTCGTGAAATTCTGTCGCAGCTGGTGAAATCCTGGGGTTGGGACGACGAAAAGCTCGCTATTCTGGACAACCGTGCCGAATGGAAAATCGAACGCGTCCGCGAAGCGCATAATGAGTTGCTCGATGCCATGATGCAAAGCTATCGCAATCTTATCCGCTTTGCCCGCCGCAACAATTTAAGCGTCAGTGCCAGCCCGCAGGATATCGGCGTGCTGACCCGTAAATTGTACGCTGCCTTTGAGGCTTTGCCGGGCAAGGTGACGCTGGTTAATCCGCAGATTTCCCCCGACCTGTCCGAATCCAACCTGACCTTTATTCATGTGCCGGCGGGCCGCGCCAATCGTCCAGGCTGGTATCTGTATAATCAGGCGCCGGATATGAGCTCGATCATCAGTCACCAGCCGCTGGAATATAATCGCTATCTCAATAAGCTGGTGGCCTGGGCATGGTTCAATGGTCTGCTGACCAGCAAAACCCGTCTGCATATCAAAGGCAACGAGTTGTGTGATCTGGCGCGCCTGCAGGAGCTGGTTGATGATGTCTCCAGCCATTTCCCGCTGCGCCTGCCTGCACCCACGCCCAAAGCGCTCTACAGCCCCTGCGAAATTCGTCACCTGGCGATCATCGTTAACCTTGAGCACGATCCGACCTCGGCGTTCCGTAACCAGGTGGTGCATTTTGATTTCCGTAAGCTCGATGTCTTCAGCTTTGGCCAGCAGCAGCAATGTTTAATTGGCAGCATTGACCTGCTGTACCGTAACTCATGGAATGAAGTGCGTACGCTGCACTTTAGTGGCGAGCAGGCGATGATAGAAGGGCTGAAGACCATCTTGGGTAAAATGCATCAGGATGCCTCACCGCCAGATACGGTGGAGGTTTTCTGCTATAGCCAGCATTTGCGCGGCTTGATTCGTACCCGTGTGCAGCAACTGGTGTCTGAATGTATTGAACTGCGCCTTTCCAGTACGCGTCAGGAGCCGGGCCGGTTCAAGGCATTACGCATGGCCGGCCAGACCTGGGGACTGTTCTTTGAACGCATGGGGGTTTCGGTGCAGAAACTGGAAAACGCCGTTGAGTTCTATGGCGCCATATCCAATAACAAGCTGCACGGTTTGTCGATCAAGGTTGAGTCCAATCAGACGCCTTTGCCGCCGGTGGTCAATGGCTACGCCAGCGAAGGGATCATTCAGTTCTTCTTTGAAGACACCACTGACGATCGCGGTTTCAATATCTATATCCTGGATGAAAGTAACCGCGTTGAGGTCTACCACCACTGTGAAGGCAGCAAAGAAGAGCTGGTGCGGGATGTCAGCCGTTTCTACTCGTCGTCACACGATCGTTTTACCTACGGCTCAAGCTTTATCAATTTCAACCTGCCGCAGTTTTACCAAATCGTGAATGTGGGTGATCGTTATCAGGTGATTCCCTTCAGGAATCAGACATTAACGGCGCTGTGCGCCTCACAGCCCGATAACGACAACAACGACTATCAACCACGCTATCAGATGCACTGAGTTCTGCCGGAGGCTTGTGGCGCTCTGCCAGGGCCTGCCACAAGGCTTGCGTGAATTGCTGGGATTTCCTGTTGCTTTTCCAACTTCAACTGCGATGATAAGCATCCAGGACACAGGACATGAAGAGCATAAAGAATGAAGAAAGCGATAAGCCTGTTAGCAATGACACTGGCATTAACAAGCCTTGCAGGCTGTGGATTGAAAGGACCGCTCTACTTCCCACCGCAGGAAACGCCAAAACAAGCCGCGCCCACGTCAGCGCCCACGCAAAAGCAGAAAGCCGAGGCCTCTAAAGCGGATGTGGGCGGTCTGGTGACCGGTGATTCAAGCTCACAAATGAAATAATTCTTATGGCGTATCCGGCGGAGCAAAAAATGCAGTTCTCCAAAATGCACGGTCTCGGCAACGATTTCATGGTTGTGGATGCTGTGACGCAAAACGTCTTTTTCTCGCCGGAACTGATCCGCCGGCTGGCCGATCGCCATTTAGGGGTGGGTTTTGATCAGCTACTGATCGTCGAACCGCCTTATGATCCCGATCTCGACTTCCACTACCGTATTTTCAATGCGGACGGAAGCGAGGTGGCGCAATGCGGTAACGGGGCGCGCTGTTTTGCCCGCTTTGTCCAGCTGAAAGGCCTGACCAATAAAAGCGACATTCGCGTCAGCACCCAGGCGGGCAGAATGGTGCTCAGCGTTACGCCCGACGAGCTGGTCCGCGTGAATATGGGGGAGCCCAATTTTGAGCCCCAGCAGGTGCCTTTCCGCGCTAACAAGGCTGAAAACCTGTACCTGCTTCGCGTGGCGGAGCAGACGGTCATGTTTGGTGCCGTCTCCATGGGAAATCCCCATTGCGTGATTCAGGTCGAAAGCACCAAAACCGCACAGGTCGAGCTGCTGGGACCGATACTGGAAAGCCACGAGCGTTTTCCTGAGCGCGTCAACGTTGGCTTTATGGAAATCATCAACCCTGAACATATCCGGTTGCGTGTTTACGAACGTGGTGCGGGCGAAACGCAGGCGTGCGGCAGCGGTGCCTGTGCAGCGGTGGCCTGTGGCATTCAGCAGGGGATTCTGAGCCAGAAAGTGCGCGTTGATTTGCCAGGCGGTACGTTACACATCGCCTGGAAAGGTGCCGGACAGCCGCTGTTTATGACCGGCCCGGCCACACATGTCTACGATGGGTTTATTCACTTATGAAAAATGTCGAAGAGCAGGTGGAAAACACACCTCTGCTGGACGATGAGGCCGTCAGTGATTATCTGCGACAGCATCCTGATTTCTTTATGCGTAATGCGCGCCAGGTCGAACAGATGGCCGTACCGCATCCGGTTCGCGGCAGCGTTTCGCTGGTGGAATGGCACATGGCGCGCCAGCGCAACCATATTCAACGGCTGGAAGAAGAAATCACCTTGCTGATGGAGCAGGCCACGGCGAACCAGCAACTTTTTGCCCGCCTGCTTGCACTGCAAAGCCATCTTGCCGCCGCGAGTTCACTGCAGGATATGCTGAACCGCTTGCATCGCTGGGCGCGTGAGCTGGGCCTGGCCGGGGCCAATATCCGCCTGTTTAACGATAAGTGGCGGCTGGGCGCGCCCTCTGATTTTGTGCAGCTTGGCCTGGCGCGCCAGGCCTTTGAACCGCTGCGCATTCAGCGCTTCGGTAATGAACAGCACTATCTCGGCAGTATTAATGGCCCCGAACTGCTGCTACTGCTGCCCCAGGCGAAAGCCATCGGCTCGGTGGCCATGTCACTGATGGGCGAACAGGGTGAACTCGGCATCATCATGTTCAGCAGTCGCGACAGCCTGCATTATCAATCGGGCATGGGAACCTTACTGCTACAGCATCTTTCGCAGATGATGCCGGAATTACTGGAACGTTGGGTGGAGCGCGCATGAGCAGCGTGCTGCAGGAGGCCGTTGACGGATTTCTGCGCTACCTGAAGGTTGAGCGCCAGCTCAGCCCGTTAACGCTGAGCAGCTATGCGCGCCAGCTAGAGGCGTTGGTGAGCATCGCCGATGAAATGAAGGTCGGCGCATGGTCGCAACTCGATCCCGCCATGGTACGCAGTATGGCTGCCCGCAGCCGTCGGGCAGGCCTGGCCGCCAGCAGTCTGGCGCTACGGCTTTCGGCGCTACGCAGTTTTCTTGACTGGCAGGTGAGCCAGGACATGCTGCCCGCCAACCCGGCGAAAGGCATTGCCACACCGCGTAATGGCCGCCATCTGCCCAAAAATATCGACGTCGATGAAGTTAATCAACTGCTGGAAATCGATCTTAACGATCCGCTGGCAATACGCGATCGTACCATGCTGGAAGTGATGTACGGCGGAGGGCTTCGCCTGTCCGAACTGGTCAATATGGACTGCCGCCATGTTGATCTTGAGGCGGGAGAAGTCTGGGTATCAGGAAAAGGCAATAAAGAGCGGCGCGTACCGATTGGACGCACGGCGGTCAACTGGATACAGCAATGGCTGCCGCACCGTCTCGTCTTTAACGCCGACGACGATGCGCTGTTTCTCTCCAGCCGGGGCAAGCGCATCTCTGCCCGTAATGTTCAAAAACGTTTTGCCGAATGGGGCATTAAACAGGGCGTGAACAGCCATATTCATCCGCACAAGCTGCGTCACTCCTTTGCAACCCATCTGCTGGAATCCAGTGGCGATCTGCGCGCGGTGCAGGAACTCCTTGGTCATGCCAACCTGTCGACGACGCAAATTTATACCCACCTTGATTTCCAGCACCTGGCTTCGGTGTATGATGCTGCGCATCCCCGCGCCAAACGAGGAAAGAGTGAATGAAGTTCTATCGCCCGCTGCGTGCCATCAAAGCGATCACCTTTGATTTAGACGACACGCTGTATGACAACTATCCGGTCATACGTAAAACCACAGAAGCATCGCATGCCGCTCTGCAGGCTTTTCATCCTGCACTGCGTGACGTGACGCCGGATGATGTGGCGACGCTGCGCAATCAACTGCGACTTCGTGAACCTGACATTTATCACGATGTGACAGAATGGCGCCGTCGTACGATAGAGCTGCTTATGACTGACGCGGGCTTAACGGCAGCAGACGCGACAGCGGGCGCCGCCCAGATCATGGAGGTGTTCCATCACTGGCGCAGCCAGGTGGCGATGCCGGCGGAAACCCATGACACGTTGAAAGCGCTGGCGAAAAAAGTCCCGCTGGTAGCGATTACGAATGGTAACGCGCAGCCTGAAAAGCTCGGCCTGTCAGCCTACTTCCAGTTTTCACTGCGTGCTGGCCCAGACGGGCGCGCGAAGCCGTGGCAGGATATGTATCACCTTGCCGCGCAACGCCTGAATATCGCCCCGGGCAGTATTCTTCACGTCGGTGACGATCTCACTACGGATGTGGCAGGCGCGTTACGTTATGGCATGCAAGCCTGCTGGATTAACCTGCGTGAGGGGAATCTGATGCACATTGACGATGCCCGTCTTCTGCCCCACGTTGAAATTTCACAGTTGGCATCACTGACCTCGCTGTTATAATGGCTGTAAATTTATCCAGTTTTATGCTTCGCATTCTCTGACTTATTGGTGCTTATGGACGTTTCTGAACTGCTCGACGGGTTGAATGACAAACAGCGTGCTGCCGTTGCGGCACCGCGCAGCAACCTGCTGGTGCTGGCGGGCGCGGGCAGTGGAAAAACACGCGTTCTGGTGCACCGCATCGCCTGGCTGCTGTCCGTTGAAAACTGTTCACCTTATTCCATTATGGCGGTGACCTTTACCAACAAGGCGGCGGCAGAAATGCGTCACCGTATTGAGCACCTGATCGGCACCAGTCAGGGCGGTATGTGGATTGGCACGTTTCACGGCCTTGCGCACCGTCTGCTGCGTGCGCATCATCTCGACGCGGGGCTGCCGCAGGATTTCCAAATCCTCGACAGTGAAGATCAACTGCGTCTGCTCAAACGCCTGATTAAGGCGATGAATCTGGATGAGAAGCAGTGGCCTGCGCGTCAGGGCATGTGGTACATCAACGGCAAGAAAGATGAAGGTTTACGGCCGAAGCACATTGAAAGCTATGGCAACCCGGTAGAACAGACCTGGCTGCGCATTTATCAGGCCTATCAGGAAGCCTGCGATCGTGCCGGGCTGGTCGATTTTGCCGAGTTGCTGCTGCGGGCCCATGAACTGTGGTTAAACAAGCCCCCTATCCTGAATCACTACCGTGAGCGTTTCAGCAATATTTTGGTGGATGAATTTCAGGATACGAACAACATTCAGTATGCCTGGATTCGTATGCTGGCGGGCGACAGCAGCAAAGTCATTATCGTCGGTGATGACGATCAGTCCATCTATGGCTGGCGCGGGGCGCAGGTTGAAAATATTCAGCGCTTCCTGACGGATTTTCCCGGTGCCGATACCATTCGTCTTGAGCAGAATTACCGCTCCACCAACACGATTCTGAAAGCCGCTAACGCCCTGATTGCCAATAATAATGGCCGACTCGGCAAAGAGCTGTGGACCGATGGCAGCGATGGCGAGCCGGTCTCGGTTTACTGCGCCTTCAACGAGCTGGATGAGTCGCGCTTTGTCGTCAATCGCATTAAAGCCTGGATGGAAAATGGCAATGCGCTGGCCGATTGCGCGATTCTTTACCGCAGTAACGCCCAGTCGCGCGTGCTGGAAGAAGCCCTGCTGCAGGCCAGTATGCCCTACCGGATTTACGGCGGCATGCGCTTCTTCGAGCGCCAGGAAATTAAAGATGCGCTGGCCTATCTGCGTCTGATAGCCAACCGCAACGACGATGCGGCTTTCGAGCGCGTGGTCAATACGCCCACACGTGGCGTGGGCGATCGTACGCTGGATGTGGTGCGTCAGACGGCCCGCGAACAGCAGATCACCTTATGGCAGGCAACGCGTGAACTCCTTCAGTCACGCGCGCTCGCCGGCCGTGCCGCCTCTGCCCTGCAACGTTTCTGTGAGCTGGTGGATTCACTGGCAAGCGAAACCGCCGAAATGCCACTGCACGTGCAGACCGATCGGGTCATCAAGGATTCCGGTCTGTGGCTGATGTACGAGCAGGAAAAGGGTGAAAAGGGCCAGGCGCGTATCGAAAACCTTGAGGAGCTGGTGACAGCCACGCGCCAGTTTAGCTATCAGGATGAAGATGAAGACCTGATGCCGCTTCAGGCCTTCCTGTCGCATGCCGCGCTGGAAGCCGGCGAAGGGCAGGCGGACAAATGGCAGGATGCGGTACAACTGATGACGCTGCACTCTGCGAAAGGGCTGGAGTTCAGTCAGGTATTTATCGTCGGCATGGAAGAAGGCATGTTCCCCAGCCAGATGGCCCTGGACGAAGGCGGACGGCTGGAAGAAGAGCGCCGCCTGGCTTACGTTGGCGTCACACGTGCCATGATGAAACTGACGCTGACGTACGCGGAAACCCGCCGTCTGTACGGAAAAGAAGTTTACCATCGCCCCTCGCGATTCATCGGTGAGCTGCCCGAAGACTGTATTGAAGAAGTCCGGTTACGCGCCAGCGTTACGCGGCCGGTCAGCCATCAGCGCATGGGCACACCGATCAGCAAAAGCGACACGGGGTTCTCTCTGGGACAGCGCGTTCGTCACGCGAAGTTTGGTGAAGGCACCATCGTGAATCTGGAAGGTAGCGGGGAACACAGCCGCCTTCAGGTGGCATTTCAGGGGCAGGGGATCAAGTGGCTGGTGGCTGCCTACGCCAAACTGGAAACCGTCTAGCCGCCGGTTGACGACTTTTTCGTCTCAGCGTAACATGCGCGCACTATTATCATGAGAGGACAATGCCTTGGACACGCCCAGTCGATGCTGGCTCATTAACCTGGTTTTCAGGAATAACATCTAAGGCTATCTCATTACGCTGGTAGCCTTAGCGGTTATCAGCGACCTCCCTTTTTGATCCGTCGCACGAGTCAGCACTGATTTATCGTTTCTCCGTGTTCAGGTTCGCGGTTATCTGTTCCGACCGCCTTACAGCGTTGTCCCATAAAGTCTGCAATGGGGAGTCTTGCTATGCTGAGCGCATTTAAACTTGATAACAGTCGCCTGACGCGTCTGGAACTGGAAGAAGAAAGCGATAAACTGACCACGTCAGTGTGGGTTGACCTGGTCGAGCCTGAGGAAGGCGAGCGCGACCGTGTTCAGTCCGAGCTGGGGCAGAGCCTGGCCACGCGCCCTGAGCTGGAAGATATCGAAGCCTCAGCGCGTTTCTTCGAAGATGAAGATGGCCTGCACATCCACTCCTTTTTCTTTTTTGAAGATGCCGAAGATCATGCCGGCAACTCGACGGTCGCCTTTACGATTCGCGAAGGACGCTTATATACACTGCGCGAGCGGGAGCTTCCTGCCTTTCGTCTTTACCGCATGCGAGCCCGCAACCAGACGTTGATTGACGGTAACGCTTACGAGCTGCTACTCGACCTGTTTGAGACCAAAATTGAACAGCTGGCGGATGAGATTGAAAACATCTATAGCGCGCTGGAAAAGCTTAGCCGCGTGATTATGGAAGGTCAGCAGGGCGAGGAGTACGATCAGGCGCTGTCGCGGTTAGCTGAGCTGGAAGATATCGGCTGGAAAGTGCGCCTGTGTCTGATGGATACGCAGCGAGCGCTTAACTTCCTGGTACGAAAAGCCCGTTTGCCAGGCAATCAACTGGAGCAGGCGCGCGAAATCCTGCGGGATATCGAATCGCTGCTGCCTCACAATGAGTCCCTGTTCCAGAAGGTCAACTTCCTGATGCAGGCGGCGATGGGCTTTATTAATATCGAGCAGAACCGCATCATCAAGATCTTCTCGGTAGTTTCCGTGGTTTTCCTGCCGCCAACGCTGGTGGCCTCCAGCTACGGCATGAACTTTGAGTTTATGCCTGAACTGAAATGGAGCTTTGGCTATCCCGGTGCGATTTGCCTGATGATGCTTGCCGGTCTGGCGCCTTATCTTTATTTCAAACGCAAGAACTGGCTGTAATCGTCTGTCAGGGCCGGTCAACCGGCCCATTTCGCTGGCCTGCTGGCACAATTCTGCGTAATCTACCCGCTCCATTTTCACAAAAAATTAACTTTTATGGCCTCTCTTTCATTGCGCGTGCAGTGGTTACTGTTGTTGGTCGCATCGGTATTACTTGGCGCACTCTTCCAGTATTTTCATGTTCCGGCCGCCCTGTTACTGGGCCCGATGATTGTGGGCGTGATGATGGGGTTATCCGGTGCCACATTGCGCATCCACAAGCGGCTGTTCCTGCTGTCGCAGGCGGTACTGGGCTGTATGATTGCACAGAGCCTGTCACCGTCCATTTTAACGCCGCTGTTACAGGACTGGCCCGTCGTGGTAGCGGTACTGCTGCTGACTCTGGCGGCCAGCGGTATGTCGGGCTTTTTGCTGGTTCGGTTTAGTCAGCTTCCCGGCCCGACCGGCGCGTGGGGATCGTCACCTGGTGGTGCTTCTGCCATGGTGGCGATGGCGGGAGAATTCGGCGCGGATGTGCGTCTGGTCGCCTTTATGCAGTATCTGCGCGTTCTGTTTGTGGCGGGCGCGGCAGCAATGGTGGCTCGCATCGGCCTGGGCGATGGCGCTCATGCGGGATCACTGGTGTGGTTTCCTGCACTGAACAGCGGTTTTCTGCTGACGATTTGCCTGGTGATCGGCAGCGCCTGGCTGGGCCCCTGGTTACGCATTCCGTCCGGCGCGTTGCTGGTGCCTGCGCTGATTGGCGCTACGCTGCACGCTACCGGAACAGCCGTGCTTCAGATGCCTGAATGGCTGCTTGCCCTGGCGTACGCGCTGATCGGCTGGAGCGTGGGGCTGCGCTTCACCCGACCCATTTTCAAACTGGCGCTGAGTACCCTGCCGCAAATGCTGCTGTCCATTTTCGGCCTGATGCTGCTGTGTGGCGGACTGGCGTGGATGTTGACGCGCGTACTCCATATTGACCTGATGACCGCCTATCTCGCCACCAGTCCAGGTGGCCTGGACACCGTGGCGATCATTGCGGCCGGAAGCGGAGTGGATATGGCGTTTGTGATGGCGATGCAAACCCTGCGGTTATTCACCATTCTCCTGACCGGCCCGGCAATGGCGCGTTTTCTGTCACGCTTTGCGCAGTCGGCCCCGCGCTGAAAACACGACGGCATCCAGAATGAAGACCAGCAATGCCAGCCAGATAAAGCCAAACGTCAGCATTTTATCCGGCGTGATGGTTTCGCCATAAAACAACACAGCCAGTAAGAACATCAGCGTTGGGCCAAGATACTGAAAGAAGCCAACCGTCGACAGGCGCAGCCGGGCACAGGCTGCGGCAAAGAACATCAGCGGAATGGTGGTCACAATACCTGCGGCGATCAGCAACAGATTCAGGCTGGCGGGATTGGCGGTAAGATGGCTGGTACTGCTGTCTGCAAAACCAAATAAATACAGCGCGGCCAGCGGAAACAGCCACAGCGTTTCAATCAGCATACCGCTCTGGGCATCGACCTGAATTTTCTTCCTCATGAGGCCGTAAAACGCAAAGCTGAAGGCCAGGCCTAATGCAATCACCGGCACCGAACCAAACTGCCACAGCTGCAAAAGGACGCCAGCGGTAGCGAGCGCCACAGCCAGCCACTGCAGACGACGAAAACGTTCGCGCAGGAAAACCATACCAAACACAACGTTAATCAAAGGGTTAATAAAATAGCCCAGACTGGCTTCTAGCATATGCTGGTTATTCACCGCCCAGATAAACAGCAGCCAGTTACCGCCCACCGTGACGGCGGTCAGCGCCAGTAGCAAGACCTTTTTGGGTTGGCGCACGACGCTTCTGACCTGCCCCCAGCTGCGGCTAAGCGTAATCAACAGCAGCATAAACAAGGCTGACCAGATTACCCGGTGCGTCATGATTTCAGTCGCAGGGACGGCTTTAACTAATTTGAAGTAGGCAGGTGCAATGCCCCATATGAAATAAGCGCCAAGCGCAAAACCTATTCCCTGACGGGTTTGCTGGGTATCCATAAATCATCCTGAAAGTTCGTTCTGTACCAAAAGTCACTGAGAGAAAGCGGCGTGACAGAGGGCCGCAATGTTACCGCAGTCCCCGTCATGTCTGTAGCCCGATCTGGCAACAGGCAGGGTCAGGCTTTGTCCTGCTCACCGGCACGCTGGCGGGAAAGACAAATGGCCTGATGATTGTCATCCGCCCACGCAATCAGTTGCTGCATCGGTTTAAGAAAAGAACGACCTAACTCTGTCAGACTGTACTCAACCCGTGGCGGCACTTCCGGATAAAGAGTCCGCAGGATATAGCCGTCCACCTCCAGCCGTTTCAGCGTTCGTGACAGCACCTGACGAGCGACATCGCCAATATGGCGGTGCAGCTCATTGAAGCGCAGCGTGCGCTCGGCCAGCGCCTCAAGAATCAGCAAACTCCATTTATCGCCAATCCGGTCAAGTACATCCCGAATGGGGCAAGGCTGTTCATAACTGAATGTGTTAGGGGATGACACAGACATGAAAAGGGTTCCTGCACGTAGTAATAGTCACTTTCATGTGACTGAGTCAGCACAAAGTGACGTCTTGTTATCCATTTTGCGCGAATGTACCATCCGCAGCGACAACAGTCTATTTTTGTGACCTGGTGTGATATCAAAACCTGATGGCGCGTCCGGGCCATGCCCGGCACCCTGTATGAAGTAATCCTCTGGCGCGGAGCGGTTAGCGCTGTAACGAATGAGCAAGGAGAAAAATGATGGCAACCTTTCTGAAAACCCTGCTGCTGACGGCAGGTATCCTGACAGCGAGCGCTGGGTACGCCGTGCAACCGAAAGAAGGCCGCGATCTTAACGTGGAAGAGGCCAATCGTGCGCTGGTGATCAACTTTTATAATCAATTTTTCAATCAGCACAAGGTGACAGAAGCGGCCCGGGTCGTGGCGGACGATTACCGCCAGCACAATCCCGGGGTGCCGAATGGCAAGGCACCGCTGGTTAACTTTTTCAGCGATTTTTTCAGCAAAAACCCACAGTCAAAAGCGCGCATCGTTCGCAGTGCAACCGACGGTGATCTGGTATGGCTGCATGTTCACTCGACCAATGGTGAACACGATCGTGGTCAGGCTGTTACGGATATTTTCCGCGTGAAAAACGGCAAAATTGTCGAGCACTGGGATGTGATTCAGGCCGTACCGGCGACCTCAGCGAATACCAATACGATGTTCTGAGGCAGGCAGGATACTGCGTGGCAGGGCCTGAACGGTGCTACGCGTCGATTCGCTTAACCGGTCAGGTAGGTCGCGGTTGCGGTGGCAATGTAAAGGCCCTGCTCATTATGTAATTCTACCCGCGCCACAGAGACTTTATTGCCGGCACGCAGTAAACGGCTGCTGGCAATAAAGCGCTCGCCCCGTCCGGGACGGAGATAATCCACCCGCATATCAATCGTCCCCATACGGGACAGTCGCTGTCGCAGCACGTCTTCACTTATCTGCTCATCACGTGTCAAGGCATGGCTCACGCACACCATGCCCGCGGCGACATCCAGTACCGCTGCTGTTACACCACCATGAAGAATGTGCTGGGCGGCATTGCCCACCAGCATGGTTTTGTTGGCAAAACTGATTTCTGCGTAATCGGGTTCCAGACGATCCAGTTCCAGACCCAGCGCCTGATTAAACGGCATGTGATAAATAAAAATTTCACCGACGAGGCGGCGAGCGTCCTGCTGAGTCAATAGCACGGATGACATGGTGTTTAGTCCTGAACAGCTGGTAATTGAACTGTAGATGTTAATAAGATGTTTATTCTATGCTTCGCTCGACAGGGTTTCCAGTTTAGGAAATCAGCGCTGATGTTCACCCACTTTTGTGTGTAGAATGTCCTGCTTTTTACAACACCCATTCGCTTTTATGAATACGCAGTTTTCATCGGAGAATCCTATGCGTAAGCATCGCGCCTTGCTGGCGGCAATGTTACTTCCTGCTTTGGCGCAGGCGGACGAAGCCACAATTAAACATGTTCACGATGCACCGCAGGTGCGAGGCAGCATCATTGCCAACCTGCTGGAGCAGCACGACAACCCGTTTGTGCTTTATCCTTACGAAAATAATTATCTGCTTTACACCTATACCAGCGACATAAATAAAGAGGCGATTTCCTCCTACAACTGGGCAAAAAACGCACGTAAAGATGAAGTGAAATTCCAGCTCAGCCTGGCATTTCCGTTGTGGCGTGGCATTGTCGGTGACAACTCCGTATTAGCGGCGTCTTATACTCAGCGCTCATGGTGGCAGTTATCCAATAAAAAAGAGTCGTCGCCTTTCCGTGAGACGAACTATGAGCCACAGATTTTCCTGGGCTGGGCGACCGATTACTCGTTTGCCGGCTGGACACTGCGTGACGTTGAGGTCGGTGTGAATCATCAGTCTAACGGCCGCAGCGATCCGACCTCACGCAGCTGGAACCGTGTTTATACTCGTCTGATGGCGCAGAACGGTAACTTCCTGGCCGAGATCAAGCCCTGGTTCCGTATTTCAGAAAGCGCGAATAATGATGACAACCCCGATATCACCAAATACATGGGTTATTATCGTGCGAAGTTAGGTTACGCCATGGGCGACAGTATTTTCAGCGTTGAAGGCAACTATAACTGGAATAGCGGCTACGGCGGCGCTACGCTGGGCTGGAGTTATCCGATCACCCAACACGTTCGTTTCTATACGCAACTGTTTAGCGGCTATGGCGAATCCCTTATTGACTACAACCATCGTCAGACACGCGTCGGTGTGGGCGTAACACTCAACGATTTATTTTAATTAACCATCAAGTCAGGATCACAGTGGCAACCTCGGCAGTTCTTAATCAGGAAGCGTTGGCGCAGCAGGTATTACAGGATACCTTCGGCTACCAGCAGTTTCGTCCCGGTCAGCAGGCCATTATCAATGAAGCGCTGAATGGGCGAGACTGCCTGGTGGTGATGCCAACCGGCGGCGGGAAATCACTCTGCTATCAGATCCCCGCGCTGGTGCGTGAAGGGCTGACACTGGTCGTCTCGCCCTTGATCTCGCTGATGAAAGATCAGGTGGATCAACTGCTGGCAAATGGTGTTGCGGCGGCGTGTCTCAATTCGACCATGACCCGCGAGCAACAGCAAAACGTCATGGCGGACTGCCGAAACGGACGCGTAAAGTTGCTCTATATTGCGCCCGAACGCCTGATGATGGATAACTTTCTGGAAAGCCTGGCGCACTGGCAGCCTGCGATGCTGGCGGTGGATGAGGCGCACTGCATTTCTCAGTGGGGACACGATTTCCGGCCCGAGTACGGCGCACTGGGGCAGATGCGTCAGCGCTTTCCCGATCTGCCGGTTATGGCGCTCACGGCGACCGCCGACGAAACCACCCGCCTTGATATCGTCAACCTGCTGCATATGCAGGACCCGCTGATTCAAATCAGCAGTTTTGATCGACCTAATATCCGCTATACGCTGGTGGAAAAATTCAAACCCACCGAACAGTTACTGCGTTACGTACAGGATCAGCGGGGCAAGTGCGGCATCATTTACTGCAACAGCCGGGCAAAAGTTGAGGACACGGCCGCGCGCCTGCAGAGCCGCGGTCTCAGCGTGGGTGCCTATCATGCCGGTATCGACAGCGCGCAGCGCGCCCGCGTGCAGGAAGCGTTTCAGCGCGACGATCTGCAAATTGTGGTCGCCACCGTGGCGTTTGGCATGGGCATTAACAAACCCAATGTGCGGTTTGTGGTCCATTTCGACATTCCCCGCAATATCGAATCCTACTATCAGGAAACCGGCCGTGCGGGTCGTGATGGCCTGCCTGCGGAAGCGATGATGCTTTATGATCCTGCAGATATGACCTGGTTACGTAAATGTCTCGAAGAGAAACAGCCCGGCCCGCTGCAGGACATAGAGCGGCATAAATTGAATGCCATGAACGCCTTTGCTGAAGCGCAGACCTGTCGCCGTCTGGTGCTGCTGAACTACTTTGGTGAAGGGCGGCAGCAACCTTGTGGTAACTGCGATATCTGTCTCGATCCGCCTAAGCGCTATGACGGTCTGGTTGAAGCCCAGAAAGCGCTTTCGAGTATTTACCGTGTCGGCCAGCGCTTTGGCATGGGTTACATCGTTGAAGTTTTGCGCGGCGCGAACAATCATCGTATCCGTGAACAGGGTCACGACAAGCTGCCGGTTTATGGGCTGGGTAAAGAGAACAGCCATGAGCATTGGGTGAGTGTGCTGCGTCAGCTGATTCATCTGGGGTTAGTCACCCAAAATATTGCCATGCATTCTGCACTGCAACTTACCGAAGCGGCCCGACCGGTGCTGCGCGGTGAAGTCCCGCTGATGCTGGCGGTACCACGGCTCATTACAACCAGACCGAAAAGCAGCAGTTCGGCAAAAGTCTACGGGGGTAACTATGACCGTAAGCTGTTTGCCAAACTCCGCAAGCTGCGTAAGGCGATAGCGGATGAAGAGAACATTCCACCCTATGTGGTCTTTAACGACGCCACATTGCTGGAGATGGCGGAACAGATGCCGGTCAGTGCGTCAGACATGTTGAGCGTGAATGGGGTCGGTCACCGTAAACTCGAACGTTTCGGTAAGCCCTTTTTGCTGATGATTAAAGAGCATCTTGATGAAGAGTAAAGAGGCATTACCATGTTGATATTGTTTGGCACGATTGCGTTGGTCCACCTTGTTGCGCTCATGAGCCCCGGCCCGGATTTCTTTTTCGTTTCGCAAACGGCGGCCAGCCGTTCGCGCAAAGAAGCGATGTTGGGTGTGTTGGGCATTACGCTGGCGGTCATGATCTGGGCAGCGGTGGCGTTAATGGGCCTGCATTTGATCCTGCAAAAAATGGCCTGGCTGCATCAAATCATCATGGTCGGTGGCGGGCTTTACCTGTTATGGATGGGATGGCAGCTGATCCGTTCCGCGCGTCAACGTCATAAGCAGCCGGTACAGCAGGAGCCTGTCGTCGATCTGCCAAAGAAAGGCATGAGCTTTATCAAAGGGTTGTTAACCAATCTCTCTAACCCCAAAGCGGTGATCTATTTTGGTAGCGTCTTCTCATTATTTATCGGTAACGATGTCGGTGGGCTGGAGCGCTGGGGATTGTTTGTGTTGATTAGCGTCGAAACCTTTGCATGGTTTTCTCTGGTCGCCGCAATTTTTGCTTTGCCATGGATGCGGGATAAATATCAGCGTGCCGCGAAGTGGGTGGATGGCATGGCGGGCGTACTGTTCGCCGGATTTGGCATTCATCTTATCCTGTCACGCTAAGGTCGCCAGACCGGCTTTATGCGGCCGCCGACAGTATGCTCTGTCGTGCGGCTGCAGGTGTACATCAGGCCATTCGCCTTGCGCTGGCCAGCAGTCCGCCAATCGCAATAAATAATCCCCCGAAAATACGGTTCATCAGCTTCATCTGTTTAGGGCCTTTGATCCAGCCCGCAATGCGCGTCGCTAAGGTGGCGTAACCAATCATCACCACGATATCCACCAGTACGGTGGTTATGCCCAGAACCAGATACTGCAGCATAAGGGGTTGATGAGGAAGGATAAACTGCGGAAACAGCGCGGCCAGAAACACAATACTTTTGGGATTGGTGAGGTTCACCATGACAGCCCGTTTAAACAGGCGACGACGCGGCATCGCTTTTGACATCGCGTTGAGATCAATGGCGCCGGCAGCCCGCCACTGTTGAATACCCAGCCAGACCAGATAGCCGGCACCGGCCCATTTCAGAATCTCAAACGCCAGCAGCGACTGAGAAAACAGCGCGCCAAGACCCACCCCTACCAGGGCGATATGCAGCGCGAGCCCTACCTGCAGCCCGGAGATGGAG
This sequence comes from Pantoea sp. SGAir0180, assembly GCF_043546245.1. Taxonomy (NCBI): domain Bacteria; kingdom Pseudomonadati; phylum Pseudomonadota; class Gammaproteobacteria; order Enterobacterales; family Erwiniaceae; genus Pantoea; species Pantoea sp. SGAir0180. The sequence continues at coordinate 3,606,763 of NZ_CP028071.1, read as the reverse complement.
GCGACGGCACCACGATAACCGTGGCTGATGCCGGTGCTCATGGTGTTAATCGCGCCTGAGCCGGGTGAGAGGCTCAGAATTGTGGTGGTAAGAAGGTAGGTCAGCCACCATTCGATGGTCATGGGTTGTACTCCCGGTCTCGTCTGAAGTGTGACACAATACGCCAGAATGCTGCGCAGAGCCATGGACATCATGCGGCCGTTCAGACTCTTTTTTTCCGGCAATCAGGAGGGCGGATGAAGCAACACAGGGCAAGCTGGCTGCGACGCGAAAAGGCCTTTGCCGCCTTTGCTACTGGTCCACTGCTTGATTTCTGGCACAGCCGTGAAGAGTGCGAATTCACTGGCGTTGGAAACCTGACATTGCGCTATGTCCGGTTCATTTCACCGCAACATAAACGCGTCATCCTTATCGTGCCGGGGCGCATCGAAAGCTACGTTAAGTATCCCGAACTGGCTTACGATCTTTTTCACTGCGGCTTTGATGTGATCGTGCTCGATCATCGCGGTCAGGGGCGATCGGATCGTCTGCTGGATGACTCTCACCGCGGGCATGTGGTGGAGTTCAGCCATTATGTTGATGACCTCGAAACGCTTTATCTCAAAGAGATTGTGAGCCGTCATTATCAGCAGCGCTATGCACTGGCTCATTCGATGGGCGGCGCGATTTTGACGCTCTTCCTGGCGCGTCAGCCCGGTGCATTTCATGCCGCCGCGCTGGTGGCTCCCATGTTTGGGATTGCGTTGCCGTTACCCGCTTTTCTGGCGCATAAGATTCTTGACTGGGCGGAAAAGCGCCCCGCTGTGCGTGAGGGTTATGCATTAGGCACAGGGCGCTGGCGGGCGCACCCTTTCGGCATCAACCGGTTAACGCACAGCCATGAGCGCTACCGCCGCAGTCTGCGTTTTTATGCGGATGATCCGGCTATTCGCGTGGGCGGACCTACGTATCACTGGGTCAGAGAAGGGATTCATGCCGGGCGCAATATTCTGAGCCAGGTGGATAACATTACGACTCCGTTGCTGGTGCTGCAGGCCAGTGAAGACAGCGTGGTGGATAATCGCTCGCAGGATCTGTTTTGTGACGCGATGGCGGCAGCCGGTCACCCCTGTCAGGGCCGGACACCGCAGGTTATCAGCGGCGCGCGCCACGAGATCCTGTTTGAAAAGGACAGCATGCGCGCCGAAGCGCTCAATACCATCGTCGATTTCTTTTTATCGCAGCATTAGTTCGCAATTTACATTACCGGCTACGGCCAACCGACACCGATACCCGAGGTTTTCATGTACCACATTGTTGTGTCCGATCTGGATGGCACACTGCTTTCTCCCGAACATCGCCTGACCGCCAATGCGCGCGAAACGCTTCAGCAACTGGTCGCGCAGGGCATTCACTTTATTTTTGCCACAGGCCGTCATCACATCGATGTCGGGCAAATGCGTGACAAGCTGGGGATTCCGGCTTACATGATTACGTCAAACGGCGCGCGCGTTCACAATCCGGCAGGGGAGCTGGTTTTTAGCCACAATCTGGACGCGGACATCGCCCACGATCTGTTTGGTCTGCAGTATCATCATCCGGACGTGCTGACGCATGTTTATCGCGACGATGAGTGGTTTGTCAGCCGCTGCAGTCCGGCGGAGAAGGATTATTTTCGCGAGTCCGATTTTCACTATCAGGTTTATGAGCCGGGCATGCTGCCGACGGATGGCATCAGCAAAGTCTTTTTTACCTGTGAAGAACCGGAACACCTTGTCCCTATGGAGCAGGCCATCGAAGCACGCTGGGGCGACAGGGTTAACGTGAGTTTTTCGCTGCCGACCTGCCTCGAAGTGATGGCAGGCGGCGTGTCAAAAGGCCATGCCCTGGAAGCGGTGGCAAAACAGTTAGGCTTTACGCTTAAAGACTGTATTGCGTTTGGTGATGGTATGAATGATGTCGAAATGCTGAGTATGGCAGGCAAAGGCTGCATTATGGCTAACGCCCATCAGCGTCTGAAAGACACCTTACCTGAACTGGAAGTGATTGGCAGTAATGCCCAGGATGCCGTCCCGGAGACGCTGAGAACACTCTATCTGTCGTAATCCGAAAAGAAGGCCGGTAAGCCGGCCTTCTGGCAAATCCGTTATGCCCTTTTTTGCTTATGCCGGTGCTCACTGATCATGGTTAACAGCAGCAGCACTACCGCCATAACGGCGCCGGCAATCATCACGATGAATCCGCCATCCCAGCCGAAATAATCGACGGTATAACCCACAATGGCGCTGGCCGCGACTGAGCCACCCAGATAACCGAACAGCCCCGTAAACCCGGCAGCCGTGCCAGCCGCTTTTTTGGGTGCCAGCTCCAGCGCATGCAGACCAATGAGCATTACCGGTCCATAAATCAGAAAGCCAATCGCGATCATGCAGGCCATGTCCACACCGGGATTGCCCGGCGGATTTAGCCAGTAGATGACGGTAGCAGCGGTAACCAGCGTCATAAAAAACACCCCTGTCGCACCACGGTTGCCGCGAAAGACCTTGTCTGACATCCAGCCGCACAACAGCGTACCGGGAATGCCCGCATACTCATAAAAGAAGTAGGTCCAGGAGGACTTATCAAGCGTGAAATGCTTTACTTCTTTCAGGTAGGTCGGTGACCAGTCGAGGATGCCGTAACGCAGCAGGTAGACAAACACATTTGCCAGAGCGATGTACCACAGCAGTTTGTTGGGCAGGACATACTTCATAAAGATTTGTCTGGCAGTGAACTCTTCCTCATGACTTTCGTTGTAATCCACCGGATAGTCGTTTTTATAGGCCTCAATCGGCGGTAATCCACAAGATTGCGGCGTATCGCGCATCAGGGCAAAGGCCAGAATCGCAATGGCGATCGCCCCGAAGGCGGGCATATATAGCGCGGCTTTCCAGTCGTTGAACCACGCCATCCCCAGCAGAAACAGCAGGGGCGGAATCCCGCCGCCGACGTTATGCGCACAGTTCCACACAGAAACGATGCCGCCGCGCTCCTTTTGTGACCACCAGTGGACCATAGTGCGTCCGCAGGGCGGCCAGCCCATTCCCTGAAACCAGCCACAGATGAACAGCAGTACGAACATCACCATAATGCTGGAGGTTGCCCAGGGCACAAACCCCATAATCAGCATTACAGCAGCCGCCAGCGTTAAGCCGGCAGGTAAGAAGACCCGTGGATTCGACCGGTCTGACACCGAACCCATAATAAATTTGGAAAAGCCATAGGCGATGGAGATGCCTGAAAGCGCAAAACCCAGATCGCCGCGTGAGAAGCCTTGTTCAACCAGGTAGGGCATCGCCAGGGCGAAATTCTTTCGAACCAGATAGTAGGCCGCATAGCCAACGAAAATTCCGATAAAGATTTGCCAGCGCAGGCGACGGTAGCGTGGATCGATACGATGATCTTCGACCCGGGGCTGGTGTGGTGCAGGTTTAAAAATACTCAACATAGCGGCGGCCCTCCAGGGCGCATTATGATTTTGATTCCCGGCAGGTTGGGCAAAACTCAAGAAAACGGCGATCGGGATGCGCCATTTCGCGCAGAGAATAGACAGAGATACATGGCTTTACTGTGATGAATGACAAATCTGTTACAGATTTATGACAATCTGGCGCAAAAAGCTCAGGCCGATGCGCTGATGCGCACATTTTTCTGCTGACAGGATATGCCCGATGAGAAGATAAAAAGCCTGACCGGCAGATTAATGCGTAACTGCCTGGTTAATGCACAGATGTCAACCAGATAAATCTCCCTGCTGTGCGGACATTGTTTACACTGTCGCTCTGTTTATTTCGGGGTTGTTACCGTGCTTTTATTGATTGTTACTACCATTCTGTGGGCTTTTTCATTCAGCCTGATTGGCGAGTATCTTGCCGGTCAGGTTGACAGCTGGTTTTCGGTGCTGATGCGCCTGGCGCTGGCGGCCGTGGTATTTTTGCCTTTCCTGCGCTGGCGCGGCTATCGCCCCTCTACGCTCCTGCTGTATATGCTGGTAGGCATGCTGCAACTGGGCATCATGTATTTACTGAGTTTCGAAGCCTATCTCTATCTGAGCGTGTCTGAATTCCTGCTGTTTACCGTGATGACGCCGCTGTACGTCACGTTGATCTACGACGTGATCAGTCGACGGCCTCTGCGCGCAGGGTACATTTTCAGTGCGTTGCTGGCTGTGGCGGGCGCGGCAATCATTCGTTATGACAAAGTCAGCGATAACTTCTGGTTCGGCCTGTTGCTGGTACAGTTAGCCAATATTTGCTTTGCAGCAGGTATGGTGGGCTACAAACGTTTGCAGGAAACCCGTCCTGTGCCGCAGCACACGGCCTTTTCGTGGTTCTATCTGGGCGCGGTGCTGATTGCGGTGGTGGCCTGGGCCGTCTGGGGCAACCCGCATAAACTCCCGACCACCTCACTGCAGTGGGGCATTCTGGTCTGGCTGGGCGTGGTGGCGTCCGGACTGGGTTACTTTATGTGGAACTACGGTGCTACGCAGGTCGATGCTGGCACGTTGGGCATCATGAACAACATGCATGTGCCGGCAGGCTTGCTGGTCAACCTGGCGATATGGCAGCAAAAGCCACACTGGCCAAGCTTTATTGCCGGTGCGCTCGTGATAGTAGCGTCCTTGTGGGTCCATAAGCGCTGGGTGGTCGGTAAGAACAATCAACAGTGAAGAAACAAGGCATCGCCGCGCATCGACGCCAAAAGTAGCAGGCCGCTCAGTCTGTTGCGATCCCATGGCGGACGGGGCGCGCGTCGGCAGAAGGCGAGCAAGACGACGTCTGCTCGCCCGGCAGAGCGGACCGGATTGTTATCCCGGTGCGCTTTCTCCGGCGGGACGAGCGTAAGTCGGCGGCTGGTTTAAGCGGGCTTAACTGGCGCAGGGCGATGAATCATCGTCAGCCCCTTGAGGAAATTACGCAGAATCTGGTCACCGCATTCACGATAGTTTTTGTGATCCGGTTTACGGAAGATCGCGCCAATCTCTGCCTGAGACACGGTGAAGTTGGCTTTTTTCAGGATATCAGGGATGTCGGTCGTTTTCAGGTCAAATGCAATACGCAGCTTTTTCATGAAAATGTTGTTATTCATCTTACGCTCGATGGAAGGCGCAGGGGCATCCTCACTTTTCCCACGGCGATGAAAGATTAAGCCATTCAGGAAATAGCCCATCAGGACATCGGGGCAGGGGCGAAATGCCGCATCCTCATCTTTTTTCAGCCAACTGGTGATATCGGCCTGAGGAACCTCGCACTCCGCTAAGGCAAAAATCGCCACCATTTTGGCATCGTTCAGATCGAGCATATAGCGCACGCTGCGCAAAATATCGTTGTTAGTCATGGTGAGATCGTCTCAAGGTCAGTCAACAGGCTGCGCATTATAGGGGATTTTGCCCGCCGCCGCGCAGCTTTGTCGCTCATGCGGCTAAACGGCTGCAGGATGCGCGGCATTCCTGACAAAAGGCAAATGTTCACAGGCATGCTGACGGGCAAAATGGATAAAGGCTTCCAGCACAGGCTGACGCTGCTCGCCGTCACGCACGGCGGCATAAAGCCGACTCCATAATCCCTCTCCCAGTGTTTTCGTGATCACTAACCCCTGTTTTTCAAAGCTCTCCACTACCCAGTGTGGCAGCGCGGCAATGCCCATGCGCGCCGACACCATCTGAATCATCAACAGCGTGTTATCCACATTCTTCAGTGCAGGACTGATGCCCGCGGGCTGAAGAAAATGACGCCAGATATCCAGCCGCTGACGCTGCACCGGGTAAATCATCAACACTTCGTCGGCCAGTGCGTCAGGGGAGATATGTTCGACCTGAGCCAGAGGATGATCGGGTGCCAGCACCAGGCGCACTTCGAAATCGAACATCGGTGAATAGAACAGGCCCGAGCGCGGCAGAATATCGGACGTTAAAACGATATCCAGCTCACCCTGTTGAAGTGCAGGTTGCGGATCGAAGGTCACACCTGATTTAAAATCCATCACCACCTGTGGCCAGCTCTGACGAAACTTATCCAGTGCCGGCGTAAGCCACTGGATGCAGCTATGACATTCAATGGCAACACGAAGCGTAGTCTGTTGCGGCTCATGGCAGGCCTGAAGCGCCTGCTGAATTTGCGGCAGAATCTGTTCCGCCAGCTGCAACAGAATTTCGCCCTGCGGCGTGAAGCGCAATGGCTGGCTTTTGCGTACAAACAGGCGGAATCCGAGCCGCTGTTCCAGATCGCTGAACTGATGTGACAACGCCGACTGCGTCTGGTGAAGCTGGGCGGCCGCGGCGGCCAGCGAGCCGGTATTCCGCAGAGCCTGAAGCGTCCGGAGATGTTTGAATTCGATCATGAGGGTCCTTCACATCGAAACTGAATAATTTGCGCTTGAGAGACATACAGTACCCGCAGAATATAGCGGTGTAAACATCTGGACGGCTAAACGTGACTGGCGATCAGACTGACCCAGGCATTTCTGGAGAATAGCAAATACCAATCCATAACCCTACTCCCGGCTTTTCATGTACAGGTGTGCGGCGCGAACTGAAAAATGAGTATTTGCTTATCCAAACGGAACGGACCGGAGGGTGACGACATTCACTCAAGAAATAGCAGAAAAAATGAGGCGCGTTATGTTGCTGCAGAACGGCTATGGGACACTCCGCAATCCAGCCTGAAAACCCACCAGGCTTGTGAGCAGGCTTAACGCGGAAAAGCTCTCAGATTTGCGGGTGTTGGATGGCGACGCGAGAGTTTGGGCGCTTACGCGCCCTTTTTTATCACTCAGTGGATGCGACACCGTACTGCTTAAACCAGGCTAACATACGTGCCCAGCCGTCTTTTGCCGATTCGGCATGGTAGCTCGGACGATAGTCGGCGTTAAAAGCATGCCCGGCATCGGGATACACAATGATCTCTGCCTTTGCGTTTGCAGCATGTAAGGCCTGGCGCATCTGCTCCACGCTTTCCAGCGGAATGCCGTCATCCTGACCACCATACAAACCCAGCACAGGCGCGTTCAGATCCACAGCAATATCGATAGGATGTTTTTGCTGCTTCATGGTTTTTTCCCCTACCAGGCGACCATACCAGGCCACGGCAGCGCGAAGTTGCGGGTTGTGTGCCGCATAGAGCCAACTGATGCGTCCGCCCCAACAGAAACCGGTAATTCCCATCCGCCGGATATCGCCACCGTTGCGGGCCGCCCAGTTAGCGGCATGATCGAGATCCGCCAGTACCTGGCTGTCAGGCACCTTGCTGACCAGTTCTTTAAACAGCGTAGGAATATCGTTGTAGTCGTTGGGGTCGCCTTCGCGGAAGTAAAGCTCTGGCGCGACAGCCAGATAGCCTTCCAGCGCCAGACGACGACAAATGTCGCGAATGTGTTCATGAACGCCGAAAATTTCCTGCACGACCAGCACAACAGGCAACGGCCCGTCTGCTGACTGCGGTTTCGCGTAAAAAGCCGGAAGATTTTCACCCTGACTCGGAATAGACGTCTCACCGGCGTGGATGGCCGGGCTGTCGGTAATAATGGTGGTCGAAGCCGTGGGCTGAACTGCCGGAGCAAACGCGCCTGCGGCTGATTTTTGTGTCATATTATCGTCGGTTTTCATCGTTATCTCCGTGCAAGCGTATGCGCAATCACGTAACTATAGCCTGGGCATTTATTACTGGTTCCGGGCAATGCGTAACAGAGCTTATAACCTTTAAAATACACTTCTCTTTAACATTCTCATGCTGCCTTCCACATCACCATATGTAGCATTACGGAAGGTCTGAGATAAACGTGTGATATTAATCACTAAAAATTTCACCGAAAATGTAACTTTCATTTTCTTGAGTGAAACCAGTCACACATTTAACCCGTCGGGTAACGTAAAGTGGCGTACTGTTTTTCCTTAACCCGGAGTCTGATATGACACAGTCTGACGTTTTCCATCTTGGCCTGACGAAAGCCGACCTGCAGGGGGCGACACTGGCCATTGTTCCTGGCGATCCGGAACGTGTAAAAAAAATTGCCGGACTGATGGACGATCCCCGGCACCTGGCTTCCCATCGTGAGTTCACCAGCTGGCTGGCTAAGCTTGACGGTAAACCCGTCGTGGTCTGTTCTACCGGGATTGGCGGACCTTCCACCTCCATTGCCGTCGAGGAGCTTGCTCAGCTTGGCGTGCGCACTTTCCTGCGTGTAGGGACAACGGGCGCCATCCAGCCGCATATCAATGTCGGCGACGTTCTGGTTACGACGGCGTCTGTACGCCTGGACGGTGCCAGCCTGCACTTCGCACCAATGGAATTTCCGGCCGTCGCCGATTTCACCTGCACAACGGCCTTAGTGGCTGCGGCAGAAGCCTGCGGTGCCAAAACTCATATCGGGATTACCGCCTCATCTGATACTTTCTACCCCGGCCAGGAGCGCTACGACACCTTCTCGGGCCGCGTCGTGAACCGTTTTCAGGGCTCTATGCAGGAGTGGCAGCAGATGGGCGTCCTGAACTATGAGATGGAATCGGCGACGCTGTTAACCATGTGCGCCAGTCAGGGCCTGCGCGCAGGCATGGTGGCGGGCGTGATTGTTAACCGCACGCAAAAAGAGATTCCCGATGCAGTGACGATGAAGCAGACCGAAAGCGATGCCGTCAAAATAGTAGTTGAAGCGGCGCGTCGCTTACTCTAGCCCTTCGTTTGACAGACAGGCCGGCTGTCCGGCCTGTCATGGCCTTGTCTTTACGTCTCGTCTTTCCCCCTCAGTAAATATATCTGGACATTCATACAGTGCGAATTTACCTTTTTCCTCAATAGCCTGACCAGCGGGGAGAATATGGATCAGCACATCATTATCAGCATCTGCCTTGGGCTCGCCGGCCTGGGTGTTGGCTGGATACTGGCGCAAATGCGTGTCAGTCATCAGTTAGCCAGCTTTACCACAGAGCGCCGTCTGCTTAACGAAGCACAACAACGTCAGCAACAGCACATCGAGCAGCTCCAGCAGCAGCTGCAACAGCGCGAACAGGAGTTGAGACAGCTTCATGGATCATTAAGCGGAGCCAATGAGCGCCTGCAACAGCTGGATTACTGGCGTAATGAGAGCGAGCAACTGACACGAGAGCTGCGCAATCAGCTGGAGGTGAACAGCGCGCAGGAAGCCGAGCTGCGTGAAGTGACCATCCGTCTTGAGGAAACCCGTTTTGCAGCGGAAGAGAAGCAGCGCCTGTTGACCAACAGCGAGCAGCGGCTTAGCGCGCAGTTTGAAAACCTGGCTAACCGAATTTTTGAAAACAGCGGTCGCCGCGTTGATGAGCAAAACCGTCAAAGTCTGAACAGCCTGATTGGGCCGTTGCGTGAACAGCTCGATGGCTTTCGGCGGCAGGTTAATGAGAGCTTTGGCGCGGAAGCGCGTGAACGCCATACACTGACCCACGAGATTCGTCAGCTACAGCAACTGAATGCGCAGATGGCCCAGGAAGCGCTCAACCTGACCAAAGCGCTCAAAGGCGACAACAAAATCCAGGGCAACTGGGGCGAGGTGGTGCTGAGCCGGGTACTGGAAGCGTCAGGATTGCGTGAAGGCTATGAATACGATATCCAGGTCAGCATGCAGAACGAGCAGCAAAGCCGCATGCAGCCCGATGTCATCGTCCGGCTTCCCCAGGGGAAAGATGTGGTGATCGACGCCAAAATGACGCTGGTTGCCTACGAGCGGTATTTCAACGCGGATGACGACATTGAACGTGAACAGGCCATTCAGGCGCATATCAGTGCCGTACGCGGCCATATCCGTTTGCTGGGCCGTAAAGATTATCAACAATTGCCCGGTTTACGCTCACTGGATTATGTGTTGATGTTTATCCCGGTTGAACCGGCGTTTTTACTGGCAATCGATCGGCAGCCAGAATTGATCGGCGAAGCGCTCCAGCAAAATATCATGCTGGTCAGTCCGACCACGCTGCTGGTTGCATTGCGTACCATCAACAATCTCTGGCGCTACGAGCATCAAAGCCGCAATGCGCAGCGGATTGCCGAGCGCGCAGCCAGGCTTTACGACAAAATGCGCCTGTTTGTTGATGATATGAGCGGTATTGGTCACAGCCTTGATAAGGCCCAAAACAGCTATCGTGAAGCGATGAAGAAGCTGGCAGAAGGGCGGGGTAATTTGATCGCACAAACGGAAGGCTTCCGTGACTTAGGTGTAGAGGTTAAACGCGCTATCAATCCCCATCTGGTCGAACGCGCGATGCCCGAAAATGAGCACGACAGTATGCCCGGTAACGACCAAAACGCAGACGAAAGTTGTGAGCGGGTTCGGCACCTCCACGAATAAGCAGGTCGCCAACGTGCCTGACCTCCGTGACTCTGATACACTTCCATAAGTATTGTTTGTGGAGCAGGTAAAACCGATGGCAGATGAATCACAGCAGGAAACTACCCATTTTGGCTTTCAGACCGTCGCCAAGAGCGAGAAAGCCGACAAAGTCGCGGACGTGTTTCATTCCGTAGCGGCGAAATATGACCTGATGAACGACTTAATGTCGTTTGGCGTCCATCGCGTCTGGAAGCGTTTTACCATCGACAGCAGCGGTGTGCGTCGCGGTCAGCGTGTCCTGGATCTGGCCGGTGGAACCGGTGATTTAACCGCAAAATTTTCACGGCTGGTGGGCGAGACCGGGCAGGTTGTTCTGGCTGACATTAACAGCTCTATGCTGAAAATGGGCCGGGAGAAGCTACGAAACCTCGGTATCGTTGGCAATGTCAGTTATGTTCAGGCCAACGCCGAAGCGCTGCCGTTTCCTGACAACTACTTCGACTGCATTACGATCTCTTTTGGCCTGCGTAACGTTACGGAAAAAGAGAAGGCGCTGGCGTCGATGTTCCGCGTGCTGAAACCGGGTGGACGCTTGCTGGTGCTGGAGTTCTCGAAACCTGTTATTGAGCCGCTGAGCAAAGCCTACGATGCCTACTCGTTCCATATTCTGCCGCGCATCGGCCAACTGGTTGCTCAGGATGCAGAAAGTTATCGCTATCTGGCCGAGTCCATCCGCATGCATCCCGACCAGGAAACCCTGAAAGCGATGATGAACGATGTGGGATTTGAAAACACCACCTATTCAAATATGACGGGCGGCATCGTGGCACTTCATCGTGGGTTTAAATTTTAACCATTATGGCCATGACCTTAACCCCCGTCATCACTGCCGGTATTGAAACGGCGCTAAACCGTATTCTCTACCGCGATCGTGGTCTGAAAAGCGCACGTCAGCGTTTAGCAGGCAAGGTACTGATGTTGCGTTTGAGTGAGCTATCCTGGCCGCTGGTGCTGGTGTTCAGTGAGCAACAGCTGGATGTCCTTAGTGACTGGCAGGACAGCAGCGACTGCACGGTCATTACGCAGCTTAAGTCGCTGCCGAAGCTACGTGATCGCCAGCAACTGACGACGCTGATACGCAGCGGTGAGTTACAGGTCGAAGGGGATTTGCAGGTGGTGCAGCAATTCTCTGCGTTGATGGATCTGGCTGAGCTGGATCCTGCCGAATACCTGGCCCCCTGGATCGGTGATATCGCCGCGCAAGGGATCAGCCAGGGTGCGCAGCGCGCATTTCGCTTGTTTAAAGCGGAAACGCAGCGACGTCAGGATTATCTCGGTCAGGCGTTGACGGAAGAGTGGCGCGTTGCGCCAGGTGCGCTGGAATTTGCCTGGTTCGCTGAGGAAGTTAGCGCGATGGAACGTTCGCTTGATGCGCTTAATGCGCGTCTGGCACAGCTGGAGGCGAAATGAGTTTTGGAGAGATCCGCCGGTTATATTTCATTATCAAGGTGTTTCTGACATACGGACTTGATGAACTGATTCCCCAAATGCGTATTACTCTGCCGCTTCGGCTGTGGCGGCGGTGCGTGTTTTGGATTCCTAACCAGCACAAACACGAACAGATGGGCATTCGGCTGCGTCTGGCGATGGAACAGCTGGGCCCCGTCTGGATCAAGTTTGGTCAGATGCTGTCCACGCGGCGTGACCTGTTTCCCCCGCAGATCGCCGATGAACTGGCTATTTTGCAGGACCGGGTTGCGCCCTTCGACGGCGTGAAAGCCAAAGCACAAATCGAAGCCTCCATGGGGGCACCGATTGAGTCCTGGTTTGATGACTTCGATATCACCCCACTGGCTTCTGCCTCTATTGCGCAGGTTCACACGGCAACACTGAAATCCAACGGCAAAAAGGTTGTCATTAAGGTTATCCGCCCGGATATTCTGCCGGTGATCAAAGCCGATATGAAGCTGATCTACCGCATCGCCCGTTGGGTACCGCGCCTGCTGCCGGATGGTCGCCGTCTGCGTCCGGTTGAGGTGGTGCGCGATTATGAAAAAACGCTGATCGACGAATTAAACCTGCTGCGCGAAGCGGCCAATGCCATCCAGCTGCGGCGTAACTTCGAAAACAGCCGCATGCTGTATGTTCCCGAGGTTTACTCCGACTACTGCAGCGAAACCATGATGGTGATGGAACGCATCTACGGTATTCCTATCTCCGATGTGGCGACGCTGGAGCAGCATGGCGTTAACATGAAATTGTTAGCCGAACGCGGCGTACAGGTGTTCTTCACACAGGTTTTCCGCGACAGCTTCTTCCATGCAGACATGCACCCTGGCAATATCTTTGTCAGCTATGAGCATCCAGAAGACCCGCAATATATCGGCATCGACTGCGGGATTGTCGGCTCGTTGAACAAGGAAGATAAGCGCTATCTGGCCGAAAACTTTATCGCCTTCTTTAACCGGGATTACCGCAAAGTGGCAGAGCTGCATGTTGACTCTGGCTGGGTACCGGCAGATACCAACGTGGAAGACTTCGAGTTTGCCATTCGTACGGTGTGCGAACCCATCTTTGAAAAACCGCTGGCTGAAATTTCATTTGGTCATGTGCTGCTAAACCTGTTTAACACGGCGCGACGTTTCAATATGGAGGTGCAGCCACAGTTGGTGCTGTTGCAAAAAACGTTGCTCTATATCGAAGGGATTGGCCGGCAGCTCTATCCGCAACTGGACTTATGGAAAACGGCGAAACCGTTCCTTGAAGACTGGATTAAAGATCAGATTGGTATTCCGGCGATCATTCGCGCAGTGAAAGAAAAAGCGCCCTACTGGGCAGAGAAACTGCCCGAGCTGCCCGAGTTGTTCTATGACAGCATGCAGCAGCATAAGCAGTTACGTCTTAGCGTCGATAAACTCGTGAACGATTTGAGTGTCCAACGTACACGTCAGCATCAGGCGCGTTTCCTGTTTGGCGTCGGTGCCACGCTGCTGATTAGCGGTACAGCGGTACTCCTCAGCAGGCCTGAGTGGGACCTGTTTCCGGCGGCATTAATGGCGGCAGGTTTTGTCAGTTGGTTAATCGGCTGGCGCAAGACAAACTGATTGTCACTCGCGGCTGAAACGCGGTAATGTCGCTGACTGAGACCCGAATTAACAAGGGTTTAGGTTGTGCTTCATTCCGCAGTTTTTAACAAAAAAATCGAGGCTATCTCATGGGCGGTATCAGTATTTGGCAGTTATTAATTATTGCCGTGATTGTGGTGCTTTTGTTCGGTACCAATAAGTTACGTAATCTGGGGTCGGATTTGGGTTCGTCTATCCGTGGTTTCAAGAAAGCCATGAGTGATGAAGACGACAAAAAAGATCAGCCAAAAGAGCAGGACGCGGATTTCCATGCGAAAACGCTGGCGGACAAACAGCCAACGTCTGCTCAGAAAGACGACATTAAGAACGACAAGCAGGTGTAAACCGTGTTCGATATTGGTTTTGGTGAGTTGCTATTAGTCTTCGTGATCGGGCTGATTGTCCTGGGTCCGCAACGTTTGCCGCATGCGGTTAAAACGGTTGTCGGATGGATCCGGGCGGTCCGTTCACTGGCGGCCAATGTTCAGAGTGAGCTGGCGCAAGAGCTGAAACTGCAGGAACTGCAGGACAGCCTGAAAAAGGTGGAGGAAGCCAGCCACGGCACATTGTCGCCTGAGCTGAAAGAATCCATGGAAGCGTTGCGTAAAACCGCGGATTCAATGAAACGCTCGGTTCAACAGAGCATTGATATCGAAAGAGAAGAAGACGAAGCAAACACCATCCATTCCCCGTTACACCAGACGGGGAGTGACTCGCCGAAACAGGTGACGCCTGCGGCCAGTGAGCAGCAGGCACAGTCACCCGCACACGCACCTTTTGAACCCCATGTCGAGGCTGCGGTTGCACCGGCACAGGACAGCAACACGGCGACCACGCCGGTCCCGCCGCGGCCTGCGTCCGGCTACGCCAGTGCTCCGCCGCAATCGCCGGGTCGGGCAGACGCATCGCCTGCGGAAAAACCGGGCAACGCCGCGCCGTCGCTCAACCCAGCTTCTCCTCCTTCTGCAAGTGATGAACGATAATGGCCGTTGAAGATACCCAACCACTTATCAGCCATCTGATTGAGCTGCGTAAACGTCTGCTGAACTGCATAATTGCTGTGTTAGTTATTTTTCTGGCACTGATCTACTTTGCTAATGACATCTACCATGCCGTGGCGTCGCCACTGATCAATCAGATGCCAGCGGGTGCCAGCATGATCGCGACGGATGTCGCCTCACCTTTCTTCACGCCGATAAAGCTGACGATGATCGTGTCGGTGTTCCTTGCCGTGCCGGTTATTCTTTATCAGGTCTGGGCGTTTATTGCGCCAGCGCTTTATCGCCACGAACGTAAGCTGGTCATGCCGCTGCTGTTTTCCAGTACGCTACTGTTTTATGTTGGCGTGGCCTTTGCCTATTTCATTGTTTTTCCACTGGCTTTCGGCTTTTTTGCGAAAACCGCGCCGCAGGGCGTCACTATCGCGACAGATATCACCAACTATCTCGATTTTGTCATGACCTTGTTTATGGCGTTTGGTGTGGCATTTGAAGTGCCGGTAGCCATTGTGCTGCTGTGCTGGACCGGTATTACCAGCCCTGAGGATTTAAAAAAGAAGCGTCCTTACATCCTGGTCGGCGCGTTTGTTGTCGGGATGCTGCTCACACCACCGGACGTTTTTTCTCAAACTTTGCTCGCTATTCCGATGTACTGCCTGTTTGAAGTCGGCGTATTCTTTTCACGGTACTATGTGGGAAAAGGCCGTCAGACAGAGGATGAGGAACAGAACACCGAATCCTGATGTCGTATTCAGTACACCCGCAGAAGCGGGAGACACAAGCCAAAAACCGCCGTCAGGCGGTTTTTTGTTTAGGATGTTTTTGACAGAGAGTAAAAATATGTTTGATATCGGTGTAAACCTGACCAGCACGCAGTTCGCCTCCGATCGAAAAAAGGTGATTACGCGCGCCCGTGACGCGGGCGTCACCGGCATGTTGATTACCGGTACCAATGCGCTGGAAAGTCAGCAGGCGCAGCGGCTGGCTGAGGCTCATCCGGGTTACTGCTGGTCCACCGCGGGCGTGCATCCCCATCATGCCAGTGAGTGGTCACAAGAGGTCGCGAATACGCTGCGCCGGCTGGCGGAAAAAGCCCAGGTTGTGGCGATAGGTGAATGCGGGCTGGATTTCAATCGTAACCTGTCCGCACATCAGCAGCAGGAATATGCGTTTGACGCGCAACTGGCATTAGCTGCGGAACTGAATATGCCCGTGTTTCTTCACTGTCGGGAAGCGCATGAACGCTTTGCTGCGGTACTTGAGCCCTGGTTGCCCAAATTACCCGCCGCCGTGATTCACTGTTTTACCGGTACCCGGGAAGAGTTAGCGGCCTGCCTGGAAATGGGCTTATCGGTAGGCATTACCGGTTGGGTATGCGATGAACGCCGGGGAATTGCCCTGCGTGAGATGTTGCCGTTGATTCCCGCCGAACGGTTGCTACTGGAAACGGATGCGCCCTATCTGTTACCGCGGGATATGCGTCCACGGCCAACTTCCCGGCGCAATGAACCCTGTTTTTTACCGCATATCCTGCAGCAGGTCGCGAACTGGCGAGGCGAGGAACCAGAGGCGCTGGCAGCCCAGGTGGATCATAATGCGCGCACGCTGTTCGGGCTGCGTTAGGCTTTACGGAATTGTCGGTTATCCACGCTCCGGACAACCTGTTTGTTTAGCAGATTCAGCAACAGGATGGAGCGTGCTTCGCCATCGGGCTCTGAGAAGATAGCCCGCAGACCTTCAAACGTCCCTTCGGTGATGATGACTTCATCGCCGTTTTGCGGCGTTTCAGGATCGATCAGCGTTTGTGGCACATCAGTCTGCAGTGCATCAATAACGACAGCAGGTACGGTGGCCGGCGTCGCGCCAAAGCGCACGAAATGGCTGACGCCACGTGTACTGCTGATGGTTGTGGTGTGAATGGCTTCGGGGTCAAACTCAATGAACAGGTAGTTTGGGAACAGCGGTTCACTTACGGTAGTTCGCTTGCCACGCACAATTTTCTCAAGCGCGATCATGGGGCTCAGGCAATTTACGGCTTGCCGCTCAAGATGCTCTTTCGCACGCAATAGCTGCCCACGTTTGCAATAGAGTAAGTACCAGGATTCCATAACTGCTCCCAATGAATGGACGCTAAGAATAGCAAACCTCCACTCAGAGTTATAGCGCATTGGGGTCTGTTACGCGGCGTTGCCTGGAAAATAAACTAAGATTGTTCTGAATGACGAATGCCATCGCATAAAATGAAAAAATAGCCATTATGCGGTAAGGTTCAGCACGAAAACTAAGCGACATTATTCGTCTGATGGTTGCCCGTGACGGGCAAGATAAGCCATGCGGTGCATAAAGCTCCACACATTCATGTAATCAGCCCTATAATGGCAAATTCACTCTGGCCGGAAAGTTGAAGCCGCATGAAATATCAGGATTTAAGAGACTTTATTGCGCTGCTTGAACAGCGTGGTGAACTCAAGCGTATCTCGCACGTGATCGACCCCGAACTGGAAATGACCGAAATTGCCGATCGCACCCTGCGTGCAGGCGGTCCGGCATTGCTGTTTGAGAACCCAAAAGGTTACGACATGCCTGTACTGTGTAACCTGTTCGGTACGCCAAAACGCGTGGCCATGGGCATGGGCCAGGAAGAGGTCAGTGCACTGCGTGAAGTGGGTGAGTTGCTGGCCTTTTTAAAAGAACCTGAGCCACCGAGAGGTTTCCGCGATCTGTTCAGTAAAATGCCGCAGTTTAAGCAAGTACTGAATATGCCGACCAAAAGGTTGCGCAATGCGCCCTGTCAGGAGGTGGTTTTCAGTGGTGATGAGGTCGACCTGACCCGAATCCCGGTCATGAAATGCTGGCCCGGCGACGCTGCCCCGCTGATTACATGGGGATTAACCGTAACGCGCGGCCCGCATAAAGAGCGACAAAATTTAGGCATCTATCGTCAGCAGGTGATTGGCAAAAATCGCCTGATCATGCGCTGGCTTTCTCATCGTGGTGGTGCCCTGGATTATCTTGAATGGTGCAAGGCACATCCTGGCGAACGTTTCCCGGTGTCCGTTGCACTGGGCGCCGATCCGGCGACCATTCTGGGGGCGGTCACGCCCGTCCCTGACACGTTGTCAGAGTATGCGTTTGCCGGTCTGCTGCGCGGCAACAAGACCGAAGTCGTCAAGTGCCTCTCAAACGATCTGGAAGTGCCTGCGAGCGCCGAAATTGTGCTGGAAGGTTATATCGAACCCGGTGACATGGCACCTGAAGGTCCCTATGGCGATCACACCGGTTACTATAATGAAGTCGACAGTTTCCCGGTGTTTACCGTTACGCACATCACGCAGCGTCATCAGGCGATCTACCATTCTACCTATACCGGAAGGCCACCGGATGAACCCGCCGTCCTGGGCGTGGCGCTGAATGAAGTGCTTGTACCGATTCTGATTAAACAGTTCCCGGAAATCGTCGATTTCTATTTGCCACCAGAAGGATGCTCTTACCGACTGGCGGTCGTGACGATTAAAAAACAGTACGCGGGACATGCCAAGCGCGTGATGTTTGGCGTCTGGTCATTTTTACGGCAGTTCATGTACACCAAATTTGTTATTGTGTGTGATGATGACGTTAATGCCCGCGACTGGAACGACGTCATCTGGGCAATCACGACGCGTATGGACCCGGCACGCGATACCGTATTGGTAGAAAACACGCCAATCGATTATCTTGATTTTGCGTCTCCGGTTTCCGGACTAGGGTCAAAGATGGGCCTCGACGCCACGAATAAATGGCCAGGTGAGACGCAACGAGAGTGGGGCACGCCGATTGTCAAAGATCCGGCCGTTACCGCACGTATCGACGCTATCTGGGATGACCTCGGTATTTTTGATCAACCATCACAGCGTTGATGGTGAGCAATAACCATAAAGACGACCCGACAGAGGGACCGCATGACAACGTTAAGCTGTAAAGTAACTTCAGTTGAGGCGATTACCGACACGGTGTATCGCGTTCGCCTGATTCCGGAAGCAGATTTTAGTTTTCGCGCAGGGCAGTACCTGATGGTCGTAATGGATGAGCGTGACAAGCGCCCGTTTTCATTAGCCTCCACGCCAATGGAAACTGAAATCATTGAACTGCATATCGGTGCCTCAGAGCTGAATCTCTACGCCATGGCGGTGATGGATCGTATTCAGCAGGAAGGGCAAATTGTGGTGGACATCCCACATGGTGATGCCTGGTTGCGTGAAGAGAGTGACAAGCCGTTAATCCTGATCGCGGGTGGCACAGGCTTTTCCTATGTGCGTTCCATTTTACTCACTGCGCTTGCCGAACAACCCAACCGTGATATTGCGGTTTACTGGGGCGGGCGCGAACTGAAGCATTTGTATGATTTGGACGAGCTGGAAGCACTGGCGATTAAGCATCCGAATCTGAAAGTGATTCCGGTTGTCGAACAGCCTGAAGCAGGCTGGCCGGGCCGTTCTGGTACGGTGCTGACAGCCGTCATGCAGGACTTTGCGACCCTGAGTGAGCATGAGATTTATATTGCCGGCCGCTTCGAAATGGCGAAAATCGCCCGTGAACGCTTTTGTTCAGAACGAGGTGCCGTTGAAGCACAAATGTATGGCGATGCGTTTGCTTTTATCTGACGTGACAGCACAAGAAAAAACCCGCCCCTGACAGGCGGGTAAATCTCACACTATAACGTTCCAACGTATTAAACGCGTTCAATAACGGTAGCGATGCCCTGACCCAAACCAATACACATGGAGGCCAGGCCGAACTGCGCATCGCGACGTTCCATAATGTTCAGCAACGTCGTGCTGATGCGTGCGCCTGAGCAGCCTAACGGATGGCCCAACGCGATGGCGCCGCCATTGAGGTTGACCTTGTCATCGAGCCTGTCTGACAGGCCGAGATCGTTGATGCAGGGCAGAACCTGCGCGGCAAAAGCCTCGTTAAGTTCAAAAACATCAATGTCATTTACGCTCAGCCCGGCGCGCTTCAGTGCCAGCTTGCTGGCCGGGACCGGGCCGTATCCCATAATGGAAGGATCGCATCCCACTACTGCCATACTTTTAATGCGTGCACGGGGTTTCAGGCCCTGCTCTCGTGCGTGGCTTTCACTCATGATCAACATGCCCGCCGCCCCGTCTGATAACGCTGACGAACTGCCCGCAGTGACTGTTCCGTTCACCGGATCGAAGGCAGGCCGCAGTGCTGCCAGTCCTTCCAGGCTGGTATCTTCACGGATGACTTCGTCAACGTCATAGCGTTTCAGGACGCCATCGGCATCGTGACCATGCAGCGCAACAATTTCATTGGCAAAATCGCCACGCTGCGTGGCCTGCCAGGCACGCTGATGAGAGCGCAAAGCAAAAGCGTCCTGCTGCTCGCGGCTGATATGGTGCATGCGCGCCAGCATCTCTGCCGTTAGCCCCATCATCCCTGCGGCTTTCGCAACGGTACGGCCTAAACCCGGATGAAAATCGACGCCATGGTTCATGGGGACATGCCCCATATGTTCGACACCGCCAATTAAACAGGTCTGAGCATCGCCGACCATGATTGCGCGTGCGGCGTCATGTAAGGCCTGCATTGAAGAACCGCAAAGACGGTTAACCGTTGTCGCCGGAACGCGGTGCGGGATTTCAGCCAGCAGCGCGGCGTTGCGGGCAATGTTGAAGCCTTGCTCCAGCGTTTGCTGCACGCAACCCCAGATAATGTCGTCCAGCGTGGCGGCATTCACCCCCGGATTGCGGTTCAACAGAGCACGCATGACATGCGCGGACAGGTCCTCGGCGCGTACATGGCGAAATGCCCCACCTTTTGAACGGCCCATCGGCGTACGCACCGCGTCAATAATTACCACATTTTCCATTTTGATTACCTCAGGCGCTTCTGAACGCGGCTTCATCGATCGGTTTGACGGCGGGATACCAGCTTTCGTGTTGGCGCGCTTTCTCAAGCAGCAGGGCAGGGAGCGCATACAGCCCACCCAATGACGAATAACGTTTCGCCTGATCCACCACGTTGCCGTTACCCAAAGTGTCGAGATAACGGAAAGCGCCGCCACGGAAAGGCGGGAATCCCAGACCATAGACCAGCGCCATGTCTGCTTCAGCAGGTGAGGCGATAATCTTCTCTTCCAGGCAGCGAACCACTTCATTCAACATCGGCAGCATCATGCGATTCAGAATCTCTTCATCGCTGAATATCCGTTTAGGCTGGCAGGCGGGTTCGAGTAAGGCATCGACCTCTGCATCGGACACTTTTTTCGGTTTCCCTTTTTTGTCTTCTTCCCAGCGCCAGAAACCCAGACCATTTTTCTGACCAAAACGCTTCGCCTCAAACAGAATATCGATCGCATCGCGATAGTCTTTTTTCATCCGTTCAGGAAAACCGTCCGCCATGACGCTTTGCGCATGATGCGCGGTATCAATGCCCACGACATCCAGCAGCCATGAAGGCCCCATCGGCCAGCCAAACTGTTTTTCCATTACCTTGTCGATCTGGCGGAAGTCCGCACCATCACGCAACAGCATGCCGAAGGCAGCGAAGTAGGGGAACAAAACGCGGTTAACAAAGAAACCCGGACAGTCATTCACCACCACCGGGGTTTTACCCATTTTACTGGCCCAGGCGACAACTTTACCCAGCGTGGCCTCACTGGTTTTCTCTCCACGGATCACCTCTACCAGCGGCATACGTGGAACCGGGTTAAAGAAGTGCATGCCACAAAAATTTTCTGGACGCTGCAACGCCTGCGCCAGATGGCTGATGGGGATGGTTGAGGTGTTTGACGCCAGAATGGCATCAGCGCGCATATGGGTTTCGGTTTCAGCCAGAACGCTGGCCTTGATTTTCGGATTTTCGACGACGGCTTCTACCACGATGTCGGCCTGGTCGAAACCGGCATAATCGAGAGTAGGCTGAATAGTGGCAATGACGCTGGCCAGCTTGTTTCCGTCTATTTTACCGCGTTCCAGTTGCTTATTCAGAAGCTTACTGGCTTCATTCATGCCCAGCGTCAGCGCCTGCGGATTGATATCCTTCATTTTAACCGGCACGCCTTTCCATGCCGATTGATAGCTGATTCCACCGCCCATAATACCGGCGCCCAGCACGGCGGCCTGTCTGGGCGTGCCGCTTTCACTACTGCGTTTTTTGGCCAGACTTTTGATGTACTGATCGTTGAGAAAAATCCCGACGAGCGCGCGGGCCACATCTGACTGTGCCAGCGGAACAAACGCTGCGGTTTCCAGCTTTAGCGCATCATCGCGGCCCAGCGCTGCTGCCGCTTCAATGGTTTTAACGGCAGTGACTGGCGCAGGGTAGTGTTTCCCCGCCGTTTGCATCACCATGCCTTTGGCTATCGTAAAGCTCATCGCGGCTTCAACGGGGCTGAGTTTCAATGGAGCCAGTTTAGGGGCGCGACGGGCACGCCAACTGCCGTCGTGGGCGGCCGCTTTTAGCATGGTTAACGCAGCATCACGCAGCTTATCGTTGCTGACAACCGCATCCACCAGACCCAGTTTCAGCGCTTCAACACCGTCAACATCTTTGCCTGCGGCAATGATTTCCATTGCACTGTCGGCACCTAACAGACGAGGAAGACGCACGCTGCCGCCAAAACCCGGCATGATGCCCAGCTTCGTTTCCGGTAACCCCAGGCGGGCCGTCGGTGTGGCAACGCGCAAATCCGTGGCCAGTACACATTCACAGCCACCGCCCAGCGCATAGCCCTCAATCGCCGAGATCGTGGGCACCGGCAAATCTTCCAGACGATTGAAGATACTGTTGGCGAAGGTCAGCCACTGGCTCAGTTTCTCTGTCGGCGCATCAAAGAGCGCCAGGAATTCAGTAATGTCCGCACCCACGATAAAGGCGGGTTTTGCTGATCGCAGAAGCACACCGCGCAGGCCGGCATGTTTTTCCAGCACCGTTACCGCATCGCCAAGACTGGCCACGGTTTGCGTATCCAGCTTGTTAACGGAGCCGGGGGCATCAAATACCAGCTCGACAATACCATCGTCCAGCTGGTGAAGAGTGAGGTTAGCGCCTTGGTAGAGCATGTACGTCTCCTGAAACCGCGAAAGGTGATCTGGTCATACCAGATGATCGTGAGTTTGGGAGGGATGTTAATTTTTTGCAAACAGGTCTTTGTTTATTTGCTAACAAGATCACAGCCACGGGGAACCCGGCATCCGGATTTTGCCTGTGATAAACTGCGGCTTTTCCGGACACTGGAGAGGCGGCAATGGATTCACTTAAGAGCTTGTATCACGCGCATATTACGACCTTGCAACAACGTGCTCAGCAGGTATTGGCACGTCATAAACTGGACGCCATGCTGATCCATTCCGGCGAGCTACTCACCGTATTTCTGGACGACCACACGTATCCGTTTAAGGTCAACCCGCAGTTCAAGTCCTGGGTGCCGGTAACACAGGTACCTAACTGTTGGCTGTGGATCGATGGCGTGAACAAGCCGAAATTGTGGTTCTATTCGCCGGTGGATTACTGGCACAACGTTGAACCGCTTCCGCACAGTTTCTGGACCGACGACATTGAGATTATCGGGCTGGCAAACGCGAATGCCATTGGCGATCTCCTGCCTGCTCAGCGCGAAAATGTTGCCTATATTGGCCCGGTCGTCGAACGCGCTGCGCAGTTAGGCATTACGGCAGGCAACATCAATCCTAAAGCGGTGATCGATTTCCTGCATTATCACCGCAGTATTAAAACTGACTACGAACTGACCTGTATGCGTCAGGCGCAGAAAATTGCCGTGGCAGGACATCGCGCTGCCAAAGAAGCGTTTGCGGCAGGTCTGAGTGAATTCGATATTAATCAGGCGTACCTGACCGCGACTGGTCATCGCGATACGGATGTCCCTTACGGCAACATTATTGCATTGAACGAACATGCTGCCGTGTTGCATTACACCAAACTGGATCATCAGCCACCGGCTAAGCGCTACAGTTTCCTGATTGATGCCGGGGCGGAATATCAGGGATATGCCGCTGACCTGACCCGCAGCTATGCCGCACAAAGCGGATCGCTGTATGCCAAAATGGTGGAGGCGATGAATGCGGAAGAGCTGGCCTTGATTGCGACGTTGAAAGCGGGCGTGCGCTACACCGATTACCATCTGCAAATGCATCAGCGCATTGCAAAATTACTGGTGAAGTTTGATTTGGTCCACGGCATCAGTGAAGAGGCGTTGGTGGCCGAAGACCTGACCGGTCCGTTTATGCCACACGGTTTAGGTCATCCGCTGGGCCTGCAGGTTCATGATGTCGCCGGATTTATGCAAGATGAAAGCGGGACGCACCTGGCTGCGCCAGCGCAATATCCTTACCTGCGTTGCACCCGTGTCATCCAGCCGGGGATGGTGTTAACCATCGAGCCAGGCTTCTACATTATTGATTCACTGCTGGCACCGCTGCGCGCTGGCAAATTCAGTGCGCATTTTAACTGGCAGACACTGGATGCGCTTAAGCCTTACGGCGGCATTCGCATTGAAGATAACGTGGTTATTCATGCTAATCGCGTTGAAAACATGACGCGCGACCTGCACCTCGCCTGATGGAGGCTTACGATATTCCTGCGCAAGCGCTGAGCGTGAGTGAGGAGACCATCAAAAAGAGCCGGTTTATTACGTTACTGGCGCACACGGACGGTGTCGAAGCCGCGCGGGCTTTTGTCCAGCAGGTAAAACAGGATTATCCGACGGCCCGGCATCATTGCTGGGCCTGGGTGGCGGGCGCGCCCGATGATTCGCAGCAGTTGGGGTTTTCCGATGACGGCGAACCTTCGGGAACGGCGGGGAAACCTATGCTGGCGCAGTTGATGGGGGCAGGCATAGGGGAAATCACCGCCGTCGTCGTACGTTACTACGGCGGCATCATGCTGGGAACGGGCGGTCTGGTAAAGGCTTATGGCGGCGGTGTCCAGCAAGGGCTGAAACAGCTTGAGCGCCAGCGAAAAGTCCCGGTAAGGTTATTCACGTTGCAGTGTGACTACGCCCAGTTGAGCGACATTGAGCGTCTGGTGCAGCGCTACGACGGCAGCATTACTGAAAGTCATTATTGCGCCCGTATCGCGATGACGCTGGCTTTGCCTTATGGACAAATTGAGGGATTTAAGCAAAATCTGTCAGACTTCAGCCGGGGTGCGTTAACGCTTCTTCCGCTTATACCATGATGTTCTTCTCTTTAACTAAAGGAACGGCTTAATGCATTTTCGCGCCATTACCCGCATTGTCGGTCTGCTGGTGATCCTCTTCTCGGTGACGATGATTGTACCCGGCCTCGTTGCGCTGATTTATCGGGATGGTGCCGGCCGCGCCTTCAGCCAGACGTTTATGATGGCTCTGGTGATTGGTTCATTATTGTGGTGGCCAAACCGTAAGAAGAAAACGGAGCTTAAGCCGCGCGAAGGGTTTCTGATCGTGGTGCTGTTCTGGACCGTGCTGGGCAGCGTCGGGGCCATGCCGTTTATCTTTGCCGAACAGCCGCATCTGTCGGTTACCGATGCCTTTTTTGAATCCTTTTCCGGGTTAACCACCACCGGTGCGACGACGCTGGTGGGGCTGGACTCTTTGCCTAAAGCGATTCTGTTCTATCGCCAGATGCTGCAGTGGCTTGGCGGTATGGGAATCATTGTGCTCGCGGTGGCGATTCTGCCCATTCTGGGCGTCGGTGGGATGCAGCTTTACCGTGCCGAAATGCCCGGTCCGTTGAAAGACAATAAGATGCGTCCGCGTATTGCCGAAACGGCCAAGACGCTATGGCTTATCTATGTATTACTGACGGTGGCCTGCGCACTGGCATTATGGTTTGCCGGAATGCCCGCCTTCGATGCCATTGGGCACAGCTTTTCGACGATTGCTATTGGGGGATTTTCAACCCACGATGCCAGTATCGGCTATTTCCAGAGCGGCACCATTAATACGATTGTGGCCGTGTTCCTGCTGATCTCCGGCTGTAACTACGGCCTGCACTTCTCTTTACTGAGTAACCGCAATCTTCGGGTGTACTTACGCGATCCCGAATTTCGTATGTTTATCGGTGTGCAACTGACGCTGGTACTGATCTGTACAGTGGTACTGTGGTTCCATAATGTTTATGACAGTGGCTGGCAAACGTTGAATCAGGCGTTTTTCCAGGTTGTCTCGATGGCGACGACAGCGGGATTCACCACAGACAGTATTGCGCGCTGGCCGCTGTTCCTGCCGGTTTTGCTGCTCTGCTCTGCGTTCATTGGCGGCTGTGCCGGTTCGACGGGCGGTGGCCTGAAAGTGATCCGCATCCTGCTGCTGTGTAAACAGGGGAATCGCGAACTCAAACGCCTTGTCCATCCCAATGCGGTTTACACCATTAAGCTGGGTAATCGCGCGTTGCCAGAACGCATCCTGGAAGCGGTCTGGGGATTCTTCTCTGCGTATGCGCTGGTCTTCCTGATCAGTATGCTGGCCATTATTGCCACCGGCGTGGATGATTTTTCTGCGTTTGCCGCGGTCGCCGCAACGTTAAACAACCTGGGGCCCGGTCTGGGTGTTGTAGCGGATAACTTCACCTCAATGAATGATGTGGCAAAGTGGATTTTAATTTCGACTATGCTGTTTGGTCGCCTTGAGGTATTCACGTTGCTGGTGTTATTCACGCCAACCTTCTGGCGAGAATAACTAATAAGGATGCAGATGATGAAAGCATTAATTCTCTTTTCGACCCGTGACGGTCAGACGCAAAAAATCGCTTCCGCTATGGCGGAGGCGATTAAGGGCGAGCAAGCGTGCGATGTGATGAATATTCAGGATGCAGACGCGATTGACTGGCAGCAATATGATCGGGTGCTGATTGGGGCTTCAATCCGTTATGGTCACTTTCAGCCCGCCGTAAACGAATTTGTTAAGCAGAACCTGGCCGCATTGCAGCAGCGCGTCAGCGGCTTCTTCTCCGTGAATCTTACGGCGCGTAAGCCAGAGAAGCGGACGCCGGAAACCAATGCCTATACCGTTAAGTTTTTAGCGCAGTCCCCCTGGAAGCCCGATTGCTGTGCGGTTTTTGCTGGTGCACTGTATTATCCCCGCTATCGTTGGTTTGATCGGGTCATGATTAAGTTGATTATGCGCATGACCGGCGGCGAAACGGATACGACGAAGGAAGTTGAGTATACGGACTGGGAGCAGGTGCGCGGTTTCGCCAGAGATTTTGCACAGTTACCAGGCAAATCGTACTGAAAAAACGCGATCTGGCGAAATTTGAGACGAACAGTAATATTTTTGCAATTAACCCTTGTCAGGCCGCGCGAACTCCCTATAATGCGCCTCCATCGACACGGCACAACGGCTTACGGAATGCGGTGTTGAGAGGGTCAGGCAACTGAGCCGCCGGAGAAAAACTTCTGAAAAAGAAGTTGACTCTGAAGGAGGAAAGCGTAATATACGCCACCTCGCAACAGACGGTTAACCCGCTGGTTGCACTGCTCTTTAACAATTTATCAGACAATCTGTGTGGGCACTCGCAGGATTGATATCCGCGTCTCCGGACGCAAAAAATATCAAGTCTTAAGAGTGAACACGTAGTGAAATTCATTACGACGTTTTCCTTGAGCATCGCTGCACTGGTTGCAGCAAATCAAACTTTAAATTGAAGAGTTTGATCATGGCTCAGATTGAACGCTGGCGGCAGGCCTAACACATGCAAGTCGGACGGTAGCACAGAGGAGCTTGCTCCTCGGGTGACGAGTGGCGGACGGGTGAGTAATGTCTGGGAAACTGCCCGATGGAGGGGGATAACTACTGGAAACGGTAGCTAATACCGCATAACGTCGCAAGACCAAAGTGGGGACCTTCGGGCCTCACACCATCGGATGTGCCCAGATGGGATTAGCTTGTAGGCGGGGTAACGGCCCACCTAGGCGACGATCCCTAGCTGGTCTGAGAGGATGACCAGCCACACTGGAACTGAGACACGGTCCAGACTCCTACGGGAGGCAGCAGTGGGGAATATTGCACAATGGGCGCAAGCCTGATGCAGCCATGCCGCGTGTATGAAGAAGGCCTTCGGGTTGTAAAGTACTTTCAGCGGGGAGGAAGGTGTTGAGGTTAATAACCTCAGCAATTGACGTTACCCGCAGAAGAAGCACCGGCTAACTCCGTGCCAGCAGCCGCGGTAATACGGAGGGTGCAAGCGTTAATCGGAATTACTGGGCGTAAAGCGCACGCAGGCGGTCTGTTAAGTCAGATGTGAAATCCCCGGGCTTAACCTGGGAACTGCATTTGAAACTGGCAGGCTTGAGTCTCGTAGAGGGGGTAGAATTCCAGGTGTAGCGGTGAAATGCGTAGAGATCTGGAGGAATACCGGTGGCGAAGGCGGCCCCCTGGACGAAGACTGACGCTCAGGTGCGAAAGCGTGGGGAGCAAACAGGATTAGATACCCTGGTAGTCCACGCCGTAAACGATGTCGACTTGGAGGTTGTTCCCTTGAGGAGTGGCTTCCGGAGCTAACGCGTTAAGTCGACCGCCTGGGGAGTACGGCCGCAAGGTTAAAACTCAAATGAATTGACGGGGGCCCGCACAAGCGGTGGAGCATGTGGTTTAATTCGATGCAACGCGAAGAACCTTACCTACTCTTGACATCCAGCGAACTTTCCAGAGATGGATTGGTGCCTTCGGGAACGCTGAGACAGGTGCTGCATGGCTGTCGTCAGCTCGTGTTGTGAAATGTTGGGTTAAGTCCCGCAACGAGCGCAACCCTTATCCTTTGTTGCCAGCGATTCGGTCGGGAACTCAAAGGAGACTGCCGGTGATAAACCGGAGGAAGGTGGGGATGACGTCAAGTCATCATGGCCCTTACGAGTAGGGCTACACACGTGCTACAATGGCGCATACAAAGAGAAGCGACCTCGCGAGAGCAAGCGGACCTCATAAAGTGCGTCGTAGTCCGGATCGGAGTCTGCAACTCGACTCCGTGAAGTCGGAATCGCTAGTAATCGTGGATCAGAATGCCACGGTGAATACGTTCCCGGGCCTTGTACACACCGCCCGTCACACCATGGGAGTGGGTTGCAAAAGAAGTAGGTAGCTTAACCTCCGGGAGGGCGCTTACCACTTTGTGATTCATGACTGGGGTGAAGTCGTAACAAGGTAACCGTAGGGGAACCTGCGGTTGGATCACCTCCTTACCTGAGGATACCTTCGTGCGCAGTGCTCACACAGATTGTCTGATAGAAGTCACGAGCAGAAAAAACCTCTACAGGCTTGTAGCTCAGGTGGTTAGAGCGCACCCCTGATAAGGGTGAGGTCGGTGGTTCAAGTCCACTCAGGCCTACCAAATTTCTCCTCATGCTGCGTTATGCGCGCGGTCGTTTACAGAGGTAAACTTCCCTTCCGCATGCCTTGCCTGAGAAGAAATTGCATTCCTCCATGCGAAGAATGTGTACTCGGTTGAGTGGTAGTAGTGGTCTCTGCAGTAACTGTATGGGGCTATAGCTCAGCTGGGAGAGCGCCTGCCTTGCACGCAGGAGGTCAGCGGTTCGATCCCGCTTAGCTCCACCATACTTGCTGTTTTTTCTGACAATACTTCAGAGCGTACCGGCGACGGTGTGCTGCGAAGTATTATGCTCTTTAACAATCCGGAACAAGCTGAAAATTTGAAACGACGCACGTCGTGTTCCTCCGTAATAAGGAACACAGCACGATGCGTTCGGGTCTCTCAAAAGCTCATAACACGCAAGCGCAAAACGCCTGTGGGTTGTGAGGTTAAGCGACCAAGCGTACACGGTGGATGCCCTGGCAGTCAGAGGCGATGAAGGGCGTGCTAATCTGCGATAAGCGCCGGTAAGGTGATATGAACCGCTACAACCGGCGATACCCGAATGGGGAAACCCAGTGTGATTCGTCACACTATCATGCAGTGAATACATAGCGGCATGAGGCGAACCGGGGAACTGAAACATCTAAGTACCCCGAGGAAAAGAAATCAACCGAGATTCCCCAGTAGCGGCGAGCGAACGGGGAGGAGCCCAGAACCTGCATCAGCTTGTGCATCAGTGGAAGCGTCTGGAAAGTCGCAGGGTACAGGGTGATACTCCCGTACACAAAGGTGCACAGGCTGTGAGTTCGATGAGTAAGGCGGGACACGTGGTATCCTGTCTGAATATGGGGGACCATCCTCCAAGGCTAAATACTCCTGACTGACCGATAGTGAACCAGTACCGTGAGGGAAAGGCGAAAAGAACCCCGGCGAGGGGAGTGAAACAGAACCTGAAACCGTGTACGTACAAGCAGTGGGAGCACCTTCGTGGTGTGACTGCGTACCTTTTGTATAATGGGTCAGCGACTTATATTCTGTAGCAAGGTTAACCGTATAGGGGAGCCGCAGGGAAACCGAGTCTTAACTGGGCGTTAAGTTGCAGGGTATAGACCCGAAACCCGGTGATCTAGCCATGGGCAGGTTGAAGGTTGGGTAACACTAACTGGAGGACCGAACCGACTAATGTTGAAAAATTAGCGGATGACCTGTGGCTGGGGGTGAAAGGCCAATCAAACCGGGAGATAGCTGGTTCTCCCCGAAAGCTATTTAGGTAGCGCCTCGTGAATTCATCTCCGGGGTAGAGCACTGTTTCGGCTAGGGGGCCATCCCGGCTTACCAACCCGATGCAAACTGCGAATACCGGAGAATGTTATCACGGGAGACACACGGCGGGTGCTAACGTCCGTCGTGAAGAGGGAAACAACCCAGACCGCCAGCTAAGGTCCCAAAGTCATGGTTAAGTGGGAAACGATGTGGGAAGGCACAGACAGCCAGGATGTTGGCTTAGAAGCAGCCATCATTTAAAGAAAGCGTAATAGCTCACTGGTCGAGTCGGCCTGCGCGGAAGATGTAACGGGGCTAAACCATGCACCGAAGCTGCGGCAGCGACGCGTAAGCGTTGCTGGGTAGGGGAGCGTTCTGTAAGCCGCTGAAGGTGTGCTGTGAGGCATGCTGGAGGTATCAGAAGTGCGAATGCTGACATAAGTAACGATAAACAAGGTGAAAAACCTTGTCGCCGGAAGACCAAGGGTTCCTGTTCAACGTTAATCGGAGCAGGGTGAGTCGACCCCTAAGGCGAGGCCGAAAGGCGTAGTCGATGGGAAACAGGTTAATATTCCTGTACTTGGTGTTACTGCGAAGGGGGACGGAGAAGGCTATATCGGCCGGGCGACGGTTGTCCCGGTTTAAGCGTGTAGGTGTGTGTGCCAGGCAAATCCGGTGCACTTTACACTGAGGCGTGACGACGAGGCACTACGGTGCTGAAGTGATAAATGCCCTGCTTCCAGGAAAAGCCTCTAAGCATCAGGTAACACGAAATCGTACCCCAAACCGACACAGGTGGTCAGGTAGAGAATACCCAGGCGCTTGAGAGAACTCGGGTGAAGGAACTAGGCAAAATGGTGCCGTAACTTCGGGAGAAGGCACGCTGGCGCGTAGGTGAAGGGACTTGCTCCCGGAGCCGAGGCCAGTCGAAGATACCAGCTGGCTGCAACTGTTTATTAAAAACACAGCACTGTGCAAACACGAAAGTGGACGTATACGGTGTGACGCCTGCCCGGTGCCGGAAGGTTAATTGATGGGTTATCCGCAAGGAGAAGCTCTTGATCGAAGCCCCGGTAAACGGCGGCCGTAACTATAACGGTCCTAAGGTAGCGAAATTCCTTGTCGGGTAAGTTCCGACCTGCACGAATGGCGTAATGATGGCCAGGCTGTCTCCACCCGAGACTCAGTGAAATTGAAATCGCTGTGAAGATGCAGTGTACCCGCGGCAAGACGGAAAGACCCCGTGAACCTTTACTACAGCTTGACACTGAACACTGAGCCTTGATGTGTAGGATAGGTGGGAGGCTTTGAAGCGTGGACGCCAGTCTGCGTGGAGCCGTCCTTGAAATACCACCCTTTAATGTTTGGTGTTCTAACGTGGGCCCGTGATCCGGGCTGCGGACAGTGTCTGGTGGGTAGTTTGACTGGGGCGGTCTCCTCCCAAAGCGTAACGGAGGAGCACGAAGGTTGGCTAATCCTGGTCGGACATCAGGAGGTTAGTGCAATGGCATAAGCCAGCTTGACTGCGAGAGTGACGGCTCGAGCAGGTGCGAAAGCAGGTCATAGTGATCCGGTGGTTCTGAATGGAAGGGCCATCGCTCAACGGATAAAAGGTACTCCGGGGATAACAGGCTGATACCGCCCAAGAGTTCATATCGACGGCGGTGTTTGGCACCTCGATGTCGGCTCATCACATCCTGGGCTGAAGTAGGTCCCAAGGGTACGGCTGTTCGCCGTTTAAAGTGGTACGCGAGCTGGGTTTAGAACGTCGTGAGACAGTTCGGTCCCTATCTGCCGTGGGCGCTGGAGAATTGAGGGGGTTGCTCCTAGTACGAGAGGACCGGAGTGAACGCACCGCTGGTGTCCGGGTTGTCACGCCAGTGGCACTGCCCGGTAGCTAAGTGCGGAAAAGATAAGTGCTGAAAGCATCTAAGCACGAAACTTGCCCCGAGATGAGTTCTCCCTGAGGCTTCGGGCCTCCTGAAGGGACGTTGAAGACGACGACGTTGATAGGCCGGGTGTGTAAGCGCAGCGATGCGTTGAGCTTACCGGTACTAATGACCCGTGAGGCTTAACCTTACAACGCCAGAGGCGTTTTGGGTTGAGAGACAGAAGAATTTTCAGCCTTGTTTACCGGATAACGCCGTGCGGCCCGAGGGGGCGGTGCGGCAGACAGAATCTGCCTGGCGGCTGTAGCGCGGTGGTCCCACCTGACCCCATGCCGAACTCAGAAGTGAAACGCCGTAGCGCCGATGGTAGTGTGGGGTCTCCCCATGCGAGAGTAGGGAACTGCCAGGCATCAATCAGGTGAAGAAGCCCCGTACGGAAGTACGGGGCTTTTTTACGTCCGTCGTCCGGGGAGGGCGGGGGCTGCCGGACCTCTGCGGGCTTCAGGGCAGATCTCTGCCGTCGCCTGCCGGTCATCCTCCCTGGTCCGTTTACCTTGCCTCTGCATGTAAAAGGAAAGAATATGTCGTCAGCGGCCCTTTCCTGTCTATGCCTTTTAGCCCATGCTTTGCATCAATCTCTCCAGTGAATAGCTAAACAGACTGCGATCAAACCGCGCTGTTTAAACGTGCGGTTGGCAAAACGGCCTGGATGAAACGGATGCCCACCTCTACAAAGTTCTGCTGATACTTCACAATTGTTCCGCCTGTGTTTTTAGATGCTTTAAACAACTCACATTCCATCAGCTTCCCCTGTCGTCATGCCCGCGACGGGATTTCTTTCTACCCGTTCAGCGTTCTGAGTGGCTGATATGCAGCGAAAAACGTCTTCGCACGCAAATTCCCTCTCAATCCGTTCATGATGCGGTAAACTACGGCCAGATTAACCCCGTGAAGGCCTTATCATGTCCAGCTCGTATACCTCCTTAAAAGCCGACAATACGCTCGGTCTTGATGTCAGCACACAAATTCGTATTGTCGCCGAAACACCTGAAGCCATACTTGCGGCATGGCAGATGAGCCAGCGTAACCAGCAACCCTTTTTGATCCTGGGTGAAGGCAGCAATGTACTGTTTCTTGAGGACTTCGCGGGCATTGTGGTGCTCAACCGCATCGCTGGAGTTGAAATACGCGACGAGAATGAGCGCTGGAAGCTGCATGTTGGCGCGGGTGAAAACTGGCATCAACTGGTAAAAATGACGCTGGAAAAAGGGATTTCCGGACTAGAGAACCTGGCACTTATTCCCGGTATGGTCGGCTCTGCACCCATCCAGAATATCGGCGCCTATGGCGTTGAACTGAAAGATGTCTGTGAATATGTAGACGTGCTGAATTTGCAAACCGGCGTCACTGAGCGTTTAAGCCGTGACGATTGCCAGTTTGGCTATCGCGACAGCATTTTTAAACATCAGTACCAGTCGGGCTATACGATTGTTGCCGTCGGGTTTTCATTAACCAAACAGTGGCAACCGGTGCTGACGTATGGCGATTTAAAGACGCTTAATCCGGCGACTGCGAATGCCTGGGATGTGTTTCATGCCGTTTGCCATATGCGACAGAGCAAATTACCTGACCCCAAAATAACAGGCAATGTTGGCAGTTTTTTCAAAAATCCAGTGATTAGTCGGCAGCAGGCCGAAGTATTGCTTAATCACTATCCTGCGATGCCAAATTATCCCCAACCAGAGGGTACGGTAAAACTTGCCGCAGGCTGGTTAATCGATCAGTGTCAGCTTAAAGGCTGTCGGGTTGGCGGCGCGGAAGTTCATCAGCAGCAGGCATTAGTGCTGATTAATGCCGCCAATGCCACGCCAGGCGATATCGTTGCGCTGGCAAAAAAGGTGCGCGCACGCGTAGGTGAGAAATTTGATGTCTGGCTTGAGCCTGAGGTCCGTTTTATCCGGGCACAAGGTGAATGCAATGCGGTTGAGGTGATTGCATGAAAGACCACAGCGTACCGCTAAAGCTTATTGATATCCTGTCAGATGGCGAATTTCATTCTGGTGAGCAATTAGGTGAAACGCTCGGCATGAGCCGCGCAGCAATTAATAAACATATTCAGACGTTAAAAAGCTGGGGCCTTGAAGTGTATACGGTTACCGGGAAAGGCTACAGCTTCCCTGCACCGCTTCAGTTGCTCAATGAAAAGGCGATTCTTGGTCAGCTTTCTCAGCCTGATGTCGCCGTGATACCGGTTATCGATTCGACGAACCAGTATTTACTTGAGCGTATGGATTCACTGCCTTCAGGTGCCGTTTGTGTGGCGGAATATCAGCAAGCGGGACGCGGACGACGCGGGCGGCATTGGTTTTCTCCCTTCGGTGCTAATCTTTATATGTCTATGTACTGGCGTCTGGAGCAAGGGCCTGCTGCAGCGATGGGGCTCAGCCTGGTGATTGGTATAGTGATGGCAGAGACGCTTCAGTCATTAGGTGCGGAGGATGTTCGCGTAAAATGGCCGAATGATATTTACCTCCATGACAGAAAATTAGCAGGCATCTTAGTGGAGTTAACCGGTAAAACCGGCGATGCTGCGCAGATCGTAATGGGAGCGGGCATCAATTTAGCGATGCGAAATGCCGACGCGGCGCAAATCAATCAGGGCTGGATTAATCTGCAGGAAGCGGGCGTAACGCTTGATCGTAATGACCTGGCTGCAACGTTAATCAATCGCCTGCGTGAGGCACTACCTGTTTTTGAACAGGAAGGTCTGGCACCTTTTGTCGCACGCTGGGCAGGCTTAGACAACTTTATCAACCGTCCGGTCAGGTTACTGATGGGCGAGCGGGAAGTTCACGGCATTGCACGCGGCATTGATAATCAGGGTGGTTTGCTGCTGGAACAAGAGGGCGAAATTAAATCCTGGATGGGTGGGGAAATATCGCTGCGTCCCCTTTAAAAGTCTGTAAAGCCTGCTTTTAAGGCAGGCTTTATTGTCGTAACTTATTTTCTCAGGCGGACTTTTTCAACCGCATGATTACCACTTTTGGTCATAATCAAGCTGGCTCTTTCACGTGTAGGAAGAATATTCTCTTTCAGGTTCAGCCAGTTGATCTCTTTCCACAGCGATCCCGCGATCTTGATGGCCTCATCTTCAGGTAACTGTGCATAATGATGAAAATAAGAGTCGGGATCGGTGAAAGAGCCTTGGCGAAATTTCAGAAAGCGATTGATATACCAGTGCTGTAAAAGATCTTCTTCCGCATCGACATAGATAGAAAAATCGACAAAATCAGAAACAAATACGTGGTGCGGATCGTGAGGATAATCCATTCCACTTTGAAGAACGTTTAAGCCTTCCAGAATTAAAATATCGGGTTGTTGCACCACTTTATCCCCATCCGGAATAACGTCATAAATGAGATGGGAATAAACGGGCGCCGTCACCTGCTGGGCGCCAGACTTAAGGTCTGACACAAACTTAACTAACCGATGCATATCATAAGATTGAGGAAACCCTTTTTTCTTCATGAGACCGCGCTCTTTTAGTACCGAGTTCGGATGAAGGAAGCCATCAGTTGTAATTAACTCAACCTTACGGTGCTCAGGCCAGCGGCTGAGAAGCGCCTGTAAAACGCGGGCAGTCGTACTTTTCCCCACCGCAACGCTACCAGCAATACTGATAATGTAAGGGATCTTTTGCCCGTCTGTGCCCAGAAATTGTTCCAGAACAGCCTGGCGACGCACATTCGAACTTATATAGAAATTCAGCAAGCGTGAGAGCGGCAGATAGATTTCGGCCACCTCTTCAATAGAAAGGTCTTCGTTTATCCCTTTTAACTGAGCAATTTCATCCTCTGCCAGCGTCATGGGAACGGAGTCGCGTAATGACGCCCATTGTTCACGGGTGAACTGTAAATAAGGCGTGGTGAGTGATGTCGTTTTATCCATAAGTATACATTTGACTGCAGATTCAAACCAATCTGTACATTTTCACCGAAGATTACTCGGGCACGGTAGCGTAATGAATTGCGGGTCACAGAGTTATTAACGAGAACAATGGGCTGGAGGGTACCACCAGTATAGCTTTTAAAAGAAGTAAAAAATAAACGGGGATAAGCTTTCGTCGGCGCCTCCGCAATTTTAACAAATCCTTGATCAAGAGGCTTGATCTCTGTAATTACAGCATGCGATGTGACAGGTAAATCTTCAGCCCGGTGGGTAGCACTGATCAGGGCACGTAAACGGGCCTCCGCTCATTATCGTATGGTTCACTCAGCCAGTAGCCGGTTAACGAGCGGGTCTTTCATGATAGCGCGTGCAATGAATCCGTGGCTGTCTGTTACTTTATGCCGGACGTTAAGCCGCAAATAAGGTGCGTGTCAGGCGCGTCACTGTTTTGGGGCGTGCTTTCATTCGCCAAGTCATTTGTCTGAACGTCCACAAGGCACTTTATTGCCTTCAGAGACCAGTCTGCCCCAGGCACGGATACCTTCTGTACTCTCTTTCCCGTGACGAATAACCCTTACCACGACCCTTTCTCTGCCCTCGCATGGCGTGTCCATCAGATCAGCCCAATACTGTTGCTGCCAACATAAGGCCGCCACAGGCTTTGTGGTGTGCTTAAGCTTTTTGAGGGCCAAAGGAGAGAAGAAGCGCTTTAATCCGCCTGACCGGGTTTCTATGCAGGTTGAACCGGGAGGCACAGCGCGTTCTGACAACAGAAGGGACAAACATAATGACTTTCGGCGGCGTTCCAGTTGGTCGCAGCCGTCATCGGTGCGGACAGGGTGGAATCTGCACATCAAGCATCGGGCTGTTCTCATGTGTCATGTGACTTCTCTGTTGTACGTAGGCATTACCTGTTCATATGCAACCTCGCTTATCTTCACCGCGTCGACATCAATACACATGCACTCGCGTGC
Source organism: Pantoea sp. SGAir0180 (assembly GCF_043546245.1). Classification (NCBI taxonomy): domain Bacteria; kingdom Pseudomonadati; phylum Pseudomonadota; class Gammaproteobacteria; order Enterobacterales; family Erwiniaceae; genus Pantoea; species Pantoea sp. SGAir0180. The sequence continues at coordinate 3,569,940 of NZ_CP028071.1, read as the reverse complement.
CTGTGAGGCCAGTAATCGAACAGAGCAGCGCTGTCGGCCATAGAAAGCATACAAGCAATGCCTGATTCACGCGTATTGAAAGCGGTATTGTGCCAGTGTCCATTCCCACCTCTTTAGGTGCCAGTACGTTTTCTCTGCAACCCTGTCAACTTAACATCACTCATCGCTTACCCTGTGGTGGCGTTTTTGCACAAACAAACCGATATCCACAAACAAAAAACGGCTGTCGATGGAAAACACCGGGCAATAAATAAGCAATCGAGACGAATTTTGCATGATCAGCAAAAAAAGGGGACGTGAAAAAAGCCATCCACCAAAGAATGAAATCGTGAAGACCAAATCCAGGGACAGAAGATGACGCGAAAATTTGACCAATAATTGGATGTTATTTCTGCAGAATAGGGGTAAATTGCGATGCTTTGCACAAATAGTAAGCGATAGAACAAAAACAGTGATTTTTTTGTTGCATCCTTCAGCCGACCTTCCTAGAATGCGCGTCACTTGATGCCGGCTTAGCTCAGTTGGTAGAGCAACTGACTTGTAATCAGTAGGTCACCAGTTCGATTCCGGTAGCCGGCACCATCAAGTAGGTGGGATTCCCGAGCGGCCAAAGGGAGCAGACTGTAAATCTGCCGTCACAGACTTCGAAGGTTCGAATCCTTCTCCCACCACCATCTCGACCCTCGGGTTGAGAACAGATAAACAACCTGTTTATCTGGCAGGTGAGTCACTTCTTCTCACCCTGAATTCAGATTGGGTGTAAGCTCAGTCAAAGTCAGCCAGCTTCGCTGGCAGGCTAAGAATAATAGGGGACTTCCCCTGTTATTCACAAGCTACAGAAAGAACAGGTAGCCGAGTTCCAGGATGCGGGCATCGTATAATGGCTATTACCTCAGCCTTCCAAGCTGATGATGCGGGTTCGATTCCCGCTGCCCGCTCCAGATGTGCTGATATGGCTCAGTTGGTAGAGCGCACCCTTGGTAAGGGTGAGGTCCCCAGTTCGACTCTGGGTATCAGCACCACTTCCTTTATCTCCCTCCTGATTTTCTCTGTAACTCCTTGCAGTCAGGCAATGCCTGGTTAATGTGACGATATCTTTGATATATCCGTGTCTTAGAGGGACAAGCGATGGCTAAAGAGCAATTTCAACGTAACAAACTGCACGTAAACGTGGGCACCATCGGTCACGTTGACCACGGTAAAACCACCCTGACTGCAGCAATCACCACCGTTCTGGCTAAAACCAACGGCGGCCAGGCGCGTGCGTTCGACCAGATCGACAGCACCCCTGAAGAAAAAGCACGTGGTATCACCATCAACACTGCACACGTTGAGTATGAAACCCCGTCTCGCCACTATGCACACGTTGACTGCCCGGGCCACGCCGACTATGTGAAAAACATGATCACCGGTGCTGCGCAGATGGACGGCGCGATACTGGTTGTTGCTGCGACTGACGGCCCAATGCCGCAGACCCGTGAGCACATCCTGCTGGGTCGTCAGGTAGGCGTTCCTTACATCATCGTGTTCCTGAACAAGTGTGACATGGTTGATGACGAAGAGCTGCTGGAACTGGTTGAGATGGAAGTCCGTGACCTGCTGTCACAGTACGACTTCCCGGGCGACGATACTCCAATCGTTCGCGGTTCAGCACTGAAAGCGCTGGAAGGCAACCCAGAGTGGGAAGAGAAGATCGTTGAGCTGGCTAACCACCTGGACAACTACATCCCGGATCCGGTTCGTGCTATCGACATGCCGTTCCTGCTGCCAATCGAAGACGTATTCTCAATCTCTGGCCGTGGTACTGTAGTAACCGGTCGTGTTGAGCGCGGTGTTGTTAAAGTCGGCGACGAAGTTGAAATCGTGGGTATCAAAGATACGGCGAAATCAACCTGTACCGGTGTTGAAATGTTCCGCAAACTGCTGGACCAGGGTCAGGCAGGCGAAAACTGTGGTGTTCTGCTGCGCGGTATCAAGCGTGAAGACATCCAGCGTGGTCAGGTTCTGGCGAAGCCAGGCACCATCAAGCCACACACCAAGTTCGAGTCAGAAGTTTACGTTCTGTCTAAAGACGAAGGTGGCCGCCATACTCCGTTCTTCAAGGGCTACCGTCCACAGTTCTACTTCCGTACCACTGACGTGACCGGTTCAGTAGAGCTGCCAGAAGGCGTTGAAATGGTTATGCCAGGCGACAACATCAAAATGGTTGTTACCCTGATCCACCCAATCGCAATGGACGAAGGTCTGCGCTTCGCAATCCGCGAAGGTGGCCGTACCGTTGGCGCGGGCGTTGTTGCCAAAGTTATCGCTTAATTATCGATAATATTTGACGCAATGCACATGGAAAGGGCATCATTTGATGCCCTTTTTGTACGCTGTTTTATAGAACCTGACTCATCAGTGATTTTGCACCATAATCATTGCTGAGACAGGCTCTGTTATGCGGCGCTGGATACCGAGTTACGCCCCAAAAGCTCATTCGGTTTGGATGCCTCGCGATGCGGGGCAGAATAGTTTCTGAATTATTGTGGCAGGTTGGTTTATGAGTGCGAATACCGAAGCTCAAGGGAGCGGGCGCGGCCTCGAAGCGCTGAAATGGGTAGTGGTAGTCTTATTACTGCTTGCGGCGATCGTAGGTAACTACCTCTATCGTGATGTGACGTTACCTCTGCGTGCGTTGGCTGTTGTTATTTTGATTGCAGCAGCAGGCGGCATTGCGCTTTTAACGACCAAAGGCAAAGCGACCGTAGCCTTTGCACGTGAAGCAAGAACCGAAATGCGCAAGGTTATCTGGCCAACCCGCCAGGAGACACTGCATACCACGTTAATCGTTGCCGCGGTCACTGCCGTGATGTCACTGATTTTGTGGGGGCTGGATGGCATTCTGGTCCGTCTGGTATCGTTTATCACTGGCCTGAGGTTCTGAGATGTCTGAAGCTCCAAAAAAACGCTGGTACGTCGTGCAGGCGTTTTCCGGTTTTGAAGGCCGCGTAGCACAGTCGCTGCGTGAGCACATCAAATTGCACAACATGGAAGAGCTGTTTGGCGACGTCATGGTGCCGACTGAAGAAGTGGTCGAGATCCGTGGTGGTCAACGCCGTAAAAGCGAACGTAAATTCTTCCCAGGCTACGTTCTGGTTCAGATGGTAATGAATGATGCCAGCTGGCACCTCGTTCGCAGCGTGCCACGCGTAATGGGTTTCATCGGTGGTACTTCTGACCGCCCTGCGCCAATCAGCGATAAAGAAGTTGATGCGATCATGAACCGCCTGCAGCAGGTAGGTGACAAGCCACGTCCGAAAACGCTGTTCGAACCGGGCGAAATGGTACGCGTCAACGATGGTCCGTTTGCCGACTTTAACGGCGTGGTCGAAGATGTCGATTATGAGAAGAGTCGTCTGACTGTTTCGGTCTCCATCTTTGGACGTGCAACACCTGTCGAACTCGATTTCGGTCAGGTGGAGAAAGGCTAACCTTTCTTTTACTATTTGGCTGTTGCAGCAGGCGCGAAATTAAACTATAATTTCGCGCCTTTTGTTTTTATGCGCTGGCAACAGCGTGTAAATCGTTACCACGGGGAGCCTTTTAAAGGCGCTATAACCCAATTGAGGAATTATCATGGCTAAGAAAGTACAAGCCTACGTCAAGCTGCAGGTTGCAGCTGGTATGGCGAACCCAAGTCCACCAGTTGGTCCAGCTCTGGGTCAGCAGGGTGTTAACATCATGGAATTCTGTAAAGCGTTTAACGCCAAAACAGAATCACTGGAAAAAGGCCTGCCTACTCCAGTTGTTATCACCGTATACAGCGACCGTTCTTTCACCTTCATTACCAAAACGCCTCCGGCTGCCGTTCTGCTGAAAAAAGCAGCGGGCATCAAGTCTGGTTCTGGTAAGCCGAACAAAGATAAAGTCGGTAAAGTGACTCGTGCTCAGGTACGTGAAATCGCAGAAACTAAAGCTGCGGACATGACTGGTTCTGACGTTGAAGCGATGACTCGCTCAATCGAAGGTACTGCTCGTTCCATGGGCCTGGTAGTAGAGGACTAAGAAATGGCAAAGCTGACCAAGCGCATGAGCGTTATTCGCGACAAAGTTGACGCGACTAAGCAGTACGATATTGCTGAAGCAATCGCATTACTAAAAGAGCTGGCTACCGCTAAGTTCGTTGAAAGCGTAGACGTTGCTGTTAACCTCGGCATCGACGCTCGTAAATCTGACCAGAACGTGCGCGGCGCGACCGTTCTGCCACACGGTACAGGTCGTTCTGTACGTGTAGCCGTCTTCACCCAAGGCGCAAACGCTGAAGCTGCTAAAGCAGCTGGCGCTGAGCTGGTAGGTATGGAAGATCTGGCTGAGCAGATCAAGAAAGGCGAAATGAACTTTGACGTTGTTATTGCATCTCCAGATGCAATGCGCGTTGTTGGCCAGTTAGGTCAGGTTCTGGGTCCACGTGGCCTGATGCCAAACCCGAAAGTCGGTACTGTAACCCCGAACGTTGCTGAAGCGGTTAAGAACGCTAAAGCAGGTCAGGTTCGTTATCGTAACGACAAAAACGGCATCATCCACACTACCATCGGTAAAGTGGACTTCGATGCTGACAAACTGAAAGAAAACCTGGAATCTCTGCTGGTTGCGCTGAAAAAAGCAAAACCTGCTCAGGCGAAAGGCGTGTATATCAAGAAAGTCAGCATCTCTACCACCATGGGCGCCGGCGTTGCCGTTGACCAGGCTGGTCTGAGCGCAGCGGCAAACTAATTGCTGCTTGAAACGGGCGAAAAATTCACCTAGAATCTTACGCCCGTTGTTCTGCATTCATGCAGATGTCATTGTGAGTAAGTCAGATTGTGCGAACGCAGCGACTGAGTCAGTCGCCTGAAACACAGTAAAGTGTTCAGCAGGCCTTATAAAGGCTGTCAGTGCAGGGCAATCTGGGCCACGATGTACAGCCGAATTTTAGGTTGGAGCCAGGCCTTATCCTGGCCTCCGTCCAAGACCGCAGGAGCTGCACATTTTCGGATGTAATGCTTAATACCCTGCGTAGACGGTGACAGAACCAAAAGAATTTTTCTTTACTGGATTCTGCTCACCGTGTAATAGCGCTTATTTTCCTTCGGGCGAATAAGTGAAGTGAGTTCCGGGGAAATCCATCCCCGGTCAAATCCAGGAGCTAAAGCTAATGGCATTAAATCTTCAAGACAAACAAGCGATTGTTGCTGAAGTCAGCGAAGTAGCCAAAGGTGCGCTTTCAGCGGTTGTTGCGGATTCTCGTGGCGTTACCGTTGATAAAATGACCGAACTGCGTAAAGCAGGCCGTGAAGCTGGCGTTTACATGCGTGTTGTTCGTAACACCCTGCTGCGCCGCGTCGTTGAAGGTACTCAGTTCGAGTGCCTGAAAGACACGTTTGTTGGTCCGACCCTGATTGCATATTCTATGGAACACCCGGGCGCTGCTGCTCGTCTGTTCAAAGATTTCGCGAAAGCGAATGCAAAATTTGAGGTCAAAGCTGCAGCCTTTGAAGGTGAGCTGATCACGGCGGCCAATATTGACCGTCTGGCAACGCTGCCGACCTACGAAGAAGCACTGGCACGTCTGATGTCGACCATGAAAGAAGCCGCTGCCGGCAAACTGGTTCGCACTCTGGCTGCTGTTCGCGATGCAAAAGAAGCGGCTTAAGGCCTCTCTTTTCTTCGTACTTGCTAACGTATAAACTTTTTCTGATTCTTAGGAACAATTGTTATGTCTATCACTAAAGACCAAATTCTGGAAGCCGTTGCCGCTATGTCCGTAATGGAAGTAGTTGAGCTGGTTTCTGCTATGGAAGAAAAATTCGGCGTTTCTGCTGCTGCTGCTGTAGCTGTTGCTGCTGGCCCAGCTGAAGCTGTTGAAGAGAAAACTGAATTCGACGTTATCCTGAAAGCTGTTGGCGCGAACAAAGTTGCAGTAATCAAAGCCGTTCGTACCGCAACTGGTCTGGGCCTGAAAGAAGCCAAAGATCTGGTTGAAGCAACTGGCGTGATCAAAGAAGGCATCAGCAAAGATGACGCAGCTGCACTTGAAGCTGCTCTGAAAGAAGCTGGCGCTGAAGTTGAAGTTAAGTAAGACAACCCTCGGGTTGCAGTCTGAGTAATATCAGACTGATGGCTGGTGACTTTTTGGTCACCAGCCTTTTTGCGCTCCAGGGCCTCAATGGGGTTTCGCACTGTTTGTCCATTGTTGCTCTTCAATATCTTTCTCTATCGACGACTTAATATACTGCTTTCCTGTGCGGGTTCCCTGCCCACGCTGAAGCAATGAAATGATTTAAGCGTGATAGAAAGAGGTATTGCACACACTGCCGGGCAGTGCGTGAATCAAACAAAATCGTGTTGCATGAACTGTCCTGTCAGGACGGACAGCGTGGGTCGACTTGTCAGCTAGCTGAGGAACCCTATGGTTTACTCCTATACCGAGAAAAAACGTATTCGTAAGGATTTTGGTAAACGTCCACAAGTTTTGGACATACCTTATCTCCTTTCTATCCAGCTTGATTCGTTTCAGAAGTTTATCGAGCAAGATCCAGAAGGTCAGTACGGACTGGAAGCTGCCTTCCGCTCTGTATTCCCTATCGCGAGCTACAGCGGCAACTCTGAGTTGCAGTATGTCAGCTATCGCTTAGGTGAACCTGTCTTTGACGTGAAAGAATGTCAGATCCGTGGCGTGACCTACTCGGCACCGCTGCGCGTCAAACTGCGTCTGGTGATCTATGAGCGCGAAGCGCCAGAAGGCACAGTAAAAGACATTAAAGAACAAGAAGTCTACATGGGTGAAATTCCACTCATGACAGACAACGGTACCTTTGTTATCAACGGTACTGAGCGTGTTATCGTTTCTCAGCTGCATCGTAGTCCTGGCGTATTCTTTGACAGCGATAAGGGTAAAACCCACTCATCGGGTAAAGTGCTGTATAACGCACGTATCATTCCTTACCGTGGTTCATGGCTGGACTTCGAGTTTGACCCGAAAGACAACCTTTTCGTCCGTATTGACCGTCGTCGTAAGCTGCCGGCCAGTATCATCCTGCGCGCACTGCATTACACCACTGCTGAAATCCTCGATATCTTCTTCGAGAAAGTGGTGTATGAAATCCGTGACAACAAGCTGCAGATGGAACTGGTGCCAGAGCGCCTGCGTGGTGAAACCGCGACCTTCGATATCGAATCGAATGGCACGGTCTACGTTGAGAAAGGGCGTCGCATCACTGCGCGTCACATTCGTCAGCTCGAAAAAGACGGTATCCAGCACATTGAAGTGCCTGTTGAATATATTGCAGGCAAAGTGGTCTCTAAAGATTATATCGATGAGAACACCGGTGAACTGATTATCGCAGCGAACATGGAGCTTTCGCTGGATCTGTTGGCCAAGCTGAGCCAGGCGGGTCACAAACGTATCGAAACGCTGTTCACCAACGATCTGGATCACGGCCCTTATATCTCCGAGACCCTGCGCGTCGACCCAACCAACGATCGCCTGAGCGCGCTGGTTGAGATTTACCGCATGATGCGTCCTGGTGAGCCACCTACGCGTGAAGCAGCAGAGAACCTGTTCGAGAACCTGTTCTTCTCTGAAGATCGTTACGATCTTTCTGCTGTCGGCCGCATGAAGTTCAACCGTTCATTGCTGCGTGATGAAATCGAAGGTTCAGGTATCCTGAGCAAAGAAGACATCATCGAAGTGATGAAAAAGCTGATCGACATCCGTAACGGTAAAGGCGAAGTGGACGATATCGACCACCTCGGTAACCGTCGTATTCGTTCAGTGGGTGAAATGGCGGAAAACCAGTTCCGCGTCGGCCTGGTCCGTGTTGAGCGTGCAGTGAAAGAGCGTCTTTCTCTGGGCGACCTCGACACATTGATGCCTCAGGACATGATCAACGCCAAGCCTATTTCGGCGGCGGTGAAAGAGTTCTTTGGTTCAAGCCAGCTGTCCCAGTTTATGGATCAGAACAACCCGTTGTCAGAGATTACGCACAAGCGTCGTATCTCTGCTCTCGGCCCGGGTGGTTTAACCCGTGAGCGTGCCGGCTTCGAAGTGCGTGACGTACACCCAACGCACTACGGTCGTGTCTGCCCAATCGAAACCCCTGAAGGTCCGAACATCGGTCTGATCAACTCCTTGTCTGTATATGCGCAGACGAACGAGTACGGTTTCCTGGAAACCCCTTATCGTCGCGTGATCGACGGTGTGGTTTCCGATGAAATTCATTACCTGTCTGCCATCGAAGAAGGTAACTATGTCATCGCTCAGGCGAATACCAACCTGTCAGAAGAAGGTGCGTTCGTTGATGACCTGGTGACCTGCCGTAGCAAAGGTGAATCGAGCCTGTTCAGCCGCGATCAGGTTGACTACATGGACGTTTCGACCCAACAGGTCGTTTCCGTCGGTGCGTCACTGATCCCGTTCCTGGAACACGATGATGCTAACCGCGCCCTGATGGGTGCGAACATGCAACGTCAGGCCGTTCCTACACTGCGTGCCGATAAGCCGCTGGTAGGGACCGGTATGGAGCGCGCGGTTGCCGTTGACTCCGGTGTTACCGCTGTGGCGAAACGTGGCGGTACCGTTCAGTACGTTGATGCATCACGTATCGTTATCAAAGTTAACGAAGACGAAATGTATCCGGGCGAAGCGGGCATCGACATCTACAACCTGACCAAATACACCCGTTCTAACCAGAACACCTGTATCAACCAGATGCCATGTGTATCTCTGGGCGAGCCAGTTGAGCGTGGTGATGTGCTGGCTGATGGTCCGTCTACCGATCTCGGTGAACTGGCGCTGGGTCAGAACATGCGCGTCGCGTTCATGCCGTGGAACGGTTACAACTTCGAAGACTCCATCTTAGTCTCCGAGCGCGTGGTGCAGGAAGATCGCTTCACGACCATCCACATTCAGGAACTGGCCTGTGTGTCTCGCGACACCAAGCTGGGGCCAGAAGAGATTACCGCTGACATCCCGAACGTGGGTGAGGCTGCACTCTCTAAACTGGATGAATCCGGTATCGTTTACATCGGTGCGGAAGTGACCGGTGGTGACATTCTGGTTGGTAAAGTGACGCCAAAAGGCGAAACCCAGCTGACACCAGAAGAGAAACTGCTGCGTGCGATCTTCGGTGAGAAAGCGTCTGATGTGAAAGACTCTTCTCTGCGCGTGCCTAACGGTGTTTCGGGTACGGTTATCGACGTTCAGGTCTTCACCCGCGATGGCGTGGAAAAAGACAAACGTGCGCTGGAAATCGAAGAGATGCAGCTGAAGCAGGCGAAGAAAGACCTGTCTGAAGAGCTGCAGATTCTGGAAGCGGGCCTGTTCAGCCGTATCCAGTCTGTCCTGATTTCTGGTGGCGTTGAAGCAGACAAACTGGACAAGCTGCCGCGTGAGCGTTGGCTGGAACTGGGTCTGACTGACGAAGCCAAGCAAAACCAGCTGGAACAGCTGGCAGAGCAGTACGACGAACTGAAGCACGAGTTTGAGAAAAAACTCGAAGGCAAGCGTCGTAAAATCACACAAGGCGATGATCTGGCACCAGGCGTGCTGAAAATCGTTAAGGTTTATCTGGCCGTTAAACGTCAGATTCAGCCTGGTGATAAGATGGCAGGTCGTCACGGTAACAAAGGTGTTATCTCGAAGATCAACCCAATCGAAGACATGCCTTACGATGAGAACGGTACGCCGGTCGATATCGTACTGAACCCGCTGGGCGTACCTTCACGTATGAACATCGGTCAGATCCTTGAGACGCACTTAGGGATGGCAGCGAAAGGTATCGGCGAGAAAATTAACGCGATGCTGAAGAAGCAGGAAGAAGTCGCCAAACTGCGCGAATTCATCCAGCGTGCTTACGATCTGGGCACAGATGTGCGTCAGAAAGTTGACCTGAATACCTTTAGTGATGACGAAGTTCTGCGTCTGGCTGAAAACCTGAAAAAAGGTATGCCGATCGCCACGCCGGTGTTTGATGGTGCGAAAGAGAGCGAAATCAAAGAGCTGTTAGAGCTCGGCGGTCTGCCTTCTTCCGGTCAGATTACCCTGTTTGATGGTCGCACTGGTGAGCAGTTCGAACGTCAGGTAACCGTTGGTTATATGTACATGCTGAAACTCAACCACCTGGTTGATGACAAGATGCACGCACGTTCTACTGGTTCCTACAGCCTCGTTACTCAGCAGCCGCTGGGTGGTAAGGCACAGTTCGGTGGTCAGCGCTTCGGTGAGATGGAAGTATGGGCACTGGAAGCATACGGTGCGGCATATACCCTCCAGGAAATGCTTACCGTTAAGTCTGATGACGTTAACGGCCGTACCAAGATGTATAAGAACATCGTGGATGGCAACCATCAGATGGAACCTGGCATGCCAGAATCGTTCAACGTACTGTTGAAAGAGATTCGCTCGCTGGGTATCAACATCGAGCTGGAAGACGAGTAACCCTCAGTAGCGGGCTTCGGCCTGTAAGCGCAGGGTTAACGCGCTCGCATTTGTACTGGTTATGGGGCGTTCAATTTCGGTTGGACGCCCCTGAGTCTCACTCCGACGGGAGCTAATCCGTGAAAGACTTACTTAAGTTTCTGAAAGCGCAAACTAAGACCGAAGAGTTTGATGCGATCAAAATTGCGCTGGCTTCGCCAGACATGATCCGTTCATGGTCTTTTGGTGAAGTTAAAAAGCCGGAAACCATTAACTACCGTACCTTCAAGCCAGAGCGTGACGGTCTTTTCTGTGCCCGTATTTTTGGACCGGTAAAAGATTACGAATGCCTGTGCGGTAAGTACAAGCGTTTAAAACATCGTGGCGTAATCTGCGAGAAGTGTGGCGTAGAAGTTACACAGACCAAAGTACGTCGTGAGCGCATGGGCCACATTGAGCTGGCATCACCGACTGCGCACATTTGGTTCCTGAAATCACTGCCATCGCGTATCGGCTTGCTGCTGGATATGCCGCTGCGTGATATCGAGCGCGTGCTGTACTTCGAATCTTATGTTGTGATCGAAGGCGGCATGACTAACCTGGAAAAACGTCAGATTCTGACGGAAGAGCAGTACCTTGACGCGCTGGAAGAGTTCGGTGACGAATTCGACGCGAAGATGGGTGCAGAAGCTATCCAGGCGCTGCTGAAAAATATGGATCTGGAGCAAGAGTGCGAGCAGCTGCGTGAAGAGCTGAACGAAACCAACTCCGAGACCAAGCGTAAAAAACTGACCAAGCGTATCAAGCTGCTGGAAGCGTTCGTTCAGTCTGGTAATAAGCCAGAGTGGATGATCCTGACCGTTCTGCCGGTTCTGCCGCCTGATCTGCGTCCGCTGGTACCGCTGGATGGTGGTCGTTTCGCTACGTCGGATCTGAACGATCTGTATCGTCGCGTGATCAACCGTAACAATCGTCTGAAACGCCTGCTGGATCTGGCTGCGCCAGATATCATCGTACGTAACGAAAAACGTATGCTGCAGGAAGCGGTTGATGCCCTGCTGGATAACGGTCGTCGCGGTCGTGCGATCACCGGTTCTAACAAGCGTCCTCTGAAATCTTTGGCCGATATGATCAAAGGTAAGCAGGGTCGTTTCCGTCAGAACCTTCTCGGTAAGCGTGTCGACTACTCCGGTCGTTCTGTTATTACCGTTGGTCCATACCTGCGTCTGCATCAGTGCGGTCTGCCGAAGAAAATGGCACTGGAGCTGTTCAAACCGTTCATCTACGGCAAGCTGGAACTGCGTGGCCTGGCCACCACCATCAAAGCCGCGAAGAAGATGGTTGAGCGTGAAGAAGCTGTCGTTTGGGATATCCTGGACGAAGTCATCCGCGAACACCCGGTCCTGCTGAACCGTGCACCAACGCTGCACCGTTTAGGTATCCAGGCCTTTGAACCGGTTCTGATCGAAGGTAAAGCCATCCAGCTTCACCCGCTGGTTTGTGCGGCCTATAACGCCGACTTCGATGGTGACCAGATGGCTGTTCACGTACCGCTGACGCTGGAAGCCCAGCTGGAAGCGCGTGCGCTGATGATGTCGACCAACAACATTCTGTCACCGGCGAACGGCGAGCCAATCATCGTTCCTTCACAGGACGTTGTACTGGGTCTGTACTACATGACCCGCGACAAAGTGAATGCCAAAGGTGAAGGCATGGTGCTGACCGGCCCGAAAGAAGCTGAGCGTGTTTATCGCGCTGGCCTGGCCGAGCTGCATGCGCGCGTTAAAGTGCGTATCACTGAGTACAGCAAAAACGAGCAGGATGAGTTCGTTGCGAAAACCAGCTTGATCGACACCACCATTGGTCGTTCGATTCTGTGGATGATCGTACCGAAAGGTCTGCCTTTCTCCATCGTCAACCAGGCGCTGGGTAAAAAGGCTATCTCTAAAATGCTGAACACCTGTTATCGCATTTTGGGCCTGAAGCCGACCGTTATCTTTGCTGACCAGACCATGTACACCGGTTTCGCCTACGCCGCCCGTTCAGGTGCGTCTGTTGGTATCGACGACATGGTTATCCCAGCCAAGAAAGTGGAAATCATCTCTGAAGCCGAAGCCGAAGTGGCCGAAATTCAGGAACAGTTCCAGTCTGGACTGGTTACCGCCGGCGAACGTTATAACAAAGTCATCGATATCTGGGCTGCCGCGAACGAGCGCGTAGCGAAGGCGATGATGGAAAACCTCTCAACCGAGACCGTGATTAACCGTGACGGCGAAGAAGAGAAACAGGTTTCCTTTAACAGCATCTTTATGATGGCCGACTCCGGTGCGCGTGGTTCTGCTGCACAGATTCGTCAGCTGGCCGGTATGCGTGGTCTGATGGCTAAGCCAGATGGCTCCATCATTGAAACGCCTATCACCGCGAACTTCCGTGAAGGTCTGAACGTACTTCAGTACTTCATCTCGACGCACGGTGCACGTAAAGGTCTGGCAGATACCGCACTGAAAACCGCGAACTCCGGTTATCTGACGCGTCGTCTGGTTGACGTTGCGCAGGACCTGGTTGTCACCGAAGACGACTGTGGTACACACGAAGGCATCATGATGACGCCAGTCATCGAAGGTGGCGACGTGAAAGAGCCACTGCGTGAGCGCGTTCTGGGCCGTGTAACGGCAGAAGACGTTCTGAAGCCTGGCACGGCTGATATTCTGGTTCCACGTAACACACTGCTCGATGAGCACTGGTGTGACGTGCTGGAACTGAACTCAGTCGACAGCGTGAAGGTGCGTTCGGTTGTAGGTTGTGAAACCGACTTTGGTGTGTGTGCGCATTGCTATGGTCGCGACCTGGCACGTGGTCACATCATCAACAAAGGCGAAGCAATCGGTGTTATCGCGGCACAGTCAATCGGTGAGCCGGGTACACAGCTGACGATGCGTACGTTCCACATCGGTGGTGCGGCATCTCGTGCGGCAGCTGAATCCAGCATTCAGGTGAAGAACAAAGGTACCATCAAGCTGACCAATGCTAAGTCGGTAACGAACTCAGCAGGCAAGCTGGTGATCACCTCGCGTAACGTTGAACTGAAAATGATCGACGAATTTGGCCGTACGAAAGAGAGCTATAAAGTTCCTTACGGTGCGACCATGGCGAAAGGTGATGGTGAGCAGGTTGCTGCGGGTGAAACCGTTGCAAACTGGGATCCGCATACCATGCCAGTTATCACAGAAGTGGGCGGTTTCATTCGCTTCACCGACATGATCGACGGTCAGACCATTACGCGTCAGACTGATGACTTAACAGGTCTGTCATCGCTGGTGGTTCTGGACTCTGCAGAACGTACCTCAGGTGGTAAAGATCTGCGTCCGGCACTGAAAATCGTTGATGCCAACGGCAATGATGTTCTGATCCCAGGTACCGATATGCCTGCTCAGTACTTCCTGCCAGGTAAAGCGATTGTACAGCTGGAAGATGGCGTGAAGATCAGCTCGGGTGATACCCTGGCGCGTGTTCCGCAGGAATCTGGCGGTACCAAGGATATTACCGGTGGTCTGCCACGCGTTGCTGACCTGTTCGAAGCGCGTCGTCCGAAAGAGCCAGCAATCCTGGCGGAGATCAGCGGCATCATCTCTTTCGGTAAAGAAACCAAAGGTAAGCGTCGTCTGGTGATTACACCGCTGGATGGTAGCGATCCGTACGAAGAGATGATTCCGAAATGGCGTCAGCTGAACGTGTTCGAAGGTGAACGTGTTGAGCGCGGTGACGTGGTTTCCGATGGTCCAGAGTCACCACATGACATCCTGCGTTTACGTGGCGTACATGCGGTTACCCGTTACATCACTAACGAAGTGCAGGAAGTTTACCGTCTGCAAGGCGTTAAGATTAACGATAAGCACATCGAAGTCATCGTTCGTCAGATGCTGCGTAAAGCTACTATCATGAGCGCGGGCAGCACCGAGTTCCTGGAAGGTGAGCAGGCTGAATTCTCTCGCATCAAGATCTCTAACCGTGAACTTGAAGCGAACGGAAAAGTTGGCGCAACCTTCGTACGTGACCTGCTGGGTATCACTAAAGCGTCACTGGCAACCGAATCGTTCATCTCTGCAGCATCGTTCCAGGAAACTACACGTGTCCTGACTGAAGCGGCAGTAGCAGGCAAGCGCGACGAACTGCGCGGTCTGAAAGAGAACGTGATCGTGGGTCGTTTGATCCCGGCCGGTACCGGTTACGCTTATCACCAGGATCGTATGCGTCGTCGTGCGGCAGGCGAAGTGCCAGCTGCACCGCAGGTGACTGCTGACGAAGCATCCGCAAGCCTGGCGGAGTTACTGAACGCGGGTCTTGGCGGTAACAACGACGAGTAATCGTCAAACGCCTGATAAAAAACCCTGCTCCGGCAGGGTTTTTTTTTGCCTGCGAGATCAGGCTGTCTTATACAGGCGGCACCGGCATTCATAACGCGTGCTGTCGTGAAGAGTGTTTTCCGAAGTCCGTCCTGTTAACGAAATCGACTCACGCCTGTTTCCAGGCGAGCCGTAATTAAAAGCGTTTATTGATATCGCTTCTCTTTAACCCGATATCTTTCAGCGCACTGTCGCTCAGTCTGCATAAAATCATGCGGGTTTCGCGCCGACACTGCCAGCGACGAAAATGATGCCAGATAAAGCGAAACAGGCTGAGTGAAACTGCAAAGGGTTTAGCGCTACGATTTTCCTCATATCCCATGATCCTGCCCTCAGTAAGTAACCTGAGAAATATTTTCATGCAGATACAATTTCCAATACAGATGCACCTGAAGCAATTATTTAACATACAGATTGCCGTCAGCGTGGACTGAATGGTAGAAATACAGGCTGTCTGTACTGTTTTGTCGGGTCATCAACCTGGCTGAGGTCGATCATGACGCGCTATCAACATTTAGCCACATTGCTGGAAAAACGTATTGAACAGGGGTTGTACCAAAGTGGCGAACGCCTGCCCTCCGTTCGGAGTTTGAGCGTCGAACATGGTGTCAGCATCAGCACGGTACAGCAGGCCTATTATCTGCTGGAGCAGAAACAGCTGATTATTCCGCAGGCGCGTTCCGGGTATTTTGTGGCGCCGCATAAGGCGATGCCGCCCGTTCCGGCCTTGACGCGTCCGGCGCAACATCCGGTGGAAATTACCCAGTGGGACGCGGTGCTTGACCTGCTTAACAGCCGCCGGGAACAGGATGTACTGCAACTGGGCAGCGGTATGCCGGATTTAACGCAGTCCACACTGAAACCTCTGTGGAAGGCGTTTAGCCGTCAGGCGCAGCAGCAGGAAAGCACGCTGCTGAATTACGACAACCTTTACGGTGTCGCCCGGCTGAGAGAACAAATTGCCCGGTTGATGATCGACAGCGGCTGCCAGCTGACCTCAGAAGATATTGTGATTACCACAGGCTGCCACGAAGCGCTGTCAGTGTCCGTGCGCGCAGTATGCCAGCCCGGCGATATCATTGCGGTCGAATCGCCGTCATTTCACGGCATCATGCAGACATTACGTGGGTTCGGTATTCGGGCCATTGAGATTCCGACCGATTCTGTAACGGGAATCAGCCTTGAAGCGCTGGAACTGGCCTTTGATCAGTGGCCGATCAAAGCGGTCGTCGTCGTCCCTAACTGCAACAATCCTCTTGGCTTTATCATGCCCGAAAAGCGCAAGCGCGCGCTGCTGAGTCTGGTACAGCGTTTTGATGCGGCGATCATTGAAGACGATGTTTATGGTGAGCTGGCCTGGGAGTACCCGCGGCCTTCATCCATTAAATCTCTGGATACAGAAGGACGCGTATTGCTGTGCAGCTCGTTTTCCAAAACGCTGGCACCGGGTTTACGTGTGGGCTGGGTGGCGCCCGGACGCTTCCGCGATCGTGTTTTGCATATGAAATACATTGTGACAGGTTCTACCGCCACTCAGCCTCAGCATGCCGTAGCTGACTTTATCCAGCAGGGCCATTACCAGACGCATCTTCGGCGGATGCGCCAGGTTTACCAGCGCAATTACGACACCTTTTCCTGCTGGGTACGGCATTACTTTCCTTGCGGTATCTGCGTCACGCGGCCTCAGGGCGGTTTTTTGATGTGGATTGAATTACCTGAGGCATTTGATGCGGTGCAGCTCAACCACGAATTACGCAAATCAGGGATCCAGATTGCCGTAGGCTCGCTTTTTTCGGCCTCCGGAAAGTACCGTAACTGTCTGCGCCTGAATTACGCCTTGCCCGCAAGCGGTAAGATTGAACAGGCACTGGCCTTGACCGGTAAGGCTGTCGAGCGGGCGATGGCCGCCTGTGCGCATCAGTCGTCGGCTGACCTGTCCGCCGTTATCGATATCATCGCTTCAGGTGGTGAGAAGCAGGGCCAGAAAGAGGAGGGAACTGGCCCTGGTCAGGCCATCCCGGCCGGACGCCAGTGACTTTAAAGGACAGAAAAAAGCCGCGCCAGTCGCAATGTTCATTGCCGTGCGCGGCTTTCCAGTTTTTACTGCCTGTTGCACAACGTGCGCGTTTATCTGCGCGACAGGGCGGGGTTAATGCCCGGATTCGGGCTCAACAAGCCGTAACAGCTCGCGGGTGGCCGCCCGCCAGTCCTCTGCCTGCGTAATGGCGCTCACCACGGCGATACTGCCGACACCAGTTTCAAGTACCGCCGGAACGCGATCAATGCTGATGCCGCCAATCGCCACGGTAGAGATCCCCTGCAACCGACTCAGATGGCGTTTAAGTTCAGACAAACCCTGCGGAGAAGAGGGCATCACCTTCGTCTGAGTCGGAAAGATATGTCCCAGCGCAATGTAGGAAGGACGCAGCGCCAGCGCCCGATCCAGCTCAGCATCATCGTGCGTGGAAATGCCCAGGCGCAAGCCTGCGTCCAGAATGCGCTGCACATTGGCCACGGCCAGATCTTCCTGCCCCAGATGAACGCCATAAGCCTTATGCTTAATCGCCAGCTGCCAGTAGTCATTAATAAACAGGCGCGCCTGGTAACGCTGACCTGTTGCGATAGCCTGGATGATGGTGGGTTCAACGATCTCATCTGGCAGATCCTTAATCCGCAGCTGAATCGTGCGCACCCCGGCATCCAGTAAGCGTTCGATCCATTCAACGCTGTCGACCACCGGATACAGCCCTAATCGCGGCGCGGTAGCGGGAAAGGCGTTCATTTACTCCTCCTTAATCGCTGTGGCGGGATGGTAGAGTTCACCGCCCCGTTCACGGAAATGATCAGACATCTGCGCCATGCCAACCTCAATAGCCTGCGCTTCCGCTTCCTGTCTGGCAGCATAGTCACGCACTTCCTGCGTGATCTTCATTGAGCAAAACTTAGGGCCGCACATTGAACAGAAGTGGGCAACTTTACCCGATTCCTGTGGCAACGTTTCATCGTGATAGGCCCGGGCTGTATGAGGATCCAGCGCCAGATTGAACTGATCTTCCCAGCGAAATTCGAAGCGCGCTTTCGACATGGCGTTGTCGCGGATCTGCGCCCCCGGATGGCCTTTGGCCAGATCGGCAGCATGCGCGGCGATCTTGTAGGTGATTAACCCCTGTTTCACATCCTCTTTGTTTGGCAGGCCAAGATGCTCCTTCGGCGTGACGTAACACAACATCGCGCAGCCAAACCAGCCAATCATGGCGGCACCAATGCCAGAGGTAAAATGATCGTAGCCCGGCGCAATGTCGGTCGTCAGTGGGCCCAGAGTATAAAACGGCGCTTCATGGCAATGTTCCAGCTGCTCTGTCATGTTGCGACGGATCATCTGCATCGGGATATGGCCGGGACCTTCGATCATCACCTGTACGTCGTATTCCCAGGCTATTTTTGTCAGTTCACCCAGCGTGTGCAGCTCAGCGAACTGTGCTTCATCGTTGGCGTCCTGAATCGATCCGGGGCGTAATCCGTCGCCCAGGGACAAAGCGATATCGTAGGCTGCGCAAATTTCACAGATGTCGCGGAAGTGTTCATAGAGAAAGCTCTCTTTGTGATGAGACAGGCACCACTTCGCCATAATGGAGCCACCACGGGACACAATACCGGTCAGGCGTTTTGCAGTCATGGGAACGTAGCGCAGCAGCACACCCGCATGGATAGTAAAATAATCCACGCCCTGTTCGGCCTGCTCCAGTAACGTATCGCGGAAAATGTCCCAGTTCAGATTTTCAGCCACACCGTTGACCTTCTCCAGTGCCTGATAAATCGGAACAGTGCCGATGGGAACAGGACTGTTACGCAGAATCCATTCACGGGTTTCATGAATATAGCGTCCGGTCGACAGATCCATGACCGTGTCCGCGCCCCAGCGTGTGGACCAGACCAGCTTTTCTACTTCTTCTTCAATAGACGAGGTCACCGCTGAGTTACCAATGTTGGCATTCACCTTCACGAGAAAGTTGCGTCCAATGATCATCGGTTCGGATTCGGGATGGTTGATATTGGCCGGAATAATGGCGCGGCCAGCGGCCACTTCCTGGCGTACAAACTCGGGGGTAATGTTTTCGGGCAGATGGGCACCAAAGCTGTGGCCCGGATGCTGTTGCAGCAGTACCTCACCACGAATGCGCTCACGGCCCATGTTCTCCCTGATGGCGATGAACTCCATCTCTGGTGTGATGATTCCCCGACGCGCGTAATGCAACTGGGTTACACAGCGGCCGGCTTTAGCACGGCGCGGCGTTGGCAGATGTTCAAAGCGCAGGTGATCCAGTCCGTCATCAGCCAGTCGCTGCTGCGTATACGCCGAGCTAATCTGCGTCAGTTTTTCGCTGTCGTCGCGCTCTTCAATCCAGCGAGCACGCAGTTTATCCAGTCCGCGATGCACGTCGATTTTTGCTGCCGGATCGCCATAGGCACCGGCGGTGTCATAAACCGGCACAGGCTCATTTTCCTGGTAAACGGGCTCATCTTTACTGCCGCCGGTCAATGTAGGGTTGAGCTGGATTTCGCGCATGGGGACACGAATGTCGTCACGGCTGCCGGTCAGCCAGATACGTTTTGAGTTGGGAAAGGCACTGCCACCCTGCAGGGAATCAATGAATTCCTGTGCCTGAGCACGCTGTTCGCGACGGGTCGTTTTCGTAGTAGACATAGCAATATTCCAGTAAGTGGGAAGGTTGCTTGTCCGGAGTTCGGAAGGAGTAACGGCACAGCGGGCACCCTGAGTGCGGCGTACCGTAAAAATTTACTCTTGTTCCCTTCGCAGGTTCTAACCTGATCAGGTTCCGCGGATCCCGAATTAACGGTCTCAGCCCAATGGGCACTCCGACAAGATTTGGTTTAACGGTTAATCAGGTCCCGCAAGGACGTGCAACCGTCAAACCCTGACTAACATAAAACATATGTTTTAAAGCCCACTCAGCATAAGGGGGCTTTTTATGAATCACAAGTTATTTACATTTGCGGCACTGTTAAGCAGGGCGGGCAATTTCACTGTCGTTCGCCACGGGCGGAGTCAGGTGATTGTCCCATGCCATTTGGATAAGCTTGTCTTCAAGGGTAAAACGCGCTTCAAGAGCTTCGCCGACTTCTGACAAGGCGTGCTGAAACGTCACATAGTTGTCGTCGTCGATGGCCTGTTGCAGGTGGCCGTCATACAGCTGCATCAACTGCTCGGTATTGGCTTCCAGCGACGGGTAAATCTGCGCGGCAGCCAGCAGCGGACTGGTGCCGTCCATCTCTGCAATCAAACGCTGGTAAAGGCTAAAGTGACCGGATGAAAGATAATCGACCAGCGTGTGGCAAAAGTTATCCAGTGCCTGCTCGTCCAGGCGAGTCAGCGCTTCTTTTTTTGGCTTGATGCCGACCAAATGGTAATAAGAAACCAACAGCTGGCGGCGAGCTGCCAGCCATGAATCTACCAGTTCATTACTGCCACCTACGCGTTGGGTCAGAACGTCTAACTGGTTAAGCATAGTTAACTCCGTATGCGTTATGCACCTTCATATTTCAGATTAGCGATGCGCCAATTGCGCTTGTTCTCCGCGAACCTGTCGGGATAAATAAGCGTGCTGTCGTCTTGCAACCAGAATTATTTGGGTATAGTTGTTCATCTACACACTTAACATCGGGACTTCAGCGTGCGGGTTGACGCTAAGGATGACGAAATAAATGCAATGCGAAATTTCAAGCGTAGACGCTGGATGGTGGATTGTCAGTAGTGAACAGAAAATTTGGTTACCGCAAGGCGATTTACCTCACGGAAACGCACAGCAGTTTGGCCTTACCGGGCACCAGGGGCGCGTGATTGGCGAATGGCAGGGAGAGAAGGTCTGGCTGATTTGTGAAACGCGTTCGTCAGATATGTTGTCGTTGCGCCAGTTACTCAATGAAGATCCGGGCCTGTTTCAGCTGGCCGGGCGCGGGGTGCAGTTAGCGGAGTTTTACCGATCCCATCGCTGGTGCGGCTATTGTGGTCATGAGATGCACGCCAGTAAACGCGAATTTGCCTGCCTGTGTAGCCATTGCCGTGAACGTTATTACCCACAAATTGCGCCCTGTATTATCGTTGCTATCCGCCGTGGAGATGAGATCCTGCTGGCCAACCATGCGCGTCATCGTAATAACATTTACACTGTGCTGGCCGGGTTCGTTGAAGTCGGTGAGACCATTGAACAGGCGGTTGCACGCGAAGTGATGGAAGAGAGCAACGTGCGCGTGAAGAATGTCCGTTATGTCACTTCCCAGCCCTGGCCTTTCCCGCAGTCCTTAATGATGGCCTTTATGGCGGAGTATGACGGCGGCGACTTACAGCACGACGGTAAAGAGCTGTTGGATGCCGGATGGTTCCGTTTTGATGCGCTGCCTTTACTGCCTCCACCTGGCACCGTTGCCCGTCGATTAATTGAAGATACCGTTGCCCTCTGCCGCGCTGAGGCGTGAGAGTGCTACACTACTCGCTTGATACCGAGAGAGTCCTGACATGAGTGAACTGAAGAACGACCGTTATTTGCGCGCCCTGTTACGCCAGCCTGTCGATGTTACCCCCGTATGGATGATGCGCCAGGCCGGACGATATTTGCCGGAATATAAAGCCACGCGTGCCCAGGCGGGCGACTTTATGTCGCTGTGTAAGAATGCCGAGCTGGCCTGCGAAGTCACCCTGCAACCATTGCGTCGCTACAAGCTCGATGCGGCCATCCTCTTCAGTGATATCCTCACCATTCCTGATGCGATGGGATTAGGGCTGTACTTCGAAACAGGGGAAGGTCCATGCTTTTCAAACCCCGTAACCTGCCGTGCCGATGTCGATCGCCTGCCTGTTCCCGATCCTGAACAGGAACTGGGTTACGTGATGAATGCCGTACGGACCATCCGTAAGAACCTTAATGGTGAGGTGCCCTTAATTGGTTTTTCAGGCAGTCCGTGGACGCTGGCAACCTATATGGTAGAAGGCGGCAGTAGCAAGGCCTTCACCAAAATTAAGAAAATGATGTACGCCGAACCTGCCACATTGCATGCCATGCTGGATAAGCTGGCCGACAGCGTTATTCTCTATCTCAACGCTCAGATCCGCGCCGGGGCGCAGTCAGTCATGGTGTTTGACACCTGGGGCGGCGCATTGAGTGGCCGCGATTATCGCGAGTTCTCGCTGTATTACATGCATAAAATCGTCGACAGCGTACTGCACGAAAACGAAGGCCGTCGTGTGCCGATCACGCTGTTTACTAAAGGCGGCGGTCAGTGGCTTGAGGCCATGGCTGAAACAGGCTGCGATGCACTGGGCCTGGACTGGACTATCGACATCAGTGAGGCCCGCCGTCGTGTCGGGCATAAAGTTGCCCTACAGGGCAATATGGATCCCTCCATGCTGTACGCACCACCGGCCCGTATCGAGCAGGAAGTGGCCAGTATTCTGGACGGTTTCGGCAAAGGTGAAGGCCACGTATTCAATCTGGGACATGGTATCCATCAGGATGTACCGCCAGAGCATGCCGGCGTCTTCGTTGAGGCGGTGCACCGCCTTTCCCGCCAGTATCATCAGGAGTCATAATGGATATTGCTGCACTTCGTGCGGAGCAACAACAGCGTGCCGCATACGTCGTGCGGCAGGACGATTTTGATGTGCTGCCGCCACGCTTTATTGGTGGCGCAGACGTCGGGTTTGAACAGGAAGGTGCGGTCACGCGCGCGGCGCTGGTTATTCTCGAATACCCGTCGCTGAAGCTGGTGGAGCATCGTATCGCGCGCATCGAGACGACTATGCCGTACATTCCTGGCTTTCTCTCTTTCCGGGAATATCCCGCCTTGCTGGCGGCATGGAATATGCTGGAGCAGAAGCCTGACCTGTTGTTTGTCGACGGTCACGGCATTTCGCATCCGCGTCGGCTCGGTGTGGCGTCACACTTTGGACTGATGGTCGATGTTCCCACCATCGGTGTCGCCAAAAAGCGTTTGTGCGGACGGTTTGAGCCGCTGGACGAGACTCCCGGCAGTCGCCAGCCGTTAATGGATAAAGGGGAGCAAATTGGCTGGGTATGGCGCAGCAAGGTACGCTGTAATCCGCTGTTTGTGGCCACCGGGCATCGCGTCAGCCTGGACAGTGCCCTCGATTGGGTTGAAAAGTGTACTCAGGGCTACCGTTTACCGGAACCGACGCGCTGGGCAGATGCTGTCGCATCACGCCGACCTGCATTTCTGCGCTGGCAAAACGCGCTTTAGCACTGTTTGTAGGGCGCTTTTGCGTTACACTGCGGCCAGCGAAACGAATAAGAGCTCTGTGTATGTTACAAAACCCTGTGCATTTGCGTCTGGCAAAGCTGGAAAGCTGGCAACATCTGACGTTTATGGCTTGCCTGTGCGAGCGCATGTATCCTAATTACATGGCCTTTTGCCAGCAAACTGTGTTTGCCGATCCTGCGCTTTACCGCCGAATTCTCGATCTGATTTGGGAAACGCTGACGGTGAAAGATGCAAAGATCAACTTCGACAGTCAACTGGAAAAGCTCGAAGCTGCGATTCCGGATGGCGATGATTTTGAGGTCTACGGCGTGTATCCGGCCATCGATGCCTGTGTGGCATTAAGTGAAGTGCTGCACGCCCTGTTAAGTGGCGAAACGCTTGAACATGCGATTGAAGTCAGCAAGACCTCCATCACCACCGTGGCCATTCTGGAAATGACTCAGGCAGGTCGTGAAATGACCGATGAAGAGCTGCGGGAAAACCCGGCAGTCATCGACGAATGGGACCTGCAATGGGAGATTTTTCGCCTGCTCGCAGACTGTGAAGAGCGAGACCTTGAATTGATAAAAGGTCTGCGATCCGACCTGCGCGAAGCGGGAATTAGTAACATCGGTATAAAAATTCAGCAATAAGGCGAGAAAACGTGACTTCAGGCCTTAATTAGCGCGCCTGGAGGCTTCACATCAGCCCCCTGTCTGGTCTACATTTGGGGGGCTGAAAATTGTGGCTATCGGTGCGTGCAGGCTGAAGAGTGCCCGAAGTTGGCTTTTCCCTCGCACTCGTTGCTTAGCAAGCGATAAATACACTTTAAGGATAACTTATGAACAAGACTCAACTGATTGATGTGATCGCAGAAAAAGCTGACCTGTCTAAAACCCAGGCCAAGGCAGCGCTGGAATCTACTCTGGCTGCAATCACTGAGTCTCTGAAAGAGGGTGATGCTGTACAACTGGTTGGTTTTGGTACTTTTAAAGTGAACCACCGCGCTGAGCGTACCGGTCGTAACCCACAGACTGGCAAAGAAATCAAAATCGCTGCGGCAAACGTACCTGCATTCGTGTCTGGTAAAGCTCTGAAAGACGCCGTCAAGTAAGACGTCGCATAGCGGTAAAGTTTTAAACAGGGGCGATTTCGCCCCTTTTGTTTAAGGGCCAGCCACCATGACTACGCTGCTTCAGCGCTTTTCCGCCCTGCTTCTCTCCTCACTGATTATCGGGTGCAGTTCCACCCCCGACATTCCCGCCTTTTCCGCCAGTGGTTATCTGGCCGACCGTGGCAGTGTGCGTATCTGGCGTAAGAATACGGATCATCAGTCTGTGCATATTCGTACGCTGTACAACCCGTTTAACAGCGAAAAAAGCGAAACGACAGACTACCGCTGGCTGGGCGATCATCTGGTCAGCGTTGAGCGTCAGGTGAAAGGCGCGCCTCCCGACGATGTCACCCTGCGATTTGACCAGAATGGCAGTCTTAACTTTATGCAGCGCCAGCTTGCTACTCAACGTGAAGCGGTCAGCCCTGATACGGTGGAACTTTATAAGTTTGACGCGCAACGTATGCGGGACATCAGCGATGCGCTCTTAAGCGGTCGGGTGTTTCTGAAGCAGGGGCACTGGGCAGGGGGCAATGTCGTGGAGACCTGTGACGGCCAAAAGGTGACGCCAGCGTTTGACAGTGAGGCATGGCAGACGCTCACGCATTACCGCCGTCATTCCGCTGGTCCCTTGATGGTTTCATGGCTGGAAGCGCCAGAAGGCGTTCAACTGTTGCGGGTCAGCCACAAAGACGAATGTGCAGATGAGCCCAAAGAGGCGGATTTCTGAGACATGAAAAAGGGGCACAACGTGTGCCCCTGTCATCGTTACTGGCGACCAATGGCGCGATAGCCGATATCGCGGCGGCAGAAACTGCCTTGCCAGGAAATCGGCTGAGCAAGCGCATAAGCGCGCTTCTGCGCAGCGGCAACGTCATCGCCTAACGCGGTGACGCACAACACACGTCCACCGTTAGTCAGTACGCGGTCGCCTTCCAGGCGTGTACCGGCATGGAAAACTTTGCCGTCAGCCGCTTCTTCCTGTGGCAAACCGTGAATCTGTTCGCCGTTCGCGTAGGGGCCAGGGTAGCCGCCAGCCGCCAGCACCACGCCCAGCGAAGGGCGGGGATCCCATTGTGAGTCTTTTTGATCGAGCTTGCCTTCACAGGCAGCCAGACAGAGATCCACCAGATCCGATTGCAGGCGCAGCATAATGGGCTGCGTTTCCGGATCGCCGAAACGGCAGTTGAATTCGATCACTTTTGGCTGACCGGTCTTATCGATCATCAGCCCGGCATATAAGAAGCCTGTGTAAACATTCCCTTCTGCTGCCATGCCACGTACGGTTGGCCAGATGACCTGGTCCATGACGCGCTGGTGGATTTCATCCGTCACCACTGGTGCAGGAGAGTAAGCGCCCATACCGCCGGTGTTTGGTCCTGTATCCCCATCGCCGACGCGTTTGTGATCCTGACTGGTGGCCATCGGCAGGACATTCTCGCCATCGACCATCACGATAAAACTGGCTTCTTCACCGTCCAGGAACTCTTCGATCACAATACGGTGCCCGGCGTCACCAAAGGCGTTGCCCGCCAGCATATCCTGCACCGCGTTTTCGGCTTCCTGCAACGTCATGGCCACAATGACACCTTTACCGGCAGCCAGGCCATCGGCTTTGATGACAATGGGCGCCCCTTTTTCACGCAGGTAGGCCAGCGCAGGGGCGACCTCGGTGAAATTATGGTATTCGGCAGTGGGGATGTTGTGACGTGCAAGGAAGTCTTTCGTGAACGCTTTCGAACCTTCCAGCTGTGCGGCAGCCTGAGTCGGACCAAAGATTTTTAAGCCGGCGGCACGGAATGCATCAACCACGCCAATCACCAGCGGCGCTTCGGGTCCAACGATAGTGAGATCGATCTGTTCACGTTGCGCAAAGGCAAGTAATGCCGGGATATCTGTTGGGGAAATATCGACGTTCTGTAAAGCCGGTTCCAGCGCCGTACCTGCATTACCAGGGGCGACAAAAACGGCCGTTGCCAGCGGCGACTGGGCGG
This sequence comes from Pantoea sp. SGAir0180, assembly GCF_043546245.1. Taxonomy (NCBI): domain Bacteria; kingdom Pseudomonadati; phylum Pseudomonadota; class Gammaproteobacteria; order Enterobacterales; family Erwiniaceae; genus Pantoea; species Pantoea sp. SGAir0180. Next base: position 3,543,717 of record NZ_CP028071.1, on the reverse strand, counting down.
CTTTCCAGGCCAGGGCATGTTCACGTCCGCCGTTACCGATGATTAAAATTTTCATAAAACGCTCCACAGAATTAATGACGGAAGTGACGCATATCAGTAAAGATCATGGCAATACCGTGTTCATCGGCAGCTGCAATCACTTCGTCGTCGCGGATAGAGCCGCCTGGCTGAATGACACAGCTCACGCCCACGGCTGCAGCGGCATCAATACCATCACGGAATGGGAAGAACGCATCGGAAGCCATCGCAGAACCTTTAACTTCGAGACCTTCATCACCCGCTTTGATGCCCGCAATTTTGGCAGAATAGACGCGGCTCATCTGGCCCGCACCTATGCCAATAGTCATATTGTCGCGTGCATAGACAATGGCGTTGGACTTAACGAATTTAGCCACTTTCCAGCAGAACAGAGCATCACGCAGTTCCTGTTCAGAAGGCTGACGCTTGCTGACGACACGCAACTGGCTGGCATCGACCATCCCCAGATCGCGATCCTGAACCAGCAGACCACCATTCACCCGTTTGAAATCCAGCGCGGCGACACGGCCCTGCCATTCACCACATACCAGTACACGAACGTTTTGTTTCGCCGCCGTGATTTTCAGGGCCGCTTCGGTCGCCGAAGGGGCGATGATCACTTCAACAAACTGCCGGCTGATAATGGCCTGTGCGGTCGCCTCGTCCAGTTCACGGTTAAACGCAATAATACCGCCAAATGCAGAGGTAGGATCGGTCTGGTAAGCGCGCTCGTAAGCCGCCAGAATGGACTCGCCGACGGCCACGCCGCAAGGATTAGCATGCTTTACAATGACGCACGCGGGCTCAGCGAATTCTTTTACGCACTCCAGTGCTGCATCGGTATCCGCAATGTTGTTATAAGACAGTGCTTTGCCCTGCACCTGCTCGGCGGTAGCGACAGAGGCCTCCTGTACATTTTCTTCTATATAGAAGGCGGCATCCTGATGGCTGTTCTCGCCATAACGCATATCCTGCTTTTTAACGAAGTTAAGATTGAGGGTGCGTGGGAAGCGTCCTGCCGGCTGCTCAGTTTCACCATGGTAGGCGGGAACCATGCTACCGAAGTAGTTGGCAATCATGCTGTCGTACGCAGCGGTGTGTTCAAACGCTTTGATCGCCAGGTCAAAACGGGTTTCCAGCGTCAGTGAGTTTTGGTTGGCGTCCAGCTCGGCGATGATGGCCGGGTAGTCGCTGCTCTTTACCACAATCGCCACATCTTTGTGGTTCTTGGCCGCCGAGCGCACCATGGTTGGGCCACCAATATCAATGTTCTCTATGGCATCTTCCAGTGAGCAGTCTGGCTTCGCAACGGTTTGTGCAAAGGGATAAAGATTAACGACCACCATATCGATAGGGTTGATAGCGTGCTGCGCCATTACCGCATCATCTTGTCCGCGACGTCCCAGAATGCCGCCATGGACCTTCGGGTGCAGCGTTTTAACGCGTCCATCCATCATTTCCGGGAAACCGGTATAGTCAGACACTTCGATGACGGGGAGCCCTGCCTCTGCCAGCAGACGTGCGGTGCCGCCTGTAGAGAGCAGCTCAACACCACGTTGGGAGAGTGCCTGAGCAAATTCGAGGATGCCGGCTTTATCAGAAACACTGAGCAGGGCGCGGCGTAAAGGACGAGGTTGTTGCATGGTGGTTTTATCCCTTGGCTTTGATTCGCGTAAATAAGAGCGTTACATCAAGTTTGCGAGCTTTCTTCCTCTTCATAGAGAAGTGAAAACGCGAAAACTTCAGGTAACGCCCCGAAAAGGGGCATCCATAGCGTTGCGGGGGCATTGTAGCGAAAACGTTTGCGTGATGCTCGTCTAAATTTGTACGTAACAGGAATGTGGATAACTTTGTGTGTAACTGCGTATAAGGCGGGCTTTTGCTGTGGAATGCAGCGAACAGTCATTTTTATTGAATTTAGCCCTTGTCAGCCCGCGAGAACTCCCTATAATGCGCCTCCATCGACACGGCACAACGGCTTACGGAATGCGGTGTTGAGAGGGTCAGGCAACTGAGCCGCCGGAGAAAAACTTCTGAAAAAGAGGTTGACTCTGAAGGAGGAAAGCGTAATATACGCCACCTCGCAACAGACGGTTAACCCGCTGGTTGCACTGCTCTTTAACAATTTATCAGACAATCTGTGTGGGCACTCGCAGGATTGATATCCGCGTCTCCGGACGCAAAAAATATCAAGTCTTAAGAGTGAACACGTAGTGAAATTCATTACGACGTTTTCCTTGAGCATCGCTGCACTGGTTGCAGCAAATCAAACTTTAAATTGAAGAGTTTGATCATGGCTCAGATTGAACGCTGGCGGCAGGCCTAACACATGCAAGTCGGACGGTAGCACAGGGGAGCTTGCTCCTCGGGTGACGAGTGGCGGACGGGTGAGTAATGTCTGGGAAACTGCCCGATGGAGGGGGATAACTACTGGAAACGGTAGCTAATACCGCATAACGTCGCAAGACCAAAGTGGGGGACCTCCGGGCCTCACACCATCGGATGTGCCCAGATGGGATTAGCTTGTAGGCGGGGTAACGGCCCACCTAGGCGACGATCCCTAGCTGGTCTGAGAGGATGACCAGCCACACTGGAACTGAGACACGGTCCAGACTCCTACGGGAGGCAGCAGTGGGGAATATTGCACAATGGGCGCAAGCCTGATGCAGCCATGCCGCGTGTATGAAGAAGGCCTTCGGGTTGTAAAGTACTTTCAGCGGGGAGGAAGGTGTTGAGGTTAATAACCTCATCAATTGACGTTACCCGCAGAAGAAGCACCGGCTAACTCCGTGCCAGCAGCCGCGGTAATACGGAGGGTGCAAGCGTTAATCGGAATTACTGGGCGTAAAGCGCACGCAGGCGGTCTGTTAAGTCAGATGTGAAATCCCCGGGCTTAACCTGGGAACTGCATTTGAAACTGGCAGGCTTGAGTCTCGTAGAGGGGGGTAGAATTCCAGGTGTAGCGGTGAAATGCGTAGAGATCTGGAGGAATACCGGTGGCGAAGGCGGCCCCCTGGACGAAGACTGACGCTCAGGTGCGAAAGCGTGGGGAGCAAACAGGATTAGATACCCTGGTAGTCCACGCCGTAAACGATGTCGACTTGGAGGTTGTTCCCTTGAGGAGTGGCTTCCGGAGCTAACGCGTTAAGTCGACCGCCTGGGGAGTACGGCCGCAAGGTTAAAACTCAAATGAATTGACGGGGGCCCGCACAAGCGGTGGAGCATGTGGTTTAATTCGATGCAACGCGAAGAACCTTACCTACTCTTGACATCCAGCGAACTTTCCAGAGATGGATTGGTGCCTTCGGGAACGCTGAGACAGGTGCTGCATGGCTGTCGTCAGCTCGTGTTGTGAAATGTTGGGTTAAGTCCCGCAACGAGCGCAACCCTTATCCTTTGTTGCCAGCGATTCGGTCGGGAACTCAAAGGAGACTGCCGGTGATAAACCGGAGGAAGGTGGGGATGACGTCAAGTCATCATGGCCCTTACGAGTAGGGCTACACACGTGCTACAATGGCGCATACAAAGAGAAGCGACCTCGCGAGAGCAAGCGGACCTCATAAAGTGCGTCGTAGTCCGGATCGGAGTCTGCAACTCGACTCCGTGAAGTCGGAATCGCTAGTAATCGTGGATCAGAATGCCACGGTGAATACGTTCCCGGGCCTTGTACACACCGCCCGTCACACCATGGGAGTGGGTTGCAAAAGAAGTAGGTAGCTTAACCTCCGGGAGGGCGCTTACCACTTTGTGATTCATGACTGGGGTGAAGTCGTAACAAGGTAACCGTAGGGGAACCTGCGGTTGGATCACCTCCTTACCTGAAGATACCTTCGTGCGAAGTGCTCACACAGATTGTCTGATAGAAAGCTGAAGAAGCAAGACGGCTGCGAAGCCGAGACACACGTACGTGTCCCCTTCGTCTAGCGGTTAGGACTCCGCCCTTTCACGGCGGCAACAGGGGTTCGAATCCCCTAGGGGACGCCACTTGCTTGGTGACAGGTGAAAGGTGTCTCCACAAAGTATCTCAAAACTGGCCTCAGGGTCACGTTTGAGATATTTGCTCTTTAACAATCCGGAACAAGCTGAAAATTTGAAACGACGCACGTCGTGTTCCTCCGTAATAAGGAACACAGCACGATGCGTTCGGGTCTCTCAAAAGCTCACGACACGCAAGCGCAAAACGCCTGTGGGTTGTGAGGTTAAGCGACCAAGCGTACACGGTGGATGCCCTGGCAGTCAGAGGCGATGAAGGGCGTGCTAATCTGCGATAAGCGCCGGTAAGGTGATATGAACCGCTACAACCGGCGATACCCGAATGGGGAAACCCAGTGTGACTCGTCACACTATCATGCAGTGAATACATAGCGGCATGAGGCGAACCGGGGGAACTGAAACATCTAAGTACCCCGAGGAAAAGAAATCAACCGAGATTCCCCAGTAGCGGCGAGCGAACGGGGAGGAGCCCAGAACCTGCATCAGCTTGTGCATCAGTGGAAGCGTCTGGAAAGTCGCAGGGTACAGGGTGATACTCCCGTACACAAAGGTGCACAGGCTGTGAGTTCGATGAGTAAGGCGGGACACGTGGTATCCTGTCTGAATATGGGGGGACCATCCTCCAAGGCTAAATACTCCTGACTGACCGATAGTGAACCAGTACCGTGAGGGAAAGGCGAAAAGAACCCCGGCGAGGGGAGTGAAACAGAACCTGAAACCGTGTACGTACAAGCAGTGGGAGCACCTTCGTGGTGTGACTGCGTACCTTTTGTATAATGGGTCAGCGACTTATATTCTGTAGCAAGGTTAACCGTATAGGGGAGCCGCAGGGAAACCGAGTCTTAACTGGGCGTTAAGTTGCAGGGTATAGACCCGAAACCCGGTGATCTAGCCATGGGCAGGTTGAAGGTTGGGTAACACTAACTGGAGGACCGAACCGACTAATGTTGAAAAATTAGCGGATGACCTGTGGCTGGGGGTGAAAGGCCAATCAAACCGGGAGATAGCTGGTTCTCCCCGAAAGCTATTTAGGTAGCGCCTCGTGAACTCATCTCCGGGGGTAGAGCACTGTTTCGGCTAGGGGGCCATCCCGGCTTACCAACCCGATGCAAACTGCGAATACCGGAGAATGTTATCACGGGAGACACACGGCGGGTGCTAACGTCCGTCGTGAAGAGGGAAACAACCCAGACCGCCAGCTAAGGTCCCAAAGTCATGGTTAAGTGGGAAACGATGTGGGAAGGCACAGACAGCCAGGATGTTGGCTTAGAAGCAGCCATCATTTAAAGAAAGCGTAATAGCTCACTGGTCGAGTCGGCCTGCGCGGAAGATGTAACGGGGCTAAACCATGCACCGAAGCTGCGGCAGCGACGCGTAAGCGTTGCTGGGTAGGGGAGCGTTCTGTAAGCCGCTGAAGGTGTGCTGTGAGGCATGCTGGAGGTATCAGAAGTGCGAATGCTGACATAAGTAACGATAAACAAGGTGAAAAACCTTGTCGCCGGAAGACCAAGGGTTCCTGTTCAACGTTAATCGGAGCAGGGTGAGTCGACCCCTAAGGCGAGGCCGAAAGGCGTAGTCGATGGGAAACAGGTTAATATTCCTGTACTTGGTGTTACTGCGAAGGGGGGACGGAGAAGGCTATATCGGCCGGGCGACGGTTGTCCCGGTTTAAGCGTGTAGGTGTGTGCGCCAGGCAAATCCGGTGCACTTTACACTGAGGCGTGACGACGAGGCACCACGGTGCTGAAGTGATAAATGCCCTGCTTCCAGGAAAAGCCTCTAAGCATCAGGTAACACGAAATCGTACCCCAAACCGACACAGGTGGTCAGGTAGAGAATACCCAGGCGCTTGAGAGAACTCGGGTGAAGGAACTAGGCAAAATGGTGCCGTAACTTCGGGAGAAGGCACGCTGGCGCGTAGGTGAGGGGACTTGCTCCCGGAGCCGAGGCCAGTCGAAGATACCAGCTGGCTGCAACTGTTTATTAAAAACACAGCACTGTGCAAACACGAAAGTGGACGTATACGGTGTGACGCCTGCCCGGTGCCGGAAGGTTAATTGATGGGGTTATCCGTAAGGAGAAGCTCTTGATCGAAGCCCCGGTAAACGGCGGCCGTAACTATAACGGTCCTAAGGTAGCGAAATTCCTTGTCGGGTAAGTTCCGACCTGCACGAATGGCGTAATGATGGCCAGGCTGTCTCCACCCGAGACTCAGTGAAATTGAAATCGCTGTGAAGATGCAGTGTACCCGCGGCAAGACGGAAAGACCCCGTGAACCTTTACTACAGCTTGACACTGAACACTGAGCCTTGATGTGTAGGATAGGTGGGAGGCTTTGAAGCGTGGACGCCAGTCTGCGTGGAGCCGTCCTTGAAATACCACCCTTTAATGTTTGGTGTTCTAACGTGGGCCCGTGATCCGGGCTGCGGACAGTGTCTGGTGGGTAGTTTGACTGGGGCGGTCTCCTCCCAAAGCGTAACGGAGGAGCACGAAGGTTGGCTAATCCTGGTCGGACATCAGGAGGTTAGTGCAATGGCATAAGCCAGCTTGACTGCGAGAGTGACGGCTCGAGCAGGTGCGAAAGCAGGTCATAGTGATCCGGTGGTTCTGAATGGAAGGGCCATCGCTCAACGGATAAAAGGTACTCCGGGGATAACAGGCTGATACCGCCCAAGAGTTCATATCGACGGCGGTGTTTGGCACCTCGATGTCGGCTCATCACATCCTGGGGCTGAAGTAGGTCCCAAGGGTACGGCTGTTCGCCGTTTAAAGTGGTACGCGAGCTGGGTTTAGAACGTCGTGAGACAGTTCGGTCCCTATCTGCCGTGGGCGCTGGAGAATTGAGGGGGGTTGCTCCTAGTACGAGAGGACCGGAGTGAACGCACCGCTGGTGTCCGGGTTGTCACGCCAGTGGCACTGCCCGGTAGCTAAGTGCGGAAAAGATAAGTGCTGAAAGCATCTAAGCACGAAACTTGCCCCGAGATGAGTTCTCCCTGAGGCTTCGGGCCTCCTGAAGGGACGTTGAAGACGACGACGTTGATAGGCCGGGTGTGTAAGCGCAGCGATGCGTTGAGCTTACCGGTACTAATGACCCGTGAGGCTTAACCTTACAACGCCAGAGGCGTTTTGGGTTGAGAGACAGAAGAATTTTCAGCCTTGTTTACCGGATAACGCCGTGCGGCCCGAGAGGGCGGTGCGGCAGACAGAATCTGCCTGGCGGCTGTAGCGCGGTGGTCCCACCTGACCCCATGCCGAACTCAGAAGTGAAACGCCGTAGCGCCGATGGTAGTGTGGGGTCTCCCCATGCGAGAGTAGGGAACTGCCAGGCATCAATCAGGTGAAGAAGCCCCGTACGGAAGTACGGGGCTTTTTTACGTCCGTCGTCCGGGGAGGGCGGGGCCTGCCGGACCTCTGCGGGCTTCACAGATCTTTGTTGCTGCCTGACCGGGCGCGCGGAACCGTTATGCCGGAACCCTCCGTCGACTGTCAGCCCATTCTCATCCCGTTTATAGCAACGCGATGAAACGATGGCTTATGACGTATTTCCGCCTCCTTTCCTGAATATAAATAATGTCGTGAAACAGGGTAAGCCTGCCATCATCCCGACGTTATGACATCCGATCTCTTTCAATATCAAAACCAGTAAATCAAACGAACGCGTCACCCCTGCCGTGATCCAAGAAACGGTTATGTCTGTGCTTAACGTGACTTTGGGCGCATTCGTTTTACTGGAAGAAAAGATGGGACGTACAGGGGCTAAATACTGGTGATTTAATTACGTGTTAATGCAGGGAAATATACGTCGGCACGGTAAGATATGAATAAAAAAGTTTGAAAAGCCGGTAATTAAAGCGCCGGGAGGCGTTTTAAAACCGGCTTTTTATTTCACTTACTGACATTATTTATATAATTCAGCGGTGACGTGTGCGTAGTTATTCGTGTCAGCACTAATCACTTTAAAATGCTCGCCCTGCTGTTTAGCCTGTCTGGCGATTTTAGAAACCGCGCCATCCAGCGTTAACGAGGTGGCAGAGACCGTTTCTGCGGCGAAACAACCAAAAGACATCAGTGTCAATGCTACAGCCGCAGCGGCTGATGATACTTTATTGATTTTCATAACATTACCCCTTGATTCCGGTTGATGAAGGAGTCTGTCTGGCTCCGTTAAAATCAAATTAGCAAAAGGAACGCGATCTAAAATTAACGTCGTGTGCTCTAATTAATATCAAGCTGATAAGATTAATTGCAGTGTGTAAAAGTGAATATCATCAGGTTAACTGTGTAGGGATTTAATACGGAAATAACATATTTCAACAATGGGGACGTTATTTTGAACTGACATTTTCAGGCCCTAATCATAAGTAAACAGGTTAAATGCACCAGGATAAAGCGTATTTGCTGAGTACGCACTAATCCTGCCGATTTATTCTCATCTTTTGTAGTTTGTCTCAGCTAAAAACATGCCCTCTTAAGTGGATATCAGCATGCAGAGCGATGTCAGGGCATACGCGCATTTCAAGGTCAGCAAACCGAACCAATGGGCTGGCGCTGTCTGTCAGGCGCGCCCTGCATCGAAAATGCCACGACACCGACAGTCATCCCTGCCACGCAGACCCGTGTCAACGACAGGCGCATCCACTGTTTACCTTGTCGCGGTGCATCGCTATATAATCAAATACATTACGCTACAGGGGACCTTCATTGAAAATCAGACCGAATCACCTCGTCTTTACAGGCTTACTTATCTTTACCGCATGGAACAGCTACGCCAGCCGCATCGTGACCGATCAGCTTGGTCGTAACGTTACAATCCCGGATCGGGTTGATCGCGTGGTTGTGCTTCAGCACCAGACGCTGAATCTTCTGGTGCAGTTAAATGCGACAGATAAAATTCTAGGGATACTGGCTAACTGGAAACAGCAGTTAGGGGACAATTACGCAACGCTGGTGCCTGAGCTGACGCATAAAGCAATGCTGGGTGATTTGACCCATGTTGATCTGGAAAAGCTAATTGCACTGCATCCACAGGTGGTATTCGTCACCAACTATGCGCCGAAAGAGATGATTGACCAGATCTCCGCACTGGGCATTCCTGTACTGGCGATTTCACTGCGTCACGATGACGCCGGGCAGCAGGGCGAAATTAATCCCAGTATGCAAAATGAAGATAAGGCCTACGATCTCGGGATAAAGGAAGGCATCACCCTGATAGGTGATGTGGTGAACAGGCAGCAGCAGGCCAAAGCTCTCATCTCAGCAGCCTTTGCGGGGCGTAAAGAGGTGACTGATCGTCTCCACGATCTCCCTGAACAGCAGCGTGTACGCGCCTATATGGCCAATCCCAGTCTGACGACATACGGTGCCGGGAAATATACGGGGCTGATGATGGCCCATGCTGGCGCACTGAACGTGGCAGCATCGACTATTCAGGGTTTCAGGCAGGTCAGCATGGAACAGGTGGTGGTCTGGAATCCGCAGGTAATTTTTGTGCAGAACCGCTATCCGCAGGTTGTTCAGGCGATTCAGCACGATCCGCTCTGGCAGACCATTGATGCTGTCAAACATCACCGTGTCTGGTTGATGCCTGACTATGCCAAGGCATGGGGCTATCCGATGCCAGAAGCCATAGGGTTAGGTGAACTGTGGATGGCGAAAAAACTCTATCCTGACAAATTTCGCGATGTGGATATGCAGCAGCGGGCCGACCGCTGGTATCGCCGCTTTTACCGGACCGCCTATCATGAAACCTCTCCAGATTCTGGCGGCCGGTAGTCTGCGCGATGTGTGGCCGGTGCTGGTTGCCGCGTTCAGCGCGGAATACGGCATAACGACACAAACACACTATGGCCCGGCTGGTTTACTGCGTCAGCGCATCGAACAGGGTGAAGTCGGTGACATGTTTGTTTCGGCCAACCTGCAGCATCCCACAAGCCTGTCGCGACAAGGTCTGGCAGAGGACACCGGTCATTTCATCGATAACAGGCTGTGTCTGACTGCCAGGCGGGAGGATGTCTCTGCAGAAGACGACTGGCTGTCATTACTGCAACGTGATGATTTACGGCTGGCAACCTCAACGCCCCTGTACGATCCCTCAGGGGATTACACGTGGCAGTTATTCGAAAACATTGAGCAGCGATATCCCGGTCAGGGCAGCCGAATCCGGAACAAAGCAAACGCCCTGGTTGGTGGCCCGGACAGTCTGCCTGTTCCTGTTGGCAGACTGGCAGCCTAGTGGCTCATTGATGAAGGCTACGCTGAACTCTTTATTGGCTATGCCAGTTATGCGCCCCGCCTGAGGCATCACCAGTCCCTTCTGGTGCTTAATATTCCCCCTGCTTACAACGTACGGGCGCAATACGGCTGGGCCACTCTTTCACCCTCCGCCATGCCGCTTGCCGCCTTCCTCCATACTGATGAGGCACAGCGTATTTTGCGGCGTTACGGTTTTTTGCCGCCGTATGGTTTCAGAAAGCCCGCACAAGGTAAAGCCTGTCTCTGAACCACCAGTGCGGGCTGTAACAGTGCCTTGAAACTTTTTCACCTGTCGATATGCAGACTCGACATTTAGCAAAAGAGCCGTTATCTTTGGCTGTCTGGATGTCTAAACGTATATATGGTTACAAGAGGTGATTAAGTCATGCCAATCAGGGTTCCCGATGAATTACCGGCAGTGAATTTTTTACGTAACGAAAATGTCTTCGTGATGACGTCGTCGCGCGCCAGTGTTCAGGAGATCCGCCCACTTAAAGTTCTGGTACTTAATCTGATGCCTAAAAAGATTGAGACCGAAAACCAGTTCCTGCGCTTGCTCTCTAACTCACCTTTGCAGATTGATGTCCAGTTGCTGCGTATCGACAGCCGTGAATCGCGTAACACACCCAGCGATCACCTTAATAATTTCTACCGTAACTTTGAGGATATCCAGCACGATAACTATGATGGCTTAATCGTTACAGGTGCGCCGCTGGGCCTGGTTGAATTTAACGATGTCGCCTACTGGCCCCAGATACAGCAGGTGCTGGCGTGGGCGAAAGATCATGTTACCTCGACCCTGTTTGTCTGTTGGGCTGTACAGGCAGCACTGAATATTTTGTATGGTATTCCTAAACAAACCCGACAGACGAAACTTGCAGGCGTATTTGAACATCAGATTCTCCATCCCCATGCCTTACTGACGCGGGGATTCGATGATAATTTTCTCGCTCCGCATTCGCGTTATGCGGATTTCCCCACTCAGCTGATCACCGATTACACCGATCTGGAATTATTTGCTGAATCGGAACAAACCGGTGCCTACCTGATGGCAAGCAAGGACAAGAGGCTGGTGTTCGTTACGGGTCACCCGGAATATGATGCGTTAACACTGGCGGGAGAGTTTCAGCGCGACTATGACGCAGGGCTGAACCCTGACGTGCCGTACAATTACTTCCCCCACGATGATCCGCAGCGTCATCCACGCGCCACATGGCGTAGCCATGGAAACCTGTTGTTTTCAAACTGGCTGAACTATTACGTCTATCAAATTACGCCGTTTGATCTGCGCCATATGAATCCGACGCTGGAATAAGCGCACTTTCATTACAACTGAACCGTGTTAGCTGGCTGGCAACACGGTTTTTTTTCATCCTTAAAAAGCTTTGAAAGGCATTACCTAAAGGAAAGTAAAAATAAAACCATAAATTTCAATGATATAAATATAATATTTAATTAAAATGGAAATAGTTTTTGATTTTAAATTTAAAATACATATGCTCTGATCCTGTAGCTCACTAATCACCCTATTTGTGGATCGACCATGTTGATCTGCCTGTAAACAGGAGAGAGCAAGCATGACAGACTCAGTTATTACCCACGAATTACACTTCCAGAAGCCCTTTTATCATCTTGAAAAACAGCTTCTTACTGAAGAGGCCGTCGCGTTTTTACAGGATCTGGTTATCCGTTTTGCTCCCCAACGCGATACGTTATTAGCGGCGCGACAGGCACGACAAAAAAAGTACGATGCCGGGTCGTTACCTCATTTCGAAATGGAAACGGCTTCCATCAGAGAGCGAGAATGGACGATTCGCGGTATTCCCTCGGATTTACGGGATCGTCGCGTGGAGATTACCGGACCGCCGGATCGCAAAATGGTAATTAATGCCCTGAATGCGAACGTAAAAGTATTTATGGCTGACTTTGAGGATTCCCTGGCACCGACCTGGGAAAAGCTGATGGAAGGGCAGCAAACCCTGCGTGAAGCCGTGGCTGGCACATTGTCTCATACCAGCGAGACAGGCAAGATCTACCAGCTTCGCGCCGATCCGGCTGTCCTGATGTGTCGGGTACGCGGGCTGCATCTGTCAGAGAAACATGTCAGATGGCAGGGCAATGCCATTCCCGGCGGCCTGTTTGATTTTGCACTCTACTTTTTTCATAACGCCACGAATCTCCTGGCGAAAGGTAGCGGTCCCTATTTTTATCTGCCTAAAACGGAAAGCTGGCAGGAAGCGGCCTGGTGGCGAGAGATCTTTAGCTTCGCTGAGGATCGTTTTGATCTGGCGCGAGGCACAATTAAAGCCACAGTCTTAATTGAAACGCTGCCCGCCGTGTTTCAGATGGACGAGATTCTGTGGAATCTGCGCGATCATATCGTAGGCCTGAACTGCGGGCGCTGGGATTACATTTTCAGCTACATCAAAACATTACGGGAACATGAAGATCGGGTTCTCCCTGATCGTCAGTCCGTGACCATGGCTCAGCCTTTTCTGGATGCTTACTCGCGGTTGCTGGTTAAAACGTGTCATCGCCGCGGTGCCTTTGCTATGGGCGGTATGTCAGCGCTTATTCCAAGTAAAGACAGCGCACGTAATCAGTGGGTGTTGCAGCGCGTCAGGGAAGACAAGCAGCGCGAAGCCAGTAACGGACATGATGGCACCTGGATCGCACATCCAGGCCTGGCCGATACCGCAATGGCGGTGTTTAACCAGGCGCTGGGCGATCACCCCAATCAGCTTCATGTTCTGCGCCACGAAGACGCTCCGGTGCAGGCCGAACAGCTTCTGGCGCCCTGCGAAGGCGATCGAACGGAAGCAGGGATGCGCGCCAATATCCGTGTGGCATTGCAATACCTCGAAGCCTGGATTAGCGGCAACGGCTGCGTTCCTATTGACGGCCTGATGGAAGATGCCGCCACCGCCGAAATCGCCCGTACCTCTATCTGGCAATGGATCCATCACAAGAAAACCCTGCGCGATGGGCAGCAGGTCACGGCGTCGCTGTTTCAGCAGTTGCTCAACGATGAGTTGCACACGCTGCAGATGAATCTGGGTGATAAGACGTTCAGTTCAGGTCGTTATGAGGAAGCAGCGCGATTAATGGCGCAAATCACTACCGAAAACGAACTGGTTCCTTTTCTTACTCTGCCGGGCTATCGCCTGCTTCCCTGACATAAGGAGTGGTTGCCATGACACGTACACAACAGATTCAGCAACTCGAACAAGACTGGCAGGAAACACGCTGGCAGGGAATTACCCGCCCTTACAGCGCACAAGATGTTATCTCGCTGCGCGGTTCAGTTCTGCCAGCCTGTACGCTGGCCGAGCGGGGTGCCGGTAAACTCTGGTCATTACTTAATGGCAGCGCGCGCAAAGGTTACGTCAATAGCCTCGGCGCTTTAACCGGCGGTCAGGCATTGCAGCAGGCCAAAGCCGGAATAGAAGCCATATACCTCTCTGGCTGGCAGGTAGCCGCCGATGCCAATCTGGCGGGGCAAATGTATCCCGATCAGTCGCTGTATCCGGTGAACTCGGTGCCTGAGGTTGTCACCCGGATTAATCAGACCTTTCAACGTGCCGATCAGATTCAATGGGCCAATGGCATTGAACCGGGCGACAGCCGCTTTATCGACTATTTTCTGCCCATCGTGGCGGATGCCGAAGCGGGCTTTGGTGGCGTGCTGAATGCCTTTGAACTGATGAAGGCGATGATCAGCGCAGGGGCAGCAGCGGTCCACTTTGAAGATCAACTTGCGGCCGTGAAGAAATGCGGCCACATGGGAGGCAAGGTACTTGTGCCTACCCAGGAGGCCGTACAGAAACTGGTTGCTGCACGCCTGGCCGCCGATGTGATGGGTGTTCCCACCATTCTGCTGGCGCGAACGGATGCCGATGCCGCTGACCTGATCACCTCTGACTGCGATGACTATGACCGTCCGTTTATCCGTGGCGATCGTACCGCGGAAGGCTTCTACCGCACTCATGCCGGCATCGAGCAGGCTATCAGCCGCGGTCTGGCTTATGCGCCTTATGCTGACGTGCTATGGTGTGAAACGTCGACGCCCGACCTGGCGATGGCGCAGCGCTTCGCCGAAGCCATCCATGCCCGCTTTCCCGGTAAACTGCTGGCTTACAACTGTTCGCCTTCGTTTAACTGGAAAAAGAACCTCGACGACAGCACCATCGCGGCCTTTCAGCAGGCGCTCAGTGAGATGGGCTATCGCTTCCAGTTCATTACCCTGGCCGGTATTCACAGCATGTGGTTCAACATGTTCGACCTGGCACAGGCTTATGCTCAGGGCGAAGGCATGCGTCACTATGTTGAAAAAGTCCAGCAACCAGAGTTCGCTGCCCGGGAGCGGGGGTACAGTTTTTCCTCGCATCAGCAGGAAGTGGGCACCGGCTATTTCGATCAGGTCACCACGATTATTCAGGGCGGTCAGTCCTCCGTTACGGCGCTGACCGGATCGACCGAAGAGCATCAGTTTTGAGTGAAGTCTGTGTCTTTCCCGCCCGGTAACGGTGGGCGGGCTTTTTCAGGAGTGGATTATGCCGCCACGTGAATCCCTAATCGCGCACACCATTCTGCAGGGCTTCGATGCGCAGTATGGCCGTTTTCTTGATATTACGGCGGGTGCTCAGCAGCGTTTTGAACAGGCTGAGTGGCTGGCCGTACAGCAGGCTATGAAGGCACGAATTCATCTTTATGACCACCATGTGGCGCTGGTTGCCGATCAACTGCGCGCACTGAACGGGGCGGCGCACTGGGACGATGCTTTTTGGCTGAAGATCAAAAACCACTATGAAACCCTGTTACCCGGTTATCCGCGTTATGAAATTGCTGAAAGCTTTTTCAATTCCGTTTACTGCCGGCTGCATGGTCACCATGCATTACAGCCGGAACGGTTATTTATCTTCAGCTCGCAACCGCCTGCGCCACAACGTCAGGTTTCGCGTCCACTGGCGCGAACCTATCGGCCCGATCGGGGCTGGCAAACACTGCTGCATGAGGTGCTACGCGATGTGCCTTTGACGCTGCCCTGGCAGGATCAGGCGCGCGATGAAGCCTGGATTGTACGCCATTTGCATGAGGCGTTCTCTTCCGCGCAACTGGCACAGGGCTGGCTGGACGTCTGTTGTGAGCTGTTTTACCGCAACAAAACCGCCTGGATCGTGGCTCGCCTGCATCTGCCCGACGCTATCCTGCCATGCCTGTTGCCGGTTCAGCGCAGCGAGCAAGGTGAATTGTGGATCGATACCTGCCTGACGGATGTGAACGAGGCCAGCATCGTGTTCGGCTTTGCCCGCGCGTACTTCATGGTTTATGCCCCATTACCCGGCGCGCTGGTCGCATGGCTGAAGCCTGTCTTACCGGGTAAAACGCTGGCAGAACGTTATATGGCCATCGGCTGCCAGAAACATGGCAAAACGGAAAGCTACCGGGAATATCTGCAGGCGCTGGAGCAAACGGATGCCGCCTTTGAGATTGCGCCAGGCATCCCTGGCATGGTGATGCTGGTCTTTACGCTGCCGGGCTTTGATCGGGTGTTCAAAGTCATCAAAGATCGCTTTGCCCCGCAAAAAGAGGTCACGGAAGAGCAGGTAAGGGCCTGCTATCAGCAGGTTAAAGAACATGACCGTGTGGGACGCATGGCTGACACGCAGGCCTTTGAACAGTTTGCGCTGCCGCTCGCACGCATTACGCCGGCACTGCTGGTGGCGTTCCAGAATACGATTGCCGGAAAAATGCGTATTGAAGGCGCTCGCCTGATCATCAGTCATCTGTGGCTGGAACGTCGTATGCAGCCGCTTAACCTTTTTCTGGCTGAGGCCAGCGACAGCCAACGTGCTCAGGCCATTGAAGAATATGGCAACGCGATCAAACAACTGGCTGCCGCTAATATCTTTCCCGGTGATATGCTGTTTAAAAATTTTGGCATCACCCGTCATGGACGCGTGGTGTTTTATGACTACGATGAGATTCGCCCGATGCAGGAACTCCATTTCCGTGACGTGCCTGCGGCGCGTTACGAGGAGGACGAGTTAAGCGCCGAGCCCTGGTACAGCGTTGGGCCAGATGATGTTTTTCCTGAAACCTTTCGTTATGCCCTGTGCAGTGAGCCGAAAGTCGGTGCGCTGCTCCAGCAACGGCATCCGGAAATTTTTGACGCGGGCTGGTGGCGCGCCCAGCAGCGGCGCATTGCGCAGGGGCATATTGAGGATGTTATTGCCTGGCAGCCCGCCCAGCGCTTCTGTGTGCGCTATGGCAGCAGGCTTGCACCGCGGCATAAAATCCCAGAGCACCCCGACCAGGAACGGGAACCGCTTCAGCCGTCACTCTTTGCCAGCGGCCAGGAGTCAAACAGATAACCATCAAAGTCGAGATCGTCCACGTTGGAAAATTCCAGTAAACGCTGCTTCACATTTTCCAGATGCTGCCACATAGCCAGCTTAGCGGCGCGGGCATCTTTTTTGATCAGCGCGGCAAGAATTTGCCGGTGATCGACCAGCCACGCTTTACGATATTGGGTATCGCCAAGATGACTGTGCAGCTGAATCCACATAGGGTTGTTTTCGCGCCACTGCCATGACTGGCGAAATACGTCGACCAGCATACTGTTATGCGTGGCTTCAGCGATGGCCAGATGAAAGTGCATATCACCTTTTTCCGGGTTTCCCAGCGAACACGAGGTAAGCTCGCGTTCTTCCAGCAGCAAAGCCTGACGCATTTTGATGATGTCCGCCCGTGTCGCCTGCAGGGCGGCAAACTCCGCGATATTGCTTTCCAGCAATTGTCGCGCCTGAAGCTGCTCAAACGGGCCGGCATCGTTGTGAAAGGAGGGATTTGCCTCACTAATACGGCATGGAGAGCTGTGCGCTGTGACGTAAATACCGGCTCCCCGTCTGACTTCGATCAGCCCTTCGATTTCCAGCATAATGAGCGCCTCGCGAACGACGGTGCGGCTGACGTTAAGCATGCCAGCCATTTCACGCTCGGGTGGCAGGCGCCCGTCCGGGCGATAGGGCGTTTCCACAATGCGCTGCCGGATTTTTGCGGCGACTTGCTGATAAGGACGTTGCTGAGAGACAGATCTCATAGTGATGCTCCCGTCAGATACCGTTGCGGCAAAAATTTTACCACCTCACGATCGGGATAACAGGGTTCAGCGCACGTTAAGATAAGCAGGCTGACGCGTTGGCACGCTGTTTTATTCTTTATTTAACAATAAATTGCGAGAATAATTAAAAGCGGCATCAAGAGATGCCACTTTGGAAACATACAGACTACTTCATCTGATGATTTGTTACTTCAGCATGAAGTCATATTGCATACCGGCTTTCACATCCCAGTAATTGAGCCGGTCACCCAGTGAGCTACCGGGGCGCTTCTCCCTGGCTCTGTCGGCGGCAATATACATGTTCAGGCTTTTAAACGGGCCCTCTGCGACGTTGTACAGGATCGCGCCCATCAGGCCCACTCCGTTGATTCTGGTGTGGCGCTGTTTGTCTTCATAACCGTGGGTAAGAATCGGGCCCAGCATAACGCCGACGTTCGGGGTGAAGAAATATTGTCCGCCAAGCTGTACAGACAGCATGCCTTCTTTATTGCGATCAATACTCAGCGAGTCGGGATAGCCAATATCCGTATAGATAATGCGACCATCAATATCATGGGTAAGCTTACCCACGGCACCAAATAACCGGGCATTCGCAAACGAATAGGTTAATCGCCCGGAAATCAACGCCGTCTCGTGGTGATAACTGAGAGGCTTACTCATCCCCTCAACCTGACCATAAAAACCCATCAGCTCCCATTTGAGTGCGCGAGCGTCAGCAAAGGCATAGGTTTTTTCGACGATGCTTTGCACCTGAGTCGATACATCTTGTTGATAAGAGGCACCCAGTGAATACCGCGAAGAAGCATCGTGCCAGGATCCCACCAGATAGCCGCGGCTCCGATGGGGATGGTATTTCCCTGTTGTGCTGTTAATCACGCCTTCATCACGCACGCCCGTGGCAGCGTCGACATAATAGAACGCGCGCTTACGCCACATTGACCAGAATTCCAGATTCTCTGTCGCCTCAAAGTGGGCCAGTGCACCTTCAGAAATCGTCTGTATCGTGCGTGACGAATTATCGGCGATCAACGGGATGCGCCAGGGCAGACTGCCGTAACTATAATCCGTCCCAAACCGCCCGAGCGTCAGGCGAAGATTCTCTGCCGGTTTAAGTTTGACCGCGCCAATGGCCACACCAAAGCTGTCGTGGCCGTCCAGATAATAGCGGGTGCTCCAGCCGGCGTTTGCACCCAGCTTGTACACATAATACGCTCCCGCGCTCACGCCGATGACGTCATTGTAATAGCGCGTATTCACATCAATCAGCCCACCCTGTACCCAGGCGTAAATATGACGATCTGAACCCGCGCTGGGTTTGTCGGCCCGCCGAAAATCGTTTTTCAGACGAATGCGCAGGCTGTCCTCATCGTCATTAATCGCGGCAGCATAAAGCGGAGAGGACGGGAAAAACAGGCTGACAAGCAGAATGCAAAATAGGGCAATTTTCATCACGTATCCATACCGTATGTGAACAGAGCCGGATGACGTCGGGCCGGGCGGTTATCCGCATGCCTTGCGTTTTACCTTTCCTGACCCGCGTCAACCCGACCAGATTAAGGCCGGGTGCATTTATCCTGTTGCCAGACCTGCTCGTAGTCGTAGCCCGTCAGGGCTTTCACGACGTCTTTGGTTTCGGGTGTGCAGTCGGCTTTATCGCCGCCTGCCTTGAGGCGATCAATTTCATTCACCAATACCCGATGCGTTTCGCGTGTCAGTTTAAATTTGAAGGTCATATATAAACTGATCAGTAAAGACCGCCGGTGCCGAAGACCAGGAGCCCGGTAATCGCATTGAGCGCACTTTCCGGTTGAATTAACTGGCCTTTAACAAAATGATTGTGTTCCAGTACCGCACCCACCACCATAATGGCGACGGCCACGGTACTTTTTCGCATCAACGTCATGACGCCAGCAAAAACGCCTTCGCGCCGCTGACGCGTGACCATTTCATCCACATCGGGAATAAAGCTGTAAATATTCCAGGGGATAAAGTAAAGCCCCGCACGGCCAAAACCCAGCAGGACAAAAATGAGCGTGGTCAACCACCATGACGACACTGCCGAATGGCCGATAAACATTAAAATCAGATAACCCAGCACACCTAAAATACACAGGTAGGAAATACGCATGGCGTAGGATGGCCTGACATTCAGTTTATCCAGCATAAACATGAAAAGCAGCGTGGAAGGAATGGAGACGGACGTCGCAATGGAAAGATAGGCCGACGCGTTGGCCGCATCCAGATTTAAACCATAGACAACAAAGTAAACGAAGACAGCAATAAAAATATCCAGTGCAGTAAATGAAGAGATATAGATAATTAAATGTTGTCTGAATATTTTTATTTTGAATGTTGTCATTAACTCGACAAACATATTTTTCAGGTGGCTCAATAATCCGAGGCTGGGACCCGTATTGCGCCGTTCAAACTCTTCCGGGTTCATATCTTTTGACTCCCAGGTACAATACCAGGTAATCAACACCACAATAAAGAACAGGCAGGAAAACATAATACCGGTGTAGGTATAGGTCAGCGCCGAATCCTGGCCAAAATACTGAATCACAATGCCCGGCACCGAAGCGGTCAGGAAGGTTCCTACCTGAGAAAATGTCAGGCGGATGGCGGCCATCCGTGTTCTTTCACCAAAATCATTGGTCATTTCTGCCGCCAGGGTTTCCCACGGTACCAGCACCATGGCAACCAGCAGTTCTACCGCCAGGTAGGTGCCAAGGTAGTACCAGTAGTTCATGTCGCTGACCCAGACCAGCGCGTAAACAAACATCATTGGCGCGCTGATGAGCAGGAAGAAGCGACGGCGACCAAAGCGCTTACCGAGCCGGGTACTGCCGAATTTATCGGTGATATATCCCATCACCGGACTCAGAATGGCATCAATAATACGGGCAATAGCAAAAATTGAGCTGGCTTCCAGCATTGAAAGCCCACAGAACGTCGTATAAAAAAACAGTAACCATGTACCGATTAAAGCCATGGACCCACCGCCAAAAATATCAGTAATGCCATAGCCAATGGCGGTGCCTGTCCCCACTTTTCTGCGCACGGGCTGTGCTAACGTTGTCATAATATTCCCTTAATAAAATCGGAGTGGCGCTCAGACGCATTCAGGTGTCGTATAAGCATGAAAAAGTAATGCGAACTTTTAAATAAAGCCCTAAAGAATAAACAACGCGGGTGTGTGTTTGCGTTGTCAGTCTTTAATGCAGGTGAGTATTTTTTGTTAAATAAATAGTAATTTTTAACGTCGTTATTTAGCGTGGTAAATTTTGGTTGACCAGAATAATGCCCCGCTCTGTGTTCTCTAAAAGGCGCGCTGTTATTTGTACTGATGCGTTAATACGCGTATTTTCGGCGTAGAGCATGGTAATCATTCTGCCCTTTAAAAAAAAGAGGTCGGTCACAAATACTATGGATGCCGATAAGGTAGACTCAAATTCCCTATTGGTTGACCAGTTGAAAATGGGAGAGAGTTATTATGTAAGGCGTGTGTTATTTAATGATGAGATGTTATCTAGTTTAACTATTGTGGTTTGGTTTTTATTTTTCATTATTAAATTATCTAAGTGAATACATTCTTTAAAGATTAAATATTGCCTGAGATTGGATGTTTTATCTTTCTCATTACTTCTGATTAAAAAAGGACTTCATTATGTTTTATTTTACCTCTGGACTCTCTCCTGCCCCGGCAAAGTTCGAAGCCGCAATGGATGCGGTTATTGATCATGCGATTAATAGCCAGCGTGTTGTGGGTACCACAGTGATGGTGGCTCAGGCGGGAAAACTGATTTATCAACGGGCGGCGGGGTGGGCGGACAGAGAGCAAAATAAAGCCATGTCTGTGGATGCGATATACCGTCTTGCGTCACTCACCAAACCCATTGTCAGCCTGACCGCTATGCGCCTGATCGAGCAAGGGGATATCACACTGGACGACGATATCACCCGCTGGCTTCCGGGTTTCCGTCCCTGCCTTGAGAACGGTGAGCCAGCCACTATCCGGGTGCGGCATTTGCTGAGCCATATGTCAGGTTTACGCTATCGTTATTCCGCCCCGGCGGATTCGCTTTATCACTCACGCAATGTGTCAGACGGCATCGACTATCAGCCCGGACTCACCCTGGAAGAGAATCTGAAGCGCCTTGCGGGCACCCGGTTACAGTTCCGTCCCGGCACCGGCTGGCGTTATTCCCTGGGCATCGATGTCCTCGGTGAAATCATGGTACGGGCGACCGGTAAAAGCCTGCCAGAACTGGTGAATCACCATATAACGAGCCCACTGGGGATGGCAGACACGCTGTTTAGCGTCAGAGACGCGTCGCGATTAACCACGGTCTACACGGACGACAACCCGGTGCCTTCAGTCATGCGTGATAATCAGCAGATCCCTTTCGGTGAAGGCGCCGCGATTTTTAGCCCCGGCCGTATTCTCAAACCCGATGCCTGGCCGTGCGGCGGCGGCGGTGTGGCAGGAACGGCCCTCGATTTTATGCAAGTGCTGGAAACCGTCCGGCGTGAAGGCGCGCCGCTAATCACGCGTGAAAGTTTTGACTACATGACGCAGGAACACGTGACGGCAAACTGGGCTACGCAGGGGCCGGGATGGGGATTTGGTGTGGGCTGGGCACTGCTGGTGGATCCGGATGCTGCCCTGTCGCCTCAGTCAGCCGGTACGCTGTCGTGGAGTGGAGCGTATGGACACACCTGGTTCGTGGATCGTCAAAACGCGCTGTGCGTGGTCGCCATGACCAATACCACACCGGAGGGGGTGAATGGGCAGTTTCCTGTGATGGTGCGTGATGCCGTCTATAAAGGTTTACTAAGCGCCTGATATGACAGGCCATCATCCACTGGCGCGCTGGATCGCGCCAGTGATCTACGCGTCGATTTCCGGACTCGCGCACGGTGCGAAGCCCGTTCCTTAACGACCGCTGTAAGCCTGGGTAACCTGGCGCGCTTCCCGAATGACCAGCGCGCCCAGTTCGGTAATGCGATCGTCAGTCATGCGGGCAATTGGACCCGAAATCGACAGCGCGGCAAAAGGCTCGCCGTGTTCGTCATAAATGGGTGCCGCCACGCAACGCAAGCCGAGCGCATGCTCTTCGTCATCGAAAGAAAATCCACGGGTACGTATTTGTGCCAGGTTAGTTTTCAGGCTCTGCGGAGACATCAGCGTATTGGGTGTGTAGTAATGCAGGCCCTTCTGGTGCAGCAGCGCGGTCACTTTGTCGTCGCTGAGATGGGCAAGAAAGGCTTTGCCCGCTCCGGAAGCATGCATGGGCAGCTTGCCGCCGATCGGTGCGGACATGCGCATGAGCTGCGTGCACTGTACCTGGTCAATAATGACCGCCTGGAAGTCGCTCAGGTCCAGCACCGCCAGATTGACCGTTTCGCCCGAACTCTCCATCAGTGAACGTAACACCGGATGCACCAGCGCCAGCAGGTTGCGGCTCTGCAAAAAACTGCTTCCAACCACAAACGCATGCGCGCCGATTGTCCAGAAACCCAGATCGCCCACCTGGCGTACAAAGCCCTGCTGCTGCATTGTGGTCAGCAGACGATGGGTGGTCGAGTTTGGTAAACCCGCCTGTTGTGCCAGTTCGGTAAGTGCCACGCTACCCTGTGAACTGGCGATCAACTCCAGCAACGTCAGCCCCCGTGTCAGTGACTGAACCTGACCGCCAGCCTGAGCGGGAGGTGCCGACGTGCTGCGAGGTTTTTTACCGCGTTTGGCGGCAACAGGCGTAGCCATAGAGTCTCTCCTTTCACATAGTGGAAACCATTTTCGTTTTAATCACCGTAAATGCAAACGCTGGTGCGCTGGTCAGACCTGCTCTCCGTCTCCGCAATCCGCCGGGCCTGGCCGGATGTGAAGGCACACGCTGGAATGAAACCTGTGGGGGTAATTTGTGATGTGGTCAGGCGCGTCAAGGTGAGGCAGATATTTTAGTCATCCTGCCAGCCGCTATGTTGCGGTGGCGCAAAGCCAGCGCGATCGGGTGGAAGATTATGCGGCTGTAAAAACACGTCGGTGAGCGGCGTGGCGCGCGGGCCTTTCAGCTGAGGACGACGCAGACAAAAAAGAAGGCAGCCCGCAGGCTGCCCTCTTTATCAGTTGAACCGCGCATCGCGATCCGAGGTCATGTCATACAGCTGGTACTTGCGTCCCAGCATCTGACCGCCATCGCGGGTGAGCGGAACCCAGTTAATCTGCGCACGGCCACGCGTTGGCGTCACGGTAAACAGATCCATTGGGATGGAAATGTAGAAACCTTTCGTAAAGTCGCCTTCGCCGTACTGCTGAGAGGAGACATTGGTTTTGGTCGCATAGACGCCGACCATGACGCCGCTGTCGAAGCGTTTAGAGACATCCAGCGTGACGCCTTTATCCTTCGCCAGATACTGGCCGATACTGGCCTTAACCAACACATCTTCCGCAAACCACGGCCGCCAGTAACCTGTCAGGTTGCCGGTCGGGGCTTCGTAATGCGTAAACCGCATCATGTCGTTCCAGTCACGCTGGCGCACATAGTTGGCGTCTACGCCCACCGCCCAGTTGCTGTCCACCGGACGATAAAGCACTTCGCCCCCGACACCACCGTACATGGTTTCCAGATAGCCGCCATAGACCTGGCCGTAGAAACCATTGCCCAGATAATCCATGTAGTTAGCCTGCAGATCGTTGACGTAAACGTTGTTCTCAACGTAGTCACGAATATGCGTACGCACGCGGGGCAGGGTGGAATCGGCGGGGGCACCGTTGTAATTGAATTTGTTATAGTTATTTGCCACGTTAGCAAACAGGCTGCCACTGACCAGCAGATGATTGGTCAGCCAGTAATCGACGTTGCCCATGACGCCGACCTGATACAGATAGAAGCTCTCCGGGCCGCCGACAGACTGATTGAGTACCGGAGACAGACCGTAATCCAGGCGATCTTTGCGAATAAACATCCCCTGCTCGGTCTGACCCGGATCGACCGGATTTTTGCGTACCTGCTGCAGAGACTGCTCATGTCCTAACGGGTAGCCAGTCAGATCATTACGCAGGCTGGCAACGGACGTTTCTGTCGTCACCTGCGGCATATTGAAGCGCGACTCTGTGACGTTAATCGTATCGATGCCGTCCGGCAGGTTGTTCATGATGATACGATTGGCGCGGTCGACCCCTTCGCGGGTATCGCGATATTTGGTCTGCTCGCCCGATACATACAGCGTATTGCCTTTGGTCTGGATTTTCGGGCCCGCCAGGCCTGCGTCGTACTTCAGCGCAGACAGCTGATTGCCTGTCACCGTGGTCTCCAGCAATTTCGGCTGCGGATGCGGATCATAGGCCGGTTTAGGGCTGTCGATATGATCCTGATGCATATCGTTAAAGTTAGTCCGGATGGTAAAGCCGAACATAAAGGTATTGCCGCGCTCATAGCTGGCATTGATATCCGCCCAGTCAGTTACGCGGTAGATCGCACCGACGTTAACTTTACTGCGCTGCGGCAGGCGTCCGGCAAAATCATCTTTATAATCATTGCCTTCATATTCCACTTTCAGGCGCAGCGGCTGCCACGGCGTTTGGTATTCAATACCGCCGAACACGGCAGAAGGGCCGTGAAACATCTGAGAACCGTTAATCGAGCCAGCCTGTCCCACGCCCGGGCGCTGACAGAAGCTGTCGCTGTAAGAGCAGAAGGGGTTGGAAACGGTTCCGCTGTTGCCCAGATAGCCCCAGCCAAAGCCCAGCGTAAAGTCAAAGGGCCCCCAGGCTTTGGTGGCGACCAGATATTCACTGTCAAATAAGCCGGTACCGCCAAGATCGCGCGTACCGAACGAGACTTCAGGTAACCAGTATCCTTCCTGCCACAGCCGCAGTTTCAGATCGAAGGCTTTATCTTTATAGCTTTGATTACCACTGAAACTCTCTACCGCACTGTAACGTCGTGTCCGAACATCGGTGTAGCGCACAGTCGTTTCCAGCCAGGGGAAAAGCTGTAATGAGGCGGAATAGTAGCGATACTGGTCATTATCGCGGAAGTTAAGGCTGAATTCGCCTTCTCTTGCCATTCGCGCGGTCGGTACCTGCATCAGCCCTACGCCGCCGAAATCAGACTGCGACGGCGTGACGGGCGCCTCATACATTTCCGCCTGCGCCTGGCAGGCGCTTGCAACTGAAACAGCCAACAGGCTGAGAAGATAACGTTTTTTCATCAGTCTGGTATCCGGTGAGTCAGTACAGAAACAAGGCGGCTATTCAGATCGTCAAAGGCGCCTGGCAGGCTCCATGAGGAAAAGCCCACAAAAATAATGCTGCCAGGTTCAGGTTCGACATGGCGATGGTTCCAGTAAGCAATCGGGACGTTCTGCGTCGTTCCGTCTGGCGCAATCACAACCGCGAAATTGCGTTCTGCGCCGGCCAGCCGTGGATGGTCACGCAGGTATTCCCGCACGGACTTGCCCGGTTGCCAGGCTTCGCGTCCGGCTCCGGCAATCGCGCCCAGCAGCAGCACATGATGACTGGGCTGAGTGAGATAGAGATCATAACGCCCGTCCAGGCGGCGATTGTCTGCTGAATGCAGCCGGATGCGATCAGGATCCAGCGTGACGAACTGGCGGCCCGTCACCTTCATGTTGCTGAACTGCCGAATCACCGCGTCAATGGCGGCGGCTTGTTCACCACTGCTGTCCGCCCGCCAGGTACGCAGCGCGGCCAGGGCCTGCTGATACTGCTGCCGGGCCTGGGTTGTCGCTCCCTGCTCAGCAATCACGGCCCGTCGCCAGTCGGTTTGGGCCATTAATGCGGGCTGCGTCACCAACTGCGCCAGATTTTCGACCTGATTGAGCTGCACACTGGCGGTGTCCTGCGGGGCATGGACGGTAACCTGACCTGCGGCACGGGCACCCAGACTGGTAAGCAGACTCACGCCTGCCAACAATAGCGTTATTTTTTTCATGATTTCGCCGGCTTCAGAATGGTGATTTCAACAGGGAAGGTATCGGCAGCAAGCATCTGTCGGGATTGCACGACCTGACCGCTGCTGTTATCGATCCAGAACGTGTTTTGCCACTCACGGCCAAGGCTGTCGATACGTAACGCCTCATGCCAGACGCGGCAGGGGATGCGGTTTCCGGCAATCGTCAGGACTTCATCATCGCCACGCTCGAAAGTGGAACTGACGGTGGCGCTCTGGAATTTGCCCTGCCCGGTCCACTGCACAATCCGCGTCCAGTGCTGGCCGTTGGTCAGCGACAGGCCTTTCGCCAGCGGATCCTGTTGCAGGTTACTGACGTTCATCAGGTTGTCGGGCAGGCCCAGCGTTTTAATCAGCCTGCCGTGGGCCGTTACCAGCATCGACTGGTCGCGCGTAATCCATTTTTGCTGGCCGTTTTCGTTGTAACCCAGCACGACAAAAATGCGTGGGCCGTCATTAATACGTGCATACAGGCTGGCGTAGGGCAGCGCATCAATTTCCTGAGGCGTGACAGTGACATCTTTTGGCCCTTCGATGGCCATTATCACCGTCTGTTCGAGTCCTTTTTGCGTTTGTGTACAGGCCTGCAGCAGCAGGCAAACGAGCAGCAGCGGAAGTTGGCGCACAATGTGTCCCTGATAAATGATGCCAAAGTAAAAATAACCACACGAATGTGTGGTTATGATTAATGCTCCCATACCTCTGTTCTTTCAGCTGCCGACACGCTGGCATCCTCGTCGCAACACACTCACCTGCGTAAATGCATCACGACTCACACGTTCGCGGCCTTGCTGCAGCCTAAAGAATCAGGGTACCCATCAACGTGTGGTGCCCGTTGTGGTCGTGGTAGTTGTACCCGTATTTGCCCCGTCACCACCGCCAGAAGCGGCAACGCCGAGTCCTACTAACGCGCCGAGCACGCCGATACCTACAGCGGTAGTCGTACCTGCGGAGATTGTCCCCGCCTGTGCGCCTGCTGCGGCACCAGCTTCTTCCGGTGCCGCATAAGCGCTGGAAGAGACGGCGACGAGTAATGCCAGACCGGCAATCATGCGTTTTTTCATAACAACACCTACATTGGTTGAATGAAGGATTGCTATCCAACACATTCGCGAAACAGAATAAACGGTTATCGCAAACCGAAGGACAGACCCATTATGGGCGCGTCCAGTATAGGGCAACAAAATACCAGAGTTGAGTAGTCTTAAAACCTGGTAAATGACGCGTAAAAAAACGGGGCAAATTAAGCGGATTCAGCGTTAACTTATTTTAAATTGGTGGATTTACCGTGAAAGGCCGGATATTTGTCTGTGAGTAAGAGGAAAGCAAAGCGGTTTCTACTTATTTAGTATCTTTTGGTACGGAATGAGAATAATCGGAATTACCTGAATAAGCGTAAAATCCAATCACCTTATAAAACAACAGGTAAGAAGCATTGGCTTACCGTTTTAGATCCGGTTTTTAGTAGGGTGATGCGCTCTGCGCAGCGCGAGGTTCAGAATTGCCGCAGTGCATTTTAAGAATTTTCCAGTCTGCCAGCAGGCTTTTCAGATAAAAAGCAGCGTGCCCGATCGTGATGACAAAAAAAAGGCGGCCGGCAGGCCGCCTCTGTCACTATACGATTAGCGCCATTTCTTGTAGCAGTTAATTAAGGCGTTAGTCGAACTGTCATGACTAGTAATATTACTGTCATCTTCCAGCTCCGGCAGAATACGGTTAGCCAGCTGTTTGCCTAATTCCACGCCCCACTGGTCAAAAGTGAAGATATTCAGAATTGCCCCCTGGGTGAAGATCTTATGCTCGTAGAGCGCAATCAGCGCGCCCAGGCTGAATGGCGTGATTTCGCGCAACAGAATTGAGTTGGTCGGGCGGTTCCCTTCAAACACTTTAAACGGCACGATGTGCGCGACAGATTCCGCCGATTTACCCGCATCAGTAAATTCTTTCTGCACCACTTCGCGTGACTTACCAAATGCCAGCGCTTCGGTCTGAGCAAAGAAATTCGACAGCAGCTTAGGATGGTGATCGGCCAGGGCATTGTGGCTGATGGCAGGTGCAATAAAATCGCAAGGTACCAGTTTGGTGCCCTGGTGAATCAACTGATAAAACGCATGCTGGCCGTTGGTGCCGGGTTCACCCCAGATAATCGGGCCCGTCTGATAGGTCACCGGCTGGCCTGCGCGATCAACGTACTTCCCGTTCGACTCCATATTTCCCTGTTGGAAATAGGCTGCAAAACGGTGCATGTACTGATCGTAAGGCAGGATAGCTTCGGTTTCCGCGCCAAAGAAGTTGTTATACCAGATACCAATCAGCGCCAGCAGAACGGGGATATTCTTTTCGGCTGGCGTGGTAGAGAAGTGCTTATCCATGGCATGCGCGCCACTCAGCAACTGCTCAAAGTTCTCAAAACCAATCGACAGAATAATGGACAGGCCAATGGCCGACCACAGCGAATAGCGGCCGCCGACCCAGTCCCAGAACTCGAACATATTGTCGGTATCGATGCCAAATTCGCCCACGGCTTTAGCATTGGTGGAGAGCGCAGCAAAGTGCTTCGCAACGTGTTGTTGATCGCCGGCCGTTTTCAGGAACCAGTCGCGTGCGCTGTGCGCATTGGTCATGGTTTCCTGGGTGGTAAAGGTTTTTGACGCCACCAGAAACAGCGTGGTTTCGGGGCTGAGGTCTTTCAGCGTTTCGGCGATGTGCGTGCCGTCAACGTTGGACACAAAATGCATGTTCAGGTGGTTTTTGTACGGGCGCAGTGCCTCAGTCACCATAAACGGCCCCAGATCGGAACCGCCGATACCAATGTTCACCACATCGGTGATCGGTTTGCCGGTGTAACCTTTCCAGTCACCGCCAATAATGCGCTCGGAGAAGCTTTTCATTTTCGCCAGCACCGCGTTGACTTCAGGCATCACATCTTTGCCATCCACCTTGATTGGCGTATTGCTGCGGTTGCGCAGGGCGACGTGCAGGACGGCGCGATCCTCCGTCCGGTTAATTTTTTCGCCCGAGAACATGGACGCAATCGCGCCGCTTAAATCGGTTTCTTTTGCCAGGGCCAGCAGTTTATCGAGCGTCTCCTGCGTGATTCGGTTTTTGGAGAAATCTACCAACATCTGGTCGTCAAAGGTGGCTGAGAATTTAGCAAAACGATCGGCATCCTGGGCAAACAGGTCGGCGATTTTCGCCGTTTTCATCTGTTCATAATGCTCTTGCAGCGCTTTCCAGGCTGCGGTTTGGGTCGGATTGATATTTTTCATGGCAACACTCTTGTTGATATTAAGAACCGTCATTCCATCGGGGTCGCATCGTACCCGGTTAGCATTTCAGTATGACCACAGTTGCAACTGAAAGGAAAAACTTTGTCAGTGCGATGGTGTCAGCGCACGAATACAGCCCGTTTCGCAGTGGATGATGCGGCAATCATTCGGACTGTTTCCATGGGCGAAAGGCTGAAAAGTATGGCGCAACGGCAGCCCACGAACATTGTGCCGCATCAGAATGTGACGACGTTGCTGAAGCCATTTAGCACTGTAGTCGCAGAGATTAGGCAAAATTTGTTATCCGGTGCGCTCTGCATGAAAAATTGTCCCGTGACGGTCATTGACAGCAGGGCCAGAAATCGCTAAATCTATGCGCGCTACTTGCGCACCTGTGCGCAAGCCAGAAGAGGCGCGTCGACCAGGCAGTGTGTTGGAGGAACCGTATCCAGAGATAACACATCAGGGGGAGCGACGCCGAGGTGGTCAACATCACGGTGTGTTGGCTGTCGGCTACAGGGGCTGAATCCCCTGGGTTGTCACCAGAAACGTCCACAGTCGGACGTTTCGCAAGGTGGAGCGCTTCTGGGTGACTCGTCTATTCGATTTTACCCGTTTCTGCTCTTTCCTTGTGCTTAGGCTGAATTACTGTTTCTCATCTCTTAACGGGTGAGGGCAACGTATCCTGACACGAGGTCATACAATGTCTCTGAATCTGAATGTAGCGAAATTTGGCGGTACCAGCGTTGCCGATTTCGATGCCATGAACCGTAGCGCCGATGTGGTGTTGCAGGACAGCAATACCCGGCTGGTGGTGCTTTCTGCCTCTGCAGGCATCACCAATCTGCTGGTCTCCCTTGCCGAAGGTCAGGAGACATCGCAACGCGCGGCGCAGCTCGATGATATCCGCCGCATTCAATATGCCATCATCGATCGCCTGAACAATCCAGACGTTATCCGCGATGAAATCGACCGCATTATCGACAATATCGGCATGCTGTCTGACGCCGCCGCTCTCGCCACCTCCAGCGCCTTAACCGACGAACTGGTCAGCCACGGCGAACTCATGTCGACTCTGCTGTTTGTCGAGATCCTGCGTGAGCGCGGGGTCAATGCGGAATGGTTTGACGTGCGTAAAGTCATGCGCACGAACGATCGCTTTGGCCGTGCGGAGCCTGATGTCGCCGTACTGGCCGAGCAGGTCAGTGTGCAGTTGCAGCCGCGCATTGCCGCCGCTCTGGTGGTCACGCAGGGCTTTATCGGCAGCGAAGAAAAAGGACGTACCACCACGCTGGGCCGCGGCGGCAGTGATTATACGGCCGCCCTGCTGGGTGAAGCATTAAACGCTGCGCGCGTGGATATCTGGACAGACGTGCCGGGCATTTACACCACCGATCCGCGTGTAGTCCCGGCGGCTAAACGTATTGATGAAATCACTTTTGAAGAAGCGGCTGAAATGGCCACTTTTGGTGCCAAAGTTCTGCATCCTGCCACGCTGCTGCCCGCTGTCCGTAGCGACATTCCGGTGTTCGTCGGCTCCAGTAAAGATCCTGCAGCAGGCGGTACGCGCGTGTGCAATGAGACGGCGAATCCGCCGCTGTTCAGAGCGCTGGCGCTACGTCGCAAGCAAACCCTGGTCACGTTGCACAGCCTGAATATGTTGCATACGCCGGGCTTCCTGTCTGAAGTGTTCAATATCCTGGTGCGTCACAACGTGTCGGTGGATCTGATTACCACCTCGGAAGTCAGCGTCGCGTTGACGCTGGATACGACCGGCTCGACTTCAACCGGCGACCATCTGCTGAGCCAGGCGTTGTTAACCGAGCTCTCATCCCTGTGTCGGGTGGAAGTAGAGGAAAACCTGGCGCTGGTGGCCATAATCGGCAATGAACTGTCGAAAGCCTGTGGGGTAGGTAAAGAGGTGTTTGGCGTACTTGAGCCCTTTAACCTGCGCATGATTTGCTACGGAGCCAGCAGCTATAACCTCTGCTTCCTGGTGCCAGGTGACGATGCGGAAAGTGTGGTGCGTACGCTGCACCACAACTTGTTTGAATAAGCGCCGCTGACATCAAAAGAAAGCCGGACCCTGTCCGGCTTTTTACTGACCGGCTGTGATGCCGCCGGACATCATTCCACGCACGTCGCTGATTTTGCTAAAAGGATGTTTGTTGATGCTTGCCACCTTAACCCGTCTGTTCCCCCTGTGGGCCGTCCTGTTGTCTGTCGCGGCTTACTACTCGCCCACCACCTTTCTTGGCATTGGCCCGTGGGTCGCGTATCTGCTGATGCTGATTATGTTCGGTATGGGAGTCACGCTGAATATCAATGATTTCAAACGCGTCTTAACCCGTCCGGCACCGGTGCTTGCAGGTACATTCCTGCACTATCTGGTGATGCCCCTGGCGGCATGGGCGCTGGCAAAACTGTTTAACATGCCGCCCGATCTGGCTGCCGGGATGATTCTGGTGGGCAGCGTTGCCAGTGGAACCGCCTCGAACGTGATGATTTATCTGGCAAAAGGCGATGTGGCGCTCTCGGTGACCATCTCCTCGGTGTCCGCGCTGGTCGGGGTATTTGCCACGCCGCTGCTGACCCGTTTTTATGTGGATACGCATATTCAGGTTGATGTTGCCGGTATGCTGCTGAGCATCATCAGGATCGTCGTGATCCCTATCGGGTTAGGGTTGATCATTCACCACACGTTTAACGGTCTGGTTCGTCGGGTAGAGCCTTATCTTCCCGCTTTTTCAATGGTGTGTATTCTGCTGATCATCAGTGCTGTGGTCGCCGGTAGCCAGAGCTTTATTGCCTCGGTTGGCGTGATGGTGATCGCCGCCGTCATGTTACATAACGCCATTGGTCTGCTCGGCGGTTACTGGGGCGGCAAGCTGTTTGGCTTTGATGAATCCACCTGCCGCACGCTGGCGCTGGAAGTGGGCATGCAGAATTCAGGGCTGGCGGCGACGCTGGGTAAACTGTATTTCTCGCCACTGGCTGCACTGCCGGGGGCGTTGTTTTCCGTCTGGCACAACCTTTCCGGTTCCCTGCTGGCGGGCTACTGGTCCGGTAAGCCCACAGATAAAAAGCCGTCATCCCGTCCCTGAGAGACACAGTGCGAAGGCCAAACGGCCTTCGCACTTTCTTTAGTCATAATCCCGCTCATCGTCAGGCTGCTCCAGAACCGTGTAAGCGACCGCGCAAAACAGCGAGTTCAGACGCTTCATATCGCCCAGCAAGCCCAGGTGCAGCGAACTGGTTTCAATGCTCTGAATGTTCTGCTGATGTAACCGATCAACATGCGAGTGTGAATAGCGGCGTATTTTCAGGCGAAAGCGGTGTTTGGCGCGGCGTAGCCGCTTAGCGCTGGTAACATCGTGAGATAAAAATACCGACAGGCTCAGCCGTAGATTCGCGATAAGCTGCTCATGCAAGGCTTCCAGCTCTTTCAGGCCCTCGGGCGAAAAGGTTCGCCGGGCAGCCAGAGATTTATCGGCGACGTCCCCGCTCATGCGCTCGATAATGTCACCGGCCTGCTCCAGATTCAGCGACATTTCTATGATTTGCCCCCAGCGGCGGGAATCCTCCTCTGATAAATCCTCTTTCGGCATGCGCGCCAGATAGAGTTTGATGGCGGTATACAGGACATCCACATCATCATCCAGCCGCCGTACCGTACGTTCTGCCCGCGACTCGCCGCGCACCACCTGCAGAAACGTATCCAGCATCTGCTCCAGCACGTCGCCCATACGCAACGCTTCGCGCGCAGCATTCACCAGCGCCAGAGCGGGCGTATCCAGCGAGCTGCTGTCAAGGTGTCTGGGTTTTAGCGTGACGTCACTTTCGGCATCGTCCGCAATCAGTCGACGGCACAGGCGTGCCATCGCATCGGCAAAGGGCACCATGATAATGCAGCGAAACAGGTTGTAGAAAACGTGAAAGAAGATCACCAGCTCTTCGTCATTAACGGGCAGTTTATCCAGCCAGCCCGCTACGGTTTCAACAAAGGGCAGAATTATTACACAGCCCGTCAGCTTAAACAGAAAGCTGCCCATTGCAACGCGTTTCCCGGCCGCATTGGATCCGCTGCCGTTAATAACCGCCAGTAAGCCGCTGCCCAGGTTCGCGCCGATCACCAGGCACAGGGCCACCTTGAAGGCGATCACGCCTGTGGCGGTCAGTGTGGCGGTAATCAGCACAGCGGCGAGACTGGAGTAGCTGATAATGGCAAAGACCGCTCCGAGCAGAGCGTCCAGCATGACGTCACCGGTTAAACTGGAAAACAGAACCTGCACGCCAGCCGCCTGGGTAATCGGTCGGGCGGCTTCAACAATCAGCTGTAGCGCCAGCAGAATTAACCCCAGACCTATGCTGGTCCGGCCAAGCTGACCTGCCCGGCTTTGTTTGCGACTCAGGAAGAAAACCACGCCAAAAAAGATAAACAGCGGGGAAAGCCAGGAGAGATCGAATGTCAGGACGCGCGCCATAATGGCCGTACCGACGTCAGCGCCCAGTATCACTACCAGAGCGGGTGTCAGGCTGACAAGATTTTGAGCCACAAACGAGGTAACCAGCAGCGTGGTGGCATTACTGCTTTGCACCAGCATCGTTACGCCGATACCGGCAAGAAACGCCATCGGCTTCTTTTCCACGCTGCGACTGAGCACCCGGCGCAAATCGGCCCCGTAAACGCGCATAATGCCGGAGCGCGTAATGTGCGTGCCCCAGACCAGAAGCGCAACGGCAGACAGTAAGTTAAGCAGGGTTAACACGTAACGTTGCTCCTCAACCATCAGGCTTACGGCATGACAGATTGCCAGCCTGATGGAGAGCGCAATCTGCGAACATGGCTGCCGGACGTTGCGAACTTTTTTCCAGTGTTTTAAATGACCTGCGCAGCGTCGGCCCCTTTAAATGTAGACCACTCTGCGGATACCTCACGACAAATCCGGCTGGCCTCAGGCGGACCTTTCCCGCCGCGCGCGGCCGGTGCGCTTTTTTCTGTGGTCAGTGAAGGGCATGGCGACAAAGTCAGTACGGCAGGTGTTCAGCGGAATAACGGCAACAGAAGGACGGGTTGTGCCGTTCGCCCAACCCGCCAGACCCGGGGCGGCAGTTTACTGTATTCCTGCCGCCAGAAGCGGGAAGAGGGTCAGAGCGAAACCTGTGCCAGCAGATCGTGATGCACCGGCTTGTCATGAGGAACGCCGAGCAGTGTACACAGCGTGCCGCAGAGATCGGTTTGTTGCAGTTCCAGTCCAGGCTTTAGCGAGAACCCGTCACCAAAGACAAACAGGGGAACGGTCGTTTCCTCCGGCAGCATGCCACCATGTGAGCGGTCGTCGTTCATGCCATGGTCAGCGGTCACCATCACCTGATAGCCTTCTGCCAGCCAGCCAGGCATCCATTGCGACAGGTAACCATCCGCCATGCGTGCCCGGTTACGATACTGGGGCGAGGACAGGCCATGTTGATGACCGGCATAATCGATATTCATCGGATGGATGAGGAGGAAGTCCGGGTTGTGCCGCAACCTCAGGCTCTCGGCATCTTCAAACAGGTGCGAATCGGGGTAACTGTCGTCAACGTAAAAGTGCCCGAACTGGACAGGCAGGGCCGGCGCTTCGGTATGACGATCGCGCGCAGGCACGAAAGGGCTGCGGTTGTAAAGTTCACTGATCCAGTGATAAGCCGCTGCGGCGGTGGTCAGGCCCGCATCACGCGCATAGTGAAATACGCTCTGTTCGTGACTCAGGCGGTTTACCCCGTTGTGGATGATTCCACTTTGCACAGGCGCAACACCGGTCAGAATGCATTCATACAGCGGACGCGACAGAGAAGGCAGTGCACAGGTGAGATGATAATAATGCCCTTTACCTTGCGCACATTCTGCGTGCAGATAACCCATCGCATGATGGGCAACGTGATGGCTCAGGCCGTCCAGAATCACCAGAATTGTTTTCATGTTGTCCTCTCTTGCTGCGGCGTCTTCACGCCACAGGGGGCCTTTGTCTGCGTCTCTGACGTCGGGCTGTTTTAACGCCGCCAGCGCAACGCCGTCCGGCCGCATCTTAATATTTGAGTAAGTGCACACTAACCTGACGTAATCCCGTAACTGTTAATGCGGAACAGATTAAGCCTGGCCGGGCATGAACGCCGCTGTTGGCTGCGCGGAGGCCAACGCAACGTGCCGCCTCAGGACGCTTATCCATTGAGTCGGGTATGGAAGCGGGCGCTAACTGACTGCCGGGGTTGAAAAACCGAGCCAATGTAAATGTCGGATGTGAAAACCGTATGACAGGACGGCACGACGGAGTGGGTCTGCCAGCCGATATGATCGGTCTGTCCGGTTGGCTTTCATCAAAAGACAGGTTCGTACGGTCCCGGCGGTATAACCCAGGATGCCGGGGCTGGCATTCCATCGCGCAGTCTGGTGATTTGAAAGACGCTGTTAAGTAAGCCTGACGGCTATATTGTGATTTACGTCACACTAAAGCATGATAATGCCAGAAAACATCCCTTTATTTTCGAGGCGTGAAATGAGTGATAAAAACCCGATAGCACAAAAGATAGCGCGCCTGATGCAATGGGTGCTGAATGCAGGATTACTGATTCTGGCGTTCATTTTAATGGTCTTCCTGGGCAAAGAGACGGTCCATTTAGCCAACGTCCTGTTCAGCACGGGCGAGCAGGCGTCCTCCTATCTTCTGATTGAAGGCATCGTGATTTACTTCCTTTACTTTGAGTTTATTGCCCTCATCGTGAAGTACTTCCAGTCGGGTTACCATTTCCCGTTACGCTATTTCGTCTATATCGGCATCACGGCTATCATCAGGCTGATTATCGTCGACCACAAAAATCCCTTTGATACGCTGTGCTACTCGGCTGCTATTCTGCTGCTGGTTATCACCCTGTGGCTGGCAAACAGTAACCGGCTTAAGCGCGAATAACCTCGCGTTTGCATGACGGACGGGTGTGCCGTGAATCGCTCTGCGCTAAACTACCTGCCTGAAAATTTTTGGGGGAAAGTGTCATGACGCAAGACCCGCTCCGTTTATTACGTTCACTCAACTGGCTGGCGCTGGACGGTGCTGCTCTGTCGCCATCACTTCGTGACTGGCTGATGGAGGAGGACTCTATGACCAGGCGCTTCGAACAGCATTGCCAGAAGGTCAGGGTGGAGCCCGTTCGTGAAGGGTTTATCCACGCTGACGAATTAGGTGACGAAGGTGCGCTGTTACCCGCTGATCAGCGCTTCTGGCTGCGTGAAGTGATCCTGTATGGCGACGAACAACCCTGGCTGGCGGGACGCACGCTGGTGCCTGAAAGCACCCTGAACGGTCCCGAAGCAATGTTGCAGCAGCTCGGAACGCGACCGCTGGGACGTTACCTGTTCTCCTCTTCAACCCTGACCCGCGATTTTATCGAGCCCGGTAACGTTGAATCGCTGTGGGGACGTCGGTCGCGCCTGCGTTTATCGGGGAAGCCCCTGCTACTAACCGAATTATTTTTACCGGCGTCGCCGGTTTACCGTTACCAGGGTTAAGGATTTGACCTGTGCAAAACAGACAACAAATGACCAAATGGCAGGCTTACAGCCGCCTCATGCGAATTGATAAACCTATTGGCACACTGCTGCTGCTGTGGCCGACGTTGTGGGCGCTGTGGCTGGCTAACAGGGCGATGCCGCCGTTACCGGTACTGATCGTGTTTGTCGCGGGCGTATTTGTCATGCGTGCAGCTGGCTGTGTGATCAACGATTATGCTGACCGTAAAGTCGACGGCCATGTGGAACGCACAAAGCTCCGGCCACTGGCCAGCGGTGCTGTCACGGCGAAAGAGGCTAAAATGCTGTTTGTGGTACTGGGGCTGATCGCGTTTGGCCTGGTACTGAGCATGAACCTGATGACGATTATGCTTTCTGTTGTCGGGCTGGCGCTTGCCTGGGTTTATCCTTTTATGAAGCGCTATACGCATTTGCCGCAGGTAGTCCTTGGCGCCGCATTTGGCTGGGCAATTCCCATGGCCTGGGCCGCGGTTAGTGAGTCCTTACCTCTGGTTTGCTGGCTGGTCTTTCTCGCCAACATTTGCTGGACGGTGGCCTACGATACGCAATATGCCATGGTGGATCGCGAGGACGACCTGAAGATTGGCGTGAAGTCCACAGCCATTCTGTTTGGCCAGTACGACAAATTGATTATCGGCCTGCTGCAACTGGCGACGCTGGGGCTGATGGCGCTGGTAGGGACACGGCTGCATCTGAATGGGGCGTTTTACTGGACGCTGTTACTGGCGGGCGGTTTATTTGTTTATCAGCAAAAACTGATCGCAAAGCGCGCGCGTCAGGCCTGTTTCCAGGCGTTTCTGAATAACAATTATGTAGGGCTGGTGCTGTTTCTCGGCGTGTTAATGAATACTCCGCCGTTCTTAAACCTGTTATAGGGCAGGCACCGAACGTAGCGCCAGTGCGATGCACAGTGTGAGGTTCAGTAAGCAATAAAAAAGGCGACCAGTCAGGTCGCCTTTTTTGTCATGCCAGCACGTTAGCTGTGTGCAACGGCGCTCTCGATGGTCATACGGACATCGCTGGTGACCAGTTCTGCCAGAATGTGCCAGGTCGCCAGCGTCTGCGCCACATCCGCATCGCCACTGTCGCTGATATAGCCTTCATCGCGCAGGGTCAGTACCAGTGTAGAGAACACCGCTTTATCGAAAAACTCAGGCGCATTGATGCCATGCAGTACGCTCAGGCGCTGGGCCAGCGTGCGGCTCTCTTTTTCCAGCGTGCCGCGGTTGATGGTGGGCTTGGCGCTGAGAATCGAGAAGGTGATGGCGTAACGTTGCAGCGTTTCACGTACACCGGCAGCCAGCAACTGCAGCGTACGGTAACGTGCCGTGTTGAACGACAGCAGACCTGCCTCAACGGTAATCAGTCCCTGGCGCGCCAGCTCCTGGCATAAGTCAGCCAGCAGCTGCGGCAGCTGGTCGTTGCCCCAGCGCAGGAACAGCTCGCTCTTCAGCATGGGGTAAATCAGGCTGACCTGGCGCAGCAGTTCGGCTTCGCTCAGGTTACGGTGCTGCTGGATGATGGTCGCAATCAGAGAGGGCATCACCAACATATGGTGGATGTTATTCCGGTAATAGGTCATCAGCACCGCCTGCTCGCGCGGCAGAATAATGATGTCGCCAATGCTGTCCTTCTCACTCTCAAACTTGTTCATACTCAGCGCGTGATCCAGCAACGCTTCCGCAGACATGTCAGGCAAAGTGGCATCCGGCGAGTAGGGCACATTACGTAATAACTGGGTATAGCATTCCAGCTGCTCAATCAGCTGTTCACGGGTCAGTGAACGCTGGCGTGAAGCGAGCAGTGCCGTTACGCACAGGTTCATGGCGTTCGCGGCCCCGGCTTCATTAATACGTACCATGATGGTGGCGGCGATATCATTGGCCGTTGGCGTTAACCAGCCCGGACGTTGCGCTTCAATGGGATCGATAGACTCACGCCATTCCGGTACGCGCTTGTTCAGATAGTTGATCAGCGGCAACGGCTCACCAAAGTTCACATAACCCTGGCCCAGGTTGCGCAGCTTACGCAGGCCGCGCACCATCTGCATAAAGCCTTCTTTCTCTTTTGCCGCACCGCGTAGCTCTTTAGCGTAAGTACCCACTTCCATTACATGTTCATAACCGATGTAAATGGGCACTAACGTAATAGGTCGCGTGCCGCCGCGCAGCATGGCCTGCAGCGTCATAGAGAGGGTGCCGGTTTTCGGATCCAGCAGTCGGCCGGTACGTGAGCGTCCACCTTCCACGAAATACTCGACGGAATAGCCGCGGGTAAAGAGCTCGCCAAGGTATTCACGGAACACGGTTGAATAGAGCTTGTTGCCTTTAAAGGTACGACGAATAAAGAAGGCACCCAGACGACGGAAAATCGGCCCGGCAGGCCAGAAGTTCAGGTTAATCCCTGCGGCAATATGCGGCGGAACCAGGCCCTGGTGATACAGCACATAAGACAGTAGCAGGTAGTCCATATGGCTGCGGTGGCAAGGCACATAAACAATTTCATGGCCGTCCTGCGCCAGCTGACGTACCCGCTCACCGCCGTTAACGTTGATCCCCTGATAGAGTCGGCTCCAGAGCCAACCCATCACGCGGTCGGTGATACGAATCGCTTCGTAGGAAAAGTTGGCCGCAATTTCTTCCATCATTTCAATGGCGTTTTGCTGCGCTTTCTCATGGGAGATTTTCTTGCTACGCGCCTCGTCTTCCACGGCTTTTTCAATCGCTTTCGACTGCAACAGGCGATTGAATAAATCCTGGCGAGCCGGCAGACGCGGTCCCACCGCGGCCAGGCGCTGACGGGCAAAGTGGATGCGCGCTACGCGAGCCAGCTTCTGCGCAATCGACTTGTCGGTACCGTGTTCGGTCGCCATACGACGCAGGGAGACCGTGGGCGAAAAACGCACAAAACTGTCGCGGCCATGCCAGAGAACGGCAAAGAATTTTTGAATGCCGTTAAGGAGCCGCAAATGAGGCGGATGATCGTCGCCCTGGACTTCCCGACCCGGCGCACGGCCAAACATGACTGAAACCGGTAACATCTGAACATCAAGTTCAGGGTTGCTGCGGTGCAGATCAAGATACTCGTGGAAGATTTTGACCGATTCAAGGCTGGGCACGAAATAGGGGAACACACGCGGACCGTCATTAATAAAGACATGACGCGGCAACAGGGCGCCGTCTATCTCCAGCGGAATAAGCGGATCAGGCAGATCGTGCCGGATGCACTGCGCGCGTAAAGTCAGGAGATCGGCCTTTGAATCATAAGGCAGGACATACATAATAGGCCGGGTAGGATCCAGCCCATGTTCGGAGACGGGATCAGCCGGAATGGCCTTACTCTTTACCAGAAATGAAAGGGGTAAGTTCAGCAATTTATAAAAAATTTTACGCCAACCTGACATAGACAACATGAAGCCTCTTGTTAGCAAAGCGGCGCAAGCATATCAGAACGCGCAGCAAAAATCTGTGACAGCGACAATTGTGCGCTGCCCGGTATTGACGTCAATCCTTTGAAAAGAGTTCCTTTATCATGACAAATAATGTCACCGGCATTACCCGGATTGTGAAAGCGGCTGGCTACTCATGGCAAGGTCTTCGCGCCGCCTGGCAGCATGAAGCTGCCTTCCGCCAGGAAGCCGTAATTTCACTGGCGGCAATTATCCTGGCCTGCTGGCTGGATGTCGATACTATTTCGCGCATCCTGATGATTGGCGCGGTCATGCTGGTGATGATTGTTGAAGTTCTGAACAGCGCCATCGAAGCAGTGGTGGACCGCACAGGGCAGGAACGACATCCTCTTGCCGGCCGTGCCAAAGATATGGGATCGGCCGCTGTTTTGCTGGCAATAGTACTGGCCCTGTTCGTTTGGGGAACGCTACTTTGGTCGCATTTGCGATAAGCATTCCATCTCCCGTCAAATTACTGATTTTGGCCTGACTTTTGGTTTCCATTTCACCAATACCTGTATATACTCACAGCGACTGTATAAACAACCAGGGGGCGGGATGAAAGCATTAACCAGCAGGCAGCAACAGGTCTACGACTTGATTCGCGACCACATTAATCAAACGGGCATGCCGCCTACGCGTGCAGAAATTGCTGCGCAACTGGGCTTCCGCTCACCTAACGCGGCAGAAGAGCATCTGAAAGCGCTGTCGCGTAAAGGCGTGATTGAAATCGTCTCTGGTGCGTCCCGCGGTATCCGTTTGTTAATGGAAGAAGAACCTTCAGATGGCCTGCCACTCATTGGGCGCGTTGCGGCGGGTGAGCCGTTGCTGGCCCAGGAACATATCGAAACCCACT
Organism: Pantoea sp. SGAir0180; assembly: GCF_043546245.1. Taxonomy (NCBI): domain Bacteria; kingdom Pseudomonadati; phylum Pseudomonadota; class Gammaproteobacteria; order Enterobacterales; family Erwiniaceae; genus Pantoea; species Pantoea sp. SGAir0180. The sequence continues at coordinate 3,502,216 of NZ_CP028071.1, read as the reverse complement.
ACAAAGTGGATCCAGACATGTTCAAGCCCTCTGCCGATTTCCTGCTGCGCGTTAGCGGCATGTCAATGAAAGACATTGGCATCATGGATGGTGATTTGCTGGCCGTGCATAAAACGCAGGAAGTGCGTAATGGTCAGGTGGTGGTAGCGCGCATTGATGACGAAGTCACCGTGAAGCGCTGGAAAAAGCAGGGATCAGTGGTGCATCTGTTACCTGAAAATACGGATTTTGAGCCTATCATTGTCGATACGCGTGCGCAGTCGCTGACGGTTGAAGGTCTGGCGGTTGGCATCGTACGTAACGGTGAGTGGTTATAACTCTTCTTAAGGTTGGCTCTTTACGTCAACCTTGACGTTACCCAGTCTGCCCCTGTTTTGCCGCTGTGGGTTCATCTGCAACACCAGCGGCGCATTGCACGGACGTTACATGCGCTTCCTGACAGCTACTGATAAAAAACTGTGGCGGCTGGCGCTGCCCATGATCCTGTCAAATATCACCGTTCCTCTGCTCGGTTTAGTCGATACAGCCGTTATTGGCCATCTCGACAGCCCGGTTTATCTGGGCGGCGTTGCGGTCGGGACGACCGTTACCAGTTTTATCTTCATGCTGCTGCTTTTTCTGCGTATGAGCACGACAGGCCTGACGGCTCAGGCGTTTGGCGCGGGCGACAAAACGGCGCTGGCGCGCGCATTGGCACAGCCCCTGATCATTGCCTTACTGGCCGGCAGCCTGTTTATTGCCCTGCGTCATCCTGTCACGGCATTAGCAACCCGCTTTATCGGCGGAGAGGCCGCTGTGCTTGAGCAGGCTGCGCTGTTTATCCATATTCGCTGGCTCAGTGCGCCCGCCATGCTGGCTAACCTGGTGATTCTGGGCTGGCTGCTGGGCGTACAGTATGCCAGAGCGCCGGTCATCCTGCTGGTGGTGGGCAACGTTATCAATATTCTGCTGGACCTCTGGCTGGTGCTGGTGCTGCACTGGGGCGTCGCCGGGGCTGCAGCCGCGACGGCTATCGCGGAGTATGCGACGTTGCTGGTTGGGGCACTTATGGTCTGGCGCGTGCTGGCGCTGCGCGGCATCACGCTGCACAGTCTGGTCCATAGCTGGCGTGGCGATATCCACCGCCTGCTTCGCCTGAATCGCGACATCCTGCTGCGTACCTTACTGTTACAGCTTTGCTTTGCCTCTCTGACCGTGCTGGGAACGCATATCGGACCTGATGTGGTGGCGGTAAATGCCATCCTGCTGATGTTCATGACGTTTACCGCCTATGCGCTGGATGGCTTTGCTTACGCCGTCGAAGCTTTTGCTGGTGAGACACACGGCGCAAAAGACGGCAGCCGGTTGCAACTGGTATGGATTGCTGCCTGCCGTCAGGCACTGTCAGTCGCGCTGTTTTTCTCCGTGGTCTATGCTGTTTGTGGCTATCAGATCGTGGCTCTCCTGACATCGATTCCCGCACTTCAACAGGCGGCTGACCGCTTTCTGCCGTGGCAGGTTGTCATGCCGCTGGTTGGCGTCTGGTGCTATCTGCTGGATGGCATGTTTATTGGTGCGACGCGCGGAAGAGAAATGCGCAACAGTATGGCGATTGCCGCACTGGGCTATTTCCTGACGCTGTTAACCGTGCCTTTTATCGGTAATCACGGCTTATGGCTGGCGATAGCCGTTTTTCTGGCGCTTCGCGGCCTGTCACTTTGGCTGGTCTGGCGCAGGCACTGGCGCAATGGCACCTGGTTTAGCGCCTGAGCAACTTGCCTGAAATATGACGCAGGATACATAAAATTTTCATTTTTTCCGGCAAAACTGAAATTAGCTACTACAATTATCTTTGAATGGCGCTATTAAACAGCGCTTTATATCGTAATTTTGCCTGATGGCAAAATAAAACGAAATCGAAGGATGACGTGGAGGTCTGCAATGAATAAAGACGAAGCGAGTGGTAACTGGAAACAGTTCAAAGGAAAAATGAAAGAAAAATGGGGCAAGCTGACCGATGATGACATGCAAGTCATTGAAGGTAAACGCGATCAGCTGGTCGGCAAAATTCAGGAACGTTACGGCTACGCGAAAGATCAGGCGGAGAAAGAAGTAACGGACTGGGAAGGTCACAACAAGGATTACCGCTGGTAATCACGTTATTCAGGGATGCTCCTACCCGGGCCGGTACGCTCATGCCGGCCAGACCGCACAAGGATGTGCAATTAACTTCGTTTACTGCGTTTCTTCCCGTCAGCCTGATGGTCATGATCACAATGTTCATGCTGTTCACAGGCTTCAACTTCCGCACAGTTTTCACATAACCCGTGCGCCTCTATCACGCTATGCCGCAGGACAAAGCTTGCCTCTTGCGCCAGTGATGCGATGATTTTTTCTGCGCCCTGCGCCTGCTTTTCCGTGACCAGTGCACAGCGATCGCAGACCAGCATCACCGATGTATGGGCGGGTGCGTCGAAATGGTGGCACATCACATAGCTGTTATTGGACTCGACGCGGTGGATAAAACCCTGCTCAAGAAGAAAATCCAGCGCACGGTAGACGGTAGGAGGCTTGGCCTGGGGCTCACTGACACGCAACTGATCAAGCAGGTCATAAGCACTGATCGATCCTGGCTGTCCGGCCATCAACCGCAGGACCTCTGCACGCTGGGTCGTCAGGCGAACACCGCGCTGTAAACACAGTTTCTCAGCCTGGGTCATGATTTGCTCTGGCGTCATGGTTGACATGGAATTTCTCCGTTTGACAGGTGATGTTATCTTATCACATTAATGATATGTACGATGCACCTTGCCTGTCTGCACCTCCTCCCTTTACCCGTGCTTATCTGTTCCTTACGACTTTGCGCCCGTCTGCGAGGCCAATATATGTCAGAATGTTTGTAAATATTTTTTCCTTTTGCTTTACATCTCACTGAGTTAAGAACTAATGTTTAAAAGTTCTTAATAAAGTGCTGGTCCCGGCCTCCTTCTGTTAACGCTTTTTGGATGGTAACCAGACATAACGGATCGAAAAATAATCAATCAATGGAATTGCGCCACTATTTACTCTGAATTCACAGCAATAAAGCGTTAGCCATCCTCCACAATGGGGCTAACAAACTATTCGGTCGTTAATGTTTTAACGGCAATTTTTCAGGTGATGATAAGCAAATGGCAAAATTAACCGTCCCACGTTCCGTTCTGGTTTTCCCTGCAGTGTTTAATGCTCTGGTTTTTTCATCATCCGCGCTGGCCGCGGGAACCTGGTACGATGCCCGTAACGATGCAATGGGGGGAACGGGCGTGGCATCTTCTACCTACGGGTCTGCCGTTTTAGCTAACCCGGCGTTAATGACCAAAGCAAAACCCGATGACAACGTCAGCATCATTTTTCCCAGTGCGGGCGCGCAAATTACTGATAAAGACAAGATGATCGATAAGATCGATAACATTACTGACACGGTAAATCGCTATCAGGATCTGTTTGATAATGCCTCGACGTTAGAGCTGCTGCGCCGTATTCCTGAGATACAGGCTGCGTCAGGGGATCTGGCCAATACGCTCAGAGATTTACGCGGTAACAAAGCCAACGCGACAGCAGGTGTCGCGATTGCAGTCACCGTTCCGAATGAAACGCTGCCTTTTGCCTTTGTCACCAAAGCCTATGGTACGGCGCATGTCCGCGCGAATGTAAAAGAAGGCGATATCGTTATTTTACAAGGCGTGGCTGACGGAACGTTTGCCGGTATTCCTGGCGGTGTATTTGGTCTGCCTAATGTACAAAACTTGCTGGGCTCCAGCGCGAACGGGCTGGCTGCGCTGAATACCGATTATGGTATCGCCGTTGCCCGTGAGTTCACGATTGCCGGCCATCCGGTGTCGATTGGTGTGACGCCTAAGCTGCAAAAGACCTGGCTGTATAACTATTCCGCCAGCGTTTATAACTACGATAAAAACGATTTACGGGATGGCCGCTACCGCAGCACCGAAAGCGGGTTCAACGTTGACGCCGGCCTGGCGACGGTATTCGCAGAAAACTGGACATTAGGCGTGACCGGACAGAACCTGGTATCACGTGACCTGCAAACCAAAGAGGTGAATGGCTATCAGGATACCTATGAAATCCGTCCATTAGTGACGGCGGGTTTAGCCTGGGATAAAGGGCCGGTCACGCTGACAGGCGATGTTGACCTGACCGAAACGCACCGTTTCAAATCTCAGGAAAACAGCCAGTATGCAGGCGTGGGCGCAGAATATCGCGTACTGGACTGGTTGCAGTTACGTGCCGGTTATCGCGCAGATATGCGTTCCAACGACGAAAATGTGGCGACCGCAGGCTTTGGGCTGTCACCGTTCAACAATTCTGTGCATCTGGATCTGGCAGGCTCGGTGGGGCAAAACAATACCTGGGGTGCCATGGCGCAACTCGGATTTAACTTCTGATTCCGTGCCATTAACGGGCGGGCGATACCTTGTCGCCCGCCCTTATGCTATCCTTGCGCAGAATATCATCACTGTTAACCACCGGATCGACTGCGCTTCATGACCGACACTTTTTCCTCCCAACGCTTCTCTGTTGCACCCATGCTCGACTGGACGGATCGTCACTGTCGCTATTTCCATCGTCTGCTGACCGGCGATACGCTTCTGTATACCGAAATGGTCACCACGGGAGCCATTATTCACGGTAAAGGCGATTATCTGGCCTTTGGTGAAGAGGAGCACCCGGTCGCGTTACAACTGGGCGGCAGCGATCCGGCTGCACTGGCGCAGTGTGCGGCGCTGGCTGAACAGCGCGGTTACGATGAAGTTAACCTCAATGTGGGTTGCCCGTCAGATCGTGTTCAGAATGGCCGCTTTGGTGCCTGCCTGATGGCGGAAGCCGGGCTGGTCGCTGACGGCATTAAAGCGATGCGTGATGTGGTGGATATTCCGGTCACGGTCAAAACCCGTATCGGTATCGATGAACAGGACAGCTATGCCTTCCTGACCGATTTTATCGGCACTGTGGCAGAGCGCGGTGGCTGCGACACCTTTATCATTCATGCGCGCAAGGCATGGCTTTCGGGTCTGAGTCCGAAAGAAAACCGCGAGATTCCACCGCTTGATTACCCCCGGGTTTATCAGTTAAAGCGTGATTTTCCACAACTGACGATTGCCATTAACGGCGGCGTGAAAACGCTGGAAGAGGCTAAAACGCATCTTCAGCACCTGGATGGTGTCATGATGGGCCGCGAGGCCTATCAAAACCCCGGCATCCTGGCGCATGTCGATCGGGAAGTGTTTGGCCGGGAACAGCCTGCCGCTGATCCGGTGGCGGTGGTGCGCGCCATGTACCCTTATATTGAAGCCGAGCTGGCAAAAGGCACGTACCTTGGCCATGTGACGCGGCATATGCTGGGGCTGTTCCAGGGGATCCCTGGCGCGCGCCAGTGGCGTCGTCACCTTAGCGAGAATGCCCATAAGCCCGGTGCCGATGTGCGGGTACTGGAGGCTGCATTAGCACTGGTCGCCGATAAGATCCCTCAGGAAGCCTGATACAGTTAAACCAGCCAGCCGGCTGGTTTTTTTTCACCATAATCTGGTGAATCTCGCCAGGTTGATTTTGCATACTTCATACTTAACTCATCACTATCAACAGGTTACTTGTTGGCATGGTTCTTGTAATACGTAACGTATTCATCGTGAGGAGTGAACAAATGGACATTATTTTTGTATTCGGTTTCTTCCTGATGCTGTTGCTGACTGGCGTGTCCTTAATCGGCGTCATTGCTGCCCTGGTCGTGGCCACGATCGTGATGTTTGTCGGCGGCATGGTGATGCTGATTGTGAAGGTGCTGCCCTGGCTACTGCTGGCCGTGGCCGCAGTATGGCTCTGTCGGCGCTTTTTCACTGACGAAGACACTCGCCAGCGCGTCCTGTACAGGCGCAGGATCCGCAGGCTGGAGCGGAATGGCAGGGGATAAATGTGTGCGTGATCACACAGTGAAAAATTGGTGCTCAGAATATTAACAACAATCATACTTTTTACTTATGTTTTCTGTCAGGATAGCTGTCGTTGATTCATAACATATTCATCGCTTCTGCCCCTACATCAGTGCGAATGAAAAATAAAAGAAGGGCTTCCTGCGGGAAGCCCTTTTTACATCAGGGAATCAGCAGGCTCGATCCCTGCGTCGCGCGGCTCTCCAGTAACTGGTGAGCGCGGCTGGCCTCTTTCAGTGCAAATTTTTGCTGCTCGGGCACATCGACCTTAATGGCGCCACTTGCCAGTAAAGAGAATAATTCTGCACTGGCCGTTTCCAGCTCCTGACGATTGGTGATGTAGCCGAACAGGGAAGGACGGGTAACAAACAGCGAGCCTTTCTTATTTAAAATGCTGAGATCAACATTGGTCACCGGCCCTGAAGCATTCCCGAAGCTCACCATCAGTCCCTGACGACGCAGGCAGTCCAGCGAGGCTTCCCAGGTCGCTTTCCCCACAGAGTCGTACACCACGCCAACCTTGTTGCCGTCGGTCAGCTCACTGACCCGTTGTGCAATGTCCTCTTGCTGATAATTAATGGTGGCCCAGGCTCCCGCGTTTTTGGCCAGTGTCGCCTTTTCGGCGGAGCCGACGGTGCCGATCAGATGGGCACCGAGCGCTTTTGCCCACTGGCAGGCAATCAACCCCACGCCACCCGCCGCGGCATGAAACAGAAAAATTTCGTCGGCTTTGAGCTTATAGGTCTGTCGTAACAGGTACTGCGTCGTCAGGCCTTTCAAAAAACTGGCGGCAGCCTGCTCGAAACTGATGGCGTCGGGTAACAGCATCAGACGGTCTTCCGCCACGTTATGCAGCTCGCTGTAAGCCCCGAGTGCGGCCTGACAGTACACGACGCGATCGCCGCGTTTGAAACGCGTGACCGCCGATCCCACGCGGGTGACCACGCCCGCCGCCTCGGTGCCCAGACCAGAGGGAAAATGACCTGTCGGATACAGCCCGCTGCGCACGTAAGTATCAATATAGTTAATGCCAATCGCGCGGTTTTCGACCTGGATTTCATTATCCGCGGGATCGGCAGGCTCAAAATCAATCCAGGTCAGGACATCCGGGCCGCCGTGTGCGTTGAACTGAATACGCTTTGCCATGCTTACTCCTGTGATTGTTTCATCATGAAGGTGAGGCACGCCCCTTAACTGAGGTATACTTGCGCGTCCCCACAGAAGATCGGTAATGCATTCACTATGGCAGGAAATAAACCCACCAACAAATCGAACGAAACGCAGGATCGCCAGTTAGAAGGCGTGAAAATGCCCCCGCATTCGCTGGAAGCGGAGCAGTCGGTGCTGGGTGGGTTAATGCTGGATAACGAGCGCTGGGACAACGTGTCCGAACGCGTCGTGGCAAATGATTTTTTCAATCGCTCGCACCGTCTTATTTTCTCAGAGATGCAGCGCCTGCTGGAAAACAGCAAACCTATCGACCTGATTACGCTGTCAGAATCGCTGGAAACGCGCGGCGAACTGGAGATGGCCGGCGGATTTGCTTACCTGGCTGAGCTGGCGAAAAACACGCCCAGTGCGGCGAACATCGGCGCTTACGCGGATATCGTGCGTGAACGTGCGGTCGTGCGCGAAATGATCGCCGTGGCGAATCAGATAGCCGATGCCGGTTATGATCCCCAGGGGCGCAGCAGTGAAGACCTGCTGGATTTTGCCGAGTCGAACGTATTTAAAATCGCTGAGGCGCGGGCTAACAAAGACGATGGCCCCAAAAACATCGAACAAATTCTGGAAGCGACGGTTTCACGGATTGAGTCGCTGTTTCAGACGCCGCACGATGGCGTCACGGGCATCGATACCGGTTATCAGGATCTGAATAAGAAAACGGCCGGGCTGCAACGCTCAGACTTAATTATCGTGGCCGCACGTCCCTCAATGGGTAAAACCACGTTCGCCATGAACCTTTGTGAAAACGCGGCGATGCTGCAGGACAAACCGGTACTGATTTTCAGTCTGGAGATGCCCAGCGAACAGATCATGATGCGTATGCTGGCCTCCTTGTCGCGGGTTGACCAAACCCGTATTCGTACCGGTCAACTTGACGATGAAGACTGGGCGCGCATTTCCGGCACGATGGGCATTTTGCTGGAAAAGAAGAATATGTATATCGATGATTCTTCTGGCCTGACGCCGACCGAGGTCCGTTCCCGCGCGCGTCGCATCTATCGTGAAAACGGTGGCCTCAGTCTGATCATGATCGACTACCTGCAGTTGATGCGCGTGCCCGCATTGTCAGATAACCGTACGCTGGAGATTGCCGAGATTTCCCGTTCATTAAAAGCGCTGGCAAAAGAGCTTAACGTGCCCGTGGTGGCGTTATCTCAGCTGAACCGCTCCCTGGAGCAACGTGCCGATAAACGTCCCGTAAACTCGGATCTGCGTGAATCGGGTTCGATCGAGCAGGATGCTGACCTGATCATGTTTATTTATCGTGACGAGGTTTATCACGAAAACAGCGACCTGAAAGGGATCGCAGAGATCATTCTGGGTAAGCAGCGTAACGGCCCGATCGGTACCGTACGCCTGACATTTAACGGTCAGTGGTCACGCTTTGATAACTATGCAGGCCCGCAGTACGACGACGAATAATCCGTCACTGGCCTGTCATGCACGATCTGTGCATGGCAGGCAGGACCGTGCAAAATAGTGTTGGACAACGTCGCAGTGAATCGGGTTATCTGTAGCAAAGCGACACTGACACGCGACGGAAACAGCATGACGCACGTAGACGATTACGATCTAAAAATTCTTACTCTGCTCCAGTCTAATGGCCGTTTGACCAATCAGGAACTCAGCGATTTGGTCGGTCTTTCTGCTTCACAATGTTCACGTCGGCGTATCAATCTTGAACAGGCCAACCTGATTCTTGGCTATCACGCACGGCTGTCGCCGGACGCGGTGGGGCTGGGCATTGTCGGACTCATTGAAGTGCGGCTCATTAACCATACCGCCGACTATGTCGACAGCTTCCATCGCATGGTGGAACAGGAAGACGCAATTATTGATGCCTATAAAACCACCGGTGATGCCGACTACCTGCTGAAAGTCGCCGTGGCCGATTTGGCCTCACTGAGCGCGGTAATCAGCCAGCTGTTAGCCGGTCACCAGAGCGTTTCCCATGTCAAAACATCGGTGGTACTGGGCAGACTCAAAGAGAACGGATTAATGATGGGCGAACAGCAGGCTGTGCGCCAAAAAAGGGCATAATGCGCGCAGATGGTGCATGATGTGGCAGCATGATGCGTTTTTTATGCATATTTGAGTCGGACGATGCACAATCGACCGTCCCGGCGGGGCAGTAAAATCCGGTAAGACGCTTATGCCTGAGCGCCTGCACAGGCTGGCGCAGTTATTGCATTGGTGCTGCATCATCCGCATTGAGACTGCTTTATGGACAACATTGTACAACCCGCCGATATTCCTCACTCTCGCCTTGAAGATGCGCTGGCTATCCTGCTCGGCACCTTAATGGTCTCGTTTGGTGTGCTCATGCTGAAGCAGGCAGGCGCATTGACCGGCAGCACGGCTGGACTGGCATTCCTTATCATCTATCTGTCGCCCCTGTCATTTGGCAGCGTTTTCTTTGTAATCAACCTGCCGTTCTACTGGCTGGCTGTGAAGCGAATGGGCTGGGAATTTACGCTAAAAACCTTTTGTGCCGTGGGGCTGGTGTCGCTTTTTACCCATCTTCATCCCCTGTTTATGCATTTTTCCACACTGAATCCTTTTTATGCGGCATTGTTCGGTAACGTCATCATGGGGATTGGGTTTATAGTGTTGTTTCGCCATAAAGCCAGCCTGGGCGGGATCAATATCCTGGCGCTCTGGCTGCAAGACCGTTTCGGCATTCGCGCCGGTAAACTGCAAATGGCGGTCGATACCTGCGTGGTGCTGGCCTCGCTGTTTGTCGTCAGCCTGCCGATGTTGCTTGCGTCCATTGCGGGCGCGGTGGTACTGAATATGATCATCGCAATGAACCATCGTCCCGGGCGGTACAGGGTTTAATCGCCCTTTTTTATTTCAAGAACAATCATGGAGATCTGCACCGTGTTCCAGAACGTTGATGCCTATGCTGGCGACCCGATTTTGTCGCTAATGGAAGCCTTTAAACAGGATCCGCGCGAGCATAAAGTGAACCTGAGTATTGGGCTTTATTACAACGAGCAAGGCATCATTCCTCAGCTGCAGGCGGTGGCTGATGCTGAAGAGCAATTACGTGCCGAACCGCAGCAGGCTTCGCTCTATCTGCCTATGGAAGGATTAAATACCTACCGCAACGCGATAGCGCCACTGCTGTTCGGGGCCGATCATCCCGTATTAAAAGCGGGCCAGATCGCCTCGATTCAGACCCTGGGCGGCTCAGGTGCGTTGAAAGTCGGTGCGGATTTCCTGAAGCGTTATTTCCCGCAGTCCAACGTCTGGGTCAGCGATCCGACCTGGGAAAACCATATCGCCATCTTTAACGGTGCCGGTTTCGAGGTGAAGACCTATCCGTGGTATGACCCGGAAACCAACGGCGTACGTTTTGATGCCTTCCTGAGCACGCTTAAAACCCTGCCAAAGCAAAGCATCGTGCTGCTGCATCCGTGCTGTCATAACCCAACCGGGGCCGACCTGACCAATGCGCAGTGGGACGAAACCGTTGCCGTGCTGAAAGCACAGGAGCTGATCCCGTTCCTGGATATCGCTTATCAGGGCTTTGGTGCTGGCATGGAAGAGGATGCGTACGCGATGCGTGCGGTTGCTGCGGCAGGTCTGCCTGCGCTGGTCAGCAACTCCTTTTCAAAAATCTTCTCGCTGTATGGCGAGCGCGTCGGCGGCCTGTCTGTGGTATGTGACAGCGCTGAAGAGGCCAGCCGCGTATTAGGTCAGCTCAAAGCGACCGTCCGCCGTAACTATTCCAGCCCGCCAAACTTCGGCGCACAGGTTGTGGCCCGCGTGTTAAACGACGCTACGCTGAAAGCTAACTGGCTGGCTGAGGTCGAAGCCATGCGGTTGCGCATTATCGACATGCGCCAGGCGCTGGTACAGGTGATGAGTACGGCGCTACCCGGTAAAAACGTCGACTACCTGTTGAAGCAGCGCGGGATGTTCAGCTACACCGGCCTGAGTGCGCAGCAGGTGGATCGCCTGCGTGAAGAGTTTGGGATCTACCTCGTCGGCAGCGGCCGTATGTGTGTGGCAGGTCTGAACAGCAAAAACGTGCATCAGGTCGCGGAAGCCTTTGCGGCAGTAATGTAATTCCGCACACAATCTTCCCCGGGCCGCCAACCTTGTTGGCGGCTTTTTTATTTTTACGGATCGGGTTTACCTTTGCGCCACATTCTGCACACTTAACTGTGTCTCACAGATTCAGGAAAAAAGTATGTGGTATCAACAAACGTTGACCTTAAGCGCAAAATCGCGAGGTTTTCACCTCGTAACGGAAGAGATTGTGCAACAGTTGCCCGCACTCCGTGATATCCACACCGGATTACTCCATTTGCTGTTGCAGCATACGTCGGCCTCACTGACGCTGAATGAAAACTGCGATCCGACAGTGCGGAGCGACATGGAACAACACTTTATTCGCCATGTCCCGGAAGCGGCTCCTTATCAACACGATTACGAAGGCCGTGACGACATGCCCGCCCACATTAAGTCGTCCACGCTGGGCGTTTCACTGATGTTACCGGTGCAGCGTGGACAGCTGGTACTGGGCACCTGGCAGGGCATTTGGCTGGGGGAACATCGTATTCATGGCGGAGCCCGACGTATTGTGGCGACCTTACAAGGGGAATGAGTATGAATAATTCGGACTTACTGACGTACTGCATGAGCAAACCCGGCGCAGAGCAGAGCGTTCACAGCGACTGGAAAGCTACGCAGATCAAGAGCAACGGCGTGCTGTTTGCCATGGTGCATGAAGTCAAAGGGCGTCCGGCGGTGTCGCTCAAATCCTCGCCCGCGCTGGCAGAACTGATGCGGGATGAGCACAGCGATGTGTTTCCCAGTGAACATCTGAATAAATCACACTGGAACACGCTGTTTTTAGACGGCACGCTGAAAGATTCGCAAATTTACTATCTGGTGGATGCCTCTTTTCAGCAGGCAGATACCGGGCGGTAACGGCCCTTTCCCGGCGTGGGAAAGGGCACAGGACAGGATTACGCCGCCGCGTTTTTACGCAGCGTATCGATATCAATGACAAAGCGATATTTTACATCGCTCTTCAGCATACGTTCGTAAGCCTCGTTGATCTGATCCATGGCGATCAGCTCAATATCTGACGTGATGCCGTGTTTGCCACAGAAATCCAGCATCTCCTGGGTTTCAGCGATACCGCCAATCAGCGAGCCAGCGATGCTGCGGCGTTTAAAGATCAAATTGAAAACCTGTGGCGCGGGATGATCGTGTTCAGGCGCGCCGACCAGAGTCATATTGCCGTCACGCTTCAGCAAGGTGATAAACGGATTAAGGTCGTGTTGCGCCGCCACTGTGTTAAGAATGAAGTCAAAACTGTTGGCATGTTGCGCCATCTGGTCGGCATCTTTCGAAATGACCACTTCGTCTGCGCCCAGACGTTTTCCGTCTTCGATTTTTGACGGTGAGGTGGTGAATAACACGACATGCGCGCCCATCGCGTGAGCAATTTTTACGCCCATGTGCCCCAGTCCACCCAGCCCCACGATCCCGACTTTTTTACCCGGGCCGACATTCCAGTGACGCAGCGGTGAATAGGTGGTGATACCGGCACACAGCAGCGGTGCCACACCGGCCAGCTCCAGGTTTTCTGGAACGCGCAGCACAAAGCTTTCATCCACTACCATAGAGGTGGAGTATCCACCGTAGGTGATAGCCCCTGTCTGGCGATCCTGACCGTTATACGTGCCGACAAAGCCATTTTCACAGTACTGCTCCAGACCTTCCTGACAACTTGGGCAGCTGCGGCAGGAATCAACCATACAGCCAACGCCGACCAGGTCGCCGACTTTGTACTTCTGCGTCTCGGGGCCGACTGCGGTCACGCGGCCAACAATCTCGTGTCCCGGAACCACAGGAAAAATGGTGTTTTTCCACTCATTGCGCGCCTGATGCAAGTCAGAATGACAAACGCCACAAAACAGCACGTCAAGCTGTACGTCATGAGCACGAAGCTCACGCGGTTTGAAATCAAACGGTGCCAGTTTGGACTTTGCATCCTGAGCAGCATACGCATGGGTAATGTTCATGGTGTCTCCAGTTAAAGTGTGTCGTGATTTTTCGATCAACGCCGCAGCATAACGCGCGCAGCAAGAAGGTGACGCCCGGGGCGTACCAAAGGGGAACGAATTAAGGATAGTCAGGGGAGGGAAAAGCGTATATGCCTATATGTGTCTGAATCTTGCCTGATCCTGCATTTTTCAGGGTAAATTGTGCAATCCCTGTAAGAAGGCCCGCGTGATGCGGGCCTGCAATTTTATTTTTTCAACAAGGGCTTAAGGAAGCGGGCCGTATGTGATTTTTCACATTCGGACACGGTTTCTGGCGTGCCTGCCACCAGAATTTCACCGCCGCCACTGCCGCCTTCCGGCCCCAGGTCGACAATCCAGTCCGCCGTTTTCACGACGTCGAGGTTGTGCTCAATGACCACGATGGTGTTGCCCTGATCGCGCAGTTGATGCAGCACTTCGAGCAGTTGCTGGATATCGGCAAAATGTAACCCGGTGGTGGGCTCATCCAGAATATACAACGTCTGTCCCGTGCCGCGCTTCGACAGCTCACGCGCCAGCTTGACGCGCTGCGCTTCACCACCGGACAGGGTGGTGGCCGACTGACCCAGGCGGATATAGGACAATCCAACGTCCATCAGCGTTTGCAGCTTACGCGCCAGGGCAGGAACGGCATCAAAGAACTCACGCGCTTCCTCAATCGTCATTTCCAGCACTTCGTGAATGCTTTTGCCTTTGTATTTAATCTCCAGCGTTTCACGGTTATAGCGTTTGCCTTTGCACTGATCGCACGGCACATAAATATCCGGCAGGAAGTGCATTTCCACTTTCAGCACGCCGTCGCCCTGACAGGCCTCACAACGTCCGCCACGCACGTTAAAGCTGAAACGGCCTGGGTTATAACCGCGTGAACGTGATTCAGGCACGCCGGCAAACAGCTCACGAACCGGCGTAAAAATACCGGTGTAGGTGGCCGGGTTAGAACGCGGCGTGCGGCCGATGGGGCTCTGGTCAATATCGATGACTTTATCGAAGTGCTCCAGACCGGCGACATCGCGATACGGTGCTGGCTCAGCAATGGTGGCCCCGTTCAGCGCGCGCTGGGCAATCGGGAACAGCGTATCGTTGATCAGCGTCGACTTCCCTGACCCGGAGACGCCGGTGATGCAGGTAAACAGGCCAACAGGCAGCGTTAAGGTGACGTCCTTCAGGTTGTTACCGCGCGCGCCCGTAATTTTCAGGACCTTCGAGGGATCGCCCTTCACGCGCGTTTCAGGCACGGCGATTGCGCGTTTGCCGCTGAGGAACTGGCCGGTCAGCGAAGCTTCTTCCGCCATAATCTGCTCAACCGTACCTTCCGCGACGATAGCGCCGCCGTGCACGCCCGCGCCGGGACCGATATCGATCACGTGGTCGGCGGCGCGAATCGCGTCTTCATCGTGCTCGACCACAATCACGGTATTACCCAGGTCGCGCAGGTGAATCAGCGTGCCCAGCAGGCGCTCGTTATCGCGCTGGTGCAGGCCGATTGACGGTTCATCCAGTACGTACATCACGCCGACCAGACCGGCGCCAATCTGGCTTGCCAGACGGATGCGCTGGGCTTCACCGCCCGACAATGTTTCTGCAGAACGCGACATCGACAGGTAGTTCAGGCCAACATTGACCAGAAAACTCAGGCGATCGCCGATCTCTTTCAGCACTTTTTCCGCGATTTTAGCCCGCTGACCACTGAGTTTCAGATTTTCAAAAAACGCCATGGCATGACCGATGCTCATGTCTGAAATGGTCGGCAGCGTGGTGTTTTCGACATAGACGTGGCGCGCTTCACGACGCAGACGCGTGCCTTCACAGCTGGCGCAGGCGCGATTGCTGATAAATTTCGCCAGTTCTTCGCGTACCGCTGAGGATTCCGTCTCTTTATAACGGCGCTCCATATTGTTCAGCACGCCTTCGAACGGATGGCGACGCACGGAGGTGTCGCCACGGTCATTAATATATTTAAATTCAATCGTTTCTTTGCCGGAACCGTACAGAATGACTTTCTGCACGCTGTCCTTGAGGCTGTTAAACGGCGCTTCTATATCGAAGTCGAGATGATCGGCGAGTGAGCGCAGCATCTGGAAGTAATAGAAGTTACGACGGTCCCAGCCACGGATGGCGCCGCCTGCCAGCGACAGCTCTGCATTTTGCACTACGCGATCGGGATCGAAATATTGCTGCACACCCAGACCGTCACAGGTCGGGCAGGCACCGGCGGGGTTGTTAAACGAAAACAGACGCGGTTCCAGCTCACTCATGCTGTATCCGCAAACCGGACAGGCAAAGTTCGCGGAGAAGAGCAACTCTTCTGCCGCGCTGTCGTCCATATCGGCCACAATCGCGGTACCGCCAGAGAGTTCCAGCGCCGTTTCAAAGGATTCCGCCAGGCGTGTCGCCAGATCATCGCGGACTTTAAAGCGATCGATAACCACTTCAATGGTGTGTTTTTTCTGCAGTTCCAGCTTAGGAGGATCGGAAAGATCGCACACTTCGCCGTCGATCCGGGCGCGGATGTAGCCCTGCGTCGCCAGGTTTTCCAGCGTTTTGGTATGTTCACCTTTGCGATCTTTCACGACCGGTGCCAGCAGCATCAGACGGCGACCTTCGGGCTGTTCAAGCACCTGATCGACCATCTGGCTCACTGTCTGAGCAGCCAGCGGGACATCATGGTCCGGGCAGCGCGGTTCACCCACGCGGGCAAACAGCAGGCGCAGATAATCGTGAATCTCCGTAATCGTGCCTACCGTCGATCGCGGGTTATGCGAGGTCGACTTTTGCTCAATGGAGATGGCCGGCGACAAACCCTCAATATGATCGACGTCCGGCTTCTCCATTAAAGACAGAAACTGGCGCGCATAGGCAGAGAGCGACTCCACATAGCGGCGTTGACCTTCCGCATACAGCGTATCAAACGCCAAAGAGGATTTACCGGACCCGGAAAGGCCAGTAACCACAATGAGTTTGTCGCGAGGGATGGTCAGGTTGATGTTTTTCAAATTATGGGTGCGGGCACCACGAACTTCGATCTTATCCATTCACCTTTCCCGGATTAGCTGCACTCACCGCGCCCTGTGACACGGCCAGAATAAACGCATCATTATGGCACAAAAAATAGACTGAATAAATATCCAGTAGTTTTTTGCTTTTTTCCGGCAGATGATTAAAAATGGAACACTGCTCGAAACTGGGAAACCAGGCGCGGGACGTGTTAGAATTGATCGTTTAGAGTTGACGTAATCATTCATCGGGAGACAGCAACATGGCCAGTCGTGGCGTTAACAAAGTGATTCTTGTCGGGAATCTGGGTCAGGATCCGGAAGTACGTTACATGCCAAATGGTGGCGCTGTCGCCAACATTACGCTGGCTACCTCTGAGAGCTGGCGCGACAAGCAGACCGGTGAAAACAAAGAGATCACCGAATGGCACCGTGTTGTGCTGTTTGGCAAACTGGCGGAAGTGGCGGGCGAATACCTGCGTAAAGGTTCTCAGGTGTATATTGAAGGCCAGCTGCGCACCCGTAAATGGCAGGATCAGGGCGGTCAGGAACGTTACACCACGGAGGTGGTTGTCAACGTGGGCGGCACCATGCAGATGCTGGGTGGACGTCAGCAGGGCGGTAACGCGCCAGCAGGCGGCGGTCAGGGCAACAACAACGGTTGGGGCCAGCCTCAGCAACCGCAGCAGGGCAATAACAACCAGTTCAGCGGCGGCGCACAGTCTCGTCCGCAGCAGCAGCCCAGCGCTCCGGCCAGCAACAATAACGAACCGCCGATGGATTTTGACGACGACATTCCGTTCTAAGCCGTCTGTCAGTCTCTGTTGCAGAAAGCCCCATTACCGGGGCTTTTTTGTTTTGTTGGGGATGTCTGGTTTAACTCTGCACCACTTCCCGCCTTTCACGCACATCGTGGCGTGGTTTATCCAGCGCCGGGACTGGAGGCGCGATGACCCGGCATGACCTGGCCGAAATAGATGGCCTGTATCCTGAAAGCCCGGGCAAGATCGGGCACGGGCGACAAAAAACATGTCATCACATCTCTGGACGACGCGCCCGCCGTTAACTTAAATCATGCAGTGCTTTATCCAGCGGCGGCGTCAGAAGCATGTCGCGGAAGGTGACCGCCAGGCCGGCACGCTCCGGCGTGCAACACATAGCACCTATCCTGAGCGGACCGGGTGGAAAATAGCTCAGACGTAATAAAGGCCACGTTTGTCCGTCTGCCGAATACTGCAGTCTCAGGCTGTCACCTTTGCGCGTCAGCCGGAGCCAGAACGCTCGCGGATCGCCAGGAAATATCCCCGTTGCCCAGTCGGAATGGCCGAGCGTCAGCACGCTGCCAATGGCGGGCGCACCATCGTTATATTCAATTCCTGCTTTTAGCCAGTGCTGTGCGTCGCGTATCAGCATCAGTCCGGCCTGATCGTACAGCGTGGTAAAGTCTGCGCAGATTTTGAGCTGAAAAGTCATGTCGCCGTCCACCTCCGTGGCAAAGACATGGCCGGAAAAGCGCTCAAACCCGTACCAGGTCTTGTGCCAGAAATCGGTCTTATCATCGGTGGTGACCTGTAGCGTACCGTTCTGGCACTGCCACGTTGCAGGCTCATTGATCCAGGCAAACGACTCAAACATAGCGCCTCCAAAATTGGCCATAACTGGCCGGGCTGATGCGACTCAGGATGAAGAAAGAGTCAGATGGTCTGATACGGATGAAAGCGTGATCGCTTAACGCCACCCGGCCAGCACGGTATCGGTATCGATCACGCGTGGTACGTTACCCGGAAGACTTAAGCCCGCCCAGACTTCATTATGCTGGCCAATTAACTGTTCCGCACTGGCACAGGTCCGGTCGGCGGTGGTATGGGCGTCAGCGGCGACGGTGATGCGATAGCCCAGTCCTGCGCCGACCTTGATGGTGGTGTCGACGCAGTAATCAGTGGCACACCCACAAATAACAAACTCATGAATAGCCAGTTCACTCAGCAGTGAGGCCAGGGACGTCCGCCAGAAACTGTCGCAGGCTGTCTTGGTAATAAAGTGCGCATTCCGGGATTGAGCCATCTCGGGTAACAGCGCAAAGGCCTGGCTGCCTGGCACCATGTCGCCTTCGCTGTGCTGAATAAACAGCGTAAGATCAGCCTGTTCGATGAGGCGGTTAATCTGCCTGACCCGGCCAGCCCGATCGAAACGCGGCGTGGTAAATACGCCATTTTGCATATCAACTACCATTACAACACGCTGCATGATGTTTCCTCGTCAATACACCTGTTACGCAGTGTCATGTATTCAACCGGGGATGACAATCTTTGCATTTCATCCCCTTTTAACGGCATGCTTGCAGATTCTGCCAACCGGATAAGGAGCGATAACGTGGAAGGCGTTCCAGCTGTTTTTCCTTGTGAAAAAGATCGTGCGCTGTTTCGGCAGTTGCCTGAACTGCCGGGCGTGGAACTTTACCAGGCGCATATTTCCCGTTATGCCTTTGCTCCGCATACGCACGAAGCCTTTGGCATCGGCACCATCGAGGCCGGGGCACAGCGCTTCCGTTACCGCGGTACGCACTACACTGCCCCTGTCCATTCTCTGGTCATGATGAATCCTGATGAGCTGCACACTGGGGAATCGGCCTGCGAAACGGGCTGGCGTTATCAAATGATCTACATCCAGCCCGACTGTATGGATGAGCTGAGTGGCGACCGTGGCTGGTGGTTCGGGGATGCGCTGCGAACGGACGTGCGACTTGCGCAGCCTGTGTCGCAGTGTCTGGCGGCGCTGTGGCAGGCCGATACGGCCCTGGCGCGTTATAGTCTGCTGTCAGACCTGCTGGTGCGCATCCGTCCACAGGCCCGTATGGCCTCAGCGCGTAAAGTCGATGCCAGACACCGTTTTGATGATGTGCGCGACTACCTGCGCGCCCATCTTGGGGAGCCGGTCAGGCTGGACACGCTGGCGGCATTAGCGTCGTTATCACCGTGGCATTTTTTACGCGCCTTCCGCGATCATTTCCATGTCACGCCCCAGCAAATGTTAATGGCTTACCGGCTTTATGAAGCCAAACAGATGCTTGCCAGGGGTGAGGCCATAGCCAGCGTCGCGGCAGCGGTAGGCTTGACCGATCAGGCGCATCTGACCCGTGCGTTTACCCAACGTTACGGCATTACACCGGGCCGCTATCAAAAGCAGATCGCGCCACACAGGTCCTGACCGCAATTTGCTACAAGGCATGCTTACCTGTTTGGTTCACACTGAAGCAAAAAGACAGACAGGAAAAAGCCATGTTGACAGGAATAATGTTTGCCCTTGCCGCAGGCATGATGTGGGGGCTGATTTTTGTTGGACCGGTCATCGTCCCGGATTATCCGGGCGCGTTGCAGTCAGCCGGGCGCTATGTCGCGTTTGGCCTGGTTGCGTTGCCGCTTGCCTGGCACGATCGTTTCCGACTGCGCCAACTGAGCGCCGCCCACTGGCGGGAAGCATTAAAGCTGTCGCTGGTTGGCAATCTCTTCTATTACGCGTTTCTCGCCAATGCGATTCAGCGAACGGGGGCTCCGGTCTCCACGATGATCATTGGTACCTTACCGATCGTCATCGCTGTCACTGCAAACCTCTGTTATGGCCATCTTGAAGGACGGCTCTCATGGCGACGGCTTATCCCGGCACTGCTGGTGACGGGCGCAGGCCTGGTTTGCGTTAATGCGGCGGAATGGCAACTCCAGGGGGCAACGCTCAACGGCCAGCGTTATCTGACCGGCATTGCCCTGGCGGTGATGGCGGTGGTGTGCTGGACCTGGTATCCGTTGCGCAATGCGCGCTGGTTACGCAACCATCCTCAGCTTAAGGCCGCGACCTGGGCCACCGCGCAGGGCATTGTGACCTTACCGCTGGCACTTATCATGTATGCGCTGGTCAGCATACAGCTGGCGTGGCAACAGCCTGATTTTGCGCTGCCTTTCGGCCCCCGGCCTTTGGTGTTTATTGCATTAATGCTGACGATTGGCCTGCTGTGCTCATGGGCCGGAACGTTATGCTGGAATGCGGCCAGCCAGCGACTGCCTACCGTATTGATGGGGCCACTCATCGTCTTTGAGATTCTCTTTGGCTTGCTATGGACGTTTATCTGGTATCAACACTGGCCACCTGTTCTGACAATGATCGGTATTGTTTGCCTGATCGTTGGCGTGATTTGGGCGATGCGCATCAAGCCACAACCCCGCGTGACCGCCCTGAACAGGAAATCATCTGAACGTCCCGGATAATGAATAATTACTGGGAGTGATATTCACGCTTTTTCGGATTATACCGAGGTGTAAAACGGCGAAATAAAGCCGCCTCGGTAATCTGCCGGGTTTAAATCTTCCTCAAAACCGCCACTCAGCCATGCCGTATTTATCCACACAGGCGGCTTCCGCCCCCTTAACAGCAAGATAATCGCACATATTGTTCAATAAATAGCCAGAAAACGGCCGGGTAAAGCGCGTTTATTCCTCAAAAAGCGGACAGATGAAGGTAAAGCGCTAACCCGCACCCAGCTTTTATGTTTAAAAAACGGTGAAAACATACCGTTTGGCTAAGAGAAATCCTTATCAGAAACCACCTTTTACTTCAGGCAGCCTTAATTTCAGCAGAATCAGACTGCGCTTCGCTTATATTTACTGTTTAACAGCAGACATCAATAGCAGGCAGAAATAGTTATCAATTGTGCGCTACCGGATGAAAGTGTTAAGTATCAATAAACTGTTAATCTGAGATTATTCTGGGCCATTTTTATCTTTTTATGCGATTACGCATAATCTGACGATCGGCAAAACATTTCTCAGGACCAGTCGGTGCTAAGGAAATGTACGGAGAAATCAAAATATGATTACTGGGATTAAACGAAAAAGTGGAACAGCGGCAGTTTCTTTTAGACGAGCTAATGAAAAAAAAAGGAAGGTCCAGTCTCACCGAAATGAGACTGGGGGGATAAAAGTGGTGTAGATTGAGAGACTTTTGCTGTTGTAAATCAATTTTACCGCAAAAAAGGAAGCGTAACCGCAAATCCATTCATTAATTACGGACTGGGCGAGGCGCGCCATCCTAATGTCCTGTTAAATGCTCTTCATCTCTTCTGGTAAGAACAAATCTCAGCGAGGTAGCTATCAAAAGCAATGCTCTCAGTATTAACGGTTTTCTGATCCCGTTGGGTAATGGTAAACACTACGGCTAATATCCAGCAAACGGCAGCTGCGGCGCGTGCCGACATCGAATGTGTCCTGCAGGAAGTTGACGGCCTGACGCTTCTCGTGCGTAGTAAAGAAGTTCTTCAGAACGCTTTGCAGCATCTCCTTATCGGAATGAAGTGCATGCAGTTCGCGCGTCAGTAACTGTACCTTTTCTTCCAGCTCCTTGATTTTTCTACCTTCTTCCGAGGCTAACCCAGAAAACTTCTTCTTCCAGCTATAGAAGGTTGCCTCAGAGATGCCAAGCTCTTCACAAATCTCTTTAACCTTAACGCCCGATTCAGAAGCTTTAATGGCATTTGTGATTTGATCTTCGCTATATCGTGACTTTCTCATAAATGCTCTTACCTTTCTTATCAATTAATGGATGAGGATTACTTTATTAACCTTTGGTACTGTAAAAGTGTGTGGAATGCCGTGTTTAAATACGGACGTTAAATCACGTGGGTTAAATTAAGATATTTAGAATAAATATCATCATGGGATAAATCTTATTTTATTCTGATCGGGATGCCGCGCCTTCCTGGTATGGGTTTTTTGATATAAATTCATCGCACCCCAAAGATAAAAAATGACTGTAATTTGGCTGGTTGACGCCTCCGCATCCGTTTTATTCAGGAATGACGGTTTTTGTTAACATTAATGATTTCATTTTGAAATCGTTTCCAGTAGTCGGCATTCGTGCCAGATATAATCAGAATTCTCCTGAATTCTTTCATTAAAATATAATCGGATTCTCATTTTCGAGCCGGGTTGGCTTGATGATTATCATTTCGCTTTGAAATTTAAGCGCTTATTAATTCGCCCACGGATGGGCGTGCCGAAGCGGTAGATGTTGAGTATTACTAAGGAACAGTCGATGAAATTTAGCGTAATGTCTAATGCCGCCTGGATGATGTCTGAAAAGATTATCTCCGTCTTTGGCGTCATTTTCGTGACGTCTTACGTGGCTAAATCCTTTGGCCCAACCCTATTTGGGCAGATGGCGTTTTCAACATCGTTATTTGCCATGGTGCAAACCATAGCCCTATTTGGCACTGAAACTATTTTGTTTAAACGTGTCAGCAAAAATGCCACCAAAGGTTTGCGCTTAATGCGTATTGCACGTACTTTGCGTATGGTTTTATTACTTATTACCTCGGCACCAGTGTTAATTTGGGTCTGGTACAACATGCAGGAAAATTTCCTGGCATTTGCGCTGGCTTCATTTGTTGCCTCTGTTTTTGTCACGCAGGATACGTTTAGCGTTTATAACAATGCACGTCTGGCATCAAAGCTGAATACCGTGGCGAATGCCGTCGGCATGCTGGTGAGTTTTGCGTTGAGTTTCACTATTGCCTGGCTACGCCTGAATCCGCTGTGGCTGACATTGTCAGTTATCACGGTAACGTTGGTGCCGTATGTCATTAAACGCTACTGCTTTTACCAACAGCATCAGGAGCAATTTCCCCCGCGGGAAACACGCACCCTGTATTTGCGTTATCTGCTGTATGCGGGCTTGCCATTGGCCATTTCCAGCATTTTTATTTCTGTCCAGGTCAAAACCGCGCAGATGTTTTTGGCCGGCATCGCCTCGGCGCGCGAGCTGGGTTTATTCGCTGCTGCCAATACGATTGCCGCGTCCTGGATTTTTATTCCCGTGGCGCTGATTACCTCCTGTTTCAGCGAGATTTTTCGTGCGCGTGGAGACGAAGCCGTCAGGCTGACGGCCCGGCTCAATGGCTACGTGATGGCCGTGTCGCTGTTGATGTTGTTTATCGTCGCGTTGTGGGGTGAGCACATTATTGTGGCGTTATATGGCCCGGCCTACAGGCAGTCAGGCAACCTCATCACGCTGTTATCCCTGGCGACCAGTTTTTCGGCAATGGGAACCGTCGCGTACCGTTTTATGGTGAAAGAAGGGGGCTTTGATTATTTACTGAAGAAAATCATTTGTCTGGTGCTCATCAGCATCCCGCTTTCCTGGTGGCTAATTCAGGGCTACGGCATCATGGGGGCCGCCTGGAGCGTTTTTCTGTCTGAGCTCCTGTCCCTCACCGTCATGAATTACTTCTTTAAACGCGGCGTGATTCAAAAAATTCAGGTTTCCTCACTTAACTACAAAACCTACAAATGAGGTCAAATATGCTCAGGTTGAAGCAAGAGCTCAGAAGAAGTTTGCAGTACTTTATTAAGAAGATGCCCTGGACTTATCAGGATCGTATTTATTACTTCCGCAAGTTCAGAAAGCTCCCGAATCTGCGTGAGCCCAAGGTCTTCAACGAAAAAGTGCTGTATCGCAAGTTTATCCATGGTGATTACCAGCTGTATGCGCGCCTGTCCGATAAGTATTCGGTGCGCGACTATATTGCGGAAAAGATTGGTAATGACTATCTGATTCCGTTGCTCCACGACACCACCGATCCCACCACGTTGAATGATCTTACGCGCTGGCAGGGCACGGTTATCAAACCGAATCATGCTTCAAACATGGTAGAGATCGTGCTGGAAGAACCGGATGCGCTTCGTAAGCAGCAAATCATTCATAACTGCTATTCGTGGTTAAAAACCGATTTCGCCAACGAAGCGCGTGAGATCCACTATCGCTATATCAAGCCACGTATTCTGGTTGAGCAGTATATTGGTGACGGTAAAAGCGCGCCGGTTGATTACAAGTTTCATATGTTCAATAAGCGCGATGGCAATTTTGAGTATGTTCTTCAGGTCATCTACAACCGCTGTCAGCCTCAGCTTTCGATGAATTTTTACGTTAATAACCTCTCCGAGGCTTACCATAAAATTCGCGATACCGGCCTGGATGTTTCCCCGATCATGCCCTCACTGGAGCGGGCACTAGCCCTGAGCAAAACGCTGGCCAGTGACTTTGACTACGTGCGAGTCGACTGGTATATCCACGACCAGCACATCTATTTTGGTGAACTGACGTTTACGCCTGGCGCAGGCATGGTAACCGGACTGGATCGTGGCTTAGACAAAATGATGGGTGAAATGTGGATTCAGGAACGTCGCGGAACGCAGAGACCGGACGTTGACGTACAGGATGTCGTCATTCCTGTCATGTTGAAGAAAATTTGACTTTACACAGCAATATAAAAAACCCCGCAAAGCGGGGTTTTTTATTGGTCATTCAGGGCATTGGCCAGTTCGCAGGCGCACGGCTCATCATGTCAATGAACACTTCTTTAGAGACGCTCAAAAAATGGTGCACGTTTTCCATGCTTAGCGTGATGCCCATTAAACCGGTCACAAACCAGCACGACAGACCAACGCCCACGCCGCCACAGAGAAAGGCCATGACATGATGGCTGTCCTGGCGAAGGCGGGTTTTCAGTGTACTGGCGAAAAACATCATTACAGCGCTCAGCAATTCCCAGCGCATAACAAGAAAACTGGTGGTTAGGGTAGCCATCAATTTTGACCTCAAAATCGGAAAGGACGCCTGACTGTCTGCGAACATCACGTCGGCGGAAAAGTCTGTCAGGTGGGGCTCTTTCGTCGGCAACAAACGTCATAATGTGATGTGGGTCACATTATATCATCTGGTTCTCAATTTTTGTACAGAATTTGTTTGATTTGTCAGCGCAGTGTCAAGCCAGCGGAAGGGTAAAAAAGAGGGATAAAGCCGTGCGCCCGATCGGGCGCACGCGGGCTGTTAATTAAGCGGACAACATTCACCCGTTGTACGCTGCGTAAAGCTGCTCATCGTTTCCCCACAGTCAAAGCTCAGCAGGCGTGGACGCTGAACCGCCTGGCGACGCATATAGTGACGATACGCCGTAGGCGTCTGGGAAAACTGGCGGCGAAAGACCCGTGAGAAGGTCTGCTGCGAATCGTAGCCATACTGCATCGCAATATCGAATACCGGACGCTGCGTCTGACGCAGCGCTTCTGCGGCCAGCGTCAGCCGGCGTTCGCGGATATAACCACCCAACGTCTGTTTCGTTACGCTACGGAACATACGTTGCAGGTGCCATTTCGAATAACCGGACTTCGCGGCCACCTCATCGATTGACAGGCTTTTATCCAGGTTCTGGTCAATCCAGTGGGTCAGTGAATGAATGATCTCTTCTTGTATCATGGCCTCATCCTTCTGGTGAATGTCCCCGTCACCGTGCATGCCGCAGTTTGTGAGGCTGATAATCAGCCTGCAGGGGGCGTGACGTCGTCAGGGCGGGTGTTGTTCTGATGGGAAAGGAGTATAATTCCTCAAGTTAACTTGAGGTAAAGTGCCAGATGAAAAAAGATCGCAATTATCCAAAACCGGTGCTGACACCGGGGGAAGTCGCGCGGCGAAGCGGCGTGGCCGTATCAGCGCTGCATTTTTATGAAAGCAAAGGGCTGATTTCCAGCACGCGCAATCCCGGCAATCAGCGGCGCTACAGCCGTGATGTCCTGCGCCGTGTGGCGATCATTAAAATCGCCCAGCGCATCGGCATTCCGCTCGCCAGCGTCAGCGACAGTCTGGAAAACATGCCTGCGGATAAACGCATGTCTGCGCAGGACTGGGGCAATCTGACGCAGCACTGGCGGGATGAACTGGATAAGCGCATCGAAACCCTGACGCGCCTGCGTAACGACCTGGATGGCTGCATTGGCTGCGGCTGTTTATCCATGCGTGACTGTCCGCTCCGTAACCCCGGCGATCGGCTGGGACAGCAGGGATCAGGTGCGGTCCTGCTGGATCCCGAGCAGGATGGTTCTCTGCACAAGGTGAAGTGACGTCTATACTGTCTGCATATTCATTCGCAGGGAATCATGATGATTACTGTTCACCATCTGGAACAATCTCGTTCGCACCGCGTGCTGTGGATGCTGGAAGAGCTGGAAGTGCCTTATCAGGTTAAACGTTATCAGCGTGAAGCCTCCATGCTGGCACCGGAAGCACTGAAAAAAGTGCATCCCTTAGGCAAATCGCCGGTTATCACAGATGGCAATCGGGTGGTGGCGGAGTCCGGGGCCATACTGGAATACCTCGAAGAAAAGTACGACAGCGAGAAGCGATTACAGCTTACCGACGAAGAGGCGCGCCTCCAGGCGCGTTACTGGTTACATTACGCTGAAGGTTCCCTGATGCCGCTGCTGGTCATGAAGCTGGTGTTTGGCCGGCTGGGCAGCGCGCCCGTGCCCTGGTTGCTGCGTCCCGTGGGTGCCGCGCTGGGGAAAGGCGTACAAAAAGCCTGGCTGGACAAACAGCTCCACGTCCACAGGCAAATGATCGAAGATCATCTCTCGGCCAATCCCTGGTTTGCCGGTCAACGATTCAGCATCGCCGATGTGCAAATGAGCTTTCCTGTTCTGGCGCTGAGCCAGCGCGCCGGCTTGCACAATGCGCCCGCCACGCAAAAATGGTTAACCACCGTTCAGCAGCGCGCCGCATGGCAACGGGCCATTCAACAGGGCGGTGAACTCACTCTGCCGGGCTGAGGCGATGCGCTCTGATGACGCCGTCCGGCGTCATCTCTCTTCCACCAACATCCTCCTTCATCGACCAGCCACGCTGCCAGCAAGAATGTTACTGGCAGGTTTCCAGCACGTTCCTGATGTTACTAACCTGATCTTTATACGCAGTAATTCCCTCTGAACGGTTGAAAAGCGGCGGTTAAAGACCGGATAATCTGCCCCCTTCAGTCTGGTGGTGCTTGTTACACCCGTTCTGCGTGGCGAAGTAAACGTTTGCCTTTTGTCGGTTGCCCGTGGGTAAAGACATATTCAGGGAATGCAGAACGGTGACCGCGTGAATTACACAATAAAAATTTTTGAGGCTTAACTATGTCAATTGAATCACGCCCGACCAGTGGAAGACTGGATGCCTGGTTCGCCATTTCGGCCCGTGGCAGCAGCGTGCGACAGGAAATCCTGGCCGGGCTGACGACCTTTCTTGCCATGGTCTATTCGGTGATCGTGGTCCCCGGTATGCTGGGTAAAGCGGGGTTCTCTCCTACGGCGGTGTTTGTTGCCACCTGCCTGGTGGCAAGCTTCGGGTCAATCCTGATAGGACTGTGGGCCAATTTACCCATGGCGATTGGCTGTGCAATCTCGTTGACGGCCTTTACAGCGTTCAGTCTTGTACTGGGTCAGCACATCAGCGTGCCGGTCGCGCTTGGCGCTGTGTTCCTCATGGGGCTGCTGTTTACGCTGATTTCCACCACCGGGATTCGGGCCTGGATCTTACGTAATTTGCCGATGGGCGTCGCACACGGTACGGGCATTGGGATTGGCCTGTTTTTACTGCTGATTGCCGCTGACAACGTGGGGCTGGTGGTCAGAAACCCTGGCTCAGGTTTACCGGTGGCGTTGGGGCACTTTACCTCCTTCCCCGTCCTCATGTCTTTGCTGGGGCTGGCGGCGATTTTTGGTCTGGAGAAGCGCCGGGTGCCTGGCGGTATTTTGCTGACGGTCATCGTGATCTCTGCTCTCGGCCTGGCCTTCGATCCCGCCGTCCGCTGGCAAGGGCTGTTTGCGCTGCCGAGCCTGCGTGATGCGCAGGGGACATCGCTGTTTTTCAGCCTCGACATTATGGGCGCGTTGCAGCCTGCCGTCTTGCCCACCGTACTGGCGTTAGTGATGACGGCGGTATTTGATGCGACCGGCACGATTCGCGCCGTGGCCGGGCAGGCCAATTTACTCGATAAAGACGGGCAGATTATTAACGGCGGACGGGCACTGACCACGGATTCGCTGAGCAGCCTGTTTGCCGGACTGGTGGGCGCATCGCCTGCCGCGGTATATATTGAATCGGCGGCCGGTACGGCGGCAGGCGGTAAAACCGGCCTGACGGCAATCGTCGTGGGTCTGCTGTTTCTGGTGATTCTGTTTATGTCTCCGCTGGCTTATCTGGTACCAACTTATGCGACGGCACCCGCCCTGATGTATGTCGGCCTGCTGATGCTGAGCAACGTCGCTAAAATTGACTTCGCCGACTTTGTCGATGCGATGTCGGGCCTGCTCACCGCAGTCATTATTGTCCTGACCTGTAACATTGTTACCGGCATCATGATCGGTTTTGCCACCCTTGTGGTTGGCCGACTGTTTGCCGGTGAATGGCGTAAGTTAAATATTGGCACGGTCGTGATTGCCGTTGCGCTGGTGGCTTTTTATGCCGGAGGCTGGGCGATCTGACTGTCTGACCGGACGTGCAGCCGCGCGTCCGGAATTTTCCGCTTTTTCCTCACCGAAGCACACGTAGCTTTTTCCGCGCTTGCCAGTTTGTTTTACACTTTATCTTCACGTTGATTCAAAGATAACAACCCGCCTAAGGAAAGCATGGAAATCTTTTTTACTATTTTGATCATGACGCTGGTGGTGTCGCTCTCTGGGGTCGCCGCGCGTATCTTGCCTTTTCAAATCCCGCTGCCGCTGGTGCAAATTGCCGTTGGTGCGCTGCTGGCCTGGCCCACGTTTGGGCTGCATGTGGATTTTGACCCGGAATTATTCCTCGTCCTGTTTATTCCGCCGCTGCTCTTTGCCGACGGCTGGAAAACACCGGTCAGCGAGTTTCTGCACTATGGCCGGGAAATCCTTGGCCTGGCGCTGGTACTGGTGTTGATCACCGTCGTCGGTATCGGCTACCTGATTTACTGGACCGTGCCGGGCATTCCGCTTATCCCTGCGTTTGCGCTGGCCGCCGTGCTCTCACCCACCGATGCCGTGGCCCTTTCTGGTATCGTCGGTGAAGGCCGCATTCCTAAGAAAATCATGGCGATTCTGCAGGGCGAAGCCTTGATGAACGATGCCTCTGGCCTGGTTTCACTGAAGTTCGCCGTCGCGGTCGCGATGGGCACCATGGTATTTAGCTGGGGCGGTGCCAGCGTAGAGTTCCTCAAGGTGGCGCTGGGCGGCCTGGTGGCTGGGGTTGCGGTCTGCTGGCTTTACGGGAAGTCGCTACGTGTGCTGAACCGCTGGAGCGGCAGTGATGACGCAGCCACACAAATTGTTCTGCTGTTACTGCTGCCTTTCGCCTCTTATCTGATTGCTGAGCACCTCGGCGTATCCGGGATCTTAGCCGCCGTCGCGGCCGGGATGACGATTACGCGCTCTGGCATTATTCGTCAGGCACCGCTGACGATGCGCCTGCGCGCCAACAGCGTCTGGCATATGCTGGAATTTGTGTTTAACGGCATGGTGTTCCTGATGCTGGGCCTGCAACTGCCCTCTATCCTGCAAAAATCCATCGCCGAAGCCAATGCGGATCCCAATGTGGATATCTGGATGATTTTTGCCGATATCGTGCTGGTCTATGCGGCGTTAATGGTGGTGCGCTTCGGCTGGTTGTGGATCATGCAGCGCTTCAGTAAACGGTTGCTGAAAAACAAGCCGTTAGTGTTCTCCTCGTACTCACTGCGTGAACTGTTAATCGCCTCCTTTGCGGGCGTGCGCGGTGCGATTACGCTGGCCGGTGTGCTGTCGATCCCGCTGTTTCTGAGCAACGGCAATCCTTTCCCGGCCCGTTACGAACTGGTGTTTATCGCGACCGGGGTGATTCTGTTCTCCCTGCTGGTCGGCGTCATTATTCTGCCCGTCCTGCTGCGCGGCGTCGAAACACTGGATAAAAATGCGCATCGCCATGAAATACAGCATGCGAAGGCGGTAATGGCGGGGGCGGCGATTGAGAGTCTGCAAAAAATGGAAGCCAGGCTCGAAAAAGAAACCGATGAAAACATCGATCCAGAGCTGTTAAAAGAGGTAAGCCTGCGCGTGACCGGGAATCTGCGCCGTCGCGCCGAGGGCAAAAATGACCTTGAACATGCCCTGTTTGCCGAAAATCTGGAGCGCCGCTTCCGTCTGACCGCGCTCCGTGCCGAGCGTGCGGAGGTCTATCACCTGCGTGCCACCAAGGCGATTTCGAACGAGACCATGCAAAAATTGCTGCACGATCTGGATCTGCTGGAAGCGCTGTTGATCGAGAAAGAGGCGTAACTCGCCGCCGCTTTCGGGCCCAGCCTGCTTCGCCGTGCGGCGGTGAGCAGGCGGGGCATCAGACAGACAGGCGGGGTGCATCATCGGGCCAGTGGGCCCGGCAACAGGCGATCCAGGCCTGCGCACTGCGCGACAGATAACTTCCTTCCCGCCAAATCAGCCCCAGATGCCACTGAAGTTCAGACGCCAGCGGCAGCCACAGTAACGACTGCTTATCTAAACGCTGACAAATAGGTTCCGGCAGAATGGCCAGGCCCATCTCTGCCTGAACCATGGCGGCCAGAAAATCCCACTGCCCGCTTCGGACGGCAATCGTGGGCGTTATTCCCTGACGCTGAAACGCCTGCATCAACTGCCGGTTCAGTGAAAATTCTTCGTTAAAGATAAGCAGCGGATGCGCCGCCAGCTCAGAGAGTGAAAGCCGGGTGCGACGTAGCCAGGGCGCCTTACGCGGCAGCAACACACAGAGCGGATGGCGCATAAGGGATAAGGTGGCGAGGGGCAGTTCGGGATCGACCGGGAGCGCCGTCAGGGCGATATCCAGTGTTCCGGCCAGCACGGCTTCCTGCACCGTCAGCCCGCCAAATTCAGCAATGTTGAGTTCCACGCCCGGATAGCGGCGGCGAAACGCGGAGACGGAACCGGCAATCTGCATGCCCACCATTGGGGGAATACCGAGGCGCAACTGGCCGGTTTTCAGATCGTTAATATCGCCTATCTCTGCCTCAAGCTGATGAAACTCTTGCAGAATCGCCAGACCGCGTTGGTAGACCGCCTGACCGCTGTCCGTCAGATGCAGGCGGCGACCATCACGCAGAAGTAAGGCACAGCCCAGTTCCTCTTCTAACTGGCGCACCATTTTGCTGATTGTCGGCTGCGTCACGAACAACGCCTGTGCAGCCCGGGTAAAGCTTTGTTGGCGGACGACCTCGGTAAAGTAACGCAGGGCGCGAACGTCCATAACTATTCCCTTTTGGCATGATTTGGATAATTTTAATTCATTTCTTTCACCCCATGCAGCAAATCTATACTGGACGCATTCATTCCAGAGGGGAAAGACAAATGGCACTGGCCTTGCGTCGCCTGAACGTCAGCCACATAAACCGGCTGAGCGTGCCGGTACAACTGGCGCTCTACATCTCGCTGTTTATCGCCAGCGAACAGTTGGTGAACTGGCTGCACTTGCCGCTGCCAGCCAACGTGGTAGGCATGCTCCTGCTGCTGTTGCTTATCGCGCTGCGTATTTTACCCCTGCGCTGGGTAAAGGCCGGGGCAAGCTGGTTGCTGGCAGAGATGCTACTGTTTTTTATCCCGGCGGTGGTTGCGGTCATCAACTACGCGGACCTGCTGCAGGTGGACGGCTGGCGAATTTTTCTGGTGATTGCGGTCAGTACCACGCTGGTGCTGGCGGCAACGGCGCTGGTTGTGGACTGGCTTTATCGGTTTGAAGTGGCGCGCGCGGCGCGTAAGAAGAACAACGATGCCTGATTTGCCGATCAGCCTCCTGTGCGCGGCCGCCACGTTAGTGATCTACTACGTGAATAAACGGCTGTATCGACGCTGGCCAACGCTGCTGCTGATGCCGTTGATCATGACGCCCATGATTCTGGTGCTGCTGTTGCTGGTCACCCATATCAGCTGGCAAAACTACATTGCCGAAAGTCACTGGTTGCTTTGGCTGTTGGGGCCCGCCACGCTGGCCTTTGCAGTGCCCGTGTACGAAAACATGGACGTGATAAAACGCCACTGGTTATCGCTCAGCGCCGGTGTGCTGACCGCCACCACGGTATCGGTGTGCAGCTCGGTGTGGCTGGCGCGTTTGCTGAGTTTGCCCGAAAGCCTGCAACGCAGCCTGGCGGTGCGCTCCATTACCACGCCTTTTGCCCTGGCGGCCGCCAAACCCATGGGCGCACAGCCCGATCTGGTGGCGCTGTTTGTGGTCATTACTGGCGTATTTGGCATGGCGGTCGGCGACGTCCTGTTTTTACGCATTGCTATCCAGCAAAGCGTGGCGAAAGGGGCTGGATTTGGGGCCGCCTCCCACGGTGCGGGCACCGCGCGGGCTTACCAGCTGGGCCAACAGGAAGGCGTCGTGTCCAGCCTGGTGATGATGTTATCCGGCGTGGTTACGGTGATTCTGGCACCGTTAATCGGGCACATTATGTGGGCACAGTAAGGCGGCAGACGGCACAACGGTGCCCGCCGTCACTGGCCAGCTGACAGACATGATTGTCATGAATGACATCACTTTTTACGTAAAGCTTTCCAAATAAAGTTGTCACCTCGTTTCAGACTGCTACCCTTGAGGCGGAATTATTGGACCCCTCATGGAGTAGAATCATGTTTAAACAACTTGTCACAGGAAGCGCGCTGAGCGTTATGTTGCTGAGCGGCGCTGCGCAGGCTATCGAAGGCAGCGTGGATGTGGGCGAGCACAGTACGAATCTCAATCTCGGACTGGGCACCACGTCACCGGGCCTGTTCCTGAATGGCAACTGGTTACGTAGCGATCATGACGGAAGCACCTACGGTGCAGGACTGGGTTACAACGTTGATGTTGGCGATTTGCGCCTGGCGCCAACCGCAAAGGCGATTTTTACCCATCCTGAAGACGGGAAAGACGGATTTGCGGTGGCGCTGGGCGGCAGCGCGCAGTACAACATCAATAGCATGTGGGGCTTATTCGGTCAGTACTATTACGCACCAGAAGGCCTGACTGACCACCTGGACAGCTACCAGGAGGCAAGCGGTGGTGTGAGCTTCACGCCTGTTTCTCTGCTTAACCTGCGCGTCGGTTATCAGTATATCGAGCTGAATAACAAAGGTGGCCGTAAAGATAACGTACTGGTCGACGGTCCGTACGTCGGCGCGTCACTGCGTTTCTGACAGCGGTCTGAGAAAAAGGGCAGCGACCTGGCGGTGGCTGCCCTTTTTTTATTGCAGGCACTACAGATTAGTGTGCTTTACCCTGCTCAATACCTGAACCCGTCTGGGAACGAATAAACTGTGCCCGGAAACGGGAGCGTTCTTCTGCGCCCTGCGGTGAATGGTCGGTAATGGAAAACAGCCAGGTGCCAATAAAGGCGATGGCAATGGAGAACAGCGCCGGATATTCATAAGGGTAAATGGGGGAAGCATGTCCCAGCACCTGTACCCAGACCGTGGGGCCCAGGATCATCAGCACCACTGCCGTGATCAGCCCCAGCCAGCCGCCCACCATAGCACCTCGTGTGGTGAGCTTTGACCAGTACATGGACAGCAGGATAATCGGGAAGTTACAGCTGGCCGCGATCGAGAAGGCCAGTCCCACCATAAACGCGATGTTCTGCTTCTCAAACAGAATGCCCAGCGCGATGGCTACTGCGCCAAGCACCAGCACCGTAATTTTCGATACCCGCAGTTCGTCGCGCTCGCTGGCCTGGCCTTTACGGTAAACGCTGGCGTACAAATCATGCGACACCGCCGACGCGCCAGCCAGGGTCAGGCCCGCCACCACCGCCAGAATCGTGGCGAAAGCGACGGCGGAAATAAAGCCCAGGAAGGTACTGCCGCCCACGGCGTTAGCCAGATGCACTGCCGCCATGTTGGTGCCGCCGATCAGCGCACCCGAAGCATCTTTAAAGGCCGGGTTAGCTCCGACCAGTAAAATGGCACCGAATCCGATGATAAAGGTCAGGAAATAGAAGTAACCCATAAAGCCGGTGGCCCAGAAAACGCTTTTACGCGCCTCTTTCGCATCGGCGACGGTAAAGAAACGCATCAGGATATGCGGTAAGCCCGCCGTTCCAAACATCAGCCCCAGCCCCAGCGACAGGGCAGATATCGGGTCTTTAACCAGCCCGCCAGGCTGCATAATGGCCGCCCCTTTCGGATGCACTGCCATCGCCTCAGTGAACAACGTATTAAAGCTGAAGCCGGTACTTTTCATCACCATAATCGCCATAAATGAGGCACCGAACAGCAGCAGAACGGCTTTGATGATCTGGACCCAGGTCGTCGCCAGCATCCCGCCAAACAGCACGTACAGCACCATCAAAATGCCCACCAGAATGACGGCGATATGATAGTTCAGACCAAACAGTAACTGAATCAGCTTACCGGCACCGACCATCTGCGCAATCAGGTAAAGCGCAACCACCACCAGTGAGCCGCAGGCGGACAGGGTGCGAATGGGCTTTTGTTTGAGGCGGTAAGAGGCAACATCGGCAAAGGTATACCGGCCCAGGTTACGCAGACGTTCAGCAATCAGGAACAGGATCATCGGCCAGCCGACCAGAAAACCGAGCGAATAGATTAAGCCGTCATAACCCGAGGTATAAACCAGCGCAGAAATCCCCAGAAAGGAGGCGGCAGACATAAAGTCACCGGCCATCGCCAGCCCATTCTGGAAGCCGGTAATATTTCCGCCCGCCGTATAATAATCGCTACGCGAGCGGGTTCGCTTTGACGCCCAGTAAGTAATACTCAGCGTCGCACCGACAAAAATGACAAACATCACAATGGCCTGATAATTAACGGCCTGCTTCTGTACCGCCCCGGTAATCGCATCGGTGGCCAGGGCGGAAAAGGGCAGGAGGGCGGCCAGCATCCACAGCATAAGACGCATCATGGTTTTACCTCGCGGAGGATAGCCTTTGTCAGGCGATCAAACTCGCCATTGGCGCGCCAGACATACACGCCGGTCAGTAAAAAGGAGATAACGATCAGGCCCACGCCAATCGGAATACCGCGCGTCACGTTGGTACCGGCATGCAGCGGCGTACCTAACCAGCCGGGAGCAAACGCAATCAGCAGAATAAAGCCGACATAGAGCACCAGCATGATTAGCGACAGCAGCAGGGCAAAGGACTGGCGCTTATGGACCAACTCCTGAAAGCGCGGATTTTTTTCAATTTGTTGGTAGATTCTTTCCTGTTCGGGCAGGGCATCGTTCATCACATTATCTCCAGAAGCTTGCAGGCGTGGACCTCACGCAACGGCGTGAATGCGTTATATTTTTTGTGACTACAGAAACACACTACGTAGGGAAGCGGTGGCGGAAAGCCTGATGCTTTCCGCCGGCGTGGTATTACGGCAGGGTGATGGATTGTTTCTCTTCAAGCAGTTTCTCAACGACGCCAGGATCGGCCAGCGTGGAGGTATCGCCTAAATTACTGGTATCGCCTGCGGCAATCTTGCGCAGAATACGGCGCATGATTTTGCCGGAACGGGTTTTTGGCAGCGAATCCGTCCAGTGCAGTACATCAGGCGTGGCAATCGGGCCAATCTCTTTACGCACCCAGTTACGGACCTCGGTATAAAGCTCCGGTGAGGGCTCTTCCCCGTGATTCAGGGTGATATAGGCATAAATAGCCTGGCCCTTAATGCTGTGCGGAATACCTACCACGGCCGCTTCGGCAATTTTCGGATGCGACACCAGCGCGGATTCGATCTCGGCGGTGCCCAGGCGGTGCCCAGACACGTTCAGTACGTCATCCACACGGCCAGTAATCCAGTAGTAGCCGTCCTCATCACGTCGCGCGCCATCGCCGCTGAAATAGGCATTTTTAAAGGTCGAAAAGTAGGTCTGCTCGAAACGTTCATGATCGCCAAACAGCGTACGCGCCTGACCTGGCCAGGAATCCGTGATCACCAGATTACCTTCACAGGCGCCGTCCTGAGGATTGCCTTCGTTATCCACCAGGGCAGGCTGGACGCCGAAGAACGGTGTGGTCGCCGAGCCGGGTTTCAGCACGGTGGCACCCGGCAACGGCGTAATCATGAAACCGCCGGTCTCTGTCTGCCACCAGGTATCGACAATCGGACACCGGCTGTTGCCGATTTTTTTGTGATACCACTCCCAGGCTTCCGGGTTAATGGGCTCGCCCACTGAACCCATGATACGCAGGCTGCTACGGTCGGTGCCCTCAATCGCTTTATCCCCTTCCGCCATCAGCGCGCGGATAGCGGTAGGCGCGGTATACAACAGGGTCACCTTATGCTTATCAATCACCTGGCCCATGCGCGCTGGCGTCGGCCAGTTTGGCACGCCTTCAAACATCAGCGTCGTGGCCCCACAGGCCAGGGGACCATAGAGCAGATAGCTGTGGCCGGTGACCCAGCCCACGTCCGCCGTACACCAGTAAACGTCATCCTGATGATAATCAAAGACAAATTTAAAGGTCGTGGCGGCGTAAACCAGATAGCCACCCGTGGTATGCAGTACGCCTTTAGGCTTACCGGTTGAACCGGAGGTGTAGAGAATAAACAGTGGATCTTCGGCCTGCATTTCGGCGGCAGAGTGGTTGGTGCTGGCGTTCTGCATCAGCTCATGCCAGTGCCGATCGCGTCCTTCAACCCAGCCGACATCTTTGCCGGTACGTTGAAAGACCACCACGTTTTTCACGCTGTTCACATTGGGATTTTTTAATGCATCATCCACATTTTTCTTCAGTGGAATCGTGCGGCCCGCACGTACGCCTTCGTCGGCTGTCACAATCAATGATGCGCTGGAGTCGATCACCCGGCCCGCGACGGCTTCCGGTGAGAAGCCGCCGAAAATGACGGAGTGCACCGCCCCGATGCGAGCACAGGCCAGCATCGCGACGGCGGCCTCGGGCACCATGGGCATATAAATCGCCACGACGTCGCCTTTTTTGACGCCAAGCAGTTCCAGCACATTGGCAAAGCGGCATACATCAGCATGCAGCTGACGGAAGGTCAGGGTTTTGCTTTCACTGGCATCGTCGCCTTCCCAGATAATGGCGGGATGATCGCCCCGGGTAGCCAGATGGCGATCCAGGCAGTTGGCGGCCAGATTGAGCGTGCCGTCTTCATACCAACGAATTGAAATATTGCCTGGCGCAAATGAGGTGTTTTTGACTTTGCTGTAAGGTTTTATCCAGTCGAGGATTTTACCTTGTTCCCCCCAGAAGGTTTCTGGATCGGTAACAGACTGCTGGTACATCGCCTGATACTGTTCGGCCGTAATCAGCGCGGTTGCTGCGATATTTTCTGGAACAGGATAGTTATGATTTTGGCTCATGGCGATTCTCCTTGAAGATGTTAATCATATGTCAATCAATAGTTAAGTGAAGCAGAGCAATAAGATTTGTTTCTTTTTTGCGCCATAGATCACGCGTTAACCTTGTTGACATAAAAACGTCGCAAAAGAATGAAAAACGCGCTAACGCCATGCAAAGGATAGGGATTTAGATTGCAACATTTTGTGTCTTGCGCTGTTTAAAAAAGCAGCGAACGAACCGCGTAGTGTTTGCCCACAATCTGAATAGCTATGCGAAAACTTATCGAAAGTTTACTTTTCATAACAGCAGGTTAGGAATAAATAACCGTATCAGCATTTTATGCTTAAGAGATGGTTAAGTTTTAATCGAAGCCACCAAGGGTTGCATTTACTGCAGCGAAAATGGTACTTATCTCGCCCCTGATAATCAGGTATCAACTCAGACCGCGTCTGAAATGGGTTTAGAAATCATCGCATCGCAATGCGGGACGCTGTCTAAAACACCCTCTACTTTACCGGGCTTTTTGCTCACTTCCCTGTGTGTATTGTCTTCTGCACCTTCGCAGTAGAGAGAAACGGGTTTTGACTGAGGAAATTACGCGTTATGAAAGGTTTTAAAATCAGCCTTGCGTGGCAGATTCTGATAGCACTGGTGCTCGGCATCATCGTGGGTGCCGTATTGCATAATCAGCCAGATGATCGTGAATGGTTAGTCAATAATATTCTCAGCCCGGCGGGCGATATCTTTATTCACCTGATAAAGATGATTGTCGTGCCTATCGTGATTTCATCCCTGATTGTCGGTATAGCCGGTGTTGGTGATGCGAAAAAGCTGGGTCGTATTGGTCTCAAAACCATTGTGTACTTTGAAGTGATTACCACCGTTGCCATTGTGGTCGGGATTACCCTGGCAAATGTGTTTAAGCCCGGCACTGGCATTGATATGTCTACGCTGGCAACGGTGGACATCTCTAAATATGAAGCCACGACGGCGCAGGTACAGGAAGGGACGCACAGTCTGGTTGCGACCATCCTTTCTTTGATCCCGCAGAACATCTTTGCCGCGATGGCGAAGGGTGAAATGCTGCCGATTATTTTCTTCTCGGTCCTGTTTGGTCTGGGGCTGTCGGCCCTGCCCTCCGAACAGCGCGATCCGCTGGTCAACCTGTTCCGCGGCGTGTCTGAAACCATGTTTAAAGTGACGCATATGATCATGCGCTACGCGCCAGTGGGCGTGTTTGCTTTGATCGCCGTGACGATTGCTAACTTTGGTTTTGCCTCGCTGTGGCCACTCGCGAAGCTGGTGTTGCTGGTCTATGTCGCTATCCTGTTCTTTGCGTTTGTGGTGCTGGGGGCGGTAGCACGCTTCTGCAAACTGCGCATTACTACGCTGATGCGCATTTTAAAAGACGAGCTGATCCTGTCCTACTCGACCTCCAGTTCTGAAACCGTGCTGCCACGCATCATGGAGAAGATGGAAGCTTACGGTGCACCAAAAGCCATCACCAGCTTCGTCGTGCCCACCGGCTACTCGTTTAACCTGGATGGTTCAACGTTATACCAAAGTATCGCCGCGATTTTCATCGCGCAGCTGTACGGTATCGACCTGTCACTGACTGATGAAATCATCCTGGTGCTGACGCTGATGGTGACCTCTAAAGGGATTGCAGGCGTGCCAGGCGTTTCGTTTGTCGTCCTGCTGGCGACGCTTGGCAGCGTCGGTATTCCGCTGGAAGGACTGGCGTTTATTGCTGGCGTTGACCGCATCATGGATATGGCCCGTACCGCGCTGAATGTCGTGGGTAACGCCCTGGCGGTGCTGGTGATTGCCCGCTGGGAAAACCAGTTCGATGCAGAGCAGGCGAAAGCGTATGAATTGCAGTTACGGACGCAAACCGCGCCTTAATGCGGATTAGCAAATCAAAGGCTCAACGATGGTTGGGCCTTTTTTTTATTCTGTCTGGCTGCACCGCTCACGGCGCCACAATAAAACAGCTGGAAAGGATGAATTTTTCATTCGCTGTGTTAAAAATATCCAGAATAAATTATTCCTGTGGAGAACAAGCGTGAAAATTGATCTCAGTCAGATGGTCACGGAAGGGCGCAATCCGGCCAGCCTGAATATTGACGAAATGAGCACGGAAGCGATGCTTCGCGTCATTAATGATGAAGATAAAAAAGTCGCGCTGGCCGTTGAGGCTATTGTGCCGGCTATCGCCCGCGCTGTGGATATTATCTGTGCCGCCTTTCAGGCCGGTGGGCGACTGATATACGTGGGCGCGGGCACCTCCGGCCGCCTGGGGATCCTGGATGCAAGTGAATGCCCACCAACTTTTGGCACACCGCGTGAGCAGGTGACTGGCCTGATTGCCGGGGGCCATCAGGCCATTTTGCAGGCGGTGGAAAACGCTGAAGATAATGTGGCGCAAGGCGCGCAGGATCTGAAAGACATCCACTTCAGCCAGCAGGACGTGCTGGTGGGCATCGCTGCCAGTGGACGCACGCCTTATGTTCTGGGCGCGCTCGATTACGCCCGGCAATGTGGGGCGATGACGGTTGCGCTGACCTGTAATCCGCACAGCAAAATGGCTGACGTCGCCGATATTGCCCTGACGCCCGTGGTCGGGCCTGAAGTGGTGACGGGGTCATCACGCATGAAGGCGGGGACCGCACAGAAGCTGGTCCTGAATATGCTGACGACCGGCGCGATGATTCGTACAGGCAAAGTCTTCGGCAATCTGATGGTGGACGTTGAAGCCACGAACCAGAAGCTGGTACAGCGCCAGGTCAATATTGTGATGCAGGCTACTGATTGTGACGAAGCCTGCGCCAGTGCCGCCCTGGCGGCCTGCGGCGGGCACTGCAAAACCGCCATTCTCATGGTGCTGGCGGAACTGAGTGCTGATGAGGCAAAAACGTTGCTGACCCAACATCAGGGCTTTATTCGTCGGGCGCTACAGGCTGCGGGAGCACGCTGATGGCGGACGTGACCGATGCACTTCTGCACGCTATCGTGCAGGCAGCAGGCGGCGCAGACAATATTGCCGTTTGCGGCCATTGTATGACCCGTTTACGCCTGACGCTGAAGCAGAATCAGGCTGACATCGCCCGGCTGAAAGGTTTGCCTGGCGTGCTGGGTGTCATCAAGGGTGACGATCAACTGCAGATCGTGCTCGGTCCCGGCAAGGCGCAAACGGCGGCGGAACGGATGCATTTGCTGCTTTCACAGGGGCACCGAATCTGCAACAGGTGGCTGCGCAACAAAAACAGCAGATAAAGGCCAGACAGACCCGCGCAGTGCATCAGTTTCTGGCACGTTTCGCCACCCTTTTCACACCGCTCATCCCCGGCTTTATCGCCGCAGGTTTACTGCTGGGATTCGCCACGCTGATTGAGCAAAGCCTGCACCTCAGCATGCCGGGCGCACATCCTGCAGGCTTACTGCAGACCGTGGCCTATATGAAAGTGTTCAGTAAAGGGTTATTCACCTTTCTCAGCATCCTGATTGGCTATAACGCGCAAAAAGCCTTTGGTGGCACCGGCGTAAACGGGGCCATTATCGCCTCGCTGTTTCTTCTGGGCTATGTGCCCGATGCGAAGGTCGGCTATTACAGCGGTATGGACAGCTTTTTTGGTCTGGCTATCGATCCGCGTGGCAACATTATCGGTGTGCTGCTGGCCGCGATGTTTGGTGGCTGGCTGGAAAGGCAGTTGCGCAAGGTCATCCCGGATAACCTGGATATAATTCTTACCGCCCTGTTAACCTTATTAATCACGGGCGCGCTGACTTATCTGCTCATCATGCCGCTCGGCGGCGAGCTGTTTAAGGGAATGTCGTGGTTGTTTATCCACCTCAATAACAACCCCTTCGGCTGCGCCCTGCTGGCTGGGCTGTTTTTGATCGCCGTGATGTTTGGCATTCATCAGGGGTTTACTCCGGTCTATTTTGCGCTGATGGAAACCCAGGGATTTAATTCACTGTTCCCTGTTCTGGCTATGGCCGGTGCCGGTCAGGTGGGGGCCGCACTGGCGCTCTGGTGTAAAGCGGAAAAAGGCGCGTTGTTGCGCACCCAGATAAAAGGCGCCATCGTGCCCGGCTTGCTGGGCGTGGGTGAACCGCTGATTTATGGCGTCACGCTACCGCGGCTCAGACCCTTTATTACGGCCTGCGGCGGCGGGGCAGTGGGCGGATTTTTTATCGGTCTGGTGGCCTGGCTGGGGCTGCCGGTCGGCATGAATACGGTGTTTGGTCCTTCGGGTCTGGTCACGCTTCCGTTAATGACCTCGCATCAGGGCATTTTTGCTGGCATGGCCGTGTACCTGGGCGGTTTGATCGTGGCCTGGGTCAGTGGCTTTGTACTGACGTGGTGGTTTGGCTTACGGGATGTCGATTTAAGCTGAATCCATAAGGAATGCGCTATTAACCCGTCAAGCGGTACGGTAAGACGTTAGTCTCACTGCGGATGTCACGCGCCGGGCGCGGGTGGGATGGTGCTGCGCGCTAATCAGTTGCGTTAAAGTAAATCGTTAAAATGTAATGGGTTAAAAATACCCGTGAGTAAACGAAGCCGCTACTGATCGGCTTTTTTAATGCAATAAATTAACGCGTAGCACTAAAGTGTAAATGCGCCACTGCCGAAAACATAAAAAAAGGTAAAGCTTACCTTTCACGTGCTTTCATCCATGCTTCTGGTGCAAGTCTGACTGGTACTATCAAGGACTCCTATGCGCAACAACCAACCTGTTTCTCAGCGTGAATATGTGTATGACGATCATGCCACACTGATGACAACGACCGATCTCAACAGCTATATCACCTATGCCAATGATGCATTCGTTGAAGCCAGTGGCTTTTCATCTGATGAGGTCAAAGGGCAGCCGCACAATATGGTGCGTCACCCGGATATGCCACCCGAAGCTTTTGCCGATATGTGGGCGACGTTAAAACAGGGCGAACCCTGGACAGCGCTGGTGAAAAACCGCCGCAAAAACGGGGATCACTACTGGGTGCGGGCGAACGCGATTCCGGTGGTGCGTAATGGTCAGGTGCAGGGTTATATGTCGGTGCGGACGAAGCCATCCGCACAGGACGTGAAAGCCAGTGAAGCGCTCTACCGTGATTTTCGTGAAGGTCGCGCGCAAGGCCGCCGTTTTCACAAAGGATTAATTGTCCGCAGCGGCTGGCGCCGCCTCGGCTCGATCTTAAAAACGCTGCCACTGCGCTGGCGCATCCGTACGGCGCTGCTGGCTTTACTGCCGCTGTCCGTCGCAGGCGTCTGGGCGCTGGGAATGGCACCGCTGGCGTTGAGCGGATTTGCGGGCGGCATGGCCGTTCTGTTGCTGCTTGCCAGCCTGTGGCTGGAGCAGCAAATTTCCCGTCCTGTTGAGCGCATGTGCAAACAGGCACTGCGCGTGGCCACCGGGGCCAGTCACCAGGTGGAGCAGATGGACCGCATTGACGAGGTGGGGCTGACGTTGCGCGCCATTGGACAGCTAGGGCTGATGTTCCGCTGGCTGGTGGACGATGTGAGTGGCCAGGCGATTAACGTGCTGAGCGCCAGTGACGCCATTGCCCGCAGTAACAATGAACTGAGCCGCCGGACCGAACAGGCCGCAGCGAACGTGCAGCAAACGGCCGCGACCATGAACGAAATGACCGCCACCGTGAAGAGTAATACGCAAACGGCCCAGGAGGTGAATTCGCTCTCCGTCAATACCAGCGATGCGGCAAGCAAAGGTGGCGAGGTGATGAAAGAGATGATGAGTATGATGGCGGATATCGCCGACAGCTCAGAACGCATTGCCAGCATCACCAGCGTAATCGACAGCATCGCGTTCCAGACCAATATTCTG
Source organism: Pantoea sp. SGAir0180 (assembly GCF_043546245.1). NCBI lineage: Bacteria > Pseudomonadati > Pseudomonadota > Gammaproteobacteria > Enterobacterales > Erwiniaceae > Pantoea > Pantoea sp. SGAir0180. Next base: position 3,458,971 of record NZ_CP028071.1, on the reverse strand, counting down.
GCGCTGAACGCCGCCGTTGAGGCGGCACGCGCGGGTGAGCAGGGTAAAGGCTTCGCCGTTGTGGCTGGCGAAGTACGCAGCCTTGCACAGCGCAGCGCAAAAGCCGCCAGCGAGATTAAAGCACTGGTGGAAACCAGCGCCAGCCGGGTCAGTTCAGGCAACGAGCACGCCGGTGCTGCGGGACATACCATGCAGGATATTGTGCAGCAGGTGCAGAACGTCACTTCGCTCGTTGCCCAAATCAGCGCGGCCACGGCGGAACAGGCGACCGCGCTCAGTGAAGTCAGCACGGCGGTAGAAGATCTGGACGATATTACCCATCAAAACGCCGCCCGCGTTCAGGAAAGCGCAGAAGCGTCGGGCCGTATGACCCATCAGGCTAACCGTCTGGTGGAAGCGATCAGCGTGTTCCGCTAAGTTTTGACCGGCCTGCCACCGGATGGTGTTGTGCCATTCGGCGTGATCACGCTCTTCGCGCGCGCAGGGTGCGAACCGTGATCATGCCGTCTGGTACGGCATGATCGCTAAGAGGCTTTCCCGTCCTAGTCGTCTCTTCTGCTGCCCAATTGCGTACCCTCAGCCAACATCCCATCACGGCCTGACTCGTCTCAGAGCATCACGGCGTAACGCCTGTCTTTGCCGTCTTGTGACATAACAGCATAGCGCTGGGCGAAAGTCGTCAGGCGCACAGGTAGTCATTAATACTGCCTGCTATGCAAGGTGTAGTCATTTAACCTTTCGTGTTTAAACAGCGCTAAACGTGCTTTTCATTTTCAGTTTTATTGAATGATATGAGCAAAACCCTCTGCTTTTTCTTGTGCGATATTCCTCCTATTATGCTTTCACACAAGGCATGTAGCCTTATCTAAACGAAAAAGACCGAGGAATTGACCATGAAAACTATCAAAACTTTTGCTGCTTTAATCGCCCTGACTATTCTGCCTGCTGCGGCTTTTGCACAAACTGTGACGGCGACCGGCTCAACACTGGACAGCGCAGAAGCGAAAATTGCTGCTCAGGCGCAGGATGCTGGTGCTTCCTATAAGATCACCGAAGCGAACACCAACAACGGTGTGCACATGACGGCTGAGCTGTATAAATAAGCCTTGAACGTCTGTGCTGACAGGACGCCTGATGGCGTCCTGGCTCCGTTTTTAGCGCAACAGAACCTGTCACTTTACCGCCTCTACTCCGCTTTCCTGCATCATTCTGCCCCATCCGGCCTGTCTCTTTGACCAACAGATCGTTCGCTTAACCGTTCAGCCTTTGCCAGAAAAGCCCCTTGTATGCGCGCCATCATCCCTCAATGCTGCGCGTACCGGCGATAACCCGGGCGCGGATGTCGTCCTGAACGGACAACACCGCGGCATCATGCGCAATGAATGGCAGGAGAAGGAAAAGGAAAGTGGGGGAGACAATGCGGAATCGACCGCTGGTCGCCTGCGGCAACTACCCCAGGCGACCAGAAAGGTTATGACACCTCTTCTGAAGCGTCGTGCATCATTTCATCGTGCGGCACATCGTCCAGAATCTGTTCAAAACTGCGCAGACGTTTATAGATCGACATTAACTCGACCAGGGTGGACCACGAGGTAATGAGGTACTGGAACGATCCCCGAACCTGGTCAAACACGTTGGTGATCTGGTTCAGCAGGCCCAGCGTAATGGCACCGGCCACAATAGACGGGAACAACAGGAACAGCCCGAACACGTTATCCACCTGCAGATAAAGGATGCGGCTGATATTGAAGTAAAGATAGTGAAAATAGAGACGGAAATAGTTAATCCGCACATTGTGGAACAGCACTTTTACGGTCGGCGGCGTGGCGCGATCGGCGTGATCTTCGCCGTAAACCAGCTCTTTACGGTAAGCCGCTTCGACGCGCTGGTTACGGAACTCCAGGCCGGGAAGCTTAATGCCCACCAGCGCCAGCAGCGCCGTACCAAAGAGTGACCACAACACCGCCGCGATCACCAGCGCATAGGGGATGCTGCCCAGAATCGGGATACTTTTTACATGATGTGAAAGCGCCACCAGAACGGGTAAAAACGCCACCAGGGTCATAATGGCCTGAATGAAACTCACGCCCCAGCCTTCCAGCGTGGTAGCAAAGCGCATGGTATCTTCCTGCACACGCTGTGCCGCGCCTTCAACGTGGCGCAGGCGCTGCCAGTGATGCATATAGTAATTATTCATCGCAGTGCGCCAGCGGAATACCCAGTGGCTGATGAAAAAAGCATTCATCACGCCAATGACCACCGCAATCAACGCGATACCCAGGAAGGCGATAACCTGAGCATAAAATTCGGCAATCTGTACCGAACCGGCTTTCGTCAGCGCTTTTTGAATTAAATCGTAGAACGGGCCATACCAGGCATTGACGGCCACGCCAACCTGGACGCCAAACCAGGTCACAAAAATAATCAGCGCGGAGCCCCAGACCGACCAGCGCTGCCAGGGATGGTTATCAATGATGCGCCACGCAAGAGCGAACAGGGCAACCATCAGCCAGTAATAGCCATAGAACCATAACTCACCCGGCGCAATAAAGCGCATCACCGTCGTGGGCAGGGGCTGCCTGATGGCGGCCTGAAACGCAGGCCAGAAATGGGCCGGTAAATCGCTGGCAAAGCCAAACCAGGCAAAAATCGCCAGTAAACTCCAGATGGCCGCCGAACTGAAAAACGGCCCAGGTCGTGGAAAGAAAGACTTAAACATAGGTACTCCGCTGTTGTGTAATCGCTTTTATAACGTCTTAACGGCCATCTGTCTGTAGCCTGTTGTTTCTGAACATGACATTGACAACTTATATGTTAATGAAATTGTGCTTTTTTGTTTCCTTAAACTAAGTATTTGTCGGTAATGGTGTTACACTTAGCGCCACTGTTACCGGTAACAGCTTGTTGTACCCGAAATCCGCAAATAAAAACCACTACAACGCGCATTCACTTCTCTTTTTCGTACCGCAGTTGATGCGGTGATGAGGCAATGTCATGTCAGACCAGAAAAAGGGTCATTCACGCAGGGATTTTTTGCTGAAGACCATCACCCTGGCGCCCGCAGTGGCGGTAGGCAGCAGCGCATTGGGTGCCTTTTCTGCACCCGCTCAGGCACAGGCCGCAACGCCTGCCGAAAGCCAGGTCGCCCGAGACTATCAACCCAGTTGGTTTACTGCCGAGGAATTTGCGTTTATCAACGCTGCCGTGGCGCGGCTGATCCCCGCCGATGAACGCGGTCCGGGCGCGCTGGAAGCGGGCGTGCCGGAGTTTATCGATCGCCAGATGAATACGCCTTATGCCACCGGGGCCAACTGGTATATGCAGGGCCCCTTTAACCCGGATCTCCCCAAAGAAATGGGCTATCAGTTGCCGCTGGTACCGCAGCAGATTTACCGTCTCGGCCTGGCCGATGCCGACCAGTATAGCCGGCAGCAGTACGGTAAGGTCTTTGCCCAACTGAGCGCTGAACAGCAGGATGCGGCGCTTCAGGCGATGGAGAGCGGCAAGGCCCATTTCAGCCAGCTCCCCGCCAACGTGTTTTTCTCTTACCTCCTGCAAAACACCCGTGAAGGCTTCTTTAGCGATCCGATCCACGGTGGCAATCAGGGCATGGTGGGCTGGAAGCTCATCAACTTCCCTGGCGCCCGCGCCGATTTTATGGACTGGGTAGAGCGCGGTGAACGGTATCCGTTCCCGTCAGTGTCGATTCGTGGAGAGAGAAGCTGAGCATGGCAAATGAATTAAAGAAAGTGGATGCCGTGATTGTCGGCTTTGGCTGGGCAGGGGCCATTATGGCCAAAGAGCTGACCGAGGCCGGTCTGAATGTGCTGGCACTGGAACGCGGTCCGCATCGTGATACCTATCCCGATGGATCCTATCCACAGTCGATTGATGAACTGACCTATAACATCCGAAAAAAGCTGTTCCAGGATCTGTCCAAAAGCACCGTCACTATCCGTCATGATGCGTCACAGACTGCCGTGCCGTATCGCCAGTTAGCAGCTTTCCTGCCGGGCACCGGCACCGGTGGCGCAGGACTGCACTGGTCAGGTGTACATTTTCGGGTCGATCCGGTTGAGCTAAAACTTCGCAGCCACTATGAGGCGCGCTACGGTAAAAAGTTTATTCCTGAAGGGATGACCATTCAGGATTTCGGCGTGGACTATCAGGAGCTGGAGCCATTTTTTGATAAAGCAGAAAAAGTGTTTGGCACCTCCGGTAGTGCCTGGAGTATTCAGGGTAAGGTTGTCGGCAAAGACAAAGGCGGTAACCCGTTTGCGCCCGATCGCTCTGACAACTTTCCGTTGCCCGCGCAAAAGCGCACCTGGTCAGCACAGCTGTTTGCCCAGGCCGCCGAGTCAGTAGGCTATCATCCTTACGATCTGCCCTCGGCGAATACCTCAGGTCCTTATACCAACACCTATGGCGCGCAGATGGGACCGTGCAACTTCTGCGGCTACTGCAGCGGTTACGCCTGCTATATGTATTCCAAGGCCTCACCCAATGTGAATATCCTGCCTGCGCTGCGTCAGGAGCCAAAGTTTGAGCTGCGCAATAATGCTTATGTGCTGCGCGTCAACCTCACGGACGATAAGAAACGCGCTACCGGCGTCACCTATGTAGACGCGCAGGGGCGTGAACATGTGCAACCGGCAGATCTGGTCATCCTGTCAGCCTTCCAGTTCCACAATGTCCACTTAATGCTGCTGTCCGGCATTGGCCAGCCTTACAACCCGATCACTAACGAAGGCACGGTCGGACGCAACTTTGCCTACCAGAACCTGTCGACGCTGAAAGCGCTGTTCGATAAAAACACCACCACCAACCCGTTTATTGGCGCAGGCGGTGCCGGTGTCGGCGTGGATGATTTCAACGCCGATAACTTTGACCACGGGCCGCACGGTTTTGTCGGTGGATCGCCATTCTGGGTCAATCAGGCGGGCACCAAACCCATCTCGGGTCTGCCCACCCCGCCGGGAACACCTAACTGGGGTAGCCAGTGGAAGGCCGCCGTTGCCGATACGTACACGCATCACCTTTCTATGGATGCCCATGGTGCGCACCAGTCTTACCGCGTGAACTATCTGGATCTGGACCCGAATTATAAAGACGCCTACGGTCAGCCACTGCTGCGTATGACGTTTGACTGGCAGGAAAATGACATCAAGATGGCGCAGTTTATGGTGGGGAAAATGCATAAAATCGCCGAAGCCATGAACCCGAAAATGATCATTGGCGGGGCTAAAAAACCCGGCACACATTTCGACACCACCGTCTACCAGACCACCCACATCAGCGGCGGGGCGATTATGGGTGAGGATCCTAAAACCAGCGCGGTTAACCGCTATCTGCAAAGCTGGGATGTGCCTAACGTCTTTGTGCCTGGCGCATCGGCGTTTCCTCAGGGACTCGGCTATAACCCCACCGGCATGGTGGCGGCATTGACTTACTGGTCAGCGAAAGCGATTCGCGAGCAGTATCTGAAAAACCCAGGCCCTCTGGTGCAGGCATAAGGATGATGGCGATGAAAAACGGCATTTTAGCCCTGATTCTGGGCGGTATTTCCTTTGTTGCCCTGGCCGATGAGAGCACTAGCGATCTGATAAAACGCGGCGAGTATCTGGCCCGCGCGGGCGACTGTGTCGCCTGCCACAGCAGTGAAGGCGGCAAGCCCTTCGCAGGTGGCTTGCCGATGGCCACGCCGATTGGCACGATCTACTCAACGAACATCACGCCGGATAAATCGACCGGGATTGGTGATTACAGCTACGATGACTTTCAGAAAGCCGTGCGGCACGGTATTGCGAAAAATGGCGATACGCTCTATCCCGCCATGCCTTATCCCTCTTATGCGGTGGTCAGCGATGAGGACATGAAGGCGCTGTATGCCTACTTCATGCATGGCGTCGCCCCTGTCAGTCAGGCCAACAAAGCGAGCGATATCCCCTGGCCTCTGTCGATGCGCTGGCCGCTGGCGATCTGGCGCAACCTGTTCGCACCGGATGTAAAAGCGTTCCAGCCTGCCGCGCAGGAGGATCCGACGCTGGCGCGAGGCCGTTATCTGGTAGAAGGGCTGGGTCACTGCGGTGCCTGCCATACGCCGCGTAGCGTGACCATGCAGGAGAAAGCGTTAACCAACGCCGACAGTAACGATTATCTGGCGGGCAGCAGTGCGCCGATTGATGGCTGGACCGCCAGCAACCTGCGCGGGGACAACCGTGACGGCCTGGGCCGCTGGAGTGAGGATGACCTGCGCCAGTTCCTGCGCTATGGCCGTAACGATCACACCTCAGCCTTTGGCGGCATGGTGGATGTGGTTGATCACAGCCTGCAGCACCTGACGGATGACGACATCACGGCGATTGCCCGTTACCTGAAGTCGCTGGGTGCGAAAGATCCGCATCAGGTGGCTTTTAGCGTGGATGACGCGACCGCGAAGGCCTTATGGAAAGGCGATGACAGCCAGACAGGCGCTGCGGCCTATGTCGACAGCTGTGCGGCCTGCCATAAAACGGACGGCAGCGGTTATACACGCTTTTATCCCGCGCTGCGCGGCAACCCGGTGGTGATGGCGGACGATCCGACCTCGCTGATTCACATTGTGCTGGTCGGAGGCGAGCTGCGTGGGGTGAAGGGCGCGCCGTCAACGATTACCATGCCTGCCTTTGGCTGGCGTCTGAACGATCAACAGGTCGCGGACGTGGTGAACTTCATCCGTCACAGCTGGGGCAATAACGTACCGGGAACGGTCACCGCGAAGCAGGTGGCTGACCTGCGCAAGGATGTGAAAGATCGTCAGGGCAGCTCAGATATCAAGGTGTTAGAAGGCAAGTAACACGTACGTTGCAGCCTTCCCCCACCGGGGAAGGCTGCACGATCAAATATTTTCCAGCGTCACACCGCGCGTCTTAGGACCAAAAACGCCCACCGACAGCATCACCATCAGCATGCTCAATACAATAAAGGCGATGACGCCATGCGTACCGGTGTGCTGCAAAATCACGCCGATCAGAAGACTGCTAAAGGCGGTCGATAACCGACTAAAGGAGTAGCAAAAACCTACTGCTCGGGCGCGGATAGCGGTCGGGAAAATCTCGGTCTGGTAAGCATGATAACTGCAGGTCAGCCAGGCATTAGAGAAGGTGATCAAAAATCCACATATCACCAGCAACACCGGCTGAGTCTGCAGGGCAAACAGCGTTCCAAACACCACTGTCATCAGCGAAGAAAGGACGATTTGCCATTTATTCTCAAGCTGGCTGGTAAAGCTGCCACAAATCAACGAGCCGATGGGATAGGCCAGCGTGATAAAAAAGGCATACAGCAGGCTATGGGTAATGGACGTACCCTGCCCGGACAGCAGCGCAGGCAGCCAGTTACCAAAGCCGTAGAAGCCAATCGCCTGGAAGAAGTTCATTATCACCAGCATCAGGGTGCGGTTACGGTAGCGCGGAGCCCAGATGTCGCGGAAGCGGCTTTTCGTGTCAGAGGCTGCCGCAGGCTGTGAGTGCGTCAGGTGTTGGCCGGGCACGATGCCGCAGCGTTTTTCCATGGCCGACATCACGGCATGGGCGTCTTCATGCCGTCCCTGCTGGGCCAGCCAGCGGGCGGATTCCGGCAGGTTTTTACGCACCAGCCAGATAATCAGCGAGCAGACAGCGCCCGCGATGACCACCCAACGCCAGCCCTCCAGGCCCAGAATATGTTGCGGCATCAGCCACCATGACATGAGCGCCACTGTTGGCACCGATAAAAACTGAATAAAAAAGGAGAAGGCAAACGCCCGGTTACGCAGATGCGTGGGCACCCATTCGCTCAGGTAGGTGTCGATGGTTACCAGCTCCACGCCCAACCCAATACCGACCAAAAAGCGACACAGAATCACCATCTCTGCGCTGTGCTGAAACGCCATCAGTAACGAGAAAAATCCGTACCAGGCTAACGCACAGATAAAGGTCAGCCGACGGCCAAACCGATCGGCAAAAGGCGTAAGCAAACTGGCCCCCACAAATAAGCCCAGAAAGGTCGCCGACGCAAATGCGGCCTGATCGGTAATGCCCAGAATACCGGCGCTGCCCGCATGGAAAATGCCGGCGGCCAGTAACCCTGTGCTGATATAGCCGGTTTCAAACAGATCGTAGAGTTCAAAAAAGCCGCCTAACGCCAGTAGCGAGATGAATCGCCACAAACCGCCAGAAGAGGGCAGCGCGTCAATGCGCCCGGCTAAGCTGGTATGGGCAGTCGACGAGGCAGACGTCGGTGCCATCCCTGAAGTCAAGGCTGGTGTCATTTAGAGTAAACCTCATGTAAGGATGATGGCCATTCTCACTACAGGCAATAATCGCTTTGAAACAGGTGCCCGTTCGCGAGCAGGAAGCAGCAGAATAATCAATTCTCTGATTCTTGCCGATAGGAATAGTGGTGAATTTTTAACAGGGCAGAGTCCAGTTATGGCTGGATCGGATGGGCGGTCAGCGTTCTGACGCGGTGCAGAGAGAAATAAGGTCAAGTCAGATGCGATAACAGCCTGTCAGGTGGAGATATCACCTGACAGACTTCCCTGCCCGCCCCGCTTTTTTTCCGGGGTGGGCAGGCGATTAGGCGTCAGCCAGACGGAACGCCGACACGGAATGTGTCAGGTACTGCGCCTGCTCCTCCAGCGACGCGGCCGCGGCGGCCGATTCCTGCACCAGTGCGGCGTTTTGCTGGGTCACGCTGTCCATTTCGGTCACCGCCTTTTCAATCTGGCTGATACCATGATGCTGCTCATTGGAGGCCGTCGAAATGTGATCCATCAGAACGTTGACCCGGCCGACCGAGGCAATAATCGCATTCATCGCTTCACCGGTCTGGCTGACCTGATCGGAGCCGACCCGGATTGTCGCCACCGATTCTGCAATCAGTCCTTCAATTTCTTTTGCCGCCACCGCACTGCGCTGGGCGAGATTGCGTACTTCGCCCGCTACCACGGCAAATCCGCGACCTTGCTCACCGGCTCGCGCGGCTTCAACGGCCGCGTTCAACGCCAGAATATTGGTCTGGAACGCTATGCCGTTAATGACGTTGGTGATGTCTTCGATTTTTTTCGAACTCTCGTTAATTTTTGACATGGAAACGATGACCTGCTGGGACACGTGTTCGCCGCTCTCCGCATTCTTCACGGCTTCGCTGGCCAGACGGCAGGCTTCAAAGACATTGTCTGTATTCTGTTTCACGGTCGCGCCCAGCTGCTCCATACTGGCGGCCGTTTCGGTCAGGGCTGCGGCCTGCTGTTCCGTGCGCGAGGCCAGGTCAACGTTGCCGCTGGCAATTTCCTGCGAGGCGAAAGAGACCGCCTGGGTTGCCTGGCGGACGCGGGTAATAATGCCGGTCAGCGCGGTACGCATGCTTTCCATAGAGGTCATTAACTGCTGAATCTCGCTCTTTGAACCGGTGTTGACCGGCACCGGTTTGTCCAGAATTCCTGCGGCAATCTGGCTGCAGTGGGCTTTGGCGTGATCAAGCGGCGATAAAATATAGCGTCTGACAAAGACCAGTATGGCCACGATAATGGCAAGAAACAGCACACCAAATACGACTAACAACAGGATCCCAGAGGAAAAGTTGCTCTGGGCATCCGTATTGAGCTTCTTCGCAAAGGCTTCATGTTGTGCCAGCACCTTGTCCAGGACAATTTCATACTGGCGATCCAGGCGCACGACGTTTGCGATCTGGTTTTTAAAGCGCTGCTGGTCCCCGGCCTCGGCCGCTGCGATTAAAGGCTGAATGCCCTGATCGCGGTAGGCCAGGTAAGCCTGACGATAGCGTTCTGCTTCCGCTTCTTCTCCCGGAATACGTGGCGCGTTCAGATAAGCCTGGAAAGCGGCATCGGCTTTAGCGGCAACGCTTTTTACGCTGTCCAGTGAAGCGGCGCCCTGCGGGCCACCATTCTCCGTCTCTTTCATGTACTCCATCAGACGGACGCGTAAGGTACGACTGTGGTTGATGGGGTCAATCACCGACAGCACCACACGAATTTCTTTATTCACGGCATTAAGTGACGCGTTGCTGCGGGCCAGTAACCAGATGCTGACGGAAATACTGATAAGAAAAAGAATTAACAGAAAAGACAACACCAACAGTGATGATTTTTTTAACGACATAACACAGTCCTGAACAGGGGGGATTATGGACAGATATATCGGCATCCTGGGGCTAAATATTTAGCTGGAACGCACCGAAATAAGCACAGAATTAAGTGCATAAAACATAAGCGAAATAATGAACCAACTGATTCACTATTATCAGGTTGACGTTTCGCTTGCCGCTTCGGTTATTTCATGCTTTAACGCCGGCGGTATGGTTTTCAGGTCCAGTAATAGGTTGAGTCAACGAGGAAGTGCAAAGCAGGAAAATACGGTTGTCAGCATTTGTCTGAACAGTTCATTTATTATTTATTTTAAGGCATTGTAATTTAATGGTTAATTATAATCCTTGCAGTAGTAAATAAAAGTGACTATTGCCTGTGAGATAATATGGTTATTAACACGTAAAACATTATTAGCGTACTAGTCATTGATTTAATTGAAAAAAAACGGGGGCGACGTCTCAGGCGATTGGGTAAATCCTCTGAAAGGAGATTCTTTGCGCCGTTATGAATCCTCTTATCTGCGCTGTCGTCTACACTTATTACTTCTTTATAAGGAAGTTTCTACTCACCTGTATCGAGGTAATAATGCAAGTATGTCCTTATTTGTTTCTCTATGGTCGCTGTGAAGAGGCGATGGAATTCTATTTGCAGGCAACAGGTGGACAGCTGCTGCAAAAAATGACGTTTGGTGATATGCCGGAGCAGGGTGAACAGATTGGCGACCAGTCTGCACCCCCGTTGCCACCTGAAAAAATTATGCATGCGCATCTGCGTATCGGGCAGGGCGAACTGATGATGAGTGACGGCAATCCTGACCAGCCACCGGCGTCAGAGCACGCAGGCTATGCCGTCAGTCTGGCGACCACGGATGCAGAACAGGGTAAAGCCTGGTTTGAAAAGCTGTCGGCAGGCGGGAAAGTCACCACACCGTGGCAAAAAACTTTCTGGTCTGATGGCTTCGCCATGTTTATTGATAAATTCAATATTCCGTGGCGCATTAACGTTGTTAAATCAGACGAGTAATTTGTCGGTGATGCCGTTCAACGGCGTTGGATGGCGCATACAACAGCGGCCTTCCCAGGGGGAAGGCCGCCGTCAATTACCGTGCCTGTCTTGCAACAAACTGATCAGAAGTTATAGCCAGCCACCAGATAGTAACCCCAGCCCGTTGATTTAATTTCAGACGCGCTGTTGCCAAAACCTAACTCCTGACCGTTTCCCCACTGACCGCCGTTATGGAAGTAACGCGCCACAGCAGAGAAGTGCCAGTGCTCGTAGCCCAGTGACAGGATATGACTGGAGGCGATGGAATTACTGGTACGGATCGGCCCGGTCTTATCACGCAAGTCTGAGCCCCAGTCGAAGTTGGTAAAGCCTACATAGCCCAGGTTACCACCCCACAGTGTGGTGATTGGCACGAAATACTTCACCTTAAAGCGATAGCCGTCCCAGCTGTCTTCGTTCGCAGCACCGTAGTTTTCCCACTGGTACTTGGCATAGACGTTCAGTGACAGACCGATATCGCTGTGCGTATCGATGTCGGTGCCCAGGCCCATGTACCAGGTGTTCTGGCGGTTTGCGCTGTTACGGCCCATATCGTAGATATAGTTGTTGGCAAAATACCACTCTTTAAACGGACCGAAAGCCAGGCTGGTGCCGGTCAGTTTATCAATAGAGAAACGCGGTTCGATTTCCATGAACAGCGGTGAACCGTGGTCGAAAATACCGTTGGCGTTGTTGTTACCTACGCCAAAGAAGTTTGGCAGGTCAACGTAGCCGTAAAAATCAAACCAGTCTTTTTTGGCGAACGCTTCGTATTCCAGATAGACATCGTTATTGAACTGGGGCCCGAAGCGGGTGTGGTAACTGCCCACCACGTTGACGCTCTGATGCCACCAGTCGGAAAGGTACTGGGGATCGTTTTCTGCAGCCTGCACTGCACCGTTCAGGGAGCCTGCCAGCAGGGCACCTGCAACTAACGTTTTAAATTTCATTATATTTGACCACTGGTTTTCATACGCAAGACAATCGTTTGCGTGCTGTTTGGAAATCAATCCCAAAGGTTGGGCAGTAATGTACTCAGGCCGCCTGTTTTAGTTAGCGTAGCGTGCCTGTAACAGAGAGATAGAAAATAGCTTTTGATCACATTTGTCAAAATGTGTTGCATAACAATTCATCATAATTGTGATGATTGTCACAATATAGGGTTGTGGCGAACGGAACCAGGCAACCGTTTACGTTGTCGGGTTCCGAATCGATCGGCAGGAATCAGGGAAAGGTGACGCGCACCTGAAAACCGCAGCGCAGGCCTTGTGCGTCCCGACAGTTGGCAAGGGCAACGTCGATATGGTGTTTCTGGGCGACGCTGCGCACGATAGACAGACCTAAACCGCTGCCCTGCGCTTTAACGTCGGGTGAACGGGCAAAGCGATCGAATGCGCGTTCAAGAAAGGATTCCGGTACACCCGGACCGTTATCAACGATGTCGACAACGGTTTGTCCCGCCACACGATGCAGCAGCACATCGACCATGCTGCCTTCAGGCGTATGTAACATCGCGTTGCCAATCAGATTATCAAACAGGCTGCGAAGTTCGGAACGCCCGGCCTGCAGTCGATAGTGCGTGGTGCCGCTAAAGCCAATGTCGATACCGCGTTTATCCGCCACAACCATGAGCTGTTCAATACTCTCTTTCAGCACATCTTCCAGATCGATATTTTCGAGGTGCGCGATGACTGACTGATCTTCCCAGCGCGACATATTCAGCAGTTGAGTGACCAGATGGCGCGTGCGGGTCACACCTGATTCCAGTTGAGCGAACTGACGGCTGGCCTCGCCGGGTTGAATGTGCTGACGCAGATTTTCCAGTTGCAGCGTGACGGCGGTGACTGGCGTCCGCAGTTCATGAGCGGCATCTTCCATAAACTGACGTTGTGAAGACCAGGCGGCACGCAGTTTATCCAGTAAGGAGTTGTAGGCCTCAACCAGGGGCTGAATTTCGTCGGGCAGCCGTTCCGGCGATACGCTGTGGGGATGGTGCGCATCCTGGGCGGCGATTTCTCGCGAGGCAACGCGCAAATCCCGGGTGATCTTGCGCACGACCAGCCAGATGACCAGCAGCGACAGCGGCATCATCAAAATCAGCGGAATAATCGCCGACAGCGCCCGTCGCACCATCATCTCTTTCATGTAGCTCAGGTTCAGCATGACCTGAATGGTTTTAATCTCACTGCCTGGCTGACCGGAACGGGTGTAAATGCGCCATTCACAGTCGCGGCAGTCACCTATCTGCACGTCTTTGTAGCCATTTTCCGGCTGTAAGGGCGCATGCAGCTCTGGCCATGAGCTGGATCGTAACCGGCCCTGCGCATCCCACAGTTGAATGACAAAGGCACTTTTGATCTTATGCGCAGGCGCAATCACCGGCATCAACGGGGGGATTTCACGGTTAACGGACCACGCATCGGCCAGCTTGGCGAGCTGTTCGTCCTTAATGACGCCAACCATTTCGCCGTAGCAGTTAAAAAAATACCAGGCGACACCGCCAATCATCAGTAAATGAATCAACAGCAGGGTACTGAGTAATTTATTTCGTAATGAACGCATAAAGATTTTCATATTGCCGGTACTCGCCAGCCCAGCCCACGCACGTTGCGAATCACATCATTATCCAGCTTGCGCCGCATCCCGTGGATAAGAACGTCCACGGCATTGCTGCTGACTTCTTCGCCCCAGCCGTAGATACGGTTTTCCAGCTGTTCACGTGACAGAATGGCACCGGGCCGCTCGAGCAGAGCATAAAGCAGGGCATATTCCCGGGCGGTGAGCTGTTCACGCTGCCCTTTGTACAGGACTTCGCGGGTCAACATATCCAGTTGAACATCGCCGCTGCCCAGCACCGAATCGGCAGAACCATGGTGGCGTCGGGTGATCGCGCGCATACGGGCCATGACTTCCTGCAGATCAAAGGGTTTGAGCAAATAGTCATCTGCCCCGTAATCCAGGCCCTGTACCCGCTGAGCGACTGTGTCGCGTGCGGTCAGAATTAATACCGGTGTGGCATCACCGCGCCCACGTGCGCGTCTGAGCACCTGCAACCCGTCGTCGCGAGGCAGACCGAGGTCAAGCAGCACGCAACTGTAACCGCCTTCGCTCCAGGCATTGTGCGCATACACGCCATCGCGTACCCAGTCGACAGACCAGCCCGCGGCTTCCAGCGCCTGCTGTAAATTGGCACCGATCATTTCATCATCTTCAACCAGCAACACGCGCATGGATGACGTCCCCCAGAAAAATGACCCCAGTGTAGCGCTGGATTATTAGCGCAGAATTATTGCTGTTACCAGCCTCAGCACTCTTACCGCTCCGGCCGGGAAGGCGACAAAACCTGGCGTCGGTGCAGGCATGGAGCGCTTTGCTAATTCTGCGCTAATTTTCCGCTAATTAAGGGATAAATTTAGCGCGCTAAAGTGTGTTCCTGCACATCTGCTTTAACCAGGAGAACACCATGAATCAGCGCGAGTTTATTCGTAGTTTGCTGGAATGGATAGAAAGCAATTTAGGACACGATCTGCATCTGGACGAAGTCGCCCGCCGGGCGGGCTATTCCCGTTGGCACTTACAGCGTTTGTTTCGCCAGCACACCGGTTTCTCACTTGCCGAGTACATCCGCCAGCGCCGCCTGACCGAATCGGCCCTGACGCTGCTCAACAGCAATGAAGCGATCCTGCAGGTGGCGATGAACTACGGCTTTGATACGCAACAGGCCTACACGCGCACCTTTAAAAACTATTTTATGATGACGCCCGGCCAGTTACGACGCCAGCGCCGTGTTGAACCGGATCGCTTGTTGTTTCCTCTCGCCATGGCCAGTTAGTCTCTGTATGGACATTGCCATCCTGATCGCTTGTGGCAATGTCCATACATCGCCCGTGCGATGTTCTGCCTCCTTTCCGCCGTGATGTTGTCAGCTTTCCTGACGTTCCTTTATGCTTAACGCCTGATACATGGCGCGCCTGCCATGTTGCACCCGGCGGCAGCGTGCCGCGATGTCCGCAGGAAGCCCATGAATAACAGCGATAACCTCATCGCCATGATGGTGTTTGCACGCGTGGTTGAACTAAAAAGCTTCACAGAAGCCGCGCGCGTACTCGGCGTGTCAAAATCCCACATCAGTCGGGAGATCGCCGGACTGGAACAACGGTTGGGGATCCGTTTACTGCAGCGCACCACCCGCAGGATGACCCTGACCGAATTAGGCCAGGCTTACTATCCCTACTGCGTGCGCATGCTGGATGAAATGCAGCGGGCAGAGGCGTTTGTTCAGGAGACGCATCAACATCCCGTTGGACATGTGCGCCTGCAGGCTCCCGTTACCTTCGGCTGTCAGTGCATCGTTCCCATCCTCAATCGCTTTCTGCGCGGTCATCTGCACATCAACGTCGACCTCAGCCTGACGGATAACAACGACGAGACGATGGGCGAAGGCGTGGATGTCGCGGTTATCATCCGCGCTCATGCGCCACGTCAGGGCAATTTCCGGGTACTGAACGATATCCACTGGGGGCTGTATGCCGCCCCGGCTTATCTGGCGCAGCATCCTGCTATCTCGCATCCTCGCCTGTTACCGCGCCATGATTTATTGATGTTCCACGGTCCGGCACATACGGCTGCGCTGCCTTTTCGCCGTGATAAACAGCGCCTGGCGGTGGATGTCCGCAGCCGCTTTCGCGCTAACAACAGCATGGCTTTGCTGAATGCCGCGCTGGCAGGCACGGGTATTGCCTATTTGCCTTCGTACATGGTGCAGGAAGCCTTGGCGCAGGGCACGATTGTGCAGGTGCTGTCAGAGTGGCAGATGGATCGCTTGCAGAGTTACCTGCTGGTGCATCAGGACAGTCTGGCGGTTTCCGCGGTCAATCTGCTCTGTGATGTGCTTATCAGCCAGCTCAGTGGTCGCTGATTGTTGCAATACAGCAACAAACTATGCCAGCAGACAAATATCCCGCCCTCACTGTTGTTGTCTCGTGACCATTGGTAGCCTGAATCCCTGAACATAAGGGGGATATCGCATGGCAACCGCGTCGGAAGCACCTGACTCTGAACACTGGCAACGCAACTTGTGGGTTTGCGTATTCGGCTCCTTTACCACACTGGTAGCGATGACGCTTCTGCTGCCGTTTTTGCCGTTGTATGTGCAACAGCTTGGCGTCAACACGCCCGCTGCAATTGCGCGCTGGTCGGGCATCGCCTATGGTGCCACCTTCTTCAGTGCGGCCTTAACCGCGCCGCTGTGGGGGAAACTGGCCGATCGCTACGGACGTAAGCTGATGCTCATCCGCGCCAGTCTGGGTATGGCAGTAGCCATGGCGCTGACGGGCATGGCGACGGCGGCCTGGCAACTGGTGGCGCTGCGTTTACTGGCGGGATTACTGGGCGGTTATGCCTCCGGTTCGACCATTTTGATTGCGGCACAAACGCCCAAAGCGCACACCGGATGGGCTCTGGGTGTGCTGGCATCCGGCATGATGGCCGGTAACATTGTTGGTCCGCTGCTGGGTGGCGTCCTGCCGCCGCTGATAGGGATCAGAGCGACCTTCTGGCTGATGGGGGCGATCATCTTTGTGGCCTTCCTGGCGACGACCTTTTTACTGAAAGCGCGGCCGCCGGTGCGTAAATCCGACCAGGAGCTGTCTCAGCCGGTTGACCACCTGTCGCCGCACAAGCTTGTTAACGTCAGGCTGATGTGGCTCTCAGGCATGCTGCTGATTTTTGCCAACATGTCGATTGAGCCGATCATTACCCTGTATATCGGCCAGTTTTTACATGAGCAGCATGCCATAACGCTGATGTCGGGTGTGGTCATGGCGGCAGCCGCGCTGGGCAGCATTCTTTCCGCGCCTTATGCCGGCAGGCTGGCCGACCGTATCGGCCACTGGCGCGTACTGAGTGGCGGATTGCTGAGCTGTGCGCTGTTACTCATTCCGCAGGCGTTTATTACCGACGCCTGGCAACTTCTGCCTCTGCGCTTTTTGATGGGGCTGGCGCTGGGCGGATTGATGCCCTGTATTACCGCCATTATTCGTCACACTGTTCCGGCCACGCAGGTGGGGCGGATGCTGGGCTATTCCACCTCGGCGCAGTATATCGGGCAGGTAACGGGGCCGGTGTTCGGCGGGTTTATTGGCGGCGCATGGGGCATGCGGCCCGTCTTTCTGGCGACCAGCCTCGTGGTGGGCGTGTGCGCCTGGCTAAACTGGCGGCAGGGCAGAAAGGGCGGAAGGTCGGCATAAAAAAGGCGGACCGGAGTCCGCCTTGTTTTTACAGGTTCAGGTTATTTCTGGTCCGGCAGTGCATAGGCAATGACATAATCGCCCAGTTTGGTACCAAATGAACCATGGCCACCGGCAGCAATCACGACGTACTGCTTACCGTTAACTTCATAAGTCATTGGTGTCGCCTGACCGCCTGCTGGCAGACGCGCCTGCCACAGCAGCTCACCGGTATCGGTGCTGTAAGCACGCAGGTAGTTATCGGCCGTTGCGCCAATAAAGAACACTTTACCGGCTGTGGCGACCGGGCCACCCAGCATTGGCATACCCATTTTGAATGGCAGCGGCACTGGCGCACTGTCACGAACGGTACCAATACGTTGCTTCCAGACGACCTTATTGGTTTTCAGGTCAACCGCCGATACATAACCCCATGCAGGCTGTTTACAGGGCAGACCAAACGGTGACAGGAACGGATTCAGTTCCACGCCATACGGCACGCCGTACTGCGGCTGAATACCGGTTTCGGTACCGGAACCGCCTGTTGCGCCGGCTGGTGGCTCTTCCGGGTTACCCGGTCCGCGCGGAATCAGCTTGGACACAAACGGCAGTGCCATTGGGTTGGCAATCGCAATCTGACGATGCGGATCGACCGAAATCCCGCCCCACTCAAACATGCCCAGGTTACCCGGGAACACCAGCGTACCTTGCTCAGAAGGCGGGGTGAACGGACCTTCATAGCGCAGGCGTTTGAAGATCACGCGGCACACCAGTTGGTCGTACATCGTGGCGCCCCACATGTCCTTGTCCGTCAGATTCTGTTTTGGACGGAAGGTCAGTTCAGAGTAAGGCTGAGTCGGAGAGACGTGGTCGCCTTTTGCGGCACCCTGCGGAACCGGGGTTTCGGGGGCCGGTACAACGGTTTTACCGGTACGGCGGTCCAGGACGAAAATGTTCCCGGTTTTCGCTGGCGCATAAATCACCGGCACGGTGTTACCGTCTTTATCGGTAATATCGGCCAGCGTCGGCTGCGACGGCAGATCCATGTCCCACAGATCGTGATGCACGGTCTGATAAGACCACACCAGCTTACCGGTGGTGGCATTCAGGGCCAGGATGCTGCTCGCATAACGCTCCTGCTCTGGGGTGCGGTTACCGCCCCAGATATCAGGCGTTGTCACGCCCATAGGCAGATAAACGATATCCAGTTTCGGATCGTAGACCGCAGGTGCCCAGGAGTTCGGCGAGTTCATGGTGAACGTGTGTTCATCCGCCGGAATCGCGTTGGGATCTTTCGCACCCGGATCAAATACCCACAGCAGTTTGCCGGTATTAACGTCAAAACCACGGATAACGCCGGATGGCTCACGGGTTGAGAAGTTATCGGTCACCGCACCCGCCATCACGATGGTGGTGTCGGTAATCACTGGCGGAGAGGTCGGCTCATACATGCCAGGCGTAGTGACCGGCTGTTTGTGCTGAAGATCCAGCTCACCGTTATTACCAAAGGCCGGGCAACGTTCACCGGTTTCCGCATCCAGTGCAAACAGGCGACCATCGTTCACAGGCAGGTAGATACGACGCGAGCACAGCGCAGGCTGCGTATTCGCGGCATCTTTAGCTGCCGGGAACTCGTGGTAGGACACACCACGGCAGGTAACATGCTGGAAGGTTGGGTCAGTTTTCAAACCGGGATCAAATTTCCATTTCTGCTTACCCGTTGCCGCATCCAGGGCGAACAAAATCTGGTGAGGTGAGCAGAGATACAGCGTGTCGCGGATTTTAATCGGCGTCACTTCATCGGTGATTTCACCGGGATCGCTCGGCTTTTTCATATCGCCGGTCTGGAACTGCCAGGCAACCTGCAGCTCTTTCACGTTATCGTGATTGATCTGCTTCAGCGGTGAATAGCGTGTACCTTGCTGATCGCGCGCATAAGCTGGCCAGTCAGCATCGGCAACATTGCTCAACGGCTGAGCCTGCGTCGCCGTATCTGCTGTGGCAGGCACGGCGCCGTTAACAACCTGCGGATCGTTAAAGACGGCATAGGCTAATACGACTGCACTGGCCACCAGGGCAACCGCCATCGCACTCAATGGGCCTTTGCCTGGACGATAAAAGACCCGGTAAACAAAAGGCAACACCAGCCAGACGCCAAAAATGACCAGGACATCGGTGCGAGGTGCCAGCGCCCAGAAGTCAGTACCGACTTCCCAAACGCCCCATGCCAGGGTCGCCAGCAGCAGTAATGCATAGACCAGCAGCGCAGCACTGTTTCGACGCCAGAGCAGAAAAGCGGTAAGCAGCATAGCTGCACCACCAATGATGTAGTACCAGGAACCACCAATCGTGGCTAACCAGATACCACCAATTAACATGAACGCACCCGTTAGCACGGCGAACAGCACCGTTAAAAAACGGACCACGCTAAAGGATGAGGAGTTTTTCCCCATAATGTTGACCTCGTTTCGTTGCCATAAAACACAAGAAAACAATCAGATAGATTGTTTTCAGTCATAAAGTACAAAAGTTAAAGGCATTCTTAATTAGGCTCTTCCGTTAAGCTCGATGATCCAGATGTGTTAAATGTTATAGCAAAATTGGTATGAGTTTTGATTTTTTTGGCTTAAAACTCTTAACAACGCACCTAAGGCAACACTTTAGAAGGGGTTAATGGTTCATCTCGATATGATCCATTACTAATCGAACGCAGGAAAGGTTAAAGCGTAAAAGGAATGAGATCGCCCGATAAACGCTGTAATTGCCAGCCGCTGATGTTCACGGCTGCGAGTTGTTCTGCGCTTAACGTTGGATCATAACCGCGGACGAATATCTCGGCGCCTTTTTCCCTTAACGATTCAATTAAGAAAGGAAAACTAAATTTCCGATAGTTGTCATTAAAGAAGGTTTCACTCAGGACAATTGCGGAAAAGGGAAAAGATTCGACTAAATGCCACTCTGCGCCAGGCGGTGCGAAATCAAAAAGCCAGAAAGCATAGGTGTTAATTAATTCCAGTAATCTTTCCCGGTAAAGCAAAAGACTGTGATAATTAATACCAATACGCACCCGTGAATCCTGCAAAGGTAAATAACGCGCAGGCTGATTCATCCATTCCTTTAACTGGCGATCGCACAGCGGAATAATCATTAATGCTGCTTCAGTTGCAAGGTGATTGTGTAATGAAATAATGTTGTCGTCATTAAGTATCATTTTCTCAGGACGTGCAAAGTCCGCATTGGGAAGATGATAGCAAATACCGGCCACCTGGCTCGTGACGTGATGAATAGGCTCAGTAATATAAGGGTTATATAAGCTATTTTTCATTATCTCTTCGAAACGTTTTTTATGTTTGCTGTGCGTTATATTTTTTCATTAACAAAGTGAAGTACGGCAATGAATATACGCTATTCTGTTGGCAAACACATTATCTCACTCTTCTTATTAGGCATTCATTTAACTTTATATGACATCTAATTATAACGTTGAATGGTTTTTCCAGACGTGATTACTGCACGCATGTTAATTTAGCAACACGCGATAACTTTACGAAATCGGGAAAGTCCGCAGTTAAGATTCACAGAATAAACTGTCGTGTTTTTGCCTGACTTACCGCTTCGGTTATGGCTTTATTTTCTCCTGGCTAAAGTTAGCAGCAGAGTTATCGGTTTTTTTATCGTTCGCACGTAATTATGATTGTGATAATCGTGACAGAAAACGCGACCAGATTGCTAAATAGCGTGACGAATTGAGGGGCGTACGAAACGGTATGGCACGCCGGACAGGGCGGGTACAGGCATTGTCCTCAACGCCCGAAGAAACCGGGCTGTGGCTGACTGGTCCCTGACGCCGCAAGGCGCGTGCAGCGCCGAATGGCCTGACAGGAGCCACTCTGAATGTGGCTCCTGTACTCCTGTAAGCAGGCAGCCACACTGGCGCGCCTCAGCGTGAACCTGATGAAGGCGTCGCAGGTGCGGAGCGTCGTTCACGCACAGGCTGTCAGCAACCTTTCGTGTCGGCGGGCAGGCTGGTAAGAAACGGTACGTTTCCCTTTGCCCTAAAAAAAAACCGGCCCAGAGGGCCGGTTTGAGTGAGGTACCAGTCAGTGATGCTAGCGATCAACCTGATGCTCTCGGGGGAGAAAAGATCAGGAGGGAACTAAGGCGTTCCCGTTTTTCCCAGGTTGGCGTCAAAATTTTTCCAGCTTTCGGTCAGATCGATGACGCTGCGGGTTTTGCGCGCTTCGTCAATCTTAATGGCCGTCAGGCCCGCTTCCAGTGCATCGATCACAGAAACTTTAAGCGGCGTGCCCTGCTTAATATGTTTCACGATCTCTTCAGCCATCAAGGCATCGGCCCCGTAGTGGCCATCGTAGGCATTACCGTTATAGATGGTTTCAACCTCTTTTTCGCCGGTACGTGCGTTGTGCACGCGGAAATAGTTACGGACAAAATCGCCCTCGGCCATGCCGTCAGTCCCGATCACGCAGAAGCGACGGAACTCGTCCGGGACATTCAGGTTGGCGTGAAAGGCGAGTGTCGCGCCACTGGCATATTCAATCAGGGCCGTCTGGTAATCGACGATGTCCGCATCGCTGTCAAAGACCGCGTCGGTACTCGCCCAGCCACTCGGTTTAGTATGGTAAATCTCAGACTGCGCATTCACTGCGCCCTGCGGCGCATGTTGCGGTGTAAAGGATTTGCGTCCACCAAAGCTGGCAACCCGCACAGGACGTTCCTGCATTAATCCCTGATAGAGATCGATGTCGTGACAGCATTTTTCCAGAATATAGGGGCCGGCATATTTTTCCAGCCTGCGCCAGTCGCGCTGAAAGAACGCGCCATGGTAAGGCTTGATATGCTCAGTGGCTTCAATTGAGGTAATTTCACCCAGTCGACGATCGTCCCGTGCGGCCAACAGATCGTGGTACAGCGGTGAATAACGCAGCACCAGCCCAACCAGGATTCGGTCTTCACCGTACTGGCGCACCAGTCTTGCCATCGCCATCGTCTGTTCTTCATTGATCACGACAGGCTTTTCCGTAAATACGGTATAACCTGCTGCCAGCGCCTGCGTGACATGCTCAAGATGCATAAAGTTTGGCGAGCCCACCAGCAACAAATCAAAGCCGCCGTGCTGCAGCAGCGCGTCAATGGAGTCAAACGCCTTGCCGGGATCGATACCAAAACTGTGCAGATTCGGCAGCCCGGCAGGTGCGGGATCGCAATAGCCTACCAGCGAAAATGCGGGATCGGCTTTGTGAAACTCTTTAACCACGTGAGAAAGACGAAAGCCGAGACCAATAATGCCTACTTTCATGGGAAACCCCTGATCCTGAGTTCTGACAACGGTAATCACGCCGCTGACCGGACGTTATGGTTGAGATGCTGACCACCAACTTATTACGATGGAAAAAGTAATGTCAATAACGGGTTGTGTGATTTGCGTACGTATTTTTTGTTATTTGGATGATTTTAAATAAAAAATAGTTATTGTTTTTTCCCTATATTTATTTGTTATTGCGATTTAAGTTTTTTTCACCTATCGTTCGCAGATTACAGAATCGAGATGAGTTAAAGCGGGAGGAAGCGCGTGCAATCACACTATCTCCTTGGTATTGATGGCGGCGGCACCCAGTGTCGCGCACGGTTAACCGACAGCGAGGGCACGCTCCTGGCCCAGGCTGTGGGCGGTCCCGCTAACGTCTGGTCCCAGTTCGATGCCGCACTGAACAGCGTTGAACAGTTAATCGCGGCGGTGCTGTCTCAGGCCGGTCTGGCCCCCGAGGCGCTGTCTCACACGTCGCTGGTAGCCGGTTTAGCGGGGGCCAATGTGGCCTCCGTTCAGGCACGTCTGGCACAATGGCAGCCCGACTGCGCGGCCCTGCAGGTCGTCAGTGATGTGGAAATCGCCTGCGCCGGTGCGCATGCGGCGGCACCGGGCGCGGTCTTTATTACCGGCACCGGGAGCCAGGGCGCGGCATGGGATGGCGAACGCTTTACGCTGCTGGGCGGCTGGGGATTTGCGCTTTCCGACCAGGGATCGGGCGCTGAGCTTGGTCGACGGGCACTGCGACTGGCGCTGCTGGCGCATGAAGCCATTGTTGAACGTACCGCATTGACGCACAGCCTGATGGCGCTTTTTGATCACAGCCCGGAATCCATGCTGCTGTGGACGCGCGATGCCATGCCGGCCGACTGGGCGCGCGTGGTGCCCGAGGTTTTCGCCGCGGCACATGCAGACGATTCTCATGCGACCGTCTTACTGCGGCAAACCGCTCACGATATTGGTTTGATGGTGAATCGTCTTTCCGCCATCAGTCAGGGGCAGGTTGCGTTAATGGGCGGGCTGGCAACCCCGATTTTGCCCTGGCTGGCAAGCGATGTGCAGGCTCGCCTGGTCGCTGCGCAATACGATGCGCTGGACGGCGCATTAATGATGGCACGATCAAATCTGAGGACTTTATGATCGCTCCCAACGTCACCGCGCGCATTCTGCGACTGATTGTGGAACATGCGCCCATCAGTCAGTCTGACCTGAAGGTTCGCAGTGGACTCAGTATGTCGACCGTGTCTCAGGCGACCAACCGCCTGCTCGCCCAGGGCATTGTGCAGGAGCTTGGCCTGCGGCGGGTCTCAATGGGGCGGCCTAAAACGCTGCTGGGGCTGAATCCCGATCGCGCCAGCGTCATCGGAATCCAGCTGAATGCCGAACGTAACCTGATCGTCATGACGGATCTCAGCGGCAATTTGCTGGGGGAACAGCAGATGCCTGCGGGCGCGATCACGCCGCGTCAGTTAGGCGACGCGCTGGCCAGGTTTTTACGCGGTGTTGAAGAAAAACACGTCGGCGCGATTGGCCTGGCCCTGTCCGGTTTAGTCGATGCCGAAAATGGCTACTGCATCCGGTCTAAAGTTCTCGACTGGGAAAATGTCCCCATTGCGCAGCTACTGGAAACGCGCTTTTCTCTGCCGGTCTTTATCGAAAACGATGCCAACGCGATGGCGATGGCAACGATGGTCTTTGGGCAACTGGGTCATGCACAGTCTGCCGTTATCGCCACGTACGGCAAAGGCATCGGTGCGGGCATCATTCTCAACCGGCGCCTGTACCGTGGACGGCACGGCAAAGCGGGCGAAATTGGCAATGGTCTGGTCGGTGATGGCTCGATGCGCCTGCTGGAGGATGTGGCCTCGTCCCGCGCCATTCTGCAACGTGTGGCGCAGAATGAGGAGGGCGGTCCGTTAACGCTGCAGGCGCTTGATCAGCGTCCGACGGCCGATGTGCTGGCGGCGCTGGAAGAGGCTGGTCGTGAGCTGGGAATTTCACTGGCAAACCTGTCGGTCGCCTACGATCCGGATATCGTTTATCTGGCTATGGAGCCGCATATGGCCTCGCGTATTCTTTTAGACCATATCACCCAAAGCTTTCAGGCCTATCGTCTGAAGCTTACGCCTCATATGACACCGCTGCAGTTTCTCACCGAATCCAACCGGATGTGGGCGCTGGGCGCGGCGGGTTTCGCCGTGAACATGCTGCTCGACCTGCTGGCTGCACAGGCAGACGAAGAACCGGTGACCTGACGAGGGGCGCGCAGGCCGCTGGTATGATGATGCGGCCTGCACTGGTGAAGCTGGAAAAGTCATCTGACGGCGCCGGGGCGCCATCCGGTTTAGCGCAGACGCTGCCCCTGCTCATCAAACAGCAGGCAGTGATCGGTTGACAGTCCCAGCCTGACCGCCGTCCCCAACTCACGTGGCTGAGCCTCACGTTCTTCTACCACCAGCATCTGTTCAATGCCCACATCCAGATAAAGGTAGCTGGTATGGCCCAGCATTTCGGCAAAGGACAGCGTTCCGCTAAATTGCTGTGCAGATGGTGTGGCGGCAGCGGGCTGAATATGTTCAGGGCGAATGCCCAGCGTTACGCGCTGACCTTCATGGCAGGGCGCCTCAATCTTCAGTACCAGCTGCGTGATGGCCAGATCAGGGACGGTTAACTGCACTTCGCCCTGACGCATCGCCGTAATCTCAGCCCGCAGGAAATTCATCTTCGGTGAGCCAATAAATCCGGCCACAAACAGGTTGTCGGGATCGCTGTACAGGCTCAGCGGCGCGCCCACCTGCTCAATCTTGCCTTTACGCAGCACGACGATGCGATCGGCCAGCGTCATTGCCTCAGACTGATCGTGAGTAACATAGATCATGGTATTGCCCAGTGAGGCATGCAGACGGGCGATTTCAATGCGCATCTGCAGACGCAGTTCGGCATCCAGGTTGGACAGCGGCTCATCAAACAGGAAAATGCGGGGATGACGAATGATGGCCCGGCCAATGGCGACGCGCTGGCGCTGACCACCGGACAGTGCGCGCGGCAGGCGGTCTAACAGTTCTGTCAGGTGTAAGCGCGCGGCGGTCTGTTCAATGGCCTGGGCAATCTCCGCTTTTGATTTCTTCATGACCTCTAACGGATACGCCAGATTGCCGCGCACGGTCATATTGGGATAGAGCGCGTAAGACTGAAAGACCATGGCAATGCCGCGTTCGGTGGCAGGCTGGCGGGTCATGTCTTTGTCGTCGATGAGCAGCTTTCCGTCCGTAATCTCTTCCAGTCCGGCGATCATGCGTAGCAGGGTGGATTTGCCACAGCCGGAAGGCCCGACAAACACAACGAACTCGCCGCTGTTTATGGTGAGATCGACCCCGTGAATCACCCCGATGTTGTCATAGGACTTCTTAACGTTCTGTAAGCGCAGGCTGGTCATAAGCTTCCCCTGATCAAAGTAACTGGCCCATATAGATGGCGTTGCTGCGCAGGATATGGCTGAATCCCAGGCGTTGATAAAACGCGCAAACCTGCTCATTTTGCAGGCTGACGCCCAGATGGACACCGCGCACACCCGCGTTGCGCAAGGCTGCCAGTTCATGTTCGATCATCTTGCGCCCCCAGCCGCCCGCCTGAACGGGCGGCAGAAGATTGATATGCAGATGGGCAGGCCACTGCGTCACCAGCGCCTGTGCGGCAGGCTCAGGCTGACGGATACTGTCAAGAATCTTGCTGTCGTAAGGGGCGACAGGTGTGCGATCGCGGTATTTCTCCTGCAGCCGGGGCCACCAGTCGCGTGCAAGCTGCGCTTCAAAGGCGACGGTATCCGGTGTGGCAACGACATATCCCATCACCTCACCGTCAACCTCCAGCACAAAGGCAAAATCCGGGGCAAAGCGTGCATAGGGTACGGCAAAGCGCTGCCCGGGATACTCAGGGTCGGAATAGCAGTGACTGGCATCTTTTCCAGCATTGGCCGTTTCCAGACAAATACGGTAGAGCGCGGGATAATCCGACGCGGTCGCCGGACGAATGACACCTTGATTCACCATCGTCATTTCTCACAGGTCAGTCATTGAACAATCTCACGTTAATGAAAGCTGACTTAGTTTTCAAGATGGAATAATTACCGTGCTGTCAGTGGGCTTCCCGTTATGCCCGCGCTCTGCCTGACCAGACCAGTCTCCGTGCGCCCTTGTGGCGTGCTACCGCAAGGCCTGCGCGGATTACCCGTTTAAATTAAAAGTTAAAAATGTGAGCGTCATAGGATTTTCATATTTTTTATCAGCAGGTTATTACGTCATTTTGGCGGTGGATTATTGTTCTGCTGCGGAAAAGATCAGCATGAATATTACGCTGCATTTCTTTTTATCACCCCGCGCTTATTCGGATAAGCGGGCTGCCAGGTTGATTTTTTGCGCAGGCTCACAACCTGGCAATTCCGCCGGCCCGGTGTTTGACTTTATTTTTTTATTAAAGTAACTATGGATGAGAAGGTGAGTTATGCGGCTTCAGTCTGCGGGAGTGCAGACCGTGTGAAGAAAGGATGCCCGTCCTCTATTGGAGAAAGTGAGCATGATGTCTGATTCCTCAGTTCGTTCGTTCCGTTTTCGCACGTCGGTTTGTGGCCTCCTGGCGGCGGGCTTGCTGATGGGCAGCGTTGCGCATGCCGACAGCAAAGTCACGCTGAATGAGTGGGATATCTATACGTATCCTCAGCAAACGGCGGCAGTCGATGAAGGCATTAAAGAATTCACTCAACAAAACCCCGGCATCGTCATTAATCGCTCCGTGCACTCTTTCGAAGATACCCGAATTCCCCTGAAGCTGGCGTTAACCGCAGGCGAAGGGCCGCAGATCGCACAGGTGAACCAGGGCGGCGGCGATATGGGATCGCTGGTAAAAGACAAACTGCTGCTGCCGCTGGACAGCTATGCGGCCGAGTACGGCTGGACCAAACGCTTCCCGGACTCCATTCTGAAGCGTAACCGCTGGTCTGACAGTGGTCAGTTTGGCAGCGGTAAGCTGTACGGTGTTGCCAGCCTCGGTGAAATGGTCGGCCTGTATTACAACAAAGCGCTACTGGATAAAGCCGGTATTGCGGTGCCGAAAACCCTGAGCGAGCTGGAAGCCGCCATGGCAAAACTGAAGCAGCAGGGCACGCCGCCAATGATGTTAGGTCTGCTGGACGGCAATATGGGTCAGCAACTGCTCAGCACCTTGTGGGAAGCGCAGATTGAAAGTCACGATCGTAAAGCGCTGGATGACCTGATTTATGACGTGGGCGGCACGTTCAAAGATGAAAAGCTGATTAAGGCCGCCACGATGATGAAAGGCTGGGCCGATAAAGGTTACCTGTTCCCTGGCTATCAGGGCATTGGCCACGATGATGCCGCCACGCTGTTCCAGAACGGTCAGGCGGCTTTTCTGGTCAGCGGCACCTGGTATCTGGGCCAGTTTAAAGACAATAAAGATATTCACTTTGCCGCGATGCCGGCGGGTGAGGGTGTGAAGCAGCCGTTGATGGTCGGCGGGACTGACCTGGCCTTCTCGATGACCAGCATGGCAAAAACCAAAGCGCAGCAGGATGCCTCAGCCAAATTTATCAACTATATGGTGTCAGACAGCATGGCAAACCGCTGGCTGAGTGTGGGCTTCCTGCCCGCCAGCACCAGTAAAGACGCAAAAATCCCGGCCGACAATCCGCTCTTAGGCGAGGCCTATCAGGTCTGGCTGACGCTCAATGCCTATGACGGACTGGGTCACTATGTGGACTGGGCCACCCCGACGATGAACGCCGAACTCAATCAAAACGTACAGCTGCTGCTGGCGGGACGACTCACGGCGAATCAGATGGTCACTAACTTCGATAACAACTATCAGCGTTATATAAAAACCCTGAAACACTAAGCCGGGTGCCCGGCAGCATATCTGCCGGGCCTGAATGTCGATCTCACTACGACGAGTACGGTTATGTTGAATCAAAGCAGTTGGCGCAATTTTCTCTATCTTCTTCCAGCCGTGCTGGTTTATGGACTGTTTCTGTTATTGCCGCTGCTGGCGTCACTGGGAATCAGTTTTACCGAATGGGATGGCATATCCATGCCGGTTTTCGCCGGCGTCGCTAACTACCTGCGCATGTTCAGCGATCCGGTGTTCTGGATTGCGCTGGGCAACAACGCCATCCTGATGCTGTTTTATACGCTGCTGCCGATCAGCGTCGGACTCCTGCTGTGCAGCTTTTTGTATGAAACCCGCAACAATACCGAGCGCAGCGTGCTGCGGATTCTGTTCTTCCTGCCCTATATCATGCCGATGGCGGTGCTGGGCGTGGTCTGGCGCTGGCTTTATAACCCGGCATTTGGCCCGATCGATCAGTTCCTGCGAGCTGTCGGTTTACCGCAGCTGGCAATGTCGTGGCTGGGGGATTTTACCTGGGCACTGCCTGCCGTGGGCATGGTGGCCACCTGGTACTTCTTTGGCTTCTGTCTGGTGCTGTTTATGGCGGGCCTGCAGCGTATGGACCCGTCCCTGCTGGAAGCGGCCGATCTGGATGGCTCGTCGCGGCGGCGTAAGTTTATACGCATCACGCTGCCGGGTCTGCGCCCGGAGTTGCGTATCGCGCTGCTCCTGACGGTGATTGCCAGCTTAAAAGCCTTTGATCTGGTTTATGTGATGACCCAGGGCGGACCGGGCACTTCCACGATGGTCACCAATATCTTTATGTATAAGCAGGGTTTTGATCTGCACTACTTCGGCTATGCCTCATCGGTTGCCGTATTCAGCATGGTGATTGTGCTAGGGATTAACTACCTGATTCATCTGGCCCTGAAGGAGCGTTACTGATGAAAAGCACTCCGGTTATTTCTCGTGCGCTCATCTGGGTCGTGGCGTTGCTGACCATCATGCCGTTTCTGATGGCGTTTATGACCTCATTTAAGACTCAGATGGAGCTGTTTCAGGGCGTGTTTACGCTGCCCGCGTCCCTGAATATCAAAAATTACGTGACCGCCTGGCAACAGGGGCATTTTAACGTTTACTTTATGAACTCCGTGCTGGTCGTGATCCCGGTGGTGCTGTGCAGCATTTTGCTGGGTATTCTGGCCGGATTTGGCTTTGCCATGCTGAAAATCCCCGGTAAAAAGCTGGTGGCGGCGATGCTGGCGCTGGGCATGGTATTACCAAGTGAAGCCTTTATCATTCCGCTGTATCACGAACTGCACTGGATGGGATTAACCAATACCACTCTGGCCCTGATCCTGCCGCAGATTGCGCTCTCGTTGCCCTTTACGACGCTGATGATTGCCAGCGCCTTCCAGCAGGTTCCGAAAGAGCTGGTTGAAGCGGCCGTAATGGATGGTGCGTCGCGCGTCAAAATCCTGTGGGGCATTTTAGTCCCGGCTATCTGGCCGACGATCTCCACGCTGGCCTTGCTGCTATTTATCTGGACGTGGAACGAATTTCTTATCCCGTTAATTCTGGTGAATAAAGACGAACTGCGTACCCTGCCGATTGGCATGATGTTTTTTCAGAATAAAAACACCATCGATATCCCGGTACTGATGGCAGGGGCGATGATCGTCATTATGCCGCTCATTCTGGTGTTCCTGTTCTTCCAGCGCAAATTCATCAGTGGCGTGACCGAAGGCGCGGTGAAATAACCCCACCAGGTCACACTTCACGACGGAGGCCGAAAAATGGATCTTTCTCTTGCTGATTTTCATCCGGCAGCGGACGGTGAAACGCCGGACACGCAGGCACTGCAACGCGCGATCGATCAGATTGCTGAAGCGGGCGGCGGTCGGCTGACGTTGCCACCGGGGCGTTATCGCAGTGGCAGCCTGAATCTGCCTTCCAATTTTGAGCTGCATCTGGCCGCCGGGGCGGTGCTGATTGCCAGCCGGCACCTGGCAGATTATCAGCAATGGAAGACGCTGAGCAGTGCTGAGAAATCGCATAACGTCCTGCTGTATGCGTTGGGGCAGCGCAATCTGACGATCAGTGGCAAAGGCCGTATAGAAGGCGACGCCGAAGCCTGGTTTGCGGCAGAGGCCGACGAACAGGGCTATCGCATGCCCAGGGCAGACAGACCGCGCATGATCGTCTTTGAGGACTGCGAGCAGGTAACGCTCAAGGACTTTACCCTGTTTCAGGCCCCAATGTGGACGGTGCACCTTGTCAGCTGCCGCCATGTACACATTGACCATCTGACCATTGATAACGCCATGACGCTGCCCAACACGGACGCGCTGGATATCGACAGCTGCGAGGCCGTGTTGATTAGCAACAGCTACTTCAGCGCCGCTGACGATGCGATTTGCATTAAAACAACCTTTAAGCCTGGCAGTCTGCGCCGTCCGGCCCGGCGCATCGCGATCAGCAACTGCCTGCTGCGCAGCGACAGCTGCGCGATTAAAATCGGCACGGAAACCTGGGATGACGTCGAAGATATTACCGTGACCGGCTGCAGCATATTTGATTCCAACCGCGGCATTGGCATCGTCTCGCGGGACGGCGGTGCGATACGGCGCGTCCTGTTCAGTCACATCACCTTTCACTGTCACCATGTTGCCGCCTGCCACTGGGGCAAAGCCGATCCCCTGTTTATTTCTGTGCGCACGCGCGATCCGCAGGTGCTACCGGGGATCGTTGAACAGGTTCAGTTCAGCCATCTCAGCGGTGTGGCAGAAGGAGCGATCAACCTGCATGCGGCGCAGCCGGGTTGGATCCGCGACATCGTCATCAGCCAGCTACAACTGCGTCAGACAGTCGCGCAGGGCGTACAGGGTCAGTTCGATGTTCGCCCGCCCTGTAATCCGGACTCACCGACCGGGATGGGGCTGGACAACGCGTACCGGGTCGATGTGGCCACGGGCGAGGCGTACGGCGTGGAGCGCTATCCGGGCGGGCTGCCGGGCCTGTTCGCGCGCGGCGTTGAACATTTGCACCTGCACCACCTGGCGATTCAGCGGCCTGAGCCACTGCCGCCAGGCTGGCATCCGGACAGCGTGGTGCTGCTGGCAGAGTAACTTACAGCGCCGCTGCGATAGCGTCGCCCAGTTGCTGTGTATTGGCGCTGCCGCCCAGGTCGCGGGTTAAGTGCTCGCCTGCGGCCAGCGTGCGTTCGATGGCATCCAGCACGGCATCTCCTGCCGCCTTGTAGCCCAGATGCTCCAGCATCATCGCACCACACCAAATCTGACCAATCGGGTTCGCGATGTTTTTACCGGCGATATCGGGCGCGGAACCGTGTACTGGTTCAAACAGGCTGGGGAAGTTGCCTTCCGGGTTAATATTGGCGGACGGCGCGATGCCGATGGTGCCGGTACAGGCAGGGCCCAGATCTGACAAAATATCGCCGAACAGATTGCTGGCCACCACGACATCAAACCAGTCGGGATGCAGAACAAAATTCGCGGTCAGAATATCAATATGATACTTGTCGACCTTAACGTCAGGATAATGCGCCTGCATTGCCTGAACGCGGTTGTCCCAGTAAGGCATGGTGATGGCGATGCCGTTTGATTTGGTGGCAGAGGTCAGGTGTTTTTTAGGCCGACGCTGCGCCAGGTCAAAGGCAAACTTCAGGATGCGGTCAACGCCCACCCGGGTCATCACGGTTTCCTGAATGACCACTTCTCGTTCTGTGCCGGGGAACATCGTGCCGCCGACGCTGGAGTACTCACCTTCCGTGTTTTCGCGCACGACGTAAAAGTCGATATCACCGGGATGCCGGTTGGCTAACGGCGCTTTCACGCCGGGCATCAGGCGGACCGGACGCAGGTTAACGTACTGATCGAACTCACGACGGAACTGCAGTAACGACCCCCACAGAGAAACGTGATCCGGCACGATATCGGGCCAGCCGACCGCGCCAAAATAGATCGCATCAAAGGTTTTCAGCTCAGCAAACCAGTCATCAGGCAGCATTTTGCCATGCTGTTGCCAGTATTCCGCGCTGGCATAATCGAACCACGTCCACTGCAGCGGAATATTAAATTTTTCTGCTGCGGCATTCATCACGCGAATACCTTCTGGCATTACTTCCTTACCAATGCCGTCGCCGGGAATCACGGCGATACGATGAATTTTCTCTGTCACAGGGTACCTCTGAGGTTGATGTTGTAGGGGCCCGTCAGTGGGTGAAGGCTGTCGATATGCAGCTTGATTAATGATCGGGCATCGGCGCAGTATAACTCTCCACCTGAGGTAAATAATTAGCCTGGAAGTTAATCCCATGTTGAATCAAAGTAGAGAATCACGCACATCCAGTGATGACTTAGTGTTCTTTCTGCGCGTCGCTTCTCTGGACAGCTTAACGGCGGCGGCGCGCGAGCTGGGATTATCGCTGGCGGCCGTCAGCAAACGATTAAGCCAGCTGGAGCAGCGGCTGGGCGTACAGTTACTGCGCCGCACCACGCGCAGGCTGGAGCTGACGCCGGAAGGGCGGCGCTATCTGGACGGTGCCCGTCCGCTGCTGGAGCAACTGGCGGCACTGGAAGAGGCGGTCAGTGGTGAAACGACGCAGTTACGCGGCACGCTGAACATCAACGCCTCCTTCGGCTTTGGTCGTCGCCATATTGCCCCCTGCGTGTCAGCTTTTGCCGCCCTCCACCCTCATCTGGCCCTCTCCCTGCAGCTCAGCAGCCAGCCGCTGAATTTTCTTGATGCGCATGTGGATATTGATATTCGCGTAGGCGAGCCGCCGGATTCGCGGCTGATCGCCCGTAAGCTGGTCCAGAATCCGCGCGTGCTGTGCTGCTCG
This sequence comes from Pantoea sp. SGAir0180, assembly GCF_043546245.1. Taxonomy (NCBI): domain Bacteria; kingdom Pseudomonadati; phylum Pseudomonadota; class Gammaproteobacteria; order Enterobacterales; family Erwiniaceae; genus Pantoea; species Pantoea sp. SGAir0180. Next base: position 3,425,483 of record NZ_CP028071.1, on the reverse strand, counting down.
CCAGGCTATGCGGCGAAGCACGGCCTGCCAGACAGTATCCGTGCGCTGGCGCAGCATAACTGCATTTTACTCAGGCAACATGACAGCGATTTCGCTCTGTGGCGCTTAGTCAGCGGCGCTGAGAGCCTGAGCCAGAAGGTGCGCGGTAATCTGGTGACCAACGACGGGGAAGTGGCGATGCGCATGGCGCTGGATGGTCATGGTATTTTGCTGCGCTCATGGTGGGACGCAAAACACAGCATTGCGGCGGGGGAATTGCTGCATGTTCTGCCTGCCTGGCATGCGCCCGATGGCGATATTTTTGCCGTCTGGCAGGCGCAGCGGCAGCCGCCAGCACGCATCTCGGCGTTTGTGACTTTTCTGCAGGAAAATTTGCAGATGGATGCATCGTTAACGAATCTGTGAGGTTTTGAAAAATCGCCCTCAGTTATGCATTACCCGCCATAAAGTATTTACGGTACGCGTCGATACCAATCTTATGTGTCTGCGCCCGTTGCGCCGACCAACTCTGGGCACGCCTCAGGTCTGAGGCGCGGTGCAACCTCTGGTGGATGCGTACCTATGAATACAGATTTAACCCGCGTCGGGGAGGGGGTTTCCCCTCAGCGTATTGCGAAGCAGGCCGACAGGCTGATTGTTATGCTGTGCTGGGCCCTGGTAGTGATTTCCGCTATCGTCGGCAGTCTGTATCAGTCAACGTGGCTGGCCATAACCGTGGGTACCGCGCTGGCGCTGGTCGCCACGCTGGTGGGATGGCTGGCAAACGGAACGCTGTTTTCCCGACTCTGGCTGGCCTTCACGCTGATTGGGTTTGCGGGGCTGCTGATTCAGTTGGGCCGGGGCGAAACCGAGTTTCACTTTTCGGTGTTTGTTTTACTGTCGGTCTTGCTGGTTTACCGCGACAGCCGACCGCTTCTGATGGCAGCCGCGACAGGCGCGGTGCATCACCTGGTATTTAACTATCTGCAGGAGCACGATCGGTTTGGCATCGTGGTCTTTCACCATCCTGGTCTGGAGATGGTGCTGTTTCATTCACTGTTTGTGGTGGCGCAAACCGCGATGCTGGTGCTTATTGCCCGGCAGATGGCTGCGGATTTGCGCGCCTCCAGCGAAGTGGCGCAACTGGCTGCCCGCATTAACCGCGAGCCTGGTTGCCTGACGCTGTTTGCGGACAGTCAGCAGAGCGAAACGCCCTTTGCCCGCACCTTTAGTCAGACGCTGGGGACGATGCGCGGTACGTTAAATCAGGTCAGCCACGGCGTTGCGGAACTGCTGCAGGAATCAGACAGCATGCTGTCTCGTAATGCCGCGCTGTCACAGCGCACTGACGAGCAGGCGCAGGCGCTGGATGTTGCGACCAGTGCAATGTCACAAATCAGCGTGGCGGCAAGTCTGGCGCGGGACAAAGCGCAAACGGCCTGCGATCTGGCCCGGGAAACCCGCCAGGTCGCCAGTAAAGGCCAGGAGAATATTCAGCAGGCCATGCACTCAATGGCCCAGATTAATGTCGAGTCGGGGCGGGTAAAAACCATTCTTGAACTGATTGACGGCATTGCCTTCCAGACCAACATCCTGTCGCTGAACGCCTCGGTGGAAGCCGCACGAGCCGGTCAGGAAGGGCGCGGATTCGCAGTCGTTGCCAGTGAGGTGCGTACCCTGGCGTTACGCTGTGAGAATGCGGCACGGGAAATCCGGCAACTGATGGATGCCTCCAGCTCCAGCGCCGGTCAGGGCACCGTTCAGGTTGACCAGGCCGCGCAAACCATGCAGGCCATTCACGTGAGTATCGACAGCCTGTCACAGCTGGTGAGTGAACTCTCTGAGATGAGCGTCCAGCAGAATCAGAGCATTGCGCAGATTCAGCAAAGTATTAGCAGTATCGATCACAGCGTGCAGCATAACGTCAAACATGTGACCGAAACGCTTCAGGTTGCGCAGCAGCAACGGCAGCAGGCAGGCGCGTTGCAGCAGGCGATTTCGCTGTTTCGTTTTAGCTGATCAAAGACAGGAGAGCCACCCCGGGATGAGGTTCACAAGGGCAGGAGTTACGTTGGCTGGCTAAGTGGGCAGCCGCCGGCCTGCGGGTCCGTCAGGATGACGTCGTGATCCGCAGGACGACAGCGGCCCCAGGCCGTTAGCTGTCCACGCCTTTCACTAACAGTACACGGTAGTTGGCGCCTTTCAGGCGATGCTGTTTCGCCGCCTGGTATTCCGGACTGTCATACCAGGCATGCGCCGCCTCAGTCGTCGGGAACTCAATAATCACAACGCCCTCGGCTTCAGGCCCTTCCAGCGTTTCCAGTTCGCCATAGAACGCCAGCGGTTTGATGGGATGGTCACCCCGTGCTTTGCCCGCTTTTTCCGCGTAGGCAGCCATTTCATCCTGATTCAGGGTGTTATCACGAATAAATACGACATATGCACTCACTGTCTTTCTCCTCAGGCCTGCTTGTCTTGGGTTTGGGTATCAAAGTCCGATGCATCATGGCGTTCACGCAACTGGTCGGCGGGATCGCCCATCACGCGGTTAACTTTGCGACCACGCATTACAGCCGGACGTTGGGCGATCTCTTTGGCCCAGCGCACCACATTTTTATAGGACTGAAGATCCAGGAATTCGGCCGCGTTGTACTGGTTGTACAGCACCATGCTGCCGTACCATGGCCAGGTGGCGATATCAGCAATGGTGTAGTCATCACCGGCCAGATAGCGGTTATTGGCCAGCTGACGATCCAGAACGTCAAACTGACGTTTGGCTTCCAGTGAGAAGCGGTTAATGGCGTACTCAATTTTCTCTGGCGCGTAGTGATAGAAGTGACCAAAACCGCCGCCCAGATAAGGGGCAGAGCCTTGCAGCCAGAACAGCCAGTTCAGCGTCTCGGTGCGCTTCGCAATGTCTTTTGGCAGAAAATAACCGTATTTCTCTGCCAGATAGAGCAGGATATTACCGGATTCAAACACCCGAATCGGTGGCGTGGCAGAGTGGTCACTCAGGGCCGGGATTTTGGAATTCGGGTTGATATCAACAAAGCCGCTGGTGAACTGGTCGCCTTCGCCAATGTTAATCAGCCAGGCATCGTACTCCGCATCATTTACGTTCAGCGCCAGCAGCTCCTCCAGCAGAATGGTGACTTTCTGGCCGTTTGGCGTACCAAGGGAGTAAAGCTGCAAAGGATGTTTACCGACCGGCAGGGCTTTTTCATGCGTTGGGCCTGCGGTTGGGCGATTTGTTTTGGCGCCGTTACCTTTGGCTTCCGGGTCCCACTTCCAGACTTTAGCGGGCTGATAGTGTTGTTCAGACATGATGAGGTTCGCCTTTTTGTGTTTGGAGTGTCACGAGTGTAGCAGTTGCCAGCACGCCGGTTTAACCCTGGTGGCGGTGACTTTGTATCGCTTTACTACAATGCTTAAGGCAATTGACCGTCAGCCCTGTGTCTGTTTTCTCTGCCTAAATCACATTGATGACGGCTGAGCATTGCTATGCTAAAACGGTTTAGTAAAATTTAGCTATAGCTGAGCAGGAGATAACGATGACAGCGCGAGTCTGGTGTCTGGGTGACGCCGTGGTGGACCTGCTTCCGGACGGACCGGGGCATTTAATTCAGTGTGCAGGCGGCGCGCCCGCCAATGTGGCCGTCGGCATTGCCCGCTTGCAGGGCAAGAGCGGATTTATCGGCCGGGTCGGGGACGATCCCTTTGGCCATTTTATGCAGCAAACGCTGGCCAGTGAGCAGGTTGAGACGGCGTATATGACGCTGGACAGCGCGCATCGCACGTCAACGGTCGTGGTCGCGCTCGACCATGAGGGCGAACGCTCTTTTACCTTCATGGTCCGGCCCAGCGCAGACCTGTTTCTTGAACAAGGCGATCTGCCGCCGTTTCAGCCGGGCGAGTGGCTTCACTGCTGTTCCATTGCGCTGGCCGCCGAACCGTCCCGTTCCACGACCTTTACGGCGATGCAGCGGATAAGCGAAGCCGGGGGATATGTCAGCTTTGATCCCAACATTCGTCACGACCTGTGGCGCGATGACGCGCAGTTACGTGACTGTGTGAACCGCGCGCTGCAACGGGCAGATGTGGTCAAGCTGTCGGAGGAAGAGCTGGCCTTTCTGACCGAAGAGACGCAGGGCGGTGACAGCCTGCAGATGCTGGCAGAACGCTATGCGATCAGTCTGCTGATGGTCACCCAGGGCAAAGCCGGCGTAAAAGTCTGGCACCAGGGTCAGCATTATCACTATCCCACGTTGCCCGTGGTGAGCGTGGACACCACCGGTGCCGGTGACGCTTTTGTCGCGGGGTTATTGTGGGGACTGGCAGAAAAAGGCCTGCCCACCAATGAAACGGAGCTGGCGGCATGCTTAACCAGCGCTCAGCAATGTGGCGCACTGGCGACGACCGCCAAAGGCGCGATGACGGCGCTGCCCTATCGTCATCAGATTGCGGGCTAATGCCCACTGTCGCCGCGCGCAGGCCCGCCCGGCGGGCAGCAGAACCCATACGGGGCAGGTGACCGTTGGCGGAACGCCCAGATGCGCGCGTTCCGTCACCCTGGCGACCACGACGGATTACGCACCCGAACCTGCCCCCCCTTCTCCTGACGTATCATTTCACCGCGTTGTGCTGGCCTTATCAGGTTTCCGGCTGATTTCACTGACCTGTGACGGCTTCGACGTTGCCTGACCGCGCCCGCTTTGTCCTGCTTCGCCAGGCCCCCGACGCTACGTTATGCCCGAATGCGCTTTGCTGTGAGGCAGTTCACTCATTCGCCTTTCCCTGCTTTACAAGCGCTGACCTGGCTCGTAATGTCATTTTTATGTGAGCGGATAACAATTTTACGCAGGAGAGTAACATGGCCCTGGAGAGAGATTCACTGGCTGCCGTACTGGCCCGGCGCGACTGGGAAAACCCTGGCATCAGCGAACGTAACCGGCTGGAAGCCCATCCCCCTTTTTGCAGCTGGCGCAGTGCAGAAGCAGCTCGTGAGAAGCATCAGTCAGCGCACGTCCAGTGTCTGAATGGCGAGTGGCAATTTGCTTATTTCACCGCGCCCGAGGCCGTACCGGAGAGCTGGCGGACGCAGGATCTGGCCGAAGCCGCGCCGATAGCCGTGCCGTCGGTATGGCAGATGCAGGGTTATGATGTTCCCATCTATACCAATGTCACCTATCCCATCCCGGTAAATCCCCCCTTCGTTCCCGCTGAAAACCCCACAGGATGTTATTCGCTCACATTTAATGTGGATGCCGAGTGGCTGGTGTCAGGACAAACCCGAGTGGTATTCGACGGTGTGAATTCAGCGTTTAATGTGTGGTGCAACGGCCGCTGGGTTGGCTATGGTCAGGACAGTCGTCTGCCCTCGGAATATGATCTGACGGAGTACCTGGTCAGGGGTGAAAACCGTCTTGCCGTCATGGTGTTACGCTGGAGCGATGGCAGCTACCTGGAAGATCAGGACATGTGGCGCATGAGCGGCATTTTCCGCGATGTCACCCTGCTGCACAAACCGGCCACCCATATCCGCGATCTGCGTATCCGCACACATTTCAATGACGATTTCAGCCGTGCCCGGCTGGACGCCGAGGTGCGCGTCGCCGGCACGCTGGATGACGACTTACAGGTGAGCATACAGCTCTTTGCAGGCACTGAATTGGTGGGGGACGCGACATCGCCACTGGGCAGTGCGATCGTTGACGAGCGCGGCGCCTGGAACGATCGGACAACGCTGTCCCTCCGCGTGAACAATCCTGCGCTCTGGAGCGCGGAAACGCCGCATCTCTATCGGGCGGTGGTGCAGTTGCACCGGGTGGACGGCACGCTGATTGAAGCGGAAGCCTGCGATGTGGGATTCCGTCACGTCAGTATTGAGAACGGCCTGTTGTTACTCAATGGCCAGCCACTGCTTATCCGCGGCACCAACCGTCATGAGCACCATCCTGTCCACGGCCAGGTGATGGATCGCGACACGATGGTGCAGGACATTCTGCTGATGAAGCAGAATAACTTTAACGCCGTGCGCTGCTCCCATTATCCCAATCATCCTCTGTGGTACAGCCTGTGTGATTATTACGGGCTGTATGTGGTGGATGAAGCCAATATCGAAACCCACGGCATGGTGCCAATGAATCGCCTGAGTGACGATCCGGCCTGGCTGCCCGCGATGAGCCAGCGCGTTACGCGCATGGTGCAGCGTGACCGCAATCACCCCTGCATTATTATCTGGTCTCTGGGCAATGAATCAGGCCATGGTGCCAACCATGATGCGCTCTACCGCTGGCTGAAAAGCGAAGATCCGTCCCGTCCGGTGCAGTATGAAGGCGGCGGCGCCAACACGGCGGCCACTGACATCATTTGCCCGATGTATGCGCGCGTCGATCAGGACCAGCCGTTCCCGGCGGTGCCAAAATGGTCGATTAAGAAATGGCTGTCGATGCCGGGCGAGCAGCGGCCGCTGATTCTGTGTGAATACGCCCATGCGATGGGCAACAGCCTGGGCGGCTATGCGAAGTACTGGCAGGCCTTCCGTCAGTATCCCCGCCTGCAGGGCGGTTTTGTCTGGGACTGGGTCGATCAGTCTTTAATTCGGTACGATGAGAACGGCGAAGCCTGGTCCGCTTATGGCGGTGACTTTGGCGATACGCCCAACGACCGTCAGTTCTGCATGAACGGGCTGGTTTTTGCCGACCGGACGCCGCATCCGTCGCTGTATGAAGCGCGCCACGCACAGCAGTTCTTCCAGTTCAGCCTGCTGCCCGGCAGTGAGCGCACGCTGGAGGTCACCAGCGAATACCTGTTCCGCCATAGTGACAATGAAATTCTGCACTGGTCCGTGGCCCAGGACGGGAATCTGCTGGCGACAGGTGAGGTCACGCTCGACATCGCACCGCAGGGCCGTCAGCGCATCACCCTGCCCGCCATGCCACTGCCAGAATCCGCAGGGCAACTGTGGTTAACGGTGCGCGTAGAGCAGCCGCAACCTACCGCCTGGTCCGAAGCCGGACACATCAGTGCCTGGCAGCAGTGGCCGCTGGAGACGATTCTTGATATCGCGCCTGCGTCTGTGGCCGCCAGCGCCCCCGTGCTTGAGCGCAGCGAAGACCGCTTTAGCGTGGTGGTGAATAACCAGCGCTGGGCGTTCAGTCGGGAGCAGGGCGTCCTGACGCAGTACTGGATTGATGAAAAAGCACAGTTACTGTCGCCGCTGACGGACCAGTTCACCCGCGCGCCACTGGATAACGATATCGGTGTCAGCGAGGCCACCCGTATCGATCCCAACGCCTGGGTTGAGCGCTGGAAAGCGGCGGGGCATTACCAGGCGGACGTTATCACCCTGCAGTGCAGCGCGGAAACGCTCACCGATGCCGTACTGATTACCACCGCGCATGCCTGGCAGTTCCAGGGCAAGACCCTGTTTGTCAGCCGCAAAACATACCGTATCGATGGCTTTGGTGAGATGCAGGTGACGGTCAATGTCGAGGTCGCCCGCGATACGCCGTATCCGGCCCGCATCGGGATGTGTTGCCAGTTAGCGGAGGTGGCTGATCGGGTGAACTGGTTAGGTCTGGGTCCCCATGAAAACTACCCGGATCGCCTGACCGCGGCCTGTTTTGATCGCTGGGATTTATCGCTGGACGACATGTACACGCCGTATGTCTTCCCCACCGAGAACGGCCTGCGCTGTGGCACGCGTGAACTGCGGTACGGTGTCCATCAGTGGCGCGGTGATTTTCAGTTCAACATCAGCCGCTACAGCCAGAAACAGCTGATGGATACCCGCCATCGCCACCTTTTGCAGCCTGAAGCAGGCACCTGGCTCAACATTGATGGCTTCCATATGGGCGTCGGCGGCGATGACTCCTGGAGTCCGTCGGTGTCCCCTGAATTCCTGCTTAGTGCCGGACGCTATGGCTACCAGTTTACCTGGGGGCAACAAAAGTAACTTAGCGGGCAGGCTCCGGCCTGCCTGACTCTCGCATAAGGAAGTCCGCTATGTACTATTTAAAAAATACTAACTTTTGGTTGTTTGGCCTTTTCTTCTTCTTTTACTTTTTCATCATGGGTGCCTATTTCCCGTTCTTCCCCATCTGGCTGCATGATATTAATCACATCAGCAAAGGGGACACCGGCATTATCTTCGCCAGTATTTCGTTGTTTTCTTTACTGTTCCAGCCGCTGTTTGGGCTGCTGTCCGACAAACTCGGGCTGCGCAAACACCTGTTATGGGTGATCACCGGCATGCTGGTGATGTTCGCCCCTTTCTTTATTTATGTATTTGGCCCGCTCCTGCAGGTGAATATTCTGGCGGGTTCGGTTGTGGGCGGTATTTATCTGGGCTTTATCTACAATGCGGGGGCACCTGCAATTGAAGCTTATATTGAGAAAGTCAGTCGCCGCAGCCATTTTGAATTTGGCCGGGCCCGTATGTTTGGCTGCGTTGGCTGGGCACTGTGCGCCTCTATCGTCGGCATCATGTTCACCATTAATAACCAGTTTGTTTTCTGGTTAGGCTCTGGCTGTGCCGTGATCCTGGCGCTGCTGCTGTTCTTTTCACGCACCAGCAATTCCTCATCTGCCACGGTGGCGCAGGCCGTGGGGGCGAACCAGTCCGCATTCAGTCTGAAGCTGGCACTGGAGCTGTTTAAGCAACCCAAACTGTGGTTTTTGTCGCTATATGTTGTGGGCGTTTCCTGTACGTACGATGTATTTGATCAGCAGTTTGCCAACTTCTTTACCTCGTTTTTTACGTCGGGTGAGCAGGGCACGCGCGTCTTTGGTTACGTCACCACGCTGGGCGAATTGCTGAACGCCTGCATCATGTTTTTTGCGCCGCTCATCGTTAACCGTATCGGCGGCAAAAATGCCTTGTTGCTGGCGGGCATGATCATGTCTGTGCGCATTATGGGCTCCTCTTTTGCCACCACGGCGGTGGAGGTGGTGATCCTGAAAACATTACATATGTTTGAGATCCCTTTCCTGATCGTCGGCTGTTTTAAATACATCACCAGCCAGTTTGAGGTGCGCTTCTCCGCCACGATTTATCTGGTGTGCTTCTGCTTCTTTAAGCAGTTAGCGATGATTTTTATGTCGGTACTGGCGGGCAATATGTACGAAAGCATTGGCTTCCAGGGCGCGTATCTGGTGCTGGGCTGTATTGCACTGGCCTTCACGCTGCTTTCCGTCTTCACGCTCAGCGGGCCAGGGCCGCTGACAGCGTTACGTCGGCAGCCTGTCTGACGCACAATTATCCCCTTAACACTGGGCAGGAGACTGCCCATTGCTTTGTCCGCGCTCCCCGCTTTTTGCCGCTTCCTTTCCCACCACATCGTGTCGTTTTGCGAACTGACTCACAATCATAAAAACGGTTTAGCAAATTGCTTTGCCTGGAAATCCGGCGATCAATATTATCCAAAACCTAAACCGGTTTAGCAAAATGACAACACCACGACCTGGACCTTTCTGGAATGGCAAAACGATGAGAAAAAAGAGACTTGCTGCAACCGTTGGATTGTTGCTCTGCGCAGGCCCGGCTCTGGCTGCGGAACCGAGCATGAGCAGTATCGAAGCCCGGCTGGCTGCGCTGGAAAAGCGCCTGCAGGCGGCTGAGCAGCGTGCTGACGCCGCCGAACGTCGCGCAAACGCCGCAGAAAAACAGGCCGCTTCAGCGGAAAAACAGGCCCAGCAGCTTGCCAGCGCACAACAGCAAACCCAGGCCACTGCCACCCAGGTGGAACAGCGCACGGCGAAACTGGAACAGAAGGCGAGTGATGGCGGGGGCTTTGAATTTCACGGCTATGCGCGTTCTGGCTTATTAATGAACAGCTCGGCGGCCAAAACGCAGGGCGGCCCGACCGTGACGCCGGCAGGGGAAACCGGTGGGCATGTCGGGCGCTTAGGCAACGAACCGGATACCTATGTCGAACTGAATCTGGAACATAAGCAAACGCTGGAAAACGGGGCGACCACCCGCTTTAAAGCCATGCTGGCCGACGGTCAGCGGACCTATAACGACTGGACGGCCGCCAGTAGCGATCTCAACCTGCGGCAGGCGTTTGTGGAACTCGGTCAACTGCCCACCTTTACGGGCGCGTTCAAAGACACCACCGTCTGGGCGGGGAAACGCTTTGACCGCGACAATTTCGATATTCACTGGATCGACTCCGACGTCGTGTTCCTCGCCGGGACCGGTGCCGGTATTTACGACATGAAGTGGAGCGATCAGGCTCACAGCAACCTGTCGCTCTACGGGCGCACCTTTGGTGATATCGAAAACAACGATAACACCGCACAGAACTACATTCTGACAGCCAACAACTATTACGGCCCGTTCCAGCTGATGCTCAGCGGTATGCGCGCCAAAGACAATGACGATCGGCTGGACGTGAATGGCCTGAAAGTGAAAGGCGATGCTGCGAATACCGGTCTGCATGCCCTGGTGGGGCTGCACAACGACAGCTTTTATGGTCTGCGTGAAGGAACGGCGAAAACCGCGCTCTTGTATGGTCACGGCTTAGGTGCAGAGGTCAAAGCCATTGGGTCCGACGGCGCATTGCTGCCGGATGCGGATACCTGGCGTCTGGCCAGCTACGGGATCACCCCACTGGGCGGCGGCTGGCATATCGCTCCGGCGGTACTGGCGCAGAGCAGTAAAGATCGTTACGTCAAAGGCGACAGCTATCAGTGGGCGACCGCCAACATGCGCCTGATTCAGGGGCTGACGGAGAATTTCGAAATGCAGTACGAAGCCACCTATCAATATATGGATCTGCGTCCGGAAGGCTTCAATCAGCGTAGCGCAGTAAGTGGTAACTTCTACAAACTGACCGTTGCGCCTACGTTGAAAGCCAGCAACGTAGGGGAATTCCTGAAACGTCCGGAAATTCGCCTTTTCGCCACCTGGATGGACTGGGATCACCGACTGGACAACTATGCGCGCGGCGATGCGTTTGGCAGCAGCGGCTTTGAAGCCGGCGGTGAATGGAACTTCGGCGTACAAATGGAAACCTGGTTCTGACCGGGCGGCCCTGTAGGGCCGTTTCAACCGGGTTGACAACATTACACGACAACACAGAGGTTTTTTATGGATTTTGTACAAATCTCCCGCGCATTACTGCCGCTGCTGGGAGGCAAAGAAAATATTGCCAGCGCAGCCCATTGCGCAACCCGGCTCCGGCTGGTGCTGGTCGAGGATGCCAAAGCGGATACCGCCGCGATCGGTAAAATCGACGGTGTGAAGGGCTGTTTCCGCAACGCGGGCCAGCTGCAGGTCATTTTTGGGACTGGCGTGGTCAACAAAGTCTATGCGGCGTTTGTGGCGGAAGCGGGCATCAGCGAGTCCAGTAAATCGGAAGCGGCCGACATTGCGGCCCGTAAGCTCAATCCCTTCCAGCGTATCGCCCGGTTGCTGTCGAATATTTTTGTCCCGATTATTCCGGCGATCGTTGCCTCCGGCCTGCTGATGGGCCTGCTGGGCATGGTCAAAACCTATGGCTGGGTTAACCCGGAAAACGCCCTGTATATCATGCTGGATATGTGCAGTTCGGCGGCGTTTATCATTCTGCCGATTCTGATTGGCTTTACGGCGGCCCGTGAGTTTGGTGGTAACCCGTTCTTAGGCGCTACGCTGGGCGGTATTCTGACGCATCCTGCGCTGACTAATGCCTGGGGCGTGGCGGCCGGTTTCCATACCATGAACTTCTTTGGTATCGAAGTGGCGATGATTGGCTACCAGGGCACGGTCTTTCCGGTCCTGCTGGCCGTGTGGTTTATGAGTCTGCTGGAAAAACAGCTGCGCCGCATCATCCCGGATGCTCTCGATCTGATCCTGACGCCCTTCCTGACAGTGATCATCTCTGGCTTTGTGGCACTGCTCATCATTGGCCCGGCCGGGCGCGCATTGGGGGATGGTATCTCCTTTGTGCTCAGCACCCTGATTGCCCATGCAGGCTGGCTGGCCGGATTGCTGTTTGGCGGGCTGTATTCCGTTATCGTGATTACTGGTGTGCATCACAGTTTCCACGCGATTGAAGCTGGCTTGCTGGGTAACCCGTCTATCGGCGTCAATTTCCTGTTGCCGATATGGGCGATGGCTAACGTGGCACAGGGCGGCGCATGTCTGGCCGTGTGGTTTAAAACGCAGGATGCCAAAATCAAGGCGATTACTTTGCCCTCTGCGTTTTCTGCCTTGCTGGGCATTACCGAAGCGGCCATCTTTGGTATTAACCTGCGCTTCATGAAGCCCTTCATCGCCGGCCTGATCGGGGGAGCCATCGGCGGTGCCTGGGTGGTGTCGATGAAAGTGTATATGACGGCGGTGGGCCTGACGGGCTTACCCGGTATGGCGATCGTTCAGGCCAGTTCGCTGCTGAATTATATTATTGGTATGGTTATCGCCTTTAGCGTCGCCTTTGTGATCGCCTTCCTGCTGAAATACAAAACGGACTCTGAATGATGGCTAACAACACTCTGCTGCCCGCCATGCTGAAGGCGGTAATGAAAGGCCAGCCTAAAGCACGTGAGGACAGCCACTATCCGGGCTGGCACCTGGCGCCGGTCACCGGGCTGCTTAACGATCCCAATGGGTTTATCCATTTCGACGGGCACTATCACCTGTTCTACCAGTGGAACGCCCTGGGCTGTGAGCATAAGCATAAATGCTGGGGCCACTGGCGCTCTGCGGATTTGCTGCACTGGTCGCATGAACCTGTCGCGTTGCTGCCAGACGAAGAGTACGACCGGAGCGGCTGCTATTCAGGCAGCGCGGTAGACGATAATGGCACCTTAACCCTGTGTTATACCGGCAACGTTAAGTTTGCCGACGGCTCCCGTACCGCCTGGCAGTGCCTGGCGGTGCAGAACCCTGACGGGGGATTCGATAAGCTGGGGCCGGTGCTTCCCCTGCCGGCGGGCTACACCGGCCATGTTCGTGATCCGAAAGTCTGGCGTCATGGCGCACACTGGTACATGGTGCTGGGCGCGCAGGACAAGCAGCTCAAGGGCAAAGTCCTGCTACTGCGCGGAAGCGATCTGCACCACTGGGAAAACCTCGGCGAAATTGCCGGTAGCGGTTTGGGTGGACTGGGCGAAGCCGGTTATATGTGGGAATGCCCGGACATGTTCACCCTGGGAGAATCGACGTTTTTGATCTGCTGTCCTCAGGGCATTGAACGGGAAGAGAAACGCTTTCTGAACAGCCATCCCTGCGCCTGTCTCAGCGGCACGCTGGATTATGAAAACGCCCGCTATACGCACGGGGGGTTCACTGAGCTGGATGCGGGGTTTGAATTCTATGCGCCGCAGACCACGCTGACCGAGGATGGCCGTCGGCTGCTGGTGGGCTGGATGGGCGTCCCGGACGGGGAGGAGATGCATCAGCCTACCGTGAAATTCGGCTGGATTCATCAAATGACCTGTATCCGGGAACTGAGCGCGCGCGACGGTAAACTGTACCAGCAACCGGTGGCGGAACTGCAGGCGTTGCGCGGCGAGACGCAGCGCTATCACGGCAACGCCAGTCAGGCTCCGTTACTCGCTGCACAACGGCTTGAGCTGATGCTGGAATCAGGCGGCGGGATCACGCTGGATTTCGCCGGTTCACTGCTGCTGACCTGGCATGCGGATGCATTGTGCCTGGCGCGCCGCAGTCTGGAAACCGGCGAATGGCTTTACCGCCACTGGAACGGGCGGGCGCACAAACTGCATATTTTGTGTGACCACTCCAGCGTAGAGATTTTTATCAATGACGGAGAAGGCGTGATGAGTAGCCGTTACTTTCCCACGCATCCGGCGGAGTTACGCCTGCGCGGTAGCGCAGAAGTCACGGCCTGCTACTGGTCGTTACGATCCTGCATGGTAGAATAAGCCCTTGTTTCCTTAACCGAAGCACCGTCGTGAAAAAAACAAAGCGCGTTACCATCAGTGATATCGCTGCGCTGGCCGGGGTGTCAAAAGCCACGGCCAGCCTGGTGCTTAACGGGCGCGGTAAAGAACTGCGCGTGGCGCAGGAAACGCGTGAACGCGTCATGGCCCTTGCTCAGCAACATCACTATCAGCCCAGCATCCACGCGCGTCTGCTGCGTGAAAATCGCAGCCATACGTTGGGGCTGGTGGTGCCTGAAATCACCAACTATGGTTTCGCCGTGTTTTCTCACGCGCTGGAAAACCTGTGCCGTGAAGCGGGTCTGCAACTGCTGATCTCCTGCACCGATGAAAATGCCAGTCAGGAAACCCTGGTGGTCAACAATCTGGTCTCGCGTCAGGTGGATGGTTTGATCGTCGCCTCCAGTCAGCAGAGCGACAGCGACTACCTGAAGCTGAGCGAGCAACTGCCGGTCGTGCTGTTTGACCGCCACGTAAATAACAGCAGTTTGCCGCTGGTGATAACGGATTCACTAACGCCAACTGCCGAGCTGGTAGAACGTCTGGCGCGCGCGCATCCTGATGAGGTTTATTTTCTGGGTGGGCAGCCGCGCCTGTCACCGACGAAAGATCGGCTGGCTGGCTTTATGCAGGGCCTGGCGCGGGCGGGCGTCACGCCGCGACCGGAATGGATCATCCAGGGCAACTACCACCCCAGCAGCGGCTATGAGATGTTTGCCGCGCTCTGTGCGCGGTTAGGCAGGCCGCCGAAAGCCGTGTTTACCGCCGCCTGTGGCTTACTGGAAGGGGTTCTGCGCTACATGAGCCAGCACCATTTGCTGGAGAGTGATATCCATATCGCCAGTTTCGACGATCACTATTTATATGACTCGCTGTCACTGCATATCGATACCGTAGAGCAGGATGTGCCGCGCCTGGCGCAGGAGTGCTTTTCGGTCATCACGCAAATGATTCAGGGGCAGGATCTGGCGGAGCGGCAGATCGTTTTGCCCGCCAGGCTGCGCTACCGCTCCTCGCTGGCGGGGTGATCCGGTTCAGCGGCAGGCCACAAGCGTGGTTCAGGTAACCGATCCCGTGCTGTTGCCACTCCGTTTCTGCATCAGGGCAAGATTACGGACAGGGCTCACGAAACGGGGACGGTATCAGGCCGTGCTTCGCCATGTGGCCATCTGAACGTTTTCATGATGGCCAGTTGGGATTACTGACCACGCGATAACGTGCGGCTGTCGAGCCACTCAAAAAGCAGCATGCCTGCCAGCATCGCCAGGACAAAGACAATGCCTTTGAGCACGCCGCCGCCGAGCAGGACCAGCGCCGGCCCGGGGCAGATGCCCGCCAGTCCCCAGCCGATGCCAAACAGGGCCGCACCGCTGATGAGCCGTTTATCCAGTGTGCGGTTGCCAGGCAGATAAAACGTTTCCTCAAAGACGGGCCGCTTGCGTCGGGAAGCCAGCCAGAACGTTACCAGCCCGGCGATAATCGCGCCGCCCATCACCAGCGCCAGAGAGGGATCCCAGGCGCGGGTAATGTCCAGAAAACCCAAAACCTTCGCCGGATTCGCCATGCCGCTGACGAGCAAGCCCGTGCCAAACAACAGTCCACTAAGCAGAGAAAATAAAACGACCATCGTGCCTCCTGATGTTTACCCGTGACCCATCATGCCGACGGTCAGCATGGCGGTTAACATAAAGACCAGTGTCGCCACCAGTGAGCGCGGCGACAGTCGCGATAAACCACAGACGCCGTGACCGCTGGTACAGCCCGAGCCCAGGCGCGCGCCCAGGCCCACCAGTAAGCCGGCCAGCACCAGGCGTCCCCATGAGGCGTCAATGTCGATAGCGGGCAGCGCGCTGAATAACTGAAACACCAGCGGTGACAACACCAGGCCCGCAATGAACGCGAACCGCCACGGCTTGTCAGCCGACTGACGTTTCAGCAGGCCGCCCAGAATGCCGCTGATACCGGCGATGCGGCCACAAAATAGCACTAACAGACCCGCCGCTGCGCCAATCAGCAGGCCACCTGCCAGACTCTGAATCGGCGTAAAATGGTCCAGATCGATATGCATTACCGTTGACTCCTTGTGATCTGCCAATGCGTGCTTTAAACACGCCCTGTTCCAGCTAGCGTTCACCGTCGCTCTCAGGTGAACGACCGCGATTGCGCTTTACCTGCAACGCCATGCGCCTCAGCGCAAATAACGTGGTCGCGCTGCGGTGGCCGGGCAATATCTTCTGCTGACGACTGTCACAGGCTATTTTCACACAGCTGACGAACTGTGCTTACCGGCTTTTAAAGCAGGATGACGGCATCTGCCGTCTTTATCAATCGGCTTCGTGTGAGGCACATAAAAGTTCTGTGCACAGATCTGTTTTGCGCCAGGTGTACGGGGAGAGGGTACGGACAGAGGTGAATGTCCGGACAGGATAAAAGAGGCGTGATAAGGGAAAGGAACCGGTCAGGGATAACCGCCAGTAAAGATCAACCGGGCCAGATTGCATTGGCGGAATCGTATTGCTGTGTGCGTCTTGGTGAACAAAAAGGGGCTTAGCCCCTTTCCTGCCTGGTGACTATTTTAAGTTTTCAGGGAAATTCGCCGGCAGCTCGCTTGCCGCGCAGGCAATCACGTCTTCGTTATTTTTTCCGGCATCCCGTACAAAGGTAATCGTGGCAAACTCATCGATCACTTCGATTGGGTAGGTTGGGCCCGCATCGCGGTATTTCGCCATTTCGTCAAGATGGTCGTTCTGGAAACAGACGGTACGTTCAGGATTATTGATGACCCAGCGTGGGAAGAAAATGGTGCCGTGGAACAGCTTGTCGCTCATGTTGGCAATCAGGCTGACGCTGGTGCCGGTAGGTTCGGTCCAGGACACTTTATAGCTATTTTCCGCGACTCTGACGATATAAACGTGTTGGTCTTTGACCCAGCGATTACCCACCATCCCGCTGTGGATACGATAATCAATGGTGTCTTCGTTTTTAATGTACAGCTCATAATTCCAGCCGTTGTCGTAGGTATAAACCAGATGTTTACCTGTGAAACCGTCAAGATTGTGTTTGTCGAAGCTGCTCATCTTTCGTTCTCCTCTGTTGGTGAACCCAGCTTAGTCATTCACTTTATGAATTAAAAACGCTAATTTATGATGAAAATCATTCAAAAAATGGATTGATGATGCATAAAACCACGCTGGAACAATGGAGCCTGCTGGATAAGGTTATGAAAGAAGGCAGCTTTGCAAAAGCCGCCGACCTGACCAACCGCAGCCAGTCCTCAGTCAGTTACAATCTTGCCATGCTGCAACAGCGTATTGGCATCACCTTACTGCACATTGAGGGGCGCAAAGCGGTACTTACGCCCGCCGGTGAATTGCTGCTGGCGCAGGTGCGGCCGCTTCTTAAGGCGTTTCATTCGCTGGAGGCGTATGCGGGCGCCATACGCAGCGGCGTCAGAACCAAACTGGATCTGGTGGTGGACAGCATCTTTCCGCGCCGCCGCCTGTTCGCTGTCCTGAAAACCTTTCAGCAACGCCACCCACACACGCAAATTAATCTCACCGAAGTGCTCGAAACCGATACCGATTATGCTGAGGCCGATGTGATGGTGGTAACCCAGCGTCAGGATATGGCCGGGCGGGGCGAGTGGTTGATGAACGTGGATTTTGTCGCGGTGGCGCACCGCGATCACCCCTTGCATCAATGCGGCGTAGACCTGGATGAGGAACAACTGGCGCGGTATCCGCTGATTCGCATTGCGGATCGCGAACATTTTACAGTGCAGAATGAAAGCAGCAGTGGCGATTACTGGTCTTTCTCAACCATTGACGCGGCGGTAGAAGCGGTAATGCATCAGGTGGGCTATGGCTGGATTCCGCAGGAGCGCATCCGTCACGAACTGGCACAGGGCATCCTGAAGATATTGCCGCTTCGGCATGGTGTGCGCCGCGCCACCACGCTGCATCTGCTGATTAAAAAAGACATTATCATGCTGGATCCGCCCATCGCGACCTTGCTTGACCTGTTGAAAACGGCACCGCAAACGGACGTACCGTAACGGGCGCCACGGGCCGGACAGACGATCCGCCACGGCACCCGGCGTCAGTTTTCGTGTGCCAGTTACGCGGCGGACTGGATTTATGGTGTGACGTGCAGGGCGTGAAGCAGGGCATCCAGCGAGTCAGGAGCCTGCTGATGGCGGTTTTCAACCGGATGACCGCTCCACGACAGGGCATCGTCCAGGCAATAGTCGCCGGCGCAATGCAGATCAAGATCGTCATCCAGCAGGCCAATCGGCAGCCAGATCAGCGGCCGGTCACGTAAGTCGTTCGGCACGGTGGATCCACAGTTCCTGCAGAAGTCATTGCGGTATCCCTGCGGGCGACGCCAGCTGGCGATAAAGGTTTCACCGGCCAACCAGCGAAAGTGGTCTGCATTAACGATCGTCGCCAGATTATGGCCCGTGCCGGTCTGGCGACGACACAGCGAACAGTGGCAGCGGTAAAAATGACTGGGCTTTTGTGTCAGCCTGAATACCACCGTTCCGCATAAACAACGTCCTGAAATCATGCTGGCTTCCCTGAATAAAATGCGCTTAAGAAGACGCTTAGTGTGCCCGCTTTTTGGCCCAGTACGCCATAAAGTTAATCGCTTCGCGATCAACGCCGCGCTCGCCAATCAGATGGCGACGCAGCAGTTTCACGACGGTCGATTCGGCGGCCACCCAGCCGTAAAATTCATTGCTGCGCGCCTGCGCACGATCCCACAGTAACTCACCGTCTTCCTCTTCCTGCACGGCCTGCTGCTGGCCGCCATCGGGTACGCTGACCTGGGACTGAATTGCCGCGATCAGGCATTCACCATGTGAAGCAAACGCAGGTTTGCGGGGCAACCACACAATGTCGGCAAACGCGTACGCCTGTAAATCGACGCAATCCTCAGCATCCGGCACCTCAAAAAAAGCCTGAACCCGGGGCGGATGGGGCTGGCGGGCCAGCAATTCCAGAATGCCTTTCGCGGCAGGCAAGGCGGTTTCATCGGCAATCAGCAGCGCATTGCGCAGGCCGTCTGGCGGCGTCCATTCATAGCCACCGCTGTCGGCCTCAAACGCCGCATTCGGCGCAACGATTACCAGGCTGTCGCCCGGTTTCGCGTTGATGGCCCAAGCCGAGGCCGGACCTTCTGTACCGTGGCTGACAAACTCAATGGTGAGCTCCTCACGTTGGGCATCCAGATGGCGCAGCGTATAGGTGCGCAGCAGCGGCCGCTGCGCTTTGGGCAGCGACAGAATCGTCTGGTACCACTCATCGTTATTGGGCAGGTCGGGCAGACTGCCATCTTCGGCAGGCAGCAAAATCTTAATCCGCTGGTCGGGCGCATCCGATTTCATCTGTGCCACGTCGGGCCCGTTAAACACCAGGCTCAGCATCGAAGGTGAAAGGTGATGTTTGCGGGCCAGTTTGACCTCAAAAAGGCGGTAAGCAGGGACGTCAGCCATCGTCGTTCCTTGTGGTTAATGAGCCGATAAGGCTGATCGTGAACGCCAGATCAGCCCCGACAGGGCAATAAAGAGCATGGCGGCAGTGAGTGCGGCGGCAATCAGCGCGGCTTCGCCGTGCGAGTGCGTGATCACTGGCACCAGAAGGGCACACAAGCCATAGCCCAGCGTATGGCTGGTGGCGATCCAGCCTGCTCCGGCGCCGTCTGCCAGCGTGTCGTTGAGCAGCAACTGATAGGCGGGTGTGCCGAGCGCCGCACCGAACGACATCACGGCACAGCCGACATAAAACAGCCAGAGCGACGTGGTCAGCATCATGCCCAGGCCCAGCGCCATCAGGATCCCGGCGCTGATTAGCAGTGAAAGCGGCGTCAGTAACTGCGGACGCAACACCAGAAACTGCGCACTCAGCGACGCGATGGCGGCAACGCTCAGCAGCCAGGCAACCTGATGGCTTATCGCCGCCGTCTGCCCGGCAAATTGTCGGGCCAGCGCCGGAGACAGCCCCAGTTGCATCAGGCTGACGGTGGCCGCCAGCAGCAGGGCGCATAACAGGTAGGGCAGGCAATGAGGGCGCAGGCGGGCGTTTTTACGCGTCACCGCTGGCTGCGGGGCCAAACGTTGTAACGGCAGCAACAGCGCCAGCGCCAGCAGCGGCGCCACCACCAACAGCGCCAGCGGGGCCAGCGGATGAATCACCAGCATTCCGGCTGCGCAGAGGGGGCCAAAAAGTCGGCCACAGCTCAGGCCGGAGCTGATGGTCGCCAGCGCCGTCATGCGCTTCTCTTCGCCCGCCCGGTGCAGCGCCCATACCTGACAGGCGGGCACCATGGCCGATACCATCAAACCATAAAAAACCCGGGCAATAATTAATATGCCTAATCCAATCGGTGCGCTGACGGCCTGCACAGACAGCAGCGCACAGCCCAGACCGAGCAGCAAAAAGCTGGTGCCGTAACCGGCCAGCGACCACAGGACCACCGGTTTACTTCCCTGACGGGCAATCTGCTTTCCCCACCACGGCGACGCGGGCAAAAACAACATGGAGCCGAGCGTTAACAGTCCTGCCCACACGGACAGGCTCAGGCTGGTCTGAGCAACCAGCACCGGAATCGCGACCAGCAGGCCATTTTGTCCCACACCCAGCAACCCGGCGCTGATGGCTAAAGGCCAGTTTGCTAACGCTTTTTTTTGCGTCATGGCCAGTTCAGGAGATGTCACGATGTTGCTAACCCGTATCTTTGTTGTATGTATTTGTAAAATTTATTCTGCCAATTCTAACAATTGTCGTTGATAATGAGAACTGTTATCGGCAGAATTCGCATTATCATAACGACTGGAAATTGTTTGATAATGATACAATCAACGCATGACGGGGCCTGGGACGTGGCGGCACAATGCTTCCTGAACGCCCTGATCCGTGAAACCAGGGACTGGCAGTTGAGCCAGGGTGACCCCGCCGAACTGACGATCCCGTTGGATGAACAGCAGACCTTACACTTTAAGGTGGCTTACTTTTCTCCGACGCAGCACCACCGTTTTGTCTTTCCGGCCCGGCTGGTGACGCAGCGTGGCAGCCAACCGGTGGCGTTTGAAACCGTCGCCAGGCTGATTGTCGATAAGTTACAACACCAGCACGCGCTGCCCGTCGCAGGCTGCGAGGCGTTTTACCAGCGCGTAATGCAAAGTCATGCCCACACCCGCGAAGCGGCGGCGTCCCGTCATGACTGGGGCGGCCTGCGCGAAAACGCACTCAATTTTGCCGAGGCCGAACAGGCGCTGCTGGTCGGGCACGCTTTCCATCCTGCCCCCAAATCGCACGAACCTTTCACGCCGCAGCAGGCCAGACGCTACCTGCCCGATTTTGCCCCGCATTTTCCGCTGCGCTGGTTCGCGGTGGATAAAGACTATCTGGCGGGCGACAGCCTGAAACTGAACTTACAGCAGCGCCTGACGCGTTTTGCGGCCGAGAACGCACCGCAGCTGCTGCATGCGCTGACGGACCAGCGGTGGTTATTCCCGCTGCATCCCTGGCAGGCGGACTATTTGCTGCAGCAGAGCTGGTGTCAGCAACTGATGGAGAAAGGAGTGCTACAGGATCTGGGTGAGGCGGGAACATCCTGGCTGCCCACCACGTCATCACGCTCGCTCTATTGCGCGACCAGTCGTGACATGATCAAGTTCTCGCTGAGCGTGCGACTCACTAACTCCGTCCGCACTTTATCGGTGAAAGAAGTCAAACGCGGCATGCGGCTGGCGCGGCTGGCGCAGACCGCGCGCTGGCAGGCGATGCAGGCGCGTTTCCCGACGTTTCGTGTGATGCAGGAAGACGGCTGGGCCGGGCTGCGTGATATGCAGGGCACGATCAGGGAAGAGAGCCTGTTCGCACTGCGTGAAAACCTGATTGTCGACCAACCGCAGAGTCAGACCAACGTGCTGGTTTCCCTGACGCAGTCCGCGCCGGACGGCGGCGACGCACTGCTGACGGCGGCGGTTAAGCGCCTGAGCCAGCGCCTGCGTATCAGCGAACAACAGGCCGCCCATGCCTGGGTGGACGCATACTGCCAGCAGGTGCTGAAACCGCTGTTTACGGCCGAAGCCGATTACGGACTGGTGCTGTTAGCGCATCAGCAAAATATCCTGGTGGAAATGGCACAAGACCTGCCGGTTGGCCTGATCTATCGCGATTGCCAGGGCAGCGCCTTTATGCCGCACGCCGCAGGCTGGCTGGATGAGATTGGCGAAGCGCAGGCAGAAAACGTCTTTAGCCGCGAACAGCTGCTGCGCTATTTCCCCTATTACCTGTTAGTGAATTCCACGTTCGCGGTCACGGCGGCACTGGGCGCGGCGGGCATGGACAGCGAAACGCACCTGATGGCGCGCGTACGTGATGCGCTGTCTGCGCTGCGTTGCGAGGTCACGCACACGGACTGTCTCGATTACGTGCTGGAAAGTCCGCACTGGAATGTGAAAGGCAACTTCTTCTGTTACCTGCACGATCACAACGAAAACACCATCGTCGATCCGTCGGTAATCTACTTCAACTTCACCAATCCCCTTCTGTCCCAGGAGCGCTAAATGTCTCAGGCAACGATTGTTCACAGTGGCCACGGTTTGCGCTGCGAGAAGTCTGGTAAGGCCCTGAATCTGGGCTGGGGACAGGACAACAGTGCGGTCCTGCATTATACCGGTCCGCTTGCCGAAGGCTGGTTGCGTGATGCGCTGGATCAGATGTTTATCGCGGCCCCGTCGCTTTCCGCCATTGTGTTGCCCTATGCCGAATGGCGGGAAGAGCCGCAGGCGCTGGCCCTGTTTGCCGCGCTGAGAAGCGATATCGTGCACCGCGAGGCGTTCTGGCAACTGCCGCTGTGGCTGTCCACGCCGCGTCAGCAGGCGTCCGGCGAGATGGTCTTTGATGCCGAACGTGAGATTTACTTCCCCCAGCGTCCGCCGCGTCCTCAAGGCGAAGTCTATCGCCGTTACGATCCGCGTGTGCGCCGGACGCTGAGTTTCCGCGTGGCCGATCCTGCGCGGGATGCCGAGATGTTCACCCGCTGGATGAACGATCCGCGCGTGGATTATTTTTGGGAGCAGAGCGGATCGCTGGCAGTGCAGACCGCCTACCTGCAACGCCAGCTCACCAGCAGCTATGCCTTTCCGCTGATTGGCTGTTTTGATGATGCGCCTTTCAGCTACTTTGAAATCTACTGGGCCGCCGAAGACCGTATCGGACGCCACTACAGCTGGCAGCCGTATGACCGCGGCCTGCACCTGCTGGTGGGCGAATCGCAGTGGCGCGGACCGCACTATGTGCAGAGCTGGCTGTGCGGTATCAGCCACTACCTGTTCCTGGATAACCCGCACACCCAGCGCCTGGTGCTGGAGCCACGCGCTGATAATCAGCGCCTGTTCCGTCATCTGGCACCTGCGGGCTATGCCACCGTTAAAGAGTTCGACTTCCCTCACAAGCGCTCTCGCCTGGTGATGACCCGGCGTGCCCGCTTCTTCAGCGAGGTGGGCCTGTGATGAATCCGCACGCATGGGAAACCGTGAACCGTCAGCTGGTGGCGAAAATGCTGGCCGAGCTGGAGTACGAGCAGGTCTTTCAGGCCCAGGCGCAGGGCGATAACCG
This sequence comes from Pantoea sp. SGAir0180, assembly GCF_043546245.1. Lineage (NCBI taxonomy): Bacteria > Pseudomonadati > Pseudomonadota > Gammaproteobacteria > Enterobacterales > Erwiniaceae > Pantoea > Pantoea sp. SGAir0180. The sequence continues at coordinate 3,401,985 of NZ_CP028071.1, read as the reverse complement.
TTACTGCATCAGCCTGCCGGGCGCTGAGTGGCACTTTACCGCCGAACGCGGCATCTGGGGCTGGCTATGGATCGATGCGCAAAGCCTGCGCTGTGCGGATACGCCGGTACTGGCCCAGACCCTGCTCTGCCAGTTACAGCCGGTGCTGTCGATGAGCGATGCCACGGTAGCGGAGCATATGCAGGATCTCTACGCCACCTTGCGCGGCGATCTTCAGCTTATGCAGGCGCGTCAGGGAATGAGCGCGGACGCGCTTATCGATCTGGATGCCGACCGCCTGCAGTGCCTGCTCAGCGGCCATCCCAAATTTGTTTTCAACAAAGGCCGACGCGGCTGGGGACTGGCGGCACTGGCGCGCTACGCCCCGGAATACCTGAACACGTTCCGCCTGCACTGGCTGGCGGTTCAGCGTGAGCATCTGGTCTGGCGCTGCGACAGCGCGCTGGACATCCAGCAACTGCTGCATGCCGCGATGGATGACGGCGAATACGCCCGGTTCACCGAGGCCTGGCAGGCACAGGGACTGGACGACAGCTGGCTGCCGTTACCGGTTCATCCCTGGCAATGGCAGCAAAAAATCGCACTCGATTTTGTCGCGGATCTGGCCACCGGCAAAATGGTCTCGCTGGGCGAGTTTGGCGATCGGTGGCTGGCACAGCAGTCACTGCGCACGCTGACCAATGCCAGCCGTCAGGGCGGACTGGATATCAAACTGCCGCTGACGATCTACAACACCTCCTGCTATCGCGGCATTCCTGGCAAATACATCGCGGCGGGCCCGCTGGCCTCGCGCTGGTTACAACATGTCTTTGCCACTGATGCAACGTTGCAGCAAAGCGGGGCGGTGATTTTGGGCGAACCGGCCGCAGGCTATGTCGCTCATCAAGGTTACGCCGCGCTGGCCGAAGCCCCCTATCGCTACCAGGAAATGCTGGGCGTGATTTGGCGCGAAAATCCTGCGCGCTGGCTGCATCAGGACGAAACGCCGATTCTGATGGCGACGTTGATGGAGTGCGATGAGCAGGGACAGCCGCTTATCGGTGCCTACATTGCCCGCTCGGGCCTGAGCGCCGAGGCCTGGCTCAGTCAGATGTTTCGCGTGGTCGTCGTGCCGCTGTATCACCTGCTGTGCCGTTACGGCGTGGCGCTGATCGCGCACGGACAAAATATTACCCTGGCGATGAAAGACAGTATTCCGCAGCGCGTCCTGCTGAAGGATTTTCAGGGCGACATGCGGCTGGTGAAGGACGATTTTCCCGAGATGGCCTCTCTGCCTCAGGCGGTCTGTGATGTCACGGCCCGCCTGAGCGCGGACTATTTGATTCATGACCTGCAAACCGGACATTTTGTTACGGTTCTGCGTTTTATTTCGCCGTTGATGGCGCGCCTTGGCGTACCCGAGCGGCGCTTTTACCAACTGCTTGCCGCAGTGTTGAGCGATTACATGCAGGCGCACCCGCAGCTGTCGGCGCGCTTTGCGCTTTTCTCCCTCTTCAAGCCACAAATCATTCGCGTCGTGCTGAACCCGGTAAAGCTCACCTGGCCCGATCAGGATGGCGGGAGCCGTATGTTGCCCACTTACCTGGAAAATCTGCAAAACCCGCTGTGGCTGGTCACCAAGGACTGAATCATGACAAACACTGTTGATTTTATTGGCATCGGTATTGGCCCGTTCAACCTGAGTATCGCGGCGCTGGCACACGAAGCCGAGGGTTTTACCAGTGCGTTTTTAGACAGTCGGCCGGATTTTGCCTGGCATCCCGGCATGCTGGTGCCGGACTGCCATATGCAGACCTCGTTCTTAAAAGATCTGGTCTCGGCAGTTGCGCCCACCAGCCCGTTCAGCTTTGTGAACTATCTTGTGAAGCGTAAGAAATTCTACCGCTTTATGACGGCAGAGCTGCGAACCGTATCGCGGGATGAGTTTTCTGACTATCTGCGCTGGGCCGCCGAGGGCATGGATAACCTGCACTTTAATCACACGGTGGAGCGCATCGAGTTTGACGACACGAAACAGCGTTTCGTGATTCACAGCCATGACGGTGAGCGCTACGCACGCAATATTTGTCTTGGTATTGGTAAACAGCCCTATCTGCCGCCGTGCGTCAACCGCATCAGTGCGACCTGTTTCCACGCCAGTGAGATGAGCCTGCGCAAGCCGGATCTGCGCGGCAAACGCGTTGCCGTGATTGGCGGAGGGCAGAGCGGTGCCGATCTGTTCCTGAACGCCTTCCGGGGAGAGTGGGGTGAACCGGCGAATGTCAGTTGGGTGTCGCGCCGCAATAACTTTAACGCGCTGGATGAAGCGGCCTTTGCCAATGAATATTTCACCCCTGAGTACGTATCCAGCTTTGTCGGCCTGAGTGAGAAGGCGCGCCAGACCATGCTGGATGAGCAAAAGATGACTTCGGATGGCATTACGGCAGCGTCGCTGCTGACGATTTATCGCGAGCTGTATCATCGCTTTGAGGTGCTGGGGCAGCCGCGCAATGCGCATCTGCTTCCCAGCCGCTCGGTGGTGGAACTGACCCGCCATCAGCAATGCTGGCAGTTGCAGTTACAGCATCAGCTCGATCAGGGTTATGACCTGATTGAGTGCGATGTGGTGATTTTTGCCACCGGTTATCGCCCGGCGTTGCCCGAGCTACTGTCACCGCTGATGAGCCGCCTGACCATGAAAGACGAGTGCACGTTCAGCGTGCGCGAAGATTTCACGCTGGAGTGGAACGGACCCAGGGACACTAACATCTTTGCGGTCAACGCCAGTATGCAAACGCACGGCATCGCTGAACCGCAACTCAGCCTGATGGCCTGGCGTTCCGCCCGTATTCTGAATCGCGCGCTGGGGCGTGATTTATTCGATCTCAGCACGCCGCCTGCCCTGATTCAGTGGCGCAGCGCGAGCCGGGAAAAACCGCAGCAGGGTGCTGCATCCACTCAAAACTATACCGAGTCCTTGGGGTAAACCTTAACCTCGCATGCAGGAACGACGATGAAGACTAAAAACAAAAATATCTGGCTGCTTAATCCGCTGTTATTAGCCATGATGGCACCGGCGGTGGCACAGCAAACCAGTGAGAATGAAATGGTTGTCTCCGCCAGCCGTACGCACCGCACCGTGGCGGAAATGGCACAGACCACCTGGGTGATTGAAGGGGCCGAACTGGAGCAACAGGTCCAGGGCGGAAAAGAGTTTAAAGATGCGCTGGCACAACTGGTACCGGGCCTGGACGTCAGTAGCCAGGGCCGCACCAACTACGGTATGAACATGCGTGGTCGCGCTATTGTGGTGCTGGTAGATGGCGTACGCCTTAACTCCTCGCGTACCGACAGCCGTCAGCTGGATTCCATCGATCCGTTTAATATCGATCATATTGAAGTGATCTCCGGTTCCACCTCGCTATACGGCGGCGGCAGTACCGGTGGCCTGATCAATATCGTGACCAAAAAAGGCCAGCCAGGGACCCAGTTTGAGTTTGAAACCGGCACCAAAACCGGATTCAACAGTAGCAAAGACCATGATGAACGCGTGGCGGCTGCCCTCTCCGGCGGCACCGATCGTGCCTCCGGACGCCTGTCCGTTGCCTACCAAAAGTTTGGCGGCTGGTATGATGGCAAGGGCGACTCACTGCTGATGGACAATACCCAGACGGGCCTGCAGTATTCCGATCGTCTGGATATTATGGGCACCGGCACGCTGGAGATTGATGACCACCAGCAACTGCAGCTGGTCACGCAGTACTACAAAAGTCAGGGCGATGACGATTATGGCCTCTATCTTGGGCGTAACTTCTCCGCAGTAACGGGCGGAGGCACCGCGTACACCCGCAAAGGGCTGAACTCCGACCGTCTTCCCGGCACCGAACGCCATCTGGTCAGCCTGCAGTACTCCAATACTGATTTTCTTGGTCAGGAGCTGGTGGGGCAGGTTTACTACCGGGACGAGTCACTGGCGTTTTATCCGTTCCCCACGGTGTCCGGCGGACGCGTCACCAGTTTGTCCTCCTCAGAGCAGAACACCGATCAGTACGGCGGTAAGCTGGCGATCACCAGTAAGCCGGTCGATGGGCTGCAGCTGACCTACGGCGTAGACGCCGATCATGAGCGTTTCAGTTCCAACCAGATGTTCTTTGATCTGGGCCAGTCGGCCGCCTCGGGCGGGCTGAACAACCAGAGCATCTACACCACGGGCCGTTATCCGGGTTATGACATTACTAATCTGGCGACCTTCCTGCAGTCCAGCTACGACATCAATGAGACGTTTACGCTGAGTGGCGGTGTGCGCTATCAGTACACCGAAAACAAGGTGGATGATTTCGTCGGTTACGCTCAGCAGCAGGCGATTGCCAACGGTACCGCGCGCTCGGCCGATGCGATTCCAGGCGGCTCTACCGATTACGATAACTTCCTGTATAACGCCGGTATCCTGATGCATATCACGGCGCGGCAGCAGGCCTGGTTTAACTTCTCGCAGGGCGTTGAGCTGCCCGATCCAGGCAAATATTACGGGCGCGGCACCTATGGCCGGGCGGTTAACGGCAATCTCCCGCTGACCAACAGCGTTAATGTGGATGCCAGCAAGTTGCAGGGCATCAAAGTCGATTCATGGGAACTGGGCTGGCGCTATACCGGCGATAATCTGCGTACGCAACTCAGCGCCTATTACTCGCTGTCAGACAAGAATGTGCAGCAGAATCAGGACCTGACGATCAGCGTGGTTGACGATAAGCGCCGCATTTACGGGGTGGAAGGTGCCGTGGATTACTTTATCCCGGACACCGACTGGAGCACCGGAGCAAACTTCAACGTGCTCAAAACCGAGTCCAAAGTGGATGGCAGCTGGCGAAAATATGACGTGAAAGTGGCCAGCCCGTCGAAAGCGACCGCCTATGTTGGCTGGTCGCCGGATCCGTGGAGCCTGAAGGTGCAGAGCACTACCTCGTTTAATCTCAGCGACGACGCGGGCTACAACATCAACGGCTACACCACTGTTGATTTCATTGGCAGCTATGAACTGCCTGTCGGCAAGCTGAGCTTCAGCGTGGAAAACCTGCTGGATCGTGATTACACCACGGTATGGGGCCAGCGCGCGCCGCTGTACTACAGCCCGACCTATGGTTCACCGTCGCTGTATCAGTACAAAGGCCGGGGACGGACGTTTGGTCTGAACTACTCCGTGCTGTTCTGAGTCGGTATTCTTGGCCGGTGTTGCGCCGGGCAAGCCTCACACCCGCGTGCCCGTTTTCCTGGCAGCGTCTTGAGTACAACAAACACAGTGACCGGTTCAGGCCACTGTGTTTACCGGATTACGAACTGCGATGCAGCGTCAGCGGAGCAGACAACCAGCGGGCGACGCGCTTACCTGCTTTGATGGCGGGCTTTTCAATGTAGAAAAACATTACCGACGCCAGCGCCACGCTGGCGCTGACCGACAGTACGAAAATCATAAGGTTATCTGTCCAGGCTTTATCTGCCAGGCTGTTCATCAGCAGTACCATGAGCGGATAGTGGATGAGATACAGCGAATATGAGATATCCCCCAGGAAAATCAGCGTACGGTTGTGACCGGTGTCGGCACGGTAGCTCAGCATCACCGTCATGATCATGATGGCGGCGGCCAGCCAGAAACCGCCGTGCAGGCCAAAGGGCTGAGGTCCTGTAATCAGGGCGGTAATGACCGCCAGCACCAGCCCTGCCTGAAGCAGTCGGCGCATTCTGTTATCCAGTTCCGGTAGCTTACGCTTCACCAGCAATTCTGCCAGCAGCATCCCCAGGATGAACTCCATACAGATAGTGTTACTGATTAACTTAATCCACGCCTGCCACCAGTGCGTCACCGTCAGATGCGGCGAAACCTGTGAGGAAAAGTCAAAACTGCCGTTGTAGTAAAGCTGAAATCCCACACTGGAGACGATGAAAATTAGTGCACAAAGGTAGCTGCGATAGCGGTAGTTGATGCACATCGCTACGGTGAAAACGGCGTAAAACAGGATCTCGTAAGACAGCGTCCAGGGCGGCCCTAACGCGCTGAATCCAAACGTCGGTCCGGCGCTGCTGTAATCCTGCAGACAGAAATAGAGCGCACAGGACATATCGTGAAGAGAGCGATCGTGATACACCACCGCGAAAGACAACAGCCAGACGACAAAGAAGACCGGCCAGATGCGGAAAAAGCGTTTCACCATGAATGAGGTCGGGGCTTCGTTAAACTGATGGGTAATGAAGGTCATGATGAAGCCGCTGATAATAAAGAACACGTCCACGCCCAGCGCGCCTGGAATGTGTCGGGTCCAGTGACCCTCTAACAGCGATGAGTTGTGCGCCAGTACCACAAGTAACGCAGCAAGGCCGCGCAGATACTGGATTGAGACGATTTTCATGAATGTTACAGCCTGTCGGTTGACTCATTAGCGGCAGTCGCGCGGGCGAGCCGATACGGTTAAGCGTAGGCCGTATTGTAAAAATGACTTAACAATGGTCAACCGCCTTTTATCGGGCAGAAAAATACATTTCAAAACGATAGCGTATTTTTGCTGAATAAAGCGCGGCAATCGAGGCTGTTAGGCGCACAAGGAGAAAAGTGCGCCATCAGCATTTCAGAGGGTTCTTAACCAAAATTGATAACTTACGTGCGCAACAGACTCATGCAGCGCGGCGCGGCGATACGTGTCCACCCAGGGCGCGCCGGAAGATTTCTATCGTCCACATCCACAGAATATGTCCCAGCGTTTCCGAGGCAATTTCCGCCAGCGGCAGGTGCCATAAGGGCGGTGCCCAGCCGTTTATGGGCAGGATCACGGCGTGAAATGCCACGGTAATGATCAGGGCGAACGCCACGCCCTGACCCAGCGTAATGATCGGGATAATCTCGGCCAGGGCGCAGTAGAGCAGGGCGAAGAAAATCGAGAACAGGTGATGAACACCGGCCACGCCCCAGTTCACCACATGACCGGAATAGTGATAGACCAGGTTGCTGACATTGATTCCCATATCCTGGAGCATCTCCGCGGGGGGAATTGCCCTGTCCGGCGTTCTGGGCGGAAACGGATTCTCCGTGCCCCATTTGACAAAACTGGCGACGTTACCGCCCCAAAACCCTGCCCACAGCGCCGCACCGTAATGCCGATCGGCCGGGGACGTCAGATAAAACCCTGTTTTCATTTTTCACCGCTCCCGCTGAATAAAAAGAAGAGAATTACTGGCCGTAATAGGCGTTTGCTCCATGCTTTCTGAGAAAGTGTTTATCCAGTAACGGCTGCTGCATTCGGGTGATATCAGGCGTCAGCTGGCGGGAAAAAATCCCCATATAGGCGATTTCCTCCAGCACGACTGCGTTATGCACGGCATTATCTGCGTCTTTCCCCCAGGCAAACGGCCCGTGAGCATTAACCAGCACGGCGGGAATGGCCGTCGGGCTGATGCCGCGTGAGCGGAAGGTTTCGATAATCACTTCGCCGGTATTGTGCTCGTAATCGTGAATAATTTCGGCCTCCGTCATCAGTCGGGTGCAGGGAATGGCTCCATAGAAGTAGTCAGCGTGCGTGGTGCCCCAGGCTGGCAGATCCTGGCCCGCCTGCGCCCAGATGGTGGCATGACGCGAATGCGTGTGCACAATGCCGCCGATGTCCTCAAAGGCCCGATAGAGTGCCAGATGGGTGGCCGTGTCCGATGAAGGCTTTTTCGTGCCCTCCACCACGCGGCCGCTTGCCAGTTCCAGTACTACAATATCGTCCACCGTCATGCCGTCGTATTCCACGCCGGAGGGCTTAATCGCCATCAGCCCTTGCGCACGATCGACGGCGCTGACGTTGCCCCAGGTAAACGTCACCAGATGGTGGCGCGGCAGCGCCAGGTTTGCCGCCAGCACCTGCTCTTTCATCATGGCAATGCTCATAGTAAGCCTCCTTCCTGCATTTTCTGTTCAATCCAGCGCCGTGCCTGTACGATCTCGGCAACCGGCTCCTCGGCTTTCTCGGTCCACATTTCAATCAGGAACGATCCGCGATAATTCAGCGCTTTGAGCGTGCGAAACACGCCAACGAAATCCACGCAGCCTTCACCAAAGGGCACATCGCGGAACTGCCCCGGTGAATGGGCGGTGACCGGTTGGGTATCTTTCAAATGAATGGCGGCGATGCGATCAATGCCCAGCGTCAGTTCGGCAGTCACGTCATTGCCCCAGGCGCTGAGATTGCCCACATCCGGATAAACGGAAAACCACGGAGAAGCCTGCTGCTGTTCCCAGGCTTTCCACTTGCTGATGGCGTTCATGAATTCGGTATCCATGATCTCTACCGCCAGCATCACCTGCGCCGCTGCTGCGCGCTGCACTGCGCGTGACAAGCCCTCGGCAAACCGCGCGACCGTGCCTGCATCATGCGGTTCGTAGTAGACGTCATAGCCCGCCAGTTGAATCGTGCGGATCCCCACATCTTTCGCCAGCTGGATGGCCTGATCGATCAGATCGTCTGCGCGCTGGCGGATCGCCGGATCGTGGCTGCCAAAGGGAAAGCGGCGATGGCCGGACAGGCACAGGGAAGGAATGGTGACGCCGGTTTCGATGGTCGCGTTGACCAGCGACAGGCGCTGCTCTTTGCTCCAGTTCAGCCGGTCCAGCCGTTCATCGGTTTCATCGACCGACATTTCCACAAAATCAAACCCGCAGGCTTTGGCCAGCGCGAGACGTTCTGGCCAGGTGAGATTCGCAGGCAGGGCTTTTTCGTAAATCCCTAACGGGTGCAGGCGTTTCATACTGTCCCCCAATGGCGGCCAATGGCCCGGTGAAATGCGGTGGCGCATGCAATGCCGTTCTCGCCATCGCTCAGGGCGCGGCCGGCAATAAACGCCTTCACATCGATATCGCGAAACTGAGAAAGGTCATCCGGGGTGATACCGCCCGTGACGGACAGGGCAAAACCCAGGTCTGATAAGGCTTTCATGGTATCCAGATCGTGCTGATTCCACTGTTGCCCGCTGGCCTGTGCGTCCCGTCCACGGTGATAAATAGCCTGGGTCAGACCCAGCTTTCGCCACTGCCGGGCATCATCCAGCGTCCAGTTGCCAAACAGTTCGATCTGAATATCCCCTTGGTACTGCTGCGCCACCGCCAGTGCGCTGGCAAAGGTTGCCAGCGGCGCGGCACAGATCACCGTCATCCAGTTAGCCCCTGCCGCAAAAGCCATCTCCGCCAGGGCGCCGCCGGCATCCGCCACTTTGTAATCCGCGACCAGCGTTTTTTCCGGGTGCTGCTGGCGCAGATGACGTACGGCTTCAACACCGCAGCTCAGGCACAAAAGCGTACCGGCTTCGATAATGTCGACATGCGAATGCAGTTGCCGGGCGGTACTGAGCGCGGCATCCAGCGTGGTGTGATCCAGCGCCAGCTGGAGTAAGGGCAGGCTCATGGCAGGTCTCCCTGGGCGTCACGAAGGACGCGAATCAGATGTTGATAACGCTGATACTTTTGCTGGTAGCGGTCATAGCACGTGCTGTCCGGTTGCCAGCACACGATGTCAGGGGCCAGGGCCTGCTGGGCCGCCTGCAGTGAGGCATAAGCCCCGGTGCCGGTTAACGCCACCAGCGCCGCGCCCAGACAGCCGCTCTCACTGATCTGCGGAACCTCAACCGTCAGGCCACTGGCATCGGCGAACATCTGCATCCAGGGCGCAGAGCGCGTGGGCCCACCGCTCAGACGCAGGGCGGTAACCTGAGGAAAACGTTGCAGAATACGGTTGAGGTGCGTCAGATGTGAGAACACCACGCCTTCGTAGATGGCCTGAACCAGATGGGCGCGCGTGTGACCTGCCTGCAGGCCAAAAAAGCTGCCGTGCAGATCGGCACTGGCATTGGTGCCATACAGGAAAGGCAGAAACAGCACACTGCTGCTGGCGGGCGCCAGCGCTGCTACCCACGCATTAAGCTGGCTGTAGTCCTTAATGCCCCACTGGTCACAAAACCATTCCAGATTGGCCGCCGACGTCGGGCTGGCCTCATGGATAAGGTACTGACCCTCAATGGCATAACGACCATAAACGTAGGGATAGTCTGCTTCATCGCTGATGCAGTCGGTAATGCCGCTGGTCACTGACCAGGTTCCCATCACCGCGTTCAGGCGCGTCGCATCATTCAGGCCCGCGCACAGCGCTGTTGACATCACATCGAACAGGCCGCCCACGACGGGCGTACCGGGCAGCAGACCGCATTCGGCAGCGGCTCCGTCGGTGACATAGCCCGCAATCTGCGTCGGGCCGATAATCGGCGGCAGTGCCAATATTATCTCCGGGATACCTGACATCTCTGCCAGTGCAGGCGACCAGTCGGCTGCCTGCATGTCATACAGATTGGACTCAGAGATATTGGTTTCTTCGCATGCCCGCTCGCCGGTCAGACAGAAACGCAGATAGTCATGGGCCATCATGACGCTGCCAATCGCCGCATAGCGCTGTGGCTGATGCAGCTTGATCCAGCGCAGCAGCGACACCGGGTGGCCGGTCCACAGCGTTTGCCGGGTCAGCGGATAGAGTTTCTGCGGCAAGCCTTCCCGTTGCCACTGTTGCACAAGGCTCAGGGCGCGGCGGTCGGAGGAGAGGATGCCGTTGCCCAGCGGGCGGTGCTGTTTGTCCAGCAGAAACAGCCCCTTACCCTGTGCGGAAATGCCCATACCGGCGACCGACGCCGCATCCTCGCCGCTGGTGGTCAGCACCTCACGGATGACGGCTGCCGCCTGTTGCCACAGCAGCGTCATATCGCGTTCGGCATAACCCGGTTCCGGTACAACAACCGGCAGGTTTTGCCGGGCGACGGCCAGCTCGCGGCCCTGTATATCGTACAGCCCGGCTTTAATAAAGGTGCCGCCACAGTCCAGTCCCAGCCAGCGTTTCATAATGCCTCCTGTTGAGGGGAATCGCAGCGTGCGGGCAACGTCATCGCCAGCAGGGCGGCAATCGCCAGTGAAATGGCAAGGCTGTAAACCCCGGCATCCCGGCTGTAAAACGCCATCAGAATGCCCACCATGTAGGGACCGCAGAAGCCGCCCAGGTTGCCCAGCGCGTTGATCAGGCCGCGCGCGCCGCCAGCCACCTCGGCATTAAACAGGCGCGGCGGAATACTCCAGAACACGCCCGCCGCAGACTGGATAAAGACGCCACAGCCCACCAGCGCCGCGTAGGACCACCAGATATGCGCTTTCAGTAACACCGACAGCGCCATGCACAGCGCAAAGCCGGCCAGCGGCAGCGCCACGAACAGCCTGCGCCGTCCGGTCGCGTCCGACAAAACAGAAAACAGAAACATGCCGACGATTGCCCCGACGTAGGGCAGAATGGCCAGAAAGCCCACCTGCTCCACATTACCGTGCGTCAGTCCTTTCAGGATGGTGGGCAGCCAGAGCGTGTAGCCGTAAATGCCGGTCTGATAGAAGAAATTGACCAGAATCAGCCGCCACATAACCGGTTCGCGCATCACGCGCATCAGCGAGGCGTTGCGCACGTTCTGCCCTTTGATCATCAGCTGTTCGTTATGCAGCGTGGTGATGAGATAGTGTTTTTCGGCTGGCGAAATCCATCTCGCTTCCTGCGGGCGGTTACTGATCGTGAAATGCCACAGGGCCATCACGACCAGAGATAACGCGCCTTCCACGTAGAACAGCATGCGCCAGTCCCAGCCGGTAATGATCCAGCCTGAGAGCGGAGCCGTGATGATCCCGGCGATCGGCACAAACATGATCACGATGGCATTTGCACGACCGCGCTCCGCATCCGGGAACCAGTTGCCGATCATCGTCAGCACCACCGGTAACATGCCGCCTTCGGCGATCCCCAGCGCAAAGCGCAGCGCCAGCAGCTGATACTGACTGGTGGCCATGCCGGTCAGTATGGAAATCACCGCCCAGGCCAGCAGCGACCAGCCAATAAAGCGTTTACCATTGCCGTAAACGGCCAGCCTGCCGCCGGGCACCTGCAGGAACAGGTAGCCAATGAAGAAAATGCCGCCTGCCAGTCCGGCCATCGAGGCGCTGATGCCCAGTTCAGCATCCATGCCGCCCGGCATCGCAAAGGCGATGTTGACCCGATCCATATACGAAATGATGCAGGTAATCAGAATCGGCGGAATGATCCGCAGCCAGCGCAGTGCAGGGACCTTTTCATGATTGACAGCGCTTGTGGTGATGCTCATCGTGCCTCCCTGCCTTACACCAGATCGCGCGTGGGGATCTTCACCACGACTTTGCGGATCGGACCGGGCTGACTGACCGCGCAGTTAGGACGATGAATATCCTGAGGAAAAAATACGGCGAACGTGCCGGGCAGCATCCGTACCAAGGTTTCATCGGGGGCATGTTGATAAAAAACGATGTCGCGTTCGCTGTCGTAAGGCTGATGCACCGCCAGATCCAGTGGTTGTGTGGCGACGCCGATCACTTCTTCGCCTGCCACCAGATACTGCACGTCGATGTGATAGCGGTGCGCCTCCGGGTAATTCTCTGCGGCGGGAACCGTGTGCAGATCTAACACCTGTACGACCCAGCCGGTTTCTTCGTCCTGATAACGGCCGGCGGCCATGTTTGCCAGATCATGACCGGCGAGGTAGGCCAGAGCATGAGCAATCGCGGCGGGATAGTGACGGGGATCGGTATTGGCAAGGTGTCCGGTAATCATGATGCCTTCTCCTGTAGCGCCTGAATGCGCGCCCAGACGCGCTCATCAACCGGAATACCCAGGCGTTCGTTTTCTTCACGCAGTGGCGGGAATTTGTCACCCGGCAGGCGAATCGCCTGTGTGCTGTCAGCCGGTTCCGCACCGGTGATGGATGCGCGAATACGATCGAGTTTTTGCTGGCGGGTTTCGCCCGGAATGAGCCGATCAACGTCGATGGCGATAAACACCTGAGAAATGCCAAATTCATCGCCGTTGTCGTGAGTGACTTCAGTCACGGAGGCGCCGTTAGAGAGCAGGGTGGCCAGCATATCCAGCACCACAGACAGCGCTGAGCCTTTCCAGTAACCCATTGGTAAAATGCGGCGGTTTTTTTCCAGCGTGGCCGGATCGCGGGTGTAGTTGCCCTCATCATCAAAGCCGCCATCGACCGGCAGGCTTTTCCCCGCCAGGCGATTCACTTCCAGCATGCCGTAGGAGAACATCGACATGGACATATCCACCATCGTAACCGGCTCGCCCGGTACCGCGATAATCAGCGGATTGGTGCCGATCGCGCAGCTTTTTGCGCCCCAGGGCGGCATTACGGCAATGGAGTTGGTCCAGCAGATGCCGACAAAGCCCTTTTCCGCCGCCTGCCAGCCATAGCTGCCACCGCGCATCCAGTGATTGGCATTGCGTAAGGCCACCAGCCCAATGCCGTGTTCCGTGGCCAGCGCCATCGCGCGCTCCATCATGCTATGGGCGGTGATATTGCCAATGGCGCGTTGCGCATCCCACTGCTCAATCGCACCCAGCGACAGGACTTTTTGCGCATCCGCATCGGGAATAATGTGGCCGGCATCCAGTTGCTGAATAAAACGCGGGAAGCGGTTAACGCCATGGGAATAGACGCCGTTAAGACTGGTTTCAGTAAACATGCGCGCGCAGGCCTCAGCTTTGGCCTGCGGCACGTTGCGGCTGAGGAGTACGCGAAGAAACTCCTGATACAACTGCTGATAGCTGATTCTCATCTGACTGATACTCCCCGCGTCTTATTTCATAATGTGGAATGTCATTTCAACTAAATGCTATGGGGAAAAATGCAGCGAGTCAAAGAAATGACTCAAAATTTATTTCATTTAAATCAACAGGATATAATTAATTCTGACTTCTGTGATCTTGGGCTTTTTTGCCCGATTCCGGCCACAGTCAGGCCGGTCAGCTGAGAAACAGCTGACCTGATTTGCTCTGCTTTTCGCCCTGCCTGTGCAGGGGCGTTAGCGTAGCGTTACCCGGTAGAGTGAAGTGTTGGCTGTGATATAAAGTTCATCATTATTCGGTCCGCCAAAGGTGCAGTTGGATACCGTTTCAGGAATCGGGATTTTGCCTTTACGGTTTCCGCTGCTGTCGAAAATAATCACGCCGTCAGCGCAGCTACAGTAAATATCGCCGTTGGCATCCACACAAAATCCGTCCGGGAAACCGGGTGAGACATCGGCAAAAAATTGCCCTGCAGACAACGTGCGACCGTCCACTTTATAGGTGCGCAACTCATGGCGGCCGAGCGTCGGGAAATCCACCACCGACATGTCCGCCACGTACAGCACGCTTTCATCAGGCGAGAACGCCAGCCCGTTTGGCCGCTGCAGATCGCTGGCGGCAATGCTGAGCTGCCCACTTTCCGGATCAAAACAGTAGAGATAGCAGCCGATCACCTGGCTGGGAGCCAGGTAACCCTCATGATCGCTGACGATCCCGTAAGGCGGATCGGTAAACCAGATGGTGCCGTCGGAGCGGATCGCCAGATCGTTAGGCGAGTTAAACCGCTTGCCCTCGACTTTATCCACCAGCACGTTCACCGTACCGTCTGTTTCTGTCCGGCTGATAGCCCGGCGACCGTGTTCGCAACTGACCACGCGTCCCTGATGGTCGCGGGCATTGCCATTGGCATAGTGAGAATGATGACGCCAGATACTCAGCTCGCCATTGCGCTGCCAGCAGTACATACGGTTGCCTTTGACATCGCTAAATACCACCCCATCAAGCGCCGGTAACCAGACTGGGCCTTCGGCCCAGGTAGCAGTGGAGCACAGTTTTTCTACCTGCATGATGCTGGCCTCCGTTACTTCACGCCCCAGATGGCTTTGTAATGGTCCTGATAGCCGTTTTCCGGATCGTAGTGGTTCTGCGGTCCGCCATCCCGGCTGATATTTTCCGGTGTAATCAGGTGCGCAGGCGTGACATAGCCTGACGGGGGCTGTCCGGCGAAGGCGCGGTTGAACTCATCCAGCAGTTGCCAGCCATGCAGTTTTAGCGGTTCAGCGACGGTCGCGACCTGGCTTTCACCATTGCGAATGCGCTGGAAGGCCGACACCGAGCCGTCGCCTGCCGAGATGTTATACGGTGCGTTTTTGCCGCCTTTCCCTGCGGTTTTCAGCGCGGGTGCCATAAAGTCAAAATACAGGTCATTAATCGCCAGCGAGTACTGCCAGTGGTCGCCGTACTTCTGTAACAGGCTAAAGGTCAGCGACGGCATACGGTTAGAGGTATCGGCCAGCGGCGTGTCAATAAAGTCGATGACTTTACACTCGCTGCACTTCTCAATTTCCTGCTTCATCGCATTGGCTTTATCCAGCGCGATTTTGTACAGCGAGTCGGTGAAGATAATCACCTGCGCTTTGCCGCCTGACTTCACAATGGCGTACTGCGCCGCCAGACGGGCAACCTCATTAGAATCGGACGTAATGTTATCGGTGATCCCGTACTGCTTAATCGGGCCCGGCTGAGGCTCTGCGTGCCAGGCCATCAGCACGATTTTTTGCTGCAGGGCTTTTTTCAGCGGCATTTTGGCGACGTTTGGGTTCCAGCCGCCGATAACGATACCGTCAGGGCGCTGGGCAATCGCCTGATTCAGCGCCGCCAGTTGATCTTTGACAGAGCCTGCGCCGTCCAGCGTATCCAGCGTCCAGCCAGCCACTTTCGCCGCTTCGCTCAGGCCTTGCTGAACGCCCTGCACACCGCCGTTTTTCATATCCGAGGCGATAAAGATCAGTTTCTTTTTAGGCTGTAGCTTTGGCCCGGTCGTCGGACCGTCCCAGGTCGTGGCGCTGGCCGTCGCTTTGGCCACGGCCGCTGTCGCCTGATCGAGATAGCTGTCTGCATGGGCTGGTAAGGTGGCGACCAGCATGGCGATGAGAGAAAGACCAAATACCGGATTTTTCATAATGAGTTCCCTGGTGTGATGGTTTTTTGCTGTGAGTCAGGTGTGGTCGCCGGCGTGCTCTGACTACGCACGACGGCTTTTTGATTCAACATACGGCGGCGCTGAGCGTAGCCGGCCAGCGTAATCGACAGCAGCAACGTGGCACCGTTAAACAGCGGTTCCACCCAGAACGCGCCGCCAAACTGCTGAATACCGGCAATCCCGATAGCCAGGATAGCGATGCCGACCACGGTGCCCCAGACGTTTACCCGCCCCGGACGAATGGTGGTACTGCCCAGAAAAGCCCCGACCAGCGCAGGCAGCAGGTAATCCATCCCGACGCTGGCCTGGCCGACGCCCTGTTCCGCCGCAATCAGCACCCCGCTGAAGCCGGTGATCACACTGGAGGCGATAAACGCGCCGATCACGTATTTATTCACGGCAATACCGTTGAGGCGCGCGGCGACGGGGTTACCGCCCACGGCATACATGCACCTTCCCAGTGGCGTGTGCTCAGTGATCAGCCACAATACCAGCGCCAGGCCCAGCACATAGAAGGCACCAATCGGAATGCCAAATACTTCGGTACTGTGCAGCGCACTAAAGGCATCCGGTAAGTCACCAACAATTTGGCGACCGCCGGAGTGCCACAACGCAATGGCATACAGCACCGTGCCGGAACCGAGCGTGGCGACGAAGCTGTCGATATCCGCCAGCGCCACCAGAATGCCGTTCAGCAGGCCATACAGCGCCGACAAGACCAGCACTGTCAGCACCGCCATCTGCCAGGAAAAACCGTATTCCACCTGAAGCGTAATGGCCAGGATGTGCCACAGCACGATCCCGAAACCGACGTTCAGGTCGATTTTGCCCACAATCATCGGCAAGGTGGCGGCCAGCGCCAGCAGGGCGATTTTGGCCTTACTGGACAGAATGGCCTGCACGGTGAGCAGGGATGCGAAAGTTGGGGACAGTACCGAAAACAGTAACGCCAGCAGCACACATAACAACAGTAATCCGTAGCGGGTGACGATCTGCATCGACCACGGCGCAAAACCATGCTGAGCAAGGCTGACCCGTTGTTCAAGTGCAGTAGATTTCACCGAGGTTTTAGACATAGCGTTTCTCCTGACTGCCTTTTCAGACGGTAGCGAAGGGGGCAGCAGAGCTGGCTGAGGCCAGCTCCAGTAAATTAGCAAAAGTGACCTGTTCGTTTTTCAGTTCACCCACTACCTGGCCCCGGTTAAACACCAGCGCGCGGTTACAGATATGCGCGATTTCCTCCAGGTCATTCGAGATCACCAGCACTGCCACGCCGTCTGCCAGCGCTTTGTTGAGCAGGTGATAAATTTCTTCCCGCGCGCCCACGTCGACGCCCGCAGTGGGATCTTCAAGAATCAGCAACGGGGCATTGAGGTGCATCCAGCGGGCCATCACCACTTTTTGCTGGTTGCCACCGGACAGGGCGCTGATATCCAGATCCACGTTTTTAGGGCGCACGTCGAAAAGCTGCACTTTCCACCAGCTGGCACCTACCTCCGCGCGGCGACCATAATGGGACATCACCCGGTGCCCGCTCGCGCAGGGGTTGAGAAACAGGTTTTCACGCACGCTCATCGACATAACCAGACTTTCACCGGTGCGATCGCCTGCCACAAACGAGATGCCTGCCGCCATAGCCTCGCGAGGCGATCGGGAATGGCAGGGCTTGTCGCGAAAAATGACCTGGCCCTGGGTAGCCTGTTTCAGGCCAAACAGCATCCGGCCAATCTCTTCCTGACCGGCACCACGCAGGCCGGCCAGCGCCAGCATTTCGCCGGGTTGCAGACTGAACGAGACCGGGCCCACTTCATCGATGCAGAGCTGATTCAGTGACAGCACGGGCGGACGCCCCTCAGGCAGCACAAGGCGCTGATTGCTTTCCAGCGCTTCGCCGACAATCATTTCAACCAGATCGTGCAACCTGTAGTCTGCCGTGTTGCCCTCTGCGACGCGTTTACCGTCCCGCATCACACAAATGCGATCGGCAATTTCAATCACCTCATCCAGACGGTGAGTCACGTAAATCATGCCGACGTTGCGACTTTTCAGGCGTTCTATCACGCTAAACAGATGCCGTACGTCATTGGCGGGTAACGAGGCGGTCGGTTCGTCCAGTACCAGTACTTGCGCGTTGACGGCTACCGCGCGGGCAATGGCCAGCAGCGATTTTTCCGTGCGTGACAGTTCAAATACGCGGGCATCGGGATCGAGCTGAATACCGACGTCTTCCAGCGCTAAACGTGCCCGTTCACGCACGGCCCGCCAGTTAATCAGGCCCAGGCGACGGTTGAAGCCCATGATCAGCGCCATATTTTCCGCCACCGTCATCCACTCGATCAGCCCCAGATCCTGATGAATAAAGGCGACAGGCTGGCTGGTGGCGGTTTTTAGCGCGGCCGCTGAGGGGATGGGGTTGCCATTAAAGGTTATCTGGCCTTCGTCGCTGGTATAAACGCCGGCCAGTACCTTAATCAGAGTCGATTTACCCGCACCGTTTTCACCTAACAGCGCGACCACTTCGCCCGGAAAGACATCCAGGCTTACGTCATTGACGGCAGGGTTCCCCCCGAAACGTTTGGTGATATGGCTTAGTGTCAGGACCGGTTTATCCGGGTTAGTTTGCATTCCAGCCTCCCGTGACGCCTGGTGAGTAGTGGCAGCAAGCGTGGTGACGCGCTCTTGCTGATTTCAACATGTGAAATACTATTCCAAAAAATACTATCCCTGAAAATGCGGAAAAGCAAAGAAGCGAGGCGACTATTTCCTCATTAGAAACATAGGGTTAAAATATTGTTTTGAAATTGTGATGAACAGCGCAATTCCTGCCAGGCGGAATGCGATCGCCAGGCCACACTAAAAAAGCGAAAGATTCCCAGTTGTTATGCCATGAGTTAACATCATGCGATAGTGCGCTCAGGAAGTCAGAAACGGAGAGGATCGGCGGATGGTGGGTAAAGTGGATAAAGCGAAGGAAAATAAAAACGATAAGCCGTTGGGAACACAGAGTCTGTTTCGTGGCCTTCAGTTAATTGAGTTACTGAGCAATTTCCCGAACGGCTGCCCGCTGGCACATCTCGCTGAGCTGTCCGGCATGAATAAAAGCACCGTCCATCGCCTGTTACAGGGGCTGCACAGCAGTGGCTATGTCACCCAGGCCCCGTCGCCTGGCAGTTATCGCCTGACGACCAAATTTATTTCGGTCGGTCAGAAAGCGCTGTCATCGCTCAATATCATCCACGTAGCCGGACCGCATCTGGAAAAGCTCAACCTGGACGTGGGCGAAACGGTTAACTTTTCCAGCCGTGAAGACGATCATGTTGTATTGATCAATAAACTGGAACCCACCACCGGCATGATGCGCACACGCGCCTACATCGGGCAGCATATGCCGCTCTATTGCTCGGCGATGGGCAAAATTTTTCTGGCCTGGGGCAGTGAAGAGTACCTGCTGCACTACTGGCAAAGCCATCAGGACAGCATTGAGCAACTGACAAAAAACACCATCACTACCTTGCCTGAGATGCAGCAGGAACTGAGAGATATTCTGCAGCAGCGCACCGCGATGGATCGCGAAGAGAACGAGCTGGGCGTGACCTGTATCGCCGCGCCGGTATTTGATATTCAGCAGCGCGTTCCCTATGCGGTGTCGGTCTCGCTGCCGACGGCCAAGCTGCAACAGATTGGGGCAAAAAACCTGATGGCGAAGGTGGTAGCGACCGCCCAGGCGATCTCACACGAGCTGGGCGCTTCCGCCTGAGCCCTGGGCAGCGGCCCGCCTGGCACGCATCCTGCGCTATCCGTTTTCAGGCGGGATACTGTCGCCCGCGCCAAGTGTCCGCTGCATCAATACCGTGTCCAGCCAGCGCCCGTGTTTGTAGCCTACGGAGGTTAGCGTACCGGCCACGGTGAAGCCCGCCGATCGGTGCAGAGCGATGGAGGCCACGTTGGCGCTGTCGCCCACATTCCCGACCATCTGGCGAAAGCCCCTGCTTTCAGCCCAGTCAATCGCGTGCGCCAGCAGGCGTTTACCCACACCTTTCCCCTGAAAAGCCGGATGGATATAAAGGGAATCTTCCAGGGTAAAACGATAAGCCGGGCGCGGACGATAAAAGCCCAGATAACAGTAACCGCAAACCTGGCCGTCTTCGATGGCCACAAACCAGGGCAGTCCGGCGGCACGGATTTTTTCTAACCGGCTGGCGAGTTCGGCTTCATCAGGCGGATCCAGTTCAAAACTGCCCGTGCCATGCATAACATGGTGAGCATAAATCTGTTGCAGGGCGGGAATGTGGTCATCCTGCGCGAGCGTGATGTGCATTCTGCGATTCCGGAGTGAGCCAGTAAGGATCATGACAATACAAAAGACAGGCAGGAAAGGCTACCGGCCTGTTTTGCAGGGTAAGATCCCTGTCGCAGGACGGGGCGTCAGATACCACTCCTGCCAGGCGCGGTTTATCGCTTTTGCACCTACCAGACGGCACCTGGGCAGGCTAAGTCCCTGATACAGGAGGTGATAGCGACGGCGATTGCCCGGCGTCACCCAGGTGATATGCCTGAGCATGGCGAGATTAATGTGATCGATGCTGCCTTGCAGCGCCCCGGCACGCGGCGTGGTGGCACAGCAGCGCCGGATATAACGCAGTAAACTGACAGGCATTGCGAGATCCAGCAGGATATAGCCTGTTGCGCGCGCCAGTCTTTCGGGCAGGCAGCGCGTATAATTGCCTTCGATAACCCAGCGTTCTGCACTGATTGCCTCGCGGTGAAGCTGTAAAAACACGGCGTGCTCTCTGGGCTGCCAGTCGGTATTGGGCTGGTGATAAAGCTGATCGAGATGAATAACGGGCAGCGACTGCTTTTCCGCAATCGCCACGGCCAGGGTAGATTTACCGCTGTTTGAGGGGCCCATGATACAAATGCGCGGACCCAGATGTGCAAGCGGCGGCAACGGTGTCATCAGGCGAAACCTCCGTCAAGGCTGTGTTTGCGCCTCAGTATACGCGGAAAATGTGCGCCAGCCATCGTGCCTCAGGGCCGGTTGGGGTCAGACCGATCCCGCTTTCTCGATCACCAGTACGCGCGCTTCGCCCTGTGGATGGGCAACATGTTCCGTGCCCACGCTGGCATAAAAAATATCCCCTGTCTGCAAGCGCACTGTCCTGATGTCTCCGTTTTCCTTGTAGTGCATCTCTACACAGCCATCCATCACCGCAAAAACTTCCTGACCGTCATTGATGTGCCACTTGTAGGGTTGATCCGTCCAGTGAAGCCGTACGGTTGTGCCATCAAAGTTAGCGATGTCGAGTGCACCCCAGGCCCGGTCGGCTGAGAACGCTTTGCTGATATAGGTTTTCATGGTTTTTCCGTTATACGCAGTGGTAAGACATGGATGAGGTTATACCGCGTGTAGTGAGGCAGGGCTTGCAAAAAATTGCGGAAAACTGAGGCGAATCAACAGAGCAGGTACGGGATAAAAGCGTCAGGGCAGGCAGGAAAGCAGACCTGCCCTGCAGGCAGGTCTGAAGGGCGGATCAGAAATTCACGTTAGCGCTGATTCCGCCGACAAAGGCATCTTTCACGTCGCTAACGGCACCCGGCGCAACAACGTATTGCAGGTTAGGACGCAGTTGCAGCCATTTGGTCAGCTGCGCGTTGTAATAGATTTCATAGTTGTACTCCGAACCGTCCTGAACAGGCAGATAGGTCGGGCTGTTAAAATCGGTCTGCCCGCTGGCGTCGTTCTGTTCACGCAGCGAACGCGTGTAGGCGCTGTTGACGTGAATACGCGCCGCGCCAATGCCAATCTCATCCTGCGGACGGGCATCGAACGGTCCTTTCCAGGTGAAGCTGACGGACTGATAGTTATCGGTTTTCGAGGTTTTATGGTCGTTCATCACCGCCTGAACCGTCACGCCCAGACCCCGGCTGGCATCGCCGCCCTGCGCCGTCAACTGCTGCTGCAACAGGACATAGCCGCCGTAAGCATGATTTTTGCGCTGGTAAGCGCCGTCACGCCAGCTGCCATAGTTGTCGCCATTTGCGGACGAGTAGTAATAGCCGATACGATAGTTACCCGGCAACTTGTCGGGGCCTAACGTCGGTTTCCAGCCTAACTCGACCGGCACCAGATTCCCCTCTGAGTTGCTGGTATCCAGCCGGAAACCATCGCCACGGTCGTAATTCGCACGGTTTTGATTGTAGAAACCGACCTGGAAAAACACCTCTGGCGTGACGTTGACTTTTAGCCTGCCGCCCCACTGCGAAACCGGCCAGTTAAACCAGCGATCGCCGCGCCAGTTACCGGCCTGGCCGCTGCCAAACGCCAGGTTCTGGAACTTGCTGTCGAAGTTATCGAAATCTTCGCCGACGGTAACGCGTCCGGCTTTCAGATTGACCGTGTTATCGAACAGGCCTTTGCTTAACCAGAATTGCGTCAGGCGCCACGTCTGGCCACGACCGTACACCTCCTGGGTAGAAGAGAGCATCCCGGTGCGGCGATCGGCCACCTGATCGGAGATGTTGCGGCCATTGCGATCGGTAATGGTGACCTGGAACTGCGTATCCTGCCAGTCGAGGAGTTTTTGCAGATCGAAATTGGCACCAAACGCCCACTGGTCGCTGTAGCGCATCGAGGTATGGCTGTCAGCTCCGCCACCCAGATTGGCGGCACTTTCCATGGTGTAGTTAACATCTAACTTAATGCCGTCGTTTTCTAACTGCGTTCGGTTACCGCCCCAGTCGCCAAACAGGTAAGGTGAGTCATAGCTAAAGGCATCGGCGGCCAGCGCGGAGGCGCTCAGCATCGCAAACATCAGGCTGCCAGCGGCCAGGCGAGGCATAAACTGCACTGCTTTTTTTGTATTCATCAGCGTTATTCTTTATGAAATGACAGGAAAAGACAGGGCAGAGAATAATGCTGACTAAATGTCAATTTTTGCAAATCTGTGCGTATGTAACTGCAAAGTGGTAAGGAATTAACGCAATTGTGACAGTTATCGCTGAATGAATATTTTTATAACTAAAAAGGCATTTATTGCGAGGCAAAGTAAAAGGGATGCCGCGGCATCCCTGAGGGATTTATGGCTTGCTGGCCTGGGACAGCTCTTCAATTTCTTGCTTGCTCAGCGTCAACTCAGTGGCTTTGACCAGTTCATCAAGCTGCGACAAGGAGGTCGCGCTGACGATAGGGGAGGTAATACTTGGGCGCGCGATGAGCCAGGCCAGCGCCACCTGCGTGGCTGACGCATCATGTGACGCCGCCACGTCTTCCAGCGCTTCAACAATGCGTTTACCGCGTTCATTCAGGTACTTATCTACAATACCCTGACCGCGCGCGCTCTTGCTGGCATCCTGCGGTTTTTTATATTTGCCGCTGAGAAAGCCGCTGGCCAGCGCGTAGTAGTTGATCACGCCAAGCTGATTCTCTCGCGCTACCTGTTCCAGCTCGCTTTCATATTCTTCACGGTCGTAAAGGTTGTAGAGCGGTTGCAGGGTTTCGTAACGCGCCAGCCCATGCTGTTTGCTGATGTCCAGCGCCTCCTGCAGTCGCGCGGCGCTGTAGTTAGAGGCCCCAATAGCCCGGACTTTGCCGGCTTTGATCAGGGCGTCAAAGGCGGTTAATGTGTCGGCCAGTGGCGTGGTTTCATCATCGCGATGCGCCTGATAGAGGTCGATCACGTCGGTTTGCAGACGGCGCAGCGAGTCCTCGACGGCCTGGCGAATATACCCAGGTTTCAGTCCCTGCTTCTCCGGTGACATTTCGATGCCGACTTTGGTCGCCAGCACTATCCTGTCGCGTTTACCGCTTTTCTTCAGCCATTTGCCGATGATGGTTTCGGATTCGCCCCCCTGATTGCCGGGCGCCCAGCGTGAATAGACATCGGCGGTATCGATAAAGAACAGGCCTTTTTCCACCAGCGCGTCGAGCAGAGAAAACGAGGTTTTCTCGTCTACCGTCCAGCCAAAGACATTGCCGCCAAAGGTCAGAAGCGGCACAGAGAGGCCGCTGTTGCCGAGGGGGCGGGTTTTAGGCTGCGTCATAGCATTCTCCTTTATTAAACGTATCAGGTGTACTTATCAGCTTAGCAAAGGTAATTCGACAGCCTTTCATTCGGTTTGTCAGCCTGTGCGGCATAACAAGGTAGCAAAGGTCACTTTTACCGCTGGCACGGCAGCGCGCGTCCTGAAACATGCAGGCACACAGCCCCGCGAATGCCAGAAAACCCGATACCGTAAAGCGAGGGATTTTACATTCAGAAATCTGGCTTTACCGACGTGGACAAAATCGTTGCTGACGGGCCTTAGGGCTTGGGGTTATAAGAATACCGGGCTGGTGTGATGCGACCTTCACGATGATCGGGCAAAACGTCACAGGAGACGTGGCACTGATGAAACCTCATAATCTGTCTGGCTTCACATCCACGCCGCGACGTCGGTTCTTAAAACGCAGCGCGGCGCTGTTGCTGGGTTCCGCATTGCCGATACAGGCCTTCGCGGCCGAACCGGCTTTCCCCCCCTTAAAGCGCATAGCCGCGCAGCGTCATCTTCTGTTTGGGTTCGCGGTCCGGCCCGAGCGTTTGCGGTCCGATGCGCATTACCGGCAGTTTGTGGCCAGCCAGGCCAATATTATTGTTCCGGAAAACGCGCTGAAGTGGGTGGTCGTGCAGCCTGAGCAGAATCGCTACGATTTTTCTGGCCCGGATACGCTTGCCGCCTTTGCCAGAGCGCAGGGCCTGCTGCTACGCGGGCATACCTTTTGCTGGCACCGCGCGGTGCCGGACTGGCTGCTGGCGATTCGCGATGCCACGCTGCTGGAAAAAGTGTTGAGAGACCATATTCATACCGTCGCGGGGCGCTATCGGGGACAGATACAGAGCTGGGACGTGGCGAACGAGATTATCAACCTGTCTGACGGTTTGCCTGGCGGATGGCGCAACAGTTTCTGGTATCAACGTCTGGGGACGCGTTATCTGGATATCGCCTGTGACGCGCTGCATCAGACCGATCCTCACGCCGTCATTTGCTATAACGATTACGGGCTGGAAAGCGACCATGACAACGCGCAACGAAAACGCGACGCTGTGCTGGCGCTGCTACGCAATTTGCAGGACAGACAGATCCCCATCGGTGCGCTGGGGATTCAGTCTCATCTCAAGGCCGGTCCGCAGTACGCGTCTGGTCCGGGACTGGCGACATTTATTCGTGAAGTGAAAGCGCTGGGCCTGGCCGTGTATATCACCGAACTGGATGTTGATGACAGCCGCCTGCCGATGGCGCGCCGCGCCATGGCGGTCGCCAGCACCTATAAGCGCTATCTTTCGCTTGTGCTGGAAGCCGGTGTCGACGCAGTGCTCACGTGGGGTGTCTGGGACACGCCCCACCGGACGGCGGCGACGCCGAAGGCAAGCGATGGGCTGGCCACCGGACCGTTGCTGTTTGCTAAAGACGGCCAAATCAAAGACGCCAGTTGGGCAGCGCTGCATGCGCTACGCTGATTAACGCGTTGCGGGCGCCGCTCTGGCGGCAATCCACTGTCGATAACGCGCGGGTGTCATCGCCATCACCTGATTAAACGCTTTGCGAAAGCTGCTTTCGTCAGAATAGCCACAATCGGCGGCCACCTTACGGATGCTTACGGTGGGGTTCTCCAGGAGAAGACAGGCATCTTCAATGCGGACCCGGGTAATAAACGCCTTAGGACTTTCGCCGGTCAGCATTTTCATTTTACGGTGCAACGTACGTTCGCTGGTATGTAACGCAGAGGCCAGCCGTTCTGCCGTGATGCCTGGCTGTTGATAGCGAATAATCTCTTCCGCCCGCATCAGCAACGGGTGCTGAGTGTTAATAAACCCGGGCGGCGCATACAAACGTTGCGACACGGGCTGGGCATCGGCAACGGCCATATCAGCAACCTGTCTGGAGACGTCCGCCCCCAGTATCCTGTGCAGCAAATGCAACGTGAGCGCGCTCCACGAGAGTGGGCCACCTGTAGTAATGATATTTTCCTGTTGTTCGAGCGTTTGTCCCCATACCGGACGCGCATCCGGATAGCGCTCCCGCAGGGTCGGAAACAGCCACCAGGTGG
Source organism: Pantoea sp. SGAir0180 (assembly GCF_043546245.1). NCBI lineage: Bacteria > Pseudomonadati > Pseudomonadota > Gammaproteobacteria > Enterobacterales > Erwiniaceae > Pantoea > Pantoea sp. SGAir0180. Next base: position 3,376,022 of record NZ_CP028071.1, on the reverse strand, counting down.
TGGTACAACGCCGACGACTGAGCAGCCCCGCTTCGCCCAGCACCAGACAGCCCGCGCAGGCGGCACCGACGATGGCACCTTGATGGTACATTTTTTTTATCCAGGTCCCCGCCTGTATGACCGCCTCCGGATGGTGCGGAAACCGATCGCGGCCCAACGCCATTCCCCCGACCAGGACGATATCTGACGCCTCTGCCTGGCTGAAATCAGCATCGACATGTAGCCATCGTCCCTGCGCATCGCGCACGGGCTGGCCATCAGCACTTACGATTTGGACCTCCAGCGGCGCGCGGGTCAGTTGCGCCGCAGTATCGGGGCGAGACGCAATCACCTGGCGCGCAATCCATAAGGTGTCACAAAAGCCGTTGACGGCAGAAGGCAGGCTGCCTTCAAGCGCCACAATCGCTATGCGCATAGCCAGTCACTCCTTATGGCGAGTTTTGCCTGTTAGTTGTCTTATTCGCCATCTTACACGCTCTTTTCGCCCGATCTACCATGGTCAGCATGAAAACGACCACAGGAACAGGCGAGATGCGGCGAAAGAGCAGTAAGGCGAAAAGATTAAAGCATGCGGTGCTGCTGGGGCTGACGTTATTGAATGTGCCGCTCGCTGCGCAGGCGACGGTGAAAAACATCGTCTTAGTCCACGGGGCGTTTACTGACGGCTCAGGCTGGCGGGCGGTGATTTCACGCCTTCAGCACAAAGGTTATCACGTCACCGCCGTTCAGAATCCATTGACCTCATTGCAGGATGACGTAAAGGCGACGGAGGCGGTCATTGCGCGTCAGCAAGGCCCGGTGCTGCTGGTTGGGCATTCCTGGGGCGGTGTGGTGGTGGCTGATGCTGGCAACGATTCGCGCGTAAGGGGCATGGTTTTTCTCTCTGCGCTGGTGCCCGACAGTAATGAATCTGCTGCCGGGCTGTTGCAACGACTTCATGCCCCGATGACGGCAATGAGGCCGGATAAACACGGGATGATCTGGCTGGATAATGCCCAACAGTTTGGTGAAATGCTGGCCGGCGACTTGCCTGATGCGCGGGTGCGCGAACTGGCTGCGGTACAACAACCTGTTGCGGCGAGCGCTTTCACTGACAAGGTGATGCGAGCCGCATGGAAAATCAAACCCACCTGGTATTTGTTGACCACGCAAGACCGGGCGCTGCCGCCCCGTGTCCAGTCTGACATTGCTGCGCATATTGGCGCACGCGTTCAGCGTCTCGCATCTAGTCATTTATCGCTGGTTTCACATCCTGAACAGGTGGCTGCGTTTATCGATCGCGCGGCCAGAACCCTTCCATCCTCATAGCACCATCACTCTCAGGGGAATCCCATGAACAGATTACTTCATATTGACGCCAGTATTTTCCAGGCGCCGTCGGTTACCCGGCAGCTTACCGCGGACATCGTCAGAAAACTGTTGGCAAAGCACCCCGCTGCTCAGGCGACTTACCGTGATGTCGTGGCCGAGGAAATCCGTCCTCTTAACGCGGCCATCGTGGCAGGTTTCAGAGCGGGAAACGACGACAACGTCAGTGAGTACATAGCAGAACAGCATCGCTTATCTGACCTGCTGGTGGCGGAGTTTCTTGCCAGTGATGTGATTGTCATCGGTGCGCCGATGTACAACTTTTCGGTGCCTGCCCAACTAAAATCCTGGCTGGACCGGATCGCGCAGGCAGGCAAAACATTCAGTTATACGGCACAAGGCCCGGTGGGATTGTCAGGTGGGCGAACCGTAATCGTGGCGTCGGCGCGGGGCGGCTTTTACCACGGCGGTTCCCTTGAAGAGTGGGATTTTCAGGAACGGTATCTGGCCGCTTTTTTTCGGTTTTTAGGCGTTGAGCATATTCATGTTATCCGTGCAGAAGGGGCTTCAAAAGGGGAAGCCATTCAACAGCGTGAAATCGGCAACGCGTTTAATGCCGCCAGCACGCTCATCCAGTCACTTGCGTTGTAATCCACAGGAGAACCTTATGCTTTACATTGTTACGCTGAGTTATCGTGGTGCCGCCGCCGAACGTGAAAAACACAGCGCGGGTCATAAAAGCTGGCTGATGGAGCACATCAAGACGGGCGAGGTGGTTTTGGCCGGACCGCTGGAAAATCAGCAGGGCGGCGTTGTGCTGTTTCTCGCCTCTGATGAGCAGGCTGTTCGCGACAGGTTGACCGAGGATCCCTTTGTGGCGTTGGGACTGGTTGATGTGGCTGTTACGGGCGTTCATCCAGCCCTGGTTTCTTCTGTGTTTGACGCCGACTGGGGCAGTGAAACGAAGGTCGTTGATATGGCCCACCGCGCCTGAAGCCGTTTGCCGCGGAGCAGGGCATCGCTCCGCGGCAGGTCGATCAGAATGACTGCCAGTTATCCGCTGACGGTGCGGCAGGCACAGGCGTCATAACGGGTTTTTTCAAAGCTGTGCTGCGGGACGTCGCCAGACCTGTGGTCGGTTTTCTGCCCGTGTTAAACACGGAGACCGACTGACGTAACTGCGTAGCCTGATCTTCCAGTGAGGCTGCCGCACTGGCCGATTCCTCTACCAGCGCCGCGTTTTGTTGTGTGACGCCGTCCATTTCCGATACCGCTTTCGTCACCTGTTCAATACCGCGTGTCTGCTCGGCCGAGGCCGAGGCAATCTCAGCCATCAACTGGGTCACGCTGTTAACGGAATGCACAATGCTTCCCATGACATCACCCGCTTCGGAGGCATGAGTCGAACCGCTGTTGACACGCTGCGTCGATTGTTCAATCAGCGTGCGGATCTCCTGCGCCGCGCTTGCACTGCGTCCCGCCAGTGAACGCACCTCACCGGCGACTACAGCAAAACCGCGCCCCTGTTCGCCTGCGCGCGCGGCTTCGACCGCAGCGTTAAGCGCCAGGATATTCGTCTGGAACGCAATGCTGTCGATAATGCCGATGATGCTGGCAATCTGTTTGGAACTTTCACTGATCTGCTCAATATTGGAAATCACCTTCGCCACAATCTGGCCGCCCTGCGACGCCATCACCGCGGCATCGTTCGCCATCGCGGTGGCCTGCTGTGCATTTTCCGCGTTCAGTTTTACTGTCGAGGTCAGTTGCTCCATGCTGGCTGCCGTCTCTTCCAGTGCGGCCGCCTGTTGCTCAGTGCGGGCAGAGAGGTCGATGCTGCCGGCAGATACTTCTGCTGCGCCGGTGAAAATGGACTGCGTTGCATCATCGACAGAACGAATCGTCACCACCAGCGCGCTGCGCATCTCTTCCAGTTGGCTGAGGAGCCGTCCGGTTTCATTGTGACTGTCGCTGGCGATCTCACGGGTCAGATCCCCGGCAGAGATCGCGCGCATGTAGTCGGTTGCCAGAGTCAGAGGTTTCAGCAGCAGTGTCCGCAGGCCAGCCCATACGCTGGCAACGGTCACCAGAGCAATAACTGCGATAATCAACAAGGTCCACAGCATATTGGTGTAGTTGTGATCGTTTTCTGCGGCGATTTCCTTCATCAGCTGATAGTTAGCGCTCCGCCAGGCCTGATAAGCCTTATCCAGCTGATCCTGCGCTTCCTGTGCATCAAGATTGCCGTAAGCCTGATAGTTGTTATTTCGCAGGAACTCGACCGACGCGAGCATGGTATCGTGCATTTTGCTGTAAGCCGTCTGCACGTTTTGGGTCAGTTCCGCATGCTGTCCGGGTAAGGGCGGGGCGGCTTTGTAGGCTGAAAAATACTCATCGGCTTTTTCAGCAGATTGTTTCGCTGTGTCCAGCAGTGTGGCAATTGAGGCCAGAGATGCCGGATCCTTCTGGTTTTTCAGAAAACGAATAGCCACCCGGCTGACGGTGACACGCGTCTTTATCAGCGTCTGCACACTGTCGCTCAGTTGCTGTTGTTGTAGCGTCAGTTGTTCAGTGTGAGAAAAGTTGCGTCCCGCCTGGCTGACAGACGAATAAAAAAGCGACCCGGTAAGCATTAACAGCGCACTGAACAAAAACAATACGGCAATAATGCCCGTTGTAATTTTAAGGTTTTTAAACATGGCGGCGATACCTGATAAACGTGGATACAGGTATATCGGTATTTAACGGATTACCTTAATAGTGACGCCATAAATAATGTGATCTATAACGATTAGTTTAAAAATAAAATGACGCTTTCAGGAAAAGCGTGTTTTTTTAAGGGGTTGGCATAGTCACAAAAACGGGGTGATCAAGGGTCCGTTTATGCAGAAATGTACCGGGAGTTACGTTTTTTCGCGCAATAATAAGATGAAGGCCTGGGTGAGACATTTGCGCGTTATTATTTTTCGCTGCCCTCATACGTGACCGCAATCTGACGTTGTGTCCGTCTTCGCTGTATAAGCCGTGCTTCACAGACAGGGGGCTGAAAATAGGTATGGCAACACCATCTGTTATTTGCCCACTGCTGAGGCCGCTCAGCCTGTTTGCCGCTGAGGGATGTTTCTGACAATCTTCCGCAATGCTTCTTTCCGGATGGCCCTTAACCCGAGCGGGCCGTCAGGGTGAAATGGCATATCAGCGTGTTTTTGTCGTTATCCTGCGCATCACCCCCATCCAGATCAAGAAACAAGAATAGTTATCATTTGTATAATTCCTGCCTTAGTTGTTAACGGTTGGGATATATCTGTGAAAATCAAAACACACACCACCTATCGTGTCAGAGGCTACCAGTCTTCTGTTGATCCCGCCTGGCGGCAAAAATTACTAACCATGGGCGTGCTGCCCGGCACGCTGATTGACATTATCCGTACTGCACCACTGGGCGATCCCGTTCATATCCGTACGCGTCGCCTCAGTCTGGCGGTGCGGCAACGCGATCTGGCTTCGGTTCTGCTGGAAGAAGTCCGCTGATGAAAACATTAACCCTGGGTCTGATCGGCAACCCGAATACCGGTAAAACCACGTTATTTAATCAGCTTACCGGGGCCCGCCAGCGCGTAGGGAACTGGGCGGGCGTGACGGTAGAACGCAAGGAAGGGCAGTTCTTTACGGCTGAAACGGATGTACGGCTGGTTGATCTGCCAGGCACGCGCTCGCTTACAACGCTTTCGGCGGACAGCGCCATCGATGAAAGTATCGCCTGTGGGTATCTGTTTGAGGATCACGCCGACCTGGTGATTAATGTGGTAGACAGCTCAAACCTGGAGAGTCATCTTTTCCTGACTTTTCAGCTACTGGAGCTGGGCATGCCCTGTATCGTCGCGTTAAACATGCAGGATATCGCGCTCAGCCAGAATATCATCATCGACAGGGCAGCGCTGTCAGCCCGGCTGGGGTGCCCGGTCGTGGCGCTGACGTCAACACGTGGCGAAGGCATCGCCTCGCTTAAACGCGCCATTGACGACTGGCAGGGAGAAAGACCGCCACAACCTCTGGTTTATCCTCGTGAAATTGAGACGGCCATCGCGCGCCTGCAAACGATGATGGCTGCGAACATCGCCAGGCAAAAGCAGCGCTGGCTGGCGCTACAGTTGCTGGCAGGTGACATTAACAGTCAGCGCATCTGTCCCACAGTCGTCCCCCAACTGCCGGCGATCAGGCAGGCGGCGGGCGGCGATCCGGCAATGCATGTGGTGAACTGTCGTTATCAGGCTATCAACGCGCTCTGCGCCGCGGTCTGTAACCTCAATAAAGCCGCACCCGCTGCGCTGACTGAGTGGCTGGACAACCTTGTGCTGAACCGGTTCCTGGGAATACCGGTTTTTCTGGGCGCGATGTATCTGATGTTTGTGCTGTCAATTAACATCGGTGCAGCCTTCCAGCCTTTGTTCGACAGCGGATCGGTGGCGCTGTTTATTCATGGCGCGCAGTGGCTGGGCTATACCTGCCACTTTCCCGACTGGGTAACGGTCTTCCTTGCGCAGGGCATAGGGGCCGGGATTAATACGGTGTTGCCGATTCTGCCCCAGATCGGCCTGATGTACCTGTTTCTGTCTTTTCTTGAAGACTCGGGGTATATGGCGCGTGCAGCGTTTGTAATTGACCGCCTGATGCAGTCGCTGGGTTTGCCGGGGAAATCCTTTGTACCGCTTATCGTCGGGTTTGGCTGCAACGTGCCTTCAGTAATGGGCACGCGTACGCTGGATACACCCCGTGAGCGCTTACTTACCGTGCTAATTGCGCCCTTTATGTCCTGCGGTGCGCGGCTGGCGATTTTTGCGGTTTTCGCCGCCACCTTTTTTGGCGCCTGGCGCGCCAGCCTGGTTTTCTCTCTGTACGTGCTGGGCATTATCGTGGCCATCGTCACTGGGCTTATCCTGAAAAATACGCTGCTGCGCGGCGAAGCGTCACCTTTTCTTATGGAGCTGCCGGTCTACCATCGCCCCCATGTGAAAAGCCTGCTGATCCAGACCTGGCAACGTTTAAAGATGTTTATCGTACGCGCAGGTCGCGTCATTATTGTGGTCAGCATGGTGATCGGATTACTCAGCAACTTTTCGTTTAGTGGGGCAACCGTAGACCATATCAATGATTCTGCGCTGGCTACTGTGAGTAAAGTCGTCACGCCAGCCCTGCGACCAGTCGGCGTGACATCAGACAACTGGCAGGCCACGGTCGGGCTGGTGACAGGCATCATGGCGAAAGAAGTCGTGGTCGGTACGCTGAACAGTCTTTATGTCGGCGAAGATGTTCAAAGCGGCGCGTTTCGCCCGCAGGACTTTTCGCTGTCGGGTGAGTTAGGTGACGCGCTGAAAGAAACCGGTGACAGCCTGAAGAGCGCATTCAGCCTGCGTGCGCTGGCCAACCCCATTGAAGCGAGTAAAGGTGACAGTACAATCAATGCGACGCAAATGGGCGTGATGAGTGCGAAATTCGGCAACGGCTTCGCAGCGTACAGCTATTTGCTGTTTGTGTTGCTCTACGTTCCCTGCGTATCGGTGATGGGCGCAATAGCCCGGGAAGCCGGGAAAAACTGGATGCTGTTTTCCTTTTTCTGGGGCCTGAACGTTGCGTACTCCGTTGCTACGCTGTTTTATCAGAGTGTCAGTTTTCGCCTGCATCCGGGGTTTAGCGCGCTGTGCCTGATGAGTGTGGTCGTGCTTAACGGTCTGGTTATTAGCCTGCTGCGCCACGCAGGTGGACGTGCGCGCACGAAGCCGGTTTCCGCACCGCTCACCTCATCGCGTAAGACAGGATGTGGCGGCTGTGCGGGATGTGCTGAGCACCGGCACGCCAGCGACTGAGGACGACGGGGATGCGTGCGGCTGCCCATGATAACCGTGGGCAGACGGAGCCGCCGGAAAGCAATGACGATAAGGTTACCAGCCTGATCGCACGGCTTCCTCGGTCGCCGTTGAACGAAGAGGCAATGCCGGAAGCATATTTAGCGATTCTCTCCGCGACCCGGGCGGAATCAATCTCACCGCAGAAAGCCAGTCCATGCAGCCCCGGGGTGTGCCAGTCCACGCATATTTTCAGGCGCTGAGATTTTTTATATGCCCCAAAAAGTTAAACGTTAATTAAACACTTCTGTTTCTTCTGGCATATTTATTTATTTTTACTGGACACGCGTTGTTTTTTATTAATGTGTCATCTGAAATATGTCGATTTTTATAAGGAAGTTCTTATTAATTTTTTCCGGGAAAAGTGTCTTCCATTTTTCACTTCACTGGCTATTGTCTGAATGTTCTCTTTACGCTTTACATTGCGAAGGTGGCTTATTGCGGAAACGGTCCGCGCCTGAGTAGAGTATCACAGGCAGGATCTCTGTATTTCCGCAGGGTTCAGTAACGCCATTTTAAATTACAGAATACTCTTAGTTTTGATGTCATCTTCATCTTCATCTTCATCTTCATGTTTATGCTGTCTTTTATTTTCTGGTTCCATGCTATACATATTTTGATACAAAAATTGGCGATGTGCATACAGATGACTGATTTAGAGTAGCGAAAAATTTTTACGAATAAAAATAGCTGGAACTAACCGACACTTTCCCTGCGCTACACTTTAATAAATATGTCACACCAGAGGTTATATGTTTAATGATCAACACGCCCCTTTAGTGTCATTTATCGTGCCTGTTTATAACGGCGCGATGTTTATTGAACGTTGCGTCGAGAGTATTCTTCAGCAACCTCATGCTGAGCATTGCCAGCTTATTTTAGTCAATGATGGTTCAAGTGATAATTCACTTGAGCTAATGAGAAAATACCAGAATTATCCTGGCGTAGAGGTTATAGATAAGCCCAATGGCGGCGTTTCATCGGCACGTAACTGCGGTCTGGATGCTGCGCGTGGCACATTCCTCTCTTTCATCGATGCCGACGACTTTCTGCCTTCAGGTGTGCTGGATACCTGGCTGGGGCTGATGAATGAAGACGTCATTCTGGCCGTAGGCGAATCCCGCACCTTTTCTCATGACGGCGAGCCGCTGTCCGGGGAGCCTGAAGAGACCGCACTGCGCAGTCTGCGCGCTGATAAGGCGATCGGTGAACTGCTCTACCACACGCCGAAACACGGTATCTGTGACAAGTTTTTCCGCCGGACGATCGTGCAACAGCAGCAGTTGCGCTTTCGGGAAGATATCTTCAACTTTGAAGATCTGCTGTTTGTGATCAGCTACCTGTCCGGTGCCCCGCAGGGACAGGTCGTGTTCAGCCCTCGGGTCGTCTACCACTATGTTGAGTCACACGATTCCGCAACGCGCTCGGCGCTCAAAGAAAAACACTTCACTTACGTCCGGGCTTTTACAGGGATTAAACGCGTCTTGCTACGGCCGCAGGAACGCTATTACTACTTCTTATTTCTGAAGGTTACGGCCTCGCACATCTATAAAGCCCTGTATAGTGGGACGTTCAGCGCGGCATTCGTCAGGCAGTATATTGAACTTTACCGGCAAAACTATCGTGCCTATATTGCCGCGGGCGTGCTCCCAGACGCCTGGAGCCTTTATTTTACGCTTTTCTACCTGTCTCCACGCCTGGTGTCCGGGCTGCGTCATGCCGTACAGACTCTGTTGAGGGCGCGTTCGTGAAACAAAAGCTGCAAAACTCGTTATGGATGATCATTGAGAAGCTGGTTGCGGTATTTGGCCTGATGTTTGTAACGTCCTTCGTCGCTAAGTACGTCGGGCCTGTCACGTTTGGTGTGATCGCCATTTCCATGCTGATATTTCAGTTTATCCAGTCTGTGGCGATGATGGGCTGCGACGTCATCCTGCTCAAGCGCATTGCCCAGAATCACCGTTCTGGCATCCGCCTTATGGTGCCGGCTGTCATTTTGGTGTTTAGCCTTTACTGTGTGCTCTCTACCATTGGCATTGTGGTGATGCGGGAAGAGATGAACTCGCAAGCGTTTGTCTTTATCTGCGCGGCGGCACTGGCTTGTCTGTTCTCGGCTATCGATCTGGTTAATATCTACAATGAAGCGGTGTTGAATGCGAAGCTGAACGTGATGGCTAACCTTACCGGTCTCCTGATCAGTCTGGCTATCCGTTATGGGATTTCCTGGTTCCAGCTCAAACCGGAATTGCTGGCCATTCCCATTGTGCTGGCTACCTTCATTCCTTTCCTGATCAAACTCTGTGTGTTTAGCTGGCACCAACGACGTACGCATGAGAAGCCGCCGCTTCCCCGACTCACTCATATCCGACGTTACAGCGGTTATATTTTGCAGGCCGGACGATCCCTGGTGCTGTCGGTGATTGCGATTACGATTTATACCCGGCTTAACCAGCTCAGCGTTTCATGGTTCTTAGGGTTAAAAGAGGCGGGCATCTTTTCTGTCGCGATGACGCTGTCGGTGGCCTGGGTCTTTTTACCCAACGCTTTACTTGCCTCGTTTTATCCTGCTTTGTTTGCCGAACGTGATCCTGATGTGGCGATTGTCCGCGCGCAGAAGCTACAGCTAATGGTCATTGCCGTGTCGGGGGCCGTTATCGGCGGTATTGCCCTGATCGGCCCCTGGTTTATCCGGCATTTCTACGGCGCAGCTTACACCGAAGCGATTGCTCCGATGGTGTTATTAAGCATCGGCGCCATGTTTGGTGTACTAAGCAGCGTCATGGATCGCTTCATTATTAAATACAATGGCTATCGCTACCTGATCAAAAAAACGTTCTGTGTGCTGGCGGTATGTCTGATCACGACGGTGACACTGGTGCCAGCCTTCGGCATTACTGGCGGCGCCATAAGTGTGGTGATTACTGAGTTTATGGCCTTTACGCTGTTAAACTATTTTTTCCGTGGGCAGCCGATGATGAAGATTCACAAAATATTCATTCAACCCGGAAAACTATGGTTTCTTATTAATCGCTCGCTCTTTTCTGGGCGGTGATGCAGATATTTCTTAAAGATATGCATTGTAAGACATTTAAATAAAACGTCTTGAACGGTATCTTTAATATAACGCGTTTTTTATCTGCGCGTGAGTAACGTTAATATCCTGCCATGTGGCGGGAGGATGTACCCTGCCTGTTCGTTTTTTTTAATTATCGCTTAATAAAAATGAAAGCGTATCTTCATGATCCGAATAATGCCCGTTTACGGTCAGTTTAATTTCGCGCTTTTATAATCTCAGAGTGGGTTAATAAATAATTAGATGCTTATTTTCTTTTCGGTTATCAGGAAAAGGAAAGGCTTTTATTTTCATGATCTTTTCGCCTTTTTAAGGGCGGCAGGCATTAGGGCTGGTTACGAGGTTTTGAAATGAATGATAAATATTTATTCAGTATAATAATACCTGTTTATAATGCTGAAAAGACGATTATGCGTACCCTGCAAAGTCTTCTCCTTCAGACATGCAAAGATTATGAAGTTATCCTGGTGAATGATGGCAGCAAAGATAACTGCGCCTCTGTTCTTGATGAATTTAAACACTATAAAAATTTTAATGTTATCTCGCAGAGTAATGCCGGCGTCAGCGCAGCGCGAAATGCAGGCCTGGAAGTGGCTAGGGGAGAATACGTTATTTTTGTTGATGCCGATGACTGGGTGGATGATGACTTTCTGGCTATGTTTCATCAGCACCTTTCTCCGAGCGTTTCACAACCTGTTGATTTACTGGTGGGGAACCTCAGGTGCTCGCGCGTGGGTAGCCTTTCCACCTATGGCCATTTCGGCCATCAGTCTATTCCTGCTGTGCTGGATGAGCTTGAGTTAAGTGATAACATTGGCTATCTCCATAACAAGTGCTACAGAAGAAAGTTGCTTGAGGATCACCATCTCCGCTTCACTAAAGGGATATCGATGAGTGAAGACCTGCTGTTTAATCTCAACTGTCTTTACTATGTCGATAACCTGTTTATTTTTGACAGTGCATCTTATCACTATGATGATGTGGAAAACTCGCTGTCGAAAAGACGCGTCCCGTATGAAGAATTGCTGGATCGTAAGCGTTACCTGACTGATCTGTATGAAAGGTTATTTGTTAAATATAAAAACGAGGATTTGTCGCTTTTCTCTACCGGTGTCACCAAACGTAAGCTCACCCTCGATATGCAAATCGTTACCGCCATGTATTACACCACGCTTAACATTAATGAAATCCGGAAAAGTATCAAACGCATCAAAGAGAAACGCTATCCGGCAAACGTACTGGCATTATTAAACAGAAGCGAGAAAGTGAAGTACCACGTCATGAATGTGAATGCCAGAGTGGCTTATCTGGTGTTGTATATGCTGTTCAGATTACGGTTTTTTTAACTTCCGGCGTTGTCATTCAGTGTCGGGCCCTCGACGGAAATGGCGCATGTTTTGGCGAGGTGAATTTCCGTAGGGGGCTCTGTCATCGCGCCAGTATTTTGCTATTCCACGTTGGGTCAAATGTCGCAATGCTGAAAAGGGGCCGCGTTTTCACTGTCGCGCCGGTCCCCGATGCAGGGCAGGCATTGCATTCATTCCGCAGCCTGATCGTGAACGTCATAACGAAGATGACCGCGCGCAAACGCAAGGCGAGGCTGGAGATGGCGTTATGCATTGACCTTCAGGCCCGGAATAGCCGGCGCAACCTGCTGAGTCGCTGTTGTGAAAGCGCTTCCTTTAATGTGCACTATTTTCGACGCGTCACAGAACTGGCAGGCCCGGGTGTGACTTCTCAGCACGTCTGAGAGGAAGTTATGACCACGCGCCCGAGCCGTGCTGACGACCTCGGAAAATATCTGCTGTCCATAACGCTTATCCGTCTCGTCGGCCGCTCCGTTTCTGCCACGTAGCAGATAACGCCAGCATCCTGAAGATCACGCCCAGGTGTCTTTGCATGCTCCTCATGAAGAAACGCATTTAGTTCAGTTCTGGATTGCCAGAGGGATTCGAAATGCTCGACGTAGAGACGCGCCTCCAACGTGCTGAGCAGCACGATGTTATTCTGACGGGCTTCTCTGGGTTTAAGTAACATGGGAATGTCCTTTTCATTCTTACCGATTCCCGAGCGTCACGAAGCGGAGAGCAGGTGGGAAATCAACGACATGCGGGTCAGATGACTGGTGGCTTTCTGGTTGCGGCAGTGACAGCGTTTGTTGTCGCACAGTTGAAAGTCATCGCTTACGCCAATCGGTTATCACCCAGCCTGGCCGCCGCTTTTTGCGTCGCCAGGCGTCTTTTTTCAATAAAGGGAGCTATCTGGTCCTGCGCTTTTTGCAACTGCTCAGCCGGCGCGGTCCGCGGCGAGCCACTGGTAAAGGGCGGCGCGGGATCGTACTCCATATGCAACTGAATATTTTGAGCAATCTCAGGGCCGTAAAGCTCGGCGACAACAGTAAGCGCGAAGTCGATACCAGAGGTGACACCTGCGCCGGTGATACGATTTCGATCGCGCACAACACGCTGGTTTACAGGCTCGGCACCCAGAAGCACCAGTTGATCCAAGGATGCCCAGTGCGTCGTCGCCTGATAGCCTTGTAACAGCCCGGCAGCACCCAGCACCAACGACCCCGTGCAGACCGAGGTGATCAGTCTGGCCTGCTCACTCTGGCGTCGGACAAACGTAAGCACATCCTCATCCGCCATCAGTTCGATTTGCCCGGGGCCGCCGGGCACACAAATGATGTCCAGCGGCGGCGTCGTTGCAAAGGTAGTGGTAGGTAAGATCGCCATGCCACGGTCTGATATCACGGGCTGTAAATTTTTCCAGATCAGATGTACCCGCGCATGAGGCGCACGGACAAACACCTCATAAGGACCGGTGAGATCAAGTTGTGTCAGCGCGGGGAAGAGCAGAAGGCCGATGTTAATGGATGCGATGTCATTCATGAGAGGGTTCCTGAAGGCTAAAAATCTTCAATTGATGCTTTTTGAATGACAACGTTCTTAATGAAGACTCAATACGCTGCCATTCAGAAAGCGTCAAACGCCACATTAAGCTGTCAACGCAAAGCAGATTACTGGCGTGCCTACTAACAGAACGCTGATAGGTAAAATTCCTACCTTAAGGTGGTTATTTATTGCTTATAAACTGAAACACCTCAGTCAAGCCCGCTAATCAATCATCGATTTTCACTTACTCAGTAAATACTGATGATAAAATTGATGAAAAGTCTTTTTTGAACATAGCGTTATGCCACAAGAACATAGCAATTATGATAATAAAATACTAGTGTAAGAACGCTATTTTCTTCACCGATGCATTTTATTGACTCGGCTCATATTCATTTTTTTACTGCACGTGGTTAAATTTTTTTCGGATTAAAGCCTAATATAAATTTATCCATAGTGAAAGTGTGGTGTCACTGAGTTTTAACTGGCGTTACCTTTAACGATCGTCAGCGTCCTCGACGACTCTGTAGCGATGCGCAGGATTTTCAGCGTCAAAACATGTCACCATGAGTTCCTCATTTCTTATGTAAAATAAAGTTTCGGTTTTTCTGTTTTTTCCGGATTTAAAGTCTGGATTGGATTTTTTTTATAGTTCTTATTGTTGATTTTTTTCTTTTTACTGTCCGACATGAGTGGTTTGAGTGTTAAGTTAATGTAAGCTTTATGTAAACTAATATTGTTTACTTAATTTTGACTCCATGTTAATAACTATCTCTGGGTTTAAATGAACGTCATGGAGATGCAGGATGAAAACTATTTTGATTGCTGTAACAATGATGTTGTTGCTTGCCGGATGTAGTTCTGTGGGAGGCGAAGATAAATTTAGTAGGAGCTACGTGACCTCACATATTATTCCTGATAAAACCACGCAGGCCGAGGTTCAGGCGTTATACGGAACGCCAGACGACCAGAACGTAAGTTCCGACGGTGATTACGAATGGATTTATGATAAGAGTGGTAATTTGGATACGGCATCCAGCGTTATGGGTTATGTGCCGGGTGCAAGTGCTATTTCGAGCGCATTGGGAATGGCATCAAGCGCCAGTAGTGCGTCAGATTCAATGGCAAAAGCATCTGGAAAAATGAGCGGTGATACGAATTACCGTGCATCACATTTGTTCATCAGGTTTAATAAAAATAAAACAGTAAGTAGTTGGTTTATGTGATTTTCTCTACAATCAGGAGTGGGGAAGCAAACAGTCACTCCTGATTATTTTATAGTGAAAGGTATAGTGCTTTTTTAATTTCTAACTTTGAATTATCGTTATTTATTTCAAAGGGTTGACGTTGTCAGGTCAGACTTTTTAGAAAGAACACAGTTCGGCGTGTCATCCACAATAATTTATAAAGAATGCTCTGAACCGGTTTGAATCCTGAATGGATGTGCCCTTTCATTCTTTTATCACAACTACACTCGTCACGTTTTTTCTATTTGATGGTGGGTAGGTTTTGCCAGAGATGACGGTAGCGTTTATGGGTAACACTCACTGAGTAACAGGCTATGCATGCGATAACACGGTATCAATTTATTGTGATGAGTCATTTTTTATCGTATTGATAAGTCTTAATCATGTGTCGTGTTAAAAACTTTCTCAAGAGGAGAGGTAAAGCGCTGTCAAGACATCCCATCATTCAGAATAATGCTATAGATTCTGCGTAAGACATATTAATTTTGATAAAGGGGTATTTCTGTGTGGAAAACAGCGATCATTTCCTTCATTTTAATGCTTCTGGCATTCGCGACTAATTTAAGTATTTCGCGAGCCATGGCGGAGGATAGCGTAAATTCCCCAAGCATTAAACAGACAGCCAGCAAGACGTTTGACCCTTCAGCGATGCCTGTCTCTTCCGCGCCACCAGGGGCATTTCCCTATATAGCCCTTCCTGCGGGTTATGAAACGTCTACCCAACCTGATATCACCGAATTCGATCAAATCCCGTTCTGGACTGGCGATCATCTTGAACCTGTGGAAGGCAAGGTTTGGTCGGCCCATATTAGTGCCGTTCAGAACAAAACATTTTCACAGCTGGAGTTGAGTCGTAATATTGAATCTGTGGTGACGTCGTTAGGGGGGGAGAGTGTTTTTAACGGAAGAATCCCACCCGAAGCATTAAAAAAGATTGAAGCATGGCCACGTGATTTCACGACCAAGTACAACAGTGGCCTGGGGGATATCTGGAATAATGATGTGACGGTGTTCGTTATTCACCGGGCAGACAGAAATATCTGGATTCACCTTTGCACCTACGAGTTTGGGGGCGGTTTATTGATTGCCGAAACGAAACCTCTTGATATTACCGCGCGCGTATTGCCTGCGAACGAGATGGCAGAACAGATTAAGAAGGTGGGGAAAGTGGCGTTACATGTTAATTTCGCTACTGATAAAACGACAATTTTGCCTGATTCTCAGCCTCAGATTGAGCAGGTAGTTGCGCTACTCCATACCGACCCGGCTTTGAAACTAAAGGTGAGGGGATACACGGATAACACCGGTAACCCAGCCCATAATCAAACCCTGTCTGAAGGGCGTGCCAACGCTGTGGTTAAGGCCTTGACCGAGAAGGGCATTGACGCGGGCAGGTTATCGTTCGCGGGTTTTGGAGCAGCCGATCCGGTGGCCGATAATGCGAATGAGCAGGGCAGGGCTCAGAATCGACGAGTTGAACTGGTTAAACAACCTTAAATCCAAACCTTTTACTGTATTTGAAACGCCCCTACGGCAGTATAAGTGACAACGTGCAACTGGTCGCAACATCACCTCGTTGCCTCATCGCTGCCGTGTGATGTGCATCTGGTTGGATGCTTACTGAAACCCTTAAACGCAAAAACCCCCGCCGAAGCGAGGGTTTCAAATTTGTGGTGCCCGAACCCGGAATCGAACCAGGGACACGGGGATTTTCAATCCCCTGCTCTACCGACTGAGCTATTCGGGCAACGGGGCGCATTAAACCGTAAAGGCCGCATGCCGTCAACGGCTTTCATGAAAAAACCCTGCAAAACGTGACTGATTGCCTGAATTTCAGTCAAAGGCGTTGAAACTCACGCCAGTGCGCCATTTTTACGGCACAGGGCAATGCTTAATATATCTTCCGCAAGACGTTTAGCGACATCCACATCCTGCACATTGCGCTTGATCAGCAGCTTGCTTAAGCAGCCTTCCAGCACCAGCTCCATTTGATCAGCCACCATACTCGGGTTATCCAGACCCAGCGCATTTAAAATAGTGTGGGTAAATTCCCAGGAGGCGCGCTTCTGTTTTTCTGCCAGTTGATGAATGGGTTGATCGGGATGCGGATAGAAGCTGCAGGCGGCGATAAACAGGCAGCCGGGAAAGCGTCCCTTGGTGACATGCTCATTTAACCCTTCGTAGCGCGCCATTAACTTCTGTTCGGGTCGCAGTGCGCTGTTTTGTAATACCTCTTGTCGCCAGCTGTCGATTTGCTGGGCATGAAACTGCAATGCGTCGTAGAGCAGTGCGTCGCGGTCAGCCCAGAACTGCTCAAGTTGCTGCTCGCTGAGTCGCATCTCTTCGGCCAGGATTTTCAGCGACGAGGTGGACGCTAAGCCATTTTGTTCAAGCACGTTTAATGCATGGTCAAGTATCTGTTCACGTTGCAAACCGTTCTCCTCTGCGATGCAGGCCCGTTCAGGTCAACGGGCTGTGTCCAGGTTCCAGTGTTGTTTACTCACGCAGTTTCTGCAAATGTTCGTCAAAATCCTTTGGCTTCAGGAAACCGGTGATACGTGAACCGGGAATTTCTTTTCCCTGAGTATCAAAGAATAAAATCGTGGGCAGCCCCAGCACGTGAAGATGCTGCAACAGCGCATTGTCGGTAGCCGTGTTCGCCGTGACGTTAGCCTGTAACAGCTGGACATCCTTAAGACTGGCACGTACCGCACTGTCGCTAAAGGTATACTTCTCAAACTCTTTACAGGCCACGCACCAGTCCGCGTACAAATCCACCATCGTCATGCGGCCCTGTGTCTGTTGCAGCGCCTGATCTAACTGGCTAACCGTTTGAACAGACTGAAAGGGAAGGTGCGCGACAGTTTGCTGTGGCGCGTCATTGCCAAACGCCCAGTCCTGCAAAGGGCGAGCGCTGATCAGGGCGGCGATCAGCATGAGCATTTGCACGATGCGCCATTTGCCGCCGCTGGCGCGCAGGCTGGCACTGAAGGCCCACGCAAAAAAGGCGACGCCCAGCAGGCTCCATAAGCGCACGCCCCACAGCTCACCCAGCACCCGTTCCAGCAGGAAAACCGGCAGCGCGAGAATAACGAACCCAAACCCTTCCTTAACGGTCTGCATCCAGGGGCCGCTTTTAGGCAGGAAGCGGCTACCGAACAGCGTCACGGCAATCAGCGGTAAGCCCATACCGATGGCATACAGCCACAATGTACCGGCACCCGCCAGCAGGTTACCGCTCTGTGCGATATAGAGCAGGATGGCACTGAGCGGCGCGGTGGTGCAGGGGGAACAAATTAAACCTGCCAGCGCGCCCATCAGGAAAACGCCGGGCAGTGAGCCGCCCTGCTGACGGTTGCTCCACAGCGTCAGACGGGTTTGTACGCTGGCGGGTAACTGTAGCGAAAACAGGCCAAACATCGACATGGCCAGCACTACAAACAGCACGGATAAACCGATCAGGACATAGGGATGCTGTAAGGCCGCCTGAAAACGCAGGCCAGTCGCGGCGACTGTCACGCCGAGCAGGGTATAGGTAAGCGCCATTCCTTGCACATAAACCAGGGCCAGCGCGAACAGGCGACCCAGCGAGTTGTTACGCTTACCGCCAAGGATAATGCCCGAAATCAGGGGATACATCGGT
The DNA here is from genome assembly GCF_043546245.1 of Pantoea sp. SGAir0180. Classification (NCBI taxonomy): domain Bacteria; kingdom Pseudomonadati; phylum Pseudomonadota; class Gammaproteobacteria; order Enterobacterales; family Erwiniaceae; genus Pantoea; species Pantoea sp. SGAir0180. The sequence goes on along the minus strand of NZ_CP028071.1, from coordinate 3,357,954 downwards.
AAGACGCAGGGCGTAAATGCCACACCGATACCAATCAGCAGCGCCCACAATGGCGAAAAGGGGAGCGGGCTGGCGGTGGCGGGCGGGCGCTCCCCTGAGTCTGCATCCTCGCTGGCGACAACGGGTGTGAGTGGAATGCTGCGCGTTTCAGGTGGATAACAGAAGCCAGCGGCAGCACAGCCCTGATACGTCACGCTCAGCGTACTGCCCCTGGCAGCCTGTTGTAGCGTGACGGGCACGTTCAGGTTCTGCGGATAAATCTCGCTCTTACCAAAAAATTCATCTTCGTGTGGCTGACCCGCTGGCAAGGCCACAGGCGCGATACGCGCATTGTTGGCGACGACCCTGATTTGCTGGCGGTAGAGATAGTAGCCGTCTTTAACCTTCCAGTGCAGATTGAGCTGTGCGCCCTGTTGGTCGAAATCAAAAGCAAAAGCCTGGTCGACGGGCAAAAAGCGGCTGGTGGTTTTGGGGGCAAACAGGTCTGCCTGCGCCTGCAGGCAGATAAACAGGGCCAGTATCAGGGTAATTAAGCGAGCGATGCGTGCAGCCATGACAAGTATTCACTGTCTCCATGTTGAACCGGAAGCACCAGCAGTTCTGGTACGTCATAAGGATGTGAGCGCTTAAGCAGATCGAGCAATGCCTGCTGATGAGCTGTATCGCATTTGAGTAACATCTGAACTTCGCTGGCCTGCTCGAGCTGGCCCTGCCAGACGTAGTACGAGGTGGCACCCGGTAAAAGGGTGACACAGGCGGCCAGTCTGGCCTTCAGCGCCTGGGTGGCAAGCTGCTGCGCGCACGCCTGGTCAGGGGCGGTGCAGAGGATGACAACGGCATTCATCATGAGGCTCCTGTTGAAAATCGCGTCGATGATAGCACGTTCACTGTGCGGTCGGGACTACAGCAGCAGCCCACCAAAAATAAAGCCGAACACGACAGACAGGGTGATGGCCAGCACGCCGGGAATGATAAAGGCATGGTTGAACACGAACTTACCGATTCGGGTCGAGCCAGTGTCATCCATCTCAACGGCGGCTAACAGTGTGGGATAGGTCGGTAACACAAACAGCGCTGACACGGCGGCAAAAGAAGCGATAGCTGTCAAAGGGCTAACGCCGCAGGCAGCAGGGCTTTCGCGGTTGCTGCCTGAGAATAGAGCAGCATCGAAGAAAAGAACAATACCAGCGCCAGCATCCACGGATAGGTTTTTAAGGTATCCCCCGCCAGCATCTGGATATCAGCCAGATGGGCTTTGACGAAGGTATCGCCGAGCCAGGCTACGCCCATGACGCAGACGCAGGCACTCATACCGGATTTAAACGTACTGGCGCTCAGAATCGCGCCGCTGTCAATATTACAGGTCAGACTAATCAACGTGGCAATAGTGAGCATAAATACCACAATCGCTTCGTTGCGCGGCAGGGGCGGATTGACGATCAGGTTTACGCTTTCGCTGGTAATGGTCGCATAGATCACCACGGCAGCAATCCCGACCAGGAAAAGCAGGACAGACTTTCTGGCGCCGGGTCTGGCGTGATAGACGGTTTCCCCACGCAGGGCCACTTCGCTTTTCGCCAGGCGAGCCTGATAAACGGCGTCATCTTTCAGCTCTTTTCCCAGGAAGTTAGTGACCAGCGCGGCAAGAAACAGCCCAACCATGGTAGCCGGAATGGCGATGGCCAGCAGCATGATGTAGCTTACGCCGCGAGGTTCGAGCAGCGTGGCAAAGAAGACGACCGCCGCCGAGATAGGCGAGGCGGTAATGGCAACCTGAGATGCGACAACCGCCATCGACAGCGGACGAGAAGGACGCACGCCTTGCTCTTTCGCCACCTCGGCGATGACCGGCAGGGTAGAGAAGGCGGTATGACCGGTGCCCGCCAGCAGCGTCATCACATAGGTGACCAGCGGGGCAAGAAAGGTGACATAACGGGGATGACGACGCAGCAGGCGTTCGGCAAGGCTGACCAGGTAGTCCATGCCACCAGCAACCTGCATGGCCGCAATCGCCGCGATGACCGCCATGATGATTTCAATCACATCAAACGGAATGGCGCCTGGCTTCATACCAAAGCCAAGCGTCAGGATGAGCACGCCCATGCCACCCGCAAAGCCAATACCGATCCCGCCAAGACGCGCGCCCAGCCAGATCGCCAGTACCACGATAAACAGTTCAACCAGGAACATGTGCCACTCCCGAAATGATGATGAGCCGAAAAGTAAACCCATCCTTTTAACAAACAAAAAGGCACATCGTTTTGATTACGATGTGCCTTTTACACCAGTAAGCGCAATTACGCCTTACTGTTCGTTTTCATCGGTATAGCGTTTCGCCTTATAAACCGGATACATCAGGTTTTGCACAGAGAAAATATCATCCAGCTCGCTTTCGGTCAGCAGGCCGCGCTCCAGCACCACCTCGCGCACGCTTTTGCCGGTTTCGGCGCAAATTTTACCGACGATGTCACCATTGTGGTGGCCGATATAGGGGTTCAGATAGGTCACAATCCCAATGGAGTTAAACACGTAGGCTTCGCAGACCGCTTTGTTCGCCGTGATACCGTTGACGCATTTTTCCAGCAGGTTATAGCAGGCGTTGGTCAGAATGCTGATCGATTCAAACAGCGCCTGACCGATGACCGGCTCCATGACGTTGAGCTGAAGCTGGCCGGCTTCCGACGCCATCGTGACCGTCGTATCGTTACCAATCACCTTAAAGCACACCTGATTGACGACTTCAGGCACCACCGGATTCACTTTGGCAGGCATGATGGAGGAACCGGCTTGCAGCTCCGGCAGGTTAATCTCGTTCAGGCCCGCGCGTGGGCCGGAAGAAAGCAGGCGCAGGTCATTACAGATCTTCGACAGTTTGACAGCCAGGCGTTTGAGCGATGAATGCACCATGACATAGGCGCCGCAGTCTGAAGTGGCTTCGATCAGGTCTTCGGCGGGCACGACCGCGAGGTTGCTGACTTCCGCCAGTTTCTGCACTGCCAGCTGCTGGTAACCGTCCGGCGTGTTCAGGCGCGTACCGATAGCGGTTGCGCCCAGGTTCACTTCCAGTAGCAGTTCGCCAGTGCGCAAAATGCTTTTCGTCTCTTCATTCAGCAGAACGCTGTAGGCATGGAACTCCTGGCCCAGCGTCATCGGCACCGCATCCTGTAGCTGGGTACGACCCATTTTTAAAATGGTCTGGAATTCATCCGCTTTACGCTGAAACCCGTCCGCTAACTGACTGATACCGTCGAGCAGTTTCAGCAGTGAGCTGTAAACGGCAATACGAAAACCCGTCGGATAGGCATCGTTAGTGGACTGGCATTTATTTACGTGGTCGTTCGGGTTCAGGTACTGATATTCGCCTTTTTGATGCCCCATCAGTTCCAGACCAATATTCGCCAGTACCTCATTGGTATTCATATTCACCGAGGTGCCTGCGCCGCCCTGATAAACATCAACCGGAAACTGATCCATGCAGCGACCGTTGTTTAGCACTTCATCGCAGGCCTGAATAATGGTGTTGGCGATATCACGCGGTAAGGTTTGTAGCTCTTTGTTTGCCATCGCCGCGGCTTTTTTCACCATCACCATGCCGCGAACAAACTCAGGAATGTCACTGATTTTGCTGTTGCTGATGTAAAAGTTTTCAATCGCACGCAAAGTATGAACGCCATAGTAAGCATCCGCCGGAACTTCACGCATGCCTAACAGGTCTTCTTCGATACGAATGTTGTTCGCCATGATAACCTTCTTGTTGTCACTGCTAACCATCGCAGATGATGTGTTTGTTTTGTGGGGAAGCGCCAGAACCGCTATTTTATCCGTATTCAGGCAGGTGAGCACGATCCTATTCTGACAGAGACGCAAAGCGCGAACAGAGATCACCTGTCTGGCCGCGTTACGTTAACAATATGTGAAATCGCTCACAAAAATAACCCGTAAGCAAAAATTTGCCGGGTGCGGTTGAAATTGACGATCAGAATAACCATCTCTGTTTTTTTACCTTTTTCACATCCATATTCCACGCTGTCGGGTTAACGACCGGGCAGCCTGACTCACAGGAGAATCCGGTGCGCTGGTTACCGTTAGTGATCTTTTTCGTACTGGCCTGGATTGAGATCTCACTTTTCATTCAGGTTGCACACGTCCTGGGCGTGCTGCTCACCATGCTGCTGGTGGTTTTCACCTCCTGCATTGGCGTGTCTTTAGTCAAAAATCAGGGCATGAAAAACTTTATGCTGATGCAGGAGAAGCTGGCACGTAATGAAAGCCCGGCACAGGAGATGATCAAAAGCGTTTCGCTGATCATTGCCGGTTTCCTGCTGCTGCTGCCTGGTTTCTTTACCGATATGCTGGGGCTGCTTCTGCTGCTGCCACTGGTGCAAAAGCACCTCACGCTGAAGCTGATGCCGCATTTGCGCGTCTGGCGCGGGCCGGGAGCGGGCCCGGACAGTGGCTATACCATGGATGGCGAGTACGAACGTAAAGATACCGATCGTCTTGAACACCATGACGATCCTAAGGATCGTTAATTCCCACCCTGCGCGACGTCGGGTCGCGCTTTTTGTTTGTTCGCCCGCCCGTTTGCCACCTTTGTTCAAAAAGTCATCAGTCGCATCATCAGGCAAAAAAAATTTGTAGGTTCCCCCCTTGAAAGAGGGAAAGCGCGGCCCTATCTCTCTGGTCACGAGGCCGGAAGCCACACAGCCCGGTATTCAACCCAAAAATGAATGATTGGACTTCTCAAAGGAGAGCTATCAAATGAAAATTCGTCCATTACACGATCGCGTAATCGTGAAGCGTAAAGAAGTGGAAGCTAAGTCAGCGGGTGGCATCGTGCTGACCGGTTCTGCTGCAGGCAAATCCACGCGCGGTGAAGTGCTGGCTGTGGGTAAAGGCCGTATTCTTGAAAGTGGCGAAGTGAAGCCGCTGGATGTGAAAGTGGGTGACGTTGTGATTTTCAGCGAAGGCTACGGTGCCAAAACTGAGAAAATCGACAATGAAGAAGTCCTGATCATCTCTGAAAGCGACATTCTGGCGATTGTTGAAGCGTAAGTTTTACGCGTAATTCACTGAACGAAACGAATTTAAGGGAAATTTGAAATGGCAGCTAAAGACGTAAAATTCGGTAATGACGCACGCGTAAAAATGTTGCGTGGCGTAAACGTACTGGCAGATGCAGTAAAAGTTACCCTGGGTCCTAAAGGCCGTAACGTAGTTCTGGATAAATCTTTTGGTGCACCGACCATCACGAAAGATGGCGTTTCTGTTGCGCGTGAAATCGAGCTGGAAGACAAGTTCGAAAACATGGGTGCGCAGATGGTGAAAGAAGTTGCCTCTAAAGCCAACGATGCGGCGGGCGACGGTACCACCACGGCAACCGTACTGGCGCAGTCCATCATCACCGAAGGCCTGAAGGCCGTTGCGGCGGGCATGAACCCGATGGATCTGAAGCGCGGTATCGACCAGGCGGTTGTTGCTGCAGTTGAAGAACTGAAAAAACTGTCTGTGCCTTGCTCAGACTCTAAAGCGATTGCGCAGGTGGGTACCATCTCTGCAAACTCTGATGAAACCGTCGGTACCCTGATCGCGCAGGCGATGGAAAAAGTGGGTAAAGAAGGTGTTATCACCGTTGAAGAAGGCACCGGTCTGCAAGACGAGCTGGACGTGGTTGAAGGTATGCAGTTCGACCGCGGTTACCTGTCTCCGTACTTCATCAACAAGCCAGAAACAGGCGCAGTAGAACTGGAATCCCCGTTCATCCTGCTGGCTGACAAGAAAATTTCTAACATTCGCGAAATGCTGCCAGTGCTGGAAGCCGTTGCGAAAGCAGGCAAACCGCTGCTGATCATCGCGGAAGACGTAGAAGGCGAAGCGCTGGCTACCCTGGTGGTGAACACCATGCGTGGTATCGTGAAAGTGGCTGCGGTTAAAGCACCTGGCTTCGGCGATCGTCGTAAAGCGATGCTGCAGGATATCGCTATCCTGACTGGCGGTACCGTTATCTCTGAAGAGATCGGTATGGAGCTGGAAAAAGCTGCGCTGGAAGATCTGGGTCAGGCGAAGCGTGTGGTTATCAATAAAGACACCACCACTATCATCGATGGCGTGGGTGAAGAAAGCACCATCCAGGGCCGCGTTACCCAGATTCGTCAGCAGATCGAAGAAGCGACCTCTGACTACGACAAAGAAAAACTGCAGGAGCGTGTGGCTAAACTGGCAGGCGGCGTAGCCGTACTGAAAGTAGGCGCAGCGACTGAAGTTGAAATGAAAGAGAAGAAAGCGCGCGTTGAAGATGCCCTGCACGCAACCCGTGCTGCGGTTGAGGAAGGCGTGGTTGCTGGTGGTGGTGTGGCGCTGGTTCGTGTGGCAGCACAGCTGTCAGAACTGCGTGGCCAGAACGAAGACCAGAACGTGGGTATCAAAGTTGCGCTGCGCGCAATGGAAGCTCCGCTGCGTCAAATCGTTTCTAACGCCGGTGAAGAGCCTTCTGTTGTTGCCAACAACGTGAAAGCGGGCGACGGTAACTACGGTTACAACGCGCAGACTGAAGAATACGGCAACATGATCGACTTCGGTATTCTGGACCCAACCAAAGTGACCCGTTCTGCACTGCAGTACGCGGCGTCGGTTGCTGGCCTGATGATCACCACCGAATGTATGGTCACTGACCTGCCGAAAAGCGATGCGCCAGATTTAGGTGCAGGCGCTGGCGGTATGGGTGGCATGGGCGGAATGGGCGGCATGATGTAATTGCCCCCTGACCCTTGCGTCACAGGAACCCCCGATCGGAAACGGTCGGGGGTTTTTCTTTTGCTGAGGAAAAGGTATAAGTAGTGGCGCAACGGTTACGTTGGCACGGATTAGGGCAATGAATGTGCAGAAAAAATGCGTGTTTTTCTGCTACGCTGCCATCCGACTCTGATGATAATAAATGGGGATTATAATGCGGATTAACCTCTTGCTCGGTCTGACGGCTGGCGCGTTATTGCTTGCGGGCTGCAGCAGCTCAACCGAACTCTCTTCTGCAGGTCAGCGCGTCACCTTTACCGATCAGCAGCCTGGCAAACAGTGTCAGCTTCTGGGCACCCTGACCGGCTCACAAAGTAACTGGTTAAGCGGAGCCGGTGGTGAAACCAGCGCACTGCGTGGTGCGGCTAACGATCTGCGTAACCGTGCAGCAGAAATGGGCGGTAACGTGATTTACGGTGCGACCAGCCCGACACAAAACCTGCTTTCAGCGTTTGCACCACTCGACAGTAAAATGACCGGCCAGGTTTATAAGTGCCCTAACTGATCGGGCAATGAACTGGCAAGATTTCTGAGACGACCGGCCCGCGTGCCGGTCGTTTTTTTATGCGCTGATGAAATGAAAGAGGCTGTATTTGTTTGAAGTGCAACCGTTCCGCGAGGCTTTGCTTCAGTGCCGAAACAGGGCTTGTCAGGGCCGGATTATTCCTGCCGAAGTTGCAGATCCAGGGGGGTTTTACTGGGCTCCCCCCCGATTTCGCGCGCCAGCTTCGGTACCAGATAACCGGAGACCAAAGGCAGCAGATCGCGCATCAGGGCACGCGCGTCCTGATCCGAAACATAGAAATGCGCCGCGCCCTGCACTTTATCCAGTACGTGCAGGTAGTAGGGCAGAATGCCCGCATCAAACAGTGCGTTGCTCAACGCCGCAAGGCATTGCGCCCGATCGTTCACGCCGCGCAGCAACACGCTCTGATTGAGTAACGTTACGCCAGCGCGCTTAAGGCGCGTCATGGCGTCGCAGAGGGCATCATCGATCTCGTTGGCATGATTGATGTGGGTGACCATCAGAACCTGCAGGCGCGTTCCCGCCAGCGTCTGACAGAGCGCCTGCGTAATGCGCGCAGGGATCACCACCGGCAGTCGGCTGTGAATGCGTAACCGTTTCAGATGGGGAATGGCAGCCAGCGCCTCAATCAGCCAGGCGAGTTCATGATCTTTCGCCATTAACGGATCGCCGCCAGAAAAGATGATCTCATCCAGTTCAGGGTGATCGGCAATATAATCAAGCGCTGCCTGCCAGTTACGCTTATTGCCCTGATTATCCTGATAAGGAAAATGACGGCGGAAGCAGTAACGGCAATTCACGGCGCAGCCACCTTTGACCAGCAGCAGGGCCCGGTTTTGGTATTTGTGCAGTAATCCCGGCACCACGCTGTTTTGCTCATCTAACGGATCGGTGCTATAACCTGGCGCTTCAATGAATTCCTGGCGGCTGGTCAATACCTGAAGCAAAAGGGGATCCTGCGCATCGCCTTTTTTCATCCGCTGGATAAATGCGCGCGGCACGCGCAGGGCAAAAAGCCGACGTGCATCGCTACCAGCAGCCAGATCCGGAAGATGATCGAGCGCTAAAAGTTGCAGTAATTCATGAGGATCAGTGACAACATCAGCAAGTTGCTGCAACCAATCTTCTCTGGAAGGGGAATTTAGGGTTACAATGTGTGCCATTTTTTTGGCTATTACCAGTTAATATCTACAGAGGGCCTTTATGGCGACTTATCTTAGCAACGATTTCCGTACCGGTCTTAAAATCATGTTCGAAGGCGAGCCTTATGCCATCGAATCAAGCGAGTTTGTTAAGCCGGGTAAAGGTCAGGCGTTTGCACGTGTAAAAATGCGTCGTCTGCTGACCGGTTCACGCGTTGAGAAAACCTTCAAATCAACCGATTCTGCCGAAGGCGCAGACGTGAAGGATATGACGCTGCAGTACTCTTACAACGACGGCGATTTCTACTACTTCATGCACCCGGAAAGCTTTGAGCAGTACCAGGTTGAAGCTAAAGTGCTGGATGAAGTACAGAAGTGGTTGCAGGACAATGCGGAGTGTATCGTAACCTTGTGGAACGATAAACCGATTGCAGTTCAGCCACCGAACTTTATCGAAGCGGAAGTGATTGAAACTGACCCAGGCCTGAAAGGCGATACCGCGGGTACAGGCGGCAAGCCTGCCACGCTGTCTACCGGCGCCGTCATTAAAGTGCCTTTATTCGTTCAGATTGGCGAGGTGGTGAAAGTGGACACCCGCTCTGGCGAATACGTTTCACGCGTAAAATAATCCTGAGAGGCGCATCCTGTGATGCGCCTTTTTTATGTGAGTTTCAACAATGAAAAAACTGGCAAAACTTATCGCGCTGGCGTTGCTGGTCTCTTCTGGACTGAGCGCCTGTAATACCTTTCACGGTTTTGGCGAGGATGTCTCTCACCTGGGTGGGGCTATTTCTCGCGCCGCGAAGTAACACGGCAGAATTTCCTTTTTTCAGCGGGTTAGGCTCGCAGCGTGGCGTAATCGGTCTATGCTTTAAAAGCTGTACTTTTAATGCAACGTAAAAAAGGAACTGGCTTATGTTAAAGAAAAGTATTGTTGCGATTTTTTCTGTGGTGATGTTATCGGCATTGTTGTCAGGCTGTAATACCACGCGTGGCGTTGGCGAAGACGTTGAAGCAGGCGGTCAGGCGATTCAACGTAGCGCGCAGTAAGCTCCAAAAACCGGTACGAACGTCTTTCGTACCGGCTTTATTTTCTCTTCTATCCCTGTTTTACCCAAATCAACTCATCCACCGGGAAACCGGCCTGACGTGCCTGCTGTACCAGCTTTTGCTTCACGTCGTTGTCCAACTGCGGCGTGCGGGACAGAATCCATAAATAGTGGCGGTTAGGTCCGCAGACCAGCGCATAGCGGTAGTCGGGATCCAGCGCAATAACGTTATAGCCACCATAAAAGGGGCCAAAGAAAGAAACTTTGAGCGCGGCGCGTTGTTTGTCGCCGGTAAAGTAAGCTTTGCCCACGCTCTCCTGCCAGCGCTGCTTTTTCGGGTTATAGCCGCGGTTAACCACCTTAAGGCCGCCGTCTTCCCGAGGACTGTAGTTTGCCGTCACCTGTTCAAGACCGCGTTCAAAGCCGTGATTCAGCCGGGCAATCTCATACCATTGACCGAGATAACGCTCACTGTCGAAGTGTTCAACGACGGTAACATTCTTCGGCGGTGTGGTTGAGCAGGCAACGGACAAGAAGGTACTCAGGCTGGCGACCAGTGTTTTCCATGGAGACATAAAAAGATTCCTTTGTTATTTAACCTGTTAATTATAGGACCCGGCCAGTTTATTGGACAGTTTTGCGCCATGATTGTCTGGCACCGCCATTGCGAGTAGACTTCCCACCCTTATTTGTATCAGGAGTCATCACCATGAGTGAAACGGCAAGCTGGCAACCGGGCGCGTCCATTGCCAATTTAATTAAACGCGCAGGCATTGTGGCTGAAGTGCGTCGTTTCTTTGCCGATCGTGGCGTACTGGAAGTGGATACGCCAGCCATGAGTCAGGCGACCGTCACCGATATCCATCTGGTGCCTTTCCAGACGCGGTTTGTCGGCCCCGGCATGTCCGACGGATGCGACCTCTGGCTGATGACCAGCCCGGAATACCATATGAAACGCCTGCTGGCAGCCGGTAGCGGGCCGATTTATCAGATGGGACGTTGTTTCCGCAATGAAGAGGCCGGACGGCACCACAATCCTGAATTCACCATGCTGGAGTGGTATCGCCCCCATTATGATATGTACCGGCTGATGAACGAAGTGGACGATTTGCTTCAGCAGGTGCTGGAGTGCGACAGCGCGGAATCCCTCTCATATCAGCAGGCATTTATTCGTCATCTTGATCTGGACCCGCTTTCTGCAGATAAAACGCAATTGCGGGAGGCCGCAGAAAAGCTGGGTGAGGGCGAGCTGGCGAATCGGGAAGAGGATCGCGATACCTTGCTGATGCTGCTGTTTATGTTGGGCGTGGAACCCAAAATTGGTCAGGATAAGCCCTGTTTTGTCTATCACTTTCCGGCCAGCCAGGCGGCACTGGCGGAGATCAGCACAGAAGACCATCGCGTTGCCGAACGCTTTGAGGTTTATTACAAGGGCATTGAACTGGCGAACGGCTTCCGTGAACTGACGGACAGCCGTGAACAGCGTCAGCGTTTTGAACAGGATAATCGCCGCCGTGCAGCACGCGGGCTGCCGCAGCACCCGATTGATCATTACCTGCTGGCGGCGCTGGAACATGGCATGCCAGCCTGTTCAGGCGTAGCGCTGGGCATAGATCGGTTGATTATGCTGGCACTGAAGGCCGACTCGCTGAGTGAGGTTATCGCCTTTCCGGTAGACCGCTGCTAGTTAAGGCTTCGCGCCAGCTTACGCTGAGAAGCCTACTGACCTGAGCCAGAAACAGACAAGGCCGCGCAACGCGCGGCCTTGTCTGTTTTTTTCCGTGGGACGGGCGTTCCCGTCAAAATGTTTTGCCTACTGACTGTTGTCCGGAAACTCCTGAATCGTCACCGGCAGGGTCAGCTTCTTATCATTACGCAGCACCTGGACATCAATCACTGAGCCGGGACGGATTTCGGCAACCTGGTCCATGGTTTCCTGTGCCGATATAGCCGGTTTTCCGTTTACGCTCAGCAACACATCGTTAGGCTCAATACCGGCTTTATCCGCCGGACCGCCGGGCGTAACGACGCTGACGATAATCCCCTGAACTCTGTCCAGACTGTTTCCCTGACCGTGCAGCGGGGGCACTTCGCGCCCTGTGATACCGATGTAGCCACGTATAACCCGGCCATCGCGAATCAGCTTATCCATGATTTTCGACGCGAGTGCGGTGGGAATGGCAAAACCGATTCCCTCGGGCGTTTCACCGTCGCTGCTTTTGTCGAAGGTCAGAGTGTTAATTCCCATCAGCTCGCCCAGCGAATTGATTAACGCGCCACCGGAGTTGCCCTGGTTAATGGAGGCATCGGTCTGCAGGAAATTCTGGCGGCCTGACGAGCTCAGCCCGACCCGACCCGTTGCGCTGATAATGCCCTGCGTGACCGTTTGCCCAAGGTTATAGGGGTTACCAATGGCCATCACGACATCGCCAATGTGTGCGACACGTTTGGGATTAATGGGGATCACCGGCAGATTCGGCGCGGTGATTTTCAGCACCGCTAAATCGGTCATCGCATCCGACCCAACCAGCGTCGCCTCGAAGAAGCGGCCATCCTGCAGGGCGACGATGATTTGATCGGCATTATTAATGACGTGCTTGTTGGTCAGAATATAGCCTTTGGCATTCATGATCACGCCGGAACCCAGCGTGGTGATACCACGGTTATTGTTCCCTTGCGTACTGCGGTTATAAACGTTGACCACGGCAGGCACAGCGCGGCGCACCCCTTGATTGAAGCCAAAGGGCGTTTCATCGTTACTGTCATTTTGACTATAGAGGGCAGCACCGCCCAAACGCAGTGCGGGCAACGCTGCGAGCAAGATGCCCGCAACAATCAGTCCCAACACCACTGAACGCAAAAGTTTAAGAAACATGGTGTTAAATCACGTCAGGGGAGAACGTTGGGGAGAATACCATGCGCGAGGCGGACACACACGTGCTTGTGTCCGCCATTATGCGTGGTTTATCTCAATAACAGATAGATGCTTTCCTGACCGCGCACGACATTCAGCGCCAGCACTGGTGGTTTGGCTTCCAGCACTTTGCGCATTTCGGCAATATTCTGAACGCGCGTGCGGTTAACGCCAATGATCACATCATCTTTTTGCAGGCCCACTTGTTCAGCCGGCGTGCCTTTTTCGATGCCGTCAATCTTCACGCCTTTATCACCGGTTTTCGTCTGACCATCGCTCAGCGTGGCACCCTGAAGAGCCGGTGACAGCAGTTGTGCGCTGGCGGTTGTCTGAGCACTCTGCTCAAGAGTGACCTCAACGCTGACGGGTTTGCCTTCACGCAGCAGGCCCAGCTTCACTTTCTCGCCGGGTGCCGTGGTGCCGATTTTTACGCGCAACTCAGCAAAACTGGTAATGGGTTTATCATTCACAGAAACAATGATATCTCCCGACTTAATACCGGCTTTCTGTGCCGCCGACTGCGGCAGAACTTCAGACACGAAAGCACCGCGCTGGGCATCGACGTTAAACGCCTTGGCCATATCCGCAGTCATTTCCGTGCCTTTAATGCCAAGCTGACCGCGTTTGACTTCGCCATACTTAATCAACTGATCGGCCAGGTTGATTGCCATATCGCTTGGAATCGCAAAGCCAATGCCGATATTACCGCCGCTGGAGGCGAGGATGGCGGTGTTAATACCAATCAGTTCGCCGTTTAAATTCACCAGCGCACCGCCGGAGTTACCGCGGTTGATGGCGGCATCCGTCTGGATAAAGTTCTCCAGCCCCTCAAGATTCAGTCCGCTGCGGCCCAGTGCCGAAATAATCCCGGACGTAGCCGTCTGGCCCAGCCCAAAGGGATTACCAATAGCGACGGCAAAATCGCCCACCTTAAGTTGGTCGGAATCCGCGACTTTAATCTGCGTCAGGTTCTTAGCGCCCTGGATCTGAATCAGGGCAATATCCGTTTGTTCATCGTGACCGATGAGTTTGGCGTCATATTCACTGCCGTCGCCCAACTGGACATTGATTTTATCGGCGCCGTTGACCACGTGGTTGTTCGTTAACACGTAGCCCTTCGCGGCGTCGATAATGACGCCGGAACCCAGTCCTTCAAACGGTTGCGGCTGAGACTGACCGCCGCCAGGCAGTTGGCCAAAGAAACGCTTTAAGGGTTCAGGAATATCCTGGGCCTGTGAATCAGACTGCGTGCCTTCAACATGGACACTGACCACGGCAGGTAACACTTTTTCCAGCATCGGTGCCAGGCTGGGCAGTGGCTGCCCCTGAATCTGTGCAGGTAGCGTCGCCATTGCGCCGGGCGCAGCGGCAAGACTCATTCCAATACTCAAGGCTAACGCGCTTAACAGTCGTGCTTGTTTTTTCATTGCTACAACGCTCTCGCTGCAAAAAGTGGGGGGAATAAATCAGTGAGACAGCCGTTTGCGGCCGGGGTTCGCAAAAACAGCGGGCACAGCGTGGCTGTGCCCGATACGCTTAGTCGCGCACGGCGCGTTCACCGCGCAGTAAACCGGAAGCGCCTTCTGAGTAATCGCGTGGCATCTGAACCGGTACCTGATCGTTATCGGCTTCCGCTTCGGTCAGTTGCCAGGCAAAGGGATTTTTGTCGCCAGGCATGTTTGGCAGCAGGTCATTAGATCCTTTCGCCATATGCTGGTAAAGCTGACGGTAATCGCGTGCCATGTTGTCAAGCAGCTCGGCGCTTTGCGCAAAGTGGTTGGTCAGCTCTTCACGATAATCAGCCAGTTCGGCTTTCGTTTTATCCAGCTCATACTGCATGCTGCGCTGCTCGCGCAGTTTCCTGTTGCCAAAACGCATAGCTACTGCGCCGACAATGATACCTACCACTAAACCAATTAGCCCGTATTCCCAGGTCATAATGACTCCCGTGTTATTTCCGTTGTTCCGTAGGGCGTTGCACCACTTAATAATAGTCACTATACCCGTTAATCTTATGGATGTGGAACTCTGGAGCGCCATGCCTTAGTGTAGAGCGGCCTTTTTTTCGACAAACGATGTGTGAATAAGACAACATTCAGGGACACTGAGCGAACCATGCAAACCTCATCTCCGCTTGCCCGCTATGAGCAGGCGCTATCGCAGGGCGATTTTAAGCCCGACGATGTACAACGTGAAGCGATCACCCGCTTAGATGCTATCCAGCAAGGGCTCATCGCCCGCCAGCAGACGACTGAACCTGCCTCGCAGGGGTTGTTTGGTCGTCTGTCGAAGCTGATGGGTAAAGAGAAATCCCAGGTCAAAACGCCGGTACGTGGCTTGTATATGTGGGGCGGCGTGGGGCGCGGGAAAACCTGGGTCATGGATCTGTTTTTTCAGTCTATTCCTGGCAACCGCAAGCTGCGCTTACACTTTCACCGCTTTATGCTGCGCGTGCACGAAGAGCTGACCGAACTGCAGGGGCACAGCGATCCGCTGCTGATCATCGCCGATCGCTTCAAAGCCGAAACCGATATTTTGTGCTTTGACGAATTTTTTGTGTCCGATATTACGGATGCCATGTTGCTGGGCACGTTAATGGAAGCGTTGTTCGAACGGGGCATCAGCCTGGTCGCCACCTCGAATATTCCGCCCGATAACCTCTATAAAAACGGTTTACAGCGCGCGCGTTTCCTGCCGGCCATTGAGCAGATCAAGCAACATTGTGACGTCATGAACGTTGATGCGGGCATTGATTACCGTCTGCGCACGCTGACGTCGGCGCATCTGTGGAAGTCTCCTTTAGGGCCAGAAACCTACGCCGATATGGATCGCATGTTCCAGGCGCTGTCAGGGGAAAAACGCGACAGCGCACCGGTGCTGGAGATCAACCATCGCAAAATGCCCACGCTGGGTGTCAGTGAAGGCGTGGTGGCAATCGACTTCAAAACCCTGTGTGGGGAAGGGCGCAGCCAGCACGATTACATCGAACTGTCGCGCCGCTTTCACAGCGTGCTGCTGTTTGATGTGCCGGTCATGATTTATAAAACGGAAGATCAGGCGCGGCGTTTTCTGGCGCTGGTGGATGAGTTTTACGAGCGCCATGTCAAACTGGTCGTCGCCGCGGAAACCTCGCTGTTCGAAATTTATCAGGGCACGCGCCTGAAATTTGAATACCAGCGCTGCCTGTCGCGTTTGCAGGAAATGCAGAGCGAAGAGTATCTGCGGCTGGCGCATTTACCCTGAGATTCCGGGTAATAAATGAAAATAGAGTTCGATTTTTGTAATCGACTTCTCTATAATCTTGCGACCCCACGTTACGGCACTGGATTTTTTTCCCAAATCCTCTGCGCGCCGGTAACGCTATCCGAAGGGGTGGCTTGCTGGTCAAAATGGTCGTGTGAGCCTCATTCGTTTACTTAAGCGTTTGGGATTTCACCAACGTGTAACTTAATTTGGGTAAGCTTTTCGATGAAAACTTTTACAGCTAAACCAGAAACCGTCCAACGTGACTGGTATGTTGTTGACGCAACTGGCAAAACCTTGGGTCGCCTGGCGACTGAACTGGCACGCCGTCTGCGTGGTAAGCATAAAGCGGAATACACTCCGCACGTTGATACAGGTGATTACATCATCGTTCTGAACGCTGAGAAAGTTGCTGTCACCGGCAACAAGCGTTCTGACAAGATTTACTATCACCACACTGGTCACATCGGTGGTATCAAACAGGCGACCTTTGAAGAGATGATTGCTCGCCGTCCTGAGCGCGTGATTGAGATCGCGGTTAAAGGCATGCTGCCGAAGGGCCCGCTGGGTCGTGCTATGTACCGTAAACTGAAAGTTTACGCAGGTAACGAGCACAACCATGCGGCACAGCAACCGCAAGTTCTTGACATTTAATCGGGATTAAAGGCAATGGCTGAAACTCAAAACTACGGCACTGGTCGCCGCAAAAGCTCATCCGCACGCGTCTTCATCAAGCCGGGTAGCGGTAACATCGTCATCAACCAACGCTCTCTGGAGCAGTATTTCGGTCGTGAGACTGCACGCATGGTCGTGCGTCAGCCTCTGGAACTGGTTGATATGGTTGGCAAACTGGACCTGTACATCACCGTTAAAGGTGGTGGTATCTCTGGTCAGGCAGGCGCGATCCGTCATGGTATCACCCGCGCTCTGATGGAGTATGATGAGTCACTGCGTGGCGAACTGCGTAAAGCAGGCTTCGTTACTCGCGATGCTCGTCAGGTTGAACGTAAGAAAGTCGGCCTGCGTAAAGCACGTCGTCGTCCTCAGTTCTCCAAACGTTAATTGTTGCTGCTTCGGCAGTCACAGTTGGCACAAAAAACCCGCTTCGGCGGGTTTTTTGCTTTTCATGCCAGGCGGCGCAGTCACAGAAAACAACAATGCTGTTCGCATTTTACCCGCAAAAATGCATTCCCCCGCCCACAAGCTGCCTAAAATCTGGTAAACTCCCTGTCACTTTGCGCCCGCAAGCTGGCGCGTTATGCGCCTGGCATCAGTCGGGAGTGGTTAGCGCGGATTGCGAGCGAGTTCTATGAGCAGGTGAGTCGCCGTGTGGTTGGCCATTCGCAGTAACTTTTTGTGAACAAACTGGGAGGTTTTCATGGCTGTCGCTGCCAACAAACGTTCGGTAATGACGCTGTTTTCTGGTCCTACTGACATTTTTAGCCATCAGGTGCGTATTGTGCTGGCCGAGAAAGGTGTCAGCGTAGAGATCGAGCAGGTCGAAATGGATAACCTGCCGCAGGATCTGATTGACCTCAATCCGTACCGTACTGTGCCGACGCTGGTTGATCGCGAACTGACACTGTATGAATCACGCATCATCATGGAATACCTTGATGAGCGTTTCCCACACCCGCCTTTGATGCCGGTTTATCCGGTTGCGCGTGGCGAAAGCCGTTTGATGATGCACCGTATCGAGCAAGACTGGTACAGCCTGATGAGAAAGGTCGAGAACAGCAGCGGTCAGGAAGCCGAAGCGGCGCGTAAGCAGCTGCGTGAAGAGTTACTGGCGATTGCCCCCCTGTTTGGACGTTCACCTTTCTTTATGAGCGACGAGTTCAGCCTGGTTGACTGCTACCTGGCACCGCTGCTGTGGCGCTTACCGTCAATGGGCATCGATCTGCTGGGATCGGGCTCAAAAGAGCTGAAAGGCTATATGAACCGCGTATTTGAACGTGACTCCTTCCTTGCTTCACTGACTGAAGCTGAACGTGAAATGCGCCTGCAAGCCCGGGGCTGATTTATGGAAATGTCGCAACTTACGGCCCGTCGCCCCTATTTGCTGCGGGCTTTTTATGACTGGCTCCTGGATAACCAGCTGACGCCGCATCTGGTGGTCGATATCAACCTGCCGGGCGTTCAGGTTCCGCTGGAATATGCCCGGGACGGTCAGATTGTCCTCAACATTGCGCCGCGCGCTGTAGGCAATCTTGAGCTGGGTAACGAGGAAGTCTCGTTTAATGCCCGCTTTGGTGGCGTGCCGCGCCAGGTGAACGTGCCGATGGCGGCCATTCTGGCCATCTATGCGCGTGAAAACGGTGCGGGGACCATGTTTGAGCCTGAACCGGCTTATGAAGGGGCATCCCAGACGTTCCCGGAAAATCAGGAAGAGACGGTCATGTCAGTGATTGATGGCGATCGCCCTGACGATGCCAGCGATGACGACAACTCACCTGATGACGATCCGCCACCGCGCGGCGGTCGTCCCGCACTGCGTGTGGTGAAATAACTCAGAATGCCTGTCAGCCGACAGGCATTTTTTTTGATCGTCAGAATGATGAGCGAAAAAAATCCGGGCGCACAGCGTACCCGGATTTTTGCTTTCTGCGGCTGAGATTAGTACACGTCGCGCAGGTAGCGTTTTTCTTTCTTCAACTGATCGATGTAGTCCGCCGCGCGCTCGCTGGACAGACCACCAAACTGGCGTACGATTTCATACAGCGCATTATCCACGTCTTTCGCCATGCGTGAGGCATCACCACAGACGTAGAAATACCCACCTTCCTGCAACCAGGCGTACAGTTCTGCGCCCTGTTCCAGCATGCGGTTTTGCACGTAGACCTTTTTGTCCTGGTCGCGTGAGAACGCCAGATCGAGACGCGTCAGCAAACCGCTCTCATGCCAGGCCGTCAGTTCTTCACGGTAAATGAAGTCATGCTCCTGATGCTGATCGCCAAAGAACAGCCAGTTTTTGCCTTGCGCACCGGTCACCTGACGTTCCTGCAGGAACGCACGGAAAGGGGCGATGCCGGTACCCGGGCCGACCATGATCATGGGCGCATTGCCGTTGGCCGGAACCCGGAAGGATTTATTCGGCGAAATAAAGATCGCCGGCTTTTCGCCACGACGCACGCGCTCGGCCAGGTAGGTTGAACAGACTCCGCTACGGTTGCGGCCGCCACTGTGATAGCGCACAGCCGCAATCGTCAGGTGAACCTGGTTAGGATGCGCTTTGGAACTGGACGAAATGGAGTAGGCACGGTGCTGCAGCGGACGCAGCAGGGCGACGAACTCAGGCACGCTCAGGCTGCGGGTCAGCTCAAGTTGCAGCAGGTCCAGCGTATCTTTGCCCCACAGCCAGACACCCAGGGCATCTTTATCATCGTGCTGAAGTACGTGACGCAGTTCCTGGTTCGTGGTGTTCTGTCCAACCCACTCAATCAGCTTGCGTGAAGGCTCAGAAATTTCAAACTGGTAGGTCAGCAGATCGCCAAGACTTCTGTCGAAGCCGGGGACGGGCGTCTGATAATCGGCGTTCAGTTGTGTCAGCAGCAGGCTGACCAGCGACGGTTCGTTCACCGGGATCACACCCAGCGCATCGCCCGCTTCGTACTTCAGACCGCTGTCAGTCAGATCAAATTCGAAATGGCGAATGTCTTTCGCAGACTGCTCACTCGACAGGCGCTTGTTGGTGATGAGGGCTGCGGCATAGGGATTAGATTTGTTGCTGCCGGGGATGACCGGGGCTTCCGGTGCGCTCTCCAGAACCGTGCCGCTGCTGCCTGCGCTGCTGGCGAACTGTGGCATCGTGCTGTTCAGCCATGCATGCGAAGGCTCTTCATAATCAATATCGCAGTCAATACGATCAACAACACGTTTGGCACCGAGCTGTTCCAGGCGCATATCCAGGAATTTACCGGCCTGGCAGAAACCGTCATAGCCGGTGTCGCCGATAGCCAGAACGGCAAAGTGCATCTGCTCCAGACGCGGTGCGGTACTGGCGGAGATGGCGTCCCAGAATAGCTGGGCATTGTCCGGCATTTCACCTTCACCGTAGGTCGAGGTGACGATCAGCACGTGGCGCATTGTGGCAAACACGTCGAGATCCACATCGCCCAGCGCCTGAACGACAGGCACCAGGCCTTTAGCACGGGCCGATTTGGCCGCAGACTGGGCCAGAGCTTCAGCGTTACCGGTCTGCGAACCATAAAGAATGTGCAGTTGGGTCGTTGCAGCGGCGGCGTTGCCCGCGGCAGGTTGCTGTTTGTCTTCTAACACCAGCAAACGGGAGTGCAGGCCAGCCAGAAAGCCCGCCAGCCAGTATTTCTGATCACCATTGAAAGGTGCATCTTCAGGAATGTATGGAATTTTCATGGATACCTTTACTCAATCCCGCTCTTAACCATCATGTTTCGCACCGCCGTGAGTGTGGCGAAACCCGTCCTCTCAGCGGCCGTCTGCCACAGAGAGGCTCGGGATTGACCTCCGCCCGGTACCGCGAAACCCTCCGGGTAATCATGATTAAACACAGTTCAGTTTACAGACGCGGCTGTCAGGCCAGTTTCCCTACCGCCGCCGCAATTTCAGGTAATGCCGCACGTGCAAACAACTCTTCAAAATCAGGCAGACGACCAAGGATTTCACGGTTGCAGGCATCCTGATACATGATCCAGCCATAGGTGGCCAGGCTGTCCATGGAACGGATGTTGCGTTGCGTCAGTGCCGCTTTGTAATCGGACATGCGTTTTGAACCGATTAGGCTGGCTAATTCGCTGTCGCTGTAGTTCTCAATGGCTGCCCGCGCATGGCGCTGCAGTTTACTGACCAGCGAAAAGTCCTCTGTCATCAGTAAATTACGAACCGCTTTCTCGACCGCCGGATCCTCAACGTGGGTGCCTTTCGGTAACTTGCCGAGAGCCAGCTGCTGCGCGAAGCTCAATACGGTGTAGTTATTGAGCAATACAAACATCTCGACCGTATCTGTCGCGCCATAATCCGGTACGGCACCGTCTGCAATGGTTTTGCCCTCACGCCACGCGGCTTTGAATTTTGCCACCTGATGCGCTGCCAGCGCGGTTGAGAGTTCTTCCAGCAAATCCTTACGGGATTTCGCCTTCAGGATTTCACCGCCATCCTGATACAGCAGCAGAGAGCGCGGCATCACATACACGAAGTGCTGACATTCGGTTTCCCAGTGCTCCAGCAGCCAGGCCGCACGTGGTGACTGCGTGGCGTCCAGATGCCAGTTCAGCATGGTCAGCACGGCCTGCTTATGAATCTGTGCCAGCTCATCGGCATCGGCAATGGAACCAAACAGAACGGAATCGCCCGCTGCATGGTTAGCCAGGGAGCCGTACGGATCGTACTGGTAAGCAAAGCCGCCGCTCATGCCGTTACCGAAGCCTTTACCAAAGGTGCCCAGGTTCAACACGGCACCGTTGGTCATGTATTCGCAACAGAAGTCACCGACGCCTTCCACTACCGCAGTGGCACCAGAGTTACGCACTGCGAAGCGGTCACCGGCCTGGCCCTGCACGAACAGGCGGCCGCCCGTTGCGCCGAACAGAGCAAAGTTACCGATCAGGACGTTGCCATCACTGTCCTGTGCGCCGCCGCCCGGTGATAACACCACCAGCTCGCCGCCGCACTGGCCTTTGCCCACGCCATCGTTGCAGGTGCCACGATGTTGCATCAGCATGCCGTCATTGCAGAAGGCACCGAAGGACTGACCAGCTGAGCCGGTGGTCGTAATATGCACCGTGGCCGGCGCCAGATAGCGACGACCGCGATCGTCCTGCAGCACAGAGGGCATCGCCTGCAGTTGCTCTGCTGTCAGGGTATGATTCAGCATGCGCTCGATATCGATCGCCAACTGACCGCCCACGCTTTTATTGCGGTTGTTCAGGACGACGTCGTGACCTAAATGCAGCGATGTCTTGCCCGCTGTCACCAGTTGCTGGTTGAGTTCTTCCACCCAGCCATCATCCAGCTCAAAATCTTTTTCCAGATAAACCGGCTTGTCGATTTTCAGCTCTGGCACCACGGTGAGCATGGCGCGCAGATCCAGCTTGCCGACTTCCAGCGGGTGATCCATCAAATGGAGCAGGTCAGCGCGCCCACGGGCCTCACGCAGCGAGCGCAGGCCCATACGCGCCAGGATTTCGCGGACTTCGTGTGCCACATTCAGGAAATACTGTGCGAGCTGACGCGGATCGCCATCAAAGGCTTCAGCATTCGTGGTTAACCCTGCGGGGCATTTGACGTTACAGTTCTTCGCCATCACGCATTTCAGCATCATCAGCGCAGTCGTACCGAATTCAAAGCTGTCACCGCCCAGCAGCGCGGATTTCACCACGTCGCTGCCTGTCTGCTGTGCACCTGAACAGCGCAGCAGGACTTTGTCGCGCAGGCCGTTCGCACACAGCGCCTGATGAACTTCGGCAATGCCGATTTCCGCGACGCGACCGGTATATTTCAGACTGGTCACCGAGGCGGCGCCCGTACCGCCCGTGTTACCGGCGACGTTAATAACGTCAGCACCGGCTTTCGCTACGCCCACAGCAATGGTGCCAATCCCTTCAGAGGACACCAGCTTCACAATGACGCGAACACGCGCCGCTTTGCAGTCGTGAATCAGCTGGGCCAAATCTTCGATAGAGTAGGTGTCGTGGTGCGGTGGTGGCGAGACCAGCTCAACGCCCGGTGTGCCGCCACGTGCCGCCGCGATTTCGACGGTGACTTTCGCCGCAGGCAACTGGCCACCTTCGCCAGGTTTTGCACCCTGACCAATTTTGATCTCCAGCTCTTCCAGCATCGGATCGGCCAGGTACGCCGCCCAGACGCCGAAACGACCTGACGCCAGCTGCTTGATACGGGACGCACGGATAGTGCCATGACGGGAATAGTGCTCGCCGCCTTCCCCGCAGTTGCTCATGCCGCCGACCATGTTGGTGCCATGTGCGACAGCTTCATGTGCCGGTGCCACCAGCGCGCCGTGACTCATCGCCCCGGAGGCGAAAGTACGAGTGATTTCACAGGCAGGCTGAATTTCGCTTAACGGCAGTGAGGGCAGCGCAGTAAAAATGCGCGACAGATAGTCGGCAGCTTTACCTACGGCGGTGATTTTCAGGCCGCCTGCGACCACGTCCGCCGATTCGATTTCGTCACTGAAGCGGGCTTTCAGAGCCCGTGACAGATTCAGCAGACGTTCGCTTTCCGGCTTCAGCCCGGCGATGGCATCGGTCAGCCGCAGCATAAAGGTGTTCGGGCTGCCTTCGATGGCCTCGCATTCCAGGCCGCGAGTAGCAAATCCGTTGTTGGTCAGCGAATAACGGCCCAATTTACGGCGGAATTCCGCTTCGCTGTCGATATGCGTCAGATCGGCCGGGAAGGCCAGAATGTCACGCAGCGCAGCAGGGCGGCGTTTACGCTCTTCATACATCAGGCTGGAGAACTGACGGTAATCGGCTGTGATGGCAAAGTTATTCATCACGTCATCAGGAATGCGCTCAAAGCTGCTGTCCTTGAACGTGTCAGGCTTGATGCCAAACGCATTATCCAGACGGGCCAGCGTCATCAGACGAATGAAATTGTCCTCTTCGCGCGCTTTGTCCGCAAAGCGAATCGGCTCTTCCGTCATATCAATAAAGGTACGCACGGCAATGGTGCCGTAGGAGTGGCCTGCGCCCTCTGCGCGCTCTTTAAACAGCCCCAGTAATGGCACTTCTGATTCGCCCTGAATTTTCAGCGCGCTTTGATGCCAGTCCACTGCCATTTGCGCGATGGTGGCAAAGCCCGCGCCACCAACAGGCGTTTTGATATTCGGGAAATACTTCTTCAGCACCGGATCATCAGTGTTAAGGAAGTTAGGTTCAAAGAACTCACCGCTACTGTAGCTTTCAACGGTACACAGGCCTACTTTACCCATGGTCTTCATCAGGGCCTTTTCGGCGGCTTTGGCATAGCGTTTAAAGGCTTTATTGCCTTCTTCACCTTCACCGAATTTCTCTTCGGCACGCATCTGTACGCCGAGCGGATAGACAGCAGAGGCACCAAAGCCCAGCGTCGCGGCAATGTGATGCGAAGAGATAATCTGCCCACTCTCCACCACCAGGGACACGTCAAGACGTAATCCTTCCTGGACCAGGCGCTGGTTCACCGCAGAAACCACCAACAGCATGGGCAGGGCGGCATGGGTGGACGAGATGTGGCGGTCGGTCAGGACGGCGATCCCGCCCTGGGAACGCGCGAAATCCACGACCTGCTGAGCCAGATCGTCAATCGCCTTCTCCAGCGCAGTGGCGTTGGCCGTACGGCTGAGCAGGTCTTTGCCGGTGACAGGTTCGTACAGCATGTCAAAACGGGCATAAGGTGCGACGTTCTGTTCGCGCAGCTGTAGCATGTCCAGGTGCGTCAGAATAGGCGTCGGCACAATAATCTGACGGCCTTTACTGCGTCCCAGGTGCGGTTTGGCTCCCAGTGCCACGCGCAGCGTCATACCGTCCGCTTCACGGATGGAGTCCAGCGGTGGGTTAGTGACCTGTGCAAAACGCTGCGAAAAGTAGTGCGCCATGCCGCCTTCGTGATCGGACAGACCATTGATCGCGTTGCCGTAACCCATAGCAGAGATTTTCTCGGCCCCGGTGTTCAGCATCGGGTCCATCATGAATTTGAAGCTTTCCTGGTTATAGTAGTAAGCCACAAAGCGCTGATAGGTTTTCAGATCGCCGCGATAGCGCAGAGGCGACCCTTGTTTCTCAGCAGGGATGACAGGCAACTCATTGAGATCGACACGAGATTTGCCGAGCAGTGCAGCGTAATCTTTTTCCGCAGCCAGCTTTTCCAGCGCTTCATGCGTGGTATAGCTGCGTTTTTCGCGATGATCAAAATAGAGCATGCCGCCGGCTTCGATACGACCACGGCGCAGTACGCTTTCCGGGGGAAAGGCAATCTGGCCGGCTTCCGACATGGCACCAATATACTCGGCAGTTTCAACCGAACGCAGTGGACGAAGACCCAGACGGTCAAGACGTGCGCCAATCACTTCCCCATTACCAAAGATCAACGCCGCAGGGCCGTCGTTCTTCTCTTCATAGAGTGAGAAATATTCCAGCATGTCACGCACCGCCGGAGAGAGCGCGGTGTCATTTTCCCATGCAGGTGGCATCATCGACACTACGGCGGTGATTAAGTCGAGATCGTCTTCCATCAGGCGGCTGTGAATGCTCTGGTCAAGACGGGAACTGTCTGACTGACCTTTCGGGCGAACGATAGTTTTTCCACGCGCAGAGGCCAGCGCGGATTCAGCAATCCGGTTTTTACGATCGGTATTCAGCTCACCGTTATGGGCCATTAACCGGAAAGGTTGCGCCATAGTGGTGTGCGGATCGGTATTGGTTGAGAAGCGGGTATGGAAAAACAGCCCACGGACCTGATGATCGGGATCGGTCAGATCTTTGAAATAAGGAATGACCTCATTGGAATTCAGACGGGCTTTGAATACCTGGGTACGGGACGAAAGCGACAGCGGATACAAACCGCCAAACTCACTTTTCGTAAAGGCCTCTGCCTCAATCGCCAGCAGGGCGCGATAAATCCGTTTTTCAAAATCGTTCTGGTGGCTGACATCCTGAGGCGCAGCAAAAATCCATTGCACGATGGGCAACTGAAACTGGACAGCGGCCGGACGCGTCACGCTGTTATCCAGCGGCATTTCGCGTTTCATGATCACCGGCAGATTAAAATGACGCAGCGTCTCTTCTACCAGGCGCTCCGCATTGGCACGCAGTTCAGCATCTTTAGGAACGAAGAAGTTACCCACGCCAAAGCGACCGGCTTCCAGCGCCTGACCAGTAATTTTACGGAAAAAGTGTAGTGAAAGATCGACGTTGACACCCGCGCCATCACCCACGCCTTCAGCGGACATGCCACCACGGTGCGGAACCGTGCAGAGTGCACTGTGCGCCATACGCAGAATGTCGTGGGTCTGCTCGCCGTCCTTACGGGTAATGAAACCTACACCACAGCTGTCACTTCCTGCTGCTGGGTTATATAAGCCATAGGATTCAGGTTTTTTAGTGGACATTGAGGGTCTCCTTAAACTGCTTTTGACATTACCTGCATTGTTTCAGGCACTGAGCCTGGTTAAACACTCTTCCCAGCGCGCATTCTTTTATTTCCGCGCCTGACAGCCTGCGCGATTTCGTTTTACGCACTTTTCATCGGCAGGAGGATAAGTCCGTGGATGTGTAGCGCGTGGTGTTTCCGTTCTCGAAAGGAGATGACTCAAACCATGCGGGCGTCATGTTGCATAGATATGCCGTGACGCTTGCCCATCATGAAAGCTTTCAGCGGAATTCCAACTTATCGGGAAAGCGAATCAAGGTCAAATAGCGAGCCTGACACAGTTTAATCACGTCTTTATGTCGATAACCAAATGAATTTATTATGCTTTTGTGTCTAAATTGTGTCAGTTTTTCATTAAGCGGCAGAGAGGGAAATGTGAACTCTATCACTGTGCCAGTGGCGTGAAATCGCTGAAGTATGCTGGCGACAGGGTACTAAACAGCATCAAATGCTGCTACAGGCAGTGGAAGCGCAGGATGTATCTGTTTTTCTTATAGCAGCAAATTTGAATCAATTAGGGGCATGTGATTAGTAAAATTAATCAGGTCGCGTTGCTTAAAACTTCGAATAATGTGAATGACTATGCATGAAAAACAGGGCGTCGTGACAATAAAGCCTTGTCAGACGGAAAAGAAGAGGTTGGATACGCGCGCCTGTTTACCAGACGGCCCTACAGATTCATTGAGTTAGCACAATTAGTCAAGGGTTTTAGCAATAATGGGGCAAACGTCGGCGAAGCAACGGCGTTTTGCACCATATAAGTGCATGACGGTCGCGATCTCGCCGGATGCACTAAGACGACGGTGACGTAAATACGCTATCATGTGGCTGTTCTCACCCAGGGAGTGTTTATGAAACAGATTCGCCTGCTGGCGCAATATTATGTTGATTTAATGGTCAAGCTTGGCCTGATCCGTTTTTCGCTGCTGCTGGCGTCTGCACTGGTCGTGCTGGCCATGATTGTGCAGATGGCGGTGACCATGGTACTGCGTGGCCATGTCGAAAGTATTGATATGGTGCGATCGGTCTTTTTCGGTCTGTTGATCACGCCCTGGGCGGTTTATTTTCTTTCCGTGGTGGTCGATCAGCTGGAAGAGTCACGCCAGCGTCTTGCCAGGCTGGTGGATAAGCTGGAAGAAATGCGTACGCGCGATCTTGAGCTGAATCAGCAGATGAAAGAGACCATTTCCCGACTCAATCAGGAAATTGCCGATCGTAAAAAAGCGGAGCAGGCACGTGAGCAGGTCATGGCTAAGCTACGCGAAGAGGTGGCGCGGCGCGAGCAGGCGCAAATAGAGCTGGAACAACAGTCGTCTTTCCTGCGCTCTTTTCTGGATGCATCGCCAGATCTGGTCTTTTATCGCAATATCGACAAGCAGTTCTCAGGCTGTAACCGCGCCATGGAGCTGCTGACCGGTAAAAGTGAAAAACAGCTTATCGGGCTCACGCCACATGATATTTATGACAATGACACGGCGACTAAAGTGTTGGAAACCGATGAAAAAGTCTTTCGTCATAACGTCTCGCTCACCTATGAGCAGTGGCTGCAGTATCCCGATGGGCGGAAAGCCTGTTTTGAAATTCGTAAAGTGCCTTATTATGACCGGGTCGGTAAGCGCAGCGGCCTGATGGGCTTTGGCCGCGATATAACCGAACGTAAACGCTATCAGGACGCGCTGGAGAACGCGAGCCGGGAAAAGACCACCTTTATCTCTACGATCAGCCACGAGCTTCGTACGCCGCTTAACGGCATTGTCGGTCTGAGCCGCATTTTGCTGGATACCGATCTGAATCAGGAGCAGCTCAAGTACCTGAAAACCATCCATGTCTCTGCCATCACCCTGGGCAATATTTTTAACGACGTCATCGAAGTGGACAAAATCGAGCGACGCAAGGTACAGCTGGACAACCAGCCGCTGGATTTCACCAGTTTCCTGGCCGATCTGGAGAATCTCTCTGGCTTGCTGGCGCAGCCAAAAGGCCTGAAGTTTGTCATGGCCCCGCAGTTACCGCTGCCCCATAAAATCTCAACGGATGGTACACGACTACGGCAGATCCTGTGGAACCTGATCGGCAATGCCGTGAAGTTTACTCAGCAGGGTGAAATCATCGTACGTATTGCCTATGAACAGGATGAAACGCTGCGCTTTGAGGTACAGGATTCCGGGCAGGGCATTCGCGAGGAAGAGCAGGACAAAATTTTTGCCATGTATTATCAGGTTACCGATCAGCATGGCGGCAAACCGGCAACCGGAACCGGTATCGGCCTGGCGGTCTCCCGCCGTCTGGCGCAGGCGATGGGCGGGGATATCAGCGTCAGTAGTGCACCGGGCCAGGGCTCCTGTTTTACCGTGGTGATTAAAGCGCCGCGTATTGCCGAGGAAGTAGAAGATGAAGGCGTTGACGATACGCTGCCGCTTCCGGCCCTGCACGTGCTGTTGGTGGAAGACATTGAGCTGAACGTCATTGTTGCACGCTCGGTTCTGGAAAAACTGGGATGCAGCGTTGACGTTGCCATGACGGGGCAAGCAGCGCTTGAGATGTTTGACCCGCTGGAGTTCGATTTGGTGCTACTGGATATTCAGTTACCGGATATGACCGGCATGGACGTGTCGCGTGCCATTCGTCAACGGTATCCTGATGCGCATTTGCCGCCGCTGGTTGCCTTAACCGCCAACGTATTGAAAGATAAAAAAGAGTATTTTGATGCGGGCATGGACGATGTGCTCAGTAAACCGCTTGCCGTACCTGCGTTAACGGCCATCATCAAAAAGTTTTGGGATGACCAACCCGGAAACGATGATCAGGCCGTTATGACGCCGGGCAGTCGTCAGTCCGATACCTTGCTGGACATTCCAATGCTTGAACAGTATCTGGAACTGGTGGGACCCGGTCTGATTACGCAAAGCCTGACCATCTTCGAACAGATGATGCCGGGCTACCTGGAGGTACTGGACTCCAACCTGATGGCACGCGACGAAAAAGGCATTGCTGAAGAGGGCCACAAAATCAAAGGTGCCGCAGGGTCCGTTGGCTTACAGCATCTTCAACAGATCGCGAAACAAATTCAAAGCCCAGAATTACCGGCCTGGTGGGATAACGTGGGCGAATGGGTGGAAGAGCTGAAGCGTGAATGGCGGCACGATGTGCAGATATTGCGCGAGTGGGTGGCTGAGAAACAGCGGTGATCCAAAAAAAATGACCCCAGCCGAGGCCGGGGTGCGCTAATACTGCGCCAACACCAGGGAAAAAGTCGCTGCTGCTATGCTTAGTGTTTTTCACGGCAACAACGGGTATTGGTTAACACATGCAACACCTTATCAAATTCGAATTAGCTTGTGACAAGATTCATTAAAATTTGTGATGTTGAACAGCGTTTAAATACAGGAAACATTAATTTGCCAACATAGTCAAGAAAGGAATCAATTTTACCGTTGCATTGATTGTTTTTTGAACAAAAGTTCTGTTTTTTGTACGGGTTTAACCCAAATTTGTTAACAAAGCCTGTGTTAAGCCTCTTAACACAAATGATTCGTCACTGATGCGAACTAAATTGGCTATAAGCTTATGATAATAAAGAATAATGAAAGGATCGGGTCAGGAAGGTCCAAAACGTTTCGGAAAACGTCATCCGCCCTGGCGCTTAAAAGGTTTTACCAATAGAAAAGTTTGTAATGTTTGGGGAAATGTATTAATAAAAAAACATGTATTGCGGTGAAGAAATGCCATAAGTACGTTAATGCCTGCCGCATTGCTGCAACCTGTGTTCAGGCGCGCCCGAAATAAAATATAAGTTTTATGAAACATTGATGGCTGCAATTATCACGAATTAGTCTCATCGCCCTGCAAGGAATGGTGTGAGACTTCGTAAATGGAACCGATTCCTTTTTAAGGGAACTTATTGAACTCATTCATACTATTGTTGCATCGCAGATGCATTTTCTTTGCCATATCATAAAGGTGACAGGCCCGGACGGCGAATTTTTCAGGAACGCTTTTTATCATCAGGGGTGATTACACCTGAAATTAATTAAAAAACGACATAATGATGAGACGATTGTATGAGTAAGCATAAAGGGAAGCTTTGGCAGGGTGTAAAGCGCATTGTGCTGCGCATTCTGCTGATTTGGGCAGGGCTGTGGCTGGCAGGTATTTTACTTTTTTCCTTTCTCCCGGTGCCTTTCTCTGCCGTGATGGCTGAACGCCAAATCGGTGCCTGGTTGCGTGGCGATTTCAGCTATGTCTCACATTCGGATTGGGTGGGGACACAGGCGATGTCGCCCTGGATAAGGCTGGCCGTTATCGCGTCGGAAGATCAAAACTTTCCTCACCACTGGGGCTTTGATGTGGCAGCCATTCAGTCTGTACTGGACAGCGATGATAACCGGATGCGCGGTGCGTCAACGCTGTCACAGCAAACGGCTAAAAATCTGTTTTTGTGGGATGGACGTAGCTGGATGCGTAAAGGACTGGAAGCGGGTCTGACGGTCGGCCTGGAAACCGTTTGGACTAAACGCCGTATCTTAACGGTTTACCTGAATATCGCGGAGTTTGGTAAAGGGACCTTTGGTGTTGAGGCGGCGTCCCGGCGTTTTTTCAACAAGCCTGCCAGTCGCTTAACCATGTCAGAAGCGGCGTTACTGGCGGCCGTTTTACCTAACCCGCTGCGCTTTCGTGCCGACGCGCCGTCAGGCTATGTGCGCCAGCGCCAGCAATGGATACTCCGACAGATGCGCCAACTGGGAGGAGAGGGCTTCCTGCAGCGCAATCATCTGGACTGACGTTACTCTTCGTCGAAACCGGCTTCGAAGAGTTCAATGACGGCGGCCAGCGCGTCAGTTTCCTGGGGGCCGCTGGCTTCGATCTCAATATGGCCGCCCTTGGCGGAATCCAGCATCAGCAACGCGATAACGCTGCTGGCTTCGGCTTCTGTGCCGGCCTCGTTGCGTAACAGCACTTCGGCATCGAAACTTTGCACCAGTTCAAACAGCTTCATGGCGGGGCGTGCATGCATGCCCAGCTTGTTTCTGATTTCCACGGTTTGCTTAACGGTCATGATTTACGTTTTTCCAGTGTGCGATGACGGGACTGTACATTTTTACCCCGGGAGCGGAAATAATCAGCGAGCTGTTCTGCAATATACACCGAGCGGTGTTTGCCACCGGTGCAACCAATCGCCACGGTGAGATAGCTGCGGTTGTTCGTTTCCAGCATGGGCAGCCAGAGTTCCAGATAACTGCGTGTCTGATAAATGAAGTTATGGACTTCGGTATGACGATCCAGAAAAGCCGCGACGGGACGATCCAGCCCCGTCATCGGGCGCAGTTTGGGATCCCAGTGTGGATTGGGCAGGAAACGCACGTCAAAGACGTAGTCCGCATCAATGGGAATACCATGTTTGAAGCCAAACGACTCAAACACCATAGTCAGCTCCCGCTCGCGTTTACCCAGTAAACGGGTACGCAACATCTCAGCCAGTTCATGCACCGACATCTCTGACGTATCAATGATCAAATCGGCACGCGAGCGCAGCGGCTCGAGCAAGTCACTCTCTTCATCAATCGCGCTTTCCAGCGACAGATTTTTGCTGGACAGGGGATGGAGGCGACGCGTATCACTGTAACGGCGGATCAGCGTATTGCGGTCGGCATCAAGAAACAGCAACTGGGGCGAGAATCCGGAAGGCAGATTATTGAGCGCGGTTTCAAAAATTTCAGGCGACTCAGGCATGTTACGCACATCGATACTCACCGCCGCTGAGATATTGCGCTCAACCAGTGATTCTGCCAGCTGAGGCAACAACACGACCGGCAGGTTATCCACGCAGTAAAAACCCATGTCTTCCAGCGCGCGCAGCGCCACTGATTTTCCTGAGCCTGACCGACCGCTGACGATCATCAGCACCATGACCTTCTCTCCCGTTTTAAAGCCGGCTCACGCCGGTAAATCACGCGCTTTATTGCTCTGTTTGTTCTTCGGTAATGATGGCATACAGCTCTTCATCGCTCTGCGCAGCACGCAGACGGCGGCAAACCGTTTTATCCGCCAGCCGTTTGGCGACTAACGACAGTGTATGTAAGTGAGTTTTACACTGGTCCGCGGGCACGAGGAGCGCAAAAAGGAGATCGACAGGCTGATTATCCACGGCATCAAATGCGATGGGTTGCTCAAGGCTGATAAAGACACCGACGGCACGTAACGTATCCTCCTCCAGCTTGCCATGCGGAATAGCAATACCGTTGCCAATACCGGTACTTCCCATGCGCTCGCGGGTCAGTATCGCTTCAAACAGCGTTTGATGCGGCAGGTTGAGCTGCTTAGCGGCCAGTTCACTGATAATTTCCAGCGCCCGTTTTTTGCTTTGGCAGTGTACGCTGCTGCGGGTGCAGTCTGGCGAAAGCACTGTGCTCAGTTCCAGTGTTAAATCATTGTTCATTTTCGTTTCACTTGCGAGTTCACTTAGCCAGTAAACCGGTACGCGGTAATCACGTAGCGGAATCATGGCGCTGGCACAGATGACAAAACGGGGCGGTTAATCCGCCCCATCCTTTCAGCTCTGCGCGCCCGGCGCGCCTGCCAGCGTGAAGGTTAGTGTTTTTTTAACTTGTCTTTATATTTGGTCAGTTGACGGGCCAGCTTGTCAATCAGTCCGTCAATTGCCGCATACATATCTTCCGCTTCCGATGTGGCGTGCAGCTCGCCCCCGTTCACGTGCAATGTGGCATCAGCAACCTGTGTCACCTTCTCAACGTTCAGGACAACATATACCTGGTTGATATGATCAAAGTAGTGTTCCAGTTTGGAAAATTTCGCCGTGACGAATTCACGCAGTGGCTCGGTGATTTCAACATTTTGCCCGGTAAGGTTCAGCTGCATAGGTCTTCCTTCTCTCTGTTAAACCAACTGCTTACGTTGGTTTGAAGGCGGTATGGACAAAGACTCTCGATATTTTGCAACGGTACGACGTGCCACTATGATCCCTTGATCAGATAACATGGAGGTCAGTTTACTGTCACTCAAGGGCTTAGCGGGATTTTCCGCCGAGATTAATTTTTTTACCAGTGCCCGTATCGCAGTAGATGAGGCTTCGCCTCCTCCTTCAGTATTAACATGACTGGAGAAAAAATACTTCAGTTCAAAAATGCCACGCGGGCTGTGAAGATATTTTTGCGTGGTGACGCGGGAAATCGTGGATTCATGCATATCCACCGCCTGGGCAATATCGGCCAGCACCATCGGACGCATAAACTCTTCGCCCTGCTCAAAAAAGGCCTGTTGCTGTTCAACAATGCAGCGTGAGACTTTTAACAGCGTCTCATTGCGACTTTCCAGACTTTTGATCAGCCAGCGCGCCTCCTGCAAATTACTGCGGATAAACTGACTGTCACTGTCATTACGCGCAGCACCGCCCATGGCGGCATAGTGCTGGTTGATTTTAAGCCGCGGCAGACTGTCGGTATTAAGTTCTACCGTCCAGCGCGTCGCAACTTTACGGACCAGCACATCAGGAATAACGTATTCAGGCTCGCCAGTATTGATCGACTGGCCCGGACGTGGATCGAGCGACTGAATCAGCAGCATTGCCTCTTTCAGTACGTCTTCCTTTAAACGCGTGACGCGCATCAGGCTGCGGAAATCATGGTTGGCCAGCAGATCAAGATGATGGCTGACGATCAGGCGGGCTTCAGAGAGCGTTGGCGTTTCAGGCGCATACTGCGACAACTGTACCAGCAGGCAATCACGCAAATCACGTGCACCTACGCCGATCGGATCAAAATGTTGAATGCGCTTTAAAACGGCCTCAACTTCGTCCATTTCCAGCTCATCGTCGCCGATACTGTCGAGAATGTCTTCAAGCGAAACGGTAAGGTAACCCGTATCGTCAATGGCATCGACGATAGACGTCGCGATCGCCCGATCGGTATCGCTAAACGGCGTCAGCTCAACCTGCCACATCAGATAATCTTGCAGCGACTGGGTGGTTTCGCCCTGGTAGATGGGCAGTTCGTCATCCTGATAGTCCGTACCGGTTCCTGATGGCGTTCCCGCGGTATAGATTTCATCCCAGGTCGCGTCGAGCGGCAGCTCTTCGGGCATATCCTTTTGTTCCAGCGCTTCACGCGTATCAAGTCCCGCTTCGCCTTCCTGATACTCTTTTGCGTCTATTTCTTCATGCTGTTCAGTCTGTTCAAGCAGGGGATTACTTTCCAGGGCCAGCTGTAGCTCTTGCTGAAGTTCAAGCGTAGAAAGCTGCAACAGACGTATCGCCTGTTGCAGTTGTGGGGTCATCGCCAGTTGCTGGCTGAGCCGGAGTTGTAAACCTTGCTTCATAGACAGGATGAATATTCCCGGGTAACCATCAGTATTAACGACACCTTATCAGAGTCTGAACTCTTCACCCAAATAAACACGTTTAACCTGCTCATCTGCAAGGACTTCATTCGGCGTACCGTGAGCAATCAGGTTGCCCTGGCTGACAATATAGGCCCGTTCACAGACCGCCAGCGTTTCACGCACGTTGTGGTCAGTGATTAACACGCCAAGCCCACTGTCGCGCAGATGTTCAATAATCTTTTTGATATCAATAACGGAAATCGGGTCAACACCGGCAAAAGGCTCATCCAGCAGAATGAATTTGGGATTTGCGGCCAGCGCACGGGCAATTTCCACACGGCGACGTTCACCGCCCGACAGTGACTGTCCCATATTGTCGCGCAGATGTGCAATATGGAACTCATCCATGAGCTCATTCGCCCGATCCTGTCGCTGTTCTTCGGTTAAATCATCACGAATTTGCAGCACGGCCATCAGGTTGTCGTAAACGCTCAGACGCCGGAAGATTGACGCTTCCTGGGGCAGGTAGCCGATACCGCGACGCGCACGCGCGTGGAGCGGCAGAATACTGATGTCTTCATCGTCGATGACAATGCGGCCCGCATCGCGCGGAACAATCCCGACCACCATATAGAAGGTGGTGGTTTTACCGGCACCGTTTGGGCCGAGCAGGCCGACGATTTCACCGGATTTTACCTGCAGACTGACGTCTTCAACCACGCGACGGCCTTTGTACGCCTTCGCCAGGTTCTCTGCGATTAATGTGGCCATAGTGATCAGTTACTCTTTTTTTCGCTATTGGTTGACGCGGGCTTGTCCTGCAACTGCGACGGCACCAGAACTGTGGTCACGCGCTTGCTCTGGCCCTGGCTGTAAGCCTGCATTTTTTGCTCTTTGACCAGGTAAGTAATGCGGTCGCCTTTAATATTGCTGTCCAACTGCTCAATGTACGCATTGCCCGTCAGCTCAACAAAGTCATTAGCAAGCTCGTAATGCAGTTTGGACGCGTGTCCCTGTACCGGTTTACCGTTGTCCTGCATCTGATAGAAGGTCGCCGGATTGCCGTAGGCATCAACGATAGTTTTTTTGCTGTCGCCGCCCGGACGGGTCACCACGACTTTATCTGCCGTAATCTTGATCGACCCCTGAGTTACGACCACATTACCGGTAAAGGTCGCGACGTTGCCTTGCAGGTCCAGCGACTGATTTTCAGAGTCGATATTAACGGGTTTGTCCGAGTCACCGGTCAGCGCCAGCGCCGGCAGGCTGGCTGCAAGCAGCAGGCTGGCCAGTAAAAACTTAATGCTGTTTTTGTTCATTTTGAATTTCATAAGAGGTTTTGACCTTTTCGAGTAACTCGGCTTGCTTTGTCCGTAAATTTCCACGCATTTTCATGCCGGTAGAGTTAAAACTGCGGCCATATAACGTCACCTGATCGTCCGAGGCGACGTCCTGAGTGACAAGATTGACCTGAGCGTTATCCGTTTTGATGCGCTCCAGTTCAGAATCTGGCGCCAGCGCATTCAGCTCAACATGACCATATAAATACAGCATACGATCTTTAGTGAGCTTTGCTTTATCTGAACGTACCGTCCAGGTCGGCATTTTATTCTCGTCGTAGGTTGTCATGACCGGATTATCAAACCAGCTGGTTCCCGTATTTTCGAAATACGTAACTTTGTCCGAGATCAGCTTATAAGCCAGGCCACCCTGAGGGTTGTAAACTACGGTATGCGAATTGGCACTGGTGTAGGTTGGCGTTTGATCATTATTCATTACCGGTGCGCCATCGTCGCTGTCCCGGTTAGTGAAATTCCAGCCAATGAGCACCAGCGCAATCAAGGCCAGCCCCAACGTTATCCAACGCCTGCTTTTACTCATACTGATTGCCCTTTGGCATCCTCAAATTTATTTTGCGCCATCAAAATGAGATCGCACAGTTCACGCACTGCGCCGCGCCCACCGGCGATACGTGTGACGTAACGCGCTCGTGCTAACAGCAGCGGGTGCGCATCGGCCACCGCTACGCTGAGCCCTACTTTTGCCATAACTGGCCAGTCGATCAGATCGTCACCAATATAAGCCACCTGCTCGTCAGAGAGCGACAGTGTATCCAGAAGTTCGCGATAGGCCAAAAGCTTATCTGATTGCCCCTGATAAAGATGGCGAATCCCCAGCGTTTTGCAGCGGTCTTCCAGTAACCGGGCCGTGCGGCCGGTAATAATAGCCACTTCAATGTCCGAGGTCAGCAGGCAACGAATGCCGTAACCGTCGCGCACATTAAAGGTTTTCAGTTCTTCTCCACTGTTACCCATGTAGATCAGGCCATCAGACATCACGCCGTCCACATCGCAAATCAGCAGGCGAATGTGCCCGGCACGGGCCATAATGTCGGCACTGACCGGGCCGTAACATGTTTCTATAGCGGCAATCTCAGACTGCATTGTGTCTTCCTGTTTACACTACGCCTGCGCGCAGCATGTCATGCATATGTACCACACCCAGCAGATGGTCGTCATCGGCTACCAGCAGGGAGGTAATGTTTTTGGTTTGCATTAAATTCAGCGCATCGACGGCCAGCACGTTCGGACGTACGCGGATGCCGCCACGCGTCATGACTTCTGCAATGGTCGCTTTTTGAAAATCGATGCCCATGTCAAAGATGCGGCGCAGGTCACCATCGGTAAAAACGCCTTCAATCTTCATCAAATCGTCAACAATCACGGTCAGGCCCAGATTTTTACGGGTTATCTCCAGCAACGCATCCCGCAATGATGCATCCCGCGTGACGTGCGGTAACTCATCACCGCTGTGCATGATATCGCTCACGTGCAGCAGCAGTTTACGGCCCAGCGCACCGCCCGGATGCGACAGCGCGAAATCTTCAGGCGTGAAGCCGCGTGCCTCCAGCAGGGAGACCGCCAGTGCATCGCCCATCACCAAAGCTGCGGTGGTACTGGTTGTAGGGGCAAGGCCCATTGGACAGGCTTCCTGCGGCACCTTGACGCAAAGATGAATATCGGCGGCCCGAGCCATGGCGCTTTCAGGTCGACTGGTCAGGCAGATCAGTTTAATCTGCTGGCGTTTCACCACCGGAATCAGCGCCAGAATCTCGCTGGATTCGCCGCTATTGGAAATGGCAAGTACCACGTCGTCTTTACCCACCAT
The DNA here is from genome assembly GCF_043546245.1 of Pantoea sp. SGAir0180. NCBI lineage: Bacteria > Pseudomonadati > Pseudomonadota > Gammaproteobacteria > Enterobacterales > Erwiniaceae > Pantoea > Pantoea sp. SGAir0180. Next base: position 3,320,661 of record NZ_CP028071.1, on the reverse strand, counting down.
TCCCAGGTCGCCGTGGCTGGCTTCCGCTGGATGCACAAAGAAAGCCGGCGTGCCGGTGCTGGCAAAGGTCGCCGCCATTTTTTTACCAATATGACCTGACTTGCCCATGCCCATAACCACCACTTTGCCCTTACAGGCATAAATCATGGCGCAGGCGTCGGAAAAAGCCTCGTTGATATACTGGTCAAGCTGCTCAAGGCCTTCGCGCTCAATGCGCAGAACCGTTTTACCGGCTCGCTGAAAATCAAACTCTACCGTTGGTTGCTGATGTGACATGGCAAATCTGTCCTTTTTAGCCGCCCATAAACGCTGGCTGTAGCCACAGCAACGTTACCCAGACGAAGAAACCACAGAGTAAAAGCGTCCCCGCCGTACGGCCAATGCGGCGGTGGCGCAACAGACAAAGCATGGCGAACAGTACGCTTACGCCAAGCATTATCCAGTAATCGCGTGCAAAAGCGTGATAATCGACGCTGCCGGGGTGAATCAGTGCCGGCAGGCCCAACACGATAGCGAGGTTATAAATATTGGCCCCAATCAAGTTGCCAATCGCAATATCATCTTCGCCTTTCAACGCACCGGCGATGACCGTGGCCAGCTCCGGCAGACTGGTGCCGACGGCGATAAGCGTCAGCCCCATAACCAGTTCACTCACGCCAAAGTAGTCGGCAAAGACCGTCGCATTATCAATCACCATGTGTGTCGACATGGGCAGGATAATCAGGGCGACAGCCAGCCAGAGAAAGGCCACGGTGTTACCCGTCTCTTCGCGTGGCAGCTCAGCCAGTTGTTCACGCGTCAGCGTATCGTTATTGTCATTTTCTGCTTTACGCGCGATGCGAATAGTCACAATCAGATAAATCGCGGCGATGGCAATCAGGGCGATACCGTCCAGTCGACTAAGATAGTTATCAAACAGCGTAATACCGCTCAGTAATGAGACCAGCACCATCAGCGGCAGTTCACGGCGAATTAAGTTGGAATGGATGCTGAGCGGATGCAACAGCGCCGCGCCGCCGAGAATCAAAAGTATATTGGTGATGTTCGAACCAAGCGCGGTGCCCACCGCCAGATCCATTTGGCCATACTGCGCAGCGGAGAAGGAAAGGATGATCTCCGGAAGCGAGGTACCGATACTGACGACGGTCATGCCGATGATTAACGGCGGGATCCCGAACGATCGGCAAAGTATTGCAGCACTAAACACCAGACGATCGGCACCATAAGCCAGTAAAAGCAGTCCGATAATCAGCAGTGCGGTTGCGACGAACATGAAAAATCCTTGCTTAAAACCCCTGTTGGCTTGCCTTCAGGTTCGATGTGACAAAACAGGCGCTGATTTTGACCGTCCGAGCGACAAAAGTAAATTTTATGACCGTTTTCGCCAAATCTTTGCATTAAGTTTCTGTAAAGCTATCGTGCGTTTAACCTTAACAGGCTACCATCGTACCCTATGTTTACGCCCGATCCGTAATAGAGGTGATAATGATCCAACAAAAAACGAACCTGGTTGAGGTTCGTGGCGTGAGTTTCTCACGTGGCGATCGCAAAATTTTCGACGATATTTCCCTTACGGTACCCAAAGGCAAAGTGACGGCGATCATGGGGCCGTCAGGGATCGGGAAAACAACGCTGCTGCGCTTGATTGGCGGGCAACTTCAGCCTGACAGCGGCGAGATCTGGTTCCGGGACGAGAACATTCCGACATTGTCGCGCACCCGATTGTATGAAGCGCGTAAAAAGATGAGCATGCTGTTTCAGTCCGGTGCACTTTTTACCGATTTAACCGTCTACGAAAATGTGGCCTGGCCGCTTCGTGAACACACACGGTTGCCGGCGGCGCTTCTGCACAGCACAGTCATGATGAAGCTGGAAGCCGTGGGGTTACGGGGTGCCGCGCAGTTGAAACCTGCGGAGCTTTCGGGCGGAATGGCGCGCAGGGTGGCCCTGGCTCGGGCTATTGCTCTGGAGCCTGAGTTAATTATGTTCGATGAGCCGTTTGTAGGTCAGGATCCTATTACGATGGGCGTACTGGTTAAACTGATTGATGAGCTTAACCATGCACTGGGACTGACATGCATTGTGGTGTCGCATGACGTGCCTGAAGTGTTAAGTATTGCCGATTATGCTTATATCGTGGCGGGACAAAAAATTATCGCGCACGGGACCACGCCCGATTTGCGTGCCAACAATGACCCACGCGTGCGCCAGTTTATCGACGGCATTGCGGACGGGCCCGTACCGTTTCGTTTTCCGGCGGGCGATTATTTGGCCGATTTAACCGGGTCAGGGAGAAGCTAAGCTGATGTTGTTAAAAGCACTGGCGTCATTAGGACGTCGGGGGATTGGAACCTGCGCCAGCTTTGGGCGTGCCGGATTGATGCTTTTTCATGCGCTGGTCGGTAAACCCGCGTTTCGCAAACACTTCCCGCTGTTAGTCAAACAACTCTACAGCATTGGCGTCCTGTCTTTGGTGATCATTGTGGTCTCCGGGTTATTTATCGGCATGGTGCTGGGGTTGCAGGGCTATCTGGTATTAAACACCTATGGTGCAGAAACCAGCCTGGGCATGTTGGTGGCACTGTCATTGCTACGTGAACTGGGGCCGGTTGTCACAGCCCTGCTGTTTGCAGGTCGGGCAGGGTCGGCGTTAACGGCTGAGATTGGGCTGATGAAGGCCACGGAACAGCTGTCCAGCATGGAGATGATGGCGGTCGATCCTCTGCGCCGTGTTGTCTCACCACGTTTTTGGGCAGGCTTTATCAGCATGCCGCTGCTGGCACTCATCTTCACCGCCGTAGGGATTACCGGCGGCGCGCTGGTGGGCGTGAGCTGGAAAGGTATTGACCCTGGCTTCTTCTGGTCGGCGATGCAAAATGCCGTCGATTTTCGTAGCGATGTGGTTAACTGCATTATTAAAAGCGCCGTTTTTGCCGTCACGGTTACCTGGATCGCGCTGTTTAATGGTTACGATGCGATTCCGACCTCTGAAGGTATTAGTCGCGCCACGACGCGCACCGTGGTGCATGCATCACTGGCGGTCCTCGGTTTAGATTTTGTGCTGACAGCACTGATGTTTGGGAATTGATGCGATGCAAAGCAAAAAAAGCGAAATTTGGGTTGGCGTTTTTATGATCATGGCACTGTTAGCGGTGCTGTTCCTTTGCCTGCGCGTGGCGGATCTTAAATCGCTGGGGACAGAACCCACCTGGAAGCTGTATGCCACCTTCGATAATATCGGCGGCCTGAAAGTCAGTTCGCCTGTTAAAATTGGTGGTGTCGTGATTGGTCGGGTGACAGATATTTCACTTGAACCGAAAACATTACTGCCACGCGTCACGATGGATATCAGCGACAAGTATGCCAACCAGATTCCGGACACCAGTTCGCTGGCCATCCGTACTCAGGGCTTGCTGGGCGAGCAGTTTCTGTCGTTAAACGTTGGCTTTGACGATCCTGAGCTGGGCTCGGCGATGTTAAACGATGGTGGCACGATACGTGATACCAAGTCGGCGATGGTACTGGAGGACCTGATAGGCCAGTTCCTGTATAAAAGCGGCGACAACAAAGGTAACAAGCAAACCGGTGACAGTAAGGATGCGCAGGGTGGCGATACTGCCGCTCCCGCAGCCGCTCAACCTTAACAGAGGGATAACATGATGTTTAAACGTTTTCTGATGATTGCCATGCTGGCGATCGCGCCATTGGCGGCGACAGCAGCCGATCAAAGCAATCCTTATACGTTGATGAATGAAGCGGCTAACAAAACTTTTACCCGCCTGAAAAGCGAGCAGGCGAAAATCAAGCAGGATCCCAACTACCTGCGTGATATCGTCCGCCAGGAGCTGCTGCCTTATGTGCAGATTAAATATGCGGGGGCGTTAGTCCTGGGCCGTTTCTATCGGGAAGCCACACCGGCACAGCGCGAAGCCTATTTTAAGGCTTTTGGTGATTATCTGGCTCAGGCCTATGGCCAGGCGTTAGCGCTTTATCACGGTCAGACTTACCAGATTGAACCTGCGAAACCGCTGGGCAACGCCAATATTGTCGCCATCCGTGTGACGATCATCGATCCTCAGGGCCGTCCGCCAGTGCGCCTGGATTTCCAGTGGCGTAAAAACAGCCAGACCGGTAACTGGCAGGCGTTCGATATGATCGCAGAAGGGGTCAGCATGATCACCACGAAACAAAATGAGTGGGGCGATCTGTTACGTACGAAAGGGATTGATGCACTGACTGCGCAACTTGAAGCGTCAGCGAAACAGCCAATCACACTGGATCAAAACAAATAATGCAGCCCTCACTGCACTGGAGCCGCGAGGCGAACACGCTACGGCTGGAAGGTGAGCTGGATCGTGACACGCTGCTGGATCTCTGGGAGCAGCGTGAAACGTTGATTAGCGGGGCGACGCTGATCGACGTTTCAGCTCTGGAACGGGTGGATACCTCAGGCCTGGCGCTGTTGGTCCACCTGCGGGAAATCGTCTCGCAGCAGGGCGGCGCGCTGCAGTTTGTTGGTATCGGTGACAAACTGCAGTCGTTGATCACCCTTTACAACCTGCAACAAATTATTGTTTCTGCGGATTAAAGCGCCTGTATTCGCCTTCTCAGCCTTAGCCCCGGTCGCCGACAGGGGCTTTTGCGTATTTAAGAATCAGGCACTTTCCTCTACTATGTCAGCCTTATTATTATTAAGTGAAGTTAAGAGCGATGGAAAACAGTGAAATTCAGGCTGTGCTGATGGCAGCACTGCCTTTAGAAGAAGTTCATGTCATGAGCAACGATGGCAGCCATTTCCAGGTGATCGCCGTGGGCGAACTGTTTGGTGAGTTAAGCCGCGTTAAGAAACAGCAGGCTGTTTATGCGCCGCTGATGGAATTCATTGCGGATAACCGCATTCATGCGGTATCCATCAAAACCTACACGCCTGCAGAGTGGGCGCGTGACCGTAAACTGAACGGTTTCTGATCCCCGCAAGGGCTGCGCCACCTGCGCGACCGTTTAATAGCCAGTTAATTGAGAACCGTGTTAATGGATAAATTTCGTGTGCAAGGCCCCACCCGTTTAAGTGGTGAAGTCACCATTTCCGGGGCGAAGAACGCCGCACTGCCAATTCTGTTTGCAGCTTTACTGGCCGAAGAGCCGGTTGAGATTACGAATGTGCCGAAGCTGCGTGACATCGACACCACTATGAAGCTGTTAACCCAGTTAGGTGCGAAGGTTGAGCGCAACGGTTCCGTTCACGTCGATGCCAGCGGCGTAGACGTTTTTTGTGCACCCTATGACCTTGTGAAAACCATGCGTGCCTCTATTTGGGCGCTTGGTCCGTTAGTGGCCCGTTTCGGTCAGGGCGAAGTCTCACTGCCTGGTGGTTGCGCCATCGGTGCGCGCCCGGTAGACCTGCATATCTCGGGTCTTGAGCAGTTGGGTGCCGAGATTAAGCTGGAAGAAGGCTATGTAAAAGCCTCAGTTAACGGTCGCCTGAAAGGGGCGCTGATCGTGATGGATAAAGTCAGCGTAGGCGCGACGGTGACTATTATGAGTGCCGCGACGCTGGCAACCGGGACCACGGTGATTGAGAACGCGGCGCGTGAACCTGAAATCGTGGATACCGCCAATTTCCTTAATACGCTGGGTGCAAAAATTTCGGGCGCAGGCACGGATAAAATCACCATTGAAGGCGTTGAGCGTCTGGGCGGTGGGGTTTATCGCGTCCTGCCAGACCGTATTGAGACCGGCACCTTCCTGGTGGCGGCTGCTATTTCGGGGGGGAAAGTGCTGTGCCGCAATGCGCAGCCTGACACCCTGGACGCAGTGCTGGCGAAACTGCGTGATGCCGGTGCAGACATTGAAACCGGTGAAGACTGGATCAGCCTGGATATGCACGGTAAGCGCCCTAAAGCGGTCAACGTGCGTACCGCTCCTCATCCGGGTTTCCCGACCGATATGCAGGCGCAGTTCACCCTGCTGAATTTGGTCGCGGAAGGCACGGGGCTAATCACCGAAACCATTTTTGAAAACCGTTTTATGCACATCCCTGAACTGATTCGTATGGGTGCTCACGCAGAAATTGAGAGCAATACCGCAATCTGTCACGGTGTGGAAACCTTGTCGGGCGCGCAGGTGATGGCGACGGATCTCCGTGCATCGGCAAGCCTGGTGCTGGCAGGGTGTATTGCGGAAGGCACAACGCTGGTCGATCGCATTTACCACATCGATCGGGGTTATGAGCATATCGAAGATAAGCTAAAAGCGATGGGCGCAAACATCGAGCGCGTCAGCGGCGAATAGTGTTTCGGACAGGCCTGTAAAAAACCAGCCTGGCATACGGGCTGGTTTTTTTTCGTCTGGCACTAACCCGATGTTAGTTTTTGGTCGTCTGATCGGACGATCGCACACGTTTTTTTCGATCCAGTAGGCTGTTCGTTTCAGGATCGTAATAGCGGCTTGGCCATATCTCTGATGGGTGGACATTGATCGCATCAGCAATCAGCCATTCCCCTTTTGGCCATGGCCGTGAAAGGGCGTTAGCCAGTGTTGATGAGCTTAATCCTGCCTGGCGGGACAATGCCGCCAGCGTTGTACCACGTTTGCGCAGTGCGGCAATAATATCGGCAGGATGCCAGTCCTCTGTCCTTTTTTGCATTACTGTTTTCTCCTTGTCAGTGCGAAGCGCGCGGGGGGATTCTGACGTGCTTTAAAATACATCTGGAAACTTATGGTGGTTTATATCAGAAAGTTTCCATAAGGTTCCAGTAATATTTCCGTAAGCAGACAGAACTGCGCGGCCTGACGCAAAAGGATGGTAATGACTGCAACAGCGGCGGGGGAAAGAAAGAAGACGAGGCCGTCAGGCCCCGTCAGCGATTAGAAATCGCGTTGAACCGACATGTGAGCCAGAGATTCCAGCGCTGTGCGCCATGGGGTTTCAGGCAGGATTTGTAATGCCGCGATGGCCTTATCCGCTTCCTGCTCAGCACGCTTGCGCGTCCATTCCAGAGAGCCGCACTGGTTCATTGCTTCCAGAACGGGAGCCAGTAAATGGCGGCCGTTCCCCTGTTCAATCGCCTCACGGATCATTTTAGCCTGTTCAGGCGATCCGTTGTTCATAGCATGAAGCAGAGGCAGCGTGGGTTTACCTTCGCTGAGATCGTCACCGGTATTTTTGCCCAGGGTTTCACCATCGGCACTGTAGTCCAGTAAATCATCGATTAACTGGAAAGCCGTTCCCAAATAACGTCCGTAATCCTGCAGCGCTTTTTCCTGCGCTGGCGTCGCTTCCGCCAGAATCGCCGAGGCCTGAGAGGCGGCTTCAAATAAGCGCGCGGTTTTGCTGTATATCACCCGCATATAGCTCTCTTCGGTGATGTCGGGATCGTTGACGTTCATCAGCTGGAGCACTTCTCCTTCGGCGATCACGTTCACCGCCTCGGACATCAGCGCCAGAATGCGCAACGAGCCCATGCTGGTCATCATCTGGAAAGCGCGGGTATAAATAAAATCACCGACCAGTACGCTGGCCGCGTTACCAAATGCGGCGTTCGCGGTGGCTTTTCCACGGCGCATATCGGATTCATCCACGACATCGTCATGCAACAGCGTGGCGGTGTGGATAAATTCGATTAGCGCCGCGTTGGTCACGTGTAAATCGCCCTGGTAACCCATGGCGCGAGCAGACAGCACGGCAATCATGGGCCGGATGCGTTTACCGCCGCCACTGATGATGTAATAACCCAGCTGGTTGATGAGCGAGACATCTGAATTCAGCTGGTCGAGTATGGTCTGGTTAACGGCAGCCATGTCCTGTGCGGTTAATTCGTTAATCTGTTCTAAGTTCATTCGTCTTTTCAGCTATGACTCGTTTCTCTGCCATGGTAAGCGGTTTTACCCAGCCAGCGTTCAGTAATCTGTTACTGATTGTACTTGAATTTTCAGGTTGAGAAACGTTTGCATTGAGCCTGTGTTTTTTTTCTGCAAGAGTGTGCAAAGTGCTCTTGTCTTCTGTTTGAGTTTTGCGTAGAATTCGCGCCCTATTGTGAATATTTAGCGCGCCGCCTGATGAACTAAAAGGCAAGCGCAGAAGCGGAGTTTTATATGTACGCGGTTTTCCAAAGTGGTGGTAAACAACACCGAGTAAGCGAAGGTCAGACCGTTCGCCTGGAAAAGCTGGACATCGCAACCGGTGAAACCATCGAGTTTGACCAGGTTCTGATGATTGCAAATGGCGAAGACGTGAAAATCGGCGCGCCACTGGTTTCAGGCGGTGTGATCAAGGCAGAAGTTGTTGCTCATGGTCGTGGCGAGAAAGTTAAAATCGTTAAGTTTCGTCGTCGTAAGCACTACCGTAAGCAAGCTGGCCATCGCCAGTGGTTCACTGATGTGAAAATCACTGGTATCACGGCGTAAGAGGAGATCTGACAAATGGCACATAAAAAGGCTGGTGGTTCGACTCGAAATGGTCGTGACTCCAATGCAAAACGTCTGGGTGTAAAACGTTTCGGTGGTGAATCTGTTCTGGCAGGTAGCATCATCGTTCGTCAGCGTGGTACCAAATTCCACGCCGGTAACAACGTAGGTTGTGGTCGTGACCACACTCTGTTTGCTACCGCAGACGGCAAAGTAAAATTCGAAGTTAAAGGTCCGAACAACCGTAAATACATCAGCATCGTTGCTGAGTAAGGTTGTCGTGACGCAGACGGTTACCGTCTGAACGCACGAATTGAAGGCCCCGCAACTCTTGTGGGGCTTTTTACATTCTGCGACCTGTCGCCAGACAGGCGACATAGCCTGGCTGCGTGTTGTACACTTTATGTACATGCTGGCGAGAGCCAGTTTTGATTTATCCGCCGCTGGTCAGCGCAGAACGACCCTGGCGGACCCGTTTGCAGCCTGTTGCAGACGATTGTGTGACGGAGAAAGAAAATGAAGTTTGTTGATGAAGCGACAATTTTGGTCGTCGCAGGTGATGGCGGTAATGGCTGTGTCAGTTTCCGCCGTGAAAAATATATCCCAAAAGGCGGCCCGGACGGCGGTGATGGTGGTGACGGCGGTGACGTATATTTAGTCGCTGACGAAAACCTTAACACCCTGATCGATTATCGTTTCGAAAAATCTTTCCGCGCTGAGCGTGGTCAGAATGGTCAGAGTCGCGACTGTACGGGTAAACGCGGCAAAGATATTACGATTAAAGTCCCCGTCGGAACCCGCGTTATTGACCAGGGAACGGGCGAGACACTGGGCGATATGACGCGTCACCAGCAGACGCTGATGGTGGCAAAAGGCGGCTGGCACGGTCTGGGTAACACCCGTTTTAAATCCTCGGTCAACCGTACCCCACGGCAGAAAACCATGGGCACCGCAGGCGAGAAACGTGACCTGCAACTGGAGCTGATGCTGCTGGCTGACGTGGGCATGCTGGGCTTACCGAATGCCGGTAAATCCACCTTTATCCGTGCGGTTTCCGCTGCCAAGCCGAAAGTGGCTGATTATCCTTTTACCACCCTGGTACCCAGCCTGGGCGTTGTACGTATGGACAGCGAGCAGAGCTTCGTCGTCGCCGATATTCCGGGGCTGATTGAAGGTGCTGCAGAAGGCGCCGGTCTGGGGATTCGCTTCCTGAAACATCTGGAACGCTGCCGTGTTCTGTTGCACCTGATTGACATCGCCCCGATTGACGAGAGCGATCCGGTTGAGAACGCCCGTATTATTCTGGGTGAGCTGGAAAAATACAGCGATAAGTTATTCAACAAGCCGCGCTGGCTGGTGTTTAACAAAGTCGATCTGATTGATGAAGAAGAAGCACAGGCGCGCGCAAAAGCCATTGCTGAGGCGCTGGGCTGGGAAGAGAAGTACTACCTTATTTCGGCGGCCAGCCGTCAGGGCGTGACCGACCTGTGCTGGGATGTGATGAGCTTTATCAACGCCAATCCGAAAGAAGCGGACGTTGAAGAAAAACAGCCTGAGAAAGTGGAATTCATGTGGGACGACTACCACAAAGAAGCCCTCGAGAACGCGGCTGTTGAAGACGATGAAGAGTGGGATGACGACTGGGATGAAGATGACGACGAAGGCGTCGAAATCATTTATCAGCGTTAACACACTTTGCTGCCCCCTTCTGCCGGAATGGGGGCAGTTTTCTTTCCGGCCTGTCTTTGCCCGCTATCACGCCTTGCCGTTGATAACTCAAATGCCGCAGGCAGGGGACAAACCGCCTGCTACCCGCTTCGACGTATACGCCGAAATCCAGCGGGCAGGCGCTGGGTTCACCCGCGCAGCCCTGGCATATGCCTGCCAGTTTCTTCATACAGCCTACATTTCACCATGCTTTCCCTCCTTCGCATAAAAGCCTGAGGTTCGCTTACGTGGCTAACGTATCGCGGCTCACGGCGTGTTTAATGGCTCGTGGCGTCAGCCCGAGGAACGTCACTAACGCGATGGCAGTAAGAATAAAACAGTGAGGGAAAGGGGAAGGGCGAACGCCTGTCAGGGCAATAAAAAAGCGCAGCAGCGTTAATCCCACTGCGCTTTTATCGACATCAGTTAGTAGTTCTTGTTGATATCGCGATAGAGCCGACTTTCGAACCGCACCAGTGGAATACGGCGCGTGCGCTGATCTTCCGGCGGTACCGCATAGCCGGACAGGAACTGCACAAACGCGACGCGCGCCCCGCTGGACGTGGTGATAAAACCGGCAAGGTTGTAAACGCCCTGCAGTGAACCCGTTTTGGCAGAGACTTTGCCATCCAGACCGGCTTCATGCAGGCCGCCGCGATATTGCAGCGTGCCGTCATGACCCGCCAGGGGCAGCATGGAAATATAATCCAGCTTGCTGTCATTTTGCGCAATGTACTGCAGCACCTGCATCATGGTGGCAGGAGAGATGAGATCGTGGCGCGACAAGCCGGAACCATCAACCTGAATACTGTTACCCAAATCGATATTCGCTTTTTCACGCAGGATACGGCGCACCGCGTCTGACCCGGCGCGGAAGGTGCCCGGCACATTAAAGTAATGATGGCCAATGGTGCGGAACACCGTGTCGGCGATCATATTGTCGGACTTCTTCAGCATCATATGCAGCAGCGTATGCAGCGGCGCAGACTGGGTTGAGGCCAGCACGGTGCCCGGCTCAGTGACCTGTGTCTGGCGCAGCAGATGTCCGCTGTAATCAATACCGGCGGAACGCAGTTCAGATTTCAGAATCTCGCCGGCCCAGGCGGCACCATCCTGAACGGCAAAGGCCAGCGGAAGGGGATCGCTACGCTGACGCAGACAGCCGGTCAGGGTATAGCGGTTCAGCTCACCTGGCACCACATCCAGTTCGCAATACTGACCCTCGCCACTGTTGCGCCCAATGGTGCGCACCTGGCTCAGCATGTGCGCCGGATAATAAGAGGCGATGCGCACGAAGGCGTTTTCGCCGGGCTTATCCGCACTGTAGAGCGACACGGAGAAACAGTTTTTATCGACGATAGCCGCAGCGGGCGGTGCGCTAAAGCACTGCGTCATATCGTTCCACGGCCAACCCGGCGCCGCATCATGGCTGGCAAACACCGAGGTATCAATGACCAGATTGCCTTTGATATGTGTGATGCCTTGTTTTTTTAAGGCTGCGACCATATTACGCAGATCCTGGCGGCCCAATGTGGGATCGCCAGCGAAACGGGCAACAAGATCGCCATTCAGTGTGCCATCGATCAGCGCACCTTTGGTCTCAAAGGTCGTTTGAAAACGATAATCACCGCCCAGTTCCAGTAATGCCGCCAGCGCGGTGATGACTTTCATGGTACTGGCGGGAAGCGCCATCTGTTTCCCGTGGTAATCAATGATCGGCGTAGTTGCGCCCACTTTTTGCACCAGTAAAGCCAGGTTGGCACCATCTGGCAGATACTGCATGTATTCATCAACGGGTGCTGCTTGTGCCTGCAGCATAAACGCACAGGTTAATCCGGTAACAAGTCGTGAAAATCGCATAATCTCGCGGCAACTGACAGGTGAAGGCGACAATACTACGTCCCTGGACGGTGCAAAGTAAACGATGACCCGCAGGGAACTCTGGGGTAAAATACGTATCAAATTGCAAAACCTTTTCTGGCCTGGAACATTTCCGGGTCAGTCTTCTTTTATTTGCAAAATGAGGCATGGCGCCGCAGAACGCTTTTTTCTGCAGTCACCGGTCAGGATGCACCGTGAAACAGGATTGATGACGAGGAGCTAAAATGAACCAGATTCCGATGACGTTAAGAGGCGCTGAAAGGCTGCGCGAAGAGCTGCATGAGCTGAAAACGGTGAAACGCCCGCGCATTATTGCCTCCATCGCGGAGGCCCGCGAGCACGGCGATTTGAAAGAGAATGCCGAATACCACGCTGCGCGTGAAGAACAGGGGTTCTGTGAGGGACGCATTCAGGAGATTGAGGCCAAACTCTCTAATGCGCAGGTTATCGACGTCACCCAAATGCCTAAAACCGGCCGCGTCATTTTTGGCGCGACGGTGACGGTCCTGAATGTGGATACGGATGAAGAGTTTACGTACCGCATCGTAGGTGATGACGAAGCAGACTTTAAGCAAAATCTGATTTCTGTTAACTCGCCAATGGCGCGTGGCCTGGTGGGGAAAGAAGCCGATGACGTGGCGATTATTAAAACGCCGGGCGGCGATGTGGAGTACGAAATCCTGAAGGTGGAATACATCTGACAGGTGGCAACCTTTTGTAACGGGTTGCAGTACAATGTAAAGAAAGGAAAAAGGCCGCGCTGCGGCCTTTTATCCCATGTAAGAGCATGGCACTTTCTTTGCCCACTTAACGTGGCAGAGAAATCTTGCTCTCTTTAGCGGGGCGATACAGCACCAGCGTTTTACCTATCAACTGAACGTTGACGGCGCCAGTTTCACGTACGATAGCGTCGACGATCAGCTGACGGGTCTCACGATCTTCAGAGGCGACTTTCACCTTGATTAACTCGTGGTGTCCCAGCGCGTGTTCGATCTCTGCCAGCACACCTTCGGTCAGGCCATTGCCTCCGAGCATGACGACTGGCTTGAGCGGATGGGCGAGGCTTTTCAGGTGCTGTTTTTGTTTGGTACTTAGATTCATCGTATTATTTACTTACTCGGGGATTGAAAACGGTTCATTCTACCGCCATCTCGGGTATATCGCCAAATCGACGCAACCTACTGCGTGCAGATTTATCGCTACGATGACGATTTAGTTGGAAATTTTATGACCGGTAAAAAGCGTTCAGCCAGCTCCAGCCGCTGGCTACAGGAACACTTTAGCGATAAATACGTGCTCCAGGCACAGAAAAAAGGGTTGCGTTCGCGCGCCTGGTTTAAACTTGATGAAATACAACAGGGTGACAAGCTTTTCAAACCCGGTATGACCGTGGTAGATCTGGGTGCTGCACCCGGTGGCTGGTCGCAATATGTGGTACAGCAAATTGGGTCCAAAGGGCGTGTCATTGCATGTGATATCCTGCCTATGGATCCTATTGTTGGTGTCGATTTTCTTCAAGGCGATTTTCGTGAAGAATCGGTGATTAACGCGTTGCTTGAGCGTGTGGGCGATCAGAAAGTCCAGGTCGTCATGTCTGATATGGCACCGAATATGAGTGGTACACCTGCCGTAGATATTCCCCGGTCGATGTATTTGGTTGAGCTGGCGTTAGAGATGTGTCGTGACATTTTGGCTCCCGGCGGGAGTTTTGTAGTGAAAGTGTTCCAGGGGGATGGCTTTGATGAATACCTGCGGGAAATTCGATCCCTGTTCACGAAAGTGAAAATACGTAAGCCTGACGCTTCACGTTCACGTTCACGTGAAGTTTATATTGTGGCGACTGGGCGCAAGCTGTAGCCAACGTGGTGGATCATCCAGCCTTCCCGCTGCGATTCCATGTACGAAGGATCTATAGTACCCTACGCTATCTGTTAACACCGTTGTAATATGAGGTTAATCCCTTGAGTGACATGGCGAAAAACCTGATTCTCTGGCTAGTCATCGCGGTTGTACTGATGTCAGTCTTCCAGAGCTTTGGGCCCAGCGAGTCAAATGGCCGTAGGGTTGATTATTCAACCTTCCTGTCGGAAGTGAACCAGGATCAGGTCCGCGAGGCACGTATTAACGGGCGTGAAATTAACGTAACCAAAAAAGACAGTAATAAATACACCACCTACATTCCTGTCAATGATCCCAAGTTACTCGATAACCTGTTGACCAAGAACGTTAAAGTGGTTGGTGAGCCGCCTGAAGAGCCAAGCCTGCTGGCGTCGATCTTCATTTCCTGGTTCCCAATGTTACTGCTGATTGGTGTGTGGATTTTCTTCATGCGGCAAATGCAGGGCGGTGGCGGCAAAGGCGCAATGTCCTTTGGTAAGAGCAAAGCCCGCATGCTAACGGAAGATCAGATTAAAACCACTTTTGCTGACGTAGCAGGCTGTGACGAAGCGAAAGAGGAAGTCGGTGAGCTGGTCGAATACCTGCGTGAACCGAGCCGTTTCCAGAAGCTGGGGGGTAAAATCCCGAAAGGCGTTCTGATGGTCGGCCCGCCGGGTACCGGTAAAACCCTGCTGGCGAAAGCCATTGCCGGTGAAGCGAAAGTACCGTTCTTTACCATTTCAGGTTCTGACTTTGTTGAAATGTTCGTCGGTGTGGGTGCGTCTCGCGTCCGTGACATGTTTGAACAGGCTAAGAAAGCGGCACCGTGCATTATCTTCATCGATGAGATCGATGCCGTTGGTCGCCAGCGTGGTGCCGGTTTAGGGGGAGGGCACGATGAGCGTGAACAAACCCTGAACCAGATGCTGGTTGAAATGGATGGCTTTGAAGGTAACGAAGGCATCATCGTGATTGCCGCGACCAACCGTCCAGACGTACTTGACCCTGCGCTGCTGCGCCCTGGCCGCTTTGACCGTCAGGTTGTCGTGGGCTTGCCAGACGTACGTGGTCGTGAGCAGATTCTGAAAGTGCATATGCGTCGTGTACCCCTGGCAACCGACATTGATGCGGCCATCATTGCGCGCGGTACGCCAGGCTTCTCCGGTGCCGATCTGGCGAACCTGGTGAACGAAGCGGCGCTGTTTGCTGCACGCAGCAATAAACGCGTTGTGTCGATGGTGGAATTTGAAAAAGCCAAAGACAAAATCATGATGGGTGCAGAGCGCCGTTCCATGGTGATGACCGAAGCACAGAAAGAGTCTACGGCTTACCATGAGGCCGGCCACGCGATTATTGGTCGTCTGGTACCGGAACACGATCCGGTGCACAAAGTGACCATTATTCCGCGCGGTCGTGCATTAGGTGTGACCTTCTTCCTGCCTGAAGGCGATGCGATTAGCGCAAGCCGTCAGAAGCTGGAAAGTCAGATTTCGACCCTGTACGGCGGTCGTCTGGCGGAAGAGATCATCTACGGTGCAGAACATGTCTCTACCGGTGCCTCTAACGATATCAAAGTGGCGACCAACCTGGCCCGTAACATGGTTACCCAGTGGGGCTTCTCTGAGAAACTGGGCCCGCTGCTGTATGCTGAAGAAGACGGTGAAGTGTTCCTGGGCCGTTCAGTGGCAAAAGCCAAGCATATGTCAGATGAAACTGCCCGTATTATCGACCAGGAAGTTAAACACCTGATCGATACGAACTATCAGCGCGCTCGCCAGATTCTGGGCGAAAACATGGACATTCTTCACGCGATGAAAGATGCGCTGATGAAGTATGAAACCATTGATGCACCGCAGATTGACGACCTGATGGCACGCCGTGAAGTGCGTCCGCCAGCAGGCTGGGAAGATCCGGGCAGCAGCAATTCAGACAGTAACGGTACGCCAAAGGCCCCGCGTCCGGTCGATGAACCGCGTACGCCGAATCCAGGCAATACCATGTCAGAACAGTTCGACAAATAAGACGTCAGGTCTTTTAATAAAACCCCGGCTGGTCCGGGGTTTTTTACATCTATACATTGAGCCACAAGGAGTTTTTCACCATGAAACTGTTCGCCCGTGATTCCCATCTCGATTTGTCATTTCCACATGTGATGGGCATTCTCAACGTCACGCCGGACTCTTTTTCCGATGGTGGTAAACACAATGCGCTGGTCGATGCGTTAACGCACACTAACGAGATGGTGAACGCTGGCGCAACAATCATTGACGTGGGGGGCGAGTCCACGCGTCCGGGCGCTGATGAAGTGAGCGTTGAGGAGGAGCTTGAACGGGTGATTCCGGTGGTCGAAGCTATCGCTCAACGCTTTGAGGTATGGATATCAGTCGATACGTCCAAAGCCGACGTGATTCGTGAAGCCGCCAGCGCAGGGGCTCACATTATCAATGATGTGCGCTCGCTGTCTGAGCCTGGCGCGTTGGCAGCGGCAGCGGCAACGGGCTTACCGGTTTGTCTGATGCATATGCAGGGCGAACCGCGTACGATGCAGCAGGCACCAGCCTATAAGGATATTGTAAGCGAAGTGGACACTTACTTCGTTGAACAACTGGCCCGCTGCGAAGCCGCAGGCATAAAAAAAGAGAATCTGTTACTCGACCCGGGCTTCGGTTTCGGTAAGAATCTCAGCCACAATTATGAACTGCTGGCCCACCTCAGTAAATTTCACCGTTTTGCGCTGCCGCTGCTGGTTGGCATGTCACGCAAATCAATGATTGGACAACTGCTGAATGTGGGGCCTTCCCAGCGCCTGACGGGCAGCCTGGCCTGTGCGGTTATTGCCGCCATGCAGGGCGCGCACATTATTCGCGCCCACGATGTAAAAGAAACCGTCGAAGCGATGCGGGTGGTTGAAGCGACACAAAGAGCGAAAGGATGACAGAGCATGAGCGAACGTAAATATTTCGGTACTGATGGGATTCGCGGCAAAGTCGGTGAGTCACCGATTACCCCTGACTTTGTATTAAAGCTCGGCTGGGCGGCGGGTAAAGTGCTGGCCCGTCACGGCTCCAAAAAAATTATCATTGGTAAAGACACGCGCATTTCAGGCTATATGCTGGAATCCGCGCTGGAAGCCGGTCTCGCAGCCGCAGGGTTGTCTGCGGCGTTTACCGGCCCAATGCCCACGCCCGCTATTGCCTATCTGACCCGCACGTTCCGTGCCGAAGCCGGCATCGTGATTTCCGCGTCGCACAATCCGTTTGATGATAACGGCATTAAGTTTTTCTCCGCCGAAGGGACGAAACTGCCCGATGACGTGGAAGAGGCGATCGAACTGGAAATGGAAAAACCGCTTACCTGCGTGGAATCCGCCCAGTTGGGGCGTGCCAGCCGTATTGTTGACGCGGCCGGGCGTTACATTGAATTTTGTAAAGGTACGTTCCCCAGCGAACTCAGCCTCAGTGGCCTGAAAATTGTCGTCGACTGTGCAAACGGTGCCACTTATCACATTGCGCCTAATGTCCTGCGTGAACTCGGTGCGACGGTGATTGCAGTTGGCGTCCAGCCTGATGGCATGAACATTAATAAAGCATGCGGCGCGACCGATCTCAGGATGCTGCAGGAACGCGTACTGGCTGAAAAAGCGGACATCGGTCTGGCCTATGACGGTGACGGCGATCGCATCATGATGGTCGACCACCTTGGCAAGAAAGTGGATGGGGACCAGATTCTGTATATCATCGCCCGCGAAGGTCTGCGTCAGGGACAGTTGCGCGGTGGTGTGGTCGGCACGCTGATGAGCAACATGGGGCTGGAGCTGGCGCTGAAACAGCTGGGTATTCCGTTTGTTCGTGCAAAAGTGGGCGACCGCTATGTACTGGAAAAAATGCAGGAAAAAGGCTGGCGCCTGGGAGCGGAAAACTCCGGTCATGTGATCCTGCTGGATAAGATCGCTACGGGTGACGGTATCGTTGCAAGTTTGCAAGTACTTACAGCTATGGTTCGTAACCATATGAGCCTGCATGATCTCTGCACCGGCATGAAAATGCTGCCTCAGGTGCTGGTAAATGTCCGCTTCGCCGGCGAGCACGATCCGCTGGAAAGCGATGCCGTTAAAGCGGTAGCCGAGGACGTGGAAAAAGCCCTGGCCGGAAAAGGACGCGTGCTGCTGCGTAAATCGGGCACGGAACCGCTAATCCGCGTAATGGTAGAGGGTGAGGATGAAACCCAGGTGACGGCGCTGGCGAATCGAATTGCCGATGCGGTTAAAGCCGTCTGAGGCAGCTGGCAGGCGGGGACATCGCAGTGAACCTGCCTGCAAAATCATCGCACTGGCGCTTTTTTCTGCAATCAGCGTGCCGCATGTAAATTGCACTTGCAGAGGTATGCGCCATTGGTTAGTATTCACACCCGCTTCTGATGGGTGATGAAGAAACTCCCCGTCAAATTGGTTGAAGCTTTAACTGTGCGGATTACGCGCAAGGAAACAGGTTGATTATGTACGAAGCTCTGTTGGTTGTTTTCCTTATTGTAGCAATTGGCTTGGTAGGTCTTATCATGCTGCAGCAAGGAAAAGGCGCTGATATGGGTGCATCATTCGGTGCAGGCGCGTCAGGTACGCTGTTCGGTTCAACCGGGTCAGGTAATTTCATGACTCGTATGACCGCCGTACTGGCTACGCTGTTTTTCGTCATTAGCTTGATTCTGGGTAACCTGAACAGTAATAAAACAGCCAAAGGAAGTGAGTGGGATAGCCTCACTGCGCCAGCTCAGTCTCAACAGCAGACTCAGCCAGCTAAACCGGCTACGCCGGGCAACGATATCCCGCATTAATAGCGTTAAGCGTCATAAGCGGCAGTTCAGCGTCGCAGTCAGTGCAGTACCGAGGTGGTGAAATTGGTAGACACGCTACCTTGAGGTGGTAGTGCTCGAAAGGGCTTACGGGTTCAAGTCCCGTCCTCGGTACCAAATCTTAGTTAGACTTGCATTTTATGCATGATCGGCGTAACATTCGCCACGTTTTCGGACGCGGGGTGGAGCAGCCTGGTAGCTCGTCGGGCTCATAACCCGAAGGTCGTCGGTTCAAATCCGGCCCCCGCAACCACTTTCCCTTAGAGTTCTTTTTCAAATATACTGTATGCATCGACGGGCGCATTAGCAGCGAATTTTGAAAAAAATTCTTTTGGATGGGCGTCCGGGCCGCAATGCGGCATACAGGGTCCAGTGATAAAAAGCCCCGACTATTCGGGGTTTTTTGTTATTAGCGAATCGTAATACTGGGCTATAGGCCCTTTTTTTATGTCTTGGGGGTGGGCTTGTCCACATTAGAGCAAAAATTGACAGAGTTGGTATCTGCTCCGGTAGAAGCGCTCGGCTACGAACTGGTCGGAATTGAATTCGTTCGTGGTCGCACATCAACCCTGCGCATCTATATTGACAGTGAAGATGGCATCAATGTTGACGATTGCGCGGACGTCAGCCACCAGGTGAGTGCCGTGATGGATGTGGAAGATCCCATCACCGTCCCTTACCACCTTGAAGTGTCCTCACCGGGGCTCGACCGTCCTCTGTTCACTGCAGAACATTATGCACGCTTTACCGGCGATGAGGTGAGCCTGGTGCTGCGTATGGCCGTTCAAAACCGCCGTAAATGGCAGGGAATCATCAAGTCTGTAGAAGGCGAGATGATAACGGTAAACGTTGAGGGTAATGACGAGGTGTTCGCGCTGAGTAATATTCAGAAAGCGAACCTGGTCCCCCACTTTTAAAAGTCCGGATTGAGGCTAACCAGGATGAACAAAGAGATCTTAGCTGTTGTAGAAGCCGTTTCTAACGAAAAAGCCCTGCCGCGTGAGAAAATCTTCGAAGCGCTGGAGAGCGCGCTGGCGACTGCGACCAAGAAAAAGTACGAGCAGGAAATTGACGTCCGCGTCAGCATCGACCGCAGAAGTGGCGACTTTGATACGTTCCGCCGTTGGGAAATCGTAGAGCAGGTCACTCAGCCAACGCGTGAGATCACGCTGGATGCGGCTCGCTACGAAGATGAGTCCCTCAATCTGGGCGACTACGTTGAAGATCAGATTGAATCTGTCACCTTTGACCGCATTACTACCCAGACCGCAAAACAGGTTATCGTGCAAAAAGTACGTGAAGCCGAGCGCGCAATGGTCGTGGATCAGTTCCGTGAGCAGGAAGGCGAAATCATCACCGGCGTGGTGAAAAAAGTTAACCGTGACAATATTTCACTGGATCTGGGCAACAATGCTGAAGCGGTAATCCTGCGTGAGGATATGCTGCCGCGCGAAAACTTCCGCCCTGGTGACCGTATTCGTGGTGTTCTGTATGCCGTTCGCCCGGAAGCGCGTGGTGCACAGCTGTTTGTGACCCGCTCAAAGCCAGAAATGCTGATCGAACTGTTCCGCATTGAAGTACCAGAAATTGGCGAAGAAGTGCTTGAAATTAAAGCCGCAGCCCGCGATCCGGGTTCACGCGCTAAAATTGCAGTAAAAACGAACGACAAACGTATTGATCCGGTGGGTGCCTGCGTCGGTATGCGCGGTGCGCGTGTTCAGGCCGTGTCCAGTGAACTGGGCGGCGAGCGTATCGATATCGTGCTGTGGGACGACAACCCGGCACAGTTTGTTATTAACGCCATGGCTCCGGCTGATGTGGCGTCAATCGTGGTTGATGAAGACAACCACACGATGGATATCGCCGTTGAGGCTGGCAATCTGGCCCAGGCGATCGGCCGTAATGGCCAAAACGTGCGTCTGGCTTCACAGCTGAGTGGCTGGGAGCTGAACGTGATGACCGTCGATGATCTGCAGGCGAAGCATCAGGCTGAAGCCCATGCAGCGATCGATATGTTCACTAAACATCTCGACATCGACGAAGAGTTCGCCACCATTCTGGTGGAAGAGGGCTTCTCATCGTTGGAAGAACTGGCCTATGTGCCAATTAACGAGCTGTTGGAAATCGACGGCCTCGACGAAGAGACCATTGAAGCCCTGCGTGAACGAGCAAAAAATGCGTTAACCACCCTGGCACTGGCTAAAGAAGAGAGCCTGGGGAATCAGGAACCTGCAGAAGACCTCTTGAATCTTGAGGGTCTGGATCGTGCACTGGCTTTCCGCCTGGCATCCAAAGGCGTTTGCACGCTGGAAGACCTTGCTGAGCAAGGTGTTGACGATCTGACTGATATTGAAGGGCTGACTGATGAGCAAGCTGGCGCGCTGATTATGGCCGCACGCAATATCTGCTGGTTCGGCGATGACGCGTAATAACAGGAAGGAACAGCATGACAGATGTAACCGTAAAATCGCTGGCAGCAGAAATTCAGACTTCGGTCGATCGCCTGGTACAGCAGTTTGCTGATGCGGGGATCCCAAAGTCTGAAAATGATGCGGTGACCCAGCATGAGAAAGAAACCTTACTGTCTCACCTGAAGCATGGTCAGGCCGGTTCAGGCAAACTGACCCTGCAGCGCAAAACGCGTAGTACCTTGAATATTCCTGGCACCGGGGGTAAAAGTAAATCGGTGCAAATCGAAGTCCGCAAAAAGCGCACGTATGTAAAAGGTGATGCAGAGTCTGAGCAAGCTCAGGCAGAAGCAGAAGCCGAGGCGCAGCGTGAAGCGGAAGAGCAGGCGCAACGCGAGGCCGCTGAACAGGCGCGTCGTGAAGCGGAACAAAAAGCGCAACGTGAAGCCGAAGAGAAAGCCAGGCGCGAAGCCGCTGAAAAGGCTAAGCGTGCAGCAGCGGAAAATGAGAAAGTGACTAATCAACCTACCGACGAAGTGACCAAGGCCGCCCAGTCCGATAAAGCACGTCGTGAAGCTGAAGCCGCTGAACTGAAGCGTAAAGCGGAAGAAGAAGCGCGTCGTAAGCTGGAAGAGGCTGCCCGCCTCGCCGCGGAAGAAGCCCGCCGTTTAGCCGAAGAAAAAGCGGCTGAATGGGAAAAGCCTGAAGAAGAGGATAAGGGCGACTATCACGTCACCACCTCAACACATGCCCGTCAGGCCGAAGACGAGAACGATCGTCAGGTCGAAGCGGGTCGTGCCCGCACGCGCAGTGCTAAAGCCGCGCGTCCGGTGAAAAAAGGCAACAAGCATTCAGAAGCCAAAACCGACCGCGAAGAAGCCCGTGCGCAGGTTCGTGGTGGTAAAGGTGGTAAGCATCGTAAGCCAAGCGCTCTGCAGCAGGGCTTCAACAAGCCAGCACAGGCGGTTAACCGCGATGTGGTGATTGGCGAAACCATCACCGTTGCTGAACTGGCTAACAAAATGGCCGTTAAAGGTTCACTGGTCATCAAAGCGATGATGAAAATGGGCGCTATGGCGACCATCAACCAGGTTATCGACCAGGAAACCGCACAGCTGGTTGCCGAAGAAATGGGCCACAAGGTGACCCTTCGTCGTGAAAACGAGCTGGAAGAAGCGGTAATGGACGATCGTGATACCGATGCAGCGCAGGAAGCGCGTGCGCCGGTCGTGACCATTATGGGCCACGTTGACCACGGTAAAACCTCACTGCTGGATTACATCCGCTCGACCAAAATCGCCTCTGGCGAAGCGGGCGGGATTACACAGCACATCGGTGCATACCACGTCGAAACCGACAACGGTATGATCACCTTCCTGGATACCCCGGGCCACGCCGCGTTTACCGCGATGCGTGCACGTGGTGCGCAGGCAACGGATATCGTTATCCTTGTGGTGGCGGCAGATGACGGTGTGATGCCACAAACCATCGAAGCGATTCAGCACGCCAAAGCCGCGAAAGTGCCGGTTGTGGTTGCTGTCAACAAGTGCGATAAGCCAGAAGCCGATCCGGATCGTGTTAAAAATGAACTGACACAGTACGGCATCATTCCGGAAGAGTGGGGCGGCGAAAACATGTTCGTCAACGTCTCTGCGAAAGCGGGTACCGGTATTGACGATCTGCTGAACGCGATTCTGCTGCAGGCAGAAGTGCTTGAGCTGACGGCCATTCGTGCCGGTATGGCCAGCGGCGTTGTGATCGAATCGTTCCTCGACAAAGGTCGTGGTCCGGTTGCGACCGTTCTGGTACGCGAAGGTACGCTGAACAAAGGCGATATCGTTCTTTGTGGCTTCGAATACGGCCGTGTTCGTGCAATGCGTGACGAACTGGGACGTGAAGTCATGGAAGCGGGCCCGTCTATCCCGGTTGAGATCCTCGGCTTGTCCGGTGTTCCGGCGGCAGGTGATGAAGCGACCGTGGTGCGTGACGAGAAGAAAGCCCGTGAAGTGGCACTGTATCGTCAGGGCAAATTCCGCGAAGTGAAACTGGCACGTCAGCAGAAATCTAAGCTGGAAAACATGTTTGCTAACATGACCGAAGGCGAAGTATCTGAACTGAACATCGTGCTGAAAGCCGACGTTCAGGGCTCTGTGGAAGCGATCTCCGACTCCCTGCTCAAACTCTCCACCGACGAAGTGAAGGTGAAGATTGTGGGTTCAGGCGTAGGTGGTATCACCGAAACCGACGCGACGCTGGCAGCCGCATCTAACGCGATTATCCTTGGCTTTAACGTCCGTGCGGACGCATCTGCGCGTCGCGTCATCGACGCTGAAAGCCTGGATCTGCGTTATTACTCCGTCATCTATAACCTGATTGACGAAGTGAAAGCCGCAATGAGCGGTATGCTGGCACCAGAGTACAAACAGCAGATCATCGGTCTGGCTGAAGTGCGTGACGTGTTCAAATCACCGAAATTTGGTGCTATCGCAGGTTGTATGGTGACGGAAGGTAACATCAAGCGTCACAACCCAATCCGCGTCCTGCGCGATAACGTGGTGATCTACGAAGGTGAGCTTGAATCACTGCGTCGCTTTAAAGATGACGTTAACGAAGTGCGTAACGGCATGGAGTGCGGTATCGGCGTGAAGAACTATAATGACGTTCGTGTCGGCGATATGATCGAAGTCTTCGAAGTGATTGAAGTTAAACGCACCATCGCTTAAGTCCTGGCGTTGATGATGCAATTTGGGAGGCCGCTGGCCTCCCGAATTATTTGGGAGAAATAAAAATGGCGAAAGAATTTGGCCGTCCGCAGCGTGTATCACAGGAGCTGCAAAAAGAGATTGCGATGATTCTGCAGCGTGAGATTAAAGATCCACGCCTTGGCATGATGGTGACCGTTTCGGGTGTTGAGGTATCACGTGACCTCGCTTACGCCAAAGTGTTTGTGACATTCCTCAACGATCAAGATGAAGAAGCCGTAAAAAATGGCCTGAAAGCGTTGAAAGAAGCCTCGGGTTATATCCGTACGCTGCTGGGTAAAGCCATGCGCCTGCGTATCGTGCCTGAACTGACCTTCTTCTACGATAACTCGTTGATTGAAGGGATGCGCATGTCCAACCTCGTGACTAACGTGGTGAAAAAAGACGTTGAGCGTCGTGGTCCAGAAACCACGGATGATGACGAGGAGGCGTAATGAGTCGTCCTCGTCGTCGCGGTCGCGACGTCCATGGCGTTTTGTTGCTGGATAAGCCACAAGGCATGTCGTCTAACGATGTTCTGCAGAAGGTGAAGCGCATTTTTAACGCTAACCGTGCAGGACACACAGGTGCACTTGATCCGCTGGCAACCGGCATGTTGCCGATCTGTCTGGGTGAAGCCACCAAGTTCTCGCAGTATCTGCTGGATTCCGATAAGCGTTATCGCGTGATTGCCCGGTTAGGTGAACGTACCGATACCTCCGATGCGGACGGGAACCGGGTACAAACTCGTCCCGTGACCTTTACCCAGGCCGATCTGGATACCGCACTGGACAGTTTTCGTGGTGACATTATGCAGGTGCCGTCGATGTTTTCAGCATTGAAACATCAGGGCCGGAAACTGTATGAATATGCCCGCGAAGGCATCACTATCGAACGTGAGCCCCGGCCGATCACCGTGTATGACTTGCAGTTTATTCGCTGGCAGGGCAGTGAGCTTGAGCTGGAAATTCACTGCTCTAAAGGTACGTACATCCGTACCATTATTGACGATTTGGGTGAAAAGCTGGGCTGCGGTGCGCATGTCATCATGCTGCGTCGTTTGCAGGTAGCACGCTATCCCTTCGAAAGAATGGTCACGCTGGAGCAGCTTCAGGCGTTGCAGGCAGAGGCGAACGCCTCAGGCGACGATCTGGCGTTACAGCTCGATCCTCTGCTGCTGCCCATGGACAGTCCGGCTGCGGATTTTCCTGCGGTCAACCTGTCAGCGGATGTGGCGGCCTACTTTAAACAGGGCCAGCCGGTGCATGCAAGTCAGGCACCTGACCAGGGGCTGGTTCGGGTCACCGAAGGTGAAACACGCAAGTTTATCGGTATGGCAGAAGTGGCCGACGATGGCCGGATTGCTCCACGCCGTTTAGTGGTTGAGTATCAGAATTAAGTTGTGCGCTTTTCATTAAGGGCATTTGCGTTGCCTTCTGGCGAAGAGTAGAATAGCGCGGCTTTAAAGCGGGATGCTGAATTAGAGATCGGCGCCCATACATTCATTTAACTGGAGTTTATTATGTCTCTAAGCGTAGAAGCTAAAGCAGAGATCGTTGCTAAATATGGTCGTGGTGCTAACGACAGCGGTTCAACTGAAGTTCAGGTTGCACTGTTGACCGCGCAGATCAGCCATCTGCAGGGCCACTTCTCTGAGCACAAAAAAGACCACCACAGCCGCCGCGGTCTGCTGCGCATGGTATCTCAGCGTCGTAAGCTGCTGGACTACCTGAAGCGTAAAGACGTTGCACGCTACAGCAGCCTGATCGAAAGCCTCGGTCTGCGTCGCTAAGTCTTAAAATCGGATCGTCTGGGATGCCACAAATGTGTGCTAAAACCCCTTTGGCGATCAGATTTGTGCGAGTTTCATGAAAAGGGGGCCTTTATGGCCCCTTTTTTCGAGCAATGCGCAGCAATCCTGAGCAAACTCATGTATTGTTGTTGGGTGTGATCTTTGTTTGCAGAGGTTCGCGCGGCTAATGAGAGGCTTTACCGCAGGGGCGGTTAAGGGTTGTCATTAGTCGCGAGGATGCAACGGAGATCGGTAATTAATGGCAGGCTCAAGATAGCACTGCCCCGATGTTAAGGACTTTGATTTTGCTTAATCCGATCGTACGCAAATTCCAATATGGTCAACATACCGTCACGCTGGAAACCGGCATGATGGCTCGCCAGGCGACTGCCGCCGTTATGGTGAGCATGGATGACACCGCTGTTTTTGTCACCGTTGTTGGCCAGAAAAAAACCAAACCAGGCCAGGACTTCTTCCCACTGACCGTTAACTATCAGGAGCGTACTTACGCTGCTGGTCGTATCCCGGGCAGCTTCTTCCGTCGCGAAGGTCGTCCAAGCGAAGGTGAAACGCTGATTTCACGTCTGATTGACCGTCCGGTGCGTCCTCTGTTCCCGGAAGGGTTTGTTAACGAAGTTCAGGTGATTGCGACCGTTGTTTCGGTCAACCCACAGGTTCACCCAGACATCGTTGCGATGATCGGTGCCTCTGCCGCGCTGGCGCTGTCGGGTCTGCCTTTCAATGGCCCAATCGGTGCGGCGCGTGTGGGTTATATCAATGACCAGTACGTACTGAACCCAACGGCTGACGAACTGAAAACGTCACGTCTGGATCTGGTGGTTGCTGGTACGCAGAACGCCGTTCTGATGGTGGAATCTGAAGCAGAAATCCTGTCTGAAGAACAAATGCTGGGTGCTGTGGTGTTCGGCCACGATCAGCAGCAGGTGGTGATTGAAAACATTAATGCACTGGTCGCTGAAGCGGGCAAACCGCGTTGGGACTGGCAGCCAGAAGCGGCCAATACCGCACTGATTTCACGTGTCGCGGCCCTGGCTGAAGCGCGTATCAGCGATGCGTACCGTATCACTGACAAGCAAGCGCGTTATGCCCAGGTTGACGCCATCAAAGACGAAACCATCGCGGCGCTGCTGGCGGAAGACGAATCCCTGGATGCGGCTGAAATCGGTGATATCGTGCACAGCCTGGAGAAGACGGTTGTTCGTACCCGTATTCTGAACGGCGAGCCGCGTATCGATGGCCGTGAAAAAGACATGATTCGTGGTCTGGACGTGCGGACCGGCGTACTGCCGCGTACCCATGGTTCAGCCCTGTTCACCCGTGGTGAAACACAGGCGCTGGTGACCGCAACGCTGGGTACCACCCGCGATGCGCAGAACCTGGATGAACTGATGGGTGAGCGTACCGACAGCTTCCTGTTCCACTACAACTTCCCTCCCTACTCAGTAGGTGAAACCGGTATGGTGGGCTCGCCTAAGCGTCGTGAAATTGGTCACGGTCGTCTGGCGAAGCGCGGCGTGTTGGCCGTAATGCCAAAAGTGGAAGATTTCCCTTACACCGTTCGTGTCGTGTCTGAAATCACTGAATCAAACGGTTCATCTTCTATGGCTTCCGTCTGTGGTGCTTCTCTGGCGCTGATGGACGCGGGCGTACCTATTAAAGCGTCTGTTGCCGGTATCGCGATGGGCCTGGTAAAAGAAGACGACAAATTTGTTGTTCTGTCTGACATTCTGGGTGATGAAGATCACCTGGGTGATATGGACTTCAAAGTGGCGGGTAGCCGTGACGGTATCACCGCGCTGCAGATGGACATCAAAATTGAAGGCATCACCCGCGAGATCATGCAGGTAGCGCTGAATCAGGCCAAAGGTGCACGTCTGCACATTCTGGGCGTGATGGAGCAGGCTATCAGCACGCCGCGTCAGGAAATCTCTGAGTTCGCACCGCGCATTTACACCATCAAGATCAGTTCAGATAAGATCAAAGATGTGATCGGTAAAGGCGGTTCTGTTATCCGTGCGCTGACCGAAGAAACCGGCACCACCATCGAAATCGAAGATGACGGTACGGTGAAAATCGCAGCAACTGATGGCCTGAAAGCGAAAGAAGCGATTCGTCGCATCGAAGAGATCACCGCTGAAATCGAAGTGGGCCGCATTTACAGCGGTAAAGTCACGCGCATTGTCGATTTCGGTGCTTTCGTTGCTATCGGCGGCGGTAAAGAAGGTCTGGTGCACATTTCACAAATCGCTGATAAGCGCGTTGAGAAAGTGACGGATTATCTGCAGATGGGTCAGGAAGTACCGGTGAAGGTGATGGAAGTGGATCGCCAGGGCCGTGTCCGTCTGAGCATCAAAGAAGCGACAGAAACCAAGCCTGAGGCTGTTGCAGCTGAGAGCGCACCTGACGCTGAATAAGTCTTTCCTGATTTGCCTCTCCTTGCCTGGCAGGGGGAGGCTTTTGTGTCATCGCGAGGGCAGGAATCCTTGTGCACAGCAGGCGGATAACAGGACGGTTGTCCCAATGTTTGTATTCGGGAGTGGGAAATGAAGCCTTTTTTGCGCTGGTGTTTTGTTGCGACAGCTTTGACGCTGGCAGGATGCAGCAACTCCAATTGGCGTAAGAACGAAGTTCTTGCAGTACCTTTACAGCCCACACTGCAGCAGGAAGTGATTCTGGCTCGCATGGAACAAATTCTTGCCAGTCGAGCCCTTACCGATGATGAACGCGCACAGCTGTTATATGAGCGCGGAGTGTTGTATGATAGTCTGGGTCTGAGGGCATTAGCGCGGAACGATTTTTCGCAAGCGCTGTCTATAAGACCTGATATGCCAGAAGTGTTTAACTATCTTGGTATATACTTAACGCAGGCGGGCAACTATGATGCCGCCTATGAAGCGTTTGATTCTGTACTTGAGCTTGATCCAACTTACAACTATGCGCATTTAAATCGTGGTATCGCCCTCTATTACGGTGGTCGATACAAGTTAGCGCAAGATGATCTGCTGGCGTTTTATCAAGACGATCCTAACGATCCTTTCCGTAGCTTGTGGCTCTATCTTGTTGAAAGCAAGATGGACGCAGCCAAAGCAAAAGTGGCGCTTAAACAGCGTTACGATAAAGCGGTTAAGGACCAATGGGGATGGAATATTGTCGAGTTCTACCTGGGCGACATCAGCGAAGCAACACTGATGGAACGTCTCAAGGCGGACGCAACGGATAACACCTCGCTCGCTGAACATCTCAGTGAAACCAACTTCTATTTAGGTAAGTATTACCTAAGTCTGGGGGAGAAGGACAACGCAGAAGCGTTGTTCAAACTGGCGGTCGCCAACAACGTGAATAACTTTGTTGAACACCGATACGCATTGTTGGAACTGGCGCTACTCGGCCAGGCACAAGACGATTTATCAGAATCTGACCAGCAATAGCTGACGAACTTTTTTGCCTGTAAACCTGTCAAGTCATCATCTTCAGGGATGAGGGCTTTTCTGTTCGTCAAAACTTCTAATTTGAGCCGGTTCACACTTTTTGATGAAAATGACTGAAAGTTTTCACGACGAGTTATGTAGACTGGCCGCCGCAATCAACGAGGCACGTGTACTACATGACTGATATTCAAACCACTTTTGCAGACCTTGGCCTGAACGCCGACATCCTTGAATCACTGAACGGCATGGGCTACGTAAAGCCATCCCCAATCCAGGCTGAGTGTATTCCTCACCTGTTGGCGGGCCGTGACGTGTTAGGCATGGCGCAGACCGGGAGTGGTAAAACGGCAGCGTTCTCTCTGCCGCTGTTAAACAACATTGATCCGACTATTAAAGCACCGCAAATTTTGGTGCTGGCTCCGACCCGCGAACTGGCGGTTCAGGTTGCTGAAGCGATGACCGAATTCTCTAAGCACATGCGCGGTCTGAACGTAGTTGCCCTTTACGGCGGCCAGCGTTATGACGTGCAGCTGCGTGCTCTGCGCCAGGGACCCCAGGTTGTTGTGGGCACCCCAGGTCGTCTGCTGGATCACCTGAAGCGTGGCACGTTAGATCTGTCTAATCTGCGTGGTCTGGTGCTGGACGAAGCAGATGAAATGTTACGTATGGGCTTCATCGAAGACGTTGAAACCATCATGGCGCAGATCCCGGAAGGTCATCAGACCGCGCTGTTCTCTGCCACCATGCCAGAAGCGATTCGTCGCATCACCAAGCGTTTCATGAAAGATCCGCAGGAAGTGCGTATTCAGTCGAGCCTGACAACGCGTCCTGACATCAGCCAGAGCTACTGGACGGCTTACGGCCGTAAAACCGATGCACTGGTTCGCTTCCTGGAAGCAGAAGATTTTGATGCGGCGATCATCTTCGTTCGTACCAAAAATGCCACTCTGGAAGTCGCAGAAGCGCTGGAGCGTAGCGGTTACAACAGCGCGGCCCTGAACGGTGATATGAACCAGGCCCTGCGTGAGCAGACGCTGGAGCGTTTGAAAGATGGTCGTCTGGACATCCTGATCGCGACTGACGTTGCGGCTCGTGGCCTGGACGTTGAGCGTATCAGCCTGGTTGTTAACTACGATATCCCGATGGACGCCGAATCTTACGTTCACCGTATTGGCCGTACGGGTCGTGCGGGTCGTGCGGGGCGCGCACTGCTGTTCGTTGAGAACCGCGAGCGTCGTCTGCTGCGCAACATCGAACGCACCATGAAGCTGACTATTCCGGAAGTTGAGCTGCCAAACGCAGAGCTGCTGGGTCAGCGTCGTCTGGCTAAGTTTGCCGCGAAAGTTCAGCAGCAACTGGAAAGCAGCGATCTGGAACAGTACCGTGCACTGCTGACCAAAATGCAGCCTGAAGAAGAGCTGGATATCGAAACGCTGGCTGCCGCCCTGCTGAAAATGGCACAGGGTGAGCGTCCGCTGATCGTACCTGCTGACGCACCGCGTCCTCCGCGCCGCGAATTCCGTGAGCGTGATGATCGTCGCGACAGCCGTGGTCCACGTGACAGCCGTGATGGCGATCGTCCACGTCGTGAGCGTCGCGATGTTGGCGACATGCAGCTGTATCGCATTGAAGTGGGCCGTGATGACGGTGTTGAAGTTCGTCACATCGTTGGCGCGATTGCTAACGAAGGCGACATCAGCAGCCGTTACATCGGTAACATCAAACTGTTTGGTACGCACTCGACGATCGAACTGCCGAAAGGCATGCCGGGCGATGTCCTGCAGCACTTTACCCGTACGCGTATTCTCAACAAGCCGATGAATATGCAACTGCTGGGTGATGCACAGCCGCATGAAGGTGGCCGTGGTGAGCGTCGTTCAGGTTCTGGCGAGCGTCGTGGTCCTCGTCCTGAAGGTCAGGGCCGTCGTTTCTCTTCTGAGCGCCGTGAAGGTGGACGCAGCTTTAACCGTGAAGGCGGTCGTGGTCCACGTCGTGAAGACGGTGCTGCTGCACCTCGTCGTCGTGACGCATAAGCGAGACGATTTCGCATGATAAAAAGGGAAGCCTGCGGGCTTCCCTTTTTTTTGCCCTTGCGGTAAATCCCTGTCAGGGCAGACCGGCTGAGACAGCGGGGAAGCAAGATAAGTAAAGGGAAGCCAGCAGGCTTCCCTTTTTGTCTTTGTCTTTTACCTGGCGCGAAACAGAGCGAGGCGTTTACAGCCCGCGTGCCGCCTCCATCGCCAGCTTAAAGGAGTGCAGACGTGCATCGGTATCGTAAATCTGACCGTTAACCATGATCTCATCGGCCTGCGTTTCACGCAGCAGCGAGGCCAGACCGTGACGCACTTTATCCACGTCCCCGACCAGCGACATGCTCAGAGCCTGCTGGACGCCATACTGTTCTGACGGCGACCAGAGGCTGTCCATGTTCTGCACCGGGGCAGGTAACGGACCGGGCTTGCCGCGACGCAAATTAATAAACTGCTGCTGCATTGAGGTAAACAGAAAACGGGCGTCGCTTTCCGTATCCGCCGCCACGATGTTAATGCAGACGGTAGCATAAGGTTCAGCAAGGCGGGCTGACGGTGTAAAGTTTTCACGATAAACATGCAGAGCCTGGAACAGCTGGTCCGGTGCGAAATGCGAGGCAAACGCAAACGGCAGCCCCATTTTGGCCGAGAGCTGGGCGCTGTACAGGCTGGAACCCAGTAACCAGACGGGAATTTTCATCCCTAAACCAGGTACCGGCTGAACAGGCGGCTGTGCGCCAGCTTCTGCATCAAACCAGTGAATCAGCTCGGCCACATCATCCGGAAACGTATCGGCCTGCATGCCTGACAGGTTGCGACGTAAAGCCAGCATTGTGCGCTGATCCGATCCTGGCGCACGGCCTAATCCCAGATCGATGCGATCGGGATACAGCGATGCCAGGGTGCCGAACTGTTCTGCGATCACCAGCGGCGCGTGATTGGGCAACATAATGCCGCCAGAGCCCAGACGCAGCGTCGTGGTGTTTGCGGCTAGATAGCCGATTAACACGGCTGTGGCGGCGCTGGCGATGCCGGTCATATTATGGTGCTCAGCTAACCAGTAACGTTCAAATCCCAGAGCTTCGGCCTGACGTGCCAGCGCAAGTGAATTCTGAAACGCATCACGTGGCGTAGCGCCCTGAGGAACAGGGGCAAGATCGAGTACAGAGAGGCGAACGTTTTTTTTCTCAGACATGGGTACTCCAGAGGTTATAGCGCAGGTTTCATACCCTGCACTATTAAGTATTGCGCAACATTCGCTATATTAAAACGCTTTACGCCCACTCTCTGTTGCCTGTATGTGCGTTTCAGTCGGTGGTCTGTAAAACCATCCCCGGCAGTTTACGCCAGTAGCCATTGCAGTCCCGGTTTTTCTCGATCGCTAACGGGGCCTGGCCCGCTTCGTTGTCGCGAAAACGGTCAACAAGGCTTAAGGTTTCCTCGCTTTGTGGTGAAAGTCGCACAATATCGACACAATTGTGCATGCTTACCAGATCGTTGCCCAGGTTGTAACAGTAGCCACTCAGCGTCTGAATACCGTTCAGAACGAAAACCTGTTGTTGCTCCTGCGAAAGCACCCTGCGTCCGTTCGGATAATGACGGCAGCAGGTTTCGCAGTCATCTTTAGCGCGATTCTCCGAGCGGGCCGTAAAGCATCGCGCTGACAGAGCCAGCGGTAAATGCCCATAGGCCAGCACCTCGACTTCAAACTGTTCGCGAATACCGCGTGTTTCGCACTGCGCCAGCAGAGTTAACAACCAGTCTCGTGGCATTTCAACGGGCAGGCACCAGCGCGTCATACCTTCTTTCACCAGCAGATGTAAGGTGTCAGCGTTATAAACGTTCAGGGTAGGACCGGCGACAAAGGGCAGCTTGCGCTCCGCCGCCATGTTGACCGTCCCCATGTCGTTGGCCTCGATAAGAAACTCGCCATTTTCGACATAACGCTGTAACTCTTTCAGTTCGGATGGAGATTGCAGCAGCGCCAGCGTGCTCACGACAACCTGCTTGCCGCTGGCAGCCAGCTCACGTGCTAAATCCATCCAGGCGGCAAACGAGGTTGCGCGGCGCTTGCTGCATACGGTTTCGCCCAGGTAAATGATGTCGGCACTGCTTTGAGCGGCGAGATGGTAAAAGTGTTGCAGTGTGTCGCCAGGCCAGTACCACAGCACCGGGCCAAGGGAATATTTCATGCTGCCTCCTTATTGCCAGTCACGATGGTAAGCACCTAACGTGGTTTGCGTTCCTTCAGACAGCGCCCCTAATGTCTGCATCCATTTCTCGCTGACATCAAAGCTATCCGGCGCGGCCTGACAGCGATTGATCGCCTGACGCCAGACGCGCGCCACCTCAGAAATATAGGCGGGGCTGCGCTGACGGCCTTCAATCTTCACTGAGGCAATGCCCGCCCGCAGCAGCTCAGGCAGCAGTTCCAGGGTATTCAGGCTGGTGGGCTCTTCCAGCACGTGGTAGCGCTGTTCGTCGATCTCGTAACGCCCTTTACACAGGGTGGGATAACCCGCGCTTTCATCCGCACCGTAGCGGTCAACCAATACGTCATTCAGGCGCACCTCCATTCCGGCAGGCGTTTGCTGCCAGCGCACAAACTTCGCCGGCGAGCAGGCACCTTTGCTGTTTGGCGATTCCCCTGTGAGCCAGGAGGACAGGTAGCAGCGACCTTCGGCCATAATACACAGGCTGCCAAAGGCAAATACTTCCAGCGGGACTGGCGAACTGCGCGCCAGTTGTTTTACCTGATGGAGGGATAAAACACGGGGCAGCACTACGCGATGCAAAGTGAAATGACGGTGATAAAAATGGATGGCTTCCAGATTGGTGGCCGAGGCCTGAACGGACAAGTGTCGCGCTATGTGTGGATAGCGTTCGCGGGCATAGGCCAGCGTGGCGATATCGGCCAGTATCAGCGCATCCGCTC
The DNA here is from genome assembly GCF_043546245.1 of Pantoea sp. SGAir0180. Classification (NCBI taxonomy): domain Bacteria; kingdom Pseudomonadati; phylum Pseudomonadota; class Gammaproteobacteria; order Enterobacterales; family Erwiniaceae; genus Pantoea; species Pantoea sp. SGAir0180. Next base: position 3,286,586 of record NZ_CP028071.1, on the reverse strand, counting down.
CACAGTCCGCCGCCACATCAATGGCCCGCTGCCAGCGATGCACGCTATCAGGGTGTGCAAAGGTATTAATGGCAACGTGCAGTTTGCGACGATGCTGATGTAAGTAACAGGCTGCTTCACGTAATTTCTTATCCGTAAAGTTTAGCCCGGCAAAATGACGCGCATTGGTATCGTCTTTTAGCCCGACATAGACCGCATCGGCCCCATTCTCAACGGCGGCGCGCAGGGCTGGCAGGCTCCCGGCCGGACACAGCAACTCCATACCCAATCCTCTCGACATACAGATGGAGCCCGAGTCTAGTCATGCCGCGTTGCGCAAATCTTGATTTGGGGCAGGGAAAGCCGTTTTGATGCGTGAGGCTGACGTATTTTTAATCGGTCAGCTGTTGGTTTTATTGATCTCACCGACGGCGATAACCGGTGTCTGTGGCAATATAGCTAAAATTTTTTTAACAGGAGTGACGAGCGTGCTTCAGCGGTTTTCAGCCAGTTTAGTGAAAAATGGTCCTAAAATTATTGGTTTACCGGCGAAGATTGCCCCGTTTACCTTGAAGAAGCCCCTCTTGCAGCAACTCTTAAACTGGCAATTTCGTCATGTTTTGGCTGAAGGTGAGTTAGACTTCCTTCAGGGACGCTTTTTAGGCATTGAGATCCTTGATATGCATCTCACCTGGATGACCACGCTAGAGGATGGTCGACTGAAGGTGTTGCAGCATGCCGAAGCAGATGTCTGGTTCCGGGGCAATGCCAATGATTTGTTGCTGGTAGCCGCGCGTAAAGCGGATCCTGATATGCTTTTCTTTCAGCGTCGATTGCTGATTGAAGGGGATACTGAACTGGGACTGGAGGTTAAGAACGTAATGGATGCAATAGAACTCGACACCATGCCCGTAGGGTTACGTACCGCCATTCAGCACATGGCTGCGATTGTGGAAACAACGATGCAACAGGACGCGAACGCCGCACAGGCACGCGCAGGTGTTTCATGTTAATACGAACGGAAATTGGCGTTGACGCCGCCGGAATCGATGCACTGCTCCGACGTTGTTTCCCTACATCGGACGAGGCGGAACTGACACAAGCACTGCGCGAAGATGGCCTGTTAACGCTTGGCGTCGTGGCAACCGATGATGAAGGACAAGTGCTGGGTTATGCTGCCTTTAGTCCGGTCACGATGCAGGGCGAGGATCGCGGCTGGGTCGGCCTTGCGCCGCTGGCCGTTGATGAACCTTTACGGGGGCAGGGCATTGCGAAACGCCTCATTTACGAAGGTCTGGATACGCTCAATGAGTTTGGTTACAGCGCGGTAGTCGTACTTGGCGAGCCTGCGCTGTTTCATCCGCTGGGATTTGAACCTGCGGCGCGCCGGGGATTGCACTGTCGCTGGCCGGACAGTGAAGCCGCTTTCCAGGTTTACCGTCTGGCCGATAATGCCTTCGACGACGCGGAAGGGCGCATTGAGTATTCAGCCCCCTTTAACGCACTGCGCTAAGCCAGGTTTCGAGACTCTGCGGTTGCTCGGCAACCAGTTGCAGTTTGCGTTGCCGGGGAAGTTGCTTGACCTGATATTCCAGCCTGGATGCCTGCGCGCGGTCACCTGCCGCGCAGGCATAAACCAGCGCCAGTGGGCCTTTTCCGCGCAGGGCCCGGGCTCCTCGACCACACTCATGTTGCGCAAGGCGGCGCGTGACGTCGGTCGTGATGCCGGTATATAACAGACCGGCGGCCGTTTTTATCAGGTAAAGTTGCCAGTGCTGACTCATAATCTGTCCCAGAAATGCCTGCCCGGCAGTGTAACGCGCTTCCCCATCGTGCGCTATCCGTTGCCCTTATCCGGAGTTGATTGTGTCTGATCTTTCCCATCTTATTCGCTACCTGAAGAAGCAACATGTCCTGTCACTGTGCTGCAGTGCCGGAAATGAACTGTGGTGTGCAAACTGTTACTACGTGTTTGATGAGGCACGTATGGCATTCTGGTTGATGACGGAACCGGATACACGTCATGGCCTTCTGGCCAGCAAAAATCCTCACGTGGCCGGAACGATCAATGGTCAGCCGAAAACGGTCTTACTGATAAAAGGGGTGCAGTATCGTGGACGCATCAGGCAACTGCGTGAGGAGGAGGCGGTTGAAGCTCGCCATGCCTATCAGCGACGTTTCCCGATGTCACGCAGCGTGTCTGCACCGCTGTGGGAAATCACGCTCGATGAGCTGAAAATGACCGATAACGCGCTGGGATTTGGCAAAAAGATTGCCTGGCTGCGGGAAGAGTAGTGCGCCCTGATCCCTGACGGAAAAGGGCGCCAACGCGTTACAGCGCTTCCAGAATGCGCAGGGACTCACGGTTAAAAGCAGGCAGGTCAGCCGGGGTGCGGCTGGTTACCAGCTTGTCACTGTCCACCACCACTTCTTCATCGCGGAAATCAGCCCCGGCATTAATCAGGTCGACCGCAATGGCTTTTACGCTGGTCATTTTTCGGCCGCGGACGCCATTGGCACTGATCAGCAACTGTGGCCCGTGGCAGATCGCAAACACCGGTTTGCCGCTTGCCACGAAATCTTTGGTGAAAGCGACGAAGCGGTCGTCGCCGCGCAGGGCGTCAGGTGAATGGCCGCCAGGCAGCAGTAGCGCGTCAAACTCAGCCGCACTGACATCGTCGATGCTGCGGTCAATCTTCACTTCCGCATCACCCTGTTTGCCTTTAACGGTTTTACCCGCCTGCTCCTCAATGGTCACCACCTCGTAGCCAGCGCGTTTATACACTTCCGCTGGCGAGGTAAACTCAGAGTCTTCAAATTCATCGGTGATCAATACCGCAATTTTGGTGCTCATCTTTACCCTCCTGTAGGCATGTTAGGCGCTTAATGCGCTATCCTGATACGCATTAAGCCTGGCTGCCGACATCAGGAAAGCAAGCCAGACGGCGCACATTGACCAGATTTTGCACGGCTGGTGATGAAACAGGGACAATTCTGAGATGAATCGTGTTTTAGTGACCGGCGCAACCGGGTTAGTCGGGTCATATCTGCTGCGTTTACTGGTTGATGATCCTCGCATCGATGAGATTATCGCTCCGACGCGCCGTGCGTTGCCTGTTATGAACAAGGTGATCAATCCGGTTGAGGACGATCTGACCGATGTGCTTCAGCCCCTGGATGGGCCACTGACCACGGTATTTTGCTGTCTGGGCACCACGCGCAAACAGGCAGGCAGTAAAGCGGCCTTTATCCATGTGGATTACACGCTGGTGGTGGACACCGCATTGAATGGCTTACGACTGGGTGCCACGCAGATGCTGGTGGTGAGTGCGCACGGCGCGCATTGCCATTCGCCCTTTTTATACAGCCGCGTAAAAGGTGAGATGGAGAATACGCTGCGCCACCAGAACTGGGCACGCCTGGTTTTCGTCCGGCCATCTTTATTGCTCGGTGAAAGAAAAGAGAAACGCCGCGGAGAAAGCCTGATGGCACCGTTGTTTTCCTGGTTGCCCGGCAACTGGCGTGCAGTGTCAGCACAGGATGTGGCCCGCTGTCTGCATCAGCAGGCCTTCATGGATAAAGCCGGCGTCACCCTCATTGAATCCGGGGCGATTCCCCGCTCTTCAGCGTAAATACCAGATGTGCTGATTACGACTGCCGCGCCATAAGAGGGTGGCGTCTTTTTCGGCCTCTTCAAAGCGCCCGTCGATCAGAACGTCAATCCAGGGCAGCACTTCACGCTGCGCGGACGTCAGTGACGCCATTTCATAGCCGGTCCATAGCCAGATATCTTTGCCCGGGCAGGTCTGTTTGACGCGTTTCACCAGACGACGAATATGCGGCACATTCTGTGGATGCAGGGGATCGCCGCCGCTTAACGATAAGCCCTGTCGTGGGATGCGCGTGTCGTTCAGATCGGCCAGCAGTTGTTCTTCCATCGCCAGGGTAAACGGCACCCCGGAATCCAGCCGCCAGGTACGTTGATTGTAACAGCCGCGGCACTGGTGCTCGCAGCCAGAGACAAACAGCGTACAGCGGGTGCCGGGGCCGTTCACGATATCGACATCGTAGTAACGATGGATGCGCATCATTCCAGCTGGCCGCTATTAAGATGTTTCACCCGACGCTGCACTTCCTGTTGTTTTCCCGCATTAAACGGGCGCGCGTCCGGACTGCCCAGATAGCCACAAACCCGCCGTGTGACCGAAACCCGTGCAGGATCGTGATTGCCGCAGTTCGGGCAGGTAAATCCGCGGCTGGTACAGGTGAACTCCCCGTTGAAGCCACAGTCGTAACATTCGTCAATTGGCGTGTTGGTGCCGTAGTAAGGCACGCGGTCGTAGCTGTAATCCCAGACGTCTTCCAGCGCCTTAAGGTTGTGCTGCACATTGGGATATTCGCCGTAACAGATAAAACCGCCATTGGAGAGTGGCGGATAGGGGGCTTCAAAATCGATTTTTTCGTAAGGATTCACCTTCTTCTCAACGTCCAGATGGAAGCTGTTGGTGTAATAACCTTTGTCGGTCACGCCTTTTACCACACCAAATTCAGCCGCATCCAGACGGCAGAAACGGTCACATAAGTTTTCGCTGGGGGTACTGTAGAGGCTAAAGCCATAGCCCGTTTCCGCTTTCCAGGCGTCGGTCGCCGCGCGCAGACGTGCCACGATGGCCACGCCTTTGGCGCGCAGGGTTGCATCATCAAAAGGATGGACTGAGGCGCCGCTCAGCGCATTCAGTGTTTCGTGCAAGCCGATGAAACCGAGAGACAAGGAGGCGCGGCCATTGCGGAAAATCGACCCCACCTCATCGTCTGCCTGCAAACGCACGCCGCAGGCACCTTCCATATAAAGAATGGGCGCAACCCGAGCTTTGGTTTTTTCCAGCCGGGCAACACGCGTCATCAATGCCCGTTTCGCCAGCATCAGCCTGTCATCCAGTAACGCCCAGAAACGCGCCTCATCACCCCGTGCTTCCAGCGCGATACGTGGCAGATTCAGACTGATGACGCCGATATTGTTGCGCCCTTCATGAATCTGCTCGCCATTTTCTTCGTAAACGCCCAGAAAACTGCGACAGCCCATCGGCGTTTTAAAGGAGCCGGTAACCTTAACGACCTGATCATAATTGAGAATATCGGGATACATTCGTTTGCTGGCACAGGCCAGCGCCAGTTGCTTAATGTCATAGTTCACATCGCCGGGACGACGGTTAACGCCTTCCCGAATCGCAAACACCAGCTTCGGGAAGACGGCCGTTTTGCGATTTTTACCCAGTCCTGCCAGACGGTTACGCAAGATGGATGTCTGCACCAGACGGGCGGCCCAGCTTGTCCCCAACCCGAACCCAAACGTGACAAACGGTGTCTGACCATTTGCCGTATGCAGCGTGTTCACCTCATATTCCAGCGACTGAAAGGCGTCATAACACTCTTTTTCGGTACGCTGGCGGGCATAGGCTTCCGCCTGCGGGATATCCCAGTGCTGCGCTACCTCTTTATGCCGGGCAAAACTTTTTTCAACATAGGGTGCCAGCACCTCGTCAATTCGATTCAGCGTGGTTCCGCCATAGATATGGCTGGCAACCTGGGCAATGATTTGCGCGGTCACCGCAGTGGCGGTAGCAATCGACCTGGGCGGCTCGATCTCCGCGTTACCCATTTTAAAACCGTTGGTCAGCATGCCTTTCAAATCGATCAGCATGCAGTTAAACATGGGGAAGAAAGGCGAGTAATCGAGATCGTGATAATGGATCTCGCCGCGCTCATGCGCCTGAACCACATCACGAGGCAGGATTTGCTGCTGGGCGTAATGTTTCGCCACAATTCCGGCCAGTAAATCGCGCTGGGTCGGGATCACTTTGCTGTCTTTATTGGCATTTTCATGAAGCAGGGCGGCATTGGTCTGATCGACCAGGCCACGGATGGCATGATGCAGCTGGCTGCGGCGTTCGCGCTCGACGTCACGATCGTGACGATAGGCAATATAAGCCCGTGCCAGTTGTGGATAAGGTCCGGCCATCAGCGTCTCTTCCACCGCACACTGAATATCCTGAATGTCGACGTCCTGACGCTCCACCAGTTGTGCGCTAACCTGTCCGGCCACCGCGTCGCACCAGGCGGCATCGTCGACGTTCGCTGCCCGCGCAGCCGCCATAACGGCCGCTGCGATACGTTGTGCATCAAAGCTTACGCGGCATCCGTCGCGCTTTATCACCACCGTTGCCATGCTCTCTCCGTTAACTACATATAGGTGTTGTTTCGGATTTTAGGCTCAACATGTAGTGACTGCAGCGAATTAATTCGTCTCGTTTTGACCTGAAACAAAGAAGCCGTAAACACGCGCAGAAAATCAGCACGACAAAAAAATCGCCCCGGGGGCGCCTTTTCGGACGGACTGATTTGATTAGCCACGCAAAATGACATTACTCTGGTGACCGACCTTTTTTGCCATCGACTTGCAGGGTACCGTGCCAATGTCGCTACGCCGAAATGTGCTTATCTGTTGTTGTGCTTTGTCCTTTTCTGCCGCAGCGGACACGTTGCCGTTAATGCCATGGCCACAGCAGGTAGAGCAACCTGCCAACGCAGGCTGGCTGACGTTGACGCCACAGCTCACCTTGCGCATCGAGGGGGACAGGTTACCCGGTGCCGAAACGCGCTGGTTGTCACGCATTGCCCGACAAACCGGCTGGCCTTTACTGCCCATCGATCAGGCCGTGACCCCGCCTACGATTCGCGTGCAGATTGCAACGGTCACCGATCCCATTCCGCAGCCAGACAGCGATGAAAGCTACCAGCTTAACGTCAACAGTGATGGCGTTCTGCTACGGGCTACTACCCGTTTTGGCGCGATGCGCGGCATGGAAACGCTGCTGCAACTGATTGAAAACACGCCCGAAGGCACCCGCATTCCCTGGGTGACGATCCAGGATAAACCGCGCTTCGCGTGGCGCGGCATCCTGATCGACAGTGCCCGCCATTTCATGCCGGTCAGAACGATTAAGCGGCAGATTGATGGCATTGCGGCGGCACGGATGAACGTGCTGCACTGGCATCTGACAGACGATCAGGGCTGGCGTTTCGCCTCCAGCCGCTATCCTCAGCTACAACAAAACGCCAGCGACGGCCTTTTCTATACCCAGGAAGAGATGCGCGACGTGGTGCAGTATGCGGCGGAACGTGGCGTGCGCGTAGTGCCGGAACTCGATTTTCCCGGACATGCCTCTGCGCTGGCAGTGGCGATGCCGGAACTGATCAGCGCCCCCGGTCCTTATCGGATGGAGCGCGGCTGGGGCGTCTTTAAGCCGCTACTGGATCCCAGTAATGAGCAGGTTTACCAGGTCATTGATGCGCTAATCGGGGAGGTCGCCGCCATTTTTCCCGATCCGTATGTGCATATTGGCGGCGATGAGGTCGATCCCAGCCAGTGGCAGGCATCATCCCGCATTCAGCAATTTATGCACGATCGTGGTCTTGCCGACAGTCACGCGCTTCAGGCGTACTTTAATCAGCGCCTTGAAAAAATTCTCGAAAAACACCAACGACACATGGTGGGCTGGGATGAGATCGCCCATCCGGATCTGCCCCACAGCATCCTGATCCAGTCCTGGCAGGGCCAGGATGCGCTGGGTACCGTCGCCAAAAATGGCTATCGCGGCATTCTCTCCACCGGTTTCTATCTGGATCAGCCTCAACCGGCCAGCTATCACTATCGCAATGAAATCTATCCCCAGGGGCTTGATGGCAAAGATGTCATTCAGCCGGGTGACCAGGCGCAGAGCTGGTCGTTCTCTATGCCGCGGTTAAAAGGCAGTCCGGTGACGGGCAGCTTTACGCTGATTAAAGGTCGTGACGGCTGGCGCGGGTTTATTGATTTCGCGGGTAAGTCGCGCCGTCTGGTGAAAGGGATTGCGTGGCTGGCACCCGATCGTCTGACGTTCGAGGTCGATACGTGGATGGGACCGTTCCAGCCCGTGGTGACGCTGACCGGTAACCAGCTCAGCGGGTATATGCGGGTAGGGAACGTACGCTATGCCACCGAAGGCCGACGCCTTGATGCCGTGCCAGCCGGTATTCAGCCGGTGCTGCCCGATGCGCGGCAGAAGCAGCAAAACCTGCTGGGCGGCGAGGCCGCGCTGTGGGCTGAAAACGTCAACAGCACGATCATTGATACCAAACTCTGGCCGCGCGCTTTTGTGGTGGCCGAACGGTTATGGTCAGCGCAGAACGTCACCGACCCTGACAGCATGTATCAACGGCTGGCGGCGATGGATCGCTGGACAACGATCTCCGTCGGCCTGCAACAGCACGATCAGACGGAACGACAGATGATGCGGCTGGCCAACAGTACCCATATCGAGCCGCTGCGCGTCCTGGCCCAGGCGCTGGAACCGGCACAGTACTATACGCGTCAGCATCTCAAGTTTAAGGCCGGGCATTACAACTACTTTGAACCGCTGAATCGCCTGGCGGACGTCTTACCGGCTGAAAGTGATACCGTCCGGGCGCTGGAGAAGCAGGTTACCCTGCTGATTGAAGACCGAACCGATCCTGCCGCCGCGACGGCGATTCGTGCACAGTTACAACGCTGGCACGAAAATTATTCGCAGGTTCAGCCGCTACTGAATGCCACCCAGCCGCTCCATGCGCTGGCGGGCAGCGCCAGGCAGGTTGATGCACTAAGCGTGATGGGCATGGCGATGGTGGATGCCTATGTACGTAACCAGGCCTTTGGGGCGGGCGAGGTGGCGCAGATGCAGGCGAAGCTGGATGCAGCGGCACAGGTGCAGGATGAGACGGTCATTGCGCTCGTACGGCCGCTTGAACGCCTCCTCCATGCTTTCAAATAAGCTGGCGACCTGCGCGCAGCAGGCGCATTGTTTGCGGTTCGCTATCACGGTCACTGACAACAGTAAGCTCCCGGGGATGGCTCATCTTGCCGCCTTCCTGCAGCGCGAAGGCCCGGCTTATTTCGCAGAACAGACAGAGAGAGAAAAGATGCAAAAAATGGTGGGTATCATCCTGCACCATCAACGCATGCCGCGCCAAAGGTCGCGGCAAGGCAGGAACTCAGGACGAGGTGGCCGGGCCGCTGACCGAGTGACGGCGGACTAACGTCGGGCTGAACATATTGGTCACTTCAGGAACGGGCTGGTGGTGAGCCAGCGCCAGCGCCAGTTCGGCGGCTTGCTGCGCCATAGTGACGATGGGATAACGCACCGTCGTCAGGCGCGGGCGAACGTAGCGGGAAACCAGCACGTCATCAAAACCGATCAGGGACATCGCTTCGGGAACCTGTACGCCATTATCGCTTAAGACCGCCAGCGCCCCGGCAGCCATGGAGTCGTTATAGCAGGCTACGGCAGTAAAGTTTCTGCCGCGTCCCAGTAATTCCGTCATCGCCTGCTCGCCGCCGACTTCATCCGGTTCGCCCCAGGCGACCAGCCTGTCATTGCAGGGCAGGCCGTGCTCTTCCAGGGCATCGTAATAGCCCTGCAGGCGGTCTTCCGCATCCGAAATGGTGTGAGTGGAACAGATAAACGCGATATTTTGATGGCCCAGTTGAATCAGATGGCGCGTGGCCAGCCAGGCACCGTAGCGGTCATCAAGCGCAATACAGCGTTGTTCAAACCCCTTTAGCAGGCGATTTACTAACACCATGCCGGGCATCTGCTTCATCAACACTTCCAGCTCGCTGTCGGGGATTTTCTTGGCGTGAACCACCAGCGCCGCGCAGCGATGGCGCATCAGTTGTTCGATAGCCTGGCGCTCTTTTTGCTCATTATGGTAACCGTTACCAATCAGCAAAAAGTTGCCTGTCTGGCCTGCCACTTCATCTACCGCTTTCACCATCGCGCCAAAGAACGGGTCGGATACATCGCCCACCACCAGCCCCAGGGTTTCGGTTGACTGCTGTGCCAGCGCCCGTGCATTGGCGTTTGGATGGTACTGGAGCGATTCCATGGCCTGATTCACCGCCTGGCGCGAACTGTCACTGGCCTTAGGCGAATTGTTGATCACGCGGGAAACCGTGGCGACAGAAACACCCGCCAGCCGGGCAACATCCTTAATGGTAGCCATGGGTTTACCTGATTTTGGGGAAACGTTTACACATCGCTCCAGTGTTACGGAAAAGCGTACGCACATCAAGCCAACAGAATGCCAGTGCGGTCGCAAACAGGGCAAAATCAGACGATGGGTGATGCCTTCTGCTACGGTCACAGCCCATGGTATGCTGCTTATCCCAACACCTGCCGAAGCGATGACCATGAAAATAAAAGTGCCACATCTGGCGCACTGGGGCGCCTTTACCGCGGTAAGCGAAAACGACCGTCTTATCGGTTGCGAACCTTTTTTTGCCGACGCCGATCCGTCGCCCATGCTCAACACCATTCCTGAACTGGTCTACTCGGATAAACGCATCCGCCAACCTATGGTGCGGCGTTCGTGGTTAACATCCCGCGAGAACAGCGATCGCACCTTGCGTGGACGCGAAGATTTTGTCGCCGTTGACTGGGATACGGCGCTGGATCTGGTGGCTGAGGAAAATCGCCGCATTCGTGAACGCTACGGTGCCTCCGGCATTTTTAATGGCTCTTACGGCTGGTCATCGGCAGGGCGCGTCAACCATGCGCGCACGCTGGTACGGCGTTTCTATTTTCAGGGCGGCGGCGGGGTCGATCAGCAAGGCAACTACAGCTGGGGCGCAGCGCAGTTTTTCCTCCCTTATGTCATGGGCACCTACATGCCGCTCACCGGGCGCGTCACCGACTGGCCGCAGGTGGTGGAACACGCCGAGATTTTTGTCGCCTTTGGCGGACTGGCGCTAAAAAATGCCCAGGTGGCTTCCGGCGGTGCAGGTCAGCACAGCCTGAAACCGGCGCTGGAACAGCTGGCCGCGAAAGGCACGCCCGTCATCAACATCAGCCCCATGCGCGACGACTGCCCTGAATTTGTTCGCGCGGACTGGATCCCGATCCGGCCGAATACCGATGTGGCGCTGATGCTGGCCCTCGGTTATGAAATTTATCAGCGCGGTGCGACCGACGAGGATTTCCTTGCCCGTCACTGCACCGGCTGGCCGCAGCTGCGTGCTTATCTGCTGGGCGAAAGCGATGGCATCGCCAAAACGGCGGGCTGGGCGAGCCGGATCACCGCGGTCCCGGCGGAGCGCATTGTGCAACTGGCGCAGCAGCTGATCGGCAAACGCAGTTTTATCACCTGCTCCTACTCTGTCCAGCGTGCTCATCGCGGCGAACAGCCCTACTGGATGATGATCGCGCTGTCCTCCATGCTCGGACAGCCAGGCCTGCCGGGCGCGGGCTTCTCATTTGGTCACGGCTCCATGAACAGCGTGGGCAATCCGCGCCAGGAAGGGCCCGCGCCAATGATGAGTACCGGACCCAATCCGTCGGGCCTCTCTATTCCCGTGGCGCGCATCAGTGACATGTTGCTTAACCCCGGCCAGCCTTATAGCTTCCAGGGCGAAACCCTGCACTACCCGGACATTCACATGGTGCACTGGGCGGGCGGCAACCCGTTCCACCATCATCAGCAGTTGAACCGGCTGGTGGAAGGCTGGCAAAAGCCGGATACCGTCGTGGTGCAGGATATCGTCTGGACACCGGCTGCACAGATGGCCGATATCGTACTGCCGGCAACCACCACGCTGGAGCGCAATGATATCGGGGGCTCGTCACGCGATCGCTTTGTGCTGGCGATGCATCAGGCGATTAAACCCCAGCATCAGGCACGTAACGACTTTGATATCTTTGCGGATCTGGCCGAGCGACTGGGCTATCGGGATACCTTCACGGAAGGGCGCAACGAGATGCAGTGGATCGCGCATCTTTACCAACAATGCGCCGTCGCCCATGGTCGTCGCGGCATTGCTTTCCCCGAATTTGAGGCATTCTGGCAGCGCGGCTTCGTTGAAATCCCCGAAGGCGGTAAACCCTACGTCTTTATGGCGGACTTCCGCGCCGATCCCCTCGCGCATCCGATCCAGACCGCCAGCGGCAAAATTGAGCTGTTCTGCCAGACGATTGCGGATTATCAGCTGGAGGATATGGCCGGTCACCCGGAATGGCGTGAGCCGAGGGAATGGCTGGGAGCGCCGGCAAGTCAGGACTATCCACTGCATATGATCTCCATTCAGCCCTCGGATCGCTTGCACAGTCAGCTGGATGCCACCGCCACCGTGCAGGGCAATAAAACCGCCGGCCATGAAACGCTGTACATGCATCCTGAGGATGCGAACGCGCGCGGCATTGTCGATGGTGACGAGATTGAAGTCAGCAATGCGCGCGGCAGGATTCTGGCTGGGGTGCGTTTAACCGACGGCCTGAAGCAGGGCGTGGTGATCATCTCTACCGGTGCCTGGTTTGATCCCGGCTTTGGCAACGCCTGGCAGCCGTTTGATCGGGCGGGCAATCCCAATGTCTTAACGCTGGATATCGGCACCTCGTCACTGACCCAGGGACCGAACGCCATGAGTTGCCTCGTGGACATCAAAAAACATGTCGTTTGCACAAATACGTAAGGATCACACGGCTGGTTACATTTTGCAGGTAACTGTTGCGTTTCTGTCGTGGCAGAACGGGATCGCCGCTTGCTACAGTCAGGATCCCAGAGGTATTGATGGGTGAACATCAACTGATTTTTTTGATTACACCAACCTGCGTAGATACGCAGGTTTTTTTTGCCCCGAGGAAAACGATCAATAACGAACTGATACACAGTTTTCCTGTGTTTTCACCCGCGCTTTGATTATAACTGCTGGATTGACCTCTTTTTTTTAAGCGCAGCGGATTGCTATGCCCCGGATAAAAAAATTACTGGGTAAAGACCAGATAAAAGCCCCGTTTAACCCGTTTCGTTTTCGCCTGATTTGTCTGGGCGTATTTGCCTGCATGGTCGTTTTGCTGGCGCGCGTTGCCGATTTGCAGTTCCTGAATCAGCCGATGCTGGAGCATGAGGCGGATCAGCGCTCCCTGCGTACCGTGACACTGCCCACCAGCCGGGGCACCTTACTGGATCGCAATGGTGAGGCACTGGCACTCAGCGTGCCCTCTCGTGACGTGATCGCCGATCCGCAGCGCGTACTGGAAAGTAACCCCGACTTTACCAGCGCCAAATGGGCCTATCTGGCGGCGGCGCTGGGCATGCGGCCCGAAGAGGTCGCGTCACAGATCACCGCCAATCCTAAACGTCGTTTTCTCTATCTGGGACGTAAAGTGGAGCTGGGGATCGCCAAAGACATCAAAGATCTCAAGCTGAAGGGCATCAGTGAGGTCTATGACGACAGCCGCTTCTATCCGATGAGTGAAGCCTCGGCACCGCTTATCGGCATCGTCGGTGCTGACAATACCGGACTGAATGGCCTGGAAAAAGGCTTCGATAAAGTGCTGCAGGGTCAGCCGGGCAAAGAAGTGTATCGCCAGGATGCGGCCGGCAATATCATTTCGATGATTAGCTATCAGCCGCCGACGCAGCCGCCGACGGTACAGCTCAGCATTGATAAATTCAGCCAGTACACGCTGTACAGCAAACTGCGTGACGGCGTGCTGCTCAACAAGGCCGACTCCGGTGCGGCGGTGCTGGTCAAAATTGATACCGGCGAGATTCTGGCAATGGCCTCTTATCCGTCGTTCAACCCCAACAACTACCAGGGTGCCACACCGGCACAGATGCGCAATACCGCCATCAACGACAGTTATGAACCGGGTTCGACAGTGAAACCGCTGGTAGTGATGGAAGGGCTGGAGCGCCACCTGGTGCGACCGGATTCTGTACTGGATACCACGCCTTATCGCGTGAACGGCCACCTGATCCGTGACGTCGGGCACTGGCCGCGTCTGACGATGACCGGCATCCTGCAAAAATCGAGCGATATCGGCGTCTCGCATATTGCCCTGGCAATGCCTGCGGAAGCCCTGGTGAACACCTACTATGCCTTTGGCCTCGGTAAACCCACCGGACTGGGCTTAACCGGCGAAAGCGTCGGCTACTTCCCGCTGCACCGCACGCGCTGGGCCGATATCGAACGCGCGACCTTCTCCTTCGGCTATGGTTTACGCGTGACACCGCTTCAGATTGCCCGGGAATATGCCACGCTGGGTTCCTATGGGGTTTATCGTCCGCTGTCGATCACCAAGGTCACGCCACCCGTGCTGGGCAAGCAGGTGGCCAATCCTGAAACGGTGAAAGAAGTGGTGCACATGCTGGAAAGTGACGTCTTACCGGGCGGGACCGGGGTGAAGGCGGCGGTACCCGGCTATCGTCTGGCTACCAAAACCGGGACAGCGGAGAAAATGGGCAACAGCGGTAAATATGACGGCGGCTATGTGAACTACACCGCTGGTATTGCTCCCGCCAGCCATCCTGAAGTGGCGCTGGTCGTCATGATTAACCACCCGACCGCTGGCGATCACTTTGGTGGCTCCGTGGCCGCGCCGGTATTCGGCAACATCATGGGGCCGGTGCTGAAGCACATGAATATCGCCCCCGATGCTATCTACAGTAAGCCTGTGGATAACGGTTCAGATAAATCCTAATCAAATCAAACTGTAAGCGAGGTGTGGATGTTTTTACACCTCGTTTCATTTCGGCGAATTCATTTTCTTTTTTCACCTGTCTCTGACCGACTAAAGGGTGAGAGGATAGAAATCCCAGAGGTATTGATGGGTGTGAAAACGGGCACTGCTCCGGCAAGGCCAGTCGTTATTACACCGACCCACGCAGATGCGTGGGTTTTTTTTGCCTGAAATCTGGCCTGGTCTTGTCATGATCTGCGTCAGCTTTCTCCGGCGCATCCGCCAATAATCAGTTGTCGATTACCGCTAAATCCTGCATCGTGAGTGGCTGTTTTCACCATGCTAAGGAGCCGGCATGTTATTCACTTTTTTCCGTCTGCTTTTTCGCCTGCTGTGGCGGGTTGAACTGCGGGGCGATACCGCTGAGCTGCGCAAGCAGAAAGTGTTGATTACGCCCAATCACACCTCATTCCTGGATGGCGCGCTACTGGCGCTGTTTCTGCCCGTTAAGCCAGTATTTGCAATCTACTCGTCTATTAGCGAACACTGGTTTTTACGCCTGATAAAACCCTATGCGGATTTTGTGCCGCTCGATCCTATGAAGCCGATGGCGCTGAAGCAGCTGGTGCGGCTCATCGACAGCGGCCGCCCGGTGGTTATTTTCCCCGAAGGCCGCATTACCGTGACCGGATCGCTGATGAAGATTTACAGCGGCGCGGGCTTTGTTGCAGCAAAATCTGGCGCGACCGTGGTGCCGATGCGCATTGAAGGGGCAGAATTTACGCCGTTCGGTCGTCTGGCGGGCGTTTTCAAGCGTCGCCTGTTTCCCCGTATTACCCTGAGCATTTTACCCGGCACCCATATTCCGATGCCCGAGGCGAAGCGCGCCCGCGACCGTCGCGTGCTGGCCGGTGAGCACCTGCATCATATTATGATGGAAGCACGCATGGCGGTGCGACCCAGGGAAACCCTGTATGAGGCTTTCCTGAGTGCCCGTCAGCGCTATGGCGCGTTTAAGCGATGCATCGAAGACGTGAATTTCAAACCCGACAGCTATACCGGCTTGCTGAAAAAAGCGCTGGGCGTTGGACGCATTCTGGAACGGTACAGCCAGCCTGGCGATTACGTCGGGTTGCTGCTGCCCAACGCCACGGTCACGGCGGCGGCGATCCTGGGCGCATCATTACGTGGGCGTGTGCCCGCCATGCTGAACTACTCTGCGGGCGTAACGGGCCTGCGTGCGGCGCTGACTGCGTCACAGGTAAAGACCGTGTTCACGTCGCGGCAGTTCCTGGATAAAGGCAACCTGTGGCATCTGCCGCAGGCGCTGACCGAGGTGCGGTGGATCTATCTGGAAGATCTGAAAGATACCGTCACGTTGCAGGATAAGCTCTGGATACTGGCGCATTTGCTGGCGCCGCGTCAGGCGCAGGTGACGCAACAGCCGGAAGATGCCGCGATGGTGCTGTTTACCTCTGGCTCCGAAGGGCATCCGAAAGGCGTGGTGCATTCTCATAAAAGCCTGCTGGCGAACGTTGAGCAGATTCGCACGGTGGCCGACTTTACGCCACGCGATCGCTTTATGTCAGCGTTGCCGCTGTTCCATGCCTTCGGCTTGACTGTGGGGCTGTTTACGCCGCTGATGACCGGGGCGCAGGTCTTTCTGTATCCCAGTCCGCTGCACTACCGCGTGGTGCCTGAGTTGGTGTACGACCGCAACTGTACCGTGCTGTTTGGCACTTCAACCTTCCTGGGGAATTACGCCCGTTTTGCGCAACCTTATGACTTTGCCCGTCTGCGCTATGTGGTCGCGGGGGCAGAAAAACTGCAGGAGAACACGCGCCAGCTGTACATGGAAAAATACGGCATCCGGATTCTGGAAGGCTATGGCGTCACCGAATGCGCGCCTGTTGTCGCCATCAACGTGCCCATGGCCGCCAAAGCGCACACGGTAGGTCGTATTCTGCCGGGAATGGATTCGCGCCTGATGTCCGTGCCGGGCATTGAACAGGGCGGGCGGCTGCAACTGCGTGGTCCAAATATTATGAAAGGCTACCTGCGGGTGGAGAATCCCGGCGTACTGGAAACCCCGGCTGCGGACAACGGGGAAGGGCAGATGGAAGCGGGCTGGTACGATACCGGCGATATCGTCAGCTTTGATGACGGCGGTTTCTGCCAGATCCAGGGCCGGGCGAAGCGCTTTGCCAAAATTGCCGGGGAAATGGTCTCGCTGGAAGTGGTCGAGCAGATCGCCCTGAGCGCGTCGCCGGAGAAACAGCACGCGGCCTCGCTGCGGCCCGACGGTAATCGGGGTGAAGCATTAGTGCTGTTTACTACCGACAGCGCCTTAGCGCGTGAGGATCTGCAAAAGGCGGCCCGGTCGCTGGGTGCCGCGGATCTGGCCGTACCGCGCGATATCCGTGTGGTCAAACAGCTGCCGCTGCTGGGCAGTGGCAAACCTGACTATGTCACCCTGAAGAAAATGGCGGAAGAGGACCAGGCATGATCCCAGAACGTGATGCGCCTTTACTGTCGCGCGGCATGATAGCGGTAATCGTGGCGCAGTTTTTCTCCGCGTTCGGCGATAACGCCCTGCTGTTTGCCACGCTGGCGTTGCTGAAAAACCAGTTCTATCCCGTCTGGAGCCAGCCGGTACTGCAGATGCTGTTTGTTGCCACTTATATTCTGCTTGCGCCCTTTGTCGGCCAGATGGCAGACAGCATCGCCAAAGGCCGGGCCATGATGTTTGCCAACAGCCTGAAGTTGCTCGGTGCGATGGTGATCTGCTTCGGTTTTAATCCTTTCCTGGGTTACACCCTGGTGGGAATCGGGGCTGCCGCGTACTCCCCGGCGAAGTACGGCATTCTGGTTGAAATTGCGCATGGCGAAAAGCTGGTTAAAGCCAACGGGCTGATGGAAGCCTCCACCATTGCGGCTATTCTGCTGGGCTCGGTGGCGGGCGGCATCCTGTCGGACTGGAATCTGGTTGCCGCACTGGCCGCCTGTGCTCTGACCTATGCGGTGGCGGTGGTGGCGAACCTGTTTATTCCCAGACTGCGCGCCGCGCGTCCGGGGCAGAGCTGGAATGTGGCGGCCATGCTGGGCCGTTTTCTCTGCGCGACGCGCCTGCTATGGAACAATGCCGAAACCCGATTTTCTCTGCTCGGTACCAGTCTGTTTTGGGGCGCAGGTGTAACGCTGCGTTTTCTGCTGGTGCTGTGGGTACCCGTGGCGCTGGGCATCAGCGATAACAAAACGCCGACCATGCTGAATGCTATGGTCGCGGTAGGAATTGTGGTGGGCGCGGCACTGGCGGCAAAGCTGGTGACGCTGGAAACCGTGCGCCGCTGTATGCCCGCGGGCGTTCTGATCGGCGTGATGGTGGTGATTTTCGCCCTGCAACATACCCTGCTGAATGCTTACCTGCTGCTGATGATCATCGGCGTACTGGGCGGTTTCTTTGTTGTACCCCTCAACGCGCTGCTTCAGGAACGCGGTCAACAGAGCGTCGGCGCGGGCAATGCGATTGCAGTGCAGAACCTGATTGAAAACACCGCCATGCTCATCATGTTGGGGCTGTATACGCTGGCCATTCGCGCCGGTGCGCCCGCCGTGGCGACCGGCATTGGCTTTGGCGCCTTGTTCGCGCTGGCGATTACCCTCCTGTGGCTGTGGCGTCCGTCTTCCCGCGCCTGATGCAACAACCGCGGGGCGCGCTGTCCCCGCGGTTCCGCTTTTCTCCTTTATGCTGGCCCCGAGGGTATTACGCCTTTTTTTGATGTATCACCAGAAATTTACTATTCAAAAAAATATAGTTTATTTTGTTATTGTTTTTATCCGGTCGTTTATTTAATTTCGATAAGTTTTTGCAATGAATAATTAATTTAAACTTGAAATCGAATTCAGGTTTAAAAAAATTGAAATAAATTTTTATTTATTATTGCCGATTAATTTCTGGCTTCCTTCGGGAATAGGCTCGGAGGAAAGAAAGGAGCTCGGTTTAATGAATATGACGCAAAGACTTTCTCTGGCTTTTTCGCTTTTAGCAGGTTCATTAATTATTCTGGGGATCGTAACACTTTCACTTCTCGCCGGTTTTCAGGCGAGATTTGAATATGTGCAGGTAAACACGATTGATTCGCTCAAGGTATTAAACCGGCTGGTGGATGAAAGTAATCGCCTCTCTGTGGCGTTATATCGTCATCAGACAGAGGATGAGAGCGGCAAGCTGGCCAGTCTCGAAGCGGTTATTCAAAAACGCATTGAGGACATTTCGACACTGACGAAATATTATTTCGATAACGATATTACCAACGACGACGATCGGGTGATGACAGAAAAGTCATTCCGGCTAATCGATGCCGTTAAACAAAATCTTCCGGCATTTCTCACGGCTTCCCGGGCACATCAGAATGAACGCAGCCTGGCGCTGTTAAGTGATGATGAAGGCATTGGCGGCGCCATCACCCAGCTAAAAAACAGTTACCGCGATCAGTTTGAATTTAACAGCAAAATGGGTGAAGCGTTACGCCTGCAAAACCAACATATTTATCGGCTGACCAAATGGGGCATGGCCGCCGGTATTGCCCTGGCGATTACTGGCCTGGGGATGCTGACGATACTGACCATCATGCGCGTCCGCCGCAGCCTGAATGCCATGGGTGGGCTGATGGAACGCGCCAGCAATACGCTTGATCTTTCCCTGAAGGCCGATGACAGCCGCCGTGATGAAGTCGGTGTCATGGCGCGTTCTTATAATCGTCTTATGGAAAGTATTTCGTCCGCAATGTATGCGGTCAGCAGTGCCTCGCAGTCCGTCAGCAGTGCGTCGGCACAGATTGCGGCAGGGAATGAGGATTTGTCTGCCCGTACAGAAGAGCAGGCTGCCTCGCTGGAGCAAACGGCTGCCAGCATGACGCAAATCAGCGAAACCGTCAGACAGACCGCCGACAACACGCGCCAGGCGAGCAATCTGGCCGAAAATACGCGTAACCTCTCCGAAACCAGCTCTGCGGCACTCACTACCATGCTGGATACCATGACGTCGATCCGTGACAGCGCGGGCAAGGTGGGCGACATTATCACCCTGATTGAAGGCATTGCGTTTCAGACCAATATTCTGGCGCTGAACGCGGCGGTTGAAGCGGCGCGAGCCGGCGAACACGGGCGCGGCTTTGCGGTCGTGGCAGGGGAAGTGCGCAATTTGTCGCAGCGTTCCACCACCGCCGCCCGTGAAATCAAAACGCTGATTCAGTCGTCAAATGCGTTGATTGAATCGGGAACGTCGCAGGCGGATAACGTGAATCAAAATATGGAGACGATGCGCGGTGCGGTCAGTCAGGTTACCGATCTGGTTAACGAAATCGCCGCTGCGGCCACAGAGCAGAGCCAGGGGATCGCGCAGGTGCATCAGGCGGTCAATCAGATGGACGATGTGACCCAGCAGAATGCGGCCCTGGTGGAAGAAGCCTCGGCCGCATCGCTCTCACTACAGGAGCAGGCCGACGGCCTGGCTGCGCTGGTGCGCAGGTTTACGCTCGCGGGCCAGCAGGCGGCTGATGTGACGCCTCAGCGTCAACCCACAGCCGTTGTTGCGCCCAAACCCGTAATGGCTCTGGCGACAGGCGGACAGGATAACTGGCAAAGCTTTTAAGGTTGATCACACCGTGAACGGTCGGCGGTAAGCAGGGCAAATTCCTGGCTTGATGGCAGACCGAAAGCCGCGTGCGCACCCGGTGCGCACGCGTTTTATCAGCGACGCAGTGCAATCGCTTCGATTTCAATCTTCACATCTTTTGGCAGACGGGCGACTTCCACGCACGAGCGCGCCGGGAAGTTTGCCTTGTGCTCAGTAAAGAACGCTTCGTAGGTGGCGTTTACGGTCGCAAAGTCATTCAGATCTTTCACGAACACGGTGGTTTTAACGATATCGCCTACCGTCAGTCCCGCCGCTTCCACGATTGCCTTCACGTTTTCCAGCGACTGACGTGCCTGCGCAGACACATCATCGGCGACCTCACCGGTGGCCGGGTTCACGGGAATCTGGCCCGAGGTGATGATCATGTTGCCGAGATCAACGCCCTGTACGTAAGGGCCAATGGCCGCAGGGGCTTTTTCCGTACTGATTTCACGAGACATCATTTCTCCTTAAAGTAAGGCCGGGGCAGCAACGATGCCGCCCGCAACAGAACGCGTTCCATTATAGGCGCGCCCGGGACGATTAAAAGTGGCCCAGCACGACATGGCGGGCGAACTCTTTCTCACAGTATTTGCACTTCAGGTGCACCTCATCGGCGCGGTGCTTAACGGCGAAGCTGGAGAACACCGGCTCGCTGCGGCTGATGCAGTTGCTGTTCGGGCAGGTAAGCACCCGATCGATGTAATCCGGCAGCGTCGGGGCGATCTTGGCCACCACTTCATAGTCGTCGATGCGGTTGACCGTCGCATGCGGCGCATAGAACGCCAGCTGATTGATCTGATCGTCGGTCAGGTAGGTGTTTTCGATCTTGATCAGGTCCTTACGGCCCATTTCACCTGACGGCAGGTTCAGACCAATAGTGATGCGCTGGTCAGTTTCGGTCAGGCGAAACAGCGACAGGAGCTTAAAGCCCACCTGCGCCGGGATATGATCGATAACCGTGCCGTTTTTGATGGCTTCGACCTGCAGTTTGTTATCGTGGCTCATTGTTCACTCCTTACAGGGCGATGTCGCTGTTCAGTACCAGCGCCAGCAGGGCCTGGCGCGCATAAATACCGTTACCTGCCTGCTGGAAATACCAGGCGTACGGCGTGGTGTCCACGTCAGGGGTAATTTCATCAATACGGGGCAGCGGATGCAGCACTTTCATGTTATCGCGGGCTCCGGCCAGATCGGCTGCCCGTAAAATAAACTGGGCTTTGACGTTGGCATATTCTGAGGGATCGAGCCGCTCTTTTTGCACGCGGGTCATATAGAGAATATCCAGCTCAGGCATCACCTCTTCAAAGCTGTCATGGCGCGACCAGGCAATATTCTGCTCGTCCAGCATATCGGTGATATAGGCAGGCATTGCCAGCGCATCCGGCGCGATAAAGAAGAAGCGGTTGCCGTCGAACTTGGCCAGCGCCTGGGTCAGCGAGTGAACGGTACGGCCATATTTGAGATCGCCCACCATGGCCACGTTCAGATTGCTGAGACGACCCTGGGTTTCGTGGAGAGTAAACAGGTCCAGCAGCGTTTGTGTTGGGTGCTGATTCGCGCCGTCGCCCGCGTTCAGAATGGGAATGCCGTTGGAGAACTCCGTGGCCAGCCGGGCTGCCCCTTCCTGCGGATGACGCATCACAATCGCGTCCACATAGGTGCTGATGACGGAAATGGTATCCGCCAGGGTTTCCCCCTTCTTGCCCAGCGAGGTGTTACTGCCATCGGCAAAGCCGACGGCGGAGGCACCCAGGCGATGAATGGCGGTTTCAAACGACAGCCGGGTGCGGGTGGAGGCTTCAAAGAAGCAACTGGCGATCACGTTGTGTTTCAGCAGTTCCGGCTGAGGGTTGGCTTTGAGCCGGGCGGCGGTATGCAGCACCAGCTCCAGCTCGTCGCGGCTGAGATCGTTAATTGAAATGATGTGCTTGCGATATAGCGGGTTAGCCATAGCTCTCTCCTCTGCGCGGCCGGATTGCGGACAAAAAAAAGCCCCTTAGAAAGGGGCTTTTTTGAGATCGGTTCGATGACGGAAAGAAACAGCGGTGCCGCCTGCGGTCAGGCGAGATAGCGCGTCACATTGTCCACGATGCTGTTGCATGTTTCCTCCGGCAAATTGTGGCGCATTATACGCCATCGCGGGTTGGCATCAAGGAAAAATCGCGTAACAGGTAACCGTTTGCGTCTGTATGATTAGCGCTGTCCCAGCGTGGCGACCATTACCGCTTTGATGGTGTGCATCCGGTTTTCAGCCTGGTCAAACACGATGCTGTGTGCCGACTCAAAGACCTCATTGCTGACTTCCATGCCGTCTTTAAGGCCATACTGTTCTGCCATCTGGCGGCCCAGCGTGGTCTGATCGTCATGGAAAGCCGGTAAGCAGTGCAGGAATTTCACCGCCGGATTGCCGGTCAGCGCCAGCATCGCGCGGTTCACCTGATAGTCGCGCAGCAGGGCAATCCGTTCTTCCCACACCGCTTTGGCTTCGCCCATGGAAACCCAGACGTCGGTATAGATAAAATCGGCACCTTTTACGCCCTCGGCAATATCCGCCGTCAGGGTGATTTTACCGCCGGTCTTTTCGGCGACCTGACGGCATTCTGCGACCAGCCCGGCTTCCGGCCAGCAGCTTTGCGGCGCAACCATGCGCAGATCCAGCCCGACCAGCGCGGCGGCTTCCAGCATGCTGTTGCCCATGTTATTGCGGGCATCGCCAACGTATACCAGCGTCATCTTATTCAGCGGTGTAGCGGGCAGATGCTCCTGCATGGTCAGCAGGTCAGCCAGCAACTGGGTAGGGTGAAACTCGGTGGTCAGGCCGTTCCAGACCGGCACGCCCGCGTGCTCGGCCAGCGTTTCCACCAGTGCCTGACCGTAACCCCGATACTGAATGCCATCATACATGCGACCCAGCACGCGCGCGGTGTCTTTCATCGACTCTTTATGGCCGATCTGGCTGCCGCTCGGGCCAAGATACGTGACGTTAGCTCCCTGATCGTAGGCGGCAACTTCGAAAGAGCATCGGGTACGGGTCGAGTCTTTTTCGAAGATGAGCGCGATGTTTTTGCCTTTCAGGTATTGGGTTTCGCTGGCGGTTTTTTTGGCGTGTTTTAATTCGGCAGACAGGGCAAGCAGGTAATCGATCTCGGCCGGGGTAAAATCCAGCAGCCTGAGAAAATGACGGTGATACAACTGACTCATACAGCACTCCGGTACGGGTTTCGTAATGAATTAAAATTCAATTTAACCGTATGAATATGCATTTTCAACCCTGGCGAGAATAATCTTTTCTGTTTTGTGTAGTGGCGCGACAGGCAGTATGGGAAAATAATGACTTATTGCCGAACTCAGAGAGGATATCGCCATGGCATTTGAAGCATTGTTGGAAGAGCAGCGTGAAGAGACGCGGCTGATCATCGAAGAACTGTTAGAGGATGGCAGCGATCCCGATGCGCTCTATACCATTGAGCACCATCTCTCCTGTAACAACTTTGACTCGCTGGAAAAAGCGGCGGTGGACGCGTTTAAGCTGGGCTATGAAGTCACCGAGCCGGAAGAGCTGGAGCTGGAAGACGGCACCACCGTCATGTGCGTGGATATTCTCAGCGAAGGCGCGTTGAAAGCGGAGCTGATCGACGCGCAGGTAGAGCAGTTGGTGAATCTGGTGGCAAAATATAACGTCGACTACGATGGCTGGGGCACCTACTTTGAAGATCCGAATGCCCAGGATGACGATGAAGACGATGGCGATGTCATCGACGAAGACGATAACGGCATTCGCCACTAATCTGACGAGGGCGGAGTCTGCTCCGCCTTTTCTGTTTTCCGGCCCTGTCTGACATTCATGAATTACGCACCCTTACTTGAACCGATACAGCAATTTTTACACTGCCGCACGCCGCAGGCCTGGATTGATGAAGCGCGCAAACCTGAAAACCTCACGCTGCTCCTGACCGACCACCTGGTGTGTGAACTGAAAGCCGCACAGACCGCCGTCTGGCTGATTCGCAAATATGTCGCCGACAAGCCAAGTGGAGACCGGATTCTGGCGTGGCTGCGGCCTTACGAGAATTTTATCTTTCGCGAAGACGGCGACAGCGATTTTATCAACGCCCATAAAAATCTGACTAAAACGATCATCGTACGTAATGCGCTACCGTGGGCGGACGATCTGGTAGAGAAAATGGTGCTGCTGATTAAAGAAGAGCTGCATCACTTTTATCAGGTGTGGGAAATTATGCAGTCGCGTGGTCTGGTGTACGAGAAAATCACCTCAAGTCGTTACGCCAAAGGGCTGCTGCGCGAAGTGACCACGCACGAACCCGATACGCTGGTGGATAAGCTGATTTGCGGTGCCTATATCGAAGCGCGCTCCTGCGAACGGTTTGCCAGCCTGGCGCCTTTCCTGGACAGTGAACTCGAGAAGTTTTATATCTCGCTGCTGCGTTCTGAAGCCCGCCATTACCAGGATTACCTGGAGCTGGCGGCACAGATATCACCCAAAGACATTACGGCGCGCGTACGGGCGATTGGTGAAGCGGAGGCCAGGCTGATTAGTGAGCCGGACACGGAGCTGCGCTTTCACAGCGGCGTCCCGGCTTTTTGACGGCGTTACAGCGTTTTCAGCATCCTGAACTCGCAGTCGCCATGGCCGGTGCAGCCCAGCGCATGGTCGATGCGCGCAAAGCCCAGCGATTCATAAAGCTTAATGGCGCGCGTCAGGCTGCCGGTGGTTTCCAGATAGCAACGGCGAAAGCCCCGCTGGCGCGCATGATCCATGGCTAACAGCGCCAGTTCGCGCGCCACGCCGAAGCCGCGGATAGCGGGCAGGAAATACATCTTTTGCAGTTCACAGATATCCGGCGCGCTGCAGGCGAGCGGGGCAATGCCGCCGCCGCCCATCACCTTCCCCTGATGTTCCACCACCCAGTAAGCGCTGTGTTCAGCGCTGTACAGCTCAAACAGCTGATCCAGATTAGGATCGGCAACGGTGTAGCCTTTATCCGCCGTCAGGCCAAATTCCGCAGAGACGTCGCGGATGACCCGGGCGATATGGAGATTGTCGGCGGCAGTAATGGGCCGCAGCTGAATATCGGCAGTGGTTCTCATCAGGATTCCGGTACAAAGTCAGCGCAATAAAAAAGCCGGGCAAAGCCCGGCTTCAGGTTCAAGCTATCGGACTACGACGCATTACAATGCCGCAATCACCGCCTGCTGTTCAATCAGTTTTGCTTTGGACTGTTCCATGTCGGCAACGCGTTCACGCTCTTTGGCGACGACCGCTTCCGGGGCACGGGACACAAAGCCTTCGTTGGCCAGCTTGGTCTGAATCTTCTCGATTTCAACATCGAGTTTCACCAGCTCTTTCGCCAGACGTTCCAGCTCGGCGGCCTTATCCACCAGATCCGCCATCGGGATCAGGAGCTCGGCGCCTTCGACAATTTTGGTCACCGAAACCGGCCCTTTCTCGCCCGCAGGCAGAATGGTCAGGCTTTCCAGACGCGCCAGGCGCGACAGGAAGTTACGGTTGGCCTCAACGCGGCGCTGGGCCGCCGGCGAGCAGTCACGCAGCAGCACATCCAGCAGCTTGCTCGGCGCGATGTTCATCTCCGCACGGATGTTACGCACCGCGACGATCGCCTGCTTCATCCACTCAATGTCGGCTTTGGCGTCGGCATCTTCTTTCGCCGCATCAAACTGCGGGAACGGCTGCAGCATGATGGTGTCATCGCTGATATTTTTCAGGCCTTTCACGCGCTGCCAGATGGTTTCCGTGATGAACGGAATGATCGGGTGCGCCAGGCGCAGCAGCGCTTCCAGTACATGAACCAGCGTATGGCGCGTACCGCGCAGTTCTGCTTCGCTGCCGCTGTTCATCACCGGTTTGGTCAGCTCCAGGTACCAGTCACAGAACTGGTTCCAGGTGAAGTCATACAGAATGTTGGCGGCGATATCGAAGCGATAGCTGTCCAGGGCTTCACGGTAAGCTTTCACCGTATGGTTGAACTCGGTCAGAATCCAGCGATCGGCCAGCGACAGCGTCATCTCGCCACCATTCTGACCACAATCCTGATCTTCGGTGTTCATCAGCACAAAGCGGCTGGCGTTCCACAGCTTATTACAGAAGTTGCGATAACCTTCCAGGCGCTTCATGTCCCAGTTGATATCACGACCGGTTGATGCCAGCGCGGCCAGCGTAAAGCGCAGCGCATCGGTACCGGATGGCTCAATACCGTTCGGGAACTGTTTCTCGGTGCGCTTACGGATTTTCTCGGCCAACTGCGGCTGCATCATGTTACCGGTGCGTTTTTCCAGCAGATCTTCCAGCGAAATGCCGTCAACCATATCCAGCGGGTCAATCACGTTGCCCTTGGATTTGGACATCTTCTGGCCTTCTTCGTCGCGGATCAAACCGGTCATATAGACGGTTTTAAACGGCACCTGCGGTTTGCCGTTTTCATCTTTGATGAAGTGCATGGTCAGCATGATCATGCGGGCAATCCAGAAGAAGATAATGTCAAAGCCACTGACCAGCACGCTGGTCGGGTGGAAGGTCCGCAGGGCCTCGGTGTTTTCCGGCCAGCCCAGCGTTGAGAACGTCCACAGACCTGAAGAGAACCAGGTATCCAGTACGTCATCGTCCTGGCGCAGCGCCACATCGGCGGCCAGGTTGTTTTCGCTACGCACTTCGTCTTCGGTGCGACCTACGTATACGTTGCCGTCGTTATCGTACCAGGCCGGAATGCGGTGACCCCACCACAGCTGACGGGAAATACACCAGTCCTGAATGTCACGCATCCAGGAGAAGTACATGTTCTCGTACTGTTTTGGTACAAACTGAATATCGCCGTTCTCAACGGCTTCAACGGCCACTTTTGCCAGCGGTGCCGTGCGGACGTACCACTGGTCGGTCAGCATCGGCTCGATGACCACACCGCCGCGGTCGCCGTAAGGAACGGTCAGATCGTGTGGTTTGATCTCTTCCAGCAGGCCCAGTTCGTCCACCGCGGCCACGATGGCTTTACGCGCCGCAAACCGTTCCATCTTCTGGAACGCAGCCGGGATCGCGTCACTGTAGACGGTGCTGGCTTCGCCGTTGGTATCGTAAACCTGCGCGCTTTCACGGATATCCCCGTCAAAGGTCAGGATGTTGATCATCGGCAGCTTATGACGACGGCCCACTTCATAGTCGTTGAAGTCGTGCGCTGGGGTGATTTTCACGCAGCCGGTGCCTTTTTCCATATCCGCGTGCTCGTCACCCACGATCGGGATCAGGCGATCAACCAGCGGCAGCATGACAAACTTGCCGATCAGATCTTTATAACGCGGATCTTCCGGGTTCACGGCCACGCCGGTATCGCCCAGCAGCGTTTCCGGACGCGTGGTGGCGACAACCAGATAATCTTTCCCGTCGGCGGTTTTGGCGCCGTTGGCCAGCGGATAGCGGATGTGCCACATGGAGCCTTTGCTCTCACGGTTTTCCACTTCCAGGTCAGAAATCGCGGTGCGCAGTTTCGGATCCCAGTTCACCAGGCGCTTGCCGCGGTAAATCAGGTTCTCTTTGTACAGGCGCACAAACACTTCTTTTACAGCATTGGACAGGCCTTCATCCATGGTGAAGCGTTCACGCTCCCAGTCCACAGAGTTGCCCAGGCGGCGCATCTGGCGGGTAATGGTGCCTCCGGATTCGGCTTTCCACTGCCAGATTTTGTCGATAAAGGCATCACGACCGTAATCCTGACGGGTTTTGCCTTCTTCTGCGGCGATCTTACGCTCAACCACCATCTGCGTGGCGATGCCCGCATGGTCGGTACCGGCCTGCCACAGGGTATTTTTGCCCTGCATGCGCTGGTAGCGAATCATGGTATCCATGATGGTTTGCTGGAAGGCGTGACCCATGTGCAAGCTACCGGTGACGTTCGGCGGCGGGATCATGATGCAAAAGCTTTCCTGGCTGGTGTCGCCATTCGGTTTGAAGTAGCCCTGCTTTTCCCAGTGCTCGTAAAGCGGCTGCTCGATATCTTGCGGGTTATATGTCTTATCCATTTCTGCTATGTCGTTTGCGGCTGTGGTGGCGTTGCCGTATTCAATTGGAAGCCAACGCTGCGATAGGCTTTATAGCGATCGCGCGCTAACTGTTTGAGCGATTCTTCATAAGGAACGAAGTCTATCACTTCATGGAAAGCAGTAGCAAAATCTGCAAACTGCGGCAGCAGGCTGATCAGCAGGTCGCGCGGTGAATTGCCCCGACGCTGAGGCCAGGCCAGCTCGACCGGTGCGCCGTAGCGCGGGCCTTCGCCAGCCAGGTTATGTGGCACAAAGGCATTGGCAGGGCGCTGCCAGAGCGCCTCATCCAGCCGAATGGCTTGCTGCTCATCTTCACAGGCGATGAGCACTCGCTTACCGGCCCGCCAGCGTGTTTCCGCCAGATCGCACACCAGCGCTTCCACAGCGGTTAAGCCGTCGCGGGATGCATCGGTTTCCAGCACGTAGAAGGTTGCGTTTTTCATCGAATTGCCTGCTAAAAGAAAAGCGGGGCGACATGGCGTCCACCCCGGTTGGTTCGGTTGCCCGGGCGTTTAGTCGTCGCCGTTCAGACCTGCACGGTTCAGCAGGAACTGTGACAGCATCGGCACCGGACGGCCGGTGGCCCCTTTGGCCTTGCCGGAGCGCCACGCGGTGCCGGCGATGTCCAGGTGCGCCCAGTTATATTTGCGCGCAAAACGCGCCAGGAAGCAAGCGGCGGTAATCGCGCCGCCCGGACGGCCACCGATGTTGGCCATATCGGCAAAATTGGATTCCAGCTGTTCCTGGTACTCATCGGCCATCGGCAGGCGCCAGGCGCGGTCGCCCGACTGTTCTGACGCGCTGATTAGCTCATGGGCCAGCGGGTTGTGGTTCGACAGCAGGCCGCTGACGTGATGGCCCAGCGCGATCACGCAGGCGCCGGTCAGCGTCGCCACGTCGATGACCACTTCCGGATCAAAACGCTCGACGTAGGTCAGGGCATCGCACAGCACCAGGCGACCTTCGGCATCGGTATTCAGCACTTCAACGGTCTGGCCAGACATGGTGGTCAGCACATCGCCCGGGCGCATGGATTTGCCGTCCGGCATGTTTTCACAGCCGACCAGTACGCCCACGACGTTCAGCGGCAGGTTCAGCTCGGCGACCATGCGCATCACGCCATAAACGGATGCCGCACCGCACATGTCGTACTTCATTTCATCCATGCTGTCCGCAGGCTTAATAGAAATACCGCCGGAGTCGAAGGTCAGCCCTTTACCGACCAGCACGATGGGGCGTGCATCGGTATCCGGGTTGCCTTTGTACTCAATCACCGACATCAGGGATTCATTGTGCGAACCGGCCCCGACGGCAAGATAGGCGTTCATGCCCAGCTCTTTCATCTGCTGCTCGCCAATCACGCGGGTTGAGATGTGTTTACTGTAGGCATCCGCCAGCTGACGCGCCTGAGAAGCCAGGTAAGCCGGATTACAGATATTTGGCGGCATGTTGCCCAGATCTTTGGCCGCTTTCACGCCCGCCGCAACGGCCAGGCCGTGCTGAATCGCCCGTTCTCCGCTGGTTAACTCACGGCGGGTCGGCACGTTAAACACCAGCTTGCGCAAAGGACGGCGCGGTTCGGCTTTGTTGCTCTTCAACTGGTCGAAGTTATACAGCGCCTCTTTAGAGGTTTCGACAGCCTGACGCACTTTCCAGTAGGTGTTGCGCCCTTTGACGTGCAGTTCGGTCAGGAAGCACACGGCTTCCATCGAGCCGGTGTCATTCAGCGTGTTAATGGTTTTCTGAATCACCTGCTTGTACTGACGCTCATCCAGCTCGCGTTCTTTGCCGCAGCCAATCAGCAAAATACGTTCTGACAGGATATTCGGCACATGATGCAGCAGCAGCGTCTGACCCACTTTACCTTCCAGCTCACCGCGGCGCAGCAGGGCGCTGATATAGCCATCGCTGATTTTATCCAGCTGCTCGGCAATCGGTGACAGACGGCGCGGTTCGAAAACACCAACTACAATGCATGCACTGCGCTGTTTTTCCGGACTACCGCTTTTTACACTGAACTCCATGCACTCTCCTGAATCTTAAAGACAACAGCCGTAGCTGCCGCTAGAATGTAGCGCATTCATGACTCATTTATTAATCGGTGCAACATGCTAGCATGCTGTCGACGGTCGTAATGAATCAGGGTGACAACGTGTTGTTTTTTCACCACCCACATGCAATTCGTATACATTTTTAGCGCTGGCTTCGGCCATTTATGAAGAAAAATGGCTAATAAGCGTTGAAATTAGCGATTTTCCTGCAAAAAGACAAGTTTTCACAGGCGTATTAAGCGTGATCATTATTAGATATCTGGTTCGGGAAACGCTCAAAAGCCAGCTGGCTATCCTGTTTATCCTGTTGTTGATCTTCTTCTGCCAGAAGTTGGTCAGGATTTTAGGGGCTGCGGTGGATGGCGAAGTGCCGACAAACCTTGTTCTGACGCTGTTAGGACTCGGTGTGCCTGAAATGGCGCAACTTATTCTGCCCCTTAGCCTGTTTCTGGCGATTTTAATGACGCTGGGAAGGCTGTATACGGAAAGTGAAATCACCGTGATGCACGCTTGCGGGCTGAGCAAAGCGGTGCTGGTCAAAGCGGCGATGATTCTGATGCTGTTCACGTCGATTGTGGCCGCGATTAACGTCATCTGGCTCGGCCCCTGGTCGTCACGTTATCAGGATCAGGTTACGCAAAACGCCAAGGCCAACCCCGGCGCAGCGGCCATGGCGGCCGGGCAGTTTCAGACCTCCAGCGACGGCAATAATGTGCTGTTCGTGGAAGACGTAAAAGGCAACCATTTCGGCCATGTCTTCCTGGCGCAGCTACGGCCAAAAGGCAATGCCCGCCCGTCCGTCGTACTGGCCGACAGCGGCCATATGCAACAGGAAAAAGACGGTTCGCAGATCGTCACCCTGGACAAAGGTACTCGCTTTGAGGGCACAGCGTTGTTACGTGATTTCCGCATTACGGATTTCACCAACTACCAGGCCTATATAGGCTATAAGCAGGCGACGCTGGATCCTAACGATGTGGATCAGGCTCCCCTGAGCACGCTCTACGCCAACAACACGCCGGAATTTAAGGCCGAGTTTCACTGGCGTCTGACGCTGGTGTTCTCTGTGCTGGTGATGGCCCTGATGGTGGTACCACTCAGCGTGGTCAATCCACGTCAGGGGCGCGTACTGTCCATGCTGCCCGCCATGCTGCTGTACCTGATTTTCTTCCTGCTGCAGAGTTCTTTGCGTTCAAGTGGAGCCAAAGGCCGCCTGGATCCGGCCATCTGGATGTGGGTGGTTAACCTCAGCTACCTGGCGTTAGCGATTGTGCTCAACCTGTGGGATACGGTGCCTGCGCGCCGGATTCGCGCGCGCTTTTCACGCGGAGGATCGATCTGATGTTTCGCGTTCTTGATCGCTACATTGGTAAAACCATCTTTAATACCATTCTGCTCACGCTGTTTATGCTGGTCTCGCTGTCCGGCATCATCAAGTTCGTCGATCAGTTGCGTAAGACCGGGCAGGGTGCATACAGCGCGCTGGATGCGGGCTACTACACCTTGCTGAGCGTGCCAAAAGATATCGAAATCTTCTTCCCGATGGCCGCCCTGTTAGGCGCATTGCTGGGACTGGGAACGCTGGCGCAGCGCAGTGAGCTGGTCGTGATGCAGGCGGCGGGTTTTACCCGCATGCAGGTGGCGCTGTCGGTGATGAAAACGGCGATTCCGCTGGTCCTGTTGACCATGGCTATCGGCGAGTTCGTTGCCCCGCAGGGCGAGCAGATGGCGCGTAATTTCCGCGCGCAGCAGCTCTACGGCGGCGCGCTGGTTTCAACACAAAACGGCCTGTGGGCAAAAGACGGCAACAGCTTTATCTACATTGAGCGCATTAAAGGCGACGATGAGATCGATGGCGTCAGTATTTATAGCTTCAACGACGCGCGCCGCTTAGAGAATGTCCGCTACGCGGCCTCGGCCAAGTGGGATAAAGACAAAAAGCTGTGGGTGCTGTCGCAGGTGGATGAATCGAACCTCACCGATCCCAAACAAATTACCGGCTCACAAAGCCTGGGCGGCGAATGGAAAACAAATCTGACGCCTGACAAGCTGGGCGTGGTGGCGCTGGATCCGGATGCGCTCTCGATTACCGGCCTTTACGATTACAGTAAATACCTGAAGCAGAGCGGCCAGGAATCCGGTCGTTACCGCCTGAACATGTGGAGCAAGATCTTCCAGCCGCTGTCGGTTGCGGTGATGATGCTGATGGCGCTGTCGTTTATCTTCGGCCCCCTGCGCAGCGTTTCAATGGGCGTTCGCGTGGTGACCGGCATCAGCTTCGGCTTTCTGTTCTATGTGCTGGACCAGATTTTCGGCCCGCTCAGCCTGGTTTACGGCCTGCCGCCGATTTTCGGCGCGATACTGCCAAGTTTCGTCTTCTTTGCCATCAGTCTGTTTATGCTGGTAAAACGGCGCTAATCGCCTGCCGTGAAAAAGGCCGCCTTTCGGGCGGCCTTTTTGTTTGCAGCTACTACGCATCGGTCAGTCATCCAACAGCCTGATGCATTCTCCAGGCACCCAGCCGCACTCGCCCGATGCGCGTTCAGCCCAGTACCAGTCGTTCAGCGATGTCGTTACGCTCACCCGCTCACCAGGACTAACCGTCAGTTCCTGCGCACTGTAGGTTTGCCGACAGATAACCTGATTTGGACTACGTAGCGAAAAGTATTGCTGAGGTGCCCAGCCTGCTTTTCCACCGGGCAAAATTATCCACAGCCAGCCTCGCCATGCCAGATCACAGTGGCTGACCACCGCAACGTCGCCTGCCTCCACGAAAAGGGGATCAGGATATGCAGAAACATAACGCTTTATCACGCATGCTCGCCGTCTCATCATGTTCTCTCTGGCCTGAAACACCGCAATCATTATAGAGGGGAAATCCCTGATGGCTTTTACGTCCATATCAGACCGTGTCGGCGCAGCGTAAAGGCGGAAAGGTTTGAAGTGAAAAAAACAGCCGTGCAGGAAAAGATTAAGCCTCAGGAAAACGGGGCTGACACCGCTCCGCGCATGCATCATCTCTTCATCACGTCATCCAGTCGTGAATCAACGCACCATACAGCACCTCCGCTTCCGCTAACCGGCTCAGCAGACAGTATTCATCGGTCTGGTGCGCCATCGACGGCTCGCCGGGGCCGAGGATAATACAGGGCGGATTGCCCAGCGCGGGCAGCAGCAAGGACGCATCGGTGAAGTAGGGCACAATGCGCGGTGTCAGCGGGGCATCATGTAACGGCTGGCAGTGCTGATAAACCGACTGAATCCAGGCCTGATTGTCTTCGCTCAGCACCGCGGGCAGATCCACCAGCGTGGTCACCGTTACGCTGTCGCCCAGTAACGTCGTGAGCTGCTGACGAATGGTGGCGTGCTGCAGATTGGGGGCGCTGCGGATATCCACGTCAAACTGCGTGCGATCGGGCACGGAGTTAATGTTCAGACCGCCCACGATGCGGCCGACGTTGAGGGTCGGCTGCTTCATCAGCGGATGCGGCGCGCCGGGTGAGAAATGCTGAATTTTGCCCAGCGCGTCCGCCGCCAGATAAATGGCATTGATACCCAGCTCCGGCATCGCGCCGTGGGCCGTTTTGCCCCGGGTTTCACAGCGCAGCCAGAGTGCGCCTTTATGGCCGATAACCGGATAGTTGGCGGTGGGCTCGCCGACGATCAACGCGCCCACTTCGGGCAGGTCAGCGCTGTCGATTAGCGCCCGCGCACCATCGCAGCCTGTTTCTTCGCCGCCGGTAATCAACATCACCACGCCGGAACCCTGTCGAATCGCCTGCTGGTGCGTAACGCAGGCGACGGCAAAGGCCGCAACGGCGGCCTTCATATCACTCGAACCGCGCCCATACAGTTTATCCCCGACGATTTCACCGAACGGATCGTGCTGCCAGTCGGCATTGCCGAGCGGAACCGTATCCAGATGGCCGGTAAATCCCAGTTGCGGTCCGGGCTGGCGGCCAGGCAGGCTGGCAATCAGGTTCAGGCGGTTTTCGCCGAAGGTGGACAGGGTGACGTCAAAGCCCCGTTCCGCCAGCCAGTCCGCCAGAAAATGCATGCAGGCTGCTTCGTTGCCCGGCGGATTAATGGTGTCAAAGCGCAACAGCTGCTGCGCCAGCGTCTGGCTCTCGCTCATCAGCCGCGCACCGTTAACCAGTCCAGGCAGTTGATCCACAGCTGGCGATAACCCGGCCACTGAGCAAATTCCTGCGGCAGCCAGTGGGCAGACATATCGCTGGTCCAGACCAGCGAGCGGCCCTGCTGATATTCGCGCACCGCCAGCAGCGGATGTGACGTTCCGGCAATGGTCGCCAGCAGTTTACCTTCCGGGTGCATTTCCACTTCGTTATAGCCCAGTAACCATGGCCAGTCGCCCGGCATATCGGTAAACAGCGCGTGAGATTCGGTCACA
Organism: Pantoea sp. SGAir0180; assembly: GCF_043546245.1. Lineage (NCBI taxonomy): Bacteria > Pseudomonadati > Pseudomonadota > Gammaproteobacteria > Enterobacterales > Erwiniaceae > Pantoea > Pantoea sp. SGAir0180. The sequence continues at coordinate 3,251,864 of NZ_CP028071.1, read as the reverse complement.
CTGGGATAGGCCCCTTCGGGCGTTTCGATGCGGTCATCCCAGGCCAGGCAGCGCACCGGCAGCACCTTCTCGACCGCCGTGTTGCGATAGCGCGCGCCGCCGTTGATGCCCTGAAAACTAAAATAGCCGCCAATCATCATCAGCGCGCCGCCCGCCGCCACGTAGTCGTGGATCAGCGTCAGGCGGTTTGCCGTGCGCTGGCTCTTCAGCCAGGTATCCGGGTGCAGCAGCAACGTATTGGCGCCGATGTCGGACAGAATAATCGCGTCCCACTGCTGAAGCCCGGCAGGCGTCAGCGGAAACTCGGTCGCGGCGGCATGGGCGGGCATGTAGGTAATGGCATAATCACTGTCGGCCAGCGCCGCCATAAAGTCGGTCGCGCCATTGTGCCAGGTCGCGGTGGCAAACTGATCGAAGCCTTTGACGTGAACGGATGTGCTGGTCCAGGATTCCCCGACCAGTAAAATTTTCTTCTGCATTACGCTTCTCCCTTACCCACCAAAAACGCGCTGTGGGTTAGCAATCAGTAAGGTTTCAAGTTGTTCGCCGCTGACGCCGTGGCGTTTCAGGCGCGGGACAAAATGTTTAAGGATGTAGCCATAGCCATGACCGCCGTAGCGGGTCAGCATGGTTTTCAGGAACACGTCCTGCGATAACAAAATCTGTTCGATAAAGCCGTCATCGATCAGCTCGCGAATGGCGCGGGCATTCTCTTCATCGGACGGTGACTGCGCGGACTCATCGGCGTAGTAATAGCTCATGCCGATCATGTCGTATTCCAGAAAGACCCCGCGCTGCGCCAGGTCGCGCTGGTAGCGCTTATCGGCAAAGCTGGGGTTCATATGGCACAGCACCACGTGACGCAGGTCAGCGCCTTCTTCTTCCAGAATATCCAGCACCCGATGGCCTAATCGCTCCCAGCCGGGCAGATGCACCTCAACCGGCACCCGTGTCGCGGCACTGGCGCGGCCCGCGGCCCGCAGGGATTTCTCCTCGTTGGGAGTAAAGCGGCTGGAGACGCCGATTTCGCCGATCAAACCGGCCAGCACCTCGGGTTTTTCTTCCCGGCCGCCCAGGTCGTAAATCAGCTTGTCAGCGAGCGCTTCGATGCTGATCGTTTTGACCCAGTCCGGATGAGATGGCTCCAGATACAGCCCGGTGCTCATAATGATGTTCAGCCCGGTCAGGCGCGCGATGCGCTGCAGCGCTTTCGGGTCACGGCCAATGCCGATATTGGTGGGATCCACCACCGTCTCGCCGCCCAGTGCCCGAAACTTCATCAGCTCTTCAATCGCCAAATCCACATCAAACAGCTGACAGTTATCGCGGCTGATCAGCGGGTTAAGCGACAGCTCGCCCAGGTTTTCGATGCTGACCGGCATTTCCGCCAGGTGACGATCGCCACAGCAGCAGGGCGGCACCCACTTGCCGGAGGCATCCAGCAGAATATGTTCGTGCATCAGCGTCACGCCCATTTCATTCACCGGCAGCGGACCGAGTACGGTCATCACATAGCCGCTGTTGATGCCCAGCGGCAGCGGATCGGGATGGCGAAAAATAGAATGTTTCATCAGCTATCCTTTCGCCGCCGATCGCGTCGGGTTGAGAATGCGGGTGTTCAGCCAGATGGCCAGCAAAATAATCGTACCGGTGGCGATCTGCGTATAAAACGGGGAGATATGCGACAAAATCAGGCCGTTCTGGATGATGGCAATCGACAGCGCGCCGAGCAGCGTGCCGATAACGGTACCGAAACCACCGAACAGGCTGGTACTGCCCAGCACCACCGCAGCGATAACCTGTAACTCGAAGCCTTCGCCCTGGTTGGAGGAGCCGCTGCCCAGACGCGCGGTGATGATCATGCCCGCCAGCGCCGCCGCCATGCCGCTGATGATGTAAACCTTCATGGTCACGGCTTTGGTGTTAATGCCGCTCCGGCGCGCGCCTTCCGCATTCGCGCCGATCGCCGTGACATAGCGACCAAAGCGCATATGATTCAGCACGATATGGCCGACGATCAGCACTACGATGCCGATCAGCGCGGGCATCGGCACGCCCAGTACCCAGGCGCGGCCCATAAAAGCGAACGGGCTGTCGGCAGGGATGGGAATGGAATAGCCCTGCGTAATCAGCAGCGCCACGCCGCGCACCACCGCCAGCGTCGCCAGCGTGACGATAAAGGCCGGAATGCCTTCATAGGCGATAAAGAAGCCGTTGATGGCTCCTACCAGCGCGCCCAGCAGCAGGCCACCCAGCAACACCACCGGCCAGGGCAGGCCCCAGTTATTCAGCGCGATAGCGGACAACGCGCCGACCAGCGCCAGCGTCGATCCTACGGAAAGATCGATGCCGCCCGTGGTGATCACCAGCGTCATCGCCGTGGCGACGATCAGCAGCGGCGCGCTCTGGCGAATGATATTCAGCCAGTTAGCACTGCTGAGAAAGTTGCCGGTGATCAGGGAGAACACCACGCAGCAGAACACAAAAAACAGCGCGATGCTCACCACGCCAGAGTGGTTGTGCAGCAGGCGGCGTGGCAACGAGTGTTGCGCCATACGGGAACTGCTCAGATTCATAATAGTCATCCTGTTACCTCGCTCAGTGCGCGGCGGCCGAGCGGGCGACAAACTTCTCACCCACGATCAAATTGACGATCTCGGTCAGATCCGTGTCGGCCACGCGGCGCTCCGCTACGTTGGTGCCCTCGTACATCACCATGATGCGATCGCACACCAGGAACAGATCCTGTAAGCGATGGGTGATCAGGATGACGCTCACGCCACGCGCCGAGACCCGACGGATCAACTCCAGCACCGCCTCGACTTCGGCGACGGCCAGCGCGGCGGTGGGTTCATCCATAATCAGCACTTTGGGATCGAAGGCGGCGGCGCGCGCAATGGCAATCGCCTGGCGCTGACCGCCGGAGAGATTGCGCACCAGTAAGCGCGTGTCGGGGATTGAAATGCCCAGGCCTTTCAGCATTTCCCGCGCGTCAGCGTGCATTTTTTCTTCGTCCAGAAACGGAATGCCGAGAATTGACTTCATCGGCTCACGTCCCATAAACAGGTTGCCCGCCACATCGACGGTGTCGCACAGCGACAGGTCCTGATACACCATCTCGATATGGCAGCGGCGGGAATCCGCCGGGTTACTGAAATGCTGGTCTTCACCATCGATACGAATCGTGCCGCTGGTGGGCACGACTGCGCCAGACAGCACTTTGGTCAGCGTGGATTTACCCGCGCCGTTATCGCCCACCAGGCCCAGCACTTCGCCCGGGGCCAGTTGCAGATTGACGCCGCGCAGGGACCGTATCGCGCCGTAAGTCTTGGTAATATTCACCATTTCTACCCGTGCCGGGGCAGGTTGTATTTGCTGCATGTGATCACTCCCATCACCGCTAACGGGAAAGTTGTTCTGTGGGTAAAAAGAGGTTATCCGGCACGGTTTACGCCCTTGTAAACCGGTTTACCTGCAAGATAAACCCTTTGTCATTACATACAGAACAACGCGCTACAACGATATTTGTTTGCCGGGTACGACATTGCAGCTTCCGTGCCAGCCTGGGAACAGGCGCGACATTCACGGTCTAACCTTTTGTAATGCAAAACATTTAAATGTTAATTTCAGGTAAACCGGTTTACTCACTATAACGCTGTGAAATTAAAAAGCGCGTTATTTGCGCTAAAATTGTGCGCTTTTGCGCCATTTTGGGACGTTGTTAACACATTTGTATTGAATCGCGCGCCACCCATTCCACCGGCAGGCGGGTTTCGGCGGGCACGGCGAGGTCGTCATTCAGAATGCGCAACATGATGTGAACCGCCGTGCGGCCCAGTTCCCGCGCGGGCTGGCGGATGGTAGAAATGCGCGGTTGGGTAAAGTCGGCATAGGTCGCGTCATCAAAGCCCACCAGCGACAGCGCCTCAGGGGCTGTGAGTCCGCGTGCGCGCAGGCCATCCAGCAGTCCTAGCACCAGATAATCACTGGCGGCAAAGACAGCGGTAGGGCGCTCATCGCAGCTGAACAGCCGTTCCAGCGCCTGCTCACCGAATTCACGCTGGTATTCGCCGTACATCACCCATTCGGGCGGCACGTGCAGGCCCGCCTGCGTCATCGCGGTGCAAAAGCCCTGATAGCGTTCGCGCACACTCATCAGCTCATCCGGCCCGCCGACAAAGGCGATATGGCGGTGACCGGCGGCGATCAGGTTTTCGGTGGCAATCCGGCCGCCCTGTACGTTATCGGCAAAGACCTTGGGCACCATGCTGCCGGGAATGTCTTCATCCAGCAGTACGATGCGCTGGTGGCGGTTAATTTCTTTGCGTAACAGGCCGTTATCAGGATGGTTAGTGGTAAACAGCAGGCCATCCACCTGGCAGGTATCCAGCCAGCGAATAAACTGGCTCTCTTTGTCAGGATGGTTGCGGGTGAGGCACAGCACCAGGCTGTAGCCGTGTGCCGAGGCGGCTTCTTCGGCGGCATCGGCCAGTTCGGCAAAGAAGGGGTTGGTAATATCGGGCAAGACCAGCCCTAAGGTTTCGCTGCCGCCCTTGCTCAGACGGCGTGCCAGGCTGTTACCGCGATAATCCAGTTGACGAATCGCTGCTTCAATCCGGTCGATGGTTTCCTGCGGCAGCATAATGCTTTGATTCATATAGCGGGATACGGTCGCTTTTGACAGCCCGGCCAGCGCTGCGACGTCGGATAACAACACCCGTTTTTTACTCATATCTTCTGCCATCTTGCCCGGAATCGGCTATCAGTAACACAGTTACGCGCAGCGAATACAGTGTTTTCCCTGACCGCTGACGATAAAATAATCGCTTGACAAAATTTTGCCGGAAGCGAATGGTAGAGACAGTTTACCGCATGACCCGGGAGTCACTCCCAAACCCGATTAATCCCTTTCACAAGTTCACCATAATGGACGGCGAACAGAAAGTCGGTTATTCAGGTCCTGGCTGAATCAGCCATTCAGACGATATTTGCCCGCCAACAATAATCCCTCTGCATTACGATGCGGAGATCGACTGGTTATCGCACATTCCCGACGAGGAATTTTATGATGATGGCATTTAACACCAGAAAACTGCGCGTGGTTGCGCTGGCTACCGGCTTACTGTCTGCGGGTTCGTTATTTTCACTGGCGCACGCCGCCACGACGTATGCGCTGGTTCAGATTAATCAGCAGGCCCTGTTTTTTAATCAGATGAATCAGGGCGCACAGGAAGCCGCGAAAGCCAGCGGTAAAAATTTAGTAATCTTTAACGCCAACGATAATCCCGTATCGCAAAACGACGCGATCGAAAATTATATTCAGCAGGGCGTGAAGGGCATTATGGTGGACGCGATTGACGTCAACGGCATTATGCCTGCTATTAAAGAAGCGGCCGCCGCCAAAATACCGGTCATTGCGATTGATGCGGTATTACCGGCGGGCCCACAGGCGGCACAGGTGGGCGTGGATAACCTGGAAGGCGGCAAAATTATTGGTAAATATTTTGTCGACTACGTGGCGAAAAATATGGGCGGCAAAGCGCGACTGGGCATTGTGGGCGCGCTGAACTCAGCCGTGCAGAACCAGCGTCAAAAAGGGTTTGAAGAAACCATTAAAAGTCATCCAGGCATCACCGTCACGGATGTGGTTGATGGCCAGAACGTGCAGGATACGGCGATGACGGCGGCAGAAAACCTGATCACCGGCAACCCGGATTTAACCGCCATCTACGCGACCGGCGAACCGGCCCTGCTGGGCGCGATTGCGGCGGTGGAAAACCAGGGCCGCCAGAAAGACATCAAAGTCTTTGGCTGGGATCTGACCTCTAAAGCTATCAGCGGCATTGATGGCGGGTATGTCACGGCTGTCCTGCAACAGGACCCGAAAAAGATGGGTGAAGAGGCGGTGAAGGCTCTGAACGCGATTACCGCAGGCAAAACCGTGTCGAAAACCATTCTGGTGCCGGCCACAGTAGTGACCAAAGCTAACGTGGACAGCTATCGCGCGATGTTTAAATAACCGCTGACTCGCCGCCTGCCTGGAGCAGCGCGGCGAGCTCCTCTGCGGTGGGAAAGGCCTGACGTGTGCCATGCCGACTGACGGTCAGCGCGGCAGCCTTACTGGCATGAGTAAGTGCTAACTTATCAATCTCGCCCCCACGGAGGAGTGCGGATGCCAGCATCACGGCAAGAAAGGTATCGCCTGCACCGGTGGTATCCACGGCACTGGCGACCTGCGCCGGGCAAAACGTCCGCTGCTCGCCCTGAATCAGCCAGGCCCCGGCGCTGCCGTGAGTAACCACTAACGTTTTAACGGCGCCGGGCGCTAACTGTTGGGCTTCATGCTGATTCACTACCGCGATATCCACCTGCGGCCAGCACGCGCGAAAACCGGCGTGCACCGGCGAGGGGTTAAAGACGGTGATCAGACCAAGGGATTTCGCCAGGCTGAACAGCGCGTGGGTTTTCCCGGGCGAGAAATTACCCTGCTGAACCAGCAGATCGCCCGGACGCGCGCCGGTAAGATGGTGACTGAGCGTCGCGATATCCAGCGCCTCAGCCGCCGCTGTACTGGTAATAATGGCGTTATCGCCGTCGGCGCTGTTTAAAATAAGTGAAGTATCGCTCAGGGCCGCAACAGGCTGTGCAGGCAGTAACGTCACCGGCTCGTTTATAAGCTGCTGACGGATCCAGTTTCCTTTACTGTCATGACCGGTCGCGGCAAGTAAAACCGTCTCAATGCCGCAGCGGGATAATACGATCGCCTGATTCGCACCTTTACCGCCGATATCCTGCGAACGGTGATAACCATGCACAGAGGCGCCCTTAGCCGGAATATCCGTGACAGACCAGGTTTCATCGACAGTAATATTACCAGCCACATAAACACGCATAGTGTTTTCCTGAACAGGATAAAGACGCGATGGTTGCTATATCAGCAGAAAAAAATGACGCAATACAAGCGATATTTTCCCGCCCCAAAGCCGTTATTGGCGTGATTCACTGTGACCCGTTTCCGGGCTCGCCAAAATATCGCGGCAAATCCGTCAGCGCGATCATTGAGCGCGCCTTACGCGATGCCGAAAACTATATTCTCGGCGGTGTTCACGGCCTGATCGTGGAAAACCATGGCGATATTCCCTTTTCAAAACCCGAGGATATTGGCCCGGAAACGCCGGCATTAATGGCGGTAATTACGGAAAAAGTGCGCGAACGTTTTGGCGTACCGCTGGGTATTAACGTGCTGGCGAATGCCGCGCTGCCTGCCTTTGCCACCGCGCTGGCGGGCGGGGCGGATTTTATCCGCGTCAACCAGTGGGCGAATGCCTACATCGCCAACGAAGGCTTTATTGAAGGGGCCGCCGCCAAAGCGCTGCGCTACCGCAGCCAGCTACGTGCCGAACATATTCGGGTGTTTGCCGACAGCCACGTTAAACACGGCAGCCATGCGATAGTCGCCGACCGCTCCATTCAGGAACTGACCCGCGACGTTGATTTCTTTGAAGCCGACGCGGTTATCGCCACCGGACAGCGTACCGGCGACAGCGCCACGCTGGACGAAATCGACGAGATCCGCGCCGCCACCGCCTTACCGCTGCTGGTGGGTTCGGGCGTCACGCCCGCCAATGTCTGCCAGATTCTGGGGCGCACCCAGGGCGTGATTGTGGCCAGTGCGCTCAAGGTGGACGGCGTCTGGTGGAATGATGTGGATCGGGACAGGGTAAAACAGTTTATGGCCGTGGCGCAGGCGGCGCTGGATCAGGCATAACCGCCGTTTATTCTCTGGCGCAGACAACAAAAAACCCCGCGGGTGAGGCGAGGTTTTTTGTTTACGTCAGCACGATTGCGTGCGGTGCACATCATGCATTATCAACGTTTTGAACTATACGAATTAATCCGGCATGGTGCAAGCAGGTGATGCTTTATTGTACGCTCTGACTGGATTGGTTTGAGGCTTCGCTCGCAATCATTGTATTTTTCTGTTTATTTATACAGTGTTTTTGTTATGCTTTTCCAGGTTGATGTTGATGTGCTCTGAGGCCGCACCGTGCTGTGAAAGATGCGTTTCATGACTGACAAGTCCTGGCTGCAACGGGTGGTGCCGTCAGTGCCTTAACCTCCAGGGGCACATCATGCATTATCAACCTAATCAGCCTGTTACAGGCAGCGGAAAGGTACGCAGGCTGTAAGTGCTCCTGACCACAGGAGCCAGCGTATGAGATGGATAGAAATCGCCCGCGTATTTCTGAAGCTCATGGTTGCACTACTGCAACTGCTTGAAATTATCGTGAAGTCCTTCAGGTAAATCACGTTCAGGCCGCACCTAAGGGAGGTGATGTTTACCTCCCTTTAATCATGTCGTTGAATTAAGCAGAACAGGGCAGTGTTAAATCAGGCCAGCCAGCCTTTCACCACCGGCAGCAGCGCCGGAATCTGCGACAGCAAATACAGCACCAGCCCGATGGTGCCGCCTACCAGCGTGCCGTTGATGCGGATAAACTGCAGATCCTTACCGATATTCAGCTCGATCTGCTGCGACATATCGCGCGCATCCCAGCTTTTCACCGTGTCGCTGATATGGCGCGTCAGGAACGCTGCGAACTCCGGCGCGACGCTGCGGGCGGCGTCTTCCAGATGCTGATTCATCGAGCTGCGCAGCCCTTCATCAGCGGCCAGGGTTTCGCCCAGCCACAGCGCCGCCTGACGGACCTTGTCCTGCACTTTTGACGCCTCGCTGTTGAGATCCGCTTTCAGCCAGTCGCGCAGATCGCCCCACAGCTCGCCGATATAGCGGTTCAGCGTAGGATCGTCTTTCAGCCAGCCTTTAATCACCTCGGCGCGTTCCGCCATTTCCGGATCGTTTTTCAGCTTCTCAATCAGGCGATCTACCGCGCGGTTAAAGCCCAGCCGCAGTTCATGGCCCTGATCCAGCGCCACATCATCCAGCAGCGAATCCACCGCATTCGCCACCAGTTCTGCGCTGTGCTCGCCCAGCCACTCGGTCGGTAACATTTTGGCCTTGATGGGATGCTCGCGCTTCAGCCAGCGCACCAGCTGGTTAGCAATAAATTCCCGGGTACTGGGTTTATCCAGCAGCCGCAGCAGCTGATCGACCGCGGCATCCAGCAGCTCCTGATGGCGGTTATTTTTGGTCAGGCTTTCCAGCATCAGCGCACCGGTCTGGCTGAGATCCACCTTGTCGATCGCCTTGTGCACCGCCCGGCGCATAAAGTGCTGGATGCGTGCGTCATCCGTCAGATCGAGAAAGCCGCGCATCACCTGCAACAGATGACGACCGACCCGATCGGCGTTGTCCGGCACGCTCAGCCAGCTTGCCAGCATCTGCGACGGATCGTGGCGGCGGATCAGATTCAGCAGCGAATCGGTATCCAGAAATTTTTCCTGCACAAAGCGGCCCAGATTCTCACCGATGCGATTTTTATTGCGCGGAATGATGGCCGTATGACGGGCAATAAACGGCACCGGCACGCGGCGAAACAGCGCCACCACCGCAAACCAGTCGGCCAGCGCCCCGACCATCGCGGCTTCGGCAATGGCTTTGATACCGCTGACGTAGAAGTTGGGCGGCAGAAACAGCGTGACAACAAAAGTGATGGCGGCCAGCAGCAGCAGCGAGAGCGCCAGGCGTTTGGTCCGTTTTAATTCGCGTTGTTTATCCATATCCTGATCTTAGCAGCTTGCCTGCTGAGTAAGTCAACGTTGCCCGATGCAGGCCGAAAAGCGCAGTTAAGTCTGGTACTAAACCGCTCTGTCTTAACATGTCGGGCGATGTGCTGATCAGACTGTTCCTAAAAACTAATAACATTAAAAATTACCACTCTTATAAACAGTTACAGCAGTGTACATTTCGGGAGCAGTCTCCGTACGTTGACGCACCCTATCCATGGAACCAGACCAGGAGAATTCACGTGAAAGCAATCGCAACGGCAACCGCAAGTCTGTTGATGTTAATGAGTGGCATCGGCGCGCACGCAGAAGGGCTGACCACCTCTGCCGATGGAAAAAATCTGACCGTCAGCTTCGGAAAGCCCACCATTAAGCAGGTCCTGCATTACCGTAAAATGTACGACAAAAAACCCTTCCCCGATGCCGAAATTTATTACTACGACAACGGCACCTATAAAATCATCTCGCAGGGGGAAAACCATTACGGCGTGTACGTGATGCAGGGCAAGTTCGATGATGAGACCTTCACGGTGCGCTTTATCTCGCTGCCGTCCACCGACTGGGGTAACAAGACCGCCTTCCATCAGCTGACCTTTGTGCGCGGCGATAAGCAGAACGTGTTTATCCAGAACGCGATTGTCGATACCGGCGAGGCGATTGCCCAGCAGAACGGCACCTACACGCAGGAAAAGAACACCGTCACCAACCCGGTGTCTACCAGCTGGAAACACAAGTAGCGTTAAGGTGGCAGCCAGGCTGCCACCAACCTTTAGCGACGGCGACCGCCAAACAGGCTGCCCAGCACGCCGCGAATAATCTGGTTAGTAATCTGTCGTCCCGCGCTTTTTGCCATGGTTTGCACCACGCCATCCCGCTTGCCGCCACGCGGACCGGTGCTGCCAAACAGGATGTCTTTTAATCCCCCCAGAATACCGTCATCGACGGCCACGGCATTGCCTTTGGCTTCGGGCGCATTGGCCTTGTCACTCGCGGCCTGCACGCCCTGTTGCAGACGTTCGTAAGCCGATTCCCGATCGATTTCCGTGTCGTATTTGCCCGACAGCGGAGAATGGTTGATCAGTCCGTTGCGCTCGTCCGTGTTCACCGGCCCCATGCGTGAGCCGGGAGCGATCACCATCGCCCGTTCCACCACCGACGGGCTGCCTTTGGCATCCAGAAAGGAGATCAGCGCTTCGCCGGTGCCCAGCGCCTGGATCGCCTCTGCGGTCGTAAAGGCCGGATTGGCGCGCAGGGTTTCGGCGGCGGTTTTTACCGCTTTCTGATCGCGCGGCGTAAAAGCGCGCAGCGCATGCTGCACCCGGTTGCCTAACTGGCCCAGCACCGTATCCGGAATGTCCGCCGGATTCTGCGTCACGAACCAGATCCCTACGCCTTTGGATCGGATCAGGCGGATCACCTGCTCAATCTTCTCCAGCAGCACCGGCGGCGCATCGTTAAACAGCAGGTGCGCCTCGTCAAAGAAGAACACCAGCTTCGGTTTGTCCAGATCGCCCGCTTCCGGCAGGTATTCATACAGTTCTGACAGCATCCACAGCAGGCTGGTCGCATATAGCTTTGGCATTTGATACAGCTTCTCGGCCGACAGGATGTTAATGATGCCCTTGCCGTCGCTGTCGACGCGCATCCAGTCGCTAATTTCCAGCATCGGCTCGCCAAAGAAGTGCTCCGCGCCTTGTTCTTCCAGCGCCAGCAGCCCGCGCTGGATCGCACCCACCGAGGCGCTGTTGATATTGCCGTACTGCGTCTGAAAGCTTTTCGCGTTATCGCCGATGTACTGCGTCATGGCGCGCAGGTCTTTAAAATCCAGCAGCAGCAGGCCCTGATCGTCGGCGATGCGGAAGATGATCTGCAGCACGCCGCTCTGTACCTCGTTCAGGTTCAGCAGCCGTGCCAGCATCAGCGGGCCCAGATCCGACACGGTCGCGCGCACCGGATGGCCTTTATCCGCAAAAATGTCCCACAGCACCACCGGATTGCGCTGCGGTTGCCAGTCGGTCACGCCGATGCTGGCCAGTCGCGCCTGCAGCTTCTCGCTGCTCTGGCCTGCCATCGCCACACCGGTCAGATCGCCTTTCACATCCGCCATAAATACCGGCACGCCAATCGACGAAAAGGATTCCGCCAGCTTTTGCAGCGTCACGGTTTTTCCCGTGCCGGTCGCACCGGTGATCAGACCGTGGCGGTTTGCCATCTGCGGCAGCAAATGCAGCTGAACGTCAGGGGTTTGGGCGATAAGCAGGGGATCGGTCATAGCGCAGTACTCACAAATAGTCAGTCATGCGTCAAGCATAGCCAGCGGAGCGGCAGCCGTCAGTAAAGTTTGCGTGCTGCCGCCCGGAAATTTACTTTTGCACCTCTTCAAAATTCAGCAGCGTCACGCCAATGCCCTGTTGCGCATGCGTTACGTTCTTGCGCAGCGCGACCTGTACCTCGCCCTGCAGCATCACCACGTAAGGCGAGTTCTGCTGAAGCTGCTGTTGCAGCGAGACGTAATCGGCCCGGCGCTTCGCGGCATCGCTTTCTCCGGCGGCTTTGCGGGTCAGGGCGCTCAGCTCTGGAATATCCCAGCCCACGCGCCAGGCCAGCGTTTTGCTGCCGTTTGGCACGTTATAGGCGAAGGTACTGGCGTTAGTGTTCGGGTCGATATAGTCCGCGCCCCAGTAGGTGAAGATGGATTCGAACTGACGGCTGCGCATCTTGCTCCACAGCTCGGATTCCGCCACCGGCTGGATATCCAGATTCACGTCCGCCTTGGCAAAGCTCGACTGCAGCGCCTGGGCAATATCGATATACGGCGGCTGATTCACCACCGACAGCGCGATATGCGCGCCGGGCTTAATGCCGCCTTTGGCTAAAATCGCTTTGGCCTTCTCGACATCGTAGTGGAACGGTTTGGTCTCCAGCGCGCCGTCAAAGCCCTGCGGCAGGAAGCTCTGGTGCACACGATATTGCCCCTTCAGCAGCTGATTCGCCAGGCTGTCGTAGTCCACCAGCCAGCGCGCTGCCTGCCATAAGGCCGGATTACCCAGCGCAGGCTGCTGCGTGCTTTTGGTGTTAAAGCCCAGGTAGTAGATCAGGCTGGAGGGAAAGGCCGCGATGTGCACGTCAGGATCGCTTTTCAGCGAGGCCAGCTGATCCGGCCCCAACTGGTAGGCCGCATCCACATCGCCCTGCTGGATCAACAGCCGACGGGTGCCCGGATCGGCCACGCCTTTCAGCAGCACCCGTTTCAGGTGCGCTTTCTGGGTGCTGTTGGGATTGACCTCCAGCACCAGCGCCTGCAGGGGCACGAACTGTTTGATCGCATAGGCCGCGCTGCCCGCCGAGTGGGTTTTCAGCCAGCTGTTGCCGTAGTCATTACTGGCGGCATGCGACTGCGCCAGCTTGCTGTCGACAATGGAGGAGACCGGCGCGGTCAACAGGCGCAGGGCCAGATCCTGCCCGATTTGTGCCGGCCAGCGCAGTTCCAGCTGATGATCGTTGATGACGGTGAACTGCTGGTCGATGTTCTCCGGTGTCCAGCCAAATTCACTCAGGATAAATGAGGGCGCTTTGTTCAGCTTCACCGCGCGGGTAAAGGAGAACACCACGTCCTTCGCCGTCAACGGGTTACCGCTGGCAAAACGCGCCTGCGGATTCAGGTCAAACACCAGACTGTTTGGGGTTTTACCCGGCTGCCAGCGCAGCGCCGCCAGCGGGGACAGCTTCTGCGGATCCTGATGGTCCGGCTCCAGTAACGTCTGGTAGATGTTGCGCAGGCTGCTGTTGCTGACGGTTTCAAAGCTTTCCGCCGGGTCAAAGCTGATAATGCCGTCCAGCGGCACGGCGACCACGAACGTATCTTTCGGCGTTGCCGCTTGGGCGGCTGAGGAGAGAGCAAGGGCGGTAAGCAGGAGCAGCGGTTTGCGCATGGCGGTTATCCTTAATGATTGATAACCCTACTGTAACCCGCGCCAGAGCAGGTCAAAATGCCGGTTTGTTCTGAGCTTTGCCAGTTTCGTCTTAGCTGATAAGCCGCCCGTTAAGGGCGGCTCAGATCGTCAGTGGAAGGTGTGAATCACTTCCAGCACGCCGTTAATAATGAACTGCACGCCCATGCACACCAGCAGAAAGCCCATCAGACGCGAGATCGCCTCGATGCCGCCTTTGCCCACCAGGCGCATGATCGCCCCTGAACTGCGCAGGGAAATCCATAAAATCACGCTCACCACCAGGAACGTCAGCACCGGCGCGACGTTAATGACCCAGGCCGGAAAATCCACCCCGCTGCGCACGGTAGACGCCGAGGAGATGATCATCGCTATCGTCCCCGGCCCGGCGGTGCTGGGCATCGCCAGCGGCACAAAGGCGATGTTCACCGGCTCCTGCGCGGTTTCCAGCTCATCGTGCTTGTGTTTGGCTTCGACCGAATGGCCCACCGGCTTCGCCGGAAACAGCATCCGAAAACCTATAAATGCCACGATCAGTCCGCCCGCGATGCGCAGCCCCGGAATGGAGATGCCGAACGTGTGCAGCACCGCGCTGCCCGCGTACCAGGCCACCATCATGATAGCGAACACATAGATGCTCGCCTGCAGGGCCTGACGGTTGCGCTCACGAAAATTCATCTCACCGGCCAGGCCCAAAAACAGCGCCACAGTGGTGAGCGGGTTGGCGAGCGGCAGGATTACCACCAGTCCCAACCCGACAGCTTTGATTAACTCCAGCATGCCTTATTCCGCTTAGTGTTTAGGCCGTTCCAGCGCTTCCAGCAGCTCCGGGAAGAAGTCTTGCAGGATTTCCGGCGTCATCAGCTCCGGGTACTGCATCAGGTGCTCGCGGATGCGTTCGTTCACGTCCGGGATCAGGCGCTGTGCCGCATCGCTGGCGCTGATTTTGTGCTTCTTCATGCTGCGCAGCAGGTCGGCGGGCAGGTTGTCTTCGTCTTCATTGTCTTCCACCATCTCCAGCGCATCCAGCTCATCGAACATTTCCATCAACGCTTCAGTTTGAGGCGTGCGGGATTCATATTCGCGCGGATGCTCTTCGGCCATGTAGCGCAGCATCAGGCGCATCGGCGTGCCATCCGGGGACTTAGGTGGTTCGGCGGCGAACCAGGTCAGCAGCTGGTGGATGGTGACCTGATGGACGTGATAACCGTTATCCACCAGTTCGTCGGCCAGCAGCTCAGCGCTTTCGTTTTCAATCAGGCAGATATGCGTGCGGTTGGGATCGTACTCTTCGAGCCACTGGTAGATCTCTTCGATCACGCCGTCGTCGTACTCGAACTTTTTGTTTACATAGCTCCCTTCTGACGCATTTACGCAGGCTGTGATCAGGTCTGGATCAAAGTAAATTGCGATGTTGATACCTTTCATGCGTGCCGTCCTGTTCAAATCCAAAACATCACTATAACGCTCAACGCATTAGGAAGGAAAACTTATGACTTAACGTGTTGCGATACAAGATGATACAGACAGCGGGCGTGGGACTGACAGGCGGTAAACAGGCGGAAGAGAAGGGCGAAAAACCTGCCAGCGCGGGGCTGGCAGGCGACGGTCAGGAGATAAAGTTTTTACCCTGCTTCAGCACCACATCGCAGGCTTTGGTTTTGAGCTTCTCGCCCATCGGCGAGTTGCTGAGGCTTTGCAGGTTCAGTTGCTGGCCATTGCCGGTGTTCAGCAGCCCGGCTACGCCCTGGGTGTAATCCGGTTTCTGCGCCTGTGCCGCCGTGGTGTTCAGGCCCAGTTTGCTCAGCACCTGGTCTTTTACCGACTGCACGTTGTTTTTCACCACGTTGTGCTCCACGCAGTACTGCATCACGCCGGCGGCATTGGTCATACTGTTGGCGCTCATGGCTTTGTCGTTGCTGTTCAGCAGGCTGGTAATGGAGGACATCGACAGCCCGCCGTTCTGCTGACCTGCTGTACCGTTGTTTTGCTGGCTGAGCTGGTTGGCGGCACTGCTCAGTTGATCCTGCCAGCTTGCGGCTGACGCATTGCCCGCCAGCAGCAGGGCTGCCAGGGCGCAGGCGATATGGCGCTTTTTCATTTCGACCTCGGTTGGGTTTTGTGCTTCATGTTGCTAAGAGGCGGTGCGGATGAGAAAGTTCCGACGGAAAGGTGAGGGGAAGGCGGTTTGGGAGGATTCTGGGGGCGGCGCAGGGCCGGTTTACCGGGTTCCGTGTGTTTTTTCGCCGCTTAGCGCACATCACAGCGGAATAGAGTTGCGCGCCGGGCACGTAACGGTATAATCGCCAACGTTTTCCGCATCCTCTTCAGTGCCGAAGTGGCGAAATCGGTAGACGCAGTTGATTCAAAATCAACCATCGAAAGATGTGCCGGTTCGAGTCCGGCCTTCGGCACCATCGGAACATCAATAGACGTCAACGGACGTCTTTTTTTGTGCCTGAAATCCGCGCCACACAAGGCTTTCCGCGATTTTCCTTTCAATAGAAGTCAATCTGAGTCAACCCACATCAAGTCGCTTGTGAGTATAGAACCGAGTATATATGCTGGTTCGATAATGGTTGTATACTCACAGCGGCACATGGAAGGAGAACTTTTATGGCTCTGACAGATACTAAAGTGCGTTCTGCAAAACCGCAGGAAAAGGAGTACACCCTTGTCGATGGGGATGGCATGTTTTTGCTTATTCACCCTAACGGCTCAAAATATTGGCGGTTCCGTTTTCGCTTTGGGGGTAAGCAGCACCTGATGGCGTTTGGGGTTTACCCTGAAACGTCACTGGCTGATGCTCGTCAAAAAAGGGAAGAGGCCAGAAAGCTTGTTGCTGCTGGAATCGATCCTCGCGAATACAAACGTGCTGTGAAAGAAGAACAGACGAAAGAAGCTATCACCTTTGAGTCAGTTGCCAGAGCTTGGCATGCAACTAACAAGAAATGGTCAGAGGATCACAGTCGGAGGGTATTGAAGAGTTTGGAAGACAATCTATTCGCCGCGATTGGCAAGCGTAGTATTGAAGAGCTAAAGACTCGCGACCTGCTTGCACCCATTAAAGTTGTAGAATGTAGTGGTTTACTAAATTTGGCCACCTGAACAGAGGTGATATGCTCATCTCAGAACATGACAGGTGCCTTAATGAAAAAAAGAATTTTCAGCGCAGAATTTAAACGCGAATCCGCTCAACTCGTTGTTGATCAAAACTACACTGTTGCTGATGCGGCCAGTGCTATGGATGTAGGTCTCTCCACAATGACCCGATGGGTAAAACAGTTGCGTGATGAACGCCGGGGCAATACGCCAAAAGCTTCCCCGATTACCCCGGAACAAATCGAAATACGTGAACTGAAGAAAAAACTGCAACGTGTTGAAATGGAAAATGAAATATTAAAAAAGGCTACCGCGCTCTTGATGTCAGACTCCCTGAACAGTTCTCGTTAATCGGAAACCTCAGAGCGCATTATCCTGTGGCCACACTCTGCCACGTGTTTGGGGTTCATCGCAGCAGCTACAAATACTGGAAAAACCGTCCTGAAAAGCCAGACGGCAGACGGGCTGTATTACGCAGCAAGGTTCTGGAACTGCATAACATCAGTCATGGTTCTGCTGGCGCAAGAAGCATCGCGGCCATGGCAACGCAGAGAGGCTTGCCGATGGGGCGATGGCTTGCTGGCACGCTCATGAGAGAACTGGGACTTGTGAGTTGTCAACAACCGACTCATCGTTATAAGCGCTGTGGCCATGAACACATCGCCATCCCGAATCATCTTGAGCGGCAGTTTGCAGTGACAGCGCCTAATCAGGTGTGGTGCGGCGACGTGACTTATATCTGGGCCGGAACACGTTGGGCATACCTTGCCGTTGTTCTCGACCTGTTCGCGAGAAAACCGGTGGGTTGGGCAATGTCGTTCTCTCCGGACAGCAGGCTAACTATCAAAGCGCTGAAAATAGCGTGGGAAACTCGCGGCAAGCCAGAAGGTGTGATGTTCCACAGCGATCAAGGCAGTCATTATACGAGCAGGCAGTTCCGGCAGTTACTGTGGAGATACCGGATCAGGCAAAGCATGAGTCGGCGCGGGAACTGCTGGGATAACAGCCCAATGGAGCGGTTCTTCCGAAGCCTGAAAAATGAGTGGGTTTCAGTGACGGGATACATGAACTTCAGTGAGGCCTCTCATGCGATCACAGATTACATCGTGGGTTATTACAGCACGTTCAGGCCGCATGAATATAACGGTGGATTGCCACCAAACGAATCAGAAAGTCGATACTGGAAAAACTCTAAAGTGGTGGCCAGTTTTTGTTGACCACTACAGAAGCAACAGGCCGCCTTGAAATTGCTTCGCGTCTTCAGCAACGAACAACCGCCATCATGCGGTATGCCGTCCAAAGTGGCTTGATTGATTACAACCCAGCCCAAGAAATGGCTGGCGCAGTAGCTTCCACTAACCGTGTCCATCGCCCTGCACTTGAGCTGAAACGCCTACCTGAACTGCTCCACCGAATTGACGGTTACACGGGGCGCCCTTTGACCCGCTTGGCTGTTGAGCTAACCTTGTTAATCTTCATTCGTTCCAGTGAATTGCGCTTTGCCCGCTGGTCTGAGATCGATTTCGATACGGCAATGTGTGACCTGCTCCCCGTTGATTAACACACCGCGATGTTAGTAATGTCTTCATAAGCCACATGAGGACATCCCCATGAAGAAGCGTTTTTCCGACGAACAGATCATCAGTATCCTCCGCGAAGCTGAAGCCGGGGTTTCTGCCCGTGAACTCTGCCGCAAGCACGCCATTTCCGATGCCACCTTTTACACCTGGCGTAAGAAGTATGGCGGTATGGAGGTGCCCGAGGTTAAGCGGCTGAAGTCGCTTGAGGAAGAGAACGCCAGGCTCAAGAAGCTGCTTGCCGAAGCCATGCTGGATAAGGAGGCGCTTCAGGTGGCTCTGGGGCGAAAGTACTGACGACAGACCAGAAGCGGCAAGCCGTGATGTTGATGTGTGATGTGACCGGTCTGTCGCAACGTCGTGCCTGCAGGCTGACAGGTTTGTCCCTGTCGACCTGCCGCTACGAGGCTCTGCGTCCGGCGGCTGATGCGCATTTATCAGAGCGCATCACTGAGCTGGCACTGGAGCGCAGGCGTTTTGGCTACCGCCGCATCTGGCAGTTACTGCGCCGTGAAGGCCTTCATGTTAATCACAAGCGCGTGTACCGCCTTTATCATCTGAGAGGGCTGGGCGTAAAACGCAGACGGCGTCGTAAAGGGCTGGCAACAGAACGTCTGCCGCTGCTCCGCCCGGCGGCGCCCAACCTGACCTGGTCGATGGATTTTGTCATGGACGCGCTCGCCACCGGTCGCAGGCTCAAGTGCCTGACCTGTGTGGACGACTTCACGAAGGAATGCCTGACGGTCACTGTTGCCTTTGGGATTTCAGGCGTGCAGGTGACACACATTCTGGACAGCATTGCGCTGTTTCGAGGCTATCCGGCGACGATAAGAACTGACCAGGGGCCGGAGTTCACCTGCCGCGCACTGGATCAATGGGCTTTTGAGCATGGTGTTGAGTTGCGCTTAATCCAGCCGGGCAAGCCAACGCAGAACGGATTTATTGAGAGCTTTAACGGACGCTTTCGCGATGAATGTCTGAATGAGCACTGGTTCAGCGATATCGTTCACGCCAGGAAAGTCATTAATGACTGGCGGCAGGATTATAACGAGTGTCGTCCACATTCAGCACTAAATTATCAGACGCCATCAGAGTTTGCAGCACGATGGCGGAATGGAAAATGTGAAGGTAAACAAACCGACATTACTAACTGATGGTTGTATCTAATACTGGGGGCAGGTCACTGTAGATAAGCATCGTAGAATTCGCTTGTAATCATTTAGCAGGATTATTCCCGATTTACCAGCGATATCCTCCCAGCGACAACCTGCTGGGAGTGGGTGTTCCTTGATGATGCCGGCTGCAGTATTCTCATGAGCCATTTTTATGAATAGTAGAAACACTAATTCAGTCACATAATCACTGTAACTAATACCATCGTCACGTAAGACATCACAAAGGTTCCAGAGTTTTTGTACGATATCATTGTTAGTCATAATGTGCTCATGGTTGACTTTTTGCATAGAACCTATTAAAGCATCTTCGGTGTCAATACCGCTACATTAACTTTTTAGATGATTAACGATTTGATTTTAAATTACTTTTTAAGTTTTGCTTTGTTTTTACACGATAGATGCTCATGATCTAGCTCCAACGAAAGACGATCCAGAAACCTATTTTGATCATTTCTGTTTCCAGTAAGTTCATAGTGTTTCGGTTATTGAGCTTTGCTGCATTCTCTCAGACTGTCCAGCTATTCGAAACGACTTCAGCTTGCTTAAGTATCAATTCAACTGTGTAAGGCGTTTTATCCGGTGGATACTTATATTTACGTAGCGTTTGGCGTACTAGAACACGCAGTCTTGCACGCACGCTTTCACGGACCTGCCAGTCAACAGTTGTGGATTTTCGTAATTGAGCTGTCACTTCAATCGCTAGCTTTTTAAGGATGTCATCTCCCAGCTCACGCACGGCACTTTCGTTTTCAGCTAACGCATCGTAGAAAGCAATTTCATCCGGGTTCAGCCCCAATGCGTCATCGCGCGCCATTGCTTCCTGGAACGCCTTCGCCATCTGGATCAGCTCTTCAATCACCTGTGCAGTTTCGATCGCCCGGTTATTGTATTTGAGCAGCACGGCTTTCAGGCGGTCAGAATATTTCTTCTGCTGCACCACGTTATTACCGGAGCGAGCATGAATGCCGTCATTGAGCAGTTTTTCCAGCAACTCTACCGCCAGATTACGTTGCGGCATTTCCCGCACCTCTTCCAGGAACTCATCGGACAGCAACCCTATGTTTGGCTTGTCCAACCCGGCCAGAGCAAAAACATCTTCAACGCCTGTAGCGACAACGGCGTTATCGAGGATCTTGCTCAAGAGGGAGTTTTTCTCTGACTGGCTAAACTTTGCTGCCGGATTCAGTTTTAGAAGCGCGACACGGATTGCAGAAAGAAAGGCGAACTCTTCTTGCAGTGGTTTCGCTTCATCCAGCGTATTACAAAGCGACCACGCTTTAGTCATTGCCAGTGAGACATCAAGGTAGCGTTTTTTACCGTCATCCAGCTCCAGAATGTAGTTAACGGCATCGCGTAAAAACGCTAATGGATCGCGAGAAAAGCCCTCGTAGCTAAAGCCGGGTTTTCCTGCTGACGGCGCAAACATCCCGTGAATAACATCGATTTTTTCCAACAGAATGGCAAAGGCTTCCCGCGCATCCACCGTGGTCTGCCCTTTCCCTTTCGAATCAGTATATGTTTTCAGAGCCTGCTTCAGCTCGTTGGCAATGCCGATGTAATCCACCACCAGCCCGCCGGGCTTATCGCGGAATACGCGGTTAACACGCGCAATGGCCTGCATCAGGTTATGGCCGCGCATCGGTTTGTCGATGTACATGGTGTGGCAGCAGGGCGCATCAAAACCGGTTAGCCACATATCGCGGACAATCACCAGCTTCAGCGGATCGTTCAAATCCTTAAAACGGGCTTCGAGCCGCTTTTTAGTCTGCTTGTTATATATGTGCGGCTGAAGATGGTCTTTATCGGATGCCGAGCCCGTCATGATGACTTTGATAGCACCTTGTTCGACATCAGTGCTGTGCCAGTCCGGGCGGATCGCCACAATGGCATCATAAAGTTTGACGCAAATATCACGGCTCATGGCGACAATCATCGCTTTACCGTTCATGGCCGCATTGCGCGTTTCAAAGTGCTGAACCAGATCGGCGGCGACCTGCTTGATGCGAGGCTCTGAACCTACCAGCTTTTCCAGACGGCTCCAGTCACCTTTCGTTTTCTCTTGCTGCCCTGTCTCTTCATCTTCCACCAGTTCATCCACCTGATCGGAGAGCGTTTCCAGCTCCTCATGGTTCAGGTCGAGTTTTGCCAGCCGGGATTCGTAATAAATCGGCACCGTGGCGCCATCATCGACTGCATCCTGAATGTCGTAGATAGAGACGTAATCACCGAACACGGCGCGGGTATCTTTATCTTCAGACGCAATCGGCGTACCAGTAAACCCCATAAACGAGGCATTCGGCAGCGCGTCGCGCATGTGTTTGGCGTAGCCGTATTTATAGATGCCCGTTTCGCGGTCCAGCGTGGCACTCAGGCCATACTGGCTGCGGTGTGCTTCATCGGAAATCACCACGATGTTGCCGCGCAAGTTGAGCGCCGGATGACTCTGCTCACCATCCAGCGGCGCAAACTTCTGCACGGTGGTAAAGATGATGCCGCCTGATTCACGAGCATTAAGCAGCTCGCGCAATTCATCGCGATCGTTGGCCTGCAATGGTGTCTGCTTTAATAAATCCTGTGCCTGGCAGAAGGTGGCGTATAACTGCCCATCGAGATCGTTACGATCCGTCACCACCACAATGGTCGGGTTGTTCATCTCCGCCTGTTGCAGCAGTTTTCCGGCGTAGCAGCACATAGAGATACTTTTGCCGGAGCCCTGGGTGTGCCACACAACACCCGCTTTTTTACTGCCGGGGGTAATGTTACTGCGCAGCGGCAAGTGTTTACCGGTAGAGGCCACAATCGTGGCCGCGACGGCTTCGCGCACCGCGTGAAACTGATGATAGGCGGCTATTTTCTTGATGAGTCTTTTGCCGTCATTCTCGAACAAAATAAAGTAACGAATATAGTCGAGCAAAAGTTCCCGGTTAAAAAAGCCCTGAACGACGGTTTTTAACTGCCAGTCAAACTGTGGTTTATCATCTTCGTTAGCCACCGTTTTCCACGGCAGAAAACGCTCTTCATCAGCGGTCAGCGAGCCGATACGCGCATTCTGCCCGTCGCTCACCACCAGCGCTTCGTTGCAGATAAACAGATCGCTGAGTTCGTTTTTATAGGTCTGCAACTGATTAAACGCAGCCCAGATATCGGCATTAACATCAATCGGGCTTTTCAATTCAATCACCGCAACTGGCAGGCCGTTGATATAGCCAATCACATCCGGGCGCCGCACCTGCTTTGTGCCCTGAATGGCAACCTGGTTCACCACCATAAAGCGGTTATTGGCTGGATGGTTAAAATCTATCAGCAGCGCTTTATCGTGAACGACTTTCTCTTCACGCTTGTACTCAACGGGCACACCGTCGAGAAACAAATGGTGAAATGCTTTGTTGCTGACGACCAGATCCGGGCTTTGCGCATGGGCGATACGCAGTATCACCTCTTCGAGCACGGCAACAGGAAGATGAGGATTGATGGTTTGTAGCTGTTCCAGCATCACCGGGCGCAGAAACACATCATGAAATGAAGCACGCAGCGGGTTGTTGCCATCCGGCGCGATATCGGGCCCGTGCAGCACTTCCCAGTCCTGTTCAGCAAACCATTTCAGGCATTGCTGTTCTAAATCGTCTTCGCTCAGCATTACTCTTCCTCTCCCTCGGTAATCATCCCGCTCTGTTTCAGTTCCATCGCCAGCTCCAGCAGGCTCGGGCGAATCGCTTTTTCCAGACGGTTCATGCTATCCATCATCCAGTCGATAATGGCAGGCCAGATCTCTTTATTGCCGCCGTCAAACGCCTTTGAACAGACGATCTGGCAGCTTTTTCGCTCCGGCAGTAGTCGCCAGTCGAGCGGCTCGCCAAACAGCGATTCAATTTGCGCTTTACGTTCCTGCAGGCGCTCAAATAACCAGGTGTTTTCCAGCGCATCCCCACGCGAAATATTGAGCTGCACGCGAGCATCTTTCTGGGAAAAGATCAGCTCAAACGGCACGCCGCTGACACCCGATCCGGCAGCCAGCCAGTGATCGGTTGAGGGAGCGCGGTTGTTAAACAGTGAACAGGGACTGGCACGGAATTTTTCCAGCGTCATCGTCCAGAACTCGCGGCGCAGATAATGGCGTTGCTGCAGTTCGCTACTGCTGGAGGTGGACTGTTCTTCCGCCTCTTTTTGCGCCATACCGATCATGTACGACTCCGCTTCCGGCGTCGGGATCACCTGGCGGATATCAACGAACACGTCTTCACCGAAACGATAAGGCGTGACTTTAAAGCACTGAACCCGGATACCAAACTGCATCAGCCACAGCGCGGTATTGGTGACCTCTTTGCGGAAATTGGCCGCAACCATGATAACCCGCTGGGTGCCTTTACGGTTGAGCACCCCTTCTTTGAGGCTTTCCCAACCCATAAATTCGGCGATGACGTCCGCCGCCTGGCGGTTCTCGTTGGGCTCGTGCTGATCCAGATAGAGCTGGAAGATCTCAACCACGCTTTCCTGACGCAAATTGGCACAGTAGCCTGCGTATTTCAGCGCCTGCCAGACCACGTCGCGCCCGGAGTCATCAAGCTTGTTCTCGATGATCACCAGATTGCCTTTTTTATCGAGTGCCAGCAGATCGAGGCGTTCTTTGGTGTCGTCAAAACTGGCGAACTCTTTCTGGATAATCAGCAGTTCGTCGTCGTTATCGCGGGTCAGCGCTTGGGGATTCTTCGCCAGCCACTCCTGCAGATGGTCGCGCTCGCGAAAGCCGAGGCTGCTGAACGACACTTCCTGCAAAGAGTGCAGGCTGTTGGTGGGCTTATCGACTTTATACATTTTCCGCCTCGCTGACCGCCTGCTCGGCTTCCGGCAGAGTGATTTCGCCCGAGAGGAGTTTAGGGAGAAGGGTGTCGCGGAGTTGGGTTAAGCTGGCATTTGTTCTTAGATTATTTTCAATATCACTGAACAAAGGGGTAACGATTTTCTCAAATCGGTGATTTACGATTTTAGAAGCTGTGAGTGTAACTACGGTATCAAAAGTAGATTTTGTAATGGTATCAAACACTGCACCGTGGGTATTTCGTTTTAGTACATCCACACACTGTTTAACTTTCAAATAGGTCAGCAGCGGGCCAGAAAACTCACCACCAGATATTGCATAACAGGATTGGTTCATTGTCATTTCAATGGCCGTTAACGCTAATTTCCCTACAGTCCCTCTTGCAGAAATTATTGTTGTGCCAATAGGAAGTAATTTTGCCGAGCTTTTATCCAGCCCTTTTTTCGTTATCTTCTCTGTGGTTTTAATAACGAAAACATCACTATCTGCAGGAGCATCCTTCACTGAGTACCAACAAATGTCGCCATTCCAAAATTCTGGCTCTGAACGTTTAGGTGTCCCTCCCCCAATTAATTTAATTTTTTCTGATAACGACGATAGTTCCCAACCTTCCGGAATCTCCCCCAACTCACTATCCTGCATCTCAGAAGGAAACAGCTCTGCCGTGGCTTTTAATTCGGCATATTGTTCAGGTTGTTCACGCTCAAAAACCGCCAACGCATCAGTGCCTTTCCCGGAAATTGCTGCCATAGCCGCAAGCGTAGCGTCTTCCTGCGAACCACCCGCTTCCAGCACTGCCATTTTGGCTTTTACCGGTTCAAAATCGACAAACCAGCTTTTGAACAGGGCTTGCGCCATTTGCTCTAGGGTTTGGTTGATTTTTTTATTGGAAGTTATTTTATCTTCAAGGCTTTTTAAGATTGATGCAATTTTTTCCTGAGCAACAATAGTATTAGGCACTCTAACATTTGCCATATGGACATGATTTCTATTGATGCCAGGAACAGCAGCTTTATCACTGTAAGCGTGAAAATCAATTGTCTGTAGTAAATAATAAGAAAAAAGTGGTGAGTTCCCTTTAAAATCCTCGACATAAAGTGTTGTGTTTAGTGGCCAAAAATCCTTAGGAATATAAAAAACCTCACCAATCGTACCATATCGACCAGTCACCACCCCAGGTCCTTTGGCCATTGATATATCATGAACACCAGAGTAGCCAGAGGACGAAATGATAGGAACATCACCATCTTTACGTTTTGCTTTTGGCAAATCGTAACCACGTTTAAGGTTTAAAAAATCCCCTAATGTAATATTAATCCACTCAAAACCCATAACCCAGCCCCCCCAGATTCGCCTTAATCTGCGCTTCCAGCTTCGCACTCTCTTCCAGCTGTTCTTTCAGCTGTGCCGTCAGTCGCGCCATCTTCTCAGCAAAGGATTCATCGTCTTCATCCTGCTCGGCAGCACCGACGTAGCGTCCTGGGGTCAGCACAAAGTCATTTTTCTGAATGTCTTCCAGCGTTGCCGAAAAGCAGAATCCGGCTTCGTCTTCGTAGTCTTTATCCGCCTGCCATTTATGGAAGGTGTCAGCAATATTCGCGATATCCTCGCGGGTGAAATCACGCAGCACGCGGTCTTTCATAAAGCCAATCTTACGGGCATCAATGAACAGGACTTCACCTTTACGGTGCGCTTTGCCGTTACCGCCAGATTTGTCTTTGGTCAGGAACCAGATACAGGCCGGGATTTGGGTGTTGGTAAAGAGCTGACCCGGTAGCGCCACCATGCACTCCACCAGATCGGCTTCGATCAGGTTACGGCGGATTTCACCTTCGTTATTAGTATTGGAACTCATCGAGCCGTTAGCCAGCAGCAGCGCCATCGAGCCTTTCGGTGCCAGGTGGTGGATCATGTGCTGCATCCACGCGAAGTTGGCGTTGCCCTGCGGCGGCGTGCCGTACTTCCAGCGCACGTCGTTTTCCAGCTTCGCGTTCCACCACTCCTTCATGTTGAACGGCGGGTTAGCCATTACAAAGTCGGCACGCAGATCCGGGTGCTGATCGTCGAGTAAAGTGTCGGCATTTTTGGTGCCGAAGTTAAAGTCGATGCCCCGGATCGCCATGTTCATGGCTGCCAGACGCCAGGTGGTCGGGTTAGATTCCTGGCCGTAGACGGAGATCTTCTGCTTTTGTTCAGCAGCGTTGTAATGCTTCTCGCCCGCATGTTCTTCAATAAAACGATCGCTGGACACAAAGAACCCGCCGGAGCCCATCGCCGGGTCATACACGCGGCCGTTATAGGGCTGCAGCATTTCGACAATCAGGGTCACGATGCTTTTTGGCGTGTAATACTGGCCGCCCTGTTTACCTTCTGCCAGTGCGAATTGCCCGAGGAAATATTCGTAAACGTGGCCGAGAATATCCTTGCTCTTAAGGTTTAGTTTCTCGCTCTTGTATTCCGGGTTGCTGAAGTTGGCGTCAGAGAAAGTGTTAATCAGCCCGGTCAACACCTCGTTGCCCAATTGATACTGGCTGATACGGTTGAGAATGCCTTTCAGTTTCGGGTTGGTTTTTTCAATTTCATCCAGCGCGTTGTCCACCAGCCAGGAGACGGAGCGCAGTATCACATCCTTTCCGGTGGTTTCATCCACCCACAGCACGGTGCCGGTTGGCAGCATAGCTTTGTTTTTCAGCGTTTCCCAGCGCGCCGCTTTCGGCACCCAGAAGACGTTTTTCTCGGTGTAGTAATCTTCTACTTCAAGCTCATCCAGCAGCGCCTGGGCGTACTCTTCGTCACTGCTGTAATTGTCGTGTGACATCGCGTAGATGTTGTCCGGGTTGCCGACATCACGAAATAACGTCATCAGCTCTTGCTGGCGCGCCTCGAAGGCATCGGACACATACTTCAGGAAAATAAGGCCTAGCACGACATGCTTGTAATTGGCGGCATCCATGTTGGCGCGCAGTTTATCGGCGGCCTTCCAGAATTTGTTATCCAGTTCGTTCAGGAACTGTTGTTCGGCGTTGTTCATGAAAATCCTCGGGAAAACACAGGGGCAGGCTAAAAGTGCTGCCACGAATTCGTTTTAGTTGTGTATGTTGCAAGATCATACCCGCAGGCACCTCAAGCGCAAGCGATACAGCCACTGAAATTGCGCTTGTTCTTTACAAGTACCAATCATCCAAAAAGCCATTTCAAAATCTTTGTAATTATATTTTTTTGAGAGGTTTGCTGCTTTGAGGTGCTAGCAGGGCTCGGAATATTTTGAACTGGCTGCGAAGCAGATGTTCTCGTCGGTGCTACATAATGCGTTGATGATTTATTAGGTACTACATGCTGAGTTTGCGGTTTTGCTGGTGCTACAGTTTGTGTAGAAGCCCGTAACTTGTTGAGGATTGCCTGGTTTGCAGTTGTGGCGTTAGTGCTCACAGGCTTAGGAGTTGAAGTGATGCTCTTACCCTTAATGCGCTCCAAGGCTTCCTGATTGCTGTTAGTATAAGTTGATATTTGTCGACTATCGTTTGGTCCAGCAAGGCGCCAGCGGGCATCTGTTTCTGAAAGAACGGTCATTTGCCCGATGGTCGTAACTGTTATTGATATATGTGAATATTTGTATTTTCCACTGACGTAGGGCGGTTCCATAAGACCGATTACACTAATCCATTTCCCGATCCATGAGGCATCAGGTTTTGAAGGCAAAGCGCTAATGCCTTCGTTCCATATTGATATTTTGAATATATTACCGCGCCAATCACCAAAATTGACAAAGATATATGGTTTTCCATTTCGGGCATAACTAAGTTTGACATCAATAACTTTACCGATGACTTCAACTTTATCACCAACTCGCTGAAGGCAAGAATTGTAATCCATGGCTGACAGGACGGTGTAAGCACCAATGTAACCAGGTTTCAGTCTGCTGCTTGGTATATTCCCATTTATACTAATAGTTGCCAAAGATACAGGAATGTTTCTACCAGCAATGAAGTCATCAAGGGAAGGCGTTTTTTCCATCGCTGAAGTGCAGACTGCGGCAAAATTCTTTACATAGGGGGAAAGCTGTTGAATGCGCGATAGCATCCCTAAGATGGAAGATGAACTGGGGTCTACAAAGTCATTAGCTCGAAAAATGATTGCATCCAGTTCCGAATTTGATTTATCCCAAATGGACGGATCGATTTGCAAGGTTTTAAGAGCTAGCCAGAGCGTAATAAGTGAGAAACGGTCCAGAGTGTGATTGAACGGATTCGTTGCTTTACGGCGGGGATGCTGAAAATTGACATGCCCCAGCTCCGAGCTTCCTAATGTCTTAATCTCATCAACGAACATTCCGTCATAGTCGATTAACTGGACGGTTGCACCTCCGTCGGAAACCATCAGGTTTCCGGTCTGGAAATCACCATGTGCTATTTTTTCTTTTTCAAGGTAGGCAGCAAGTGATTCAATCGATGCAGATAGTTTCGCTATTGCTTGCGCAGAACGCCTGTTGACCTCTAGGAATTCTCCAAGTGTCTCTCCCTTGGCCCATGCCATTTTGACAATAGGGTAAGATATTCCTTCGACTATGATCCCTTGGGGCTGAAACTGGAAGTCGAGAAAATAGGGGGAGCGAAGGCTAGAAATTTTCCTCGAGATAGCCTCATAACGGCGTTCTAAAGCCTTTGACTCTCTATGAAAACAACGAACGGCGTATTTCTTAACGCCTGATTTGATCGTATAGGTCAGTGCAAAGCCACCGCTGATGGCTAGGGGTAGACCCAACCCTGTCGTGGCAACAGAGCCAGATTTCAATTCAGGATCGATTAGCAGCTCACTATGTAGCTGAAACGCTTGGTTGTATTGTTCAAGAGATGGGTAAGGCATCTTTCTTTCCGCGTTAAAACGATAGTACAAGCAGCGTTGAGTCGTCGATATGCATACGTTTTGCTGCGCGCTCTCTCAGTACTAACTCTGCAAGCTGTTCCTCAGTTTGCAGCGAAAGTAATTCGATAAAACCAGAATCCTCTGCCAGCGCTTGTTTCAGTGCCCATTCGCCGAGGGCATCTGTCATACAGAGGAGTTTGGGTTGGGTGAGTTTTTCAAGGTAAAAAGTTTTCCCATGCCGTGTCCAGAAAGTGCTTCCACCGACGAAATCGTTATGAGCGGACAACGTAGCAAGGAGTGTTGGCCGCTCATTAAATTTATCTGGATTATCGAAAGGCCATGCGCAAATGAGTTTCCCGCAATCAACCAGCATGGTGATGCTATCTCCAATAGCAATAATCTCTACCGCCTGATGGTCTTCAAATTCCTCTACACCTATTAGTGTCGCAAAACTGCCTCTTTCGAATGCCGATTGCTGTGACCAAGACATAGAAGGGAAGTCATGCGAGGCAGAATATTCCGCTACAGTAGATGCTACCCATTCAGGATTTACTTTCGGATCTGCAATAAATTTACGAGCAAGAAGATCAGCCCATAACTTGGAGTTGAAGGACTCGCTCGCACCATCACATAGAGCCAGCCTTCTCTCATCTTCGGAGAAGGCAAATTTATCTTCATTCGCCTCAGGGTATACAGGATCTTTTGGAACTGTCCCTAAGAACTCCAGTTTCATTACTGAATCAACGCAGCTGAGAAGCGCGGGTTCCGATGTCGAAGAAATCGACGAGTTCGGCAGCCTCAGCATTGAACATGAATCCACGAGATTCGATTCCGACCGTATGACCTTTTTCCTGTGCGAAATGCACCAGATGTTCCGGAAGAGGGCTGGACATACGGAAGAGCAGCTTAGCGTAGGCATCCGGTAAACCTGCGTCAGAGGAGGGGAATCTGATAGGATCATTTCCGAGGGAACTGACATGGATGTTAAGAACCAGAACTTCACCGTCATTGGTGCTAATTTGTCGTAGATGATTGGCAATCTCTTCCGGATCACCGTCGTTTGATTCGCCGTCAGTTACATGCAGGATAGTCGGAGGATAGCAATCCGGATGGGCATCACACCAAGTCACCAACTCTTCGGCGGCTCTGGTCAGGGCTTCACGCATAGGCGTGCCACCATTAGCAATAGCATCGAACCATACTGGAAACTTAATTGCTGTCTCGATGATTCCGCCAGCTCCATCATCCATCTTCCGTTTGCGATCTTCTACTCTGGCTGGATTTTGTTCGAGAGCCGAAATTGGATTGAGGACTTGTCCACCAAGTGGACCAGAGAAGCCATTAGAAACCCCTTGACCGCCATAACCTAAAACACCAATTTCGAAATAGTCACGTACACCTTCCGATTTAGTACAGCGAGTGATTAGGTTCATTAAAGTTCGATTAAGCGCATCGGCGACAAACTCAGCCTTACTTCGACCGGAGGACATTTTGTCTGACATTGAACCAGACTGATCGACGACGAAAAGAAATGCTGCTGGATTAGTACGGCTGATCTGAGCTTCGTATGCCATATGTCTTTTTCCTCTTAAAGATTATTTCCATCATATCAATTTGTTAGACAATTGCGAGAAATGCCCGAACAACAGTTTAAATTTTTAGTTGGGTCTTGACTAAAATCACACTAAGCCATGCTCTTTAGGGGAGGATTAACATACCGTGCTGATTATTAGGATTTTAATAGTTAGATTTTATCAAATGATCCAGCCTGCTTATTGATCGCTACAAGTAATGGCGTATATCCAGTCCGCACATTGCGGACATACCTTTTCGCCATTCTAACAGATACGGCACCAGCAGCATTGCCAGTTTTGTATCGTAGTTTGGCAAGAGAGTAGGCGGAGTGACCTATTCCCTGCTGATGAATATACTAGGATGTTAGTCATATTTTCATCACGATTATGGGCTGGGCGCAAAATCCTGAACCATTCAAAGTAAAATACTTGTTGCAAAAAATTGAAGTAAAGTATGTTATTTTTCATCAAACTGCCTAAAACTATTAGATCAAGCCAAATCTAAGGCGTGATGGGAATTGGACGACTCGCTATCATTGATGAGCTGATGCATAAGGAGGGTTGATTATGAGCACACAAGCTGAAGAAGGGACACAACGCCGTATGACGTTAGGTGAGATTGCAATGGCTCGCCGGATTTTTGGTGATTCAATAGCCTATAATCGCGTCTGGATTCATTGTGACAGCTATTTACCGTTTGGTTTGCAAAAGCAAAACTATGCTATGACGCCAAATGGAGAGTTATGGTACAGAAAACCAATGTATAAAGAGGATTTCTCTTCAAACGCTGTTTTTATTGAAGATAAATACGTTTTTATCCATGAGCTTGGACACGTCTGGCAGCATCAAAACGGGCAGTGGGTCAGACTGCGTGGCGCTTTTAGCTGGGCTGCTGAATATACCTATAAACTTGATAAAAATAAGCTCACTGATTACTCTCTTGAACAACAAGCATCCATTTTAGCTGATTACTGGTTGTTACTGGTATATGGCCCTGATAAATGGCGCTATTACCAAAGACAAGGGCGAATGGGGATGTACAGGGGAAACGACAGGATTCAGGATGTATCGTCGCTTTATCAGAAAATCGTTACGGGAAAAGGATGATAACCATGAATAGTAAAGTATTATTGGCTTCAGTATTTATTTTAGCCGGATGCCCTGGACCAGGAGACAGAATGGCTGAGCGAGAGTTAACCTCAGCGATTATCAAAGATAATCAAGTTTGTGTAGTGTCGCCACTGAAAGCAGAGGAAAGAATTACTGCCATTCAAATAAACGGGGATAAAGACGATACGCTTCATAAAGTTTTTGACGATAAACCTGTTTATGTAGCTAAAGGGGAATGCCTGCCACTATTTGGATTTACATTTTCACCGGGTGAGAGATATTCAATCGCTTATGACGTCATGAATCAGAAATCACAATCGCATTTGGTAACGGCTGAGTTTTCAACTCAAATCGACAAAGGCGTCATCAAGATCTTTTAACACGATGATCTTACAAGCGCGCATATGCGTATAAGACCATAGGTACCTTTGTACAAATCGATATCGATAAAATATGTGCCTAAATGGGCTATGCAAGGCGCGGAGTCGAGGGTGGTATCAGTGGAGAAACTGGTTACGTTCCCGACTGCGAATGATAGTAGCACTAAACTAAGTGTTGAAGACCAAGCCATCAGAGCCATCTCGTTTGTTTATTAAATCAGATATTTATAAGTCGTAAGGGCAAAGGTTCTGACTGTACCTTGATTTTCGGGCAATAAAATGATGTTATCTTTATGGCATCGCTGGTTTTTAAGTATGCTGGTTGAATAGGAGAAGGATGTCTTGTTTGAATATTTTAGCTTTATATTGAAATGAAAATATTTATTCTTGTTATCATAATGCTTGCCAATGTGGGCCTCATCCTGTCTGTCCTTCTCTACGCAATAAACAGAAGAAAATATTATGAGATTATTAGTCTTTTTCAGAAAAAATATACGCTTCCTGCACCATATCTTTACAGCAGTATGATTGGCTTCTTTGGTGCTGTCACGATGGCATATTTCTTTATCAGACTTAAAAGAAATAAAAGTATATTTTTCTTGGATAAAAACAGTGAGGCATATCAGTTTGTTGATGAGAGTAATGTCGAATTGATGCGGTGGATGATTCCTTTCTTTAATATTTTTTTATTAAGCTTTGGATGTTTTGTGTTCCTAATTTCTTTTGGCGGTGTACTGAGCTTAATCGATAAGTTCACATTTTGACTTAAAGTATAATATTTTAAGGACTCTAATATTTTTTGCCTGTTCTCAATGATGCCAACCACTCAGGCAGCACCTCCCCGTACCATCCCAAATATTTCGCCAGTTCCGGCTTCCTCCGCTCACTCAATATCACCACCACCTCATTCACAATCCACGCTTTAGCAAGGGCTATCTCTTTCGCCAGCACATCCGCATTAAACCTGCTATTCAACTGACAATAGCGTCGCGCTATCGCCCGATAATCCTCTTCTCTGCCCATCCCTTTGATCAAAGGCGCTAAATCTATCGCCGGGCTACCCAGGCCAAAGCGTTCCCAGTCGAACAGCACCAGTTCGCCATTTTTTCTCTTTCCCCAGTTACCTGCATTGGTATCACCGGAGATCACGCAATGCGGTTCAAAAAGCACATTGCTGTGCTTCTGCATTACCCGAAACTGCCGTTCCGACTCAGCAGGCAGGCGAAGCAGATCGAGGCAGCCTTCCAGTGCTGCCTCGTCCCACCGATGTGTGCTGAACGTCCATGAGGGATCAGGCGGTACAGAATGTAATCGTGCAAGAACGGACAGGAATGTATTGTCCGTAACAGCGTCTTGTTGGATGGGTTCAGGAATATATTCGAGTATGAGCTTTCGTTGTTCGTAGCAGGCTGATTTCACAACGGGCGTCAGAATGCCATGCTGAGCCTGAAGGGGAGCGGCATCGCAGTAGAAAGCATATTCCACCTCGCTTACCGGCGCTTTTTCAATTGCGCAGGGCTTACCATCTTTATCCGCAAGGCGTTTTACGCGTGCAATGCCCATTTGGGCTAAATCGGCGTTGGACATAGTAACTCTGCATTTACTCTAAGCGTAACGAATACAGCCTGCTCCCACCTCCGCAGGAGCAAGCCCCCTCAACCTCTTACCACTCAGTCAGCCCAATCGCCTTCATCACCTGCTTTCTCTGCTGCACGGACAGCGAAGCCAGATCCTTAATCGATCCCACCCGCGTCCCGTTTATCACATCCCTGGGTTTAAAGCTGATAATAATCTGGCACCAGGTGACCTTCACATCCAGTTGCACACCAATCGGAAAACCCGCTTCTTTTAGCCAGCAGCCCTTCAGCGTAATCGCTGGAACGCGGCGATAATTTGGAGTGCGGGTCACATAACCCACGGTCGCATAGCGCTGCGTATAGTTTGGTGCTTTAGGTTCAGTGTGGCCTGAAATACAATCAAAGGCAGTCATGATTACTATTCCTCGTAAATAGTGATTGTGATCAGCGATGCGGATGTGGGGCAACACATTCGTATCGCGCTAAATGACCGGAACATTTAATCAGGCAGGCGAAAACGCAGCGAGAGAGAAAATAGCAAACTGCGAAAACATACGCAGAAATTTCACGCAAATCGCAACGTAATCCATCATTTTTAGTGGCAGATCTGAATTCTGATAATGGCGAAAAGAAGAGGGAAATACCCGACCATTTCACGCGTCCTCAGCGTCAATCCGTTGTCCTGTTGCCCTGGCCTAAACCGCCTCCGGGACTTTCACCGCGTCACCAAACCCTGACCCCGAAATCCTTTATCAGCCACTCGCACTCTCCTGGGATCGCCATAACAATTTCCACATCGGCACTGTTAACGCCTTAGCTAGCCACAGGATCAGGCGCTTCCGCTGGTGAAGCGTAATCTTATCGCCGAGCCGTTCGTGACCGTTGCCTCACCGCAATACTTACTGATGCCAGCTTGCTGACCGGCAGCAATGACTGGGCTTATGAGATCACTAACGAATGTCACTTTTTCAACATTCCCAAATCGCTTGCGGTCTGTGACCGTACGCCGTTACGAAAATCGGTGCTTTCAGGGGCTGGGATTGCCTGCATGCCGGAATATGTTGTCCAGCGTGATATTTGCAGTGAAAAACGCATCTGCCTTTTTAAATAGATGAAATCATCGAAATGGTTATTAAACCTTTATTATCCGACCCGCAGCCAAATAGCTGAAGCCAGATGGACAGCAAGAGAGATAGGCTCGTCGCCTGATATTGAAATCCTTTCGAATAATCCTGTAATTACGCAGAATGCTTTGCAAATGTGAAGTCTGTTGATGATTACGAAGATGCAGTAAGGCTCCGTTATTACTTTATCCCCCTGTGTCGCCGTGTTCTTGATAATCTGGTATACAGACCCGTAACGTTCTTAACGTCAGGATAAAAATTGAAAGTCAGCGAAGAAACCCTTATGCAGGCCGGTTTCACGTTACGTGAGCTGGGCAGAATAAAAAACATGTCACAACGCTCTGGCGATACACTGGGCGAAGCGATTAACGACCTGGCCCGGCGCTTTATTATTGCTGCTGTCGCCGTGACATTTTGCCTGGTCGTGTTCTTTATCCTGCTTGTTTTTGGATCAGCCCAATCGGTTATCCCGGGTGCTCTCGGTCTGGCCTGTGGCGCTGCCGTTGCAGCATTCTCCCAGCCACCTGTTGTCACTTACAAAGCCTGGCGTTTCAGAAGCGCTCAGCGCGGCTGACCGTGTGGGCAAGCGGTAAATTTTTAGGTACGCGGCTGGTCAGCTCTTTATCACGTCATCACCTGGGGCCAGGTATCGAGAGGCTGTTCTTTATCGGTGCGGCTCTGATGTCTCTGGGCTTTATTGCCACCTTTCAGCAGACAGCATTGAATCTGGCGCTAGCGTTCATCATTGTGGCGGCCATGAGTGATGGCATTGCGGATGTGTGTCTGATTTCACCTATTCAGCGCGAACCGGACACGCTGAGACTGCCGGTCTTTAGCCTGATGACCTTGTTGCAGATGACGGGCTTTGGTGTGGGCATGCTCATAGTTACCCTGTATTATGTATGGCTTGATCCTGAGCTGCTTATTATCATCTTTCATGGTCTTCCGTTGATGATAGTAGGCGGGTTCATGTGGCAAAAGTGATACAGTTAAGGGAAGGGAGATGTGCTAATAAACGACATCACAGATGTTTCCTCCCGCCATCCCGGTATTATATTGCCCACTGCCAATCGTAGGCAGATATTGTGTAAATCAGATAAAAGGATTTTGACCATCGTAGATGATGTTTATCTGATGAAAATGGATATCTTGCAATGAAATAACCTCTGTTACTGGGCTTGTAGAAGAAATAGGGTGAGTTTCAAGATGACGAGGGCTATTGAAAATAAAAACGATACAATACATAGCACTCAAAACATAGCGCTCCGCGCCGAGAAACAATGAGACGTGAGCATCCCTGCCGTTCATAGCATCTTTAGCGTAGGTCAGATAAACCCCACTTTTGGCCTTAGTCCCTCTGCGGTCAGGATTTGGATTCGATGAGATTTTTCTCTGACTTTTTATCGCATCAAATCCTTCCTTAGATGTGTAATGGATGTAAACCGTTTTCCCGTTAAACATGCCATTATCGATGTGCATTTCGAGGCGATGATCTTTACTAAACACAGTTACTACTCCATTAACATTAAAAAATATTAATGCTTGAGGGTAAGGTATAGAATCGTCAGATTCCATTTTTATCAGTCATTTCCGATTTTTTCAGAATTCATCACATCGTATTGCGTGCAGCAAGGCAACGCATTCTCAATGCGAATGGGGGACGCTCTTTTTCCAATGGCAGACTAAAGGCTCCATCCTTAATGACAACCTGCAGTGACGGTCTGCCATGGATTCCTGATTTTTTGTCGACAAGAAAGCGTGTCTTAACGTTTTATATCACCAGGGCAATCCGTTTCACTTTAAAGGTCAACAGCGCATTGGCATTAAATTGTTTCCCCATACCACTCTTTAATCAAAGCGTTAAACCTGATTTGAGTCGCACGTAAATTCTGCTTTATATCTATCTAAATCATTCCTATTAAAGTGTTAAGACGGTTTGTGACGGCACGTAATTGATTTCACCTCAGCGACACCAAAAACCCCACCGCCACCAACGCATAAAACCCCGCACAAATGACATCAAAACTGCGCCGCGCCCGATTGAGATACGTCTCCGCCGTTTGCGAAGCAAAAATCAGCGCATACAGGCTAAATATCATCACCCCGGTCAGTGCGCAGGTGGCAACCAGAACATAGCTCTGCCACTGTGGGGCGCTGCGGGTCAGGCCTACGCTGGTGACGGTGAACCAGGTCAGGGCGGCTTTAGGATTCGTAAGGTGCAACCCCAGGCCTTGCAGATAGTAGCCGCGTAAACGCGTGTGAGAACGGGCGGGACGTGCCGCAAGGTCGCCAGGGCGAAAGGCACTGCGCAGGGCTTTTGACGCCAGCCAGAGCAAATAGGCCGCGCCGAGCAGTTTTAGCCAGACGATAAAACCGTGGAAGGAGACCAAAATCGCAGAGATGCCAAAGGCGGTTAACAGGCCCCAGCACAGGGAGCCGGAGATAACGCCGGTTGCCAGCACCAGTCCGGCCTGACGGCCATCATTCATGGCTGCATTCGCGATGGACAGATTGCCCGGTCCGGGCGAGGCGGTGCCAATGGTGTAAACCAGTAAAGCAGCTAAAAATGAAGACATATCCCACATATCGCATCCCTGACCTGAGAAGAGAATGTATTAACATAACTTTTGTAATTCGCCCGGGCCACTAATATCTGTTGTCGTTCGCACGTCTTAATCTCTCTGTACAGGGTGAGGGCATTTTCCATAGTCTAATCAGTTTTTTGAAGCCCATTTTCACGGGATGGATGCAGTATTCTCTGCGATCAGGAGAAGTGAGAAGCGGCACGCGATGCAGCGTGCCTTCAGCAATACAAAAGAAGTTTTAATGCGATGCCGCCAGCCCGGCCTCTCCTTCATCGACCTCCTTACGCTCCCGAATCAATATCCACAGTGCCGCCGCACCAATAAGGTCAAACACCGCCAGCGCAACGAAGAACGGACCAAAGCCGATAAGGCTGACGAAGGCGCCAATAAACAGGTTAAAGATCAACTGACCGGACCAGGCGCAGGCACCCGCCATACCGACCGCGGTGGCCACCTCGTTTTTTCTGAACAGATCGGCACCCAGGGTGGCGGCTACAGTCGAAAGCAACTGGTGGGAGAAGCCGCCGATGCTGATCAGCAATACGGCCACATAAGGGTTTTCAACGATGCTGACCAGGCCGATAGTGGTCATCAGAATCGCGCCAATCGTAAAGGTAATACGGCGGGAATTAATCAGGCTGGTGCCGCGATCGTTCAGGAACTTCGCAACAAAGCCGCTGGCCAGACAACCCAAATCAGCCATCAGGAAGGGCAGCCAGACGAACATCGCAATCTCTTTCAGGCTGAAGTGCAGGGTTTCAACAAAGAAGATCGGTACCCAGAAGTTAATGGTGCCCCAAGCCGGATCGGCCAGAAACCGTGAGATGCCGATGCCCCAGAAATTACGCTGCTTTAAGATATGAATAACCGAGGTCTTTGCTTTTTTCGTGACATGAAGGTGTTTTTCCTGCCCGCGTTCAATATAGGCGCGTTCCTCTGCCGACAGTCGTTTGGCCTCTTTGGGATCTTTATAAAAGAAGAGCCACACGAAGGCTGCCAGAATCGCCAGTATGCCTGCCACAATGAACGCAAACTGCCAGCTGTGAAACAGGATGCACCAGGCAATCAGCGGCGGTGCCAGCATCGCCCCGAACGACGTGCCCATATTAAATACGCCAGTGGCAATGCCGCGCTCCTTCGCCGGAAACCAGGTGGAGGCGGTTTTGACGCCAGCCGGAATCGCCGAGGCCTCACTGAAGCCCATAATCGCGCGCACCGCCGCCAGGCCCTGCCAGGAGCCCATCAGGGAATGCGCCAGCGTCGCCAGGCCCCAAATCATGGCACAGAGAAAAAAGCCCAGTTTCAGGCCAATGGTGTCAATAAAATAGCCCATGATGGGCTGGCCAATCGTATACGCCAACTGAAAAGCACTGACCACCCAGGAATAGTGCTCCTTACTGATATCCAGTTCTTTCATGATGGTGGGCGCAGCCACACCCAATGCGGTGCGATCGAGGTAATTAATGATCGTAATAAAGCACACCAGGAAAATCATATGCCATCTGTAATGCTTGATCGTTTTCATAAGCAATCCCGTTTTAACCGTCCCAGAATGGTTTCGTAAGATGAATAAGGTGAAGGCGTAATAAAAGCATGAAAATAACATTTCTCCCGTCTCAGTCGGTGCGCGATTCTCTATCAAAAGGGCGAGGTGAAGATGTGAGCAAACCCAATGATTAATGTTTTCTGAATAAGGATCTGTGAATAATGTGAGCGGGTTATCTGGAATGGCGGTGGCAGAATCAACAGGATGCGTTAAAAATTTAAATTTGCTAAGAAATATGGAATTAATTTGCGCTGAAATGATAAAGGGAAAATACGATGTAAAACGTAATAATAAAAATGTGTTTTGTGTTCTCCCGTGTCGTCGAATTTTAAGCAGGAGACGTTGAATAATGAGGGCGGATTGTTATTCATGCCGCTTTCAAAATAACGGCAATACGTAAGACGTCCTGTTAATGAATGTCGATGAACAGCGGGGATATCAGCTGTACTGGCGCATTCACGTATTCATTAAACAGGGCTTTATTTTCACTAAGAGTGAATGAAAATATACAAAACCGTTATAACGGGGAGGGGCGAGAGGATAAAACAGCGTAGTCACTCCGCCTGGCGTTATAAGACGAATCCTGTCAAGGCAGCGCTTGAACCAGCAGGGGTTTCCAGTATGATTTTTAACGTGTCGGGCTCAGGACCGTCTTACCGTAAGGGGGACGCCAGATTTCAGTCAGTGTGGGGTGAGATGAAAATTGCGGTATTCCTGATTGTGTTGTTGGCGGTGTTTATTTTGGTGCCGGATAGCTGGATCCACACCTTACTGATGAGCCACATCACGCTGGCAGGCAATGGCAAAGAGGCGATAGACAGCTATTCCTTTACGCTTAATGCTGTGAAGTTCGCGCTGTCGTTTATTCTGGCTTCGCTGGCTATGCTGGGATGCCCAAAACGCCGACGCTAACCTGTCCTGCCTCACCGAAATCCTCAAACGTGGGTTGAAAGGAGAGACGCCTTAATCCCCCTTGCACGAATCCTCAAAATGCCCTCCCAGTCCTGTCTCGTGACATAAACCTTCGCCGCTTTTCGGCTTTACCGATCTCTCACGTCCGCACGGCCTGTATCGCTGAGATCCCCACTTCACTTCTGTTTGCTTCCGTTTTTCCCAAAGTGCTGAGATCTGCATCACTTACATCCGGCGTGGGCTCACTTAGGCTTTAAGCCCAGGGCGGAGGGACGATGATGTTTCTGGAAGAGCGACGCAATCAGATTTTGCAATGGCTGGACGAACATGAACGCGTCACGGTCAATGGGCTGGCGAACCACTTGAATGTAACGCGTGAAACCATTCGCACCGATCTGCGCGCGCTGGCAGAACAGGGGCTGGTGCAGCGCTGCTATGGCGGGGCCATTGCGCGTCGTCGCAATTTGCAGGAAAAACTGATCAGCGAAAGCAGCCACTTTGACGTCCTGTTGCAGCGGTTAGCGGCGCGCAAAACCACGGTAAAAACGGCGAGCAGGCAGGGCAAGGTCTGTATCCTCGGGGCATTTAATGTCGATATCGTGGCGAAAGTCGCGCGTTTCCCTCAAAGCGGTGAATCGCTGATGGCGCAGGGCAGCACCCTGGGGCCGGGCGGCAAAGGGGCCAACCAGGCGATGGCCGCCAGTTGTGCCGGGGCTCGCGTTCATTTCGTTGCCAAAGTCGGCACCGACTCGTTCAGCCAGTTTGCCTTCAATCACCTCGCTTCATCAGGCATTCACTCTTTTCGTTTATACCAGACCGATACCGAACCCACGGGGAGCGCCATCATTTATGTCTCACAGGACAATGGCGAGAACATGATTGCGATCTATTCCGGGGCGAACACCACGTTAACGGATGCGGAAATCGCGGAAATGACCCACGAACTCGCCGATGCGCAGGTCATGTTGCTGCAACTGGAAAATAACTTCCCGGCCACACAGAGTGCCATCCGCCTGGCACATGCGTTGGGCGTGCGCATCATCATGAATCCCGCGCCGTTTTCAGCAGACGTCGTCAGTTGTCTTCCTCTGATCGATGTCCTCACGCCGAATGAAACGGAAGCGTCACGCCTGTCGGGCATAGATATCCGTGACATGGACAGCGCACGCAAGGCCGCACAGGCGATTGTGGCGCAGGGTGCCTGGCGGGTGATTATCACGATGGGAGCGCGCGGCGCGCTGCTGCTTGATGAGGGGCAGTTTCATGTTATCCCGGCCTTTCCGGCGCTGAGCGTAGATACCACCGGCGCAGGCGATGCCTTTAACGGGGCGCTGGCCGCTGCACTGGCACAGGGACAGCCTTTACTGCAGGCCGCTACCTGGGCCTCGGCTTTTGCATCACTGGCTGTAGAACGGGAGGGCGCAAGCAATATGCCCGCCCGGCATCAGGTCGTGACCCGACTCAACCAACGATAACCCAACCTGGCGCGTGCGCGCTTGCAGGAGAAACCATGAAAAAGATCGAAGGGATTGTGCCCGTCATGTTAACCCCTTTCACGCCGGATAATCACATCGATTACCCTGGCCTGACACGGCTGATTAACTGGTATCTGTCGCAGGGCGTGGACGCGCTGTTCGCAGTGTGTCAGTCCAGTGAGATGCAGTATCTCAGTCTGGATGAGCGCGTGGCGCTGGCGCGTTTCGTTATGGAACAGGTTAGGGGCTGCGTGCCGGTGATTGCCTCCGGGCACATCAGTGACGGACTGGACGAACAGATCCAGGAACTGCAGGCGATGGCGCAGACGGGCATTGATGCGCTGGTCCTGGTGACCAACCACCTGGATCCTCAGAACCAGGGTGAGCAGGCGTTTTATGATCACTTGCATCCGCTGCTGGATGCGCTACCTGCCGATCTGCCTTTAGGGCTGTACGAGTGCCCGGCGCCGTATCGCCGCTTGCTCAGCGATGACGAATTCCGTTTTTGTGCCAACAGCGGACGCTTTGTGGTGCTGAAAGACGTGAGCTGCGATCTGCCGACGGTTGCGCGTCGTGTCGCGCTGGCAGAGGGCACGCCGTTGGCGGTGATCAACGCGAATGCGGCTATTGCCTGGCCCGCCATGCAGGCGGGCTCGCGGGGGTTCAGCGGTGTGTTCACTAACTTTCATCCCGGTCTGTACAGCTGGCTCTATCACCAGGGCGCACAGCAGCCTGAAAACGCGCACGAGCTGTCGCTGTTCCTGTCACTCAGTGCGGTCACCGAAACGCTGGGCTATCCCAAAAACGCCAAAATTTATCACCAGCGTCTGGGGACGTTCGGCAGTGAGCACTGCCGGGTAAACGGGGACAACGTGCTGGAGAAATTCTGGGGCCTCAATGTGCTGCTCGATCAGATTCGTGATGGCAGCACGCTGTGGCAGCAACGTCTTGGCTAAAAAAGGACATCGTCTGTCCTTGCGCTGTTTCAACGCCGATTAATCACACGGGGAAAGAACATGATTGTATGTGATCTTCACGACTGGGCGCGCGAGCGCCATGCGTTTCATCCCATCGTTGACCAGGCGATTCGCTGGATTACCGACAACGATCTCAGCCAGATGGCAACCGGGAAATACGCCATACTGCCTGACGACCAGATGTTCTGCCTGCTTCAGGAGATGGAGACAGAACCTGCCAGCGTCCGTCGCGCAGAATCCCATTTTCGCTATGTCGATATTCAGTACCTGCTTGCCG
This sequence comes from Pantoea sp. SGAir0180, assembly GCF_043546245.1. Lineage (NCBI taxonomy): Bacteria > Pseudomonadati > Pseudomonadota > Gammaproteobacteria > Enterobacterales > Erwiniaceae > Pantoea > Pantoea sp. SGAir0180. The sequence goes on along the minus strand of NZ_CP028071.1, from coordinate 3,209,157 downwards.
GGTGCGAAACCATTGGCGTCGCACGTGCCCATCCAGACCTGGTGATAGCGGAAGACCGACGCGAGGAACACGACGTGGTGTTTTATCAGGGCATCACGGATGAAAGCCGCATTACGCTGACCCCCGGCCAGTTTGCGCTGTTTTTCCCACACGATCTGCACCGGCCCGGTTGCGCCGCGCCGCGCGCGCAGGCCATCCGTAAAGCGGTCATTAAAATCCATCTTGATCTGTTTGCTGTGCAGGAGGCGCCATGAAGCTGGCTGAAACAATGGCGCAGTCGACGGTCAGTCATGGAAACGTGACGCTGAAAAGCCGGCTCCGCTGGGGCATTGTCACGTTGCTGCTGCTGGCGGCGATAGTGAACTATCTCGACCGCGCCAATCTGAGCATTGCCAACACGACAATCGCCGCAGAGTTTGGCTTTTCACAAACGGAGATGGGACTGCTGCTGTCGGCGTTTCTGTGGCCGTATGCGCTGGCGAACCTGCCTGCGGGCTGGCTGGTGGATAAGCTGGGGCCGAAACGGATGTTCTCCTGGGCACTGGGGCTGTGGTCTGGCTTTACCGTGCTGACGGCATTTGCCAACAGTTACAGCTATTTCTATGGTCTGCGTATGCTGCTGGGCGTGTCAGAATCGCCTTTTTTCACCTCTGGCATCAAAATCACCCATCGCTGGTTTGGCGACAGTGAACGCGGCTTACCCACGGCCATCATCAACACGGGCTCCCAAATCGCCAATGCGATAGCGCCGCCGATTCTCACGGTGCTGTTGCTGACGCTGGGCTGGCGCGGCATGTTTATCGCGATTGGCGTAATGGGCTTGCCGTTACTTCTGGCCTGGTGGCGGTTTTACCGCGATCCCGATGCCCGGGAAGAGGCTCTGCTTCATGGTGGCCAGCCCCACCGCGCCTCCCCCGAGGCGAAAACACCGGCTCGCTGGGGCGCGCTGTTCCGTCACAGCACCACCTGGTTCATGGTCATTGGGAATTTCTCGATTATGTTCACGATCTGGGTGTATCTCACCTGGCTACCGGGCTATCTGGAAAAATCGCTGGGCTTTAGCCTGAAAGCCACGGGCTGGATTGCCTCAATTCCTTTTCTGGCCGGTATACTGGGCGTGCTGGTGGGCGGAATGCTCTCGGACAATCTGGTGCGGCGGGGCGTTAAGGCCATCACCGCGCGCAAAGTGCCCATCGTCTCCGGCGCGGCACTGGCCGCCTGCTTCGTAGCCCCCATCCCGTTTGTGAACAGTACGCCGCTGGCGATTGGCTTGTTGGCGCTGGGCTATTTCTTCTCGCAGATGCCGCAGGGCGCACTCTGGACACTGGCCAGTGATATTGCTCCGAGATCGCAGGTCGCCTCCTTAGGCGCTATCCAGAATTTTGGCGGATTCCTCGGCGCGGCAATGGCGCCCATCGTGACGGGCATCATTCTGGACAGCACGGGGAAATTCACCAATGTGTTTTTGCTGGGGGCGGCGTTGTTAATGCTGGGCGCGCTGAGCTACGGGTTATGTGTTCGTAAACCTCTTCAGGCGACGTAAACCATCAGGCTCAGGCCAGGATGATTCACCTGTCACAACTGACGGTCACAGACCGTCAGGTCTTGCCATTGATCAGGCAGCGTGATGAGGACGCAGGCGGAAATAACCGGCGGAGAGGTCGCCGGGGTATTTCGCATCTGGCTGATCCTTATTAAATGAAAAAGCCGTTGGGCTATTTCCGCGCTTTTTAGCAATGACGGGCAATAACGCCCTGATAAAGACACAATATTCCCCAGTGCTATTTTCTGTCGGATGAATTGTCCACCCGATAACGTTGCCTGCGCGCAGTAAACCGGCTTCCGGATTAAGTGAGAAAGACGCAAGATCGCCCGACAGCCTCAGCGCGTGGATACCGGCAGTACCTACGGGGGAAACGAGTACGGCTGAGTTGGCGCAGTGCGCTGTCACTCTCCGGGCGCAGGCAAACAGGCTCGTCTCCTGTCTCGGGACATTGTCATAATCACGCGGTGAGGCGCGGCTGGCAGAAAACATCCCGCCGCACGTAATTACAGCAGAACCCCAATCCGCCTATTCGCTTCTTTAATTAATTTTGTTGAAGTGAAAGAGTAAATATAAGACCATTGCGGCCGTTTATCGGGCCATCAGCCAACACTGGTTGCGTTTAATTTAACGCAAATAAGTCCTGCATGGTAATAATGATAATTATTTTCACGCTAATGATTTTGTTCTTATTAACTTCACACAGACAGGTATGTTGAATGAAAAAGTATATGAAGTGGTTCGCCGCGATAGCGGTTGTGAGTGCGTTATCAGGCTGTGCCCGTACGGCACCAATTGCCCAGATTCACACCACGCTGGCGGCAGGCTACACGCAGGAACAGGTTAAAACCGCGATTTTGAAAGCGGGCGCACTGCGCCAGTGGACCATGACGCAGGCCGGTCCGGACGTCATCAACGCGAGTCACCAGAGCCGTGATCACAGAGCCGAAGTGCGCATTAACTACTCGGCGGGTGGTTATGACATTACCTATGCGCGCAGCAATAACCTGATGGCATCAGGCGGCGAGATCCATAAAACCTATAACCGCTGGGTACAAACCCTGGATAACGACATCAAGGCCACGCTGTCGGCAGGCGCAAAACCGTAATTATTTTTAAAGTCGGGCCCGTCATGGCCCGATAAACCTATTTTGACTCAGCAGGTTTTCCCGCTTATGTACGAAACGGATACGCTCAGTGCCCTGGATGCCATTACGGAAGCGCAACGCATTGCGTTTGCGCCCATGCTTTTTCAGGCGGCGCTGTGTCTGCGTAATACCGGTGTACTTGCGTATCTGGATAAACAGGGGAAAACCGGTGCTACGCTGGACGCCATTGCGGAAAACAGCAGCATCAATGTCTATGCCGTGGGCGTGATGCTGGATATGGGGTTGAGTGGGCGCATCGTCACCCAGCAGGACGGACGCTATGTTCTGGCGAAAGTGGGGCATTATCTGCTGCATGACGCGATGACGCGCGTGAATATGGATTTCACCCAGGACGTTTGTTATCAGGGGCTGTTCCATCTTCAGGCGTCGCTGGAAACCGGCAAACCTGCGGGGTTACAGGTGTTTGGCGACTGGCCAACGATTTATCCGGGGTTGTCACAGCTTCCTGAGGCCGCGCGGAACAGTTGGTTTGCCTTCGACCACTATTACTCGGACAGCGCGTTTCACGCCGCACTCCCGTATGTGTTCGCCAGCCGTCCTGCCGCCATCAACGATGTGGGCGGCAATACGGGTAAATGGGCAATACGGTGCTGTGAATACAACCGTGACGTCGCGGTCACCCTGATTGATTTGCCACAACAAATTGCGCTGGCCCGTGAAAATATCGAAAATGCAGGCTTTTCTCATCGCATCGCTTTCCATGAAGCAGATATGCTTGCCGACGCGTCGTTACCGGCAGAGGCGGATATCTGGTGGATGAGTCAGTTTCTGGACTGTTTTTCACCGGCGCAGATCGTCGCCGTACTGAGCAAGGTTGCCCGCGTCATGAAACCCGGCGCAACGCTGTTCATCATGGAACTGTTTTGGGATGCACAGAAGTTTGAAGCGGCCTCATTTAGTCTCAATGCGTCTTCGCTTTATTTCACCTGTACGGCAAACGGCAACAGCCGGTTCTACAGCGTAGAAACGTTTTATGACTGCCTGGAGAAGGCAGGGTTCCAGGTGGATGAACGTCATGACAACCTGGGCGTTGGGCATACGTTGTTGCAGTGTCAAAAAAATAACAAAGCGGCGTAAAGCGCCCTGAGTATCACCTGAATATCGCGGACGCGCGTTGATGAAATTTGCATTAAACATTATTGACTGGCAGGCCAGGGCCCCAGGATTAAGCGAAACACCACAGTGGCTCGACTGGGCACGGCTGTCGCTCGCCATCGATCCGGCCGCGCCGCAGGCGAAGCTGAGAGAACTGCCGATGATGACCGCGCGTCGCCTCAGTTCGGGCAGCAAGCTGGCTGTGGAATGTGGATTAGCCATGCTGCGACAGCATGAGATTGATGCCGTGCTGTATACCAGCCGTCACGGTGAGCTGGAACGCAACTTCCGAATTTTGCAGGCCCTGGCGACAGGACAGGCGCTGTCGCCCACCGATTTTGCCCTGTCCGTTCATAACTCCGCCGTGGGCAGCCTGACCATTGCCGCCCGGAAACCTGTTGTTTCCTCTTCGCTCTCTGCGGGAAAAGACACGTTTCAGCAGGGGCTGTGTGAGGTGATCTGTCTGCTGCAGGCAGGCTATCAGCGCGTGCTGATGGTGGATTTCGACGGCACCATGCCTGAATTTTATCTTCCGCAACTGCCGAACCCCATGGCGACATGGCCCTTTGCCGTGGCGCTGGTGATTGAAGCCGGCCAGGCCCTGCAGTGCGAAACGCGGCCACAGCAGACAGGGCAGGACAGCGCCTTGCCGCAGAGTCTGCAGTTTTTACAACATTACCTGAACGATGACGCCACCTTTGCCTTAGCGGGCGAGCGCATGCAGTGGCAGTGGAGACGGGCATGAGCAGGCTTTTCGCGGTGGTAAACCGGGCATGGCGGCTGGTGATGACCGGCTTCTGTTTTGCTCTGTTCGGACTGGGTGGACTGCTGCTTTCTGTGGTGTGGTTTAACCTGCTGCTGCTGGTGGTATGGGACAAAGGCCGTCGCCGCCGTATCGCCCGATGCAGCATTGCCGCCAGCTTTCGTTTCTTTTTATGGGTGGCAAAAGGCGTCGGCGTACTGGATTACCGCATGCGCGGGCTTGAGCATCTGCGCCAGGATCGCGGCTGCCTGGTGGTGGCGAACCATCCGACGCTGATCGACTACGTGCTGCTGGCCTCGGTCATGCCGGAAACCGACTGCCTGGTCAAGAGCGCGCTGCTGAAAAACCCGTTTGTGGGCGGCGTGATTCGGGCGGCGGATTATTTGATCAACAGTCAGGCGGATGCCCTGTTGCCTGCCTGTCGGCAGCGCCTGGCGCAGGGCGACACGATTTTGATCTTCCCCGAAGGTACGCGGACCAGCCCGGATAAACCGATGACGTTACAGCGAGGCGCGGCCAATATTGCCGTGCGCTGCGGCAGCGATTTACGTGTGGTGATCATTCACTGCAGCGAGCATCTGCTGGATAAGCAGAGCAAATGGTATAACGTGCCGCCCGCCAAACCGCTGTTTAGCGTTGAGGTGCGGGAGCAGATAGCAATCGACTCATTTTACACAGCAAACTCACAAGAACCGGCACTGGCGGCAAGGCAGTTGAACCGGCATCTTTTGCTTCAATTACAACCAGGTTCTCCACCCTTTTCAGGAATGAATGATGCAAGCGCTTTACCTTGAAATCAAAAATCTCATTATCAACACGCTGAATCTCGACGAGCTGACTGCCGACGATATCGATGCAGAGGCACCGCTCTTTGGTGATGGCTTAGGCCTGGATTCCATCGATGCACTCGAACTGGGCCTGGCGGTAAAAAATGCGTACGGCGTGGTGCTGTCGGCTGAAAGTGAAGAGATGCGTCAGCACTTTTTCTCCGTTGCCACGCTGGCAGCGTTCATCGACGCGCAACGTGCCTGAGGAGCCGCCAGAATGACAGAACAAAACGCTATTTATGAAGAAGTTTCCGCCCTGTTGGTGAAGCTGTTTGAAACGGATCCGGAGGCGATTACGCCCCAGGCGCGGCTGTACGAAGATCTGGAACTGGACAGCATCGACGCGGTCGACATGATCGTCCATCTGCAAAAGAAAACCGGTAAGAAAATCAAACCGGAAGAGTTTAAAGCCGTGCGTACCGTGCAGGATGTGGTTGACGCGGTAGAACGCCTGCTAAAAGAAGCCTGAGTCGCGATGGCCAGCGAACGCACGCTGCCCGTTCTCACGTTGCTGACAGGCTTACTGCTGGTGGCGTGGCCTTTTTTGATCAGCGTAGGGCTGGCGCATCACAGCCTGCACTGGCTGTTGCCCCTGATGGCGCTGCTGCTGCTTTCACGGCTGTATCAGAGCCGCCGTCGCGCCGGGCCGATGCGTGCGATCACCCAGACTGTCGCGGTGGCAGGCATTGCCCTGTGTGCGGCCAGCGCTCTGCTGAAAACGCATCAGCTCCTGCTTTTCTACCCGGTGGTGGTGAACGGCGTCATGCTGGCGGTGTTTGGCGGATCGCTCTGGTCAGCCATGCCGCTGGTCGAGCGACTCGCCAGGGTAACGGAGCCGAATCTGCCTGAAAAGGGCGTGCGTTATACCCGGCGCGTGACGCAAATCTGGTGCCTCTTTTTTATCCTCAACGGCAGCATTGCGCTGTGGACGGCGCTGCACGGGGATATGCGGTTATGGACGGCCTGGAACGGTATGATCGCCTATCTGCTGATGGGCACGCTGATGGCGGGCGAGTGGCTGGTACGCCGTAAGTTGATGAAACGAGAACGATAATGACGCAGACTCTTCCCCTGTCTCAGTGGCTCAGCGCTCCGCGCCCGTCTGATCTGCCCGTCGCCTGGCTGGACGATCGTACCTGGACGCTCGGCCATCTGCGGCAGGACGTTGCCCGCCTGGTTCATTTACTGCAGCAGCAGGAAGGTGACCGCTGGGCACTGTGCTTTGAGGACAGCTATCTGTTTATTGTTGCCCTGCTGGCGACCCTGCACGCAGGCAAAACGCCGGTCATACCCGGCCACTGCCGCATGGCGTTACTCGATGAGCAGCGCGCATTGTTTGATGGCGTACTGAGTGAAAAAACGTTGGGCTGGCAGGGACCGTTGCTGGTGATCAGCGCGTCCATGACCGCCACCGCAGCGACAGAGACGTTGCCGCCAATCCGCGACGATGCCGCCATTGAACTGTTTACCTCCGGCTCCACCGGACAGCCCAAACGGGTGCGTAAGGCGGTGAAACGCCTTGATGACGAAGCGGCCTTGCTGGCGGCGCAGTTTGGTGAACGCCTGGCCGGCTGCCGGATCGTGGCTTCTGTTGTCCCGCAGCATCAGTACGGCCTGTCATTTCGTATCATGCTGCCGATGGCGCTCGGGCTGCCGCTGCATGCGGCAATGCTCTGGTACGCCGAGCAGCTAAGCGCGCTGAGTCATGATTATCGCTATGCTTTTATCAGCAGCCCGGCCTTCCTGAAACGGCTGGATCCTCAGTTGACGCCGCCACCGGTGGCGATGGTGCTGTCCGCGGGCGGCATGTTACCCTGGCAGGATGTCGTGCAGGCCGCCGAGTGGCTACAGATCTGGCCCGACGAGATCTATGGCAGTACCGAAACCGGCATTCTGGCCTGGCGTTACCGCCAGCAGGAGGCGGTGCGCTGGCAACCCTTTCGTGGCGTGCGCTTTCATCAGCAGGACGAGACATTACGTGTGTTTTCGCCGCTGATTACAGAAGAAGAGGGCATAACGCTCGACGATATTCTGCGTTTCGAGGAAGACGGTCAGTTCAGCCTGACGGGCCGTCGTGGCCGGGTCGTGAAAATTGAAGAGAAGCGCATTTCACTCAGTGAGGTCGAACAGCGCCTGCTGAGTCTGCCGGGAGTCCGCGAGGCGGCGGCGGTGCCGGTGTTACGGCATGGACGGCAGGCCATTGGGGCGCTGCTGGTACTGGATGCAGCGGCGCGCCAGCACTGGCAGCGTGAGCCGTCGAAGCAGCAGGAACTGGCCTGGCGGCGGGCGCTGCAGCCCTGGCTGGAGCCGGTTGCCGTGCCGCGTTACTGGCGCGTCATTGACGCGATCCCGGTTAACAGTATGAACAAGCGTGTTTATGCGCAGCTACAGGAGTGGTTTCGTGAAACCCCATGAAATTGAGCGCCATCAGTCGCAGCCCGATCAGGCTGAGATTGTGTTACACCTTGATCCGTCACTGTTCTGGTTTAAAGGACATTTTGCCGTGAAGCCGCTGTTGCCCGGCGTGGCACAGATGGACTGGGTCATGCATTACGCCACCACGCTGCTGGTGCCCGGCTGGCGTTTTCACAGCATTCAGAACGTGAAGTTTCAGTCGCCGCTGCTGCCGGACAGCACCGTGACGCTCGCGCTTAGCTGGCAGGACGCGCGCCAGATGCTGAGTTTCAGCTATCAGCGTCACGCCGGTGACGCGCGCCATACCGCCAGCAGCGGTAAGATCCGGTTATGTCGCTGACCTTTTCCCCCTGCATCCTGATTCCCTGCTATAACCACGGTGCGATGATCGCCACGGTGCTGACGCGCCTGGCACCGTTCGGCCTGCCGTGCATCCTGGTCGACGACGGCAGCGATGCCGCAACCCAGACGGTGCTGGATCGGCTGGCGGCTGAAAACAGCATGCTGACGCTGGTGCGCCTGGCGGAAAACGCCGGTAAAGGGGCAGCGGTTATGCACGGGATGCAGATCGCGGCGCAGGCCGGTTTTACCCATGCGGTGCAGGTGGATGCGGACGGGCAGCATGCGATTGAGGATATTCCTGCGCTGCTGGCGCTGGCGCAACAGCATCCCGAGGCGCTGATTTCCGGGCAGCCCGTCTATGATGCGTCAATTCCGCGCTCGCGCCTGTATGGTCGCTGGATTACCCACGTCTGGGTATGGATCGAAACGCTGTCCCTGCAGTTAAAAGACAGCATGTGCGGCTTTCGCGTGTATCCCATCGCACCCACCTTACAGTTGGCACAGCATGCCACCCTCGGCAGGCGCATGGATTTCGATACCGAAGTGATGGTGCGGCTCTACTGGCAGGGCCATCCCAGCTACTTTGTGCCCACCCGCGTGACTTATCCTCAGGACGGCCTGTCGCATTTTGATGCCTTCAAAGATAACGTGCGCATTTCCCTGATGCACACGCGACTGTTTTTCGGCATGTTGCCGCGGATTCCTTCCCTGTTGGGCCGCCGTTCTCCGCAGCACTGGGCGCGGCAGAAAGAGGTCAAAGGGCTGTGGGGGATGCGACTGATGCTGCTGGTCTGGCGCGTACTGGGCCGCAGGGCGTTTACGCTGTTGCTGTATCCGGTCGTCGGTGTGTACTGGCTGACAGCCACCACCGCGCGTCACGCCTCACAGCACTGGCTCGCGCGTGTGCGTGAGCAACTGCGTGTGCGGCAGAAACCGGTGCCCGCCAACCTGACCAGCTACCAACACTTCCTGCGTTTTGGTCAGGTGATGCTGGATAAGATTGCCAGCTGGCGCGGCGAGCTGCACGTTGGGCGCGATATTACCTTTGCCCCCGGCGCTGAAGCGTTGCTCGATCTGCGTAATCCGCAGGGCAAACTTCTGCTGGCCTCGCATCTGGGCGATGTGGAAGCCTGTCGGGCGCTGGCGCAACTGAACAGCAGTAAAGTCATTAATGCGCTGGTGTTCAGCGACAACGCAAAGCGTTTTAAGCAAATCATGGAAGAGATGGCCCCGCAGGCAGGCCTGAACCTGATGCCGGTGACCGATATCGGCCCGGATACCGCGATGTTGCTGAAAGAAAAGCTGGATCGCGGCGAGTGGATCGCGATTGTGGGCGACCGCATTGCGGTCAACCCGCAGCGCGGCGGGGAATGGCGCATTTGCTGGAGCCGGTTTATGGGCCAACCCGCACCGTTCCCGCAGGGGCCATTTATTCTGGCGTCGATTCTGCGCTGTCCGGTCGATCTGATTTTCGCGCTGCGTCAGCAGGGCAAACTGCATATTCACTGCGAGCCGTTCGCCGATCCGCTGTTGCTGCCGCGCGACGACCGGCAAAATGCGCTGCAGCAGACTATCGATCGCTATGCTGAACGTCTTGAGCATTACGCACTCCAGTCGCCGCTCGACTGGTTTAACTTTTTCGATTTCTGGCAACTGCCGGATAGCAAAGACAAGGAGTGAAGGGTGCTTAACGATCCCCGTTTTACTGTCGATGTCGAGCTGACCATTCCCTTTCATGATGTCGATGTGATGGGCGTGGTCTGGCATGGCAACTATTTTCGCTATTTCGAGATTGCCCGTGAGGCGCTGCTAAATCAGTTTGACTATGGCTATCGCCAGATGAAAGCGTCCGGCTACGTCTGGCCGGTGGTGGATACGCGAGTGAAATACCGCCATGCCGTCACCTTTGAACAGCGTATTCGCGTGCGGGCGCGCATAGAGGAATTCGAAAACCGTCTGCGCATTGGTTATGAAATTTTCGATGCCGACAGCGGCAAACGCACCACGACGGGCTACACCATTCAGGTCGCGGTACATGAGCAAAGCCGTGAGATGTGCTTTGTCTGCCCGGCTATTCTGTTTGAACGTATGGGAGTCACGCCATGAGAGGGCTGTTGTTACTGGCGCTGTTGATCAGTCCTTTTGTCAGCGCCCTGACGCTTGACGATCTGCAGCAGCGCTTTACTGCGCAGCCGGTGATCCGCGCCCACTTTGATCAGGTGCGCACGATCAAAGATATGCCGCAGCCGCTGCGATCCGAGGGGACGATGTTGATCGCCCGCGACAAGGGCTTGCTGTGGGATCAAACCCGCCCGTTCCCGATGCAACTGTTGCTGGATGATAAACGCATGGTGCAGGTGATTAATGGTCAGCCGCCGCAGACTATCACCGCCGAGAACAATCCGCAGATGTTCCAGTTTAATCACCTGCTGCGCGCGCTGTTCCAGGCGGATCGTAAGGTGCTGGAGCAGAACTTCCGCGTCGCGTTTGCCGACAAAGGCGAGGGCCGCTGGACGCTGCGCCTGACGCCGATCACGACGCCGCTGGACAAGATTTTCACCCGCATCGATCTGGACGGAAAAACTTTTCTGGAGCAGATCCAACTGAATGATAAGCAGGGTGATCGCACCGACATCACGCTTTCGCACCACCAACTGACACCCGCACAACTGACCGATGATGAACGCCAACGCTTTGCCGCCCAGTAAACGGCCCGCGCTGTTGTGGGGCTTCGTCTGTCTGGTGATGGTGACGCTGCTCCTGACGCTACTGCCCAAAGCGCAACTGAACAGCAGCGTGCTGGCGATGCTGCCAAAGCAGGCGCTGGGCACGATTCCGCCTGCGTTAAACGACGGCTTTATGCAGCGTCTCGACAGGCAACTGGTCTGGCTGGTCAGCCCCGGTAAGCAGGCCGATCCCCAGGTTGCCCGTGACTGGCTGACGCTGTTGCAGCAATCCGGCATGCTGGCCGGGGTGAAAGGTCCGATGGATGCCGACAGTCAGCAGGCCTGGGGATCGTTTTTCTGGCAGCACCGTAACGGCATGATCGACAGCGAAACCCGTCAGCGGCTGCAAAACGGCGGCGAGGCACAGGCGCAGTGGATCCTCTCTCAGCTTTACTCTGCTTTTTCCGGCGTCAGCGGCAAAGAGTTACAAAACGATCCGCTGATGCTGATGCGCGGATCGCAGCTGGCGATGGCGAAAAATGGCCAACGGCTGCGCCTGATGGATGGCTGGCTGGTGACGCAGGACAGCCAGGGTAATTACTGGTATTTGCTGCACGGTGAGCTGGCTGGCTCATCATTTGATATGCAGCGCACGCATCAGCTGGTGCGTACGCTCGGCGCGCTGGAAAAAACGCTCAAGGCCAGGCATCCACAGGCTCAACTGTTATCGCGCGGCACGGTGTTTTACAGCGATTATGCCAGTCAGCAGGCGAAGCACGATGTCTCGACGCTGGGGCTGGCTACCGTGCTTGGCGTGCTGCTGCTCATCCTGGCTGTGTTTCGCTCGCTACGGCCGATTCTGTTGTGCCTGCTCTCGATTGGTGTGGGCGCGCTGGCAGGCACCGTTGTCACGCTGCTGGTGTTTGGCGAACTGCATCTGATGACGCTGGTGATGAGCATGAGCATTATTGGTATCTCTGCCGATTACACGCTCTATTATCTCACCGAGCGCATGGTGCACGGAGCCGATGCCTCGCCCTGGCAGAGCCTGGCGAAAGTACGTAACGCACTGTTGCTGGCTCTGCTGACGACAGTAGCCGCCTATCTGATTATGATGCTCGCGCCGTTCCCGGGCATACGCCAGATGGCGATTTTTGCCGCAGTGGGCCTGAGTGCCGCCTGCCTGACGGTAGTGTTCTGGCATCCGTGGCTGTGCCGCGGGCTGCCTGTACGTCCGGTGCCCGCCATGGTGCTGATGCTGCGCTGGCTGGCGGCCTGGCGGCGCAACAAAAAGCTGTCGCTCGGCCTGCCGCTGGCGCTGGCACTCTTTTCGCTGGTGGGCGCTGCCCGGCTGCACGTAGATGATGATATTGCGCAGTTGCAGGCATTACCGGCTGCGGTGCTGGCGCAGGAAAAAGCGATTACCGCGCTGACGGGCCAGAGCGTGGATCAAAAATGGTTTGTGATTTACGGCCAGAACGCCCAGCAAACGCTGACGCGGCTGGAAGCCTTTACGCCGGTGCTGGAGAAGGCGAAAGCGCAGGGGCTGCTGAAGGGTTACCGCACCGTGCCGCTGAATTCTCTGGCCCGTCAGACACAGGACAGGGTGCTGTTAACCGAGGCTGCGCCGACGGTAATCCGCGCGCTGAAGGCGGCCGGGATAACCACGGTCAATCCGGACCTGAATGCGATGCCGGTGACCGTCGCGGACTGGCTGGCCAGCCCGGCCAGCGAAGGCTGGCGGTTGCTGTGGCTGACGTTGCAGAACGGCGAGAGCGGCGTGCTGGTGCCGGTTGACGGCGTGAAAGACAGCGCGGCGCTGAATGCGCTCAGCCAGGGGACGCCCGGCGTGGCCTGGGTGGACCGCAAAAGCACCTTTGATGCGATGTTTGCTCTGTACCGCCATATCCTGACGGGATTGCTGTTGGTGGCGCTGGCGGTCATCGCCTGCGGAGCCATCGCGCGCCTGGGCTGGCGCAAAGGGGCGATAAGCCTGGTGCCGTCCGTATTATCGTTGAGCTGTGGCCTGGCCGTACTGGCGTTGAGCGGCCACGCGGTGAACCTGTTTTCGCTGCTGGCACTGGTGCTGGTGCTGGGTATTGGCATCAATTACACGCTGTTTTTCAGTAATCCTCGCGGCACGCCACTGACCTCTATGCTGGCCATCACGCTGGCGATGATGACGACGTTGCTGACGCTTGGCATGCTGGTTTTCAGCGCCACCCAGGCCATCAGCAGTTTCGGGATCGTACTGGTCAGCGGGATTTTCACCGCCTGGCTGCTTGCGCCCCTGGCGATGCCGACAAAAAAAGAGAAGAAAAGACGATGAGAAACCTGACTGTGCGTTTACTGAAAACACGCGGGTCGCGTCTGATGCGCACGACGCGGCCAGCACGGCCGCGCGGGGCGATCAGAAGCGGCCTGTTAGTGGCGGCCGCCCTGATTCTGGCCGGCTGCAGCCATGTCCACAAGCCGCAGGCATCGCGCCCGCAGGCCTGGCTGGCACCGGGCGCGCGCGTTACGCTGCCTGCGCCGGGAATTTCGCCGTCGGTCAGTTCGCAGCAGCTTCTCACCGGCAGTTTCAACAGTAAAACCCAGTCGCTGCTGGTGATGCTCAACGCAGATGATAAAAAGCTGACGCTGGCGGGGCTGTCATCAGTCGGCATTCGCCTGTTCCTGGTGACCTATGACCAGCAGGGCGTGCACACTGAGCAGTCGATTGTGGTGCCGCAGTTGCCGCCCGCCAGTCAGGTGCTGGCCGACGTCATGCTCAGCCACTGGCCTGTGAGCGCCTGGCTGACGCAGTTACCTGAAAGCTGGACGCTGGTGGATAAGGGCGATAAGCGCGAACTGCGCGATGCCAGCGGCAAGTTGGTGACGGAGATTACCTATCTGAACCGGCACGGCAGGCGCGAGCCGATCAGCATCCAGCAGCATGTTTTTCACTACCACATCACCATTCAATACCTGGATGACTGACATGATCTTCATTTCGGCCGTCGGCATGATTAACGCGCTGGGCAACGATAACGACACGATCGCGGCGAACCTGACACGCGGCGTGGCGCCCGGTATGCGGGCGCGTACCGGCTGGCTGCATGACCATCCGCAGGCAGTGCTGGCGGGGGTGGAGGGCGAACTGCCCGCCATCCCGGCGGCCTTCAGCGCACACCGATCGCGCAATAATCAGCTGCTGCTGGCTGCACTGGCGCAGATTCAGCCGCAGGTGGATGACGCGATAGCCCGCTATGGCCGCGACCGGGTGGCGGTGGTGCTGGGTACCAGCACCTCCGGCCTGGATGAAGGGGACACGCACGTCAGCCGGCTGCTTAACCAGCAGCCGAGCACGGCCTGGCACTATCCACAGCAGGAACTGGGCGATCCATCGCGCTTTCTCAGCCACTGGCTGGCGCTGGATGGTCCGGCCTTTACGCTCTCGACCGCCTGCTCCTCCAGCGCCCGGGCAATGATTAGCGGGCGTCGCCTGATTGACGCGGGGCTGGCCGATGTGGCCATTGTCGGCGGCGCGGACACGCTCAGCCGGATGCCGGTTAACGGCTTTCATAGCCTGGAATCGCTGTCGCCTACGCTGTGTCAGCCCTTTGGCCGTGATCGCAGTGGCATCACGATTGGCGAAGGCGCGGCGCTGATGCTGTTAACCCGTGAACCTCAGCCGATTGCGCTGCTGGGCGTGGGCGAATCCAGCGATGCCTACCATATTTCTGCGCCGCATCCGCAGGGCGAAGGCGCTATTCGCGCCATCATGCAGGCGCTGAACGAAGCCGGTCTCACGCCAGAGCAGGTGGGCTATATCAACCTGCACGGTACTGCCACGACGCTTAACGATCAGATTGAGTCCGGCGTTGTGAATGCCTTGTTCGGCACGGCGGTACCGTGCAGTTCAACCAAACATCTGACCGGGCACACGTTAGGCGCGGCGGGCATTACGGAAGCGGCGCTCAGCATGCTGATTCTGCAGCGCGATCTGCCGCTGCCGGCCCAGGATTTCAGCCAGTCGCCGCGCGATCCTGATCTGCCACTGTGCGGCATTCTCTCCCGGCCTCAGCCGCTGGAACGCCCGGTAATCCTGTCTAATTCGTTTGCTTTCGGCGGTAACAACGCCAGTATCCTGCTTGGGAAGATTTCATGAGCCATTACTTATCCCCCGCTGAGTATTTGCCACACGATGCGCCGATGCTGTTACTTGAAACGGTCAGCAGCGTGACGGCTGACAGCGCAACCTGTTGCGTCACGGTGTCGCCCCGGAGCGTACTGGCACCGTTTCTGGATGCGTACGGTCATCTGCCCGGCTGGTATGCGCTGGAGTTAATGGCCCAGACGGTGGGCGTCTGGTCGGGCTGGCATCGCCATCAGCAGGGGCAGAGCAGCATCGCCCTGGGAATGGTGCTGGGCGCACGGGAGTTAGTCTGCGCTACAGGCCGGTTGCCCGCCGATGCAACACTGCACGTGCAGGTCAGACTGTTAATGCAGGATGCGCGCTTTGGCAGTTTCGAATGCACGATAACGGCGGATGAAGTGGTCCTGGCCACGGGCCGCGTGAACACCTTTCAACCCACCGCCGACGAACTTCATTCTTTATTTCAACAAGGAGCGTCCACATGAGTCGTTCAGTATTGGTTACCGGTGCCAGCAAAGGTATTGGTCGTGCCATCGCCTGCCAGCTGGCGGCGGACGGCTTTGTGATTGGCGTCCACTATCATCATGATGCCAGCGGCGCGCAGCAGACACTGGATGCCATTCTCGCGGCCGGTGGCGCAGGCCGTCTGCTGCAGTTTGATGTCGCGCAGCGTCAACAGTGCCGCGACGTGCTGGAACAGGATATTGAGGCACATGGCGCCTGGTATGGCGTGGTCAGCAATGCCGGTATTGCCCGCGATGCCGCCTTCCCGGCCTTAAGCGACGATGACTGGGACAGCGTGATTCACACCAACCTGGACAGTTTTTACAACGTGATCCAGCCATGCATCATGCCGATGATCAGCGCCCGGCAGGGCGGACGCATTATTACGCTCTCCTCGGTGTCGGGGCTGATGGGCAACCGCGGTCAGGTGAACTACAGCGCCGCGAAAGCGGGCATTATTGGGGCCACCAAAGCCCTGGCGATTGAGCTGGCAAAACGCAAAATCACCGTTAACTGCATCGCGCCGGGGCTGATCGATACCGGCATGCTCGACATGGAAGAGACCGCACTGAAAGAAGCCATGTCCCTGATCCCAATGAAACGCATGGGGCAGGCGGAGGAAGTGGCCGGTCTTGCCCGCTACCTGATGTCCGATATTGCGGGCTATGTAACGCGGCAGGTGATTTCCATCAACGGAGGGATGTTATGACACGGCGTGTCGTGATTACAGGTATGGGCGGGGTCACCGCCTTTGGTGAAAACTGGCAGGACGTGTCCGCCAGGCTGCTGGCATACGAAAACGCCGTGCGCAGGATGCCGGAATGGCAGGTCTATGACGGGCTGCATACGTTGCTGGGCGCGCCCATCGACGACTTCCGGTTGCCCGAGCACTACACGCGCAAACGCATCCGCTCCATGGGCCGCGTGTCTCTGATGTCCACCCGCGCCAGCGAGCTGGCGCTGGAAGATGCAGGCCTGATCGGCGATCCCGTGCTGACCAACGGTGAAACCGGCATTGCTTATGGCTCCTCAACCGGCAGCACCGGCCCGGTGAGTGAATTCGCCACCATGCTGACGGAAAAGCACACCAACAACATTACCGGTACCACCTACGTCCAGATGATGCCGCATACCACCGCCGTGAATACCGGGCTGTTTTTCGGTTTGCGCGGTCGCGTTATCCCGACATCCAGCGCCTGTACTTCCGGCAGCCAGGCCATCGGCTATGCCTGGGAAGCGATTCGTCATGGTTACCAGACGGTGATGGTGGCCGGTGGCGCAGAAGAGCTGTGCCCTTCGGAAGCGGCGGTGTTTGATACGCTTTTTGCCACCAGTCAGCGCAACGATGCGCCGACCACCACGCCATCACCTTTCGATGAAAAACGTGACGGCCTGGTGATTGGCGAGGGTGCGGGTACGCTGATTCTGGAAGAGCTGGAACATGCGAAAGCGCGCGGCGCGACAATCTATGGCGAGATTGTCAGCTTCACCACTAACTGTGATGCAGCCCATATAACCCAGCCGCAGCGCGAGACGATGCAAATCTGCATGGAAAAAGCGCTCGCTATGGCAGGCTTAAGTCCGCAGGACATCGGCTATATTTCCGCACATGGCACTGCCACCGATCGCGGCGATCTGGCTGAAAGTCAGGCCACCGCCGCGATTTATGGCAATCAGGTCCCGATCTCATCACTGAAAAGCTATTTCGGTCACACGCTGGGTGCCTGTGGCGCGCTGGAAGCCTGGATGAGTCTGCAAATGATGCGCGAGGGCTGGTTTGCGCCTACGCTGAATCTGACCAAACCGGACGCGAACTGCGGCGAACTGGATTACATCATCGGACAATCCCGCAAAATTGACTGCGAGTTTTTCCAGAGCAATAACTTTGCATTTGGTGGGATCAATACGTCCCTCATCATCAAGCGCGTTGCCTGATATGTACCAGATCTTTCTGGGCAAGATTTCTCAACTCAGTGTGGCACCGCTTGCCCCCGAGCTGACCGATCAGGCCCCCACAGGCGCGCGCCGTGCCAGCTGGCTTGCCGGGCGTGCGCTGCTCTCTGCGGCAATAACGCCGGTTCCCGCGATGCGGTATGGGGTGAATGGCAAACCCGCATTTGCCCCTGAGGTACAACGGGGATTCAGCCTGAGTCACAGCGGGGATGCGATTGCTCTGCTGTTCAGTGATGAAGGGGAGGTGGGCTGTGATATTGAAGTCATACGACCGCGACCTCACTGGCCGCGCCTGGCTGAAAATCTCTTCAGTCCGGGTGAGCGGGCGCAGATTGCGGCCAAACCGGTATCCCAGCAGTTAGCGGCCTTCTGGCGCATCTGGACGATCAAAGAGGCCATCATCAAGCAGCGCGGCGGGAGTGCCTGGCAGATGGCCAGCATCGACAGCACCGCACCGTCAGCGCTGTCGGTCAGCGCGCTGCAGACAGGCGAGCTGAGCCTGGCGGTCTGCACGCCAACGCCGTTTGAGTTGACGCCTGAGACAATTAAGGTGACAGGAACATTGTGACGCCTGCGTGATGCACATCGAAAAGGTCAACAGGCTTTATGCAGTTCTTTTCCCTGACAGGGAAAACGGTGCCCCGACGCAATAAGCATGGCTGTAAGAGGGAGATACTGTTGTGAATCACAGGGCTGCTCTGTCAGCCCTGTCGCCGCTTTTAATGGCTCTGCTTACTCTCTTCGTCTTTATGCTTCTTCGCCAGGTAATGTCCTGCCGCGCAGCCCGCCACGGCACCGGCAACCGCATGGTGTTTAAGGTGACCGGCTACGCCGCCGACCAGCGCGCCTTTCAGGCAGCCTTCTGCCTGTGCCTGAGAGGCAACCGACATTAACAGGCCAAGCGTGACCACAAAAAGGGGAAGTTTACGCATCGTTTCTTAATCCTTATCAGGAGTGCTGTGTTTACGCTGCGACAATAACCGTAATGAAGCATGAGTGGGCAAAAAAGTGCAGGGCTGTTGTACGACGGTTGTAAAAAAAGTGGATAGACCTGATGGCAAAGCTCTGGCACAACGGGTGTCTGCGATAACTGAGGTTTGCGCAGGCAACACCGGGTTCAGGGCTTACGCATAATTCGTTGGCCATATTCGTCAGTGCCCGCCGCGCGCCAGCCGTGTTTTTCATAAAAACGTTCAGCAGGGGAACCTGTGTCGGTGGTCAACATCATCGACCGGGCCTGTTGTTGTCTGAACCAGTCGGTGATGTTTTCAAGCAGTTGGCTACCTGTCCCGAGCCGCTGAAACGCGGGCTTGATAAACAGGCCACCGATTAACGGATCGGGCGCATAAATACCCAGCCCGTAACCGACGTACTCGTCATCGACGTTGGCGATCCAGCCACCGCCCTGGCGGATATCGTCAAGCGCCTGCTCACGCTGCAGATAGCGGATCTGGTGAGCATGCAGTCGGTTTTCCGTCACCGAGAAGCGGATTTCATACATCTCTTTCAGATGCCGATCGGCCAGTTTTTCGTAGGTAATATGCATAGTGCCTCGCAAATCATCATCGAACCGTTGATGTCATGACCTTACCGGTTTGCGCCTGAACAGCATCTCAACGCGCCGGGGCGATCGCGTACCGGTGAGGCTGACGGCAGGTTAACGCCATTCTTTGACGTTCATCACAGCCTGCGCTTTTTGCGACGCTATCACCTCGCTTCCCGGAGAAAAAATGTAATAAATACCGCGTGATCAATTCAATTATCGGGACGCAAAATGAAGAAAAAATTAACCTGTTTATCTCTGTTGGCCGGAAGCCTGCTGATGGGATATGGACCCGCACTGCTTGCCGCACCGTTACCGCAAACCCCGGATACTCACATCCCCGTGAGCCGCTATATCACCGCGCTGAATCCCGATCACTCCATTACCTTTCGCCTGTTTGCGCCCGCCGCGAAGCAGGTTGCTGTGGTCACGGGGGCCACGCCGCTGAGTCAGCAATCCCATGATATGAAAAAGGACAGTGCCGGCATCTGGTCGTGGACCAGCGAGCCGCTGAAGCCCGATTTATATGAGTACTATTTTGATGTGGATGGTTTCCGCACGCCGGATACCGGCAGCCGCTTTACCAAACCGCAGCGCCAGGTGAACACCAGTATGATTCTGGTGCCGGGCAGCATTCTGGATGAGCGTAACGTGGCGCACGGCGATGTGCTGACGCTGACGTATCATTCCACCGCACTGAAATCCGAACGTCAGGTCTTTGTCTGGGCACCGCCGGGCTATAAGGCAGACGGCAAACCGTTACCGGTGCTCTACTTCTATCACGGTTTTGGCGATACCGGGCTGTCCGCCATCTCGCAGCTCCGCCTGCCGCAGATCATGGACAACCTGCTGGCCGAAGGCAAAATCACGCCGATGCTGGTTGTGGTGCCCGATACCGAAACGGACATCGTGCAGGCCATTCCTGAAAACTTTCCCCCAGCCGACCGCCGCAAAGACTTTTATCCCCTCAATGCCGCCGCCGCCGATAAGGAACTGATGCAGGACATTATCCCGCTGGTGGAAAAGCGCTTTACCGTCAGTCGCAAACCGGCAGACCGGGCGATTGCCGGACTGTCTCAGGGCGGCTATCAGGCGCTGGTGTCAGGCATGACGCACCTGAACGACTTTGGCTGGCTGGCCAGCTTTAGCGGCGTGACCACCAGTACGGTGCCGAATGAGGCTGTGACACGCCAGCTGAGTCAGGCGCAGGCGGTGAATAAGCAGCTGAAAAACGTTACGCTGGCGGTGGGCGATAAAGATATCGTGACCGGCAAAGACATTGCCGGACTCAAAGCCGAGCTGGAAAAGCAGGGCGTAAACTTCCATTACACTCAATATCCGGGGTTGGGGCATGAGATGGATGTCTGGCGACCTGCGTATATCGAATTTGTGCAGCAGGTATTTAAACCGCAGCAGCCATAGTCAGGCCCGATCCCTTCCTGTGACGGTGATTCAGGGCAGCATTTACGGAATGACCGTTATTCACAGCATTTTTTCCGGCGACGCTAAACAACGTCGCTGAAATACCCTGCACGTCCTCTAAAAAGCGTTTTTATTTATTTCTTCAGCTTGCCGTGTCAGGTAAGTAAAAAATCACTGCCTATGTCGACAGTAAATGCTGCAAACGCCGTGTGGGAAAAACCTGCGTCAGCCATTTTTCAAAATGACCGGTATTGATGTATTTAAGTTACCCGTTAACCGGATGCGGCAATATTATCCTTTTTATTTTCTCTCACTGTCTCCATTTTTCACTGGTCTGCAATGCTTAATTCTTAGCACGCGAAGGATACAGGCGCGTTGAGCTGCGGGCAGGAAATGAGGTCAATACCTTATGCAGCAGGCGTTGTAAAAGGCTTCGCAATCCGGGCCAGCATAAAATAAAGATTTTAATTCCTGAAACCTTATTAAATAACAAGGGATTAACGATCAATCTTTTAATTTTGATAGGTTAAATCATAGCTTAACCCGATAAATAACATTTGATTGATAGTCTGTAGCGATCAATAATCAGGCTACTTCATCGCGTTGAATCAGAGCATGGGAATGGAAATCCACAATCTCGATAATAACAACCGTGCCTGGTGGTTCATTGCTGAACCTGTCGTTAACAACGCGTCGACATTAATTGCAGTAGAAGTTCTGACGCGATTCGCCGCACCGGGAACCCCCTGTTTTCATATTGCGAAATTAAATAAACAACAGAAAATAAAGCTGTTACGAGAACAACTTTCTTTAATCGATAAGAAGCATCATTTTTTTGAAGAAAACCAGTTGCTGTGTTCTGTAAATGTCGATCTGGAAATGGCTTTTGCGCTGCTGGAAGAACGGGATATTGTTGAGCTCGCCACAGCGCACTCTTTTCTTCGCATTGAAGTCGCGGAACACTTTCCCGATCTTGCGCAGGGATTAAATAATCCCTTACTCCGGGAACTACATAATAAATACACGTTATGGCTGGATGATTTTGGCAGTGCGGCTTCCCACTTTCCCTGTTTACAGCGTGGAATGTATGAAGCCGTGAAAATGGATAAGCATTTTTTCTGGCGGCATCAAAACAGCCCCGTCTGGCAAGCCACGCTGGCGGAAATTAAACACTATTGTGAATTTATTATTGTAGAAGGCGTCGAAACGGCGCAACACTTCGAATTCGCCAGACCGCACGCTGCGGCATTTCAGGGCTATCTGTTTGAGGCGTTTTTATTCGATACGCTCGCGTAAGCGCTCAGCGATAATTCATACCGGGTTTTCTTTCTTCAATAAGAAAGGCCCGCATAATGCGTTGGCCAGACAGCCTGATGCTGTCAAAGAAAAACCGTGCCCTGCGATTTACGGCAGTCGCGTGGGCTACAACCGAACCAGCGGCGAAAGGCGCGTGAGAAGGCGCTGACTTCAGAATAGCCCAACAGCAAGGCCATTTCAGAGACCGACAGATGGTGTTGTTTCAGGTAATGCGTCGCCATCTCTTTGCGGACGCTGTCGACCAGGGCGGAAAAACTGGTTTGCTCATCGCGCAGTCGCCGCTGTAACGACCAGGCAGACAGTCCCTGTTTTTCGGCGATAATGTCCAGTGAGGGTTCGCCATTGAGTAGCTGAAGGTGAATGTCGGTGCGGGTTTGATTAACGGTATCCTGAATGATGACGGGTGGGCTGAGCCGACGGATCGCATCCTGCATCACCAGCAGCAGCATGGGATCGTGATCCGGCATTTTGCGGCCCAGATCCGTTTTGGCGATGATCATCGAGTTAAAGGGCTGATCGAAATAGACCGGCGCATCAAAGACTTTACAGTGTTCGTGCCAGTGCTCAGGGCGCGGATGCTCGAAATGCACTTCACGCGGTGCCCAGTGGCGTCCTGCCGCGTGGCGAATCAGGTTAAGAAACATGCCTAACGTCAGTTCTGCATCCTGACGGCGCTGCAGAATCGCGCCGTGACGCACCTGATAATCCAGCTGCCAGCAGTCGCTGCGCTCTGTCAGACGAATACAGGTGTTGTGTTGATGGTAGGGAAAAGCATTGACCACGTTTTGCAGCGCCTGTTCCAGCGTGGCCGAGCACAGACCAATATAGCCAATCAGACCCAGAGACTGTGGCCGGAACTGATGACCATACTGTAAACCGAAGTTGTCCACGCCCGCCTGGCTGGCCGCTTCTTCCAGCACCCGACAGTAATTGACCAGGTCCAGGCTCAGCGTCGGGCAGGCGAGCGTATCCGGATCGATCCCGCTGATGCCGAAAATACGATCCACATCGCCACCCTGGGCGTTAATGAAATCACCCAGTCCCGTCGCGGCGGCCGACAGGACGCCACGGTGACTGCTACCCGCGCTGGACATGGCCGTTATGGCGGCCTCTGGAAATCTGCTGGTCATGATGTTTTCCGCCTGCAACTGAACATCGTTAGCTTCTGCAAGAAACATACCAGCCGTCAGGCACCAGTTAACAGGCACTTAGCATCGCCCCCGTGAAGATTGCACCGCGATCTGTCATTCAGGCACCGCCAGAGTGCGCTAGACGCCAATCGGCAATCGGGCCCCTTCGAGATAGCGGTGGCACAGGCGTACCGTGTCGTTCGCCCAACCGTCGCCCAGGCTGCGCGCCATTTCTGTTTCGCGATGGGAAGCGACCCAGGCGGTCAGCTGAATGCGGCGCTGAATCAGCATGGACGGGATCATCGCCAGCTCTTCATCGCTAACGTGCGCCACCTGTTCGTAGCCGTTTAGCCAGTTTTCCACCCACTGTGGGGCGCTGGGATGGTGTTCGACAAAGCTGATCGCAGCGGCAAGATCGTGCAGATACCAGCCCATTCCGCAGTCATCAAAATCAATGACCCGCGTTTCGCCTTTGTGTACCAGCAGATTGGTCAGGCGAAGGTCGGCGTGAATCAGACCATAGCGGTCGGGCGACTGGCCAAACGCTGCCATCTCACGGCCGACATGCGACAGCGTTTCTTCGATCACGCCATGTTGTGATGGCGCTAAACCGGCCACATCGCGCCAGTCACCCCAGTGACCTGTAGGGGAAACCATCGTGTGATGATCCCAGACGATACGGCGAAAGGTTTGTGGCTTTTGCCAGCGCCGACTGTGGTGGTGGAGCTGCGCGGTGATGCGGCCTAACTGGCGAAAGGCGGCCGGATCGACCGCATCGGTGAGCATATCGCCCTCGATCCAGTGAAACAGCACAGCATAGCGTTCACTGCCGTCCGGCAGCGGCAGCGTCTGAATGCGGTTATCGTGCCCGTCGCGCACCGCCACCGGCACGCAGATGTCTGCGGCCTGAAGCGCATCCAGCCAGTGCAGCTCGCTTTCAATATCCTGCTTAGCGTGGTAATCGCCGCGGTGAATACGTAACGCGTACCGGCCCTGCGGCGTGCTGACAGACAGGGTGGCGTTCTCGGAACGGCACAGAAGTTTGACCTCTGCATGCAAACAGGCCGGATACGCCTGCAACGCCTGGTGGGCAAGCTGAAGAATGCTGTCGTTCGTTAAGGTGTCATATTGCTTAATGCTCATGTCTGTCTCCCTTTCTCTGCGTGTGGAGGCAGCATGGCGCTGAACCGGCCTGGCGCGCTTGACCTGAGAGCAGGCAAAAATTGACTTCGGCAGGGGCGTCACAACCCGACCCGGGTCAACTTGACCCCAGCCGACGTGTTTCTGTTTTCTGCGGTCAAGTTTTTCTGTTGCGGCTGTGTCCATCATCTACCCGTCAGCTTTTTAGGCATCGCCTTTTCACTTTACACAGACGGGGAACGCAGTGATGAAAGAGAAACTGAAACCCACCCTTGGTACCCTGCAACTCTGGGGCATCGCTGTGGGACTGGTTATATCGGGAGAATATTTCGGCTGGAGCTATGGCTGGGGAGCCGCGGGTACGCTGGGTTTTCTGGTCACGACGTTTTTTGTCGCCGCCATGTACACCTGTTTTATCTTCAGCTTTACCGAACTGACGACCGCCATTCCGCAGGCCGGAGGACCGTTTGCCTACAGTCGCCGTGCTTTCGGTGATACCGGCGGGCTGATTGCGGGCATTGCCACCTTAATCGAGTTTGTGTTTGCGCCCCCGGCCATTGCGATGGCGATAGGCGCCTACCTCAATGTGCAGTTTCCGGAAGTGAATCCTAAGCTCATTGCGGTCTGTGCCTACCTGATCTTTATGGGACTGAACATCATCGGCGTCAGCATTGCGGCAACCTTTGAGCTGCTGGTGACGCTGCTGGCGGTGATTGAACTGCTGGTGTTTATGGGCGTGGTCGCACCGGGCTTCAGTCTGACGAATTTTGTCGCCCACGGCTGGGCTGGGCAGGATACGTTCTCTCTGGCCTCGGTATCCGGGATGTTTGCCGCCATTCCTTTTGCCATCTGGTTTTTCCTCGCCATTGAAGGCGTTGCCATGGCGGCCGAAGAGGCAAAAGACCCACGCCGGACCATTCCCCGCGCCTACATCAGCGGTATTTTAACGCTGGTGGTGCTGGCGATGGGCGTCATGGTGTTTGCCGGAGGGGCAGGTGACTGGCGCACGCTGTCAGGCATTAACGATCCGCTGCCGCAGGCCATGAAAATGCTGGTCGGTAACGATTCACGCTGGATGCACATGCTGGTGTGGATTGGCCTGTTCGGCCTGATTGCCAGTTTCCACGGCATTATCATGGGCTATTCGCGTCAGTTCTTTGCGCTGGCGCGGGAAGGTTATCTGCCGCCTTCACTGGCAAAACTGTCGCGCTTTAATACCCCCCACCGGGCGATCCTGGCGGGCGGTGTGGTCGGCATTGTTGCCATTTTCTCTGATGGCATCAGCTTTCAGGGAATGAGCCTGACCGCCGCGATGATCACCATGTCGGTGTTTGGGGCGATCGTCATGTACATCATGAGTATGCTGAGCCTGTTTAAACTGCGTCGCTCGGATCCGACACTGGCACGTAGCTACCGTGCACCGGGTTATCCGGTAATCCCCGCCATCGCCCTGTGTGGCTCGGTGATCTGCCTGATCGCAATGCTGTGGTTTAACCCACAGATCGGCGCACTGTTCGTGGGCTTTATGGTGGCAGGCTATCTCTACTTCCTGACCACGCACTCCCGCCGCGGTGCTGTCGCGCAGCGCTCTGTTGCCGCAGAAACCGATTAACGTTTATACCCGCCTGGCGGTGCGTAGCGTGCCGCCGGGCAGCACAAAGACCAAGGAGTCACAATGACGGTACGTTCAACCATAATGGATACCAACAGCTTTCGTGCTGAAAACGCGGAAACGCTGGCACCGGACATTCGACAACTGACCGATAAGCGCAGCCAGGTACTGGGCGAGTCCTATCGGCTGTTTTACCGCAATCCGGTGCATCTGGTGCGCGGAAAGGGCCAGTATCTGTGGGATAAGGCGGGCAACCAGTATCTGGATATGTATAACAACGTTGCCAGTATTGGTCACTGTCATCCGGTGGTCGTGGATGCCGTACATAAACAGATGATGCAGTTAAACACCCATACGCGCTATCTGCATGAGTCGATCCTTGCGTACAGCGATCGCATTCTGGCCACGATGCCGGCCGAGATCGATCGGGCCATGTATATGTGTACCGGATCCGAGGCAAACGATCTGGCGATCCGCATTGCCCAGTGCTGGAGCGGTGGTACGGGCATCATCGTGTCCAAAGAAGCCTATCACGGCACCAGTGCGCTCACCTCCGGCGTTTCGCCCGCGCTGGGCAGCGGTCAGCCGTTATCACCGCATACGCGGCTGGTGGCCCCGCCTGACTTTTATCGTATTCAGACGGCGGATCAGGGTGCCTGGTTTGCGCAGGAAATTCAGAAGCAAATTGATGATATGGCTGCGCACGGCATTAAATTTGCGGGGTTCCTGGCCGACTCGATTTTCTCGTCAGACGGCGTTTTACCCGGTCAGCCCGGCTTTTTAAAACCGGCGATTGATGTGGTGCATCAGAACGGCGGCATTTTTATTGCCGATGAAGTGCAGCCTGGCTTTGCCCGCACCGGCGAGGCATTCTGGGGCTTTGCCCGACACGGCGTGGTTCCGGATGTCGTGACTACCGGCAAACCGATGGGGAACGGCATTCCGGTCTCGGGGCTGATGGCGAAAGCGCCGGTCATGGCGGCGTTTAGCGATGCACTACCTTACTTTAATACCTTTGGTGGTAACCCGGTCTCCATGGCGGCGGCGCACGCGGTGATGGATGTCATTGAACAGGAAGAACTTCAGGCGCACAGCCTGAAAACCGGCGCTGCACTGCTGGCGGCGCTGCAATCCCTGCAGGCAACGTATCCGTGCATCGGTGAAGTCCGTGGAGCAGGGCTGTTTATCGGCTTTGAGCTGGTGAAGGACAGAGAAAGCAAAGCGCCTGACAAACGTCTGGCACTCGATCTGGTGGAGGCGTTACGTGAGGCCTTTGTGCTGACCTCCGTTGCCGGACCATACGGAAACGTGCTGAAAATCCGCCCACCGCTCTGTTTCCAGACGCACGATATCGACTGGGTGGTCAGTGCCATGGATCGCTGCCTGAGGAAATTACAAAGCTGAACGCGATTACAAAAAACCAGGGACCGCGCAGACGGAACGCAACCGGTCTGCGACAGTGAGTCCCATCCGTTTGCAGCGCCAGAGAAAAATCCTCTGGCGCTGAGCGTCCTGTCCTTTAGGTGGCCGCGCAGGCCTGGCTGCCGCCGGGCCTGCGCATTCTCAGCTTAAGCGTGGGCGCCCGAAGGCAGCTCCAGTTCAGGGCTTTCCCCCGCAAGGGTCCCGCTGTCAGGATCCCGCAACCGGCCTTGGCCAAAGACACAACCATTCGGCTGGAAGAACACGTCGCCGTAAAGGGGATCGTTCACGCAAATCGTGCCGTCCTCACGCTGTTCGACACTAATCTGGGCGAAGCGCGAGTCAAATTCTTCCAACGTGCTGAGTTGCGGATCGTCATTCAGACGAATCAGCCAGCAGGTCTCTTTTCCCGCTAAGCGGGCTTCACAGTGCTGCGCGGGACCGCGGGTTGTCAGCCGGAAAGGCTGGTTGCCCGAGATTTGCACCATGCCGTTACCGCTGCGGAGCAAAATGCGTTGCTCACAGACGCGCATCTCATCGAAATAGCGCTGCGGCAGCCAGGCATGGGCGTAAATTGTTGGGGCCTTTGCCGAATTATTCAGTCTGTTTGTATTAAGAAAAGGGCTGCATTGAGTATGCCAGCAAAAACCGGGAGTGGGCTTTCATAAAAAATTAATAAAAACCCCGCCATCAGGTGAGCATACGTTTAATAATCCTGACTGATAATCCCTCACCTGAAATACTTCAGTCGCTCCGTGATGAAAAGAAGAGAGGGCTCATGAACTTCCGATTCACCATGCTGGCGGCTAACAGACGGTTGCTGCCAAACGTCTGGGATGCCGTGGCATTTCCCCTGATTATTTGCCTGATTGCAATGGTGGCGGTGGGCTTTCATCAAACGCTGATGCCGATTGACAGCCTGAAAACCCAGGCCATCTCCCTTGATCCGACTAATCTGCCGGAATATGCCATGCGTACCACGCTGCGGATGTTGGTGGCGATGCTGGCGTCACTGGTGTTCAGCCTGATCTACGGCACGCTGGCGGCCAAAAGTCGCCGGGCAGAAAAGGTGTTAGTGCCCATTCTGGATATCCTGCAGTCCGTTCCGGTGCTGGGTTATATCTCTTTTACCGTGACCTTTTTTATTGCCCTGTTTCCCGGGCAGGTGCTGGGCGTAGAACTGGCGGCGATATTTGCCCTGTTTACCAGTCAGGCCTGGAACATGACCTTTAGCTTTTACCAGTCGCTACGTACCGTACCGGCCGATTTGGTGGAAGTCTCACGTGGCTTTCATCTGACCGGCTGGCAACGTTTCTGGAAGCTGGATGCGCCTTTCGCCGTGCCGGGACTGGTGTGGAATATGATGATGTCGATGTCGGGGGGCTGGTTCTTTATTGTCGCCTCAGAGGCGATCACGGTGGGTAACAATACCTTTACCTTACCGGGCGTGGGCGGCTATCTGGCACAGGCGATTCTGCATAAAGATATCCATGCGGTGGGCTGGGTACTGCTTACGATGGTGATCGTGATTCTGGCTTATGATCAACTGTTGTTCAGGCCGCTGGTGGCCTGGGCGGATAAGTTCCGCATGGAAAACACACGTTCGGGGAGTGCGCCGACCTCATGGGTGCGTGATCTGATGCGCCGTACACGCCTGATTCACCAGATCTTTACGCCGCTGCGCCTGCTGCTGTCTGCGCTGGCGCGTATCTCGTGGCGCTGGCCTGCCTCCAGGTCGGTCCGGGCCGAAAGCAGCACGGAATCCCGCTCGCGTCTGGGTGACTTTATCTGGGGCGCCTTCGTCATTTTACTGACCCTGTATGTGGTCTGGCGGGTTATTACCTATGTGCAAATCGGTGTCACGCTGGCGGACGTGAAACATGTCTTCGGCCTGGGGCTGATTACGCTTCTGCGCGTCACCGTGTTGATTCTGATTTCATCGCTGATTTGGGCCCCGCTGGGCGTGATGATTGGCCTGCGTCCTGCACTGGCCGGAAAAATTCAGCCGGTTGCCCAGTTCCTGGCGGCGTTCCCGGCCAACCTGATGTTTCCGGTGTTCGTCATTATGATTGTGCACTTCAGGCTGAATCCGGATATCTGGCTGTCTCCGCTTATTGTGCTTGGTACGCAGTGGTACATCCTGTTTAACGTCGTGGCGGGCACCACCGCCTTTCCCAATGATTACAAAGAGGCTGCCGCAAACTTTCATATTCGCGGCTGGCATTGGTGGCGTCAGGTGATGCTGCCCGGCATTTTCCCCTACTACATTACCGGTGCCATTACCGCTTCCGGCGGAGCCTGGAACGCCAGCATCGTGTCCGAATTTGTACAATGGGGAAATACGCAGGTCACCGCCCACGGCCTGGGGGCGTATATCGCGCAAACCACGGCCGCTGGGGACTTCCCGAGGATTATTCTTGGTATCGCCGTGATGTCGTTGTTTGTCACCTTGTTCAACCGTCTGCTGTGGCGGCCGCTGTACGTCTACGCTGAATCAAAATTCCGTGCTAATTAAGGGACCCGAGATGTTAAACAATCAACCCACACACCATGCAGACGTGTCGACCAAAAAAACGGACGGTCGCCAGGCGGTCCTGACGGTAAAAGACATTAAGCACGGTTACGATAAAGCGCACGGTGAAGTGCTGATTTTGGATGACGTTAATCTGACTCTGCAGGAAGGCGAGATAGTGGGGCTGCTGGGCCGCTCTGGTTCGGGAAAATCGACACTGCTGCGCATTATTTCTGGTCTGATTACGCCCGGCTCGGGTTCCGTTGACTACCTGGGCGCACCGCTGAACGGCCCCGCCAAAGGCGTGGCGATGGTGTTCCAGACCTTTGCGCTGTTTCCCTGGTTAACGGTGCTACAGAACGTAGAAGCCGGGCTTGAAGCGCTGGGCGTGGAAAAAGCGGAACGCAGAAAGCGTGCGCTGGCGGCCATTGACCTTATCGGCCTGGACGGTTTCGAAAACGCCTATCCGCGTGAATTATCGGGCGGCATGCGTCAGCGTGTGGGTTTTGCACGCGCACTGGTCGTCGATCCCACCTTATTGTTGATGGATGAGCCGTTTTCCGCGCTGGATGTGTTAACCGCCGAAACGCTGCGTACCGATTTACTCGATCTGTGGAATGAGGGACAGATGCCGATGAAATCGGTGCTTATCGTCACCCACAATATCGAAGAAGCCGTCTTTATGTGTGACCGCATTCTGGTGCTGTCCTCTAACCCCGGGCGCGTAGTGGCAGAAATCAAAGTGCCCTTTGGCCATCCGCGTAACCGGTTGGATCCGGCTTTTCGTCGGCTGGTCGATGATGTTTATACCCAAATGACCGCACGGCCTACCAGCGATAATGTGAAAAAGAGCCTCAGACTGGGAACGCGGCTGCCGCATGTGTCAACCAACCTGATGGCCGGGTTGATCGAAACCCTGGCAGCAGCACCGTACCACGGCCGCGCCGACATGCCAGAGGTGGCCCGTTCGCTGCATCTGGAAGTCGATGAACTGTTCCCGATAGCCGAAGTGCTTCAGTCGCTGGGCTTTGCGGACGTGCGGGAAGGGGACATCTTCCTGACGCCGCCCGCCCGGGTGTTTGCCGAGTCAGACACGCAGCAGCGTAAGGTGATGTTTGCCGATCATCTGCTGCGTTACGTGCCGCTGGCCGCCCTGATTAAAACGGTACTGGATGAGCGTCCGGGACATCGTGCACCGCGCGTGCGTTTTGAACAGGAACTGGAAGATTCGCTTTCCGACAGTGCGGCTAAAGAGACGCTGGATAGTGTGATTAACTGGGGCCGTTATGCGGAGATCTTCTCTTATAACGACCAGACCGAGTACTTTAGCCTGGAAGACGTCGAATTCTGATTGGGGTGGATGAACCGGTAGCGACTCGGGGGTACTGACCCGGTCCCTGGTCAGAACGCGAGCTCGTTTCGTTTACAGGACCGGAGAGAATAAAGCAAAGGCACCCTGTTGCGCCTTTGCTTCCCGTTAACGGACTCAGGGACGCCAGACCGTGCCATCGGGCGTACGGGCCATCGTCCAGGTGGGGTTACCGCCTTCGCAGGGGAATTTCGCCGCCAGCGTTTCATTAATGTCGATACCCAATCCCGGCCTGTCATTAACGTATGCATAGCCTTGCTCGACGTCCGGGCAGCCGGGAAACACTTCACGCAGGGCATCGTTCATCGGCGTGTATTCCTGAACGCCAAAATTTGGTGAGCTCAGGTCCAGATGCATATTCGCACACACGCCGACCGGTGAAATATCGCCGGGGCTGTGCCAGGCCGTGCGGACACCGTTTAATTCACTGTAAACAGCAATTTTCTTCGCCGGCGTAATTCCGCCAATGGAACTGATATGGCAGCGAATATAGTCAATCAGCTTATTGTCGATCAGCGGCTTCCATTCGTTCACATTCACGAACAGCTCGCCCATTGAGATCGGCGTAGAGGACTGCTGGCGCAGCATCTTCAGCCACTCCGTGTTCTCTGGCGCAACCGGATCTTCCAGGAAAAACAGCTGGTACGGCTCCAGGGCTTTAGCCATATGAATAGCGTTAATCGGCGTAATGCGTTCATGCGCATCGTGCAGAAGCTCTACGCCAAAACCCAGCTTATTGCGCAGATGATCAAACAGGCGTGGAATGCTTTTCGCATAGGCTTCCGGATCAAAGTACATGCCCGCTGTTTTGCTGCGCGGTGAACGCTTAGGCTGGATATTTTTCGCTTTGACCATGCGGTTCGCGATGAGCCTGAGATCGTCGGTACCGGCACCGCCATACATGCCCATCTGGCAGCGGATATACTGATAACCTTCCTCCATTTTGGCCCGGGCACTGTCTTCCACTTCGACTTCGTCTGCGCCATCGGTGTGCACATAGAGCGCAATGCCATCGCGACACTTGCCGCCCAGCAGTTCATAAACCGGCAATCCGGCCAGTTTGCCTTTAATGTCCCACAGCGCCATATCGACACCGGACAGGGCGTTATTCATGACCGGACCATTGCGCCAGTAGCCACTGACGGCGGCAGACTGCCAGATATCTTCGATTCTTGCCGGATCCTTGCCCCTCAGAAATGGCGCCAGGTAATCATCAATGGCGCTTTGTACCGCATAGATGCGTTGGGTAAAGGTGGCGCAGCCAAGGCCGTACAGGCCCGGCTCGTTGGTTTCGATTTTAACCACGACCAGATCGATGCCGCCGGGCGCAGTCAGAATGGTTTTAACATTCGTGATGGACAGATTACTCACAATCGCTCCTCTTTTATCAGGCCACTTACCGCCACCGTCGTGCTCGTTGCTGCTCATGGCTAACAGGTATGTTGTCATACAACATGACTGTTTTATCACAAAGCCGGGTCGTTGCCCTTATTAGCTTTCGATTCTGTGATGGGGATCTAATGACTGAACTTTATGCACGTAGTTAAGATTTATTTTCTTAAAATACAGCATCCTAATCAATTTCAGGGTGAGGGCTTTGTGATAGACGCCTCATAACGCATCATTACGTATTGATTTAATCTGCGCGTAAATTCACCTTAATAAGATAGTTGTCATACATATTTAAGGGTGGAATATGACTGCACTGTTCGATCTGACCGGGAAAACGGCATTAATCACCGGTTCATCTCGTGGGCTGGGTTATGCCTATGCTGAAGCCCTGGCGGCGGCCGGGGCACAGGTGATTTTGAACGGCACGCGTAAAGCGGGGCTGGATGAGGCGGTTGAACAACTCGTGGCGAAAGGCTATCACGCCACGGGGCGGGTATTCGATGTGAAAGATGAAGGCGAAATTGAACAGGCATTTGCCGCGCTGGATGAGCAGGCGATTGCGGTGGATATCCTTATCAATAATGCCGGCATTCAGTACCGTAAACCGATGCTGGAACTGGCGCTTGAACAGTGGCAAAAAGTCATTGATACCAACCTGACCAGCGCCTTCCTGGTTTCACGCGCGGCGGCAAAGCGCATGATCGCCCGTCACCAGGGCGGAAAAATCATCAATGTCGGTTCGTTAACCAGTCAGGCCGCGCGTCCGACGGTTGCGCCTTATACGGCGGCCAAGGGCGGAATCAAGATGTTGACCTGCTCAATGGCGGCCGAATGGGCGCAGTTTAATATCCAGACCAACGCGATTGGGCCGGGTTATATCTTAACCGACATGAACCGTGCGCTGGTGGACGACGCCCGGTTTGATAGCTGGGTGAAAAGCAGCAATCCCTCTCAACGTTGGGGCCGGCCAGACGAAGTGGCCGGTACCGCCGTTTTCCTCGCTTCGCGCGCGTCAGATTATATCAACGGGCAGATGATTTACGTTGATGGCGGCTGGCTGGCCGTGTTGTGAGCCTTACTGACCTGCAAAGGGGAACCCATCGTGCATAGCTTAATGACCCAGGCCTGTGTGGCAAAGGGTAAAAAAGACATTGTGGTAGAAGAGCGCGAGCTGCATTACGCAGAGGATGACGTCGTGATAAAAGTGGAGTGCGGCGGCATTTGCGGATCCGATATTCATTATTATCACGAAGGGCGGGCCGGGTTATCCGTCATTCAGCACCCTTTTATTATCGGACACGAATTTGTGGGGCGGATTTATCATGCGCCGGAATCTTCTGCCCTCAAACCCGGACAGAAAGTGGCGGTTAACCCGTCGCAGCCCTGCGGGCGATGTGAATATTGTCAGGCCGGGAAACAAAATGCCTGCCCAACCATGCGCTTCATGGGCAGTGCGCAGTTCACGCCGCATGTGGAAGGCGGGTTTGCACAGTATGTCGTGGTGTCCGCGCAGCAGTGTGTGCCCTACGACGAGCAGGTTCCGGCCAGCGTGATGGCGGTTGCCGAGCCCACCGCGGTCGTCATTCATGCGCTTAATGTGGCAGGCAGTATCGTGGGCAAAAAGGTGCTGGTAATGGGCGCTGGCCCCATAGGCGCGTTAGCCATTGCCGCAGCAAAAGCATCGGGCGCAGCGGAAATAGTGGCCTGTGATCTCAGCGAGCGGTGTCGTCGTATTGCGTGTGAAATGGGTGCCGATGTCGCCGTGGACCCGGCCGATACGGCGGCCATGGCCCGCTATTGTGAACACCGGGGCTACTTTGACGTCACACTGGAGGCCAGCGGGGCAGAGGCAGCCATCAGCACCAGTATCCTGGCGACGCGGCCAGGTGGCACGATGGTTCAAATTGGCATGGGAAAAAGCCCGCTTCATTTTCCCGTCGCGCAGATGCTGGTAAAAGAAATTAGCTGGAAAGGTTCCTTTCGTTTTATTGATGAATTTGCGGTTGCAGTGAAATGGCTGGAAAAAGGCATTATCGATCCGCGACCGATCCTGTCCGGTCAGTATGCGCATCAGGATATTGAAGTGGCTTTGCAGGCCGCCAGTGATAAAACGCAGCATTCAAAAGTGTTAGTCGTCTTTTAAGTTCATTCACAACAGCGCTGTTATTCAGCGTGCAAATAACTTTAATGATCAGGGCGAGTGAAATGCTCTCACGTCTCGCGTGGACTGCGCTCGCCTGTCTTTTATTCACCTGTCAACGCCGGGTTGGCCTCGGGGTAAAACATGAGTCATTCACATACGCGTACAAAAGAACGTAATACGTCTGATCTTGTCAGGGCCTCTGTTTCAGGATGGTTGGGTACCACGCTGGAGTTTATGGATTTCCAGTTATATTCCCTCGGTGCGGCTCTGGTTTTTCATGAAGTCTTTTTTCCCGGGCAATCAGGCGCAATGGCGTTAATTCTGGCTATGGGCACCTACGGCGCAGGTTATATCGCGCGTATTGTGGGCGCCGTCTTTTTTGGCAAAATGGGCGACCGCGTGGGCCGAAAAAAAGTGCTGTTTATGACCATCGCATTAATGGGCATATGCACCACATTAATTGGTGTGTTACCGACCTATCAGCAGGTCGGTATTCTGGCGCCTTTATTGCTGGTCGCGTTGCGCGTAATACAGGGATTAGGGGCAGGGGCAGAAATTGCCGGGGCCAGTACGATGCTGGCGGAATATGCGCCCAAAGGGAAAAAAGGCCTTATCGCTTCCCTGGTTGCCATGGGCACTAACTGCGGCACCTTGAGCGCCACCGCTATCTGGGCCGTCATGTTCTTGTTTTTCACTAATGAAGAGGTCGTCGCGTGGGCATGGCGTGTTCCTTTTCTGGCCAGTTTTGTCGTGATGGGGTTTGCGCTCTGGCTGCGCTTTAATTTGAAAGAAAGCCCGGTGTTTGAAAATGTGGCAGCATCCGCAACCGTTACGCTCCGGTCGAAGAAAAGTCAGTCCATTTTTCAGTTAATTCAGGGGAAAGCGTTCTGGATAGCAACCGGCCTGCGGTTTGGCCAGGCCGGAAATTCGGGGATTATTCAGACCTTCCTGGCAGGCTATATGGTGCAAACGCTGTTATTTAATAAAGCGATTCCCACCGATGCCATCATGGTCAGTTCCGTGATTGGTTTTCTGACGATTCCCCTGCTCGGCTGGCTCTCAGACAGGGTCGGGCGGCGCATTCCCTATCGCATACTGACCGTCGGCTCGATCCTCCTGGCCTACCCGATGATTTCACTGATCGTCGACAAGTCCCAGGCTGTCAGCACCATTATGGTGTGCCTGATCGTGATTCATAACATCGCGGTGCTGGGCCAGGCCGCTATTGAAGGGATCACCATGGCAGAGATGTTTGGTTCGCAAAACCGCTTCGCACAAATGGCGATTTCAAAAGAAATTGGCGGGTTGTTTGCCACCGGATTAGGTCCTCTGCTGGCGGGGATATTTTGTCAACTTACCGGCTCCTGGCACCCGATTGCGGTGATGTTAATCTGTTATTCCTGCATCGGTCTGCTGGCGTCACTGATCATGCCTGAGGTGGCCGATCGCGATCTGACCGCAGAAGCCGATGCGGTGGAGGCACAGTCTGCCATCAGTCAGCACAGGGTGTCCGCGCTCAGCCCGCGTCGCGGCGAATAATGGCCTGTTTTCGAACGACGTGCTTTACGGTGTCAACACAGGACTTTGTCTGAAAGGATGAGATAGAATGGCATCATGTAGGACATCATATGAGAAGGTGTTGTGAGCATAAAATCCATTCAGAAACAGA
Organism: Pantoea sp. SGAir0180; assembly: GCF_043546245.1. Classification (NCBI taxonomy): domain Bacteria; kingdom Pseudomonadati; phylum Pseudomonadota; class Gammaproteobacteria; order Enterobacterales; family Erwiniaceae; genus Pantoea; species Pantoea sp. SGAir0180. Next base: position 3,173,074 of record NZ_CP028071.1, on the reverse strand, counting down.
ACGTTGTTAACGAAGTGTTCGAGCAAATCAAGGCCCGGCTACTGGACGGTAGCTGGCCCGCGGGCGCTCGCTTGCCTTCTGAAGCGGAGCTGACACACTCTTTCAATGTCAGCCGGGTGAGTGTGCGCAGTGCGGTGCAGCGGTTGCGTGATCTTGGCATTATCATCACCCGTCAGGGCAGCGGCAGCTATGTGTGCGAAGATTTCACGCCGCAGATGCTGAACAGCAGTGCCAGACCGCTGATGCACCTGAGTCGGGAAGCGTTTAATGACATGATGGTGTTTCGTCAGACCGTCGAGTTTAAATGTGTCGAGCTGGCAGTTGAACACGCGACGGAAGACGACATTACCCTGCTTGAGCAGGCCCTGAATAACATGCTCATCAACAAAGGGGATTACAAGAAATACTCGGAGGCCGATTATGAATTTCATCTGGCGATTATCCGGGCTTCCCATAACAGCGTGTTTTACAACGTGATGAAGTCAATTAAGGACATTTACTACTATTACCTGGAAGAGCTGAATCGCTCGCTGGGTATCACCCTTGAGAGCGTGGAAGCGCATATTAAGGTGTTTATGGCGATTAAAAACCGCGATGCGTCTTCGGCAGTGCAGGTGCTGAATGACGCGATGAAGCACAACGTGGTGGCTATCGACAGGATTAAGAACGGCGAAGGTCTGTCACCTGCGCAGCCAGTTCCCGCGCCGCGTTAATGTCATGTACCTGTAACAGTGAATGGGGCCGGTTACCGGCCCCGGGTGGCTTAGTGCAGACAGCACTGCTTGTATTTTTTACCGCTGCCACACGGGCAGGGATCGTTGCGACCAGGCTGCTTTGCTGCCGTGACAGGCTGTTGAACCTGAGGAATCGCCTCAGGCTGCGCAATCCAGTAATCGTGCAGCGCAAGAGCGGCAGGACGTATGGCATCCATGCTGCTTTCCATCTCTTCCGGCGTTAACGCATCGACTTTTTCGAGGTTTTCTTCCTTGCCATGCAGCGCGATGACGTCCAGTGATTCGTGCAGTTCGGCAGGCAGCGCAGACCAGTCCGTCAGCGCTACGCCGCGCATATAGCCATAGCACCACTCTTCCACCACGGTGAATTCCAGACCTTCCATTTCACGCACGCCAAACAACGGCTCAAATTGCTCCGGAAACTCGGACAGGCGGTCAGCGATATCATTCATATGCTGAAAGCAGAGCTCCATAAAGCGCGTCATTTCGCGCTCATTGCTCCATTTAGGGATATGCTTTTCGCCGCCCCAGAGCGCAACCAGCCAGCGGCTGGGTTCAACCGTTGTCGGGCCTGACAGTACGGCGGTGAGCAGGCCATCCAGTTCGGACACATCAAGAATAGATGCTTCGCTACCGTATTTTTCCAGCATATCATCAAGCCATTGCAGTTCTTTCTCGCTTAATGGACCTTCTTTCATGGTTCTCTCCGGGCGTTTCTGGTTCAGCAGAAAATTGACTGCATATAAAAGCGCGCAGTGTACACGCTTATGGATGCGATGGCAGTGCCATCAGATGCACAACCCAATAAGGCACACGACAGAGGCATTCTCTCTGTCGCTATGTTACTCTCCCGGCCCCGCAAGGCCTGATGCCAGAGGGAACGACAGGCGGAACGCCGCCGGGCAACCGAATAAAGATTTAGCTGACTGTGCCGATATAAGCACAGCGGTATCATCTTGCAGGATCGCGATGAAGCTTTTCGTCAGCGCCCTGATACGACAATAAGACGGGCGCGAGGACGTGACCAGAAAAAAGACGCTCATCCGGACGTTATCCGGCTTGCTGACCCGGTGCGGCATAGTAATACTCGGTGCGATAGGGTTAACCGCCTGCGGCACACTGTCGCAAACGTCCGCCCCCATGGGCGACAGGCTTTATCTGACTCACAGCGCCTTCCACGATAATTTGGATGACCTGGTGCGCCATTACATGCAGCGCAAACAGGTCTCCGGCATCAGCATTGCCATTATCCACAAAAATGCGCCCACGTTGTTCTACAGCGCTGGCGTGACGGACGATGTCCATCGTTATCCGATTACGCCTGATACCTTGTTTGCGCTGGGCTCCTTGAGTAAAGGCGTAACCGCAGAGGTGATTACGCAACAAGTCGATGAGGGACAACTGCGCTGGGAAGATACGCTGGCAACCCTGCTACCCGCAACGGTGGCATTGAGCCCGGATGCCCGCCGTATCACGCTGTTACAACTGGTGACGCACACGTCAGGATTGCCGCGTCAGGATATGGACCTGGCCATGTTTATGCAGTTCATGACTTATCTTCGCACCGGGCAGAATTTTTACGGCAATCTAGACGATGACCGTGTGCTCAGCTATCTGGCCGACTTTAGGGCACCCCGTCACCGTATTCCGCAGTATTCAAATCTGGGTTATGCGCTGTTGGGCTACATCTTACGCACCCGATGCCACTGTGATATTGACAGCCTGGCCCGTCAGCAAATCTTTCGTCCGCTGGGAATGACGCAAACGAGTTTTGTGCCTGAGCGCCTCAGCGGTTTCCCCACGCGGGCGCTGGGCCATGCTGGCGATCAGCCAAAGTTTATTCCGCGCGGCGATATCACACCGGACTGGCGCTTCAGACGTAACATGATGGCTGCAGGCAGCCTGTACAGCAATGCACGCGATCTCAGCGTCTATCTGCGGGCGTATTTGACGCCCGGTCCGTATCCTGAAATCAATCGCGCGTTTGCCGGAGTGAATAAACGCGTGTACCAACAGGGCAACCAGACGCAGAATATCGCCTGGGTAACGGATCGGCTGGAAGGGCGAAACATCACTTACCAGGTAGGCTATATTGGTGGTTATTCGGCATTTATCGGTTTTGACAGAGAGGCTGGCAATGCGATTGTGGTGCTGCAAAACGCGTTTAACTGGAGTAACTACCTGGGTATCACATTGCTGCTTAACCTGGCAGAAAAAGACAGGTAAGGTGTAAGCAGGAGCCGGAATACGTTGCGAATCCTTACACTTACCTTTATGAGTGATGGAACCGTAATCCTGTTCAGATTGTCTTCAGAGTGGTCTACTGTTATTAAAATCAATTCAATGTGGAAATTATTATGCGCAGAACTCAAATTGCTTTAATTTCAGCGGGTTTACTGTTCGGCTCGCTGAGCCTTATCCCTGCTGTTCAGGCCGCAGGCGAAACCACCGACTACGTGCCACCGCCGCCACAGGTTCAGCCTGTTGCGCCGTCTGGCGAGACGAATGTACAGCCAGGCAGTAATGCGGCTCAACCCGAAACGGCACCCGTTCAGTCCCAGGCACCTGCGAGTTCTGACTCTAACGACGGTATTACGCCAACCACGCCATCGCATGCGGAGGGTAATCCCGGTAAGCCGAACTACGATCTCAGCACCATCATCATTGATTACAAAGAGCATAAAATCGGTGATACCGTGCCAGATAAATACCGCAGCAAGACCTATACCATCACGGAGTGGCAGAAACGTAACCTGCCTGCGCCTCAGCCCGGTACGCACTGGGCTTATATCAATGCCAATTATATCCTGATCACCGATGACACCGGTAAGATCGTCATGGGTAAATCAGGCGATATCTTCTTCCGCGGATAAGCCCGTCGCCGGACGTTGGCACGACGCAACCGGAGAATGTGAAATAACGGCCTCGTCACGGGGCCGTTTTTTTTCGTTTTATCAGAGTAAGACTTCTCACCCTCTGCGTAACGTGGCAACGTGTTTTGATTAACCGAAACGCAGGAGGCACGATGGCACAGCACCTCAATCAGTATGGTCAACCGGTAGGGCAATCAATGCCCGACTGGCAGTCACGCCCTTTACCACAACGCGAGATTTTTCAGGGACAGGTCTGTCGGCTTGAACCTTTTAGCGTCGCTGCGCATGGGGCGGCACTCTGGCAGGCCTGGTCACTGGCGGAAGATGGTCGTGACTGGACTTACCTTTCAGATGGCCCTTTTGATGATGAGGCCGCATGGTTAGCTCATGCCAGAACCATGGAGGCGAGTCGGGATCCACTGCATTTCAGTGTGGTTGATCGAAAAACCGACAGGGCTGTGGGGACGCTGTCGCTGATGCGTATTGACGCGGCGAATGGTGTGATGGAGGTGGGATTCGTCACCTTCTCCCGCTTACTTCGGCAGACAAGAATGGCAACAGAGGCACATTTTCTGCTAATGCGTTACGCCTTTGAACAGCTTGGCTACCGACGTTATGAATGGAAATGCGACAGCTGCAATCTGCCTTCTCGCCGGGCCGCGTTACGTCTGGGGTTCCAGTTTGAAGGGGATTTTCGCCAGGCCCGCATCTATAAAGGTCGCACGCGCGATACCAGTTGGTTTTCGATCATTGACAGCGAATGGCCGCAGGTGAAAGCGGGTTTTGAACGCTGGCTGGCAGAGACCAACTTCACCCGTGAAGGCCAGCAACGAGAAAAGCTGGAAACGCTTCGGGGCTGAGATCTGCCCCTGCCTGGTCGTTCAGACAAGCATGTATTTCATGGCCGCCATAAGCAGAGTGGTGGTCATGACCATAAGCAGACGTTTAACCCAGCACATATCGTTTTTTAACCCGCCGACATCCGTCCTGATTTCATCCACATCGGTTCTCAGCGTACTGACATCCATAGTCAGCCTGTTCACATCGGTTTTCAGGCTATTAACGTCTGTTCTCAGCACGCTGACATCACTCTTCAGGCTGTCAACGTCCGTTCTCAGCACGCTGACATCACTCTTCAGGCTATCGAAGTCCGTTCTCAGTATGCTGACATCACTCTTCAGGCTATCGAAGTCCGTTCTCAACACGCTGAGATCGGTCTCCATATTCTCAGACTGCTTACTCAGCCTGAGAATATGCTGGTTATGACGCGTAAAAGCCTGCATGACATCAGCGCGCGAGAGTGCGTTGTCCTGCTGTATCTGCGCAAAAATATCGACCATCACTTCGGCCTGACGGTCATTGATGCCTGCCCGTTGCAGACGTTTAAACGCTTTATGTGTATTCATCATTGCGGTCGCCATTCATGCCTCTTCCCGTTTCATCACACCGTGATGGCATCATGACAGGCAAGCCGAAACAGTCACAGTACAGAGGCAACATCTTGCGGATTAAATCCAAAATATCAATTAGTTAAACAGGTAATAATCATTTTTTTGCGTGGCGCTTCGCAAAAAGATGAGCGTTTTGCTGCTGCCAACATCGCCATTTCAATGTCGGCAGCCAACGTCAGTGGCGTGACCACTCAGGGAAGGGGAACGACCTTGAGCTCGACCAGACCAATACCGAGTTTGCGCGGATCTTGTCCGGCGATGTTGTTGAGGTTACTGAGTTGCGGCTCGGGCGGCGAGAGCGTTAACCGGTGGCTTCCTTCAGGATTGTCAAAACGTAGCGTATGGGTAGAGGGAATCTCCCCCAGCGTCAGCAACTGCTCAGTATCGCCCACCCTGACCGGTATTGGCCGGTGGATGTTCGGACCGTAGGCACGAGCGGTGATCACCAGATCAAAGTGCGCGGGCAACGGATCGACAAACTCAATCGTCACGTCGGGGGCAAGACTGGCATTCGACCAGCGTCCCCAACTTTCCTGGCGCGAAATGCCGCTAAACTGCTTCACACTGGCTGGCGCGCCGGGGATCGCAAACAGAAAGCTTTCAGCGTCATAACGAATCGCATTATCTTCGATGCGCAGCTGTGCCACAGCAAGTTGGTAGCGGGCATTGCTGAGGGTGTCTGCCGGGAACCGGGCTTGACCTTTCCACTGAGGCGTATCAACGCGTGTGACGGTGGGCTGACCCGCAGGTTGCCCCATCGCAACGCACCAGTCACCGGACAGTGCCAGAGAAGGTTGCCAGATGCGGCCCATTTTGAAACAGCGATCGACCCAGATAAACTTCTCATCTGCTTTGAAATCGGCCAGCTGGAAACGCAACGGCGCGGAATATTCCCCTTCCGGCAGCGGCTCTATATGTTTATCTGTTACGCGCAACAGAATCGGCAATTTAAAGCTGGTTCCGGAAAAGCTGAAAGTATTTTTGGCCTGATTGATAATAAAACTGTCGATTTTGCTGGGAAAATTCCAGAGCTGAATAATATCGGGCTTCCAGCTTAAGACTTTGGTTTTCATGTCCTCAAACTGACTGGATAACGACACCGCTGACAGACTGCTGCGGCCCAGGCCAATCGCATTATCCCCGCCCAGGATATCCAGCAACGTGGCGCCGTTATCCAGCGTACTGCGTTTCATATCAATCACGTCGGTCTCAGGCCGATCGCCGCGAATCACCATAAACAAATCGTGGCGGGGATGCGTTATCAGAAAAGGGTGCGCAGTATTGTTCATCGCCAGATGATCGGAGGCAACCACAATCACCGTGTCAGCGAACCACGGGGACGCTTTGATACGGGCGATCAGTCGGGCGATATGTTCCTGTGAGCAGGATACCGCGCTGAACGACTGGTTGGGTTTACCCGCATAGCTATAGCTTTTGCGCTGGCAACCGCGAGAAATAAAACCGTCGGGATGGTGCGTGTCGACGGTGAGCGCAAACAGCGCAAACCGTTTTTGCTGGCGTGACAGCGAGGCATAAGTGTCGTAAACCTTATCCAGCACCGTGTCGTCATAATATCCCCAGTTATTGCGGTACGTGGGATCGCGCACCTGGTCTTTTAGCTCCTGTGCACCGTACATATGTGCGGCATCGAAACCGTGGGAATGCAAAAAGACATCTTTGCCTGCAAAGCGTAAATCGGCCCCCTGAATAAACCAGTTCTCATAGCCCGAGTTCTTCAGGATATCGCCCAGGCAGATATTTTGTGGATAAAAGCTGGAAAGGGAAGCGGAGGCATTGCCGTCGAAAGGGGCAAAAAGGGGAATGCCGCATTGCGATGCGACCATACCGGCAATGGTGTAATCCGTGCCGGGCAGTTGTTCGGTCTGACTGAAGTCCAGGCTTTGCTCTTTCTCGCGATTCAATTCGGGGGCCAGACCCGGAAAGGCCATCTGGTCGAAATAGGTGCGCTCCAGGCTTTCAGCGTAGATATACACGACATTAAGCGCAGGCCGCTCAATGCGGTTCTTCGGTACCTTATAAACGGTGTCGAAGTCAGAGTCGTCCCGCAGTGAGTAAGAGGTGATCAGTGTGCTGACCTGATGAAAAGCCGGCGTGGTCTGCACCGCACCGGCGGCGCAGATAAATGCGACCAGGCTCCAGCCAGGGTGAAAAGGGCGCTTACTGCGTCGGAGCAGCCATGATAAGGCGCAAAAGAGTAAAAACAGCACGATGAGCAGGCCAAGACCGGGCACAACATATTTGCTCAGGCCCGCACCGGTCAGGCTGTTTGTCAGTGTATACACCACGGCATCGGTAATGCCCTCGCCCGTAAAATAATTGCTGGCAAACAGCGTGGCATTCAGCACGACAAACAGCATGAGCAACACCAGGACGAGGCAAAACCAGATTCTGTTTCGGCCTGCTTTACAGGAATAAACAGCAATCGCGGTCAGAAAAAGGAGCACTGACACGAATTCGGGCAACGTCACATCCTCTTATTATGTGAACCTGTCTCTTCTAAGGGGGACATTTTCATTAAATTGCGGCTCAATCTAGCTTGGCTGTCATCGGGCTGCAACCTGTCTGCCGCCATTTTGGCGGCAGATTCACATTGCCAACAGATAAAAACACGCCATAGCGAATGCTGAAGAACCCGTGACGGATTACGCGCGTTGCTCCTGGGGGGCCAGCAGTCTGGCGGGCGACGACAGAGTTTGATGCATGACTTCACCTATCAGGCTGGAGCGATTGTAAAAGCGCAGCTTAAGGTTGAAATCAAGATGTGTGCGTTCGCGGGCACTCAGTTTGATCACCGGAGGAGGCGTCAGAGGACGTTGCTGGAATAAAACAGAGCGGACAAACGCCGTGCTGTTACCGGCATCAACCCTGTGATAATACCCGGCGCTCGCTTCGGCTTTACGCAAAAGAAAATTGACCCGACGATGTTCGTCCATCGCCAGCTGGTGGGCCAGGGACGGCAGCTCACTATCAGGATGGCTGAGGTTTTGTCTCAGCGCAGGGAAGTCACTGCGTTTCTTTAACTCCAGCAGGTAGTTATGCATACCGACATATTTTACCGGTGCCAGTTGTTTGAGCCATTCCCGGATAAACGGGTTTTGGACGGGCGCAGCGAGAACGCTGGTATCAATTACCGGCCTGAGTGAATGACAGGTGGATTCCTGGCGGTAATAGCCGATCAAATCCCTGGGGCTGAGGCTGTGGGCCTGATGTATCCACGCCAGATCTTCAAACAGTAAGGTATGACAATCAATGCTGATGCCGCCATAACGGAGCAGCAGTTCCAGCCGGATGATGTCGTTTTTCAGCGCCTGCGTCAGATCTGAAGAGATGAACTGCAACTCAGGCAGCCAATGACTCAGCGTTTGCGGAGTCACCAGATGAACATCATGATCCGGATTATCGCGACGAAGTTTGCGAATTGTTAAGGCGACAGAGGCAGGTAACCGCTCGCCAGGCCAATAGAGCCAGACCGTTCTGGCAATGGCAGGCAGTGACTTAGGCACCGCGGTCAGTTCCACATCGTGTTCAAGGCCAGGATCATATTCTGGCGCACTGAGTGCACGGTGCTGTTTCATCGTCAGCAGCATACGGCTGGTGAAGGCGAGTTTTTCCCAATGGCGCCAGAGCGGAAGCAAAGAACGGCGATGCGAAGTCATATTTCACCTGTTATTTTGGTTATTGTGTTTTATGCCGGTCGTCGAAATAACGTGCTTAACTGCCAGCCTGTATCTGAACCGCTATTAAAGCAGACATCGCTGTACTGCAATGCTTATTCGTCTTGCCGGGTGATGTGACGATGGCACGTGGCAACGACGTTTTGAACAGGCGAAATCAACCACGCCAGGTTATTTAATAGAACACAATGTAGTCATTCGCTATGCCTGATAAACACTTTAGGATAAAACGGAAATAACGCTCAGCCGGAAACAAAAATAAATATTTATTCACGCTAATGGTTTATTTGTTTATGACAAACTGAGTCTGTCGTCATGCTGAACATTTAACTTCAAAAAAAACCGATACACTGTGAAGCTGTCAAAGGGATACAGGCTAAATCGGGATAAAAAAATTATTTAGCATATTTTATCAATTCTCAGGTGTACGCAGCCCGATAACCCTTGTCTACGCTTTAAGCTTACCGATGATAAAGGAGATGCCATGTCGTTTGACTCTCGAGGATTACTGGCGATCGACAGACAAACCCGCCGTGCGCTGTTTCTCGATCCCGACACGTTTGCCGTCAGCCAGGCCGTGGACGTGATTCCGACGCGGCTGCATGAACTGCTGATGCTTGCGCCCTGGGGAAAAGCTTTTTTGCCCTTGTACGGCGATGCGATGCGAAGTGAACTCCCGCATCCCGGGCACAAAGTCGCCGTAATTGATCTTCGACGGCGGGAAATTACCGACTACATTGATCTGTCGCCGTCTAAAGCGCCCCACAGCGGTCAGTTAGGGCGGGATGGCAAAGTCTATTTGTGTTGCGAGAATCCAACGGCCGTCGTGGTGATCGATCCCCAAACGCATCGTGTTGAAAAGACCATTCCTATTCCGCTGGATAATACCCATCGCCTGACGCTCTCTCCGAGCGGCCGCAAATTATTTACCGACAACGAGCAGGACGCCACTATCACCGTGGTGGATCTCTGTGAGGCGGAAGGGCGCGTCATTGATACGGTGCTTATGCCGGGCCCCGTTTCGGGTCTGACAGCCTCACCCAAACATCCCTACCTGATCGCCAGCGCCGCCGATGCGCCCTTGCTGTATGTGGTGGATCGCCAGAGTCATCGTATCCGCCAGCGGCTGGCTTTGCCCGATCATCAGCATCCCTGCCAGAAAGTGCGCTTTAGTCCGGACGGAGACTACCTTATGGCGATGGGTGATCAGGAGCCGACTGTGACGCTGTTTGACGAGTTGCTTAATCCGCTGGGGCGAATCACGCTGGCTGGACAACCGCTCGATGGCTGTTTCAGCCCGGACAAAAAAAAGCTGCTGATCACGCATGATGACAATAAGACGTTAAGCGTGATTGATTTGATGCGCCAGACCGTGGTGATGACCGCAGAAGTGGGCGCGGGTTATGAAACGCTGAGCTACTTCCAAATCGATTAAATAAACGGGCGATGGTAAATCGCGGAACTCCAGTGACGGCTGCTGGCATGCTTTTCGGCCTGCCAGCCACGCTTACGCAGTTCGCGGGCAATCATTTTGTTCATAATGCCGTGACCCAGCAATAAAACCGTGCCTTTCTCCGATAAGGCGATCAGCCTGTCAGCGGCGCGCGACGCCCGTGCGCGCGCATGTTGCAGTGATTCGGTCTCGCCCGCGTAACCACACAACCACATCGCACGCAGAATGGCCTGCCAGACAAAGGTGGGTAACTGAAGGCGATCGGCCCGCAGCAGCGGAATGCCGACTTCACTGAACAGCGCATCGACATGATGCGGGCGCAGCCCCAGGTGCGCCAGCGAGGAGTGGGCGCGGGGTAACGGACTGCAGACGACAACCGCGGCGTTGCGCGCGATATTGATGCTGCGCTCAGGCGGCCCATCGCTGACCAGCGAAAGATCATAGGCTTCGCACCAGTCCGCCATGCCCTGCGCACTCAAACGGCGGGCAAAAGGGTGGGCGGGTTTGCCGTGTCGCATCAGGATAATGGTCATAACGTGTAAACAGCGTCCTCCAGGTCAGGTGCGGACAGGGCTCTGCGCGACTGTACGCGATACAAACGTGGTGCGTTGTCATTTTGCAGTCACACCAGTATGCGACAACAGCATCTGATGAAAGGTTCTGACGGCCAGTTTGGCTTAATGATAAAAGAAAAGTGAACCGGGTCTAGCGTTATGCTGTTTTTTTGCGCGTCAGGTTACAATTAACCAACTGATTTTGCGTTAAAAATAGCATCTGATGCAGCTTGATACTAAAGAAAATCTAACAAATTTACTCAAGTGCTATTGATTTATCTACGCGCGTAGATAAACTGGCTTCCAGTGATTGCTCTCGGTGCCCGATGCACGGTAGGCCGATCGAGGAACAAGTTACATTCGCCAGACTTATACGACCGCTGAAAAATACAGCGGCGAAGCTCGCGATACTGCGGATTCCAACACCAGGGAATCTTTTAACTTTCCTTTCATCATGGTTAGCCAACTGAATGTCGCCACCAGAGCGATTCTTCTGCTTACAGTCAGGGAATTGTCTCTCGGAATGGCATTTATCTATCTGCATGTTTTCAAGGGACAGCGTTTATGACGGCACAGCACTCCGTTACGACACAGGCATCACTGCCTTCTACCTCCGCCGCAGATGAGCGGTTTAACACCTCAGCCGGCCGCAAAGATTTTTGGCGCGCTACGGTTTCCTGTTGGTTAGGCACGGCAATGGAGTATGCAGATTTTGCGCTCTATGGCCTGGCTGCGGGCATCATTTTTGGTGATGTCTTTTTCCCCGAACAAACGCCCGCGATGGCACTGCTTGCCAGTTTTGCCACCTGGTCCGTTGGGTTTATTGCCCGTCCGATCGGTGCCCTGTTTTTCGGCTGGCTGGGCGATCGTAAAGGCCGCAAGGTCGTCATGGTCACCACCATTATCCTGATGGGCGCCTCCACCACGTTGATTGGGCTGATTCCCAGCTATGCTTCGATTGGCATCTGGGCGCCGGCCTGCCTGGTGCTGTTACGCTTCAGTCAGGGCTTTGGGGCGGGCGCCGAACTCTCAGGCGGAACCGTTATGCTGGGTGAATATGCACCGGTCAGGCGCCGTGGCCTGGTGTCATCGGTCATTGCACTCGGCTCTAACAGCGGCACGTTGCTGGCCTCGCTGGTCTGGCTGCTGGTGGTGCAAATGGACAAGCAGAGTCTGCTGGAGTGGGGATGGCGCATTCCGTTCCTGAGCAGTGCGGTGATCGCTCTGGTGGCCTTGTGGATCCGTCGTAATCTGCGTGAAACACCGGTATTCGAGCGTAAGAAAGCAGAGCTTGCCGAAACGCGCGCCCAGGTGATTGCCGCGCATCGTTCTGAAGCGGATACACGCCCCTTCTTTCAGCGCACACGTGCCTTCTGGACAATGGTCGGGCTGCGCATCGGTGAAAACGGCCCCTCTTATCTGGCCCAGGGCTTTATTGTGGGCTATGTCGCCAAGGTGCTGATGGTAGATAAATCCGTGCCCACCACGGCGGTGTTTATCGCCTCATTGCTGGGGTTCCTGATTATTCCGTTTGCAGGCTGGCTGTCTGACCGTTTTGGTCGCCGTGTGGTCTATCGCATGTTCTGCCTGCTGCTGATGATCTATGCCTGGCCTGCTTTTACCCTGCTGGATACGCGTGAACCGGCCATCGTGATTCCGGTGATTGTGGTCGGCATGGCGCTGGCTTCTCTGGGCATCTTTGGCGTACAGGCGGCCTGGGGCGTGGAGATGTTTGGCGTGAATCACCGTTATACCAAGATGGCGGTCGCGAAAGAGCTGGGTTCTATTATTTCAGGCGGCACTGCCCCGTTAGTAGCGGCGGCCATGCTCTCTTATACCGGACACTGGTGGTCGATCGCCGTCTATTTTTCCGTGATGGCCACGATTGGTTTCCTGACTACGTTTGTGGCACCGGAAACACGTGGGCGCGACCTTAACCTGCCAGAGGACGCTATCTGAAACAGGCTATGCTAAAGGCAGTGCACGTTAAGTGAGGAAGGGGAAGTGGCGAAACAGGTGAAAACCGCCGTGACGCGGAGTGACGTTGCTAAAGCTGCCGGGACCTCCGTCGCTGTGGTGAGTTATGTCATCAATAATGGCCCGCGTCCGGTCGCGGACGCGACCCGGCAACGGGTACTGGCGGCAATAGAGCAGACCGGCTATCGCCCGAATGCCGCCGCGCGTGCCCTGGCGTCAGGGAATACCAAAACCTTTGGTCTGGTGGTGCCCAATATCAGTAACCCCTTCGTCGCCTCCATGGCGCATATGCTGCTTCAGGAGTCGCTCAACCACGGCCATGTGATGCTGCTGGGTGATGCCGGCGACGATCGCAAGCGTGAACTGGAGCTGATTCAGGGGCTGCTGAACCGTCAGGTCGACGGTCTGTTTTACACCAGTGTCGATCGCCATCCTTTCATCGATATCATCAAAGCCAGCGGGACACCGCTGGTCATGCTGGATCGGGTCAACCCACAACCCGGTGTCAGCATGCTGCGGGTAGATGAGCGTGACGCGGCGTTTCAGGTGACGTCGCATTTACTCAGCCATGGCTATCAGCAGGTCGGGATGATCAGCGGTCCCCGGGACATGCTGAATGCGCAGGATCGTATTCAGGGCTGGCGCGATGCGCTGCGGGCGTATGGTTTACCAGCCGATGATGCCAACATTTTCCCCGCAACCTATACACGTGAGGGCGGCTATCAGGCTGCTTTACGTATGATTGCCAGTAAACGGGTGCCGCGCGCCCTGTTTGCCAGCAACGAAGGTCAGGCGATTGGCTGTATTCGCGCCTTCAGCCAGCATGGCCTTCGTGTGCCGGACGATGTGGCCCTGGTCTGTTTTAACGGAACCGATCAATCCGCCTACCATGTTCCGGCATTAACCACCGTGCGCCAGCCGGTTAAAGAGATGGCACGCTGTGCGATTCATATGCTGAAAGCGTGGAATGGCGAGGCACGGATTGAAGCATTTCCACACCAACTTGAGATTGGTGAATCTTGTGGCTGTCGGCCATCAGAACAAAACAAATAAAGCGACCTAATGAAAAGACTGATTATTGATTGTGATCCGGGGAACGGGATTGCCGGGGCCAATACTGATGATGGCCTGGCCCTTTCCCTGGCGTTAGCCTCACCAGGGCTCTCGCTGGAGTTAATTACGACGGTCGCCGGGAATACCCCGAGTGATGTCGGTGCACGAGTCGCTAAAGACTTAATGGCGCGGCTGGGCTGTGCGGTTCCTGTCGTACAGGGGGCTACGCGGGCGTTGTGCGAAGACCCTGCGCCCTGGCGCGCGCTACTGGATAAGCGGGTCGAACAACTCGACCTGATGGCGTTATGGCAGGGCGTTCCTCAGCCTGCGGCATTACCGGCTGACGGAAACGATGCTGCTGTGGCGATGGGGCAGCTCATCTGTGATAATCCCGGCGAGATCACCCTGATTGCGATTGGCCCGTTGACCAATGTGGCGCTGGCCATGCAGCGTTTTCCCGCAATGGCCGAATCGGTAGCCGAGATTGTGATTATGGGGGGTGTCTTTGCGCTGGAAGATTACATCAAAGACACGAATTTCGGTGTGGATCCCGAGGCGGCTCATCAGGTGTTGCACAGCGGTGCCGCCATTACCCTGGTGCCGATGGATGTGACAACACAAACCATGCTGACCCAGGCCGATCTCAAACGTCTTACCCGGCACGCTCATCCGCTGACCCGTTTCGTGCGGGAGACGTTGCAGCCCTGGATAGATTATTCAATGCAGACCCGGCATCTGCCAGGTTGCTGGATTCATGATGCGCTGGTTGTCGCCTGGTTGCTTAATCAGCGTGTCGCCTGGGGCACGGATTACCGGGTCGATATTGAGCTTCGTGCGGGAGCCACACGCGGGAAAAGCTGGCGTTATCGTCAACCCCTGCGGCTGGATATCGGTATCCCACCGGACAGCGGTGCGCTGGTACATGTGCTGCACAGTGTGGATAACGCTCTTTTGCTGTCCATCATTGAGTCGGCATTTCAACACCTTCCTGAATAACGTACAGGCGATTCGTCGCCTGACCTGCTGGCAGGAAGTCAGACACGCTTTCTTACAGCCTGATCCACTGCCTCACAATTACGCAATACGCTCTCCTCCTAAACATGATGTATACATTTGATTAACAATCACATCACTCTTCGTTAGCCACCAGAAAATTTTTGGGCGGAGCGCCAGAGTGTCTCAGAGAGGAGACTTGTATGCTTGACTGGACATCGACCCAGCGCAATGTGGCTTTCGCCTGTTTTGCCAGTTGGACGCTGGACGCTTTCGACTTTTTTATTCTGGTGTTTGTCCTGAGTAATCTTGCTCAGTACTTCCATAATTCCGTCACCGACGTGTCGGTCGCTATCATGCTGACGCTGGCGGTGCGCCCGCTGGGTGCCTTACTGTTTGGCCGGATGGCGGAAAAATATGGCCGCAAGCCCATCCTGATGCTGAATATCGTCTTTTTCTCGGCGTTTGAGCTGTTGTCCGCCTGGTCACCCACCTTCACCGCATTTCTGGCCTTTCGTGTTTTCTACGGTATTGCCATGGGCGGAATCTGGGGCGTGGCATCCTCGCTGGCGATGGAGACAATACCCGATCGTTCACGCGGTCTGATGTCGGGCCTGTTCCAGGCGGGTTATCCCTGTGGCTATTTGCTGGCGTCCATTGTGTTCGGTCTGGTTTTCGACATGGTAGGCTGGCGCGGCATGTTTCTTATCGGCGCTGTCCCGATTCTGTTGTTGCCGTTCATCTACTTTAAAGTCCCGGAATCCCCGGTCTGGCTGGCCGCGCGTGAACGTAAAGAAAGCAGTGCCCTGATGCCCGTCCTGCGCCAGCACTGGAAAATATGTATTTACATGGTGCTGCTGATGGCCTGTTTTAACTTTTTCAGCCACGGCACGCAGGATCTGTATCCGACTTTCCTCAAAGTGCAGCATCAGTTTGATGCGCACACGGTCAGTATTATTGCTATCGCCTACAATATTGCTGCGATGCTGGGGGGCATTTTCTTCGGTACGCTGTCAGAACGCATTGGGCGCAAGCGAGCCATTATTATCGCGGCGCTGCTGACGCTGCCTGTGTTGCCGTTGTGGGCCTTTTCCAGCGGTTCCTGGACGATTGGTCTTGGTGCCTTCCTGATGCAGTTTATGGTGCAGGGCGCCTGGGGCGTGATCCCGACTTACCTGAACGAACTGGTTCCGGGAAACGCAAGAGCAGTGTTGCCCGGCTTTGTTTATCAGTTGGGGAATCTCATTGCGTCCGTCAACGCGACGCTGCAGTCGCGCATTGCTGAAGCGCATGGCGGCAATTACGGTCTCGGTATGGCCATTGTAGCCGGGACGGTGGCAGTATTGATTTGCCTGTTTGTCGCCTTTGGCCGGGAAACGCGCGGCATGACAATTTCGGGAACGGTGGCAAAGCAGACGCACTAGCGCGTTTCACAGACATCTACCCATTTTGCCGCAGTGAGTTCAGCCATTTGCTGCGGCGAAATGCGGACAGCGCTGTGAATCGATCCTGCGGCAGGCAACACTTCATCAAAGCTTTTTAACGAGATATCGCAATACACGGTCACCGGGTTTTCCAGGCCAAAAGGGCAGACGCCGCCCACAGGATGCCCGGTCCAGCTAATCACTTCGTCCACACTCAGCATGCGCGCTTTCGCACCCATCACCGCTTTCAGCTTACGATTATCTAACCGTGCATCACCGCGTGTGACCACCAGGATCACCTCATTTTTCACTTTGAGTGACAGCGTTTTCGCAATTTGTCCCGGTTCAACACCGTGAACACGTGCCGCCATTTCTACCGTTGCCGTACTGTATGGCATCTCAATGATGTCTATTTCCGGCGCACGCTCGGCAAAAAACTGGCGTACAGACTCCAGGCTCATTTTTTACTCCCGACTAATCGAAGGCGTAGAAATTGCCATAAGCCCGCGGTGGTGTAAACGGCAGAGCGAAAGAATAGGTAACAGAATGCATAACGGTACGTTAACAGAGAGCTATGGCCGTCAGGCCGGGGACAGACAGCCCCCGGTGATGTACGTGCCGACGGCTGGTGGTCCTGCGACCCGGCTCGGCGGTTAGCCGATCTCGCTGACGGTATTGTGAAGTACGGGGAGATCTTCCCAGGCGAGGATGGTATTGCGCCCCTGATTTTTTGCCACGTAAAGCGCACGGTCGGCGTTCGCAACCGCCTGATCAAATTCATCATCGTAAATAGGGGCAATGCCTGCGCTGATAGTCACATGCGTAGAAACGCGCTCATTAAACATATGCGGTATTTCCAGGTTGACGACATATTGCCGAATACGTTCAGCCAGTTTCATGGCAATCGAGGCATTCACATTGGTCATCAGCACAAGAAATTCTTCGCCGCCATAACGGGTTACCACATCACGTGACCGAACGGCGTCACGAATAGCGACAGAAACGCGGGCCAGCGCCTGATCGCCCATCGCGTGGCCGTAATTATCGTTGTAGGCCTTAAAATGGTCGATATCAAGCAATAACACATAATGGCTACCCGCATGATTATCCAGAATGTTATCAAGGCGGTTCTTCAGTCCGCGGCGGTTATATAAACCGGTTAACGGATCGAGCATACTGAGATCGCTAAACGATTCTTTCTCTTCATATAATTGATACATTAAGCGCAGTGTAAAATCTTCCGAACGTCGGCGCATTAAATGTTGTAAAGAAAACCCGATCAGCGGCAGGGCAATGGTCAATAAAATCAAGGGCAAATGCTGTCCGTGATCCAGCATCAGCACGGTGAGCATTGCGGGCGTGATGTGCAAACAAAACGCCACTAAATAATCGCTTAAGGCAATCGCACTGATAAAAAAAACGCACAGCAGACTGACAATCAGAAATCCACCATCCGTCAAAGAAACAAATTGGTAGCGGTGCTGAATATGCCACGCCCATAACCCGCCTAAAATCAACGCCACAGGATTTAACAGGGGTAATTTTAGTTTTGCCTTTATTAAACACGTGGCCAGCATCGTCATACTGAAGAAAGCCACCATAATCACCGGTAAAGTAACTTGTGTTTCATTGTTTTCTGCTAAAGGGAGCAGACAAAATAGTGAAACTGCAGCGTTTAAAAACAAAAAGAGCATGAAAGAAAGGCGGTATTTGCTGTGTTTCAATTCATCATAAGATTCTATTTTCATTATTGATACTCGTGACGGCCCTGAAATAACAAAGCAAAAGCCGGCAAATGATTTCAGCCGATCGACAGATTTAATATTGCTGTTATAAATTGTGTAATCAGCCGCAATTTAGCATTTTCTTGTTTCTCTGTCATCTTCCCGCCGGGCCACAAAAAACAAGCTGCGCATTGAGAATAGTTATCATATGATAATGGGAATGGTTATCATCCATGTGATCAGGTACTGTCCTGACAGCGATGACAGATGAGGAGACGATGATGCGCGGGATAAAACTGGACAGTGCATGGGCGGGCGTACTGGCCTGTGCGGTAATACCAGCTATGACGCTGTGGCAACCCAGCTTCGGGCAGTGGCGTATGATGATGTTGGTGGCGTTACTGCTGACAGTGCTGATGCTGTTTAATCAGCGGATGCGGCATTATGTGTTACTGCCTTCCTGTCTGGCGCTGGCAAGCGTGCTGGCCGCGATTAGCGTGAGATTAACCGGATAGTAACAGTAAAAAGGGAGCAGAAGAAAAAGAGAGGGAGGACAACGTTGGTGCGAAGAGAGGGACTTGAACCCTCACGTCCGTTAAGACACTAACACCTGAAGCTAGCGCGTCTACCAATTCCGCCACCTTCGCATCCTGTTGTCTTTTCATATCACCGCATTGGTGCGAAGAGAGGGACTTGAACCCTCACGTCCGTTAAGACACTAACACCTGAAGCTAGCGCGTCTACCAATTCCGCCACCTTCGCGCAGTGCTCGCGATATGAAATCTGTGATTTTGGTGCGAAGAGAGGGACTTGAACCCTCACGTCCGTTAAGACACTAACACCTGAAGCTAGCGCGTCTACCAATTCCGCCACCTTCGCATACCCGTAATACGTTACCGTATTACAACCACGGAGGCGCATTTTAGAGATTTTACTCAATGCGTCAACACATATTTCGCCAGACGGAAACGATCGCTGCAAAAAGCAACGTTTTCAGCCTGGCAACACGCAAAAAGGGCGAAAAAGGCAGAAAAAAGATTAACGGGCTTTCGCTTCGCGACCGTAAACGGCACGGTAAACTTTGAAGCGACCGGTCTGCGCCAGCACTTCATGATTGCCAAAGGTTTCGTCCAGCACCTGGGGATAAGGCAGGAAGGCATTCGCCACAATGCGCAGTTCTCCGCCGCTGTTAAGGTGCTTAACGGCACCACGAATCAGCGTTTGTGCTGCATCCAGGCTGGTCTGTGTGCCTTCATGAAACGGCGGGTTGGAGATAATCATGTCAAAGCGCCCGGTGACATCGGAAAAGACGTTACTGGCAAACACTTCGCCTTCCAGACCGTTAGCGGCCAGGGTGGCTTTGCTGGCCTCGATTGCGGCGGCATGGACATCGCATAACCACAGGCGCACTTTGGGCGAATGCGCCGGTAACGACGCCGCAATCACGCCTGCACCACAGCCGATATCCAGCACTTTGCCTTTGGTATGGGGCGTGAATGTTGAAAGCAGTAACGCGCTGCCGGCATCCAGGCCGTCGCGGCTGAAAACGCCAGGTAAGGTATGGATGGTCAGGTCATCCAGCTGATAGCGGTTGCCAAAGGCCGAAGCATCAAAGGCGGGCTGCTTCTCCAGACGTCCGTGATAAAGACCGCAGCGACGCGCACTGTCGATTTTTTCCAGGGTCACCCACTGCTCCAGCATGCCTTCTGCGCTGCGCACGCCGCTGCGGTTCTCACCGACGACAAACACATCACAGCCGACGGGCAGTAACGACAGCAGGTTCTGCAACTGAAACTGCACTTCAGGTTTGTTTTTGGTCCAGAAGTAAACCAGCGTATCGCAACCCTGCACATCGTCGGCCTGCGCAACCAGTCCATAACGCGCCTGGTCGCCCAGACGGCGGCTCAGGTTTTGCCAGTGATGATATTGTTGGGTATGCACACGGGAAGCGGCGGTCTCCAGCTGTGCGGGCAGGTCATCCTGCAGGTCGCCAGCAAATAAAACGTGGCGGGTGGAAAATTCATCACTGTGGCGCAGAATGACTTCACTGGCCGGGGTAAAAGCAGACATGTCGGGCTCCTGTAAGATCTGAGCGGAGATTATAGTGGTTTGTTGGCGCATGTTCGATGGGTTTGCTAGCATAGCGTCGCATTCCGCGAGCAAAGCAGGTATACCATGACGTCCAGGCGCGACTGGCTTTTACAGCAAATGGGGATAACGCAGTATCAACTGCGCCGCCCGCGCGTGCTCCAGGGCGAAATCGCCGTGCGGCTTTTGCCGGATACCCAACTGATTATCGTGGCGGAAAATCCGCCCGGTTTGCAGGAGCCTTTCCTGCGTGATGTTCTGCACACGCTCGGTCTGAAACCCACGCAGGTCATGACCGTTACGCCGGATCAGCTGCAAATGCTGCCGGAAACGTTGAACTGTGCAGGGTGGTTGCTGGGCGTTGAGAGCGAGCAATCCTTTAACGGCGTGGCGTTATCGAGCGCGTCTTTCAATGAACTCCTGAGTAGCGGTGCCGCCCGGCGCGCGCTCTGGCAACAAATGTGTGAACATGACAGCCATTTCTTTTCTCACGCCTGACGCGATTCCCCAGGCTTTCGCGATTGAGTGCCGTAGCCATGCGTTTCCATGGCGCGAAGAGACCTTTATCAGCAACCAGGGCGAGCGGTTTCTCAACCTGCGGCTGGATGTCGAAGGCCAGATGGCCGCCTTTGCCATTACCCAGGTGGTGCTGGATGAAGCTTCGCTGTTTAATATCGCTGTCGATCCGGCGTATCAACGGCGCGGCTTCGGGCGGGCGCTGCTGCAGCATTTAATCGATCAACTGCTTGCACGCGATGTGATGACGCTGTGGCTGGAGGTGCGTGCGTCCAATGCACCGGCCATCGCGCTGTACGAACAGCTGGATTTCAACCAGGTCAGCCGCCGTCCCAACTATTACCCTTGCGCCAGTGGCCGTGAAGATGCCCTGATCATGGCGCTGACGCTGTAGCCGCTTGTAAGGAATGTCGATGTTAGATAACTGGGATTGCATTCTGTTTGATGCAGATGACACGCTGTTTCACTTTGATTCGTATGCCGGCCTGCAACGCCTGTTTGCCGGGTACGATGTCCGGTTTACCGACCAGGATTTTGCAGATTACCAGGCGGTCAACAAGCCGTTATGGGTGGAATACCAGAATGGCCAGTTATCCGCACTGGAGCTTCAGACTCGCCGCTTTGCCGGCTGGGGGCAAAAGCTGAGCGTGGCGCCGGCCATTCTTAACGATGGCTTTCTGTCAGCGATGGCGGAAATTTGCCTGCCGCTGGAGGGCGCAGACAGCCTGATGACGCTGCTGCACGGCCGCGTCAAAATGGGCATCATTACCAACGGTTTTACCGCCCTGCAGCAGCGCCGTCTGGAGCGTACCGGCTTTCTTGATTACTTCTCTGCGCTGGTGGTGTCAGAAGAAGTGGGCGTGCCTAAGCCTGAAGCCAGAATCTTTGACTATGCGCTCGCGCAACTGGGAAACCCACCGCGCGATCGGGTGCTGATGGTCGGCGATACGCCGGAATCCGATATCCTCGGCGGCATGAATGCCGGTATTAAAACCTGTTGGGTTGACCATGGGACGCGCCCCTTGCCTGACGCAATTAAACCCGACTGGCGGGTGAACACGTTATCAGAGCTGGAAGCGCTGCTCAGAGGCTGACTCTCGCCCGAAGTGCAACGTCAGTAAGGCCCGTGAAACGGGCCTTTTACATTGGGCTAAGCGTTAAGGAAGGCAGGAAAGGGCTGTCAGACGTTGACCTGTAAACCCTTCCGTCACGCGGAGGGTTTCGCGGCGTCGTCTTTTTTCTCGTCCTCTTCGTCATCCTCTTTCACAGGCGTACTGGCCGTGAGCAGAAACGGAGACTGCTGCCAGCGCGTGCGACGGTCGCGCAGTAACGTGCGACTCAGGATGATGCCAATGGCCAGCGCCAGCAGCATCATCAGGCGCAGAATATTGGTGGTGTTATCTACCTGGCGTGATTCGGTGACCAGCACGTGCGTATCCAGCGTAACGCGCAGAAAGCCAGCAGGGCCATTGCTGCCGCTGAGCGGCTGGACAATTTGATGATTAAAGTAACTGCCCGCGCGCTTGCCATCCAGCGCCAGCCGATCGCGCACGTTGATATTTTCGCCGCTGTGCGCCACCAGGCTGCCATCGCCTGCATAGACGGACGCATCCAGAATACGGCTGTTGTCGGTCATCTGACTGATGATGGCCTCAATCTGGCTACGATTGTCTTCGCTGTTATCCATCAAGGGTTTCAGACTGAAAGCCACTTGCCGGGTCAGCGTCTGGGCCAGCTCTTCTGCCTGTTCAGAACGGGCCATTTGATGGCCAAGGCTAAACCAGGATGCGCCTTGCATAAGCACCACTAACAGCGCCAGTGAAATCAAAACAATCACCGTGCGATGTAAGCGAAATTTCATTGCGGTTTTAGCCATTAATTATCCGAATCACGTGACGACAGAAAGCCTGGATATTATGTTGCCAGAAGCAGCGCAGACAAGGTAGCCTCTTGCGTGGTTTTGTTGTTCCTACAGGAGCCCTGATGTCAAATCATCTTACCTGGTGCGACCTGCCTGCTGATGTCTCTCTATGGCCGGGGTTGCCCCTTTCACTGAGCGGTGATGAAGTCATGCCGCTGGATTACCGTGCTGGCCGAACCGGCTGGTTACTCTATGGTCGCGGTCTGGATAAACAGCGTCTGACCGATTACCAGCATCAGCTTGGGGCCGCCATGGTGATCGTCAGCGCCTGGAACGTTGACGACTATCAGGTCATCCGCCTGGCGGGCTCCCTGACGCCGTTTGCCAGCAAACTGGCGCACGAGCTGGCGCTGGACGTAGCGCCGCTGGGGAAAATCCCCCACCTGAAAACGCCGGGCCTGCTGGTCATGGACATGGATTCCACCGCCATCCAAATCGAATGTATTGATGAGATAGCCAAACTGGCGGGCTGCGGCGAGCAGGTGGCAGAAGTCACCGAGCGGGCGATGCGCGGCGAGCTGGATTTTACCGCCAGCCTGCGCCAGCGCGTGGCGACGCTGAAAGGGGCGGATGCCAATATTCTTAAGCAGGTGCGCGACGAACTGCCCTTAATGCCGGGTCTGACCACGCTGACCAAAAAATTACAGGCGCTGGGCTGGCAGGTCGCGATTGCCTCAGGTGGCTTCACCTATTTTGCCGAGTTCCTGCGCGATAAGCTGCATCTGGCGGCAATAGCCGCTAATGAACTGGAAATCCGGGACGGAAAACTCACCGGCGAGGTGCTGGGTCCTGTCGTTAACGCACAGTACAAAGCAGAGACGTTGAAAAAGCTGGCGAAGCGTTTTGAGATTGCGCCAGAGCAGACCGTGGCGATCGGCGATGGTGCTAATGATTTGCTGATGATAAAAGCGTCGGCGCTGGGCATTGCTTACCATGCCAAACCGAAAGTCAATGAGCAAACCGCCGTCACGATTCGCCATGCCGATTTGATGGGCGTGTTTTGCATCCTGACCGGTAGCCTGATTCACGAAGAGCGTTAACTGAGGAGTTGTTTTGGCCAAAGCGGCAAAACGCGCATTTGTCTGTAACGAGTGCGGCGCAGATTATCCACGCTGGCAGGGGCAGTGCAGCGCCTGTCACGCCTGGAACACGATTACCGAGGTGCGTATTGCGGCTTCACCGGCGGCGGCGCGCAATGAGCGCCTCAGCGGTTATGCAGGCAATGCCGGAACCAGTCGGGTGCAAAAGCTGTCCGAAATCAGTCTGGAAGCCTTGCCCCGTTTTTCGACCAGTTTTAAAGAGTTTGACCGCGTGCTGGGTGGCGGTGTGGTGCCGGGCAGTGCCATTCTGATTGGCGGTAACCCCGGCGCCGGGAAATCGACGCTGCTGTTGCAGGTGATGTGCCGTTTAGCCGAGAGCATGAAAACCCTCTACGTCACCGGGGAGGAGTCATTACAGCAGGTCGCTATGCGCGCCCATCGTCTGGGATTGCCGAGTGACAATCTGAACATGCTGTCGGAAACCAGCATTGAGCAGATCTGCCTGATTGCGGAGCAGGAGCAGCCGCAAATCATGGTGATCGACTCGATTCAGGTGATGCACATGGCGGATATCCAGTCGTCGCCGGGCAGCGTGGCACAGGTGCGTGAAACGGCCGCCTATCTGACGCGTTTCGCTAAAACCCGTGGCGTGGCAATTATCATGGTGGGCCATGTGACCAAAGACGGATCGCTGGCCGGGCCAAAAGTTCTGGAGCACTGCATTGACTGCTCCGTCCTGCTGGACGGCGATGCCGATTCCCGCTTCCGGATGTTACGTAGCCATAAAAACCGCTTTGGTGCCGTCAATGAACTTGGCGTATTTGCCATGACCGAGCAGGGCATGCGTGAGGTGAGCAACCCGTCCGCCATTTTCCTGTCGCGTGGTGAAGAGATCACGTCCGGCAGTTCGGTCATGGTGTTATGGGAAGGCACCCGTCCTTTACTGGTTGAGATTCAGGCGCTGGTGGATCATTCGATGATGGGCAATCCGCGTCGGGTTGCGGTCGGTCTGGAACAGAACCGCCTCGCCATTCTGCTGGCAGTGCTGCATCGTCATGGCGGTTTGCAAATGGCGGATCAGGATGTGTTCGTCAACGTGGTCGGTGGCGTGAAAGTCACGGAAACCAGTGCTGACCTGGCCCTGATGCTGTCGATGGTGTCCAGCCTGCGCGATCGCCCTTTGCCGCAGGATCTGGTTATCTTTGGCGAGGTCGGACTGGCCGGAGAGATTCGTCCGGTGCCCAGCGGACAGGAGCGCATTGCTGAAGCGGCTAAACATGGCTTTAAGCGGGCGATCGTGCCGGCGGGTAACGCACCGAAAAAGCCGATTGAGGGCATGCGCGTATACAGCGCGAAGAAGCTGGCGGATGCGTTGGCTATCCTTGATGATCTCTAAGCGAGTCCGTTTGTCCGGAGGCCGTAAGGTCACCGGGCAGGCGACAGGCTACGCTCTTCCCCTCGTTGAACATTGCTTGCAGGAGGCACCACATGTCGGCGTTTGATTATTTAAAAACGGCGATTCGCCAGCAGGGCCACACGCTTCAACAGGTGGCCGATGCCAGTGGCATGACCAAAGGGTATTTAAGCCAACTGCTTAACGCGAAAATTAAAAGCCCCAGCGCGCAAAAGCTGGAGGCACTGCACCGTTTTCTCGGCCTGGAATTCCCCCGTCGCGATAAAAAAATAGGGGTGATCTTTGGCAAGTTTTATCCGCTTCATACTGGCCACATCTATCTGATTCAGCGTGCCTGTAGCCAGGTCGATGAGCTGCATATCATCATGGGCTACGACGAGCCGCGCGATCTGAGCCTGTTTGAAAACAGCGCCATGTCGCAGCAGCCCACCGTCAGTGATCGTCTGCGTTGGTTACTGCAAACCTTTAAGTACCAGAAAAATATTCGCATTCACGCCTTCGATGAAGAGGGGATTGAGCCCTATCCTCATGGCTGGGATGTGTGGAGCGCAGGGGTAAAGATCTTTCTGGAAGAGCAGGGGATTGCGGCAGACTGCGTCTATACCAGTGAGGCGCCTGATGCAGAGATGTATCAACAGCATCTGGGCATTCAAACCATACTGATCGATCCGAACCGATCGTTTATGAATATCAGCGGCGCGCAGATTCGTCAGGATCCTTTCCGCTTCTGGGATTACATCCCCACCGAAGTGAAGCCCTTCTTTGTGCGCACCGTGGCTATTCTGGGCGGTGAGTCGAGTGGGAAATCTATGCTGGTGAATAAGCTGGCGAACATATTTAACACGTCCAGCGCCTGGGAATATGGCCGCGACTATGTCTTTTCACATCTGGGCGGCGATGAGATGGCGCTTCAGTATTCGGACTACGACAAGATCGCGCTGGGCCATGCACAGTACATCGATTTTGCGGTGAAATATGCCAATAAAGTGGCATTTATTGATACCGATTTCGTCACGACCCAGGCATTTTGTAAAAAGTATGAAGGCCGTGAGCATCCGTTTGTTCAGGCCATGATTGACGAGTATCGCTTCGATCTGGTGATCCTGCTGGAAAACAACGTACCCTGGGTAGCGGACGGGTTACGCAGC
The DNA here is from genome assembly GCF_043546245.1 of Pantoea sp. SGAir0180. Taxonomy (NCBI): domain Bacteria; kingdom Pseudomonadati; phylum Pseudomonadota; class Gammaproteobacteria; order Enterobacterales; family Erwiniaceae; genus Pantoea; species Pantoea sp. SGAir0180. The sequence goes on along the minus strand of NZ_CP028071.1, from coordinate 3,147,016 downwards.
CTGGGCAGCTCTGTCGATCGCCGCGAGTTCCAGAGCATGTTGATAGCGATGCTGGGTGAAAACAACATCGACTTCGTTCATGTGCAGGAAGAAGATTATGACGCGCGCTTCCTGCGCTGTATTGAACTGGTGAACGGTATGCTGGGAGAACAAAGCGCCCTTTGAGATTTTTGCCTGCACGCCGGGGCGGTGAGGGGACACCCTGCCGCTCCTCACGTCCTGTTTTCTGCGCCTGTTATTTTCCCGCCTTTTTGATTACAAAAAATAATGCTTTGCAAAATACCGCGCCCTCCAAATAACGTACGTAACATACACAAACAAAATAAAGAATTTTGAATTCCTGAGTAACATTATTTCGTATTTAAAGTCTGAAATTATTTTATTTCTTCTGTTTGTTTATGTTAAATGTAAGTTCAATATTATTTACTGGCTTATATTAAGGGAGTATTCATAAGACAGAAATAAGGATATATCCGGATTTAATAATATGAAAAAGATAAGTATTGGTAATGAAGTGGTTTTTTATCCTGGGAAAAGGGAAATTGTTGGTAATAATCAGGTGCTGAAGCTGCATTCTTCAGTCTCATATTGTTTTGAATTGCTGATCGCGCGGCAGGGCGAAATTGTCGATCATGAGGCGTTTTATCAGTATGCCTGGCGACGGTTTGGGATGGAGGTCAGTGCCAATGCGTTATATCAAAGTATTTCGCTCATCAGAAAAGCGCTGTTGGCATGCAATATCCGTCAGGATGTGATCAGGACCATTCCACGCCGTGGCTTCATGCTGGCAAATGCGATTCTTATTGAGGAGTCGACAATTGCGCCTGCTGATGAGGACGCTGGGGCAGGAAAAAACGACCAGAAAGACGAACAGAATATTCCGCCCTTCGCTACGTCCGGTGAAGAGGCGAGTGCGTGCGATACAACGGAATCCGTTATTCAGGATGATGAGGATATTTCAGAAAACCTTATTAAGAACGCACCGTATTCTGAATCAGAATCTCAACAGCCCATCAGCCGTCCTGAGCCTGCTGAATTCACTGCCAGCAAAGGCGCTTATCGCTATGCTATTTCGACACGGCATCTTTTTATCACGGGACTGGCGGTGATGACGATACTGGTTTGTGGTTTTGCCATCATGACCTTTTCACTTCACCGCCACGAGATGATTTTTATTAAACGGTTTGAGATGAATGGATGTGAAATATACGCCAATGATAAAGCCGGTAATGGCCTGGTCGCGCGCATCGCCGTTGACAGTAAAGTCAGTTGTACAGAACGACGAAAGATTTATATCACGGCATTTACCAATGGTGGACGCATTTCGGTACTGCAATGTAAAAATGCACTCTCGCTTTTCGGTTCCCCCGACTGTATTTCGTATTATTATATAAGGAGTAAGTAGTGAAGTTAACGTTTCTGTTGGCTTTAATAATGATGACAGCAGCAGGCATTGTCGTGTTTTTATTTAGACAGGATTCTGTCCATTGTATTGCAAATATTAACTACATCAGAAATGGTGAGACATTTTCCGTGATCGCCTCTCACGATATGCGAGAGGGGCACGGTGTTATCGCCATCACCGGCCGACTCACCGATAGCAATCATAATGTCATCAGTTTGAGTAAAATAATCCGGTTTACTTATCAGCGCGAGGGCGATCTGTATCTTGCCCGGTCAACATTAATCGAACCTTCACCGGATAACCAAATGTCCCAGCAGGAACAACAAAAGTGGCTGCCGGCATTTTTTATTACCGTGGGAGCGACGTTTCCGTTTGTCATTAAAAGGACAGGTATTGACACCTGGACATTTTATTCAGGCCCTGTTCCGCTTTATCTTTGCGAAAAATAATGCCGTAAACGTGGCGATTTTTATCGCCGCAGGGGGATTCCTGGCCTGTTGTTACCTTATGGACTATCTCATTTCAGCAACACTGTCCTAACACCATCCTATTGAATTTAAATATATTTATATTTGATGGTGTCTTTCTTCACAAAAGCTCAGAACACTTCACACACAGTTTTCCCACCGTGCCCCTTATGATCCTCGTCGCCAATGCGCATCTTTACTTACCAAAATCATAAGAGGGAATCCAATGAAAGCCAGCTCTTTATCACGCTGCATGACACTTTTTTTGTGTGGTGCGGGTTTTATTTCTTTTAATGCTTTTTCTGCGTCAGAAAATACGATTCGCTTTCAGGGCGAGGTAAATGCACAAACCTGTAGCGTTAATGTTAATGATGCAACCGGCAGCCCGATTATTCTGCTGCCGACCGTTTCAACGGCCGCGCTGAGTTCGGCAAAATCAACCGCCGGAAAAACGCCATTTACGATTAACTTAACCGGTTGTGTCGCACCGGCTTCCGGAACAACACAGGCAATAACTATTAATCTGGTTGGCAATAATATTTCGTCCACCGGCGATTTACTCAATACCGGAACGGCCAACAATGTGGCGTTGCGTTTGCTGGACAGTAGTGACAAAACGATCGATTTGTCGGGTGGAACGGCAACAGTTTCCGGAATGAAGCTGGAAAGTGGAAGCACCAGCGCATCCCAGGATTTCTCGGTCGAATATTACAGCGACTCTGGAAATGCGGCCGCCGGTACGGTTTTAAGTAGTGTGCAATATTCTGTCAGCTATCCCTAATCATCAGGCCCCCTTATTTTAAGGGGGCAGGAGAACCCTGTGTTGAAGTCTCTTCTTCTTCTTCTCTTTCTGGCCTTTTCAGCCATGTTTTGTCAGGCAAGCGTTGTATTAAATGGCACGCGTGTCATTGTAGACGGTGCGAAAAAAGAAAAAACGCTTCAGTTTACGAATACTGGCGATCAGCCAGCGCTGATTCAGATTCAGGCGATCAATCTCAATAATCATTCTGTCCCGCCTTTTGTGGCGTTGCCGCAAATATTCAGGATTGCTCCTGAGGCCGGCCAAACGGTAAAGCTCAACGTGACGGAGAATAATCTTCCTCAGGACAGAGAGTCACTGTTTTATATGGATTACACTGAGATTCCCTCGTTAAAAAAAGGGCTGGAGGATAAGAATAAACTCTATTTGATTATTAAGAACAGAGTAAAGGTTATCGTTCGCCCAAAGGGCCTGAATTTTTCCATGGATAACCTGAAGAATGCGCTCTCATACCATATTCAGGGGCATGACATCGTCTTCCGCAATGCCTCGCCCTTTTACGCCAATATTCGATCTTTTGCATTGGTCAAAGGGAATAACACCGTCCTTTGGGACGATGCTGTCACGCTGGCGCCGTTTAGTGAACAGCGCATCACGTTGCAAAACCGCTCAGCGCTCTCGGGATACGCGCTTAATGCCATCCTGATAAATGATTTCGGTGCCGACGAAAAAATCAACGTGAACGAAAAATCGCAGAAATGAATAGAGTCTCATTATTCTTATTGTTCGCTTTGAGTCTGCTTTTCCTCAGGGGCGGTCAGGCGGCTGAAGGTCAGGATGACTATCTGTTTGATCCTGCCTTAGTGCGCGAAATGCTGCCTGGACAGATTGCGATGCCTGACAGTGTGCAGGACGCCTGGTTCCAGCCCGGCCGCTATGATGTCGATCTTTATCTCAACGGTAAGTTTCAACGGTCCACGTCGGTTGATATCGTTCGCGCGGGCAGAGCGCTTTCGGTATGCCTGCCGTTGTCCTTTTATCAGGCCTTTGGCGTCAAGGCCCACTATCTCACTGCGCTCAAGGCGAAAGACTGTGCCAGACCCGATGCGCTTTTGACGGGCGCGTCAGTTAACGTGAATACGGGCAGCCTGCGTGTAGACGTTACCGTCCCACAGGCGATGCGGGTTCAGCGGCCCGTCGGCTATATCGCGCCCGAAAACCTGACGGCGGGCACGACCATGGGGTTCGTGAATTACAACCTGAACCAGTTCTATTCCGATTATAAAAATGCGCAGCGTTTCGAATCCACGTATCTGGGTATTAACAGTGGCATCAATGTCGGCATGTGGCGTTTTCGTCAACAGGGAAACTTTACGCATGACGAGGTCGGCAATCGCTGGCAAAGCGCCAGGGCCTGGGTACAACGTGCGCTGCCGTCATTACGAAGTGAGGCGGGCATAGGCGAGCTTTTCAGTAACGGCGATCTGTTTACGGCGGTCAGTTTCAACGGGGTCAGTCTGGACTCTGATGACCGTATGTTGCCGGATTCTGTTCGGGGTTATGCACCGCTGGTGCGCGGCGTGGCAAACAGCAATGCCCGCGTGACGGTCTGGCAGGGCAAGCAACGGATATATCAGACAACCGTGCCGCCAGGGCCGTTTACGATCAATGACCTGAGCCCGGTGAGCTATGGCGGCGATCTCAGCGTGGAGGTTCAGGAGTCTGACGGCAGCCTGCATCGTTTTAGCGTGCCGTATGCGGTCTTACCGCAGTCGCTGCGTCCAGGCCGGACAGACTACAACTTTGCCGCCGGTAAAGTCAGGGATTACAGCAAAGCCAACACCTTTACTGAGTTAACCGTCAGGCACGGCCTGAGCAATGCCATTACGCTGAACGGCGGCGTCAGGCTGGGCGAACGCTATCATGCCGTGCTGGCTGGCGGCGTCTGGGCTTCAGACATAGGGGCCGTGGGATTTAACAGCGCGTATTCCAGCGCGGTTCTGAACAGCGGTGAGTCGACCCAGGGATGGCGTTACGCACTGAGTTACAGTCGAACCTTTCAGCCCACGAATACCACTCTGACGTTTGCGGGCTACCAGTATTCCACCCAGGGTTACCGCGATCTCAACGACGTGATTGCACTGAATAATGCGGAAACACCGGGCCGCAACAGTATTACCAGCGAATATATGCAGCGTACCCGCCTGCAGATGACCCTGAATCAGACGCTGGGGCAGTGGGGCAACATCTATCTCTCCGGCTCGAAGCAAAATTACTATGACGGTCGCTCGCGGACGACACAGTTTCAGGTCGGTTATGGCACGGTGCTGCCCAAAAACATCGCACTGAATATTTCCCTGTCCCGCCAGTATTCGCGTAGAGCCTATGCCACCGATCCGCGCAGAGCTGTCATGGCTCAGTACGCAGACGAGACGTTTTATAAAGATACCCAGTTACAGGTCAGCGTCTCTGTGCCGCTGGGCACGGACGCCACTTCACCTTACCTGGCTCTGGGGGGATCCCGTGGAAGCCAGAACGGCAGTAATTACACAGCGTCGCTCAGCGGGCTGAGTGGTGAGAGCGGCACCAGCTACAGCCTGAATGTGAATCGCGATCAGCAGCAGCGTGACACGACAGTAAGCGGCAGCCTGGGCAAAACCTTTTCTGAGGCCAGCGTGACCGGTACTGCCTCGACCTCTTCACGGTTTAATCAGATGTCCGTTAACGCCATGGGGGCGGCGGTGATCCACAGCGGTGGTGTGACGTTAGGCCATTATCTGGGCGATACCTTCGCCCTCGTCGAGGCGAAAGGGGCCAGGGGCGCACGGATCCTGAACAGCCAGGGCAGTGAAATCGATCGCTTTGGCTATGCGCTGGTCCCTTCGCTCAACCCGTATCACTACAACACCATTACGCTGGGTGCCAGCGGCAGCGACGGTCATGTGGAAATTCAGGACAGCGAAAAAAGTGTCGCGCCTTATGCCGGTGCGATGGTGAAGGTGTCGTTCAGAACCTTACGCGGTTATCCCCTGATGCTGAAAACCCGCACGAATCGCGATGCTATGGTGCCTGTGGGCGCGGATCTGCTGGATGAGACGGGCAAGCGCGTGGGCACGTTTGGCCAGGGCGGCAATGCCTGGTTACGTGTGGCGAAAACCCAGGGCCGACTGAAAGCCGTCTGGGGTGACGATGCGCAATCGTCCTGTGTGATGGATTACCACATTCCTCAACCTGAACCTGACGCGGTGATGACCTACGCGGATGCCGTCTGTCGTTTTTAGATTCTAAGGTGTTAATGATGAAACGCGTTTTAGCGGTAATGACATTCTTTTTTTTGACCGCATGGCTCCCGGCTTACGCGACCTGCACCCGGGTCAACCCGGTCGATCAGGGCTGTGATGCCTGCGGTGCGCCACTTAACTTCGGCAATATCGCATTAATGAATCTGCGTTATCAGCCGGCCGGCACGGTGCTGGCCCGCTCGGTGTTCCGGGTCGTACCGGCTGTCAATAACAGCAATCCCGACCGTGTGTTGTACCAGTGTGATCTTGCCGATAAAGATCAGCTGTATGAGGTCTTCGCCACCAATGGCGACAGTAACGTTGGCGGCGCCTGGGACATGGGGGACAGTTATTTCCAGACCTACTTTCCCTATACCGCGTTAAAACTGGTTCACGTGCGCAGTGGCAGGCCCTTTACCCGTATCTGGCAAAAAGTACCGCTCACCCAGTATGAAATACAGGGAAATAAAATCCTGATCCGGGGACGCGACTTCAGCCCCATCAGTGCGGAGCTCATTCGTACCGACAGAAACAACCGCACGCCGGGTTACGGGTCGTGGGGCTGCCTCTGGGCGGCGGCCGATAATTACACTGGCTCCTACAGTTGCAACCAGCCCAATGGTTATGTGGTGTTTATGGGGCCGGGGATGAATGTGCCCGAAGCGGGTCAGGACAGTTGGAACCATTTTGAAACCTGGGGAACCGGACGTTACATGGCCTTTGGGATGAATACCGCGCCGGTCGCCACTCTGACGCAAAATATGACCCAGGGCTGCCGGGTGGAGAATTATACCGCAAACGTCCTTTTCCCCGGCATCAGCATCAATGCGCTCAATGAGGGCCAGGCGGTGACGGCGCCGCTCAGCATTACGCTGGCCTGTGCGAACGGAACCGAAAACCTCTCTGGCGTTCAGTCGGGTCAGCTGTCTCTGGGGTTTCAACCGAGCTACGCCGCGTGGCTGCAGGCGCAGCAGTTGGGACTGACGACGGGAGACGGTCTTTCGCGCTACCTGGTGTCCGATCATTACGACAGTTTACCGTCGCTGGCGAAAGGCGTGGGCATTGAGCTGGAAACGTCAGGTGGTCAGCCCGTCTCCTTTTTAAGCTGGAGCAGCTTCAGCGGGAGTGCGGGCTGGCGACCGGTGCTGGAGGACGCGCAGGTGATCAGCGGCAGCCAGCAGAATGACGAGAAACTGTATCAGCGTACTTTCAACGCCCGTCTTGCAAAGCTCCCGGGTAAAACGGTGACGGCGGGCCATGTTGATGCAACCGCATCTATCCTCATTCGGCTGCAATAAGATGAAAACGTTTCTTTGGTTATGTATGTGTATCGTGATTAACGCCCAGGCCGCGGTAATTCCGCAGCAAAGCCGACTGATCTTCCATCCCGGCGAGGTGCAAACCCCGTTACTGCTGGTTAACAGCGGCGACGCACCCGTGCTGATCCAGACCTGGGTCGACAGCGGCGCACCGGAAAAATCGCCGGGCAGTAAAGCCTTTCCTTTTGTCGCGCTTCCCGGCGTTTTTACGCTGAACAAAGATGAAAAAAAACAGATTACCGTTTTACGCACTGAGCTGGCCGCAACGCTGCCACAGGATCGGGAATCCCTTTACTGGCTCAATCTGTACGAAATCAGCGCCGTAAAAAAAGGAACGATACAGCCGGGCAGCGATAAGATCAGCATGGCGCTGAATACCCAACTTAAAGTGATCAACAGACCGTTTAAGAAGGCGATACCGTTTACGGCACGGGTGAACGCCGTCACCTTTCAGGTCAGGAAAATGCAGGGGCAGGTTTTCATTCGTGCCACCAACCGTAGTGGCTACTTTTTCACGCCGGGCAAAATGACCGTGCGGGCAGGCGGAAAAGGCTACACCGTTTATCTGGACGGGGATAAAACGCTCGCGCCTTTTTCCAGCAAAGAGTATCCCCTGATGGGAAACGCGTCGCCTTCCGCGGCGAGCCAGATCCTTGTTGATTACACGGCGCTGGACGATGAGGGGAACCCGCAGGCTTTTACCGCGCCTGTGGCTCCCTCCGAGGAAGCCCCGTGAAACGGGGCGAGCGGATGCCGCACGGACCGGCATCCGCAGGTGATCAGTAAACCATGACCACTTTGCCGCGCATATGGCCTTCCAGTACACGCTGGTGGGCCGCTTCCAGGGTTTCCACACTTAACCCGTGCAGGGTTTCACTCAGGGTGGTTTGCAGTTTTCCGTCATCTAACAGGCGGGCAACGCTATTCAGAATCTCACCCTGTTGCGCCATATCCGGCGTGGTGAACATGCTGCGAGTGTACATAAACTCAAAGTGCAGCGAGGCGCTCTTAAGCTTCAGTTGATCCATTGACAGCGGATGTTCGTTCTCGACGATGGTGCAGATATGACCCTGGGGCGCGATGAACTGGCTCATGGTTTCCCAGTGGCCGTCAGTGTCGTTAAGGCAGAAAATGTAGTCGACCTGCTTAATGCCGTGCTTTTCCAGCTCAGCGGGCATGTCTTTATAGTTGATCACCAGGTCGGCCCCGCGATCGCGGCACCACTGGGCAGAGTCTTCCCGTGACGCGGTGGCAATCACTTTCGCCTTGCTGCGCATTTTCGCCAGCGGAATCGCCAGAGAGCCTACACCGCCTGCGCCGCCAACGATCAACAGCGTTTGATCGTCACGCGCGGCTGCCATATCCAGTCGCTCGAACAAACCTTCCCAGGCGGTAAGCGCCGTTAAAGGAATCGCCGCAGAGGCCGCCCAGTCGAGCGTTTTCGGCTTATGGCCAGTGATACGGGAATCGACTAACTGTTCGGTGCTGTTACTGCCCGGGCGGGTAATATCGCCTGCATAGTACACTTCATCCCCGGGCTTGAAGCCCGTGACTTTGCTGCCGGTTTCCAGCACCACGCCGCTGGCATCCCAGCCGAGGATACGCGGCACCTGCAAACCATTTTTGATCGCGCCTTTATGCACCTTGGTATCCACCGGGTTGACCGAGGCGGCTTTTACCTGGACACGCAGGTCATACTCGCCGGGTACAGGCGTTTCCGGGAAAATTTCGGTGAAGTTTTTTGGGTTTTCGGGATCAACAGCAATCGCGCGGACAGACATAATTTATTCTCCTCTAGTGTTTCTTCAAGTGTAGAACCCCACCGCCAGGCTGATAAGATGGACAATAGTTATTAGAGTGTTCGTCTGAGGTGAACAATGGCGTTTCGTGAGTGGCAGGATATGGCGCTGTTTGCGCTGGTGGCGGAGTGCGGCAGCTTTACCGCTGCGGCAGAGCGGGCAGGTTTGCCCAAATCCAGCGTCAGTCAACGTATCAGCCAGCTTGAGCAGCGGCTGGGCATCCGGCTGTTAAACCGAACGACGCGCCAGCTTAACCTGACCTTTGCCGGGGAGCGTTATCTGCTGCACTGTCAGGAGATGATGCAGGCCAGCGAACGTGCCGAACAGGCGATTGCCAACCTGCGGGAAAATCCCAGCGGTCGCCTGCGCATCACCAGCCCGGCAGGCATTGGGGCAACCTTACTGGCGCGCTGTAACGCCGCGTTTTTACGGCGTTATCCTGATGTCACGCTGGACATTTCCGTTTCAGACGAGATTCGCGACCTGGTACAGGATGGCTTTGATCTTGCCTTACGCACCGGCCAGCCACAGGAATCGTCTCTGATTGGGCGACGTGTCGGGTACTGCGAGCGATTGCTGGTGGCCTCGCAGACTTATCTCGATCAGCATCCGCCGGTTACTCATCCGCAGCAGCTGGCTGAACATCGCTGTATCGCGCACCGCGCCTGGAACGAGTGGGTGCTTAAACGCGACAGTCAGTATCATCGCTGGCTGCTGCCGCCCGCGCACCTGACCGACAATTTGCTCTACGCCCGCGAATCGGCGCTGGGGCATGCCGGCATTACGCTACTGCCGCGTTTCTTAACGGACGGGGAGATGCGCGATGCGCGCCTGGTGCAGGTGTTACCGGAATGGACGGTTGAGGGAAACGAGCTGTGGCTGGTCTATCCCAGTCGTAAACTGAATTCGCCCGCGTTGATGAGGTTTATTGAATTTGCGTTGCAGTCGTCGGTGTTTCGCGACTTTTACCACTGAGGAAAAGAAAAGGGCGGCATTGCTGCCGCCCCTGAATCATTTGGCAATACGCTTGTACTTGATGCGCTTCGGCTCCAGCGCATCCGCGCCCAGCGTGCGTTTCTTGTACTCTTCGTATTCGGTAAAGTTACCTTCGAAGAACTCGATCTTCCCTTCATCCTGGTAGTCCAGAATGTGCGTCGCGATGCGGTCAAGGAACCAACGGTCATGCGAGATCACCATGGCACAGCCAGGGAATTCAAGCAGGGCGTTTTCCAGCGCGCGCAGGGTTTCAATGTCCAGGTCGTTGGTCGGTTCATCGAGCAGCAGCATGTTGCCGCCAACCTGCAGCAGTTTTGCCAGATGCAGGCGGCCCCGCTCACCACCGGATAACTCACCGACGCGTTTGCCCTGATCGACGCCTTTAAAGTTAAAGCGCCCGACATAGGCGCGGCTTGGCATTTCCGTGTTGCCGATACGCATGATGTCCTGGCCGCCGGAGACTTCTTCCCACACGGTTTTGGCGTTATCCATGCTGTCACGGAACTGATCGACAGAGGCCAGCTTCACGGTTTCACCCAGCACGATCTCACCGGAATCCGGTTGTTCCTGACCGGACATCATGCGGAACAGCGTGGATTTACCGGCCCCGTTCGGACCGATGATGCCAACGATGGCACCTTTCGGTACCGAGAACGACAGATCGTCAATCAGCACGCGGTCACCGTAGGATTTACGCAGGTGGCTGACTTCCAGCACCTTATCACCCAGGCGGGCACCCGGCGGAATAAACAGTTCGTTGGTTTCGTTACGTTTCTGGTAGTCGGTATTGTTCAGCTCTTCAAAGCGTGCCAGACGGGCTTTGCCTTTAGACTGCTGGCCTTTTGGCCCTTTACGTACCCACTCCAGCTCTTTCTCGATAGATTTACGACGGGCCGCTTCAGTCGAGGCTTCCTGTGCCAGACGGGCATCTTTCTGCTCCAGCCATGAAGAGTAGTTACCTTCCCACGGAATCCCCTCACCACGGTCGAGTTCCAGGATCCAGCCGGCAACGTTATCCAGGAAGTAACGGTCGTGGGTAATCGCGACCACGGTGCCTTCGAAGTCATGCAGGAAGCGTTCCAGCCAGGCGACCGATTCGGCGTCCAGGTGGTTCGTCGGTTCGTCCAGCAGCAGCATGTCTGGCTTTTCCAGCAGCAGGCGGCACAGCGCAACGCGGCGGCGTTCACCACCGGACAGGTTCGCGATTTTGGCGTCCCAGTCTGGCAGGCGCAGCGCATCGGCTGCACGTTCCAGCTGTGTGTTCAGGTTATGGCCGTCGTGTGCCTGAATGATCTCTTCCAGACGTCCCTGCTCAGCTGCCAGCTTGTCAAAATCCGCATCTTCTTCGGCGTAAAGCGCATAAACCTCATCAAGGCGTTTCAGCGCGCCAACCACTTCCGACAGCGCTTCTTCAACGGATTCACGCACGGTGTGCTCAAGGTTGAGCTGCGGTTCCTGCGGCAGGTAACCAATTTTGATACCGGGCTGTGGACGGGCTTCCCCTTCGATGTCTTTATCGATGCCTGCCATGATGCGCAGCAGCGTCGATTTACCGGCACCGTTCAGGCCGAGTACGCCAATTTTCGCACCGGGGAAGAAGCTGAGGGAGATGTTTTTCAGAATATGACGCTTTGGCGGTACCACTTTGCCAACGCGATGCATGCTATAGACGAATTGAGCCACGTTGTATTGAGCCTCTGGGTCTGTTTGTCGTTTGGATGATGTCGAAGTTTAGCCTTTTTCGCCGCCTAATCACAGCCGAGGGGATGGGATTATTCGATGGCGGCCGCGGGTTCAGAATAACTGTTTGATTTATGTCCGTTGTCAGACCGATCCGGCAAAGGGCAACGCGCATCAGAACGCCGGTGGACAGGCTGAAGTCAGGGCAGGCGCACGGGAATAGACTGTTGCGCTAACCACTGACTCAGCGTGGCATCTGGTGCGCTGTCGCTGACCAGCAGGTCGAAGCGTGAAAGTGCGCCAATGCGGGCCGGTAACACTTTCCCGTATTTGCTGCTGTCCGCCACCAGAATTCGCTGGCGGGCGCGCCGCATCGCGTGGTGTTTCATGGGCAGTTCATTGAGGTTATAGCAGGTCGCGCCCTGATCGTGGCTGACGCCTGCCGCAGAAATAAAGGCCAGGTCAGGGCACAGGTCATCCAGAATGCACTGTCCGCCCACCGGCGTGAATAAGGCGTTATCCGCATGGAATTCACCGCCGCTCAGGATGACATGGCAGGCGGGCTTTTCTTTTAACGCCAGAAAAGTATTCATGGCACAGCAGATGGCGGTGAAGGGCAGGGCATCCGGAATGGCATCCACTACATAGGGCAAGGTCGTCCCGCAGTCGAAAAAGACGGTATCGTTCTCCCCGATCAGACCTGCCGCCGCCTGCGCCAGCTGCTGTTTGCGGGTGGCGTTTTGCCCGTGCTGATCGGAGACAAAATAGTGACCGGGTTGGCTTCTGGGATCGCTGACGATATAGCCGCCGAGCAGGACGACGCTGGATGTCGGTTCGCTCAGATCCCGACGAATCGTCATCTCTGAGACGTCCAGCAACCGGGCGGCATCCTTCAGGTGAAGTTTATCGGTGCGCTTCAGTGCCAGAGCGAGTTTGCGCAGACGTTCGTCGCGGCGGGTTTCCATTGTCATCTCTGAACCTGTATTCCTTGAGGAGGACGTCATATGTCTGTTACACCGTGAAGGTGGCCGGTAACGGGGGCGTTCAACTCGCCCGTTTTCACTTCGTGACCTTTGATAAAGGCAAAAAAGAAGGCGTTGCATGCTCGACGCATCCGTTTTTTATCTTACCTGCAAAGCGATTATCCCGTAAATCGCTGGCATGCCACCCGGGGAACCGTACTGTAACCTGCAATAAGCCGATGTGTGATGTTGAAATTTTAACAATGTCTTTGCGCGATATCGGACGGTTTGTACCGCAGCGCAATATGCCAGTGCGCAGGTCGCACCGGTAATGCCCGCTGAGCAACCTCCGTTACAGGTCAAAGCGCACAGGCTGTGAAAGCGCAAGGCAAGATATTATGGGTCAAAATGTCGCTATTTGGGGGCTTTCTGTCACAAAAGTGTCACGTTATTTCCTCATCCGGCTCCATAAAGGTTGCTACCCGCCAGGACGATAATCAATGTGACGAAAGTCACGTTTGTTCTCCTATTTATTCACCAGGTAACAGTTTTTATGAAGCTCAATCGATTTAAAATTGGTCAAAGACTCGGTTTTCTTGCCACGTTGCTGCTGCTTGCAACCCTGTTGATGGGGGTGAACGGATTACGTGTTAACGGACAGGCTTTAGAGAACAGTCAGGCCGTTATGGCAAAGGAGATGCTCATTGCAGAAAGTATTGATACTGCGCGCAGCGCGCAGGTGCAGTTCAAAATACAAGTGCAGGAGTGGAAGAATATTCTGCTGCGTGGAACACAAGGACAAAATACATTTGATAAATATAAAACGGCCTTTTTGAATGAAAGCCAGAAAACGCAGCAATTATTGACCCGGCTCAGTCAGATTCAGGCCATGCTGAACCTGCCAGTTGCCCCGGTTGAGCAGGCGCGCGCGGCGCATGCCGGGCTGGAACGCCAGTACCTGACGGCGCTGAACAGCTCTGTTATCAACGACATCAGCAGCCCCGCGCGGGTCGATCATCAGGTAACGGGCATTGATCGTGCGCCCACCCAGCAAATCGATGCGCTGGTCACGTCGACCTTAGCGCGTGCGCAGGAAATGCATCGGGACATTGATGCGAGTAACCTTGCGCATTACCAACAAACGCGCCTGCTGTTGCTGATCGCAATGGGATGCATCCTGTTAGTGGGCGTGGGAATTACATGGTGGCTTATCCAGAGCATTACGCAACCGTTGAAACAGGCAATCACGATAGCCAAAACGGTAGCAGCGGGTGACCTGCGCGCCCATATTAGCGTCAGCGGATATGATGAAACGGCACAATTGATGGCCGCACTGCGCGATATGAATACGAGCCTGACACGCATTGTGATCGGTGTTCGCGGTGGAACAGAGGCCATTGCGGCCACGACAGATCAGGTGGCACATGGCAGCCGTGAGCTTTCTTCACGTAATGAAGCGCAAGCCAGTGCGCTGGAAGAAACGGCGGCGTCAATGGAACAACTGACCTCTGTTGTAAAAATCAATGCAGAAAATGCCCATCATGCCAGCATCATTGCACGTGATACGCGCCAGCGCGCCGATGATGGCGGTGAGGTGGTCGAAAAAGTGGTCATTGCCATGGAAGATATCCATCAGTTTTCACGCGAAATTAATGACATCGTTACGGTAATTGACGGCATTGCTTTCCAGACGAATATTTTGGCCCTTAACGCGGCGGTAGAAGCCGCCCGTGCTGGTAACGACGGACGCGGTTTTGCCGTTGTCGCTTCAGAGGTCCGTGCACTGGCGCAGCGTTCCGCTACGGCGGCCCGCGAGATTCGGGGACTCACGGATCGATCGGTGACGCTGGTTGCGCAAGGCAATTCACTTGTAAAAGGCGCGGGGGCATCCATGCAGGCGATCGTTGAGAGCGTAAAACAGCTGTGTACGCTCATGGAGAATATCTCTGCTGCCAGCGCTGAACAGAGTGCCGGTATTGAACAAGTCAATTTGGCGGTGACGCATATGGATGCCGCGACGCAGCAAAACGCAACCTTATCACAGCAGTCAGCCCAGTCCGCACGGGCATTAGACCAGCAGGTCAGCGCGCTGGTTGAGAACGTCAGTGTATTCAGGCTTGATGCCCAGACCGCAATGTAGAACCGTGCCGGGGCTGAGCCTCTGCATCCCGTCATCTGTATTTACATCTTGAAAACAGCACTTCCCTACGGCATCAGGCCGTGGGGAAGCCTGTTTTGTTAGCCTGGCGGCTCCTTTCGCCTACTTTTTGTGATCAAGATCACGTAAATAGATATTAGTTATACTTATGAGAATGGTTACACTTCCAAAAATTGAATGATAATGATTATTATTTATGTTGTCATTTTCGTTAATAATTACTCAGTAAATACAAATAAACCACACAAAATGTAGTTTTTTGGATTTTTGCGAACATAAATTCTCAATTTTTCAGGGCTGATGGGTTAGCTGTACCGGCTAAAGATTACCGAATCTGAACTGACACGTGCGGTCTGGCACGATCTGCTGCCCTTTTACCGGGGCGGCCAGGCGACTTACGTCTTAAACAAAGGAACAGGATATGGTGTTACGTAAGCAAACTCTGTCGGTCCCGCGCCGACATCTGTCTGAAGATATTCCTGCGGCTCAGGACGTCATCTTTAACGAGGCGCAGATTACGGCGTGGCAGCAGCAAACGCACGCGGCGCTGGCGCTGATCAGCAGCACGGTGCAGCGCGTGGAGAAGCCGTTCAGCGGAATCCTGCCCCATGAGCTGGCCCCGGCGTTCAGCGCCGTCGACCTTGATCAGCCTCTGGGCAGCAACGAAGCCGCGTTGGAAGAGCTGCGGTCACTTTACCTGCGCGATGCCGTCTGGTTTCATCACCCCAAATATGTCGCCCATCTTAACTGCCCGGTTGTGCTGCCCTCGCTGCTGGCAGAGCAGATCATGGCGGCGGTAAACAGCTCCGTCGATACCTGGGATCAAAGCGCGGGCGGCACGCTGATTGAGCAGAAGGTCATTGACTGGACGCTGGGCCGCATCGGCCTGCCTGCGAGCGCAGACGGCATCTTTACCAGTGGCGGTACGCAGTCCAACCTGATGGCGATGCTGCTGGCGCGGGACAGCTGGTGCGCCACGCACCATCCGGGTCACCTGATCAAGCATAAGGGGTTGCCGACGGAGGCCGCGAAATGGCGCGTGCTGACCTCCCGACTGAGTCATTTCAGTATTCAGAAGTCGATGGCAATTCTTGGCCTGGGCTACGATGCGGTGATTTCCGTGGATTACGACGAACACTACCGCATGGACAGCGTACAGCTTGAGCGCGAAATTGAGCACTGCCATGCGCAGGGCCTGATTCCCATCGCCGTCGTGGCCACCAGTGGCACCACCGATTTTGGCAGTATCGATCCGCTGAACGCTATCGCGGATCTGTGTCAGCAGTACGGCATCTGGATGCACGTCGATGCGGCTTACGGCTGTGGCCTGCTGGTATCTGAAACGCAGCGGCAGCGCCTCAGTGGTATCGAAAAAGCGGACTCGGTGACGGTGGATTACCACAAGTCATTTTTCCAGACCGTCAGCTGCGGGGCGTTTTTCGTGCGCGATAAACAGCACCTCAGCCATGTGACGCACCATGCCGATTACCTCAATCCGCTCAGCGCCCAGCAGGAAGGGACGCCAAACCTGGTCAACAAAAGTATTCAGACGACGCGCCGGTTTGACGCGCTGAAAATGTGGCTGACGTTGCGCATCATGGGCCCGGCGGCGCTGGGGGAAGCATTCGATACCATCCTGACGTTGACCGAGGCAACCCATCAGTTGCTGAAAGCCCATCCGTCTATTGAGGTGCTGCATGCGCCTGAACTGACCACACAAATCTTCCGTTTCGTACCCCGGCCTGACATGCGGGCCGCACAGCTGGATGCCATCAATGCCGGTATCCGCAAGGCGCTGTTCCGCTCGGGTAACGCGGTGATCGCCGGTACGAAAGTCGAGGGTCACCAGTACCTCAAATTTACCCTGCTGAATCCCACCACTACGGTGGCTGACATGGAAGACGTCATTGCCCTGATTGTCCATTACGGCCGGGAGCAGGCACGTGACCTGACTTTGCAAGCCGCTAACCAGTGAGAACGGTACGATGAACGACAACATTTATGACTTTATCGGAATTGGCATCGGTCCTTTCAATCTCAGCCTGGCCTGTCTGAGTGAACCTGTTGAAGGGCTGAATGGCCTCTTTCTGGATCAGAATCCGGGCTTTGACTGGCATACCGGCATGATGCTGGAAAGTGCGCATCTGCAAACGCCGTTTATGGCCGATTTGGTGACGCTGGCCGATCCCACCAGTCCTTACAGTCTGCTGAACTATATGAAGCAGAAAGGAAAACTGTATTCGTTCTATATCCGCGAAGACTTTTTCCTGATGCGTAAAGAGTACAACCAGTACTGTCAGTGGGCCTGTTCAAAGCTGAGTAACCTGCGCTGGAACACGCGCGTGGACTATGTGAGCTACGACGAAGCGTTGCAGTGCTACCGCGTGCGGGCAGTCGATACGGTCAGTGGGCAGCAGCAGGACTGGCTGACCCGCAGGCTGGTGTTAGGCACCGGTCCTGAAGCCTGGCTGCCTGCCTGCAGCCATCCATTCCGGTCGCGTTTTACGCACTCCAGTCAGTATCTGGCGAATAAGGCGGATTTGCAGAAAAAACCGTCCATTACCGTACTGGGTAGCGGGCAGAGCGCGGCAGAGATCTATTACGATCTGCTTACGGAGATCGATCGGTTTGGCTATCAGCTGAACTGGATAACCCGTGCGCCACGCTTTTATCCGCTGGAATATACCAAACTGACGCTGGAGATGACCTCGCCAGAATGGGTGGACTATTTCCACGCGCTGCCGGGTGAGAAACGCGATGTGCTGAATGCGCGCCACAAAAATCTCTATAAAGGCATCAACAGCACGCTGATCAACGCTATCTACGATCTGATGTACGTTAAGCAACTGGATGGCGCGCTGAACGTTAACCTGTTCACCCATTCAGAACTGACCGGAATGCGCGCATTACCCAACGGAGAGTTCGAGCTCGCGCTGCATCAGCAGGAGCAGGATTGTGCCTTTACCCGCCGTACGCACGGTCTGGTGATGGCAACGGGCTATCAGTATCGTCCGCCGATGTTTATTGAAGGCATCAGCCAGCGTCTGCGCTGGGACGAGAAGGGCCGTTACGACGTTCAGCGTAACTACAGCATTGATCGCCACAACCAGATCTTCGTGCAGAACGCGGAGCTGCACACGCACGGCTTCGTTACACCGGATCTGGGTATGGCCTGCTATCGCAATTCGGTGCTGCTGCGTGAAATCACCGGCAAAGAGATCTATCCCGTCGAACGGCAGATTGCCTTCCAGACTTTCCCGGCTCAATCGGAATCGTAATATGTCACAGTTAACGCTTTTCACTGCCGCCCGCCCGGCAGGCCAGTTTACCCTCCGCCCTATGCAGGCCGCTGACGCCACGCTGATTCATCGCTGGGTGACGCGCGACTATGCCCGCTTCTGGGGAATGCAGAATGACACACCAGAGCAGGTCGCCGACTTTTACCACCAGCTGACGGCCAGGGATCCGCATGCGGCGTTGATCGGCTGCTGCAATGGTGAACCGGCCTTCCTTGTCGAATGCTATCGCGCCCGCGAGGATGAAGTAGGTAAATACTATCCCGCTCAGCCGGACGACTACGGCATGCATATTCTGATCGCGCCCGCGGAAACCCCGGTCAGGGAATTTAGCTGGCAGGTCTTCAGCACCGTTATGGACTACCTGTTCAGCCGCCCCGAGGTCAGTCGCGTGGTGGTCGAACCGGATGTGCGCAACGACAAAATCCATCGCCTGAACAAACGTGCGGGTTTTCGCTACCAGCACACCATTGATATGGGCCACAAAACCGCCTGGCTCGCCTTCTGTCAGCGCGACGATTATCAACAGGCTTTACTGCAGGACTCACGAATGAATCACGCCACCTCACTGTTAACCGGTGCCCATCTCACCGGACCTCACTGGCTGCAGGTTAACCGTTTACTGATTCGTAAAGCGATTGCCGAATTCGCGCATGAAAAGCTGATCGTCCCCGACGAAATGCACCCAGGACGTTATCGCCTGGCCGTGCCGGGTGCCGAGGCAGAGTACCATTTTTCCGCTCAGCGTCTGGCGCTGGACCACTGGGATATCGACGTTGCCTCACTGGAAAAGCAGGAGAATGGTCGGGCGTTACCGCTGGATGCGCTGCAGTTTATTGAGGAGTTTAATGCGCAGATCGGCATTCCTCAGGCGCTGTTAGCCACCTACATGGAAGAGATCAGCAGCACCTTATGCAGCAGCGTATTTAAGTTGCAGAAGCAGAATCCAGACAGCCAGGCGCTGGTAAAAGCGGACTTCCAGACCGTGGAATCCTCCATGACGGAAGGGCATCCCTGCTTCGTCGCCAATAACGGCCGCATCGGCTTCGATGCGCGGGATTACCTGGCTTATGCTCCAGAGGCCGCCGCGCCGGTAAATCTCATCTGGGTAGCCGTGCACCGTCGTCATGCCCATTTCTCCAGCCTCAGCGCGCTGAGCTATACGCAGTTGCTGCAGGAGGAGCTAGGGCAGTCCATTCTGGATCGGTTCGCGGCTCAGCTGACAAGCCACGGGGTGGAACCCGAGGACTATATCTTTATGCCCGTGCATCCGTGGCAGTGGCAGAACAAGCTGCTGACGGTGTTTGCGGCGGATATTGCCAGTCGGGACATTATTTATCTGGGCATCGGTGATGACCAGTATCAGGCGCAGCAGTCGATTCGTACCTTCTTTAACCGCAGCCAGCCCCACAAGCGTTATGTGAAAACTGCCCTGTCGGTGCTCAACATGGGCTTTATGCGCGGCTTGTCGCCGTACTATATGGCGACCACGCCTGCGATTAATGAATGGCTGGAAACGCTGGTGGCAAACGACAGCTGGCTTCAGCGCTGCAACTTCCGCATCCTGCGCGAGGTGGCCGCCGTGGGCTATCACAACCGCCATTACGAACGTGCCATTAAGGGCGATTCCGCCTATAAGAAAATGTTTGCGGCCCTGTGGCGCGATAATCCGGTTCCTGATTTGCAGCCCGGCCAGCGCTTGATGACCATGGCGGCGTTCCTGCATGTTGATCATCATCAGCAGCCGTTACTGCCCGCACTGATCGCCGACTCAGGCCTGCCCGCGGCACAGTGGGTTGAACGTTACCTTAACTGTTACCTCAGTCCGCTGCTGCACTGCTTCTATCAACACGATCTGGTGTTTATGCCCCACGGCGAAAATCTGATCCTGCTGCTGGAAAACAATGTGCCGGTCAGCGCCTACATGAAAGACATTGGCGAAGAAATCGCCGTCATGAACCCGGAGGCGGTACTGCCGGAGAACGTCCAGCGTCTGGCGGTAGACGTGCCTGAAGAACTGAAGCTGTTGTCGATTTTTACCGACGTCTTTGACTGTATCTTCCGCTTTATCAGCGCGATTTTGCACCAGTCAGGTACGCTGCCCGAGAGTCAGTTCTGGCAGTTGGTGGCACAGTGCGTGAAGGATTATCAGCAGGCGCATCCGCAGCTGGCCAGTAAATTTGCCCGCTACGATATGTTTGCGCCCACCTTTACCCGCTCCTGTCTGAACCGCCTGCAGCTGGCCAATAATCAGCAGATGATCAACCTGTCCGATCCTGCCGAAAACCTCAAGTTTGCCGGCACGCTGGAGAATCCTGTCGCCCGGTGGCGTTAACGGGATCATCATCGCCTTTCCCATCAGCGCGGTCGCCCTGGCGGCCGCGTTTTTCTCGTTTTACTGGATAATACTGACGATGGCTCGTTTTCAACCTGTCTCGCGCCTGACGCGACGACATCTGTTATTTCCTTTATCGCTGGTGCTGTTTGAGTTTGCCACCTATCTCGCGCATGACATGATTCAGCCCGGCATGCTGCGGGTCACACAGGCTTTTCACGTGGGCCCGGAGTGGGTGGCCACCTCGTTGACCGCCTATCTGATGGGCGGGATGCTGTTACAGTGGCTCCTGGGGCCGCTGTCCGACAAGCTGGGCCGCCGTCCGGTCCTGCTGACCGGTGTTGCGTTTTTTATGCTGACCTGTCTGGCGACGCACTGGGTGCAGGGCATCGGGCCATTTATCCTGCTGCGCTTTCTGCAGGGCATCAGCCTGTGCTTTATCGGTGCGGTGGGCTATGCCGCCATTCAGGAGGCTTTTGACGAGGCACTCAGCGTAAAGATGATGGCGCTGATGGCGAACGTTGCGCTGCTGGCTCCGCTGGCCGGGCCGCTGGCGGGTACGGCGTTTCTGGCCGTCGCAGACTGGCGCACACTGTTTCTGTTTTTCGCTGCTCTGGCCGCGCTGTCGCTCATTGGCCTGGGCCTGTCGATGCCGGAAACCGCCGGTGACAGACGCACCTCCGTATCGCTGCCGTCGCTGGCGGCGGGCTATTATGCGTTACTAAAAGACCGCCAGGTGATGTGCGGTTCGCTGGCTATTGGCCTGGTGACGATTCCCTGCCTGACATGGGTCGCGCTTTCGCCTGTTATCCTGATCCACGGTCTGGGCCTGAGCCGACTGGATTACGCGCTGCTTCAACTGCCGGTCTTTATGGCAATGATTGCCGGGAATCTCACGCTGGGACGACTGGCCAGCCGTCTCTCCGTCGAGCAGCCGTTACGGTTGGGGGCCTGGCCTGTGGTTACAGGGCTTTTAATCGCTGCGCTGAGCACGTTATGGCAGGCGGACAGCTACATTGGGCTCACGGCAGGCCTCAGCCTGTACGGCTTCGGCAGCGGGATGGTCAATGCCGGACTGTACCGACTGACGTTATTTTCCAGTCAGGCAGGGAAGGGCAGCGTGGCAGCGATGCTGGGCATGGTCAGTATGGTGGTCTTTGCTTTTGGGATTGAGGCAGGCAAAGCGGCCTATTTTCATGGCGGTACCGCAGGCTTCAGCCTGTTGAATCTGATCTGTGGTGTGCTGTGGCTGTGGCTGGTACGTGTTTTTCTGCGAGAAAAACAGCGGCGATATTGCGCCGCTGTGGCATAAGCGGTGACAGGCGGCACGGATTGCCGCCCTGGCAGGGATCAGAAATCGTAGCCGACGGTCGCCACCACGGTGCGCTCTGCGCCCCAGTAGCAGAAGCCCGTGCCATAGCAGGCAGAAACGTAGTCGCGATCGGTCAGGTTATTGGCATTAAGCTGCACAAACGCGCCTTTGAGGCTGCTGTTCCAGGCACCCAAATCAGCGCGGACCGAGGCGTCAAACAGCGTAGCGGAAGGCAGACGTGTGATGTTCTCATTGTCTGCCCACTGCCGACCAATGTAACGCACGCCAGCACCGACGCTGATTCCCGCATCAAACTGGTATTTCGCCCAGGCAGACGCCATCGAGTCAGGCGTCACGTAAGGCGTGTGGCCGTTATTGCCGTCAATGGAATCTTTGAAGCGCACATGGTTCACCGTCACGCTCGCCAGCGTGCTCAGTCGCGGGGTGAGCTGATTATGCGCTTCCAGTTCGAGGCCCTGAGAGTGCACTTTGCCAGCCGGTTCATAATAGGAGCCTACTACCACGCGGTTACCGACATCATTCTGTGTCAGGTCGTAGATCGCGGCGGAGTAGAGATCGGACGTGCCCACGGGCTGGTACTTAATGCCGGTCTCATACTGCTCCGAGGTCGTTGGCTTCAGCAGGTTGCCATCCCGTCCGGAAAGGGACTGTGGCGTAATCGCCTGGCTGTAGCTGACGTAGGGCGAAATCCCGTTATCAAAGGCATACAGCAGCGCCGCCCGGCCACTGACGTGATCATCCTGACGACGATATTGGGTATCGGTGCTGTACTGGCGGTTTTCAGACACGATGCGATCGTAGCGGCCTGAGAGATCCAGATGCCATTTGTCCCATTTCAGCTCATCCTGCAGGTACACGCCGGTTTGATAGTAACGACGCTGTGAATTTGTAAACACGTAAGCCGGATTCACGCCCACGGCCTGACCTGTCAGCGCATTGAGTGAACTGGCTGGGCCGCTGGCATCCCGTAAATCGTTCGTGTACTGATGGTATTCCGCACCCAGCACCACCTTGTGATCCACCGGACCGGTATCAAAGTCGGCTTCCAGCTGGTTATCAATCGCGTACGCCTGCAGCGACGAACGCGAGCCGGAATAGTAGCGATTGAGCAGTTCGGACTGCGGTGATGCCCAGCCAATCTGATAAACCTGATCCAGATCGACATTGGAATGGGAGTAACTGGCATTCGAGCGAAACGCCCAGGTTTCATTAAAGCGGTGAGCGAATTCCGCGCTGTAAATTTGCTCCCGCCGCTTAAACTGATCCAGCGCGCTGTCGCCATCATAGAAACCGGTGCTGAGCTTACGCCCGTTATGTTCGGTGATGCTGCCGTCCCCTGGCACGGCACTGTGATAGCCGCCGGACGGATCTTTTTGCAGATAAGCGCGCAGCAGGAGTGACGTATCCTCATCAGGTTGCCACAGCAGTGAAGGCGAAATCGCATATTTTTCTTCGCGTGTATGATCGTACTGCGTATCACTGTTGCGTGTTATGCCGGTCAGGCGAAACGCCCACTGATCGTTGATGGCATTGGTGTAATCAAACGCAGCGCTGTTGGTGTTATGGTTGCCGGTAGACAAACGGAAATGTCCCTCAGGCGCATACTGCGGACGTCTGGAGCTTTCGATCACTAAACCACCCGGCACCGTCTGTCCATACAGGGCAGAAGAGGGGCCTTTAATCACATCAATACGGTCGAGGAACCAGGGATCGACCTGCAGCACGTTATAGCTGCCGGGATCGCTCATCAGGCGCAGACCGTCCAGGAAAATGTTATCGACATCGCCGCCGTGGAAGCCGCGCAGAGAGACCGTGTCGTAGCGGGTGGCTGCGCCAGCGAAGTTCGTGAAGGCACCGGCGGTGTAGTTAAGCGCCTGATTCACATCCATTGCGCCCTGATCGGCCATTTGCTGGCGCGTCACGACCGAAACGGACTGACCGGTGGTGATCAAAGGACGATCGGTTTTGGTTGCCCCTTTACTGACGGTCGCCGTGTAGCCTTCGGTGGGCGTGGTCGACGTTTCTTCCGGCTTTGCTGTCACCACCAGCGTATCGGCGGCAAAGGAGACCGCAGGGGCGGCAATGGCGATGGAACACAGTAGCGCTAACCGTTTCGGGCCAAAAGGCATTCTCATTGTTTATCCCTTACAAAGGCAAATACAACGCGCCCGGTAGAAGAAAGGCGCAGAAAGTCATGTGACAAAGGTGTTATGCATATTGAATGCAAATGAGAATTATTATACTTACTGTTATTTATTACAAGATGTCTTGTGCGTTATTACACAAGAATTTAACGACGGAAAAGAAACGGGCCGGTCACGGATGCGTACCGTGGGCGTGCATGGCTCAGGTGGGAAGAAAGCGCAGGGTGCCGCGATCCAGGCAGGTCAGCCTGCGCGCCGACCTGCCTGACAGGAGGAGAATCAGATGGCGACCAGGCTCCGCACGTTATCCGTTTCCATCTCTTCACCGCGCCCGCGCTGGATAATTTCACCGCGCGACATGACCAGATAGCGGTCGGCCAGGTCCGCGGCAAAATCATAAAACTGCTCGACCAGCAGAATCGCCATGTCGCCGCGCTGTGCCAGTTGGCGGATCACCAGGCCAATCTCTTTGATCACTGAAGGCTGAATCCCTTCGGTAGGCTCGTCGAGGATCAGCAACTGTGGACGGCTGGCCAGCGCCCGGCCAATGGCCAACTGCTGTTGCTGGCCGCCGGACAGATCGCCGCCCCGGCGGGATTTCATATCGAACAATACCGGAAACAGCTGGTAAATCTCTTCAGGCACCTGCTTTGCCTGCGAGGATGAGAAGCGTGACAGACCCATCAGCAGATTCTCTTCAACCGTCAGACGCGGAAAAATCTCCCGCCCCTGCGGCACGTAAGCCATGCCGGCCTGCACGCGCTGGTGGGGCTTTCGCCCGTTGATGATATTGTCCTGCCAGCACACCTCGCCCGATTTAGCCGGTATTAAGCCCATCAGGCATTTCAGCAGCGTGGTTTTCCCCACACCGTTGCGGCCGAGCAGGCAGGTGACTTCACCCTGTTTAACCTCAAAAGACAGGCCACGCAGAATGTGGCTGCCGCCATAATACTGATGCAGTTCAGATACCTGTAACATTTAGCGCCCCAAATAAACGTCAATGACCTGCTCGTTGGCCTGTACCTCGCGCAGGGAACCTTCTGCCAGTACGGCTCCCTGATGCAAAACGGTGACGTGATCGGCAATAGTTTCCACGAAGCCCATATCGTGCTCAACCACCATAAGTGAATGCTTGCCCGCCAGACTGCGAAACAGTTCTGCGGTGTAGTCAGTTTCCGCATCGGTCATGCCCGCAGCGGGCTCATCAAGCAGCAGCAGGTGCGGTTCCTGCACCAGCAGCATGCCGATTTCAAGAAATTGCTTTTGGCCATGCGACAGCAGACCTGCCGTTCGCTGGCGGGCGGCGCTAAGCCGCAGCAGCGTCAGGATCTCATCGATCCGATCCCGTTGCGCGCTGTCAAGGCGCGCACGCAGGCTGGCCCAGACGGTTTTGGTGGTTTTCAGGGCAATCTCCAGATTCTCAAATACCGTCAGCGCTTCAAACACTGTCGGCTTCTGAAATTTGCGCCCAATTCCGCTACGGGCAATCTCCACCGGAGACAGGGCGATGAGGTTTTTATCCTGATCGTAAATGACCTGCCCTGTGTCGGGACGCGTTTTGCCGGTAATAACGTCCATCAGCGTAGTTTTACCTGCGCCATTAGGGCCAATGATGCAGCGCAGTTCACCGACGCCAATCTGTAAAGAGAGATTGTTAAGCGCACGAAACCCCTCAAAGGTTACGGTGATGTTAGCCAACTGCAGGACCGGATCGCGCTGGGCACGATAACGATCGGCTGGCAGAGTTTGGGTGAACAGGGTCTCAGTCATCTTTTCTCCGGCGCAGTAAACCCATCACGCCACGCGGCAGAAACAGCGTGACCAAAATAAACATCATCCCCAGGAAAAACAGCCAGTACTCCGGAAAAGCCACGGTGAAGACGCTTTTCGCGCCGTTGACGATGGCGGCCCCGAGCAACGGACCGATAAGCGTACCGCGCCCGCCAAGTGCGACCCAGATAGCGGCTTCAATGGAGTTGGTCGGGGACATTTCACTGGGGTTAATAATGCCAACCTGGGGCACATAGAGCGCGC
Organism: Pantoea sp. SGAir0180; assembly: GCF_043546245.1. NCBI lineage: Bacteria > Pseudomonadati > Pseudomonadota > Gammaproteobacteria > Enterobacterales > Erwiniaceae > Pantoea > Pantoea sp. SGAir0180. Next base: position 3,121,047 of record NZ_CP028071.1, on the reverse strand, counting down.
CTGCCAGGCCACATAGCATGGCCGAGAGGGTCCAGACGAACAGCTTAAAACCCCGGGGATCGTAACCGCAGAACATCAGGCGGTTTTCGGCATCCCGAACAGCGGTCAGCACCCGGCCAAATTTACTGCGGGCCAGCGCGAAGCCCAGCACCAGGCTTGCTAACAGCAGCATGACGGTAGCAATAAACAAGCCGATGCGCGTGTTGGTTGAGGTCACACTAAAGCCCAGCAGGGTCGTAAAACCGGTAAAGCCGTTGTTACCGCCAAAACCGGTTTCGTTGCGAAAGAACAGCAGCATGCCGGCATAGGTCAGCGCCTGGGTCATGATTGAGAAATACACGCCTTTGATTTTCGAGCGGAAGGCAAAAAAACCAAACACCAGCGCCAGCAGGCCCGGCACGAGGACAATCAGACACAGCGCCCAGGCGAAATGCTGCGTGCCTGCCCAAAACCACGGCAGCCGATCCCAGGACAGGAAGGTCATAAACGCGGGCAGGCTGTCCCCGGAGGCCTGGCGCATCAGGTACATGCCCATCGCATAGCCGCCCAGCGCAAAAAACAGGCCATGCCCCAGAGAAAGTAAGCCCGCATAACCCCACACCAGATCCAGCGCCACCGCGACCACGGCGTAGCACAGAATTTTACCGACCAGCGTTAAGGTATAGGTGGAGATCGCCAGCGGATGCGAGGCGGGCAGCAGTGCCAGGAACGGCATGATCAGCAGCAGCAGCGTAACGACTGCGCCAATGCCCAGCGTCAGGCGCGGTGCCTGACGCGTCAGACGTAAGGTGAGAGGTTGCGTCATCAGTCAGTCACCCTTCCTTTCACGGCAAACAGTCCCTGCGGACGTTTCTGAATAAACAGCACGATCAACACCAGAATAAGGATTTTCCCCAATACGGCCCCCATCTGAGGCTCCAGCACTTTGTTGAGAATGCCCAGTCCCAGTGCGGCGACCACGGTTCCGGCAAGCTGGCCGACGCCGCCCAGCACCACTACCAGGAAAGAATCGATGATGTAGCCCTGGCCCAGTTCTGGCCCGACATTGCCTAACTGCGACAGAGCGACGCCGCCCAGCCCCGCGATACCGGAACCCAGACCAAATGCCAGCATGTCCACGCGGCCCGTCGGCACGCCACAGCAGTCGGCCATGGCCCGGTTTTGGGTGACGGCGCGCACGTTCATCCCCAGCCGCGTACGGTTGAGGAGCAGCCAGGTTAGTATCAGCACAAACACCACGAACAGGATGACTGCAATGCGGTTCCAGGGCAGAACCAGATTGGGCAGCACCTGCAATCCGCCCGACAGCCAGGCGGGATTGGCGACCTCCAGGTTCTGCGCACCAAACAGCATACGCACCAGCTGAATCAGCATCAGGCTGATGCCCCAGGTCGCGAGCAGGGTTTCCAGTGGGCGGCCATACAAATGGCGAATGATGGTGCGCTCCAGCGCCATTCCAATGGCTGCCGTCATCAGAAACGCGACCGGCAGCGCCAGCAGCGGATACCAGGCGATATACTGCGGTGCAAACTGCTGGAACAGGTTTTGTACCAGCCAGGTGGCATACGCGCCCAGCATCAGCATTTCACCGTGCGCCATATTGATCACCCCCAGCAGACCGTAGGTGATGGCCAGGCCCAGCGCGGCCAGCAGCAGGATCGATCCCAGCGAGAGCCCGCTGAATGCCTGCCCCAGCAGATCGCCCCACATCAGGCGACTTTTCATCTGCTTCAGGCTGTCTGCCGCTGCCTCTCGCACCGTTTCATCGGGCTCGGCTGCGGGCTGCGTCAGGCGCTGCAGGCTGGCCTGAGTATTAGGATCGCTGGATTCGCCCAGCAGTTTGACCGCTCGCAGCCGCACTATCGGCTGCGGGCTGGTCAGCTGCAGACTGGCCGCCGTCATGGCCAGCGCAGCATGAACCTGAGGATCCGTTTCAACACTGAGGCGTTTCTCTATGAGCGGAAGCAGGTCAGCGGCCGCGTCGTTTTGTAACTGCTGCGCCGCGCGCAGGCGCACGCCGGCATCAGGGCTTACCAGCTGATGGGCGGCGAGAGCACTGGCGACCAGTACACGCAGGCGGTTGTTCATAAACAGCTTTTTAACGTCGCCGTTGGGCTGTGCGGCGTCATCCAGTGGCTGAAGCGTATTCCCGGTTTTACTAAAGGGATGGTGGTTCTGATCCGTTACGACGGTTTCGGCTTTTAACGCTTCCAGCAAGGGTAAACGGCGGGCATCTGGCGCAGCGGCCCACTGTTGCAGCAGATCGGCCTGCTGAGTTCGGCTGGCGGCGGCAAAATCCGTAGCGGGTCCGGCGCTGGCAAACAGCGGCAGAAGCAGCAATAACGCTAAAAAATTCAGGCGAAGCATCATGGTGAGCCTCATCAAAAGGGCGAGCATAGGATGTCCTGACGGCCGCCCTCACAGCCAGCGCGAGGGCGGTCTGAGTTTTACTGCGTCGTTTTCACGGGATGATCCGGTTTTTTATCATTGCCGGGAATATACGGGCTCCAGGGCTGGGCACGTACCGGTTTGTCCGTCTGCCAGACCACGTTAAACTGACCGTTTTCTTCAACTTCGCCAATCATCACGGGTTTGTGCAGATGGTGGTTGGTCTGATCCATCGTCAGGGTAAACCCGTCCGGGGCCTTAAAGGTCTGACCGGCCATGGCCGCACGCACTTTATCCACATTGGTCGTACCGGCTTTCTCGACGGCCTGCGCCCACATATGAATGCCTACGTAGGTGGCTTCCATCGGGTCATTGGTTACCACGGTGCTGGCATTCGGCAGATTGTGCGCTTTTGCATAAGCCCGATAGTCGGCAACAAATTTCGCGTTGGTCGGGTTATCTAAGGATTCAAAATAGTTCCAGGCTGCCAGCTGACCGACCAGCGGTTTAGTATCAATCCCACGAAGTTCCTCTTCACCCACCGAGAAGGCTACGACCGGGATATCGGTGGCTTTGATGCCCTGGTTAGCCAGTTCCTTGTAGAACGGTACGTTGGAATCGCCATTGATGGTGGAGACCACCGCGGTTTTGCCGCCAGCGGCGAACGTCTTGATATTAGAGACGATGGTCTGGTAATCGCTGTAGCCAAACGGGGTGTACACTTCCTCGATATCTTTATCCTGCACGCCTTTTGAATGCAGGAAGGCGCGTAAAATCTTGTTGGTGGTGCGGGGATAAACATAATCTGTTCCCAGCAGGAAGAAACGTTTGGCCCCGCCGCCATCCTGGCTCATCAGGTATTCCACCGCCGGAATCGCCTGCTGGTTTGGTGCTGCACCGGTATAAAAGACGTTCGGCGACATCTCTTCACCTTCGTACTGCACCGGATAGAAGAGCAGGCCATTCAGTTCTTCAAAGACCGGCAGCACGGATTTGCGCGATACCGAGGTCCAGCAACCAAACACCACAGCCACTTTGTCCTGGGTCAGCAGTTGCCGGGCTTTCTCGGCGAACAGCGGCCAGTTTGAGGCCGGATCCACCACTACGGGCTCCAGTTTTTTCCCCAGCACGCCGCCTTTGGCGTTAATTTCATCGATGGTCATCAGGGCGACATCTTTAAGTGGCGTTTCAGAAATGGCCATGGTGCCGGAAAGGGAGTGCATGATGCCTACTTTGATGGTGTCAGCCGCCTGAGCGCTCCAGGCGAACCCCATGCCCGCGACGGTAGCTGAGAGAGCAAAAGCTTTAAGCAATGAACGTCTTTTCATCGATGGTAAACCCCTAATGGTATGGATACGTTATTCAATGGGTTGAAGCCGGGCCTGCTGGAGCATGTGTAGCGTGATTTTTCTGACCTCCGCTTTACTGACGGCAATGTGCCCGGTCAGGATCTGGCGGGCGTCGCGGGTCTCTTGCAATAAAATGGCTCGCAAAATATGTGCGTGTTCGCGATAGGTCGCCGCGATACGATCTTCCCGGGTAAAATCAAGTCGCCGGATAATGCGGATTTTCTCTGTCAGCTCGGCATGGATCCGCGCCATTTCCGCATTGCCCGCAGCGGCGACCAGCGTCATATGAAACGCCTCATCATGCTGTGAAACCCGTTTGCCATCTTCTACCTGCGCGGCTTCGCACCAGAACTGATACAGCTCGCGTAGTCGGTCGGCGCATTGGGTCGGCGGCAACGCACACAGGCGCGTGACCGCCTCGCACTCCAGGACGGTACGCAAATCGTACAGCTCTTCGAAGTAGGCAAAATCAAAGGCTTTCACCTGCCAGCCGCTGCGAAACCACACGTCGACATAGCCTTCACTCTCCAGCCAGAACAGGGCCTGGCGAACCGGAGTGCGGCTGACCGCCATGCGCTCTGCAATCTCACTTTCGCTGAAGCGGTCGCCGGGCATCAGGCGGAACTCAAAAATGTCGTTTTTCAGTGCCTGGTAAACCCGTTCTGCCAGTGCTTCCGGGCGGGCTTTGCTTCGTGTTGATCGGGTCGTCATCGGCGCTCCTTATTCCAGCCAAAGCAGCGTGTCGCCAGGGCTGACAGGGCGGCCGGCCTGACAGGCCACGCGTTTCACCCGACCCGCGCAGGGAGCCGTAATGGCCAGTTCCATTTTCATTGCCTCAACAATCACCAGCGTTTGTCCGGCGCTCACCGTCTCGCCCGCCTGCACCAGCACTTTCCAGATGTTGCCGTTCATATCTGCCTGTACAGCCTGCGCGCTGTTATCCTCAGCGGGCGCGTCTGACTCGGCCTCAGTGGAAGCGGGGGCTTCCGGCTCCTCCTGCGACCAGAGCCGAACCTCCTGCTCAAATGCCGCGGCCTGGCGCTGGCGAAACGCCGCAATGTCGTCGGCGTTCGCCGCCAGAAACGCCTGGTGAGCGGCAAAATCGAATTCAGTTTCTTCGATACGCAGCGCAGCACGGCCCTCGCGGAAATCATCACGAAGTTGCGCCAGTTCCTCTTCGCTCACCGGATAGAAGCGCACCTGATCGAAGAAGCGCAGGAGCCAGGGCTCACCGGCACCGAACTGCGGGTTTTTCAGGAAGGTGTTCCAGATGGGTAACGTACGGCCGACCAGCTGGTAACCGCCGGGAGAGTCCATGCCGTAAATGCACATGTACATGCCGCCGATGCCGACGGTGCCCTCTGCGGTAAAGGTACGGGCCGGACTGTACTTGGAGCTGAGCAGGCGATGGCGAGGATCAATCGGCACCGCGCAGGGTGCACCCAGATAAACATCGCCCAGGCCCAAAATCAGGTAGCTGGCATTGAACAGCGTATCGCGAACCTGTTCACGATCGGATAATCCATTGATACGTTGAATAAAATCGACGTTATTGGGTAGCCAGGGCGCGCTGGCGCGCACGGTTTCTTTATAACGTTCGACGGCACCGAGCGTAGCGCTGTCTTCAAACGCCATCGGCATCCAGACAATGCGAGAGGGCACTTTCAGCGTGCTGACATCACCGAGCATGGCTTCCCGGGCCAGCAGCTCGGACATTAACTGGGACTGCGACAGGGTAAGGCTGTCATAGCGAATTTGCAGTGAACGCACGCCGGGGGAGAGCTCTTCGATGCCGTCAACCGGTCGCTCACGCAGCGACGCCATCAGCAGATGAACACGGAGGCGGAGCGCCAGATCCAGCACGTTGTCGCCATATTCGATCAGAATGTATTTATCGCCGGCCTGACGATATACCGCCTGCGGTGTGGTGTCGGTGGCGGCAACGGCGGCGAGCAAGGTAGCGGAGCCAAAGCGGTTGTCAGCCAGCGACGGTACGTCAAACGTCTGCGCCGTGTGCGGACGCAACGTGGCGATGACCTGCAACCGGGCATTTTCCAGCGCGACGGCTTCTTCGACGCTGATGGGATGGAAGCGAATTTTATCGCCCGGTTTGACCTGGCCGACCTTCCACAGTTCGGCTTTGGCTATCGTCACCGGGCAGACAAAGCCGCCGAGGCTGGGACCGTCGTGGGTCAGGATGACCGGAAAGTCACCGGTGAAGTTGATCGCGCCAATCGCGTATTCACAGTCGTGCACGTTAGACGGATGCAGGCCCGCTTCACCGCCGTTAGCGCGCGTCCAGGTCGGTTTAGGCCCGACCAGACGTACACCAAGGCGGTTGGAGTTGTAGTGAACCTGCCAGTCGCTGGCAAAGAATTCATCGATGGCGGCCTGGGTGAAAAAGTCAGGTGCGCCGTGCGGTCCGTACAGGACACCAATGTGCCATTCGCTGGTGTACGTTGGGATCAGCGCCGGGCTGAGTGCCTGCGGAGCGCTGACCGGCGCGGGCGTGGTGCAGGCTGCCAGTGACGGTTGTGAGACTGGCAGCATATCGGCAACCCGAAGCGTGCGACCGGCGTGCCCGCCAAACTGGCCCAGAGAAAAGGTGGAACGACTGCCAAGGTATTCCGGGACATCAAAGCCGTTACGGATAGCCAGATAACAGCGGCAACCGCGCTGGGCGCGACCCAGTGTCAGCGTTTGGCCAGCATTGACCGTTATCGGCTGCCAGTTGCTGACAGGGATGCCATCCAGCGTGGCACCGCAGTCTGCCCCTGTGAGAGCAAGGGTCGCCGCGCAATGAAAGCGCAGCGTTGGGCCCTGCAGGGTAAATTCCAGCCCGGCCGCCGACTCGTGATTTCCGACGATGCGGTTGGCAAGGCGGAAGGCATAATCATCCATCGGCCCTGACGGCGGTACGCCGATATTCCAGTAACCCAGCCGGCCCGGCACGTCCTGGATGGAGCTGAACGTGCCCGCCTGCAGCACTTCGACCACGGCTGCCGCGGGCGTAAAGCTGTCCAGAAAACGTGTCCAGACCTTGCCGCTACGGAACGCCTCGGTGGCCACGACCTGCCGCAGATAATCAAGATTGGTGGCGATACCGTGCAGTTGTGTGGCGTTCAGTGCGCATTGCAGTTTTTCCAGCGCCGCCTCTCGCGTGTCCGCATGGACGATGAGCTTGGCGATCATCGGATCGTAATAGCTGGAAACCTCGCTGCCGGTCGTCACCCAACTGTCCACACGGACATCGTCAGGAAAACTGACATGCGTGAGCACGCCGGGGCTGGGCTGGAAGTTTTTTAACGGATCTTCGGCGTACAAACGGACTTCAATCGACGCGCCCTGCGGTGCCTGCTGCAGGCGCGGCCAGTCGATCGCTTCGTCAGCGGCGACGCGCAACATGCATTCCACCAGGTCGAGGCCGGTGACGCATTCGGTGACCGGATGCTCAACCTGCAGGCGGGTATTCACTTCCAGGAAATAGAAGGCGTCCTGCTGTGCATCATAAATGTATTCCACGGTCCCCGCGCTGCGGTAATTGACTACCTCACCCAGCCGAACGGCTGAGGCAAGCAACGCCGCGCGCGTGGCCGCGGGCAGGCAGGGCGCGGGGGTTTCCTCCACCACTTTCTGGTTGCGGCGTTGCAGCGAACAGTCGCGCTCACCCAGCGCCACCACGGTGCCCTTGCCATCACCGAAGATCTGCACTTCCACGTGGCGGGCATGATCGATACAGCGTTCGAGGAAAACGCCTGCGTCACTAAAGAATTGTTCGCCCAGTCGACGGACGCTCTCCCAGGCATTGCGCAGTGCCCCGGCGTCGGCACAGCGCGTCAGCCCAATGCCTCCGCCGCCTGCCGTGCTTTTTAACATCACCGGATAACCGATGGATTCGGCTGCGCTGAGGGCGTCATCAAGTGTGTTGAGCAGCGGCGTGCCTGGCGTCATCGGTACTCCGGCCTGCGCGGCTAACTCACGGGCGCGATGTTTCAGCCCAAACTCACCAATTTGCGCAGCCGTGGGACCGACAAACACGATACCGGCCTCTTCACAGGCGGCAGCAAAGGGCAGACTTTCTGACAGAAAACCATAGCCGGGCCAGACCGCCTGGGCGCCCGTTTCCTGCGCCGCCGCCAGAATTTTGTCGATGCGCAGATAGCTGTCACTGGCTTTGCCGCCGCCCAGACCCACGGCGATATCCGCCTCTTTCACATGCTGTGCGTTGCGGTCGGCATCGGAAAACACGGCCACGCTTTTAATGCCCAGACGTTTCAGCGTGCGGATGGCGCGACAGGCAATTTCACCCCGGTTAGCAATCAGGACTGTGCTGAACATAATTAGTTACTCCCAGGCGAGGCAAGCCAGTTACGCCAGCCGCCAAATTCAGTGATTTCCAGCGCGCCGGTTAGCGCGGCACCTTCACAAATAAAGCCTTTCACCACACGTCCATCGGCAAGCGTCAGATTGCCAATGCCCAGTGGGGCAGGGATTTCCGCCACAAACTCACCGAAGCGCGCCAGCGGGATATCCCAGAGTTCAACGGTAATGGCCGCCCCCTGTTCTGTGCGCATCAGGCCGGGTTTCTTAATCGGACCCTCTAATAAGGCAAACAGACGATACTGGCTGGCGGTCTGCGTCTCTTCCACCAGAACGGCCTGGCGCGTGGTGAGCTGGAAATTAAGGGGCATCCCGGTCAGGTGTGCGCCGACGACGGCCACCCGAACATGATCGTGGGATGGAGGAAGCGCCATCGGGGAGGGCGGCAGTGGCAGGCCGGTTGCGCCGAGAGGCAGGGCCAGAGCCTGCTGCCAGCGCAGGCCAAACTGCGCCAGCGCGCGGTCATGCCAGGCGGGAGCGATGAGCGTAATGCCCGCCGGCAGGTCGTCGTTTCTGAACGGGGCGGGCAGGGCCATTGCAGCAAGATCGGCCAGATTAGTGAAGTTGGTATAAGTGCCAAAATGCGCGTTATACAGCACCGGCTCCTGCTGCATTTCGTCCAGCGTGTAAATGGTGGGCGAGGTGGGCACCACCAGCGCATCAAACGAGGCCAGAACCTGCTGAATGTGCCGGGCCAGTTCGGCACGCTGATATTCGGCCTGCCAGGCATCTACGGCGCTGTACTTCAGGCCATTCGCCACAATGCCGTGGACCACCGGATCCATGTTCTCTGGCTGGTTAAGCATCTCGCCTACGGTGACGGTGCGCTCGGCGACCCACGGACCCTGATAAAGCTGCTCGGCGAGCTGGCGGAAAGGGGTAAAGTCAATGGGATGCAACGTCGCGCCGGTCGCCTTCAGTGCGCTGAGCGCGGCATCCCAGGCGGCTTCGGCGGCGGTATCATCGTAAAATTCCGGTGTAGCCGGAATGGCGAAATCAGGACGGGCTTTCATGCCTGCTGGGGCCGTACGGGGATTCACGCGCGAATAGGCGTCTTTCTCGTCGTAGCCACCGGCCAGGCTGGCCACGGTAAAGGCGTCTTCAACCGTCAGCGCAAACACCGAAATCGTATCGTTCAGGCGACAGGCCGGGACCACACCACGGGCAGAGAACCAGCCCTTTGTCGGTTTCAGGCCGACAATATTGTTAAACCCTGCCGGCACCCGACCTGACCCGGCGGTGTCAGTGCCGAGTGAGAAACCCACCAGGCCACGGGCCAGTACCGAGGCTGATCCGGAACTGGATCCGCCACTGACAAAATCCGGATCGAAGGTATTACACACCGCGCCATAAGGTGACCTTGTGCCCACCAGGCCGGTTGCAAACTGATCAAGGTTGGTTTTGCCGATGACCACCGCACCTGCTGCTTTCAGGCGCGCCACCACAAAGGCATCCTCTTCAGCGGTGTAGCTAAACGCCGGGCAGGCGGCGGTGGTCGGCCAGCCTGCGACATCAATATTGTCTTTGACCGCGAACGGCACACCGAACAAAGGAAGCGCGTCGGGATCCTGCTGATAGCGTGCCAGAAGCGGCGTGATTTGTGCTTCGAGTTGCGCCGGACTGGCAAGACAGATCCAGGCATTATCACTGGGTTCCTGTTCCGCCAGGTGGGTTGCCAGCAACGTGTGAAGCTGCTGTGGGTGCAGCCGGGCGCGTTGCTGCCATTCGCTAAGGGTCAAGCCAGATGTTGAAGCCATGCAATAAATTCCAACTGGTATACAAGATGGCATTCAACAAAGCAAAGGCTGTGCCAGATTTTTAACTTGATGAATCAAAGAGATAAAGCGGCATGCCATAAGTTTATGTGATGATAAAATGCACAACGGTAGCGCAGAACGTGTGATATCGCGGTGCGCCACGCCTGCGCAAAGGTAAATTTTGTGAAGAACATGGCAAGAGTGGCTTCCCCTGGTTAGCATGAATAACGTCTGGCACCCTGCCAGGGCCCAGCAACAGAGGAGATTTACGTGGAGAAATGGCGTAACGGGATGATAGGGATCTGCCTGGTGAGCATGGCCGGCAGCGCATGGGCTGATTCGCTTGATCAACAACGGCAACGATATCAACAGATTAAACAGGCGTGGGACAGTAACCAGATGGCGACAGTCGATCAACTGTTACCGACGCTGCAGGATTATCCGCTTTATCCCTACTTAGAATACCGTTTGCTGGCGCAGGATCTCGATCAGGAAACCAGCCTGGCGGTGCAGAACTTCATTCAAAAGTACCCCACCTTGCCCCCGGCACGGTCGCTGAAAACACGGTTTGTGAACGTGCTGGCCCATCGTCAGGACTGGCAAGGCGTACTGAATTTCAGCCCGGATGAACCGACGCCGGTGCAGGCGCGCTGCAACTGGTATTATGCAAAATGGTCTACCGGTCAGCAGCAGGCGGCCTTTGCGGGCGCAAAAGCGATTTGGCTGCGCGGCACCGCCTTGCCGAATGACTGTGACAAGCTGTTTTCAGTCTGGCAGGCCTCAGGGCAGCTCTCGCCTATTACGGTGCTGGAGCGCATTCGTCTGGCGATGAAAGCGGGCAATGACAGCCTGGTCAGCTATCTGGCGAAGATGCTGCCCGCTGATTATAAGACGATGTCGGATGCCTTACTGACGCTGCAGAAAGATCCCCAGTCCGTAACGACTTTTGCCAACGGCGTTGGCGCCACCGACTTTACGCGCCAGGCCACTATCTTTGCCTTCGCCCGTGTGGCGCGTGCCGATATGGAAAATGCCCGCAGCATGATTCCCGAACTGGTCCGGGCGCAAAAAATGGGGCCGGAGGATGAACAGGCGCTGAAGGAGATTGTGGTCTGGCGCATGATGGGCAGCGATCTGACTTCTGAGCAAGCGCGCTGGCGCGATGCGGTGGTGATGAACAGCGAATCAACTGCCTTGCTGGAGCGGCGCGTCCGCCTGGCGCTGAGTGAAAATGACCGTCGTGGCCTGAATACCTGGATTGCCCGTCTGCCGGTAGAAGCGAAAGAGAAAGACGAATGGCAATACTGGCAGGCCGATCTGCTCTATTCCAAAGATCGCAAAGAAGAAGCCGATGAGATTCTGCGCAAACTGATGACGTCACGCGGCTTTTACCCGATGGTGGCTGCACAGCGTCTGGGCGTGAATTATCCTCTGCAGGTAGATGCCGCACCGAAACCCGACAGCGCCACGATACAGGGGCCCGAGCTGGCCCGGGTACGCGAGCTGATGTACTGGGGGCTGGATAATCTGGCGCGAAGCGAATGGGCCAACCTGATTAACAGCAAAACCCATGTCCAGCAGCAGATGCTGGCGCGTTACGCAAGCGAGCAGGACTGGTGGGATCTCAGCGTACAGGCCACCATCACCGCAAAAATGTGGGACAGCCTGAAAGAACGTTTCCCGCTGGCATGGCAGGATCTTTATAAGCAGAACACACAGGGGAAAACCATTCCGCAGAGCTATGCGATGGCGATTTCCCGTCAGGAAAGTGCGTGGAACCCGAAAGCGCGTTCCCCGGTCGGTGCGAGTGGCCTGATGCAAATTATGCCCGCCACCGCCACGCATACCGTGAAGATGTTTAGCATTCCTGGCTATGTGAATCCGTCTCAGCTGTTCGATCCGCAAACCAATATCCAGATTGGCACGCAGTATCTGGATTATGTCTATCAGCAGTTTGATAAGAACCGGATCTTCGCCTCGGCGGCCTACAACGCCGGGCCCGGTCGCGTACGGACCTGGCAAAACAGCACCGCGGGCAATCTGAGTGCCGTCGCCTTCATCGAAACCATTCCGTTTTCCGAAACGCGGGGTTACGTGAAGAATGTGCTGGCTTATGATGCCTACTATCGCTACTTCCTGGGCCAGCCTGACAAGATCCTGTCAGATGCTGAGTGGAATCGCCGTTACTAGCTGTGTTAAGCTTCCGTACTCTTTAGTGAGTACGGAAGCCCTCTCATGAACCAACCTGCTGTGCCACCCGAAACTGAACAGGCTGCGGAGTCGAACTGGCTACGTTTTGTTGATCTGATTCAGCAGGCGTTTGCCGACCAGCATGCGTTACCGCTCCTGCAACTCATGATGACGCCCGATGAGCGTGAAGCCTTTGGCACACGTCTGCGTATCATCGAATCGCTGCTGAACGGCGACATGAGCCAGCGTGAGTTGAAAAATGAGCTTGGCGTCGGCATCGCGACCATCACCCGGGGATCGAACAGCCTGAAAGAGGCGCCTCCCGCACTCAAGCGCTGGCTGGAGGCCCAACTGCGCCACCCGGAGTCGATTACGCGTAATAAGGATGTGTAAACGGGCAGAGCGCCAGAATTAACGCCTGATGATACACACTGGAGCGGCTGAGCAGACCATGGGTTAACGTGCCTATCGCACCGCCTTTGTGTTTAATGTTTTCTATGCCGGTCAGGCGCGCCATCTCGTCGCCCAGTTCACGGCCTTCACGTAAACCCGCCATCACGGGCGGCGGCAGCGTAAAGCTGGCTGAACGTGATTCACCCCGCTGCTTGTGGTTTTCCACCACTATCCAGGCAAACGCGCTCTCTTCTTCAATGCCTGCTTCAATCGCGACCCAAAAATCGGCTTCCGGGCGAACCTGACGGGCATTCATGACGCGCTGACGTGCGCCGGTGCGGGTTTCAAGGTTAGAGAGGGGCTGTGCTGCCACGCCGCTCTCGACCTCCACCCCTTCTGTATGGCAGGATCCCTCGCCGAAAACGTCGTTGAATGCCTGAGCAATCGCACGAATCTTCGCTGGATTGGTGGTAGCTGCGACGACATGGTACATAATTAATTGAACCCTCAGGTAATAAAGGCGATTTTGGTCGCAGTATAACGGAAACTACGCATGCTACAGGTCTATCTTGTTCGTCACGGTGAAACGGTATGGAATGCAGAACGCCGCATTCAAGGGCACTCCGACAGTCCGCTGACGGCAAAAGGCGAGCACCAGGCCCGTCAGGTCGGTGAACGGATTAAACACGCAGGTATCACCCATATCATTTCCAGCGACTTAGGACGTACCCGACGTACGGCAGAAATCATTGCCGATGCCTGCGGCTGCGATGTCACCTTTGACGCCCGCCTGCGCGAACTGAATATGGGCGTGCTGGAAAAACGCCTGCTGGACGAGTTGAGTGCGGAAGAAGAGGGCTGGCGCGCGTCGCTGGTTAACGGCACTGAGGGTGGCCGTATTCCGCAGGGCGAATCTATGACAGAACTGGCGCAGCGTATGCAGGATGCCCTGAATGCCTGCCTGGCGTTACCGGCTGGCAGCCGCCCCTTGATTGTCAGCCATGGTATGGCGCTGGGCGTGCTGGTGAGCACCATTCTGGGATTGCCTGCGTATGCGGAACGTCGTCTTCGTCTGCGTAACTGTTCGATTTCCCGCGTTGATCATCAACAAAGCGCCTGGCTGGCAGCGGGCTGGGTGGTCGAAACGGCGGGAGATATTTCGCATCTTGACGAGCCCGCGCTGGACGAACTTCAGCGGTAAGTTGACAGATCATGCCGTCATCGCGACGGCATAATCACAAACGCGATTAACGGCGAATCGGGATCAGATACTCGCACTTAATATCTGCTGGGGGTTCGGTCCGTTTCTTTCCGCCATGGGTAATAAAACGTTCAATATCCTGGCCCTGACGGCGAGTCAGTCCCAGTGTCGGCATGCAGGTGCCATACAGTAACAGGATAAATTCCTGCAAATCTACGCGGGGACCTGCATAGTTGAACTGCACATAGTCGCCTGCTTCCAGGCTGACGTTCTGCCCGGAGTGCATATTCGTTGCGCTGTCCACAGGCACCGCCGTGGTATACAGAATCTCCTGCTCATCATCCTTTTCATGACTGGCACGGACCTGGTGCAGACCGTAAAGCACTGGCGGCACCGTATCCGTTTCCAGCAGAAACTGCCGCCAGAAGTGGAGGCGCATTTCATCACGATATTTGGAAATTTGTTCCAGCGTGCAGGTGTAGCTCTGTGTCTGACCAAACAGTACGGTTTCCGGCAGCGTAACGAACTGGTGTTCCGGCAGCGTGTCATTGCCCAGGCGAATCGGTGGGCGAATGCCGAAGGAGTTCCAGTCAGATGAACGGCGATACCATGCAGGGGTTTGATTAAACTGCTTTTTAAAGGCACGCGTAAAGGTCTGCTGGGAATCGAACCGATACTGTAAGGCGATATCAAGAATCGGGCGACTGGTCAGGCGAAGCGCGACGGCGGCTTTAGAAAGACGCCGTGCCCGGATGTAAGCGCCGATGGCGTGCCCGGTGACATCTTTGAACATCCGTTGTAGATGCCATTTAGAATAACCTGCCTTAATGGAAACGTTATCCAGTGAAAGGGGTTGATCCAAATGGCTCTCCAGCCAGGCAAGCAAATCGCGAATGATACCGGCTTGGTCCATAAAACATCCTCATACTCTGGTGGCGCAGCTAAATGAAGTCGACGAATAATAGTACTTATAGCGTAAAGACGTGATCGGCTTTGATTGGGGTAGTTGTACTATTCACTAACGCGGGAGTTTATACCCTTTTTGCATTGGTTATTGTATCAATTGACAGTACATTACATGCTCATCTATTACATTTGCAATGGTAACTCATGACAATAACTCGTCTTGCGATCGCCACCTTCGCTGGTCTGCTATTTTCCAGTTCGCTGCTGGCCGAAGAGATCGGCTCGGTCGATACCGTATTTAAGATGTTTGGGCCGGACCACAAAATTGTGGTGGAAGCGTTCGATGATCCTGATGTTAAAAATGTAACCTGCTATATCAGTCGGGCGAAAACGGGCGGGATTAAGGGCGGACTGGGACTCGCAGAGGATACGTCTGACGCCGCTATTTCCTGTCAGCAAACCGGACCGGTTGAGTTAAGTGATAAGATCGCCAAAGGAAAAGCGCAGGGTGACGTTGTATTTCGCCAGCGTACTTCACTGATTTTCAAGAAGTTGCAGGTTGTTCGCTTCTTTGACAGCAAGCGCAATGCGCTGGTCTACCTGGCGTATTCGGATAAGGTGGTGGATGGTTCGCCGAAAAATGCGCTGAGTGCCGTGCCGATTATGCCCTGGCATTAACGCATAAAAACGCCCGAAAGGGCGTTTTTTTGAGGCCGTTACTCTTGCAGGTCACCGCAGAAACGATAGCCTTCACCGTGAATGGTAGCGATGATTTCTGGCGTATCCGGTGTGGATTCGAAATGTTTACGAATACGGCGGATGGTGACGTCAACGGTACGATCGTGAGGTTTCAGATCGCGTCCGGTCATTTTTTTCAGCAAATCAGCACGGGTCTGAATTTTGCCGGGATTTTCGCAGAAGTGCAGCATGGCGCGGAACTCACTGCGCGGCAGTTTGTACTGCTCACCGTTGGGATTGATCAATGAACGGCTGTTGATATCCAGTTCCCAGCCGTTGAACTTATAGCTCTCGACCTGACGACGCTCTTCATTAGGCAGCGGTAAGTTCATGGTGCGTAACAGCAGATTACGTGCACGAATAGTTAACTCACGCGGATTAAATGGCTTCGTGATGTAGTCGTCTGCGCCAATTTCCAGTCCAAGGATCTTATCAACTTCGTTATCGCGTCCTGTCAGGAACATTAATGCCACATTAGCTTGCTCACGCAGTTCACGCGCCAGTAACAGGCCGTTTTTGCCCGGCAGGTTGATGTCCATGATAACCAGGTTGACATCATTGTCGGTCAATACCTGATGCATTTCTGCACCATCGGTCGCTTCATACACGACATAACCTTCCGCCTCAAAAATACTTTTGAGGGTATTACGCGTGACCAGTTCGTCTTCAACGATGAGAATGTGCGGGGTCTGCATGTTTAGCTACCTAATTTTGCCAACTAAATTGAAAACAGGGCGTACAGCGGTTAGGTGCTCTCCAGTGCGGAGAACGGCAAGCTTTGCTGAACCGTTGTACGAAAGTCATTGTGATAAGCTTTTATCAAGGTCAACAACCGTGTTCGCTCAGCCAGCCGTAACGACAATTCCATGCCCTGCGGAATAATAAATTGAAACATATACTAACTGTCTTAACAGCAACCTAACAGCAATAACAACAACTGCTAAGCATAAAAACAACGCTTCGTTGACTTATATCAAATGCAATTGTAGCACGTTAACATTTCTGTGAAAAACATCCCGAAAAATTGACGCAGAAGGCGATTACACGTCATTTTTGTACCGACAGGCACAGCACAGCACAAAACGGGATGTTAGAAACTTACTATCACAGGGGGCTGAATTGAAAGGCTTTTATTTTGAAGTTTCTGATAATGTGCACTTTATGGTAAAAAAGGACGCAATGGCTTTTTTTAACGTGTTTTAACATGTATTTCAGGGTGTTAACCTCAAAGCTTATACCTCTTAATATCACGCTACATGTTACACTGCACCGTCTACATTTACTGATGGAATGATCATGCTTTTTCCTCTTATCCTCGTCTCGCCCGCCCGGCCGGAAAATATCGGCGCAGCGGCCCGTGCCATGAAAACCATGGGTTTTAGTGAACTGCGCATTGTCGCCAGCGATGCCTGGCAGGACCCGGCTGCACGCCGTGTGGCGCACGGCGCGGGGGACATCCTGGATAACGTGAAAACATTTGCTACGCTGGCTGATGCGCTGGCGGATATTGATTTTTCCGTCGCCACCACCGCGCGCAGTCGTGCCAGGTTCCGTTACTACGCCACGCCCCAGCAGGTTGAAGCCCGGTTGCTTGAAAAGCGGCAGTGGGTAAACAGCATGGCGCTGGTGTTTGGTCGCGAAGACAGTGGGCTGACCAACGAGGAACTGGATCAGGTTGACCTGCTCACCGGGATCCCTATGGCGCAGGACTATCCTTCATTAAATCTCGGGCAGGCGGTGATGGTGTACTGTTATCAGTTAGCGGCCCTTAACCAGGTCACAGCACCCGTTACGCCGCTTGCCGATGCGCAGCAATTGCATGCGTTGCGCCAGCGTCTGACGCAGCTACTCCAGCAACTGGATGTCAGCGACGACATCAAAATGTCAGACTGGATTAATCAGCGTATTGGTTTGCTGGAACAGCGCGACAGTGCAATGCTGCATCGCCTGTTACATGATGTGGAAAAAAAACTCGCAGAGAAATCCTCGGGGAATGCGTAACTATTTAGTGACAGATGTTAATTAAGCGCACGATACCAAACGATTCGCCAGGTTTTTTTCCTGCAATCACACGCTAAACATGGCGAGTTTTTTTTGCACAAAGGATAAAACCGTTGACTTGATGTGCGCTTTGATTTACTTCTTAGAACCAGACGGACAATCAATGACAGACAGAAAATAAATCTGAATGCGTAATCACAGCCTGAACACCACAATTATTACCACCACCATTACCATGGGTAACGGGGCGGGCTGACGCATCCAGGAAAAACAAAAAAAGAAGCCCGCACCTCACGAGTGCGGGTTTTTTTTTGACTCAAAATCAGGAGAGTTGACATCATGCGAGTGCTGAAATTCGGTGGGACCTCGGTGGCCAATGCAGAGCGTTTTCTGCGCGTCGCCGATATTCTGGAAAGTAATGCGCAACAGGGACAGGTTGCTACCGTGCTTTCTGCACCTGCAAAGATTACCAACCACCTGGTTGCGATGATTGAAAAAACCATTAGCGGTCAGGATGCGTTGCCCAATTTGAGTGATGCGACGCGCATCTTCGCAGAACTGCTGCAGGGGCTGGCCGAGGCACAACCCGGTTTCGACTATGAGGAGCTGAAAAGCCGTGTTGACAGCGAATTTGCGCAACTTAAACAGGTTCTGCACGGCATCAGCCTGTTAGGACAGTGCCCTGACAGCGTCAATGCGGCCATTATCTGTCGGGGCGAGAAGCTCTCCATTGCCATTATGGAAAAGCTGTTAGAAGCCCGTGGCTATGGCGTCAGCGTGATCGACCCGGTCGAAAAACTGCTGGCCATCGGTCATTATCTGGAATCAACCGTGGATATCGCCGAGTCAACCCGCCGCATTGAAGCCAGTCAGATCCCAACAGAAAACATGATCCTGATGGCTGGTTTCACCGCCGGTAACGAACGGGGTGAACTGGTGGTGCTGGGCCGCAACGGTTCTGACTATTCAGCGGCGGTGCTGGCGGCCTGCCTGCGGGCCGATTGCTGTGAGATCTGGACCGATGTGGACGGGGTTTATACCTGCGATCCGCGCCAGGTTCCGGACGCGCGCCTGCTCAAATCCATGTCTTACCAGGAAGCAATGGAGCTGTCCTATTTCGGGGCCAAAGTTCTGCATCCTCGCACTATCGCACCTATCGCGCAGTTTCAAATCCCTTGCCTGATCAAAAACACGGCCAATCCCCAGGCGCCAGGTACGCTGATTAGCGGCAACGGCGAGCAGGATGAGTATCCGGTCAAAGGCATCACCAACCTGAACAATATGGCGATGTTTAACGTCTCCGGCCCGGGCATGAAAGGCATGGTGGGCATGGCGGCCCGCGTCTTTGCCACCATGTCGCGCACCGGCATTTCTGTGGTGCTCATTACCCAGTCTTCGTCTGAATACAGCATCAGCTTCTGCGTTCCTCAGAGCGAGCAGGCCCGCGCCCGTCGCGTGCTGGAGGACGAATTCTATCTTGAACTGAAAGATGGTCTGCTGGATGCGCTGGACGTTATCGAAAATCTGGCGGTGATCTCGGTCGTGGGTGACGGAATGCGTACCCTGCGCGGGATTTCAGCCAAGTTCTTCTCTGCGCTGGCGCGGGCCAATATCAATATCATTGCGATTGCTCAGGGCTCGTCTGAACGATCAATTTCCGTCGTGGTAAACAATGACGACGCCACCACCGGTGTTCGCGTGGTGCACCAGATGCTGTTTGCCACCGATCAGGTGATTGAAGTCTTCGTGGTGGGCGTTGGCGGTGTGGGCGGCGCGCTGCTGGATCAGTTGCATCGCCAGCAGGCCTGGCTCAAACAGAAGCATATCGACTTGCGCGTATGCGGTATCGCCAATTCCCGTGCGCTGTTAACCAATGTACACGGTATTGATCTCAGTAACTGGAAAGGCGAGATGGAGCAGGCCAAAGAGCCGTTCAATCTGGGACGCTTAATTCGTCTGGTAAAAGAGTATCATTTGCTCAATCCGGTCATTGTGGACTGCACATCAAGTCAGGCGGTGGCCGACCAGTACGCGGATTTCCTGGCTGAGGGCTTCCACGTAGTGACGCCGAATAAAAAGGCGAATACCGCGTCATGGGAATATTACCAAAAGATGCGCGCCGCCGCTGCCGGATCGCGCCGTAAGTTCCTGTACGACACTAACGTGGGCGCCGGTTTGCCCGTTATTGAAAATTTGCAAAATTTGCTGAATGCAGGCGATGAATTGATCCGCTTCTCCGGTATTCTGTCGGGATCGCTGTCGTATATTTTTGGCAAACTGGATGAAGGTGTCTCGCTGTCGGAGGCCACGCGCATGGCGCGCGAAATGGGATTCACTGAGCCGGATCCGCGTGACGATTTATCCGGCACGGACGTCGCGCGTAAGCTGCTCATTCTGGCCCGCGAAGCCGGCTATCAACACGAAATGCACGACATTGAGATTGAGCCGTTGCTGCCAGCGCACCTGACCGCCATTGCCGATGTCGAGCAGTTTATGCAGCAACTGCCCGACGTCGATGCGGCGATTGCCGCCCGAGTGGCGCAGGCGCGTGAGGCGGGCAAAGTGTTGCGTCTGGTCGGCGTGATCGAAGAAGGCGGGGCGTGCAAAGTCAAGATCGAGGCAGTAGACAGTAACGATCCGCTTTTTAAAGTGAAAAACGGTGAGAATGCACTGGCTTTCTACAGCCGCTATTATCAGCCCATTCCGTTGGTGTTGCGCGGATACGGTGCAGGAAATGACGTGACAGCAGCGGGCGTGTTCGCCGATCTGCTGCGCACACTGTCGTGGAAGTTGGGAGTGTAATGATGGTAAAAATTCATGCGCCGGCCTCAATAGGCAATGTCAGCGTGGGCTTTGATGTGCTGGGCGCGGCGGTCTCGCCAGTGGATGGTTCATTGCTGGGAGATTGCGTCTCGGTCGAGGCGGCCGACAGCTTTAGCCTGAGCAATACTGGCCGCTTTGTCAGCAAACTGCCCAGCGATCCTAAAGAGAATATCGTTTATCAGTGCTGGGAGCGGTTCTGCGAAGCCATTGGCAAAAGCGTGCCGGTGGCGATCACGCTGGAAAAAAACATGCCTATAGGCTCGGGGCTGGGCTCCAGCGCCTGTTCCGTGGTTGCGGGTCTGATGGCCATGAACGAATTTTGTGGCAAACCGCTGGATGACAACCAGCTCCTGACGTTAATGGGGGAGCTGGAAGGGCGCATTTCCGGTAGCGTACATTACGATAATGTCGCGCCGTGCTTCCTTGGCGGTATTCAACTGATGATCGAGGAAAATGGGATCATTACCCAGGCGGTGCCAGGCTTTGACGACTGGCTGTGGGTGATGGCCTATCCGGGCATCAAAGTGTCAACAGCGGAGGCGCGGGCGATTTTACCGGCGCAGTACGCGAAGCAGGACTGCATCAAGCACGGCCGACTGCTGGCCGGATTCATTCACGCCTGCCATACGCGCCAACCCGCGCTGGCGGCTAAACTGATGCAGGATGTGATTGCTGAGCCGTACCGGACTCAGCTGTTACCGGGCTTTGCCCAGGCACGTCAAGCTGCTCAGGATATCGGGGCGCTGGCCTGCGGTATTTCGGGCTCTGGCCCCACGCTCTTTGCCATTTGCAACCAGATGGAAACGGCACAGCAGATGGCCGACTGGCTGAGCCAGCACTATCTGCAGAACGATGAAGGCTTCGTCCATATCTGCCGTCTTGATACGGCTGGCGCACGTAAACTGGGATAACGCATGAAACTCTACAATCTTAAGGATCATAACGAGCAGGTCAGCTTCGCCCAGGCGGTGAAACAAGGTCTGGGTTCACAGCAAGGGCTGTTTTTCCCGCTTGAGCTGCCTGAATTTGAACTGACCGACATCGATGCCATGCTGGAGATGGATTTTGTTACACGCAGCAGCAAAATCCTCTCTGCCTATATTGGCGACGAAGTGCCGGCGGCGCATCTGACCGAACGCCTGAAAACGGCCTTTACCTTTCCGGCACCGATCAAAGCGGTGACCGATGATGTCGCCTGTCTTGAACTGTTCCACGGCCCAACCCTGGCGTTCAAAGACTTTGGCGGCCGTTTTATGGCGCAGATGCTGTCCTATGTAAGTGGTTCAGATGAGCAGATCACGATTCTGACGGCAACCTCTGGCGATACCGGTGCCGCCGTCGCCCATGCGTTTTACGGCATGGAAAATGTGCGCGTCGTGATCCTGTATCCGCAGGGCAAAATCAGCCCGTTGCAGGAGAAATTGTTCTGTACGCTGGGCGGCAACATCGAAACCATTGCGATTGACGGCGATTTTGATGCCTGCCAGGCATTGGTCAAACAGGCCTTTGATGATCAGGAACTGAAGAAAGCTATCGGCCTGAACTCAGCCAACTCCATTAATATCAGCCGTCTGCTGGCGCAGATTTGTTATTACTTTGAAGCCGTCGCGCAGCTGCCGCAGGAAAAACGTAATCAACTGGTCGTCTCTGTACCAAGTGGCAACTTTGGTGATTTGACGGCAGGTCTGCTGGCGAAGTCACTTGGGCTGCCGATCAAGCGGTTTATTGCGGCAACGAATGCCAATGACACGGTGCCACGCTTTCTTGGCAACGGCGAATGGCAGCCTAACGCGACCGTCGCGACATTGTCGAACGCCATGGATGTGAGCCAGCCGAATAACTGGCCGCGCGTTGAGGAGCTGTTCCGTCGCAAAACCTGGCGCCTGAGTGATTTAGCCTACGGCGCGGTATCCGACGCGGTGACGCGCGAAGCGATGCGTGATCTGGCGAAACTGGGTTACGTATCAGAGCCGCACGCGGCGATTGCCTGGCGCTTGCTGCGTGACCAGTTACAGGACGGCGAGTACGGCTTATTCCTTGGCACGGCGCACCCGGCGAAGTTCCTGGAGAGCGTGGAAAGTATTCTGGAGCAGAAGCTGGCGCTGCCGACTGAACTGGCAGAGCGTGCCGATCTGCCGTTGCTGTCGCATACCATGAAGGCAGATTTTGCCTCACTGCGTGCCTTTTTGCTGAAATAAAAGAAAGGTGGCTCGTGCCACCTTCCTGCATTCAGTCGCGCGTCGGGCAGGTTTACTGTTCGGCGCGTTTAAACACCAGTTCGTTGTCTCTGCTTTCCTCTGCTGCAAACCGATAACCCTCAAGGTCAAACCGGGTTAACTGCTCAGGTTGGGTCAGGCGCTGCTGAATAATAAAGCGGCTCATCAATCCCCGGGCCTTCTTCGCATAGAAACTGATGACTTTATACTTGCCGTTTTTCTCATCCAGAAACACCGGCTTGATCAGGCGCGCCTGCAGTTTTTTCGGTTTGATCGCTTTGAAGTATTCGTCTGACGCCAGATTAATCAACACGTCATCGCCCTGGCGGGCAAGGGCTTCATTCAGTTTTTCAGTGAGCAGGTCGCCCCAGAAGCTGTAAAGATCCTGGCCTGCCGGATTCGCCAGCTTGATGCCCATCTCCAGGCGATACGGCTGCATCAGATCCAGCGGACGCAGTAAACCGTATAAGCCCGACAGCATCCGCAGATGTTGCTGCGCAAAGTCGAAATCGTGTTCGCTAAAGGTTTCAGCCTGCAAACCGGTGTAGACATCGCCTTTGAACGCCAGAATAGCCTGACGGGCATTATCCAGGCTGAAGTCGGGATGCCAGCTGTTGAAACGTTCGGCGTTCAGATGGGCCAGTTTATCGCTGATACTCATTAATGACGCGATCTGCGCAGGCGACAGCGTACGCGCAATCTGAATCAACTGTTGTGACTTTTCTAACAGGGCAGGTTGGGTAAAGTGCTGCGTGGCCAGGGGGCTTTCATAATCCAGCGTTTTGGCGGGCGAGATCACCATCAACATCGTCGCGTCCTCAGTAAGTCCCTTTCAGAAAGGGGAGAGCCAGTCATTGTTGCTGCGAGTGTAGCAAAAAAGCCGCAAGGATCGGCAAATCACTCCCATTCGTTCGCGCTATCGTAAACGGCATTCCCCGACCTTGCACCGCCGTTGCCGCGTGATATTATCCCAACAGCCTTTTATCACCCTGACAGTTAACTAAGAGAAAAGAACATGACGGACAAACTGACCTCCCTGCGTCAACTGACCACCGTAGTGGCCGACACCGGTGATATCGCAGCGATGAAGCTGTATCAACCCCAGGATGCCACCACCAACCCTTCTCTGATTCTTAACGCTGCTCAAATCCCTGAATACCGTAAACTGATTGATGAAGCGATCGCGTGGGCACGTCAGCAGAGCAACGATAAAGAGCAACAACTGCAACTGGTCTCTGACAAACTGGCCGTAAACATTGGTCTGGAAATCCTTAAACTGGTCCCGGGCCGCATTTCGACCGAAGTGGATGCGCGTCTTTCTTACGACACAGAAGCCAGCATTGCCAAGGCACGCAGCCTGATCAAACTCTATAACGATGCCGGTATCAGCAACGATCGTATCCTGATCAAACTGGCGTCAACCTGGCAGGGTATTCGTGCAGCAGAACAGCTGGAAAAAGAAGGCATCAACTGTAACCTGACGCTGCTGTTCTCCTTCGCCCAGGCGCGTGCCTGTGCGGAAGCGGGCGTGTATCTGATTTCGCCTTTTGTAGGCCGTATCCTCGACTGGTACAAAGCGAACACCGACAAAAAAGAGTACGCGCCACACGAAGATCCAGGCGTGGTATCCGTCTCTGAAATCTATAACTACTACAAGCAACACGGTTATGAAACGGTGGTTATGGGGGCAAGCTTCCGTAACGTCGGTGAAATCATTGAGCTGGCTGGCTGTGACCGTCTGACCATTTCACCTGCGCTGCTGAAGGAGCTGGCTGAAAGCGAGGGCTCGCTGGAGCGTAAGCTGAGCTACAGCGGTGAAGTGAAAGCGCGTCCGGAGAAAATGACCGAGTCAGAGTTCCTGTGGCAGCACAACCAGGATCCGATGGCGGTGACCAAGCTGGCGGAAGGTATCCGCAACTTTGCCATCGACCAGGGCAAACTTGAGAAGATGCTGGCAGAAATGCTGTAATCGTTCACCGTGGCGGCACCGTCGCCACGGTTTTCCCTTTCCGTCACGGTTTGTTATTCTTTTCACTACGTCCTTTCCTTATCACCGCACTGCGGTAAACCACAGCGAACAACATCATGAACACATTACGTATCGGATTGATCTCGGTTTCCGATCGCGCAGCGAACGGCATTTATCAGGATCAGGGCATTCCGGCTCTGGAAGCCTGGCTGAGCGGTGCGATCAGCACGCCTTTTGAACTGGAAACGCGACTGGTCCCGGATGAGCAGCCCATGATTGAGCAGGCCATTTGCGAGCTGGTGGACGAACGCTTCTGTCATCTGGTGCTGACCACCGGTGGAACCGGTCCGGCACGTCGTGATGTGACGCCGGATGCGACGTTAGCGGTGGCCGATCGCGAGATGCCAGGATTTGGCGAGCAGATGCGGCAAATCAGCCTGAAGTTTGTGCCGACCGCGATTCTATCGCGCCAGGTGGGCGTGATTCGTAAACAATCCCTGATCCTTAACCTGCCCGGTCAGCCGAAATCCATTAAAGAAACGCTGGAGGGGCTGAAAGACGCGCAGGGCAACGTCCTGGTCCCAGGAATTTTTGCAGCTGTACCTTATTGTTTACAGTTGCTCGACGGACCTTATGTCGAAACCCACGCGGAATGCGTAGCAGCTTTTCGCCCAAAAAGCGCTATACGTGAGATAAATAACTAAATATTCTGCTTTTCAGGAATAAGCTACAGCCTGGCTGGTGTGGTGATAAATTGACGGTATAGTAAGCACAGCTTTACAACCGTTCTCTTTATCTCTGGACGCCTATGACCACACTTGAGACGCCGCGCCTGAAACCTCAGGACTATAAAACGCTGGCACTGGCTGCGCTGGGTGGCGCGCTGGAATTTTACGACTTTATCATCTTCGTTTTTTTCGCCGCCGTTATCGGTGAACTCTTCTTTCCCGCCGATATCCCCGACTGGCTTCGTCAGTTACAGACGTTCGCCATTTTTGCCGCGGGTTATCTGGCGCGTCCGCTTGGTGGCATCATCATGGCGCACTTTGGCGACAAAGTGGGCCGTAAAAAAATGTTCAGCCTGAGCATATTGCTGATGGCCTTACCCACCCTGGCAATGGGCGCGTTGCCCACCTGGTCGTCGATTGGTCTTGCCGCGCCGCTGTTGATGCTGCTTCTGCGCATGCTGCAGGGGGCGGCTATCGGTGGTGAAGTGCCTGGTGCATGGGTGTTTGTGGCGGAGCATGTGCCTTACAAACGCATTGGTATCGCCTGCGGCACGCTGACCGCCGGACTGACGATTGGCATCCTGTTGGGATCGGTGGTGGCAACCTTAATTAATACAACGTTGACGCAACAGGCGATTCACGATGGCGGCTGGCGCATTCCTTTCTTTCTGGGCGGGGCGTTTGGCTTAGGCGCCATGTATTTACGCCGCTGGCTGCATGAAACGCCGGTTTTCGTGGAGATGCAGCAGCGCAAAACGCTGGCGCAGGAACTGCCGCTGAAAACCGTGGTCATGAAACATCGAAAATCGGTAGCGATTTCAATTCTGCTGACCTGGATGCTGTCGGCCTGTATCGTTGTGGTGATTTTGATGGCACCGCTCTGGTTGCAGAAACAGCATGGAATGGCGCCGGCGCTGACCTTAAAAGCCAACAGCATTGCGATTATTATGCTGTGTGTGGGCTGTATCGTATCCGGACTGCTGGTGGACCGCTTCGGTACCAGCCGGACATTAAGCACAGGAAGCGTATTGCTCGCACTGTGCAGCGGGCTGTTCTATTCGCTGGCACCGCAGCATCCCGATTACCTGTTTTTGCTTTACGGGCTGGCAGGTCTTAGCGTGGGTGTTGTCGGGATTGTGCCCTTTGTCATGGTGCGCGCGTTCCCCGCCGAGGTTCGCTTCACCGGCCTGTCTTTTTCCTACAACCTTTCCTATGCGGTGTTTGGCGGGCTGACGCCGATTTGCGTAACATTGCTAATGAATGTGTCTCCCCTGGCGCCTGGCTGGTATGCCATGGCGCTGGCGCTGGTGGGACTGATCGTCAGCGTCTGGCTGAGACAGGATATCAGCCACGAGCCTTGCCTGAGTGAAGGCATCAATCAGGCCTGAACCCTGTACGCGGAGCCCGGCTCCGCGCTTTCTTTTTCTTTGCCAGTCGCGGCGTGCAGTCTGATGCTCGCCGCCGCGCCCTGCGCCAGATAAAAGCGTACCGTACCCGGACTGCCCATTGTATGGATGAACAGAACCGAAACGTGGACTGTTTCGAGGCGGCATTTTGCCGCACTCTCGTCAGGGAGCGCGTCAGTTTATTATCTTGGTTAAGGCAGCCTGAGCGGCCGTTGAAAATTTTTTTTCATTTCACCCTTGATGCGCTTCTAAGCGACCCCATTTACTTGTCATCGAGCGTTGTGGACGTTGGAAAAAAAAGCATGTGAGGTCGGGTTGAATGTCATCAACCTGCCCACATAAAAGGTTCACAACCCAAACTGGCAACGAATTTAAGTGGGAGATGTTTAGATGGGTAAGATTATTGGTATTGACCTGGGTACAACCAACTCTTGTGTTGCGGTCATGGACGGCACCAAAGCGCGTGTGCTTGAGAACGCCGAAGGCGATCGCACCACGCCTTCGATCATCGCTTACACACAGGATGGTGAAACTCTGGTCGGACAACCGGCTAAACGTCAGGCTGTGACCAACCCGCAGAATACCCTGTTTGCGATCAAGCGTCTGATTGGCCGTCGCTTCCAGGACGAAGAAGTACAGCGTGATATCAAAATCATGCCTTACAAAATTGTGGGTGCTGATAACGGCGACGCATGGCTGGAAGTGAAAGGCCAGAAAATGGCACCGCCGCAGATTTCTGCGGAAGTGCTGAAAAAAATGAAGAAAACGGCTGAAGATTTCCTGGGTGAGCCCGTAACTGAAGCGGTTATCACCGTTCCGGCTTACTTCAACGATGCTCAGCGTCAGGCAACCAAAGATGCTGGCCGTATCGCAGGTCTGGAAGTCAAACGTATCATCAACGAACCGACGGCAGCAGCGCTGGCGTACGGCCTGGATAAAGGCCAGGGCAACCGCACCATCGCAGTTTATGACCTGGGTGGCGGTACCTTCGATATCTCTATCATCGAAATCGACGACGTTGATGGCGAAAAAACCTTCGAAGTTCTGGCAACCAACGGTGATACGCACCTGGGTGGTGAAGACTTCGACAGCCGCCTGATCAACTACCTGGTGGCAGAATTTAAGAAAGACCAGGGCATCGATCTGCACAACGATCCACTGGCGATGCAGCGTCTGAAAGAAGCCGCCGAGAAAGCCAAGATCGAGCTGTCTTCTGCGCAGCAGACCGATGTTAACCTGCCGTACATTACGGCGGATGCTACCGGTCCTAAGCACCTGAACATCAAAGTGACTCGTTCTAAACTGGAGTCGTTAGTTGAAGATCTGGTTGCGCGCTCTATCGAGCCGCTGAAAGTCGCACTGCAGGATGCGGGCCTGTCCGTTTCGGACATCAACGACGTTATCCTGGTGGGTGGTCAGACACGTATGCCACTGGTTCAGGCTAAAGTGACTGAGTTCTTTGGCAAAGAGCCACGTAAAGACGTGAACCCGGATGAAGCGGTGGCGGTCGGTGCTGCGGTACAGGGCGGTGTGTTAGGTGGCGACGTGAAAGACGTTCTGCTGCTGGACGTGACTCCGCTGTCACTGGGTATCGAAACCATGGGCGGCGTGATGACTTCGCTGATCAGCAAGAACACCACCATCCCAACCAAGCACAGCCAGGTGTTCTCGACGGCAGAAGACAACCAGTCTGCGGTAACGATTCACGTGCTGCAGGGTGAGCGTAAGCGTGCCAGCGACAACAAGTCACTGGGCCAGTTTAACCTGGACGGCATTCAGCCTGCGCCACGCGGTATGCCGCAGATCGAAGTGACCTTCGACATCGATGCGGATGGTATCCTGCACGTATCAGCGAAGGACAAAAACAGCGGTAAAGAGCAGAAGATCACCATTAAAGCGTCTTCCGGCCTGAACGAGGACGAGATTGCGAAAATGGTGCGTGATGCTGAAGCGAACGCGGAATCTGACCGTAAGTTCGAAGAGCTGGTGCAGACCCGCAACCAGGGTGACCAGATCGCTCACAGCACACGTAAGCAGCTGGATGAAGCGGGCGACAAACTGTCAGCGGATGACAAAGCCCCAATCGAAGCGGCGCTGAGCGCGCTGGAAACGGCGCTGAAAGGCGAAGATAAAGCAGAGATCGATGCCAAAATGCAGGCGCTGATGGAAGTTTCCAGCAAACTGATGGAAGCCGCACAGCAGTCTCAGGCGGGTGCAGCGGATGCCCACGATGCGTCAGCGAAGAAAGATGACGATGTGGTCGATGCTGAATTCGAAGAAGTAAAAGACAATAAGAAATAATTGCCCCTGACCGGGCGCGACGGTTGCCCTGACAGCCGTTGAAACCAGCACGGGCGTAGGAGTTTTCTCCACGCCCGTGCGATCATGTTAAGGGCTAAATAAATGGCGAAGAGTGATTACTACGAGATTTTAGGCGTCGCCAAATCTGCAGACGAGCGTGAAATCAAAAAGGCGTACAAACGCCTGGCGATGAAATATCACCCGGACCGTAATCCAGGCGATAAAGACGCCGAAACCAAGTTTAAAGAAGCAAAAGAAGCCTACGAAATCTTAACGGACGCCCAGAAGCGCGCGGCCTACGATCAGTACGGTCATGCCGCCTTTGAACAAGGCGGTATGGGCGGAGGTGGATTCGGCGGCGGCTTTGGCGGCGGCGGTGCAGATTTCAGCGATATCTTTGGCGACGTTTTCGGTGACATCTTTGGTGGTGGCCGCCGTCAGCGCGCAGCCCGTGGTTCAGATTTGCGCTACAACATGGAGCTGACGCTGGAAGAAGCGGTTCGCGGCGTGACCAAAGAGATCCGTATTCCGACGTTAGAAGAGTGCGATGTCTGCCACGGCAGCGGTGCCAAAGCGGGGACCAAACCGCAAACCTGTTCAACCTGTCATGGCGCAGGCCAGGTGCAAATGCGCCAGGGCTTCTTCACCGTGCAGCAGGCCTGTCCAACCTGTCATGGCCGGGGTTCGGTGATCAAAGATCCGTGCAACGCCTGTCATGGTCATGGCCGCGTCGAGAAATCCAAAACGCTGTCGGTGAAAATTCCGGCGGGCGTCGACACGGGTGACCGTATTCGGTTGAGCGGTGAAGGTGAAGCCGGTGAGCAGGGCGCACCCGCGGGCGATCTGTACGTTCAGGTGACGGTGAAAAAACACCCAATCTTTGAACGTGAAGAGAACAACCTCTACTGCGAAGTGCCGATCAACTTTGCCATGGCGGCGCTGGGCGGTGAGATTGAAGTGCCTACCCTGGACGGACGCGTGAAGCTGAAGGTACCGGCAGAGACTCAGACCGGTAAGCTGTTCCGCATGCGCGGTCGCGGTGTGAAATCGGTGCGCGGTGGTGCGGTAGGTGACCTGCTGTGCCGTGTCGTGGTGGAAACCCCAGTCAGTCTGAATGACAAGCAAAAAGCGCTGCTGCGTGAACTGGAAGAGAGCTTTGGTGGACCCAGCGGCGAGCACAACAGCCCGCGTTCCAAAAGCTTCTTTGACGGCGTGAAAAAGTTTTTTGACGATTTAACCCGTTAATCGCACGGACGTATGTCACTAAAGCGGAGAGGACATTCTCCGCTTTTTTTATGCCAGCACCAGGGCGGAGGTACGCCGTTACTTAGGGCCCTGCCTTCTCTTGCCTGCTTTCCTTCTTCTCTTTGCTGTCGCCAAAATGTCGACATTACGTAAAAGCGGATAAATTAGCTTTTTATCAGGTTCAGTGAATCGTTACACTGCTCAGCATTGTGTTTTCCGCTCAGGAGGAGTGCATTTTGTCAAAACCTCGTCGTATCAGGCATTTAATTAAAAGTTTTATTGAGAGTGATGCCAGCAACGGTATGGTGTTAATTCTGGCTGCCGTGGTGGCGATGGTTCTCGCGAACAGTGCGTCCACCGCTCAGGGCTACCAGGCGCTGCTGGAGACACCGGTGCAGATTCGCTTCGGTGAGCTGGATATCAGCAAAAACCTGTTGTTATGGATCAATGACGCCCTGATGGCGCTGTTCTTCCTGCTGATTGGTCTGGAGGTGAAGCGTGAACTCATCTCGGGTGAACTGGCCAGCCGCGATCGGGCCGTCTTCCCGGTTATTGCCGCCTTAGGGGGAATGGCGGCGCCTGCCATCCTGTTTTTACTGTTTAATCACGGGGATGAGATCGCCCGCAATGGCTGGGCCATTCCCACCGCGACGGATATCGCTTTTGCGCTGGGCGTGCTGGCCCTGCTGGGCAGCCGTGTCCCGACGGCCCTGAAAGTTTTTTTGATGGCGCTGGCAATTATCGATGACCTGGGGGCGATTATCATTATCGCGCTGTTCTATACCAGCGATCTCTCAGTCACGTCCCTCAGCGTGGCGGTAGGAGCCATTGTCGTGCTGGCCATCCTGAACCGGTGTAACGTGCGTAATATCGCCGTTTATATGCTGGTTGGGCTGGTGCTGTGGACTGCGGTACTGAAGTCCGGCGTCCATGCAACGCTTGCGGGCGTCGTCGTCGGCTTCTTTGTCCCGCTGGAAGAGAAAGACGGTCACTCGCCGGCTGAACATCTGGCGCATGGCTTGATGCCCTGGGTGAACTGGCTGATTCTGCCGCTGTTTGCCTTCGCCAACGCCGGGATTTCCCTGACGGGGATTACCTTTGGCGATGTGCTGTCACCCGAGCCGCTGGGCATCATCCTTGGCCTGCTGATCGGTAAGCCATTGGGGATTACCCTGTTCTGTTGGCTGGCGGTGACGCTGAGGCTGGCGGTGCTGCCCAATGGCACGACGTTGCGCGATATCATGGCGATTGGCGTGCTGTGCGGCATTGGTTTTACGATGTCGATCTTTATCAGCTCGCTGGCTTTTGATGCGGCTCATGAACAGCTGGTGACATTCTCGAAGCTGGGGATTCTGAGCGGTTCACTGCTCTCGGCCGTACTGGGTTACACGTTATTGCGATATAAACTGCGTTAAACGAAAGGAGGCGTAAGCCTCCTTTTGCCTTCCCCGACGCGGTTATGCAGCCAGGGCGAACATAACAGATTACCTTTTTGCGTACGGGGATAACGCGAAAAGGGCAGATATCGGATCGGGACGGCACAGGCTGAATTATGGGCACCTACCGCTTATGCCTGATAGCGTTTTCCCGTCGTCCATGGGCTATCCGTTGTCACAGAAAGGCGAGCTTTGAAGCGGTTCGCCATCTGCGCGGGCTGTCCGGCAAGGAAGCGGGAAAGAGGAAGGTCAGCGGTGAATCGCAGACATAAAAAAACCGGCTCAGAGCCGGTTCTTTCAACAAAGCGATAAACAAAAGGCGATTAAGCCAGTTTGTTGATCTGTGCAGTCAGGTTTGCTTTATAACGTGCAGCTTTGTTTTTGTGGATCAGACCTTTAGCAGCCTGACGGTCCACGATTGGTTGCATTTCATTAAATGCATTCTGCGCAGCAGCTTTGTCGCCTGAAGCGATCGCCGCGTATACTTTCTTAACGAAGGTACGCATCATAGAGCGACGGCTTGCGTTATGCTTGCGACGTTTCTCAGATGTTACGGCACGTTTCTTAGCTGATTTGATATTAGCCAAGGTCCAACTCCCAAATATGTTCGATAGAGACAAATCAAAGGCCGAGGACTATGCCTTTTGGACCTTCTGTTGTCAATGGATTTGTGCAAATAAGCGTCGTTCACAAGTGATAACCTGCACGACACTCGGTTACGTATTTGATGGCGCAAGATTCTACCAGCTTCTGTGTCCTGAATACAGTATTTCGCAACAAAATTCTCTTTGTGGCTCTGCGTGCCGGTAAATACGGCCTGTTACGCATGAAAGGCGTGTTCACGGGTTAACCTCGGCGGCTTTCGAGGGTATAATCCGCCGATTTCCACCGGTTTGAGTCAGCCATGAAGTTTATCCGCGGTATTCATAATCTTAATGCGCAGCATCACGGCTGCGTTCTGACCATTGGTAATTTCGATGGTGTGCACCGCGGCCATCAGGCGCTGATGGGGCGGTTGATGGAAGAAGGCCGGAAACGTCAATTGCCGGTCATGGTGATGGTGTTTGAACCTCAGCCGCTGGAGCTGTTTGCCGGTGGCAATGCCCCTGCCAGACTGACCCGCCTGCGCGAAAAACTCAGGTACCTGGCAGAAATCGGCGTGGATTATGTGCTGTGCGTGCGGTTCGACCATCGCTTCGCCGCACTCTCGGCGCAAAGTTTTATTAGCGAATTGCTGGTGAGCAAACTGGGCGTGAACTACCTGGCCGTTGGGGATGATTTCCGCTTTGGCGCTGGTCGGCAGGGGGATTTCCTGCTATTACAGAAAGCCGGAGTAGAATACGGTTTCGACGTCGTCAGCACAGAAACGTTTTGCGACGGCGGTAAACGCATCAGCAGCACGGCGGTGCGTCAGGCGCTGGCTGAGGACAATCTGGCGCTGGCGCAGTCGCTGTTGGGCCATCCTTTCAGTATCTCAGGGCGCGTGGTGCACGGTGATGCACTGGGACGCACGCTGGGATTCCCTACTGCCAATCTCCCTTTACGCCGCTGCGTCTCGCCGGTCAAAGGCGTGTATGCGGTAGAAGTCGAGGGCCTGGGGCCGAACCCCCTGCCCGGCGTCGCCAACATTGGCACGCGCCCGACAGTAAAAGGTTTACGCCAACAGCTTGAAGTTCACCTGTTGGACATCAATATGGATCTCTATGGTCGCCACATTGATGTGGTATTGAAGCAGAAAATACGAAACGAGCAGCGCTTTGCTTCACTGGACGCGTTGAAAGAGCAAATTGCGAAAGACACGGTAACGGCCCGACAATTTTTTGGCCTGTAACCTGAGCAAAAAACGGAATCGAGAATCTGATGAGTGACTATAAATCTACCCTGAATTTGCCGGAAACGGGGTTCCCCATGCGTGGCGATCTGGCCAAACGCGAACCGGGAATGCTGCAGCGTTGGTATGATGACAATCTTTACGGCATCATCCGCGAAGCCAAAAAAGGGAAAAAAACCTTTATCCTGCATGATGGCCCTCCTTATGCGAACGGCAGCATTCATATTGGTCACTCTGTTAACAAGATTCTGAAAGACATTATCGTCAAGTCGAAAGGCATGGCGGGCTACGATTCACCGTATGTGCCGGGCTGGGACTGTCACGGTTTGCCTATCGAGCACAAAGTTGAGCAGATGATCGGTAAGCCGGGCGAGAAAGTCACCGCCGCCGAATTCCGCGAAGCCTGCCGTAAATACGCGGCCGAACAGGTTGAAGGACAGAAAGCCGACTTTATTCGTCTGGGCGTGCTGGGCGACTGGGATCGTCCTTACCTGACGATGGATTTCACGACCGAAGCGAATATCATTCGTGCGCTGGGCAAAATCATCGGTAATGGCCACCTGCACAAAGGCGCCAAGCCGGTGCACTGGTGCATGGATTGCCGCTCTGCGCTGGCGGAAGCGGAAGTTGAGTATTATGACAAAACGTCGCCCTCCATCGATGTCATGTTTAATGCCGTGGATGCGGATGCCGTGCGTGCGGCATTTGGAGTAACGGCCTCAGAAGGCCCCGTTTCGCTGGTCATCTGGACAACCACGCCGTGGACCATGCCTGCTAACCGCGGCATCTCTCTGCACCCCGAATTTGACTATCAGCTGTTGCAGATTGAGGGCCGCAGCCTAATCCTGGCGAAGGATCTGGTTGAGAGCGTCATGAAACGCGCGGGCGTCAGCCACTGGACTGTGCTGGGCACCTGCCAGGGCGCAGCACTGGAGCTTCAACTGTTCCAGCACCCTTTCCTGGCGCAGATCCAGTCGAAGGTGGTTCTGGGCGATCACGTGACGCTGGATGCCGGTACCGGTGCGGTTCACACAGCACCGGGTCACGGTCCGGATGACTATGTGATCGGTCAGAAATACGGTCTGGAAACGGCGAATCCGGTTGGGCCTGATGGCGCCTACCTGCCCGGTACCTATCCCGGGCTTGACGGCATTAACGTCTTTAAAGCTAACGAGTTGATCGTTGAACTGCTGAAAGAGAAGGGCGCGTTGCTGCATGTTGAAAAACTGCTGCACAGCTACCCGCACTGCTGGCGCCATAAAACCCCGATCATCTTCCGTGCTACCCCGCAGTGGTTTATCAGCATGGATCAGAAAGGCCTGCGCGCGCAGTCCCTGAAAGAGATTAAAGGCGTTCAGTGGATCCCGGACTGGGGCCAGGCGCGTATTGAATCCATGGTCGCCAACCGTCCTGACTGGTGTATTTCCCGTCAGCGTACCTGGGGCGTCCCAATGGCGCTGTTCGTCCATAAAGAGACCGAAGAACTGCACCCGGACACCCTGTCGTTGATGGAAAAAGTGGCGCAGCGCGTTGAGCAGGACGGTATTCAGGCATGGTGGGATCTCGATCCCCGCGATCTGATGGGCGATGATGCCGACAACTATGTGAAGGTGCCGGATACGCTGGACGTCTGGTTCGATTCAGGATCGACCAGCTATTCCGTCGTGGATGCGCGCCCGGAATTTGGCGGTAATACGCCGGATATGTATCTGGAAGGATCGGATCAGCACCGTGGCTGGTTTATGTCCTCGCTCATGATCTCGACAGCGATGAAAGGCAAAGCGCCTTATCGTCAGGTGCTGACGCATGGCTTTACCGTTGATGGTCAGGGCCGCAAGATGTCCAAATCCATTGGTAATACCGTTGCGCCGCAGGATGTGATGGATAAGCTCGGGGCAGACATTCTGCGCCTGTGGGTTGCTTCGACCGATTACTCGGGCGAAATGGCCGTTTCTGACGAAATCCTGAAGCGCTCTGCCGATGCCTATCGTCGTATCCGTAACACGGCGCGTTTCCTGTTAGCGAACCTGAGCGGCTTTAATCCGGCCAACGATCTGGTTAAACCCGAAGAGATGGTGGTGGTCGATTGCTGGGCGGTAGGACGTGCGCAGGCGGCGCAGGCGGATATCGTGGCTTCCTACGAGCACTACGATTTTCACGAAGTGATTCAGCGCCTGATGCAGTTCTGCTCCATTGAGATGGGCTCCTTCTATCTGGATATCATCAAAGACCGTCAGTACACCGCGAAAGGTGACAGCCTGGCGCGCCGTAGCTGTCAGTCTGCGCTGTGGCACATTGTGGAAGCGCTGGTGCGCTGGATGGCGCCGATCATGTCTTTCACAGCTGATGAGATCTGGGGCTATTTGCCGGGCGAGCGCGCGAAGTATGTGTTCACTGAAGAGTGGTACACCGGCCTGTTTGGTCTGCCTGAAAACGAAGCGCTGAACGATGCGTACTGGGCTGAACTGCTTAAAGTGCGCGGTGAAGTGAACAAGGTGATTGAGCAGGCACGTAGCGATAAACGCATTGGTGGCGCGCTGGAAGCCTCTGTCACGCTGTATGCTGATGCCGAGCTGGCGGCGAAGCTGAAGGCGCTGGGTGATGAGCTGCGCTTTGTGCTGCTGACCTCCGGTGCTGAGGTTGCCGACTACGCTCAGGCTAACGCTGATGCGCAGCAAAGTGAACTGGTAAAAGGTCTGAAAATCGGCCTGCACAAAGCCGAAGGCGAGAAATGTCCGCGCTGCTGGCACTACACTACTGACGTCGGTCAGAACCCTGAGCACGCTGCGGTGTGCGGTCGCTGTTACACTAACGTAGCCGGAAACGGTGAAGAGCGTAAGTTTGCCTGATGAGTAGACCTGTTTTCTCCACCGGATTGCGCTGGCTGTGGCTGGTGCTGGTTGTTATCGTTGTTGATTTTGTCAGCAAGCAGTGGGTAATGAACAACATGATGCTGCATGAAACGCAGCCGCTGATGCCGTTCCTTAACCTGTTTTACGCGCACAATTACGGCGCGGCGTTCAGTTTCCTCGCGGATAAAGGCGGCTGGCAGCGCTGGTTCTTCGCCGGTATTGCGCTGGCGATTGTGGTGTCGCTGCTGGTGATGATGTATCGCAACAGCGCTCAACAGAAGATCGCCAACAGTGCTTATGCGCTCATTATCGGCGGCGCTGTCGGTAATCTGTTTGATCGTGCGTATCATGGCTTCGTGGTGGATTTTATCGATTTCTATATCGGTAACTGGCACTTTGCTACATTTAATATCGCTGACTGCGGCATCTGTATCGGTGCGGCGTTGGTGGTGCTGGAAGGGTTTTTTAATCCGTCCAGCAAGCAGGTTAAAAAAGGGTAAACCATGACTGAGTCTGTACAGCGCGACAGCGCGGTGTTGTTGCATTTCGTTCTGAAGCTGGAAGATGGCTCAGTGGCGGAATCCACCCGCGCCAGCGGTAAACCTGCGCTGTTTCGTCTGGGTGACGGTAGCCTGTCCGGCGCGCTGGAACAGGCACTGCTGGGCTTAAAAGCCGGGGATAAACATCAGTTCTCACTGGCACCGGAAGAGGCGTTTGGCGGTGTCAGTCCTGATCTGATCCAGTACTTTTCGCGTCGCGACTTTAATGAAGCGGGCGAGCCTGAGATTGGGGCTATTATGCTGTTTACCGGCATGGGCGGCAGTGAAATGCCGGGCGTGATTCGCGAAATCAATGGTGATTCAATCACCGTTGATTTTAACCATCCGCTGGCAGGCCATCGCGTTCAGTTTGACATTGAGGTGCTGGAAATCGATCCGGTACTGGAGGCGAACCATGCAAATTCTGCTGGCTAATCCACGTGGTTTTTGTGCTGGCGTCGATCGCGCCATCAGCATTGTTGAAAACGCACTGACGCTGTTTGGTGCGCCGGTCTATGTGCGTCATGAAGTGGTACATAACCGCTACGTGGTGGACAGCCTGCGCCAGCGCGGCGCAATTTTTATTGAGCAAATCAGCGAAGTGCCGGATGGTGCTATCCTGATTTTTTCTGCCCATGGCGTTTCTCAGGCGGTACGTAACGAAGCGAAAAGCCGTGATCTCACGGTCTTTGATGCGACCTGCCCCCTGGTGACCAAGGTGCACATGGAAGTCGCGCGCGCCAGCCGCCGGGGCGAAGAGTCGGTGCTGATTGGTCACGCCGGGCACCCGGAAGTCGAAGGCACCATGGGGCAGTACAATAACCCCAAGGGCGGCATGTATCTGGTGGAGTCCCCAGATGACGTCTGGAAACTGGACGTTAAAGATCATGACCGGCTGTCTTTCATGACGCAAACCACGCTGTCGGTCGATGATACCTCTGAAGTGATTGATGCGTTGCGTGCCCGTTTCCCGAAAATTGTCGGCCCACGTAAAGATGATATCTGCTATGCCACGACAAACCGGCAGGAAGCGGTAAGGGCACTCGCTGAAGAGGCGGATGTCGTGCTGGTAGTCGGATCTAAAAACTCGTCAAACTCTAACCGTCTGGCCGAACTGGCGCAGCGCATGGGTAAAGCGGCTTATCTGATCGACGATGCAGAGGATATCCAGCCCGAATGGATCGCCGCGGCCCGCTGTGTTGGCGTCACCGCGGGTGCATCGGCACCGGATATTCTGGTGCAGAATGTCATCAGCCGTCTGCAGGCGTTAGGTGGCGGCGAAGCCAGAGTCCTGGAAGGGCGGGAAGAAAATATCGTGTTTGAAGTCCCCAAAGAGTTGCGGGTTGATGTCCGCAACGTGCAGTGACAACAAACCTGTAGTAGCAAAAAGGCCGACTCTGTTCGGCCTTTTTGCTATCCGCCGCCCGGCCAACGACGAGGTGAAATTGCTTTTACTGATAATCGCCTTCGCCTGGCATAAAAATTCTTATTATCCCCGAGAAAAAGTGGCGCAGTTGTTATCTCATGGTTAACCTGATTGCGCTTGCATGCATAGTTTTGTTTTAGGAATGAATAAATATGAAGAATATCCGCATTGCCATCGTGGGTGCGCCGGGACGCATGGGCCGTAACCTGATTCAGGCGGTCGTTCATGCCAACGGCGTGGATCTGGGCGCGGCACTGGCACGTCCGGGCTCGTCATTAATCGGCACCGATGCTGGTGAACTGGCGGGCGTGGGCAAACTGGACGTTCCCGTTGTCGATGATTTACGTGCTGTGATGGATGATTTTGACGTTTTAATCGATTTCACCCGTCCCGAAGGGACGCTGGCCTACCTGGCACTGTGCCGTGAACACCGCAAGGCAATGATTATTGGTACGACCGGATTTGACGAAGCCGGTAAGGCGGCGATTCGTGATGCGGCAACAGAGACGGGGATTGTCTTTGCGGCGAACTTCAGCGTTGGCGTCAATCTGGTTCTGAAGCTGCTGGAGAAAGCCGCTACCGTGATGGGCGATTATGCGGATATTGAGATTATCGAAGCGCATCATCGTCACAAAGTGGACGCCCCTTCAGGAACGGCGCTGGCCATGGGGGAAGCGATTGCCGACGCCATGGACTGGAAACTGGCTGATCATGCCGTTTACAGTCGCGAAGGGCACACCGGCGAACGTAAGGCTCAAACCATTGGTTTTGCAACAGTGCGAGCCGGTGACATTGTCGGCGAACACACGGCCATGTTTGCAGATGACGGAGAGCGTGTAGAGATTACTCATAAGGCGTCAAGCCGTATGACGTTTGCTAATGGCGCGGTTAAGGCGGCATTATGGGTAAGTGCGAAGAAAAAAGGGCTTTACGATATGCGTGATGTCCTTGATTTAGCCAGTTTGTAATGGGTTTTACCTGTGTGATGTGGTGATTTCAATCGCTAATTCATTGATTGAAAAAGGGCAATAATATTATTGCCCTTAATTTTGTAAAAAATAAGCCTCTTGTTTATTTTTTCTGTATAAATGCTCATAAACTTATTTCTTCTCTCTTCATCTTAACGGTAAACCTGTTAATTTTGACCATTTGGTCAAAATTCATAGCCTTCTCAGGCAGAATAATGATTCTCCCCGGTGAGCAAACGATTATTTGATTATGTTTGCCCCTGTTTTTGTCCCTTATCCTCTTTTTTTTCGCTCTGAGCCTGAAAAGATGTTAAAAAAGTGGCTTCAGGGTGGACAAGTAGCAGAGCGATCATTAGAATGCGCGCAATTTGCCAAAAATTGACCACTCAGGCCGTTTTTGCATTGATTCAGATCATTATTATGAATTAATATGCAGATATTGTGACTGTTTATTCCCTGGAGGATGTTTTGATTAAGTCAGCGCTCTTGGTTCTGGAAGACGGAACCCAATTCCACGGTCGGGCCATCGGGGCTACAGGGTCGGCAGTGGGGGAAGTCGTTTTCAATACGTCAATGACTGGTTATCAAGAAATCCTCACTGATCCTTCCTATTCTCGTCAAATCGTTACTCTCACTTATCCCCATATCGGCAACGTTGGTGCCAACCCCGCCGATGAAGAATCCAGTCAGATTCACGCTCAGGGTCTTGTCATTCGCGACCTGCCACTTATTGCCAGCAACTACCGCAGCGAAGAGAGCCTGTCAGCCTATCTGCAGCGCAATAACATTGTTGCTATTGCCGATATTGATACACGTAAGCTGACACGTCTGCTGCGCGAGAAAGGCGCACAGAATGGCTGCATTATCGCGGGCGACAATCCGGATGCCGCTCTGGCCTTACAGAAAGCGCAGGCGTTTCCGGGGTTGAAAGGGATGGATCTGGCGAAGGAAGTGACAACGGCAGAAACCTATACCTGGTTGCAGGGGAGCTGGACGCTGGAAGGGGATTTACCTGCGCAGACGTCAGCAGAAGCGCTGCCCTACCATGTTGTGGCTTACGATTATGGCGCTAAGCGCAATATTCTGCGCATGCTGGTTGACCGCGGCTGCCGTCTGACGGTTGTCCCGGCGAAAACGCCCGCCGAAACCGTTCTGGCGATGAATCCGGATGGCATCTTCCTGTCAAACGGTCCGGGTGATCCGGAGCCCTGCGATTACGCCATTGAGGCGATTGAAGCCTTTCTGAAAACCGACATTCCGGTGTTTGGCATTTGCCTTGGCCACCAGTTGCTGGCACTGGCCAGTGGCGCAAAAACCGTAAAAATGAAGCTGGGTCACCACGGTGGTAACCACCCGGTGAAAGATCTCGATAACAATCGCGTCATGATTACGGCACAGAACCACGGCTTTGCGGTGGATGAAACCCATCTGCCCGCCAATCTGCGGGTAACGCATATTTCGCTGTTTGATAAAACCGTGCAGGGTATCCATCGCACCGACAAGCCTGCGTTCAGCTTCCAGGGCCATCCTGAAGCCAGCCCGGGACCGGGTGATGCCGCACCGTTATTTGACCACTTTATCGAGTTGATTGACGCATTCCGTTCGAAAGCAAAGTAATCAGGAGCTAATCATGCCAAAACGTACAGATATAAAATCCATCCTGATTCTTGGTGCCGGTCCGATTGTGATCGGTCAGGCCTGCGAATTCGACTATTCCGGTGCCCAGGCCTGTAAAGCCCTGCGCGAAGAGGGTTACCGCGTCATTCTGGTGAACTCGAACCCGGCGACCATTATGACCGACCCGGAAATGGCCGATGCAACCTACATCGAGCCGATTCACTGGGAAGTGGTACGTAAGATTATTGAGAAAGAGCGTCCGGATGCGGTGTTGCCAACCATGGGCGGCCAGACGGCGCTGAACTGTGCGCTGGAGCTGGAACGTCAGGGCGTTCTTGACGAGTTTGGCGTAACCATGATCGGTGCCACGGCCGATGCGATCGATAAAGCGGAAGACCGCCGCCGCTTCGACGTGGCGATGAAAAGCATTGGTCTGGATACGGCGCGCTCCGGTATCGCACATACGATGGAAGAAGCGCTGGCGGTGGCTGCCGATGTCGGCTTCCCCTGCATTATTCGTCCGTCGTTCACTATGGGCGGCACCGGTGGCGGTATCGCGTATAACCGCGAAGAGTTTGAAGAGATCTGCGAACGCGGACTCGATCTTTCGCCCACCAACGAGCTGTTAATCGACGAATCGCTGATTGGCTGGAAAGAGTATGAGATGGAAGTTGTGCGTGACAAAAACGACAACTGCATCATTGTCTGCTCTATCGAAAACTTTGACGCCATGGGCATTCACACCGGTGACTCCATTACGGTGGCGCCCGCACAGACGCTGACCGACAAAGAGTACCAGATCATGCGTAACGCCTCGCTGGCGGTACTGCGTGAGATCGGCGTGGAAACCGGTGGCTCCAACGTCCAGTTCGCGGTGAACCCGAAAAATGGCCGTCTGATCGTCATCGAGATGAACCCGCGTGTGTCACGCTCTTCAGCGCTGGCATCGAAGGCCACCGGATTCCCGATTGCCAAAGTGGCCGCGAAACTGGCGGTAGGCTTTACGCTGGATGAGCTGATGAACGATATCACTGGGGGACGCACACCAGCCTCGTTCGAGCCGTCTATCGATTATGTCGTGACAAAAATTCCTCGCTTCAACTTTGAAAAATTTGCCGGTGCGAATGACCGTCTGACCACCCAGATGAAATCGGTGGGTGAAGTCATGGCGATTGGCCGTACTTTCCAGGAGTCGGTGCAGAAAGCACTGCGTGGTCTGGAAGTGGGAGCTAATGGTTTTGACCCGAAAGTGCATCTGGATGATGCGGAAGCGTTGACCCGCATTCGTCGTGAGCTGAAAGATGCCGGTTCGGATCGTATCTGGTACATCGCGGACGCGTTCCGTGCAGGCATGTCGGTCGATGGCGTATTTAATCTTACCAATATTGATCGCTGGTTCCTGGTGCAGATTGAAGAGCTGGTTCGCCTGGAAGAGCAGGTAGCGCGTGAAGGCATCAATGGCCTTAACGCGGATTTCCTGCGCGCGCTGAAGCGCAAAGGTTTTGCCGACGCACGTCTGGCAGCCCTCGCGGGCGTCGCGGAAGGCGAGATTCGTAAACTGCGTCAGCAGCATCATCTTCACCCAGTCTATAAGCGCGTGGATACCTGTGCGGCGGAATTTGCAACAGATACCGCTTATATGTACTCCACCTATGAAGAAGAGTGCGAAGCTCATCCTAATCAGGATCGCGACAAGATTATGGTGCTGGGTGGTGGACCAAACCGTATTGGTCAGGGCATTGAGTTTGACTACTGCTGTGTCCACGCAGCACTGGCGCTGCGTGAAGATGGCTATGAAACCATCATGGTCAACTGTAACCCGGAAACCGTGTCCACCGATTACGACACTTCTGACCGCCTCTACTTTGAACCTGTCACGCTGGAAGACGTGCTGGAAATCGTGCGCATCGAAAAACCGAAAGGCGTTATCGTGCAGTACGGTGGACAAACGCCACTGAAACTGGCTCGCGCGCTGGAAGCGGCAGGTGTGCCGGTCATTGGCACCAGCCCGGATGCCATTGATCGCGCAGAAGACCGTGAACGTTTTCAGCAGGCGGTTGACCGTCTGAGTTTGAAGCAGCCAGCTAACGCCACCGTCACCACGCTGGAGCAGGCGGTTGAAAAAGCGGCGGGCATTGGTTATCCGCTGGTGGTCCGCCCCTCTTATGTCCTGGGCGGACGCGCCATGGAAATTGTCTACGACGAAATCGACCTGAAACGCTATTTCCAGACGGCGGTGTCAGTGTCCAACGATGCGCCGGTCTTGCTGGATCGCTTCCTGGATGATGCCGTCGAAGTCGATGTGGATGCTATCTGCGACGGTGAGCGCGTGCTGATCGGCGGTATCATGGAACATATCGAGCAGGCTGGCGTTCACTCGGGTGACTCGGCCTGTTCACTGCCGGCCTACACCTTGAGTCAGGATATTCAGAATGTCATGCGTCAGCAGGTTGAAAAACTGGCGTTTGAGCTGAATGTGCGTGGCCTGATGAACGTACAGTTTGCGGTCAAAGACAACGAAGTTTACCTGATTGAAGTTAACCCGCGTGCGGCGCGTACCGTCCCGTTCGTGTCAAAAGCAACCGGCGTTCCGCTGGCAAAAGTGGCAGCCCGCGTAATGGCAGGCAAAACGCTGGCGGAGCAGGGCGTCACCAAAGAGGTGATTCCACCTTACTACTCTGTCAAAGAAGTGGTGCTGCCGTTTAACAAATTCCAGGGCGTTGACCCGATTCTGGGACCTGAAATGCGTTCAACCGGGGAAGTCATGGGCGTGGGCCGTACCTTTGCCGAGGCGTTTGCCAAGGCGATGCTGGGTGCGCAAAGCAACATGAAGAAAACCGGACGTGCGCTGCTGTCCGTTCGTGAAGGCGACAAGAAACGTATCGTTGACCTCGCGGCGAAGTTGCAGAAGTTTGGTTTTGAACTGGATGCGACGCACGGTACGGCTGTGGTACTGGGCGAGGCCGGTATTAACCCGCGTTTGGTGAATAAGGTTCACGAAGGCCGCCCGCACATTCAGGACCGCCTGAAAAACGGTGAGTACGCCTATATCGTAAATACCACAGCAGGTCGTCAGGCGATTGAAGACTCCAAGCTGATTCGTCGCAGCGCACTGCAATATAAGGTGCATTACGATACGACGCTGAACGGTGGCTTCGCAACGGCAATGGCGCTAAATGCCGATCCAACCGAAAAAGTCATTTCGGTGCAGGAGATGCATGCGCAAATCCTTGCGCATAAATAGCGCAGACTGAGCGCTCAGGCCCCTGTCTGGAGCATCTGCCATCAGCAGAGCGCTTCTGGCAGGGGCTTTTTAAAATCGGTTA
The DNA here is from genome assembly GCF_043546245.1 of Pantoea sp. SGAir0180. Lineage (NCBI taxonomy): Bacteria > Pseudomonadati > Pseudomonadota > Gammaproteobacteria > Enterobacterales > Erwiniaceae > Pantoea > Pantoea sp. SGAir0180. Next base: position 3,077,061 of record NZ_CP028071.1, on the reverse strand, counting down.
GTTTCAATGCGGTGTTGTAAGAAGAAAGAGGGTCAGACTTCGGATAAATAATATTATCGTTACCTTTAACCCAAATTTTAAAACGTCTGATTTAAAAGCGGACTGAATAAAAGTCATATAGCCCAACTGTAACGAATTCAGGCCAAAAGAATTTGATTTAATTATTATCAAATCATGCCTGATTCGCTTTTTCGCACGAATTTATAATACAAAGTACTACCAACTCATGCATGGCCAATGTAATATCCTGCCCGCTCATGAAGAGAGCATAAACAGGATATTCATAACAATGAAAGCGCGTAATTTTGCACTGAGTGCAGTGGCTGCACTGTTGGCTCTGGTCACGTTTTCCAGCCAGGCTGAAATCACTCTTCTTAAACAAGACCCACAAGCAGGCGATCCCCTTAGCCGTCTCGATTTCAAATTTGGTGGCAGCATTCGCCCCCAGTTTAATCATCAAACCGGCGTCAACGATAAATCTTACAAGCGTAATGGTTTTGACGGCGGATCCCGTTTCCGTTTCAGCGCCGACTACTATCTGTTCGATGATATTAGCTGGACCAGCTACTATGAACTGGGCGTTAACATTCCGGCCGTGTTTAACTGGGATAATCACTACGCTGAAGGTGCGCACGAGACTACTCGCCGCCAGCTTTATACCGGCCTGAAAAGTAAAACCTGGGGCCAGTTAACCTTTGGTCAGCAGAACAGCGTTTATTACGATGTTGTGGGTGCCAAGACGGATATCTGGGATTACGACATGCTGGCCCAGGCGCCGGGCAACGGCATTAACGGTGATTACGATGGTTCCTACCGTTCTCGTAAACAGCTGAAATACAAAAACAGTTATGGGGCAGTCGATCTTTACGCCTCTTACCTGTTTAGCGATAACGAGTATCTGCCGGGCAACGGGCTGCGCTATAAGCGCCAGGGCGGTGGCTCGCTGGGTGTGAATTACAATATTACGCCTACCCTGGCATGGGGTACGGCCTGGAACTACACCCGCGCCAGCATGCGTAATCCTGCTACTGGCAACAGTAAAGATTACGACCAAAACATTTTTGGAACAGCATTGAGCTGGACGCCAGGTAACTGGACCCTGTCAGCAGGGGGGGGCTGGTACCAAAACTTCCTGACCACCAAACAGCGCAACGTGAATAACTATTTTGCGGATGATGCCTGGGGCATCGAATATTACGCCGGATATAAAATCCCGGTGGCGCAATATGGTGTCAAAGCCGTTCAGCCTTATGTCATGGGTGACCGTTTAGAATATGCGAATGGCCGTAACTACCAGCGTATCGACAATGGTCTGGGCGTAACGCTGTTCCTTGACTATGGTTTCCGTGTGGATTACGAACATGTCTTCACGTCCAGCACGGATAATCAAGGCGACATGAATCTGGTTCGTTTCCGCTACGATTTCTGATAATCCCAACGGCTCCGTCTGGAGCCGTTTTATTCTCTGTGTTTATCACGCACTCACGTCATTATCTGGCGATTTAAGGGTTATAACCGCGATTTTTGCGGAGTAAAACCCTGTACAAACTCTGAAAGGCGGTGTCTATGCCGCTTTATTTAAGAAGCCCGTTCCTGCTATCGACGAAGGTTTAACCTTTACGTATCATGGCGCCTGTTTTTTTCAGCGAGCTTTTTAACATGATTAGTCTTATCGCGGCATTAGCAGCAGATCGCATTATTGGAATGGAAAACGCCATGCCGTGGGACCTGCCTGCAGATCTGGCGTGGTTTAAGCGCAACACACTGAAAAAGCCCGTCATTATGGGCAGGCTGACTTTTGAATCGATTGGCCGGCCTTTACCGGGCCGGTTGAATATTGTGGTCAGCAGTAAACCCGGTCACGCAGAAGGCGTTACCTGGGTAACGTCGCTGGATGACGCAGTAAATGCTGCGGGCGAAGCTGAAGAGATCATGGTCATTGGCGGCGGCCGCATTTATGAACAGATGTTAGCCCGCGCTGACCGCCTTTATCTGACGCATATTGATGCTGAAGTAGAAGGGGATACCCAGTTCCCGGACTACGAACCGGATGAATGGCATTCTACCTTTAGCGAATTCCATGACGCTGACGAGCAGAATTCGCACAGCTACTGCTTCGAGATCCTCGAACGACGTCGTTAATGGGGATCGAAAAACGCCTTGTTGTTGGGACAAGGCGTTTTTATGGCGGTGGATCAGCTGGCTGACTGTTGGGGTGACAGATCGTCTGGTACAGAAAGCTGGCGGTTGGAAGGCTGAACATAATAACGCTGCGTTTCCCAGTGCAGCAGGGTCAGATTCCCACCCCAGCAGCAACCGGTATCCAGACCGATAATGCCCTCTGGTGTCCCTTTGCCTTCCAGTGATGCCCAGTGCCCAAACACAATGGTGTGATCGCGGGCAACGGGCCCTTCAATCGTAAACCAGGGTTTAAGCGGTGGCGGCGCTGATTCAGGCGCATCCTTACAAATCATATCGAGCTGTCCGTTTGGGAAGCAAAAACGCATACGGGTCAGCGCGTTAGTAGAGAAACGTAGCCGCGCCAGGCCGGACAGGGATTCGCTCCAGTTATTCGGCATGTCGCCATACATGGCATCAAGGAACAGCGGATAGCTGTCACTGGCCAAGACGGCTTCGACTTCACGCGCGCAGCGTTGCGCCGTCTCCAGATCCCACTGCGGCGTAATGCCCGCATGGCCCATCACCAGCTTCTTTTCTTCATCAACCTGCAGCAGAGGCTGCCGACGTAGCCAGTTGATCAATTCATCTGCGTCTTCCGCTTCCAGCAGCGGCGTCAGGCGATCTTTAGGTTTATTGCGGCTGATGCCGGCATAAACGGCCAGCAAATGCAGATCGTGATTGCCCAGAACCAGGCGGACGCTGTCTCCCAGCGATTTGACGTAGCGTAGTACCTCCAGCGAGCCGGGCCCACGTGCGACCAGATCACCTGTCAGCCACAAGGTATCCTGACCAGGATCATAGTTCACCTGGTTTAGCAGAGCACGTAATTCATCATAACAACCGTGAACGTCGCCAATCAGGTAAGTATTCATTGTGAATTATCCAACTAAAAACAGTCGCCCGTTAGTCGGGCGAAAGGCATCAGGTTCAGTGAATATGGCTTTCAACAGCCAGGCGGAAAACGGGGATGTCGACGTGAAACGTATCGCCTTGCTCATCCACCATCACATAGTGGCCCTGCATCGTGCCCATAGGCGTTTCAAGCACCGCGCCACTGGTATATTGGTATTCACTACCGGACGCAATGTGTGGTTGTTCACCGATTACGCCTTCACCCTGAACTTCTGTTTCACGTCCATTGCCGTTGGTGATCAACCAGTAGCGCCCGAGCAGTTGCACAGAGGAGCGGCCTAAATTGCGGATCGTAACGGTATAAGCAAAAACATAACGCTCTTCTTCCGGTGAGGATTGCGAGGCGACATAAAGGCTTTGGACGTGGATCGATACGCGGGCCGGTTCACTCATAGGTTACTCCTGCGGTTTATCCAGATGGTCTGCCAACCAGTTTGCTAACTGACAATATTGCGCAACCGACACGTTTTCTGCACGCAGGCCCGTATCGATCGACAAGTCTTCCAGCGCACCCGCAGTCACCATATGGCTCAGGCTGTTACGCAGCGTTTTACGACGTTGGCCGAACGCTTCCGTGGTAATACGGCTTAAAATACGCACGTCTTTTACCGGATGCGGTGGCGTCATAAAAGGCACCAAACGTACTACCGCTGAATCCACCTTAGGAGGCGGCGTAAAAGCGTGCGGTGGCACTTCCAGCACTGGGATGACCTGGCAGTAATACTGCGCCATGACGCTCAGGCGACCATATGCTTTGCTGCCCGGACCGGCCACCAGGCGATTAACCACTTCTTTCTGCAGCATGAAGTGCATATCTTTAATCGAACCAGTATAGCTGAACAGATGAAACATCAGCGGGGTCGAAATGTTGTAGGGCAGATTACCAAAGACGCGTAGCGGCTGGCCTTTCTCTTTAGCCAGCGCGGCAAAATCAAAGGTCATGGCATCCTGCTGATAAATCGTCAGCTTAGGACCTAAAAACGGATGTGTCTGCAGGCGGGCTGCCAGATCGCGGTCAAGCTCCACAACCGTTAAGCTGTCGAGACGTTCGCCGACCGGTTCTGTCAGGGCACCGAGGCCCGGCCCAATCTCGACTAACGCTTCGTCGCGTTGCGGATGAATGGCGGAGACAATGCTGTCGATAATGTATTGATCGTTCAGGAAGTTCTGCCCGAAACGTTTACGGGCGTAGTGCCCCTGATGGACGCGATTATTCATTACTGCTCTTGATCATAGTGATGGCGAGATTAAGCGCCGTGATAAAGCTGCCCGCGTCAGCCTGACCCAGCCCGGCTAGTTCAAGCGCGGTGCCGTGATCGACTGAGGTACGGATAAACGGCAGGCCGAGGGTAATATTCACCGCGCGACCAAATCCCTGAAATTTGAGGACCGGTAAGCCCTGATCGTGATACATCGCCAGCACCGCATCGGCATGTTGCAGATATTTGGGCTGGAAAAGTGTGTCCGCGGGCAATGGGCCAGTCAGCTGAATACCCTGTTGGCGGAGTTCATTCAGGGCCGGGATAATCGTGTCTATCTCTTCCCGACCCATGTGGCCGCCTTCACCCGCATGAGGATTCAGCCCACAAACAAAAATATGCGGCTGGGCGATCGCGAATTTCTCTTTGAGATCCTGATGCAGGATCGTGATCACTTCATGCAGGCAATCCCGGGTGACGGCGTCAGCGACCGCTTTTAACGGCAGGTGCGTGGTCGCAAGCGCGACGCGTAACTGCTCTGTTGCCAGCATCATGACCACGCGGTGCGCGCCTGCACGCTCGGCAAAGAATTCGGTATGGCCTGTAAACGGTATCCCCGCGTCATTGATCACGCCCTTATGCACAGGGCCGGTAATCAATGCAGCAAACTCACCGGACAAGCAGCCGTCGCAGGCGCGAGCCAGCGTTTCCAGTACATAGTGACCGTTGTCGACACAAAGCGTACCGGGTGTGACGGGCTGCGGGAGTTCAACGGGAAGGACGGTGAGTGTACCGGCCTGCTGGGGCACTGGAGGCTCGGCAGAATCGTAAAGACGAAGGGTCAGAGGCAAACCCAGCAATGCGGCGCGCTGCAGCAAGAGCTGGGGAGACGCACAAACGACCAGCTCAACAGGCCAGGCCTGTTGAGCCAGTTGCACAGCCAGATCGGGACCAATCCCGGCGGGTTCGCCGGGCGTAATCACCACACGACAATCACTGCGCATTGTTATCCAGAATTTTCACGTAAGCCCCTGCACGTTGCTCCTGCATCCAGGTCTGCGCTTCTTCCGCGAACTTGCGGTTGAACAGCATGCGGTAAGCACGCTCTTTCTGGGCTGCATCCGTTTTATCAACCTGACGCGTGTCCAGCAACTGAATCAAATGCCAGCCGAAAGAGGAATGAACGGGCTGGCTCATTTCCCCTTTTTTCAGGCGTAGCAGCGCATCGCGGAACGCCGGGTCAAAGACTTCAGGCGAGGTCCATCCCAGATCGCCGCCCTGGTTAGCCGAGCCCGGATCGTCAGAGAATTGTTTTGCGGCGGCCGCAAAAGTGGTTTTACCGCTGCGGATATCGGCGGCAATTTGTTCCAGCTTCGCGCGGGCCTGATCGTCAGTCATGATCGGTGACGGCTTCAGCAGAATATGGCGTGCATGCACCTCGGTGACAGAGATGTTTTTGCTTTCGCCACGCAAATCGTTCACTTTCAGAATATGGAAGCCCACACCGGAACGAATCGGACCAACGATATCGCCTTTTTTTGCCGTGGCCAGAGCCTGAGCAAACAGCGTCGGCAGCTCTTCAATTTTTGACCAGCCCATATTGCCGCCTTTCAGGGCCTGGGAGTCAGCGGAGTAGGTAACGGCCAGTTTGCCGAAATCAGCACCGCCCTTCAGTTCGCTCACCAGCTGTTTTGCCAGTTTTTCCTGGTCGTCAACCTGCTGTTGTGTCGGGTTTTCAGGCAGCGGCAGAAGAATGGTACTGATATTCATCTCAGTCCCTTGAGTATTCTGCGCACCCACCTGTTTTGCCAGCGTATCCACTTCCTGCGGCAGGATGGTGACGCGACGGCGGACTTCGTTATTACGGACTTCAGAGATCAGCATCTCTTTACGAATCTGCGACCGATACGTGTTGTAGTCCATACCGTCATAGGCCAGACGACTGCGCAGTTGATCGAGGGTCATGTGGTTTTGTGCGGCAATATTCTGAATGGCCTGATCCAACTGCTGATCGCTGATTTGCAAACCGGCTTTATCGCCTAACTGCAGAATGATCGCGTCCATAATCTCACGCTCAAGGATCTGATGGCGTAAGGTTTTATCGTCCGGTAGCTGCTGGCCGGCCTGTTTCGCCTGAGATTTAACGGTGTTCATCATGCTGTCCACGTCACTCTCAAGGACCACGCCGTTATTAACCACAGCTGCAACTTTATCAACCACTTGTGGTGCTGCGAACACGGTGTTGGCACTGATCGCCACACCAAGAATCAGCATTCTCCAGTTCTTCATACTTTATCCATTATTGGTTCCGCACTGCGGGATTGCCTGTCAAACATCACAACATCAGAATGCACGCTGGTAAGGGATGATCCCCTGACTCAGCATCTGGCCAGTGCCCAGGCCATAATTCGAGCTCAGGCCACGTAACTCAATGTTGAATGAGATTTGGTTGTCGTACTTACTGTCGTTGTTTTCCCAACCGTTGATTTTACGTTCATATCCCAGACGAATCGCGTAGCAACACGAGCTGTACTGCAGGCCAACCAGCTGTGATGCCGGGCGATTATTGCGCGTATCGTAGTAATACGCGCCAACCACCGACCAGGCATCATGAATTGGCCAACTTGCCGTGGTGCCAACCTGTGAAATCCCGTTTTTATAAATCGGGTTATTCACCAGTGAGCTGTCGTTAAGCGCAGAAGCAACATACTCCGGGCTGCTGTAACGGTAGCTCAACTGCACCATACGGTCAGCATCACGACGGTATTCCAGCACGGTATTGCCCTGCGCCACGTTATTCAGGCGGGTATCGTATTGCAGCCCGCCACGCACGCCCCAGCGTTCGCTGATCTTCCAGTACGTATCGCCGGCCCAAAGAAGACTGCCGGTATCGTCATCTTTGTTGGTCTGGTTAACGCCTGTACGCGAAGGCGTGAACGAATAGATTTGACCCACAGAAACGTTAAAACGTTCAACCAGATCATTATCATAAATTCGTGTAGTCACACCGGTCGCGACCTGGTTCGCTGAGGCGATGCGATCCAGACCGCTGTAAGAGCGATCGCGGAACAGGCCGGTGTAGTCCGTTTGCAGCAGCGTGGAGTCGTAAGGATAGATGTCGCTCTGGTCCCGATACGGGATATACAGGTACTGAACCCTTGGCTCCAGCGTTTGGGTGTAACCCTGCGCCCAGTCCATATCACGATCAAATACCATGCGCCCATCGACTTTAAACTGCGGTAATGTGCGGTTGACGGAGTCTTTCAGGACACCGCTGGTAGTGCTGGTGGGGGCAAAGTTAGCGTTGTAGTAATCAACATCTTTTTGCTGATAGTGCGTGGCCAGAAATTTGGCTTCAGTATCCAGGCTGGCCCAGCTGTTTGATAACGGCAGATCGAGCGTAGGTTCAACATGTAAACGCGTGGTTTCGGGGAAACTGCTGTTCACGTTAGTAAACTTCACGGCCTGGGCATAGATGCGGGTGTCAAACGGGCCGACATCATTCTGGTACCAGTTCAGGTCCAGTTGCGGAAAGGCACGATAGACATTGCTGTTACTGGTATTACCAAAAATCTGGAAATCTTTGGTCGACAGGGTTGCGTCCCAATTAGTATCCGCATAACCGACGCTAAATTTCTGTGAGGCATAGCCGTCAGTCGAGCTGTAATAAGGCGACGTCAGATCGTTGAAGTAATACTGATCGCTGACCTTGGTATAGTCGGCGTTAAAGCGCCAGTGCTGGTCATATACACCGGCATGACGCCAGTAAAATAACCAGCGGTCTGAACTGTCGCTTTGGGCTATGCCGCGCGCTGCTTTTTCATTGTCGTACTGCTTATCCGACGCCAGGTAATCAAATTCGACCAGACCTGCGCCCGCTTCTGTGAGGTAACGGAATTCGTTCTGCAATTGCAGACCACGTTTACTCATATAGTGCGGCGTAATGGTGGCATCGGCCTGAGGCGCGATGTTCCAGTAGTAAGGCAGAATAAACTCGAAACCATTATTGCTGCCGTATTTGGCATTAGGGATCAGGAAGCCTGAGCGGCGACGGTCGCCCAGCGGCAACTGCAGATACGGGCTGTAGAATACCGGGACGGAACCGAGTTTAAAGCGCGCATTCCAAATCTCTGCCACTTCTTCCTGGCGATCCTGAATGATTTCGGACCCCGCCACGCTCCAGCTGTTACTGCCGGGCAGACAGGACGTGAAGGTGCCGTTTTCCATGATGGTGTAACGGTTTTGTCCACGCAGCTTCATTTGATCGCCCGTACCCCGCCCCTGGCGGCCGACCATCTGATAATCACCGTCCCAGACGTTAGTATCTTTGGTGTTAAGATTCGACCAGGCTTTCGGACCTTTCAGGATGACCTGATTATCGTCGTAGTGCACATTACCTAGCGCATCGACGGTCCGGACGGGCGTCGTCTGGCCTTCTGGCTGGCGTTGGTGAAGTTGCACCTCATCAGCCAGCATGCGGCTGTTGCCCTGGCTGACGTCTACATCACCTTTGAAAATGGCATCATCAGGATAGTTGCCTTTCACGGAATCCGAGTGAATAGTAACGGGCAACTGATTGGGATCGCCATTGACCAGAGGGCGATTATAACTCGGCACGCCTAACATACACTGCGACATTAAATCGTCGGCGAAGGCTTGCTGGCTAATGGCTGCGCCGATCAGGGTGGCCAGCAGAGTAGGTATACGTTTTTTCATACGCGGTATCGAGAATTCCATGAAAACTGGCATCATGCCGACAATCGGGTCAGAGACTAACGCACTGCCTGGCGTTGCGCCAGTGTTAATCCTTTTCTGTCCGCGCTGCCGTTAGGCGCTGAGATAAATGACAGGTATGATAATGCAATTTTCAGCCGTAAGCATGGCGAATTGAGGAGTTTATGCGCTACTGGGGAAAAGTTATAGGTCTGGTGCTGGGATTATTGTCTGGCGCGGGCTTTTGGGGAATTGTAATCGGCCTGATCATTGGGCATGGATTTGACAAGGTTCGCGGCGCACAAAGCAAGGCGTACTTTTCAAACACCCAGACCCGACAGTCACTGTTTTTCAGCACCACGTTTCAGGTGATGGGGCATTTAACCAAATCGAAAGGGCGCGTAACGGAAGCGGACATCCAGATTGCGTCTCTGTTTATGGACCGCATGCAGCTTCACGGTGAGGCGCGTACTGCCGCACAACATGCTTTTCGTGAGGGCAAACAGGGCGAATATCCGTTGCGGACCAAACTGCGCGAATTACGCAGTGCCTGCTTTGGTCGTTTTGACCTGATTCGGATGTTTCTGGAAATTCAGATTCAGGCCGCGTTTGCCGACGGCACACTGCATCCCAACGAACGTCAGGTCCTGTACGTGATTGGTGAAGAGTTGGGCATTTCACACAGCCAGTTCGATCAGTTTCTGCGCATGATGGAAGGCGGCCAGCAGTTTGGCGGCGGCCGCAGTTATTCTCAAGGTGGTTTCCAGCAGGCACAACGCGGTCCTACGCTGGACGATGCCTGTAATGTGCTGGGCGTGAAAAGCAGTGATGATGCCACTACCATCAAGCGAGCCTATCGCAAACTGATGAGTGAGCACCATCCCGATAAGCTGGTGGCAAAAGGGTTACCGCCAGAAATGATGGAAATGGCCAAACAGAAAGCGCAGGACATTCAGTCGGCTTACGATCTGATTCGCAAAGAAAAAGGCTTTAAGTAAGCGGCGTGCGCCCCGGTGATTCATCCGCGGGGCGCGCGAGTCATAAACGGGCCGGTCAGAAATCGGCGGGCTGCTTGAAGGTCATCGCACTGCCAAAAGCAGGATGCGTGATGGTCAGCGATTCGGCATGCAGCAGAAGCCGGCTTGCCATTGCCCTGGCTTCCGGGTGAGCATAAAACCCGTCCCCAAGTATCGGATGGCCCAGCGCCAGCATATGCACGCGCAACTGGTGCGAACGGCCGGTAATGGGCTTCAACGTGACGCGTGCGCTGTTATCGTCCCGATATTCCACCACCTGATACTCGGTTTGTGCCGACTTACCCGTCTCAAAACACACTTTCTGTTTTGGCCGGTTGGGCCAGTCACAAATCAAGGGCAAATCCACCAGGCCTTTTTCCTCTGCCGGATGTCCCCAGACCTGAGCGACATAGGTTTTGGCGGGTTCGCGCTCGCGAAACTGACGTTTTAGTTCACGCTCAGCGGCTTTCGTCAGTGCGACGACAATCACGCCGCTGGTGGCCATATCCAGCCGATGCACCGATTCGGCTTCAGGATAATCCCGCTGGATCCGCGTCATCACGCTGTCTTTGTGCGTCTCAAGTCGACCCGGCACGGAAAGCAGGCCGCTGGGCTTATTCACCACCATGATGTGCGCATCCTGATAGAGAATGTGCAGCCAGGGCTCAAGCGGCGGATTATAGGGTTCCATACATTATTCCAAAAAAGAGGGCCTTGCGGCCCTGAACTTACTGATGCGTAACCACAATCAGACGCAGCGCATCCAGGCGCCAGGTGGCTTCATCCAGACTTTCCAGCACCTGCTCGCGATTGCTTTCCAGCGCGTCAACTTCATCGTCACGAATATTGGGGTTGACGGCTTTCAGGGCTTCCAGACGCGATAACTCGGCCCCCAGCTTTTCACTCGCTTCGCGCCGTGCCGTATCGATTATGGCACGTGCTTCACTGACGACTTCTTTTTCCGCCAGGGTAAGAATAGCGTGAACATCCTGCTGAACGGCGTTCACCAGCTTACTGCCTGTATGGCGGTTGACCGCATTCAACTGACGGTTGAAGCTCTCGAACTCCACTTTACCTGCCAGGTTAGTGCCCTTGCGATCTAACAGCAAACGCACAGGCGTTGGCGGCAGGAAACGGGTTAACTGCAGATGCTTAGGTGCCTGAGATTCCACCACGTAAATCAGTTCTACCAGCAGCGTGCCGACAGGCAATGCCTTATTCTTCAGCAGCGACAGCGCACAACTGCCCGTGTCGCCCGACAGGATCAGATCCAGGCCGTTACGGATCAGCGGATGTTCCCAGGTAATAAACTGGGTATCTTCACGCGACAGGGCCTGATCGCGGTTGAACGTGATGGTGCAACCGTCTTCAGGTAAGCCCGGGAAATCCGGGACTAGCATATGATCTGACGGCGTCAGCACAATCAGGTTATCGCTACGATCTTCCTGATTGATGCCCACGATATCAAACAGATTCAGGGCAAAGTTGACCAGCTCGGTGTCGTTATCCTGCTCGGCAATGGTATTCGCCAGCATCTGCGCGGCGTCGCCGCCGTTCGAGTTCAGCTCCAGTAACCGATCCCGACCTTGTTCAAGCTGAGATTTCAGCGCGTCATGCTGTTTACGGCAGGCGTCGATAAAGTCATCAAAGCCTTCACTGTTTTCAGGGGCAGCCAGATAATTAATCAGTTCAGCGTGCACGCTGTCATAGAGGGTTCTGCCGGTCGGACAGGTGTGCTCAAAGGCATCCAGCCCTTCGTGATACCAGCGCAGCAGGACCGCCTGAGCGGTTTTTTCCAGCCATGGCACCAGAATCTGAATGTCATGCGCCTGACCGATACGATCCAGACGACCGATGCGCTGCTCCAGCAGATCCGGGTTAAACGGCAGATCGAACATAACCAGGCGGCTGGCGAACTGGAAGTTACGGCCTTCAGAGCCGATTTCTGAACACAGCAGAACCTGTGCGCCGTTTTCTTCTGAGGCAAACCAGGCCGCAGCCCGATCGCGTTCAATAATCGACAGCCCTTCGTGGAACACGGCGGCACGGATACCTTCACGCTCGCGTAATACCTGCTCCAGTTGCAGAGCGGTTGCGGCCTGCGCGCAAATCACCAGCACCTTCTCTTTACGGTTGCTGGTCAGATAGCCCATAAGCCATTCTACACGTGGATCGAAGTTCCACCAGGTGCCGGTGTCGCCTTCAAACTCTTGATAAATCTGCTCCGGATAGAGCAGGTCGCGCGCGCGTTCTTCGGCGCTTTTACGCGCGCCCATGATGCTGGAAACTTTGATGGCCGTCTGGTACTGAGCCGGCAACGGCAGGCGAATGGTATGCAATTCCCGTTTCGGGAAGCCCTTCACGCCGTTACGGGTGTTACGGAACAACACGCGGCTGGTGCCGTGGCGATCCATCAGCATGGAAATGAGTTCCTGGCGCGCCTCTTGTTTGCCCTCGCGGTCACTGTTGGCGACCTGTAGCAGCGGTTCGATATCCTGCTCGCCAACCAGCTCATTGATCATATTCATCTCGTCTTGCGAGATGGGATTATCCGCCAGCAGGGAGGTGACCGCATCGGCAATCGGACGGAAATGCTGTTGCTCTTCGATGAAGGCGGCGAAGTCGTGAAAACGATCGGGATCGAGCAGGCGCAGGCGTGCGAAGTGGCTTTCCATGCCCAGTTGTTCTGGCGTGGCGGTCAGTAGCAGGACGCCTGGTGTGTTTTCGGCGAGCTTTTCAATGACCTGATATTCACGACTTGGCTCACCTTCAGACCAGGCCAGGTGATGCGCTTCATCGACCACCAGGAGATCCCAGTCCGCGTCGGCCAGCTTATCAAGACGCAGCTTATTGCGACGAACAAAGTCCAGCGAACAGATAATCAGTTGTTCCGTGTCGAAGGCATTGTCGCTGTCGTGCTGGGCTTCGGCGTAACGATCGTCATCGAACAGCGCAAAGCGCAGGTTGAAGCGGCGCAGCATTTCAACCAGCCACTGATGTTGCAGCGTTTCTGGTACCACAATCAGTACGCGCTCAGCGCGGCCAGCCAACAGCTGCTGCTGAATGATCATACCGGCTTCGATGGTTTTACCCAGACCCACTTCATCCGCCAGCAGAACGCGCGGTGCATGGCGACGGCCCACATCATGGGCGATATGCAACTGGTGGGGAATCAGGTTGGTACGCATCCCACGCAGGCCACTGACGGGCAGGCGGTACTGTTCACTTTGATATTTACGCGCACGAAAACGCAGGGCGAAGCGATCCATGCGATCGAGCTGGCCAGCGAACAGACGATCCTGGGGCTTGCTGAACACCAGTTTGCTGTCGAGCATGACTTCACGCAGCATCACGTTGGTTTCTTCAGTATCCAGGCGCGTACCGATATAGGTTATCAGGTCATTGTCATTACGGACTTCATCCACCCGCATTTGCCAGCCCTCATGGCTGGTCACGGTATCGCCCGGGTTAAAAATCACGCGGGTGACGGGCGAGTCGCTGCGAGCGTAGAGGCGATTTTCCCCTGTGGCCGGGAAGAGCAGCGTGATCATGCGAGTATCGATCGCCACCACGGTACCTAATCCCAGTTCACTTTCTGTATCACTAATCCAACGCTGACCTAATGTAAAAACCATATAATTTTTGCTCGAATTTTTAACGTTTTTGAAGGTGTTCCCCATTCTCAGGCAATAGCATGTCAACCAGGCAAAAGGGGCCTGGTGCGTATGTCAGAGCAGTGAGTTTTGAGGAAGGGCGTTATGGTACTGGATGGCAGGGCATTCGTCACCTGTCAAAAAAGCCCCAGTTGCCCGGTAATCAGTGTAGCAAAGTCACCCTCGACGAAAGGCAAAATGCCTTCGGCAACAGGTTGCAGCTGTTTCGTAACGTAGTGATCGTAGTCGAGCGGCGTGGTCCGGGCTTCAACGGGTTCGGGGCCGCCCGTCGCTATCACATAGCGAATACGGCCACCGGTCTGATATTGCAGCGGCCGACCCAGTTTACGGTTGTGTTCATCCGCCAGACGGGCGGCGCGCACGTGAGGCGGAACATTGCGTTCATACTCCTTCAGCGGACGACGCAGGCGTTTCTTATAAATGAGCTGATCGTCCAGTTCGCCCGCCAGCAGCTGTGTCACGGTCGTGCGGACGTACTCTTCCCAGGGCTGACGATGAAATATCCGGCTGTAGAGTTCCTGCTGAAACTGCTGCGCCAGTGGCGTCCAGTCGGTCCGGACGGACTCCAGCCCTTTAAATACCATACGTTCACTGTCGCCTTCACGAATTAATCCCGCGTAGCGTTTCTTACTGCCCTGTTCGGCACCGCGAATGGTTGGCATCAGGAAACGGCAAAAGTGATTTTCATATTCCAGTTCGAGTGCGCTTGTCAGGCCATATTGCTGCTGGAGATGTTCACGCCACCAGTCATTGACCTTCGCGGCCAGTGCGCGGCCTGTTGCTTCCGCCTCGGCTTCATCCCGGGCGGACTTCAGCCAGACAAAGGTAGAATCCGTATCGCCATAGATCACATCATAGCCTTCGGCTTCAATGAGTTCGCGGGTTTGCTGCATGATGGCATGACCGCGCAGCGTAATCGACGAGGCCAGGCGAGGATCAAAAAAGCGGCAGGCACTGGTGCCCAGCACGCCATAAAACGCATTCATAATGATTTTCAGGGCCTGCGACAGGGGCTTATTGCCCTGTTTTTTCGCGGTTTCGCGTCCCTGCCAAATCTGTTCCACAATCGCGGGCAGGCAATGCGTTTCGCGTGAGAAGCGCGCCTCACGAAAGCCGGGCACCGAATCCGCATCCGTTGGGTGCGCCAGCCCTTCGATGAGGCCGACGGGATCGATCAGAAAGGTGCGGATAATCGAGGGATAAAGACTTTTGTAATCCAGCACCAATACGGAATCATACAGGCCTGGCCGGGAATCCATCACATAGCCGCCGGGGCTGGCTTCCGGCGCAACATCGCCGAGATTGGGGGCGACAAAACCGACCCGATGCATGCGGGGAATATACAGATGGCTGAAGGCCGCCACAGAGCCGCCGTGGCGATCGACCGCCAGCCCGTTAACAGCGGCGCGCTCCAGCAAAAACGGCATGATTTCGGTTTTATGGAAGATGCGTGTGACCAGCTCGCAGTCCTTCAGGTTATAGCGTGCCAGCGCCGGTTTATCGTTGGCAAAACGCCAGTTGATCTCTTCCATGCGCTGCCACGGGTTATCGATAGCTTTGCCTTCGCCGAGCAGTTGTTGTGAAACCGACTCCAGACTAAAAGAGGGGAAATCCCAGAAGGCGGATTTCAGCGCATCAATACCGTCAATGATCAGCCGACCTGGCGCCTGGGCAAAAAACACGCCGGGTTTAAAACCGTGCTCACGCCATTCCAGTACAGCCTGCTGGCGGCCCAGGCGTAACGGAATGCCATAGCGGTCGGCATGTTTCTGCAGAACGCGCAGGTCAAACTGCACCACGTTCCAGCCGATCACCACATCGGGGTCGTGGTCGGCAAACCAGCGATTGAGCGCCTCCAGCAGTTGAGGGCGGGTTTCCAGGTAAATGAGTTCGAAATCCAGTGCGCTGGCATCGCCGTTAGGCGGTCCCAGCATGTAAACCTGACGCTGGCCGCAGCCTTCAAGGCCAATGCAGTAAAGCTCACCATGCTGGGTGGTTTCGATATCCAGTGAGACCCATTTCAGCGGTGGGCGGTAGTCAGGATGCGGTTTGAGCCGGGCGTTAACCAGCGCATCGCCCTGCGCGTCACCATCGAACCACACGGGCGCGGTGATAAACCGTTCCATCAGATAGCGTTCAGGTGGACGAATATCGGATTCGTAAAGGGGAATGCCGTTTTCGCGCAGTTTCTTTTCAATCCACTGAAGCTGGCGATGCTGGCGGCAGTAAAGGCCAAATACCGGCCGGCGGCGAAAATCGGTTAACTGGAGAGGCTGCATGCGCACCTGGCGCTCGTCCTGTAGCAGCGTTTCGACCTGCGCCTGGTACTCGCAGGGAATAAACGTCACCGATTCCTGCACGGGCAGCACGACGCGCTGAGCACCGTCATCGGTGGCCAGCCAGAGCGTAATTTCGGTGCCTTGCGGCGTATCGCGCCAGTGACGGCTCAGCAGAAACCCTGCGCGGGGCTTATTCACGTATTCTCCAGGCTGATAGCGAATCGGGCATGCGGTTAAAAAGTATAACATGGATATTTATACAGTGTCTCCCGGTGCGTTTTGTCAATATTGGCCTACAATTCTTGCCTTGACGCTGTGATGTCTGCTCTGGACAATCCAGCCTTCTGCTTTTTCTGAGGATTGATATGGAAGCCTGGGTTCAACACCTGATTACACAGTCGCTGGAGTGGGCGCTGTTTGCCGTGGCGCTGGTGACGTTTCTGGAGTCACTGGCGTTTGTGGGGCTGCTGCTCCCCGGCACCGTGATGATGGCGAGCCTTGGCGCGCTGGTGGGCAGTGGGCAGATCGGTTTGTATCCCGCCTGGGCCGCTGGCTTCGTCGGTTGTCTGCTTGGCGACTGGGTTTCTTACGGGATTGGCTGGAAATTTCAGGGGCCGCTTCATCGCTGGAAATACCTGCAAAAATACAAAGGGCTGCTGGATAAAACCGAACATGCGCTGTATCAGCACAGCATGTTTACCATTCTGGTCGGCCGTTTTGTGGGACCCACTCGCCCGCTGATCCCGCTGGCGGCAGGTATGCTGGAATTGCCGGTACGCAAGTTTCTGCCCCCCAATCTGATCGGCTGTATTTTATGGCCCCCGCTTTATCTGTTGCCGGGGATTCTGGCAGGCGTGGCGATTGATGTCCCGAAAGAAGCCCAGGGCGGTCACTTTATCTGGCTGCTGGTTGCCGTTGCCCTTGTGGTGTGGCTGGGATGCTGGCTGTGCTGGCGCTGGTGGCGCGGTGAAAAGACCCGCGACTGGGCCACCGCGTATTTGCCGCCTGAACGACTGCGCTGGCTTGCGCCACTGGGCCTGGTCGTGGCCGTTGCGGCCTTCGTCGGTATTCAGTTTCACCCGATGATGCCAGTTTTCCGCCACCTGCTGTGGCAGGTCTTTATCGGTTAACGACGTGGGATGCCGAGTACATCGGCTTCCCGCACGTCCCCTGACAGCAGCCGGTCTGTTGCGCCATCCCAGTAAACCCGTCCATCTACCACCACCACGCTGCGTGGCGCAATCTGCTGCGCATCTTCAAGACTGTGCGACACCATAAGTAATGTGATTTCACGGGCTTCGCAGACGGTACGCACCAGGTTGAGCATCTCGCCACGCAGTGCCGGATCAAGCGCCGAGAAAGGTTCATCCAGCAGTAATACCGGCCGCTCGCGCAGCAGGCAGCGTGCCAGCGCTACGCGCTGACGTTGTCCACCTGAGAGCTGGCCTGGCAGGCGCGACAGCATCTCACTGAGCCCGACCTGCTGTGCAATGGTGGCTACCTGCTGACGCTGGTCCGCAGTCAGCCTGAGCCCGGGATGTAAGCCCAGCCCCAGATTCTGTTCCACGCTGAGATGCGGAAACAGGTTGTTTTCCTGAAACAGCATCGATACCGGGCGCTGAGCGGGCACGCTGTGGGTATGATCGACGCCATCCATTATCAGACTGCCCTGGCTGACGGGCAGAAAGCCGGCAATCAGATTTAACAACGTACTCTTACCCGCGCCGCTTGGACCAAGAATCGCCAGCCGTTCGCCGCGCCCGGCGTGAAGGGAAAAACGCATCGGCAAATGCTGATACAGGTAAGTCAGATTATTCAGTGTCAGCATGGCGACCCGGTAATTTTTCCATCAGAGTAAACAGAGACAGGCAGAGCACCAGCAACAGTAATGCGGTAACGGCTCCGTCGGCCCCACGATAGGCACCAATCTGCTGATAGAGGTAGAACGGCAGCGTACGGAAATCGGCGTTACCGAACAGCGCCACGACGCCAAAGTCTCCAATTGACAGTACGCAGGCAAACGCCAGCGCCTGTGCCAGTGGCCGCTTCAGTGCACGGAGTTCTATCAGCGTCAGGCGGTTCCATCCGCTGATCCCTAATGCGCCGCACAGGTGGTTGTAGCGTTCTGCGATATCCCGCATCGGGTTTTCCAGCACTTTCAGGGCATAGGGAATGGCGATCAGTGCATTGGCGAACATCACTACGCCATCCGCCGCATCGGGCAGCCCTGTAGTGGCATTCAGCAGCAGGAAAAAGCCGGTTGCCAGCACGATACCCGGCATGGCCAGAATCAGCATGCCGCTGGTGTCCATAAATTGTGCGGCAAGTTTACGCTGGCGCAGGCGCAGTTCGCGGCTGCTCCAGAGCAGCATGGTCGTCAGTAACACGCACAGCACGCCAGCGCCTAGGGCGATGCGCAGTGAGGTGAATGTTGCCTGCCACAACGCCGGTTGTTGCAAGGCGCCGCGCAGTCCGCCGTCCAGGCCATTAATAATCACTGCGATCAGGGGCGGTAGCAGTAACAGCAAGGCTAAACCGATGAGAGCAATGTCACTGATGCGCGCCAGCACGGAATCCTGCGGATCGCGCCAGCCCTGGCGCTGCGTGTTGCCAGCGGGAATGGCGTGACTGAAGCGCTGACTGAGAAGCACCAATACCAGGCAGCAGCAAAGCTGAATCAACGCCAGGAGTGCGGCGCGTCCCGGATCGTAGTCGTAACTTAAAGCCTGAAAAATGGCCAGTTCGATAGTGGTGGCCCGCGGCCCGCCACCCAGTGAAAGAACCGTGGCAAAACTGGCGAAGCAGAGCATGAAAATCAACGCACCGGTAGGCAGTAACTGGCGACGTAGCCACGGCCATTCAAGGAGCCGAAAGTGATGCCAGCCACGGATATTCAGCTGTGCAGCAAGCTGACGCTGTTCGGCCGGAATGCTTTCCAGCGCCTGCAGCATCAGGCGCGTGGCCAGCGGCAGGTTGAAAAAAACATGGGCCAGTAAAATGCCCTGAAGCCCGTAAGGCGAGAAGTGATAGTCCACGCCAAACCAGGCGCAAAGCCGGGCCAGCCAGCCCACCCGACCATAGACAGTGAGCAGACCAAATACCGCGACCAGCACCGGCAAGACCAGCGTCATGGCGCACAGGCGTAATAATCCCTGACGGCCAGGAAAACGGCGTCGATAGAGAGCCCGGGACAGCGGAATGGCCGGCAGCAAAGAGAGCAGGGCGGAGAGCAGCGCCTGCGTAAATGAAAAGCCAATCACATGATGCAGATAGGTATCCTGCAGAACCGCACGCCAGTCGGTCGCCGGGGCCGCCATCCACAGTGCAGCAAAAGCTGACAACGCCACGCTGCAAAGCAGCAACGTGGCGAGTGAACCCGGAATCAGCCAGAAGGGGATCAGCGACTCACGGCGCGTTGCCATTGGCTGACCCATTGTGAACGGTGGCTGGCGACGGCTTCAGGCGAAAACTGTAATGCCGTCTTCGGCACGCTGAGTGAAGCAAAGCCTGCAGGCAGGTCGGTTTTGATCACCGGGTACATCCAGTTGCCGGTTGGAATCGTATTCTGGAAAGCGGGCGTGACCATGAACTGCATAAACTGCTCTGCCAGTTTTGGTTGTTTGCTGTTAGCCAGGCGGGCTGCCACTTCCACCTGCAGATAGTTGCCTTCGGCAAACGGTGCCGCGGCATAGTTATCTTTCTTCTCTTCAATAATGTGATAAGCCGGCGACGTGGTATAGCTCAACACCAGATCGCTCTCGCCTTTCAGAAACAGACCGTAGGCTTCACTCCACCCTTTGGTCACCGTGACGGTTTTCTTTGCCAGCTTTTGCCAGGCTTCAGGCGCCTTGTCTCCGTAGACTTTTTGCATCCACAGCAGCAGGCCAAGGCCCGGCGTGCTGGTGCGGGGATCTTCATAAATCACGCGCCATTTTTCGGGGCTTTCGACCAGTTCTTT
This sequence comes from Pantoea sp. SGAir0180, assembly GCF_043546245.1. Lineage (NCBI taxonomy): Bacteria > Pseudomonadati > Pseudomonadota > Gammaproteobacteria > Enterobacterales > Erwiniaceae > Pantoea > Pantoea sp. SGAir0180. The sequence goes on along the minus strand of NZ_CP028071.1, from coordinate 3,057,129 downwards.
GAGGCTCTTTGGTGGGTTTTTCAGCGTGTTTTTGTTATAGACGAACGCGAAGTAGCCGTAATCGAAGGGCACAAAGGTGGTGTCCTTCCAGCCGCCGGGAACCTGCAATTTACCGGTATCAACGTCGCTTTTGGCAAACAGCCCGGTTTGTTGCGCGGCCTGCAGGAGGTTGTTATCCAGCCCTAAGACCACATCGGCCTTGCTGTTCTTGCCTTCCAGACGGACGCGATTCAGCAGCGAAACCCCGTCTTCCAGGGCCACATATTTCAGTTCGCAACCGCACTGGGCTTCAAAGGCTTTTTTAACGGCCGGACCCGGTCCCCAGTCAGCGGAAAACGAATCATAGGTGTAAACCGTCAGGACAGGTTTGGCCGCGAAGACCGGGGCAGAGAGTAACAGCAGCACGGGCAGGACGTTTTTTAACACTTTGCGCTCCTATAGCGGCAGGGTTGAGTCGCAAAGGATCTGAGCAAAGTTGCCTCTCAAATCCCTACGTCGGCATTAACCGATTCAGGTTCGACGGGTATATCTCAGCGCTCTGGCATGATGGAAAGAGGCACCCCGTTGAGAACGTCACATTCTAGTCATTTAATGCCCGCCGGGAAAGGATCACAGCGTGGGCGGTGCAAACCAGGCGGATTTAAAGTCAAACCACCCCAGCGTATTCATCCGTACTCCGCGCATACTGCGCTGGCCTTCCAGCAGCAGCCAGTGATGAAACAACGGATGAAGCCAGTTGCTTTCAACCAGCTGTTTCGCCCATTCAGCAAGGGGGAGCGTTTTCTCACGCCAGCGCGCAGCATCCTGCTGCCAGTTCACCGGCAGGCAGTGCTGCAACAACGGGACTTCGTATAACAGCGCAAACAGAGAATAGTCCAGGGGCAGGGTAAAGTTGACGCTGCCGAGCCAGATATCGCTTTCACCTGTGCCCTGATGCCAGGATTCATAACTGACCTCACGCACGTCCAGCGTCACGTCGTGTTGCGCCAGTAGTGGACGCAAGGCATCGGTGATACTGACGTGCTCAATGTGCTGGTTATAAACGGTCAGCGTCAGGTGTGTCAGGCCTGCGGGTTTTTCTACCGGTGTCAAATCACGCCGGTGGTGCCAGCGGGGCAGCAGGCCGTAAGCAGGAAACCAGTAACGCTGGTAGCCCAGATCCGCATTGTTCAGTAAGGCGATGGGGTTAAGCAGGAAGCTAAGCCAGCGTCGAATGCCCGGTTCGCCTGCCTTCGCGGAGCGCTGGTCAAACAGTAAAAAGTAGCAGCCCTCTTCAAGCCGACTCTCTTCCTGTTTCTCATCGGCCTGTTCGCCCTGCAGGCGAACACCGGCATAAACCACTTCGTCACTGATCTCGGGCAGCACCCATACCGACACGTCATCGATCAAGGCGCGATAGCCAAAGTAGTCGTCGAAGGCTTCGATCTTCAGCTGACTTTGCTGATTGCGGATGACCCGATAGGGCCCTGTCCCTATGGGCTGACGGGCAAAATCGCGCATATCGGGCCACTCGCGCGGCAGAATCATGGCGCTGACGCTGCCCAACAGCCAGGGTAGCCAGCTGTCGGGCTGATCTAAATAGATATCCAGCGTCCAGGGGGCAGGGGAGTCAAGTCGCTGAAGATGGCAAAACAGCGGATGCTGGCGCAGGCGCTCAAGGCTGGCAATCACATCGTCCATGTCGAGTTCCCGGCCATGATGGAAACGGATAGCCGGACGTAAATAAAAGCGCCAGTGTCGATCCGAATGTTGCTGCCAGTGATGAGCGATATCGGCTTCGATTTCCCCTTTTTCCTCATTTATGCGTGTCAGACCGCTAAAAATCTGACGAGCGATATGGGTTTCTGACCGACGCAGGGGCGATCCAGGCAGCAGATTGAGCAGAGGGCGATAGTAGAGGACGCGCAGAATATGTTTTCCCTGCCGGAAACTGCGGCCCAGATGCGCGCTGATCATCTGTCTGACCTGATCTTTATCGCCGACAAGCTGCACCAGTTGATCAATACGATCCTGTTCCAGCAGGTCTTCAGCGCGCTGCTGCTGCAAGGTTAGTCCGGTGTAGCAGAAGGTGAGCACGGATCGCTTGCCCCGTCCGGCCTCCGCCTGCCAGGTGAGCCAGCCGGCTTCCTGCATCCTGTTAAGCAGGTTCCGCATATGGCGACGTGAACAGTGCAGGGCGTCGGCCAGCTCACCCAGGGTGGTTTCCTGCGATTGCCCCTGACAGCTCTGCCACAGACGAATGAACTGCTGCTTCAGACGTGATGACGACATAAAAGAGGAACTCCCTCTGAAACCTGCTCTGTTTTTCCTGCCCTATTTTAGAGGCAAACTTTCTCGCATTGGAAGAGCGGGAGGCATTCAGCGATGGATGGCGCTCTGACATGGACGGCAGCGATGCCCGTCCCTTCTGAGTAGTGTGCTACGATTTTGCCAGCAGAGTTATTCTGCTGGTTTTTTTTACGTTGCAGGTTATGGTCGGGGGACACGCTTCCCGTTTCTATTGTTGTTCTGTCAGGGATAAGGCATGAAATCTTTGTTAGCATTCTCGCGCCGTTTCAATCCGGTGTTTTTCGCTTTTATGGTGACCGCCTTTATCCTCGGCGTAGCGGGCGCGCTTCAGGCACCGACGCTGAGCCTGTTTTTATCGCGAGAAGTGCAGGTGCCGCCGCTGTGGGTTGGGCTGTTTTTTACCCTCAATGCCGTTGCCGGGATTGTGGTGAGCATGATGATCGCAAAACGTTCTGACCGGGTCGGCGATCGCCGCAATATCATCTTGCTGTGCTGCATGCTGGCATTGGCAAACGCGCTCCTGTTCGCCTTTACCCGCCATTATCTGACGCTGATAACGCTGGGCGTACTGCTGTCGTCGCTGGCGAATGTCGCCATGCCGCAGCTTTTTGCCCTGGCGCGTGAATATGCCGACAGTGCTTCGCGCGAAGTGGTGATGTTCAGCTCTGTCATGCGTGCTCAGGTCTCGCTGGCCTGGGTGATTGGCCCGCCATTGTCATTTGCGCTGGCGCTGAATTTTGGCTTTGTCACGTTGTTCAGCGTGGCCGCCGGGCTGTTTTTTCTCTGTTTTCTGCTGATCTGGTTCACGGTGCCCTCGGTGCCGCGCACCGCGTCCCTGATGCAGTCAGGCGGAATTCCGCTGAGTGGCTGGCGTATTCGTGATGTGCGTATTTTGTTTGCCGCATCGACGCTGATGTGGACCTGCAACACCATGTATATCATCGACATGCCGTTATGGATCAGTACGGATCTGGGCTTACCTGAAAATCTGGCCGGAATCTTAATGGGCACGGCTGCCGGGCTGGAGATCCCGGTCATGATCGTGGCGGGCTTTTACGCCAAACGATGGGGCAAGCGGAATATGATGGCCGCCGCCGTGGCTGCTGCCGTCGTGTTCTACAGCGGCCTTATCCTGTTTCACAGCCATCTGGCGCTGCTGATCCTGCAGGTGTTTAACGCCCTGTTTATCGGCGTGGTCGCAGGCATTGGCATGTTGTGGTTTCAGGATCTGATGCCTGGACGGGCGGGCGCGGCCACCACCCTGTTTACTAACAGCATTTCGACCGGGATTATCCTGGCGGGGCTATGTCAGGGTGCGCTGGTTGAACATTTTGGGCACGGCAGTGTGTACTGGGTGATTGCAGCGATTTCGCTGGTTACGTTGGTGATGATCAGAAGAGTCAAAGAGGCGTGATCCGCGCCTGTGAGATGCGCAGGGCAAAAAAAAAGCCCGGTCAGCAGACCGGGCCGTACGGTGATAACGAAGCTTAGCGCATAAAGGCGGGCTGGTTATTTTCGTAAGCTGAAATCGCGCTTTCGTGCTGCAGCGTCAGGCCGATGCTGTCCAGTCCATTCAGCATGCAGTGGCGACGGAAATCATCAATCTTAAAGCTGTAGGTCTTGTCGCCGGCTTTAACCACCTGCGCTTCCAGATCCACTTCGAAGCGGATGCCCGGACGGGCTTTTACCAGGGTAAACAATTCGTCTACCTGCTCCTCAGTCAACGTGACCGGCAGCAGTTGGTTATTAAAGCTGTTGCCATAAAAAATATCGGCAAAGCTCGGCGCGATGACGACTTTAAAACCGTAATCGGTCAGTGCCCATGGCGCATGCTCACGTGACGAACCACAGCCAAAGTTTTCACGTGCCAGCAGGATGGATGCCCCTTTGTACTCCGGGAAGTTGAGCACGAAATCCGGATTAGGCTCCAGGCCGTGATCGTCCAGGAAACGCCAGTCGTTAAACAGATGCGCACCGAAACCAACACGCGTCACTTTCTGCAAAAACTGCTTTGGAATGATGGCGTCGGTGTCGACGTTAGCGGCATCCAGTGGCACCACCAAACCCGTATGTTGCGTAAATTTTTCTGCCATGATGGCGTCCTTATGTCAGGCTGCGAATATCAGCGAAATGGCCATTAACGGCAGCAGCAGCGGCCATCGCCGGGCTGACCAAATGTGTCCGTCCGCCACGGCCCTGGCGGCCTTCGAAGTTACGGTTACTGGTTGAAGCACAACGCTCGCCGGGATTCAGGCGGTCGTTATTCATCGCCAGACACATGGAGCAGCCAGGCAGGCGCCATTCAAATCCGGCCTCAATAAAGATCTTATCCAGCCCTTCGGCTTCGGCCTGGGCTTTAACCGGGCCTGAACCTGGCACCACCAGAGCCTGAACGCCCGGCGCAACTTTACGCCCTTTGGCAATCGCGGCGGCGGCGCGCAGATCTTCAATGCGCGAGTTAGTGCAGGAACCAATAAAGACTTTATCGATGCTGACGTCGGTCAGTTTGATACCGGGTTGCAGGTTCATATAAGCCAGCGCCTTCTCTGCGGATGCCCGCTCCACGGGATCCGCAAACGAGGCCGGGTCGGGAATCTGCGCATCCACCGCGATAACCTGCCCAGGGTTCGTTCCCCAGGTAACCTGCGGGGCGATCTCTTCTGCACGCAGCGTCACGACGCGGTCAAATTTCGCGTCCGGATCGGATTTCAGCGTGCGCCAGTATTCAACGGCCTGCGCCCATTTCTCACCTTCCGGTGAAAACTGGCGTCCTTTCAGGTAGGCGAAGGTGGTTTCATCGGGGGCCACCAGACCGGCTTTTGCGCCCATCTCGATAGCCATGTTACACAGCGTCATGCGGCCTTCCATGCTCAGCGCTTCGATCGCGGAACCACAGAATTCGACAACATGGCCGGTACCGCCCGCGCTGCCGGTTTTGCCGATAATGGCCAGCACGATATCTTTCGCCGTAATGCCCGGCGCAACCGTACCTGTCACTTCAATCTTCATGGTTTTAGCACGGCCCTGTTTCAGGGTTTGAGTGGCAAAAACGTGCTCGACTTCAGAGGTACCGATACCGAAGGCCAGCGAGCCAAAAGCGCCGTGTGTAGCCGTGTGCGAGTCACCGCAGACAATGGTCATGCCCGGTAAGGTCATGCCTTGTTCCGGACCGATGACGTGCACGATGCCCTGGAACGGGTGATTCAGGTCATATAACTGCACGCCAAATTCCGCACAGTTCTTGATCAGCTCCTGCATCTGAATACGGGCCATTTCACCCGAGGCATGAATATCTTTGGTCTGGGTAGAAACGTTGTGATCCATGGTGGCGAAGGTTTTCGACGGCTGGCGCACTTTACGACCGTGCGCCCGCAAGCCATCAAACGCCTGCGGTGAGGTCACCTCATGAATCAGGTGACGGTCAATATAGAGCAGCGGCGTTTCATTCGGCGCTTCGTGAACGACATGTGCATCAAATAACTTCTGGTATAAAGTTTTCATTTTATTATTTTTCCTCGGCGACAAAGCGAGCAATGATGCTGCCCATCTCATCGGTGCTAATCGCAGGGCCATCACCGGCTAAATCTTTGGTGCGGTAACCTTCGGCTAACGCACGGCTGATGGCGCGTTCAATACTGGCAGCGGCCTCATCGGCGTTCAGGCTGTAGCGCAGCAGCAGTGACAGCGACAAAATCTGAGCAATCGGGTTGGCAATGTTCTGCCCGGCGATATCCGGTGCGGAGCCGCCAGCCGGTTCGTAGAGGCCAAAGCCGTCTTCGCTCAGGCTGGCTGAGGGCAGCATGCCCATAGAACCGGTGATCATCGCGCACTCGTCTGACAGAATGTCGCCAAACAGGTTTGAGCACAGCAGCACGTCGAACTGAGAAGGATCTTTAATCAGCTGCATGGTGGCATTGTCGATGTACATATGGCTCAACTGCACATCGGGATAATCTTTCGCGATCTCGTTGACGATCTCGCGCCACATGACCGAGGTTTGCAGTACGTTGGCTTTATCCACGGAGGTCACTTTGTTGAGGCGCTTGCGGGCGGACTCGAAAGCCTGACGTGCAATACGTTCGATTTCAAAGCGATGGTAGACTTCGGTATCAAACGCGCGTTCATGCGGACCGCTGCCTTCACGTCCTTTCGGCTGACCAAAATAGATGCCGCCGGTCAGTTCACGGACACACAGAATGTCGAAACCGCGTGCCGCGATATCGCTGCGCAGTGGACAAAACGCTTCGAGACCGCTGTACAGCGCCGCCGGGCGCAGGTTACTGAACAGTTTAAAATGCTTACGCAGGGGAAGCAGCGCGCCACGTTCGGGCTGGGAAGCCGGGGGCAGGTGCTCCCATTTTGGCCCGCCCACGGAACCGAACAGAATCGCATTAGCCTGCTCACAACCGGCTACAGTGGCCGGGGGGAGCGGTTCACCATGGCGGTCAATGGCGATGCCGCCCACATCGTATTCGCTGGTGGTAATACGCAGATTAAAGCGCTGACGAACGGCATCTAATACCTTTATAGCCTGCGCCATCACTTCCGGGCCGATACCGTCGCCCGCCAGTACTGCGATATGTGAAGAGTTTGACATGATTACACCGTTTCCTTCTGATCTTTAGACTTGCGCTGTAACTCTTTCTCGACCTGTTTGGCTCGCCAGATGTTGTTTAAGGCGTTCACCATCGCTTTGGCAGACGATTCGACGATATCTGTTGCCAGGCCAACGCCGTGGAATTTGCGGTTGTTGTAGCTCACCACAATATCGACCTGGCCCAGGGCATTTTCGCCGTGGCCTTTTGCCGTCAGCTTGTAATTAACCAGCTCGGCATTGAACTGGGTAATTCGGTTAATGGCCTGATAAACCGCATCAACCGGACCGTTCCCGGTCGCCGCTTCTGATTTCGTCTGTTCGCCACAGCCCAGATTAACCGACGCGGTCGCCGTAATACTGGAGCCTGACTGCACAGTGAAATCATTCAGTTGGAAAAATTCAGGCTCTTCGTTTTGTTTGTCGATGAAAGCCAGCGCTTCCAGGTCGTAGTCAAAAACCTGACCTTTCTTGTCCGCCAGTTTCAGGAAAGCGTCATACAGGGAATCCAGATTGTATTCGCTCTCTGTGTAGCCCATCTCTTCCATGCGATGTTTTACCGCTGCACGACCGGAACGGGATGTCAGATTAAGCTGAATTTTATGCAGGCCAATGGATTCTGGCGTCAGGATTTCATAGTTTTCACGATTCTTAATCACGCCGTCCTGATGAATGCCCGACGAGTGGGCAAACGCGTTCGATCCGACAACCGCTTTGTTGGCCGGAATCGGCATATTGCAGATCTGGCTAATCATCTGGCTGGTACGATAAATTTCATGATGGTGAATGTTAGTATGAACATTCATGATCTGCTGGCGGGTTTTAATCGCCATGATCACTTCTTCCAGCGCACAGTTACCGGCACGTTCGCCCAGGCCGTTCAATGTCCCTTCCACCTGACGCGCCCCGGCCTGCACCGCTGCAATCGCATTACCGGTGGCCATGCCTAAATCGTCGTGTGTGTGCACAGACAGAATCGCTTTGTCGATATTCGGTACGCGATTGATTAACTGGCTGATAATGTTGGCGTATTCATTCGGCAGGGTATAGCCAACGGTATCAGGGATATTGATGGTGGTTGCGCCCGCATTTATGGCGGCTTCGACCATGCGGCACAGGTCGTCAATGGGCGTACGACCACCGTCTTCACAGGAGAATTCAACATCGTCCGTATAGTTACGGGCACGTTTTACCATGCGCACCGCCCGCTCAATTACCTCGGGTAAGGTGCTGCGCAGTTTCGTGGCGATATGCATCGGCGAGGTGGCAATAAAGGTATGGATTCGGAAGGCCTCGGCAACCCGCAATGATTCGTAGGCGGCATCAATGTCCTGCTCAACGCAGCGCGCCAGGCCGCAAACCCGACTGTTTTTAATAGTACGCGCAATGGTTTGTACGGATTCAAAATCACCTGGTGACGAGACGGGGAAGCCGACTTCCATCACATCAATGCCCATACGTTCCAGCGCTAACGCAATCTGCAGTTTTTCTTTCACACTCAGGCTGGCCTGTAAGGCCTGTTCACCATCACGCAGAGTGGTATCGAAAATAATAACTTGCTGGCTCATCGTGTTCATCCTTTTGCGTTTCTTGCCTTGCAACGAGCATAAAAAAACCCGCGACAGGCGCGGGTTTTTAACTTTTAGCAGGTTCGAATCAGTGTTTGATTTCGCCCACAAGTCTACCGCGCAGAGAATTTGCGATAAGTAGTAGACCTGATAGACGAAAAGAACGTGACATGTTTCAAACCCCGTGAATTTTTTGCTGCATCTATTGGTACTGGAATCAACAATCGATGTCAACCATAAGCGAAGGGTTATTTTCAGCCGCCACAAAGAAAAATGTTCTGATATTTTTGACGCTCACAGAGTATTAAACGAGGCGGACAGAACCCATGACGTTCATTACTGCTGATACGGGGTTACAGAAGAAAGGCTGCTTTTTAAGGTGATGAAATATAATGACAAATTAATATTCCAGTATCGCTTTATCCATAATCAGGCCATCTCAGGCAGCATAATCTCATGCGCTTTAAATTTTTATAAGATAATTACGCCATAAAAACGCATGAGGAAAAGATGGCTGGCTGAGTCCGTTCGTCATAGGTTTTTTTTATTTCTTAGATATGGCTACAAAAAATATCATTCACAGCATTTTCCTCTGCCATTATTGAACCTATTTAGTTTAATAATCGCAGGCAAAAGTTGGCGGGCAGAGGCTTTGAATCCCGCCGCCTTTCATCAAATGCGTTTGGCGTTTGCCAGCCCGTTTTTCTACGGTTATGGTAATCGACCTACTCTTAGAAAAATTAACCCAGCAGAATTCTCTGTATCTGGATCGCAGAAATGAGTTCTGCGGTCTTAGCAAAAACATAAGGTTTTGATTTTAATTGGCGAAACAGGGCAGGATGCATATGGCTAGCGGAAAAGCCGTCGCCAGTGGATTCAGTTCCTCAAGCCGGGAGGCAGAAAATGGAGATGTTGTCAGGAGCCGAAATGGTCGTCCGGTCGTTGATCGACCAGGGCGTGAAGCAAGTGTTCGGTTATCCGGGTGGCGCAGTACTCGATATCTATGATGCACTGCAAACTGTGGGGGGCATCGACCATGTTCTGGTCCGCCACGAGCAGGGTGCGGTCCACATGGCCGATGGTCTGGCACGCGCAACCGGTGAAGTCGGTGTGGTGCTGGTGACGTCCGGGCCGGGTGCAACCAATGCGATCACCGGTATCGCGACCGCCTATATGGATTCTATTCCGTTAGTCATTCTGTCGGGTCAGGTGCCGTCTTCGCTGATTGGTTATGATGCCTTCCAGGAATGTGACATGGTGGGGATTTCCCGCCCGGTGGTGAAACACAGTTTTCTGGTGAAAAACACCGAAGAGATCCCGACGGTACTGAAAAAAGCTTTCTGGCTGGCATCCAGCGGTCGCCCGGGACCGGTGGTTATCGATCTGCCAAAAGATATCCTTAATCCTGCGAATAAGCTGCCTTATCACTATCCGCAGGAAGTGAGCATGCGCTCGTATAATCCGACAATTCAGGGCCATAAAGGCCAGATTAAGCGTGCGTTACAAACCTTACTGGCGGCGCATAAGCCGGTTATCTATGCCGGCGGCGGTGCCATTACGTCGTCGTGTGAAGCCGAGCTGTTGCAGCTGGCTGAGCGCCTGAATATTCCGGTCACGACTTCACTGATGGGGCTGGGTGCGTTCCCTGGCAGCCATCGCCAGTGCGTAGGTATGCTCGGTATGCACGGCACCTACGAAGCGAATATGACGATGCACAATGCCGATTTGATCTTCGGCGTTGGTGTACGTTTTGACGATCGCACCACCAACAATCTGGCAAAATACTGCCCGAACGCCACCGTGATGCATATTGATATCGATCCGACGTCGATTTCCAAAACGGTTTCCGCGGATATTCCGATTGTGGGCGATGCAAAACAGACGTTACAGCAGATGCTGGAACTGCTTGATCACACGGAGGCGAAGCAGCAGTTAGACAGTCTGCGTGACTGGTGGCAGTCGATTGAGACCTGGCGCGGGCGTCAGTGCCTTGCCTACGATCGTACCAGTGACAAAATCAAACCCCAGGCCGTGATCGAAACCATCTGCCGTCTTACTAATGGTGATGCTTACGTGACATCGGACGTAGGGCAGCATCAGATGTTTGCCGCGCTCTACTACACCTTTGATAAACCCCGTCGCTGGATTAACTCTGGTGGCCTCGGCACCATGGGCTTCGGCCTGCCTGCCGCGCTGGGTGTCAAAATGGCGCTGCCTGACGAAACCGTGATTTGCGTGACGGGCGATGGCAGTATTCAGATGAACATTCAGGAGCTTTCGACCGCGCTCCAGTATGATCTGCCGGTATTAGTGCTGAACCTGAACAACCGTTTCCTGGGCATGGTGAAACAGTGGCAGGACATGATTTACTCTGGCCGCCATTCTCAGTCTTATATGGAATCATTGCCTGATTTCGTTCGCCTGGCGGAGGCCTATGGTCACGTAGGCATTGCCATCAGTCATCCTGCGGAGCTGGAAGAGAAGCTGACGCTGGCACTGGAAACTCTGGCAAAAGGACGACTGGTGTTTGTTGATGTTAACGTTGACGGCAGTGAGCATGTTTACCCGATGCAGATTCGCGGTGGCAGTATGGATGAGATGTGGTTGAGCAAAACGGAGAGGACTTAATTATGCGTCGCATTTTATCGGTTTTGCTGGAAAACGAATCCGGCGCATTGTCTCGTGTTGTTGGCCTGTTTTCACAGCGTGGCTACAACATTGAGAGCCTGACGGTTGCGCCCACGGACGATCCTACGCTGTCACGCATGACGATTCAGACTGTTGGCGACCAGAAAGTCCTGGAGCAGATTGAGAAACAGCTGCACAAACTGGTCGATGTTTTGCGTGTGACCGAGTTAGGGCAGGGCGCTTACGTCGAACGTGAAATTATGCTGGTGAAAATTCAGGCGACAGGTTATGGCCGCGAAGAGGTAAAGCGCAGCGCAGAAATTTTCCGGGGCCAGATTATTGATGTGACGCCTTCGCTTTACACGGTTCAGCTGGCAGGCACCAGTGATAAGCTGGATGCATTCTTAAGCACGGTACGCGAAGTGGCTGAAATTGTAGAAGTCGCGCGCTCCGGCATCGTTGGTGTTTCACGTGGCGAACGGATAATGCGTTAATCACGCGCCGTAACGATCTAAAACGAATGTAACCCGGCGAAATGCCGGGTTTTTTCTTTTTTGTGCAGAACAAGGTTTACCATCAGAAAAGCGGTTGCTCCGCGCACTTTTCTGCTGTTAGATGTGATAAAAGAATGTCCATAGCTTATCTGCGGGTTATCAGACCCGCTTAACGGTGGGGTTACAGTGAAACTGGATGAAATTGCGCGCCTGGCGGGTGTATCGCGCACCACGGCCAGTTACGTCATTAATGGAAAGGCACGGCAGTATCGTGTCAGCGATAAAACCGTTGAGAAAGTCATGGCGGTGGTCCGCGAGCATAACTATCATCCTAATGCTGTGGCGGCAGGGCTGCGCGCCGGGCGCACGCGCTCGATCGGTCTGGTGATTCCCGATCTGGAAAACACCAGTTATACACGTATTGCTAACTATCTTGAGCGTCAGGCCCGCCAGCGTGGCTACCAGTTATTGATCGCCTGTTCTGAAGATCAGCCTGACAATGAAATGCGCTGTATTGAGCATCTGCTGCAACGCCAGGTGGACGCCATTATCGTATCCACTTCACTTCCTCCTGAGCATCCTTTTTATCAGCGCTGGATTAACAATCCCCTGCCCATCATCGCACTGGACCGCGCGCTGGATCGTGAACACTTTACCAGCGTGGTCGGTGCTGACCAGGACGATGCGTATGCCCTGGCGGCTGAACTGCGTCAGCTTAAGGTCAGCAACGTTCTGTTCATGGGCGCGTTACCAGAATTATCGGTCAGCTTTCTGCGTGAACTGGGATTCAGAGAAGCCTGGAAAGGGGATGAGCGTCCCATCGACTTCCTCTATTGCAATAGTTTTGAGCGCACGGCGTCGGCCGCCGTGTTCGAAAAGTATTTGCAGGATCACTCAATGCCAGACGCGCTGTTCACCACGTCATTCGGCCTGTTACAGGGCGTGATGGATGTGACTCTGAAGCGTAACGGCCGCCTGCCGTCCAATCTGGCGATTGCCACCTTTGGCGATCATGAGCTGCTGGACTTCCTGGAGTGCCCGGTGTTATCGGTAGGCCAGCGTCATCGTGATGTAGCCGAACGGGTACTGGAATTGGTATTAGCGTCTCTCGATGAACCGCGTAAACCCAAGCCTGGATTAACGCGTATTCGCCGCAATTTATTACGTCGCGGACAATTAAGCAGAATTTCTAATTAATAATACGGGCAGCGATTTGTCTGCCCCGATGTTTAAATGCTGTTTTTAAACTCTTTCTTGTCCAAAGTAAAAAAGCGTAAGCGTTTAACATTCATTCTAACAAATTAAGTTAACAGACCATTCTTGTTTACTTACAACTTAACGCTGGTTTAGCCCCTTAACATCAGGCGAGTGGCTAGGCTTCCGTTAAGAAATCCCCTAAAATGCGTCCCCTGTCTCAAAACGGCATCGGATTATTCAACCGTAATAAACGTGTTAATTTTCGCCGTTTTTTTTCAGAGCTGAATTTTTTATTCAATTATTCATTAGTTTAATTTTGATTAATCATCTTCCGGCGTTTTGAAACCTTTTCAGTGTTAATTCCCGCCTCGGTAAATAATCATATTCTACTGCCGCTCCGGCTTGACAATGATTTCCTACGATCCTTAAACTCGTTTTGTGGTAAAAAGTGGGATAAAGTGGTGCAAATGGGTAACTGAGGGGTGAGACTGACATGTTCCGTGGAGCAACGTTAGTCAATCTCGACAGCAAAGGACGACTGGCGGTACCAACCCGTTACCGTAATTTGCTGAACGAGGAATCGCAGGGGCAGATGGTTTGTACCATCGACCTCCATCAGCCATGCCTGTTGCTTTACACCTTACCCGCATGGGAAATCATTGAGAAAAAACTGGCGAGTCTGTCCAGCATGAATCCGATGGAGCGCCGCGTGCAGCGTTTACTGTTGGGACATGCCAGTGAGTGTCAGATGGATAATGCGGGCCGCTTATTGCTGGCGAATACCCTTCGCCAGCATGCAAATTTAAGCAAAGAAGTGATGCTGGTTGGGCAGTTCAACAAGTTTGAACTGTGGGATGAACAGACCTGGTATCAACAAGTCAGGGATGATATTGACGCAGAACAGTCAGCTCAGTCGCCTTTATCTGAGCGGTTGCAGGATTTATCGCTATAGCTATGCAGGAAAATTATAAACACACCACCGTGCTGTTGGATGAGGCAGTGAATGGCCTCAACATCAAGGAAGACGGAATCTATATTGACGGCACCTTTGGTCGTGGCGGTCACTCACGCTTGATTCTGGCGCAGCTTGGCGCCAACGGAAAGCTCATCGCCATTGACCGTGATCCGCAAGCTATCGCCGCGGCCGCTGAAATAAAGGATCCGCGTTTTTCCATTGTTCATGGCCCCTTTTCCGCGCTGGCGGAGTATGTGGCAGAGCGTGAACTGGCAGGTCAGATTGACGGCATATTACTGGATCTGGGCGTGTCATCCCCGCAGTTGGATGATGCCGAACGCGGGTTTTCATTTATGCGTGACGGGCCGCTGGATATGCGCATGGATCCCACGCGCGGCCACTCTGCCGCCGAATGGTTGATGCAGGCAGAAGAGGCCGATATCGCCTTTGTGCTGAAAACCTATGGTGAAGAACGATTTGCGAAGCGGATTGCGCGGGCGATTGTGGAACGCAACCGGGATGAACCGATGACGCGCACGAAAGAACTGGCAGAGGTGATTGCCGCAGCAACACCGGTCAAAGACAAGTTCAAACACCCGGCGACCCGTAGTTTCCAGGCCATTCGCATCTGGATCAACAGCGAACTGGAAGAGATCGACACCGCATTAAAAGGTGCAGTCGATGTGCTGGCTCCGCAAGGGCGTTTGTCTGTCATCAGCTTCCATTCGCTGGAAGACCGGTTGGTGAAGCGGTTTATGCGCGATCAGAGCCGCGGGCCGCAGGTGCCCCATGGCTTACCCATGACCGAGCAGCAACTGAATGCACTGGGTGGGCGTCAGTTGAAGCTGCTGGGCAAAATGGTACCTGGCGACACGGAGGTGAAAGAGAACCCCCGTGCGCGCAGTTCCGTTTTACGAATTGCGGAGCGAACTGACGCATGATTGGCAACGAACGGCACAGCTTACCCGCGGTCATCGCGGGCGACATTATGCGTAAAGGGAAACTCCCTTTTCTGTTGCTGATTGCTGTGCTGGTTTCTGCCGTGCTGGTCGTGACAACGACGCACAAAACACGCTTGCTGACTGCCCAGCGAGAGCAACTGGTGCTTGAGCGTGATGCGCTGGACATTGAGTGGCGCAACTTGATTCTGGAAGAGAATGCCCTTGGCGATCACAGCCGCGTTGAGCGGATCGCCACCGAGAAGCTGCAGATGCAGCACGTTGATCCTTCGCAGGAAAACATCGTGGTGCAAAAATAAGGACCTGTTACTGCTAATGAGCGGCGTAAAAAGAACGCTGAAGTTAAAAAAACCAGAAGATAAAGCCAGCTTTGTAAGCTGGCGTTTTGCGTTGTTATGCGGTTGCATTTTACTGGCCTTAGGTGGGCTGTTATCACGCGTGGCCTGGCTGCAGGTGATTAATCCGGACAAACTGGTTAAAGAGGGCGATTTACGTTCACTGCGCGTTCAGGCCGTGCCCACCTCGCGGGGGATGATCAGCGACCGCGGCGGGCGTCCGCTGGCGGTCAGCGTGCCGGTTAACGCCATCTGGGCCGATCCCAAAGAGCTGCATGATGCGGGCGGTGTCACGCTCGACAGTCGCTGGCGTGCGCTCTCAGATGCGCTTTCTGTGTCTATTGATCAACTGGCCGCCCGCGTAAATGCCAATCCTAAAGGCCGGTTCATCTATCTGGCCCGCCAGGTCAATCCCGCCATTGGTGAATACGTCAAAAAACTCAAGCTGCCCGGTATCCATCTGCGCGAAGAATCACGCCGTTATTACCCTGCCGGACAGGTCACCTCACATCTGATTGGCTTCACCAATATCGATGGTCAGGGAATCGAAGGCATCGAAAAGAGCTTTGACAAATGGCTGACGGGTGAGCCCGGCGAGCGTACCGTGCGTAAAGATCGCTATGGGCGCGTTATCGAAGACATTTCATCGGTGGACAGTCGTGCGGCACATAACCTCACGCTGAGCATTGACGAGCGTTTACAGGCGCTGGTGTACCGTGAGCTGAATAATGCGGTCGCCTTTAACAAAGCCGAATCGGGAACGGCGGTTCTGGTGGATGTGAATACCGGTGAGGTCCTGGCGATGGCGAACAGCCCTGCCTATAACCCCAATAACCTCAGCGACACGCCAAAAGATCTGATGCGCAACCGGGCCATCACCGACATTTTCGAACCCGGCTCGACGGTAAAACCGATGGTGGTGATGACCGCGCTGCAACGCGGCGTGGTGAAAGAGAACAGCGTTTTGAACACCGTGCCGTATCGCGTAAATGGTCATGAGATTAAAGACGTAGCGCGCTATAACGAACTCACGCTGACTGGCGTACTACAGAAATCGAGTAACGTCGGTGTTTCCCGACTGGCGTTAGCGATGCCCTCCTCAGCGCTGGTAGAAACTTACTCGCGCTTTGGTCTGGGTAAACCGACCAATTTGGGGCTGGTCGGGGAAAGCAGTGGCTTATACCCTAAAAAACAACGGTGGTCTGACATAGAGAGGGCCACCTTCTCTTTCGGCTACGGGCTAATGGTAACGCCGTTACAGTTAGCGCGAGTCTACGCAACGATTGGCAGCTTTGGTATCGCCCGCCCGCTCTCAATCACCAAAGTGGATCCGCCGGTGGGCGGTGAGCGCGTATTTCCTGAAGCTCTGGTGAAAACCGTGGTGCATATGATGGAAAGCGTTGCATTGCCGGGCGGGGGCGGCGTCAAAGCCGCCATTAAAGGTTATCGCGTCGCCATTAAAACCGGTACGGCGAAAAAAGTCGGACCGGACGGGCGTTATGTGAACAAATACATCGCCTATACCGCAGGCGTGGCACCTGCCAGCCGTCCTCGTTTTGCGCTTGTTGTGGTCATCAACGATCCTCAGGCCGGTAAATATTATGGTGGTGCGGTTTCTGCACCGGTGTTTGGTGCCATCATGGGCGGCGTACTGCGCACCATGAACATCGAGCCGGATGCGCTGCCGACCAATGACAAGAACGAGTTGGTGACAAACAGAAGTGAGGAAACAAGTGACAGATCGTAACCTGCGCGACTTACTCGGACCGTGGGTGCCCGGTGCACCTGCGCGCCCGTTGCGTGACATGACGCTGGACAGTCGCGTGGCGGCTGCGGGTGATCTGTTTGTCGCTATCGCCGGCCATCAGGTTGATGGGCGCCGCTTCATTCCTCAGGCCATTGCCCAGGGTGTGGCCGCCGTGATTGCGGAAGCCGAAGGGGAAGCGAGCGATGGTGAAATACGCGAAATGCACGGCGTGCCGGTTATCTATCTTGCACAGTTGCCCCAGCGTCTTTCCGCTCTGGCGGGGCGTTTTTACCAACAGCCGGGCGAAAGACAAAAACTGATTGGCATCACCGGCACTAATGGCAAAACGACCACGAGTCAGCTGCTGGCCCAGTGGGCTGAGCTGCTGGGTGAAACCAGCGCGGTGATGGGGACGGTGGGAAATGGTCTGGTCGGCCAGCTCGTGCCTGCCGAAAACACCACCGGCTCCGCTGTGGACGTCCAGCATACTCTGGATGAACTGGCCAGCAAGGGCGCGTCGCTGACCGCCATGGAAATCTCCTCCCACGGTCTGGTGCAGCATCGTGTCGCAGCCTTGCCGTTCGCTGCTGCTGTCTTTACCAACCTCAGTCGTGATCACCTGGATTATCACGGCGATATGCAACAGTACGAGTCAGCTAAATGGCTGCTGTTTTCTGAACATCAGGTGGGCGTGGCCATCCTGAATGCCGACGATGAAGTCGGACGCCGCTGGCTGGCAAACCTGCCTGATGCGGTTGCTGTCTCGATGGAAAATAACCTGCAGCCTGGCTGCCACGGTCGCTGGCTTCGCGCAACCGAGGTGAACTATCACGACAATGGTGCCCACATTCGTTTCCGCTCCAGTTGGGGCGATGGCGAACTGGACAGTCGTCTGATGGGGGCTTTTAACGTCAGTAACGTGTTGCTGGCGCTGGCCACACTGCTGGCGCTGGGTTATGCACTGGATGATTTACTGCGCGTTGCCGCAAAACTGCAGCCGGTTACCGGACGGATGGAAGTCTTCACCGCGCCGGGCAAACCCACTGTCGTGGTGGATTATGCCCACACGCCCGACGCATTAGAGAAAGCACTGGCCGCCGCCCGCCTGCATTGTAAAGGTAAACTATGGTGCCTGTTCGGCTGTGGCGGCGATCGTGACAAAGGTAAGCGCCCACTTATGGGTGCCATTGCGGAACAGTTTGCCGATGTGGTCGTGATTACTGACGATAATCCGCGCAGCGAAGATCCTGCGGCGATTGTGCAGGACATTCTGAGCGGCCTTCTTGATCCGGGCCGCGCTCGCGTTGTTGCGGGCCGTGCACAGGCAGTCACCAGCACTATTATGCAGGCTCAGCCCGACGACATTGTGTTAGTCGCCGGTAAAGGCCACGAAGATTATCAAATTATTGGTCATCAGCGGCTGGACTACTCCGATCGTGCTACGGTCGCCACGCTGTTAGGAGGCATTGCATGATTCCGGTTTCATTACGCACCTTAGCGCAGGTCACCAGCGGTACGCTGCACGGCGACGATTTGACGTTCAACACCGTCACGACAGACACCCGCAAGGTCACCGCAGACAGTCTGTTTGTTGCTATTGTGGGTGAGCGCTTCGATGCACATGACTTTGCCGAGGATGCGATTGCCAAGGGCGCGAAAGCCTTGCTGGTAAGTAAGCATTTACCTGTGTCGGTGCCGCAGGTCGTTGTCAAAGACACGCGCATCGCCTTTGGTAAGCTGGCGTCCTGGGTGCGTCAGCAGGTCAGTGCCCGCGTCGTTGCGCTGACCGGCTCATCCGGTAAAACGTCAGTGAAAGAAATGACCGCAGCGATTTTACGCCAGTGCGGCGAAACGCTGCATACCGCCGGTAACCTGAATAACGATTTTGGCGTGCCCATGACCCTGCTGCGTCTCACGCCAGAACACCAGTATGCCGTGATTGAGCTTGGCGCTAATCATCAGGGTGAAATCGCCTATACCACCGACCTGGTTCGTCCGGAAGCGGCGCTGGTCAATAATCTGGCTGCCGCGCACCTTGAGGGTTTCGGGTCGCTTGAAGGTGT
Organism: Pantoea sp. SGAir0180; assembly: GCF_043546245.1. Taxonomy (NCBI): domain Bacteria; kingdom Pseudomonadati; phylum Pseudomonadota; class Gammaproteobacteria; order Enterobacterales; family Erwiniaceae; genus Pantoea; species Pantoea sp. SGAir0180. The sequence continues at coordinate 3,038,300 of NZ_CP028071.1, read as the reverse complement.
CGCAAAAGCGAAGGGTGAAATTTTTTACGGCCTGCCCGCAAAGGGAACGGCGATTTTAAATGCTGACAGCAATGACTGGCCACGCTGGCAGGAGAACCTGCACGGTAAAACGGTATGGCGCTTCTCGCCGCAGGCCGCAGACTGCGACTTTGGTGCGCGCGATATCCGTATTCGCCAGGATGGCACCCATTTTGTCATGCATACGCCCCGTGGTGACATCGACATTATTCTGCCTCTGCCCGGTCGGCACAATATCGCCAATGCTCTGGCGGCGGCGGCGCTTGCGTTGTCGGTCGATGCACCGCTTAGCGCGGTGCAGACCGGGCTGAAAAGCCTGCAGTCCGTTCCTGGTCGCTTATTTCCTGTCCGGCTCTCAGATCATCAACTGCTCCTGGATGACAGCTATAACGCCAATGTAGGATCGATGGTTGCGGCGGCACAGGTGCTGTCTGAAATGCCTGGCTACCGTGTGATGGTGGTGGGCGATATGGCTGAATTAGGGGATGAAAGTGAACAACTTCATCGCGAAGTCGGCCTGGCCGCCAAAGCTGCAGGCGTTGACCGGGTATTAAGCACCGGGCAGTTCAGCCACTTTATGAGTGAAAGTAGCGAAGTTGGCGAACATTTCAGCGATAAAACGGCGCTGACTGAACGATTACGCCAGTTGCTGTCCGAACACAAAGAAATGACCGTATTGATTAAAGGTTCGCGTAGTGCCGCCATGGAGCAGGTAGTACAGAGCTTACAGGAGAAAGGAACATGTTAGTTTGGCTGGCCGAGCATCTGGTCGCATTTTATTCCGGTTTTAACGTCTTTTCGTATTTGACGTTTCGCGCCATTGTCAGCCTGCTGACCGCACTGTTTATTTCGCTGTGGATGGGGCCGCGTCTGATTGCCTGGCTGCAAAAGCTGCAGATCGGGCAGGTTGTCCGTAATGATGGTCCCGAATCGCACTTCAGCAAGCGGGGCACGCCGACGATGGGCGGCATCATGATTCTGACCTCGATTACGTTGTCGGTGCTGATGTGGGCTTATCCTTCTAATCCCTACGTCTGGTGCGTGCTGGTGGTGCTGGTGGGCTTTGGCGTCATTGGCTTTGTTGATGATTACCGTAAAGTGGTTCGTAAGGATACCAGGGGGCTGATTGCCCGCTGGAAATACTTCTGGATGTCGGTGATTTCGCTCGGTGTCGCCTTTGCGCTCTATCTGGCTGGTAAAGATACGCCTGCGACGGAACTCGTGGTGCCGTTTTTCAAAGATGTGATGCCACAGCTTGGCCTGTTTTACATCGTACTGGCCTATTTCGTTATCGTCGGTACTGGCAATGCCGTCAACCTGACTGATGGGCTGGATGGTCTGGCCATTATGCCGACAGTGTTTGTTGCGGCCGGTTTCGCCCTGGTCGCCTGGGCGACCGGTAACGTGAAGTTCGCCGATTACCTGCACATTCCTTATCTGCGTCACGCAGGTGAGCTGGTTATCGTCTGTACGGCGATTGTTGGGGCAGGATTAGGTTTCCTCTGGTTTAACACTTATCCGGCTCAGGTCTTTATGGGCGATGTCGGCTCGCTGGCACTGGGCGGCGCGCTCGGTACCATCGCTGTCCTGCTGCGCCAGGAATTTTTATTAGTGATTATGGGCGGCGTGTTTGTGGTTGAAACGCTGTCGGTGATCCTGCAGGTGGGATCGTTCAAGCTCCGTGGCCAGCGTATTTTCCGCATGGCACCGATCCATCACCATTACGAACTGAAAGGCTGGCCAGAGCCGCGCGTGATTGTGCGCTTCTGGATTATTTCGCTCATGCTGGTGCTGATTGGCCTGGCGACGCTGAAGGTACGTTAATCATGGCTGATTACCGCGGGAGAAAAGTCGTCATCATCGGATTAGGCCTGACCGGCCTGTCCTGTGTTGATTTCTTTATAGCGCAGGGCGTAACGCCCCGCGTGATGGATACCCGTGTATCACCGCCCGGGCTGGATAAACTGCCTGAGCAGGTGGAACGTTATGTGGGCGGTCTCAATCGCGACTGGCTGCTGGCTGCGGATCTCATCGTGGCCAGCCCCGGCATTGCCCTGGCCCATCCCGCATTGTGTGAAGCGGCAGACGCGGGCATTGAAATCGTCGGCGACATTGAGCTGTTTTGCCGGGAAGCACAGGCACCGATCGTGGCGATCACCGGTTCAAACGGAAAGAGTACGGTCACTACGTTAGTCGGCGAAATGGCGAAAGCCGCCGGTTGGCAGGTAGGCGTCGGCGGTAACATTGGGTTGCCCGCGCTGAGCCTGCTGAAAGCGCCCGCTCAGCTCTATGTTCTGGAGCTTTCCAGCTTCCAGTTAGAAACCACCTACAGCCTGAAGGCCGCAGCGGCCACGATCCTGAACGTGACCGAAGATCATATGGATCGCTATCCGTTAGGTATGCAGCAGTATCGCGCGGCAAAACTGCGGATTTACGAGAACGCTCAGGTTTGCGTGGTGAATGCCGACGATGGCATGACCATGCCGGTACGCGGTGCCGACGCACGCTGTGTCAGTTTCGGTATTGATATCGGCGATTATCACCTGAACAAACAGCAGGGCAGTGTCTGGCTGCGGGCGAAAGGCGAAAAAGTCCTGAACACAGACGAGATGACGCTGGTTGGACAGCATAACTACACCAATGCGCTCGCCGCACTGGCGCTGGCCGATGCGGTTGGTCTGCCACGCTCGACCAGTCTGTCCGCACTGGCAGCTTATTCAGGTCTGGCGCACCGTTTCCAGCTGGTTCATGAAAGCCGCGGTGTGCGCTGGATCAATGACTCAAAAGCAACCAATGTGGGCAGTACGGAAGCGGCTCTGAAAGGATTACAGGTTGACGGTACGCTCTGGTTACTGCTGGGAGGCGATGGCAAATCTGCGGATTTCTCTCCATTGCAGCCGTATCTGCAGGGCGATCGTATCCGGCTGTTTTGCTTTGGGCGCGATGGTGATGCACTGGCCGCGCTCCGCCCTGACGTGGCGGTCAGGACCGAAACGCTGCAGGAGGCAATGGCGCAGATTGCAAAACAGGTACAGCCAGGCGACATGGTCCTGCTTTCCCCGGCCTGCGCCAGCCTTGACCAGTTCCGCAATTTTGAACAGCGCGGCGATGTCTTCGCGCAACTGGCCAGGGAGTTAAGCTGATGCGTATTCCTGGAGCGGGCATTGTGAATTATCTGTCAGGTCGCCTGAGTAACTGGGTGATGGGCGCGCGTGAGAGCGACGATACCTCGCAGGTGCTCTATGACCGGACTTTGCTCTGGCTGACCCTGGGGCTGGCTGCAATCGGGTTTGTGATGGTGACATCGGCTTCAATGCCGGTGGGACAGCGTCTGAATGACGATCCGTTCTACTTTGCCAAGCGTGATGCGTTCTATATTGCGCTGGCGTTTGGTATCGCGCTGGTCACGCTGCGCGTACCCATGGATTTCTGGCAACGCTACAGCAACGTGATGCTGATGGCGTCGGTCGTCATGCTGCTGATTGTGCTGGTCGTAGGAAGCTCCGTAAACGGGGCATCACGCTGGATTGCACTGGGCCCACTGCGTATTCAGCCAGCGGAACTGTCTAAGCTCACGCTCTTCTGTTATCTCGCCAGTTATCTGGTGCGTAAGGTTGAGGAAGTCCGCAATAACTTCTGGGGCTTCTGTAAGCCTATGGGGGTGATGGTCGTGCTGGCGGTGCTGCTGCTCGCTCAGCCCGATCTGGGTACAGTGGTGGTGCTGTTTGTCACGACGCTCGCGATGCTCTTCCTGGCGGGGGCGAAGCTGTGGCAGTTCCTGGCGATTATCGGTTCCGGCATCTTCGCGGTGATATTGTTAATCATCGCCGAGCCCTATCGTATGCGCCGTGTGACCTCTTTCTGGAATCCGTGGGAAGATCCGTTCGGCAGCGGCTACCAGCTTACTCAGTCACTGATGGCGTTTGGCCGCGGCGAATTCTGGGGCCAGGGGCTGGGCAATTCGGTACAGAAACTGGAATACCTGCCGGAAGCACATACCGACTTTATTTTCTCGATTATCGGAGAAGAACTGGGTTACATCGGTGTGGTTTTAGCCCTGTTAATGGTATTCTTCGTGGCTTTTCGCGCCATGTCGATTGGCCGCCGCGCACTTGAACTTGACCAACGTTTCTCCGGCTTTCTGGCCTGCTCAATCGGCGTCTGGTTCAGCTTTCAGGCGCTGGTCAACGTGGGTGCGGCGGCGGGGATGTTGCCGACAAAAGGTCTGACATTACCGCTGATTAGTTACGGTGGCTCGAGCCTGCTCATTATGTCGACGGCCATCGTATTTTTGTTACGTATTGATTATGAAACGCGTCTGGCTAAAGCGCAGGCGTTTACCCGGGGTGGTCGATGAGCGGTAAACGATTGATGGTCATGGCAGGAGGAACCGGTGGGCATGTTTTCCCGGGGCTGGCTGTGGCCCATCATCTTGAGGCGCAGGGCTGGCAGGTGCGCTGGTTAGGCACGGCCGATCGTATGGAAGCCGACCTGGTACCGAAGCACGGTATCGACATTGATTTTATCCGCATCAGTGGATTACGCGGTAAAGGCAGTAAAGCGCTGTTGTTAGCGCCGGTACGCATCTTCAACGCCTGGCGTCAGGCGCGCAAGATTATCAAAGCCTGGAAGCCCGATGTGGTGCTGGGCATGGGCGGTTATGTATCGGGGCCCGGTGGTCTGGCCGCCTGGAGTTGCGGGGTGCCAGTGGTACTCCATGAGCAGAACGGTATTGCCGGGCTCACCAATAAATGGCTGGCTAAAATTGCCACCAAGGTCATGCAGGCCTTCCCGGGCGCCTTTCCGCACGCGGACGTTGTGGGCAATCCGGTGCGTACCGATGTGCTGGCGCTACCGTCACCGGCTCAACGGCTGGCTGGCCGCAGTGGACCGATTCGTATTCTGGTTATCGGGGGCAGTCAGGGCGCGCGCATTCTGAACCAGACGTTGCCTCAGATTGCCGCCAGGCTGGGCGAGACCATTACCCTCTGGCATCAGACGGGTAAGGGTGCCTTGCAAGAAGTCCAACAGGCCTATCAGCAAGCCGGTCAGCCGCAGCATAAAGTGACCGAGTTTATTGATGATATGGCCGCTGCGTATGCCTGGGCCGACGTGGTGATTTGCCGCTCTGGCGCATTAACGGTAAGCGAAATCGCTGCCGCAGGCTTACCGGCGATTTTCGTGCCGTTTCAGCACAAAGATCGCCAGCAGTACTGGAATGCCCTGCCGCTTGAAGGCGCAGGGGCAGCCAAAATTTTTGAGCAGCCGCAGTTTACTGCGGAGGCGGTAGTGGAAACGTTGCGTCACTGGGACCGTCCAACATTACTCGCGATGGCAGAAAAGGCCCACGCGGTAGCGATACCTGATGCCACCGAACGGGTTGCACAGGAAGTGGCTCGCGCCGCACGTTAAAGAATCAGGTCAGCCTGGCTGGCCCGTGCTCAACAACCTGAGCACAAACTGAATAAGTAGGTATAAGAAAGCGTAATGAATACACAACAACTGGCAAAACTGCGTTCAATCGTGCCCGAGATGCGTCGCGTCCGGCACATTCACTTTGTCGGCATCGGCGGTGCTGGCATGGGCGGTATTGCCGAAGTGTTAGCGAATGAAGGCTACCATATTAGCGGTTCTGATCTGGCCCCTAACCCGGTAACCCAAAATCTGATCAATCTGGGCGCAACGATTTACTTCAATCACCGCCCGGAAAACGTGACGGATGCCAGTGTCGTCGTGGTCTCCAGTGCGGTTTCTCAGGATAACCCTGAGCTGGTTGCGGCACGCGAGCAACGTATCCCGGTGATTCGTCGCGCTGAGATGCTGGCAGAACTGATGCGCTTTCGTCATGGCATTGCGATCGCCGGAACGCACGGCAAAACCACCACAACGGCGATGGTCTCCAGCATTTATGCCGAAGGTGGCCTGGATCCGACCTTCGTTAACGGTGGATTGGTGAAAGCGGCGGGCACACATGCGCGTCTGGGCAGCAGCCGTTATCTGATCGCAGAGGCGGATGAGAGCGATGCGTCCTTCCTGCATCTGCAGCCGATGGTTGCCGTCGTGACCAATATCGAAGCCGATCATATGGACACGTATCAGGGTGATTTCGAAAATCTGAAGCAGACGTTCATCAATTTTCTGCACAACCTGCCCTTCTATGGCCGTGCGGTGATGTGCGTTGATGATGCGGTGATTCGCGATTTGTTACCGCGCGTAGGACGTCAGATTACGACCTATGGTTTCAGCGAGGATGCGGACTTCCGCATTGAAGATTTTGAACAGAGTGGCGCCCAGGTGCATTTCAACCTGATTCGTCAGGACAAGGCACCACTCGCGATCACGCTGAATGCGCCGGGACGGCATAACGCGTTGAATGCGGCGGCAGCGGTTGCGGTTGCCAGCGAAGAAGGCATTGAAGACAGCGCGATTCTGGCGGCGCTGGAGAGCTTCCAGGGAACCGGCCGTCGTTTCGATCAGTTGGGCGAGTTTGCTACCGAACCGGTCAACGGCACGCCTGGCACGGCTATGCTGGTTGATGATTATGGCCATCACCCAACGGAAGTGGATGCCACCATTAAAGCGGCGCGCGCAGGCTGGCCGGATAAAAAACTGGCGATGGTCTTTCAGCCGCACCGGTATACCCGCACGCGCGACCTGTTTGATGATTTTGCCAACGTGCTGTCACAGGTCGACGTTTTACTGATGCTGGATGTGTATGCCGCCGGCGAAACGCCGATTCCGGGTGCTGACAGCCGTGCGCTGTGTCGTGCAATCCGCAACCGCGGTAAAGTCGACCCCATTCTGGTGCCGGAGCATGATGCGTTAGTCGAGATGCTGGCACCGTTGCTGTCAGGTAACGATCTGATTCTGGTTCAGGGCGCAGGCAACGTCGGGAAAGTGGCGCGTAAACTGGCGGAATGCAAACTGCAGCCAGAGCGCAAAGTGGAGGGCCGTCATGTCTAAAGTGGCTGTTTTGATGGGTGGCACCTCAGCCGAACGCGAGGTCTCCCTGATGTCCGGGGCTGCCGTACTGGCCGGTTTACGTGAAGCGGGCATTGATGCGCACAGTATTGATACACGCGAGCAGTCTGTACTGGATCTGAAAGCGCAGGGCTTCGACAAAGTCTTTATCGCGCTGCATGGTCGCGGTGGCGAAGACGGCACGCTTCAGGCCGTGCTTGAATTCCTGCAACTGCCTTATACCGGCAGCGGGGTCATGGCGTCGGCGGTGACCATGGATAAGCTGCGTACCAAATTACTGTGGCAGGGCAGGGGACTGCCGGCAGGTAAGTTTGTCTGGATGACCCGTGCACAGATGCAGTCGGGTCTGGACGCCGCGACAGCGGCGGCGATTGCCGCACTGGGCTTCCCTCTGTTTGTTAAACCGAGCAGTGAAGGATCCAGCGTTGGCATCAGCCGGGTTAATCAGCAGGGTGATCTGCTGGCCGCGCTGGAAGAGGCATTTCGTCACGACGATAACGTGCTTATCGAGGCGTTTCTGAGTGGTGAAGAATATACCGTAGGCATTCTGGGCGATCAGATTCTGCCAGCGATAAAAATAAAGACTGCCAGCGAGTTCTATGACTATGAAGCTAAATACATTTCTGACGATACTCAGTACTTCTGTCCCGCAGGGCTGAGTACAGAGCGTGAAGCAGAATTACAGCAGCTGGTGTGGTCTGCCTGGCAAGCGCTGGGATGTCAGGGTTGGGGTCGTGTCGATGTGATGACCGATGGTGAGGGCCGCTTTCAGTTGCTGGAAGCCAATACTTCCCCGGGCATGACCAGCCACAGCTTAGTGCCGATGGCAGCAAAGCAGGCGGGACTGACCTTTTCTCAACTGGTCGTACGCATTCTGGAACTGGCCGACTGATATGTCACAGGCGGCGATGAATGTACGCAATCGTGAGGCGCAGGAGCGGGCACGCACCGGCCGCAGTAACGGTGCCCGGCTGTTTGGCATCGTCTTTCTGCTGATGGTGATGGGCATAATGATTGCGGGTGGATTAGTGGTGCTGAAGTGGATGAACGATGCATCCCGCTTACCCCTGTCGAAACTGGTGGTCACTGGTGAGTTGCATTACACCACCCACGACGACATCCGCCAGGCGATTTTATCCCTGGGGCCACCCGGCACCTTTATGTCGCAGGATGTGAACATTATCCAGCAGCAGATTGAACGGTTGCCGTGGATTAAACAGGTCAGTGTGCGCAAACAGTGGCCTGATGAACTGAAGATTCATCTGGTTGAGTACACGCCGGTGGCACGCTGGAACGACGCGCATATGGTGGACAGCGACGGCGTGTCATTTAGCGTACCGGCCAATCATATGGGCAAAGAAACGTTGCCCATGTTGTATGGGCCAGAAGGCAGTGAAAAAGAGGTCCTGGCGGGCTATCACAGTATGGATGATGTGCTGAAGGCCAGGAAGTTTACCCTGAAGGTGGCGTCGATGACGGCACGACGTTCATGGCAGCTGGTGACCAGTGACGATGTACGTATCGAACTGGGCCGTACCGATACCATGAAGCGTCTGAATCGTTTTATTGAGCTTTATCCGGTGTTGCAGCAACAAGGCGAGAATGAACACAAGCGCATCAACTCCGTTGATTTACGCTATGACTCTGGCGCCTCCGTTGGCTGGACACCGATAGTGATGGAGCCACAGGACAGTAATCAGCAACAAAACCAGGCACAGGCTAAACAACAATGATCAAGGCAACGGACAGAAAACTGGTAGTTGGACTCGAAATCGGCACTGCGAAAGTCGCCGCCCTGGTTGGGGAAATTCTGCCCGATGGTATGGTCAATATTATTGGGGTCGGCAGTTGTCCGTCCCGCGGTATGGATAAAGGTGGCGTTAACGATCTTGAGTCGGTGGTGAAATGCGTACAGCGCGCCATTGATCAGGCTGAGTTGATGGCGGATTGCCAGATTTCCTCCGTCTACCTTGCATTATCGGGCAAACATATCAGCTGCCAGAACGAAATCGGGATGGTTCCGATTTCAGAAGAGGAAGTGACTCAGGATGATGTAGAGAATGTGGTGCACACGGCAAAGTCTGTGCGCGTTCGTGACGAGCATCGCATTCTGCACGTTATTCCTCAGGAATATGCCATCGATTACCAGGAAGGCATTAAGAACCCGGTCGGCCTTTCCGGTGTACGTATGCAGGCGAAAGTCCATTTGATCACCTGTCACAATGATATGGCGAAAAATATTGTTAAAGCCGTTGAACGTTGTGGCCTCAAAGTTGACCAACTGATTTTTGCCGGTCTGGCGTCCAGCTTTGCTGTACTGACCGAAGACGAACGCGAACTGGGCGTTTGCGTGGTGGATATCGGGGGCGGCACAATGGATATCGCCGTCTATACTGGCGGTGCACTGCGCCACACCAAGGTCATTCCCTATGCGGGCAATGTAGTTACCAGCGATATTGCGTACGCCTTTGGCACGCCGCCTACCGATGCGGAAGCGATTAAAGTCCGGCATGGTTGCGCGCTGGGCTCGATTGTTGGAAAAGATGAGAACGTTGAAGTGCCGAGCGTTGGCGGACGTCCGCCACGGAGCTTACAGCGTCAGACGCTGGCTGAGGTAATTGAGCCGCGTTACACCGAACTTTTAAATCTGGTCAATGACGAGATTTTGCAGTTGCAAGAGCAGCTTCGCCAGCAGGGAGTGAAACACCATCTTGCTGCGGGGATTGTATTAACCGGCGGTGCGGCGCAGATTGAAGGTCTGGCCGCCTGCGCGCAGCGCGTATTCCATACGCAGGTGCGCATTGGACAGCCGCTGAACATTACTGGCCTGACGGACTACGCGCAGGAGTCTTACTATTCCACGGCGGTAGGGCTGTTGCATTACGGCAAAGAGTCACACATGAACGGTGACGCAGAGGCGGAAAAGCGGGTTTCAGTCGGCAACTGGTTTAAACGTATCAATAGTTGGTTAAAAAAAGAGTTTTAATTTTTGTAAAAGGGGATCATGCTGTTTTCTTTTGTGATCTCCAGGCGACAGGCACATAACGGAGAGAAATCATGTTTGAACCTATGGAATTAACCAATGACGCGGTGATTAAAGTCATCGGCGTCGGCGGTGGCGGCGGCAACGCCGTAGAGCACATGGTACGCGAGCGTATCGAAGGTGTGGAATTCTTCGCTGTTAACACCGACGCCCAGGCGTTGCGTAAAACAGCGGTCGGCCAGACCATCCAGATTGGTAATAACATTACCAAAGGGCTGGGTGCGGGTGCGAACCCGGAAGTGGGCCGTAACTCTGCAGAGGAAGATCGCGAAGCACTGCGTTCTGCGCTGGAAGGGGCAGACATGGTGTTCATCGCAGCGGGAATGGGTGGCGGTACCGGTACCGGTGCAGCGCCTGTTGTAGCTGAAGTGGCGAAAGATTTAGGTATTCTGACCGTTGCGGTCGTGACCAAGCCTTTCAACTTCGAAGGCAAGAAGCGCATGGCGTTTGCCGAGCAGGGGATCGCAGAGCTGTCTAAGCACGTTGATTCACTGATCACCATTCCTAACGACAAGCTGTTAAAAGTGCTTGGGCGCGGCATTTCGCTGCTCGACGCTTTTGGCGCAGCTAACGACGTACTGAAAGGCGCAGTGCAGGGTATCGCTGAACTGATTACCCGCCCTGGCCTGATGAACGTCGACTTTGCTGACGTGCGTACCGTCATGTCAGAAATGGGTTATGCCATGATGGGCTCTGGCGTGGCATGCGGTGAAGATCGTGCGGAAGAAGCTGCTGAGATGGCGATTTCCAGCCCACTGCTGGAAGATATTGACCTGTCTGGTGCGCGTGGCGTGCTGGTCAACATCACGGCGGGCTTTGACCTGCGTCTGGATGAGTTCGAAACCGTGGGTAATACCATCCGCGCCTTCGCCTCAGACAACGCCACCGTGGTTATCGGTACCTCTCTGGATCCAGAAATGAACGATGAACTGCGCGTCACCGTGGTGGCAACCGGTATTGGTATGGACAAGCGTCCTGAAATCACGCTGGTCACCAACAAACCGGCCAGCCAGCCAGTGATGGATCATCGTTACCAGCAGCACGGTATGTCGCCGCTGCCGCAGGAGCAGAAACCTGCAGCGAAAGTGGTGAACGATCAGAATGCGCAATCGAACAAAGAGCCAGATTACCTTGATATCCCGGCGTTTTTGCGTAAGCAGGCCGACTAGGAATAACCTTATAATTGGGTTTTCCCGCTCTTTGTGCTAAAGTGTTCGCCCGCTGGTAACGTATACTGGTGGTCGGAAAGTAATATTGCGAGATAATTACGATGATCAAACAAAGGACATTAAAACGTATTGTTCAGGCGACAGGTGTCGGTTTACATACCGGCAAGAAAGTCAGCCTGACGTTGCGCCCTGCACCGGCTAATACCGGGGTCATCTATCGTCGCACCGACTTGAATCCCCCGGTTGATTTTCCGGCTGATGCAAAATACGTGCGCGACACCATGCTGAGTACCTGCCTGGTGAATGATGAAGGCGTGCGTATTTCGACAGTTGAACACTTGAATGCCGCACTGGCGGGCCTGGGCATCGACAACATTATTGTGGAAGTCGATGCACCTGAAATCCCGATTATGGATGGCAGCGCAGCGCCTTTTATCTATTTGCTGATGGATGCAGGTATCGAGCAGCTCAGCAGCGCCAAGAAGTTTGTGCGCGTTAAGCAAACCGTGCGTGTTGAAGATGGTGATAAATGGGCGGAAATTAAACCGTATAACGGTTTTTCGCTTGATTTCACTATTGATTTCAAACACCCGGCTATCGATGCCAGCTCTCAGCGTTACCAGATGAAATTCTCTGCCGAAGCGTTTGTTCGTCAGATTAGCCGTGCACGCACCTTTGGCTTCATGCATGAAATCGAATATCTGCAGTCTAAAGGCCTGTGCCTGGGCGGTAGTTTAGATTGTGCGATAGGCCTTGATGATTTCCGCGTGCTTAATGAAGAAGGTCTGCGTTTTGAAGACGAGTTTGTCCGTCACAAAATGCTGGACGCTATCGGCGATCTGTTTATGTGTGGCCATAACATTATCGGCGCGTTTACCGCGTACAAATCGGGCCATGCATTGAACAACAAACTGCTGCAGGCCGTTTTGGCTAAGCAGGAAGCCTGGGAATGGGCGACCTTCGAAGACGAAGCTGAATTGCCGCTGGCGTTTAAAGCACCAAATCTGGTTCTGGCTTAATTCCTGATCAGAACGTAAAAACGGCTGGTTGCGCTGACACTCTCTCCGGTCAGTCGCGCCGGCCGTTTTTTATTACCCCGCCTTCGCTCTCTGTGTGTTGCGACACTCTTCACATGCTAAAGCAAACAATTGCTGAATTGCTGCACAATCAGGTGCGATTTCTTCCGTTGTCGCTTTAAACGCAGGTGTCGGCACGCCACATTAGTGTTACTATCTCTGGCGCTTTTACAGGCTGCATGCTGCTGAAAACAGCAGTGAATAATGAAATTGTTATGCGCAATGGAACAATTGTGATCGGAATCCTTCTACGCTGGCGACAAATAGGTAGACGCTATTTCTGGCCTCATTTCCTGCTGGGAATGGTGGCGGCCAGTCTCGGCTTGCCGGCGTGTGCGCAAACAGCGGAACTTAACACCGGATCCGAATCCTCAGCCAGCAGCCTGTTCATCGGCAATGCCGTTCGTTTCGATCATCTTATTCGTCTTCAGGAAGCCTCGCGACGTCCCAGTTTTACGGTTGACTACTGGCACCAGCATGCCATTCGCACGGTTATCCGCCACCTCTCTTTCACGCTGACGCCGCAGTCTCAGGCGGAAGAGCAGGTACATCCGCTGGCCGCGCAAAAGCTGGCGTTAATCGATTCACTTCATGCCTTATTGACCTCCCAGACAGCACAGACATACGACGCCTTTGGTTTGTCTCTGCTGCCTGTGTCTGACGCGCCTGCCCTGACGCGAGCAGCCTGGCATGGCAAAGTGCACGGTATCCGTGCCGGCCCCGCTTCATTGTTCTGCTAATCACTTTCATTACACCCTTTTAGATTTCGCAGTCCGACGATTCGGCTGAATTGAGAATATATTTACTATGTTAATCAAAATGTTAACTAAGGTTTTTGGTAGCAGCAATGATCGTACTTTGCGCCGCATGCGTAAAACCGTTGATATCATCAATAAGATGGAACCGGATTTTGAAAAGCTCTCTGATGAAGAACTGAAAGCGAAAACGGAACTGTTCCGTGAGCGCCTGATAAAAGGCGAGTCGCTGGAGAGTTTACTTCCGGAAGCCTTTGCAACCGTGCGTGAAGCCAGTAAACGCGTCTTTGGCATGCGTCACTTTGATGTCCAGCTGATTGGTGGTATGGTACTCAACAACCGCTGTATTGCTGAGATGCGTACCGGTGAAGGTAAAACGCTTACGGCAACGCTGCCAGCCTACCTGAATGCCCTGACCGGTAAAGGTGTTCATGTTGTTACCGTCAACGATTACCTGGCCCAGCGTGATGCGGAAAATAACCGCCCGTTGTTTGAATTTCTTGGTCTGAGTGTCGGTATCAACATGTCAGGTCTGCCTTCCGTCGCCAAACGTGAAGCCTATGCAGCGGACATCACTTACGGTACGAACAACGAATATGGCTTCGACTATCTGCGCGACAACATGGCGTTCAGCCCTGAAGAGCGCGTACAGCGTAAACTGCACTATGCGCTGGTGGATGAGGTCGACTCCATCCTCATTGACGAAGCGCGAACGCCACTGATCATCTCAGGTCCGGCAGAAGACAGCTCTGAACTCTATACCAAAGTGAACAAAATCATTCCTCACCTGATCCGTCAGGAAAAAGAAGATTCTGACCACTTCCAGGGTGAAGGCGATTTCTGGGTTGACGAGAAAGCGCGTCAGGCGCACATGACCGAGCGCGGCCTGGTGAAAGTCGAAGAGCTGCTGGTGAGCCAGGGCATTATGGTGGAAGGTGAATCCCTCTATTCACCGACGAATATCATGCTGATGCATCACGTGACGGCTGCGCTGCGTGCACATGCGCTGTTCACGCGCGATGTTGATTACATCGTTAAAGATGGCGAAGTCATCATTGTCGATGAGCATACCGGTCGTACCATGCAAGGACGTCGCTGGTCTGATGGTCTGCATCAGGCCGTTGAAGCCAAAGAAGGCGTTGAAATCCAGAACGAAAACCAGACGCTGGCATCGATCACCTTCCAGAACTACTTCCGCCTCTATGAAAAGCTGGCCGGTATGACGGGTACGGCTGATACAGAAGCGTTTGAGTTCAGCTCCATCTACAAGCTCGATACCATAGTTGTGCCAACCAACCGTCCGATGGTGCGTAAAGATCTGGCCGATCTGGTCTACATGACAGAGAAAGAGAAGATCGATGCCATTATTGAGGATATTCGCGAACGTACCGCGAAAGGGCAACCGGTACTGGTAGGTACGATTTCGATCGAGAAGTCAGAAGTTGTATCAAACGAGCTGACACGCGCAGGCATTAAGCACAATGTTCTGAACGCCAAATTCCACGCCCGCGAAGCGGATATTGTTGCTCAGGCTGGTCAGCCGGGTGCCGTGACCATCGCCACCAACATGGCGGGCCGTGGTACCGATATTATGCTGGGCGGTAGCTGGCATGCCGAAGTCGCTGAGCTGCAGGATCCGACTGAAGAGCAGATCGAGGCGATTAAAGCGGCCTGGCAGGTTCGCCATGATGCCGTGCTGGCGTCAGGTGGCTTACATATCGTCGGTACGGAACGCCATGAATCGCGTCGTATTGACAACCAGCTGCGCGGTCGTGCGGGTCGTCAGGGGGACGCGGGTTCTTCACGTTTCTACCTGTCAATGGAAGATGCGCTGATGCGTATTTTTGCCTCTGATCGTGTTTCTAACATGATGCGCAAGCTGGGAATGAAACCGGGCGAGGCCATTGAGCACCCGTGGGTAACCAAAGCCATTGCCAACGCACAGCGTAAAGTGGAAAGCCGTAACTTCGATATTCGTAAGCAACTGCTGGAATACGATGATGTGGCGAATGACCAACGCCGCGCGATCTATAGCCAGCGTAATGAGCTGCTGGATGTTTCTGATGTCTCGGATACCATCAACAGTATTCGCGAAGACGTCTATAAATCGATTATCGACAGCTACATTCCACCGCAGTCACTGGAAGAAATGTGGGACGTACCGGGACTGGAAGAGCGCCTGCGTAACGATTTCGATCTGGATCTGCCAATCAGTGAATGGCTGGATAAAGAACCGGACCTGCATGAAGAGACGCTGCGTGAGCGCATTATGAAACACGCTGCCGATAGCTATGCGGCGAAAGAAGAGATCGTGGGCGCGGAGATGATGCGTAACTTTGAGAAAGGCGTGATGCTGCAAACGCTGGACTCCCTGTGGAAAGAGCACCTGGCGGCAATGGATTATCTGCGTCAGGGCATCCACTTACGTGGCTACGCGCAGAAAGATCCGAAGCAGGAATATAAACGTGAATCGTTTGCCATGTTTGCCGCCATGCTTGAAACGCTGAAGTATGAAGTAATCAGCACACTGAGCAAGGTGCAGGTGCGAATGCCAGAAGAAGTGGAAGCGATGGAGCAGCAACGTCGCGAAGAGGCAGAGCGTCTGGCGCAGCAGCAGCATCTCAGCCATGTCAGCGAAGATGTGCTGGCGGCCGAGTCGCTTGCCCAGCAGGGCGGCGAGCGTAAAGTCGGACGTAACGATCCTTGCCCATGCGGTTCAGGTAAGAAATACAAACAGTGTCATGGTCGCCTGGCCTGATAACGTGTTGACTGAAAAGGAGCCTCTGGCTCCTTTTTTTTGGCTTTTTGTCCGCTGAACGATGGCGCGGTTAACAACCCGCTTAACATGTTTTAGAATCAGCGCTCATTCACCTACTCTTCAGGATACCTTCATGAAGCACCTGCAGGTTGCCGTCGGCATTATCCGCAATGCTGATAAACACATTTTTCTTGCCCAGCGTGCGGCTTCCTCCTACATGGCCAATAAGTGGGAATTTCCCGGCGGTAAAATTGAAGCGGGTGAAAGCCCTGAGCAGGGTTTAGTGCGCGAACTGCTCGAAGAGACCGGCATTGAGGTGACTGATGCCCGCGCCATTGGCATCAAAGATCATACCTATGACGATCTGCGTGTGACGCTGCATTTTTTCCTGGTCGAAGGCTGGAAAGGTGAACCCTGGGGCAAAGAAGGTCAGCCACAGCGTTGGGTCGAACAGCGGGCGCTGATCGCTGAAGAATTTCCGGCGGCAAATCATGAACTGATAGCGCGTCTGGTGGCAGGCGAACTGTAACAGGGTGGGGCATTATGCCCCACCGCGTGACTTAGCGTTCTTCTTCACTCCAGTTGTCACTGTCGTTCAACTCATCGCTGCTGGGTATGCGCTTTTCTTCCGCAGCCCATTCGCCAAGGTCAATTAACTGACAACGTTTGCTGCAAAACGGCCGCCACGGGCTCAGTTCATCCCAGATAACCGTTTTACCGCACTGCGGACAGTTAACGGTCATAATTTCTTCCTGCATGTTCACCTCTAACAACAGGCCAGTTGGAAGTTGAGGCGCGCAGGGACTTCACCGCGCTCACTGTCCAGTGGCATAAAACGTATCGCAAAACGGCTCTTATGACCGGATACCTGAGGATAAAGTGCGTCCTCTATGTCCAGTTGCAGACGCAGAAGATCGGCGCCTTCGGCATTATCCTGATAAAAACCGTTCAGACTGGTTTGTAAACGGTAAGTGCCCGACTGACGGATTAAATCGAGCAACATGGCCAGTGTGCTGTGCAGCGGTATCAGGGTTTCCATCCAGCTTGTCACCTGCGCATCACGTGTTGTCTGCGGCAGATGCAGCCAGATGTGCAGACCAGGCAGATCGAAACTGCAGCACCCGCCCGGAATACTGAGCCGCTGACGAACCAGAGCAATCAGACGATCTTCCCTCAGTTGCTGCCCCATACGCGGCGCACTGTTAAGCAGAACAGATTGTGCTTTTAGTTTGTCGCGCAATGCATCCACCACGGACATATCGACGCCGGGCACATCCGCCCACGCGCGCAGTTTGGTTTGCTGACGCTCAAGCTCTTTCAGCAACTCGGTGCGCATGTCGCCGCGTTCAAAGATATCCAGCAGTTCGCCGATCAGACGAAAAAAAGTCAGTGCCGTGGCGGTATTTTCCAATGGCGTAACCTGATGCAACTGATCGATCAGGAATTCGACACGCAGCCAGGTGCGCATTTTTTCATTCAGTGGATGTTCAAACAGAACGACTGTACTCATGGATTAATCCTGTTTCGCTGCCGCAAGCTTCAGATAACGCTGATGAAGTCTGGCAACCTGGGGTAGCGCATTTTCAGGCGCGCCACTGTTATCAATAATATCATCGGCACAGGCGAGGCGCTGTTGGCGCGTCGCCTGTGCCGCAAGAATGCGTTTAGCCTGCTCAGGAGAAACGTTGTCGCGTGCGAGCGTACGTTTCAGCTGTGTTTCTTCATCGGTGTCGATAACCAAAACCCGATCGGCCTGATGCTGGAGCTGGTTTTCAACCAGCAACGGCACGACCCACAGGACATAAGGTGAGGTCGCCTGCGCTTTAAGCTGCTGTGTGCGGGCGTTAATCAGGGGATGAAGCAGCGCGTTTAGCCAGTTTTTTTCATCAGGTGCCGCAAAAATAATCTCTCTTAAGCGCGCACGTTGCAGTGTTCCCTGATCGGTCAGAATACTGTCACCATAGCGTGCAACAATCGCCTGCAGAGCAGGCGTGCCCGGCTCGACGACCTCGCGGGCAATGACATCAGCGTCAATGATCGTCACGCCTTCTGCAGCAAAGTACGCGGCAATAGTGCTCTTGCCGCTGCCAATGCCACCGGTCAGCGCCACCGTGTAGGGCGTATCTCTCACTCTCACTCTCTTAGTCGTTCAGTCACAGGTAAGCCAAAGCGTTACGACACGATCATGTTGCGCGTCCGATTTCGTTAGAAAGACGCCGTCGAATCTGATGGATTGTAGCGTAAATAAAGTGAAATTCGCACTCTTGTTGCGGTGCAAATGGCGCGTATCATGAGGTGACTGGCTTTGTGATAACGCCCTTCATGGCGATGAATAACCTCTTACCAGGACATTATGTATGCGCATTGAAGAAGATTTGAAACTGGGCTTTAAAGACGTACTGATTCGTCCAAAGCGCTCCACGCTGAAAAGCCGATCTCAGGTCGAACTGGATCGCAGCTTTACGTTCAAACACTCCGGCCTGGACTGGCGCGGCGTACCTGTTATCGCGGCCAACATGGATACGGTGGGGACTTTTTCAATGGCCGAGGCGCTGGCCAGTTTCAATGTATTAACAGCCGTATACAAACACTACAGTGTGGAAGACTGGCGGACGTTTGTTCAACGCGTACCGGCATCAGTACTGAAATATGTGATGGTATCTACCGGCACCTCAGACGCCGATCTCACCAAACTTATTGCGGTCATGGCCATTTGCGATGACCTGCAGTTCATCTGCATTGACGTTGCCAATGGTTATTCTGAGCACTTTGTCGATTTCCTGAAGCGCGCGCGCGAGATCTTCCCGGGCAAAACGATTTGTGCGGGTAACGTCGTCACGGGGGAAATGGTCGAAGAGTTAATCCTGTCCGGAGCGGATATCGTGAAGGTGGGGATTGGACCGGGCTCAGTCTGCACCACGCGCGTCAAAACCGGCGTGGGATATCCGCAGCTCTCAGCCGTGATTGAGTGCGCCGATGCGGCGCACGGCCTGAATGGGCAAATTGTCAGCGATGGCGGATGCGCTGTGCCGGGTGATATCGCCAAAGCGTTTGGTGGCGGTGCGGATTTTGTCATGCTGGGCGGCATGCTGGCGGCACATGATGAGTGCGAAGGCCGAATTACAGAAGAAAACGGCGAGCGGTTTATGCTGTTTTACGGCATGAGCTCAGAATCCGCAATGAAACGTCATGCGGGAAGCGTGGCGGAATATCGTGCGGCAGAAGGGAAAACAGTGAAACTCCCCTTGCGTGGACCGGTAGAAGAAACCCTTCGCGATATTCTCGGCGGGCTTCGTTCTGCCTGCACCTATGTGGGAGCTGAGCGGCTAAAAGAGTTAACCAAGCGCACCACGTTTATTCGGGTGGCCGAGCAGGAAAACCGCATCTTTTCCCGTTAACCCTGCCTGCTCAGCATGCAGTAAAGGAACGGAGTACCTTTACTGCATGGCCTCACCTAGCCCAAACACAGGCAGATACATGGCGATCACCAGTGTGCCGACAATGCCGCCAATCACCACCATCATCACGGGTTCCAGCGAGGCGGCCAGATTATCGGCCCGCGTCAGCGTTTCTCTTTCATGCCATTCAGCCAGACGCGCCAGCATCACATCCAGTGCGCCTGACTCTTCGCCCACACGAATCAACTGACGACAAAGTGGCGTAAACAGGGGATGCGAGTGCAACGCCTGGTGCAGAGGATTGCCTTGCGCAATGTGCTGCTGAATAGCCCTGATGGCATCCTGCCACAGCCGCGATGACAACGTGACACAGGCCGCATCAAGTCCCTGGAGCAGGGTTAATCCTGCCTGCTGGGTCAGTTGCAACACACTGTAGATTTGCGTCAGTTGACTGCCCTGCCATAGCCCGGCGATAACCGGCACACGCAGCAGGGCGCGTTGCTCACAGCGCTGCCAGTTTTCAGAGCACCGCCGCGCGTGGTACCAGCCCGTCGCCAGCAGGGCAATGCCCCCGATTAACGGCAATCCGCCCGCCTGTAATGCGTCGGACAGGGTGATAACGGCGGCGGTGAAGGCGGGTAAAGGCGCGTCAAACGAGGCATAGACGGAAACAAACTCCGGCAACACAAACAGCAACATACCGCAGGTGACGGCCAACGCCACGAACAGAATAAACAGGGGATAACGCAGGGCTTTCAGAACCTTGGCGCGCAAATGCTGCTGACGTGTTTGTTGCTGCGCCAGTTGTTCGCAGCAGATATCCAACTGACCGGTCAGCTCGCCGACCGCCATCAGCGCAGCAAAAAGTGGCGGAAAAACCTCTGGCCACTGGCGTAATGCCTGCGAAAATGGCTCGCCACGCAAGACGTGATGCTGTAAGGCCTGCATCAACGCCCGCCAGGCGGCATGCGGGTGACCTGATGCCAGCAGATCAAGGCTTTGCGATAAAGGAAGGCCCGCCTTTAGCAGGGTGGCGAGCTGGCGAATGAAATCAATTTTATGCTGTGACCGCCAGTCACGTCGGCGCATCACTTTTTCCCGCTTCTCGCTCACCGGCACTAAGTGCCGGCGCGAAAGGTCGTCAGACAGCGTCTCACTGTCGGGGGCCAGATGATAACCCGTTTGCAGTCTGCCCTGTGTATCTACGGCATACCAGCGATAAAGAAAAAGGTGCGTCATGATTCGAGCCCAATAACGCGCTGCATCTCCTCCAGAGAGGTTTCGCCGCGGCTGACAGCGTCCAGCCCGGAAGCCTGTAGCGTGCGCATCCCTTGCTGTTTTGCCAGCGCCAATACCTCCTCCAGAGGCATTTCGGCGGCGATAGCATTTTGCAGTTTGGCTGTAACGGGCAGGAGTTCGAATAAAGCCAGACGGCCAAAATAACCCGAAAAGCAGTGATCGCAACCCGGTGCCCGCCAGGTTTGTAACGTGCCTGGCCAGACTGACGCCGGGAGATGTGCTACGGCCTGTGCAGGTTCACGACAGTGCGGACACAGGCGTCTGACCAGGCGCTGAGCAATAATCAGGCGCAACGCTGAGCCCAGTAAATAACCAGGAATGCCCATCTGGCGTAAGCGGGTTAGCGTTTCAGCCGTTGAGTTAGTGTGCAAAGTCGAGAGGACAAGATGACCGGTTTGCGCGGCTTTTACGGCAATTTCAGCGGTCTCGCCGTCACGTATTTCGCCTATCATGATGACATCCGGATCCTGGCGAAGCAGCGCGCGTAACACGCGATTAAAATCGAGCCCATACTTTGGATTAATTTGCGTCTGATTGATGCCCGGCAAAGGGATCTCAATGGGATCTTCCACACTGCAAATGTTCTTTCCGGGCTGATTAATCGCGCTCAGTCCGCTGTAAAGGGTAAACGTTTTTCCACTGCCGGTTGGGCCCGTGACCAGAATCAGGCCCTGGGGCTGTGCCAGCGCAGCCTTGAGCAGGCGCAGCGGTGCCGCGGGTAAGCCCAGCGAGTCCAGGGACAGTGTAGCGCCTTCCCGCTGCAGCAAACGTACGACGGCTTTCTCTCCGCCCTGCGTCAGCAACGTTGAGAGCCGAAAGGAAGCGACCTGACCGTCAATCTCATGGCTGAACTGACCGTCCTGTGGCAGACGACGTTCGGCAATGTCCAGTCCGGCCAAAATTTTAAGCCGCGCCAGCAGAGCCGCTGGCTGTATGTCCCGTTGCAGGGGCAGGGGATGCAACACGCCGTCAATGCGCAGACGAATACGCAGGCTGTGCTGATAAGGCTCAATATGGATGTCTGAGGCCCGCCGCTGTGCGGCCTGATGCAGAAGCTGGCTGGCGGTATCGATTGCCGATTCTGTGGCGGCACCCTCTTTAGCACACAAGGGGCTATGCATCGCTTCAGCCTGTTCGAGCCGGGCCTGCGGCCAGCACTCAATAGCGATCTGACACGGGCTGGCAAATTGCAGGGCTTCGGCCAGTCCTGGCGGAACCTGCTCAGCGACAGCAAGACGTAAATGCGTCGCGTTGTGGTCGAGGATGATGGCGCGGTAGCGCTGACAGATCAGCGCTATCGCATCGTCGGGTTTACTCATTTGTGCCCCCACGACTGTCAAAGCGGAATTGTTCCTGACAGTTGTCGCGTAACGTGGTGTTAGTGCTGGTACAGGTACGCTGCCAGACGAGCGTGCCTTCGTTACTGTCCCAGACGGGCAGCATTTCTACGCTTAATCCATTCAGGCTCTCCTGCCCGGTCAGGGTAATCATGCCGTTGACCACGGTGATCGCCGACACGTAACGTGATGTTGTGCCCTGCGGAATACCGCGTTGCCCGGCCTGACACTGTTCAGGCCCGCCGCGTTCAATCGCGCAAAGCTCAACGGCCGTCTTAAAGGGCACCATGATTTGCAGCATGTCGGTCAGCGCGGCGCGCTGCAGATAATTTTGATAGGCAGGCAGCCCGATAGCGCTGAGGATCGCCACGATGCCGACCACAATCATTAATTCAACCAACGTAAATCCTTGTTGATAGTGCATATGTGCCTCCTGAGTAAGAAGGCCGCAGTCTAGGAAGACGCTGTCGGTAATAACAGCAGGAAATCCGGAGAGTGGAAAAGGGCAGGCAATAAATCTGGTGGGTTACAGGAACAGGACTACGTCACTGGACGCTGGTGCACAAAACAGGCCGTGCCGGCGGCACGGCAACAGAGATTATTGCGCCTGAAAGCGCATCGACAGATCCAGAGCACGCACATGCTTGGTCAGCGCGCCGACAGAGACATAATCCACACCGGTCTCGGCGATGTCCCGAATCGTCGTTTCGGTGACGTTGCCTGACACCTCCAGTAGCGCACGACCAGCCGTGATCTTCACCGCCTCGCGCATCGCCTGAAGGGAAAAATTGTCCAGCATGATGATGTCGGCCGCCGCAGCCAGTGCCTCTTCCAGCTCTTTCAGCGATTCAACTTCGACTTCCACAGGGACATCCGGATAAAGCCAAAAGGCTTTTTCGACGGCCTGACGAATTGAGCCGCTGGCAATAATATGGTTTTCTTTAATCAGAAACGCATCGGACAGGCCGAGGCGATGATTACTGCCGCCACCGCACAGTACGGCGTATTTCAGCGCTGTTCGCAGGCCTGGCAATGTTTTGCGTGTATCCAGAAGCTGTGTCTGTGTGCCTTCCAGCAGCGCGACATAGCGGCTGACTTCCGTGGCGACGCCGGACAAGGTTTGTACAAAATTCAATGCGGTGCGTTCGGCCGTCAGCAACAGGCGGGCTGGCCCGTCAACCTCAAACAGGGGTTGATCCGGGATAACATGTTGTCCATCTTCCACATGCCATGTCAGGGCAGTGTGTGCGCCTAACTGGTTAAACACCTCTTCGACCCAGCGTTTACCACAAAAAACACCGGCTTCACGGGTAATAACCTGAGCATGTGCCCGACTGTCGGCTGGCAGGAGCTGTGCGGTAATGTCGCGGTCGCTCTCTGTCTCACCGCCGAGATCTTCCTTTAATGCGCGTTCAACGGCTTCGGGGATATCATTTTCAATACGTTCAAGCAGCGCCTGATGGCGACTGTCCGGATCATAGCGACGCACAGACATACGCGTTCCGCTCCAGTAAATGTCAGGTAACAGAGGCGATTACCATAGCCTGAATAGCGCGAAGGCACCAGTCCTTAGTCACTTTTTGTTTAGTATACTTAACATGTGCGTTTATCAGCCCGATAGTGCAACGCATTTTGACGCAATAATCCCTTAAAATTCATGCTATTCTCAAACCGGTCCTGCGAAGAGAATCCAGCATGAAAGTAGAAAAAGGTTGGCTGTCCGGTGTGCGACAGGTGCCGTCCCCCCATTGTAATGATCGGCCGCATAATGAAGCGCCATCCCTTCTGGTCATTCACAATATCAGCCTGCCGCCCGGCGAATTCGGCGGCCCGTGGATTGATAAACTGTTCACCGGCACGCTGCCTGCCGACGCGCATCCCTACTTTGCTGAGATTGCTCATCTGCGCGTTGCGGCGCACTGCCTTATCCGACGTGATGGCGAAATCGTGCAATATGTCCCCTTTGATAAACGTGCCTGGCACGCTGGCATCTCGCAGTTTGAGGGGCGGGAAAACTGCAACGACTTTTCAATTGGCATTGAACTGGAGGGCACGGATATTGAACCTTATACCGAGGCACAATACGCCGCTCTGCATCAGGTCACGCAGACGTTGTTAGCCCATTATCCGTTAACGCCTGCGCGCATTACCGGCCACAGTGATATTGCACCGGGACGGAAAACCGATCCCGGCCCGGCGTTTGACTGGGACGATTTTAAACAGCGGTTACAGCAACAAAAATTGGAGTAACTATGACGTTATTTACCTTGTTACTGGTTTTAGGTTGGGAACGGCTGTTTAAGCTGGGGGAGCACTGGCAACTGGATCACCGGCTGGAGCCTGTGTTTCGTCGCCGTCAGCACTTTTCGGTGATGCGCACACTGCTGATGCTGATTATCGCGATGGGCCTGACCGCGCTGGTGGTCGGGAGCCTGAAAGGCATTTTGTTTGGTATTCCTCAGCTTCTGTTCTGGATCGTGGTGGGGTTACTGTGCATCGGAGCGGGTGTGGTGCGTCAGCACTATCATACGTATTTGCAGGCGGCGAGTCGTGATGACGCCGCGGCACATCAGGCCATGGCGGCAGAGTTAACCCTGATCCACGGTGTGCCTGTTGAGTGCAGCGAACGCGAATTCCTTCGTGAGCTTCAGAATGCGCTCATCTGGATTAACTTCCGTTTCTATCTGGCACCGATGTTTTGGTTCGTGGTGGGCGGTGCCTGGGGACCGGTGTTACTCGTGGGGTATGCGTTTTTACGCGCCTGGCAAAGCTGGCTGGCAAAACACTGCACGCCCATGGCCCGCTCTCAGTCTGGCGTGGACAGCATTCTGCATGTGGTTGACTGGCTCCCGGTGCGGCTGGCGGGCGTTGCCTATGCGCTGCTGGGGCACGGTGAGAAAGCCTTGCCTGCCTGGTTTGCCTCGCTGACGGACAGGCATCACTCGCAGTACCAGGTTTTAACCACGCTGGCGCAGTTTTCGCTGGCTCGCGATCCGCACAGCGATAAGGTCGCAACGCCACGTGTCGCCGTGGCGCTGGCGAAGCGCATTTCGCTGGTGCTGGTGGTGGTTGTGGCGTTGCTGACCATTTACGGCACGTTGGTGTAGTCGGCAGGGGGAACCCCGAAGTCGGGTGTGCCATCCTCACGCCAGTGAAAATATTTCAGACGCGTATGGCGATTACCGTCCCAAAGGGGATCGCCCTCAATTTCTGTATAATTGCGTGCGTGATAGACCAGCAGATCGCGCCCGTCCTCATCCTGAGTAAAACAACTGTGTCCCGGTCCATACTGGCGGTTTTCCCAACTGGTTGCAAAGACCGGACGCGCTGATTTCTGCCAGGCCATCGCGTTCAGCGGATCGGCATCACGCGGAATGGAAAGCAGGCCCATGCAGTAGTTTTCATCCGTTGCGCTGGCAGAATAGGTAATAAACAGCCAGTCACCATGCACTATAGCGGCCGCGCCTTCGTTGACGCTAAACCCCGCGCACTCCCATTCATATTCCGGACGGCTCAGCATCACCGGTTTGCCTTTGAGCGTCCATGGATTACGCAATTCAGCCAGATAGAGGTTGGAATTGCCTGGAATTGCAGGATCTTTCTGCGCCCATAAGTACCAGTTCTTCCCCTGGTGAACAAAGTGGGTGGCATCCAGCGCAAAACTGTCGAGATGACTTAACACCTGGCGCGGGGGCTGCCAGTGGCCACTGAGCGGGTCGTCATCGTTGCACACCAGCGCGTACATCCGGTGCTGAAACAAGCCATCTTTGATATCGCGCGAAGGCGCTGCGGCAAAATAGATAACCCAGTGTTCTGCAATACGATGCAACTCCGGTGCCCAGATCAGCTCACTGAACGGCCCAATATCGGGTTTACGCCAGACCACGACCGGTGTCGCGGTGCGTAAGGCCGTTAGCGTGCTGGCACGACGTAGCTCAAGACGATCATATTCCGGTACGGAAGCAATAAAGTAATAGTGTTCTCCGTGGCGCAGGATAAACGGATCGGCGCGCCGTTCAATAAAGGGGTTGGGCCAGTTTTCGCTCATTTCAACTCTCCAGTCGGAAGCTCGGTAGGGTGTTTTTCGTGCGCCTGAATCTGGCGGAGGGCAAGATCGCGTTGAATGGTTTGCATTAATGTGCGATCCACTTTCATCAGTCGCACCACGCCCGCGGTAATCAAATAGCCAGCCCCGGGGATAACGGTAAACAGCAGGACAATGCCGTTGAGCGCGTGAGCCGATTGCTGTTTCGCACCCGCATCATAACCGTAAGCCGAGAGCAGAAAACCGACCATCGCCCCCGCGACGGCCAGTCCGACCTTGAGAAAGAACAGATTGCCTGAAAAGCTGATGCCGGTAATACGCTTACCGGTTTTCCATTCACCGTAATCGTCCACATCCGCCATCAAAGACCAGTGTAAAGGGGAGGGAATTTGATGAAGAACATTAAGCAGAAAGTAAGCGATAACGACTGTCACGGTGGCGTGGGGAGCAAGCCAGTAGAAACCGCAGGAGAACAGGGCAAGGGCGATATTGGTCCAGAAAAAGACTTTCAACTTACACCAGCGGTCGGTGAGGACTTTTGCCAGCGTGCTACCCAGCATCATGCCAACCACCCCCAGGCTGATAAACAGCGTGGCAAAGTGCGCCGTTTGTCCCATGACCCAGGTCACGTAATAGAGGGTTGCTGCCATACGAATAAAACCCGGGCAGACATTGCAAAGTGTCAACAGCAAGATGCGCACCCACTGATCGTTCTTCCACACATCACGCAAATCGTTTTTCAGATCATCATGAGTAGGGACGGCAGGCTGAATACGTTCCCGCACGGTGGCGAAGCAGAACAGAAACATTGCCAGTCCCACCAGGGCCAGCACAGCCATCGCCATCTGATAACCCCGCGCCTTGTTCTCACCGCCAAACCATTCCGCCATCGGCAGCAACGACAGTGACAGAATCAGGGTGGCAATGCCGACCATGACAAACCGGTACGACTGGCAGGAGACACGCTCACCGGGATCGTTAGTCATGACGCCACCCAGCGAGCAGTAGGGGATATTAATGGCGGTATAGGCCAGGGACATGAAAAAGTAGGTGGTAAAGGCCCAGATGACCTTGCTGGGATAGCTCCAGTCTGGCGTGGTAAACATCAGTACACTGAATATAACGTAGGGCACTGACACCCACAGTAACCAGGGACGGAAACGCCCCCAGCGGCTTTTGGTACGGTCAGCTATCGCGCCCATTATCGGGTCGGTGATGGCATCCAGAATGCGCACCGAGAGTAACAGCACGCCCACTAAGGCCGGTGCTAAGCCAAAAACGTCGGTATAGAAATAGCTGAGGAACAGCATGACAGCGCCACCGATCATGTTGCACCCCGCATCACCCATGCCATAGCCCAGCTTTTCTCTGAATGAGAGGGGGTTATCTGTCATTGTTGTAACCTGCAGAGGAATTAAACATAAAAGGATTATTAATGTTTAATCCACAGGCGGTGCGGCACGAAATTGTTGGGATGATGGACAAAACAGCCGTGCAGGGAGAAGTGTGAGCAGGGTCGGGTTTACCGACTGCCTGCCCGCCGCTTTCTGTCGGCGGGCAGGCAATGTCGTCAGGCTTTTTGCGTCTTATTCTTGATGAAATAGCCAATAGCCAGGATGAACAGCCAGACAGGAATGAGCCATACGGAAATGGCCATGCCTGGCGTCATCGCCATCAGGACCAGGATGCCAGCCAGGAAGATCAGGCAAACCCAGTTACCCAGAGGGTACAGTACCGCTTTGAAACGGGTGGTAACGCCCTGCTGGTTTTTCTTTTTACGGAATTTCAGGTGCGCCAGGCTAATCATCGCCCAGTTGATGACCAGCGCAGACACGACCAGCGACATCAGCAGACCAAACGCTTCGCCCGGCATCAGGAAGTTCAGCAGCACGCACAGCGCGGTGGCGACGGCTGACACCAGAATACTCATCACGGGCACACCGCGGCGGTCCACGTTCAGCAGCGCTTTTGGCGCATTCCCCTGCTGTGCCAGACCAAACAACATGCGGCTGTTACAGTAAACGCAGCTGTTATAGACCGACAGTGCGGCGGTGAGGATCACCACGTTCAGTGCATTGGCAACCATGGCATCGCCCAGTTCGTGGAAGATAAACACAAAGGGGCTGGTATCTTCAGTCACGCGCGTCCACGGCATTAATGACAGCAGCACTGCCAGCGAGCCGATATAGAAAATCAGGATCCGCCACAGCACCTGGTTGGTGGCTTTTGGAATCGTGGTTTCAGGATTGTCCGCTTCTGCCGCCGTAATCCCGACCAGTTCCAGACCGCCAAAGGAGAACATGATAATCGCCATAACCATCACCAGCCCACCGAGGCCATTCGGCATAAAGCCGCCGTGTTCCCACAGGTTACGCACGGTTGCCTGCGGCCCACCGGTACCACTGAACAGTAACCAGCCGCCAAACAGGATCATCGCAATCACCGCGATAACTTTAATAATGGCAAACCAGAACTCCATTTCACCAAACACTTTAACGTTCGTCAGGTTAATGGCATTAATCAGCACGAAGAAGATAGCGGCTGATGCCCAGGTGGGAAAATCGGGCGCCCAGAACTGAATGTATTTACCGACGGCACTCAGCTCCGCCATGGCGACCAGCACATACAGCACCCAGTAGTTCCAGCCAGAGGCGAAACCGGCAAAATTTCCCCAGTATTTATAGGCAAAGTGGCTGAAGCTCCCGGCAACGGGCTCCTCGACCACCATTTCACCCAACTGACGCATGATAAGAAAGGCGATAAACCCGGCAATCGCATAGCCTAAAATAACGGCGGGACCTGCGGATTTGATGACCGACGCGCTGCCCAGAAACAGGCCGGTTCCCACTGCACCGCCCAAGGCGATCAACTGTATATGGCGATTTTTTAAACCGCGCTTCAGCGATTCACCGTGCTGTTGTTCCATACACACCTCATGATGTTGTTATTCTTCGCTTCAGAATGTGCTGACTGTAAAGAATTAAATACACTTAAGAATGATGTTTTTAAGGTGTCAGACTTGCGTAATGCCGCCAGCTGTAACCTGACCAACAGAATAGTGATAAGCGCAGGGCTTTGCACCTGCTTTCGCCAGCCCCGGTACGAGTTGGCTTAAAAAGAATCAAACGGTCTGCCGTCTTATTTACCCCCGATGAGAAAAACGGCAGCAAACCGCGCTGACCAGGCGCTGATGGCTAAATCGGTTTAGTCATACATGCTGTGTAATTTTTGGTAAAGGTTAAAAAAATTAACGTCCAGGTATGGCCTGATTCCCCACTTTTATCTCTGGATTTAACGCGCGCATCCCGCATTCCTTCACCGAAGTGTCACAGATGCCGTATAGACACAAGGTGAATACTTTGTTACTTTACGGGCACCTTTTTTGAATTGGTATTACCAATTTACTTTGTTTGACCGGCATACTTTAAGAAGGGAAGATGGCTTATAGCAAGATTCGTCAACCCAAACTCTCCGATGCGATTGAGCAGCAACTGGAATCCCTCATTATGGAAGGGACGCTGCAGCCGGGAGAGAAGTTGCTCCCCGAGCGCGAACTCGCCAAACAATTCGATGTTTCACGTCCGTCTCTCCGTGAGGCAATCCAGCGATTAGAAGCGAAAGGATTGTTATTACGCCGTCAGGGCGGCGGAACATTCGTACAAAAACATCTCTGGCAGAGCATGAGCGATCCACTCGTAGAGCTACTCGCCGAACATCCGGAATCTCAGTTTGATCTGCTGGAAACGCGCCACGCTTTAGAAGGCATTGCGGCTTACTATGCGGCACTGCGTGGCACAGAAGAAGATTTGCAGCGTATTCGCGACTGTCATCTTCATATCCAACAGGCGCAGGACAGCGGCGATCTCGACGCTGAAGCAGACGCAGTGATGAAGTATCAGATCGCTGTCACAGAAGCGGCCCATAATGTCGTGCTTTTGCATTTGCTACGATCAATGGGCCCTATGCTGGAACAGAATGTCCGACAGAATTTTGAATTGCTCTACTCTCGCCGGGAAATGCTGGCGAAAGTGAGCGGTCACCGCGCCAGAATTTTTGAGGCGATTGTGGCTCGTGAGCCAGAACAAGCACGCGAGGCATCACACCGTCACCTGGCGTTCATTGAGGAAATCTTGCTGGACAGAAGTCGGGAGCAGAGCCGTCGAGAACGCTCCCTACGTCGTTTACAGCAACGTAAGGAATAACGCGCGGCAAAGATCGTGCGGACATGTGCGACGAGCCTGTCTCCCTGACGTTAACAGGCTCCCGATTTTTCAACGTATTAGACACAGATAAGGAATACCCCCATGTCAGAACGTTTACACAATGACGTGGATCCGATTGAAACTCGTGACTGGCTACAGGCGATCGAATCGGTCATCCGTGAAGAAGGTGTTGAACGTGCACAGTATCTGATTGATCAGGTGCTGAGTGCAGCCCGTAAAGGCGGTGTGAAAGTTGCTGGCGGTGCTGCCGCTATCAGTAACTATATCAACTCTATTGCCGTTGAAGATGAACCGGAATATCCGGGCAACACCTCACTTGAACGTCGTATCCGATCCGCTATCCGCTGGAACGCCATCATGTCGGTGTTGCGCGCATCGAAGAAAGATCTGGAGCTTGGCGGCCACATGTCCTCCTTCCAGTCTTCTGCCACTATCTATGAAGTGTGTTTTAACCACTTCTTCCGCGCGCGCAGTGAGAAAGATGGCGGCGATCTGGTGTACTTTCAGGGCCACATTTCTCCGGGTATCTATGCCCGTGCTTTCCTGGAAGGCCGTCTGACCGAAGAGCAGATGAATAACTTCCGTCAGGAAGTCGATGGCAAAGGCCTGTCTTCTTATCCGCATCCAAAACTGATGCCGGAGTTCTGGCAGTTCCCGACCGTTTCAATGGGCCTGGGCCCACTCAACGCTATCTATCAGGCTAAGTTCCTGAAGTACCTGGAACACCGTGGTCTGAAAGACACCTCTGGCCAGACCGTTTACGCGTTCCTGGGCGACGGCGAGATGGATGAACCAGAATCCAAAGGTGCGATCACTATCGCGACCCGTGAAAAACTGGATAACCTGGTCTTTATCATCAACTGTAACCTGCAGCGTCTGGATGGACCGGTCACCGGTAACGGTAAGATCATCAACGAGCTGGAAGGCATTTTTGCCGGTGCTGGCTGGGAAGTGATCAAGGTTATCTGGGGCGGTCGTTGGGATGAACTGCTGCGCAATGACACCAGCGGTAAACTGATCCAGCTGATGAATGAAACCGTCGACGGCGACTACCAGACGTTTAAATCGCGTGATGGTGCCTACGTGCGTGAGCACTTCTTCGGTAAATATCCGGAAACCGCTGCGCTGGTGAAAGACTGGTCAGACGATGAGATTTGGTCACTGAACCGTGGTGGTCACGATCCGAAGAAAATTTACGCGGCACTGAAAAAAGCGCAGGACACCAAAGGCAAGCCGGTTCTGATTCTGGCTCATACCATCAAAGGTTACGGTATGGGTGACACCGCAGAAGGCAAGAACATCGCGCACCAGGTGAAGAAGATGAACATGGATGGCGTACGCTATATCCGTGATCGTTTCAACGTGCCGGTCGAAGACGACAAAATTGAGTCGCTGCCTTACATCACCTTTGAGAAAGGCTCCGAAGAGTACAACTACCTGCATGGTCAGCGCGAGAAATTAGGCGGTTACCTGCCTTCACGTCAGCCTAACTTCACGGAAAAGCTGGAAATGCCGGCGCTGGAAGAGTTCAGTGCGCTGCTGGAAGAGCAGAACAAAGAGATCTCTACCACCATCGCGTTTGTGCGTGCGCTGAATGTGATGCTGAAGAACAAGTCGATTAAAGATCGTCTGGTGCCGATTCTTGCCGATGAAGCCCGTACCTTTGGTATGGAAGGCCTGTTCCGTCAGATTGGTATCTACAGCCCGAACGGTCAGCAGTACACGCCGCAGGACCGCGAGCAGGTGGCTTACTATAAAGAAGACGAGAAAGGTCAGATTCTGCAGGAAGGGATCAACGAGCTGGGCGCAGGATCGTCCTGGCTGGCGGCGGCGACCTCTTACAGCACTAACAACCTGCCGATGATTCCGTTCTACATCTATTATTCGATGTTTGGCTTCCAGCGCATTGGTGATTTGATGTGGCTGGCGGGTGACCAGCAGGCGCGCGGCTTCCTGGTCGGCGGTACCTCAGGCCGTACTACGCTAAATGGTGAAGGTCTGCAGCATGAAGATGGTCACAGCCATATTCAGTCACTGACCATTCCAAACTGTATCTCCTACGATCCAGCGTATGCCTACGAAGTGGCTGTCATCATGCACGACGGTCTGGTACGCATGTACGGTGAAGCGCAGGAAAACATTTATTATTACATCACTACGCTGAACGAAAACTACCACATGCCAGCGATGCCGAAAGGTGCCGAAGAAGGTATCCGTAAAGGTATCTACAAGCTGGAAACCGTAGACGGTAGCAAAGGTAAAGTTCAGCTGTTGGGTTCAGGTTCTATCCTGCGCCATGTGCGTGAAGCCGCGCAGATCCTGTCGGCTGATTACGGCATCGGTTCGGACGTTTACAGCGTCACCTCGTTCACCGAACTGGCCCGCGATGGTCAGGATTGTGAGCGCTGGAACATGCTGCATCCGACAGAAGCGCCGCGTGTGCCTTACATCGCTCAGGTGATGAACGAAGCACCCGCTGTCGCATCAACCGACTACATGAAGCTGTTTGCTGAGCAGGTTCGCAGCTACGTGCCTTCAAGCGATTACCGTGTGCTGGGCACCGACGGCTTTGGCCGCTCTGACAGCCGTGAAAATCTGCGTCACCACTTTGAAGTGGATGCAGCATACGTTGTGGTAGCCGCGCTGGGTGAACTGGCTAAACGTGGCGAAATCGATAAGAAAGTCGTGGCGGATGCGATCGTGAAGTTCAAGATCGATGCCGATAAAGTTAACCCGCGTCTGGCTTAAGAGGTAACAGAGTAATGGCTATTGAAATCAAGGTACCGGATATCGGGTCAGACGAAGTTGAAGTCACCGAAATTCTGGTCAAGGTTGGCGATAAGGTGGAAGCCGAGCAGTCGCTGATCACTGTAGAAGGCGATAAAGCTTCTATGGAAGTGCCTTCGCCGCAGGCCGGCGTAGTAAAAGAGATCAAAATCGCAACCGGTGACAAAGTGGAAACCGGCTCGCTGATCATGATGTTTGACGCAGAAGGTGCTGCTGAAGCGGCACCGGCGCCAGCTCAAGAGAAAAAAGCTGAGGCCGCCCCTGCCGCCGCTGCGTCTGCCAGCGCCAGCAAAGACGTTAACGTACCGGATATCGGTGGTGACGAAGTCGAAGTCACCGAAATTCTGGTGAAAGTGGGCGACAAAGTTGAAGCTGAACAATCGCTGATCGTCGTTGAAGGCGACAAAGCCTCAATGGAAGTCCCGGCACCGTTCGCGGGCGTGGTGAAAGCGATTAAAATCGCCACCGGCGATAAAGTGAATACCGGCTCTCACATCATGGTCTTTGAAACAGAGGGTGCTGCACCGGCTGCTGATGCGAAGCCAGAAGTGAAAGAAGAGGCTGCGACGGCACCCGCTGCGGCCGCAGGGGCAAAAGACGTTAACGTACCTGACATCGGCGGCGACGAAGTTGAAGTCACCGAAGTGCTGGTGAAGGTCGGCGATAAAGTCGAGGCTGAGCAGTCACTGATTGTAGTGGAAGGCGATAAGGCGTCGATGGAAGTTCCGGCACCGTTCGCGGGCACCGTCAAAGAACTGAAAGTCGCGACGGGCGATAAAGTCAGCACCGGTTCGCTGATCATGGTGTTTGAAGTGGAAGGCGCTGCCCCTGCCGCGGCACCGGCGGCTAAGAAAGAGTCGGCCCCTGCACCTGCGGCGGCGGAATCTCAGCCTGCCGCAGCCCCTGCACCAAAAGCAGACAGCAAAGGCGAGTTTGCTGAGAATGAAGCCTATGTCCACGCCACGCCGGTGATTCGTCGGCTGGCGCGTGAATTTGGCGTTAACCTGGCGAAGGTGAAAGGCACAGGACGCAAAGGCCGTATCCTGAAAGAAGACGTTCAGGCTTACGTGAAAGATGCAGTGAAACGCGCAGAGGCTGCGCCAGCCGCAGCCAGCGGTGGCGGATTGCCGGGCATGCTGCCATGGCCGAAAGTTGACTTCAGTAAGTTCGGTGAAGTTGAAGAAGTGGAACTGGGCCGTATCCAGAAAATCTCGGGTGCCAACCTGAGCCGTAACTGGGTGATGATCCCACACGTAACCCACTTTGATAAAACCGATATTACCGATCTGGAAGCTTTCCGTAAGCAGCAGAACGCCGAAGCCGAGAAGCGCAAACTGGACGTGAAATACACGCCAGTGGTTTTCATCATGAAAGCTGTCGCTGCAGCGCTTGAGCAGATGCCACGTTTCAACAGCTCCCTGTCTGAAGACGCGCAGAAGCTGACGTTGAAAAAATACATCAACATCGGCGTGGCGGTCGATACGCCAAATGGTCTGGTCGTTCCGGTCTTTAAAGACGTGAACAAGAAGGGCATCACCGAGCTGTCTCGTGAGCTGATGGCGGTCTCTAAAAAGGCGCGCGATGGCAAACTGACCGCAGGCGATATGCAGGGCGGTTGTTTCACCATCTCCAGCCTGGGCGGCCTGGGCACCACGCACTTTGCGCCGATTGTTAACGCGCCGGAAGTGGCCATCCTTGGCGTGTCCAAATCCGCAATGGAGCCTGTATGGAACGGTAAAGAGTTTGCACCACGTCTGATGATGCCGATCTCTCTGTCCTTCGATCACCGTGTTATCGACGGTGCGGATGGTGCACGTTTCATTACTATTATTGGCAATATGCTGTCAGACATTCGTCGTCTGGTTATGTAAAAAGCGCAAAAGGCCGGCAAATGCCGGCCTTTTTGTAACATTCAGGGCACCGCTGTTGGCAGTTTATTAACAATTCTGTAAACTCTTGCGGTGAACATGTCCCGGTGGAATAAGGACATTATGAGCCTATTCCATTAGGCATAATTGGCGCAGTCAGATTGAGTCACGGCAGGCAAATCCGATAGGGGAATGTTTGCAGCAGCAGACGCAATATGGCCAGTTAACTAGCCTAATGGGATAGGCTCAGCGTCTGACCCGCCGGAAATCCAATAAGAGGTCATGATGAGTACAGAGATTAAAACTCAGGTCGTGGTACTTGGGGCAGGTCCTGCAGGTTACTCTGCAGCTTTTCGTTGCGCTGACTTAGGTCTGGAAACCGTACTGGTTGAGCGCTACAGCACCCTCGGTGGTGTCTGTCTTAACGTAGGCTGTATCCCGTCTAAAGCGCTGCTGCACGTTGCTAAAGTGATTGAAGAAGCGAAAGCGCTTGAAGAACACGGCATTGTGTTTGGTCAGCCGCAAACGGATATCAACAAAATCCGTAGCTGGAAAGAGAAGGTGATTAACCAACTGACCGGTGGCCTGTCTGGCATGGCGAAAGGGCGTAAAGTGAAAGTGGTTAATGGCCTGGGCAAATTTACCGGTGCCAATACGCTGGTGGTCGAAGGTGAAGGTGGCGCAACCACTATTAACTTCGATAACGCCATTATCGCTGCAGGTTCACGTCCTATCGAACTGCCGTTCATTCCTCATGAAGATCCTCGTGTATGGGATTCCACTGACGCGCTGGAACTGAAAGAAGTGCCTAAGCGTCTGCTGGTTATGGGTGGCGGAATCATCGGTCTGGAAATGGCTACCGTTTACCATGCGCTGGGTTCAGAGATCGACGTGGTCGAGATGTTTGACCAGGTTATCCCGGCGGCCGATAAAGACGTGGTTAAAGTCTTTACCAAACGTATCAGCAAGAAATTTAACCTGATGCTGGAAACCAAGGTTACCGCCGTAGAAGCCAAGGACGACGGTATCTATGTTTCGATGGAAGGCAAAAAAGCGCCGGGCGAAGCTCAGCGTTATGATGCGGTTCTGGTTGCGATTGGTCGTGTACCGAACGGTAAAGGCCTGGATGCTGACAAAGCCGGTGTCGAAGTTGACGATCGCGGCTTCATCCGCGTTGACAAGCAGATGCGCACCAATGTGCCACACATTTATGCGATCGGCGACATTGTAGGTCAGCCAATGCTGGCACACAAAGGCGTGCATGAAGGCCATGTTGCGGCAGAAGTCATTTCAGGTCTGAAACACTACTTCGATCCGAAAGTGATTCCTTCCATTGCCTATACTGAGCCAGAAGTTGCCTGGGTCGGTCTGACTGAGAAAGAAGCGAAAGAGAAAGGCATCAGCTATGAAACCGCCACGTTCCCGTGGGCGGCATCAGGCCGTGCGATTGCTTCTGACTGTGCAGATGGCATCACCAAACTGATTTTCGACAAAGAGACCCATCGTGTTATCGGTGGTGCCATTGTCGGAACGAACGGCGGTGAACTGCTGGGTGAAATCGGTCTGGCCATTGAAATGGGCTGTGACGCAGAAGATATTGCGCTGACCATTCATGCGCACCCAACCCTGCATGAATCCGTAGGACTGGCGGCTGAAATTTTTGAAGGCAGCATCACCGATCTGCCTAACGCGAAAGCGAAGAAGAAATAAGTCTCAGGACAGTCATAGCGGCCCCTTATGGGGCCGTTTTTTTATGCTGATTATTATCGAATAAGAAAATCAATAAAGGAAAGGGCGCCTGCGCTAACACATTTACACTGGCATATAGGGCGGAGTAAACTCCGCCACTAACGAAGTTTTACTGCCTGGTTTCGTAATTCAAGACAGCCGAAAGTTCAGCACTCATTATTCTGAGGCGAAGCTCACATAATGAACCTCGGTTTGATAAACTCAATCCTAAGAGAATTAACCCGCTAATAACAAGTAAACCGTATTTCGACTTCATGGTGGCACCTCTCTTGATTTTCATCGAGCGAGGGGCTACCCTGACAGTGTTGAGGTGTTAGGGTAGTGACCTCCGCTCGCATTAGTTGACTGATTAATGTGAGCGGTTCCTTCCTCTTTCCACCTCAGGTTCTTACCCAAAGCAGAAAGCTTCAGGCGCCCAACCGCAGTCTACGCATTTATTATCTTACTGTCCCCTGGTTTTTTATTTTTTCATAATGCTAATTAATAAAAATTTCTGTCTTTTATATTTTAAATGTTATTTGTGCTGATTCTTTCATGACTATTTTAAAATAATTATTTCTCGGTTCTTATATTGCTGTTAATTTTGATGGTTGATCACTTCGTTATTATTAACACGTAACCAGTCAATAAAATGACGTAATGGTGCAGAGACATAACGCCTGCCAGGATAGTAGAGCCAGAAGCCATCGGCATTCTCCGTATAGTGACTTAACAGCTCAACGAGTGAGCCACTTCGCAGACTGGCACTGACCACGGCCTCCTGCAGAAAAGCAATCCCTGCTCCCGCAAGGGCGGCCTGCAATATTCGTTCGTTGTTGTCCAGCACCAGAGAGCCACTGACGGCGACTTCCCGCTTTTTCCCTGCGTGCATGAATTCCCAGCGATAGCGTTGCCCGCTCGGGAAACGCCGCTCAATGCAGGGAAACTGCAGCAGATCGTCCGGTGTTTGCGGGGCACCATGACGTTCGATAAACGCCGGGCTTGCGACAACCAGTGTACGCATTGCCGGGCCAAAGGGCAGGGCGATCATATCCTGCGCCAGCACATCACCGTAGCGAATGCCTGCATCAAAACCGGCTTCAAGGATATCCACCAGCGCATCGTTACTGTCAATTTCCAGCGTAATGTCCGGATAGCGCTGGAGAAAGGGCAGGATCAGGCTGTCAAAAAACAGCGCTTCTGCAGAGCGGGGCATATTGAGTTTCAGCGTACCGTGAGGCCGGGCTCGCCAGTCGTTAAGTTCATCCACGGCCTGCGATAAATCGAGTAAGGCAGGCTGAATGCGCTGCAGAAAATGTTGTCCAGCCTCGGTCAGTGAGACACTGCGCGTCGTGCGGTTGAGCAATCTCACCCCTAGCCGTTGCTCAAAATGGCGCATGGCGTGGCTCAACGCAGACGGCGTCACGTTGCGTGCCTGTGCGGCTTTGCGGAAGCTCCGGTGGTGCGCAATGGCGCTGAACATTTCCAGTTCCTGCAGGGTGGCCCGCGAAAGTGTCATTGATGAATTTTCCTCACTGAATGGGCAAGAATAGCGCAATTGTTGTTGGTATTGATGAGGATTATAACAATAACACCGCAACAAAGAGGAAAACATCATGCAACAACGTCAATTGGGTAATCAGGGATTACGCGTTTCAGCACTGGGACTCGGCTGTATGGGCATGACCTTCGCCTATGGCAATCATGATGAGCAGCAGGCATTAAATACGCTGTCGCGCGCGTTTGAACTGGGCATCAACTTTCTGGATACCGCCGAAATCTACGGTCCCTTTACCAACGAGGTGCTCATCGCTAAAGCCCTTAAAGGCCGCCGCGACAATATCACGGTGGCCACAAAATTTGGTTTTGCGATTACTGGCGAAGGTCAGGGCTGGGAAAAGATGACGGGCGTTAACAGCCAGCCTCAGCATATTCGCCGTGCAGTCGAAGGATCGTTAACCCGTTTGGGGACCGATCATATCGATCTGCTTTACCAGCACCGTTTTGATCCGAGCGTACCGATTGAAGACGTGATTGGCACGATGGCGGATCTGATTAAAGAGGGAAAAGCCCGCTATATTGGGTTGTCTGAAGTCTCATCTGCTACGCTGCGGCGCGCCTGTGCCGTCCATCCCGTCTCTGCCTTACAAAGCGAATACTCACTCTGGACCCGCGATCCCGAGCAGGACATTCTGGCGACCTGTCGTGAACTGAATGTCGGTTTTGTGCCTTACAGTCCGTTGGGCCGGGGCTTCCTGACGGGCAAACTGACGTCCGTGGACGCGCTGGATCCGCATGACTTCCGCCGCAGTTTGCCGCGTTTTCAGGAGCAGGCACAGGAACATAACCAAAAGTTAGTCGCGCAGCTCACTGAGATGGCACACAGTTATGGTATTACTGCGGCACAACTGGCGCTGGCATGGGTCATGGCGAAGGGAGAAGATATTGTGCCGATTCCGGGAGCGAGCAAGGTCCATCATCTGGAAGAAAACTGTGCCGCAGCGAATGTCGTCCTGACAGGGGCGGACAGTGACACGCTGGACAGGCTCTTTGCGCCGCAAAACGTGCGGGGTGAACGCTATGCGGATGCAGAATATGGCATGATCGATCGTTAAGCTTACAGCGAAATGACTGGGTTAACCGGCAGGGCATTAAGCCCTGCGTTTTTTTCGTTTATCTCTGTTCAGGTAGCGCATTCTGCTGCAGAAAACCGCAATGTTGCTTTTTTGTAAACAGATTAACAAGCTGTTGAAATCCTGCTATGCTGCCCCACGCGGAACCGGGCACCTTACCCTACTCATGGAATGCGTTGTCATCAGGGTGCACCGGAAACCCATACAATGAGAGCGAGGAGAACGTCGTGCTAGAAGAATACCGTAAGCACGTTGCCGAGCGTGCTGCCCAAGGGATCGTACCTAAGCCATTAGATGCTTCCCAGATGGCCGCGCTGGTTGAACTGCTAAAAAATCCACCTGCGGGTGAAGAAGAATTTTTGACCGATTTGTTGGTCAACCGCGTACCACCCGGCGTCGATGAAGCGGCGTATGTTAAAGCAGGTTTCCTGGCTGCTGTCGCCAAAGGCGAAACAACCTCTCCTCTGGTATCTCCTGAAAAAGCCGTTGAACTGCTCGGTACCATGCAGGGCGGTTACAACATCCATCCTCTGATTGAAGCATTAGATGATGCGAAACTCGCGCCGATTGCGGCAAAAGCGCTTTCCCACACGTTGCTGATGTTTGACAGCTTTTACGACGTTGAAGAAAAAGCCAAAGCAGGCAACGCGCATGCGAAACAGGTGATGCAGTCATGGGCGGATGCCGAATGGTATCTGTCACGTCCAGAGCTGGCTGAAAAAATTACCGTAACGGTTTTCAAAGTCACTGGCGAAACCAATACAGACGATCTGTCTCCGGCACCGGATGCCTGGTCACGTCCTGATATCCCTCTGCATGCGCTGGCAATGCTGAAAAATGCCCGCGAAGGCATTGAGCCAGATGAGCCAGGCAACATCGGACCGATCAAACAAATTGAAGCGCTGCAGGCCAAAGGTTTCCCGCTGGCCTACGTCGGTGACGTTGTAGGCACCGGTTCATCACGTAAATCGGCGACCAACTCGGTGCTGTGGTTTATGGGCGATGACATTCCGAACGTGCCAAACAAAAAAGGCGGTGGCGTTGTGCTGGGTGGCAAGATTGCCCCTATCTTCTTCAACACCATGGAAGATGCAGGCGCGCTGCCGATTGAAGTGGATGTGAACAACCTGAATATGGGCGATGTCATTGATATCTACCCCTTCAAAGGTGAAGTCCGCAACCACGAAACCGGCGACCTGCTGGCCAGTTTTGAACTGAAAACCGACGTCCTGATCGATGAAGTCCGTGCTGGTGGTCGTATTCCCCTGATCATTGGCCGTGGCCTGACGACCAAAGCGCGCGAATCGCTGGGGCTGCCTGCCAGTACCGTGTTCCGTATCGCGAAAGACGTGGCTGAAAGCACACGTGGCTACTCGCTGGCACAGAAAATGGTGGGCCGTGCCTGTGGTGTTGACGGCATCCGTCCTGGTGCGTACTGCGAACCTAAGATGACCTCTGTGGGCTCACAGGATACTACCGGTCCAATGACCCGAGACGAATTGAAAGACCTGGCCTGCCTGGGCTTTTCGGCTGACCTGGTCATGCAGTCGTTCTGTCACACGGCGGCTTATCCTAAGCCGGTGGATGTGAACACTCACCATACGTTACCTGACTTCATCATGAACCGCGGCGGGGTTTCTCTGCGTCCGGGGGACGGGGTTATTCACTCCTGGCTGAACCGTATGCTGCTGCCGGATACCGTCGGAACAGGTGGCGATTCTCATACGCGTTTCCCTATCGGGATTTCGTTCCCGGCAGGCTCGGGCCTGGTCGCCTTTGCTGCGGCAACGGGCGTTATGCCGCTCGATATGCCGGAATCGGTGCTGGTACGTTTCAAAGGCAAAATGCAGCCTGGCATTACGCTGCGCGATCTGGTTCACGCCATTCCGCTGTATGCCATTAAGCAGGGCCTGCTGACCGTCGAGAAGAAAGGCAAGAAGAACATCTTCTCTGGCCGCATCCTTGAAATTGAAGGTCTGCCCGATCTGAAAGTTGAGCAGGCGTTCGAACTGACCGATGCGTCTGCAGAACGTTCTGCTGCGGGCTGTACCATTAAGCTGGATCAGGCGCCGATCAAAGAGTACCTGACCTCTAACATTGTTCTCTTGAAATGGATGATCTCGGAAGGCTACGGCGATCGTCGTACGCTGGAGCGCCGTATCGAAGGCATGGAGAAATGGCTGGCGGATCCACAGTTGCTTGAAGCCGACGCCGATGCGGAATATGCCGCGGTGATTGACATCGATCTGGCTGAGATCAAAGAGCCGATTCTGTGTGCGCCAAACGATCCGGACGATGCGCGTCTGCTGTCTGATGTGCAGGGCGAGAAGATTGATGAAGTCTTTATCGGCTCGTGCATGACCAATATCGGTCACTTCCGTGCGGCAGGTAAGTTGCTGGACAGCCATAAAGGCCAGTTACCAACCCGTCTGTGGGTCGCACCACCGACCAAAATGGACGCGGCTCAGCTGACAGAAGAAGGTTACTACAACGTATTTGGTAAGAGCGGTGCGCGTATTGAGATCCCGGGCTGTTCACTGTGCATGGGTAACCAGGCACGTGTGGCTGACGGCGCAACGGTGGTCTCGACGTCAACCCGTAACTTCCCGAACCGTCTGGGTACAGGGGCTAATGTCTATCTGGCCTCTGCGGAGCTGGCTGCCGTCTCATCGCTGTTAGGTAAACTGCCTACGCCAGATGAGTATCAGCAGTTCATGGCACAGGTTGATAAAACAGCCACTGACACCTATCGCTATCTCAACTTTGACCAGTTGAGTCAGTACACGGAAAAAGCAGACGGCGTGATTTTCCAGACTGCCGTCTGACAGGTGACGATCGTTCTGTATGAGAGGAGCGCCCCGGCGCTCCTCTTTTTTTATGCCTCAAAAGGGGCGTCCAGGGAATCTGGATAGGTGCGCTAAGCAGGTGCACGGCAATAAAAATAGCGGTATAACAGCGCGAGTAACTGACAAAGAGATAAGATCATGGAGTATGAATTTTTACGCGACATCACGGGCAAGGTAAAAGTGCGCATGTCGATGGGCCATGAAGCATTAGGCCACTGGTTTAATGAAGAAGTCGGGCATGACGCCAGCGTGCTGGATGAGGTTGAAGCCGAAGCCCAAAAACTTACAGGCAGTGAGCGCCAGTGGCAGCGCATCGGGCGCGAATATACGCTCTGGATGGATGATGAAGAGGTCATTGTCCGCGCGAATACATTGAATTTCGAAGGCGATGAGATGGAAGAGGGCATGAATTACTACGATGAAGAAAGCCTGTGCTTCTGCGGTAAGGAAGATTTCCTGGCCGTGATTGCCGCCTGGCAGCGATTTATGTCGGGCAAATGATTGAAAGCTTGTACACCGATCGCCATTTACCTCCTTTATTGATTGATAATGCTCAATTATCAGCGTTTTAATCTGAGATTCCCGCCGCATATTTTATTCTTGTGATTTAATATCATCATGGTGATTATAATTAATCAATAAGGTGGTGGTATGAAGATTAAGGAAACAATCGAAAAAGTGCCTGGCGGAATGATGATTACCCCGTTGGTGCTGGGGGCCGCCGCTAACACGCTGGCTCCCGACGCCTCAGGGACAGGGGGCTTTACGCCGGCACCGTTTAAAGAGGACGTGCCTGCGCTTATCGGTGTTTTTTTGTTATGCATGAGATCGGTTAAAGCGCTGCCCCAGGCGCGGGTTACGGGCGGCGGTATCACCGTGACGAAGCGTCCTGCTGCTGTCGCGCTGGGTCTGTCTGTCGATACGTTGTCTGGCCTTGAAGGCCGGTGGGGATTGTCATCCGTTGCGGTCATTGCGGCGATGGAGAACAGCAACGGCGGTCTTCATACGGTCCCGGCAGGGGCCGCCGCCAGGACAACTGCCGTCACGCCGGCTGCGCTGGCGCTGGCCGATCCGGCTCTGTCTTGTGTGGTCGCCGCGGCAACGCCGCTGATTGCGACATCGGTGATTGTCACCGCCCTTTTAACGCCGATGCTGACCTTCCTGGGTGGCAAAAGGTAATCAGCGACGGGCTGTCGCTTCATCTACGGAAAAATCACGATGAAAATGATCGTTATTGCCGACGACTTTACCGGTGCGAATGATACGGGCGTGCAACTGGCTAAAAAAGGGGCACGTACGGAAGTGATGCTGACGTCACAGCAAAAGCCCTCACGTCGCGCTGATGTGCTGGTGATTAACACAGACAGCCGGGCACTCAGCGCTGAGCAGGCGGCGGTTGCGGTGAAACAGGCGCTGTCTCCCTGGGTGCGCCCTGGGCAAAACAGCGTGCTGATCTATAAAAAAATCGACTCTACCTTTCGTGGCAATCCCGGCGCAGAGATTGCTGCCGCTATGGCCGCCAGCGGAACCACGCTGGCGATTGTCGCCGCAGCCATTCCGTCTGCGGGGCGCATGACGCGCAATGGTGAATGCTGGGTTCACCAGCGCCCGTTGCTGGAAACCGAGTTTGCCAGCGATCCGCGCACACCGATTATCTCCTCGCGTATCCGCACACTGATCGGCTTACAGACCGATCTGCCTGTCGGGGAGATGACGCTGGACGACGTCAGGCGTGGCGACCTCGCAGACCGGCTTGAAAACCTGCGCCAACAGCCCGCCAGCATCGTCATTATTGATGCAGAAAGCGATAACGATCTGGCCCTGATTGCCCGGGCTGCTCTCTCAATGGCTGCGCGCCCTTTGCTGGTTGGGGCGGCGGGACTGGCCAACGCGCTTCCGACCGACAGCTATATGGACA
Source organism: Pantoea sp. SGAir0180 (assembly GCF_043546245.1). NCBI lineage: Bacteria > Pseudomonadati > Pseudomonadota > Gammaproteobacteria > Enterobacterales > Erwiniaceae > Pantoea > Pantoea sp. SGAir0180. The sequence goes on along the minus strand of NZ_CP028071.1, from coordinate 2,994,418 downwards.
GCGATCAAACGCTTCCGGTTCTGGTGGTGGCGGGCTCGATGAGTGAAATGACCCGGCGTCAGGTAGCCCAGGCGCAACGTCTGGGGCGGGCTGACGTGGTCAGAATCGTGGTCGAAACCCTGCTTGCACCTGAGAAAGAGCAAAAAGAGATCGTAGAGCAGGCGTGCCAGATCCTTGCACAGAACAGGCACTGTGTTCTGCAGACCAGCAGCCACGGGGACGACCGTAACCAGATTGCAGCGCTGACCGGAAAATATGCATTGAGTCGCGAGGCGTTGGGCGAAACGCTGAGTCGGCGAATGGGGGATATCACCTTAGCGATCCTGGATCGTGCCCGTACGGGTGGGCTGTTCCTGACGGGCGGCGACATCGCGATCGCGGTGGCGAATGCTCTCGGCGCAGAAGGTTACCGTATCCACGGCGAAGTGGCGCCCTGTATCCCGTGTGGCACCTTCGTAAACAGTGACATCGATGATTTACCCGTTATCACTAAAGCAGGGGGATTCGGGACGGATGATACGCTCTGTGATGCGCTGCATTATATTGAGGAGCTGTATCTGAATGCGTAAACCTGAGCCTGCAGATGTGCAGGCCAGAATTGCGTTTCGACAGGATAAGTCAGGGGAAATTTGGAGGAATGATGAGAATAGCTGTGCCCTGTTTAATAAAGGGCGCGATATTCTCCATTATTAAAATATAATAAATCCTTACGTTCCCTGTTCGATGTGTAATGCTGTACTCCCCAATAGTGCTGTTACATTTCGTTACCTGAATGCAACTGCTCGCTTAAGTCAAATTTACTGTTCGGTAAAACGAAACAGGCTTCACTGTCCTTTTTGAATGCTTAATCTGTTTGATTTTTCAGTTTTTTATGGCCACGTGCACCGTGAGAACAGGGCGATAACAGGGATTATCATCCCCCCTGTTTTCTCGTTATTTCCGCTAACGCTAATTTAAATTGTAACGCAGTGGAAATTTCCGCGAGAGCGCTAATAATCAACTTAACATTGATGCGTTCACTTCTACGTCACTCACCGTTCGGTTGAGTGGTCAGGCTTTTCATTAAATTTATATGCCTGATTTATTAATGTGCCTTGCCATTATTCTCGTGAATTAATGGAATTTAATTATTCTCTTTCCACTCGCGGAGATATTATGCTCAGCAATACATCTATCAGAACCCGCCTTTATATGGCGTTTGGTGCCATGACGCTTGTCATGATTGTGGTATGCAGTCTGTTTTATATGGGGTTTAATCGCGTCACGCAGGCCAGCAAGCTTAACGTTCATACCTATCAGGTGGTTGAAGGCCTGAATAAGGTGACCGAGAGTCTGCTGAATATGGAAACCGGCCTTAGGGGTTATGCACTTAGCGGTCAGACACAAATGCTGGCACCCTTTAATCAGGGTAAACAGGCCTTTAGCGACTACACCGCGAGTACACATCAGCTGACGCAGGACAATCCGGTGCAGCAGCAACGCTTAGTCGATCTGGAAAGCAGACAGAAGAACTGGCTGGAAAGCTATGCCCGTAACGTAATGGCGGCGCGTGAGCGTCTGAATCAGGGGAACCTCGACCAGCAACACTTTTTAGACATCTTTGCGACTGATGAAGGTAAAGTGCAAATGGATGCGATGCGTAACGTGATTGAATCCATGATTGTCACGGAGAAATCATTACTCAAATCGCGTGAAGATGAACTGACTAGCGAGCGGACCAAAACGCGCGTGATCCTGGTGGCCGGACTGCTACTGTCAGCGGGAATCTCCCTGATTCTGGGCCTGCTGATTTCCCGCAGTATTTCTCGTCCTCTGGCTATCGCGGTGCACACGGCCGATACTATTGCCCGGGGCGATCTGACCTCTGTGATTACCGTAAACCGTCAGGATGAAACCGGAAAGCTGCTGACGGCCCTGGCGAACATGCAAAATCATTTGCGGAACCTGGTGACCCAGATCAAAGATTCTGCGGCATCGGTTGAACTGGCGGCCAGTGAAATTGCGCAGGGCAATACCGAGCTGTCCTCCCGTACGGAAGAGCAGGCTGCGGCATTGCAACAGACGGCGGCAAGCATGGAACAAATTACTGCGACGGTTCGCAATAACACCTCTGTCGCTGAATCTACAGCGTCTTCGGCCCGGGAGACGGAATCACTGACGCGCGCCAGCGAAAAAGCCGTCAATGACATGAGCCACACGATGCACAGCATTTCGGTGAGCGCGGCGAAAGTGAAAGAGATTACCGCGGTTATTCAAAGTATCGCTTTTCAGACCAACATTCTGGCGCTGAATGCGGCGGTAGAAGCGGCAAGAGCGGGTGAGCACGGTCGTGGCTTTGCCGTTGTCGCAACGGAAGTCCGTACGCTGGCACAGCGCAGCGCATCATCGTCGCGTGAAATCGGTAACCTGATTGAAGAAGCGGTCACCGGCGTGGCGAAAGGCGTACAGGCGGCCGATCATACCGCCCAGAGTATTCTTAAAGCGGCAAGTGAAGTCGCGTCACTGGCACAGTATATGGATGGTCTGGCGCTGGCATCAGTGGAACAAATGCAGGGCGTTTCGCAGGTCAGCATTGCCGTCACGCAGATGGACAGCGTCACACAAAGCAATGCCGCGCTGGTGGAGCAGTCGGCTTCCGCATCGCAATCCTTAACTGAACAGGCGCGCAGTCTGCGCATGTTAACCGCGGCGTTCCAGGTCTGATGCCTTCAGGCCAGGCATGCACCAGATGCCTGGCCTGAAGACGCGTTTAACGGGTCAGAAAGCGTTCCAGCTCAAGACCTCTGTGGGTTTGATTAGCCAGTTGCACAGCATAAAAGTCGCAGTTGTGTTTCTTCTGACGTGCAAGAGCCGCCATTTTTCTGATTTCCCTGATCCCTTTTCCCTTGAGGCCGCAGGCCAGTCGTTCAAGGGCGCGGGCATTTTCAAACTGATCAAATGCGCACGGATAAATCAGCTGAGGCACCCCGTTCTTGAGCAACTGCGCGGTGGTGCCAATACCGCCATGATGAATGGCAAATAAGCAGGTTTCAGTCAGGGCAATATTGAGATGCGGCAGCGTCATCACATCATCGTTTATCGCTAACGCGGCTGCGGTTGGCGTAACAAGCACGCACTTCAGTCCTTCTGTTTTTAAGTCCTGTAAAACGCGTGTCACGGATGATTGTTCAGCCAGGGCCCAACTGGTAAAAAAGACCACCGTACGGGAGTCAATAAAATCGGTAATACGATCGTCATCCAGCGAGGCCCGGCTCTTGTTCAGTAAAAAACCGGCATAAAATCCCTCGCGCGCTTTCTTTTGATAAAACCAGGGTTCGTATAACACAATCGACTGCGGTTCGTTATTGACCCAGTCAGCGTAAATATTGCGAGAGGCGGGCAGATTATGGTCGCGTCGCAGCGTGTCGATGGTACGCTGGAGTGCAGGCGAAACCAGGGCCCGTTGAAATAAAGCCAGTTTCCAGTTCAGACTGACACGCAGGCTTTTTTCCAGCGCATGGATAACACGCCCGGGCTGCAATTTTAAATTTGAATTGGTCAGGCTGATAGCATATTTCTTTAACCGGTATTTCTCGCTGACGGCTTTCGCCGCAAAACACCATAAAGAGTGAATGATGATGGCGTCATCTTCGACAAGAGCGCTCATGGCATCGAACATCGCCTCCTGCTGTTCCGCCATATAATGTGAAATCCGTTTCAGGGCGTGCTTTTTGTCCCATAACGCCCGATCCTGGACGGCTTTCACATAAGTCTCTTTGTCGCCGACCGCCACAAAGGACAGGCCGCGATCTACTGCCTCAGATCTGAAATAGTCGTTAGCGAGCAGGTAAACATCATGATTCTTTTCTTTTAACAGCGAGCCAATCTCAATACAGGGAAAGACATCGCCTGCTGAGCCCAGTGCGCCAATAATCACTTTCATCTCAGACACCAATCTGACTAAAAATAGTGTTGAAGGCGGCTGCGGTCCTTTCCCGGCTGCGCTTGCCTTCCAGATCCAGAAAATGTCCCGCATCCCTGATTTGATAAAAGCGCGTTTTATCCGACTCGCCGCATATCTCTTCGATGTTTTTTTGCGGCGTATGAATATCCAGATCGCCGTTGATAAAGTGAAACTGGCAGGCCGAGTTATCAATAATGTTTTTGTAGTCGTGGTTGCGCAGTGTGGCAATCTGCTCAAGATGGAAACGCCCCTGACGGTATTCAATCTCATCCAGCGACGTCAGATGCCTGAAGTTGCAGAACTTCATTTTATTCGGCAGATATGCACCCACTTCGTCATTCATCAAATGCGCAAGCTCGACAAAGTTCTTCTCTTTTGAAAACAGATTGGCTTGCTTCACGTAAGTCCGCATACGGTCATTAAATTCAAAGGAATAGGACGCGATGATGGCATGTTCCAGGCCCTCTTCACCGTGATTCAAGAGCTTGAGAGTCGATGCGCCGCCCCAGGAGGCTGAGGCAATAATATTGGGCTTATAAATTGAAATCAGCTCGCGAATAATCGTGACTTCATCATCAAGCGTGACGATATGGCAGCCCTGTTCGTTGAAGGGTTTTGATTTGCCTGAGAACGGAAGATCAAACGTAATGACATCTGATTTATCCGCCAGGAAGCGTTTCCAGTTGCGGAAAGAAGACGAGGTTGCCAGTGCACCGTTAATCAGGATGGTCCTGTTACGGGTCGGGACACTGCATTTTGTTAACTCCACATAAATGTTAAGTTCATTTATGTTTACTACAGAATAACCGTGACTCATATCACTCTCCCCACCAAGAAACATCATCAAATATTAAAGTTTTCTAATGTATATCACAGCAAATGGTAATCATTAAGTTATTTTTATGTTTTATCGCTGTTTTTAATCCGCAATCTTTCATCTTATTGATTTAAGGGTATTTATAAATTAAATGCTCCTGGTTTTTCTCCATCACCTTAGTTTTCATGGAAAATTAAGTAACTTAACAGACCGTTAAAGTGTGATTTTCCTCATAAAATCCAGGCGAGGAAAGGGAGGCTGGTCTTTTTTATAGTGTCATAAAACTTTATTATCCTTACTGTATTCATGGTAAATTTAATTAATGTTTTATCATGGGGCGAATGGCTCGGCAGGGATTACTGTGGTGAGTTTGTGTTAGTGCCACACTGTGGCCTGTTACTGACAGGCGTTGCGGGACGATCTCAGAAATAGCGTCTGCACAACAGAACGCAGGGGGCGGCTGATTTATTTCACGGAAGAACGTCGTAACGGGTCTGCCAGTCTCACCATCGCAAGATGACATGCCGCGAAAGAAAGGCAGCCGGGGCTATCCTGGTTCGCAGGGCGCAATAAGTGGCCCTGATCGGGCTTTGACAGATAACAGGCAGACGAAAGAGAGAATGCCCCGCAAAGGGGGCATAACTTAGTAGGTTTTTAATCCCACAGACGGAATATTGCGACCGTAATAAATCTCACGCATCTCTTTCCACAGCAGGTCAGTAATGCGTTTGTGCTCCTGCGGTGTCAGATCTTCCGGGCGGGTATTAAAGAGATAATGTTTTAAATCGAATTCTTTCAGCAACATCTTGGTATGGAAGATGTTTTCCTGGTAAACATTCACATCAACCATATCGTACATCCGCTTCATATCGTCGGACATGAAGTTTTGGATGGAGTTAATTTCATGGTCGATAAAGTGTTTAACGCCGTTCACATCACGTGTAAAACCCCGTACGCGGTAATCCACAGTGACAATGTCAGATTCCAGCTGGTGAATCAGGTAATTGAGCGCCTTAAGCGGTGAGATCACGCCGCAGGTTGAGACCTCAATGTCTGCACGGAAGGTACAGAGGCCGCCTTCAGGATGGCTTTCCGGATACGTGTGCACACAAATATGGCTTTTATCAAGATGCGCGACCACGGAATTAGGCAATGGGCCGGGATGCTCAGACGTATCAATATCTTTAGGATCAACAGGTTCTTCACTGACCAAAATCGTGACGCTGGCACCCTGTGGCTCATAATCCTGGCGCGCAATGTTCAGCACATTCGCACCAATAATCGAACAGGTTTCGGTCAAAATTTCCGTCAGGCGATTGGCATTGTATTGCTCATCGATATAAGCAATATAACCATCGCGCTCGGCTTCGGTATTCGCATAGCAAATATCGTAGATACAAAAACTCAGGCTTTTGGTCAGATTATTGAAGCCATGCAGTTTTAGCTTTTGCAATTTTATTCACCCCCTTATAAATGATCGATCAGCGCGTCTCTGACAGAGCATTCAACAGATATTGTGGCAGAGCAAAGCTGCCCGTGTGGATCGCCGGTGTGTAGTAACGGCAGTTCAGGCCCGAGGCCGCAAAGCGCGCCTGCAGAAGGGCGGGATCAAGCTGGCGCAGGGCCGGATTATCGCTTGCCCAGGCAAAGGTCATGATGCCGCCGTAGTAGGTTGGGATGGCCGCCTGGTAAAAACTGACATCGGCAAAGTAATGGCTGAGTTTACGATGGCTGTTAACCGCTTCATCCTGCTGCAGGAAGCAAACGCCGTTCTGGGCAACAAAGATCCCATTTTCATTCAGCGCATTTTTACAGCCCGCATAAAAGTCGGACGTAAACAGGCTTTCGCCAGGCCCAATGGGATCGGTACAGTCAGAGATGATAACGTCAAACTTTTCGGTGGTGCGGTTGACGAAATTCACACCATCATCGATGACCAGATTAAAACGCGGATCGTCGTACGCACCGGCGCTGTGGTTCGGCAGATACTGACGACAGAAGGTCACCACGCCGGCGTCGATCTCGACCATGGTGATTTTCTCAATGCCGGTATGGCGGGACACTTCGCGCAACATCGCGCCATCGCCCCCTCCAATAATCAGTACGTTTTTGGCGGCACCATGCGCCAGCAACGGCACATGCGTCATCATTTCGTGATAGATAAATTCATCACGTTCGGTCGTTTGCACCACGCCATCCAGCGCCATAACGCGGCCCATCGCCGCATTTTCAAAGATGATTAAATCCTGGTGGGCCGTTTTATCACGATAAAGCTCTTTATCGACGGTAAAATACTGGCCAAAGCCGGTATGAAGTGTTTCATACCACATCTCGTTTTGGGCCATGATGGGGCTCTCCTTCGTGACATTGCCATAAAAATCGGCGAAACATCATAGCTAACTATGATAGCCGTTGCACGGTCAAATGTCTGACGGGAGAGCGGGCTGGGGCGCTACTTTACATAGGCAAGCAGGCTGAGAGAATCTCTGGCCAGCGACTTACATTTTTTGTCGTTGGCAATCGCGATACCGCTCAAATCACGGTAACTGTCTTCACCCAGTGCTTTCATGTTGTAGTTGTTGTAATTGCTTAAATCCCAGCGGTTTTGCTGGGCAAAAAACACCAACGCCTTGCGGATCTGCGCATCGGGCAAATCCTGATAGCCACAGTCGTTCTTGAGATAAACGAATACCGCAGTCAGATCGGCAAGATCTTCTGCTTCGGATTCGCTCAGGGCAAAGCTGGTGGAGGAGAAGCCGAAGAGTCCTGCCAGTAGCAGGATCCTGATGCTCTTCTTCATAGATATTCTCATGTAATAGTCGTCTGAAAGACGTTAGCACAGTTGTGTAAAGATTTTCGATCAATTTACGATTTTTGGGGCATTCTGCCTGCTGATGCTTGACCTTGCCATAAGGGCAGGGTTTAGGCTTGAGGTCATTTCGTTACAAGGATGCGGATTATGCAACGTCGTCACTTTCTGAAACTGAGCGCGGTACTGGGTGCTGCAGGGGCGCTGCCGCTCTGGAGCCGATCCCTGATGGCGGCCAGTCGGCCACTGCTGCCGGTTCCCTCCCTGCTGGACGCGGATGCGAAAGGAGAGTACAGCCTGACGGCGATGCCGGGCATCAGCCAGTGGCAGGGCAAAGACGTACCCACCTGGGGCTACAATGGCAGCCTGTTGGGGCCCGCAATTCGGCTCCAGCGTGGCAAGGCGGCCACCATCAATATTCATAACCGGCTTAGTGAAGCGACGACCCTGCACTGGCACGGTCTGGAAATCCCCGGCGAGGTGGACGGTGGACCGCAGGGAATCATTGCGCCGGGCGCCACGCGTCAGGTGACGTTTACGCCGGACCAGCCTGCCGCCACCTGCTGGTATCATCCTCATCTGCATGGCAAAACGGGTCATCAGGTTGCCCAGGGGCTGGCCGGCATGATTGTGTTAGAGGATCAGCCGTCAGGGACGCTTCGTCTGCCTAATCAATGGGGCACCGACGATGTTCCACTGATTTTTCAGGACAAACAGCTCACCTCATCCGGTGACCGCATCGATTATGAGCTTGATATTATGCGGGCCGCAGTGGGCTGGTTCGGCGACATGATGCTGACCAACGGTGCGCAGTATCCTCAGCATGCCGTACCGCGTGGATGGTTACGTCTGCGTTTGCTTAATGGCTGCAATGCCCGTTCGCTGCATCTGGCTGCCAGCGATAAACGCCCACTGTATGTGATTGCCAGTGACGGCGGTCTGCTGCCTGAGCCGGTAAAGGTCGACTCCCTTCCGCTCCTGCCGGGCGAGCGCTTTGAAGTCATGGTCGATACGTCCGATGGCAAGGCTTTTGATATCGTGACGCTACCTGTTTCGCAAATGGGCATGACGCTGGCTCCCTTCGATCGGCCCCTGCCGCTGGTCAATATCATTCCGCTGCGGATCATGGCCAGCGCGACTTTACCGGATCAGCTAGCCACATTACCGGCCATACCGAAAACGGACGGTCTGTCATCGCGCTGGTTACAACTCAGTATGGATCCCCAACTGGATCAGCAAGGTATGCAGGCGCTGATGGCACGCTATGGCGCGAAAGCGATGGGGAACGGTGCGCACCATGATATGGCTATGGGCGGTAACGATCATGCGATGCAGCACGACAGCGCGTCCCAGGGAATGGATCATCAGAAGATGGACCATGACGTGATGGCCGCGACTGCCTACGATTTTCACAATGGCAATAAAATCAATGGCCAGCCATTTGATATGACGCGGCCAGCCTTTGATGTGAAGCAGGGCACCGTTGAAAAATGGACCATTTCCGGTGAAGGCGACAGCATGCTGCATCCTTTCCATATTCACGGCACCCAGTTCCGTATTCTTTCTGAAAATGGCAAGCCACCTGCGCCACACCGTCAGGGCTGGAAAGACATGGTCAATGTCGACGGCTGGCGTAGCGAAGTGCTGGTGCGCTTCAACCACCTTGCCGCCGCCGATCATGCGTATATGGCGCATTGCCATTTACTGGAGCATGAAGACACCGGCATGATGCTGGGCTTCACCGTGACCTGATATCAGGCCTGCGCCAGCGCCAGACGGATATCCTCCACCAGATCCCCGGCGTTCTCGATACCGATGGATAAGCGTATCGTCGCGTCGGTGATCCCGATGCGCTGACGCACTGTATCCGGCACGCCAGAATGGGTGGTGGTGGCAGGATGGCTGGCAAGCGATTCTGTCCCGCCCAGACTGACGGCCTGTTTAAACAGCGTCAGGGCATTCAGGAAACGAAACGCTGCAGGTTGTCCGCCGACAATGTCAAAAGAGAAGGTTGAACCGGCCCCGGTGCATTGTTCCCGATAGGTTCTGCCTGCCGGGCTGTCTGCATCCAGATACGGTAACCAGTGCAGGGCGGCGACATCAGGATGTGTACGTAAAAAGGCGGCGACGGTTTCAGCGTTATGACAGGCTTTTTCCATGCGCAGCGACAGCGTTTCCAGCGAACGGCCAATCATCCAGCTTGAATGCGGATCAAGCTGAGTGCCAATAGCGCTACGCAAAGCGCGGATCGGCGACATAAGTGTTTTGTTTCCCATCACCGCACCCGCAATCAGGTCAGAGTGACCGCCCACATATTTCGTCAGGGAATACAGCGATAAATCCGCGCCCAGCGTGAGCGGTTGCTGAAAAATCGGCCCCAGTAAGGTGTTATCACAGGCGACGACCGGGCGTGAACCCTGCTGACGATCGATGTCGTCCGCAATACGGGCCATCAGCGCGATATTCACAAGGCTGTTCGTCGGGTTTGCCGGCGTTTCCACCAGGATCATGGCGACGCGTCCCTGCGCCATTGCACGCTGGGCGGCCTCGCGCACTTTGGCTTCATCATGCCCGTCAGTGAAACCCACCGCACGAATATCAAGGTTGTGCAGGGTTTTACTGAGCAGCGTTTCCGTACCGCCGTACAGGGGCTGGGAATGCAAAATCACTTCCCCTGGTCGCGTAAAGGTCAGCAACGCCGTCGAAATGGCCGCCATGCCGGAGGCAAACAGCGCGCAACTTTCTGCCTGTTCGTAGAGAGCGAGGCGGTCCTCAACAATCTCACTGTTGGGATGATTAAAGCGGGAATACACCAGTCCGCCACTTTTACCTTCGGGAGGCTGACGGCGGCCGGAAACATAATCAAAAAAATCGCGGCCTTCTTCTGCACTGTTAAACACAAAGGTGGAGGTCAAAAAGACCGGCGGTTTCACGGCCCCTTCAGACAGGCGCGGATCATAACCGTAGTTCAGCATTTGTGTTTCGGGATGCAGTGGGCGGTCGCCGACGTGCGTTTTTTTACTTGAGGGTGAAGTCATTAAGATCTCCCAATAAGGTCGCTAACTGCATAACGATATGTCGATAAAATCGTATCATGCAGCTATTAATGCGGCTAAATGCCGGGTTGTTCTAAGGTAATGCTGTTTGTGCAACTGCCTGCGCACAGGTGAAGATTTTTAGTGCACGTAAACGTTTGCGTTCTCTGCGCGGCGTCAGTAGGGACTTCTGTTATGGTAGACTGCGTGGCTTTGTGAGAGACCGGGCTGAAGGCAATGAAACACACTGTTGACGTAATGATCCCTGAGCAGGCAATCGCCGCGCGCATCGCGGAACTGGGCAAAGAAATTACCGACCACTACCGCGACAGCGGCAGCGATATGGTGCTGGTAGGGCTACTTCGTGGCTCATTTATGTTTATGGCGGATTTATGCCGCGTGATTGACGTTCCGCACGAAGTGGATTTTATGACCGCCTCCAGTTACGGCAGCGGGATGTCCAGCAGTCGCGATGTCAAAATTCTCAAAGATCTGGATGAGGATATCCGCGGTAAAGACGTGTTAATCGTTGAAGACATCATTGACTCAGGCAATACGCTCAGCAAAGTGCGGGAAATCCTGCGTCTGCGGGAGCCAAAATCCCTGGCCATCTGTACGCTGCTGGATAAGCCTGAACGCCGTGAAGTCGACGTTCAGGTTGAATTCGTGGGCTTTGCTATCCCTGATGAATTCGTGGTGGGCTTTGGCATCGATTATGCGCAGCGTTATCGCCATCTGCCTTACATTGGCAAAGTGGTTCCCCTCGAATCCTCAGGCGAGTGACCGCACATTCTTCCAAGGCTCTGACCTCTGGATTCGTGTAGGCTTGTCGCGCGCGAGCGTCAGGGGCGGTGAAAATCGCCACTGACTAACAGGTTAGCCATGCCGTGACGATAGCGTTGCTCCAGGTTTTCGCGGCTGTTCGCGGTAACATTCAGGTTACGCAGGCAGCCATCCTGAATACCGTAGACCCAGCCATGTAGCGAGACTTTACGTCCACGCTTCCAGGCCGATTGCAAGATGGTGGAATGCCCCAGATTGTAGACCTGCTCAACAACGTTGATTTCGCAGAGTTTATCCAGACGTTTATCGGGCGGCAGTTCACCCAGCAACACGCTATGCTTGTACCAGAGATCGCGAATGTGCAGCAGCCAGTTATCAATGAGCCCTAACTCCGGGTTATCCATGGCAGCCTGCACGCCACCGCAGCCATAGTGGCCGCACACGATGATGTGTTCAACTTCCAGCACTTCAACCGCGTACTGCACCACAGAAAGGCAGTTAAGATCGGTATGGATAACCAGATTGGCAACGTTACGGTGGACAAACAGTTCACCTGGCTCAAGACCGGTCAGACGTTCTGCGGGGACGCGACTGTCTGAACAGCCAATCCAAAGGAAACGTGGTTTTTGCGCCTGAGCCAGTCGCTCAAAAAAACCAGGATCTTCTTTGACCAGTAATCTGGACCACTCGCGGTTATTACTGATCAGGGTATCAATGTCTGTCATGGCGTTAAGCAACCTGTTACTGCGCATTTGCGTGCGCGTACTATAGGCGAAGGCTTCCTAAATTCAAACGGCATTACAATGCCATAAAACAGGGTATGTATTCAGAATGACCTATGCACTGGAACTTTCCCGGCTGACCAAGACCTATCCCGGCGGCGTACAGGCGCTCAAGGGCATCGATCTTAACGTCGAAGCCGGTGATTTTTATGCGCTACTGGGACCCAACGGCGCGGGCAAATCGACCACCATCGGGATTATCAGTTCGCTGGTGAATAAGTCGGAAGGCAGCGTCCGCGTCTTTGGTTACGATCTGGAAAAAGATGTCGTCAATGCCAAACGCCAGCTGGGCCTGGTGCCGCAGGAGTTCAATTTCAACCCGTTCGAGACGGTCATGCAGATCGTGGTGAACCAGGCCGGTTACTATGGTGTTGAGCGCCGTGAGGCCCTTCAGCGGGCCGAAAAGTACCTTAAACAGCTCGACCTGTGGGAGAAACGTCACGAAAGGGCGCGCATGTTGTCTGGCGGGATGAAGCGCCGTCTGATGATCGCCCGTGCTCTGATGCACGCGCCCAAACTGCTGATTCTGGATGAACCTACCGCCGGGGTGGATATTGAACTGCGTCGGTCGATGTGGGTTTTCCTGAAAGATTTGAATGCGCAGGGGACGACCATCATTTTGACGACTCACTATCTTGAAGAAGCGGAAATGCTGTGCCGCAATATCGGCATTATTCAAAATGGTGAACTGGTTGAAAACACCTCAATGAAATCCCTGCTGTCGAAGCTCAAATCCGAAACCTTCATTCTGGATCTGGCCCCGCGCAGCCCGTTACCGTCGCTGGAAGGTTTCCAGTACCGGTTAGTGGATACCTCGACGCTCGAAGTTGAAGTCCTGCGCGAGCAGGGGCTGAACAGCGTGTTTAGCCAGCTCAGCGCACAGGGCGTTCAGGTTCTCAGTATGCGTAATAAAGCGAATCGTCTGGAAGAGCTGTTCGTCGGCCTGACGCAAGGAAAAACAGGAGCAAAAGCATGACACATTTGTACTGGGTGGCGTTAAAAAGCATCTGGGCCAAAGAGGTGAACCGGTTCGCCCGCATCTGGATCCAGACGCTGGTGCCGCCCGTGATCACCATGACGCTGTATTTTATCATCTTCGGTAACCTCATCGGTGCGCGCATCGGCGATATGAACGGCTTCAGCTATATGCAGTTCATTGTGCCAGGGCTCATTATGATGTCGGTGATCACCAATGCGTATGCCAACGTGGCATCGTCGTTCTTTAGCGCCAAGTTTCAGCGCAATATTGAAGAGTTGCTGGTGGCACCGGTACCGACGCACATTATTATCGCTGGCTATGTCGGCGGCGGCGTTGCGCGCGGGATCTGTGTCGGTGTGCTGGTGACCGCCGTTTCGCTGTTCTTTGTGCCGTTTCATGTGCATTCATGGCTGATGGTGGCCATTACGCTGCTGCTAACCGCGGTACTGTTCTCGCTGGCGGGACTGATTAATGCGGTGTTTGCCCGCACGTTTGACGATATCAGCCTGATCCCCACGTTTGTGCTGACGCCGCTAACGTATCTGGGCGGCGTGTTTTATTCGCTGACGCTGTTACCGCCCTTCTGGCAGGCAGTATCAAAACTTAATCCGGTGGTTTATATGATCAGCGGTTTCCGCTTTGGCTTTCTGGGCATTCACGATGTTCCTCTGACCTTGACCATGTCGGTACTGATTGCCTTTATCGTGGTGTTTTATATCGCCGTGTATTTTCTGATTCAGCGGGGCCGCGGATTGCGGACCTGATACCGGCGAAAAAAAAGCAGCGTTAGCGCTGCTTTTTTTATGCGACCAGACTCAGGCCAACTGCACCGGCAGCGCTTTCGCCAGACGCTTCATCTGGTTATCACCTTCAAAGTAGGCCACTTTAGGCTGCCACTGGCGCGCTTCTGCATCATCGACCTGGACATACGAGCAGATAATCAGGATGTCGCCTTCACAGGCACAGCGCGCGGCCGCACCGTTGACCGAAATGATTTTCGATCCGCGTTCAGCGGCAATGGCATAAGTAGAGAAACGCTGACCGTTGGTCACGTTATAAATATCGATAGCTTCATATTGCAGGATGCCAGAAGCATCAAGGAAATCCTGATCGATGGCGCAGGAGCCTTCATAGTTGAGGTCCGCCTGCGTGACTTTAACGCGATGCAGTTTGCCTTGTAAAACCGTGCGAATCATAGTCAGAAACCTTGTTATACAGCCAAAAAGAGTGACCCTCAGCCTGCAAGACTACTGCGTGAGGTCTACCTGTTGATTATCGATCAGCCGTGCATTCCCCAGCCAGGCGGCCATTAACACGACGGCTCGCTGACTGTCCACCGTCAGAGGCTGCAGCGTTTCCGCATCACAGATGGCCAGGCCATCCGGACGCAATCCTTTTTCCTGCAGCGACCGCGTTGCGTCTTCAATAATATCGTCAATCTGCCGTTCACCATTAGCCAGTCGGGCGGCCATCGCATTCATCACCTGGCTCAGGCCAGGTGCCAGCTTACGCTCATCTTCAGTGAGGTAGCCGTTACGTGAACTCAGGGCCAGACCGTCCCTGGCTCGCACCGTAGGCACGCCGACAATCTCGATATCGAACCCCATGTCTGCCACCATTTTACGAATGATGGCTAACTGCTGGAAATCTTTCTCGCCGAAGCAGGCGATATCGGGCTGAACCAGATTAAACAACTTGCTGACGATGGTCGCCACGCCGCGAAAATGGCCGGGACGACTGGCGCCTTCCAGTAAAGATGAAAGCACCGGCACTTCGACAAAGGTCTGATTAGCCAGCCCGTGTGGATACACCTCAGCAGGCGAGGGCGCAAAGACGACATCCACCGCATGGCGGTTCAGTTTCTCACAGTCTTCCTGCAGCGTGCGCGGGTAGCGCGCCAGATCGTCAGGCCGATCAAACTGCATCGGGTTAACGAAAACCGACACGATCACAACATCGGCCCGCTCACGCGCTTCATCTACCAGCGTTAAATGCCCTTCGTGCAGATTGCCCATCGTGGGCACTAACGCAATACGTTTACCTTGCTGACGCCAGCGGCGCACTTCACGGCGCAGCATGGGCAGAGTGTCGATGATCAGCACTGCCATTCTCCTGAATTACTGGAAACTGTGTTCCGCTGCGGGGTAGCTTCCTGCTTCAACCTCAGCAATATAGCGGCGAATGGCGGCACGGATGTCGCCTGTCTCCGCCAGGAAATTTTTTGCAAATTTAGGGATATGTCCACCGGTAATGCCAAACGCATCGTGCATCACCAGAATTTGTCCATCAGTCACGTTGCCTGCGCCAATACCAATCACCGGAATTGCCAGTGCCTGCGTTACGCGCTGGGCCAGGGCCACCGGTACGCATTCCAGCACCATCAGCTGTGCGCCTGCGGCCTCAAGCGCCAGCGCGTCAGCCATAAGCTGCTCTGCACCGGCTTCATCACGTCCCTGCACTTTATAGCCGCCAAAAATATTTACGGACTGTGGCGTTAAGCCCAGATGACCACACACGGGCACGGCGCGTTCGGTCAGCATGCGCACGCTGTCGGCCAGCCATGCGCCGCCTTCCAGCTTCACCATATTGGCCCCGGCGCGCATGAGCTGCGCCGCGTTATCAAAAGTTTGCTGTGGTGTGGCATAACTCATGAAAGGCAAATCGGCTAACAGGAGCGCGTGAGGCGCACCACGACGGACGGCGGCGGTATGGTAAGCAATATCACTTACCGTGACGGGCAGCGTGGAATCATGACCCTGCACCGTCATGCCAAGCGAGTCACCAACCAGCAGAACCTGAATGCCTTCGTCAGCAAACAGGCGGGCAAAACTAAAATCGTAAGCGGTCAGCGTCGCGAATTTTTTACCGCTCGCTTTGCACTGACGCAGATGAGAAAGGGTGGTGGGTTTCATGACGATCTCAGCTCAGAAATTCAGATGGACGCATTTTACTGTATCGCGTTGCTGAGCGGAATCTGTGACGCGCGAATAGATGGTCAGCTGTGCCAGGGACGGATGCTGGCGCAGTCAAGCGTTGCCATAATCGGCTGGAGCGGACGGCCATCAGGCAGGCGCAGAGCGGGCGCAATTTCCAGCAGCGGCACCAGCATAAACGCACGGTTCAGCATATCGTAATGGGGGACGATCAGGCGTTCGCTGTGAATCTGCTCTGAACCAAACAGCATAATATCAATATCCAGCGTGCGTGGCCCCCAGCGCTCGGCTTTGCGCACCCGGCCATGTTCCCGCTCGATGCGCTGCGTCTCATCCAGTAAGGCCTCAGCCGACAAGGTGGTCTCAAGGGCTACCGCCGCATTGAGATAATCGGGCTGATCGGGTGGGCCATAAGGTGGCGTGCGGTAAAAGGACGAGGTGGCGATGCGCTGAACACCGGTGAGCGCATCCAGCGCTGACAACGCTGCATCAATCTGATGCAGCGGATCGGCAAGGTTACTGCCTAATGCCAGATAAACGCGCGTCATGACGCGTTAGAGTTATCACGACGGGGCGCGGAAGAACGACGACGCGGGCGGCGCGTACGGCTGCGCGGTGCCGGATCGTCTCCCAGCGTGTTGAGCATGGTTTTCTGCTGCGGCGGCGCAGCGACCTGGAACTCTCCCCACCACTTACTCAGGCGCAGCAGCTCCGGGTTATTTTCCACTTCAGCCCGCAGGGCCAGCAGATCATAAGCCGCACGGAACTTCGGATGCTCCATCAGCTTCCAGGCGCGTTTACCGTGACGACGGGACATGCGTAACTGCAACTGCCAGATATCACGAATCAGCGACGTAATGCGCTTAGGAATGGCCAGCGCACGGCAGGCTTCATCCAGCGTATCATTCATCGCCAGGGCAAACGCATCGTAATAAGTCAGGCCGCTTTCCTGCGCAATGCGCTCGGCGGCTTCAAGCTGCGGATACCAGAACATGGCCGCGAACAGAAACGCCGGATTGACGCGCATATCATTTTGAATGCGGTTATCCGTATTCTTCAGCACCTGGGCGAGCATGCGCTCCATATGGCTGTCGCCCTGTTCGGTAAAGTTGCGTGCCAGCGTAGGGAACAGCGGCTGGAATAACTGATATTCACACAGTTTTAGCCAGGTGCTGTAGCCATAACCGGCCTGAAGCAGCTTTAGCGACTCTTCAAACAGGCGCGCAGCAGGTACATCGCGTAACAGCGATGCCAGGCGGGGAATGGGCTCTGCCGTTTCAGGAGCAATGCGCATATTCAGTTTGGCCGCGAAACGCGCGACGCGCAGCATGCGCACCGGATCTTCGCGATAGCGTGTTTCCGGATCGCCGATCAACCGAATGATGCCTTGTTGCAGATCGTTCAGGCCGCCAACATAATCCCGCACCGAAAAATCGGCCACGCTGTAATACAGGCTGTTAATGGTTAAATCACGCCGTTGGGCATCATCTTCAATACTGCCGAAAATATTGTCCCGTAGCAGCATACCGCTCTGGGCACGCTGGGAATTGTTGTGATCTTCGCTGTTCTCTTCAATCTGATGATGACCGCGGAACGTAGCCACTTCGATCACTTCCGGACCAAACATCACATGTGCCAGACGAAAACGGCGGCCAACCAGACGGCAGTTGCGGAACAGTTTACGCATCTGCTCCGGCGTGGCGTTTGTGGTCACGTCGAAGTCTTTAGGCTTCTGCCCCAGCAGTAAATCGCGAACGCCACCGCCCACCAGGTAGGCCTCATAACCGGCTTTATTCAGACGATACAGCACCTTGAGGGCATTTTCGCTGATGTCTTTACGTGAGATGGTGTGGCTTTCACGAGGAATGATGGTCATATGACTCTCAGGTTCAACCTCTGCTGGTGCTTCCTCGTCATCACGCTTCAGGACTTTCCGGCAAAAATTAGCGACTCGGGTAAAAATGGGACACCTCGACAGTGACAATTAGGGTGTAGGTAAAATCAGCGGCTAATCATAGCCTGTTGTGAATCATTTGAGAATGCTGTTGTCTATGCATCCGCTCTCAGGGCGTTATCATGCGGTATCAAAGCGATATTCCACTGCTTCACAGCATCAGACAGCAGTTTCTCCTGAGAATCGTCCTGCCAGCCTTCGCTGACCGGCTGTCCCAGAAACCGTAAGGCCTGCACCAGGCACGGGCGCGGATCGCCATCCGGCAGCGCGGGCGCATGATTTTGCTTAGAAAGTTTGTGTCCGTCAGCAGTGATGGCCAACGGCAAATGCAGATAATCCGGAACGGCCCAGCCAAACTGTCGATAAAGGGCAATCTGCCGCACCGTCGGCTCGATTAAGTCTGCGCCACGCACGATCTCGGTGACGCCCTGATGATGGTCATCAACCACCACGGCCAGATTGTAGGCAAACAGGCCGTCGCGACGATGAATAATAAAATCCTCTTCAGCCAGCCGCCGATCGGCCACAAGCGTGCCCCGTAACCGGTCTTCAAACTGGAAAACTGGCGCATGCTGACGCAACCGCAGTGCCGCATTCTCCGGACCTGAACCTGCATCCCGACAGTGCCCGTCGTAAAAACCACCCAACTGCTGAATGCGGCTTCGGCTGCAGGTGCAGTAATAACTCTGCCGGTGCGCTCTTAACCACTGCAGGGCGTCCCGATAAGCGTCATGGCGCTGTGACTGCCACATGACTTCACCGTCCCAGTGCAAACCGTACTGTTCTAACTGGTGCAGAATACGCGTGGCGGCTCCTGCGACTTCACGGGGAGGATCAATATCCTCAATGCGTACCAGCCAGCGGCCATGCTGCGCGCGTGCGCTAAGGTAACTGCCTAAGGCAGCGATCAGCGATCCAAAGTGGAGTTCACCAGAGGGAGACGGCGCAAAGCGCCCGATACAGGATGAGAATGCCATAGGTTTCATGAACCAGACGGCGGAAAAAGAGGGCCTTTTCCCGCCGCATGGCTGCAGTCAGACGGCAACATTAGCCCGCCATTTGCTTCTCACGAATTTCTGCCAGTGTCTTACAGTCGATGCACAGATCGGCCGTCGGACGCGCTTCAAGACGGCGGATACCGATCTCAACGCCACAGGAATCGCAATAGCCAAAGTCGTCATCTTCAACTTTCTTCAGCGTTTTTTCGATCTTTTTAATGAGCTTGCGCTCGCGATCGCGGTTACGCAGTTCCAGGCTGAATTCCTCTTCCTGAGCGGCACGGTCAACCGGGTCCGGAAAGTTAGCGGCTTCATCCTGCATGTGTGTAACGGTGCGATCAACTTCGTCCCGCAATTGATTACGCCAGGCTTCCAGAATCTTGCGAAAATGGTCCAGTTGCGCGTCATTCATATACTCTTCGCCCGGCTTCTCCTGATAAGGCTCCACCCCAGCGATGGCGAGAATACTCAGGGACGATGTTTTACGGTTTTGCCCTTCTTGCATGTTGTTTCTCCTGGATAACACGCACTATACCCTTCGATTGCCATCGGCCAGTATATTCACACTAACCTTCATTGATGACGCACTCTTGGGTACATCGATCCCCCAACGGGGAAAAACAGGCCGCTATAAATAACAGAAGCCGTCAAGGTTGGCAATTATTCCTGCGCCCATCTTGACAAGCCTGTGAGGAACAGCGTAGTTGGCCCCTGACAGAAGATAGTCCTATCACAGAAGGATGCCACTGATATTACAACGTTACGTCAACAGCCGTTGTAATAAACATGCCTTGTGATGACAGTTCTGCCCGGTACGCCAAAATTTCCACGCCACTCAGCCGCGCCTGTACCAGTTGTTCTGCGTAAGCCGCATCGATGTGACGCGCCGGGGAAACGTCCTCAATCCCCGAGTGCAGAACGGCAAACAACAAAACGGCCCGATGACCTTCTGCCGCAGCCTGACTCAGCTCGCGCAGGTGTTTTTGTCCTCGAATCGTCACCGCATCCGGAAAATAGCCTTTACCTTCCTGTAAAAGCGTTACGGATTTCACCTCAATATAGCACTCAGGTCGGTCCTGTGCTGTAAGCAGGAAATCAATTCGACTTTTTTCGCTGCCGTATTTTACTTCAGCCCGACACGCTTCGTAGCCCGACAGCGGCAGAATTCGGTTTTCGCTTAACGCCTCCTTTACCAGTTGATTCGCGCGCAACGTATTCACGCAAATCCAGTGGCCTTGCTGCGTCTCGGTCATCTCCCAACTGTGCGGGTACTTGCGTGTCAGGCTGTCGGACGTGGAGTACCACACGGTATCACCCGGCGTAGCACAACCGGTCATGGCGCCGGTGTTGGCACAATGGATGGTGAGCGTCTCGCCTTCCGGCGTAATGACATCCGCCAGAAAGCGTTTGTAACGGGTAATCAGACGTGCCGGTTTGAGGGCGGGAGAAAAAAGCATAGGGCTCCTGATTATGACTGTAACGGCCAGGTGGCCAGTGTCCGGTAGCGCGTCCGCCCTTTTACGTACTCTGAGGCAAAAAGCGAAAACTGACTGGCCGTAAAGCGCCAGAGAAAGCCGCGAGGGGGCAGGGCAACGGGTTGCGTCGCCGAGCGCAGCAGGGTGATGTGTGGATGAAAAGGCTGAGCGGGCTGCTCACAGCCGTGCCGGGCGGCCTGGGCACGCAGCAGACTTGCCAGCTGCAGCAATCCCCGGGGTGGGCGCTGACAGCCCAGCCAGACCACGCCGGGGCGCGGCCAGTGCCCCGCATCATCTAACGTCACATCAAAAGCAGGCTGATGGATGCGCGAGGCCAGGGTTTGCAGCTGTTTTGAGGTCTCCGCTGAGACCTCGCCCAAAAAAGCCAGCGTCAGATGAAGGTTCGCGGCCGCAATCGGGCGACCTGCCTCCTCACTGAAGGTCTCAGCTCGCCACTGCACCAGTTGCTGTTGCAGGTCTTCGGGTAGGGCAATAGCAAAAAATAAGCGCTGTAACGCCATGGCGGTCTCCGGTAATCCTCACGGATGAGTGCTACAATGCGCGCCATCTTAACACAGCCATTAGCGGAGTTTTTGGTGAGTGATCTCCCCGTCAGCGCGGTGTTGCCTGACCTGCTGAGCGCCCTTGATCAGGCCTCGAACGTCCTGCTGGCTGCGCCTACCGGCGCAGGTAAATCCACCTGGTTACCCCTTCAGCTGTTACAGCACAAGGCGCTGTCAGGGCGCATTATCATGCTGGAGCCACGCCGACTGGCCGCACGCAACGTGGCGCAGCGGCTGGCTGAGCTACTGGGCGAACAGCCCGGCGCCACGGTGGGTTACCGCATGCGCGGCGAAAACTGCAGCGGACCCATGACCCGGCTTGAGGTGGTGACCGAAGGTATTCTGACGCGCATGTTGCAGCAGGATCCGATGCTGGATGGCGTGTCGCTGGTGATTCTGGATGAATTTCATGAGCGCAGCCTGCAGGCGGATCTGGCGCTGGCGCTGTTGCTGGATGTTCAGCAGGGATTGCGTGACGATCTGAAAATTTTGCTGATGTCAGCCACGCTCGATAATACTCGCCTGGCGACGCTGCTACCGGACGCGCCGCTGATTGCCTCAGAAGGGCGCAGCTATCCGGTCGAACGGCGTTATGCTCCGTTGAGCCCGAGCCTGCGTTTTGACGAGGCGGTAGCGCGTGAAGTCGCGCAGTTGCTTCGACAGGAAAGCGGCTCGCTGCTGCTTTTTCTGCCCGGCGTGGCAGAGATAGCGCGCGTAAAACGCGAGCTGGAAACCCGTGTCGATGAGGATGTCGATTTAACGCCGCTTTATGGCGCGCTTCCGCTGGCCGCTCAGCAGCAGGCTATTTTGCCTGCCGCCCCCGGACGCCGCAAAGTGGTGCTGGCGACCAATATTGCCGAAACCAGCTTAACGATCGAAGGTATTCGTCTGGTCGTGGACAGTGCCCAGGAGCGGCGCGCGCTGTTTGATGCACGCAGCGGCGTGACGCGGTTGCAGACTCAGCGCATCAGCCAGGCGTCGATGACGCAGCGCGCCGGACGTGCCGGACGACTGATGCCGGGCATCTGCCTGCACCTGACTTCACAGGAGCAGGCGGAACGGGCGCCTGCACAGGGCGAAGCCGAAATCCTGCACAGCGATCTCGCGTCATTGTGGCTGGAACTGCTGCAGTGGGGCTGTACAGACATCGACCAGCTACAGTGGATCGATCGGCCACCCGAAAAGCACTTACGGGCAGCGCAGCAGCAGCTGATGCGCCTTGGAGCGCTGGATGAATCAGGACGACTGAACACACAGGGCAGACGCATGGCGCAGCTCGGCAGTGATGCCAGGCTGAGCGCTATATTATGTGCCGCAGGGCGTGATGCCGATGCGGTGGCCAGCGCGGCACTACTCGTCGCCGTGCTGGAGGATCCGCCCCGCGCGGGCAGTGTTGATCTACGTGATGTTCTCTGTCGGCCTTTACCGCACTGGTTGCGGCGCGCGCAGCACTGGCAAAAACGCCTTGGCGTCACAGGCGGACGGGTCGATGACGCGCATTTTCCCGCGTTGTTAACGGCGGGATTTCGCGATCGTCTGGCGCGCCGACGCGATAACAGCGGACGCTATCAGTTAGCCAACGGACTGGGGGCAGGGCTGGACGAACAGCAGGCGCTCACGCGTTACGAATGGCTCATTGCGCCTGTCTTATTACAGGGCAGCAGCGCCCCCGATGCACGTATCCTGCTGGCCCTTCCCGTCGAGCTTGCGGCATTGACGCAGGCCTGTCCACAGCTTGTCGAACAGCGTACCGACGTGGAATGGGATGACGAGAAGGGCACGTTGCGCACCTTACGCCGTGAGCAGATTGGCGAACTGATACTGAAGACTCAGCCGCTTGCCCGACCGGATGCCGAGGCGTTACAGGCCGCGCTGCTACGCTGGGTCGCTAAAAAGGGGTTATCGGTACTGGGATGGACGCCGGAGGCTGAGCAACTGCGGTTACGTATCCAGTGTGCCGCCCAGTGGCTGCCCGAAGAGAACTGGCCCGCCGTCGATGAGGCCAGCCTGCTTGACTCGCTGGATCGCTGGCTGCAACCGCAGATGAGCGCCGTGCGGGATCTGAAGAGTCTGCAGTCGGTCAATCTGGTCACTGCGCTCTTACATTTGCTCACATGGTCACAACGTCAGCGGCTGGATACTGTGCTGCCAACTCATTACACTGTGCCCACCGGAAGTCGGCTGCCGATTCGCTATGATGCAGATAAACCGCCCGCGCTGGCGGTGCGTATTCAGGAAATGTTTGGCGAAGCCAGTAATCCTGCCGTCGCAGAAGGTCGCGTGCCGCTGGTGCTGGAGCTGTTATCGCCCGCCCAGCGTCCCTTACAGATCACCCGCGATCTGGCGGCGTTCTGGCGCGGTGCCTATAAAGATGTGCAAAAAGAAATGAAAGGGCGTTATCCCAAACATCCCTGGCCCGACGATCCGGCCTCCGCAATACCGACCCGGCGGACGAAAAAGAATACGTCACAGGGCGGGCCCGCTGTTTAATTCAGAGGGTTCTGCCATGCGACAGTGAAGAAAGCAGTTAGAGTAGCGGCGCAGCCGTAAGCTATGCCTGGAGAATGAAACCAATGTCTGGGAACGATCGCGAACCTATTGGGCGCAAAGGAAAACCGTTGCCACCGCGCAACAGCGCCCGCCGTGGGCGGCGCAGAGACATCGATAGTGATGTCGCTCAGGACGATTTTGATGATGATTACGAGGAGGAAGCGCCGGTGCCACGTAAAGGTAAAGGTGGAAAACCGCCGCGCGGCAAACGCCGTTGGCTGGGATGGTTTATTAAGCTGTTCCTGGTATTTGTAGTGGTCATGGCCGCGTGGGGCGTATACCTCGATTCGGAAATTCGCAGCCGCATTGACGGTAAAGTGTGGCAACTGCCCGCTGCTGTCTACGGTCGTATGGTCAGCCTCGAACCTGGCATGGCCTACAATAAAAGCGAAATGATTGCCCTGCTGGAAGGCACGCAGTACCGCGAAGTCTCGCGCATTACGCGTCCGGGAGAATTCTCGGTCAAAGGCAACACCATTGAACTGCTGCGTCGCCCGTTTGATTTCCCGGACAGCAAAGAAGGGCAGATTCATGCCCGAATGACATTCAGCAAAGATGAGCTGAGTGAGATTAAGAACGTCGAAACCGGGCGTGATTTTGGTTTCTTCCGGCTTGATCCTCGTCTGATTACGATGCTGCAGTCACCTAATGGTGAACAGCGCTTGTTCGTTCCCCGTGCCGGTTTCCCTGATCTGTTGGTGGATACCTTAATCGCAACGGAAGATCGCCACTTTTATGAGCACGACGGCATCAGCCCGTACTCCATTGGCCGTGCCTTCCTGGCGAACATCACCGCCGGAAAAGCGGTGCAGGGCGGCAGTACGCTTACCCAGCAACTGGTCAAAAACCTGTTCCTGACTAATGAGCGTTCGCTGTGGCGTAAAGCCCGTGAAGCCTATATGGCCGTGATCATGGATGCCCGTTACAGCAAAGATCGTATTCTGGAGCTTTACCTGAACGAGGTGTATCTCGGTCAGGCAGGTAACGATCAGATCCGCGGTTTCCCTCTGGCCAGCCTCTACTATTTTGGCCGCCCGGTTGACGAGCTGAGTCTCGATCAGCAGGCGATGCTGGTGGGCATGGTGAAAGGGGCGTCGCTCTATAACCCATGGCGTAACCCGAAACTGGCCCTGGAACGACGTAATCTGGTGCTACGCCTGCTGCAGCAGCAGAAAGTGATCGATCAGGAACTGTACGACATGCTGTCGGCCCGTCCGTTGGGCGTGCAGCCGAAAGGCGGTGTGATTACGCCACAGCCTGCCTTTATGCAGATGGTGCGTAATGAGCTTCAGGCAAAACTGGGCGACAAAGTCAAAGATCTGTCGGGCGTGAAAATTTTCACCACCCTGGATCCGGTTTCTCAGGATGCGGCCGAAAAAGCCGTTGTAGACGGTATTCCCACCCTGAAAAAACAGCGCGGTCTGAAAGATCTGGAAACCGCAATGGTGGTCGTTGACCGCTTTACGGGTGAAGTTCGCGCGATGGTCGGTGGGGCCGATCCGCAGTTTGCCGGGTATAACCGCGCGTTGCAGGCGCGCCGATCCATCGGCTCGCTGGCGAAACCGGCCACCTATCTGACCGCGCTGAGTCAACCCAACACTTACCGCCTGAACAGCTGGATTGCGGATGAGCCTATTGCGCTGAAACAGCCGAATGGCAGCATCTGGAAACCCATGAACGACGACCGGCGGTTTAGTGGCAAAGTGATGCTGGTCGATGCGCTGACGAACTCCATGAACGTGCCAACGGTTAACCTGGGCATGACGCTGGGACTAAATGCGGTGGTGGACACCTGGACGAAGCTGGGTGTGCCTAAAGATCAGCTGAATCCGGTTCCGGCGATGTTACTGGGCGCACTCAACCTGACGCCTGTGGAAGTGGCTCAGGCCTTCCAGTCCATTGCCAGCGGCGGGAATCATGCAGAACTGTCAGCCGTGCGTTCGGTCATCGCGGAAGACGGTACCGTGCTGTACCAGAGCTTCCCGCAGGCGCAGCGCGTAGAACCGGCACAGGCGGCTTACTTAACGCTGTATACCATGCAACAGGTCGTCGATCGCGGTACCGCCCGGGCGCTGGGGGCACGTTTCCCGAATGCGCATCTGGCAGGGAAAACCGGCACCACGAACGATCTGGTCGACAGCTGGTTTGCCGGGATTGATGGTAAAGAAGTGGCGATCACCTGGGTTGGCCGTGATAATAACCAGCCGACCAAACTCTATGGTGCCAGCGGGGCGATGCAGATTTACCGCCGCTACCTGGACAATCAGGCTCCGATGCCGCTGCAGCTTACGCCGCCGGAAGATGTGACGATGATGAACATCGATACTGCGGGTAACTTTGTTTGCGGTTCAGGAAGCAGCACATGGCGCACGCTGCCTGTCTGGACGCTGGATCCAAATGCGCTCTGCCAGCAGCAGCAACAGCAGGTTCAGCAAATGCAGCAACAGCAGCAGATGCAGGACCAGCAACAACAGCAGTTACAGCAGCAGCAACAGCAGGAACAAAAAGACAGCAACGGCGTTGCCGGCTGGATAAAAGATATGTTCGGCAAATAACCCGTCAAACGCGGATGAAAAAGGCACTTCGGTGCCTTTTTTTATTCCACATCAAAACCCCTTGTTATCGCCCGTGACACGACGCCACGCCGGGGAATTCTGCTTGCAGAAATTGCGAGACTTCGCATATTATCCAATCGTTATAATAATCATTATCGTTTCGATTCGCTTAATCATCCCCATTTGAGAGACACCTTCATGACAGCGCGTTCTATCCCTTTTGCTTCTCCATCCGGCGTATTTACGCGTCGGCCTCTGGCTTTGATCATTGCCCTGGTGACCAGCGGCGCAAGCGTAATGGCTTACGCTGAACAAACGGTGGTGGTATCTGCAAATGGCGGTGGTGCGGTGGCGCAGGAAAACGCGTGGGGCCCGGCGGCCACCATCGCCGCAAAACACAGCGCCACCGGCACCAAAACGGACACGCCGATTGAAAAGAATCCGCAGTCGGTTTCTGTGGTGACGCGGGAAGAGATGGAGATGCGCAGCGTCACCAGCGTGAAGCAGGCCTTTAATTACACGCCGGGTGTGCTTACCGGTAACCGCGGCAGTTCAGGCGTCTATGATGCGTTGTCAATTCGCGGTTTTAGCGAAACCAACACCAACCAGTATCTCGATGGGTTGAAGCTGCAGGGCGACAACTACTCGGAATTCGCTATTGATCCCTATTTCCTGGAGCGGGCTGAGCTGCTGCGCGGGCCCGTGTCGGTGCTGTACGGTAAGAGCAACCCGGGCGGTGTGGTCGCGCTGGTCAGTAAACGTCCCACCCAGGAAACGCTGCGTGAAGTGCAGTTCCAGATGGGCAATCACAATCTTTACTCCACCGGCTTTGATTTTGGCGGTGCGATCGATGACGCAGGCGTTTACAGCTACCGTCTGACAGGCCTGGCGAGCAGCCAGGATGCCCAGCAGGCGAACAACAAGCAAAAGCGTTACACCATCGCGCCGTCCTTCAGCTGGCGACCAGACGAAAACACCCATCTGGATCTGCTGACCTACTTCCAGAATGAACCGGACACGGGTTATTACGGCTGGTTACCGCGTGAAGGCACGGTCGTGCCCATTACGCGCCCTGATGGCAGTCAGTACAAACTGCCGACCAGCTTTGATGAAGGGGAGAAGAGCAATCGCATCTCCCGTAACACCAAAATGGTCGGCTACAGCTTTGAACACCGTTTTGATGAGACCTGGACGGTACGCCAGAACCTGCGTTATGCCGAGTTAACGACGGATTACCGCAGCATTTATGGCAATGGATTTAACGCCGCCACCCAGGAAATCACGCGAGGTTATGCCACTTCAGACGAAAAATTGAATGAGTTCGCTGTCGATAACCAGGCACAGGCAAAATTTGCAACCGGTCAACTCGACCATACGCTTTTGCTTGGTGTGGATTATCAACGTATGCGTAATGATATCAACGCAGCGTTTGGTTCAGCATTTCCTTTGAATGCGGTTGCTCCTCAGTACGGTAATGATTCGCTTGACGGCACGCCTTTCCCCTATCGTTATCTGAACAAACAGGAACAAACCGGCCTTTACGCGCAGGATCAAATGGCGTGGGATCGTTGGGTGCTGACGTTAGGCAGCCGTTATGATTACGCGATGACATCTGCGTTAAATCGCGACACCAATACCGAAGTTAAAAATCATGATCAGGCCTTCACCTGGCGTGGCGGCGTAAACTACGTTTTCGATAACGGTATCGCGCCTTATTTCAGTTATAGCGAATCCTTTATCCCAACGGCCGGGACGACAGTGAGCGGGCAACCTTTCGACCCATCGCGCGCTAAGCAGTACGAAACGGGGGTGAAATATGTGCCGAAAGATCGTCCTGTCGTGGTTACGGCTGCGATTTATGAACTGACTAAGTCCAAAAATTTAACAGCCGATCCTGACCATACCCTTTTCAGCATCCAGAGCGGCGAAATCCGTTCTCGCGGTGTCGAACTGGAAGCCAAGGCGGCCCTCAATGCCAACGTCAACCTGACCGCGTCTTACACCTACACCGATGCTGAATATACGGAAGATACACAGCTCAAAGGCAAAACCCCGGTGCAGGTGCCTAAGCACATGGCCTCTCTGTGGAGCGACTATACCTTCCATGAAACGGCGCTGTCCGGCGTAACGGTGGGCGCGGGCGTCCGTTATGTGGGCGAAACACAGGGGTTATACAGTGCGGGTCCCGACGTGAACCAAAACTTCACCGTCGCGGGTTACACTACCGTCGATGCCGCGTTGAAATATGATTTAGGCCGTTTTGGTTTGCCTGGCTCAACGGTTGGCGTTAACGTTAACAACCTGTTTAACCGTGACTACGTTGCCAGTTGCTACCGTGAATACGCGTGCTACTGGGGCGCAGAGCGACAAATTGTCGGCACCGCCACGTTCCGGTTCTGATCGATGAGGGCGCTTCGGCGCCCGTTTACAGGGATAACCATGCAGCTTCCGCAGTACCAACAGACCGCCTTCCGACTGGATAACGCCAGCTTTCGCGTACCGGGTCGTACGCTCCTTCATCCCGTTTCTCTCGCTTTTACGCCAGG
This sequence comes from Pantoea sp. SGAir0180, assembly GCF_043546245.1. Lineage (NCBI taxonomy): Bacteria > Pseudomonadati > Pseudomonadota > Gammaproteobacteria > Enterobacterales > Erwiniaceae > Pantoea > Pantoea sp. SGAir0180. Next base: position 2,965,696 of record NZ_CP028071.1, on the reverse strand, counting down.
TAAAGTCACCGCGCTGATTGGGCACAATGGTTCAGGGAAATCCACGCTGTTAAAAATGCTGGGGCGGCATCACGCGGCCAGCGAAGGGCGGGTTCTGCTCAACGAACAGCCTGTAGATCGCTGGAGCAGCAAAGCGTTTGCCCGTGAGGTCGCTTATTTGCCGCAGCAGTTACCGGCTGCGGAAGGCATGACGGTACGTGAGTTGGTAGCCATTGGGCGTTATCCCTGGCATGGTGCGCTGGGGCGCTTTACGCAGGACGATCGCGAGCGGGTCGCGCAGGCAATCGCGCGGGTTGGACTAACGCCATTCGCCTCGCGGCTGGTCGACAGCCTCTCCGGTGGTGAGCGCCAGCGTGCATGGCTGGCAATGATGGTCGCTCAGAACAGCCGCTGCCTGTTGCTGGATGAACCTACCTCTGCGCTGGATATTGCCCACCAGGTGGATGTGCTGGCGCTGATTCAGACGCTGAGCCATGAACATGGCTTAACGGTCATTACCGTCTTACACGATATTAATATGGCGGCTCGCTATTGTGACCATCTGGTCGCCTTGCGCGGCGGCGAACTGATTGCAGAAGGTGGACCAGAACACATTATGCAGGCAGATGTGCTGCAGGCGATTTACGGTATCCCAATGGGCATCTTCCCCCATCCTGGCGGCGGCGCGCCGGTGAGTTTTGTGTGTTAAGGATACGATAATGCCGGATTTATATCGCCGTCGCCTGCTGATGGCAATGGCGTTGTCGCCTCTCATCCCGTCTTTCCCATCGCCTGCGGCACAGCCTGACAGCGACCGCGTTATTGCGCTGGAGTGGCTGCCCACCGAGTTACTCCTGGCGCTGGGCGTGAACCCGTTGGGTGTGGCGGACGTGCATAACTACAACGTCTGGGTCGGACAGCCGCCATTGCCTGCGGGCGTGGTGGATGTCGGCTTACGTACCGAGCCAAATCTTGAGCTGATGACTCAGATGCATCCCTCGCTGATTCTCTGCTCGAACGGTTACGGTCCACCGAAAGATAAGCTGCGGCGCATTGCGCCGATCATGGGGTTTGACCTGCACAATGGCGATGGCAAACCGCTGAGTCGCGCACGGGCCTCATTGCGGGCGCTGGCGGCCCGACTGGGACGGGAGGCGCAGGCTGAAGCGCATCTGCAACAGGTGGATGCGGAGATTGCGGCGGCGCGTCAGCGTCTGGCGCCGCACGCCGGTCGGGCCATTTTGCTGATGTCGCTACTCGACAGCCGCCACGCTATTACCTTCGGTAAAAACAGCTTATTCCTGGAAGTGATGGCGCTTTTGAATCTGAAAAATGCCTGGCAGGGCGAAACCAGTTTTTGGGGCAGCGCCGTGATTGGACTGGAACGGCTGGCCGTTTTCCATGACGTAGAGGCCATCTGCTTCGATCATGACAATGATGCCGTGATGCAGCAATTGTCGCGAAGTCCGTTATGGCAGTCCATGCCGTTTGTTCACAGCGGCCATTTCCAGCGCGTTCCGGCGGTGTGGTACTACGGTGCGACCTTGTCAGCCCTGCACTTTATTCGCGTGCTGGAACGTGCGCTGGAGAAATCGTAATGCGTCATCGTTTTTTCCCGTTAGCCGTGACAGGTACGCTGTTCTTCCTGGCGCTGGTGTTAACCGCGATCAATCTGCAACAGGCGCTGCCCACGAACCAGTGGTTGCAGGCGCTGTGGAGACCGGACAGCAGCAACATTGAGCAAATGGTCTTTCACTACAGCTTACTGCCGCGCTGGTCACTGGCGCTGCTGGTGGGGGCAGGGCTGGGGTTAGCCGGATTACTGTTTCAGCAGGTGTTGCGCAATCCGCTGGCCGAACCGGGCACGTTAGGCGTTTCATCCGGCGCGCAGTTAGGAATGACCGTCGCGACCTTATGGCACCTGCCGGGTGGGGCGCTGGCTCATCAGTTCGCCGCGTCGGGTGGCGCGCTGTTGGTCGGTGCGCTGGTGTTCAGCGTAGCCTGGCGCAAACGTCTGTCGCCCGTTACGCTGATTCTGGCAGGGCTGGTTCTCAGCCTGTACAGCGGCGCAGTGCACCAAATATTTGCCATCTTTAACCACGATCAACTGCAGAATATGTTTCTGTGGAGCACCGGCACGTTGAATCAGATGAGCTGGGACAGCGTTACCCAACTCTGGCCACGTCTGGTGCTGGCGCTGGTGCTGTCTCTGGCACTACTGAGACCGCTTACGCTGATGGGGCTGGACGATGGCGTCGCCAAAAATCTTGGGTTAGCGCTGTCTGCTACGCGGCTGGCCGTCCTGGTTCTGGCCATCTTGCTGAGCGCTCAGTTGGTGAGCGTAGCGGGGATCATTGGCTTTATTGGTTTATTTGCACCGCTGCTGGCAAGGCTGCTGGGTGGACGGCGGTTACTGAGCCGCATGCTGCTGGCACCTCTGATTGGTGCACTGCTACTCTGGCTGGCGGATGCCTGCGTACTCTGGCTCACGGCGCACTGGCGCGAGGTCTCCACCGGAACCGTGACGGCGCTGCTGGGCGTGCCCATTCTGTTGGCGCTGTTACCTCGCCTGCGAACCGGATCCGTTCCGCCTGCGCTGGATCAGGGGGACAACGTGCCGGTCGAGCGATACCGTTACGGGCGCTGGACGCTGGTGGGATTGCTGATGCTGGGCGGACTGACATGGCTTTGCCTGGCCTTTGGGCGTGATGCGCATGGCTGGATTTGGACGTCTGGCGACATGCTGCAACAGTTGTTACCCTGGCGCGCGCCGCGTGTGCTGGCGGCACTGGAGGTCGGCCTGATGCTCGGTGTGGCGGGCAGCCTGATCCAGCGCCTCACCGGTAATCCCATGGCCAGTCCTGAAGTGCTGGGCATCAGTTCCGGCGCGGCCTGCGGTGTGGTCGTGATGCTGTTCTTTGTTCCCGGCAACGCGCTGGCATTTCTGTTGCCGGCAGGTGCGCTGGGGGCGGCGATAACGCTGGCGGTTATTATGCTGGTCGCCAGTCGTGGTGGTTTCTCACCGGAACGTATGCTACTGGCGGGTATGGCACTCAACAGCGCCTTTGTCACCATTCTGATGCTGTTGATGGCAAGTGGCGATCCGCGCATGGCGGGGTTACTGACCTGGATATCCGGATCAACTTATAACATCAGTGCTACGCAGGCGCTGCAAAGTGCAGGCTTTGCGGCTGTTTTAGTGGCATTAGCGCCACTGGCCAGCCGCTGGTTAACCATTCTGCCACTTGGCAGCATGACCGCACGGTCTGTCGGTATGGCACTGACGGGTTCACGACTCGCCCTGTTGCTGTTAGCGGCGGCCTTAACGGCTTGTGCCACGCTGACGATTGGGCCGCTGAGCTTTGTCGGCTTAATGGCACCCCATATGGCCCGTATGTTGGGCTTTCGCCGCGCGCTGCCACAGGTGTTACTGTCTGGCGTGCTGGGGGCCGGGTTAATGGTGGCCGCAGACTGGTGCGGGCGCATGCTGGCCTTTCCCAGTCAGATTCCGGCGGGCCTGATGGCGACCTTTTTGGGCGCACCCTATTTTATCTGGCTACTGCGCCGTTCACGTTAAAAAAAAGACCGGCTCAGCCGGTCTTTTCTCATCAGAGCTTCGCGAAACAGCGCCGGGCCGCCTCGATGGTGTGCTGAATATCCTCATCAGTGTGTGCCAGCGACATAAACCCGGCCTCAAAGGCGGACGGCGCAAAATACACGCCTTCTTCGAGCATCAGGTGGAAGAAGCGCTTGAAGCGTTCCACGTCGCACTGTGTCACGTCCTGATAGCAGGTGACGCTGTCGGCATCGGTAAAAAACAGGCCAAACATGCCGCCAACCTGATTCACCACCACGGGAATATTTTCCTGTCTGGCTGCCTCAACCAGCCCCTGAGCCAGTTGTTCAGTCAGACGGTTCAGCCTGTCATGCATACCTGGCTGCGCAATCTGCGTCAGGCAGGCATAACCGGCGGCCATGGCTACGGGATTACCGGACAACGTACCGGCCTGGTAAACCGGCCCGGTCGGTGCCAGCGCGGACATGACCTCGCGACGGCCACCGAACGCACCCACTGGCATGCCACCGCCGATGATTTTGCCCAGGCAGGTGAGATCCGGCTTCACGTTATAGTGTGCCTGTGCGCCGCCCAGCGCCACACGGAAGCCTGTCATCACTTCATCAATAATCAGCAGCGCACCGAACTCATCGCACAGGGCACGCAGGCCCGGCAGGAAGTCAGGCTGCGGAGGGATACAGTTCATATTGCCGGCAACAGGCTCAACGATAATGGCTGCGACAGCCGCGGGATACTGTTCAAAGGCCGCACGAACAGAATCCAGATCGTTATAGGTGCAGGTCAGCGTATGCTTAGCAAAATCGGCGGGTACGCCCGGCGAGTTGGGTTGGCCCAGCGTCAGCGCACCTGAGCCGGCTTTCACCAGCAGGTGGTCGGCATGGCCGTGATAGCACCCTTCGAACTTGATGATTTTATCGCGTCCGGTAAACCCGCGCGCCAGACGAATCGCACTCATGGTCGCTTCGGTGCCGGAGTTGACCATGCGCACCATTTCCATACTCGGTACCAGGTCACATACCAGTTGCGCCATGGTGACTTCCATCTCGGTCGGCGCACCAAAGCTCAGGCCGCGCTGGGCTGCCTCAATCACAGCCTGACGAATGCCTTCGTTGTTATGTCCCAGTACCATTGGCCCCCATGAGCCAACATAGTCGATATAGGCTTTGCCATCGGCGTCATACAGACAGGCACCATCAGCATGCTCAATGAACAGCGGAACGCCGCCGACACCGGTAAACGCACGGACCGGCGAGTTCACACCGCCGGGGATCAGGCGTTGTGCTTCGGCGAACAGTTTTTCAGACTTACTCATTTTCGGCTCCAGCAGTTCATATAATTTCGGGCTATTCTACGGAAGAGGGGCGGCCGACGAAAGCCAGATATCCCTGCGTACGACTTCTCCGCGTCAATCCGGCACAGAGTGCGAAGCTGAGCGCTTGATTGCGGCGGGTCGCTGGCAGATAATAGCAACATTGAGGTCGTTTTCTGACCCGGACGTTTACGGAGTAACTCATGAGTGATGAAGTAGTAGCACTGCCGTTGCAGTTTACCGACGCAGCAGCCAACAAAGTGAAAAATCTGATTGCTGACGAAGATAACCCGGCGCTGAAGCTGCGTGTGTATATCACTGGTGGTGGTTGCAGCGGCTTTCAGTATGGTTTCACCTTCGACGATCAAATGAACGACGGTGATATGACCATTGAAAAGCAGGGCGTTTCGCTGGTGGTTGATCCAATGAGTCTGCAGTATCTGGTAGGCGGTTCGGTGGATTACACCGAAGGTCTGGAAGGGTCGCGCTTTATCGTAACCAACCCGAACGCCAAAACCACCTGCGGTTGCGGGTCTTCCTTCAGCATCTGATCATCAGGCCGCTCTCTCCGGGCGGCCTCTTACCATTCTATTGTCACCAGTCTGTCGTTGGTTGTGCGGCTTCCCTGACGCTTCAGCACCGTTTGCGTCACGCGCGGCTGTGCGCTGCTCTGGCGACCACAGTCAACCTGTGGCGAAGACGGGCTTCGCACGCTGTTGACTTCGCAACGTGAATAGATAACAAGTCTGGCATTGATAGAGCCGGTCGTGGATCCCGCGAATGCCTGCTGCGCGATCACAAGCCCTATGGCCAGAAGCAGGGCTTTAGTCATAGTGAATTCCTGGTGTAGTCAAAAGCGCATCGCGCAGAAGGACGGCGGGCTTACATGGCACGCGTCTCTTAAATAACGTTAACGGCAGTGAAAATGATTACTTTAATCGGCAGGGCAATATTCAGTGGCCTGAAGATGCCTTTGGGGCGGGATGCAGTGCCTCACAGAGCTGCTCTGCGGCTAACAGGATACGTGGGCCCGGACGGCTGAGCCAGTCCTCGTTAATGGCAATGATGCGTACGTTGAGCTGCGGCCGCCAGAACTGCGCAAGCGTTTCAGCCTGTTGCGAACCGCCCGTTGTCACAATGACCTGAGGGTGGCGCATCAGGACCTGCTCCCGGCTCACCTGAGGCCAGCTCACCGGACTTGCGGCAAAAATATTTTGCCCGCCACACAGGCCGATAATGTCATTTTGCAGCGTCGCTTTAGCCGCCGTATACAGGGGGGAAAGACCAAACTGCACAAAAACGCGTACGGGGGGTTGCGGACGGTAGCGTTGGCGCAAGGCTGCGACCTGCTGGCGTAGTTGCGTAGCGGCCTGTGTAGCACGCTGGGGGGACGGGCTCCATCGGGCTAATCCAGCCAGCGAATGAATCATGTCATCCAGTGTCGAGGTGCCGACCCATTCCACATGAATCCCTGAGTGCACTAACTGCGCCACCTGACGGGATGAGGTGCCGCCGGGCCATGCCAGCACAACATCGGGCTTAAGCTGTAAAATGCGCTCAAGGTTCATCCCCTGCCAGGTCGCGACCTGCTCAATCTTTTGTGCTTCAGCGGGATAACCCGACCAGGCACTGACCGCAACCGGCGTGATGCCGGCGGCAAAAGCCAGTTCAGTCAGGTGAGGAGCCAGGGTGATGACGCGGGGCGGTGCAGCAGGCAGGCTGCTGCAAAACAGCAGCAGCCAGCAAAACAGCAGGGATTTAGCCATGTGCCAGGCGGGCCAGCAAATTTTCCACCATCAGGGAGGACTGCTTAGCGGCAACGCTCAGGAACTCATCGAAACTCAGGTGTGATTCCTGATCGGCCACATCGGAGATCGCGCGGACGACCACAAACGGCACGTTAAACTGGTGGCAGACATGGCCGATAGCGGTGGCTTCCATCTCAACGGCGATCGCCTGTGGGAACGTGGCGCGAATGCGGGCCAGAGGGGCTGCGCCATTGATAAACGCGTCACCGCTGACCACCAGGCCGCGAACCGCGTTGAGATTCAACTGCTGAATACAGGCTTCTGCGGCGGCGATCAGCTTACTGTCTGCGGTAAAGGCCGCGGGGCAGCCCGCCATCTGGCCCGGTTCATAACCAAAGGCTGTGACATCGGCATCGTGATAGCGCACTTCATCGGACACCACAATATCGCCTACCTTTAACGAAGAGGCTAAGCCGCCCGCTGAGCCGGTGTTAATCACCAAATCGGGTTTGCACAATTGCAGTAACAATGTGGTGCCCATAGCGGCCGAGGTCTTACCAATGCCGGATTTCAGCAACGCAACGTCCACACCATTCAGTGTGCCAGTGTAAATTTCACAACCAGCCAGAGACAGGGTCTGGCGATTTTCAATTTTGTCTCGCAGCAGGGTAACTTCCTGCTCCATTGCGCCAATGATGCCTGCTTTCATTTTACGTCTCGCTAATGTAATGGATGTCAATATCAGGCATAGTCTATCATGGCAGTGACGGGATTATTTCACGAAAAAATAAGGGGACAGCTATGGCGACGATCAATTTCAGGAAGAAGATCAGCTTCACTCGCCCTTATAGCAACCGTAAAGATCCACAGGGGGAATATTTTATTACCCGCCATTTCGAAAGCGATCGTGGGCGGATCATTAATTCAGCGGCAATTCGTCGACTGCAACAAAAAACCCAGGTATTCCCGCTTGAGCGCAACGCCGCCGTACGTTCCCGTCTGACGCATTCGCTTGAAGTGCAACAAACCGGCCGGTATATCAGCAAAGAAATTCTGCAGACGCTAAAGATGCAGGGTGGACTGGCAAAATATGGTCTGGATGACATGGAAGGGGCGTTCGAAAGCCTCGTCGAAATGGCCTGCCTGTTACATGATGTAGGTAACCCACCGTTTGGGCATTTTGGCGAAGCCGCCATTAATGACTGGTTTGAAGATAACCTGCCCGCTGAACTGGTCGATCCGCTGGTTGCGGGTGTTGAAAACGAGGCGCAGCGCGCGGACTTTGATCGCATGAACGCCATGATTCGTCAGGATTTGTGCCACTTCGAAGGGAATGCTCAGGCTATTCGCATGGTGCATTCGCTGCTGCAACTCAACCTGAGCTATTCTCAGGTAGCCTGCATCCTGAAATACACCGCGCCCGCCTGGTGGCAGGGGGAAAAACCGGCTCAGTTTAGCGTATTAATGAAAAAGCCGGGCTTCTATTTATCTGAGCGGGAATATATCGATGAGCTTCGCACTGCCACAAATTTGACGGAACACCATCGCTTTCCGCTGACCTATATCATGGAAGCCGCTGACGACATCTCCTATTGTATTGCCGATTTAGACGATGCCGTTGAAAAAGCCATATTTAACGTGGACAGTCTGTATGAATATCTCAGCAAGGCCTGGGGGACAATAAATAATAACGATGCCTTCAGTCGTACAGTGGGAGAAGCGTGGCGCGAAGCGGGCAGTAAAAAACGCCGTAGCCGTAGCGATCAGTTTTTTATGTCGCTGCGGGTCAATGTTCAGAATGTTTTGGTCACCTACGCGGTGAAACGTTTTATTGATAATCTGCCTGCCATATTCGAGGGGCACTTCAACCATGCTTTATTAGAAGACGAAGGTGAAGAGGGCCGTTTATTACAGATTTTTAAAACCGTGGCGCGCCAGCAGGTGTTTAATCATTCCGAAGTTGAGCAACTGGAACTGCAGGGTTATCGGGTAATTAAGGGCTTGCTGGAAATATATCAGCCGCTGATGTCGCTCAATTATGAAGCGTTTACCACACTGATAAATGAAGACTTTTTACGCCATCATCCCATAGAGACCCGACTGTTCCATAAACTGTCTGGCAAACACCGAAAAGCCTATTTGTATAAAATGCGTACATTGGTTGTTGAACATAAATATGAGCGCTTGTTATGGGAACGTTATTATCGTTTTCGCCTGATTCAGGATTACATTAGTGGCATGACGGATCTCTATGCCTGGGATGAGTATCGTCGCTTAATGGCGGTGGAATAACCCGAGAATTGTAAAGAGCGCGAATAAATTTTTACTTTTGCCTAAAACTTTTAGAGGAACTTCGCGCTAAAACATTTATCTCAACATTCGACCACAGCAATGGTCAGTATATCCATCATTGTGAGATACCAAAATGAAAAAAACCTCGTTAATGTTAAGCGCCCTGGCGCTTAGTCTTGGCATGGCACTGACCCCTGTGAGTGCTTTCGCTGCGGAAACGTCCTCTTCCGTGTCATCCACCAACAGCCAGCAGTTGCCGAGCCTTGCGCCAATGCTGGAAAAGGTTATGCCTTCAGTCGTGAGTATCAGCGTTGAAGGAAGTACGACGGTCAAAACGCCACGGATGCCGCAGCAGTTTCAGCAATTTTTTGGCGATAATTCGCCTTTCTGCCAGGACGGTTCGCCGTTCATGGGCTCACCGCTTTGCCAGGGCGGTGACGGTGGCGGTGCCCCTGCCGCGCCAGATACGCAGCAGCAAAAATTTAGAGCGCTGGGCTCTGGTGTCATCATTAACGCTGAAAAAGGCTATGTGGTCACCAATAACCATGTGGTAAACGACGCGACGAAAATTCAGGTAAAACTGAGCGATGGTCGCAGTTACGATGCCAAAGTGATTGGTAAAGATCCCAGCTCGGATATCGCATTAATTCAGCTGGAAGGTGCTAAAAATCTTACCGCGATTAAGATGGCCGACTCTGACAATTTACGGGTGGGCGATTACGCCGTGGCGATTGGTAACCCGTATGGTCTGGGTGAAACCGTTACGTCTGGTATCGTGTCCGCGCTGGGACGCAGTGGCCTGAATGTTGAAAACTATGAGAACTTTATTCAAACCGATGCGGCCATCAACCGGGGTAACTCGGGTGGCGCTCTGGTAAATCTCAACGGCGAGCTGATTGGCATCAACACCGCTATCCTGGCACCGGACGGCGGCAATATTGGTATTGGCTTCGCCATCCCGAGCAACATGGTGAAAAACCTGACGGCACAAATGGTGGAATACGGCCAGGTTAAACGCGGCGAGCTGGGCATTATGGGGACCGAGCTTAACTCTGAGCTGGCGAAGGCGATGAAAGTCGATGCGCAACGCGGTGCATTCGTCAGTCAGGTCGTACCGAACTCTGCGGCGGCGAAGGGCGGTATTAAAGCGGGTGACGTCATTGTGTCGATGAACGGTAAGCCGTTAACCAGCTTTGCTTCACTGCGTGCCGAAGTCGGCTCGTTGCCGGTAGGAACCACGCTGAAACTTGGCATACTGCGTGATGGTAAACCGCTGGATGTGACGGTTCAGCTGCAGCAGAGCACGCAGGACAAGGTGCAGTCCGCCACCATTTACACCGGTATTGAAGGCGCGGATCTGAGCAATAATTCAGGTAAAGAGAAAGGCGTTCGGGTTGACAGCGTGAAAGCGGGCAGCGCGGCGGCCAGAATTGGCCTGAAAAAAGGCGACCTGATTCTTGGCGTCAACCAGCAGGCCGTCAGCAATCTGGGCGAACTGCGTAAAATCCTCGATACCAAACCACCGGTACTGGCGTTGAACGTGCAGCGCGGAGACAGTTCACTGTATCTGCTGGCGCAGTAATCACAGGCAGGGGTTTATCAGGCGGACTTCGGTCCGCCTTTTTTATGGCGACGCGCACAAATGTGATGGTCGCCGCATTTCTGTTAATGCCTGCCAGGCCTTGTGCAGATGCACAATGTTCTCCCGGTATCGCGCGTCTATGCTGTTTTCCCCCTCTTTATGACTCAGGAGTACAGGATGGCAACCTGTCATCTCGACGCACGACTGGCGCAGGAAATTGTCGCGCGCACTATGAAAATCATTGATGGCAATGTCAACGTTATGGATGCACGCGGACGGATTATTGGCAGCGGTGACCGGGAGCGCATCGGCGAATTACATGAGGGTGCATTGTTAGTGCTGTCTCAGGGACGTATTGTGGATATTGACGATGCGGTGGCCCGGCATCTGCATGGAGTCAGGCCGGGAATTAATCTGCCGTTGCGTATCGACGGGATGATTGTTGGAGTGATTGGTCTGACGGGCGAGCCGGGTGCGCTGCGTCACTATGGTGAATTAGTCTGTATGGCCGCAGAGATGATGCTGGAGCAGGCGCGGCTGTTGCATATGCTGGCGCAGGACAGCCGTCTGCGGGAAGAGTTGGTGCTCAATCTCATTCGCAGTGACGCGATCTCCCCGCAACTCACCGAATGGGCGCAGCGCCTCGGCATCGATCTTAATCAGCCCCGAATCGTGGCGGTGATCGAAGTGGACAGCGGGCAGCTTGGCGTTGACAGCGCGATGTCAGAATTACAGCAGTTGCAGACGTTATTGACGACACCGGCGCGGGATAACCTGATTGCCATCGTCTCACTAACCGAAATGGTCGTGCTGAAACCGGCATTAAATGCACACGGACGTTATGATCAACACGATCACCGCAGGCGGGTCGAACAGCTCATGCAGCGCATGAAGGAAAGTGGTCATCTGCGCATGCGTATTGCGCTGGGCAATTTCTTTACGGGCATGGGCAGCATTGCACGTTCATATCGTACTGCGCGAACAACGATGGCGGTGGGAAAGCAGCGTATGCCCGAGGTTCGCAGCTATTTTTATCAGGATTTGATGCTGCCGGTCCTGCTCGACAGCTTACGGGGTGGCTGGCAGTCAAATGAACTGGCGCGTCCGCTGGAAAAGCTAAAAAGCATGGACAGCAACGGTTTGCTGCGACGCACGCTGAGTGCCTGGTTCAGCAACAACGTGCAGCCCGGCGCGACGTCGCGTGCGCTTTTTATTCATCGAAATACCCTGGAATACCGTTTAAATCGTATTGCTGAATTGACGGGACTCAACCTGGGCAAGGTTGACGATCGCCTGCTGTTGTACATCGCGATCCAACTGGATGAGCAGGGCTGACAGGGCCCGAAAAAACGAAGAGGACAGACTGATGCGCGCACTGAGTTGGGGATGTGGCTTACTGATACTTGCGTTCACCTGCCAGGCGGCGGCGGCGGACACGCTGATTTTTCTCTCGACAAAGGCTTTGCTCACTACACGGCAGACCATCCAGAATCAGCAGGCAAGCCCACGTACGCAGCAAGCCTGGCAACAGCTGAAACAGCAGGCGGATAAGGCGCTTAAGCAGCCCGATCCCAGCGTCATGGACAAAGGTCTGGTGCCCCCCAGCGGCTCGCGACACGATTATCTCAGCCTGAGCGCGTACTGGTGGCCGGACGCCCGGCAGAAAACGGGGCTTCCGTGGAGCCGTCGGGATGGCGAGGTGAATCCCGACACAAAAAACAACCAAACAGACGGGCTGCGTTTTGCGCGTTTTAGTGCCGATGTGCAGGCACTGACGCTGGCCTGGTTCTTTTCGGGCGATGTACGCTATGCCAGTAAAGCCCAATCGATGATCCGTCACTGGTTTATCGATCCCGCCAGCCGCATGAATCCCAACCTTAACTTTGCGCAAGGCGTGCCGGGCATCAGCACGGGTCGGCACGATGGCGTACTGGATGGGCGTTATTTTGCCACCCGTATTGTTGATGCGTTGATATTGCTGCGTCAGTCACCCGGCTGGCGTGCAGACGACGAGGCCGCGCTGCAGCGCTGGTTCCACGACTACCTTACCTGGCTGCAAACCAGTAAGCTGGCGCGCCAGGAGCGGCATGCGGCCAACAATCACGGCAGTTGGTATTGTGTTCAGGTGGCCGGGATTGCCGCTTACCTGCATAACGATGCCGTTATGAGGGACATGATGGCGCTGGCTAAAACGAAGATCGGTGGGCAGATAGCGCGTGATGGCACGCAGCCGCTTGAACTGGCCCGCACCCGCTCTTTTCACTACAGTTTTTTTAATTTACAGGCGCTGACTGCGATAGCGGCCTTGTCGTCTCAGCGCGGTGGGGACGATCTCTGGCACTACTCTGACAAACAGGGCGGCTCGCTGCTGGCTGCGTTGGATTATATGGCACCGTTTAGTGATTCTGCGCGCCGCTGGCCTTGGAAGACGCGCGACCGTAACAGCGGGCGCGTCATTCCCCTGCTTATGCTGGCGGATAATGCGCTGGGTTCTGCACGCTATCAATCCTGGATTGACCGGTTTGACTGGCGTGAGGCGACTGAAGATGTCTTGCGTGAAGGGGCGTTGCTGCGACAGGAGTAGCAGGCCATAAAAAAGGCCCGCCGCACAAAGTGACGCTCACTCAGGACGGCAGGCTATAGTGCGTTTGAAAGGATTAACGGCCGCTGCGGGTCAGTTTTTCCAGATCGGATTCAATTTCCGCGATCTTGTGTGACACCACGCCTTCCAGATGACGCAGATCGTCCAGAATTTTACGTTTCAGATCGACTTCAACCTGATCGCGCTGACAAATTTGATCCAGCTCATCAATGACATAGCGCAGGTTAGGGCTGATTTCCTGCACTTCACGGTAGCCCTGCGACGCATTATCGGCGACGACCGTTTTACGCTGACGAGGATATTTAAATTTCACGCTTTTAGCGAAAAATTCGCCTTTATCTTTGCGGAAATAAATTTTCAAAATATCGTTATTCGCTTCCTGACGCAGGCTGTAGCGATCGATGTCGTCGGGGTTACTAATGCCTAAGCTCTTAATATTGTCATACATAACGTTTTTTCCACCAAATGATAAGCGCGCAGAATTGTTCATGACTTAATGACTGTAGACATAAATAACATGAATCAGTGCGCAACAGGATTTAACTGGCGCGAATTATGACCTGGATGAAAAGTAAACGCACCCGTTGGTTCGCGTTGAAAAACAACATTACCCGTAACAGCTGTAAACAAAAGATGACGGGCTGTCAGGCAGCCCGTCCACAAGCTTAGTCGATCGTGCGCAGCAATTCATTAATGCCGGTTTTGGCCAGTGTTTTGGCATCCACTTTTTTCACGATAACCGCGCAATACAGGCTGTAGCTCCCATCTTTTGACGGCAGATTACCCGAGACGACGACCGATCCGGCAGGTACGCGTCCGTAATGAATTTCACCGGTTTCGCGGTCATAAATTTTGGTGCTTTGACCAATATAAACGCCCATTGAAATAACGGAACCTTCTTCAACAATCACGCCTTCAACAATTTCAGAACGTGCGCCGATGAAGCAGTTATCTTCAATAATGGTCGGATTAGCCTGCAGGGGCTCAAGCACCCCACCGATGCCTACGCCACCAGATAAGTGGACATTTTTACCAATTTGCGCACAGGAGCCCACGGTGGCCCAGGTGTCCACCATCGTTCCTTCGTCAACAAAGGCACCGATGTTCACATAGGAAGGCATCAACACGGTATTACGTGCAATAAAGGCACCTTTACGCACGGCGGCGGGCGGTACGACGCGGAAACCGGCGGCTTTGAAGCGCGCATCGTCCCAGTCAGCGAATTTCATTGGCACTTTGTCGTAAAAGCGTGTTTCTGCGCCTTCCATGACCTGATTGTCATTGATGCGGAAAGAGAGCAGAACGGCTTTTTTCAGCCACTGATGCGTTACCCATTCACCGTCGATTTTTTCAGAAACGCGCAGCTCACCGCTGTCCAGTTTGGCGATAACCTGATTAATCGCGTCGCGGGTTTCAGTATCCACACTGGTCGGGGTGATATCAGCGCGACGTTCGAAGGCAGATTCAATAACACTCTGTAACTGTTGCATATTTTTTCCTGATCTGTCATTTGTGGTGCCGGTCAGCGACCAGCACAGGTAAAAAGTGAAAGTTCACAAATTGAAGCGGGTCACACTTTATCGTTTGGATTAAGGGCCTCTGTCAACCGTTGTTGCAGGGTCTGGCGCATTTCCTCATCCAGTGCCCGGCGTTCGCTATTGGCCAGAATAAACAAATCTTCGACACGTTCTCCAATGGTACTGATGCGCGCGCCATGCAGTGATACGCCGAGATCGGCAAACACCTCGCCGACGCGCGCCAGCAAGCCCGGCTGATCGAGCGCCACCAGTTCCAGATAACTCCGGCGATCGGTATGCGTCGGCAGAAAGTTTACTTCGGTATCCACGCTGAAATGGCGGAGTCGGGCAGCCTGACGGCGGGTACGTGGCGGCACCCAGTCTGACTGCGTAATCGCCTGTTCCAGCGCCTGAATGATCAGCGCATGACGATCGGGAGCCAGCGGGCTGCCATCCGGCTCCAGCACGATAAACGTATCCATCGCCATACCATCGCGGCTGGTAAAAATCTGCGCATCATGCACGCTGAGATTGCGGCGATCCAGCTCACCGGCCACGGCGGCAAACAGGTGGGGCCGGTCCGGGCTCCAGATAAAAATTTCTGTACCGCCTCGTGTAGCCTGTGGGCTTACCAGCACCAACGGTTTACGCAGATCGTGTTCCAGTAAATGGCGCGCATGCCAGGCGATCTGATTCGGCGTATGACGCAGGAAGTAGTCGGCACGGCACCGGTTCCAGATGTGGTGCAGGCGGGCTTCATCAATGTTGTCCATGCGCAACAGTGCCAGCGCCTGTAAACGGTGATGACGGACACGCTCACGGAGATCCGGGCTGTTCTCCATGCCGCGGCGCAGCTGTTTTTCAGTGGCAAAGAACAGTTCTCGCAGCAGGCTTTGCTTCCAGCTGTTCCACAAGCTTTCATTAGTGGCGCAGATGTCGGCAACGGTCAGGCAAACCAGATAACGCAGCCGGTTCTCGTTCTGCATGACTTCGGCAAACTGTTGAATGACCGTAGGATCCTGAATGTCGCGGCGCTGCGCGGTAACTGACATCAGCAGATGATGACGAACCAGCCAGGCCACTAACTGGGTTTCACGTGAGTTAAGACCGTGCATCTCCGCAAACGCCAGCGCGTCCTGCGCACCCAGCACGGAGTGATCGCCGTTACGCCCTTTCGCGATGTCGTGTAACAGCGCAGCCATTAACAGTAATTCCTGTTGTGGCAGGCGAGGCCAGAGTTCAACGCACAACGGATGTTGCGGGCGCGTTGCTTCATTGGCAAAGCTCTCCAGTTTCTGCAACACCCGGATAGTGTGCTCATCGACGGTATAAGCATGAAATAAATCAAACTGCATCTGCCCGACAATGTGGCCCCAGAGCGGCGTATAGGCCCAGAGCACGCTGTGGCGATGCATCGGGACCAGCGCGCGACTGACCGCACCGGGATGACGCAGAATCGACATAAACAGGCGACGCGCTTCAGGTAACTGGCATAAGGGTTGCTCAAGATGACGTCGTGTATGGCGCAGGCGGCGCAGTGTAGTGGAGTAGATCCCTTTGATGTTTTCATTGCGTACCATGACATAGAACATACGCAAGATTGCCTGGGGTTCCCGATCAAACAGGGTTTCATCACGCAGATCGATCAGGTTACCGCGCAGCTGGAAATCGTCATCAATGGCATAGGGTTTTTCATTGGTGGAGAGCGCCAGAATGGCCTCATCGAACAGTTGCAACAGCATCTGGTTAAGCTCACCGATGCGCCGCGTGACGCGGTAAAAATCTTTCATCATGCGTTCGACCGGTTCGTTGCCTTCTCCCTCATAATTCAGGCGCCGGGCAACGCTGAGCTGGCGGTCAAACAGCAGGCGGTTATCGTACCGTGGCAGAGACAGGTGCAGGGCAAAGCGAATGCGCCAGAGAAACGCCTGGCACTCATTCAGCTCGCTGCGCTCTGCGTCCGTCAGGAAACCAAAGCCTGACATCTCATCCAGCGTGGTCGCGCCAAAGTGGCGACGGGCAACCCATTGTAAGGTATGAATGTCACGTAACCCGCCGGGGCTGCTTTTGATATCCGGTTCCAGGTTATAGCTGGTACCGTGATAACGTGTATGGCGTTCCTGCTGCTCGTCGATTTTGGCGGCAAAAAAGCGGGATGATGGCCAGAAGCCATCGCTGAAGACATTTTTTTGTAATTCCAGAAACAGCGCGACATCGCCGGTCAGCATTCGGGCTTCAATCAGATTGGTCGCCACGGTCAGATCGGACAGCCCTTCCAGCAGGCACTCTTCGAGGCTACGTACACTGTGGCCGACCTCCAGCTTGAGATCCCACATCAGCGTCAGTAGCGCGCTGGCGCTCTGCGCCGCCTGCTCATCCAGCGGCTGACGGCTGAGAATTAAGATATCGATATCGGAAAGGGGATGCAGTTCACCGCGACCGTAACCGCCGACGGCGACAAGCGTGATGGCTTTCATGCTGTCGAAGCCAAAAAAACGCCACAAACGGCGCAGCAGGCGATCGATAAACAGCGTTCGGGCGTGAATCAGATCTTCGACAGGCTCACCGGCATCAAACGCCGCCGCCAGGTGCTGCTGGAAGCCCTCCAGACGTTGCTTTAAGACGTCGCGTGTCAGCGTATCGTCTTGCCACTCGCCAGGGGAATCATTCAGGCCGTTTTTCACTTCTTGCGACAGGCTCATGCAACGCTCTCATCATTAACCATAAAAAAACCGGCAGAGCGCCGGCTTTTTTATTCGTGGTGGAATTACTCCTGGTTAACTAACACCGCAGGCAGGGTGTCGTCTTTTCGCAGGGTTAAAATCTCACAGCCGTTATCCGTCACCACAATAGTATGCTCGTACTGCGCCGACAAGCTGCGATCTTTGGTTTTCACCGTCCAGCCGTCTTTCATGGTACGAATGCGGTAATCACCGGCGTTTACCATCGGTTCAACGGTAAAGGTCATTCCTGCCTGCAGGACCACTCCGCCGTCATCCGCGTCGTAATGCAGCACCTGAGGCTCTTCATGGAAGCCTTTGCCAATGCCGTGACCGCAGTATTCCCGCACGACAGAGAAGTCATTCGCTTCGACGTATTTTTGAATCGCGCGGCCCAGCTCGCGCAGCCGAATGCCCGGCTTAACTAAACGCAGTGACAGATAAAGGCTTTCCTGCGTCACGCGGCACAGACGTTCGCCCTGAATGGTGGGTTTACCCACGATAAACATTTTGGACGTATCGCCATGGTAATCGTCTTTAATCACGGTCACGTCAATGTTAACGATATCCCCGTCTTTTAACGGGCGATCGTCACTGGGGATGCCATGGCAAACCACTTCATTCACTGAGATACAGACAGATTTAGGAAAACCGTGGTAACCCAGGCAGGCAGACACCGCCTGCTGCTTCTCGGTAATGTGCGCATGACAAAGGCGATCCAGTTCGCCCGTCGTCACGCCAGGCTGCACGTGCGGTTCGATCATTTCAAGCACTTCCGCAGCCAGCCGACCTGCGACGCGCATTTTTTCGATTTCTTCGGGAGTTTTTATTGAGATTGCCATTAAATTATTCCGCTGTTGCTGAAATTTTCAGCAATAATGAACGCTGTGCTGTCATGTTAACAGCAAGCCAAAAGGGCTGCCAAACGGAGAACGCATCGCGCGCCATAAGCGAACAATTATTGGCGTCCAGAGCCTGATTGTGGTATAAAGCGCGCCGACGATTCTCTGTGGGCTGCAAGGTCAACGGGAACCGCAATAATCTCACTATGTGTACTAAAACACACATGTATCGACACATACGCCGGGGTGCCTTGAAAGAGGTCGGTTGTATGGGATACATGGAGGCCCAACCCCAATTAAACTAGAGGTAGTAATCATGGCAACTGTTTCCATGCGCGATATGCTCAAGGCTGGTGTTCACTTCGGTCACCAGACCCGTTACTGGTGCCCAAAAATGAAGCCATTCATTTTCGGTGCGCGTAACAAAGTTCACATCATCAACCTTGAGAAAACCGTACCAATGTTCAACGAAGCTCTGGCTGAGTTGACCAAAATCTCTTCCCGTAAAGGTAAGATTCTGTTCGTTGGTACCAAGCGCGCTGCTGCCGAAGCGGTAAAAGAGTCTGCACTGAGCTGCGACCAGTTCTTCGTAAACCACCGCTGGTTGGGTGGTATGCTGACTAACTGGAAAACCGTTCGTCAGTCTATCAAACGTCTGAAAGAGCTTGAGACCCAGTCTCAGGACGGCACTTTCGACAAACTGACCAAGAAAGAAGCGCTGATGCGCGCTCGTGAGCTGGCCAAGCTGGAAAACAGCCTGGGCGGTATCAAAGACATGGGCGGTTTGCCGGATGCACTGTTTGTTGTCGATGCTGACCACGAACACATCGCAATCAAAGAAGCAAACAACCTGGGCATCCCAGTATTTGCTATCGTTGATACTAACTCTGATCCGGATGGCGTTGATTACGTTATCCCAGGTAACGACGATGCGATCCGTGCTATCAACCTGTACCTGACTGCCGTTGCGACTACCGTTCGCGAAGGCCGTTCTCAGGATCTGGCTGAGCAGGCTGAAGAAGCGTCTTTAGAAAACGCTTAATTAAGGTTTGCTCTGTAGAAGAGCCCTTAGCATTCAGATGTGATCTGTAAGGGGCCAAACATGGCCCCTTTATTTTATCCAAGTCTGTAACGCCCCTGTTCAGGTCGGCGGGACAGAGTAAATTTTCCGCAAATAAGTACCTGTTGATGCACCCGTGCTCAGGTACGAACCGAGGATTCTGGAATGGCTGAAATTACCGCTGCACTGGTAAAAGAACTGCGTGAGCGTACTGGCGCAGGCATGATGGACTGCAAAAAAGCGCTGACTGAAGCGAGCGGCGACATCGAGCTGGCGATTGAAAACATGCGCAAGTCTGGCGCAATCAAAGCAGCGAAAAAAGCAGGTAACGTTGCTGCTGACGGCGTGATCAAAACCAAAATCGTTGGTAACTACGGTGTGATTCTGGAAGTAAACTGCCAGACTGACTTCGTTGCAAAAGATGGCGGCTTCCAGGCATTTGCTGACAAAGTGCTGGACGCGGCTGCGGCTAACCGCATCACCGACGTTGAAGCGCTGAAAGCACAGTTTGAAGAAGAGCGCGTTGCACTGGTTGCCAAAATCGGTGAAAACATCAACATTCGTCGCGTTGCAGTGCTGGAAGGCGAAGAGCTGGGCAGCTACCTGCACGGCGCACGTATCGGCGTTCTGGTTTCAGCGAAAGGCGCTAACGAAGATCTGATCAAACAGATCGCGATGCACGTTGCGGCAAGCAAGCCTGAGTTTGTTAAGCCAGAAGACGTTTCTGCCGAAGTGGTTGAGAAAGAGTACCAGGTTCAGCTGGATATCGCGATGCAGTCTGGCAAGCCAAAAGAAATCGCAGAGAAAATGGTTGAAGGCCGCATGAAGAAATTCACCGGTGAAGTTTCTCTGACCGGTCAGGCATTCGTTATCGATCCAGCCAAAACCGTTGGCCAGGCGCTGAAAGAGCAGGGCGCTGACGTGATCAACTTCATCCGCTTCGAAGTGGGCGAAGGCATCGAGAAAGTTGAGACTGATTTTGCTGCTGAAGTTGCAGCGATGTCCAAACAGTCTTAATGATCTGAAAGAACCGCCAGATGGCGGTTCTTTTTTGTCTGCCACAGGCAAAAGATACGTTTTCAGTTTCATCCCAATAGCAATTCTTTTGCTGTAAGCGGATGATTGATCGGAATTACTTCTCACTCATCATATCTTCCAGGAAGAACTGACCATGGCGACCAACGCAAAACCTGTTTATCAACGTATCCTGCTAAAACTCAGCGGTGAAGCACTGCAAGGTGCAGAAGGTTTTGGTATCGACGCGAGTGTGCTTGACCGCATGGCTCAGGAAGTTAAAGAGCTGGTCGAACTGGGTATCCAGGTGGGCGTTGTGATTGGCGGGGGCAACCTGTTCCGTGGAGCGGGTCTGGCACAGGCGGGCATGAACCGCGTTGTCGGCGACCACATGGGGATGCTGGCCACCGTAATGAATGGCCTGGCAATGCGTGATGCGCTGCATCGTGCCTATGTTAACGCCCGTCTGATGTCGGCCATTCCCCTGAACGGCGTGTGCGACAACTACAGCTGGGCAGAAGCCATCAGCCTGTTACGCAATAACCGCGTTGTCATCTTCTCCGCAGGTACCGGTAACCCCTTCTTTACGACGGATTCTGCCGCCTGTCTGCGCGGTATCGAAATCGAAGCCGATGTGGTGTTGAAAGCCACCAAAGTTGACGGCGTTTATTCTGCGGACCCCGTGAAGCACCCCGATGCAACACTGTACGAAAAACTGACCTATGCGGAAGTGCTGGATCAAGAGCTAAAAGTGATGGATCTCGCCGCGTTTACGCTGGCGCGCGATCACAAACTGCCTATCCGCGTTTTCAACATGAACAAGCCTGGCGCATTGCGTCGCGTAGTGATGGGTGAAAAAGAAGGCACCCTGATTACGCATTAATACCCGAGGCGAGATAAAATAGGGTATATTCTGTCAGTGCGGCGCGGTATTGCCGCACGCCATTCAGGATTATCGATGCTTATCGATCCCGCTTCCGGTAATGCCGGAACTGGCCAGGTCAAACCGAATCCAAGGGTTTTAACGTGATTAACGACATTAAAAAAGATGCTGATACGCGCATGGATAAATGCGTGGAAGCATTCAAAACCACTATCAGCAAGGTGCGCACAGGTCGTGCTTCACCTTCACTGCTCGACGGCATCATCGTTGAATATTACGGCACGCCGACGCCACTGCGTCAGCTGGCTTCCGTCACTGTTGAAGATTCCCGCACGCTGAAAATCAACGTGTTTGATCGCTCTCTCGGCCCGGCCGTTGAAAAAGCGATTATGGCGTCTGATCTTGGGCTGAATCCCAGCTCTGCCGGTTCGGACATTCGTGTTCCGCTGCCTGCACTGACCGAAGAACGTCGTAAAGACCTGATTAAAATCGTGCGCGGCGAAGCCGAGCAGGGCCGTGTGTCGGTACGTAACGTCCGTCGCGATGCCAACGATAAGATCAAAGCGCTGCTGAAAGATAAAGAGATCAGCGAAGACGACGAACGTCGCGCGCAGGATGAAATCCAGAAAATGACCGATGCGCACATCAAGAAAGTCGATGCAGCATTGGCCGAAAAAGAAACGGAGCTGATGGATTTCTAATTCCATCTTCGCCGACGAAAACGCCGTACAGGGAGGCCTTCTGACTGAATGCCATCTCTGGCGGCGTTTTACGTTGTGCCCCACGCTTTTACCGATACAGGGACAGCATTATGAAGCGATTAACTCTGCTGGGTTCGACCGGATCAATCGGCACCAGCACGCTGGCCGTTGTTAAAGCCAATCCGGCGCTTTACCAGGTCACGGCGCTGGTGGCGGGCAAAAATGTAGCCCTGATGGCAGAACAGTGTGCACAGTTTCAACCGCGCTACGCCGCCATGGCAGATGAAGACGCTGCCGCCGCGCTACGTGAGCGACTGAGAGCATTGAAGATCAGGACTGAAGTGCTCTCCGGCGTTCAGGCAGCCTGTGAACTGGCCGCGCTGGATGAGGTTGACCAGGTGATGGCCGCAATTGTGGGTGCATCGGGGTTATTACCCACGCTGGCCGCCATTCGCGCCGGCAAAACGGTCTTGCTGGCGAACAAAGAATCGCTGGTCACCTGCGGCCGTTTATTTATGGAGGCGGTACGTCAACATAACGCGCAGTTGTTGCCGGTTGATAGCGAGCACAATGCCATTTTTCAGAGTTTGCCCGCTTCCATCCAGCATCAGTTAGGTTACGCTGACCTGCAGAATAACGGCATTGAGTCGATTATTCTTACGGGATCGGGTGGCCCTTTTCGTGACACAAATTTAGCGGATCTGAGCAATATGTCGCCAGATCAGGCTTGTGCACATCCGAACTGGACAATGGGGCGTAAAATCTCTGTTGATTCGGCCACCATGATGAATAAAGGTCTTGAATACATTGAAGCGCGCTGGCTGTTTAATGCCAGCGCAGCGCAGATGGAAGTGATTTTGCACCCACAATCGGTGATCCACTCCATGGTGCGGTATTGCGATGGCAGCGTGCTGGCCCAGTTAGGTTCGCCTGACATGCGGACACCAATCGCCCACAGTATGGCCTGGCCCGCACGTATTGAGGCTGGGGTCACACCGCTGGACTTTACCCGCATGTCGGCACTGACCTTCTCGGCACCTGATTTTGGTCGTTACCCCTGTCTCAAACTCGCGATTGATGCCTGCGAAGCCGGACAGGCAGCGACCACCACGCTCAATGCGGCCAATGAGATTGCCGTGGCGGCTTTCCTGGATAAGCAGATCCGTTTTACGGATATTGCCGCGTTGAACAGCGCAGTGCTGTCGGCGCATCACTGTCAGGAGCCGGACTCCGTGGATGCGGTCATTGACATTGACCGAAGCGCACGCGCGGCGGCAACAGAAATGTTGTCCCATTTCACGTCGTAATAACGATTACGCTGAGGCTATTTGTTCGCTTCGGGTGAAAATGTTATAGTCGCTGGCTCGCGTTTAACGGTCTGTCACCGAATTCGGTGTGGCCCGGCAGGCAATGTCGGGATTTGTACCGGGCGCAATGTATTCAGAAACCACAGCATTTCTGATGAAAGGAATTGATTACGCGTTATGTCGTCTGAAAATCACAACAACACCGATGACCAACAGGGTACCGGTCCGCGCCACGTCGCTATCATCATGGATGGCAATGGCCGCTGGGCTAAAAACCAGGGAAAACTGCGTATTTCCGGCCATAAAGCGGGCGTGAAATCAGTACGCCGCGCCGTTAGCTTTGCTGTCAATAATAATCTGGAAGCGTTAACGCTTTACGCCTTTAGCAGCGAAAACTGGAGCCGTCCTGCGCAGGAAGTGACAGCCTTAATGGAACTGTTTGTCTGGGCGCTGGATAGCGAAGTGAAGAGCCTGCATAAACACAATGTCCGCTTACGCATTATTGGCGATATCAGTCGATTCAGCCCGCGTATTCAGGAACGTGTCCGTCGGGCCGAGGCGCTGACGGAAAATAACGATCGCCTGACGTTAAACATCGCCGCTAACTACGGCGGACGTTGGGATATCATCGAAGGTGTTAAAAAGTTGGCTGAACAGGTACAGGAAGGCTTGTTACGCCCTGATCAGATAACCGAAGAGAGTCTGACGTCGCAGCTGTGTATGAACCAGCTGGCGCCAGTGGATTTAGTGATAAGGACCGGGGGAGAGCATCGGATTAGCAACTTCCTGTTGTGGCAGATTGCCTATGCGGAATTCTATTTTACTGATGTGCTCTGGCCGGATTTTGATGAACACGTTTTTGAAGGTGCACTGAATGCATTCTCTCTGCGGGAGCGACGCTTTGGCGGCGCTGCACCAGGCGGCGCCTGAGCAATCTGGGGGTAACCTTTGCTGAAGTCTCGTCTGATCACCGCGCTGATCCTTATTCCGCTGGTGATCGCTGCATTGTTCTGGTTACCGCCTGTTGGCTTTGCAATTGTTACGATTATCATCTGCATGCTTGCCGCCTGGGAATGGGGGCAGCTGTCCGGTATGGCATCGCGTCAGCAACGTATCTGGCTGGCCGTGATCTGTGGCCTTGTGCTGACGCTTATGCTCCTTACCCTTCCCCCTTACGAACATAACGCCTATCTGCCGCAGGTTACAGGCTGGCTGTGGGCTTCGCTGGCCTGGTGGACGGGCGCGCTGCTGTTGGTTCTGTTTTATCCGGCCTCTGCGACACTCTGGCGTCATTCCCGGCTTCTCCGCCTGCTGTTCGGTGTCTTAACCATTATTCCTTTCTTCTGGGGCATGATGGCGCTCCGCCAGTATCACTACGAATCTGATCATTTTGCCGGTGCATGGTGGCTGTTGTTTGTCATGTTTCTGGTCTGGGGGGCCGATTCAGGTGCCTATATGTTCGGTAAGCTGTTTGGCAGGCATAAGCTGGCCCCCAAAGTGTCACCCGGTAAAACCTGGGAAGGATTTTTGGGCGGACTGGTCTCTTCCGCGCTTATTGCTGTGCTGTTTGCCAGCTTTGCGCCGCTGACCATCCCGACGGGCACGCTGGTCATGTGTGCGGTGATTTCGACGCTCGCATCAGTCCTGGGCGATCTCACGGAAAGCATGTTTAAACGTGAAGCCGGTATCAAAGACAGTGGTAACCTGATCCCGGGACATGGCGGCATCCTCGACCGCATTGACAGCCTGACAGCAGCCGTACCGGTCTTTGCCTGCCTGTTACTGTTGGTGTTTCAGACACTCTAAGGGCAAACGACGATGTTAAGCGTAATCTGGAGTTTTGCCGCATTCATCATTGCACTGGGCATATTAATTACGGTGCATGAATTTGGCCATTTTTGGGTGGCGCGGCGCTGCGGGGTCAGAGTCGAACGTTTTTCAATCGGTTTTGGTAAAGCGTTATGGCAACGCCGTGACCGCCATGGGACCGAATTTGTTCTTGCCCTCATTCCACTTGGCGGTTACGTCAAAATGCTGGATGAGCGGGTCGAAAGCGTCCCTGCGGAACTCCGGCACCAGGCGTTTAACAATAAAGCCATCTGGCAGCGCGCCTCCATTATCGCTGCTGGTCCTGTCGCCAATTTCCTGTTCGCCATCTTTGCCTACTGGGTCGTCTTCATTCATGGCGTGCCGGGTGTGAAGCCTGTGGTTGGTGAAATTCTGAACGGTTCGGTAGCGGCGGAAGCGCAAATTACACCCGGAACGGAACTTAAGGCCGTCGACGGTATCGAAACGCCTGACTGGGAAGCTGTGCGCATGGCGCTGGTCGGTAAAATCGGTGACAGCAGCACGACGCTGACAGTGGGTCGCTTTGGCGAACAAGGGACGCAGCAAAAGCACGTTGATTTGCGGAACTGGCAGTTTGAGCCTGATAAGCAGGATCCGGTGGTGGCGCTGGGGATACGTCCTCGCGGTCCACAGATCGAAACGACACTGGCTGAAGTGCAAAAGAATTCACCCGCCAGTGAAGCCGGTTTGCAAGCGGGCGACAGGATCGTTAAAGTCGATGGTCAGTTATTAACGCAATGGCAGCTTTTTGCGACTCAGGTTCGGGATAACCCCGGAAAAAGTATGGCCCTTGAGGTCGATCGCAACGGTGAAGCGGTGAAGTTGACCCTGACGCCGGAAGCGAAACCTGGAAATAAAGCGGAAGGGTTTGCGGGCGTCATTCCGCGAGTTGTTCCTCTGCCAGACGAGTACAAAACGGTAAGACAATATGGCGCGTTCCCGGCCATTGGTGAGGCCAGTGTAAAAACCTGGCAACTGATGAAGCTGACCGTCTCCATGTTGGGCAAGTTAATAACCGGTGATGTGAAGTTGAACAACCTGAGCGGCCCAATCTCGATTGCGCAAGGTGCAGGTTTGTCAGCCGAGTACGGAATGATTTACTACCTGATGTTCCTGGCGTTGATTAGCGTCAACTTAGGAATCATCAATCTGTTCCCGCTGCCGGTTTTAGATGGTGGGCACTTGCTCTTCCTGGCGATCGAAAAGATCAAAGGGGGACCGGTGTCCGATCGAGTTCAAGACTTTAGTTATCGCATCGGCTCAATACTGCTGGTGATGTTAATGGGGCTTGCACTTTTCAATGATTTCTCACGCCTGTAACCGCTGGAACGCGAGCTTGCGTGGGATGTGTTAGGAAAACGCATAATAACGATGGCGATGAAAAAGTTGCTCATAGCGTCGCTGCTGTTTAGCAGCGCCACCGTTTACGGTGCAGACGATTTCGTGGTGAAGGACATTCATTTCGAAGGGCTGCAGCGAGTCGCCGTCGGCGCGGCTCTGCTGAGCATGCCAGTTCGGGTTGGCGATACGGTGAATGACGATGACGTCAGAAATACCATTCGCTCCCTGTTCGCGACTGGCAACTTTGAGGATGTTCAGGTCCTGCGAGATGGTAATACGCTGATTGTTCAGGTTAAAGAACGTCCTACCATCGCCAGCATTACCTTCAGCGGTAACAAAGCGGTTAAGGACGATCAGCTCAAACAGAACCTTGAAGCCTCAGGTGTGCGCGTCGGCGAAGCGCTAGACCGCACCACAATCTCTTCAATCGAGAAGGGACTGGAAGACTTCTACTACAGCGTGGGTAAATATACCGCCAGCGTAAAAGCCGTTGTCACACCGCTGCCGCGTAACCGCGTCGATCTGAAACTGGTCTTTACCGAAGGTGTTTCTGCCAAAATTCAGCAGATCAACATTGTAGGTAATAAAGCCTTCAGTTCAGACGAACTCATTTCCCGTTTCCAGCTGCGTGACGAAGTGCCGTGGTGGAACGTGGTGGCTGACCGTAAATACCAGAAACAGAAACTGGCGGGTGACCTTGAAACCCTGCGCAGCTTCTATCTGGATCGCGGTTATGCCCGTTTCAATATTGATTCGACGCAGGTGAGCCTGACGCCGGATAAAAAAGGCATCTACATCACCGTTAACATCACCGAAGGCGATCAGTACAAGATTGCCGGCGTTATTGTTAACGGCAGCATGGCCGGCCATTCGGCGGAAATCGAACATCTGACCAAAATCCCGGCGGGCGAGCTGTATAACGGCGCAAAAGTCACGTCGATGGAAGATGATATCAAGAAGCTGTTAGGCCGCTACGGTTATGCCTATCCGCGCGTCGTGACGCAGCCTGAAATTAACGATGCCGATAAAACCGTTAAGTTGCATATCAACGTGGATGCGGGCAACCGCTACTACGTGCGTAAAGTGCGCTTTGAAGGTAACGACACCTCGAAAGATGCCGTACTGCGTCGCGAAATGCGCCAGATGGAAGGGGCCTGGCTGGGCAGCGATCTGGTCGATCAGGGTAAAGAGCGCCTGAACCGTACAGGTTACTTCGAAACCGTTGACGTGGATACGCAGCGTGTACCGGGCTCACCGGATCAGGTTGACGTGGTTTACAAAGTTAAAGAGCGTAACACCGGTACCTTTAACTTCGGCGTCGGCTACGGTACGGAAAGTGGCGTCAGCTTCCAGGTCGGCGTGACCCAGGATAACTGGCTGGGTACCGGGAATACCGTCGGTATCAGCGGAACCAAAAACGACTACCAGACCTATGCAGAGTTCTCCCTGACCGATCCTTACTTCACCGTTGATGGTGTGAGTCTGGGCGGCCGGGTGTTCTACAACAACTTTAAGGCCAGCGACGCCGATCTCTCCGGCTATACCAACAGAAGTTACGGTACAGACGGGACATTGGGCTTCCCAATCAATGAGAACAACTCGCTGCGCGTCGGTCTGGGTTATGTACACAACGACCTGTCGGATATGCGTCCTCAGGTTGCGATGTGGCGCTATCTGGACTCGGTTGGTAAGCCACAGCAGTTAAACCGCAATGGCGATTTCTCGGCTGACGACTTCACCTTTAACTATGGCTGGACGTATAACACGCTGGACCGCGGTTTCTTCGCGACTTCGGGTAACCGTACCAACCTGAACGGTAAGGTGACGATCCCGGGTTCCGATAATGAGTTCTACAAAGTCACCCTGGACAGCCAACAGTATGTGCCGATCAATAAAGATCACACCTGGGTTGTGCTGGGTCGTGGCCGTGTCGGCTATGGTGACGGGCTGGGCGGCAAAGAGATGCCGTTCTATGAGAACTTCTACGCCGGTGGTTCCAGTACTGTGCGTGGCTTCCAGTCCAACACCATCGGTCCGAAAGCGGCCTACCTGAATGATGGCTCATCGTACTGTAACCTGAGCGATCCTAACGGTATCTGTAAATCGAGTGATGCGGTGGGCGGTAACGCGATGGCGATTGCCAGCCTTGAGCTGATTACGCCCACGCCGTTCCTGAGTGAGAAATATTCCAACTCGGTACGTACGTCGCTGTTTGTTGACGCCGGTACCGTCTGGGATACCAAATGGCAGAACACCGCTGAAACGCGCGCTGCCGGTATTCCTGACTACAGCGATCCAAACAACATTCGCGTCTCGACCGGTGTGTCTTTACAGTGGATGTCACCGCTGGGGCCGTTAGTGTTCTCCTACGCCCAGCCGGTTAAGAAAGTGGATGGAGATAAGTCAGAGCAGTTCCAGTTTAACATTGGTAAAACCTGGTAACGTTCTGTACAGGGATGTGAAAAAAATAGCTTGCAGCTGTGGAGCATTGTTATGCTCCGCACTGCAAACATACATGTTGAGGGTAAGGAGTTTATAGTGAAAAAGTTGTTATGTGCAGTTACTCTGGGTGTTGCATTGGCTGCTTCTGCTGGCGCACAGGCGGCCGATAAAGTCGCAACTGTTGATCTGAGCCAGGTTTTCCAGAAATCACCTCAGCGCGCTGCTATCTCCAAACAGCTTGAGAGTGAGTTCCAGGGCCGCGCCACTGAACTCCGTTCTCAGCACGACAAAATTCAGCAGGAAATGCAGGATCTGCAGCGCAATGCGCCGACCATGAAGGCGAGCGAGCGCAACAAGAAAGAGAAGCAGATCGAATCTGAGCGCAATGCCTTCCAGGCGAAAGCAGACGCGTTTGAGAAAGACAACCAGACTCGTCAGGTTCAGGAACGTAACAAGCTGCTGGAAAAAATCCAGACTGCCGTTCAGTCAGTTGCCAAAAGCGGCGGATATGACCTGGTCCTGAATTCTCAGGCTGTGCTTTATTCTGGTTCTGATGTGAAAGACATCACTGATGAAGTTGCGAAGCAGGTTAAATAATCGATGTCATCAATTCGACTGGCTGATTTAGCCCAGCAGTTGGATGCAGAATTGCACGGAGATGGCGATATCGCCATCTCCGGCATTGCTTCTATGCAATCCGCCACAACTGGTCAAATCACATTTCTTGCCAACAGCCGCTACCGCGAGCAGCTCGCGCTGGTCCAGGCATCAGCCGTGGTGCTGACGGAAGCGGATCTGGAATGGTGTAAAACCGCCGCGCTGGTGGTGAAAAATCCTTATCTCACCTATGCGAGAATGGCGCAGCTGCTCGACACTACGCCACAGCCCGCGCAGGATATTGCGCCAAGTGCTGTGATTGATCCCAGCGCGAGACTCGGTGCCAATGTCTCTGTCGGGGCCAATGCGGTTATTGAATCTGACGTTGAGCTCGGTGATAACGTTGTCATTGGCGCAGGCTGTTTTGTGGGTAAAAAAACCCGTATCGGCAGCGGTACGCGTTTGTGGGCTAACGTCTCGGTTTACCATGAAGTAGTCATTGGTCAGCATTGCCTGATTCAGTCCGGCACCGTCATCGGTTCTGATGGCTTCGGCTACGCGAACGATCGGGGTAACTGGGTGAAAATACCGCAGTTGGGCTCGGTGATTATTGGCGATCGGGTAGAAATTGGTGCCTGTACGACCATTGATCGTGGTGCGCTGGATAACACTCTGATCGGCAATGGTGTTATCATAGATAACCAATGTCAGATTGCCCACAACGTAGTGATTGGCGACAATACTGCGGTTGCTGGCGGTGTGATCATGGCGGGTAGTTTAAAAATTGGTCGTTATTGTATGATTGGCGGTGCCAGCGTCATCAACGGCCATATGGAAATCTGTGACAAAGTAACCGTAACCGGTATGGGCATGGTTATGCGTCCGATAACAGAACCTGGTGTATACTCCTCAGGAATTCCATTACAGCCCAACAAAACCTGGCGCAAAACTGCAGCGTTGGTGATGAATATCGACGACATGAGCAAACGCTTAAAAGCAATCGAGCGCAAAGTCGGCAAAGACGACTAAACGCCATCCCATGACTGACCGGCTTTCATAATAACAGTGTAAGCAGGGAAGCCAGGCGCCACGGAAACTATTTGCGGCCTGCCAACGATCATGATGATCGGTGCAGGCCGTGTTATTGATGTCATCAGATTTTTAGGACAGGAAGAGTATTTTGACTACTGAAACTCATACTCTGCAAATTGAAGAGATTTTAGAGCTGCTGCCGCACCGTTATCCGTTTCTGCTGGTAGACCGCGTGCTGGATTTTGAAGAAAACAAATATCTGCGCGCGGTAAAGAACGTCTCCTTTAACGAACCGTTTTTCCAGGGGCATTTCCCTGGTAAACCGATTTTTCCCGGCGTTCTGATTCTGGAAGCGATGGCGCAGGCCACCGGTATTCTGGCATTCAAAAGCGTGGGTAAACTGGAGCCAGGCGAGCTCTATTATTTTGCAGGCATTGATAATGCCCGTTTCAAGCGTCCGGTCGTACCGGGCGATCAAATGATTATGGAAGTGACTTTCGAGAAAACCCGCCGTGGTCTGACGCGCTTTAACGGCGTAGCGACCGTGGACGGTAAAATCGTTTGTGAAGCGACCATGATGTGTGCCCGTAGCCGGGAGGCATAATTCGTGATTGATCCAACCGCCAACATCCATCCCAGTTCTGTCATTGAAGACGGGGCCATCATCGGCCCTGGCGTTCATATCGGCCCGTTCTGCTTTATCGGGGCGAATGTTGAAATTGGTGAAGGAACCGTACTCAAGTCACACGTTGTGGTGAATGGCCATACACGTATCGGTAAAGACAATCAGATCTATCAGTTCGCCTCCATTGGTGAAGTGAATCAGGATTTAAAATACGCGGGCGAACCTACCCGGGTTGAGATTGGCGATCGTAACCGAATCCGTGAAAGCGTCACCATTCATCGCGGCACGACGCAGGGCACGAATGTCACGGTTGTCGGCAGCGACAACCTGCTGATGGTTAACGTCCACATCGCCCATGACTGTGTGATCGGCAACCGCTGCATCATGGCCAACAACGCCACGCTGGGCGGCCATGTCACGGTGGATGATTTCGCCATCATTGGCGGTATGACCGCTGTGCACCAGTGGTGCACCATTGGCGCGCATGTGATGGTTGGCGGGTGTTCAGGCGTTGCTCAGGATGTGCCGCCCTATGTTATTGCACAGGGGAATCACGCGACGCCATTCGGAATCAATATTGAAGGCCTGAAACGTCGCGGCTTCAGCAAAGAGTCACTGCACGCGATTCGTAATGCCTATAAGTTGCTTTACCGCAGCGGCAGAACGCTGGATGAGGTTAAGCCAGAAATCGAAGCGATTGCTCAGCAACACAGTGAAGTGCAGCCTTTCTATGACTTTTTTGCCCGTTCAACTCGTGGATTAATTCGCTAATTCATGTCAGCGCGTCCCCTTACGATAGCCGTCGTCGCCGGAGAAACCTCTGGCGACATCCTTGGTGCAGGCCTGATTCGTGCCTTAAAAGCGCGTCATCCTGATGCCCGGTTTGTTGGCGTCGCAGGCCCATTGATGCAGGCCGAAGGCTGTGAAGCCTGGTACGAAATGGAAGAACTGGCGGTGATGGGCATTGTGGAAGTGCTGGGACGATTGCGCCGCTTGCTGGCTATTCGTCGCGATCTGACACAGCGCTTTATCTCGCTGAAACCCGATGTGTTTGTCGGTATTGACGCACCGGATTTCAATATCACGCTGGAAGGTAATCTTAAGCGCGCAGGCATTCGCACGATTCATTACGTCAGTCCCTCTGTCTGGGCCTGGCGGCAAAAACGGGTGTTCAAAATCGGTCGCAACACCGATCTGGTGCTGGCATTTCTGCCGTTTGAAAAAGCCTTTTACGATCGTTTCGGTGTCCCGTGCCGTTTTATCGGCCACACCATGGCGGATGCTATGCCGCTACAGCCCGACAAAGCCGCCGCCCGTCGCCATCTGGGCATTGACAACAATGCCCAGTGTCTGGCGTTATTGCCCGGCAGTCGCAGTGCCGAAGTTGACATGCTGAGTGCTGACTTTCTTAAAACGGCGCAGATACTGCGTAAGCGCTATCCGGCGCTGGAAATTGTGGTACCGCTGGTTAACCCGAAGCGCCGCGAGCAGTTTGAGCAAATCAAAGCGCAGGTTGCGCCGGAGCTGCCCGTGCATCTGCTGGACGGGCAGGGCCGTGAAGCGATGGTGGCCAGTGATGCTGCGCTGCTGGCGTCCGGCACCGCGGCGCTTGAATGCATGCTGGCGAAATGCCCCATGGTCGTGGGCTACCGCATGAAGCCGTTTACCTTCTGGCTGGCAAAACGCCTGGTCAAAACCGACTACGTTTCGTTGCCTAACCTGCTGGCCGGGCGAGAGCTTGTCAAAGAGCTGCTGCAGGATGAGTGCCAACCTGAAGCGCTGGCTGCGGCGCTGGATCCGCTGTTACATGCCAGTCATGAACGCGAAACGTTATTGCAGACCTTCCACGAACTGCACCAGCAGATTCGCTGGAATGCGGACGAACAAGCCGCAAATGCGGTACTGGAGCTCGCCAATGGCTGATTTTATCTATCCCAACGCCCGACTGATTGCCGGTGTGGATGAAGTGGGGCGCGGCCCGCTGGTTGGTGCGGTGGTGACTGCGGCGGTAATTCTCGATCCGGCGAAACCCATTCCGGGCCTGGCCGATTCGAAAAAGCTCTCAGAGAAACGTCGCCTGGCGCTGTTTGATCAGATTAAAGAGCATGCGCTGGCCTGGAGTCTGGGCCGTGCCGAACCGGAAGAGATCGACAGCCTGAATATTCTGCATGCCACGATGCTGGCGATGCAGCGCGCGGTGGCCGGCCTGGCGATCACGCCTGATTATGTGCTGATTGACGGCAATCGCTGTCCGGCCTTGCCTGTGCCATCACTGGCCGTAGTAAAAGGCGACAGCCTGGTTGCTGAAATCAGTGCGGCCTCGATCATCGCCAAAGTCACGCGCGATCGTGAAATGGCAGAGCTGGATTTGTTGTTTCCGCAGTATGGTTTTGCGCAACATAAAGGTTATCCTACGGCGTTACATATGGAAAAGTTAACGCAGTATGGCGCAACACCACATCACCGCCGCAGCTTTGCGCCGGTGCGTAATGCGCTCATCGATGCCGAAGTGCTGGCGAGCAGCGCCTCCACGCTGCGCTAATCCGCCCCTGTTTTAACCGGAAACTGATATGGCCGAACCCCGTTTTATACATCTGCATGTTCACAGCGACTATTCCATGATCGACGGCCTGGCGAAAACCGGCCCGCTGATTAAGAAAGCGGCTGCGTTAGGCATGCCAGCCATGGCGATTACCGACTTCACCAACCTGTGTGGTCTGGTGAAATTTTACGGTGGTGCGCATGGGGCGGGGATCAAACCGATTATCGGGGCGGATTTTAACGTTGCCAGTGAACTGATGGGGGATGAACTGACCCAGATTACGGTGCTGGCGGCCAACAACACCGGCTATCAAAACCTCACGTTACTCATTTCCCGCGCGTATCAACGCGGTTACGGTGTGGCCGGTCCGATAATCGATCGTGACTGGCTGGCTGAATTACAGGAAGGTCTGATCCTGCTGTCAGGTGGCCGTCGTGGAGATGTGGGGCGCAGTCTGCTGCGCGGTAACAGCGCACTGGTTTCAGAGTGCCTGGCATTTTATCAGCAACATTTTGCCGATCGCTATTACCTGGAACTGGTACGTACCGGCCGACCCGACGAAGAAACCTATCTGCACGCCGCCGTTGAGCTGGCGATTGCCGAAGGCATCCCGGTTGTGGCCACGAACGAGGTCTGCTTCCTGAATGAAGAGGACTTTGATGCGCATGAAATTCGCGTCGCCATTCATGATGGTTATACGCTGGACGATCCTAAACGGCCCCGTAATTACAGTCCTCAGCAATATATGCGCAGCGAAGACGAGATGTGCGAGTTGTTCGCAGACATCCCTGAAGCGCTCGAAAACAGCGTAGAGATT
This sequence comes from Pantoea sp. SGAir0180, assembly GCF_043546245.1. Taxonomy (NCBI): domain Bacteria; kingdom Pseudomonadati; phylum Pseudomonadota; class Gammaproteobacteria; order Enterobacterales; family Erwiniaceae; genus Pantoea; species Pantoea sp. SGAir0180. Next base: position 2,931,319 of record NZ_CP028071.1, on the reverse strand, counting down.
GCTAAGCGTTGTAACGTCACCGTCAGACTGGGTGAGTACTTTCTGCCGCAGTTCCCGACGGGCGACATGACCACCGAGGATTTCCTGGTAATGAAATCCCGTGAGGGGCTGGAAGAGCGTCTGGCGATGCTGTTCCCGGATGAAGCCGTGCGGGCGGAAAAACGGCCGGAATACGATGAACGTCTGGACGTTGAACTGAACGTAATCAACCAGATGGGATTCCCCGGCTACTTCCTGATCGTAATGGAGTTTATCCAGTGGTCGAAAGATAACGGCGTACCGGTAGGGCCGGGACGCGGTTCGGGGGCCGGTTCGCTGGTGGCCTATGCGCTCAAAATTACCGATCTCGATCCCCTTGAGTTCGACCTGCTGTTCGAACGTTTTCTTAACCCTGAACGCGTTTCCATGCCCGATTTCGACGTCGATTTCTGTATGGAAAAACGTGACCAGGTGATTGAACACGTGGCCGATATGTACGGCCGCGAAGCGGTATCCCAGATTATTACCTTCGGTACGATGGCGGCTAAGGCGGTCATTCGTGACGTGGGCCGCGTGCTGGGCCATCCCTATGGTTTTGTCGATCGTATTTCAAAACTGGTGCCGCCCGATCCGGGCATGACGCTGGACAAAGCCTTTGCCGCGGAACCGCAGCTGCCTGAAATTTACGAGGCGGATGAAGAGGTTAAAGCGCTTATCGATATGGCGCGGAAGCTGGAAGGGGTAACCCGAAACGCCGGTAAACATGCGGGTGGCGTGGTGATCGCGCCAACGAAGATCACCGATTTTGCACCGCTGTATTGTGATGAAAACGGTCAGTATCCGGTAACCCAGTTCGATAAAAATGATGTGGAATATGCGGGCCTGGTAAAGTTTGACTTCCTGGGGCTGCGAACGCTCACCATCATTGACTGGGCGCTGAAAATGATTAACCCGCGCCGCGAAAAGCAGGGCTTACCGCCGATCGATATCGCAACCATTCCGCTTGAAGACAAAAAGAGCTTCGACATGCTGCAGCGCGCGGAAACCACTGCGGTTTTCCAGCTTGAATCGCGCGGCATGAAAGATCTGATTAAGCGCCTGAAGCCTGACTGTTTTGAAGATATGATCGCGCTTGTGGCCCTGTTCCGTCCGGGGCCCTTACAGTCGGGCATGGTTGATAACTTCATTGACCGTAAGCACGGTCGGGAAGCCATCTCTTACCCGGATATTCAGTGGCAACACGAAAGCCTGAAGCCGGTACTGGAGCCGACCTACGGCATTATCCTCTACCAGGAACAGGTTATGCAGATTGCCCAGGTCTTGTCCGGCTACACGCTGGGCGGGGCGGACATGCTGCGTCGCGCCATGGGTAAGAAGAAGCCTGAAGAGATGGCCAAACAGCGCTCTGTTTTTAAAGAGGGCGCGGAAAAGATGGGCATCGATGGCGAACTGTCGATGAAAATCTTCGATCTGGTAGAGAAATTCGCGGGTTATGGCTTTAACAAGTCGCACTCCGCCGCTTACGCGCTGGTGTCTTATCAGACCTTATGGCTGAAAGCGCACTATCCAGCGGAATTCATGGCGGCTGTGATGACGGCGGATATGGACAACACAGAAAAAGTGGTGGGTCTGGTAGATGAATGCTGGCGCATGGGCCTGAAAGTCCTGCCGCCGGACATTAACTCAGGTCTGTATCAGTTCCACGTTAATGATGAGGGCGAGATCGTTTACGGTATCGGCGCCATCAAAGGTGTGGGGGAAGGGCCGATCGAAGCGATCATCGATGCGCGTAACGAAGGCGGTTACTTCCGCGAACTGTTCGATCTCTGCGCGCGAACGGATACCAAAAAGATCAATCGCCGCGTGATGGAAAAGTTGATCATGTCCGGCGCCTTTGATCGTCTGGGCCCACATCGTGCCGCCCTGATGAGCGCACTGAACGATGCGCTGAAAGCGGCAGATCAGCATGCTAAAGCGGAAGCAATCGGTCAGGCCGACATGTTTGGCGTGCTGGCCGATGAGCCTGAGCAGGTCGAACAGTCTTACGCCAGCGTCACGCCATGGCCGGAACAGGTGAAACTGGACGGTGAACGGGAAACCCTGGGTTTGTATCTGACCGGCCACCCGATTAACCAGTATCTGAAAGAAATTGAGCGTTACGTGGGTGGGATGCGTTTGAAAGATATGCATCCGACCGATCGTGGTAAGATTACCGTCGCGGCAGGCCTGGTGATTGCTGCGCGTGTAATGGTGACCAAACGCGGCAACCGAATTGGTATTTGTACACTGGACGACCGCTCTGGCCGTCTTGAAGTCATGTTATTTACCGATGCGTTAGATAAATACCAGCAACTGCTGGAGAAAGACCGTATCCTGATCGTCAGCGGACAGGTCAGCTTTGATGACTTTAGTGGTGGCCTTAAAATGACCGCCCGTGAAGTCATGGACATAGATGAAGCGCGTGAAAAATACGCGCGCGGACTTGCTATCTCGCTGACAGACAGGCAAATTGATGACCAGCTATTAAACCGACTCCGTCAGTCCCTTGAGCCTCATCGTTCAGGGACAATTCCGGTGCATCTCTACTATCAGAGAGCCGACGCGCGAGCGAAGCTACGCTTTGGTGCAGCGTGGCGAATATCGCCCAGCGATCGTTTACTCAACGATTTGCGGTCGTTAATTGGATCGGAGCAGGTAGAACTGGAGTTTGACTAAAACAGGAACATTATGAGTCTTAATTACCTGGATTTTGAACAGCCAATCGCAGAACTGGAAGCAAAAATTGATTCGCTTACCTCGATTGGTCGTCAGGACGATAAACACGTCAATCTCGACGAAGAAGTTAAGCGTCTGCGCGAGAAAAGCGTTGAGCTGACACGTAAAATCTTCGCCGATTTGGGCGCATGGCAAATCGCCCAACTGGCGCGACATCCATTACGTCCTTATACCTTTGATTATGTGCGCAATGCGTTTGACGATTTCGATGAGCTTGCGGGTGACCGCGCTTATGCGGATGACAAAGCGATTGTCGGCGGGATTGCCCGCCTCGACGGCCGTCCTGTGATGATCATCGGTCACCAGAAAGGGCGCGAAACCAAAGAGAAGATTCGCCGTAATTTTGGTATGCCGGCACCGGAAGGCTATCGCAAAGCGTTGCGCCTGATGGAAATGGCCGAACGCTTTAAAATGCCTATTATCACCTTTATCGACACGCCGGGTGCGTATCCGGGCGTGGGCGCGGAAGAGCGCGGTCAGTCTGAAGCTATCGCACGCAACCTGCGCGAAATGTCAGGCCTGAAAGTACCGGTTATCTGTACCGTTATCGGTGAGGGCGGTTCGGGTGGCGCACTGGCTATCGGCGTGGGCGACAAAGTGAACATGCTGCAGTACAGCACCTATTCGGTCATTTCACCGGAAGGCTGTGCCTCTATTCTGTGGAAAAGCGCCGATAAAGCGCCGCTGGCCGCAGAAGCGATGGGCATTACCGCGCCGCGTCTGAAAGAGCTTAAGCTGATTGATTCGGTCATCCCTGAGCCACTGGGCGGCGCGCATCGCCATCCGGTAGAAATGGCGCAGACGCTAAAACAGCAACTGCTGGCCGATCTGGCCGACCTGGAAGGGTTAAGCACCGAAGAATTATTAGATCGCCGTTATCAGCGTCTGATGAGTTATGGCTACGCCTGATTCAGTGCTGTGACGTAAAAGCGGACTCCGGTCCGCTTTTTTTATGCCACGAATCTGACTGCGGTTTCGTGGCGTAATTCGCTATGCTTACTCAATGCCTCAACAATCAGGGAGATGTGCATTGAATATTCTGGCGATCATGGGCGCGCATGGCGTGTTTTACAAAGATGAACCGTTACGCGAGTTGGATGTAGCACTGAGTCAGCAAGGTTTTCAGCTCATACGGCCTAAAAACACAGATGATCTTCTCAAACTGATTGAACACAATCCCCGTATCAGCGGTGTGATTTTTGACTGGGATGAGCACAACAGCCCTGAGCTGTGCGGTGAAATTAATCAGCTCAATGAATACCTGCCCCTGTATGCCTTTATTAATACCCACTCGCAAATGGATATCAGCATCAATGAGATGCGGCTACCGCTGCATTTTTTTGAGTACGCGCTGAATGCGGCCGACGATATCGCCTTGCACATCCGCCAGTACACGGATGATTACCTCGACCACATTACACCACCGTTAACCAAAGCGTTGTTCACCTATGTGAAAGAGGGAAAGTACACGTTCTGCACTCCGGGCCATATGGCCGGGACGGCCTTCCAGAAAAGTCCGGTGGGCTGTTTGTTCTATGACTTCTTTGGCGCGAATACGCTTAAGTCGGATATTTCGATTTCGGTGACTGAGCTGGGCTCGCTGCTGGATCATACCGGACCACATCTTGAGGCCGAAGAGTACATCGCCCGCACGTTCGGTGCGGAACAGAGCTATATGGTGACCAACGGCACCTCGACCTCGAACAAGATCGTGGGCATGTATGCCGCGCCGGCAGGCAGCACGATTCTGGTTGACCGTAACTGCCACAAGTCGCTTACCCACTTGCTGATGATGAGCGATCTGATTCCTGTCTGGCTAAAACCCACACGCAATGCCTTAGGCATTCTGGGCGGCATTCCGCAAAAAGAATTTACCCGTACCAGCATTGAACAGAAAGTGGCTGCCACGCCGCGCGCCAGCTGGCCCGTTCATGCAGTAATTACTAACTCGACCTACGACGGTTTGCTTTATAACACGCAGTACATCAAGCAAACGCTCGACGTCCCCTCGATTCACTTTGATTCGGCCTGGGTGCCTTACACCAATTTTCACCCTATCTATGAGGGGAAAAGCGGCATGAGCGGTGAGCGGATACCGGGCAAGGTGATTTATGAAACCCAGTCCACGCATAAACTGCTGGCTGCCTTTTCGCAGGCCTCATTAATTCACATCAAAGGCGAGTACGACGAACAAACCTTTAATGAAGCCTACATGATGCACACCACCACATCGCCCAATTACGCGATTGTTTCCTCTATTGAAACAGCCGCCGCCATGCTGCGGGGGAATCCGGGGAAAAGGCTCATCAATCGGTCAGTCGAGCGCGCGTTACATTTTCGTCGTGAAATACAGCGGTTGCGCGAAGAGTCGGACAGCTGGTTCTTTGATATCTGGCAACCAGAGCATGTGGATGAAGCGCAGTGCTGGCCGATCCAGCCGGGAGACGAAGCGTGGCATGGTTTCACCCAGGCCGATCGCGATCATATGTATCTCGATCCGATCAAAGTCACCATTCTTACACCGGGCATGAGCGAGTTAGGAGAAATGGCCGAAGAGGGGATCCCCGCTGCGCTGGTGGCGAAATTCCTTGATGAGCGTGGGATTGTGGTGGAAAAGACCGGTCCGTATAACCTGTTGTTCCTGTTCAGTATTGGCATCGACAAGACCAAGGCGATGAGCGTGCTGCGTGGATTAACCGAATTTAAGCGCGCCTACGACCTGAATCTGCGCGTAAAAAACATGCTGCCGGATCTGTATGCGGAAGATCCCGACTTTTACCGCACGATGCGCATCCAGACGCTGGCGCAGGGGATTCATCGCCTGATTCAGCAACATGACCTGCCGCGTCTGATGCTGAAAGCCTTTGATGTCTTACCTGAGATGAAAATGACGCCGCATCAGGCGTTCCAGCAGCAGGTGAAAGGCAATATTGAGACCGTAAACATGAATGAGCTGGTGGGCCGTATCTCTGCCAACATGATATTGCCTTATCCTCCCGGTGTACCGCTGGTGATGCCTGGCGAAATGATCACAGAACAAAGCCGCGCCGTGCTCGACTTCCTGCTCATGCTGTGTAGCATTGGGCGCCACTATCCTGGCTTTGAGACAGATATTCACGGCGCGACGCTAACCGAAGAAGGTGAATATCGGGTACGTGTGCTGAAACAGAGCGGGGAACAGGAATGAAGGACCAACAGGGAGCAAACATGCTACAGCTAACGCACATTCACCATATCGCCATCATTGCGTCAGATTATCATCGCAGTAAAGCCTTTTACTGCGACATACTGGGATTTGAACTGCAAAGTGAGCACTACCGCGAAGCGCGCGATTCGTGGAAAGGCGATCTGGCGTTAAACGGTCAGTACACCATTGAGCTGTTTTCCTTTCCACACCCGCCCGCCCGGGTCAGTCAGCCGGAAGCCTGTGGCCTTCGCCATCTGGCTTTCAGCGTGCCGGACGTGGAAGCCGCGGTGCGCTATCTGGACACGCAGGGCGTGACATGCGAACCCATTCGCATTGACGCGCTTACCGGGAAACCCTGTACCTTTTTTGCTGACCCGGATGGTTTGCCGCTTGAGTTGTATCAGGCGTAAACTGGCGGCTTTATGGCTCGTCCCACTGCCTGAGTTATGGAATTATCATGTCTGATTTTGACGCACTGCTGAATGAAAACGACGCGCTGGTAGTGGCGTTTAGCGGTGGCCTGGATTCTACCGTCCTGCTGCATAAGCTGCGGGACTGGCAACAGCACCATCCGGCCTCGCGGTTGCGTGCGCTGCATGTCCATCATGGCCTCAGTGCTAATGCCGACCACTGGGCGGCGCATTGCCAGACCCTGTGCGCAACATGGCAGATCCCCTGCGAGATCCTGCGCGTGCAGGTAACCGATCAGGGCGATGGCATTGAAGCGGCGGCGCGGCAGGCGCGTTATCGGGCATTGCACCAGGCGCTCCATGCGGATGAGAAACTCCTTACCGCACAGCACCTGGACGATCAGTGTGAAACCGTCCTGCTGGCCCTGAAACGCGGCAGTGGCCCGGCCGGTCTGGCGGCCATGCCGGTGGCGGGCTCTCTGGGTAAAAACCCTCTGCTTCGCCCGCTGTTAAGCTGTTCCCGGCAGTCATTAGAGCTGTATGCCCAAACGCATCAGTTGCAATGGGTTGAAGATGAGAGCAATCAGGATGTGCGTTACGACCGCAATTTTCTTCGTCAGCAACTCTTACCGGCCGTCGTGGCACGCTGGCCTCATTTCGCCAGTGCGACGGCGCGCAGTGCGGCACTCTGTGCTGAGCAGGAGCAACTGCTGGATGAGTTGCTGGCGGAACAACTCGCTGCGCTGATTCAGCCGGACGGTAGCCTGTGTTTCTCCGCGTTACTGACGATGAGTGAAGTGCGCAGTAATGCTTTGCTGCGTCGCTGGCTGGCCGGACAGGGCGCGCAAATGCCCTCGCGCGATGCGTTGCGCCGCATTCGTCAGGAAGTGATGCTGAGTCGTGAAGATGCCCAGCCACGGCTACGGTTAGGCCACAGCGAAATTCGCCGTTATCGCCAGCAGCTTTATATTTTGCCGATCAGAGAATCGTTACGCGACTGCGAAATCGCCTGGAAGAATCTCAACCAGACATTGCCCCTGCCGCAGCATATCGGCACGCTGCAGCCCGATTATACAATGCCTTTACTACGACGACCGACGCTGGAGGAACAGGTATTTGTGCGTTTTCACGCGACAGGGTACGTGCATATTGTGGATCGCGCGGGCGGGCGCGAGATGAAGAAAATCTGGCAGGGGTTGAATATCCCGTCATGGCAGCGGGAACGTATTCCGCTCATTTATTACAATCAAACGCTTATTTGCGCGCCCGGCCTGTTCGTGACCCGTGAAGGCGCAGCAGGGGAGGCACAGGGCTGGCAGATTCACTGGCACAAACCTACAGGAGTATCGTTGTGAAACAATGGATAGTGGCATTAACGTTTTTTACGTTGTTTCCGGCTTGTGCCGCAGGCGATATTCACGCGGGCGAACAGCGTTCGGCGGCCTGTACGGCCTGCCATGGTCCGAAAGGCATTGCGACGGTTCCCCTTTATCCCAGCCTGGCGGGCCAAAACGCCGCTTATCTCGCGCACGCGCTACAGGCCTATAAGAAGGGAGAGCGCAACGGTGGTCAGGCAGAGGTGATGAAAGCGTTTGTTGCGGGGCTCAGCGATGAGGAGATAACAGATTTAGCGGCGTACTACAGTTCGTTAAAGCCCTGATGAGATGGGCGGGAATGCATCCCGCCCGACGGGAAGTGAATTACTCTTCGCTGACCACGACGGTGCCGAGTTCAGGATGGCTAAAACTGGCAATATGATCGAGACGTAACTCGCGCGTTTCACCGGACAGTTCAATGGCCAGATACTCCACGTTTTTACGTGAAAGGATGTCCCTGGCCTTTGCCTTTAGCTGCTCGCCATCTTTTAACGCCAGCGACAGCATCCAGTTTTTTTGGCAGGCGAGTTCCAGATTATCGTAGTCATCGCAATTGATGGGTTTATAAGCTTCATTCATCAACATAGTCGCTCACCAATAAGTTTGCGGCGGCATAAGCCGCCTGTTCCCTGAGAGAAGAGTTTAGCGCAGCATTCGCGGCAATAGCATCAAGCGCGTTAAGCGCGCAGCCGATGGCATCGGGAATATAGCCCAGATCTCCGCTGCCAATTTCGGCATATTTTTGGCGAACTAACTCACAATATTTTTGCACGGGCACCTCCTCAGCAGAGCATAAATACTCTGGTTGATTTGCGACTATATCACAGGCATTTCAAGAAAATCAGCCAGGCGAAAGCAGGAACAGCGAGCAAATCACTGCTAAAGTAGCGGACTACGCCGTATCAGACGTTTCAGGATAAAGCACGAAAGGTTAAGTTGATGAACAGGTCAGAGCGAAAAAACGGGAACCGGACAAAGGCGGGTGGACGATGATTGCGCTGTCACGGAATGTCGAGCTGCCAGACAATGAAATTGAACTGACGGCCATTCGGGCGCAGGGGGCAGGGGGCCAGCACGTCAACAAAACCAGCACCGCTATTCATCTGCGTTTTGATATCGCCGCGTCTTCCCTGCCGCCGTTTTATAAAGAGCGGTTGCTCAGTGCCAGCCATCATTTAATTACCGGCGACGGGACGATTATCATCAAGGCGCAGGAATACCGCAGCCAGGAGATGAACCGCGAAGCGGCGCTGCAACGGCTGGTGAATTTGATTCAGGAGCTCACGAAGGTAGAGAAAGTCCGGCGCTCAACACGACCGACACGCGCGTCGAAAGCGCGCAGGCTGGAAGGGAAATCACGGCGCAGCCAGACCAAAGCATTGCGCGGTAAAGTGCTGTAAGACGTGGCCAGAGAATTACCTGTGGTCGTCAGGAGAACAGAGTCGACCATGCGTTAAAAAAAACGCCCCATGAAGGGGCGTTATGGCAGGCTTACTTGTTCAGTGCCTTGAGCAGGAAATCGACAATCTCATCCTGCTTAATCATCTGCTTTTCACCGGCACGACGGGCTTTGTATTCGATCTCCTGGTTATCAAGATTGCGATCGCCAATCACGATGGTATGCGGGACGCCAATCAGTTCCATATCGGCGAACATAACGCCTGGACGTTCTTTACGGTCATCCAGAATCACCTCGACGCCTTTCGCGCGCAGCGTGTTGTACAGTTCTTCCGCTAACTCTTTTACGCGGAATGATTTCTGCATGTTCATTGGCAGAATCGCTACGTCGAACGGGGCCAGTGCCGCAGGCCAGATGATACCGCGATCGTCATGGTTCTGCTCGATCGCCGCCGCCACTACACGGGTAATACCGATGCCGTAGCACCCCATCGTCATGACCTGATTACGACCATCTTCACCCTGAACGGCCGCTTTCATCGCTTCGGAGTATTTGGTGCCCAACTGGAAAATATGGCCTACTTCGATACCACGTTTGATCTGCAATGTGCCTTTGCCGTCCGGGCTCAGATCGCCTTCTACCACATTACGGATATCAGCAACCTCGGCCATGGGCAGATCGCGTTCCCAGTTAATGCCAACGTAGTGCTTACCGTCCACATTTGCACCGGCGCAGAAATCACTCATCTTCGCCACGGTACGGTCTGCGATAATCGGCATCGTCAACCCGACCGGCCCCAGCGAACCAAAGCCAGCACCCACCACGGCACGAATCTCTTCTTCGGTCGCGAAAACCAGCGGTGACGCAACCAGCGGCGATTTTTCAGCCTTAATTTCGTTCAGTTCGTGATCGCCGCGGACCAGGAAGGCAACCAGAGCATGACCGCTTCCCTCTGCACCCTTGACCATCAGCGTCTTCACGGTTTTCTCAATCGGCATCTGGAACTGATTCACCAGATCGGCGATGGTTTTGGCATTCGGTGTATCGATCTGACGCATTGTTTCCTGAGGCGCAGGGCGTTCGCCCGCCGGTGCCACGGCTTCGGCCAGTTCAATGTTCGCCGCATAGTCAGAGTCGGTTGAGAAGATCACATCATCTTCGCCGCTCTGTGCCAGTACCTGGAACTCATGTGAGGCACTGCCACCAATCGAGCCGGTGTCCGCCTGCACGGCACGGAAATCCAGACCCATACGGCTGAAGATCTGACTATAAGCGCGGTACATCGCGTCATAGGTTTCCTGCAGTGATTCCTGCGTGGTATGGAAGGAGTAGGCGTCTTTCATGATGAACTCGCGCGAACGCATCACGCCAAAACGTGGGCGCACTTCATCACGGAATTTGGTCTGAATTTGATACAGATTCAGCGGCAGCTGTTTATAAGAGCTCAGCTCATTACGAATCAGATCGGTAATCACTTCTTCATGCGTTGGGCCGAGCACAAACGGACGTTCATGACGATCGGCAACACGCAGTAATTCTGGACCGTACTGCTCCCAGCGGCCGCTCTCCTGCCACAGGTCTGCGGGTTGGACCACAGGCATTGAAATCTCAATGGCACCGGCGTTGTTCATTTCTTCGCGAACGATGTTTTCGACTTTTTTTAATACGCGCAGTCCGGTTGGCAGCCAGGTATATAACCCTGAGGCCAGTTTACGGATCATGCCGGCACGCAGCATCAGCTGGTGGCTGATCACTTCCGCGTCAGACGGTGTCTCTTTCTGAGTAGAGAGCAGATATTGAGTAGTACGCATTGATTACAATTCCAGTTGATCGGAAATTCACGGACAAAAATAGGCTGGCGGCTAGTGTACCAGTGAGATCACCGGCTAAAAAGCGGGTTTTAACGCGGATCGATGGCCACGACTTCCGTGCCTGCATGATCAACGCGCCAGCGCACAGTAAACTCAAGCAGCGAGGCGGCATAAATGCGATCCTTTTCCTCACCTTTACGGTAAGCGGGGCGTGGATCCTGCGCAAGAACCTCACGGATAAAGCGGGCAAGATAGGGATAGTGCGCATACTGCTGCAACTGCTGCCCGGCCAGCGGCGAAAACCGCACAGGCATGCTGCTTTCCGGCGCGGACTGCGCAAAACCCGCTCTCGCCTCAGGCAGGGCTTCGGCGAAGGGCAGATAGGGCTTGATATCGACCACCGGCGTGCCGTCCACCAGATCCAGACTGCCCAGCTCCAGAATGACCTGTTGCTTCGCGCAACGGATGCCTTTGAGCTCAATCAGCGACATCCCAATCGGATTAGGGCGAAAGGTCGATCGCGTAGCAAAAACGCCCATGCGCGCGTTACCGCCCAGGCGGGGCGGGCGAACGGTCGGACGCCAGCCGCCTTCCAGGGTCTGATGAAAAACAAACAGCACCCAGAGATGGCTGAAGTCTTCCAGGCCGCGCACGGCCTCTGCCTGATTATAAGGCGGCAAAAGATGCAGTTCGCCGCCGCCGTCCTGAACCAGACCAGGCTGACGCGGGACAGCGAACTTTTCTTTCCACGGCGAACGGATTACGCCGATCTGCGCAAAGGCAAAATCACTCATTGACTGGTGACTTTCAGCGCCGAACCCTGGCAGACAGCCTGACGGTAGCAGCCCGGGGTGCTGCTCACGATTTCACATTTGTGAAGCAGTACCGCATTAGCTTTCATCTGCGCGGCTTTAATCTGCATACGTTTACGCGCGGTAGCGATATTGGGCGGTGAACTCTGATTGCTCATCTGGCAATCTTCTGCGGAGACTTCACCCAGATCGCGGAAGGGCTTGCTCACCAGATCGGCAGCATCGGTGTACACCTTAACGGGGGCGGGACGATACGTTGGCTTACGTGTCGGTTCGCTGGATTGCTGCGGATGAGAAGGTGCGCTGCTTATTGGGTGATACTCCCGAACACACCCTGTCAGCATCAATGCTAACAAGCAGAGCGGTAAAAAACGCATAGCAACATCCTCAAGTGTCAAAAAGTGGCGTTATTGAAACAAGGACACGGATAAATAACAAGTCAGCAAATGGCAATAACAGAAAGGGCGGCTAAAAGCCGCCCTGAGGGAAAAGATCAGACGACCTTACCAGCCTTTAACGGCACCACCGTTAAACACTTTATTGGCCGCGTCAGCCACTTCGTCAGACTGATAAGCCTGCACGAATTTCTTCACATTTTCCGCGTCTTTGTTGTCTTCACGCGCCACAATCAGGTTCACGTAAGGGGAGTCTTTATCTTCCACAAAGATGCCATCTTTCGCCGGCGTCAGGCCAATCTGGCTGGCGTAAGTGGTGTTGATCACGGCCAGGGCGATTTGCTGATCGTCCAGTGAACGTGGCAGCTGTGGCGCCTCCAGCTCAACAATCTTCAGGTGTTTTGGATTCTCAACGATATCCAGCGAGGTTGGCAGCAGGCCCACACCGTCTTTCAGCTTGATCAGGCCCACTTTCTGCAGCAGCAGCAGCGAACGGCCCAGGTTGGTTGGATCGTTAGGAATGGCAACCTGTGCGCCATCCTGCAGTTGATCCAGCGATTTGATTTTTTTCGAATAGCCTGCAATCGGATAAACAAAAGAGTTACCTACAGAAACCAGCTTGTAACCGCGATCTTTGATCTGTTGATCCAGATACGGTTTGTGCTGGAACGCATTCACATCGATATCGCCTTTGCTCAGTGCTTCGTTCGGCAGCACATAGTCATTAAAGGTCACCAGCTCAACATCCAGACCGTACTTATCTTTCGCCACTTTGGCCGCCGCTTCGGCAACCTGCTGTTCAGCGCCGACGATCACGCCCACTTTGATATGGTTGGGATCTTTGGCTTTTTGATCGCATCCTGCCAGCGCAATCGCGCCAATTAATGCACCCACAGCGGCAATGTTTTTAAATTTGAAAGACATATCCTTTCCTTAATAGTGATATTGCTTGCTTATTTATGGGACACAGCACGCACGATGCGGTCGCCACAGAATTGTATGAGATACACCAAAACGACTAATAACACTAATACCGTATTCATCACCGTCGCGTTATATCCGATATAACCATACTGGTAGCCAATTTGTCCGAGGCCGCCCGCGCCGACTGCGCCGCCCATCGCCGAGTAACCTACCAGGGTAATCAACGTAATGGTGGCCGCGTTAACAAGGCCGGGCAGGGCTTCGGGCAGCAGGACTTTGCGCACGATTTGCATCGGCGTGGCACCCATCGCGCGTGATGCTTCAATTAACCCGGTCGGGAGTTCCAGCAGGGCATTTTCAACCATGCGGGCAATAAACGGTGCCGCACCGACAGTCAGGGGCACGATGGCCGCCTGTAAGCCAATAGAGGTTCCAACGATGACGCGGGTAAACGGAATCATCCACACAAGGAGGATAATGAAGGGGATCGAGCGGAAAATGTTAACCAGGGCGGACAGCACACGGTACAGCCCTTTGTTTTCAAGAATCTGTCCCGGACGGGTGACATACAGCAGTACGCCGACCGGTAAACCCAGAACGAAGCCGAAAAAGCCAGAGACAAAGGTCATCATCAACGTTTCCCAGACGCCGCGCCCCAGCAGCGCAATCATCGCTTCAGACATAACCTAATACCTCGACTTTGACATGATGTTCCTGCAGCCACTGAATGGCGGCTTGTGTATCGCTTTCGCTACCGTGAATTTCCGCCAGCATGATGCCAAACTTCACACCGCCGGCGTAATCCATCTGCGCACTGATAATGTTGTTATTGATATTGAAACGCCGCGCTGCTTCAGACAGCAATGGTGCATCGACGGACTGGCCGGTAAATTCCATACGCAGTAATGGCATGCTGTCAGGACCCGCTTCGGGCGACAGGCGCTGCTGGTAGTCGTCTGGAATATCCAGATGCAGGGTTGACTGGATGAACTGTTGCGCCAGCGGGGTTTTGGGGTACGAGAAGACTTCACTTACGCTGTCTTTCTCAATCAGCTCACCCTGGCTGATGACCGCAACCTGATCGCAGATGCGTTTCACCACATCCATCTCATGGGTAATTAACAGAATAGTCAGGCCCAGACGGCGGTTAATATCTTTCAGTAATTCCAGAATTGAGCGCGTGGTGGCTGGATCTAATGCGCTGGTGGCTTCATCACACAGCAGAACTTTCGGGTTACTGGCCAGAGCGCGGGCAATGGCAACACGCTGTTTTTGCCCGCCGGAGAGATTGGCAGGCCAGGCATCGTGCTTATCCGCCAGGCCGACCAGCTCCAGGAGCTCAGAGACGCGCTTTTTAATTTCATCACGAGAAAGGCTACCCAACTCTAATGGCAGCGCAACATTGCCAGCGACGGTGCGGGAGTTCATCAGGTTGAAGTGCTGAAAAATCATACCAATCTGGCGGCGGGCCTGCGTCAGCTGTCGTTCGCTCAGCGCCGTTAAATCCGCGCCATCAACCAACACACGACCTGAAGAAGGGCGTTCGAGCAGATTCACGCAACGAATCAGCGTACTTTTTCCGGCACCGGATGCGCCGATGACGCCATAGATCTGTCCGGCCGGGACATGCAGGCTGACGTTAGATAACGCCTTTATCGTTCGCGAACCTTGCTGGAACACTTTGGTTATATTTTCTAATTTAATCATTACGTTATTTATTGCCGTCTTGCATTATCCGTGGTCTGGTGTGCTGCCATAAAGGACAGCATGCATAAGCTGGATGGATGTTAAGGCATCCAGACGTCTAAATCAATCGAAGTCATGTAAACGGGCATTCTCCCTTTTATGACAATCGTGCGATACTGAGCGGCAATGTTTATAGCAGGAGTTTCTACGTGGCGAATAAAGTCCCGGCCATTTTTCTCGATCGCGATGGCACCCTCAATGTTGATCACGGCTATGTCCACGAAATCGATCATTTCCAGTTTATCGATGGTGTAATTGAAGCGTTGCAGCAACTCAAAAAGATGGGCTTTGCGCTGGTTATCGTGACAAACCAGTCTGGCATCGCACGTGGCATGTTTAGTGAAGATCAGTTTATGCAGCTTACCGAGTGGATGGACTGGTCGCTGGCCGATCGCGATGTCGACCTTGATGGGATCTATTTCTGTCCACATCACCCGGATGCGACGGTAGAAGCGTATCGCCAGCAGTGCGACTGCCGTAAACCGCAACCCGGCATGCTGCTGGCGGCGCAAGAAGAGCTGCATATCGATATGGCTGCGTCTTATATGGTAGGGGATAAGCTGGAAGATATGCAGGCTGCCCAGGCCGCCGGTGTCGGTAAGAAAGTGTTAGTGCGCAGTGGGAAGCCGGTTACGCCGGAAGGCGAGGCATTGGCTGACTGGGTAATAGAGAGTCTTGCGGCGCTCCCTTCCCGTATTAAAAAGGGTTAAAACAGCGCTTTTGTGCAAATTTCAGACGAACAGCAAAAAAGTTTAAATTTGCACTTGCGCTCTGCGAAAGCTTCCCTATAATGCGCCTCCACTGACACGGTACAACGGCTTACGTAACGCGGTGTTCAGCAGAGAACTCCCCGGAGTTTTCGCCGGAGAAAAACTTCTGAAAAAGAGGTTGACTCTGAAGGAGGAAAGCGTAATATACGCCACCTCGCAACAGACGGTTAACCCGCTGGTTGCACTGCTCTTTAACAATTTATCAGACAATCTGTGTGGGCACTCGCAGGATTGATATCCGCGTCTCCGGACGCAAAAAATATCAAGTCTTAAGAGTGAACACGTAGTGAAATTCATTACGACGTTTTCCTTGAGCATCGCTGCACTGGTTGCAGCAAATCAAACTTTAAATTGAAGAGTTTGATCATGGCTCAGATTGAACGCTGGCGGCAGGCCTAACACATGCAAGTCGGACGGTAGCACAGGGGAGCTTGCTCCTCGGGTGACGAGTGGCGGACGGGTGAGTAATGTCTGGGAAACTGCCCGATGGAGGGGGATAACTACTGGAAACGGTAGCTAATACCGCATAACGTCGCAAGACCAAAGTGGGGGACCTCCGGGCCTCACACCATCGGATGTGCCCAGATGGGATTAGCTTGTAGGCGGGGTAACGGCCCACCTAGGCGACGATCCCTAGCTGGTCTGAGAGGATGACCAGCCACACTGGAACTGAGACACGGTCCAGACTCCTACGGGAGGCAGCAGTGGGGAATATTGCACAATGGGCGCAAGCCTGATGCAGCCATGCCGCGTGTATGAAGAAGGCCTTCGGGTTGTAAAGTACTTTCAGCGGGGAGGAAGGTGTTGAGGTTAATAACCTCATCAATTGACGTTACCCGCAGAAGAAGCACCGGCTAACTCCGTGCCAGCAGCCGCGGTAATACGGAGGGTGCAAGCGTTAATCGGAATTACTGGGCGTAAAGCGCACGCAGGCGGTCTGTTAAGTCAGATGTGAAATCCCCGGGCTTAACCTGGGAACTGCATTTGAAACTGGCAGGCTTGAGTCTCGTAGAGGGGGGTAGAATTCCAGGTGTAGCGGTGAAATGCGTAGAGATCTGGAGGAATACCGGTGGCGAAGGCGGCCCCCTGGACGAAGACTGACGCTCAGGTGCGAAAGCGTGGGGAGCAAACAGGATTAGATACCCTGGTAGTCCACGCCGTAAACGATGTCGACTTGGAGGTTGTTCCCTTGAGGAGTGGCTTCCGGAGCTAACGCGTTAAGTCGACCGCCTGGGGAGTACGGCCGCAAGGTTAAAACTCAAATGAATTGACGGGGGCCCGCACAAGCGGTGGAGCATGTGGTTTAATTCGATGCAACGCGAAGAACCTTACCTACTCTTGACATCCAGCGAACTTTCCAGAGATGGATTGGTGCCTTCGGGAACGCTGAGACAGGTGCTGCATGGCTGTCGTCAGCTCGTGTTGTGAAATGTTGGGTTAAGTCCCGCAACGAGCGCAACCCTTATCCTTTGTTGCCAGCGATTCGGTCGGGAACTCAAAGGAGACTGCCGGTGATAAACCGGAGGAAGGTGGGGATGACGTCAAGTCATCATGGCCCTTACGAGTAGGGCTACACACGTGCTACAATGGCGCATACAAAGAGAAGCGACCTCGCGAGAGCAAGCGGACCTCATAAAGTGCGTCGTAGTCCGGATCGGAGTCTGCAACTCGACTCCGTGAAGTCGGAATCGCTAGTAATCGTGGATCAGAATGCCACGGTGAATACGTTCCCGGGCCTTGTACACACCGCCCGTCACACCATGGGAGTGGGTTGCAAAAGAAGTAGGTAGCTTAACCTCCGGGAGGGCGCTTACCACTTTGTGATTCATGACTGGGGTGAAGTCGTAACAAGGTAACCGTAGGGGAACCTGCGGTTGGATCACCTCCTTACCTGAAGATACCTTCGTGCGAAGTGCTCACACAGATTGTCTGATAGAAAGCTGAAGAAGCAAGACGGCTGCGAAGCCGAGACACACGTACGTGTCCCCTTCGTCTAGCGGTTAGGACTCCGCCCTTTCACGGCGGCAACAGGGGTTCGAATCCCCTAGGGGACGCCACTTGCTTGGTGACAGGTGAAAGGTGTCTCCACAAAGTATCTCAAAACTGGCCTCAGGGTCACGTTTGAGATATTTGCTCTTTAACAATCCGGAACAAGCTGAAAATTTGAAACGACGCACGTCGTGTTCCTCCGTAATAAGGAACACAGCACGATGCGTTCGGGTCTCTCAAAAGCTCACGACACGCAAGCGCAAAACGCCTGTGGGTTGTGAGGTTAAGCGACCAAGCGTACACGGTGGATGCCCTGGCAGTCAGAGGCGATGAAGGGCGTGCTAATCTGCGATAAGCGCCGGTAAGGTGATATGAACCGCTACAACCGGCGATACCCGAATGGGGAAACCCAGTGTGACTCGTCACACTATCATGCAGTGAATACATAGCGGCATGAGGCGAACCGGGGGAACTGAAACATCTAAGTACCCCGAGGAAAAGAAATCAACCGAGATTCCCCCAGTAGCGGCGAGCGAACGGGGAGGAGCCCAGAACCTGCATCAGCTTGTGCATCAGTGGAAGCGTCTGGAAAGTCGCAGGGTACAGGGTGATACTCCCGTACACAAAGGTGCACAGGCTGTGAGTTCGATGAGTAAGGCGGGACACGTGGTATCCTGTCTGAATATGGGGGGACCATCCTCCAAGGCTAAATACTCCTGACTGACCGATAGTGAACCAGTACCGTGAGGGAAAGGCGAAAAGAACCCCGGCGAGGGGAGTGAAACAGAACCTGAAACCGTGTACGTACAAGCAGTGGGAGCACCTTCGTGGTGTGACTGCGTACCTTTTGTATAATGGGTCAGCGACTTATATTCTGTAGCAAGGTTAACCGTATAGGGGAGCCGCAGGGAAACCGAGTCTTAACTGGGCGTTAAGTTGCAGGGTATAGACCCGAAACCCGGTGATCTAGCCATGGGCAGGTTGAAGGTTGGGTAACACTAACTGGAGGACCGAACCGACTAATGTTGAAAAATTAGCGGATGACCTGTGGCTGGGGGTGAAAGGCCAATCAAACCGGGAGATAGCTGGTTCTCCCCGAAAGCTATTTAGGTAGCGCCTCGTGAACTCATCTCCGGGGGTAGAGCACTGTTTCGGCTAGGGGGCCATCCCGGCTTACCAACCCGATGCAAACTGCGAATACCGGAGAATGTTATCACGGGAGACACACGGCGGGTGCTAACGTCCGTCGTGAAGAGGGAAACAACCCAGACCGCCAGCTAAGGTCCCAAAGTCATGGTTAAGTGGGAAACGATGTGGGAAGGCACAGACAGCCAGGATGTTGGCTTAGAAGCAGCCATCATTTAAAGAAAGCGTAATAGCTCACTGGTCGAGTCGGCCTGCGCGGAAGATGTAACGGGGCTAAACCATGCACCGAAGCTGCGGCAGCGACGCGTAAGCGTTGCTGGGTAGGGGAGCGTTCTGTAAGCCGCTGAAGGTGTGCTGTGAGGCATGCTGGAGGTATCAGAAGTGCGAATGCTGACATAAGTAACGATAAACAAGGTGAAAAACCTTGTCGCCGGAAGACCAAGGGTTCCTGTTCAACGTTAATCGGAGCAGGGTGAGTCGACCCCTAAGGCGAGGCCGAAAGGCGTAGTCGATGGGAAACAGGTTAATATTCCTGTACTTGGTGTTACTGCGAAGGGGGGACGGAGAAGGCTATATCGGCCGGGCGACGGTTGTCCCGGTTTAAGCGTGTAGGTGTGTGCGCCAGGCAAATCCGGTGCACTTTACACTGAGGCGTGACGACGAGGCACCACGGTGCTGAAGTGATAAATGCCCTGCTTCCAGGAAAAGCCTCTAAGCATCAGGTAACACGAAATCGTACCCCAAACCGACACAGGTGGTCAGGTAGAGAATACCCAGGCGCTTGAGAGAACTCGGGTGAAGGAACTAGGCAAAATGGTGCCGTAACTTCGGGAGAAGGCACGCTGGCGCGTAGGTGAGGGGACTTGCTCCCGGAGCCGAGGCCAGTCGAAGATACCAGCTGGCTGCAACTGTTTATTAAAAACACAGCACTGTGCAAACACGAAAGTGGACGTATACGGTGTGACGCCTGCCCGGTGCCGGAAGGTTAATTGATGGGGTTATCCGTAAGGAGAAGCTCTTGATCGAAGCCCCGGTAAACGGCGGCCGTAACTATAACGGTCCTAAGGTAGCGAAATTCCTTGTCGGGTAAGTTCCGACCTGCACGAATGGCGTAATGATGGCCAGGCTGTCTCCACCCGAGACTCAGTGAAATTGAAATCGCTGTGAAGATGCAGTGTACCCGCGGCAAGACGGAAAGACCCCGTGAACCTTTACTACAGCTTGACACTGAACACTGAGCCTTGATGTGTAGGATAGGTGGGAGGCTTTGAAGCGTGGACGCCAGTCTGCGTGGAGCCGTCCTTGAAATACCACCCTTTAATGTTTGGTGTTCTAACGTGGGCCCGTGATCCGGGCTGCGGACAGTGTCTGGTGGGTAGTTTGACTGGGGCGGTCTCCTCCCAAAGCGTAACGGAGGAGCACGAAGGTTGGCTAATCCTGGTCGGACATCAGGAGGTTAGTGCAATGGCATAAGCCAGCTTGACTGCGAGAGTGACGGCTCGAGCAGGTGCGAAAGCAGGTCATAGTGATCCGGTGGTTCTGAATGGAAGGGCCATCGCTCAACGGATAAAAGGTACTCCGGGGATAACAGGCTGATACCGCCCAAGAGTTCATATCGACGGCGGTGTTTGGCACCTCGATGTCGGCTCATCACATCCTGGGGCTGAAGTAGGTCCCAAGGGTACGGCTGTTCGCCGTTTAAAGTGGTACGCGAGCTGGGTTTAGAACGTCGTGAGACAGTTCGGTCCCTATCTGCCGTGGGCGCTGGAGAATTGAGGGGGGTTGCTCCTAGTACGAGAGGACCGGAGTGAACGCACCGCTGGTGTCCGGGTTGTCACGCCAGTGGCACTGCCCGGTAGCTAAGTGCGGAAAAGATAAGTGCTGAAAGCATCTAAGCACGAAACTTGCCCCGAGATGAGTTCTCCCTGAGGCTTCGGGCCTCCTGAAGGGACGTTGAAGACGACGACGTTGATAGGCCGGGTGTGTAAGCGCAGCGATGCGTTGAGCTTACCGGTACTAATGACCCGTGAGGCTTAACCTTACAACGCCAGAGGCGTTTTGGTTGAGAGACAGAAAGAATTTTCAGCCTTGTTTACCGGATAAGAATATGGTTCTGTTCTGCGGACGTGAGTCCGAAGGATTTTGCGCTGAGGCAAGGCGGCAACCGAGACGATGTGAAGGAGCATACTGAAGTATGTGACTGAGCAGCGCGAGGGCGCCAACGCGGCATCAGCCCAAAAGACACAGGACAGGGCAGAAAGAATCTGCCTGGCGGCTGTAGCGCGGTGGTCCCACCTGACCCCATGCCGAACTCAGAAGTGAAACGCCGTAGCGCCGATGGTAGTGTGGGGTCTCCCCATGCGAGAGTAGGGAACTGCCAGGCATTAAATTAAAAAACCTGCACGTAACTTCGGGCAGTTCGCTACTCGACAGAGAGTAGGAAAAAAGCGAACGCTTTTGAACGCTGCAACGCAGCGGCCCGAAGGGTGAATCACAGCGTGATTCATAAACTGCCAGGCATTAAATTAAGACCAGCACGCTGGTCATGACCTTACCGGTGACGCGGAAGGGCGAAACACCTGACAGCAGAACGTTTTTCTGCGATCAGTACAGAATCGGTGGAGCGGTAGTTCAGTTGGTTAGAATACCTGCCTGTCACGCAGGGGGTCGCGGGTTCGAGCCCCGTCCGTTCCGCCACTTAATTGGAAAGCCCTGACTTAACGGTCAGGGCTTTTTCCATTTCTACGGCAACCAGCCCAGGGCAATCACTTCATAGCTTATTGATCGCGCATTGGCGTGCTACTCAGTCCTTTCCTTAATATAAAAGACATTACCTCCGCGTACTCTCCCGGCTGCATAATCTTCCTGCTGACCTTCTGGTCTGTCCTCGACTGGCGCTCAGAACAGGCGTTTTTGTCGGTCCGGCTTCACCTCACCCTCTTTGCACTCACCATCAGGCGGTCATTCTCACGACGCCGTATTCGCTTACGCCCTCCTGTGCTTTCAGGGACGCAGAACGGCTGCAAACGCGGCTGGATTTGCGCTGTAAACGTCATCAGAAGATGATGTTTAAACAGTCTGGCGAGGGAAATTACTGCTTTCAGGGGGGGGGTACGGCTGTAACTGAGCCTGTATATGCCAGGGTTGCTCTACTACCCATTCGCTTAAAAAATCAATAAAGGCACGCACGCGCTGGCTTACGCCAAGATCGCTGTAATAGACAGCATTGAACGGCATCTCTACCGGTAAACGTTGATCGGCCAGGATCTCCACCAGACTTCCGTCAGCGATCTCTTTATGCACCATATAATCAGAAAGGCAGGCAATCCCATTACCGTCCAGACAAAGCTGCTTGATGGTTTCTCCGCTGTTAGAATCCAGTTCCGAACGGATGGTGTAAAGTTCCCCATCGTCACAGGCGATTGGCCAGCGGTTAAGACGTGGCGCATCAATAAAACCGAGACACTGATGATTATCCAGATCGGCTGCGCACACAGGAATACCATATTTCTCCAGATACCCGGGAGAGGCAATAAAGCGGCGATAGCTGGTGAACAGCAGTCGTGCCCGCAGGCCTGAATCGGTAAGGCTGCCTGCCCGAATCGCCACATCGACTTTACGCTCGATGAGATTAATAAAGTTTTCAGATGAAATCAGTGAAAGGGCAATCTCGGGATAGCGCTCCCGAAAGGCTTTTATCATGGGCATCAGGAGATGCAGTATGACAGGAGTGGCGGCATCAATACGTAACAATCCCTTGGGCGCATGACGGCTCTCTATCAATGCGTCTTCTGCGGCCGTCATCACCTGAAGAAAATGCTGAACCTGCTGGAAATAACGTTCTCCTTCCTGCGTTAACGCAAGATTGCGTGTGGTGCGCTTCAGTAAAGCCAGTCCGAGTTTATTTTCCAGTTTTTTGATCGTGCGGCTGACGGCGGAATTGGCCATCTGCAAGGCATCTGCCGCGCGGCTAAAGCTCCCGTTTTCAACTACGCTGACAAATACTTTGAGTTCTTCAGAAGATGCCTTCATTGTTTCCTTCACGTGAAATAGCGCCTGAGGCCATATACCGCTAATTAAAGCACAGCCTGCCGTTTACACCCTTGGCGCGGATGGCTTTTTGGTAAAGCGGGCTAAAGAAGACGAAAGCGCCTTTCCGTCAGGCCGGTTATCTTTTTAGTGGAAGAAACGGTCTGCACAGGCCGGATTACGCCATTCGTGACGACAATAAAGTGGGAGGGCGGTCTCGAACAATCGTCGGCATCGATTGAAACTGCGTACTAAAATCCCTATAACAGATAAGTGACATGAATTTCTGAATGATTAGCCAGGCGGGACAGTGCGCAAAAAAACCTATGCGATGAGATATGTAGCCGGACAGCCAGCGGAAAGGATCTTTCCTCCGGGTGCCATGTTTCATCTCGGCCAGGCACTGCCACCGGGTGAGCCACTGCCCGCCGATCCCACTTTGAAAGTATTAGTATGGAATATCTTTAAGCAGCAGCGCGCTGACTGGATGTCCGTGCTGGAAGGGTTTGGTAAGGATGCCCATCTGGTTCTGCTTCAGGAAGCGCAGACGACGCCCGAGCTAATCCGCTTTGCGACCAGTAACTATCTGGCGGCCGATCAGGTTCCGGCTTTAGTGCTGCCTCAGCACCCCTCTGGCGTCATGACGTTAGCTTCTGCTCACCCTGTTTATTGTTGCCCCCTGCGCGAGCGAGAACCCCTGTTAAGGCTCTCAAAATCCGCCTTAGTCACAGCGTATCCGCTTCCCACGGGCGAGATGCTGATGGTGGTGAACATCCACGCGGTAAATTTTAGCCTGGGCGTGGATGTTTACAGCAAGCAGCTCGGCCCCATTGGCGAACAGATTATCCATCATCGCGGGCCTGTCATTATGGCGGGCGACTTCAATGCCTGGAGCCGCCAGCGCATTAACGCCCTCTATCGATTTGCGCATCAGATGAAACTGGAAGAGGTGATGTTTACCGCCGATCACCGACGTAAAGCCTTTGGCAGACCTTTAGATTTCGTTTTTTATCGCGATATACACGTCAGTGAAGCCTCGGTTCTGGTGACGCAGGCATCCGACCATAACCCGCTTTTGGTTGAGTTCAGTACCAGACGATAAAGGTGACATCAGGCAGGAAAGGGCAGAGAGAACGTGGTCACGGGCAGGATGTAGAATCAAACAAGAAAAAAGGCTGACAAATGTCAGCCTTTTCAACGTATCAGGTATCTGGTGTTGCGTTATTCTTAACGAACAACGTGAGCTCGTCACCAGGCTGAATATCTTTTGCGTTACTCACAACACTGTTCCAGCGCATCACGTCTTTGATGTTAACGCCGTGACGACGGGCGATACTGTCAAGAGAATCACCCTTACGAACGCGATAGGTGATGCTGTTGCTATTATCCGCCAGGCTCGTGCCATTCGAACCCACAGTCAGTAACTGACCGGGACGAATACTGGCACTGCGCAGGTTATTTTGCTGCTTCAGTGCGGCCACGCTGACGCCTAACTTATTCGCAATACCGGATAAGGTATCGCCGCTTCGCACTTTGTAGCCCCCCTCATTGCTGGCTTTCGCCAGTTGTGTGGGCTGCACGGCAGAGATATCACCGGAAGCCAGTGAATCACGCAGCTTTGCGACGTTAGACTTCGGCACCAGAATGTAATGTGGCCCATTGGGTGCTGTTGCGCCGCCTTTATAACCGGTATTGAAGCTCTTCAACTTGGTGAGCGACATCCCCGCCATTTCTGCGGCCTGCGTCAGTTTTATCTGCTGACCCACTTCAACGCGTGCCAGAGCACGGTTTTCGTCAGGCGTCGGCAGTTTGATACCGTAACGCTTGTTGTGCTTAAGCAACTCGCTCAAGGCCAACATTTTTGGTACATAAACCGTGGTTTCACGTGGAAGCGAAAGATGCCAGAAGTCGGTAGGCTTACCGCGCGCCTTGTTCTGTTTAATCGCTTTGAGTACCCGTCCTTCTCCGCTGTTGTAAGCCGCCACTGTCAAAAGCCAGTCACCACCAAACATCGTATTAAGACGCTGCATCATATCCAGTGCTACTTTCGTTGAGGCGACAACATCGCGACGACCATCGTAGTAACGGTTCTGTTTTAAACCATAGTTTCGACCCGTACTCCCAACGATCTGCCAGATGCCAGCGGCATTTGCAGATGACGTTGCGTGAGGATCAAAAGCGCTCTCCACTATGGGTAGCAGTACCAGTTCCATCGGCATATTACGTTTCTTAATCTGCTCGACTATCCAGTACATGTACGGCTCTGCCCGTAATGTTACATCGTGGAGATAGCTCTTATTTTTTAAAAACTTTAATTTCTGTTCGCGGATCCGGGCGTTTTCCGGAATCCCCATCTTCAACTCGTCACTAATGAAACGCCAGAGATCATTATCTTCTGCGAGGCCAGTTCCATCTTCCTGCCATCGCGGCGATAAAAGTCGATCACCGTATTTTCCATTTTCACTTTGACCAGCTGAAGACAGACTCTGGGCATGCTGTTCGGGGATATTGGCGTCATTCCGTGATGCCTGACATCCTACCAGCAAGACCGAGGCGAATAATATCGCTTTAGCCTTCATGTGTGTGTCAATAGTTCGCTTAAAAGACGAGCAACTATACGTGACGGTCCTTCACAACACAACCCGAAAAATCAAAAAGCGTCTTTCTTCTCGCGTAGAACAGCAAATGTTTGCCATACGGGCCCAACCCCAGCATCAACGTTTAAAGCGCGTTGTAAATCAGCATCTTGCGTTCGGAGGAATAAATTTATCACACGCTCATGGGCCAGTTTTGTAGGTAAAGTAATGCGGTTTTCGGCCCGTAAGTCCTTAATTTTATGGTATTCAGCCGTTATTTGCGGATCGTGGGGTAAAATTGCGGCAGCAAACTTCAAATTGGATAAAGTATATTCATGCGCACAGCACACCAATGTGTCTTCCGGGAGCGAGTTAAGCTTTTGAAAGGATTGGTACATTTGCTCGGGGGTGCCTTCGAAAAGCCGTCCGCAACCACCTGAGAACATCGTATCTCCACAAAAAAGATAAGGTGCACTGTAATATGAGATATGTCCTAAAGTGTGCCCCGGCGTAGCGATGACCGCGAATGACAGGCCCAAAACGTCAACGTTATCTCCTTCACGCACGCATGTTTTTGCCCCTTTATCTGCCGTTTCCTGCGGACCGTAAACGGCAATCTCGGGAAAATGTTCACAGAGCGTTTTCACGCCACCGACATGATCGTTGTGATGATGCGTCAGCAAAATGGCGACAGGCTGCCAGCCATTGGCCTGAATTTTCTCCAGAACCGGCTGGGCTTCACCCGGGTCAAAAATCAGGCATTTTCCTTCGTCATCTGTTAACGTCCAGATGTAGTTATCTTGCAGTGCAGGAATGCTGGTAAGATTCATAAATACCTCTCGCTGGTCGTTAAAAGGAAAATGGTAAAGCATGAAGCCCGCCAAGACACGCCAAATCCTGAACGCCCCACGCTCATGGCACGATATGCCATGGGGCATTTACTTTCGCGATGCCCTGACGCAGCAACTTCAGCCTTACCTCGGAAAGCTTTATGGCTTTCATATGCTTAAGCTTGGCAACCTCAGCGCAGAAATCAATACGGAACAGTGCGCGATTTCCCATCAGGTCAGCGTAGGTGTCGAAGGTGAAGGCTTACAGGTCCTGGCGCATCCCACCCAGCTCCCGTTCGAAGCCAAGTCTGTCGATGCCTGTTTACTGGCCCATACGTTATCCTGGAGTCAGGATCCCCACCGGGTATTGCGGGAAGTGGACCGGGTATTGATCGATGATGGCTGGATGATAATCAGCGGCTTCAATCCGTTCAGTCTGCTGGGTATTAGTAAAATAGTACCCGGAATACAGCGTAAAGCGCCCTGGAGCGGGCGCATGTTCAGCCAGATGCGATTACTGGACTGGCTGGGATTGCTGAATTATGAAGTGGTATTTCGTACGCGTTTTCAGGTGTTGCCCTGGCACCGGCAGGGCGGCAGAATGATCAGCGCTCACTTACCTGCTTTAGGGTGCCTGAATATCGTCGTTGCGCGTAAGCGCAGTTTCCCTCTCACGCCGACCAAGGCAAGAATGAGTCTGAGCAAAAGGCCCCTGCCGCAGCCTGTGAATGCGACACGGCAGTTCAGACACGTCAACGATCAGGATTCTGGTTGATAGCCGATATCATCAAAAGCCGGATGGTTTGCGGCATGGCGTGCCAGTTCATCGCAGCGTTCATTCTCCGGGTGGCCCGCATGGCCTTTAACCCACTCCCATTGAATCTGATGGGTGCTGAGCGCAGTATCAAGCCGTTGCCACAGATCGACGTTCTTAACCGGCTTCTTATCGGCTGTTTTCCAGCCGCGTTTTTTCCAGTTATGAATCCATTGCGTAATGCCCTGGCGCACATACTGACTGTCGGTACTCAATACCACGTCACAGGGTTGTTTCAGGGCTTCCAGCGAGACGATAGCCGCCATCAGTTCCATGCGATTATTGGTCGTCAGGCGGTAACCGGCGCTAAATGTTTTTTCATGTTGCCCATAACGCAAAATTGCGCCATACCCCCCCGGGCCCGGGTTGCCGAGGCAGGAACCATCGGTATAAATTTCTACCTGTTTGCGCATCTCTGGTAGACTTCCTTCTGACAAAACGCCAAGTCTGACATAAAACGAGCCCTATGAGCACTGCAAATAACCGCCAAATCGTTCTCGATACTGAAACCACCGGTATGAATATGATCGGGGTGCATTATGAAGGTCACCGCATCATTGAGATCGGTGCCGTTGAAGTGGTGAACCGTCGCCTGACAGGGAACAACTTCCACATGTATCTCAAGCCCGATCGGCTGGTCGACCCGGAAGCGTTTGGCGTTCACGGTATTGCCGATGAGTTTCTGCTGGATAAACCGACCTTCAGTGAGATTGCCGATGAGTTTCTTGACTACATCCGTGGTGCAGAACTTGTTATTCATAATGCCTCGTTTGATATCGGCTTTATGGATTATGAGTTCAGCAAGCTTGAGCGCGGCATCGAAAAAACGGAAACCTTCTGCAAGATTACTGACAGCCTGGCGATGGCGCGCCGTATGTTCCCCGGTAAGCGCAACAGCCTCGACGCGCTGTGTTCACGTTATGAGATAGACAACAGTAAGCGTACGTTGCACGGCGCACTGCTCGATGCCGAGATCCTGGCCGAAGTCTTTTTAACCATGACGGGCGGACAAACGTCCTTGTCTTTCTCGTCGGAGGAGGATCGCTCGCGTCAGCAGCAGAGCGAAGGCATTCAGCGCATCGTTCGGCCCACATCAGGATTGCGCGTGGTCACCGCCAGTGATGAGGAAATCAGTCATCACGAATCACGGCTGGATCTGATCATGAAGAAGGGGGGCAGTTGCCTCTGGCGCGCCTGAGTCGCAAAGATTTGTGTGTAAAATCAACACCGGGGCGAAAATAGCAGCAAACGGAAGCGGGCAGGGGGAAAACCGTTGACGGCGAGTAATGATGTGATTAATATGCGCCTCGTTCCCGACGGGGAACAAAGCGCGGAGCGGTAGTTCAGTTGGTTAGAATACCTGCCTGTCACGCAGGGGGTCGCGGGTTCGAGCCCCGTCCGTTCCGCCAAATTTTGACGCCATGCTGGTTATCAGCATGGCGTTTTTGCTTTCTGGCTCTGGACGTTTCTCGTCTTCCTCCCAACAGCCGGTTTCCCCGTCACGTTCAGTGTTATCCCGTATTTTCGATCTGATGCCCGTCGCACCCAATAAATGCCCCATAAAGGCAGGGTAAGAACGACGTTCCCACAGCCAGTCCTCACAGAAACGGACTGACTGGCAGTAAGCGTGAATCAGTCTTTCTGCATCGCGACGGCACCCGACGGGATTGTCGTATGTTTTCCTGCAACCTGTTTTTCCCGCGCCACCAGCCAGTAGCAGCTTGCCGCCAGCGCCACGCCGATAAACCAGCTAAAGTTGGCGACCTGATGCAGAGAAGGGATAAAGCTAATCACCAGACAAATAGCGACCGAGGGCAGCAGGGCGACAATGGCTTTCGGGTTAAATCCACCGCGATACCAGTAGCGCCCCTGCGGTGTGGCATCGAACAGATCGTCCACAGAAATACGGCCGCCTTTGATCAGGTAAAAATCGGCTAACAGAATGCCAAACAAAGGCCCGATAAACGAACCCAGTACGTCCAGCGTATAGTGAATCAGTTCAGGCGACTGGAACAGATTCCACGGCGTGAGCAGGACCGAACCCACCGCTGCAATCATCCCCCCGCTACGAAAACTGATTTTCTGAGGCGAGCAGTTAGAAAAATCGAAAGCAGGAGACACGAAGTTCGCCACGATGTTGATGCCAATCGTCGCGGTGATCATGGTCAGTAAGCCAATCGCCACGGCTAAATCGCTGCCAACCATGCTCACGGTTTCGATAGGATCGGTGATCATTTTACCAAACAAGGACTGCGTACCCGATACAATCACAACGGTCACGATGGAGAACAGCAGGAAATTGAACGGCAGTCCCCAGCGGTTACCCCGGCGAACCTCACTCATGCTTTTGCCGTAGCGAGAAAAGTCACCAAAGTTCAGCAGCGGGCCTGAGAAGTAAGACACGACCAGTGCCGTTGCCGTAATCATCTGCCAGGTTTGTTCACCGACGGACAGCGATTTGCTGGCCAGCGTAAACGAAATACCGTCGAATCCGGTTTTGTATACAATCCAGCCCGCCAGTGCCAGCATGACGACGTAAACGGCGGGACCAGCGATATCAATAAAGCGCTTAATCGCACTCATGCCGTGCCAGAACACCATCGCCTGCAGAACCCACATCACGCCAAAGCAGTACCAGCCCAGTTGCGATAAGCCAAGCCAGTGGCTGTGCGTCAGGCTTTCCAGCGACGGATAAAACTTCAGCAGCACCAGCATCAGCGCATTCGCCGCCAGCCAGGTCTGAATACCGTACCAGGCAAACGCAATCAGGCCGCGGATCACCGCCGGAATATTGGCGCCAAAGACACCGAATGCCTGGCGGCAAATGACCGCATAAGGCACGCCGGCCATCTGGCTGGGTTTAGCGACCAGGTTGGCGCAGAGCTGAACAATACAGATCCCTGCCAGCAAACACAGCAGCACCTGCCAGCTGGCCAGCCCTAATGTGAAGAAGCTTGCCGCGACCACGTAGCCGCCCATGCTGTGCACATCCGACATCCAGAAGGAAAAGATGTTGTACCACGACCAGTTTTGATGGCGGGTAGGCGCCAGGTCAGCATTACATAGCTTCGGACTGTATGCTTTTCCGGCTTCAGAGGCCGATGTGTTACCCACCGTTGAATGATTTGGCATGAAACCTGCTCCTCTCAAAGACATGAATAAAATAACCTTGTGAAATCACATTGCAGGATCCAGGCCAGATTTGTTTTTTGTATACAAAATTTATTTTTCACGTATACGATAAGTGATGCAATGATGTTTACCGGAGCGGGTGATGAAGAGTGAAACAGGCCAGAGAACGGCGGCCGAGCTGCATGATAAAGATGAACCTATCTATCAGGCGTTAATGAACGCCATTGTCGAACATCAACTGCCGCCCGGCAGCAAATTGCCGGAAGAAGCGCTTTCAGAGGTCTTTGGCGTGAGCCGCACGGGCATCCGTAAGGTCTTGCAGCGCCTTGCTGCGGTGCAAATGATCACGCTCACGCCCAAACGTGGTGCACATGTCGCCACACCGGGCGTGGAGGAAGCGCGGGATATTTTCCGCACCCGAAGCCTGCTTGAGTGCGGCAATCTTTCTGCGGTGCTGGAACATCTGCAGGCACCGCACCTGGCCGGGCTCACGGCCCTGGTTGAGCAGGAAAAAGAGGCGATTGCCCGGCATGACGGGCCGGCGGCGATTCGTCTGTCCGCGGCCTTTCATATCCAGTTGCAGGCGATTTCGGGCAATCAGGTATTAACGGATTTGGTGACGCAACTGGCCCAGCGATCGTCGCTGGTGATTGCCACCTGGGGCGCGCCCTGGCAGCGCGGTTGTCGCTGTGACGATCACGGCCAGTTACTCCAGCGACTCCGGGAAAAAGACCTGGTGTCACTGACCGCCTCGCTGCAGCACCATTTTGAACACATCGTTGCCAGCCTCCATTTTGAGCGCGGAGGCGAAACACTACCGGATTTTTCCCGACTGTTTGCCGGGCATAAAGGAGCCGTATCATGAGCCTGATTCAGGTTATCAATCCCAATACCAGCCAGGCGATGACCGAAACCATCGGTCAGGCTGCCCGCGCGGTGGCCGCACCTGGAACGGACATTATTGCCGTTTGCCCTTCGCAGGGCGTGCCGTCGATTGAAGGGCATTTTGATGAGGCGATAGCGGCGATCGGCGTGCTGGAACAGGTGAAGCTCGGCAAAGCGCAGGGCGTCAGTGGCCATGTAATTGCCTGTTTTGGCGATCCTGGCTTGCTGGCGGCACGCGAACTGGCCAGCGGGCCGGTCATCGGTATCGCGGAGGCGGCCATGCATACCGCCACATTGGTGGCAACGCGTTTTTCAATTGTCACGACGTTGCCCCGCACGCTGGTCATCGCACGCCATTTACTTCAGCAGTACGGTTTTACGCACCATTGTGCCGCTTTACATGCTATTGATTTACCCGTGCTGGCGCTGGAAGACGGCAGCGGCGTGGCGCAGGAGAAAGTGCGCCAGCGCTGTATCCAGGCAAAGCGGGAAGATGGCTGTGGCGCCATTGTTTTAGGCTGTGGGGGCATGGCAACGCTGGCCGCGTCGCTGACAAAAGAGCTGGAGATGCCGGTGATTGATGGCGTCAGCGCCGCCGTCAAGATGGTGGAATCGCTGGTGGCGCTGGGTTTTGGCACCAGTAAACAAGGCGATTTAGCTTATCCGCTACATAAACCGCTCTCAGGTGTCTTTCAGCACCTAAACTAAGCAGATGTTCCCGTTCAACGACAGGATGCAAGTGATGACTGAAAGCCAGGATAAAAAAACCTACAGCTTCAATAAGAATTACCCGCGTGACCTGATCGGTTACGGTGGAAAGCCTCCACATGCGCGCTGGCCAAAGAAAGCGCGCGTCGCGGTGCAGTTTGTACTCAACTATGAGGAAGGGGCAGAAAACAACGTTTTGCACGGCGACACGGGTTCAGAACAGTTCCTGTCTGACATCATTGGGGCGGCCAGTTATCCGGATCGGCATATGTCGATGGAATCCCTGTACGAGTATGGATCCCGCGCCGGTTTCTGGCGCATTCACAATGAGTTTCAGAAGCGCGGACTGCCCCTGACCGTGTTTGGCGTCGCGATGGCGTTGGCGCGCCACCCGGACATCGTGGACGCCATCAAACAGGCGCAGTATGACGTGGTTAGCCACGGCTGGCGCTGGATCCACTATCAGGGCATTGATGCTAAAACCGAACGTCAGCACATGCAGCAGGCGGTGGATGTGTTAACGGACCTGTTTGGCAAAGCGCCCACAGGCTGGTACACCGGACGCGACAGCCCCAATACGCGGCGGCTGGTGGTGGAACAGGGCGGCTTCAGTTATGACAGCGACTATTATGGTGATGATTTGCCATTCTGGACTCAGGTCACCTGTCAGGACGGTACGGTAAAACCCCATCTGATCATTCCTTACACGCTGGAATGCAACGATATGCGCTTTGCCTCGCCCCAGGGTTTCAATACCGCAGAGCAGTTCTTCACCTATCTGCGCGATACGTTCGACGTGCTGTATGAAGAAGGCGAAACCGCGCCCAAAATGATGTCGGTGGGGATGCACTGCCGCCTGTTAGGTCGCCCGGGAAAATTCCGCGCCTTGCAAAATTTCCTCGACCACATTCAGCAGCATAAAGATGTGTGGATTTGCACCCGGCAGCAGATTGCCGATCACTGGATAAAAACCTACCCCGCGCCAGAGGCGTAATCTCCCGGCGGCAAGCGCTTGACGGCAAAAGGATGTCGCCACGCGCTGCCCCGGTTTCCGGCATTGTCGTCCGCACGGCCCCACTCAGTCACATAACGTGGGATCGGCCTCAATCATCAACTGCTTCATCTCTTCGAAATGCCGCAGAGAGAAGTCGGGGATGCCTTCCCAGTCACGGGCCGTTTTTTCCGCGACCTCGTCGCTCAGCACTTTCAACGGTTGCCCGGTAGACCAGGCGGTGACCAGAATCTGGCAGGCCCGCTCCAGTGTCCAGATATCATCATAGGCCTCGCCCACCGTCTGGGCGGTAACCATAACGCCGTGATTACCCATCAACAGACGACGCTTATCGGTCAGCAGGCTGGCCAGTCGGGCGCCTTCCTCCTGAGTGTCTGCCATGCCCCCGTACAGGGTATCCACCGCGATACGGTTGAAGTAGCGCGCACTGTTTTGATCGACAGGCGGAATGTGTGGCTGCGCCAGACAGGCGACGCTGGTGGTGTAAACCGGATGCAGATGCATCACGACCCGGGTTTCTGGCAGCCGCTGATGAATTTGCCCATGGATCGACCAGGCGGTGGCGTCTACATCGTCCCGCTCTCCACAGGCGGTATCTTCTGCATTGAGCAGCAGCAGGTCGCTGGCGCGAAGCCGTGAAAAGTGTTTCCACTTTGGGTTCATCAGAAACTGCTTACCATCCGGTGAAACGGCGGCACTGAAATGGTTCGCTACCGCCTCATGCATGCCCAGATGGGCAATAATGCGAAAGGCCGCCGCCAGATCGATACGGGTCTGCTCTTCAAAAGAAAGCGCCATATTCCCTCCTGAAAATGAACGCGTGACGGGCACGCGTTTGAGATTAAGGTTTTGGCATCAGGGTGTTGAGATCGTCGGCTGTTGGCGCTTCAAAATGGTATTTTTTGAGCAGCGCGGCATATTCGGGCGTTTTACTGAAGGTAGCCAGCGCAGCGACCAGGGCTTTTTTCACCTCCGTATTGTCCTTCTTCACGCCAAAACCGTTTAACACCGGATAGATAAGTGTCGTGGAGGAAATCTGAATACGGTCACCCAGCTTTTGCACCACGCCACGCGCCACGGCGGCATCGGTAATCTGTGCTTCGACCGCATGGGAGAGCATCGCCTGCGTTGTCTGCGGATCGGTCGAATATTCGCTAATCGCGATGGGGGGTTTACCGTTTTTCACACAGTAGTCGTCAGACAGTTTGTGTAACTGCTGCAACCACGACGTGGCGCCCATCGAACCGATTTTATGGCCGCAGAAATCTTCAGGCGTTTTGGGTTGATAATCGCTTCCCTTCAACGACAGGATAGCTTCGCCGCTTTTCAGATAGGGAATCATGTCGATCACTTTCATGCGATCGGCGGTGATGTACATCGACGAATTAGTCATATCAAACCGGTTACTCTGCAAGCCGGTAATCAGGTTAGGGAAACGGGTATCAATGTTAACGGCCTGACGGCCCATCACTTTGGCCAGACCATCAAGAAACTCAATGTCAAAGCCGGCGGGTTTATTATCCTTCATGTACTCATACGGAAAGAAGGTCATATCCGATCCGGCGATAATTTTGCCGGGTTGTAAAAAGGCTGAGGCGTTAAAGGACGCCAGTACAGCGCCTGCGGCAAGCAGACTTAACACGTAGGTTTTCATCATTATTCTCTCTCTGAAAAATGCCATCAGACGTTGGCAAGATCTTTACCGGCCTGTTGAACAAAAAACGAAGCACCGCGCGGTTTCTGCGGCAGGCGGAAGGCGTTTGCGGTGCTGCGGATCATGCCGCTCTCCTGACCGTAAACCAGCGTGCCCGCATCCGTGCTGGGTAACGGGTTTTCACCGAACGGCAGTGCATCTTCAGCGGCGTACACGGCGATAAACAGTGTGCGCGGCCATTCGGTTTCATTGGGACTGGAGGCGTGCAGCAGTCGGGTATGCATAAAGCACACAGAACCCGAGGGACCAAAACAGGCGGTAGGTTGTTGGCACTGTTCTTTCACCACTGCGGGATCAACGGCACCGGTAAAGCGGCCACCCTGCCAGTGTGAATAAAGCGGCCCCTGATGGCTGCCCGGCACCACGTTCAGCGGACCATTTTCCGGCGTGACCTCACTGACCATCAGCAGCGCGGTCACGATATCGTCGTTGCTGTGCGGGGTGAACAGGAAATCCTGGTGCCACTCCACTTTCGTTGCGGTATGGGGCAGTTTCGAGTTGATCTTACTGTGATGATAGCGTGCGCCGCTGCCCCCGATTAACTGTCCGGCAATCTGCGCCATACGTGACTGCAGTGCCGCATGGCGATAGGCGGCAGAGATATCGTTCGGGGAGCTGACGCGGCGCAAAGAAGGATGATCGGCACGGTGATCGCTCTCAATATCGAAACGCGGACGCCCATCCTGCGTATCGCCCCAGGGCGCATTCTGGCTGCGGCTTTCCTCAACCCACTGGTCAAAGTCGTGTTGTAGCGCTGCGATTTCATCGCTTGTCAGGACATTTTCAACTACCAGAAATCCCTGCTGGTGATACTGATCTACCTGCCACTGTTCAATCATGGTCGTGCCCTCGTGATTAATACATCGTTACGCCAGCGAGACATCCTTCAGAAAAGCTTCCACGCGCGGATGCTGGCCATCGCGTAGAGCCTGCGGCGCGTCGTCACAGACCACGCGTCCTTTTTCCATAAAGACAATCCGGTCAGACACCTTGAAGGCGAAGTTCATCTCATGGGTCACGATCACCATGGTGATGCCTTCGCTTGCCAGGGCTTCAATGACCTGAAGTACTTCATTCACTTTTTCGGGATCCAGCGCAGAGGTGGGCTCATCGAACAGCATGATTTGCGGACGCATCATCAAGGCACGTGCGATAGCCACGCGTTGCTGCTGACCGCCGGAGAGCTGATGAGGGTACTTCCACGCATGGTCGAGCATGCCGACTTTAAAAAGCAGCGCAGCAGCCTGCTGTTTTAATACCGCGGCAGGCGCGAGCTTGTGATAGCGAGGCGCCAGCAACAGGTTGTCCATAACGCTGAGATGACTGAACAAATTAAAGCTCTGAAAGACCATCCCGATATTAAGACGATGCTCTGCATGCTCAACGAAGCGTGGCTTGCGTTGCTCTCCCTGCTGACTGAGATGAATAAAGGGTTTTCCGTTAATACGAATTTCACCGTTATCGATCTGCTCCAGACCATTAAGCAGGCGAATCAGCGTGGTTTTTCCTGAACCTGAAGGCCCGATTACGGAAACCACTTCGCCAGGATGGATCTGCAGGTTAACGGCGCCCAGCACTTCAACATTGTTGTAAGCCTTGTGCAGACGCAGGGCCTGCAACGCTGGTCCGCTGGCGTGAAACGCCTGACGGACAGGGTTCACCGCTGCGCGTTGTGCGAGTTCGAAAAGATGTGCATCAGGTTTGCCGGACGGTTGGCGTTGTGTCACGTCCAGATAGCGCTCCAGCTGTTTCAGCAGGAAGTCAAAGACGGTAACGATCAGCACGTAATAGAAGGCCACCGCCGCCATGGTTTCCATGACCAGAAAGTTTTGCGAGTAGAGTCGCTGGCCGACCATCAAAATTTCGGTAAGCGAGATAACAGAGACCAGTGACGTCAGCTTCACGATCGCGATGTATTCATTCGCCAGTGCCGGTAAGGCCACACGCAGTGCCTGCGGGATAATGATGCGCCACTGAATGCCTGCATAGCGTAATCCCAGTGCCCGGGCAGCCTCGCTCTGGCCTTTGGGAATCGCCAGCAGCCCGCCACGGTGAATCTCTGCGATATAGGCGCTTTCACACATGGTCAGCGCAATAAATCCTGCCCAGAATGGATCGCTCAGTACCGTCGACGTGGCGGGCAATGCCTGAGGCAGGTTATAAACAAAGATCAGCAGCACCAGCAAAGGCAGGCTGCGAAAGAGCCAGATATAAAACCGGGCCGGCAGCGTCAATAAGGGATGGCGCGACTGCTTGGCCAGCGCCAGGATAAATCCCGCAATAATGCTCGTTCCCCAAGTCAGCAGGCTCAGTTTGATGACAGTCCATGTCGCCAGCCAAAAATTAGCGTCGCTAAACAGACTGAACATATAGTTCCAGTTAAATGTCATGGGCTTGCTCACATTAAACAGAAGGGGTGAATAATTCTGTAATTCACTATGGCGGCAGGACGGGAACGATAGCAATTAGTAATTTGCTGGCTTCTGATTTTAAAAAAACTATCCAACTGTTATATCCCTTTTTAAACGGTGTCTTTTTAACAGTGCAGGGCAATAATTAACGTATTCTTTCCCTGTTTGCGCTTATTTAGGGCAGCACGCTGATCATTGCGACGCAGGGTGAGAGTTATTGGTGCAATTTCTTTTTGATGATTACGTTTCTGCCAGACGTAAAAAAAACAGGTGGAATGGCGTTAATACATAAATGGCGTTCAGGTGGAACGGGCAGGTAAGTGGCACAGCATTTGCAGTGCTACTTAGGCCGGAACGAAGCAAGGTGTCTTGCTGACCATAAAAAACAGAGGTAACGCCATGAGTCGCTTTACACTTAAACAGCTCAGATATTTCGTCGCCGTGGTGGAGACGGAAAGCATTGCGGAAGCCTCGCGTCAGTTGCATATCGCCCAGCCCTCCATTTCCGTTTCCATCAAAAACCTGGAGGACGCCTTCGATCAGCAACTGCTCATCCGCCATCACGCACAAGGTGTTTCGCTGACGCCTGGCGGCCGCCGTTTTTACGAAAAGGCGCAGGAGCTGCTACGTCTGACACACGAGTTTGAGCAAAACTCACGTGCAGATAACACCCTGATTTCAGGCACGATTGCGGTGGGATGCTTTGAATCTGCGGCGCCGCTGTATATGCCCAAACTGATAGCCGGGTTTAAAAAACACTATCCTGATATTACTATTGAACTGTACGATGGCGAGCAGCATGAACTGATGCATGGACTCCATCGCGGACGTTTTGATCTGGCTTTTCTCTACGATCTCGAGCTGGATAACACCATTCAAAAAACCACGTTAAACGCCCCGCATAAACCTTACGCGCTCCTGCCGGTAAACCATCCACTGGCACAAAAATCCCTGGTCACGCTGCGTGAGCTGAGTCAGGAACCTATGATTTTGCTGGATGCGGTACCCAGCAGGAATTACTTCATCAATATTTTCAAAAGCAAAGGGTACCACCCGCAGGTAGCCTACAGTTCGCCCTCCATTGAAATGGTGCGTTGCATGGTAGGACAGGGGCTGGGGTTTTCAGTTCTGGTCACCCGCCCCTGCACTGATGTGACTTATGACGGTGAAAAGCTGGCGCAGATTGATATTGAAGATGATATGGAAGCCTCGACGTTAATCATGGCCTGGTTAAGTCATAATGAACCGACGCGACCGACAAAACTTTTTATGGACTATTGCCAGAATAGTGCGTTGGGGCCCACCGTGTAAAAAGTGCCGCGCAATTACCGTGCTGTTTGGTAAGAAAAAGAAATGTATTTGCGGTAAATCTCATCGGCTAATTTCGCGCTTTATTCGCTGAGTGGCTTTAATAACCGGGCACGTATCTTCTGCTTATTAATTTCTTATTCAGATATTAGCTTTATAATATTTTACCCATTCATCTGCCTCAAATAGTCTTGGCGCTGGCGCGTGTCAGGAACACGTCATTAAAACGTCGGGCTTGAGGATGATGGAATGACAATATCAGAGCAAGAAACAGATACCCTGGTGATTGGGGCAGGGCAGGCCGGCATCGCCATGAGCGAGCATCTGGGGCGGCTCGGCATTCCGCATTGCGTGCTGGA
Organism: Pantoea sp. SGAir0180; assembly: GCF_043546245.1. NCBI lineage: Bacteria > Pseudomonadati > Pseudomonadota > Gammaproteobacteria > Enterobacterales > Erwiniaceae > Pantoea > Pantoea sp. SGAir0180. The sequence goes on along the minus strand of NZ_CP028071.1, from coordinate 2,892,822 downwards.
AAAAAATCGTATTGCCGAAGCGTGGCGGACCCGGCGCTGGGACTCGCTGGTCGCCAACGGCCCGGCCTGGCACGATCGGTTTCCCGGCATGACTTTTCCGGGGCAGGATCCTGACAGCTTTGTGCCTAAAGAACAGATTGCTGACTATTTTGAAGCGTATGTGCAGCACATCGAGGCGCCTGTCAAAACGGGCGTAGAAGTCATCAGCGTGGTACCGCGTGTCGGGCGCAGCGGGTTCGACGTCTCAACCTCTGCTGGTCCGATCGTTGCCCGGCGCGTAGTCGTCGCCACAGGGCCTTTTCAGAAGCCTGTGATTCCCGCCATTGCGCCCACGGATACACGGTTCACCCAGTTACATTCGGCGGACTACCGTAACCCGCAACAACTGCCTGAAGGTGGTGTGCTGGTTATCGGCGCGGGCTCGTCAGGGGTGCAGATTGCCGATGAGCTTCAGCGTGCAGGAAAAGACGTGTGGCTCTCCGTTGGTCCCCACGATCGTCCGCCTCGCCGCTATCGCAACCGGGACTTTTGCTGGTGGTTAGGAGTCCTTGGCCTGTGGGATGCGGCAGCCAGCCAACCGGGGAAAGAACACGTCACCATCGCGGTCAGCGGCGCGCGCGGCGGGCATACCGTCGACTTTCGCAAACTGGCGGAGCAGGGCATCAACCTGGTCGGATTGACGGAGCGCTTTTCCGGCGAGGTCGTGACCTTTAAGCCCGATCTGGCGCAAAACATTGCCGCAGGCGATGAAAACTATTTATCCCTGCTGGATGCGGCCGATGCCTGGGTTGAACGCCATGGCCTGAATTTACCCGAGGATCCGGCCGCACGCGCCTTTCTGCCCGATCCGGAAAGCGTCTCGCATCCTGTGCAGTCGCTCAATCTGGTCCGCGCAGGGATCACGACGCTCATCTGGGCGACAGGCTATGCCACGGATTATACCTGGCTGAAGGTTAACGCCTTTGACGAGAAAAACAGACCTCTCCATCAACGCGGCGTCTCCCCGGAGTCCGGACTCTATTTCCTCGGGCTGCCCTGGCAGTCGCGCCGCGGCTCCTCGTTTATCTGGGGCGTGTGGCATGACGCAAAGTATGTTGCCGACCATATTGCTATTCAGCGCCAGTATCAGGATTACCGTGCCGCGTCAGAAAACTGAACCAGGAGACTGCTGTTATGCCAACCCATACTCGTATTCGGATGTTTAACACCAAAGAAACGTACCCTAATCAAACGCTGAACAACGATCTTTGCCAGGCCGTACGTGCAGGTAACACAGTGTACCTGCGCGGCCAGGTCGGCACTGACTTCGACGGTAATCTGATTGGCCTGGGCGATCCGGCCGCGCAGGCGGCGCAGGCGATGAAAAATGTGAAGCAACTGCTGGAAGAGGCGGGGAGCGATCTGTCGCATATTGTCAAAACCACCACGTATATAGTCGACCCGCGTTATCGCGAACCGGTCTACCGGGAAGTCGGAAAGTGGCTAAAAGGTGTTTTCCCCGTCTCAACAGGGCTGGTGATTTCGGCTCTGGCACAGCCGCAGTGGCTGATGGAAATTGATGTCATTGCGGTGATTCCGGATGACTGGAAACGTGGAGCAGACCAATGACCTTATCAGTGACGGCACGGTGTGAAGAAACCGGTCAGCTCGGCATCGCTATCAGTTCATCCAGCATTGCGGTAGGCGCGCGCTGTCCCTGGCTCCAGGCCGGCGTGGGTGCCGTATCCAGCCAGAATATTACGTTGCCCTCTCTGGGGCAGCAGATTCTGTTGCATCTGGATCAGGGCAGCGATCTGAACGTGGCGCTAAAGCGGGCGCTGGCTGGCGACAGATTCAGTGATTACCGCCAGGTCGCCGCGATTGATATTCAGGGTAACACGGCGTTTTTCAGTGGCAGCAAGACGCTGGGTATCTGGAGCATGGCCGAAGGAAAAAACTGTATCGCCGCAGGCAATATGCTGGCGAACAAGGGCGTAACGGCATCCATGTGCGCGGCCTTTGAAGCGGCCTCCGGTGAACTCGCCAGTCGGCTACTTGCCGCCCTTCAGGCCGGCGTGGCGGCAGGCGGAGAAGCCGGGCCGTTACATTCTGCTGCGCTCAAACTCGTGGATGATTATCCCTGGCCGCTGGTGGATCTGCGCATCGACTGGACCGGGCACGACCCTGTCGGGCAGTTGACACAACTGTGGCTTGCCTATGAACCTCAGATGGAAGCCTATGTCACGCGCGCGCTGGATCCGCGTGAGGCACCGGCCTATGGTGTGCCCGGCGATGAATGAGACGTTACGGGCGCTTCTGGCCTCCCTGCTGGCCTTTGACACAACCAGTCGGGTGTCAAACCTGGCCCTGATCCAGTTTATTGACGACTACCTGACTGACAGAGGCATAACGACGCAGTGGCTGTATGACGACAGCGGTAAAAAAGCCAATCTGTATGCGCGTCTGGGGCCGGAGGGCGAAGGCGGCGTTATGCTGTCAGGGCATACGGACGTGGTGCCGGTTGAGGGGCAAAACTGGTCCGTGCCGCCTTTCGCCCTGACGGAACGTGACGGACGATACTACGGCCGGGGAAGCGCCGATATGAAAGGCTTTATTGCCTGCGTGCTGGCCATGCTGGATGCGTTTCTTCAGCAGCCCCTGCGCATGCCTTTGCATCTGGCGTTTTCCTGTGACGAAGAGGTGGGGTGCCTGGGCGTGCGCTCGCTGGTGGCGATGCTCAATGCCTCACCGGCAAAACCGGCGATGTGTATTGTGGGTGAGCCGACCGCCATGCAGCCGGTTTACGGACATAAGGGAAAACGGGCGGTGCGCTGTCGGGTGCAGGGCCACGCCTGCCACTCTGCCTATACGCATCAGGGCGTGAATGCGGTTCACTACGCCGCCCGGTTAATTGCGCATCTTTTGCAGCAGGAAGAAGCGTTAAAGCAGCAACGTGACGAACGGTTTGAACCGCCTTACAGCACGCTGCAGATTGGCACGATTCAGGGCGGGACAGCACTGAATATTGTTCCTGAGATCTGCCAGTTTGATATGGAGTGGCGAACGCTGCCTGGTACGGATGCTCAGGCGCTGTATGACAGCGTACGCCACTTCGCCGAAGCAGAACTGGTGCCTGAAATGCAGCGCACTGAACCGTTGTGCAACATTACCTTTCAACCACTGAGCGACTACCCCGGCTTATTGACCGATCCGCAGACCGACTTTGCCCGCTGGCTGGCGCAGTGGAGCGGACATAACGACTTCGCTACGGTCGCCTTTGGCACCGAAGGGGGATTATTTAACGAGATTGGGGTAGCCACGTTGGTCTGCGGGCCGGGAAGCATGGAACAGGGACACAAAGCAGATGAGTTTGTCAGTCTTGAACAGCTTGAACGCTGTATGGCAATGCTACAAAACCTGCGTCAGTGGATGGCGGTAACGTCCACCAATAAAGCCACGCAGGGTGGAGCGCGCCGCGCGGCCAGATGATCGGCAAAAACGTTTGCGGGTGCGGTTTACAACCGGCCGTAAAACGTCAGGCGGGCCGTTTCCGACAGGGCGATGCCGGGCGCGGTATTGTAGGCCAGCACCGCCAGCATGCGCGTGACGTCGCCTTCTGTGGGCGTCACGCGATGCAGTGAATTTCGCCCACGAAACAGTACCAGGTCACCGGCATCCATAGCCAGTTCATCGACGGCGTGCTGTTCATCGAGCACGGCGGCCACGCCCGCGTAATTCATTTCGCCTGCATCAGCATCCCGCAGGTCTTTCACATACTGAAATCGTCCACCGCCCAGCGGTTTCTGCACCAGCAACGTGATGGCAAACGAGGAGTTATCAAAATGCCATCCCAGCTCTTTACCCTGTGGCGCATAGTGCAGGTTAATCGAAGACAACGGGTCGGCGTAGGGATACAGCGCCTCTTCGTCCAGCACTTCGCATAAGAAAGACTGAAACAGCGCATCGTCATACAGCTGACGCAGCGGGGAATCCGCTGCAATCATATCGTCCGTAATGCACCCTTTGGTGCTGTTTACTTGGCGGTTGCGTGGATGGCTGTCGCTGAAGCCGGCATCCGTTTTCATCAGGTAAACGTTGTGCTGACTGACAGTGTAATAAGCCCGATCGCGCTGCGCATTGCCTTCTGCGACGATGGCCTGCAGGGCGGCAGGCTGCAAAAAATGACGCAACACCAGCGCGCCGTGTTGATTAAGTTGCCTGCGACAGTCTTGACGCCAGGCGTGGTCGGTCAGAGGATGTAAGTCAGTACGTACCAGGGCTTTGGGCATCGTCGCGGTCTCATAATGAATGAATTGTCACACTAGCCTGCCCGGCATCAGCTGAATACCAATAAATCGTTAATACCCTGATAAGGAATGCTTAATGCCCAACCCGTCATCGCGCTTGCCTAAAATCAACGTGATTCAGTCATTTAAAGTGGCTGCGGAAACCGGCAGCCTGACCAGGGCCGCGGCACAGCTGGCCTTAACCCCTGCGGCGGTGAGTCAGCAAATTCGCCAGCTTGAAGATCATCTTGGCTGCGTCCTGTTTTTACGTACGCAACAGGGCGTGATGCTGACGGAGACGGGCAAGCAGTATCTTCGCTATGTCACGGAAGCCTTTGCGGTTCTCCAGCTTGGTCAGCGTAACATAGGATGCACTGAGACCGCCGCACAGCTTACGCTTTACACGCTGCCGGCGCTGGCGTCGAAATGGCTGTTGCCACATCTGTGCCGCTGGCGTGAACGCTGTCCGGATGTCAGTCTTTCCTTACATGGCACGCATGCGGAGGTGGATTTTGCTCAAACGCCGGCCGACTTTGTGATGTGTTTCGGCGAGGAGGCGTATCCCAGACTGAATAAAGCGTATTTGTTTCATGATGAGGTGCTCCCGGTCGCCAGCCCGCGGCTGATCGACGCCTTTTCCCGCGAGGATCTGTTACGGCATGCGCCGCTGATTCATCTCGACTGGGGCAAAGAAGGGCGCTTTTTGCCAGACTGGTCGGGCTGGTTTGAGGCGAAAGGAATGGCTGTGCCAGCAGCCCGACCAGCCATGACCTTTAACCTGACCTCGCTGGCGATTGATGCCGCCGTGGCCGGCGCTGGTGTGCTGCTGGGACAGCGCCGGATGATCGCCCAGGCGCTGTGCCGGGGCGAACTGGTCATTGTTGATGCGCTCGCGTTGCCGCTCAGCAAGCCCTATTATCTGGCCTGGCCGAATCGCACGCTGAACCAGCCTGGCGCAGAGGCAATGATCGCCTGGTTAGGCGAGCTCGCCGCCCTGTAGGAAGGCGTAGGGGTTGCAGTTGAGCGCTTTCGCGGCGTGAAGCGTTAGACTCAGGCCTCCCGGCCTTAACATATGACTGCTCCGCCGGGCTTAGCTCATCAGACTGACCTGCGCTGCTACGATGCGCCAGCCCTGCGGAAACTTCACCCAGGTCTGTTGCTGACGGCCAATTTTCTCCGTGCCCGCCCGGGTAAATTCGGTGCTGCACACCGCGTACGCGTCACCAAACGTGGTGATCACCGTATTGCGCAGCGTGCGGTCCAGCCCCGCCGACGGTCTTGCCGCGCGAAACGCGCGGATTTCATCGATGCCGTACAGGTTCTCGCCAGCGCCTAAGCGCACGGTCCGCGGATCGTGCCAGAACAGTTCATCCAGGACGGCAATGTCGTTGCCCGTCAGCGCCTTTTCATAACGGTAGAACGCGGCGGTAACGGCGTTCAGCACCTCGGGAAGATCAATCGCGTCAGTATTCATTGTGCTCCTGCCCTGCGGGTGGGCGAAAATGTCAGTCCTTGTTGTTCAAGGGCACAGGCTGCGCGTAAGACAGCCTGTTCGTTAAAGGGGGCGCCAATTAACTGTACGCCAATCGGTAAACCGCTCGCCGTCGTCATCGGCACAGTACAGACGGGAAGTCCAAGGAAGGAGATCGGCTGCGTCAGCATGCCCATGCTGGCCTTCGTCGGCAGATTCTGCCCGTTAATGGCAATCGTTTCCTGACCAATTAACGGCGCGCTACATGGCGTGGCAGGGGCGATAAGCACATCGTACTGCGCAAACAGCGGGACGACCTGCTGCTGAAAGTGGCGGCGGAAGCGCTGGGCCTGAACATACCATGCCGCGGGCAGCATCGCACCAGCCAGCAGGCGTTCACGCGAATGGGGCTCAAACAGGTTGGGCTGCTGACGCAGCGCAGGCAGGTAATGATTGCCGCCTTCAGAGGCGGTCATAATAAAGGCGGCCGAGCGCGCTAACTCAGCCTCCGCGATTACCACGTCGTCCTGAGCCTGTAACGCCTGCGCCACCTGTAATTGCGCCGCGCGGGCATCATCATTACACCAGGTCGAAAAGAAGCCGCCCAGTACGGCGCAGCGCAAATCCTGTGCACCGTTTTTCAGCTGCGGTAAGGTGGCTGCCAGCGGGCGATCGGCCTGGAAGGCATCCGTGCTGTCGTGCCCTTGCAGCAGATCGTAAACCAGGGCCAGATCGTCCACCCGACGGGCAAAGGGACCGATATGATCCAGACTGGCGACAAACGGATGGCTGCCGCTGCGGGATAAGCGGCCAAAAGTCGGTTTCAGGCCAAAAATCCCACACAGGGAAGCCGGGACGCGGATTGAGCCGTTGGTGTCCGTCCCCAGCGAGAAAGGCACCAGCCCCGCTGCCACGGCGGCGGCCGAACCGCCGGATGAGCCGCCCGCAATGCGCGCCAGATCATGCGGGTTGTGCGTCGCCCCGTAGTGGGTATTTTCGGTGGTAAAACCGTAGGCATAGGCATCCATGTTGACCATGCCGGAAAGCAGGGCACCGGCCTGCTGAAGTTGGGTGATGGCAAAGGCATCCCGGGTTGCGGCCGGACGCTGACGAAACAGTCTGGCCCCCGCCAGGGTAGTGTACCCCTGCACGTCAAACAGGTTTTTTACCGCATAGGGAATGCCCGCCAGCGGCGGCAAGGTCTCGCCGCGCAGGCGTTGCTTGTCTATCGCATCCGCTTCCTGCACCATCCGCGTTGCGGTGATATCCGTCCAGGCATTAAGCTGCGGATTCTGTTTCTCAATCGCGGTCAGTGTCTGTTCCGCCACTTCACGGGCGCTGATATCACCGTGCTGAATCGCCTGCTGAAGTGCCTGAATGGAAACCTCGTCTGGTCTCATGCTTTGTACACTCCTGCGACTTCGAGCCGGTCGTCCAGCGGATAAGCCATCAACGGGGCCGCCATATCGGCAATGCGCGTCATCTGTTGTAGCAGTGCGGTACGGCGATCCTCGTCCAGTTCCACGTTCAGGATTTGCTCCATTTGGGCAATATAGGCTGCCCAGTCACTCTGATTCATGATTTACTCCTGTCAGAAACCGGCGGCGCTGCCGTTGCTGCGCGGATCGCTTGCGCCTTCAAACATACCGTTGTTGTGACGAACAATGGCACCTGCATGGCCGACGGCCTCACTGTAGGCCGGCAGCGACTCCACGTCATGTCCTAACGCACGTAGCGCCTCCAGGGTGTCGGGCGCGAAGCGACTTTCCAGTTTGAGCGAGTCCGACAACTGGCCCCAGGTCCGCCCCAGCAGCCAGCGAGGTGCGCTAACGGCCTGCTGCAGCGGCAGGCGCTGAATAACATGGCGGGTAAAAATGGCTGCCTGAGTTTGCGGCTGGCCATCGCCGCCCATGGAGCCGTATACCATGGTGCGACCATCCTTCAGGCGTGCGGCGGCAGGATTCAGCGTATGGAAGGGTTGTTTACCGGGCGCCAGCGCCAGCATATGGTCGGGATCGAGGCTAAAAGCCGCGCCCCGGTTTTGCCAGACAAGTCCGGTGCCGGGCACCACTACACCGCTGCCAAACTCATGATAAATACTTTGGATAAAGGAAACGGAAAGCCCGCTGCTGTCCATCACGCCCATCCAGACGGTATCGCCAGGCCCGCGACCGGTTCCCCAGGGCGCGGCGCGATCATCCTGAATCTGGCTGGCGAGGGTGGCGAGGGTTTCGCCGTCAAGCAGTGCCTGCAGATCCTCAACCACATGGCGGGGATCGGTAATATGCTGATCCCGAAGGGCAAACGCTTTTTTGGTGGCTTCGACGATACGGTGGATCGTCTGCACCTCATCTGCGTTCGCCATGTCCAGATGATCCGTGATGCCCAGTATGGCCAGCGACACCATACCTTGTGTCGGTGGCGTGATATTCCAGATATCGCCTTCGCTGTGGCGAATATGGAGCGGCGTGACGCGGCGAGCCCGTTGCTGCTGTAAATCGGCCAGGGTGATGGGAATGCCCAGGTTGACCATTTCTTCCGCAAGGTGCTGTGCCAGCGTGCCGCGATAAAAACTGTCCAGACCTTCTTCGCTCAGCAGGCTCAATGTACGGGCTAAATCAGGCTGGGTGAAACGGCTGCCTTCCGCAGGCACATCGCCGTCCGGTAAAAACGTGGCGGCAAAGCCAGGCAGATGCTGTAGCTCGTCGCGCTTCGTCCGCGTCGCCGCGGCTTGTGAGGCGGTGACGGGAATGCCATCGGCAGCATAGCGAACAGCATCGCGGAGTAAGCGCGGTAAAGGCAGGGTAGTTCCCCCCAGTTCTGCGGACAGGTCCAGTGCCGCCTGCCAGCCGCTCACCGTGCCCGCCACCGTCAGGGCCGCTTTAGGCCCGCGATGAGGGATATGGGTTTCCCCCTTATAGAAGTCAAAATTCGCCAGCGAACCCGCTCTGCCACTGCCATCAATGCCAACCGGATCGCCTTCGCCTGGCATGATCAGCCAGAATCCGTCACCGCCCAGCCCATTCATGTGCGGATAGACCACCGCAATCGTCGCCGCGGCGGCCACCATGGCCTCAATCGCGTTCCCCCCTTCCCGCAGTACCGCCAGCGCACTTTCACTGGCCAGATGATGCGGCGTCACGGCCATGCCTAACGGGGCCAAATTGCTCTGAATCATGCTCTTCTCATTCTGTTTTTCAGGGTACAAAGCAAAAGGTTAAGCAAGAGCCGTTCCAGTTTTTAAGAAGACAACGTCTCTGGACAGGTTTATCTGGCCCAAATTATGCTAGCTTCTGTGGCAATCCCGCGATTGAAACAAAAGTTACAGGACCTGAATGAAACAGCTTGATGAGCGACTCAGAACGCATTATCCCCAGCTTTCGCCGCAGGAGCAGCGTATAGCCGACTTTATTTTTGACCACTTTGATGACCTGATTAGCTATAACAGTGCCGAGCTGGCACGCCTGAGCGGTGTCTCAAAAGCCACGGTGAGCCGACTGTTTAAGCGCCTGGGCTATGACAAATATAAAGACATGCGCGATGAGCTCCGTACCCTGCGCCAGAGCGGTATGCCGTTAACGGATAACCGGGATGCGGTACAGGGAAATACCCTGCTGTCGCGGCATTACAAGCAGGAAATGGCCAATCTGACACAATGGGTTAACAGCATTGATCCCCAGCAATTCGCCGATGTCATCGCCCAGCTGGCGCAGGCAAAGCGTATCTATATTGTTGGCATGCGTAATGCCTATCCGGTGGCGCTGCATCTGCGTCAGCAGCTCATTCAGACGCGTGCTCAGGTGCATATTCTGCCCCAGCCGGGCCAGACGCTGGCAGAGGATTTGGTGGACATCACGCCGGAGGACATGGTGGTCGTGATTGCGTTTCGCCGCCGCACCCGCATTATTCAGCCGTTAATGCAGCAGCTGCAAACCGCAAGGATTCCGGTACTGGCGCTGTGTGAGCCCCAGGCGCAGAGCGTGATTTCACTGGCGCGCTGGCAGTTTTGCGCCCCGCTGGACAGCGTCTCCGCCTTCGACAGCTACGCCTCGGCCATGAGCCTGGTGAACCTGCTCGCCAACGCCCTGCTGCATGAATTACTGGCGCTGGGGCGGCCGCGTATTCATCAGATTGCCGATCTTTATCAGCACCTTGATGAGCTGGAGCACCGTTAGCAGGCACCATTTTGGTGCTTTGCCCCTTTTTGGACCGTCTCCCGGGGTGACTCGGGAATCGTATCGAGCTTAGTAAAAGCCGCCATTTCAGCGTTAATCCGCATTTATCCCCCACCCGTTGCGTTGGCACATTAGTTGCAGAATGCCAATCATAAGAATCTTTTGTTTCACATAATCTCACCGGGGTGCATAATGAAAAAAGTATTAATGGCCGTTGTCGCGGCAGCCGTACTGATGGCACAGGCAGGCAGCGTGCTGGCGGATCAACTGCAGGACATCCAGAAACGCGGCGTGCTGCGGGTGGCAGTACCGCAGGATTTCCCACCGTTTGGCTCCGTGGGGACCGATCTGCAACCGCAGGGCTATGACATCGACATGGCAAAGTATCTGGCCAAACAGATGAAACTTAAGTTGCAACTGGTGCCGGTCAGCAGTGCCAACCGTGTGCCTTATCTGCAGACGGACAAGGTGGATCTGGTGATCTCCAGCATGGGGAAAAATCCTGAGCGTGAAAAGGTAATTGATTTCAGCCGGGCTTACGCGCCGTTCTTTCTGGGCGTTTTTGGACCTAAAGGCGATCATCTGAAAGATCCCGCGGCGCTGAGCGGCAAGTCGGTGGGTGTCACCCGTGGTGCGGTGGAAGATATGGTGCTGAGCGAGGTGGCGCCGAAAGACGCGCAGGTGAAACGTTATGAAGATAACAACACCACGTTATCAGCCTACCTCTCCGGACAGGTGCAATATGTCGCTACCGGCAACCTGGTCGTCGCAGCCATTACGCGTCAGAACCCGGCTAAAGCCCCTGTTGCGCAGTTCATGCTGAAAGACTCGCCGTGCTATATCGGACTGAAAAAAGACGAGCCGGCACTGAAAGAGAAAGTGAATGCGCTGATCGACCAGGGCATTAAAGACGGCACGCTGAACAAAATGTCCGAAGAGTGGCTGAAAGCGCCGCTGCCAGCCAACCTGGGCGCATAAGGACGGGGCAATGACCGGGCAACTTAATTTCCCTGCATTGTTGCCGTACTGGCCGGAGTTGCTCTCCGGCCTGTGGGTAACGATCCAGTTAACGGTGCTGGCGACGGTCGGCGGCGTCAGTATCGGCATTATCGGCGCGGCGCTGCGCAGCGGTAAACCCAGTTGGTTAAGCCGCCTGTGGGGCATCTATGTCGAACTGATTCGTAATACGCCGTTTGTGGTGCAGCTGTTCTTTATTGTGTTCGGTTTACCCAACCTGGGGCTGAAACTCACCGCAGGGGAAGCCGCACTGCTGGCGATGCTGGTTAACCTGGGGGCCTATAGCACGGAAATTATCCGGGCGGGCATTCAGGTCACGCCAAAAGGGCAGTGGGAAGCCGGTCGGGTGCTGGGATTAACGCGCAGCCAGACCTTTCTGCGCGTGGTGTTGCCACCGTCGCTGCAACGGATTTATCCGGCGCTGGTGAGTCAGTGCATCATTGTGATGCTGGGATCGTCGGTCGTCTCGCAGGTCTCCTACGAGGAGCTGACCTTTGCCGCCAACCTGATTCAGTCACGCACGTTTTTGAGTTTCGAAGTTTACTCGGTGACCACGTTGATCTACCTGGCGTTGTCGATAGTAATGCGTCAACTGCTGCTGGCGATTGGCCGCAAGTGGCTGGGGGTGCAGGCATGATGACAACCTTTACCGACTGGGACATCGTGCGCAACCTGCTGCTGGCCGCGCGCTGGACGATTGCCCTGTCGCTGGTGGCCTTTTTAGGCGGTACGCTCGTGACGTTACCTCTGCTGTTTTTACGTCTGTTAAAGCGTAAATGGCTGACGCGAATCATTCGCGCGTACACCGAGCTGTTCCAGGGCACACCGCTGCTGATGCAGCTGTTTCTGGCTTTCTTTGGCGTCGGGCTGTTTGGCATCGACGTTGCGCCCTGGACCGCTGCGTCGCTGGCGCTGACCTTTTATACCAGCGCCTATTTGCTGGATATCTGGCACGGCAGTATTCAGGCGCTGCCAAAAGGGCAGTGGGAAGCGTCACGCTGCCTCGGCCTGAACTTTGGTCAGACGCTCACGCGGGTGATTGCGCCTCAGGCGATCCGCATTGCGATTGCCCCGACAGTGGGGTTTGCCGTGCAGGTGATTAAAGGCACCGCGCTGGCCTCCATTATCGGATTTGTCGAGCTGACCAAAGCCGGCACCATTTTGAATAACGTGACTTACCAGCCGTTTAAAGTCTTTGGGCTGGTGGCACTGGGCTACTTCCTGATGTGTTATCCGCTGTCGCGTTACAGCCAGTATCTGGAGAAAAAATTCAATGCCGCTCATCACCATTAATCAGGTCCAGAAGTATTACGGCACCAACCATGTTTTGAAGGGCGTGGATCTGGATATCGATATGGGAGAAGTGATCTCGATTATCGGTCGCAGCGGTTCCGGCAAAAGTACACTGCTGCGCTGCATGAACGGGCTGGAAGGCTATCAGGATGGCAGCATTAAACTCGGCGGCATGACCATCACCGACCGCGACTCACAGGCGCGCGAAATCAGCCGCTCCGTAGGGATGGTATTTCAGAACTTCAACCTGTTCCCACATATGACGGCGCTGGAAAACGTCATGCTGGCACCGCGTCGGGTTCTGAAAAAAAGTCAGGCCGAGTGCCGCGAACTGGCAGCCCGTATGCTGGAAAAAGTGGGGCTGGGCGAGCGGCTGGATTATTACCCGTCCAGCCTGTCAGGCGGACAGCAACAGCGCGTAGCCATTGCCCGCGCACTGGCCATGGAACCCCGGGTATTACTGTGTGATGAGATCACCTCAGCCCTGGACCCAGAGCTGGTCGGCGAAGTGCTGAAAGTGCTGGAGCAACTTGCCGCCGAAGGCATGACGTTAATTCTCGTCACCCATGAAATGAACTTCGCCCGCGATGTGGGCGATCGTGTGGTCTTTATGCATCAGGGGCGCGTCTGGGAACAGGGGGACAGCAAAACACTGTTTGCCCATCCGCAGACGGCGGAGCTAAAGCAGTTTATTTCCTCTGTGCGTCTGTGAGTGCTTAACAAGGAATTCACTATGGATATCTCTCAATTTTCGCAAATTAATCCGCCTCAGCGCCTGTTAATGGGCCCCGGTCCGATCAATGCCGATCCGCGTGTGCTGCGCGCGATGTCGAGCCAGTTGCTCGGACAATATGATCCGGCGATGACCCATTACATGAATGAAGTGATGGCGCTCTATCGCGGCGTGTTCCGCACCGAAAACCGCTGGACGCTGCTGATCGACGGTACCTCACGCGCCGGTATTGAAGCGATCCTGCTGTCGGCGATTCGCCCTGGCGATAAGGTGCTGGTGCCAGTCTATGGCCGTTTTGGTCATCTGCTGTGTGAAATTGCCCGTCGCTGCCGGGCCGATGTGCACACCATTGCGGTGCCGTGGGGAGAGGTGTTTACGCCCGATCAGATCGAAGATGCGATTAAAAAAGTAAAACCGCGTTTGCTGTTGACCGTACAGGGCGATACCTCAACCACTATGCTGCAGCCGCTGGCGGAGCTGGGGGCGATCTGCAAAAAATATGGTGTGCTGTTTTACACCGATGCCACGGCGTCGCTGGCGGGCAATGCGCTGGAAACCGATGCATGGGGCCTGGACGCGGTGTCCGCCGGCATGCAGAAATGCCTGGGTGGTCCGTCAGGAACTTCGCCCATCACGCTGAGCGATGAGATGGCAGCGGTGATCCGCCAGCGCAAATGCGTAGAGCAGGGGATCCGCACGGATGCGCACCAGGATGGCGATGACGAGATGATCTACTCCAACTATTTCGATCTCGGCATGATCATGGATTACTGGGGCCCGGAACGCCTCAATCATCACACTGAAGCGACCAGCGCCCTGTTCGGCGCACGTGAATGCGCGCGTCTGATTCTGCAGGAAGGGCTGGATAACGGGATTGCGCGCCACAAGCTGCACGGCGAAGCGATGTTAAAAGGCATTCAGGGGATGGGGCTGGAAACCTTTGGCGATCTCAGCAACAAAATGAGTAACGTGCTGGGCGTAGTGATCCCTCAGGGCGTCAATGGCGATGAGGTCCGTAAGCTGATGCTGGAAGATTTCGGCATTGAAATCGGCACGTCGTTTGGTCCGTTGCACGGCAAAGTCTGGCGCATCGGCACAATGGGTTACAACGCGCGCAAAGACTGCGTGATGCAAACCCTGGCCGCGCTGGAAATGGTGTTGTCGCATGTCGGTTACCGTACGCCACAGGGCGCGGGCTCGCAGGCGGCATGGAACCACTACGGGAGCCATGCATGATGATGAATGCCAGCGAGGCTCAGGTTGCCGCCCGGCGCGTGATGGCGCGCTGTGATGCGCTGGCTGAGATCAGTGAAAGCGAACAAGGGCTGACACGGGTTTATCTGTCGCCGGAACACCTGCGTGCCAACGCGCGCGTCGGTGAGTGGATGCAGGCCGCCGGTATGACGGTCTGGCAGGATGAAGTCGGCAATATCTGCGGCCGCTACGACGCCGCCCAGCCTGGCGCACCTGCGCTGCTGCTGGGCTCGCATCTGGACACGGTTCGTAATGCGGGCCGCTATGACGGCATGCTGGGCGTGCTGAGCGCGATTGAAACCGTGCAGTGGCTCCACGATCGCCAGCGTCGCCTGCCCCTGGCCATTGAAATCATCGGCTTTGGTGATGAAGAAGGCACGCGTTTTGGCATTACCCTGCTGGGCAGTCGCGGCATTACCGGCACCTGGCCTGACAGCTGGCCGACCCATCCTGACGGCAATGGCATTACGGTGGCACAGGCGATGCAGGATGTCGGCCTGGACGCCAGCCAGATCTCACGCGCCGCGCGTAACGTCAGCGACATCGTGGCCTATCTTGAACTGCACATTGAGCAGGGACCTTGCCTGGAGCAGGAAGATCTCGCGTTGGGTGTGGTTACCGCGATCAACGGTGCCCGTCGCCTCAATTGCTGTTTCACCGGTGAGGCCGGTCATGCCGGAACCGTACCCATGGCGCATCGTAAAGACGCGCTGGCCGCTGCCGCAGAGTGGATGGTATTCATCGAGCATACCACGCGCGAGCAGACTTCACCGCTGGTCGCCACGGTGGGCACGCTGAACTGCGCGCCGGGCGCGGTGAACGTCATTCCGGGGGAGGTGCATCTGTCGCTGGATGTGCGTGGACCCGAGGACGCGCCGCTTGAATCGTTGCTGTCCTCGTTGCTGACCCAGGCGGAAGCCATTGCACTGCGTCGCGGTTTAACCTTTAGCGCGCAGGAGTATTACCGTATCGCGGCAACGGCCTGCGATGCCGGATTGCAACAGGCGCTGAGCCACGCGGTAGAAACCGTTCAGGGACGCTGCCTGGCGCTGCCCAGCGGGGCGGGTCATGATGCTATTGCCATTGCAGAGCGCTGGCCGGTGGGGATGCTGTTCGTGCGTAACCACCGCGGCATCAGCCACCATCCGGCAGAATCGGTGAATGAAGCCGATGTCGCGCCAGCGGTTCAGGCCTATTTGCAGACGATTTGCCACCTTGCGGAGCAGCATTAATATGGATCTGGATACCTTTAACCAGTTACCGGAAGCCGCTGCACAGCTTGCCCTGTCCCACTGCGTTGCGCTGCCGCACTGGCAGCTGGCGCTGGTGGCGGCCCGCCCGTTTCACAGCCTTGATGCCCTGCTGGCTGAAGCACAACGGCTGACACAGGACTGGCAGGAGGACGATCTGAATCAGGCGCTCTCCGCTCATCCACGCATCGGGGAAAAGGCGCAGGGCAACGAGAAGGAAAAACAGTTGTCGCGTAGCGAACAGGCGGCCATGCAACACGCAGACGACGCGTTACATCAGGCCATGGTGCGGGGCAATCAGGCATATGAGGCGCGCTTTAACCGGGTATTTTTGATTCGGGCCAAAGGACGCAGCGCACAGACGCTGCTTGATGAACTCACGCGGCGGCTGGACAACAGCCCGGAAACCGAGCAACAGGAAGCCCTGGCGCAGTTGCGGGAAATCACCCTGCTGCGCTTAAAGGAGAGTTTTTCATGAGCACCATCAGCACTCACATTCTGGATACGGCGCTGGGAAAACCCGCGCCGGGCGTTGCCATGTTGCTGGAACAGCACACGGCACAAGGCTGGACTCCCTGTGCACAAGGCGTCACAGATAACGATGGTCGTCTGAAGGATCTGACACCTGAGCCACTTGCGCCTGGGCAGTATCGCCTCACGGCAGATATTGGCGCCTACTTTCGCGCGGACGGACGGGAAACCTTATACGTCAGCGCACAAATTGATTTTGTCCTCACGGAAAGCGGCAGCCATTACCACTTGCCCTTTTTGATATCCCCCTGGAGCTGGTCCACCTATCGCGGCAGCTGACGGGTCCATCGGGCGCAGCTTTTTTTTCGCTGCGCTTGAAAGCTAATGGCTATCAATACCTTCGGCCCATCCGACTATATTCCTGCTAACGCCAGGGTTATCTTAGCGATGACAATGTGAAGGCAACGGAGCCGATAATGAGCACGCCAAAAGATAATGATGTAGCCGCTTCAGGTAAATGTCCCTTTCATCACGGTAAATCGGAAGAAGAAAGCGTTCTGGCTCGTGGAGCCGGTAGTGGTACCAGCAATCGCGACTGGTGGCCAAATATGCTGCGCGTGGATCTGCTGAACCAGCACTCCAACCGCTCTAATCCCCTCGGCGAAAACTTCAACTACCGCGAAGAGTTCAGCAAACTGGACTATTCCGCACTGAAAGCCGATATCCGGGCGTTGCTCACCGACTCCCAGTCATGGTGGCCTGCCGACTGGGGCAGCTACATTGGTCTGTTCATCCGTATGGCGTGGCACAGTGCCGGCACATACCGCACTATCGATGGCCGTGGCGGCTCCGGTCGTGGTCAGCAGCGTTTCGCGCCGCTGAACTCCTGGCCTGACAACGTCAGCCTGGACAAAGCCCGTCGCCTGCTGTGGCCGGTCAAACAGAAATACGGCCAGAAAATTTCCTGGGCCGACCTCTATATTCTCGCGGGTAACGTTTCGCTGGAAAACTCAGGTTTCCGTACCTTTGGTTTTGGTGCCGGTCGTGAAGACGTCTGGGAACCGGATATGGACGTGGACTGGGGTAACGAAACCGAGTGGCTGGCCCACCGTCATCCCGAAAGTCTGGCTAACGCCCCGCTGGGCGCAACCGAAATGGGGCTGATCTACGTGAACCCAGAGGGGCCTGAAGCCAGCGGCGATCCGGCATCTGCCGCGCCAGCGATTCGCGCCACCTTTGGCAACATGGGCATGAACGATGAAGAGATCGTCGCGTTGATCGCAGGCGGGCATACGCTGGGTAAAACCCACGGTGCGGCGGCGGCCAGCCATGTTGGCGTCGATCCGGAAGCGTCACCCATCGAAGCTCAGGGCTTTGGCTGGAACAACAGCTACGGCAGCGGTGTCGGTGCCGATGCGATTACGTCGGGTCTGGAAGTCGTCTGGACGCAGACGCCAACTCAGTGGAGTAACTACTTCTTTGAGAACCTGTTTAAATATGAGTGGGTGAAAACACATAGCCCGGCAGGGGCCATTCAGTATGAAGCCGTTAACGCAGAAGCCATTATTCCGGACCCGTTCGATCCTGAGAAAAAGCGTAAACCCACCATGCTGGTTACGGACCTGACGCTGCGTTTTGATCCGGAGTTCGAGAAAATCTCTCGTCGTTTCCTTAACGATCCGCAGGCCTTTAACGAAGCCTTCGCCCGCGCCTGGTTTAAACTGACGCACCGCGATATGGGGCCAAAAGCACGTTACATCGGGCCAGAAGTGCCGAAAGAAGATTTACTGTGGCAGGATCCGTTACCGCAGCCGACTCATCAGCCCACGCCAGCGGATATCAGTGAGCTGAAGGCGAAAATCGCGGCGTCAGGTCTGAGCGTGAGCCAGCTGGTTTCAGCGGCCTGGGCATCGGCATCAACCTTCCGGGGTGGCGACAAACGTGGCGGAGCGAACGGTGCCCGTCTGGCCCTGGCACCGCAGAATAGCTGGGCTGTGAACGCCAGCGTGATTAACGACGTGTTACCAAAACTGCAGCAGATTCAGCAGGAATCCGGCAAGGCCTCGCTGGCTGACGTCATCGTCCTTGCGGGCAGCGTCGGTATCGAAATGGCCGCCGCCGCTGCGGGCGTGGCCGCGCAGGTCCCCTTTACGCCAGGTCGTGTGGATGCTCGTCAGGATCAAACCGATGTCGAATCCTTTAACGTGCTTCAGCCGCTGGCGGACGGGTTCCGTAACTACCGTCGCGTGAAAGGCGGCTCGTCAACCGAAACCCTGCTGCTGGACAAAGCACAGCAGCTGACGCTGAGCGCGCCGGAACTGACGGTGTTACTGGGTGGTCTGCGTGTGCTGGGGACCAACTTTGACGGCAGCCATCATGGCGTCTTTACTGACCGCGTCGGCGTTCTGAGTAACGACTTCTTCGTAAACTTGCTGGATATGCGCACCGCCTGGCGTGCGACCGACAGCAGTGAAGAGATCTTTGAAGGCCGTGACCGTCAGAGTGGCGAAGTCAGGTTCAGCGCCACGCGTGCCGATCTGGTGTTCGGTTCCAACGCCATCCTGCGCGCCCTGGCGGAAGTCTATGCCAGCAGCGATGCGAAACAGAAGTTTGTTGCTGACTTCGTGGCGGCCTGGACAAAAGTAATGAATCTGGACCGTTTCGACCTGCAATAACTGACTGAAGCGCCCCGGCCAGGCCGGGGGCGCTTTTATTCTGCCAGCGTAAAGCCATCCGCATCCCGCCACGCCGGAAACCGCTCGCGATAAGCCTGCAGATCGGCAAGCGACAGCGACGCCTCAACCTTACCTGCCGTGAAGGGCTCACCTGCAGCCAGCACCTCGCCTTGCGGTGAAATAATTCGGCTGTCCCCACTGTACTGATGTTGGTTGCCATCGCTGCCCACGCGATTGCAGCCCGCCACAAACGCCTGATTCTCAATCGCCCGGGCCAGCAGTAGCGCCTGCCAGTGCAGCGCGCGCGCCGCAGGCCAGTTGGCCACATACAACGCCAGATCGTAGTCATTTTGGTTGCGCGAAAAGACCGGAAAGCGCAGGTCGTAACAGATTTGCGGCAAAATGCGCCAGCCGCGCCACTGAATCACCGTGCGCGTCGTGCCCGCGACGTAATGCTGCTGCTCATCCGCCATGCGAAACAGGTGTCGCTTGTCATAGTGATGCAGCGTGCCATTCGGCTCAACCAGTAAAAAACGGTTCACGGCACCCGCTGGCGTATGTATCGCAACACTGCCGCCCACCAGCGCATTCGTGCGCTTCGCATGGCGGTGTAACCATGTCACGACCTGCTGTTGCGGCAGGGCCTGCTGTGCAGCCTCCATCGCAAAACCGGTGGTGAACATCTCCGGCAGAATAATCACATCCCGGTCTGTCATGTCAGCCAGCAGATTATCGAAATGGCGCAGGTTAGCCTCGCCATCCATCCACGTCAGCGGCGCTTGCAACAACGTAATGGCTAAAGACGACATAAACGCTCCGCTGCGGCGTCGAGCGTCGCTTCCTGTTTTGCAAAGCACAGCCGGATCAGTTTGTGTGGGAAAGGCGCTTCACAGAAGACCGACAGCGGGATCGCGGCTACGCCCACTTCGCGCGTCAGCCACTGGCAAAACTGCACGTCATCCAGCGCCGATATAGCGCTGTAGTCCGCCAGCAGGAAGTAGGTGCCTTCGCACGGTAAAATGCGGAAACGGCTACGGCTCAGTGCCTGTATCAGCCGGTCACGGCGCGCGCGATAGAAGTCGGGCAGCTCACGATAATGTTCAGGATGCTGGCGCAGCATATCGGCAATCGCCAGTTGAGCGGGTGTGTTGACGGAAAAAGTGAGGTACTGATGGATTTTGCGGATTTCTGCGCTGATCGCCGCGGGGGCGACGCAGTAACCCACTTTCCAGCCGGTCATGTGAAAGGTTTTGCCAAACGAGGAAACCGCCACCGCACGTTGACGCAGTTCGGGGTGCGCCAGCACGCTGGCATGACCGTCCTGGGCAAAACAGATGTGCTCATAAACCTCATCGCTCAGCACATAAATTTCCCGGTCAGCAATCGCCTGCCATAAGGCCGCATAGTCCGCCTGATGCCAGACGCTGGCCGAGGGATTATGTGGCGTATTTAAGATAACCAGTCGGGTTTTATCGCTTAACAGCGCGGAGAACGCCGGCCAGTCAACTGCAAACGTGGGCGGCTGCAGGGTGAGGCGTTTCAGTACGCCGCCCGCCAGTTGCACCGCGGGCGCATAGCTGTCGTAACTGGGATCGAAGCAGATCACCTCGTCACCCGGGCGAACCAGGGCAGTGATCGCGGCATACAGCGCTTCGGTTGCGCCTGCGGTCACGGTGATATCGCTGTTCACATCGGGACGATAGTCGTACAACGCAGCGGTCTTTTCGGCAATGGCTTCGCGTAACGGTTGTGCGCCGGTCATGGGGGCATACTGATTGGCACCCTGACTGACATGATAAGCCAGCCTGTCCTGCAGGTAGCGCGGACCATCAAAATCCGGAAAACCCTGGGAAAGATTGATGGCGTTATGCTGCTGTGCCAGCGCGCTCATCTGCGTGAATATCGTGGTGCCGAGGGCGGGTAACTTGCTCTCAGGCGTGAGGATGGATTGCGTCATGATTAGGTTGCCTTACGCGCAAAAACGGTTACGGAGAAACGCTGAGTTGCTGCCACTATAAACAGGATGCTAGTATTTGGCAATCAAGACGCTTAGACGGCTAAAAGGAAGAGTAATGTCCGATTCTCATGCTTTAGATCAGCTGGTTGCCGCCTGTCACTGGATAGGTGCGAAGGGCTGGGCGCCCGCCACCGGCGGCAATATGTCGGTGCGCCAGGATGCGCATTTCTGCCTGCTCAGCGAGTCGGGCAAAGATAAAGGCAGCCTGACGCGGGATGACTTTATTCAGGTCGACATTGCCACCAGCCAGGCACCCTCGGGTCGCAGGCCTTCTGCCGAGACCGCACTGCACACGCTGATCTACCGCCTGTTTCCGGAGGCGGGCGCAGTACTGCATACGCACACAGTCAATTCCACCGTTCTGTCGCGCGTAGAGCAGGGCGCGGCGCTACTGCTGTACGGCTATGAGATGCAAAAGTCGCTGAGCGGTCAGTCCACGCATGAGGATACCGTGGCGATTCCGGTGTTTGATAACCGCCAGGATGTTGCCGCGCTGGCGTCAGAAATTGAAGATTATGCAGCCCGTTTTCCGCTGCGTTACGGCTTTCTGCTGCGTGGTCATGGCCTGACCTGCTGGGGCAACGATGTGGCAGAAGCGCGCCGCCATCTGGAAGGGCTGGAGTTTTTATTTGAATGCGAACGTCAACGTCGCTTGCTGGAGAAGGCATGATTAAGGCCATTGTTACCGATATTGAAGGCACCACCAGCGATATCCGTTTTGTACATAACGTCCTGTTTCCCTATGCCCGTGCCCATCTGGCCGACTATGTGCGCCAGCATCAGGCGCAGCCCACCGTTCAGGACGCGCTCAATGCCGTGCGTGCGGAGGCCGGACAGCCCGATGCCGACGTCGACAGCGTGATCGCCATCCTGTTTTCTTATATGGATGAGGACCGCAAATCGACCGGCCTGAAAGCGCTGCAGGGGATGATTTGGCGCGAGGGCTATCTGAGCGGGCGTTTTACAGGGCACCTTTATCCGGATGTCCTGCCTGCGCTCACGGCCTGGCACGCGCAAGGCATTAAACTTTATATATATTCCTCTGGCTCGGTCGCCGCGCAGAAATTGTTATTTGGCTACAGCGACGAAGGTGATATTACTGGTTTGTTTAGCGGTTACTTTGATACCCACGTGGGCGCCAAGCGCGAGGTAACGTCGTATCAAAACATCGCGACGCAAACGGGCTTGCCGGCCGGACAATTGCTGTTCCTCTCTGATATTCATCAGGAGCTGGACGCCGCCAGACAGGCTGGCTGGCACACGTTGCAGCTGATTCGTGACGCGGCGGATGATGACAGCCATCATCGTCAGGTCGCTGATTTTTCCCAGATTAACCCGGAGTCGATTTGAAATGAGTGCACTGACCATTTTTAGCGATAGCGATCCGAGCCAGCCGTTGTGGCACAGCACCGATCCCGAGGCGATCCGTGAGCGTCTGAACGCCAAAGACGTTCGCTTCGAGCGCTGGCAGGCAGACCGCGATCTGGGCGAGAATCCCGATGCGGAAACGGTGATCAACGCCTATCAGCACGCCATTGACCGCCTGGTCGCCGAAAAAGGCTATCAGAGCTGGGACGTCATCAGTATGCGGGCAGACAATCCGCAAAAAGACGTGCTGCGCCAGAAATTCCTCTCAGAACATACGCACGGTGAAGACGAAGTGCGGTTCTTTGTCGAAGGCGCCGGGCTGTTCTGCCTGCATCTGGACGGTGAAATCCTGCAGATCCTGTGCGAAAAGAACGATCTGATCTCGGTGCCCGCAGGCACGCCGCACTGGTTTGATATGGGCTCATCCCCGCATTTCACGGCGATACGTATTTTTGATAATCAGGAAGGCTGGATCGCCAACTTCACAGGCGACAGGATCGCCGATGCCTATCCGCGCCTGGCGTAATTATGACGGTGCGTTCTGCGGGCGGCTGAATCAGCCGCCCGTTTTGTTTACTGTGGCTGAAAAACGCCAGCAGCCACCTGCGCCGGTGTGATCACGCCGGTATCCAGTACCCAACCACTGATGAGCGCCGCAGGCGTGACATCAAAGGCCGGATTAGAAACCTGCGCATCCGCGGGCGCCCACTGCACGCTGCCGAAGCTTCCCGACACACCGGTAACTTCACTGGCGGCACGCTGCTCAATCGGGATGGCATCCCCCGTCGGGCATTGACGATCCAGCGTGGTATGCGGCGCGGCAACATAAAACGGAATACCATGATAGTGCGCCAGTACCGCCAGGCTGTAGGTGCCGATTTTATTCGCCACGTCACCATTGGCGGCAATGCGATCCGCGCCGACCCAGACAGCATCAACCTTGCCCGCCGCCATCAGGCTGGCGGCCATCGAATCCGTGATCAACTGGTAAGGCACACCCAGCTCGCCCAGTTCCCAGGCGGTTAAGCGTCCTCCCTGCAACAGCGGGCGCGTTTCATCAACCCAGACATTGTGAACGTGGCCTTGTTGATGCGCACGCGCGATAACGCCCAGTGCCGTACCCACACCCGCAGTCGCCAGACCGCCGGTGTTGCAGTGGGTTAACAACTGACTGCCGGGTTTGACCAGCGCACTGCCGGCATCGGCGATGCGATCGCACAGCTGTTTATCTTCATGCACCAGACGCAACGCTTCTTCCACCAGGCTCGTTGCCATTTCTGGCTGCGCCAGCGCCTGTTTCATACGATCAAGGTTATTCATCAGGTTCACGGCGGTAGGGCGGGCGGCCCGCAGGGTGTCCAGCGATTGCGCCAGTTGCTCGCGTGATTCCCCCTGTTCTGCCAGCAGGGCCAGCAGCAGTGATGCAGATAAACCAATTAACGGCGCGCCGCGCACCCGCAGGGCATGAATATGGTCAACCAACTGCGCCACAGTATGGGCGGGCAGCCAGTTCTTTTGCTGAGGCAGGGCCTGCTGATCCAGTATCCAGAGCTGGTTGTTGCGAACCTGTAAGCTTGTGGTTTGGAATGTCTGCATTGTCGGTGAAATCCATGTTGCGTTGATGACGGATATTGTGCCAACATGCGTAACGGATGTATAGACGTCTGAACGGCTTGTTACGAAAGATTAATCAGCTCCGGCGCACACCGGCGTTTATTGATGAGGAAAGGTCAATGTCGCAATACCGTACGTTCACCGCTGCTGATGCGGTTGAATATGCCAAACAGTTTGGTGGGCTGGAAGATCCCTCGGTTTTACGCAGTGCGGAAGAGATTGGTGATGGTAACCTCAACCTGGTGTTCAAAATTTACGACGACCAGGGCAACAGCCGCATTGTGGTCAAGCAGGCGTTGCCCTATGTGCGCTGTGTGGGCGAATCCTGGCCGTTAACTCTTGATCGTGCGCGTATTGAAGCGCAGACGCTGGTCGAGCATTACAAATATTGCCCGCAGCACACGGTCAACGTCACGCATTACGATGCAGACCTGGCGGTGATGATCATGGAAGATCTGTCCAGTCACCGTATCTGGCGCAGCGAGCTGGTGAAGGGCGCTTACTATCCGGAGGCGCCGCGTCAGCTTGGCGAATATCTGGCCCAGACGTTGTTCCATACCTCAGACTTCATCCTGCATCCGCATGTGAAAAAAGCCGAAGTGGCGCGCTTTATCAATCCTGAACTGTGTGAAATCACAGAAGATCTTTTTTTCAACGATCCCTATACCGACCATGTACGTAACAGCTATCCCGAGGCGCTGGAACCCCTGGTGGCATCGCTTCGTACCGATGAGGCGCTGCGCATTGCTGTCGCCGGGCTGAAGCACCGTTTCTTCAGTCATGCAGAAGCCTTACTGCATGGCGATATCCACAGCGGCTCCATTTTTGTGGCTGACGGTAGCTTAAAAGCGATCGACGCAGAGTTTGGCTATTTTGGACCGATGGGATTTGATGTCGGTACGGCACTGGGCAATCTGCTGATTAACTACTGTGGCTTACCAGGGCTGCTGCCGCCCCGTGAAGCCGCGGATGCGCGCGAGCAGCGCCTGAGCGACGTGCATGATGTCTGGCAGACCTTTGAAACGCGTTTTCTGGCGCTGGCGGAGAGCAAGACGCAGGATGTGGCCATGGCTTATCCCGGCTATGCGCAGGCGTTTCTGCGTAAAGTGTGGGCAGATACCATTGGCTATTGTGGCACCGAACTGATTCGCAGAACCGTTGGCATGTCGCATGTGGCGGACATGAAACTGATTCGGGATGAGGAGATGCGGACTGACTGCATTCGCAATGCGATTACCCTGGGCCGCACCCTGATTCTGGCGGCCGGGCACGTGGACGATGTGGATGCACTGATTGCCCGCATCCGCCAGGCGGGATAAAAAAAGGCCGACGTGATGTCGGCCTGATGGGTTATGCCGCCTCGCTGGGGCGCGCGGGCTTAGTCACATCCTGTCTGACCGGCACGGCCAGCGCATCGGCCTCAAACTCGTCCACGTTGATTGAACGCAGACGGCTCTCTTCGGCACGCTTCAGCACCTCTGCCTCTTTCTGATCGATCCAGCCCTGTTCCAGCGCCTGTTTAGCCAGCGCATCCAGGCGCGTAAACGAGAGGTGTTTTTTCTGCTGTTTGCACAGGCGATCGTGAATCACCTCAGCCGCCATCACATCCTGTAGCGCCTGCTCTAACTGGCCCGCCGGATTATGCTGGCTGGGAGCCAGATACTGACCACGACCTAAGCGCGTACGCGTCGCCGACGGCACCTGCAGCATTTTTGCCAGCTTGTGATCCAGGCGATCGGACGGTGCCGGGCAGTGCTGACCACCGGCAAAGACCACCAGGCGCATGACGCCAGCGACCAGAGGGTTCGGGAAGTTGCTCAGCAGATCGTCCATAGCTTTCTCGGCTTTGTGCAAGGCATCCTGCACGCCCCAGTGCACCAGCGGCAGATCGGCTTCATGACGGCCTTCATCCTCATAACGTTTCAGCGTCGCCGAGGCCAGATACAGCTGGCTCAGCACATCGCCCAGGCGCGCTGACATACGTTCGCGACGTTTCAGGCTGCCGCCTAACACCGCCATGGACACGTCCGACAGTAACGCCAGATTGGCACTGATACGGTTCAGGTGCTGATAATAGCGACGGGTGGCATCACGCGTTGGCGCGGCGCTGGTGCGTCCGCCCAGAAGGCCCAGCCACAGGCTGCGCATCGCATTGCTGCCAACGTGGCCAATATGGCTAAACAGCGCCTTATCAAAGCCCGCCACATCATTGCTGGCGGCGGCCGCCATTTCCTGCAATACATACGGATGGCAGCGGATAGCACCCTGGCCAAAGATGATCATACTGCGGGTCAGGATATTCGCGCCTTCCACGGTAATGGCGATAGGGGCACCCTGATAAGCCCGGGCCAGGAAGTTGCTGTCGCCCAGCATGATACCTTTACCCCCGGCAATATCCATTGCATCGATAATTGACTGTTGGGCGCGGTGGGTACAGTGATATTTCACAATCGCAGACAGCACCGCAGGTTTCTCGCCCTGCATAATGCCGGTGGTAATCAGCGTCGCGGCAGCGTCCATCACGTAGGCATTACCGGCAATGCGCGCCAGGGGTTCTTCAATCCCTTCCATTTTACCGATAGACAGTTTGAACTGACGGCGGATATGCGCATAGGCGCCTGTGGCCAGCGCTACGCTTTTCAGGCTGCCGGTTGAGTTAGACGGCAGGGTGATTCCACGGCCCACCGACAGACATTCCACCAGCATCCGCCAGCCCTGTCCGGCCATTTCCGGGCCACCGATAATGAAATCGATCGGCACGAAAATATCTTTACCGCGGGTTGGGCCATTCTGGAACGGTACGTTAAGCGGGAAATGGCGATGGCCGATTTCCACGCCCGGTGTGCTGGTGGGGATCAGGGCGCAGGTAATGCCCAGTTCGTCTTTGTCGCCCAGCAGATGGTCGGGATCGGAAAGTTTAAACGCCAGGCCCAGCACAGTGGCAATCGGGGCCAGCGTAATATAGCGCTTGTTCCAGGTAAGGCGCATGCCCAGCACCTGCTGGCCCTGCCACTCGCCCATGCACACAACGCCCGTATCCGGAATCGCTCCCGCATCTGAACCGGCTTCCGGGCTCGTCAGGGCGAAACAGGGGATTTCATCGCCACGCGCCAGACGCGGTAGATAGTGGTCTTTCTGTTTTTCCGTTCCGTAATGTTGCAGCAGTTCGCCAGGGCCCAGTGAGTTAGGCACGCCCACGGTAATCGCCAGAATGCCTGAGACGCCGGCCAGTTTCTGCAACACGCGCGCCTGTGCATAGGCAGAGAACTCCAGGCCGCCGTACTCTTTCTTGATGATCATGGCAAAGAAGCGATGGGCTTTCAGATGCGCCCACAGTTCTGGCGGCATATCGGCCAGTTCATGGGTAATCTGGAAATCATTCGCCAGACGACAGGCTTCTTCTACCGGCCCGTCAAGAAACGCCTGTTCTTCCGGCGTCAGTCGCGGTTGCGGGTAGTTATGCAGTTTCTGCCAGTCGGGTTTGCCCTGAAACAGGTCGCCTTCCCACCAGGTGGTGCCCGCATCGATCGCCTCTTTTTCCGTACGAGACATCGGCGGCATCACCTGCTGAAAGCGGTGCAGCATCGGTTTGGAAAACAGGCTGCGGCGCAGGCTGATGAGGTTCAGCGGTAACAGGATAATCGCCAGCGGCACAAGCAGCCACGGCGTCCAGAGATGGACCACCGCCATTGCTGCGGTCCACAGCAACAGGATGACGCTGCTGAGCAGCAGCGAGATGCGGTGATAGAACAGTGCGCCAGTCAGCAGCACTGTCGCAAGAATCGAGACAACCATCATAATGAAGTGCTCCGTAAGTAGTAAGAGGTCTGACCTGTTATGATGAAGGTGTAATTCAGATGAGGGCATTTATCAATTTGTTTACATCGCAATTACAACCTGACTCACAAAATCAGCGAAAGCGCGAGCAACGCCCAGGCTGTGGTCGCGAAAAAGCGCGGCGCGAAAAGGATCCGGCGGCGTGATGCTATGCGTGCGTCAGCCATTCCGTTAAACTTGCTGCGATTACCCTCTCCTACAAAGGACAAGTCTATGTATCAGGACATTATTCGTTCAGAGCTCAACGAAGCTGCAGAAACGTTGAATAACTTTCTGAGTGACGACGCGAACATTCATACCATCCAGCGTGCTGCGGTGATGTTGGCTGACAGCTTCAAAGCGGGCGGCAAAGTGCTCTCCTGTGGCAACGGCGGATCACACTGTGATGCGATGCATTTTGCGGAGGAACTGACGGGCCGTTACCGTGAAAATCGTCCGGGCTACCCGGCGATTGCCATTTCAGACGTCAGCCACCTTTCCTGTGTGAGTAATGATTTTGGTTATGACCATGTCTTTTCCCGTTATGTAGAAGCGGTAGGGCGCCCGGGCGACGTGTTGCTGGGGATTTCAACCTCAGGTAACTCGGCTAATATCATCAAAGCCGTAGAAGCGGCGCGCGCCCAGGGGATGAAAGTGATCACGCTGACCGGTAAAGATGGCGGTAAAATGGCCGGCAGCGCGGACATTGAAATTCGTGTGCCCCATTTCGGTTATGCTGACCGTATTCAGGAGATCCACATCAAAGTGATTCATATCCTGATGCTGCTGATTGAAAAAGAGATGGTCAGGTAACAGCGTGTGTCGCCTCCTGACCGACAGGAGGCTTTTACTCTAAGGCGGTTGCTATGTGCGAATTGCTCGGGATGAGCGCTAACGTTCCCACCGATATTTGTTTTAGTTTCACCGGACTGGTGCAGCGCGGCGGCGGAACAGGGCCGCATAAAGACGGCTGGGGCATTACGTTTTATGAAGATAAAGGGTGCCGCACCTTTAAAGATCCCTTGCCGAGTTTTAATTCCCCCATTGCGCGCCTGGTGCAGGAATATCCCATCAAATCCCACTCCGTCGTGGCGCATATTCGCCAGGCGAATCGCGGCCCGGTTTCGCTGGAAAATACGCACCCGTTTACCCGGGAGTTATGGGGACGCAACTGGACCTATGCCCACAACGGACAACTGAAAGGTTACCGGCAACTGGAAACCGGCACGTTTCGGCCAGTGGGCGAAACCGACAGCGAAAAGGCCTTTTGCTGGATTCTGCATAAGCTGGCCACGCGCTATCCGCGCACGCCGGGAAACTGGCCTGCGGTCTTCCGCTACATCGGCGAGCTGGCGAGCGAGCTGCGGCAAAAGGGCGTGTTCAACATGTTGCTGTCGGACGGGCGCTATCTGATGGCCTTCTGCTCGACCAATCTGTTCTGGATCACTCGCCGTGCCCCTTTTGGCCGGGCGCAGTTGCTCGATCAGGATGTGGAAATTGATTTCCAGAAACATACCGGGGCGAACGACGTGGTCACGGTCATTGCCACACAGCCGCTGACGGGGAATGAAACCTGGCACCGGATCGTGCCAGGCGAGTGGGCCTTATTTTACCTTGGAGAGCGCCAGGAACGACTGTGATGCCGCTTCGGGTTGGGTGATGACCGGGCTGCTGTTCATCACATATCTGCCGCTGGCGACATTGACTGTCGGCGGTTGATGATACTTCGCAAAGTAGACATAACCCGGCTGAAGCTGCTTCCAGAAATCCGCGTAGGTCGAATAACGATGGCGCTGCATGTTGCTGTCCGTCATGCGGAACGGATAAATTGCAATGTTCACTTCCTGCTGACCATTACGCAATGCCGCGTTCACATACGTGAAAATCTGATCCATATAGGCATTGGTCATGGCGTAGCAGCCAATCGACTTACAGTCGCCGTGAATCATCAGGTAGTTGCCGCTGTAGCCCTGGTCACGGTCGTATTGATTCGGAAAGCCAATATTAATCGCGCGATAGAAACGGCTGTCCGGTTTAAGCTGATTCAGTTTTACGCTGTAGAAACCTTCCGGGCTTTTAAAATCGCCTTCACGGCGTTTTGGACCCAGACCGCCCGAAAAATTGCAGATGCGGTAGGTATCCAGCAAGCGGTATTCGTTACCAATCTTGCCGTACAGCTCAAGTGTCCGCTCTTCCTTAAAGATCTGAATATAAACCGGCGTGCCGATTAGCTGTTTCTTTAACTCTTTACTCACAGGGGCCAGTTGCTGAACCGGCTCGGGAGTCATTGCCATGCTGAGGGCTGGCAGTAAAAGCATCGCAAACAGAAGTGCGATTTTGCCCATGCTGTGTATACCTTGAAGTGAAGAAGAACAATGGCGCGTTATGTGCGCCTCTGTTTGCATTATCGGAACTTTCCGCTACCGCAGCGCAACATTAAACATTGTCTGTTTTTTTAGCAATACAGCACGGCGCAAAATGTCCATTTCTTTGGCGGAATGACGCCAAAAATTTGTAAACTTTGTTTGTTATTGCAAGAAATATTGCACAAGCCTTTCCGAACTGTATACTTATCCAGTACTGGAGGGGCGATGCGTAAGATCATTCATGTTGATATGGACTGCTTTTTTGCGGCGGTGGAAATGCGTGACGATCCCTCATTACGCGATATTCCCATGGCCATCGGCGGCAGCCGCGATCGACGTGGCGTTATCAGTACCGCTAATTATCCGGCCCGCAAATATGGCGTACGCAGCGCGATGCCGACCGGTATGGCCTTAAAGCTTTGTCCGCATCTGCGTCTACTGCCCGGACGGTATGACATCTATAAAGAAGCCTCCAGTCAGATCCGTGCCATCTTTTCGCGTTATACCTCGCTCATTGAGCCACTCTCACTGGACGAAGCCTATCTGGATGTTACCGACAGCCAGCACTGTCAGGGATCGGCCACGCTTATCGCGCAGGACATCCGCGCCACCATTTTTCGTGAAACGCAGCTCACTGCCTCTGCGGGCATCGCCCCCATAAAATTCCTTGCCAAGATCGCCTCCGATTTAAACAAGCCTGATGGTCAGTATGTGATTACACCGGCCCAGATGTCCGATTTCTTGCTGGCCTTACCGCTGGCAAAAATTCCCGGTGTAGGAAAAGTTTCAGCAAAAAAGCTCGAAGAGCTGGGTCTGCACACCTGCGCGGACGTGCAAAAAGCCGATTTGGCGCTGCTGCTTAAGCGTTTTGGCAAGTTTGGCAGAGTGTTATGGGAGCGCAGTCACGGCATTGATGAACGGGGCGTAGTGGTTGAACGCGAACGGAAATCGCTGGGTGTGGAGCGGACGCTGGCTGACGATATCGACAGTTGGGAGCGCTGTCTGGAAATTATTGATTACCTCTATGCCGAGCTTGATCGTCGCCTGACGCAGATTCGCCCCGATAAGCACATTGCGCGCCAGGGCGTGAAGCTGAAGTTTAGTGATTTCCAGCAGACCACTCAGGAACATGTCTGGCCCGTGCTCAATAAAGAGGACATGATTGCCGTGGCCCGTAAGACCTGGGACGAGCGCCGCGCCGGACGTGGCGTCCGGCTGGTGGGGCTGCATGTGACGCTGGTGGATCCGCAGTTGGAGAGGCAGTTGCTGCTGGGATTATAGAGGGGGCGCTTTCGTGTTGAGTGGGGGGATTACGGTCGTACACCGGGAGTTTTCCGCCCGCCAGGCGATGGCAGTTTCAGCCAGTCCGTGCAGGCGGCCGGGTTAAGGGGCTCGCGCCAGCCCCTTAACAATCCCGGCGGCCGGCAGCCGTCGCTGTTCCTTCGTCTCTCACTCCGGCCTGACGGACCGTCCGGATGCGCCGTCCCTGGCGCAGCCGTCCTCTGCGCGGCATCCCTGCCGCTCCGTCCTGGCCTCCGTTCCCTCCTCAGCGCGCCGGATGCCGGCAGAAAAACCCCCGCCTGTCAGTCCTGGTTTCTTTTAAAAGCGGGTGTTGTCTGTAGTGAATGTGTACAGTGGGATTCAAAAAAAGTTTTTATAAACAGGCATTGACTCAAAATCAGCAGACTGTAGGACTTTCCGGTTACCTACAGCGACACCGGAAGTGGCTTTAACACAGAGATAGTGAAGCGGGGGTTTGGGGCGGCCTTCCCACCCGCTGAGCGGATGAGGGATTTCCGGATGAGCCGACAGGACGTCGGCGAGAGCCGGGCCGCGCCATGGATGGCGCGTCCTGGCGGTCCGCAGAAATCCTGAAGGAGCGAAGGCATCGCGCAGCGGCGGGTGGGCAGGACGGGAGCCCGGGGTCAAGGGGCCGCGGCGGCTGGCGGCCCCTTGTCGGTCGCCCGCACCGGGCAGACTGAAACTCCAGGCCGCCTGGCGAGCGAAACCCCCTCAGCGCTTCATAAGCTGTCAGCGACTCAAACCTTCTCAACGCCTGCTCGCGCAAGCATCACTGCAACTCATTATCGGTATCCAAAGCAATAAAAACGCCTGAGCGGGCGCAAATCTCAAAGCGGGGGAGTTGGGCGGCCTTCCCACCCGCTGAGCGGATGAGGGATTTCCGGATGAGCCGACAGGACGTCGGCGAGAGCCGGGCCGCGCCATGGATGGCGCGTCCTGGCGGTCCGCAGAAATCCTGAAGGAGCGAAGGCACCGCGCAGCGGCGGGTGGGCAGGACGGGAGCCCGGGGTCAAGGGGCCGCGGCGGCTGGCGGCCCCTTGTCGGTCGCCCGCACCGGGCAGGCTGAAACTCCAGGCCGCCTGGCGAGCGAAACCCTCTCAGCGCTTCATGAGCATTCAGCGACTCAACCCTTCTCAGTGCCTGAAAAGACTTTTCGCACAAGCATCAATTATCGGTATCCAAAGCAATAAAAACGCCTGATCAGGCGGAAATCTCAAAGCGGGGGGAGTTGGGCGGCCTTCCCACCCGCTGAGCGGATAAGGGATTTCCGGATGAGCCGACAGGACGCCGGCGGTCCGCAGAAATCCTGAAGGAGCGAAGGCATCGCGAAGCGGCGGGTGGGCAGGACGGAAGCCCGGGGTCAAGGGCCGCGGCGGCTGGCGGCCCCTTGTCGGTCGCCCGCACCGGGCAGACTGAAACTCCCGGCCGCCTGGCGGGCGAAACCCTCTCAGCGTTTCATAAGCCGTCAGCGACGCAAACCAGCCACCTCGCGCAGCGAATTAACCGCCCCGCGTAAGCGCCACCAACAACCCATTACTTCTTATATTTTGCTTCCAGCGTCGCAAACCACGGCTGGACAAAATCGTTATTGCTGCCCCAGCCCGGAATGATCTTGTTAAGCGACGCGACGTTCACAGCGCCAGGATGGCTGTCGAGCGCCTGTTGTGAAATCGACGACGCTTTAAATTCATACGTTGCAGGCGTGGTTTCACCGGCGATCTTGTTCGCCACCAGGCGCATATTCACGGCACCGATAGTTTTCGGATCGACCGCGACGGTCTGCACCCACGGGCTGCCTTTCTGGCGCATAAGCTGCAAATCCTGATTGGAAACATCAATGCTGTACAGCTTGATCTCGGTACGGCCATTTTCCTGCAACGCTTTATACGCGCCCTGGCTGAAGGCATCCCATGCGCCCCAGATGGCGTCAATCTTGCCTTTCGGGTATTTCGCCAGAATCGCGCCCACTTTGTTGGCCGTGTCGCCCTGGACATCCGTTGATACGGCACCAATGGACTCCAGTTGATGAATGCCTGGGTTTTCTTTTAATAATTTTTCATACACCACCTGACGGCGTTCCATCGGCGGGAAACCGGCGACCCATAACTTCACGATGTTCGCTTTGCCGTTGAAGTCTTTGATCAACTGCCCCAGGGAGAGCTGCGCCAGCGAGGCGTCATCCTGGGCGGTCACCGTCACGCCGGGAATTGGGTTGTCTACCGGTGTGTCAAATACCGACACTTTAATGCCCGCGTCAGCGATGCGTTTTACCAACGCACTGGCATAGGGCGCTTTGCCGTGTGACAGCACAATACCGTCGTATTTTTGGCTGATCGCCTGATTAACAAAATCCTGAAAACGCGCGTCATCACCGTTGCTGAGGAAGGTGCTGACTTTGAAGCCCAACTGGCGACCCTGCTGAATCGCGCCTGCCACAAACTGGGTCGTGTTGTCGTCGGAACCGAGGTTACGGATGACGGCAATACGAATCGGCCCTTCATGGTTAGCGATGGCGGCAGGAACAGGTGTTATGGTGTCGGCAAACGCGGCACTGGCGTTTAACAGGCTCAGGGCCAGCAGCGAGAGTGTTATCTTTTTCATTATTCTTAACTCCAGTAGAAGAACGCGTCTTAACGACGCTGTACATAAGTGATGGCCAGCGCTAAGGCCAGCACTAATCCTTTGATAATGTCCATGGCGTAATAGGGCACGGATAACATTACCAGGCCGTTTTGCAGAACCCCTAAAATGACGGCCCCGACCAGCGTACCCAGCGCATTTGGCTTACCGGAGCCGGCCAGTGAAAAGCCGATCCAGGCGGCAGCCACGGCGTCCATCAGATAACCGCTACCGGCGTTAACCTGGGACGATCCAATGCGTGAGGCCAGCAGAATACCGCCCAGTCCGGCCAGTAGTGAGGCAATCACATAGGCCAGAACGCGATAACGCGTGGTGCGAATACCGGAAAGTCGGGCGGCTTCGGGGTTTCCGCCCAGCGCATACATGCGGCGGCCGTGTTTGGTCAGCGACAGCGCCAGCTGTGCCACCACGGTCACCACCAGCATGATAATCACGATCGTGGGTACCTGACCCAACAGGTTAAAGGCAGCAGGAATAGTGCCTTCCGCCATATCGCCGCTGGGCAGCACCATGTTTTCCGTAATCGAGCCGCCAAAGCTGTAGGTCATGGCGACGCCCTGAATCACAAACAGGGTGGCCAGTGTGGCCAGCATGTCGGGAATGCGCAGCACGACGATCAGAAAGGCGTTAAACAGTCCCACCAGCGTGCACAGCGCCAGAGTGATGGCGATCGCCGCCGTGGTGTCGAAGCCGTACCAGACAAACAGCGAAATGACCAGGGCGTTTGCCAGTGACGCGGTAGAGCCCACCGAAAGATCGAAGCCGCCAACGGTGAGGGATACTGAAACGCCCACGGCAATCACGGTTACGATGGCGATAGACCGCAAAATATTGACGATATTGTTCGGCTCCAGAAAGCTGTCGGAAGCCAGGCCAAAGGCAGCGATCAATATCACCACCGTCAGCAACATGCCCCACTTATAGAGGAAATCGAACAGCTGATGGCGCAGCGATGGCGATGCGGAATTCAGGGCTAACTCTTTACTGCTCACGCAGGGGTTCCTCCGGTGGAATAGAGCAAAAGTGTCTCCTCCGTGGCGCGTTGTCCGTCTAATTCCGCCACAATACGTCCGTCCCAGAGCACACAAATACGGTCGCATAAGCCGACCAGTTCAGAAAATTCGCCAGAGGCGTAAATAATCCCTTTGCCTTCATGGGCAAGGTTGCTGATTAGCGTGAACAGTTCCGTTTTGGCTTTTACGTCCACGCCTTTGGTCGGTTCGTCGAAAATCAGGACATCGGCGTTATTGCGTAACCATTTGCCAATCGCCACCTTTTGCTGATTGCCGCCGGAAAGCCGACGTAACGGTTGGGCGGGGCCAGTCGTACGCACGTTAAGACGACGGATCACCGCTTCCGCCCAGCGCCAGGCCTGACGATGGCCGAACAGGCTCCAGCGGGAAAAACTGTCGTCTGCGCTGATACTGAGGTTCATCGCCACCGATTCGTCAATGAAGATGCCCTCTTTGCGGCGCTCTTCTGGCACCAGTGCCATGCGCTGACTCACGGAATCGTGTGGCGATCGCGGTTTCCAGCGTTTACCGTGCAGTTCACCGCGGGCAACCCGGCTTTTACTGGCACCAAATAACGCTTTGCAAAGTTCGGTTTTGCCAGCCCCGGCCAGCCCGGCAATACCCAGAATCTCGCCCTTGTGTAAACGCAGTGAGATATCCTGAAGCAGGTGTTCATCATGTAATCCTTCCACCGCCATGAGTACGGATGAGGACTGCAATGGCCGGCGCGGAGGATAGATATCGGTCAACGGATGACCCAGCATTTTTTCAACGATTTGCTCACCGCTCAGGGAAGCCATTGGGCTACTTTCCACCAGGCGGCCATCGCGCAGTACCGTCAGGCGATCGCAGATGGCTTTCAGTTCGTGAATACGGTGAGAGATAAATATCACGCCAATACCGCTGGTCTGCAGGCGACGAACTACGGCGAACAGGCGCTCGCTTTCGTGTTGGTCGAGTGGGGCAGTGGGTTCATCGAGAATCAGAAAGCGGCAGTGGTGCGACAGGGCTCTGGCCAGCAGGATTTGCTGCTTTTCCGCCAGCGAACAACGTTCGACCGGGCGTCTGACATCAATCGTGGCATCCAGCTGCGCCAGCAGGTCTCGCGCCTGACGACGCATATCGCCCCAGCGAAAGCCATGGCCCGGTTCGGCCAGTTGATCCAGCAGAATGTTCTCGGCCACGCTTAACTGGGGCACCAGCGCAACATCCACTTCCTGCTGCACCAGGTGAATGCCGAGCTTTTTGGCGTCACGCGGGCTGCGAATCGACACAGGCTGGCCGTCCAGCAGAATCTCACCGTGATAGTGACTGTGGGCACCGGAGAGTACCGCCATCAGGGTGGATTTACCCGCGCCATTGGCCCCGGTCAGGGCATGAACCGAGTGACCTTCCGTCAGAAAATCCACTGAGGTTAACGCGGCAAATCCGCCGAAATCGATAGAGATGTTACGCATCTCAAGGCGATTGACTGCACGCATCACGGAGCTCTCCATTAAAGTCACTGATCGCATTTTTTCCCGAA
This sequence comes from Pantoea sp. SGAir0180, assembly GCF_043546245.1. Classification (NCBI taxonomy): domain Bacteria; kingdom Pseudomonadati; phylum Pseudomonadota; class Gammaproteobacteria; order Enterobacterales; family Erwiniaceae; genus Pantoea; species Pantoea sp. SGAir0180. Next base: position 2,856,557 of record NZ_CP028071.1, on the reverse strand, counting down.
GCTACCGGTGCGGCAACTAACGAAAGCGCATAAGTTAGCACAGAAATTTATTAGCCATCCAGACATCTGGACATAATGGCGGCTAAAGCTGACTAAGCGCAGCAAGTTGGTGATTTAACGGTAAGAAGTCGCCTTAACCCAGCGGATTATGCTGCGCCTGGGCGTCAGTCTTTTTTAAACGGATGCGCTTTTATCTCAGGATCGGAAAATGCGACGTGGTTTTGTCGCAGACTTCACCACGTGCAGAACGCATCGCATCCGTCGCGGTTACTTCACGGCATAGATTTCGGCGAGGTCGGCCAGATCCCAGTTACCGCCCGTTAACAGTACACAGACTTTCTCAGCGGGCTTCAGGCTGACCGAGCCCGCCAGCAACGCGCCAAGGCCGATGGAGGCCGCGGGCTCGGCAATCAATTTTGCCTCACTGGCCAGCACCCGCATGCCCTGAGCAATATGCTCGTCGTCAACCAGCACAATCTCATCTACGTACTTTTCAATAATCGGGTAGGGATTGCGGCCCGGCACGCTGAGTCTTAAGCCATCCGCAATAGTATTGAGCAGCGGCAGTGACGTTGGCTGTTTGTTGATCCGACTTTGGTAATATTTCGGTGTCAGAGCGGGTTCCGCGCCAATCACTCTGACGGCAGGACGGGTTTCTTTGATTGCGGTGGCCACACCGGAGAGAAGTCCGCCACCGCCCAGCGGCACAATCACGGTATCCACATCCGGCAAATCATGCAGGATTTCGCAGCCGATCGTTCCCTGGCCCGCCATGACCATCGGATCTTCAAAGCCATGCACTACCGCATAATTGTTGAGCTCGGCAATTTCATACACCTTCTTCCAGCGGGACGCATTGTCGCCATCGAAGAGAATCACCTCTGCGCCCAGGGCGCGCGTATTGTCGATTTTGATTTGCGGCGTTGTGACCGGCAGCACCAGAATGACCTTTACGCCCAGCATTCTGCCTGCATAAGACAGGCCCTGGGCATGATTGCCTGATGAACTGGAAATCATGCCGTTGGCAAACGCCTCAACGGGCAGAGAAAGGACCTTATTCAGTGCGCCCCGTATTTTAAACGCGCCGGTAATCTGCAACGTCTCCGGCTTGAGATAAAGCTCACAGCCGACCCGTTTTTCAATTTTTTCAGCGCGGAGTAACGGCGTATGGCGAATGTGGGCAGCGATGCGCTGCTGCGCGTCATGAATGTCCTGCAGGGTGGGGTACGAACGCGTCATATACATTACCTTCGTCTGAACGAAACGTTATTCAAAAAATGCAAATCCGGTTCCGTAGCCTTTTTCAAGGGCCTTGCGGTAAATGCGCCCGGCTGTCGTGTTGTCCTGAATGGCAAGCCCGGTGGAGTCAAAGAAGGTAATTTCCCGATCGTTTTCCCGGCCCGGTTTTGTCCCGGACAAAACTTCCCCGATTTCGGCATGAATCGCGTTTTCACTGATGATATTTCTGTCCAGCGCATGCCAGGTTTCTCCTTTCTGCGTGCACTGGGGCAGGGAATCCACGATCACTTTTGCCCGACTAAAAATCTGCGGGTCAAACTCCTGTTTACCGCGCTGATCGGTGCCAATGGCGATGATATGCGTGCCGGGCGGAATCCAGTCGGCCTCAATCAGCGGTCCTTTGCCCCGGGTGGTGGTGATAAGAATATCGGCTTGCCCGACCGCCGCCTGACAGCTGTCCGCGATAATGACCGGAATACCTGTGGTGCTTTCAATGTCCGCTTTGAAAGCCTGACGGGTGGCTGGCGTTCGGCTCCAGGCATGGATTTCCTCAATATCCATTACCCGGGCGATCGCCTGGATTTGCATTCTCGCCTGATTGCCAGTGCCAATCGCGGCGATTTTTTTGGCATTTTTACGTGCCAGTGCTCTGACGGAAACAGCGCCCGACGCACCGGTTCGCAGACCGGTAATCAGGCTACCGTCCATCACACAGCACAGGGCGCCGCTTTGGGCATCAAACAGGATGATCGTGCCCATACCGCCCGGCAGACCAGGACGGGACGGGTTTTCTGAAAAACCGCCGGAGGAGGCTTTCATCGAAATCAGTTCGTTGGTGCGGTAATAGCAGGTTTTAAAATCAATCTCGCCACGGGGGGCGGGCAGGTGCAGGCCGATATAGTCAGGCTGTTCCACCAGGCCGCCGTTAAAGGCCCTGTAGGCTTCGTCGACGGCTTCAATGACATCATCAATGCTGATGAGCTGTCGGACATCTTCTTTGGTGAGTAATAAGGTCTTCATGCGTCCTCGGGTCGTGTCAGACGAACGATTCCCGACTAGCGCAATGGTGTTAAAACGCGGTCGGGAAAAGAGGGATTCCCGACATTATTACACTGGTGTTGCAACAGAAAATGCCAATCTGCACCCCGGAGAAACGCTTTAAACTGTTTTAGCGACGGGTGACGAAAGCTAATGCTCGGGTAAGTGTGACGGCGGAAAGGCGAGCGAGGCGCAAAAAAAGGGCTTATGCAGAACATAAGCCCTTAATCTTATGGTGTACGGGTTTTATTTCTCCGGCACCACATTCAGCAGTGTAGTCAGCAGCTTCCAGTACAGGCCAACGCTTTCGATATGGACCTGCTCATCGGGGGAGTGCGGACCTGTGATGGTTGGGCCGATCGAAACCATATCCATGTTGGGATAGGGCTTTTTAAACAAGCCACATTCCAGACCCGCGTGGATCACCTGAATATTGGGTGTTTTGCCAAACAGGGCGACATAGGTTTCACGCGTCAGGGCCATGATGGGCGAGTCGGCATCGGGCTGCCAGCCAGGATAGCCGCCTTTTGGTTTGGTCTGCGCGCCCGCCAACTGGCCGAGTGAGGTCAGCATCTGCACCACATAATCACGTCCCGTGTCGATCAGCGAACGAATCAGACAGTTAATTTCCGCTTTGTCGGCATCCATCGTCACAACGCCCACATTAAGTGAGGTTTCCACAACGCCTTTGGCGACATCAGAGTTGCGGATCACGCCGTTCGGAGTGCTGTTTAACAAATTCAGGAAGCGATCGCGGCTTTCACGGCTCAGTGCCTCGCCCTGATGGGCAACCGGTTCGCTGACAAAAGCAATATTCTTCTCTTTCACGCCGTGCTCATTCTGTACCGCGGCCAGGAAGCTGGCGGCGGCCGATTTGAGGTTATCCACTTTGCTGCTGTCGACAGAAACGGTTGCAAAGGCTTCGCGAGGAATCGCGTTGCGCAGTGTACCGCCGGTGAACGCAATCAGGCGAAGATCCAGCTCTGCCGCATGCGCGGTCAGGAAACGGGCCAGCAACTTATTGGCATTCCCCAGGCCCATATGAATATCCGCACCTGAGTGACCGCCACGCAGTCCTTTCAGGGTGAACTTCAGGGTTTCAAAACCGGCAGGAACCGCTTCGCGCGTCAGGGGCAGGGTTGTGATGAAATCGATGCCGCCTGCGCAACCCATGTAGATCTCACCTTCTTCTTCCGAATCGGTGTTGATCAAAATGTCAGCCTGCAGCCAGCCTGGCTGTAAACCAAAAGCACCGTCCATACCGGTTTCTTCGGTCATGGTGAGCAGGACTTCCAGCGGGCCATGGGTCAGGCTGTTGTCCGCCAGTACCGCAAGGGCCGAGGCCATACCAATCCCGTTGTCGGCGCCCAGCGTCGTCCCGCGCGCTTTCACCCATTCGCCATCGACATACGGCTGAATAGGATCTTTGGTGAAGTCGTGAACGGTATCGTTATTTTTCTGCGGCACCATATCAAGGTGTGCCTGCAGGGCCACGGGCGTGCGTTTTTCCATACCGGCGGTCGCAGGTTTACGAATCAGGATATTGCCGACCTGATCGCGCTCACACCAGAAGCCTTGTTCTTTGGCCCAGTTAACAATGTAGTTAGCCAGCGCTTCTTCATGAAAAGAGGGATGAGGAATCGAGCAGATTTTGGCGAAAAAATCCCACAGCGGCTGTGGAGAGAGTTGAGACAATTCAGACACGACAAGTCTCCTGTGTCAGTGCGCCGGCTTTGCCGGACAGTGCGAAGTTCCAGTGAAAGATCGCCGTCAGTGAACTGACGAGATAGGGCGAGAATATCACTGTTTTTCGTTCTGTGTGTCATTCACCGCGCTAAAAAACCGCAACCAGCCGCCAGGTGCTGGTTTTTAGCGCGTCATGTCCTTATAATCTCGCGCAACCTTTTCCCCGTTGCACATTTTTTAAGCCACACTGACTGGCTGGGATTCCTATTTATGAGCGAAAAATACGTCGTTACCTGGGACATGCTGCAGATTCATGCCCGTAAACTGGCTCAACGCCTGCTGCCTGTTGAACAGTGGAAAGGCATTATTGCAGTGAGTCGCGGCGGTCTGGTACCGGCTTCGCTGCTGGCACGTGAACTGGGTATTCGCTATGTCGATACCGTGTGTATTTCCAGCTATGACCACGATCATCAGCGTGAAATGAAAGTCCTGAAACGCGCCGAAGGCGATGGTGAAGGCTTTATCGTGATTGACGACCTTGTGGATACCGGCGGTACCGCACAAGCCATCCGTGAGATGTATCCGAAAGCGCGCTTCTGCACCATCTTTGCAAAGCCTGCCGGACGTGCGCTGGTTGATGACTATATCGTTGATATTCCGCAGAACACCTGGATCGAACAGCCATGGGACATGGGCGTGGTTTATATTCCACCGATTGTCAAAGGCTGATTGACGCAACACAAACAACGCCCGGTTTTCCGGGCGTTGTGCTTTCTGCGCCTCGCGACTTGCCGTGCAGTACAGTAAACTTAACTGCTGCTGTCTGTGTTGTTAGAGAGGTGATATGTCTGGCAAAAACCTGAGCGTTGAGCTGTTTAAACCTCGCTTTAAACATCCCGAAACGTCGTCGCTGGTACGCCTGCGTCGGCATGCCACGCATGAAGTGCATTCTGCTCTGGATGGAGACAGCCGGCGCGGCTGGTATCGGATGCTTAATAAGCTGATGTGGACATGGCGGGGCGTGCCCGCGCAGGAGATCAGCGAGGTACTGGCGCGTATTGCAATCAGCGATGTTGAGCACACCAACCCTGCGCTACTGGATACGGTAATAGGTTATCGCAACGGTAACTGGAACTACGAGTGGAGCAGACAGGCAGGTCGCTGGCAACAACGTGCACTGGACGCGAAAGAGGACGCCCACGACCAGGCCGGGCATGACTGGCTGCACGCGTCTCATCTCTACAGTGTGGCCGCGTACCCCTATATTAAAGGCGATGAACTGGCGGATCAGGCGCAGGCCCTGGCCAGCCGCGCTTATGAAGAAGCGACCCGCCGCTTACCCGGGGAACTCAAAACGCTGACCTTCCACATTGAAGGAGGCAGCCCCGTCAGCGGTTTTTTGCATATGCCGCCTGGCGTGGAAGCCCCTTATCCCACCGTGATGTTTTGCGGTGCGCTGGACTCGCTGCAAACTGACCACTATCGTCTCTTCCACGATTATCTTGCGCCGCGCGGCATCGCTATGCTGACGCTGGATATGCCGTCCGTCGGGAACGCCATCAAGTGGAAGCTCAGCCAGGATACCAGCTTTCTGCATCAGCAGGTGCTGCGCGATCTGGCTTCTGTTCCGTGGATCGATCACACGCGCGTAGCGGCGCTGGGTTTTCGCTTCGGTGCCAATGTCGCCGTTCGTCTGGCCTATCTGGAAGCGCCGCGTCTGCGAGCCGTAGCCTGTCTCGGGCCCATCGTACACAGCCTGCTGACACAAAATACCTTGCAGAACAAAGTACCGGATATGTATATGGACATGCTGGCCAGTCGGCTTGGCATGGCAGGCAGTACAGACAGCGCCTTGCGGGCGGAACTGCTCAGCTACTCGCTGAAAAATCAGGGGCTACTGGGACGTCGAACTGCCACGCCCATGCTGTCCGCATACTGGTCCAACGATCTCTTCAGCCCTGAGGAGGAAAGCAAACTGATCGCCAGCTCTTCAGCACAAGGTAAAGCGTTGTTAATTCCGGTAAAACCGGTAGCGGCCAGTTTCGATAGCGCCCTGAATGAAATCTGCGACTGGCTGGCACAACGTTTAAAAAGATAGCTGGCAAAATTGACAGTGTTTGCTACAACTACTAGCTGGAATCATTCGGATCGTTGCAAGACAATGCAGCATGGCTGCTGCGGTTCGAGATATAAAGCCTGTCCTAATGGAGAATTAGCATGACGTTACCGAGTGGTCATCCCCGCAGTCGCCTGCTTAAACGCTTCACGGAACTGGGACCTTACATACGCGATGGAAAATGTAGTGAAAATCGCTTCTTCTTCGACTGCCTGGCTGCCTGCGTAAATGTTAAACCTGCGCCTGAGCTGCGAGAGTTCTGGGGCTGGTGGATGGAGCTGGAAGCGCAAGCCGATCACGTTACCTATGTGTATCACATTGGCCTGTTTGATAAAGAGGGCGACTGGTCTGTCGCCACGATCAAGGGCAAAGATAATTCAGCCCGCGTGGAAGAAACGCTGCGTAATTTCCATGGCCGTTTAAAAGAGACGTTGAAAGAGTTTGAACTGGATCTGGTGCCCGCCAGTGACTTCGATGAAAAACCGATAAAACTCAGCGCCTGAGACTGAAGCCCCTGCGGGGGCTTTGTTGTCAGGATCGATCCCGCTCAGATTGCCCTACAGGAAAGGGCGAGTGATGGTCACTCGCCCTTTTAACAGACACATTCACATTGAGGTAAAGCACTAAACCTCTCCATCACGCGGGCCGTCATTCCTTCGACAGCCTCTCTCGTCAGGCGAAGTTCAGATTCATCAGAACTGGTAGGTCAGGCCGACAGCAACGATGTCATCGTTGTTAAGCGCCAGCTTGTTGTCTTTATCCAGTTGGTTAATTTTGTAATCAACAAACGTCGACATGTTTTTGTTGAAGTAGTAGGTGGCGCCCACGTCGATATATTTAACCAGGTCTTCGTTGCCGATACCGTTTTCGATATCTTTGCCCTTGGTCTGCACGTAGCCAATAGAAGGACGCAGGCCGAAGTCAAACTGATACTGCGCAACCAGCTCCAGGTTTTCTGCTTTGTTGGCTGAGCCCGAAACGGAGCCGCCAGCGACACGGTTTGTTCCATTGATAGGCGTCATGTTGCGGGTTTCGGTATAAATCGCAGCCAGATAAATACTGTTGGCATCATATTTCAGGCCCGTGCCCCATGATGTCGCTTTATCGCCATGACCATAGGTGCCAGCCTGTTGAGCATTGGTACGGTCGGAAGAGGTAATGGCACCTAAAATGCTCACGCCAGAATCAGCAATGGTATAGCCTAGTGACGCGCCGTAACCGTCGCCATTCTGGCTTCTCGTATCAATGGTTGATGTTCCAACACCGCGCGCGTTAACGCTCTTGTCATCGTTTTTACCCTGATACTGCAGGGCAAACTTCAAACCGTCGACCAGCCCAAAGAAGTTGGTGTTGCGGTAGGTTGCTACACCCGTTGCGCGTTGCGCCATAAAGTTATCCGCACGGGCTGTACCGTCACCACCGAATTCCGGGAAGACGTCAGTCAGCGATTCAACGTCATACAGCACGCCATAGTTACGACCGTAATCAAATGAACCGTACTGAGAAAATTTCAGACCGGCAAAGCCCAGACGGGTCTTGTTACCACTGTTCGCGTCGGAACCTTCGGAGTTATTAACGTTATACTGATATTCCCACTGACCGTAACCGGTCATCATATCGTTAATCTGTGTCTGGCCTTTAAAGCCAATACGGACATAAGATGTATCGCCATTCGCACCGGCATTATCACTAAAATAATGCTTAGCCTTTACTTTGCCGTAGAAATCCAGCTTGTTACCGTCTTTGTTATAAACTTCAGCGGCCTGAGCGGCAGAGGTCAGCGCCAGAGCAGAGATAACGATTGCCAGTGTACTTTTCTTCATTTGCTATCAATCCCAATGAGTAAAATGCTTATATCCTCACTATTTTCTTGCTGCAGGCAGGGCTGCCTTATTCTCTGATGGCTCAGTGAACGCACCAGGGGGCATTCATTTGCCGCCTTGTTACATCAAGAAAACTTTTGAGGCATTAGTGAAAATATTTGTAAAACACCGACTTTTTACCGATGAATGGTGAAGTTTTTATGACAACTTTTATGTTTTGTTGTTAAAGGGGAACTTTTGGTCTACTCCGCACTCTGCAAAATTTGCAGCTTTTCCCTTACTGGCTGTTGGCTTCCCTCACCGCACCTGTTAAAAAGTCGGTTCACAGAAATTTTTTACGGCAGGACAACATGAGTGGCAGTCAGACCCTTGTGGTCAAATTGGGTACCAGCGTGCTTACCGGCGGTTCGCGTCGGTTAAACCGGGCACATATGGTGGAATTAGTGCGTCAGTGCGCGCAGCAGCACGCCGCCGGCCATCGTATTGTGATTGTGACCTCCGGCGCGATGGCGGCCGGTCGTGAACATCTGGGTTACCCCGAACTGCCGCCTACCATCGCCTCAAAGCAGCTGTTAGCTGCGGTGGGGCAAAGTCGTCTGATCCAGTTGTGGGAACAGCTGTTTTCTATTTACGGTATTCATATCGGGCAGATGTTACTGACCCGTGCTGATATGGAAGATCGCGAACGCTTCCTCAATGCCCGCGATACCTTACGGGCCTTGCTGGACAACCACATTGTGCCGGTCATCAATGAAAATGACGCCGTTGCCACGGCGGAAATTAAAGTGGGCGATAATGACAACCTCTCTGCGCTGGCGGCAATGCTGGGCGGGGCAGACAAACTGTTGTTACTGACCGATCAGCAGGGATTGTTTACCGCCGATCCGCGCAGTAATCCGGATGCCCAGTTAATCAGCGATGTGCATATCATTGACGACGCACTGCGCGCACTGGCGGGCGGAAGCGTATCCGGGTTGGGCACGGGCGGCATGTCGACGAAGCTGCAGGCTGCCGATGTCGCCTGCCGGGCCGGTATTGATGTCATTATTGCGGCCGGAAGTCGTCATGGCGTGATCAACGATGTGATTGAGGGCAAGCCCGTCGGTACACTGTTTCATGCTCAGCAGACGCCGCTGGAAAACCGTAAACGCTGGATTTTCGGTGCGCCGCCCGCCGGAGAGATCACCGTGGATGACGGTGCGCTTGCTGCGATTATTGCGCGCGGCAGTTCGCTGCTGCCAAAAGGGATCCGCGAGATTCAGGGGAATTTTTCCCGTGGTGAAGTGATCCGTATCCGCAGTTTGCAGGGGCGCGATATTGCGCACGGCGTCTCGCGCTATAACAGTGATGCGATGCGCATGATTGCGGGTCACCATAGTCAACAGATAAGCGAGATTCTGGGCTACGAATACGGGCCGGTTGCCGTGCATCGCGACGACATGATCGTCAGTTAAGGAGTAGACATGCTTGAAGAAATGGGAAAGGCGGCGCGCGCCGCGGCCTGGAAACTGGCGGATCTGTCTGCGGCAGAAAAAAATCAGGTTTTGCTGACTATCGCCGATCGGCTTGAGGCAGAAAGCGAGGGGATCCTGGCGGCAAACGAGCAGGATCTGGCTGAGGCGAGGCAGAACGGCATGAGCGCCGCATTGCTCGATCGCCTGACGTTGACGCCCGCGCGCCTCAGTGCGATTGCCCACGATGTTCGCCAGGTTTGTCGGCTCGCCGATCCGGTAGGGCAGGTGATCGATGGTGGTTTACTGGACAGCGGCTTGCGCATTGAGCGCCGCCGGGTGCCGTTAGGGGTGATCGGCGTCATTTATGAAGCGCGTCCGAACGTCACGGTGGATGTGGCGAGCCTGTGCCTGAAAACCGGCAATGCGGCCATCCTGCGTGGAGGGAAAGAGACATGGCGGACGAACGCGGCTACCGTCCGGGTAATACAAAACGCTTTGCAGCAGCACGGCTTGCCATCAGCTGCCATTCAGGCGATTGAGAATCCGGATCGGGAACTGGTCAATCAACTGCTAAAACTGGACCGCTATGTGGATATGTTGATTCCGCGAGGGGGCGCCGGACTACACAAACTCTGTCGCGAACACTCCACTATTCCGGTGATTACTGGCGGCATTGGCGTTTGCCATATGTATATCGACGACACGATGGATATCGACGCCGCGCTGGATATCATCGTGAATGCCAAGAAGCAGCGTCCGAGTGCCTGTAACTCCCTCGAAACTCTGCTGATCGACGCGGCCATGGCGGCGCGCTTTCTGCCCGCTTTTATGGCCCGCATGGCAGAGGAGAACATTCCGCTGCATGCTGATGCCAGTATCCTGAGTGAACTGCAGCAGGGACCGGCCAGCGTTACCGCCATCCAACAGGGCGATTACGACGATGAATGGCTGTCGCTTGATCTCAACGTTAAACGGGTTGCCGATATGGATGAAGCTATCGCGCATATTCGCGAGCACGGCACGCAGCACTCAGACGCTATCCTGACACGCAGCACACAAAATGCCGCGCGCTTTGTTAAGCAGGTTGACTCGTCTGCTGTTTACGTCAACGCCAGCACGCGCTTTACCGACGGGGCACAGTTTGGTCTGGGCGCGGAAGTCGCGGTCAGTACGCAAAAACTGCATGCCCGTGGTCCAATGGGCCTGGAGGCGCTGACGACCTATAAATGGATTGGCTGGGGAGACGACAGCCTGCGTGCATAACCGCATTTTAGTGAATAAAACGGGAGCCTGTGCAGGCTCCCGTTTTTTTTAGATGGCTTTTTTCGCACCACTCAATGGTAGAGTTTTTCGTCCGTTGGCCGCTTTTTAGTCAGTAAGAGGGAGGTTGTTCATCAGAAACGATGAAGGTAGGGCGCAATTTTTTACACAAGATTACTGAAAGGTGAGGTCAGACGCGGCTTAGCGCCTGATTTTATGCTTCGCTTGGCATAATAACGGTTAACAATAATCAAAAATGCCTGGCAATGCCGTTAGGTAGTCAACGGGCGGTAATATAAAATGAACTGGTAGCAATAACGAAAATAACATTCAGCACCTCTTTCATGGTTGATTATTAACTGATGGTTAAAAAAGAGAGTATCAAACAAGCGTTCACTGCCAGGCTGATCGCCGCGTGTGAAAGTGCGGGCATCACCGGTCATGGCCGAAATAAGCAGGTCGCCTGTGCGCTGCAACAGCAGGGTTGTCAGATTTCCGCACCCGGCGTGTGGAAATGGTTTAACGCGCAGTCCGTGCCCGATAACGGCAATCTTCTGGCGCTCAGCCAGTTACTGGGTGTCAGAGTAGAATGGTTGCAATATGGCATGGAGCAGACCCCGGAACCGTATTTACTGCAGGATATGCCGTGCCAAAAAAGCACGTTTCGCGTTAACAGTTTTGACCTGGGGCAAACGTCAGCAATGGGGGTTCCCGTCGGGGATGACTTCGTTGAAACGATTAAGGCTATCGAATACGGGCAGGAGGAAGCCCGCATCTTGTTCAGCGGCCGCCCGGCCGATCATATTCGGTTAATCGCAATGAACAGCGATGCCATGTCAGACACATTTGCCCCACGGGATCAGCTGTTTGTGGACATTAGCGTGCAGACATTCGACGGAGATGGCATCTACATTTTTACGCTGGACGACAGACTTTACCTCAAACGCCTGCAACTGCAGCATAAAAGAATTGCTGTTATCTCAGATAATAAACGTTACGAGACCTGGTATCTGGACCGGAATGATGTGGGCAGTTTAACCGTTCTGGCAAAGGTGATAATGAGCCAGGCCAGGCAGTATCATATTCTGGGTTAGGCAATTCAGTCAGACTGATGATCCTTAAGTGAAAAAAATAATCGGTCTAAATTCAAAAAGTTAACTTATGGTAAAAAATAAATTAACCAGTGGTGTTTGATAAAGCATAAGAACCTGTTAATAATTTGAGCAGGGACGAAAAAAGTTGTTACCTCCAGGATGAAACGCTCTTAAACAATTGAGGCGCTGCACAAGCGCGAATCAACCCCCCAACGCTAATGAGCTTTGGGATGGGGTGGATGCGTACCGTGCAGTGTCATCAGATGCCGCCCGAACCCTTTGCTTACCCTTCCACCTGACTGATTATTCAGCCGGGAGGAGTGCCTGTGAACAGCATTCCGCGACGTTCAGGCGTGTTCAACGGAGCGAAAATGCTTGCCTGCCACCCTATCGCCAAAGACTCATTCACAGGAGGAGTTATGGCGATAATCCAGTATGGCAAAAGCGTTTTTACAGGCAATGCACGAACTCGCCGTCATCAGCGGCGTCAACCTCTTAACCGTCTCAAACACAGTATTGACGAAGCACTTAACTGTCCACCCGAAACCCGCACGCTTCGCCGCGCAGAGCAAATCTGTCAGCGGCAAGTGATATCGGCTGTTGATCGCGCGATTGCCGCACCGCGCCTGAGAAGCCAGGAGATATCGGGATTTGATAATTGCTGCCTGCCACATGTTCATCTCTATGCGGTCCGTTGAACGAATTTTTCGTCACTGATTTTACGCCTGTCGCAGACATCTCCATCCTTTCTGACCTTTTGTAAATGCTTCAATGCTGCTGCATGTTCCCCCGACATCGCCGCTGCGTTTATCCCTGCACTAATCAGTTTGTTTTATGTTTTGTCAGTCCGGTCGGTTATGTCTGCATCGTCTATGAGGAGTTTTTATGAGCCAGATTATTGCAATTCTGAATTTTGAAGAGGGTTACGCCGAAATGCCTTATCTCGATACGCTGGGGTTTCCTACCGTTGCAGGCGGCATCCGTATTGGCCCAAAAGGCGCATCGCTAAGTAACTATGTCATGCGGGTTCCCCGGCGGGTCGGGGATGTCTGGAAGCAATGCATTCTGGAAAACAAGATCACAGATATGCAAAGCCGTGCGCCCATTAAGCTGGCGCTGGAGAAATGTAATGAGGCGCGTACCGATGTTCTGATGAGTATGGCCTATCAGCTTGGCGTAGATGGCATTTTGCAGTTTAAAAACATGCTCAACGCGATTGCCCAGGAAAACTTTGTTGAGGCCGGTGAGGCCATGCTCAACAGCCTGTGGGCGCGGCAGACACCGGGCCGTGTCCGGCGTCATGCCGAAGTGATGCGCAGCGGAAACTATGACGTCTACCGGGGGTTACTATGAGATGGTTACTTTTCATTATCGCGGTGTTAAGCGTCATTATCATTTTGCTGTTAATGCAGCGCTTCACCACGCTTCAGTTTGTTTCTCACGCCAAATTGTTGTTTAAAACCTGGTCTGTATGGCTTGCCTCGCTGGGATCGATGCTCAGTGCCTGGGTTCAGTCGTTTCCGTCTTCTGCGCTCAATGCCTGGCAAACGCTGCCGGAGGACGTAAAAAGCATTCTTCCCCACAACTATCTGGGTCTTATCGGTGCCTTCATGGTGGCGATGGGCGTGATTGCGCAGTTTGTTCGCCAGAAAACCCTGCTCAATGAAAAACGGCAAAGTAAGGAGATGGAGTCATGACGTTTTTTTCTCTGTTAACCAACGGCGGCTGGCACTGGTTGGCTGCGCTGGGTGCGCTGATGGCGGCTTTGGGAGCCAGTTACTTCGGTGGCAAAAAAATTGGCAAGGTGCAACAGCAGGCGCAGTCAGAAGCCGAGGGGGCCAGGCAAGAGGCAGACCGCCTGACGAAGATTACTCATCAACAGCAACACAATAGTGAGGAGGCGAAGCGTGTGGCGACTGATAACCTCAATCTTGATGATGCTGCTGCTCGCGACAAGTTGCAGCAGTCCAAATATAACCAGCCCTGAACCCATCATCTCTAACGATTCAGCCTGCATTCTCTTTTCCCCTATTTACACCCATGGCGATGACGCGCAGAAGGCAGACATTCGCACTGTGCGCGCGATCAATGCCCATAACGATCTCTGGGATGCTCTCTGTGGACATCCCTCATCGTCAAAATAGTTAACTAAATGATTTATAAAACCTTATCCTGAGGAGGATATCATGATTGAAGTCAACTCATTTGCTGAGCTGCGTACTACCGTGCCGTCAAAAGCAGGTGAAATTGCCGTGTTAAAACGCTACTACGACAAAGACTCCAGTTTCCGGGGCGGCGGTGATTTTGTGGGATTCACCGGCACCACCGCGTTAAAAGACGATGGCGGTACAGTCGCCGTTGGCAATAACTTTTACTGGAAGCGTTCGATTAACGATCCACGTGAAGTTAACATCCTGCATTTTGGCGCGAAAGGCGATGGCGTAACCGATGACACCGATGCGTTTAAACGTATTCTTGGCTGGTCACAAACTTACAGCCAAAATATGAAAGGTTTACCAGTCCGTTTTCCCGGCGGACGTTTCCTGATCATGCCAATGGACCTGAGTGATACAGAAATGCCGTTCTTTGGTCTGGCCGGCGATGACCTGGCGCTGGGTTCTCTGCCCGGCACAACCCTTATCTCCGACAAAAGCGCCAATACGCTGTTTAAGGTTAAAGCCCGGAGGACGACGATCCGTGGTATCACCTGGGATGGGCAAGCCAGCGCGGATATTGTTGCCAATAAAGCCACCATCACCCCTGAGATGTGCAGCAACACTCAGCCTTTCTTTGAAAATATCTGTGTGGAAGGGCAAATCGTCAATATTAGCTGTTTTCGCGGCCAGCGCAGTGGCGGCACGATTTTTAAACTGCAGGACACGCTCGATAGTAAGTTTGAGCAAATCTACACCAATACCACCTACTCACGGGTGTTTGATATTGGCTGGTCAAATTCGCCTAAAGGCGTGTGGGATCACTCCACGGCGGTTGAATTGTGCAACGCGAATTTCCAGACAGGCTATGGCGATGCCACGCTTTACATGCCGCGCATGACGCAGGCGATTATGCGCAACGTGTGGATTGAACATACGCGTAATCCCGGCGATCTGTCTGATGGCGGCTGGACAATTGATACGCTCAACGTCGAAGACTGTAGTGCACCTTTAATCCTCAATAATGCGCGCGTGGTAATGCGCCATATTAACCTGCAGGCGGGCGCAAAGCTCAGTCAGGATCTGGTCACGGGCAAATGGCTTTCTACTTTCGAGTATGGCTATCGCCGCGACGAGAACTACGGCACGTTTATGAGTGGATCGCTACGGGCAGGGTACTTCAGTGGCTATAAAGTCGTGAATAATACTGCGACGGATAACTGGTATCGCCTGGGCCAGGTGTTTTTCCCTTCACCCAATCAGCAATGGGTTATTGAGTTGATTGGTAAAGCGGATAACACCACGCCTTCGGGGACTGCTACGTCACCCGTTAACATGCCGGGTACAGGGAAAACGTGGATCAACCTACAACGGCTGGATACCGTCTGGGCGGATGCCTGCCACATGGGTCAACCTGCTGTTATGGATATTCGCTACAACCGGGTGGGCACCACCTATGCTGGCGTGTGGGTCAAGCTGCGCGCTAACAGCGGTGAGACCATGTTTAACCTGAAAACCACCGGGCCGACGCGCTTTGACACCGGATCCTGCTCACTTTTCCAGAGTGATATGTCTCAGGTTGATGACGTCACAAAAGTCGGGACGCTAAAACCCGCTGCGCGCTTTGGTCTTCACAATGGTGTAGCAGGGCTGGGCGCCAATGAAAAAGGGGTGGTAACCCTGGCGACCGCAGAAGGCTCGCCGACAAATAAAACAACGCCGACCGGATTTGTGCTGATGAATATAAACGGCGTCGATCGGAAGGTGGCGTATTACGATTAGCATGCATATACATTCGCGAGGCTTCGGCCTCGCGACGTTTATTTATATGCTGGCAGATGTTGAAGTGTTATTGCGATGATCTGACGCGCTGTGCGGACAGATCGCTTCCTTTTTATAAACCTTTACTAAACAACCTGACGTCATTCGCCATGAGTGATAACGCAAAGCGCACTGCATGACAAAAATTTTTACGTTTCAATACTAAAAATTAAAGTCCCAATAACTCTTCGCAAGAAACACTCCATTCTTGCAACACAAGGAACACGTTGTATGGTGGCTGCCATTATCATTGGTATTTTTATTATTAGCGTTATCTATGCGCACTCACGCGGTGTAGAAAAGCAAAAGTTTTCACGTCAGTTATTTGATCATTCGACCTTTATGGCGCCCATCAATATGTTTATGACGGGCTTCTCCAGGTTGCCGGCAAAACAGCCTTATTTCCCAACGGATGATTTTCCTGAACTTCGTCAGCTTACCGATAACTGGGAGGTTATCCGTGAGGAGGCGATACGGCTTCAGGATCACATCAAAGCGGCACAAAGCCATAATGATGCAGGTTTTAACACCTTCTTTAAACGTGGCTGGAAACGTTTTTACCTTAAGTGGTATAGCGATGTGCACCCTTCAGCACAGCAGCTGTGTCCTGTGACCACGGCACTGGTGAGTCAGATCCCGTCCATCAAAGCAGCCATGTTTGCAGAACTGCCTGCAGGCAGTCATTTAGGTAAACACCGCGATCCCTACGCGGGATCGGTGCGTTATCACCTTGGTCTGGTGACGCCCAATGACGACCGTTGTTTCATCGAAGTGGATCGCCAGCGCCATAGCTGGCGCGATGGTCAGGCGGTGATTTTTGACGAAACGTATGTGCACTGGGCGCAGAATGAAAGCGAGCAAACGCGCATTATTCTGTTCTGCGATATTGAGCGGCCGATGAAATGGCGCTGGGCACAGGCGGTTAATCACTGGGTTGGCAATACATTAATGTCGGCAGCCGCCTCGCCCAATGATGAGAATGACAAAACGGGATTCATTAACCGGATTTTTAAATACGTTAATGCTGTTCGCGATGCCGGACAGAAGCTGAAAAAGCGTAACCGGACCCTTTATTACTGGGTAAAACATAGCTTAATTGCCCTGATCTTTTTGGCGATCATTGTCCCGGGTATGATGTAAGCAAAATAACAAGGCGGTCAGGCGCAGACTGACCGCCTCATTGGCTGGCGAATATAACCGACAGTCCTTACTTTAGTTTGAACTCACTGGCATCAATCGCATAGTGTTTCATTTTTCGCCATAAGGTGGTGCGTCCAATATTCAGCATCGCCGACATAGCCTGTACCTTGCCGTGCGTCATTCGGGCTGCCTGAAGAATCGCTTCTTTTTCAATGGCGCGAAAAGACAAATCATCCGGCAACAACGCCGTGCCGGCAGTATTATCAGCCTGTTCAGAAAACAGTGATTCAGGCAGGTTGCTTAGCCGGATATGGCCATTTTCACTGCGGATCGCAATATTCTCGATTACGCTGTTGAGCTCAAAGTCATTGCCTGGCCATCCATACTGCATTAACTGCGTGATAACCTCGTCATCCACTTTAAAACGTGATGAAAACCGCTTTTCCAGCCTGCGCAACCGGTTGTTAATGAGACAGGGAATGCTGTGACGGCGCGCCCGCAGAGGCGGTATGGCAATTTCAAAGGAATGTAAGGCGTAATAAAGCTGACGGCTAAAACGATTCTGTTCCACAAGATGGGCCAGATTAGTGGTCGTCGTGGCAATCACTTTGATATCAACAGGAATAAGCCGCCGGGCATCCAGCCGGGTCAGTACGCCCTGTTTGATGACCTGAAGCAGCACAGACTGCTGAGCCGGAGTCAGATATTCAATCTTTTCCAAAAACAACGTGCCGCCGCTGGCCAGCGCCAGTCGGCTTAACCGGCCATCTTCATCCTCGCCGGGCGCACTGCCTGTAAAATCCTCTCCCAGAGAATTGTCGGCATAAAGTTGACAGTTAACCGCAATGTAGGGACCACTCGCCCGGTCGCTTTCATTATGAATCGCCTGGCTGAGTAGCTCTTTCCCCACGCCTTCTTCCCCACACAGTAAGACCGGAAAGCGGCCTTTTGCGGCCTGACGGCCGAAACAAACCAAACGTCGTGTTTCCGCATCTTCTTCAGGCATTTGTTCAAACGTATGGCTGACTTTGCCTAACTGACTGGTCATCAGCTGGCGCATCTGCTCAACCGGATGAAGCAGCAAAATAAAACTGTTGCCCTGGGGTTCAACAATCGGTTTCAACGTAATGACGGCATCCACAAACTGGTGCTGGCTTTCAAACGTGACCTCTACATGCTTCAGCGCCTGAACATGGGTGATGGCCCGACGCAACAGGGCAGGCAGGGTCACCAAATCCGCCAGCATTTTTCCCTGACTGGTCAGCGCATTCAGATGCAACATCCGTGCGGCCCGGGCGTTGAGAAACTGCAACACGCCTTGCTCGTTCCAGGCCATCACGCCGTCATCCATGCTTTCCAGCAGGCCATTGAGTTGATTCAGATGGCGGTTGGACTCGGTAAGCAAAGTGTCCGTCAGTAACGAGTTGCCCACTTCACGGGCAATGGCTAACGTCAGAGAAAGATCTGACGATGCCTGCGTCTTGTCCTGGCAGGCCAGAGAAATGGAGCCAAATAAGCGACCATGATTATCAAATATTGGGGTTGAGCAGAAAAACCAGGGATGAAGGGCCCGTTTGAAGTGCTGTTCGCCGTGGGTCTTAATGGGCTGACCTTCAAGCGCCGCCAGCGATAAGGCACAGGTACCGATAATGCTTTCCGCACAATAGCTGCCATCCCGCATGCCTAATGCGTCAAGCTGCATCAGCGTTTCAGGCGCGCCGCAGCGGGTCAGAATACAGGCTGATTCGTCCAGAATGAGCAGCGCACAGGCACGGTTTTCCATGTATTCCCATGCATCCTCCAGCGTCGCCTGACCGAGGGTTATCAACGCGGCTTTACGTCGACATATGGATTCATAGGTCAGGCCCTGCGCCTGGTGTGGCGTCTGCCAGTTATCGCGTTGCATATATTTACTGCAGCGCTGCCATGACTGCGTAATCACCACTGAACCGTCATTATTGCTATGGGGAGGTAAACCCGTCATCACGTTTTCCGCCAGAAAACCATAGAAAATCCCTCTGACAGATCCGGTCAGAGGGACGCCAGGTGCCCGTGATACCCGGGCCAGCGGTTACCGGCAGTCGGCTAACGTGACAGCCACTGCTGCCCCAGCAGATCCGCAGTCACAATGGCTGCGTACACGCTGTCCGGTGTAACCGGGAACGGCATATTGTGGATGGTTTCGCCTTCCACGCAGGCCGCATGGGCAACCGCGCTTATTTTCTCTTCAATGCCGTGTTTCACTCCCATCTGTGCCAGCGTGACAGGCAGGCCCACTTTCTGGCAGAAGTTCAGCACGGTTTCGATCTCATCTGTCGGGCTGTTTTGCAGTACCAACTGCGCGAGCGTACCAAACGCCACTTTTTCGCCATGATAAAGATGATGGCACTCTTCCAGCACGGTAAATGCGTTGTGAATCGCATGAGCGGCAGCCAGACCGCTGCTCTCAAAACCAATACCACTCAGATAGGTGTTGGCTTCCACAATACGTTCCAGGGCTTCCGTGACGACGCCCGCCTGGGCGGCACAGCGCGCTTTTTCGCCCTCAGCCAGAAGCGTCTCGTAGCACAGACGCGCCAGGCTTAACGCGGCCGCGGTCGATTTCCCTCCCGCCATGCTGGTTGCGCCCGAGTCATAACAGGCTTTTGCTTCAAACCAGGTCGACAGGGCATCACCCATACCGGCGACCAGTAAGCGAACCGGGGCTTTGGCAATGATTGTAGTATCCATGACCACCATGTCAGGGTTTTTGGGATAGATCAGGTACTCAGCAAACTCACCGGATTCGGTATAAATGACCGACAGCGCGCTGGTGGGCGCATCCGTCGACGCGATGGTCGGGATCACCACCACCGGCAGTTTCAGATACCAGGCGACGGCTTTAGCGGTGTCCAGCGTTTTCCCCCCACCCAGTCCGATCACGCCCCGGCAGCCATGCTGTTCGACAAGGGCCATCAGGCGTTCTATTTCCGTCCGGCAACACTCCCCGTTAAAGCGTTCGGCATGGCAGGTCACACTGTGGCTGGCAAGGCCGGACAGGACCTGATCGCCCGCCAGTTTCATCACAACGTCATCGGCAATCACAAAAAAATGATTTGCCAGGTTTTTGGCATATTCCCCAAAGGACAACAAGGCATCGGGGCCCTGAATATATTTCGCTGGAGACTGAATAATTTTTGGCATTCCTTTCACCCTCAAGTAAGAACATGTTCGCAAGATGAACGCGCGCATCTTTCTGGCTCAGTTGGCGATGTGAGCCGGATGATGACCGGCGTACGCGACTCACTTTACGATCAACGGTGAGGGGAAATATTTTTGACGCCAACGTTCTTATATGGAACGCCATACGTCCAGTTATGTTCCATCCTGAAACAATAAACGCGCTCGAAAAGCCATGTTGCGATCGCGATCTCCTCTTAGCGGTTAAGAGACTACCCGGAACCCATGTGAGAGGAAGGACGCGACTGCGCGCCAGCCTGAGGGGATAAAACGCTTATCGCTCAGACAGATTGATCACGTGCAACGATCCCGATTTCTTGCTTTGCCTCTCATTTTTCGCCGTAAGTGCGATAAAACGTTTCATAACGAAACATAATAACGCAGCAAAACGTTCCCTTATGGAACGCTGAAGAGGGGCATTTTTTTTCCTGTCGACTCCGTAAGAATCACTCCACCGACGCGCTGCTTTTCGCCGTCTCGCTCTCCTGATAATGCTGTCCCTTTTGCTGAGGCAAGAGCGGCGGCAAACCGATGCTAACGGAGCATACCCATGAAAAAGCTGATTAATCGTGTGGAAGATGTATTGAGTGAACAGCTTGCAGGCTTCGCTCGTGCCCATCCTGAACTGACGCTGCATCAGGATCCAGTTTGTATGACGCGCGCCGATGCGCCTGTCGCCGGAAAGGTTGCCTTACTGTCGGGCGGCGGAAGCGGCCATGAACCGATGCACTGCGGGTTTATTGGTCCGGGCATGCTTTCGGGTGCCTGCCCGGGTGAGATTTTCACCTCGCCAACGCCGGATAAAATGTATGAATGCGCCATGAAAATTGACGGTGGTGAAGGCGTACTGATGATAATCAAAAATTACACCGGTGATATTCTCAACTTCGAAACCGCCACCGAGCTGCTGCACGAAAGCGGTGTAAAAGTCACCACAGTGGTGGTTGACGATGACGTGGCCGTAAAAGACAGTCTCTACACGACAGGACGACGTGGTGTGGCGAATACGGTACTGATTGAAAAACTGCTTGGCGCCGCAGCGGAGCGGGGCGATTCACTGGAAGCCTGTGCGGCGCTGGGACGTAAACTCAATAACCTGGGCCACTCGATCGGTATTGCGTTAGGCGCCTGTACCGTGCCCGCCGCCGGCAAACGCTCGTTCGAACTTCAGGACAACGAAATGGAGTTCGGTGTAGGGATTCATGGCGAACCCGGCATCGACCGCCGTACTTTTACCTCGCTGGACAAGACGGTCGATGAGATGTTCGACACGCTGCTGGAGAATGGCAACTACAGCCGTACCCTACGTCACTGGGATCAAAACAGCGGAAGCTGGCAAGAGGTTAAACACAGTAAGCAGGCATTAACCCGCGGCGATCGTGTGATTGCGCTGGTTAATAATCTGGGCGCTACGCCACTGTCAGAACTGTATGGTGTTTATAACCGCCTGGCTCAGCGTTGCGACGAAAGCGGCATCACTATCGCGCGAAATCTGGTGGGCAGTTACTGCACATCGCTGGATATGGTGGGCTTTTCCATCACGCTGTTAAGCGTGGATGATGAGGCCCTGTCACTGTGGGATGCCCCGGTACACACACCTGCCCTGAACTGGGGCTGTTAAGGAGTTCGACATGTCACTTACCCGCGCCCAAATTGTGAACTGGCTTTACCGCTGTGGTGAAGTTTTTACCCGTGAAAGTGATTTTCTCACCGGCCTGGATCGCGAAATTGGCGACGCCGATCACGGCTTAAATATGCACCGGGGCTTCAGTAAGGTGGTCGAGAAGCTGCCCGCGATTGCCGATAAGGATATTGGCTTTATCCTCAAAAATACCGGCATGACGCTGCTTTCCAATGTGGGCGGTGCCAGCGGGCCGTTGTTTGGCACTTTCTTTATCCGGGCGGCGCAGGTCACACAGGCACATCAGAGCCTGACGCTGGAAGAGCTGTATCAAATGATACGCGAAGGGGCCGAAGGCGTGGTGAATCGAGGAAAAGCGGAACCCGGCGATAAAACGATGTGTGATGTCTGGCTTGCGGTGGTGGCGTCACTGCGGCACGCCAGTGAGCAAAATATGTCGGTCATCGCCGCGCTGGATGCCGCCTGCGAGCAGGCAGAAACGGCCGCTCACGCCACCATTACAATGCAGGCCCGCAAAGGCCGCGCCAGTTACCTGGGAGAGCGCAGTATTGGTCATCAGGATCCGGGGGCAACATCGGTGATGTTTATGATGCAGATGCTGGCTGCCGCCGCCAAAGCTTAAGGAGAAGCACATGGTAAATCTGGTGATCGTGTCACACAGTGCGTTGCTGGGTAACGGCGTGGAGATGCTGGCGCGACAAATGTTAACCGGCGATCGCTGCAAGCTGGCGGTCGCTGCCGGCATTGACGATCCTGATCATCCGATTGGCACGGATCCCGTGAAAGTGATGGCGGCGATCGAATCGGTGGCAGATGCGGATCATGTTCTGGTCATGATGGACATGGGAAGTGCGCTGTTAAGTGCAGAAACGGCGCTTGAGCTGCTTGATCCTGCCATTGCGGCCAAAGTGCGTTTGTGTGCCGCACCGCTGGTGGAAGGTACGCTGGCGGCAACCGTCAGTGCGGCGGCGGGTGCCGATATCGAAAAGGTGATGACGGTGGCCATGAAGGCGCTGGAGGCGAAGCAGGCACAACTGGGTATTGCATCTGATAGTGCCGTGGCCAGCGTCGCCACCGTTAACCCACACGAGGACGCACAATCGGTCACGGTGACCGTAAAAAATCACCATGGCCTGCACGTCCGTCCTGCTTCACGGCTTGTGACCACGCTGGCTGGTTTTGATGCGGAGTTGGTACTGAAAAAAGATAACCAGTGTGTCACGCCAGACAGTCTCAACCAGATTGCTCTGCTGCAGGTGCGCTGTAACGATCAGATTACCTTGTCGGCACGTGGCCCCGAAGCGGGCGCTGCGCTGGAAGCGTTCACCTCTCTGGCGGCGGAAAATTTTGGCGAGCAACCTGAAACGATGTCGCTCAGGACAACGGTACCGGACACGGGACAGGTGCAGGGTAAAGCGGTGTTTTATCCCTTGCCGCTGGCGCAGCCTGACCGGCGTCCATGTGCCGATGAGCAGCAGGAATGCCGACGGCTGAAGCAGGCAATCGCTGACACTCTCTGTGATCTGGATGCGCTGCATAAACGGGCAGAAGCGAATTATGGCGAGGCGGTAGCCGCTATTTTCGCCGGGCATCACACGTTGCTGGATGATGCCGATATGTATGATGAAGCCTGCGAGAAGATTCGTGCGGCACGGTGCTGTGCCGAATCCGCCTGGTATGAGGTGCTCATGGCGCTGAGTCAGCAATACCGGCAACTGGATGATGCTTACCTGCAGGCGAGATTTATCGATATTCAAGACATCCTGCACCGCACCCTGTGTCACCTTAGCGGCCGTGAGATTACGCTTCCAACACCGGATGTCCCCGCGATTCTGATTGCCGATGACATCTTTCCCTCTGCGGTCGCCAGTCTGGATGTGAAGCAGATAAAAGGCATTTGCCTGCGGGAGGGCAGTGCGCTCTCTCACGCTGCCATTATTGCCCGCGAAGCCGGTATCGCTTTTCTCTGTCAGCAGGGTGATATGCTGGATATCATTCAGCCAGAGGACAGGCTGATGATAGATGTCGCCGGGCAACAGATCAGAAGTCTTTAGCGCTTTTCATTCGCCCCTGATGAGGTCTTCGGGGGCTTAATTTCGCGCTAAACTAACCCAACTTTCCAGAGCATCCTGTTTTCTCACACCTTTCCCTTTTCAAACGACGCATTTTTTTCGCACGAAATGCTGGCTAAAAAATGCTTACATTTCAACCCGGAAACTTAAGTTAATGCGTCTGAAAAGCGCCAGATAAAAGCAAATCTGCCTGAAAACTTCATACTTACCTGACGGAAAAATAAAGCTGCAGGATTGCGTTTTATTTAAGTAACGGTTTTTATTTTTTAATTTGCATTAAGTCGCCCGCGCTTCGCTTAGTAAATTAAATAAGCAATACATTGTCGTTTTTTCTTTTTATCAGGAATTTTCCAATAGTTCAGGTGATATTATGCTTTCGCTTGCTTACAAAAAATTTACATTTCTTTTCATTAGGCAATCCAATGAGAATAAAAACAGGGACGTGGCTGGCGTTAAGCGCTTTACTGATCTCCGCAACGGCGTGGGCTGATCCCTTAACGCCGGGCGATCGCGATTATCTCCAGAATCAGCAACAGCAACGCCTGCAACAGGACCAGCAGCAGCGTGATGCACTCTGGCAGGCGCTGTCCCCTCAGCCTGCACCGGCGCCGCGCACCGATGCGACCGGCCGCTGCTTTCCTGTCCATCAGATTGTGATTCGCAACGCCACCTTACTTTCCGCGCATCAGCAACAGTTGCTCACGTCGGGTTATCTTGGTCACTGCCTGAACTTAACGCAAATTAATGCGCTGGTGCATGCCATTTCCGACTGGTATATGCAAAGGGGTTATATTACCAGCCGCGCCTTTTTAACAGAACAGGATCTTACCACCGGCCAGCTTATTATTCCTGTGCTCGAAGGCAAACTGGACACCATTATTCTGGGTGGTAAACATCCACGTATATTGCGTATGGTTTTTCCGGGAATGGAGGGAAAAATACTTAACCTGCGCGATATAGAACAGGGCATGGAACAGATTAACCGTGTCAGAACGGTGCCTGTGCAGATTGAAATTCAGCCCTCGCCCAGACCGGGTTATTCCATTGTTAACTTAACGGCAAAGCCTGAATTTCCGCTCAGCATGACGCTGGGTTTTGATAACAGCGGGCAGAGAACGACCGGCGTCGGGCAGCTTACGGCTTCACTGACGGGAAACAACCTGCTGGGGCTGGCGGATCGCTGGTTTGTGAGCGGCGGACGCAGCAGTGCCTTCAGCCGCTGGCGTGACGCCCAGAATCTGCAGGCCGGCGTCAGCGTGCCTTATGGTTATGGACTGCTGGATTACAGCTACAGCTGGAGCAACTACCACAGCCACTTTATCAACAACGGTTTTACCTGGTTCAGCAACGGCGACAATATCGCGCACCGTCTCAATGGATCGTGGGTGCTGTTTCGCAATGGCGATATGAAAACCGGCGTACAGGCAGGCCTGAATCACTATTCCAGCCATAACTGGCTCAATGACGCGCCGTTAGTGAGCAGCAGCCGTAAATTAACCAGCCTACAGTTTGGCCTGAATCATACGCAGAAAATTGCCGGCGGCGTCGCCACGCTGAACCCCACCTTCAGCCGCGGTATGCCGTGGTTTGATGCCGAGAGCGATGCGGGCAAAAACGGCAGTCTGCCGAAAGCGGAATTTCGCAAATGGAGCATCAGTGCCAGCTACCAGAAACCGCTCACCCAAAAACTGTGGTGGCTCAGCAGCCTTTACGGGCAGTGGTCACCGGACACGCTCTACGGCAGTGAACGCCTGACGATCGGCGGCGAAAGTTCCGTGCGCGGTTTTAAAGAGCAGTATCTGTCGGGTGATGTCGGCGGTTATTTACGTAATGAGCTTGATTACAGCCTGTTTACCTTACCGGGACTGGGTGACGTCACCGCACTGGCGGCGGTCGACGGGGGCTGGCTGAGAAGCGATCTGCTGAACCCTCAGTTTACGGGCACGATATGGGGCAGCGCCGTCGGCCTGGGGACCCGTAACCAGTATTTCTACACCCAGTACACCGTGGGCATTCCGCTCAGCTATCCCGGCTATCTCCAGCCGGATCACGTCAGCATCTACGCCCGCGTCGGGCTGGTTTTCTAAAAAGAGGAACTGATTATGGATGATCGTCAGCCCGTTTCCCTTGCCCGCCGCGCACTCAGCTATCTCATCTGCTATCTGGTGGCGGTACAACCGATGCTGCCGGTGATGGCCGCGGAAATCACACCGGTAACCCCGGGCACGAAAATGGATGCGGCGGGCAATGGCGTGCCCGTGGTCAATATTGCCACGCCGAATCAGGCGGGCATTTCTCATAACCAGTACGATCAATATAACGTAGGGCAGCAGGGACTGATCCTGAACAATGCCACGGGTCAGCTGACGCAGACCCAGCTTGGCGGGCTGATTCAGAACAACCCCAACCTCCGCGCCGGTAAGGAAGCGCGGGCCATCATCAACGAAGTGGTGGGCGCGAACCGCACCCAGCTACAGGGGTACACGGAAGTTGCCGGCAGGGCGGCGAACGTCATGGTCGCAAACCCCTATGGCATTACCTGTAACGGCTGTGGATTTATCAACACGCCGAACGTCACGCTGACCACCGGTAAACCGCAGTTCGATGCCAGTGGCAATCTGGCCGCGCTGGAAGTCAGTAAAGGCACCATTACCTTAGAAGGCCAAGGGCTGGACGGCAGCAAGGCCGATGCGGTGTCGATTGTGGCACGCGCAACGGAAATCAATGCCGGCATTCACGCTAAAGATCTCACCGTGACGCTGGGTGCCAATCGCGTCGGGCAGGACGGGTCCGTTACGCCCATCCGCGGAGAAGGGCCTGCGCCGGGCGTGGCGGTGGATACCAGCGCGCTGGGCGGCATGTACGCCAACCGTATTCATCTGGTGTCCAGCGAAAAAGGCGTTGGCGTCAACCTGGGTAACTTACTGGCCAGACAGGGCGATATCACCCTGGACGCGAACGGCAAACTGGCCGTGCATGACAGCCTCAGCAGCGGGGCACTGACCGTCAGCGCGCAAAGCGTTGAGCTGAGCGGGGAACATAAATCCGCTGGCCCGGCGGCGATAACCGCACAAAACGGTATCAGTCTGAATAACGGGAGCCTGGGAAGCGATCGTGCCGTTTCATTGCAGGGCGGCAATCGCCTGCAGGTCAGCGGCGGCAAGATAATGGCCGGTGACAGCATCAACCTTGCCGCAACCAGCTTGTCGCTGGACAGCGGCAGTGCGCTCAATGCAACAAACAATATCTCGTTCAACGCGCAACCAGACTTCACCGGCGGTTCAGGCCTGGACCCTGCCGGTCAGTTTGATAATGCCGGGCAACTGACCGCAGGTAACAACCTTTCCCTGAATGCGTTCACAGCCGCGAACACAGGATCGTTGTCAGCAAAGGGGCAACTGTCCGCGATCGGCAACAAGGTTACGAATCAGGGTGCCTTGCAGGGCAACAGGATCCGGCTGAAAAGTGAAGTGTTAACTAACAGCGGTACGGTGCAGGGTGCTGATGCACTTGCGCTGGAGACGATCACGCTGAATAACAGCGGCTCGCTGACGGCACCAAAGTTGGTCCTCAACAGCGACGCTATCACCAACAGCGGTCTGTTGCAGGGCACGCAGAATCTGACGTTATTAAGCCAGCATCTGACTAACTTAAAAAAAGGCAGTATTGCGACGGCGGGCGATTTGACGCTTAACCTGCCTGACTTCAGCAACAGCGGGCTGCTGAGCGCGGAGGGTGCACTGAACCTGAGCGGCAACAGTCTTGTCAACGATGGCGAAATCAACGCCAGCACGCTTCATTCTGACAACGTTCAACTGTCAAATCTCGCGGGCGGTAAGCTGCTGGCGACAGGCACGCTGCAACTGACAAACAACCAGTTTGCTAACGGCGGGCAGATTGCTGCTAATCAGTCTGAACTTACCGCCGACAGCCTGAATAACGCGGGCAGAATTCAGGGCACTGACAGCCTGACTTTGAATGCTGGCACCCTAAATAACCGTCCGGGTAGCGAACTACTGACCTCAGGGCAACTGACGCTTAACGGCGGTGACCTGAATAACGCGGGATTAATTCAGGGAGAAAAACTGGCCCTGACGGCGGACAACTGGGTAAACAGCGGCAGTGCGCTCAGTGCCGGTGATGCCACGTTGAAGGCGAAAACCCTGACCAACAGCGGAAAGATACTGGGTCAGCAAAGCGTCGCGCTGCAGGGTAACACAACCGACAACAGTGGCTGGCTACTGGCAAAAGTGCTGGCGTTTCAGGGGGATTTAACCAACAGCGGTCTGATTCAGGGCGACACGGGACTGACCTTAAAAGGCACCAGCCTGACTAATCAGGCGACGGGACGATTGCAGACGGCGGGCCAGGCGGATATTAGCGCGACCACGCTGGACAACCAGGGGCAACTGCAGGGTGATGCACTTACTGTCACGACGAAAAACTGGCAGAACAGCGGCAACGCGCATGCAGCCAGCAGCATAACGGCCGCTGCCACTGAGGACATAAATAACAGCGGCGCTCTGGTAAGCCAGCAAAGCATGAATCTGCAGTCTGGCACGGTGACAAATACGGGCACGCTGGCCGCAGATCAGCTCAGCCTCCAGGCACCCCGTCTCAGCAATGCCGGCCTGTTACAGGGCAACAGTGCACTGGCGATAACCAGCGCACAGATTGCAAATCTGGCAAACGGCCGGCTTGTCAGCGGCAGCGGCCTGAGCCTGGCGCCCGTTCAGCTCATCAACGATGGGGCAGTACAGGTAGCGGGCACCTTCAGCGTTAACGGGGGGGATTTTACCAATAACGGCCAGGTGAATGCGGACGCGCTGAACGCCACGCTGACCGGCACGCTGAATAATGGCGGAAACGCCAGGCTGCTGGCACGCCAGCTCGCGCAGGTACAGGCGCAGTCACTGACTAACGCCGGGATCGTTGCCGGGCAGCAACTGCAAATCACGGGCGATACCTTACAAAATCAGGGGCTGCTGCAGGGCGACAACGCGCTGACGGCAGGGTTCCGTCAGCTGGATAACCAGGCCAGTGGTCAACTGATTACCGGTGGCGCGCTGACGTTACAGGGTACGGATGCCCGTAACGCCGGCACCTGGCAGGGCAGCCAGCTCAGTTACCGTTTCGGCAGCTTAAAAAACACCGGTACCCTCAACGGCACCGGCACACTGGACGGGCAAACCTCGGGGCTGCTGGATAACAGCGGCAACCTGATTACGGGCGGCAACGCCAGCCTGAATGCCGACAGCCTGGTTAACAGCGGCAAAATCATGGCGAGCGGCCTGACGCTGCGTGCCGCATCGCTCAACAACAGCGGCCTCTGGCAGGGCAGCACGTCACTTGATGCGATCAGCAACGGCGATCTCACCCAGTCTTCAACAGGCAGAGCGTTAAGCGGTGGCGATCTGCTGCTGGGCGCCGCGACGTTAACTACCGCCGGCACCCTGCAGGGCGGGAATAGCCAGATCACTGCCGGGAGCTGGCAAAACCAGGGATCGCTGTTGAGCACCGGCGATCTCACCGCCGCGATTGATAACGACCTCTATAACGGGGGCTCACTCCTCAGTCAGGGCGGTGCGCAACTCAGTGCGCAAAATCTGGTGAATACCGGCGCTGTCCTCGCCGAAAAAACCATGATGCTCAGCGGCGGTACGCTGAACAACAGTGGCGCCATTCAGGGCGATACGCTGTCGGTCACACCGGCCAGCGTGACCAACCAGGGCAACCTTATCGGCCTGAAATCCCTGACGCTCGGACCGGCCCCGCAGCGGTTCAGCATGCTGCTGGCGCAGTCCGCGCCGGCGCGTGAACTCGTCAACAACGCGGGGGGACAGCTCCTGACACAGGGGACGCTGAACATTACGGCCGATAACGTCACCAACAACGGCACCTGGCAGGGGCAACAGATCCTGCTGAGTGCGGCAAAACTGGCAAACGGCGGGGCGATACAGAGTGCTGATGGCCTGCAGCTGACGTTAACCGACAGGCTGGATGCCGCCGCAGGCAGCAAAATATCAGCCAACGGTACAGCAGCCCTACAGGCGCTGACGCTGGCGAATCAGGGACAGTGGGTTGCCAAAAATCTCATGCTGAAAGGCGACACGCTCAGCAACAACGGTAATATTGCCGGTACAGACGGCCTGACGGTTCAGCTCAACGGCGCACTGACGCAGCAGCAGGATAAAACGTTGCTCAGCGCCGGGAAGCTCAGCCTGCAGGCTGCCTCGCTCAGCAATGCGGGCCGTATTCAGGGCAGCGACCTGGTAATCAATACCGGAACAGTAGACAACACCGGCCGCCTGCAGGGTGATAACAGCCTGCAGCTCAGCACCAGCGGCCATCTGACCAACGCCACCAGTGGAACGGTGCTTTCGCAGAATGCACTGAGCCTGACCACGCCGGATTTGTATAACGACGGGCTGATTCAGGGGGCCGGCGGCACAGTCAGCGCCACAAATTCTGCCACCAACAACG
Organism: Pantoea sp. SGAir0180; assembly: GCF_043546245.1. Lineage (NCBI taxonomy): Bacteria > Pseudomonadati > Pseudomonadota > Gammaproteobacteria > Enterobacterales > Erwiniaceae > Pantoea > Pantoea sp. SGAir0180. The sequence goes on along the minus strand of NZ_CP028071.1, from coordinate 2,826,317 downwards.
GCAGACTGCTGACGGGCGGCGCGCTGACCTTCACCTCGCCGCAGCTGGTGAACAACGGCTGGCTGCAAGCGGGGCAGCTCACGCTGAATGCGTCCGGACTGACCAACAACGGCACGCTGCTTGCCGATCAGCAGGGGACCCTGAACGGTAACGGGTTCCAGAACCAGGGCACAGCGCAGGCCGGCAACCTTGCCGTGAATTATCAGACGCTGAATAACAGCGGGACGCTACTTGGCACAGGACAGCTGAGCGTGAATGCGGCGCAGGTTAACCTGGCCGGATCGGGACGGCTGTTCAGCGGCGGAACGCTGTCACTGGTAAGTAACGGTTTTGACCAGTTCGGCCAGGTCGTTGCGCTGGGCGATGCAGTGCTGAATCTGGCGAACAGCTTCGTCAGTCACAATACGCTGGCGGCGGGTAACCGGCTGACCCTTAACAGCAACGGCTCGCTGGAAAACCAGAGCACGATGCAGGGGCAGGGCGTGACGCTCAATGCGGGCGGCGATCTGACCAATAATGGCCAGATTACCACCGGTAGCGCCGACAGCAGTCTGACGGGCAACCGCATCGCCATGAACGGTGCCGGCAGCCTGCAGGGCGGTGGCAACGTCACCCTGAACAGCCGCAGCGACGTCACGCTGGACGGTTTTACCGGCACGCTCGGTAACCTGACCATCAGCACGCCGGGCAGCCTGGTCAACACGGCGCTGCTCTACGCCGGGCAGAATCTCTATTTATTTGCCAACAGCATCCGTAACCAGCGCGGCGATATTCTGGCGGGCAACAGCCTGTGGATGCAGCGCGATGGCGCGGGCAATGCCAACGGGGAAGTGATCAACACGTCGGGGACCATTGAGACGCAGGGCGGGGATATTACAATTCGAACGGGTAATCTCCTTAACCAACGTGATGGATTAAGAGTTGATCAAAATACACAAAAAACGACCGGATTACCTAAAGAAGTTGGGCAAGCATCATTTTCATATTATTTCGGACAGCTTCCATCTGACGAAATTGGTTATTACACCAAAACAATACGTCATGGGGGGAGCCCAGGAAAAGGTAATGGTTCTGAAACTACATATATCTATTCTGCACCTAATCTTAAGGGAGCAGTAAAACGATTTCTCACCGAAACTACTACTTTAACAGCAAGTGCAGATGGTGGTATTGCAAAGATTTCCTCGGGTAATAATTTGGACGTTTTTGCTGGCCAGGTTAATAATTTGGCAAGCTTCATTCTGGCTAATGGCACTATTTCATTGAGTGGAAATACGCTAAATAATCAATCGTGGTTTAATGGAGTACGAAAAACATATCTTACTTACAAATATAATGGTCCTATTGGTACTGAGACGCTGCCGGAATACTCTTCATATTGTGGGTGCATGAGTGGATCAGAAATTAGTAAAGTTGTTTATAATCTTTCTTCAGCGCCTGAACAAGAAACTACCTTGAGCGGTGATGCTTTACGTTCAGTTATTCAGGCTGGAGGGAATATATCCGCAAATTTTAGCGGAAATGTTAGTAATACAGCCTTAACACCAAACGCGGGAAGAACTGGAAACACATTATCGGCACCTCGCCTGCAAGGTTTGTCTGCATTAAGCAGGATCGGCACGCAACAGCATCAGCAGATCTCTGGAACAGACCAAGTAACAATTAATTCTCCGCAGTGGCGTAATCAGCTTCTGGGTGCCTTGCAGCAGATTAATGGTGGCAGCGTAATGGATAATAGCGAACCTGATAAGGCTTCGCTTGTTAATCATACATCAGGTAAATTTGATAGCGCCGATTTAGGTCGGCCAGCCAGGTTAATCACGGATACTTCAGTTAGCGCGGTAAATCTACGTGACTATAAGTCAGCCAGTGTGGATATCAGCGCCTATCCTGTTCCTTCTGGAGACAACGGCTATTTCGTTCTTGGCAATAGCAAAAGCCCTTATCTGATTACCCTCAACCCAAAGCTTAATGGATTAGGGCAACTTAATAACAGTCTGTTTGGCGATCTGAATGCCCTGCTTGGCCGGCAACCTGGCCAGGCGCCGCAGGAAAGCCGTCAGCTTTATACTGATAAAACTACGTTCCTGGGGTCGTCTTATCTGCTTGATCGTCTCAACCTCAAGCCAAATTACGACTACCGTTTCCTTGGCGATGCGGCCTTTGATACGCGCTACGTCAGTAACGTGGTGCTAAACCAGACCGGCAGCCGTTACCTGAACGGCATTGGTTCCGAACTGGATCAGATGCGCTATCTCATGGATAACGCTGCTTCTGCGCAACGCGCGCTGGGATTACAGTTTGGTGTGTCACTGTCCGCTCAGCAGGTAGCCTCACTTGATAAAAGTATTGTCTGGTGGGAAGCCGCGACGATAAATGGCGAGACGGTAATGGTGCCCAAAGTCTATTTATCATCTAAAGATGTGGAAATGCATGACGGCAGTGTGATTGCAGGGAATAACGTGACGCTTTCCGGCGGTGATATTACCAACAGCGGCAGTACTGTTACCGCGAAAAATAACCTGGCTGTGAGTAGTCAGAACAACGTAAATAATCTTAGTGCCGGTATGCTTTATGCTGGAGAAAATTTACAGCTGACAGCCATAAATAATATTAACAATGTCAGTTCAAACATCACCGGTAAAAAGGTCGCACTTGAGAGCGTTAATGGCGATATCAATAACACGACGGCGACATCGTTATGGCAATCCAATATTTCTGGCGATAAGAGAAATGTTACCTCAGCAAGCCAGACTTTCATTGGCCGTTCTGCAACTATCGCATCACTGGGCAGTCTGAGCCTTAAAGCCGGTAATGATATTAATATAAAAGGTGCCAATGTTAATGCTGGCGGCGATCTGCTAATGAATGCCTGGCACGATATTGCCATTAAAGGGAATCAAGTTACGTCAGCCTTTAACTTCCAGAATACCGGTAATCAAAACATTACCAACACAGCCAGCCAAATTTCGGCAGGCCATAATCTGGCGATCCAGTCAGGCCATGATTTAAATGTGATGGCCAGTAATCTTAACGCTGCAAATGATGCTTCGCTACAAGCGGGCAATGATCTGAACCTCAGCAGTGCTACCAACAGCCAGAACAGCAGAAATGGCAACCAGGAATCCCATTCCACCGGACTGGATCGCACGGCTGTCAGCAGCGGCGGTAATCTCAGCCTGGCTGCCGGTCAGGATATCAACAGTCAGGCCGCCGTCATCACCGCTACCGGCAATGCCGCGCTGAAAGCGGGCCGTGATATCAACCTGAATGCCGAAGCCACCGGTTCCGGTTACAGCGAGAGAGGCGACAAGAAAACTGTTATCAGTGAAACCGTACGTCAGCAGGGCACCGAGATCGCCAGCGGCGGCAGTACCACTCTGGCAGCCGGTCGCGATATCAATACCGAAGCAACCGATGTGACGGCAAAACAGGATATCGCCCTGCAGGCTGGACGCGACGTTAACCTGAATACCGCGACCGAAAGCGACTATTACTACAAAGAAGAAACCAAAACTAAAAAGGGCTTCCTGAGTAAAAAGACCACGCACACCATTCAGGAAGACAGTGCAACGAATGAAAAAGGCACCCTACTGAGCGGCAACAATGTCTCGGTTAAAGCAGGCAATGATCTGCTGGTAAAAGGTTCCCAGGTCGTCGGTGACGGCAACGTGGCACTGGATGCCGGTAACAACGTCAGCATCGCCGCAGCGACCAATACTGACTCCACCTGGCGTTTTTCAGAAACGAAAAAGAGCGGCCTGATGGGAACGGGCGGCATTGGGTTCAGCATCGGCAGCAGTAAATCTCTCCAGGAGATGCGCGATAAGGGAACGACGCAGAGCCAGAGCATCAGTACGGTCGGCAGCACGAAAGGCAGTGTTTCAGTCACTGCCGGCAGGCAACTGCAGGTTAATGGCGCCGATCTGGTTGCGGGCGGCAGCATGGCCCTTCAGGGCGACAGCGTAGCCATTACGCCGGGACATGACCTGCGCACGCATGACGAGAGAACGGAGCAACGGACCAGTGGTTTAACGCTGGCACTGTCTGGTGCAGTGGCCGATGCCGTGAACACTGCCGTGGCGGCAGCCCAGTCAGCCAAACAGCAGAGTGACGGGCGCATGGCTGCGCTTCAGGCGACGAAAGCCGTTTTATCGGGTGTACAGGCCGGTCAGGCCAGTCAGCTTGCCCAGCTTAAGGGGGACCCGAACAACGGCATTGGCATCAGTATTTCACTGTCTACCCAGCAATCAAAATCCGAGCAGCATCAGCAGTCCGATACGGTTAATGGTTCAACCATTAATGCAGGCCGGGATCTCAGTATCAACGCAACCGGGAAGGGGCAGGGACCTGACAGCGGTAACCTGCTTATTGCCGGCAGCCAGTTAAAAGCCGCCGGTGACACCAGTCTGCATGCCGCAAATGATATTACGCTCGCCGGCGCAGCAAACACCCGGCAGACCACAGGTAAAAACAGCAGCAGCGGTGGGGGCATTGGCGTCAGCTTTGGCGTGGGTTCGGGAAGCGCGGGCTTGAGCGTGTTCGCCAGCGTCAATGGCGCTAAGGGCAGTGAGAAAGGCAACGGTACGGTCTGGAGTGAAACCACACTGGACAGTGGTGGCAGGGTCTCTATCAGTAGCGGTCGGGATACGACGCTCAGTGGCGCTCAGGTCAACGGGAACAGTGTGAAAGCGGATGTGGGCCGCGATCTGACTCTTACCAGTCTGCAGGACAGCGATAAATACGACTCGAAGCAGTCCAGTTTTGGTGCAGGTGGCAGCTTTACCGTTATTGGCACCATAGGTGGCTCCGGCTACATCAACGCCAGCCAGGACAAGATGCACAGTACCTTTGACAGCGTGAAGGAGCAGAGTGGCCTGTTCGCGGGTCAGGGCGGCTTTGATGTCACGGTGGGTAACCACACGCAGCTCAATGGTGCGGTCATCGCCAGTCAGGCCGGGGCGGATAAAAACCGTCTGGATACGGGAACGCTGGGTTTTACCGATCTGCATAACGCGGCCGACTACAAAACGGAACACCAGGGCATCGGCATGAATACGGGTGCCAGCCTGGCGGGCCAGTTCGCCGGGAATATGGCTAACACCATGCTGGCAGGCGCTGGCGGAAAAGGGCATGCTGAAGGAACTACCCGGTCAGCGGTGGCTGACGGGACGATAGTGGTGCGTAATCAGGCTGACCAGAAGCAGGATACCGCTACGCTGAGTCGCGACACGGCACACGCCAACGACAGCATCAGCCCGATCTTTAACAAAGAGAAAGAACAGCAGCGACTGCAGACCGCGCAGATGATTGGCGAGATTGGCAGTCAGGTGGGCGATATTGTCGAAACGCAGGGCGCAATTGAAGCGGCGCGCGCTGCAAATAATGACATGAAGCAGGCCAGTCCGGAAAAACTGCAGCAGGCTAAAACGGACTGGGAAAAAGCGAATCCGGGCAAGACGCCGACCAGTGAGCAAATCAGCAAGCAGGCCTGGCAGAGCTATTACGATAGTGCGCTCAGTGCTTCGCCTTTCGCTGTGGGTGGCAGCGTACAGCGCATTGTCACAGCCGCAACGGCCGCCGTACAGGGACTGGCTTCGGGTGACATCCGCGCCGCTGCCGCCGGTGGCGCAGCCCCCTATATTGCCAACCTGATCGGGCATTCAGATTTAGACCCGGCCGGCCGGTTAATGGCGCATGCGGTTGTCAATGCGGCGCTTGCGGCCGCTCAGGACAAAAATATCGCAGCAGGGGCCGCAGGGGCGGTGACAGGCGAGCTGACCGGCATGCTGGCGAGAGAAATCTACGGTAAGCAGCCGTACGAAATGAACGACAGGGAGAAAGAAACCGTATCGGCGCTGGCAACACTGGCAGCGGGTCTTTCTGGCGGTCTGGCGGGGAGCGGGGCTGCAGATATGGTTACCGCTGCTCAGGCCGGGAAGGTTACGGTTGAGAATAACTTCCTGAGCGTGCAGAAAGCAGAAATACTGAATAAATCCATCGAGGAGCAGAAAGCCGGTAAAAACCTGTTAGAGGCTTCACAGAATATCGTCAGGCTGACGAATGAAGATCGAGCCAGTAATGTGTTGCTGCAAAAGTTCCAATCAGGGCAACCACTGACAGAAGGCCAAAAGCAAGATCTGGCTGGATTACTTAACCAGTATGGTTATGAACTTCAGTCTATGTACGGATATACCCCACAACGAGCGGCTGACGCTATTCAGTCTCTGCTTGCAGGCAAGGCGTTTGTTGCCTCAACAGGAGATACCAAAGCATACAACGAGGCGCTGAGTTATCTGAAAGGGTATAGCGTGCAATCCGGCCAAGCTGCAATAGGAACCGATGCTTTACTCGCTTTGCCGGGTGCTCCGGGGATTATTGCACGTTCAACGCTGGCAGCTGGTGGGGGTTATCAAGCCGGTACTGGAATCGGCCAGGTCATTGATGGTAACTATAGCAACGGGGCATTAAACATAGGTCTTGGTACGGCTGCTATATTTGGTAGTATGGCTCCGCAAAGTGCCATATCTAAGCCGAGCGGAACAAATTTTATTTCTGGTGATACGAGTTTATCGCGGAACAGCACTATCGGTAATGCTGAAGCTGCTGCGGCTGATAATGTTGGAAATGCTACAACCGGTTCTCTAAGCGGTCAGCCAACTAAGTTACCGCCGAATGCATCAGCAGAAAATATACGTTCACTACAACGAGAAAACGAAGGTGCTGTGATCCTGTCTCAAAATGGTTATCATGTTGAGCAGAATCCCGTAACTGCAGGGGTTAAAAACCCAGATTATAAAATTAATGGTGAGGTGTTCGATAATATCGCCCCTAAAACAAACTCGGTTCGCAATATCTATGACCGGGCTTTAGAAAAAGTGAACAGTGGTCAAACAAACAATGTTGTTATCAACTTGGCCGATACAAAAGCAAGTGTCAGTGATTTGCAAAAACAATTTAGTGATTGGCCAATAAAAGGGTTAGAAAAGGTTATTGTGATCGACCAGTCAGGAAAACCAATAAGAATTAAGTAAGGCGGGTAAATGTCAATTGATATAGCGTGTTACACATCAATAAGTATTGATGATCTGAGGGAAAGATTAAGTGTGGTGAAGGAAAAGTACGGCCATCTCTTTGATGGCCCATATCTTCTTTTTGAACCACATATAATCTTAAGTGGTCAGCAGCTTGCGTTGCTTGATGATCGTGTTAAGAAGTACAATCATGAGACTAAGTTATCAATTGCTGAAGAGTATGGACTAAAAGAGCCAAAATCTTATTTTATGATTGCAGTGAATGACAAATCCTTTCCTGAGTTGAATACTTCTGGAATAGCAGACGTGTTCAGGCGAGAGTTAGGGGAAGGAAATATCATTGTGCTTTTAAATGGTGAAGATCTAATCTAGATCTTGTTGTAAGCACAGCCGTTTTAGCTCCAGGTGCTTTTTGAGGTTTCCGGGGAATGACCTTTCCCCAAAATTAATGCAGTGATAAATCAGAGATCTTCGTCTTTTTGACCCAAAGAAAATGAGGCACTAAAATTCCGCCAACCCAAGTGATTATTATTAGGCCGGAAAGTAAAAGGGAGTAACTATGTCAATTGAAGAAGTAAATAAGGTCGATTTTATCAATGCATCGGATGAAGATGATGAGCTTGTACTTTTGGGTATTACAGATCATTTATCATGGGAGGATGATATTAATGGGCATTTGATTTTGCTTCAAGATAAAGTAAATGCTTACTTAAACTTCATTCTTAGTGATCAAATGAGAGAGTTATCTCCCGCTTTATGTGGTAAATGTAAATTCTGCATTCAGGTTTTTTTTTAAATTTTTACCGCCGAAAGAAGTTGATGATTTTTTTCTAAATTTCAAGTGTCATTAAAAGAGTACAATATTGATTTGATTAGTCACCATGTTGGTTGATTTTTAAAAAAGATTTTTATAAAATTGCATGCTATCGTTTTTATTTGAAGCTATGGGGCATTAAGCCATCTTATAATTTTTTTTGATGGAAATGATTAAGAGATTAAAGAGACTTGCTTGCTTTTTAGAATGTTTGTCTGCTTGGCGAATTGATAGCTTTCAGATGTTTTGGATGAAAATATACATAATTATATTTTTTGAACGTTGATTTTGTTATGAACATAATTGTACAGAAGATTTTATATATTTAAGTTGAAATTTTTAGCGACAGAGCAATCTGTTACGTCTTTTATATGCGCCTTTACGAAAGAATGGCAAAGCGGCTTTTTTTAAAGTTCAACACTATATAGGTTCAACATTATTGCATAACCTCACCATTCCAACGCCCATCCTGAAACCTCCCCACCACCCGCTCCCTCAACCACCTGTGCCCCAAATCCCGGTGCGATCGCGCATGCCATAGCATCACCAGCTCAAAGCCCGGGATCGCCATCGGCGGTAGCACGGTCATTAATCCCGGCATCATCGCCGCCACTCTCTCCGGCATCAACGCCACTAAATCGCTGGTGCTCAGCACGGTGCCCATCAGCAAAAAGTGGGGTACAGAGAGTACCACTTTCCGGCTCAATCCTCTGGCTTCAAGCACGCTATCCGTCACCCCACGAAAGCCGCCGCCGTCTGGCGACACTACCACATGCTCCAGCGCGCAGAGCGCTTCGGCGGTGATAGCAGAATGCAGGGCGGGATGACCCTGACGGCCTGCTACCACATAGCGCTCCTGAAACAGTGGGCGGACATGTAATCCCTCTGGCACGCCTTCACGCAGATGAAGCACCAGGTCTACTGTGCCTTTTTCCAGTTGCTGCGCAATGAGGGCCGGTTTCATTTCCAGTATCGCAAGCCGGGTGCCCGGCGCTTCCTGACGTAAGGTATTCATCAACGGCACCAGCGCGGTCTGCGCACCATAATCCGTGGCGGCAATGCGCCAGGTGATGTCTGCCTCTGCGGGCACAAAGGGTCCCGGCTCGGCTACGACTTCATCGATTCTGGCAACCAGTTCTTCAAGCGAAGGGCGTAATCTTTCTGCTCGTGCCGTAGGGCGCATACCGTGAGAAACCGGAATCAGTAGCGGATCGTTAAATAAAGTACGCAGGCGTTCCAGCCGGGCACTGACGGAAGGCTGGGAAAGGTTTAACCGTTCAGCGGCACGGCTGACGCTGTTCTCCTGTAGCAGGACGTTTAACGTGATCAACAAATTCAGATCGGGCTTCATGGTATCAGTCCTGTCTATAGCGACTATCCGTTCCTTTGCTTTTACTGATAGCACAATCAGGCGCAGGCTACCTGTCTCTTTTATCAACACGGGATAGTTTATGAATGTGTTAATCGTTGTTGCTCACCCTGAACCCCGCTCGCTTAACGGTGCGCTGGCGCGTTTTTCCGTCAGTCATCTGGAACGGCTGGGCCATCAGGTGCGCGTTTCCGATCTCTATGCCATGAACTGGGAGGCGCGCGTATCGCCTGCCGACACACAACATCGCCAACATGCCGAACGGTTTACTCCCTCACTGGAATCCACTCAGGCTTTTGAAGGCGGCTTTCAAAGCGAAGACATCCAGCAGGAACAGGAAAAGCTACTGTGGGCCGATGCGGTGATTTTGCAGTTCCCGTTATGGTGGTTCTCAATGCCCGCCATCTTGAAAGGCTGGATCGATCGTGTTTATGCCTGCGGGTTTGCCTACGGCGTAGGCGAACATTCAGATACGCACTGGGGCGATCGCTACGGTGAAGGTACGCTGGCAGGGAAGCGCGCCATGCTGGTGGTCACGATGGGCGGATGGGCGTCGCATTACAGTCCTCGCGGCATCAATGGGCATATTGATGACATCTTGTTTCCCATTCAGCATGGCATTCTGTTTTACCCCGGCTTTGACGTGCTGCCGCCGTTCACGGTTTACCGTACCGGCCGGATCGATAGCGTACGTTTTGATGCGCTCTGTCAGGAACTGAGTAAGCGGCTCGATAACCTGTTTATTACTGCACCTGTTGGCTATTATCGGCAAAACGGCGGGGATTACGCGATCCCCGAGTTAACCTTGCGTGACGATCTGGCAGCCGGTGAGCAGGGCCACAGAATCCACATTCGTCAAGGCTGAGGACAGAACAGGGCAGAGGCACGTCGTCTGGCTTATCTGCCCTGTTTGCATCGATTTCAAAATAACCCTTGCATGCAACGCGAGGATGTGACCTAATGAATCGTCGGTTTGATTAACAGACGCTATCAAAGTAAGTATCTACAGCAGTTCTCATCTCTAAGCCTGTCGCGAGACATTCCTTCTTTTTGAGTCTTCTCTTACGTTCTGATTGAAATCTGTTCTCAGGCCATTACGCCGGAAGGCTCAATTATTTAAGGAATTAAACATGTCTAACAAAATCCGCGGTACCGTTAAATGGTTCAACGCTGAGAAAGGCTTCGGTTTCATCTCTCCTCAGGACGGCAGCAAAGATGTATTCGTACACTTCTCTGCAATTCAGGGTACTGATTTCCGTACTTTAGATGAAGGTCAACAAGTTGAATTTACAGTAGAAAATGGTGCTAAAGGCCCAGCTGCTGCAAACGTTGTTGGTCTCTAAGGACTGAAAATTACGCGTTTCAAGTGTCCTCACTGTAATGGCTCGCAGTACCGTACATCACATTTCGATGTGACAAGAGCCAACCCGCATGGAGCAAAATGCATTTTTTGCAAAACGGTCGTTGTTCAGATTAACGCGACAAGGATTGCAACTCAGAGTCAGCCACAGGCGCTCTGAAAAGGCTAAAGAGCGTTATAGCGTTGTGCATTTACCGTAATCAAAAAGGCTGCCAGTGGCAGCCTTTTTTCATTCCCTTTTCGCGAAATGTAGAAGCCGTTTTCCAGGCTGCGCTTATACCATCAGCACAAGAACGCCGGCCCAGAACGCCAGACAGGCTATCACCATTGCAATCCAGCTCAGCTGACGTAAACGCCCGCGGAACAGGGGCTTACGTACGACAGGAAGCGCTTCACTCTGCATTTTCATAGTCTCATGTATTGAACGTTAGGTGACAGCAGGGCAGGGTTGTGCTGCCCGCTACGTTTTAGCTGGCGGCTTCCAGCGCTTTGAAAATGACATCCGACAGTTCGTTTAATTCGAACTTGGCAACATAGCCATCAGCCCCGACTTTGCGAACGTGATCTTCGTTAGCACTGCCCGAAAGCGAGGAGTGGATCACGACGGGAATATGACGCAACGTGGTGTCGCGCTTGATGTTACGCGTGAGCGTAAAGCCGTCCATTTCGGGCATTTCCAGGTCGGTTAACACCAGCGCGATCTTGTCGTGAATGGATTCACCCTGCGACTGAGCCTGCTGGTGGATCGCTTTGATTTTTTCCCACGCTTCCAGGCCGGTGTTACACATGACGGCAGGAATGCCCATGCTCTTCAGGCCCTGCTCCAGCAACTGGCGGGCAACTTTGGAGTCTTCAGCCACAATCGCGACGGAACCGGGCTTCATTTTATACTGACGCTCTTTCGGCGCTTCAGGCTCCACGCCACGAACGGACGGGATGATGTCATAGAGAATCTGTTCGACATCCAGCACCATGGCCAGATTGCTTTTTTGTTCGTCGTCATCCAGGCACGCGATACTGGTGATGTTACGTCCACCGATACCGGCTTCAGCGGTATGAACCTGGCTCCAGTTAAGACGCACGATGTTTTCAACGGATTCGACGGCAAACGCCTGCGTATTACGCGCGTATTCGGTCACCAGCAGCAGGTTCAGGCCCGTTTCAGGCACGCAACCGGCTACCGCAGGCAGGTCAATAACAGGAATGAACTGTCCACGAATGCTCGCCATGCCCAGCAACGGCGAACGCATGCCCGCAGCTTTCGTAATCGGCGGCATCGGAACAATTTCACGCAGTTTAAATACGTTTATCCCAAACAGCTCTGATTTACCTTTTAACTGGTCAGAGCCAAGGCGAAACAGCAGCAGCTCAAACTTATTCGATAAGGCGAGATTCGCTCTCTCATCGATCTCTTTCTGAAAATTATCCATCGTTGCCTCAGCGTCAGCGCAGCAGGTGAAAAAGGGTGTGATGAAGTTATCGGCAGCCTTCGGAAAAAGGTGAGAGGGGAAAACGCACGTTAAGAGATTATTGTGCCAGGCTTAACAGTGAGAACGCAGCATGGATACTTTTCCGTATAAAGGAGTAAGCGATGAAAAAATTAGTACTGGCGACCTTACTGGCGGTAGCGACCACAGGGGCTTACGCGGAAGAAGGTGGCTTCAAGGCAGGTGATACGCCGCCGCCACAGCATAAACAGGATGCAGGCTACAAAGGGTCAGAAGACACAGGACAGACGCACATCGATCAGATTCGTGACTTTCGCCAGGGCGGTTACGTCACGCTGGAAGGTTATATCGTAAAAAAAGTCGCGGACAATAATTATCAGTTTCGTGACAGCACCGGCACTTTAACCATTATTGCGCCGAAGAAAACGTTCGATGGCAAAACCTATTCCGCTGACGACAAAGTTCGCGTCAGCGGTAAAGTGCACGGAAAAGGTGACAAAACCACGCTGCACGTTATGCGGATCGATGAGCCATAATCGGCAGGGCGAGAATGATTCTCGCCCTTTCTTTTAGTCTTTCAGCAGTACAGCCCGGCAGGTTTTGCCTTTGATTTTGCCCTGCTTAAGTTTGACCAGCGCAGATTTTGCCTGAGCCGCTTCAATCGCTACATAAGCGTGCGTAGGGGTGAGATCAATCTTACCGATCTGATCGGCGCGATAGCCTGCTTCTCCTGTCAGCGCACCCAGAATATCGCCGGGCCGAATCTTGGCCTTACGCCCACCATCAATGCAAATCGTCATCATGGCTGCCGGCAACGGCTTACTACTTTTCCTGAGCGCACTGGCGGCAACCCATGGCAGCTTCTGCTGCAGGAAATCTTCTAACGCATGCGCGCGCGCCATTTCATCGGCCGCGACAAAACTCACGGCAGCGCCTTCTTCGCCCGCCCGCGCGGTACGGCCGATACGATGCAGATGCACTTCGGGATCCCACGCCAGCTGGTAGTTCACCACCAGCGACAGCGACTTGATGTCCAGGCCGCGGGCCGCGACGTCCGTCGCCACCAGCACGCGACCACTGCCGTTAGCAAACCGGATCAGCACACGTTCGCGATCGCGTTGTTCGAGATCGCCATGCAGGGGCAGGGCGCTGATATCGCGGGCGTTAAGCGCGGCGGCAATATCATCACATTCGCGTTTGGTGTTGCAGAACACCACACAGGACGATGGCTGGCGTTCGCTGAGCAGGCTAATCAGCAGCGACAATTTTTCGCTGTGCGTCGCTTCAATAAATTGTTGTTCGATTGCTGGCAGTTCGCTGACCTCTTCCGTCACGACGCTCAGCGCATCACGTTGAAAGCGCTGGCTCAGTGTTGCAATGCCGTCTGGCCAGGTGGCAGAGAATAACAGCGTCTGACGCGCGGCGGGCGTGGCGGCAATAATGGTTTCCATATCGTCACGAAAACCCATTTCCAGCATCCGATCGGCTTCGTCCAGCACCAGCGTGCGCAGACTGTCGAGCTGCAGCGTTTCGCGCTTGAGGTGGTCAAGAATACGGCCCGGCGTACCGACCACAATCTGCGGCGGATGCACCAGCGAATCGCGCTGCGCACTCATGGGCTGGCCGCCGCATAAGGTCAGAATTTTGATATTGCGCGTGAAGCGCGCTAACTGCCGCAGAACGTTGCTGACCTGATCGGCCAGTTCTCGCGTCGGACATAAAATCAGCGCCTGAGTCTGAAAACGCGCACTGTCGATATGATGCAACAGGCCAATACCAAATGCGGCCGTTTTGCCGCTGCCGGTTTTTGCCTGCGCACGAACGTCGCGTCCGGCTAAGATAGCGGGCAGCGAAGCGGCCTGGACCGGCGTCATGCGGGTATAGCCCATCTCGCGCAGGTTATCGAGCTGACTATCGGGAAGAGAATTAAGCGAGGAAAAAGCGGTCACGGGTGCGGCCTCTGCGGCTGTAAGTTGGGGCATCATTGCGAGCGCAAGTCTGTCAGAAAGCGTACACAACAGCAATGTTAACCTGCAAACCCTGCGCCGGGCGGCGCTTTTATCTAAGAATAAACTGAAGATGAAAAAGATTAGTTGGGAAATTTTAATCAATTAAAGCGTCAGGTGTGAAACCGCTTACATGGACTAAGCCATTAAGATTAAGAATGTTTTTTCTAATATTTTCTTTGTAATACACAATTTAAAGTTAATCAGATTATTCCGCATTTGCGACGAAATTAACGCATTAATAATGCAAAAGTATCGCCAGAAGAGAAGATGAAAACGACTTGTAAACGCCTTTATATTGAGGAGGATACATCGATATCACTACTGGCAGAGGATTTTTTCATTGAATAATATCCCGCAGATCTTGCATGAAGACGTACTTAAAATCGTAGGTCGTGCAGTCCTGACATTGCATCTCTATGGGGAAAGCTTATCGGCAGATAAAGTGGCCTCTATGATTGGATGTTATGCCGAAGACGATCCGGTGGCTTCTGATGGCGCCCATCTCTATACGCTTGCGATGGCGTTAATGTCACAGACGAGGGAGGCTCGGGTTTAGCGTCGCCTTCATTCGGCTGTCCGCGCCCCATGCCAGCTCTCTGACAGGGGGCGCGTCCGCATCTGCACGCGGTTTCTGGTTTTACAGAGTCCTTTACCACTGCCTGTCAGTGAAAAACTCACTGCCAGTGCAGATCGGCAAATGTCACCAGTGCCTCTGCCAGCTGGCGCTGAAGCGCGTCATCCGGCTGGCGACAGAACAGCGCCAGCTCAAAAGTGTCAATCACCGGCAAGCCCTGCTGGTCGCCCAGCACACGGTGTGCAGGCAGACGACAGCTGGCAGGCAACAGCGTAACGCCCAGGCCCTGGGCACTGGCGGCAGACAGGGCCACAAGGCTGGCACTGCTGTAACCGATGCGCCAGCTGCGGCCCAGCCCATCCAGCGTCTGGCAGATCTCCTCGCGATAAAGTCCCTGTTGAGGAAACAGGACCAGCGGCACCGGCGAATGCTCAAAGCAGGGATATGCGGCGCTGTCCAGCCATAACAGCGGCTCGGGTCGGGAAGCCAGCGGGCGTTCACCGTAAGGTTGCTTAATCAGCATGATATCCAGTTCCTCCCGCTGCCAGGCCCGACGTAGTTCTACCTGCATCCCGCTCATCACATCCAGCCGCATATGGGGATGTTCGCGACTGAACTGCGCCAGCAGGGCAGCCGTGGGGGCCGCAAAATCTTCCGGAACGCCAAGCCGCAGCACACCATCGCGCCACTTATCGCTCAACACATCGAGTGCTTCGCCATTCAGGGCAATGATACGGCGGGCATAACCCAGCAGCTTCTCGCCTTCCTCCGTGACGGTTACCTGATGTGATGAGCGGGCCAGCAGTGCTTTTCCCACCCTCTCTTCCAGTCGCCGCACCTGCTGGCTCACTGTTGATTGCGACAGGTGCACGCGATCGGCGGCACGGGTGAAGCTGGCGGTTTCGCAGACCGCAACAAAGCTCAGAAGCTGCTGGGGCGTGAACATAGGCTGGCGATTCATTTTTCCACTGCCTGTCATGATGATATTCCATTTCCAAATGGTAACCACAGCTGTCAGGCTGACAAGGTTTACTTCCAGGATGGCCCATGAAAAAAGAGAATATTGTGATCGTTACCGCCCTGGTGCTGGCGGGACTGAATATGCGTCCACTGATGACCTCCGTCAGTCCGTTGCTGGATCAGTTACGCGAAAGCATTGGACTCTCCGCCTTGGCAGCGTCACTGCTGCCTGCGATTCCCATGATGATGATGGGAGCGATAGCGTTAATCAGCGCACCACTTATGCAGCGTGTTCAACTGCGCGGACTGCTGTGTGGCGGACTGGCGCTGTTAGTGTTGGCGCTCCTCAGCCGCCTTTTTGTGGCGCAAGGCGAATCGCTGGTAGGGAGCACGCTACCGGGCGGCATTGGTATCGGAATAGTGCAAATGGCGATGCCGGGCTTTATCCGCCAACGCTTTCCACAACGCAGTGCGATGATGACCGGGCTGTGGTCTGCGGCCCTGATGGGCGGGGGCGGACTGGGTGCTGCATTAACACCGTGGTTAAGTGCTCACCTGAGCTGGCAGATGGCCCTCAGCAGCTGGGCCGTGCCTGCGCTGCTGGCCATCCTGCTTTGGGCGTGGATGCCCGGGGTGACGTCGCCAGCGCGCGCGTCGGTCGTGATGCCTTCACTATGGCGCAACGCGCGCGCCTGGATGCTGGCGCTCAGCTTTGGTTTAGTGAATGGCGGTTATGCCATTTGCGTAGCATGGTTGCCTGATTTCTACCATCAACTCGGCTGGAGCGCACAGGCGGGCGGAAGCCTGTTGGGCGTGATGATTACCTGCCAGGTCGCCGGGGCGATGGTGTTTCCGCTGTTGACGCGCGGCCCGGATCGACGGCCGCTGTTGCTGTTAACGCTGATTTTTCAGCTAAGCGGTATGCTTGGCCTCCTGTTTGCACCGCTTTACCATCCATGGCTGTGGGTGGGAATGGCGGGCGTGGGGCTGGGTGGTGCCTTTCCCCTGGCGCTGGTGCTGGCGCTGGACCATCTGGCGCATCCGCAAGCGGGCGGACGACTGGTGGCGTTCATGCAAGGGATTGGCTTTATTATTGCCGGCAGTATGCCGTTTATCGCCGGTCAGTTGCATGCACTGACCGGGGATTTCTCCACGATCTGGTGGCTCCAGTGCGGCGTTACGATTGGGCTGGTCGGGTTAAATCTGCGTTTTCATCCGCAAAGTTACAAATACGCCTTTCCACAACCGTGATTGGTCCGACCAAAATAGCTAAACCTTTTCAGTGGTTCACATAACGTTAAAATTAAAGCCGTAACTGTTGCCTTGGGTTAACAGCGGGTTAAGTATCTGTAACGAATAAGCCCTAACTGGCAAAATTGGTAGGACCAATAAGCAGAGCGGGCGTGACAGATGCGCCCTGTGTTTATGCCCGTCGCGCATCGCTCTCATCACCTTTCTGGAGATAACGGCATGCAGGTCTGGCAGCAAAATTATGATCCGCTCAATAACATCTGGCTCTCCAGCCTGATTGCGTTACTGCCTGTTCTGTTCTTCTTTTTTGCGTTGATTAAGCTAAAGATGAAAGGCCATCAGGCTGCCACCATCACTGTCATGCTGGCGCTGGGAGTTGCGCTGCTGCTGTATCATATGCCGTGGCAGCAGGCGCTGGCCTCAGCGGCCTACGGCTTCCTGTACGGCCTGTGGCCCATTGCCTGGATTATCGTGGCCGCGGTCTTTGTCTATAAAATCTCGGTCAGGACCGGGCAGTTCGATATCATTCGCGCGTCCATCTTGTCGATCACGCCGGATCAGCGCTTACAGATGCTGATTGTCGGTTTTTCCTTTGGTGCCTTTTTAGAGGGCGCGGCAGGTTTTGGTGCGCCGGTGGCGATCACGGCTGCGTTGCTGGTAGGGCTGGGTTTTAATCCGCTTTATGCCGCAGGGTTATGCCTGATCGTGAATACCGCGCCGGTGGCGTTTGGTGCGATGGGTATTCCCATTATTGTCGCCGGGCAGGTTACCGGTCTGGACAGCTTTGCCATCGGTCAGATGGCCGGACGCCAGCTGCCTTTTTTAACCGTCATCGTGCTGTTCTGGATCATGGCGATCATGGATGGCTGGCGCGGGGTGAAAGAAACCTGGCCGGCGGTGATGGTTGCGGGTGGGTCGTTCGCGATAGCACAATTCCTGAGTTCAAATTTCCTGGGCCCGGCGTTACCCGATATTATCTCTTCGCTGGCGTCACTCGTTTCCCTGACTCTGTTTCTGCGCGTCTGGCAGCCGGTTCGCATCTTTCGCTTCAGGGATGCCGAAAATCAGACGGCGACGCAACCCGCACGTCAGCAGACGTATACGACAAAGCAGATCATTCGCGCCTGGATGCCCTTCCTGTTTCTCACCGCAACGGTAACGCTGTGGAGTATCCCGCCCTTTAAAGCGCTCTTTGCCAAAGGGGGGGCACTGGCCAACTGGGTGATGAGCATTCCCGTCCCTGGCCTGCATGACTGGATTACCCGGATACCGCCGGTTGTGGCACAGCCCAGCGCCTGGCCCGCCATTTTTAAACTGGATCTGCTGTCTGCAACCGGCACTGCCATTCTGATTGCGGCAATTGTGGCGATTATCTTTCTGAAAATGAAACCCAGAGCGGCAGTCGGGACATTTGTCGAAACACTGAAATCCCTGATGTTGCCCATCTACTCCATTGGTATGGTGCTGGCCTTTGCCTTTATCTCGAACTACTCGGGTTTATCAGCCACGCTGGCGCTGGCCTTGGCGCACACGGGCCATGCCTTTACCTTTTTCTCCCCCTTTCTGGGCTGGCTTGGCGTGTTTCTTACCGGTTCGGATACCTCCTCCAACGCGCTGTTTGCCGCGTTGCAGGCCACCACGGCGCAGCAGATTGGCGTTTCCGATATCCTGCTGGTGGCAGCGAATACCACGGGTGGCGTCACCGGTAAAATGATCTCTCCCCAGTCGATCGCTATTGCCTGTGCAGCGGTCGGTCTGGTCGGCAAAGAGTCCGATCTGTTCCGCTTCACCGTAAAGCACAGCCTGATCTTCACCGGCCTGGTTGGGGTGATGACCACGCTGCAGGCTTACGTTTTTCCCTGGATGATCCCATGACACCAAACGATCCCTTACCGATGCGGCTTAAGCACTATATCCGCGATCATCAGCTTGAGCCGGGCATGCGTTTGCCCGCCGAGCGTCAGCTGGCGGCCGCGCTGGGCGTTTCCCGTTCGTCGCTGCGTGAAGCTATTCAGCAACTGATCAGTAGCGGCGTTTTGATGAGTCGGCGCGGTGACGGTACCTGGCTGCGTCAGCCGCAGGAGCCCTGGTCTGAGCAGCGCATCGTCGAGCCCATTCGTCAGCTTCTCGCCAACGATCCAGACTACCGTTACGACATTCTTGAAGCGCGCCATGCGATTGAGGGAAGCACGGCCTGGCATGCGGCGCTACGGGCTACCGAGTCAGATAAAGAGCGTCTGCGGTACGCCTTTGATGCCACGCTGGCGATGAAAGAGAGTGACGATCCCCATCTGGCCGGGCAGGCCGATCTGCGCTTTCATCTGGCTATCGCAGAAGCCTCACATAACATCGTGCTGCTGCAAACCATGCGGGGATTATTCGATTTACTGCACTCGTCCATGCTGCACAGTCGTAAGCTGATGTACATCAGACCCGTGATTTTTGACCGCCTGACCGATCAGCACCGGGCGATGCTCGACGCGATTTTACTGGGCGATGCCGAGGCTGCCCGGTCAGCCGCCATGGATCATCTGGGTTTTGTTCACACCACGATGAAAACACTTGATGAAGACGAAGCCAGGCAGGCGCGAATTACGCGTTTGCCGGGTCATGACCTGCACAATCACAAGGAAAACCGCTGATGATCATCTCTGCCGCCAGTGACTATCGCGCCGCCGCGCAGCGCATTTTACCGCCTTTTCTGTTTCATTATCTGGATGGCGGTGCCTATGCAGAGCATACGCTACGGCGGAATGTTGCCGATCTGTCAGACGTGGCGCTGCGCCAGCGCATTCTCCGGAACATGTCGGCGCTCAGCCTGGAAACCACGCTGTTCAGTGAAACGCTGTCCATGCCCGTCGCGCTGGCACCGGTTGGGCTGTGTGGCATGTACGCGCGTCGTGGGGAAGTGCAGGCCGCGCGCGCTGCGGCGGGCAAAGGGATTCCGTTTACCTTATCGACCGTCTCCGTTTGCCCGATTGAGGAAGTGGCACCGCAAATCAGTCGGCCCATGTGGTTTCAACTGTATGTGCTGCGCGATCGCGGCTTTATGCGTAACGCCCTTGAGCGGGCAAAAGCGGCGGGCTGTACCACATTAGTATTTACCGTTGATATGCCAACGCCGGGCGCACGCTATCGCGATGCGCACTCGGGCATGAGCGGCAAGCACGCGGCCCTGCGCCGCTACTGGCAGGCTGTCACGCACCCACGCTGGGCACTGGATGTTGGGCTACAGGGCCGACCACACGATCTGGGCAATATTTCCACCTATCTGGGCAAACCGACCGGGCTGGAAGACTATATTGGCTGGCTGGCAAAGAATTTCGATCCGTCGATTTCCTGGAAAGATCTGGAATGGATCCGTGAGTTCTGGGACGGGCCAATGGTGATTAAAGGCATTCTGGATCCGGAAGATGCCCGCGATGCGGTGCGGTTTGGTGCCGATGGCATTGTGGTCTCAAACCATGGCGGACGCCAGCTGGACGGCGTGTTGTCTTCGGCTCGTGCCTTACCGGCCATCGCGGATGCGGTGAAGGGGGATATGACGATTCTTGCCGACAGCGGCATCCATAATGGGCTTGATGTGGTGCGCATGATTGCGTTGGGCGCAGATACTGTTCTGCTGGGACGGGCCTTTGTTTACGCGCTGGCCACACATGGCCAACGTGGCGTCGAACATCTGCTGACGCTGATTGAAAACGAAATGAAAGTCGCGATGACCTTAACAGGCGCGAAGTGTATAGCCGATATCAACCAGACGTCGCTGGTGCAGGCGAATGCGTTGCTGGGCGAAGTGGCCCTGCATCCGGCCTCATGCCCGGCAAACTGAGCGACGTTGTCTATACTTACCTTCTTTACCAACAGGAGGAATGATATGACCATTCATAAGAAAGGTTCGGCGCATTGGGAAGGCGATATCAAAGGCAAAGGCACAGTCAGCACAGAAAGTGGTGTACTGAACCAGCAACCTTACGGCTTTAACACCCGTTTCGAAGGGCAGAAAGGCACCAATCCGGAAGAGCTTATCGGCGCAGCACATGCCGCCTGTTTTTCAATGGCACTGTCGCTCATGTTAGGTAACTCAGGCCATAAACCTGAAAGCATTGATACCAGTGCCGATGTGTCGCTGGACAAAAAAGGTGAAGGCTTCGCGATTACGAAAGTGGCACTGACCAGCACCATCTCGCTGCCGGGCATTGATAACGACACCTTTGATGAAATCATCAATAAAGCTAAAGCCGGCTGTCCGGTTTCGCAGGTGCTTAATGCAGAAATCACACTCGATTACACGCTGAATAACTGATTGCGTACCTGAGTCGCCTTCTGGCGGCTCCCGCAGCAATCTTGCAGCATCAGGATGCGCCTCAGGGCGCATTTTCGCTTTCTTCAGAGGGACACTGAAATGGCAAAAAAGACGGAAAAGGGGTGCGGGTTTTGCTGAGCATGGGTGGCGGACTGCTGCTGATCCACAGGGCCGCAATGTTATGGGGCTGAAAACCTGGCTGTCGCGCCACAAACCCGGCGTGTTGCTGATGGTGGTACTGCTGCTGGAGGTAATCTGTTTCCTTCTTACCGCCTCGTGGCTGCCATGGAATGCATGACAGCAATCAGGCGTAAATCTCTTCACTCCGCTTCACACGTACATCCGTGCGCGCAATACGGTACGCCTTGCCGGGATCGCCCGCGACAAACTCAAACGTAGGTGAGTAATAAAACGGCAGCCAGCCACCGTATCCGCTTTCCCATTCCCAGCGAACCGGACAGGGCCACAGAATGCCTTCATACAAAATGTAATAAACCCAACGCCCGGTAGGACGGCGGGGACGACTACTTTTCATGGGATTCACAACTGTGTTGGTGTAGAACAGCTTATATTTTGAACGTTAAGCGGCAACCTTGCAATGTCATCGGCTACTTTTTGTGCCATTCGCCCTGTACCGCTTTCTTAACGATGCACTTCGCCACATATCAGCACGACGTTAGGACGCACTTTATGGATACGATTTGCCATGACTTCACAGGCGGTTTTCGTCGGATAAATGCGTTCTGACACCGGTAAAGCTTCACAGGCATCGTGTCCACACGCGCTGACCAATAACACAAAACCAATTAACATAACCGACTCCTTATCCCGGTCCGCGTACTGCGAGAAGGGTGAGTGTTCCTTTATATATCACCAGTATAGCTAATTGCCGCCGGACGCCCGTGTTACGGCAGTCGGTATCGGATTGCTCTGAGCAATTATACGCGTTACCCGCTTATCAGGCAGTGAATTCTTACCCATCACTGCGATGGACAGCGCCGACGATATGGCTGAGTGAACCGCCGTTTTATTGCCTCAGCATGACGAGAAACGGGCTTCCTGATAAGGCTTATTCAGGTGTTTATTCGCCCCGAACCTCTTTAATGCTCGCGTTTTGATACTTCTCACACTTCTGATACGCAAATCTGAAACCGGTTGCAGAAAATTTTCACCCTGTGTATTCGTTAATCATTCACCACAAAGAGGAATACACCATGACGAAGATTTTACTGTGCTGTGCTGCGGGCATGTCCACCAGTATGGTGGTGCAGAAAATGGAAAAGGCGGCGCAACAGCAAGGGCTGGACGTCGAGATAAAAGCTGTGGGGATTGAAGAGTTTAGAGACGATATCGCCGATTACGACTGCTGCCTGCTCGGGCCACAAATCAAATACAAGCTGGCCGATTTTCAACCGATCGCCCAGCAATACAGCAAGCCGGTTGCGGTCATCAACAGTATGGATTACGGCATGATGAATGGTGAAAAAATATTAAGCGACGCACTAAAGCTTATTCATACCTGACACCAGGGAGGTCCGGGATATATCACGCGAAACCCGCACTGCGTCAGGCAGGTTATTCTCTTTTGCCTCAGCAAGGAGTCAGGCAATGAGCCACTTCAGTGAATCTCTATTCGGCGTCATCGAAAACCGTATTAGCCCACTGGCGGGCCGTCTTTCCAGCCAGCGTCATGTCATCGCTATCCGGGACGGATTTATTGCCTCCATGCCGTTTCTGATCGTGGGCTCGTTTATGCTGTTGTTTGCTCATCCGCCTTTTTCGGCAGACAGCAGTTGGGCGTTCGCACAGTGGTGGCTGGGCATGGTAAAGGCGCATGAAGAACAAATCATGATGCCGTACAACATGACGATGGGCATTATGGCGCTCTATATCGCCAGTGCCATCGCCTATAACCTCGCAAACAGTTATAAGATGAATGGCTTTATGGCGGCCAGTCTGTCGCTGATGGCGTTTCTGGTGGTGGCGGCACCGCAGAGCGGCAAAACGTTGCCGGTTGGTTCGCTGGGCGGGGAGGGCATTTTTACCGCCATTCTGGTCGCGCTCTTTGCGACGGAGCTGATGCACGTTCTGCAGAAATACAACATCGGTTTCAAACTGCCCGAGCAGGTGCCGCCGAAGATCCGTCAGTCGTTCGATTTGCTCATCCCGATTATCACGATTTTTATCACGCTGTTTCCCCTGAGCCTGTGGGTACAGGCGCAGTTCGGCATGTTGCTGCCTCAGGCCATCATGGCTATTTTCTCGCCGATCATCTCTGCCTCCGATTCGCTGCCTGCCGTGCTGGTGGCGGTACTGCTGTGCCATCTGCTGTGGTTTGCAGGCATTCATGGGGCGGTGATTGTCGGGGGCATATTGCAGGCTTTCTGGCTGACCAATCTCGGTCTGAATCAGCAGGCGCTGAACGCGGGAGAACCCATCAGCCACGTGTTTATTGAACCTTTCTGGCAGTTTTTTATTGTTATCGGTGGCTCCGGTTCGACGATGGGGTTGGTGTTGCTTTACTTGCGCAGTCAGTCAGCACATCTGCGATCGATTGGAAAACTGAGTGTGGTGCCCAGCATGTTCAACATCAACGAACCGGTGATTTTTGGTTCACCGGTCGTGATGAACCCCATTCTGTTTATCCCTTTTATTCTTGCCCCGTTAGTTAACGCCGTCATTGCCTGGATCGCCACCAAAACGAACCTGATTAATCACGTGATCTCACTGGCTCCGTGGACGACGCCCGCCCCCATTGGGGCCGCCTGGTCAACCGGCTGGGACTGGCGCGTCATTGTGTTGATTGCCGTGCTGGTCACTATTGCCACGCTGATCTACTACCCGTTTTTCAAAATGTACGAGCGTCAACTGCTGCAGCAAGAGCAACCCTCTGCCGCAGCGCAACCGGTTAAGGAGTAACCCATGGAAATTGATGAAAGCACGGTAATCGAACTGATTATCCAGGCAGGCGAAGCTCGCTCCTGTTCAATGGAGGCGTTGCGGGCGGCGCGGCAGCAAAACTGGGCGCAGGCGGACAGTATGCTCAGTGCCGCAACCGCGGCGGCCAAAGCAGCCCATCAAACGCAGACGCAGCTCATTGGCGCTGATGAGGGCAGCGGAAAGATTCCGGTCAGTCTGATTATGGTCCATGCTCAGGACCACCTGATGAACGCAATGCTCTGTCGCGAACTGGCTGAGGAGATCATTCAACTGCGCCGGGAGTTAGCCGCACGTTAAACAGGAGGTTATATGCAACATTCGACATTGCCCGCGTTTCCCAGGGACTTTCTCTGGGGCGCGTCCACCTCAGCTTATCAGGTTGAAGGGGCCTGGAATGAAGAGGGCAAAGGGCCTTCCGTCATTGACCAGGCAACCTTCCATCAGGACCTTACCGATTTTACCGTTTGCAGCGATCACTATCATCGTTTCAGAGAGGACATCGCGCTGCTGGCGGAGATGGGATTAAAAACCTACCGCTTTTCCATTGCCTGGAGCCGTCTTTATCCCGAGGGCGATGGTGCGTTGAACCCGGCGGGCGTGGCTTTTTATCAGCAGGTGATCGATGAACTCTGTCGGTACGGCATTACGCCGCTGGTCACCCTTTATCATTTTGATTTGCCCTGGGCGTTGCAGCAGGCGGGCGGCTGGTCTTCACGGCGTACAGTGGCGGCCTTTGAGCGTTTTGCCATCACCTGCTTTGAGCACTATGGTCGTCAGGTTAAGTACTGGCTGACCATCAACGAACAGAACATGATGATCCTCAAGGGCGATGTGATTGGTACGTTGCCACCCGGCACCGCCGATCCGCAGAAAACGCTGTATCAGCAGAATCATCATATGATGCTGGCACAGGCGAAAGCGATGATCGCCTGCCATGAACGGTTGCCGGATGCCAAAATTGGCCCGGCACCCAATATCTCCTGCGTCTATGCCGCCAGTGCGCGGCCGGAAGATGTGCTGGCAGCCGATAATTTCTCTGCAATTCGCAACTGGCTCTATCTGGATCTGGCGGTCCATGGTCGCTATAACGCCGTGGTCTGGGCTTTCCTGAAACAGCGCGGCTGGTTACCGACGATCGAAGACGATGACATGGCCATCATCGCCGCAGGCAAGCCGGATTTTATCGCCTTTAATTATTATGCGTCCGCGACGGTGGGAGCCGAAGGCGAGGGTGAGCAAAGCGAAAATAAACCTCGGCCCGATCAGCAAATGGCGGGCATTGATCGGTCGGTTTATGTGGGATGTGATAATCCGCATCTCCGGCAAAATCAGTTCGGCTGGTATATCGATCCGGTGGGTTTTCGCATTACGGCGCGCCAGATTTATGCCCGCTATGCTTTGCCGCTTATCGTGACCGAAAACGGGTTGGGTGCCTTTGATCGGCTGGAGGCCGATAATAAGGTACATGATGATTACCGTATTGCGTATCTGCGCGAACACATTGCGCAACTGCAGCTGGCACTTGCCGATGGTGTGGAACTGTTTGGCTATTGTCCCTGGTCGGCAATAGATCTGGTAAGTACGCATCAGGGCATCAACAAGCGTTACGGCTTTATTTACGTCAACCGCGATGAAAAAGATTTAAAGGATCTGGCACGTTACCGTAAGAAGAGTTTTTTCTGGTACCAGAAACTGATTCGCAGTAATGGCGCAACGCTGAACGATTCAGTCGACTACTGATGGTGCGCGGCAGGGATGCCGCGCCTTACTGTTTATAAGGCCCGTCAGTGACCGAGGCCCGTTCGATCAGGTGACCGCTAAACGGCGGCAAGGCCGTGACCGCTTCCCCTTCCAGCATCGCCACCAGCTGCGCCAGCGTATGCTGAATCATCTCTGCGACCGGCACATGTACCGTGGTGAGCGGCGGCAGAAAAAATTCCGCCACACGAATATCATCAAAGCCCAGCAGGGAGACATCCTCCGGCAGCCGTTTGCCCGCAGCGTTCAGCGCCAGCGCGGCCCCAATAGCCATATCGTCATTACTGGCCATCAGTGCACTAAATGGCATGTCCGATTCAAGCAGCGTTTTTGCCGCCGCCATGCCGCTGGCGGGCGTCCATGCACCCTGCACGATCAGCGCACGGTCCGCTAAGCCATGCTCGTCAAGCGCCTGCTTATAACCGGCCAGGCGGGCCGCAGCGGTCGGTGAGCCTGCCAGACCCGTAATGAAAGCGATGTCGTAATGGCCGCGCGTAATCAAATAGCGGGTGGCCTGAAAGGTATTCTGCTGATGGGTGGCCCAGACGCAGTGTGCCGGATGACGCTGCAGCTGACGATTCACCACCATAACGGGAATGGCGTGCTGCTCAATAATGGCATCCAGCGCCGCGGTATCCAGAAAACGGGGGTAGATTATGATGGCGTCACAGCGCAGGTCGAGCAGAAACTCAATGGCGGCACGTTCATCGTCAGCGCTGGTTTTACCATCCGCCAGAATAAGCTGCCGGCCATAGTTATTTGTCAACGTAGCAGCCTGAAACAGCAATTCGCTGAAGTAAGGCCCATTAAATAAAGAATGGGTAACGATAAGCCCGATATTCTGGGATTTCTGCGTCGCCAGGCTACGTGCCAGCAGGTTAGGGCGATAACCGGTTTCCGCCACAGCCTGAAAGACCTTCTGTTGCGTCCTCTTACTGACGTAGCGATTTCCCGCCAGCACGCGCGAGACGGTGGCTTTAGAGACGCCGGCCTTGCGGGCCACATCCAGCATGGTAATCATGGGCTTTCTGACCATCCCTCCCTGTTAGTAAAAGATACACGCTGATTTTACGCAGGTTAGTGATGACCTGGTAACAAAAAGGGTAGCGGGATCAGGCGAAATACCAGGCAGGCAGAATCGCAATCAGATTATTCAGCGTATGCAGAAAGACCGGCAGGGCCAGCGTATTGCTGCGCAGACGGGCGTAGCAAAGCAGCATAGAAAACAGCGTCAGCGCCACCACCGTTTCCCAGTGGACATATTGCGTATGCATGAGCGCGAACAGTAACGAGGTCAGTAATACACAGGCAAAACGGCTGTTAGGTGCCCACAACAGAAATCCCTGTAATAAAAAGCCGCGAAACAACACTTCCTCAAACACAGGAGCCAGTAAGACGGCGGTCAACAGCAGGATAAGCATCGAACTGGGCCCCTGCTGAGTTTGTGCGACCAGCCAGCCTTCCGGCTGCAAATACTGCGTTTGTGCCACCATTAAAATAAACAGCGCGCCAATAAACAGTAAAGTCTGACCGGAACGCAAAAAGCCCAGAGGAATATCGGTACGACGCTGGCAATAAAAGCGATACAGCGGATAGATAACGGCAAATTCAAACAGGCAAAGCACAGGCACCAGTAAACCGTCATTACGCAGAATACCGTAATTAGGAAACAGGGTAATCAACATAGTAACGAGGTAATAAACAACAAAGCTGCCGACATAAAACAGTGTCAACGTCACTCTGTCGGAATTGGTGTTCATAGGCGACCCAGCCAGCGAAGATAAGCGCATAGTAGCAATGCCTCAAATCGCTGTCGAGAGAGCCGATCACACAATGTTAGCTGTTTATTACCTTACGTAAATGAGTCTGGGTTAATCAATTAAAAAATCAGTGCTTTGCCTACGATACACTCTGTCGCCTGTCAGGTCGCCCAGCCTGTCAGGCGTGAAACCGCACCCGTGAACGGGCCGCTTATCGCACCCGAACCGCAATCAGTGTCATCACAACGGCAAAGCAGATAAAAATCACAAGTTCCATAGTAGCCTCCTAAGATAATTCTTAGTAAGGTTAGCGTCTTGTATTTGAAATTCTGAACGGTAAGTGCCTTTACACTGGTTATCTGGCAATAAGGCAGCATTTAATGCTTAATAATGTGTGAATCGCTTGATTTTAACGATTAAACCCGGTGGTGGGGCTTGTTACGCTTCAGGTCAGGGTTTAACACGATTACAGGAGAACATACGTGAATCATTACGGAAAAGTGCTGGTGGCAACCGGCTTCTTATTGCTGACGGCCTGTCAGTCCACCACGCAGCCTGATACGGCAGCCGTCCCGCCCGGCAAGGAAGCGGACAGTTGCGGTGCCTCTCATTACCAAAACTTTGTCGGCAAACCGCTGTCCGCCCTTGAGCAACAGCGTTTCAGTCAGAAGGTGCGCGCCATTCCGTGGAATTCTGCCGTCACGATGGATTTTAATTTCGCCCGCCTGAACTTTCTGGCAGACAAAAGCGGTACTATCACCCAGGTCTATTGTGGTTAAGCGTTAAATAAACCGCGCATTGTCATTGAGGTGTCATGGGGACAGGGGAAGATAAGGCCGGTATTCTGCTGTCTTCAGCCTGTGGTCGTCTGGTCGCACTGAGCCAGCAGGATCGGGATTTCCTCGTCACATCAATTTGCAATGCTCGTCTTGTTTATTCCCGCTCTGGCGGGAATTTTTTTCTGGCTCAGTCTGGAAGGAGCAACGCATGTACTCTCGTCCACGCCTCTCACTGTCATTACTGTTGCTGATCAGTCCGGTCGCACTGGCTTCCAGCCCGACGGCATGGCAGGAAAACCAGCAGGTCATGCGGCAGGCCTGTATTAATGCCAGTACGCTAAGTAAGGTAAAAATCGTGGGGCAGCCCATCGACTATGATGACAGCGTGGGTTACAGCGCCTTGTTACTTGAGGGGCATTACCCACAGAAGCAAATGAAAAACCGGCGTGGGCGTGAACTCTGCCTGTTTCAACGCAGCAGCGGCCGTGCCAGTGTAAGTGAAGCCCGTCAGCTCCGTTGGGTGAAATAGCATAAAGGCGGCCTACTCACGTGGCCGCGCTTCCATCAACTGGGCCAGTAAACCCCGGTAACGCTGCAGGCGCTGCTCATCCCCTTCAAACTCCAGTTTATTAATGACGCGTGCGATTATTGCCTTATTCGTTGTCGGCTGGCCTGCTTCCATCAGTTCACGCAGGATAACGGCCAGCAGATCGGACTCCGGCAGCACGTTCCAGTCCGGGCTGTTGAAGTAATCAGTGATAGCACGACTGGCACTATTAGATTGGACGCTCATTCCCCGTCTCCGCAAACAGACCCTTTGCCCGGTGCGCAACGGCGCAGCAGGCAGAAGCTACTGAATGATGGGCTCCCGGAAAGAACGGCAAGGGTTTTATCGGGAGCGTTTCGTTGGTCAGAACAGCCAACGTCCCGCCCGTACCTGGCGGTTTTTTAAACATAGGTGGGCCAGAGAGGATTGTCAGTAACAGCCTGAAATATTTTTCAGATGTGATGAGTGAAAATCGAATAGTGCCAATATGCAATAAGGCGTTTTTTCAGATTATCTTGATGAAAGACAAGCTGTTGCACTGAATCAGGTGCGTTTTTGGCGCAGCCAAAGGGCTGAGTAGCCCGTCATTATCGGGCCGTGAGGATCCGGTTGTCCAGGTGGAAGGTTAAGGAACAGGGGGACCGACTGCCCGCAATCGCGGGGAGATTTTTCTCACGTTAACGGGAATGAAAACGGCCGTTATCGCTTGTAAGAAAAGAATCTCTGCTAAAAAAAGCCAGCCGGGAATCTTTATTTTATTTCGACTGAGTGAGTCAGCGTGTTATTTCATTGCGATAACAACGTTTCGTTTTCCGGCAAAATAAATGCAATAAAACCGTAGCGACAAAATGGCCTGAGTCGGACGCAAAGCGGGCTGAAAAATCACTTTGTTTTTTAATCTGACGAATGCTAATTTTTATTTGTCTTACACGAAGGGGCCCCGGCATGAAAAACCTGATTGCTGAGTTGCTAATCACCCTGGCAGAAAAAGAAGAGGCGTCAAAAGAGCAGGTTGCACAGATCGAAGCGCTGGAAATCGTGGTTACCGCGATGCTGCGTTTGCTTCCACCCGAGCAGCATCACGCTATCGTCAGCAGTATTGAAACCGCCATGATGAATGCCGATGTAGATCATAATGATAAAAATACGGTCCTGCTAAAACGTTATGTCACGCGCTTACTTAATCGTCCGCGTATCTGAAAAGTGCCACCGACAATTCAGATTTGCGATCTCTGCCTTATTCCCTGATAAACGTATTCCGTATAGCGTGTAACGTGCCAGAATTAATCTGTTTTCATCAAGAGGGAGTGAATACAATGAAACGCGGTTTAATGACGCTAGTGTTAGCAGGCTTACTGGTGGGCGGCAGCGCCAGTGCGGCTGAAAAAACGCCACAACAGCAAAAAATGGCCATGTGTAATGAACATGCCACGTCACAAGCGTTGAAAGGCGATGTGCGAAAGAAATTTATGAGCGATTGCCTGAAAAAGGACAGTAAGGTCGCCGACATGTCGCCGCAGCAGGTAAAAATGAAAACCTGTAATCTGCAGGCCGGTGATAAAAAGCTGACGGGGGAAGCACGCAAAACCTTCATGAGTCAGTGTCTGAAGAAAAGTTAACGTTCGGTCGGCCATTTCGGTGGCCGCTTTAGTTTTCTCCTGCCTGCGCTGTCACATCCTCACGTATTTTTAATTTCCGCTTAAACAAACAGTTAGCAAAAAATCCTGACGTTAAAACCGGAGTCTGGCCGATCCTTTGCCACACTTACTGTTTACAGGCATTTGCGCAGAAGCCCTGTTGATCTGCGCGTTCAGCCGTGACAGTCGGAAAAGGAGCTATGTCGTGAACTATCAATTTGTGGTCGCTCTGAAGGATTTACCGCACCGCCAGCCGGTTAAAAAAAAGCTCGGGGAAACAGAGCTGCTGTTAATTCGTGATGGCGACAACGTACACGCTTACCAGGCGAAGTGTCCCCATGCCGGCGCACCCCTTGAGCAGGGTGCCATTTGTGAAAACCGGCTGATCTGTCCCTGGCATAAAGCCACTTTTGAACTGGACAGTGGCAAAATGTGTGAGCCGCTCGCGCTGGCCGATCTCAAACAGTATCCCGTGCGCATTGAAAACGAGGCGGTTCTGGTGAATCCCAAAGCCATGTCGCCTGCGACTGCGATAGGCAGTGGAGCCGCTGCGCCGGTCTTTGTCGTGCTGGGTGGTGGCGCAGCCGGGAGTGCGGCGCTATGGCGGTTACGTCACGAGGGGTTTAAAGGGCGGCTGATCCTGATTGAGCAGGAGCCAGATGCACCCTATGATCGCACGGCGTTAACCAAATTTGTCCCCTCGGGCAAAATGGACATCGATGAGGTGCCCTCACTGCTGGGTGAGGACATCATGGCGCACGTAGAACGCCTGCAAAAGCGCGTGGAGCGGATTGATAACCCTCAGCACCGGATAATATTTGCTGACGGTACGACGCTGCAATTCGATAAGCTCCTGATTGCCACAGGTGGCGCGCCCGTCAAACCTGCGCTGGCCGGGCGCGATCTTGCTGGCGTTCATATCCTGCGCAGTAAACAGCACACCGCAGACTTACTGCAGGCGGTCGATGACACTCAACAGATTGTCATTATCGGCAACAGCTTTATCGGCATGGAACTGGCCTCCTCACTGCGTAATCGCGACATTGATGTCACCGTCATTGCGCGTCATCCGCTGCCGTTTGCGAAACAGTTTGGCGAAGCCGTTGGTCGCTATTTTTATCAGCTCCATCAGGCGAACGGCGTAAAGTTTATCGAAGGCGAGATCGATGCCCTGCTGGGCGAAGACCATGTTAACGCGGTACGACTAAAAACGGGCAAGCATATTGCCGCCGATGTGGTGCTGTTTGCGACCGGCGTTAAACCCGCCACACACTTTATTCATGATTTGCCGCTGCTGGAGGATGGCAGCCTGCAAACGGACGAACAACTCCGGGTGGCCGAGAATGTCTGGGTGGCAGGCGATATCGCCACGTATCCTTCTCCCCAGGGGCCGTTGCGAATCGAACACTTTCGTGTTGCCGAACAACAGGGACAGACAGCGGCCATCAATATGCTGGGCAATATCCGTCACTTTGATCGGGTGCCGTTTTTCTGGACCGCGCACTATGGTACGCGCTATGAATATCTTGGCCATGCGGCGGACTGGGATGACTACCAGTCGGTGGGCTCGCTGGAAGAAAAGGAGTTCATGGCGTTTTATGGCAAAGAAGGGCAACTGGCGGCGATTTTCTCCTGTGGCCTTTACACTCTGACCGCCGCGCTGGTTGACAACATGCAGCAACCCATGACGGTGAAGCAGGCGCTGGCGCTTTATCAGGACTACCGTTCCGCCGGCTAGTGGGGAGGCGCCTGGCAACGCGCACTGCCGTTGCCAGACGCCGCGGGTTAACTGCGGCTCAGCTTCTCTGATTTCGCCATGCACTGCTGCATCGCCTCAATCACGGCGGAGCGAAAACCTTTTTCTTCCAGAACTTTGACCGCTTCTATCGTGGTGCCGCCCGGCGAGCAGACCATATCTTTTAACTCGCCCGGGTGTTTGCCGGTCTCCAGTACCATCTGTGCCGAACCTTTTACGGCCTGTGCCGCAAACTGGTAGGCCTGCGCCCGCGGCATGCCACCTGCCACCGCAGCATCGGCCATGGCTTCAATGAACATAAACACGTAAGCCGGTGCCGAACCACTCACGCCCACCACGGAATGAATCAGGTATTCATCCACTACCGCCGCCTGGCCAAAGCTTTTAAACATTGCAACGACCTCATCGAGTTCGCTCTGTTCAACCAGCGCATTGGGCGTGACCGAGGTCATCCCTTCTCCCACCAGAGACGGGGTATTCGGCATGGCCCGAATGATTTTTCGATCGTGTCCCAGTACGGAGGCCAGATTGTCCAGGGTAACGCCTGCTGCAATGGAGACAACCAGCGTCTCTTTTTTCATGCAGGTGGCGAGATCATTCAGAACTCTGAGGATGACATTCGGTTTTACCGCACCAAACAGGACATCAACATGCTGCGCTAGCGCTTCTGCGCTCTCAGCCGCATGGATACCGTATTGTTCGGCCATTTCCTGATTAGTGCTGGCTTTACGGTCATAAATCCAGATCGCTGACGGTGCAACTTGCCCGCTGTTTATCAGGCCGCCAATGATGGCTTTGGCCATGTTGCCTCCGCCAATAAATCCGATTTTCTTTTCCTGCATCACCGTCTCCTTTGCTGTTTACACATATCAACGATGTAGCTTACTGCAGACAGGATTAATAACAAGTTAGCCCTGTGCTGAACGGCCTGCTGTCCCCCCGCTGACCGGAGGCGTTTAACCGTGCCAGGACATGGCGCGGTGCGCTGCGCATTCAGGCGCAGTGGCGGTGCAGCCAGGTCGGATAAAGCAAGTTCTGCGTTAAAGAGGGCTGTGTTTTTCACTCAACCCGATCAGCAAAACAGGTTACCATCGTCACTCTTTTGCAGAACAAGGAATAACGATGGCTATCTGGGTTGATGCTGATGCCTGTCCTAACGTGATTAAGGACGTGCTGTACCGGGCAGCGGACAGAACGCAAACCGTGGTGACCTTTGTGGCTAACCAGTCCCTGCGGGTGCCACCTTCGCCCTGGCTGCGAACACTGCAGGTGCCTGCGGGATTTGATGTGGCGGACAATGAGATTGTTAAGCGCGTAAACGTCGGCGATCTGGTGATTACGGCCGATATTCCGTTGGCCGCGGAAGTGATTGAGAAGGGCGCGGCAGCCTTGAATCCACGCGGGGAGCGCTATTCACCAGCAACCATTCGCGAACGACTGACCATGCGCGATTTTATGGACACCATGCGCGCCAGCGGTGTTCAGACAGGCGGCCCCGCCGCATTAAGCCCACGGGACCGCCAGCAGTTTGCCAATGAATTAGACAGCTGGCTCCGACAACGCCAGCGCTAAATCAGACGAAGTTGTCGTCGTCGTCGAAGTCATTGCCGCCAAAATCATTCAGGTCGCCGTTGTCGGCGTAGGAATCACTCCAGCCGTTACTTTGATCCAGGAAAGACTGATTATCCGCCCCGTTCTGGTCAAGGAACGACTGATCGTTGCCACCGTTGAAGGTATTCAGACTGTCGTCCACCTGCGGCAACGGCTGCTCGTTGATGATGTTAACGATCTCCTGCGGCTGAGAATGATGGAACATGCTGGTCAGCATATCGGCCATGACTACACCGCCTGCCACCCCAACGGCGGTTTGCAGGGCACCGCCCAGGAAGCCGCTGCCACGTGGCGCCGGGGCGCTGGCATAAGGTTGCTGCGGTTGCGGTGCCTGTTGCGGCGCACTGTTCCACTGCGGCTGAGCTGGCTGCGGTTGGGCGCTGCCGCCGCCAAACAGGCTGGATAAAAATCCACCGCTGCTCTTCGGCTGCTGCTGCGCCTGTTGTTGCGCCAGCTGGTTTTCCAGTTCCTTAATACGTTCATTAAGTTTTTTAAGGGCCGCTTCCTGAATCAGAATGGCCTGCGCCATGTAGTAGGGCGCGCCTGGTTGTTCCTGCAGGTGTTGTTTGATGAGTTGTTCGGCAGCAGCATCGCGCGCCGCTGTCTGGCTTTCCGCTTGTTTCAAACGGCTGAACAGATTTTCAATCAGTTGTTGTTCTTCGCGTTGCATGATTACTCTCCCGTTGCGACTGTAAACAGTATATGGGGGCGATGAGCAGCAATGTAAATTCGTGGCGGTAAGCAAATGTTGCAGAGACAAAAATACGGTGTTCATGCACAAAATGTGCATGGTTAATTCATTGTTTATAAAAAGTTTAATGTAATGCGTTGTCTGACTGTGCGTAAAATACGCTCAATGGGTAGAGGCCGCCATCATTTCCCGCTATGATGCGCGTATTATTTAAGCCAGACCTGCAGCTGTTATGGGCTGTACGGCGGAGGAAGTGCCCAGATGTCCTTGTCCATTTTTTTGATTGGTGCGCGCGGCTGCGGAAAAACCACCATCGGTGAAGCCCTGTCTCATGCGCTGGGTTATGCCTTCCGCGATACCGATCACCACCTGCAATTCACGACCCAGCGTACCGTGGCTGAAATTGTCGCGGCGGAAGGCTGGGAAAGCTTTCGTGCGCGGGAGACCGAGTCGCTGAAAGCCGTGACGGCGCCCTCAACCATCATCGCGACCGGTGGTGGCATGGTGCTGGCAGAGGTCAACCGCCGCTATATGCGCGAACATGGACAGGTTATCTGGTTAAGTGCGCCTTCTGAGGTGCTTGCCCGACGTCTGGAAAGCCAGCCTGAAGCTGCGCAGCGCCCGACGCTGACCGGACGGCCCATCGCAGAAGAGATGACAGAGGTGCTGCGCGCCCGTGCCCACCTGTATCGTATGGCCGCTCACCATGAAGTGGACGCGATGCAGCCGCCGGAACGCGTTGTTGAGCAAATTCTGCAGTCGTTATCGCTGGCACGCGCCAGCTAACCGTCAGATTTATCTCCTTCCCGCCGCGATTTACGCCTTTTTGACTATACTTATTCCATGACGGGCAACCGCCTGTCGTGTGGAATGTCATTCAGCCAAGAGGGACAAATGATGCCGTCAAGACCTCCTTACCCCAGAGAAGCGCGCGTTGTGACCGTGGAAAAAGGCCCCGAAGGTAAAAAAGTCACGTCCTGGCAACTGCGAGCCGATCATCCGAAGCCGGATTCACTCATCAGTGAGCACGATTCAGAGCAGGAAGCGCATGATGCGAAACAACGTTACGAAGATGTAGAAAAAGAGTAAGCCGTCGCGCTGGCAAGGATGCCGTCGATGCGCGCCCGTCTTATCCCCGTCCCTTGTCACCGCCAGCGATCACATTCGCTCATTATTTCGCGTGACAGATCAGCAAGTTCGCTTCTACACTGCCAGTCACCCTAATGTGCTGTGAGGAAGATTTATGCTCAACGTAAGTGAGTATTTTGACGGAAAAGTTAAATCCATCGGTTTTGACAGTGCGAGCACCGGTCGTGCCAGCGTTGGTGTGATGGCAGAAGGCGAATACACCTTTGGCACTGCCCAGCCGGAAGAGATGACCGTGGTCAGTGGATCAATGAAAGTGTTGCTGCCGGGGGAAACAGAGTGGAAATGGTTCGAGGCGGGATCGGTATTTAACGTGCCGGGTCACAGCGAGTTTCATCTGCAGGTAGGCGAGCCCAGCTCTTATCTTTGCCGCTATCTGAAAGACTGAAAAAAACGGCCGCATCTTTTGCGGCCGCCTGTTTTACCGCTGAGCCTCACCACCCAACGCTTCAATCAGATTACTGGTCAGGGCGGCCAGTTCGCTGGTCATCAGGATAAAGTCGGCATCGAAGCGCTGAGCAAAATCCTCCCGATCGATATCGTCGTTCTGATCACGCAGCGTATCGCTGAATTTCAGGCGCTTCACGGAACCATCATCCGACAGGACGAACTGAATCCGTTCCTGCCAGTCGAGCGCCAGTTTTGTCACCAGCTTGCCAGCCTCGATATGGTTGGCGATTTCGTCGCATACCAGATCCTGTTTTTTACAGCGAATCACGCCGCCGTCTTCCAGAATCGCTTTCAGCTCGGCTTCATCCATCAGGGCAAAGCCTGCGGGCAGATCGCCGGAACGTACCCACTCGGTCAGCGTCAGTTCAATCGGGCTTTCCAGCGTCAGAGGTACGACCGGCAGTGAACCCAGGCTTTTACGCAGCAGGGCCAGCGTATCTTCGGCTTTTTTCGCGCTGGCGCAGTCCACCATGATCAGATTATTAACGGTATCGATCCACATAAACGTCTGGCTGAAACGGCTGAAGGCACGCGGCAACAGGCTGTGCAGCACTTCATCCTTAAGCGAATCTTTCTCGGTTTTTTTCAGCTTACGGCTCTGTTCTGCCTCAAGCTTGTCAATTTTGGCTTCCAGCGCCTGCTTCACCACCGGTGAAGGCAAAATTTTCTCTTCTTTGCGCGCGCAGATGACAATCTGACCGTTATTCACATGGGTCAGCGCATCGCTGCGATTTCCCATCGGTGACACCCAACCGGTCTTGCTCATGTCCTGGCTGCCACAAGGCGAGAAGGTGAATGCCTCAAGCTGTTTTTCCATGTCGTCTGCGGACAACGGAATGTCACGATTCAGACGATAAACCATCATATTTTTAAACCACAACATCAGGATTCCTTACCGTGGCGCGATCGGGCGCACAAATCTCACTAAGTGTGCGCATGATAGCGAAACATCGATGCGGTTTCATTGCCTTTAAGGGCATCGCCTTTTAGTGTAAGAATCCCCTAACGAATAATGAGGAATAAACCGTGCGCATCGGCATTGATTTGGGCGGCACCAAAACAGAAGTGATTGCGTTGTCCAGCGAGGGAAGCGAGCTGTTTCGCCATCGGGTTTCCACGCCCCGAAACGACTATGCCGCTACGGTACAGGCTATTGTCGATCTGGTGCGTCTGGCGGAAGAAAAGACCGGACAGACGGGCACGGTAGGCCTCGGTATTCCCGGCACGCTTTCGCCCTACACGCAGCGGGTAAAAAACGCGAACTCAACCTGGCTTAACGGACAGCCGCTGGACAAGGCTCTGGCGCACGCGCTGAATCGTGACGTCCGCATTGCCAACGACGCGAACTGTCTGGCCGTATCCGAAGCCGTTGACGGCGCGGGTGCCGGTAAGCCGCTGGTCTTTGGAGTGATTATTGGCACCGGTTCGGGGGCGGGCGTGGCGATAAACGGTGAATCCCGTATCGGTGGCAATGGTAATGCGGGCGAATGGGGCCACAATCCGCTGCCGTGGATGGACGAAGATGAACTGCGCTATCGCGCTGAAGTGCCCTGTTATTGCGGACTACAGGGCTGTATTGAAACCTTTGTCTCGGGCACCGGCTTTGCCACTGATTATCAGCGTTTGAGCGGCGTTACACGCAAAGGTGCCGAGATTGTTCACCTGCTGGCACAGCAGGATCCGGTGGCGGAACTGGCTATGAGCCGCTACGAAATGCGCCTGGCCAAATCGCTGGCCCAGGTGGTTAACCTGATCGATCCGGATGTGATTGTTCTGGGCGGCGGTATGAGCAACGTGGATCGTCTGTACCAGACCGTCCCCACACTGATGAAAAAATGGGTATTTGGCGGTGAATGTGAAACGCCGGTACTGAAAGCCGTACACGGGGATTCGAGCGGTGTTCGCGGAGCCGCCTGGCTCTGGCCTGAGTAATCCGTTGTGGACGGTGAACCGCCAGTTTTCAGGCTTGATCACCGTCAGGCTGCACCGCCGGTTCAGGACTTTCCGAAAGGGCGCATCTGCATTTACGTTCAGGCCGCGATGGCGCGAGCTGCCGCGTTATGGTTACGGGGCAAAAGCAAATACCCATTGCCGGGGCGCGCCCTGAGGCGGAAGGGGCATATCACGCGCGCTACTCACGCTCTGCCAGGCGCTCAGGCATAACGATTCATTTCCTTCTGTGCGCATGACGTTATAGCGGCCGTCCGCGCGGCGTTGTGCCGTCACCAGGCAGCGCTGGCCTGTGTAACGTTGCGCGTGATGAAAATTGCGCATCACCACGGCATTCACCTGCGCGATATAGTGGTCGACGGTCTGGCACTGAGTCTGCGTCATGTTCGGCGCGCAGTGCCTGGCATCAGCGCCGTGCGGCTGGCTGCAGCCTGCTAAAAGCAGCAGGGCAACCGCGAAAATACCGGTCCATCTCAACATGGTTAACCTCTTACTGGCCGGGGATGTCAAGGGTGCTGTAACCCAGGCCATTCATTTTGCGTACCTTAATCTGAACGGGAATGCGCTCTTTCATGGCTTCAACATGGCTGATGACGCCAATAGTTTTGCCACTGGCGTTAAGCGCATCCAGGGCATCCAGAGCGGTGTCCAGCGTTTCGGCATCCAGCGTACCAAAGCCCTCATCCAGAAATAACGACTCAATGCGGGTTTTATGGCTGACGAGGTCAGACAACGCCAGCGCCAGCGCCAGGCTCACCAGGAAACTTTCTCCGCCGGACAGCGTGCGCGTATCGCGGGCGCTGTCGGCCTGCCAGGTATCCACCACATCCAGTTCCAGCACATCGCTGGCACGTCGCTGTAAAAGGTAGCGACCGTGCAGGCGATCTAACTGACGGTTGGCCAGGGCCACCAGGTGATCGAGCGTAAGCCCCTGGGCAAAGCGCCGGAATTTATCGCCCGTTGCCGAGCCAATAAGATCGTTAAGCAGGGTCCATTGCGCTAACGCCGTCTCATCCTGCGCAATACGCGCCAGCAGCGTTTGCTGTTGGTTTCGCAGGCTGGCATCGCTGTCTAACTGCTGCTGTACCTGGCCCTGCTGGTTTGCATTTTCACGCAGGGACTGCTGTAAGCGCGCCAGCTCTGCCGCCAGCACGTCCGGTGAATCCGGCATCAAAGCCGGTTTTTGCTGCTGATGTGCCGCCAGCCGCTGCTGCAGTTCTGCCAGGCGTGCCTGCTGGTGCAGACGGTGCTGGTCAATCTGCTGAAGCTGCTGACGCAGTTGTTGCGCCGCCTGTTCATCCAGCAATGCCGCGCGCAGGTGCGTTTCATCAGCAAATTCGGCCGCCGCCAGCGCGGCGCTGAAGCGTTGTTCTGCTTCCGTGACGCGCCCGGACAGGCTCTGCAGTTGGCTTTCCAGCAGCGTCAACTGGCCATTAAGACGGCTGACCTCTGCCTGTGACTGATGCAGTGCGTTGCGCTGCTGCGTAAGTTGCGCCTCGTGCTGATCGACGAGCGCCTGCATCTGCTGGCGCGCCTGAGCCACATCGCGATCGCCAAACAGGGCCTGACGCTGCTGCTGTTTTTCACGCGCCTGCTGCTGTAACGCGGTGAGCTGCTGCCGCTGCTGATCCAGGCGTTGCTGCTCAAGCTGTAACTGCTGTTGCAGCGCGTCAGCCTGTGTTTCCGCCCGTGCAAGTTGCGGCTGCAGGTTAGCAAGCAACCGCTCACTCTCTTGCCAGCGCTGCCAGCGCTCTTGCTGGGTTGCCAGCCAGCTGTCGCGCGCCGTACGTTCAGGTAAAGACAACGCCACGTCGCTGAACTGCTGTGCCAGCGCGGCTTCAAGCTGCTGGCCGTTTTCTGCGGCCTGACGCTGCTGTTGCTGTAACGCCTGAAGCGCCTGGTGCTGGCTTTCCAGTTGCTGCTGAGTCAACAGTAGCGTTTGCTGATGCTGTTGTAATGTCTGGTGCTGCCGCAGGTGGTGATCTTTGGCCGCCAGCACCGCGCGCTCGGCTTGCTCCAGTGCGTCAAGCCGGGCCGTAAGCGTCTGCTCGTGGCGATTTTGCGCCTGCTGCCACGCGATCCTTGCATCCGTATCTGTCAGCGGGAAGGTGAGCGCCAGCTCACTGCTCAGTTCCTGCCATTGTTGAGAAAGGGCATCAAGTTGTTGGGTCAGACCCGTGATTTCTTCGCGCAGGGATTGCTGTTGAGCCTGTAGCTGCTTTATCTGCTCCTTCTTTGCCGTCCCGGTTTCACTCAACGCGTCTACCTGTTTTTGCAGCTCGGCTTTACGTTGTTGGTTAGCACTAACTTCCAGAGCACGATAGGTTTCGACCGCAGGATGCTCGCAGGCGCCGCACAACGGGCAGGGCTGCCCGGCTTCAAGCCGGGCGCGGTACTGTTCCAGGTCAGCAATCTGGCTTTCGAGCTGGCAAATTTTCTCTACGTCGCTGAGCTGCTGTTTTTCCCGTCGCCAGGCTTCTCTTAACGTCAGCAGTGCGCTTTCAGCCTGCTGCTGAGCCGTCTCAAGTTCATGCAGGCGTTTTTCGTACTGCGTGCGCTGCTGATGCAGGGGTTGCCACTGCGCGGCCACTATCGTCAGCGCATGGCGCGCCTCGCGCTGTTGCTGATGCTGGCTCAGTGCCTGACGTAAGGCTTCAGGTGGATGCGCGTTCTGAAGGGAAGTTAGTGCTTGCTCAGCCTGAGACAAGGACTGCTGCGCCTGCTGTGCGGCCTGATCCAGTGGCGTGAGTTGCTGTGCCAGCTGCTCAATATCCCCCTGGCGCTGATGAATGTGGCGCTGTTGCTGCTGTATCTGCTGATCCAGCTCAGCCTGTGCCGCTTCATAGCGGGTCAGTTGGGCAAAACGCTCTTTCCAGATCGGAAGGTGTTCACCCCATTGCGGCATGTCAGCTAACTGCTCACGTAGGGCATGCTGTTGGGCAATCGTCTCTTGCAAGTGGCGCACCTGGCGGGCTTCGCTGTGTAACGCGGCTTCGCGCTGAGCGCAGTGTTGCTGTTGCCGTTCGGCATCCTGCTGTAGCTGCTGAATGTGCTCGTATAAGGCAGAGAGAGACTGATCAAGCGGAATGACCTGCCCGGTCAACAGCGTTTCCTGCTGCTGCTGTTGCTGTCGGCACTGTTCGTGCGCCGTGTCCGTTTCCGCATAGCGTTGCTGCAACACATGATGCGCCTGTGTGGCCGTGTGCATCTGTTGGCTGAGCTGCTGCTGAC
Organism: Pantoea sp. SGAir0180; assembly: GCF_043546245.1. Taxonomy (NCBI): domain Bacteria; kingdom Pseudomonadati; phylum Pseudomonadota; class Gammaproteobacteria; order Enterobacterales; family Erwiniaceae; genus Pantoea; species Pantoea sp. SGAir0180. The sequence continues at coordinate 2,784,939 of NZ_CP028071.1, read as the reverse complement.
GTTCCCGCATCGCGTTGCGTTCGGCCAGCAGACTGTCACGTTGCTGCAACGGACCGCGCAGTTTCTCCGCCGGTTCACTGCGCGCCAGACGTTGACGATCCGGCTCTGCCGCCTGACTGGCGTGCTCTGCCGCTGCGAGGGCCGCGGTTGCCTGCTCTGTATCCGCAATAGCCTGCTGATGCTGTTGCTGCCACTGTTGCTGCGCCTGCGCCACGGCAAGCGCGGCAGTCAGCTGGTGTTCAGCGTCGCTAAGGGCCTTTTTTTGCTGGTGCAGTGCAGTACGGGTTGCCTCATCAAGCAGCGCCATGCCGCCTGCCCGACTGCGTAACAGTTCCAGCGCCGTTTTGGCCGCTTTGTGGCGTTCGAACACGGCCATGGACAGACGACCATAAATTTCGGTTCCGGTCAGTTCTTCCAGCAGTTCTGCCCGCTCATTGGCTTTGGCGTTAAGAAACGCCGCAAACTGGCCTTGTGACAGCATCATTGAGCGGGTGAAGCGCGCAAAATCCAGCCCGCTCAGCGTTTCCGTAAGTTTGAGCTTATCGCTCACTTTATCTGCCACAATCTGATTATCGGCGCAGCGTGCCAGCTCAACGCGGGGAGCCTGCAGTTTACCGTCAGCGGTGCCGCGCGCGCGGTTCTGGCTCCAGAATGCCCGCCAGGCTTCGCCTTTAATTTCAAACTCGACCTCCGCCAGGCACTCGGCACAGTCGCGTGTCATCAGGGGGTTATACCCCTGAGAGATGCCGCCCAGGCGCGGCGTCTGGTGATACAGTGCCAGACAGATGGCGTCCAGCAGCGTGGTTTTACCGGCGCCCGTCGCGCCGGTAATCGCAAACAGCCCGTTGCTGGCAAACGGCTCGGTGCGAAAATCAATAAACCACTCACCTTTGAGCGCGTTAAGATTTTTGAAGCGCAGCGTCAGAATTTTCATGGCTGTTCCTCCAGATCCGCCAGCGTCTGTTTAAACCGCAGGGTGGTCTGGGCAATCTGATCCGCGTCCAGCGCGTCATCCAGCGCCAGTCGTCGGGCAAACACTTCTTCCACATTCAGTTCGCTCAGGGTTTCTTTATCCAGCTGTGCCAGACTGTGCTGGCGCTGTTCACGGCTGCGGCGCAGCAGCAAAACGTCTACGGGCAGGGAAGCTGTCAGCGCTTCTACCTGACGCTGCAAATCACTTAAATATTCCTGCGTGGTCACTTCAATATCCAGCCAGACAGGTTTGGTCCCGTCGGGCGCAGAAAACTGGCTGAGCTGCCGGGTGATTTGCGCCAGCGAGCCTTTCAGGACCTGCATTGGCTGGAACAGAGGAATGGTCAGGGGCGTGACCGTCAGGCCTGACGGGCTGAAATCCAGCAGGAACACACTTTTTTCGCTGCCCAGTTCATCGAAGCTGAGCGGAATCGGCGAACCGCTGTAGCGAATATGATCGCTGTCGGCCACGCGCTGCGCACGATGAATATGCCCCAGCGCAATATAATCCGCAGGCGGAAAGGCCGAGGCCGGAAAGGCATCCAGTGTACCAATATAGATATCGCGCACTGAGTCGCTTTTGCTGACGCCGAGGGCGGTGAGGTGGCCGGTCGCGACGATGGGAAGCGCCAGATTCAGCGCCTGCGCGGCAGCAAAACTGCGCTGATAATGGGCGGTAATGGCCTCCAGCAGGCTGCGCTGTTTATCGCGTCCTGACTGGCCGGCCTGGCTGCGCATAATATCGCGTGGCCGCAGATAAGGAATGGCGCACAGCAGCGCGCCCGGTTCGCCCTGACGCGTCGTTAACATCAGCACATCGTTACCGTCCTGCGGCGTGGTAATCACGCGGGTATTCAGGCAGGCGAGCAGTTCACGCGACTCGTTCAGCGTAGCCACCGAATCGTGATTTCCGGCCAGCACCACCAGCTGACAGCCGCTGGGTTGTAACGCCACCACAAAGCGGTTGAACATTTCACGTGCATAGCTGGGCGGTGTGCCGGTATCGAATAAATCACCCGCCACAATCAGCGCATCCACCTGATGCTCTTCAATTCGGGCCAGCAGCCAGTCCAGAAAGGCCTGATGCTCAGCGGCCCGGCTTTTGTTGTAAAAGAACTGCCCCAGGTGCCAGTCCGCGGTATGGATAATGCGCATAACACTCCCTGCCATAACAAATCGCCCGGCGATTATACTGGCTCCATCACTAAAGCCACAAAACATGTCGTCATGTTGTCATAAATGGTTGTTGCAGGCCGGTTTTTATGGCTAACTTTTTCATAAAAGTGTCACAAAACTGACGCATAATGGCGCCGCAAATATCAGTGAAAGCCGTCCTACCTGCAGGAGTCATAATGGCTAAGCGCATTTTAGTTGTGGAAGATGAAGCTCCAATCCGTGAGATGTTATGTTTCGTTCTGGAACAAAATGATTATCAGCCGATTGAGGCAGAAGATTATGACAGCGCCGTCAGTAAGCTGATTGAACCCTGGCCTGACCTTATCCTGCTGGACTGGATGTTACCTGGCGGCAGCGGCATTCAGTTTATCAAACACCTTAAACGTGAAGCGATGACGCGTGATATTCCGGTCATGATGCTGACCGCACGTGGCGAAGAGGAAGATCGCGTGCGTGGCCTGGAAGTCGGGGCCGACGACTACATTACCAAACCGTTTTCACCGAAAGAGCTGATGGCCCGTATCAAAGCTGTGATGCGTCGCATTTCGCCGATGGCGGTCGAAGATGTAATTGAAATGCAGGGCCTGAGCCTGGATCCCTCCTCGCACCGGGTGATGTCGGAAACCACGCCGCTGGAGATGGGGCCGACAGAGTACAAGCTGCTCCACTTCTTTATGACCCATCCTGAACGTGTTTACAGCCGTGAACAGCTACTGAATCACGTCTGGGGCACCAACGTCTATGTTGAAGATCGTACAGTTGACGTGCATATTCGCCGTCTGCGCAAAGCGCTGGAACTGACCGGTCACGATCGCATGGTACAAACCGTCCGCGGAACAGGTTATCGTTTCTCTGCCCGCTTTTAAACGGAGCTTTAACCGTGCTGGAACGCCTCTCATGGAAGCGATTATTGTCCGAACTGGTGCTGGCGTGTTTGCCTGCGCTGGTACTTGGCCTGTTGTTCGGCTATCTGCCGTGGCTGTTGTTACTCAGCGTAGTCGGTATTTTACTGTGGCATTTTTATAACCTGATGCGGCTGTCGCACTGGCTGTGGCTGGATCGCACGATGACCCCGCCTTCCGGTCAGGCAAGCTGGGAACCGCTGTTTTACGGTCTGTATCAAATGCAGCTGCGCAACCGACGTCGGCGGCGTGAGCTGGGTCATCTGATCAAACGGTTTCGCAGTGGTGCAGAGTCGCTGCCGGATGCCGTTATCCTGACAACGGAAGAGGGCACCATCTTCTGGTGCAATGGCCTGGCACAGCAGCACCTCGGGCTGCGCTGGCCCGAAGATAACGGGCAAAATATCCTTAATCTGCTGCGCTATCCTGAATTTTCACGTTATCTGCGCCAGCGCGATTTCGACAAGCCGCTGACGCTGGTGCTGAATAACCAGCATCACATGGAATTTCGTGTTATGCCCTACAGCGAAGGCCAGTGGTTGATGGTGGCCCGCGACGTGACGCAAATGCACCAGCTGGAAGGTGCACGACGCAACTTCTTCGCCAACGTCAGTCACGAACTTCGCACGCCGCTGACGGTGCTTCAGGGTTATCTGGAGATGATGAATGACTCAGTCATGAATCAACGTTCGCGTGACAAAGCGTTGCACACCATGTCAGAACAAACCCGCCGAATGGACAGCCTGGTGAAGCAGCTTCTGACGCTGTCGCGTATTGAGGCGGCCCCGGTCATCAATATGAAAGAAAAAGTTGATGTGCCGGTCATGTTGAAACTGCTGCAACATGAAGCGGAAACGCTGAGCGGCGGGCGACATCAAATCCATTTTCACACCGATCCGCATCTGAAAGTGTTTGGCAATGACGAGCAATTGCGCAGTGCCATCTCTAACCTGGTCTACAACGCGGTCAACCATACGCCAGACGGCACACGAATTGATATCAGTTGGTTACGCAGCAAGCAGGGCGCGGTATTTAAGGTCTGCGATAACGGTCCCGGTATTCCCGCTGAGCATATTCCGCGCCTGACCGAACGCTTTTATCGTGTAGACAAAGCGCGTTCACGTGCGACCGGCGGCAGCGGGCTGGGGCTGGCTATCGTCAAACATGCGTTGAGTCACCATAATGCCCGGCTGGAGATCACCAGCATCCCGCATCAGGAAACCTGTTTTACATTTACCCTGGCGCCAAGGTTGATTGTCAGTAACGGGATGCAGGAGAATGCCGTTCATCAATCGTGAACGGACCGGAACGATGCGCGCTTTTCTCTTGGTGTTCTTTTCGCTGTTGCCAGCCCTCGGGCAGGCGCAGCCCGTCATGCTGTCCGGAAATCTCAGTAGCGCCGGCTCCGACACGCTCGGCTACCTGATGACGTTATGGGGAAATGACTTTAGCCGTCAGGCGCCTGGCGTGAACGTTCAGGTTCAGGCTTCGGGGTCGTCTACTGCGCCCACTGCATTGACCGCCGGGGCCGTTCAACTGGGCGCGATGAGTCGTCCGATGCAGGCTGATGAGCGCCAGGCCTTTGAGGCACGCTATGGCTATCCGCCGCTGGCCGTGCCGGTGGCAATGGATGCGCTGGTCGTGGTGGTCAATCAACGTAACCCCCTGCGTGAAATCGATCCGCGTCAGCTCGATGCGGTTTTTTCCATCACCCGGCTTTGCGGCGCGCATCAGGTTCCACAACGCTGGGGTGACCTGGGACTGCGCCAGACAGAATGGCAGCAGCGTCCCATCCAGCGCTATGGCCGTAACTCCGCCTCGGGAACATGGGGCTTTTTCAAACAGCAGGCGCTGTGTCAGGGCGATTTCCGCAATGACGTGGCCGAGTTTCCCGGCTCTGCCGCCGTGGTACAGGCCGTAGCCGGTAATCCCCGCAGCATCGGCTATGCCAGTTTTGGTTTCCATCTGAGCGGCGTCAGGTTGCTGCCTGTGGTGACCAAAAACGGCGACGCGGTGGCACCGGATCCAGAGACTATCCGTACCGGCCGCTATCCATGGTCGCGTCCGCTTTATCTCTATGTGAATAAAGCGCCAGGTAAACCTTTACCGCCACTGGTCGATGCCTTTTTACGACAGGTGCTTTCCAGTCAGGGGCAACAGCGCGTCAGCGAGGCCGGGTATTTGCCGCTCTCTGCGGCGCAGATTGCTCAGGCTCGCGCTTCGCTCGAATAACGCCCACCTGCCCGTCAACAGACGCCGGTAGCGTCACCGTGAAACAGCCTGCCTCCGGACCCGTAAACCCCATCAGGCTGTCTGTGCTGCGGCCGCTGACAGAAAAGCCGACGGCGACGATGCAACATGAATTTTTTTCAGGCGACGTGAATTTTATTCGTTTGCCGCTGAGAGAACAGCATGTCACTCTGCATTTAGACGTTTAGCCATCTAGAAGGCTAAAATGACATTATGTAACTATTCCCGGCCGAAATTATCTGGCCGTGACAAGGAGTGATCATGCAAAGACAAACCGCCCCGTTTCGTGCCGACACCGTTGGCAGCTTTCTTCGTCCTGCCGCGATCAAACAGGCTCGCGAGAAATACCAGGCGGGGGAAATCAGCGCTGACGAGTTGCGTGAGGTTGAAAACGAAGCCATCCGTGATGTGGTGGCAAAACAGCGTGAAAACGGCCTCAAAGTGGTCACGGATGGGGAATTCCGTCGCGGCTGGTGGCATTTTGACTTTTTCTACGGCCTGAAAGGCGTGGAACATTTTGAAGCCGATCAGGGCATTCAGTTTAACGGCGTACAGACCAAAGCGCACGGTGTCAAAGTGACCGGCAAACTGGGGTTTGACGGGCATCCGATGCTGGATCATTTCCGCTTTTTGCAAGGCATCGCAGGGGATGCCGTGGCGAAAATGACGATTCCCAGTCCCAGCGTGCTGCATTTCCGTGGCGGACGTAAAGTGATCGACGCGGAGGTGTATCCCGATCTTGATGTGTACTTTGACGATCTGGCACAGACTTACAAAGACGCAATCGCCGCCTTTTATGCGGCAGGCTGCCGCTATCTGCAACTGGATGATACGGTGTGGGCGTACCTGTGCTCGGACGATCAAAAGCGTGAGATCCGCGAGCGCGGTGACGATCCTGAGCAGCTGGCCCGAACCTACGCCCGCGTGCTGAATAAAGCGCTGGAGGATAAACCGGCCGATCTGACCGTCGGTCTGCATGTCTGCCGCGGCAATTTCCGTTCGACCTGGATTTCAGAAGGCGGCTATGAACCTGTGGCCGAAATCCTGTTTGGCACTGTTAATGTCGATGCGTTTTTCCTGGAATATGATAACCACCGTTCCGGCGGTTTCGAACCGCTGCGTTTTATCCGGCCGGGTCATCAGCAGGCGGTGCTTGGTTTAATTACCACCAAGGTCGGCGAACTCGAAGACGTGGATCAGGTAAAAGCACGTTTACAGGAGGCGACGCAGTACCTCAGCCTTGACCAGATCTGCCTTAGTCCACAGTGTGGCTTTGCCTCAACGGAAGAGGGGAACAGCCTGACCGAAGCGGAACAGTGGCAGAAGATTCGTCTGGTTGTGGATGTGGCGAATCAGGTCTGGTAAGCGTCAAAAGTGCGCAGTGTGGCGCAATGTATGCGCCACTTGTGCATAAAAAGACGTCAGTATGCTGGTATTTCCCATGGCCTGTTTATTATTAAGGCACATCATCTGATGTGCTTGCTGCTAATATTGATGTGATCCACTAATTTTGACTTAAATCACGAAATAAGCCTCTGGTTTTCCGATCTCGTATTGCCTTTCTTCGCTATAAACGTTTTACTTACGGCCGTTGTCGATTTATCCCTCTGTGAACAGAAAAAAAGCAGCTCAAATCACCTGCGCTAAACCGGACGCTGCGCATAATGCGCTGCTGTCGTCTGATCAGCTGTTGTCATAGCGCAGCGAGGGGGCAACGCAAACTTATCTTTCATCGCAACATCAGTGACAGGCCGTATGACACATCGTTTAACCGTTAAAGACATTCTCGCGCTGGGCTTTATGACGTTTGCCCTGTTTGTTGGTGCGGGTAACATTATCTTTCCTCCTATGGTCGGTATTCAGTCAGGCGAACATGTCTGGGTGGCCGCTTTAGGGTTTCTGCTTACCGCTGTGGGATTACCCGTCATCACCGTCATTGCGCTGGCGCGCGTCGGCGGCGGGATTGACGCGCTGAGTACACCGATTGGTAAAATTGCCGGGGTGGTTCTGGCCACTGTCTGCTATCTGGCGGTGGGGCCACTCTTTGCCACGCCGCGCACCGCCACGGTGTCGTTTGAAGTCGGGATCGCGCCGATCACCGGCGACGGTGCACTGCCGTTGTTCATCTACAGCCTGATCTACTTTGTGCTGGTGATGGGCATTTCGCTCTATCCCGGCAAACTGCTGGATACGGTCGGGCATATTCTGGCACCGCTGAAAATTGCCGCCCTGACGCTGCTCGGCGTTGCCGCCCTGCTGTGGCCCGCAGGCGGCACCATTCCGGCCACCGCCGACTACCAGCGCGCTGCGTTTTCCAGCGGTTTCGTGAACGGCTATCTCACGATGGATACGCTGGGTGCCCTGGTATTCGGGATTGTGATTGTGAATGCGGCCCGTTCACGCGGTATTGATAACGCGGCACTGTTAACCCGTTATACGGTACTGGCGGGGATTATCGCGGGTGTAGGGCTGACGCTGGTCTACCTGAGCCTGTTTAAACTGGGCGCAGGAAGCGGGGCGCTGGTCGATCAAAATGCTAACGGCGCCGCGATTCTGCATGCCTACGTACAGCACACCTTTGGCGATATGGGCAGCTTCTTCCTTGCCGCGCTGATTTTTATTGCCTGTATGGTGACAGCCGTGGGCCTGACCTGTGCCTGCGCCGAGTTTTTTGCCCAGTATCTGCCGTTGTCATACAAAACGCTGGTGTTTGTGCTGGGGCTGTTCTCCATGGTGGTTTCCAACCTGGGGCTGAGTCATCTGATCCAGATCTCGATTCCGGTGCTGACCGCCATTTATCCGCCGTGCATCGTACTGGTTGTGCTGAGTTTTACCCAGAATATCTGGAACAAAAGCAGCCGAATCATTGCTCCGACTATGCTTGTCAGCCTGCTGTTTGGTATCCTTGACGCAATCAAAACCACCGGGTTTAAAGAGGCGTTACCCGCATTCAGCCAGCATCTGCCATTAGCCGACCAGGGGCTTGCCTGGTTGCCGCCCTCACTGGTGATGTTGCTGCTTGTGGCGTTGGTTGATCGGTTAAAAGGGCCGGAACAGGTGACAGTTCACTCGTAACGGCTAAGATTGATTCTTCTTTAACCACGGGCTTGCCCGTGGTTTTTTCATTTCACAGGTACAGGTTGTTATGCAAGAAACCAACAAGCTCAAACGCGGACTGAGCACGCGCCACATCCGTTTTATGGCGCTGGGATCGGCGATTGGCACCGGGCTGTTTTATGGCTCGGCGGACGCCATCAGGATGGCAGGACCGAGCGTTCTGCTCGCCTATATTATCGGCGGCGCGGTGGCGTACATTATCATGCGCGCGCTGGGAGAAATGTCCGTTAATAATCCCCAGGCCAGCTCGTTTTCTCGTTACGCGCAGGATTATCTTGGACCAATGGCTGGGTATATCACCGGCTGGACGTACTGCTTTGAAATTCTGATTGTGGCCATCGCCGACGTCACGGCATTTGGTATTTATATGGGTGTCTGGTTCCCGGAGGTGCCGCACTGGATCTGGGTACTGAGCGTCGTGCTGATCATCGGTGCGGTCAATCTGATGAGCGTGAAGGTGTTCGGCGAAGTGGAGTTCTGGTTCTCCTTCTTCAAAGTCGCCACCATTATTGTGATGATTCTGGCCGGATTTGGCATGATCATCTGGGGCATCGGTAACGGTGGCCAGCCGACCGGCATTCACAACCTGTGGACCAACGGCGGCTTTTTTGCCCACGGGATCGTTGGCATGCTGCTGTCACTTCAGATGGTGATGTTTGCTTACGGCGGGATAGAAATTATTGGCATCACGGCCGGTGAAGCTAAGGATCCGGCGACCTCCATCCCACGCGCCATTAATTCCGTGCCGATGCGTATTCTGGTGTTTTACGTTGGTACGCTGTTTGTCATCATGTCCCTCTATCCATGGAATCAGGTGGGCACCAACGGTAGCCCGTTTGTGCTGACCTTCCAGCATCTGGGTATTGCCGCTGCCGCTTCTATCCTCAACTTTGTGGTACTGACGGCCTCCCTGTCCGCGATTAACAGCGATGTGTTCGGTGTCGGGCGTATGCTGCACGGTATGGCGCAGCAGGGCCATGCGCCTAAAGTGTTTATGAAGGTGTCAGCACGCGGGATTCCGTGGGTCACGGTAGTAGTTATGATGTTTGCCATGCTGATTGCGGTCTGGCTCAACTACCTGATGCCCGAGAAAGTGTTCCTGGTCATTGCCTCTCTGGCCACCTTTGCCACCGTCTGGGTCTGGATTATGATTCTGCTGTCCCAGATTGCGTTTCGCCGCAAAATTGGTAAAGCGGCAGCCCGTCAACTGACATTTGCCCTCCCGGGCGGAAGCTGGACAGCCGGTTTCGGCGTAGCCTTTTTATGCTTTATCATCGGCCTGATCGGCTACTTTCCGGATACGCGCATCTCACTTTACGTGGGCATGGTGTGGATTGTGCTGTTGCTGCTGGGTTATAAGCTGGTGCGCAAGCCGTCCTGATTCCCGGCCGCGAAGGCGACTGACACGACGAAATAAAATCGGCGAAAGGATTCGCCGAAAACGTCACATAGCAAATGAAACAAACAGAGGGATGATTGACGAAACGATGCTAATGCAAAAGCGTACGTCGTTAAATAAGTTGCCGAAAAATAAGAGAAAGCCCACCGTTAACCCGACACGGGCGCTAATGCGTTCTGCGCGGGTAATATAAGGGATTCCGGAACGATCGCGCTGCGGTCCAGCTGTTGACCCAACGCGGCAATCGCATCCTGTAACGGGCACAGTGTACCCACGTCGGTGATATGGCAGCCGGCTTGCTGCCACTCCTGACGCAACAAAGGATGACGGTCATTAATGGGTTGTAACTGACGTAGCCCGTCCAGACTTTGTGCCTGAAAATAGACGCGCAGGTAGCGCTGATTGCTTTGCGTATCCCGCCAGCGCTCCATCACCAGGCTGCTTCCCGGCGGAATATTACCGCGCGTATAACCCGGCAGTTGCCATTCAAATCCCATCAGGCGGCGAACCATCGCGATATTCGTGTCATGGGCCACCAGCAGTACCCATCGTACATCGGGATCGTTCCCCTGAATGGCGTCGAGCATCCGCTGTAACAGAAGCGAGCCACGACGTTGCGCCATATAGAGCACATCATTGCTGAGATCATAACTGGCCGTCAGTAGGGGGAGCAGGGCGGTGATCTGTTGAGCGGAAGTGATGTGGCCCCACGCCAGCCTGGCGAACGGTAAGTTTTCGCTGTAGCCCAGGCGCAACGTCTCGACCATGGCGGCCAGCGTGCTTAAGCCTTCAACATAGACGCTGCCGCTTTGGGTCTGCTTTAACTGCCAGGGGCGATCAAAAAACGGGCACGCGCGATTAGCCGGACAGACCGCCTTTTTAAGCGCCTGAATGGCGGGCTGGAGCTGCTGCTGTCGCTGTGCTAAATCGCCCGCCACACGTCGCTTTTCTTCCATCTCTCGCTGCGGATCGATGCGGGCAAAGGGCAGTTTTTCCGTCTGAAAAAGCGGATCGACGTCGCCCGTGACGGTATGCACCGCCACGCCGCAGCCGGGAAATGCGCCATCCACCAACGCTTCGGCAGTGGCGCGCGTTCGCTGAAGAGGGCTGGCGCGTACGTAGAGTGCTGTCGCGTCCGGACAACCCGCGGGAAGTAATCCCAACTGGCGATAGTGATCGCCTTCCCAGCGCGCTTTATTCACCACCGCACTGTAGCCATGGCCCGTCAGCTCGCCGTCCGCTGTACTCCACCGGGGCCAGGGCTGTCCGGTTGCTGCCTCGGTCTCCTGGCGGTTGCCCGGCGTCGGCGGGCGCACCCCGTGTCGGCTGAGTTCGACCACTTTCTCTAACTGGTATTCTGGCGCCGCGTAAAGCGACCCCGCCGCGAACCATAACGCACAGAGCGCGACTACGCGCAGGGGGCTACAGGCAGACATTATTCATCCTCCAGTTCCTGGGACGCGAGAAGGGCTTTAATCTGTGGATAGATTACGGCATTCGCCAGCAAAACGGGATTGCCGTTTTTCAGGCCATCATTGCGCATATAGTCATTGGTGACGCCGCCCGCTTCCCGCATTAACACGATGCCCGGCAGGCTGTCCCAGGGATGCATATGGGCTTCGTAATAGCCAATCAGGCGACCGGCAGCGGCCCAGGCGCTGGTTAATGCACCGGAGCCGATGCGAATGAACATCCCGCCTTGTTTGAGTAGCGCATCAATAAGCTGCGTAACCTTTTCTCCCGGCACCCGGCTGGAATTACTGATGCCCAACAGCCCTTCGTTGAGGTGACGGGCCTGATGAACCTCAAGCCGGGTCTCATTAAGCCAGGCGCCCTGGCCTTTGCGGGCGTGAAACAGCTCCTGATGATTGGGATCGCAAACCACGCCCACCACCGGTTCACCTTCGCAGACGATGGCCAGCGAAACGCACCAGTTATGCAGACCATTGACGAAGCAGGCGGTGCCATCAATCGGATCGATGACCCATAAAATGCGGGCCTCGCCTGTTTCTCCACCGCTCTCTTCACCTAATACCGCATCCTCGGGATAGCGTTCTGCAATCAGTGATTTAATTAATTCTTCAACGTTACGGTCAGCTTCACTGACCACGTCCTGAAGGTCTCTTTTATGTTCCACCACCAGTTTTTGACGCTGTTGATACCATGACAAGGCGCGGCTTGCGGCGGCACGGGCGATTTCGCAGGCGTAGCGATAGCGCGCGTCAATTTCAGAATGCGAAGCGGATGACATGTTTCCCTCTTATGATTTTAAAACACATCGAATACAGGAAGCGCCTGAACAGGCGGTCTGACAGTGAGAGTAGCGCAAAGCATAGTTAAGCAAGGCTTATTAAGCCGTAGTGCGCCAGTAATGGCAATATCGTCGGTGTACTGTTTGCGTGCTTTTTCAGCGTTATCAGGTAAGCCGCGTCTTACCTGATAAAGAGGGTGAATCACAGCTGCCGGCTGGCGGCCAACTGCATCAGGCGGGGATAAAACTGAAAGAAACAGGCTTCAAAGGCCGGATAATGGGCGGTGAAGTCCTGGTAAGAGTCGCTGAGTGCCGCCAGCCTTGGCCGACGTCGGGCCATGCCATTCAGCACGCGTTCAAGGCGCAGGGGATCGGCGTAGTGTTCGAACCAGCGTTCTCGCCACATCACCGCATTCAGTTCTTTAAATTCCTCGGGCGTGGCGGCCAGTTGCGGAACGATTTCACGCTCGGCACGGGCCGTAAACGCTTGCAGCGTTTGTGACGGATGAACGCGATCCCAGTGGCGCGCCAGAAAATGGTCCCAGATGACATCCAGCGTGATGGGGGCGACGCGATAGGTCTCTGCCCGGAAAAGCTGGCGTGCCGCGCGCACTTCCGGCAGGGCATCGGTCATTACGTCCAGGCGACGATGCATCAGAATGCCGTCGGCCACCGGTTCAGGCCAGTGTTGGTGCGGCGCGCCGCGAACGAAATCTGCCATCAGATTGCCCAGCAAAGAGCTGTTGGCAAGATGGGCTAAGTGAAGATGCGCAAGAAAATTCATGCGGCATTATAAGCGCAACTCCGTTTACGCAGCCAGTTGTTCAGAATTGTTCGGTTTTCCGCTAAACTGTGCCGCCTGTTTTTCTGAGTAAGAAGTCTGTCATGCGTGTCGCCGATTTTGCTTTTGATTTGCCTGAATCTCTTATCGCCCATTATCCCCAGGCGCAACGAAGTGGTTGCCGCCTGCTGTCGCTGGATGGCCCAACCGGCGCGCTCACTCACGGCGTGTTTACGGATGTGCTGGATAAGCTCCAGCCCGGAGATCTGCTGGTGTTTAACAACACGCGCGTTATCCCGGCCAGGGTGTTCGGACGCAAGGCAAGCGGCGGCAAAATTGAGATGCTGGTCGAGCGCATGCTTGATGACAAGCGCGTGCTGGCGCATGTTCGCGCATCGAAAGCGCCGAAGCCTGGCGCAGCGCTGCTGCTGGGTGACGACGAGAGCGTGAAAGCCACTATGGTGGCGCGGCACGATGCGTTGTTCGAGATCGCCTTTGATGATGACCGCGACGTACTGGACATTCTTAATCGCGTCGGCCATATGCCGCTGCCGCCGTACATTGACCGCCCGGATGAAGAGGCGGATCGTGAGCTTTATCAAACGGTTTACAGCGCCCGACCCGGTGCCGTCGCCGCGCCCACGGCGGGGCTGCATTTTGATGAGCCGCTGTTGCAGGCGCTCAAAGATAAAGGCGTGGAAATGGCCTTTGTCACCTTGCACGTTGGGGCGGGCACGTTCCAACCGGTGCGCGTCGAGACGATTGAAGATCACCACATGCACGCGGAGTACGCGGAAGTCCCGCAGGATGTGGTAGACGCGGTGCTGGCCTGTAAGGCACGGGGGAATAAAGTGGTCGCCGTTGGCACCACCTCGGTACGTTCGCTGGAAAGCGCCGCCAAAGCCAGTCAGGATGCCCCGATTGCGCCGTTCTTCGACGATACCCAAATTTTTATCTATCCGGGCTACGAGTACCAGGTGATCGATGCGTTAATCACCAACTTCCATTTGCCGGAATCAACCCTGATTATGCTGGTCTCGGCCTTCGCCGGTTACCAGCACACCATGGCTGCTTATCGCGCTGCGGTGGCAGAAGAATACCGTTTCTTCAGCTACGGCGACGCGATGTTTATCAGCAAAAACCCCCAGGCGCCGCTGGAAAAAGTGGGCGCCTGATCTGTTTACTTTGAACATCGGACTGTTTCTCCGATGGAGGTCTTGTGAAATTTGAGCTTGATACCACAGACGGTCGCGCGCGTCGCGGGCGTCTGATTTTTGATCGTGGCGTGGTCGAAACCCCGGCGTTTATGCCCGTGGGCACCTATGGCACCGTAAAAGGCATGACGCCGGAAGAAGTGCAGGATACCGGCGCGCAAATTATTCTGGGCAATACTTTCCACCTCTGGCTGCGTCCCGGTCAGGAAATCATGAAGCTGCATGGCGATCTGCATGATTTTATGCAGTGGAAAGGCCCTATCCTGACGGACTCCGGCGGTTTCCAGGTCTTCAGCCTGGGCGACATTCGTAAAATCACCGAAGCGGGCGTTCACTTCCGTAACCCGATCAATGGCGATCAGATTTTCCTCGATCCAGAAAAATCCATGGAAATTCAGTACGATCTGGGCTCCGATATCGTCATGATCTTCGATGAGTGCACGCCGTACCCGGCCGACTGGGATTATGCGAAACGCTCAATGGAGATGTCGTTACGCTGGGCGCAGCGCAGCCGTGACCGCTTTGACAGCCTGGGCAACAAGAACGCGCTGTTCGGTATTATTCAGGGCTCGGTTTACGAAGATTTACGTGATGTGTCTGTGAAAGGTCTGGTAGAGATTGGCTTTGATGGGTACGCTGTGGGCGGCCTGGCGGTCGGTGAGCCGAAAGAGGACATGCACCGCATCCTGGAGCATGTTTGTCCGCAGATCCCTGAGGACAAACCGCGTTATTTAATGGGCGTGGGCAAACCTGAAGATCTGGTCGAAGGCGTGCGTCGCGGCGTGGACATGTTTGACTGTGTGATGCCAACGCGTAATGCACGTAATGGTCACTTATTTGTGACGGACGGCGTGGTAAAAATCCGCAATGCGAAGCATAAAGACGATGTGTCGCCGCTGGATGCCGAGTGTGATTGTTACACCTGTCGCAATTACAGCCGTGCTTACTTGCATCATCTTGATCGCTGTAACGAAATACTGGGCGCGCGTCTGAACACGATTCATAACCTGCGCTACTACCAGCGCCTGATGGCAGGTTTACGCCAGGCTATTGAAGAGGGTAAATTAGAGCGCTTTGTTACCGAGTTCTACCAACGGACGGGCAAAGCGGTTCCGCCTTTAACGTCTGATAATTCATCAATGAGGGAAATTTAATGAGCTTTTTCATTTCTGACGCTGTGGCTGCAGCAGGCGCACCGTCTCAGGGAAGTCCGTATTCTCTGGTGATCATGCTGGTCGTCTTTGGCCTGATTTTTTACTTCATGATCCTGCGCCCTCAGCAGAAACGCGCAAAAGAGCACAAGAAGCTGATGGATTCTATCTCCAAAGGTGATGAAGTGCTGACGAATGGTGGCCTGGTGGGGCGCGTAACCAAAGTGGCAGAAACCGGCTACATTGCGATTGCGCTAAACGACACTACCGAAGTGGTTATTAAACGTGATTTCGTGGCTGCCGTCCTGCCGAAAGGTTCTATGAAGGCGCTGTAATTTTTACTTCCCTAAGGGAACTGCCGTGTTAAATCGTTATCCTTTGTGGAAGTACATAATGCTGGTCGTGGTGCTTGTCATTGGCCTGGTATATGCACTTCCCAACCTTTATGGTGAGGATCCGGCTGTTCAAATCACTGGCGCGCGCGGAAGCGCCGCCAGTGAGCAAACGTTGGATCAAATTCAGAACGTATTAAAACAAGATAATATTCAGGCGAAGTCTGTTGCCCTGGAAAACGGGGCGATTACGGCGCGTTTTTCTAACACGGATGTGCAGTTGCGCGCCCGTGAAGCGATCATGAAAGCGCTGGGCGAAAACTATGTTGTGGCGCTGAATCTGGCTCCCGCAACGCCGCGCTGGCTTACCCTGCTGGCGGCGCAGCCAATGAAACTTGGCCTCGATCTGCGCGGTGGCGTGCACTTCCTGATGGAAGTGGATATGGACACTGCCCTGAGCAAACTGCAAGAGCAGAATGCGGACAGCCTGCGCAGCGACCTGCGCGAAAAGAATATCCCTTATACCAACGTCAGCAAGATTGCTAACTACGGCGTGGAAATCCGTTTCCGTGACGCAGCCAGCCGTGACGCTGCCGTGAAGTGGCTGTCATCCCGTCATCAGGATCTGGTGATCAGCAACAGCGGTAACGATGCTCTGCGAGCCACCATGACCGATGCTCGCCTCAGCGAAGCGCGCGAATATGCCGTTCAGCAGAACATCACTATCCTGCGTAATCGTGTGAACCAACTGGGTGTCGCGGAGCCGCTGGTGCAACGTCAGGGTTCTGACCGCATCGTGGTAGAACTGCCAGGTATTCAGGACACGGCGCGCGCCAAAGAAATTCTGGGCGCAACCGCGACGCTGGAGTTCCGTCTGGTCAATACCAGCGTTGATCCGACCGCCGCCGCCAATGGTCGCGTGCCGGGGGATTCCGAGGTCAAAGACATGCGTGACGGCCAGCCTGTCGTGCTGTACAAACGCGTGATTCTGACCGGTGACCACATTACCGATTCGACCTCCAGCATGGACGAATACAACCAGCCTCAGGTGAATATTTCACTCGATGGCGCGGGCGGTAATATCATGTCGAACTTCACCAAGGACAACATCGGTAAACCGATGGCGACCCTGTTTGTGGAGTACAAAGACAGCGGTAAGAAAGATGCGAATGGTCGCGCCATTCTGGTGAAACAGGAAGAGGTGATTAACGTCGCCAACATCCAGTCACGCCTGGGCAACAGCTTCCGCATCACCGGTATCAGCAACCCGAACGAAGCACGTCAGCTGTCACTGCTGCTGCGCGCCGGGGCCTTGATTGCGCCTATCCAGATTGTGGAAGAGCGGACAATCGGTCCGACAATGGGTCAGCAGAACATTACTCAGGGGCTGGAAGCCTGCCTGTGGGGCCTGGTCGCCTCCATCTTGTTTATGGTGCTGTACTACAAGAAAGTGGGCCTGATTGCGACCAGCGCACTGCTGGCAAACCTGGTGCTGATTGTCGGCATTATGTCGCTGTTACCGGGGGCCACGCTGACCATGCCAGGCATCGCCGGTATTGTGCTGACGCTGGCGGTGGCAGTCGATGCAAACGTCCTGATCAATGAACGTATCAAAGAAGAACTGCGCAACGGGCGTTCCGTACAGCAGGCAATTCATGAGGGCTACAAAGGTGCCTTCTCCAGTATTGTCGATGCGAACGTGACGACCCTGATTAAGGTGGTGATTCTGTATGCAATTGGTACGGGCTCCATTAAGGGCTTTGCGATTACAACGGCTATCGGTATTGCGACCTCCATGTTCACATCGATCGTCGGAACCCGCGCCATTATCAACCTGATGTACGGTGGCAAGCGCGTTAAGAAGCTGTCTATCTGAGGAGTGCGTTGTGGCACAGGAATATAACATTGAGCAGTTAAACCACGGCCGTAAAGTCGTTGACTTTATGCGCTGGGATACGCTGGCATTCATCATTTCGGGACTGTTAATCATCATCTCGATTGCCATTGTTGGCGTACGCGGTTTTAACTGGGGGCTCGATTTCACCGGCGGTACGGTCATTGAGATCAATCTGGAGAAACCGGCCGATCTCGACGCCATCCGCGGTGCGCTGGTGAAGTCCGGGTTCCAGGAACCGTTGATCCAGAATTTCGGTAGCAGCCGCGATGTGATGGTGCGCATGCCGCCGGTCACCGGGCCTGCGGGAACCGAGCTGGGTAATAAAGTGGTAACGGTTATCAACCAGACGACGCAGCAAAACGCGACGGTCAAACGTATCGAGTTTGTCGGACCGAGCGTGGGCAGCGATCTGGCGCAGGCCGGGGCGTTAGCCCTGCTGTCGGCACTGATTGCGATTCTGATTTATATCGGTATTCGCTTTGAGTGGCGTCTGGCACTGGGTACGGTTTTGGCGCTGGCGCATGACGTCATTATCACCTGTGGACTGCTGTCGCTGTTCCGGGTCGAGATTGACCTTACCATTGTGGCCTCGCTGATGTCGGTCATCGGTTACTCGCTGAACGATAAAATCGTGGTCTCGGACCGTATTCGTGAGAACTTCCGCAAGATCCGTCGCGGCTCCTCTTATGACATTACGAACGTGTCCCTGACGCAGACGTTAAGCCGTACCCTGATCACCTCGCTGACTACGCTGGCGATGATCCTGATCCTGTTCATCTTTGGTGGTGCGCTGCTGAAAGGCTTCTCACTGACCATGCTGATTGGTGTCACCATCGGTACCGTTTCGTCGATCTACGTTTCTTCAGCGCTGGCGCTGAAGCTGGGCATGAAACGCGAACATATGCTGGTACAGAAAGTGGAGAAAGAGGGCGCCGATCAGCCTTCGATCCTGCCGTAGTATTGGTACGATAAAAAAAGCCGCCAGCGTAATCTGGCGGCTTTTTTGTTTTCAGGGCCTGGACGTATCTGCGATCACCTGGTGAATTCGAACATAACCCAGTTGCTCCGGCGTCACATCCTTTAACCGTAATGGTACGGTGACCGAACTGCGTGGCGTCAGTGAAGCGGGAACGCTGAGGGTTTGCGTCAGGCTGTCGGCCTCAATTGGCTTACCGGTTGCGGGATCGAGCTGGCCCCAGACTACTGTCGCATGCATCCCGGGCAGCGGTGAATTGTCTTGTGTGCGAAGCGTCAGGTCAGCATGCGTACCGCCGGCCTCGGCCTCAATGCGTGCGAGCGACAGGCGCAGCGTGCCAGCCTGCGTTTGAAGTGCCACGGGCGTGTTTGCCTGCGGCAACAGCCATGCGCCCTGCTGTGAATGGGCGTTCAGCTGTCCCTGAATTTCAACCGCACTTGCCTGGCTGGTGAGTTGCTGCATCTGCTGATTAAGCTGACTGACTTCCCGGTGCAGTTGTTTCACCTGCGGCTGGGCTGGGGTGCTGCAACCACTTAGCAGAACCAGTGATAGGGCCGCGGGTGCCCAAACCATCCTGTTCATCATGTTTTTTTATCCTTTATTCAAATGACGTAATAACTGCCCCTTGTCGCGGGACGCATCAGCATCCGCTTATGGCGTTGAAGCCTGAACTGAAATCACGCCGATTACCTTAAGTGTGCTCTGAAATTGCCTTTCCCTGAGCGATAAAATGCCGTAGCCGCTGGCGTGCCGATTTCACCTCGCGTTACGCGTAATGATGCAAGGTGAAACAGGTTGATATCAGGCATCTGGCCAGCGCAGTGGCGCAGGTATCCGGTGATGCAGTACCCCGGATCGGCACTAAAGTGGCTACGTTCTCCGCTTTTTGCCCTGAGCGCTTTAAGCGTAGCGGGTTTTATGCGGGCGGGCATTTCCCATCCGGTCTGTGAAGCGGGCGGGGTAAAACACGGGAATCGATTTTGTTGACTTGCAGTTCGCGCTACACTGTACGGCCCATTTATCTCGTGTCAGGAAACGTCATGCATTGCCCATTCTGCTCCGCTGTAGACACAAAAGTGATTGATTCTCGTCTGGTCAGTGAGGGTTCGTCAGTGCGGCGCCGTCGTCAGTGTCTGGTGTGCCATGAGCGATTTACTACGTTTGAAGTCGCTGAGCTGGTCATGCCACGCGTGGTGAAAAGCAACGATGTGCGTGAACCTTTCAATGAAGACAAACTCGCCAGCGGCATGATGAAAGCGCTGGAGAAACGCCCGGTCAGTGCGGATGCCGTAGAGAGTGCGGTAAGCCATATCAAAACGCAGTTGCGTGCGACGGGGGAACGTGAAATTCCCAGCAAGCTGATCGGTAACCTTGTCATGGACGAGCTAAAAAAACTCGATAAAGTGGCCTATATTCGCTTTGCATCTGTTTATCGCAGCTTTGAGGACGTGCGTGATTTTGGCGAAGAGATTGCCAGATTACAGGATTAAATCATGACCGATGAACGTTATATGGCGCGCGCGCTGGAACTGGCGCGGCGCGGACGTTTTACTACCATGCCGAACCCCAATGTCGGTTGCGTCATTGTACGCGATGGCGACATTGTTGGCGAAGGCTGGCACCAGCGCGCCGGAGAACCGCATGCGGAAGTGCATGCCCTGCGCATGGCCGGTGCGCGTGCGCGTGGGGCGACAGCCTATGTGACGCTGGAGCCATGCAGTCATCACGGGCGCACGCCGCCGTGTTGCGACGCGCTTATTGAGGCCGGTGTAAAACGCGTCGTGGCCGCGATGCAGGATCCCAATCCGCAGGTCGCCGGACGGGGATTACATCGACTGCAGCAGGCGGGCATTGAAGTCAGCCACGGACTGATGATGCAGGAAGCGGAAGCCCTGAACCGGGGATTCCTGAAACGCATGCGGACCGGCTTCCCCTGGATACAGCTTAAACTGGGGGCATCACTGGATGGCCGCACCGCCATGGCGAGTGGCGAAAGCCAGTGGATCACCTCGCCGGCTGCCCGACGCGATGTCCAGCGTTTGCGAGCGCAGAGCGCCGCCATTCTCAGCAGCAGCGCAACGGTGCTGGCCGACGATCCTTCCCTGACCGTACGCTGGGCCGAACTGGACAGCGACAGTCAGCGCCTGATCGATGCGCAGACCTTACGCCAGCCGGTACGCGTCATCGTCGACAGCCAGAATCGCGTAACACCGCAGCACAAACTTATAGAACAATTGGGCGAAACCTGGCTGATGCGACAGCAGGCCGACACTCAGCGCTGGCCTGACTCGGTGACGCAAATTCCGGTTCCTTTACGCGGCAGCCAACTGGATTTAGTGGCGCTGATGATGGTGCTGGGCCAGCGCCAGATTAACAGCGTCTGGGTTGAAGCCGGTGCCACGCTGGCAGGGGCACTGCTTCAGGCCGGTCTGGTTGACGAACTCATTGTGTATGTGGCACCGAAATTACTGGGTAATGACGCGCGCGGTTTGTGTCAGCTTACGGGGCTGACGCAGTTGGCTGACGCGCCGGTTTTTGCCTTCAGCGACGTGCGTCAGGTCGGCAGCGATCTCCGTCTGACCCTGATACCGCAATAACAGAGGCGGAAAAGCGAGAGCACGCCGCCAAAGAGTATGTTAGAATCCGCCCCCCTGCGCGGGGCTAAACAAACCCCTGAAAGGATATGTATGAAAGTTATCGAAGCTGCCGTTGCAACGCCAGAGGCAAAAATTGCCATCGTTATCGCGCGTTTTAACAACTTTATCAACGAGAGCCTGTTAGACGGCGCTGTGGATGCCCTGAAGCGTATCGGCCAGGTCAACGATGACAATATCACTGTCGTCTGGGTACCGGGTGCTTACGAACTGCCGCTGGCCGCGCGTGCGCTGGCTAAAACCGGCAAACATGATGCCGTGATTGCGCTGGGTACCGTGATTCGTGGTGGCACGGCGCACTTCGAATACGTCGCGGGTGAAGCCAGCTCGGGCATTGCCAGTGTTGCCATGGACAGCGATATTCCTGTGGCATTCGGCGTACTGACAACCGAAAATATCGAGCAGGCCATTGAGCGTGCTGGAACCAAAGCGGGTAACAAAGGTGCCGAAGCGGCCCTGACCGCACTTGAAATGATCAACGTATTGAAAGCCATTAAAGCCTGATTTTTGTAAGGGGAATTTTGTGAAACCTGCTGCTCGTCGTCGCGCCCGTGAGTGCGCTGTCCAGGCGCTTTACTCCTGGCAGTTGTCTAACAACGACATTGCCGATGTGGAATACCAGTTTCTGGCGGAACAGGACGTTAAAGACGTCGATATTACTTATTTCCGCGAACTGCTGGCCGGTGTGGCGACCAACAGCGCGTACCTGGATGGATTGATGCAACCCTATCTGTCGCGCCAGTTAGAAGAACTGGGGCAGGTGGAAAAAGCCATTCTGCGTGTGTCGCTGTATGAACTGAGCAAGCGTTCTGATGTGCCTTATAAAGTGGCCATCAACGAAGGTATCGAACTGGCGAAAGTATTTGGCGCTGAAGACAGCCATAAATTTGTCAACGGTGTGCTGGATAAAGCCGGTCCGCAAATTCGACCCCAACGCAAATAATCAATAAGGCCGGCTTGCCGGCCTTTTTCATTAATGGTTAAGCGGAACGCAATTATGTCATGTGGTGAATTTGAACTCATCGCACGCTACTTCAATCGCAGAACGCGTAGCCGCCGTGATGTCGAACTCGGCATCGGCGACGATTGCGCGCTGCTGAGCGTGCCCGAAAAGCAAACGCTGGCGGTCAGCACCGATACGCTGGTTTCCGGTATCCACTTCCTGCCCACGATCCATCCTGCAGATTTAGCCTATAAATCACTGGCGGTGAATCTGAGCGATTTGGCCGCGATGGGTGCCGATCCTGCCTGGCTAACCCTGGCGCTGACCTTGCCGGATGTGAATGAAAGCTGGCTGAGCAGCTTCAGCGAAAGCCTGTTTGACCTGCTGGAATATTACGATATGCAGCTGGTGGGGGGAGACACGACGCGGGGGCCTCTCAGCCTGACGCTGGGTATTCATGGGCTGATTCCTCACGGCAAAGCGTTAAAGCGTTCGGGCGCAAAACCCGGCGACTGGATCTATGTCACCGGTACATTGGGCGACAGCGCGGCCGGGCTGGCGTTGCTGCAGCATCACTGCCGCATTGACGATCCGGCCATTCATGAAGCCCTGATTAAACGTCACCTGCGGCCCATGCCGCGCGTGTTACAGGGGCAGTCACTGCGTTCGCTGGCCTCTTCCGCTATCGATATCTCAGACGGGCTGATTTCTGATATAGGTCATGTGCTGAAAGCCAGCGGCTGCGGGGCACGTATCAACCTTGACGCGCTTCCGCTGTCCCCGGCACTGCGTGACAATTTTGATGCGTCACAGGTGCTGCGCTGGGCGCTCAGCGGCGGCGAAGACTATGAGCTGTGCTTCAGTGTGCCGGAAGTGAATCGGGGTGCACTGGACGTGGCGCTGGGACATCTTGGCGTGCCTTATACCTGTATTGGGCAGATGGCGCCCGAGTCAGAAGGATTGTCACTGCTCGAAAACGGCAAACCGACAGATGTGCGTTTTAAAGGATTCGACCATTTTGACATCAGATAAACATATCGCCAAAGGTCGTCTGCGGATGCGTAATCCCTGGCATTTACTGGCGACCGGTTTTGGCAGTGGGCTCAGCCCGGTTATGCCTGGTACAGTGGGATCGCTGGCCGCGATTCCTTTTTGGTGTCTGCTGACCTTGCTTCCGCACGATCTGTATTCGCTGGCGGTGCTGCTAGGCATCAGCGTGGGCGTGTACCTTTGCCATCGCACCGCCAAAGACATGGGCGTTCACGATCACGGCAGCATTGTCTGGGATGAGTTTATCGGGATGTGGATTACGCTGATGGCCATTCCGGTGAACAGCTGGCAGTGGGTGGTGGCCGGTTTTGTGCTGTTCCGCGTGCTGGATATCTGGAAGCCCTGGCCGATTCGCTGGTTCGACCGTAACGTGCATGGCGGCATGGGCATTATGGTCGATGACATTATTGCGGGCATTATTGCTGCAGCCATCCTTTATGGTGCCGGGGTTTATCTCGCCGGTTAAGCGTTCGTCCTGCGCCCCTTATCATCACCGTTTTGCAACCGTAGCCGAAATACCGGCGTACGGTTGTCTCACCATTATCCTCTCCCGGCCGGGCCGAATGAGCGCGTCACGCCTGTGAACACGCTGCGTTGGTATCACTGATAGCCGGTGGCCGGGTGAGGCTGATATTCACTTTCCAGGGCGACAATATCCTGCGTTGTCAGGTCAACGTTCACGGCTTCCACCAGCTCAGCAAACTGCTCTGCGCGAGAGGCGCCAATGATGGGCGCTGTCACCACCGGTTTGCTCAGTAACCACGCCAGTGCGACCTGCGCTCGCGTTACGCCTTTGTCGGCTGCTACCTGCGCCAGGCGCGCCGCAATCGCCGCATCGTTTTCCTCCGTTGAAGCATAGAGCGTGCTCATCACCTCATCAGAAACGGAGCGGGCGGTGGTTTCGCCCCATGGCCGGGTGAGCTTACCGCGTGCCAGTGGACTCCATGGCAGGACCGCAACATTTTCACGCTGGCACAGCGGGTGCATCTCACGTTCTTCTTCGCGCTGAATCAGGTTGTACTGATCCTGCATGCTGACGAAGCGTGCCCAGCCCTGTTCTGCCTGCATGGTTAAGGCCTGTGCAAACTGACTGGCGTGCATGGATGAGGCGCCGATATAACGTGCTTTGCCGGATTTCACCACCTCATCAAGTGCCGACAGGGTTTCTTCGAGCGGCGTGTCATAGTCCCAGCGGTGAATCTGCAGCAGATCGACATACTCCATGCCCAGCCGTTGCAGGCTGTCATCAATGGATTGCAGAATGTTTTTACGGGACAGGCCTTGTGACAGGTTACTCAGCGGGAAATAGACTTTGGTGGCGACCACGACCTCCTCGCGGCGGGCGAAATCCCTGAGCGCTCGCCCCAGAATCTCCTCACTACTGCCGTCTGAATAGCTGTTAGCGGTGTCGAAGAAATTAATCCCGGCCTCCAGCGCCTGCCTGATAAGCGGTCGGCTGCTCTCTTCGGGCAGTGTCCAGGCATGTTTACCGCGGGTGGGCTCACCAAATGTCATACAGCCCAGGCAGAGCTGGGAAACTTTTAAATCAGTATTCGCGAGTGGAACGGTTTTCATCATGACTCCTGCTATGTCCTTCCAGGGGAATTAAGCATAGCAGGAATACCGCTCTCCGCAGAGAGCGGGGGAGGGGAACTACTGCGCCAGCCAGTGACTGATTTGCTGCTGAATACCGTCTGCGTCCAGGTGGTAGTCGTGACGCATCTCTTCCTGCGTGCCCGGGGGAATGAACTCGTCAGGCAGGCCAATATTGAGAACGGGAATGCCCAGACGTTTCGCCATCACGAACTCGTTGACGCCGCTGCCTGCGCCGCCCTTAATCGCGCCTTCTTCCAGCGTAATCAACGACTCATGCTGTGCGGCCAGTTCGGTAATTAACGCTTCATCCAGCGGTTTAACAAAACGCATATCCACCAGAGTGGCGTTCAGCGCTTCGGCAACGTGGCTGGCTTCAGGCAGCAGTGTACCGAAGTTAAGGATCGCCAGCTTTTCGCCCCGACGTTTAACCACACCTTTGCCCAGCGGCAGGCTTTGCAGTGGCGTCAGAGCAACGCCAGTGCCGGTTCCGCGTGGATAACGCACGGCAGCCGGACCTGCCTGATAGTGATAGCCGGTATAAAGCATCTGGCGGCATTCGTCCTCATCGCTCGGCGTCATGATGACCATATCCGGAATGCAGCGCAGATAGGCGAGATCAAAGGCACCCTGATGCGTCTGGCCGTCGGCCCCAACGATGCCGCCACGGTCAATCGCGAACAGGACCGGAAGCTTCTGAATCGCGACATCGTGAATAACCTGATCGTAGGCGCGCTGCAGGAAGGTGGAGTAAATCGCAACAACCGGTTTATAGCCCCCAATGGCCAGGCCCGCCGCAAAGGTCACGGCGTGCTGTTCGGCAATGGCAACGTCAAAATACTGGTTGGGATACTTGCGGGAGAATCCTACCATACCCGACCCTTCGCGCATGGCGGGCGTAATCGCCATCAGCTTCGCGTCGTCAGCCGCCGTTTCGCACAGCCAGTTACCGAAGATCTTCGAATAACTCGGCAATCCTTCGGCGCTCTTAGGCAGTTCGCCGCTGGCGACATCAAATTTGGGCACCGCATGCCAGGCGATCGGATCCTGCTCTGCCGGGGCATAACCTTTACCCTTTTTCGTCATAATATGCAGGAACTGCGGGCCTTTCAGGCTACGCATATTCGTCAGCGTATTCACCAGCGTCAGGACATCATGACCATCGACCGGCCCGATGTAATTGAACCCCAGTTCTTCAAACAGGGTGCCCGGTACCACCATGCCTTTCAGGTGTTCTTCGGTGCGTTTTACCAACTCTTTAATCGGCGGCAGGCCGGTCAGTACGCGCTTGCCTCCTTCGCGCAGACGCGCGTAGGTCTTACCCGATAAAATCTGTGCCAGGCGGTTATTCAGCGCCCCGACGTTTTCAGAAATCGACATTTCGTTGTCGTTCAGGATAACCAGCATATCGGGTTTAATATCGCCCGCGTGGTTCATGGCCTCAAAGGCCATGCCTGCGGTGATGGCACCGTCGCCGATAATACAGGCGGTACGGCGCCCTTTACCTTCCCGTTCGGCCGCAGCAGCCATGCCCAGCCCGGCACTGATGGAGGTAGAGGAGTGACCGACGCTCAGGACGTCGTATTCACTTTCTCCCCGCCACGGAAAGGGGTGCACGCCATTCTTTTGCCGAATCGATCCGATGCGATCGCGGCGGCCGGTTAAAATTTTATGCGGATAAGCCTGATGACCGACGTCCCACACGAGGTGGTCGAACGGTGTGTTATAGACGTAATGCAGCGCCACCGTCAGCTCGACCACGCCCAGGCCCGACGCAAAATGGCCGCTTGAGCGGCTCACGCTGTCTAATAAATACTGGCGCAGCTCATTGCAGAGCGCAGGCAATTTTTCTTTAGGCAGGGCACGCAGTGCCTGTACCGTTTCTGCCTGCGCCAGTGTCGGGTATTTTGTAGTATCAAAACTCATCAGTGACTCATCATGGAAGTTATTTATCGCGTTCAATTACGAAGCTCGCCAGCGCCTTCAGGGCAGAGGTGTCATAGGATTTTGCAGAGAGCATGTGCAAAGCATCCACGGCTTCCTGGTATAAATCCAGTGCCTTAATCCGGGCATTATCCAGACCCATCAATGAAGGATAGGTGCTTTTTCCAAGATCTTGATCGGCACCTTGACGTTTTCCGATAACGGCTGTGTCGCCCGTCACATCCAGGATGTCATCCTGCACCTGAAAGGCCAGGCCGATGGCATCCGCATAGCGGTCAAGATACGGCAGCGCTTCACGGCCCGCGTCGCCGGCAGCAAAGGCACCGAGACGCACGGCTGAGCGAATCAACGCCCCCGTTTTGTGACGATGGATCTGTTCCAGTTGATGAAGATCGACAGACTGACCTTCTGCCGCCAGATCCAGCGCCTGCCCGCCGCACATACCCGCTACGCCGCTGGCCCTGGCCAGCTCTGACAGCATAGCGAGGCGGTATTCTGCACTCACGCCCGGCATGGGCTGGTCGGCCAGAATAGAAAAGGCCAGCGTTTGTAGCGCATCACCGGCAAGAATGGCGGTATCTTCACCATATTTGATATGGCAGGTTGGTTGCCCACGACGTAACGCATCATCGTCCATTGCCGGCAAATCGTCATGAATCAGTGAATAGGCGTGAATACATTCGACAGCCGCTGCAGGCACATCGAGACTGGCTTTATTCGCATTGAGCATGGTGCCGGTTGCGTAAACCAGAAACGGGCGCATGCGTTTGCCACCTAATAGTGCCCCATACTGCATGGCATTCACCAGAGGAGAACTCTGAAAAGGGAGGGCATCCAGGTAGCCCATCAACGCGTGATTCACCTGCTGGTGATACGCATTGAGCAGTTCAGGAAAATCCATTAGTTGTTTTCCGGCGTGAAAGAGGAGAGATCGGCATCGTTATCGTCGCTGAGGAGAATGCGCACGCGCTGCTCGGCTTGCTGCAACGTTTGCTGGCCATTGCGCGCTAACTGCACGCCGCGCTCAAATTCATTCAGGGCGTCTTCCAACGGCAGTTCACCACTTTCCAGACGATTAACAATCTGCTCCAGCTGCTGCAATGACGTTTCAAAGCTGGCTGGCTGTTCGGCTTTTTTCGGCATATTTCGTGTCGACTCACGGTTGGAACGTTATCTTGCAATCGGTCATGGTAGCTGAGAGAGAATGATTAGCAAAATAATCAATGTGCATGCTGTTGCAGAAGCAGTCACCGGGTAAAGGTGATATACTCTCGCGCCTCGGATGCGGATGCGCCTGTCACCCCGCAATTTTATGATCTTACCAGCTAAGTGCAGCCTGTTTTAGCACTTATTTGCCCAACGAAGCTGTATTGCCATGAAGTTTATCGTCAAGTTATTTCCTGAAATCACCATCAAGAGTCAGTCGGTGCGTCTGCGCTTTATTAAGATTCTTGCCAGTAATATCCGCAACGTGCTCAAAACGGTCAGCGATGAGATCGCGGTGGTGCGTTTTTGGGATCATATTGAAGTGCGCTGCAAAGATGAAGCCATGCGGCAGATTATTCCCGATGAGCTGATGCGCATCCCGGGTATTCATCATGTTCTTGCGGTTGAAGAGCGCGAATATACCGACATCCACGATATTTTCGAGCAGACGCTGGCACAGTATCGCGACAGCCTGGAAAACAAAACCTTTTGCGTGCGGGTTAAGCGCCGTGGCAAACACAGCTTCAGTTCGCAGGACGTCGAACGCTATGTTGGCGGCGGGCTAAATCAGCACATCGCCAGCGCCACCGTTCAGCTTAAGAAACCTGAGGTGACGGTTAACCTCGAAGTGGAAGAAAACCGCTTAACGCTGGTCACCGCACGCTATGAAGGGCTGGGCGGCTTCCCGATTGGTACCCAGGAAGATGTGCTGTCGCTGATCTCGGGGGGATTTGACTCCGGCGTTTCCAGCTACATGCTGATGCGTCGTGGCAGCCGCGTTCACTACTGCTTCTTTAACCTGGGCGGCGCGGCACATGAAATCGGCGTACGTCAGGTCGCCCATTATCTGTGGAACCGCTTTGGCCGTTCGCACCGTGTGCGTTTTGTGGCAATCAACTTTGAGCCAGTTGTCGGCGAAATTTTAGAAAAAATCGACGACGGTCAAATGGGCGTGGTGCTGAAACGTATGATGGTCCGTGCAGCCTCAATGGTGGCGGAACGTTATGGCGTACAGGCCCTGGTCACAGGCGAAGCGGTGGGGCAGGTCTCCAGCCAGACGCTGACCAATCTGCGACTGATCGACAATGCCTCCGATACGTTGATTTTGCGCCCGCTGATTTCCCACGACAAAGAGCACATTATTAAAGTGGCGCGTGAAATCGGCACCGAAGACTTTGCCAGCACCATGCCGGAATATTGTGGCGTGATTTCGAAAAGCCCGACGGTCAAAGCGGTAAAAGGCAAAATCGAAGCCGAAGAAAGCCAGTTTGATTTCGCGATTCTGGAACGTATGGTGGCCGAGGCGACCAATGTGGATATTCGCGAAATCGCGGAGCAGACGCAGGAAGAGGTGGTTGAGGTTGAGACGGTCGGCTTGCTGAACGAAAACGACAGCGTGCTGGATATCCGCTCCGTGGATGAGCAGGAAGACAAACCGCTACAGCTGGCGGGAACGGAGGTGAAGTCGATGCCTTTCTACAAACTCAGTACGCAGTTTGGCGACCTTGATCAGAACAAAACCTGGCTGTTGTACTGCGATCGCGGTGTGATGAGTAAATTACAGGCGCTCTATCTGCATGAGCAGGGGTTTAAAAACGTGAAGGTATATCGTCCGTAATCCGCATAGCGGTCACTGACCGCTTCCCCCTGTGCTCGCCTTGCGTACCAGGGCAAGACGAGCACAGAGCGTCCGGCAGGCGTCTGAACCGGCGACTTAACTGGCCTGATAGTCGTAAATACCCGGCGCCAGCACCAGTTGTGCCGCGACCTCACGTGCTTTATCACTGCCTGCTAGCAAATCAATTAATTTCAGCGCAAAATCCATCGCCGTGCCCGGTCCCTGACTGGTGAGCAAATTGACTCGCGGATCCCAGACGACACGACGTTCCATCCATTTCTCTTCCGGTATGGTGGACTTTAAACCGGGGTACCCTGTCATATTGCCGACCGGAAACAGTTTATGCGGCACCAGTACCGTGCCAGCGGCTGCGCAGATGGCCGCAACAATACGTCCTGACAAATGAAACTGGCGTACGGTTTCAACCAACAGCGGACTGTCACGAAATGTCTCGGCTCCTTTTAGTCCGCCGGGCAGGACAATGGCATCGTAGGCGTTGTCCGCCACCTCGACCAGCGGGACGTCGGCCAGCAGGCGAACGCCGCGCGAACAGACGATTTCACGGCAGCCATCGCTTTCCACGCTGGCGGTCACCGTTTTTATCCCGCCACGGACCAGCAGATCGAGTGTGGTAACGGCTTCCGTCTCTTCACTGCCATGAGCCAGACAGACCAGTACCGAGGCGTTCGCGCCCATAATAAGACTCCTTGCGTTTAATCATGTCGTACAGCCGGGTGTTTTCAGGTAACACTAAGCCGTGAGTGCGTGCGCGACGCAGCAGAAAGCCGGTGATGTATTCAATTTCCGTCAGTCGCTGAGCGCGTATATCCTGCAGCATTGATGAGGTGTTGGCGGCGGTCGTCTCAATCACATTCAGCACCTGATCCTGCAGGCTCTGGCTGGCCACGGACTGGCCTTCATGCTCCATAACCCAACTGATTTCGTCACATAAGGTGATGATGTCTGCCTGATGCTGACGCAGTGCGCCATTCTGACAGTCGTAAATCACGCTGAGTGGGTTGATCACACAGTTTACCGCCAGCTTACGCCAGCAGGCCGCCCGGATATTGTCATGCCAGGCGACATCGGGCAGCGCTTCGTGCAGCACATCGGCGACCTCACTCCAGTGCTCGCTTTTACGGTTGCCGGGACCAATATGGGTGACGCCCGTGGCGACGTGCTTAATGACCGTGCCATCCCGCATTGCGGCGTGCGTGGTGATACCGCGTAACAGCGGCTGCGTCAGACCTTTTAATTCGCCAAGCGTGCCCATGCCATTGTGCAACAACAAAACCGGGCAGTTTTCTGACATCACGCTTTCCAGATTTTTTACGGCCGTTGATACCTGCGGGGCTTTCAGCGTCACCAACAGCAGTTGGCTCTGCGCCAAAAACAGCGGATCGTTGGCAATGAAGGTCCGGTTCGTCACGCGCCCCAGCGGATCGATTACATTTGCTGAGCAGTAGGGCTGAGGTACGCGTAACCAGCCCTGGACATCGTGCCCGCAATGGGCAAGAGCGGTGAGCCACACCTGGCCCAATGCGCCACATCCTAATACGGTTATTTTCATGCTGCCTCCCGCTCGCGGGCTTATTATTTATGCGCTGTGGCAATGAGTTAAGTATAGCGCTACACAGTGCGATTTTATTTAGTGCCGTAAGACGCGTATTATGCATGCCAGTTTAGCCTCAGGAGAAGAAGAGATGCCATCTTTCGATATCGTTTCAGAAGTCGACATGCAGGAAGTTCGCAACGCAGTAGAGAATGCTAACCGTGAACTGTCGACGCGTTTTGATTTTCGCAACGTCACTGCCAGTTACGAACTCAATGAAAAAAATGAAACCATTAAGGTCATCAGTGAATCGGATTTTCAGGTAAAGCAGCTGGTGGATATCCTGCGCGAGAAAATGCTCAAGCGCGGTATTGAAGGCGCGGCGCTGGAAGTACCAGAAGAGATTGAACACAGCGGCAAAAGCTGGAGCGTGGATGCCAAAATGAAAAAAGGCATTGAAAGCGACGTCGCGAAAAAGCTGGTGAAGCTGATTAAAGACAGCAAGCTGAAAGTGCAGACGCAGATTCAGGGCGAATCTCTGCGCGTAACGGGTAAGTCTCGTGATGATTTACAGGGCGCAATGGCGCTGGTGCGTAATGGCAACCTGGGCCAGCCTTTCCAGTTCAAAAACTTCCGCGATTAATCCCTCCACTCAGCACGTTAGCACAGGATGCCCTCTGAGGCATCCTGTCGGGTTGGCAGCCTGACTGTGACACCAGTCTGGCTGTCACTGATCCCCTTCCGCGACAGCAACGCTTTTGCCCTGCAAGGTGCTGATGTCCGTGACGTAAATTGCGTGACCAGAGGGACGCATTTTGCGCGGGGATAAACGGGAGGAACCGGGTTTGTCAAAGACAACAAACCCGGTGAGGGCAGGGGATTAGCCACCGCCGATAAGGGCTTCAAGCTCCGGTCGGCTGGTGATCTTACTGTCGATCTTAATGTAAGCGCTTTTTTCTTCCGGTACGATCAGCACCGCGTTCACTCCAGGCTGGGCCTTCAGGCGCTTCTCCAGATTCGGTACTGCCAGCGCCGCATCACTCAGCACAATGCGCAGACTGCTGACGTAGGGCGGTTCCTGCATGGTCATACTGACGAACAGCCAGATTGCCGCCACAATCGCTCCCACCATAAACACAGTTTGCGCATCAAAATGACCGAACACCCAACCGCCCAGGCTTCCGCCGATCGCAACGCCCAGAAACTGGCTGGTGGAGTAAAGCCCCATTGCTGTCCCTTTGTAACCGGCAGGCGATTCCTTACTGACCAGGGAAGGCAGGATGGCTTCCATCAGGTTAAAGGCAAGGAAGAAGAGCTGTACGCCGAGCACCAGCGTCCAGAAATGGCCCTGTGCGCCCCATAAAACAATTTCTGCGATGACCATCATGCCGACACAGCCGACAAAGACGCGCTTCATTTTGCGCTTCACTTCCGCATAAATGATAAAAGGCACGACGCCCGCAAAGGCGATCAGCATGGTCGTTAAATAGACCTTCCAGTGTTCTGATGGCGGTAATCCCGCCTGCTCAAACTGGTCGGGCAGCGCAACAAAGCTCGACATCAACAGGATATGCAAAAAGAAGATGCCAAGATTCAGTTTTACCAGGCGCGGGTTGGCCAGCACTTTTTTAAAGCTGCCGCGCACCATGCCCGACTCACGGTTCAGGACATGCTGAGTGGAGGAGGGGACCACCCAAAGCGTAATGAGAATACCCAGCGTCGCCAGCGTTGCGATCATCCAGAACAGCGCATGCAGGCCCAGTGCGTGGGTCACAATCGGTCCCACCACCATCGCAATCGCAAAGGTAACGCCAAAACTGATGCCAATAAACGCCATCGCCTTGGTGCGGTTCTGTTCACGCGTTAAATCCGACAGCAGCGCCATCACGGCGGCCGCAATCGCGCCCGAACCCTGCAACGCCCGGCCAAGGATGATGCCCCAAATGGATTCCGTGCTGGCGGCAATCACGCTGCCAAGGACAAACAGCAGCAGGCCGCCCACAATCAGAGGCTTGCGTCCAATACGATCGGACAGCAGGCCAAAGGGGATCTGGAAAATGGCCTGAGCCAGGCCATAAATGCCAATGGCCAGACCGATTAAGGTTTCACTCGCTCCCTGGAGCGCCATGCCATAGGTGGTCAATACCGGCAGGACCATAAACATTCCCAGCATACGCAGGGAAAAGACCGTGCCAAGGCCCCATGTGGCGCGCAGCTCCACCGGAGTCATTTTGTTATCGTTCATTCCTACCTCTGTTGATGTGCTGCATTTATTTTAGGGAGGGAGAGTGGAAGGGTAAAACAATAGTTCTTAAGCAGTCGTAACAAAAAGAAAGGGCGCGAAAATCGCGCCCGTTTCATGCTGTTTTGGTACACATCAGCGCACGTAAGTCAGCAAATCTTTTGACGCAGGCGTCATGAAATCCACTGACATCATCACGCTCAGCGCGGTGATGGCGACGATGGAGAAGACAAACAGTTTACGTGCCCAAACCCGATCGTTTGAGGTTTTATAACCTGACAGCGCCATGCCCAGCCACCAGACGCTGACGGCAGCGGCAACGACCAGATACTTATAGCCTGCATAGCCACCCAGCGTCAGCATCAGCGTGGCAATCATAAACGCCAGGATATAAAGCGTAATATGATTTTTTGCTACAGAGATGCCTTTCACAACCGGTAAGACCGGGATGTTGGCAGCCTGGTAATCCTTAAAGCGGAAGATAGCAATCGCATAAGAGTGCGGCATCTGCCACAGGCTAAAAATCGCCAGCAGGATCAGGGCGCCCGCATCGAACTCATTGGTCACGGCACAGTAGCCAATCACCGGCGGCGCAGCGCCAGACAAGCTACCAATCAGCGTACCGTAAACCGAATGACGCTTCATATACAGGCTGTAAACGCCAACGTATACCACGAAGCCCATCACCGCCAGCCACATGGCCAGCGGGTTAGCACCGAAATACAGCAGTGCAAAGCCAGCAATACCCAACACAGTGGCATACACCAGGCTTACTTTCGCGGAGATAAGGCCTTTAACCAGCACCCGATTCCTGGTTCTCTCCATCTTGATGTCGATATCACGGTCAATCACGTTGTTGAAGACACAACCTGACGCAACCACCAGCGACACGCCAACCAGTGAGGTGAGAAACAGGGCGTAATCAATGCTGCCCTTAGAGGCCAGCAAAAATCCGCCAATCACAGAAATTAAATTCCCGAAAATAATTCCTGGCTTTGTAACTTGCAGGTATTGCTTAAACATTACACAGACTCTTTAGTGGGGCATCATGTTGTAGTTGAGGTTCCACATGATCCACAGTGAGCCAACCACAACAATCAGGATAATGATTGCTGAGAAGACAATGGCCACCATGTTCCAGCCGCCCTCAGATTTGCTGTCCAGATGCAGGAAGTAAACCAGGTGAACCAGCACCTGAACGACTGCACAGACCAGCACAACGCCGAGGATGGTTCCATGAGAAGCACTACCATCCATTACCATCCAGAACGGGATTGCCGTCAGGATGATAGAGAGGATGAAGCCGATCATGTAAGACTTCACGCTACCGTGTGATGCACCATGTTCGTTAACAGAATGACTCATTACATGGCTCCCATCAGATAAACAACGGTAAACACGCAGATCCAAACCACGTCCAGGAAGTGCCAGAACAGGCTCAGACACATGATACGGGTACGGTTAGTGGCGTTCAGACCGCGTTTCGCGATCTGGAACATCAGCACGGCCATCCAGATCAGACCCGAGGTCACGTGCAGACCGTGCGTACCGACCAGTGTAAAGAAGCCGGACAGGAAGCCACTACGGTTTGGACCGAAGCCTTCAGCAATCAGGTGATGGAATTCATAGATTTCCATCCCGATAAAGCCCGCACCAAACAGGAAGGTCAACGCCAGCCAGCCGATAACGGCGCCTTTGTTTTCCTTGTTCATGGCGATAACAGCCATGCCGTAGGTGATGGAGCTTAATAACAGCAGGGCGGTTTCAACCAGCACGAACGGCAGTTCAAAGATATCTTTGCCTGCCGGGCCGCCGGCGGTGTTGTTAACCATAACTGCATAGGTCGCAAACAGGGTTGCAAAGATAATGCAGTCACTCATCAGGTAGATCCAGAAGCCAAAGACTTTATTGGCTCCTGCATCGTGATGCCCATGCTCCGCATGGGCGTCGTGGTGGTGTTTTACGGTAGTTGACATTATTTCAGACCTGCTTTGCTGATTTCGTCAAAGTGCTGCTTTTCAATCTTCTCTACTTCGGCAACAGGGACGTAGTAGTCCACGTCTTCGTCGAAGCTCTTCACGATCCAGCTTACGATCATGCCGAGGAAAGTAAGACCTGCCAGCCACCAGATATGCCAGATCATCGCAAAACCGAAGATGGTCGCAAACGCGGCAATAACAATCGCAGCACCGCTGTTTTTCGGCATATGAATTTCTTCATATTTAGCCGGCTGCTTGTACGCTTCGCCTTTCTCTTTCATTTCCCAGAAAGCGTCACGCTCATGCACATGCGGGATAACAGCAAAGTTATAGAACGGCGGTGGTGAAGAGGTTGCCCACTCCAGCGTACGGCCACCCCACGGATCGCCAGTCAGGTCACGGTTCTGGTCGCGGTCACGTACAGACACGTAGAACATGATCAGCTGACAAATAATACCGCAGGCAATCAGACCCGCACCTACCGCTGCAACAACCAGCAGAGAGTGGAACTGAGGATCGATATCCTGGCTCAGACGACGGGTCATTCCCATGAAGCCCAGTGCGTACAGCGGCATAAAGGCAACGAAGAAGCCGATGATCCAGAACCAGAAAGCACGTTTGCCCCAGGTTTCGTTCAGGGTAAAGCCGAAGGCTTTCGGGAACCAGTAGGTCACACCCGCCATACAACCGAATACCACACCACCGATAATCACGTTATGGAAGTGCGCAATCAGGAACAGACTGTTGTGCAGGACAAAGTCAGCGCCCGGAACGGCCAGCAGAACACCGGTCATACCACCCACAGAGAAGGTGACCAGGAAGCCTACGGTCCACAGCATCGCAGAGTGCATCTGAATGCGACCCTGATACATGGTGAACAGCCAGTTAAAGATTTTAACCCCGGTCGGAATCGCGATGATCATCGTCATGATACCGAAGAAGGCGTTAACGTTGGCACCGGCACCCATGGTGAAGAAGTGGTGCAGCCAGACGATGAACGACAACACGGTAATGGCGATGGTCGCCCAGACCAGTGAGGTATAACCAAACAGACGTTTTTTCGAGAAGGTGGCCGTGACTTCAGAGAAGACACCAAACACCGGCAGAACAAGAATGTACACCTCTGGGTGACCCCAGACCCAGATCAGGTTGACGTACATCATCATGTTACCGCCCATATCATTAGTAAAGAAATGGAAGTCGAGGTAACGATCAAGTGTCAACAGCGCCAGAGTCACGGTCAGAACCGGGAACGCAGCGATGATCAGGACGTTGGTGCACAGCGCAGCCCAGGTAAAGACGGGCATTTTGAACAGGTCCATGCCCGGCGCACGCATCTTCAGAATGGTCACGAAGAAGTTAATACCGGTCAGGGTTGTACCAATACCGGAAAGCTGGAGACTCCAGATCCAGTAATCCACCCCCACGCCGGGACTGTATTCTGCCCCCGACAGCGGTGGATAGGCCAGCCAGCCAGTTTGCGCGAATTCGCCGACACCCAGAGACAGGTTAACCAGAATCACACCGATTGCGGTAAACCAGAAGCTCAGGTTGTTCAGGAACGGGAAGGCAACGTCACGCGCACCGATTTGCAACGGTACGGCAATGTTCATCAGGCCCACCACGAATGGCATCGCCACGAAGAAGATCATGATTACGCCGTGAGCGGTAAAGATCTGGTCGTAGTGATGAGGGGGCAATATGCCTGCTTCCCCGGAGGAAGCCAGAACCTGTTGGGTACGCATCATCACGGCGTCAGCAAAGCCGCGCAGCAGCATGACGAACGCCATGATGATATACATGATACCCAGTTTTTTATGGTCGATTGACGTCAGCCATTCAGACCACAGATATTTCCACTTACCAAAGTAGGTGATGGCAGAGACGATCGCCAGACCTGCAATGATGATGCCGGCAACCGTAACCATGATAATCGGTTCATGGTAGGGCACTGCATCCAGAGTTAATTTTCCGAACATCGTATTATTCCTCGGCTCCCGCGGTAGCGGTGTGACTCATGTCCATGCCTTTGTGTTCAGACATGTCCATTTTCCCGTGGCTATTCATGAACTTGTTAATGACCTGCAAGAACAGTTCAGGATTAGCTGAAGAGAAATATTCCACCGGGTGATTTTCGCTTGGCACAGCCACTTTCTCGAAATCATCCATCGTCATCAGCGTGTTAGGTGCCGCTTTTACTTTGGCAACCCACTGCTGGAACTCCGCATCGTCTTTGGTTGCAATGGCTTTGAACTTCATGCCAGAGAAACCGCGACCACTGAAGTTGGCGGAAATACCGTCGAAAGTTCCTGGCTCGTTGGCAATCAGGTGCAGTTTGGTCTGCATGCCCGCCATCGCGTAGATCTGGCTACCGAGCGTAGGAATAAAGAAGGAGTTCATGACGGAGTTGGAGGTGATTTTGAAGTTAACCGGGGTGTTTGCCGGGAAGGCAATCTGGTTAACTGTCGCAATACCTTGTTCTGGATAAATGAATAACCATTTCCAGTCCAGAGCAACGACGTCAATTTCAACCGGTTTCACGTCAGAGGCCAGGGGTTTGCTTGGCTCCAGCGCATGGGTTGATTTCCAGGTCAGTACACCAAGGAAAACGATGATCAGGATCGGAATGGTCCAGACCACAGCTTCCACTTTATTGGAGTGTGACCAGTTAGGACTGTACTTAGCATTCGTGTTCGACGCCCGATATTTCCAGGCAAACACGACGGCCATTAAGACTGCAGGAATCACGACGATCATCATCAGACCAAAAGCGGTCAGTATCAGCGAACGTTGCTCCAGCGCAATCTGTCCTTTGGGATTTAACAATGCATTATCGCAGCCACTCATTAATAAAGTGCCTGCGATTAATGACAAAATCCCCAAACTTTTATTGTATTTACTGAGTCTCATTTAACGACCTCAATGACAAAGGGCTCTATTGTCGTTTAAGTGTGCGCGCATTTTACGGGAAGGTTTATGCAGTGTAAACCAGCTTAAGGATGTGTCAGAACCATGTTGACACCTTTTGCTAAGGGTGTCACAGATGTTGTTCTCGGTGACAAATTATTAACGTGGACAAGCAGTTGGCAGTAATATAACAAAAAGAGATGGATGCGGGGTTAAACAAAAGTAGGAAAGGAATAACCCTGACTTTTAATACCCAATTATTTAACAATATTGCATCATTTTTTCTCTAATTTTTAACTTAATTAATTGCGTACCGGATTTAAATATCTTGCCCGAAGCGCGCACATGATAAAAATATTTTTTGTAAATTGACACGCAAAGACAAATTAGGTGCGCTTAACCAATTGGCTGAAATGGCACCTGCGACTGTGCGATTATGAGGCAAAAGGTCAATTCCCGGCCTTTCTCAATGCGCGATAATCCAGCACCACACCGGACAGCACACCGCAAAGCGCCAGCGCCATACCGGCTTCAAACAGCGGAGCCAGCCACGCCGAAAGCGTGAGCATACCCGTTGCATTCAGCGCCAGCGACAGCAGCCATAGCGCCAGTAACCCGCATCCGCCTGCAAACAGCCGTTTCGTCCAACGGTAGCCTGTGGAAAAATAGCGGCGCGGCAAAAACTGGCCGGTTTTTTGGGTAAAGTCCAGTGTACCGCGACAAAAAGCCAGCAGGGCCAGGCCCGGCAGACCGGCGAAAACGGTAAAGGCGTAGAACGTTGGCCAGCCCCAGATCTCGACCAGATAACCGGCTGCAGGTCCCACGTAAACCCGGCCTACCGCTGAAAGCGCAGACAGCAGGGCGAACTGCGTCGCCGAGAAGGACTTATTACACAGCGTCATCAGCAGCGCGACAAACGCAGCGGTTCCCATTCCGCCACACAGGTTCTCAATAAAGACCGCGCTCGCCATGCTCCAGAGGTGTTTGTCGGTGACCGCCAGCAGCCAGTAGCCGAAATTCGACACCGCCTGGAGCAGGCCAAAAATCATTAACGCGCGAAACAGGCTCAGGCGCTGCATCAGCATGCCGCCATAAAGCGCGCCAATGATGGTCGCCAGCAAGCCCAGCGTTTTGTTTACCAGCCCGACGTCGCCCGGATTAAATCCCACGCCGCGAATCAAAAAGGTGGTGGTGAGAGAGGCGGCAAATGCATCGCCGAGCTTGTAAAGAATGATGAGCGTGATCAGCAGCCAGGCGTTGTTGCGATTAAAAAAATCGTGCAGAGGATCGACAACCGCCTGACGTAGCGTGCGCGGCGCGGCCTGCGCGTTGTCCGGCTCTTTGGCAAGACAGGTTGCGATAAGACAGGGCAGCAGGAGCAGGGCCATGAGCCAGTAAGTCGCCTCCCAGCCGAGATAGCGATCGGCCAGCCACAGCGCCAGACCGCCCGATATCAACATTGCCAGGCGATAGCCTAACACCGTGATGGCAGCGCCACTTCCGCGTTCTTCCGGCGGCAACACATCCGTTTTCCAGGCATCGAAGACGATATCCTGTGACGCAGAACAGAATGCAATCAGTACCGCCAGTGCCGCCATCAGGGTTAAATCCCGGCTGGGCTGCAAAAAGCCCATTGCCACAATGCTGGCCACCAGTGCCAGTTGCGTAATGAGCAACCAGCCTCTGCGCCGACCGAGAAGCGGCGGCGTGAAGCGATCCATCATGGGGGACCAGAGAAACTTAAACACATAGGCCTGGCCCACCAGTGAAAAGAATCCGATGGTTTTCAAATCGATATTATCCACCGTCATCCACGCCTGCAGCGTCCCGCTGGTTAAGGCCAGAGGCAAACCTGATGCGAATCCCAGAAGGAGTAAAATGGCTGCATTTTTTTGGCGGAAGACACGGAAGTAGTGATTCATACTGACCTTGAAAAGTGCCCGGCCGGGTGCCGGGCAAAAGACCTGATTAACGGGCGTTTTGTTTGATGAAGTCGTTGACGCTGGTGTCCTGCGCCATATCGGCGATCACGTCGCTCAGCGTAGAATTCACCGCATTGGTGATTTTCTGATTGGTGGCGCTGAAAGCCCCTTCTACGCTGTAGGTCTGGCGGTAATTTTTAATCTGTTTATTGCCATTTTTCGCGGTCGCCACGATAGAGATATCCGCCTTGGTGGTAATGCTGTAACGCACATCACCCTGGGTGACGTCGGCATACAGATTATTGACGATGATTTGCAGATCAACCGCGCCATTAGGACCGACCATATAGCCGCGCGCTGTCATTTGTTTCTCCAGCACTTCCTGAAGTAAGAAACGCAGATCGCGCGACGGGGTCAGGCTGACCAGTTGTCCATCGCGATTAACTTTTGCCAGCGCCTGATCGCGACGCTGATCGGCGCCGTTGATACTCACCGTAATGCCCATCAGGCTCGGATCGCGCTGTGGCAGCTGAATCTTAGGTTGAATGGTCAATGTGTTGTTGCTGGAAGCGCAACCGGCCAGGATAAAAGCAGCCAGCAGCGGGAATAACAGTTTTTTCAACATACGCTTTCTCGTTAGTGTCATGGGTTGGTGTGCAAAAACTGCGGCCATCATAGCAAAGCGGTGCAGTGAATAAAGCCCTTTGCCACAAGGTAAACCGCGCAAGGCGCTTTTTCTTGCTCTCTACCTTTTCATATTCCCCGCCTGACAAGGCACAAGCGAAGAGGGCGACGGAGTGATAATATTACGTCCGCTGTCGCGTTGCGCAGCCAAAAACGGACTATTATTTAAACAGATGGGGCACAGCGCTCGCCATTGAGGGTAAAACCATGATTCGAGAACAGATAGAAGAGAAGCTGCGCCTGGCTTTTGAGCCGGCTCATCTGGAAGTGCATGATGAAAGCTACCGACACAATGTGCCTGCCGGTTCTGAAAGCCATTTCAAAGTGGTGATTGTCAGCGACGTTTTTACCGGTCAGCGTTTTCTCGCCCGCCATCGCGCAATTTATGGTGAACTCAGTGCTGAGCTGGCGGGAAGTGTTCACGCACTGGCCTTGCATACTTATACCCTGAAAGAGTGGGAAGGATTGCAGGATACGGTACTCGCTTCGCCGAACTGTCGCGGTGCGGGCACACTCGCATAACACCCTCTCTTTTTAAACGGCCTGCGGGCCGTTTTTGTGTTTTATCCTTGCTAAACGCGTTACCTGGCTCAAAAAAGCAGCAAACTCCCTGAAAAGTGGTGACTTAGCGTCCTCGACTCATCTCAGTGATGCCGCTATAATGCTGCGTCTATTTTTCCGGAATGTCTTCGGGACGCTTCTGGTAACAGGGATCAGGTTCTCTTCACGGAAGCCGTCCCGGTTGTTAGATACGGCGCATTAATTAATGTGTGGTGTCTGAAGTTGACCGAGCACGTGATTTTTTGAGGTAACAAGATGCAAGTTTCTGTAGAAACCACTCAGGGCCTGGGCCGTCGCATTACGATTACTGTCGCAGCTGACAGCATCGAAAGCGCCGTTAAAAAAGAACTGGTGGATGTGGCGAAGAAAGTCCGTATCGATGGTTTCCGTAAAGGCAAAGTGCCCATGAACATCGTCGCGCAGCGCTACGGTGCTTCTGTGCGCCAGGACGTGCTGGGCGATCTGATGACGCGTAACTTTGTTGACGCCATCATCAAAGAGAAGATCAATCCGGCTGGCGCGCCTAACTATGTGCCAGGCGAATATAAAGAAGGTCAGGACTTCACCTATGCGGTTGAGTTCGAAGTGTATCCAGAAGTTGAGCTGAAAGGCCTGGAAAACATCGAAGTTGAAAAGCCTCAGGTCGAAGTGACCGACGCCGATGTCGATACCATGCTGGAAACGCTGCGCAAGCAGCAGGCTAACTGGATTGAAACCGACGCTGCAGCGGGTGCTGAAGACCGCGCTACCCTCGATTTCACCGGTTCTGTTGACGGCGAAGAATTCGAAGGCGGTAAAGCATCTGACTTCGTTCTGGCCATGGGCCAGGGCCGTATGATCCCAGGCTTTGAAGAAGGCGTTGTGGGTCACAAAGCAGGCGAAACCTTCACTATCGACGTGAAATTCCCTGACGACTACCACGCGGAAAACCTGAAAGGGAAAGACGCGAAGTTCGAGATCGTGCTGAAGAAAGTGGAAACGCGCGAACTGCCAGAACTGACCGAAGAATTCATCAAGCGTTTCGGCGTGGAAGATGGTTCGGTTGCGGGCCTGCGTGCGGAAGTGCGTAAGAACATGGAACGTGAGCTGAAAGGCGCGATTCGTAACCGCGTGAAGACACAGG
Source organism: Pantoea sp. SGAir0180 (assembly GCF_043546245.1). Classification (NCBI taxonomy): domain Bacteria; kingdom Pseudomonadati; phylum Pseudomonadota; class Gammaproteobacteria; order Enterobacterales; family Erwiniaceae; genus Pantoea; species Pantoea sp. SGAir0180. Next base: position 2,742,543 of record NZ_CP028071.1, on the reverse strand, counting down.
CTATCGACGGTCTGGTTGAAGCGAACCCTATTGATGTGCCTGCTGCGCTGATCGACAGCGAAATCGACGTTCTGCGTCGTCAGGCTGCACAACGCTTTGGTGGTAACGAGAAGCAAGCGCTGGAACTGCCACGCGAACTGTTCGAAGAGCAGGCGAAGCGTCGCGTTCTGGTCGGTCTGCTGCTGGGCGAAGTGATTCGCACGCACGAGCTGAAAGCCGATGAAGATCGCGTTAAAGTGCTGATCGAAGAAATGGCGTCTGCTTACGAAGATCCGCAGGAAGTGATCGAGTTCTACAGCAAAAATAACGAGCTGATGAACAACATGCGCAATGTGGCGCTGGAAGAGCAGGCGGTTGAAGCTGTGCTGGCGAAAGCCAAAGTTTCTGAAAAAGAAACTAACTTCCAGGAACTGATGAATCAGACCGCTCAGGCCTGATCGTCCGTTTAACCCCTTGTGCTAAAGCCCGCGCCTGAAAAGTCGCGGGCTTTTTTCTGTAATACGCTTTCTGGCAACGGGTCTGTCGCTATTTGATTAATTTTTAGGCGAATTGTTCACGCATCGCTTTTTCCGGGTTAGCGATTGATGAAAAGGTTGTTATGCTTGAAACAACTGAGCACTATCCCAAGATAGAGGGAGTATGCAAAAAACAGTTCGGCTGACTGATTAACCGTCCTGATGTTGTCGGTAAGAGGCAGAGCATAGTTTTTGTTGCTCGTCTTACGTAAAATCGGTACAGAATGTTGCCAATGAAATTTATCCAGGAGACGGTAATGTCATACAGTGGCGATCGTGAGTTTACTGCACCGCACAATGCGTTGGTGCCAATGGTGGTCGAGCAAACCTCGCGCGGCGAGCGTTCATACGACATCTATTCCCGTCTGCTTAAAGAGCGCGTTATCTTCTTAACCGGCCAGGTAGAAGATCACATGGCTAACCTGATTGTGGCCCAGATGCTGTTTCTGGAAGCGGAGAACCCGGAAAAAGATATTTACCTTTATATCAACTCACCGGGTGGCGTCATTACGGCTGGCATGTCAATTTATGACACCATGAAGTTTATCAAGCCTGACGTCAGCACCATTTGTATGGGCCAGGCCTGCTCAATGGGGGCTTTCCTGCTGACAGCCGGGACGAAAGGCAAGCGTTTCTGCCTGCCAAACTCACGCGTGATGATTCACCAACCGCTGGGTGGCTATCAGGGACAGGCGACCGACATTGAGATTCATGCGCGTGAAATTTTGAAAGTGAAGCAGCGCATGAACGAGCTCATGGCGGAACATACCGGTAAGTCACTGGAAGAAATTGAGCGTGACACTGAGCGTGACCGTTTCCTCTCCGCCAGCGAAGCGGTAGAGTATGGATTGGTCGATTCAATCCTGACGCATCGCCAATAAGCCCTAACTTCACCTTGTCTCTGGTCTATAGTTAACAGGACAAGATAATGACGGGTTGAATGAACATCGGCCGTGTACCCACGGCCAGTGCTGTACGGCTGGTACGGCCTGAGAACAAGAAGAGGTTAACTGATGACAGATAAGCGCAAAGACGGTTCAGGAAAGTTGCTGTACTGCTCTTTTTGCGGCAAAAGCCAGCATGAAGTGCGTAAGCTGATTGCCGGGCCGTCAGTGTATATCTGCGATGAGTGCGTTGATCTGTGTAACGACATTATTCGCGAAGAGATTAAAGAGGTTGCCCCGCATCGCGAACGTAGTGCGCTGCCTACGCCGCATGAGATCCGCCATCACCTCGACGATTACGTTATTGGTCAGGAACGGGCCAAAAAAGTCCTGGCCGTGGCGGTGTACAACCACTACAAACGTTTACGCAACGGGGATACCAGCAACGGTATCGAACTGGGCAAAAGTAACATTCTGCTGATCGGTCCGACCGGTAGCGGTAAAACGTTGCTGGCTGAAACCCTGGCCCGTTTACTGGATGTGCCTTTTACCATGGCGGATGCAACCACGCTGACCGAAGCCGGTTATGTGGGGGAAGACGTCGAAAATATCATCCAGAAGCTGCTGCAAAAATGTGACTACGATGTGCAGAAAGCCCAACGTGGTATCGTCTATATCGATGAAATCGATAAAATTTCACGTAAATCAGACAACCCATCGATCACCCGTGACGTATCGGGTGAGGGTGTGCAACAGGCGTTACTGAAGTTGATTGAAGGCACCGTCGCCGCTGTGCCGCCGCAGGGTGGCCGTAAGCATCCGCAGCAGGAGTTTTTGCAGGTCGATACCTCTAAGATTCTGTTTATCTGTGGTGGCGCCTTCGCCGGTCTGGATAAGGTTATCTCGCAGCGCGTTGAAACCGGTTCAGGCATTGGCTTTGGCGCAACGGTGAAAGGTAAATCACAGAAGGCAACAGAAGGCGAGTTACTGGCGCAATGTGAGCCGGAAGATCTGATCAAATTTGGCCTGATCCCAGAATTCATTGGCCGTCTGCCTGTGGTAGCCACGCTCAATGAACTGAGTGAGGAAGCGCTGATTCAGATTCTGCGTGAGCCGAAAAACGCACTCACCAAGCAGTATCAGGCGTTGTTTAACCTGGAAGGCGTTGAGCTGGAGTTCCGTGACGAAGCCCTGACGGCGATTGCTAAAAAGGCGATGTCACGTAAAACCGGTGCGCGCGGTCTGCGTTCTATCGTGGAAGGCGCGCTGCTCGAAACCATGTACGATCTGCCGTCCATGGAAGATGTCGAGAAAGTGGTGATTGATGAGTCGGTGATTGAAGGTCAGTCTGAACCCATGCTGATTTATGGCAAGCACGAAGCTCAGGCTTCTGGCGAATAAATAAACAAATCGTCCACATTGTGCCATCTATAAAGGGGAAAATCTTTCCCCTTTTGCATTTCTCACCGTTGTGACATTGAATGTCTGACAATCATCCCCATATACTCAGACACCTGTGGGTTTGACCGCACACCTGCCTGATGCGGTACCCATCACCTTGCGGACACTAAACTAAGAGAGAGCTCTATGAATCCTGAGCGTTCTGAACGCATTGAAATCCCCGTCCTGCCGTTGCGCGACGTGGTAGTTTATCCGCACATGGTAATTCCGTTGTTTGTTGGCCGGGAAAAATCAATTCGGTGCCTCGAAGCCGCAATGGATCATGATAAAAAGATCATGCTGGTCGCACAGAAAGAGGCTTCAACGGATGAACCTGGCATAAACGATCTTTTTTCAGTGGGTACCATTGCCTCCGTACTGCAGATGTTAAAACTGCCAGACGGAACGGTAAAAGTGCTGGTTGAAGGTTTACAGCGTGCCAATATCACTACGCTGGCTGACAACGGTGACCATTTTGTCGCCCAGGCGGAATATCTGGTCTCTCCGGAGATTGAAGAGCGCGAGCAGGAAGTGCTGGTGCGCACGGCGATCAATCAGTTTGAAGGCTATATCAAACTGAATAAAAAGATCCCGCCTGAGGTCTTAACGTCACTGAACAATATTGATGATGCGGCGCGCCTGGCGGATACGGTGGCGGCGCACATGCCATTAAAACTCGCGGATAAACAGTCAGTGCTGGAGATGTCAGACGTCAATGAACGTCTGGAATATCTGATGGCCATGATGGAATCTGAAATCGATCTGCTGCAGGTTGAGAAACGCATTCGCAATCGCGTCAAAAAGCAGATGGAAAAGAGCCAGCGTGAGTACTACCTGAATGAGCAGATGAAGGCCATTCAGAAAGAGCTGGGCGAGATGGATGATACGCCTGACGAGTACGAAGCGTTAAAACGTAAAATCGATGCGGCCAAAATGCCGCAGGAAGCGCGTGAGAAAGCTGAAGCAGAACTGCAGAAGCTGAAAATGATGTCGCCGATGTCTGCCGAGGCGACCGTGGTGCGCGGCTATATCGACTGGATGGTTCAGGTTCCGTGGAATGCGCGCAGCAAAGTGAAGAAAGATCTGCGCAAAGCCCAGGAAACGCTGGATACCGACCATTATGGCCTGGAACGCGTCAAAGACCGCATCCTTGAGTACCTTGCGGTGCAAAGTCGCGTCAGCAAAATTAAAGGGCCGATTCTGTGTCTGGTGGGACCGCCGGGCGTGGGTAAAACCTCGCTGGGTCAGTCTATTGCGAAAGCAACCGGGCGTAAGTATGTACGCATGGCCCTCGGCGGCGTGCGGGATGAAGCGGAAATTCGCGGTCATCGCCGTACCTATATTGGCTCTATGCCGGGCAAGTTGATTCAGAAGATGGCGAAAGTCGGCGTGAAAAACCCGCTGTTCCTGTTGGATGAAATCGACAAAATGTCGTCGGATATGCGCGGCGATCCGGCCTCAGCGCTGCTGGAAGTACTGGATCCTGAACAGAACATCGCCTTTAACGACCACTATCTGGAAGTCGATTACGATCTGTCTGATGTGATGTTTGTGGCGACGTCGAACTCCATGAACATTCCGGCTCCACTGCTGGATCGTATGGAAGTGATTCGTCTTTCTGGCTATACCGAGGACGAAAAACTCAATATCGCCAAGCAGCATCTCCTGCCGAAGCAGATTGAGCGTAACGCCCTGAAGTCGTCTGAGATCACCGTCGAAGACAGCGCCATCATTGGCATCATTCGTTACTACACGCGTGAAGCCGGTGTGCGTAGCCTGGAACGTGAACTGTCCAAGCTGTGCCGTAAAGCAGTGAAAACGCTGCTCATGGACAAAACCAAAAAGCACATCACCATTAATGGTGAAAACCTGAAGGATTTCCTTGGGGTGCAGCGTTTTGACTATGGCCGCGCCGACAGCGAAAACCGCGTGGGTCAGGTAACAGGTCTGGCCTGGACGGAAGTGGGTGGCGATTTGCTGACCATTGAAACCGCCTGTGTACCGGGTAAAGGCAAGCTGACTTATACCGGTTCGCTGGGCGAAGTCATGCAGGAATCCATTCAGGCCGCGCTGACTGTCGTCCGCGCCCGGGCGGAAAAACTGGGTATCAATGGCGATTTCTATGAAAAACGCGATATCCATGTGCACGTACCGGAAGGCGCGACGCCGAAAGATGGTCCCAGTGCCGGTATTGCCATGTGTACTGCCCTGGTGTCCTGCCTGACCGGTAACCCGGTGCGTTCAAACGTCGCGATGACCGGCGAGATCACCCTGCGTGGTCAGGTCCTGCCTATCGGCGGGCTGAAAGAGAAGCTGCTGGCGGCACACCGCGGTGGTATTAAAGTGGTGCTGATCCCGGACGAAAACAAACGCGATCTGGAAGAAATTCCTCAGAACGTGATTGCCGATCTGGAAATTCATCCGGTCAAACGTATTGAGGAAGTGCTGAACCTGGCACTGGAAAACGCGCCTTACGGTATGCAGGTAGCTACCGCAAAATAGTGATTAATGGCATAAAGCGTTAAAAAGCCGCGCTGGCAACACCAATTGGTGCTTGCCAGCTTTTTTTTGTCCCGCTAATTTAGGTGGCTGCTGAAGCGATGTTATAAGAGGATTACCGTTGTTTCGGCATATAAGGCTTGATATAACTTGCTGCGCGTTCGTGCCCGACAGGAAGCGTGGGTACGATGTGAAATAATAAAGAGGGGATGAATAGAGTGAATAAGTCACAACTGATCGATAAAATTGCTGCCGATGCCGACATTTCTAAAGCAGCAGCAGGACGTGTTTTAGATGCATTTATGGGCTCTGTTTCTGACGCGCTGAAAAGCGGAGATGAAGTGGCGCTGGTAGGTTTCGGCACTTTCTCAGTACGTGAGCGTGCAGCGCGCACCGGCCGTAACCCACAAACCGGTAAAGAGATTACTATCCCGGCAGGTAAAGTACCGGGTTTCCGTGCAGGTAAAGCACTGAAAGACGCTGTCAACTAATGACAACGCCACCACTCAATAACACATTTTCTTGAGTGGATTAGAGGACGGTTAACGCGTTCTCATGTAACATACGGGCACATCAATAAGATGTGCCTTTTTTACATCCGGAGAGGCGGTTTAAGGTTGCGAGACTTGTCTCAACAGGATGCATGCTGCCAGCCAGACTTGCAGCGGAGTAATGCGTCGGGAAGATGGCGTTATTGCGGCAGGGCTTTACATTCACACTACAGCGGAGTGTTGTCATACCATGATGGACAATTTACGCGCGGCGTCGAACCATGTCGTGCTCAAGATTATTTTGGGGTTGATCATTCTCTCCTTTGTGCTGACCGGCGTTGGCAACTATCTGATTGGCGGTAACAACGATTATGCGGCCAAAGTTAATGGCCAGGAGATCAGCCGTGCGCAGTTAGAGCAGGCGTTCAACAACGAGCGCAATCGTCAGCAGCAGATGCTGGGTGATCAGTTCTCGCAGCTTGCAGGCAACGAAGGTTACATGCAGCAGATGCGCCAGCAGGCGCTGTCTCAGCTGATTGACCAGGCATTACTGGATACCTACATAAAAGATCTGCATATTGCCATCAGTGACGATCAGGTCAAACAGGCTATCTTCAGCCAGTCTGCGTTTCAGACCAACGGCAAGTTCGATAATGCTAAATACAATGCGATGATCCGCAATATGGGATTCACGCCGGATCAGTATGCCGAAGCGTTGCGTAAACAACTGGCCACCCAACAGCTGATCAATGCGGTCGCGAATACCGATTTTATGCTGAAAAATGAAACCACTAAGCTGGTGGATTTGGTGGCGCAAAAGCGTGATATTCAGACGGCTACCCTCGATGTGAATGCTCTGGCTGCAAAGCAAACCGTCAATGACGACGAAATCAACCAGTATTATCAGCAGCATAAAAGCAGCTTTATGGCCCCTGAGCAGTTCCGCGTAAGCTATATCAAACTGGATGCCGCCAGCATGCAGGAAAATGCCAGCGATGCGGATATTCAGGCCTGGTACGATCAACATAAAGCGGACTACACGCAGCCCCAGCGCGATCGTTACAGCGTGATTCAGACCAAAACCGAAGCCGATGCCGACGCTATTCTGGCGCAGCTGAAAGGCGGCGCGGATTTCGCGGAACTGGCAAAAACCAAATCCATTGACCCGATCTCTTCCCGTAAAGGCGGCGATATGGGCTGGCTTGAGCCGTCAACAACGCCAGACGAGCTGAAGAATGCGGGACTGAAAGAAAAGGGTCAGCTTTCCGGTGTAATCAAGTCTTCTGTAGGTTTCCTGATTGCCCGTCTTGACGACATCAAGCCTGAGCAGGTTAAACCGCTGGCAGAAGTACGTGATGAGATCGCGGACGCGGTCAAACAGGATAAAGCACAGGCGGAATTCTACAAACTGCAGCAGAAAGTCAGTGAAGCCGCGAGCAATGATAATGAGTCGCTGGCTGGTGCAGAGCAGGCGTCAGGTATGAAAGCCACAGAAACAGGCTGGTTCAGCCGTGACGATGTGCCTAAAGATCTCGACTTTGATGCCGTTAAGCAGGCCATCTTCAATGGTGGGTTAGTGGGACAAAACGGTGCGCCCGGAAATAACTCTGACATCATCAATGTCGATGGCGATCGTGCCTTTGTACTGCGTATCAGTGCGCATAAACCCGAAGCGGTGGAACCCCTCGACAAGGTAAAAGCGCAAATCACCGAGACGATCAAGCATGATAAAGCGACGCAACAGGCAAAAGCCCAGGCTGATAAACTGTTAGCCGAGCTGAAAGCCGGTAAACCGGATGTGCTGAAAGCCGCAGGTCTGACGTTAACCGCCAGCAAAACGGTTGACCGTAACACGCAGGATCCCGTTGCTCAGGCTGCCTTCAACCTGCCAGAGCCAGCGGATAACAAACCGTCATGGGGCGTGGGTGAGGACATGCAAGGCAATGTGGTGCTGATCGCGGTGAATAAGGTTACGACCGGTAGCCTGCCTCAGGCGCAGATTGACGAGATGGTCAAAGGCGTCACGCAAAACAACGCGCAACTGACCTTTGAAGCCTTACTGCAAAACCTGCGTAAAGCGGCCAAAATCAAATACGGTGCCGCTGCTCAAATGCAGTAATCCTCGCAAATTTCAGGTAACAGCTGAAATGACTAAAGGCCGCTTATGCGGCCTTTTCCATTTTAGAACGTTGCCCTTTGAGTCTGTTTAGCGGACATGACACGCTGAGCCTGCTGTTTAACACAAGGAGAAACACAGCATGGCTAAAACCCACTTACATGCCTTTTATCTTTCCCTCGCCCTGTGTGGCGCCCTCGTTCAAACGCCACTGGCAGCGGCGGAAACCCCCAGTGAGACACAGGCTGCACAGGTTTCAATGCCGCATCAGGAGCAGGTCAGTATCAATGAAGCCACGGCGGAGCAACTCTCAGCGGTGATGAATGGCGTTGGTCTGAAAAAGGCGCAATCTATCGTCAGCTATCGTGAAGAATACGGGCCGTTCACGGCGGTAGATCAACTGAAAGACGTGCCTGGCTTTGGTCACGCGCTGGTGGAGCGAAATGCCTCACGGTTAAAATTGTGAAGTGAAGCGCAACTCTGATGCTTAACCTGCTGTCAGGGCGGGACTCTGCTAGAGTGAACAGGTCCAACCAGTCAATAAGCAGCAGGAGAAGGATCATGCAGACCACGATAAAAGTGCGCGGCTACCATCTGGATGTTTACCAGCATGTTAACAATGCGCGTTATCTGGAGTTTTTAGAGGAAGCGCGCTGGCAATGGCTGGAAGAAGCAGAGGCCTTTACCTGGCTGCTTGAGCAAAAACTGGCTTTTGTGGTGGTAAACATCAATATCAATTATCGTCGCCCGGCCGTATTGGGCGACGTACTGGAGGTCAGCAGTGATATTAAGCACCTCAATGGGAAAAGTGGCATCATCACTCAACACATTTTGTTAGCGGGCAGTGAAACGGTGGTCGCGGATGCTGCACTGACGTTTGTGTGCATTGATCTTCGCACGCAAAAAGCCGTTCCGCTCGAAGGAGAACTGCGGCAGCGACTGGAAAGATTAATGAAGCCGGTCTGATTGAGGCGGCGACACGCCATCGTCGCCGCAAAAGTATTATTCCAGACCGGTTTTGGCCTTCATGGCGGCCATAATGCCAGCGCGATCCTGCTGATAGGCCTTCAGGCCATTGGCCCGCAGATGGCAGGCGGCACAGTCGCCGCAACCATCGCCTTTAATGCCGTTGTAGCAGGTGAGGGTGTCTTCGCGGATTAAGGTGAGCTGCTGCCAGTAATCGGCCAGCGCCCAGGTTTCGGCTTTATTAAGCCACATCAGCGGTGTTTCAAAACGAATGTTACGCGCCATGCCCAGGCTGACGGCATGGTTGAGCGCCTTGACAAACTCATCGCGGCAGTCGGGGTAGCCCGAGAAGTCGGTCTCGCAAACGCCTGTGATGACAGCTTCCGCTTCAACCTGATAGGCATAAACTGATGCCAGGGTCAGAAACAGGATATTGCGGCCGGGGACAAAGGTGCTGGGCAGGCCGGTTGCAGTCGGGTCATACGATGGCACCGGGATGCTGTCACGCGTCAGGCTGCTCACCGCCAGCGCATTCAGCATCGTCACATCCAGCACTTTATGAGCACGGGCACCCAGCTTCAGGGCCAGGTCGCGGGCAACGTCAATCTCTTCACGATGACGCTGACCGTAATCAAAGGTCACACAGTGCACTTCATCATAACGTTGCAAAGCCTGAACCAGACAGGTGGTGGAGTCTTGCCCACCGCTAAACACCACAACAGCGCGTTTCATGAGATATCCCAGTTTAAACATTTGCGCTTATGGTAATACCTGAGTGCGCCGCTGAACAGCTGCAGGCGGCGATCACATCAGGTTATATCTGCCTGGCGGGGTGAAATATTATTCCAGTTCGCGCTGCCAGGGCGTGATATCACCAATATGTTGTGCGACCCAGTCAGGCTGGTAGTAAGTGTCAGGATAGCGCTCGCCGCTGTCGCACAGCAGGGTAACCAGTGAACCCTGTTGGTTATTGTCGCGCAGGCGTTTGGCCACCTGCATCATGCCCCAGAAGTTTGTGCCGGTAGACGGGCCCGGTTTACGCCCCAGCAGGGTTTCCAGCTTAAGCATGGCGGCAATCGAGGCTGCATCCGGGACTTTGATCATTTCATCAATAACGTCGGGCATAAACGACGGTTCCACGCGCGGACGTCCAATGCCTTCAATCATGCTGCCGCGCTGACCGGTGAGCAAGGCATCACGGTTTCGCCAGTAGTCGTAAAACACGGAATGCTCCGGATCAACAACCAGCAAACGGGTATCGCATCCCTGATAGCGAATGTAGCGGCCAAGCGTGGCGGAGGTCCCACCGGTTCCCGCACTCATAATCAGCGTATGAGGAACAGGAAAAGGCTCATTCGCCATCTGGCGGAAAATACTCTCGGCAATGTTGTTATTGCCGCGCCAGTCAGTTGCCCGCTCTGCATAGGTGAACTGATCCATGAAGTGGCCATTCAGTTCCCGCGCCAGCCGTTCTGATTCGGCATAAAGCTGACAGGGATCGCTCACAAAATGACACTGTCCACCATAGAACGTGATTTGTTCGATTTTACGTCGGGCCGTACTGGCTGGCATCACGGCGATAAAGGGCAGGCCCAGCAGGCGGGCAAAATACGCCTCTGAGACGGCGGTGCTGCCCGATGACGCTTCAATCACGGGCGTACCCTGTTTGATCCAGCCATTAGCGAGAGCATAAAGAAACAATGACCGCGCCAGACGGTGTTTCAGGCTACCGCTGGGATGCGTACTTTCGTCTTTCAGATAGAACCCGATTCCCGGGAAATCGGGCAATGCAAAGCGGATCAGATGCGTATCCGCAGAGCGTTGAAAGTCAGCATTGATTTCGTTTATCGCGTGGCGTATCCAGCATGAAGACATAAGGGTTATTTCCGACCGGGTGAAAGCCCCCTATTTTAAGGCACGTGCAGGAAAAAGAGCTTGCAGCTTTTGCAGTAAGATCGGCGTAATGGAGAAAAAATTTCTACCGGAGTGCGCATGTTAGATAAAATCGACCTTAAACTGCTGGCGATGCTGCAGCAGGATTGCACAGTTTCGCTCCAGGTACTGGCGGATGCGGTTAACCTCACCACCACGCCCTGCTGGAAGCGCCTGAAAAAGCTGGAAGAAGATGGCTTCATCCGCGCACGCGTTGCCCTACTTGATAATGAAAAACTCGGCCTGTCACTTACCGCCTTTATGTTTGTGAAAACCACCCAGCACAGCAAAGACTGGTATCAGGAATTTGTGTCGGTAGTGCAAAGCATGCCTGAAGTGATGGGCTTCTATCGCATGGCCGGGGAGTATGATTATCTGCTGCGTATTCAGGTTGCCGACATGAAAAGTTATGATGCCTTCTATAAGCGTTTAGTTAATGGTGTAACAGGCCTGATCGATGTGACCTCCAGCTTTGCGATGGAAGAGATCAAATACACTACAGCCCTGCCGGTTGCCCCCTGATTACCTGAGATTGAGAGCTGCCTTGTGCGATTATTCAGCCAGTTAAGTTGGTATTTTATCCGTGAGTGGCGGCGTTATCTGGGCGCCGTCACTTTATTAATCATCATTGCCGTACTGCAACTTCTGCCGCCGTGGGTGATTGGCGTGGTGGTTGACGGCGTAACGCATCACAGCATGAGCGCCAGCCGCATTATGATGTGGATTGGGGTGATGCTGCTGACTGCCGTCGTGGTTTATCTGCTGCGTTATGTCTGGCGCGTGCTGTTGTTTGGCGCGTCCTATCAACTCGCCGTCGAATTACGCGAGGACTTTTACCGTCAGCTCAGCCGACAGCAGCCCGCCTTTTACCTGCGCCATCGCACCGGCGATCTCATTGCCCGTGCCACGAACGATGTGGATCGCGTGGTTTTTGCTGCCGGGGAAGGCGTGCTCACGCTGGTGGATTCGCTGGTGATGGGATGTGTTGTGCTGATTGCCATGAGTACCCAAATCAGCTGGCAGTTAACGCTGATTTCGCTTATTCCAATGCCGTTTATGGCACTGGTAATTCACCGCTATGGCGAGCAACTCCATAACCGTTTCAAACTGGCTCAGGCCGCCTTTTCCAGCCTGAACGATCAAACGCAGGAGAGCCTGACCAGTATCCGTATGATCAAAGCATTTGGACTTGAGCAGCATCAGTCCCAGCAGTTTGCCGATATTGCACGCGATACCGGCGAAAAAAATCTGCGCGTCGCCCGGGTGGATGCGCGTTTCGATCCCACCATCTATATTGCCATTGGTTTTGCCAACCTGCTGGCGATAGGCGGCGGAAGCTGGCTGGTGTGGCACGGAGACATGACGCTGGGCCAGCTCACCAGCTTTGTAATGTATCTTGGCCTGATGATTTGGCCGATGCTGGCGCTGGCATGGATGTTTAACATCGTTGAACGAGGCAGCGCAGCCTGGAGCCGCATCCGCGCATTATTATCCGAAGCGCCAGTGGTGGAAGACGGTGATCACACCTTGCCTGAGCCAGCGGGAACGCTGCAGGTGGCTATCCGCGAATTTCATTATCCCGCCAGTGCCGGTGCGGTATTAAGCAATGTCACGTTCCAGTTAAAACCGGGCGATATGCTGGGGCTGTGTGGCCCGACCGGCAGTGGTAAAACCACGTTACTGAGTCTGATTCAGCGTCATTTCGACATTCAGCAAGGTGATATTCGCTACCATGCCATCCCGCTGCCGTCGCTGCGTCTGGACAGCTGGCGCAGTCGCCTGGCCGTGGTGAGCCAAACTCCGTTCCTGTTCTCGGACAGTGTGGCCCGCAATATTGCGTTGGGTAAGCCCAACGCTACGCAGGACGAGATTGAGCAGGCGGCGAAAATGGCCTGCGTGCACGAGGATATTCTGCGTCTGCCGCAGGGCTATGAAACCGAGGTGGGCGAGCGCGGCGTCATGCTGTCGGGTGGTCAAAAACAACGTATTTCCATCGCCCGTGCCTTGCTGATGAATGCGGAAATTCTGGTGCTTGATGATGCACTCTCGGCGGTTGATGGTCGCACTGAACACGACATCCTGCATAATCTGCGGCAGTGGGGCAAAGGGCGAACGATCATTATCAGTGCGCATCGTTTGTCGGCGCTGACAGAGGCCAGCGAAATTCTGGTGCTGCAAAAAGGCACGGTGGCACAGCGTGGCGATCATGCCGGGCTGGCGAATATGCCTGGCTGGTATCGCGATATGTACCGTTACCAACAGCTGGAAGCGGCACTGGACGACGCTGAGAGGGAAGAAGAGGTGGCACATGGCTAAATCACAACGTATGTGGCCAACGCTCAAACGCCTGCTCAGTTATGGCAGCCCGTGGCGCAAGTCATTGTCTTTGGCCGTGTTGATGCTGTGGATTGCGGCCGCGGCAGAAGTGACCGGTCCGGTTCTGGTGAGCTATTTTATTGATAATCTGGTCGCAAAGCATCAGATGCCGTGGGGCACGGTGGCGGGACTGGTCGTAAGTTTTATCCTGTTGCAGCTTCTGGCTGCCGCTTTGCATTACTGGCAGGCCTTACTGTTTAACCGGGCCGCCATTGGCGTGGTACAGCGCCTGCGCACCGACGCCATGAATGCGGCACTGCGCCAGCCGCTCGGCGCCTTTGATACGCAGCCGGTCGGGCAAATTATTTCCCGGGTCACGAATGATACCGAAGTTGTTCGGGATCTGTACGTCACGGTGGTGGCAACGGTGCTGCGTAGCGCCGCGCTGGTCGGTGCCATGATGGTGGCGATGTTTAGTCTGGACTGGCGCATGGCGCTGGTGGCGATGTTAATTTTCCCGATGGTGCTCATTGTGATGCTGATTTATCAGCGCTACAGCACGCCGATAGCCCGTCGTGTACGCAGCTACCTGGCAGACATTAATAATGGCTTCAATGAAGTCATCAGCGGAATGAGCGTGATACAACAGTTTCGCCAGCAGGCGCGCTTTGGTGAACGCATGCTGGAGGCCAGCCGTTCACATTATCTGGCGCGCATGGAAACGCTCAGGCTGGATGGTTTCCTGCTACGGCCGCTGCTGAGCCTGTTCTCCGCGCTGATACTCTGCGGATTGCTGTTGCTGTTCAGCTTTTCGGTGCCGGGTGTGTTTGAAGTTGGGGTACTTTACGCCTTTATTACCTATCTGGGGCGCCTCAATGAACCGCTGATCGAACTGACCACCCAGCAGTCGATGCTGCAACAGGCGGTCGTGGCGGGCGAACGTATTTTTGAACTCATGGATGCGCCACAGCAGCATTACGGTCATGACGATCGGCCTCTGCAATCGGGACGCATTACGCTGGAGAACCTGAGCTTTGCCTACCGGGACGATCGTGAGGTGCTGAGTAATATTGATCTCGACGTGCCTTCGCGGGGCTTTGTCGCCCTGGTGGGACATACCGGCAGCGGCAAGAGCACACTGGCAAATTTGCTGATGGGCTATTACCCCGCCACGCGCGGCGAGGTGCGCCTGGACGATCGTCCGCTTAACCAGTATTCCCATGAGGCACTGCGTCGCGGTATCGCGATGGTACAGCAGGATCCGGTGGTGCTGGCCGACACGCTGTTAGCGAATGTACGGCTGGGTCGGGATATCAGTGAAGAGGCGGTCTGGTCGATACTTGAACAGGTACAGATGGCCCCGCTGGCGCGCGCCTTGCCTGACGGTATCCATACCCGACTGGGAGAGCAGGGTAATAATCTCTCGGTAGGGCAGAAACAGTTACTGGCCCTGGCTCGGGTGCTGGTGCAACTGCCGCAGATTTTAATACTGGATGAAGCTACCGCGAATATTGACTCCGGCACGGAGCAGGCGATCCAACACACGCTGCGCACCTTACGTCAATATACGACCCTGGTAGTGATTGCTCACCGCCTTTCCACTATCACCGAGGCCGATACGATTCTGGTTTTGCACCGTGGCCGCGTTGTCGAGCAGGGGAATCATCAGCAGCTGCTGGCCTTGCAGGGCCGTTACTGGCAAATGTACCAGCTGCAGCAGGCAGGTGATCGGCTCGAATCGGATGAGGTGCTGACCAGTGCCGGATGATCTGCACCTTTTTTGCGCATTTTTTCCTTGTTGACCCGTTTGGATGCACGTCTTTGTGCTTAACAGCACCAAAAGCGTGCATCCGCTTCGCTTAGCCATCCCATCACTGCGTCCTGCTTATTTATTCTGCGTTTCCTAACCCTGATTCTATCGCAGCCTGGAAAGTGATTGTGCCCATTAATTATATCTGGCACAGGCTTTGCTTAACTCTCTCCGTGTCCATGAGACCGACCTATTTTAATCCTTAAGGAGAGGCTATGAAGCTGGTTACCGTTGTGATTAAGCCGTTCAAGCTGGAAGATGTGCGAGAAGCATTGTCTTCAATTGGTATTCAGGGACTGACCGTCTCCGAAGTTAAAGGTTTTGGGCGTCAGAAAGGACATGCTGAACTCTATCGCGGGGCGGAATACAGCGTAAATTTTCTGCCGAAAGTAAAAATTGATATCGCCATTGCCGATGACCAACTGGACGAAGTAGTGGACGTAATCAGTAAAGCGGCTTACACCGGAAAAATTGGCGACGGCAAGATTTTCGTTGCTGAACTGCAGCGCGTGATTCGCATACGTACCGGCGAAACCGACGAAGCCGCACTGTAAACAAGACTCAGTAATGTGATGGGATGGAAAAAAATGAATAAAATGCTGACCAAGTTGGGCCTGACCAGCCTGGCACTGTTACCGTCGCTGGCGATGGCGGCACCTGCCGTAGCGGACAAAGCCGACAACGCCTTTATGATGATTTGCACCGCACTGGTGCTGTTTATGTCAATTCCTGGGATTGCACTGTTTTACGGCGGCCTGATCCGCAGTAAAAATGTGCTGTCGATGCTCACACAGGTTGCGGTGACCTTCTCGCTGGTGTGTGTGCTGTGGGTGGTTTATGGCTACTCACTGGCCTTCAGCGAAGGCAATGCCTTCTTTGGCAGCTTCAACTGGGCCATGCTGAAAAACATTGCACTGACCGCCGTCATGGGCACCTTTTATCAATATATTCACGTCGCGTTCCAGGCATCCTTTGCCTGTATCACGGTCGGTCTGGTCGTCGGTGCGCTGGCGGAACGTATCCGTTTCTCCGCGGTGCTGATTTTTGTCGGTGTCTGGCTGACCCTGGCTTATCTTCCCATTGCGCATATGGTCTGGGCGGGCGGCTTACTGGCTCAGGATGGCGCACTGGACTTCGCGGGCGGCACGGTGGTGCACATTAACGCTGCGGTAGCCGGTCTGGTTGGTGCTTACCTGGTGGGCAAACGTGCCGGTTTTGGCAAAGAAGCATTCAAACCACACAACCTGCCGATGGTGTTCACCGGTACTGCGATTCTGTATGTTGGCTGGTTTGGTTTTAACGCCGGTTCAGCTTCCGCTGCGAATGAAATTGCTGCTCTGGCCTTCCTGAATACCGTGGTTGCGACGGCGGGTGCGGTGCTGGCCTGGACCTTTGGCGAGTGGGCGCTGCGTGGTAAACCGTCTTTGTTAGGTGCCTGTTCTGGCTTTATTGCTGGTCTGGTTGCCATCACGCCGGCTTGTGGTTATGTCGGTGTCGGCGGCGCGCTGATCATCGGTATCGTGGGTGGTCTGGCAGGTATCTGGGGCGTGACAACGCTGAAAAAATGGCTGCGCGTTGACGATCCCTGCGATGTGTTCGGTGTCCACGGTGTCTGTGGCATCATCGGTTGTATCCTGACCGGCGTGTTTGCTTCATCTTCACTGGGCGGCGTGGGTTATGCGCCTGGCGTGACCATGGGCCATCAGGTTGCGATTCAGTTGCTGAGCGTGGGCGTTACCATTGTCTGGTCTGCCGTCGTTGCCTTTATTGGCTTTAAACTGGCCGATATGATCGTCGGTCTGCGTGTACCGGAAGAGCAGGAGCGCGAAGGTCTGGACGTCAACAGCCATGGCGAGAACGCTTACAACCAGTAACTTGTCAGTCTGAATAAATAAAAAGGGGCGATGATTCGCCCCTTTTTGCTATTCGCTGCGCTGACGCATAACGCCTTCCTGCACGGTAGACGCGACCAGCTCACCCTGTTGATTGTAAAACTCCCCGCGAACAAAGCCGCGTGCACCCGATGCTGAGGTGCTTTCAACGCTGTAAAGCAGCCAGTCATTAAAGTTCAGTGGCCGATGGAACCACATAGAGTGATCAATGGTCGCCACCTGCATATCGGCTTCAAGAAAACCTTTACCATGCGGTTGTAAGGCCACAGGCAGAAAGTTGAGATCGGACGCATAGCCAAGGAGGTACTGATGGATACGCACATCGTCGGGCAGGGTGCCATTGGCCCGAATCCACACCTGACGCTGCGGTTTATCGACATGGCCTCTTAACGGGTTGTGGATCTGTACCGGGCGGATTTCCAGCGGGCGTTCAGCGACAAATTTTTCGCGTAATTTTTCCGGCAGCATATGCGCCATTTTTTGCGCCATTTGCTGCTCGTTGGCCAGGTTTTCCGGTCCTTTAACCTGCGGCATCGGTTTTTGATGTTCAAACCCGCTTTCCGGAGACTGGAAGGATGCCGTCATATAAAAGATCGGCTGACCATTTTGGATGGCACTGACGCGGCGCGCGCTAAAACTTTTGCCGTCGCGCAGACTTTCAACATCGTAAATAATCGCCTTTTGGCTGTCGCCGGGGCGAAGAAAATAGCTGTGAAAGGAGTGAACGCCCCGATCCTCGGGAACGGTCTGTTTGGCCGCAAAGAGAGCCTGTCCAACGACCTGACCGCCAAATACCTGACGCAGGCCCAAATCTTCGCTCTGGCCGCGAAATAACCCCTCGTCGAGTTTTTCCAGATGAATAAGATTAAGCAGATTTTCGAGTGCCTGACTCATGGCGCTATCCTGAGAAAATGTATTTTGTTAAGTGTGAAAGATCCGACCAGTTTCCGTCAACCACACTTTTGGACTTTCATCCAACCAGGCAAACTTTTGATTTTGTGCCAACATTAAAGCTATACGGCGAGTGAAACGCTGTAATAAAGATTCACTGCTAAAAATCATTCTGATCAAAAGGAGACGACATCGATGAAATTCTGGCATGTGTTAAGTGGCGTCGCGATGGCCATGGCTCTCGCAGGTTGTGCCCATAAAGGAAAACCGGTACCGACACCGACATTGGGTTCTGCGGTCGCAGGACAAACGGCGACCATCGCTCAGCCTAATGTAAGCGGGGCGGTTTATATTCGTCAGCGTATCGCGTTACCGCCTGATGCAGCCCTGACAGTGACCCTGTCTGATGCATCGGTGGCAGATGCACCGTCCAAAGTGTTGGCACAGCGCGTGGTTCGCACCGACGGGAAACAGGCGCCGTTCCATTTCATACTGCCGTTTAACCCAGCGGATGTTCAGCCAAATGCACGCATTTTGTTGAGCGCAGCAATTACGGTTGATGGCAAGCTGGCCTTCGTTACGGAAGAAGTGAAACCGGTCGTGAATCAGGGCGGCACCAAAGCCGATCTGGTGTTAGTGCCCGTGCCTTCTGTACCGATGAAGACTCAGCCTGGCGCCGTCACCACTGTGCCACCCACATCGCCCACGCAGGTTACGCCGTCCGCCGCCGTGCCGGCACCGACAACGATGTAAGGCTCTGAGGCAGGGCGGCGTGCTGTACCGCCCTGCAGTATTAAAACTGCCAGCGAAACTTAGCCAGATCGATCTGACCTGCCTCCGTAACTTCCACGCCTTCCGCTTCCAGCGCTTCACGCTGACGAAAAAAACGTTCGCCCTGGAGCGAAAGCGTACCGTTACGGTTAATCACTCTATGCCAGGGAAGCGTACTGCCTTCCGGTAAGCGGCTCAGAACGCCGCCCACCTGGCGCGCCGCGCGGGGCGAGCCTGCCAGTAATGCCACATCGCCATAGGTGGTAACCTTGCCGGGCGGAATGGCGGCCACAATTTGCCAGATACGTTGTTTAAAGCCGTCAGTGGTTGAGTTCATAGGCTTACCTGCCAGTAAAAGAACCATAATGCTAACATAAAGGGGGTAATTTACAGGGATCGTACAAGAAACCAACGGTCATCCGTGCCAGGCTTGCAATTGCCATAGGCTTCCCCGATAATGCCTGCGCTCTCGATATGAGGGCTTGTCAATGGGGGCCCTGTTGGTTCTCCCGCAATGCTAGCTTGTGAACTCGGTCAGGTCCGGAAGGAAGCAGCCGCAGCAGGTGACGCGTGTGCCGGGATGTAGCTGGCAGGGCCTCCACCATTTTGTCTCCACCCGATTCCTCTCTTGTCACTCGCTTTTTTTGACACGCCTCTTTCTTCGCAGGCAGGCAAAGCTCGCCTGGGCCGATCCATTGCCGGCAGGCGAGTCGAACAGAAACGGGCGGGTTAAATCAGATTAAACGTAACGCAAAAATTAACTTAGCGTACAAATTTCCATACTGACACGGGGACTTTGTCATACAGTTTGTTCATCGTCAGTTCAGCCAGGCGGTGATCGGCTGCGGAGTAAAATACGGCTAATTCATCATCGGACAATTCATACTTATTTTTCTCAATCACTCTTTCGAGCGTGTCAATTGAGCGACAACGTCTCAGTCGCATCAAATAATCAGTTTTAGTCAGGGTTTTGTTCATAAATAAACCGTTCTCACGTCAGTACTATAATGAATGGCTTGGCTGTTGAAGATAAGCGCACTCTTCTTGAAACAGATTAAATAAACGTTTTGCTGAACGTTGCCAGCGCTGCAGATCCTGAGTGTTAACGCTATAGTTGCTAAATAGCATAAAAGTATCATCAAGATATTCATCGATTTGGGTAATCAGCGCTTCGTCTTCTGCATGCTTAATTTTGTAATTCATGGTGAAAGAGGCGATATGCTCTATCAAATCGTTCAGCTGTAAATTACCATCGGCAGTAGGGTCATTTACCCAGCCATGATGGCTGTCGGTTAATGTTGCCATACTGGCGTCAAACAAACTCTCACACACGTATTTAAGCTGGGCAATATCATGCCGTTTCGGTGAGTATTCGTCCATCTTTTTCCCCTCCGTAGCTAGCAAAGTTACCGCAATGCGGCCAGGTTCGGTGAAGCGGCCAGGAAGTGGTGGTTGGGCTTATAATTAACGGACTGCATTAAGGATAGTGTAAAATCATTAGTTCTGCTCACCTCCATTACTAAATATTACAATTCATCTCCGGGTGAGGGACGGTGATTCTCAATGGGCTCAAACACAAGCGCGGCAGGGCCGATATGAAAACTGACTTGTTCATTTTGCGTAATGGTTTCATTTAAATCCAGACAAGGATTAAATAAATTCCACTGGAAATCGTAAAGTAACTTAAATCTATTCGGTCCGGTCATCTGAACATCAATAACTTTTAAACTGTCTGGTACTAACTGAGCGTTTGCGGAATACCATTGCAAATCGCCAACCAGAGATTCTGTTATTTTGAGAATATTCCGTTCAATGATTGTAGCTAATTTTACGCAATCCGTTTCATTCTGCGCAACATCACATTCAATGCTTACTGACATAGCTTACTCATAATAAATGTCTTCAGACCCATCATTGATGTTCTTTTGTCGCTTTGCAAGTCCCCCTCTTCAGCAATATTGCGCTGTGATGCTCTCATTTAAGCAAGTGATTGATTCACTGCTGCTTCTTATTGGGCCTTATACGGGCAATTTGTGCCCTGGTTTATTTTTTGAAACACATTGCCGTGCCAGCGGGCGGACAACATCGGGTATGATGGTTGTTATGTTATAACATTTTTGGTGTAGTGATGAATCAAAGTGGACTGTTGATGTCACTCGGTGGACGGCTGTTGGTGGCATTGATGTTAATCGCCGTACTGGCGCTGGCGATGTGGTGGGGAATGCAGCCGTGATAACGTTCAGGCATTTGCAGGCAGGTTATCAGGGACGCGCGGTCACGCCCGTTGTGACAACAGAACTGGCGCAGGGCAGTATGACCGCCTTAATCGGTGCCAACGGCAGCGGTAAATCTACCCTGATAAAGACGATCGCCGGATTATTACCCCCGGTAAGCGGGCAGTGTGATGTGCGGATCTCGCGCCGTGAAGTGGGCTGGTTGCCGCAACGTAGCGAACTGGAAACGCGTTTCCCTCTCACCGTGTTTGAGCTGGTTTCTATTGGCTGCTGGCCGCGCTGTGGCTGGTTTGGCGGCATTAACCGGGCACTGCGCAATGAGATAAACGCCGCGCTGGATGCGGTGCAGATGCGTGATTATGCGGATGCTCAGCCCGCGACATTGTCTGGCGGCCAGCTACAGCGTGTCCTGTTTGCCCGGCTCATGCTGCAACGTAGTCGCTTGTGGCTGCTGGATGAGCCTTTTAACGGCATTGACAGCAAAACGGTGGCGTTACTGATGTCAATTCTGCAGCAGCAGCAGCAGGCGGGCACGACGCTGCTGGTCGTGTTGCATGACCGTCCGTTAGTTGAACGTTATTTTACGGATGTGCTGTCAATGGATGAGGGATCGCATCAGCGCAGTGCGGTTGCTATGACGCCGTTACGGAGCATTGCCCCGTGACGCTTATTCAACCTTTTATTGAATTCAGCTTTATGCGCAGGGCGCTGGTGGCCTGTATTGCTCTGGCATTCAGTGCCACCCCGCTGGGCGTCTTTCTCTCCTTGCGGCGTATGAGCCTGATCGGTGATGCGTTATCCCATGCCGTACTGCCCGGTGCCGCCATTGGCTATTTAATCTCAGGCTTATCCCTTGTTGCGATGGGCGTGGGTGGGCTGATAGCGGGGCTGGCGGTGGCGTTATTGTCCGGTGCGGTCAGCCGTTATACGCCACTGAAAGAAGATGCGAGTTTTGCCGGCTTCTATCTGGGTTCGCTGGCGCTGGGCGTGACGTTAGTGTCACTACGCGGTTCCAGCGTGGATCTGCTTCACGTCCTGTTCGGTTCATTGCTGGCGGTGGACAACCCGGCCCTGATCGTGGTGGGCAGCATCGCCGCGTTTACCCTCTTGATGCTGGCGGTGATCTATCGCCCTCTGGTCATTGACGCTTTTGATGCGGATTTCCTTCGTGCGCAAGGTAAATGGAGCGCACCACTGGTGCACGGTATTTTCCTGACGCTGGTGGTGCTTAACCTGGTGGCGGGTTTTCAGGTGCTGGGCACGCTGATGTCGGTCGGGCTGATGATGTTGCCTGCCGCCAGCGCGCGATTCTGGAGCCGTCATCTGGTGCTGATGCTGGGCGCGGCCATGTTGATGGCTGTCCTGTCGGCATTTACGGGATTAGTCCTTTCCTGGCACTTTTCACTGCCGGCCGGACCGGCGGTGGTGTTGAGTGCCGCAATGTTGTTTTTTCTCTCCATCTTAACAGGGCCGTGCGGTGGCATTCTGCGCCGCCATTAATCAGAGGTAGCGATGAAGATATTACCCATTAGTCTGGCAATCGGTGCATTAGTCGTCAGCCCCTTCACCATGGCGAAAACGATCGATGCAGTGGCGAGTTTTACCGTGCTGGCCGATATCGTCAAACAAATTGGCGGCGATCATGTTCATGTTAAAAGCCTGGTCGGGCCCAATGGCGATCCCCATACTTTCGAACCGACGCCGCAGGACAGCGAAGCGCTGGCAAAAGCCGATGTGGTGTTTGTCAGCGGACTCGGTCTGGAGGGCTGGATGAACCGTCTGGTGACGGCCTCAGGTTATAAAGGGGAGCCCGTAGTGGCCTCGACAGGGATTGAAACCCGCACGATGGAAGAGGATGGCAAAACCATTACCGATCCCCATGCGTGGAACAGCATGTATAACGGCACCATTTATGCCAAAAACGTGATGAATGCGTTAATCAAGGCCGATCCCCAGGACGCTGAAGATATCCGTCAGCGCGGCGAAAAATATATTCAGCAACTGCAAAAGCTGGACGCCTGGGCCAAAACCTCTTTTGCCGCCATTCCGCAGCAAAAACGTAAGGTGCTGACCAGCCATGATGCTTTCGGTTACTTTGGCCAACGCTATGGCGTCACGTTCCTTGCGCCGGTTGGTTTCTCCACCGAAGCGGAAGCCAGCGCCAGCGATGTAGCCAGTTTGATCACCCAACTTAAGCAGGAGCATATCAAAACCTACTTTATGGAAAATCAGACCGATCCCCGTCTGGTGAAACAGATTGCCAGCGCGACAGGCGCGAAGCCGGGTGGTGAGCTTTATCCGGAAGCGCTGTCCACCGCGTCCGGCCCGGCGCCGACCTATGAAGCCGCGTTTAAACACAACGTTGACGTGATGCTCAAGAGCATGCGCTAAGCATAAAAAAAGCCGGAATGGCTCGAAAGAGACAGTCCGGCTAAGGTTCACGACACATCAACGTTTTTTCTTTCTTCCCTGCACGGCTTTAAAGCGCGGATTCGTTTTGCAGATGACATAGATACGGCCTTTACGCCGAACGACTTTGCAATCCCGATGGCGACGCTTTGCGCAACGGAGTGAGCTGAGTACCTGCATGTTGCCCTCGCTTATTTCCGACCCAGAAAACGCCCAAAACGCTGATTAAAGCGCGCGGTACTGCCTTCTTTGGCAAAGTCTTTCTGCTTACCGGTGTAAAACACATGAGAGGCCGAGGAGACATCAAGCGTCACATACGGCAGGGTTTCGCCTTCAAACTCAACGGTACGGTCGGTTTTGATTGTTGAACCGATTTTGAAAAAGACATCAGCCGAGGTGTCATGGAACACCACGGCACGATAGGAGGGATGAATATTCGCTTTCATACTTCTCACCAATGTAATGTTATAATATAACAATATTATGCGCCGTGGCCGATATGAATGCAACCCTGTAAAACCCAGGGGAAACAGCGGGGCGGCGATGGCGGGCAAACCGTGCAACGGATAGCACGCTGTCGCTGACTGAGAACAGGCGCAGGGCAGACCGTGCTTCAGGCAGACAGGAAAGAACAGATTTGCGCTGCCACAAAGACAAAGTGGCTTCAGACACGCTTGTCAGCCGCGTGACACGTCAGCGCAGTCTGACGAGAGGGTAAGAAGCCGGGCAGAGACAAGAGAAAGAAGCGGGTGTGAAATCAGCGTGAACCGGTTAAGACCGAAAAGAAGCAAAGTGACTCGTCAGGTCATCCGGGATCGCGCCGGACGTGACCAGCCTGAATGTAAAAGAGGGTGAGGAAGGCAGCGTTCACCCCGAGTGAACAGGAAGTTATCGCGATAATACAAGCCAGCGTCATCGTGGCAGCGGTTAATCCCTGCGGCTGTCAAAAAAGAGACGGCGTGAGGCATTAAAAAAGGCCGCTGATGCGGCCTTTAAGTTTACAGATTAATGCGAGTGGTCAGGATGATCGACGGGATGACCCTTTTCGATTTCGGCTTTGTTTTTACCAAAGCGACGACGCACCACCACAAAGAATACCGGTACGAAGAAGATGGCCAGCGCGGTCGCGGTCACCATCCCGCCCATGACGCCCGTACCGACCGCATTCTGTGCACCAGAGCCGGCACCGGTACTGATGGCCAGCGGCAGTACGCCCAGAATAAACGCCAGTGAGGTCATCAGGATAGGACGCAGACGCATACGGCAGGCTTCAAGCGTGGCTTCCACCAGCCCTTTGCCTTCTTTCTCCATCAGGTCCTTCGCAAATTCCACGATCAGGATGGCGTTCTTCGCCGAGAGGCCAATAGTGGTCAGTAACCCCACGACAAAGTAAACGTCATTGCTCAGTCCGCGCAAGGTCGTAAAGATCAATGCACCGACCACGCCCAGCGGAACCACCAGCATGACCGAGAACGGAATGGACCAGCTCTCATACAGGGCCGCGAGGCACAGGAACACGACGATCAGTGAAATGGCATACAAGGCAGGTGCCTGGTTACCCGACAGACGTTCCTGATAGGACATCCCGGTCCAGTCAAAGCCAATGCCCGACGGCAGTTTCGAAGCCAGTTCTTCCATCAGGTTCATGGCATCACCGGAGCTCTTGCCGGGGGCTGCCTGCCCAAGGATTTCCATAGACGGTAAACCGTTGTAACGTTCCAGACGCGGTGAACCATACTGCCAGCGTGCTGATGAGAAGGCAGAGAAGGGCACCATCTCGCCGTTGCTGTTTCGGACATACCACTTATTGATGTCGTCAGGCAGCATACGCGCATCAGCTTTACCCATCACGTAGACTTTCTTCACACGACCGCGGTCAATGAAGTCATTAACGTAAGAGCCGCCCCAGGATGCGCCCAGCGTGGTATTGATATCACTGAGTGAGACACCCAGTGCCTGGGCTTTCTCCTGATCGATATCCAGTTTGAACTGCGGCGTATCTTCCAGACCGTTGGGACGCACACCGACCAGCGTATCCGGATGTTGTGCGATCATGCCAAACAGCTGGTTACGCGCCTGCGTCAGCTTTTCATGCCCCAGGTTACCCTGATCGATAAGTTCAAAGTCAAAGCCGGTCGCGTTACCTAACTCGATAATGGCAGGCAGGTTAAACGCAAAGACCATACCGTCTTTAATTTGCGCCAGCGCTTGCATTGCACGTCCCTGGATCGCAGGCACTTTCATGTCGCTGCTGGTACGCTCATCCCACGGCTTGAGGCTGACGAAGGCAATACCGGTATTCTGTCCACGGCCCGCAAAGCCAAAGCCCGCAACGGTAAAGACAGATTTCACCGAGTCTTTTTCTTTCGTCAGGAAGTAATCAGAAACCTGATCCAGCACTTTCTGCGTGCGCTCCTGTGTGGCACCGGCAGGGAGCTGAGCCTGAGCCAGTAACAGGCCCTGATCTTCTTCCGGCAGGAACGATGAAGGCAGACGCAGGAACAGAAATGCCATCCCCAGCACAATCAGCAGATAAAGCAGCAGATAGCGACCCGTACCGCGAACGATGTGACCTACGCTGTCAACATAGTGATGCGTACTCTTGTCGAACAGGCGGTTAAACCAGCCAAAGAAGCCTTTGGTGGCGCCGTGATCGCCTTTTTTCACCGGCTTGAGCATAGTGGCGCAGAGTGCGGGGGTCAGAATCAACGCAACCAGTACTGACAGCGCCATGGCCGACACGATGGTGATGGAGAACTGACGATAAATCACGCCGGTCGATCCACCAAAGAAAGCCATGGGAATAAAGACCGCTGACAGCACCAGGGCAATACCGACCAGTGCGCCCTGAATCTGCTCCATCGAGCGCTTGGTCGCTTCTTTCGGTGGCAGTCCTTCCTCCACCATGACGCGCTCGACGTTCTCGACCACCACGATGGCGTCATCCACCAACAGGCCGATGGCCAGCACCATCCCGAACATCGTCAGGGTGTTTATCGAGTAACCAAAGGCGCCGATAATGGCGAAGGTCCCCAGCAACACAACCGGCACGGCAATAGTCGGAATCAGCGTGGCTCGGAAGTTTTGCAGGAACAGATACATCACCAGGAACACCAACAGAATCGCTTCCATCAGTGTTTTCACCACTTCGAAAATAGAAATTTTAACGAACGGTGTGGTGTCGTAAGGATAAACGACCTTCATTCCCGCCGGGAACGTTGGCTGCAGCTTAGCCAGCTCGGCTTTAACGGCTTCGGCGGTATTCAGGGCGTTAGCGCCAGTCGCCAGTTTGATACCGATACCGGACGCAGGCTTACCGTTATAGCGCGCAATGATCTCGTAGTTTTCACCACCCAGTTCGATCTGTGCCACATCGCGCAGACGCACCTGAGAGCCATCGTTATTCACTTTCAGCAGAATGTTGCCGAACTCTTTGGTGGAGGTCAGACGCGTTTGCGCAATAATCGAGGCGTTCAGCTGCTGTCCCGGCACCGGCGGTGTTCCGCCTAACTGACCGGCAGCCACCTGGGCGTTCTGGGTTTTAAGTGCATTGATCACATCAACCGGCGTCAGCTGATAGTTATTTAACTTACTCGGATCCATCCAGATGCGCATCGCGTACTGCGCACCAAAGACCTGGGTATCACCCACGCCAGGCGTACGGCTGATAGGATCTTTGATGTTAGAGGCAACATAGTCAGCAATATCGTTCTGCGTCATGCTGCCATCATCGCTGATGAAACCCGCTACCATCAGGAAGCTACTGGAGGATTTTTTAACCTGAATCCCCTGTTGTTGCACTTCCTGAGGCAGCAGTGGCATTGCCAGCTGCAGTTTGTTCTGCACCTGAACCTGCGCGATATCCGCATCAGTCCCTGACTGGAAGGAGATAGTCAGCGTCAGAGCACCCGAGGAATCACTGCTTGATGACATATACATCAGGCCATCAATGCCGTTCATGTTTTGTTCGATGACCTGCGTCACCGAGTCTTGCAACGTTTTCGCGTCAGCACCAGGGTAGTTAGCCTGAATCTCAATGGCCGGTGGCGCAACATTGGGATATTGCTCAATCGGTAATTTAATAATCGATAACGCGCCCGCCAGCATGACGATAATAGCCAGCACCCACGCAAAGATTGGGCGATCGATAAAGAACTTAGCCATGTATCAACGGCTCCTGTTAGGACGATGTTTTAGCAGACTGGGCCTGAGAGGGATCACCTTTTGCGGCTTTTGCATCGTCTGTGACTTCTTTAGGTGTAACTTGTGCACCCGGTTTTGCACGCTGCAGACCTGTAAAGATCACACGCTCGCCCGCTTTCAGACCTTCTGTTACCAGCCATTTATCGCCAATAGCCTGGGCTGCTTTGATCTTACGTGCTTCAACTTTATTGTCCGCGCCGACCACCATGACAGAGGCGTCACCGGTTGGTGTGCGCGTTACCGCCTGCTGAGGAACGAGCAGGGCGTTTGGATTGGTACCTTCATCCAGACGGGCACGTACAAACATCCCTGGCAGCAAGGCTTTATCAGGGTTAGGGAAGATCGCGCGCAGGGTGATCGAGCCGGTGGTTTGATCAACGGTCACATCCGAGAACTCCAGCGTACCCGGCTGAGCATAGTTTTTACCATTCTGCATCAGCAGGGTAACGTTGGCTTTGCCATCGTTCTGTTTCAGCTGACCGGACTCCAGTTCTGAACGCAGACGCAGGAAATCTTCACTCGACTGGGTAACATCGACATACATCGGATCCAACTGCTGCACCGTGGCCAGCGCTGTGGTTTGCCCGCTTTGTACCAGCGCACCTTCTGTAACGGATGACTTACCAATGCGGCCACTGATAGGCGAAGAGACTTTTGTGTACGCCAGGTTAATGCGTGCGGTTTCTACGTTAGCCTTCGCGGCCTGAACGGCCGCATTGTTTTGTGCCGCGGTGGCGACGGCATTATCGTAGTCCTGCTGACTGATATATTTGGTGCCAAGCAGCGGCTTATAACGATTGACCGTCAGTTGCGCTATACGTGCATTGGCCTCTGCTTTCGCTAAATCGGCTTTGGCGCTGTCATAGGACGCCTGATAGGTCGCGGGATCGATCTGATAGAGCGATTCACCGGCTTTAATCTCACTGCCTTCAATAAAGTTACGCTTCAGAATGATACCGGAAACCTGCGGACGCACTTCGGCAATACGGTAAGCCAAGGTACGGCCAGGCAGTTCGGTCGAAATTTTTAGGGGTTCACTTTTAACGGTGACAACACCGACTTCCGGCGGCTGTTGTTGGGCGGCCTGGTCGGATTTATTTCCGTCACATCCTGTTAACACAAAGCTGCCTGAGAGCATCAGGACGGCCGCCAGAGGCGTTAACCCTCTGAATTTGTTCATAAATAAACCTCTAGAGTCCGATATCAAATGATCAATGGATCACAAAGCCATGAACCCATTGCTGCGTATTATTTTAGCTCGTGCTATGGTACATACATTCACAAATGTATGTAAACTTACCTGTTTGTAAAAAAAGTCCCCTATGGCACGAAAAACCAAAGCGCAAGCTCTTGAAACCCGGCATCAAATTCTGGACGCCGCCCTTGCTCTGTTTTCGAAAGAGGGGGTTTCAGCCACCTCCCTGGCGGACATCGCTTCTGCAGCCAGCGTAACCCGTGGCGCTATCTACTGGCATTTCAAAAACAAAGCCGATTTGTTGAACGAAATATGGCTTCGCTGCGATGCCGGGCTTAATGAAGTGAAACTTGAGTATCAAACAAAATACCCCGGTGATCCACTCTCCATTTTACGGGCGATGCTGGTCTATATCTTTCAGGCGACTGCGCGCGATCCGCAGCGCCGTGCGTTGATGGAAATCATCTTTCATAAATGCGAATTTGTCGGGGAAATGGCTGCCGTAAAAAGTATCCAGCAAAGTCTGTTGCTTGAGCGTTACAACGAAATTGAAGACGTACTGCGTCAGTGCATTGATGCCGGGCAACTTCCAGAAACGTTCCAGACCCGACAGGCGGCGTTAATCATGCGCAGCTATGTCAATGGCATGATGGAAAGCTGGCTTTTTACGCCTGGCAAATTCGATCTGGTTGCCGATGCGCCCGAACTGGTGGATGCCCTGATTGATATGTTGCGCTTAAGTCCGACGCTGGCAAAAAAGGCTTAGTCTTTGCGCTGTTCGTCGCGTTTCTTTTCGTAATCGCGCTGAACAATGGCCAGGGCGGACAACACCGTTTCCACCGACAGTTGGTGTTCTTCAAACAGCTGAATCAAATCTACCGCCAGTTTGACCTCTTCGGGGGCCGTTTCCAGGGACATCATTCCTCCTGCGACGTTGTATCATGGGCCTGATAAGCGTGCCATCCTGCGATGGCGGTCTTGCAAAGATAGCGCATTAACTGCTAAACGGGCTGTCTGACAGTGACATTGCCCACTCCACCGAGCGGATCGCCTGCCGGCAGCGTGCCATACGGCCTTCCAGTACCTCCAGGTCTTTTTTCAACTGCTGCTGAACGGCAAAGGTTTCTGCCAGCGACAGCCGTTGCTCCCGCTGGTCGATCATCGCCTGTAGTCGACGCTCATATTCCCGGTATTCCAGATATTTTTGCTGACGGGCGGAAGGCCGGACACGTTCTGCGCGGCTACGAAGTTGCTGGGTACTGGCTTCACGCTGCAGGGCAGCGATTTGGTCCACCAGATGACCCGCCAGCCACTGGCTACGTTCCACATCCTCGCCGGCCTGACAAAGGCGCTGATAGTTGTGCTCAATCTCCTGCAGATAATCGGTCAGTCGGGTCCCTTTCGTCGTAAAGAGTTGGTTGTCAAAACGCGGCGAGCGACACTCGCCGTCGGGATGGCTGTGGATGGCCTGGCGCAAGGTGAGAAGGCAGTGATGCAGCCTTTGCCGCGTCGGATGCTTACTCATTGCGCCCAACGCAGGTATGCTAAAGTCATGCAACGGAAAACGCACTGGGTGGCAGGTATGCAACGCATTGTCTTATTAACCCTGGGTTGGCTGGCGATAGTGCTTGGCATACTGGGCATTGTATTACCTTTATTACCTACAACGCCATTCATGCTGCTGGCAGCATGGTGTTTTGCCCGTTCTTCACCACGTTTTCATCACTGGCTGCTCTGGAAATCGCCCTTTGGTCGCTATATTCGTCACTGGCAACAGCATCGTGGCATGCCGCCAGGGGCAAAAAGCCGCGCCATCATACTGATTGTGGCGACATTTGCGTTATCCTTGTGGCTGGTGCCAGTGCTGTGGGTACGGATCATGCTGGGCATCATGTTGTGCCTTCTGTTGCTGTTTATGTGGCGGATGCCGGTGGTGGCAGAAACACCAGACGACAGTTTACCTCCGCGATAAAGTTGCAATTAGCCGGCCATTTGCTTAGATTTGGGCCTCTTCGTGTGCGGCTTCCCATTATGAATGTATTTCCGCTGAACCTTTAATCAGGTATTGGCGCTATTGAAGCTGCGCAAAACAGAATTTTTTTACCAGGCTTAAGATTATGACCGACACTGCGCAGCAGCTTGAACTGATTAAAAACAGTATCAAAAGTATTCCTGATTACCCGAAGCCGGGTATTCTTTTCCGTGACGTCACCAGCCTGTTGGAAGACCCGAACGCCTATGCAGCGTCCATCGCCCTGCTGGTTGAGCGCTACCGTAATAAAGGCATCACCAAAGTTGTCGGCACAGAAGCGCGTGGCTTCCTCTTTGGTGCGCCGGTTGCCCTGGGGCTGGGGCTGGGTTTTGTCCCGGTGCGTAAACCGGGCAAACTGCCACGTGAAACCTACAGCGAATCCTACGAGCTGGAATACGGTACCGACCAACTGGAATTGCACAAAGATGCGATCCAGCCGGGCGACGTCGTGCTGGTGGTCGACGATCTGCTGGCGACCGGCGGAACGCTGGAAGCCACGATCAAACTGATCCGTCGTGCAGGCGGTGAAGTAAAAGATGCTGCTTTTATTATTAACCTGTTCGATTTGGCAGGGGAAGCCCGCCTCAAGGCGCTGGGCGTTGACAGCTACAGCCTGGTCAATTTCCCCGGCCACTAAGCCTCGCTTCTGGCCTCGCGCACCTGTGGGGCCATTCCGCTTTACCGCTTCAAGATAACGAGTGATAGGTGAAAGCGTAGCTGTTAGACTACTGCAATCATATACAGGGGTTGCAGTGCGTCTGCGCTCACATTTCCATCCAAATTCGTCGAAACCACATGAGCTATCAGGTACTTGCCCGAAAATGGCGTCCACAGGCGT
Organism: Pantoea sp. SGAir0180; assembly: GCF_043546245.1. Classification (NCBI taxonomy): domain Bacteria; kingdom Pseudomonadati; phylum Pseudomonadota; class Gammaproteobacteria; order Enterobacterales; family Erwiniaceae; genus Pantoea; species Pantoea sp. SGAir0180. The sequence goes on along the minus strand of NZ_CP028071.1, from coordinate 2,711,109 downwards.
TTGCTGATGTTGTCGGTCAGGAACATGTTCTGACGGCGCTGGCGAATGGATTGTCTCTGGGACGCATCCATCATGCTTATCTCTTCTCCGGCACACGGGGCGTAGGGAAAACCACGATTGCCCGTCTGCTGGCAAAAGGCCTTAACTGCGAAACCGGGATCACCGCCACGCCCTGTGGCCAGTGCGATAACTGCCGTGAGATCGAACAGGGCCGTTTTGTCGATCTCATCGAAATTGATGCCGCCTCGCGCACCAAAGTGGAAGACACGCGCGATCTGCTTGATAACGTGCAGTATGCGCCCGCCCGCGGCCGCTTTAAAGTTTACCTTATTGATGAAGTGCACATGCTGTCGCGTCACAGCTTCAATGCGCTGCTGAAAACGCTGGAAGAACCGCCTTCACACGTTAAATTCCTGCTGGCGACGACCGATCCGCAGAAGCTGCCGGTGACAATCCTGTCCCGTTGTCTGCAGTTTCACCTTAAAGCGCTGGATGTTGACCAGATCCGTCAGCAGCTTGACAATGTATTAGAACAGGAGCAGATCGCCCGGGAACCTCGGGCGCTGCAACTGCTGGCCCGTGCTGCCGATGGCAGTATGCGCGATGCGCTGAGCCTTACCGATCAGGCCATTGCGATGGGCGAGGGCAGCGTGACCAGCGCGACCGTCGGGGCGATGCTCGGGACGCTTGACGATGAGCAACCCCTGGGGCTGCTTGAAGCCGTAGTCGACGGCAACGGGGAACAGGTGATGGCGTTGCTGGCGCAGGCAGCTTCGCGCGGGGTTGACTGGGAGGCATTGCTCGTTGAGATGCTTCGCCTGCTGCACCGCATTGCCATGGTACAGTTACTGCCTGCCTCTCTTAACGACGATGAAGAAAGCAATGCGTTGCGCCTACGGGAACTGGCGCGCGTCGTGCCGCCTGCCGATCTGCAGCTTTATTATCAAACCCTGCTGATGGGGCGCAAAGATTTACCCCTTGCGCCCGATCGTCGTATGGGCATTGAGATGGCCTTATTGCGCGCGCTGGCGTTTCATCCCAAAGCGGCCGTCGCGGAGCCGATCGCGCGGCCCACGCTGACCGCGCAGTCAGCGCCGGTGCCGGTACAGAACGTACCGCCGTCGCCAACCGAATCGGCGCCCGCTGCCCGGCCACAAATGGCGGCACCCGAACCCGCTTCGGCACCAACCGCGCAGTCTGTCTCGCCTGCGGCACCCGAACCGTCACTGTCCAGTTCCACCAGCCAGCTCCTGCAGGCGCGAACCCAACTGCTGCGCCAGGGAGCAAACAAAGCAAAAAAGAGTGAGCCGGCAGCGCCAGTAAAAAAAGAGGCGTACCGCTGGAAAGCGCTGACGCCCGTAACCGAAGCGGCCGCGCCCGTCGCCACGCCAAAAGCCTTGCGTTCTGCGCTGGAGCATGAGAAAAATCCTGAGCTGGCCGCACGGCTGGCTGAAGAAGCCCAGCAGCGTGATGCCTGGGCGGCTGAAGTGGCCGGTTTGCCGCTGCCTAAACTGGTTCAACAGCTGGCGTTGAATGCCTGGAAAGAGACCACCGATCAGGGTATTTGCCTGCATTTACGTTCCAGCCAGCGCCACCTGAATTCGGCCTCCGCGCAGCAGGCCCTGACCGCCGCATTGAGTCAGGTTGCCGGACATCAGGTTGAACTGTCGGTTATTGAAGACGATAATCCTACGGTATTGACGCCACTGGAGTGGCGTCAGGCCATTTATGAAGAGAAGCTGGCGCAGGCGCGTCAGTCCATCTTGAGTGACAGCCACATTCAAACCCTTCGTCGCTTTTTCGATGCCGATTTGGATGAGGAAAGCATTCGACCCGTTTGAACACGCTGCAACGTTATGAATAAACCGCGTTGTAGCCTCAGCAGAGAGAGAAAACTATGTTTGGTAAAGGCGGATTGGGCAACCTGATGAAACAGGCCCAGCAGATGCAAGACAAAATGGCCCAGGTTCAGGAAGAAATTGCCGCCCTGGAAGTCACGGGTGAATCAGGCGCAGGCATGGTCAAAGTGACCATCAATGGTGCCCACAACTGCCGCCGTGTGGAAGTCGATCCCAGCTTGCTGGAAGATGACAAAGACATGCTGGAAGATTTGATCGCTGCCGCCTTCAACGACGCGGCGCGTCGCATTGATGAAGCGCAGAAAGAGAAAATGGCGTCTGTCTCTTCAGGCATGCAGTTGCCACCAGGCTTCAAGATGCCGTTCTGATGCAAACCAGCCCACTGCTAGAGTCCTTAATGGAATCATTGCGCTGTTTGCCGGGCGTTGGGCCGAAGTCGGCGCAACGGATGGCGTTCCAACTGCTACAGCGCGATCGTAGTGGGGGAATGCGGCTGGCACAGGCGCTGACCCGGGCAATGTCGGAAATCGGTCACTGTGCCGATTGCCGCACCTTCACCGAGCAGGAAATCTGCACTATCTGCGCCAATCCCCGGCGTCAGCAAAACGGTCAGATCTGCGTGGTGGAAAGTCCGGCAGATATCCATGCTATTGAGCAAACCGGGCAATTTGCCGGCCGTTATTTCGTTCTGATGGGCCATCTTTCGCCCCTGGATGGCATTGGCCCGGCAGATATCGGTCTCGATCGGCTGGAACAGCGTCTGGAGAAGGAAGCGATTCAGGAAGTGATCCTGGCGACCAACCCCACCGTGGAAGGCGAAGCGACCGCGAACTACATTGCAGAATTATGCGGCCAGTATGGCGTTGAAGCCAGCCGCATTGCGCATGGCGTTCCGATGGGCGGCGAACTGGAAATGGTGGATGGCACCACGCTATCCCACTCACTGGCAGGCCGCCAGAAGATTAAATTTTAAACGCTTGCCGGCGTTGTGAAAAACGCCGGCTTGAAAATCCTGCATGTACCCCCACATCCTCCTCAACGTTCGTTAAATCTGATTCTGTTGAGGTAGCAATGACCATGAAAGGACAAGAGACTCGTGGCTTTCAGTCAGAGGTAAAACAACTTCTGCACCTGATGATCCATTCTCTCTATTCAAACAAAGAGATTTTCCTGCGTGAACTGATTTCCAACGCCTCGGATGCGGCGGATAAACTGCGCTTCCGCGCGCTGTCTGATGCCAGCCTGTACGAAGGCGATGGTGACCTGCGCGTGCGTCTCTCTGTCGATAAGGATAACCGCACCATCACGCTGAGCGATAACGGTATCGGCATGCGCCGTGATGAAGTGATTGAAAACCTTGGCACTATTGCAAAATCCGGCACCAAAGCCTTTCTGGAATCCCTGGGCTCCGATCAGGCCAAAGACAGTCAGCTGATCGGTCAGTTCGGTGTGGGTTTCTACTCGGCCTTTATCGTTGCCGACAAAGTCTCGGTGCGCACGCGCGCGGCGGGTGCCGCCGAAGACGAAGGCGTGTTCTGGGAATCGGCAGGTGAAGGTGAGTATACCATCGCTGACATCAGCAAAGCCGATCGCGGTACGGAAATCACCTTGCACCTGCGTGAAGGCGAAGATGAATTCCTCGACAGCTGGCGCGTCCGCAACATCATTGGTAAATACTCCGATCACATTGCGTTGCCGGTTGAAATCGAAACCAAAGATGAAGAAAGCGGCACCACGACCTGGGAGAAAATCAACAAAGCTCAGGCGCTGTGGACCCGCAGCAAGTCAGAGATCAGCGACGAAGAGTACAAAGAGTTCTACAAACATATTGCCCATGATTTCAGCGATCCGGCGACATGGAGCCACAACCGCGTAGAAGGGAAACAGGAGTACACCAGCCTGCTATATATCCCGGCTCGCGCACCGTTCGACATGTGGAACCGCGACCATAAACATGGTCTGAAACTCTACGTGCAGCGCGTGTTTATCATGGATGACGCCGAGCAGTTTATGCCGAACTACCTGCGCTTTGTGCGCGGCCTGATTGACTCTAACGATCTGCCGCTCAACGTATCGCGTGAGATTCTGCAGGACAGCCGTGTTACCCAGAATCTGCGCGGTGCGTTGACCAAACGTGTTCTGCAGATGCTGGAGAAGCTGGCGAAAGAGGACAGCGAAAAGTACCAGACCTTCTGGAAAGAGTTTGGTCTGGTCCTGAAAGAGGGCCCCGCTGAAGATCACGCCAACAAAGAGACGATTGCCAAACTGCTGCGTTTTGCCACCACACAAAGCGAGAGCGCGGCGCAAACCGTGTCGCTGGAAGATTACGTCAGCCGTATGGTCGAGGGTCAGGAGAAGATCTACTACATTACCGCCGACAGCTATGCTGCAGCGAAAAGCAGTCCGCATCTGGAGCTGTTCCGTAAAAAAGGCATTGAGGTCCTGCTGCTGTCCGATCGTATCGATGAATGGATGATGAGCTATCTGACCGAGTTCGACGGTAAGGCCTTCCAGTCCGTCAGCAAAGCGGATGAAGCGCTGGATAAGCTGGCTGACGAAGAAACGGAAGCGCAGAAAGAAGCGGAAAAAGCGCTGGAACCTTTTGTTGAGCGCGTGAAAACGCTGCTGGGCGAACGTGTGAAAGAAGTCCGTCTGACGCACCGTCTGACCGATACGCCTGCGATTGTGACCACCGATGCAAACGAGATGACCACGCAAATGGCCAAACTGTTCGCGGCGGCAGGACAGGACGTGCCGGAAGTGAAATATATCTTCGAGATCAACCCCGATCACCAACTGGTGAAGCGCGTGGCAGATACCCAGGATGAAGCCCGCTTCGGTGAATGGATTGAGCTGTTACTGGATCAGGCCCTGCTGGCAGAGCGCGGCACGCTGGACGATCCTAATCAGTTTATCCGTCGGATGAACCAACTGCTGACGGCGTAAGACGACGAAACCGGTGAGATCCTCACCGGTTTTTTTTGGCTGCAGCCTTCCTGCCTTCCGGCACCCATATTTGTTGCGCAACCGCCTTAAAAGCCCCATTGTACCCGCTACCAGTCCGAAAATGCCTTTTCACTGGTATCGCGCACTGCGATCGCTGGCTAAAGTCAGTACACTGATCTGCGTTGATCCGCCCCTTCCTTGTGGTGCGCGGATCATAATGGTATGTTCTTCCGCTTCTCAGATTCATCAATGCGATTCGCAAGGGGATTTACGCAATGCGTATTATTCTGCTCGGAGCTCCGGGCGCAGGTAAGGGGACTCAAGCCCAATTCATCATGGAGAAATACGGCATTCCGCAGATCTCCACTGGCGACATGTTGCGTGCAGCGGTTAAAGCGAGCACCGAACTGGGCAACCAGGCGAAAGCCATTATGGATGCCGGCAAGCTGGTTACTGATGAGCTGGTGATTGCGCTGGTTAAAGAGCGCATCGCCCAGGAAGATTGCAAAAACGGTTTCCTGCTTGATGGTTTCCCACGCACCATTCCTCAGGCTGACGCAATGAAAGAAGCCGGTATCAAAGTGGACTATGTGCTGGAGTTCGCTGTGCCGGATGAACTGATCGTTGAACGCATCGTCGGTCGCCGTGTTCATGCGCCATCAGGCCGTGTTTACCATGTCAAATTCAATCCACCGAAAGTGGAAGGCAAGGATGACGTGACCGGTGAAGAGCTGACCACGCGTAAAGACGATCAGGAAGAAACGGTGCGCAAACGTCTGGTGGAATACCATCAGCTAACCGCACCGCTGATTGCTTACTACAGCAAAGAAGCCGAAGCGGGTAACACTGAGTACCACAAAATCGACGGCACACGTAATGTGTCCGACGTGAGTGCAGAGCTGGCTAAAATTCTGGGCTAAGCAGAGAGGGGCCGGTACGACTGGCCCCTTTTGCTGTAGTGAATCTACCCATATTTTCCTGCGTTTTCCTTCTTCGTTGTCCTCTGAACGCCAGCCGCGCTTGTCGCAGACCGTTTTCTGGCCCTTGCTGCCTGACAGGTACGGAACCGCATTGCAGTCGTGCTGCATCCTCCTACAGGCTGTCATGAACCTGCAGGCGCCACGTCCCGGCGTTCATCAGATGGCCTGCCAGGAATATACGCTGACACGTCAGATGCGCCGGAGTCTGGCAGGGCGGGATGGGCGTGCTACGGATTCGCGCGCAGCGTTAAAGTCGTCGCAGAGAATATGATATGCTTCTCTGCCTGTTTTTCCTCACGGCAGTCACCATGAAATTTCCCGGCAAACGTAAATCCAAACACTATTTTCCCGTCAGCGCGCGCGATCCCCTTCTCCAGTCCTCGTCATTCGATAACGAAGACGGCAGTTGGGTAGTGGGCATCGATCAGACGTTGGTCGATATCGAAGCGAAAGTCGATGATGCCTTTCTGGTCCGCTATGGTCTGAGTGCCGGCCATTCGCTGGTCATTGACGATGCCGTGGCAGAAGCGCTGTACGCTGAACTGATGCGTGACGAACTGATTACTCACCAGTTCGCAGGCGGCACGATTGGCAACACGCTGCACAATTTCTCCGTGCTGGCGGACGACCGTTCCGTATTGCTGGGCGTGATGTGCAATAACATTCAGATTGGCGGTTATGCGTATCGTTACCTTTGTAATACGTCGAGCCGCATGGATCTTAACTATCTTCAGGGCGTGGACGGAGCGATTGGCCGCTGTTTCACCCTGATCGGCGATCAGGGCGATCGGACCTTTGCGATTAGCCCTGGCCAGATGAACCAGCTCAAAGCGGAAAGTGTGCCTGAGGACGTAATTGCGGGCGCTTCCGCGCTGGTTCTGACCTCGTATCTGGTGCGTTGCAAAGACGGTGAACCGATGCCACAGGCGACGCTGCAGGCTATCGAGTATGCAAAGCGCCACAACGTGCCGGTGGTGCTGACGTTAGGCACGAAACACGTGATAGGTGACAATCCTCAGTTCTGGCGTGATTTCCTGCGTGACCACGTGTCGATTGTGGCGATGAACGAAGAAGAGGCGCTGGCGCTGACGGGCGAGGCCGACCCGCTACTGGCCTCGGACAGGGCGCTGGAGTGGGTGGATCTGGTGCTGTGCACGGCAGGGCCGACCGGTTTATATATGGCGGGCTATACCGAAGACGAATTTAAGCGTAAAACCAACCATCCTTTGTTACCGGGCGCGATTGCTGAATTCAACCAGTACGAATTCAGTCGCGCAATGCGTAAACAGGATTGTCAGCAGCCGTTACGCATTTTCTCGCACATCGCGCCTTACATGGGCGGCCCGGAGAAGATCATGAATACCAATGGGGCAGGGGACGGCGCGCTGGCAGCGTTGCTGCATGACATTACGGCGAATAACTACCATCGCCGCAACGTACCTAACTCCAGTAAACATGCGCGTGCTTATCTGACCTATTCGTCGCTGGCGCAGGTCTGCAAATATGCTAACCGGGTCAGCTATCAGGTCCTGAATCAGCATTCGCCCCGACTGACGCGCGGTTTGCCTGAGCGTGAAGACAGCCTGGAAGAGTCCTACTGGGATCGTTAAGGCCGACAAGTCAGACGCCCCGCTGAATCTCTGAGAGTTCAGCGGGGCGACAGCCGTTTGGGATGGATTAGTGCTGGCCTTCGCGGACGGTTTTTTCTTCCCGCAGCGTTAGCTTTTCCTGTAACTTCTGAATAATACTGGCGGCAATTTCCCGCTCACCCATAACGACGTGGTTTGCACCGCGCTCCAGAATATACTCCACTTCATCGTCATAATGGGCATGCACGATAATATCGATATCAGCCTGCTTCTGTCGTGCTGCCGTCACAATTTCGCCTACCTCGTAGCCGTTAGGGATAGTGACTAACAGCCAACTGGCACAGTCCACCCGGGCCAGCGCCAGGGTATTGGCGCGGGCGGCATTCGCCAGCACCGCTCTGATCCCCTGATCCCGTAAGGCTTTTACGCGCGGGATGGAGCTTTCTACCACCACCACCGGAATATTCAGTTTGATCAGTTGCTCACACAGCAGGTTGCCGACGCGACCATAGCCAACGATGACCGCATGGTTGCAGACATCCACAGGAATCTCTTGTTCTTCTTCCAGCGCTTCTTCCAGCGTCTGCTGCTCCATCGTTTCATTTTTGGCGAGGTAACGCCCCAGCAGCGTAAACAGAACCGGATTGAGCATGATCGAAAGGATAGCGGCCGCCAGGACCAGATTTCGGCCTTCTTCATCAAGCAGGCCAAGTGAAATGCCCAGACCGGCAAGAATAAAGGCAAACTCGCCGATTTGCGCCAGACTCACCGAGATGGTCATCGCTGTCCGACGCGAATGACCCAGCAGCGAAACCAACAGCCAGGCGGCGGCGGATTTGCCGATGACGACAATCACCAACGCACCCAGCACGGCCAGCGGCTCTTTCACCAGGATCATGGGATCAAATAACATGCCGACAGAGACAAAGAACAGCACTGCAAAAGCATCCCGTAACGGCAACGTGTCACGGGCAGCGCGCTGACTTAACTCCGATTCATTCAGCACCATTCCGGCAAAGAACGCACCCAGCGCAAAAGACACGTCGAAGAACTCGACGGCGCCAAATGCGATGCCCAGCGCCAGCGCCAGGACAGACAGCGTAAACAGCTCGCGTGAACCCGTGGCCGCACTTTTCGCCAGAATCCAGGGGACCGCACGGCGGCCTACCACCATCATCAGCACCATAAAGGCGGCAACTTTGCCGATGGTCCAGAGCAGATCCCAGATCACCAGGCTGGCGCTGGCGTTGCCCTGTTCCATCATGCCCGCAATGGCGGGCAGCAAGACCAGCGTAAGCACCATCACCAGGTCTTCGACAATTAACCAGCCGATAGCAATTTGACCGCGCTGGCTTTCAATCAGCTGCCGTTCTTCTAACGCACGCAGCAACACCACAGTACTGGCGGTTGAAAGACACAAGCCAAACACCAGGCCGGTCATCCACGACCAACCCATCGCCCACGACATCAGCATTCCCAGCAAGGTGGCTACCGCGATCTGTGCAATCGCGCCGGGAATGGCTATCCGCTTTACCGACATCAGGTCCTTCAGTGAAAAGTGCAGACCGACGCCAAACATCAGCAGAATCACGCCCAGTTCGGCCAGTTCCGGTGCCAGATTCGTGTCTGCCACAAAGCCGGGTGTAAAAGGGCCGGCCATAACACCAGCAACAAGGTAACCCACCAGCGGAGAAATTCGTAACCGGTTAGCCAGCATACCAAGGAGGAAAGCCAGAACCAGTGCCCCGACAATAGTGGTGATCAGCGGTGTGGTGTGATGCATGCCTGTCTCCTTGGATGTAAATGTATCCGGTTGTAACAAATGAGTTTAATGCATATCAGGCGGCATCGCTGAATAATTTGTGGGATTATCAAAAGAAATTAGGGAAATAGGCGAAAAGTGCAAGATGAAGGCTGTTTTTCTCACTTATCGCAGTTATGGGTCGATACAACGGTCTGTTGCGTACGGTCATGAAGGAGTTTATTCATTCTAAATGACACAAGCGTGACGATAATGAGGTGAAAATGTGTTGGTAACAGCCTACAACCGCACTCAGGCAGCGATTTGCCTGCTCCCTTTGCTTCGTTGGCCTCTGTGCGTCGGGGCGGTCGGATAGGCGGCTGACCTGATGGCATGAAAGCGGGTGATAAAACAGCAAACAAAACAGTCTGTTATTTAGCATTGGCTCAGCCAGCCTTGTCTGCGCGCGCGAAGGCCATCTTGACGAAATGCACTGTTAAAAACAGAGTAATACATAAATTTAACACAGGGCGAATCACACCAGCGAAAGTAGCTAAAAATTAACAAGCTGATTGTTCCTTCTGCTTAACATTGCGCCTTCATGCATAACAGTGATGACAAAATCAGACCCTGTCCTGCGCTGAACAACCTGCGATAATGACCGGACGACGCGCGATAAACTTGAGTTAACACAGGGAATGTGCGACACAAAAGGGCGCTGACGATCGGCAAGAATCATTATTCAAAGGAGAGAGGCTGTGGTGTTATCTCGATGGGCGGGTGCGGGTCTGACCGGGGCGATGTTGCTCTCATCACTGTTTACTCAGGCTGCCGTGCCTGACCGGAGTTACCGTTTCAGCATTTTGCACACCAACGATCTGCACGGCCATTTCTGGTTTGATGAGCAGGGCGAGTACGGTCTGGCGGCACAAAAAACATTAATAGATACCGCACGCTACGATATTCAGGCCAAAGGCGGTGGTGCACTGATTTTGTCGGCCGGAGATGTCAACACTGGCGTGCCGGAATCGGATGCCCTGGATGCCGAACCTGATATCCGTGGCATGAACCTGATTGGTTACGATGCCATGACGCTGGGCAACCATGAATTCGATAAACCCCTCGCCGTGCTGCGGAAACAGGAAAAATGGGCCAAATTTCCTTTTCTGGCCGCGAATGTTTATCAAAAAAGCACAGGTAAACGTCTGTTTAAACCCTGGGCGATGTTCCGGCGCATGGGGCTGAAGATTGCGGTTATCGGGTTAATCACGCCGGATACCGCCCGCCTGACCAACCCTGAACAGTTAACGGATATCGAATTCCGTGACCCGGTAGCCGAAGCCGTAAAGGTTGTGTCTGAACTACGCGCCAAAGAAAAACCGGATGTGATCGTGGCGCTGACCCATCTTAGTCATTATGACGACGGCAAACACGGCAGTAACGGGATTGATGATGTGACGCTGGCGCGCAGGTTGCCTGCGGGCACCCTCAATATGATCGTAGGGGGGCATTCGCATGACGCGGTCTGTATGGAAAAAGAGAATGTGAGCCGCAAAGATTACCAGCCGGGTCAGCCCTGTCAGCCTGACCGGCAAAATGGCGTCTGGATTATGCAGGCGGAAAAGTGGGGAAAATATGTCGGACGTGGCGATTTTACCTACCGCAATGGCGAGGTTACCCTGGCGTCGTATCAGCTCATCCCGGTTAACCTCAAACATAAAATCAAAAATCTCGATGGCAGCGAATCCTGGCTGACCTGGCAGGAAGAGATCCCCAAAAACACGGCTATGATGAAATTACTGACGCCGTTTCAAAAACGCGCTGAAGCGACGTTGCAGGTGAATGTCGGGCGCGTCAACGGGGTGTTTTCCGGCGAAAAAGAAACCGTGCGCGTTCAGCAAAGCAGCCTCGGGCAGCTCATCCTGCGGGCGCAGATGGCCGCGACCCAGGCCGACTTCGCCGTGATGAGCGGCGGCGGAATTCGGGCCTCGCTCAAACCAGGGCCCTTAGCGTGGCGCGATTTGCTCCAGGTCCAACCCTTTGCCAATCAGGTCGTTTCCGTCACGCTGAGTGGGGCGGAAATTAAACGCTATCTGGCGGTGGTGGCGAATATCGAACCGGGTTCAGGCGGTTATGCCCAGTTTGCAAATGTCAGTCTGACCGCGAATGGCAGCGGCGTGAGTAAAGTCACGATCAACGGACAGCCGCTGGATGACACCAAAACTTATCGGATGGCGACTAACAGCTTCAATGCGGCGGGCGGCGATGGCTATCCCCGTATTGATTCACATCCGGGTTATGTCAACAGTGGCAACGTTGACGCCGTGGTGCTGCGTGACTGGGTCAGTAAACATTCGCCGCTGAATGCCAGCGACTACGTGCCTCGCGATAAGGTGATTTACCAGACGGCAACGGCCCAGGATGCATTGAAAGACGCGAAAGAAACGGTGCCCGCGCGTCGTTATCCCAAAATGATTTTGGCATGGATACAACACTGGAACGGGGAACGTGCAGCACCGCGTTAAATCACCGGGGAGGCGCTTCGTCTCCCCGGTGCCTTGTCAGGCGCGGCAGGCCTTACGGTTGAACCAGTGCGACCGCAGTTTATCCCACACCAGGTTATAGACGAAGGTGTAGGGCAGAAAGAACAGAAAAAACGCCACTTCGATCATAAAGGCCTGCCATAACGAAATCTCCAGCATCCAGGCGGCCAGCGGAAGCCCTATCAGGATAAAGCCGCCCTCAAATCCCAGAGCATGCAGCACACGAACCCACGCACTGCGTTTCTGACGAGGCGGATACCAGCGATCAAACACGCTGTTGTACATCATATTCCAGAGCATCGCGACCGTGGACAACATGATGGCCAGTGCGCCCATCTGAAACAGCGGTTTATCCATCATCCAGGCTGCCAGCGGGGCAATGGTGAGGATGGCCAGACCTTCAAACAGGCTGGCATGTAAGATGCGCTCGGTGAGTGAATGGGTTTGCATGTCAGTCTCCTTAGTTCAGGTGCCTATTTTCCCATGGCATCATGCTAAGATAAAATGATCATCTATCGATAAAAGCGATGGTTCACATGCGTTACTCTCCTGAATCCCTGGAAGCCTTTGTGCAAACGGTAGCCAGTGGCTCGTTTTCTGCCGCCGCGCGCGCCTTAAACAAAAGCCAGTCCACCATCAGCGTGGCTGTGGTTAACCTGGAAGACGATCTGGGTTTTGCCTTATTTGACCGGCGCGGTCGTCAGCCGCAACTGACCGAACAAGGGCGACGCGTCTTACCGCAGGTTCAGCAGATTCTTGCCGCCAGTGAGCGACTGGATGCGCTGGCAACGCGCCTGTCCGAGGGAATCGAACCGCGGCTCAGCGTGGCGGTATCTGACTTCTGGCAAACGCACTACCATCAGCGCCTGCTCAGGCAATTTGACAGGCGCTATCCGGAGGTGGAGCTGGAAGGCATCGCGGCGGAAGATGACGATGTCGTCGAACTGTTGCAAACCGGGCGCGCGCAGATCGGCGTGATTCGTGCCCAGCCGACGCTCCCGGCTGACATCGCGGTCGCCCGCCTGCAGGTCGATGCTGAGTTAGGGATTTACCTGCACCGGGATCATCCTCTGGCGCAGGAAGCGACGGTGAATGAAAGCCAGCTTGACCCCCTTCGTCACCTTCGTCTCAATACCTGAACCGAACGCCGCGCCCCCACTTTTCAGGGCCGGGCCTGGTCTGCTCAGACATATTATGTGCTGCTTGAAATGGCGGAACAGGGCTTTGGCTGGAGCATTTTGCCGCGCTGGCTGGTGAAACAGTTTGGACATGGTGTCTTAAAGGAATTGCCTGTCGCCGGGTGGCCGCAGCGCATCGCCGTAGAAGTGGTCTGGTCGCGCCGCCATCCGCCCGGCCCGGCCGGGCGCTGGATGATTGATGAACTCTGCGCTCTGCAACCGGCTTAATCGCGTCGGGCAATGTCTGCCAGCGGGGCATCCAGAAGACGGGACAAATCCTGCGGGCTGAGTTCAATATCCAGTCCGCGTTTACCGCCAGAAATGAACAGCGTGGCAAAGTCGTTGGCTGAGTGGTCAATCACCGTCGGCAGACGCTTTTTTTGCCCCAGCGGACTGATGCCGCCGATCAGATAACCCGTAATCCGCTGCGCCAGCAGGGGATCGGCCATCTCCGCTTTTTTTGCCCCGAGAGCCTTAGCCACCTTTTTGAGATCAAGCTGCGTTGCCACGGGCGTCACCGCCACGGCCAGCTGCTTTGCATCGCCGTTCAGCGCTACAAGCAACGTTTTATAGACCTGGCGGGCGTCCAGGTTAAGCTTACGTACCGCTTCATCGCCAAAATGCGTTTCGCTTGCGTCATGCTCATAAGGGTGCAGTGTGAAGCTGACTTTTTGTTTTTCCAGCAGTTTTACCGCAGGCGTCATAATGGCCTCTGATTCAGAAAAATCTTATTACGTTTTATTGAAAGATAAATGTGGCGAAATAATGTGCTTTAGGCGAGAATTGCCACGCGCCAGCAACTGGGTTGTTGAGCGATAACTAAAATCATTAACACATTCCTCTTTGAAGAGCCGATATGACTGTCGGCTCTCTTTTTTTTATCCCTGATTACTCCGCCCGTAGCAGGGCTGGCAGATTGTTCTCACCATATAAATGCAGTGCGCCGACGGCCACCACATAACGTCCCGCGGGCAACGTTTGTAATCGCCCGCGCCACTCACGGTTGCGCTGGCTAATCAGCGTGTCATTGAGCGTCTGACTGAACGTCGCCGGTAAGGCGATTTGCGGTTCGCGGGGCGGGCTTTCCAGCCACCAGCTCACCATCGTCTGCAACATGCGCGCGTTGGTGTGCCAGTGCGTCAGCGTATCCTGCAGCAGCGCCATGCCGTTATCGGGCAGCGACTTTAACAGGGTGATTTGCGCGTCTGCGCCCTCAAGCTCAATCACGGGTTTTTGCAGTGAACGTGCCGCCTGAAGCAACTGATAATCAATGCCGTAATCCGGGCGCAATCCCAGCCGCTGGGCCTGACGGGCCTGCAGCATCAACGCAATTTGCCAGGCCGGTGACGTATCAAACTGCGTCAGGGACAAACCGGTCTCATTGCATAACGCGTCCAGCTTCGCCAGCGTGCCTTCATCCATACGCACCGACAGCGGCGGGCATACTTCGGTGTCATCAAATGGCGAACCGCCCTGAGTAATATCCGCTTCCACTACCAGGGCATCGGCATTTTGCAACTGTTGTAGCAGCCGCACTGGCAGAGGCTGCATATCGCGCGTGCCCATATGAATGCTTCCCACCAGATGAAACTGGCATGCTCCCGACCGGATATCGACGGCCGGCCACCGGTAGCTGGTGGGAAAAAGGGGCGCCATCCAGTTACGCAAACGTTGCCAAAGGCTCGCAGTCATTCCCTGTCCTTACTGTGTTAAAGACACCATGCTAGCGGGATCCGGCGGCGAAAAACAGAGGCGGCCGTTAAGGCTTCTTGCGCGGTGTGAAGCGCAGTAGCCGGTTAGCATTGCTGACGACGGTAATCGATGAGAGTGCCATCGCCGCGCCGGCAACAATCGGGCTGAGTAACAACCCCGTGAAGGGATAGAGCACGCCCGCAGCTAGCGGAATACCGATAATGTTGTAGATAAAGGCACCAAACAGGTTCTGACGGATATTCCTGAGTGTGGCGGATGCAATCGCTAAGGCATCTGCCACGCCATGCAGATCGTCACGTAGCAACGTTATCGATGCGCTTTCCACCGCCACATCACTGCCGCCGCCCATGGCTATGCCGACATCCGCCTGAGCCAGCGCGGGTGCATCATTAATCCCATCGCCGATCATGGCGACCTGACGGCCTTGCTGCTGCAACTGGCTGATCGCATCGGCTTTACCTTCCGGCAAAACACCCGCAATCACTTCATCCATGCCCACGTCATCAGCAATAGCGCGGGCGGTATTCTCATGGTCCCCGGTCAGCATAATCAACCGGTAACCTGCCTGATGCAGCCGTTGCAGCGCTTCACCCGCCTCCGGCCGCAGAGTATCACGCAGGCTAATCAGGCCAGTAAGCTTCCCGTCTTCAGCCAGTAAAACCGGCGTTGCGCCCTGGCGGGTTAGTCTCTCCGTTTCTTCCTGTGCCGCCTGGCAATCCACACCGTGCTCGCTTAACAGGCTGACATTACCCAGGACAAGTTGTCTGCCGTTAAGAATGCCACTCACCCCTTTGCCGCGTATTGTACGAAATTGCGAAATCTCAGGCTTCTCGCCAGCGCCGTCCTCTGCCACGATAGCTTTCGCCAGTGGATGCCCTGACGCCTGTTCCAGTGCCGCAGCGGCAGAGAGCACGGCATCGCGGGTGCTGCCCTGCCAGGTGATAACCTCGGTGACCTGCGGGGCACCTTGGGTAAGCGTGCCCGTTTTATCAAACACCAGCGTGTCGATATGACTTGCGCGTTGCAATGCATCGGCATCCCGCACCAGCACACCGTATTCAGCAGCGCGTCCGGTGCCCGCGATAATCGACATCGGTGTTGCCAGACCCAGCGCACAGGGACAGGCGATGATCATGACGGTGGTGGCCACAACCAGCGCATAGGCCAGTTGGGGCTGTGGACCCACCAGGTACCAAATCAGCGCACTCAGCAAGGCAATAACCACGACCACCGGTACGAAGACCGCAGAGATACGATCCGCAAGACGGCCAACCTCAGGTTTGCTGCTCTGCGCTTTACGTACCAGCTGAATAATTCGTGCCAGCGCGGTATTGCCGCCAGTCGCCTGCGCAATAAAGCGAACGGTCCCGTCCTGCACCAGCGTACCGGCAAACAGGCGATCGCCCTGTGTTTTGGATTGGGGAACCGCTTCGCCAGTCAGCATTGCTTCGTCACACCAGGCTTCGCCTGACTGTACCTCGCCGTCTACGGGGATACGATCGCCTGCGACCAGTCGCAGGATCATACCGGGCTCTACCGCGCTGACGGGCATAAGCGTCTCACCTTGTTCCGTGATGACATTGGCCTGTGCGGGCGTAAGATCCAGCAGCCGTTCCAGGGCGCGTGAGGCACGCTGGCGCGCGCGTTGTTCAAGCGCATGGCCCAGATTGATCAGGCCCAGAATCATCACGCTGGCTTCAAAATAGAGATGGCGCGCCTGCGGCGGGAAAAAGTCAGGCCAGACGACCACGCTGAAGGAGTAACTCCAGGCGGCCGCCGTTCCCAGCGCCACCAGCGTATCCATGGTGGCGCTGCGGTTAAGGAGACTGCGCCAGGCGCTGCGGTAGAAGTGGCCACCCGCCCCGATCATTACCAGCAGGGTGAGCATCCCGAGGACCAGCCAGGTGGTTCTGTTCGCGGCAGTGAGCATCATATTGTCGCCCATCATGCCCCATACCATCAGCGGCACGCCCAGCAGCAGCGCGACGCCTGCCTGCCAGCTAAAGCGACGCAGGGCGCGACGGGCGCTGGTTTGCTGCTTTTCACGCCGCTGCTGCTCGTCGTCAACCACTTCCGCACCGTAACCGGCCGCATCCACGGCAGCGACCAGCTGCTGTGGCTCAACATGGCCCATGACCAGCGCGCTTCGCTCGGCAAGATTAACGCGTGCCTGCTGTACACCGGCAACCTGTTCAAGGGCTTTTTCAACCCGGCTGACGCAACTGGCACAGCTCATGCCGTCAATAAGCAGGACGTAAGCAGGCAATGCTTCGGTTGCCGGCAGGGAAGAGGACTCCGTTGTCAGCGCCTCCGGCGGCGGCTCTGATGCTGTCAACGGCTCAGGCTTTGGGCACGCGCCTTCAGGTTTCAGCGTTGCATGATAGCCCGCCTGTTCGACAGTGGCGATGAGCGAAGTGACCTCGGCGCTGCCAGAAATGCTGGCTTCCTGTTGGGTGACCTCGGCCTGTTCAACATCGTCGCGCTGCTCAAGCGCCTCTTTTACGCGTTTAACGCAATGGCCGCAGGATAATCCGTCCAGTGCCAGGATAACCGTATTTGACATCGTTGACTCCTTGGTTGGTGTGGCGGAGTGAGTAGTCAGAAGTGACTGTGACTAAGGATAAACCTTCCATCAAGGGGAAGGTCAAATACAGGCTGTTAAAAGGGACAGAATGCCAGAATGGGTGGGTAAAAAATGTGCAGCCCGTGTCGCGGGTGGGGGTGGAAAAGCAAAAAGCCCCGGGTTATCCGCGGGGCTTTTATGCATCGTTTCGGCGTCAGACGAGCTGTGTGCCAACTAACCCGAATCGGATTATCTGAGCGGCGAGCCTTTGCCGGGGTTGCGCAGCAGGGCGCCTTCAGGGCCTGTCCGCTTCACTGTCAGACTTAATCGTTAATGATGGTCACGATACAGGGTTTTTTACGCGTTATCGCGGGGTGACGCACTGGCGCATTTAACGCAAAAAATACTGTACAACACCGCTGTGACGTCCATCATCCCTTCGGTCTTGTGAAGAGGACCAGTATGCCCAGAATAATGTCGCCAATCACCCAAATGCCGCCAATAGCCATGACACCTAAACCGGCACCGATCGCAGCACCCGCTCTTTCCGCATCAGAAGCCGCGTTGTTGACCACCTCGCCGCTTCCACTTAATCCGGCAACAAGGCAGTAGATCATGAGAATGTTGAACAGGATGAAAGCCCATTTGATGACTTTGCCAAAGAACGAACGGCGTGGTTTTCTGAGCTGTTTGGCACATGACGGACAACGTAATGCTGAATCACTTACTTCCTTATGACACTCCGGGCAGCTGACTAAAGCCATAATCACTCCTTAATTTATGTGATTAACAGTTACAAATGGGCGGCATTTTATAAGATTTTTACGCATTGACAATATTTATATGTCTGTTTTTTATGGCTTTGATTTAAGTGCCGTGCTTGTGCACGAGCAGCCTGGGGCAGAGGAAGAGCTGCCAACGTAAGCAACATAAGGGAAACAGGAATCAACGCGCGGTCTCTGAAGCCTGACGATGAGCAGGCTCAGACCTCAGAAACGGGGTGATGTGCGCTATAGTTTCTCAGGAAAGCGGGTCAACATAGTGAAGTGAAACCAGGGTGATAAGGCAGAGGCTAAACAGGTAAACTGAGTATTAAGCCAGCAGCGTGCAAACGTTGTTTTCATCATCCCGCTAACTGTTAAGGGGAAGGGCAGGGAATCCATTATGAATATTAGTGCCGTAGCGAAAAAGACCGGACTGACCAGCAAGGCTATTCGTTTTTATGAGGAGAAGGGCGTCGTGACGCCCCCGTTGCGCGGGGATAATGGTTACCGGCATTACAATACGCATCATCTTGATGAGCTGAATCTGCTGCGCCAGGCGCGCCAGGTTGGCTTTACGCTGGATGAATGCCGCGAACTGGTTGCGCTGTTTAACGATCCTGAGCGTCACAGCGCCGATGTGAAGGCGCGTACGCTGCAAAAAGCCGATGAGATTACTGCGCATATTGAAGAGTTGCACGCCATGCGCGCACGTTTGCTGGCGCTGGCGGCAGCCTGTCCGGGCAACGACAGTGCAGACTGCCCCATCATTAATGATCTGGCAGGTTGCTGCCGTCAGGCTGACGGCAAACGTGGCTGAATACGTAGCGTGATGCCTTCAACGGCCACGATGACCACTTCGGTTCCGGCAGGCAAATTGTGTTCGGCCTGAACGCGCCAGCTGCTGTCACCGATGCGCACATGTCCGATACCGTTTTGCAGCGTCTGTTCCAGCGTCAGGTGTAAACCAATCATCTGACTGCCGCGCTGATTCAGTGAACTGGGCTGCTGCTGACGTTCGCGGTAGCGCAGCCAGCGAGACCATAAAAATACGCTGACCAGTGTGAACAGGGCAAACAGCATCCCTTGTGCGGCCCAGTTCATGGGGAGAAACCAGACTACAAGGCCAACCAGCATCGCGGCCAGCCCGCTCCAGAGCAGATAACCACTGGTACCCAGCATCTCAGCCGCCAGCAGTAAGCCGCCCAGCGTCAGCCAGAATCCGTGCGGATGCGCCACAATTTCGCTGAGCATCAGCGCGTTGACTCGCTACGGGTTTCTTTTAACAACTCACTGATACCGCCAACGGCGCCCATCAGGCTGCTGGCATCCAGCGGCATCATCACCACTTTACTGTTGCTGGATTCGCCAATTTTTTGCAGCGCGTCGGTATATTTCTGCGCCACAAAGTAGTTCACGGCCTGGATATTGCCTGAGGCAATGGCGTCCGACACCATTTTTGTCGCACGGGCTTCCGCTTCGGCCTGGCGCTCACGCGCTTCTGCCTGAAGGAAAGCTGACGTTCTTTCCCCTTCCGCTTTCAAAATCTGGGCCTGTTTCTCTCCCTCCGCGCGCAAAATCTCTGCCTGACGCACGCCCTCCGCCGTTAAAATATCGGCACGTTTGGTGCGTTCGGCCTTCATTTGCGCATTCATAGCACCGATCAGCTCCTGCGGCGGCCGGACATCGCGGATTTCGATACGGGTGATTTTTACGCCCCAGGGATTGGTGGCTTCGTCCAGAATATGCAGCAGGCGCGTATTAATGCTGTCACGCTGGGACAGCATCTCGTCAAGTTCCATGCTGCCCAGCACGGTGCGCATATTGGTCATAGTGAGATTGAGGATAGCCAGTTCAAGATTACTGACTTCATAGGCAGCCCGTGCCGGATCGATAGCCTGAACAAAACAGACGGCGTCGATGGTCACGTTCGCATTATCTTTGGAGATGATCTCCTGGGAGGGAATATCCAGCACCCGTTCCATCATGTTGATCTTATGCCCGATACGATCCATGAAAGGCACGACCAGACTCAGGCCGGGCTGCAGTGTACGGGTATAACGACCAAAGCGTTCAACTGTCCACTGGTAACCTTGCGGCACAATTTTCACGCCGGACCAGACAATGACCAGTGCGACCAGGATAAGAACGGGAATAACCGTGAACATATAACCTCCGGGTTGTCAGCGTGACGGGCCAAGTCGTTCGGCCCGTTTTCTGCTTACCTCAGTAAAGCAGGGAGTAAAGCTGGCGGCGGTAGCGTGCAGCGAGGGCGTCGCCGGTGCCTAATGCAGCCAGAATCTCCTGCAACATTTTACGCGCCTGGCCATCTGCAGCATTCAGATCGCGTTTGATAAAACTAAATAACAGTTCCAGCGCTTCTTCATTGCGTCCGACCTGATGCAGCTGAAGCGACAGTTTGGTTGCCAGTTCGGCGTTGTCCGGATCGCTTTCCAGCTGCGACTGCAACTGCTGAATTTCTGGCGTGTCAGCGGCCTGTTTCAGCAGGTCGATCTGCGCGACCAGGCTTTGATAACGGGTGTCCTGATCCTGCAGGGGAACGGCCTTTAAGACGGTTTCAGCTTCGTCGCTACGATTTAACGTAATCAGCACTTCTGCCAGCAGAAAGCCGATTTCGCTGTCTTTATTACTGAGCTGCCAGGCGTCTTTCAGCAGCGGCAGCGCATCCAGCGGTTTGCCTTCCTGCATCAGCGCCATCGCCTGTTGGGCTTTTAGCTCTTCTTCGCGCGGCAGCACTTTTTCCAGCAGGGCGCGCACGGCCTCTTCTGGCTGCGGCCCCTGGAAGCCATCGACGGGCTGGCCATTCTGGAACAGGTAAACCGTGGGAATGGAGCGTAACCCAAACTGCGAGGCAACCCGTTGTTCCTTGTCACAATCCAGTCTGGCAAGAATAAACTGGCTTGCATATTCCTGCGCCAGGCGTTCCAGCAGTGGCGTCAGTTCCTGACAGTGTTGGCTGCGATCCGACCAAAAGTAGAACAGCACCGGAATCTGCATTGACTGCTCAAGGGTCTGATGCAGGTTGGATTCGTTAATGTCGATAATCGAAGCGTGTGGTGACATGACTAAGTCTCTTTGCAGAAAATGTTTAAAGAATATGGGGCCGACCGACCCGGCTTCAAGTTGTATTCGCGGATTCGCCTCACTGACTGCGAATTATGCGATCCAGTATCCAGCCAGGCAGCAGACGTTTCAACAGGCTCATGATATGCGCGACCAGCGTCACCGGATAACGCAGGCGAGGATGGTTGCTCTCCAGTGCGTGGCGCAGTTTGGGTAAAATGGCCTCAGGTGGTAATGTAAAACGTGCCGCAAGGCCCGGATTTTGCACCGGATTATCCTGCTCGCCCTGAGTAACATTATCCGTGAAGCGGGTATGAATGGGACCCGGTTCGATTAAACTGACACGCACGCCACTGGTATGCAGTTCCATACGTAACGCGTCGCTCCAGGCTTCCAGCGCGTATTTACTGGCCGCATAAGCGCCGCGGCCCGGCGTCGAAATAATGCCCAGCACCGAGCTGGTATTAATGATTCGGGCATTGCCCCAGGCCTTTAAGGCCGGGAGCAGGCGCAGGGTGAGCTGATGAGTGCCGAACACATTGCTGGAAAACTGCTTTTCCAGTTGCTGGCGCGTCAGGGTATTTAAGGGACCATAGGTGCCAAATCCCGCATTGTTAAACAGCGCAAACAGTCGGCCATGCGTCAGCGCCAGTACCCTGTCGGCAGCGCGATCAACGCTGTCAGGATCGTCCAGATCCAGCTGCAGCCCTGTGAATCCCAGGCTGTCCATCCGTGCGACATCGTCGGCTTTACGACAGGCTGCGATGACGTGATAGCCGCGTGCCAGCAGATCTTTGGCGGCGACCAGACCAATCCCGCTGGAGCAGCCCGTTATCAAAATGGTTTTTTGCATGCGTTACCTTTTTTGCACAACTACTGCTTAACTAAGGGAGCCAGCTCTTTTGCCATCAGGTCGGCGATAAACGGTTGGGCATCAGGATTGGGGTGAATCCCATCCTGCTGCATCCATTCCGGTTTCAAATAAACCTGCTCCATAAAAAAGGGCACTAAAGCAATGTCGTACTGTTTTGCCAGTTGCGGATAAATATCGCGGAAGGCATCAGTATAACGGCGGCCATAGTTCGCGGGTAAACGTATCTGCATCAGAATCGGTTTTGCCTTTGCGGCTTTCACCTGATCGATGATGGTGCCCAGCGTTTGCGCCACGTCTTTGGGAGGAAAGCCGCGCAGACCGTCATTACCGCCCAGTTCGATTAACACCCACTGCGGCTGATGTTGTTTTAATAGGGCAGGTAAGCGTGCCAGCCCTTGTGCGGCGGTATCGCCACTGATACTGGCATTCACGACGCTGGGCTGCTGCTGCCACTGTTTATTCAGCAGGCTGGGCCAGGCCTGACTGGCTGACATTTGATAGCCTGCGCTCAAGCTGTCACCCAGCACCAGCAACGTATCGGCCGCAGCAAGACGGGACACCAACAGACAGCACAATAACAGGAAAGGATAATGCCAGCGGAAAACATTCTTGAAGTTCATCATCTTACTAAGTCCGTGGGTCAGGGAGAGCATCAGTTAACCATCCTTACCGGAGTTGAGTTAGTTGTCAAACCAGCAGAAACGATAGCCCTGATTGGCGAGTCAGGATCCGGTAAATCTACCTTGCTGGGCATTCTGGCCGGGCTGGATGACGGCAGCGAAGGTGAAGTGCATCTGTTGGGGCAGCCGTTACATCACATGAACGAAGAACAGCGTGCCGCGTTGCGCGCGAAGCAGGTCGGGTTCGTGTTCCAGTCATTTATGCTGGTGCCCACGCTCAACGCGCTGGAAAACGTCCAGTTACCTGCACTGCTGCGCGGTGAGAGCGATCGGCAGAGCCGCGATCAGGCGCGCGATCTCCTGACGCAGTTAGGCCTGGCCGGGCGTTTACAGCATCTGCCTGCGCAGTTATCCGGCGGCGAACAACAACGCGTTGCGCTGGCGCGGGCGTTCAGCGGCCGTCCGGGGCTGCTGTTTGCCGATGAACCCACAGGCAATCTGGATCGCCACACCGGCGATCGCATTGCCGACCTGTTATTTTCCCTCAATCGCGATTTTGCCACGACGTTAATTCTGGTTACCCACGATGCGCAGCTGGCGGCGCGTTGTGACCGCCGTTTGCGTCTGCGCGAGGGAAAATTATGGGAGGAAAAATGATCTGGCGGTGGTTCTGGCGTGAGTGGCGCTCGCCCTCATTATTGATCGTCTGGCTGGCGTTAATGCTGGCTGTCGCCTGTGTGCTGGCGCTGGGATCGATTAGCGATCGCATGGAAAAGGGGCTGAGCCAGCAGAGCCGGGATTTTATGGCAGGCGATCGCACGTTGCGCAGCAGCACGGCGGCGCCGGCGGCATGGCTGGATAAAGCCCGCGAAACGGGGTTATTAGTCAGCCGACAGTTAAGCTTTATGACCATGACTTTTGCCGGTCAGACACCGCAGTTGGCTGCGGTGAAAGCCGTAGAAAACACTTATCCGATGTTTGGTGAGCTGAAAACGCAGCCGCCAGGCCTGAAGCCCCAGCCCGGTACCGCGCTGGCCGCGCCGCGTTTAATGGCACTGTTTAATCTGCACGTCGGCGATGAACTGGATGTGGGCGATACCACGCTACGTATTACGGGTGAGATTATCCAGGAGCCAGATGGCGGTTTTAATCCGTTTGAGATGGCCCCGCGTTTACTGATTAACCTGGCTGACGCGGATAAAACCGGTGCCATCCAGCCCGGCAGTCGCCTCACCTGGCGCTATAAATTCGCAGGCAAGCCTCAGCAACTGGACACGTATGACCGCTGGATAACGCCACAGATTAAAACCGGGCAGCGCTGGATCAGTATTGAAAATTCGGAAGACGCGCTGGGCCGCTCCATGCAGCGTGCCCAGCAGTTTTTGCTGTTATCTGCTCTGTTAACGCTGATGCTCGCCATTGCCGCGGTGGCGGTCGCCATGAGTCACTACTGCCGCAGCCGCTACGATCTGGTGGCCGTGCTGAAAACGCTGGGTGCCACGCGCGGCGCGTTACAACGATTGATCATCGGTCAGTGGCTGGCGGTGTTGCTGCTGGCCGCCCTGGCCGGTGGCGCAGTCGGTCAGGTGGTTGAAGCCATCCTGATGGCGATGTTGAAACCGGTGCTGCCGGCGTCTCTGCCAGCGGCCAGCCTGTGGCCGTGGGTGTGGGCGATCGGTTCGCTGTTTATGATTTCCCTGCTGGTGGGATTACGTCCTTACCGCTTGCTGCTGGCGACGCAGCCGTTACGCGTGTTGCGACGCGATGCCGTTGCCGCCGTCTGGCCGCTGAAAATCTATCTGCCCGCGATGGGCTTACTGGTGGTGGCGCTGCTGGAGGTACTGGTCGGCGGCAGCAAAATGCTCTGGGCACTGCTGGCGGGCGTAATGGTGCTGGCAGGGCTGCTGGCCCTGCTCGGCTGGGGCACATTACTGCTTCTGCGTCGTTTGTCCGTACGTAATCTGGCGCTGCGGCTTGCCATTAATCGTTTACTGCGTCAGCCTGCTATGACGCTGAGTCAGCTTGCCGCCTTTTCCCTGTCGTTTATGTTACTGGCGTTGCTGCTGGTGATGCGGGGTGATCTGCTGGATCGCTGGCAGCAGCAGTTGCCCGCAGACAGCCCGAACTTTTTCCTGCTGAACATCACGGCGGAGCAGATTCCGCAGGTGCGTGAGTTTCTGCAGTCGCATCAGGTTAAACCTGAAACCTTTTACCCGATTGCGCGCATGCGCCTGAGTGAGATTAACGGTCAGCCTGCCGATCCCGCACGGGACAACGCGCTGAACCGCGAACTGAATCTGACTGCGCTGGCAACGCTTCCCGATCATAATCCGCTTGTCGCGGGGAGCTGGCCGCCGAAAGCCGGAGAAGTGTCCATGGAGGTGGCGCTGGCCGATCGCCTGGGGGTAAAACCGGGCGACAGTTTGACCTTTGAGGGCGATACGCAGCGGTTCAGCGCCAAAATCACCAGTCTGCGAAAAGTGGACTGGGAAAGCCTGCGCCCCAATTTCTTCTTTATTTTTCCCCCCGGCGCGCTGGACAGCCAGCCGCTGACCTGGCTGACCAGTTTCCGTCTGGACAACCGTGCCGCATTACTGGCGCAGCTTAACCGCACATTCCCCACGCTGAGTCTGCTGGATATCGGCAGTATCCTGCGTCAGATTGGACAGGTTCTGACCCAGGTCAGCCAGGCACTGGAAATCATGGTAGTGCTGGTCACGGCCTGCGGTGTATTGCTGCTCATGGCGCAGATTCAGGTGGGGATGCGCCAGCGCCGACAGGAACTGGTCGTCTATCGCACGCTGGGCGCGGGCAAACGTCTGCTGCGCACTACGTTGTGGTGTGAATTTGCGCTGATTGGCGTCGTCTCGGGCATTGCGGCGGCGCTCGGTGCTGAGGCCGCACTCTGGGCATTGCAGCGTAAAATCTTTGATTTTCCGTGGCAACCCGACTGGACATTGTGGCTGGCCTTACCGCTGGGCGGCGCGCTCTTACTGTCGCTCTGTGGTGGCTGGCTGGGCGTGCGTTTGTTGAAAGGCAATGCGTTGTTCAGGACGTTTGACGCGACGTAAAACCGACCGGGCGCGATGATACTGCGCCCGGTCGTGAACAGATTTACAGCTTGGCTGCTGCCCAGCGAATACCGCTGGCATACCCGGCAGGTAACAGCGGCAACAAGGCCTGCAAGGCGGCAGCGAGACGGCTCTGGTCGCTGTCGGTCAGGTTGAGGTGACCGACTTTGCGTCCTTCACGCACCGCTTTGTCGTACCAGTGCAAATGCACCAGCGGCTGCTGGAGCCAGTCAGTATTTAACGCTGTGCCAATCAGGTTAACCATCACTGAGGGCGCAATGACCACGGGCTGTGGCAGAGCCAGACCCAGAACAGCGCGCAGGTGAAGTTCAAACTGACTGATTGAGGCCCCGTTCTGAGTCCAGTGCCCGCTGTTGTGAACGCGAGGCGCCAGTTCGTTAATCAGCAATCCCTGCGGCGTGACAAAGCATTCCATGGCCATGACGCCGACGTAGTTCAGCTCGTGCAGGATGGCGCTTAACATCGCCTCAGCCTGCTGTTGCTGCGCGGCATCTGCCTGCGGGAACGCAACGCTGGTACGCAGAATGCCTTCTTCATGCAGATTATGTGTCAGCGGATAAAATACGGTGCTGCCATCATGGCCGCGCGCGCCGACCAGCGACACTTCCCCCGAGAAGTTAATGCCTTGTTCGACAATGCATTCACCGTAACAGTCGTCGGGTAACGTATCGGTTTCACCGGCACGTAACCGCCATTGACCACGACCGTCATAACCGCCCGTGCGGCGCTTAACAATAGCCAGTTCGCCCAACGTTTTGAAAACGTGCGGCCATTCACCTTTATCCGCCAGCAGTTGCCAGGGGGCAGTCGCCAGACTGAGCTGATCCAGCAGCTGTTTTTGCGTCAGACGGTCGGCCAGCCGCGGGAAAATATCGCGATTCACAAAGGCCGGGTGGCTCGCGAGTTCGCGCGTCAGTGCCGTCTCGGGCCAGCGTTCGATCTCAGCCGTAATCACGCTCCCGGCGATAGGCAGGGTAGCGGGGTCGGCATCCAGGCCAACCGGATGCACGGCAATGCCCATAGGCTCGCCCGCCTGACGTAACATACGGCCAAGCTGTCCGTTACCCAGTACGCAAACCGGCTTCATGCTTCCTCCCGCGGGTCCGGATTGTCCAGTACCTCATCGGTCTGTGACTGACGCCAGGCGGCCAGACGTGACGCCAGCGCGCTGTCATGAATCGCCAGAATCTGCGCCGCCAGCAGGGCTGCGTTAGCGGCGCCCGCTTTGCCAATGGCCAGCGTGCCGACCGGAATGCCGCGTGGCATTTGCACAATCGAGTAGAGGCTGTCGACGCCGCTCAGCGCGGCGCTCTGTACCGGCACACCGAGTACCGGCAGCAGGGTCTTGGCAGCCAGCATCCCTGGCAAATGCGCCGCGCCACCGGCACCGGCAATAATCACCTGAAAACCGTTGTCCGCTGCGGTTTCCGCAAAGCTAAACAGTTTATCCGGGGTACGGTGCGCTGACACCACTTCCACATGGAAGGGTACGTCCAGGCTGGTAAGGATTTCCGCAGCGAACTGCATGGTGGACCAGTCACTTTTGGAACCCATAACAACTGCGATGCGGGCCGGGGCGGCATTCGACGACATGCGGTCAACTCCTGTGAATAAAAACACACCTGACCAGGCGGACAGGTTTTGAAGGGCACAGAGAATACCATGAGAAAGGCGCAAGGAAAACGGTTGCGTCGGGCGGGTTAGCGTCAGACGATAAGCTTATCGCATCAGGAATGCATACGGCCTGAGTGAGACAACTCGGCTCACCGCAGGGCGGGGAAGGCAGGCGGCAGGGCGTGAACGCGTTTCACTATGCTGGCCTGCCGCCCGTTCGCACAGTCCCCGGGTACCTTGCGCCGCTCGACGGGCCTCAGCGCAGGTGTGCAACGCGATGTCACCGGACGACTAAAAATCGAAGTCGATGAGCTGGATGCCGTTTGCATCCAGTTGGATCATTGATCCCCGGCTGTGCCAGGCACCCAATACCGCGCGCTGTGCGGGGGCTCCGTTCAGCGACACATCATGGATAGCGGGGCGGTGCGTATGACCATGAATCAGTAAAGGCACCTGCTGACGTACCATCGCATCGACCACGGCCTGTTGATTGACATCCATAATCTCCAGCGACTTATGCTGGTTGGCCTGTTTACTGTTGGCGCGCATCCGTGCCGCAATCCGTTTACGAATAAACAGCGGCAGCGTCAGGAACAGACGTTGAATCCAGAGATTATGCACTTTCGCCCGGAACTGCAGATAACCCGCATCGTCGGTGCACAACGTATCGCCATGCATAATCAGAAGTCGGTGACCATAAAGCGTCAGAACCTGCTCCTCGGGCAATAAGGTCATGCCGCTGGCGCGGGCAAAGCGTTTGCCGATCAGAAAATCGCGGTTGCCGTGAATAAAAAAGACCGGCACGGGCAGGGCATGAAGGGCGCTGGCAACCTGTTGATGCAGCGGATTAGGATCGTCATCACCGATCCAGGCTTCGAACAGATCGCCCAGAATATAAAGCGCGTCGCAGTGGGGCGCTTCGCGCTGCAAAAAATGCAGAAAACCGGCGGTAATCGCCGGTTCTTCCTGACACAGATGGAGATCTGCGATAAACAGCGTGCGCGACATTACTCGCTAACGGTCACTTTCTGAATGATGACGTCATCTTTCGGTACGTCCTGATGCATACCGCTGCGACCAGTTGAAACCGCTTTGATTTTCTCTACCACGTCCATCCCTTCAACCACTTCAGCAAATACACAGTAACCCCAGCCCTGCAGGCTTTCGTCACGGAAGTTCAGGAAGTCGTTGTCCGCCACGTTGATGAAGAACTGTGCGGTCGCAGAGTGCGGCGCAGAGGTACGGGCCATGGCCAGCGTGCCTTTGGTGTTTTTCAGACCGTTGTTGGCTTCGTTACGGATCTCTTCTTTGGTGGCTTTCTGCTTCATGCCAGGCTCAAAACCGCCGCCCTGAATCATAAAGCCGTTAATCACACGGTGGAAAATGGTGTTGTCGTAGAAACCTTCACGGCAGTAATCCAGGAAGTTCTTTACGGTTGCGGGCGCTTTGTCATCGAAGGTCTTGATCACGATATCGCCATGGTTAGTCTGGAAAGTTACCATTTTTTTCGTCCTGTAAAGGTTGTCGTCAGTAGCATAGGGTGTGCTTTTAAGCGCACACGCCTTTTTCTCGAACGTTCTTATATCATAATTTCCGATAATACGTCAGCCAGGCAGCGCAGTTGGCTTGCTTTGCGTCGCGTGACAGATAAAAATACGGCACAATGACAGGATACTCAAAACGGTGCGTTACGCACGCCTCACTACGGAAACCCCCAATGCTGAAGATTTACAACACCCTGAGTCGACAAAAAGAGGAATTCACCCCTATTCATGCTGGCAAAATCGGCATGTATGTCTGCGGCATCACGGTGTATGACCTCTGTCACATTGGGCACGGGCGCACGTTTGTGGCCTTCGACGTGGTTTCGCGCTATCTGCGCTACGTCGGTTATGACGTCAATTATGTGCGCAACATTACCGACATTGATGACAAAATCATCAAACGAGCCAATGAGAACGGCGAGAGCATCGAAACGCTGACCAACCGTATGATCGGCGAAATGCACAGCGACTTCGATGCGCTGGGGATTTTACCGCCGGATGTGGAGCCGCGTGCCACGCGCCATATTCCTGACATCATTGCGCTGGTGGAAACGCTGATTGCCCGCGGTCACGCCTATGTCGCGGATAACGGCGATGTCATGTTTGATGTCCTGAGCGATGTTGATTATGGCGCACTGTCGCGTCAGGATCTGGAGCAGCTACAGGCAGGTGCGCGTGTAGAGGTTGCCGACGTGAAACGTAACCCGATGGATTTCGTGCTGTGGAAAATGTCCAAAGCGGACGAACCTTCATGGCCATCGCCGTGGGGCAACGGTCGTCCGGGCTGGCACATTGAATGTTCGGCGATGAACTGCAAACAGCTGGGTGCGCACTTTGATATTCACGGTGGCGGTTCTGATCTGATGTTTCCCCATCATGAAAACGAAATCGCCCAGTCGACCTGTGCCCACGATGGTCCGTATGTGAATTACTGGATGCATTCCGGCATGGTGATGATTGACCGTGAAAAGATGTCGAAGTCACTGAACAACTTTTTCACCGTGCGCGATGTGCTACAGCATTATGATGCCGAAACCGTGCGTTACTTTCTGATGTCGGGCCACTATCGCAGCCAGCTAAATTATGGTGAAGATAACCTGAACCAGGCACGCGCCGCGCTGGAACGCCTTTACACCGCGCTGCGTCATACTGACCGCACCGTAGCGGCCAGCGGTGGCGAGGCGTTCGAAGCCCGTTTCCGCGAAGCAATGAACGACGATTTCAACACGCCAGAAGCCTATTCGGTGCTGTTTGATATGGCGCGTGAAGTGAATCGTCTGAAAGGTGAAGACATGACGGCCGCCAGTGCGCTGGCAGCAAAACTGCGTGAAATCGCCAATGTATTGGGGATTCTGCAACAGGAGCCGGAAGTGTTTTTGCAAAGCAGTGCCCAAGGCAATGACGATGAAGTGGCTGAAATTGAACACTGGGTCAAAGCCCGCGCCGATGCGCGTGCGGCGAAAGACTGGGCGCAGGCGGATGTGGCACGCGATAAGCTCAATGCGCTGGGCGTGATTGTGGAAGACGGCCCGCAGGGTTCCACCTGGCGACGTAAATAACACGCAACACAGGAGAGGGCGAGCAATCGCCCTTTTTTGTCGATGACGATAAAGCAGATTCACATTCGCGGTTTCCGTTCGGTACGCGATCTCACGCTTCCGCTGCACCCGCTCAACGTGGTGAGCGGTCCCAACGGCTGTGGTAAATCCAATCTTTATAAAGCGGTGCGGCTGCTGCACGAGGCGGCTAACGGACGGCTTGCGCTGGCGCTGGCCGAAGAGGGCGGGGGGCAAAAAGTGATGTGGGCGGGCGGATTGCGCCGTGGCGACCGCCGACATGATCCTAAGCGGCTCATCCTGGCCGTGACGATGGATGATATGGATTACCAGCTGGAAACCGGTTTTCCTGAACCGCTATCAACCAGCCTGTTTAACCTGGATCCGCTGGTTAAAGAAGAACGCATCTGGCTGAGTGGCCAGCAGCGCCGACCGTCTTCCTGCATTATGCAGCGCACTAATCAGACCGCCTTTCTGCATAACATCGACGGAGAGCGCGTCAGTTATGCTGGCGTACTGCATCCTGAAGAATCCCTGTTTGGACAACTGGGGGAGCCGCACCGCTATCCCGAACTTTCCCGGATGCGTGAACGCCTGAAAGCATGGCGCTTTTATCATGAGTTTGCCGTCTGGCCAGGTTCACCGATTCGTTCGCCGCAGATTGGCGTGCGCGCACCCGTTCTGGCCCATGATGGCAGTAATCTCGCCGCAGCATGGGCAACGATAGTGGAACGTGGGCATCATGAACTGTTGTATAAAGTGATGAAAACAGCCTTCCCGGACACTGAGTTTCAGGTGGATGTGCAGAACGGACGTTTTCAGATGCTGATGCAGCGCCAGGGCATTTTGCGCCCGCTGGAAAGC
The DNA here is from genome assembly GCF_043546245.1 of Pantoea sp. SGAir0180. Lineage (NCBI taxonomy): Bacteria > Pseudomonadati > Pseudomonadota > Gammaproteobacteria > Enterobacterales > Erwiniaceae > Pantoea > Pantoea sp. SGAir0180. The sequence goes on along the minus strand of NZ_CP028071.1, from coordinate 2,679,988 downwards.
GCCGAATTTTCCGATGGTACGCTGCGCTTCCTGTGCCTGGTCGTGGCGCTGCTCAGCCCGCGCCCGCCTGCCTTTATGGCGCTGAACGAGCCTGAAAACAGCCTGCATGAGGATTAACTGCCTGCCCTTGCCGCCCTGATTGCCGAGGCCAGTCAGTTCAGTCAGTTATGGATCACCAGCCATTCGCCCCGGCTGGCGACGCTGATTGCACAACATGCAGAGGTCAGTCACATTGCGCTGGAGCAGGTTAACGGTGAGACGCGGATAGTGGGAGAGGCGCGGATTTAAGGTGCCCCACCTGGGGCACCAGCGGATCAGGCAACAACGGTAACGCGCTGCCCGGCAAACTCGACCGTTTGCCCCTGAAAGATTTTGCAGCGCTTACGGGTTTCGACTTCGCCGTCGACCCGCACCTCGCCGTCACCGATCGCCACTTTAGCCTGTGCACCGCTTTCTACCCAGCCTTCAAGTTTCAGCAGATCGCAGAGATCAACGTGGGGAAATTTGCCCAAAGAAAACGTAGCCATTATGCCTGCTCCCCATCATGAAACGCTTCGCATGCCTGCAAGGTATTTTGAATAAGTGTCGCCACGGTCATTGGCCCTACGCCACCCGGAACCGGGGTGATATAAGAAGCACGTTCAAAGGCAGCCTCATAATCCACATCCCCGACCACTTTGCCGCTTTCAAGACGGTTAATACCGACATCGATGACGATTGCGCCCGGTTTAATCCAGTCGCCCGGAATAAAATGGGGTTTACCGACCGCGACAATCAGCAGATCGGCGTGTTCAACATGGTGGCGCAGATCGCGGGTAAAACGGTGCGTGACGGTGGTTGTGCAGCCGGCTAACAGCAGTTCCATGCTCATGGGACGGCCCACAATGTTTGATGCACCGACAACCACCGCATTGAGCCCGTAAGCATCAATGTTGTAGCGCTCCAGCAGTGTCACAATGCCGCGCGGGGTGCACGGGCGCAGTTTTGGCGCACGCTGGCACAGGCGACCAACGTTATAGGGATGGAAACCATCAACATCTTTATCGGGCGTGATGCGCTCAAGCACTTTGACGTTATCAATGCCGGCTGGCAAAGGCAGTTGCACCAGAATGCCATCGATCGTGTTGTCGCTGTTCAGAGTATCAATCAGCTGCAGCAATTCCGCTTCACTGGTGGTGTCGGGCAGATCGTAAGAGCGGGAGATAAAGCCGACTTCTTCACAGGCGCGGCGTTTGCTGCCGACATAAATCTGTGAGGCAGGGTTCTCACCTACCAAAACTACGGCCAGACCCGGTGCACGTTTACCGGCGGCCAGGCGTTGTTTCACTTTTTCTGCAACCTCAAGCCGTACCTGCTGCGCAATCGTTTTACCGTCAATAATTTTTGCTGCCATCAGAGCGTAAATCCACTGTGTTGAGTTTGAATCGGGAATGGCGCCTATTTTGTCAGAAGCACGTCCGGCTGTCAGGTAGAGATTCTGACCACAGTGTGGTTACCGACATTTCGCCGTGACGAAAGTATGGGTTAACGCTTATGATGCCAGACAGAGAAATGAAGGGAAGACGTAATGATTTGGTTAATAATCGCCACTTTAGTTGTCGTGTTTGTTATAGGCTTCCAGCTGCTGACCGCCGGTTCACGCCATGCCGCGCAGGCGCTCAGTAAGCGTCTACAACTCCCGCCGGTTCATATCGAATCCATGCTTTCCCTGATGGGAAAGGAGGCGGCAAAAGAGTTTACCGACTACATCAGCGGTGATAATGAAGCACATCTGAATAATGGTGCGGCAGTGCTGGTAATCTGGCAGGTGATGATTGTCGATGGCAGCGATGAAAATCTCTGGCGCTGGCACGGCGCACTCAGCCGGGCAGGCTTTACCGCGACGATTTCCCGCCAGCAGTTGTTGCTGGCGTTGGGCTTTTTGCGCCAGCTGGAACCGGATAGTCATGAGCTCAATGCGCTACGCGAGCAATATAATACGCGCGTGACTCAGCAAGGCGTTGAGCTGGAAGGTGAAACTGCCGAGGTGAGTAACCTGGTGTCGCTGAGCGCCTGGCGAGACAAACATTAGCGAAAATTGGTCATTACCTGGGCACTCACCGCGTCGGCGCGGCAAAAACGTTGACGTAACAGCGTTCAACCGTATAATTCGACCCAACCTCTCCGCGCCCTTAGCTCAGCTGGATAGAGCACCGGCCTTCTAAGCCGTAGGTCACAGGTTCGAATCCTGTAGGGCGCGCCACTATCTTTCAATGAGTTACCTCCTTTCTCATCAAGCCAGTTTTTCAATGTGGGACAGATTTGGGACACGACTGCCAAAAATCGCGTCAATTTGCCTCGCATGTTCCGTTAAGTGGTTAGGTGCCAGGTGAGCATAACGCTGTACCATTTCGATGCTTTCCCAGCCGCCCATTTCCTGCAATGCCGACAGCGGCACTCCGGCCTGAATTAACCAACTCGCCCAGGTGTGCCTCAGGTCATGAAAGCGGAAATCCTCAATGCCTGCCCTTTTCAGTGCGGCGCGCCACGCGGTATTTGAGTCGACACGCATCTTCCTGACACTTGCCGTAGAGGTCCCGTCATTTCGCTTCACCGATTCGGTGTGAACAAACACCCATACGTTGTGCCGGCCGATTTGCCTTCTCAGTACCGACTCAGCCATATCATTCAGCGCTACGCCAATAGCCCTGCCTGATTTGCTGTCCTCCGGGTAAATCCACGCCACTTTGCGCTGCAGGTCAATCTGTTGCCATTTCAGGTCAACGATATTGGAACGTCGCAATCCTGTTGCCAAAGCAAACTCTACGGTAGACTTGAGTGGTTCCGGGCATTCGTTTATCAGACGCTGTGCTTCAGCGGGTTCGAGCCACCGCACCCGCTTGTTTCTTTCCTGAGGCACCTTAATGACCGGTGACTTCTCGATCCATTTCCATTCACGCTCAGCGGCCCGCATAAGCGCTTTCATTAATGCCAGGTGCTTAGCCTTCGTCGATGTTGATACGGCTTCAGGCTTATATGTGCCGGCATCGATTCCTTTCTTAGCCATGGATATGGCGCGCTGATCAAACCGTTCCTTAGCCTTCCTGTTGGTCATCCTGCTGACTGCGGCGTAAATCTTTGCCTCAGTGATATCCTTCAGCAAAACCCCTTCAAAATGCATGAGCCAGAATCCAATCCGGCCCTTGTCAGCATCAAGAGATTTCTTGTGCGCCTTTTCTTCCAGCCAGCGCAGGCATGCCTCTTCAAACGTTACGTCCGGGAAATCCCCGAGTCGTTCTATTCGCCAGAGTTCAGCCTTTCTCCGATCGTGCAACTCCTGTGCCTGCTTTCGGTCCTCTGTGCCAAGAGATTCTTTAATGCGCTTCCCGCCTGGCGTCGTGTAACTCCCGTACCAGACGGAACCTCTGCGGAAGATCGACATGATGTTTTCTCCTCATATGCATCTGCCGCGCTCACGGTGACAGTGTGCATTGGATTATTGAGAGCGGCAATACATGCCTGGCGGGTTAAGAGATAGGGTGACTTAGGTTTGCTTGGGTCCTTGCGCGTTGCCATCAGGCGGCCGGTGCGTATCCACTGCTGGCACGTAGGCCGGGATATGCCGAGGAACGCGCACGCCTCATCCATAGAAAGGGCGTAACTTTCCATATCTACTCCTCAGGTGGCTTGCTGCGTTTGAATGCGTAAATGAGAGCGATGAGAAGGGCGAGAGTGAGAATGTCGCCCGGTTCGGCGGTTATGGTGATGTTCATTCACGCATACCATTTAGATACTTTCTTCCACTCCTCCACTACTTCTGGATAGCCAAGCGCGATGAGAAATTCACACAGCGTATCATCAGCCTCGCCGTGTGCATTTTCAGTATCCCAATCCCCCTGGCACTCAATAAGCTTCTTGATTGCATCATCTTTTGTCATGATCGCCTCACGCTGCTGATCGTTTGTTTATTGGATAAAACTCACCGCCCACTAATCTGACGCTGGTATCCAGCTCATTGCCCCACGAATCCCAACCCTGATCGGCGGTGCGTGCGAACAACTCAATGCGCGGCACTTCACCGATGAGCTTCACCAGGCTGTCACGGATAATCTGAGGCTTAGCGCTGTGCTCCATGCGTGGTGCGCTGATGTGCTGGCATATGGATGCATCCATGCGTTTCGGCAGTCGTCCCTTCACCGCAAACAGACAATCCTCGCTGTTTGCCCGCGTCATGTGGCCCATTCCGATTGCACTGTTCCCTTTGAGCTTGTTCGTCTTGTGCCAGGTGAATCCCTTCATTGTCATGAGCCGGAAACCCCACGCCTCGACAACCTTTAACGCCTCCAGCGGCTGAGTCGGCACCCACCACATGGCAAGCAGGCATGAGTCAGGATCGGCAAGTGACCACACGGGTAACCGGCAGATATCCTGCAGCGTCATAACCGGGTATTTGTGGCAGGCACCGCGGTTGCCATCATTGGCCTTGTCGCGGTATGACCATGGCGGATCGGCGTAAATAAGCCGGTATTTACCCATGTCGCTCTCCTGACTTGAGAAAGATAACCCAGTGGGTTTTATCGCCCTTGCCAGTGCGCTGCCAGATAGTGGGCTTCTGGTCAGTGAGAGCTATCACCTTGCTTACTGGTATCTGAGTTTCATTCCATTTGAAAATCAGCGTGCCGTGCGGGCGAAGGACTCGAAACGCCTCTCGGAATCCAGCGGCAATGTCTTGTGGCCACGTTGATTTATCCAGCGCGCCATACTTCTTTTTCATCCATGCGTTATCGCCAACCTTTTCAAGATGAGGTGGGTCAAACACAACCTGGGCGAAAGTGTTGTCAGGAAATGGAAGCGCCCGAAAGTCGGCGATGATGTCAGGGCTAATCTGTAGAGTGCGACCATCACACAAAACATGCTGCTCGGCGCGACGGTCTGTAAAAACAGCGCGCTCATCCTGCTTATCCATCCAGAACATGCGCGATCCGCAGCACATATCCAATATGCTTACTTCAGACATAACAACTCCTCACGCAGAGCGAGATAAAGGTTAATGGTGTGGGGGTTACTTCAGAGTGACGTGGGGGATTTTTCCAGCGGCTATAGAGTCGTACACTTGCTCAATCGCGTGAATCACAGCAGTGTTATTGTAGTTCGTGGCGAAATTCCTCATTGCAGCAATAGCCTCCTCACGCTTGCGCTCCGCTTCCTTGCGTATTGGACGGAACCTGAAAGCGCTTGGAGTTGATGCGTATTCTTTACCGCTATCCAGCATCTGATAAACGATAATCGAGCCTGAAGCATAGTTTATCTTGCATCGTGACCACCCGCGTGGAACCTCTCGCTCACACTCACACCCAACCGGCGGCAACCATTGGACATCCCATTCAGGCTGCTTTGATGCGGCAAGGGCGGCTTCGTATTCCTCGTATGAAACGCATCCTATACCGCTGAAATTTAATCCACCCATAATAAATGGCGCTCGGCCTTTAGAATGGAAAATTACAGTGCCATTAATACCATTAGAGGCTACAGTGTAACCACCCGGCCAGCCGCCGAGGTTCGGCAATTCCTTCACTAATAGATCAATCAGCTTCATGCCACTCTCCTTTGTTTATTGGCGCGCTCAATGCGCTCGTAATCTTCCCTACATTCGCTGCAGCAGAAGAATCCGGTCGATACCTTCTCTTCGCAGTAATGGCAGGTGCCTGTGAATTGCATGTGTGGCTTACATCGGTTGGCTAATGCAAGTTGCAGGTTGAATGCTTCAAGCTCTGCTGCTTCATCAATTGGGTCAGAACACATAGTGGCTACTCCTGAATTTAGGCAATAAAAAACCCCGCCGTGGCGAGGTATCTTTATTTTGGTTTCTATTTGCGCATTTCGACGGGTTTGGTCTCATGCTTGATGATAGCTTTATGAATTACCTCATCGTCAGGTCTGGTGTAGTATGCAATTAGGTACACGAACCTTTCCCCGGAACTGGAAGCGGGCGATAAAAACTCACCCGCCGTGTAAGATTCTTGCTTACCTGAATCAGTATTTGTCAGCAGAATATGGGTAGTCGCATATCCCTCTCCCTGCCAAACTTCAGTGCTTCCGTCATTCCTGAATACAACAAATTCGGCCATCACTTTTCCTCCTTCTGATAAACCGGGTCAGTACCACGCGGAAACTGTAGCGCCGCGTTCCTGTAATGCTGCAGACGCTCCCTGAAGTATTCCCTGTATTCCTCCGGCTGCTGCATCTCCACTTCCATGGGAATAACCGGCATATTCATACGCTCCTTGTACGCAACGCCAGACGCGGCTAAATCCACGTTAACCTTATCGCGTTCTTCTTTGCTTCTTGCTGCTATGTTGTGTGACATGCGATGCCCTCCTGAATGGAGTATATCGCGGATGAGTCAGGAGGGAATGGTTGGTTTTGCGAAGAGGGGTTCGGGGTCGCCGACGTATATTTCTGCCTCTTCAAGCGTGTGGCAAAGTATACCTTTCACCTCATACGCATGTGGCTCACTAAACGCCTGCCGATAAGCCAAGAGCTCTTTTGCCATTGCTGATGCATCGCCACAGTAAACATGATCATCTTCAGCAATGAGCCGCAAATCCTCATCACTAATCATCCTGACCTCCCGGCGCTGCTGGGTAGCCCAAACCTTTATCAGTGAACTCAATGCGCACTTTTGTCGGATCAGCGCATTTTGGTTCGTCACCATTGCGGAATACAACAAAGCTCATTCCGTGCAGTTCCGCCATTCGCTCAGCTTCTTTCTGCCAATCGCTTACAGGCTGTGCGGTGGCGTTAAGGCGCTCAAGAGCAAAGCGCATAACCTTAAGCTGCATTTCGTCATCTTCATCTAGGCCAAAAGGAAGCTCATCGCAGATATTTTCCAATTCGGAAATCTGCGGCTTTAGCCACTCAATAAGCGCCTGCACATCACCATCAACTGGATTGGGGGAATTAGTTGTCATGGTTGGTGACCTCGAAAGAGTGATTTTGTATCGCCTCAATCAATTCATCTGCATCAACAGTGAAAACCTTCAGCGTTTCGCACCCGCCTATTTTTGCGCCTGATATTCTGTATCCGCCGCTATTGTCACAAATGCACAGCGACAGGCTGCCGTTAATGTTATGGCATACCTCAACACGAACTTGTTTATTGCTCATTTGCGCCTCCGCTTCTGCGCTGCACGTTTTTGCTGAGCGGCATAACCGCGCTTGTTATTAACCGGATATGAATTACCGGCGATACCGAAAACCAACTGGTTCTGTAATTTCGCGGCTGCCAATATGCTCATCGCAGACCACATTGCCATTTTTCGCATATCAACCCGCCTTATCCGCAGTGCCTTGGGTGCCGGAGCGGATTAAATCCGAAAGCTCCTGAATTGTCTGATGGTCGACTAAATCTCTGTCAGGCATCTGAGTGATGTTATATTTCTGATAGACATGAGCCGCTTCACTGCATAGCTCAATTGCTTTTGCAGAAATCGCATCCAGCTTCTGCTGCAACTCGGCTATCTCGTTGTGCATGTCTGTAATTAGGGATTCAAGTTCGCGCCCGGGCCTACTTTTAGTGCAATGCTCAGCCCATTCTCTTTCTTTAAGAAGGGTCAGGATTGCCTTAACATCAGCTACCAGATCATCCTGCTCTTTAAGTTTTGCTACTGACATTTTTGTTCTCCTGAATCCGCTACAGACACCACGACCAGCTCATCGTTATCGAATGACTCTGGCTTATCGTTGATGTAACAAAGCACCTTATTGGCAAGGTGCCTGACGTTGGTAACCATGGCTAACTGCTCATCGGCTAATACGATGAACATGAAGCTGTTGAGGCGATATGCCGGTATGCGGCATTGCCTGCGGTGAAGTGTTTGCATGGGAGTGTGTCCGGTTAGGCGACTGTTAAGCTAAGCGCCGCCACCAGGAGCTTTAGCTTTCTATCCTGCCGCTCGGCTGCTAATTGAGCCTTAATGGGATTGGTTGTCAGCGTGTTATCAGGTAGCAACCATGCTTTGCGCTGCCAGAAAAAAGGGAGCGTAACGCTCCCGACTTTCATTGGACTGTAAGGGTTCTGCATCATCACTCCTCACTGGAGCCATCCAGTACGCTGTATTCAGCACTGAGCACTGAGGCGTTGTCCTGATCGACGTCGCTCTCAGCCTTCTCATCAAGGATGACGGCCTTCTGCATTTCGATGCTCACTGGCAGGTATTTGAACATTCGGCGGATGACGGTTTTCTTCGCCATCTCTTCCCAGTGCGTAACCCAGGGTCCGTTTGATGACGCTTTGCTTTGTGCCTTGACCTTTTCAACCTGCTTAACGGTCATGACCTCAAACTGAGTTCCGCCGTCTTTGAGTCGTGCCACGGCATAAACATGGGTAATAGGGGCGTCTTCATTTTCGCCCGGGCGGTGAATCAGGTTTTCATCAAGTCCGTACTCAAAGCTAAACTCATCATCAGCGCGAACTACGCGGGCGGATAGGCTGACGATTTGACCGGACCGGCGGGCGAGGTCAATCATGCCGCGATAGCCAATAATCAGTTGAACGTTAGACTGACCTGATTTTGAACGTCCATTGCCGAACGGCAGAAGATACGCATGACCAAGCGCGCTGCCAGGCTCCAGGCCAAGCTGAGAGCACTGTACGACCGCCCCGATAAAGCTGCTCTGGTCACATGTTGCCAGTGCCGGTGTTTTGCGAATCTCAGTGGTGACAATGCGAATCATGCGATCTGCAGTCATGTGGCGGGGCAGCGCCGCGGCAAGCTGGCTTTTCATTGCAGGCTGATTCATGAAGCCAACCAGCGTCTGCTCTGGCGTTTTATTGGCTACCTGCTTGCCTGTATTGGCCTTCTGCAGGTCAGCGCTGGCGATTGGTGGCTGGTTAGACATTTCGGATTTCCTTAGCCCAGTACGGGAGTGAAAGAGTTGCGATGCCCGGCCATTCATTCCTTGCCTGGCATTCTGCATAAGTGGTTAGGTTGCGCTTGTATTCGGCACGGCCAGCATCTTTAGCCTGCTGATCCATAATAAAGACCTGAACTGGATAGCGTCCGCAGTCGATGGATGAGCTGACTACCAGAAACGCGAAGGTAGGAACCTCGCAGAACTGAGCTTCATATCCATCTGAATAAAAAGCGTCCTGAACGTGATAGCGGTATGAGTAGAAGTCCTTTTGAAACTTGCCGATGTCGGCTGTGCTTTTTACGTCCACGCACCAGTTAAACTCGGTGATCAATTTGTCAGGACGACAGCGGGATAAAACCTGTGTGTCACGGTCATTCCAGTAAATGCTTGCCTCTGCTTTTCCTTCAGTTTCAAGCATCCACCGGGCCACAGGATGAGCAAAGGCGCTGTCACGCATTAACCGCAATTTACGGTTGTCGTCGTGCGTGATGGGTGTGATGCCTTGCTGTTCACACATTTCCAGAAAGTCCTGCTCTTTTTGCTTCCCTGCGTTGGTGCGCCGGTTAACTTCGGGGCCAATCATGAATCGCTTGCTGAATTCATCAGGTTCAAGCAGGAGGCAATGCAGGGCCGTGCCTAAATCCAGTGCCGCGGTTTTCTCATCATCAACAGGTGCTGATTTGCGCCACTGGAATATTGCCGGGCTGACAGCGATATCATCCAGCTGTGATTTGCTGATTCCCGGTCCGGCGTGATATTCCTCGTTGCTGATGTCGTAATAAACGCCGGGCTGCATTACGCCACCTCATCAAAACTGTGTTTACTGGTCCAGATTGCAATAGCCCGCTCACGCCGGGCCACCTTCACCATCATGTCGCGCAGGAACGCCTCAGCCTCAATGTGCTGATCGTCGTCGTCATCAAACATCTCAATGGCGGGGTAGTCGTAAAATCGCGTCATGAACTGGCAGGCGGGAGCAATCAGTGGGTTAATCTTGTGACGTTCCATGTTGTCATCGACTTCCTTACCGATGCGCTCCAGCTCATCATCAGGAAGGTTGTCTGCAATCTCCTGAATCTCACGCTTTGCTTTGATGTTGAATCTCATTTGAAAGCCCTCCGCAACAGCTGCATTGCCATAGCCCACTTAACCTTGTCGCCGTATAGCTGAGCCTCCCTGGAAAGCTCCTGAGCGCGTCTGAAGAAGTTGGTTTTCATGGTTATGGCCTGCCTGGTTGATTTAAGGTGTCAACGAACCAGCGTCCAATGCGGCGAAGCTGTTCGGTTAAGCGTGAAAGTTGAGATGTGTTATTACAGGAGCCACCCACAGGGAAGGCTCCCACTAATGCGTATTGCATATGGGTAACTCCGTTGAATTGATGATTTAACAGGGAAAAAGAAAGGGGCCATTGCGGCCCCTGGTTGGTACTTCTTTCTTACTGTCTGAGCCCCTCTAAAGGCGTTGGTGCGTAGCACCTCAAAGCCGTCTAAGCAGACAGCTTTACGGTGTCACTCTTCGCCAGCAAGCGCTTTAAGGGTTGCCAGTGTTTCCTCGAAATCTACTGAGCACTCCTCACAGCACTCATCGAATATCATCAGGTCTTCCCTGATGCATTCCAGAATCGCCGCGCACTGCTGAACTGATAATTCAGGCATCCTCTCTCTCCTGTAGTGGTTACTGGCCCAATGCTTTAGCAATGGCAGCGCGAATCTCTTCAATGCGGTCATCGTTAATAGCGGCGCGATTTGCCATGACATCGAACAGGACTGCCTGAAGCGCCTCAAGAAGCTCAGGTGCTGCGGCGATTAGGCGTGCGTTTGCTAACTGTGCCAATGACTCATCAACAAGAGCCACAAAATAATTGCCAGCATTTATGCTAACTTTTCCGTTTTCTACGCCGCCGCGATACCACGGTCCCGGCGTGCCTTTAAACTCACTCATACAACCCCCTAAACAAACGCATAAACACACACTCCCATAACCGCAAAGACTGCCCAGCCTAGCCAAAAGTTCTCAGTGGATATCATGGGAGTGCTCCAGTAAAAAAAGCTGCGGGTTAGGCAGCCTGTCCAACTATCCGGAAATTCCGGATAGTTCACTTAATCTCGTCTCGTAAATATTCGAGCTTAGACAGCGCAGCAAGGTAACCGCGTTCCCACTGAATGGGTAAACCTCCCAACTTTGTTTTGCGAAGCTCGTCACGCACCATCAATATGGCCTCATTAATGATTTCAACCTTGCCTTCTTTGATGGCTTGGTTGCGTGGCTTCTTGCGCTGCTTAGGCAGGTTTCGCAAACATGCTGGCATATATCCTGATGCCATCTCTCACCTCGCTGTCACAATGTCTTTAGATTTCCGATACCCTGCTGCGTATTTCGCAACCTCTGGCAAACAAGCTGACCCACTCTCATGCTTACTACGCATAGAAGGGGAGTTGATTGCGCGGGATACTGTCAGGCTGCATCCGGTGCTCGCTACGGCGATTTTGCGTGCCAGGCGTGCGTCTGATTCCATTTGCTCACGCTTAGCTGCTCTGCGTGCTCTGTAGCGCGCCTTGGCGTTATCCTTTGCCAGATAAGTGATGACTACTGTCATAAGTACCTCCGGTAATTGGCTTGGGTGGTGTGGCCGGGATTGAACCGGCGACGCGATTCCATGGCTGGGCCTACGAATCCGCTCTACCTGCTGAGCTACACACCCCAAAGCCAACTGCACTTTGGTTTCCTCCTGTAAGAGAGGAACATTCCCATCAATGTTAAAGAGCGCCGACATCCTGTCGTTTGTTGCTGTGCTTCGTGCTGATGGGTTAAATATACAAAACGTATTCACCATGTGCAATACAATATGTATACTAATTTCAGTGAGTATACGTAATGTCATGAAAAATAATGTGATTTATTTTTTATGAGGTTGGTTTTGAAGTGATAGATTGGTGTTGGTTGGGGTTATTTCCGGATAAGAAAATGAACATCGACGAAGAACGCCTACACATGGTCGTCTACGCCATAGGCCGTGTGGTGATAGAAATCAGAGCGGAAGGTAAATCAGTGAGTGATGCTGAGATTATCGAAAGGCTGGAGCACTACAGGAATCTGGAGACTAACACGATAGGGAAGGGTGTTTACCGGGATGCTGCTATGTTAGTGAGGACGGGAAAGTGACATGCATAAAAAACCCGGCGCGGCGGCCGGGTTAATCCTTCTCTTTCGAGGGTTTATTCGAGGGGAAAAGACCTCTTATAACGCCGAGAAAGGCAGCAAAAACATTAAGAGTTACAGCTGAAGTTATAGCTATTAAAACATTCTCAGAAAACAGTTCTTTGTCAAACCTAAACTTCACACAGGCGTAAATACCCAACAGCCAGCACCATCCGTAAAGTGACTTTCTCGCTACCTTGTAGGCTTTATCACCATACTTGTCCCGCAATGCACGGTCAGCTTTCCGGTCCTCAACGTCTTCCTTGATTAAGGATGGGTGTCTGCTTTGAGTTCCTGCCCTGGCGGCATCCACATCAGACTTGTCCTCAGGTATAGCACCTTCAGAAACGTTTAAAGATATGTCATCAATGGATTGCGACATTATTTAATGCAACGCTTAAGGGTATCATTATCAATGACAGCGCTTGTGTCGCTAGTTTGCGACCATGCGGTTCCATCCATGTGAGTCAAGGCAGAGAGCTGTGTAGCTCTCAGGCTACCATACACGCTTATTATCTTATCAATGAGCTGGTTAGTCCTAAAATCCGTTGCAGGAACCATGGGTGTCACGAACTGTATGTTTAAATTTTCTGGGTTCCATCCATTACCATCAATAGTACTTATAAGGTGGTTGATGGAGTTAGCCCCATAGCTTTTCATCTCATGATAAAGAGAGGGGATGACCGGACCATATTGCCACTTGGCAAAGAAGTCGTCGAAGAGCGGTTCATCATAAATTTTAAGATGCCATGATTGAGCATAGAACATCAGTTTTTGTAACTTCATTGGGGACAGGTCAGGAATCATTCCGTTCTGTGCCCTGCTAATGAAGGCGTTAGCAACAGCAACGGTTGGATATGCCATCTGAGCCTCCTTATGATGTAAAATTTGGACGTAAAGCGTCATCTCCGAAAGCAAAAGCAATAAGAGTGACCTGTATAAATGAACAGTGGTTATAATAACCCCAAGTCCAACATACTGTCCATCCTAAATGTATTATCGGACATAGTCACCAAATTGGTGACAAATTTGGATCTTGGAAGGTTTACTCTTTACCCAAACGCCTCTTCCGTCCACTGAGCCTTAAAGCAACCGTAACTTTGTCTCAATAGCCACACCAATTATTCTACAGTTGCCATCAATAGGGATGAGTGGCCATTGTGGATTCAGACCCTTAAGGTACTTCTGAGAACCATCAATGATCAGCTTCTTAAACGTGGCTTCATTGTCATCTACTAGCTTAGCAATAACCAAGTTTCCATTAGCTGCTTCGCGTCCAGTGTCGAAGAGAACATAGGTGCCTTCTGGTATGCTCAAGCCCATTGGAGATGTCATTGAATCACCTTCAACTTCTAACCAGAATGATGCACCCTGAGTATGCGCGTCAGACTCCAGCCAAAGATCGACATCCTTCAATGCATAAGGCTCCGTTGCCTCTGCCCAGGCTCCCGCCTGAACCTTACTTATCACCGGATACTTCCTCCCTGGTGTGTAGTGCTCCTTGAAACTCACATTAGGCATTGAACCGTGTGAAGGAGAAATCGTTCCATCTTCGTTAACCAGAAACTCCTTCATACCAAGATATCTAAGTATCTTTGCGATGTCCTCGATTCCCGGCTCTCTTCTTGCATTGAGCCAATGGCTAACTGCACCTTTAGTTATGCCAAGGTGTTCCGCTAGCTTTTCCTGGTTAATGCCCAAATCCTTCATTCGGGATTTGGCAAGGTCGTACCATTTCATATTCATTCCCTGATCATACAATTCGTAGTCTTTTTATCGAGACACAATACGTATATTTTCTTGCGCCTTTCAGATACAAAATGTATACTTCGATTTTAAAGGAGGACCCTATGAATAACTTACGCAACATCCGTAAGCAGCTGGGCCTGACGCAGGGAGAGTTAGCTCTCGAGCTTGGTTTAACCAAAGGTGCAATTGGTCATTATGAAAATGGCCGTCGCAGCCTAAACGTAACTCAGTGTCGTGAACTGTTGGCCGTATTCAACAAACACGGTGCGTCAGTGGGAATTGATGACTTATTCCCACCCACAGCAGCTTAAGCAACACCGCTCTTTAAAACTCTGAAACCGCTCCCGCCTGACAGTGGGGCAAAACCCAAGTGACTTGCTCACCGCAATTTCACGTAACTACTTAATACCAAGGAATATTACGAAATGGAAAACGCAAAGAAACGCAACGAGGCGCTGAAAATTCAAAGCGCGTTGCTTAACAAGATCGCCTTGCTCGGCACCGAGAAAACAGCCGCCGCAGTTGGTGTGGATAAGGCACAGATAAGCCGCTGGAAACGCGACTGGCTGCCGAAGTTCGCAATGTTACTTGCAGTGCTTGAATGGGGAATCGTTGATGACGAGATGGCTCATTTAGCCCGGCAGGTGGCGATGATACTGACCAAAGAAAAAGGCCCCAAGAACGGCGAATTCTTCGAGGCCTGATGCGAAATGACTGGATCAATTCACAGGAGTAATTATGCCAAAGAAACACGTTGTGTACCAGGCGGATTTACACAAAAACATTACCCGATCCCGATATTTGCGCTCATGTAACCCGATTCTGGCTGAGAAGCTGAGAGAGATACTGGAAGAGCACAAGGAGAAGGAGAAGGGCAAATGAATGTTGTACGTAACCTATCAGATTATCGCCCTTCTACTGAGGGTATGGAGCGTCGCGTGGCTCAACTGGAAGATGGTTTTACCCGTCTTGCCAATGCGCTGTATGACGAGCTTATCGGTGCTGATTTAACCAAGAATCAGAGCAAGGTAGCACATGCCATCTGCCGTAAAACATATGGCTTTGGCAAGAAGATGGACCGCATTGCCGACAGCCAGCTTGCAGAGCTGACAAGACTTCCCCGCCAGAAAGTTAACAAGGCCAAGAATGAGCTTATCGAGATGAAAGTCATCATCCGAGAGGGTAACAAGATTGGCCCAAACAAAGAAGTCTCGGAGTGGTGTGTGACAGGGTGTCACTACTCTGGTGATAATGTCACTGCATTGGTGACAAAAAGTGTCACCAAAACGGTGACAGGGTTGTCACCAAAACAGAGTCACACAAAAGAAACTATTCAAAAGAAAAAAGAAAACACCCCCTTACCCCCTACGGGTGTAAGCGCCGACCGTGTTAAACCTGCAAAGCGAAAACCAGTTCACATCAACTACGAAGCCTGCATGCAGAGCTACAACGAACTTGCTGGTGAACGACTTCCTCATGCAGTCGAACTCAGCGAAGAGCGTAAGCGCAAACTCAAAACCATCGTCACCTCCCTGGCTACGCCAAACGAAGATGGCTTCCGTGCTTACGTCAGCGCCTTCATGCAGCAGGCACGTCCGTTCCACTTCGGTGATAACGACCGTGAATGGGTCGCGACATTCGACTTCTTGCTTCAACGCAAAACGCTCACCAAAGTTCGCGAGGGAACGCTATGACAAACACAGACATTGAAGCCAGCGTGATTGGTGGTCTTCTGATTGGCGGTTATACGCCGGATGCAGGGGATGTGATCGCCACCCTGGATGAATCAGCATTCAGCACAACCCTTTACCGTGAAACCTTCCGCGAGATTAAGCGCCAAGCTAAGCAACGTGGACTGATTGACGGTCTGATGGTTGCCGAAGCAATGGGTGAAGGCAATTTCGGTCATATCATGCAGACCATGCGCCAGACGCCCAGCGCCGCAAACCTGAAAGGGTATGCTCGCGTCGTCAGTGAATACTCAATGGTGCGCCGGTTCAGCGAGCTGCTATCCAAGGGTCAGGACGCAATCAACACTTCGGGTAATCATGAGATTGCCATGAACCACATCAGCGAATTCATGGCATCGCTTAGTGAGATTGATCGACCAAGCGATCAGGTCAGGCCGATGCACATTCGCGATGTTCTGGATGGCTATAACGACCTTCTGGAGAAGCGACTTAGGCAGGGTGATGACTCCGATACGCTCAAGACAGGAATTCCAGAACTGGACCAGATTACCGGAGGAATTAACAACGTCGACCTGGTTATTGTGGCCGCCCGACCCGGAATGGGAAAAACGGAGTTCGCGCTTACCGTGGCTGAGGGAGTGGCAAAACAACCATGCCCTGGAAGCGATAAGAAGCGTGGCGTGATGATTTTCAGCATGGAAATGGACAGCAATCAGATCGTCGAGCGTCAGATTGCCGGTGCCGGAAACCTGCCTGTATCAGCACTGCGAAACCCTTCAAAAATGGACGATGAGTGCTGGGCCAAAGTAACTATGGGCCTCGGCACGCTGATGGAGCTTGATGTGTGGATTGTCGATGCCAGCAAAATGACCGTCGAACAAATCCGCGCCATTGCAGAACGCCATAAGCGCACCTACCCGTCACTGTCTCTCATTCTGGTTGATTATCTCGGTCTGATTGACAAGCCCAAGGCAGATCGCAACGACCTTGCCATTGCTCACATCTCAGGAAGTCTCAAGCGCATGGCAAAGGATTTAAAAACCCCCGTCATGTCACTCAGCCAGCTTTCCCGAGACGTTGAGAAGCGCCCTAAGGGACAACGCAGACCGACAAACGCAGACCTGCGCGATTCAGGAAGTATTGAGCAGGACGCAGACAGCATCATCATGCTTTACCGAGAAGCTGTTTACGATGAGGAATCACCTGCGGCTAAGTATGCAGAAATCATCGTCACTAAAAACCGATTCGGACAACTGGGAACGGTATTCCAGGAGTTCAGAAACGGACATTTCAAGCCAACCGATCAGCAAGAAGCAGAGAAAATTTGCAGGCCTAAACATCATCAGGAAAGTCCTGCGCCACGTAAATACCAACGGGGGGCGTCCGTATGATGAACTCACGCCAGCAGCCGGTTAAACCAAAGAGAGGGGGAGGGTTTTAGGATGAAAGCTCATTACATGCGAGATGACCACCTTTTCGTGGCATTGCCATTGGACACTGAAGAAGCCCTGGACGTCATTTACAAAGAGTTTTGCAACGGTTATGGGGCGGGTCTTTTATGCACCAAACACCCAGCAATCAGCGAATATGTAAGCGCTAAAAATGATTGGGAGCTATTCAGGCATCCAGCAAAAGCATGGCTGGATAATTTCGCCAAAGTTATTTTGGAGGACTCATGCGCCAACTAACCGCCAGTGAAGCAAGCAACGATGAGATGGAGCGGCAGAGGTTTGAAGTTAGCTATTCAAATCTGATGGGAACTCCAACTACCGTTCTCTGTAACCTTCGCACTTATGGAGGCTATGAATATACGGATGGTGACAGGTTAAACATTACATGGGCTATTTGGCAGGCAGCATTGAAAAGCAAGCAGGGGGAAGTATGACAGAGCATGGGCTTAAAATTTTACCCGAGCATTACGAACCGGTTGAATCTGGCATCAAACGGGCTGAACTCCGCAAAAATGACCGTGACTATAAGCAAGGAGATACTTTAAATCTCTGCGAATGGGACGGAAATAACTTCACTGGTCGATTCGCCATAAGGGTGATTTCACATGTGGCAGACGTTTCCACTTACCTGCCCGGCTACGTATTGCTAAGCCTCGAAGATGCGGGGCCGGCTCACGATGATTTGATGTGGTGAGGTAATTATGAACAACGTCATCCCGCTCCGCCGCGACCCACTCCGCAAGGCCTTCGAAGTAATCGACACACTCAAAGACACCAAACTTTCACCGGGCCAAGAGCGCATCGCTGATGAGGCTTTGTCGTGGCTCCAGAAAGCTATCGAAGAGAGATACAGCAATGGAGACACAACGCTACCTGCTTCGTAACAACGACATCCGACAGAACTGCATCAGCGCCATTCAGCAACTACCAGCCAATCCCGATAAGCCAATCGAAATCGTCATCCAGGAACGCAAGCGAAGCTCAGATCAGAATCGCCGTATGTGGCCGCTTTTGCATGACCTCTCCGCGCAGGTTACCTGGTACGGGCAAAAATACACACCGGAAGACTGGAAAGACCTCATCACAGCCCTCGTAGCGAAATCAAAAAACGAACATCAGCGCACTGCACCCGGTATCGGCGGCGGCGTCGTCATGTTCGGCTCACGCACAAGCAAGATGCGGGTAAGCGAGATGGTGGAAGTTATTGAGGCGATTTACTGGTTTGGCACTGAGCAAAACGTGAAGTTCAGCGACGAGGCCCGGCTGGAAATCGAATGGGCTCAGAGGTTTGGAAAGAGCAAATGACACCATTCACCGACATATCAGCAGCAATCGAAGAAGCTGTATGGCTTTCCCATATCTACCGAAAGGCGCATTGCGTTTACCAGCGTTTCGACGGGCTTATGGAGGTCAGGCCAGAGCATCCCGATCGCAATCCAATGTACACCACTGGCGCGCCGGGGATAGTAACCACTGATTACGGGAGTGCAGTATGACACCACTAAAGGGTAGAGAGATTACTCAGACACAATTTTTCAAGATTTGCAGTGAATACGACGAGGGTAAACCGAATTTGTTGAGCATAGAGGGTAGAGAGCCATCCTTTGACCGTGGTGTTATCCATTTCACCCTGCGAAAAGACCGCGGCACTCACTTTACCGGAATTGGGATTATGGCAGTAAGCCTGACCCAGCATAACGGTGGTCAAATAGCGGCTGATGCTTTGCATGAACTCAAGCGCTGGCTGTTTTTGTATCAGGAGCGCTCAGCATGAACGCACATATAAAAACCATTCCTGAGCTACTGGTTACCACCAGGGGCAATCAGACAAAGGTTGGCGAAATACTTGGCATAAGCAGGCATACCGTCCGCGAATATGCCAGAGACTTCGAAGCCAAAAAGCACATAGTCATCAACGGCGTCCTGATGGTGGCACAGGGTAATCGCGGCATAAGAAGCAAAGGTGGAGACATTGAAAATCACACCCTTCGTGCATGACGCATGCGACGCGGACACCGCTGACGAACTCCTCTCCCGATACAAACTCCGAAACATCCAGGCAACCAAGACGCTCGCATTCGACCCGCGCCTGTGGATTGTCACTGCGTTGTTGCCAACCTATCGGGAAAGGCCAATACCAACCAGGCAGTATAAAAACCCAATGTGGAGCAGGTTATGACATCAAAGGCTGATTACACCTATCTGGACATGCTTATTCAGGAAAGTGTCGCCTCGGGAAACAATACTTTCGCAAAAATCGACTCAGGAGATGTTCATAACCAATCCAAATTACTTGAGCAGGAAATAAAAAGTGAGGCCTTCCGCATTATCGACCGCCGCTTACAAGCCCTGCGTAAGAAGGGGTTAATCAAGCACTCAAAAGCCGAGAAATGGACGATTAACTATGAATGACCGCTGCTGCCGATGCCACACCATCCTCACCTCAGAGGATAAGTATCACTACGGCGCTAACTGCGAATCCTGCGAGTGCGATATCGAATGGGAGAACCATGAGCGACACAACCCAATCAAGTCAGCCTACTGGCGCTGGCGAGCAATCTGCTACTGCCTGCGCGTTCTGCGGCACTGCCCTGGCAGACTCACAGGTTTATTGCTGCACCGCCTGCGAGGTAACGCTGATGCTTGACCCCAATTACCTTTTATCAGGAGAAGACAATGGCTGAGTTAAAAGCGGGCGGACTGGCGATTATCATATCTTGTCCCTGGGGAAAGAATGTTGGGAAGGTAGTAAGGCTTATTCGCTTTCTTGGTGAAAGGAATAGTGACTTTACAGAAGAATCAGGTCCGGCATGGGAGATATATTGTGAAAGCGGAATCTATTCTGACGGAGGTACTTACAAATTGTGCGGTTCATTTAGCAGGAGGCTAATGCCAATTGACGGATGCGATTTCAGTCATCAAGACGAGCAACAAAAGGAGCTGACATATGGCTAAAGGCTTAAAAAAGCCGAAGCCGAGAAAATGCAAAATCTGTCCTGAAAAGTTTATCCCCTGCAACAGTCTTCATACCACCTGCTCACCTAAATGCGCCATCCAGTTAGCCACACAGCAATCAGAACGCCGTAAGTTACAGCGCGAGAAAGCTGAGCGCGCCGCATGGAATAAACGCAAAGCCGATGTGAAGCCGTTAAGCCACTGGATAGCAATGACCCAGCGGGCGTTTAACGATTACATCCGGGCGAGAGATGGTGATGTCTGTATCAGTTGCGGGAGCACAACGGCGGTCAGCTACCACGCAGGGCATTTTCGGACGACTGCAGCGGCTTCGCAGTTACGCTTCAGTGAGGACAATGTTCACTCACAGTGCGCATCCTGTAACACCCACCACTCCGGCAACATCGGACCCTACCGAATCAACCTCATAGCAAAAATCGGCATTCAGCGCGTTGAGGTGCTTGAATCAGATAACAACCCTCACCGATACACCCGTGATGAACTGGACGCGATTAGAGCGCGATACAGGGCTTTGACACGTGCATTGGTTAAGCAGAGAGAAGCAGCATGACCGAATACCTAAAAGCCAAATGGCGACGGCTACTTTCCCATTTCCGGCCAACTTACCCAGTCATCCAGCCAGCACACATCCAGAGTTGGGATGCACAACCGAGAAGGAAAAAGCGATGAGCCTTGAATCAACCGTGAAATATCATTACGCGAAAACGCAGAACTTCAGCGGAATGGCACCTCAGACATCACCAGACACACTTACCGGCACTGACTATATCGCCAGCATGGGTATGGCTATGTCACGGGCTCAGATGGGTTACAGCGCTTTTATGGGAAAGGTTGGGATAAGTGAGAACGACGCCGCACGCGCCGTGTCCCTGTTAACTGATTACGCTCTTCAAAACTGCGATAAGGTGGCCGCCTTACGCAAGCTCGACAAGGATATTAAGCGGCAGGTAATGCAAACGCTCGCAACTTTTGCATTTCTCGATTACTGCCAGAGCGCTTCAAGCAAGAAGCCGTGCAAATGCTGCAATGCCACAGGCTTCATCGATGCAGAAGTATTCACCATGAAATCACGCTTTGGCACGCAAAGGCCGGGCGCGGTAACGGAGATTAAGCGCCTTACTGAGTCTCTGCCTGAAAATACGGCTTATCAGGTACGTGATGTTGAGCGCGTTCTCTGTCCTGAGTGCAAAGGGAAATGCGTGGTGTCATCAGCCTGCCGGGATTGTAAAGGGAGGGGTAAGGCCATGATGGAAGCCGAAAGCAAACGCCAAGGCGTGCCGGTTATTGGTGACTGCAAACGGTGCAGTGGGCGAGGGTTCGAGAGAATACCTTCTATAGACGCCCATAATGCAATCTGTGATTTTACCGAATCTGTCAGCCTTGATACGTGGAAGAAAAGCGTTAAACCGTTTTATGACAGCCTGATCGTCAAGCTTGAAATTGAAGAGTCATGGGCTAATGCTGCATTGAATAAGGTTACTGCTTAACTTGCAGGGCCCACTAATGTGGGCTTTTTATTGGTTCATGATACAAAAAGGTATCATATGCTCAATTTTTTTTATCTTTCCCCTCAAGCATCGAGTTGGGTGATGGGTAATCAGCTTTCTGCAAGACTTGAAGGTTTACATTAGCGACCTCAATCCGACTCATTGCTGGCAGTCTATTTTCCATAGACACTGCAGGTATCAGCGTAATTTCCTTGCTTTCAATTTCTTTGTTGCTTATTTCTTCATCAAGATACCTATTATCTAGCGGATGAAGTTTTGATGTTCGAAAGCCTGAAAAAAACTGCCTGAAACTAACAGCCCCGGTGTCCATCATAGCTAGAACGAAGTCCTGATCTTCTACTTCGATCATAGGTTCAAATACTACTATGCACCCTTTGGGGAATCCGTAACCGAAATCATCTGATGACGCCATGCCTTCATCGTCATTGACCAACGCAAATGCTAAATTACTAACTTCGAAACTAATGGGGTAAGTGCGCGGCGCGAACTTTTCATTTCCAACAGAAGTTAACCATTCGAAAATTTCATCTTTCCGTAGTATTGGTATCTTTCTTGTTACATCAGCAGGTGAAACTCTAGCTTTTATTCTTCCGTCACCTTCACCACTTGCCAGCCACTCAGGTGACGTACCTAAGGCAGCAGCTAACCGCAATAGAACTGCCTCGCGAGGCCATGTTCCTCCGCTTTCATATGCTGCTATTTGACGCTGAGATACGCCAGCCAACTCTGCAAGCTCTCTCTGGGTTAATGAATTTATAGCCCTGGCAGATGAAATTCTTTTCCAAAAATCACCTTTAATTTCATATGACTTCATAATAACACTCAAATTTACTCACAAACTTCTTGAAAGCTCATTTCAATGAAGTATTATGATGTTCAACGCTATGGTATGGAGTATGTCATGAACAAGAAAGAAGTTACAGCTGTTAACCCAATGCAGTTGAGAATCCCTCAGGATATGAAAGAAAGAATCGCTCAAAATGCTAGTAGGGCTTTCAGAACCCTGCATAGCGAGGTGCTATATCGCTTGCAGTTACTAGACGAGATGGAGAGGAAAGGTGAGATCAAGATTTGAAATAAAAGAGGAAGCCCGGAAGTGCGCTAACACTAACCGGGCCTCTGATGTCAGCAACCTAGCGGGAAACCAACATGACCATTGTAGCTAAATCAGAATTCAACTTCCAGGGCAACGCTATCGTTCCTGTGGCTAACTTGAGCGGAATCTGGCTGACCTCGACAGACATTGCCAACGCGCTGCAGTACAAAAGCTCAAAGTCGATCACGAACCTTTTCAACCAAAACTCAGATGAGTTTACCAGCGGCATGACTCAGGTCATTGAATCAGTGACCTCAGGAAATTACCGCAAGAAAGTTCGCGTGTTCAGCTTGCGTGGAGCACATCTTATAGCGATGTTTGCTCGCACTACTGTGGCTAAAGAGTTCCGTCGCTGGGTGCTCGACATTCTGGATCGCGAAATTCAGCACTCTCCCATCGTTAAGCAGTTCACCGACGAAGAATTATGTAAGTTAACCTGGATGTGGTTTGTAGGAGAGCGTATGCGAACCTTCTCACGCGAACTCCGAGATCCTCTTCGTCAGATTAAATCTCAATACGCTGGAAAGGCGCATGACTTTGGTCATGAGTTTAATGGTGTTTTCACAGATGCGCGTGAAATCCTCATCAGGCATACACAACACATTGAGAAGCATGGCGGGGAAGATGTTTACGAAAAGAATTTAAAATTGCCACTAACCTGGCTGAAAGCGCCAGTGGATTATCACTAAGCACTTAAAGAGAAACCGCCAGTGTCTGCTGGCGGCTAAGTTTTCGGAGCAAAAGGGCTTCACCAGGGAAGAGTCCGACAGTGTATGGCTACTTGGCGAGTAAGGCTAGGAAACTGGCCGAAGATTAAATAAACCCAGACCAGAGCGAAATTACTTAGCCTTTGAAAAGTTGAATATTTGTATTAATAGCAAGCTAATGTGCATGAGAGATGCGGCAGACATGCCAATACAGATACTGGGTAGCAACGGTATAGGAGTTTTACTTGTGGCCATCAAGAAAATGCCAACAAAGAAAACCATACCTAACTCAACAAATGTCAATGCGTACAAAATTACAACCGAAGACATATAGCCATATGCTTTCAGTTTGTACATGTTGCGCCCGCCAAGGCCCATCATGAAAGTTAGAGCTGCTATAAGTATGGCTATCGTAGTACCTGAGTACGATGCCATAGCTGCCCCCAAGGCGTCCCTATGCTCAGAAAAGGAGAGGCCTTCGGCAAGCTGGCGAATGATATAGTAAGCCGCCACTACGAACGCATAAGGTATGGAAAAAAGTATGATCGCAGGGGTGATTTTTATACGCATTCTAGCCCCTCTCCTTAAGCGTTTAGATTGTTAATTCGTCTCCGAACATGTTTGCAAAACATTCTACAATAATCGGCTTCATCCTGATGTAGCAAGTTGCCATTTCTAACGCTAAATCTTCGTTAGTGGAACGATAAAGGTTAGCGCTTATCTGACCTTTGTTAGACAAGTAAAATTCCGTTAGCAAGTCGGCGGCCTCTTCCTTACCTTTAAGCAAAATGCTTTCATGTTGTTCGTCAATATTATCAATGATTTCCTTGGCAAAGCCTTTTATGTTACGCATTCTTTTAGGCTTGATAGTGATTTCAATGCCTTCAAGAAGCTCTTCGTCAATAGATTGCGCACCAAGTGTCCGAAGCACGGGACCAAGTAACCTTGAAGCTGACTCGACTCTAATAGTAGTTCTACCGATGAACTGCATGTTCATCGCATCATCTTTTGTGATGTCGCGCATGAGTGGCTCAATAGATAACTTATGCCCATCCGGAATTTTACAGCGGGCGTTTATATATGCTGTTAGCTCTCTGACGCTCGGTCCATAAAGCGTCTTTGCGAACCCAATAACATTTCCGCTGATATAAAGAAATGAAGGAAACCCGAGCGATTCATCTGAGCTCAATGAGCTTCGAATCTCATCTACAGAAAAGGTTTTCCGATTTATCCTTTTTACGAGATCTGAGTCGAATGTCTTTGTAATGAGGAAGGACTCTGCAAAAATGTGGTGAGCAAAAACGTAATAGTCTTCTATCTGCTGAGAATGATTTTTGGCATCGATGACTTGCTCAGATAAAAGCCTTAAGAAATCTAGCGGGGTTTTCTTCCCTGAGTTTTTATCTAGTGCGTAGATGGCGTTAAAGCTTAATTTCATTGTGGGTCCATAAATTAGCGTTGTGGCCGCTCCATGCCATATTACATGTTATCTCAATGGCATTGGATGAGATGATGAAGCGCATGAATAACAAGCTCTTTAGGAATCATCCTAACCTGGCTTTTCCTGCTCGCCTATCCTGATAGATGATCAGTGCTTATGTATTTTCTTCTTTGACATCTTCCCAACAATTTAAAATCACGGTAGTTTGATTCCGAGGCTTTCTCTGGGAGACATGTTATGAACCTGAAAATAAGAAGTATCCACGGACATGGAAAAGCGGAAGAAGAGTATGTAATTATTGATGTTTTAAGTGATTGCAATGCTAAATATTATATGATTGCTGACACCACTTTCATGCAATCTGGTGGCATATCTAATAAAGTAAGACATACACATTGGTTCCATCCAGCCGACTTAAAAAAGGGAGATCTTTTAGTCTTGCATACTGGTACAGGAACGGATAGAAGCGACAAGCAAACAAATGGGGTAACCTATCATCAGAGATTTTGGGGCCTAAAATCTGCTGTATGGAATGATGATGGAGATGGTGCGCTACTTTTTGAGATTAGTACTTGGAAAACTACAAAGGTTTATGAGACGAAGTGAAATGAAGCCACCTTCGGGTGGCTTTTTCTTTGCACCACCTTTCACCTAGCCCATGCTACGATTTGACCATTGATACCAATGGGGATATGGAAATGAGATTAGCTTTAGCTGTGATGGGATTGCTGGTGTGCTCCGCGGCGCATTCTGATACACAGAGTGCTGCAAAAAATCTAAGCGACTGCGTAACCCAATATGCAGGCAGTCAAATTAAAACCACCAAATCGGCTGGTAACATCTCTAATGAATCTTTTGATAAATGTAGCGCAGAACTCTCTGAATACCATGACTCTATAGGCCCTGATAAAGCGCAATGGTCTGGTTTAAGTGCACAACAAAAAGAAGCTATTTCAAAAATTAGAGACCAGACAACTTCCAGAGTTCGTGAGAGTTTATCTTCACAGATCGTCACCTTTGTCACAGAATCGCGCAAGAAATCCTAACGCACTTTTGCGGGTTTATGTTGTGCAATCATAAATGGCTCATTATTTTATCGTGGGCTATTTACTTTTCCCGAAACTGGGGATATGCTTTCTAACAGTTGAAGTTCCGTCTGGTTGTTTCCAGGCAGAAATCAGTTCCAAATTTGTGATAGTCAAAACGCCCTGCGGTCTCACCAACTGCGAGGGCGTTTTTGTTGGGTTGCTAAATGTAAAACTCTCTTTCGCTAAGTTCTATGTAATTGGAATTCAGCGATATGTTCAATTTTATATCAGCATTGAAGTGATCCAATGTGGCTTGATCGGAAACAGCAATAAACACGTGTACTGATTTATTGATATAAGTGTTTATATCATCCCAAGATCCGGTAGAAATCTCATGGATAGATAATTTCGGATGCTTACGTACTGCCTCTACTTTGAATGATGCAACTTTTGAGTTCTGAACTCGATATACATGATGATTGCTAGCCATAAATCCTCCTTGTTGTAGAAACGTCTTTATCGGCAAAACTTCAGAAAAACTTATAGGTAACTGCTTAGGCGGTGCCTTTTTCGTTTTCGCCCATACCAATCACTGCAAACTATGGATTTCCCTTTGTGGTATCGGGCGTTCTTTTTCAGGCATAAAAAAATCCGCACAGTGGCGGATTCTCACATTGGCTACCCAATGGCATAGCGGATCTTTTATCTCGACAGTAAAAGACTAACCGGACGTGTCCAGTACAGAAAGTAGACAATTCCTAATTGGACAAGTCCCCGCTTCGGGGGTGGATATGATACGCATGAACCAACACGCAGACACTGCAATCAGCGGAGGTAGCTGGATGACTGTGCTATCGGCTCTCGCTGGCACCATTACCCTTGACCGGGTTTACATGATTACGGCGATAGCGGGTCTGGTCATCGCTTTTTTTGGTTATCTGGATAAGCGCCGCACTGAAAAGCTTAAACGTAAAGAGATCGAAGAGAGCATGCAAAGCGAACGAGAGCGGCTTGAGCTGGATCGTATTCGTGCCCAGGCTGTTATCGATTACCTGAAGGGTTCAAAAGACACCCCTGCTGTTCAGAAATCGCCAGAGGTTATTCAGGGAATCAACAAGGTGCTTGATGCTGCTAAGGACTAAACATGGCGATTTCACCCGCTTTACGTAAAAGCCTTGTCACTGCGGCGAGTGGCGGGGCATTAGCCATCGCTGCTGTTTTGATCCCAAATCTTGAAGGCAATTCCTACACCCCATACCGTGACGTAGGTGGCGTGTGGACCGTATGCAACGGCATCACAGGCCCGGATGTAATTCAGGGTAAAACTTACACACAGAAAGAGTGCGACGCTCTTCTTCAAAAGCATCTCCAGCCATACGCCCGGTCTGTGGAGCGCTCTGTAAAGGTCCAATTGAATGCATATCAGAAAGCCGCACTTATCAGTTTTAGCTATAACGTCGGTGTTAATGCATTCGAGCACTCATCGGTACTGCGTAACCTTAATGCCGGTCGATATCAGCAAGCCTGTGATGGACTTCGAAGCTGGGTTTACGTGGACCGCGTAAGGATTCAGGGGCTGGCCAATCGCCGTGAAGTGGAGCGCGAAATCTGCAACTGGAGTGAGAAATGATGCTCAGCAGAATCAAGTGGGATGCTGTAGCGATAGCTGTGCTGTTTCTGCTGGTTATAGCCCTCGGCTTTACAGTCAGGCTGCAGTCATCGTCTAAAGCGCTACTCACACAGCAAAATGAGCAACTTAAGCAGGAAAAGACATCAGCCGAGGCAATCACTACCAACGTCCTGAAAGCCACAGCACTGTTCAATGATATCGCCCAGGCAACCCATGATGACAATCAATCCAGTAACTCAGACAGCGAGGAAAGGGTGGTTATCATCCGCCAGGCGATTAAAGGTGATCCGTGTGCCGCTCAGCCTGTTCCTGTTAATGCAACTGACCAGTTGCGCGCAAACAGAAACAAAGTACGTTCAGGTGCCGCCAGTACAGATCCCGGTAAGCCTCCTGGCTGACTGCGAAATACCACTTATCCCTGACCCATTTACATGGGGCGACAGTCTGGAATTGAACGAGCGACTCCTCAACTCTCTTGCCAACTGCAATCGAGATAAGGCCGCCATCCGTAAAATCGAACTGGAGCGGCAGAAATGAGCAAATTCATCACATGGCTAATAAGCCTGTTTATCCATCCTAAAGAAGAGAACAACCAAATGTCTGAGCCATTGAATGACGCAACTGTCGTACAGTCAGTTTCAGCAGCACCGGCCACTGCTGAAGTGATCACCCCTGCAACAGAAGTAAAATCTGGTGTTCAGGATTTCGAAGCCGCAATGAACTTCGTTGTCGATGGTGTTGAAAAGCTGGGCGACGCGGCAAAAGATGAGCTGATCGCACTGGCTAAAAAGTATCTGTGAGCATCACAAGGCGCATTTCCGAGTGCGCCTGATGGTGATATCACTCGGCTAAGAACGCGGTAAAAATTTTAATATTCAAATTTCAAAATTTTTCTAAGGTGACTTTGTTGTGCCTTCAATCAGTAAAATTAATAAACTTAACGACTAGGATGGATAAAGATATAAATAATGTGCTGGTTAACTCTCTTAAGGAAAATAAATCATGATGAAAATTGTTAAAGCCTCAATCTTAGCTGTTTCTGTGATCGCATCTTTTTCAGCTATGGCTGACTGGCAGCCTTATAAAACCGTTGTATTGGATGGTTATAATAATACAGTTCCCGGAGGTAGTGTTTACAGTGAAACCAGTGTGGCTTCAGGCGTTTATCGCTTCCGTGTTGACCCGGCCTCAGCTGGAGTTGACTTTGCCACTGGCCAGGCGGGAAATACGAAATCTAAATCCGCTGCATTAATGACCTATGATCGTACAACCACTACAGATAAAACCGCTGCTGTGAGTTATTATGGTTTGAATAATGACGGACTTCAGGCTTCATCTCAAATTCATGCTTTTCCACAAGGAGGCGGGTTTGACTTGTTCTTAGAAGACTGGCAGCGTGCGGATGATTCTGGCTCTGTGAACGTCATAATTGAAAAATGGCAGAATTAATTTTCAAATAGAATATTTTTGAAAGTAAGCACTCTATATCTTCAGTGGATTATATAGGGTGCTTTTTTAATCTTGGTATCAGACGCA
Source organism: Pantoea sp. SGAir0180 (assembly GCF_043546245.1). NCBI lineage: Bacteria > Pseudomonadati > Pseudomonadota > Gammaproteobacteria > Enterobacterales > Erwiniaceae > Pantoea > Pantoea sp. SGAir0180. Next base: position 2,651,082 of record NZ_CP028071.1, on the reverse strand, counting down.
GGAATTAGCTTTAATCAAACTTAAGGCTAATTTCTTTAAGAAAATAAATGGTGGGTAAGTAATGGTTTAGATTAAAAAAAATTATGCCCGTATGCCTGCCAGTCCAGAACGATGGTCTGTTTGTGCGCGAAGCTGCCAGGCTGATTCGCCGCCTTATTACTACCAAAGTGACTTTTGTCAGGAACTGATATGAGCGACCGACCTATGCCACCACAGGAACTGGTAGAGGAATTTAAGCCTTACATCTCTCTCATTCCTGCTGATGAGATCTTGTATTGGGTGCAGGAGCAAATCATCAGCAGTGATGGCCGGTTGCATAATTCCGATCATGCACATCTTGCTGAGGCTGATATAGCATTTTTGTGGGCCGCTACTGCCTTTACTAAAAAAGGGCGCACCGTGCTTGGGCAGGCCGAAGAAGTGATGATGCGTGCGGGCGGCTGGCAAAAAGCCCGCATGGAACAACAACTGTATGAATGGTTTGGCCGCAAGCCTGATTTCATCATTACCCTGGCTGCTGATTTCTGCATGAATTGTAGCGATCTGGAGTTCTGCGCGCTGGTTGAGCATGAGCTTTATCACATCGCCCAGGCGACAGATGAGTTTGGAGCACCTAAATTCTACCGTGATTCGGGATTGCCCAAGCTGTGCATGCGTGGACACGACGTGGAAGAGTTTACCGGGGTGGTTCGTCGCTATGGCCCGAGCGTTGAGGTACAGGAATTAGTTGATGCTGCCAGCAAGCCCGCTGAAGTGTCGAAGATTAACATCGCCAGATCGTGCGGAACATGCATGATTAAACTGGCATAAGCATTTATTCAGATTGTCATGGAGGTAGCCTGTGGCAGCATTATCGACAGAGGTTAAAGCCTTCATCGTTCAGTCTTTGGCCTGCTTTGAACCTCCCTCAAAAGTCATTGAGCTTGTAAAGGCTGAGTTTAACGTCCAGGTTTCACGCCAACAGGTTTCTCAGTACAGCCCCGGTAATGCCATGGCTGCAAAGTTGAGCCAGAAGTGGATCAACTTGTTTGATAGCACCCGCGCGCGATTCCAGACAGAGATTTCCGATATTCCAATCGCAAACAAGGCATACCGGCTGCGCACACTTGACCGGATGATGACTAAGGCGGAGAGCATAAAGAATATGGCTCTTGCGGCCACTCTTATTGAGCAGGCTGCCAAGGAGTGCGGTGATGCTTACACTAATAAGCAAAAAGTTGAGCACACAGGTAAAGATGGCGGACCAATTGAGTCGGCTACGCTGACCAAAGACGAATATAAAGCTGCGCGGCGGGAGATGCTGGAGGATGACGACTGCTGAGCAGAAGAATTATGCGCGCCGGTTAGAGTGTGAAGAAGATGGTCTGTATTACGCCCGTTATTTCTTCAAGCAACGCACTGGCGGCAAGATGATTGTCGCGCCCCATCATAAAGCTATTCAGAGAACGCTTGATCGCGTTATTGCTGGCGACATTAACCGGCTGATTATCAATGTTCCTCCTGGCTATACCAAAACAGAACTGGCTACCATAAACATGATGGGGCGTGGGCTGGCACTGAATAGCCGTGCCCGCTTCATGCATCTTTCCTACTCGCACAACCTTGCGCTTCTCAACTCCTCTACTGCGCGCGGCATGATTAAGTCGAAGGCTTATCAGAGCATGTGGCCGATGGAGTTGCGTGACGATGCAGACAGTAAGGCAATGTGGTGGAACGAGTACGGCGGGGGTGTCTACGCTTCATCTGCTGCTGGTCAGGTCACTGGCTTCCGTGCCGGGCATATGGAGCCAGGCTGGCAGGGCGCGCTGATTATTGATGACCCGGTCAAACCTGACGACGCCTACAGCGAAACTGTCCGTGACGGCGTTAACAACCGTTTTAACGAAACCATTAAGTCACGACTGGCGATTGAAACAACGCCGATGATCGTGATTATGCAGCGCATCCATTATCAGGACTTAAGCGGATATCTGCTGCGGGGCGGCAGCGGTGAAATGTGGCACCACCTGAATCTGCCCGTAATTATCGATAACAGCCAGGCCTACAGCGCGCTTTATCCCGAAAACACGCATGCCATACCGATTGAACATGGCCTGTCTGATGGCTGGCTCTGGCCCTTCAAGCATAACGAATCGCATCGCGTTGCGCTGTTTTCACATAGACGCACGGCTGAAGCACAATACATGCAGAAGCCGCGCCGGTTTAACGCCGAAGGCGCGCTGTGGAATGAGGCGATGATCGCCAGCGCACATGCGCTGCAAATTGCGATTGAAGCTACTCGCACTGTTGTTGCAGTGGACCCCCAGGCGGTTAATAACGAGGACAGCGACGAAACGGGCATTGTCGTTGCTAGTTCCTACGGCAGGGGTAATGACCGGCTGTTTTCTGTGGATGCCGATTATTCGGCGAAATTCTCGCCAAACGGTTGGGCCAAAAAAGCCATATGGGCCTACACAGAACACCGGGCCGAGGCGATCGTCATCGAAACAAACCAGGGTGGCGACATGGCGGAAGATACCCTGCGCAATGCTGGCTTTACCGGCCGCATTATCCGCGTGCATGCCAGCAAAGGGAAATATGCCCGTGCCGAACCGATTTCAGCGCTCTATGAGCAGGGCCGCGTGGCACATCGCGGAAACCTCTACACGCTGGAAAACCAGTTGATGGAGTACGTGCCGGCCACTGCCAAAAAATCGCCTGACCGCCTTGATGCTCTGGTCTGGGCCATTACTGAACTGTTCCAGCCGAAGGGCGTAACTGTCAGACCTTTCTCAGCCTAACCGGAAACCAAAATGAGTAATGACGTTCGCAAACGGTCCGCTAAAGTCGAGGCCATTACTGCTGAATGGTCGATGATTACCGCGCTGCTGGGCGGTACGTCAGCCATGCGAAATGCAGGTAAAACCTACCTGCCTCAGTGGCCGAATGAAGATGAAAAGTTTTATAGCAATCGCCTGGCTACGGCCACGCTGGTGCCTGCATTCTCCCGCACGGTTGAGGTGTTAAGCGGTAAACCATTCTCCCGTCCGGTGTCATGGGACGAGAAAAAGGTACCGCAACGTATTCAGGCTATGTTTCCTGATATCGATTTGCAGGGAACCAACCTGCATTCATTCTTAGCTGACATCTGCGAAGAGACGCTTTCTTACGGTATCTGCGGCATGCTGGTGGAGCATCCACCTACTGAAGGTCAGTTAACACAGGCTGAGGAACGGCAGCGCGGTCTGCGTCCTTATTTTGTGAAGATAGCGGCCAACAGCCTGCTCGACTGGGACTCTGAAAGAGTCGATGGTCGTGAAACATTTACCATGCTTCGCTTTGTTGAGGTGGTCAGCGAGCGTGATCCGGCTAATGAATTTGTGGAAAAGCAGATAGAGCAGGTCAGGGTACTTAACCCAGGTCGCTGGCGTACCTACCGCAAACAGTCTGGCAGCAACGTAGCGGAAGAATGGCAACTGTATGATGAAGGCACAACGAGCCTCAATAAAATCACGTTTGTTCCGGTTTACGGTGATAAAACGGGTTTTATGCAGGCGCGGCCGCCGCTGGCACAGCTCGCATTTCTCAATGTTGAGCACTGGCAGTCGAAAAGCGATCAGCAGACGATTCTGCACGTTGCCCGAGTGCCAATCCTGTTCGGGCGCAAACTGGGTGACGGCCCCATTACCGTGGGGGCAGCCTCAGCTATCACATCCGACGAAGATAATGCTGATCTGAAATACGTTGAGCACACAGGCAAAGCCATCGAAGCCGGACGTACTGACCTGCGCGACCTTGAAGACCTGATGCGTCAGATTGGCGCTGAATTGCTGGTTATCAAGCCTGGACGCCAGACGGTGGCGCAGACGGTCGCCGACAGTGAAGCCGGAACCTGCGCGTTGCAGCGCATTGTGGGTGACCTGACGGACGCCACAAACCTTGCGCTGCAGTATGCCGCTGAGTGGATCAAGGAAACAGACGGCGGGTCAATCACTATCTTCCGTGATTTTGGCGCATCGAATCTTGCCGAGGCTTCTGCTGATCTGCTGCTCAGTATGAACGTCAGTAATGCTCTGTCGAACGAAACGCTGTTTAACGAGATGCAGCGCCGTGGACTGATTGATGTCGAATTGAACTGGGCAGACGAACAGGCCCGCATCGCGGCACAACCTCCACGTCCGGGCGAAACGCAGACAAAACTCACCGGCTAACAGTCACGCTGGAAAACACAGGCTCATGCACCCGCATGGGCCTTTTTTATGGCCGTAACCTGCGGATGCAGAGCGGCGTAACGGGCCGGATGGCTCACAAGTAAGGCAGAAATCAAACATGAAACTCAAACTCGACGAACATGGTCACGTAGTTGTATCCGATGGCAAGCCGGTTTACGTGCACGACGATGGCAAAGAAGTGCCGTTTGACGCCGCAGGAACCGTGGCAACTATCGGTCGCCTGAATGCAGAAGCCAAAGGCAATCGTGAGCGCTATGAAACAGCCGAAGCGTCGCTGAAGCAGTTTGAAGGGATTACCGACGCCAAAGAAGCTGTCAGGGCGCTTTCTCTCGTCAAGAACCTGGATGACAAAAAACTGGTTGATGCCGGTGAGATTGAGCGCGTTAAGGCTGAGGCGACAAAAGCGCTGGAGCAGCGTTACCAGCCATACGTAGAAAAAGCCGAACGGCTTGAGCTTGAACTGCACAACGAAAAAATTGGCGGGGCATTCAGCCGTTCAAAGCTTATTGGCGACAAGTTTGCGATTCCTGCCGATCTGGTCCAGGCCAAATTTGGCAGCGCCTTCTCTCTTGAAGATGGTCGCATTGTTGCCAAAGACCAGTCAGGCAACAAAATTTACAGCCGTTCATCTCCGGGTGAGCTTGCTGGTTTTGATGAGGCGCTGGAAATCATCGTGGACGGTTATTCGCACAAAGAACACATCCTTAAAGGCTCCGGTGCATCCGGCAGCGGAGCGCATGGCAGCCAGAGTGTTGGTGGGAAACGAACAGTTACCCGCGCCCAGTTCGACGCATTGCCGCAGCCCGAACAACAGTCACTGGCTCAGGCAGCAGGAAAAGGTGAAGTCAGCATTGTTGACTGATCCCCCGCAGTAAAAGACATCGCCCACTTCGGTGGGCTTCTATGGAAATACCCCGGATGGGGCACCGCGAATGAGCTGGATGGCTCTACGCACAGCATTCACTCATTTCACTTTTCTGGAGATCGTGCCTCATGGCAAACACCTTAACCGGGTTAATCCCGACCATTTATGAAGCGCTTGACGTTGTTTCACGTGAGCAAATCGGCTTCATTCCGGCTGTAACGCGCAACTCAAGTGCGGCACGCGCTGCGCTGAACGAAACCATCATGATCCCGATTGCGCCGCAGGCGACACTGGGCGATAACACCCCGGCTGTTACTGCGCCTAACACAGGTGATCAGAACATCGGCAATGTGACGATGACCATCAGCAAATCGAAGCACTATCCGATTCGCTGGAACGGTGAGGAGCAGCGTGGGCTGAATAATGCCGGTATGTATGGCGCGTTACTGCTTAATCAGTTCACTCAGGCATTTCGCACCCTGTCAAATCAGATTGAAGCGGACCTGTTCAGCACGGTTTATCAGAACGCTTCACGCGCTTATGGTACTCCGGGAACTGCGCCGTTTGGCGTGGCAGGCGACCTGTCGGACATTGCTCAGGTTCGTAAAATCCTCGATGACAACGGCGCACCCCAGACCGATCTGAATCTGGTGCTGGGCTCGGGAGCGATTGCCAACCTGCGCGGTAAGCAGAATGTTCTGTTTAAAGTAAACGAGGCGGGTACGTCTGATTTGCTGCGTCACGGCATTATTGGTCAGCTTGAGGGGCAGATGATCCGCAACTCAAACGCTGTCCAGTCAGTCGCCCAGGGTACCGGCTCTGGCTATACCACCGATACTGCCGGTTATGCGGCTGGGGCGACTCAAATCAACCTCACTGCCGGTACAGGCACTATTTTGCCTGGCAACACCATCACGTTTGCTGGCGATGCCAACAAATATGTGGTGACCGGTGGTATTACTGCTCCGGGTGTCGTGACCATCGCTGCGCCGGGTTTGCGAAACGCTATCGCAGCATCGGCTACCGCCGTGACTGTTGGCGCAACAGCAACACCAAACCTGTCGTTCAGTTCAAGCGCTGTGCAGCTAATCACCCGCTCGCCTCAGATGCCTATCGGCCCTGATGGTAAAGCGATGGATATGGCTGAAGACGTCATGCAGGTGACAGATCCAGTGTCAGGCATCGTGTTTGATATTGCGGTCTACCGCCAGTACATGCAGTTGGTCTATCACGTCCGCCTGGCGTGGGGCTGTCAGGCCATCAAGTCAAACCACATCGCCATGCTGCTGGGTTAATCAGTGCCGGGAGGGGGAACCAACCCCCTCCCTCAAACGAGGAATTCACATGATAGTTGAAACTGTAAAAGTTGTCTCAGCAGTTACTGATGATAACCCCCATGGTTATGTCGTGATCAACAAAAGCGATCTCACCGAGGAACATACTCTGTTTGGTGAAGATGCGCCCAAGAAAACAAAAAAAGCTGACGAAGCGGAAAAGTAAGGGGCTGATATGGCACTCACTGACGCCCAGATGACCGATACGCGGCGGTACATGGGATATCAAAACCTTGGCACCACGATGGCTGCGAACGTTAATCAGGACCTGGTGTATGTGCAATTCGGGATGGTTACCATGTCACTCTACCAGCGCCTGACAACGCTGAGCGCCAGTGAGGAGGCAGTGCTGATTAATACCTACCTTACGCCTCTTGCCAGTCTTGAATCGGGCATTTACGGCGCTGCTGACAATCTGGATACCGCGCAGGCGGCAGTCTGGGTAAGAAATGCCAATGAAGTCCGTGACAGGGAAAAACTGTTCGATTCATGGCGTCGCCGTTTGTGTGCATTTCTTGGGGCCGCACCCGGACCAGGCATTGGCAACGGCATAACGCAAATCGTCAGGTGCTGAAATGGATGCTTCAAAACTCAGAGAAAAGGTTTACATCGGCTACGGAAAAGCGGCGAAACGCATTGGTTACAACGCCCAGCAATTTCGTGCAACGAGTGCCTTTAACCCTCTGGCAACAGCAGCGCTGCAAACTCTGCCAGCCTCTTTCACCACGAATTTCTCCTACAGCGCGCCCAATAAATACGGGCAGGCCACATGGCTTGGCGTTTTTGACGGTCGGGCATTTCTGCCAGGAGATTATCTGGTTTCGCCAGAGGATGGCACATTCTTTGTTGCCGCGATGCAGACAACATTACCAATTCTCCTGGTGAGCTGTAATCGAACCATATCAATACTTCGCCCATCCATGGGGACAGGACCCGGCGCTATCGGCTACGGTGGCGATACTGCAGCGAGTGAGGTGCCGATCATGACCAACTGGCCTTGCTCAATGCTTCAGGGCAGTAAGGGCGAGAAAAACGAAGTCGGATTGCCTGCTGATGCTAAAAACCCGTGGTTTAACGTCCTGCTACCTTACGTAAATGGGGTGACGTTGCGCACGGCAGATATCATCACCGATGACCTCGGTGGCCGGTATAAGCTGACCTCAGCCGAACTGACGGACTTAGGCTGGCGATTAACTGCACAACAGGTGAGGCCGTGATATGGCAGACGTTTACGGCATTCAGAACACGCTGGTATCGCTTATCGCGGGTGTGATTTACCCCAACGGCACATTGCAGCCTTCAGTATCTGGTGTGACGACGTACATTTACGCCGGATGGCCTCAGCCAAAGCGCCTGGAAGATGATTTAAGCGCTGGCGGCTGTCACATAAGCGTTTATCCGTTGTCAACTGAGAGGAAGCTCACCGAATCGCTGGGAAGGCCATGGCGCACCATCTCGAAAGGTGCTTCTGGCATCACCGCTACTGTATCGGGCCAGCAAATCACCTTCGGCGGCACAGTAACCACTCCGACCAATATCAACATTCACAGCAATGACCAGCATTACACCTATGCGGTGCAGCCAACTGACACGCTGACGACGATCACCACTGCCTTGACGGTGCTGATTGCGGGTGCGTCGAATGCTGGGCCGGTTATCACAATGCCATCTACCGCTGCGTTTGAGGTAAGGATTGGTGCGAATGACACCGTCGGGCGGATACTTCGCCGCCAGGAAAAGGATTTCCAGATTACGGTGTGGGCCGGCTCGCCTGATGTGCGCGCTGCAGCCGCTCTTGCTGTCGATAACGGCCTTTCGGCGCTGACATCACTCAGCATGCCCGACGGCTCGCCTACGGTACTGAGGTACAAACGCTCTCTCATCAGTGACAGCGCTCAGTCTTACCTTGTTTACCGTCACGACATGATTTTCTGCGTCGATTTCAGCTCGCTTCAGACCGCGCAGGCAATTCAGGTTGTTGCTCCTACGATGAACGTGAGCGACACGCATACAACTCAAACTTTCCCGGAGTAACAACATGGCAGATAACGAGAAATCAGGCGCACCCGCTGAGATTTCACCCGCACCCGATAAGCTGGGTTACGACCTCGTCGTGCGTCACGCTTTCATGGATTACCAGATTGGTGATCGGATTAATGACTCAGCCAAAATCAAGGAGATTTTAGCTGGCGAAATGGCCTGCTATGTCTTCAAGGCAGCAAAAGCAGACTGATAACACTCTCTGTCAACAAATGACCCGCTCACTGAGGCGGGTTTTTATTTGGGGAAATGATATGCCCGTTTATCAAACCGGTAGCCTTAACACTACCGCGCTGTCTGCTGCCGATTTGTATGTAGGCATTCAGGCACCAAAAACACGCTACATCAACGGCGTGGCAAGTGATGGCCTGGGCCTGGTTGGTATTGCTTCATGGGGCCCGGTCAACTCCCCGGTGCCCATTGGCTCTGATACCGATCAGGCGCTTTACTTCGGCTCTCAGCAGGTTCGCAAATATGACCTGTGCACTGCCATCGCTATCTCGCTGCAGATTGGCGCAACCAACCTGAAATGCGTCCGCGTTACCGACGGAACCGACCTTGCGGCAGCAATTGCCCTGAAAGACACCGCCGGGACACCAGTAACCGGCATGACGCTGACAGCTAAGTATTCCGGCACCAAAGGTAACGGCATCACCGCGAAGATTTCGATCGGCACGGCGGTAAACAGTTACAAGTTGACCGTTTACTTCCCCGGCCAGACGCCGGAAGTGTTCGACAACATCACCGGTTCAGGTGCGGCTCTGTGGGCCAGCCTGGTCAGCGCGGTCAACAACGGCATTACCGCCGTGCGTGGTGCGAGTCAGTTTGTTGTGGCGACCGTTGGTACTTCAACCGCAGTTCCTGATACCACAACCGTGTGGCAACTGACCGGCGGTACCGATGGCGCAACAACCATCACAGACTCTGTTCTGGTTGGAGCGGACGGCACCAGCACTACCCGTACCGGCATGTATGCACTGCGCGGCGCTGGCATCCAGATGCTGAACCTGGTTGATTTAACCGACAGCACTCAGTGGCCGACAATCAACACATTCTGCATGTCAGAAGGCACGTTTGGCGTTGTGCAGGCTGCCGCTGGCGTAACTTACGCGACACTGGCTACCACGCTTAACACATCAGGTGTCGACAGCTGGCAGGTCAAAGTTCTGGTCGGCGACTGGCCTTACTGGAACGACACACTGAATGGCCTGAGTGCCCGCATGTGCGCCCCTGCAACGTTTGTGGCGGCTAAATATGCTTCTCAGTCGCCAAATGTGAACGCCCTGAATAAAGCGATCACGAATATCGTTGCCACTCAACGTCAACTGGCAAATCAGCCTTACAGCATCAGCGAAATCGGCGCGCTCAGCACCGCTCGCCTGGACGTCATCACCAACCCATGCCCCGGCGGAAATTACTTCGGCCTGCGTTCTGGTCGCAATGCTGCGTCATCAACCACGCAGAACGACGACACCTATACCCGCATGACAAACTACCTGTCTGCGACGCTGGCGGCATCGTTTGGTTACGTTGTGGGAGAGGGTCAGACTACCGACCTGCGCCGGAGCACCAAGGCTACCATCGAGTCCTTCCTGCAGAACCTCGCAGACGAGGGCATGATTGGTGATCCGAATGGCGGTCCGGCATTCAGCGTTAAGCTCGATGCGACAAATAACCCAAGCTCACGCGTAGCGCTGGGCTATATGGTTGCAGACGTGCAGGTTAAGTATCTGGCAACCGTTCGCTACTTCCTGATCAACCTGGAAGGCGGCGCAAGCGTCAACGTGTCCGTCTCCAGCAGCGCGACCATTTAACAGTTCAACAGCCCTCCATGTGAGGGCTTTTTATTGGAGCAAGAACTATGCCTCTTAACGGGTACACAGTCGGTCGCGACGTGCAGGTTGATATCAACACGGCTTATGGCGTCGTAACCATTCCGGTGGTCATCTCTTTTGATGCAAAGCCGAAAGTAAACCAGGTCGATGTGACCAAAATTACCGGCGAAACCGACACGCTCATGATCCCCAAGAACTGGGATGGCACCATTGAGGCCGAGCGGCAGGATGCAACGCTTGATTCGTGGTGGGCTCAGTGGGAATCGGACTATTTCGCTGGCATCAACCGTGCCGCCGGCACCATCACTGAAACCATCACCGAAAGCAGCGGTGCCGTCACTGTCTGGCGCTATACCGGCGTACAGTTCAACTTCACTGACCCCGGAAAGAAACAGGGTGATCAGACCGTTCGCCAGTCCTTCGCATTCACGGCTAAACGCCGCCTACAGGTAGCTTAATACATGGCTAATGTCACAGTAAAAGAGGGTGCCGCAGCGAATGTTGCGGCACAGGAAGAAGCAGCAACTATCCTGAAAGACTCCAAAGGCCGTCGCATTGTTTTGCGCGAACTGGACCCGCTGGAAGAATCACGCATTTTCATTGCTGTAGGCGCTGCCAATGCCGCAAACCACACTTACATGAGCGGCTATGCTTTCCCGGCTGCCATGGTTGAGTCGATTGATGATGTGGATTATTCGGTGCCAACCAATCAGGCGCAGATTGATGGTCGTCTGAAGCACCTCGGGAAAGAGGGGATGGCTGCAATCCGCGAGTACATGATCAAAGCGGTACAGGATGCCGGTTTTGGCGAAACTGACAGTGACGTGGAGCAGGCTGCAAAAAACTGACAGGGAACGCTGATTTTCGCAACAGATGTTATCTGATGAAAAACGGCGTTCCCTTTTCGGTTCTGTTCAAAGGCTTTGATGACCTGATGCAGCATGAAAAGCTTGCAATGCAGGTCACTCTCAGCGAACTGGACAGCGGGCAGAAGTACAACTGGATCACCGGCGAGTATGAGGAGAGGAAATGAAAGACGTATCACTTGATAACCTGGCATCGGCCTTTTCCTCGCTCGCCACATCAATCGGCAATGGACAGAACGGTATCGCGCATGCGCTTGGTGAGGCTATACGTGATCGGGCAAAGGAAAAGATTGGTGAATATCAGCCATCCAGTCACGGTTTCGATGCCTGGGCTCCCCTTGCGCAATCAACTATGGACCAGCGCGTGTCCAAAGGCTTCCCGGCCAACAATCCGCTACTGAGAAGTGGCGAACTGCGCGATTCAATCACCATGCGATCAGATGGTAACGGGGCAATAATCGGCAGCCCGTTGGATATAGCGCTTTATCAGGAGAATGGCACTGAACATATCCCCCCAAGGCCATTTCTTGGGCCTGCTGCAGGTGAGGTGATGGACAGTGCACCAGAGCTGATCGTCAAGGTCATTTCTGCGAGGATGAAATAGTTTTTGCTGCCTGTTTTTTCTACTAAATGCGCCGGGCGAGTGGTAATATTCAGCTAACGTAACCCAACTGGTGCTTGAGATGAAAAAGACAGGATGTTCATTTATTGCCGTCGCCATGATGGCGCTCTCTTTCACTTGCAGTGCAGCATTTCACAAAGGTGAGAAGCTTACCCTCAAAGATGGCGGAATGCTTTGTCGATCACTTGATGGGGCTATAGCAACCCGCGACGTCGCAATCACCAACGAGCAGGGCGGAAATGTGGATATGATTGATGCCACAAGGCATTTTTCCTGCCTGAGTTACTCAATCCGGCCTCTGACCTTTGTTAAATACGACGACTACCTCATTCCGGGCTATCCGGAAAAGGGGAAAGTTTTTGCCTCCGTCATTGAGCCACGTTCTGGCGAGGTATGGCATATATTCACCGGATTCCTCGGTAAATAGCTAAATAATGCGAATCAAACAAGACCCGGCCACTGCGCCGGGTTTTTTATTTCCCACAGGATACGTATATGGACTCTCAGGCTTACCGCGTTGCCGTCCTGCTGACCCTCAACGATCAACTGAGCAAGAACCTTGCGAAGGTTGGTAAGGATGCAAAAGAGCTAGGCGGCAAGTTTGATGCCATCAACAAAAGCATCCAGGCAATCACCAAAAGCTCCGAAGCAGCTTCAAGGGCTCTTGATAAGCTCAATCGCAGCCTGAACAGCCCGGCAACATCTCAGGCGCTTGGCGCTAAAACATACGCAGATTCAATGGAGCGTGCCGCCAAGGCAGCCCAACAAATCGCCAGTACTGCACCTGCCTCAAACGCAATGATTGGCGGACTTGTAGGCATAGCCGCCACATCAAGTATTGCATCCAGAACCAGTGCAACAAACTTACTTCCCGCAGCGAGCGGTGGTGGCAGAATGCTTCCTCCTCCAGGTGGAGCATTATTGCTTACTGGGCCCGGTGGAAGCGCTGGTAGCTGGAAAGGCTGGAAAAATGGCGTGCCACCCGGCGGCTGGGGTCCTGGCGGGGTTGGTGGCGGAGGTCCCGGAAGTGGAGGCCCCGCTGGCAGTGGGGCCCGTGAGCACGGCATGGAGAATCTTGCCATCGCTTACGGCGGCTTCCACTTCATGCAGAGTGCAGTTGAAGCTGGGGCCGAATATCAGACATTACTTGCGCGATTCTCAGCCTATGGCATGGGTGACGCCGCGGTAAAAGAGGCTGATAAGTTTGCTCAGGCTACCAAAGTAATGGGCGCTTCGAAAAACGACATGCTGCGCTTCTTTGTTGAGGCTCAGGGCGTGTTCCGTGAGTCGGGCGAACTTACTACCGAAGATCAGCTAAAAGGTGCGCGTCTTGCAGCGCCAATGATGGCAAAAATGCAGTTTGCGATGGCGTCTATGGACCCTGCAGCAAACCATATGACGCATGCCAAAGAAATGGACATGCTTCGCTTCGTGGAGCAGGCTGGCGGCCTCAACAGTCCGGCCAAATTCAACTCCATCATGAACAATGCCTATAAGGCGGTGCAGTCATCCGGTGGTAACATCGATTTCAGCCAGTTGCGTCAGTTTATGGCGCGCGCTGGTACGTCAGCCTATAACCTCAACGACTCCGCTCTCTATGCCAAGCTTGAGCCTATCATTGGTGAGATGAAAGGGGGCGCTGCGGGTGACGCCTTAATGACGGCGTACAACCGGCTGACTGGCACTATCAAGCTGCCTAATCAGGTTGTTAAGCAGCTTGAGGATATGGGTGTTTGGGACAGGTCCAAGATCATCCACAACAGCATGGGCGGCATTAAGTCCATTGTTGGCGGGCCAGGCTCCCAGTTGACAGACCTCAAGCTTCTCGCAAGTGACCCGGTTGAGTTCTATGAGAAGGTGATCAGGCCTAAATACGCTGCCAAGGGAATGTCTGAAGAGCAGATTCAGCTACAAAATAACGTCATTTTCGGTCGTCAGGGCGGCAAGATGTTCAACCTGATTGAGAAGCAAATGCATGTTATTGAGCTGGCTGCCAAGGCTTTTGAAAAGCAGATGGGCATAGACGATGCCAGCAGGCAGACCGCTGGGACGTATAAAGGCAAGCGCGTTGACTTCGACGCTAAATGGAAGGATTTCCAGCTTGCGCTTGCTCAGGATGGCGGCCTGCTTGACACCTTCACCAAGGGTTTGTCGAGCCTGACCACTTTCCTGCAAAAGCTGACTGAATTCAGCAATGCACACCCTAAATTCACCAGTTCCGCTATGTCGTTGCTCGAAGTTGTAACGGCGCTGGCGGCAATGAAAGGCGGGGCGTGGCTGTTGAAGCATGCATTCAGTGCTTTGATATCACCGGTCACCATTTTGACAGGGAGTCAGGCGGGCAGCATCAGGCTTCTTGGTTCTGCATTAGCAGGGTTGCCGGGTATCATTGCCGCAACTACCTTCGCAGCATTGTATCCAACAAGCACTGTAAGCCAGTCGCAGGAAGACGCCGAGCGGGCAAGGCTTGGAGCGCAAAACTCCAAAGACAACACCGGCGTCGAAATGAAGCCGTGGACACCAACCCAGGCGGACTTTGACCGTAACCACGCCGCCGATGCAACTTACAGGAAAACCGGTGTCTATCCGGAAATCCCAAGTCAGCAAAGACCGGTAATGGTCACCTCAAAAACCTACCTCGACGGCAAGCAGATCGCCGAAACCGTCACCAATCACCAGACCAAGCAGGCCAGCCGGGCACCAACCAGCCCGACCGGTATTGATGCGACGATGGGCCTGCTACACCCAGGCATGGCGAGCGGTGCATTTCGTTAACGGAGAGAGTTATGGCGTTATTTGATTCACTCACATCGCTCTCTTCCACGGTCAGAAATGTGGCGTCAGGATTTAACCTGTCTGCCACGCGGCTGATCCTCGGCGATTTTGAGTTTCTGGATTTCGAGCTTCCTGAACGAATAATCATCCCCGGTCGGCAAAAGACGGTCACGCACCAGATGATTGGCGGTCGCCGTCTGGTTGACGTCCTGGGCGTTGAGTACGACCCGATCACCTGGTCAGGCATTTTCACAGGTGACACCACATCATCCCGCGTTTCCATGCTGGAGCAGATGAGGGACGCAGGTGAAACGCTGACCATGACGCTGTCAGGCTATTCGTTTGACGTGGTGGTCACCGAGTTTAACCCGGTATATGAGTTTGAGTATCGCAGGCCATACAGCATCACGCTGGCGGTGGTGCAGCGTAACGACAGTCCGTTACAGACCGATTCGCTAACCGGTGCATTGAACGCGCTTATCGACAGCGATATCGGGCAGGCACTCAACCTTTCCAGCGTCATCGAAGTTGATGCTGTGACGTCAGCGGTCAGCACGGTACAGACTGCAGTCAGTACGGTTAAGGACTACGCCACGGCAACGGTAGACCAGGTGCAGGCGGTCGTCAGGCCCATCATCGCGGCGCAGCAGATTGTTCAGACGTCGATTTCATCCCTCGAAAACTCGCTGGGCGAAATCACCACGCTGGGCGGCATTATACCCGGCAACCCGATATCGACGACGGTAAACAACCTTCTTACCCAGGCTGATGGCATGACAAGGTTGCCAGCACTCTATAACCTCGGCTCCGTACTTGAGCGCGTTAACAAAAACGTACGCACGGGTCAGACGGCAAATGGCGTCAAAAGTGTCACTTTGTCAGGCGGAAATCTTTATCAGGTGGCTGCTGACAATTACGGCGATGCGCGGTACTGGGAGAGCCTGGCAACCGTCAACAACCTGACGGACCCGCAACTGACCGGCATTAACACCATTGTGGTACCGACAACGCCCTCCACCTCAGTGAGTTAGTATGGACGTAAACAACCCGATTTTAACGCCGGGCTCAAGGTACGTCTCTGGACGCTGCTACCTGAATAAAACGCTGGTCGACTTCAAATCCTTCGAGGTCACCAGTAACGGGTTTCGCGGGGCCAGCACCTTTGACCTGGAACTGGCAGTTTCGGCGCTCCCTCAGTCAATGCAACTGGCATGGTGGGGCACGCAGACCACGATTACCGTTGAACTGTGGGCTGACATCACCACGGCGGCCGGCGTGGATTCGAAGATGCTCATCCGCGGTAATATCGACACATGGGACTTTGACCCGGCGCGCTTCATCATTACCTGCAACGGCAGGGACTTTACTGCCCTGTTTATTGATGCCAAAACAGCCGGCGAAAGCTTCAAAAACTATACCTCAAGCCAGATCGCAACCATTCTCGCCCAGCGGCAGGGGCTGAAAGCAGAAGTGACAGCAACCACTCAGCGATTTGGTGAGTTTTACCAGATTGACTCCGCCCACCTGACCGGCGAACAGACGGAATGGGACCTGCTGACGACACTGGCCGCTTTGGAAGGGTTCAATGTGTGGATTGAGGCTGACACGCTTTATTTTCACCCTGAAGCCGACCAGGGCAAAGCAGATAATTACGTCATCCGCTATATGCCGCCTGGCACGGTCACGCGTTATCCGCAGGCCAATGTGTCAGAAGACCTGCGATTCTCCCGCGCCCTGACCATTTCCAAAGGCGTCACGGTTGAGGTGATGAGCTGGAGCGCCAAAAGGAAGAATAAGCAGTTCATCGCTTACTACCCTAAGACGGCCAAGCGTACCAATCCCGGCGCGTCCACGCCGAAAACGCAGGTTTACCGCATCATCCGCAATGGCTTGTCACCGGAACAGGCTCAGGCCATGGCAGAAAAGGTTTACCGCGATATCGTCCTGCATGAGCTCAAGTTCAGTTGTTCGACATTTGGTGACAACGTTCTGGTGCCGCGCACGCTTGTTCGCATTGAAGGCACTCAGTCGATGTTCGATCAGCTTTACTGGTGTGACTCCATCACCCGGCGCATAAGCTGGGATGAAGGCTACAGCATGCGTATATCAGGCAAAAACCATTCACCTGCACTGGAGATCAGCACGCAATGATGCACATGTTGAATCAGATAGCCATGCGCTCCCAGATGGCTGCAGGTGGCTTCTCTGGCACCCGGCAGGGCGTAATCACCGCTTACGACCCGGTCGAATATGCAATTAAGGTAGCGCTGCAGCCAACCGGTGAAGAAACCGGATGGATACCGCTCGGAACTCCGTGGGCTGGCAATGGATGGGGGCTGGCGGCTGGGCCGATGATTGATGCCGAAGTACAGATTGACTTCGACTCAGGTCAGATTGGCGTTCAGATGGCCGGTAATCAGTTTTACAACAATGTTGACCGCTGCCCGGGCCCACCATCGGGTGAATTCTGGATAGTTCACCAGTCCGGCTCGTTGCTCAAATTTCTCAACACCGGGGAAGTTCTTGTCTCATCAAGCCTAAAACTGACTTACACCGCACCACAGCATCATTTTACTGACGGCGACGTCCTGATTGACCAAAACCTGATCGTGATCGGAAATATCAGCGATCTGAATGGTGCGCACGGTAACGTTCAGGCTATCCGAACCACATACAACGGTCACACCCACCACGAAAACGGTCAGGGCAGCAACACTAACCTGCCAAATCAGCAACTCCCATAAGGCGATAGCATGTACGACCTTTTTCACTATGTCGGCACGGACCTTTCCGTATCGCCGAGCGGTGACCTTTTGTCTGTGACAGGCACAGAGCGCCGCAAGCAAAAGATTTTACGCCGCCTGATAACCAACCCAGGCGAACTGGTCTTTCACCCCGAGTACGGTGCTGGCCTGGGTAAAAAAGTAGGCGAAAACGTCAACATCAACGAGTGGAAGGCGCTTATCCTGGGGCAGATGAAGCTTGAGGACTGCGTAGCCCGATCACCAGAACCAACAGTAGCCCTGAACCTGATTGATAACGGCGTGGATGTCTACGTCAAATACACGGACGCCGTCAGCGGAACGGCAGAGTTTCTCAATTTCGACATTACGAGGTAGCCGTGAATCTCAATATCAAGTCATTTACAACTCTGGTCACTGACCAGGTGACGGCTATCCAGGCTAAATCTGCACTTCTGGTTGACCTGACGATTGGCAGCCTGCTAAGGGCGATTGTGGAGTCAAACAGCGGCGTCATTCTCTGGCTGCAGCAGCTTATAGTGAATCTTCTGGTTATCACGCGGGCGGCTACGTGTTCAGGCAGCGATCTGGACACATGGTTTGCGGATTTTGGCTTTACCCGAGAACCGGCAACCTATGCAATGGGGCCCGTCACCTTTGCAAGATTTACGGCCACCAATGCCGCCTTGATTTCTATTGGCTCTCAAGTCGCAACAAATGACGGAACGCAGACATATAACGTCATTCTTGATACCGGAAACGCGAATTATAGCGCCACCCAGGGTGGTTATGTTGTGTCTGCTGGAGTGGCGTCGGTGATTGTTCCGGTACAGGCCGTTACGGCTGGTGCGGCAGGTAACGCGTCGGCGGGTACTGTGACCACTGTAGTCGGATCCATCCCCGGAATCGATACGGTAAACAATGCCAACGCTTTCGCCAACGGTGCAGATGCTGAGTCTGACGACGCAGCCCGCGCCCGTTTCCGTCTGTGGATTGCCTCACTTTCCAAAGCCACGTTGTCGGCAATTGAATACGCGATCGCTAGTGTTCAGCAGGGCGTTTCATACAAGGTAGTGGAAAACCAGAACTATGCCGGCACAACGCAGTACGGATATTTTTACGCGGTTGTTGATGATGGTAGTGGTGCACCACCCAGCGCATTTTTGTCTTCAGTCTACACGGCGATTGATGCTGTGCGTGGTGCAACGATTACCTTTAACGTTTTTGGCCCCACGGTTGTCACTGCGAATATCGCAATGACAATCACAACCGACCCATCGGTTACGCACAGCGATATTGTTGCCTTGGTGAATACAGCGATTACTAATTACATAGCTACGCTGACGCTGGGGCAGTCTTTGCCTCTGACAAAACTTTCTGCTGTCGCCTATGACGCAAGCACATATGTCACTAACGTGACAAACATAACCATCAACGGATCATCCTCTGACCTTGCTGCAACCGTAAAACAGGTTATTCGCGCTGGCACAGTGGTTGTTAGTTAAGGGGGAATCATGGCTACAGGTGATCAGCCTGATTTTATCAGGCGATTAAAGACGCTTTTGCCTGCTAGGTGGTTCAACGACTCAAACCCAGTTCTCGACGCATTAGTAAGTGGAATGGCGCAAGGCCTTTCCTGGGTTTACTCACTCTATCTCTATGCAGCCTTGCAAAGCCGGATATTAACAGCAACCGGCGGGTGGTTGGACCTTGTTGCCTACGATTTTTTTGGTGACAGAATTAAGCGCGGGGCGGGGCAGTCTGACAGTGATTTTCTTAATCTGATTAAGGTAAATCTTTTCAGGGAGAGGGGGACAAGGAAGGCCATCATTCAGGTTCTTGAAGATCTGACGGGTGCCACTCCGGTCATATTTGAGCCAACCAGGCCACAGGACACCGGGGCATATGGTGGGCCGACTATAGGATATGGCGTAGCGGGCGGATATGGATCAATGCTTATGCCCTATCAGGCATTTGTTACAGCCTACAGGCCTGTCGGGGTGGGTGTTCCATACGTGGCTGGATACAGAAGCACCCCGTCGGGTTACAGCATTGCATCCAGAGGTGAGTACGTTCCAGCAGCCAATCTGGCAAGCCTGACAGACGACCAGATATACGCGGCCATAGCTTCAGTAAAAATGGAAGGCACCGTCATCTGGGTGAGAATTCTTCCATATACAGCGCAGTAATAACCCCTTTCATCAACAAACCCTGAATGCAGGGTTTTTATCGAGAACATCCATGGATCGCCAAATTGTGTATGCGGGTGCAATCCCGCTTGAAACAGACCTGCTCAATACAAACAAATACACCATGATAGGCCTGGCAAAGCTGGCGTCAGCTATCATGGGGTCGTCCACATACGTCAGAGGGCTGTCCTGCACGCCCTCCAGCCCCGCATCCATGATAGTCAATGTATCCGCAGGTGAGATTTACAGCCTGCAGAACGTTGATGGTACCGCATACTCGTCTCTTGCTGCCGATACGACTCACTCTGTCCTGAAGCAGGGTATTGTGATGGACTCGACGGCGTTTACGCTCACAGCTCCCGGCACATCAGGTTACAGCATCAACTACCTTATCCAGGCAACGTATAACGATACTGACAGTGGGGCGACAGTTCTTCCTTACTACAACGCCAGCAACCCGTCCGTAGCGTGGAGTGGGCCAAATAACTCCGGCACAGCGCAGAACACCGTGCGATCAGGTGTATGTATACTGTCTTTAAAAGCGGGCGTGGCTGCCACCACAGGAACGCAGGTCACACCAACGCCAGATACAGGATTTACAGGTCTGTATGTGGTCACTGTAGCGCAGGGCGCAACCACTGTAACAGCCTCCAATATTTCGATTTACGCTAATGCTCCATTTATACCTTCGACCGGTATCGTTGATGGCATTCAGAAAAACACCCTTCGTATCGCAACCGACAGTGGCACAGCAAACACATACGTTCTCAGTGTGAACCCCGGTATTTCAACGTTAACGTATGGAATGGAATTAATCTTCCGCGCCACAAACGCAAATACCGGTGCGGCGACAATCAATCTAAGCGGTCTCGGTGCATTTCCTGTGCTGAACCAGTTTGGCGCGACGCTGACATCCGGAGAGATCGGGGCGGGCAGCCTTTGCCGTGTTATGTGGTCATCAAGTGCGTCATCATGGATGCTGATGGAGTCTACTGGTGGCGTCCCAACCGTGCCTACAGCGGCAGCTAACATTAGCAACACGCAGGCCGCCTCAACCGGCTTTGTTCATTCTGCTGTCACCGGCATAACCGGTGACGCCCGCAATCTGCGCATGGCAATAACCACTGCATCTGCCACTGCAACTCTTACTGCAGATGAAGTCATTGTGGCTACATCTCAGGGCGGTCAGCAGTACCGAGTTTCCGGGGTAAGTGCCACAATTAACGTTGGCACTACGGGTGCCGGTGGAATGGACACGGGCACAGTGCCTACACCTGGGTTTGTGGGAATATATTTGATTTACAATCCCACGACGCAAGCTACAGCGTTGCTGGCAGTTAATGCTACGTCAGCAGCAGCGACAAATGTCTATAGTGGCGCAAACATGCCTGCAGGATATACCGCCAGCGCACTTGTCAGTGTGTGGCGAACATATTCTGGCGTTCTGGCTGTTGGCGATCAGATGGGGCGGGACATTGCTACAGCAGACCTGCAGTTTTTTTCGTCTACCACTCAGGTCCCGACCCTTACAGCGCTGGATATTTCAGGATTTATCCCCAAAAACGCCAAGAAAATGGAAGGGTATGGAATAATCAATGGTACAACTGTGGCGTCAAATAACAGCTTCAGTGTGTCCAGTCGCTCTGTTTCAATCGGAAGCCACGGAGCAGGTGCAAACAACTCAGGTCTCCTTATTTCATTCAGTAATTTGATTATCGCAGAAACTCAAAGGATATATTACTCAATCACATCTTCTTCAACTATTTCAGGGTCTTCCATATACACAACAGGTTATTCATTCTGATAATAATAAGGAATAAAAATGCGGGTGATAGGCGTTATACTGTCTGAACAAGGCAGGCTTGTTACGGTTTTCGGTTTCACGCAGCCCAATGGAAGTTCAATAAGCGGTTATGTTGAGCTAAATATTGGAGATGATGTTAAATACAGCCTAGGCGATTACTATAATCAGGGCGACGGTAAGTTTTATCAGGATTCTTCCTTCAGGTTGATATCAGGAACGCAAACCAACTCTCAGTTATATCAGAATGAACTCTCTGCATTGAGTGTCAGTTATCAGGATGGAGTGGCGTCACTAGCCACTGCTTACAACACTGCCGCACTGACAGATGGTGCCACTCAGGCGTCGAAACAGGCAGCTCTACAGACTCAGTACACAAGTCTTAAGTCTGCTTTCGTCGCCGCTGTGGCTGCGCTTAAAACGAAGTATGGGGTTTGATATGGTTGATAATAATGATTCATCGCGGCAGTCATCTTCACCTCTCCCAAAATACTGCCCCATCTGTGGGGCAGTAATGGAACAAAAGACAGAGACAGTAGATGGAATACCCTTTCAGGTATGGTACTGCTCTGACTGTGGTTTTGAAACGCCAGTAGGCAATTAAAAATATCGCCATGGAAGGCGGTTAATTAAAATACCTTCTCTTGATCGCCCGGTATTTCATTCTGCCAAATTTGAAGAAATATTTAACAGGATGCTTTTTTACTCTTTCTTTCACGAAAGGGTGATAGCGATCAATGACGTCAAGAATCATCAAATCAATCACGTTCACAATCGGTGCATCTCCGGTTCTGACTATTTCATAGGGCCAGTCATCGATGTATTTAACCTTCAGGCTATTAATCCTGCACAGGTGGTAGTAAAGCAAAGTCTCTGGCGTTAATGGTACCTTGTCAGTAACATACCCTTTAAGGCTGGTATAAATATCAGCCATGTGGCTCGCACTTTCCCGCGCGAACACCAGTACCTGATCGTTAAAGCCCACGCCAGTAGGCACCATCGTGCCTTTTTGTACGTTCCGGTAAGCTTGTGCCTGAGAAAGTCCATAATTTCTGTTGCCGGTATGAGGGCAGAATCCTTCTCCTGATGGTATGTAAACCATCCCATCCCTGATTTTCCTCAAGTCCATAGCGGCGTAAAATGTCAGATCTGGCCTGGTTATCACGACGCGGTCATACCTGAAGCCCATTTCATTTTCGTAACCCTGCATCAGCT
This sequence comes from Pantoea sp. SGAir0180, assembly GCF_043546245.1. Classification (NCBI taxonomy): domain Bacteria; kingdom Pseudomonadati; phylum Pseudomonadota; class Gammaproteobacteria; order Enterobacterales; family Erwiniaceae; genus Pantoea; species Pantoea sp. SGAir0180. The sequence goes on along the minus strand of NZ_CP028071.1, from coordinate 2,628,588 downwards.
CTACGACCTTCTGCATGTTATAGAACATACTGAAAAAACGGGCTGGATTAAGGCTGAAAAGCCACTGATTACGGTCAATAAATGAAGATTCGGCATTGAAGTCGTTAAACGTTTTTGTATGAAGCTGATAACGCTTCAGTAAATTACCGTAATAGGATTTTAACTTTTCCTCAATCCCGCCCGATGTTTCGAGTGCGTCATTTTTAGGGTTAATTTTCAGAAAGCCGGTTCCATCCAATATGCCTTTGTGAATGCTCGTAGGGCTGTCTGTTGAGTCCGGACCAAAATAAAAAACATCTGCATTATTTGGTTTCACAACGTTATCAATCAGTGATTTATGGGTTATATCTGCGGTGCGTAAAAAACCGTAGAGCAGAACGGCTGTCCTGAGCTCTTTTTCCATGTAAATCTCCAGTGTAATCAGGTGCTACTAATGGATTCACTATAGCAAAGGCATAGTGCGTAATTAAGATAAATTGATCATAAAAATATAGGTAATATTTCCACTGCTTAACTATCCCCGAAGTTATCAATATATGGTGAGATGATTTCTGTAAATTCACTTGATCGATATCACCGATCGATAATACTGTTTATGCATACAGTATTTATCGGAGCTATCGCTATGCCACGTAACGGCGACATCAAGGTTTCTTTTCATGAGGCTATGCGGCGCAGCGCTAAGTCCGGCGTAACGGTATCCACGTCTGACTTCGTTGCGGAGCTTGCAAAGCGAAACTGGGAGATGAGCCATAAGCAGGCCAACGAGTGGATAGCGCAGAACGTGATGACGTTTCGCGATCAGTCGCCGGAAGAGGGCGAGAACAAGCTCTGGCAGCGTTTCTACCACTACGGGGAGTACTGATATGGGTTTTCCTTCACCGGCGGCAGACTTCGTTGAGAGCCGCATAGATTTGAACAGGCTGATGATTCACCGGCCATCGTCGACCATCCGCATTGAAACGCCGAGAGGGTTCGCGCTGGTAGACAGTTCCATCACTCCGGTTCCGGGTAACAAAGTCGCCTGGCAGGTTGATGGCTATCCGATGATTGGGAAGTACTTCAGAACGGGAATTGTCACCGAAGAGGGAGAGACGATTGACGGTGAGTCACTTGAAGGTGTGGTTATGCTCGGCGTGGTGACGCATGAAATCCTGTCGGTGTATGAGGCTGACTGGATGCCGGTTTGAGTGGGACAGATTTGAGACAAGCAAGGGTTTAAGGCCTTTTTAAACCTTTGCTGTCTTTTCGCATCATGGGACGTGTGAGCGCGGCATAATGCGGTAAGTAACTGTGTTAAATAGGGATTCTAGGAACTTCTAAGCCGTAGGTCACAGGTTCGAATCCTGTAGGGCGCGCCACTTTCTCTTCTGTTTACATCCCTTAAAGTCTACTTTTCCCTTAAAAATCAGAACATAAATCTTTTAACTGGTCCATTTCGGTCCAGGGTCACCTATTGCGTTCTTATCCAATATGGGGGCACGATAGGGGGCATCGACAGGTTCAATGGAAATGATGCCCCCAAATGAAGCTAACAGCCCGCCAAATCGACTCTGCGAAGCCCAGGGAAAAGTCATACAAACTTTCCGATGGTGGAGGTATATATCTTGATATATCTCTAAACGGAGCCAAAAGCTGGAGACTGCAAGCGGTTATGGTCCGAACTTCTTACTGAAAATTCAGACGGACAAGCGCATCTTTGGTATATAACTTTGACATGCATGGAGCAAAATTAACTAAATGATTGGTCTAAAGGCTTGCCATACGTAGAAAAGTAATTTGATTTTCTTTTCCTGTTCCCGTAATTGTTCATAACAATACCTTTCTTTAACCATGGTTAACAGGTCTTAAAGTAACCTGAGTCTATCAAGAAAAAAGGCCTATCGAAACAGATAGCGGGTAAGGAACGTCTGGAATCGAGGTGATAAAAATTGAGTGGTAATGGCTCTCATTTTGCCCTTTGTATCAAGTGATTTAGGACACCTATTACTCCTTGCAAATTATTTATTCAGCATTCTGGTTTATATAAAAAAGATCAATGTCAGATGCTGGAGCATATTTTCAGCATCGAAAATTGGTTATATAGCCAATTTATTCTCACTTTAAAGTTGCTGATATAAAATTTTAATGAGTCTACATCATATTTCGTAAAATAATTGAATTTTATTATTCTGAGTTGACGGTTTGATGACGCATAAAAGCTTCAGGCTAAAATTTTAGGCCCCAAATGGTGTTTTGTTGTGTATTTCATCAGTAAAGTTTATACCCTTAAAAACTGAGTCAGATACCGATATATATAAGAGGCTGGTTGACTCACTTAAGGAAATTAAACTATGATGAAAACGTTGAAAGCCTCTATCTTAACTGCTTCTGTAATAGCATCTTTTTCAGCTATGGCAGATTGGCAACCCTATAAAACTGTTTCTTTAGATGGATATAATAATACGGTTCCCGGTGGGAATCTTTATTACGAAACTAATGTGGCTTCTGGAGTCTATCGTTTCCGTATTGATTCGGCTTCGGTAGGGATTGATTATGCCACTGGACAAGCAGGAAATACAAACTCAAAATCTGCCGCATTAAGAACTTACGATCGTACAACAACTGCAGATAAAACCGCCTCTGTAAGCTATTATGGTTTAAACAATGATGGGCTTCAATCTTCATCTCTTATCCATGCTTTTCCCCAGGGCGGCGGGTTTGACTTGTATTTAGAAGACTGGCAACGTGCGGGTGATTCTGGCTCTGTTAATGTGATTATTGAAAAGTGGCAGAATTAATTTTTCGGTAAATTTTTATTAAAATCAAGCGCTCTTTTTTTTCTATAACTTATATAGGGCGCTGTTTTTTTCAACTCACGTTAATGTAAAAATCGTATCGAAGATATGTCTGATAGCCTCGTAAGTGTAAATATTCAAAGAAAATTACAGAAAGAGGCTGGAATGGATTTTTTTTTCTCAAGATATAACTGAGAATTTATTGAATCGCCATAGGTTTTTACAGACATCTTAGTATTATTTAATTTGAGTTAAGATATATGTCCATGAATGGTAAGTGTTATCCTAAAATGTTTGAAATTTAAGCGGAAAAACAGGTCGTTGATTGCACTCATTCTGTTTCCATGGTAGCAGCATGTCTCTATATCGTCACGCATACTTTTAATGCCTGGATAAAGAAGGACGGTCTTGATTCTTCGTTTAATAATGTACAGCAAGAAGCTAAGGCCGAGAGCCCCTGACTCCAGAAGTAACGGAAATGGGTTATCGATAAACGGTACATGATAAAGTTATGCAGTGTACTTCGTGAATTTGCCCGACAGAGAATTAGTTCCTGTCCATGACAATACGCTTTACTGGGCTGTTCGTCTTTTCTATCAGATAATGGATGCTCATCGCAGTGACTTTTAAATCTTCCTTCACTATATAATGGGAGTCTATACCCAGAGAGAATTTTAAAAGCGCAGGCTTTTTATTTACGAAGGTTTAACTTCACATCTGATTTTTGTATGTTAATTTATCTATCGATAAATAATTGATTTGAATGTTATTTTTAATAATTAATGACGGTTTGAAGGTTGCGCATTGAAAAAGGCTGGCTGTTGCATTTGATGCGATTTGCTACAGACATACTGTCTTCGCCATCATTTTGTCATATTTTTAAGTTCATACTCACTAGTGCGGTGTTGAACTACCAATACTGCTGAAAAATGGCTTCGTTGGCAAGGAATGACAGCTGATTGCTATCCACAGCACCCTGGAAGAGCATTTTTAGCGCCTGATGCAAAGCAAAATGGTGCTGTCTAATAAGCGTTTTACACTTACCACACCATACTTAACGATAATGTTAGTCTTTTTTCAGCTTTTTAAGCGCTGCGCTAAGAAAAAGACATGCATTAATTATGCTTTATAAGCTGACATGCAGTACCCTTGGAATTAATCACGTAACGTTCATAGTGAAATTGATTAAGCTTGTTGCCGTATTTAGCACTGGAAACACTATTGCGCTGGTCCACGATTTTTTTCTTATTGCTACAAGGTATACCCATTCAGAACTCGCTAGCGGATATAGGGTTATCGGGGTTGTGACAGATGTCAGTAAGCCACCTCGCAGTTAAAGTCGATGACGGAGAAAAACATAATGCAGCCATTAAAGAGTGAGAACCGGCCAAAGCTGACCCCCGCAATGCTGTTACTGCCATTCGACATTTTAATGCTGTCTCAGCGTTTCGCTAAAACGGGTCACAATAAGCATGTATCAAAAGACCGTAATTTACTCGCTTCAATCAGAATGTCTCCGCGAGTGATAAACGTGGTGCTTTGTGTCGTTCTGCTACTGCTTACGGGCTGTACCGGCACGCTGAACTGAGATGTATAAGGATTTTGACGGGTCAGGCAGCACTATACCCGGTTTTACTGGAGGGATTTCCAGCGTTATTCAAAAAGCAAGACGTGAAAAAACACCTACTGACTGTCGTTGCGTGTATAAAAACGCGGTTAGCGTCTCGATCGTTAAGACCGCAGTCAGCAGGCAAAGAACAGAATTACTCTGGGTCGGAGACCGAAGCGGAAGGCTTCAGTTTAACGACAAAGTGTTCTTTTTTTAGAATTTTTGCCCCTTTATCACACCAGTGATCGGTGAATCTGAAAAACTCATCCGTGGTCAATTCAAAACACAACTCAACATTCTTAGCCAGTCCTTTGGACAGTAATTCATTAGCCTGTTCTAAAGAGTGGGCTTTTGTCGTTTTCATGTAACAACTCCAGTGTGTTTAAGAAGAGCGTGTATAACCCCTCAGAGAACCTATCACAGGATGATGACAATTATACGACGATGTAAAACATACGTGGGTCCGGCGGAAGAGAATTCAGTGAAACCAGGAGAAGGGGTGAACTGGCACCAGGTGCTGTACGTGGAAAGGCAGATCGGCTCAGCTTGCAGCGCAGCATACTTGGTTAGTATCAATTTTTCTGATGGTTTTATTCTTTCCGGGGGCAGGGAATCAGTCTGAAGGCGTTTGGAAACGACGTGCTTGCAGAGCATAATGCTGCTCAGGTGTTTGTGTGGTTAATTAAAGGTGATGAACAAAAAACTCAAGCGCAATCCGAAGTTAGCTTGAGAGGGTTCTCGCTTATGTATCTGATTACAAAGTGATAATGCTCCCTTTGCTATCCTTTAGTATAGTTTTTTTTGATCTAAAGTCTAGTTGTTATGAAGGGGGTTAAGGTTCAACATAATTTATGATTTAAAAAAGAAACCCCCACACCACTAGTGGCCTCGGAAACCTCAAGGGTTGATGTGAGGGTGGCTAACACAGCCAACACCAGGGAATACTCCGCGCTCATCATACACTTTTTATAAGAAATAGATAAATTTTTTTGAATGGTTATCAGCCCTGCTCGTTACAGGGCTTTTTTCGTTTAAGCATCTCATAATGCTTCTTAGTCAATGGGCGACTTGCCTCGCTCTGGCTCATATCTGCACCTTTTCAGAAAGGCGTTAGATCCTGTGATCGTATTGCTGCACAGGGCACTTAGAGACGTTCGTCTTTAGGTCCGAATAATAGGTGATTTAATGGTGCCTCAGCTGACTTATTGACAGGAACATTTCTTGCACTTCGAGCTTTCATTTAAACGGGAACACTATGCCAGATGCTTCTGCTTTAGTGATGCGTTTAACACGTCAATCATGATCAGATCCCGTAATTGAACCGGACCCATAAGTCATTATTCCGTTCTTTACATTCATCTTTTTAGATTTGGTGGTGGCTCCTCATCAGTTCTTATCCTCAATGTCAGTCTGGGCTAAGCGTTTAAACTCAAAGCGCAGAATGTTTATTTCTCGTTTACTTCCGCTTCTTTATCTTATTAACAGTGAATTTTTTGTAAGCCCGGAGCTCCGGATGTTCAAATCCTCGCACTAATAAGCGCTTATAAACTTCAAAAAGTGCTGAGCGGATAAAGGGATTCAGCATTTTGCTTAAGAAGCACATTTTGCATCTTTATTGGGTCGTTTCTGTAAAGATTTTTGCGAACAGACATAGAGCTTATACACCGTATTTTTACTCTAAAAGTCGGTAAGACAAGCGAGTAACGCGTGAACACAAAACATTTTCAGGTTATTTTTCCTGCAACACGGGCCGCTGCCCCGGATGCATTTATACCTCTGACATCCACAAACAGCAGCGAGACTCGCACGCAGCGTATTCTGACCATCTTTCCTGTCTCGCAGCAAATTCCCTTATTTTTATGCTTTATTGTTTTTAGCTGCTGGTTATTACCAGGATTGGTAGGACATGAACCGTGGAAGCCTGACGAAGCTTATACCTTTGGGTTAATTCGCCACATCGCGCAGACCGGTGACTGGGTAGTGCCTACGCTGGCAGGTGAGCCTTTTATGGAAAAGCCGCCGCTCTATTTTGTGGCGGCGTCGTTTTTCCTTCGGCTGTTCAGTCCGTTATTAGGCGAGCCGGATGCAGCGCGTCTGACTACAGGCTTCTTCATCCTGATCGCCTGTTACGCTATTGCACTATCTGCCAGAGAGTTACTGGGTAAAGGCGCCGGACGCTGGGCTGTTCTTATTCTCTTTGCCTGCGTCGGCTTTCCCATTCGGGCGCACCAGATGATTACCGATACGGCCTTACTGGCGGGAGGCGCCATCGGCATTTATGGTTTCGTGTTGGGGATTCGACGCCATGTTGCTGGCGGCATTGTACTGGGCGTGGGTGCTGCCGTTATGTTTCTCTCAAAGGGGCTACTGGGTCCCGGGATTCTGGGAGTAACGGCAATGGGGTTACCGTTGCTCAATACTGAATTTCGCAACAGGCGCTACGTCATCTTTTGTGCCATTGCTTTTTTGGTTTTTTGCCCGCTGGTCGCGCCCTGGCTTTACGCGCTCTGGATGCGTTCAGAAAAACTGTTTTCAACCTGGCTTATGGTGAATAACTTTGGCCGATTTGACGGTACCGCCAGACTGGGTCCGAAAGCGAAGCCGTTCTTTTATCTTAAATTGCTTCCGTGGTATGCATTTCCAGCGCTTCCTATGGCGGTATGGTGGTTATGGCGCTGCGGGGCAAACGGCATTAGTCCGGCAGTCAAAGTCCTGTTGACGTTTTTTGTGGCGGGGTTTGCTACATTGTCTGCCGCCGCAGATGCACGCGAACTCTATGCCATGCCGTTGTTGCTGCCACTGGCAATATTAGCGGCGGGGGCGTGTCAACGAAAAGCGGAGTGGGCTGAAAAATTGCGGCCCTGGTCTCTGGGCCTGTTTTGTCTGCTTCCTGCAGTGATGTGGGGCGCGGGGATCATACTGATAACCGGTTGGCCTGTCCCGTTATGGAATAAGTGGGTGGCGCCAGGCGCACCTGGATTTATGCCTGAGTTCCATCCGCTTATGTTTAGCGTGGCACTGCTGGTTACCCTGATGATGAGTGGCATCGTGTTTTTCCATCGGGCAGCGCGACAAAGCCCCTTATATATTTTCACCAGTTGTATAACCCTGTGCTGGGTGTTGGCCATGACACTCGGCATGCCTTATCTGGATTATACGAAGCGTTATTCAGACGTCTTTATCCCGATGCGAGCCTGGCTGCCTAAAGATGAGTGCGTAGCCAGTCGGCACCTTGGCGAGCCACAGCGTGCGTTACTGGAGTATTACGACGGCTTAGTCACGCTAAGGGAAGGAAAGCACAGAGGTGCCTTTCGCTGTCACTGGCTTCTGGTACAGCACGATAAAAAGCATCCGCAGGAATTTGTGGATGGCACGCTTGTCTGGCAGGGGGAAAGACCAGCAGATAAAGAAGAAAGTTACCAACTTTATCGGCTTGATGGCCAGGACATTTTTTCTTTAGCGCCAACGGTGCCTGGGATAGTCTCACAGGCACAGTGATATCACCTACGGCATCCTGTTACGTTTGTCTCAGGGAAGGGACAGATGTACCTCGTTTTCCTTAGGTGCCCAGTCTCTGTCTGAAAACTCATCAAGGGGATAAGAGACATTTCGCAGTCCCTGCGTGCCCAGAAAGTTTCTGACGCCCTCCTGTAGATTGCCATCGCGAAACAGTTCTGCGATAACAAAAAGTGCATCAGAAAGTGAAAGGGTTCTGATTTGTGCCGGTAACCAGTTCGTGCGCGTAAAGATCAAATGATAAAGCGCTTCTTCGCCGGATAACGGGAAATAACGCGTGCCAAATTGTTTACGATGTTTATCCAAAATGATTTCAAGAATAAATATCTGCGCGGTGCGTTGTTTCACCTGGTTAACCATCAGATTATCGGAATGGCTCATATCCAGCGTTGAGGCATCATTGTTCTGCTTAACGCGCGTTTCGATAGCATTCCAGAGGTTGTCATACTGATTCATAGCTTGCCTTGTCTGAAGTTAACGTTTTCATAACAAAGTTAGCAGAAGTCAGACGCAGGGCAAAGATCGCTGACCTGAACATCGCAGGCCTTCCGTTAAAATTTTCAGGTCATTGCACGTTCAGATACCGCTTAGCGATGTGACTCTGCAACGAAGAGATAAGGCAGAGCCGGTAGAGGGCGTTATGATATTGACCAAAATGGCCACGAATGGCCATATCGTGGATTTCCCGCGCAGCTAATGGATGACACCGGATGTCGTCAGGCAAAGGGCACAAAAAGCAACGCTGAATGCAGCAAAACCAACCAGACCTATTACGACGAAACCGAAATTTCTCATATCGACCTCCACCGTGTCCACATGGCACCTTACAATCATAAGTCTGGTGGGAAAATAAGTATATACTGTAAAAAAAGACATAGAAAATGGCATTGAGAGGGAGTTGATTTCATTCTTAACAGCTTAATGATTTATTGTTAATCATCTATTTTACTGATTTCAGCACGTGTTTTTTGACCCGGGTGTGATATTAACTTTTATTTTGTAATGCGGTTGTTTTATTAGTGAGGGGGTTTATTTTAATTAGTGCTGTTTTTATCTTTTTTTAATTGATAACTTTAATTGAAATGGATATCAGTAACGGATTGTATGATGAAGTAAACGATTACTCTGCAGGCTTCAGCTTACCTGCTAAAAAAGTCAGGCATTTTATTTATACTTTTAAAAATAGCAAACCCAGCCTGGTGGCTGGCTTTGTTTTTTAATCACACCTTTCATCTGTAGAATATATAATTTCAATTTTCAGGAGATTTTCTTTGAAATAAAAAATCAATATTATCATGCTTTATTACTCTTCACAGAAATACAGATGGATTTCTCTGAGTAGCAAAAAAACAACCCAATTCAGGCTCACCGTGATGTAAGGTGCGTCTGCCCGGGCGGTCGTCATGCCGTACATTCTCACGCACTTCCTGACTGTGGCAGATTTCCCGAGGCAGGCGATAACGGGTAAATTCACTGATCAGTTACTGATTAAAGCGAATGGTGTTGACGTGGCGGGAGCTGTGATGCAGCCACGTGAGCTGCTGTTCTCCTGGCAGGGTAAGGTGAATGAGGTTGCCGGGCGGATCCCGTCATAGCAGATTAGCGCGCGTATTAAAATGTCCGCGCCGCGTACGGCCAAGGCGATCGGTCAGGATGATCAGTAAGCCCAGCGTGTTATCGGCCGGCGCACCTCGTCTGCCAGCGGATCGTGTCATACGCTGAGTTGTCAATTTAAGTTCCAGTGCAGTATTTCGCAGTTGTCGCGCGCATCTGGCAACACAGGTGTGAATGCCAGAATGATTTTGATTAGGGAAGCAGGACGGCTTCATGAAGAGACCGTCCTGGGTTCTTTAGCCGTGCGGGCCACCGCCCGGACCACCACCGGGTCCGCCGCCCGGTCCCATATGCCCTGGGCCGCCACCGCCCGGTCCCCAGAACGGCCAGACACAGCCCGACAGCGCCGAGACGCTGGCTAACGCAATCACTAAAAGGATGACTTTTTTCATACAGGCTCCAGATTGATATCCCATTACTCTATCAATTTGGCTGTGTCGAGGTGTGAAGCGGGTGAAAAAGGGTTGCTGGCATAGTGTAAAAGTTCTGTTAATCGCAACGGGGCAAACGGCACAGCCCGTTTGTCGTTTTGCATCAAAACTGTGCAGTGATAACGCTTTTTACCACCTGACCTTTGGCAGACTGGCGCAGTACAGCGTCTCGCCTCTGGCCCATAAATTGCAGCAGTGCTGGCGCAAAGTCGCATAATAATTTATCCAACAGGAGTCAGACGAATGCCAGTAAGCCGTTCATATGTTGCCCATTTGTGTGGGTCGGTAATTTTTTCAGGGCTGCTATCCTCCTTTCCCGCCATAGGGGCAAATGTGCCAACGGGAGTAACGCTGGCTCCCTTACAGGAAATTGTGCGCGGTAATGGTGCTGAACCTGCCACACTGGACGTCGAAAAAGCGGAAACGAATGATGCTTTTTCAATTCTTAACGATCTGTTTGAGGGGCTGGTGCAGACCACGCCCGACGGTAAGGTGGTGCCCGGGCTGGCAGCCTCATGGGAAACGGCGGATAACAAAGTCTGGACCTTTCACCTTCGCCCGGATCTGACCTGGTCCGATGGATCGCCGCTGACCGCACAGGACGTTGTATTTAGCTGGCGTCGTCTCACCGATCCCAAAACGGCTTCGCCTTATGCCTCTTTTGCCAGCTATGCCCACATCCTCAATGCGGATGCGGTAACGGGCGGAAAAAGCCCGACTGACAGTTTGGGGGTTAAGGCACTGGACGACCATACTGTTCAGGTCACGCTCGATCAGCCGGTATCGTATTTTTTGCAGTTTGTCGCTCATCCTTCCCTGTTCCCGATTAGCGAAAATAATGTCAAAAAGTTTGGAGAAACCTGGACACGGCCCGGCAATATGGTCAGCAGCGGAGCGTTTAAGCTGGACCAGTGGGTGGTAAATGAAAAAATTACGCTCGTCCGTAACGATCGCTATTGGGATAACGCACATACGGTAATTAACAAGGTCACTTTTTTACCGATCAACGATGTATCCGCAGAGCTTAATCGCTATCTTGCGGGCGGCATTACCATCACGGATAACATCCCTGCCGTTGACTTTCCTCGTATGAAAAAAGAGCGGCCAAAAGAGGTGCGCAGCACACCGATATACAGCGTGTTCTATTTTCAAATTAATAACCGCAAGCCGCCCTTTACGGATGTGCGTGTGCGGCAGGCGCTCAACCTGGCGCTGGATAAAACCATTATCGCTGATAAAGTCATCGGTATGGGCCAGCAACCGGCCTGGGCTATGCTGCCCTTATCTATGGGGGAGGTGACGCTCAAGGCACCAGCATGGGCGGGCTGGACGCAGGAACAACGGGTGAAAAAAGCCCAATCGCTGCTCAGTGAAGCCGGTTATTCCGCCAGCCATCCTTTAACTTTTACTCTGCTCTACAACACCAATCAGGATAATCAACGTATCGCGATCGCTGCCGCGTCGATGTGGGGGAAAGTGCTGGGCGCCCGGGTCACCCTGCAAAACCAGGAGTGGAAAACCATGGTGGATAATATGCATCAGGGGCAGTTTGATCTGGTGCGCTATACCTGGGTCGCCGATTACAGCGAACCGTCCACCTTCCTTAACACCTATCGTACCGGCGACAGTCAAAATACGGCGGGTTATGCCAGCCCGGCCTTTGATGCCGCTGTAAAAGCCGCAGGCATGGATACCAGCCTGGATGCCGTGACCCGGGATTATCAAAAAGCCAGCGATATTATTGCTAATGATACGCCAGTCATTCCGGTCTTTTACGGCGCTCTGAATCAGATGGTCAGTCCAAAAGTAGGCGGCTACGCGCCGTCGCATCTGCGTTTCTACTATACCAAAGACCTGTATCTGGTTAAGTAACGTAGTCTTTGTGTCTGATGTTCTCAGCACGACGAAAATGTCCGGGGTCGCTCATCGACCCCGGCGAATGTAAGCGACATGAAGATAGCGAAGGTGGCAGCCCGGTCCCGCACATACTGAAAACCATAACAGCATGTCCGATATTCACTGTTGGTCAGTGCGATTTTTATACAAATGAAAAAAGCCCGGCATCCGGGCTGGTGGTGATACGATAAAGAGGGCGGATTGCTGCCCTCAGGCGAAAAACGTTGAGTAACCGTCTCGCCGCGTCATGATAATCAGACCCGGAAGGTTTCCACCATGCCCCGAAGCGCATGGGCCTGAACTGACAGGGACTGTGACGCGGAAGAAGACTCTTCTACCAGTGCTGCGTTATTCTGCGTCACGCTGTCCATCTGGCTGACCGCCACGCTGACCTGAGAAATACCCTGCATTTGTTCTGAAGAGGCCAGCGACAGGTTGTCCATTGCGCTGGCAAGCTCTCCGACCATGCCGACAATCTTCATGATGCTTTCGCCCGTGCCTGACGCCACTGCAACACCGCTTTCAACCTGGCTTACGGCCTGTTCAATTAACGTTTTGATATCGCGGGCTGCGGTAGCGCTGCGCTGCGCCAGCGTTCGGACTTCGCCCGCCACCACGGCAAAACCGCGTCCGCCTTCTCCGGCGCGTGCCGCTTCCACTGCCGCGTTGAGCGCCAGAATATTGGTCTGAAAAGCGATGCTTTCGATTACCGCGGTGATGTCCCGCACTTTGGTCGCGCTGATGGCAATCGCGTTCATGGTATCCGACATGCGATTCATATCCGTTTCGCCGGAACGGGCAAGTCGGGCGGTTTCGCGCGCGGATTCAGCCGTCTGCTGCGCACCAGCGCTGTTGCTTTTCACCGTGGCTGTGAGTTGCTCCATGCTGGCGGCAGTTTCCTGCAGCGCGGCGGCCTGCTGCTCGGTGCGTGAGGACAGTTCGGTATTGCCCTGGGAAATTTCATCGGCGGCCTGAGCAACAGTAGTGGAGGCATGTTTAATCTGCGACACCAGGCCGCGCAGATTTGCCTGCATGGTATCCAGAGAAGCGAGCAGACTGCTCCTGTCGTGGCGGCGTAACGTAACGGACGTAGTCAGATCACCCGCCGCAATCGCGGCGGCCAGCTGCTGGGCCTGAGCCGGCTCTCCACCCAACTGCGCCATCAGTTTCCTGCTCATTAACACACAGATCACGGCGCCAGAAATCAGGGACGCCAGAACCAGAAAAATAAAGATCTTAATGATGCGGCTGACAGAGTCATTGCTCTTCTCTGCCGTTTGCTCTGCAAAGGCCCGCTGCATCTCGGTCAGTTCATTAAGGCTGCCAATAAGGATTTGCTGGGGCGGGCGGACAACATTGGTCAGATAGTCCGCCAGTCCGGTCAGTTGCCGCTGTCTGCCCATTGTGGCCGCTGTCGCCAGGGTGGTAAGCGCGGCGTTTTCATTTTCCTGCACTTTTTTAAGCAGGCCGAGCTCTTCGGGGTTTTTGTTGATTTCAATCAGCGAGGCCAGTTCAGCGCGCTTTTGTGTATAAACGGCCTTCTGGCCCTCGAAACGGCCCCATTCATTCTCGATGGCTTTGGGATCAGAAAACAGGGCCATATTCCTGACTTCGACCAGCATATTTCGCAGGGCCGTTCCCGCATCATTCGCCAGCGTGACTTTTTTCAGATTAGTGTTGACGATTTCGTTGATATTTTTTCGGGCTTCAAGCAGATGATTCAGTGCAACCCCAGAGCTAATGACGAAAAACAACATTAAAAAAGCAAATCCAGCAGATAATCGCGTCGATACTTTCATTTTTCACCCCAGTTAAGATTTTATATGGCCCATGATGTTTTCGGCAAAAGCCTTCCGGGCATAAGCGGTAAATGGCGTGAAATTTGTTGCAGAATGAAACTTCATCGCACGCGCGTGCGACGTGGGTAGCCAGCACAGGAATACAACGTCTGTCCGGCGCAGCAGGGTAAAGAGACATAAAATTTTAACAGTCTTTGCGCGCCCCTTTCCGCTGCTGATATGCAGCCACCTTGCACGACGGCGTTCGTTGCCTGCTTCGGGCAGCGCAATAAAAACGGTCATGTTTCGGCATTATTGTCATAAGCCCGTGAGGCCACACTTTTCAGGCGTGGACGATCATGTTGTGCGGCGCTGTCTTTTGTTGTGCGAAGCACGCGCGCCTCAAACGCAGGCATTTATCCATTGATTAGGGCAGAAGCTATGTCAGAAGTGCTTGAGTACGACGGCTGGAAAGAGAATGCTATCGGTGAAAAATTTGCGGCTGATGGTGCATATTTGCCTTTCAGAGGTAACACGCTCATTTGCCAGTTGGATCAGGGAAGCGAAATCGTTAGCGTGATCTCTGAGATGGTGGAGGCCATGAAGGCGGAAGGACTGGCACGGTGTTATACCTTTCTGCCGTCGGCGAGCTACCACATGACCGTCTTTAATGGTGCGAATGACAGGGCGCGTTATTTGCCGGCCTGGCCCGCAGACCTGAGCCTCGATGCGCCCATGTCGGCGTGCGATCGGTTATTTGCCCAAAAGCTGACCGACTTTAGCGTAACTGAATTTCCCGTAAAAATGCGGATTGGGGCTGTTGTATTAAAGCGCGGCGTCTCGATCTCGTTGGCACCAATGAATCAGGCGGAAGAAACAAAAATTCGCGGGCTGAGAGATCGTCTCAGTCATGTCCTGCGCTGCAGACGACATAATCATGATGTTTACGAGTTTCATATCAGTGTGTCATATCTGATTAACCCGCCGGTCGCCGAGGAGTGCCGCCTCCTTCAGAGGTTAAGAGCGGTTTATCTGGAAAAGCTTATGCGGGTTTCTCCGATCATTGAACTGAATGCACCGGCGTTTTGCGTGTTTGAGGATATGACGGAATACAGACCGGTTTTCCGGCTGTCGTCGTCCATTCAGTAGGGCAGGAGAGGTTGACGTTAAAGCGGACTGCCATGGGGGTTGTCAGTCCGTTGCGCGTTACTGAAATAATCATGTATTGAGATACCGTGTTCGCGCCAGGTCTTATATTGCCTGAAAATGCTTTCGTTATCGTGTGCCACAGATATGACGGGGATTATATCCCGTATCCGGTGTGACGATACCTTTAAACGCGGTGTGAACCCACATTGTGCAATTGTTACAGCACGCAGCAATATGACCATTGCCGTTAAATACTACGCAGGAGTAATGTCGCGGATGATGGTTACGTGCATAAAGTTCAAGCCACAGGTGGGCTTCTGCGCAGACATAAAAAAAACCGGCACATGGCCGGATTTTTTATGCCTGCGGCTGACCAACCGGCCCTTTGCCCAGTGGACCGCCAGGCACTGACTGACCGCTTGGCGCATGCGGGCGACCATCGTTGCCGACGGCGCTGCTGTCCTGCTGACAACCCGACATCATTAAAAGACTGGAAACAATTAACAGACCGCTCAAAATGCTTTTCATCTCTTTCCCTCGTGATTAACACACTTAAAAAACAGCTCGCCTGATAAGTCTGGTCGGTATTTTCGCTAAGTCAATGTAGCGAAAAAAAAGTGCGTGATATCAATGCTTTTGTGAAAGCGGATACGTGCAGCGCCATCCCACGAGGGGAAGCCGCTGTGCTTACCCGCTTTTTGTGAGCCAGACTTAGTGTTCGGTTTGCTAACCAGAGAGGCCTGTATGACAGAAAGACCAGTAGAGGGTGATCATCCGGATTATCAACCGGGGAAAAAAAGTCCGTCACAAGGCGGCACCGACGGCGCGGAAGATGATGTAACCCACGCGCCTGAATCCGGCGATAAACAGCCAGATTAAGTCTGCCGGCCCACCTGCGTGAAGTGGGCCGGAATATATCCGCTGTAGAAAGTGCTGTATTTCCCCGCTCGTCTGGCTATGCTGTGGACACCTCGTTCAGGGACATTCAGGAGAGAAGGTGAAAAAGGCGGCTTATTTTGACACTCTCTATGCAGACCGAAACAGTGAAACCCTGCGGCTGTGGCAACAGGAAAACAGGCAAGCGCATCACCATGCTGAAAAATTCTTTTACCCTGACGGGCTTAAAGCGCTGAGCTGTGGAATTTTGCCTGATCTGAATCCCGACATCCTTGCTCTTCTTGACGACATCCGCCGTTTAACCCGCGATGACCCACTTGCAGAGGTTATGCAGGCAAAAAACTTTCATGTCACCTTCCTGCCGCTTACGCCAGCCCGTTATCACGAGCGCCAGCAAATCCCGATGATAAGCGAAGTGACTGGCACCTTCCGCCAGTGCGTAACGGATTCATCACTCAGGGTGGAGGGATTGCGTTTGCTCGCGCTTCCCGATCAGCTGTTGCTGGCAGGTTTTCCTGACGGCAGCGCAGTCGCGCAAAGAGCTGCGTTCTGGAATGCGTTGATGTCATCAGCGACGTGGCGGGATTTACTGCTCGAAAGGCACGGTGGAAAAACGACCCCGCCTGAATTCTGGCATACGACGTTGCTTCGCTATCGCGCTGCCAGCTTGCCCGACTCGCTTAAATCGTATTTTATTGACAATATGCACCGTAGGTATGGGAGCGTAGCTGGCGATATCCGGCTGGTCTTTGCGGTTTATAACTGGGCTAATCCAGAAACGATAACGATGTAAACAGGTCGGGTGGTCATGAACGATTATAAGCGTTCAGGTTGAAAGCCATGACAGAAATACGAAGGTTTAATCGTAATTCTCACTTTCATAATGAGGTGAATAACGCTCATCAAGCACTTCCTGAATCAGAAGCAAGATGAGAATGAGCAGTAATAATAAAATGATGCCGGTCATGACTAATTTCCTGTGTTCACTTTTCTCCGCAACTGAAGCACGTATTCACGGCAGCCTGTTCTGGAAACGGTTTAAACGATCATTCAGTAGATCAGGTTATGCTCAGAGCTCAAACAGGACAGTCATTAAAACAGGTTGAACCAAAACGGCGCACACCATTTCCTTCGTCCTGTCATATCCTGATAAACGTTATGCATTTTGCTGAGCAGTATTGTATTGCCGTAGTGCGGCGAATAAACCCTCGACAACGAAATAAGCCTGGAACGAGATTCAAGCGGGCGAGTCGTGGCTGGCTTTCATTATAAAGGGGGATTCTGTTATGAAGGGTGTCTGGGCGATACATCATATCGTCAGGCCGGTTGCGGCCAGGACAGATTTTTAGCGATGTTGACAGCGCTTTAATTCATATACTGCGTCAGTGGTGAAGTATTGCAGAGTGTCTGCCGGACCTGAACAATCCGCCGCATTAAGCGGCCCATCAAAGGATTGTTTTACACATTATCGCCAGAAAAGACGTGTAGCAATATTACGTCATAAAACGAAAAACAGACGCTCACTCTGTCGATGAGATCTCCATCACACTTAGAGTGAGATCAGTAAAATCGTCCATATCCAGACCTTATTTGCCCTCATCGCCCGCTGTCTCTGCTTTATATGCTGCATGGACACTACATGTTGTGTGAGCGGAGCTTAATGATGTCTCATGTAAATACTTTCAATCTTCAAAGCGAACATAAGCAAAAAGTTCGCCGTATGAACCTGTTTATCTCTGTTTCCGCTGCGTTAGCAGGACTGCTGTTTGGACTGGATATTGGCGTGATTTCAGGGGCACTGCCGTTTCTCACCCATCACTTTAATCTGAGCAGCCATGAGCAGGAATGGGTGGTGAGCATCATGATGCTGGGTGCCGCAATAGGGGCAGTATGTAATGGCTGGGTATCACATCGTCTTGGCCGCAAATACAGTCTAATGGCGGGCGCAGTGCTGTTTGCTATTGGATCGCTGGGTTCAGCCGGTGCAACCAGCGTTGAAATGCTCTTGATCTTTCGCCTCCTGCTGGGCCTTGCTGTGGGCGTAGCCTCCTATACCGCACCGCTTTATCTGTCTGAAATGGCAACCGAAAACGTCCGTGGCAAAATGATCAGTCTGTATCAACTGATGATTACATTGGGCATTGTACTGGCTTTTGTATCGGATACGGCTTTTAGCTACAGCGGTAACTGGCGAGCCATGCTGGGCGTCCTGGCTATCCCCGCCGTCGTACTGTTTGTCATGGTTATTTTCTTGCCGAACAGCCCGCGCTGGCTGGCAGCAAAAGGCATGCATGTTGAAGCAGAAGATGTCTTGCGGATGCTGCGCGATACGTCTGAAAAAGCCCGTCAGGAACTGAACGAGATTCGGGAAAGTCTGCGCATGAAGCAGGGGGGTTTTTCGCTGTTTAAAAGTAACAGGAACGTCAGGCGTGCGGTCTTTCTGGGCATGTTATTACAGGGCATGCAGCAGTTTACCGGGATGAACATCATTATGTATTACGCGCCGCAGATTTTTAAAATGGCGGGTTTTAAAAGCACACAGGAGCAGATGATCGCCACGGTCATTGTTGGCCTGACCTTTATGTTTGCCACTTTTATTGCTGTTTTTACCGTAGATAAAGCGGGCAGAAAACCGATTCTGAAAATTGGTTTCTCAGTCATGGCGTTTGCTACGCTGGTGCTGGGCTATTGCCTGATGAAAGCGGGACAGGGAGAGATCAGCCATGGGTTATCCTGGGTTTCTGTGGGCATGACCATGTTGTGTATCGGTGGATATGCGATGAGCGCAGCGCCTGTCGTCTGGATCCTGTGCTCTGAGATTCAGCCGCTTAAATGCCGCGACTTTGGTATCACCTGTTCGACGACCACTAACTGGGTGGCAAACATGATTATCGGTGCCACCTTTCTCTCACTGCTGGGCAGTATTGGCGCGGCGGGCACGTTCTGGCTGTATACCGGGTTTAATCTGGTATTTATTGTGGTGACGGTTTATCTGGTGCCGGAAACCAAGAATGTCACGCTGGAACGGATTGAGAAGAATTTGATGGCGGGTGAGAAGCTACGGGATTTGGGGCGCTAGCGCTTTTTACCCTGATATCCATCGGTAACAGATAGCGAAAGCTCAGCGCAGATTACTGCTGCTGGGTTTTTCGCATTTTGAACACTGTACTTTTAATGAGCGATAAAGTCTCTGCTCTTCAAAAAAATGCTATGATTCGGCATTACGGCACGCATAAATGCGTCGTTTCACATCACCAGAAAATTTATGCGGGTAAAGTATTACTGTTAAAGTTCACGCAGGGGCGGCACAGGAATAATCATGTTTAGTGCTATTAAGCGTATCAGGTTGCAACCACGTATTATTCTGTGGTGCATAAGGTTTTATCAAATATCAAATGCAATACCACAATGAAATGGTTTTGCAGATCATCGGCTAAAAATCTTTTTCTTTATTTATTTGGCAAGTCGAATACCTGTTAATCAGTGCAGGATGCTACTGGCTTAACTTGCCTGTTAAAGTGTTAAGTAACGTTATAAAAGTAAGGGGACTTTTAAAGATTAGTCATCAGCGTCGTATCGTTCTGGAAATTCAGGACCAGGGTGAACCACTTTACTGTGCTCCTGGAAAATTTTTTTTGAAAAAATATTTTAATACTCAGGTAAATCGGCTGGCATGTGTGGTTAGATGATGTTACGTCAGTACTCATGCCAGAAATGAATAAAATAGCGTTGAGTGTGAGTGGCATAAAACGTGACCGTAATGAAACAAAGCAACCTAAGTAATTTTGTTTGCTTATTTTACACACATCTGAAATATCTCAGCAGTTCTTGTTGAAGGTGTTGAAAAAGAAGAGGGTGAAAGGAAGGGTATACTTACCCTGGCTCAATATGGTCAGGATTTCTTATGACCTGACAAAAAGATATCCATGCGCGCGCGGATAAATTTTATTTGTTTTAACGTGAGCAAAACATTGTGGTCACGCAGTAAAAATAGGGGAATAACATTCTTCCCCACACTAAGACACATTAAACATCTGAAAAATTGGCGATGGCCTGTTTTGAGCGGCTTTTAATACTCAGAAGGCTTTTGCTTTAATCAGGTTACATAATTTTTACCGTCCCATTTCCGTCATGCATGCCGGCTCCTGATGGCTGGCAACTGTCTAAGGACAGGTAATTTGTTTTTTTTATGTTCAACCCGGTGAGAAGCAGTGGAAAGTTCTTTTAAAAAAACGCATAAAAACTTACGATTGATAAGAATTTTTTTAGGATAAAACCCATATGAAAAAAGCAATTGCAGTCGTTTTGTTAGCATTCGCCCTCACGGGATGTGGAGAGCCTAAAATTGATGGTTCTTCCGAAGAGGCTTTTCAGACATCGCTTCAAAAAGTTCGGGAGTCACTTGCAGAGGATAAACGCGCCGCGTTTAACGATGCTATTCAGGTTGTCGCCTTCAGCCAGGTCAGCATGAAAGAGCTGATGCAGGCGGGCAGCGGTGATGAAGGTGGACGCGCGCTGATTGATAAAAAGATCAAAGGCGCACTGGCCGGTAAGACCGGCGAAGAAGTTATTGAGTACGCAGATAAGATTAAAAAAGAGCGCGCAGCCAACTAATCTCAGCATGTTTGTTTCTCAGCCCGGCTTATTTACGGTCTGATTAACCTGTTACTACACTATGAGGCATGCTTTGTATGCCTCTTTTTTTACGCCATCTTTACAGGAATCTTGATGCCGACGGTCAGGCGTTTTGTTGGCATTGAACTGCCAACCGCGTCGGGCAAAAAGCGGTAAGTATTCGGGTAAGGGCAATCCGCACCAATACGATGACGGGCTGCACTAACTGGAAGCCTTGTGGCACACAAGCGTTGCATGATCCCACCACGAATTCTGATTAACTGAAAAATAACGGATGTTAAAACCGGCTGCTGTGATTTCTGCGGTCAGGTCGTCCAGCGGTTTCAGCGTGCGCCAGGGAATGCCATCTTTCAGTAACAGGTGCTGTCCAGGGTCATAACGCAGAGATTCGCTTATTTGTTTAGGCGAACCACACATGCTGCTGATAATTAACGCGCCGTCACAGGCCAGTACACGGCGCACGGCTTTAAGGCAATGTGTACGTTGTGTTCCCACCAGACAATGAAAGCAGCTGCCGTCAACGATGACATCGAACTGAGCATCGTTATAGAGAGAAAGGTCGCATACGTTGCCTTGGTTAAAATGACCGACCAGACCTGCTTCCCTGAAGCGTTCCCGAGCCCAGCAAATCGCCACGTCTGAGATATCGACCCCGTAAACGACGAATGATTGTCGGGCAAAATAATGTGATGCCATGGCAGCATTGCCACATCCGAGTTCAAGAACAGTCCCTTTGTCAGGAAGCCATGCTGCTTCTTCAAGCTCATAAAGCACCTCGCTGAGCCGCTGACGGGCTCGCGAAAAGCCGCTTCCTGTCCAGGCTTCATAGCCCTCATTTTTGAGGCGCCGATAGATATCGTCATAGCTTTCCAAGACCGCCCATCTCCTCCTGCCGTCACTGAATCCTCTTCTGACGCATTTTATACAGGCTATGCGTGATCCGTATCTGACTTTTCGGTCGTTGTGTCGTTTCTCACATGATGAAATGCCGCCATGGCCAGGTGCGGATTAAACGGGTTTCATTTCTCAGCAGGAATAATCGAAATCTGCCCGTTACTTTCCAGAATGGCATAGCGAATTTCATCGAGTTCGCACAGCCCATGATTTTGTCGCGCGACCAGCAAAATATCATCCTCGCTGACGTTCACTTTTTTCATCTTATCGGGAAAAGGCTGGCCGTTTTCAACCAGGACGGCCGGGCTGCCATCAATCAGTTGTTCAAACCCTTTATGTTTCCGCTTGATGTAACCAAACAGCATATCCATCACTATCAGTGTGATAATGGTGATCATTGCGCCGGTGACGGAGAAATCGCTTCCCAGCAGCGCCTGTTGGGTTGCCTCACTGATGATGAGAAGCAGGATCAGATCAAAACTGGTCATCTGAAGCAGGGCTCTTCGCCCGGCAATTTTGAACACAAGGAGGAGGATCAGGTATATCGCAGCGGCTCTGAGGACCATTTCCATAAAGGTTACCTACGGATAAATAAACTGGCTGAAATGGATTTCGGGTTCATTGTTTACCTGCAGGGTATTACTAAAAGCGCCCGGCTTCCTGGGGGTAAGGGCCAGCCAGACTGAGAAGGTCGGCTGTTTGTCGGCGTGGTTATAGACCAGGTAGACATAACCCTTTTCGCTGTACATCCGGTCAGGCTGAGGTTTAATGCTGCCAATCTGAAATTCGTCCAGAAACGTTTTTCCAAAGCTGAGAATATAGTCCGGTGCGTTGAGCTCTTTGATGGAGACTTTGATTTCGTTTTCGCTGGTCAGGCGGCCAAACCGATCGTAATTGAGACGTAAGGTGTGCGTTTTATTCTGCAGGTGCTGCTCGCTAAACAGGCCGTTGGAAAATAATCCCAGCACTGCCGCCACAACAACACTTGTCAGTAAAATAAACCCTGCACGACTAAACTGATATTCAAAATTAAGGTTTTTTATATTTTCCTTAATACGGGGTTTTCTGAGCATCATGCATCAATACCTCAGCGTTTAATGGCCGCCCGGCCTCGCGAAGGCTGCCAAAAATCAGTCGGTTATATGACAAGAAGCGTAGCACTGGCCCTGGTGCTGTCAAACCCATCCCTTGGGCGAATAAAGGTCAAAATCCGCTTTATCCAGGCTGTGGACGGCGGCATTTCAAAGGGGAAAACGAAGCCATCCCGCTTTTATTTCGCTGACCCCTGCGCATCAATTTAACATTTTGACCACTTCCGGCGACGGGCTCATTTTTCTGCTTTACCTGCCAGGAAGGACTTGCGTATTGTGAAGGCCTGTCCCTCTGTCGCCCCTTTCACTATGACTGACCTGATTGTGACGATGTATCGCTCTCCCTTTGTTCTGTTAGCCATGATTGTTGGCCTGGCGATCAGTTTTACCGCTCAGGCACAAATGGGCGATCGACGAACGGTAACACCACCGGTTTATCCGCCGGTCTGCCAGCGTATCCCGGCCATGGATCAATACACTGTCAGTCAGACTATTCAACAGGCGCTGGATAGCTGCCCGTCCGGCAAAATGGTGCTGTTAGTACCCTCAACCCGTGCGAAGGTATTTTATAGCGGGCCACTGTCTTTGCCTTCGGGTGTCAGTCTGGGCATTGATAAGGGAGCGGTGTTGCGCGCACTTCCGGATCCACGATTGTATGATAACGGGCGCGGAAGCTGTGGGACGCTGGATTCGCAGGGCAACGGTTGCAGGGCGTTTATTACTCTCAGTCATGTCCGTGGTAGCGGGATATACGGGCAGGGCATGATCGACGGGCAGGGCGGAGCCTCTGTCACCGGTAAGACGCAAACCTGGTGGCAACTGGCGACCAGCGCCAAGAGTGATGACGCAAAGCAAAATGCGCCGCGGCTGATCCAGGTTGATCACGCCCGGGATATCACGCTGTATCAGATCACCCTGAAGAATGCGCCAAACTTTCACGTGGCTGTCAGTGACAGTGAGGGCATTACGCTATGGGGCATCACCATCGACACGCCCGCGACGGCACGAAACACCGACGGTGTGGATCCCATGGGGTCCAGCGATGTTACGTTAATCAACAGTCGGATCAGTACCGGTGATGACAATGTGGCGATTAAAGCCGGAAACGCACCGGCCTCGCATATTTCCATCGTGAATAACCAGTTTGGCTCTGGTCATGGTATGTCGATTGGCAGTGAAATAAACCGAGGCGTCAGCGATGTGCTGGTGGACGGGCTGACGTTAACCGGCACGACCAATGGCCTGCGCATCAAAAGCGACCGCTCGCGCGGTGGGCAGGTGCGGGCGGTTCGCTACCAAAACATTTGTATGCAGGATGTGGACAATCCCGTGGTCATTGATACGCATTATGATCCGCACGCCAGCGGCACGATGATCCCCGATTACCGGGATATCACCTTCGACAACGTCAGGACAGGCAACGGAAAAATTACGCTGGACGGGTACAGCGAGACGTTTCCGCTTGAGATGACGATAAAAAATGTCTCTATCGCTGAGCAGGCCACGGTAGTACAACGCTTTGCCATTATTCATGGTCAATTTACGCGGGCGCCTCAGACTGCGTGCCGTTAAACAGGTCGAGGGTTGCGCTATTCCCTGAGCGCTTTTTTCTCTGCCGCAGTGCCAGCATCGCTGCTATCCGGCTCACCGTACAACTGGTTTGCCGTATCATTCGGCCAGGACTCAATGGCACCGCAGGAATAGGTGTAACTGCCTAACGCCAGTGTATAGCGCAGCACATTCTTATCGTCTTTTGCTGCGCCCTAGATCACCTCCAGCACATCGTTATGCGTTTCGATAAAGTGCTTCGACAACTAATCGAATTTCACGGGCACGAAGCGGGAATAGCTATTGTCTGCAGTAAACGGGCTGCTGGACATGAACAGATCGGTTTCGCCACTTTCCCGGTTTTTCAGGCCCATAAGCATGATGTTATCGGTCGTTTTCAGCAGTTGCAGTGTGATGTCCTGTCCACAGCGCTGGTGTGCGCTGGCCTGAAAATTTCCCAGCAGCGGTGCGCGTAACGGCTGAGCGAGCACATTGCCAGCCAGCCATCCTGTCGCTGTTAACGTCAGTACTGCTTTAGAAATCGGGTTCATACTCTTAATAAATGAGTCGGTGGAGGGAGCGCAAAGCATGAAGCGTTGCGCCACGTGGTACCTTGATCTGCCACAGAGTAGGGTGCAACAGGCTGAAAAGTGAGGCGCTTACTGTTTTAGCGAGGGGTTTTATCGCGGCGTTCGGATCTGACGAGATAAAATATACCCTCCTGACGATGTGCCCTGATGCTGTTGCTATGAACAGGGTGAAGCGGGTCAGCAGAGGCCAACACAACAGACGCGAACACAGCCTGATAAGGTGCGGCATTGTTGTCGAAACAGTCTCTCTATGGCGGTAAGTAGCAGAACAGAGGGAGACCGGCCACGCCAGCCGAAAAGGCCATCCGGCTTCGCGCCGAATGACACAGTAATAGCTTCTACCCTCTCGTTAAAAACAGTCAGGCAGACGGAGGTCTACGTCGCTGAATTAGCGCTTGTTTCCTTAACGAACTCAGCGAATGATAGAGCCAATCGCATCGTACCTGAGTGAACATTATGTTGATCAGCACGGAAACCGAACGGACGCATATTGCGGACAGCCGTCTTGCCTGCACGCTTGCCGCTGTCGCCGGCGCGTTAAACACGGCTGCCTTTGAGATAGTCGGTTTCTTCTCGGCCAATATGACAGGCAACGTATCCTCACTGTCGGATTATCTGGCCAAAGCCAATGTGCATCAGGGCATCTTTTTCCTGCTGATTGTCTGCATGTTTATTTTTGGCGCGATGGTATCGACGCTGATTATTAATGCCGGACGCCGACGGCAGATTCGCACAATCTACGCTGTGAATATTCTGCTGGAAGGTGCGGCGCTGGTGGCGCTGGGCATAACCGAAGCCCATTACACGCTGGCGTCGTCCGGCGCGCTGTTGATTCTGAGCCTGAGTTTTTTGATGGGCCTGCAAAATGCGGTGGTGACCCGCATCTCCAATGCGCGCGTCAGAACGACACATGTCTCCGGGACCTCCACCGACATTGGAATCGAGCTGGCGATGCTGTTTGATGTGCTTCGACGTAAGGCGTCGCCAAAAGACGCGCCGCTGTATGTTGAGCGTCTGCGGCTGCATACCTACACGATCCTCTCTTTCCTGGCGGGCGGGATCGCCGGCATCGGGCTCTGGCATTTACTCAATTACTACTTCCTGGTGCTGATTGGGCTGGGGCTGGTCATCCTGGCGCTGAGCGCTATGCGCAAGCGCCCCGCACTACCTGTAAGCTTTTAAGGATTTTCCCTGCCGGAGGGGGCGGGAGCCAGCACCCTCAACGCATCATTAAGCAGGCGGAAATGGGCTGGCGTTTGCCCGATGATCTCACCATCTGCATTAATAAAGTGTGGCCGACGCGTTTGCAGTGTCAGGGCGGTCGTGCTGAACGTGCGGACATTGCGCCAGCGGCCATGAGTGCCGCGTCGCAGCGAAGGAAACAGCAACAGCAGTTGCCAGCTGCGTTTGATTTCGAGGCTGTAGACGTCCAGCAAGCCATCGTCAGGCGCGGCGCTTTGCTGTACGGTCATTCCGCCACCATAAAAGCGCCCATTGCCAACCGACACCTGCACGGTTTTAATGGCGGTTGCCTTGCCGCCATGAATCAGCGTGGCGCGGAAAGGTCGACTTTGCCGCAGAATGCGCAACGCGGCAAAGGCATAACCCAGCACGCCCCAGCGCTTTTTCGCCTGTGCCGTAAGATTACGAGCCAGCTCAGCCGAGAAACCAATACTGGAGACGTTGAGAAACAGGTGGCCATTGACCTCACCGAGATCCACAGAGCGCATATGGCCCTGGCAAATGACACTCACCGCCTGTTCCATCTGGGTGGGAATCCCCAGTGTTCGCGCAAAATCATTGGCGGTGCCCAGCGGAAGAATCCCCAGCGGCAGCCCGGTGCGCATCAGTCCCGGCGCTGCCGCATTGAGCGTGCCGTCGCCGCCGCCCACAATCACCCAATCGATTTGGCCGGCGTAAGCAGAAATAAGATCGGGGTAACTACGTTGATCGCCCGGGGCGGGCAGGATTAGATTAATGCCCGCCTGCTGCAGCAGTTCTGTGGCGCGGGCGGCATCAATGCGGCCCTTGCGTGAACGTTGATTGATCAATAACAGCGCAGTCTTTACCCTGTGCGGCATGCTTAATCCGTTTAAGAGATGACGTGTTAACGAGACGATTAGCAGAAAGTACACATGCGGGATTCTCTGTTACAACCTTGCTTGCGCTACTTTACGCAACGGCAAAAAAGCACGCGAGTGACTACACTGCCAGTAAACCCAATGACAGACGAGGATGCCGATGACAGAACATCAATTCAGAACGCTGCTGGCTGAGAAAGGCTTTGCAGAACCGGTCATTGTCGAACGTGAAGCCCACAGTGAACTGGACCAGCACGATCATCCTTTTGAGGCGATGGCGCTGATTCTTGAAGGGGATATCACCCTATTTACCGAAGACGGTGTCCGTACCTACCAGGTAGGCGACATTTTTCATTTGCAGGCCGGGCAACCGCACCGCGAGACGTTTGGCGCGCAGGGCGTACGTTATCTGGCAGGAAGAAAGTTGTCGTGATCGTTGAGACAGAGAAGAACAATGTTTGAGGACCTGTTTGCGCGCCTGTCGCGCTCGCCTTTTCGCCAGCGTTTTCGTCTGGGTCGTAAAGAATACGATTACTGTCTTGCGAAAGGGCAGGCTGGGGTGCAACAGCACGCCGCCGGGTTTATCCACCAGCGTCTGTCCGCCGCCCATCCGGTGAATGACGGCAAGCAAACGCCGATGCGCGGTCATCCGGTCTTTATTGCTCAGCATGCGACGGCGACCTGCTGTCGCGGATGCCTGGCAAAGTGGCACGGTATTGCGCAACATCAGACGCTGACTGATAACCAGCAGGCTTATGTGGTAGCCGTGATCATGGACTGGATTCACCAGGCTATGCAGCAACCCCCTCCTCCACGTCGCGTGCGCAAACCTGCGGCACCGGACCCGTCGCCTCAGCAACTCGATTTGTTATAGGCAACGATTATACCTCTGGTGTCCTTTTAACCAGTCAGGTTCGCTATATTTCATTTCAGGTCTATTCTTAAATCGTTCTTTGGTCTCCTGTGCCAGAATAATTACGCAAGACGACAAATTTCACACAAGAGGGAATTACGATGAAGAAAGCAATTATTGCACTGTCTGCTGTTTTACTGGCCTCGCCAGTTTTCGCTGCTACCACAACGGATGAAACTGTCGCTGAAGCGCATAAAGGCGCAGATACCGCTAAAGAAAAACTGCATCAGACGCAGCACAAAGGCCAGGAGCTGAAGCTGAAGTCTGAGCATGCAGCGGAAGGTAAGAGCAACGCCACCTCAAGCAAAATCTCTGAAGGTGCGCAGAAAGGCTGGCACAAAACTAAAGAAGGCACCGAGAAAGGCTGGGATAAAACCAAGCAGGGTGCCGAAGACCTGAAAAACAAAGCGACCAACTAAGCCGCTTTTGTGTAGAAAAAACCCACCGCTGGTGGGTTTTTTTATTCACTATTTCTGTTCGGGGTCGGCCGGAACGGTCTTAGCCTGTAAGGCTTCGGCCTTTGCTGCTTCTGCGGCATCCTGCTGCGCCGTATCAGACTGTTTTTTCCCCTCTTCGATAAACTCTTCATCGATTTCTTCGATGTTTTCGCGGTTATCGCGTCCGGACAGTAAATTCCAGCAGGCAATGAACAGGGCAGCAATCACCGGGCCGATGACGAAACCGTTGATGCCATAGATTTCCATTCCGCCCAGGGTGGCGATCAGGATCAGGTAATCAGGCATTTTGGTGTCTTTGCCGACCAGCAGTGGGCGCAGGATGTTATCCACCAGCCCGACGATGACCACAAAGAAGCCCACAAGAAACAGCCCTTTCCACAACGCCCCGGTTGCGAAGAAGAAAATCGCAGCGGGCACCCAGATAATAGCGGAGCCGACGGCAGGAATAAGCGACAGGAAACCCATCAAGGCCCCCCAGAGCAGGCTGCCATCAATATCGGTAATCCAGAAGGCGAGCCCACCTAAAATCCCCTGTACCACACCGACCACGACCGTGCCTTTTACCGTCGCGCGCGACACGGCGGCAAACTTCTTAAACAGATGGTGTTTTACATAGGTAGACAGCGGCAGCGCTTCCAGAATCAGATGGACCAGGTACGATCCATCTTTCAACAGGAAGAACAGCAGATAGAGCATGATGCCGAAGCCGACGGTGAAGCTGAATGTCCCCTTACCGATGATAAAGGCGCTACCGGCCAGGTACTGGCCGCCTTTGAGGGCAAAGGCCGACAGCTTTTGCTGAATCTGCGTAGCATTGTCCAGGTTGTTTTCTGCAAGGTAATGTTTGGCCCAGCCTGGCAGATGTTGCAGCAGATCGGCGAAAACGACCGGGAACTGGGCCGAGTTGGTTTGCAGCTTGTGGTAAACCGTATTCACTTCGACCACCAGCGATGACGCAATAATCGCTAAAGGCGTAAAGACGATCAGACAGATGCATAACAGCGTCAGCAGGGCGGCAAGCCCGTTACGATCGCCCAGCTTGCCTCGCAAATACGTTTTCAGCGGATGGAAGATCACGGCCAGCACGGCAGCCCAGAGAATCGGCGAGAAGTAGGGCGCTAATACCTCGAAAAAAGCCACCGTCGCGATGGCCAGTATCAGCAGGAAAAACCCGATAGTAAGTCCTTTAAAGCGCATAGGATAACCTCATGTAAACATCCCTTGATAAGCACGTATGCCGATGCGGGCATTGGCCACCCGAAAGTGTATGAATGTGGCATCGGGAATCAACGATCAATTCTGTTTTTATTTTCTCCTCACGCTGCATTCGCCAGCGCATTCTTCAGTCGCAGACAACCGACGAGAGACAGGCCATGTCGCGACCCCGGCCGCGGCCGCGAACGATGCCTACCTTAGCGTAGCGGGTTCGGGCGGTTTTGCTGGCGCAGCGCGACAGATTTCTCAGATAAGCCTGCCACTGACGACTGACGCGCGGCCCAGGCTTGCGAAATAAAACTGTCATACAGCAATGCTAGCGTGACAACCGGCAAGGTCAGAGAAAAAAGGAATAATAATGAAAATGCACATTACCCTGATTGCGGCGGCGCTGTTCATGACGCAACAGGCGCAGGCAATCCCGTTGTCTGAAGCCAGTGCGCTGGCGAACAAAACGTCTCAGGGCTCATCCAGTCCGGTATTCAATGCGCTTGAACTGCAGGCGCTGGCGGCAGAGCGCACGGCCATCCAGAACGGTGCACCTACGCTCAGCCGTGACCAGCTAAAACAGGCGAAACAAAGTGACAAACTCGCCGACTATCGCTGGCTGAAAGCCAGTGGCTACAATTTCCAGACCCAACCCCTGCAACAGGCGGGCATTGCGCTGTTATCGGGATTCAGTACGCTGCCGGATAACGTGATGAACGCTAACCGGGCCACAGTGACATCAATTAATCTTAATGCCACGCAGGGCGAACGCCGTCAGGCGCTGGCGGACGCCGAAGGGATTAGCTATCTGTATTTCCTTGCCGATGCCCTGGGACCGCGCTTAGGTAAAGCTTTTCTTGCGGCCTATGAAAAAGGCGAGCTGAGTAAAGCTGCCGCGCTGATAAAAGCCAGTGAAGTCAGCACCAGCGCGGCAAAAAAACACTTCGACTATCCACGTCCTTTCCTGCACAAAGGCAATACGATTCATCTGGTGCCGGATGACACGGTGATCAAAGATAACCAGCCTTATACGGCCGATGGGGGGTCTTTTCCCAGCGGACATACCAATACCGGCTACACCGATGCGTTATTGCTGGCTGAGATGATCCCGGAACGTTTTGATGCGTTGCTGCAACGGGGCGCGCGTTACGGGTATTCGCGTCTGGTTCTGGGCGTACATTATCCGCTGGACGTGATGGGATCGCGCATGGTGGCCCAATATAACGTCGCACATTATCTGAATGATGCTGCTTACCGGACATTATTCGCAGAGGCTCGCCAGCAACTACGCAGTGCGCTGGAAAAAGAGTGTGGTACCACATTAGCGGTGTGCGCAAAACCCGCAGGACAGGATGATCCCTATGGCACTGGCAGCATGAAGCCGTTTTACCGTTTCACCATGAGCTATAACCTGCCGAAGGTGGCAGGCAATAAGGCCAGGTTAACGGTTCCCGACGGCGCAGAGGTGTTGCTGGAAACTGCCTTGCCTCAACTGTCGGCGAAGCAGCGCCGTGCGCTGATGGTGAAAAGCGCGTTACCCGCCGGTTACCCACTGGGTGGGCCGGGCGCGGATCAGGCATTCTGGCAGCGGCTGGATTTAGATGCGGCCTACGCCCAGGCGAGGCACCGTTAACCTGTAACGGGCGGAAAACCCCGCCCGTGTTTGCTACAGCGTCGCCTGGGTTGGCGTCATGCCCGGCACCAGAATCACTTTTCGGCACGCTTCTTCCCGTTTTTCAAAGATGGCATAGCCCCGTGCCGCATCCTCCAGCGGCATATGGTGCGTCACAATCTCTTCCGGGGTTAAATGCCCTTTTTCGATGAGGCTGAGCAGGTCGGGCAGATAAGCATGAACATGCGTCTGGCCCATTTTGAAGGTCAGGCCCTTGTCAAACGCATCGCCGAACAGGAAGCCGTGAATAAAGCCGGCGTACACACCGGGCACGCTGACAATTCCGCCCCGGCGAACGGCCGCAATACACTGACGTAACGCTTTCCCGCTGCTGCCTTCCAGTTTCAGGTTAGTTAATACCGTTTCTGTCAGGCTGCCCTTGGCTTCAAAACCAACGGCGTCAATGACCGCATCCACGCCGCGATGGCCCGCACTGTGTTCAATGATCCAGGCGGCGGGATCGTCAGTTTTATCGAAATTAATCGGGATCACACCATAACGTTCCCGGGTAAAGTCCAGCCGGTAGTCATTATAATCGATCATATAGATCTGTTCTGCGCCCTCCAGGCGGGCGCAGGCGGCGCTGAGTAAGCCGACGGGGCCAGCACCAAAGATCGCGACGCTTGAACCCGGCTTGATTTCAGCATTTTTGACCGCCTGCCAGGCGGTCGGCAGGATATCAGACAGAAACAGCACTTTCTCGTCCGGGAGCGTTGCAGGCACTTTAAACGGACCGGTATTCGCTTTGGGAACTCGGACATATTCCGCCTGACCGCCGGGGATACCGCCGTACAGTTTGCTGTAGCCAAACAGGGCCGCAGGTGGCGTAATTTTTTTGCGGTTTAAGATCGCGCCTCTTCCGCTGTTGGTGTTTTCGCACGCGGCGTACTGATGCAGATGACAAAAAAAGCAGTCGCCGCAGGCAATCACAAACGGAATCACCACCCGATCACCTTTTGCCACGGCGGTCACTGCGCGACCTGCTTCCACCACTTCGCCCATGAACTCGTGGCCAAAAATGTCGCCATGATCCGTACCCGGAATTTTTCCCCGGTACAGGTGCAGATCTGAGCCACAAATAGCCGTGGCGGTAACGCGAAGAATAATATCATCGGCCGCTTCCAGACCGGGATCGGCAACATTATCAACGCTGACTTTATGCGGACCATGCCAGGTTAAGGCTTTCATGTAGTTGACTCCTGTAAACCGGTGAAGGACAGCAACGGCGCGGTCGGCGATACCCGCCCGACAACAGTCGTCGCCAAAATTTGTAAGGGTGCTTGAAGTGTAGTGAGGGAAAAACGGGTAAGCAGAGCGGTGGGGTGAAACCATGAAACAACCACGGCCTGTAAAGCCTTTCCTGTAGGGGATGATGCGCATAACCCGCCCGGAATCTGCACGATATGACGCATTACTTGAACTCAGGTCGTCAGATAGTGTAAAAAAACGCACGCGCAATCGATTACGCAGCGGCAGCCTGAGGCATTCCTGTCGCCCGCGTTTACCTGTTCCCTCTGAGAACGGCCACACTTTTATCCGCAACTGGCCGCCTTTGCGGCTGATGCATACTCTGGAAAAGCTAATGAAAACCTCGCACACCCGCCCCCTGGAATCTGCCCGCATTACAGAAGAAACGGGCTGGCGTAAAACGGATACCGTCTGGATGCTGGGGCTGTACGGCACCGCAATCGGCGCAGGCGTCCTGTTTCTGCCCATCAATGCGGGGATGGGCGGTCTGTTGCCGCTGATAATTATGGCGCTGCTGGCTTTTCCGCTGACATTTTTTGCCCATCGCGCCTTAACGCGTTTCGTGCTGTCAGGCAGTCATCCGGCGGGCGACATCACGGATGTGGTGGAGGAGCATTTTGGGGCTGGCGCAGGCAGGTTGATCACGCTGCTCTATTTCTTTGCTATCTACCCCATTTTGCTGATGTACAGCGTGGCGATGACGAATACGGTCGAAAGCCTGATGGTCAATCAACTTGGGTTGACTGCGCCCCCGCGCGCCTTACTGGCGCTGCTGTTAATTGTCGGCATGATGACGGTGGTGCGCTTCGGCCAGACCATGATTGTCAAGGCGATGAGCGTGCTGGTTTATCCCTTCGTCGCGGTGCTGATGTTGATGGCCGTCTGCCTGATTCCTCACTGGCACAGCGCCGCACTGCAAACGTTGCACAGCGGCGGCGGCAACCTGTGGAGCACGTTGTGGCTGGCCCTGCCGGTGATGGTCTTTTCTTTTAATCACTCGCCGATTATCTCATCATTTGCGGTGGCCAAACGTCAGGAATACGGCGCCCAGGCTGAGCAAAAATGCTCACGGATTCTGGCCTGCGCGCACCTGTTAATGGTGCTGACCGTTATGTTCTTTGTGTTCAGCTGTGTGCTGAGCTTGTCCCCTGATGACCTGCGGTCAGCGAAAGCTCAGAACATTACGATATTGTCCTATCTGGCGAACCATTTTAATGCGCCGCTGATCGCCTGGACGGGGCCGGTAATCGCCATGGTTGCAATCGCTAAATCCTTTCTCGGGCACTACTTAGGGGCACGCGAAGGGTTTAACGGCATCGTTAACAAAGCCCTGCGCAGCCGGGGCAAGACGATTGCGCCTCAGCGGCTGAATCGCCTGACGGCAGGCTTTATGCTGCTGACGACCTGGTTGGTGGCGACGCTCGATCCTAATATTCTGAGCATGATTGAAACCCTGGGCGGCCCGGTGATTGCGGTCATTCTGTTTTTAATGCCGATGTACGCTATTCATCGTGTTCCTGCCATGCGCCAATACAGCGGCAAGCTCAGTAATGTCTTTGTGGTGGCCAGTGGGCTGATTGCCATTTCCGCTATTTTCTATTCGCTTTTGCAGGCGTGACTGGCGGGCGGCTGGCAACGCCGCCCTGTGTTTCTGCCGGACAGCGATCCTCCGTTCACGGCTTCAGACGTATTCGCTAAAAAAAGTTTTAAATTTTTTACGAATTTGCATGTTAAAGTTAACGAGAATAATTCTTATTCCTTAACAGGGTTACTAAACATGAAATTCGGTATTTTTGCAGCAACATTGTTGGCCTCAACCGTCTGTTCGGCAACGACGTATCCTGTCACCGTCACCGACATGGATGGCCAGCGTATCACGCTGCAGAAAGAGCCCCGGCACATCATTTTGCAGGACGGGCGCGACATTATGGCGCTGGCGTTGCTGGATCGTGATAATCCGTTCAAACGCGTCGTGGCCTGGAACAATCTGCCCAAAAAGCAGGACACGCAAACGTGGGCGCTGCTGGAGAAAACCTGGCCGCAGGCTGCCAGTATTGTGGATATGGGATTCAACGATCAGGGACAGGTAAACCTTGAAAGCGTGCTGGCGCAGAAGCCGGATCTGATGATTGCGCAACTGCGTGCCAAACCGGCGCTGATGCAATCTGGCGTACTGACCACGTTGAAAAGCCTGAATATCCCGGTCGTGTTTGTCGATGACGAACTGCATCCTAAGCAAAACACGGTGCCAGGGATAACGTTGCTGGGCAGCGTGCTGAACCGTGAAGCGGAGGCGAAAGCCTATACAGATTTTTATCAACAGCGCTGGCATGCGCTGCAAACGAAAATCGATCAGGTCAAAAACAAGCCTACCGTCTTTATTGAACCTATCGCCGGTAACAGCGACAGCTGCTGTTTTACCCACGCTCACAGCGGCTGGGGCGGGCTGGTTGAGGCGGTCGGCGGTAAAAATATTGGCTCGTCACTGCTGCCCGGTAATGCCGGTTTTGTGTCGCTGGAGAAGATCATCGCCATGAAGCCGGACGTTTACATTATGACCGGCTCGAAACGGTCCAACAGCAACGTGTTGCCGCTGGGCTACGGGGCGAATAAACAGGATGTCGCCACCACTTTTACCACATTACTAAAACGCACAGGGCTGGCGCAGATTGAGCCGGTGAAACAGGGAAAGACCTACGGGATTTATCACCACTTTTATAACCATCCCTACAACATTATTGGTATGGAAATTCTGGCAAAAGATCTTTATCCAAAGCAGTTTAGTGACCTGGATCCTACCGCGGATTACCACAACATTATCCGCCAGTTTACTAAATTACCGGATGCGCCCGTCATGCTGAGTTATCCCTGATACCTTTCCCTGAGGCGCGAACCTGTTGACCGCCGCGTGCAGGCTGAATTATGTGTTGAGTCAGCCTGCATAACGCGCTGCGGTTGAGGCTGATCCGCTTATCGGAAAGGATTCCGTTACGTTGCCGATGACCGCGCGCCTCTGGCTGACGCGCTTTCGTGCCGTTTAACATCATGGTCGGGCTGACCCTGCTCGCCTGATTACGCGTGAGTCTCTGCTGTCACCCTGTTGTTCTTCCACCTGCGGCGTCGTTCAGCGCGTCCTGAGACACGGCGCTTTCATCTGCTGACTTTTAAGAGTTTTGGCGATACTTATTGTGACGCCTCATGCCGATAGTAGTCATAACGGCGCGTCGTCGCCGTTACACTGGAGGCAGTACCATGAAAAAAATAAAATCAGTTTTAGTGAGTGTCCTTTTAGCATACAGCACCCTGTACAGCCTGCCGGGACTGGCGGATGGCCCCGGTGGTCCTGGTGGCCCATGGCATCATCCGGGACGCGGTCCTGATGGTTTCGGCCCGCCGGGCCTGCGACGCGAAGGACCGCCGGGACCGGGTGGACCGCCACCGCCTGATGCGCGTCGTGACTACGACCACGATCGGTTTGCGTGGGAAGGGCATGAATTCCGGCGCGGTCGACCCGTTCCACGGGAATATTGCGGCGACAGATACCGGATCGATGACTGGCGTGAGCGCGGGTTGAGAGAGCCACCGGAAGGGCAGCACTGGGCGGATATCGATGGTAACTATGTGCTGATTGCAGCGGCCACCGGCATTATCACCTCACTCATCCTCAACAACGCGTTTCATTGATCACCATACAGGGATGGC
The DNA here is from genome assembly GCF_043546245.1 of Pantoea sp. SGAir0180. Taxonomy (NCBI): domain Bacteria; kingdom Pseudomonadati; phylum Pseudomonadota; class Gammaproteobacteria; order Enterobacterales; family Erwiniaceae; genus Pantoea; species Pantoea sp. SGAir0180. The sequence continues at coordinate 2,592,886 of NZ_CP028071.1, read as the reverse complement.
AGATGCCATCCCTTTTTTATGCCACATGCGCTGCATTATCAGGCTATTCTGACAGTGAATCCTGAACGTTTCCCTGCTAAGGAGTTCTGATGACCACGGTAAAAATGGTTGCCGTTGATATGGACGGCACCTTTCTGGATGACAAAAAGCAGTACAACCGCGCCCGTTTTCTTGCCTGTTACCACCAGCTCAGCCAGCGAAACATCAGGTTTGTGGTCGCCAGTGGCAATCAATACCACCAACTGCGGTCGTTTTTTCCTGAGATTGCCAGCGAGATCGCCTTCGTCGCTGAAAATGGCGCATTGATTATCGACAGGGATGAAGAGCGGTTCTGTGGCGCGTTCTCACGCAGCGACATTGATGCCGTGCTCGATACGTTGAAAAACGGACACTATCCCGACCTGCGTTATCTGCTTTGTGGACGAAACAGCGCCTATTATTTTGAGGGAATGGATGAAACGTGGCTGGTGAAGATGCGTCACTACTGTCACCGGCTTAAGCCAATACGTACGCTTGATGAGGTGGCTGACGATCGGATACTGAAATTTGCGCTGAATCTGTCAGACGATTACGTTGAGCCTTTAATGGCGGATATTGGTCGCCTGCACGCAGGATCGGCAGCAGCCACATCCAGCGGTCACGGCTCGGTAGATTTAATCGTGCCCGGTCAGCATAAAGCCAATGGCCTGAACCTGCTGGCACAGCGCTGGGACATTTCCCACGATCAGGTGCTGGCCTTTGGTGATGGCGGTAACGATCTGGAAATGCTGCAGCAGTCCGGGTACAGCTTCGCCATGCGCAATGCGCCGCAACGGGTAAAGCAAACGGCGCGTTTTTTGGCTCCCGGAAACAATGAGGAAGGTGTCCTGCAGGTGATTGAACAGATGCTGGCAGGGGAAGCGCCGTTCAATACAGCGGCAGCGCAGCAGAGGTAGTGGCCTGATGCGGGCGGGCAAAACGCCCGCCCGTGGGCTACGCGGTGACGGTCCAGGCACGAACAAGCATGTCGTGCATCTCATCTTTACTGTAGCTGATCAGACTGTTTTTACTGTTCGCGCGGGCCAGAATCCAGGCCACGTCCGCTTCGCTCAGCGTCGGGCCATCCAGCCAGAATGCGGTAATCGCGGTACGTTGCAGCCAGGCTTTCAGGTCACGTGCCGGAGAGTCCGTGTGCGTGCCAAACAGCTGCTGATGCATGTCGGCCATCAACTGACGTTGTTCAGGATGCTGGCTCACGGCCAGATGGTCCAGAAACGTGAATAACAGCCTGCCGCAGACTTCGCCATGATGGAAAGGCTTTATCGCCCCCAACTCGCCCGCAATACCGTGAATCACGCCCAGACCGGCAGTGCTCAGGCTGACACCGCCCAGCCAGGAAGCCATCATCATCGCCTCACGCGCCCGATCGCCTGTTTCATCCAACTGGTTCAAGGCCGGCCAGGCCTGGATAAACTGACGCAGCCCACTCAAGGCCATCTGACGGGTAAAGTGGTTGCCCTTGCCAGACAGGTAGGCTTCAAACAGATGTGTGAAGGCATCGATCCCGCAGGTCGCCAGCACAGTATCGGGGGCGCCTTTGAGTAAGTCGGGATCCAGGATGGCGACCTGCGGCACAAATACCGGATGACGCAGCGACGCTTTGATCTGGATATCCTGCTGGTCGGTCACCACCGCGTTTTGGGTAACTTCGCTGCCGGTGCCCGCCGTGGTCGGAACGGCGATGAGGGGAAGGGTAACCGGGTTGACCGCCGTATCGCCGACTTTTTCCAGATAACGGGCCGTGGAGAGTGGATGCTGAATCATGGCGCTAAAGGCTTTAGCCGCATCCAGTACGCTTCCGCCGCCTATCGCGACGACCCGATCAACATGCCCTCGCCAGCGGGTGACCCAGCCATCAATATCCGCCGGGGAAGCCTCATGGCTGACAATTTCATAACCCACAATATGATCGTTCAGGGTGGTTTTGATACGTGCATAAGCTTCCCCCTGCAAAAATGACCGGCCGCAAAAGAGCAGAGTGGCCTGGGGTTGGGCAGCCAGCAGAGGAATCAGCTTGCTGAGGCTTCCCCGGCCAAAAAGGGTATGTTGATTGCTGTACAGCTCACTCAGATTGTCACTCACCCGCGCATCCTTTTGTCTCTTCGCTAAGCTTTGAGTGTAACGAAAACCCAACGTCAGGCCTCAAGAAACTTTCTGATAGCGGTCGGTTAAAAAGTTGATCACCTTCGCAAAACGTAAATTCATCCCTGGCGGGGTGATGCGCGAGTCGGGATGTTACCCTTAACATGTTATCGGTAACAGGGTGTGTCAAAACATAAATGTCACGACATTTCCCTGATTTTAAGCGTCCTCCGGGACCACGATAACCAAGCGGCACTGACATCATTCAGGGCATCAGGTGGAGAAAAATTATGCCATTACTCTATGTGGCGATTGGCGTGGCATTACTGTTACTGCTGATGATTCGCTTTAAACTTAATGGTTTTATCGCGTTGATTCTGGTTGCGCTGGCGGTGGGCGTGATGCAGGGCATGCCGGTCAACAAAGTGATTATTTCAATTAAAAATGGCGTGGGCGGCACGCTGGGCGGTCTGGCGCTGATTATGGGTTTTGGCGCGATGCTCGGTAAACTGCTGGCCGACTGCGGCGGTGCGCAGCGTATTGCCACCACGTTGATTGCGAAGTTTGGCACGCGGCATATTCAGTGGGCGCTCGTGCTGACCGGCTTCATCGTGGGGTTTGCGCTGTTTTATGAGGTCGGTTTTGTCTTAATGCTGCCGCTGGTGTTTAGCGTCGCCGCATCAGCACGTGTCCCGCTGCTGTTTGTGGGCGTGCCGATGGCCGCGGCACTGTCCGTAACCCACGGTTTTCTGCCTCCCCATCCGGGCCCGACCGCCATTGCGACGCTGTTCAACGCAGATATGGGGAAAACGCTGCTGTTTGGCACCTTACTGGGCATTCCAACGGTGATTCTTGCGGGGCCGGTTTATGCCCGTTTCCTGAAAGGCATTGATAAACCGATTCCGGAAGGCCTGTACAACCCCAAAACTTTCACGGAAGCGGAAATGCCGGGCTTTGGGGTCAGCGTCTGGACATCGCTTGTGCCTGTAATACTGATGGCGCTGCGCGCGGTGGCCGAAATGGTTCTGCCTAAAGGGCATGCCTTGCTCCCTTATGCTGAGTTCTTTGGCGATCCCATCATGGCGACACTGATTGCTGTGCTGATTGCTATCTTCACTTTCGGTCTGAATCGTGGTCGCAGTATGGAACAGGTCATGGATACCCTGAGCGACTCCATCAAGATTATCGCCATGATGCTGCTCATCATTGGCGGCGGCGGTGCCTTTAAACAGGTCCTGGTGGACAGCGGCGTGGATAAATACATCGCCGGTATGATGCATGCAACTAATCTGTCGCCTCTCTTCATGGCATGGTCAATCGCTGCTGTGTTACGTATTGCACTCGGATCCGCTACCGTTGCGGCCATTACGGCAGGCGGCATTGTAGCACCACTGATTGTGACCAGCGGTGCCAGCCCTGAACTGATGGTCATTGCGGTGGGCTCGGGCAGTGTGATTTTTTCACACGTTAACGATCCGGGGTTCTGGTTATTTAAAGAGTATTTTAACCTGACGATAGGCGAGACGCTTCGCTCCTGGTCTGCGCTGGAAACCATTATTTCGGTGTGTGGGCTGGTGGGCTGTTTGTTGCTCTCTTACGTGGTATAGAAATCAGAGCGTAGAAAACAAAAGGGCCGCACAGAACGGGCGGCCCAAAAGGTTAATCTGCATCTTCAAAACCCGCTTTCACCATCTCTTCTCGCAGTGCGCGGGCAATCTCACGGTTACCGCCTGTAACCGGATAAATCACATTGTTGACCACATCATCAAGGTAATGCTCCGCAAACTCTTGTCGGGTCAGTTGCGTGCCGCCTTCATCATTGATGGCGAAAAAACCTTTGATTTTGTCGCCGCTGTACTTTGCCTTAAGGCTGTAGCGGCCCATACTGGTATTAATACTGCTCATAAGGTCTCTCCCTGCTCTGCATTTAAACTGTCAACATTCTCGGGCTTTCCTGTCGGCATAAATTTTAGCCAGGAATAATCTGCAAAACGAAACGGCAGGCCGCACTAAAGCCACGCGATGCGATACTTCTCACAGAAAGAAACCGCTAAAACCGATTATTGCCTTCCGGTATGCGATCACGGCTGGCAAAAAGCAAACGGCAAAATCTCGCCTATACTGTCAGGGGATTGTTTTATTAGGTAAGGGATATGAAATGAAAATAATTTTGTGGATCATCGCCATCATTTTTATCGTCGGACTGCTGACGCTGACAGGCGTGTTTAAGCTCATCTTCTGATCGTGTTTTTTCGGGCATCCAGACGGGTGCCCGATGCCTAAAATTTTCCTGTGTGTTGTTTCTCTCCCCTTCGTATTTCAGCCTGCATCTCTGCGTCATCCCGACCGGCTGTGCCATCCCCAGGTACGTTGTGGCCGCAATCGCTGTTCTTCTCATCAAAGCCCTCGTAGCCCGCACAAGCAGGATCAGCGCCCGGTTTCATAGAGGAGTGTAACAGGGGCAGACCATATTTTAGCGGGTTTCTCAGTAAGCCCGGTTGTCTGTAAGTTGCTGTTTCGCTAGCTGAAGGGCAGGTAAGCGGCTATTTGCCCTTGCCGTTTGGGATGTGTTCAGATTTTTTACGTTAAAATTTCCCCACTTTTCCATAACATGAATGATAATTACATGCTGAAAATACCCGGAGAGGGACACGTATCCGGGATTGAGGCGTTTTTCCGTTACTGAGTTTCAGTGTGGAATACTGAATTTAATCGAAACGATACAGGTAGCATTGACGTGAATAAATCTCTTTTTTCAGGCCCCTTTTTGGCCCTGTTTGTCTCTTTTTCCCTCCAGGCCGCCACATTTACCCAGCAAATCAAATCCGGCTGGAACACCTTTAGCGATAATGTTCAGCAAACCTGGGAACAACCGCAGAGCATCGATCTTTATGTGCCTGCCATCACCTGGCACAACCGTTGGACCTATGACAGAGAGCATATTGATCGCTACAACGAACGTCCCTGGGGAGCGGGCGGTGGCGTTTCCCGTTACGACGAGAAAGGGAACTGGCATGGCCTTTATGCGATGGCGTTCAAAGACTCCTTTAATCATTGGGAACCCTTTACAGGCTATGGCTGGGAAGCGACCTGGCGCCCGCTCACTAATCAGGCATTTCATTATGGACTGGGCTATACGGTTGGGGTAACGGCAAGGGATAACTGGGGATATTATCCCATCCCGGCTATATTACCTCTGGCATCAGTAGGTTACGGCCCAGTGAACTTTCAAATGACTTACATTCCAGGGACTTATAACAACGGGAACGTGTATTTTGCCTGGGTGCGCTGGCAGTTTTAACTGTCCGCGCCAGTGAATAAGTCACCGAAGGGTAAATAAAATGGATATTTATCACTTTTTCATCAAATCAGGCTGGACAAAACCTTCAGCAATTGCTGTACTAGATGACGACACAGTTTAGTGTCCATTTTTCATGTAAAGGTAATATAGATGTCTAAGATTAAAGGTAACGTTAAGTGGTTTAATGAATCTAAAGGATTCGGTTTCATTACTCCTGAAGATGGCAGCAAAGATGTATTCGTACACTTCTCTGCGATCCAGAGCAATGGCTTCAAAACTCTGGCTGAAGGTCAGCGTGTAGAGTTTGAAATCACTGACGGCGCAAAAGGCCCATCTGCTGCTAACGTTATCAGTCTGTAAGTTAACAGTCAGAATTCTAAAAACCCGCCTTCTGGCGGGTTTTTTTATGCCTGCGTTAATCTGTTTTTTGCTGCGGCGAGAACCCTGCTTGCGGTGTTGCTCACTTTAACCTCACGAACGGCTGCTTTCCTGCTGCCTTTCTTAATCCAGTCAGCCGCTTATCCGCCGTCAGGACGGTATTTCAGCGCATAAATTGCGCTACCAGTCACAGATAGCTCTTGTAACATAATTATAACAACCTCCCGAGGCAGCATTTTCGGGCTGATCGGGTTATAACTACCTTTCTACATCGCAGAGGAAGAGGTGACAGGATGAATATTCGCCCCGCCCAGGCCAGGGACAGTTTCGTGTTGAGCGCGCTGTTAAGTGAATTAGGTTATGGCGGCACAGAGTCGTTTATTGAACAGCGCCTTGCCCAGTTGATAACCGATCCCAGTGAAACGCTGCTGGTGGCCGAACACGGTAATCAGGTGCTGGGTTTTCTCTCTATGCACTTCATCCCACAACTGGCCCTGGCCGGTGATTTTGCCCGTATCAGCTATTTTTGTATTGCCGATGGTGAGCGCAGCAAAGGGGTGGGACAGACGCTGCTTAAGCAGGCTGAAGCGCTGGCGGCGCAACATGGCTGTGATCGCATGGAAGTACATTGTCATGCGTCACGCCTTAAAGCCAACCAGTTTTATGGCCGCGAAGGGTATGTTGAATCACCGCGCTACCATGTGAAAGCCTTACAGCCATTATAAGCGCCACAGCAGGGCTGCTGTCGGCAGGGAGGATGACGAATGAAAGTCGCGCTGGGTCAGTTTGTCGTTAAACGGGAATGGCAGGAGAATGCGCAAGCCTGTATAAACATGATGGCACAAGCCCGGGAAGCCAGCGCCGATCTGCTGGTGCTACCGGAGGCCGTGCTGGCCACAGATATGACCAACCCTGACTGGATACGGGAAGCGGCCCAACCGCTGAACGGCCCGTTTCTGACCCAGTTACTGACCGCCAGCCAGGGGCAGGCGCTGACGACTGTGTTCGGGATGCATGTGCCGGGCGACAGCCATAAAGTCTTTAACGTTCTGGTGGCCATTCGCGACGGCAAGATTCTGGCGGAATACCGCAAGCTGCATCTGTACGACGCCTTTTCAATGCAGGAATCGGCGCGGGTTGAGGCCGGTCAGGACGTGCCGCCGTTGGTGCCCGTGGCGGGCATGAACGTTGGGCTGATGACCTGCTATGACGTGCGGTTTCCGGAAATGGCACGACGTCTGGTGCTGGATGGTGCTGACGTGCTGGTCGTGCCATCAGCATGGGTCAGAGGACCGCTAAAAGAGATGCACTGGGATTTACTCACCCGAACGCGAGCGCTGGAAAATACCTGTTATGTATTGGCGGTGGGCGAGTGCGGCGCACGTAATATTGGCAACAGTATGGTGATCGATCCGCTGGGCGTACCCATAAGTCGCGCCGCGGAGTCGCCTGCTTTGATCGTTGCCGATCTGGACCCACAGCGCATTGCGGCGGCGAGGGCTATGCTGCCGGTGCTGGAGAACCGTCGCTTTGCCCGGCCAGAGCTGGATCCGGCGCGTTGATCCCCGAGGCGCAGGGGAACGGGCAGGACGTAGCGCATAAAATGCGTCGGATGTTTTCTTACTCTGTTACAGATTCCGCTTGAGGTTGCCCCTAAACTGCGCCTAAATAGTCATTACCGTTATTCGTCAGATTATAAGGTTAAATATGGAAGGTATCAGTATTGCCAAGCTGCTGATTATCGGTGCGCTTATCGTACTGCTTTTTGGCACCAACAAGTTACGCTCTCTGGGTGGCGATCTGGGCTCCGCAATCAAAGGCTTTAAAAAGGCTATGAAAGACGAAGATTCCAGTGCAGCACGTACCTCAGCGGAAGAAACCCCTGCAGAACGCGTTTCTCATAAAGAGTAAGACCGCGTCAGAATGACAGAAGTGTTACTTTTTATTTCTGACTGCAGAAAAAAACCAGATTGCGGACAATCTGGTTTTTGTTTTTTCTGCACCTGACACAACGGCAAACACTTATTTCACTTCCAGCCCTTTTGCCTGCATATCCGCGTGATAAGAAGAACGCACAAAGGGTCCACAGGCCGCGTGGGTAAAGCCCATCGCCAGCGCTTCTTCTTTCATTTCATCGAACTCCGCCGGGCTGACATAACGCTGAACAGGTAAATGGTGGCGGCTGGGCTGCAAGTACTGTCCCAGAGTAAGCATTGTCACACCGTGACGACGCAGATCGCGCATGACCTCAATGATTTCAGCATTGGTTTCACCCAGACCAACCATTAAACCGGATTTCGTCGGTACATCAGGATGCGCCTCTTTAAAACGCTCCAGCAGCTTCAGCGACCATTCATAGTTGGCACCCGGACGCACCTGACGGTATACACGCGGCACGTTCTCAAGGTTGTGGTTAAACACATCCGGTGGGGCGGCGGTCAGAATCTCGAGCGCACGATCCATGCGACCACGGAAGTCGGGTACCAGCGTTTCGATCTTGATATTAGGGCTTTTTTCGCGGATGGCGGTAATACAGTCCGCAAAATGCTGAGCACCGCCGTCGCGCAGATCGTCGCGGTCCACGGAGGTGATTACCACATAGCGCAATGCCATGTCGGCAATGGTCTGTGCCAGCTTACCGGGTTCATTCGCGTCGGGCGCGTTGGGGCGACCGTGTGCCACATCGCAGAACGGGCAACGGCGGGTACAAATTGCACCCAGAATCATAAAGGTGGCGGTACCGTGGTTAAAGCATTCGGCAAGGTTAGGGCAGGAGGCTTCTTCACAAACAGAGTGCAGACCGTTTTTACGCATCGCCGCTTTAATGCCCTGAATACGACTGGAGTCCGCAGGCAGTTTGATTTTCATCCACTCCGGCTTGCGTAAGATTTCTTGCCGGTCAACGGCCACGGTTTTCACCGGGATCAGCGCCATTTTGTCTGCGTCACGGTATTTGACGCCGCGTTCCATCTGAATTGGTTTACTCATAAATCAGCAGGTTCCGGTCGGATTGCGATTTGAAAGCTGTCTCACTCAACCCGAGAAGGCGGCTTTCAACTTTATTTGAAAAAAGTGCAAAAATTATATCATCTCAGCGGCCAGGAAGCAGCCACAGACGTGCGTGATAAGTTACATATTTGTAAATACGCACGCACCGTCAAGGTAAGGCCGGTTCCGCCTCATGCCATTCCACCTGCTGATAACCTAACTGGCGGGCGAAGGTCTCGGCAAGCCGTGGGCGGACATCCGCCAGCGTGACCTCCGGGCAAAAATGTTTTAACTGCGTCATGTGCATGCCCGCGTAACCGCAGGGGTTGATACGCAAAAACGGGCTGAGATCCATATCGACATTGAGAGCCAGCCCATGAAACGAGCACCCTTTGCGAATGCGCAGGCCCAGCGAGCAGATTTTTTCTTCTCCGACATAAACGCCGGGTGCATCGGCGCGCGCCCGAGCCGCCACACCAAAGCTGTCCAGTACGGCGATCACCGTTTCTTCTAACGCGGTGACAAGCTGACGCACGCCGGTTTTGCGACGTTTAACATCGATCAGCACATACATGATCTGCTGACCCGGACCGTGATAGGTCACCTGGCCGCCGCGATCGCTCTGTACCACCGGAATCGAGCCGGGCATCAACAGGTGCTCGGCTTTGCCTGCCTGGCCCTGGGTAAAGACCGGCGGGTGTTCAACCAGCCAGACTTCATCACGGCTTTCAGCGTCGCGCTGGTCGGTGTAGCGATGCATCGCGTCTGAGGTTAACTGCCAGTCACATAAACCAGGCTGGCGAATAAGGAGCGTTTCAGCTGACAAAACGAATATCCGTTAAGAGGGCAGAGGCTGAGTATAACGCCGGCCGCGCGGAAGTGAAATGATGAGCGTAAAAGGAAGGCTGAGACGTTTTCCGCCGCACCGGCGCGGTCTGCAAACAAAAACGGGCCAGCCGGTAGCACCGACATGGCCCGTTGGCAGTATGACTGACAGTGTTACAACACCATGCGCACGATTTCAATTTTGCCCAGTTCTTCATACAGGGTTTCAACCTGTTCGATATGTGTCGCATTAATGGTGACGTTGACCGAGTGATAGTTACCCTTGCTGCTCGGTTTCACCTCAGGGCTGTAATCGCCGGGAGCATGGCGCTGCACCACTTCAAGCACCAAATCAACCAGCTCCGGTTGTGCCAGCCCCATCACTTTATAGGTAAACGGGGTTGGGAATTCGAGCAGTTCATTCAGTTTGGTTTTCATAATCACTCCGGTACTTAAAAAACAGGCTCCCGCCGAAGCGGGAGCATCATATTAACCTGTAATGGGGGCGAGGTGGCGGTTTTTCAACCGCCGCCATGCACCTTTAACCAAACCAGTGATGGAACATCAGTTTGATGTAGTCAACGATACGGCTAAAGAAGCCGCCTTCAGAGACTTCGTTCAGCACCACCAGAGGGCGTTGATCGATGGTTTTGCCATCTAACTGGAAGTTGATGCTGCCCACAACCTGATTTTTCTTCAACGGCGCATGCAGTTCAGTATTGCTCAGCACATAGCTGGCTTTCAGGTCTTTCATACGGCCACGAGGAATGGTCAGATACGCATCTTTTTCCACGCCCAGCTGTACGCGATCGCTGTTACCAAACCACACGGGCTCAGAGGCAAACTCTTTGCCGGCTTTCAACGGTGCAACCGTTTCAAAGAAGCGGAAGCCCCAGGTCAGCAGCTTTTTGCTTTCGGTTTCACGGCCCTTAAAGGTATGTCCACCCATTACGGCGGAAATCAGGCGCATCTGACCTTCTGTCGCAGAGGCAACCAGGTTATAGCCCGCCGCTGCGGTGTGGCCGGTTTTGATCCCGTCGACCGACAGACTGGTATCCCACAGAAGACCATTACGGTTCATCTGGCGAATGTTGTTGAAGGTAAACTCTTTTTCTTTGTAAACCGCATACTCTTCCGGCACATCACGGATAAGCGCCTGACCAATCAACGCCATATCACGGGCGGAGCTGTATTGGCCTTCGGCGTCCAGGCCATGGACGGTCTGGAAGTGCGTGTTCTGCAGACCCAGCGCTTTCACGTAGTTGTTCATCAGCCCTACGAAAGCATCCTGGCTGCCGGCAACATAGTCCGCCATCGCGACGCAGGCATCATTACCAGACTGCAGGACGATACCGCGCGTTAACTGAGAAACTGGTACGCGATCGCCGGGTTTCAGGAACATCAGTGATGATCCTTTAAAGACCGGATTGCCCGTTGCCCAGGCATCCTGACCAACAGTCACCATGTCGTCCTGATGAATTTTCCCGGCTTTCACTGCCTGACCGATCACGTAGCTGGTCATCATCTTCGTCAGACTGGCAGGATCGCGGCGTGCATCGGCGTTCTTTTCAGCCAGCACTTTGCCTGAGTTGTAGTCGATTAGAACGTAGGCTTCCGCATCAATATCCGGAACGCCCGGAATCATGGTCTTAAGATTGACATCATCAGCAATGGCGGCATGGCTGAGAGAGAAAGCGATCAGTGATCCCACTGTCAGGCGTTTTAACAAACGAGAAGGTTTCAGCGTGTTCATGTGTGGGACGACAACATCCATGGGTTTAGGGTTAAAAAAAGTCATTCATCATAACAAATGCCTGATTAACAGGCACCCGGCTTGATAACTGGGTTGTTAACAGACGTTACCAGTCATGAGTAAAGCTGTTGTTTAACGACCTGCGGTGGTCACAAAAGCCGCGCTCTGACCCTCACGGCTCAGGCGCTGCTGTAGCGCCACAGCTTCGGCACGGGTTTTGTAACCGCCGAGCTGTACGCGATAAACGTTGTTCCCCGCGTTTTCCACTGCGCCGGGTACGCCGAAGCGCTGGCGCAGACTGCTGAGCAACTGGCGCGCACGTGCTGCATCATTGATAGCGCTGACCTGGACGACATAGCCGGACAGCGAAGCGCTGCTGCTCTGGCTGGCTGAAGCGGCGTGAGGCGCGGCGGCGCTGGCAACCACCGGTGCGGCAGCGGCAGTGGCGGGGGCCGCCTCTGGCTCACTGCCTTCCAGAACACCGCTCGGTAAGGGCTGAGGGGCCCCCAGAAAACCACTGCTCTGAACGGGCGCGCCCATGGCATTGTCCGTTTTCAGCGTCGCATTACTGATGGGCGACACGTCCTGTGCGGCAGGTGCCGTTTCCATTGCCGGTGCCGTTTGCGTCTGACCGCCGCCGTTCATGACGGAGGGCGAACTCATGACGGGGCCGTTCAGATCGGGACGTGCGGGCAGGGCGTAACTCTGTTTTGCCACAACAGTGCCGATAGTACCCGGACCCGAGAGCGTGCCATCTGGCGCGACGCTGATGTAATCCACGCGGACGCGGGTGTTATTGGAGATGTTCAGACGATCGCCGGCCGCACGTGACAGATCGATAATGCGTCCTGGCGTGTAAGGGCCACGATCGTTAACGCGCACGACAATCTGACGTCCGTTGGCCAGATTCGTGACGCGCACATAACTTGGCAGCGGCAGTGTCGGATGCGCGGCGGTCAGGGCATCCGGATCAAAAGGCTCGCCGATGGCGGTACGGCTGCCCTGGGCTTCGTCACCATACCAGGCGGCCAAACCGACTTCACTGTAGTTAGCCGGATTTTTGATGATGTGATAAGTCTTGCCATTGACGCTGTAGTCCTGACTGGTCGACGGGTTGACCGGCTCATAACGCGGCTCAACGCCAGGAATTTCCACCACCGGGCCATTGTAGGCGGGCTGGGGTGGAGCACTCTGCTGTTGCGGTTCCTGAGTAGAACATGCAGCCAACACCATTGAAGCCAATACAACGCCAAGCCAGTCCTTACGCATCTGCGACCTCTTAAACACTTTTAGATAACATTTTTCGGTGTGTGTGGATCGACATTACGATGCCAAATCCCGCCATAAGCACAATAAGCGCCGAGCCGCCATAGCTGACCAGCGGCAGCGGAACGCCAACCACCGGTAAGATACCACTAACCATGCCAATGTTAACGAAAACATAGACGAATAAAATCAACATTAATCCGCCCGCCATGACGCGCCCAAAGGTGGTCTGTGCCCGGGCGGCGACGATCAGGCCGCGCATGATTAACAGCAGGTAGAGCACCAGCAGTAACAACACGCCAACCAGACCCAGCTCTTCGGCCAGCACGGCAAAAATAAAGTCCGTATGACGTTCCGGCAAGAATTCCAGCTGTGACTGTGTACCGTGCAGCCAGCCTTTACCGCGCAAGCCGCCGGAGCCAATGGCGATTTTTGACTGAATGATGTGATAGCCCGCGCCCAATGGGTCGCTTTCCGGATCAAGCAGCATCATCACGCGGTCTCGCTGATAATCATGCATCAGGAAGAACCACAGGATAGGAATAAAGGCTGCGACCAGCAGGACGGCAATGCCAATCAGTTTCCAGCTCATGCCCGACAGAAACAGCACAAACAGCCCGGACGCGGCGATGAGAATCGAGGTGCCGAGGTCAGGCTGTGCGGCCACCAGCAGTGTGGGAAGAAAAATCAGCACCAGCGCAATTGCGGTATTCTTCAGGGTAGGTGGACAGACATCGCGGTTAATAAAACGCGCCACCATTAACGGCACCGCAATTTTGGCGATCTCGGAAGGCTGAAAGCGGACAAACCCCAAATCCAGCCAGCGCTGTGCGCCTTTACTGATTTGCCCAAAAGCATCCACCGCGATCAGCAGAATGACGCAGATAATATACAGATAAGGTGCCCAGCCTTCATACACTCGCGGCGGGACCTGCGCCAGCACCAGCATAACCACTAATCCCATGGCGATCTGGCCCAGTTTACGTTCCATCATGCCGGGATCCTGGCCGCTGGCACTCCAGATAACAATGGCGCTGTAGGTCAGTAGCGCAAGGATGATCAGCATAAACAGCGGATCAATGTGCATGCGCATCCAGATCGTCCGCTTCTGCGGGCTGTCATTCATCGACATGATTATTCACCTTCATAGCCAGGTGGTGTAGGCGCAGCATCCGGCAGGACAGTATTGTTATCGCCTAACATAATGTGATCCAGAATCTGGCGCATGACCGTGCCCACTGCCGGACCGGCCCCGCCGTTTTCCAGAATCATGGTGACGGCAACGCGTGGTTTATCGTAAGGCGCGAAAGCGGTCATCAGCTTATGGTCACGTAAGCGTTCAGCGATTTTATGCGCATTATACGTTTCGTTCTCTTTCAGACCGAAGACCTGTGCGGTACCGGACTTCGCGGCAATTTTGTAAGGCGCATCGGCAAAGCTTTTGTGGGCCGTGCCGTTTGGCCGGTTGGCGACGCCGTACATGCCGTCTTTGGCAATTTCCCAGTAGCCAGAGTGGATATCGCCAATCGGCTGGGAAGGCGGCTGACGATAAGGCACCAGCGTACGGCCTTCACGGGTCGCGCGCAGCAAATGCGGCACTTTGATGATGCCGTCGTTGATAAGAATCATCATCGCTTTGTTCATCTGCAACGGTGTCGCTGTCCAGTAACCCTGACCGATGCCGACTGGAATGGTATCGCCTTGATACCAGGGCTTTTTAAAGCGACGCATTTTCCAGTCACGCGTCGGCATGTTGCCAGCGCTTTCCTGAGGCAGGTCAACGCCGGTGCGCATGCCATAGCCAAATTTCGTCATCCACTCCGACAGACGATCGATGCCCATGTCATAGGCAACCTGATAAAAGAAGGTATCAGCGGACTCTTCCAGCGATTTGGTGACATTCAGGCGACCATGTCCCCATTTTTTCCAGTCACGGTAGCGTTTCTCGGAGCCGGGGAGTTGCCACCAGCCAGGATCGAACAGGCTGGTATTACGGTTAATCACCCCCGCACTCAGGGCGGAGACGGCAACATAGGGTTTAACGGTAGAAGCAGGCGGATAAGCGGCCTGAATCGCACGGTTATAGAGTGGGCGATTTTCATCGTTCAGCAAGCCGCGATAGTCTTTGCTGGAAATGCCGTCAACGAACAGGTTGGGATCGTAGCTGGGGGTCGACACCATCGCCAGAATCTCACCGGTGCGCGGATCGCTGACCACGACCGCTGCACGACTACCGGCCAGCAGCGTCTCGATATACTGCTGCAGTTTGAGATCGATAGTCAGATAAATATCACGACCGGCCTGGGGCGACTGCTCGTGCAACTGCCGTATGACCCGGCCACGGTTGTTAACTTCGACCTCTTCATAGCCGGTTTTGCCATGCAGCAGGTCTTCGTAATAGGCTTCGATACCGAGTTTGCCGATATCATGCGTTGCCGCATAGTTGGGCCATTTTCCCTCTTTATCCAGACGGGCCACGTCGCGGTCGTTAATTTTCGACACATAGCCCACAACATGAGTCAGTGTCTGGCCATAGGGATAATAGCGGCGCTGGTAGCCTTTCACTTCTACGCCAGGAAAGCGATACTGATTCACCGCAAAGCGCGCCACCTGCACCTCATTCAACCCGGTTTTAACCGGAATCGACGTGAAGCGGCGCGAACGTTTACGCTCTTTTTCAAACGCCTCGATATCCTCATCGGTGAGTTCGAGGACCGGACGCAAATTTTGCAGGGTTTGTTTCAGGTCATCGACCTTTTCCGGCACCAGTTCCGCCTGATAAATGGTCCGGTTCAGGGCCAGCGGCGTACCCGTGCGGTCATAGATGATGCCGCGGCTGGGCGCGACCGGCACCAGTTTGATTCGGTTTTCGTTGGAGCGGGTACTGTAATCGTCGAAACGTAAAATCTGCAGGTGATAGAGATTAACCACCAGCACGGAGGAGAGCAGTAAGACGCCGACAAAAGCAATATAAGCCCTGCGGACAAAGACTTTTTGTTCGGCGCTGTAATCGCGAAAGGCGTTGCTTTGTAATTTCATCCGCTACTTGTAATGTCTGGAGTGAGCTTATCGGTTATTCACGATGATAAGGATGATTTGTCGTAATGCTCCATGCGCGATAGAGGCTTTCGGCAACCAGCACGCGCACCAGCGGATGAGGCAACGTTAAGGCCGAAAGCGACCAGCTCTGTTCCGCCGCCGCTTTGCAGGCTGGCGCTAACCCTTCCGGGCCGCCAATCAGCAGGCTGACATCGCGGCCATCCTGTTTCCAGCGTTCCAGCTGTTGGGCCAACTGTGGGGTTTCCCAGGGCTGTCCGGGAATATCCAGCGTGACAATCCGGTTGCCTTTACCTGTGGCGGCCAGCATCGCTTCACCTTCCTTTTCCAGGATGCGTTTGATGTCGGCATTTTTACCCCGTTTGCCCGCCGGAACTTCCGTCAGTTCAAACGGCATGTCTTTGGGAAAACGACGCAGGTATTCCATAAAACCGGTCTGCACCCAGTCAGGCATTTTGGTGCCGACGGCAACAAGCTGCAATTTCACCGCTTAACCCCAGAGCTTTTCCAGTTCATATAACTGACGGCTCTCTTCCTGCATCACATGCACGATGACTTCACCGAGGTCGACCACAACCCAGTCAGCGGCCGTCTTGCCTTCAACGCCCAGCGGCATCAGGCCGGCGGCGCGGGATTCCTGCTCAACGTGTTCAGCGATTGAGGTAACGTGGCGCGTCGAGGTGCCGGTGCAGATGATCATGAAATCAGTAATGCTTGATTTACCCTGAACGTCGAGGGTGACGATGTTCTGACCTTTCAAATCATCAATCTTATCAACAACGAACTCTTGGAGTGCTTTACCTTGCAAAAGGTTCCCCTTTAAAAACTGGTGAGAGCGGGCTGGCTGACGCCCGGGATACAGCCGAAAAATTTAGCGGCGTAGTATATCACGCCCATATCAGTCGCGATATAAGCCGGCGCGGTCGATATAGTCGATTACCGAGGCGGGCAGTAAATCGTCACAGGCGAGATGTTGATGACGACGCTTGCGAATTTCGGTAGCTGAAATGGCATAGAGCGGGGTTTCTGCCAGCCAGATGCCGCCGGCCGGACGCTGCTGCAGTTCCTGAGGATCGTGGATCACGTGTCTGTCCAGCCAGTCCTGCATGTCCGGCGTCGCCATCTCAGTCGGATAGCCTGGTCGCTGGCACACCAGCAGATGACACAGGCTCAGTAAATCCTGCCAGCGATGCCATTTTGCAAGCGTCAGTAATGAGTCCTGACCGATAATAAACCCTAACGGCTGATCGCCACGTTCAGCCCGTATGGCTTCTAACGTATCGACAGTCCATGAGGGCGTGTCCCGTTGCAGTTCGCGCGTATCGATATCAAAAAGCGGCAGATCGCGAATAGCGCACCGCAGCATCGCCAGGCGCTGTTGCGGACTGGCTTCCGGCTGCGGCCGGTGCGGCGGCACATTGTTGGGCAACAGGGTAACCCGGGCCAGGCCAGTTTGCTGCGCCAGCGCTTCTGCCGGGCGTAAATGGCCGAAATGGATCGGGTCGAAGGTGCCGCCAAACAGGGCGTGTAAATCAGACATGGGCAAAACTCGCGGGAAAAGCACGGTTGGCAATCAGCATTGACAGCGTTTGCAACTGTGGCCAGACCGATTGTCCATAATCCTGTTTCAGCGTAATTTCGATTTGCGTCAACAGATGGATTGCCTGTTGTAAGCGCGCTGCATCAAGGCGCTGCAACGCCTCAGTAAAGAGAGGACGGCGATTTTGCCAGATGCGCTGTTGATCCATCAGTGTACGCAGAGGTTGCTGTGTCTGATGACGTCGCAGGTGCAGCAGAGTCATCAGATCGCGCTGCAGCGTCCGCAGCAATATCGTCACTTCGCTGTCTTCACTTTCCAACTGTTGCAGGATATGCAGTGCGCGACGGCTCTTGCCTGCCAGTAGCGCGTCGACCCAGTGATAAGGCGTAAAGTGCGCGGCATCACTGACTGCGGCTTCAACGCGCGGTAGCGTGAGCTTGCCATCAGGCCACTGAAGAGACAGACGTTCAAGTGCCTGCGCCAGCGCCAGCAGGTTACCTTCGTAGCAGTAACAGAGTAGCTGGACCGCCGCATCGTCGATCGCGAGCTTCATCGCTTTGGCCCGGCTGGTGACCCAGCGCGGCAGTTGCGCCTGCTCCGGCGTCTGGCAGGGGACCAGCACTGCATGGGCTGACAGCGCTTTAAACCAGGCGCTGTTTTCCTGCGCTTTGCTGAGTTTCGCCATCCGGCAAATCAGCAAAATATCCTCATGAAGCAGCGAGGCGAGCGTGATCAGATGTTCGGCGATGGCGGCATTGGGGCCATTTTCAGGAAACTGCAATGTAAGCGTCTGTCGCTGAGTAAACAGGCTCATTGACTGGCAACTGACAAACAGGCTGTCCCAGTCTGTTTGTGCATCCAGGGTAAAACTCATATGTTCTTCAAAGCCCTGCGCCACGGCGCTGGCGCGAATGGCATCCGCACTTTCCTGCAACAACAGAGGTTCATTGCCGGTTAATAAATAACAGGCGCGCAGCCCCTCACGGAGCTGCGCGCTGAGTTGTTCCGGATAAATCCTGATCATTGCGTCAGGGGTGCCGCGGAAGAGGCCGTTCCCGCAGCAGAGTGAACCGGTTTTGCCACCGTTGACGAAGAGGATGTCTGCGGGCTGTCCATCTGGGCCGCATGTACCGCCAACAGCTTACGAACCAGTTGTTCGGCTGCACGTTGACGCATCTCCTGGGTGATCATGTCCTGTTCCGCATCTTTCGCCAGGGCCGCGTTCGGGTTATCAAAGAACGAGCGATAAACGGTCGTGCTGATAGGGTAGATCCCTTTGTTGGGAATCAAGACCTGAGCCGTAACCACCATCGCCATCTGATATTCAGCGGTGGTGCCGCTGATGAAGACGGATGCGGTGCTTCGACCCTGAGATTCCCCGCCCAGACGCAGGGTCGGTACGACCATGCTGTTTTTCTGCGTCGCTTCAACGATGTTAACGTTGTTGATTCGCAACTGCTGACGCACCACGCGCGTCAGCGGCCCGTAAGGATCGCCCGTTTCTAAGACCAGCGTTCGCAGTTCCGTCGGCACCTGAGTGGTGCCGCGCGGGTGAAAACCACAGCCAGCGGTGATCAACGCCGCCAGCATGACAAACAACCTGATAATCGGATGTCGCACAGTTCCTCCTGAACTTAACCCACAACCAGGTTAAGCAGTTTGCCCGGTACATAAATGACTTTACGAATGCTCACACCATCAAGGTATTTCGCCACCAGGGGCTCCTCAGCAGCGCGCGCCTGAACCTGCTCCTGTGTAGCCTCGGCTGCCACAGTAATTTTACCCCGCACTTTACCGTTGACCTGCACCACGATCAGCAGAGAATCTTCGACCATTGCGGCGTCATCTGCCACTGGCCATTCCGCATTGTCGATAGTGCCTTCGCCGCCCAGCGTCTGCCACAGCACGTAGCTGGCATGCGGGGTGAACGGATACAGCAAACGCGTCACGGCCAGTAAGGCCTCCTGCATCAACGCACGATCCTGCTCGCTGTCCTGCGGCGCACGCGCCAGCTTGTTCATCAGCTCCATGACCGCCGCAATCGCGGTGTTAAAGGTCTGGCGACGACCAATATCATCCGACACTTTGGCAATGGTTTTGTGCAGGTCGCGGCGCAACGCTTTCTGATCGTCATTCAGGCTGGCGACGTCCAGGGCAACCGTTGCACCTTTCTGTGAATGATCGTAGACCAGTTTCCAGACACGTTTCAGGAAGCGATTTGCCCCTTCCACACCGGATTCCTGCCACTCCAGCGTCATATCCGCAGGCGAGGCAAACATCATGAACAGACGGACGGTATCGGCGCCATAGCGCTCAACCATCAGCTGGGGATCGATGCCGTTGTTTTTCGACTTGGACATTTTGCTCATGCCCGCGTAAATCACCTCGCGGCCCTGAGTATCTAAGGCTTTAACAATGCGGCCTTTCTCATCGCGCTCGACGGTCACGTCAACCGGCGAAACCCAGTTACGTTCGCCGTTAACGCCCAGATAATAGAACGCATCCGCTAACACCATGCCCTGGCACAGCAGACGTTTGGCTGGCTCATTCGAATTCACCAGGCCTGCATCACGCAGCAGTTTATGGAAGAAGCGGAAATACATCAGGTGCATGATGGCGTGTTCGATACCGCCGACATATTGATCTACCGGCAGCCAGTAGTTTGCTGCAGCCGGATCCAGCATACCGTCCTTGTAGTCGGCACAGGTATAACGCGCGTAGTACCACGACGATTCCATAAAGGTGTCAAAGGTATCAGTTTCGCGCAGCGCAGGCTGACCGTTCACGGTGGTTTTTGCCCAGTCCGGATCGGCTTTAATCGGACTGGTAATGCCGTCCATAACCACATCTTCCGGCAGAATCACCGGTAACTGGTCTTCTGGTGTCGGCATGACGGTGCCATCTTCCAGGGTTACCATCGGAATCGGCGCGCCCCAGTAACGCTGACGAGAAACGCCCCAGTCGCGCAGGCGATAGTTGACTTTACGCTCGCCAACGCCTTTTGCCGCCAGCGCATCTGCAATGGCGTTAAAACCGGCACTGTGATCCAGGCCGCTGCACTCGGCAGAGTTAAACAGCGTACCTTTGTCGGTCATCGCGGCGGCGCTGACGTCAGGCTCGCTGCCGTCCAGATTGAGGATAACCGGTTTGATCGGCAGATCGTATTTGGTCGCAAATTCCCAGTCGCGCTGGTCATGCGCCGGCACGGCCATGACCGCACCCGTACCGTATTCCATCAGGACGAAGTTCGCGACCCAGACAGGCAGGCGTTCACCCGTTAACGGATGCACGACAGACAGGCCTGTCGCCATGCCTTTCTTTTCCATGGTGGCCATATCGGCTTCGGCTACCTTGGTGTTGCGGCATTCTGCGATAAAATCAGCCAGAGCAGGGTTGCTGGCCGCCGCCTGTGCCGCCAGCGGATGACCGGCGGCGACAGCGACATAGGTCGCGCCGTAGAAGGTGTCCGGACGCGTGGTATAAACCGTCACTTTTTCGCTGCTGTCTGCCACGTCAAAGGTGATTTCCACCCCTTCAGAACGGCCGATCCAGTTACGCTGCATGGTTTTGACCTGCTCAGGCCACTCTTCCAGCGTATCCAGATCGTTTAACAGCTCTTCGGCGTAATCAGTGATTTTAATGAACCACTGTGGGATCTCTTTGCGCTCGACTTTGGTGTCACAGCGCCAGCAGCAGCCATCGATAACCTGCTCGTTGGCCAGTACGGTCTGATCGTTCGGGCACCAGTTCACCGCCGAGGTTTTTTTGTACACCAGGCCTTTTTCATACAGTTTGGTGAAGAACCACTGTTCCCAGCGGTAATACTCCGGTTGACAGGTCGCCAGCTCGCGGCTCCAGTCATAGCCAAATCCCAGCAGCTTAAGCTGGTTTTTCATGTACGCGATGTTGTTATAAGTCCAGGGCGCCGGCGCGGTATTGTTTTTGACCGCCGCGCCTTCCGCAGGCAGACCGAAGGCGTCCCAGCCAATTGGCTGCAGCACGTTTTTGCCGAGCATGCGCTGATAACGCGCAATGACGTCGCCGATGGTGTAGTTACGAACGTGGCCCATGTGCAGGCGGCCAGAAGGATAGGGCAGCATAGACAGGCAGTAGTACTTCTCTTTGCCTTCCTGCTCAGTCACTTTAAACGTTTCGTTTTCATCCCACTGCTGCTGAACGCGGGATTCAATCTCTTCCGGGCGGTATTGCTCTTGCATGGCTGCCTGTGGTCCTTAATAGATGACACTTTGCTGACTTTACGATCCGCATAGCATACCCATAAGGCCGCACATCAACAACACTTCCCACTTTTACGGGGGCGATTTATCGTCAACGCATCCCTGCTTTCACTCTTTTACGCTTCCTTACCCAGCGAGCCGGGCAAATGTGACAAAGTAGCTAAACTTAGTACAGGTACTGAGCGCAAAAAGGAGAATAAAATGAATAAAGTGGCCCAGGAATATCACGCCTCACTGGCGGTATTAACCGAACGTCTTCGCCACGGCGATCGCGATCTGGATACGTTAGTTGACGATCGGCGCCGTCATTTACAAGCGCACTCCGATCTGACGCCGGACGAAATCGATCGGGCGCTGACGTCGGTGCGTCGCGATCTGGCAGAGTTTGGCCGTAACTATGCAGAGGCGGAAGAGCCGGTCGCCGACTCCGTTTTTATGCGCGTGATTCGGGAAAGCATCTGGAAGGAGCTGGCAGATATTACGGATAAAAGCCAGTTAGAGTGGCGTGAGGTTTTTCAGGATTTGCAACATCACGGTGTGTACCAAAGTGGTGAGGTGGTGGGCCTGGGCAATCTGGTCTGCGAAAAATGCCACTTCACTCGCGCCATTTATACGCCGGAAACGCTGTCACGTTGCCCCGAATGCAATCACGATCAGTTTTATCGTCAGCCTTTTGAGCCGTAGAAGAAGCAGGCGGGCTTTGTGCCCGCCTGACGTTTAGTGCAGAATTTTTGCCAGGAAATCCTTTGCCCGCTCAGACTGTGGATTATTAAAGAAGTCATCTTTATGGGTGTCTTCGATAATTTTTCCTTCGTCCATAAAGATCACCCGATTGGCCACCTTACGGGCGAAGCCCATTTCATGTGTCACGACCATCATGGTCATGCCTTCCTGGGCCAGTTCGACCATAACGTCCAGCACTTCATTGATCATTTCGGGATCGAGTGCGGAGGTCGGCTCATCAAACAGCATGGCAATCGGATCCATACAGAGTGCCCGCGCAATCGCGACACGCTGCTGCTGACCGCCCGAGAGCTGGCCGGGAAACTTATCCGCATGCGCTGACAGGCCCACGCGAGTCAGCAATTTGAGGCCTTTCTCGCGGGCGGCGGTTTTGTCGCGCTTTAAGACTTTGACCTGCGCCAGCACCAGGTTATCAATAATGCTCAGGTGAGGGAACAGTTCGAAGTGCTGAAACACCATGCCGACCTTACTGCGCAGTTTGGCCAGATTGGTTTTTTTATTGTTCACTTCAGTACCGTTTACCGTAATGCTGCCCTGTTGCACAGGTTCCAGGCCATTCACGGTTTTGATCAGGGTCGATTTGCCCGAGCCTGACGGCCCGCATACCACAACCACTTCACCGGTCTTGACTTCGGTAGAGCAGTCGGTCAGCACCTGAAATTGACCATACCACTTAGAAACGTTTTTCAGGCTAATCATTTAAACCGTCCTTTTTCTTTTTAGATAGCTGACCAACAGTGACGCGCTCAGGCTGATCACGAAGTAGACCAGACCGGCAAACAACACCATCTCAACCTGGGTACCGTCACGCTCACCGATGGTGGAGGCGGTGCGGAAGAAGTCCGCCAGGCTCAGCACATACACTAACGAGGTATCCTGGAACAGGACGATGCCCTGGGTCAGTAACAGCGGAACCATGGCACGAAACGCCTGAGGCAGAATCACCAGGCGCATGGACTGCCACTGCGTCATGCCCAGCGCCAGCGCCGCGCTGGATTGCCCACGCGCAATACTGATGATGCCGGCGCGAATGATTTCCGAATAATACGCCGCTTCGAACAGCGAAAAGGCGACCATTGCCGAAATCAAACGAATGTCGGTTTTAGGGGAAATACCCAGCACCTGCTGCAGGAAACTCGGCACCACCAGATAAAACCACAGCAGGACCATAACCAGCGGTACCGAACGGAACAGGTTAACGTACAGTTTGGCAAACCAGCTGATGGGCCTGAAGGTCGACAAACGCATCACCGCCAGCAGCGTGCCCCACAGGATGCCAAAGACCACCGCCGTAAGGGTGATTTTAAAGGTAATGACCAGACCATTAAGCAGGTAAGGCAGGCTGGGAGGAATGGAACTCCAGTCAAACGCGTACATCACTTGCCTCCCATATTGCCGGGCAGACGCACTTTGCGCTCAACCAGGCTCATTAAAAACATAATCACCAGGTTGATGGCAATGTAGGCCAGCGTAATGGCCGTAAACGATTCATAGGCGTGTGCGGAATAGTCCAGCAGCTTGCCCGCCTGCGCAGCCATGTCCACCAGGCCGATCGTCGACGCAATCGCCGAGTTTTTAACCAGGTTAAGCATTTCTGACGTCATTGGCGGCACAATCACGCGGTAAGCATTAGGAAGCAACACATAGCGATAGGTTTGCGGCAGCGTCAGGCCCATTGCCAGCCCGGCATTCTTTTGTCCCCGCGGCAAAGACTGAATCGCCGCGCGCACCTGCTCGCAGACGCGTGCGGCGGTAAACAGGCCCAGACAGATCACCGACGAGATAAAGAACTGCAGGTTGGGATCCAGCTCCGACTTAAACCACATGCCAAGCTTCTGACCAACCAGCTCTGGCGCCACCAGATACCAGAAGAAGAACTGCACGATCAGGGGGATGTTACGAAACAATTCCACATAGCAGGTGCCAATCGTTGCCAGCAGCCGATTAGGCACGGTACGCAGAATGCCAAAGAATGAACCTACGCAGAAAGCGATAATCCAGGCACAGCAGGAGACAGCAATTGTCACCTGAAAACCGGACCACAACCAGCCGAGATAGGTGGTATTTCCGAACGGGGCCTGTTCGAGAAAAATGCCCCAGTTCCAATCGATACCCATAACGAACTCCGGTAAAAAAGGGTAGCAGAGCTACCCTGAAGATTGATGAACGGCTTAATGCGCCTGAGTCAGGGGAACGACCCGATCAGGCGGTCTGTCCACGCCGCGGTTTCAGCAATCGAGAGGGCGACAGCGCCGCCCTTGTTATCGTTGTTAATTCAGCGCCTTATCATTCGGCGTTTTGAACAGGGCTTTCATGTCATCAGACAATTCAAAGTTCATGTTCAGGTTTTTAGGAGGAATAGGCTGTTTAAACCAGGTGTCGAACCATTTTTCTGCCTGGCCGGAGGTCTGGGCTTTTGCAATGGTGTCATCAACCAGCTTTTTGAACTGCGGATCGTCTTTGCGCAGCATACAGCCATAAGCTTCTTTAGACTGTGGCGTACCGATAATGACCCAGTCATCCGGTTTTTTCGCTTTAGCGCGTTCGCCAGCCAGTAGGGCGTCATCCATCATAAAGGCCACGGCACGACCGGTTTCCAGCGTACGGAACGAATCACCATGGTCTTTGGCGCTGATGATGCGCATATCCATCTTTTTCTCGTCGTTCAGTTTATGCAGCAGCACTTCTGACGTCGTACCTGAGGTCACCACGACAGTCTTGCCTTTCAGATCGTCAAAATCCTTAATTGGGCTGCCTTTTTTAACCAGCAAGCGGGTACCGATAACAAAAATGGTGTCGGAAAAGGCCGCCTGTTTCTGGCGCTCAAGGTTGTTGGTCGTTGAGCCACATTCGTAGTCATAGGTGCCGTTTTGCAGCAGCGGAATACGGTTCTGTGAAGTAATCGGGATCATTTTGATCTGCAGATCAGGTTTATTCAGCTTCGCTTTAATGGCATCAGCAATCGCGTTTGAATAAGCCTGTGAATAGCCAACGACTTTCTGTTGGTTATCGTAATATGAAAAGGGAACTGACGATTCGCGATGCCCGATAACAATGACGCCACTGTCATTAATTTTTTTCAGGGTACCGCTGAGATCTTCCGCCTGGGCCGCTCCCGCTGCTGCGCTCAACAGCAAAAGAGATAATGCCACTTTGCGTAATTGCATGTTCCAACTCCTTCGTGTGGAAATTGCACAGGATCAACCCTGTACTGAGTGTGATGTTGTGTGTATTTTGCACTGCTTTTCTTATTATTCCCTCGCGCGTCTGCGCTTAAGAATATTCACTAACATAGCGGATTGTTAACCTAATGAAACAAAAAAGTTTCTTTTTTGCGATGGCATTCGCACCAAAAAAAGGCAATCGCGCGTCCATGCACGCGGAAGGTGCGCAGATTGAGCGTTAATGGTGCATTACGCCCATGCCATCGTGGGTAACAAGCCCCGCGTTGCAGGAATACAGAAACATTTAGCAATCATCGTGCCAGAATAAAATGACAGTGGGGTGAACGGGCGGTTTGACTGAAGAAGCAGAAGCAGAAGCAGAAGCAGAAGCAGAAGCAGAAGCAGAAGCAGAAACAAATGCAGTAAAAGGGGGAAGGGAAACAGCGTGCGGATTAAGACACCGCGAAAGGCTGTGGCGAAGCAGCGCTTCACCACAGCGTGTCAGCGCTGACGTCGGATGAAGGCCAGTAACCCGGCCAGCACTGTCGCTATCCATACCGGCCAGAGCCCGGCTTTCGAGTATGGCGTTTCGCCGCGGGTAGGCGTTACCTTATCCACGAGTACGCCGCGCGTGAATTGCGGCAGAACCTTTTCCACATCGCCATTGGCATTCACCACGGCGGTTACGCCATTATTGGTGCCGCGCAGCAGCGGTCTGCCCAGCTCAAGTGCGCGCATACGCGCCATCTGGAAGTGTTGCCAGGGACCAATCGAGTGACCAAACCAGGCATCATTAGAGACGGTCAGCAGAAAGTCGGTGTCCGGACGGAAGTTCGCCCGCACCTGCTCACCCAACACGATCTCGTAGCAAATCGCCGTCGTAAGGTGATAATTCGCCACATTGAGCTGAGGCTGCAAATAGGCACCGCGGCTGAAGGCAGACATCGGCAAATCGAAGAAGGGGGCAAGCGGGCGCAGCAAATCCGCCATGGGAACAAACTCACCAAACGGCACCAGATGGTTTTTCTGATAGCGGTTAGTGCTGAAGTAGTTGTAGGGCTTCGGCCCGCCCAGCACAATAACCGTGTTGTAATCATGATAACGATTCTGCTCCAGGCGCGAATCCACGATACCGGTCACCAGTGCGCTACCGCGCGCGCGGAGTTCGGCATCCAGCGAACGCAGGAACGGTTGCTGGTTACTTTCCAGATCGGTAATTGCCGACTCCGGCCAGATAATAATGGGGGCTTTTCCCATCAGCGGCTGGCTTAAATCGTTATAAATGCGCAGCGTGTTCAGCAACTGCTGCGGGTCCCACTTCATCGACTGGGGAATATCGCCCTGCACCAGCGCGACATCGACCGCCTGCTGGGGTAAAGGTTGATACCAGTGCAGATAACGCAACGGCCAGCATATTGCCAGTAACGCGAGCGCGCCCACCAGGCTTTTCACCTGACGTCGCTGCTGCGCATAAACCAGCAAACCCGCAATGACCATCAGCAGGAAGGTAATACTTTCCACGCCAGCCAGCGGCGCAATCCCCTTTAGCGGGCCATCAATCTGACTGTAGCCAAACTGCAACCACGGAAAGCCGGTTAAAATCCAGCCGCGCAAAAACTCCGTCACCTGCCATAACGCGGGAGCGGCCAGCGCCAGTCGCCACAGTGTGGGACGTGGCCAAATCCGGTTCAGGATGCCGGTAAACAGCGCCGGATAAATCGCGAGGTAAGCCGCCAGCAGGACCACCAGAAAAACGTTCACCGGGCCAGGCATGCCGCCAAAAGTGGCAATGCTGACATAAACCCAGTTAATACCGCTGCCAAACAGGCCAAACCCCCAACTGAAACCAATGGCGCTGGCCTGAGGACTGGTGCGGTTCAACGTCAGAAGTTGCAGGCCGAACAGCGAAAGCAGGGCGGCAGGCCAGAAATCATAAGGGGAAAAGGCGAGCGTGCCACAGGCGCCGCTCAGTAAAGCCAGCAGCAGACGGCCCCGCTGCTGCTGGTAAAAGGAGGCTAATGCCATAGCGTTATTCGTCATCCAGTTGAGGTAGCGCCGAATTTTCCGGGATTTTTACGTGGACCTGAATGATACGGCGGCTGTCGGCCATGGCAACTTTGAACTGGTAACCATCAATGTCGATGCTTTCACCGCGCGCCGGCAGATGACCAAAGCCCTGCATTACCAGTCCACCAATGGTATCCACTTCGTCATCGCTGAACTGGGTGCCGAACACCTCATTGAAATCCTCAATGGGGGTTAACGCACGCACCGTGTAGGTCTGGCGGTTGAGCTGGCGGATATCCCGATCTTCCTCATCGTCATATTCGTCTTCAATTTCGCCAACAATCAGTTCGAGAATATCTTCAATCGTGACCAGTCCGGACACGCCACCAAACTCATCGATCACAATCGCCATATGATAGCGCTGGGAACGAAACTCTTTCAGCATACGGTCAACGCGCTTGCTCTCAGGCACAACCACCGCAGGACGCAGCACTTTTTCGACGCTGAAGGCTTCTGATTCGCTGCTCATAAACGGCAGCAGATCTTTCGCCATCAGGATGCCTTCAACATGGTCCTTGTCTTCGCTGATCACCGGAAAGCGGGAGTGTGCGGAGTCAATGATCACATCCAGGCACTCTTCGAGGTTCTGGTTGCGTTTCAGGGTGATCATCTGAGAGCGCGGAATCATGATGTCGCGTACGCGCTGTTCTGCAATATCCAGCACGCCTTCCAGCATGTCGCGGGTATCCTGATCAATCAGGTCCTTTTGATTGGAATCACGGATAAGGCTCAGGAGCTCGTCACGGTTTTTGGGTTCACCGTGAAACAGTTGGTTGAGCAGTAGGGAAAAAAATCCCTTTTTACTACTGGGTGCATCGCTGTTTTGAGAATGGTCGTCGCTCATGGCGGTTTTTAAAGATCTCTCTGGTCAGTAAGTGATGCTGCCGGTCGGGTTACCGGCAGCAGGATGGCCTGAGTCCACAACTCAGGCGTTTTCTTTCTCCGAAATGTACGGATCAGGATAACCAAGAGCAAGCATTATCTTGGTCTCCAGACCTTCCATCTCTTCGGCTTCGCTGTCTTCAATGTGATCATAACCCAACAGATGCAGCGTACCGTGAACCACCATGTGCGCCCAGTGGGCTTCAACGCTTTTCCCTTGTTCCTGCGCTTCCTGTTCCACGACCTGACGACAGATGATCAAATCGCCCAGCAGGGGCAATTCAATACCGGGTGGCGCTTCAAAAGGAAATGACAACACATTGGTGGGTTTATCTTTACCACGGTAGGTCAGGTTAAGCTCATGGCTTTCCTGTTCATCCACCAGACGAATAGTCACTTCGCTTTCCGGCTGAAACGGCGTCACCGCAGCTTCCAGCCAGCGCTGAAACTGGCTTTCCGTGGGGAGATTTTCTGTTTGTTCACAGGCCAGTTGCAGGTCGAGAATCACGTCGCTCATGGTTTCTCCTGAACGCTATGTTGGGCGGCAAGGGCTTCACGCTTACGCTCTTCAGCCTGCTGATCGCGACGTTTCTGATCGGCTTCTTCCCAGGCTTCATAAGCGGTCACGATGCGTGCCACGACCGGATGACGCACAACGTCTTCACTGTGAAAGAAGTTAAAGCTGATTTCTTCCACCTCAGACAGGACCTCAATCGCGTGACGTAAACCCGATTTTGTGTGGCGGGGCAGGTCGATCTGCGTGACGTCGCCGGTGATGACCGCTTTCGAGTTAAAGCCGATACGGGTCAGAAACATCTTCATCTGCTCGATAGTGGTGTTCTGGCTTTCATCAAGAATGATAAACGCGTCATTCAGCGTACGGCCGCGCATATAGGCCAGCGGCGCGACTTCGATAACGTTGCGTTCCATCAGCTTCTCGACTTTTTCAAAGCCCAGCATCTCAAACAGGGCGTCGTAAAGCGGACGCAGGTAGGGGTCCACTTTCTGGCTCAAATCGCCCGGCAGGAAGCCCAGTTTTTCACCGGCCTCGACGGCGGGGCGCGTGAGCAGGATGCGACGAATCTCCTGGCGTTCGAGCGCATCGACCGCGGCAGCGACGGCCAGGTAGGTTTTACCGGTACCCGCCGGGCCCACGCCAAAGGTGATGTCGTGGTCGAGGATATTGGCAATATACTGTGCCTGATTTGGGGTGCGAGGCTTGATGACGCCACGCTTGGTCTTGATATTGACCGCTTTACCGTAGTCGGGCACGCTTTCTGCCGTTTGTTCCAGCACCCGGCTTTCTTTGATCGCCAGATGAATCTGCTCGGGTTCGATATCCGGAATTTCGCCGCGCACGGGCGCGGTATCGACATAAAGTGTTTTCAGGATCTCGACCGCGGCATTCACGCACAGCACCCGACCAACCAGTTTAAACTGATTGTCCCGGCGGTTTATCTCAATGCCAAGACGACGCTCCAGCTGTTTTACATTGTCATCAAATGGACCGCACAGGCTCATCAGACGGCGGTTATCAGCCGGTTCAAGGGCGATTTCACGGGTTTCAATATTCAAACGAATCCTTTGGGTCACTCAGGGCCAGTTGAAAGGGATTGCGGGTGCATCAGATGTGTTAAGCGGATGCATCATAACGAAATTATTTATGCGGTCACGCCGGGGCGCAAGCTTACGAGGTGATATTTGGGCGGCACCGGCAGAAACCAAGTGCAAAACAGCAGAATGTGCGGCAGCCGACGGTGAACTGCCGCACATAACGGAAGATCAGGGCTGGAAGACGCCAACGCCGATATCATTTTCTTTGCGGGTACGGGCGATAACGGAGGCCGGGCTTTCAACCACACGTAAGCCCATTTCCTCTTCAGTCCGCACCAGCTTGCCGCGCAAGGAGTTGGTATACACATCGACAATTTCGACGTCGACAAACTTACCAATCATCTCTACCGGACCTTCGAAATTCACCACTCGGTTGTTTTCGGTCCGGCCGGTCAGCTCCATCACGTTTTTACGTGAAATGCCTTCTACCAGAATCCGCTGCACGCTGCCCAGCATACGGCGGCTGATCGCCATGGCCTGCTGGTTGATGCGATCCTGCAGAATATACAGACGCTGTTTTTTCTCTTCGTCGCTGACGTCGTCAGGCAAGTCTGCCGCAGGTGTGCCCGGACGCGCTGAGTAGATAAAGCTGTAGCTCATATCAAAGTTGATATCACCAATCAGCTTCATCGTTTGCTCAAAGTCCTGCTGTGTTTCACCCGGGAAACCCACGATAAAGTCAGAACTGATCTCAATGTCAGGGCGTGCAGCGCGCAGTTTGCGAATGATAGCCTTGTACTCCAGCGCAGTGTGCGCACGCTTCATCAGCGTCAGAATCCGGTCGGCGCCGCTCTGCACAGGCAGGTGGAGGAAGCTCACCAGCTCTGGCGTATCGCGATAGACATCAATGATGTCATCGGTGAACTCAATCGGATGGCTGGTGGTGAAGCGAATACGGTCAATGCCGTCAATCGCCGCCACCAGACGCAGCAGTTCAGCAAAGGTGCACACGTCGCCGTCAAAGGTTTCGCCGCGATAGGCGTTCACGTTCTGTCCTAACAGGTTCACTTCGCGTACGCCCTGCGCAGCCAACTGCGCGATCTCCAGCAGAATATCGTCTGACGGACGGCTGACTTCTTCACCGCGCGTATAAGGCACCACGCAGAACGTACAATATTTGTTGCAGCCTTCCATGATGGAGACAAACGCGGTGGGGCCTTCGGCCCGCGGTTCAGGCAGGCGGTCGAATTTTTCGATTTCCGGGAAGCTGATGTCCACAACCGGACTTTTGCTGCCGCGCACGGTATTAATCATTTCAGGCAGGCGATGCAGGGTTTGCGGACCAAAGACAATGTCCACGCAAGGCGCACGCTGGCGAATATGATCCCCTTCCTGCGACGCGACGCAGCCGCCAACACCGATGATCAAATCCGGGTTGCGCTCTTTGAGTTTTTTCCAGCGCCCCAACTGGTGGAAAACCTTCTCCTGCGCTTTCTCGCGGATTGAGCAGGTGTTGAGCAGCAGAATATCCGCCTCTTCGGCTTCCTCTGTCAGGGTATAGCCGTGCGTGCTGTTCAGCAGGTCAGACATCTTAGATGAATCGTACTCATTCATCTGACATCCCCAGGTTTTGATATGCAGTTTTTTTGTCATCGAGCTAGCCATTAAATCAGTGCAGTGAAGTGCTGGGCGCGTATTGTAATGCTTTGCTGCGGATGTGACCAGCCTGAGGGCTTTTCTGATCGTGCCTCATTTTTCCGGTACACTTTGCAGGAATACCACCGCGCTGAAAAGTGGCGGCCTAAGAGAGGGATACAAGTGATGCAGGATAACCAGTTTGATGTGGTGATTGTCGGCGGCGGCATGGTCGGAGCGGCGCTGGCCTGTGGTTTAGCGCAGCACCGCTTCCGGGTGGCGGTGATTGAGCGGGCAACCCCGCCACCTTTCGATCCCGACAGCCTGCCGGACGTGCGCATTTCCGCTGTCGGCTCCTCGTCGGTGGCGCTCCTGAAACAACTGAACGTCTGGCAACGCGTAGAGGCGATGCGCTGTGCGCCTTACCGCAAACTGGAAACCTGGGAGTGGCAGACGGCGCAGGTCAGTTTCGATGCGGAGTCGCTGGGTTTGCCTGAACTGGGTTATATGGTGGAGAACACGGTGCTGCAACGTGCGCTGTGGGAAGAGATGACGCAGCGAGGGATCACCTTGCTGTGCCCGGCGACGATGGAGGATCTTCAGCCCTGTAATGCGGGCTGGACGCTGTCATTAAGCAATGGCACGACCGTAACCGCAAAGTTAGTGGTGGGGGCAGACGGCGCAAGTTCACAGGTGCGACAGATGGCGGGTATTGGGATTCATGGCTGGAGTTACGCACAGTCCTGCTTACTGATCAGCGTCACCTGCGAGCATCCGGCTGGCGATGCGACCTGGCAGCACTTTACGCCCGACGGTCCACGTGCTTTCCTGCCGCTGTTCGGTCATCATGCCTCGCTGGTATGGTATGACGCCGCCGCCCGTATCCGACAGTTACAGGCCATGCCTGTCGCGCAGCTGGAGAAAGAGATCGCCCATCACTTTCCGGCCCGACTGGGCCGTTTTCATGTGCATGCAGCCGGTGGCTTTCCCCTGGTGCGTCGTCATGCCGCGCGTTATGTCCTGCCGGGGCTGGCGCTGGTCGGTGATGCGGCGCACACCATTAATCCTCTGGCAGGGCAGGGCGTGAATCTGGGATATCGTGACATCGATGCGTTAATGGATGTAGTAATTGCTGCACGTGACAATGCTGAAACCTGGTCGTCGGAACGGGTGCTGTTACGTTATCAGCGCCAGCGCCGCCACGATAATCTGCTGATGCAGAGCGGGATGGATCTGTTCTATTTTACGTTTAGCAACCGCGTCGGCCCGTTAAAGCTGGTACGCAATCTGGGATTGATCGCCGCTGAGCATTCCGGCGTGCTGAAACGTCAGGTCTTGCGCTATGCGTTAGGCTTGTAAGCCTCAGCCACGCGTCGCACGGATGTGACGCGTGGTCATGAGCCGGAAGCCAGAAACAAAAAAGCCCGCTACTGCGGGCTTTTTTGCTTAATTTGGCTGGGGTGCAGGGATTCGAACCCCGGAATGCTGGTATCAGAAACCAGTGCCTTACCGCTTGGCGACACCCCAATGGTGTCAAATCAAATTGTCTAAAATGGCTGGGGTGCAGGGATTCGAACCCCGGAATGCTGGTATCAGAAACCAGTGCCTTACCGCTTGGCGACACCCCAAGAAAATGGTGGCTACGACGGGAATCGAACCTGTGACCCCAGCATTATGAGTGCTGTGCTCTAACCAGCTGAGCTACGTAGCCAAATTGTATTACCTTTCGATGATGGCTGGGATACCTGGATTCGAACCAGGGAATGCCGGTATCAAAAACCGGTGCCTTACCGCTTGGCGATATCCCATTCGTCCACTCGCAGCCGCGAGATACATCGAAATTGGCTGGGGTACCTGGATTCGAACCAGGGAATGCCGGTATCAAAAACCGGTGCCTTACCGCTTGGCGATACCCCATCCATGCTGCCGACTCGTGAAATGGTGCGGGAGGCGAGACTTGAACTCGCACACCTTGCGGCGCCAGAACCTAAATCTGGTGCGTCTACCAATTTCGCCACTCCCGCAAAAAAAAGATGGTGGCTACGACGGGAATCGAACCTGTGACCCCAGCATTATGAGTGCTGTGCTCTAACCAGCTGAGCTACGTAGCCATCTTTTTTCGCGCAACCTTCATCGGCGTTGCGGGGCGCATTATGCGGAGTTGACTACACAGCGTCAACAAGTTTTTTGCCGTTTTTTGCCTTCAAACGCCTGTTTGTCTGGCTTATAACCAGGGTGGTGCTTTATTCGGCAATTTTTCAGTGAATACAACGGCAACTCCACAAAAAATGGGCCATTACTGGCCCATCTGTTCACTCATTATAGCACTTATTTGTAAGCGGACTGGTGCACGCCCACGGCACGTCCTGAAGGATCGTCCATGTTTTTGAAGGCTTCATCCCACTCAATCGCTTTTGCCGACGAACAGGCAACAGACGGCCCACCTGGCACGCACTCGGCAGCACTTGGCAGTGGGAACAGTTCTTCGAAAATTTCGCGATAGAGATACGCTTCTTTCGAACCCGGCGTGTTATACGGGAAGCGGAAATGCGCCGTCGCCAGTTGCTGATCGCTAATCTGCTTAGCCGCCACTTCTTTCAGCGTGTCAATCCAGCTGTAACCTACGCCGTCAGAGAACTGCTCTTTCTGACGCCAGGCAACGCTTTCAGGCAGATAGGAAGAGAAACATTCGCGCAGAATGTGTTTTTCCATTTTACCGTTGCTGCCGCACATCTTGTCCTGTGGGTTGATACGCATGGCGACATCCAGGAATTTCTTATCCAGGAACGGCACGCGCGCTTCTACGCCCCAGGCGGACATCGCTTTGTTGGCGCGAGCACAGTCAAACATGTGCAGAGCCAGCAGCTTACGCACGTTCTCTTCATGGAATTCTTTGGCATCAGGCGCTTTATGGAAATAGAGGTAGCCACCGAAGACTTCATCTGCGCCTTCGCCTGACAGCACCATTTTAATGCCCATCGCTTTGATCTTACGCGACATCAGGTACATCGGCGTGGAGGCACGAATGGTGGTCACATCGTAGGTCTCAATGTGGTAGATCACGTCACGAATAGCATCCAGACCTTCCTGCACCGTGAAGTGGATTTCATGGTGAACCGTACCCAGGTGCTCGGCAACCAGTTTGGCTGCTTTCAGATCCGGTGAGCCTTCCAGACCGACGGCGAAAGAGTGCAGCTGTGGCCACCAGGCATCGCTTTTGTCCTGATCTTCAACGCGCTTAGCGGCAAAACGCTTGGTCACGGCTGAGATAATAGAAGAATCCAGACCGCCAGACAGCAGCACGCCATAAGGAACGTCTGACATCAGATGACTTTTTACCGACTCTTCCAGCGCATGTTTCAGGCCAGCCGCGTCAGTCACGTTGTTTTCAACGTTTTTGTATTCCATCCAGTCACGCTGCCAGTAACGACGAATTTCACCGTCAGTACTGGAAAGGTAGCTTCCCGGTGGGAATTCTTTAATGGTGCGGCAAACCGGCACCAGTGCCTTCATTTCAGACGCCACAAACAGGTTGCCGTGCTCATCGTTGCCCATATACAGCGGAATGATACCGATATGGTCGCGACCAATCAGATACGTTTGCTTCACGGTGTCGTAAAGGATAAAGGCAAACATGCCCTGCAACTCGTCCAGGAAATCGACGCCTTTTTCCTGATACAGCGCCAGAATGACTTCGCAGTCCGAACCGGTCTGGAAACTATAACGATCGCTTAACTCTGCGCGCAGGGCCTGATGGTTGTAGATTTCACCGTTGACGGCCAGAACGTGAGTGTGATCGGCGTTATACAGTGGCTGTGCACCGTTGTTGACGTCGACAATTGAGAGACGTTCGTGAGCAAGGATCGCGTGGTCGTCAGCATACACACCTGACCAGTCCGGCCCACGGTGACGCATTAAGCGTGAGCTTTCCAATGCTTTTTTACGTAACTCAACGGGATCGCTTTTCAGATCCAGCACACCAAAAATAGAACACATATCTGACTCCTGAACTCACCTGCGGCGATGTAATTTTACGTTTGTCCGGCAGCCGTTCGCTGCGTGATGTATAAGAAAATGCGTTATTTCAGGTGCACAATGCAAGAGGAATCGTGTTTCACTGATAAAAAGGTTGTTGAATAACCCTGGATATTGAATTTTATCTAATGAAAGTGTCTTTTTATTGATGAATCGGCAATGAAAAGTGATTTTGGGGTGTTTTTTGAACGATCTCAAGCCAGCAGAGAGGGGCAAGGAAGGGGAATGCACTGCCTGAGGCGGCAGTGCGTCATAAGCTGAACGTTTAGAAGAGATCGATATCGGCCACGGAAGGGAAAATCCAGTCAGGACGGAAAGGCATCGCGTCAATATCGCTCAGGGTTGACACCCCAGACAGGACAAGAATGGTTTCCAGTCCGGCCTGAAAACCGGCCAGAATATCGGTGCGAAGGTTGTCACCCACGATCACCGTGTCCTCTGAGTGCGCCTGCATTTTATTCAGCGCGGCACGCATGATATACGGGCTGGGTTTGCCGACATAAAACGGCCTGCGACCGGAGATCTTTTCAATACCGGCACACAAGGCACCGCAGGCGGGCACGAATCCCCTGGCGTGCGTGTCGGGGTTGGTGGCAATGAAACGCGCCCCGTTTGCCACAAAGAAAGCCGCCTTATGCATCATGTCCCAGTTAAACGACCGGGTTTCGCCCACGATGACAAAGTCCGGGTTAACGTCAGTGATGGTAAAGCCCGCTTTGTAGAGTTCGTGCACCAGCGCACCCTCACCAATGACATAGGCTTTTTTGCCTTCCTGACGACGCAGAAAGTCAGCGGTCGCCATGGCTGAGGTGTAAAACACCGAATCCGGTATGTCGATGCCCGCGGAGGAGAATCGATTGGCTAAGTCCCGCGCCGTCTGGGAAGGGTAGTTGGTCAGCACCACTAATGGCATATCTTTAGCCAGAATGCGCTGCAAAAACTCTTTTGCACCGGGCACCGCGGTATTGTCGTGCATCAGCACGCCATCAATGTCACAAATTACATTTTTAATCGTCATAAATGTGTTCCGATGCGCGCTGTCAGAAAACAGGCTGCGCTTAGTCTTCCAAAAGATGTTGCAGCAGGATGCCGTTTAACATCGCTCGTTTCGCCAGCGCAAAGGCGCCGATCGCCGAGCGATGATCGAGTTGTGAACGCACCACAGGCAGATTTTTACGAAAGGCCGCCAGTGTCTGCGTATTAATGCAACTTTCAATCGCGGGTAGCAAGACACGTTCTGCTTCGGTGATCTCGCCTGCCAGCACGATTTTTTGCGGGTTAAACAGGTTGATCGCAATCGCAATCGCCTTACCCAGATAACGCCCCACATGCTCGACAACTTCGCAGGCTAACGCATCGCCCTGATTGGCGGCCTGGCAGATATGCTGCATCTGGCACGCCGCCTGAGTCAGGATGCTCGGGTAGCCTTTATTCAGTAGCTCGCTTACACGATGTTCAATGGCGCTGTTTGCCGCAATGGTTTCAAGACAGCCAAAGTTGCCACAGTGGCAGCGTTCCCCCAGGGGATCGACCTGAATATGACCGATTTCACCGACATTGCCATTACTGCCCAAAAAAATCTGCCCGTTGGCGATAATGCCTGCGCCGGTTCCCCGATGCAGGCGCACTAATATCGAGTCGGCACAATCGCGCGTTGCGCCAAAATAGTGCTCAGCCAGCGCCAGGCTGCGAATATCATGGCCCACAAAACTGGTGACGTTAAACCGGTGCTTTAGATTAGCAACCAGCGGCCACTGATTCACATGAATATGCGGCATGTAGCGGATAACGCCATTAAGCGGATCAACGAGGCCGGGCAAAATCACGGAAATCGCGATTAGCTCGCGAATTTTCGCTTCACTCTGCTGGATAAAATGCGCAATGGCATCGAACAACGCCTGTTCGAGTGCTTCCTGCGTGCGCTGGGGCAGGGGATAATCCTGCTGAGCCAGGGATTTACCGCTTAAATCGAACAGGGTTAGCGTGGCATCATTGCGGCCAAGACGCACACCGATGGTGTGAAAGTGGCGGGTTTCCGTCACGATAGAAATGGCGCGGCGACCGCCGGTGGACGCCTGCTG
The DNA here is from genome assembly GCF_043546245.1 of Pantoea sp. SGAir0180. Lineage (NCBI taxonomy): Bacteria > Pseudomonadati > Pseudomonadota > Gammaproteobacteria > Enterobacterales > Erwiniaceae > Pantoea > Pantoea sp. SGAir0180. The sequence goes on along the minus strand of NZ_CP028071.1, from coordinate 2,555,257 downwards.
GTCCACTTCTTTAATCAAACCGCGCTCAATAAGCTGACGTGTAATTTTGGTGACACTGGCGGGGGCAAGTTGGCTTAAATCCGCAATCTGAATACGTGAAATCGGCCCTTGCTGGTCGATTAACCGGTAGACGGCCGCGCTATTCAGTTGTTTGACAAGATCGACATTTCCAATTTGAGTCTGGCCGCCAGTGGTCATTCAGTGCTTACTCGCTCAGGACGTTATCTCCATTGACTAACGTCTTAATAATTTTAAAGTCGCGTGTAAAAACCGTCAGGTTGGCGAGTTTCCCTGCCTGAATCGTACCTGACTGTTTTTCAACGCCCATTGCCTGTGCGGGATAAAGTGATGCCATGCGCAGGGCTTCATCCAACGCAATGCCCGCATGCTCAACGCAGTTTTGTACGGCTTCAATCATTGTCAGTGCTGAACCGCTTAGCGTGCCCTGCTCATCCACGCACAGCCCGTTACGATAATAGATTGTTTTACCAGCAAAAATAAACTTATCGATAGCAGCGCCCGCCGGTGCTGTCGCGTCGGTGACCAACACCAGTTTGTCACCTTTGATGCGTTTAGCATTGCGGACGTTAGCGTAATGGACATGTAAACCATCTGCAATAATGCCGCAGTATACATCAGGCGCATCAAACAGCGCACCGATGAGGCCGGGCTCACGTCCGGCAAAGGCAGGCATCGCATTATAGAGATGCGTGGCGAACGTAATGCCCGCCGCAAACCCCGCTTTTGCCTCTTCATAAGTGGCACTGGAATGCCCGGCTGAGACCACGATACCCGCTTCGCTCAGTTGGCGAATCACCGCGCTGCCCACCACTTCGGGTGCCAGCGTAACTTTGCTGATCACGTCTGCGTTGTCGCAAAGGAATTGCACCATCTGCGCATCGGGCTCACGGATCAGGGCAGGGTTATGTGTGCCCTTTTTCGCCACACTCAGCCAGGGGCCTTCCAGATGTAAGCCCAGCATAACGTGAGGATACTTCTGCAAAAAGGCGCGCATTGTTTCCACCGCGCGCACCATCAGCGCGTCACTGCTGGTAATCAGCGTAGGCAAAAAGCTGGTGCAGCCCGATTTCACATTGGCGCGATGCATGGTTTCCAGCGTTTCCACGCTGATGGCGTCTATATCGTCATTAAACTGGACGCCGCCACAGCCGTTAAGCTGCAGGTCGATAAAGCCGGGCGCGATAATGGCGCCGCTTACGTCCTGCTGTTCAATGCCTGACGGCAAGGCAGTAACAGGGCAAACCCGTTCAATGCGTCCGTCAGCGATCACCACGGCATGGTGATCCAGAATTTCGTAGCCGCTGTAGATTCGGCCATTGACTAATGCGTACATCTTCTTCTCCCGGCTTACCTGCCGCTCGTGCATCTGACAGCAGGTGACGTAATAACGGTATTAAACGCCCTGCATATTTTCCGCTTCCATTTCACGGAAGTACTTCACCGTTTTAACTTTCAACTCCATGGTCGCGGGCTCGTCGCAGACCACCACGGATTTAGGATGGAGTTGCAGGCAACTGATTGTCCACATGTGGTTCACGTTTCCTTCCACGGCAGCCTGCAACGCCTGTGCTTTAACGTGACCAGTAACCAGAATCATCACTTCTTCAGCGTCCAGCAGCGTGCCCACGCCAACGGTCAGGGCATATTTCGGCACCTGATCAACATCACCGTTAAAAAAGCGTGAATTTGCCACACGTGTGTCGTGAGTCAGCGTTTTGATACGAGTGCGTGAAGATAATGACGACGCGGGTTCGTTAAAGGCGATATGGCCATCATTACCGACGCCGCCCATGAACAGGTGGATTTTGCCCAGAGACCGAATTTTATCTTCATAACGGCGACATTCTGCGTCAATATCGGGCGCATTACCATTCAGCAAATTGATGTTTTCAGGTTGAATATCAACGTGGTCAAAGAAATTACGATGCATAAAGCTGTAGTAGCTTTCCGGATGCTCTTTCGGCAGCCCGACATATTCATCCATGTTGAAGGTAATGACATGTCTGAAGCTAACCTGGCCCGCTTTGTGCATATCGATCAGGTGCTTGTACGCTTCCAAAGGCGTACCGCCCGTAGGCAGTCCCAGAATAAAGGGCTTGTCAGCGCTGGGATTAAACGCATTAATACGGTTCACTATATGGCGCGCTGCCCATTTGCCGACCTGAGTGGGAGTAGATAAAGGAATCAGTCTCATGTTGCACCTCAAATGTGAGTGAAGGATTCGACGCGCAGCAAAGCCATGTTGCCGGTGAGGACAGGCGAACGGGAAGGAAACGCGCGTCTCGATATTTCGCATCATAAAATAAGTGGGCGTTCATAGCTAGTCATGTCGACGTTAAAAATCAATTTTTGGTGATTTTTGTCACAAATGGCTGCTATTAATTTGTAGAGCGAATTAATTTGTTATTACACTCCTCAGCACTGAGTGTAATGCCGTCAGAAGCGGGCTGCTGACATAACAACATTAAGCGGCAGCCATGCAATAAGTCAGTTTCAATGGGGGAAAAGGTCAATGTTAAGTTACTTACAACGTGTGGGGCGGGCCCTGATGGTGCCGGTCGCTACGCTGCCCGCAGCAGCAATTTTAATGGGAATAGGGTACTGGATCGATCCTGACAGCTGGGGTGCAGGCAATGCCTTTGCCGCGTTGTTAATTAAATCCGGTGGCGCGATCATCGAAAATATGTCGGTGCTGTTCGCCATTGGCGTTGCATACGGCATGTCAAAAGATAAAGACGGTGCGGCTGCACTGACCGGCTTTGTGGGCTTCCTGGTCGTCACTACGCTGTGTTCACCGGCTGCTGTAGCCATGATCCAGAAAATCCCGGTGGCGGACGTGCCGGCGGCGTTTGGAAAAATCAGCAACCAGTTTGTCGGTATTCTGGTAGGCGTGCTGTCCGCAGAAGTCTATAACCGTTTTAGCCATGTAGAACTGCCCAAAGCGTTCTCATTCTTTAGCGGGCGTCGGCTGGTGCCTATTCTGGTGTCCTTCCTGATGATTCTGGTGGCATTTATCCTGATGTACATTTGGCCTGTCATCTTTAATGGTCTGGTGAGCTTCGGTGAGCATATACAAAAACTGGGATCGGTTGGTGCGGGTGTTTACGCCTTCTTTAACCGTTTGCTTATTCCGGTTGGCTTACATCATGCGCTGAACTCCGTTTTCTGGTTCGACGTAGCAGGCATTAACGATATCCCTAAATTCCTCGGCGGTGCGCAGTCACTGGCAAATGGCACTGCTATCCCGGGCATCACTGGCCGCTATCAGGCGGGTTTCTTCCCAATTATGATGTTCGGTTTGCCGGGCGCGGCGCTGGCAATTTACCATTGCGCTCGCCCTGAAAACCGGGCAAAAGTGGGCGGTATCATGCTGGCGGCCGCTTTCGCAGCATTCTTTACCGGTATCACCGAACCGCTGGAATTCTCCTTTATGTTCGTGGCACCGGTACTGTATGTCATCCATGCTGTACTGACCGGCATCTCGGTCTTTATCGCTGCCAGCATGCACTGGATTGCCGGCTTTGGCTTCAGTGCGGGATTAGTGGATATGGTGCTCTCTACCCGTAATCCCCTGGCGACGCAATGGTACATGCTGATTCCGCAGGGCCTGGTGTTCTTCGTGATTTATTATCTGGTCTTCCGCTTTACCATCAAAAAATTCAACCTGATGACCCCAGGTCGTGAACTGGCGGTAGCGGGGGATGAAGCGGACGGTTATGACGTGAACGTTGATACCACTGATAATGGTGAAAGCGCCACGGAATCACTGGCACGCCGCTACATCGGCGCGGTGGGCGGTTCAGACAACCTTACCGCCATTGATGCCTGTATTACCCGTTTACGTCTGAACGTGAAAGATGCGGGCCAGGTTAACGAAGGTGTGGCAAAACGGCTGGGTGCGTCGGGTGTGATTCGCCTCAACAAGCAAAGTGTCCAGATTATCGTGGGTACCCAGGCGGAAAGTATCGCCACGGCCATGAAAAAAGTGCTGGTGAAAGGCCCGGTTGCTGGCGCAGCCAGCAGTGGCAGTGCGCCAGCCCCCGCTAACGAGGCCAAACCCCAGGCCGTCCTGAACAGTGAAAAACGCGTTATCGCAACGCTGGTGGCCCCGGTGAGCGGTGAGGTTATCGCACTGGATGCGGTGCCGGATGAGGCTTTCGCCAGTAAAGCCGTGGGTGATGGCGTGGCGATTAAGCCGAGCGACAAGCGCGTCGTTGCGCCTGTAGCCGGTACGGTGGTGAAAATTTTCAACACGAACCATGCTTTCTGTCTGGAAAGTGAAAACGGGGTAGAGATCGTCGTGCACATGGGGCTGGATACCGTGGCGCTGGACGGTCAGGGCTTTACCCGTTTAGTGGAAGAGGGTGCACAGGTCACAGCAGGCCAGCCGGTGCTGGAGATGGATCTGGACTATCTTAACGCCCATGCCCGCTCAATGATCAGTCCGGTGGTGGTGAGCAATATTGAAGACTTCGCCGGTTTAACGCTGCTGACGCAGGGCCAGGTCATCGCCGGTGAAACCCCGCTGTATGAAGTAAAAGGCTAATTCCCTGTATCCTCAACAAAAGGCAGGAAGCGATTCCTGCCTTTTTTATTTTAATCGCCCAACAAACGGTTGTTTCTCTGCAACGCTTTGTGGATCATACCCGGATATTACGTGGTATAAACCACCCATTCTATGCGTTGAGGATTTTGAGATGAGTGAGGCTGAAGCCCGCCCAACGAACTTTATTCGTCAGATTATTGACGAGGATTTGGCGAGCGGTAAGCACAGCAGTGTGCATACCCGTTTTCCGCCAGAGCCAAATGGTTATCTGCATATCGGCCATGCTAAATCAATCTGCCTGAATTTCGGTATTGCACAAGATTATCAGGGCGAGTGCAATCTGCGTTTTGACGATACCAATCCGGTCAAAGAAGATATGGAGTTCGTCGAATCCATTAAGCGTGACGTGCAGTGGCTGGGTTTTACCTGGAGCGGCGAGGTTCGTTATTCATCTGACTATTTCGACCAGCTTTATCACTATGCCGTTGAACTGATCAACAAAGGCTTGGCCTACGTTGATGAACTGACGCCAGACGAAATTCGTGAATACCGCGGTACCTTAACGGCACCGGGTAAAAACAGCCCTTACCGCGACCGCAGTGTGGAAGAGAACCTCGCGCTGTTTGAAAAAATGCGCAATGGCGAGTTCGCAGAGGGCAAAGCCTGTCTGCGCGCGAAAATCGACATGGCTTCCAGCTTTATCGTCATGCGCGATCCGGTGCTGTACCGCATCAAGTTTGCCGAGCATCATCAAACCGGCAATAAGTGGTGCATCTACCCGATGTACGATTTCACCCACTGCATTTCGGATGCGCTGGAAGGCATTACGCACTCCCTTTGCACGCTGGAATTCCAGGACAACCGCCGCCTGTATGACTGGGTGCTGGATAACATTACTATTCATGTTCATCCGCGTCAGTATGAGTTTTCGCGCCTGAATCTGGAGTATGCGGTGATGTCAAAACGCAAACTGACGCAGTTGGTCAGCGAGAAGCATGTTGAAGGCTGGGACGATCCGCGCATGTTAACCGTGTCGGGTTTGCGTCGTCGTGGTTACACCGCGGCCTCCATTCGTGAGTTCTGCCGCCGCATTGGTATCACGAAGCAGGACAACATCGTTGAAATGGCTTCGCTGGAATCCTGTATCCGCGACGATCTCAACGAAAATGCGCCGCGGGCGATGGCGGTGCTGGATCCGGTGAAAATTGTGCTGGAAAACCTGCCTGCCGGGCACAATGAAGTGCTCAGCATGCCAAATCATCCTAACAAACCGGAAATGGGCACACGCGATGTTCCCTTTAGCCGCGAGATCTGGATCGATCGTGCCGACTTCCGCGAAGAGGCGAATAAGCAATATAAGCGCCTGGTGCTGGGTAAAGAAGTGCGTCTGCGTAATGCCTATGTCATCCGTGCGGAACGGACCGCGAAAGATGAAGAAGGCAATATCACCTGCATCTACTGCACCTGTGACGTCGATACGCTGAGCAAAGATCCTGCTGATGGCCGTAAAGTCAAAGGGGTTATCCACTGGGTCTCAGCTGAACATGCACTACCGGCAGAATTCCGTCTGTATGACCGTCTGTTCAGCGTCCCGAATCCGGGTGCGGCGGATGATTTTCTGACGACAATCAATCCGGATTCGCTGGCGATTAAACACGGCTTCGTTGAACCCGGTCTGCGTGACGCAGAAGCCAGTGCGCCTTATCAGTTCGAACGTGAAGGCTATTTCTGCGCTGACAGTGTGTATTCAACACCGTCGCAGTTAGTGTTTAACCGTACTGTTGGTCTGCGCGATACCTGGGCGAAAAACGGCGAATAATTTACGCCGCATAGTCATCAGATGATCGGTAAAGGGCGAGCAATCGCCCTTTTTTATTGGGTGGATTTTTTTTAGCGCCGACATTTGTCCTGAACCCGTTTAATTCGATTAATTTTACTTCTGTGGAATCGCTCTCAGTTTAATTTTTTTAATAACTTTCCCGGTGTGAATTATTTTTTTTCAGGTACGCTAACCCTCTGTAGTCTTTGTTTGCGGGTTAAAAAGGAAAAAAATGACAGTTTTCGCACAGGAAGCCAAACACAGCGTTGTCGTCTTACATCAACTCATTGAACATATTTTTAACCACAGCCGTGACAGTGGTGACAGCTTTCATCTGCTGCTTTCTCATTTTCATCCTGACTTCCAGATGGTCACGCCACAGGGCAAGATGCTGAACCTCAATGAGGTTGAAGAACTCTTTCGCCGCTTACAGGGCGCACGGGAAGGGATGCGCATCGCGACCAGCGAACATGTGATCCTGTCAGAGCACGCTAACGAGGTCACCATTCAGTATCGGGAAGTGCAGATGATGAATGGGGAAAATAAAAGCCGCATTTCCGTTGCGATTCTGGACTGCTCCACCTCGGTGCCCCGCTGGCGCTACCTGCAGGAAACGCTGGTGGCGTGACTGACAGGCACAAAAAAGCCGATGCAGGCATCGGCTTTTTCTTTACCGTCTGACAAACGTTACTTGTCGTGCAGTGTTTCGTCTTCGCGGCAATCGCCCAGGGCACAGTGACCATACAGGTACAGGCTGTGGTTGGTGAGCTTAATACCGTGACGGGTCGCGATATCACGCTGACGCGTTTCAATAGACTCATCACTAAATTCAATGACTTTACCGCAATCCAGACAGATCAGGTGATCGTGATGGTGCTGCTGCGTCAGCTCAAACACCGATTTACCGCCTTCAAAGTTGTGGCGGGTCACAATGCCGGCATCGTCGAACTGGTTCAGTACACGGTAAACCGTGGCCAGTCCAATCTCTTCGCCCATATCAATCAGGCGTTTATACAGATCTTCCGCGCTGACGTGATGGCATGCAGGTTCCTGAAGCACTTCCAGAATTTTGAGTCTGGGCAGGGTGACTTTCAGGCCAGCCTTCTTTAATGCGGTGTTGTTGTCAGTCATGCGGATATTGTCCTGTTACTTTGGTCACTCTTGTGGCATGTAGCCTGTATGTCGATCGACCGCCATTCTCATTTGCGTCTCATTATAGAACTGATGCGCTGAAATGAAAACCGATGCTGCCTGCGATGAAACCGTGGCGATGTTCGCGGTACAAAGCATGGAGGGCGGGCTGGCTACCATTTCGCGTTGTGTCATCTCAATTCCAGGGAAATAAGCAGATGATCGATGCGGGTATTCTACAGACTAAATGCGGAAAGTTACAAAAATGTAGCTATTATTTTTATAGGAAAAGCCATTGATGCAGTGTGGACCAGCGCCCACACTGCGCTCACGGCTATCAGGCTTCGATAATTTCTTTGAGTTGCAGTTCATCGAAGATCTGCTTAACCCACTTGTCGACGCGTTCGTTCGTCAGTTCTGGCTGGCGATCTTCATCAATCGCCAGGCCCAGGAAGTGGTTATCGTCTGCCAGACCTTTTGAGGCCTCGAAGTGGTAACCCTCGGTTGGCCAGTGGCCCACGATAATGGCACCGTTAGGTTCGATGATGTCACGAATGGTGCCCATCGCGTCACAGAAGTACTCGGCGTAGTCTTCCTGATCGCCACAACCGAACAGCGCCACCAGCTTACCGTTGAAGTCGATCTCTTCCAGCGTCGGGAAAAAGTCATCCCAGTCGCACTGTGCTTCACCATAGTACCAGGTCGGAATACCCAGCAGCAGGATGTCAAAGGCTTCCAGATCTTCTTTAGTGCTTTTCGCGATGTCGTGAACCTCTGCAACGTCTTTGCCCAGTTGTTTCTGGATCATTTTTGCAATGTTTTCGGTGTTACCGGTATCGCTGCCAAAGAAGATGCCTACGATTGCCATGGGTAAAATAACCTCTTAAATCCTGATGATAGAATGAATGCCTGAGCATATTCAGCAAATGATAGCAGACCACGCAAAAGGGCGGAACTTGTAAAGCCGCGACATTTGTTTCTGTGTGCGGTTTGCGTGCGTTAGTCCAGTTTGAGTTGCGCCAGCAGCATTTGTTCAATTAATTCACTGCGGCTGAGATTACGCTGTTCAGCCAGCGTATTAAGCGCTTCTACCGCCTGGCTGTTCATTTTGAGTTCGACACGGCGAAGCCCGCGCCCTTTGTCACGTTTCAGTTGATTGCGTTTATTGATACGCAGTTGTTCATCACGCGTAAGCGGACTGGTTTTAGGGCGACCAGGGCGACGCTCGTTAGCGAACAGATCGAGCGTCGTGCGGTCAGTGTTTTCTTTTGCCATGGCTTAGTACAACTGAATGGGCGCAAACGGATCGTGCCGCTGCGCAGATTAAATTACTGGCTTTTACCGTGGATACGCGCCCACGGCAAAAATTTAGCGCGCCATCATACTCCAGGCTAACCATGGACGCCAATCCTAAACTTTTACAGCCAGTTAAGCGGATTTATCGTGCAAAAAAGCGGCGAATGCTGCGTAAAACAGCATCAGGTTTTTCGGCGTGGACCCAGTGACCTGCACCGCCAATCACGTGCGCCTGCGCGGCGGGAAACTGTTGCAGTATCGCGTCACGGTACTGATTGTCCAGATAAGGGGAGTCACCACCGCGAATGAACAACGCCGGGTGCGGCCACGCGGGCACCGTTTCCCAACCCGTGATATACGCATAGTTGTCCCAGAGCGCTGGAACGTTAAAGCGCCATTCACCGCTACTGAACGATTTCAGGATGAACTGAATCACACCTTCTTCGTTAAGATGCTGACGCATAATCCCGGCCGCCTCACTGCGCAGCGTCACGCCCGCGTCGGTGACGGCTCGGATCGCGGCAAAAATTTCGTCGTGGCGGCGCGTCTGATAGTCGACGGGCGCAATGTCGATCATCACCATCTGTTCTATCCGCTCAGGGGCCAGGGCGCTCATCGTCATGGCAATTTTACCGCCCATGGAGTGACCAATGACGGAAAGGCGCTCAATGCCCTGCGCATCAAGCGTGTCCAGCATATCCTGGGCCATAACCTGATAGGTCATCTCGTCAGCGCGCGGAGATAAGCCATGATTACGCACATCAACCTGGATAAGCGGATGGTCATCTTTCAGACCGCGCGCCAGAACGCCGAGGTTATCAAGACTGCCAAACAAACCGTGAATGAGCAGAACGGGTGTGGAATCAGCAGAAGATTGTTCAGTTTGCAGACGGGCATTCAAAATCATAGCAAAGTTCTTAAGTGTGAGACCTGCGCTTAGGTTATCATGGTTTCACCTTTTCAGGTGCGCTGCTTCCGGTGGCATTAGGACATATTCTGACTTTTGCCCCTAAACCGTTTGAATGCTATCAGCCTGTCTGAATTTAACTTTATAATCTTCATGTTAGAACCTGCACACGGCCTGAAACCCCGGTGTTTACCTCTGGATTTTCAGAAAATCGCGGGTTCTGTCGTGAGTCAAAACCGTACGGAATAAGATGAAAACGATCGAAGTTGACGAAGAGCTCTACCGTTATATTGCCAGCCACACGCAACATATTGGCGAAAGCGCATCCGATATTCTGCGCCGTATGCTGAAGTTTACTGCGGGTCAGACAGCCACCGCGACCGAAACACAGCCTGTTGCCGCCTCGCAGCCGTCTAAAACGGCACAGTCGGCAGGGAATGAGTCACGCCCTCAGGATCGTGTTCGTGCGGTGCGCGAGTTGCTGCTTTCTGATGAATATGCAGAGCAGAAGCGGGCGGTAAATCGCTTTATGCTAATCTTGTCAACGCTCTATCGTCTGGATACGGCCGCGTTTGCTGAGGCGACCACCTCCATGCAGGGCCGTACGCGCATCTATTTTGCAGGCGATGAGCACACGCTGCTGCAAAGCGGCACCCATACCAAGCCGAAGCATGTGCCCGGCACGCCGTACTGGGTCATTACGAATACCAATACCGGTCGTAAACGCAGCATGATCGAACACATTATGCTGTCGATGCAGTTCCCATCGGAACTGGCTGAGAAAGTTTGCGGCACCATTTAAACTGAAGCGTCAGGGAGAAGCGCCAATGGCCAATCACCCCCGTGCCGGGCAGCCTGCCCAGCAGAGCGATTTGATTAACGTTGCACAATTAACTTCACAATATTATGTCCTGCAGCCCGATGTGGCGAATCCAGAACATGCGGTGAAATTTGGCACATCAGGCCATCGCGGTAGCGCAGGACGTCACAGCTTTAACGAAAAGCACATTCTGGCGATTGCGCAGGCGATTGCGGAAGAGCGTAAAAAGAACGGTATTACCGGCCCGTGCTATGTGGGTAAAGATACGCACGCGCTGTCTGAGCCCGCGCTGCTGTCCGTGCTGTCCGTGCTGACCGCAAACGGGGTTGATGTGATCGTTCAGCAGGATAACGGTTATACGCCAACGCCTGCGATTTCGAACGCTATCCTTGAACACAACAAATCCGGCGGCCCACTGGCGGATGGCATTGTGATTACGCCGTCGCACAATCCCCCGGAAGATGGCGGCATTAAATACAATCCGCCAAACGGTGGGCCGGCAGATACCAACGTTACCAAAGTGGTGGAAGACCGCGCGAATCAGCTGTTGAAAGACGGCCTTAAAGACGTTAAACGTCTGTCACTGGATCAGGCCTGGGCCAGCGGCCACATCCATGAAAAAGATCTGATTCAGCCTTACGTGGAAGGTCTGTCACAGATCATCGACATTCCTGCGATTCAGAAAGCGGGCCTGAAGATTGGTGTCGATCCGCTTGGCGGTTCCGGGATCGCTTACTGGCAGCGTATCGCTGAGCACTACAAGCTGGATCTGACGCTGGTGAATGACGCTGTCGACCAGACTTTCCGCTTTATGCACCTGGATAAAGATGGTGTGGTGCGCATGGACTGTTCGTCCGAATGCGCCATGGCGGGGCTGCTGGCCTACAAAGACAAATTCGATCTGGCCTTCGGAAACGATCCAGATTATGACCGTCACGGCATTGTTACCCCTGCCGGGCTCATGAATCCAAACCATTATCTGGCCGTTGCGATCAACTATTTGTTCCAGCACCGTCCGCAGTGGGGTCAGGATGTTGCCGTGGGTAAAACCCTCGTGTCCAGTGCGATGATTGACCGGGTCGTGGACGATATTGGCCGCAAGCTGGTAGAAGTTCCGGTGGGCTTTAAATGGTTCGTGGATGGCCTGTTTGATGGCAGCTTTGGTTTTGGCGGCGAAGAAAGTGCGGGCGCGTCATTCCTGCGCTTCGACGGCACACCCTGGTCAACCGACAAAGACGGGATCATCCTGTGTCTGCTGGCGGCAGAAATTACGGCCGTAACGGGCAAGAACCCGCAGCAACACTATGATGAACTGGCTGCACGCTTCGGTGCGCCAAGCTACAACCGTCTGCAGGCACCAGCAACATCAGCGCAGAAAGCCGCATTGTCGAAGCTGTCACCTGAAATGGTCAGTGCAGATACGCTGGCGGGCGATCCGATTACCGCGCGCTTAACGGCCGCTCCCGGTAACGGCGCGTCTATCGGTGGACTGAAAGTCATGACGGAAAACGGCTGGTTCGCTGCGCGTCCATCGGGCACCGAAGACGCGTATAAGATCTACTGTGAAAGCTTCCTGGGCGCAGAGCACCGTGCGCAGATCGAGAAAGAAGCCGTCGAGATTGTCAGTGAAGTGCTGAAAAACGCCTGATAAATCTGTTAAATAAAAAAAGCGCCGCTGGCGCTTTTTTTATGGCATGAACCGGTAGCCGATACCGGTTTCCGTCAGCAGGTGAACGGGTTGTGTCGGATTGGCTTCAAGCTTTTGACGCAGATGGCCCATATAAATGCGCAGATAATGGCTGTGTTCGACAGCATTGGGTCCCCAGACCTGATTCAGCAGCTGACGCTGCGTCAGAACTTTCCCCGCGTTATTCAGTAATGTGGTCAGCAAACGAAACTCGATGGGCGTAAGGTGAACCTCTTCGCCCGCGCGCAGCACGCGGCGTGCGGCAATATCGACGACCACGTCGGCGAAGCTGACCTTCGGATCCGGGTGCTTCCCGGCATGACGCCGCAGGGCGACCCGAACACGCGCCAGCAGTTCACCAATCCCAAAAGGTTTAGTCAGGTAATCATCGGCACCAGCATCCAGTGCGTCAATTTTGTCCTGCTCGTCAGTACGGGCAGAGAGAACAATAACTGGCAGCGTGCTCCACTGGCGGAGTTCACCAATAAACGTCTTGCCGTCGCCATCAGGTAAACCCAGATCAAGGATGACTAAATCGGGCTTTCGCGTGGCGGCTTCGATCAGCCCACGTTGCAGCGTCTCAGCATCGAAAACCTTCAGGCCTTCACTTTCCAGCGCGAGGCGCACGAAGCGGCGAATTTCTTTCTCATCTTCAATGATTAAAACCGTGGTCACACCAATCCTGCCATTGCCTGAAAAGGGAAAACACACTGTATCAACTTTTCTGGCGTTCGTCCGTGTTGCCATGAAATCCGTTGAAGGATCACCTCTGTAACTCATAATTAACCTGGGTATAACGGCCAGGTAAACTTACCCGTGCAGAACAAAAAAGACGCAAATTTAGTGGTCAGATGAGTAGTAAAATCATCCAACCCGGCGTAATATTAGACACAGATCACATTTATGACGTTTTTTTACTCAGGAGGCTGCTATGTACCGCACCTATCCACTTCACAAAATTATTTTGCGCCGAACGCTGGTCATCCTGTCAGGTCTGCTCGCTCTGCCAGTTATGCTGTTTCGCCAGGATCGGGCGCGCTTCTACAGCTACCTGCATCGGATGTGGTGCAAAACCAGCGCCAAACCGGTCTGGCTGGCGCAGTCTGAAGCAGCGGCGGGTATTTTCTGGTAAGTCCCTGCTGTGCGCTTGATTTTACGCCGCACAGGCCTGGGGACACATCCCTACAGAGGGGATTGCCAGCGTTTTCAGACGTGCTTATCTGTTTTCACCTGCAGTGTGCTGTGGCCCGGTGTTAAGGTCGACACAGCGCCTCTTTTTTCCCTGTTCATTCCGTCACGCAGCTTAGTTGCGCCTTAGCTTTGCGCCAGTGACGCAGGAAACCTTCCCAGTGTCCGGGCAAGCCGCCCCGTTCGCCAGTACCCGTTCACGGGCAGCCCTTCCTTGTTATCTGGCCCGTAGCCCCGACATGGCGGCCCGACGGGCACCGCACTTTACGCGCTTCTTAGCGTTTAGGCACCGGCGGGGCAAACTGCAGCGCGCCTGCGATACGGTTCCAGGCATTGATCGCGGCAACAGCCGAGGTAAGAAACGCGATCTCCTGTTTATCGAAGACGCGGCTGACCTCAGCATAAACCGCATCAGAAACCGGCTGCTGCACCATTAAGGTCAGGGCCTCTGTCCAGGCCAGCGCCGCACATTCCCGCTCCGAATAGATACCGGCTTCGCGCCATACGGCGACCAGATCCATTTTTACCGGGCTCAAATCGGTCTTACGCGCCAGATTGAGATGGTACTGGAGGCAAAAAGCGCACGCATTCAGCTGTGAAGCGAGCAGTTTGATCAGCTCAGTGAGCGATTTTTCCAGCCCGGAATCGTCAACGGCTTTGCCCAGCATCGCTAAGGCTGCCACCACATCGGGTGCGGTATGTTCGAACGAAGACCAGTCGCTGCGACGGTGATTAAGCGATGTCACGATATACCTCATCTGCTAATATAAGAGTTCGAATAACAATATACGAACTCTTATATTATGCGCAAGTCAGATCTGCAGAGCACCGCCATCCCCGAACCCGGTGAAGGAAAACGCGGTGAGTCAGGCCATATTGGTTATCTGCTGCGGCAGGCCCATGCGGCTCATAAAATCAGAATGGAAAATGCGCTGAAGGATAAAGGCGTCACGTTGCCGCAATTTTCGGTGCTGACCATGCTTGCGGCCTATCCCGGCGCATCGGGTGCCGACCTTGCGCGTCTGTCGCTGCTGACGCCACAGACGATGAGCGTCATTGTGGCGAATCTGGAGCGGGCCGGAATGATTTGTCGTCGTCCGCATGCGGTGCACGGCAGAATTCAGGTGATTGAGATTGCTGACGCCGGGCGTGACGTTCTCGCGCAGTGCAAAGTAGCGGTTCAGTTGGTTGAGGCCAGCCTGCTTTCGGGTGTCACGCCTGAGGATGAAAAGGTGATTCGGCGCTGGCTGGTCAGCGTGGCAGTGGGAGAATAAACCGTTAAAAAAGACCACGGGCTGGTCATCTGAAAGGCTTCGCGGCGTTCACTTTTGCTACACAGAATCTGTACCATCCCGGTCGTTTTACGCTACACTTAAACCTCTACAAGTTTTCGGAGGTTGTACAAGTATGAGCGAAAAAATTCCCGTTGGGATCAGCGCTTGCCTGCTTGGTGAGAGCGTCAGATTTGATGGCGGCCACAAGCGGCTCGCGTTCGCCACTGAGCAACTGACGCCTTTTGTTCGTTTCGAACCCGTTTGCCCTGAAATGGCGATTGGGCTGCCCACGCCGCGCCCGGCGCTGCGCTTAGTTAAGCAGAGCGACGACGATGAACTGCACCTTTGCTTCAGCAAAGAGGGCGGCGATGACATCACCGATAAGATGCGCGACTGGTCCGAAAAACGCGTGAAATCGCTGCATCACCTGTGCGGCTACATACTGTGTGCAAAATCACCCAGTTGCGGGATGGAGCGCGTGCGTATCTACGAGCCCGCCACCAATAATAACCGTAAAGCGGGAACCGGTATATTTACCCGTTTTCTGCAACGTGAAATGCCCTGGTTACCGCTCGAAGAAGACGGGCGTCTGAACGATCCGACATTACGTGAAAACTTTATCGGCCGGATTTGCGCGCTGCACGAGTTTCATGAAATGTGGAAAAAGGGGCTGACCCGTCATGGCCTGATTGCCTTCCACAGCCAGTATAAATTGTTACTGCTGGCGCATTCGCAAAAAAAATACCGTGAACTGGGCCCCTTTGTTGCCTCGATGAACCAGTGGGAGTCGCTGGAGGCGTTTGCCTTCGAGTACCGCAACCGCCTTATGGATCTGATGTCACAACCGGCCTCGCGCACTAACCACACCAATGTGTTGATGCATGTTCAGGGTTATTTCCGCAGTCAACTGAGTTCGCCGCAACGCAGAGAACTGACGTCACTGATTGATTGTTACCGTCAGGGCACGCAACCGTTACTGGCGCCGATTACGATTCTTAAGCACTACATGGCTGAATATCCTCATCCGTGGCTGACGCAGCAGCGCTACTTCGATCCTTACCCGGAAGCGCTGCGCCTGCGCTACGGACAATGAGTCGGGAGCATGATGACGACCCATCTTGTCTGGTTCCGTAATGACCTGCGCATCAATGATAACCTTGCGCTGCATGCCGCCTGCAGCAAGTCAGATGCCCGTGTCATAGCACTGTTTATTGCCACGCCGGGACAGTGGCAGCAACACGATATGGCCCCCCGCCAGGCCGCGTTTATTCACCAGAATCTCTGCAGCCTGCAGGCATCACTGGCCGAAAAAGGCATCCCGCTGCATGTTCATCAGTGTAATGATTTCGCTGCCAGCGTGGATTTTCTCGTCACGTTTTGTGAACAGCAAAACGTTGATCAACTGTTTTATAACTACCAGTACGAATTTAACGAACGTCAGCGCGATGCGCAGGCGGAAAAGCGGTTAGATGAAGCGGACGTGATCTGTCAGGGGTTTGATGACAGCGTACTTTTGTCGCCCGGCAGTATCCAGACCGGCGATGGTGAGATGTACAAAGTGTTTACCCCGTTCAGCAAAGCCTTTATTCGTCGCCTGCAGCAGGGGTTGCCTGAGTGTGTCCCGGCGCCTAAAGCCCGGGCTGGCGCGCCCCTGAACACACCAAAAGCGATTTCGCCGTTTGATTACGACCATGCTGAGGTTGATGATGCGCTGTTTCCGGCCGGTGAACAGGCGGCGATTAAGCGGCTACGTGCGTTTGCGCAACATGCCGTGCTGGATTACCCAAAGCAGCGTGACCTGCCTGCGCGCGACAGCACCAGCCGGTTATCGGCTTACCTGACCATCGGCGTGCTTTCACCGCGCCAGTGTCTGCATCGGGTGTTGCATGAACATCCCGGGGCGCTGGAAGGCAGCCCGGCGGCTGTCTGGATCAATGAACTCATCTGGCGTGAGTTCTATCGCCATCTCATCGTTGCGTTTCCCCGACTGTGTAAGCATCAGCCTTTTGTCCACTGGACGCGTCATGTCGCGTGGCAACGAAACGAGGCGCATTTTGACGCCTGGAAAGCCGGGAAAACCGGTTATCCCATCGTCGATGCCGCCATGCGACAGATGTTGCAGACCGGCTGGATGCATAACCGGCTTCGCATGATCACGGCCAGTTTTCTGGTAAAGGATCTGTTAATCGACTGGCGCCAAGGCGAGCGCTATTTCATGCAGCAGCTTATCGATGGCGACCTGGCCGCCAATAACGGCGGCTGGCAGTGGGCGGCGTCCACGGGGACCGATGCCGCGCCGTATTTCCGCATTTTTAACCCTACTACGCAAAGTGAGCGTTTCGATGAACAGGGTGATTTTATTCGTCACTACCTTCCCGAACTGAAAGACGTGCCGGACAGTGCGATTCATCAGCCGCACGAATGGGCGCGGAAAAACAACAAGACACTCGATTATCCAACACCGATCGTGGAACATAAGGACGCACGTAAAAAGACACTCGACGCCTTCGAGCGCGCAAAAAATGTGGCCTGAGGTGGCAAGGAGCAGAAATGAATCACTATGCGTTAGAAAAAATCGTTAACGATCAGCTGGCAACCCATACCTTCAGCGATTATGCGCCAAACGGGCTACAGGTCGAAGGCCGACCTGAAGTGAAAACGATCGTTACCGGCGTGACCGCTTGCCAGGCGCTGCTGGATGAAGCGGTGGCGCGCAAAGCCGATGCGGTGCTGGTACATCACGGTTATTTCTGGAAAAGTGAACCGGCGGTGATTAAAGGCATGAAACGCCAGCGTCTGCGCACGCTACTGGCAAACGATATTAACCTCTACGGCTGGCACCTGCCGCTGGATGCGCACCCTGAGCTGGGTAATAACGCGCAGTTGGCTAAGCTGCTGGGTATTAACGTGATGGGCGAGATTATGCCGCTGGTGCCCTGGGGCGAACTGACTCAGCCTGTGAGCGGCCATGCGTTGGCACAGCGTATTACTGAGGTGCTGGGACGGGAGCCGCTTCATTGTGGTGATAATGCGCCAGCAGCGATCCGTCGTGTTGCCTGGTGCAGTGGCGGCGGTCAGGGATTTATTGATAATGCGGCCGCCTTTGGCGTAGATGCCTTTATTACGGGCGAGGTCTCTGAGCAAACCATTCACAGCGCCCGTGAACAAGGCCTGCACTTTTTCGCCGCAGGCCACCATGCCACCGAACGCGCGGGTATTCGGGCGTTGGGTGAATGGCTGGCGGAGCATCATGGCCTGGATGTCACGTTTATTGATATTCCCAATCCCGCCTGATCCCCCTGGGTTCTGCCATCTGCGCAGAACCCAAACCTGTTGACACATTACCGTCACTTTCGCATAACTACCTTCCTGGGTTGTAAAACACATTTGGCTTTTGCGCGCCAGAATCCTGTCTGAGCGCCGCAAAGCTGTTTACCAGGAGGTACGTGTTGCAAAAAACACGATGCTATATGCTGGGCGAGCGCGCGGTGGTACTGGAGTTGTCTCCGCCCGTTTCGCTGGCCAGTCAGCAGCGAATCTGGCATCTGTGCCAGCGTTTGCAGTCACACGACGCGACCCGGGAAGTGATTCCCGGCATGAACAACCTGACGCTGCTGTTACGGGAGCCGCCCAGAGATGCCCGACAGGCGACGGCGCAACTTGAACAGTGGTGGCAGGAAAGTGAGGTGCAGGACACAGAGTCGCGCCTTGTGACCATACCGGTCATCTATGGGGGCGAGGCGGGGCCGGATTTGCGTCAGGTGGCCGACCACGCCGGCATGACGGAAAAGCAGCTCGTCGCGTTACACAGCAGCACGGATTACGCGGTTTTCTTTATTGGTTTTCAGCCCGGCTTTCCTTACCTGGCCGGCCTGGATGCGCGCCTGCATATGCCGCGCCGCGCCGAACCGCGCGTTGCGGTTCCGGCTGGATCGGTCGGCATCGGCGGCAGCCAGACCGGTGTTTATCCGCTGGTCTCACCAGGCGGCTGGCAGTTGATTGGCAGGACGCAGGTCGCGCTTTTCACACCCAGCCAGCAGCCGCCAACCTTACTACGTCCGGGTGACAATGTCCGGTTTGTGCCGCAAAAGGAAGGGATATGTTAAACATTCTTCGCGCGGGTCTGGCAACCAGCATTCAGGATTTCGGACGCTATCACTGGCGACAGTATGGCATAGGCGTCAGTGGTGTCCTGGATCAGCCCGCCATGATCACAGCCAATCTGCTGGCAGGCAATCCGCCGGGCAGCGCCGTGCTGGAAATTGTCCTCGGACAGTTCAAAGCGGAATTCCGTCGGGATGGATGGTTTGCACTAACGGGAGCGGGTTGTCAGGCCGAACTGGATGGCAAGCCTGTCTGGACAGGCTGGCGTTTACCGGTAAAAAAAGGGCAGGTCCTGGTGTTGAAGAAACCGATTCACGGCATGCGCAGCTACCTGGCTGTGCACGGTGGTTTCGCGATTCCGCCGTTCCTGGGCTCATGCAGCACCGACATCAAGGCCGGTTTTGGCGGCTTTGAGGGGCGAACGCTGCAGGACGGCGACGTCATTCCGCTGGGCAAACCGCAACAGCACTTCACGAGCAAAAAAGGCGTGCGCCAGTTGCTCTGGGGTAACCGTATTCGTGCGTTACCCGGACCGGAATACCACGAATTCAGCAAAGCGTCACAACAGGCGTTCTGGCGAGCAGCCTGGAAGCTGAACCCTCAAAGTAATCGCATGGGCTACCGTTTGCAGGGGCCTGCTTTGCAACGCGACGTGCCGCGCGAGTTGTTATCGCATGGTCTGGTGCCCGGCGTCATTCAGGTGCCTGGAAACGGTCAGCCTATCGTTCTGCTGGCGGATGCACAGACCACCGGCGGCTATCCACGTATCGCCTGCGTCATTGAATGCGATCTTTATCATCTGGCGCAGATTCGTCTGGGCGAGCCGATTCATTTTATGCCCTGTACGCCCGAAGAGGCGCTGGCGGCAACGCGACAGCAGCAGCATGTATTGGGGCAAATGGCCTGGGGACTGGCAAATGAAAATTGATTTAAACGCCGATCTGGGCGAGGGGAGCAGCAGCGATCGTGCGCTGTTGCAGCTGGTGAGTTCCGCCAACATCGCCTGCGGCTTTCACGCAGGCGACGCGCAGATGATGTTGCAGGCCATTCGCTGGGCCAGCGAATTTGGCGTGGCGATTGGCGCGCATCCCAGCTTTCCCGATCGTGAAAACTTTGGCCGCAGTGCGATGCAACTGCCGCCGGAAACTGTCTATGCGCAAATCATCTATCAGGTTGGTGCGCTCAAAAGTCTGGCTGAGAGCGAAGGGCAGTCGCTTGTTCACGTTAAACCTCACGGTATGTTGTATAACCAGGCGGCGGCGGATGCCACGCTGGCCGAGGCGATTGCGCGAGCCGTCAAAGCCGTCGATGCCCGGCTGATCATGGTGGGGCTGGCTAACAGTGAGTTGATTCGCGCGGCGGCCCATCACGGCCTGAAAACCCGGGAGGAGGTGTTTGCCGATCGCGGCTATCTCAGCAGCGGCGCGCTGGTGCCCCGTGGCCAGCCCGGCGCATTGATTGAAGAGGAAGACCAGGCGATTCAGCAAACCCTGATGATGGTGCGACAGGGGCAGGTCATCAGTGTGACCGGTGAGGCGGTTCAGGTGAACGCAGAAACCGTCTGCCTGCATGGTGACGGGGCGCATGCACTGACGTTTGCGCAACGTCTGCGTGCCAGCTTTGCCAGCCATGCTATCACCGTCACCAGTCAATAAAAAAACGGCATAACCAGCCTGAACGTCTCAGGCTTACTATTTCACGAGGGGAAAAGTATGGACAGCGTAGTAAATCTCTGGCCGCTGCTGGGCATTGCTGCCATCGTCGTTGGCTTCGTTTTGCGTTTTAATCCGGTGCTGGTGGTCATTGTTTCAGGCTTCGTCACCGGGATCGCTGCCCTGATGCCGCTGGGCGATATTTTACAAAAGCTGGGTGAGGGATTTCTGAATACCCGCAACCTGCCGTTGATCCTGCTGCTGCCGCTGGCGGTTATTGGCTTACTGGAACGCCATGGTCTGAAACAGCGTGCGCAGGCGTGGATTGCCCGGATCAAAACGGCGACGGCGGGACGGTTGCTCATTGTCTATCTGTTTGTGCGTGAGGTGACTGCGGCCCTCGGGCTGACCAGTCTCGGCGGCCATCCGCAAATGGTGCGCCCGCTACTTGCGCCGATGGCCGAGGGGGCCAGCGAAAACCGCTACGGGGCACTACCGCCCGAGGTCCGTCATCGCCTGCGTGCCATGTCCGCTGCCACCGACAACGTCGGGCTGTTCTTTGGTGAGGATATCTTTGTCGCCTTTGGCGCCATTATTTTTATGCATAACTTTATGCAGGAGTCCGCCGGTATCCAGACTGAGCCATTGCATATTGCCCTGTGGGGCATTCCCACGGCGCTCTCAGCCTTTCTGATTCATTCCGCCCGCCTGATCAGGCTGGACCGCCAGCTGGCACGAGAACTGCGCGTTATCAACAGCAAGGCCATGAAAGCCAAAGGAGAGCCGTCATGATTCAGCAACAGTATCTGATGTGGCTGGCTGGCCTGATTCTGCTGGTTGTCGCGGTTTTATCCTGGCGCGACAGCGCAAATCCGCGCCGTTTCACCACTGGCTTATTTTGGGGACTGTATGGCCTGATTTTTCTGGTGGGTGACTGGACAACCGCCCTGATGACCCAACTGATGGGCTCTGCCGAAAGCGGCACACGTATGTTGCAAATTAGCGTGGGCGTAGCGGTGGTTATCATGGGGATCCTTGCCGGTTGTGGTGGGGTAAGAATGGGCCGCTATCACCAGCGCAGTGAGGCGGAAAAACAGGCCAGTGCCCAGCGTCTGGGCAACAAACTTTTCCTGCCAGCCCTGGCGATCCCCGTCGTGACAGTGATCGGTGTGTTAGCGTTTAATAACCTTCCCGGTCTGCAAACGTGGGTGTTCGGCGCGGGCAACCATTCCACCCTGATTACGCTGTTCTCCATGGCCACAGGCTGTCTGCTGGGCTGGCTGATCGCCATGAAAATGACGCGTGAAACCCCAGTGCAGTCGATGCAGGAAACCCGACGTTTGCTGGACTGCATCGGCTGGGCGTTTCTCCTGCCGCAAATCCTGGCAACCCTGGGGCTACTGTTTACGGCCGCGGGCGTCGGTGGCGCGATCTCCCATCTCACCGAACATTATCTTGCCGTGGATAACCGCTTCATTGCGGTCACGGTTTACGCGGCAGGGATGGCACTGCTCACCATGGTGATGGGGAATGCATTCGCGGCGTTCCCGATTATTACCGCGGGCATCGGCATTCCCATTCTGGTGTTACAGCATGGCGGTAACCCGGCGGTCATGGCGGCAATCGGGATGTTTTCCGGCTACTGCGGTACGTTAATGACGCCGATGGCAGCAAACTTCAACATTGTGCCTGCTGCCTTGCTGGAGTTACCGGATCGCAACGCGGTCATCAAAGCTCAGGTGCCAACCGGTGTGCTACTGTTAATTGTTAACATTTTCTTACTCTACTTCCTGATGTTTTTGTGAGGCAGCATGAAAACGGTATTAATGACGGCATTTGAGCCCTTTGGCGGCGAATCCATTAATCCCTCCTGGCAGGCGGTCAGTGCCCTTGAAGGCCAGACTATTGCCGGCGCACGCATCGTGACGCGCCAGTTGCCCGTCGTATTCAGCGAGGTGCTGGACGTGCTGTATCAGGCGCTGGAAACGATCAGGCCCGATGCCGTTATCGCTGTCGGGCAGGCAGGCGGTCGCAGCGATATCACGGTAGAGCGAATTGGTATTAATGTGGATGATGCGCGCATTCCGGATAATGCGGGCAGGCAACCCGTGGACGAACCCATCGTTCAGGATGGCCCGGCCGGATATTTTTCACGCCTGCCGATCAAAGCCATTGTGGCCGCGGTGCGGGAAGCGGGCATTCCGGCATCGGTGTCGCAAACCGCAGGAACTTTTACCTGTAACCGGGCAATGTATGGCCTGTTGCACTGGCTTGAAAGCAACGGCAGCCCGGCACGGGGCGGTTTCATTCATATTCCCTACCTGCCTGAACAGGCGGTGCATCACCCGGGTGCACCCAGTATGCCCGCCGCAACCGTTATTGAGGCGCTGAAAATTGCCGTACAAACGACCCTGACCACCGCTCAGGATGTGAAGGAAGTGGGTGGCGCAACGCATTAAGAGGACGAGTGATGCCTGAAGGACCGGAGATTCGCCGCGTGGCGGATCAGCTTGAAGTGGCCATCGTCGGCCAGCCCCTGACCGACGTCTGGTTTGCGTTTCCCGAATTAAAAACCTATGAGCCCGCATTGCTGGGAGAACAGGTGGCGTCGATAGAGACGCGCGGTAAAGCGTTGCTGACCCATTTCAGTAACGGCCTGACGCTGTATTCGCACAATCAGCTGTACGGCGTCTGGCGCATCGTCCCGCCAGACATGCAGCCCGAGACAAAACGGCAGTTACGTGTGCGTCTCGCGACGGCCAATCAGGCGATATTGCTTTACAGCGCGTCGGATATTGAACTCCTGAATGCGGAAACGCTTGCCCGTCATCCGTTTCTCAACCGCATTGGGCCGGATGTACTGAATGCGGAGTTGACCGTAGAGGCGGTCAGGGAACGGCTGTGCTCGCCGCGTTTCTGTCGCCGCCGGTTCAGCGGACTGTTACTGGATCAGGCTTTTCTGGCCGGACTGGGCAACTATTTACGTGCTGAGATCCTCTGGCTGGCCCAGTTGCTTCCCCGGCATAACGCACAGTCGCTGAGTGAGGCGCAACTGACGGCTTTCTGCGAAGCGCTGTTGTCCGTGCCGCGTCATGCCTATCGCATGCGCGGCACCATGAAAAAATACCACAGCGAAGCGGCATTTCGGTTTGAAGTGTTCCACCGCCAGGGCAAGACATGTCGCCGCTGCGGTGAAGTAATCGAAAAGGGCGTCCTGTCCGCCCGACCGTTTTACTGGTGCCCTGGCTGTCAGAGATAAAAACGCTGGCCTGTCCCGCCGTTGCACGCGGGCAATGTCACTCGTCAACGAAGGATATCGTCACCCGGTTTTCTTCACAGCATAAGGAATCATCATGACACCTGAGATTGTGACGGAAAGGCTGCGCTTAAAACCCCTGTCGCTGAAGGATGCCGATGCCATGCAGATCGCGTTTCCGCGCTGGGAAATTGTACGCTACCTGATCGATTCGGTGCCCTGGCCTTATCCCGAGGGCGGGGCACGAGACTATATTGCCAATGTCGCCTTACCGGCGGTCGCGGCCGGGACGGGCTGGTACTGGACATTGCGGCCTAAAGCGGCGGAACAGCAACTGATTGGCGTTATTTGCCTGATGGAGACGCCGGATAATAACCGGGGCTTCTGGTTGGTACCGGAGTGGCAGGGGCAGGGCTATATGACAGAAGCCTGCCTGGCCGTGACGGATTACTGGTTTACCGATCTGAAAAAACCGCTGCTGAGAACGCCAAAAGCGGCACTGAATCAGCGATCTGTGAATATTTCGGTCAACAGTGGGATGCGCTGTATCCGCACAGAGAAAAAACAGTACGTTTCAGGCACACATGACTCGCAATTATGGGAAGTGACGCGAGAAGAATGGCAGGCCTTTCGGGCATCTCAAACGTCCGCCGTTCATCCTCTCACTAAGATTCGCTCACGCTGACCGGCGGCGTCAGTAAAAAAAAGCGGCGGTGCCCGTAAGGACACCACCGCTTTTCGCCTTACCGCCCGTTGCCGGACAGCTTATTTATCCAGCTTCGAGCTGAACTCGCGTTCGGTGTAACCGGTATACAGCTGACGCGGACGGGCAATTTTCATGCCTTCGTCGTGCATTTCTTTCCAGTGCGCGATCCAGCCAACGGTACGCGCCATGGCGAAAATCACGGTAAACATGGACGAAGGGATGCCCATGGCTTTCAGGATGATACCGGAGTAGAAATCCACGTTTGGATAGAGTTTGCGCTCGATGAAGTACGGGTCGTTCAGCGCAATGTGTTCCAGTTCCAGCGCCACTTCCAGCAGATCGTCTTTCATGCCCAGTTCGTTCAGCACTTCATGGCAGGTTTCACGCATAACGGTCGCGCGCGGGTCATAATTTTTATAAACACGGTGACCAAAGCCCATCAGGCGGAAAGAGTCATTTTTGTCTTTGGCACGGCGCACAAACTCAGGAATGTGCTCGACGGTGCTAATCTCTTCCAGCATACGCAGACAGGCTTCGTTCGCGCCGCCGTGTGCGGGTCCCCACAGGGAGGCAATACCGGCCGCGATACAGGCAAACGGGTTAGCGCCTGACGAGCCAGCGGTACGTACGGTAGAGGTCGAGGCGTTCTGTTCATGATCGGCGTGCAGAATCAGAATGCGATCCATGGCGCGTTCAAGCACAGGGTTAACCTTGTATTCTTCACACGGTGTTGCAAACATCATGTGCAGGAAGTTACCGGCATAGGAGAGGTCGTTACGGGGATAGACGAACGGCTGACCGATTGAATACTTGTAACACATCGCTGCCATGGTAGGCATTTTCGACAGCAGACGGAAAGCGGCGATTTCACGGTGGCGCTCGATGTTTACATCCAGCGAATCGTGATAAAACGCAGCCAGTGCGCCGGTCACGCCGCACATCACCGCCATCGGGTGTGAATCACGACGGAAACCGTGGAACAGACGGGTAATCTGCTCATGAATCATCGTGTGGCGCGTAACCGTTTGTTTAAACTCTTCAAACTGGGCTTTCGTGGGGGCTTCACCATTTAACAGGATGTAGCACACTTCCAGGTAGTTAGAGTGGGTAGCCAGTTGGTCAATAGGGAAGCCGCGGTGAAGCAGAATGCCTTCATCACCATCGATAAAGGTGATTTTTGATTCGCAGGACGCTGTAGACGTGAAACCAGGATCGAAGGTAAACAGGCCGTTGGAACCCAGTTGACGGACATCGACGACATCCTGGCCCAGCGTGCCTTGCAGTACACCCAGTTCAATGGACGTTTCATCTGATAGGGTTAGCGTCACTTTTTTATCTGTCATTTTCGTCTCCATAGCGCCTTAGGCAGGTAAGGATCTTTCGACACCTGAAACGCGTGCATGTTGCAATTTGGCAGTACTTCACGGTGTCACTCTGCATTATAAGCAGTGAAGGGTACAGAGTGAGAGGCGCGTTCCACTGGAAATGTAAAGCCGTGACATGTGCATATCGCGGTTGTTAAAGATCCGGTCAGGACATAACTTCTTTGTAACCAATAACCTGATGGTATTTAAAGCGGTTACCGACAATGTTACATAACTTCAGCTTAGGAGAAAGTGTATCCCCATAACTTTTGTGCATCATAGGATTTTATCGGACTAGTTTGTAACTGAATTGTTGAACTATTGTCAAATCAGATAATTAAATTTGTATGAATTGTGAAAAACGTGAGTGGGATCACTGTTCCATCGAAAATTCTCCAAAGAGTTTGTAGGGGAATTGTAATCAGAATGTGATCGTCCTATACTTCCGGCCAGGTCTCCGGAACACCCTGACACCAGGAGCCACCCAGCGTTTGTACCACGTCATTTAACACTGGATGTTGCTATTTTGGTGACGGATTAAGACTGAACCTTTTTTTCGGGTTTGGGCCTGTCTTCCGGAGGAAGCAAAATAAAAAAGAGCTGTGTGGGCAAAACCGTGAAAAAACAAAGACCTGTCAACTTGGATCTCTCGACGATCCGGTTTCCCGTTACTGCAATATCGTCCATTCTCCACCGTGTCTCCGGCGTCATCACTCTGGTTGCTCTCGGCATCCTGTTGTGGCTTCTCGGTCTTTCTCTCTCCTCTCCTGAAGGTTTTCAGCACGCGGCATCTATCATGAGCGGCTTCTTTGTGAAGTTTATCATGTGGGGCATTCTGACCGCGTTGGCCTATCATACGGTGGGCGGGATACGTCATATGTTAATGGATTTTGGTTATCTGGCGGAAACGCTCGAAGCAGGTAAGCGTTCTGCGCAGGTGACATTTGGTATTACTGTCGTGCTTTCAATCTTAGCAGGAGTCCTCGTATGGTAAGCAATGCATCCGCGTTGGGTCGCAATGGCATTCAGGACTGGCTGTTGCTGCGCGCGTCGGCAATCCTTATTACGCTTTACATCATCTACATGCTCGGTTTCGTGGTGATGACAGACACGCTGACGTATGACATCTGGCGTGGCTTCTTTGCCTCAGCATTTACAAAAGTGTTCACGCTCCTGACGCTGTTTTCCATCCTGATCCACGGCTGGATTGGTATGTGGCAGGTCTTAACGGACTACGTGAAATCGCTGGCGGCGCGTCTGCTGTTACAGCTGGTTATCGTGGTGGCACTGTTGTCATATGCAATTTATGGGTTTGTTGTGGTGTGGGGTGTGTAAATGAAGTTACCAGTCAGAGAATTTGATGCCGTGGTGATCGGCGCAGGTGGCGCGGGTATGCGCGCGGCACTGCAAATCTCCCAGTCGGGCCAGACGTGCGCCCTGCTGTCCAAAGTGTTCCCAACCCGTTCTCATACGGTATCCGCGCAGGGCGGTATTACCGTTGCGCTGGGCAATACCCATGACGATAACTGGGAATGGCATATGTATGACACCGTCAAAGGCTCCGACTATATCGGC
Source organism: Pantoea sp. SGAir0180 (assembly GCF_043546245.1). NCBI lineage: Bacteria > Pseudomonadati > Pseudomonadota > Gammaproteobacteria > Enterobacterales > Erwiniaceae > Pantoea > Pantoea sp. SGAir0180. The sequence continues at coordinate 2,527,911 of NZ_CP028071.1, read as the reverse complement.
GACCAGGACGCGATTGAATACATGTGCCACGTCGGTCCGGAAGCGATTCTGGAACTGGAACACATGGGCTTACCTTTCTCCCGTCTTGATGATGGCCGCGTTTATCAGCGTCCGTTTGGTGGTCAGTCAAAAAACTTCGGTGGTGAGCAGGCGGCGCGTACTGCCGCGGCAGCTGACCGTACTGGCCACGCCCTGCTGCATACGCTGTATCAGCAGAACCTGAAAAACAAAACCACCATCTTCTCCGAATGGTATGCACTGGATCTGGTCAAGAATGACGACGATGCGATTGTGGGTTGTACTGCTATCTGCATGGAAACCGGTGAAACCGTCTACTTCAAAGCCAAGGCGACCATTCTGGCGACCGGTGGTGCAGGACGTATCTATCAGTCGACGACCAATGCCCACATTAACACTGGCGACGGTGTTGGCATGGCGCTGCGCGCAGGTGTACCGGTGCAGGACATGGAAATGTGGCAGTTCCACCCAACCGGTATCGCAGGTGCGGGTGTGCTGGTCACCGAGGGCTGCCGCGGTGAAGGCGGCTATCTGCTGAACAAACACGGTGAGCGCTTCATGGAGCGCTATGCGCCAAACGCCAAAGACTTGGCAGGTCGTGACGTGGTGGCCCGTTCTATGATGGTGGAAATTCGTGAAGGCCGGGGCTGTGATGGTCCATGGGGCCCGCACATCAAGTTGAAACTTGACCATCTGGGTGCCGAAGTGCTGGAGTCACGTCTGCCGGGAATCCTGGAACTGTCCCGTACCTTTGCGCACGTTGACCCGATTAAAGAGCCGATTCCTGTTATCCCAACCTGTCACTACATGATGGGCGGCGTACCGACCAAAGTGACCGGCCAGGCGCTGCGCGTCAATGCGCAGGGCGAGGATGAAGTGATTCCGGGCCTGTTCGCTGTGGGTGAAATCGCCTGCGTATCTGTTCACGGCGCGAACCGTCTGGGCGGAAACTCACTGCTGGACCTGGTGGTCTTTGGTCGCGCGGCGGGTGTTCATCTGCTTGAATGTCTGGAAGAGCAGGGCGAACTGCGCGAAGCCAGTCAGGAAAACATCGATGCTGCCATGGCGCGCTTCAATCGCTGGGAGAACAACACCACGGGTGAAGATCCGGTTGAAATCCGTAAAGCGTTGCAACGCTGCATGCAGAACAACTTCTCGGTCTTCCGCGAAGGTGATGCCATGCGTGAAGGTCTTGAAGAGCTGAAAGTGATTCGTGAGCGCCTGAAGTCTGCGCGTCTGGATGACCGTTCACCCGACTTCAATACACAGCGTATCGAGTGCCTTGAGCTGGATAACCTGATGGAAACCGCCTATGCCACAGCGGTTGCGGCTAACTTCCGTACAGAAAGCCGTGGTGCACACAGCCGCTTCGACTATCCGGAACGTGATGATGCGAACTGGCTGTGCCATAGCCTCTATGTTCCGCAAACGGAAAGCATGACGCGCCGTGAGGTGAACATGCAACCGAAACTGCGTGCGGCCTTCCCGCCAAAAGCGCGTACCTACTAATTGCGGAGATCATCATGAGACTAGAATTTTCGATCTATCGTTATAACCCGGACGTCGATGATAAACCGCGCATGCAGGATTACAGCCTGGAAGCGGAAGATGGCCGTGACATGATGCTGCTGGACGCGCTGATCCGTTTAAAAGAAAAGGATCCTACGCTGGCTTTCCGTCGCTCGTGCCGTGAAGGCGTGTGCGGATCAGATGGCCTGAACATGAACGGTAAAAACGGCCTGGCCTGCATTACGCCGGTTTCCGCTTTAGGCAACGGTAAGCAGAAGATTGTGATTCGTCCTCTGCCTGGCCTGCCTGTGGTGCGCGACCTCGTGGTAGACATGAGCCAGTTTTATACTCAGTATGAGAAAATTAAGCCTTTCTTGTTAAACAACGGTGAAAACCCACCTGCGCGTGAGCATCTGCAGACGCCGGGCGAGCGTGAGCATCTGGACGGCCTGTATGAGTGTATTCTCTGCGCCTGTTGCTCAACCTCATGCCCGTCGTTCTGGTGGAATCCCGATAAGTTCATCGGGCCTGCGGGTCTGCTGGCGGCATACCGCTTCATTATTGACAGTCGCGACACCGAAACCGATGCGCGTCTGGATAATCTGAGCGATGCATTCAGCGTGTTCCGCTGCCACAGCATTATGAACTGTGTCAGCGTGTGTCCTAAAGGTCTTAACCCCACGCGCGCCATCGGCCATATCAAGTCGATGCTGCTGCAACGCGGGGCATAGTGATACAGCCGGGAACCTCAGGTTCCCGGTGTTTTACGGAAGCCTCTTTAAACGCGGTCCCGACCACGTTTACAAAGGTTCCCTTACGGGCCGGGCGCGCGCTGCGCACAGTGCTCGTATCGCTGAACTCACTACGGCAAACCGCGAAAGCGGCAACAAATGAAACCTCAATAAAGCATAACATTGCTTAAGGGATCACAATGCAGAACAGCGCGATGAAGCCCTGGCTGGACTCCTCCTGGCTGGCCGGCGCGAATCAGTCTTACATAGAGCAACTCTATGAGGATTTCCTGACCGATCCTGACTCTGTGGATGCAGTGTGGCGCTCGATGTTCCAACAGTTACCAGGCACGGGAGTGAAACCCGAGCAGTTCCACTCCGCGACCCGCGAATATTTCCGTCGCCTGGCGAAAGACGCATCTCGTTACACCTCCTCAGTCACCGATCCGGCAACCAACTCCAAGCAAGTGAAAGTGCTGCAACTGATCAACGCGTTTCGTTTTCGCGGCCATCAGGAAGCAAACCTGGATCCGCTTGGCCTGTGGAAACAGGACCGTGTTGCCGATCTCGACCCTGCTTTTCACGATCTGACCGACGCCGATTTTCAGGAAAGCTTTAACGTAGGTTCTTTTGCTATTGGCAAAGAAACCATGAAGCTGGCCGATCTGTTCGAGGCGCTGAAGCAGACTTACTGTGGTTCGATTGGTGCAGAGTACATGCACATCAACAACACCGAAGAGAAACGCTGGATTCAGCAGCGTCTCGAATCCGGTGCTGGCCACTGTTCGTTCAGCGGTGAAGAGAAAAAAGGTTTCCTGAAAGAGCTGACTGCGGCAGAAGGCCTTGAAAAATATCTGGGCGCAAAATTCCCGGGTGCCAAACGCTTCTCGCTGGAAGGCGGTGATGCACTGGTGCCTATGCTGCGTGAGATGATTCGTCATGCAGGTAAAAGCGGCACCCGCGAAGTGGTGCTGGGGATGGCGCACCGTGGCCGTCTCAACGTCCTGATTAACGTGCTGGGTAAAAAGCCACAGGATCTGTTCGACGAGTTCTCAGGCAAACATAAAGAACACCTGGGCACCGGTGATGTGAAATATCACATGGGCTTCTCATCGGATATCGAAACCGAAGGCGGTCTGGTACACCTGGCGCTGGCCTTTAACCCGTCTCACCTGGAAATTGTCAGCCCGGTGGTCATGGGGTCGGTGCGTGCCCGTCTGGATCGTCTGGCTGAGCCGGTCAGCAACAAAGTGCTGCCCATCACTATTCACGGTGATGCGGCGGTCATTGGTCAGGGCGTGGTGCAGGAAACCCTGAACATGTCTCAGGCCCGCGGCTATGAAGTCGGTGGCACCGTGCGTATCGTGATCAACAACCAGGTGGGTTTCACCACCTCGAATCCGAAAGACGCGCGTTCTACACCGTACTGTACTGACATTGGTAAAATGGTGCTGGCACCGATTTTCCACGTCAATGCGGACGATCCGGAAGCGGTGGCCTTTGTAACCCGACTGGCGCTGGACTATCGCAACACTTTTAAACGCGATGTGTTTATCGATTTGGTGTGCTATCGCCGCCATGGTCACAACGAAGCGGATGAGCCAAGCGCCACGCAGCCGTTGATGTACCAGAAAATCAAAAAGCATCCCACACCGCGTAAAATCTACGCCGATCGTCTGGAAAGCGAAGGTGTCGCGTCGCAGGAAGATGCCACCGAGATGGTCAATCTGTACCGTGATGCGCTGGATGCCGGCGAATGCGTGGTGCCAGAATGGCGTCCGATGAGCCTGCACTCCTTCACGTGGTCACCGTATCTGAATCACGAGTGGGATGAACCCTATCCGGCTCAGGTGGACATGAAGCGTCTGAAGGAGCTGGCGCTGCGTATCAGCCAGATCCCTGAAGAGATTGAAGTCCAGTCTCGCGTCGCCAAGATCTATAACGATCGTAAGCTGATGGCCGAAGGCGAGAAAGCGTTTGACTGGGGCGGCGCTGAAAACCTGGCGTACGCCACGCTGGTCGATGAAGGCATTCCGGTACGTTTGTCGGGTGAAGACTCCGGCCGTGGCACCTTCTTCCACCGTCATGCCGTGATCCACAATCAGACCAACGGTTCAACCTACACGCCACTACACCATATTCATAACAGTCAGGGTGAATTCAAAGTCTGGGACTCCGTCCTGTCTGAAGAAGCCGTGCTGGCCTTTGAATACGGTTATGCCACCGCAGAGCCGCGCGTGCTGACCATTTGGGAAGCGCAGTTCGGCGATTTTGCTAACGGTGCGCAGGTGGTGATTGATCAGTTCATCAGCTCCGGCGAGCAAAAATGGGGCCGTATGTGTGGCCTGGTGATGCTGCTGCCACACGGCTATGAAGGTCAGGGTCCTGAGCACTCCTCCGCCCGTCTGGAACGTTATCTGCAGCTCTGCGCTGAGCAGAACATGCAGGTCTGCGTACCCTCAACACCGGCTCAGGTTTACCACATGCTGCGTCGTCAGGCGCTGCGCGGTATGCGCCGTCCGCTGGTGGTGATGTCACCGAAGTCGCTGTTGCGTCATCCTCTGGCGATTTCCTCGCTGGATGAACTGGCAAACGGCAGCTTCCAGCCAGCGATTGGCGAAATTGACGATCTGGATCCGCAAGGCATCAAGCGCGTCGTGCTGTGCTCCGGTAAGGTCTACTACGATCTGCTGGAACAGCGTCGTAAAGACGAAAAAACCGATGTCGCTATCGTGCGTATCGAACAACTTTACCCGTTCCCGCATCAGGCAGTACAGGAAGCGTTAAAAGCGTATTCCCACGTACAGGATTTTGTCTGGTGTCAGGAAGAGCCACTGAACCAGGGTGCCTGGTACTGTAGCCAGCACCATTTCCGTGATGTGGTACCGTTTGGTGCAACGCTGCGTTATGCAGGTCGCCCGGCATCGGCTTCACCGGCCGTGGGTTATATGTCCGTACATCAACAACAGCAGCAAGACCTGGTTAATGACGCACTGAACGTCAATTAATTAAAAGGAAAGATAATGAGTAGCGTAGATATTCTCGTTCCCGACCTGCCTGAATCGGTTGCAGATGCCACAGTAGCAACCTGGCACAAGAAACCAGGCGATGCAGTCAGTCGCGATGAAGTCATCGTCGAAATTGAAACCGACAAAGTGGTTCTGGAAGTGCCGGCGTCTGCGGACGGCGTGCTGGAAGCCGTACTGGAAGAGGAAGGGGCAACCGTTACCTCTCGTCAGATTCTCGGCCGCCTGAAAGAAGGCAACAGCGCTGGCAAAGAAAGCAGTGCGAAAGTCGACAGCAACGAATCCACACCAGCCCAGCGTCAGACCGCTTCTCTGGAAGAAGAGAGCAACGATGCGCTGAGCCCGGCGATTCGTCGTCTGATTGCCGAACACAACCTTGATGCCTCACAGATCAAAGGCACCGGCGTGGGTGGACGTTTAACGCGCGAAGATGTTGAAAAACATCTGGCGAACAAACCGCAGGCAGACAAAGCCGCGGCACCGGCATCTGACGCGCAGCCTGCCCAGCAGCCTGTGGCTAACCGCAGCGAAAAGCGTGTGCCAATGACGCGCCTGCGTAAGCGCGTCGCGGAACGTCTGCTGGAAGCCAAGAACAGCACCGCCATGTTGACAACCTTCAACGAAATCAACATGAAGCCGATTATGGGTCTGCGTAAGCAGTACGGCGAAGCGTTCGAGAAGCGTCACGGTGTGCGTCTGGGCTTTATGTCGTTCTACATTAAAGCCGTGGTGGAAGCGCTGAAGCGTTATCCTGAAGTCAACGCCTCAATTGATGGCGAAGACGTGGTTTACCACAACTACTTTGATGTCAGCATCGCCGTTTCTACCCCACGCGGCCTGGTGACCCCTGTTCTGCGTGATGTGGATGCGCTGAGCATGGCTGACATCGAGAAGAAAATTAAAGAACTGGCAGTAAAAGGCCGTGACGGCAAGCTGACGGTTGACGATCTGACGGGCGGTAACTTCACCATCACCAACGGTGGTGTGTTTGGTTCACTGATGTCAACGCCAATCATCAACCCGCCACAGAGCGCAATCCTGGGCATGCACGCCATTAAAGATCGTCCTATGGCGGTGAATGGTCAGGTTGTGATCCTGCCAATGATGTACCTGGCGCTCTCTTATGATCACCGTTTGATCGATGGTCGTGAATCTGTCGGCTATCTGGTCGCAGTGAAAGAGATGCTGGAAGATCCGGCGCGTCTGCTGCTGGATGTCTGATTCATCACTGGGCACGCGTTGCGTGCCCAACCTCAATACTCTTTTCAGATCTGAATGGATAGAACATCATGAACTTACACGAATACCAGGCTAAACAGCTGTTTGCACGGTATGGCATGCCAGCACCGACCGGCTACGCCTGTACTACACCACGTGAAGCAGAAGAAGCGGCATCGAAAATCGGTGCAGGCCCGTGGGTAGTTAAATGTCAGGTTCATGCCGGTGGCCGCGGTAAAGCGGGCGGTGTGAAGGTGGTTAACAGTAAAGAAGACATCCGTGCTTTCGCTGAAAACTGGCTGGGTAAACGTCTGGTGACCTACCAAACTGACGCCAATGGCCAGCCGGTAAACCAGATTCTGGTTGAAGCGGCGACCGACATCGATCAGGAGCTGTATCTGGGTGCCGTGGTCGACCGTGCAACGCGTCGCGTGATCTTCATGGCGTCAACCGAAGGCGGCGTGGAAATCGAGAAAGTGGCGGAAGAAACCCCGCACCTGATCCACAAAATGGCGCTTGATCCGCTGACCGGTCCTCAGCCTTATCAGGGCCGTGAGTTGGCGTTCAAACTGGGCCTGACCGGCAAGCAAGTCAGCCAGTTCACCAAAATTTTCATGGGCCTGGCGACCATGTTCCTGGAACGTGACCTGGCGATGGTTGAGATCAACCCGCTGGTCATCACCAAACAGGGCGACCTGATCTGTCTGGATGGCAAACTGGGTGCCGATGGCAATGCCCTGTTCCGTCAGCCAGAGCTGCGTGAAATGCGCGATCCAAGCCAGGAAGACCCACGTGAAGCACACGCAACGCAGTGGGAACTGAACTATGTTGCGCTGGAAGGCAACATCGGTTGTATGGTTAACGGCGCAGGCCTGGCGATGGGCACCATGGACATCGTTAAGCACCACGGCGGTCAGCCAGCAAACTTCCTGGATGTCGGCGGCGGCGCGACCAAAGAGCGCGTAACGGAAGCCTTCAAAATCATCCTGTCTGACGATGCCGTGAAAGCGGTTTTCGTTAACATCTTCGGCGGCATCGTGCGTTGCGACCTGATCGCAGACGGCATCATCGGTGCAGTGGCAGAAGTGGGTGTGAACGTACCGGTTGTGGTACGTCTGGAAGGTAACAACGCTGAGCTGGGCGCTAAGAAACTGGCGGACAGTGGTCTGAACATCATTGCAGCAACCAGTCTGACAGACGCGGCACAGCGTGTTGTTGCTGCTGCGGAGGGTAAATAATGTCCATTTTGATCGACAAAAACACCAAAGTCATTTGCCAGGGTTTCACCGGCGGACAAGGGACGTTCCACTCTGAGCAGGCGCTGGCTTACGGCACGCAGCTGGTCGGCGGTGTGACGCCAGGCAAAGGCGGCACCACTCATCTGGGCCTGCCGGTGTTTAACACCGTGCGTGAAGCGGTTGAAGCCACTGGCGCAACGGCTACCGTCATCTACGTTCCGGCTCCGTTCTGTAAAGACGGTATCCTGGAAGCGATCGATGCCGGCATCAAGCTGATCATCACCATCACCGAAGGCATCCCGACGCTGGATATGCTGACCGTGAAAATGAAGCTGGATGAAGCGGGCGTTCGCATGATCGGGCCAAACTGCCCGGGTGTGATCACCCCAGGCGAATGTAAGATCGGTATCATGCCGGGCCACATTCATCAGCCAGGCCGCGTCGGTATCGTATCGCGTTCAGGTACGCTGACGTATGAAGCCGTTAAGCAGACTACCGATATCGGTTACGGCCAGTCTACCTGTGTTGGTATTGGTGGTGACCCGATCCCGGGTTCTAACTTCATCGACATCCTGAAAATGTTCCAGGACGATCCACAGACTGAAGCGATCGTCATGATCGGTGAAATCGGGGGCAGCGCGGAAGAAGAAGCGGCTGCCTTTATCAAAGATCACGTGACCAAGCCGGTTGTGGGCTACATCGCAGGCGTGACCGCGCCGAAAGGCAAACGTATGGGCCATGCAGGCGCCATCATCGCCGGCGGTAAAGGTACGGCAGACGAGAAGTTTGCTGCACTGGAAGCGGCGGGCGTGAAAACCGTACGCAGCCTGGCTGACATCGGTGATGCTGTTAAAGCCGTTCTGCCAGCGAAGTAATCGCATCCACTGAAAAAGCCACCTTCGGGTGGCTTTTTTTATGGCTGGCAAAACATTGCCACACAGCCACAAGGCCGGTCACGAACGTGGGTAGTGAAAAAAGGGCGCTGGCCGGACGGGCAGGATGATTGCCTGTCACTCACTTAAAAAATACGCTGCCCTCAGGCCCGTTTTTAGATATTGAATAAGAACGTGAAATAACCATTAAATTAATTTAAGTATTGCCCCGTTTATTTGCTATGATGAATTCAGCCCACCGCATCGTCGTCGCGGATCGTTAAGTTATTAAAAAGGGATAAAAGTTAAATTTCTTTATAATTAAAAATTAATAAGAGACAATTTTTTAACAAAGAACGCTTAAGAACATATTTCTATCTTTGCTTCATTATTCCAGATCAACTTCCCCTTATATATAACAAACTTTACCGCTAGCAAAGCCTACCGTTAAGCGCTTAAATTGCGCTGCATCAATCCAGCCTTTTAAAAAAATAAACAAACGTTTGTTCAAATACGGGAAAGCATCAATTTTTATTTATCCCCCGTTAAACGTTTGAACCACGCCGCTGCGTTGATGTTTAACCAGGTTAGATTAACCGCTACTCCCTCATCTCAGGCCGCACAGCGTTATGACCTGCCGATGATAAAACTGGAATCAATAATCAGTCGTTCCTGACGCTTATTCGGCCCACACGGCTCAGGCGTTCATGCGAGGAGCAAGGAGTTTTTATGCTAGATATCGTCGAACTGTCGCGTTTACAGTTTGCCTTGACGGCGATGTACCATTTTCTGTTTGTGCCATTAACGCTCGGTATGGCGTTTTTACTGGCCATCATGGAAACGGTATACGTCCTGAGTGGTAAACAAATCTATAAAGATATGACCAAGTTCTGGGGCAAGTTGTTTGGTATTAACTTTGCCCTGGGCGTGGCCACCGGACTGACAATGGAATTTCAGTTCGGCACCAACTGGTCTTATTATTCTCATTATGTTGGCGATATTTTTGGTGCGCCGCTCGCGATTGAAGGCTTAATGGCTTTCTTCCTGGAATCCACCTTTGTGGGCCTGTTCTTTTTCGGCTGGGATCGCCTGGGTAAAGTGCAGCATCTGGCGGTGACCTGGCTGGTCGCAATCGGTTCGAATATGTCGGCACTGTGGATTCTGGTAGCGAATGGCTGGATGCAAAACCCCATCGCCTCTGAGTTTAACTTTGAAACCATGCGCATGGAGATGGTGAGCTTCTCTGAGCTGGTATTAAACCCGGTTGCGCAGGTGAAATTCGTGCATACCGTGGCGGCAGGCTATACCACAGGAGCCATGTTTATTTTAGGCATCAGCGCCTGGTATTTACTAAAAGGCCGTGACATGGCGTTTGCAAAACGCTCTTTTGCCATCGCGGCCAGTTTCGGCATGGCGGCGGTGCTGTCGGTGATTGTGCTGGGTGACGAATCCGGTTACGAGATGGGCGACGTACAGAAAACCAAGCTGGCCGCTATTGAAGCGGAATGGGAAACCCAACCGGCACCGGCCGCCTTTACGCTCTTTGGCGTGCCCGATCAGTCAGCGCAGCACAACAAGTATGCGATCCAGATCCCTTATCTCCTAGGGCTCATCGCCACGCGGTCGACCGATACGCCGGTGACCGGACTAAAAGAACTGCTGGCGCAACACGAAGTGCGAATTCGTAACGGTATGAAGGCTTACGCGCTGCTGGATGAACTGCGACAGGGCAATACCGATCCGGCCGTCCGCGATGCCTTTAACCACAGCAAAAAAGACCTGGGTTATGGTCTGCTGTTAAAACGCTATACCGCGAACGTGTCGGATGCCAGTGAAGCGCAGATTAAACAGGCCACGCAGGATTCGATTCCTCGCGTCGCACCGCTCTACTTTGCGTTCCGTATCATGGTGCTTTGCGGCGTGCTGCTGCTCGGCGTCATTGCACTGTCATTCTGGAGTGTGATTCGAAATCGCATTGGTCAACAGCGCTGGTTACTCAAAGCCGCACTGTACGGCATTCCGCTGCCGTGGATTGCGGTAGAAGCGGGCTGGTTTGTGGCGGAGTACGGTCGTCAGCCCTGGGCGATTGGGGAAGTCCTGCCCACCGCGATTGCGAACTCCACGCTGACCGTGGGCGATGTCCTGTTCTCAATGATACTGATTTGCGGACTGTATACCCTGTTTCTGGTGGCCGAGATGTACCTGATGTTTAAGTTCGCGCGTCTGGGGCCCAGCAGCCTGAAAACAGGGCGCTATCACCATGAACAGATCGTTAAAAACGCTCAGCCGGTGCGTGGATAAGGAGAAGCCCCATGTTTGATTATGAAGTTCTGCGCTTTGTCTGGTGGCTGCTAATCGGCATTCTGCTGGTGGGCTTTGCCGTCACCGATGGTTTCGATATGGGCGTCGGGATGCTGACGCGCGTATTAGGCCGGACCGATACCGAGCGTCGTGTGATGATCAATTCTATCGCGCCGCACTGGGACGGCAATCAGGTCTGGTTGATCACCGCCGGTGGCGCACTGTTTGCCGCCTGGCCGATGGTGTACGCCGCCGCGTTTTCCGGCTTCTACGTGGCGATGATTCTGGTGCTGGCCTCGTTGTACTTCCGTCCGGTAGGCTTTGACTATCGCTCAAAAATCGAAGATGCACGCTGGCGCTGTGCCTGGGACTGGGGCATTTTTATCGGCAGCTTTGTCCCGCCGCTGGTGATCGGCGTCGCCTTTGGCAATCTGCTGCAGGGCGTGCCTTTTCATGCCGACGAGTACATGCGGCTGTATTACACCGGAAACTTTTTCCAGCTGCTGAACCCCTTTGCACTGCTGGCCGGTGTGGTGAGCGTTGCCATGATACTGACGCAGGGTGCGACCTATCTGCAAATGCGCACCACGGGCGAACTGCACCTGCGTTCACGCATCACGGCGCAGATTGCCGCGCTGGTGATGATGGCGTGTTTCGCGCTGGCTGGCGTCTGGGTAAGGTACGGTATTGACGGCTATGTGGTGACCAGCACGCTTGATCACTTCGCTGCTTCTAATCCCCTGGGGAAAACCGTGATGCGCGAAGCGGGGGCCTGGATGGTGAATTTCCAGCAGCATCCTGTGTTGTGGTTATTCCCGCTTCTGGGCGTGGTGTTACCCTTACTGACCGTAATGTGTTCGCGCGGAGAGAAGGGCGGCTGGGCGTTTCTCTGCTCATCGCTGACGCTGGCCTGCGTCATCATGACCGCCGGCATCGCGATGTTTCCGTTCATTATGCCGTCCAGTACCGTTCCCGGCACCAGCCTGACCATGTGGGATGCCACCTCCAGTTTGCTGACGCTGGAAATTATGACCTTCGCGGCGATAATTTTTGTGCCGGTTATTCTGCTCTATACCAGTTGGTGTTACTGGAAGATGTTTGGTCGTATCACTAAAGAACATGTTGAGCGCAACAGTAACGCACTCTATTAATAAAGGAGACGACATATGTGGTATTTTGCCTGGATTCTCGGCACCCTGCTGGCCTGTGCCTTTGGCATCATCACCGCGCTGGCGATAGAACATATCGAAGACAGCGCCGACGCGGAACGCCAGTCGTAATGCGCACAGGCATTCAGACAGGTTATCGCCTGATGGATAAGGGCCCGCGGGCCCTTTCTCTGATACTCGCCTTATGGCTGGCCGGCTGCCTGTTATGGGACCCCGCGCGCTATGCAACCCGCCCGGAAGGCATCCTGCTATGGCAGGGCATCGTACTGATTTGGGCGGTCTGCACGGGGGTTATTCACGGCAGCGGATTCCGTCCGCGCCGTTTACGCTGGCGTGCGTTCTTTGCGCCATTGCCCGCCTTACTGGTACTCTTCTGGGCGCTGAGTCATTTTTATCGCTGACGACCTGTCACCCTTCACCCCAGGCGCGTGAGTTTACTTCAGCGTCTGGTCAAGAAACCTCCATTAATGACGTCCGGTTGTAACCAACTGATAATTATTTTCTCCTGGCTCTGACAGCCCATTCCCAACCCTAATTGTCTTGCGTATAGTAGCAACGTTTAAAACGAGGCCGGGATGTAGAGTGAGTACAACGCTGTTTCGCTGGCCGGTTCGGGTCTACTATGAAGATACCGATGCCGGTGGTGTGGTTTATCACGCCAGCTATATCGCTTTTTATGAACGAGCACGTACCGAAATGCTGCGTCAGCACCATTTCAATCAGCAGGCGCTGTTAGAACAGCAGGTTGCTTTTGTGGTACGGCGCATGACGGTGGACTATCTTTCGGCGGCACGTCTTGATGACCTTCTGGAGATCCAGAGCGAAGTGACATCAATGACGCGGGCGACGATGACATTCTCCCAGCGTATCGTGAACGCAGAAGGCAAAGTGCTCAATGAGGCAGAGGTCCTGATTGCCTGCATCAACCCACACCTAATGAAGCCGATTGCGCTTCCCAAGTCTATTGTCGCGGAGTTCAAGCAGTGACTGACATGAACGTTCTTGATTTGTTCCTGAAGGCGAGCCTTCTGGTCAAACTTATCATGTTGATTTTGATCGGCTTTTCGATTGCCTCCTGGGCAATCATCATCCAGCGCACGCGAATTCTGAATGCGGCGGGAAGGGAAGCTGAAGCCTTTGAAGACAAATTCTGGTCCGGCGTTGAACTGTCTCGCCTCTATCAGGAAAGTCAGGGACGTCGTGAAGAGCTGGCGGGTGCCGAGCAAATCTTCTACGCCGGCTTCAAAGAGTTTGCCCGTTTACATCGCGCGAATAATCATGCGCCTGAAGCGGCTGTTGAAGGCGCGAGCAGGGCCATGCGCATTTCCATGAATCGCGAACTCGAAGCGCTGGAAACCCACATTCCTTTCCTGGGCACGGTGGGCTCAATCAGTCCTTATATCGGTCTGTTTGGTACGGTCTGGGGGATTATGCATGCGTTTATTGCCCTGGGGGCGGTCAAACAGGCCACCCTGCAGATGGTGGCACCGGGGATTGCAGAAGCATTGATCGCCACCGCGATCGGTCTGTTTGCTGCGATTCCTGCCGTAATGGCGTACAACCGACTGAACCAGCGCGTCAATAAACTGGAGCAGGGCTACGACAACTTTATGGAAGAGTTTACGGCTATCCTGCATCGTCAGGCTTTCTCCAGCGACAGCGCTAAGTAAACAGAGGTAAATGATGGCCCGAGTGCGTGGTCGCGGTCGCCGCGAGCTAAAGTCGGAAATTAACATCGTTCCACTGCTGGACGTTTTGCTGGTGCTGCTGCTGATCTTTATGGCAACGGCCCCCATCATCACGCAAAGCGTGGAAGTGGATTTGCCCGATGCAACAGATTCTAAGACGGTTTCCAGTGATGATAACCCACCCGTGATTGTTGAAGTGTCCGGCGTGGGACAATACAGCATGGTCGTCGATCACGATCGTTTGCCGCAGTTGCCGCCAGAACAGGTGATTAGCGAAGCGCAACGTCGTCTGGAAGCCAATCCGAAAACCGTCTTTTTGATCGGTGGTGCCAAAGAGGTACCTTATGATGAAATCATCAAGGCGCTGAACCTGCTGCATCAGGCAGGGGTTAAATCTGTCGGTTTGATGACGCAGCCGATTTAAAGTCGAACCGTTTTTGGGAACCGAGTGTGTCGAAGGCAACCGAGCAAAACGAAAAGTTAAAGCGCGCGATAATCATTTCGGTGATTCTGCATATCGTGCTGATCGCCCTGCTGATATGGAGCTCGTTTAATGAGCACATTGAGGCCAGCGGCGGCGGTGGCGGTAGCGATATAGAAGCGGTCATGGTCGATCCCGGTGCGGTGGTTGAACAGTATAACCGTCAGCAGAATCAGCAAAGCGACAGTCAGCGTGCGGAGCAGCAGCGCCAGAAACAGGCCCAGCAGCAGGCCGAAGAGCTTCAGCAGAAACAAGCGGCTGAACAGCAGCGGCTGAAAGAGCTGGAAAAAGAGCGACTGCAGGCACAGGAAGACGCGAAACAGCAGGCGAAAGCGCAGGCTGAACAGCAGAAGGCCGCCGAAGCCGCAGCGAAACAGGCCGAGGCGCAACAGAAAGCCGCCGAAGCGGCCGCGGCGAAAGCCAAAGCCGATGCGAAAGCGGAAGCGGATGCACAGGCGAAAGCCGCGGCAGACGCAAAGATGAAGGCGCAGGAAGAGGCAAAGAAGGCCGCAGCAGAGGCGAAGAAGCAGGCTGAGCAAGAGGCGAAAGCCGCAGCCGCAGAAGCGAAGAAGCAGGCCGAGCAGCAGGCGAAAGCTGAGGCTGCCGAAGCCGCAAAACAAGCTAAGGCCGAAGCGGCGAAACAGGCTAAAGCGGAAGCCGCGAAAGAAGCGAAAGCGGCTGAAGCCAAAGCCGCAGCGGAAGCGAAAGCCGCAGCCGCCCAGGAAGCGAAAGAGAAAGCGGCCGCCGCAGCGAAAGAAAAGGCCGCCAAAGAAAAAGCGGATGCCGCCGCCAAAGCGAAAGCGGAGGCTGCTGCCAAAGCAAAAGCGGATGCGAAGGCAAAAGCCGAGGCGAAAGCGAAAGCGGCCGCTGATGCCGCCAATGACAGCGACGTCGATGACCTGCTGGGCGGCTTAGCGTCCGGTAAGAATGCACCGAAAAGCGGCGCGTCGGGTGGAGCAGCAGGGCAGGGTAATCAGAAGAAGGCGGGTGCTTCTGGCGCAGATGTGAATGCGTATCTTGGGCAGATCACCAGCGCAATTCAGAGCCGTTTCTACGATGCGGACCTGTATAGCGGCAAAAGCTGTGACTTACGTATTAAACTTGCTCCTGATGGCATGCTGATTGATGTTAAATCAGAAGGCGGCGATCCAGCGCTGTGCCAGGCCGCCATTGCGGCGGCGAAGCAGGCACATATTCCGAAACCGCCTTCACAAGCGGTGTACGAAGTGTTTAAAAACGCCCCGATGCGTTTCAGACCGCAATAATGCAGTAACCTGCGGCAGGTTGATCTATGGTTAGCTTGCCGTACTCTAGTTGTACTCGTGGTTTTCAGGAACAGTGCCAATTATCGCGGACTCAGGTTCAGATAAGGGAGATAAAATGAAGCAAGCTCTTCGCGTAACGTTAGGCTTTTTTATCCTGCTGTGGGCAGCGGTGCTGCATGCAGAGGTTCGCATTGAAATCACCCAGGGCGTCAACAGCGCGCGCCCTATCGGTGTGGTTCCGTTTAAATGGTCTGGCCCAGGCGCGGCACCGGAAGATATCGGTGGTATCGTCGCAGCTGACCTGCGTAACAGCGGTAAATTTAACCCGCTTGATCGTTCACGTCTGCCGCAGCAGCCGACCAGTGCTCAGGAAGTGCAGCCTGCTGCATGGAGCGCACTGGGTATTGATGCCGTGGTTGTTGGACAGATTCAGCCGAATGCTGATGGCAGCTATCAGGTGTCCTACCAGCTGGTGGATACCGCAGGTGCGCCAGGTACCGTGCTGGCGCAAAACTCCTATAAAATTACGAAACAGTGGCTGCGCTATGCGGCGCACACCGTCAGTGATGAGGCGTTCCAGAAACTGACCGGCATTAAAGGGGCGTTCCGCACCCGTATCGCCTATGTGGTACAAACCAACGGCGGTCAGTTCCCGTATGAACTGCGCGTTGCCGATTACGACGGTTACAACCAGTTTGTCGTGCACCGTTCACCGCAACCGCTGATGTCGCCTGCCTGGTCGCCCGATGGCAGCAAACTGGCATATGTAACCTTTGAAAGCGGCAAGTCAGCGCTGGTGATTCAGACCTTGTCTAACGGCTCTGTCCGTCAGGTCGCTTCATTCCCGCGTCACAATGGTGCGCCAGCCTTCTCACCGGACGGCACCAAGCTGGCCTTCGCCCTGTCTAAAACCGGTAGTCTGAATCTCTATGTTATGGACCTGGCCTCCGGGCAGATTCGTCAGATTACAGATGGTCGCTATAACAGCACTGAACCAACCTGGTTCCCGGACAGCCAGACGCTGGCGTATACCTCTGACCAGGCCGGTGCGCCGCAGATCTACAAAATCAGCATCAATGGTGGTGCATCACAGCGCATTACCTGGGAAGGCGCTCAGAACCAGGATGCGGATGTAGCCAGTGATGGAAAATCAATGGTGATGATTAGCACCAGTGGCGGTGCTCAACACGTCGCCAAACAGGATCTGGTAACGGGAGCCGTTCAAACGTTAACGGACACGTTCCTGGATGAAACGCCGAGCCTGGCTCCAAACGGCACCATGGTAATCTACAGCTCGACTCAGGGCATGGGTTCTGTGTTGCAGTTGGTTTCAACCGACGGTCGTTTCAAAGCGCGTCTTCCGGCAACTGATGGACAGGTCAAATTTCCTGCCTGGTCGCCGTACCTGTAATGTCTGAGCTTTCTGACATTACAAAAAAATAAACAATAATGGGAATTTTCAAATGCAACTGAACAAAGTACTGAAGGGTTTAATGCTGGCTCTGCCAATCATGGCAGTTGCGGCGTGTAGCTCACACAAAAATAACAACAACGACCAGTCTGGCGCAGGTGCTGACGGCGCTTACGGTGCTAACTCTGGTATGAACAACGGCAACATGTCTTCTGATGAGCAGGCGCGTCTGCAGATGCAACAGCTGCAACAGAACAACATCGTTTACTTCGGTCTGGACAAATACGATGTTCAGCCTGACTACGCTCAGATGCTGGATCAGCACGCTAACTTCCTGCGTAGCAACCCGTCTTACAAAGTGACCATTGAAGGTCATGCGGATGAGCGCGGTACGCCAGAGTACAACATCGCCCTGGGCGAGCGTCGTGCTAACGCCGTTAAGATGTACCTGCAAGGTAAAGGCGTGTCTGCGGATCAGATGTCTATCGTATCTTACGGTAAAGAGAAACCAGCTGTTCTGGGCCACGACGAAGCGGCTTACGCTAAAAACCGTCGTGCCGTACTGGTCTACTAAGAGAATCACATGGTTAGTAACTTCAGACATCACCTGTTGAGTCTGTCGTTACTGATTGGCGTAGCGGCCCCCTGGGCCGCTCATGCCCAAGCGTCAATCAGTAGCGTTGGCTCCGGCTCGGTCGAAGACCGTGTCACCAGTCTCGAAAGAATCTCCAATGCCCAGGCACAGCTGATGCAGCAACTGCAGCAGCAGATGAGTGATAACCAGCGGGATATCGACTCATTGCGTGGGGAAATCCAGCAAAATACCTATCAGCTGAATCAGGTTATTGAGCGCCAGAAGCAGATCTATCAACAGATCGACAGTCTGAGCAGCAATAACAGCAGCAATGCCAGTCAGCCTGCCGCGGGTGCCGGTGACAATGCGGCTGCGGGCGCTGCGACAGCGGGCAACGATGCAGGTGCGGCCGCGGCCGGCAGCAGTGCGCCTGTTCAGAGTGGCGATGCTAACAGCGATTACAATGCTGCTGTTGCGCTCATTCTGGAGAAAAAACAGTACGATCAGGCCATCACTGCGCTGCAGGCGTGGGTGAAGCGTTACCCGGACTCGACGTATCAGCCGAATGCCAATTACTGGCTGGGGCAGCTGTTTTATAACAAAGGTAAAAAAGACGACGCAGCGTATTATTACGCCACGGTGGTGAAGCAGTATCCAAAATCCCCCAAGGCGGCTGAAGCGTTGTTTAAGGTTGGCGTGATCATGCAAGAGAAAAACGACACGGCAAAAGCCAAAGCCGTTTATCAGCAGGTGATCAAACTTTACCCGAACACCGAATCAGCTAAGCAGGCACAAAAACGCTTGTCTGGTATGTAATTTGTGCAGGTTTGACCGGATATCGATGGATTTCTGGTCTTGCCGCATGAAAGGTAGGCAATTGAACCCCTTAACAGAAAATAAGGGTTGCGCTACCTCGGTAAATCAGTAATATATGCCGCCGTTGCCGGGACACATTGCAAATGTGTCTGGCAAGCCTGAAGATGGGTCGTTAGCTCAGTTGGTAGAGCAGTTGACTTTTAATCAATTGGTCGCAGGTTCGAATCCTGCACGACCCACCATCTCCCGCAGGACGCTGTTCCCCAAGAGAACCTTCAGTATTGCTTCACAACCATTAAGATGGGTCGTTAGCTCAGTTGGTAGAGCAGTTGACTTTTAATCAATTGGTCGCAGGTTCGAATCCTGCACGACCCACCATCTTATTCTCAGGCAGCATGCAGGCATGTGTTTGAGCGGTTGTAAGCCCCGAGCGGGTCGTTAGCTCAGTTGGTAGAGCAGTTGACTTTTAATCAATTGGTCGCAGGTTCGAATCCTGCACGACCCACCAATACAGAAAAGCGCGCCCACGGGCGCGTTTTTCGTTTATGGAGCAGTACAGTCAAACGTGCATGATGAGAACCTGCAGCAGGTTCGACTGAATCGCGGTGCGATTCAGGCTGATGCGTCAGCATCCACCCGCAGGGCGAGGCCCACGGGGCCGAAGGCCATCCTGCACGACCCACCAATACAGAAAAGCGCGCCCACGGGCGCGCTTTTCGTTTATGGGGCAGTACAGTCAAGCGTGCATGATGAGAACCTGCAGCAGGTTCGACTGAATCGCGGTGCGATTCAGGCTGATGCGTCAGCATCACCCTCAGGGCGAGGCCCACGGGCCAGCAAAATCTGTCGTACTCCCGTCAGGGCACAACACTCCCGTCCGCACTGTCCCTGTCCGGCAGCGTGCCGCCGAACGGGCGTCACGCAGGCGGATCTAATCATCTGCTATAAAAAAAGCGCCCCACAGGCGCTTATAGGGCGTAATACGTCAGCCGGATTAGCGTACGGCTGTCTGACCGGGTTCCAGGCTAAACTGTTTGACCAGCGTTTCAAGTCGGTGCGCCTGATCTTCCAGCGCGGTGGCTGAAAGGGCAGAGGCAGAGACCAGCGAGGCGTTTTGCTGGGTGGTGCTGTCCAGTTCTGAGACCGCACGCGCAATCTGCTCAATGCCACGGCTTTGCTCATCCGAGGCGGAAGAGATCTCACCCACGATGTCATTCACACGGGAAATCGCCTGAACTACCTGTCCCATTCTCTCGCCCGCGCGCGCAACGCGGTTATTGCCTTCCGCGATTTGACTGACCGATGCGCTGATCAGCTGATCGATATCCTTCGCTGCCTGCGCACTGCGCTGCGAAAGGTTACGTACTTCGCTGGCGACGACCGCAAACCCCCGGCCATGCTCGCCAGCGCGTGCCGCTTCCACGGCGGCATTCAGAGCCAGGATATTGGTCTGGAAAGCAATACTGTCGATAACGGCCGTGATCTCGGCAATTTTCTTCGAGCTGGCAGAAATATCGCCCATGGTTTGCACGACTTCCGTGACGGCGGCGCCGCCTTGCTCCGCCGTTTTAGACGCTTCAGCAGCAATCTGGCTGGCGTGGCGGGCGTTATCTGCGTTGTGCTTCACCGTAACGGTTAACTGTTCCATGCTGGCAGCCGTCTGCACCACGGCGGCGGACTGCTGTTCTGTGCGTGACGAGAGCGTGTGGTTGTCGCTGTTAATACTGCTCGCCGCCTGCGACAGCGTGAGCACGCTGTCGCGGACCTCCAGAATCATTGTCCGCAGACGCTGATTCATCGCGCCCATCGCGCCAGCCAGTTTGCCCAGCTCATCACGGCCCGCCGGTTTGATATCGGCGCTTAAATCGCCCTTAGCAATGCGCTCCGCCAGCCATAAATTCTTTCTGACGGGATGAGTAATCTGTCGGCCAATCAGCCAGGCAATCAACATGCCCAGCAGCACAGCAAGGCCAACCGTCAACAGCGTCAGGTTAACAGAACTCCTGGTCAGGTCGCTGTTTTCTACCTTCATCTGCTGCAGAAGCGTTTTGAGGATAGCACTGCTCTTATCGCCATCGACCTTCACCGCGTTCTCCGCCTGACTGAGGGCCAGAAAGCCTGCCGCGTAACGTTCACTGAGTTGCTTAACCTCAAGGGTTGCATTCCACAGCGCGTTGAGCTGCGTCTGAGCATCGGGAGGTAATTGCGGTAGCAGGGTGGTGAGGTCGGTCTGGATGGCGTTGACCTGCGGGGTGAGCTGAGACTGAATCGCGCTGGCATGAGCGGGATCATAACGGAGTAACTGAAGCTGATCGCGCAACTGGCTGATTGCAAGCAGTTGCTGAAACAGTGCACTGGCATCGGTCATCTGGGTTTTAATCAACGCTTCGTACAGCGTTGACTGGCTCTGCATGTTGCGCTGATCGAGCTGCTTACCCGTTTCTGCCAGAGACTGCATGGCCTGGGTCATTGCGCTGATGCTGGCCTGAAAGTGGCTGAGCTGGCTGGCGATATCCTGGAGCTGTGTTTCCTCCTCGGGCAGCCATCGGTACTGTTGGGCATCATGTGTCAGCTGAGCGGCATGGGCGATATAATCCGCCATCACTTTCCCCGCTTTCTCATCGCCATACAGCAGTTTCAGCCGGTTAACCTTAGCCTGAAACACGTCAATATTAATGTCGTAAATCAGGTTGCTCTGTTCATAAACGTCATGGATAGTTTTAAAACGCGCGATGCTTACCGCGCCCGATCCCACCACCAACAGCAAAACGAGTCCAAATCCTAAACTGAGTTTGTGCGAAATTTTTGTATTTTCTAACCGCAACCCCATGACCTCTGCCTCCTGCCCATGTCAACGATGTTAAGCCAAATTGGTTATCGGTTGAGCAGGCCAGGAGTTTAGAGGCGAGGCGTGATATTTCTTTTCAGGACAACGGGCTGCTTACTTCGCACTGGCCGGTGACAGGCTTTTCCAGATATGCATCACGGCGTAGCTGCGCCAGGGACGCCATACCTGTGAGCGCGCGTCTGCCGCTTTGGGTGTTAATCCCCCCAGATTATTGCGCACGGCGATATCCTCTTTCGGGAAGGCGTCCGGCCAGCGCAGCGCTCGCATGGCAATGTAGTGGGCGGTCCAGGGGCCAATGCCCGGTAAGGCCACCAGGCGCGCCATGATGTCGTCAGGCGAAAGCGTCGCATTGAAACGCAGGCTGCCCTCGTTACAGGCGGCCGCAAAGGCCAGAATCGCTCTGGCGCGCGCACTGACAATGCCCAGGCGGGCAATCTCATCGACCGTAGCCTGGGCAATGCGCTGGGGTTGCGCAGAATAGCGCGACAGATCAGGGAACGGCGTGGTGCAGGGTTCACCAAATGCCTGAGCAAAGCGGCTGCTGAGCGTCGTGGCGGCTTTAACGGTGACCTGCTGGCCCAGAATGGCGCGTACGCCCATTTCGACACTGTCAAATGCGCCGGGGACACGCAGGCCGGGGTAATCCTGAATACTTTGCGCCAGCAGGGGATCCTGTTGCAGGTGTTCGGCAATGCGCTGCGGCTGAGCATTCAGGTCAAACAGGTCGCGCAGCCGACGCAGCAGGGCAGGCAGCACAGGCGTGAGAGAGCGGGTGAATTCCACCTGAAGCGCCTGCTTTGCCGGGAGATGCGAAATGCTGACCCAACCCCGGTATTCGCCCAGCGCCACCGTCCGGCGGTAGGTTTCACCATCAACGGCTTCAATGTCGTTCATTAACCGCAGGCGTAAAAAGTCCAGCATCGCCTGCCAGTCGTAAGGCGGACGATAGCTAAGGCGTAACCGCATTGTGTCCGTTGCAGGTTGCGGCGACAGGTTGCCGCTTTTGCGCAGTGCGCCCGGCGTCATGCGATAGCGCGCCTGAAACACGTCATTGAAGCGCCGTAAGCTGCCAAATCCACTGGCGTAGGCGATCTCGGTTACCGGCAGCGTGGTTTCGGTCAGAAGCTGCTTAGCCAGCAGCATACGACGTGTCTGTTTAAGCTCCAGTGGCGTGACGCCCAGCTCCTGCTGCACAATGCGCCGCAGCTGACGGGCGCTGATGCCAAACTCTGCAGCAATCGCATCCAGGCCGCTGTGGGCTTCCAGCAAGCCCTCTTCAATGCGCTGCACCAGTCGGTCGGCCACGCGGTGGGCGTTGTCCACGGGGGCGTTGCCGGGTGCCAGCTCCGGACGACAGCGCAGACAAGGGCGAAAATGCGCTTTCTCTGCCGCCTCAGCGCTGTTGAAGAACAGACAGTTTTTCTGCATTGGCGCTTTCACCGGGCAAATCGGGCGACAGTAAATGCCGGTTGAGGTCACGCCGACAAAAAACACACCATCGAAGCGCGTATCACGCGAGGTCAGTGCCTGGTAAGCGGTATCTGAATCAAACATGGTTTTTCTCCGGCAAAGAGCGACAGCGTAGCGCGGGCATTGGATATTGACTGGCTGTTTTCGGACAGCACAACAGTTTATTGTAATGACCGAAAACAGCCAGTTTCGCGTGGCGAAAATGCGATAATGCCAGACAGCAATGTGATGGAGGGAACAGCATGTATTACTGCAAACCTGTAATAACGCCGGTGGGCGAACTGACCCTGATCGCCAGCGATCGCGGTCTGGCGGCCATTTTATGGCAGGACGAAGTGCGCAGACATCCCCGGTTGTCGCCGCGTGAGCGCGACGATAATCATCCTGTTTTACGCGAAACCGAAACGCAGTTACGTGAGTACTTTGCCGGCACTCGGCGCGTTTTTGACTTACCGCTGGATATGGACGGCACAGCATTTCAGAAAAAAGTCTGGCAGGCGCTACTTTCTATTCCGTTTGGCGAAACCCGCAGTTACCGCCAGATCGCCGAGCAGATTGGGCATCCGGCAGCGGTACGTGCCGTCGGTGCTGCTAACGGCAGAAATCCGTTGTCCATTGTGGCACCGTGTCATCGGGTCATCGGGGCCAATGGAAAACTGACGGGATTTGCCGGTGGCCTGACGGTCAAAGCCTTTCTGCTTCAACTGGAAGCCCCTCAGCCCGGCCTGGTGGGGCTTTCTGCATCGTCATGACCAAATAAAACGCGACAGGCTGCTGCTTTTTCGCTATCGTGTTTAGCATATAAAACACGATGGCGGTATTTACGTCCTGTTAAGCCAGAAACGGCTATTTTCGTTAATTTTACAGAACGAGAGCGGTGTCATGAGCGCAATCTTTGATCCTGAACATGCGGTGTATCCTTTTCCTCCTAAGCCCGCCCGGCTGAGTGACGAGCAAAAAACGCTTTACCGGGAAAAAATTAAAGCCCTGCTGAAAGCCCGTAACGCCGTGATGGTGGCGCACTATTACACGGATCCTGACATCCAGGCCTTAGCCGAAGAAACCGGCGGTTGCGTCTCTGATTCGCTCGAAATGGCGCGTTTTGGCAGCCAGCATCCCGCCACTACGCTGCTGGTGGCCGGCGTGCGCTTTATGGGCGAAACCGCCAAAATTCTCAGCCCGGAGAAAACCGTGTTGATGCCGACGCTGGAGGCTGAATGCTCGCTGGATCTGGGCTGCCCGATTGAGGCGTTTACGGCCTTCTGTGATGCGCATCCTGACCGGACGGTGGTGGTATACGCCAATACTTCTGCAGCGGTAAAAGCGCGCGCCGACTGGGTTGTCACCTCCAGCATTGCCGTCGAACTGATTGAACATCTGGACAGCCTGGGGGAAAAAATCATCTGGGCACCGGATCGGCATCTCGGGCGCTATGTTACGCAAAAAAGCGGGGCCGACGTGTTATGCTGGCAAGGCGCCTGCATCGTCCACGACGAATTCAAAACTCAGGCGCTGCAGCGGATGAAAGCGCTGTATCCGGATGCGGCAGTGCTGGTTCATCCCGAGTCGCCGCAGGCGATTGTGGATCTGGCCGATGCGGTAGGTTCAACCAGCCAGCTGATTCAGGCGGCAAAAACCTTGCCACATCCGCAGATGATCGTCGCCACCGATCGCGGCATCTTTTACAAGATGCAGCAGGCGGTTCCTGACAAAATATTGCTGGAAGCGCCCACCGCCGGTGAGGGCGCAACCTGCCGAAGCTGTGCGCACTGTCCCTGGATGGCGATGAACGGACTGCAGGCCATTGCCGAGGCGCTGACGTCGGGTGGGCGGGCTCATGAGATCCACGTAGACGCGGCGCTGCGCGAGGCCGCGCTGGTGCCGCTAAACCGTATGCTATCCTTTGCAGCAGACCTCAAACATAACGTGAAAGGAAACGCGTAATCCGCGTCGTTGACAGGTGCCTGATATGGATTTTTTTAGCACGCAAAACATTTTAGTTCACATCCCGTTGGGCGCGACCGGGTACGATCTGTCCTGGATTGAAGCCGTTGGCACCCTGGCGGGCCTGTTATGTATCTGGCTGGCCAGCCTGGAGAAAATCGCTAACTACGCGTTCGGCCTGATAAACGTGACGCTGTTTGCGGTGATATTTTTTCAGATTCAGCTCTATGCCAGCCTGCTGTTACAGCTGTTCTTTTTTGCGGCCAACGTTTATGGCTGGTACGCCTGGAGCCGACAAACCATTGATAACCAGGCGGCGTTAACGATTCGCTGGCTTCCGCTGCCCAAGGCCATTGGCTGGGCGGCGGTTTGCGTTATAGCGGTGGGGCTGATGACGATCTACATCGATCCGGTGTTTGCCTTTCTCACCCGTACCGCGGTGGCCCTGATGAATGCACTGGGTTTTACGGTGGCGATGCCGACGTTGCAGCCGGACGCCTTCCCTTTCTGGGATGCCTGCCTGATGGTGCTGTCGATTGTGGCAATGGTGCTGATGACGCGGAAGTATGTTGAAAACTGGCTTTTGTGGGTGGTCATCAACGTGATCAGTGTGATGGTGTTTGCCCGTCAGGGGGTGTATGCGATGTCGCTGGAGTACGCCATTCTGACGTTAATTGCGCTGAACGGCTCACGCATGTGGATCATCAGCGCACGCAAACAGGGTTCGCGTGCGCTCTCAGCTCAGTGATGATGGCTGTGATGATGAACGTGGTCACTGTGGTGAGGTGAATGATCACTGTGCTGATGGGACGTTTCAGCAGCATGATCCGAATGCCCGCCATGATGATGGCCCTCTTCAATGACCTGTCCGTTCAGCTCACAGTCAGGGCCCACGCAGGGCTGAAACTCCATCTGTACCGTAGCATGCTCAATCTGATAATGGTCATGCAGGTACGTGTGGATGCGGCGCAGCAGGCCATCATGATCGCGCGGTGGAATGACCTGGACGTGCAGCGTTAAGATCGGTTGCTCGCCCACCTGCCAGACATGTACATGATGGACATCGCGCACCTCGGGAATGTTCCGCTTCAGATCGCGCCGCAGTTTCTTCACATCCAGCGACGCAGGCGCGCCTTCCAGCAACTCATGTAAACTTTCCCGCAGCAGCGACCAGGCGCTACGCAGCACCAGCATCGACACGACGATGGATAAGATGGGGTCAATGGGCGTCCAGTTGGTAAACAGAATAATCACCGCGGCGACAATCGCGCCCACCGAACCAAGCAAATCCCCCATGACGTGCAGCGCAGCCGCCCGCACATTCAGGTTCTTTTCTTCACTGCCGTGATGCAGCAACCAGAAAGACAGAATATTCGCCAGCAAGCCGGCAATCGCAATGCCGAGCATCAGGCCGCCTGTGACGGGTTGCGGATGGGTAAACCGTTCCACCGCTTCCCAGACAATCAAAATGGTGATGCCGATTAAGGCGAGGGCGTTTACAAACGCGGCCAGCGTGGTCAGACGTAGCAGGCCAAAGGTATGACGTTCATTGGGTTTGCGTTTGGCAAACTGAACCGCCAGTAAGGCCATTAACAGGGCGGCGGTATCGGTCAGCATGTGACCGGCATCGGCCAGCAGCGCCAGCGAGCCCGACAGCCAGCCGCCAATCACTTCTGCCACCATAAAGAGTGCCGTCACGGCAAACGCGGCCATCAGCCGCGTACGGTTAGTGTCCTGACCGCTATGAGAGTGGGTGTGTGCCATACGTGTCCAGTTTATGTAGTAATCTTTCGGTCAATGATATCAGCAATTGCCACTCTGCTGAGATGTTGTGATGCTGTCTGGCGCGATCGGTCAACTTCTGACAAAGCGCTACGCCCTCATCAATGCCAATCAGCAGCCAGCTTCCTTTCAGGCGATGCGCGGACTCGGCTAACTGTCTTTCGTCACCGCTGGCAATGGCCGCGCGCAGTTGTGCCATGTCTTTCTCCACGGTATCACGTAAGGTTTTGCCCAGTCGGCTAAGATAGTTCTCGTTTTGCTGCGCCAGTGTCCACAGGTTGTTATCCAGCGCGGCCAGCGGATCGTCATGGAAGGCGGTCAGCAGGTCGCTGATATCCTGTAGCTGTACCGGTTTAATCAGCACCCGTTCATGCGGCTCAGTCTGTACATTCAGTAACTGCGCATCAGCAGAGCACAGCACCCGCAACGGCCTTCCGCCTCGCTGACGCTGGCGACGACGCAACACGCGCAGCAGGAGCATACCGTCCGGGCGCGGCATCATCTGATCGATAAACAGCAGGTCGTAAGGGCGCCGGGCATCGGCCAGCAACAGGTCGCGGCCCTGCTCAAAACAGTCCGCCTGAATCGCAAAGCGCGCCAGCTGCTGCTGCATCACGATCAGGTTTGTCGGATGATCATCCACTACGGCCACGCGCAGTTGCGGAAAACCTGGCAGCGTGGCCGGATCGCCCTCAGGGACGCTATCGCAGGGAATCAGCGGCAGGATAAGTGTGACCTCGGTACCTTTGCCGGGCTGAGAATGCAGGTGAATCTCACCGCCCATGCGCTGCACCATTTCCCGACAAATAAACAGCCCCAGGCCACTGCCCTGAACGGAAAGCGCTTTGCCCGACGGGGCCTGGTACCAGGGATCGAACAGTCTGAGCTGTTCTTCAGGGGGAATCCCGCTGCCGTTGTCGCTGACGGTTAACTGCAATTTGTCTGTAGCCGACAGCGTCAGGCGGATCAGGCCGTGCCGGGTGAATTTAAAGGCATTGGTCACTAAGTTGTTGACGATCTGCTGCAGGCGGTCCGCATCCAGCATCACCGCGTCAGGCAGCGGCGTCAGGGCCTCTACCTGTAAATGCGGGCCATCCGGCCGCATCAGCGGATGATAGAAATGGCGCTGCTGCGCCAGCCAGGGTGCCAGTGCCAGCGGGCGGGGCGACAGGGTGAAACTGTTGTTTTCAATGCGCGCGTGATCCTGCAAATCATTCAGCAACGTCATCAGGGACTGCGCGCTCTGGTACAGAAGCTGCAGGTTTTCACGGCTGCTTTGCTGTTTTTCCAGCTCCAGTAGCCCCAGGATCGCCTGCATCGGCGTTCGCAGCTCATGGCTGACCGTCGCTAAAAACTGGCTCTTCATGGCATTCGCGTGTTCCGCCTGTTCGCGCTGTTGGCGATCCCGCCGTTGCTGCCAGTAACGCCGGGCCAGTAACAGCAGTAACACGACAATGGCAACACCTGCCGCCGCCAACACCGCGACGGGCAGCACGCGCATCGCGCCCACGCTGCCGGGCTGGGGCGGCATTGACCAGCGATCGCGCATCTGGTTTTGCGTATCGACGGGAATCTGCTGTAACGCGCGATCCAGCAGCCCACGCAGAACAGGCTCATCAGGTGCCACTCCGATGGCCACAGGCCAGGCGATATCGCTGGCCGCGAAAGCCAGATGAATGAGAGGATCGTTACGGCTGGCAATGCGCCAGCGCGCAGACAGGACGTTATCGACCAGCGCGTCAATCTGACCGGTAGCCAGCGCGTCGTACAGGCTGTTGCGATCCGCAAAGCGCTGAACCGGGATGGTGTCAGGGACGAGGCGCTGGGCCAGATCATCCTGCAGGATACCAATACGTTTGCCTGCCAGATCGCTCCAGTGAGAGCCGGCTGCGGGCTGGCGGCTGTAAATACCCCAGAGTGCCCGCCAGACGGGCAGGCTGGTGCTTTGAGTTTCACCGTTGAGCGGTTGCATCAGCTGTAACATCACCTGATGCTGTGCCAGCAGCGTGGCCGCCTGTTGCGGATTACTGACCCAGTGCGGCGTAAAACGTAAACCGGTGCTCTGTGCGACCGCATTGAGCAGATCGATACCGTAACCGCGGGGCGTGCCGTTGCTGTCGCGATAGCTCCAGGGATAGTTATCGGCTTCAGCGGCGTAGGTAACCTGGGGATGGGCTGCTATCCATTGCCGCTCGCTGGCGCTCAGCATCAGCGTTTGTGTGTCCTGATACCGCGGCAGGCTGCTGCTCCAGCGCGCCTGTAACGTGCTCATCAACTCTGCGGGTAACTGGCGCAGGCTCTGATTCAGCCACGCAATCAGCGCGGGATCGCGGGAAACCGCGCGCAGAGTCAGTTGCCCGGCATCAATCCCCGACGCGATTTGGTAAATTTGTCCCTGCTGTAGCTGACTCAGCAAAAATCCCGCGCTGGTTTCATCGGCGACCACATAGTCGTTTTGCTGATTGAGCAGCGTATAGAGCGCCTGAAGATCGCTGCCGTAGGTGCGCCAGTGATGGCGGGCAGCCAGCGCAGGCGGAAGCTGTGCCAGGGTTTGCTCGCTGATCGCCAGTTGTGCATTATCACTGTTAAACATGACGGCACGCTGGTTCTGCTGATTACGGTAAATACGTAACGGGCTGCTAAACCAGCTGTCGCTGGCAACGGCGCCCGCAGGAAAGGGCGGGGCCAGCATGCCTAACGCAAAATCAATCTGCCCCACCTGCAGGGCGCTCAGCAGAGCCGGCTGGGTGGCATAGAGGTGAAGGGAGAACTGCGCCCCGGTTAACTGGTGCAGCGCCGCCAGATAATCGGCGTCAATCCCGTACAGATCGTTGCCCACATGCATGGCCCAGGGCGCCGTATTCTCATCCAGCAGGCCCACACGCACCACTTTGCCCTGCATCAGCTCTGCGCCTTTTACCGGCATCATCATAGGCAGATTGATACTGCTGACCGGACGCACGTCGGCCTGGGCCAGCGGCGCCAGCAGGAGCAGGAGAAGTAACCAGCGTATCACTGCTGTGCTTTCCACAGATCGGCCAGCTCGACAACAGAACGCGCGCCGGTTTTTTCCAGAATATTCTTTTTATGCGTACTGACGGTTTTATTACTGATATGCAACTGTTCGGCAATTTGCAGGTTGGACAGGCCGCTGGCCAGCAACGCCAGCACCTGGCGCTCTTTACTGGTTAACGGTAATTCGGGTTCGGTGCTGTGGCCTTCAGGAAAGGCTGACTGGCCGCCCAGTACAGCAAGAATGGCACTGAGTAAATGCGCCATCCGCTGGCTTTTCACCACATAACCCGCCGCCCCCAGCGCCTGCGCACGCCGGATGTAGTGGCTGCTTTGCTGGGCAGAATAGATCAGTACAGGACAATAGGGTAAGTGCACTTTCAGGCGGCGCAGAATCTCCAGTCCGTCGCCATCGGGCAGGCCGATATCCAGCACAATGATATCCGGAGGAAGCTGGAGATAAGGGCGAGCGGCGTGCTCGCTGCTGGCCGAAATAAGCTGAATGGGGACAGGCGATTGCGAGAGTGCCGCGTCCAGCGCCACTTCAACCAGTGGATGATCGTCAATCAGAAGCAGTGAGGCCATGAACATTTCCCTGTAAATTTCACAGGCTCAGCATAGCGGAAGTCGCAGCGGGATAAAATAAAGGAGAGCCGCGGCTCTCCTCATAATGCACACAGTATACTTTACTGCGTCGTGCCGTCAGTTTTGGTATTGACGTGGCCGCCACCTTTTTTGGTGTGCACTTTTTTGTTGATATCAGGACATTTGCCATCTTTACACTGGCTGTTCTGATCAATTTCGTTCGCGGTCATATGCTTGCTGCTGGAGGTGCTGTCTCGGGTTGGAGACGACATCTCAGTACCGGTATTGTTAATTTTGCTGTTATCGACTTTATTCGGTGGCAGGTTCTCATTCGCCCCGCCCGCAACGGCACCTGCTGCTGCAGCCTGGTTAGAGTTTCCGTTGGCAGCCATTGCTGCGCCGCTGCCCAGAGTCATCGCTGCCGTCAGAAAAATTAGTGCAAACTTATTCATCATTATGCTCCCGTTAATCAATGATATTTGCTGTCTCTAACCCGCTGTCAGGTTTCAGACAAAAAGCGACCTGAGCGAAATAAAATTTCGCTGGTTAGCTTAAAGACAGGTATTAATAAACGTAAGCCACCGATCCTCAGTAGTTACCCTTAAAAGTCTAGACGCATAACCCATTTATGCAAATTTTACACATGCATTTTACATGGATTCAGAATTTACACCCTGTGCGCTTCCGGCTACATTGGCTGGGTTGAGCCCGGCGCGCGCCGGGCCAGAAATTATATGGAATCAGTATGAATTACCAGAATGATGATTTACGCATTAAAGAGATAAAAGAGCTGTTGCCCCCCGTTGCCCTGCTGGAAAAATTTCCTGCAACCGAACGTGCCGCGCAAACCGTTTCTCAGGCGCGTCAGGCCATTCACCAGATCCTGAACGGGGCCGATGATCGGCTGCTGGTGGTAATCGGACCCTGCTCTATCCACGATACCGAGGCCGCAAAAGAGTATGCCGCACGTCTGTTAAACCTGCGTGAGCAGCTGAAGGGCGAGCTGGAAGTGGTAATGCGCGTTTACTTTGAAAAACCGCGTACCACTGTTGGCTGGAAAGGGCTGATCAACGATCCCTATATGGATGGCACCTTCCAGCTAAATGATGGCCTGCGCCTGGCGCGTAAGCTGCTGCTGGAGATTAACGATTCTGGCCTGCCTGCGGCGGGTGAGTTTCTGGACATGATTACGCCGCAGTATGTCGCTGACCTGATGAGCTGGGGCGCTATTGGTGCCAGGACGACAGAGTCGCAGGTGCACCGTGAACTGGCTTCCGGTCTTTCCTGCCCGGTCGGTTTTAAAAACGGGACCGATGGCACCATTAAAGTGGCGATTGATGCGATCAACGCAGCCGGTTCACCGCACTGTTTCTTGTCCGTGACCAAATATGGTCACTCTGCAATTGTGGAAACGCGCGGCAACAGCGACTGTCATATCATCCTGCGCGGCGGAAAAGAACCTAACTACAGCGCCAGCCACGTCAGTGCCGTGAAGGCCGGACTGGAGAAGGCTGGCTTACCGCAGCAGGTGATGATAGATTTCAGTCACGCAAACAGCAGCAAGCAGTTCCAGAAGCAGATGCAGGTGGCTGATGATGTGGCACAGCAGATGATCAATGGCGAGCGCGGCATCATTGGCGTGATGATTGAAAGCCATCTGGTGGAAGGCAATCAGAGCCTGGAAAGCGGTGAACCGCTGGTTTACGGTAAGAGCGTGACCGATGCCTGTATCGGCTGGGAAGATACCGAAAAGGTATTACGTCAGCTGGCCGATGCGGTCAAACAGCGTCGCGGTTAACCGTGAGGCCATAAAAAAGGGCCAGACATCGCAGTCTGGCCCTTTTTACAGGTCAGTACATTACTTCGCTTTACCCTGATTTGCCACGGCCGCCGCTTTCGCTGCGATCTCATCGGCGTCACCCAGGTAGTAGTGTTTGACGGGCTTGAAGTTCTCGTCGAATTCGTAAACAAGCGGAACGCCGGTAGGGATATTCAGCTCAAGAATCTCGTCTTCGCTCATGTTATCCAGGTATTTCACCAGCGCGCGCAATGAGTTGCCGTGTGCGGCGATAATCACTTTCTGACCACTTTTAATACGTGGCAGGATGCTTTCGTTCCAGTAAGGAATAACGCGATCGATGGTCAGTGCCAGACTTTCCGTGGTGGGCAGTTGCTCAGGGGACAATGACGCATAACGCGGATCGTGTCCTGGGAAACGCTCATCACTGCGATCCAGCTCCGGCGGGGTCACGGCGAAGCCACGACGCCACTGTTTGACCTGCTCGTCACCATATTTAGCGGCGGTTTCGGCTTTATCCAGCCCCTGTAACGCACCATAGTGACGCTCGTTCAGACGCCAGGATTTTTCAACGGGCAGCCAGGCCTGATCCAGCTCATCCAGAATATTCCACAGGGTATGGATGGCGCGTTTCAGCACGGAGGTGTAGGCGAAATCGAACACGAAACCTTCTTTCTTCAGCAGCTGTCCGGCTGCTTTAGCTTCGGTACGGCCTTTGTCAGAAAGGTCTACATCATACCATCCGGTGAAGCGGTTTTCGTTGTTCCACTGGCTTTCGCCGTGTCGCACCAGAACCAGCTTAGTTACAGCCATAGCTTAACTCCTTAATACTTGATGTTTCTGAGATAATGGAAACCTGTTGTCGCCAGCCCGCTGGCCGACCATTGCGCTCTACCATAGCGGAAAACAGCGCACTGCGTAAGTCTGTCTGTGACGCACTGCGCGTTTTTCACCCGGCGGCTCAGTGTGAGGTAAAACGATAGCGCGTAACGGATTCCCAACGATCCCCCGGCTGCAGCCAGCAATCATCCTGTGGCCACTCGGGATGATTGGGCGAATCCGGTAAAAACTCACTCTCCAGCGCAATCCCCTGGTAAGCAGTATAGCTTTCCTGCTCCCGGGCGCGCGTGCCAGCCAGATAGTTGCCGCTGTACAGCTGCAGGGCAGGGGCCGACGTCGTTACACTTAACTGCAGCTTGCCGTCCTGCGACCATAACGCTGCTGCGGGCTGGCTTGCATCGCCCGCGCTGTTAAGTAGAAAGGCATGATCGTAGCCTTTAACCGCCTGTTGATCGGCATCGGCAAGGAAATCCTGTGCCAGGCTTTTGGCCTGACGGAAGTCAAAGCTGGTGCCGTCCACGGCTTTCAGCGGGCCGTTGGGAATACCCTCGCTATCGACGGGCAGATAACGATCGGCGTGCAGTTGTAAGCGATGCTGGCGCGCATCGCCATGATGCGCATCAAGATTAAAGTAAGCATGGTTAGTGAGATTCACCGGACAGGGTTGATCGCACCGGGCTTCATAGTGGATGGACAGGCAGTTATCGTCATCCAGCACATAGCGCAAATCCGCGATCAGATTTCCCGGATAGCCCTGATCGCCGTCAGGCGAATCCAGACGATAATGCACTTCGCTTTCTGACTGGCTGATAATCTGCCAGCGGCGTTTATCGAACCCGTCCGGACCACCGTGTAACTGATGCTCACCCTGGTTGGCGAGCAGTTGTCGGTTGAGGGTATTGAGTTTTGCCCCGGCGATACGGTTAGCGTAACGGCCAACGGTCGCCCCCAGATAGGCATCCTGATGCAGATAATCGGACGGCGTGGCACAGCCTAAGAGGGCCTCGCGCACGCTGCCGTCCTGAAGTGGCACGCGCGCCGACAGCCAGGTTGCTCCCCAGTCCATAAAGGTGGCTACCATTCCGTGCGCATTACGCAGCACGGTGATGCGCCATGGTTGACCATCCGGCGCATGGGAATTGACATCGCTTAACATTGACCTGCTCCTTCTGAAGCTTTACACACGTAGAAGGTCTCCTTGATGCCCGTTTTAGCTTCGTACTGGCTGGCGACGGCGGCCTGCACCTGCTCAACCAGCTCAAGCGGCATCAGCGCAACGATACAGCCCCCGAAGCCGCCACCGGTCATACGGACACCACCACGATTGCCGATCTCGGCTTTAACAATTTCAACCAGCGTGTCGACAGGCGGCACGGTGATTTCAAAGTCATCACGCATTGAGGCATGCGATTCCGCCATCAGTTCCCCCATGCGCGTTAAATCGCCACGCGAAAGCGCCTCTGCGGCTTCCAGCGTACGGGCATTTTCGGTAATGACATGGCGCACGCGCTTCGCGACGTCAGGATCTAACTGCGCGACCGCCGCCTCAAATTCCGCCAGGCCGACATCGCGTAGTGCTTTCTTATTAAAGAAGCGCGCACCGGTTTCACACTGCTGGCGGCGGGTATTGTATTCGCTGCCCACCAGGCTTCGGCGGAAGTTAGAGTTAATGATCACCACGGCCACGTCTTCCGGCAGGGAAACCGGTTTGGTGCCGAGTGAGCGGCAATCCAACAGCATGGCATGATCTTTTTGCCCCAGCGCGGAAATCAGCTGATCCATAATGCCGCAGTTACAGCCCACGAACTGGTTCTCCGCCTCCTGACCGTTTACCGCAATGGCGGCGCCATCCAGCGGCAGGTTGAACAACTGCTGAAAAACGGTCCCGACGGCCACTTCCAGCGAGGCAGAGGAGCTGAGGCCCGCGCCCTGAGGCACGTTACCGCTAATCACCATATCCACGCCGTTAAAATCAGGCGCGCGCTTCTGTAAATGCTTCACCACGCCACGCACATAGTTTGCCCACATCGGCTCGCTCACGCTGGTAATGGGATCGTCCAGTGAGAAGCTGTCCTGCGCCTGATCGTAATCCACGGCCACAACGCGTACCTGACGATCGTCGCGTCTGGCACAGGCGATAACGGTTTGGTAGTCAATGGCACAAGGCAAAACGAAACCATCGTTATAATCCGTATGCTCGCCAATCAGGTTGACGCGGCCGGGTGCCTGAATCGTGTGAGTGGGCGCATAGCCAAAGGTGTCGGTAAAGACCTGCTGCGTGATGGTTTTTAAGCTCATTGTTGTGCCTCACGGAAATGAATGTCACTCACGGCGCGCAGACGTTCTGCTGCCTGCTCCGCGGTTAAATCGCGTTGGGTTTCAGCCAGCATCTCGTAGCCGACCATAAATTTGCGCACCGTGGCTGAACGCAGCAGCGGCGGATAAAAATGGGCATGAAGTTGCCAGTGGGCGTTTTCCTCGCCGTTAAACGGCGCACCGTGCCAGCCCATGGAGTAGGGGAAGGCGCACTGGAACAGGTTGTCATAGCGGCTGGTCAGCAGCCTAAGGGCTTTCGCCAGATCGTTGCGTTGCGCCTCGCTCAAATCGGTCATGCGTTTCACGTGCGCTTTGGGCAGTAACAGGGTTTCAAAGGGCCAGGCGGCCCACCACGGCACCACGGCGATCCAGTGCTCGGTTTCCACTACGGTGCGGCTGCCGTCTTGTTGTTCACGCGCACAGTAATCCACCAGCATTGGCGAGCCGGTTTTTGCAAAGTACTGACGTTGATGGTCATCTTCGCGCTGGGCCTCGTTAGGCAGGAAGCTGTTGGCCCAGACCTGGCCATGCGGATGCGGATTCGAACAGCCCATGGCAGCGCCTTTGTTCTCAAACACCTGCACCCACGGATAATGCTGGCCCAGCTCTGCGGTCTGTTCCTGCCAGGTGCGCACGACCTCTTCCAGCGCGCTCAGGGACATTTCAGGCAACGTTTTACTGTGATCGGGCGAAAAGCAAATCACGCGGCTGGTGCCGCGCGCGCTTTCGCAACGCATCAGGAGATCATCGCTTTCGGGCGCATCCGGCGTATCCGTCATCAGCGCAGCAAAGTCATTGGTGAAAACGTACGTACCTTTGTAATCCGGGTTCACATCGCCGGTAATGCGCGTATTTCCTGCACACAGAAAACAGTCTGGATCGTGTGACGGCAGGGCATTTACCGCGGGCGTTTCCTGCGCACCCTGCCAGGGACGTTTGGCCCGGTGAGGTGAAACCAGAATCCATTGGTCGGTCAAGGGATTGTAACGGCGATGGGGATGATCGGCCGGGTTAAATTTTTGCATGTCGCATCCTGGTCAGCGTCAAAATAAAAAAATCATCGCTAAAAAATAGCACATCAAACGGCATGAAAGCGTGATCGAGTCTGAATAAATGGTATCGTTTACACAAGATGACTATTCTTATTTAAAGGCGAAAAGGCACATTATGGTCATGGAATGGGGTTTTAAATGGTAACGTTTACATTGCAGGTGATATCCCCGCCGTTTGCACGGCAGGGTTGTGTCAGATCACATCTTGCTGATAACGGTAGCCGCCTGTGCCATCAGGGAGAAAATGCAGGCGATGCGTAATACAGTGCGGGGCATCTTCGGCATGATGCGAAACAAACAGCAGCTGGGTCCGGCCTTCCCCAATCAGAATATCCACAAAGCGGCGCACCAGTTGCCGGTTAAGCGGATCCAGCCCCTGCAAGGGCTCGTCAAGGATCAATAACGTGGGATGCTTAACCAGCGCGCGGGCGATTAAGACCAGCCGTTGTTGCCCCCAGGACAAACTGTGGAACGGCGCATTCGCCATCGCATTATCCATCCCTGTCAGCGCCAGCCACTGTTGCGCCAGCGCCATCTGGCGGTCAGATACAGCCTGATAGAGACCAATCGAATCGAAAAAGCCCGATAAAATCACGGTGCGCACATTCACGCTGACCCGGTAGTCCAGATGCAGGCTGCTGCTGACATAGCCGATATGCTGCTTGATGTCCCAGATGGTCTCGCCGCTGCCACGGCGAATGCCGAACAGGGTCAAATCATTGCTGTAACCCTGCGGATGATCGCCCGTCACCAGGCTCAGTAAGGTGGATTTACCCGCGCCATTGGGGCCAATGATGTGCCAGTGCTCACCGGGATTCACCTGCCAGTTCAGGCCGTTGATCACGGGCTGATCGTTATAAGACACCACCGCGTTGCGCAGAATCACGCGCGGCGCATCATCCGCCAACGCGGGCAACTGATCGGGCACATCGGCCTCCGGCAACGCCATACCGTCCAGCTTTTCACTGCGAGCCAACTGGGCGACCAGCGTCTGGGCCAGAATGGTCTCGCGTGGCCCGACCTGCGTCAGGCTGCATTCGGCCAGAACGCCCACCTGATCGACATAATCCGGAATATCGTCAAAGCGGTTCAGCACCAGCACCAGCGTGACGTCAGCCTCATGCAGCGTTGCTAAGGTGGCCGTCAGATTCGCGCGGGAATCCACATCCAGGCCGTCAAAAGGTTCATCCAGAATCAGCAGATCAGGCTGTGCCATCAGCGCCTGGCACAGCAGCGTTTTTCGCGTCTCGCCTGTGGACAGGTATTTAAAGCGGCGACTGAGCAGACTACTGATGCCAAACTGCGCCGCCAGACGTTCACAGCGTGCGGCATCTTTCACCGCATCCTGAATAATTTCCGCCGTGGTGCGGCCGCTGTCGTCCTCACCTTCGCTGAGTAAATCGGTATTGTTGCGTTGCCATTCCTCGGCGACCAGCTTCTGTAGCTGCTCCAGCGACAGGCGCCACGGGCGCTGAAAATCGTGCGTCACCTTACCCGATAACGGGGGAAGCTCGCCAGAAAGCGCGCGTGCCAGCGAGGACTTGCCGCTGCCGTTTGCGCCAACAAACGCCCAGCGCTCACCCCGGCGAAGATGCACATCGGCCAGGGACAGCACCCGGGTATCATTAAGGTGAAATATGCCTTGCGAAATTTGCAATGAAGCCATGATTTGTTCCATTTTATGCAGCGTTAACTGACGTTTTAGCGACTGCAAACAGGGATGTCAAACCGGCCGGTGAAAATCACCGCAGTGAGGCAACAATCGCATGACTGGCGCTGAAGCTGGCGATAACATTCATGCCGATGTGAAGCTGATGCTGTTCCGTTTCACGGTTATCCAGCGTGGCACACAACGTTTCGCCACTGGGTAAGGTCATCAGCACTTCACTCACCTGCTGGCCTTTTTCGATAGCCGTCAGCGTTGCGGCAAGCTGATTCTCGGCATCAGTGGGCGCGGTATGCACACTGACCCACGGGGCCTTGATTAATACCAGCACCTCTTTTCCGGCGTGCAAATTCAGCCGTTCTGCGCTGCGCTCGGTCAGGGCAATGTTGAGCCGCGTCACGCCATCGGCAAGCAGAATCGTCAGATGCTGTATCACCTGCTGAGCATCATTGTGCACGACGGTACCAAACAGTTGATTACGTGCACTGGTTTGCAGGGAGGAGCGGGCGATAGCCGCGAGTAAGCTGTCGAGCGGCAGGGTATCCTGCTGCAGCGCATCGAAGGCATGTTGCTGAATCTTTTCCATCAGGCCAAACAGCTGTACCAGTCGTTCACCGTAGCGGGTTAACTGCGCGCCGCCACCGCCTTTGCCCCCGGTCGCGCGTGCCACGACTTCCTGCCCGGCCAGGTGGTTCATGTCGCTGATGGCATCCCAGGCGCTTTTGTAACTGATGCCCGCCAGTTTAGCGCCCTGACTGATGGAGCCGGTTTGCTGCACGCGTTGCAGCAAGGCAATGCGGCGGGGATCGGCAAACAGTTTCTGCTGCAGGCGAATATGAAGGGTGAGGTCGGCTTGCATGGTGGCTCCTGCAAAAGGTAAGTCGCGTGATCGGGCTGATGATAACGAGCTTTGCGCCTCAAAGTAAAAGCACGAAAAGGTCTGCGCAAATTTTTACTGAGCCGTTACAATCTCTTTTTTATCCGCAAAGTGGGACTTTCCATGCTGGAACTCATTAAAAGCCTCGCCGTGGCAGTGATTATGGTACCTGTGGTTATGGCGATTATGTTAGGCCTGATTTACGGTCTGGGTGAAGTGTTTAACCTCATCTCTAAAACGGGTCGCCGCGACAACACTAACGCTCGCTCTCAGCATTAATCCTCCTGCAACGTCCGTCTCAGCACGGACGTTGCTGTTTTACGTCCACGCTTTTCTTCCTCTTTTAATCATTTTGTCTGGCTGTCAGGCCGTTCGCTGTATTATTTTATATATAACGATCACTGGAGAAAAATCATGAGTTTAACCTTACTACGTTCCGCAACTGCCGCCGTAATTGCCCTGTCACTGGCCGTTCCGGCGCTGGCAGCCGATAAAATCACCGTCTTTGCGGCGGCCTCACTGACCAATGCGCTTAACGAGATTGCGGCACACTATAAGAAAACACATGGGACAGAGGTGGTGTCGTCATTTGCCTCGTCGTCAGTCCTGGCCCGTCAGATTGAGCAGGGCGCGCCCGCCGATCTGTTTATCTCAGCCGATCAGCAGTGGATGGATGATGCGGTCGCGAAAAAAAGCATGATCGACACAACCCGCTATACCCTGTTGGGCAACGATCTGGTTCTGATAGCGCCACGCAGTGAGAACGCCAGGCCGGTAACGATTAACGATAAAACCGACTGGAAACGTCTGTTGAAAGGCGAACGTCTGGCGGTCGGCGATCCCGATCATGTGCCGGCGGGCATCTATGCCAAAGAGGCACTTGAGAAGCTGGGTGCCTGGTCTTCACTGTCACCTGTGCTGGCGCGCGCCAACAATGTGCGTGCCGCCCTGGCCCTGGTGGAACGTAATGAAACGCCTTACGGCATTGTGTACGGCTCTGATGCGGTCGCCAGCCAAAAAGTCCAGGTGGTCGGCACCTTTCCGGAAGACAGCCATAAACCGGTCGAATATCCTGTCGCGATTGTTAAAGATCGCGACAACGCGGCCGTTAAGGCTTTTTATAACTACCTGAAAGGGCCGGAAGCGGCCGCAGTGTTTACCCAATACGGATTCACGCCTAAAAAATGATACTCAGTGATGTTGAATGGCAGGCCGTGATGCTCAGCCTGCAGGTCTCCGGCATTGCCGTCCTGTGCAGTCTGCCCTTCGGCATCCTTATGGCATGGGTTCTGGTCCGCTGCCAGTTTCCGGGTAAAGCGCTTCTGGACGGTGTGATTCACCTGCCGCTGGTGCTGCCGCCGGTGGTGGTCGGTTATCTGTTACTGATTGGCTTGGGCCGACGCGGCTTTATTGGTGAAAAGCTGTATGAATGGTTCGGCTTTAGCTTCGCGTTTAGCTGGCGCGGTGCGGCACTGGCGTCGGCGGTGATTGCCTTTCCGCTCATGGTGCGGGCCATTCGCCTGGCGCTGGACGCCGTGGATATCCGGCTGGAACAGGCGGCCCGGACGCTGGGCGCGGGCCGCTGGCGGGTCTTTTTTACCATTACGCTGCCGTTAACGCTGCCCGGTATTATCGTCGGTACGGTGCTGGCCTTTGCCCGCTCGCTGGGGGAATTCGGTGCCACTATTACATTTGTTTCCAACATTCCTGGCGAAACGCGCACGCTGCCGCTCGCGATGTATACGCTGATTGAAACGCCCGGGGCAGAAGGGGCCGCTGCGCGTCTGTGCGTTATCGCGGTGGTGCTGGCA
Organism: Pantoea sp. SGAir0180; assembly: GCF_043546245.1. Taxonomy (NCBI): domain Bacteria; kingdom Pseudomonadati; phylum Pseudomonadota; class Gammaproteobacteria; order Enterobacterales; family Erwiniaceae; genus Pantoea; species Pantoea sp. SGAir0180. The sequence goes on along the minus strand of NZ_CP028071.1, from coordinate 2,487,593 downwards.
CTGGCCTCCTTGCTGGTGTCTGAATGGCTGGCGCAATGGGGCCGGAAACGGATGGGGGCCGGATGCTGACGCTCGATTTCACACAACGGCTGGGCGAACATGAGCTGGAGATCAACGTGACGGTTCCCGCCAACGGCATCACGGCAATATTTGGCGTGTCGGGTGCGGGTAAAACCTCGTTAATCAACGCGATTGGGGGGCTGACCCGGCCGCAGCGCGGGCGCATTCAGCTGCATGACCGTGTGCTGTTTGACGCCGAACAGCAGATTGCCTTGCCGCCTGAAAAGCGCAACGTGGGTTACGTTTTCCAGGAGGCGCGACTGTTTCCGCACTATCGTGTCCGGGGTAACTTACGCTATGGCCTGGCAGCCAGTATGAAAGGGCAGTTTGACACGCTGGTGGACTTACTGGGACTCGAACCCTTACTGGACCGTTTTCCGCTCTCGCTCTCGGGCGGCGAAAAGCAGCGGGTGGCCATCGGGCGGGCGTTGCTCAGCGCCCCTGATATCCTGTTAATGGATGAACCCCTGGCCTCGCTGGATTTGCCGCGCAAGCGTGAGCTGATGCCATATCTGCAAAAACTGGCAAAGCAGGTGGATATCCCGGTGCTGTACGTTTCTCACAGCCTCGACGAAATTCTGCAACTGGCCGAGACGGTGCTGGTTCTGGATCACGGCAAGGTGAAGGCCTTTGGCCCGCTGGAGCGGGTCTGGAGCAGCAGTGCGATGCGCCCCTGGCTGCCGGTCAGCGACCTGACCAGCGTACTGCGCGTTCAGGTGCTAGAGCATCATCCAGATTACCCGATGACGGCGTTATCGTTGGGCGATCAGCATATCTGGGTCAGTCGGGTAAATCAGCCGGTCAAAACGCCATTACGGATACGGATTGCGTCGGCCGATGTTTCGCTGACGCTGCAACCGGCAAAACACAGCTCTGTTCGCAATGTGCTGCCGGCACAGGTGGTGGAGTTAATTGAGGTGGGCGATCAGGTGGAGGTTAAGCTGCGCATCGGTATCAGCGAACTCTGGGCGCGCATCTCTCCCTGGGCCCGGGACGAACTTAACATTCGCCCGGAGCAGTGGCTGTACGCGCAGATTAAAAGCGTCTCTGTCACACCGGAATGACCCGCTGAAACCGTGCTCATCGGGTCAGTGAAACTTACAGAACGAGCTGATAAAGCGTCTCGGCAATGCCGGTTTCCAGATTCGTACCGATGACCCTCTTCGCCCGGGCTTTAATGGCGTCATCCGCATTGCCCATGGCCACGCCCAGCCCCACCGTTTCCAGCATGCTCAGATCGTTGTAGTTGTCGCCAAAGGCAATGACGTCCTGCATTGTCAGCCCGATGGATTCTACCCACTGCGCCAGGCGCTTGCCTTTACTGTTACCGCCGCGGGCAACGTCGACCTGATCGTGCCAGGACCATTCGCAGGCCAGACCCAGCTCGTCTTGCGCACGCTGCGCAAACTGCTGCAACGCTGCTGTGTTGTCGTGAGACAGGGCAAACTTCCAGATCGACTGCGCCTCTCTGGCGGCCTGCGCCAGGCTGTCCACCTGTTTGAACACCGGACGCTGATGTGGAGGTAATGACTCACTCCATTTCAGCGTACGAATCACATGGCCGGTCGGCGTTTGATAGAGCATCGCATCGTCCACATACAGCAGACCATGAATATGATGTTCATCCAGCATCTCGATCACACGTACCGCAACGTCGGTATCCAGCGGATCGGCAGCCAGGACTTTTTTCGCCGGATAATCGTACAGGTAGGTCCCGTTACAGCAGATGGCGGGCGTATCCAGATTGAGCGTCTGGTAGAAAGGATGAATGGCACAGTGATGGCGTCCGGTCACGATAATCACCTTGATGCCCGCTTTGCGCGCCTGGGTAATCGCTTCTGTGGATTGGGGCAGAATGGTTTTCGTCGGGGTCAACAGCGTGCCGTCAAGGTCGAGGGCGATTACACGATAGCTCATTAATCCTCTCATCTGGATAGGTTAGCGAAACAGCAAGTCTACACCTGACTGTGGCCCGGAAACAAAAATCAGGGCACAAATCATTCCAGCGAGACAGAAAAAAACGCGCTACAGTGACCTGCAGAACAACATGAGTCAGCGAAAAAGGAGAATACATGAAGCAGGTTGTCTACACCGCCAGTCCCGAGAGTCAACAAATCCATGTCTGGCAGTTGAACGATGAGGGCACCTTGACGCTACTGCAGGTAACGGATATCGCCGGTCAGGTTCAGCCTATGGTGGTCAGTCCGAAAAAAGATTTCTTGTATGTGGGCGTGCGTCCGGATTTCCGCGTGCTGGCCTTTCGTATTGCGCAGGATGGCACCTTAACGGAAGCGGGGCAGGCACCGTTGCCGGGCAGCCCCACCCACATCTCCACCGATCACGCTGGCCGTTTCCTGTTTTGTGGCTCCTACAATGATGCCTGCGTCAGCATCAGCCCCATCGGCGCTGACGGTGTGCCCCAGGCTCCGAGCCAGGTGATCGACGGTCTGGCAGGTTGTCACTCTGCGAACATCGATAATGCCGACAGCACGTTATATGTGCCCGCGCTCAAACAGGATCGCATCTGCCTGTTTAACCTCGGGGCGGACGGTCAGTTAACGCCGCATTCCCAGCAACAGGTCACTACGGCAGAGGGCGCGGGCCCGCGTCATATGGCGTTTCATGCCAACGGCCAGTACGCCTACAGCGTTAATGAACTTAACAGCACGGCCGAAGTCTGGTCACTGAAGAATGCACACGGCAAAATGGAATCGGTGCAAACGCTCGATATGATGCCGCCTGATTTTACCGGCACGCGCTGGGCCGCCGATATTCACCTGACGCCGGACGGACGTTTCCTGTACGCCTGCGATCGCACCAGCAGCACCATCACGGTGTTCAGCGTGAGTGAAGATGGCGCGCTACTGACGGTGGAGGGCTTCCAGCCGACCGAAACGCAGCCGCGGGGCTTCAATATCGACCACACGGGCCAGTATCTGGTGGCGGCAGGACAGAAGTCGCATCACATTGAGGTATACCGCATTACTCAACCGCAAGGGCAACTTGAACCTGTCGGCCGTTATGCCGTTGGACAGGGCCCAATGTGGGTTGTGGTACATCAGCTGGCTTAACGTTCAGCGTTGCCGCTCCCGGGCGGGAGCGGCAGAAGAGCACGCGCAATCAGACGTAATGAACGGTCAATGACGCGCTGGCTAATACGTGAAAATGCACGTTGAAGCCCACCATCGCGCCGCTGGCGCCTGCATCGACCTCAATGCTCTCCACATCCAGCGCATGGACGCTAAAAATGTAGCGGTGCGTTTCACCCGCCGGTGGCGCGGCCCCGCCGTACCCGGCCTGGCCGAAATCTGTGCGGGTTTGCACGGCACCTGCAGGTAAGGCGGCTTTACCGGAACCCGCACCCTGCGGCAGCGATGTGGTATCGGCCGGAAGATTGGCGACCACCCAGTGCCACCAGCCTGAGCCGGTCGGGGCATCAGGATCGAAACAGGTCACGACAAAACTTTTTGTGCCTTCCGGCGCGTCTTCCCAGGCAAGATGCGGTGACACATTTTCGCCCTGATAGCCCATCCCGTTGAAAACATGCTTTTCCGGCATTTTGTCGCCGTCGTGTAAATCCTGACTATAAACTCGCATCACATCTCCTTGGGTTTATGGTGACTGCGTCTTCATCTTAACCAAAACCGCCTGGACGTCCAGCCTTCAGGGCTCAACGCAGAAAATGGCCGGGGTTCGCCAGGGCTGCGGCCATGGCCTGGATCAGCGTATCCAGTGCTTCAGGCGCGATGATATAGGGCGGCATCAGGTAGATCAGACGACCAAAGGGCCGAATCCAGACGCCCTGACTGACGAAAAACTGCTGCAGTGCGGCCATATTCACTGGACGGTGAGTTTCTACCACGCCAATCGCGCCCAGCACACGGACATCGGCTACCGCTGGCGACTGGCGCAGTGGCGTCAGTCCCGCCTGAAGCTGACGCTCGATAGCGCTGACCTGCCCGCGCCAGTGGCCTTCCTGTACCATTTTCAGGCTCTCCGTCGCGACGGCGCACGCCAGCGGATTGCCCATAAAGGTTGGGCCATGCATAAAGCAGCCCGCCGGGCTGCGGCTGATGGTATCGGCGACATCACGCGTGGTCAGCGTGGCGGCCAGGCTCATCGTGCCGCCGGTCAGGGCTTTGCCGACGCACAGGATGTCCGGTGTGATCGCCGCATGTTCGCAGGCAAACAGCGTGCCGGTGCGGCCAAAGCCCGTGGCGATTTCATCAGCGATCAGCAGGATGCCGTAACGATCACACCACTCGCGTACCTTCTGCAGGTAGCGCGGATGGTAAAAACGCATGCCGCCCGCGCCCTGTACGATGGGCTCCAGAATCACCGCGGCCAACTGATGCTGATGCTGTTCGATCAGCCGGGCGAAATCCTGAAAATCTTCTTCATTCCAGGCCGCGTCAAAACCACATTGCGGCGCCTCGGCAAAGTGGTGCTCGGGCAGATAGCCGCGCCACAGGCTGTGCATGGAATTATCCGGATCGCACACCGACATCGCCGCAAATGTATCACCGTGATAGCCACGCTTGAGGGTTAAAAACTGCTGACGCGTTTCTCCCCGACCCAGCCAGTACTGCAACGCCATCTTCATTGCCACTTCGACGGCAACGGAGCCGGAGTCTGCAAGGAATACGCACGCCAGCGCGTCAGGTGTCATCGCCACTAACTGACGACACAGCGCCACCGCGGCGGGATGCGTAATCCCGCCGAACATCACGTGGGACATCTGGGCCATCTGCTGCTGCAGGGCCTGGTTCAGGCGTGGATGGTTGTAACCATGAATCGCCGCCCACCAGGAGGACATCCCGTCTACCAGTGTGCGCCCATCCGCCAGCTGCAGCGTGTAACCCTGTGCCGCCACGACCGGGTAACAGGGCAACGGTTGCTGCATGGAGGTGTAAGGATGCCAGATATGCTGGCGATCGAATTCGGCGTCCTGAAGCGTAAACATCGTAGTTGTAAACCAAAATAAAAAGATTTAGTTTACAAGTATACCCACGTTAACTGTCGGGATGACACCTTTTTTGGAGTACGTAATGTCACAACGTTGGACGCTAGCCCAGGCACAGGCCCTGTTTGAAAGCCCGTTTCTTGAACTGATGTTTGAAGCACAGCAGGTACATCGCCAGCATTTCGATCCGCGTCAGGTTCAGGTCAGCACACTGCTGTCGATTAAAACGGGTGCCTGCCCGGAAGACTGCAAATACTGTCCGCAAAGTGCCCGCTACAAGACCGGGCTGGAATCAGAGCGCCTGATGGAAGTGGATGAGGTCCTGCGTTCGGCGCAAAAAGCGAAAGCGGCCGGATCCAGCCGCTTCTGCATGGGCGCGGCGTGGAAAAACCCCAGCGATCGCGATATGCCTTATCTGGAAAAAATGGTTGAAGGCGTGAAAGCAATGGGCATGGAAACCTGCATGACGCTGGGAACGCTGAGCGACAGCCAGGCCCAGCGTTTAGGTCGCGCCGGGCTGGACTTTTATAACCACAATCTGGATACCTCGCCCGAGTTTTACGGCAACATCATTACCACGCGCAGCTATCAGGAACGACTGGATACGTTGGGCAAGGTGCGCGAGGCTGGTATCAAGGTCTGCTCGGGCGGGATTGTTGGCCTGGGCGAAACGGTTAATGATCGCGCCGGGTTGCTGGTGCAGCTGGCCAACTTACCGACGCCGCCGGAAAGCGTGCCGATCAACATGCTGGTCAAGGTGAAAGGCACCCCGCTGGAAGACAATGACGATGTCGAACCTTTCGATTTTATCCGCACCATCGCCGTCGCCCGCATCATGATGCCTGCCTCGCACGTGCGTCTGTCGGCGGGCCGCGAACAGATGAATGAACAAACCCAGGCAATGTGTTTTATGGCCGGGGCTAACTCGATTTTTTACGGCTGCAAGCTGCTGACCACGCCAAACCCGGAAGAAGACAAAGATATGCTGCTGTTCCGCAAGCTCGGACTGAATCCGGAACATACCCAGACCGCCCATGGCGATAATGCGCAACAGCAGCAGCTCAGTGAGCAACTGCTCAATGCCGACACAGAAAAATTCTATAACGCGGCGCTGTAATGGGCTGGCCGCAACGCATACAGAAGGCGCTCGCGCAGCGCCGTGCTGAAGAGGGCTGGCGCGAACGGCGCGTAGTTGACGCCAGTCAGACGCGCCTGATCCGCTATGCAGGCCGGGATTATCGTCACTTTTCCAGTAATGATTATCTTGGGTTAAGCCAGCATCCGGCGGTGATTGCCGGATGGCAACAGGGCGCGGCACTGGCCGGGGCGGGGGCAGGCGCATCCAGCCATGTCACCGGTTTCCAGGCTCTTCATGCCACCCTGGAAGCGCAACTGGCCGGGTGGCTGGGTTATCCCCGGGCATTACTGTTTATTTCCGGCTTTGCCGCCAACCAGGCGGTCATTCACCTGCTCGCCGGGAAAAACGATCGCATTCTTGCTGACAAGCTGAGCCATGCCTCGTTGCTGGATGCTGCAAGTCACAGCCCTGCGCAACTGCGTCGTTTCGCCCATAACGATCCGGACAGTCTGGCTGTGCGACTGAGTGCGCCCTGTGAAGGGCAAACGCTGGTGGTCACGGAAGGGATCTTCAGCATGGATGGTGACAGCGCGCCGTTACAGACGCTGGCGGCGCAGTCGCGTGAGGCAGGGGCCTGGTTACTGGTTGACGATGCGCACGGCATTGGCGTCACAGGTGAGCAGGGGCGCGGCAGCTGTTGGCAACAGGGCATTAAGCCCGAACTGCTGGTGGTCACCTTCGGTAAAGCCTTTGGCGTCAGCGGCGCGGCATTGCTGTGTGATGACGCGACGGCCGACTATTTTGTGCAGTTTTCGCGCCACCTCATCTACTCAACCGCCATGCCGCCAGCACAGGCCAGCGCGTTACTGGCCGCCCTGAAACAGGTGCAGGCAGGCGATGGACTGCGCCAGCGCCTGAGCTGCAACATTGCCCATTTCCGCCGGGGTGCCTCTTCCTTGCCCTGGTCGCTTATGCCGTCATCCAGTGCCATCCAACCGTTACTTGTTGGCGATAACGCCCAGGCGATGGCCTTGTCGGCCCGTTTAGCCGAAGCCGGTTGCTGGGTCAGCGCGATTCGTCCGCCTACCGTACCGCCGGGCACGGCACGTTTGCGCATCACGCTGACCGCCGCGCATCAGCCAGACGATATTGATGTCCTGCTGGAGGCACTTCATGACGCTGCACATTGATAAACGTGCCGTAGCCAGAGCCTTTGGGCGCGCGGCGTCGTGTTACGACAGGCATGCCGAACTGCAACGGATCAGCGGGGATGCGCTGCTGGCATGGGTGCCTGCTCAAACCGGTCCACAGGTGCTGGATGCGGGCTGTGGCACCGGCTGGTACAGCCGGCTATGGCGCGACCGGGGGAAACAGGTCATGGCGCTGGATCTGTCGCCGCAGATGTTGCATCAGGCCCGGCAAAACGCGGTGGCGCATCATTATCTGGCGGGCGACATCGACGCACTGCCGTTAGCCGATCAGAGCATTGATCTGTTATGGAGTAATCTGGTGGTGCAATGGAGCGATGATTTACCGGCCGCGCTCAGGCAGTTTACGCGGGTGCTGAAACCCGGCGGCTGTATGCTGTTTTCAACGCTGAGCGCGGGATCGCTGCATGAGGTTCACGAGGCCTGGTCGCATCTTGACGCGCATGTGCACGCCAATCGCTTTCTGTCGGCGCAGGCGATCGCCGCAGCCTGTGCCGCACAACGGCTGCGCTGTCACGCGCAAACCGTCACCCTGCATTTTCCCGATGCGCTCAGCGCCATGCGCTCTCTGAAGGGCATTGGCGCAACGCATCTGCATGCCGGACGGGCCGATTATGTGCTGACGCGTCGCCGTCTGGCACAGCTTGAAGCCCACTGGCCACGGGACGAACAGGGTTTCCGCCTCAGTTATCATTTGATGTATGGAGTAAGTGAATCATGACACGCTGGTTTATCACCGGTACCGATACTGAAGTCGGTAAAACCGTTGCCAGTAGCGCCCTGCTGCAGGCGGCGAGCGCAGCAGGCTACCGCTGTGCGGGCTACAAACCGGTGGCCTCGGGCTGTACGTTAACCGCAGAAGGCATCCGTAACAGCGATGCGCTGGCGCTGCAACGTTACAGCAGTGTGCCGCTCTGCTATGAGCAGGTGAATCCGCTGGCCTTTATGGAGCCGACATCGCCGCATATCGTCAGCGCAGAGGAAGGCAGGCCAATTACCTTTTCAACGCTATCGGCGGGGCTTCGCGAGCTGGAGCCGCTGGCTGACTGGATTCTGATTGAAGGCGCGGGCGGCTGGTATACGCCGCTGTCTGAAACGCAAACCTATGCCGACTGGGTTGAGACTGAACGGCTACCGGTGATTTTGGTGGTGGGTGTAAAACTGGGCTGTCTTAATCATGCCATGCTGACCGCCGAGGCGGTAAGGGCGCGTGGACTGCGACTGGCTGGCTGGATTGCCAACACGGTTCAGCCGCCCGGCCAGCGTTATCAGGCATACCTTACGGCCCTGAAGGAGCGCCTGCCCGCGCCTTGTCTGGGTGTCATTCCCTGGTTAGCGGATGACAGCCAGCAGGCGGACTGTGGTCACTATCTGACGCTACCGGATTAATCACGCCATCGTCAGCCATTTATCGAGCGTACCGTCATCCAGCAGGGTGACGTTACCCTGCGCCACATTACGCCCGCGATGCAACAGCAAAAAGCTGTCAGCGACGCGCCGAATCAGGGAAACCCGCTGCTCCAGCAGCAGAATCGTCAGGCCGTACTCCCGGTTAAGACGCCGAATCAGGTTACCCATCTCTTCTTCCAGCCAGGGCGCCATGCCATCGGCGGGCTCATCCAGAATCAGCAGGCGTGGCTGTAATACCAGCGCGCGGGCAAGGGCCAGTTGCTGCTGCTGGTAAACCGGCAAATCCCCGCTGCGCTGTTGACGCAGCGAATAGAGAGCCGGCAGAAGATCAAAAATCATTTCCGGAATAGGCCGGTGATTTTCGCGCGATTCAGCGCCTGCCAGCAGGGCAATCAGTAAGTTATCTTCTACGCTCATCTGCGTGAAAATATGTCGTCCCTGTGGCACATAACCAATGCCCTGGCGTGCACGTTGATCGGCAGGCTGCGACAGCAAATCCTCTGGCGGCGAGCCATCCTGCTGCCAGCTAATCGTGCCGCTGTTGATGGGAAGCTTACCCATGATGCAGTTCACCAGCGTGGTTTTTCCCATGCCGGGACGTCCCAGTATGCCGGTACAGGTGCCGGGGGGCAGGTCAAGGTCCACATTCCAGAGAATATGATTTTTTCCGTAAAACTGATTCACCGACCGTAAACTTAGCATCTGACGCGCTCCTTCCAGATAATTAACCTGAATGTTTTGCTGCTCATAACGGGTAAATCGCACTACCAGAATAGCAGGGCTATGACTGCTGCTGTGGCGCATGACATCCTGATCACAGAGCATGCAATTACCGGGCCAGAGTCGGAGTGAACGAAGTTTGCGCGCTTAACATGCGGAATTTTGACGGTTTAAATATAAGCAAAAGTGAACAATTGACGGGCGGGACGACTGCGTAGCGCGATGAGGGTGCAGGAAAAATGAGCGTCAGGTGCAGTTGCCCATAAATGGCGCAGGCAGTCTGCTGTAAAAAACAGCAACCTGAAAAGCCAGACGATCAACGTTGAATGCGCGCCATGCATTGCGCTAAAACAACGCTATTGGCGTTAAAAATTTCGCTAAAAAAAATTTTTTTTCATCAAAACGCGGCGGCAGAAAAAATTATGCACAGCCGATATTCCAAGGCCTCTCATCAGTTATCCACTATTCCTGTGGATAACCTTGTGCATTAGATAATGAAAACAGGTTAGAAGCGAGGAAATACGCGGCCTGGTCACGTAATGATGACAATCTGGGCTTTTTTTACTTACTATTAAAAATCAGTGTGTTAGTAAAAAACAAGCCTGCCGGATTGGACGCGATTCATCAAACTGCAATTTTATGACACAGGCTTGACAAATGTTAAATCAATACGTGGCTTGGGGATAACCTTGCGCAACAAAAACGGGTGTTTGCCTGGGCAAAAGTGCCAGAGTCAAGTAAAACCTGACGACAATACTGTGCATCATCACTGGTATTATATCCAGTATTTTTTTCTGGCAAAATTGCCATAGCAGAGTAAAATAATGGGCTGCCCGCCGTCTTTCTTCTGCAGGAACCGCATTCATGAGTAAAGATTTTAAACTGAACTCCGCTTTCAAGCCTTCTGGCGATCAGCCGGAAGCGATCCGCCGTCTGGAAGCCGGACTGGAAGACGGCCTGGCGCATCAGACGCTGTTAGGCGTAACCGGATCGGGTAAAACCTTTACCGTTGCTAACGTTATTGCCGACCTGAATCGTCCTACCATGGTGCTGGCTCCTAATAAGACGCTGGCGGCGCAACTGTATGGCGAGATGAAGGAGTTCTTTCCCGAAAACGCCGTAGAGTTTTTTGTCTCGTACTATGACTACTACCAGCCCGAAGCTTACGTGCCCAGTTCGGATACCTTTATCGAAAAGGATGCGTCGGTGAACGAACATATCGAGCAAATGCGCCTCTCCGCGACGAAAGCGTTGCTGGAACGGCGCGACGTGATTGTCGTGGCCTCCGTGTCTGCCATCTACGGCCTGGGCGATCCCGATCTGTATCTGAAAATGATGCTGCACCTAACGCGCGGCATGATTATCGATCAGCGCAGCATCCTGCGTCGCCTGTCGGAGTTACAGTACACGCGTAACGATCAGGCGTTTCAGCGCGGGACGTTCCGGGTCCGGGGCGAAGTCATTGATATCTTCCCGGCCGAATCTGACGATATGGCCCTGCGGGTTGAATTATTCGATGAAGAGGTGGAGCGGCTGTCCCTGTTTGACCCGCTTACCGGTCAGGTCGAATCGGTGGTGCCGCGCTTTACCATTTACCCTAAAACGCACTACGTTACGCCACGTGAGCGTATCCTGCAGGCCATGGAAGACATCAAGGTTGAACTGGCCGAACGGCGCAAGATCCTGCTGGAAAACAACAAACTGCTGGAAGAGCAGCGTATTACCCAACGGACGCAGTTTGACCTTGAAATGATGGGGGAGCTGGGATACTGCTCTGGTATCGAAAACTACTCCCGCTATCTGTCTGGCCGCGGACCGGGGGAAGCGCCGCCGACCTTATTTGACTATCTGCCGGCGGATGGCCTGCTGGTCGTCGATGAGTCGCACGTAACCATTCCGCAGATTGGCGGCATGTACCGCGGGGACAGGGCGCGTAAAGAGACGTTAGTCGAATATGGCTTCCGCCTGCCTTCGGCGCTGGACAACCGCCCCATGAAGTTTGAAGAGTTCGAGGCGCTGGCCCCTCAGACCATTTATGTCTCCGCCACGCCAGGCAAATACGAGCTGGAAAAATCGGGCGATGAGGTGATCGATCAGGTGGTGCGTCCGACGGGGCTGCTGGATCCGATCCTTGAGGTGCGGCCCGTGGCGACTCAGGTGGACGATTTGCTGTCAGAGATCCGCCAGCGCGTTAACGTCAATGAACGCGTACTGGTCACGGTGCTCACCAAACGTATGGCCGAAGACCTGACGGAGTACCTGGAAGAACACGGTGAAAAGGTGCGCTATCTGCACTCTGACATCGATACCGTCGAGCGCATGGAAATTATTCGCGACCTGCGCCTGGGCAAATTTGATGTGCTGGTGGGCATCAACCTGCTGCGAGAAGGGCTGGATATGCCGGAAGTCTCGCTGGTGGCCATTCTGGATGCCGATAAAGAGGGGTTCCTGCGTTCCGAGCGCTCCCTGATCCAGACCATCGGGCGCGCTGCACGTAACATCAATGGTAAAGCGATCCTCTACGGCGATAAGATCACGCCTTCCATGGCGCGCGCCATTGAAGAAACTGAGCGCCGTCGTGAGAAGCAGCAGCGCTACAACGAAGAGAATGGCATCGTACCGCAGGGCCTGAATAAGAAAATCACCGATATTCTGGAACTGGGCAATAACGTGGTGAAAACGCGGGGTAAAGCCAAACCCGGCAAGCGCAACGCCGCTGAGACAGAGACGGATTACCTGGCGTTGTCACCACAGGCGTTGCAGAAAAAGATTCACGAACTGGAAGGGCAGATGCAGCAGCATGCGCAAAACCTGGAGTTCGAACAGGCTGCTGGCCTGCGCGATCAGCTCCAGGAACTGCGCACCTTGTTTATCGCGGTGTCCTGAGTCAGTTAAACCGCTGGATGGCGTGCTCCAGCGCGCCGCGCAGCAGCTGGCGGTCGTGACGATATTTAATATCTGCGGCCTCCAGCGGCTCCTGGATGATCAGGCGGTTGTCGATCAGACTGACGTCCGTGGCCGGTCCGACAACCACGGCGTCGATGACCCGTTTACCAATCGCCTCTTCCATTATTCGCAGCTTATCCGCCACGGTCAGCGCCGCCGCCGCCGGACTGAGTTCACGGCCCAGGTTGCCGATAAACACCATGTTCGCGGGCGTGCGGCGCAGCGCCTGCGCCATCTCTTTCATTAACAGAATGGGCATCAGGCTGGTGTAGAAGCTGCCTGGCCCAATCAGAATCAAATCGGCTTCTGCAACGGCATCGAGCGCTTCGCGCGTCGGTTGCACCACAGGATGCAGCATTAACGCCTGTGGTGGTGCGCGCATCTCATCAATGGCGGTTTCACCATAAACGGCATTGCCTTCGTCATCTGTTGCCATCAAATCCACCGGATGTTCAGACATCGGGATTAAAAACGCGTCAACTTTTAGCAGATTTCGGATGATATTGACCACTTCCAGCGGACGCACGCTCAGATGATCCAGCGCTTTCAGTATTAAATTGCCCAGATTGTGCCCGGCCAGTTCGCCATTGCCGGTAAAGCGGTATTCGAACATCGCGGACGCGACGCTGGGCTCGGTAATCAACTGGTTAATGCAGTTGCGCAAATCGCCCCAGGCGATACCGCCTTCAGCCCGACGGATGCGACCGGTGGAGCCACCGTTATCAGTGGTGGTAACGATGCCGGTCAGGCGCGAACCCAGTGGTGACAAGGCCGACATCACGCGACCTAATCCATGTCCGCCGCCCAGTGCCACGACGCGATCCAGGTCCGCCAGTGTTCGATTCATATTTCTCCTTTTTCGCGTCTGCAGAGGCGTGAAACGCGCAGGGTGCAGACGAGGATGATGTGTGTCAGTTTATGACCGGCAGTTTACCGTATCCCGGGCGCGAAATACGGTGAAAGTTAACGTTACTGCGCACACAGAGTAAAAGCCGTGGATGGCGCATTTACCCTAATCGCGCTACCATCTGTATACCGCGTTAATCAGCCGGTTAACGTACACTCAAGCCTGAATGCCTACGTCTGCGGATAGGGGATTCAGGCCGTAGCCTACGCGCTGCCAGGGTGCAGGAAGAAATGACTGCATCTCCCGAACTGGAAAGGTGTTCTCTGGTGTCACAATTTACTGATGCATTTGCGCGTAAGTTTTATTACTTGCGCCTCTCGGTCACGGATGTCTGTAATTTCCGTTGTACCTATTGCCTGCCGGAGGGTTATCAGCCAAACGGTATCCGCAATAAAAGCTTTCTCTCACTGGATGAAATTCGCCGTGTCACGCGCGCCTTTGCGGCGGCGGGCACTGAAAAAGTGCGTCTGACCGGCGGTGAGCCCTCTTTACGTCGTGATTTCACCGACATTATCGCCGCGGTTAACGAAAATGCTGCGATTCGCCAGATTGCGGTCACCACCAACGGCTATCGACTGGCGCGCGATGTTAAGCAGTGGCGCGACGCGGGACTGACCGCGTTGAACGTCAGCGTGGACAGCCTTGATGCACGTCAGTTTCATGCGATTACCGGTCAGGACAAGTTCCACCAGGTGATGGCCGGGATTGACGCGGCTTTTGAGGCGGGTTTTAGCCAGGTCAAAGTCAACAGCGTGCTGATGCGCGATGTCAACAGCCACCATCTGGCGACCTTTCTTGACTGGATCCGTACGCGTCCCATCCAGCTGCGTTTTATCGAACTTATGGAAACCGGCGAGGGCGGTGCGCTGTTTCGCCAGCAGCATGTCTCGGGCGAAGTTATCCGCGATCAGCTGATTGCTCAGGGCTGGCAGCGTCGTATCAGCGGCCGCAGTGATGGCCCGGCCCAGGTGTTTTATCATCCGGATTACGTCGGTGAAATCGGGCTGATCATGCCGTATTCCAAAGATTTCTGCGCCAGCTGCAACCGTCTGCGGGTTTCCGCACAGGGAAATTTGCATCTCTGCCTGTTTGGCGATGGCGGGATTCCTTTACGCGATCTGCTGGCCTCTGACGACCAGCAAGATGAACTTCAGGCACGCATTGCCAGCAGCCTGGGCCAGAAGAAGCAGACGCATTTCCTGTTACAGGGAAATACCGGTATTACACAAAATCTTTCTTATATTGGCGGTTAACTGCAGGAGCAGACATGGGCAAATCAGCCAGCACGTTTCAACCGTTACAGCTCGCTATGCTGACGGTCTCTGACAGCCGTGATGCCAGCAGCGATACCTCCGGCGATTATCTGCGTGAAGCGGCAGCCGAGGCGGGCCACAGCGTGATCGATCACGCCATTGTTCCCGACAATGTTTACCGTATTCGCGCGATTGTGTCGCGCTGGATCGCCAGTGAAGATGTCCAGGTGGTCATTATTAATGGCGGCACCGGCTTCAATGCGAAAAACAGCACGCCTGAGGCGCTGCTGCCGTTGTTCGATCGGGAGATTGACGGCTTTGGCGAGCTGTTCCGCATGGTGTCTTACGAAGACATTGGCGGCTCGACATTGCAGTCCCGTGCGGTGGCCGGTCTCGCTAACCAGACGTTGATCTTTGCGGTCCCGGGCTCAACGTCAGCCTGTACCACCGCGTGGGAACGCATCATCGCTGACCAACTGGATGCGCGTACGCGTCCCTGCAATTTTGTCACTCATTTAAAGAAGCTTTAAGCATGTCACAACTTACCCACATCAACGCCGCGGGCGAAGCCCACATGGTGGATGTTTCCACCAAAGACGATACGGTACGCGAAGCGCAGGCCGACGTGCTGGTACTGATGAAGCCAGAAACGTTACAGATGATCATGGAAGGCCGTCACCACAAGGGTGATGTGTTCGCCACAGCGCGCATTGCCGGTATTCAGGCGGCAAAACGCACCTGGGAACTGATCCCACTCTGTCATCCGCTTATGCTGAGCAAAGTGGAGATCAACCTGGTCGCGGAACCCGAATTGAACCGGGTTCGCATCACCTCGCTGTGTCGGCTGACGGGGAAAACCGGGGTAGAAATGGAAGCCCTGACGGCGGCTTCCGTGGCGGCGCTGACCATCTATGACATGTGCAAAGCCGTCCAGAAAGATATCGTGATTGATCGGCTGCGCCTGCTGCATAAAAGCGGCGGCAAAAGCGGCGATTTTCAGGCGGCAGCCCATGATTAAGGTACTGTTTTTTGCGCAGGTGCGGGAGCTGGTGGGCACGGACTCGCTGACGCTGGCCGCCGACTATCCCGACGTCGCGACGCTGCGGACAGCGTTGTCTCAGCAGGGCGAACGCTGGGCGCTGGCGCTCGACAGCGAACGATTACTGGCGGCGGTTAACCAGACGCTACGCCCCATGACGCACCCTTTACAGGACGGCGATGAAGTCGCCTTTTTCCCACCCGTTACCGGAGGATAAATGGACACGCAAATTCGGGTCGGTCCCGCGCCCTTTGCGATGGCGCAGGAATACCAGTGGCTGGCAGGGTGCGACGCAGACGGCGCGGTTGTCACGTTCACGGGCAAAGTGCGCAATCACAACCTGGGCGATGATGTTGCGGCCCTGACGCTGGAACATTATCCCGGTATGACCGAGAAGGCACTGCAGGAAATTACTGACGAAGCGCGCCAGCGCTGGCCGCTTCAGCGCGTCTCTGTCATCCACCGCATTGGTGAACTGTTTCCCGGCGATGAGATTGTCTTTGTCGGCGTCACCAGTGCGCACCGCAGCAGCGCCTTTGCCGCTGCGGAATTCATCATGGATTACCTGAAAACCCGCGCCCCGTTCTGGAAACGGGAAACCACCGGGCAGGGCGATCGCTGGGTCGATGCACGCAGCAGCGATCACGAGGCTGCGCAGCGCTGGGATTAAGGCGTACCTCGCTGTTCGGCGGGAGCAAATTGCGTGTTGCCGTGCGCGTGTTCACCGCCGCCTTGTCCTCGCCGAAGCTGAATAACGTCACCGTCCTGCCAGGCATTGGCGCCGGGCACCACGGGATGTGCGACGATATCCGCCCGTTCAGCACGAATTTTTTGACTGTCGATGTCAAAACGGCGGTCGCGATCGGCCAGCAAGCGCGCATCCATTTGCCCGTCGGCGGTAAAGCCCATCATCAGCGCCGGAATGCCAATGGGCAGTTGCTTGTCGCGGTCGGTGTGCCAGGTATGCCAGGTTTTCCCGTACGTGTTGACGATGCGCGTCATCAGCGCTTTTTCTGCGACGGCCGGCAGGCCTGGCGCGACCAGTGAACCGGATTTCACCTCGTACTGATGACTGTGCCACAGTTTTTTCTCTTCGGCGGGCAGGTTGCGGTACAGGCGCTCACTGATAATATATTCCACGCCCATCAGGCGCGCATCGCGCGTATTACCGTCATAAATCACCGCCTGCATCACATCATCATTCAGGACCGTCACATAGTGATGGGCTTCCATCTGGCCATTCTTGTCGCCGTTATAGAAATGAAAACCATCCAGATAGGCATTGATCGCATCAATGGGCGGGCGGGACTGCAGCACGGCCGCGCCGCTGTCCAGCGCTTTTAGCGTCGGTGAAGTGGGGGCGCCCGGCGAACTGACCTGAGCCGGTGTGTTATTGCCGCCGCAGCCGGCCAGCAGCAGGCTCAGTGCGATAAGTGTCCAGCGTTTTGACATAAAACATCCCTTTTTCGTGAAAAGAGATAACCTTAGTTCATATAATCGCATCTGCCCTGCGAAGCGGCGCAGTGTTAAGCTACTCATTTTGCCTCAGAGGACAGGTATGTCATTCATTTCATTCCCCAAACGCCTGACGTTGCTCGCTATCCTGATACTGGCGGGCTGTAGCAGCAAAAAAACACCAGAAGCGCCCGCCAGGCAACCTGAGGATGTCAAAGCGCAGATTCAGCGCCTGCTGCCCGCCGGTGTCAGCGATAAATCAGGCTGGGCTGACGATATCTATACGTCGTTCCGTACCCAGGGTCTGGCCGCCAGCGACAGTAATTTGTGCGCGGTTATTGCGGTGGCGGGTCAGGAGTCAGGATTTGACGCCAACGGCACCGTACCCGGTATGGCAAAAATCGCCTGGGAGGAGATCGACCGCCGGGCGGCGAAGGTGCATGTTCCGGCGTTTTTAGTGCGCACCGCGCTGTTAATCAAGTCCAGTAATGGCGAAAGCTACGCTGCGCGGCTGGATAAGGCGAAAAGTGAAAAAGATCTGAGCGCCATTTTCGACGACTTTATTGAGATGGTGCCCATGGGGCAGAAGCTGTTTGGCAACCTCAACCCTGTTCATACCGGCGGACCGATGCAGGTGAGTATTGCGTTTGCAGAAGCCCATGCCAAAGGCTATCCATGGCCGGTTGACGGTTCCATTCGCCGTGAAGTTTTCACGCGTCATGGCGGCGTCTATTTCGGCACAATGCACCTGCTGGGCTATCCGGCTGACTACAGCAAGCCGCTTTACCGGTTCGCGGACTACAATGCGGGCTGGTACGCCAGCCGCAATGCGGCGTTCCAGGCGGCGGTAGCCCGCGCGACAGGGATGAAGCTGGCGCTGGATGGCGATCTGATTCAGTATGGTTCGGACACGCCAGGATCGACGGAGCTGGCGGTGCGGACAATGGCGAAACGCATTGATATGAGCAACCGCGAAATCCGCCACGATCTGGAGCGGGGCGAAAAGGCGGACTTCAGCGACAGCGATCTGTGGAAGCAGGTTTTTACGCTGGCAGACAAGATGGCCGGAAAGCCTTTGCCACGGGAAATGTTGCCGGGCATCAGACTTGAAAGTCCTAAAATTACCCGCAATTTAACCACGGCATGGTTTGCTCAACGCGTCGACAGTCGTTATCAGCAGTGCCTGTCACGTCGATAAGTACGGCGTTGTGGCACAGTTGAACAGAGCTGTGCCACACTTACTCAGACAGCCCGTTTTGGGGCACAACACATTTGTTTAACAAGAGGTGCATCATGGACCGATATCCACAGAATGATTCAATAGTTCAGCCTGCATCTCGTGGGTTGCAGGCTTATATGGCACAGGTTTATGGCTGGATGACCTGTGGTTTGTTACTCACTGCCTTCGTCTCCTGGTTTGCCGCGCGCACACCGGCGGTGATGGAGCTGGTGTTTGCAAATCGCATCACCTTCTTCGGCCTGATCATTGTGCAACTGGCGCTGGTGTTCTTCCTCTCAGGTATGGTGCATCGCCTGAGCGGGGCCGTGGCGACGGGGTTATTCATGCTCTATTCGGCCCTGACCGGGCTGACCATGGCCAGTATCTTTCTGGTGTACACCTATTCGTCCATTGCCAGCACGTTCTTCGTCACGGCCGGGATGTTTGGTGCCATGACGTTCTACGGCTACACCACAAAACGTGATTTAAGCCGCCTGGGCAGTCTGCTGTTTATGGCGCTGATTGGTATTCTGCTGGCCTCGCTGGTGAACTTCTGGCTGAAAAGCCCGGCATTGATGTGGGCCATTACCTACATCGGTGTGGTGGTGTTTGTCGGTCTGACCGCGTATGACACGCAGAAACTGAAAAATATCGGTGAGCAGATTGATGCGCGTGACACGGAAAACCTGCGCCGCTACTCAATCATGGGCGCGCTGACGCTCTATCTTGATTTCATCAACCTGTTCCTGATGCTGCTGCGTATTTTTGGCAACCGCCGTTAAAAAACAGGCTGCTCTGGTGAACCAGAGCAGCCGTTTACTACGATTTTTGTAGCTTCTGCTCATTCTTATGGCGCATATGTTTCGCGCGGCTCTCCAGCCCCAGATACAGCACCAGTGCCAGGAGCAACGGCAAAATGAAGTACAGCACGCGGTAAGCCAGCAGCGCGGCGATGATGGTCCCGTGTGAAAGGTTCTCGCCGCCCAGCAGCGCCACGAATACCGCTTCTAGCACCCCAATCCCCGCCGGAATATGAATAATTACGCCTGCGATACTACTGATTAACAGTACGCCCAGCACCATGGGATAACCGGCATCCCGGCCCAGCAGCAGCCAGATAATCGTGCCCATAACCAGCCAGTTGGCGCAGGAGACGGCAAACTGAAACAGCGCCATGCGCAGGGAAGGCAACTGCAGGGTTTGCCCTTTCACTTTCCAGCGACGACGTTTAGAAAACGCGCACGCCCAGAGATAAAACACAACGAGCACCAGCAGCGCGGCACCAATAAACCGTAGTGTGGTTTCGCCGATAAACCAGCCGCCGGGAATCGGAACCAGGCCTGCGCTGAAGATCACGCCCGCCAGCAGGATGTAGCCCAGCCAGTTAGTGGCGATGCTGAGGGAGAAAATGCGCGTAATCGTCGCACTGTCCAGGCCGAGCCGCGAATAGAGCCGGTAGCGCATAGCGACACCGCCAACCCAGGTACTCAGCGTCAGATTAAAGGCGTAGCAGATAAATGACACCAGCATCACCTGACGTTTGGCCAGCTTATGACCACAGTAGGCCCGACCAATCAGGTCGTAGCAGCCGTAAACCAGATAACTGACGATAACCAGTGCCGCCGCGGTCAGCACCACAAAGCGGTTGTAGTTAACAATGACCTTATAGACGTCATCCCAGTTCACTTTGCGTGCATAGATCACCAGCAGCACAATGACGGCGACGAAGAAGAGCCCGGTCAGGATTTTTTTTGCCAGTTTCCAGCGTGGGTGCGTGTTTGCCATCAGGAATTGACTCCTTCATTGTTGGCTTCGACGCGATCTTGCGTCTCCATTTCGGGCTGAACCGGCGGATCCACCTGAGCCAGCTTTGGCGTATGCGCCGGTAACCAGCCGGCGATAGCCGGGAAGTGACGCAGAAAGTGGAACACGACAACGCCTTTCGTCAGCTGCCACCAGGTGCGTGGTGGCAACTTATCCTCTTCCACGCGCTGACAGTCTTCAGCCAGTAAATGCTCAAGATTATCGCGTAATGTCTGGTTAAAGTTGCGATCGTGAATGATCAGGTTGGCTTCGAGATTGAGGGACAAACTCAAGGGATCGAGGTTGCTTGAGCCAACGGTAGCCCACTGCTGATCTTTCACCGCCACTTTGCCATGCAGCGGTCGGCGGCAATATTCGTAGACTTCCACGCCCGCATCCACCAGATAGTTATAAAGCAGCTCAGCGCCCACTTTCACAATCGGCATATCCGGTTCACCCTGCACAATCAGTCGCACGCGCACGCCGCGCTGTGCCGCATTGCGCATCTCCTTAAGCAAACGGTAGCCAGGGAAAAAGTAGGCGTTGGCGATAATGACGTCCTGTTTGGCGGTGCGCAGCATGTCTAGATAATGCTGCTCAATATCATCCCGGTGCTGATCGTTGTCGCGATAGACAAACAGGACCTGCGCATCGCCGGGCAGGGTGTTTTTGGCCGGACGATGTGAACGCTGTCCCCACCAGCGGCGAGTGGTGGCCTGACTGCCAATCGCCTCTTGCAGGAAGCGGGTAATGTCGGCGACCACCGGACCTTTGACCTCCACGGTATAATCCTGTTTGGCTTCCGGGCCAAAATCCGTGTAGTGCTCGGCGGAAAAGTTGATGCCGCCGACAAAGGCGATAACGCCGTCCACGACCACAGTTTTACGGTGCAGACGGCGAAAGACGTTAGTCCGCATGCCCATGATCAGCGGACGCGGATCGTAATAGATAAAGCGCACGCCCGCCTGCGTCAGACTGTTGACATAACTCTGGGACAGCTCGGAGGAGCCGTAGCCATCGACCATCATTTCGACCTTGACGCCGCGCTGCGCCGCCGCCAGCAGCACCTTGTGCAGGGCGTTGCCCACATCGTCTTCGAACAGGATAAAGGTTTCCAGCAGTACGCTGTGTTCGGCACGTGCAATCGCGCCAAACACCCGGGGGAAAAATGCGTCCCCGTTTTCCAGCAGGCGCAGTTTGTTGCCGTCTTGCCACTCAAAATTCATAGATGGATCTCCACCGCCAGCGGCGCGTGATCGGAAAGGTGTGACCAGGGTTTACGCGGCAATGCCCAGGGTTGACTGATCGTCGCATTGCGCACGTAAATACGATCCAGTCGCAAAAGGGGAAAGCGTGCCGGAAACGTCCGCGCAGGTCGTCCGCTTTTCAGGCTAAAGACCTCTTTTAGTCCCGCCCCTTTTTGCAGTATGTTGTTGGCTCGCCCCTGCCAGTCGTTAAAGTCACCGGCGACGACGACAGGTGCGTCAGCGGGTAACGCCATCACCATGTCGTTTAACATCGCCAACTGGGCACGACGGTGCGCCTCTTTCAGCCCCAGGTGCACACAGATGACATGCAGCGTGCCCCGGCCATCGGGCAGGGTAAGCTGGCAATGCAACATGCCGCGATTTTCGCTCCCGGCAATTGAAACATCGCGATTGTCGTACTCAGCAATGGGAAAACGCGACAGCACGGCGTTGCCATGATGTCCTTCCGGGTAAACCGCATTGCGCCCATAGGCAAAATCGTTCCACATCGTGTCGGCCAGAAACTCGTAGTGGGAGGTATCAGGCCAGTTTTCATGTTGCAGAGGGTGAATGTCATGGGTTCCCATCACCTCCTGCAAAAAGACGATATCTGCTGACGTTGCGCGCACCGCTTCACGCAATTCGGGCAAGATGAAGCGTCGGTTAAACGGGGCAAAACCTTTATGGGTATTAATCGTCAGGACTTTAAATGAAAATCCTTGCTTGATTTGTGGCATACTCGCGACGCGCTCCTTTTCATCTTCATCAACAACAAAGTGTAGTCTTTGTCACAAATGGAGGGTGAAGAAGAGGAATAATTAGGGCGTTATCTGAAATTTGCTTTACATTGAGAAACCGTCCTGGCCGGTTACGGTTGCATATGTGCAACGTGCCAGGTCTGCAGGAGAGAGAAATGAAATTGTCGAATCGCTTTCAAATTATTACCGGTCAAACCTGGGCCCACATCGCGATGCACCTGCTGGTGATTGCCGCACTGGTCTGGGGCTGGAAACATAAAGCACTGGTCGAAGTGTGCAGTACCCTGGTGGTGGCCTATGCAGCGGTGTTTATCGCCATGCTGATCACGCAGCGTAGTGCCCGTTTACGTACCCTGGGTGATTATCTGGAAGAAGCGACCACCACGTACTATTTCGGTGCCGCGATGATGACGCTGTTCCTGGTGTCGCGCATTTTCCACAACAACTTACTGTTAGCCAGCCTTGGCGTGGTGATGTTGTTGGGGCCCGCGCTGGTGTCGTTGCTGGCGAAAGAGCCGGCAGGACGCATTGAGAAAAAACGCAGCTGAATCAGGCTGTCACGCTAAAAAAGCCACCGCAAGGTGGCTTTTGTCGTTGGGAGATATGTAATCAATTGTGAGCTATCTCGCACAGGGGCGGTAAAGCTGTTACACTCCGCCGCTTATGCATCGTAGTTTGCACCCTTTTCACGCGTCAGCCTCAGCTGGCGTCACTATCCCTCTGAAAACTACACCGCCAAACGCGGTCAGAGTGGACCGGAGTAATACTCGTCATGTCTTTTGACTCTCTCGGCCTGAGTGCCGATATTCTGCGTGCGGTAGCTGAGCAGGGCTACAGCGAACCGACGCCTGTTCAGCGCCAGGCGATTCCTGTTGTGCTGTCCGGCCGCGATCTGCTGGCAAGCGCCCAGACCGGCACCGGCAAAACCGCCGGGTTTACCTTACCTTTATTACAGAAACTGTCCGCGAATACCGGAACAGTGCGCGGCCGTCGTCCGGTGCGCGCGCTGATTCTGACACCGACCCGTGAACTGGCCGCTCAGGTCGGTGAAAACGTCAGCGACTACAGCAAATATCTTCCGCTGCGTTCGCTGGTGGTGTTTGGCGGCGTCAGCATCAACCCGCAGATGATGAAGCTGCGCGGCGGCGTCGATATTCTGGTGGCCACGCCGGGCCGTTTACTGGATCTGGCTCATCAAAACGCCGTTGACCTGTCTCAGGTTGAAGTGCTGGTACTGGATGAAGCGGATCGCATGCTCGATATGGGCTTTATCCACGATATCCGCCGCGTACTGGCCAAACTGCCAGCTAAACGTCAGAACCTGCTGTTCTCGGCGACGTTCTCAGATGAGATCAAAACCCTGGCAGAAAAACTGCTGCACAACCCGGAGCAGGTTGAAGTCGCGCGCCGCAATACCGCGTCTGAGCAGGTTTCTCAGCAGGTGCATTTTGTTGACAAAAAGCGCAAGCGGGAACTGCTGTCTCAGCTGATTGGCGAAGGTAACTGGCAGCAGGTGCTGGTCTTTACCCGCACCAAGCACGGTGCCAATCACCTTGCCGAACAGCTGGGCAAAGATGGCATTACGGCCGCCGCAATCCACGGTAACAAGAGTCAGGGCGCACGTACCCGAGCACTGGCCGACTTCAAATCCGGCGCGATTCGTGTGCTGGTTGCGACGGATATCGCGGCCCGCGGTCTGGATATTGAAGAACTGCCGCACGTCGTGAACTATGAATTGCCAAACGTGCCTGAAGACTATGTACACCGCATTGGGCGTACCGGTCGTGCCGCCGCAACGGGTGCGGCGCTGTCGCTGGTTTGCGTCGACGAACACAAACTGTTGCGTGATATTGAGCGCTTGCTGAAGCGTGAAATTCCACGACTGGCTGTGCCGGGCTATGAGCCGGATCCCAGCATCAAAGCGGAACCGATTGTGAACGGCCGCCAGTCACCGTCTTCACGCGGCCGCGGTCGGGGGCAGGGCGGACAAGGTGCCGGCGCGGCGCGTCCTCAAGGGGACAAGCGTGCGCAGCCGCGTCGTCAGGGACCCGCAGCGGGCCAGTCTGACAAGCCTGCGTCTCGTCCACGTCGGCCCGCGCCTAAACGCAGCGGAAACGTCTGATCATGCGGGTTTTACTGGCACCCATGGAGGGCGTACTGGATTCTCTGGTGCGCCAGCTGTTGACGGACGTCAACGACTACGATTTGTGCATCACGGAATTTTTGCGCGTCGTCGACCAACTGCTGCCGGTAAAATCCTTTTATCGCCTTTGTCCCGAACTGCATCATGCCAGCCGGACGCCGTCGGGTACGCTGGTTCGTCTGCAACTGCTGGGGCAGCATCCCGAGTGGCTGGCGGAAAACGCGGCCCGCGCGGTTGAGCTGGGCTCGTGGGGCGTGGATCTGAACTGCGGTTGCCCGTCGAAGCTGGTCAACGGCAGCGGCGGCGGGGCGACGCTGTTAAAAGATCCCGACTTAATCTACCGCGCGGCCAAAGCCATGCGGGCAGCCGTACCTGCCTCCTTGCCCGTTACGGTTAAGGTGCGCCTGGGCTGGGATTCCAGCGCCCGCAGCATGGAAATTGCGGATGCGGTAGCGCAGGCCGGTGCCAGCGAACTGGTCGTCCACGGCCGTACCAAAGAAGACGGCTACCGTGCTGAGGCTATTAACTGGCAGGCGATTGGCGAGATTCGTCGGCGACTGTCTATTCCGGTTATCGCGAATGGCGAAATCTGGGACTGGCAAAGCGCTCAGGATTGTCTGCGAATCACAGGCTGTGATGCGGTGATGATTGGGCGTGGTGCGCTTAACGTGCCTAACCTGAGCCGGGTCGTCAAATACAATGATGCGCCCATGGCCTGGCCGGAGGTGGTGGTGCTCCTGCAAAAATATACCCGGCTTGAAAAACAGGGTGATACGGGCATGTACCATGTTGCACGTATCAAACAGTGGCTGGGCTATTTGCGTAAAGCCTACGTCGAAGCGGGTGAGCTGTTCGCTGAGATTCGCGCCTTAAAAACCTCAGCCGATATTGCTACGGCGATTGACCGCTATGCGGCATTACAGCGGCAAACCTGTCAGTTCTCTTCAGCCTCACCGGAAGTGAGAGCGTGACAGCGCGGCGCTTAGCCGCGCACGCGATCAATACTTTTCTGGCACGATCATATTTTCCGGCACCTCGTTGCGGTGGTAGTCCTGTGAGCGTTCACGCGGCGGCAGAATGATTTCGTCGTGTGGGGCGGCTTCATAAGGCACCTGCTGCAAAAGGTGGCTGATGCAGTTAAGGCGCGCCCGTTTCTTGTCTACGCCCTGAACAACCCACCAGGGGGCTTCCTGAATATGGGTGCGGCTCAGCATCTCTTCTTTTGCTTCCGTGTAATCTTCCCAACGGCGGCGGCTTTCCAGATCCATTGGGCTGAGCTTCCACTGCTTGAGGGGATCGTGGATACGGCTCATGAAGCGCAGTTCCTGCTCCTCGTCCGTGATCGAAAACCAGTACTTAATGATTTGAATCCCGCTGCGGGTCAGCATTTTTTCAAACTCGGGCACGCTGCGATAAAACTCCGCCACGTCGGCATCACTGCAAAATCCCATGACGCGCTCCACGCCTGCCCGGTTGTACCAGCTGCGGTCGAACAGCACCATCTCGCCCGCGGCGGGCAGATGCGCGATATAACGCTGAAAGTACCACTGGGTTTTTTCACGATCGTTGGGCGCGGGCAGCGCAGCCACCCGGCAGGTGCGCGGATTAAGGCGTTGCGTAATGCGCTTAATCACGCCTCCTTTACCGGCCGCATCGCGACCCTCAAACAGAATGACCAGCCGATGGCCGGTGCGCATTACCCAGTCCTGTAGCTTCACCAGCTCGCCCTGCAACTGCAGCAGCTCGCGAAAATAACGACGGCGCCAGGCTTTTTCATCGCTGCCCGTGGGCGCGGCCTCGCTAAAGCGCAGATCGTCGAGCTCCAGCTCCAGCTCTTCGTCGTAGCTGTCATAGAACTCCTGCATTAAACGCTGATTAAAAGCGTCGCGATTGAAACTGTTGTCGTGTGTTGCCATGACAATTCACCTGGTCAGATATGAATGAACAGCCCGTAGAGCAGGGCAGAAAGTAAAATCGAGACCGGCAGCGTCAATATCCAGGCGACGGCAAGATTGCGCAGGGTGGACATCTGCAGGCCAGAGCGGTTCGCTGCCATGGTGCCCGCCACGCCGGATGAGAGCACATGCGTCGTGGAGACCGGCAGACCAAAGGCATCGGCGGCGCCGATGGTCGCCATCGCCACCAGTTCGGCGCTGGCCCCCTGCGCATAGGTCAGATGGGTTTTGCCGATGCGCTCACCCACGGTGACCACAATACGTCGCCAGCCCACCATGGTGCCCAGCCCCAACGCGATTGCCACCACCACCTTCACCCACATCGGAATAAAGCGTGTGGCGCTGTCCAGCTCTGTTTTCACCGCCTTCAGGTTACGTGCCGTCTCATCGGGGAGCGAGACATGGGCGGTTTGCAGGTGCTTGATCGATTCTGCGGCCAGGTACATTTGATTGCGGGTATTGGTCACGGACTGGGCCGGAATATTGTCCATCGAGCCGTAGCGGCGAATCTGGTCGCTGATATCCCGTAACGTCATGCCAAGCGCGGGCAAGACGTTCGGATTGACCGTGTCAGTGCTGACAAAGGCCGTCAACACATTGCGTGAATCCGGGGCGGGCGTGGCGGCCGGTTGAATATGCAGTAACTGGCGCGCCGTCACGTCACTCAGTGCGGCAACGCGCGGGATTTGCTCGGGCGGAAGTGAACGGTTCAGTGCATAGGCGATGGGCATGGTGCCGACCAGGATCAGCATGATGAGTCCCATCCCTTTCTGCCCGTCATTCGACCCGTGAGCAAAGGAGACGCCGGTGCAGGTCAGAATCAGCAGGCCACGAATCCAGACCGGCGGCGGCTCGTTGCTGTGCGGGGCTTCGTACAACTGGCGGTTACGAATCAACAGCTTCATGGCCCACAGCAGCAGGGCGGCGCAGACGAAGCCCACGACGGGCGAGAGCAGTAAGGCATAGCCGACCTTCAGCGCCTGATCCCAGTCAACGCCACTCAGGCCACTGCGACCATGCAACATCGCATTCGCCACACCCACGCCAATAATCGAGCCAATTAAAGTATGTGACGACGACGAGGGCAGGCCAAAGTACCAGGTGCCCAGATTCCAGATAATCGCCGAGAACAGCAGGGCGTAAATCATGGCAAAGCCGTTGCCGCTGCTGGCCTGCAGGATGAGTTCGACGGGCAGAAGCGAAATAATGCCAAACGCGACCACGCCGCTGGAAAGCATCACGCCAAGGAAGTTGCACAGCCCTGACCAGACGACGGCCGCACCGGGCGTCAGCGAATGCGTGTAGATCACCGTAGCGACTGCGTTGGCGGTATCGTGAAACCCGTTAACGAATTCAAAGCCCAGCGCAATCAGCAGCGCCAGGCCGAGCAGAAAGAAAGGCACATAACTGGTGACGGGCGTGTTAGTTTTTTCCACATCGTGAAACAGATTAAATCCGGCAAAGGCCAGACCGGCTATTAACAGGACATAAAAAGCCGTTTTGGTTGCGCGGCTGCCTTTGCCGTTGAAATCGGGACGTCCCTGCGTCGTGCCTGAAGAGGATAAACTGTTTTCGCTCATGCCGTACCTCTTAGCGGATGCAGATGCGGAGTTACATCTGGTTAACGCTGTGTGATACCCGCTTTTTATGACAAAAAAATGATCCAGGCGGCACAGGTCATTTTGCTGTAACAAAACTTTAGCAGGCTGTGGATCTTAATTGATGATGCTGACAGGATTGCCATGGCGACAGACGTTGTTCTCACCCCACAAAAACGTGATTTTGATGATGATGTTGCCGGACTCATCCATGGTTATCGCTTTTCTCCTGATGCCCTCCCTCAACGCCTGAATGCCCGTGAAGCGGTAAAACTCGGTGAACACCCTCCTGAAGAAGGCTTTCTCTGGTTACATATCAATCTGAATCACGCGCGGGCACAGCACTGGGTGCAGGGCCACTTTCAGGTTGATGATGATTTTTTTGACGAGATCCATTCCGCCTCGCCGCGCACCCGGTTAGCGGAACAAAGCAATGCCCTGCTGGCGGTACTGAACGACGTCACGCTGAGCCAGGAAAATCGCAGTACGCAAAATGCGACCCTGTGGATCTGGTGCCGTCATAATCTGGTCGTGAGCGCACGTTATCGCTCGTCAGTGATGATCGAAAAGATGCAGCAGGGGCTGGCGAAGCATAATTTTCCCAGTGCGGAGGCCCTGTTACTTTACCTGCTCGGTGAACAGGAGTTGCAGCTGGAACTGGTGGTGCGTCGCATCAGCCAGGTAGTCGATAACATTGAAGAGCGTTTATTAAGTCCGGCAATCAAGGCCAACCGCAGTGAGCTGGGGCATTACCGGCGCATGCTGCTGCGCATTCAGCGCCTGCTGGCACCCGAACCGGCGGCGCTGTTCCGGTTGCTTAACCGCCCACCCGCCTGGCTCAACCGCGACACGCTCCGCGAGCTGCGGGCGTTCACGGAAGAATTTAGCGTGGTGCTGAACGACCTGGCCAGCCTGATGGAGCGCATCCGTCTGCTGCAGGAGGAAATTGCAGCACGGTTGATGGAGCAGAGCAACCGGACACTTTATCTGCTGACCGTGATTACGGTGCTTGCGCTGCCGATTAACATTGTGGCGGGATTTTTTGGCATGAACGTGGGCGGCATTCCGCTGGCGTCGAACCCGCACGGGTTTTTACTGCTGGTTCTGATCGTCCTGGCCTTCACGCTGCTGGCCGGCTGGCTGAGTTTTCGCCGTCCATCCAGATAGTGGTGTTGACAGTGGAGCCCGTGACCAATAAAAAAGCCAGCGTGGCTATCGCCAACGCTGGCTTTTCACTGACCTGACGACCGGGCCTGAATGGCTGGCGTCCGTAACAGGCGAATGTTACTGCGCCGGCTGTGGCTGGGCAGGTTGCGACTGCTGTGGTTGCTCTGGCTGCGGCTGCGAAGGCTGCACAGGTTGAGCCTGTTGCGGCGCGGGCTCTGACTGGACCGCGACCGGGTTAGCAGGCTGCGACATCACTGGCGTCATGGGCTCTTCTTTCGGCTCAGCATCTTCACCTTCATTGAAGGGAACAGGCGCAGGGGCCACGCTGTTTTCTGGCGCATTAACCTGTACAGGCATACCAGAGCGGTTCTGGATGGCCTTATCAACCTGAGACTGATTCACGCTACCGTCTACCAGTACTTTGCCAACCGCCTGAGTCAGCGTAATCGGCACCAGTTCACGAGAGTTAAACTGCTCTTCCGTGGTTGACAGCGGATTATGCACTTCCATCCAGCGTGAACCGTCTGGCTCAACAGAGGCTTTCACCGGCTGGTTGATAAACTGCACGCGCGTGCCAACGGGCACGTGATCGAACAGCCATTTGATATCATCGGCACGCAGGCGGACACAGCCGTGGCTGACGCGCAGGCCGATACCAAAGTTGGCGTTGGTGCCGTGAATGGCGTACAGACGCCCGATGTAGAGCGCATACAGCCCCATTGGGTTATCCGGGCCTGCCGGGAACACAGCCGGCAGATTTTCGCCACGTGATGCATATTCAGCGTGCATCGCTTTGGTGGGCGTCCAGGTCGGGCCATCTTTTTTACGTTGGACGGTTGTGGTCCAGTTCAGCGGCGTATCTTTACCCAGCTCACCAATACCGATAGGCAGAACGACTACGGTTTTCGTGCCTTTCGGGTAGTAATAAAGACGCATTTCAGCACTGTTAATCACGATGCCTTCACGCGGGGCGTCAGGCAGGAGTAACTGCTGAGGGATAATCAGTTTGCTGCCAGGCTTAGGCAGATAAACGTCAACACCCGGATTGGCTTCCAGCATATTGCTGAGGCCCATCTGGAACTGTGCTGCAAAAGCTTCCAGAGGCAGTTTACTGTCCTGAGGAATCGTAATCTCAATGTTTTGCCCGGTCAGACGGCTGTTCGCCGGCGGTAAGGGATAAACAACCGCAAGGGCTGACTGACTGAATGCCGCCAAAGCCAATGCAAGTGAAGCGAACGCGCGAATGCTTTTTTTCATATTTTACAAGTCTTTATCGCCATGTTTCAGGCTTGTCAATGTATCGAACCCATGCTGGTCACTATGACCTGCTGCGCATTATATGTTCATTAAACTGATGTTGTGAATCAGGATTTTTACCGCATCGAAATACTTTACCTGACTTACCTGCGTTATCCGCCTTTGTTCATTAACATTTTGGGCGAAAAACGCCCTTTACGGCTGCCATAACGTGACATCTCCGTTTAGCTTGCGGTTCAGGAAAAAGGCGGCGCTAATCAGGGCGAGATGCGTCAGCGCCTGCGGCATATTGCCTAGTGCCTGGCCGTGGCTGTCGAACTCTTCGGCATATAACCCCAACGGATTAGCGTAGCTCAGTAATTTCTCGAACTCAAAATGGGCTTCGCGTACGCGCCCGGCACGCGCCAGACATTCGACGTACCAGAACGAGCAGGCACCAAATGAACCTTCTCCGCCGGTGAGCCCGTCCGCCGGGGTTTCATGGATGTTATAGCGGCGCACCATCCCATCGCTGACCAGATTCGCCTTGATGGCATCCAGCGTGGCAATCCAGTCAGGATCGGTTGCGCCGACAAAACGCACCAGCGGCATCAGCAGCATGGAGGCATCCAGGTAGTCGCCATGGCGGGTCGAAACAAAATGGCCGCGTTCGCTGTTCCAGAAGTTTTTCCAGATATCGTCGCGAATCTCGCGCCGGGTACGGTCCCACCGCTCATAAGGCATCGGCAGGGAACGTTTCATGCCAAGACGCAGCCCGCGATCCATGGCCACCCAGCACATCAAACGGGAGTGCAGGAAGTGCTCCGGTTCACCGCGCATTTCCCAGATGCCCGCATCCGGCTGATGCCAGTTATCACAGAGCCAGTCCAGCATCTCTGAGACATGGTTCCAGCCCCGTTGAGAGATGGCTTCACCATATTTATTGGCAAGGTAAATGGCGTCCATCAGTTCGCCATAGATATCCAGTTGTTTCTGTTGCCAGGCATCGTTGCCTATCCTGACCGGGCAGGAATCGGCATAGCCGGACAGGTTGAGCAGCGACATTTCCTGCAGTTCCGTGCTGCTGTCCAGGCGATACATCACCTGTAAACGCATCTCGTCATGATGGCTGTTTTCCACACAGCGACCAACCCATTCGGTGAAGTGCTTGGCCTCATCCACGTAGCCCAGGCGCATCAGCGCGTACATGCTGAAGGACGCATCGCGTATCCAGGAGGCACGGTAATCCCAGTTACGTTCGCCCCCCAGCTCCTCCGGCAGGCCAAAGGTTGCGGCGGCGGCAATGGAGCCGTGCTGCCAGGAGGTCAGCAGCTTCAGCACCAAGGCTGAGCGCTGGACCATTTCCTGCCAGCGGCCACGATAGGTACTGTGGCAACTCCACTCACGCCAGTAGCTCAGCGTCTCTTCGAAACAGTTCGCGGTCGCCAGTTTTTCAACGTGTGCGTCATTTACGCTGCCGAATTCAAATTCGGCGTGTTCACCCGCTTTTAACTCGAAACTGGCGGTGGCGTTATTACCTTCCAGGGTCATCACGACCGTGGCGGCCAGCCGAAGCGAGGGCTGATCCGTCGCATGAAAATCGATACAACCGCGCTGAATCTCGGCGCGGGTTTCCGCGCGGGCGTAATCATGGCGAGGCGAACAGACCATGTTAAACCGGGCCTGACCCCGCACCATTTTCACCCGGCGGATAATGCGTGGCAGTTTGTCCTGACGGTCACAGATGGGCATGTAGTCAGTAATTTCGGCCACGCCTTCTTCGGCCAGCCAGCGCGTTTGCAGAATATTGGTATCCGGCAGGTAAATTTGTTGCCGACGGGCGTTTTGCCACTCGGGTGCGATTGAAAACAGGCCCGCTTCGTCACTGTCCAGTAAGGCCGAAAACACCGACGGGCTGTCCAGCTCCGGCCAGCAGAGATAGTCGATCGTGCCATCGTTTGCGACCAGTGCACAGGTGCGAAGATCACCTATGACACCATGATCGTCAATCTTGCGTTTAACCTTACTCATCGCGTTCTCCCTGTCAGTGTCTGACTTAACTATAGCCAGGTACCTGCATACCGCTTCGTTCGGGCACGGATCGTTAACCTGGCGAGCCCGTTGTCCGCGTCCGGCACAATTTTCAGCCCGGTATATACTTTTCATACACTTCCAGAGGAGACCGTTATGACAGCACCCCAACGAAAAGTGGCCATTGTGACCGCATCGGATTCGGGCATCGGCAGCCGTTGTGCTGAGATGTTAGCCGAACAGGGCTTTGATATTGGCATCACCTGGCGTTCAGACGAGGAAGGCGCACAGCGGACCGCCCGTCGGGTAGAAAAGACCGGACAACGGGCAGAGACGATTCAGCTCGATCTGGCCGATCCGCCAGAAGGCGGCAAGGTGTTGCAGCAGTTGATCGACAAACTGGGCCGTATTGATGTGCTGGTCAACAATGCCGGGGCAAATTTTAAAGCCGACTTTATGGACGTGACCTGGGAAGACTGGCGTAAAACTTTCAGCGTGGATGTCGATGGCGTCTTTATCTGTGGGCAGGTGGCGGCACGTAACATGATCAAACAAGGGCAGGGCGGACGCATCATCAACATCACCTCTGTGCACGAGCATACGCCCCTGCCAGGCTCAGTGGCCTACACCGCGGCAAAACATGCGGCAGGCGGCCTGACCAAATCGATGGCGCTGAGTCTGCTGCCCCACAATATTCTGGTCAATGCGGTCGCCCCGGGGGCGATTGCGACGCCGATGAACAAGATGTCCGACGCGGATGCGCATAACGTAAAAATGCCGGAAATTCCTGCCGGCCGCCCCGGCGATACGCACGAAATTGCCAGTATGGTAGCCTGGCTGAGTTCCGAGTGGGCGACCTATACCACCGGTCAGTCGTTTATTATCGACGGCGGCTTTATGCTGGCCAACCCGCAGTTTAAAGGCTATTGATCGGCCCGGTGATGATTCCAGCGGCGAATCGCCCAGCGCAGCACAAACGCAAAGACCACCGCCGCGCCCAGCCATAGCAGGTGTTTAAAGTGTTGGTCGAGTTTGTGCAGCCAGGGGGCGATAATGCCGCCTGCAAAATAGCCGAGCGTAACAAACAGCAGTGCCCAGACAGCCGCCCCGGTGACGTTGAGGAGAAAAAACTTCAGCGGCTTCAGGCGGCTTGCGCCAATAATGATCGGCCCAATAATACGAAAGCCATACATAAAACGTGCGCCAATCACGAACAGGCTGGGACGACGCTTAATCAGGCGGTTCGCCTTCACCACTTTATCCTGATGTTTTTCAAAGCGTCGCAAAATGCGGGTACCAAAACGCCGGCCAATCCAGTAGAGCATCTGATCGCCCACCACGCCGCCCGCCATCGCCGCCAGTACGACGCCACTGTAGTGCAGTAGCCCTTCGTGAGCGGCAACCCCGCCCAGCAGCAAAAACGTTTCGCCCTCGGCAATACAGCCAATAAACAGCGCTAGATAGCCATACTGCGTAATTAACCCATTGATATCCAAATGCAAGGCTGAACTCCCTGTGTGAAGATTTTTCTTTCAGTCTATACCCGATTTGCCAGGACAGCGGATTAAGACCCCATAAGCGATCTTTTTCGCCGTTTTTTTGCGCAGAGGCCCCAGAAATTATCCTGCCGATTATACTCAAATGACTGCTGCCCCCTTGTGGAAATGTTAACAGATCGGGTGGCCCAATCGGTCAGAGGAGTAAGCGTATGAACCATGTCTGGGGTTTGTTAGCGCATCCGAACCAGGAAATGCGCACTATCAAGCAAGAGAACGAAACGGTTTCGCACCATTACACTCACCACGTGCTGCTGATGGCCGCTGTGCCGGTGATCTGCGCCATGATTGGCACCACTCAGTCAGGCTGGAACCTGGGAGAAGGGCAATATGTGCAGCTTAATTTGCTGACGGCGTTGGGCCTGGGGATTCTGTTCTATCTGGTGATCCTGGGCGGCGTCGCCGTTATGGGGCGGGTGATTCACTGGATGGCGCGTGACTATCCCCATCGTCCCAGCATGGGGCGCTGCACCGTATTTGCGGGCTATGTCGCTACGCCCCTGTTTTTGAGCGGCCTTGTCGCGCTTTATCCGCTGGTCTGGCTATGTGTGCTGGCGGCAGCGCTGGCGCTCCTGTATACCGGGTATCTGCTGTATGTCGGCATTCCGCTGTTTCTGAATATCGACCGTGACGAAAGTCTGCGTTTTTCCAGTTCAACACTGGCTATTGGTGTGCTGGTCTTCGAAGTGCTACTGGCTCTGACCGTGGTGTTATGGGGCTATGGCCCGCGTCTGTTTTAACCTGCCGTTGCCGCCTACAGGGCGGCAACCTTTTTTTAACGCTCAGAAACAATCTCACCAGGAAAATTCCCTGACTTCAGCGTATGATGCTGCGGCCAGCCCGCGCTCTGCCTGTTCAGGCGTTGGCGGCCTGTGTTTACACAGCGCACAATCTTAACCG
This sequence comes from Pantoea sp. SGAir0180, assembly GCF_043546245.1. Taxonomy (NCBI): domain Bacteria; kingdom Pseudomonadati; phylum Pseudomonadota; class Gammaproteobacteria; order Enterobacterales; family Erwiniaceae; genus Pantoea; species Pantoea sp. SGAir0180. The sequence continues at coordinate 2,452,941 of NZ_CP028071.1, read as the reverse complement.
GGTCTTTTTTCCACGATGCCTGCAAAAATTCGCTTTTCACTGTTGTCGCTGGCGCTGCTCGTTTCCGGGCAGGTTTTTACCCTTCCAGCACAGGCGACCACCACGTTGTCGCAGATGGCCCCGATTGCTCAGCCGCAAATCGCCTCAGGGAGCGCCCTGATTGTCGATCTGACCAATGGTAAAGTCCTGTTCTCCAGTCACCCGGATCGGGTGCGCCCCATCGCGTCCATCACGAAGTTAATGACGGCCATGGTGGTACTGGATGCGCACCAGCCGATGAACGAGATGGTGAAGGTCGATATCAGCCAGACCCCCGAGATGCGTGGTGTGTTTTCGCGCGTCAAACTGAACAGCGAAATTAGTCGCCGCAGTATGCTGATGCTGGCGCTGATGTCCTCGGAAAACCGCGCGGCAGCCAGTCTGGCTCACGCTTATCCGGGCGGGTACGATGCTTTTATCCGGGCAATGAATGCCAAGGCGCGCGCGCTCGGCATGATGCACACGCATTACGTTGAACCCACGGGCCTCTCTATCAAAAACGTGTCCAGTGCCCAGGATCTGGTGAAGCTGCTGAAAGCGACGCGTGAATATCCGCTTCTGGGTGAGCTCAGCACGACCAAAGAAGAAACCGCCGTGTTTGCCCATCCGAGTTATGCGCTACCGTTCCGCAATACCAATCACCTGGTGTATAAAAATGGCTGGCATATCCAGTTAACGAAAACGGGTTATACCGATCAGGCGGGGCACTGTCTGGTCATGCGGACGATGATTAAGAACCGCCCGGTCGCGCTGGTGGTACTCGATGCGTTTGGCAAATATACCCATTTCGCCGATGCGAATCGTCTGCGCGACTGGCTGGAAACCGGCAAGGCTGCGCCGGTTCCGGCGGCTGCACTGGCCTATAAAAAACAAAAAGCGGATGAGGTTGCCAGCAACGCAGCCAGTGGGGCCGCTGTAGAGTAATCCTCTGCCGGGGCGCTACGTTTCCCCGGCTGAGATTGACCTGTATTCCTATAGTTTCATGGCAGACGAAAATCTAAACTACCCGCAAATGGCGAGGGTGATTCGCCTGATTACTGTGCCGGAATCTCATTGATATGCTCAAGTTACGTTCATTTAGTGTTCTGATTTTTTTCGCGTTGATGACGCTCGCACCCGCGCTGAGTTTTGCCGACGATGCGACGCAAGCCACGCAGCAAACCGACGACAAACCCAAGGTGGATGCCTCTGTCGAGCTGCCGAAAATGCAGAAGATCCTCGATAAAATTAAAAGCCAGGTCTCCGTTGAAAGCGACGAAAATAAGCTCAGTCGTCTGAATGAGATGGCGCTGGAGCTATCAGGCAATACGGATACGCTTGCGCAGGCGTTACAGCCCGATCGTCAACAACTGGAAGCGCAGCTGGCCGTGCTCGGTCCGGCACCCAAACCGGAAAGCGGCGTCAAAGAGACACCGGACGTGACGCGCAAACGCAGCGCGCTGGAAAGTCAGAAGAGCAAGCTTGACGATCAAATCAAGCAGGCGGAAGGCATTAAAAACAGTGCACTGATGCTCTCCTCACAAATCGTCAATCTGCGCCGCGACCAGCTAAAAAATAAACTCGCCCTGAATTCAGGCAGTATTCTGGGGCCGCGCTTCTGGGCGCCCGTGTTAAGTAGTCAGGATCTGGATGCGGAAAAAATTGGCGATTTTCTCAATGAGCTGAAAGACACGGCCGCACTCTCCTGGGAGCCGGGCTGGCGCATTGGCACGGTTGGCTGGTTGCTGGCCGCGGTGCTGGTGATGACGCTCGGCCGTCGCTATGGTGAAGAGTTCCTGGCCTGGGTCAGTATCAATAAATTGCCTGAAGGGCGTTTGCGCCGTAGTTTTCTGGCGACTGCCGTGGCGCTGACCAGCCTGGCGGCCGTTGTCCTGACCTTCGTCTTTATTTCGCAGGCCTTTACGCGCCGCGATGAAGTCTCCAGCGATGTGCAGGACTTTATTTACCGTCTGGTCGAACTCAGCGTCTACTGCGGCCTGATTGCCGGGCTGGGCCGTGCCTTTTTATCCACGCGTCGCCCCAGCTGGCGTCTGCCGACGATTTCGAACGAAGTCGCCATCGCGCTTAAACCGTTCCCGCCGATTACGGCCCTGCTGGTGTTTATCTTTCAGATGGTCGAGTCCTTTAACTACACCGTCGGCACCAGCCTGAATACCAGTATTTTTGCCAACGGCCTGACAGCATTACTTATCGGCACTACGGCACTGGCGATCAGCATGCGCACCAAGCGCGTTCGTCGTCGCCTGGCGCAGTCGGGTACGCCGCCGGAAGCGCGTTCTACCCTGGTTGGATTGATTCAGATGGCGCTGACGATCACCGCGCTGACCATCCTGGCCTCACTGGTGATCGGCTACGTCACGCTGGCGCGTTTTCTCAGCTATGAGCTGGTGTGGTGCGGCATTTTGTTTGGCTCATTTTATATTCTCAGTCATCTGGTCAACGACGGCTGTGAGAGTCTGTTCTCGATCAGTAACACGACAGGTAAACGCATCCAGAGTTCACTGAACATTGATGAACGTCATCTGCAGCAGGTGGCGACCATTCTGGCGGCGATAGGTAAAACGTTCCTGGTGCTGTTTGTGGCGCTGGCGCTGCTCAACGGCACCTTTGCCTCGTCCACGCCGATTGAGTTGTTGCAGAAAGCCATCGAATTCTGGGGCGGTAAAGGCCTGGAGTCGCTGAATATCGTTCCGGCGCACCTGGTTAATGCATTGCTGTGCCTGATTGTCGGGATTTACGTCTTGCGTTCAGTGCGGCGCTGGCTGGACAACGACTTCCTGCCCAAAACCACCATGGACAGCGGGATGCGGGTGTCCCTGGTGACGCTGTTCAGTAACGTGGGCTATGTGCTGATTATCCTGCTGACCCTGTCGATTATGGGGCTGCAATGGAACAAGCTGGCCTGGATCGTCAGTGCATTATCCGTCGGTATCGGTTTCGGCTTACAGGAGATCGTTAAGAACTTTATTTCGGGTTTGATTCTGCTGACTGAGCGCCCGGTGAAAGTGGGCGATCTGGTGACGATCAGCGGCGTGGAAGGGGATATTCGTCGTATCAACGTGCGTGCGACGGAAATTCAGCTGGGCGATAAATCTACGGTGATCGTGCCTAACTCGCAGTTTATTTCTCAGAACGTCCGTAACGCGACCATGGGTAACGCGCAGGGCGTGGTGACGATTACCCTGACGTTCCCGCTCAATATTGACCCCGTGCAGGTACGTGAAATTCTGCTTAAGGTGTATGAAGAGAATGAGCGCATTCTGGAGACGCCGGAACCGTCAGTGTCGTTTAAAGATCTTACCGCGCAGGGCATTGTACTCAGCGTAACCGGTAACGTGGCCAGCCAGCGCCAGATTGCAGGCGCAAAAAGCGATCTGCTGTTTGATATTCTGACGCGATTACGTAAAGAAGGGATCGTCCTGTCGACGCCGCAGACTATGATTATCGAACGTCGCCAGCTGCTGGCCTCGGATGTCAGCGATGACGTAACGGTCACAGAGCAACCGCGTTAATGAAACAGGCAGCCCTATGGCTGCCTGTTTTTTCATGGCCTTTTGAGACGTCAGGGCTGCCTGACCGCCCAGCCTTTCAGCTTACTGGTTTTGCCAATACCGGGGTTAAAGCTGTTGGTCGGATCGAGCTGACGATAGAACGCGGCCAACTGCGGCTGGGCCTGATAGAGATGGCCGACGTTATGCTCTGCCGGATACTCCGCGCCGCGCGTCTTCAGAATCGCCAGCATTTGCGCTTTCAGGGCATGGACATCCACCCCTTTTTTAACGATGTAGTCCTGATGGAAGACATGGCAGAAAAAATGGCCGTAATACAGCTGATGACTGAGTGACTGCGTTATCCCGGCAGGCAGGGTTTCGAACCAGTCTCTGTCATTGCGGCGCAGCGCAATATCCAGCGCCAGAATATCTTCCACCTCTGTGGCGTGAACGGCGTGATAACGCACTGCCGCACCGGCAGCGGCAAAGCGGTGCAGGAAAGCGTGCGCGCCTTCTTTGCCTTCGCACTCAAAAAACTCTCCGCCACCTTCACGGAAAAACTCCCGCAGGTAGTTGCGCGCCTCTTCGACGCCGTTACCCGACATTTTCAGCATTAAATGATGCTGGTATTTATCGCGATACTGCTTCATGCGTTTCGGCAGATGCGCCGGAAACAGGCGACTCAGCCGTTGCAGCAGCCGGTCAGTCAGATGCGGTTTTATGAAAGACAGTTTATTAAGCCAGCCGTCAACCCGACCTTTAAGCGTAAAAAACAGGGGCATCTTGTCGGTGCCCAGCTTGTCAATCATCAGGAACGTATCTTTGCCGTACACTTCGGCGATATCGTAGATATCCCGGTGCATATATTCCGCGGCAACGGGCAGGTTTTTAAAATGGGCCAGCATATGGCAGCGCAGGTCGCTGAGCACGGCGGCATCGTTAGTGCCGATATAGAACACCTGCTGCTGCGGTTCCTGCTCAAATGTGTCCAGGCGTACCGCGAAAACCGCCAGCTTGCCTGCGCAGCCGGACGCTTCAAACAGACGACGGGCATCCGCGTTAAAACGGGCGGGCGTATCGGCATTCACATCGCGCACGCGGTCAGCATAATCATGATCGGACGCGTGACGGCCATCATGCAGGACATCGTCCGGCTGCCAGCGATCGTCATCCAGGCGTCCCAGAATCTCTTCCGGCGAGGTGCCCAGGTCAATGCCCAGATGATTGACCAGCTTCAGTCGCCCCTGGGCATCAATCTGAGCAAACAGCGCCATTTCACTGTAGGCCGGGCCGCGTTTGATCAGCGAGCCGCCAGAGTTATTACAGATGCCACCCAGCACCGACGCACCAATACAGGAAGAGCCAATCACCGAGTGCGGCTCACGGCCCAGCGGCCTCAGGATCTTTTCCAGTTGATACAGGGTACTGCCCGGAAAGGCCAGGACCTGTCGGCCCTTATCGATGAGCTGTAGCTTATCCAGCTTCAGTGTGCTGATAATCACCAACGGACGATCGTAGTCGTCGCCCTGCGGCGTCGAGCCTTCGGTCAGGCCGGTATTGGCCGCCTGCATCAAAATGATTGCATCCGCAGCGACCAGCGTTTGCAGTACGCGCCACAGCTCCAGCAGCGTAGCCGGAAACACCACGGCCAGCGCCTCACCTTCACCAGAACGAAAGCCTTTACGATAGCGAGCCGTGTGCGCGGCCTCAGTCAGAACGTTACTTGTGCCAACCAGACGGCGCAGATCGGCAATCAGGACAGACGATGTCATCATGGGCAATTCCCTTGTCGTATGCATGCGTCCTTACTGTAGCACGTCAGTTGCGTCGGGCGCAGTGTGATAGCCGCAGGCGACATGCTATGCTCTGATGATGCCATCCTGCATTTAGTCGATATTGCGCAGTTACTTAAGAGAACCCAACCCGATGAAATGGATTTGCGCTGTTAGCCTCGCTGTTTCCCTTGCGCTGCAACCTGCACTGGCCGGGGAGCCCACCGTTCAGCATCCGATGACCGAAAAGGCGCGTGATGCCTACGTCAATAATCTGCTTAAAAAGATGACGCTGGATGAGAAAATTGGCCAGTTGCGTTTAATTAGCGTGGGACCGGATACGCCAAAAGAAGCCGTGCGTGAGATGATCCACAAGGGGCAGGTGGGCGCGATTTTTAATACGGTTACGCGCCCGGATATCCGGGCAATGCAGGATCAGGTGATGCAGCTCAGCCGGCTGAAAATTCCGCTGTTTTTCGCCTATGACGTCGTGCACGGTCAGCGGACGATTTTCCCGATTCCGCTGGCGTTAGCCTCCAGCTGGGATCTGGATGCCGTTAAAGAGGTTGGGCGCATTTCAGCTTATGAAGCGGCAGACGATGGGTTAAATATGACCTGGGCGCCGATGGTTGACGTCAGCCGGGAGCCGCGCTGGGGACGCGTGTCCGAAGGCTTCGGCGAGGACACCTATTTAACGTCCGAAATGGGACGCACCATGGTGAAGGCGATGCAGGGCAAAAGCCCGGCAGACCGCTACAATATTATGACCAGCGTAAAGCACTTTGCGCTGTACGGCGCGGTTGAAGGCGGACGGGATTACAACACCGTGGACATGAGTCCGCAACGCATGTTCCAGGACTATCTGCCGCCGTATAAAGCCTCTCTGGATGCCGGCAGCGGCGGCGTCATGGTGGCGCTCAACTCCATTAATGGTGTGCCCGCCACGGCCGACAGCTGGCTGCTGAAAGATCTGCTGCGCCGTGACTGGAAATTTAAAGGGATCACTATCAGCGACCACGGTGCGATCAAAGAGTTGATTAAACATGGCGTGGCCAGCGATCCCCAGGATGCGGTGCGTATTGCCCTCAAATCCGGTGTCGATATGAGTATGAGCGATGAATATTACAGCAAATACTTACCGGACCTGGTGAAACGCGGCATTGTCAGTCGGGCGGAAATCGACGATGCGGCGCGCCACGTGCTTAACGTGAAATACGACATGGGGCTGTTTAACGATCCCTATAGTCATCTGGGGCCGAAAGAGAGCGATCCCCAGGACACCAATGCGGAAAGCCGCCTGCATCGTCCCGAAGCCCGGGATGTGGCACGCAAAAGTATGGTGCTGCTGAAAAACCGCCTGAATACGTTACCGCTGAAAAAATCCGGCACCATTGCCTTGATCGGGCCGCTGGCAGACAGCCAGCGCGATATCATGGGCAGCTGGTCAGCGGCAGGTGTCGCGAAACAGTCTGTTTCGCTGTTGCAGGGGATGCAAAATGCGACGCAGGGTAAAGCGACGCTGCTGTATGCCAAAGGATCCAATGTGTCAGACAACAAAGGTATTCAGGACTTCCTGAATATGTATGAACCTGCCATCGTCGTCGATCCGCGCTCCGCACAGGCCATGATCGATGAGGCGGTAGAGAAGGCAAAACAGGCAGATGTCGTCGTGGCCGCCGTGGGGGAAGCGCAGGGGATGGCACACGAAGCGTCCAGCCGTAGCGATCTGATGATTCCACCTGCGCAGCAAAAATTACTGGCTGCGCTGAAGGCAACAGGCAAGCCGCTGGTCATCGTACTGATGAACGGTCGTCCATTAGCGCTGGTCAACGAAGATCGTATGGCCGATGCCATGCTGGAAACCTGGTTCAGCGGGACAGAAGGGGGCAATGCCATTGCGGATGTGCTGTTTGGCGATTACAACCCGTCCGGCAAGCTGCCGATGTCCTTCCCGCGTTCCGTGGGACAAATTCCCATCTATTACAACCATCTGCCGACCGGCCGGCCTTATAACTTTGCCAAGCCAAACAAGTACACGTCCCACTATTACGATGCGGAAAATGGCCCGCTCTATCCGTTTGGATACGGCCTGAGCTATACCACGTTTACCGTGTCGCCGGTGACGCTGTCCGCTGAAACCATGCCGCACAACGGCAGTGTTGAAGCCAGCGTGACCGTAACAAACAGCGGTAAAGTTGACGGGGCCACAGTCGTCCAGCTGTACCTGAACGATCCGGTAGCCAGCATGAGCCGGCCGGTAAAAGAGCTGCACGGGTTCAAACGGATCATGCTTAAAGCCGGGGAGTCGCAGAAAGTGACCTTCAGGATTGACGTTGATGCACTGAAATTCTGGAATCAGCAGATGAAACACGTTGCTGAACCGGGCAAATTTAACGTCATGATTGGTCTGGACTCGGTACGCACCCAGAACGCCCAGTTTACCTATCAGTAAGCCCCGGCACGAACCGACATCCGGTTCGTGCTGATTAACGCTTCCCCGTACCGGGGAAGCGCATCCCGTTTCTGCTTCCGCCATCCTGCCCGGACCTCCCCACTTTGAGAGTTTTACCCTTGTCTGACATGGCGACAGGCATGATCCTGCTCTATCCTCGGGGAAAATGGATTCCTCAAGCACGAATGAGGCGCTATGACGTACCAAACACTGATTGCCGAAGCCCACAATCAGCAGCGCACCCTGACGGCCATTGTCGAACAGGATGCGCGTACTGCTTATTTCTATATCTGGCCCACTGACCTGTTTCGTAGCCAGTTTGCGGTGCGCGGCTGCTGGTTACGTAACCTCCTGCCCGCGCCGGTTGAGGACGATCACCAGGCGATGGCGCAGGGCATTGCCCCCCTGTTAAGTGCCGAATACTGTCGTAACCTGGAAGCGGAGCCGCCGCTGGATCCGGCCGGGCTGCAAATACTCTGGGAACCGGGCGATGCGGGCGCAGCACTCTGGTACTACGGTCAGCTTCTTGCCGTGATCCCGGGCTGGAGTCTTTATCAGGATAAGCAGGTCAGTTTTTCTGCAGGCTGTATTAAAAAGAACCGGCTGACCGCACCCCTGGGTTCGGCGTCCACTAACCATTATTACGCCCTGGCCGAACAGCAACGGCAGTTCTGGCGTGAATGGCATGACGGCAGCGAATGGGACAAGGTACAGCAGGATCTGATGACCTGTTATCAGGCGCAGTTTGGCGAGTCGGTAAAATACTACGCGATCGATCAAGGCAACTGGCCGCCAATGGCGCTGTCGCAGCATTATCACAACGGCATCTGGTATTTTCTAACGCTGGGGATGAGTATTCGTCCTATGCCGCAGGTGGATTTTCTGTTTGATGAACTGGCACCGCACTATCGCCGGGCAGAGCTGGGCATGGCTGTTGATGGCGAGGTGATGACGGAGAGCAATGCGGTGCAAATGGCCAGCGCGCTGGCAGAATTTGTGCATTTACCATGGGCGCGCCTCACCTGGCTCGGCGAAGGCCATACACTCGCTTCGGAAGTGGCACCTGTGGGATTTGAAAGCTATCTGTTAGCCAACGAGCTGGCACCGGAAAGCGCGCAGTTTGTCCTGCCGAGGCGCGATGGCGACAGGCCAACGTTACTGTGGGCCACGCCGGTAACCGAAGCGGAGCGTCAGTTTGCACAGGCTGAACCCCAGGGCGGGCAACAACTTCGTGAACGCCTTTCCGCTGGCGGAAATACCCATATTTTCCGGCCACGCGAGCAGGTCGTCGAGGCGGGATAAGCCGCGCAATCGAGTGCTCGCCTGCCGCCAGGGGTAAGAAAGTTACGCACCTGGTGCAATTAAATATCTTTATTGTTAAATGACTTGTTAAATTTGTGATCTAGTCTACTCAAGTTCCCCTTTGCTGTGCCGTTAACCCGGATCAGGCAATGGCGCCACAAAAGGTCAGGGGAACAATAATGTTAAAGACCACGCAATCCCGCTTCACCGCAACACTTATCGGCTTCTTTGTTGCGTTAATGTTGGTCACTATCTGGGTAATTAATCAGTTTGTTGCGCCTCAACTGGTGGAAAATGAAAGCCGCCTGATTCGTTATCAGGTGGATTCACTGGCTACCGGCATTGTTGAGCAAATGAACCGTGTGCAGGCGCAGCAACGCGCCATCACCGAGGCTGCGGCCGTCATCGACAGCGCGGCGATCGACACCTTATTACCGGCGCTGGTCAACCAGTATCAGGACAGCAACGTCTTTGGCGGCGGTATCTGGCCCTTACCTAATCGTCGCGAAGCCGGAAAAGAGAAAGACAGCAGCTTTTTCGCGCGCGATGCAAGCAATAAGCTGCAGGTGAATACCTACTGGAACTCTGAGGCGGCTGACAAGTACTGGGAGCAACCCTGGTACAAAGACGGGATGGCTGCACCAAAAGGGCAGTGTGCCTGGGCTAAGGCTTATCAGGATGCCGCCAGCCCACAGCCGCGTACCAACTGTGCGATGGCCATCTACCGCGACGGTTCCGTCTGGGGCGTCTCAACCATCGACGTTACGTTGGGTTTTTTCAACCAACTGGCTAAAAAAATGGGCGAGGCGATTCATGGAGACGTACTGATCGTTGAGTCTGACGGCAAAGTGGTCGGCAACGCAGCGCTGGCGAACGGTACGCCAAAACTTGAGAACCTGAGCGATCTGCAGAATCCAATGGCTGGGCCATTGAAAACCCTGCTGGCTCACGCAGGCACCCAGCCGACAGAAACCACTTACAATAGTCATGACGGTGAACAGACGCTGTTTTTACAGGCTATTCCGGGCAGCCCGTGGTATCTGGCCAGTAGCGTTCCGAGCAGCCTCCTGAAAGCACAGTCCCACAACATGCTGATGCGTCTGGGCCTGGTACAGATCCCGCTGGCAGTTATTCTGTTACTGGTGCTGTTAGGCTTTGTCCGCGCGATGATGAAGCGCCTGAGAATGCTGAATCAAAATATTGAAGCCTTGTCGACAGGCGGTGCGGATTTGACCCAGCGCCTGCCGGCCAGCAACAGCCCGGAATTCAACGCGGTGGCACAGAGCTTCAATAATTTTATCAGCTACCTGCAAGGGTTAATGCAGCAGGTTGGCAGCAGCGCACTGGCCATTTCAGCCGCATCACGTGAAATTGCCAGCGGTAATACGAATCTGTCGTCACGGACGGAAGATCAGGCCAGTTCGATTGTTGAGACGGCGGCCTCAATGGAACAACTGACCGGCACCGTGCGTCAGAACGCCGATAACGCCACACATGCGAACCAGCTGGCCGGTGAGGCGTCACAGGTGGCGGCACGTGGCACAGAGGTGGTTCGGCAGGTCGTCAGCACCATGGGTGAAATCCATCACTCTTCACGTAAAGTCGTGGATATTATTAGCGTGATCGACAGCATTGCCTTCCAGACCAATATCCTGGCGCTGAACGCTGCCGTTGAAGCGGCGCGTGCCGGAGAACAGGGCCGGGGCTTTGCCGTGGTGGCATCAGAAGTCCGTAACCTGGCGCAACGTTCCGCTAACTCCGCCCGTGAGATCAAAAAACTCATCGAAGAGTCCGTAGCCAATATCGATGCGGGTAGCCAGTTGGTCGAGCAGGCCGGGCAGACGATGGACGAACTGGTGCAGGGCGTCAGCAGCGTGACCACGCTGATGAGCGAGATCATGGCAGCCAGCCGTGAGCAGAGCATGGGCATCGAACAGGTCAACGTGGCCATCAACCAGCTAGACAGCACCACACAGCAAAACGCCGTGCTGGTTGAAGAAGTCTCTTCAGCCGCCCAGGCGATGGAAGCGCAAAGTCTGCAACTGGAACAGGTTGTGAAAAGCTTTAAACTGTAACGCCCATCGGGCCAGCCTCCGCTGGCCCGACATTTTTGCCGATCGGCTTCACCCTCTGACAGATTTGTGCATAAACAGCACAATTTTATCCCCTCAACCTCGCCGATCTTGTGCCAGAATGATGAGGAACACATTCAAGGAATCCTCATGTCTGCTATTGAAGTCATCCTCGTCGACCATCTTGATCGCCCCACTGGCAAAATGGAAAAGCTGGAAGTACATGAAAAAGGATTACTGCACCGTGCCGTGACGGTGTATGTTTTTAACGCCCGTCAGGAATTGCTGCTTCAGCGTCGCGCCAGCGATAAATACCATTGCGGCGGCCTCTGGAGTAATACCTGCTGCGGCCATCCTTATCCTCATGAGTCGACTAAAGACGCGGCTGAACGTCGGTTACGTGAAGAAATGGGCATGACCTTGTCGCTGACGCCGATCTTCGAACTGAGCTACAACCTGCCCCTGAGTAATGGTCTGACAGAGCATGAATACGGCCATGTGTTTTTTGCGGTCAGCGATGAGCTGCCCCAGCTCAATCCGCAGGAGGCCGACGCTTTCGACTACCGTTCGATGCAGGATATCGCCCGGCAAATGCAGCAGCAGCCGCAGCAGTTTACGCCTTGGTTTCTTCATACGTTCCCGCGTATTCCTGCCTACCTTGAGCATTTCACTTTCCCGGCATAACGATCTCGCCCTGGCTGATGTGGTCAGGGCCGGTTTCGTCACAAAACCCATCGCGCAACGCTGTTACCAGGCTACGCTTTTATTGCAATGAATAAAAACGGTGGGGTGCCCGTGCGCGTTTCGCAGTGCTGACAACCAACGGCGACTCCAGGTGAATAACGTGATAAGGAAAGCAACATGGCAACTATTCGCGGTTGGGCGGGCATCGGTGCAGTAGTGTTTAGCCTCGGGATGGCGCACGCGGCCGAACCGGTTCGTGTCGGTTCCAAGATTGATACCGAAGGCTCACTGTTGGGAAATGTGATTCTGCTGGTGCTGGAAAAGCATGGTGTCAAAACCGTGAATAAAATCCAGTTGGGCGCCACCCAGGTGGTACGCGGTGCCATTACGGCGGGGGAACTGGATATCTACCCGGAATACACCGGTAATGGCGCGTTCTTTTTTAACGACGAAAAAGACAGTGCCTGGAAGAATGCCCGTCAGGGTTATGAGAAGGTCAAAAAGCTGGATGCAGAGAAAAATCACCTGATCTGGCTGACGCCCGCGCCCGCCAATAACACCTGGACCATTGCGGTGCGCAATGATGTGGCCGAAAAAAATCAGCTTAATTCACTACAGGACCTGAGCGCTTATCTCAAAAAAGGCGGTACGTTTAAGCTGGCTGCCTCGGCGGAATTTATTGAACGCAGCGATGCGTTGCCGTCCTTTGAAAAAGCCTATGACTTTACGCTTAAGCAGGATCAACTGTTATCGCTGGCAGGCGGCGATACGGCGGTGACTATCGGTGCGGCCGCCCAGCAAACCTCCGGGGTAAATGCGGCCATGGCCTACGGCACGGATGGCCCGGTTGCCGCGCTGGGCCTGAAAACCCTGAGCGATCCCAAAGGCGTGCAGCCCATCTATGCGCCCACACCCGTTGTACGTGAAGCGGTGCTCAAAGCCTATCCGCAAATGGATGCCTGGCTAAAACCGGCGTTCAGTGCACTTGACGAAAAAACATTGCAACAGCTCAACGCCAAAATTGCTGTGGAAGGGCAGGATGCCAGCAGTGTGGCAAAAGCGTGGCTGCAACAGCAAAAGCTGCTGTAACGGTGTCGCTTGCGCGGTCGGTCATCAACTGGCCCTGGCGACAGCCTGTGGCTCTGGTCCTTGTTTCGCTCCTGAGTCTGGTGCTGGGCGGGCTGCCGTTTGTCATTGTGGCGGCCAACCGGCTGGTCAGCGGGCAGTCCCTGATGCTCTGGCAAACCGCACACGGCAGCCTGGTACTCCCGCTGTGGCTGATGCTGGTGGTACTGTTATGGATACGATCGTCTTCCCTGCGCAGCGCCCTGCAATTCCTCACCGCCGCCCTGCTGTTGGCGGCGCTGACTGGCGTGTGCGGCGATCAGGCAACATGGGTGGCGGAGCAGGGTAGCCGTCTCGCGCGTACCCGGTTTGCCAGCGGCATGTGGTGTGCAAGTGCCATTACGCTACTGCTCATCACGGATACGGTGCGTCAGTTAACCAAACATAAGCGCTGGCAGCTCGTGCTGAATCTGTCGGTCTGGATCATCCCTCTGTTTCTGCTGTTCAGCGGTCAACTTTCACAGCTGTCTCTGCTTAAAGAATATGCCAGTCGTGAGGCGGTGTTCGATGCCGCTTTACTGCGCCATCTGACGTTATTAGTCGGCACCGTTCTGCCTGCCTTACTCATCGCGTTGCCGCTTGGCATAGCGCTCTACCGACGGCCTGGCTGGCAAAGCAGCGTGTTTGGCGTACTGAATGTCGTTCAGACAGTGCCCTCAGTGGCGTTGTTTGGTTTACTGATTGCCCCGCTGGCGGCGCTGGCAAAACGTGTTCCCCTGGCAGGTGAATGGGGCATCAGCGGCATTGGGATGGCGCCCGCGATTATCGCCCTGGTGCTCTATGCTCTGTTGCCGCTTGTGCGCAATGTGGTGACCGGTCTGCAACAGGTGCCTCCGGACGTGCGCGAAACTGCGCGCGGCATGGGACTGAGTCGCCGCCAGCAGTTCCTTGCCGTTGACGTCCCCCTGGCGTTGCCAGTGTGGCTGGCAGGATTACGCGTGGTGGTGGTGCAGACGCTGGGCATGGCGGTGATCGCGGCGCTAATTGGCGCAGGTGGATTCGGCGCCATTATTTTCCAGGGATTGCTGAGCAATGCGCTGGATCTGGTGCTGTTAGGCGTGATCCCGGTCATTGCGCTGGCGGTCGTGCTGGATGCGTTATTTCGGGTAGTGATAGCCCTGCTGGAGCGAAGCGATGATTGAGTTTGAGCGCGTCACAAAATACTTTGCGGGCCAGGCGGCGGTGAAAAATCTTTCTCTGACGCTTGCCGAGGGAAGCTTTAGCGTTCTGTTGGGGACGTCGGGTTCCGGCAAGTCGACCACGCTGAAAATGATCAACCGCCTAGTGGAGTACGATCAGGGCGATATTCGCTTTCGGGGGACGTCGATTCGTCAGTTAGATGCGCAGGCCCTGCGCCGACAAATGGGCTATGCGATTCAGTCGACGGGGTTATTTCCCCACTGGACGATCGAAAAGAATATTGCCACGGTGCCCGCCTTGCTTGGCTGGCCGAATGCACGCCGCCAGGCACGAATTGCGGAGCTCATCACGCTACTGAATCTGGATCCGGCCTTATTGCGTCGCTATCCGCATCAGCTTTCCGGCGGGCAGCAGCAGCGCGTCGGGGTTGCCCGGGCGCTGGCAGCCGATCCCCAGGTGTTACTGATGGATGAACCGTTTGGTGCACTGGATCCGGTAACGCGCAGCGCGCTACAACAGGAAATGTTACGTATCCATCAGGTCTCCGGCTGCACGATTGTGTTGGTGACGCATGATATTGATGAAGCCCTGACGCTGGCCGACAACATCGTGCTGCTCCATGACGGTGAGATCGTTCAGCAGGGGAAACCGCTGACGTTACTGACCCGGCCAGGCAACGATTTTGTCCGGGATTTTTTTGGCCGCAGTGAAAGAGGACTGCGGCTACTGGCGCTCGGACAGGTCGGCAGCGTGGTGCGTCATGGCGAATGGCTGGAAGCAGAACCGCTCAGGGCAGATCTGACGTTACGTGAGGCGCTGTCGCAGTTTATCAGTCGCGGCACCGATAAATTGCCGGTAGTCGATGGCGATCGCCGCCCGCTTGGTGTGCTTCACTTCGCTGACCTGCTGCATCATGCGGAGACGGGCCGATGCGACGGTTAGCCGATCCGCTGCTGTGGCTGGTGCTGCTCTATCTGGGACTGCTCTGGGCGATGCCCTACAGTGGCCCGCTGTTTGCCGCCTGGTTTCCTGAACTTGCGCGCCCACTCTACCAGCAGGACAGTTTCTGGCAACTCACCCTGGCGCACCTGTTTTTAGTGGTCGTAGCCAGTCTGCTGGCAACCGTTATCGGCGTCGGCTGTGGCGTGCTGGCGACGCGTCGCAGTGGTCGCGCTTTCCGCCCTCTGCTGGAAACCATTGCGGCAGCCGGTCAGACCATCCCGCCTGTGGCCGTGCTGGCCATTGCGATACCGGTGATGGGATTTGGCGCCTGGCCCGCGATCGTGGCATTACTGCTCTATGGTTTGCTGCCTATCCTTCAGGGCACCTTAGCAGGGCTGGACAACGTGCCTGCCAGCAGCCGGGAGATTGCCGTAGGGATGGGAATGAGCCGTTGGCAGCGCTTATGGCAGGTGGAGCTCGCCCTGGCCGCGCCGGTGATTATTGCGGGAATGCGCACGTCGGTGATTATCAATATCGGTACGGCAGCCATCGCCTCTACCGTAGGAGCAAAAAGCCTGGGATCGCCCATCATTATTGGATTAAGCGGCTTTAATACCGCCTATGTGCTGCAGGGCGCTTTACTGGTCGCACTGTTGGCGATTGTCTGCGATCGCCTGTTTGAACGGCTACAGCGCAGATTTAGCGTGAATGGACGATGAGCGAATAGCCAACCAGCATCAGCCCACTGGTTCCGCCAAGCGCCAGAATAGCAAACAGCGTGGCGAAAAAGGTTTTTTTCCAGTTCATAAATAACCTGAAGGTGTTGATGTGAAGGCGGGGATGATAGCGCGCGCAAGGCAGCCGTCATAGTGCCGAGCGTGCGTTTTTGTGTCAGTGAGCCTCATGCAAAAGCACAGAGAATCCCTGCTCCTGCCAGTGCGACAGTTGTTCCTGCTGACGACGTGTCAGTTTTTTCCCCGTAAAAACAAACATATTCAGCCCGGGAAACAGCTCCGGTCGCGGAACATCCAGCGGTTCTGACAGCACATCAATCCGCCAGCCGTGCTGGGATAACCGCCAGCCTTCCAGCCAGATGCGGGTTCGATCCTCAATGCCCCAGCCAATGATCAGCGCTTCCTTGCCTGCCTTTTTGCGATTACTGGCAAGACAGAACGCCACATAGTCGATCAGAATGCCGTCGAGCAGGCTGCACATCGTGCGGGCCGTATTCTGATCAAGGCTGAGTTTTTGCCTTACGGGCATAAAAACATGATCGATCAACGAATCGACTGCATATTCGCGGCCAATTAAGGCGATTTTATTGCGTAGCTTTGCCGGTCTTACATGGCGCAGTATGCTGATAAGCTCGTCCTGCATGGCCGTCCAGCCATCATGCGTATCAACATCGCCGCCTTCCAGTAGGGCTTTTACCTTGCCTACCGGGACTCCACTCTCAATCCAGCGCATAATTTCCTGGATGCGCTGAACATCTTCTTCATCGAACTGTCGATGACCGCCTTCAGTACGTTGTGGTTTCAATAATCCATAACGTCGTTGCCAGGCGCGTAAGGTAACCGGATTTATGCCACAGCGCTCGGCGACGTCGCCGATACTGTATAAGGTCATATTTACCTCTTTCACTGACCTGAATGAAACCACCATAGCGAAGCCTGTTAAGTTGTACAACCAATTTTTAAATGTACAACTTGACGGCTGCGCTTAAATGGTGTCTTATCTCATTTGTGAGAATTAAATTTCATAATAGAGATAAAAATGGCTGCTGATAATACGGAACAACGCCTCGCGGCTCGCCTGGCAGAACTGCGCATAAAACAGGGCTGGTCACTGGATGAGTTATCCACCGCAACAGGCATTAGCCGGGCAACATTATCGCGTATTGAGCGCGCTGAAACCAGTCCAACGGCTGCTCTCCTGAACCGCTTATGCGTCGCTTACAGTTTAACAATGTCACGCCTGTTGAGCGAAGTTGAAGAAGGTAACGATCTGCTGATTCCGCGCGATCGCCAACCGGTCTGGCAGGACGAAGCCAGCGGTTTTATTCGCCGTAACGTATCGCCGCCTGCGGCCACCTTCCGATGTGAACTTATTGAGGGAACGCTGCGACCGGGTGCCCGTATTGATTATAATGCGCCGCCCGTGCAGGGCATGGAGCAGCATATCTGGCTGCGACAAGGGCAACTAACGGTAACGATGGGCGCGCAGAGCTGGACACTCGGTCCGGGCGACAGCCTGCGTTTCCATCTTACGGGCGCATCCGGCTTTCAGGCGCATCTGACTGAAGGTGCGCGTTACCTGCTGGTGGTATGTAAACCATGACACTCTATGAATCACTCAGCGCCGGTGCGGCGCACCAGGCGTTAAGCGAGCTGGTCGAGGTTTTACAGGCCTGTGTCGCCGACGGGGCCAGCGTCGGGTTTATCGATCCCGATGACCGGGCGGCCATTCATCAGTTCTGGCAACGTCAGCTTGCCGGACTGGAACAGGGCCAAAGTGAGCTGCTGGTCGCCCGTCAGCATGGCACGGTTGTCGCGACGGTTATGCTGAATGCGAGCGCAATGCCGAATGGCCGACACCGGGCCGAGATCAGTAAATTATTAGTGCATCCCCGCGCGCGGCGGCAGGGCATTGCACGCCAGTTAATGCAGCAGGCAGAGCAGCGGGCACGCCAGCAGGGGAAACGCTTACTGGTGCTGGACACGCGGCGTGGCGATGTCGCCAGCGAGCTTTACCTGGCGCTGAACTGGCAGGTGGCCGGATTTATTCCTCTCTATGCGGAATCCATTCACGGTGAGATGGACGCGACCACGGTGATGTTTAAACTGCTGACGTAGCGGATGTGCTGCGAGAGTGCGCCGGGTTAACGGGATCGGCAATCAAACATGGACTGCGCCGCGCGGTTTTCCGGTGCTCAGCCCGCTCGCCTCGCCGCCCGTTTCTGAAGCGGGCACGAAAAAACAGACCTGAAAGCTGACGACACCGCAATACTGTGTAAAAATACAGGCCAATGAGTAACACGGTAATCTGAACATGGCCCTGACAGCAGCAATAAAAAGCCAGATAGCACAGTGGTACAAAGCGCTGCAGCAACAGGTGCCCGATTTTATTCCTCGCCCGGCCCAGCGTCAGATGATTGCTGAGGTGGCAAAATGCCTGTCGGGTGATGACGGTCGTCACCTGGCAGTGGAAGCGCCTACGGGCGTGGGCAAAACCCTTTCTTATCTGATCCCCGGTATCGCCGTCAGCCGTGCCGAAGAGAAACGGCTGGTGATCAGCACGGCCAACGTGGCCTTGCAGGATCAAATCTTCAGCAAAGACTTGCCGTTGCTGAAAAAAATCATTCCGGATTTAACCTTTACAGCGGCCTTTGGGCGGGGACGTTACGTCTGCCCGCGTAACCTGGCTGCGCTGGTGGCGGATGATCATCAGCAGGCTGATTTGCTGTTCTACCTGGATGATGACGCGGTCAGCAGCACCAAAGACGAGCAGATCCTGTGCGGACGGCTGCAAAAGTCACTCGATCGCCATCAGTGGGATGGCCTGCGCGATCACAGCGATGAAAACGTCAGCGACAGCCTGTGGCAGCGCCTGTCGACGGATAAAGCCAGTTGTCTGGGCGTGCATTGTCGCTGGTATCGGGAGTGTCCGTTTTTTATCGCGCGACGTGAAATCGAGCAGGTCGATGTGGTGGTCGCCAACCACGCGCTGGTGATGGCGGCAATGGAAAATGAATCGGTATTGCCGCCCGCCAAAAACCTGATGCTGGTGGTGGATGAAGGCCACCATCTGCCCGACGTGGCGCGGGATGCGCTGGAGATGAGCGCGGATATCACGCCGGGCTGGACCAGCCTGCAGCTCGATCTGTTTGTCAAACTGGTCGAGGCGATAATGAGCCAGATGCGGCCCAAATCGCCGCCTCCGCTGGCCAGTTCTGAACGCCTGAAAGCGCACTGTGATGAACTGCGCGAGTTACTGACCGTGATAAGCGATGCATTGAGCCCGCTATTACCCGCGCATAATCAGCCCGGCGAGTTTCGCTTTGTATTGGGCGCGTTGCCTGAGGATGTGCTGGCGCTGTGCGCGCGTCTGTTTAAGCTGAGCGATGCGCTGCGCGGGCTGGCAGAGGGACTGATCAACGCGCTGAGTGAACAAACCGGTAGCGTTGATCTGGTCCGTCTGCATCGCAATTTATTGCAGCTTAACCGCCACTTTGGCTGGTTTGAATCGGTCAGCAAACTGTGGCGGCTGGCCGCGATGGAGAAAGCCTCTGGCGCACCCGTCTCCAAATGGATTACCCGCGAGCTGCGTGAGGGACAGGCACATCTCTTGTTTCACTGCGCAGGCATTCGCGTCTGCGATCAACTGGAAAAAATGCTGTGGCGGAAAATCCCGCATGTGGTGGTGACCTCTGCGACACTGCGCTCATTAAACAGTTTTACCCGCCTGCAGGAGATGTCCGGGCTGAATGAAAAGGCCGGGGACCGCTTCGTGGCGCTGGACTCGCCGTTCAGCCACGTCGACCAGGGTAAGCTCGTTATCCCGCAGATGCGCTACGAGCCGCTGATGGCGAATGAAGCAGCCCATATCGCCGAGATGGCGGCCTTTTTTCGCCAGCAAATGCAGACCGATAAACACAAAGGCATTCTGGTCCTCTTTGCCAGCGGTCGGGCCATGCAGCAATTTGTCGAGGCGTTGCCCGAGTTGCGCCTGATGATGCTGGTGCAGGGCGATCAACCGCGTAGCCGGCTGATCGCCCTGCACCGTAAGCGGATAGAACAGGGCGAAACCAGCATTCTGATTGGTTTGCAGTCCTTTGCCGAGGGGCTGGATTTAAAAGGCGAGCTGCTCAGCCAGGTGCACATTCATAAAATCGCTTTCCCGCCCATAGACAGTCCGGTAATTTTAACCGAGGGAGAGTGGCTAAAAAGTCTCAAACGCTATCCGTTTGAAGTGCAAAGCCTGCCCAGCGCCTCCTTTACGTTAATTCAGCAGGTCGGGCGCTTAATTCGCAGCCACCAGTGCTATGGCGAAATCGTGATTTACGATCGCCGTCTGCTGAGCAAAGCTTACGGTGCCCGGCTGTTAGCCGCGTTGCCCGTGTTCGCCATTGAACAACCGGTGACGCCTGAGCCTGAAGCCCTGAAGGCCCGATCCAAACCTGGCGCGCGCAAACCGCGTGCGACGCGGCGTTAAGTCGGTACCACTGAACGGAAACGAGTGATGGAACTGAATAAAATTATCAAAGAAGTCGGGCGTGGTAAGAATCATGCACGTGATATTGATTTCGACAGTGCTGTTGCACTTTACGGCGCTATGCTGGACGGCAGCGTACCGGATCTTGAAATGGGCAGTATTTTAATTGCCCTGCGTATCAAGGGCGAGGGCGAGGCGGAGATGCGCGGATTTTATCAGGCGATGCAGGCGCGTATGCTGCGCCTGCAGGCACCCGCAGGCCGTCCGATGCCCGTAGTCATTCCCAGCTATAACGGTGCGCGTCGTCAGGGCAATCTGACGCCCCTGCTGGCGCGGGTGCTGAACCGGCTGGGTTTGCCGGTGCTGGTTCACGGCGTCAGCGACGATGCGACGCGCATCACCAGCGAAGCGGTGTTTGCGGCGCTGGGCATCATGCCGGTCACCACTGCAGAGCAGGCGCAGACGTTGCTCGACAAGGGTGAACTGGTGTTTATCACCATCGATCACCTCTGTCCGCCAATGGCAAAACAGCTGTCGCTGCGCTGGCGCATGGGCGTCCGCAACAGCGCCCATACGCTGGCAAAACTGGCCACCCCGTTTAGCGAACGCGAGGCGCTACGCCTGTCGAGCGTCTCGCATCCCGAATATGTGCCGCGGGTGGCAACGTTTTTTAATGATATTGATGCCCCGGCTATTTTGCTGAATGGTACAGAGGGCGAGGTTTACGCCAATCCGCAGCGCTGCCCGTCCATCAGCTACGTGGGCGGTGCTGGACAGCAGGCCGAGGTCTGGGTGGAGAGGCAGCCGGAAATCAGTGTAGCGCTGCCCGCGGACAAATCGGCAGAGGAGACCGCGTGCTGGACGCAGGAGGTGCTGAATCAGCAACGTCCACTGCCCGCCTCGCTGCGTCTGCAGATTGCCTGCTGTCTGCGTGCCAGCGGTGAGGCGGCGACGCTGCAGGCCGGTCTGGACAGGCTCGCGGCAGCGGGTTTTTAAGCGCGCGTCTGTGGCAGAGCCTGTTCCACCAGGTTCTGCCAGAACTGGATTCCGGTCGGAATCAGCGCATCATTGAAGTCATAATGGGCATTGTGCAGCGGTGCGGAGGGCGTTGCGCCATCGGCACCCAGCCAGAAGTAGGCGCCTGGGCAGGCTTCCAGCATACAGGCAAAGTCTTCCGAGGCCATGGACGGATTCACCTGCCAGCGCACCTGGCCTTCGCCGAAGGTACTAACGGCAACGTCATGCACCTGCTGAGCCGGGCCAGCATGATTCGCCGTTACCGGATAGCCGGGCAGCCAGTGAATGGCCCCACACACGCCAAAAGGTTTCGGCAGCGTCGTCACAAAATCATCAACAAGGGCATGAACCCGTTTGCGTACGTCGTCCTGCAGACAGCGCACCGTTCCGCGCAGAACAATCTGCTCCGGAATCACGTTAATCGCCTCACCGCCCTGAATCTGGGTGACGCTGACAACCGCAGATGACAGCGGCGACAGGCGACGTGAGGGAATAGTTTGCAGCGCCAGGATCAGTTCGGCGGCGACCACCATCGGATCGGCACCGCTCTCCGGCATGGCCGCATGGCAACTCTTACCGCTCAGGGTGATTTCAAAGGCGTCCAGCGAGGCCATCATTGCGCCGGGATTGACGGCCAGCGATCCCAGCGGTAAGCCCGGCCAGTTATGCATCGCGTAAACGGCATCCATCGGGAAGCGCGTAAATAAGCCCTCTTCGACCATTTTGCGTGCACCGCCCAGATTCTCTTCCGCCGGCTGAAAAATGAAATGCACAGTGCCGCTGAAGCGACGCGTAGCCGCCAGATGTTTTGCTGCCGCCAGCAAAATTGCCGTGTGACCATCATGGCCGCAGGCATGCATCACGCCGGGCCTGGCAGAGCGCCAGGCCGCATCACCTTTCTCGTTGATCGGCAGCGCATCCATATCCGCGCGCAGGCCGATAACCGGTCCGGCGCCATTTTCCAGCGTGCCCACCACGCCGGTGCCAGCCAGACCGCGAAACACCTGCAGGCCTGCAAGTTCCAGCTCCTGAGCGACCTTATCGCTGGTCTGATGTTCCTGATAACCCAGTTCAGGTTCGCGATGAAACTGATGGCGCCAGCGCAGCGCTTCGTCAAGCAGGGCAGGGGAAAGAGTCATGCAGTATCGCGCTCCATATCATTCAGGAAGCTTCACTTTAGAGATCTGACAGCGGTACGTCTATTACCGAAAAGGCGAAATGGGATGACAGGCTAAATCAAAATGGAATAAGTAATAAGCAAGTGTACAAAAATGCAGTCGTTTATGCCGGTTCTCGTTTCACGCACAGAAAGCCAATACCGATAAGGCTGTCTTAGCAGGACGGATCGGCCAGCAGGGGCACGGCACAGGCTCCCGGTAAGATCCATCGTACTCTGGCATTCGATGACGCCATGGGTTCAACACGGTTTATGGGCGTATCATCCGGATTGTCCTAGGTTCATTACCGTCTGACGTGGCTCGATGTGACAGCAGGCTGGGGCTGTGCGGTTCCGGCATGGTGCTCGCCGGAACCGCGCGTTTTGATACCGTTATTGCATCGGTAAGTTCAGTCCGTGCTTTTGGGCACAGGTCTGCGCCAGTTCATAGCCGGCATCGGCATGGCGCATCACGCCGGTGGCGGGATCGTTCCACAGCACGCGGCCCAGACGCGCATCTGCCGCTTCACTGCCGTCACACACAATCACCACGCCGGCGTGCTGAGAGAAGCCCATGCCCACACCGCCGCCGTGGTGCAGACTGACCCAGGTCGCACCGCCCGCCGTGTTAAGCAGGGCGTTCAGTAATGGCCAGTCAGAGACCGCGTCCGAACCGTCTTTCATCGCTTCGGTTTCACGGTTGGGCGAAGCGACGGAACCGCAGTCGAGATGATCGCGGCCAATGACTATCGGCGCTTTCAACTCGCCGGTGCGCACCATGTCATTAAAGGCCAGCGCCGCAAGATGGCGTTCGCCCAGCCCCAGCCAGCAGATACGTGCCGGTAACCCCTGGAAAGCGATGCGTTCCTGCGCCATATCCAGCCAGCGATGCAGCGTTTTATGTTCAGGGAAGAGCGCTTTGAGTTTAGCGTCCGTTTTATAGATATCCTCCGGATCGCCAGACAGGGCCACCCAGCGAAACGGTCCTTTGCCCTCGCAAAACAGGGGACGGATATAGGCGGGCACAAAACCGGGGAAATCAAACGCGTTGCTGACACCTTCATCCAGCGCGACCTGGCGGATATTGTTGCCATAATCCACAGTAGGGATGCCCATGTGACAAAAGTCGAGCATCGCCTGCACATGCACCGCCATGGAGGCGCGGGCGGCTTTTTCTACGGCTTTAGGATTCGCCTTACGTTCCTGCTCCCAGCGCGACACATCCCAGTCAATCGGCAGATAGCCGTTGACGGGATCGTGCGCCGAGGTTTGATCGGTCACGATGTCCGGCTTCGGCCCACCGGCTTTGGCGCGTTTCACCAGCTCCGGCAGGATTTCTGCCGCGTTGCCTAACAGACCCACGGAGATTGCCTTTTTCGCCTGCGTGGCCGCGTGGATTAACGTCAGGGCTTCATCCAGCGAGGTGGCTTTGTGATCGACATAGCGGGTGCGTAAACGGAAATCGATACGCGATTCCTGACATTCAATGGCCAGCACGCAGGCCCCGGCCAGCACGCCGGCCAGCGGTTGGGCACCGCCCATGCCGCCTAATCCGGCCGTCAGGATCCAGCGTCCACTTAAATCATTGTTGTAATGCTGACGTCCGGCCTCGACAAACGTCTCGTAGGTGCCCTGTACAATCCCCTGCGCACCGATGTAAATCCAGGAACCGGCGGTCATCTGGCCGTACATCATCAGCCCGGCCTTATCGAGTTCATGAAAGTGATCCCAGTTGGCCCAGTGCGGCACCAGATTGGAATTAGCCAGCAGTACGCGTGGCGCATCCGCATGGGTGCGAAACACGCCAACCGGCTTGCCCGACTGGATCAGCAGGGTTTCGTCGGGTTGCAGCACCTGTAGCGAACGTAAAATTTGCTCAAAGCATGCCCAGTTACGCGCGGCTTTACCAATCCCGCCATAGACCACCAAATCCTCCGGGCGCTCTGCCACATCGGGATCGAGGTTGTTCTGAATCATGCGGTAGGCCGCTTCAATCAACCAGTTTGCGCAGTGCAGTGTATTTCCACGCGGCGCACGAATCTCGCGTGCTACCACTTTTGCCAGGGTTTCGCTCATGACGGATTCCTTATTCAACTGAATGGGTGCCCATGCTGGGTAACAATGCGGTGAGTGCCTGCGGCCAGTCGCAGCGGCTTGCCCACTGGCGCATCGCTTCGATGTCCGGTGCCAGCAGGCGGTCTTCCTCAAGGAAGGCGACGCGTTCGCGGATCGTGCCAATGGCCTGTTCTATCAGTGCAGAACTTTGCAGGGGACGATGAAACTCAATGCCCTGGGCCGCTGCCATGGCTTCAATGCCGACTACCGCCGCGCTGTTAAAGCACATGTCGCCCAGTCGGCGGGCGGCATAGGTGGCCATCGACACGTGATCTTCCTGGTTAGCCGAGGTAGGCAAACTGTCGACGCTGCCGGGATGCGCCAGCGATTTATTTTCGGAGGCGAGCGCCGCCGCGGTGACCTGAGCAATCATAAAACCGGAGTTCACGCCGCCGTCGCGGACCAGGAAAGGGGGCAGACCGGACAGACCGGTATCCAGCAGCAGGGCCAGTCGACGTTCAGAAATGGCACCCACTTCGGCGACGGCCAGGGCAATAATGTCTGCGGCAAAAGCTACGGGTTCAGCATGGAAGTTGCCACCGGAGATCACATCACCGGTTTCGGTGAACACCAGCGGGTTATCGGACGCGGCGTTGGCTTCAATCTGCAGGATGCGGGCGGCATGGCTGAGGTTATCCAGGCACGCTCCCATGACCTGGGGGACGCAGCGGACAGAG
The DNA here is from genome assembly GCF_043546245.1 of Pantoea sp. SGAir0180. Classification (NCBI taxonomy): domain Bacteria; kingdom Pseudomonadati; phylum Pseudomonadota; class Gammaproteobacteria; order Enterobacterales; family Erwiniaceae; genus Pantoea; species Pantoea sp. SGAir0180. The sequence continues at coordinate 2,427,746 of NZ_CP028071.1, read as the reverse complement.
TAGGGATCCTGCACGCGCCCACAATGGGTATGAGAACCCAGGATCTCGCTGCCTTCAATCAGGGCGGTGACGGCGGCCGCCACGGCAATCTGGCCATGCTGGCCACGCGCCTGATGAATACGCGCGTCGAACGGTTTTAATGAGCCTTTAATCGCTTCCAGCGACAGCGCGCCCGCCATTAAGCCTGCGGCAAACAGATTTTCCGCTTCGAACAGGCCGCGCAGGGCCAGCGCAGTCGATACCTGGGTACCGTTGAGTAAGGCCAGCCCTTCTTTGGGACCCAGCACAAACGGCGTCAGGCCCACTTTTGCCAGACCTTCCGTCGCCGGAATGCGTTCACCGTTGACCCGTACTTCACCTTCACCCAGCAGCATCAGCGACATGTGCGCCAGTGGGGCCAGATCGCCGGAGGCGCCCACCGATCCTTTGGCGGGAATGCACGGCATCACGCCCGCATTGAACAGGGCCAGCAACGCCTCCACCAGTTCAATCCGCACGCCAGAATGACCACGGGAAAGGCTGATGATTTTGCTGGCGACCACCAGGCGCGTCACGTTATCGGGCAGAAGTTCCCCCAGGCCGACGCTGTGAGACAGCACCAGGTTTCGCTGCAGATCGGCAAGACGGCTGGCGGGGATTTGAGTCTGCGCCAGTTTACCGAAACCGGTATTGATGCCGTACACCACGCTACCGGAGGCCACAATCGCTTCAACGGTTTGTTGCGCTTCAGTGATGGCGCGGCGGGCGCCGTCATCAAGGCTGAGTGTGACGTTACCTTGATATATTGCGCGCAACATCGCGAGATCGACCTTGCCTGGCACCAGACGTAATCCCTGAGACGAACCTGACATACTTTGCTCCTGTCTATACAAGGGTTGGCTTATTCGCTGGCCGTTCTGTTGACCCGAATAGCGGAATAACGCGAGTGAAACATAACTGTCTATTCTTGTCTATACAAGTTGCAATCGGCATGCCAGACCGATCACAAAATTGATCAGGCATTAACAGAGGGCTAACGTGGGCAGCAGGCGGGTTTCCTGCACCGCTGTAGGGCAACAGGTGCACGGTTTACGTGCCGATCTCGGGCTGGAATGTATATACATCCAGCCCGTCAGGCAGTAAACTTTGGGCATTATCAGCTTAAGGAATACGATATGGCCGAGCACACGGCAATTGCACAACTGGCAGCGGCCATGAGTGACGAACCCGCACCCATCTATCAACGGGTTAAACAGGCGATCATCAGCCAGATTCGTGAAGGCCACTGGAAAGCTAACCAACGGGTGCCTTCAGAAAGCGAGCTGGTGAATGAGCTTGGCGTAAGTCGTATGACGATTAACCGGGCATTGCGGGAATTAACCAGCGAAGGATTTCTGGTACGTATGCAAGGCGTTGGTACGTTTGTCGCGGAGATGAAAGGCTATACAGCCATGCTTGAGGTGCACAACATCGCGGATGAAATTGCGCAGCGGGGTCATCAGCACAGCTGCAAAATTCTCACCATTGGTCAGAATAAAGCCGATCCGGAACAGGCTTCCGTTTTGGGTCTGACAACCGGACAAACGCTGTTTCATTCTCTGATTGTGCATTATGAAAATGACATGCCGGTACAGTTGGAAGATCGGCTGGTAAATCCACAACTGGCCCCGGATTACCTGGCCCAGGATTACCACACGCTCACGCCTTATACGTACCTGATGCGCGCGGCACCGTTGACGGCGGGTGAACATATCGTTGAGGCGGTGATGCCGGATGCGCGACAGCGTAAACATCTGGCGATTGATGAGCATGAGCCTTGTCTGCTCATCCGTCGCCAGACCTGGAGCGATAACAAGATTGTGACCTATGCGCGTTTACTCTATCCCGGCTCGCGTTACAAGCTGCTGGGGCGCTTTAAAGGGCACGGGTAAGACGAATAAACAGTAACCTCGCATCCTGGCTGTCCGGCTGCAGTCGGGTGAGATGATCGACCCACCAGACGCCGTGCTGCTCCGCTAATGGCGCATCGTTCACGATGCGCCATTCTCCTGCCAGCACCCAGGCCACACCGTGCTCGCTGCTGACGGCGTCGGTGACGACGTCAGCCTGTGCCCGCCATTCGCCTCGTCGTGTCATGATGTTAAAATCCTGACTGGGCGCTTTACCCTGCAACTGAGCCTCAAGTGCCTGCTCCCCCGCAAAAGCCCAGGGCTTTTCCGGCAACAGGCGATGCGCGATATTCTCGCCACGCAGCAGAACAGGGCTGCCGTTTAGCAGAGTGATAATGCGATCGACACCGGTAAACGCCGAAAAGGGGCCGTCGCTGGCGATGGTGGCAATACTGGCGCGCCAGGCGAAGTCGCCTGCCCCGGGCGGATAGGCGATAATTTCACGTGTTTCGCCACCGCCGTTGCGCCAGCGACTGACGGGTAAGCTGTCTAAAGAAAAAACGCTTCTCATCGCAACGCTGCCATTGCCTGCGCGAAACGGGTTGCACAGGCTTCTTCTTCTGCATGATGGCCGTCGCTGATCACCCGGTTACCCGCCACATACACGTCGCGAATCTGCTCGCGCTGGCCAGCAAACAGCCAGCGATTGAGCAGGGCAGGCTCATCCACACTGCCCAGCCAGGCGTCATCGCGTAATACCAGCCAGTCGGCGCGTTGCCCGACGGCCAGCGCCCCACTCTTTATTCCGCAGGCCTGGGCACCGCCCGCCGCGGCCTGTTGCCACAGCAGATCGCCGACTGAGGGCTGGTCGGGCAGCGTGATGCGATTGCGACGACGGTCGCGCAGGCGTTGGGCATATTCAAGCCAGCGCAACTCCTCCTGAACACTGAGCGAAACATGACTGTCGGAGCCAATGCCCCAGCGTCCGCCCTGGGCGATATAGTCCACGGCGGGAAAAATACCGTCACCGAGGTTGGCTTCCGTGGTCGGGCAGAGCCCGGCAACCGCACCGCTGGCGGCAAGGCGCGTCACTTCGCTGTCATCGAGATGCGTTGCATGAATCAGGCACCAGCGTGCATCGACATCGAAACGCGTCATCAGCCAGCTCACCGGACGCTCGCCGCTCCAGGCCAGACTGTCATTGACCTCCTTCTCCTGCTCGGCGATGTGAATATGGATGGGTAACGTGGTATCGCTGGCGCTGAGCACGGCATGCATTTGCGCTTCACTGACTGCGCGCAGTGAGTGAAAGCAGAGGCCTGCGTTGTGCAGGGGTTTATCTTTTATCCATGTCTGAAGACGTACCTGCTGTTGCAGATAGCTGTCGGTCTGCTGAATAAAGCGCTTTTGTCCCGGCACCGGCGGCTGAGCGCCAAAACCGCTGTAGCTGTAAAGCACCGGTAGCAACGTCTGACCTATGCCTGCCGTCTCTGCCGCCGCAATAAGCTGGCGCAGCATGGCATCGTCCGCATAAGGTTTACCGTCAATATCGTGATGCAGATAATGAAATTCTGCGACCTGGCAATAACCGCCTTTTAGCATATCGATATACAGCAGGGCGGCGATATCACCTACCTGCCCGGGCGTCAGACGCTGCACCATGCGATACATCCGATCGCGCCAGGTCCAGAAGCTGTCCTGCGGATCGCCCGCCACTTCAGCCAGACCGGCCATGGCACGTTGAAAAGCATGTGAATGCAAATTCGCAATAGCGGGAATCACGTTACCGGCTAAACGTGTCGCTTGCCTGTCATCACCGTCGGGCGTAATCGCATCAATCATGCCCGCCGCGTTGACGCTGATACGCACCTGTTTATGCCAGCCTCCGGCCAGCCATGCGCGTGGCGCAAAAAAAGTTGCCATGGTTGATCCTCAAAGGATGTAGTTGTATATACATATACATACTTTAAAGTTTGCTGTAAACGGCAAGCGCATTGTGAGGCGGGAATGGCAGAAAAACTCCAGGTAGACAGCGTGTGGAGCGGGGCAGATGTGGTAACCATGCAAAGCGGCCACTATCATCTTATCCAACAGGGTGCGCTGGCAGTAAAGGCGGGCAGGCTGGTGTGGGTTGGGCCCGCCGCCGCGATGCCGGCTTTTGAGGCGAGTGAACATCATCGTCTGCCGGGCGGGATCATCACGCCGGGTTTAGTGGACTGCCACACGCATCTGGTTTTTGGTGGCGATCGCAGTCAGGAGTTTGAGCAGCGCCTCAACGGCGTGAGCTATGCCGATATTGCGGCCCAGGGCGGTGGCATCCTTTCTACCGTTCGGGCCACCCGTGATGCCAGTGAACAAACGTTAGTGGAGACAGCCCGCTGGCGGTTGAATCGCTTACTGGCCGAGGGCGTGACCACCGTCGAGATTAAATCCGGCTACGGTCTGGATGAAGAAAGTGAATTACGTATGCTGCGTGCCATTCGACAGCTCAGTCAGGAGGTGGCTGCGGATGTGCAGGCCACCTGCCTGGCCGCTCATGCGGTTCCGCCCGAATTTAAACAAAATCCCGATGGCTGGATCACGATCATCTGTGACCGCCTGTTACCTCAGATCAGCGCCGAAGGCCTGGCGGATGCGGTGGATGCATTCTGCGAACATCTGGCGTTTACCCCGCAGCAGGTCGCCCGGGTATTTGACCGGGCAACGGCGCTGGGCATGCCGGTGAAACTGCATGCCGAGCAGCTTTCCTCTTTGGGCGGTGCGGCGCTGGCCGCCCGTTATGGCGCGCTGTCCGCCGATCATCTGGAATATGCAACGGAAACGGATGTTCAGGCAATGGCAGAACAGGGTACGGTAGCCGTGTTATTGCCCGGCGCGTTTTATCTGCTGCGGGAAACGCAGCGCCCGCCGGTAGCGTTGTTCCGACGCTATGGTGTGCCCATGGCACTGGCGAGTGATGCCAACCCCGGCACATCGCCCGCGCTGTCGCTGCGCCTGATGCTGAATATGGGCTGCACCCTGTTCGGTATGACACCGGAAGAAGCGCTGGCAGGCGTGACCCTGTGGGGGGCAAAGGCGCTGGGGCTGGAGGCAAGTCACGGTTCGCTGGAGGCGGGAAAAGTGGCCAGTTTTGTTCACTGGCCGCTGGCCCGCCCGGCGGAACTGGTTTACTGGCTGGGCGGTGAACTGCCCTGTACCGTTATCTACCGCGGAGAAGTACAATGACACCTTTTCATTTTACCCAAGGGACTATCCCGCTGCTGGTCAGTATTCCCCATGCCGGCACGATGTTAACACCGGAAGTTGAAGCCGGGCTCAGCGATGCCGCCCGTGACTTACCGGATACGGACTGGCACATTCCACAACTTTATGATTTTGTGCGTGATATGGGAGCCAGTCTGGTCATTGGCCGCTACTCACGCTTTGTTGTCGATCTCAATCGTCCCTCAGACAATCAACCGCTTTATACGACCGCCACCACCGGCCTGTTTCCGGAAACCCTGTTTGACGGCACGCCGACATTTGTTGCGGGCAAAGCCCCCACGGATGCACAGCGACAGGGATATATTCAGACAATCTGGCAGCCTTATCATCAGCAGATCCAGCAGACACTGGCGCAGATGAAAGCGGAATTTGGCTATGCGCTGCTGTTTGACGCTCATTCGATTGCCAGTGAAATTCCACGACTGTTTGACGGTCGCCTGCCGGATCTCAATATTGGTACCAATGACGGGGCCAGTTGCAGCAATCGCGTCATCGACGGGCTGACATCGGTATGCAGCGAGCAGGATCGCTATAGCTGGGTCGTCAATGGCCGTTTCAAAGGCGGCTACATTACGCGCGCTTACGGTCAACCCGATCGGCAGATCCAGGCGGTGCAACTGGAGCTGTCGCAAATCCATTATATGGACGAGACACCGCCCTTTACCTGGCATGAAGCCCGCGCGGCAGAACTGAAAAAAGTCCTGAAGCCGCTGTTACACAGCTTTGTGGCGCAGGGCAAGGGCTGACGGCGACGTTCATGATGCGCAGCGCCCGCCTGGGTTAAGGCGGGCTGATGCTTACCGTGCTTCTCTAACTCATTCTTTCGGCATGCCGATACCAGCGTGTACAGCCTGATGTCGCTGACGAAGGCCGCCCAGCGGTGTCCTCGCTCGTGTTCAACACGGCTGACGATCTTTGCGGCCTGACGCGGTTTAACAAACTTCTTTTTTATCCACCTCGCCATTTGAGGCGCAGCTAAACAGGTTGTCCTTCCAACTGGCTCACGGACAGAGGGGATGAAGCCTAACCACGCTGAATAAGATGCACTGCATTCATGCAATTATGCGCCCTGATAGTGCATCAATCCGCCAGGCTGGACGGTCATCAGTCGGCGCTTCGCCGTAGAGAGCGACAGCGGAGCTGGCACGACCTTTGCTAGCTTGTATGTACAAGTGAAGGTTCAGAGAAACCTCGCCGCTATTTATCGTGTCTGGCTCACAAAAATATCAGGACGTCAATGAACGCTGCGTCGCTTGCTTGTATATACATGATTCATCATTTTGTGAGATTTTTGTTAATAACAACAGCGACACGCTTAAAACGCCTTTTTAATCCAGGAGAAGCCGAATGAAGCACCCCGTAACGTTTCGCCGTTTTTGCCTTTCGACGTTGTTTTCCAGCCTGCTTGTCAGCACCGTTGCAGTACAGGCGAAAGAGTGGAAATCCATCACGATTGCCACAGAGGGCAGTTACGAGCCCTGGAACCTGACCTTGCCAGGCGGCAAATTAGGCGGTTTTGAACCAGAGCTCATGGCGAATCTGTGTAAACGCATGGGGATGGAATGCAAACTGGTGGTTCAGAACTGGGATGGCATGATTGCCGGGCTGAATGCCGGAAAATACGACGTCATTATGGATGCCATCGTCATTACCCCGGAACGTAAAAAAGTCGTGAATTTCACGATTCCTTATGCCTCCACGCCCGCCACTTTCATTGCGGTGAAAGGCACGCTGCTGCCGCCCGGCAAAGGCGTGATTAAGTTGAATGACGACGAAAAAGCGATCGACGCCGCGCTGGCACCGATGAAAGCCGCGTTGAAAGGAAAAACTATCGGCATTGCCTCCGGCACGGTCTATACGCCGTTTATCGATAAATATTTCAAAGGCATTGCCGACGTACGTGAGTACACCACCTCCGCCGATGCCATCCTCGATCTGCAGGCCGGACGCATCGATGCGGTATTTGATGATGTGACGTTTGCCAAATCAATGCTGGCACGTAAAGACAACAGCAACCTGACCTTCAGCGGACCGCAACTGGGTGGGCCTGTCTGGGGAGAAGGTGAAGCCCTGGGCGTGCGGATGGCAGATAACGATCTGAAAGCCAAACTCGATGAGGCCATCAAGGCTGCACTCGCTGACGGCACGGTAAAAGAACTCAGTGAAAAATGGTTTAAAACTGACGTTACGCCATAAGTGGGGTGGAGCATGATGAGCCTGCTGGGATTGGGTGCCGATGGTTGGGGGCGGTTGATTTTGTCTGCCACGCTCACCACCTTACTGCTGTCGCTGGTCGCATTACTGGTCGGTGCCGTCGTGGGCTCAGGCATTGCGGCCGCTAAGTTATCCGCTCACCGCCCGCTGCGCTGGCTGGGTGAAGGTTACTCGGTAATTTTTCGTGGCATTCCTGAGTTGCTGGTGATCTACCTGTTCTACTTCGGGGGCGCAGGCCTGATCACCCAGATCGGACAGTTATTTGGTGCAGAGGGATTCATCGAAGCGCCGCCATTTCTGATCGGGGCGCTAGCGATCGGCCTGATTTCAGGATCGTATCAGGCTGAAGTTTACCGTGCCGCCCGGCTGGCGCTTGCCCATGGCGAGGTAGAAGCCGCGCTGGCGATCGGCATGTCACGCTGGCGTATTCGCCAGCGTATTCTGTTGCCTCAGGTGGCGCGGTATGCGCTGCCAGGTCTCTCAAATGTCTGGCAGATGAGCCTGAAGGATTCAGCGCTGGTTTCAGTTACGGGCATTGTAGAATTGATGCGCGCCAGCCAGATTGCCGCAGGTTCAACGCGGGACTATTTCACCTTCTATATGATCGGCGGGGGATGCTATCTGTTGTTAACCGTTCTGTCGAATCGGGCGTTTCTGCGCGCGGAAGCCCGACTGGGCCGGGCCTGGCAGAGCCGGACCGCGGCACAGCATTAAGGAACCGCATCATGATCGATTTTGCTTTTCTTACGGATACGTTCCTGAAACTGAGCGCCGCACTGCCGGTTACGCTCGGCCTGTTTATCTGTTCATTCCTGTGCGGCGGGCTGCTGGCGATAGGGATTCTGGCGCTGCGCCTGAGCCGCTGGCGCCTGGTGAGCGGTTTTGCCCGCGGCTATATTCTGGTGTTCCGGGGGTCGCCTCTGATGATCCAGCTGTTCTTGATTTATTACGGTCTGGGACAGTTTGGTGTGATTCGCCACAGTATTTTCTGGCCCTTTTTACGTGAACCGTTCAGCTGCGCCGTGCTGGCGCTGTCGCTGTGTACCGCCGCTTACACCGCAGAGATTCTGCGCGGGGCGCTGCTGGCCGTACCGGTGGGACAGGTGGAAGCCGGTATTGCCTGCGGCATGTCGCGGGGCTTGCTGCTGCGGCGCATTATTGCCCCGGTCATGCTGCGCTATGCTTTGCCAGCCTATTCAACGGAAGCGATTCTGTTGGTGAAATCCACCGCGCTCGCCAGCCTGGTGACCGTCTGGGACGTCACAGGCGTGGCGCAACAGACTATCCAGCGGACCTACCGCACGATGGAAGTGTTTCTCTGTGCGGCAGCCATCTATCTGCTTCTCAACTTCATTATTATCCAGTTGTATGCCCTGCTGGAGCGCCGACTGACACCGGTCCATCAGCCTGAAAAAGCGCCATTAGCGGCCGTTAAACCCATGACGGGAGGAGAGTAAAATGCAGGATTTACCCGCAGTGACGCTGTCCGCCAGCGATATTCGTAAATCATTTGGTGCGATGGAGGTCCTGAAAGGCATTTCACTCCAGGCCCATAAAGGGGATGTGATTTCCATTCTCGGTGCCAGCGGCTCGGGCAAAAGTACGCTGTTACGCTGCATCAATTTACTTGAAACGCCAGATGCCGGCGTGGTCAGCGTCGGCGGTGAAACGATTGAGATGAAGCGTCACGCCCGCGGCCATCAACTGGCAGCCAACCCCAAACAGATTGAGCGGCTACGCTCACGGTTGGGTATGGTGTTTCAGAGCTTTAACCTCTGGTCCCATATGACGGTACTGCAAAACGTAATCGAGGGGCCGCATTACGTCTTAAAACGTGATAAGCAAACCTGTATCGCTCAGGCTGAGCAGTTGCTGGATCGTGTCGGCCTGCTCAATCGTAAAAGTTTTTATCCAGCGCAGTTGTCTGGTGGTCAGCAGCAGCGCGTCGCGATTGCCCGCGCGCTGGCCATGGATCCGGAAGTGATGCTGTTCGACGAGCCTACCTCGGCACTGGATCCTGAACTGGTCGGTGAGGTGTTGAAGGTAATGCGCAGTCTGGCTGAAGAGGGGCGCACCATGCTGGTGGTTACACATGAAATGGGCTTCGCCCGTCATGTCTCGAACCGTGTGGTGTTTATGCATCAGGGCACCATTGACTGTCAGGGAACGCCTGCTGAGATGTTTGGCGAAGGCGGCTCCGCCCGTTTCAGGCAGTTTATTTCCAGCCACCATGCAGCGGAGCCGGTGTAATGCGGCGCGTTGTCTGGGGCGATACGGCCTTAACGTGGCAGGAGGTCGTTGAGGTTGCCCGTCATGATGCGGAACTGGTACTGAGTGATGCGGCCTGGCAGCGCATTGCGCGGGGACGTGAGATAGTGACGCACATCGTGGCGAGTGGTCAGATTGCCTACGGCATTAACACCGGGCTGGGTGCACTCTGCAATATCGTGCTGGCGGAAGAAGAACTCAGCCAGCTGTCGCGCAATACGTTGTTAAGTCATGCCTGCGGCGTCGGGCCATTGCTGACGAAGCAGGAGGTACGCGCCATCCTCTGCGTCGCGATTGCCAACTACAGTCACGGCAAATCCGGCGTTTCGGTCGCGCTGGTTGAACACCTGCTGGCGCTGCTGAATCTGCATATTACGCCGCAGGTGCCTTCGCAGGGATCGGTGGGTTACCTGACTCATATGGCGCATATCAGCCTGACGTTGATTGGCGTAGGAGATGCTGAGTGCGACGGGCAGATCATGCCCGCCTCGCAGGCGCTGGCGCGTCATGGTTTAGTGCCGTTACGGCCAGGTGCAAAAGAGGGGTTGAGTCTGGTTAACGGCACACCGTGCATGACCGGACTGGCCTGCCTGGCACTGGATGATGCGCAGCGGTTACTGGACTGGGCTGATGTAACCGGCGCGATGAGTTTTGAGGCGTTACGCGGTCAGGTGGTCGCCTTCGATGAAGACGTGCTGGCGCTGAAAGCCAGTCCGGGTATTCAGCGCAGCGGCCAACGGCTTCGGCGGTTACTCTGTGACAGCCCATTATTAAAGGTGAGTAGTGGCATTCGCACGCAGGATGCACTAAGCCTGCGGTCGATGCCACAGGTGCACGGTGCCTGCCGCGATCAGTTTGATCACGCTGCTCGCCAGATCGCCATCGAACTGAATGCCTGTACCGATAATCCATTAGTGCTGGGTACGCCGCAGGCCTGGCGCGTGGTGTCACAAGCCCATCCTCATGGCGAATCGGTGGCGATGGCCTGTGATCTGCTGGCGATTGCACTGGCGGAACTGGGCAGTATTGCAGAACGGCGTCTGGACAGGCTGGTGAACCCGCTGGTCAGTGGCTTACCGCCTTTTCTGGTCGCGCAGCCTGGCGTGAATTCCGGCATGATGATTGCGCAATATGTGGCGGCCTCATTGTGCGCTGAAAACCGCCAACTGGCCCAGCCCGCGGTACTGGATAATTATATGACTTCCGGACTGCAGGAAGATCACCTCAGTCTGGGTACCGGCGCGGCGCTAAAATTGCTCAGGCTCGTCAATAACGTCTATCAGGTTCTGGCGATTGAATACCTGCTGGCCGCACAGGCGCTGGAGTTCCACGGTGAGGCACAACTGGCCAGCGGCACGCGACGCGCCTGGCGGCAACTGCGCGAAGTCGTTACCCGCTGGCAGGACGATCGCTGGCTGGCACCTGAGATCGCCCGTGCGGTCAAAACGTTACGAACGCATTCGGCAGAACTGCTCTGACTTAGCTGCGGCGCGCATCGGGCCGCACCAGGTCAAAGCGCTGTGCTTCACTGATGCCATAATACGCGCTGGGCCCACCGGCGCGTAAAATCGGTTCCGCTTTCGCCGTCTGATAAATACCGTTTTCCAGCAGGCTTTCGTCAATATGGATGGCAACGGCTTCGCCCAGCACCAGCCAGCTGTCGATGGCGCGCCCGCCGGCATCCTGTAACTGAATCAGTTGTGTCAGCCTGCATTCAAAATTCACCGGACTTTCCTGTACCAGACAGGCCTTGACCTGCGAGGCGGCCAGAGGGGTTAAGCCTGCCAGGGCAAACTCGTCCTGATCGGCTGGGGCAGAAATTGAGCTTTCATTCATGGCCTCCGCCAGCGGTCGGGTCGCCAGATTCCAGACAAATTCTTTTGTTTCAGCGATGTTTTGCACACTGTCTTTCCAGCCGCTGCTGGCGAAGCCAATAATGGGCGGCTGGTAATTGAAACAGTTAAAAAAACTGTAGGGCGCAAGGTTGCGCACGCCTTTGGCGCTGGTGCTGCTGATCCAGCCTATTGGACGTGGGCCAATGATGGCATTCAGTGGATCGTGAGGCAAACCGTGTCCGGCGCGGGGCTGATAGGAATAGCGTTTATGCATCGTCATCTCCTGGATAAAAAAAGAGTCTAGCCTGGCCTGTCCGCCATGCGTTAAACCGTCAGAGCCGCGCCGCTTTTTTGCGCATTGTTAACCAGATTAGTCTGGTTCAGCGACAGGAGGGAATGTTCTGTACTACAGCATTAATAACGATAAATATCAAAAGATTAACTATTTATTTGATGAGCAATCCGCGAAAAGATGTGTTTAAAAAGTAAACGAAAGTTAAACGGAATCATTTTATACATTTTGTGCTAATGAAAGTTTCGTATTTGTTTAACGAAACTGAGGCATTATGCAATCTCATCAATTGTTCTCGTGGTCGAATATGAAAAAAATTCTTGTTACAGGATCTTCTGGATTCGTTGGTGGTGCAGTCGTGGCAGAATTGCTGATGCGCCAGGATGTTGAGTTATTGCTGCTCGTCAGAGCCAGCGATGCTAACCAGGGACTGGAGAGGGTTAAAGATAATTTAACCAAGTTTTCATGTTCGGCGCAGGCGATTGCGCGCCTGACAGCAGATCAGATTCTGGTCGGCGATTTACTGGCCCCGGAGCTTTTCCTGGATGATGCGCGCATCGATCAGATCAGCCACGTTATCAACTGCGCAGCGATTGCGTCATTTGGTGAGAATAACGATATCTGGCGCGTCAACGTGGAAGGGACGTTTAAACTGGCCGCCAGAATGGCAGCCTTGCCTGAATTTGTTAAATTCGTCCACGTCGGCACGGCGATGTCGTCTGCCCCGGATCACGGTGAGATTGTAAAAGAAGATCTGGTGCTGTCTTCACGCGAAGATCACATTGTCGATTACACCTATTCCAAGTCGTATATCGAAAATAAGATCAAACAGGAATTGCCGCATCTGCCACTGGTCATCGCGCGTCCGTCCATTGTGGTGGGCCACTCTCAGGAAGGATGCACGCCGTCAGGCAGCATCTTCTGGGTGTTTAAAATGGTCATGAAGCTGGAGAAATTCCTCTGCTCACTCGATGACCGTGTTGATGTCATCCCGGTAGACTACTGTGCCAAATCGCTGGTGTTCCTGATGGATCATGGCTGCACCGAGGAGATGGTTTATCACATCTCTGCCGGCGAGCGCAGCAGTAATACCTTCTCTGAAATTGATTCGGCTTTTGCCAGTGCAGAAAAAAGTGCCCCGTTGGCACCGAATTATCTGCAGGTTGATTTCAGCGAAATCGTTAAAGAGCGTAAGAACTTTAAAAAGATCTACGGACCCTGCAACGAACGTCTGATGTTGCGCGCAATGCGTCTTTACGGCGAGTTCGCCCGTCTGAATGTAGTGTTCTCTAACGACAAATTACTGCGTCTGGGCATGAGCTCACCGCCAGGATTCACCAGCTATATTGACCGCTGTGTTGAAACCACCCGGGGCATGCCGATTCAGGATTTAATGCGCGTCGATTTTAAATAATCCCGCAGACTTAACGCCCGGCCAGCATTGTTGCTGGCGGGGCGCATTTTGCTTTTTTGCTCACCTCGCTTTCCTGCAACGACGCCGTACCCTCGCGATTTCGCACGTCCGCAACGTCGGCCTGCTGGCCGCTCTGACCGAGAATGCGGTTTATTTTCTGCCCGCCACAGCGTATTGTACGCGCGCCTGAAAATATGAGAGAACGTATGAAAAAATCTGCCAGCCCGTCCCCTTTCCATGCCCGTAACCGCCACCAGGGTGAATATGATTTTGCCGCGCTGACGGCAGCGCACCCGCCGCTGGCAGAAAAAGTCCGGCCCAACGGCTATGGCGTCATGTCGGTGGACTTTGCCGATCCTGAAGCGGTCATGCTGTTGAATCAGGCGCTGCTTAAACGGTTCTACGGCCTTGACTGGCAACTGGCGCCTGGTTCGTTGTGCCCGCCCGTGCCTGGGCGCGCTGACTATCTTCACTACCTGGCCGATTTACTGGCACTGGACAACCAGGGCAGGATCCCGCCGGCGGACATCCTGGATATTGGCTGCGGGGCGAACTGTATTTATCCCCTGATCGGCGCGGCGGAATATGGCTGGCGTTTTACCGGTACGGATATTGATGACGCGGCACTAAAAACGGCGACAAAAATTGTCGCGGCGAACCCGGGCATGCAACGCCTGATCCGCCTGCGTCGGCAAAAAAATCCCGCCGTGGTGCTGAATGGCGTGGTGAATAAGAATGAAAACTTCCATGCGGTCATCTGCAATCCGCCTTTTCACGCTTCTGCGGCAGAGGCGGCGGCCGGTTCACAGCGCAAAACGCGCAACCTGGGACTGGCACCGGCTGCACCGCTGAATTTTGGCGGCCAGCACAATGAATTGTGGTGCGAAGGGGGAGAAAAGGGCTTTGTCGGGAAAATGATCGCTGAAAGCGCCAGTCTGGCTCAGCAGGTCGTCTGGTTTACGTCGCTGGTATCACGCAAAGAGCATTTACCCGCGCTGGAGAAACAGCTGAAGGCGCTGGATACCCAGGTGGTACGTGTGGTCAATATGGCGCAGGGGCAGAAGCAGAGCCGGTTCCTGGCATGGAGCTTTATGTCCGCCGCCCAACGCGCGCAGCGATTGTCCCGCTAACGCAGGCGCTTGCGTCAGTTCGCCGCATCATCGTGTGGCGTCGCCAGAGAAAAACGGGCCGCCTGCCGGCCCGTTCGCACTCAGGAAACGTGCTGTAAAAATTCGCGCAGACGTTCGCTGGGCGGATCACTGATCAGACGGTCCGGATCGCCGTCTTCGGCAATACGGCCTTTATCAATAAAGATCAGGCGCGACGCCACTTTCTGGGCAAAACCCACTTCGTGTGTGACGATAACCATTGTCATGCCTTCTTCAGCCAGATCCTGCATGACTTTCAGCACTTCGTGACGCAGTTCTGGGTCCAGCGCGGAGGTGGGCTCATCAAACAGCATCATTTTGGGTTTCACCGCCAGTGCCCGGGCAATCGCCACGCGCTGTTGCTGCCCACCCGAAAGCTCAGAAGGGAAATGGTTGGCGCGCTCGGCCAGGCCCACTTTCGCCAGCAGGCTATGGGCCAGTTTTCGTGCGTCTTCTTTGCTGGCACCGCGAACGCGAATCGGGCCAAAAGCCACGTTATCGAGCGCACTCATCTGCGGGAAAAGGTGGAACTGCTGAAACACCATGCCGGCTTCCTGACGAATAAGGCGATCGTCTACTTTGGGATCGTTAACGTTCAGGCCATCGACGATCAGTTCGCCGCTGGTGATCTCTTCCAGCTTGTTGATGCAACGCAGCAGCGTCGATTTACCCGAACCGGAGGGGCCGATAATCACGACGACTTCACCCTGATTAATCTTCAGGTCGATATTGTGCAGCACCTGGGTTTGGCCAAAATGCTTTGAGACGTTTTTAAATTCAATCACAGGATTTTCACCCTTTTCTCAATACGGCGCAGCACAAAGCTCAACACCAACGTAATCACAAGATAAATAACGGCCACTGCGCTCCAGATTTCCAGCGCGCGGAAGTTACCGGCAATAATTTCCTGTCCCTGGCGGGTCAGTTCGGCCACACCGATCACAATAAACAGCGAGGTGTCCTTAATGCTGACAATCCACTGATTGCCCAGCGGGGGCAGCATACGACGCAGCGCCAGCGGCATGATGACGTAGCGCAGGGTTTCGCGGCCTGACAGGCCCAAAGCCAGCCCGGCCTCGCGAAAGCCTTTGTTAATGGACAGAACCGCACCGCGGGTAATTTCCGCAATATAGGCACCCGAGTTAATCATAATGGTTACCACCGCGGCGGTGAACGGATCGATGCGTAAATCCGGGAACGCCATAGGCAGGGCAAAATAGATGAACATAACCTGCACGACGATGGGCGTACCGCGAATGATTTCAATAAAAACCAGGGCGATATTATTGCTCAGCCAGCCACCGTATGCGCGGGCAAAACCCGCGACCAGGCCGATGATCAATCCACCGACCAGGCCAATAATGGAAATAATTAAGGTCAGTTTTGCGCCTTCGAGTAGCGCGGGCATGGCTGGCCAGATGACGCTCCAGTCAAAATCCATGGTGAAACTCCGCTGTTGTTGCGATGGAAAAAAGCAGGGACAGGGTCCCTGCTGAAAAATAAAAAACGGGCTCAGTGATTATTTCGGTTCAGTTCCGAACCACTTTTTATAGAGTTGATTGTAGGTACCGTTCTCTTTAAGCGTTTTCAGCGCCCCGTTCACTTTTTCACGCAGTTCATCACTGCCTTTCGGGAACGCAATGCCGTACTGCTGGGCTTCAATAGAATCACCTACAGCTTTGAAACGGCCTTTACCTGCGGTGTTGATGAAATAGAGGATATTGGGCGTATCGTGCAACACTGCGTCAGCGCGGTTGGTGCCCAGTTCCATGTAAGCGTTATCGATATTCGGGAACTGGCGCAAATCTTTCGTTTTAATGTGCGCCTTCGCATAATCTACGGAACCTGTGCCGCTCTTCACCGCCACCACTTTGCCGTTCAGATCGTCAATGCCTTTGATGTCTTTCTCGTTGTTACGCACCATGACCAGCAGACCGCTTTTGTAGTAGCCATCAGAGAACTCAATGGCTTTCTTGCGCTCGTCAGTAATGGTAATGCCGGCCAGTGCCACATCAACGTTGTGCGTCTGAAGGGCAGGGATGATGCCGCTGAAGTCCATCGGCTTCAGGGTGTAATCCAGTTTCAGTTCCTTCGCAATGGCATCCCATAAATCCACGTCAAAGCCGACATATTTGTCCCCTTGTTTGAATTCAAATGGGACAAAAGCTGTATCGGTGGCGACGATCAGTTTCTTTTCTGCTGCGGTAGTGGAGAGAGAGAAGGCCAGCGCCAACGCGGCCACAGAGATGTTAAATAGCGATTTCATCATTTTTCCTTATTGCGACCGGGCACCGGGCCCGGGTTTGCGAGCTATCATTTGCGGGCTTTCATATGAAAAAAGTATGCCAACTTTTCAAAATGTAAAAAATATAATGATCAGGAGATCATCGCTGACACGATTCTGCAACCTGTCGCGCCGATGCACCATTATGGTGGCACCATCTTGGTGCGAAGCGCTAAAGTGGTGCAGGAGTAGTGTGCATCAGAAGGCGAAAACGGGAAGGGCGCAGCGTCAGAAATGTTAACAAAGTCATAAATTATAGTAACGCAGACGTAAAAAAGGCGGGTTTCCCCGCCTGGTAATAGTCTGTAAGACCGTTATTCGATATTAGACTCAATGAACCACAGGAATTTATCCAGGTCGCGAGAAGCCGCGGTAAAGATATCGGCGGTATCTTCATCTTTCACTTCAGAAATTGCTTTGCGCGTATCGTTAGCCACCACAGCATAACGGTCGGCCAGCGCTTTCAGATGATCCTGTACGCTGTGGATATTCAGCGGATAGCTTTTCAGTGGCGTTTTATCGTTGACGACCTGAGTGGTACCCAGTGCTACACCACCCAGTTGCACCACGCGTTCCGCGATGGTGTCCTGATGGTCGGTGATGGTGGTACGGAAACCGTCCAGCATTTCGTGCACACCGATGAAGTTCGCGCCGCGCATGTTCCAGTGCGCTTGCTTAGTTATCAGGGACAGATCGATGAACTCCACGACCAGGCGATTGAGCACCTCAATGGTGGCGCGCTTTTCGTCATCTGCCACGTCATTACGGGTATAAAGTAGATCAGAAGATTTTGTTTTAACCAGTTTAGCGGTACTCATTGTTTCAGTCCTCTCTTTCAATGGTTGTCCTAATCAAGTACGAAACTAAGTATAGCAGCGATTTGCCGCCTTGCAGGATTGGCTTAATCAATGGATGAAATAGCATTCACCTTAGCGTGCGTGGGTGCGCGGATGAAATAGTTAATAAATTGTTAAAATTAAAATTTCATAAAGCACTTTAAATACATAAGGTTAAATAAAAATTCAATAGAATGATTTTTACCTGTATTAAATATTAACTTTCTATTACACATTAACTGAAATAATTATCAGCATGAGAGTTATTGTTATTTAGCCTGCCTTTCAGCAGGCGGAAACCTGTTATTTCTTTTTATTATCAGATAATTCTATTGCATTTAACTGGCGCTTTCTGGGACGCATGGTCAGGGTCGCGCCGGACGAGGCCAGGATAATCGCCAGCAGCGCCAGACACTGCACGCCGGAAAGGCTCTCATCCAGATAAAGCATGCCAGACAGTGCCGCCACCGCAGGCTCAAGGCTCATCAGCGTACCAAAAATGCGCGCAGGTAAACGGGTCAGTGCCATCATTTCCAGTGAATAGGGAAGCGCCGTTGAAAGAAAGGCCACTAAAATGGCAACCGGCACGACGCTCCATTGCCAGATGCCGCTTGCGGCAAACGTCAGCCCTACGGGAACAAAAATCAGCGAAGCGATCAGGGAGCCGATGGCGACCGTTGCCGCGCCGTGCTCAGCGCCCGCGCGCTGCCCTGACAGAATATACACTGCCCAACAGACACCGGCACCGAGCGCAAATAGTGCACCTATCGGATCGACGGAGGTAATACCGGTACTGAACGGCAGTAAAAACCACAGCCCAATGACCGCCAGTATGACCCAAAGAAAATCGAGTGGCCGACGTGAGCCGAGCAGCGCAAGCGTAAGCGGGCCAACAAACTCCAGCCCGACCGCGATGCCAAGCGGTACCGTCCGAATAGACAGGTAAAATAAAAAGTTCATCGTACCCAATGCTAAGCCATAAATAATCAGCGGCATGCGCTGTTCAGGACGAAAACGCAGTCGCCAGGGCTTGAAGATGAGGCAAAGGATGACGGTGCCAAAGCCCAGGCGCAATGCGGTGATGCCGGTGGCACCCACGGTGGGAAAAAGTGTTTTTGCCAGTGAGGCGCCGCCCTGAAGCGACAACATGGAGATAAGTAACACGACGACAGGGAGTAAAGCTGGCGTGAGCGATTTGAGTGGCGAAACTGACATCCTGTTGATACTTCCCAGTCAATGAGCTAACAAGATGACCAGTGTAAAGGAAATGTTGGTCAAAAAGGGGACGTAAACTGATTTTAATTTTGTCTGTTTGCCTGCTTTTTAAGCAGTTTTTCCGGCTGGAAAGTAAATTAATGTCAGGTTTTTTTAGGAATTTACTTAAAGAATGAAAATTTGTTTGGGGTCATTATTGCAAGGATATGACGATTTTTATAAGAAAAATGAATGACATAGGAAACTCCATTAACTTTCTGTTACACCAAACACTGTGTTAGACAACAAAATGCGGGCAGAGTTTCTCGCTATTTTTTGTTATATTTTTAGCGTTGTCAGGAGAGAAGTACTTTCACATTTGAGGTGGTTATGAAAAAAATTGCATGTCTTTCAGCATTAGCCTGTGTGTTAGCAGTCGCAACAGGTTCCGCCATGGCACAGAGCACCGTAACCGGTGGCTACGCACAGAGCGACTACCAGGGCGTTGCTAACAAAGCAAACGGCTTCAACCTGAAATATCGCTATGAAGACGGTTCTAACCCACTGGGTTGGATCGGCTCATTCACTTACACCGAGAAAGATCGTACCGAAGACGGCATTTATAATAAAGGCCAGTACTACGGTATCACCGGTGGTCCAGCATTCCGTCTGAATGACTGGGCAAGCATCTATGGTGTGGTTGGTGTTGGCTACGGCAAATACCAGGCTAACGACACCACTTCACGCGACAAAGCTGACACCAGCGACTACGGTTTCTCTTACGGCGCAGGTATGCAGTTCAACCCAATGGAAAACGTTGCACTGGACGTTGGCTATGAGCAGAGCCGCATCCGTAGCGTTGACGTTGGCACCTGGATTGCTGGCGTAGGCTACAGCTTCTAAGCGAGCTTAGTCTAGATTAAAAAAACGGCCCTCTTCAGGGCCGTTTTTATTGGTAACAAAAACCCGCGCTAATAACCTGCCTTTGTCTTTGTCTTTGTCTTTGCCACCGCGACTGTCACTGTATCTGTCTTCTCCGCGCCGCATTGCGTTCTGACATTAACCCGCGCCTTGGACTTCCCTGGCTGGAAGCCTTTTTTCAGGCCCGGACAGAACAAAAGAAGGGCGCCTTACACAGCGGCTGTATTTTGACGCTTACCTTTACAGGAACAGCGCTAAGCGCAGGGCACAGGTGACCGGATCAGAAGCGTGGATCAATGCAGGCGCGCGGCGAGGAAAGGAAAACAGACCGCGCGTGGGTAATGAATCTGAATGTGAAAACGGATTCAGCCGCGCCAGATCAGTTTTTGGCAGTAGCGCGTTTCCGGCTGCTGGCCCAGCAGACGCTCAATAAGCATGAGGCGCAGCGTAAAAGGGGAGCGCGTCAGCAGGCACCACCAGGATTTTCCTGATGTTGTTTTTTCGGCCTGGAAGCATTTGCTGCAGTCGATACAGCTTTTCAGAGTGCTCATAGCATCACCTCCCATAAAATTTAACGCAACGGTAAGCAGAGATCGTGCTTTAATACATCACTCTGTTTACATTATCGACAAATATAGCACTGGCTATACCGTTTAGCCAAGGCTAACGACGAAAAATTTGAGCTTATTTGCGCCTGGTTTACAATGAGCGCAGCTAAATCCACACGGAAGGGCTGGTGTGGAAAAAATAAAGAGGAAGCTGAATGAGTCGTCGTGCCAAAAGCGTGGTTTCTGCCCCGCAAGGACCACTAAAAGATATTGAAGAGCATGTCGAAGGTTTTCGGCAGGTGCGCGAAGCGCATCGTCGTGAACTGATTGATGACTATGTTGAGCTAATCTCTGATTTGATTGGTGAGTTTGGCGAGGCGCGCCAGGTCGACATGGCCGCGCGTTTGGGGGTTTCGCAACCGACCGTCGCCAAAATGTTAAAGCGGTTAGGAACTGCCGGCCTGGTCGAGCAGGTGCCTTATCGCGGCGTCTTTTTGACGCGTGAAGGGGAAAAGCTGGCTGAAGAGAGCCGCGCCCGCCATCACATCGTTGAAACCTTCCTGTTAGCGCTTGGCATTAGTCCGGAAACGGCACGCCGCGATTCTGAAGGCATCGAACATCACGTCAGTGATGAAACCCTGGCCGTATTCCAGAAATTTTACCAAAACAATTAATCCTCAGTTAAGGCGCCGGACATCATGCCCATTGTGCTTCGCTCATTTCTGCATGACCATATATTGCACTTGTTAGTCGTTGTTGGGGTTGTTCTGCTGTTTCTTGCTCATTACCACTGGGCGGATCTGCCTGCCGCAGTGGACTGGCACACCATCATCACCCTGAGTGGGCTGCTTATCCTCACCAAGGGGTTAGAAACCAGTGGGTATTTTGATGTTCTGGGCGGTCGGTTAATTGCGGGGTTTAAGCATGAGCGCACGCTGGCCCTGTTTATGGTGCTGGCGGCGGCGGTGCTCTCGACCTTCTTAACCAACGATGTGGCCCTGTTTATTCTGGTGCCGCTGACGCTGACATTGCGCAAGTTTTCCCATTTACCGATTTCCCGCTTAATCATCTTCGAAGCGCTGGCCGTAAATGCCGGTTCGTTGCTGACGCCGGTGGGCAATCCGCAGAATATTTTGCTGTGGAGCCACGGCTCGCTGAGTGTAGTCGGTTTTATCTGGCAAATGACGCCGCTGGCCGTCTGGCTGCTGTTAAGCCTGCTGGTCGTCACCTGGTTTAGTTTTGCCAAGCGCGCGATTGAAAAACATGAGAACGCAGAACAGCACAGCTGGCAGAAGCCACTGTTTGCCGTCAGTCTGGCGCTTTACGTCTTGTTTATCGCCGCGCTGGAGTGGCACCTGACCGGCTGGGCGCTACTGCTGATTCTTGTCTGCTTTTTTATTATGGCGCGCCAGGTATTGCTGAATATCGACTGGAGCCTGCTGGTGGTCTTCATTGTCATGTTCCTGGACGTGTTCTTGCTGACACGCTTGCCTGTTGTGCAGGCCCATTTTGATGCGATTGCCCATCTTGCCAAAGGGGAGCTTTATCTGTTGGCGATTGGCTTGTCACAGGTAATCAGTAATGTGCCTGCCACGATCCTGCTTTTGCAGAAAGTGCCGCCTTCAGACGTCCTTGCCTGGGCGGTCAATATCGGTGGGTTTGGCCTGCTGCCGGGTTCGCTTGCCAACCTGATTGCGCTGCGCATGGCGAAAGATCGTGCCATCTGGTGGCGCTTCCATCTGTTCTCCGTTCCCTTACTCGCATGGTCGATGCTGACCGGCTGGCTGTTGCTTAAACTGGTTGCCTGACGCGAACCTGTCCTGCCCTCGTGGCAGGACGTGCGGACTTTCTCAAGTTAAGTAAAGTTGTACTGGATTTTGTCAGTTTTCGATCTAATGTTTAGTTGACTTTCTACGCCCAGGACTGAGGGCCTTAGCCAGCGACGGACACTATGAGCGAGAACAACAACAACCGCGACCCACACCAGAAAGACACAGAAAACGCGCCCGATAAAAACAGCCCAGCACACGATAGCCAAAGCGATAACGACGAGAAACCGCGTAAGCGTCCCGGCAAAAAGCCGTTAATTATTTTGGCGGTCGTCGTTGTGGTGATGTTGATCGTGGCGTTCTTCTTCTGGTTTACCACCCGTAATGAAGAAACGACTGACGATGCGTTTACCGAAGGCAACGCAGTGACTATCGCAGCGAAAGCCTCGGGTTACGTCGTAAAATTGCTGGTGAAAGACAACCAGCGCGTGAAGAAGGGCGATCTGCTGGTGGAAATCGATCCCAGCGATAACGAAGCCCAGCGCGCGCAGGCAAAAGCACAGCTTGGCCTGGCCATGGCACAGTTGCACCAGGCTCAGGCGCAACTGGCACTGTCGCGCGTTCAGTACCCGGCGCAACGCGACCAGGCGCTGGCCGATCAGGCCAAAGCCGAGGCCAACTACCTGAATGCGCAGGCGGATTACCGTCGTCAGCGCGGCGTCGATCCCCGCGCCACCAGTCAACGCAATATTGATTCAGCCTCGGCGCAGTTACGCTCCGCGCAGGCACAACTGCAAAATGCCAAAGCTCAGGTGGAAGTCGCCTCGCAGGTGGCCCTGCAAATCCGTCAGCAGGAAACCAATGTTGAAGCGCGTCAGGAACAGGTCGAGCAGGCAAAAGCCCAACTGAATGTGGCCGAGCTGAATCTGTCTTACACACAGGTTCGTGCTCCTTACGACGGGTTTGTGACTAAGCGAAACGTCCAGTTGGGAACGTTGGTTCAGGCGGGCAGCGCCTTGTTCTCACTGGTTTCCCCGGATATCTGGATCACCGCCAACTTTAAAGAGTCACAGCTGGAGCGAATGAATCCCGGCGACAAGGTAACCATCAGCGTGGATGCCTGGCCTGACATGAAACTTGAAGGCCACGTCGACAGCATCCAGATGGGCACCGGTTCGCGCTTTTCGACTTTCCCGGCGGAGAATGCCACGGGCAACTACGTGAAAATCGTTCAGCGCGTGCCGGTCAAGATTGTGATTGATAAAGGACTGGATCCTAACCGTCCACTGCCACTGGGCTTATCGGTTGAACCGAAGGTAACCGTGGAATGAGTGAATCGCAGAGCTGGAAACCCGCCAGTAATCCGTGGCTCGTGGCCATTACGGTAACGCTGGCGGTATTTATGGAAATCCTGGATACCACCATCGTGAATGTGGCCCTGCCACATATCGCCGGTTCGCTCTCATCCAGTTACGATGAATCCACCTGGGTGCTGACCTCGTACCTCGTGGCGAACGGCATTGTGCTGCCCATCTCTGCCTTCTTCAGTCGTTTATTTGGCCGTAAACAGTTTTTCTTAATCTGTATCGTCATGTTCACAATCTGCTCATTCCTGTGTGGTATTGCCACCGAACTCTGGCAGATCATTCTGTTCCGCGTCCTGCAAGGGTTTTTCGGCGGCGGCCTGCAGCCTGTGCAGCAGTCGGTGCTGCTCGACTACTTTAAACCTGAGGATCGGGGCAAAGCGTTTGGCCTTTCCTCGATTGCGATTATCGTGGCGCCTGTTATCGGCCCGACGCTGGGCGGCTGGATTACGGATAACTACAGCTGGCGCTGGGTGTTCTTTATCAATATCCCGGTCGGTATCCTGACGATCATGGCCATTTTGCCGCTGCTGGAAGATCCGCCATGGGAGCGCAAGTGGGCCAGGGGCAAACTGAAAATTGACTACATCGGTATCGGTTTAATTACGCTGGGCCTGGGCTGCCTGCAGGTAATGCTGGATCGGGGTGAAGATGAGGACTGGTTTGCGTCGCACTTTATTGTGTTATTCGCGGTACTGGCGCTGGTCGGCATTGTCGGAGCCGTCTACTGGCTAATGTATGCTCGCAAACCGGTGGTCGACATTCTGGTAATGAAAGACCGTAACTTCTGGGTTGCGGGCCTGCTCATGGCCGGGATGGCGATGATTCTGTATGGTAGTTCCGTCGTGCTGCCTCAACTGGCCCAGCAGGATCTGGGTTATACGGCGACCTGGTCAGGGCTGGTGCTTTCACCCGGAGCCGTGCTGATTGTGCTGACGATTCCGCTGGTGCTTAAGCTGATGCCGGTCGTGCAAACCCGCTATATCATCGCATTTGGTTTTAGCTGCCTGGCCCTGGCGTTTTTCTACTCTTCCACGTTAACGCCCAATGTCGATTTCTCCACGCTGGTCATGATGCGCAGTGCGCAGTCTATTGGCCTGGGCTTCCTGTTTGTGCCGCTGACCACCATTGCCTTCATTACCATCCCACAACGCCTGAACGCGGATGCATCAGCATTATTTACGATGTTCCGTAACGTTGCGGGTTCGATTGGCATCTCGTTATCCACGGCGGCAATTACGGAGCGGGAGCAGGCGCGTTCGGCCCACATGGTGCACAACATGACGCCGTTAAATGAACAATTTAACATTACCGTTCAGCACTGGGCGCAGGCGATTCGCGACTTTACGTCGGCGGTGGGCGATCCCGTGACGCTGGCAACCGGCCAGCTCTATAAAGAGATGATTGTCCAGTCACGCATTCTGGCTTATATCGACGTCTTTTCAGGCTTAAGTATTGTCGCCCTGATTTTGATTCCATTTTGTTGGCTGCTGTCGCCCGTCAAAAGCGAAGGCAGTGCAGGAGCACACTGACATGAAGGTTATGACTACGTATCGCCTGAATCCCTTTACCTTGTTGCTGACGTTATCGCTGGCAGGTTGCAGCGTGGGCCCGGACTACCAGGCGCCAAAACCTCAGCTGCCGGGCAGCTACCACGCGCTGGATTCTCAGGAGCGCTCGAAACCGCAGACGTCGGCAGTGGATACGCGCTGGTGGCGTAACTTCAACGATCCCCAACTGGACAGCCTGATTGCCCGCGCAATCGCGGGTAATCTGTCGTTGCAGCAGACCGTCCTGCGCATTGCGGGCGCGCGCGAGCAGTTATCTCAGGCGCAGGGCGGCTTGTTTCCCAGCCTGAACGGTTCGGCAAAAGTCACGCGTCAGCAACTGGGGCTGGAAGGTTTGCTGAAAGCGAATGGGGTCAATGACCAGGTAGACAGCACTGTCGCCAGCCAGTTGAACGGGCTGACGCAGCCCGTCACCTTATATCAGGGCAGCTTCGATGCCAGTTGGGAACTGGATCTGTGGGGCAAGGTACGACGTCAGATCGAATCAGCCAATGCACAGCAACAGGCGGCCATTGAGCAACGTAACGATGCGCTGGTGTCGCTGGAAGCGGAAGTTGTCCGTGCCTGGTTACAACTGCGTGGGGCGCAGGCAACCGTCAACACGCTGCAACAGCAAATCGCGGTGGCGGATCAGACCTGGCAACTGACACAAAGCCAGCAGCGCAATGGCCTGGCGCCGTTAACCGATGTGGAAAATGCCCGGGCACAGTTGAGCAGTTTACAGGCGCAGCTACCGCAGTATCAGGCGCAAACGCGTCAGGCGATGAACGGTCTGGCTGTGCTTATCGGTAAAACCCCCGGCGCGCTGGATGCAGAACTGCAGACGCCGAAAGCGCTGCCAGCCTTGCCGAATGCGGTCGCGGTCGGCATTCCCTCAACCTTAGCGCGTCGACGCCCGGATATTCGCCAGGCAGAGGCGAAACTCCATGCGCAAACCGCCGGGATCGGCGTTTCTGTCGCACAGCTGTTCCCCAGCCTCTCTCTTACCGGACAGTTGGGCGTGCGCAATACCGATGCCAGTTATCTGGACGACTGGAGCAGCCACTTCTATAGCGTGGGGCCTTCGCTGTCGATTCCCCTTTTTCAGGGAGGCCGGCTGGTTTCCAGCGTGAAGCTTGCACGTGCTCAGCAGGCCAGCGCGGCGCTGGATTATCGCCAGACGGTGCTGACGGCTTTGCAGGATGTCGAAAACGCCCTTGTGAGTTACCGGGCCGATCAGCAGCGCGTCACGGCGCTGGACGAAACGACCGGTGCACTGCAACGGACCTTTGATTTGGCGAGCGACAGCTATCGTCAGGGATTATCGACCTTCCTTGAGGTGCTTGATGCGCAGCGCCAGCTCGCCCAGGCCGAGGAGCAGGCAACACAGGCGCGCATGCAAAGCGGGCTGGATCTGGTGGCGCTCTACAAAGCGCTGGGCGGCGGCTGGGAAACCTATCAAAACGTTCAGCTCCCTCAGTATGACGTGTTTGGACCTGCGACCCAGGTAAATTAATCCTTCAGGCCGTGGCCTTTCGGCAGACCACGGCCTGTTATCAGACAGTGTAATACCTGCGCTTTATTATTTATCTGTTATATCGTTTAGTAAACTCATTTAATCACCCTTAAAGCTGGTGGTTTAAAAGGGTTGCTGGCTATTTAGCCGGCGCACTTACTGTGAAGCATAAATTGTCTGTAAATGTATTCAACCTTATAACGGCTGTGAAACGCCGTCGCCTTGCCTGTGCCGATGCAGCATTTTTGTCGGGGAGTGAAGGGGGACAAAGGCAATATCCCCACATTTTATTCGCCATAAAGCCGATATTATTGTGGCGAAGCGCGATAAACCTCGTACCCGACGTCAGCTATTTTGTTCACAGACCGCGTGTTCCGGGCGGAGAACGTCTGACTCAGGACAGGCAAATTAATCCAAATTCTTCACCGGTGTTAAAAAATATTCAGCGTTAAAATTTAAAAGCGCATAGCGAATTCATACAGTAAGTGTAATCAATGAAATCGTTTACATTGTGCAAGGATAGCAGGCATTTAGTGTTAATTTGAGGTTAATTATCTCTCCACATAAGCATTCTGAATACTTCACTGACATTTAAAAAACCTATCGGAATTATCTGTAGTAATAAATTAATTTATTTTTTTATTTGAATTAGGTAATCTTGACGCTACAGTTTAATTAAACCCCTTAATCAAGGATATTGTGATGAGTGACGCATTTAAAGTTCTAAACAACATTCGCACATTACGTGCCCAGGCTCGTGAACTGCCACTGAGCGATCTGGAAGAAATTCTTGAGAAATTGACCGTTGTAGTAACGGAACGTCGTGAAGAAGCGCACGCTGAAGAACAACAGAATCGTGAAAAAGAAGAGAAGTTATCGAAATATCGCGAAATGCTGTTGGCTGATGGCATCGATCCTAATGAATTATTAGGTGCGCTGGAGCAGGGTAAAAAACGCACTAAGCGTGCGCCACGTCCGGCTAAATATTCTTACACCGACGAAAATGGCGAGAAAAAATCATGGACCGGCCAGGGCCGCACGCCAGCAGCAATTAAAAAAGCGCTGGACGAAGGTAAAAGCCTGGACAGCTTCCTGATCGATTAATCGACACAATCCTTGTAAGTGGTAGCCGGCGACATTTATGTCGCCGGCTTTTTTTATTTAAAAAACCCTGCTCTTTGCTTTATTACTCTCGCTGTCATGCACCCGGTGTGGCGTGCGCAGGTAGGGCTTCCCCTCTGCGCAGCGTCCGGTACGTTTAGCCAGCGGCTGGGTTAAGCGGCAAACGTACGGGCAGTGAAAATAAAAAGTCATGCGTTTTCAACAGACACTCATGCAAGGGTAGCCGGAGACTGGCGTGCGCTACGTCACATCTGGCATAATAGCCGCCGTTTTCCATCCACTCTCTTCACTAAGGTCAATGCCGTGTTAGTTAGCAGCAATATCACCATGCAGTTTGGCAGCAAGCCACTGTTCGAAAATATCTCCGTTAAATTTGGCGGGGGTAATCGGTACGGTTTAATCGGTGCGAACGGCAGCGGAAAATCCACCTTCATGAAGATTTTGGGTGGCGATTTGGTGCCGTCGGGCGGCAATGTTTCCTACGATCCCAATGAACGTATTGGTAAATTACGCCAGGACCAGTTCGCCTTTGAACAATATAGTGTGATTGATACGGTAATCATGGGGCACCATGAATTATGGGAAGTGAAACAGGAACGTGACCGTATTTATTCCCTGCCCGAAATGAGCGAAGAGGAAGGCTACAAAGTCGCAGACCTGGAAGTACAGTATGGCGAAATGGATGGTTACAGCGCGGAATCGCGCGCCGGTGAATTATTACTTGGCGTGGGCATCCCGGTTGAACAGCATTACGGGCCGATGAGCGAAATTGCGCCAGGCTTTAAATTACGCGTTCTTTTAGCCCAGGCCTTGTTTTCTAATCCGGATATTTTGCTGCTGGACGAACCGACCAACAACCTGGATATCGATACCATCCGTTGGCTGGAGCAGGTGTTAAACGAACGCGACAGCACCATGATTATCATTTCGCACGACCGTCACTTCCTCAATATGGTCTGCACGCACATGGCCGATCTGGACTATGGCGAGCTGCGCGTTTATTCCGGTAATTATGATGAATATATGACCGCGGCCACCCAGGCGCGTGAACGTCTGTTAGCGGATAACGCCAAGAAAAAAGCGCAAATTGCCGATCTGCAGTCGTTTGTCAGCCGCTTTAGTGCCAACGCTTCTAAATCGCGTCAGGCCACCTCGCGCGCTAAACAAATGGATAAAATAAAACTGGAAGAAGTGAAAGCCTCCAGCCGTCAGAATCCATATATCCGTTTTGAACAGGATAAGAAACTGTTCCGTAATGCGCTGGAAGTGGAAGGCCTGACGAAAGGCTTTGATAACGGTCCTCTGTTCAAAAATCTTAATCTGCTGCTGGAAGTCGGTGAAAAACTGGCGATATTAGGGGCTAACGGTATCGGTAAATCCACGCTGTTAAAAACCCTGGTCGGCGAACTGACGCCAGAAAGCGGCAGCGTTAAATGGTCCGAGAATGCCAAAATTGGCTATTACGCGCAGGACCACGCAGACGATTTTGCTGACGATCTGACGGTTTTTGACTGGATGAGTCAGTGGAAGCAGCCGGGCGATGATGAGCAGGCCGTACGCGGTATTCTTGGCCGCCTGTTGTTTTCTCAGGACGACATTAAAAAGCCCGCCAAGGTGCTGTCGGGTGGTGAGAAAGGGCGCATGCTGTTCGGCAAGCTGATGATGCAGAAGCCTAACATTCTGATTATGGATGAACCCACCAACCACCTGGATATGGAATCCATCGAGTCATTAAACATGGCGCTGGAAATGTATGAAGGCACGCTGATTTTCGTTTCCCATGACCGTGAATTCGTCAGCTCACTGGCGACGCGTGTTATGGAAATCAAGGCGGATCGCATCGTCGATTTCACCGGGAATTACGAAGACTACCTGCGCAGTCAGGGCATCGTTTAAGACCTGCGGGGTAGCGCTGACTACCCCGTTTTCTTTCGTGCATTTACCCGCCTTTTGTAATCGCTCACGCTCAGCGTTCAATCAGACCGGCCTTTAGCCTGTGCACTCAGAATGGCCACAGACTTCACAATTCGGATCCTGTGCGACATGCATCGTGCGAAACTCTGCGCGCATGGCATCATACATGAGCAAACGTGAGCGCGCGGGCGTGCCAAACCGGGTCAGCAGCTTTATCGCTTCCATCGCCTGCATGGCACCGACAACGCCCACCAGCGGCGCCATTACACCGGCTTCCACGCAGCTGAGCACCTGAGCGCCAAACAAACGGCTGATACAGCGGTAGCAGGGCGCACCAGGCTGCCAGTCAAACACACTCAACTGACCTTCCATGCGAATCGCCGCGCCCGAAACCAGAGGCACCTTCAGTTCATAACAAAGCCGGTTAAGCTGTTCACGCACGCTGACATTATCCGTGCAGTCGACCACGACCTGCTGCCTGGCGATGATCGCCCGCAGCGCGTTATCGTCCAACTGGCCGTGGACAGGATATAACTGACAGTGGGGATTGATCTCCGCCAGGCGTGCCCGGGCGGATTCGACCTTGGCCCGACCAATATCCGCATCATGATGCAGAATCTGTCGCTGCAGGTTTGAGAGCGAAACCGTATCAAAATCCAGCAGAGACAGGTGACCGACGCCCGCTGCCGCCAGATAAGGTGCGGCTGCACAGCCTAAACCGCCCAGGCCCACGACCAACACATGGCTGGCCTTCAGGGCTTCCTGTCCGTCAAAGTCAAACCCCCGCAGGACAATTTGCCGGTTATAGCGCAGCATTTCCTCGTGGCTGAGTTCGGGCAGCATTTATCCCTCCAGCAGGGCGTTGAAGGGCTCAACATCTACCCATTCTCCCGCCTCGACATAGCCGCGCTCACGCTCCAGTACGATAAAGCAGTTAGCCTGTGAAAACGAGCTGTACACATGCGAACCCTGGGCACCCGTGCTGATGACTTCTGTTTCACCCTCAGCATTTCGCCGCAGCACACCGCGCTGAAAATCCAGACGGCCTGGCGATTTTTTCAGTGCGCTTGCTGTACGCACGCGCTGACGTGGCGGTAAAGCCGAAGCTGACTGTCCGGTCAGACGGGCCAGCAGGGGCTGCACCAGTTGATAAAAGGTCACGACGGCCGAGACCGGATTGCCGGGCAGGCCGCAGAACCAGCTGTTTGCCAGGCGGCCAAAGGCGAAAGGTTTGCCCGGTTTAATGGCCAGCTTCCAGAAGCGAATACTGCCCAGTTCCTCCAGCATCGCCTTAGTAAAGTCGGCTTCACCGACAGAGACACCGCCGGTGCTGATGACCACATCGGCCTGGCGATCGGCGTCCATAAAGGCAGCCCGAAGGGCGACCGGATCGTCGCGAACAATGCCAAGATCGATCACCTCGCAGCCCAGCTTATGCAGCATGAGGGAGATGGCAAACCGGTTGGTGTCATAGATTTGCCCGTCAGACAACGGCTGGCCCACGGGTTGCAGCTCATCCCCGGTGGAGAAAATTGCCACGCGCAATTTGCGCAGCACCTTCACCGTGGCGATGCCTAATGAGGCCAGCAACGGCAGTTCCGCAGCGCCCAGGCGCACGCCAGGCGCAAGGACCTGATGGCCTGCCCGGATATCATCGCCGATCAGGCGGATGTTTTTTCCGGCTTTTACGGGCGCATCAATAACAATCTGTTCGCCCTGCAGATGGGTTTGCTCCTGCATGACGACGGCATCGCAGCCGTCCGGTACCGGCGCGCCCGTCATGATTCTGATGACGCTGCCCGCAGGCCAGTCACCCGAAAACGGCGCACCGGCAAAGGCTTTACCGGCAACCGTTAAGGGCTGACCCTCTTGTACATCAGCAAGCCTGACGGCATAACCGTCCATGGCTGAGTTGTTAAAAGGCGGTACATCAATGGGGGAGGTCACGCTGCAGGCGGTGATGCGCCCGGCCGCGTCAGTCAGGGGCACATTCAGGGATTCGGTGATGGGCGTCAGTTGCGCCAGCATCTTCTGTTGCGCGTCTTCAAGGGAAATCAGTCCGGCAGTAAAGCTTTCCATTATTGTCTCAGTCTGTCTGTTGCAATTGCTGACTATTATGGTGGCTTTTATCCTCAGAGTCACATCGGTATAAGCCACAACGAAAGGTTATTAGCGCGGGACCAGTTTCCGCTTTACAAGCTATGGCGGGCTTTCTATATTCAAAAATACGCTAACAAGACGTAAAACCATTCAAAATCAGTGTTTTTCCTTCTGATGCAACCACAGGGTAACGCAGTATGGCTAAAGCAGTGATCGCCATTCATGGCGGCGCAGGCGCAATTACGCGTGCTGCCATGAGCGCAGAGAAAGAACAGGCTTATCGTCAGGCGCTTCACGATATTGTGACACATGGCCAAACCCTGCTGGCGCAGGGCGCATCCGCGCTGGATGTGGTGACTGAAGCGGTGCGCAGGCTGGAAGAGTGCCCGTTGTTTAATGCGGGTAAAGGTGCTGTGTTTACCCATCAGGGCACGCATGAGCTGGATGCCAGCATCATGGATGGCAGAACGCTGCAGGCTGGGGCAGTGGCGGGCGTCTCCCGGCTGCGCAACCCGGTACTGGCAGCGCGTGCGCTGTTAGACCACAGCCCGCATGTCCTGTTGATCGGGGAAGGGGCCGAAGCCTTTGCGTTTGCGCAGGGGCTTGAGCAGGTTGAACCGGATTTCTTTTCCACGCCTGAACGCCTGGAGCAACTGCAACGGGCGCTGCGCAGCGATGCCGCTGTGCTTGACCACGATGGCGCCGCCCAGGGCGGCGATCCTCTTGACCCGGATCGTAAGTTTGGCACGGTCGGTGCCGTGGCGCTGGATTTGGCGGGAAACCTGGCGGCGGCGACGTCGACCGGCGGCATGACCAATAAACAGCAGGGGCGCGTAGGCGACTCACCGTTGCCTGGCGCAGGCTGCTATGCCAGTAACGACAGCGCGGCGGTGTCCTGCACCGGCACTGGCGAAGTGTTTATCCGCACCCTGGCGGCCTACGATGTGGCGGCACAAATGCGTTACGCCGGGCGGACATTACAACAGGCCAGCGTCAATGTGATTCATGACAGCGTGCTGGAGCTGGGCGGCAGCGGTGGGCTGATTGCGGTTGATCGGGAGGGCAATGTGGCACTGCCGTTCAACAGCGAAGGCATGTACCGGGCTGTTGCCCGGGTGGATGACGTCGCAGAGGTCGCAATTTACCGTGAAAGCTAACAGCCAGCCTGACAGGCTCCCTCTGTCTCCCGAACAGGTGTTGGCGGTGCGCGACCTGAACGTACGTTTTCACCATGACGGCCAGGTGACCGAAGCCGTGCGTCATCTTTCACTTGATGTGTTTCGCGGCGAAACGCTGGCTTTAGTGGGCGAGTCCGGCTCGGGCAAATCCGTCACCTCACTGGCGATCATGCGCCTGTTGGCGCAGGACAGCGCAGAGGTCAGTGGTGAGATACGGCTGCGTCGACGCAGTGGTGAGGCACTGGATCTGATGCGGATGCCGCGCGGTCAGATGCCCAGGGTGCGCGGCGCGGATATGGCCATGATTTTCCAGGAACCGATGACCTCGCTGAATCCGGTGTTTACGGTAGGCGATCAGATCGCAGAATCCATTCGACTGCATCAGGGTAAAAGCCAGTCCGAAGCCCTGACGGAAGCGCGTCGTATGCTGGATCGGGTACGCATTCCTGACGCACAAAGTATGCTGCGCCGTTATCCTCACCAGCTTTCCGGCGGTATGCGGCAGCGCGTGATGATTGCGATGGCCCTGTCGTGTAAGCCTGCGCTGCTGATTGCCGACGAGCCGACTACTGCTCTGGACGTGACGATTCAGGCCCAGATCCTGCAACTGATCCGCGAGCTGCAGAAAGAGATGCAGATGGGCGTGATTTTTATCACTCACGATATGGGCGTGGTGGCGGAAATGGCGGACCGCGTCCAGGTGATGTATCGCGGTGAGGTGCTGGAAAACGCCCCTACCGCCGAGCTGTTCAGCGCACCGCAGCAGCCTTACACCCGGGCGTTGCTGGCCGCTGTCCCGACCCTGGGTGCGATGCAGGACCAGCCGCTGCCCGCGAAATTTCCTCTCCTGCTCAACGATGCGGCACCCGACGTACCGCAAAACACCGTACGTCACGATCGCCCGCCCATCCTGCAGGTGCGCAATCTGGTCACGCGCTTCGATATTCGCTCAGGATTACTGAATCGCGTAACGAGCCGGGTGCACGCGGTCGAGAACATCAGCTTTGATCTGTATGCAGGCGAAACGCTGGCGCTGGTGGGGGAATCCGGGTGCGGTAAATCGACCACCGGACGTTCACTGCTAAAACTGGTCGCCAGTCAGGGAGGCAGCATTATCTTTGACGGGCAGCGTATTAACGATCTTTCGGGAGCGGCGCTGGCGCATCTGCGGCGCGATATTCAGTTTATCTTCCAGGACCCTTATGCATCGCTCGATCCGCGCCTGACGGTGGGATTTTCGATTATGGAGCCGCTGCTGGTTCACAAGGTGATGCCACGACGCGAAGCGGAACAGCGCGTGGCCTGGTTACTGGAAAAGGTTGGCTTACTGCCGGAACACGCAAAGCGTTATCCGCATGAGTTTTCGGGTGGCCAGCGTCAGCGTATCTGCATCGCGCGGGCACTGGCGCTGAACCCCAAAGTGGTGATTGCCGATGAGTCGGTGTCCGCGCTTGATGTCTCCATTCAGGCACAAATCATCAACCTGATGCTAGACCTTCAGCGTGAATTTGGTATCGCCTTTTTGTTTATTTCCCATGATATGGCGGTGGTTGAGCGCATCAGCCACCGCGTAGCGGTGATGTATCTTGGACAGATTGTGGAAATCGGCCCACGTCAGTCGGTATTCGGGCAGCCACATCATCCGTATACCCAAAAATTAATGGCCGCCGTGCCGGTTGCCGACCCGACACGTCGGCAACGCGAGCGCAGTCTGCTGGTCGATGAGATCCCCAGCCCGA
The DNA here is from genome assembly GCF_043546245.1 of Pantoea sp. SGAir0180. Taxonomy (NCBI): domain Bacteria; kingdom Pseudomonadati; phylum Pseudomonadota; class Gammaproteobacteria; order Enterobacterales; family Erwiniaceae; genus Pantoea; species Pantoea sp. SGAir0180. The sequence continues at coordinate 2,393,411 of NZ_CP028071.1, read as the reverse complement.
TTCGTGCACTGGGCGATGAACCCGAACGGGTTTCGCTGATGGAAGTGGCCCCCGGTCATTTTGTGGCTCGCTCTGCCACCAGCGCGATCTGAAATAATACGCTATCGCCACGGCGATAAATCAGACAGGGATTACAGGAGAAAACAATGCAGATAACGATGCGTAGAAGCTTACTGGCAGCAGGGATATTAAGTAGCGTCATGACGCTGCCCGCCTGGGCCGCGGGTGATGCGGTGATCGCCGTCGCCTCTAATTTCACCACGCTTGATCCCTATGACGCTAACGACACCTTGTCCCAGGCGGTCGCGAAATCATTTTATCAGGGGCTGTTTGGCTTTGATAAAGATATGAAACTGACCAATGTGCTGGCGGACAGTTACACGGTGAGCGGCGATGGCCTGACCTACACCATTAAGCTGCACTCAGGCGTGAAGTTTCAGGATGGCACCGACTTTAATGCCGAGGCGGTCAAGGTCAACCTGGATCGGGCCAGTAATCCCGACAACCATCTCAAACGTTATAACCTGTTTAAATACATCGCCAGCACGGAAGCGGTCGATCCCACGACGGTGAAAATTACGCTGAAGCAGCCGTTCTCGGCCTTTATTAATATTCTGGCGCACCCTGCGGCGGTGATGATTTCCCCTGCCGCCCTGAAAAAATACGGTAAGGACATCGGTTTTCATCCGGTGGGCACCGGGCCGTTCGAATTTGTGACCTGGAATCAGACCGACTTTGTGAAGGTGAAGAAATGGGACGGCTACTGGAAAAAAGGCTATCCCAAACTCGACAGCATTACGTGGCGCCCGGTCGTGGATAACAATACGCGTGCGGCCATGCTGCAGACCGGTGAAGCGAACTTTGCCTTCCCGGTGCCTTATGAGCAGGCCAAATTGCTGGAGAAGGACAGCAAGCTGGACGTGGTGGTATCGCCCTCCATCATGCAGCGCTACATCAGCCTGAATGTGACACAAAAACCGTTTGATAATCCGAAAGTGCGTGAGGCGCTGGAGTACGCGATCAATCGCCAGGCACTGGTTAAAGTTGCGTTCGCCGGTTATGCCACACCTGCTACCGGCGTAGTGCCTCCCTCTATTGCCTATGCGCAAACGTATCCGCCCATTCCTTACGATCCCGCTAAAGCAAAAGCGTTGCTGAAAGAAGCGGGTTATCCGAACGGTTTCGACACCACGCTCTGGTCGTCGCATAACCACAGCACGGCACAGAAAGTGTTGCAGTTTGTTCAGCAGCAACTGGCACAGGTCGGCGTGAAGGTGAAAGTGACCGCGATGGATGCGGGACAGCGCGCAGCGGAAGTGGAAGGCAAGGGCCAGAAAGAGAGCGGCGTGCGCATGTTCTACACTGGCTGGTCAGCCTCAACGGGTGAAGCCGACTGGGCGCTGACGCCGTTGTTCGCAACCGCAGCCTGGCCACCGGCGATCTTCAACACGGCGTTTTACAGCAATCCGAAGGTGGATAAAGACCTGGCCGACGCGCTGAAAACGACCGATCAGGCGGAAAAAGCCAAACTGTATAAAGATGCGCAGGACACCATCTGGAACGATCATCCGTGGATCCCGCTGGTGGTGGAGCAACTGGTGTCCGCACACAGCAAAAACCTGAGCGGTTTTTACATGATGCCGGATACGTCATTCAGTTTTGATGACGCCGAGATGAAGTAAGTCGCCGGACCTGTTCTGTCCTGAACAGGATGTGTGATGCCCGGTGCCTCGTCAGCAATGAGGCACCGGGCAGGTCAGCTGCGCTGCTGACTGTTGTGTGGGATGTCACATGGTTAACTATTTTCTTAAACGCCTGCTGGGCCTGATTCCCACGCTGTTTATCGTGGCAGTGCTGGTGTTTCTGTTTGTCCATCTGCTGCCGGGCGATCCGGCGCGGCTGATTGCCGGACAGGAAGCCGATGCGTCTGTTGTGGCATTGGTCCGTCAGGATCTGGGCCTGGATAAACCCCTGCCGGTGCAGTTTGTGCACTTTATCGTCAATGCGCTGCAGGGGGATTTTGGTCAGTCGCTGGTTTCCCGGCGTCCGGTTTCGGCGGAAATCGCTACGCGTTTTATGCCAACCCTGTGGCTGACGCTCACCAGCATGGTGTGGGCGGTGATCCTGGGCATGGCGATCGGCATTGTTTCGGCCGTATGGCGCAATCGCTGGCCGGATCGCCTCGGCATGACGCTCGCGGTTTCGGGTATCTCTTTTCCGGCTTTTGCCCTGGGCATGTTACTGATGGACGTGTTTTCCGTCCAGTTGGGCTGGTTGCCTACGGTGGGCGCAGACAGCTGGCAGCACTATATTTTGCCCTCTCTCACGCTGGGCGCGGCGGTAGCGGCTGTGATGGCCCGTTTCACCCGGGCATCCTTTGTGGAGGTGATGCAGGAAGATTACATGCGCACCGCGCGTGCCAAAGGCGTCAGTGAGTACCGCGTGGTGATTAAGCACGGTCTGCGGAATGCCATGATACCGGTGGTCACCATGATGGGCCTGCAGTTTGGTTTCCTGCTGGGTGGCTCGATTGTGGTTGAGGTCGTGTTCAACTGGCCGGGGCTGGGACGCCTGCTGGTGGATTCGGTACAGATGCGTGACTATCCGGTGATTCAGGCAGAGGTATTGCTGTTTTCGCTGGAGTTTATTTTGATCAATCTGATTGTCGATATGCTGTATGCCGTCATTAACCCGGCGATTCGCTTTAAGGACACCTGATGAAAAACTGGCGACGGGAAGCGGCACTCAAACACATGCCACTGCTGGACAGCAACCGGGTAAGAACGCCCTGGCGGGAATTCTGGCGACGCTTTCGTCGTCAGCCGGTCGCTCTGCTGGCGGGCCTGTTTGTCCTGGTGCTGATCGTACTGGCGTTTACGGCACCGTATGTTGCGCCATTCGATGCAGAAAATTACTTTGATTACGACCGACTTAACGACGGCCCCTCACTGGTGCACTGGTTTGGCGTGGATTCACTGGGACGCGATATCTTTAGCCGCGTGCTGGTGGGAACCCGAATTTCGCTTCTCGCCGGCTTCGTTTCCGTCGCGATAGGGGCGATAGTGGGGACGCTGGCAGGACTGCTGGCGGGCTACTATGAAGGCTGGTGGGACAGGATCACCATGCGCATCTGCGACGTGCTGTTTGCGTTTCCCGGCATTTTGCTGGCGATTGCCGTCGTGGCCATCATGGGCAGTGGCATCAGTAACGTCATTATCGCCGTGGCGATATTCAGTATTCCTGCCTTTGCCCGCCTGGTGCGTGGCAATACGCTGGTACTGAAACGGCAAACCTACATCGAGTCAGCCCGCAGTATCGGAGCGTCAGACTGGACGATCATGATACGTCACCTGCTGCCCGGCACGGTATCCTCTATTGTGGTGTACTTCACCATGCGCATCGGGACCTCGGTTATCACCGCCGCAAGCCTGTCATTTCTGGGGCTGGGCGCGCAGCCACCGACGCCAGAGTGGGGCGCGATGCTCAACGAAGCGCGCGCGGATATGGTTATCGCGCCGCACGTGGCGATTTTTCCGGCACTGGCTATTTTTTTCACGGTTTTAGCCTTTAATTTGCTTGGCGACGGGCTACGTGACGCACTTGATCCTAAACTGAAGACATGAAACCTTTTGACTATGAACAAGACTTCAGCACTATCGACTTCCGCAAACATCCTGAACGTTATCAGGTCGGGCGCGGTGAGCAGGGCGTGCTGATGGTCCAGCCCTATAAAGGCGAAATCCTGCCGCACTGGCGTTTTCGTACCGTTGAGGTTGCGAAAGCCTCGGCAGAAGAAATCATGCGGCTGTTCGAAGCCTATCGCCAGCAGGATGACTTTGTGGGCATGGACATGGCGCGCAAATTTATTCAAATGGGCTACACCCGTGCGCGCCGCTACAGCAACCATAAGGGCGGACGGAAATACGATGCGGAGGGCAAGGAGTTGCCCCGGGGCAGGGACGAAGAAAAGGCCGCTGCGGCGGCCATTTTCAAAGCGTACTGGGATAAGCTACGGGCAGATGACGATTATCTGGCGCGCAAAAAAGCGCACCAGCAGAAGTATGGTTAGACGCGGCTCGCCCATAAATCGTATTCGTCAGCATGTTCCACTTTGACACGCAGAACATCGCCCGGCTTAACGTTGCTCTCGCCATTCAGATAGACGGCACCATCGATCTCTGGCGCGTCAGCCATGCTGCGACCAATCGCGCCTTCTTCATCGACTTCATCGATGATGACTATAATTTCACGGCCGATTTTTTCCTGCAGGCGCTCGGCAGAGATCTGCTGCTGCAACTGCATAAAGCGGTCATAACGTTCCTGTTTCACTGCGTCATCGACCGGATCGGGTAACTGGTTTGCCGTTGCGCCTTCAACCGGGCTGTACTGGAAGCAACCCACACGATCCAGACGCGCTTCTTTAATAAAGTCGAGCAGCATCTGGAAGTCTTCTTCGGTTTCGCCGGGGAAGCCTACAATAAACGTTGAGCGCAGCGTCAGCGTCGGGCAGATCTCACGCCAGCGCTTAATGCGCTCCAGCGTGCGTTCCACGGCACCCGGACGCTTCATCAGCTTCAGAATGCGTGGGCTGGCGTGCTGAAGCGGGATATCCAGATACGGCAGAATCTTGCCTTCTGCCATCAGTGGAATCACGTCGTCCACGTGAGGATAAGGATAAACATAATGCAGGCGAACCCACACGCCGAGTTTCGCTAACTGCTCGCACAGGCTCACCATGCTGGTTTTCACCGGCGCGCCGTTCCAGAACCCTGTGCGGTGTTTCACGTCCACGCCGTAAGCCGAGGTATCCTGCGAAATGACCAGCAACTCTTTCACGCCCGCTTCAACCAGCCGTTTTGCTTCGTCCAGCACTTCGCCAATGGCACGACTGTCGAGATCGCCGCGCATAGACGGGATGATACAGAAGGTGCAGCGATGGTTGCAGCCTTCAGAAATTTTCAGGTAAGCGTAATGACGCGGCGTCAGCTTCACGCCCTGTTGCGGCACCAGACTCAGGAACGGATTATGTTGGGGCTTCGGCACGTAGCGGTGCACGTGCGACAGCACTTGTTCATAGCTGTGCGGACCGGTGATTTCCAGTACCTTCGGGTGCACTTCGCGAATCTGGTCGACTTTCGCCCCCAGGCAGCCGGTCACAATCACCTTGCCGTTTTCGTTCAGGGCTTCACCGATCGCTTCCAGCGATTCCTGGACGGCGCTGTCGATGAATCCGCAGGTGTTGACGATAACGATTTCCGCATCGTCATAGCGTGGGACCACCTCATAGCCCTCGGTGCGCAGTTCCGTCAGAATGCGCTCAGAGTCGACAAGGTTTTTGGGGCAGCCAAGCGAGACAAATCCCACGCGCGGCGGCAGTGTAGTAGTAGTGGACATAAGGTGGTTTCCGGTTCAGCACAGCAATGGCGCGCGATTTTACCTGTGTTGCGATGAAAATTGTAGCGTTATCTGACCTCAGGCATAACAGTGTAAAGTCACGCAAAAAACCGTAAAGGGTTCCCGAGAGTGACAGGCGTTTAAGCCGATGATCGGAAAGGAAGAAAACCGCAGTAACCCGCCGTTTTGCAAAAGGATTTCTAATAAATAGCTAAAAATTAATTCGTTAATTTTCTTATCAACGCAGGTGATAACGCCATTTGAAGATCATATTGTTGGTTGATATTTGCTTGTTTTCATTAATAATGATTCGCTTAACAAGTGCTGAGAGCCTGGCCTTTCAGACAATGACGTGGATAATGTGAGAGCAAAATAATGAAAGAGATCATTAACGGGTTTCTGAGTTTTCAGCAGACTGTCTTTCCTGAAAGAGAGGCGCTGTTCAAAAGTCTGGCCTCAAATCAGAACCCGAAAGCCCTGTTTATCTCTTGCTCAGACAGCCGTCTGGTGCCGGAGCTGGTCACGCAGCAGGAACCCGGGCAGCTATTCGTTATCCGTAATGCGGGCAACATTGTGCCGTCTTTTGGGCCGGAGCCGGGTGGCGTGTCAGCCACCATTGAGTATGCGGTGATGGTGCTGGGCGTTTCTGACATCATCATCTGTGGCCACTCTAACTGCGGTGCGATGAACGCGATTTCGTCCTGTGCCTGCATGGACAGCATGCCAGCCGTCGAGCACTGGCTGCGCTTTGCCGATGCGGCCAAAGCGGTGGTGGAGCAGCGTGACTATGAATCACCCGAGAAAAAGCTCAACGCTATGGTGCAGGAGAACGTGATTGCGCAGCTAAACAACATGAAAACCCATCCTTCGGTGTCGGTAGGGTTACGTCAGGGCAAGCTGCGTCTGCATGGCTGGGTTTACGACATTGAGTCGGGCACCATTCTGGCGCTCACGCCCGGCGGTAAAGAGTTCATCTCGCTGGCGGATAATCCCGAGACCTTTTTCGAGTAAGTTCCGTTTGCCCGCGCCGTTCAGGTCGCGGGCCCCTTACCGCCTGTTTTTTCATCCCGTCTTTATCACGCCCACGCTGTTTAATCTTTTGTAAATCCTCAACATCATGACGGACAGGCTGACTACGCTTAAACACACTGCCTCTGTCTGGAGAATGCTATGACCCGTGTTTCCACCCTACTGTTACTGAATGGCGCGTTACTCGTTTCCAGCCCGTTATGGGCGGATGATCTGACGGTGAAGGTGCTTCAGGATAAGCTGGACCATCCCTGGTCGGTGGCCTTTTTACCGGATAACCAGACGTTACTCATCACTGAACGCGCCGGCCAGTTGCGTAGCTGGCGACCTGATACCGGTTTATCTGAGCCGATTAAGGGCGTGCCCGCGGTGTGGGCGCAGCGACAGAGCGGCCTGCTGGATGTGGTGCTGGCCCCGGATTTTGCCCAGAGCCGTCGGGTGTGGCTCAGCTATACCAAAGCGGACAGCGACGGCAAGGCGGGGGCCGTCGTGGGTTATGGCACACTCAGCGACGATCATCGCCAGCTGACCGATTTTCATGAAGTCATCAGCCAAACGCCCCGGCTCTCAAGCGGCAACAATATTGGCACCCGGCTGGCCTTTGACCGTCAGGGGTTCGTGTGGATTGCCTTCGGGGATAATTTTGTCAGCAGCGCCGCCCAGGATCTCGACAAGCTGCAGGGAAAACTGCTGCGCCTGAACGGCGACGGTAGCGTCCCCAGGGATAATCCTTTCGTGGGCAGGCAGGGCGCCCGGCCTGAAATCTGGGCCTACGGTTTACGTAACCCACAAGGCCTGGCGCTTAATCCCTGGACACAGGTCATGTGGGAAAGTGAGCACGGCCCACGTGGTGGCGATGAGGTCAACGTGATCGAAAAAGGGAAAAATTATGGTTGGCCGCTGGCGACCTATGGGATTGATTACAACGGCAGCAAGGTTCCTGAATCGAAAGGCACGCACGTGGCGGGCACGGAACAGCCGGTATTTTACTGGAAAGTTTCACCGGCGCTAAGCGGCATGGCCTTTTATAACAGTGCCCGTTTCCCCCAGTGGAAAAACTCGCTCTTTATCGGGGCGCTGAAAGAGAAGCAACTGATTCGACTGCGTGTCAATGGTGAAAAAGTCGTTGAGGCGCAACGCCTGCTGGGTGAGCGAAACGAACGCATTCGTGATGTCCGCCAGGGGCCGGATGGGTATCTGTATGTGTTGACGGATGAAGCTAACGGCAAGCTCCTGAAGGTAGGGCTGGCGCAGGACGCCAGCGCCTCCCGCGGTTAACTTAACGCGCCCAGTGGTAAACCGGCCAGCCGCGTTTTTCGGCTTCCTGGCGTAACGGTTCCGCAGGGTTAATCACGTGAGCATAATCGGCCTGCACCAGCATCGGCAGGTCGTTCAGAGAATCACTGTAAGCCCAGGTATGTGAGTAGTGTTCATCCGGCCGCTGGGCTTTCCATTCTTCCACCCGCGTCACTTTGCCCTGCTGAAAGGTCATCGTTCCGTAGGTGTTGCCGCTGTAGCGCTCATCCACCACTTCCACACCGATGGCGAGGGCACCGCAGGCCCCTAACTGGCGGGCAATCGGCGTCACCAGATGTTCACCGCTGGCGGAGATAACAATGATTCTGTCGCCACGTGACTGATGCCATTTGAGACGTTCCCGGGCTTCAGGATAGACGCGCGGCATAATGTCGCGATGAATAAAGCGGCGGATCCAGCCCTCAACCGTCAGGGTCGCCATGCCGCTTAACGGGGACAGCGTTTTATGCATATAGTTTTCAATGGACAGCGTCCCGGCGTAATACTGGCGCATAAGCGCCTGCTCTTCCTCAATCAGCTCACTGGACGCAAAGCCTTGTGAAACCAGCCAGCGCAGCCACAGGCCGGTGCTGTCTTCACTAATCAGCGTTTCATCCAGATCAAACAGTGCCAGGTCCATACGGGTTCTCCTCGAGTGAATAGCGTCAGGTTAACCCAGTTTTGTGACGGCCTTAACTTTCTGATGAAAATTTCGGAATTTAACGCATTTTTATGGACGACACTGTTGCCGGAAAATGGCACGCGCGCGGCGGTCATGCCAGGGTTAATCTACTAAAATCTATAAAACTTTACGATTAAGCGGTTTTTTTCAGTCACGCCAGCGGGTAGCGTTCTGACAGAGGGTTTCACGCCTTTGACTTTCCGTTTTAACAAGGACAATCCGGTCAAGCTCATGACAAAAACTAGCTTCTCATCTCACCTGCGGCGCGTCGCTGCCACCTCTTTGCTACTGATTGCACCGATGACTGTATTGGCAGTACAGGCACCGGATGCTCCTCAAATTGATGCCAAAGCCTGGATCTTAATCGACTATGCCAGCGGCAAGGTCCTGACCGAGTCCAATGCGGACCAGCGGCTTGATCCAGCCAGCCTGACCAAAATGATGACCAGCTATGTGGTTGGGCAGGCAATTAAAGCCGGCAAAATTAAGCCAGATGACATGGTGACCGTAGGACAGGATGCCTGGGCGACCGGCAACCCCAAACTGCGCGGATCGTCGCTGATGTTTCTTAAACCGGGCGATCGTATTCCGGTGCATGAGCTGAATAAAGGCATTGTGATCCAGTCAGGCAATGATGCCTGTATCGCGCTGGCCGACTATGTGGCAGGCAGTCAGGACGCGTTTATCGGGCTGATGAATAACTACGTTAAAGCGCTGGGGCTGACCAATACACATTTCATGACGGTACACGGTCTGGATGCGGAAGGGCAGTACAGTACCGCACGGGATATGGCGCTGCTTGGTCAGGCGTTGATCCGCGACGTGCCGGAAGAGTACGCACTGAATAAAGAGAAAGAGTTCACCTTCAATCATATTCGCCAGATGAACCGCAACCGTCTGCTCTGGAGCACCAACCTTCACGTTGACGGCATCAAGACGGGCCATACGTCAGGCGCAGGTAATAATCTGGTCGCCTCGGCAACCGAGGGCGATATGCGACTGATTTCGGTGGTGCTGGGCACCGCCAGCGATGCCATTCGCTTCCGCGAAAGCGAAAAGCTGCTGACGTGGGGTTTCCGCTTCTTCGAAACGGTTACGCCAGTAAAAGCGGATGCCCCGTTCGCCCAGCAGCGCGTCTGGTTTGGTGATCAGAGTCAGGTCAGTCTGGGCGTGGCGAAGGATGCCGCGCTGACCATTCCAAAAGGTCAGATGAAAAACCTGAAAGCCAGCTATACGCTGTCATCGCCCCAGTTAGAAGCGCCGCTGAAGAAAAATCAGGTCGTCGGCACCATTAATTTCCAGCTGGATGGCAAAACCATTGAACAACGGCCACTGGTCGTGCTGCAGGATGTGCCGGAGGGCGGCTTCTTCAGCCGGATGATCGATTTTGTGATGATGAAGTTCAACGGCTGGTTCGGGAAGTGGTTCAGCTAACAATCAGGGACGCGAGGGCGTCCCTTTTTTACGGCAGGCGGCCCGTTTGGCCCTGAAATCCACGTACGTTTGCGCCGACATCAGCAAAAGATTAACTCTGCGTCCAGCCTTTACGAATCGGTAGCGCAAACAGCAGTCGGTAAGCGGGGTTAAGAACATTCAACAGGCGTTCACCATAAAGCTGCCAGGCAAGATGCGACGCCAGACAACCCAGCATACCTACCAGCAAGCCGCCCAGCATATCCATTGGCCAGTGCACGCCCAAATAAATACGTGACCAGGCGATTGCGGTACCTACGACCATCAGGATGACGCCTGACCAGAGGCGGTGCCAGAAGAGAAAGGCCAGCGCAAAAGTAAAAATGGTGGTGCCATGATCGCTCGGATACGAGTCGTCAGGTGCGTGATGAAGAAACTGATAACCGAAACCAATGGCGAAAGGCCGCGGATGCGGTAACAGTTGACCAACGCACCAGGATATCGCCAGTGCGTAAAGTAGCGCGATGCCGGTTTTCAGCACCAGCACACGCTGTGACGCAACCTGATCGCGCGGGCCCCATAACCACAACGCCACAATCAAAAGTGGCACGATGGCAATGACGTCTCTGGCAATAAACGTGGCAAGCTGCAGTAACCAGTGAGGTGAGTCGGGCGTCGCGTTAATCGCCGTGAACAGGGTACGGTTTAATTCTTCCATTACGTGAACGGTTCCTCGTTTTACTGATGTTCAGATTTTCTCGATCCAAAAAAAGCCTGACAAGCAGGTCAAACCGGATGGAGTCTGTCGCATCTGCCAGCACACATTGCTAACAAATTAAGTCAGCTATCCTGAATCCAGATGCCCGGCGAGTCCATCACAAGGTTCTTAATCTGCACAGAGGTTGCAATGCGGTTTAACTTTTATGACTTTTTTGTGTTAAAAAGGACGGGAGAAAAGCAGGCATAAAAAAACCCGCCGGGAAAAAGACCAGCGGGCTCCACAATTTGGGGATTTCAAAGAAAAGCAGTGGCACTTATTCAGACTGTGATCAAAATAAAAAGTTCTGGACGTCAGTAAAAAAATTTTATAAGGGCAATAACGGCCAGATAATGACGATTAGCGTGCCGGCCAGCGTCAGCAGGACGTTGGCAATAGCATAGGTGCCGGCATAGCCTAAAGCCGGAATATTGCTGCGCGCGGTATCACTGATAATTTCCATGGCTGGCGCGCAGGTGCGGGCACCCATAATCGCCCCAAACAGCAGTGCCCGGTTCATGCGCAGTATATAGGCACCAAACAGGTAGCAAATCACCACCGGCAGCAGGCTGACCAGCAGGCCGCACAACAGCATCAGCGCCCCGTTACTGGAAATACCGTGATCGATTCCACTGCCTGCACTCAGGCCAACCCCTGCCATAAACACCATCAGACCAAACTCTTTGACCATCGTCAGCGCACCCTGCGGAATATAGCCAAAGGTAGGATGGTTAGCCCGCAGGAAGCCCAGCATGATACCGGCAAATAACAGCCCGGCCGCGTTACCGATGCCAAAACTGAAGTTGCTGAACTGGAACGTGATCAGTCCTGTCATCAGGCCGATGATAAAAAAGGCGCAGAAAGCCAGTAAGTCGGTCATCTGGCTGTGAATAGCAATAAAGCCGATGCGATCCGCGACGCTTTTCACCCGGCGGGCTTCCCCGCTGACCTGCAACACATCGCCTTTGTTCAGCATAATATTGTCGTCGATAGGCATTTCTATCTGACTGCGAATGACGCGGTTTAAAAAGCAGCCGTGATCGGTCAGGTTAAGTTTGCTCAGCCGCTTGTTCACGGCATTGTGATTTTTCACCACAATCTCCTCGGTCACGATTCGCATGTCGAGCAAATCGCGATCAAAGACTTCTTTCCCGTTGCGGAAACTGGGATCCAGGCGCGCGTGCGCATCCGGGTAGCCCACCAGCGAAATGTCATCGCCCAGCTGGAGCACAGCATCGCCATCGGGGCTGGCGAGAATACCGTTGCGTCGGATACGTTCGATATAGCAGCCCGTCTGGCGATAGATGCCCAGCTCGCGCAGATTCTTACCGCCGCTCCATTCCACCAGCTCCGGGCCCACGCGATAGGCGCGGATAACGGGCAGAAAAACCTTACGCTGACTGTCGGCATCAAGACCGCGCTCACGCGCAATCTGTTGAGCACAGGTGGACAGATCCTGATGCTGCAGACGTGGCAGGTAACGTGCACCGAAAATCAGGCTGACCAGCCCCACCAGATAGGTAACCGCATAGCCCAGACTGAGTTGATCCTGCATGATGCCTAACTGCCTGGGGTCGCTAATGCTCTGACGCAGCGTATCGCCCGCGCCCACCAGGACTGGCGTCGACGTCATCGAACCCGCCAGAACACCGGCGGTGAGGCCGATGTCCCAGCCGAAAAGCTTGCCAAAGCCCAGCGCCAGCAGCAGAGCACTGGCGACCATGACAATGGCCAGCATGAAATAATTTTTCCCGTCCCGAAAGAAAATAGAGAAAAAGTTAGGGCCGGCTTCAATGCCGACACAAAAAATAAACAGCATAAAGCCCAGGCTCAGGGCATCGGTATTCATCGAGAAGTGTTGCTGGCCTAATAATAACGAAACGACTAATACGCCAATGGAATTTCCGAGCTGGACGGAGCCAAAACGTAATTTTCCTAAGCAAAGTCCCAACGCCAGTACGAAAAATAATAACAAAATGTCATTACTTCTTAACAATTCTGCGATGTTAACATTCAACATTTTAACTTCTTGTTTACGTGTAACGTATTGAAGAGTGGTCTGTTTTTCGCTATCTTGTCCAGACCGTAAGCGTGCCGTTACGTCATCCATAATGACTGCGCGGATAACGCGGGTAATATTCTAATCAGAAAATACTTTCTCAGCCATTGGCGACTTTCATTCGTACACAAAACGACTGTTTATTTTTATTTCCACCAGGCTCATCAAGGTCAAAAGCGATGTTTTGGCGTGTTTTAAATGAGTGGGGAGTTATGCCGCAGCGTTATTATTTTTGGGCGACCTGTCTGTCAGGAGGTCTGCTTTATTGTCTGGTGTTTATTTTTGCCCAGGATTTTTGTGCCCTGGATAAACATGCGTTGCACAGTCAGCCTGCATTGTTGCTTTTTTTACTGCCGGGTGGATTGATGGCGTTTATGCAGCACTCGGCACCGCTGAAAAGTACGTTGATCATGGCCTCTGTTGGCACCTTGCTGGCGGCGCTGTTGCTGCACGGTATTTTCGCTGTGCCGGCACGCTGGGACTATATTATGGTCTGGAGCCTGAGCGGGATGTTCTGGGCAGGATGCGGCGCATTAATCGTCAGACTGATGAAGCTGATTGTGGCAATCAGACAGTAAGGCCGGAACGGCCTGCATCAGAGACCCGGCACTCTGCGAACGGTATCTGATGCAGGCAACGAAGAACTCACCCGTGAGGTCAGCGCGCTGACCGGGTGAGCGAAATCAGGCCACGAAGCCCAGATTCTCTTTCGTCCATGCGGCAAACTCGGTATAACCACCAATATGCTGCTCATCCAGGAAAATTTGCGGCACGGTGCTGACCGGTTTCCCCGCACTGGCCTCTAAATCCGCTTTAGTAATGCCTTCCGCCTGAATATCTACGTATTGATAGTTGAAATCATCACGCTCAGCTTGCAGTTTATCAGCCAGTTCTTTTGCGCGAACGCAGTACGGGCAGCCGGGACGACCAAAAATAACAGCAATCATCGAAAACTCCTTGCAAGGGACGTCGTGTGAGTGACACGGAATCACGTCAGAAAAGCCGCTTATGATGCCCGCTCGTTGCGCTTAAAGAAAGCAGGAATTACCTGTTAGTCTAATGCCCGTCCCCGATGAATCCGTCGCACGTCGGCAGAGCGGAACAATCCCGACACCTCTGATGTGCAAATTTGCGGATGTTAACCATAATTGGGGGGCGATTGGCCTTGAGGCAGGAGAAACGCATGCAAAACGTCGCTAAATTGCCGAAAGCACTGCTGGTGATGGAAGCGCTGGGTGGGTTACTGATTGCCAGTGCATTGCTGGTTGTGAATCACTGGTTCCCTGGCCTGCCGGGCCGCCTGGCTACACCCGGGCTGGCTACCGCGCTGTTTATCATCGGCATTCTGCTAATGTTGCCTGCCGCCTGGCTCCTGATGTGGCGCAGTGCGAAAGCGCTTGCGCCGCAGTTGTTCAACCTTTCCGACAAAAAAAGATAAATCAGCTGGAGACTTTATGACACCGACAATCGATTTACTGTGCAGCCACCGTTCAATTCGCGCGTTCACTGACCAGCCGGTAAGCGCTGAACAGCGCGAAGCGATTATTGCTGCGGCGCAATCGGCGTCCACGTCCAGCTTTTTGCAGTGCTCATCCATCATCCGTATCACCGATCCGGCCATGCGTGAGCAGCTGGTGACATTAACAGGCGGACAGACATGGGTAGGGGAAGCCGCTGAGTTTTGGGTATTTTGTGCTGACTTTAATCGTCATCTGCAAATTTGTCCTGATGCGCAGCTGGGCCGCGCAGAACAACTGCTGCTGGGCTGTGTCGATACGGCGCTGATGGCGCAAAATGCCATGGTTGCAGCAGAGTCGCTGGGGCTGGGCGGCGTTTTTATTGGTGGCATCCGTAACAGTATCGCTCAGGTAACAGAACTGCTGGGGCTGCCAAAATTTGTCCTGCCGCTGTTTGGTTTTTGTCTGGGCTATCCCGAATCGGTGCCGGATGTGAAGCCGCGTATTCCCCAGGCCATGTTAGTGCATGAAAATCGCTATCAACCAGTGGATCCGGCCGTGCTGGCTGATTACGATAACCGGACGGCGATCTATTACGAACAACGCGACAGCAACCAGCGCAGCGAAACCTGGAGTCAGTTGATTCAGCGCCTGATTATTAAAGAAACGCGCCCGTTTATGCTGGACTACCTGCATCAGCAGGGCTGGGCAACACGCTAATACAACCCAAGGATTTTAATTGATGAAAATGGCTATTCTGTCGCGCGATGGATCGCTCTATTCCTGCCGCCGTTTACGTGAAGTCGCCGAACAGCGTGGTCATTTTGTACAAATCATTGATCCTCTTTCCTGCTACATGAACATCAATTCTGCCTCGCCCGGTATCCATTACCGTGGCGAGTTGCTGGGTCACTTCGATGCCGTGATTCCCCGTATCGGTACCGGAATCACCTTCTATGGCACGGCGGTGCTGCGCCAGTTTGAGATGTGCGGCAGCTATCCACTCAATGAGTCCGCTGCGGTCACGCGTGCCCGGGACAAACTGCGTTCCCTGCAACTGCTCGCCCGTGATGGCATCGACATGCCGGTGACCGGATTCGCCTCGTCGCCCGATGATACACAGGACCTGATCGCCATGGTGGGCGGTGCGCCGCTGGTGGTAAAGCTCGTCGAGGGCACGCAGGGCATCGGCGTGGTTCTGGCGGAAACCCGCCAGGCGGCTGAAAGTGTCATCGATGCGTTTCGTGGACTGAATGCGCATATTTTGGTGCAGGAGTTTATTCAGGAAGCGCGCGGATGCGATGTACGCTGTCTGGTGATTGGCGACCGGGTCGTGGCGGCGATTGAGCGTCAGGCAAAAGAGGGCGATTTTCGTTCGAATTTGCACCGGGGCGGCAAAGCCCGCATCGTTGACATCAGTGAGCAGGAACGTCTGATGGCCGTTAAAGCGGCGGCGGTGTTGGGGCTGGATGTCGCGGGTGTAGATATTCTGCGTTCAAATCGCGGTCCACTGGTGATGGAAGTGAATGCCTCGCCCGGTCTGGAAGGTATTGAAACTACAAGTGGTCTTAACATTGCAGGTATGATGATCGATCATATTGAGCGGTACGCTGCCCCCGGGCACCGTCCTAAAACCGCAGGTTGACCCGCGCTTTTCAGTGGTTTTCGTGGAAACTCACCACATTTTTCCGTAAGCTAAGTCGCTTATTTATCACCCCATGGGATTTTACAATGGATTCTCTTGTCGTTCCGGATATCGACCTACTGCGTCGTTGGCTGGATCAGCAAAATATCACTTGGTTTGAATGTGATGCTTGTCAGGCGCTGCATTTGCCGCATATGCAAAACTTCGACGGGGTGTTTGACGCTAAAATCGACCTGGTAGACAACGTCATTCTGTTTTCAGCACTGGCGGAAGTGAAGCCGACGGCGTTAATTCCGCTGGTGGGTGACCTGTCGCAAATTAACGCCAGTTCGTTAACGGTGAAAGCGTTTATCGATATTCAGGATGACAATCTGCCGAAGCTGATTGTGTGCCAGTCGATGATGATCACAGCCGGATTAACCTTCGGCCAGTTTTCGCATTTCATGAAGCAGAGCGAAGAAGAAATTTCCATGGTCATCATGGAAGCCTTCGCCAACAACCTGCTGATGATGGGTGAAGATGAAGAGCATGTTGCCACCAGCAGCATGCATTCCGTTCTTCACTGATCCTCACCGCCGTGATTAAGCCGTCTGCCAGGACGGCTTTTTTATGCCTGTCACGCTGCCTGTCCCTGGCACAGGCTTTCCTGCCGCACGCGTCATGCAATCGTTTTTTTCCTTCAGCGTCAAATATTCTCAATGTTATCAATTGTGAAGGAGGTAGATTATTTTGTAACCGTAATGTTTTATTCTGCATTAAGCCCTTAATTGCCAGATTTATGACGTTCTTTATGCCGTAAAAGCCGAACCTCATAGCTTAAACATGCATAAAATATTACGTTCAGGCGTTTTTTACGCTGAGGTATGGTTAACCCCGAACGGGGCGGCTATGCTTGCGGTGCGGCACTAACCGCAGGAATACCGTGCTGGTATAGGTTTTTACTATTAAACGTCCACTGAATAATGATTCATTGTGTCACTGATTTTTAAATCATAAAAACGCAATGTCGGATCACTGATGTGCAGCGTTGTTATAACCCGCTCAGGAGGATTAAAAACATGTTCAACCAACGTAAAAAATGGTTGTCAGGTGTGGTTGCTGGGGTGCTGATGGCTGCTTCAGCCAGTACCATGGCGGAAGATAAAACGCTGCACGTTTATAACTGGTCGGATTATATTTCGCCCGATACCGTGCCGAACTTTGAAAAGCAGACCGGTATTAAAGTGGTTTATGACGTGTTTGATTCCAACGAAGTGCTGGAAGGCAAACTGATGGCCGGCAGCACCGGCTACGATGTGGTGGTGCCTTCGTCCAGCTTCCTGGCGCGTCAGCTGCAGTCTGGCGTGTTCCAGCCGCTGGATAAAAGCAAACTGCCCAACTATAAAAATCTTGATCCGGCGTTGATGGAGAAGGTTGCCCAGCACGATCCGGGTAATAAATATGCCATTCCGTATTTGTGGGGCACCACTGGCATTGGCTACAACGTTGAAAAAGTCAAAGCCGCACTGGGTGCGGATGCGCCGGTCAACAGCTGGGATCTGGTGCTGAAACCTGAGAACCTGGAAAAACTGAAAAGCTGTGGCGTCTCGTTCCTGGATGCACCTGAAGAAATTTTCGCGACCGTGCTGAACTACCTCGGCAAAGATCCGAACAGCAGCGATCCTAAGGATTATTCCGGTGCCGCGACCGATCTGCTGCTGAAGCTGCGTCCAAATATTCGTTACTTCCACTCGTCGCAATACATTAACGATCTGGCCAACGGCAACATCTGTGTGGCGATCGGCTGGTCCGGCGATATTCTTCAGGCAAAAAATCGCGCAGAAAAAGCGAAGAACGGCGTTAATATCGGCTACAGCGTACCGAAAGAGGGCGCACTGGCGTTCTTTGATATGATGGCGATTCCTAAAGATGCCAAAGATGTGGACGCGGCTTACACCTGGCTGAACTACATCATGGATCCGAAAGTTATTGCTGACGTGTCCAACAAAATGAATTATGCCAACGGCAATAAAGCGTCTCTGCCGCTGATTAATGCCGATATCCGCAACAATCCGGGCATTTACCCTACGCCGGATGCCATGGCCAAATTGTTTGTACTGAAGGTACAGGATCCGAAACTGGATCGTGTGCGCACGCGTGCATGGACTAAGGTTAAAAGCGGTAAGTAACGAAACGGCATGTCCTGCTACAGCAACAGAGGCGCAGTCCCGGCCTCTGTTGTGCCATTTTTAGCGGCACTGTTTGCCGCGTTGTTCCGCCTGGCTCCGGAGAGATATGAGTGAACGATGCCATCCCACGCCCGCAGACTAAAACGGCAAAAGCGTTAACGCCGTTACTGGAAATTCGTAATCTGACAAAATCCTTTGACGGCCAGCATGCCGTGGACGATGTCAGCCTGACTATTTATAAAGGCGAAATTTTTGCCCTGCTCGGCGCCTCCGGCTGTGGTAAATCGACCTTACTCCGCATGCTGGCAGGCTTTGAACAGCCCACCAGCGGGCAGATTGTGCTGGATGGACACGATCTGTCGCATGTCGCGCCCTATCAGCGTCCTATTAATATGATGTTTCAGAGTTACGCGCTGTTTCCCCACATGACGGTGGAGCAGAACATTGCGTTCGGGCTGAAACAGGACAAGCTGGCTAAAGGCGAAATTACCAGCCGTGTCGAAGAAATGTTATCGCTGGTACATATGCAGGAGTTTGCTAAGCGCAAACCCCATCAACTTTCGGGCGGTCAGCGTCAGCGCGTGGCGCTGGCGCGCAGCCTGGCAAAACGGCCAAAACTGCTGCTGCTGGATGAGCCAATGGGCGCGCTCGATAAAAAGCTGCGCGATCGGATGCAGCTGGAAGTGGTGGATATCCTGGAACGGGTGGGGGCAACCTGCGTGATGGTGACGCATGATCAGGAAGAAGCCATGACGATGGCGGGGCGCATCGCTATCATGAACCGGGGCAAATTTGTGCAGATCGGCGAGCCAGAGGAAATTTATGAGCATCCGACCAGCCGCTACAGCGCGGAATTTATCGGTTCGGTCAATGTGTTTGAAGGTCTGCTGCGTGAGCGTCAGGCAGATGGCTTGGTGATTGACAGCCCGGGCCTGAAACATCCGCTTAAAGTCGATTCGGACGTGTCGGTGGTCGATAACGTGCCGGTACATGTTGCGCTGCGCCCGGAAAAAGTGATGCTGTGCGAAACGGTGCCGGCGGATGGCTGTAACTTTGCCGTCGGTGAAGTGGTCCATATTGCCTACCTGGGCGATCTGTCCATTTATCACGTGCGCCTGCACAGCGGTCAGATGCTGAGCGCCCAGTTGCAAAATGAACATCGCTACCGCAAAGGGCTACCGACATGGGGCGATGAAGTTCGCCTGTGCTGGGACAGCGACAGCTGCGTGGTGTTGACGGTTTAAGGAGGCGGGATGAGCCAGATTTTTCAACGCACTAAAGCCCCTGCCAAACTGCTGGGCACGCCGCTGCAGCGCTGGGCAACGCGCGTCAAAATGCAGCACGGGCGCAAGCTGGTCATTGCCTTACCTTACATATGGCTGACGCTGTTCTTTCTGCTGCCTTTCCTGATCGTGCTTAAGATCAGTTTTGCCGACATTGCGCGCGCCATTCCGCCCTATACCGAACTGGTTAACTGGGCTGACGATCAGCTGAGCCTGGTGCTCAATCTGGGCAACTACGTCACGCTCAGCGACGATCCGCTCTACATTGACGCCTATCTGCAGTCATTAAAAGTGGCCGCTATCTCGACGGTGATTTGCCTGCTGATAGGTTATCCGCTGGCGTGGGCGGTCGCGCACAGTAAGCCTTCAATGCGATCCATCCTGCTGCTGCTGGTGATTCTGCCCTCATGGACATCGTTTCTGGTGCGGGTTTATGCGTGGATGGGGCTGCTGAACAATAACGGTATTCTTAATCGTTTCCTGCTGTGGCTGGGGGTGATCGATCATCCGCTGATCATCCTGTATACCAACACGGCGGTGTACATTGGCATCGTCTACTGCTATCTGCCGTTTATGGTGCTGCCGATCTATACCGCGCTGACGCGCATTGATTATTCGCTGGTGGAAGCCTCGCTGGACCTGGGCGCGCGTCCGCTGAAAACCTTCTTTAGCGTGATTGTGCCGCTGACCAAAGGCGGCATCATTGCCGGATCCATGCTGGTGTTTATTCCGGCGGTCGGCGAGTACGTGATCCCTGAGCTGCTGGGCGGCCCGGACAGTATCATGATTGGCCGCATTCTGTGGCAGGAGTTCTTTAACAACCGTGACTGGCCGGTGGCGTCGGCACTGGCGGTGATCATCTTACTGATTTTGATTTTGCCGATTATCTGGTTCCACAAACACCAAAACCGCGAAATGGGAGAGAAGGGATGAACAATCTGCCAACGATCCGCTCTCCCTGGCGCACAGTCATCCTGGCCTGCTGCTTTTTATTTCTCTACGCGCCGATGCTGCTGCTGGTGGTTTACTCCTTCAACAGCTCGCAGCTGGTGACGGTGTGGGAAGGTTTCTCCTTCCACTGGTATCAGGTGTTGTTCCAGGACGATGCCATGATCGATGCGGTGGTGCTGAGCCTGACCATCGCCGCGCTTTCTGCCACCATGGCGGTGGTGCTGGGCACGATGGCGGCGGTAATTATCGTGCGCTTTGGGCGTTTTCGTGGGCATAACGGCTTTGCCTTTATGCTGACCGCACCGCTGGTGATGCCGGATGTGATTACCGGTCTGTCGCTGTTACTGCTCTTTGTGGGGCTCGGTAATGCGCTGGGCTGGCCAACCGAACGCGGCACGCTGACCATCTGGCTGGCGCACGTGACCTTCTGTACAGCCTATGTGGCGGTGGTGATTAACTCGCGCCTGCGTGAGCTGGACCGTTCCATTGAAGAGGCGGCGATGGATCTGGGCGCGACGCCGTTGAAGGTGTTTTTCGTGATTACGGTGCCGATGATTGCACCCGCTATCGTCACCGGCTGGCTGCTGGCCTTTACCTTATCACTGGACGATCTGGTGATTGCCAGCTTTGTCACCGGGCCGGGCGCGACAACGTTGCCGATGGCGATTTTTGCCACGGTGCGTCGTGGGGTCAATCCGGAGATTAACGCCCTGGCGTCACTCATCCTGTTTGTCGTGGGCATTGTCGGTTTTATCGCCTGGCGCGTGATGGCGCATGAAGAAAAACAGCGTTTAAGCGATATTCAGAAAGCTAAACGTGGCTGAAATGCCTGACGTTTGCCAATATAGATAAAGGCTGGTTTATCCAGCCTTTTTATCGCGTGGCGGAGTCGAGGACATGTCGGAAACCCTGAAGCACAGTTCTGTTTTACCGGATGCGCCGGTGCCCGTTACGGTGGCCGGCATCGCCATTATTGCCACGCGCTGCCTCAGCGTGCTGATGCTGGTGAACGCGCTGGGCTATACCGAAATCATCAACTTTCTCCATCGCAGTGCGCAGTCCTGGGATTCCACGTTGATTTTCATTGCCAGTCAGATCATTTTTTTATTTGAGCTGCGCTGTGCCTTTACCCTGATGCGCGGGAGCAATCGCGGGCGCTGGGGATTTGTCGTGGTGCAGATTGTGGTGTTGTGCTACATGCTGATGGCCTCCACGGGCGGGATCTATCCGGAAATTTTCAGTATTGACGGCGAAAGTAATCTGCAGATCATTCACCACACCTTGCAGCAAAAACTGCCCGACCTGGCGGTATTCCTGCTGTTGTTTCTGCCCGCCAGTAGCCGCGCATTTTTTCGCAAGCGGTGATACAATCGCGCTCCGCTCACCCTCCCGACAGGCAATACAGGCTTTACCATGCAATGCGCGCTCTATGACGCTAACCGCTGCCGCTCATGCCAGTGGCTCGAAAAACCCTATTCACAGCAGCTTGATGAAAAACAGTCTCTGCTGGCCCAACTGCTGGCTGATGTTCCGGTTGCAACCTGGCTGCCGCCGGTCGCCTCGGCCCAGGAAGGGTTTCGTAATAAAGCGAAGATGGTGGTCAGTGGAAGTGTAGAGCGGCCTGTTTTTGGCATCGTGCAGCGCAACGGCGAGGCCGTCGATCTGTCGGACTGTCCGCTTTACCCTGACCGTTTTTCACCAGTGCTGGCAACCTTAAAACCGTTTATCGCGCGCGCGGGGTTAACGCCATACAACATTGAACGCCAGCGCGGTGAGCTGAAGTATCTGCTGCTGACGGAAAGCACGCAGGGCGGCATGATGCTGCGCTTTGTTCTGCGCTCGCACACGAAGCTGGCACAACTGCGAGCTGCGCTGCCCTGGCTTCAGCAACAGCTGCCGCAACTGACGGTGATCTCCGCCAATATCCAGCCGGTTCATATGGCCATTCTGGAAGGGGAGGAGGAGATTCCGTTAACGCCGACCCAGTCGCTGGCAGAAACGTTCAATGGGGTGCCCTTGTGGATCCGCCCTCAGAGTTTTTTCCAGACCAATCCTCAGGTCGCCAGTGCGCTGTATGCCACGGCGCGCGACTGGGTCCGTGCGCTCCCGGTAACCAGCATGTGGGATCTGTTCTGCGGGGTGGGCGGATTTGGCCTGCATTGCGCGTCGCCGTCCCTGCAGCTTACCGGGATTGAAATCAGCGCCGAAGCGATTCGCTGTGCAGAACGCTCTGCCGCTATGCTGGGCCTGGATAATGTCAGTTTTGCCGCGCTGGATTCCACCGCGTTTGCATTGGGACGCGAAGCGGTGCCGCAGCTGGTGCTGGTCAATCCACCGCGTCGGGGGATTGGCCGTGAGTTGTGTGAGTATCTCCGTGCGATGGCACCGGATTATGTACTTTATTCAAGCTGTAATGCACAGACCATGGCGCAGGATATCGCCCGGCTCAGTGACTACAGGGTAACGCAGGTCCAGCTGTTTGATATGTTCCCGCACACCGCGCATTATGAGGTGCTGACGCTGTTGACGCATCAACGTCAGGGCGGGCCAGCCAGGTAAGCTGCTGAACTGAGGACAGTGCAGAACCGGTCAGCAGAGTACGCGGCTGGCCCATAAACCTTATTCAGGAAACCATTGCTGGTTGATTTTCTGCCAGGTGCCGTTGGCTTTAAGTGCCGCCAGTGCCTGGTTAAGTTTCTCACGCAGGCCGTCGTTACCTTTGCGTACCGCAATGCCTAAGCCGGTCCCAAAATAATCGGCGTCCGTCACATGCTCACCCACACTGGCCAGATCGCTGTTGGTTTTTAACCACTGATTGACCACCGCGCTGTCGCCAAACACGCCGTCAAGACGGCCGCTTTTCATATCCAGAATGGCATTCTGATAGCTGTCATAAGCCACCACCTTGATGTCCGGATGTTTGTCCTGTAGGTATTTCTGGTGCGTGGTGCCGTTTTCGACGCCTACGCGTTTACCGTTCAGGTCACTTATCGCGCTGAATTTGCCTTTCGGGGCAATCACAATCGCCGAGTTGGCATAATAAGGCTGGGTGAAATCGACCTGTTTGCTGCGCTCGGCCGTGATGTCCATGCCGGCAATGACGGCATCATATCGGCGAAACTTCAGCGAGGGGATCAGGCTGTCAAATGCCGTATTGGTAAACGAGCATTCCGCTTTCATCTGCTGGCAAAGGGCCTTTGCCAGATCAATATCAAAGCCGACAATCTGGTTGTCGCTGTTCAGCGATTCAAAAGGGGGATAGGTAGCAGAGGTGGCGAAACGAATTTTCTCAGCGGCCTGCGCGCTTACCGCCAGGCTTACCAGTACTGCAGCAATCATCCATTTTTTCATTACAGGCTCCCTGGCCATCAGTCACATAACATACAGCGGAGTAAGATGCCAGATAATGAATTTTTATGCAATAAATGTGACTGGAAATTACTCAGGCAGGTTTCCCTGCCTGAAGATTAGTCGCGACGCTCAAAGGCCAGAGCGCGTTTTTCGATCAGGCGCATCAGAAGGGTAAGCAGGCCGTTAACGCACAGGTAAATCAGTCCCGCAGCCGCATAAACCGTGACATCGTAGGTCCGGCCATACAGTAACTGACCGTGTCCCATGACTTCCATCAGCGTAATCGTAAACGCCAGCGAGGAGCCCTTAAAGACCAACACGACTTCATTGGAGTAAGAGGAGAGTGCACGCTTAAATGCATAAGGCAGCAAAATGCGCAGGCTTTGTCTGGGCGTCATGCCCAGCGCCTCGCAGGACTGCCACTGACCGGCAGGTATCGCCCGCACCGCACCGTAAAACAGCTGCGTGGTATAGGCAGCACTGTTCAGCGACAACGCCAGCATGGCACACAACCAGGGTTGTGACAGCAGATGCCACAGCCACGGCAGTTTTTGCAGGCTGGGAAACTGACCGGGCCCGTAGTAGATCAGGAAAATCTGCACCAGCAGCGGGGTGCCGGTAAACAGGGTGATAAATCCTTTAATCAGGGGCGAAAACAGCGGTGTTTTCAGGGTCAGTGCGATGGTAAACATCAGCGACAGACACAGCGCGACCACCAGCGACGCCGCAGTCAGTGTCAGGCTAGTATGAAGCCCTTTCAACAGTTCGGGTAAATATTGCAGCATCAGCTGTTCCCCCGTTCAAAACGGGTCGTACGGTGTTCAATACGACGCAGCACTGCCTGGCTAAACAGCGTAATCACCAGGTAAATGGCCGCCGCAATCAGGAACCAGGTAAAGGGTTCCTGCGTACGCGTAGCGATGCTTTTGGTTTGCAACATCAGGTCGTTAACGCTGATAAGCGACACCAGCGCAGTGTCCTTCAGCAAGACCAGCCACTGGTTACCCAGACCGGGCAGCGCATGACGCCACATCTGCGGCATGATGAGGCGGAAAAAGATCGCCGACCTCCTCATGCCCAGCGCCTGGCCCGATTCCCATTGACCGACCGGCACGGCTTTTAACGCACCGCGCAGCGTTTGTGACGCATAGGCGGCGTAAAGCATAGCCAGTGCAATCACGCCACACAGGAACGGGCTGACATCAAAATTTTCGATCTGCATCTTAACCGGTACGCTGAACAGACCGAAATGTAGCGTAAAACCGTCAGACAGCGTCAGGAGCAGTTGCGAGGCACCAAAGTAGATAAACAGCACCACCAGAATCTCTGGCAGGCCGCGAATCAGGGTGACCAGTGCGGTGCCTGCCCAGGCGAGCGGACGCAGCCGCATTGACTCCCAGCCAGCAAAAATCATCGCCAGCACAAGGCCAGCGATGAGGGCACAAACAGCAAGGCCGACGGTCATGCCGGCGGCGCTTGCAAGCGGAATTATTTCATTCATCAGAGATTACTGCTGAAACCATTTGTTGTAGATGGTTTTGTAAGTACCATTGGCCTTGATTTTATCAAGCGCGGTGTTGAACTTGCCTTGCAGCTCGGTATTGCCCTGACGAACGGCGATGCCCAGGCCGGTGCCAAAGTAGGCTTTATCCGTGACTTTCTCACCCACCGGGGCCAGATTCGCGTTTTGTTTCAGCCACTCGTTTACCACGGCGCTGTCGCCAAAGACCGCATCAATACGGCCATTTTTCAGGTCAAGCACGGCATTCTGATAGCTGTCATAAGGGACAACGGTGATGTCACTGTGTTTGTCGGCCAGGTATTTCTGATGTGTGGTGCCGTTTTGCACGCCTACACGTTTACCTTTCAGCGCATCAACACTGGCCACTTTGCCTTTCTGCGCCACGAAAATTGCAGAGTTATCGTAGTAAGGCTTGCTGAACAGCACCTGCTTTTCGCGCTCAGGCGTAATGTCCATACCGGCCATAACGACATCGAAACGGCGGAATTTCAGGCTTGGGATCAGGCTGTCAAAAGACTGGTTGGTAAAGGTACAGGTTGCATCCATCTCTTTACACAGCGCATTCGCCAGATCGACGTCGAAGCCCTGAATTTTGTTGTTGGCATCGACAAATTCAAACGGAGGATAGGAGGCCTCTGTAGCAATACGAATAGTTTCAGCGGCGGAGGCGCTTAAACTCAATCCGGCAAGCAGTGCAGCAAGTACGACTTTTTTCATTTTTAGCATCCTGACTTAGTGCGAAAGATAATGTGCAAACGCCTCGGTTTGCGGCTGTGTAAAGCGGCTGGCATCACCCTGTTCCACGATATGCCCGTTTTCCATATAAACCACACGGCTGGCCGTTTTACGGGCCACGTCCACTTCGTGCGTCACGATAACCTGTGTAATCTGCGTCTGAGCCAGCTCGCGGATAATACTGACGATCTGGGCGGTGATTTCAGGGTCGAGCGCGGCAGTGGGTTCATCAAATAACAGCACCTGCGGCTCCATCATCAGCGCACGGGCAATGGCTACGCGTTGCTGTTGCCCGCCAGAAAGGTGCAGGGGGAAACGGTCGCTATAGCTGGTCAGGCGCAGACGATCGAGGAGCTTGTCGGCTCTGGCCCGTGCGTCGGCCTTGCTCAGGCCTAGTACACGGCAGGGGGCTTCCATCAGGTTTTGCAGCACCGTCAGGTGCGGCCAGAGATTATATTGCTGGAAGACCATCCCGACATTTTGACGAAGCTCGCGTATCGCGGCCTCTGAAGGGGTTTTGCTGAAGTCGAAATCATTACCTGCAATGTGCAACTGGCCTGAGCGTGGGCGCTCAAGCAGATTCAGCACGCGCAACAGCGAACTTTTTCCTGCGCCGCTTGGGCCAAGCAGCACCAGCGTTTCGCCCTGCGGACATTCCAGGTTAATGTCAAACAGCGCCTGGTGAGCACCGTAGAAACAATTAATCGCGTTTAGTTGAATACTCATGCGCCAATTTTGAATAGCTATTAGTTTTGCGGATTTTAACGTCACCAAAATAGTTATGCAATTAAGGTGGCTTAAAATTTACGAATAAGCGGTAAACACACAAAAGATTAGCACAAGATATCGCGAGACAAGGCGGTGAGAAGACGGGGAACCGGAGGTGGCACGGGATAAAAACGCACGGCCTGGCCGCCGGCGTTTTTATCTGCTGATGTCAAAAAGCGTTTATTTCTTTGTTTTTTCAAGCAGCTGGCTAAGCGATCCTCCGCCAGGATGCGGGACATCTGCCACATAGCGGACATCATCGACGACCCAGCAACTGCCCTGATGAATCATCAGCACTTCGTCCTGCCACTGTTTGTCACCGCGGCTCATTTTCACGCGCAGGGGAATGTTACGGGCATCCCGGTTAGGAATCGTGGAAGCATCGGCAACGTCAACCCCGGTTGGCCCCTGAGCCAGGCTGGAGAAGAGATCGCCGTTGCGCCACGTCGCCGCATCCGGACGTTGGCTGGCTTGCAGCAGCGCCTGATAAAGCCCATCGCTCAGGTAAGGGCGATACTGTGCCAGCGTCGCGGTATCAGGCAGGCCGGATGAAGGATGCTCAATACGCATGTCGTAAAAACGCTGGGCGACGGTGTCCGGGCCACCTTCCACGCAGGGGGCCATGCGCGGGCCATTATCCTTAATTACCGGCTCGACCGTCGTACAGGCACTCAGCAGCAGCGCAGCCGGGAGCAAAAGCGCAAAACCTTTGTTTCTCATCTCGATTTCCTTATTGTTCTCTGGCAAGGTGCTTTTTTAACATAGAGTATAGCCCTGCTTTTAGGTGAAAGAGCCTTTGACCCGTTTCGGTAACAGGAGAGTACGATGAAATTGTCAACAACCCCGACGCTGGAAGGACACAGCATCACGGAATACTGCGGCGTAGTCACCGGTGAAGCGATTCTGGGGGCCAATATATTCCGCGATTTTTTCGCCGGGATTCGCGATATTGTGGGCGGCCGCTCGGGCGCTTATGAGAAAGAACTGCGTAAAGCGCGCGAGATCGCGTTTAAAGAGCTGGAAGAGCAGGCCAGAGCGCTAGGGGCGAACGCGGTGGTGGGCATTGATATTGACTATGAAACCGTAGGGAAAGACAGCAGCATGCTGATGGTTAGCGTCAGCGGCACGGCGGTTGTTATTCGTTGAAACGCCTCCTGTGCTGTCTGATGGCGCTGCTGCTGGCGGGCTGCCACTCAGGCATTGAATCACGATCGGGCTACTGGGTTGATTTGCGCCATCCCGCACAGGGGGCGCGTCCGCGCGTGAAGGTGGTAGTGATTCACTATACCGCTGAGGATTTCTCCTCCTCGCTGGCTACGCTGACTGACCGTGACGTCAGCGTGCATTATCTTATTCCTCGCCAGCCACCGCAGCGCAACGGTAAAGGCATTATCTGGCAACTGGTACCGGAGCAGGATTTGGCCTGGCATGCCGGCGCCAGCTTCTGGCGCGGCGCAACCCGTATTAACGACACCTCGGTGGGCATCGAACTGGTGAACAACGGCTATCGCCGGACGCCGGCCGGAGTGACGTGGCAACCGTTTCCTCCTGCGCAGATTCGCACCCTGGCGGCGCTGGTACGGGATATAACGCAGCGCTATGGCATCGCACCGGAAAATATTGTGGGCCACAGCGATATCGCGCCGCAGCGTAAGCAGGATCCCGGCCCGCTGTTTCCCTGGCAGCAACTGGCCGCTGAGGGCATTGGCGCGTGGCCCGATCCACAACGCGTGGCGTTTTATCTGGCCGGACGCGATCGTTACGCCGCTGTGCCAGCCGTAACCCTGCTGGAGTGCTTGCAGCGTTATGGTTATCAGGTAACGGAAGGAATGAGCGCGGACGCGCAACAGAAACTGATTGCCGCCTTTCAGATGCATTTTCGTTCTGCAAATATTCAGGGCTTCGCGGATGCCGAAACCCTGGCGATAGCGCAGGCCCTGCTGGAGAAATACGGCACAGCGCAATAATCCCTCGATCACGGCGCTGTGGCGAGGTCAGCGGCCTGCGTAAGGCGAGGCGGGCAGGTTCACCGCATCCGTTGCCGCATCAGGACGGTGCTGTGCCAAGAAGGCCCGCCAATGACCGAGCACCGTTTCAAGCGCGGGACGCTCAGCATCCAGATGGGTCACAATCCGTGTTACCGGGCCCACACTCATCAGGACGTTGTGCGCATGCATCCACTGGCCCAGCGCCGTAACCTGATCGACCGGGATGCGCACGAACAGCATATTCGTCTGCTGCTCAGCGACGTCAATCCCCATCTTTTGCAGTTCCTGTCCCAGCCAGGCGGCGTTGTCGTGGTCCGTTTGCAAACGCGTAACGTTGTGTTGCAGCGCATACAGGCCCGCCGCCGCCAGAATACCGGCCTGGCGCATGCCTCCGCCGGCCATTTTGCGCCAGCGGCGTGCACGTTCGATATAGGCTGCCTCGCCGCAGAGTAGCGAGCCTACCGGCGCGCCCAGGCCCTTCGACAGACAAATGGTCAAGGTATCGCAATAGCGGGCAATGTTTTCCAGCGTGGTTTGCTGTGCGACGACCGCATTGAAAATGCGAGCGCCGTCGATATGCAGCGCCAGTTTATGTGCTCGGGTAAAATGCCAGGCCTGCTCCAGGTAGGCAGCGGGTAACACTTTACCATGATGGGTATTTTCCAGGCTCAGCAGCCGGGTGCGGGCAAAATGGATGTCGTCGGGTTTAATAACGTCTGCCACGACATCCAGCGGCAAACTGCCGTCTGCTGCTGCGAGAATGGGTTGGGGCTGGATACTGCCCATCACCGCCGCGCCGCCGGCTTCATATTTATAATTGTGCGCCTGCTGGCCCACAATATACTCTTCGCCGCGTTCGCAGTGGCTGAGCAGGGCCACCAGGTTCGCCTGCGTGCCGGTAGGGAAAAACAGCGCTGCCGCTTTACCACTCAGACGTGCGGCTTCGGCTTCCAGTGCATTGACGGTGGGATCATCGCGATAGACGTCATCACCGGTTTCAGCGGCCATCATCGCCTGTAACATCGCGCTGCCGGGACGGGTGACGGTATCACTGCGTAAATCGATCATCGGGCGCTCCTGGTCTGCGGAAAACAGGCGGGCAGAGAACCCGCCCGCAAGAGCACTCTGTTTTACCGTAGCCAGTTGGTTTTTGCCAGCTCCAGCACTTCGTCACCCCGTCCATTGATGATGGCACGAAGCATATAGAGGCTGAATCCTTTGGCCTGTTCCAGCTTGATCTCCGGCGGCATAGCCAGCTCTTCCTTCGCGGTGATCACATCCACCAGCACCGGGCCGTCATGGGCAAAGGCCTGTTCCAGTGCGCCATTGAGTTCTGACGCTTTTTCAACCCGAATACCTTTCACGCCGCAGGCCTCGGCAATGGCCGCAAAGTCAGGATTATGCAGATCCGTCCCGTCAGTCAGGTAGCCGCCCGCTTTCATTTCCATGGCGACAAACCCCAGCGAACTGTTGTTAAAAATGACCAGTTTGACAGGCAATTTCAGCTGTGCGACGGTCAGAAAATCACCCATCAGCATGCTGAATCCACCATCGCCACAGAGCGCCACGACCTGACGGTCCCGGTTAAGCGACTGTGCACCCATCGCCTGTGGCATGGCGTTCGCCATCGAACCGTGATTAAACGATCCGAGCAGGCGACGCTTGCCGTTCATCTTCAGATAACGCGCCGCCCACACGGTCGGCGTGCCCACATCGCAGGTAAAAATAGCATCTTCGTCAGCCAGTTCACTGATTTGCTGAGCCAGATACTGCGGGTGAATGGGCTGCCTGTCGTTCGCGGTGGCCAGCGCATCCAAATCCTTACGCGCTTCCGCGTAGTGTTTCAGCGCACTGTCGAGATGATGCTGATCGGTTTTCACCTGCAGCTTCGGCAGTAACGCGCGCAGCGTCGTTTTGACATCACCGACGTACGCCTGGTCGACATGACAGTGCGATCCCAGACTGCCGGGATTAATATCGATTTGAATGATGTTGGCTTTCTCAGGGTAGAAGGCGCGATAGGGGAACTGAGTACCCAACAGCACCAGCGTATCCGCATTCATCATGGCATGATAACCCGAGGAGAAACCGATTAGCCCGGTCATGCCCACATCGTACGGGTTGTCATATTCGATATGCTCTTTGCCGCGCAACGCATGCACAACAGGGGCTTTCAGCGTTGCCGCCAGTTGCACCACTTCCTCATGCGCACCGGCACAGCCGCTGCCGCACATCAGCGTAATATTGCGGGCGTCATTCAGTGTTTGTGTCAGGGTCGCCAGTTCATCGGCAGACGGCAACACGACGGGTAGCTGCGGTGGATACCACTCTGCACGCGCAGCATCGGGAGCAGGTTGCAGCGCCACATCGCCCGGCAGCACCACCACGGAAACCCCACGGTTCAGAATCGCTTTGCGCATGGCAATGCCCAATACCTGGGGCAACTGCTCGGGATTGGAGACCAGTTCGCAATAGTGACTGCACTCGCGAAACAACTCTTGTGGATGCGTTTCCTGGAAGTAACCGCTGCCGATCTCACTGGAGGGGATGTGGGCGGCAATGGCCAGTACCGGAACGCGATTGCGGTGGCAGTCGAACAGCCCGTTAATCAGATGCAGGTTACCTGGCCCACAGGAACCCGCGCAGACCGCAAGCGTGCCACTGGCATGTGCTTCCGCACCCGCAGCAAAAGCTGCCACTTCTTCATGGCGGGTAGGCATCCACTCAATGGTGCCCATTTTGTTCAGACTGTCAGTGAGTCCGTTTAACGAGTCACCTGTGACGCCCCAAATACGTTTTACACCGGCGTTTTCCAGCGTTTTGGCCACCAGCGCCGCGACGGTTTGTTTCATCTTCATCTCCTTGGTCATTCGTTGCCATCCCGGGGAGGGCAGAATTAAACAGCTACCAAGAAGCGTAGACGAGAGTCATTCAACTCTACCGTAAAAAATTGCATCAAAAGTTGAATTTCGCGCTCAGGCTGAGAACAGCGCAATAAGCACGGGCGCGGCCAGGCTCATAATAAATCCATGCACGATCGCCGCCGGCACAATATCGGTACCGCCTGCACGTTGTAAAACGGGCAGGGTAAAATCCATCGACGTCGCGCCGCACAAGCCCAGCGCGCTGCTGCGGTGGCGGGCGATCAGCGCGGGAATCAGCATAATGGCGATAAGCTCTCGCAGCAGGTCATTAAAAAACGCGGCACTGCCGATCACTGGCCCAAAGGCTTCTGTCATCAGAATGCCGGAAAGGGAATACCAGCCAAAGCCACTGGCGAGTGCCAGGCCGGTTTTAAGGGGGAGCCCCAGTATCAGCGCCGCTATAATGCCGCCCAGTAAGCCACTCAGCAGGACGACACAGGCAATCGTCATCCCCCGGCGATTCAGGATAATCTGACGCAGCGTCATGCCGCTGCCGCGCAGTTGAATACCGACCAGCAAGAGCAGGAAGATCAAGGCATATTCACTGGCTGCGGATGCATGGTGCAGCCAGGGCCATTGCGTAAGGCCCAGCGCAAAGCCGAGGACTACGACGCCGCACAACGTCAGCGATTCCAGCGCCATATGTAAACGTGACGGCAGTTTTTGCTGTTTATGATGATGTTGCCAGGGCATCCGCTGTTCCAGCCAGCGCAATGCCAGCAGGTTGCACAGTAAAATACAGCCCGCAGCGACGGATGCCGTATAAAAAACGGTGATCAGATTGCTGCTAAGGTTGTCCAGAAAAGCCAGGCTGATGCCCATAAAAAACAGAATGACATAGACCATCCAGCCCAGCAGACGATTTACCGCCTTAAGAAACCTGGCCTGCCGGACGGGTAACAGCCAGCCAGCGAAAAGCGGGAGGAGAATCAGTAACAGTCCTGAATACATAATGAAAAGATCGTCCATGTTAAAATTGACGCTACGCTAACGAAAAAGCACAGGGGAGTAAACCCTGACGGTAAAGTCACCTGACCGCCAGAGCAACGCGTTCCCTTCTTCGGTCAGCTCAGAGGATAAAGCGCTATGAATCTGGAACATATCGATATCCGGGGATTTCGCGGCATTAATCAGCTTTCTCTTCCGTTAACGCGCATTAACCTGTTGATCGGCGAAAATGCCTGGGGGAAATCCAGTCTGCTGGATGCACTGAGTCTGCTGCTGTCACCGCACACGCGCGAGTATGTTTTTACGTCTGACGATTTTCATTTTACGCCAGGTGACAGGGACGACCAGGTGCATCGCCTGTCTGTGGTTTTTCATTTTCGTGAGGATGAGGCAGAAACCAGCGGACCACTTGCGCCTTTCTGGCGAGGCGCGATACCCGGACAACGCTATCTGCGTTACAGCATCCAGGCCAGACGACACGCTGGCCAGATTCGATCCTCGCGACGCTTTATCGACAGCGAGGGCCAGGTGTTGCCTGAAGCGGGAACGGCTGAGGCGATCGATGTTCTTCTGCGTATGAATCCGGTATTACGCCTGCGCGATGCGCGTTTTAGCCGCCGCCTGCGTCCCATTGCCAGCCGGGTGGATGAACGTCTGACGACATTAAATCAACTGACGCAGGAGCTGGATAACCTGACGCGCGATCTGGACCGTCATCCCCAACAGTTGAGCGATGCGGTCCTGCGTCAGGGCGTGCAAACGCTACAGCAACTGATGGAGCACTATTTTCTGGTGCAGCATCCGGATCACGGGAGCCAGGCGTTCCGCGTCGATCCACAGTCACGGGATGGCGTTGAGGGCTGGCGTTCGCTAGATCAGCTTAATCATCTGATTGCTGCGACCGATGTGCGCAGCCGTCAGCTGATTTTGCTGCGGATGTTTAGCTTACTGATGCAGGCAAGGGGCAATGAGCCGTTGCTCCCGGGTGCGCGACCGCTGTTGTTAATTGAAGATCCGGAAACACGACTGCATCCCATCATGCTTTCGGTGGCCTGGAACTTGCTTGCGCTGCTGCCGTTGCAGAAGATTGCCACGACCAACTCGGGCGAGTTATTGTCGCAGGTGGCGGTAGAGGATGTGTGTCGACTGGTACGCGAACCCACGCGCGTGGCGGCGTGGCGCATCGGCCCTGAAGGATTGAGTGCAGAAGACAGCCGTCGCATCGGCTTTCATATTCGTGTTAACCGCCCCTCAGCGTTGTTTGCCCGTTGCTGGTTGCTGGTGGAAGGTGAAACCGAAGTCTGGATTATCAATCAGATGGCACGACAATGCGGTTATCACTTCGCGGCAGAAGGGATAAAAGTCATTGAATATGCGCAGTCAGGTCTGAAGCCGTTGCTGAAATTTGCCCGACGCATGGGCATCGCCTGGCATGTCCTGACGGATGGCGACATGGCAGGAAAAAAATATGCCGCCACGGCGCGCAGCCAGCTTCAGCCGCATGATAATGAAAAGCATCATCTGACCCAGCTTCCGGCGGCCGATATGGAACAGTTCCTCTACAACAACGGCTTTAGCGAGGTTTACCATGCGGCAGCGCATCTGCCGTTAAACGTGCCTGTTAATTCCAGGCGTATTATTACCAAAGCGATTCATCGCGCATCAAAACCGGAACTGGCCATCACGGTCGCTATGGCGGCCGCAGAACGCGGAACCGCGTCTGTTCCGACCTGTCTGCAAGAGATGTTTGTTCGCGTCATCCAACTGGCGCAGGGGAAGGCGGGTTAAGGCATAAAGTAAAAATGCCAGCGCATCAGGCTGGCATTTTTGACGGAGCGGTCCAACGTTGGGGATGTCAGGCCACGGCCTGCTGCGCTTCTACGGGTACAATAAGACTGGCATGGTTGCCCTTCGGGCCTTGATGAACGTCAAAATGGACCTGCTGGCCCGCTTTTAACGTCCTGTAACCATCCATCTGTATTGTTGAGTAGTGTGCGAAGATATCTTCGCCGCCCCCGATTGGACAGATAAAGCCGAAACCTTTGGCGTTATTGAACCATTTAACGGTACCTGTCTCCATGCTTTTACTTCCCTCGCAAGACATTTTATAAGTAGGTGAGGTGACGTAAGCTGTGAGTCGGGTTTGATTAAAACTCAATCAGCTTGTGAAGCTAGAATGTAGAAAAATCGCCGCGATCGTCAAGCAAACCACCGGGCCAGGTGGGGAGAAAATCATCAAAATTTGAGGTAGTTAACGCTATTTGAAATTTTGTGATACAGGTCGCGTAACGAATTTTTGGCTGACCGATTCATTAGCGGCAGTGCACTTGACACACGTGTTAAACTCTACAGATGACACCGGGTTTGATGATGACGTACTGACTCACAACGGAACACTATGGCAAACACTAAAGACTGGCTAAATTTCGAACACTTAGCCGAAGGTAAAGTACGCGAAGAGTTAAAGCCACCTTCGATGTATAAAGTCATTCTGAATAATGACGATTATACACCTATGGAATTTGTTATTGACGTTCTGCAAAAGTTCTTTTCTTATGATATTGAACGTGCAACGCAACTGATGCTGAAAGTTCACTACCACGGTAAAGCCATCTGTGGTGTATTTACCGCAGAAGTCGCTGAGACGAAAGCGGCACAGGTGAACAATTACGCGCGGGACAATCATCATCCGTTGCTGTGTACGCTTGAAAAAGCCTGAGCCTCTCTCCATACAGGAAGCAGGTCAGAGCGATTAACTGGAGGAGGTGCCTAATGCTCAATCAAGAACTGGAACTCAGTTTAAACATGGCTTTCGCCAGAGCGCGTGAGCACCGTCATGAGTTTATGACTGTCGAGCATTTGTTACTGGCATTGCTCAGTAACCCGTCGGCAAGAGAGGCACTGGAAGCCTGTACGGTGGACATTGTGGCTCTGCGGCAGGAGCTTGAAGCCTTCATTGAACAAACCACGCCTGTGCTGCCCGCCAGTGAAGAGGAGCGCGATACGCAACCGACGCTCAGCTTCCAGCGCGTGTTGCAACGCGCCGTGTTCCACGTTCAGTCATCCGGACGCAGCGAAGTCAATGGCGCGAATGTTTTGGTCGCCATCTTCAGCGAACAAGAATCCCAGGCAGCGTATCTGCTGCGCAAACACGAAGTCAGCCGCCTCGATGTGGTGAACTTCATCTCTCACGGTACGCGCAAAGACGAACCGGGCCAGGCACCTGGTGCTGAAAATCCGGTTAACGAAGAGCAAGCAGGCGGGGAGGAACGTATGGAAAACTTCACCACCAATCTTAATCAGCTTGCTCGCGTTGGCGGCATTGATCCGCTGATTGGCCGCGACAAAGAGCTGGAACGTACGATTCAGGTTCTGTGTCGTCGCCGTAAAAATAACCCCCTGCTGGTGGGTGAGTCGGGCGTCGGTAAAACCGCGATTGCGGAAGGATTAGCCTGGCGAATCGTTCAGGGCGACGTGCCAGAGGTGATGAAGGACTGCACCATTTACTCGCTGGACATTGGTTCGCTGCTGGCGGGCACCAAGTACCGTGGTGACTTTGAAAAACGTTTTAAAGCGTTGCTGAAACAGCTTGAGCAAGATAACTCCAGCATCCTGTTTATTGATGAAATTCACACCATTATCGGTGCGGGCGCCGCATCGGGTGGACAGGTGGATGCCGCTAACCTGATTAAGCCGCTGCTCTCCAGTGGCAAAATCCGCGTAATGGGATCAACCACTTATCAGGAATTCAGCAATATTTTTGAGAAAGATCGTGCCCTGGCGCGTCGTTTCCAGAAAATTGACATTACCGAGCCCTCTGTTGAAGAGACGGTGCAGATTCTTAATGGTCTGAAAACCAAATACGAAGCGCACCATGATGTACGTTACACCGCGAAAGCCGTGCGCGCGGCGGTGGAGCTGGCGGTGAAATACATCAACGATCGTCATTTGCCGGATAAGGCTATCGATGTCATTGATGAAGCCGGTGCCCGTGCGCGCCTGATGCCTGCCAGCAAACGTAAGAAAACGGTGAATGTGGCGGACATTGAAACGGTGGTGGCGCGTATTGCCCGTATTCCGGAGCAAAGTGTGTCAGCAACCGATCGCGATACGCTGAAAAATCTGGGCGACCGTCTGAAAATGCTGGTCTTCGGTCAGGATAATGCCATTGAGGCATTGACTGAAGCCATCAAGATGAGCCGCGCAGGTCTGGGTCAGGATCGCAAGCCGGTAGGGTCGTTCCTGTTTGCCGGTCCTACCGGTGTGGGTAAAACCGAAGTGACCGTCCAGTTAGCTAAAGCGCTGGGCATCGAACTGCTGCGCTTCGACATGTCCGAATATATGGAACGTCACACCGTCAGCCGTCTGATTGGTGCGCCTCCCGGCTATGTCGGTTTCGATCAGGGCGGCTTGCTGACCGATGCGGTGATCAAACATCCTCACGCCGTTGTGCTGCTGGATGAAATTGAGAAAGCGCATCCGGACGTGTTCAACCTGTTGTTGCAGGTCATGGACAACGGCATGCTGACTGATAACAACGGTCGCAAAGCGGACTTCCGTAACGTGGTGCTGGTGATGACCACCAACGCCGGCGTGCGTGAAACTGAGCGTAAATCTATTGGCCTGATTCATCAGGACAACAGTACGGATGCAATGGAAGAGATTAAGAAAATCTTTACGCCTGAATTCCGTAACCGTCTGGACAACATTATCTGGTTCAGCCACCTGTCAACGGACGTCATTCACCAGGTGGTCGACAAGTTTATTGTTGAACTGCAGGCGCAGCTGGATGCGAAAGGCGTTTCGCTGGAAGTCAGTGACGAAGCGCGTGACTGGCTGGCAGAGAAGGGCTATGACAAAGCGATGGGTGCCCGTCCAATGGCGCGTACCGTGCAGGAGAGCCTGAAGAAACCGCTGGCGAACGAACTGCTGTTTGGTTCTCTGGTCGACGGGGGATCGGTTTCCGTTGCGCTGGATAAAGAGAAGGGGCAACTGACCTATCACTTCCTCAGCGCGCAAAAACGCAAAACGGAAGGGACGGTGCACTAAGCACCGTTTCACAGAACGAGAAAAGGCCGGATAAAATCCGGCCTTTTTTTTGTCCGCCTGCGCGCACGCAGGCAGCAGCATCAACGCAACTCAGCGACTACGGAAGACAATGCGGCCTTTGCTCAGGTCGTACGGGGTCAGCTCGACAGTCACTTTGTCGCCCGTCAGGATGCGGATGTAGTTTTTACGCATTTTACCGGAGATATGAGCGGTAACCACGTGTCCGTTCTCAAGTTCTACGCGGAACATGGTGTTAGGTAACGTATCCAGTACGGTACCTTGCATTTCAATATTGTCTTCTTTGGCCATCGAATCCTCTGGGTGTACTACCTTTCAGTTGAATCGGCAAGATAATGCCCAATTCAACAAGTTATGTAAAGAACCGTCGGCAATAAAGCCAACGCATCGCCGTGCTTCGCGTGTCAACGCGAGCATGTCGGTTAAATTCGGGTGTTTATGTGACGTCTGCGGGGGATTAGCGGGCTAAGAATCTGAATCAACCGGTAACACGCGCACGATTGAAACAGTTCCGAGAGTGCGATGAGATTCCCAGCCTGGCAATTCCGGCTTGAAAACCAAGCGCGGACGACATACCAAACCTGGCTATTATATCACTTAACCGACTTTATGTGTGCAAAACATCTACGCAACTTTTAAAAAAGGGTTTGATTACGCCAGCAGCCGCTGTCAACGGCCAGGGATGCCAGGTTTTTTACCTGCTCAAGATAACGATCGCGTGCAATCTCAACCGCTCCCAGCGAAGCGGTATGGGGGTTAAGTATCTGACAATCCACTAACTGGCCCCCGTGCTTAATAAAATGCTGACAGAATACCAGTAAGGCCGTTTTTGACGCATTGGGTTGCAGGCTGAACATCGATTCGCCGCAAAAGATTTGTCCCAACGCCAGACCGTACATGCCACCTGCAAGGGTTTGATCGCGCCAGACTTCAATCGAATGCGCGTGGCCCAGTTCATAGAGCTTCTGCCAGGCGCGTTTCACTTCAAACGTAATCCATGTACCTTCTTCGCGGCCCAGGGCACAGCCGTCAACGACATCGCCAAAGGCCTCATTCATCGTCACCCGATAAGGTGACTGCTGATGAAACCGCTTCATACTGCGACTGAGATGGAACTGCGTCGGGAATAACACCGCTCGCGGATCGGGTGACCACCACAAAATCGGATCGCCGGGCGAGAACCAGGGAAAAATACCCTGCTGATAGGCACTCAGCAGGCGTGCAGGGGAGAGATCGCCGCCCATCGCCAGCAGGCCGTTCGGCTCGCGCAGCGCGGTTTCCGGTGGCGGAAAGCGCAACGACTCTTGTGACAGTTGAACCAGTCTCATCGCGGTAATGTACCCCTCAGCGTTTGCTCAGCACTATAGCGCAAAGCGCTGCTGGAAACGCCAGTAACGTCCACCTTTTGCGACTAATTCAGAATGATTTCCCTGCTCGACGATCTTACCGCTGTCCATAAGGCAAATTCGGTCCATTTGCGCCAGGCCGCGCAGACGATGCGTTACCATAATGACCGTTTTACCCGTGGTGATCTGCTGCAGAAGGGCGAGAATCTGCTGCTCGGTGGTGGCATCAAGTCCTTCAGTCGGCTCGTCCAGAAGCCATAAGTCGCCGTTGTGTAACATCGCCCGGGCGATGGCCAGGCGGCGTAGCTCTCCACCCGACAGCGGACGGCCGCCTTCACCCAGCCAGGCATTAAGCCCTTCTTCATTTTCCAGCAGGCCCTGAAGCCCGGTTTGCACCAGTGCATTTTCAAGCATTGCATCACTGGCGGTGGGGCAGGCCAGCAACAAATTGTCCCGTAGCGTCTGACTAAACACATGGACGCGCTGGGTGACTACGCTGATGCGCTGGCGAAGTTGGGCTTCATCCCAGTCCGCAAGCGGTACGCTGTTCAATACGATTTCGCCCTGTTGCGCCTCCCAGGCGCGGGTGAGCAGCCCAAGCAAGGTGGACTTGCCGCAGCCTGTGGGGCCGAGAAGGGCAATACGTTCACCGGCTTTCATCGTCAGTGAAAACTGATCCAACACCTTTTCAGGTCGTCCCGGATAACGGAAATCCAGCGCGTCAATCCTGAGTTGCAGCGCACCGGCGGGAACCGTGCTTGTGGATGGAAAGAGGATGGCAGGCGACTGATCGATAACGTCATTGACGCGTTGTGCTGCTGTGATTACCTGAGACAGGGGCAAAAAGGCGCTCGCGATCGGCGCCAGTGCTTCAAAAGCTGCCAGGGCACAAAACACCACCAGGGCAATGAGCGGTCCGGGCAGTTGCTGCTGCGCAATGCTTGTTGCGCTCAGCCAGAGCAGGGCAGTAACAGTGAGGCCACTGCATAACAGCAGCAGACTTTGCGCCAGCGCCTGTAAACGCTCCTGCTGACGTTGTGCGTCCTGCCACTGCTGCTCATCTTCGTCCAGCCTGGCCCGCCAGCGGGCAGCGTTACCATACAGTGTCAGTTCTGCCTGTCCCGCCAGCCAGTGCATTAACTGCTCTCGCCAGCGCGATCGCTGCCTGGCAATCGCGATGCCGGTGGGCGCGCCCAGACGGTAGAACAGCGGGGGAAAAAGGCAGAGCAGCGTAAGCAGAATGCCGCCCAGCACCAGCGCCAGGTGCAGATCAATCAGGCTGAGGCCGGCTGTTACCACGACGATAACGATAAACGCGCCCAGCAGCGGCGAGAGGACCCGCAAATAGAGATAATCCAGCGTATCCACATCACCAACAAAACGATTAAGCAGATCGGCCTGACGAAAGAGCGCGAGCTGGCCGGGAGAAAGCGCAATCAGGCGGCTAAACGTGAAGACACGCAGATGCTGTAAAACCCGAAACGTTGCGTCGTGACTTACTAAGCGCTCAAAATACCGGGCGGCGGTACGGGTAATCGCTGCGCCGCGCACGCCAGCGGCGGGAAGCATATAGTTGAAACTATACAGGCCAGCCACACCGGCTACAGAAGAGGCGGCCAGAAACCAGCCCGACAACGTGAGCAAGCCGATACTGGCTAACAGCGTGACAATCGCCAGCACGATCCCTGACGTCAGGCGGAAGGGATGACGCAGCCATAGCCGCAGAAAGGGACGCAGAGCCGTCATCAGAAAATCTCCTGTTGCCGGTGTTGTAATAAATCACTGAACGGACCGGACGCAGTCAGCGTCTGCCAGTCGCCCTGCTGTACGATCTGACCGGCCTGCATTACCCAGATCGCATCCCATGTCTGAAGCAGATCAATTTGGTGGGTGATCATCAGTGTCGTCTGGCGCGTGGCCGCCTGATTTAATGCCTGCATCACATGATGTTCACTTTGACTGTCCAGGCTGGCAGCGGGCTCATCCAGTAACAATAACTGGGCGGGTTTATACAGCGCGCGGGCTACGGCAATGCGCTGTGCCTGACCGACCGATAAGTGATGACTGGCATCCCCCGGTTCGGTATCCAGTCCGGCAGGCAGTCGGGAAAGAAATTCATCGATCCCACATGATGCGGTTAAGGCACTTAGCCGTGCGGGATCGTGCGGCGCATCCATGATGATATTGTCCCGTAACGTTGCGGCGGGTAGCTGGGGATTCTGGCCGACCCAGGCAAGATGCCGATGCCAGTCATGGCGTGCGATACGGTGAAGTTCAATGCCGTTAACTTTCAGCGATCCCTGATAAGGTAAAAAGCCCAGCAGGGCATTTAACAGTGCGGTTTTGCCTGCACCGCTTTTGCCCACCAGCGCGACGCGCGTGCCTGCGCGCAGGGTGAAGGTGAGCGGGCCGCAGAGCTGATGGCCATTGGGCGCGTGCACCGTCAGATTTTCTGCCACCAGCTCTACTGGCGCCGTTGCGCTAAAGGCGTCGCTGGCGGATGTGTTTTCGGCCTCTGGCGTTTCCTGCATAAAGCGTTCAAGCGCATCGGCACCGCCAATTGCCTGCGCTTTAGCATGGTAGAATGTGCCCAAATCGCGCAGAGGCTGAAAAAATTCCGGGGCCAGAATCAGCACCAGGAAGCCGGCAAACAGCGTCACGCCGCGGCCATAATCACCAAAGTGCAGTTCGCCCAAATAGGAAAAGCCAAAATAAACGGCGACAACGGCGATGGACAGTGACGCAAAAAATTCCAGTACTGACGAAGAAAGAAAGGCCAGGCGCAGAACCTCCATCGTCCGTTGACGGAAATCCGTCGTGGCGTCAGCAATCGCCTGTTTTTCGGCGTCTGCCCGATGAAACAGACGCAGGGTTTCCCGACCACGCAAGCGATCCAGAAAGTTGCCACTCAGGCGTGCGAGCGCCACAAAGTTACGGCGATTAGCCTCGGCCGCGCCCATGCCGACCAGGGCCATAAAAAGCGGGATCAACGGCGCGGTCGCGAACAGGATCAGACCTGCCGCCCAGTTTAACGGAAACAGGGTGAGCAATATGCAACAGGGAATGACCGCCGCCAGCGTCATCTGTGGCAAATAACGCGCGTAATAGGCCTGCATATCCTCGGTTTGCTCAAGGAGTAACGTTGCCCAGCTGCCGGCGGGCTTGCCCTGTATCCAGGCCGGACCCAACGCGGCCAGACGATCCAGCACCTGTTTACGCAAAGCCTGACGGATGGCCTGCCCTGCACGGAATCCAGCCTGCTCACGGGCATAATTCAGCGCGGCGCGCAGAACAAAGCACAGGATCAGAAGTGAAAATGAGGACAAAAGGGAGGCTGGAGAATGCCTGTCAATAATCAGCGCCTGCAGTAGCGACGCTAAAAGCCATGCCTGCATGATAATCAGAAGCGCGCCAGCGCAGCCCAGCAACGACGTAACGCGCAACCAGGGGCCAGCATGATGACACTGTTGACGAAGCCAACGAGTAAGATGCTGCTGACGCGATTTATTCATGCGAAACCCAATGTGGCAAAGACAAATGAAATGAGGCTGGTCCTCACACCCGGCGCCTGAATTTAGCATGGTGATAATAAAAAAGGCGACTGAAAAACAGTCGCCTCAAACAATTAAGATCAGGTTATTAACAACTTACTTATCGTTCTTAACCAATCCGTCAAGATAACGCTCTGCATCTAACGCAGCCATACAACCGGTACCGGCAGAGGTAATGGCCTGACGGTAGATATGGTCCATGACGTCACCCGCGGCAAACACGCCAGGGATACTGGTTTGCGTGGCATTACCATGCAGGCCGGACTGTACCTTGATGTAGCCGTTTTCCAGCGCCAGCTGACCATCGAAAATCGCCGTATTCGGGCTGTGTCCGATAGCAACAAACAGGCCGGCAACATCCAGCGTTTCGGTCTCTTCGGTATTCAGCGTTGAACGTAGCGTCAGGCCCGTCACGCCCATCTGATCGCCGACCACTTCTTCCAGCGTTCTGTGTGTATGCAACACGATATTGCCGTTGCTGACTTTTTCCATCAGACGATCAATAAGGATTTTCTCTGCGCGGAAGCTGTCGCGGCGGTGAATTAAATGCACTTCAGAGGCGATATTCGCCAGATAAAGTGCTTCTTCAACCGCGGTGTTTCCGCCACCGATAACGGCGACTTTTTGGTTGCGGTAGAAGAAACCATCACAGGTCGCACAGGCCGAAACGCCTTTGCCTTTAAAAGCGTCTTCCGACGGTAAGCCCAGATAGCGTGCTGATGCACCCGTGGCAATAATCAGCGCATCGGCAGTATATTCGCCACTGTCACCGGTCAGACGGAAGGGACGGTTCTGCAGATCGACCGTATGAATATGATCGAAAATAATTTCCGTGTTAAATTTCTCGGCATGCTCATGCATACGTTCCATCAGCGAGGGACCTGTCAGATCATGCGGGTCGCCCGGCCAGTTTTCCACTTCCGTCGTGGTGGTCAGCTGACCGCCTTTTTCCAGCCCGGTAATCAGTACTGGATTCAAATTGGCGCGTGCAGCATAGACGGCCGCGGTATAACCTGCCGGACCAGAGCCCAAAATGAGCAACTTACTGTGTTTAGCCGTACTCATGCGTTCCTCAGTTTTATTCACCTGACATAACCTGCGATTGTAGGGAATATGCCGTAGCAAAGACAACACTTGCGCACTTTTGTTAGCGATTGCTGCAAACGGCGTAGACGATGAATGGCTTTTTCGCCTGCCTCCTGTGCCAAAAGGGGGCAAAAATTCAGTTTACAGACCACCATCGCACGAAAATACTCATTTAAAAACAGTG
The DNA here is from genome assembly GCF_043546245.1 of Pantoea sp. SGAir0180. Taxonomy (NCBI): domain Bacteria; kingdom Pseudomonadati; phylum Pseudomonadota; class Gammaproteobacteria; order Enterobacterales; family Erwiniaceae; genus Pantoea; species Pantoea sp. SGAir0180. The sequence goes on along the minus strand of NZ_CP028071.1, from coordinate 2,349,807 downwards.
ACCCAGCGAAGTGTCTGGCATCTTGTCCTGAATTTAGACATTTTACTTTGACAATCGCCTGCGCATTTGCGAAAACAGTGTGAGAAGCGAATAACTTAGTCTGAACAAAACGGGTGTTGCCGCCGCGTTTTGGGCAGAGTACCGAACGAATTTTATCGTCTGATATTGGTCATGACGCATGCGGTGGACAGACAGCATGCGTCATACAAATAGGTACGAATGCGCTCAGACGCCGTTATTTCACTTCAAAAATGCCCCGAACAATGACCGTTTTCAGGGGATGGCAGGTAAAGGGAAGGAATGAAGAGAGACAATAATAATGGTAGATAATAAGAAACGCCCCGGTAAGGATCTCGACAGGATCGACAGAAACATTCTCAATGAATTGCAGAAAGACGGTCGCATCTCAAACGTGGAACTTTCCAAACGTGTAGGATTATCTCCTACACCTTGTCTTGAGCGTGTACGCCGTCTTGAACGTCAGGGGTTCATCCTTGGCTATACTGCGCAACTCAACCCTCACTACCTGGATGCTTCATTACTGGTATTTGTTGAGATTACTCTGAATCGTGGCGCACCTGATGTGTTTGAGCAATTTAACGCCGCTGTGCAAAAACTTGAGGAAACTCAAGAGTGTCACCTGGTTTCTGGTGATTTCGACTACCTGCTTAAAACGCGCGTGCCTGATATGTCCGCTTACCGCAAGCTGCTGGGTGAAACCTTGCTGCGCCTGCCAGGCGTAAACGACACGCGTACTTATGTGGTGATGGAAGAGGTCAAACAGAGCAATCGTCTGGTGATCAAAACGCGCTGATGCGTGGCAGGTGCAAAGCCTGGGAAATTTCGGTACACTCCTGTGAATACATACAGGACCAGCGTCGGGTGAGCCCGACGCTGTTGTTTCTTACTTTACAGGCACCTGGAGAGATCTCTTGAGCCAGGAATACACAGAAGATAAAGACGTTTCGTTACAGTCGCTGAGCAGCGGACGCCGTCTGCTGGAAGCGTTACTTATTTTGGTGGCATTGTTCGCCATCTACCTGATGGTTTCCCTGGTCAGCTTTAATCCTTCCGATCCGAGCTGGTCGCAAACGGCCTGGCATGAACCTATCCATAACATGGGTGGCACAGTCGGCGCATGGCTGGCTGATACGCTGCTTTTCATCTTTGGTGTGATGGCCTATGCCATTCCGCCGGTCATACTGGGGCTGTGCTGGATAGCGTTTCGCCAGCGGGATAACCAGGATTATGTGGACTACTTTGCCATTGGTTTACGCTTAATCGGTGTCCTGGCCCTGGTCGTCACCACCTGTGGGATGGCCGCGCTCAACGCGGACGACATCTGGTATTTTGCTTCCGGAGGCGTCATTGGCAGCCTCGTCAGTAATGCCATTTCACCCTGGTTCAGTCCGGCAGGTGGCACACTGACTTTGCTCTGCATCTGGGCCGCAGGGATCACGCTGTATACGGGCTGGTCATGGTTAACCATTGCGGAAAGAATCGGTGGCGTGGTCATGGGCGTGCTGACATTCGCCAGCAACCGCTCACGTCATGATGAACCCTGGCATGAAGAGGACGAAGCAGACGATTATCACGAGAGCGCACCCGTCCTTCATGCTCAGACGGACGACGACGATGACGTATTGCTAACCGCGCCGCGTAAGGCGCAGCCCGATCTGGATGCGCATGATCCACTGTTAGCCAGGGCCGCCACCGCCACCCGCGCCGCTGTTGCGGCCACAGCCGAAGTATCTGCGACCACGACACCGACGGCAAGCGCTCAGGCTACTGCCACAGCACCTGCGCAGCCTGCTGCCGCAACAATGGCGGCAACGCCTGTCAGTGCGCCATCAGCTTCACCTGAGCCTGAACAGGTTGCAGCGACGCCTGAACCTGTTTCGCCTGTTGCGGCATCGCCTCATCCTGCCCCGGTGACGCACACTGCACCGCGCGAGCCGATGCCACAGGAGAAGCCTCTCACTGAACCGCCGCGCTACCGCTTTGAGTTACCGGACGATGCACCGGCGGCTGCCCCGCACTTTACCGCTTATGAGGATGACGAACCCAAAATGGGTAACTGGCGTGAAGCCACGTCAGCAGCCTCGCTGAACAGCGCTGCTGTCGCCGGTGCTGCGGCAACCGCAGCATCGTCAGCATCCTCACCGCTGTTTGAGCCTGTCCCTGAAACGGTGTCGAATCCACAGGTGAAACAGGGGATTGGTCCGGCGCTGCCGCGGCCTAATCCGGTTAAACTGCCTACCCGACGTGAGCTGGCCTCGTACGGCATTAAACTGCCTTCACAGCGTATGGCGGAAGAAAAAGCCAAACGTGCTGAACTGCCGTCATCACAACCTACGAAAGAAGATGCGTCACTCACTGACTGGTCAGCAGAGGAGCAGGATGCGCTGCAACAGGCAGAGTTGCGTCAGGCGTTCCAGTCAGAGCAGCAGCAACGCTATGGCGAAAGCTGGCAGCAGGACGACGCGCACGAGGACGATGAGCTGGCATTGCAGCAGGCCTCGCTGGCGCGTCAGTTCGCACAGCAACAGCAACAGCGCTATGAAACGGTGCCTGAAGACAATGCACCCGTTTTCAATCTGGATACGTCAGCGGCCTTCGATTTCTCCCCAATGAAGGACCTGGTCGACGATGGCCCTGTCGAGCCGCTGTTCACCATTGCAGCATCGCCGGACGTCAGCGAGGTCGCGCCACAACATGAGCCCTGGCAGCACGTTCAGGCTGCACCAGAACAGCCTGCGGCTCAGCGTGTAGAATCGGCCCAGACCTTTGCGGCCGATCATTTTGCCGCGCCTGCGCAGCAGCCGGAGCCGGTCACGGAGGCGAAGCCATCCGTGCATGACAGCCTGATTCACCCCTTCCTGATGCGTCACGAGCAGCCACTCGAAAAACCTTCTACACCCTTACCGTCACTCGATCTCCTGACCGCGCCGCCGGAAGAGGAAGAACCGGTTGATATGTTCGCCCTTGAGCAGACAGCAAGACTGGTTGAGGCGCGTCTGGGTGACTACCGCGTCAAGGCCGAGGTGGTGGGCATTTCGCCAGGACCTGTGATTACCCGTTTTGAACTGGATCTCGCGCCGGGCGTAAAAGCGGCGCGTATCTCTAACCTGTCACGCGATTTGGCCCGCTCCCTGTCGACTACGGCAGTGCGTGTGGTTGAAGTGATCCCTGGCAAACCCTATGTTGGTCTGGAATTACCCAACCGTCATCGCCAGACCGTTTACCTGCGTGAAGTGCTGGATTGTCCAAAATTCCGTGACAATCCCTCGCCGCTGTCTGTGGTGCTGGGTAAAGATATTGCCGGCCAGCCGGTCGTCGCCGATCTGGCTAAAATGCCACACTTACTGGTAGCGGGTACAACCGGTTCCGGTAAGTCCGTCGGCGTGAATGCGATGATCCTCAGCATGCTGTATAAAGCCACGCCGGAAGACGTGCGCTTTATTATGATTGACCCCAAGATGCTCGAGCTTTCCGTTTACGAAGGCATTCCGCATCTGCTGACCGAAGTCGTGACCGATATGAAAGATGCGGCGAACGCGCTGCGCTGGAGTGTCGGTGAGATGGAGCGTCGCTATAAGCTGATGTCGGCGCTAGGTGTACGTAATCTGGCTGGCTACAACGAAAAAGTGGCGCAGGCGGATGCAATGGGGCGGCCGATTCCCGATCCGTTCTGGAAGCCAGGCGACAGCATGGATATGACGCCGCCAGTGCTGGAAAAACTGCCTTACATCGTGGTGATGGTGGATGAGTTCGCCGATTTGATGATGGCTGTCGGTAAGAAAGTGGAAGAACTGATTGCACGTCTTGCACAGAAAGCGCGTGCGGCGGGAATCCACCTTGTTCTGGCAACCCAGCGTCCGTCAGTTGACGTCATTACCGGCCTCATCAAAGCCAACATTCCTACCCGTATCGCGTTTACTGTCTCAAGTAAAATTGACTCGCGAACCATCCTTGATCAGGGCGGTGCAGAATCGTTACTGGGGATGGGCGATATGCTTTACATGCCGCCCAACTCATCAATGCCGGTGCGTGTTCACGGTGCCTTTGTGCGCGATCAGGAAGTACATGCTGTCGTGCAGGACTGGAAAGCGCGCGGGCGTCCGCAATATATTGAAAGCATTACAGCGGGCGAAGAAAGTGAAGGCGGGGGCGGCATTGACAGCGATGAAGAACTCGATCCGTTGTTCGATCAGGCTGTTGCCTTTGTGGTGGATAAGCGACGCGCCTCGATTTCGGGCGTACAGCGTCAGTTCCGTATCGGTTATAACCGTGCTGCGCGCATCATTGAACAGATGGAAGCACAGGGCATCGTCTCGTCACCGGGCCACAACGGTAACCGTGAAGTGCTCTCTCCACCACCCCATGATATGTAAAGCCTGAACGATAAGCTTTGAAACACAAAACAATGAGCCAGTTTCCACTGGCTCATTGTTTTTTAGCGGTTAACCCCCATAGTTGATTAGTGTTTCGGTTTTTTCTCCTGTATTAAACGCAGGACAGCGACCAGGCTTAGTCACGTGATCAACGGGAAACGATTTAATAAGGATTTAAGCAGATGAAATTACGCGTAATCGCCTTAGGCCTGCTGGCCGCTTTGGGGTCAGCCAACGTTCTCGCCGATGCGTCGAGCGACCTGCAACAGCGCCTTAATAAAGTTAACAGCTTCCACGCCAGCTTTACTCAAAAGGTGACCGATGGCAGCGGTGCCAACGTGCAGGAGGGTGAAGGCGAGCTCTGGGTTAAGCGCCCCAGCCTGTTCAACTGGCATATGACCGCACCCGACGAGAGCATCATTATTTCTGACGGGAAATCGTTATGGTTCTATAACCCGTTTGTTGAACAAGCTACGGTCAGCCTGTTAAAGAATGCGACAAGCAATACACCGTTTATGTTGATTGCCCGTAACCAGGCCAGTGACTGGCAGCAATACAACGTAAAACAGCAGGGTGACAAATTTGAACTAACGCCGAAGAAAAGCGATGGCAACCTCAAGCAGTTCACGATTGACGTGACGCCAGATGGCACCATTAATCAGTTTAGCGCCATCGAGCAGGATGGGCAGCGCAGTAACTACCAGCTAAAGAGCCAGAAAAACGGCCCGATTAGCCCGGATAAATTCACATTCACCCCGCCAAAAGGCGTCACGGTGGATGACCAACGTCAGTGAGGTGGTAGTGGGTAACCTGTCCCTGGATTTTTCCAGTGAAGATTTTAAACCGCTGGCCGCGCGTATGCGGCCAGCAACCCTGAAGCAATACATTGGACAGCAGCACCTGCTGGCTGCGGGTAAACCGTTGCCGCGCGCGATCGAAGCGGGGCACCTGCACTCCATGATTCTCTGGGGACCGCCAGGGACAGGAAAAACAACGCTGGCCGAGATTATCGCTCACTATGGCAATGCGGACGTTGAGCGTATTTCTGCGGTCACCTCTGGTGTCAAAGAGATTCGTGAAGCCATTGAACGCGCAAGGCTGAGCAAGCAGGCGGGCCGCCGCACTATCCTGTTTGTAGATGAAGTCCATCGCTTCAACAAAAGTCAGCAGGATGCGTTTCTTCCCCATATTGAAGACGGCACTATCACGTTTATCGGTGCCACGACAGAAAATCCCAGCTTTGAGCTTAACTCCGCACTGCTGTCACGTGCTCGTGTCTATTTACTTAAATCCCTGACCACAGAAGATATTGAGCAGGTGCTTGACCAGGCGATGCAGGATGCCAGTCGGGGTTATGGCAACAGCGATATCCTGTTACCTGACAATACGCGGCGTATGATTGCGGAACTGGTCAACGGCGATGCACGTCGTGCTCTGAATACGCTGGAAATGATGGCCGATATGGCCGAAACCAACGGCACAGGCAAACGTGAGCTGACGCCCCAGTTGCTGACCGAAGTGGCGGGGGAACGGTCTGCCCGGTTCGATAATAAAGGCGATCGCTTTTATGACCTGATTTCTGCCTTGCATAAATCCGTCCGGGGATCGGCGCCGGATGCCGCCCTGTACTGGTACGCCCGTATTATTACCGCCGGTGGCGATCCGCTGTATGTCGCGCGTCGGCTACTGGCCATTGCGTCTGAAGACGTCGGCAATGCCGATCCACGAGGCATGCAGGTGGCTATTGCGGCCTGGGACTGTTTCACCCGGGTTGGTCCGGCAGAAGGGGAGCGCGCGATTGCGCAGGCCATTGTCTATCTCGCCAGTGCGCCAAAAAGTAACGCCGTCTATAACGCGTTTAAGGCGGCGATGCGTGATGCACGCGACCATCCAGATTTCGATGTTCCCGATCATTTGCGCAATGCCCCCACGAAGCTAATGAAAGAGATGGGGCTGGGCGAAAGCTATCGCTATGCGCATGACGAAGCCAATGCCTATGCTGCGGGTGAAATCTATTTCCCACCCGAAATGGCGCAAACGCGTTACTATCATCCCACTCAACGCGGTCTTGAAGGCAAAATTGGCGAAAAGCTGGCCTGGCTGGCTGAACTCGATCAAAATAGCCCGACAAAACGCTACCGCTGAAACAGACGTTGCGGTAATGTGGTCAATGTTTTCAACGCATTCCAGCGGGAGTGCGTCCCCTTCTTTTAACTCATAAATACACAGGATAAGCATGCTCGATCCCAATCTGCTGCGTAATGAGCCAGACGCAGTCGCAGAAAAACTGGCACGCCGAGGATTTAAACTGGATGTGGAAATGCTGCGTTCGCTCGAAGAGCGTCGCAAAGTCTTGCAGGTTGAAACGGAAAACCTGCAGGCCGAGCGCAACTCCCGCTCCAAATCCATCGGTCAGGCCAAAGCACGTGGGGAAGACATCGAGCCACTGCGTCAGGAAGTGAACAGCTTGGGCGAACGCCTGGATGCGGCTAAAGCAGAACTGGACGAGCTGCAAAATCAGATCCGCGATTTCAGCCTGGCGCTGCCGAATCTTCCTGCGGATGAAGTGCCGCTGGGGAAAGACGACACGGAAAACCTGGAAATCAGTCGCTGGGGTGAACCCCGCCAGTTTGATTTTGAGGTGAAAGATCACGTTGAGCTGGGTGAAGCGGCTAAAGGGCTGGACTTTGCTGCGGCAGTGAAACTCACCGGCTCACGCTTCGTGGTTATGCAAGGCCAGATTGCTCGCCTGCACCGTGCGCTCAGCCAGTTCATGATTGACCTGCACACGGAACAACATGGTTATCTGGAAACTTACGTCCCTTACCTGGTTAACCATGCGACCTTATACGGTACAGGCCAGTTACCTAAGTTTGGTGAAGATCTGTTCCATACACGTCCGCTGGAAGAAGAATCCGAAAGCAGCCATTACGCGCTCATTCCGACCGCTGAAGTGCCGCTGACCAACCTTGTGCGGGATGAAATCGTTGAAGAAGAGAGCCTGCCGCTGAAGCTTACGGCACATACACCCTGCTTCCGCTCTGAAGCAGGCTCCTATGGCCGTGATACGCGTGGGCTCATCCGTATGCACCAGTTCGACAAAGTTGAAATGGTACAAATCGTCGCGCCTGAAACCTCTATGGATGCGCTGGAAGAGCTGGTTGGCCATGCTGAAAAAGTGTTGCAACTGCTGAACCTGCCGTATCGCAAGGTCTTGCTGTGCAGCGGTGATATGGGCTTTGGTGCGACAAAAACCTACGATTTAGAAGTATGGTTACCGGCGCAAAATACCTACCGTGAAATCTCTTCTTGCTCAAACATGGGGGATTTCCAGGCTCGCCGTATGCAGGCGCGCACCCGCAATAAGCAGGATAAAAAACCGCGTCTGGTGCATACCCTGAATGGCTCGGGCCTGGCCGTAGGACGTACGCTGGTTGCCGTGCTGGAAAATTACCAGCAGCAGGACGGCCGCATCGCCGTGCCAGAGGTATTACGTCCTTATATGAACGGCCTGGAATTTATTGGCTAAGCGTTCATCCTGTCTAAAATAACCCAGCTCAGGCTGGGTTTTTTTATCTTTACCGCGAGGCATCCTCAACACGTTTAAAATTTATCACAAATAAACATTATCGATGACGACGCGGGCAGAAAGCGTAAAAATCCAGATTATCATAGAGATAGCGCAAAGTTATCTGATGCCTGACAGATGGCTAACTTACTGAAGATAAATAATTTAAATGGTCACGCAGCAAAATGTGCTGCACCCTCATTCCTCCCGTTGACTTTACAACGCGCGATGGCAAACTGCGCGCAATTTCCTTCATTTCTTTTGGTTTTTATCCCCTATGTCGACCTGGTCACGTCCTGTGATATTGCTGCTCTGCGGCCTGTTATTGATGACAGTTTCCATTGCGGTACTGAATACGTTAGTGCCCCTTTGGCTGACGCATGATGCGCTGGCAACATGGCAGGTAGGCGTGGTGAGTTCGTCGTATTACACCGGTAACCTGCTGGGCACTTTAGTGGCTGGCTGGCTGATCAAGCGATACGGTTTTAACCGAAGCTATTATCTGGCGACCGGCCTTTTTGCGCTGTCGACACTGTGCATGCTGGCGCTGGAAGGATTCTGGGCATGGACATTGCTGCGCTTCACGGCCGGTATCGGCTGCGCGTTAGTCTGGGTCGTGGTGGAAAGCGCATTGTTATGCAGTGGAACAGTACGTAACCGTGGGCAGTTGCTCGCTGCCTATATGATCGTCTATTACCTGGGTACGGTTGCCGGACAACTGCTGGTGAGCAAACTGTCTACCGAATTACTGAGTGTGATTCCCTGGGTAACCGCCACGGTCATCAGCGCCATCTTACCGTTAATCTTCACGCAGGTTTCTGCCAACAGCGATACCGTAGAAGCTACGCCAGGCGGACGAATTTTACCTATGCTGCGTCGTCGCAGTTCTCGTCTCGGTATTAACGGCTGTATTATTTCTGGCATTGTTCTGGGATCGCTGTACGGCTTGATGCCGCTCTATCTTTCTCATCAGGGTATGAGTGATGCCAACGTGGGTTACTGGATGGCCTTGCTGGTGAGTGCCGGCATTGTCGGGCAGTGGCCGATTGGTCGGCTTGCTGACCGCTTTGGCCGCATGATGGTACTGCGAGTGCAGGTATTTGTGGTGATCCTCGGCGCGATTGCGATGCTGACAAATGCCGCGATGGCCCCGGCCCTGTTTGTGTTGGGGCTGGCAGGTTTTACGCTTTATCCGGTCGCCATGTCATGGGCCTGCGAAACCGTGGCGCACCATGAACTGGTGGCAATGAACCAGGCGCTGTTACTGAGCTACACCGTGGGCAGCCTGGCCGGACCAAGCATGACGGCCATGCTGATGCAAAGTTATTCCGACCGTCTGCTGTTCGTTATGATCGCGGCGGTAGCGCTGGTTTACTTAGTCATGTTACTGCGTAAGGCCGATCACCATGCCACGCCAGTGGCACATGCCTGATCATAACGATAACCAGGCGGTGACAGGGCGCCTGGGCTTAATTATCGCCGTCTGGCTGCGCTGACTGTCAGACGGTTATCGTTTACTGACTGCGGTGACGTGGTCTGTCAATACATCACTTCATGTCCGTAGCTGGCAAGAATATGCTTGACCCGTTCCATGGTCGCTTTACTGGGCGGTTTTACGCCGTCGAGCTTGTACTCTTCACCCATCGCAATCCATTTATGCTTACCCAGCTCGTGATAAGGCAGAAGCTCAATCTTCTCCACATTTGCCATATCCTGCGTAAATGCACCTAAGCGATGGACACTGTCATCATCATCAGAATAGCCGGGCACGACGACGAAACGAATCCACGTCCGTTTTCCTTTCTTCTGAAGATAGCGCGCAAAATCGAGTGTGCGATGATTCGACACACCGACAAGAATCTGGTGGATGTCATCGTTCATCTGCTTGAGGTCAAGCATCACCAAATCTGTTGCATCCAGTAATTCATCAATAACGGGATCGTAGCGGCGGACAAAGCCGTTGGTGTCAAGGCAGGTATGAATGCCCTCAGCTTGACATGCGCGAAACCAGTCGCGCACAAACTCCGCCTGCAAAATGGCCTCACCGCCTGAAGCCGTCACCCCGCCACCGGACGCATTCATGAAATGGCGATAAGACAGAACGTCCGCCATGAGCGCGTCGACGGTAATTTCTTTGCCGCAATGCGTGTCCCATGTATCACGGTTGTGGCAGTACAGGCAGCGCATCAGGCAGCCCTGAAAAAAGGTGATAAAACGGATGCCGGGACCGTCTACGGTTCCGCATGATTCAAATGAGTGGATGCGACCAATGGCAGACATTGCGATGTATTCTCCTGATGAGCCTGCGAAGCAGGTGGCGCACTCTCCGGTGCGCTCTGAACGGGAAATCAATTTTGGTGGTTATCCGTCATACAGACAGCGACCAAACCTGACTCGAAAGAAGAGGCTCCATGAAGGAGCCTCAAGGGTGAACTAGAGTGACTGGGTAAAGGTACGGGTAATCACGTCCTGCTGCTGCTCTTTGGTGAGCGAGTTAAAGCGAACGGCATAGCCCGAAACGCGGATGGTTAACTGAGGATATTTCTCAGGGTTATCCATTGCGTCCATCAACATTTCCCGGTTCATCACGTTAACATTCAGATGCTGGCCGCCTTCAATACTGGCCTCATGATGGAAGTAACCATCCATTAGTCCTGCCAGATTGGTTTTACGTACATTATCATCTTTGCCAAGCGCATTAGGCACGATGGAGAAAGTATAAGAGATACCGTCTTTAGCGTACGCAAAGGGTAATTTCGCTACCGAGGTCAGCGATGCTACCGCTCCTTTCTGGTCGCGACCGTGCATGGGGTTAGCGCCAGGGCCAAAGGGGGCGCCTGCACGGCGGCCGTCTGGCGTATTACCAGTTTTCTTGCCATAAACGACGTTAGAGGTAATGGTCAGAACGGACTGCGTTGGCACCGCGTTGCGATATGTTTCCAGTTTCTGAATTTTCTTCATAAACCGTTCAACCAGGTCGCATGCCAGGTCGTCCACGCGCGGATCGTTGTTACCGAACTGGGGATAGTCGCCTTCGATGTCGAAATCAATTGCCAGGCCATCTTCATCACGCACGGGTTTCACTTTGGCATATTTAATGGCTGATAGTGAATCCGCAGCCACAGACAGTCCGGCGATACCGCAGGCCATGGTGCGGTAAACATCACGATCGTGCAGCGCCATGAGTGACGCTTCATAGCTGTATTTATCATGCATGAAGTGGATGATGTTCAGTGCGGTGACATACTGTTTTGCCAGCCAGTCCATGAAGTGATCCAGACGGGCCATCACGACGTCGAAATCGAGCACTTCATCCATGATTTTGGCTTCTTTCGGCCCCACCTGCATTTTCAGTTTTTCGTCCATGCCGCCGTTGATCGCGTACAACAAGGTTTTTGCCAGGTTGGCGCGGGCACCAAAGAACTGCATTTGCTTGCCGACGATCATAGGGCTGACACAGCAGGCAATGGCGTAATCATCGTTGTTAAAGTCAGGACGCATCAGGTCGTCATTTTCATACTGCAGTGACGAGGTGTCGATTGAAACTTTAGCCGCATATTTTTTGAAGTTAACGGGCAGTTTTTCAGACCACAGAATGGTCATGTTTGGTTCAGGGGAGGGGCCCATGGTGTAAAGCGTGTTCAGGAAACGGAACGTGGTTTTACTGACCAGCGTGCGACCATCAACGCCCATCCCCGCCAGCGATTCGGTGGCCCAGATAGGGTCGCCAGAAAACAGCTCATCGTATTCCGGTGTACGCAGGAAGCGGACCATGCGCAGTTTCATGACCAGATGGTCAATCAGTTCCTGTGCCTGCTCTTCGTTCAGTTTTCCTGCCTGGAGGTCGCGTTCGATGTAGATATCGAGGAAAGTCGACACCCTGCCAAAAGACATGGCCGCGCCGTTCTGTGATTTAACTGCAGCCAGATAGCCATAATAGGTCCACTGAACGGCTTCAGCCGCGTTGGTGGCCGGGCCAGAAATATCATGACCGTATTTGGCTGCCATCGCTTTAATTTGTTCAAGCGCCCGATGCTGATCAGCAATTTCTTCGCGCAGGCGAATCGTGGCTTCCAGGTTTACGCCGTTTTCAAGATCGTTTTGCAGTGAGGTGAACTGAGCAAACTTATCCGCCATCAGATAATCAATGCCGTATAGGGCAACACGACGATAATCACCGATGATGCGTCCACGACCATAAGCATCAGGCAGGCCGGTCAATACGCCGGATTTACGGCAGCGTAAAATGTCAGGTGTATAAACATCAAAAACACCCTGGTTATGCGTTTTGCGGTATTCCGTGAAAATCTTTTTCAGAGACGCGTCGAGTTCACGACCATAGACCTTGCATGAGCCTTCAACCATTTTAATACCGCCAAAAGGAATAATGGCGCGTTTCAACGGGGCTTCGGTTTGCAGGCCAACAATTTTTTCCAGTGATTTATTGATGTAACCGGCATCGTGGGAAGTGATGGTTGAGGCAAGATCGGTATCAAAATCGACTGGTGCATGGGTGCGGTTTTCAATTTTGATGCCTTCCAGCACGCTCTCCCACAGTGTTGTGGTGGCCTCGGTGGCACCGGCCAGAAAGGACTCGTCGCCTTCATAAGGCGTATAGTTTTTCTGAATAAAGTCGCGTACGTTGACGCTGTTCTGCCATTCGCCTTCAGTAAATCCCTGCCAGGCTGAAGCGAGTTTTGCATTACGTTCGGTCATAATATACCTGCCTTATTTAAGGAGACTTTTGCTCTCGGGCGTACCAGGCTGCGATATGCCGTTGAGACAGGATTAGTGCGTTTCTTTACCACCGCGTAAGTAAATTACCCAGTAGGTCAATCCGACTAGCAGGCCGCCGCCAATGATGTTACCGAGCGTGACCGGAATCAGATTGTCGAAAATAAAGTTTTTAACGGTGAGGGCCGGGAACTGTGCTGCTGTGGCCCCTGCGGCCTGCCAAAACTCAGGCCCGGAAAAGTCGCGTATCACGATCGCGAAAGGAATCAAAAACATATTGGCGATACTGTGTTCAAAACCACAGGCGACAAACATGGCCACCGGCAAAATCATAATCAGGCTTTTATCGGTCAATGTCCGTCCTGAATAGCTCATCCAGACCGCCAGGCAGACCATCAAATTGGCCAATGTGCCGAGGCAAACGGCTTCGATAAAAGTATGATGCATTTTATGGTCGGCTGTTTGCAGGACGTTTAATCCCCACGCGCCGTTTGCCACCATCTGTTCACCGGAGAACCACATGAGCGTGACGAAAAATAACGCGCCAGCCAGGTTACCGATATAAACGGTTATCCAGTTTCGTGCCAGTTGCCCCCAGGTGATGCGTCCACTGGCTTTGGCGACCACAATGAGGACGGTAGATGTGAACAGATCGGCACCGCATACCACGACCAGTATGAGTCCCAGTGAAAAACAGATGCCGCCGATCAGTTTTGCCAGGCCATAAGGCACAGCACCGCTGCCCGTGGTAGCCGTGATGTAAAACACGAAAGCAATCGAGATGAACATGCCCGCAGTAAAGGCCAGAAAGGTCGTGGTGAGGGGATGTTTAGTGGCTTTATAAACGCCAGCATCTTCAGCCACTTTCGCCATCGCGGCGGGTAATAACAGATTAAAAGGATTGTCAGCTTTCACACTAACTCACTCCAAAAGTTGTCTGAAAAAATGATAACAAAGGCAACAGTTACAGAAGTTGATTTGGATCATGATCAGCCATGCAAGGACGGTGCGTGTTTGACTGAAAGACGGGATTTTTGGGGTTAATTTATTGAAATATAATGATTAAAAATATTTTAAATTATGCAATTTTTGTTTAAGAGATGGCGGTGTGCCGTCAGGACGATCTCTGCAGAGTTAACGAAATGCATCTGTTATGTTGCTTTAAATAATGATGATAAAAACGCTGAACAATACATCCCTTAAATACTTATTCTCAAAAAAAAGAAAGGCACCCATTAAATAAGGTGCCTGTGAGATTATTATCGCTTTATCCTGAAACAGAGCCGCGAAAGATTAGGCGTTTTTCCAGTAAAGACGTTTCGCCTTTTGCAGCTTTTCATAGGCAGCAAGCAAAGCCTGATGAGCAGGGAAAGCCTTAAGATCGCTGTCTACCGGCTGGAGGCCATTGAAGGCCGCCTCACCGCTGATTGCGGCCGAGGCGGCGTCGACAGCGTCAGCACCATACATACGCACAAAGGCTGCGTGATACTCAAGCGGATTCCGCTCATCTTCCATCGCCAGCAGCAGCAGAGTTTGCAGACAGCGGTAATAATTTGCACGCTCCGGGCTGAATACGGAGCCATTAAATTCCATTGTCCATTCCGTCCAGATCAGCGCCTGATCGAGATCACCGCCAGCCAGGGCCAGCATGGCTTTGAGTTCGCCAATGCGCAGCGTGTACCAGCCGTTATCTTTGCCTGTCGCCAGTCCCAGCAACTCGCGGACACGCGTGAAGTCATCAAAACCTTCTTCGTCCAGCTGAGAAATTAAATCCAGGTACTCTTCCGGATTCCAGTTGCTGCCGGGCAGGGCCAGAAGCGTTTCACGAATACCTGCACCCATGCTGTTATTCGCCAGCAACAAGTCTTCAGCCGGATAAATATCTGACATACCGGGCACAATAATGCGGCAGGCATACACACCGAGGTGCTCATAATCAGCGATGTAAACGTCCTGACCTTCGGCTTTGAAAATCGCCATGAGCGTACTGAATTCCTGCTCGGTGGTGCCATCAAATTTCCAGTCAACGAAGGGATAATCCGCTGTTTCTTTAAACAGATCCCAGGAGATCAGGCCGCTTGAATCGATAAAGTGGGTTTCCAGGTTGGCGTGCTCTGCCACTTCTTCATCATCAAACGTGGGCGGCGTGAACACATCCAGATCTTTCAGGCTGCGGCCCTGAAGCAGTTCGGTAACGGTACGCTCCAGCGCGACACCAAAATCAGGGTGCGCGCCAAAAGAGGCGAAACAGGTGCCGTTGGCAGGATTAAACAGCACAACGCAGATAACCGGATATTTCCCACCCAGTGACGCGTCATAGGCAAAAATCGGGAACCCTTCGTCTTCCAGACGGGCGATGGCTTCAACCACATCGGGGTAACGCGCCATCACGGATTCAGGAATGGCAGGCAGGCTGATGGACTCGGCGATGATACGATTTTTAATATAGCGCTCGAAAACTTCTGACAGCCCCTGTACCCGTGCCTCGTTGGCCGTGTTGCCGGCGGACATGCCGTTCGACACATACAGGTTACCGATAATATTCATCGGAATATAAACGGTCTGCTGATCGGACTGACGGGTAAAGGGCAGGGCGCAGATGCCGCGTGCGCTCTTACCCGACTGGAGATCGATTAAATCTGAAGCGGAGAGGGCGTTTTCAGGATCGTAAAAGGCGCGCAGGCGCGCATCCAGGATGCCTTCAGGCAGGCTGTCGTCTTCAGGCAGAGCAAACCATTTTTCATTGGGATAGTGAACAAAATCCCCCTGGGCGATACTGTTGCCAAGCCAGAAATCAGCAAAAAAGTAATTCGTGGACAGGCGTTCAAAATATTCCCCCAGCGCCGAGGCCAGAGCGGCTTTTTTGCTGGCGCCCTTACCATTGGTGAAGCAGAGGGGGCAGTCGCGATCACGAATGTGGACAGACCAGACGTGTGGCACAGGATTCAGCCAGGAGGCTTCTTCAATATTAAAACCCAGATCCTGTAATTTGGTCTGGAAGCGTGAAATGGAGTCTTCCAGGGCGGCATCTTTGCCCGGGATAAAAGTTTGCGTCATGGTGCCGCTCTCTCTGTAAATGGGGAGACATAAAGCGCGCAATGATACGTTTTTTACCGTCTGTTCGCTATCAAGACGCCGCAATTTTACCGTCGTTTTTCTCATGCTTTGTCATCTGAGCCAAAGCCGGGACTGCATGAAAGGAAGCCGCCTCACAATATTTCGTGCCGGATTACATTGGTAATATAACCTTCGGTGCGTCATGCCGAAAAAATGTGACCGCAGTTCGATTTATGATTGCAGCCACCAGAAGGCAGTGATAAAACCGAATCGTTATTCATAACCGTTCGATATGACAGTGGTGAGGGAAATGACGCAAATTTATAATTTTAGCTCTGGGCCAGCGATGCTGCCGAGCGAAGTACTCCGCCGTGCAGAACAAGAACTGACAAACTGGCATGGTCTGGGAACTTCAGTAATGGAGATCAGCCACCGCAGTAAAGAATTTATTCAGGTGGCAGAAGAGGCTGAAGCGGACTTCCGCGATCTGCTGAAAATCCCTTCCAATTACAAAGTATTATTCTGTCATGGCGGCGCACGTGCGCAGTTTGCTGCTGTACCGGGCAATTTACTCGGCAGTGCGACCAGTGCGGACTATGCAGATGGAGGCTACTGGGCTCACAGTGCCATTAAAGAAGCGGAAAAATATTGCTCACCGCGGACGCTGGATGTCAAAACGACCCAAGAGGGTAAGCGCGCCATCCTGCCGATGCGCGAATGGGATGTCAGCGACACGGCCGCCTATTTGCATTTTTGCCCAAATGAAACCATTGACGGTCTGGCTATTGACGAAGAGCCTGACTTTGGTGACAAGGTTGTGGTCGCCGATCTTTCCTCCACGATTCTGTCACGCCCAATTGATATCAAGCGCTATGGTGTGATTTACGCAGGTGCGCAGAAAAATATTGGTCCGGCTGGCCTTACCCTGGTTATCGTACGGGACGATCTTCTCGGCAACGCGCATCAAAGCGTGCCTTCCATCCTTGACTACACCGTTCTGGCTGAAAATGATTCCATGTTTAATACGCCACCTACGTTTGCCTGGTATCTGAGTGGCCTGGTCTTTAAGTGGCTGAAGCAGAAGGGTGGTGTCGCTGAGATGGAAAAAATTAATCAGGCAAAAGCCGGATTACTCTATGGTCTCATCGATAACAGCGATTTTTACCGTAACGATGTGGCACTGCAAAACCGTTCCCGGATGAACATTCCTTTCCAACTGGCTGATGCCTCGCTGGACAGCCTCTTCCTGGAAGAGTCATTTAAGGCAGGTCTGCACGCATTAAAAGGTCACCGTGTTGTGGGCGGCATGCGTGCCTCAATCTACAATGCGATGCCATTGGAAGGCGTTAAAGCGCTGACCGATTTCATGATTGATTTCGAACGCCGCCACGGCTAAGTCTTTCACTGTCAGTGGAATGACTGACACCCGACTCCGCCCTCTGGCGGAGTCATCGTTTTTTAAGGATTACGTTTCACATGCAAGATTCCCTGACCCTTCAGCCCATCGCTCGCGTTAATGGTACGGTTAATTTGCCCGGTTCCAAAAGCGTGTCAAACCGTGCGCTTCTGCTTGCTGCACTGGCGAAAGGTAAAACCCGATTAACTAATCTGCTGGACAGCGACGATGTTAAGCACATGCTTAATGCGCTTGATGCAATGGGTGTTGAGTTCACGCTTTCCAGCGATCGTACGGTGTGCGAGGTGACAGGAAAGGGTGGGCCGCTGCATGCATCACAGCCCACAGAGCTGTTTCTGGGCAACGCCGGCACTGCCATGCGGCCGCTTGCGGCAGCGCTTTGCCTGGGTGTGCAGGATGTCGTCCTGACGGGCGAACCACGCATGAAAGAACGCCCTATCGGGCACCTGGTCGATGCACTACGGCAAGGTGGGGCTACTATAGACTATCTCGAAAATACAGATTATCCCCCAGTCCGCCTGCGGGGTGGGTTTACTGGCGGCGACGTTACAGTAGATGGCAGCGTATCCAGCCAGTTTTTGACCGCGCTTCTGATGATGGCTCCGTTAGCTGAAAATCCTACCCGTATCAGCATTAAAGGTGAGCTGGTTTCCAAACCTTACATCGACATTACTCTGCACCTGATGCGCTGCTTTGGTGTCGAGGTTGAGAATCAGCAGTATCAACACTTCCTGATTAAGGGTAAACAGCACTACCAGTCACCAGGTGAATATCTGGTGGAGGGGGATGCGTCTTCTGCCTCCTATTTTCTTGCCGCAGCCGCAATCAAAGGCGGTACCGTACGTGTCACCGGCATTGGTCGCAACAGCGTACAAGGCGATATTCGCTTTGCGGATGTACTCGAAAAGATGGGGGCATCAATTGAGTGGGGCGATGACTATATTGCCTGCACGGCCGGGACATTACGCGCTATTGATATGGATATGAACCATATTCCTGATGCTGCCATGACCATTGCCACTGCGGCATTGTTTGCAGAAGGTACGACGCAACTGCGCAATATTTATAACTGGCGAGTTAAAGAAACGGATCGTCTGACGGCTATGGCAACCGAGTTGCGTAAAGTCGGTGCCGAGGTGGAAGAAGGGCACGATTTTATTCGCATCACGCCGCCTGAGACGTTGAAGCATGCCGACATCGGCACGTATAACGATCACCGTATGGCGATGTGTTTCTCGCTGGTTGCGCTGTCCGATACGCCCGTTACCATTCTTGATCCAGGCTGTACGGCAAAAACCTTCCCTGATTATTTTGAACAGCTGCAAAAAATTAGCGAAAACGCCTAATCCCCTCGCCCGATGTCGTGCATCGGGCTCATCATCTTCAGGACGCTTTTCCACGCCAGAGGCCTTTTTCCTGGCTAAATTTCTCATTGCCTCTTCTCAAAAAGTAACTAAGCGTCGCCGGGCAGCGTATAATGCCCGACATTTGTGACGGCCAACCGGCCAAAATGCGCGCAGCAACAGGAGGGAATGATGACAGCAACTGCCCCGGTCATAACAATTGATGGGCCAAGTGGCGCGGGAAAGGGCACCCTGTGCAAGGCGATGGCGGAAGCATTACAGTGGCATTTACTGGATTCCGGCGCAATTTATCGTGTACTGGCCTTAGCCGCATTACATCATCAGGTCGATATTGAGTCTGAAGAGGCGTTAGTCCCTATCGCCGCCCATCTTGATGTGCGTTTCCTTTCTCATCATGGCGAAATGCAGGTCATCCTGGAAGGGGAAGACGTCACCAGCGAAATTCGTACCCAGGAAGTCAGTAATACCGCCTCACGCGTCGCGGCTTTTCCTCGCGTTCGGGAAGCGCTGTTACGTCGTCAACGCGCGTTTCGCGAGGAACCCGGTTTGATTGCAGACGGGCGGGATATGGGCACCGTCGTTTTCCCCGATGCGCCTGTAAAGATTTTCCTTGATGCCAGCCCGGAAGAACGTGCTCAGCGACGTATGCTACAGTTGCAGGCGAATGGCTTTAATGTTAACTTTGATCGCCTTTTAGCCGAGATAAAAGAACGCGACGACCGCGATCGCAACCGCGCTATCGCACCGTTAGTCCCTGCCGCTGATGCTTTGGTGTTGGATTCAACCCAGATGTCCATCGAGCAGGTTATTGATAACGCGTTAAATTATGCCCGCAAAACGCTTGGTGTGTAATCTTCCGGCTTAAACGAATGTATTAACCCTGTGCCACGGATCCGGTGCAGGGCATGTGAAACAACCCCATCCGACATGATGTCAGATGGACGTTAAATTGAAGAATCCTAAGATTATCAATATGACTGAATCTTTTGCTCAACTATTTGAAGAATCCCTGAAAGAAATCGAAACCCGCCCGGGTTCCATCGTTCGTGGCGTTGTTGTCTCTATCGACAAAGACGTTGTTCTGGTTGATGCGGGCCTGAAATCTGAATCTGCAATCCCTGCAGAGCAGTTCAAAAACGCAGCCGGCGAACTGGAAATCCAGGTTGGTGACGAAGTTGACGTTGCTCTGGACGCAGTGGAAGATGGCTTCGGTGAAACTCTGCTGTCACGTGAGAAAGCTAAGCGTCACGAAGCTTGGATCACGCTGGAAAAAGCTTACGAAGAAGCTGAAACTGTTACCGGTATTATCAACGGCAAAGTCAAAGGTGGCTTCACAGTTGAGCTGAACGGTATCCGTGCGTTCCTGCCAGGTTCACTGGTTGATGTGCGTCCAGTACGCGACACACTGCACCTGGAAGGCAAAGAGCTTGAATTCAAAGTGATCAAGCTTGATCAGAAACGCAACAACGTCGTGGTTTCACGTCGTGCGGTTATCGAATCTGAGAACAGCGCAGAGCGCGATCAGCTGCTGGAAAACCTGCAGGAAGGCATGGAAGTTAAAGGTATCGTTAAGAACCTCACTGACTACGGCGCATTCGTTGATCTGGGCGGTGTTGACGGCCTGCTGCACATCACTGACATGGCCTGGAAGCGCGTTAAGCATCCAAGCGAGATCGTGAATGTTGGCGATGAAATCAACGTTAAAGTCCTGAAATTCGACCGCGAGCGTACCCGTGTATCTCTGGGTCTGAAGCAGCTGGGCGAAGATCCATGGGTGGCTATCGCTAAGCGCTATCCAGAAGGCACCAAGCTGACTGGGCGTGTAACCAACCTGACTGACTACGGCTGCTTCGTTGAAATCGAAGAAGGCGTTGAAGGCCTGGTACACGTTTCAGAAATGGACTGGACCAACAAAAACATCCATCCGTCTAAAGTTGTAAACGTAGGCGATGTGGTTGAAGTGATGGTTCTGGACATCGATGAAGAGCGTCGTCGTATCTCCCTGGGTCTGAAGCAGTGCAAATCTAACCCATGGCAGCAGTTCGCTGAGACCCACAACAAAGGCGATCGCGTTGAAGGTAAAATCAAGTCAATCACTGACTTCGGTATCTTCATCGGCCTGGACGGTGGCATCGACGGTCTGGTTCACCTGTCTGACATCTCCTGGAACGCGACTGGCGAAGAAGCAGTTCGTGAGTACAAAAAAGGCGACGAAATCGCTGCCGTTGTACTGCAGGTTGATGCAGAGCGCGAGCGTATCTCTCTGGGCGTGAAACAGCTGGCAGAAGATCCGTTCAACAACTACATCACTTTGAACAAGAAAGGTGCTATCGTCACCGGTAAAGTGACTGCAGTTGATGCGAAAGGTGCTACAGTTGAATTGGCAGACGGCGTTGAGGGTTACCTGCGCGCTTCTGAAGCTTCAATGGACCGTATCGAAGACGCTACACTGGTTCTGAACGTCGGTGACGACGTTGAAGCTAAATTTACTGGCGTTGACCGTAAAAACCGCGTAGTGAGCCTGTCTGTTCGTGCGAAAGACCAGGCTGACGAGAAAGAAGCTATCAACACTGTTAACACCAAACAGGAAGAAGGCAACTTCTCAAGCGCAATGGCTGAAGCGTTCAAAGCGGCTAAAGGCGAGTAATCGACCTTGCACCGGGCGGATTTATCCGCCCGGTTTCGGTAAAGGCTGTCATACATTCCTGTAGGGATTAACCGGAGGTTACATGACCAAGTCAGAATTGATTGAAAGGCTGGCGGGACAGCATACTCATATACCGGCGAAAGTCGTTGAGGATGCAGTCAAAGAGATGCTTGAGCACATGGCCACAACGCTGGCACAGGGCGAACGCATTGAAATCCGGGGATTCGGCAGCTTTTCGTTGCACTATCGCGCACCGCGCACTGGCCGTAACCCGAAAACGGGTGACAAAGTGGATCTGGAAGGTAAATACGTTCCCCACTTCAAGCCGGGCAAAGAACTGCGTGACCGTGCTAACATCTACGGCTAAGCCGATACCGAAACGCCTAAACGACATCTCCGGATGTCGTTTTTTTTTGCCCGCGTGATTATGTTCGCTCTCCCGCAAAAAAATGCGTCTGCGCTGCAACGAATTATCCTCTCTGGAAACCCTTTCTTAATTCACTCTTTACGCGCTTTACCCTGAAAGTCTGAAGGACATACTTACGCCAGTTCATCAGCGGGATACGGTATGTTGACATGGATTGGACTGGCGAGACTGGCCTCGCTGACCGCGTTACCCTTACTGATCGTGCCTCAGCTCCCTTCGCGAACGTTTATTGTCGTGATGCTGCTGTGTGGCACTTGTCTGGTGGGGATGTCCGTACGTTATGTCCGCATCGCAGGCTGTGCGCTTTTGCTGGCCGCCTGGGGGCTGGTTAATGCGCAATCCCTGGTCAACGACACGGAATGGATGAGTACCCGACCCGCCTGGTTTGTCGTGCAAATTGAAGAGGTAAAACAAGACGCGTCACGTATTCGGGTCAGAATGTTGAAAGCGGGAAACCGGATTTTCTTTCCTCCCCGTTTTGCCTGGCTGTCACTGCAGGATAACGCTACAGCATATTGTCCGGGGCAGCGCTGGCAAATGCGGCTCAGGTTACGCGCTGTTCATGCCAGACTTAATGAGGGAGAATTCGACGCACAACGCTTTGCCATGGCGAATCATACCCCGGTGCAGGGGCGCATTATCAAGCAACATCCTGTGCAGTCTGAATGCAGCTGGCGTTGGCAGCATATTCGTGGCCACAGGCAACATTACGAACATTTACCCGCTTCGGCTACGCTTGAGGCACTGGCTTTTGGCATTCGCGACAATCTGAGTGAGGCAACCCGTCAGCTGTTACGTGATACCGGAACGGCGCATCTTATGGCCATTTCAGGTATGCACATTGGCCTGGCCGCGGGCACCGGATGGCTACTGGCGCGGGGCAGCCAGTTTTTGTTACCGGCACGCTGCATTAGCTATCTGTATCCGCTCATTGTCAGTTGGCTCTGTGCCGCACTCTATACGTGGCTTTCAGGGGCCCAGGCGCCAGCGCAGCGGGCATTACTGGCACTGACGCTATGGGCAATAACACGTATAGCAGGTGTCCAGCTCAGCCCCTGGCAAATCTGGACGCTCTGCGTAGGGTTGTTGCTGGCACTGGATCCGCTTACCGTTCTCTCGGACAGCTTCTGGCTGTCGGTGCTGGCGGTGGGGATGTTGCTGACCTGGTATCGCTGGTTTCCTCTGGCCGAGCGCTTTCGTGACAGGCGGCGCTGGTTTTTACTGCAACTCCTTCATCTGCAACTGGGAATGATGATCCTGATGGTGCCGCTTCAGGCCGCATTATTTAATGGCATCAGCCTGACCGCGCTGCTCGCTAATCTGTTTGCGATTCCTGTCGTGTCGTTTATTACTGTGCCATTGATACTCATCACCCTGTTGCTACCTTTCCCGGCATTATCAGTGTGGGGGTGGCAGGCGGCCGATCTGTCCCTGCGGTTTCTGTTCTCCGGCCTTGCCCTGCTACCGGCAGGCTGGTGGCCGCTGCAAGGCGCACCTTTCCTGATAATAGCCATATGGGGAGGGCTACTCCTGTGGCGTTCCGGCGTACTGTTCTCCATGCCGTTCAGTTGTAGCGCTGTCGCACTGGCAATCCTGTTTTCCCGCCATGCTAAGCCGGAAGCGCTATGGCGCATTGATATGCTGGACGTGGGGCATGGATTGAGCGTCGTCATCAGTCAGGGCGGTGAAGCGGTGCTCTACGATACCGGTCCACGCTGGAAATACAGCGATGCAGGGAGCCGCGTTATTCTGCCCTGGCTTGAACGTAAAGGACTCAGACTGCGGGAGGTTATTCTCAGCCACCGGCATCTTGACCATACCGGCGGGCTGTCGGCTATTCTGCAACATGTCCCTACTGTATGGGTGCGCAGCGGACTTACAGAAAGCGGGCATTTACCCTGTGTACGCGGTACCACATGGCGCTGGAAACGGCTACATTTCCGGGTGCTCTGGCCAGCAACGTCTCCCAACCAGGGGGAAAACAACGATTCATGCGTGGTGAGTGTGGATGATGGAAGCGTCCGTTTGTTACTCATGGGCGATCTGGAAACCGAGGCGGAGCGGCAGTTAGTGCGGCTGGAAAAGCAGCAGTTAAAGGCGGATATTCTGCAGGTACCTCATCATGGCAGCCGGACATCCTCATCGCGCTTACTGCTGCGCAGCATCGCCGGCCATACCGCCATCGCCTCTGTAGCACGCTATAATGCGTGGCGAATGCCCGCGAAGTCCGTGCTGCGAAATTACCGTGAACACGCTTATGACTGGCGTGATACCGGTCAGTCCGGACAAATAAGTATCAAAATAGAGGCAAACACCGTGCAGGTTTTTTCCTTCAGAGAACAATTAGTGCCCCGTTGGTATCATCAGTGGTTTGGCGTCAAACGCGAATCCAGGTAGAATGACCGGCTATTTCCAACAACGTGAATAAATAATGCATCAAGATAAAGATCTCTCAACGTGGCAGACATTCCGTCGACTCTGGCCGATGATCGCACCCAACAAAGCTGGCTTAATTGTGGCGGCTATTGCCCTGATTATTAATGCCGCAGGCGATACGTTAATGCTCTCCCTGTTGAAGCCTTTGCTGGATGACGGCTTTGGTAAAGCGGACAGATCCGTGATGCTGTGGATGCCGTTGGCAGTCATCGGCTTGATGCTGGTTCGTGGCGTAAGCAGCTATATCTCCAGCTACTGCATCTCATGGGTGTCAGGCAATGTGGTGATGAATATGCGCCGTCGTCTGTTCAGCCATATGATGGGCATGCCGGTCGCGTTCTTCGATCAGCAGTCCACGGGTACGTTACTCTCTCGCATCACCTATGATTCGGAACAGGTCGCCTCGTCGTCATCGGGGGCGCTGGTCACCGTTGTGCGTGAGGGCGCTTCAATAATTGGCCTGTTTGTCATGATGTTTTATTACAGCTGGCAGCTGTCGTTGATTCTGATTGTTCTGGCTCCAATCGTATCCTTCGCGATTCGTACCGTGTCAAAACGCTTCCGCAACATCAGCAAATCGATGCAAAACACCATGGGACAGGTGACGACCAGTGCCGAGCAGATGCTGAAAGGGCACAAAGAAGTGCTGATTTTTGGTGGCCAGGACATTGAATCCGAGCGTTTTGCCAAGGTCAGTAACCGCATGCGTCAGCAGGGGATGAAGCTGGTTTCAGCCTCTTCAATCTCCGATCCGGTTATTCAGCTCATTGCTTCTCTGGCTCTGGCATTCGTTCTGTACGCCGCCAGTTTCCCCAGCGTGATGGATACGCTGACTGCGGGGACCATTACGGTAGTCTTCTCATCTATGATCGCTCTGATGCGCCCGCTGAAATCGCTGACAAACGTGAATGCGCAGTTTCAGCGTGGTATGGCGGCCTGTCAGACGCTGTTCTCCATTCTCGACAGTGAGCAGGAGAACGACACCGGTACGCGTGAAATCACGCGCGCAAAAGGTGATGTCGAATTCCGAGGTGTGACCTTCACCTATCCCGGCCGTGAAACACCTGCGTTGAAAAACATTAACCTGATGCTGCCTGCCGGAAAAACCGTTGCCTTAGTCGGGCGCTCCGGCTCAGGTAAATCGACTATCGCCAGTTTGCTGACGCGTTTTTATGATATTCAGCAGGGCGAGATTTTACTGGATGGCCATGACCTGCGTGAATACACCTTAGCGTCGTTGCGTAATCAGGTCGCACTTGTGTCGCAAAATGTGCATCTGTTCAACGATACCGTTGCCAATAACATTGCCTATGCGCGCAGTGAACAGTATAGCCGCGAGGAAATCGAAAAGGCGGCGACGATGGCACACGCGATGGACTTTATCAAAAACATGGACAAGGGGCTGGATACCGTCATCGGGGAAAATGGTGTGCTGCTATCAGGCGGTCAACGCCAGCGTATCGCCATCGCCCGCGCTCTGCTGCGTGACTGTCCTATCCTGATTCTTGATGAAGCCACCTCTGCGCTGGACACCGAGTCCGAGCGTGCTATCCAGTCTGCTCTGGATGAGCTGCAGAAAAACCGCACCTCACTGGTGATCGCGCATCGCCTTTCTACTATTGAAAAAGCGGATGAAATTGTGGTGGTGGAAGAGGGCAATATCATCGAACGCGGTACGCACGCCGACCTGCTGGCGGAAAAAGGTGCTTATGCTCAACTCCATAAAATGCAGTTCGGCCAATGATTGAGCGCATCTGGAGTGGCCGATCGCCATTATGGTTAGTCCTGTGGCCACTCAGTGTGCTCTATGGTGCCATCACGGCGCTGATCCGTCTCAGTTTCCGGCGTGGCTGGCGTAAAAGCTGGCGTGCGCCCTTGCCTGTTGTCGTGGTGGGGAATCTGACCGCGGGCGGGAATGGTAAAACACCCGTGGTCATCTGGCTGGTTGACGCCCTGCAGCAACGAGGATTACGGGTAGGTGTGATTTCCCGCGGCTACGGGGGGAAATCAGACCGCTATCCGCTGCGTGTCACTGCGGAAACCGCCACCGATCAGGCGGGTGACGAGCCGGTGCTGATTGCGCAGCGCACAGCTGCACCCGTTGCAGTGGCACCGCGACGCCGTGAGGCGATCGAAGCCCTTCAGCAACATCATTCACTGGATCTCATCGTGACTGATGATGGCCTGCAACATTATGCGCTCCAGCGCGATCGGGAAATTGTGGTGGTGGATGGCGTGCGACGTTTTGGCAACGGCTGGTGGTTACCTGCCGGCCCCATGCGGGAACGGGCATCCCGCCTTAAGACGGTAGACGCGGTGATCGTTAACGGTGGTGAAGCGCAACAGGGTGAAATTGCCATGCAACTGCAGGCGGGGATGGCAACCCATCTGCTCAGCGGTGAACAACGACCGCTCAACACGTTGCACGATGTCGTCGCCATGGCCGGCATTGGTCATCCGCCGCGCTTTTTTCATACCTTAAAACAGCACGGTCTGACGCCCGTTGCGGAGATCGCCTTTGCCGATCATCATGCTTACAGCGAAGAGGAACTGTCGCGTCTGGTCACGCCCGGCCAAACGCTGTTGATGACGGAGAAAGATGCCGTTAAATGCCGCGCATTCGCGCAATCCTCATGGTGGTATCTTCCCGTCGATGCCCATCTGCAGGCTGAGGCAGCGACGCTACTGTTAGACGATATACAACGCCTGTGTGGCACGTATTCACCACGGGAGCCGCACTAATTCCCACTAGAAGGAAGAGAATGGGCACGCATTCACTTTCACGACAGCAGGCACGTAATATTCAGCTCGCGGCGCAGGGGTTATTGCGTCCGGTGAAACGTCGGGCACGTTTTCAGGATATTTCAGCCTGCATTAGCCGCATGTCGCTGTTGCAAATCGACACCATCAATGTGGTGGCCCGCAGTCCGTATCTTGTCTTATTCAGTCGCTTAGGCGACTATCCGCCCGTCTGGCTGGACGAGTCGCTGGCGCAGGGGGAGATTTTCGAATACTGGGCGCATGAAGCCTGTTTTATTCCCCGCGCAGATTACCGGTTACTGCGGCACCGCATGCTGTCGCCAGAGCGCCTGGGCTGGAAGTACAGTGCAGACTGGGCAACGGAACATCAGCAGGAAATCGCTGATCTACTTACCTATATACGCGACAACGGGCCCGTCAGATCGGCTGATTTCGCCAGTGGAAAAAATCATAAGCCAGGATGGTGGGCATGGAAACCCCACAAGCGGCATCTCGAAAACCTGTTCACTTCAGGGGAGCTAATGGTGTCAGCGCGCCATAATTTTCAGCGCGTCTATGATTTACGCTCACGTGTCATGCCTGACTGGCAGGATGCGCTGCATGCTATCAGTGAGGATGACGCTGTCCGCCTGATGTTAGTGAACAGCGCACGCAGCCTGGGCATTTTTCGCCGTGAGTGGCTGGCAGACTATTACCGGCTAAAGCGCGCGCCCGTTAAAGACTTTATCTTATGGGCACAGGCGGCCGGCGAAATCATGCCGGTTGAGGTCGACGGCATGGGAGAGATGTGGCTGCATCGGGACGCTCAGGCCGCATTAGCCACGCCGTTGATCGCAACACATACCACGCTGTTATCCCCTTTCGATCCGCTGGTATGGGACAGGAAACGTGCGCTTGCGTTGTTTGACTTTGACTACCGCATTGAATGTTACACGCCTGCGGCCAAACGTAAATATGGCTATTTTGTCTTACCGGTGCTGCATCGGGGCCAACTCAAAGCCCGTCTGGATGCACGGATGGTGCGCTCAACAGCCTTGCTGGAAATTAACAACATCTGGCTGGAACCTGACGTCGCGGTAACCGTTTCCTTTCTCAATGACGTGCAACGTGCTATTGAACGCTTCGCCCGTTGGCAGGGGGCCGAAACGGTTTTGCTAAAGAATGCGCCTTCGGCGTTACTGACACACTGGCCAACGCGCTGGCAGCTTAACAATTCCTGATGCAGCGCGGGTGTGATTTACCCGCTCTCATCAGCGCTGTGATATGCTTTAGTCCTTACGCTCTCGGTCCGAGATGGAGGACATATGGATCACCGTTTACTCGAAATCGTTGCCTGCCCGGTTTGTAATGGCAAATTGTACTTTAACAAAGAACAGCAAGAGCTGATCTGCAAGCCCGACGCGCTGGCTTTCCCTGTGCGTGACGGTATTCCGGTACTGCTGGAAAACGAAGCCCGTACGTTATCGGTCGAAGAGATCCATCCATGAGTTTTATTGCCATCATTCCTGCGCGTTATGCTTCCACCCGTTTACCGGGTAAACCCCTGGTTGATATTCATGGCAAGCCAATGGTGGTGCATGTGATGGAGCGTGCCCGGGAATCGGGTGCCAGCCGTGTGATTGTCGCGACCGATCATCCTGAGGTGGCCTGCGCTGTCGAGGCTGCCGGTGGCGAGGTGTGTATGACACGCGCCGATCATCATTCCGGTACGGAACGCCTTGCAGAAGTGATTGAAAAATATCAGTTCGCGGATGACCAGATCATCGTCAATGTTCAGGGCGACGAACCCATGATCCCCGCTGATATCGTCCATCAGGTGGCGACCAATCTGGCTCAGGCTGACGCCGGCATGGCGACGCTGGCGGTGCCGATTACGGATGCGGAAGAGGCGTTCAATCCCAACGCCGTCAAGGTGGTCATGGATGCCAGAGGCTACGCGTTGTATTTTTCACGCGCGACGATTCCCTGGGATCGTGAACGTTATGCGCAGTCCCGGGAACAGATCGGTGACACGCTGCTGCGCCATATCGGCATCTATGCTTATCGTGCCGGGTTTATTCGTCGCTATATCAGCTGGGAACCCTGTCCGCTTGAGCAGATCGAACTGCTGGAGCAGTTGCGCGTGCTGTGGTACGGCGAAAAGATCCACGTTGCGGTGGCAAAAAC
Source organism: Pantoea sp. SGAir0180 (assembly GCF_043546245.1). Taxonomy (NCBI): domain Bacteria; kingdom Pseudomonadati; phylum Pseudomonadota; class Gammaproteobacteria; order Enterobacterales; family Erwiniaceae; genus Pantoea; species Pantoea sp. SGAir0180. Next base: position 2,320,837 of record NZ_CP028071.1, on the reverse strand, counting down.
GATTCCCGGCGTTGGCGTGGATACGCCAGAGGATCTCACCCGGGTCCGCGCCGCGATGCTTCGCTGACCTGTTCCGCTTCTTGTGCGATGACCGTCTGCGCACGCGGCTGAGGCGCCGGGTTCCGGTCCACTCAGCCTGCGCCATGACGGATGTCCGCCTTTGCGTCTATCCATCAGATCGTGCGGCAGAAGGTGAGGCGGATGAGAAACGTTGCAATGCGCTCCCCAGCGTTTCGTAGATCGCGCGTTCGCTGTGACTCATCCACAGCGGGGAAGGATAAAAACGTTCCCACCAGTTAAGTGGCGAAGTAATCGCCAGCTGATTGGCGGGCGCTGCAATCGGCTTGAGGCCTGCCTGATTGAAAAACCGCATCGCGCGCGGCATATGATTAGCTGAGGTAACCAGCAGGAAAGGGTGGTGCCCGATGAGCGTGCTGACAGCCTGCGCCTCCTGTGCGGTATCTTTTGGCTGATCCAGCAGACGAATGTGCGATGAAGGTACGCCCAGGCTTTCGGCAACCTGTGCGGCGACCCAGGCATTACTTTTGGGATTTTGCCCTGCCGCAGCACCGGTAAAGACCAGGGTAGCATCCGGATGGCGCTGCCACTGACGCACACCTTCTGTCACGCGAGGCAAACTGTTGTTCAGCAGGTTCGAGCTGGGCGCCCAGGCCGGGTTATAGGTATAGCCGCCCCCTAACACCACGATGTAATCGACTTTTTCAGTCCCATTCCACGTCGGGTAATGCGATTCGACGGGCAACAGTAAGCGATCGGCGACCGGCTGTAGGCTTATCAGTAATAACATCAGCCAACTCACTGAGATAAAGATTTTACCGCTTTTCTGCCAGCGGCTGAACCAAAGCAGCAAAATGCCGACAGCCATTAAAAGAAGCAGAAAAGGCAGGGGCAGTAACAGGTTGCCAAATGCCTTTTTCAGCATAAAAAACATGTAAAATCCCTCTTGTTGTCCGAAAAAACAGCAGCCAGAGCAGAAGAAGGGCATGAAAGCTTCATTCTTACGGCACCTGTGACAAAATAGCATACGTTTTACCGCAGCATACCGGAGTCCATGCCATGCAGGATCGTAACTTTGACGATCTCGCGGATAAATTTTCGCAAAATATTTACGGCACCACCAAAGGCCGGGTGCGTCAGGCAATCGTCTGGGATGAGCTTGAAGCCTTGCTTCCCAGCCTGACGTCCTCGTCTCCCTCACTGAACGTGCTGGATGCGGGCGGTGGCATTGGGCAAATTTCCAGTGGACTGGCCGCGCGGGGCCATCAGATTCTGCTGTGCGACCTCTCAGGTGAAATGTTGCGCCGTGCCCAGGAAAATGCGGATGCGCTGGGTGTGAGCCATAACATGCAATTCAAACAAATTAGCGCGCAGCAGGTCGGTGAACATTTGGATAAGCCGGTGGATCTGGTATTGTTTCACGCTGTGCTTGAATGGGTCGCTGAACCGGAAACTGTGCTGAAAGCCCTGTTTGATACATTGCGGCCGGGAGGCGTGCTGTCATTGATGTTTTATAACCTGCATGGGTTAACATTACGCACCCTGACGCTGGGCAATTTTGGTTACCTTCGTACCAACTTAACCAAGCGTAAGAAGCGCACGCTGTCACCGGACTATCCGCGCGATCCTGACGATGTGTCACGCTGGTTACAGGCCTGCGGTTTCCAGATTGAACAGCGTGCCGGGATTCGGGTGTTCAGCGACTATATGAAGCCGCCTAAAGGCGAGCCAAAAAGCGACGACGAAATCATTGAGATGGAGCGGCGTTTTTGCCGTCAGGAACCCTTTTTAAGCTTAGGGCGTTACATCCACGTGACCGCGCGCAAACCCGGGCAGAAGGACGAATTATGAGTGAATTTTCCCAGACGGTACCGGAGCTGGTATCCTGGGCGCGCAAGAACGACTTCTCCCTTGCGCTGCCCGTTGAACGTCTGGCTTTTTTGCTGGCCATCGCCACGCTGAATGGCGAGCGCATGGACGGAGAAATGAGTGAAGGTGACCTGGTCGATGCGTTTCGTCATGTCAGCAAAGCGTTTGAACAAACCAGCGAAACCGTACTGGTGCGGGCCAACAACGCCATCAATGATATGGTGCGTCAGCGCCTGTTGAACCGTTTCACCAGTGAATTAACTGAAGGCAATGCAATTTATCGTCTGACGCCGCTGGCCATCGGCATCACGGATTACTATATCCGCCAGCGCGAGTTCTCCACGCTGCGGCTTTCCATGCAGCTTTCTATCGTTGCCGCTGAACTTAAGCGTGCCGCCGACGCGGCGCAGGAGAATGGCGATGAATTTCACTGGCATCGTAACGTATTCGCGCCGCTGAAATACTCCGTAGCCGAAATCTTCGACAGCATTGATATGACGCAACGCCTGATGGATGAGCAGCAGCAGGCGGTGAAAGCGGATATTGCGGAGCTACTGAATAAAGACTGGCGCGCCGCGATTTCAAGCTGTGAAATGTTACTGTCGGAAACTTCCGGTACGCTGCGTGAATTGCAGGATACGCTGGAAGCGGCCGGTGACAAACTCCAGGAAAATCTGCTGCGTATTCAGGACGCGACGCTGGACAGCCCGGATTTGGGCTTCGTCGATAAACTGGTGTTCGATCTGCAAAGTAAACTCGACCGCATCACCAGTTGGGGGCAGCAGGCCATTGACCTGTGGATTGGTTATGACCGCCACGTGCATAAATTTATCCGCACCGCTATCGACATGGACAAAAACCGTGTTTTTGCCCAGCGCCTGCGCGTATCCGTACAGAACTATTTTGACTCACCCTGGGCGCTGACTTATGCCAATGCCGAACGTCTTTACGATATGCGTGACGATGAGCTGACGCTGCGTAATGACGAAGTGATGGGCGAATTGCCTGCTGAACTGGAGTTCGAAGAATTTAATGAAATTCGCGAGCAGCTGGCGGCCATGATCGAAGAAGCCTTAACGATTTATAAAACGCAGCAAAAACCGCTTAACCTCGCCGCCGTCATGCGCGACTATCTGGCCCAGTACCCGCGCGCGCGTCACTTCGACCTTGCGCGCATTGTCGTGGACCAGGCGGTGCGATTAGGTGTAGCGGAAGCCGATTTAGCCGGTTTGCCTGTGGAATGGCAAGCCATTAATGATTACGGAGCCAAGGTGCAGGCACATGTCATCGACAAATATTGAACAAGTGATGCCGGTTAAGCTGGCACAGGCACTGGCAAATCCGATTTTTCCGGCGCTGGACAGCCAGTTACGTGCCGGTCGCCATATTGGCATTGAAGAGCTGGATAACCACGCTTTTCTGATGGATTACCAGCAGTATCTGGAAGAGTTTTACACGCGCTACAACGTTGAGCTGATTCGTGCTCCAGAGGGCTTTTTCTATCTGCGTCCACGCTCAACCACGCTGATTCCCCGTTCCGTGCTTTCCGAACTGGACATGATGGTCGGGAAAATCCTCTGCTATCTGTATCTCAGCCCGGAACGCCTGGCGAATGAAGGCATTTTCACGCAACAGGAACTCTATGATGAACTGCTGTCCCTGGCGGACGAAAGCAAGCTGCTGAAGCTGGTTAACCAGCGTTCAACCGGGTCGGATCTCGATCGGGCTAAGTTACAGGAAAAAATGCGTGCGTCCTTAAGCCGCCTGCGCCGTCTGGGCATGGTGTGGTTTTTTGGCAACGACAGCAGCAAGTTTCGTATTACCGAGTCTGTCTTCCGCTTTGGTGCCGATGTCCGTAGCGGTGATGATGCGCGTGAAGCGCAACTGCGCCTGATCCGCGATGGCGAAGCGATGTTGCTGGACAACACGACGGCAGCCACAGAGGCTGATGACAGTGAAGAGAATGACAGCGATGCGGGTGATATCGCGGAGGAAGAGCAGGCATGATTGAACGCGGCAAATTTCGTTCGCTAACCCTGATCAACTGGAACGGGTTTTTTGCCCGAACCTTTGATCTGGATGAACTGGTCACCACGCTGTCGGGCGGGAACGGGGCAGGTAAGTCCACCACAATGGCGGCCTTTGTCACGGCGCTGATTCCTGACTTAACCCTGCTGCATTTCCGTAACACCACCGAAGCGGGCGCAACCTCAGGCTCACGCGATAAAGGCCTGCACGGTAAACTGCGGGCAGGCGTCTGCTACGCGATGCTGGACGTAGTGAACTCACGCCATCAACGTGTGGTGGTCGGGGTCCGGTTACAGCAGGTGGCAGGACGTGACAAAAAGGTTGATATCAAGCCCTTTAGTATCCATGGCCTGCCCACGGATACACTGCCCACGGACATGCTCACGGAAATTCTGAACAGCCGTCAGGCGCGCGTGTTACCGCTTAACGAGGTCAAAGAACGCGTCGAGGCGCTGGACGGTGTCCAGTATCGGCAGTACAGCTCGGTAACGGACTATCACGCGATGATGTTTGATCTGGGGATTGTGCCGCGTCGTCTGCGTACCGCCAGCGACCGCAGTAAGTTTTATCGCCTGATTGAAGCCTCTCTGTACGGCGGTATCTCCAGCGCCATCACCCGTTCTCTGCGCGATTATCTGTTGCCTGAAAACAGTGGCGTGCGTAAAGCGTTCCAGGACATGGAAGCTGCGCTGCGCGAGAACCGTATGACGCTGGAAGCGATCCGCGTAACCCAGTCTGATCGCGATCTGTTTAAGCACCTGATTTCTGAAGCCACCAGCTATGTATCGGCCGACTATATGCGTCATGCCAATGAACGACGCATCCACCTGGATAGCGCACTACAGCTGCGCAATGAACTGTTCACCAGCCGCAAGCAGCTGGCGTCGGAGCAGTATCGCCACGTGGAAATGGCACGAGAGCTGGCTGAACACAGCGGGGCAGAGAACGATCTTGAAATCGATTATCAGGCGGCCAGCGATCACCTGAATCTGGTGCAGACGGCAATGCGCCAGCAGGAAAAAATTACCCGTTATGACAGTGATATCGAGGATCTGACACTTCGCCTGGAAGAACAGAGTGAAGTCGTGGCCGAAGCGCGTGAAATCCAGGAAGAAAATGAAGCCCGTGCTGAAGCGGCCGAACTGGAAGTGGATGAGCTGAAAAGTCAGCTGGCCGATTTTCAGCAGGCGCTGGACGTGCAGCAAACCCGTGCCATTCAGTATCAGCAGGCGTTACAGGCTCTGGAACGTGCGCGTTCGCTGTGTGAATTGCCTGAGCTGAACATTGACAACGCGGCGGAATGGCAGGCCAGCTTCCAGGCCAAAGAAGAAGAAGCAACCGGGCAGTTGTTGCGCCTGGAGCAGAAACTGAGTGTGGCCGAAGCGGCGCACAGTCAGTTTGAACAGGCCTTATCGCTGGTGACCAGCATTGCCGGTGAGGTCAGCCGTAAAGAGGCCTGGCAAGTCGGGCGCGATCTCCTGCGTGATGCCAGCAATCAGCGTCACCACGCCGATCAGCTTGCTTCACTGCGCCTGCGTCTGAGCGAACTTGAACAGCGCCTGCGCGAGCAGCAGGAGGCAGAACGTCTGCTGGCGGAATTCTGCAAGCGTCAGGGGCAGCAATATGAGCCTGATGCGCTGGAAGGATTGCAGCGTGAACTGGAAGCCCAAATCGAGCAGCTGAACAGCAGCGTTGCCGATGCGGGCGAACAGCGTATGTTGATGCGTCAGGAGCTGGAACAGCTCCGTCAGCGCATCGCAACGTTGACCGCGCGTGCGCCGCACTGGCTGGCTGCGCAAGAAATCCTGACGCAGCTCAGCGAGCAAACCGGTCAGGCGTTGACCAGCAGCCAGGACGTTACGGAATACATGCAGCAGCTGCTGGAGCGGGAACGTGAAACCACTGTTGAACGTGATGAAGTGGCCGCAAGGAAACGTGAAATTGAGCAGCAGATTGAGCGCTTGAGCCAGCCGGGCGGTGCGGAAGATCCGCGACTGAACCAGCTGGCCGAACGCTTTGGCGGTGTGCTGCTGTCTGAGATTTATGACGATGTCACGCTCGACGATGCGCCTTACTTCTCCGCCCTGTACGGCCCGTCACGTCACGCCATTGTGGTGCCCGATCTTTCGCTGGTGCGTGAGCAACTGGATGGCCTGGAAGAGTGCCCGGAAGATCTCTATTTGATCGAGGGCGATCCGCAATCCTTTGATGACAGCGTGTTCAGCGTCGACGAGTTACAAAATGCCGTCGTGGTCAAGGTGGCCGAGCGCCAGTGGCGCTATTCCCGCTTCCCTAAAATCCCGCTTTTCGGCCGGGCGGCACGCGAAAACCAGCTGGAGTTGCTCAATAACGAACGCGATCGTCTGGCGGAACGGTATGCCACCCTGTCGTTTGACGTTCAAAAGACGCAGCGGCTTCATCAGTCATTCAGCCGTTTTATCGGTAGCCATCTGGCGGTCGCCTTTGATGACGATCCCGAAGCGCAGATTCGTCAGCTCGGCGCCCGTCGGGGTGAGCTGGAACGTGCGCTCAACCAGCATGAAAGCAACAATCAGCAGCAACGTCAGCAGTTTGACCTGGCCAAAGAGGGCGTTGCGCAGCTTAACCGCCTGTTGCCGCGCGTGAATCTGTTACTGGACGACACGCTGGCAGACCGTTGTGAAGAGATCCGTGAGCAGGTGGAAGACGCGCAGGAAGCCGCACGCTTCCTCCATCAGCATGGGGCGAAGCTGGCCAAACTTGAACCGATGCTGGCGGTGCTGCAGAGCGATCCGGAACAGCACGACCAGTTGCAGGCAGATTACCAGCATGCACAGCAGCAGCAGCAACGCGCGCGTCAGCAGGCTTTTGCGCTGACCGAGGTGGTACAGCGTCGCGCTCACTTCAGCTATGACGACTCGGCCAGTATGCTCGGTGGCAACACCGATCTGAGTGATAAGCTGCGCCAGCGTCTGGAGCAGGCGGAAGCGGAGCGCAGCCGCTGCCGTGAGCGCCTGCGTGCCCATCAGTCGCAGCTGACCCAGTATTCTCAGGTGCTGGCATCGCTGAAAAGCGCTTATGACGCGAAACGCGACATGCTGAAAGAGTTGCAGCAGGAGATGCAGGATATCGGTGTGCAGGCGGATGCCAGCGCGGAAGAACGCGCCCGTATCCGCCGTGACGAACTGTATACCGCGCTCAGTCACAATCGTGCCCGTCGTAACCAACTGGAGAAACAGCTCACCTTCTGCGAAGCCGAAATGGACAATCTGCAGAAGAAACTGCGCCAGCTTGAGCGCAACTATCATCAGATCCGCGAACAGGTGGTCAGTGCCAAAGCAGGCTGGTGCATGGTGCTCCGTCTGGTGAAGGACAATGGCGTGGAGCGGCGTCTGCATCGTCGGGAACTGGCTTACCTGAGCGCGGATGAGCTGCGTTCAATGTCGGATAAGGCACTCGGTGCGCTGCGCCTGGCGGTGGCGGATAACGAACACCTGCGCGATGTGCTGCGCCTGTCGGAAGATCCCAAACGGCCAGAGCGTAAAATTCAGTTCTTTATCGCCGTGTATCAGCATCTGCGCGAACGTATCCGTCAGGACATTATCCGTACCGACGATCCGGTTGAAGCCATCGAACAGATGGAAATCGAGCTGAACCGTCTGACGGAAGAGCTGACTGCCCGCGAGCAAACGCTGGCCATCAGTTCACGCAGCGTGGCGAACATTATTCGCAAAACGATTCAGCGTGAACAGAACCGTATTCGCCAGCTGAACCAGGGGTTACAGACCGTCAGCTTTGGACAGGTACGCAGCGTGCGGCTCAACGTGAACGTGCGGGAAACACACGCGATGCTGCTCGATACCTTGTCCGAGGAGCATGAACAGCATCAGGATCTGTTTAACAGCAACCGACTGACCTTCTCGGAAGCGCTGGCAAAACTGTATCAACGCCTCAATCCACAGATTGATATGGGACAGCGCACGCCGCAGACAATTGGTGAAGAACTGCTGGATTACCGTAACTACCTGGAGATGGAAGTCGAGGTGAATCGTGGCTCCGATGGCTGGCTGCGTGCAGAAAGTGGTGCGCTCTCTACCGGTGAAGCGATTGGTACCGGTATGTCGATCCTGGTCATGGTCGTGCAGAGCTGGGAAGAGGAATCACGCCGTCTGCGTGGGAAAGATATCTCACCCTGCCGCTTGCTGTTCCTGGATGAAGCCGCCCGTCTGGATGCGCGTTCAATCGCCACGCTGTTTGAACTCTGTGAGCGCCTGGAGATGCAACTGGTCATCGCTGCACCTGAGAACATCAGTCCTGAGAAGGGCACGACCTACAAACTGATGCGTAAGGTGTTTAACAACACGGAACACGTTCATGTCGTGGGATTACGGGGTTTCGCCGCCGATCCGCTGCCTGCCAAACGCGGCAGTGAAGCCGATTCGGCCAGTGAAACGACGACATAATATTCGTGCGGCAAGGATAGTCAAAAACAGCGCCATTGGTTAATCTGGTAACGGCATTTGTCGCAGGAGGCAAATGCCGTTTTTGTTTGTATACTCAGTCATATGAGTAACAGCCCGATTGCAGCTTTTTCCTCTCAGGCTGCGCGGTAGATTAATGAAGGGGGCAGGGATGTTACTGAATAAAGGCTTAACAATTCATCAGGTTAGTTCATGGCTGGTGCTGGCACTTGCCCTGAGTCCGTGCGTGCCGTCCCAGGCGGCTATCATCGCGGCCATGCCCGGTGTCCATTCGACCCAGGCCACCACCTCTGTTTCTGCCAGTCAGCAAAAAATTCGCCAGGCGTTTGCCAGTGACAGTCAGCCTTTTTACGGTGCTTCAATGGCCGCCCTGTATGCCGCACGAAATATGCAACCGATCTGGCAGGATCATGACGCCGTGCAGAAGTTTCAGCAGCAGCTGGCTGAGGTAGCGTTATCCGGCGTCCAGCCACAATTTACCCGGTGGGTGGAGCGTCTGACCGATCCATCCATTACCGGATTCGCCCGCGATGTGACACTGTCCGATGCCATGCTGGGTTATCTGCAGTTTGTCTCATCGGTTCCCGCACAGGGGGAAACGTGGCTCTACAGTACGGTGCCCTATAAGTTGGCTGTGCCGTCGGTGTCCGTCATTAATGCCTGGCAAAACGCCGTGAATGCGGGGCGGGCAGCGGCCTTTGTGAATTCGCTGGAACCGCAACATCCGCAGTATCCCTTAATGCACAAAGCGTTAATAAACCTGCTTAACGATAAACAGCCGTGGCCGCAAATCAAAAATCGCGGCACGGTAAGGCCCGGTCAGGTCAGTGATGATGTACCGGCACTGCGGGAAATCCTGCGGCGCAGCGGTATGTTAAGTGCACAAGCGACGGCACCTGCGCCGAATGACGATGCGGTTCCTACTGCGCCAGTTACGGTCAGCCACAGTGAACCTGTCGCGGTCAGCCCGTCTGCCGTTGCCGTGAACGCTATTCCGCCGCCACCGCCAGGCGCGCCGGACAACGTACAAGTGGCACCTACGGCGACAAGTGGCGTCAATGTCTATGACGATAATCTGGTCGCAGCGGTAAAACGCTTTCAACAGTGGCAGGGGCTGGACGCGGATGGAGCCATTGGTCCGCGTACACGTGAATGGCTGAATGTGTCACCTCAGCAACGTGCCGCCCTGCTGGCGCTGAACATTCAACGCCTGCGTTTGCTGCCGGATGATATGCACAACGGCATTATGGTCAACATTCCCAATTACTCGTTGAATTATTACAACAACGGCACCCGGGTGCTGACATCGCGGGTGATTGTGGGCCGGCCAGACCGTAAAACGCCACTGATGCGCAGCGCGCTCAACAACGTGGTGCTGAATCCGCCCTGGAATGTGCCTACCACGCTGGTGCGCCAGGACATCATTCCAAAAGTGAAACAGGACCCGACGTACCTGTATAAGCATGGATATACCCTGCTGTCGGGCTGGAGTGCGGATGCGGAGGTGATCGATCCCACCATGATCGACTGGAGCATGGTGTCTGCCTCGTCGTTCCCGTACCGAATTCGTCAGGCGCCGGGGCAGACCAATTCACTGGGCCGTTTCAAATTTAATATGCCCAGTTCAGATGCTATCTATTTGCACGACACGCCCAATCATAATCTGTTCCAGCGCGATATTCGCGCACTCAGCTCGGGCTGCGTGCGGGTCAACAAAGCGTCTGAACTAGCGGGCATTCTGCTGCAGGATGTAGGCTGGAATGATGCCCGTATCTCGGGGACGTTAAAACAGGGTGATACGCGCTATGTGCCTATTCGCCATCGGATACCGGTTAACCTGTATTATTTAACCGCCTGGGTCGCGGATGATGGTAAAACGCAGTTTCGTACAGATATTTACAATTATGATAATACGGCCCGTTCCGGGAGTCTGGTGCTGAGTCGCGCGCAGCAGTTGCTCCTCTAACGGTTGATTTTTAACCGTAAGTGCGCATTGCGCGCAGGAAGATGACCTGAGAAAGCCGGTGCCTCCGATGAGGCGCCGTCTTCCAAACTTGCCAGACATGGGTTGACGTGCTACCGCGAGAAAGTTATGGTTCCGCCAGTGCGTTTTTTGCACGTGTCATTGGCTCTGTTCTCAGGTAAAACGCTTCATGTCTACAATTGATTCTGTCCGTCGCAAACTGTTGTTTTGCGGAAGTGCCGCTGCGGGACTGGCTTTGTTGCCGACGTCAGCGATGGCTTCACTCTCTACGTCACGACCGCGCGTCTTAACGCTGAATAACCTTCACACGGGTGAAACCCTCAAAACAGAATTCTTCAACGGTAAAAGTTACGACAAGAGCGAGTTATCGCGTCTTAACCATTTTTTCCGTGACTACCGCGCCAATAAAATCAAAAGTATCGATCCCCACCTTTTCGATCAGCTCTACCGCCTCCAGGCGCTGCTGGAAACGCGTAAGCCCGTTCAGCTGATCTCGGGCTACCGCACTCTGGCCACCAATAATATGCTGCGCGAATCTGGTCCTGGTGTCGCCAAACACAGCTACCACACCAAAGGTCAGGCGATGGATTTCCATATTGAGGGGATTAGTCTGGCGAATGTCCGGAAAGCCGCGTTAAAAATGCGGGCGGGTGGTGTAGGATATTACCCCAGCAGCAACTTTGTACATATTGATACCGGTCCGGTCAGGCACTGGTCGTAACGTCGGCAACGCTGCGGGTGCCGACCATGGAGCGTTATGAATTATCACATTATCCCCGTTACCGCCTTCGCGCAGAACTGTTCGGTTATCTGGTGCGACACCACACGTGAATCTGCGATTGTGGATCCGGGGGGTGACGCCGATACAATCAGGCAAACGCTGGAACAGCTTGATTTAACGCCTGGTCAGATCCTGCTGACGCATGGTCATCTTGATCATGTCGGGGCCGCGGCGGAACTGGCGGCCTGCTGGAACATACCGCTGGTAGGCCCGCACAAACAGGATGCGTTCTGGCTTGAGGCATTGCCCACGCAGAGCCAGATGTTTGGACTTGAGTACTGCGCGCCGCTTACGCCCGATCGCTGGCTGGAAGAGGGGGACACTGTTCAGGTTGGTCAGGTTAATCTTGAGGTTCTGCACTGTCCCGGTCATACGCCAGGCCATATCGTGTTTTTTGACCGACAGGGGCGTTTACTGGTTTCCGGTGATGTGATCTTTAACGGTGGTGTAGGACGCACCGACTTTCCGCAGGGTAACCATCAGCATCTGATTGATGCCATCAAAAACAAAGTGTTGCCGCTGGGAGATGATGTGACGTTTTTGCCCGGTCACGGTCCGCTATCCACTTTAGGTCGTGAACGTCTGACGAATCCTTTTCTGCAATAAAAAATGGGCCAGTCAGGCCCATTTTTTTTCATAAGGACAGGATTACAGCACGGCGACAATCGCTTCACACAGGGCAGACATATTATCGGGCGTCATCCCGGCCACGTTCACCCGGCCTGAGTTCACCGCATATACGCCAAACTCTTCACGCAGACGAATGACCTGATCTTTGGTCAGCCCGCTGAACGAGAACATACCGTTCTGCTTAATGATAAAGCTGAAATCCTGCTGCGCCCCTTTTTCCGCCAGCGTATTCACAAACAGCTGACGCATGCGCTGGATACGCTGACGCATATCGGACAACTCCTGCTGCCAGATGGTACGGAGCGCGTCATTTCCCAGGATGGTTGCAACCACTGCCGCACCGTGTGACGGTGGGTTAGAGTAGTTCGCGCGAATCGTGTACTTCACCTGACTGAAGGCGGTATCGGCCGTGGCTGCATCGCTCGCCACCAGCGTAATCGCACCCACGCGTTCATTATACAGACCAAAGTTTTTGGAATAGGAACTGGCCACAATCAGCTCCTGATGGCTGGCCGCAAACAGGCGCAGACCTGCTGCATCTTCTTCCAGCCCACGGGCAAAGCCCTGATAGGCGAAGTCAAACAGCGGCAACCAGCCATTGGCTTTGGAAAGCGCAGCCAGCTGTTGCCACTGCTCTGCTGTCGGATCGATACCGGTTGGGTTATGGCAGCAGCCGTGGAACAGCACCACATCACCGGCTTTAACCTCTTTCAGCGAGGCCAGCATGCTGTCAAAGTCCAGCGTATGGTTGACCGCATCATAATACGAGTATTCACACACCTCGAGACCCGCGGCGTTAAACACGTTTTTATGGTTCGGCCAGCTCGGGTTGCTGACCCATACGCGCTTCACCGACGTCTGTGTGGCCAGAAAATCCGCAGCGACACGCAGTGCACCTGTCCCGCCTGGCGTCTGCGCGGAACGTACGCGGCCCGCCGAAATCAGGGCGTTGCCTTTACCAAATAACAATTCCTGAGTGCAGTGTGCGAAATCCGGCAGACCGTCAATGCTCAGGTAATTTTTGCTGGTCTCGTTTTCCAGCAGATATTGCTCTGCTTTTTTAACGCTGGTGAGCACCGGGGTTTTCCCGGTTTCATCTTTATAAACGCCAATACCGAGATTAATTTTATTCGGGCGGTCATCGGCACGAAACAGATCGGCCAGGCCAAGGATAGGATCGGCAGGTGCAGCAGAGATCGATTCAAACATGAGTCGGGTCCAGTAGCGTGAACTTTAGCAAATGAAGCATCAGGTTAACGTCAGCACGGCGAAATGCCAACCGTTTGCGATAAAATTCATTGTCCGGTCGGCAGAATTACCGGTACTTATAGGGAGAAGGGGGCCACATAGCGGCTGCGCTGAATAAAGGCAATAAAAAACGGAGCCGAAGCTCCGTTTTTTGTACTGCATCAACAAACTTAGAACTGGTAAACCACACCCAGGCCGACTACGTCGTCGTTAGGAATGCCCAGTGGGTTGTTTTTGTCCAGCTGGTTGATTTTATAATCAACGTAGGTGGCCATGTTTTTGTTGAAGTAGTAGGTTGCGCCCACATCGAAGTATTTGTACAGGTCAGCATCGCCGATATTTTCGATGTCTTTCGCTTTAGACTGGACATAGGCCAGAGACGGACGCAGACCAAAATCGAACTGATATTGTGCTACCAGTTCAATGATCTGCGCTTTGTTAGCGTAGCCAGCGAATGATGCGTTGGTGAAAGTCTGACCATTGTTTGCAATAAAGTTGCCAGTAGAAGAAGATGAAATTGGTGCGGCATTGCGCATTTCACCATACATGGCAGCTAAGTAGATGTTGTTAGCATCATACTTCAGTGCAGTTGCCCAGCTTTCGGCATGCTTACCGGCACCCTGACCTGTTACGTCAGTAGTGGTAGTGGTGCTGCCATTGTTAGAATAAGTTGTCTGTCCACCAGCAGCCTGAGAATTAGTACGATCGCTGCTGCTATAGGCACCTACAATGCCCACGCCGATTGGCGAGGTGTAAGATGTTGACACACCCCAGCCATCGCCATTCGCTCTGCGATCACTACGGTTTGAGTTCTCATTTTTGCCCTGATACTGAAGCGCAAAGTTCCAGCCATCCACCAGACCAAAGAAATTGGTGTTGCGGTAGGTCAGCAGACCACCACTACGGCCATTCATAAAGTTATCAGAGTTACCTGAGTCACCACCGAAGACTGGCAGCATATCGGTCCAGCCGATTGCATCATAAACCACACCGTAGTTACGGCCGTAGTCGATTGAGCCAGCGTCGCCGAATTTCAGACCTGCGAAGCCCAGACGGGTTTTGTTACCGCTCTGTGCGTCAGAACCTTCAGAGTTATTACCCTGGATGTTGTATTCCCACTGACCATAACCGGTCATCTGGTCATTGATCTTGGTTTCGCCTTTGAAGCCGAAGCGGATATAAGTCTGATCGCCGTCATCGTCTGAGTTATCAGAGAACTGGTGACGCGCATCCACTTTACCGTACAGGTCCAGCTTATTGCCGTCTTTATTATAAACTTCTGCTGCATTGGCTGCGCCAGCGGCGAGCAGAGCAGGGATAACCACTGCCAGAATGTTGCGCTTCATCATTATTTATTACCCTCATTGGAGTTATTTGGACACCTGCCACTGCCGTCAAGAAATCTTTACATGAACCTTGAAAGAAGTTTGGTGTCTCCTGTGTCTGCACGCATCTTTCCATCCCCCATCGGGTAATTCTACTGCGAAAATGCTACAAAAGTCGTAATCTTGTTTCAAAGATAAAAAATGTATTTCTAAATGTAAAAATAACGGAACTTTGTGAGTCATATCAAAATTTACAAAAATAAAAAAAGGCCGGCGAAGCCGACCTCTTTATATATATGAATTTCTTATATTAAATGCTGAAAATCAGAAGCTCGCATTACGTGGCGTGCGTGGGAACGGGATAACATCTCTTACATTTTGTACGCCTGTGACATAGGCGATTAAACGTTCGAAACCTAATCCGAATCCGGAATGGGGAACGGTGCCATAGCGACGCAGATCACGATACCACCAGTAATCCTCTTTTTTCAGCCCCATCTCTTCCAGACGCGCATCCAGTACATCCAGACGCTCTTCACGCTGTGAACCGCCGATAATTTCACCAATGCCAGGCGCTAACACATCCATTGCGGCCACGGTTTTACCGTCTTCGTTAAGGCGCATGTAGAACGCTTTGATGTCTTTCGGGTAGTTTTTCACAACGACAGGCGCTTTGAAGTGTTTCTCCGCCAGGTAACGCTCATGCTCAGAAGACAAATCAATGCCCCAGGAGACAGGGTTCTCAAACGTCTGGCCGCAGTTCATCAGAATCTCGACGGCATCGGTATAGTCGACCTGCGCAAAGTCTGTGGTAACAAAGCGCTCCAGACGAGCGATGGCGTCGTTATCAACGCGCTCGGCAAAGAACGCCATGTCGTCTGCACGTTCTTCCAGGACGGCTTTAAACACATACTTCAGCATGGCTTCCGCCAGATCGGCCGCATCATCCAGGGAGGCGAAGGCTATTTCCGGCTCCAGCATCCAGAATTCGGCGAGATGACGGCTGGTGTTGGAGTTTTCGGCCCGGAAGGTGGGGCCAAAGGTATAAATTTTTGACAGCGCACTGGCGTAGGTTTCGCCGTTGAGCTGGCCGGATACCGTCAGGAAAGCTTCCTTACCAAAGAAGTCTTCTGAAAAGTCGACTTTGCCCTGATCGTCACGCGGCAGGTTTTCCAGATCCAGCGTTGATACGCGGAACATTTCACCCGCACCTTCGGTATCGGAAGCGGTAATCAGCGGCGTAGAAACCCAGAAATAGCCGTTCTCATGGAAGAAACGGTGCAGCGCCTGCGCCAGCGTGTGACGAACACGGGCTACGGCACCAATCAGGTTCGTGCGTGGACGCAGGTGGGCCACTTCACGCAAATACTCAATGCTGTGACGTTTGGCCGCCATAGGATAGCTGTCGGGATCTTCCACCCAGCCTACCACCTCCAGCTTTGTCGCCTGGATTTCAAACGCCTGCCCCTGGCCCGGAGATGCCACAACGGTACCGGTGACAATGACGGAGCAGCCGGTAGTCAGGCGCAGCACTTCGTCCTGGTAATTATTCAGAGAATTATTGACGACGGCCTGAACGGGATTAAAGCAGGAGCCGTCATACACGGCGATAAAGGACAGACCGGCTTTTGAATCTCTTCGGGTACGTACCCAACCACGTACGGTGACTTCACTGTCAACCGCGACGCGACCGTGCAGTACATCCGCTACAGGCACTACGCTCATAAATATCTCTCTATATAGAAGAAGTGTGTGAATGAATTCCCCAGACTGGGGTGTTGCTATGTTACTTGCGAGTCAACAGGAAACAAGCAAAATTCAGGGGGAAGGGCAGATTTATTGCCAGGAAAGCGGGGCGCAGCGCGCCCCAGTCACATAGCGCTTAGCTGGCTTTTTTTACCAGCGGCAGGTCAAAGGCTTTTCTCAAGGCTCTGACGAAGGCTTTATCCTGACAAATGGTTTTGCCCGGACTGTCTGACAGCTTGGCAACCGGCTTCCCGTTACACTGCACCAGCTTAATGACAATATTGAGTGGCGTCACGCCGGGAATATCGCAGGTCAGTCGGGTGCCAATGCCAAACACCACGTGAGTACGCTGACCAAAGTGGCGATAGAGCGCCAGCGCTTTATCCAGATTCAGGTTGTCGGAGAACACCAGGGTTTTACTCTGTGGATCTATGCCCAGTTGCTGATAATGCGCCAGGGCTTTTTCACCCCATTCAACCGGGTCGCCCGAATCATGGCGTAAACCCTGGTAACGGCGGGCGAAGACCGGGCCGAAGTCGCGCAGGAAGGCGTCCATAGCGATGCAGTCCGTTAACGCAATACCTAGTTTGTCATCATATTCATCCAGCCAGGCCTGTAACGCGGCCCGCTGGCTGTTCGCCAGCACCGGACTGATTTGCTGAAAAGCCTGAAACCATTCGTGCGCCTGCGTGCCGACAGGTGTCAGTTCGAGACGGCGGGCCAGATCATAGTTGCTGGTGCCCATCAGCCAGGGAAAGTCCTGCTTCAGCGTACTGACAATGGCTTCCTGCACCGACCGGGAATAGCGGCGACGGGTACCAAAATCCATCAACCGAAAACGTGACATATCGGTATCCGCAATTTGCGTTTTGAACGTCGCCAGTTTCTGGTGCAGAAAGTCCACGGCCTGCTGACTGCCGGTGTGTGGTGTACGATGGCGATGCACCACTTCGCTGATCAAAGCCAACAGGGGAACTTCCCACATGATGACCTCACGCCAGGGCCCCTGAATTCGGATGGCCAGCTTGCCGTTGTGATTTTGCACGTCGACCTGCTGGGGGTCATAGCGAAAATTGCGCAGCCAGTTAAGGTAGTCGTCAGCAAAGAAGGGGAGGTCAGATAACCAGGCATATTCGGCGTCGGTCAGCGCCAGCGTCTGCATGGCATTGATCGCTGCACGGATTTCGTCAGCATAAAAACCCAGTAACTCATCGCTGCGGCAGCGAAACTCCGCCGCTACCGTAACATCATAGTAGCGATGGAAGACGGCTTGCTGCATATGAAGCTTATACGCGTCAGTATCCAGCAGCGAAGTCAGTATCGGGGAAGCATGTCCTGTCATGGCGCGTTTCGGCATCCTGTTCGGTGGCGCAGAGCCCGGTGTATTAAACGTCACAAAGACGCAAAAGTATAAATCACTAACAGACGGCGATCACAGCATATTTCAGGATAGCGAGTCGAGGCCGAATTGTGTCATTGTTAAGAAAGTGTAGCCATTTTGCCCACGACATGCATTACGCATGGCAAGCTTAACGCATCAGGCTTAGACTTTGACGGGTAAACTATTCATTGCGAGACGAAATATGACGCAGCAGCCAAAAATAAAATATCGCCACGATTACCGGGCTCCCGATTATACCATCACCGATATTGATTTAACCTTTGAACTGGATGAGTCGACTACGCGCGTCACGGCCATCAGTCAGGTTAAACGCCAGGGTGATAACGGGGCTGAATTGCGTCTGGACGGTGAAGATCTGACCCTGATCTCGCTGGAAGTTAATGGCCAGGCCTGGACGGCTTATAAAGAGGAAGAAGGCGCACTGGTACTCAGCCAGTTGCCAGACAGTTTCACGCTGAAAATCGTGAATGACATTCATCCTGACCGCAACAGCGCGCTTGAAGGATTGTACAAGTCCGGTGAGGCACTTTGTACGCAATGTGAAGCCGAAGGCTTCCGCCATATTACCTGGTATCTGGATCGGCCGGATGTGCTGGCGCGTTTCACGACCACCATCATTGCCGATGGCAACCGCTATCCTTTCCTGTTGTCGAACGGCAACCGTATCGACAGTGGTCATGACGAGCAGGGACGTCACTGGGTGAAGTGGCAGGATCCGTTCCCGAAGCCCTGCTATCTGTTTGCGCTGGTGGCAGGTGATTTTGACGTGCTGCGCGACAGCTTTACCACGCGTTCGGGGCGTGATGTCGCACTGGAGATCTTTGTTGACAGAGGCAATCTGGACCGCGCCGACTGGGCAATGACCTCGCTGAAAAACAGCATGAAGTGGGATGAAGAGCGCTTTGGCCTGGAGTATGACCTCGACATCTTTATGATTGTCGCGGTGGACTTCTTTAATATGGGCGCGATGGAGAATAAAGGGCTTAACATCTTTAACTCCAAATATGTGCTGGCAAAAGCCGAAACCGCAACCGATAAAGATTACCTGGGGATTGAGGCCGTGATAGGCCATGAATATTTCCACAACTGGACCGGCAACCGCGTCACCTGTCGTGACTGGTTCCAGTTGAGCCTCAAAGAGGGCCTGACCGTCTTCCGCGATCAGGAGTTCAGTTCAGACCTGGGATCGCGCGCCGTTAATCGTATCGATAATGTCCGTATCATGCGCGGCGCGCAGTTTGCTGAGGATGCCAGTCCGATGGCGCACCCGATCCGGCCGGATCAGGTGATCGAAATGAATAATTTCTACACCTTAACCGTGTATGAAAAAGGATCGGAAGTGATCCGCATGATGCATACCTTGCTGGGAGAGGAGAACTTTCAGAAAGGGATGCAACTGTACTTCAAACGGCATGACGGCAGCGCCGCCACCTGCGATGATTTTGTTCAGGCGATGGAAGACGCGTCTGGCGTTGATCTGTCTCAGTTCCGCCGCTGGTACAGCCAGTCAGGTACACCAACCGTCACGGTACGCGACGACTACAATCCGGAACTGGAGCAGTACACGTTGCACGTTACGCAACACACGCCACCGACAGCCGATCAGAAAGAAAAACTGCCGCTACACATCCCGCTGGATATCGAACTGTATGACGGCCAGGGCAAGGTGATTCCGTTGCAGCGCGATGGCCATCCTGTGCATCACGTCCTGAACGTGACGGAAGAGTTCCAGACGTTTACGTTTGATAACGTCTATTTCCAGCCGGTGCCGTCACTGCTGCGTGAATTCTCCGCACCTGTGAAACTTGATTACAAGTGGAGCGATGCCCAGCTCACCTTCCTGATGCGCCATGCCAGTAACGATTTTTCCCGCTGGGATGCGGCGCAAAGTCTGCTGGCAACCTATTTACGTCTCAATGTTGCGCGTCATCAGCAGGGGCAGCATTTGTCACTGCCGCTGCACGTTGCCGATGCTTTCCGCACCGTGCTGCTTGACGCAGACAGCGACCCGGCATTGACGGCGCTGATTTTGACATTGCCGAGTGAGAACGAAATTGCCGAGCTGTTTGAGATTATCGATCCGCAGGCCATTGCGCTGGTGCGCGAAGCGTTGGTCCGTACGCTGGCGCGTGAACTGGCGGATGAATTCTTTGCCGTGTATAACGCCAATCAGCAGGCGGACTATCACGTTGATCATGCGGAAACAGGCAAACGGTCACTGAAAAACATCTGCCTGTACTATCTGGCGTTTGGTGACATGGATCTGGCCGATAAACTGGTTCAGGCACAGTATCAGCGCGCGAATAATATGACCGATTCCCTGGCGGCACTCTCGGCCGCCGTGGCGGCGCAGTTGCCGTGCCGTGACGCCTTACTGGCTGACTATGACGATCGCTGGCATCGCGATGGCCTGGTGATGGACAAATGGTTTATGTTGCAGGCCACCAGCCCGGCGCAGAATGCGTTACTTAACGTGCGCCGGTTGCTGTCGCACCGTTCGTTCAGCATGGGGAACCCCAACCGTATTCGTTCATTGATCGGTGCCTTCGCATCGGGGAACCCCTCGGCCTTCCATGCCGAAGATGGCAGCGGCTATCGCTTCCTGGTCGAGATGTTGACGGATTTAAATACCCGAAATCCGCAGGTTGCGTCGCGCATGATTGAGCCATTGATTCGTCTGAAACGTTACGATACTCGCCGTCAGGCGCTGATGCGCCAGGCGCTGGAGCAGCTACAGGGTCTGGAGAAACTGTCGGGCGATCTGTACGAGAAAATTACCAAGGCGCTTAACGCCTGATAAAAAACGGCGGGCCATGGCCCGCCGTTTCATCAGCGCTGTTGCGCATAGCGCGGCGGTTTATCTGCCGCACTGCGACGCATCACCCGATCCAGCACCTCCGCTTCCAGCTCGGCCAGACGGGCGGAACCCCGCCGCCGGGGACGTGGCAAATCAACCTGCAAATCCAGCCCAATCCGACCTTCCTCAATCAGCAGAACCCGATCCGCCATTGCAACCGCTTCACTGACATCATGGGTGACCAACAACACCGTAAAATTGTGTTGCTGCCACAGTGATTCAATCAGCTCCTGCATCTCAATTCGGGTTAACGCATCGAGCGCGCCGAGTGGCTCATCCAGAAGGAGCAGACCGGGGCGATGAATCAGGGCGCGAGCCAGTGCCACGCGCTGTTTCTGACCGCCAGACAGGGCGGCAGGCCAGTCACTGGCGCGATCGGCCAGCCCAACGGCCGCCAGCGCCTCGTGTGCGGCTTCCCGCCAGGCATTGCCCCGCAGACCAAGTGCCACGTTATCAATCACTTTTTTCCAGGGCAGCAGTCGCGCATCCTGGAACATCAGACGGGTTTCGTCGCGCGCCGTGTGCAATGGCGCAGTGCCGGCCAGTAGCTGACCCTCAGTGCTGTTTTCCAGCCCGGCCAGCAAACGCAGCAGGGTACTTTTGCCGCAGCCGCTGCGGCCCACGACGGCCACAAATTGTCCAGACGGTATGTGCAGGTCGAGGTTATTAAGAATCGTACGCTCGCCATATTTTTTGCTGACGCCCTTTACACCAACCGGCGTACCGGCCGTCAGACGCGCCGGGATAGCGGAGTTAATCATGCTGCTTCCTCCTTATGTTGATAAGCCGGATGCCAGCGTAACCAGACACGTTCCAGCAGTAGCGCACTGACATCGGCCAGTTTCCCCAGCAGGGCATAAAGAATAATGGCGACCATCACCACATCGGTTTGCAGAAATTCACGGGCATTCATGGCCAGGTAGCCAATCCCGGCGTTAGCGGAAATGGTTTCAGCCACAATCAGCGTGAGCCACATTAATCCCAGACCAAAACGCACGCCGACCATGATGCTCGGTAACGCACCCGGCAATATCACCTGCACAAACAGGCTCCAGCCCGATAAGCCATAGCTGCGTGCCATTTCAACCAGCCCCCGATCCACGTTGCGAATGCCGTGATACGTATTCAGATAAATCGGGAACAGTGTGCCCAGCGCCACCAGAAAAATTTTGGCGGTTTCATCGATACCAAACCACAGGATGACCAGCGGGATAAGCGCCAGATGAGGCACGTTACGTAACATTTGTACCGAGGTATCCAGCAGGCGCTCGCCCAGACGTGAGGTGCCGGTAATCAATCCCAGCACTAACCCGATCGAACCGCCGATGCTAAAGCCCAGCAGCGCGCGCCAGCTGCTGATAGCCAGATTCCGCCACAGCTCGCCGCTGGCGGCCAGTTGCCAGAAGGTGGTGACGATCTTCTCCGGTGCCGGCAGGATACGGCTGGAGAGCCAGCCGGTCTGCGACGCAATCTGCCAGACCACGACCAGTAATACCGGTAACAGCCAGGGCACAAGCGCCGCTGAGAAGGATTGACGTAATCGGATCATGGCGATCTCCTCAGGCCCGTGCGGCTTTTTTCTCGGGGGTAAAATCGTTCGCAACTGCTTCACCGTGCGCCTGAACGACCCGAGGTAGAGGCACTTCAGGTATCTTCAGATCCAGATGGGGAAACAGCAGCTCGCCCACGCGATAGGCTTCTTCCAGGTGCGGATAGCCGGAAAGAATAAAGGTTTCAATGCCCAGCGCTTCGTACTCTTTCATTCGCGCCGCTACGGTTGGGGCATCGCCCACCAGCGCGGTACCGGCACCGCTGCGAACCAGCCCAACGCCAGCCCAGAGATTGGGGCTAATCTCCAGTTTGTCACGGCGACCTCCGTGCAGGGCGGCCATGCGTTGCTGCCCAACGGAATCGGTACGCTGGAAGGCGCTTTGCGCTCTGGCAATAGTGGCGTCATCGACGTTAGCAATCAGTTTGTCGGCAGCCTGCCAGGCTTCTTCATTGGTTTCACGGACGATGACATGCAGGCGGATACCAAAACGAACCTGGCGGCCCTGAGCAGCGGCTTTAGCGCGCACCTGTTCAATTTTTTCTTTTACCAGTTCAGGTGGCTCGCCCCAGGTGAGGTACACATCAACCTGTTCAGCGGCCAGATCCTGAGCGGGCTCTGATGACCCGCCAAACCACAGCGGTGGACGAGGCTGCTGCACCGGCTTAAACATCAGGCGCGCCCCGCGCACATGCACATGCTTGCCCTCGTAGTCCACTGTTTCACCTTCCAGCACCCGGCGCCAGACGCGGGTGAACTCGGCCGATTCGGCATAGCGTTCACGATGGTCGAGGAAAACGCCATCACCTGCCAGCTCTTCGGGATCGCCGCCCGTTACCAGATTAAACAGTGCACGTCCGTTAGACAGGCGATCGAGCGTCGCGGCCTGGCGGGCGGCCTGAGTCGGTGAAATCACGCCAGGGCGCAGGGCAACCAGAAAACGCAGGCGCTGAGTGACCGGAATTAATGAGGCGGCCACCAGCCAGGCATCTTCACACGAGCGGCCGGTCGGGATCAGCACGCCACCAAAACCCAGGCGATCGGCTGCCTGCGCGACCTGCTGCAGATACGCATGATCGACCGGGCGCGCACCTTCGGCCGTGCCAAGGTAGTGACCGTCACCATGGGTGGGCAGGAACCAGAATACGGAAACACTCATTTTTCTCTCCTTATTGCGTCACGCTACGGGGATGCCAGATGCGATCGGCAATTGATACTTTCACGGGAATCAGGTGATTGGCATAAAACAGATCGGCGGTTTTCTGTTGTAACGCAACAGTGTGCGCGCTGACCGGACTGACCGGGCTAGGGGGACGATGATCCAGATTACTGGCAATGACCGCCTCAGGCAGGCCAATGGAGGTGGCAAGCAGATGAATGCTCTGGTCACGTTCGCTGCGCGTCAGCGCTTCCGCATCGCTAAAGGTTTTGAGCGTTGCTAAGACAAAGTCATTATGGTTCTGGGCGAATGCGCGCGTCGCAAGGTAGAACGGACCGGTCTGATTGAGTGTGGTACCGTCTTTTAAAACGCGAACGTGCCCCTGAAGCAGCACTGCGGAATAATAGGGATCCCATATCGCCCAGGCATCAACGTTACCCTGCTGAAAGGCCGCGCGGGCATCGGCAGGCGTAAGATAAACCGGCTGTATATCTTTGATTGACAGGCCGGCCTCCTCCAGTGCGCGCAGTAACAGGTTGTGCGAGCTGGAGCCTTTCTGAAAGGCCACTTTTTTGCCCTTCAGGTCGGCCACCGATTTCAGCGGGCTGTCCTGGCTGACCAGAATCACCTCGGCTTTGGGCTTAGGCGGCTCCGAGCCGAAATAGAGTAAATCTGCCCCCGCCGCCTGGGCAAAAATGGGTGGAATATCGCCGGTACTGGCAATATCAATACTGTTAACGTTCAGGGCTTCCAGCATTTGCGGCCCGGCTGGAAATTCAACCCACTGTATTTTGGTCTGAGGGAAACGCGTTTCCAGTAACCGGTGAGCTTTTGCCAGCACCATACTGACCGATCCTTTCTGGTAGCCGATACGCACCTGTTCGGGGGCTGGCTCAGCAGCATAAACCTGAGTTCCCGTTATCAACATCCCTGCCAGTAACCACGCGCTTACTATCCGTTTCATGCTTAATCCTTATACTGCCCAGGCAACCGGTTGATGACGGCGTGACAATGCCAGTGAGAAAGAATCCACCGCCTCATCCAGGCGGGTGGCCAGAAGGGGATCCAGTTCTGGCTGACGATCGTAATGCGTGATCTGTTTATCTTCGGCATAAACCCCATGAAGCACTTCTTCCGCTTTCAGCGCGTTTAAAACGGGCTTGAGCGCGTAATCCAGCGCCAGCATGTGGCCTGCGCTGCCCCCACTGGCAAGCGGCAGCACGACTTTGTGGGCCAGTGCGCGTTCGGGCAACAGGTCCAGCACCGTTTTCAGCGCACCCGAGAAAGACGCCTTGTAAACGGGCGTAGCGATCACCAGACCATCGGCGGCAGACAAGTCCTCGCTCAGCGCCAGAATCGCCGGAGAATCAAAGCGGGCGTTAATAAGGTCTTCCGGCTGAAAGTTATGAATATTCCACGGAATAACTTCCACGCCGCGCGCTTCCAGTTTGTGCTGGCACAGCGCCAGTAACGAGGTGGACCGTGAAGGAAACCGTGGACTGCCTGCCAGAGTAAGCACTCGCATTCACTACTCCTTATAACTGAAAGTTATTGATTATCTGTTGTTGAGAACTCAGGCTTTCATCCTGGCAGAGGCCACGGCAGGGCTTAAATGATTTTTCTGACAATCTAAAGGTGAAAACCGCAAAAGGAAGATAAGGCGTGGCATCTGGAATCCAGGAGAAAACCGCTACGACAAATCTTAAAAACGGCCTGGTACGCAACGGGATACATTAATCCGGATGAATGAATTCTCTGTCGCAGATGGATTTCGTACATTTGGTTACTTGAATATCGCAAGATTGAAATAAATCCATGAAAGAAAAGAATGGTCTTCTCTGACTGTGGGTTATCAAAATGGACAAAGCGAAAAAGATTCGATTTTTCAACGGGGTTTTGTGATGTGATAAACCTGGGTTTAAGACGGGTTCCACAAAAGTGTCAGATAAACAGGGCCAGCATTTATAAAAATTTTAATGGAATTTCACAACTGGTTACAGGCGGCAGGGCGAAAGTGAAAAGGGGACTGATGTATTTATTAAATGATTTCTCAACAAAGTGACGAAAGGTAAGTGATTAAACTTTAGTTTTTCTTACGATGGTTTTTGCCTGTGCTGCCTCCGCACGATATTGAGGCAGGCATTTTGCGGCATCAGGCATTAAAATAACGCTGCTCAATGTAAGCGCCTGTTATTTTAAATATAACTATTCGCCCTTAGTCAGTGCCTGTCTCAGGCTGGTGGATTTTATTTTTCATTTTCTAACAGCAGAGAAATCATGTATGTCTGACATCCTGTTATCGGTCATTATTCCAACGTACAACGTTGAGAAATATATTGTTGAATGCGTTGACTCCCTGGTAAGTCAAATTCGCGCGCCGAATGAAATTATCATTGTTAACGACAGTTCGACTGACGGGACAGTGGCGTTAATTGAACAGCATTATGCGCACCTGCCTCAGGTCAAGGTGATCACGATTCCGAATGGAGGAGCAGGCAATGCGCGTGACAAAGGCGTAGAGGCCGCTAAAGGACAGTTTGTTTTTTTCTGCGATCCTGATGATGTGGTGGTGGACGGCCTTGTCAGCGAACTGGCTCAGGTCATTGAGCATTATCCGGATACGGATTTGTTTTGTTTTAATTCCAGTGCTTACCGTGAAGACAAACCGGAAATCACGTGGCCGAAAGTCAGGCACGGCCTGTTTGGCATTCAGCGCCCGCAGGATGTCCTGTTGGGATTGTTACAAAACGGTTCGTATACTTCCGCCGCCTGGAATTATGTCGTGAAAAAAAGCGTCATCCAGCAGCATCAGTTACGTTTTATCGATCGTGTTCATGAAGACCATAATTTTACGTTATCGGTGTTTATGAAATGCAATCAGGTCTGGGTAAGCCGTCAAACCTATTACAAACAGCGCATCCGTGGCGGCTCACTGACCAACAGTAGCAAAAACCCGACCTTTTTTATTCAACGCTACAATGCATTTATTACAACCTTCAACACATTGTGCCGTTCACTGCATAAAAGTGAATTGAAAAAGGATTTAGAAAAAGCCTACCTGTTTCATTCCTTCCGGTTGATGATTTATTTGTCGCTCTACAACCAGACGCCCGTTCCTGACTATGTGCTTAATGCGATTCGTTATTTCGGGCGCAGAGTTAAAGCCAGTAGTCTGAAAGAGTGGCTGCTGTTCAACAGTCCGGAAACCTTCATTTTATTGCAAAGCCATAAAGTGAAAAAAGAACTCAAACGCGTTCCGTAATTCCGAAAAATGGCAAGTGATATTGTTTGCACCTGAGCGAAATGAGAAGGTGAGGCATGCAATGTGTATAAGGTTGTTGCGACATGGCAAAAGTGCTCGATAAAAGTTTAGTAGTCAATATCTTATCTTTGCTGGCGTACCGGGGAGCTTCTTTCCTGTTTCCGCTGGCGACCTTACCCTACCTGGCGCGCGTGCTGGGCGTCGATCATATGGGGATTCTGGCGTTGGCCATCGCCTGCGTACTTTACTGCAGTACGATTTCTGACTGGGGGTTCAATGTTTTTACGACAAAAGACATTGCCCACCACCGTGATGATAAGGCGCGCGTGACGCAACTCTTCTGGTCAACATTCAATGCCAAACTGCTGCTGCTGCTGCTGACCAGTGGCACATTGCTCACGGCGACCTGGTTTAATCCGTCCTGGCATTCATTGTTTTTTATTATTCTGGCTAACTGCACCACATTAGTCGGCTCACTGTTTTCCTTCGGCTGGCTGATGCAGGGTTTCGAGAAGCTGGGTAAAACGGCGATGATCGCCACCTTTGGCAACTTTTGTGCTATCCCGCTGACGTTTTTGCTGGTGAAAACACCGGACGATACCTGGCTGGCGGCGCTGATACCGGGCGCGGTATCCATTATTAACGCCATTATTACGCTGAAGTTTGTGCTGGAAATGAAGGTGATTGGCGCGTATCGCTTCGAACCGAAAGAGATCAAACAGCGCGTTACCGACAGTGCAGATGTGTTTATCGCCATTGCCGGTGCTAACCTGTTTAACAGCGTAAACGTCGTGATTCTCGCCAGCTTTACCTCCCACTACATGGTGGGGATCTACAACGGTGCGGACAGGCTGCGCAAAGCCGCGAATTCTGTACCGGAGCAGATTGGCAGTGCGTTTTTCCCACGCGTGAGCCATCTGTTTGGTCGCGATAAAGCGGCTGCGGTTGCTGCCACACGTAAAAGCCTGATGCTGTCTTTTGGCCTCAGTCTGTCTATTGTGATCTTTACCTGGCTGTTTGCCGATCAGGTGGTGTCATTGCTGTTAGGCAAAGACTTCCTGCCGTCAGCCGATGTTCTCCGCGTCTTTGTGCTGTGCTTCCTGTTCGGCAATATCGCCTATCCCGCCGGACTGCAGATTCTGATTCCGCACGGGCTGGCGCGTCAGCGCATGATGGTGATGATGGTCGCGGGCGTCGTCAACGTACCTGTTTGCTGTTTGCTGGCGTGGAATTTTGGCGCGATCGGCGCAGCATGGTCAATGGTGCTGGCGGAAGTGCTGGTCTGTATCGGTATTTTTGGCATTATGGTTCGCCACAATATCTGGCGTGACTATGCGTTTCCGGACAGGATGAATTCGCGCACGGCAAACGATTCCGTTGTGTAAGATCAAATCTGCGTCAAACAGTTTCCTCGCTTAACGCCCCACGATTTACTTTTGCGCCAGAGCACCTTACCATTCTGGCGCACAATTTCCTGTGCACTGATTTCCACCGTCGCTTCCGTCTTCCAGGAGAGTGCATGTTTTACTCAATCGTCCGACCGGCGTTATTCAGGCTCGATCCTGAGCGCGCGCACCATCTCACCTTTCAGCAGTTACGCTTTATGAGCGGCACGCCGCTGGAAGCCCTTATCCGCCAGCGTTTACCCTCGCGCCCCGTGACCTGTATGGGGCTGACGTTTGATAATGCGCTGGGCCTTGCGGCCGGGCTGGATAAAAATGCCGAGTGCATTGATGCGTTTGGCGCAATGGGATTTGGTTTTGTTGAAGTGGGAACGGTCACGCCACGGGCTCAGCCAGGTAACGATAAGCCGCGCATGTTTCGCTTAGTTGAAGCCGAAGGGATTATTAACCGCATGGGATTCAATAATCTCGGCGTGGATAATCTGGTGGAAAATGTCAAAAAATCCCGATTCAAGGGCGTGCTGGGCATCAATATTGGCAAAAATAAAGATACGCCAGTGGAGCAGGGCAAAGACGATTATCTGCTGTGCATGGAGAAAATTTATGCCCATGCCGGTTATATTGCCATCAATATTTCGTCACCGAATACGCCAGGTTTACGTTCTCTGCAATATGGTGAGGCGCTTGACGATCTGCTCAGTTCCATCAAATCAAAACAAAAAGAACTGGAAAAGCGGCATCTCAAATATGTGCCTGTCGCTGTAAAGATCGCGCCGGATCTTTCTGAAGACGAGTTGATCCAGGTGGCTGACAGTTTAGTTCGCCACCAAATTGATGGCGTCATTGCCACAAATACCACACTGGATCGTACCCTGGTGAATGGACTGAAATATAGCGAGGAAGCCGGGGGATTAAGTGGACGTCCGGTTCAGTCGCGCAGCACCGCCGTCATTCAGCGTCTGTCACAAGAGCTGCAGGGGCGTTTGCCCATTATTGGCGTGGGCGGAATTGATTCGCTGACCGCGGCACGAGAAAAAATCGCTGCCGGCGCCACGCTCGTTCAAATTTATTCTGGTTTTATTTATAAAGGTCCGGGCTTAATTAAAGATATCGTGACCCACATCTAAGAGAATCGCTCTATTAATGCGCCGGGGGGTTTATTTCTCTCTCCGGCTCGTTTATATTTTGTCCTGTTGCACGATTTTTCAGCATTCATTATTCTTCGACAGATATTTTGCCTTTAGCACAGCGGTAAATACAGGGCACACGATGAAAATTAAACCCGATGACAACTGGCGTTGGTATTATGACGCCGAGCACGACCGGATGATGCTCGATCTGGCTGACGGTATGCTTTTTCGTTCCCGCTATGCACGCAAAATGCTGACACCGGATGCTTTCACGGAATCCGGATTTTGTGTTGATGACGCCGCGCTCTATTTCACCTTTGAAGAGAAGTGCCGCCAGAGCTCGTTAAGCAGTAATCAGCGCGCCGAACTGGTGTTAAATGCGCTGGTGGCCGCCCGCTTTCTAAAACCCCTGATGCCCAAAAGCTGGCATTTCTCCGCACATCGCCAGCCAATGCAACCTGCGGTCGGCGAGATGGTTGAGGTTACGCTGGCCGAGAATGGCGAGCAGGCACGTTTGCTGGTGGTTGAAAATGGCGATAACGCCGCGCTCTGCCTGCTGGCGCAGCCCGCGTTAACGCTGGCGGGCAAAGGAATGGTGTTAGGGGATGCGATTAAAGTGATGAACGACCGTCTTCAACCGCATCAGCAGGAAAAAACCACGCGTTATGCACGCGCGGTGTAACTTACTTCACATCAATATCCCCGGCAGGAATACAACTGCAACTCAATATTGTGCCATCCTCACGGATGGCACTCTGTTTTAGGGGCTTCACTTTTCCCGCCACCAGGGTGATTTTGCAACTGCCACACAAACCTGCCCGACACGAGTAGGGAATGCGGAACCCCTGGGCTTCGAGCTGCTCAAGCAAAATTTGCTGGTTATCGCCGCTGAATGTCTGGCCCTGATACGAAATCGTCACCGCATTGGGGGATTGCTGCTGCGGCTTGAGGGTTTCCACAACCTCTCCCGCACCATAGGCGCGTGGCGGCTGGCGTTTGACGACCTTGACGTCATCACCGACACGAATAATCCCACTGTTTAGCGCAATAAGGTTCAGGCCAAAATCAATGTCACCACTGCCGTCCTGTGCGGTGCGAAAGCCCTGAAGTGTGGCGAGAGGTTGTCCGTCAGGATGTTTCTGGCCATTTTCAACGCTAACCGTAGTAAACACGCAACGACTGCAGGGCTTAGGGACGGCAAAATGTACCTGACCTACCGTAATCTCCGCCCAGTTGTCTTCATCCCAGGCAGGCGCACCGCTGACCACCAGGTTAGGACGAAATTGCTCAACGCGCACGCTGGCCGGACAGCGCTGTTGCAGATCCCGCAGAGAGGCATTATTCACTAACAGAAAAGGATAGCCATCGGCAAACCCCAGCGGCACCTCGGTGAAGCGCTTCACGCGGCGTGACGGCTGTGGTCCAGTCCAGCGCAGTTGGACCGGTCTTGGGAAAAAGGCACTCAGCCACTGGTTGATCGCCTCGGGCGCGATACGGGCGGTAAAGGTGTTTCCCCATACCTCTGTTGGCGCTTCCGTTTGCGTAAAATCGGCGAAGCGAATCAGCGACTGACTGCCGTCGGGCGCCTGTAAAAATAATCCCTCAGGGGTGACGGCGGGCGTAAACTGCACCATTTCCGGGAACTGGCGCGCAGTAATAAAAGTGCCATCGGGTTCGGTCACCATAAAAATGCGATCGAAGGTCAATCCGCTGTTGGCAGCCCAGGCATGGGAAACCTGCAACCCCCGCATTGATTTAACAGGATGAATAAACAAGCGGGAAAGCGTAATCATGACAGTCTCCTGAAGCAGGCGCGCAAGACAAAAGAAGCTAACTTTATGACATAGGTCTGCGATTCGCTATAATGCGCAACAATTTTCTCAAGAGTAAAAAGTGACGATATGAATTCTCTGTTTGCCAGCACGGCGCGTGGGCTCGAAGAGCTGTTAAAAAATGAGCTGGACGCGCTGGGCGCGCAGGACCTGCAAGTGGTACAGGGAGGCGTTCACTTCAAAGCTGACGATCGCGTCATGTATCAAAGCCTGATGTGGAGCCGTCTGGCGTCGCGCATTCTGCTTCCGCTGACGGAGGTGGGCGTGTACAGCGATCTCGATCTTTATCTTGGTGTGCAGGGCATTGACTGGCCTGCTACCTTTGGCAGCGATAAAACCTTTGTGGTGCATTTTAACGGAACTAACGAGGCGATCCGTAACAGTCAGTTTGGCGCGTTGCGTGTCAAAGACGCGATTGTTGACAGCTTTACCCGCCGCAATCTGCCACGACCGGATGTGGATCGTGAACAGGCGGATATCCGCATTAACGTCTGGCTCGACGACGATCGCGCCAGCATTGCACTGGACCTCAGCGGCAGCGCGTTACATCAGCGTGGTTATCGCCAGCAAACCGGTCAGGCGCCGTTGAAAGAGAACCTGGCCGCAGCCATTGTGATGCGTTCAGGCTGGCAAACGACTACGCCGCTCATCGACCCGATGTGTGGTTCCGGTACGCTGCTGATTGAAGCGGCACTGATGGCCTGTGATCGTGCGCCAGGTTTACTCCGGAGCCAGTGGGGCTTTACGGCCTGGGCCGGCTTTAACGAAAGCCTGTGGCTGGACGTTAAACGCGATGCGCAGGCGCGGGCCCGTGCGGGCACGGCGGTCTGTCAGGCACGTTTTTATGGTTTCGATAATAATGGCCGGGTGCTGGAATGGGCGAAAGCCAACGCCCGCCGCGCAGGCGTTTTCGAGTTGTTCACCTTTGGGCAACAGGACCTGCTGAAGCTGAACAATCCGCTTGAGAACGGCGTAACGGGCACGGTACTGAGTAACCCACCGTACGGTGAGCGTCTGGAAAGCGAGCCTGCGCTTATTGCCCTGCACAGTCAGTTGGGGCGGCTGATGAAGCAGCATTTTGCGGGCTGGAACTTATCGCTGTTCAGCGCCTCACCCGAGCTGCTCAGTTGCCTGCAACTGCGCGCCGATCGACAGTTCAAGGCGAAAAACGGACCACTGGACTGCGTACAGAAGAATTATCAGTTATCTGCCGCCAGTGGTGAGCGCGCCAACCAGATTGCCGAAGATTACGCTAACCGCTTGCGTAAAAACCTGAAGAAGCTCGATAAATGGGCGCGCCAGGAAGGGATTGAGTGCTATCGCATTTATGATGCCGATCTGCCTGACTACAACGTGGCGGTGGATCGCTATGCGGACTGGGTAGTGGTACAGGAATATGCGCCACCGAAAACTATCGACGCAAATAAAGCCCGTCAGCGCCTGTTCGATGTTATCAGCGCGACGCTCAGCGTGCTGGAGCTGCCGTCCAGCCGCCTCATCCTGAAAACCCGCGAACGCCAAAAGGGCAAAGCGCAGTATCAGAAACTGAGCGAGAAGGGCGATTATTTCGAGGTGCAGGAATTCAATGCCCGCTTCCTGGTGAATCTGACCGATTACCTGGACACCGGGTTGTTCCTCGATCACCGTATCGCGCGCAAAATGCTGGGCCAGATGAGCCAAGGCAAAGATTTCCTGAATTTGTTTGCCTACACCGGCACCGCCAGCGTCCATGCGGGGCTGGGCGGCGCGCGTTCTACGACCACAGTGGATATGTC
Organism: Pantoea sp. SGAir0180; assembly: GCF_043546245.1. Taxonomy (NCBI): domain Bacteria; kingdom Pseudomonadati; phylum Pseudomonadota; class Gammaproteobacteria; order Enterobacterales; family Erwiniaceae; genus Pantoea; species Pantoea sp. SGAir0180. Next base: position 2,288,379 of record NZ_CP028071.1, on the reverse strand, counting down.
GCGCACCTATCTGGAATGGGCGGAACGGAACCTGCGGCTGAATGGCCTGACAGGCCGTCAGCATCGCTTATTGCATGCGGACTGCCTGAGCTGGCTGAATGAAACTGATGAAAATTTCGATCTGATCTTTATCGATCCGCCTACGTTCTCAAACTCTAAACGTATGGAAGAGAGTTTCGATGTGCAGCGCGACCATATGATGCTGATGCGCAATCTGAAGCGTCTGCTGCGCAAAGGCGGCACCATCATGTTCTCGAATAACAAACGTGGTTTCAAAATGGATCTGGACGGCCTTAAGGCATTAGGCCTTCAGGCGCAGGACATCACACAGAAAACCCTGTCACAGGATTTTGCGCGTAATCGCCAAATTCACAACTGCTGGCTGATTACACATGCCGGTAAGGAATAAGCTACATGTCATTAATTAGTATCCACGGCGCTTATCTCTCCTTCAGCGATGCGCCGCTGTTAGATAACACCGAGCTGCACATCGAAGAGAATGAGCGCGTGTGTCTGGTTGGTCGTAACGGTGCGGGTAAATCCACATTGATGAAAATCATCAACGGCGAGCAACCGCTGGATGATGGTCGCATCATTTATGAGACCGATCTGGTTGTCGCACGTCTGCAACAGGATCCGCCGCGAAATATTACCGGCTCGGTTTACGACTTTGTGGCAGAAGGCGTGCAGGAACAGGCGGAGCATCTGAAAGCCTACCACGCGATTTCCCATCAGGTCATGGAGGATCCGAGCGACAAGAACCTCAATGAGATGGCACGCTTGCAGGGCATTCTGGATCACCACAATCTGTGGCAACTGGAAAGTCGCATCAATGACGTGTTGCAGCAGATTGGCCTGTCGCCGGATACGGAGTTGTCGTCGTTATCGGGCGGCTGGTTACGTAAAGCCGCGCTCGGACGCGCGCTGGTCAGTAATCCACGCGTACTGATGCTGGATGAGCCAACGAACCACCTGGATATTGAAACGATTGACTGGCTGGAAACCTTCCTGAAAAGTTTCAGCGGCAGCATCGTGTTTATCTCTCATGACCGTTCGTTTATTCGCAATATGGCCACCCGTATCGTGGATCTGGATCGTGGCAAACTGGTTTCGTGGCCGGGTAACTACGACGCCTATCTGGAAGGCAAAGAAGAAGCCTTGCGCGTTGAAGAAATGCAAAACGCCGAGTTTGATCGCAAGCTGGCACAGGAAGAAGTATGGATCCGTCAGGGGATTAAGGCGCGCCGTACCCGTAATGAAGGCCGCGTCCGCGCGTTAAAAGCCCTGCGTCGCGAGCGCTCAGAGCGCCGTGAGGTGATGGGTAAAGCCAATATGCAGGTCGGCGAAGCGTCCCGTTCCGGCAAAATTGTCTTTGAGCTGGAGAATGTCGATTACGCGGTAGACGGCAAGCAACTGGTCAACGATTTCTCGGCGCAGGTTCAGCGCGGCGACAAGATTGCCCTGATTGGCCCAAATGGCTGTGGCAAAACCACCTTACTGCGCCTGATGCTGCAACAGCTTAAGGCCGACCATGGCCGCGTGCATTCAGGCACCAAGCTTGAAGTGGCCTATTTCGATCAGCATCGTGCAGAACTCGATCCCGACAAAACGGTGATGGATAACCTCGCCGAAGGGAAGCAGGAAGTGCTGGTGAACGGTAAGCCCCGCCATGTGCTGGGTTATCTGCAGGACTTCCTGTTCCATCCCAAGCGGGCGATGACACCTGTCAGAGCGCTGTCCGGTGGAGAACGTAACCGCCTGCTGCTGGCGCGTTTGTTTCTGCGCCCAAGTAACCTGATGATTCTCGATGAACCGACCAACGACCTTGATGTGGAAACACTGGAACTGTTGGAAGAGCTTATCGACGGCTATCAGGGCACCGTGCTGCTGGTCAGCCACGATCGTCAGTTTGTGGATAACACCGTGACGGAGTGCTGGATCTTTGAAGGCAATGGTGAGATTGGCACCTTCGTCGGGGGTTATCACGATGCCCAACAGCAGCGTGCGGCCTATAAGCAGCAAAAAACGCAGGTGACCGCGAAAGCGAAAGAGGCAAATCGTGCCGCTCAGTCTGCTGAACCGAAAAATGAATCTGCCAAACGCAGCGCGAACAAACTAAGCTATAACCTGACGCGTGAGCTGGAGCAGTTACCGCAAAAACTGGAACAGTTAGAGGCGCGTATCGGCGAACTGCAGGCAAGCATGAGCCACCCGGATTTCTTCAGCCAGCCGCACGATAAAACGCAGCCGGTGCTGGATGAACTGGCTCAGGTAGAAGCGCAGCTGGAAACCGCGTTTGCGCGTTGGGAAGAACTGGAATCAATGAAAAACGGCGGCTAGCGATAAGGGTCAGGGAATGTGTTCTGCAGACAAAACCAGTGCGTGGATGCTTTGTCCACAATGCGACCTGATGGTCAAACTGCCGGATATCCCTGTTGGCAGCCGCGCGTCATGCCCGCGCTGCCACACGTCCCTGACAGTCAACTGGTCAGAGCCACGCAAACGTCCCACCGGCTATGCGCTGGCGGCACTGTTTATGTTAGTCCTGGCTAATCTGTTCCCGTTTATCACCATGAAAGTGGCTGGGCTCTCCAGCCAGATTAGCCTGATGCAAATTCCTGGTGTCATGGTGGCCGATGACTATGCCAGCCTGGCCACCCTGTTTCTGCTGTTTGTTCAGGCGATTCCGGCGTTTTGCATGGTCACGCTGGTCCTGCTGGTCAACCAGGTCAAGATGCCCCTTAGCCTGAAACTGGGGCTGGCGCGTATTCTGTTTCATATGCGGAGCTGGGGCATGGCCGAAATTTTTATGGCCGGTGTGCTGGTAAGTTTTGTGAAGCTCATGGCCTATGGCGAAATCAGCCTTGAAACCAGTTTCTGGCCCTGGTGTCTGTTTTGTCTTTTACAACTGCGGGCGTTTCAGTGCCTGGACCGTCGCTGGCTCTGGCTGCAAATTGAGGCACCGCCGCCTTTGCCGCATGCGCCACAGCCTGGCATTAGCGGACTCAGGCAGGGGCTGCGATCCTGTCCTTGCTGTACGGCGATCTTGCCCGTGGCGCAGCAGGAATGCCCCCGTTGTGGCGTAGTCGCCCATGCCCGACGTAAGCACAGCCTGCAGTGGACCATGGCACTGCTGATCACCTCCATTATGCTCTACGTGCCGGCCAATCTGCTGCCCATCATGATTACGGAAACCCTGGGCTCCGCGATGCCGTCCAACATCATGGCTGGCGTCATTTTGCTATGGGGCGATGGCTCTTATCCGGTCGCGCTGGTGATTTTCATCGCCAGTATTATGGTGCCGTCTCTGAAAATGCTGGCGATTGGCTGGCTGTGCTGGGATGCCAGTGGGCGAGGGCAGCGCGACAGTCACAAAATGCACCGGATTTATGAAGTCGTTGAGTTTGTGGGGCGCTGGTCAATGATTGACGTCTTTGTGATTGCCGTGCTCTCTGCGCTGGTGCGCATGGGGCAATTAATGAAAATTTATCCGGCATGGGGAGCGGTGTTGTTTGCGTTGGTGGTGATTCTGACCATGATTGCGGCAATGACGTTTGACCCGCGCTTAACCTGGGATCGTGCTGGTGAGAAAAACATGAAGGAGCCGCATCTTGACGGAAAATAATCACGGTTATGCCAAAGTGGACCAGATCAAGCGCTGGTCACCGGTATGGATCGTCCCTATTGTCACGTTATTAATAGGCGGCTGGATTCTGTTTTATCACTTCAGCCATCAGGGGCCCGAAGTGACCCTGATCACCGAGAGTGCAGAAGGGATCGAAGCGGGCAAAACCACGATTAAAAGTCGCAGCGTGAACGTTGGCGTGGTGGAAAGTGCGGTGCTGACAGACGATCTTCATCATGTGGAAATTAAAGCCCGACTGAATGCCGGTATGGAAAAACTGTTGCACAGCGACAGCGTCTTCTGGGTAGTTAAACCGCAGGTGGGCCGTGAAGGGATCACCGGTCTGGGCACGTTACTTTCCGGGGCCTATATTGAGCTGCAGCCCGGCACTAAAAAAGCGCCTCTGGAGCAGTACACCCTGATGGATTCACCGCCGCTTGCGCCGCCGGATGCCAAAGGTATCCGGATTACGCTCGACAGTAATAAAGCAGGCCAACTGAATCCGGGCGATCCGGTTCTGTTCCGCGGTTTCCGTGTCGGCACCGTTGAAACCAGCACGTTCGACACGGATAAACGCCTGATGACCTATCAGCTGTTTATCGCCGCGCCTTACGATCGCCTGGTGACGACCAATGTGCGCTTCTGGAAAGACAGCGGCATCGCGGTCGATATGTCGGCCTCAGGGATGCGTGTCGAAATGGGATCCCTGACCACGCTGTTTAGCGGCGGGGTGAGTTTTGACGTCCCGGACGGGTGGGATTTAGGCAAAGCGGCGCAGAATCAGGCTGAATATCATTTGTTCGACGATCAACGCAGTATTCAGGATTCGCTGTACACCAATCATATCGACTATCTGATGTTCTTCTCGGATTCGATTCGTGGCTTGCAGGTGGGCGCGCCGGTTGAATTCCGCGGCATTCGTCTGGGTACCGTTGCGGAAGTGCCGTTCATGAATGCGGGCACCGCTCAGGCGTTAAATAATGATTATCGCGTGCCGGTATTGATTCGTATTGAACCCGATCGCTTTATTAACCGTTTAGGGCAAAACTTCGATCTTGAGCAGCATTTGCAGGATGGTAAGAAACGTGGCCTGCGCGCAACGTTGAAAACGGGCAATTTGCTGTCCGGTGCGCTGTATGTGGATATCGACTTCTATAATAACGCACCGCCGTATACCGGTCCGGATAAAGTCGCGGGATACGAAGTGATTCCAACAGTAAGCGGCGGCCTCAGTCAGATCCAGCAAAAACTGATGGCGGCGCTGGATAAGATTAACAGTTTACCGCTGAACAACATGATGACGGAAGCCACAGGCACACTGAAAGAGAGCCAGAAGACGCTCAGGGATCTGCAGCGTACTATTGATAACATCAATGTGGTGACCAGCAGTCCGGCGATGAAGACCTTGCCAGAAGAAACGCAGCAGACGCTTCGTGAGCTGAACCGTAGCATGAAAGGGTTACAGCCAGGCTCCCCGGCTTACAGCAAGCTGGTGGGCGATATGCAACGGCTTGATCAGGTGCTGCGTGAACTTCAGCCCGTGTTAAAAACGTTAAATGCGAAAAGTAATGCGTTAGTGTTTGAGGCCAAACCGGGACAGGATCCCCAGCCAAAGAGGGCGAAACAATGAAAAAAGGATTAATGCTTTTTGCCGCTCTCGCACTGAGTGCCTGTAGCAGTACGGTCAATACCACCTATTATCAGCTGCCCTCGGGGGCAGCCTCAATGCAGGTGATAAGCAGCGAGGCGAATGCGCAGCCGACATTATGGGTGCAGCAAATTACGGTCCCCGACTATCTGGCGGGCAATGGGCTGGTCTATCAGACCAGCGACGTAAAATATGTCATTGCCGCTAATAATCTGTGGGCCAGCCCGCTCGATCAGCAATTGCAACAAACGTTGATCACTAATCTGACGAAAGCGTTACCCGGCCGTCTGGTTACCCAGACGCTTATCGGTCAGGAGCACGATACGCTGAGCGTAACGGTGAATGATTTCCAGGGCCGTTATGATGGCAAGGCGGTTATCAGCGGTCAGTGGACACTGGAACATCAGGGGCGCTTTACAAAGCAGGCTTTTAATCTGGTGCTACCGCAGCGGGAAGATGGCTATGATTCGCTGGTTAAAACGCTGGCACAGGGCTGGCAGCAAATCGCACAGCAGATTGCACGCGGTGCAACCACGGCAGAGTCAACCGCAACAGGGCTTTAGTTAACGTGTTGTTTCAGCACATATAATTTTTCTGACGTTTTCCAGGCTTTCTTTATAAATCATACGGATATCGTCACAGTTTCATAGGTTGAAACAGAAAGTATATGTCTGGAGCAGGTCATATTTGTGACACTGGCGTGAATATTGCGCATTGATCTTTTCATACAGAGCGAGTAAAACAAAAGAGTGGCTGAACATTAATTCACCACCTTTTTCTTTCCACCAGATTCCACAGACCTTACATGAGGGACACGGAGTATGAAGAGACAGAAACGAGACCGCCTTGAGCGCGCCCATTCACGTGGTTATCAAGCTGGCATTACAGGACGCTCTAAAGAGATGTGTCCGTATCAAATGATAGACGCTAAGTCTCACTGGTTGGGAGGTTGGCGACAAGCCATGGAGGACAGGTCGGCTGCGGCTTAGCCGGATGTCACTGAAAAGGGATATAACCTCCGCACTGTGCGGAGGTTTTCGTTTCTGTGGAATGAAACGTCAGAATGCAGCAGTATCTTTGAACAGGCCAACTTTCAGATCGCTGGCTGTATAGATCAAATTCCCGTCAACAAACACTTCACCATCTGCCACGCCCATAACCAGTTTACGGTTAATCACGCGTTTAAAGTGAATGCGGTAGGTGACTTTTTTCGCGTCTGGCAGAACCTGACCGGTGAATTTAACTTCACCCACGCCCAGCGCGCGGCCTTTTCCTTCGCCACCCAGCCAGCCGAGATAGAAGCCAACCAGTTGCCACATCGCATCCAGGCCCAGACAGCCAGGCATCACCGGATCACCAATGAAATGGCAGCCAAAGAACCACAGATCTGGATTGATATCCAGTTCAGCTTCCACGAAGCCTTTATCATATTTCCCGCCGTCCTCGGTCATTTTGACCACGCGGTCCATCATCAGCATATTGCCGGAAGGGAGTGGCGGACCATTTTCGCCGAACAGTTCACCGCGACCAGACAGGATCAGGTCTTCTTTGGTATAGGATTCGCGTTTATCTACCATGTTCTTATTAAGCCTTCTTTTAGTGAATCACGAATATTAGCGAACAGTTGTACACTGAGCAAATGAGATTAACGGTGGTTGAACCAGTTAAGCCATCTCAACGGCCATGCCCGAGGGGTGGGCTCAGGCTGATTCATCTGACTGATGCGCTCCTGAATCGTACGCAGCAGGCATTCGCCTTCGCCGTCTTCCGTGTTCCAGACTTTTCCGGTCAGTAAGGGCAACGCTTCATCAGCCGTATCGATTGCCCAGATATGGAAACGACCGGCTTCGACCGCACTCACAACCTGCTGATTCAGACTCAGGTGGCGCACATTGCAGGCAGGAATAATCACACCTTGCTGACCCGTGAGCTCACGCTGATGGCAGATGTCGAAGAAGCCTTCAATTTTCTCATTCAGGCCACCGACCGGCTGGACGTTACCAAACTGATCGACCGAGCCCGTGACCGCAATTTGCTGATTTAGCGGTGTATCGGCAAGGGCACTGATCAGAGCACACAGTTCTGCCAGCGACGCGCTGTCGCCGTCAACTTCCGAATAGGATTGTTCAAACACCAGCGAAGCAGAAAAAGGCAATTGCTGATCTAACTCCAGCTCCGCAATAAGATAGGCCTGCATAATCATCATGCCTTTAGCATGAATATTGCCGCCCAGCTCCGCTTTGCGTTCGACGTCGGTAAATTCTCCGTCGCCAGGATGAACCACGCAGGTGATACGGCAGGGATCGCCCCAGGCCCGCGGGTGACCGGGATATTCCACGACGGAAAGACCGTTGATCTGGCCCACCACTTCGCCTTCCGTTTCGACCAAAATCTGGCGCAGCAAAATCTCATCACGCATGCGTTCATTCAGATAATTTTCGCGCCACAGACGTGCTTCCAGCGCGTCACGCAAGGCTTCAGCGTTTAGTGTTTCACCCATCAACGCGGTCTCACGCAGCTGACGCAGCAGCCAACGTGGACAAAGGGGATAGGTTTCCTGATCGCCACTATAGCGAACGCCTTCTTTGATGAGCTCAGGCCAAAAGTCCTCATCTGGCGCAGCGATATCAGCCTGTGCGGCCAAATCTACTGTCCAGCGGCACCATGCCAGCACATCATCTTCATCCACAATTTGAAGGTTTTCTTCAAATTCAGTGTAAATCGCCATCTCATGCGCTTCGGCATCCAGCTCCTGAAAATCAGCGAGCGTATCGCGTTCGCCACAGAGCACCAGATTTAACTTCAGCGGAAGCGGCGGGACAGAGACAGGCAAAGGGCGGCGCTCATCCTGCGACAGCCATTCGAGGTAGCCTTGCTCAATGCTCCTTTTCAGCCGCAGCCAGAGCAGGGGCTGAGCGAGGAGCGCACGGAGTGAAAGCACCAGCGTTCCGCCATTGGCACGATGGATCAGACCAGGTTCCAGCTGAATACGATCTTTATGTACCCGGACACAGCCAAACAGCTGCTCCTGCTCAATCCAGTCGGCAAAATGCACACCACCCTGGCTGGTAAAAGGACGCTGACTGTCAGTGGGCGGCTGCAACGTGACGTTGTCGGCCAGGATATGATAATCCCCGCCCGCCAGGGACGAAGCGGTGCCCATTACGCGCTGTGCCGCACTGGCGATCAGCGAGAGATAATCGCGGTTTTCCTGGCTGCGAACCAGCAGCAAAGGAAAACCCTGACTCTGATGGTGCAAGTGGGCCAGCGCATTCAGCAATCGGGGCTGCACCGTTGCTAAAGCATCGGTTTCTTCATCAGCAATTCGGGAGAAAACGGATTGATATTGCGCGCTATCCGGCTGTAAGGTTTGCCACGTGAGTTGAGTGCTGGTCAAAATAATCGCATTTGTCTGTTTTGAGAAAAGCGAGATTATACAGGATTCACTGTGCTTAAGCACTGCGGAGTTCAATCAGAAGTTGTGACACTGACGACATGTTTTTCGTTGCTGCATCCAGTAAAAAAGCTGTTATTCTTAGTTCGTTACGTGATCACGATGAGATTCCGATGAAATACCAGCAGCTCGAAAATCTTGAATGTGGATGGAAGTGGAAATACCTGGTGAAAAAACATCGGGAAGGTGAACTGATCACGCGTCACCTTGAACTCAGCGCGGCACAGGCGGCAGTCGATAAGCTGTTAATGATGGAGAATAATCCCGTCGACGTTAACGACTGGATTAGCCAACACATTCATCCCGAACTGGACAACCGGCTTAAACAAACGATCCGTGCGCGGCGAAAACGGCATTTCAATGCCGAGCATCAGCACACACGGAAAAAATCCATCGATCTGGAATATCTGGTCTGGCAGCGGCTGGCCGGCCTGGCGCAACGGCGCAACTGCACCCTGTCTGAAACGATTGTGCAGCTAATTGAAGATGCCGAACGCAAAGAAAAGTACGCCAGCCAGATGTCGACGCTGAAGCAGGATTTGCAGGCTATACTGGGCAAGTCGGATACTGACAACGGGTAGTTTACGGAGCAATATTCAGGCCTGCTCCGGATTAAAGGACAAAAAAAACCCCGCATGCGCGGGGTTTTTTATCACGTATAACTTAAGCCTGAGGCTGAGTTACCACGTCTTTGATACCTTTAACGTCGATTTCTACACGACGGTCTGGCGCCAGGCAGTCGATCAGGGCTTTACGGCCTTTCACGCTGTCACAGGTGTTGCCAGTCACTGGGTTAGATTCACCCATGCCGCGAGCAGAGATCTTGTTAGCAGGGATACCTTTAGATACCAGGTAATCTACTACAGACTGAGCACGTTTCTCAGACAGTTTCTGGTTGTACTGCTCTGAACCGATGCGATCGGTGAAGCCCAGAACAACGACTGAACCGTCTTTAGGATCCATTGAGCTCAGCTGGCTGTACAGCTGATCCAGAGCCTGCTGACCTTCTGGCTTCAGAGTTGACTTGTTGAAGGTGAACAGAACGTCTGATTTCAGAGTAAAGCGCTTAGTCTGAACAACTGGCGCTGGTGCTGGTGCTGGAGCCGGAGCTGGCGCAGCAACATCATCCTGACCGAAACGGTAAGAAACACCCAGGCTCAGCATGCCGTTGTCTGGACGAGCACCAACGGTCTGTGCGTCACCGATGTTGTTCACCCACTGGTAATCCAGACGGGTTGCCCAGTTTTTGGTCAGAGCATACTCAACACCAACCGCTGCCAGTGGAGAAACACCGGTGTCGTGGTCGCTGATGCGGTTGCCAGTGGCTACGTTCTGCTGAGTTGAGTCAGCGCGCCATACCATACCACCCAGGCGGGTATAAACGTCGAGATCGTCAGCGATTGGGTAGCTCAGTTTAGCAGCCAGTTGGATGCCCTGTGCTTTGAAAGCGCCGTTAGTGACGTTGCCTTTGTTAGGCATACGGCCTAACCAGTCATAACCCAGCTCGAAACCCAGGTATGGGTTAGCCTGGTAACCGGCGAATGCGCCAGCACCCAGTTGGCTTTCGTGAGTTGGGCCGTCGTTATTTTGGTAACCGTTACCGTAGTAACCAGTGTCGTGATACTGAGACCAGCCCAGTTTAGCACCGGTGTACCAGGTGTTATCTTTAGGGGCGGCCTGCGCTACGGTAGCGAAGCCAGCCAGTGCCACTGCAATTGCGATAGCTGTCTTTTTCATTTTGCGCCTCGTTATCATCCAAATAGGCAATGAGCATAAAGGTTGCTCTTGGTTTAATCCTTCGCCGGGTCAAAACGCTCGCTTATGACTCTACCGCAAAAAACGGAGGTTATTGAGCACCCTGGCGAGATAAAGTCTACAACGAGATTGGAAACTTACAAGTGTGATGTGAGGCACTTATGTAAAAAAACAGTGTTTTATACATAAATTCTAACAATTTAGGGTGAACTTCTGTGATGGGGGTAACCCGCAAAATGGGGGCTAAGCCATTGTCATTACTGGCAGGAGCAGAATCAGTGTCTTAGCCCAACGCGAGAGAAAAAATTTCTTGAGATAAATCTCATTTTTTACTTAATGAAACAAATCAGACTGAATTTTTAGCCGACTTTCTGGTCTGACTGGCGTTTTAGAGGACTCACCCGAGCGCAGGATGAGTCCTAACGCTTCACCTTCAGCCGCAGCGAGCTCCAGTTCCCGACGCTCATCTTCATCCAGATCGTAGGGAATCCAGGCTAAAACGACACTGTAATTTCCCGTACGCAGGGCCTTAATCATGGCCTCGACGGCGTTGTAACGTTCAGCGTCGGCGATATGCATACTTTTCTCCAGGGGCAAGCCTGCTTCCTGCATCCAGACCCGACTCAACTTATGCGCCGGTGTTAACCAAAGCTGCCAGCGGGATTGCTGGCTCAGTTGCTGAAGCAACGGTAACAGCAGCATCTGCATCATTCCCGGTTTTTCGCTATAGCGCAATTCAGTAATCCAGCCGCTCTGAGAAGCGGGGTCAGAAGGCGAAGCGTAACGGTGAGTCGGGCATACATTACGGGGATGTTGGGTGCGCATAAATTAATCACTCAGCAGTTGACTGTATGGATGTACAGTAATGGCATCCTGGATAAAGATCAACCTGAATTTCTGAAAATGCCTCGCAAAATTTTCATAATTTTGTGTTCAATACGATTTATTCATTGAACCTGTAACTGAATTTCCCTATCTTCTAACTGACTGAATAGTAAAGATTTTAACATGGGTTTGTTACAGGGAGGTGATGATATGAAGAAAGAACAGCGGGTCATTTTGCGATCAAAGCAACAACTGGCACCTTTAGGTAACATTGAATCCCGCACTCAGTTCGGCGGTTACGCGTTAGCTGTTGAACGCGTCGTGTTTGCGCTGATAAAGGACGATCAGCTTTATCTGCGCGCCAGCGAAGCGCTAAAAGAATATGTTGCACAACGCCCATTGGAGCCGCTCACTTTTCGCAAGCGTGGTATGGCGGTTAGCCTGAATTATTTCAGAGTCGATGAGCATTTATGGTGTGACCAGGCGCACCTGGTTGCCCTTTCAGCGGCCTCATTACAGACTGCGCGCAGGGAACAGGACGATCGGCAGGGACGTGTGCGTTTAAAAGATTTACCCAATGTCACTTTACGGCTGGAAATGATGCTCCATGAGGTAGGCATTTGCAGCGTCGAACATCTGCACGAAGTGGGAGCCCGGGCGTGCTGGTTAAAACTTAAACGTCATAACCAGCACCTCGGCTTTAAAACCTTGCTGGCGCTTGAAGGAGCCATTTCTGGCCATCATGAAGCCGCTCTGCCACCGACGGTCAAAGCGGAGCTGGGCGAATGGTACCAGGCTGCGCTCAAAATGGTAGAAAAGGCAAAGAAGGAGTCTTAATGGGAGCCTAATGCGCGTCGCAGGCGGGCGATTCCCGGCAGCAGGACAACCAGTAAACTCAACTGCTGAAGCACCAGCGGCGTACGTGAATCAGGTCCGGCGGTAAACCGGGTGATGCGCTGTTCCAGTTCCCGACGCATTTCCTCAGCCCGGCTGTCACTGACGATGTCGGTTTGCAGCACATCTTCGACATAGCACACCGTGTCGTCGAGAAGTGCCAGCAGCACTGGATCAGTGACTTTATCGCGGTGCGCCCCCAGCGCGGAGATATAGCTGAGCAACGAGTGGTTCAGGCAAAGTAGCTGAAAGGCCCATTCCCGCAGCTTAGGGTTGGTACGGGTTTCACTGCTCATATTCGACACGACGGAGGCCAGTTCCGCGTCAGCATTATGTGCATCGCGGCGGGCAATACGGTAAGCGAGGCGATTATCTTTGCCCTGATGGTATTGTTCCATAATGGCATCCAGATAACGGCAATTGGCATTGAGTGTGCGCGTCGCCACCGCCGGAAGCTGGCGAAAACGCCAGTCTGGCCAGATAAAGGTGACGGCCAGCCAGGCCAGCGCACAGCCCAGTAACGTGTCCACTACCCGGGGCAGGGCCACTTCAAAGCCTTCGCCTAACAAATTAAAACAGAACAACACCAGCAGAGTAATGAACAAGGTTGCATGAGCATACTGCACCTGACGAAACGCAAAGAACATGACGCCCGTGACCACAATCAAGACCAGTTGGCCTTCAATGGAAGGGACCAGCCAGAGCAGGGGCAGTCCAAGCGCAATGCCCGCGAGCGTGCCGCCAATGCGTAGCGCCAGTCGGCGTTGGGTTGCGCTATAGTTAGGCTGGCAAACAAACAGACTGGTCAGCAGGATCCAGTAGCCGCGCTCCAGCCCGGTAATCTGAATAAATCCGTATCCCACACACATCACAATCGACATGCGTACGGCGTGGCGAAACAGGGCAGAGGCCGGACTCAGGTGAAGGCTGAGGCGCAGTTTAATATCACTCCAGCCACTCAGTTCTTCGCGTGACAGCAGGTTGTCGCTGTGCTGCGGATCAACTGCCTGCGCCTGCTCGGTTTCGATTGAGGCCAGTTGTGCATCGATGGCCTGCAGGTTGCGAAGCAGCCAAAGCAGTGCACCGGTATGGGCGGCATCCGGCTCGCTCTGCGCCAGCCGGTGAATCGCATTTTCCAGACGTTCAAAAACACGCTCAAAGCGGCCATTATGTTCCCAGCGTTCGCGCAGCAGAATCGCCCGGGCAAGCTGGCGACAGGCCTGTGCCTGCATATTCAGTAAACGCTGAAAGCGAAACAGGATCTCGTTGTAACGCCAGTCGCCACGCAGAAGATGGTACTGCAGATGCGAAGAGCTGGCGCGCTCATGGATGTCCTGAGCCACGAAGTAATAGTGCAGGCTGCGTCGGGTACCGCGTGAGCCCCTGTCACCTCGTAAACGGCTTTGCAAGGTGGTCTTGGTCAGATTGAGCTGTGCAACCAGCTGGCTGTTTACCATCGCGGCTTTAACAAATGCAGCATCATCCTGTTCACCCGCGTCAGGATCAAACAGATTGGCTTTGGCATCCAGATAGTGGGCCAGCTGTGAAAAACTGGCTGCCAGTTGTTCCTGCACCGGACGAACCGGAAACATTAAATGGCCCAGCAGCGTCAGCAGGTTATACCACAGTGCCCCAACCAACAGCAGCATGGGCTGCATATACCATTGTGAGAACAACCCAATGCCCAGCATGGTGTAAACGGCAATCAGTAAGGCGCCAAATGCAATGGTGGCATAGCGCTGTCCCAGCGCGCCTAACAGAATGAATCCCCATGTTGAACCTGCCAGGCCGATAATAAATACCAACGGATGCGGGAACAGCAGCTCTACTGAAACCGAAGCGATGCAAAAACAAAGTAAGGTAATCAGCAGGTTTTTAAGCCGCCCGGCCAGCCTGTCATCCAGATCGGCCAGCGCGGCGGCAACCACGCCGAGGGTTAACGGAATCGTCCACTCAATTTGCTGCAGTATCCAGGGCACAGCCGCACATCCTGATAAGGCAAACAGAATGCGCAGCAGATAACGCCAGGTGCTGTTAAAAAGATACTTTCGCCACCCGGACAGCATACTAATAGCGGCGGCGGGCATTGGCATCACGCGCGGCACGCGCCTCTTCCACAGAGACGACCCGACGTCCTACCGGCCAGAGTGCAATGGCGGCAATCTTGAAATTGGCGAGGCCCACCGGAATACCAATAATGCTGATGCACTGCACGATGCCGACAGAAATGTGCGACAGGCATAACCACCAACCGAAAAAGATAAACCAGAAAATGTTCAGAAAGGTGCCGCCGGTGTTCATGATAGGGCTTTTATTCTCCGGGCGCAGAACGTCAACATGGACCGCTTCATTGCCAAACGGCAGAAATGACAGCTTAGTGATCTCCCAGCAGGAGCGCGTTAAGGGCAGGGTAAAGATCAGGACGATACTGATGAGCGTGGCGAATAACCAACTCAGCGTGGTGAAAAATCCACCCAGGACAAAATTAAGAATATTTAAAACAGTACGCATAACAGGCTTTTCCTTTTGCACTCCGCAATCTGTGCCGCCAAGTTTAGCGTGTTTTAAGGCTGGAGCGTCAAGAGTCTGACAGGTAAACTCCGATTACTCTCTATCTCGGTCGTTGGTGTCGGCGTGGAACTTAAAGCAACATCCATGGGCAAACGGCTTGCCCAGCATCCTTATCATCGTGTTCGCCTGTTATCCGCGGGCGTTGAGGTCAGCGGCGACAAACACGAATATTTGATCCCCTTCAATCAGTTGTCCGACATCACCTGTAAACGGGGAATGGTGTGGGGTGAACTGGAATTCTTACTGGCGGACAACAAGGTTGTGCGTTTGCACGGTACGGAATGGCAGGAGACGCAGCGTTTTTTCCACTACCTCATGCAGTCGTGGCAAAGCTGGAGTCAGGAAATGAGTGAAGTATGCGCGGCGGTTTTACAGGCGCTGCGCGACGACATTCAGGGATTCAGCGAACAGGAGCGTTGGCTGAAGCGCAGCGAACTTCAGGCGATCAAAGATAAGATCCGCAAACAGTTTGACGCGTTACCTTTGCCGCTTTCCCGCATTGAGCAGTTTGATTCCTGCCGTGAAAACTGGGCATTTTGCCAATACTGGCTGCAGCAGGGCGAGACGGCGATGACGCAGCGCAATCGTGACTGGACGGCGGCCATGTTGACCCGCTACCGGGATTTTTTCGCCACGGTGGAATCCACCCCGCTGAACGAGTCACAGGCAGAAGCGGTGGTTAACGGCGAAGACGCTGTGCTGGTGCTGGCGGGCGCTGGCAGCGGCAAAACGTCAGTATTAGTGGCCCGCGCGGGGTGGCTGTTACAGCGCAGACTGGCCGCTGCCGATCAGATTTTGTTGCTGGCATTTGGTCGTCATGCGGCGGAAGAGATGAATGACCGTATTCAACGCCGCTTAGGGGCCGGGGATATCCAGGCGCGTACGTTTCATGCGCTGGCCCTGCATATCATTCGGGAAGGAAGTCATAAACAGCCGGTCATCAGTAAACTCGAAAGCGATGCCGACGCGCGTCGGACATGGCTGATCGACCACTGGCGCCAGCAGTGTAATGAAAAAAAAGCTCAGGCGAATGGCTGGCGGCAATGGTTGCGTGATGAACTGGAGTGGGAGGTCAGCGAAGGCCCTTTCTGGCAGGATGATCGTTTAGCACAGCGCCTGGCGTCTCGTCTTGAACGCTGGCTTGGCCTGATGCGGATGCATGGCGGCGCACAGGCCGCCATGATTGAGGATGTACCTGACGCGCTGCGCGACGTATTCAGTAAGCGGATTAAATTGATGGCACCCCTTCTGAAGGCCTGGAAAAGTGCGCTTAAGGACGAGGGCGCAGTCGACTTCTCCGGGCTGATTCATCAGGCCATCGCGATCCTCGAAAAGGGCCGCTTTGTCAGCCCCTGGAAGCATATTCTGGTTGACGAATTTCAGGATATTTCGCCACAACGCGCGGCTTTACTCAGCGCGCTGCGTCAGCAAAACACACGCACGACATTGTTTGCGGTGGGCGATGACTGGCAGGCAATTTACCGGTTCAGCGGCGCAGAGATGAGTCTGACAACGGCATTCCATCGCTATTTTGGTGAGGGCGATCGTTGTGTGCTGGATACGACCTATCGTTTCAATGATCGTATTGGTGAAGTGGCGAATCGGTTTATCCAGCAAAATCCGCATCAACTGCGTAAGCCCTTAAACAGTCTGACGAAAGGGAATAAAAAGTCGATTGCTTTGCTCCCGCACGATCAGTTTGAGGCACTTCTTAACAAGCTAAGCGGTTATGTTAAAGCGGATGAGCGCGTACTGCTGTTGGCTCGCTATCACTATTTGCGTCCTGAACTGCTGGATAAGGCAAAAACCCGCTGGCCAAAAATGCGTATCGATTTTATGACCATTCATGCCAGTAAAGGTCAGCAGGCCGATTACGTCATTGTGCTGGGTCTGCAGCAAGGCAAAGAAGGGTTTCCCGCGCCGCAGCGTGAGTCCATTATGGAGCAGGGGCTGCTGCCGCAGCCCGAAGACTTCCCTGATGCAGAAGAGCGCCGGCTGGCGTATGTTGCCCTGACGCGCGCGCGGCAACAGGTCTGGTTGCTGTTCGATAAACAACAACCCTCAGTCTTCGTCGATGCGTTCCGGGCACTGGATGTACCCGTATTACGTAAAGCCTGAATCAGTTCAGGCGTTCGGCAAGGTAGCGTGCGTAATCCGGGATTCGCACGTCCACTGTTTGCGAAAAAAGCGGTGACTGAATAATAAAATCGGCCGTTGCCCGATTGGTGGCGACCGGAATATTCCACACTGTCGCCAGACGAAGCAGGGCCTTAACATCAGGATCGTGGGGCACGGCATTAAGCGGATCCCAGAAAAACATCAGCGCATCTATTTTGCCTTCGGCAATGAGCGCACCGACCTGTTGATCGCCGCCCATCGGGCCACTGAGCATCGCGTTCACGTTCAGGCCGGTGTGACGGTTGATGAGATTACCGGTCGTCCCGGTTGCGTAAAGAATATGGGGTTCAAGTGCGGATTGGTTTCGTGTAACCCAGTCCAGCAGAGAAGCTTTGCAATGGTCATGGGCGACCAGCGCGATATGTTTTTGTTGACCAAGCGTTCGTACGGTGTAGTCCATAACAGCATCCTGATGCCAGTGAGCCCAACAGCCCGTTGCCGCAGTTTACCTTGTACGCTTTCTGTCTATCAACTTGCCCGCAGCATTTTGACCAGATTGATAAATTGCTGGCGGGTTGCTTCATCAAAACGTTCAAACCAGCGCTGAATTGAAGGCGTTGTGCTCTGAACGGACCAGGCGAGGTCCGCCGTCAGTTGGGCGGAAGGAGAGGGCGCGGTAAGATTCGCGAATTGCGGCACAGAGGCAGCCAGGCCCATGCGATTATACTTAACCATGGCTTTTTCGATGTCCACGCCCGGGCTGGTGGGCAGACGATCGCGCACGCTGAATATTTCTTTGCCCTTCTCGTCCACCAGCCTGAAGGCCAGCGTTCGGTCGAAGTTATATCGCTCGCGCGCACTGGTCAGCGGTGGCAGGCGAATCGTGATGGTTTTTGCCGCCGCAGTGAATGCCACGATCATGGGCACGGACTGGTAGCCCGGTAGCGCCGTCTTACGGGGATCTGCCGGTTGTTCTACCCGAAATAAAAATTGATGTTGACCCCGTTCAAGCTCCAGGCTGTCGGCCCCTTTCAAGAGAGAGCCTGATATCTTACGCCCGTCCAGTACCATTAGCGTAACCTGCGGATCAAGTTTTAACGTAATTGCAGAACAGGACGCCGAAACGAGGAGGGCAATAAACCCCGTTACAGCCATTGACAGCTTCATTTCGACTCCGGTCAAAAGTGGGTGGATGTAGCAATTTTTTACATTATGGCATTAAGTTTACAATTATACATATATATTCGAGCGAAGCGGCACAATATGTCTTTACGCCAGGTGCGAACTCTGTAACGCCTCATCTACACTAAAGATTAAAGTGAAAGGAGATGGACATGAATGATCAGACTATTCGTGACGTACTGACCCGGACAAAACGCATCGCGTTGGTGGGGGCGAGTGATCGTCCGGAACGCCCCAGTTATGGCGTAATGAAGTATCTGCTTGATCAAGGCTATGAGGTTATTCCGGTGAGTCCGAAGCTGGCAGGCAAAACCCTGTTAGGGCAGACAGCCTATGGATCGCTGGCAGAGGTGCCGGGAAAAATCGATATGGTGGATGTGTTCCGCAATTCAGAGGCAGCATGGGAAGTGGCTCAGGAAGCCATCGCTGCCGGAGCCGATTCGCTCTGGTTACAAATTGGGGTAATCAATGAGCAGGCCGCCGTGCTGGCCCAGGATGCGGGAATGACGGTGATTATGGATCGTTGCCCCAAAATCGAGATCCCGAGACTGGGGCTGGGACACTAATATCAGGCGCGGCAACACCGTTGCCGCCCGCTGTTAATGGCGCAGATGAGGAGCCTGAAGCTGTTTACGTACCGAGGCGGCCAGTTCATCCATTGAGGGCTGCTCAGGATGTTCCGGGCTGGTTTCACCGGCCAGCTGAATTTCAGCCACATAGGTATGAACCTGACTGCCTTGTTCATCTTCCATCACCACATGATACCAGGGCGCACTGCGCATGGTATCGGCGGCACCAATTTCATCCAGGTGCGGCTCATCTAACGCGTATTCAGGATCGACATCGACAATGACACCCAGCACGCCGGAGAGGCGATGACGAACCTGCTGACCAATACCAAATTTACTGGCAATCATGATGACCTCCGAAAAAAACTGTCCTGCCTGTTATGTGGGGGCAGGGACAGTCATTTCAAGTCACATGACGCGGCAGGCGAAGCCTTTCAGGTAAAGTCCTTCAGGATAGGTTGCAATCACGGGATGATCGGCCGCCTGGCGGAACTGTTCAACAAACTGCACGTCACGGCCGGCATCCAGTGCGGCATCTGCGATGATTTTCTGGAAAAGGTCGGTAGCCATTAAGCCCGAACAGGAGAAGGTCATCAATATTCCGCCGGGATTCAGTAACTGAATGGCCAGCATGTTAATGTCTTTATAGCCACGGCAGGCTCCCATGAGCTGGCTTTTATTCTCCACGAACTTAGGCGGATCCATAATGATGAGATCAAATTTTTCACCCTCATCACGGTAGCGGCGCAGCAGTTTAAAGACATCATCGCGCTGAAATTTAGCACGCGCGAGATCCAGCTTATTCAGCTCAACGTTTTGTCGTGCAACATCCAGCGCGTCCTGAGACGTATCTACGCTGATAACTTCCTGACAACCGCCGATTAGCGCTGATACGGCAAAGCCACCGGTGTAGGAGAAACAGTTAAGCACGCGAGCATCTTTGGCATAGCGCCGTGTGGCATAACGGCTGTCGCGCTGGTCAAGGTAATAGCCTGTTTTATGCCCACCCTGAATATCCACCAGCAGTTTCATATCGTGTTCGGTGATCGGCAAGAGTGCGGGAGGATACTCACCGGTAACGGTGCCCTGCGCCAGTTCCAGCCCTTCTTTTTTACGGACAGCGACATCAGATCGATCGTAGATCGCACAATCCGGAAAGCACTGCTGCAGCGCTGAAATGATAGCCGGGCGTTGGTATTCTGCGCCGGCGGATAATAACTGCAGCACCAGAAAGCGTCCGAAACGGTCAATAGTCACGCCAGGCAGACCATCCGACTCGCCAGCGATCAGGCGATAGCTGTCCAGCCCATCGCGCTCAGCCAGCCATTCACGCCAGACCAGCGCGTGCTGAAAACGCCGCACGAAAAAGGCGATATCGATGGATTCGTCCTGCTGCCAGCTCCAGACGCGGGCGCGAATCTGTGACTGCGGTGAATAGGCGGCGCGAGCCAGCCATTTGCCATTACTGTCACAGACATCAATGGTTTCACCTTGTTGCGCTTTGCCTTCCAGACGAGCAACGGCCCCAGAGAAAACCCAGGGATGGCGACGGAGCAGGGACTTTTCACGTCCCTTCGCGAGAATCAATCGAACGGTCATATTTGCTATGCTTACCTGAAAAAATGAGGCGCTATTGTCCAGTGGATAACGGCAAATTGCAACGAAAGGCAGGAGAAGGCCATGGCGAAGGTCTGTTACAAAGTCTGGGTACAGGGCACGGTGCAGGGCGTGGGTTTCCGTTACAGCACCCAGGCGAAAGCAAACACACTTAACGTGCAGGGTTACGCACGGAACCTTGAAGATGGTCGTGTGGAAGTCCTGGCCTGCGGCGATGCCGAACAGGTCAATGCATTACTTGACTGGTTAAAAGCGGGCGGGCCGCGCACAGCCCGTGTAGAAAAGGTCCTGGTGGAGCCGCATCATGCCGCTGACATGCCGCACGGCTTCACCACGGGTTGATTACAGGCATTTTGCCGGTTTTGGCAGACCGGCAATTTTGGTTGCCTGCTTGGCAGGGCCCTCGGGGAAAAGGCGAAACAGGTAACGGCTGTTTCCTTTTTCTTCGCCATACTTTTTTGCCATCGCCTTCACCAGCATTCTTACGGCGGGGGAAGTATTAAATTCCAGATAAAAGTCGCGTACGAAGCGCACGACTTCCCAATGGGCATCTGTCATGGTGATGGCTTCTTCTGCCGCAATCTGCAGCGCCAGGCCTTCGCTCCAGTCCTGATGGTTTTTCAGATAACCTTCGGCATCGACAGCAATTTCGTCATCGTTGTAATCCATAGTGCATCCTCAGATTCGTTCGGGCTGCAGTTTACCAAACTGGCCCCACAGAAAAAGCAAAAACCCCGCCTGAGCGGGGTTTTTCAGTTTACATGCAGTGCGTTAGTTACTACGTGAGAAACCTAAAATGCTTAACAGGCTCACGAAGATGTTATAGAGGGAAACATACAGGCTGACCGTTGCACGAATATAGTTGGTTTCGCCGCCATGAATGATGTTGCTGGTTTCCCACAAAATAGCCCCCGCCGAGAACAGAATGAACAGGGCGCTAATCGCCAGTTGCAGCGCTGGCAAGTGCAGGAACAGGTTCGCCACAACGGCGACCAGTAACACGACAAAGCCCGCCATCATCATGCCGCCAAGGAAGGACATATCCCGTCCTGTCGTCAGCACATAGGCAGAGCAGCAGAAAAACACCAGTGCCGTTCCGCCGAGCGCCAGGGCGATCACGTCACCCATCCCTGCGGCCAGATAGGTGCTCAGGATAGGACCCAGACAGTAGCCCAGGAAGCCCGTAAATGCGAAAGCAGCTAAAATTCCCGTCGGGCTGTCAGCCAGACGGTAGGTCAGGAACATCAGACCATAGAAGCCCACCAGCATCAGGATCAAACCCGGGGCGGGCAGGGCCAGCAGTGTACTCGCTGTTGCGGTCAGCGCGGAAAAGGCGAGGGTCAGGCCCAGCAGAAAATAGGTGTTACGCAGGACCTTGTGCGTACTCAGTAATGACTGTCGCGATGATGATGAAACTATTCTGTCCATGTTGCGCTCCTGTAAGGCAGAACACCAAATATGCGTTGAGAATACGCAGCGCGATAAAGCGGGAAAAGAGGTTTTACCCTTCTTTACGCGAAAAAAACGCTAATTCTTTGAGCACACTGGCGATTTTGACAACGAATAACGCTTTTTTGACTGTTTTTCAGGCGAACGGATTATCACAGGCTTTACATCTCCATAGGGGATGTTTATAGTGCGCGTCATTGCGGAGGGGTGGCCGAGCGGCTTAAGGCAGCGGTCTTGAAAACCGCCGATGGGAAACCATCCGAGAGTTCGAATCTCTCCTCCTCCGCCACTTCATCTCTTAAAGAGTGAAGTGGCAAGACAGCGTTATCGCATCTTGCCTTTGCAGTAGTATGACAACCCGGAGGGATGGCCGAGCGGCTTAAGGCAGCGGTCTTGAAAACCGCCGATGGGAAACCATCCGAGAGTTCGAATCTCTCTTCCTCCGCCACATTTACAGGCCAGCACAGCGTGCTGGCCTGTTTCGTTTTACGTGCCTTACACGTTTCTCCATTATTATCCCTGCCTTTTCAGTAAACTGGACTGTTTTTACCCGCGTCCGGTATCTCTGCTATAGTCCAGTAATTGTTTTTACTTTCACCTGGCGCTTTTCAGGGGCAAGCTGAGTTACACTATCCGTCACGTCGCTCTATGGCGAGCTAATCGGTTGATAGCCAGAGTGTTTTTTTACTGAATGAATGGAATAGGCACAATGATCAAGAAACTGAGTCTTTGCGCATTGTCGGTACTCGCTGCATTACCGATCGGGACGCTGGCCCACGCCGCGGATAACGAGATGCAGCTCCAGCAGGTACTGATGTTTAGCCGCCATAATCTGCGTGCGCCGCTTGCGGATAATGGTAGCGTACTGGCACAGTCCACCAAAAAAAGCTGGCCAGAGTGGGAGGTGCCCGGCGGGCAACTGACCACCAAAGGTGGCGTGCTCGAAGTCTATATGGGTAACTACACGCGCCAGTGGCTTGCGCAGCAGGGCCTGGTGAAGAACGGCGCCTGTCCGGACAGCAACAGCGTGTTTGTCTACGCAAATAGTCTGCAACGTACCGTAGCGACGGCCCAGTTTTTTGTAAATGGTGCCTTCCCGGGCTGTGATATTGCGGTGACCCATCAGGATGAAATGGGCAGCATGGATCCGGTATTTAATCCCGTGATCACCGATGGCAATGAAGAATTCATCAAAAAAGCGCTGGCGGACATGACTGCCGCTAATGAGAAGCTGGCCCTGAAGCCAGCGTATCAGCGTCTGGACAAAATTGTCGACTACAAGTCTTCTCCGGCCTGTAATAACAAAAAGCAGTGCGATCTGAGCAGTGGGCAAAATACCTTTATTGTTGAAAACGGCAAAGAGCCTGGCGTGAACGGACCGCTGAAAGTGGGGAATTCCCTTATGGATGCCTTTACGCTGCAATATTACGAAGGCTTTCCGCTGGATCAGGTTGCCTGGGGGCAAATTAAAACCCCTGAGCAGTGGCAGTCACTGTCAGCGATTAAAAACGGCTATCAGGACACGCTGTTTACCACACCAGATGTGGCACGCAACGTCGCGGCTCCACTGGTGGACTATATTCGCAGCCAGCTCATCGATCAGGATAAAGCTGACTCACCCAAAGTGACCCTGATGGTAGGGCATGACTCCAACATAGCGTCATTGTTGAGCGCCTTACAGGTCAAACCTTATGATCTGCCAGAGACCTATGAGAAAACACCCATTGGTGGACAGGTGGTGTTTGAACGCTGGCATGATGCCAAAAACAACAAAGACCTGCTGAAGATGGAATACGTGTATCAGACCGCCGATCAGTTGCGCGATGCCCAGGTGTTAAGTCTGAAAACGCCACCGAAGCGCGTCACTCTGCAACTGGCGGGTTGTCCGACCGACGCGAACGGTTACTGCAGCTGGGAGCAGTTTACCCAGGTGCTGAACAGCGCGCTGCAGGGGACTGCGTTGCAACCGGCGGCGGCAGAGCAGCCAGCGGCCAGTGCCAACGCGGGCGCGGCGAATCCTGCGGCGTCAAAAGCTGACGATAAAGCCAGCGCCGATAAGGCGACGGCTGATAACGCTGCTGCCCAGAAAGCGGCTGACGATAAGGTAAAGGCGGACAAAGCGGCTGACGAGAAAGCGAAAGCTGATAAAGCCGCCGCGGATAAAGCCGCTGCGCAAAAGGCGGCGGATGAGAAGGCCAGCGCTGATAAGGCTGCTGCCCAGAAAGCGGCGGATGACAAAGCCAAAGCGGAAAACGCCGCCAACGCGCAAAATAAAACGGATAACAGTCCTGCGAAGCAGCCCACTGCAGCCAACTAATAGCTTTCGGTCACTGAAAACAAAAAACCCCGTTAAGACGGGGTTTTTTTTACGCTTCAGGCTGCGCTTATCCGGCCACAACCACCAGTTTCTGGTTCGCAAACTCTTTGATACCCAGATCGGAAAGTTCGCGTCCGTAGCCAGAACGCTTCACACCGCCGAAAGGCAGCTCCGCAGAGGTGTCGCTCTGCGAGTTGATGAACACCATGCCCGTTTCAATGGCGGAGGCCAGCTTACGGCCACGCGCAATATCGCGTGTCCACACGGAACCGCCCAGCCCATAGTGTGAATCATTGGCCAGGGCCACCGCCTCGTCATCATTGGCGACCACATAAACCTGCGCCACCGGGCCAAAAAACTCCTGAAAATAGGCAGGGTTATCGCGGGTGATATGGGTAAGCAGCGTGGGCTGGTAATAGCACCCTACGCCCGCCACCGCTTTACCACCTGTGACCAGCTTAGCGCCGTTTGCGACGGCTTCATCAACCTGTTTAACCAGACGATCGCGCGCATCAGCCGACGAAAGCGGTCCCAGAGTGGTTTTCTCATCCAGCGGATCGCCCAACACCGCTGCGTTAAGCGCCGCACTGAATTTATCGATAAAGGTATCCGCAATCTTCTCGTTCAGAATAAAACGCTTGGCTGCTGTACAGACCTGACCGCAGTTGCTCAGTCGCGCCTGCACGCCCTGACGAACGGCTTCATCCAGATCGGCATCCTCCGTGACCACAAAGACGTCATTGCCGCCCAACTCCAGCGTGGATTTTTTCAAATGCTTACCGGCCTGTTCAGCAACGGCGCTTCCCGCCCGTTCGGATCCTGTCAGAGCCACGCCCTGTACCCGGTCATCGGCAATCAGTTCCGCAACCTGATCGGTAGAGATAAACAGGTTGGTCCAGGCACCCTCAGGCGCGCCCGCTTCCTTCACCAGCTTTTCGAAGACATCGGCACAATGCGGCACGATGTTGGCGTGTTTAGCCAGTACCGGATTACCCAGTGCCAGATTTGGTGCCAGCACGCGCATCAGTTGGTAGTAGGGGAAGTTCCACGGTTCGACCGCAACCAGCACACCAATGGGATGATACTCAACCCAGGCATC
Organism: Pantoea sp. SGAir0180; assembly: GCF_043546245.1. NCBI lineage: Bacteria > Pseudomonadati > Pseudomonadota > Gammaproteobacteria > Enterobacterales > Erwiniaceae > Pantoea > Pantoea sp. SGAir0180. The sequence goes on along the minus strand of NZ_CP028071.1, from coordinate 2,263,256 downwards.
GCCCAACTCACTTTCATAAGGTTGTGGCTTCAGGATGCGTTCTGCATGCTCAGCGTAATAGCGGGCGATTTGCGCGCAGATTTTGACTTCGCCACGGCTTTGGCCAATCAGCTTGCCCATCTCTTTACTGGCAATAGTCGCCAGTTCTTCCGCACGGTCATCAATCAGATCAGCCAGTTTTTTCAATACCTGAAGTCGTGGCTGAATAGCGCCTTTACTCCAGTCAGAGTGGAACAGCCGATCCGCCGTTTCCAGCGCTTGCGTCACGGCCGCGCTGTCATGGGAAGGCCAGCTTTTCATTAACTGATTGTTTGCCGGGTTGATGCTTTGATAAGAAGACATAGAATTCTCCGTGGTCAACGATAAAAAAAGGGCGGGGCCAGGCCCGCCATGCCGTCAGACGTTCTTTCGCTCAACCGTTTTGTCGTCCCACGTGAGGACGTCCTGATCGGTTTTTTCAAACGCGCGGATTAATACGTCATCGCTTCCCTGTTGACGCCAGATCTCTTCCGCCAGGCGCTCGTCATAGTTTGCGACTTCAAAAATGGCCTCGGCAATTTCGGGCGAGGTGTGACGCAAACTGGCCCATTCACCTACGTGATGTGCTTTTGACTGATTCGTCGACATACTGATCTCCTTCTGAAAGGTTAGTCCTTAAGTTTTGCTGCCAGCCCGGCAACGTGTTCGCCCTGGAAACGGGCAATAATCAATTCTTCCTGGGTTGGCTGACGTGAACCGTCACCACCGGCCAGCGTAGTGGCACCATAAGGCGTACCGCCGCGGACCTCAGAAATGTCAAACATCTCTTTGGTACCATAGCCGATAGGCACGATGACCATGCCGTGGTGGGCGAGGGTGGTCCAGACAGACGTAATGGTTTGTTCCTGTCCTCCTCCGGTACCGGTGGAGGTAAAGACGCTGGCAATTTTGCCGTAGAGCGCGCCAGAGGCCCACAGGCCGCCTGTCCGGTCCCAGAATGTTCGCATCTGCCCTGACATGTTGCCGAAACGGGTAGGGGTGCCCACGATGATGGCATCGTAGTCAGGCAGTATCTCTGGCGTCGCTTCAGGCGCGGATTGCTGAGTTTTACCGCCAACTTCCGCAAAGCGTTGTGCATCCATGGTTTCAGGGACGCGCATCACATCTACCTGGGCGCCAGGCACCTTGCGTGCGCCTTCTGCGACAGCGTTCGCCATGGTTTCAACGTGTCCATACATTGAATAGTAAAGCACCAGAATCTTAGCCATTGATCTCTCCGGGAGTTAGTCAACACATCGAAAAGTATAGAAGAGCTTTACCTGACTGTGAGAAATCACCGGTCAGACAGTCAGCGTAACGACGCTGAAAATGCTGAGAATGGGTTTTTTTAAGGATTAATCGTCGTCTTTTAAGTCAATTCTTAGCGTAGAGTCTGTTTCTAAATGTAATTTTCAGCGATCCAGAGACCTAAAAGGTGGAATGTCACACAGGCTTTCACGCACATGTCCTTCGATGAACATCAAGCCGCCTCACGTGAAGCGATGTGGCACTGAACGTTCATGCATCAGAAGATCGCAAACCGGTGCAGGTATGTTCACCTGTTATCGCTCCAGCCCAGACCGTGTCAGGCGACGGGGTGCCGCCTGATGCGAGGCGACAGTCACGCGGCAGGAAACGGAATTGCATTCGCCCGAATCACTGATCACAATAGCGCCTGAAAACAGATACAGGTGAATTATGTCGGATACGACTCGCAAACTGACCGTCGGTATTACGCGTCAGGAACTGGTCCTTATTTTTATTACGGTAATCTGGGGGGGAACGTTTCTGGTCGTGCATCAGGCGATGCATTATTCAGGTCCGTTCTTCTTTGTCGGTTTACGCTTTGCTACCGCTGCGCTGTTACTGGCGTTTTTTTTCCGCCGCTATCTTGCTGCCGTCTGTTGGCGCGAAGTCAAAGCGGGCACGATGATCGGCCTCACGATTGCGGGGGGCTACGGCTTACAAACCTGGGGCATGCAAACGATATCCAGCAGTCAGTCAGCGTTTCTCACCGCGCTTTATGTTCCCGTGGTGCCGCTGTTGCAGTGGCTGTTTCTGCGCCGTCCGCCAAAACTGATGGCGTGGTTGGGTATTTCACTGGCGTTCTGCGGATTGATTCTGGTCGCGGGGCCGCAGGATGGCCGAATTGCGCTGAATCAAGGGGAAGCCGCGACGTTACTCAGCACGCTGGCTATTGCCGGAGAAATCATTCTTATCAGTCGTTTTGCCGGTCAGGTTGATGTGTGTCGGGTGACCTTCATTCAACTGGCTGTCGCTTCACTGTGTGCCTTCTGCTTTATGATCCCGAATGGTGAATCCGTGCCTGCGTTATCGACCCCGCTGTTAGTCAGCGCGGTCGGGCTCGGCGCAGCCAGTGCGCTGATACAGGTAACAATGAACTGGGCTCAACGCAGCGTATCACCGACACGCGCCACGGTCATTTATGCCGGTGAACCGGTCTGGGCGGGTGTGGTGGGGCGTTTAGCAGGCGAGCGTCTGCCGGCCGCTGCCATTCTTGGCGGTATCCTGATTGTCTGCGGAGTCATTGTCAGCGAGTTGCGCTGGAAACGTAGCATGCCATCGGCCTCTTCCGATGAATAGTGGCGCGAGAATAAGTGCTTATGGCCCTGTCAGTGTGGCCCTTTCCCTGCGCCGTATATCACAGCTGTCGGCACGTTACCGCCTGAAAACAGTCTGTTGCCGTGATGCGTAACGGTAACGTGAAGGAGAAACGTATGAAAAAGGCTACGCCCGGGCCAACGCGTCGTGCGGTCGCCGTTGCAGCGAAACGTGCGGCAATTCTGCAGGCTGCCCTGACCTGTTTTTCCCAGTTTGGTATTCACGGGACGCGGTTGGAGAAAGTCGCGGAGCAGGCTGGCGTCTCCAAAACCAATTTGCTGTACTACTATCCCTCTAAAGAAGCGCTTTATATTGCCGTATTAAAAGAGATCCTGGATGTCTGGCTGGCACCGCTACGTGCCCTGACTTACGAGCAGGAGCCGTTGCGCGCCGTGCGTCAGTATATTCGCCTTAAGCTGGAGGTTTCTCGCGATTATCCACAGGCATCAAAGTTGTTTTGCCTGGAAATGCTGCAGGGTGCGCCCTTGCTGAAAGGTGAACTGGCCGGCGATCTGAAGACGTTGATGGACGACAAAACAGCGATAATTGAGCGCTGGATAGCTGAAGGACGGCTGGCGGCGATTGCGCCTCAGCATCTGATCTTTATGCTGTGGGCGACGACACAGCATTATGCTGACTTTGCCAGCCAGGTCGAAGCGATCACGGGGAATCAGCTCAGCAATCCTGTTTTCTTCGAGGAAACGGTGGAGAACGTTCAGCGCATTATTATTGAAGGCATTCGCGTTCGTTAATAAAACGCGATCAAACTCAGCCCTGTAACAGACAAGGGAGTGGCGTGATGGATTCTGTTTCACAGTGTTTTCTGGGCGCATCCGTAGCGTTGACTGTGATGGGGCGGCGCATACCTGCCTGGCAAGCCGCGGCGGTAGGCGCAATCAGTGGCACATTGCCCGATCTGGATGTGTTTATCGACCACGGTGATGCTATCCGCAACATGACGCTGCACCGGACTGAAAGCCATGCCTTACTCTATCTGACGTTGTGTTCACCGTTGCTCGCCGCGCTGGTCGCGCGGCTGTTCAAATCCGGCGTGACATGGATCGCATGGTGGCCTGCTATTTGGCTGGCGCTGATCACGCATCCCCTTCTTGATTTGATGACAGTCTATGGCACTCAGCTTGGGCTGCCTCTCACCGATCATCCTTATGCGATTGGCAGCATGTACATCGTCGATCCGCTTTATACGTTGCCGCTTATCATCGGGCTCTGTGTCGCTTTGTGGCGACGTAACAGACGGGGATTACGCTGGAATCACGCGGGGCTGGCACTCAGTACCGGCTACCTTGCCTGGAGTATGGTCATTCAGCAGGTGGCTGATGAACACATTAAACACTCACTCGAACAGCAGGGGGTGGCGACTGACAAGGTGTTGGTCACCCCAACGGCATTCAATACGCTGGTCTGGCGCAGCGTCATCATCACGCCTGACCGCTATGGCGAGGCTTACTGGTCTTTGCTGTCGCCTGCTCGTCCTGTCACGGTAACGTGGCGGCCGCGTCATCCAGAGCTATTCGTCCCGTTTAAAGGAAACTGGCTGGCAGAACGTGTTGCCTGGTTCAGCCATGGCTTTTATGCCATGGATGAGCGTGACGGGCAGGTCACCATTGCAGATTTGCGTATGGGAGAAGGGAGCCATTACACGTTTACGTTTGGTTTGGGCACGGCGGAAAGCCCTGATTTGCAGCCACAGCGCCTGCCGTCTGGTGAACGGGCCCTGCGCCGCGGCGTCAATCGTATACTTGAGCGGTTATAAAAAAGCCCGACGTGCGTCGGGCTTTTTTCAGTCTCTATATCAACGACGCGTGCGTCGACGCAGTTGCCAGCCTGCGGCGAGCAGGATAAACCACAACGGCGTGACCATGAGTGCCTGTCGCGTGTCTTCCTGCAGTGTTAGCAGCACCAGTATAAAGACAAAAAACGCCATACATGCCCAGCACATGAATTTGCCTAAAGGCATTTTAAATGTCGAGGCGGCATGACGTTCCGGAAATTTTTTGCGATATGCAAGGTAACTGCACAAGATAATGGTCCACACAAACATAAACAGAATGGCAGACACGGTGGTCACCAGCGTAAAGACCGTCATCACATTCGGGATCAGGTAAATCAGAGCGACACCACACAGCAGGCAGAAGCATGAAAAGAACAAGCCGGTCGTGGGCACCGCGCGTGACGATAAACGACCAAAAGCACGGCTGGCAACGCCCTGCTGCGACAGACCATACAGCATGCGGCTGGTGGAGAAAATACCGCTGTTGGCTGAGGATGCCGCCGACGTCAGGACCACGAAGTTAACAATGCTGGCCGCAGCTGGCAGGCCAATTAACACGAACATTTCCACAAACGGACTGCGATCGGCCATCACTTCGGTCCACGGGGTAACGGACATAATCACCAGCAGCGCCAGAACATAGAACATAATGACGCGCAGCGGAATGGCATTAATGGCCCGCGGTAAAACCCTGTGCGGGTCATGCGTTTCGGCCGCCGCTGTACCCACCAGCTCGATACCGACAAACGCAAAGACGGCGATCTGGAATCCGGCAAAGAATCCGCTCAGTCCTTTCGGGAAAAGCCCCCCGTGATCCCAGATATTACTCAGTGCAGCGGTGCCACCACCCGGTGACGGGTAATGAATGGACACCAACACAATGCCGGTAATGATCAGCGCGACAATCGCCACGATCTTGATGATGGCAAACCAGAACTCCATCTCGCCAAATAATTTCACCGTGGCAATGTTTAAGGCCAGGAAAACAAAAACACATAGCAGTGCGCTCATCCAGATCGAAAAGCCGGGAAACCAGAGCTGGAAGTAGGCGCTTATAGCCACCACGTCGGCAATCCCGGTAACAACCCAACAGAACCAGTATGTCCAGCCGGTGAAGTAGCCGGCCCAGGGACCCAGTAAGTCAGCCGCAAAGTCGCTAAAGGATTTATACTCAAGATTCGACAGCAGTAATTCGCCCATTGCCCGCATGACAAAAAACAGCATGAAGCCGATGATCATGTAAACGAAAATGATCGAAGGTCCTGCCAGACTAATTGTTTTACCCGAGCCCATGAACAAACCGGTGCCAATCGCACCGCCAATAGCAATGAGCTGGATGTGTCGGTTATGAAGATTACGTCGCAGCGTGTCATCGCCCTGTGAGCTCGCCTGCGTTTGAGTAGATTGATCAACCATGAAAGTGTCTTTCCTGTCTTGATGTTGTGTCAGCTCTGGTGGCTGTTGAGAATACCGGATTGCCGGGAGCAATTTGGCATAAGATAGTGGAAGTGTTAATGAAAACGGTAATTGTTTTTTAACAATATCGGACAACGCTGGCATTAAAACGGCGCTTTCACTTAACGTTGGCGATTTTTACGTCAGATTAGGTAATATTTCATCACCCTGTGTCATCTTTTAAGCGTATCCTGCCGTGTGCTTCTACACTACCTCCGTACAGCTTCTTTCAGCTACAGGGGTTCTATGCGCACACTTGTTCTGCTTATCATCATGACCGGAGTGGGGTGGATGAGTTTGCCATGGTTAAAACAGCACCTTCCTGCGCAATTTAATCCCTTTACGCCACTCTCTGTAACGGATCCGCCGGGCTGGATGACGCGATTAAAACTCAAAAGACTGCAAACTGATCCCGCCGCCTGTCTTGACGTGATGCAGCGTGCACAGCAGGCCGGCGTTGTACGTTTCAGTCAACGGCCGGCGGTGACAGGGGCCTGTCCGTTGTCCAGCCCCCTCAGGCTGCAAAATTTTGGGCCCGTCTCGCTCAGCAGCAGTTTCCTCGCCAGTTGCCCAATGGCCGTTGCGGCTACAATGTACGTGGCTTACAGCCGCGAGCAAATGTTACATCTGTCTGGCAGTGATCTGACCCGAATTGAACATGTCGGAAGTTATGCCTGCCGCAACATCTACCATCAGGCCACCGGACGGCTGAGTGAACATGCCAGCGCGGATGCCTGGGATATTACCGCCTACCAGCTTGCTAACGGCGAGCGGTTGGTGCCAGGAAAAAACTGGCAACAACCTGGCCAGAAATCACTATTACTTCATGCATTATGGCGATCGGGTTGTAACTTTTTTGGTAATGCGCTTGGGCCTGATTATAATCGCGCGCATGCTACACATTTTCATCTGGGCATGCGGGGGGCGGGTTATTGCAGGTGAGATTAACCTTTACTTTCACCGTAAAACTGTGTCGTGGGTTTAATATTATTTTCTTCTGTTCTGCTTTTTTACCGTTTTAAAAAGGGTGTCACATCGGCTTATTTTTTCTCATGGCGTCAGTGTTATTTAAATCATTCACCCGGTGTTATAACCGTTCATTGCCTGCTAAATGACCAAATTGAGAGAGGATACTGCGTTTTTATTACCTGACTGGGTGAATGATGCCGTTTTAACAGGGCGATAAATTTGAGTTATCTGTACATAAATAAAGGAGGATGACAGTATCGTTAAATAATTATTTTTCTCTTTTCAGATGCGTTATTTATTAAATAAGTTATCTGTACAAGTCCGCACCAGGCCAAAATGACAGCGGCCACAGGTCTGCGCCATCCGCCAGGCGTCTTGCCTGTAAAGACGGGCAGTGCCGTTATGCTGGCCAGTCAACAGGCCTTGTACGGCCGTCTGCCCAACGACGCAGAGCCATAAGCCATCTTTTGTAGGACCAAAAGATCCGGGTAAAATGCGTACCAGAAAAGGGGGGCTTTCTCTGCCTGACTGCAGAAAACATGCGGCGGTTATTGCCTGAAAAAGACATCGTGTTTTACAAGATATGATCTGCGTTTTTTTTCAGCATAATACGTTGCCGGGCGCAACTTATCGAGTGATATTTGTTGATCATGGCTATGTTAAATGATTGAAAAAATGTAACAAAAATCTTATTATTTCCTCTGTTGCACTCGCCTGAGTTATCCCGAAGCGTTTGCTTACCCTGTATTTTTATCCTTTTCTCTGCAAGTCGTTGTCGCCAGAATGAAAATAATGCTTTTTATGACGTCGCAACAAAGAGTAAGTTAATTACATAACGTGTTAATCAGAAATACCCGGCAAGTTGTTGAATTTGAGGCAATATGATAGGTGAAGATTATTTTTCCTGGCGTGAAAATGTTGAACAGCAGTTTCAGGTATTAACGGCAGCTCCGCAATTAAAGGGGCTTTTACAGGATTATATCCAGTCACTGGGCTTCGATTTTTTCGCTTTTTTTATCCAGCATCGCGTTCCTTTTACGCGTCCGCGAGTTTATTTGCATGATACTTACCCCGAAGCGTGGATTAAACGTTATAAGGAACGGAATTATTATGCCATTGACCCCGTGTTGCAGCGCTGCCTGCGTGCTGGAAAGGGGGTCGAATGGACACCTGAACTCTTTTGCTCGGCGAAGGAAATGTGGCAAGACGCGGGTAATTTTGGGCTGCTGAGCGGATTTTCTTGTTCTGCAATGGCGTCAAATCGAGCCGTTGGTATATTATCTATAGGTTCGCATCGTCCCTTTATTACTGACTGTCGGCAAGTGGAGCTGGAGGTAAAGTTGCACTTCCTCGCCGAGCAAAGCTTGTGCTTACTTGAACGCCTCAATGATGAAGCGCTGATGGTTCAGGGAAATGATTTCAGCCAGCGTGAGCTGGAAATTTTGAAATGGACCGCAGAGGGAAAAACCTCTCAGGAAATTTCACTTATTTTGTCGATTTCTGAACACACCGTAAATTTTTACCAAAAAAATATGAAAAAACGTTTTAATGTTTCCAATAAAACGCAGATTGCCTGCTATGCCGCAGCAATTGGTGTGATTTAAAAGAAAAGCAACTGCCAACTTTAGTAGTTCCTTACCTGAAGGGACTTCTCTACCCTGCGCGGGTGCGCTTTTGGCAGGCGCATAGAAATCATTGCAAACATGGGGATGTCAGAGGCGCATGATGAAAATAGTTCAAACGCAGTTAAAGGATATGCCATCCTCTTTGCTTGCCGAACTTGGCAGCTACCGTTACAGCGTGTTTGCGCGGGGTGAAGGCTGGTCGATTCCACCGCGTCTGAGTACACCAGGGCAAGAATACGACCGGTATGACCGCTCTGATGTGACCTGGTTAATCGCCTGGAGCGTGCGAAGCGGCATTAGCGGCTGCGCCCGCCTGATGCCCTGGACGGAACCCGAGCAAACGGAAGGCATTGTTTTGCCGTTCGATCATGAAAAGGTCTGGGAAATGTCCCGCTTCTCTGCACGACTGGAAGTGGATCCTGAGCTACCGCTGAATATTCTGTGGCATGCGGTACAGCTGGCGGAGCTGAACGGCATTGAATGCATTATCAGTTCGGCTACGCCGATGCTGGAAAAAATGTTTGAAGAACATCAGGTCGTCTATGAACCTCTGACGCCGGGTTTAATTCTGTCAGAGGATAATCTCTTTGCCATCCGTATCCCCGTCAGTCAACCTGCGCTGGCAGAGAAATACCGCGGTACGCGGCGTTTCAGCCCGGAAGAGGTGCTGCCTTCCCTCGGCGTGTCCGTTAACTGGCATTCGAACGGTTAGCGCGCTGCCCCCGGGCGGGGGCAGCACAAGCCATTACTGGCGATAAGCCGCTTTGATTTGTTTAATGGTGTTACTGAACACGTCTGCCTGCGGCTTTTCGCCCAGTGTTTTCACATAACGTTCCATATTAATGATTACTTTTCCGGCATCAGCCTGGCCCATCCCTTTCAGGATCAAAGTAATCATCATCTTAAGGCAAGCCACTTCATCAGATAATTTTTGCGTTTCCTGCGAGGTAGCGAAATCTTCATCGCTCATGAATTTCTCCTTGGTGATTAACATCGTCTCTACAATCTTTACGCGCAGCAACCGGTGAGTATATCACATGAAAGATTACTTGCTGTTAGCGTGGGCAACGCAGGCTGTTTAACTATATCAGTTCAGTCATATTAATTAATCACGGATGTGAATAGTAACTGACGAGAGCGTCTCAGTTTGGTAAAAATCTCATAAATACAATATCGTCTGATTGTTGTAACTGTTTGATAAAAAATTTTTTTTACATTATGCAGGCTGTCAGGTCTGTTCCTGCAGGCGTAAACAAGAACAGAGCCAGGTTGCATGAAGATAAAACACTGACGCGATCTGACCTGCCACTTTGTATCTGTGCTTTTAATGCAAAAACAGGTATGATTGCCGCTTGCAATCGTTAAATGCTACCTCTTTATTAGCTGCGGAGTGCTTCGCGTTGATCACTGTCCTTCTTGTCGATGACCATGAGCTGGTACGTGCCGGCATCCGCCGTATTCTTGAAGATATCAAAGGTCTGGTGATCGCTGGCGAAGCGTGTTGTGGCGAAGATGCAGTTAAGTGGTGTCGGGTTAATCAGGTTGACGTCATCTTAATGGACATGAATATGCCGGGTATCGGTGGGCTGGAAGCCACGCGCAAAATTGTGCGTTACAACCCGGATATCAAAATTATTATGCTGACGATTCACACTGAAAACCCGCTGCCTGCCAAAGTGATGCAGGCCGGTGCGGCAGGTTATCTGAGTAAAGGTGCCGCGCCGCAGGAAGTGGTGAACGCGATTCGTTCGGTTAAGGCCGGCCAACGCTACATTGCCTCGGACATTGCTCAGCAAATGGCGTTAAGCCAGATTGAGCCGCAAAAAGCCGAATCTCCCTTCAGCTGTTTGTCGGAAAGGGAATTGCAGATTATGCTGATGATCACCAAAGGACAAAAGGTGACGGAAATTTCCGAGCAGCTGAATCTCAGTCCTAAAACCGTTAACAGCTACCGCTACAGAATGTTCAGTAAGCTGAACATCAGTGGCGACGTAGAGTTAACGCATCTGGCCATCAGACATGGCCTGTTCAATGCGGAGCCGTTAATCAGTAGTGAGTGACCTCTTTAATCCCAAAAATTTTCTCAGTACGGTCACCAGCGAACCAGGTGTTTACCGGATGTACGATGTATCCGGAACGGTTATCTATGTCGGTAAAGCGAAAGATCTGAAAAAGCGACTGACAAGCTACTTTCGCACCCAGGTGGGTAGCCGAAAAACCGAAGCGCTGGTAAGTAACATCCATCACATTGATGTCACCGTAACCCACACTGAAACCGAAGCGTTGTTGCTTGAGCACAATTACATCAAGCTTTATCAACCGCGCTATAACGTCCTGTTGCGTGACGATAAATCCTACCCCCACATTTTTCTGAGTGGCGACATACATCCGCGTCTGGCAATGCACCGGGGCGCTAAGCACGCCAAAGGAGAGTATTTCGGTCCGTTTCCTAATGGTTATGCGGTAAGAGAAACGCTGGCGTTGCTGCAAAAGGTCTTTCCGATACGTCAATGTGAAAACAGCGTGTACCGCAACCGCACGCGCCCTTGTTTGCAATATCAAATCGGCCGCTGCCTTGGCCCTTGCGTGGCAGGATTGGTCAGTGAGGAGGAGTACGCCCAGCAAACAGATTACGTCAGATTGTTTTTAGCGGGCAAAGACGATCAGGTGCTGAATCTGCTGGTTGCGCGCATGGAAGAGGCCAGTCAATCGCTGCGCTTCGAAGACGCGGCCCGGCTGCGCGATCAGATTCAGGCTGTCAGACGCATTACCGAGAAACAGTTTGTCTCTAATCAGGGCGACGATCTGGATGTGATTGGCGTTGCGTATGACGCCGGAATGGCGTGTTTGCACGTCCTGTTTATCCGCCAGGGGAAAGTACTGGGAAGCCGAAGCTATTTTCCCAAAGTCCCTGCGGATACGGACCTGGCTGAAGTCGTCCAGACTTTTGTCGGACAGTTCTATTTGCAGGGCAGTGAAATGCGCACCTTGCCCAGCGAGATTTTACTCGATTTCACCTTACCCGAACGTGAATTACTGGCAGATTCATTAACAGAATTAGCCGGTCGACGGGTAAACATTCAAAGTAAACCTCGCGGAGACCGCGCGCGTTACCTCAAGCTGGCTCGGACCAATGCCGGTTCGGCATTAAAAACGCGTCTGTCGCAGCATTCCACGATTCATCAGCGCCTCACCGCATTGGCCGAATTCCTCCAACTGGAGAAGATTGGCCGTATGGAGTGTTTTGACATCAGTCATACCATGGGTGAACAAACCATCGCTTCCTGCGTCGTGTTTGATCAAAACGGCCCGCTTCGCGCTGACTACCGCCGTTATAACATCAACGGCATCACACCCGGCGATGACTATGCGGCCATGAATCAGGTGCTACGTCGCCGTTATGGCAAAGCGATTGAGGAAGAAAAAATCCCCGATGTGATCCTGATAGATGGGGGCAAAGGTCAGCTGGCACAGGCAAAACAGGTGTTCGCAGAGCTGGACGTGCCCTGGGATAAATCCCGCCCCATTTTGCTGGGCGTTGCAAAGGGCACCGATCGTAAAGCCGGTCTGGAAACCTTATTTTTCGAGTCAGAAGGTGAGGGCGTTTCCCTGTCACCCGATGCGCCAGCGCTTCATGTCATTCAGCATATTCGTGATGACGCTCACAATCATGCAATTTCAGGGCACCGTAAAAAACGGGCCAAAGTCAAAAACACCAGCGCACTGGAAAGTATCGAGGGCGTGGGACCAAAACGGCGACAGCAGTTGCTCAAGTACATGGGCGGCCTGCAACCGTTGATGAATGCGTCGGTCGAGGAGATCGCCAATGTGCCCGGTATATCGCATGCGCTGGCGGAAAAAATCTACTACTCGTTGAAACACTAGCATTGAAACAGGGGGGGCAATGTAGGAACATACGTTAAACACCACCCAATCCAGACAGTTACCAGCATATGCAATTTAACATTCCGACCTGTCTTACCCTGTTTCGCGTCGTTCTTATTCCGTTCTTTGTGCTGGCTTTCTATCTGCCTTTTCACTGGGCGCCCTTTGTTACCGCGTTGATTTTCGTTGTTGCCGCCGTGACCGACTGGTTCGATGGCTTCCTGGCTCGCCGCTGGAAGCAGACAACCCGCTTTGGTGCGTTTCTCGATCCGGTGGCGGATAAGGTGATGGTGGCCATTGCTTTGGTACTGGTTGCGGAATATTTCCATGCCTGGTGGATCACGCTGCCCGCTGCCACGATGATCGCCCGTGAAATTATTATTTCAGCCCTGCGCGAGTGGATGGCAGAGATAGGTAAACGGAGCAGCGTTGCGGTTTCCTGGATCGGTAAAGTGAAAACCACCGCGCAGATGTTTTCGCTTTTTGCTCTGCTGTGGCGTCCGGACAGTATGGTGGTCGGTGTTGGCGTGGTCGCGCTGTACATTGCCGCGGTACTGACGTTCTGGTCCATGTTCCAGTATTTAAGCGCTGCCAGAGGCGATTTGCTCGAACCGTGATCGATGCGATTCAAAAAGCAGCAAACGGACGCAATGTGGGGATAATTTTATTGACTCACCGCGTCATCTCAGTAGAATGCATCGCATCGAACGGCAGCACAGCTGCAGAAGCTAAGAAAAATCAGTAAGTTCGATAAAGCGTAGTAAAGTCTGACCCTTCAGCAGCGAGTTATCTGAACGGTAAGATGATGCGGGAATAGCTCAGTTGGTAGAGCACGACCTTGCCAAGGTCGGGGTCGCGAGTTCGAGTCTCGTTTCCCGCTCCAAATTCGCAGACCAGGCAATCCTGGCGGCAAATCGGTTTTAGGCGCGTTGGCAGAGTGGCTATGCAGCGGATTGCAAATCCGTGTACCTCGGTTCGACTCCGGGACGCGCCTCCAGTTATACCTCGCCCGGGTGGTGAAATCGGTAGACACAAGGGATTTAAAATCCCTCGATCGTAAGGTCGTGCGGGTTCAAGTCCCGCCCCGGGCACCATATTGAAACACCAATAAAATCAAGTTGTAGCAATGTCGTTTAAGCCGCCTCTTTGGGCGGTTTTTTGTTTTTATAAGCCCTTCCTGCTATGTCATTTCTGATTCTGGTCTCAGGCTCCTGTTAAACCCCTTTCTCCCTTTGCCGTTTGTCTCCTCCTGTGCTGACCTGACGCTGTTTTTTATAACGTGTCACGTCTGGCAATCCAGTAATCCAGCAGAGGCATCCAGATGACGTCTGCACGATGAGTGGAAACAAGCCCGGTAGACTGAGAAAGAGAGGCTTTACGGGTACAGGCAGCATGATATCTATCACCAAAACGCTCATCCTGAATGTGGGTGACAATATCAAAACCAGTAACAGTTTTGACTATGCTCTCCATCCCCGTTTTGACAGACATGACGGTGACAGAAGGCATTATCTGGTATTTTCGCCTTTGGCTACGGGCAGTCCTGTCACGCATCATTGCCGTTTCTCGATCAAAACGGAATGGATTACCTTTGACCAATACATTCAGGGCCAAAATAAACGCGAGGAAAAGGAGGCAGATTGAGAAGGCTGCGGATTTTAAGCGGTTCAATCCGTTCATTAAAAAAGCCTGCGTTACACAGGCAGAAATCGTTACAAGGGAAAATGCAGTTGTCAGCATGCGCTGACCCGGCAAGCATACAGCGAATGGGGTTTTTAGATACAAGTGAATAACTTTTGATCAGCAAAAGGCACGATGTGTATGTTGCAGGCATAAAAAAGCCCACTCGGATGTGGGCATAGCAAAATTGGCTATTAATGTAAGGTTCTAACAATTACTTCCTTACTATCGGCAATCCCGCGGCAGGCTTTAGCCGCTGTAAAAAATAAACCTTTTATATTGCCGACAGCCTTCGGTGCGGAAGGCGGGCAACGTGCTCTGTTCTTATCCCGTTGACTGACTTTTACAGCGTGTCGCTATTCGGTTTTGCGAGATTGATCGTGCTGGCAGAAGCGGCAGAGTCAGATTCAGACCAGGTGTCCCTAAGACTTAATGGTGCCGTTAGCGCTTATCCGTCGTTTGAGCAATGGCAGTGTGTTCCCTGACAATCAACATAAAAATGGCGTGGAGATGTTTTGGCAGGCGTTAAACGATATGTTCTTACGGTCGGATACGACTTTTTTCCCGCGCGGCGGGGTTACTGTGGCGGACAGGCTGAGGCCAGTAGGTTACCTTTCTTCTCTGTGTACTAATCTTGTCTGCAGTCATTTCATTATTCAGAGAAGGGCAAGCCGTGCCGGGAAACAAAGCAGAAATCACTGTGGGTTCAGATCATATCATTATCGCTCGACGTTACCGCGCTCTTGGCGCGCTCAACGATCTCTTTATCGCAGTATGGTTCCTGACGGGCAGCATCCTGTTTTTCTTCGACTCGCTGATGACAGGTGGAACATGGTTATTTGTCGTGGGGAGCCTTCAGTTATTACTTCGCCCGGCAATCACCCTGGCAGAACTGGTACACGTAAAGCGCATCGATCAACATCCACAAAAACCTCAGTAGTCCTTTACCCCTGTATCACGGACAGCTAAACGCATTCAGCCTGCCTGATATATGAACGACTCAGGCAGGCTAAATGAAAGGTGAGGCGATTTCAGGAGATCACCAGGTGCGGGCGGGCGGTGGTGAAGGTTGCTGCCCGGTTGCAGGCGGCGGTGGTGCAACGGTGCCTGCCGGTGGTGGGGCCAGTGCCTGACCCGGTGGTGGTGGCGGAGGCGGCGGCGGGCGATGATCGTGTGGCAGTGGGGGTGGCGCACAGCCGGGGCCCGGTGGCGGCGGTGCGCACGCGGTCAATGTTGAGGCAGCGACAACAGCAGCGAAAAAAGTCAGACGACGATTCATGCTATTTCCCTTGTGAAATTAACAGTAAGCTAATTGTAGTTAGCTGTTACTAAACATAACGGTGGTAAAGCAGAAAAGCGAAGCGATTCCGCCCTCTATCCGTTTTTTGAGATACTTCTCATCTCGCGCGTTTAATCCGGTTTTTTGTTTCAACGCCAGCTAAAGTAGCGCATCACAAAAGAGGAGTGGCGTTTATGAATGGCATTTTGAAATTCGTCCGCGGCTGGCTGATTTTTTCAGTGTTATGGGGCGTCTTCATGTGGTTTATGTCATGGCAGGCGCAGGGCAAAGAAATTGGCCTGGCTGTTTTGATGAGTCTTTATGCTGGCCTGTTATACCAGGCATTAATTACGATGGTCGCGCGCTATCGGGCACGGCGACAGCAGGCGTAAGAGGGGCCTGCTGCGTGCCGCAGCAGGCCAGTGTCTCAGCTCAGATTACCGCTCAGGCGGCGATGAAAATCGCTGCTGCGCATATCCAGACCTTCAATGGTGACGCTGGCACCATGACGCTGATAACGGTATTCGATACCATCCAGTGCAGCGACGGTGGAGGCATCCCATATCTGTGCGTGCGTTAAATCAATGGTGACAGATTTAGGGTCATGTGCGTAATCGAAGTGCTCAAACAAATCGTTGCTGCTGGCAAAAAACAGCGGTCCGCGAACATCGTAGCGCACAGACTGTCCGTCCTCACTCAACGTTCTTTCCGCATGAATCACATGCGCGACGCGCCGGGCAAACAACATCATTGCCACCACTACACCCGCCAGCACCCCCAGCGCCAGGTTACTGGTTAACACGGTAATACCTACCGTTAACAGCATGACCAGCGTTTCTGACCAGGGCATCCGTTTCAGCGTCGCGGGCTGCAAACTGTGCCAGTTGACCGTCTTGACGGCGACAATCATCATGATGCCGGCCAGCACCACCATCGGGATCTGCGCCATGATGTGGCTCAGGCCCGTCACCAGCAGTAACAGCACGAGGGCGGCGGCAACCGTTGAAACCCGGCTACGTGCTTTACCCAGTTCCACGTTGACAATGGTCTGTCCGATCATGGCGCATCCGGCGATACCACCGTAAAAACCGGCCAAAATATTACCTATACCCAGCCCCCAGGATTCGCGACGTTTGCTGGACGGCGTATCTGTAAGGTCATCCACCAGCTTGGCGGTCAGTAGCGATTCCATTAGTCCTACAAACGCCACGCTCAGCGCGGTGGGCCAGACGATGGATAAGGTCTGCCAGTTGAGCGGAACGGTCAGTGCCGTAAAGTCTGGCAGACCTGCGCTCATGGGGCCTTCATCACCCACCGTCGGGACGCGATAGCCCATCGCCAGCGCCACGGCGGTCACGACCACGATGGCCACTAAGGGAGAGGGCACACTTTTCAGCACGCGGGGCAGGAGCAGCACGATGGCCAGCGTCACAGCGAAGAGTGCCCACACCAGCGGCGATTGACCCCAGACATGCGGGACCTGAGCAAAGAAAATTAAAACGCCAAGCGCATTCACAAAGCCGATCATGACCGAACGGGGAATATAACGCATCGCACGTGACATACCTGTCACGCCGAACAGAATCTGAATGATCCCGGCCATTACAACGGCAGGAAGAATATAGGCCACGCCATGCGCATGGACCATAGGCCCAATCACCAGCGCAACCGAACCCGCTGCGGCGGTTACCATGGCAGGGCGGCCGCCAAGCAAAGACAGCGTCAGGCAGAGTACGACAGAGGCCACCAGGCTGACCTTCGGATCGACACCGGCGATAACCGAAAACGAGATCACTTCCGGAATAAGCGCCAGCGCCGTGATCACGCCGGCCAGGCATTCTCGCGTCAGCAGTGCAGGCGAGCGTAAGACGCGGCCGACACTGACATCGTTTTCCACAACGGCAGTTGTGGCGACATCATGTTGTTGATTCATAGTGTAAACAGGCTCTTTTATTTTAAGCTTGCGCGAAAGGCAAGGAAGACAGGATTTGGTGAAGGGCGAATGTTACCGACAGCTTAAAGAAGAAGCCAGAAAAAGCGAAATGACTCCATCCATGGAGAAAAGATTATAACGTCAGGTCGTCTGGCGTTTTATACACCACCATCTCAAGCAGGTGACGATAAACGTCCAGTGACACTTCGTCGCGCTCCAGCTCGAGGCGATGAATCAGTTTCGAAATAATGGCTTTATTATTGACGGCCATACCTGACTGTAGGATTTCCGCGACAACGAGACCAAGAATCTCCATATCGCTGTCGGGTTTATTCGCCGCAGCGGTGAAGTAATCCGCGATCTCTTTATCCGTTTGGGGCAGTGTGTTTTGCATGTGTCAGCCTTTGAAAAAGTCGGCTACCCGGTAGAGTGCGCGACAAACAGACCTAAAAGCCATCGCATAAAAATACAATGGCGCCAAACTCAACAAGCAGGTCATCAAAATCAAAAAAGAAACCTCTGAGGGTGGAAATCCATTACACCTTCAGAGGCGACGCAGATGCATCATTCGTTACAGAGTCGTGATCACAACTCGTTGTATGTAAAGTTATACAATTAAAGTTTATTTGTACAAGTAGATTGTTAAGCATAAAATGCTAATCCTTAACAATTAAGATGTTAAGAATTTTGTTTGTCGCTTTCCTGTACAGGAAATGTGTACAAGCGGACCAGGCCGACGGGAAAGCAGCGTGCTTTCCCGGGAGGGTTAATTAAACAGGTTGAGTTTTGCAGTGAGTTTGCGAACCGCTTTTTTGTCGCCCACTATCGCCATCCCAAGCAGGCGCCATTCCGAGGCGGGCAGCGTCTTCATCGTGTCACTGAAGGCCTGGTAGTCGGTGGTTGACTGACCCTGCTCGGGAAAGACCACAGTGTCACAGTCTGTCTGTTCACTCTGGTGCCACACGGTGCTGAGTTGTGCACTATCGGCCCCCAGGACAGGAATGCCAACGGGGATGAGCCCCGGATAGCGCTGCATTGTCGCATCTTCCAGATCTTCACCGACCAGACTGGGATGACGTTGTCCCAGCGTCAGAGCGATAACGGCGGCAGCATTGGTGGCTTTGCCGGCCGGTAACGCACTGTTCAAAATCATCACACATCGTAAGTCGCTCATTATCTTCTCCTGATACAAAATGCCATTGTGGCAAGGCTAGTGGTCAGCGTCTGGAAGATTTGTGCATAGTTGCTGGTAACGTGCAGGCGTCAGCTGGCAGGCGCGTTTAAACCAGCGCCCCAGATGACTCTGGTCTGCAAAGCCCAGATCGGCAGCCACCTCAGCGGGTAAATGGCCCATAGCCAGCCGTCGGCGTGCCTGACTGAGCCGCCACTGTACTAACCAGGCGTGAGGCGGTAGGCCCCACTGCTGTTGGAACAGGCGGGAAAGCCGAAAACGATCCACGTTCAGCGCCTGTGCCATCTGGGCAATGCCGGGGTTATTGACATGGTAAGCAATAAGCCAGTCTCGTGCCTGATGGGCCAGTGTCGGTGCCACATCCGGCCGCGTATTGCGCCAGACAGGCAAGTGACGAAGATGGCGGAATAACCGCTCCAGCGCCGCATCTTTGATTAACTGCGGGTGATTGTGCCAGAGCGCGTCGAAGGCGTGCCAGACCGCCCAGGAGAGCCATTTCTCATCCTGAAGCGTGGTGGCAAAACGCAGTTCACTGCCGGGCACACTGTCCAGACAGCCAGGTGCAAACTGCTGGTGCAGATGATGAGGTGACAGATAGAGCATGCGGTAGGTAAAGCCCTGTGCATCAATGGCATCGCCATCGTGAAGCTCTTCAGGTTCCAACATAAAGACCGTGCCCGGTCGGCTCTGATGACGTTTCTGACGGGAGTGGAACTGCTGCACGCCTTGCTCCGTCACGCCAATTAAGTAACTGTCATGCCAGTGAGGATCGTAAGCATGCCCGGTAAAATGCGCCCGTATCGTTTCGATGCCGCTACGCGCGTCGCGGCGCAGATCGACCCAGTTATGGGTGGAGGTGTTCACGCTTTTGTCCTCCCCGAGGTGTTGACAGCAGGATCAGGACTGGACATTTTGACGTTGTTATCCAGTATTTAACAGTACAGATGCTTTTCTTTCGCATTTTGCTTTGCGTATAATAACTTAACCAATTAATTAGAACTCTAATAATTAGGCAGCTACTTATAAATGTCATCTAACCGTACCTTTACCCACCTGCTGCACCTGACCGCCCATGCCTGGCGCCTGGCCGTTGACCGCCATCTTAAAGACAGCGGTTTGAGCACCAGTAGCTGGATGGCGATAGGGCTTATCGCCAGTGAACCTCAACGCCTCACGCAAACCGAACTGGCGCAGTTAATGGGCCTGGAAGATGCGAGTATGGTGCCGTTGGTGGATCGCCTGGTGAAACAGGACCTGTTATCCCGGGTCCAGCCCGCCGAAGATCGCCGCAAGCGTCATCTGGTGCTGACCGAGAAGGGCAATGAAGCGTTCGCAAAAGTAAAGACGCAGGCCGATGCGCTGCGCACGCAACTGCTGGCGGATATTGATCCTCAGGAAATCGCCCTGGTAGAGCGCGTTTTACAAACGCTGCTGACCCGAATGGGAAGTATGTAAGTATGGCCCGGCGCAATCCCTACGCTGCGCGTGAATGGTTGCCTCATGAAAAACCCATGCTGCCGGGCTCGCCTTCGACGCCAATCCATTCCCCACCCAAGCGTGTTGCCTTTGGGCTGATAGGGTTGCTGATCTCGCTGACCGGCGCCTTAAGTAATGCGCTGGTTACGGCTAATCTGACCAATCTGCAAGGCACCTTTGCGGCTTATTCCAACGAAATTGCCTGGCTGCCCGCGGTTTATGTGATGGGGAATATCTCTATCAACCTGCTGTTGGTAAAATTTCGCCAGCAGTTTGGTTTACGCGTATTTACCGAAGCGTTTTTGGTGCTGTACGTCCTGGTCGCCTTTTTCCATCTGTTTGCCAACGATCTGAGTTCAGCGATTATCGTGCGCACGGCCCATGGCATGGTCGGTGCGGCGCTAAGCTCGCTGGGCATTTATTACCAGGTTCAGGCCTGGCCTGCCAGGCATCGCTTAAAAGCGCTGGTCATTGGTCTCACCGCCTCACAGCTCGCTATTCCGCTGGCGCGCCTGTTCTCCAGTGAGTTGTTACAACTGGACGAGTGGCGAGGGCTGTATCTGTTTGAGCTGGGGTTAGCGCTGATTGCATTAGGGGCGGTGCTGGTGGTTAAGCTGCCGCCGGGCGATCGTATTAAAGCTTTTGAAAAGATGGATTTCCTGACGTTTATCCTGCTGGCTCCGGGCATGGCGTTGCTGTGTGGCGTGCTGTCGCTGGGCCGTATTGAGTGGTGGTTCAGTACGCCCTGGCTGGGGATCTGTTCAGCCCTGGCGCTGGTGCTGATCGTCAGTGCCTTTGTGATTGAGCACAATCGCCGCAATCCACTCATAAACACGCGCTGGCTCAGCAGTGGAATGATCGTGCGTTTAGGCATTGTGATGATCATGATTCGCATCGTACTGGCAGAGCAGAATACGGGGGCAGTCGGCTTCCTGCAGCAGATTGGATTACAGAATGATCAAATGCACGGCCTGGCGCTTGCCATCATGGCCGGTGTGGTGGCGGGCATTGCCGCCAGCGCGCTGACTATCAAACCTACCCATCTTAACTGGCCGATCGTCGCATCGCTGGTCGTCATGATTATCGCCTCACTGATGGATGCGCAATCCAGCCCGGTCACGCGCGCGAACAATATGTACCTGAGTCAGTTTCTGCTGGGGTTCGGCAGTGCCTTTTTCATGGCGCCGGCCATGCTGATGGGAATTGGCAGCGTCGTCACGCAGCCTAAAAATCTGGTCAGTTTCGTGGTCCTGTTCGGCATGAGCCAAAATCTGGGCGGTTTAATCGGATCCGCGATTCTGGGGACCTTTCAGGTCTGGCGTGAAAAATACCACTCCAGCCTGCTCGGCGATCAATTATCGTTACTGGATCCCAACGTCAGCGACCGGCTTACACAATATGGTGGGCTCTTTAGCAGCCAGATTGGCGATAGCGCGTTATTGAGTGCCCAAAGCACCAGCCAGCTTCAGTCCGTCGCCACCCTGCAGGCGAACGTCCTGGCCTACAACGACACCTATCTGCTGACCGCAACCCTGGCGCTGGTTACGCTGATGTGGGTGTTGTGGCGTTTAACACGTCGACGCTACCTTGACTGGCGACAGGCCAAATTTCATCTGGCAGAGCAGCGTCAGCTCGCCGCCGCACAAGAACGAACGGAGTAAGTATGAGTCAGCAGGATGAACTTCAGGCAGCAGAACGCGATCGGGCCAATCGTCGTCGTATTCTCTCTATCGCCCTGGGGAGCGGCATTGCGGTCATTGGTGTGCTGGTTATTCTGTATGCCTGGCAGCTATGGCCTTTTACCAGTCCGGTCCAGAGCACGGAAAACGCCTATGTACGCGGCCAGGTCACCTTTATCAGCCCGCAGGTGAGCGGATATCTGACCGCTGTGAACGTGGCCGATCTGCAGTCGGTCAAAAAAGGCCAGGTGCTGATGACGATTGACGATCGTATTTATCGCCAGCGAGTGCATCAGGCGCAGGCACAACTGGCCATGAAGCAGGCCGCTCTGAGCAACAATCAACAGCAGCGTCTTAGCGCGCAGGCCTCGATCCAGAGCAACAAAGCCGCTCTGGAAAACGCCAGAGCGCAGGCGGTGAAAAGTGGCCTGGATCTGAAGCGGGTAGAGAATCTGGCCGCGGATGGTTCGCTCTCCGTGCGTGAGCGGGATGCCGCACGCGCAGCGAACGCGCAGGGGCTGGCTCAGCTTCATCAGGCGGAAGCCCAGGTTGCAGTCGCTCAGCAAAATCTGCAAACGGTGATCGTAAACCGGGCGTCGCTGGAGGCGGACGTTGCCAGTGCGCAGGCGGCGCTGGAACTGGCTGAAATCGACCTGGCAAACACCCGTATCATATCGCCCGATGCGGGTCAGTTAGGGCAGTTATCGGTGCGTAAAGGCGCCTATGTGACGGCCGGGACGCGCCTGACCTCCGTGGTGCCTGCACATAAGTGGATCATCGCAAACTATAAAGAAACCCAGCTTGCGCATATTCGCGCGGGGTTGCCGGTGACGATTCGTGTCGATGCGCTGGATGGTAAACGTTTCGACGGTCGCGTTGCCGATATCTCGCCAGCGGCAGGCTCAGAATTCAGCGCTATCTCACCGGATAACGCGACCGGTAACTTTGTGAAAATCGCCCAGCGTATTCCCGTACGCATTGACGTCGCGCCGGAGGTGCAGCAACAGTTACGGCCCGGCATGTCAGTCGAGGTCAGTATTGATACGGCGGCTTCACCAGTCAGTGAGACCGCACCATGAAGGGCGCTCGGTTAGTGGCAGGCATGCTGGCCGCCCTGTTAGCAGGGTGCAGCACACAGGTTGAGAAAGCCCCGGCCTCGTTACCCATTCCGTCACAATGGCGCGAGCAGGTTGGGCCTTCCGCGCCGCCAGAGGCGGCCTGGTGGCAGGCGTTTGGCGATCGGGATCTGAACCGACTGGTGGAGCAGGCATTACAGCATAATCCCGATATTTTGATAGCCCGGTCGCGGGTGGATCAATATCGTGCGCAACTGCGTGGCGCTGAGGGCGATAACTTTCCCACGCTCAGTGGCGGGGTTGCGGCAACGCGTCAACGTGCCCTGTCGGCTGTGACCGGGCAGCCTTATGAAACCTCCGTTTTTCAGGGGCAGCTTCAGGCCAGTTACAATGTCGATTTGTGGGGCGCACGGGCCGATACGATTGATGCCACCCGCGCCACGCTGGAGGCGCAGCAGGCGGCCGCGTCGGCCGCAGAACTGACCATCGCCAGTTCCGTTGCATCGGGTTATATGACGCTCTGCGCGCTGGATGAACAACTGCGCGTGACCGAAGCGACGCTGGCCTTACGGCGTAACTCGCTCCGACTGGCGCAGCGTCAGTTTGAAACAGGTTATACGTCCCGGCTGGAGTGGATGCAGGCCTCATCGGAGTATCAGTCCGCGCAAGCCCAGGTACCGCAGTTACAGCATCAGATTGCTCAGCAGGAAAACGCGCTCAGTATTTTAGTCGGCATGAACCCTCGGGAGGTGGCCCGTCACCGCGACTTTACTGTCCTGATGCCACAGACGATACCGGGCATTTTGCCGTCAGCCTTACTGAATCGTCGCCCGGATATCGTCCAGGCGCAGCGCCAGCTGCTGGCCGCCGATGCCAGCCTGGCTGCGTCAAAGGCGAAGTTACTGCCGGGAATTAATCTGACAGCGTCGGGCACATTACAGCGTTCCGTTTTGCATCAGCTGGTGGACGATCCGTTCCGCCTCTGGAGCGTAGGGGGCAGTATTCTGGCACCGTTGCTGAACCGTGAAGCATTGACCGCTCAGGTCGATGTCGCTATGGCTTCTCGCAATCAGGCACTTTACACCTATGAGAAAGTGGTAAGAAACGCGTTCTCCGAAGTCAATAACGCGCTGGATGCCATTCGCCAGGGCGAAGCACAGCGTGAAGCGCTCCAGAAGCAAGAGCAGTTTGTCGCTGAGGCACTGCGTATTGCAACGAATCGCTATCAAAATGGCTATGCTTCTTATCTGGACGAACTGGATGCGCAACGCACCCTGTTTGCCACGCAGCTAAATCTGGTAACGGTAAAGAATAATCTGTTGCAGGCCCAAATCGCGTTATACAGTGCACTCGGCGGGGGCTGGTCGGGCGAAAACCAGAGTGGGGCACGGCATCAGGCTGACGCCAGGGGGCCGTAATCGTCGCCCATCAGTTTGCCAGCGGTCTGTTTTGTAAAATCACGGCTAACGCGACGGGTTTGTTTTACACTGTCGCGCACTATCGCCCCATTATGCCGTTTTGACCAGGAAGAGCATGTTCTTACCCCACCCACCAGAAGAGCATGAGGAACCCGTGGCTCAGCCGCTTGCCGATGCGCACTTCGCGATTGTGGTGCTTGCAGTGACGTCGGTAACGCTTATAATTTTCGTTCTGATCGTCACGCTTTGGATGAGCTAGTGTTTATCAACCGGACCTGAAAGGAGTGAGGGATGGAATCGCGCGATGATAAACTGATTGCGATTATTGGGCTGCTGACGGCTTGCCTGATTGGTGTCACCTTTCTGTTTCTGATGACATGGTTTAACGACAGCCGTCTTACCACGCCCGTCGACCATGTCGATGTACAAACCTGCTATCCTAAACCGCCCACCGGTCAACGCTGAACGCGCTGACTGAATTTAATCTGCTGGCTTCGTAGCACCAGTGCCAGATTCTCGTGTACCGTTCGGTTGCCGTTCGGATCGGCCAGCCCTAACAGTGAGCCTGGCGACCGTCTGTCATCGGCCCAGGCCGGATACTCAACCACCGGGTACAGAGAAATCCCTTCCATCGCGATACCCTGATCCAGCGCGACCATAACATTTTCACTGACTTCCTGCAGCCAGGGGGCCCGTGCCTCGCCTTCTGCGCCCGTCTCAGCGATTAACATGGGGCGCTGATAGCGTTGCCAGTACTGGGCCAGTAACAGGTGGAGTGGGGCCCGTACGGGATCGTCTCTGTCCATGGGCTGATCGGGAAAATACCAGTGGTTATCGGGGTAATAATTCAGACCCAGAATATCCAGATACTCTTCGCGCCCGCCCAGTTCCTTATCAAGGCGACCGGCCAGCATATCCCATGCCTCAAACTGAGCCTGATGTTGGGCATCGGCCCCGGGTTTACTGTCGGGGTTATCAGGATGATGGGCAATCTGTACCAGCGGATCGGTAAGGACAAATCGCGCCGCGGGAATCACGTCGCGAATCGCCTGTATCGCCGCCAGAGAGGCACGGACCAGTTGCCGTTTTAACTCTTTTCCGCGCTGACTGACGTGAGGATTAAACCAGGCCACCTCCGCACCCGCCCAGGACCAGAACGATATTTGGTTAATCGGGGTAAAAAAGGGCTGTTCGATTCCCCGATCGCGCAGCAATGTCGCCATCGCACGGGCATAACGTTCAAAATGATCGACAAAGCTGGCTTTCCAGATAGTGAGATGGTCCGGATAGCCAAAATGGGCCAGCTCCCAGATGACCTGCAACTGTTGATCCCGCGCCGCATCGACCATGGGTAAAAAGCTACGCCAGTCGTACTGGCCTGGCGTTTTCTCAATCAGATGCCAGCGCGCACCGTCACGTGCGGTCAACAGGTGCAAGTCGACCAGCGCGGCATAGTCTTTTCTGAACAACATATCGTGGCCACTGCTGATCACCATATCCAGGCGCTTACCTGGCGTGCGGCAGGCGGTGGAGCAGGGAAAACTGCCCTGAAAAAAGCTTTGAAACAGACGGGGTTGATGGTGTACGTGATCGTCAGTGATAGGCTGGTTGCGCATATTCCTCTCCTGCCGGACAAATGTCGGTCACAGATCGTTGGAGTAAGTCTAGACTAAAAAACATTGCTTTCAGTCTTGCAGCTGCGCAACCGCGACTGGCATCCCGTGCCGCGCGAAGGAATAATAATAAATGACCGTAAGATTCAGGGACTCTCCATGACCGAAGCGTTTAATCTTCCCCAGCCTGCACCGAGCCAGAGTTGGCTTGAGCAACGGCTTGTTCCGCCCGGGCTGCGTCATCCGGGGCTAAGCGGTATTCATCCGCTGAGTGACGGGCTGGATGCCTTTGCTGCCCGTTACCTGCTGATGGAAAAAGCGACAAAGACGCTGGATATTCAATACTATATCTGGCAAAACGACATGTCTGGTCGGCTCCTGTTCAGCGCCATGCTGGATGCAGCCAATCGCGGCGTGAAAGTCCGGCTCCTGCTCGATGATAACAATACGCCAGGGCTGGACGATACGCTGGCGCAGCTTAATCATCATCCAAATATTACCGTCAGACTGTTCAACCCCTTTTCCTTTCGCACGTTGCGCGCCTTGGGTTACCTCACTGATTTTGCACGCCTCAATCGTCGTATGCACAATAAAAGCTTTACCGCCGATGGCATCACCACGGTGGTGGGTGGGCGCAACATTGGCGATGAATACTTTGGGACAGGTAACGAACCGCTGTTTGCCGATCTCGACGTGCTGGCAATTGGAACCGTGGTCAAGGAAGTGGCGGAGGATTTTGAACGCTACTGGCACAGTAAACCGGTTTCCCCTTTGGACGATGTGCTGGAACAGGACGTGACGGCACATCCTGAGGTCGTTCTGCCTCCCGAATGGCGTGAGAACGAGGGCGTTCAGCACTATCTGAAGCGACTGAGCCATTCGCCACTGATTCAGCAACTGACGCAGGACAGCTTACCGTTTGTCTGGGCAAAAGCCCGGCTGTTGAGTGACGATCCGCGCAAGGGGCTGGGTAAAGCCCGTCGCAAATCGCTTCTGCCCCAGCGCATGCTGGAGGTTATCGGTTCACCCCAGCGTCAGTTTGATATCATTTCCGCCTACTTTGTTCCCACCCGCGCGGGCGTGGCGCAGTTATTGTCGCTAAAGCGTAAAGGCGTGAAAATTGCGATTCTGACGAACTCTCTGGCAGCGAACGACGTTTCTGTTGTGCATGCCGGTTATGCCAAGTGGCGCAAAAAGCTCCTGCGTCATGGCATCGCGCTGTATGAGTTAAAGCCGCAGGCGGGCGTAAACGATGCGCCGCACGATCGCGGGTTAACCGGGAATTCTGGCTCAAGCCTGCATGCGAAAACCTTCTCGGTAGACGAAGCCATTCTGTTTATTGGCTCGTTTAACTTTGATCCGCGTTCCGCCGTGTTAAACACGGAGATGGGACTGGTGATCGAAAGTGAAACCCTGGCCACGGAAACCCACCGGCGCTTTAGTGAATCCATGCGTGACAGAGCCTGGACATTGCAACTGGATAAGTGGGGCCGGGTAAACTGGCTGGAATATCCGGGCGAAGCGCAGCAGGTTGTGCATAAGCATGAGCCCGGCTGTAACTGGTGGCAACGTCTGCAGGTCCGGCTGGTCTGGCGGCTGCCTATTGAGTGGCTACTGTAATAAAAAAGGCGACCCGGATGGTCGCCTTTACCTTAACGCTTTTGCGGTTTACCGGAGAACAGAAAGCGCAGCAGAGGAATGCGCAGGTGCAACTCATACAAAATGAAGGAGGCACCAAACACCATTAAGAGGCCCAGAAAAAAGCCAAACGTGTTGTTGTGCAGATGCGGCGTCATAAAAATTCCGTACAGCAGGGTCAAAGGGTGATGCACCAGGTAAATGAACAGGGAGGCATTGACCAGGTACATGATCTGAGGAGAGTGAGAATTCAGCCATTTATGACCCAGGCTGTAACAAACGTTCAGCATGCAAAGCCCCATCATGCTGCTGATCAGCGCGTCGGTTTCATACAGCCAGCCTTCGCCACTGTTCAGCCGTTGGTTTGCAATGTAGGCGACCAGCATCACGACGGCCCCAACGTACAGCAGCGGGTTTGCCCGGACAAACAGCGTTTTCAGCGCCTGATGTTTCCAGCTGAGGGCACCCAGCATAAAAAACGGCAGGAAGAACAGACACTGCATAACGGCAAAGTTAAACAGCGCATCGCCCAACAGGGAAGGGTGGGCATAAAAAATCGCCCGCCGTACCGCTCCCCAGAGCACGGCCCACAACAACAGCCCCAGAGCCAGCTTTGTCCAGCCGACACGTTGGTAGTCAATATTGCGCTGCTGATCGCGTAGCCAGCGGAAGGTGAGCATGCCCAGTGTGGTAAGCAATACCAGCACCAGCAAAAACCACAGGTGCGAGATCAACTCCCACATCAGCGTATTGTACTTGTCATACAGCGACAAATTGTTCCAGTTCGACAGCTTTGGTGTCCAGGCTTTCAGCATAAAGAACTGCGGCAGCGTGATCAGCGGAACCGCGGTGAGCATCGGAATCCCGACGCGCTCTAAGCGGACTTTCAGAAAGCGCTGAGGCTGATAGCGCAGATAGAGCATATAAGAGAAGTAGCCCGAGATAACAAAGAACACCTGCATACGAAACGAATGAATAAAATCATTGAGGGTAGTGAGCCATAGTGAGGCATCGTGGCTGTTGACGGCCCATGACTGAGACGAATAGATCAGGGAGACGTGAAACGGCACGCCTAACAACATCAAACAGGCCCGAATGGAGTCGAGAAAATATTCACGCTCAGGTTTTTTTGTACTCATAAAGTTCCAGTTCGTTAGTACGTTTTAGGCGGTTTCGCCCTGAAACCGTTTTATGTTGGAGGGAAATTCTAGCTGGAGATAACAGAGTATACTATCAGTTGAATCTCAGTTGAGCCCGTAACGTTTAATTGTCCTAAAATCACCTCGCGAGTAGATGATTATCGGGAACATTGTTGTGCATATGCTGTCGGAAAGCCGAATTATCCATTAAGATAAGCGGGTTTGTATTAAGCACACGAAAGGGGGGGATGTGCTGACTAATGTAAAAAATAATGTGGGGCTGACGAAAATGCGCTGGATTGGCGCAGCGGTCCTGCTGGCTTTGTATGCCAACAACAGTTGGGCGTTTAACTTTGATGATGTCGCGAAACAAGCGAAAGAGTTGTCTGGAAAAAGCTTTGAAGCGCCAAAAAGTAATTTACCCTCTCAGTTTCGTGACATGAAATTTGCTGATTATCAGCAGATTCAGTTCAACCACGATAAAGCGTATTGGGGCAAACTGCGTACGCCGTTTAAGCTCGAGTTTTACCATCAGGGCATGTACTTTGATTTGCCGGTGAAGATCAATGAAATCACCGCCAATACCGTACGTGAGATCAAATACAATCCTGACTATTTCAACTTTGGCAACGTGAAGCACGATGCTGATGCGGTTAAAAACCTTGGCTTTGCCGGTTTTAAAGTCCTGTATCCGTTGAACAGCAAGAATAAGAAAGATGACGAAATCGCCAGCTTCCTGGGGGCCAGTTATTTTCGTGTGATTGGTGCAGGCCAGGTATATGGTCTGTCTGCCCGTGGTCTGGCGATCGATACCGCGCTGCCGTCAGGTGAAGAGTTCCCGCGTTTCAAAGAGTTCTGGATTGAACGTCCAAAACCCCAGGACAAGCAGTTAGTGATTTATGCGCTGCTGGATTCTCCACGTGCCACCGGTGCCTACCGTTTCACGATTCACCCAGGCCAGGAGACTACCGTCGATGTTAAGACGCAGGTCTATTTGCGTGACAAGGTCGGTAAACTGGGCATCGCGCCGTTAACCAGCATGTTCCTGTTTGGCCGCAATCAGCCATCGACGGTCTCGAATTTCCGCCCTGAACTGCATGATTCGGACGGTTTGTCGATCCACAGCGGCAATGGTGAATGGATCTGGCGTCCACTCAACAACCCGCGCCATCTGGCGGTCAGCACCTACACGATTGAAAATCCGAAAGGCTTCGGGCTGCTGCAGCGCGGACGTGATTTCAATAATTATCAGGATCTGGACGATCGTTACGATCTGCGCCCAAGCGGCTGGGTTGAGCCATTAGGCGAGTGGGGCAAAGGCCATGTTGAGCTGGTGGAAATCCCCACCGCTGACGAAACCAACGATAACATCGTGGCGTTCTGGACACCGGAAAATCTGCCGGAACCCGGCAAAGCCATGGACTTTGACTACCGTCTGCACTTTGGCCGTAATGAAAACAAGCTGCATTCAGATGATGTTGCCTGGGTCAAAGATACGCTGCGCTCGGCGGGCGACGTGAAGCAGTCAAACCTGGTTCGTCAGCCGGATGGCACCGTGGCCTTCACCATCGATTTCGTAGGGAAAGACATGAGTGAAATGCCGGCCGACAGCCAGGTTGCGCCTCAGGTCAGCGTAGGTAAAAACGGGGAAGTGGTGGAACAGAGCGTTCGCTACAATCCGGTTACCAAAGGCTGGCGCCTGGTTCTGCGTATCCGGGTTAAAGATAACAAGCAGGCGACTGAAATGCGTGCCGCGCTGGTAAGCGGTGACAAAACATTGACGGAAACCTGGAGCTATCAGTTACCTGCCAATGAATAATCTGACTTTTACACCTCAACGCTATGTAGAAGCCCTGCCGCTGGATGCGGCAGGAAAAGCGCGTCTGGCGGCGTCTTTACAGAATGCCCAGACGTTCCATCAACTGCACGAATCGCTGGGTCAGGATGTGGCCGCCAGCGATCGTCCTGACGATGCACCGCTGAAGTCCGTTTCATCACGTATTGAAATGGCCTGGCCTGATTCCCTCGCGGGTGGTGCACAGCTAGGCAAAGACTATCTGGAACGTACCACCCTGAAAGTGATGCCAAAGGTGAAGCGTTCACTGATGTTTCCGGAAGCCTGGCGCACTAACCCGCTGGCACGTGCCTGGGACTCATTACGGGGTCATAAGGCGGTTCCGCGTTATGCCACGGCGGAAGAGCAGCGCGCAGAAGAAAAATGGCGCCATGTCGGTTCTGTTCGCCGCTATATCCTCCTGATTCTTACGGTGTTTCAAACCGTGGTGGCAACGTGGTACATGAAGACCATTCTGCCTTACCAGGGCTGGACGCTGCTGGATCCGATGGACATGATCAACCAGAACTGGCAGCAGTCTGTCATGCAGATTCTGCCTTATGTGTTGCAGACGGGAATTTTGTTCCTGTTTGCGATTCTGTTCTGCTGGGTGTCGGCGGGCTTCTGGACAGCACTGATGGGCTTTTTACAACTGCTGATCGGTCGGGATAAATACAGCATCTCTTACTCGACAGTCGGGGATGAGGCGCTGAATCCAGAGCACCGTACCGCGCTGATCATGCCCATCTGTAATGAAGATGTGGGCCGTGTGTTCGCAGGCTTGCGCGCCACCTGGGAATCCGTTGTGCGTACAGGCAACGCTGAGCACTTCGATGTCTATATCCTGAGTGACAGCTACGATGCCGATATTGCTATTGCTGAGCAAAAGGCCTGGATGGAGCTGGTGCGTGATGTCGGTGGGGCAGGAAAGATCTTCTACCGCCGTCGCCGTCGTCGTGTGAAGCGTAAGAGCGGCAACATTGATGACTTCTGTCGTCGCTGGGGCAGCAACTATAGCTACATGGTCGTACTGGATGCGGACAGCGTCATGAGCGGGGAATGTCTGACCGGTCTGGTGCGCATGATGGAAGCGAACCCGAATGCCGGGATCATTCAGTCGTCACCAAAAGCGTCCGGAATGGATACGCTGTATGCGCGCTGCCAGCAGTTTGCGACGCGTGTTTATGGGCCGTTGTTTACCGCGGGTCTGCATTTCTGGCAGTTAGGGGAATCGCATTACTGGGGCCATAACGCCATCATCCGTGTGAAACCGTTTATTGAGCACTGTGCGCTGGCACCGCTGCCCGGTGAAGGGTCTTTTGCGGGATCCATTTTGTCTCACGACTTTGTGGAAGCGGCACTGATGCGCCGTGCGGGTTGGGGCGTATGGATTGCCTATGATCTGCCTGGCTCGTACGAGGAATTGCCGCCGAATCTGCTGGATGAGCTTAAACGCGATCGCCGCTGGTGTCATGGTAACCTGATGAACTTCCGGCTGTTCCTCGTTAAAGGGATGCATCCGGTCCACCGTGCGGTCTTTCTGACGGGCGTGATGTCATACCTTTCAGCCCCGCTGTGGTTTATGTTCCTGGCGCTGTCCACCGCCCTACAGGTGGTCCACACGCTGATGGAACCGACCTACTTCCTGCAGCCTCGACAGCTGTTCCCGGTCTGGCCGCAATGGCGTCCTGAACTGGCGATTGCGCTGTTCTCCACCACGCTGGTGCTGCTGTTCCTGCCGAAGCTGCTGAGTGTGGTGCTGATCTGGTGTAAAGGCGCGAAACCTTACGGTGGCGCACTGCGTCTGTTTGTGTCGCTGCTGCTGGAAATGCTGTTCTCGGTTCTGCTGGCACCGGTGCGCATGCTGTTCCACACCGTATTTGTGGTCAGCGCGTTCCTGGGCTGGGAAGTCGTCTGGAACTCACCGCAGCGTGATGATGATGCAACGCCCTGGAGCGAGGCCTTTAAACGTCATGGCTCGCAGATGGCATTGGGTATCGTATGGGCAGCCGGAATGGGCTGGCTGGATCTCAACTTCCTGTGGTGGCTGGCGCCTATTGTCTTCTCAATGATTCT
Source organism: Pantoea sp. SGAir0180 (assembly GCF_043546245.1). Taxonomy (NCBI): domain Bacteria; kingdom Pseudomonadati; phylum Pseudomonadota; class Gammaproteobacteria; order Enterobacterales; family Erwiniaceae; genus Pantoea; species Pantoea sp. SGAir0180. The sequence continues at coordinate 2,230,857 of NZ_CP028071.1, read as the reverse complement.
GTCACCGTTTGTCTCAGTGATGTCGAGCCGTTCGGGGCTGGGCCTGAAGACCAAGAAGGCGAAGCTGTTCCTGATTCCGGAAGAGTATGATCCGCCAAAAGAGCTGATCGATACTGACCGTTACGTCGAGCTGAACCGCCAGCGCGTCCTGAAAAACGGCTTTATGCACGCGTTGTTTAACCCGGCGTTTAACGCACTGGCGACAGCGCTGGCGACCTCACGGCACAAGCACAGCCAGTTGTTAGATCATGCGCGCGATCGGCGGGTTGATCAGGCACTGAGCGATGCGCCCGAGAAGCTGGGTCGTGAACAACGTTTGCAGTTGATCAGCGATCCGGTGGTACTGGCGCGCGTTCACACCCGTTTGTGGGAAAGTGGCGAGAAATACCATCAGTGGGTAGAGAGTTATCAAAAACTTTCGCTCAATCCTGACGCGCTTCCGCATCAGGCATAATGAAAAAAGCGGCAGAGATGCCGCTTTTTTTTGCCCCTGGCCCGACACAGACAGCAACATTATTTTGCAGTTTTACGTAAACAGGATGGTAACGCCACCTGAGTCGTGATTAAAATGACGGCTGTCTAACCTGAGTCGCTATTGTGAATAAACTCGTTATGTTAACGCTGCTGTCCCTCGCTATCGTTACGCTGAGCGGCTGTGGCAGTATTATCAGCCGTACCGTGCCCGGACAGGGACACGGTAACCAGTTTTATCCCGGCGTAAAGTGGGACGTCAGGGAGGGGGCATGGCGGATTATCACCATTCTCGACCTGCCGTTATCACTGGTCGTCGATACGTTGCTTATTCCGGTCGACGCCAGCCATGGACCTTACACGTAACCGCGATCGGAATCGCTGTTATCGTCTTCCCACTCTTCGGCGGCAGCCTTACCTTCTTCACTGTCCAGTGGAGGCTCAAGCTGAAATTCGCCATCGTCCCATTCATGCAGCGTGTTTTCCGCTAACCACTCCTGACGCAACTCAATCTCATCGAAGTCACCGTCAAAAATTGCCTGAGCGGCTTCACCACTGCGAATCGGTAAACATTCGCCTGAATCCCCTTCGTCTTCGAAGAACTCTGCCTGCCACATGATATCGCCATCCTGCATAACATATTTTTGCAGACCGAACTGATTGATAGCTGCATCATCTTGCTCAAGGTCTGGATGGTTGGCGAGAAACTCTTCACGCGCAGCGTCAATCGCTTCTTCCAGTGTAGTGAACATACTCATGCTTCTCTCCTTGCCTGATTAACGTGATTTCAGTGAAGGATAGACCAAAATCGCAGGAGAGAAAGTCAGTGCGTCAGAGGACGAATATGTCTGGCGGTTCGGCAGGCAAAATGATGTGATGAAATCAGGCGGTACATCGTGCTGGCTTGTCTCGCGGAGAAGGTCATCACAGCAGTTCGATGCCCCAGCGTTTCAGCAGAACGGCCCAGAGAACGAATACGATAAGCGTCAGGACGCAGCTCAGTCCCAGGGTAAGCCAGAAGCCTGTACGCTGATACAGAAAAGGAAACAGGATAAACATGGGCAAGGTCGGCACCACATACCAGAAGGTGTACCAGGCGTGGGCGGCAATTTTGGTCTGCGCTTGTCCTTCCAGTTTCATCCAGACAAGCACCAGAATCGTGACCAGTGGCAGCGCCGCAAGCAGGCCGCCAAGACGATCGCTGCGTTTTGCCGCTTCCGAGATCACCACCACCATCAGAGCCGTTATTGCATATTTTGAAAGCAGCCAGAGCATCGTTTTCTCCTGTTCAACCGCAACGCATCACCCAGCTTAACATGAAGGACATGCCCGACGGTGGAATGGGGGCAGGCGAGGTCGCACCGCCACGTCGGGCGCAGAACAAACGGTTTACCACCCAAAGAAAAAGCGCTGCCCGCATCGGTGCCGGGCAGCGGTGAGGTTAATAGCGCGAAGGTTCGCCTTCAGGGCGGGTTTTAAAGCGGCGATGCAGCCACATGTACTGCTCAGGTGCCAGCAGTACGCCTTCTTCCACCACTTTATTCATGCGCGCGGCGGTGTCCTCTTCGCTGGTCAGCGGAAAATCAGCGCTGACATCAGGCAAAATGATCAACTCGTAACCGCGTCCTTCCGGCAGACGGCGCGGCACAAACGGGATAACCGCCGGTTTTCCGGTACGCATTAACATATGTGTCCCTACGGTGGTGGCGGCTTTGTCGACGCCAAAGAAGGGCACGAACACGCTGCTGCGGGGACCATAATCATGATCGGGCGCATACCAGATGATATCTCCACGTTTTAAGGCCCGGATCATGCCTTTCAGATCCTTACGATCCAGCATGCCTTTATTGGAGCGCATACGACCGCGGGTTTGTAACCAGTCGATCAATTTATTGTCATTCGGCCGGTAAACGCCAATACCGGGATTATGAATGCCAAACATACGCGCGCCAATTTCCAGCGTCAGGAAATGCATACCGATAAGTAACACGCCGCGCTGGGTATCATGGGCCTGCTGGATATGTTCCAGACCGGAAGGTGTGTGCCATTTATGAATCCGCCAGTCGGGCCAGAACCAGGCCATGCCGGTTTCAATCAGACCCATGCCCACAGATTCAAAATTATGCTTAATCATGGCTTCACGATCGTTGGTCGGCATATCCGGAAAGCTCAGTTCCAGGTTGCGGCGAGCAATGGCCACTCGTCGCTTCATAAACCGCATAGCGATACGGCCAATACCGCTACCCAGCGCGTAGAGCAGGGGATAAGGTAACAGGACCAAAATATAGAGAAAAATGATACCCAACCAAGTCAACCAATAGCGGGGATGAAAAAGTGCACGTGAAAATTGAGGCAATTGGGTCATCTTGAATACTGTTATCCTGCGTCGTGCACCTGCGGTGCTGTTATTCGTCAGTTGCGGTTATTGTGCCATTTTTTTCCCCGCGGCTGAAATGTTAGAGCATTTCTCCGGGTGTTGCAGAAGATGAAAATGAGGGCACAACACCATCGCGCAACGAAATTTACCGTTTTACCTATCAATTTTTCTTATACGCTTCGCATTTTTTTCATTTCAGGTATGATGTGCGCGCTAAATTTCTTCTATTGATAACAGGAACGAACACCATGCCAGTGTTACACAACCTTGTTTCCAATAAAGAGCTGAAGGCGCGTATGTTGGCCGAAACCGAACCGCGCACCACAGTCTCTTTTTACAAGTACTTCACCATTGCCGATCCCAAAGCCTTTCGCGATGCGCTCTATGTCGGGTTAACCGCATTAAAGGTGTTTGGTCGCATCTACGTTGCCCATGAGGGCATCAATGCGCAGATCAGCGTGCCAGCCAGCCAGTACGAGGCTATGAAAGCCTTTTTGTACGGCTTTGATCCTGCGCTGGACAATCTGCGCATGAATATTGCGCTGGATGATGATGGCAAGTCGTTTTGGGTGCTGCGCCTGAAAGTGCGCGATCGCATCGTGGCTGACGGGATTGAGGACGACACCTTTGATGCCAGTAACGTCGGCAACTACCTGAAAGCGGCCGAAGTTAACGCCATGCTCGACGATCCTGATGCGGTCTTTGTCGATATGCGCAATCATTATGAGTATGAAGTCGGGCGTTTCGATAACGCATTAGAGGTGCCTGCCGACACGTTCCGCGATCAGCTGCCCATGGCCGTGGATATGCTCAAAGACAAGAAAGACAAAAAAATCGTGATGTACTGCACCGGAGGGATTCGCTGTGAAAAAGCCAGCGCCTGGATGCGACACAACGGTTTTCAGGATGTTTATCATGTCGAGGGTGGGATTATTGAATATGCTCGTCGGGCGCGGGAACAAAATTTACCGGTGCGTTTTAAAGGTAAAAACTTTGTTTTTGATGAACGCATGGGCGAGCGTATATCGGATGATGTTCTGGCGCATTGTCATCAGTGTGGTGAGCCCTGCGATACGCACGTCAACTGCGTCAATGATGGTTGTCACTTACTGTTTATACAGTGCGAAAGTTGTGCCGAGAAGTATGAGCACTGCTGTAGCCCGTTGTGCCAGGAAGAAGCCCGTCTGTCGCCTGAAGAACAGCGTGCCCGTCGGGCGGGACGTGAGAATGGCAATAAAATCTTTAACAAGTCGCGTGGCTTGCTGAATATGACCATTCCGGCACCGACGCGGAAATAACCGACCCCGCCTGAAGGCCGACTTCAGGCGGGTGTTTTGTTACTGACGGACGCCTTCAACAGAGATAATTAACTCGACGTTCTGCGAGGCAGGGCCCAGGTCATGGGTGATATTAAAGTCTTTCAGCGCAATCTCGCCTTCAGCTTCAAAACCGGCTCGATAACCGCCCCACGGATCTTTTCCTTCGCCCATCATTTTGGCTTCCAGCGTCACCGGTTTTGTCACGCCATTCAGCGTTAAATCCCCGGTGACCGCCAGTTTGTCACCGTCTTTTTTCACGGAAGTCGATTTGAACGTCGCGGTGGGATGTTTCGCCACGTTCAGAAATTCAGGGCCACGAATATGTTTGTCACGCTCGGCGTGGTTGGTATCCACGCTGTTGGTTTTAATCGTGACATCGACTTTATCGGCGGTGGGATTGTCTGCATCGAAGGTGAATGAGCCATCAAAATCTTTAAACGTCCCATACAGCCAGCTGTAGCCCAGATGCTGAATACGGAACTGAACAAAGGCGTGCTGGCCTTCTTTATCGATTTTGTAATCGGCGGCATTAGCGGTCAGTGATCCCAGCAGCAGGGCAGTAGCGGTAACAGCCAGAAGCGTTTTTTTGAACATATCATTTTTCCTTTTCAGAGGGAGAGTGGATGCGCAGTCCCAGCATCCTTTTCAGGGTGATATCGCGGTCAATAAAGTGATGTTTTAACGCGGCAAGACCATGCAACACCGACAGCACCACGATGCTCCACGCCAGCCACAGATGAATATTTCCTGCTAAATCCGCCTGTTCACCCGCGCCACTGAATAACGCCGGTAACGAGAACCAACCAAAAACAGACACGGGTTTGCCATCCGCAGTCGAGATCAGATAGCCACTCAGCAGAAGGGCAATAAGCAGGCTGTAAAGCAGCCAGTGCACGAACACTGCCGCGAAGCGCACCGCAGGAGAATAGCTACGCAGCGGTTCAGGGGGCGGCGAAAGCACACGCCATACCAGCCGGATGACCAGCGCCAGCATTAATAACACGCCGATGCTTTTATGAATGTCAGGCGCGTTATGGTACCAGCTGTCGTAATAGCTCAGGCCAACCATCCACAGGCCCAGCGCGAACATGGCATAAATAACCACGGCCATTGACCAGTGCAGAAAAATCGTGAGTAAACCGTAACGGGTGGAGGAATTTGTCAGCGACATTGTGCTACAGCATCAAAGGAATACGTGGAAACAAGAATCTACAGAATGAAACACAAAATCAATGATGCTTACTTTTTTATAAATTTATTGGTGCTGGTGCAATGGGTTTGGTGAACCGATTTGACTATGCGCAGGATTATTGAATAAACGCACTTATCTGGCGGCGGCATGACGTGACTGATGGAGAAAACATCTCTGAAACACCTGGCTGGCAGAAGAAAAAGCGGTAAAACGGGCTGGCGTGTAAATCTGTGTCAATGCGGCGCGGTGCACTGCACGCGCGCCGTACGGTCAGGCGTGAAAACGCGATAAACGGAAAGGGGTAAGATCGAAACTGAACGGTTTGTTCTGTGCAAACTGACTGGCGAGTTCACCCAACACGCTGGCAAATTTAAAGCCATGCCCGCTTAAACCGGTGATGATCAGACGATTCGGTTCGCCCGGAAGTGTATCAATGATGAAATCCTCATCAGGACTCACGTCATAGCTACAGGCTTCACCGTGCAGGCAAACCCCAACGCCCGGTAAAAACTGACGGAGAAACCGGAAGGCTTCACTGCCATCGGCGGAAAGGCTGCCGAACGGCTTGCGGTCTTCAGGTGTTGTCATTAGCTGACCACCATCATGACGACCGACTTTTAAGGCATTGTTGTCCGCCGGGAAACCATAATACTGACTGCCATCCGGCATTTCGCAGGTGAAGCCAGGAAACGCATTGTTTTCACTGTAGCGGCCATCAGCCTGATACCAGGCAAACACCTTACGCTTAGGGGCGATGGGCAAATCGGGGACCAGTTTACTTACCCAGGTGCCCGCACTGACCAACAGTTTGCGGCCACGGTAAAGGCCATCGAGCGTGGTAACCTGTTGCAATTCGCCGTCACGCCGGATCTGAGTAACCGGGCAGTTAAACAACTGCGCGCAGCCCTGTTTTTCTGCCAGCTGTATCCAGCTTCGAACCGCCTGTTCACTTTTTAAAAAGCCAGAGTTTGGTTCGAAAACGCCCAGATATCCGTCAGGAACCGCCAGCTGTGGCCAGCGCTTGCGCACGTCAGCCGCCTGCAGCACCTCGACAGGGAGCTGCCAGGTTTTGGCGCTGCTTACGACGTTTTGAATAAATTCAGACTGGACAGGCGCAAGATTCAGGACACCGCAACGATGCATAATGCGCTCGCCCGCCTGCTGTTCCAGTTCATCCCACAACGTTTGCGCACGCAATACCAGCGGTACATAGCGTTCGCCCTCGCCATAGGCATGACGAATCAAACGGCTTTCTCCGTGATGAGCACCCTGATGATGGGGAGGATGTGCGCTGTCAATCATCAGTACGGAAAGGCCAGCCTGGGTCGCATAATAGCCAGCCGCTGCACCCACTGAACCGCCACCGACCACAATGAGATCGTAAATCATGAAAATGGAACTCCTGAAAGGGTTACATAATCAATAGCATACCAGAAAGTCCATGAAAAAAGGCACCCGGTTGGGTGCCTCGCTGATGCAGCAGTATTAATGCTTCTTTCGTAGTCGTTCTACTTGCTCGGCAGATTCAATCTTAGCGATGCCCGCTTCGAGAATAGAGATAAATTGCCTGGCTACATCAGTCGTCAGCCAGTAGGTCGGGCCGACGTCCGCGTCTTCTTCAGTTTGATCCTGCGACGAAAGGGAGTGCAGACGGATCATCATCGCATCATAGCTGTCAACAGTACTGATATCCCAGCCCACCAGAGGATGGGTCTGAATTACATCTTTCCGACTGTCCATTATAACCTCCTTATTACTCGTTAAACGAAGTGCATGATGAGGTTCAATGCGGCTTTTAATTTCCACTGCGAAACAATTATAACAGCAAAATGGCGATTCACTGATTAAAACGTATCATGGAAAGCCTGAATGCAGAATGATTATCTCTAAAACAGTCAGGCTGAGAAGATATAATACCTGAATACCGGGCGTGCAATTGTCCTAATTGAACAATAAAAAAGGCTTATTAAGGTCGTTAAACAGGGTTAAAGAGGGGAAGTTTCAACGCCTGCTGAACCGCTACGTTTTTGTAATGTCTCTGCAAGGCGCGCAAACTGCTGCTGCAATTGCTCATCATGGTTTTGATTTTGCGCTTCAAGCGAAAGATTATGCACCAGCAACTGACTGGCCCGGTCATCAAGACAGAAAATCAGGCTGGAAAAGGCGTTTTCCAGCACCGTCAAGCGGCGTTGCTGTTCACCGATGAGCGTCAGCAGCTCGCCAAAGGTCATGGTTTCTTCGGGTTTATCTGTAGTCATGGGATGAAACTCCTTTTATGCATGATCAGCGCCAGCATAGGGCATTGGTCATTCGGAGTCCAGATGGGCGAGCGGTTCGTCAGGCATAAATGAAGATAAAAAAACCGGGTGGCGAAACCCGGTAAAAACAGCACAGTGGCGGTTAATCGGTAATGAACCAGTCGTCAGCGCTTTCCCACGTTTGCTGCAGGATTTCACTGATTTGCTCACGCGTGTCTTTGTCACCGCCCATTACGCTCAGTTGATTCGCCGTGGCGTAACGCACTTTGACCTGATTGGTGAATTGCGGAAATTGTTCATCGATCCGGCGCGACAGCTCCTGGCTCAGGGCTTCCATCGCACCAGCGGGAAGAGGTTGGGTTTTGGCAACGGTAATTTCAACACGCATAAAAGCCTCCGTATAAGATACTGTATATAATTACAGTATAAATATGGCGGAGGCAAGCGAAATTATTTTATACGCCAGTTGAGGGTTTCCCCGGCAAGGAAAGGCACCAGCGTATGAGCGCCCATTGCAATGCTTTCTTCTACCGTCCATGGCTCACGCACCAGCGTAAGGGTGCCGTCGTTCAGCGGCAGGCCATAGAAACGCGGACCATTTTCAGAACAAAATGCCTCAAAATGCTGCAGGGCATTGAGCTCTTCAAATACGGTGGCGTACGCGGGCAGGGAGGTAGGGGCGTTGAACACACCCGCACAGCCGCAGCTGCTCTCTTTCAGATGGCGCAAATGAGGCGCGGTGTCGGTACCCAGAAAGAAACGGGGATGACCGGAGGCGACAATCCTGCGCAGCGCCTGCTGATGCGTATTGCGTTTCAGGATCGGCAGACAGTACAGGTGAGGGCGGATACCCCCGACCAGCATATGGTTGCGGTTGAACATCAGATGCTGCGGCGTAATCGTTGCCGCCAGGTTTTCATTGGCGCTTTCCACATAGTCAGCTGCATCTTTGGTCGTGATGTGTTCCATCACCACTTTCAGCGCGGGGAACTGTTTGCGTAGCGGTTCCATCACCGTTTCAATAAAGCGGGCTTCGCGGTCAAAAATATCGATGTGCGAGTCCGTCACTTCACCATGCACCAGCAGCGGCATTCCCAGCGTTTGCATCCGCTCCAGCACTGAAGCAATCGAAGCAATATTGGTGACACCATGGCTTGAATTGGTCGTGGCATGAGCGGGATACAGTTTGGCGGCCGTGAACAATCCCGACTGAAAACCGCGGGCCAGCTCATCGGCCTCTAACGAGTCGGTCAGGTAGCAGGTCATCAGGGGGGTAAAAGCGTGCCCATCAGGTAAGGCAGCCAGAATGCGATTGCGATAAGCTTCGCCCGCCGCGACGCTGACTACCGGCGGAACCAGATTGGGCATGACGATAGCACGACCATTGACTGCGCTGGTATAGGGCAGCACAGTGTTGAGCATATCATCATCACGAAGATGGATATGCCAGTCATCTGGACGGCGGATAGTAAGTTGCTGAGGGTGTGCGGTCATGAATGCGGCTCCGGCAAGTAGAATAAACGAAAGGCGTGTTTAGGCCGGGTTATAAGCATAAGGACTCAGGCAACCGTTTGCACCTGTTTTTCTTTTTTAAAAAAAATCCGCGCCTGAAGGCGCGGATAAGATGACGGTAAAGCTGCCTGTCAGGCGGTTAGTCGGTGAAGGGGATGACCAGTTCACCAGGCTTCACTTCCAGCCCTTTCGCGAATTTTTTCGCCAGCGATTCCGCTTTACTGCGATCGGCGCTCAGCACGTAGGCCGGGTGCTGATCAAAGTAGCTTTTTAACGACTGATTCAGATAAGGCGTCAGGGTTTTCATAATAGAGGCCATTTTCTCGGGCTGAACCTGCGCATCGACGATTTCCATATCGCGCAAATATATGGCTCCTTGCTGCTGATCAAACACTGGCTGCGCACGCATTTTGAGCTGCATATCGGCCTGTTGCGGACCAAAGAGTGAGGAGACATTAATTTTGGCATCGCCCGATAAGGTGACTTTGCCTGGCACGTCCCGACCAATCTGGCTATTCAGGTTAGTTAACACAATATGGGCATTGACCAGACCTGATACGCCAATGTCTTTTTCGAAGTTATTATGTTTTTGCAGGGCCTGATTGACTTCCTGTTCGCTAATTGTGTATTGCGTTAACTGATTACAGCCACTCAGTAAAACCGCTAAAAACAGGGCAACCAGCCCGTGAAAAACCGTCTTCATACTTCCCTCGTTTAACTGTAAAACTCGCTCGTGGCATAGCCTGCCTGAATGCAAACCGTCTGTCATCAGGAATGGGATGATATGGATTTGCCGAAAATGCCTTCCGGAAGAAAGTGTCCCGATCTGCCGCTGTTAAAACGGGCGGCTTGCGGCACCTACGACTTCTTACGCGGCGGGGCAGTGGCAGCGCACAGGGTTAAGAAACCGATGTGGTTACCAAACCAATTTTCTGGATCGGAGATATGAACAGATCTTTTGACGCGTCTGCGCTGCACGGTGGGCCGGACGATAATTCAGCGACCTGGCTGTTGTGGTATGCGTAACGTTTTACCGCAGACCTGGCGGCGGTTATAGTGAAAGTTATCAATGACTGGCATTTCCTTCCCGCCATGGACTTCAGGAGAGATGATGTTTGGCTATCGTTCTGCCGCACCAAGGGTGCGACTCACGACCGAGCGGCTGGTGGTAAGACTGGTTCATGAACGCGATGCATGGCGTTTAGCCGACTATTACGCGGAAAACCGTGACTTCCTTAAACCCTGGGAGCCGGTGCGTGATGACAGCCACTGTTATCCCTCTGGCTGGCAAGCCCGGCTGGGCCTGATCGCTGATATGCATAAACAGGGCTCGGCGTTCTATTTTATTTTAATGGACAGCAATGAAACGGAAGTGCGTGGCGTGGCGAATTTTAGCAATGTCCTGCGCGGTGCCTTTCATGCCTGCTATCTTGGCTATTCGCTTGGCGAGAAGTGGCAAGGGCAGGGCCTGATGTTTGAAGCGCTGCAGTCGGCGATTCGCTATATGCAGCGCCAGCAATATATCCACCGCATCATGGCAAACTACATGCCGCATAACCAGCGCAGTGGTGACCTGCTGGCCCGCCTGGGATTCGAAAAAGAGGGCTATGCTAAAAACTACCTGATGATTAACGGTCAGTGGCAGGATCATGTCCTGACTGCGCTGACCAGCAAGGAATGGACACCCAATCGTCGTGGGTAAAATGAGGAGTTCGCAATGAAGATGACCTTGTCGGCGCAGGCGTTGCGCGTGCTGGGTTGCCTGCTGGAAAAGCAAATCACCACACCGGAACAGTATCCTCTTTCATTAAATGGCGTGCTTACCGCCTGTAATCAAAAATCTAATCGCGAGCCCGTGATGACGCTGAGCGAAAGCGACGTGCAGGATCAGCTCGATCTCCTGATTAAAAAGCATCTGGTGACCGCCAACAGCGGGTTCGGCCAGCGCGTGGTGAAATACGAGCAACGCTTCTGCAATTCCGCCTTCGGTAATTTACAGCTCAGTAGCGCAGAAGTTGCCGTTCTCACATTGCTGTTCCTGCGTGGCGCACAAACCCCTGGTGAACTGCGGACCCGGAGTGGGCGTTTGCATGAGTTTGCCGACGTCAGCGACGTTGAACAGACGCTGGACACGTTGATGTCGCGCGCTGAGGGGCCCATGGTCATGCGACTGGCGCGGGAGCCGGGTAAACGTGAAAGCCGTTTTATGCACATGTTTGCTGATGAGGTCGAACTCGGGGCGCTGGAGCAACACCCAGCCACGGCGGACGATGCCGCGCTGCGGGATCGGGTTGAGGCGCTTGAGCAACAGGTTGCCGATCTTCAGGCACAACTGGCGCAATTACTGGAAAGAGAACAATAAATGACGATTCGCATTGGTGTTGTTGGGTTAGGCGGTATTGCGCAAAAGGCCTGGTTGCCTGTGTTATCGCAGGCAAATAACTGGCAGTTAGTCGGCGCATTTTCGCCGAATCAGGCCAACGCCCGCATCGTCTGTGACCGCTACCGTATCACCTGCTTCCCTTCACTGACCGATCTGGCTGCCGCCTGTGACGCCGTATTTGTGCACAGCAGTACGGCCAGCCATTACGACGTGGTCAAAGCACTGCTTCAGGCTGGCAAGGATGTCTGTGTCGACAAACCGCTGGCAGAAACCCTGAATCAGGCAGAGGCGCTGGTCGCGCTGGCCGAAAAGAAACAACGAAAGCTAATGGTGGCGTTTAACCGGCGTTTCGCGCCCTGCTATCAGCAACTGAAAACACAAATGCACTCCGCCGCTGCGCTGCGTATCGAAAAACACCGCAGCGACAGCGTGGGTCCACAGGATCTGCGCTTTACACTGTTAGATGATTACCTGCATGTCGTTGATACGGCTCTGTGGCTGGCAGGAGGCCGTGCGCTGCCCCGTCAGGGCCATATTGCGACCAATGAACAGGGACAGATGCTTTACGCCGAGCACCATTTCAATGCGGGTGGATTGCAGGTAACCACCAGTATGCACCGTCGGGCAGGCAGCCAGCGCGAACGTATCAGCGCCATCTGTGATGGCAAATGCATTGATATTCATGACATGCGCGACTGGCAGGAAGAGTGCGGTGCAGGCGTAGTGATCACGCCGCCTGCTGCCTGGCAGAGCCACCTGGCTCAGCGCGGATTTGTGGGCGTGGCAGAACATTTTGTTCTCTGCATCGAAAATCAGACAAAGCCGGAAACGAGTGGTGAGCAGGCGCTACTGGCGCAACGTATCGTCGAATCCATGTGGCGTGACGCGGAACGGGAATAACGCCTTGTAACACTCAGTGCTGGTCATTTCACGCGATCGCAGTAGACTATCGCCCGACGTGTGACAGGACCCGTGCTAAGTCACTCATTTTGCCGATTCTTTTCAGGATGCCCCGTCAATTATGAATTTGTTGAAATCGCTGGCAGCGGTCAGTTCAATGACCCTGTTTTCCCGCGTGCTGGGTTTTGCCCGGGATGCCATTGTGGCACGGGTGTTTGGTGCCGGCATGGCGACCGATGCGTTCTTTGTTGCGTTTAAACTACCCAATCTTCTGCGGCGTATTTTTGCTGAAGGGGCCTTCTCGCAGGCATTTGTTCCTATTCTGGCCGAGTATAAAAGTAAGCAGGGCGAAGAGGCTACGCGGCTTTTCGTGTCCTACGTTTCCGGTCTGCTGACCCTGGCGCTGGCGCTCGTGACCGTCGCAGGCATGGTTGCCGCACCCTGGGTCATCCTGGTGACGGCGCCGGGGTTCGCCGATACAGCCGATAAGTTTGCCCTGACCAGCGCGCTGCTGCGCGTCACTTTCCCCTATATTCTCCTGATTTCGCTGGCTTCGCTGGCTGGGGCCATATTAAACACCTGGAACCGTTTTTCGGTGCCGGCGTTTGCCCCCACGCTGCTGAATATCAGCATGATCGGCTTTGCGCTGTTCGCCGCACCGCACTTCCATCCGCCCATCATGGCGCTGGCGTGGGCGGTGGTGGTCGGCGGACTGCTGCAACTGGGCTATCAGTTACCGCATCTGAAAAAGCTGGGCATGCTGGTCCTGCCGCGGATCAACCTGCGTGATGCTGGCGTCTGGCGCGTGATGCGCCAGATGGGGCCGGCAATTCTTGGGGTTTCAGTGAGTCAGATCTCACTGATCATCAATACGATTTTTGCCTCGTTCCTGGTCTCGGGCTCTGTCTCATGGATGTATTACGCTGACCGCCTGATGGAGTTTCCGTCCGGCGTGTTAGGCGTGGCGCTGGGCACGATTTTATTGCCTTCTCTGGCAAAAAGTTTCGCCAGTGGCCACCATGAAGAGTATTCGCGCTTAATGGACTGGGGCCTGCGTTTGTGCTTTTTACTGGCGTTGCCCAGTGCGGTGGCGCTGGGTATGTTGTCCGGTCCGCTGACTGTCGCGTTGTTCCAGTACGGAAAATTTACTGCCTTTGATGCCGCTATGACGCAGCGTGCGCTGATTGCCTACTCGGTGGGATTGATGGGCCTGATCGTCGTGAAAGTCCTGGCGCCGGGCTTTTATTCCCGTCAGGACATTAAAACGCCGGTAAAAATTGCGATTATTACGCTGATCGCGACCCAGCTAATGAATCTGGCCTTTATTGGCCCGCTGAAGCACGCCGGACTGTCACTCTCCATTGGTCTGGGTGCCTGCCTCAATGCTGGGTTGCTCTACTGGCAACTGCGTAAAAAGAAAATCTTTCAACCTCAGCCTGGCTGGGCCGGTTTTCTGATTCGCTTACTGGTGGCGGTAATCGTCATGGCGGCCGCGCTGTCAGGCATGCTGTACTGGATGCCTGACTGGGAGCAGGGCAACATGCTATGGCGCCTGTTGCGGCTGGCTCTCGTCTGTGCGGTAGGCGGCGGCGCTTATTTCCTGGCCCTGGGCATGATGGGCTTCCGACTGCGGGATTATGCCCGCCGTACCGCCGTCTGACCATGAAACCCTCCAACGGTTAATGCCGTAATCCAGGCCGTAATGGATAACATTACGGCCTTTTTGTCATAAACCTGCGCAGTGCAGGCCGGACTAACAAGGGATTCTGTGCCAGACCAGTCATTTCATCACGCCCGGCGATGCCACGAACCTCTGTCATCCCTTTTGCTGGCCTGGAACAGCTATCGCAGCAGACCTGTAGGCATCTTCAGGTGAATAATCCGCTCAGCGGGTTGCCAAAGAGACGATACCCGATAATGGATGGGGGCACGCCGTTACTGACTCATCAGGCGCAAGACGTTAATACGGCGCGTCGAAAAGCCTGTTTACAGCGTATTGTCATAAAAAATTCATGTTTTTTTCATTGCTATTTAGTGTCTGACATCGCTTCGGGCGGTAAGCCCATAATGTTGTAAGAAACTGATTCAAAAGTCCGTTTTGGCGTAAATCCTGTCTTCTTCCTGCCGATGAGTACCTTTAGTCCATCATTGAGAGGAAGATCAAAATGCATACCCGCGCTCATGAAAACGCGATGCCAGGTTTCTGGTACAACCTCAATCTTATTCCCTTATTCAGCCTGATTTTTGGCGGCATCTTATTTCTGTTCGTGTGCAGTAGCACGATATCCGCCTGGTTTCTGACGCAGGGGCAACATTCCCTTGACGTGTCAACGGATGAAATTTCGGTAAGGCAGGGATTACTCGACAGCTCAACGCATATGCGCTCTGCCAGGCTCAATATTATTCAGGCCGGCGCAGCGGCACGTATTGCCGACACGGATAACTACGCCGCTTTCCTCAGCGCCACAGAGGGCAGCATTAAAAAGGCAGAAAATGGGCTGAATATTTACCTTAACCGTCCGGTCAGGACGCCAGTCGGCATCGAACTCGATAAACAACTGCAGGCGCGATTTAAGGATTACCTGCAAAAAGGGTTGATGCCGATGATTGAGGCAGCCAAACAGAACAGTTTTGAAGAGATCATTGCGGATGAAACGGCGGCTGACAAACTCGACAAAGCGTATAAAGACGTGTTGATGAAAGCCATTCAGATGCGCAATCAGCGCTCGATGGACATTAAACAGCAGGCGGTTGAACAGGTTAAAACAGGCTATACCACGATGTTAGTGGCCTTTATCGCATCCGTAGTGATTGTGCTACTGGCTTTTGCTCTGCTGAGAAAAGTGGTAATTAAGCCTTTAAGACAGTCACTTCACCGTATCGATCTGATTGCCCACGGCGATTTGACCGTACCACCCTCGGCCTGCGGTCGTAACGAGCCGGGTATGTTACTGTCGAACCTGCAACGTATGCAGTCATCGCTTGCCCAAACTGTCGGCGCTGTCCGCGATGGGGCCATTGCTATCTTTCAGAGCGCGGGGGAAATTGCCTCCGGCAACACCGATCTTTCCTCCCGAACGGAACAGCAGGCCGCGTCGCTGGAACAGACGGCTGCCAGTATGGAACAACTGACCGCGACGGTTAAACAGAATGCCGACAATGCGCATCACGCCTGCCAGCTGGCGTCCGATGCGTCCGAAAAAGCCCAGTCGGGTGGAGAGATTGTTAATCGCGTCGTCAAAACCATGGACGATATCTCCGGCAGTTCGAAAAAGATCGCTGAAATTACCAGCGTCATTAACAGCATCGCCTTTCAGACGAATATTCTGGCATTGAATGCCGCGGTCGAAGCCGCGCGGGCAGGGGAGCAGGGACGCGGATTTGCGGTGGTCGCCAGCGAAGTGCGCAGCCTTGCTCAGCGCAGCGCGCAGGCTGCAAAAGAAATCGAAGGGCTTATCGCCACTTCTGTCGGACTGGTTAACAACGGCACGGAACTGGTTAGCGATGCCGGTACCACCATGATGAAAACGGTAGACGCATTCCAGCGTGTGAATGACATCATTTCTGAAATTGCCGTCTCTTCAGACGAGCAGAAACGAGGCATTCAGCAGGTCAGCCACGCGATCACAGAAATGGATGCAGTAACCCAGCAAAATGCGTCACTGGTTGAAGAGGCTTCAGCCGCTGCGGCCTCCCTTGAGGATCAGGCGGATAAACTGACGAAAGCCGTGGCCGTCTTTAAACTTGAACGAGCCCCGTTAACACCGTCTGACGCCCCCACTGTAGTCGTTGCTCCCGCCGTTCCTGCTTTTGCAGCAGCGGCACCGAAGAAAGGTCACGACAACTGGGAAGCGTTTTAAGACGAATGCCTGCCAGATCGTGGCAGGCTAAATCGGCGTCCGCTTCTTATCAGAACAGGCAGTATGCGCAGGGATGCGCTGGAGCAGAGACGTTATCCGGGATGCCGGAGGTGCAGGATGTATAGCGCGTTGGACACTGCATCTGTTGGGCGGAGGGGGCAGATATTCTGCATAACAGACCCGCCGCCCTGTGACGACAGCATGAAAAAATCCGTCATCCACGCGTGATGACGGATTCTTCAAAAATGGACAGCGTGATCACCAGACTGACGTTATCAGATTTTACGGCTCAGCGTCGCCTGGCCCTGACCTTTTCCATCCGGTCCGTAGAACGCTTGCGTCTGATGCGGCTTAAGCACGTCTAACGCATCATGCGTGAAGGTAATCTGGTGCTGTAACAGGATGCCGTTGTGCGTGTTGGCACGGTGTAACCGGCGTGTATGCTGCTGAATACCTTCCCAGCGGCGCGCCATGTCACTCTGACCACGATAAGGTGCAGATGTCCCCAGACTTTTCTCGTTGCTACGGCGCATCTCATCCAGATAGTTCAGCGTCGTCAGCAGCGCGCTTTTATCTTCGGTAATGCGCTGCAAATTGTTGCTGTCAATCATTCCGGACGACAACTGTTGTTCTTCTTCATCCAGAACGGTCGCCAGAGACACCAGCACTTCCTGCATCTTATCTAATGTGGTCAGCAAATTACTCATGGGGATTATTTACCCTCTAAATACGCCTTAGTGTCGGCAATCAGCGCATCGGCGATCTTGCCGGTATCCATCTTCAACTCGCCGTTACGAATAGCGGTTTTCAATTGTTCAACGCGTTGGACGTTAATGTCCTGGCTGCCTGGCTTCATCAGCTGCGCCTGGGCGCTGCTCAGGCTCACCTGAGCGGCGGCTGGCGTGGTCGCTGTTGCGCTGTCACTCTGGCGCACACGCGCAGTTTGCGGCTCGCTGCTGTCACGTGTTTGCACGGTGCTGGCGGGCTTTAACGGTTGTGTTCTTTCGATGCTCATATTCGGGCTCCTGTAGGGTCAGGGGGTCTGCCACCTGAATCATAATAGCGTAATCGCTTTGCTGATTCTTCTATCGGCAAATAAACAGGCTTCTTTAATGTTTTATAGTGTTATAAGAATTTTCCCATCATCACTGACCCGACCGCTCACAACCTGACCGTTCCCCATACGTACACGAACCCATTGCGCGATAGTGCCATTGCTTAAGGCTTTCCCCTCGCCGCTGGCATCAAATCCGTCGCCACTGGCAACCACCATGACATCCTGACCTGCTTTTACACGCCACGGCTGGCGCAGCATCGACTGACTCACCGGCTGTCCCGGCTGAATGTCACGCAGCACCACAGAATCGGCGACGGTCTCATCGTTAAGCAGGGTGCGCGGCGGCAGCGTATCCAGACGTCCCTCTTCGATACGGAAGTCGTCTTTGCTCACGGTTGCGCCGCGGGCGATTAAATTTTTCGCCACCAGATAACGGCCAGTGACCTGAACCTGGACCTGAATATAACGTCGATTTTCTCCGCAGTTGGCTGCCACGCTCATATTGCCCCACGGGCGGCTGTTGCCGGGCAGCGTAAATTGCGGCGTATCACATAAGGGCCACTGTGCCTGTGGCGTGCGAATGACGACGTTCATGCCCGTGGCATGCTCAGGATCACGGGCTTTAAAAAACTGGTTCAGTTGGGCGCTGAAATCGCCTGCCATAACGGGTAAGGCAAACAGGGCCAGCAGGCTGGCTAACAGGGCTGGATATCCACGCATGTGCTTTTCCTCACTGATGATGGCAATGAGTGTACGCGTTTGAAAAAAAACTCAAGAGTTAAAATAGCGACGATTTGAGGCGTTATTCAGACGATGGCTCTTGCTTTTTCCCAATTATGCTGCCAGCTCGAAATTCTCATTTGCGGAGGAAGCATGCTCGACAAACTCGATGCGGCGCTACATTTCGGTACCGAAGCCCTCAACCTGCGAGCTCAACGTCAGGAGATTCTGGCATCCAACATTGCCAACGCCGACACCCCAGGCTATCAGGCCAGGGATATCGACTTTGCCAGCGAGCTGAATCGGGCAATGGCGAATGGACGTGCTGAAGGCAGTAGCCTGGCGCTCAAAGTTACCTCGTCGCGTCACATCGAAGCGCAGACGAACACGGCACCGTCGATGGATTTGCTGTATCGCATTCCGGATCAGCCATCTGCGGACGGTAACACCGTCGATATGGACCGCGAACGTACTCAGTTCGCGGATAACAGCCTGAAATATCAAACCGATCTCACACTTATCAGTAGCCAAATCAAAGGCATGATGAGCGTGTTACAAGGGCAATAATCATGGCATTGCTGAATATTTTTGACATTGCCGGCTCAGCGATGACCGCGCAATCACAGCGATTAAACGTCAGTGCCAGTAACCTGGCAAACGCCGACAGCGTGACCGGCCCGGACGGGCAGCCTTATGTGGCAAAGCAGGTCGTTTTTCAGACCGATGCTGCGCCGGGTGCGGCCACCGGTGGCGTAAAAGTGGCGCAGGTTGTTGATGATCCTACGCCCGCGAAACTGGTGTATGACCCGGGTAACCCGATGGCGGATGCCAAAGGCTACGTGAAGATGCCTAACGTGGATGTGGTAGCGGAAACGGTCAACACCATGTCGGCATCACGCAGCTACCAGGCGAACGTCGAGGTGCTGAATACCGTGAAGTCGATGATGATGAAAACGCTGACCCTGGGTCAGTAACGGAGAAAAATAATGACTATCGCGGTAGGCGTTAATGAAAAGCTGGACCCCACGGTCCTTAGCTCATCCAGCACCGGCACAAGTAACAGCGCCCAGGATCTGCAAAACCAGTTTTTGACCATGCTGGTGACGCAGCTGCAAAACCAGGATCCCACCAATCCGATGGATAACAGTCAGTTGACAACACAGCTGGCCCAGATCAACACCCTGAGCGGTATTGAAAAACTGAACACCACACTGGGATCGATTTCGGGTCAGATCAGCACCAGCCAGTCACTGCAAAGTTCGACGCTGATTGGTCATGGCGTGATGGTGAATGGTTCACAGATTCTGGTCGGTAAAGGCACGACAACGCCGTTTGGCGTGGAGCTGACTAACGCAGCCACCACCGCCACGGCGACGATTACCGATGCACAGGGCAATGTGGTCAGCACCCAGGACCTGGGCGCACTGACCGCCGGCGTTCACACGTTCTCGTGGGACGGCAAATTACCGGATGGCAGCGTCGCGCCAGATGGAAAATACAAAGTTGCGATTGCTGCCAGTAACAGCAGCGGTCAACAGGTGGCTCAGCCACTTAACTATGCCTACGTCAATGGCGTAAGCACAGCGGGTAATACCGCAAAACTGGATCTCGGCACCATGGGCTCCGCCACCCTTGACGACGTACGTCAGATTCTCTGATTCACCTGTAGACAGGAGAGATTTAAATGTCATTTTCACAAGCGGTCAGCGGTCTCGGCGCTGCCTCAAGTAACCTGGACGTTATCGGTAACAACATCGCTAACTCCGCCACAGCGGGCTTTAAGTCCAGCACCATCGCGTTTGCCGACATGTTTGCCGGTTCAAACGTGGGTCTGGGAACTAAAGTCGCTGCCGTGATCCAGAACTTCAACGATGGTTCTACCACCACCACCAGCCGTGGGCTGGATGTGGCACTGAGCGGTAACGGTTTTTTCCGTTTGACCAACTCGGCGGGTGCGGTGTCCTATTCACGTAATGGCCAGTTCACTCTGGACCAGAACCGTAACCTGGTGAATACCCAGGGCCTGAACGTAACCGGTTACCCGGCTTCAGGCGTGCCTCCGACTATCCAGACGGGTGCGAACCCGGTTGCGCTGAAAATTCCTACCACGCAGATGTCTGCTAATGCCACTACCACGGCAAACCAGGTGGCGAAACTGAACTCGACTTCAGCGGTATTAGACGACACCAAGTTTTCTGCCACCGATCCGACGACGTACAGCGCGAAGAACACTATCACTATGTACGATACGCAGGGTAATGCGCACTCGCTTGACCTGTATTTCGTTAAGACCGCAGACAACACCTGGAAAATTCACGGCATTGACTCCACTGCGGGTTCAAACGTAGGGAATTACCAGATGAGCTATAACGCCAACGGTCAGCTGACTGGCGTATCTTCACTGGATGCAAACGGCAACGTGGTGGCAGGCTCAACAACAGCCAGCACCGCGACCGTCACGATTCCTGGCGTAAATGGCGCGAACGGCACGACTGTCGCGTTAAACTTTGTGGGCAGTCTGCAGCAAAATACCGGGGCGACCACCTTTGGTAACGCCACGCAAAACGGTTATGCGCCTGGCGATTTGACCAGCTATGCCATCAACAACGACGGCACCATCACCGGCAGTTACTCAAACCAACGCACGCAGTTACTGGGACAGATCGTCCTGGCCAGTTTCTCTAACCCCGAAGGCCTGAAATCGCAGGGCGATAACGTCTGGGCGGAAACCAATGCGTCTGGTCAGGCAGCGGTTGGCCTGGCAAACACCGGCACCTTTGGGTCACTGACCGCGGGCGCGCTGGAGTCCTCGAACGTCGATATGAGTAAAGAGCTGGTCAATATGATCGTCGCGCAACGCAACTACCAGGCGAACGCGCAGACCATCAAAACGCAGGATCAGATCCTTAACACTCTGGTCAACTTACGTTAATTCGCTAACGGGATTGCTCTATGGATCACGCGATATATACCGCGATGGGCGCGGCCAGTCAGACACTGGATCAGCAGGCGGTTACCGCCAGCAACCTCGCCAACGCCTCAACGCCCGGTTTCCGGGCGCAGCTGAACGCGTTGCGTGCTGTACCGGTCACTGGTTGGTCACTGCCCACGCGCACGTTGGTCACGGCATCTACGCCGGGTGCCGACATGAGTCAGGGGGCCATGGATTACACCCAGCGCCCACTGGACGTGGCAATGCAGCAGGATGGCTGGCTGGCTGTACGCACTGCCGACGGCAGCGAAGCCTATACCCGCAACGGCAACATGCAAATTCGTTCGGACGGTACGCTGACGGTGCAGGGCAATCCCGTAATGGGCGAAGGTGGTCCGATTGTGATCCCTCAAGGTTCTGAGATCACCATCGCGGCTGATGGCTCTATTACCGGGCTGAACGCTGGCGACTCACCCAATGCGACTGTACAACTGGGCCGTCTGAAGCTCGTTCAGGCAACCGGTAAAGAGTTAGAGCGTGGGGACGATGGCATGTTCCGTCCTACCGCCGCGACGCAGGCGACACGTGGCGCAGCCCTGCAGGCCGATCCGACTATGCAGGTCATGCCGGGTGTGCTTGAGGGCAGTAACGTGAAGCCGGTGGAAACGATGGTCGATATGATCGCCAATGCCCGCCGTTTCGAGATGCAGATGAAGGTCATTAACAACGTTGACCAAAACGAACAGAAAGCCAACCAGTTGCTCAGCATCGGCAGCTAAGGCGCGAGGATAAATACATGATTCGTTCTTTATGGATCGCCAAAACCGGTCTTGATGCACAGCAGATGAACATGGACGTGATCGCCAACAACCTGGCCAACGTCAGTACTAACGGGTTTAAGCGCTCACGTGCCGTGTTTGAAGATCTGATGTACCAGACCATGCGTCAGCCGGGTACGCAGTCATCTGAGCAGACAACGCTGCCGTCAGGTTTGCAAATCGGTACTGGTGTACGTCCGGTGACGACCGAGCGTTTGCATACGCAGGGCAACCTGTCGCAAACCAACAACTCAAAAGATATCGCCATTAACGGCCAGGGTTTTTTCCAAATCCAGATGCCAGATGGAACTTCTGCGTATACACGTGATGGTTCATTTCAGGTTGACCAGAACGGCCAACTGGTGACCAACGCGGGTTTCCCTGTGCAGCCTGGTATTACTATTCCAGCCAACGCCACAAGTATCACCGTGTCGCGTGATGGTGTGGTGAGCGTAACCCAGCAGGGGCAGACGCAGGCCGCCCAGGTCGGACAGTTAACGCTGAGCACCTTCATGAACAATGCGGGTCTCGATAGCGTGGGTGAAAACCTCTACAAGGAGACGCAGGCATCGGGTGCGCCGACGGACAGTACGCCTGGCCAGAACGGTGCCGGTTTGCTGTATCAGGGTTATACCGAAACCTCTAACGTAAACGTCGCGGAAGAACTGGTTACGATGATCCAGACGCAGCGTGCTTACGAAATTAACAGCAAAGCGATCAGCACCTCCGATCAAATGCTGGCGAAGTTGACACAGCTGTAAACCGAACAGGGCCAGCTAAGGCTGGCCTGAAGACTAGTCATGAATAAGGTCGTAACTCCGTGGCGATGCAACATATTCTTAAGCCTGGACATTGGTTAGTAGTCACCGCACTGCTGACGCTTAACGGTTGTGCGTTGGTGCCACGCACGCCACTGGTGCAAGGAGCGACCACGGCTCAGCCGTTGCCCTCTGCGCCACCTGTGGTAAATGGGTCCATTTTTCAGGGTGTTGCGCCGCTCAACTACGGCTATCAGCCGCTGTTTGAAGATCGCCGCCCACGTAATATCGGCGATACGCTGACTATCACCTTGCAGGAAAACGTCAGTGCCAGCAAAAGTTCGACCTCGAATGCCAGCCGTAACGGCAGCGGCAGTCTGGGTATCACTGCAGTGCCTACCGGTTTAGAAGGTTTAGCCGGCGCAACGGGCGAAAAAGCCAACTTTGCGGCGGGTGGCAAAAATGATTTCGCAGGCAAAGGTGGGGCATCTGCCAACAACACCTTTACCGGCACCATCACCGTCACGGTGGATCAGGTTCTGTCGAACGGCAACCTGCACGTGGTCGGAGAAAAACAAATTGAGATCAACCAGGGCACCGAGTTTATTCGTTTCTCGGGCGTGGTTAACCCACGCACCATCAGTGCGAGTAACGCCGTGTTGTCTACAGCCGTGGCCGATGCACGTATTGAGTACGTCGGAAATGGTTATATCAATGAAGCGCAAAATATGGGCTGGTTGCAGCGCTTCTTCCTGAATATCTCGCCGTTCTAAGAGGTTGCAATGAAAAAGCTAACATTATGGCGTGTCGGTCTGGGATTACTGTTAGGCGTAAGCCTGATGGCGCGTGCCGATCTGATCCGCGACTTAACCACCGTACAGGGTGTGCGTGATAACCAACTGCTGGGTTATGGCCTTGTCGTGGGCCTGGACGGAACAGGCGATCAGACAACGCAGACGCCGTTTACGACCCAAACCGTCAGCAACATGCTGTCGCAACTGGGCATTACCGTGCCGCCGGGCACCAACATGCAGCTCAAAAACGTCGCCGCCGTGATGGTTACCGCCAGGCTGCCTTCGTTTGCCCGCCAGGGCCAGACCCTGGATGTCGTGGTGTCGTCGATGGGTAACGCGAAAAGCCTGCGCGGTGGCACGCTGTTAATGACGCCACTGAAAGGCGTGGATAACCAGGTTTATGCGCTGGCCCAGGGTAACATTCTGGTCGGCGGCGCGGGCGCCGCAGCAGGCGGCAGCAGCGTTCAGGTCAACCAGCTTAACGGTGGACGGATTACCGATGGGGCAACGGTTGAACGTGAACTGCAGAGCAACTTTGGTTCGCAGAATACGATTAACCTGCAGCTGAATACCGAAGATTTCTCCATGGCGCAACGAATTGCTGATGCGATCAACGCCCGTGGCGGATACGGTTCGGCCCAGCCGCTGGACGCCCGTACGGTCCAGGTCCGCGTGTCCCCGAATAATGGTGCACAGGTTCGTTTACTGGCAGAGATTCAGAACATTGATGTCTCCGTGCCGGTTGAGGATGCCAAAGTCATCATTAACTCACGCACCGGCTCTGTTGTGATGAATCGTGAAGTGAAACTGAACACCTGTGCGGTCGCTCAGGGCAACCTGTCTGTCACGGTCAATCAGCAGCAAAACGTGAGTCAGCCGAACACGCCGCTGGCGGGTGGACAGACTGTCGCTACCACCAATACGCAGATCGATCTGCGTCAGAGCGGCGGTGCGTTGCAACGGGTTAACTCCAGCGCCAACCTGAACAGCGTGGTGCGTGCGCTGAATGCGCTGGGTGCGTCGCCTATCGAACTGATGTCTATTTTGCAGTCAATGCAGAGCGCGGGTTGCCTGCGCGCAAAACTGGAAATTATCTGATGAACGATACGCAATCGCTGATGAATGCGGCTTTTGACAGCCGCTCGTTGAACGACCTGAAACGCGATGTCACTGCCGATCCCAAAGGGAAAGCACTGCAGGTCGCGCAGCAGGTTGAAGGGATGTTTGTTCAGATGATGCTGAAGAGTATGCGTGAAGCGTTACCGCAGGACGGCATTCTCAGCAATGAACAGACCAAGCTTTTCACGTCAATGTACGATCAGCAGATTGCGCAGGACATCGGTAAACGTGGCCTGGGCCTGGCGGATATCATCGTTAAACAGATGGAACCCGCCAAAGCCCCGGACGAGCGCGCCGGTACGGTGCCGATGAAGCTGGATAACAGCTTCATCATGAGCACCAGCGGCGCCACGCCGCTGGAGCAAATGGTGCGCAAAGCCATGCCGCGCCTGCCCGCGCCTTCGCCCACCGGCCTGCCGAGCGACAGTCGTGACTTTATTGCCCAACTGACTCAGCCCGCTCAGGCCGCCAGTCAGCAGAGTGGTATCCCTCATCACCTGATTCTGGCGCAGGCTGCACTGGAGTCAGGCTGGGGACAACGTCAAATCCTGACCCGCGATGGAAAGCCGAGCTATAACGTCTTTGGCATCAAAGCCAGTGGGAACTGGAAAGGCGAAACGACCGATATCATGACCACAGAATATGAGCACGGTGAAGCTAAAAAGGTGCGTGCGACATTCCGGGTTTACAGTTCTTATTTCGAAGCGTTAAACGACTACGTCAAACTGCTTTCAAATAACCCACGTTATGCGGCTGTCACCAATGCACAGAGCGCGGAGCAGGGCGCCCAGGCATTGCAGGCTGCGGGCTATGCCACCGATCCGAAATATGCGCAAAAACTGATGGGAATGATTCAGCAATTCAAGAGCATGGGTGAAAAAGTGGTGAAAGCCTATAGCCAGGATTTAAGCACATTGTTCTGAGAATTGTGCCTCAAGTTTCACTTAAGCATGCCGATAATAACAGCAAGAGCCAGGCGCGCCAGCGCACGTTGGCGACCACACTGATGACAGCGACCCGTGTAGCGGGGAATGTAAGGAACCGAGATGTCCAGCATAATTAACTCCGCAATGAGCGGGCTCAGTGCCGCACAGGCCGCCTTAAGCACCACCAGTAATAACATCAGCAATTACACCGTTGCCGGCTATTCACGTCAGACGACGATTCTGGCAGAAGCCAACAGTACTCTGCAGGGAAAAAGTTATTACGGTAACGGGGTTAACGTAACCGGTGTTCAGCGTGAATACGACAGTTTTATCGCAGCGCAGCTGCGTGGGTCTTCAGCCACCTATAATGCGGCAAATACGCAGTATTCGCAGGTCTCCAATATCGACGATCTGATGTCAACCTCGACGACAAACCTGTCGAGCGCGATTCAGGGCTTCTTTAGCAACATGCAGAACGTGGTCAGTAATGCCAACGATCCTGCAGCGCGTCAGTCTTTGCTCAGCAACTCACAGGGCCTGGTCAATCAGTTTCAGACCCAGGCGCAATACCTGACCAACATGCAAGACAGCGTGAATACCAACGTGGCCTCTGACGTAGATCAGATCAATACCTTTACCAGCCAGATCTCTAGTCTCAACCAGCAGATTGCCAAACTGACAACCGGTAATGGTGCTGCTCCCAATGACTTACTGGATCAACGTGATCAGTTGGTTAATGGTCTGAATAATATCGTCGGTGTGACAGTGTCACAGCAGGATGGAAGTTACACGGTTTCCATGGCCAACGGCCTTTCTCTGGTCAGTGGCTTCCAGTCCACCAAGCTGGTGGCAATGCCATCCAGCAGCGATCTGACGCGCACCACGGTGGGCTATGTTGATCCGCAGGCTGGCAATGTGCAGATTCCGGAATCTTCCATAACCACCGGCTCACTGGGCGGGATGTTAAGCTTCCGCTCGCAGGATCTGGACCTGGCACAAAACCAGCTGGGACAGCTTGCCGCCGCCTTCACCACCAATTTCAATACCGTGCACAAGCAAGGCTATGACAGCAACGGTAACCAGGGCGTCGACTTCTTTACTATCGGCAGTCCAACAGCGCAGGGCAACAGCAAAAATACCTCTTCCGCCACCTTAACCGCGGCGTGGAGCAATACCAATGCGCTACAGGCATCCAATTATACCGTGACTTATGACGGAACAAACTGGTCAGCCACGCGTCTGTCAGACAACACCAAAACGACGCTCACGCCCACTACTTCTGGCGGCGTCACCACGCTCAGCCTGGACGGGATGAGCCTGACGGTCAATGGTACACCAAACGCCAAAGACAGTTTCCTGGTAAAACCCGTTCAAAACGTGGTTAACGGGATGTCAGTGGCCATTACCAGCGGCTCGCAGATTGCGGCGGCGGCGGCGGCGGATGGGGAAAGCGATAACCGTAATGCCCAAAATTTGCTGGCGCTACAGGATGCCAAAATTGTCAACGGTAACGCGACCCTGTCTCAGGCCTACGGCACGATGGTGAGTACGGTCGGTAACAAAACGCAGGCCCTGAAAACGACCAGTACAACGCAGCAGAACGTGGTGACGCAGTTAACAAACCGTCAGCAGTCTGTGTCTGGCGTTAACCTGGACGAAGAGTACGCGAACCTGACGAAATACCAACAATATTACATGGCGAATGCGCAGGTTTTAAAAGCGGCCAGCACCGTTTTTGACGCCCTGCTTAGCATCAACTAAGAGCCGAGGACATCATGCGACTCAGTACAAATATGATTTTTGACCAGCAGGTTCGCGGCGTAAGTGATGCGCAATCCTCCTGGTTGAGTGCGGGCAAACAGCTGTCTACCGGATACAGAGTGTCTAACCCGTCTGACGATCCGATCGCCGCTTCCCGTGCCGTGGTGTTATCGCAAACTCAGGCGCAGGCAAGCCAGTATGCGGTTGCCCGTACCTTCGCCGACCAGGGCTTATCCCTGGAAGAAAACACGCTGGACGGTGTGACAAACAGCATTATGAGCGCGCAGTCGATGATTGTGGCCGCCTCAAACGGCTCATTGAGCGACGATGACCGCGCCTCGTATGCGACGCAGCTGGAAGGGTTGCGTGCGCAGTTACTGAACCAGGTCAACAGCAAAGACGCCAACGGGCGTTATATCTTTGCCGGCTATAAGACCGATACACCACCGTTTGTGGATGGTGCCGGCGGCGTGACCTATCAGGGCGGAACCGACGCGATTACGCAGAAAGTCGATACGGACCGTACGATGACCATCGGTCATACCGGTAACAGCATCGTAATGTCGATCACCAGCAATGCGGTGAAAGAACCGAACGGCGGCACCAGTGAAACGAATTTATTCAATATGCTGGACGGTGCTATCAGTGCGCTAAAAGTGCCTCAGAATGGCGCGGATGATGCCACCAAAGCGACCTTTTCAGCGGCAATGGATAAAACCAACCGTGGTCTGAGCAACTCGCTTAACAACGTGCTCAGCGTACGTTCCGAAATCGGAACACAGCTGAAAGAACTGGATACGTTGAATGCGCAGGGTGACGATCGCAAAGTGATTTATGACTCGCAGATGAGTAGCCTGGTGGATGTGGATTACACCCAGGCGATTTCCAGCTACACCATGCAACAACAGGCGCTGCAGGCTTCTTATAAGACCTTCACTGATATGTCTCAGATGTCATTGTTCCAGTTAAATTCATAAAATTTTAGGCGTACTTTAACCGGGTGCGCTTAGTTTTTCCCATCGTCCTACAGGGACGGTGGGATTTTTTTTGTCTGCGTAATGCCTCTTTCGCAGCTCAATTAACATGGCGACCTGTGCGGAGAACCTTTGCTGCATGATTGACGCCGCGCTGCACGGATCGGGCTAATGACGCCCTGATTACATACCTCAGGATGATCCTTCCGTGGCGTTTCTGCCTGCATACCTCACCCGAAATGTCCGTTACAGACAATAAAAAACCCGGCCGGAGCCGGGTTTATCACGTCTGCGAACCGTGCTTATGGCTTGGTCGCAGGGGCCGTTGCCTGGTGGGTAGCACTATGGCCGCCCGCAGAACCCTTGCCTTCAAAATTGAAGGAAGGACGCTGCCAGTCGCTGTGACGCACAGGCTCTGGTTGCCATGCTGGCGCAGGCGCTTTGGTCATTGGGGCTGACGCAAAGTGCTTCCAGCGCGTTTCCGCATTGGCCTGGAGGGCTTCTACAGCAACGTCGCGCGCAGCCACAGGCGCATGCGGTTCGGTGATGGGTGCAACGGTTTCCTCTGCAGCAACCGGTGCATTTAACACCGCGTCAACCTGAGCTTCGGTTGTCGGGCTCACCGCCGTACCGGCCTGCTCTGAGGGCTCAACGTGCTCGTGTTGGGCAACCTCAGGCGCGGCGGTCACGTCGGACTTATGTGCGTCTTCAGCCGTAACATCGGCAGGTTGTGCCTGCTGCGCAACGGCGTCGGCGCGGGCTTCTGCAGCCGCAGGAATCACAGAGGGTTCCTGATGCACAGGAGCATCAATCGCCTGCGTGTCATCCGTATTCACCACAGTAACCGGTGTGTCTGCCTGGGGTTCAGCAACCTGTACTGGATCGGTCTGTGAAACCGGCGCCTCGTCTACGGCCGCTGCCACAGGCAGGGCGATAGCAGGTGCTGTGTCTGCATGGCTGTCGTCCTGTGCGGTTTTCACTGCATCCTGTGTGGTCTGCTCTTCGTTCGTCTGTGCGACCGGATAGCGCACCCAGACTTTGCCTGACGCCATTTCAGGTGAGGCCGATGCGGCTTCTAATGGCATAGCAGACTGTGTTGGGTAGCGTTCATCGCGGTAACGACGGCGACGCTGACCACTGACGCGCAGATGACGCGGTGAACGACGAGAGCGACGCGGCATGTTGGCGTTATCACGCGCTTCGGTTTCGTCCGCGTCCTGTGAGGCTTCTGCAACCGGCTGAATCTTGCGGGCTTCAACAGATTCTGCTGACTCGACGGCAGCATGCTGAGGCTGATCATTGTTGTCACCAACGCGCACTTTTTGCGTCAGCTGACGCGGTTTGCGGCGTGGCATAGCCTGAACGCGCTCATCGTCCTGTGCTTCAGCCGCAACGGGCTCAGCGGTTTCAACGGCCTGTCCAACCGCGCTGTTCGCTTCCTGCTGGGCACGTTTCTCTTCCTGACGACGACGCTGACGTTCAGCACGCTGTTCACGACGCTGCTGCTGTTGCTCATCGCGTTGCTGGCGAGCTTCATCGCTCAGCGCCGGACGTTCATCACGCGCCTCGTTAGACTGCCCCTGACGCTTATTACGACGGTTGTCTTCACGCGGTTCACGATTGTCACGGGTTTCGCGGTTGTCCCGAGATTCACGCTGCTGGGTGGTGTCACCATTACGTGGCGTGCGCTCACGGCGGTTATTGTTACGGCGGTTGTTACGGCGATCGCCACGCTGATTGCCGTTCTCCTCACCGCTGGTTTTCTGCGGTTCGGTTACTTCAGCAACGGGCTCTGCCGTAGCAGGCGCAGGCTCACCGGCGAACATTTTTTTCAGGCCCGCCAGCAGGCGACCAACAAAGCCTGTTCCGTTGGATGGCGTTGCAGGGGCGGTTTCAGCAACCGGCGCAGTTCGCGCTTTGGTCGTTTCCGGCGCTGCTTCCGTCGGTGCCGGTGGCGCATCAGGCATCACAAACGCCGCCAGGGCCGGTTGTTCTGGACGACGACGTTCGGCATGTTCTTCTTCCGAAGGCATCGCCATTTCGGCTTCGTGCAGCTTAGGCAGGTGATAGCTCAGCGTCTGCGTTTCTTCACCTTTACGCACGCGCAACACGGAGTAGTGCGGCGTTTCCATCCGGTCGTCCGGTACGATAACCGCACGCACGCCGCCCTGGCGTTTTTCGATAGCATTGACCGCTTCACGTTTTTCATTCAGCAGGTAAGAGGCCACAGGCACCGGGACAATAGCATGCACTTCTTTGGTGTTGTCCTTCAGCGCTTCTTCTTCGATCAGGCGCAGAATAGACAGTGACAGTGACTCGTTATCACGAATGGTGCCGGTACCGCTACAGCGCGGGCAGACATGATGGCTCGACTCACCCAGTGACGGGCTGAGACGCTGGCGGGACATTTCCAGCAGGCCAAAACGTGAAATATGGCTGATCTGGATACGGGCGCGATCCTGACGGACCGCCTCACGCAGACGGTTTTCTACCGCGCGCTGATGGCGAACCGGCGTCATATCGATAAAGTCGATAACGATCAAACCGCCAAGGTCTCGCAGGCGTAACTGGCGGGCGATTTCATCTGCTGCTTCAAGGTTCGTGTTAAACGCGGTTTCTTCGATATCGCCACCACGCGTAGCGCGTGCCGAGTTGATATCGATGGCGGTCAGTGCTTCGGTGCTGTCGATAACAATCGAGCCACCGGAAGGCAGGCGCACTTCACGCTGGAAAGCGGACTCGATTTGCGACTCGATTTGATAGTGGCTGAACAACGGGATTTCGCCGGTGTAGAGCTTGATCTTGCTGGTAAAGTCCGGACGGCCCAGAGCCGCAATATGCTGACGCGCCAGTTCCAGGACCTTCGGGTTGTCGATAAGAATTTCGCCGATGTCCTGGCGCAGGTAATCGCGGAATGCGCGCACGATTACGTTACTTTCCTGATGAATCAGGAAGGGCGCAGGACGGCTGTCAGCGGCTTTCTTAATCGCTTCCCAGTGTTTCAGACGGAAGCTGAGATCCCACTGCAGCGATTCGGCTGATTTGCCTACACCTGCGGTACGGACAATCAGCCCCATACCATCAGGCAGTTCCAGTGCCGAAAGCGCTTCTTTCAGTTCGGTACGGTCGTCACCTTCAATTCGACGAGAAATGCCGCCCGCGCGCGGGTTGTTCGGCATCAATACCAGATAACTTCCTGCCAGCGAGATAAAGGTGGTCAGGGCGGCGCCTTTATTACCCCGTTCTTCTTTATCGATCTGAACAATAACTTCCTGGCCTTCACGCAGCACATCCTTAATGTTTGGACGACCGTGAGCGTTGTAGGAAGCAGGGAAGTATTCGCGAGAAATTTCTTTGAGAGGGAGGAAACCGTGACGTTCTGCACCGTAGTCGACGAAAGCCGCTTCAAGGCTGGGTTCGATACGGGTGATTTTACCTTTGTAGATATTGGCTTTTTTCTGTTCGTGTCCGGGACTTTCGATATCCAGATCGTACAGACGTTGACCATCAACCAGGGCAACGCGCAACTCCTCCTGCTGAGTTGCGTTAATTAACATTCTTTTCATCGTAACGTACTCGTTATTCTTTCATGAGTGATTAAAGCTGCGGGCATAGTTACCCTGGACGAGTATCAACCGATGGCCCCGTGACTTAGTGCAATGTCGTCAACCTCACGGTTATCGACCGCGCGAGGGGCGCAAATAACGTCGGTGGCCTGTTTTTCATAAGGAACAACAGCACCAGATAGTGGAAATGCGAGAGATAATTCTGTAAACCCGTGCACTCCATCTCATGTCCAGGCCGCAACCCGCAGCCCGCTAAGTGCCTGATTTCGCATTACGTCTTACGCCATTGCTGCGTGTCTGCTCAATCCGACAAAATAACTAATTTCGCTTTTTTTCTTATCTGAATCCTCAGCTAAGAAACCTAAGCATTATTCCACTGCTAACCTTCATATAGCAAGGTGACTTTAACTGACTGATCAATTTTCTTTACATTTTAAGAACCCTGCGACAGAAAGCGCATTCAGGCTGTTGAAAATGCCAGCAATCTGATTGCTCATCCCGACGCTACGCAGAGAGTTAAGCACATAAAAAGGGGTGGCGCTATCAGGGGACACTATTTAGAATCGCCGCCATGAAAACAGAGAATCCCGGCGTACAGTTTGTCGCCATCACGGCTGAAAACGCCGGACAACGTATTGATAACTTTTTGCGCACCCAGTTAAAGGGCGTGCCGAAGAGCATGATTTATCGCATCGTGCGGAAAGGTGAAGTGCGCGTGAATAAAAAACGCATCAAGCCTGAATATAAACTCGAAGAGGGCGATGAGGTGCGCATTCCGCCAGTACGTGTGGCGGAGCGTGATGAGGACGCTGTGTCGCCCAAACTGGCCAAAGTTGCCTCACTGGCTAACGCCATCCTCTTTGAAGACGATCATTTGCTGGTCATGAACAAACCGTCCGGTACAGCCGTCCACGGCGGCAGCGGCTTAAGCTTTGGTGTGATTGAAGGACTGCGCGCCCTGCGTCCGGAAGCGCGCTTTCTGGAGCTGGTACATCGCCTTGATCGCGATACGTCCGGCATTTTACTGGTGGCCAAAAAGCGCTCAGCATTGCGTTCGCTGCATGAACAGCTGCGTGAGAAGGGCATGCAGAAAGATTATCTTGCGCTGGTGCAGGGCAACTGGCCCTCGCATATCAAAGTGGTTCAGGCGCCGCTGCTGAAAAATATCCTGCAAAGCGGTGAACGTATGGTGCGTGTCAGCAGTGATGGCAAACCGTCGGAAACCCGCTTTAAAGTGGAAGAACGTTTTGCGTTTGCCACGCTGGTCAAAGCCAGTCCGGTAACCGGGCGTACGCACCAGATTCGTGTACACACCTTGCACGCCGGTCATCCCATCGCCTTTGACGATCGTTACGGCGAGCGCGACTTTGACAGCAAACTGGCCTCTACGGGGCTGGATCGGCTGTTCCTGCACGCGGCTGCGTTGACATTTACGCACCCGAATACAGGGGAGACCCTGCGTATGGAAGCGCCGCTGGATGACACGTTACAGCAGTGCCTGACGAAGCTGCGCCAGCAAAAAAACTGACGCAGGGCGGCATCACGCTTCCAGGGGATTGATGCCCGCTTCACGCAGCATCGCGCTGAGCGCGATAAGCGGCAGTCCTACCAACGCATTCGGATCGCGCCCTTCAAGCCGGTCAAATAAGCAGATGCCCAGTCCTTCACTTTTGAAACTGCCGGCGCATTGGAGCGGTTGCTCTTTCTTTATATAGTTGGTGATGTCGGCCTGACTCAGCGCGCGGAAATGCACGGTAAAAGGTTCGCAGCACTGCATCAGCCGCTGGCTGGCAGGGTGGTAGAGGGCGAGGCCGGTGTAAAAGGTTACGCGGTTGCCACTGGCAGCGCGCAGCTGTGCTTCTGCGTTCTGCGCCGTATGGGGTTTTCCGGTAATCCTGCCGTTAAGGACGCAGACCTGATCGGAACCAATGATCCAGTGATGTGGATAACGCTCAGCCAGCGCCTGAGCTTTGGCTATGGCCAGGCGCGTAACCAGATCCTCTGCGCGTTCATTTTCTAACGGGGTTTCATCTGTCTGGGGTGAATCTACTGTAAAAGGCAGGCCAAGCTTGCTCAGCAGCGCCTGACGAAACGGTGAGGTTGATGCTAAAAGAATCGATGCTGTCATTTTTTTTCAATATTGATAGCGAATTGGTGGCAGTCATTTTAAACTGTGCGCCGCACTGGATGCGAATAGTGGTTGAAAGATGCTGTCCAACGGCCTTTTTCTTTGACTCTATGTGATTACAAAGTTAATATGCGCGCCCTATGCAAAAGGTAAAATTACCCCTGACGCTGGACCCCGTCCGCACCGCTCAAAAACGCCTTGATTACCAGGGTGTTTATACCTCGCAACAGGTAGAGCGTGTGGCTGAGTCGGTCGTCAGTGTGGACAGTGATGTTGAATGTGCCATGTCGTTCGCGGTTGATAACCAGCGTCTGGCAGTACTGACGGGTACTGCTGATGTTGAGGTTACGCTTCGTTGTCAGCGCTGCAACCAGGTTTTTCCACATCATGTTCACGTAAGCTATTGCTTCAGTCCTGTTTCATCTGATGAGCAGGCCGAGGCGTTGCCGGAAGCGTACGAGCCGGTTGATGTCAACGAATTCGGTGAGATCGACTTGCTGGCGGTTATCGAGGATGAAGTTATTCTCGCGCTGCCTGTGGTTCCGGTGCACGATTCTGAACACTGTGAAGTGTCCGAGGCGGACATGGTCTTTGGCCAATTGCCTGCAGAGGCAGAAAAACCAAACCCATTTGCCGTATTAGCCAGTTTAAAGCGTAAGTAATAGGAGTAAGGTCCATGGCCGTACAACAGAATAAACCCACCCGTTCTAAGCGTGGTATGCGTCGTTCGCACGATGCGCTGACCACTGCTGCTCTGTCAGTAGATAAAGTTTCTGGTGAAACTCATCTGCGTCACCACATCACTGCGGATGGTTACTACCGCGGTCGCAAGGTTATCGTTAAGTAAGATCTTTGCTTAGCAAGGCGATACCTTGACACGTTTGACCCTGGCTATCGATGCCATGGGCGGGGATTTCGGTCCCTGCGTGACGGTGCCTGCAGCATTGCAGGCACTGGCCTCTCATTCGGAACTTATCCTTCTTCTGGTCGGAGACCCCGACATTCTCACGCCATTGCTTGCCAAAGCCGATTCCGCCCTGCTGGCGCGTTTGCAGGTTGTTCCTGCCGAATCCGTTATTGCAAGTGATGCGCGACCCGCACAAGCCATACGTAACAGCCGCGGCAGTTCAATGCGAGTGGCGTTAGAGTTGGTGAAAGAAGGGCGGGCAGAGGCCTGCGTCAGCAGCGGCAATACCGGCGCGCTGATGGGGCTGGCGACATTATTACTGAAGCCGCTGGACGGCATTAAGCGTCCGGCGTTGATGACCGTTTTACCCCACCAACATCAGGGAAAGACGGTCATTCTGGATTTAGGTGCCAACGTCGATTCTGACAGTGCGATGCTGGTGCAGTTTGCGGTGATGGGCGCGGTCATGGCCGAAGAAGTGTTAGGCATAGCGCATCCCCGCGTGGCACTTCTCAATATTGGCCATGAAGAGCATAAAGGGCTTGAAAGCATTCGCGATGCGGCGTTAATTCTGAAGGCATTACCGCAAATTAATTACATTGGTTACCTTGAAGGTAATGATTTGCTGACCGGCAAAACGGACGTGCTGGTTTGTGATGGTTTCGCTGGAAACATCACACTGAAGACAATGGAAGGCGTGGTAAGAATGTTCCTTTCTCTGCTGAAATCATCGGGAGAAGGTGAAAAGCGGTCGTGGTGGCTGACGTTGCTGGGGCGCTGGGTTAAAAAGCGTTTGGTCAGGCGTTTCGGCCATCTCAACCCCGACCAGTATAATGGCGCTTGTCTGTTAGGATTGCGCGGGACAGTGATCAAGAGTCATGGCGCAGCAAATCAACATGCCTTTGCCATGGCGATCAATCAGGCCGAGCAGGCGGTGAGGCGGCAGGTTCCTGAACACATTGCCGCCCGTCTGGACGCTGTATTAGCCAGGAGTGACAAAGCCTAGATGTTTACCAAAATTATCGGTACGGGCAGTTATTTGCCCAGCCAGGTCCGCACCAATGCCGACCTGGAAAAAATGGTGGAGACCTCGGACGAGTGGATTGTTACCCGTACCGGCATCCGTGAGCGCCGTATTGCTGCGCCGGATGAGACTGTTGCAAGTATGGGCCACCAGGCAGCACAACGTGCCCTGGAGATGGCGGGCGTCGATGCCAATGACGTGGGCCTGATCATTGTGGCGACCACGTCTTCCAGTCATGCCTTCCCCAGCTCTGCCTGCCTGATTCAGCAGATGCTTGAAATCAAAGATTGCGCCGCGTTTGACCTGGCCGCGGCCTGTGCAGGCTTTACTTATGCGTTAAGCGTTGCCGATCAATACATCAAAAATGGTGCAGTGAAACATGCGCTGGTCATCGGTTCTGATGTCCTGGCGCGTACGCTCGATCCTGAAGATCGTGGCACGATCATTCTGTTCGGTGACGGTGCGGGCGCAGT
Source organism: Pantoea sp. SGAir0180 (assembly GCF_043546245.1). NCBI lineage: Bacteria > Pseudomonadati > Pseudomonadota > Gammaproteobacteria > Enterobacterales > Erwiniaceae > Pantoea > Pantoea sp. SGAir0180. Next base: position 2,194,628 of record NZ_CP028071.1, on the reverse strand, counting down.
GGTACTGGGTCAAAGTGAAGAGCAGGGCATCATTTCTACCCATCTGCATGCTGATGGCCGTTACGCCAAATTGCTGACGCTGCCTTATCAGGATCGCGCGCATCAGGATCAACCCGCTTACCTGACAATGGCAGGTAATGAAGTCTTCAAAGTGGCCGTGACAGAACTGGCGCACATCGTTGATGAGACCTTGCAGGCGAACAACATTGCGCGTGAAGAGCTGGACTGGCTGGTGCCGCATCAGGCAAACCTTCGCATTATCAGCGCCACGGCGAAAAAACTGGGCATGACCATGGAAAAAGTGGTGGTCACGCTGGATCGTCATGGAAATACCTCAGCCGCATCGGTGCCCAGCGCACTGGATGAAGCCGTGCGCGATGGCCGCATCAAACCCGGACAACTTATTTTGCTGGAAGCCTTTGGTGGTGGATTCACCTGGGGTTCTGCGCTGGTTCGCTTTTGATTGACAGGAACTGAAAATGACGCAACTTGCTTTTGTTTTCCCAGGTCAGGGCTCACAGTCTGTGGGCATGTTGACAGAACTCGCTGCCGCTTATCCGGTGGTTGAAGAGACGTTCCGTGAAGCCTCTGAGGCCCTCGGTTATGATCTGTGGCAGTTAGTGAGCCAGGGCCCCGCGGAAGAGTTGAACAAAACCTGGCAGACGCAGCCTGCGCTGCTGGCCGCTTCCGTGGCGATTTACCGTGTCTGGCAGCAGCAGGGGGGCAAAGAGCCTGTGCTGATGGCGGGCCACAGCCTGGGCGAATATTCTGCGCTGGTCTGTGCGGGCGTACTGGATTTCGCAGACGCAATCAAACTGGTTGAACTGCGCGGTAAACTGATGCAGGAAGCCGTGCCAGAAGGCACCGGTGCCATGCAGGCGATCATCGGGCTTGATGATGCGGCCATTGCGAAAGCCTGTGAAGAAAGTGCGCAGGGTGAAGTCGTTTCGCCGGTGAACTTCAATTCGCCAGGCCAGGTCGTTATCGCGGGTAACAAAGATGCGGTAGAACGTGCAGGCGCGGCCTGTAAAGCGGCGGGCGCCAAGCGCGCGTTGCCGTTGCCGGTCAGCGTACCTTCGCATTGTGCACTGATGAAGCCTGCGGCGGAAAAACTGGCACTGACGCTGGAAACGCTCACCTTTAAGGCACCCCAGGTGCCGGTGATTAACAACGTCGACGTGAAAGCCGAAACGGATGCCGACGCGATTCGTCAGGCGCTGATTCGCCAGCTTTATAGCCCGGTACGCTGGACAGAAAGCGTAGAGGCGATGGCTGCGCAGGGCGTGACGCAACTGATTGAAATGGGTCCGGGTAAAGTGCTCACTGGCCTGACCAAACGTATCGTAGATGGCCTGTCTGCGGCAGCGGTGAACGATACTGCGTCATTGACTGCGGCACTTGCACAGGAATAAGAGGAAAATCATGAGCTTTGAAGGTAAAGTAGCGCTGGTAACGGGCGCGAGCCGCGGCATTGGCCGTGCGATTGCAGAAACCCTGGCTGCACGTGGTGCAAAAGTGGTGGGAACTGCAACCAGCCAAAGTGGTGCCGATGCGATCAGTGCTTACCTTGGCGATAAGGGACTGGGCCTGCTGTTAAATGTGACAGATGCCGCTTCCATCGACAGCGTTTTAGAGAAAATTCGCGCTGAATTTGGCGAAGTGGACATTTTGGTCAATAATGCAGGCATTACGCGTGATAATTTACTGATGCGTATGAAAGACGATGAGTGGCAGGATATCCTTGATACCAACCTCACATCAGTTTTCCGTCTTTCTAAGGCGGTGATGCGTGCCATGATGAAAAAGCGCATGGGACGTATCATCACCATTGGTTCCGTTGTCGGAACCATGGGTAATGCGGGTCAGGCAAACTATGCTGCAGCAAAAGCGGGTTTGATTGGCTTTAGCAAATCACTGGCGCGGGAAATCGCGTCACGTGGCATTACCGTCAACGTCGTGGCTCCGGGCTTCATAGAGACCGACATGACGCGGGCACTGAACGAAGATCAACGTTCCGGTATTCTGGCAGAAGTGCCTGCGGGTCGCTTAGGCGAAGCGCAGGAAATTGCTAATGCTGTTGCATTCTTAGCCTCTGACGAAGCAGCCTACATCACGGGTGAGACGCTGCACGTCAATGGCGGCATGTATATGGTCTGATAATCACGAAATCATTTGCATTATTTGCGTATAAAACCGCACAATAGCGTAAATCGTGGTTAGACCAGCCGGGATTTTGTTGCATCTTTTTCAACATTTTATACACTACGAAAACCATCGCGAAAGCGAGTTTTGATAGGAAATTAAATAGTATGAGCGATATCGAACAACGCGTTAAGAAAATCATCAGTGAGCAGCTGGGTGTGAAAGAGGAAGAAGTGACCAACTCTGCATCTTTCGTAGAAGACCTGGGTGCCGATTCTCTTGATACCGTTGAGCTGGTAATGGCTCTGGAAGAAGAGTTTGATACTGAAATTCCAGACGAAGAAGCTGAGAAAATCACTACCGTTCAGGCAGCGATCGACTATATCAATAGCCACAAAGGCTAATGAATATCTTCAGGCGGTCAATTGACCGCCTGAGTTTTATGTTTGCCCCACAATAGTCATTTTTTTCCCTCCCTGGAGGACGAACGTGTCTAAGCGTCGTGTAGTTGTGACTGGTCTTGGCATGTTGTCTCCTGTCGGCAATACCGTAGAGTCTACCTGGAGTGCTCTCCTTGCCGGTCAGAGCGGCATTAACCTGATCGACCATTTTGATACCAGCGCCTATGCAACACGCTTTGCAGGTCTGGTAAGAGATTTCAATTGCGATGACTTTATTTCCCGTAAAGATCAACGCAAGATGGATGACTTCATTCAGTACGGCATCGTGGCAGGCATTCAGGCCATGCAGGACAGCGGTCTTGAAGTGACCGAGGAAAATGCAGGCCGGATTGGCGCGGCAATTGGTTCGGGCATCGGTGGTTTGGGTCTGATTGAAGAAAACCATACCTCGCTGGTGAACGGCGGTCCGCGTAAAATCAGCCCTTTCTTCGTGCCTTCCACAATCGTCAATATGGTGGCGGGACATCTCACCATCATGTATGGCCTGAAAGGCCCCAGCATTTCCATTGCGACCGCCTGTACTTCTGGCGTTCACAACATTGGTCATGCGGCACGTATCATCGCTTATAACGATGCTGACGTGATGCTGGCAGGTGGCGCGGAAAAAGCCAGTACACCATTGGGTGTAGGTGGGTTTGGCGCGGCGCGTGCACTGTCTACACGTAACGACAACCCGCAGGCGGCAAGCCGCCCATGGGATAAAGACCGTGATGGTTTTGTACTGGGCGACGGCGCGGGCATTATCGTACTGGAAGAGTACGAGCATGCTAAGAAGCGTGGCGCTAAAATCTACGCGGAAATCGTGGGCTTTGGGATGAGCAGCGATGCCTATCACATGACCTCGCCACCGGAAGACGGCTCTGGCGCAGCCGCAGCGATGATCAATGCGCTGCGTGATGCACAGATGACGCCTGACAGGATCGGTTACGTCAACGCGCATGGCACGTCAACGCCAGCAGGCGATAAAGCCGAAGCGCAGGCGGTGAAATCAGTGTTTGGTGAGGCTGCCAGCAAGGTTATGGTCAGCTCAACTAAGTCGATGACCGGCCATTTACTGGGTGCGGCAGGCGCGGTTGAATCGATCTATTCGATTCTGGCGCTGCGCGATCAGGCGGTTCCACCGACCCTGAACCTGGATAACCCGGACGAAGGTTGCGATCTTGATTTCGTTCCTCACACTGCACGTCAGGTGTCTGGACTGGAATATACGCTGTGTAACTCTTTCGGTTTCGGTGGCACTAACGGTTCACTGATTTTCCGTAAAATCTAAACCTGGCGTTTATGATTGCTTAAAAGGCCCGCTATGCGGGCCTTTTTTCTGTCCAGCGACGAAGAGAAACCGATAAAATCACCGTCATGACAACCACGATATCGATACGGGAGACGCGGTAATGTGGATTAACGGCATCGAACAATCCCATCTCACGGCCCGCGATCGCGCCGTACAATTTGGCGATGGCTGCTTTACCACGGCCGCTATCATCAAGGGCAATATCGCGCTGTTTGACTGGCATATTCAGCGGCTACAGCAAAGCTGCGAACGCCTGTGGTTACAGAATGTTGACTGGCAGGCTCTGGCGGGGGAAATGCTGCAGGCGGCCTCGGGCCATGACAGCGCGGTGCTTAAAGTCATTATCAGCGCAGGCAGTGGGGGACGCGGTTACAGTCGTGCGGGCTGTAGCGGGCCGACGCGCATTGTCTCGGTCTCTGACTGGCCCGGACACTATGCTGCGTTAGAAAATACCGGTGTCAGGCTGGTGGTCAGTCCGGTCCGGCTGGCACGCAACCCCCAGTTTGCCGGGCTAAAACATCTCAACCGGCTTGAACAGGTGATGATTCGTGCCCATCTTGAGCAGACAGACGCGGATGAAGCCCTGGTGCTTGACACCGAAGGTTGGGTGGTGGAATGCTGTGCGGCCAATTTATTCTGGCGGAGCGGCAACACGATCTTTACGCCCCGGCTGGATCAGGCTGGCGTTGACGGCATTATGCGGCAGAATCTGATGGCGCAAATACGTGCAGCAGGACAGAGTTGTCAGGTGGTGCAGGCGACGCTGGCGTCGCTGTTAGCCGCAGACGAAATTGTCATCTGTAATACGCTCATGCCTGTCTTGCCCGTTCGACAACTTGATGCGGTGACCTTTCATCAACGCACATTGTTTAACCAGCTACAGGAAAGCTGTAAAACGATAATGGAAGCAGAATGAGTCGAAGCAAAAAAATTATTGCGGGTGTGCTGGCAGTGCTGCTGGCGGCCGCAGGCGTCAGCTACTGGCAGGTGAAGCAACTTGCTGCCAGCCGTCTGCCCCTTTCCCAGGAAACGATTTACACGCTGCCCGCCGGGACGGGCCGTGTGGCGTTAGAAGCCCAGCTGGAAAGTCAGCATATTATTCCCCACAGCATCTGGTTTGGCGCGTTGCTTAAGTTTGAGCCTGAATTGGCAAAATTCAAAGCCGGGACCTATCGTCTGGAACCGTCAATGACGGTGCGCGAGCTACTGGCATTGCTGGCCAGCGGCAAAGAGGCCCAGTTCCCGCTGCGCTTTGTAGAAGGACAACGCCTGCAGGAGTGGCTGAGTGAATTACGCCAGGCACCCTATGTAAAACATACGTTGCCTGATGATAAGTATGCCACCGTGGCAAAGGCGCTCAGGCTGGATGAAAATCAGCTGGAAGGGAGCTTCTGTCCGGATACCTATCTGTATACCGCCAATACAACGGATATTGCGTTGCTGACGCGTGCGCATCAGCGAATGCAAAAGATGGTTGATGAAGTCTGGCAAGGCCGCATGGACAACCTGCCCTACAAGAATGAGCAGGAGATGGTGACGATGGCGTCGATCATTGAAAAAGAGACGGGCGTCAGCGAAGAGCGGGCGAAAGTGGCCTCTGTGTTTATTAACCGACTGCGGACGGGCATGCGCCTGCAGACCGATCCGACCGTGATTTACGGTATGGGCGCAGCCTACAATGGCACGCTGACGCGCAAAGATCTGGAAACAGCGACGCCTTACAATACCTATATCATCAGTGGTTTGCCGCCAGGCCCGATTGCGATGCCGAGTAAGGCCTCATTGATTGCCGCCGCCCATCCGGAAAAGACCAATTACCTCTATTTTGTGGCGGATGGCAAAGGTGGACATACGTTCACGACCAATCTTGCCAGCCATAACAAGGCCGTCCAGGCTTACCGGCTTGCGTTAAAGGAAAAAAATGGACAGTAAGTTTATTGTGATTGAGGGCCTGGAAGGCGCGGGAAAAACCACGGCCCGTGAGGCCATTGTGGCAACGTTACAGGCACACGGGATTGAAGACATCGTCTTTACCCGTGAACCCGGCGGTACGCCGCTGGCTGAACAGCTCCGTATTCTGGTGAAGCAGGGCATTGAGGGCGAGCAGGTGACCGATAAAGCGGAACTGTTAATGCTGTACGCCGCCCGTGTCCAGCTGGTCGAAACCGTGATTAAACCGGCCCTTGCGCGCGGCGCCTGGGTGGTGGGCGATCGGCATGATCTCTCCTCTCAGGCTTACCAGGGCGGCGGCCGTGGGGTTGATGCCGAACTGATGCGTACATTGCGTGATACGGTGCTGGGGGATTTTCGTCCTGACCTGACGTTGTATCTGGATGTCACACCGGAAACAGGATTACAACGTGCCCGCGCTCGTGGTGCGCTGGATCGCATCGAGCAGGAGTCACTGCGCTTTTTCGAACGCACGCGTGACCGCTACCTGGCCCTGGCGGCGGAAGATGCGACGATTCGGACAATCGATGCGACGCAGCCTCTGGAACAGGTGACCACCGCGCTGCAATCCACATTGTCTGCCTGGCTGGCGGAACAGCGGGCATGAACTGGTATCCCTGGCTAAACCAGCCTTACCGGCAGGTGATTGCACAGCACCAGGCGGATCGCGCGCATCACGCGCTGCTGGTGAATGCCATGGAAGGCATGGGCGATGATGCCCTGGTGTGGGGAATGAGCCGCTGGCTGATGTGTCAGCGCCGCGACGGACTGAAAAGCTGCGGTCACTGTCATGGCTGTCAACTGATGCAGGCAAACACGCATCCTGACTGGTACCGGCTGGAAGCCGAAAAAGGCAAAGCCACGCTCGGCATTGATGCCGTGCGCCAGGTGACGGAAAAAATGTACCACCATGCACAGCAGGGCGGGGCTAAAGTCGTCTGGCTACCCGATGCGTCGCAGCTCAGTGATGCGGCAGCGAACGCCTTGCTGAAAACCCTTGAAGAACCGCCGGCAAACAGCTGGTTCTTTCTGAGCAGTCGTGAACCTTCGCGTTTGCTGGCGACGCTGCGCAGCCGCTGTATGGTGTTAACGCTGGCACCGCCAGACGAAGCCCACAGTCTGGCATGGCTCAGAAAGCAGGGAGCGTATGACGAGTCACACTTACTGGCTGCGCTGCGCCTGAGTGCAGGCGCGCCCGGTGCCGCCCTGGCGCTGCTGGATGAGCGAGCATGGCAGGCAAGGCAGGCACTCTGTGATGCCCTTGCCAGCGCCCTGCAACAGGACATCCTGCAACTGCTTCCAGTACTGAATACTGATAACCCAGGCACGCGCATAGGCTGGCTGCTGGCGTTGATACTGGATGCCATCAAGTGGCAGCAGGGTGCGGCACAGTGGCTGACCAATGTGGATCGTCAGGATGTGGTGGCGATGCTGGCGCAGCATTTCTCGCAAACGGCGCTGAACAACAGCGCTCAGGACTGGATGCGCTGCCGCGAAACGCTGTCAGAGGTTGCGGCAGTGAATCGTGAACTTTTGTTAACTGACAGGCTACTGAGCTGGGCGGACAACCTGAAGCCCGCAGTACCCGGCTGACTGAGAAAACTATGTTTATTGTTGATTCCCACTGCCATCTTGATGGCCTTGACTATGAAAAAACCCATCAGGATCTTGATGACGTGATCGCCAAAGCGGCAGCGCGCGACGTCAGGTTTATGCTGGCGATTGCCACAACGTTACCTGGCTTTAGCACGTTAAAGGCGCTGGTAGGCGGTCGCGAAAATATCGCACTCTCCTGCGGTGTACATCCGCTGAATCAGGAGGAACCTTACGATGTCGACGAATTCCGTCGGCTGGCCGCCGATCCACAGGTGGTGGCCTTGGGTGAAACCGGACTGGATTATTATTACCAGCAGGAAACCAAAGCGCAGCAGCAGCACTCGTTTCGCGAGCATATCCGTACCGGGATCGCGCTGAACAAGCCGATCATCGTGCACACGCGTGATGCGCGTGAAGATACTCTGGCGATTCTGCGTGAAGAACAGGTTGAACGCTGCGGCGGTGTACTACACTGTTTTACGGAAGATCAGGCGACAGCGGCGAAGCTGCTGGATATGGGGTTCTACATTTCTTTCTCAGGGATCGTGACGTTCCGCAATGCTGAGCAGATACGCGAGGCGGCACGCTATGTTCCCCTTGATCGTATTTTGGTTGAAACCGATTCGCCCTATCTGGCACCTGTACCTTATCGCGGCAAGGAGAATCAACCGGCCTATACACGCGATGTGGCCGACTATCTGGCGGTACTGAAAGGCGTGGATATCGAGACGCTGGCGGTAACCACCACGCAGAATTTCTCCACGCTTTTCCATATCCCCCTGAGCCGCCTTGGCGCCTGACAGTTAGTTTATTTCAGGCTTTGTAATAAATACGACATATCCGCTGCTGACTCTGTTTTTGTCCAACAGAGTCAGGGGATTTCGCTGAAAAAATAGGCGGTTATGCACGTATGTTTACCCGTCTGAGCGCTCTGGTTTGCGAAACGTGATAGCCGTCAAAGTAACGAGGCGTAATTTATTTTACCCTTCGTAATAAATCAAAATGGTGGATAACGCCAACCGGTAAAGAACCTCCCTCTTTACCACGCGCACTGCGCGAAAAACGCACTCATACTCAGGAGTTTCACGTTATGTTCAAAAACGCTTTTGCCAACTTACAAAAGGTTGGTAAATCGCTCATGCTGCCGGTGTCGGTTCTGCCTATCGCCGGTATTTTATTAGGAGTAGGTTCCGCCAATTTCAGCTGGTTACCTGTGGTCGTCTCACATGTTATGGCGGAAGCGGGCGGCTCGGTCTTTGCGAATATGCCGTTGATTTTTGCCATCGGTGTTGCGCTGGGCTTTACCAATAACGATGGCGTTTCGGCCCTGGCGGCGGTAGTGGCTTATGGCATCATGGTGAAAACCATGGCCGTGGTGGCACCGTTAGTGCTGCATCTGCCTGCGGCAGAAATTGAGGCCAAACACCTGGCGGACACCGGTGTGCTGGGCGGTATCATTGCCGGCTCCATCGCGGCTTACATGTTCAACCGCTTCTATCGCATCAAGCTGCCTGAGTATCTGGGCTTTTTTGCGGGCAAGCGCTTTGTGCCGATTATTTCCGGTCTGGCGGCTATCGCGATGGGCCTGGTACTGTCATTTATCTGGCCGCCGGTCGGTTCAGCGATTCAGGATTTCTCACAGTGGGCAGCCTATCAGAACCCTGTGGTCGCTTTTGGTATTTACGGCGTGGTTGAACGTGCGCTGGTGCCATTTGGTCTGCACCACATCTGGAACGTCCCTTTCCAGATGCAGATTGGTGAATATACCAATGCGGCAGGTCAGGTCTTCCACGGCGATATTCCGCGCTATATGGCGGGTGACCCAACCGCAGGTAAACTGTCGGGTGGCTTCCTGTTTAAGATGTATGGCTTACCTGCGGCCGCCATTGCGATTTGGCATTCGGCAAAACCAGAAAACCGGGCGAAAGTGGGCGGCATCATGATTTCGGCTGCACTGACCTCGTTCCTGACCGGGATTACCGAGCCGATCGAATTCTCGTTCATGTTCGTTGCGCCCGTCCTGTATGTCATCCATGCGATCTTGGCCGGTCTGGCGTTCCCGATTTGTATTCTGCTCGGCATGCGTGATGGCACCAGCTTCTCTCACGGACTGATCGACTTTATCGTTCTGAGTGGTAACAGCAGCAAAATCTGGCTGTTCCCGATCATCGGGATGATTTATGCGGCGGTTTACTACACCGTGTTCCGTGTGCTGATCGTTAAGCTGGATCTGAAAACGCCAGGCCGTGAAGACAGCGCCAGCGAGCAGTCGTCATCAGCAACCGGCACCGAAATGGCGGGCAAACTGGTTACGGCGTTTGGCGGTAAAGATAACATTACCAACCTGGATGCCTGTATTACCCGTCTGCGCGTCAGCGTGGCGGATGTCAGCAAGGTCGATCAAACAGAACTGAAAAACCTGGGTGCACGCGGTGTGGTCGTGGCAGGTTCAGGGGTTCAGGCCATTTTCGGCACCAAATCTGATAACCTGAAAACCGATATGGATGACTACATCCGTAAAATGTAACAGGCCGTAGCGTACGTTTTTGCCTTTCATAAACAGCGTTGAGTTCCGACTCAACGCTGTTTTTTTATGGCATGACATAACGGCATGACGGCGATAACCTGTTTGGGGCTGGCTTTAGCTGGCCTGACGCGTCACAAATTTAGAGGTCGTCTGCAACAGCAGATCGGACAACCGTTGCAGCTGAGCTGTGGCCACCGCCGTTTCTTCAACCAGTGCCGCATTCTGCTGCGTATCGCTGTCCATCTGCGCCACGGCAATGCCGACCTGTTTCACGCCGGTGCTCTGCTCATGGCTTCCGGTGCTGATTTCGGCAACCAGATCGTTAACGCGATGAATCTCTTTCACCACCGCCTTCATGGTCTCGCCCGCCACGCTGACATTATTCACCCCGGTTGCTACCCGCGAGTGGCTCTCCGTAATCAACGCTTTGATTTCCTGAGCCGCCACGGCGCTGCGTTGTGCCAGACTGCGAACCTCTCCGGCTACCACAGCAAAACCCCGTCCCTGATCGCCCGCCCGGGCCGCTTCGACCGCCGCGTTAAGCGCCAGGATATTGGTCTGAAAAGCAATGCCGTCAATCACGCTAATGATTTCACCTATCCGGCTGCTGCTGTCCTGGATAGCGTGCATGGTCTCTTCTACATCCGAGACGGACTGGCCGCCGCTGGCCACAATCTGAAACGCGTGTTTGACGACATCATTGGCCACCCGCGCATTATCTGCATTACTCTGTACTGCCGAAGAGAGCTGTTCCATTGAGGCGCTGGTTTCTTCCAGTGCAGATGCCTGAGACTCGGTACGGCGTGACAAATCCTGCGTGCCGTTGGCGATTTCTGCGGAGGATTTTGCCACCTGCTCAGCGGCATCCTGGACTTCACTGATCAGATCGCGGATGTGCTGACGCATCACAGACAACTGAAAAATCAGGCTGGAGGTATCACCGGGTTTTGTTTCGTTGTGCCCGTGAAGGTCACCGCGCGCAATCAGTCCCGCCATGTGGACCGCCACTTCCGGTTCCGCCCCCAGTTGCTTCATGACAGAGATAAAAATCAGCGTACCGAGTACGCCGCCGGCGAGGAAGGTCAGACCGATTAACAGAATGAGCGTGAACGAGGTACTGTCTATGTGGGAAACATTGTCATCAATGACCTGATGCACAGAGGCGTTGTAAATCTTCACGGCCTCCAGCAGCGGATCTCTGACAGCGACGTGCAGGCGGTCGGTCTGAGTGGCAATTTCCTTCAGGGCACCCGGAATGTCGTTATTGTTCGCCAGCGCATAAACCCGCTGCATAGAGGCCAGATAGTCCGGCCAGGCCTGCAACACTTTTTGCGTAATCGCGACCAACGCGGGATCCTGGGACTGTTTCAGAAAATCCACTGCGGTCTGGACCGACTGCTGTGATTTTTGGTTAAATTTTATCGTATTTTGACGGGATTCGGCCGCGGTGACGTTGCCACCCGGAAAAACATACGCATAGCCCCGTCGAAAGTGGGTCGCCATTTCGCGGGCCGCCACGTTCATCATCTGAACCGGTTCAAGCCGCGATGTGTATAACTGCTGTTCTGATGCCGCCAGTGTTCTGAGGGAATGAAGACAGATAACGGCAATAATGACCATGGCGATGAGAAAAAAAGCGGTGAGAAAAATCAGTCGGTGTGACAGTTTAACGCGTTGTAAGAATCGCATAATTAACATCCTGTTTAACGGTTAATTGTAATCGTTTTCAGTCAGGCACGTTATTGCGCATCAAGATTTAACGGCCTGAAGCGGTGTAAAACGCGACGGGCTCGGGATCAAACTAATCCGACACGTTATTTATAGTTTCGGCAAGAAATGATAGGGCTTTAATGATCAAATGTTGCAACCTTTTGCTGTCACCCCCGCCCAGTAATGCAGGAACTTAAGTAACGCCCGTCACGCTGTGGATGAGCCGACTGTTGGGGCCAATAGTGCGTAGAGCAGAAAGGGCTGTCGTTGCACGGAAAGACAGCGGGTGATATCCGTCAACCCGGCCAGGACAGCAGGGGAGCGGAGACTGTGGCAACGACCCAACGTTTGCAGGACTGCTGCGCGTGAAAACCAGAGATACGTGATCGTTTCATTCCACGACAGGCTGCAGGAAAGGAGACGACACTGACTGTGGGGTGATAAAAATGGAAAGGCCTGTTTCGTGCCCTTACAAGGGCGGAAATGCGTTAAACACCGCCACTTAATGTAAGAAAGAGCGGCGCGAGGTTGAAAGAAAACGAATTTCTCCCGCATACTGAGAGATTATCTACCCAGGCTAAAGGAACTGCTCTCTATGGCTGAAGAAACGATTTTCAGTAAAATCATCCGTCGCGAAATTCCCGCCGACGTGGTTTATCAGGATGAACTCGTCACGGCGTTTCGCGATATCTCGCCTAAAGCCCCCACGCACATCCTGATTGTCCCTAACATTCTTATCCCGACCGCCAACGATGTTGAGGCGGCACATGAGCAGGCGCTTGGCCGGATGTTCACGGCGGCGGCGAAGATTGCGCGTGAAGAAGGGATTGATAAAGAGGGTTATCGCCTGATCGTCAACTGCAATCAGCACGGTGGTCAGGAAGTTTACCATATTCATATGCATCTGGTAGGCGGTAAACCGCTTGGTCCGATGCTGTCACATTGATCCCTGAAGGGGACCTTGCTATGCGTTCATGGCTGACAGGACTGGCCGTTTTGCTGAGTCTGACCGGTTGCAGTAGTGACAAACCGATGATCAATACGTCTCAGTCGCTGGTGATGGAATCATCCGTGCTTTCAGCGGGCATTATTACCGATGAGCCCACGCTGGATGACCACGACGGTCAGAAACGTGCCAGCAGCATACTCTACAATCAGCGTGAAACCCCGGTTGTGGTGCACTATCGTTATTACTGGTACGACGATAAAGGGCTGGAAATAACGCCGCGTGAACCCGCGCAGATTGTCACGGTGCCGCCTGACGGCAGCGTCGCTGCGGTGTCGCAACTGGGTAACCTGACGGCCAGCAAGGTTCGTCTCTATATCTATCTCTGAGGACTGTTACGTGATTCGCAGTGTTAATCGTACTGGCGCACTGATGATGGCGCTTATTCTTTCGGGCTGTATGTTGAAACAGCAGCAGCCTGCCCCCGTGGAACAGCAAACTCAGCCCGAGGAACAGACTCAGCCCGTTCCTCAGCCTGAGCCGCAGCCGGTTCCTCAGCCTCAACCCGTTCCGCAGCCGCCAAAGCTGGTGACAATTAACTGGGATGCCACCGTACAGCCGCTGGTCGCCCAAATGGTGCGTGCCGCAACTGTGCAGCCGGGCAGCGTGCTGTTGGTGGATCGTATCAAAAACAACACTAACGGTTCACTCCAGTCGGAGAAGGCAACCAGTGCCATTCAGACGGCGCTGAACAACAATGGTAAGTTCAGCCTGGTGTCGCCGGAGCAGCTGGCGCAGGCCAAACAGGCGCTGGGGCTTTCGCCGGACGACAGTCTTAACTCACGCAGTAAAGCGATTGGCCTGGCGCGTAACGTTAACGCCCAGTATGTCCTTTACAGCACGGCGAAGGGTGACGTCAAAACGCCGACCATCCAGATGCAGCTCATGCTGGTGCAGACGGGCGAAATTATCTGGTCGGGCAACGGTGTCGCCCAGAATTAATGCCGCTTTTTTACAGCTGATTCAGGCTACAACGGGTGAGCAGCCGGTCAACCTGACCTCACTCGCGGGCTTAACCGGGCAGAGTTGTCGCATCCTGACCGCACAGGGACGCTATCTTCTCCGCCCGGCACCGCATCCCGCGATACCGTTCGTTAATCGCCAGCGCGAGCACCGTGTGTTGCGCAAGTTGCAGCCCAGCGGGCTGGTGAACGCGCCGCTGGCGGGTAACCGCCATGGCCTTATTATGCCCTGGCAGGAAGGTGAGGTGCTGGATGAGGCGGGTTTTCGTGCACAGCGGTACGAGGTGATTACGCTCCTCCAGCGGCTTCATCACCAGCCGCTGACCGGTTATCGTGTCGTGCTGTTACCCCTGCTGTGGCAATACTGGCAGCAGTGCCAGCAGCGTCAGTATTGCTGGCTGCGCCAGCTAAAACGGCTGACAGAGCAGGGTGAGCCGCGTCCGTTGCGCCTTGCCCCGCTGCATATGGATGTTCATCCTGCCAACCTGATCCAGTCATCGCAGGGGTTGCATCTTATCGACTGGGAATATGCCGCGGACGGGGATGTGGCGCTGGAGCTGGCCGCCGTCTGTTTAGCCGTGCCGGATCAGCAAACCGGTTGGCTAACCGACTATGCTGAGCGGATGCAGTTACCGCTGGCTTCACTTCAGCGTCAGGTCCGTCGCTGGCAACCATGGCTGCACCTGCTAGTGGCCAGTTGGTATCAACTGCGCGCAGAACAGAGTGGCGATGCCCAATTACAACAGCTGGCTCAACAGAGCTGGTCACAGATTTAACGGCTTTGCGCAGAGGCGCAGAGAGACAGGATACAGGTTATGACAACACGTTTTCCCGGCCCACTCATGCTGGACGTTGAGCGTTTCGAGCTGGATGCCGAAGAGCGCGACATACTGCGCCATCCGCTGGTGGGGGGCGTGATTCTTTTTGCCCGCAATTACCACGATCCGGCGCAACTGGCCGAGCTGGTCCGTCAGATCCGCGCCGCGTCGCACACTCGTCTGGTTGTGGCCGTCGATCAGGAAGGTGGTCGGGTACAGCGTTTTCGTGACGGCTTCACCACACTACCGGCGATGCAGTCATTTGCTGCGCTCCACGATATGAGCACGGCAGGGGAGTTGGCCCAGCAGGCAGGCTGGCAGATGGCCGCCGAAATGATAGCGATGGATATCGACATCAGCTTTGCGCCGGTGCTGGATATCGGCCACATCAGTGCGGCCATTGGCGACCGGTCATTTCACGCGGATCCGCAGATCGCTCTCGCGATAGCGCGCCGCTTTATTGCCGGTATGCATGAGGCGGGAATGAAGACGACCGGTAAGCATTTCCCCGGTCATGGTGCGGTCAGCGCAGATTCCCATAAAGAAACCCCGCGCGACAATCGCCGTGAAGCCGAGGTGCGCGAGCACGATATGGCCATTTTTCGTACGCTGATTCATGAACAGGCGCTGGATGCCATTATGCCTGCCCATGTGATCTACAGCGAAGCGGACCCGCTTCCTGCCAGCGGATCACCCTACTGGCTGAAAACGGTGTTACGCCAGGAACTGGGCTTTAAGGGCGTGATTTTCTCTGACGATCTCTCCATGGAAGGTGCCGCCGTGATGGGCAGCTATGCGGAGCGTGCGCAGCAGTCACTGTCTGCCGGTTGTGACATGGTTCTGGTTTGTAACGATCGCAAGGGCGCCGTCAGTGTCATAGATAATTTGACCCTGATCGAAGCGGAGCCTGTCATGCAGTTGTATCATCGTGGAATCCTGAGCCGGGAGAGCCTGAAAGCGAGTCGCCGCTGGAAAGACAATGCGCAGCAGCTCAGTGCGCTACAGGCGCGCTGGCTGGCACATAAAGCCGCGTTATAGCCATCAGGTTGCCCGGCGCGACAGCCATAGAGGATAAACATGATTATTTATCTGCACGGTTTTGACGCGACGAGCCCGGGCAACCACGAAAAAGTGTTGCAACTGCAGTTTATCGATCCTGATGTCAGACTCATCAGTTACAGCACCCGTCATCCTAAACATGACATGCAATTTCTGCTGAAAGAAACGGATAAAATGCTGGGCCTCAGTGATGATCCCCGTCCGCTGATCTGCGGGGTCGGCTTAGGAGGCTACTGGTCCGAGCGTATTGGTTTTTTATGCGGTATCCGTCAGGTCCTGTTTAACCCCAACCTCTTTCCCTTCGAGACCATGGAAGGCAGGATTGATCGTCCTGAAGAGTACCTGGATATAGCCACCAAGTGCGTCAGCGATTTTCGCGAGCGTAATCGTGACCGCTGCCTGACCATTTTAGCGCGTCATGATGAGGCGCTTGACAGCCAGCGCACCGCGACGCTGCTCCAGCCTTATTACCCCCTTATCTGGGACGAAAGCGAAAGCCATAAGTTCAGGAATCTCTCGCCCCATCTCCAGCGAATCAACGCCTTCAAAACCACCGTTTAACACAACGCGGCAACCGCACGATGCCGGGCTCTATGCCAGGAACAGTCTGCTAAATTTGATGTACATCAATTTTCTGAGGCCCATCCGGGGCCGTCATGGTATTCTGCCTTCAGATAGCGATGTTATGTCGCCAACCCTATGTTTATTAAGGTTTAATTTAACCATTGATTAACTTTTGGTTCACAATTTGAGGGGGTCCTTGTTGACTGCATCTGTTAAGAAAATTGTTATTGTTGGCGGCGGTGCCGGCGGGCTGGAAATGGCCACGCAACTGGGCCACAAGCTGGGGCGTAAAAAGAAAGCCGAGATTATTCTGGTCGATCGCAACCACAGTCACTTGTGGAAGCCGCTGCTGCATGAAGTCGCTACCGGATCGATGGACGAAGGGATTGATGCGCTGAGTTATCTGGCGCATGCCCGTAATCACGGTTTCCAGTTCCAGCTGGGTTCGCTCACTAACATTAACCGCGAAAAGAAAGTGATTCAGCTGGCCGAAGTGGTCAATGCGCAGGGGGACGTATTAGTGCCCGAGCGCGAACTGGCCTACGACACGCTGGTGATGGCGCTGGGCAGTACCTCAAACGACTTTGGGACGCCGGGCGTCAAAGATCACTGCATTTTTCTCGATAACCCGCACCAGGCTCGCCGTTTCCATAACGAAATGCTCAACCTGTTCCTGAAATTCTCGGCCAGTGAAGGGGCGCTGGAGAAGGTCAATATCGCCATCGTCGGGGGCGGAGCAACAGGCGTTGAGCTGTCGGCGGAGCTGCATAATGCCGTGAAGCAACTGCACAGCTATGGCTATAAGGCGCTCGACAGTGAAGCGCTGAACGTAACGCTGGTGGAAGCGGGCGAACGTATCCTGCCAGCCTTACCACCGCGTATTTCGGCTGCGGCCCATCAGGAACTGTCAAAGCTGGGTGTTCGCGTGCTGACACAAACGATGGTCACCAGCGCAGATAAGCAGGGCCTGCACACGAAGAGCGGCGAATTTATCGAAGCCGATTTAATGGTCTGGGCAGCGGGCATCAAAGCGCCTGATTTTATGAAAGGCATCGGTGGACTGGAAACGAATCGCATTAATCAGTTGGTGGTCAAAGACACGCTGCAAACCACGCTGGATGAGGATATCTACGCTATCGGCGACTGTGCCTCCTGTGCCTTGCCGGGTGGCGGATTCGTGCCACCGCGTGCGCAGTCAGCTCATCAGATGGCGTCCTGTGCGCTGGATAACATCCTGCTACAGTACCGGGGCAAGCCGTTGAAAGCCTACGTCTATAAAGACCACGGCTCGCTGGTGTCGCTGTCGCGCTTTAGTACGGTGGGAAGCCTGATGGGCAACCTGATGCGCGGCTCTATGATGATTGAAGGGCGCATCGCCCGTGTTGTCTATATCTCCCTGTACCGCATGCATCAGGTCGCCCTGCATGGCTATATCAAAACTGGCCTGATGATGGTGGTGGGGAGCCTGAACCGGGTGATTCGCCCCCGGCTGAAACTGCACTAAGAGTACGGGGCGGATTCGTCTGACTTCGCCACCGGTGCTGTTCCGGTGGCGAAACCCGCGCACGATTTTACGCTGTCATTTCTGTTCAGAACTCTCCGAAAACGTGGTAGCACCACTGTTGGCGCGATTTTCTTCCCAAATTCCGATATTGCAAAAGCTTTACATCTGTAAAACTTATCTTAACCAAACGGCGAGTCGCGCACGCCGGTTCTGCCAGTGCTGTGAGGGATATCCAGCGGCAGGAATGCGCGGTAACACTTTCAGGAGGAACTTCCTGTGAATAAATCAATGTTAGCGGGTATCGGTATTGGCGTGGCAGCGGCACTGGGTGTTGCCGCCGTAGCAAGCATTAACGTGTTTGACCGCGGTCCTCAATACGCACAGGTGCTGTCAGCAACACCAATAAAAGAATCTATCAAACAACCGCGTCAGGAATGTCGTAACGTGACGCTGACGCATCGTCGTCCGGTTCAGGATGAAAACCGTATCGCCGGTTCAGTACTGGGTGCGGTAGCGGGCGGTGTGCTTGGTCATCAGTTTGGCGGCGGTCGCGGACGCGATGTCGCAACGGTAGCCGGTGCGCTGGCAGGCGGTTATGCCGGTAACCAGGTTCAGGGCGGCCTGCAGGATCGTGATACCTATACGACGTCTGAACAGCGTTGCAGAACCGTATACGACAAACAAGAAAAGATGCTGGGTTATGACGTAACCTACAAGATCGGCGACCAGCAGGGTAAAATCCGTATGGAAAACGATCCGGGTACGCGTATTCCGGTTGACCGTAACGGACAATTGATCCTGAACGGCGACAAGGCTTAAGGGCAAAGCTTGCCGCACTGCGGTCACACAGCACACATAACAAAAATGATAAGCGCATCTCCGGATGCGCTTTTTTTTGCTTATCCGAACGCTAAAGCGCGCAACCGAACGATAGCCTCTTCCAGGCTGCTCGCCGTGCATGGCTGACCTTATGCATCAGATCCCGGCTGCCCGGTAAATATGACTGCGTTAAAGCGGCGGCGTCAGGCTGACATTTTCATTCACGCGATTCACAGACAGTCACGTCAGGACAGTTTTTGTAACACATTACTTGCTGGATTTTTACATATTTAGAACAAAGTGCACAGTCAGGGAAAGAGCATTACGCTTAATTACTCTTTCTTATCAAATGCATTGAGAAAGCAGGCTAACCGTTGATAACAAAACCGGTTTGCTTCGGTGCAAAAGTAAAAGGGAACAGTTCAATGCGTGATAACACCTCAGTCGAGCACAGCACAGTGCGCAAGATGGCATGGCGGCTGATGCCGCTGTTTACGGTAGGCTATTTTCTGGCGTCCCTGGACCGCGTCAACGTCGGCTTTGCGGCATTACAAATGAATGGCGACATCGGCTTATCCGCTGCCGCATACGGCCTGGGTGCAGGGCTGTTTTTCTTTGCCTACTGCCTTTTCGCCGTGCCCTGCAATATGGTGATGACAAAAGTGGGCGCAACCCGCTGGCTGTCTGCCGTCATGATTGCATGGGGATTGCTGGCGGCGGGCATGTCAATGGCGCAGGGCCCGGTATCTTTTTATCTTCTCCGGTTTTTACTGGGGATCGCGGAAGCCGGCTTTTTCCCGGGCGTCATTTATTACTTTACGCTTTGTTTTCCCAAACGTTATCGTGGACAAATGGTGGCCATCCTGATGATGGCGCTGCCGGTGTCCAGCGTGCTGGGTTCACCGCTGTCCGCCGCACTGCTTAATTTCGATGGCCTGATGAACCTGCGTGGCTGGCATTGGTTATTTATCCTTGAAGGTGCGCCGGCTGTCGCGCTGGGATTCCTGACTTTTGTGATGTTGCCGAGGCAGCCTCTGGAGGCTAAATGGCTGAGCCCGCAGGAAAGCAGCTGGTTACGCCATACGATGGCGGAAGAGCAGAAAAGTACCGCCCCGACAACCCCGCGCGTCAGCCTGTTCGCCACGTTGTTCAGTCCGCGCGTGCTGCTGCTGACGCTTATTTATCTGGGCGGAACCGCCGTTACCAATGGTCTGGCATTATGGCAACCTCAAATCATTAAAACCTTTAACCTGAGCGTTATTCAGATTGGCTTAGTCAATGCCATTCCGTTCGCGGTGGCGAGCCTGGCGATGTATCTGTGGGGACGTCACTCTGACCAGACAGGCGAGCGTCGTCTGCACACCGCTTTTCCGTTATTGCTGGGAGCGACCGGTCTTGCGGCCAGCATGTATGTTACCCATCTCTGGCCGATGCTGATGGTGCTATGCCTGACCATTACCGCAGCGTCGATGATTAAGGGCCCGTTCTGGGCGATGGCAACCGAGATGATCCCCGCCAGCGCGGCGGCTGTGGTCATCGGGCAAATCAATGCCCTTAATAATCTGGGCGTGTTTGTGGGCACCTGGCTAATCGGCTTAATTCGCACCAGCACGGGGAGTTTTACCTATGCGCTGACGCCCCTGATGCTGGTCACGTCCTGTGCCTGCCTTGGCGCGCTGTTGATTGGCCGACGTCAGTCACCGCGTGATCCGCATAAAAAGCCTGTCTGACACCACGGCATGAATGCACGCTCCTGATGAAAAGCGTGGCAGCGGAAACAGGCGCATGATACGCACTTCTCAGCAAACCATATAAAAAGCCGCCGTAAGGCGGCTTGTCAGCTGCATGAATGCAAAACGATGAGCACGGTTAAGACGCGACCTGATTTTCCAGTAACTGGTTCATAAATGACTGCACCCAGTCCATGCGCACCTTTCGTTCCGTCAGCTCACGGGTAAAGCGTAACCGTGTCGGACCTTCCAGTTTCCACTGCTTTGCATCTTTCTGCAGCAGACCAATCAGCCAGGCCGGATCGACACTGTTCTGCGGAGCAAAATCAAAATAACCGCCTTTGTCGCTGGCTTCAATTTTGCGCACGCCCACCGCTCGCGCTTTCATGCGCAGCACGGCGATGTCCAGCAGATTACGCGCTGGATCGGGTAACAGACCGAAGCGATCGATCATTTCCACCTTCAGCTCCTGCAACTCCTCTTCCGTTTCGGCACTGGCTACGCGTTTATACAGCGATAAACGGGTATTCACGTCCGGAATAAAGTCTTCCGGCAGCAGGGCAGGCATGCGCAGTTCTACTTCGGTCTGATTACTGGTGAGATCTTCCAGCGAAGGCTCGCGACCGGCTTTCAATGCATCGACCGCATTTTCCAGCAGTTCCATGTACAGCGAGAAGCCCAGGGTTTCCATCTGACCACTTTGCTCTTCACCCAGCAGTTCACCGGCACCCCGAATTTCGAGATCGTGCGTAGCCAGCGCAAAGCCTGCCCCCAGATCTTCCAGGGAGGCGATGGCTTCCAGACGTTTTTGCGCGTCGGTCGTCATGGCTTTGGGATGTGGGGTCAGCAGCCAGGCATAAGCCTGATGGTGCGACCGGCCCACGCGACCACGCAACTGATGTAGCTGTGCCAGCCCGAAGTGATCGGCCCGTTCGATAATGATGGTATTCGCCGTCGGAATATCAATGCCGGTTTCGATGATGGTGGTACATACCAGAACATTGAAACGCTGATGATGGAAGTCATTCATCACCCGTTCCAGATCGCGTTCGCGCATCTGTCCGTGACCAATGGCAATGCGCGCTTCCGGCACCAGTTCCGCCAGCCGCTGCGAGGCTTTCTCGATATTTTCGACATCGTTATACAGGTAATAGACCTGACCACCGCGCAAAATTTCGCGCAAAATGGCTTCGCGAATCACTAAGTCGTCGTATTCCCGTACAAAGGTTTTTACCGCCAGACGACGCGCGGGTGGCGTGGCAATGATGGACAGGTCGCGCATCCCGCTCATGGCCATATTCAGCGTACGGGGAATCGGCGTGGCGGTCAGCGTAAGGATATCCACATCGGCGCGCATCGCCTTGATGCGCTCTTTGTGACGCACGCCAAAGCGGTGTTCTTCATCGACGATCAGTAAGCCCAGATCGTGCCACTTAATGTCGCTCATCAACAGCTTGTGAGTGCCAATCAGCACATCAATTTTGCCTTCGCTGGCCTCCTGCAAAATCTGATTCTGCTCTTTGGCGCTGCGGAAGCGTGACAGCATTTCGATGCGCACCGGCCAGTTAGCGAAGCGGTCACGGAAATTATCGTAATGCTGCTGAGCCAGCAGGGTGGTGGGAACCAGCACCGCCACCTGCTTGTTGTTCTCCACCGCCAGGAAGGCCGCGCGCATGGCGACTTCGGTTTTACCAAAGCCCACATCACCGCACACCAGACGATCCATGGCCAGCGGCTGGCACATGTCACTTAACACGGCATTGATGGCCTGGGTTTGATCGGGTGTGGTTTCAAACGGAAAACTTTCGCAGAACAGTTGATACTGCTCACGGTCATGTTTGAAGGCAAACCCGGCCTTGGCGGCACGCTGAGCATAGATATCCAGCAGTTCAGCGGCCACGTCGCGCACTTTCTCCGCCGCTTTCTGCCGCGCGCGCGACCAGGCATCGCTGCCCAGTTTATGCAGCGGTGCATTTTCGTCGGCACCGCCGGCATAACGACTGATAAGATGCAGGGAGGAAACCGGGACGTACAACTTGGCGTCATTGGCATAGGAGAGCATCAAATACTCTGCCTGAATGCCGCCGGCTTCCAGCGTGGTCAGGCCGATGTAGCGCCCGACGCCGTGTTCAAGGTGCACCACAGGCTGGCCCGGATGCAGTTCCGCCAGGTTGCGAATCAGGATGTCTGGATTAATGGTGCGGCGCGTATCCTGGCGGCGGCGGCTGATGCGTTCGCCCAGCAAATCGCTTTCACAGATGAAAGCCAGCTTCCCCTGTGTATCCACAAAGCCACGCTCGCTGGCACCGATCATCAGACCATACTGTGCCTCACGGGCCTCGCGCAGATGACGAATGGGTTTCGGCCGTACTTTAATGCGCGCCAGCAACTCCTGCAGGCTTTCACGGCGGCCTTCGCTTTCCACAGAAAACACCACGTCGCCGGTAAACTGTTCCAGGAACTGACGTAAATGATCCAGCGGCGCTTTCGCCTGCGCCTGAACGGACAGATCGGGCAGGGATTCATAGCCCAGGTTGGTATTGGCGGCCCTGGCCGGCAGCACCTCATGGGTCATACGGATACGCGGCCAGGCTTTGAGTTCCCCCATTAAGGCATCCGGGCGCAGCCACAGCGTGGTCGGCTCCAGCAGCGGGCGCATGGGATCGACACGGCGGTTTTCGTAACGCGCATTCGCATCCTGCCAGAAGCGCTCGGCACTGCCTTCCAGATCGCCACAGTTCACGATCAACGTATTGTCAGGCAGATAGCTAAACAGCGACGGTAACGGCTGGTCGAAGAACAGCGGTTGCCAGTATTCAATACCGGCCGGCAGGGTGCCTTTGCTCACCTGCTGATAAATATGCTCTGCCTCACGGCGCACATCAAAGTTTTCACGCCAGCGGCTACGGAACAGTTCAATGGCTGTTTTATCGCTGGGAAATTCATGGGCCGGCAGCAAATTAATGGCGGGAACGGCTTCCAGCGTTCGCTGGCTGTCGACATCAAACAGGCGCAGGCTGTCGATCTCGTCATCAAAAAAATCAATACGGTAGGGCTGATCACTGCCCATCGGGAACAGATCGAGCAGGGCGCCGCGTGTGGCGTACTCGCCGTGCTCCATCACCTGATCGACATGGCGATAGCCGGCCTGTTCAAGCTGGTCGCGCAGGCGGTCGCGTGACAGTTTCTGGCCCTGCTGCATCACCAGCGCATGACCGTGCAGGTAGCTGTGAGGACAAACACGCTGCATCAGCGTGTTGACCGGCATAATCAGCATGCCGCGTTGCAGCGTGGGCAACTGATACAGGGTGGACAGACGTGCCGAGATAATATCCTGGTGGGGTGAGAAGCTGTCATAAGGCAGCGTTTCCCAGTCCGCAAGGTGGGTAACAGGTAAATCGGTAAACTGACGAATCTCGTCCAGCAGACGCAGGGCGGTTTGCGTATCGGGTGTAATCATTAACACCGGACCTGCATGGCGCTCAGTGATGCTGGCACACTCAACCGCGTGCGCAGCGCCAGTCAGCTGACCGAGCAGGCGTTGGTCGCCTGATTTCACGGGCAGGGTATAGCGAGTCGGTTCGGACATGTGATCTCGAGGTTGCTCCATTTTTACCAGGGCGTCATCATTCCATAATACGCCATGGGGATCACCTCTGCGGCAGATTTTTTCTGCCGCTTCGCCTGATGCAGGCGATGCAGAAGGGTTGCTGTGTGTAAATCTTTTTTGCGAACAGGGCTCGCAGGAAAGTGAATCGGGTACATCAGAGTCACGGTCATAGCCGTCACCGCTTTACCCGAATAAGTATACCGATGTGGGGCGTGAATGATCGTACGATAAACATCATCTTTGTGGCGTAATCCTGTGCATCAAACCGTCTGCTAACCTATTCTGATACAACTTTGCAGCAGACTCAGAGGGTTAGAGGTTTCATAAAGTGCACAGCTCCTTTATCATCCTCTCTACTTATTTTCCAGCAACTGCACATTGGATACCATGTATCAACCTGTCGCGCTATTTATCGGTCTGCGCTACATGCGCGGAAGAGCAGCGGATCGTTTCGGTCGCTTTGTCTCCTGGCTCTCCACCATTGGTATCACGCTTGGCGTGCTGGCCATGATTACTGTGCTGTCTGTGATGAACGGTTTCGAGCGCGAGCTTGAGGGCAACATCCTGGGCCTGATGCCACAGGCGCTGATCACCAGCAACACGGGCAGCATCAATCCGCAGCAATTCCCTGCCTCTGCACTCAAGCTCAACGGCGTTGACCGCATCGCGCCGCTGACCACCGGTAATGTGGTGCTGCAAAGTGCACACAACGTCTCAGTCGGGGTGATGCTGGGGATCCAGCCGGACGAAAAGGATCCCCTGACGCCTTTTCTCGTTAACACGCCGCAAAGCGTGTTACAGCCCGGTCAGTATAACGTCATCCTGGGCGAACAACTGGCCTCGCAGCTGGGCGTGAAACGGGGTGATCAGATCCGCCTGATGGTGCCGTCCGTCAGCCAGTTCACGCCCATGGGGCGCGTGCCGAGCCAGCGCCTGTTTACCGTGGCGGGCACGTATGCGGCTAACAGCGAAGTTGATGGCTATCAGATTCTGGTTAACCAGCAGGATGCGTCGCGCATTATGCGCTATCCCGCGGGCAATATTACCGGCTGGCGTCTGTGGCTGGATAAGCCGCTTGAGGTTGACAGCGTGAGCCAACAGGCTCTGCCCGCGGGCATGGTCTGGAAAGACTGGCGCGAACGCAAAGGGGATTTATTCCAGGCCGTGCGTATGGAGAAAAACATGATGGGGCTGCTGCTGAGCCTGATCATTGCCGTTGCGGCCTTCAATATCATCACCTCGCTGGGCCTGCTGATCATGGAGAAGCAAGGTGAAGTGGCCATTCTGCAAACCCAGGGATTAACCCGCCGTCAGATTGTCGCCGTTTTTATGGTGCAGGGTGCCAGTGCCGGGATTATTGGCACATTGCTCGGGGCGCTGCTTGGCGTCCTGTTAGCCAGCCAGCTTAATAACCTGATGCCGGTCATTGGCCTGTTTTTGGACGGTGCCGCGCTGCCTGTGGATATTAATCTGTGGCAGGTGGTGACTATCGCTTTCAGCGCAATGGTGATTGCGCTGCTTTCTACGCTTTACCCTTCATGGCGCGCTGCCGCCGTACAACCCGCTGAGGCTTTACGCTATGAGTAACTCTCCTTTGTTGCAGTGCCGCGACCTGTGCAAACGCTATCAGGAAGGCAGCGTACAGACCGACGTACTGCGCAACGTGAATTTTGATGTGCAACCTGGTGAACTGATGGCGATTGTCGGCAGTTCAGGATCAGGAAAAAGTACCCTGCTGCACCTGCTGGGCGGGCTGGATACGCCCACTGCGGGCGATGTGGTGTTTGACGGACGTTCGCTGAACAGCATGTCTTCTTCTGATAAGGCCGAACTGCGTAACCGCGAACTGGGCTTTATCTACCAGTTTCACCACC
Source organism: Pantoea sp. SGAir0180 (assembly GCF_043546245.1). NCBI lineage: Bacteria > Pseudomonadati > Pseudomonadota > Gammaproteobacteria > Enterobacterales > Erwiniaceae > Pantoea > Pantoea sp. SGAir0180. The sequence continues at coordinate 2,169,005 of NZ_CP028071.1, read as the reverse complement.
TGCTGCCCGACTTTAGCGCGCTGGAAAACGTCGCGATGCCACTGCTGATTGGCAAAACCGCTAAAGGCGAAGCCCAGGCACGCGCGCGGGAAATGCTGGCCGCCGTCGGGCTGGAACACCGCGCCGCCCATCGTCCGTCTGAACTGTCTGGTGGTGAACGTCAGCGCGTGGCGATTGCCCGTGCGCTGGTGAATCGTCCCCGCCTGGTCATGGCTGATGAGCCCACCGGTAACCTGGATGCCCGCAATGCGGATGCCATTTTTGAACTGCTGGGGGAGCTGAATGTGCGTCAGGGCACGGCGTTTCTGGTGGTCACCCACGATCTGCATCTGGCAAAACGCATGACGCGTCAGATGGAAATGCGCGACGGCCAGCTCAGCGATCAGATTATCCTGGCGGGAGCGGTCTGATGGGATCGTCGCTATCACTGTTACTGGGGCTGCGTTTTAGCCGTGGCCGTCGTCGCGGCGGCATGGTGTCGCTGATCTCGGTGATTTCCACCGTGGGCATTGCACTCGGCGTTGCGGTGCTGATCATTGGCCTGAGCGCCATGAACGGCTTCGAGCGTGAGCTGAATAAACGCATTCTTGCCGTGGTCCCGCACGGTGAAATCGAAGCCGTTAATCAGCCTTTTCAGCGCTGGCACTCATTGATCGCGCCGATTGAGCAGGTGCCTGGCATCGCGGCTGCCGCGCCCTATGTCAACTTTACCGGCCTGATTGAAAGTGGCGCGAAGATGGAAGCGTTGCAGGTGAAAGGCGTGGATCCGGCACAGGAGCCACGGCTGAGTGCCTTACCTTCTTTTGTCACCGACAATGCCTGGTCATCCTTTGCGGCAGGGAAACAACAAATCATCCTCGGTGGTGGTATCGCAAAGGCGCTCAACGTGAAGCAGGGCGACTGGATCACCATCATGATCCCGAACAACGACGGTGAGAATAAGCTCCTGCAACCCAAACGTATTCGCCTGCAGGTGAGCGGTATTTTGCAGCTGAGCGGAATGCTGGATCATAGCCTGGCTCTGGTGCCGCTGGCGGACGCGCAGCAGTATCTGGATATGGGTGACAGCGTGACCGGCATCGCGCTGAAGATGAACGATCCCTTCCAGGCGGCCAAACTGGTGCGCGCGGCGGGTGAAGTGACGCACGCTTACGTGTATATCAAAAGCTGGATTGGCACCTACGGTTATATGTACCGCGATATCCAGATGATTCGCGCCATCATGTACCTGGCCATGGTGCTGGTGATCGGCGTCGCCTGTTTCAACATTGTGTCGACACTGGTGATGGCCGTTAAAGACAAGAGCAGTGATATCGCCGTTCTGCGGACGCTGGGCGCAAAAGATGGCCTGATTCGGGCAATTTTTATCTGGTACGGCCTGCTGGCAGGCCTGCTGGGCAGCGTGAGCGGCGTGGTGGTCGGTGTACTGGTGGCGCTGAATCTGACATCGCTGATGAAAGGTCTTGAAACGCTGACCGGTCACCATTTGTTAGCCGGCGATATCTACTTCATCGACTTCCTGCCGTCTGAATTGCACTGGCTGGACGTGTTTTCAGTACTGATTACCGCTATTGTGCTAAGCCTGCTGGCAAGTTGGTATCCCGCACGGCGCGCCAGCCGCATCGATCCGGCGCGTGTCCTGAGTGGACAGTAGTCGTACCAGACAGCGCCGTTCATGCTGCGCTGTCGGCCCTGTTCTTTGGATTGTCGGGCCAACTGGCCCAAACTTTGTTGATTGACCTGCGGACGTTTTACTCACCGCACCAGGAGACTTTATGCGTACACCTCGTCGCCGTATACGACTTGCCCGCCTGAAGAAAACACGCAGGAAAGTGCATCAGCGCTTTCGCCAGCGTATTTTCGAACGCGATCGTCAGGCCGAACTGGCGGCGCACCCGTTGCCGCGCATCGTCGTGTTAACGGGGGCAGGGATATCCGCCGAATCCGGTATCAGGACCTTTCGTGCCGCAGACGGATTATGGGAAGAGCATCGGGTTGAAGATGTCGCCACGCCAGAAGGTTTCCGACGTGATCCGGCGCTGGTGCAGCGCTTTTATAACGCGCGGCGTCAGCAGCTTCAGCAGCCCGAGATCCAGCCCAATGCCGCGCATCTGGCGCTGGCAGAACTGGAACAGGTGCTGGGCGACAACTTTTTCCTTGTCACGCAAAATATCGATAACTTGCACGAGCGCGCGGGCAACAGCCGTGTGCTGCATATGCACGGCGAATTGTTAAAAGTGCGCTGTGCCAGTAGCGGACAGGTGATCGACTGGCAGGAAGACGTCACGGAGAACGACCGGTGTACCTGCTGTCAGTTTCCCTCTGTCCTGCGCCCCCATGTCGTCTGGTTTGGCGAAATGCCGCTGGGTATGGAAGACATCTACCAGGCGCTGGAACAGGCCGATCTGTTTATCGCCATCGGCACCTCAGGCCACGTGTATCCCGCGGCGGGCTTTGTCCATGAGGCAAAGCTGCAAGGCGCGCACACGGTGGAACTGAATCTGGAGCCCAGTCAGGTGGGCAATGAGTTTGCCGAAAGTCACTACGGGCTCGCAAGTGAAGTGGTTCCCGCCTTCGTACATAAGCTGTTGCACGGGCTGCACAAATAATCTTGTGTGTGATGCCACCGCACACCTGAAAGAAAACACTTTCAGCAGTAAGACGGTCGCGCCACACGCCGGCCTCAGGGTTTACGGCAGCCCAGCGGCGGCAGGGAGTCAGGCCGCCTGTTGATGCACGGGTTAACGGCCTGCGTGCGGTTTCCGAACGGCATGCGGCTGTTGCCTGCCTCCTCTCATCCTCAGCCGCGTTAAACCCCGCCGCCGTATGTTTGAGCGCAGCCGGATGCTTCCCGGGGCGCATCACAAAGGTTACAGGAGCCCGAAACGGCTGTGTGCGTGCTTACCTTATTAATATTTCTGTCTGCTGACCCGGCAGCCTGTCAGCAAAGAAAAGGGCCGCGATAGCGGAAAAAAACGCGCCCCGGTTTTGGCTCTGAATCTGGATGATACAGGGCAGGATTGCGTTAACCGCCGCAAAAACCAGCGATTACCCGTTTTTTTATGCTGTCTGGCGTGCGGAATATGCCCCGGCAGCCTTAACCTGAACGATAATGATTTGACGCAACACGATGTCTTGCCGGTTTATCAATAATGACCGGCGGTAAATTTTAAGGATGGCATATGAAGCAACTATTAGAACGCTTTTTGCGTTATGTGGCAGTAGAGACGCAGGCAAAACCGCAGGCACGTCAGGTGCCCAGCAGCGAAGGTCAGTGGGTACTGGCCCGCCAGTTGCAGGAAGAACTGCTGGCCCTGGGTTTTGTGGATGTCAGCCTGAGCGATCACTGTTGTGTGATGGGCACACTACCGGCCAATGTGGACTGGCCAACGCCGGTGGTGGGCTTTATTTCGCATATGGATACCTCACCGGATTTCACCGCGAAACATGTTAATCCGCAAATCATCGAAAACTACCGGGGCGGCGATATCGCGTTGGGCAATGGTGATGAAGTGCTGTCACCGGTCATGTTCCCCGTGTTGCATAAGCTTATCGGTCACACCCTGATCACCACCGATGGCAAAACCCTGCTGGGCGCGGATGATAAAGCGGGCATTGCCGAGATCATGACGGCCATGGCCAGACTGGCGGAAGGCGATATTCCGCACGGTGCCATTCGCGTTGCCTTTACCCCAGACGAAGAGATTGGGCGGGGCACGTCGCATTTCGATGTTGAAGGCTTTGCGGCTGACTGGGCCTATACCGTCGACGGCAGCGATCTGGGCGAATTTGAATACGAAAACTTCAATGCAGCCTCGGCGCTGGTGAAAGTCGTGGGCAACAATGTTCATCCCGGGTCTGCGAAAAATGTCATGGTCAATGCGCTGGAGCTGGCGACGCGTTTCAGTGCAGCGTTGCCTGCGAAAGAGAAGCCGGAATGGACAGACGGTTATGAGGGCTTCTTTCATCTGCACCAGATGAAAGGCACGGTTGAGCACGCTGAGCTGCACTACATCATTCGTGATTTTGATACCGAGGCGTTTGAACAACGCAAACGCACACTGCAGCAAATTGCGGATGAGATCAATAAAGACCTGCATCCCGGCTGTGGTATTACGGTAGAGATCAGCAACAGCTATCGCAATATGCGCGAAAAAGTCGAACCTTTCCCGCATATTATCGATCTGGCCTTACAGGCGATGCGCGACTGCGGCATCGAGCCGGTGGTGAAACCGATTCGCGGCGGTACGGACGGTTCGTCCCTGTCATGGAAAGGATTGCCCTGTCCAAACCTGTTTACCGGGGGCTATAACTACCACGGCAAGCACGAGTTTGCCTCGCTGAACATCATGGCGCAGTCTGTCGACGTCATCGTTCGCCTGGCAGAACTGGCCGGTCAGAAGAAAGGTTAAAACAACGTCTCCTCGTCCGGGCCGGGCGAGGAGACGGCGTAAACGGATGGGAACAACGCTTCTCCAGCGGTTTATTCAGCGCCGAAATACCAGTAACCCGCGTTAATCAGCCCGGCAATCTGCGCCAGCACGGCCGGATCGTCAAGAGCCTCTCCCAGATCATCCAGGGTGATTTCATCACGATGTGCCAGCACGGACATCACGCGCGGATCGGCGCATTCGACGCGCTCGCCGTTGATATAAATCGCATTGCCCAGCGTCAGGACACGTAATCCACCCAGACGAGACAATACATCGCCCTGTTGCAGCGCATCATAGATTTCATCGGGCTGATAAGGCGGTTCCGGTGGCGCAACGTCAAGTTCGTGGCGTGATTGTGAAATAAATTCGCCCAGCCACTGCTCAAAGTGTGCAGGCTGATTCACCACATCCAGCATCACCTTGCGTAAGCCTTCCACTTCTTCAGGCAAAATCAGCGACGGGCAGTCGCGCGAAGGCACATCGGGATCGGTATAACGCAGGCTGCCCAGCTCGTTGGCCAGCGCATAATCGGCGAAGCCGCTGATGAGTTCACGTCCGCTGGGCGCGCGGAATCCTACAGAGTAGTTCAACGCATTTTCGAGGGAGTAGCCTTCATGCGGGAAACCCGGCGGAATATAGAGAATATCGCCCGGTTCCATTTCTTCATCGATAATGGCGTCAAACGGCTCGACCTGCAGCAGGTCAGGATGCGGGCAGTGCTGTTTCATCGGCACTTTTTCCCCGACGCGCCAGCGGCGGCGGCCGGTGCCCTGAATAATAAACACATCGTACTGATCGAAATGCGGACCCACGCCGCCGCCGGGCACGGAGAACGAGATCATCAGATCGTCAATGCGCCAGTCCGGCAGAAAGCGGAAAGGGCGCATCAGTGCGGCAGAGGGCTCATGCCAGTGATTGACCGCCTGAACCAGCAGTGACCAGTTGTTTTCGCCCAGGTGATCGTAGCTTTCAAACGGACCATGGCTGACCTGCCACTTTCCGTTTGGCTGGCTGACCAGCCGACTGTCGACCTCATTTTCCATGGCTAAGCCCGCCAGTTCATCCGGCGAAATGGGATCGATAAAATTCTTAAAGCCACGCTTCAGCACTACCGGGCGCTTTTGCCAGTAACGCTGAATAAAATCGGGCCAGTTGAGATCGAGCTGATAATCCATAAAGAAAGTCCGCTAAGGGCTGAAAATAGCTGCAAGTATAACAGCCCGCAGCCTGAACTACTCGCGGCGATGTTCCATTTCCTGACGCTGAAATACGACTTCCATGCGCGCACCGCCTAACGGGCTGCTGGAGGCGATGACATTACCGGCGTACTGCTCAAGGATATCACGCACCACGGCCAGCCCCAGCCCCTGGCCTGGTCGCATGGTGTCGACGCGCTGTCCCCGCACGAAAATCAGGTCGCGTTTACTTTCCGGAATGCCCGGACCGTCATCATCAATATAGATGTGCAGCGCATCTTCGGTCTGATGAGCACTGACCTCAATGAATTCCAGACAGTATTTGCAGGCGTTATCCAGCACATTGCCCATCACTTCCATAAAGTCGTTCTGATCGCCAAAGAAGGTGATTTCCGGGGAAATATCCAGGGTAATTTCCACCCCTTTACGCTGATACACTTTATTCAGTGCCGAGCACAGGCTGTCCAGTAAACCCGATACCGAATGCAGATCACGCTGCAGGGGATTATGATCGGCCTGCATGCTGGCTCGGTGCAGGTAATAACCGACCTGCTGAGAGATGCGGCTGATCTGCTCCAGCATCACCGGCTCGGCCTGTTCGATGGTTAACTCTTTTCCGCCGCGCAGCGAACGCAGGGTACTTTGCAGGACCGCCAGCGGTGTTTTCAGGCTGTGGGTCAGGTCGGCCAGCGTCGTGCGGTAACGCGTGTAACGTTGACGCTCGTTGGTCAGCAACAGATTGAGGTTACGCACCAGCGAACGCAGCTCCTGCGGCGGCTTATCGTCCAGATTTTCACGCTGCCCGGTTTCCAGTTCGCGTACCTGAAGCGTCAAATGCCCAATCGGCCGTAAACTCCAGTGCGCCGCCAGCCAGAGCAGCGGGACAATTAAAATCAGGTTAGCGGCCAGAACATAGCTGAACCATGACCAGACCACATCGGAGTGCTGTAGCTCTTGCGGAATGGTATCGACCACCACAATGGTCAGGGCGGGCAGGTTGGTGGTGGCATCGTAGCGGTTGACGGCAACCGAATGGGTAAACGTATCCTGATCGTCATCGTCGTTATCATCCCACGCATGAAGCTGCTGCTGTGCCGTCAGATTGTCGCCCATGGCGGCCCGGCTGGTGCTGTTGTTGGTATCAATCTCGTAGAAATCAGGTTTTAACAGCCATTCGGGTTGAATCTTCTCACGAATTTCCGGCACATCACGCTGCTGCCAGAGCAGCTTGCCGTGTTCATCATAAATAAATACCAGGGTGGGGAAATTAAGCATGGTGCGCTCGGGCTGCGCAATTGTCAGCTTATTATCTTTCCACTGTGCCAGGGTAAAAAATAAATTGCTCTCGCCTCGCATCACGCGATAGGTGTTTTTATCAAAACTCACCACATAGCCAATCACGGCGACCATGCCATAAGAAAGCGAGAGAATGAGAACGATGGCTGCGGAGGCCAGTAAAAAGCGTGTCCGCAGCGAAATAGGGCGATAACGTTTAAGCCAGGACATCATCAGAGATCAAAGCGGTAACCCTGGCCGCGAACGGTAGCGATAACTTCGTCAGAATGCAGCGCGAGGATTTTTTTGCGCAGGCGGCCCATTAATACATCGATCGTGTGGCTTTCACGCAATTCGGCATCGGGATACAGCTGCAACATTAATGAATCTTTACTCACCACTTTGCCCGCATTACGAATTAAGGTTTCCACGATGGTATATTCAAAGGCGGTCAGCTTAACCGGGCTTTCATTCACCGTCAGTTCGCGACGCGATAAATCGACCTGAAACGGCGGCATGGCAATAATTTGCGACGCATGACCACTGTTGCGGCGCATTAATGCCTGGAGGCGTGCGGCAACTTCTTCAATATGAAACGGTTTTGTGACGTAATCATCCGCACCGGCTTCCAGCGCTTCGACTTTCGCCTGCCAGCCTTCACGGGCGGTCAGCACCAGAATAGGCTGACGCACGGCATCATTGCGCCAGCGACGAATTAACGACATGCCGTCTTCACCGGGTAAGCCCAGATCAACCAACGCGATATCAGGTAAATGTTCCTGGAGAAAATAATCGGCTTCTTTGGCATCTTCAGCAGCATCAACCTGATGACCCATTTCTCGCAGTTGTACTGAAAGATGGTGGCGCAGCAGGGCATTATCTTCCACAACCAGAACACGCATAGGATTTCCTTAGCATCAGATCGAAACGAATTTAAATAAGTATAAGCGAAATGAATTAAACAGCAGGTTAACGCAGACCGGCGGGAACCGGTCTGCAGAAGGGATATTATTTCAGATCATCAACCATTTGAATCGCACGGCCAAGATAATTTGCCGGGGTCATCTGTTTTAAACGGGTTTTTTCTTCTTCAGGCAGCGCCAGGCTGTCGATAAAGGCCTGCATGCCTGCGGCGTCAACACGTTTACCGCGGGTCAGCTCTTTCAGCTTCTCGTACGGTTTTTCGATGCCGTAACGGCGCATCACGGTCTGAATCGGCTCGGCCAGCACTTCCCAGTTGTGATCCAGTTCATCCAGCAGGCGCTCGCGGTTCACTTCCAGTTTTGAAATACCTTTTAAGGTGGCCTGATAGGCGATCAGCGCATAGCCTACGCCGACACCCAGGTTACGCAGCACGGTAGAATCGGTCAGATCACGCTGCCAGCGGGAAACCGGCAGTTTGCTGGCCAGATGCTGCATGACCGCGTTGGCCAGGCCCAGATTGCCTTCCGAGTTTTCAAAATCGATAGGGTTTACTTTATGCGGCATGGTCGACGAGCCGATTTCACCCGCAACGGTTTTCTGTTTGAAGTGGTTGAGTGCCACATAGCCCCAGATATCGCGATCAAAGTCGATCAGGATGGTGTTAAAGCGGGCGATACAGTCAAACAGCTCGGCAATGTAGTCGTGCGGCTCGATTTGCGTCGTATAGGGATTCCAGGTGATGCCCAGCGAGGTAACAAACTCTTCACTCAGCTGGTGCCAGTCGGCTTCCGGGTACGCCGCAATGTGCGCGTTGTAGTTGCCCACGGCGCCGTTGATTTTGCCCAGCACTTCAATCTGCGACAGCTGACGTAGCTGACGTTCCATGCGGTAGGCTACGTTGGCCATCTCTTTACCCATGGTCGATGGCGTAGCGGGCTGGCCGTGCGTGCGAGACAGCAGGGGAATATCACGGTATTCCTGCGCCAGGCCTTTTACGGCGGCGATCAGCTGCTGCCAGTAAGGCAGAATGACATCGCGGCGTGCTGTTTCCAGCATCAACGCATGGGACAGGTTATTAATGTCTTCAGAGGTGCAGGCAAAATGAATAAATTCCGACACTGCATGCAGGGCGGGCACATCCGCCACTTTTTCTTTCAGGAAATATTCAACCGCTTTCACGTCATGGTTGGTGGTGCGCTCAATGGTTTTGATGCGTGCGGCGTCTGCTTCGCTGAAACGGGCGACGATCTCGTCAAGGAAAGCGTTTGCGTCAGCATCAAATGCAGGAACTTCCTTGATCTCTGCGGTCGCAGCCAGTTTTTGTAACCAGCGAACTTCAACCTCAACGCGGAACTTCAGCAAACCAAATTCGCTGAAAATTGCGCGCAGCGGGCTGACTTTATCGCCGTAACGACCATCGACAGGTGAGACGGCGGTCAGAGAGGATAATTCCATCAGTGCAACTCCTGATTCATTTAACGGTGTTTGCCTCACTGACTCAGTAAGTCAGTGGCAGGCGGGATAAAATCGATTTGGCTTCGCGCAGTAAACGCTGGCGCGAAAACATCAGCTGCAGTCGGCCTCCGCCAACCTGTTGCCACAACACGGCGGCACGAATGCCGGCCAGCAGCGTGGCGCGAACTTTACTCTGTAGCAGGGAATTCTGTAGCACTGCCGGCGATCCGGTTACCTGAATACGTGGGCCGAGCGGGCTAATCACATCGACATAAATGCCCGCCATGGCGCTCAGAATAGTGTCGGATTCCAACGTGTAATGCGCCAGCTGACGATCGAGCTGGCTGATACGCTGGGCCAGGGTGTTCATAGCCTGCTTGTTCGCATTGAGCTTGCGCTCCAGTACCATCAGGCTCAACGTGTAACGGGTCAGTTCGGCACCAGCGCCCTGACGTTGCGTGCTGTTCAGCACGGCCATCAGGGTTTCCAGCCCCAGGCGCAGGTTGGCTTCGTTGTTACCAAATACCGCCAGGGTCGAGGGAGGATTCAGGTCCAGTACGCTGCGCAGTGACACCGTCAGCGCCTCCGGCTGACAATGTCCCTGATTGGCTAACTGCTGCACCAGATGGGCCGCCTGGCAAATGCCCGCCAGTGCAAAGGTAATGTCCTGATAGTTTTTTGCCACGGTTACTCCTGTTTACGCGTTATTCCCACCGGTATTATGCGGCAACCCAAGGCAAACGTTCTTCGATGATACCGCCACCCAGGCAGACTTCATCAAGGTAGAACACCGCAGACTGACCCGGCGTGACCGCAGCAACGGGCTCATCAAACCGGACTTCAATTTTATCCTCGCCGTGCGGGATAATTTCGCAGGGGATATCGGTCTGACGGTAGCGGGTTTTCACCGTACAACGCAGCGGTGCGGTTAGCGGCTGACGATCAACCCAGTGTAACTGCTGGGCAATCAGACCCACTGACATCAGTCGGGGATGGTGGCCGCCCTGCGCCACGATCAGGCGGTTGCGCGCCACATCTTTATCAACGACGTACCAGGGATCGTCTTTGCTTTCTTTAAGACCGCCAATGCCCAGCCCTTTACGCTGGCCGAGCGTGTGATACATCAGGCCCTGGTGCTCACCCACAACCTGTCCGTCGACGGTTTCAATTTCACCCGGCTGGGCAGGGAGGTAGCGCGCCAGGAATTCGGTAAACTTGCGTTCACCGATGAAGCAAATGCCGGTGGAGTCTTTTTTCTTCGCCGTCACCAGCTCAAGTTGTTCAGCGATGCGACGCACTTCAGGCTTTTCCAGCTCGCCGACCGGGAACAGGCTCTGCGCGATTTGCTGGTGGCTGAGTGTGTAAAGGAAATAACTCTGGTCTTTGTTACCATCCAGACCGCGCAGCAGGTGGCTGCGGCCATCGATATCCTGACGGCGGACATAGTGCCCGGTGGCGATGAAGTCTGCACCCAGATCCTCTGCGGCAAACTCCAGAAACGCCTTGAATTTGATTTCTTTATTACACAGGATATCGGGGTTGGGAGTGCGGCCCGCTTTGTACTCTTCCAGGAAGTGTTCAAAGACATTGTCCCAGTACTCTGCCGCAAAGTTCACTTTGTGCAGTTTAATACCTAACTTGTCGCACACGGCTTGCGCATCCGCCAGATCGTCAGCGGCGGTACAGTATTCCTCGCCATCGTCTTCCTCCCAGTTCTTCATGAACAGGCCTTCAACCTGATAGCCCTGCTGTTGCAGTAACCAGGCGGAAACGGAAGAATCGACGCCGCCGGACATTCCGACGATCACTTTTTTCTGGCAGTTATCAGACATCACAAGCTCGCAAAACAGTAAAACAGGCGGCGCATTCTATCACGCTGAACGCGGGTGCGCACCTTCATGAAACGGCCAGTTGAACGGGCTGATCAGGTCGAGCGGATAGCGTACGCCCTGTTGCCAGCGGCGTACGCTTTCGGCAACCAGGGGCGAACGCAGGTTAGAGGCCGACAGAATCTGCTCTGGCGCGACCCACCAGCAGCAATCAATGTCGCTGTCCTGCGGAGCCGTTGGCTGGATATCGTCCAGATCCACGCCAAACAGAAACCGCACAAAAGGCGTATTATCCGGGGCGATCCACTGGTTTATGCCGATAAAATACTGCATTTCGGCCCGAATGCCGGTCTCTTCAAACAATTCCCGTGATGCGGCTTCATGCAGCGTTTCATCGGCTTCAAGATGACCGGCAGGCTGGTTCCAGGTGGCGATGCCGTTGACGCGTTCTTCAACGACCAGTAATGCACCCCGAGCCTGCACCAGGCACGCGACGGTGACATGCGGTTTAAACATCGATCCTCCTGAATTGTTAACTTAAAGTTATGGAAATGATAATGGCAGTCAACCTTGTGCGCTGATATCGCGCCAGGCACCCGGCGCCAAATCGCCCAGCGTAAACTCGCCCATGGCATAGCGCACCAGACGCAGGGTTGGAAAGCCAATATGGGCCGTCATACGTCTGACCTGACGGTTGCGTCCTTCAAAAAGCGTTATTTTCAGCCACTGTGTTGGAATGGCTTTGCGCTCGCGAATCGGCGGCTGGCGCGGCCACAACCAGTCGGGCTCAGCCACTTTTTCGACGCCAGCCGGTAACGTCGGGCCATCTTTCAGATTAACGCCATCGCGCAAAGGTTGTAGATCGGTTTCCTCAGGCGCGCCTTCCACCTGCACATAGTAAATCTTGCCGGTGCGCTTGCCGGGCTGCGTCAGCGCCGCCTGTAGCGGACCATCGTTAGTCAGGACCATCAGTCCTTCGCTGTCGCGATCGAGTCGGCCCGCCGCGTAAACGTCACTCACGTCGATAAAATCTTTGAGGGTGCGGCGGCCGGCTTCATCGGTAAATTGCGGCAGAACATCGAAGGGTTTGTTGAACAGAAGCACGCGGCGGACGGCAGGCGGCGAGGACGCCTTGCGATGCACGGGACGTGTTTGTTGGCTGAATCGTTTATTTGGATGAGAAGTCTGATTAGTTTTTCGCATACGCTTTGCAGTCTGGAACATTCAGCGCATTATAACGCGAAATTGCGGTGATTGGCGTGGCGTGAATATTCAAGTAGTATTGACGCGCATCTTACAAATCATTAACAAAAAATCGCTCGAAGGAGAGGTTAATGGAAAGCAAAGTAGTTGTTCCGGCGGAAGGTCAGAAAATCACCCTGAATCAAGGTAAACTGGTTGTCCCAAATAACCCGGTTATCCCTTACATCGAAGGGGATGGTATCGGCGTTGATGTGTCACCAGTGATGCTGAAAGTGGTTGATGCCGCTGTGAAAAAAGCCTACAACGGCGAGCGTAAAATCTCCTGGATGGAGATTTATACCGGTGAAAAATCGGTTGAACTCTACGGTCAGGATGTCTGGCTGCCGCAAGAAACCCTCGATTTAATTAAAGAATACCGCGTAGCGATCAAAGGCCCACTGACCACGCCAGTTGGCGGCGGCATCCGTTCTCTGAACGTTGCGCTGCGTCAGGAACTGGATCTGTACGTTTGCCTGCGTCCGGTGCGCTACTATACCGGTACACCAAGCCCGGTAAAACGTCCTGAAGACACGGATATGGTGATCTTCCGCGAAAACTCCGAAGATATCTATGCCGGTATCGAATGGAAAGCGGGCACGCCAGAAGCGGATAAAGTCATCAAATTCCTGCGTGAAGAAATGGGCGTGAAGAAAATTCGCTTCCCAAAAAACTGCGGTATCGGTGTTAAACCGTGTTCGGAAGAGGGCACCAAGCGCCTGGTCCGTGCAGCAGTGGAATATACCATCACTAACGATCGTGATTCACTGACGCTGGTACACAAAGGCAACATCATGAAGTTCACCGAAGGCTCCTTCAAAGACTGGGGTTACCAGTTAGTGAAAGACGAGTTCGGCGGCGAGCTGATCGATGGCGGCCCATGGATGAAATTTAAAAATCCAAACACCGGTAAAGAGATCATCGTAAAAGACGTGATCGCCGATGCCTTCCTGCAGCAAATCCTGCTGCGTCCGGCAGAATATGACGTTATCGCCTGTATGAACCTGAACGGTGACTACATCTCTGACGCCCTGGCGGCGCAGGTTGGCGGTATCGGTATTGCACCAGGCGCAAACATCGGTGACGAATGTGCGCTGTTCGAAGCCACCCACGGTACGGCACCGAAGTACGCAGGTCAGGATAAAGTGAACCCAGGTTCCGTGATTCTGTCCGCTGAAATGATGCTGCGTCATATGGAATGGTTCGAAGCCGCAGACCTGATTGTTAAAGGCATGGAAGGCGCAATCGCTGCCAAGACCGTGACCTATGACTTCGAACGTCTGATGGATGGCGCTAAGCTGCTGAAATGTTCAGAGTTTGGTGACGCGATTATCGCGAATATGTAATCCAGAATTTGGGTTAAACGAGAACGGGAGCCGGTTGGTTCCCGTTTTTTATTAGTATGTTAATAACATTCAGCAACATTATTTATCAAAACCAGGTTATTCATCATAAACGTTAAGGTTTTTTTGGCTTCCAAAATCACGCAGCTAATTACCTTGGCAATTAGGTTTAGAGACAGCATTACGGTAAACAGTTCTGCCGCAGTAAACAGCTTGTCCTTAGATAGGAACAATGCGTACCGCAAACTAAAGCTCTCAGAGGGAATGAACCGCATTAAATTTCAAATGGCGGAGGGTTTTGTTGAAAGGAACTGGCAAGCTTGATGTGCGGCTTGAGATAGATTGCGAGTCTTAAAATCTTATCACAATAACGATTTCACAGCCCTCTGTCAGGGTTATTCGTTCTTACCATCGAATTGCCTTAGCAATTTTTTCCAGGAAACTGCGCCATGTTTCACCCCATGGTTCTGGACGAAAATGATCGCAATCTAACTGCTCTGACGTTGTTTTTAGTTCCTCATCGTCAGAGATACGTAATAATGAACCGATTTCATTGCGGGCATCTGCTTTTGAAAGGACGTTAGTGTCGAAATAGCAGGCGGCTGTTTCACCGACAGCGTTGTCAAAATCGTCGTGATAACAGCTGAAAGAGGCGGTTAAAATCTCGCGCATGACTGGGTACGTCATTTTATCTTTACCCCATCCACGGATAAGACGTGAGAACATAATATGACTTCCCATTGTAGAATTTTTGAAGCAAAACAACCCTCACACTTGAGCAGGTTTCTTTGATTGAACTGCCTTGCCTGAGACCGTAACCAATTGCAGTTTTACTTCTGTAAACAAGCTCAAGTGGCTCAGGATTTTTCGCCCAGTATGTGAATTTGAGTCGGTTAGCGTTCAAAGCCGAACTTATTGTTTTTTCAGCCAGCTCACAGGAGAAAGGAAAGAATACCGACTGCATTGGTGCGCACCTAAAAGACGGGCGAGTAATCCCTTATCTGGGATAGCAACCTGTTTTGCCAATCGCATTGCTTGCTCGACTGATAGTCAGAACGCTGACTATCAGCGACATGACTCAACAGTGGAGGCCGCTTTTTCTGGTATGACGCACCTGTTTTGTATAAACGGGTTTTTATGATGTGATTTAATCACTTTTGCAGGATTGCCTGCAGCAACAGTATAGGGAGGAATGTCTTTCGTTAAAACAGAACCTGCGCCAATCACAACATCATTGCCTATCTTAACACCTTCAACTACAGAAACGTTCGGGGCGATATAGACGTTATCGCCAATGATGGCACAGTCTCCTGTATTGGAACCAATACAGACATTTGGCGAAACGTTGAAGTTTGCGCCTATCTGGGTGCCGGGATTGATCACAATGCTTCCGACGTCGATATGACCGATATACAGCCCTGGCCCAATCCGGGTAGAAGGGCAGAGAAAGATATGAAATTTTTTGCACTTACGCTTAAAAACACGTTTAGCAATACGTCTGCACGTCTTACTCTTATGTGTGCTCATTCTGAACCAAAAACAAAAATTAAACGCTTCATTTTTAAGAAAGGTTTTAATAAATGTTTTAAAACTGATGTCAGCTGCGTAACGATAAAGGTCGTCTCTAATCAATTCAGCAGTATCAACTGGCTGCGTGTGAGCATTCATGTAGTATTCATTCTTAGCTGAGAGTAAATCAGAAAGGGACGCAGGTATATTTCAGAATGAAAATATTAGCAGGTATAAGCTTGATGTCAAAGCAAAAAATTAGGCGTTTATAGTTTTATCTCTGTTGTTGGCAAAGGACATGAACCCGTCAGTCTGCAAGTGTCCGTTCATTTGCAAACCATTCTTTTTCTCAATGAGAGTGCAGCTTATTCCGTTATTGATTGAGAAGATAGCCGCAAGTCAAAGATAGGTTATTTGTAGGTCGCCCTGTCGGGCGCAGATTAAATCGCGTGATAATTGTAATGCGCTGTGATGATCACCCTCTTACATGCTTAATCCAGATCACAATCCATGCCCTTCAGAATGAAGGCAACGGGGTGAACAGACAGCATTGGATAGATTATCCGCATGTTAGCAACCGTTCTTCAGAACTGTAAAATCAAACTTACTTACCCTGTACAGCGATGTTTTTTGTCAGGGCCAAAAGCTTTATTTATGCCCTATATAACTGCAAAAAACGGCTTCTGTTGCTGTAATGCTCAAATGAAAAACTTTAACCGAATATTATTTCAGAGATAACAAAGTTAAATGAGTGAAAATGCCATCTCTATTCCATCGCGTTCACCATGAGCTTTACCTGCCAGTTACTCCTTGTCTGCTATTGACTCTCAGGGAGCAGAATCAGTAAGACGGTTCATTTATTGTCCTGGGGCAATAATTACTGATGATAAAAATATATGTTAGCCTTATAAAACGTTATCGATTACATTTTCATATGTTTATTGATTTAGGGAACGGAGCCAGGTAAACAATCCGGAATCTATCCGACATAGCCAGCTAATATGTCGTCATAAGGCTTCATTTTTTCTGATTCCATTTTGAATGCTTGCTTATGTGGAAGAGAAAGGCCTTTTCTCGCCTTTTGATATTGTGGTTTCAAAATGATCAAAAACGGATGTGCGAACACCGCAGGTTGCCTGTCTTTCTTAGTGACTTAATTTATTAACTATAAAAGGAGCGATATATGTGGTTTTTCAGAAATGCAAAAATGATCCCGTGGAGCCTGAACGGTCACCAGCCCGGAGATGTTCTTTCTATGGGGGCAGTAGAAATCAATCCGGACGTTACGGAGGCACAAAAAAATACAAGGTAGCGATGCGCCTTTATCGAGTCGGATGCGATACTGGCATAATACACTGGTCCGGTGGTCCATTTGTCAGCCCTGGATACGTATTCATTAACTACAACGGTACGCGAAATATTTTTCCTTATGGAACTACGGCTGACAAGTTCGACACTGTCGGCGACTTCCTGGAATATCAAAAGGAAAATGTTAAAATTTACCATAGTCTTGTCGAGGACGGTATAATTAATGAAAACATGTTTATTTTGCCCATTAATGGCTATCTGTTTACCGAAGCAATTATGGTGTATGAAAACGAAGAAGATGAGAGAGATAATATCGAATATGAAACTTTCCAGTTGAATGCCGTGTTTTGCCCGCTTACGAAAAATTAAACAGATAAAAAATGCGCTTCATTGAAGAACGTACCTTGTCAGAGGCACTGCATTTCAGTGCCTCATCAGCGTTCCATATCATCTCTCTTTGTGCCAAAAACAGGTAATTCGGCTACTTCCCAACAGTCGCGCGAAGCGTGCTGCGATGTTTCTCAACGTTACCGTTCTGGTCAATCACTTCATATTCGACGTTTGCACCGGGGTTAACGGAAGTGGTGACGGGAACCACAATATCAGACAGCGGTGCGACCATAATATTTCTCAATACCGCTTTTTCCACTTTCGCGTTCAGGCTCATATACCAGGGCGTAGGATTAGAAATCATGATTTGCTGGCTTTGTCGGGTAAAGCGTAGTTTTTGTGCATCTTCCGGCCGGGGTGCACCCAGCCCTGTCGGACGTACAAAAACCTTCAGGCGAAGACGCAGCGGCAGAACGACTTTTTTATCGCGTTGGTTGTCAGATTTTTTGAGCGCCGGTATCTGGTAGAGATTCAGCCAGTACAGGGTTTCTTTCCCGGTGGGCAAGCCAGCGCGTGAGGTCAGCATCAGCTTTATAGAGCGTAATTCGCCGGGCTGCATTTTCAAGACCGGCGGCATAGCCATGACCGGTGTTTTACTCTTCTCTGGCGGGGCATAGATATCGCCGTCATCTGTCCAGATTTGTAAAACGGCAGGGCTGTTTTCACTGTTGACCAGATTGACGGATTGCGCAATCTCGTTGGCGTTGAAAATAATGCGGGTTTTATCAATGTTTACAACGGCAACTGCCTGCGTTGACAATAACGCCGTGAGTAAATACAGGCTGCTACTGAAAACTGACCACCACTTGTAACTGTGCATTAACGGTTCCTGAAGTGATAACTTGTCCGGGAATAGCCTCAAGGGAGGCAGTAAAATCGCCGCTGTAGATCTCACCGTTGTCTGATGACGTAAGTGTGGTTAAATCTTTATAGGCATACCATCCACGCGTATTGCCTGTGCCGGTACTGCTTATATCGGGCAACAGGTTGAGAGGAGTACCGGCACTGTTGTAGATTTTTATCCCTACGCCAGAGGCTGAACTGCCGTTGCTTTCCCCATAATTTGTGTCAAGCAGCCAGGTTAACCCACCGCTACTGGTGGTGAGACCCAGCGTCTGAGCCATGGCCACAGCCTGAGGCTGATTTACCAGAAAACCCATCGCGACGTTGGCTGATTTCAGAGTGGAGTTCTGGATCCCGGATGTTGCCCCGGTTTCGCAGCGAAGGGTAATGGAAAAAGGTGCCTGGCTGCTGCCTCCACCGGCTAAAACGCCAATACTGGTCAATGGCAGAGAGACGACCGCAGGGTAATCGTACACCTCGCAGGCTGCGCCGCGAACATAGGTGACTGTCTTCCATGAACTCCAGCCAACAGGCCAGTCATAGTGCCAGCCATTCCACACCGTGGCATGATCCGCACCGATATAAAGATTATTACTTTCCAGTCCAGGACCTTTAAATGCAATATATCCGCGGGGTTGATTGTTTGTCTCAAAATAATAGTTGTCACTATTGACGTAATGTTTACCTTCATCAATTTTAAATATCTCGTAGAGCACACTGCTAAATATACTGGCCGGGATGTAGATTTTTTGCCCGTCGGTATACCAGTCGCTGGCACTAAGCTGCCGTCCTTTCCAGTAGCGGCTGTAATATTCACCCGTGCTAAGGTTGGTTAGTCTCACCGCCACATTTTTGAACTTATCAAAATAAGCGCCGTCAACCTCGCTGGTGACATATTTACCAGCTTCTTCTCTGTCGCCATTAGTCGAATACATTTCATAGAGTTTGCCGGCATCAGCCATGTCGCAGCGGTACAGAATCTGATTTGGCGTAAACGCATCCTTCATCGGGTTATTGAGCGGATGGCCGACCGCACTGGCCAGCAACGTCCCCGAGGGCTGAAAGAGGTTGCCGGAATTGATATTAATGATTGCAGGCAATGCCAGCCGCCCTGTGCATTCATCACAGGCACCCTCCCATCCCTTTGCGGTATAGCCGGCATCT
Organism: Pantoea sp. SGAir0180; assembly: GCF_043546245.1. Lineage (NCBI taxonomy): Bacteria > Pseudomonadati > Pseudomonadota > Gammaproteobacteria > Enterobacterales > Erwiniaceae > Pantoea > Pantoea sp. SGAir0180. The sequence goes on along the minus strand of NZ_CP028071.1, from coordinate 2,150,097 downwards.
TGAGCGGCCTGGGAAAGCTGGCTTTTACTTGTCACTTTTGTGCAATTCGCCAGTAGTGGAAGCGGTACCAGTGAAGTAATGATTAACGAAAGCAGGGTTCTTGTAAACACGCGCTACTCCTTATTACATAAGCCGGGAAGCTGGATCAGGTGATCGTCTTGCTTTCCAGTAATTTGATAACTCACAAGACAGGTTTGTTGTCCATCGTTATCCCAACTGACTTTAAGTGTGCCGGAGTCGTGGGGGACACGCGCATAAAGCTGGCCGCCCTGGCCGACAACACCAATGACGGTGTTGTCGGCATCACGAACTTCAGCGCCCATCGGGGGCGCTTCCCCTTCGTTACTGGTGAGCGAGATCAAGACTGCTTTGCCTTTAATGGTGGCGAAATTTACCCGTACAACAGCCCCCGCATAGGGAACAACACGTTGACTACCACCGGTCAGTTCGGCATCAGCATTCATATCCAGCGTGTCCAGGCTGATGTTATTTTCGCGGTAGGCACTGAGTGAAGGCAAAATGGCATAGCCGAAGCGATCGATGACAGCTCTCTGACCATTACGCACCAGCGCGCCCTGTGCGCCATCGGCCTCAACCAGAGCGAACGTCTCACTGCTGTACGGGCCAAGTGTGATGCCGCCCCGATGAAGCACCACGGTGCCAGATGCTCCCAACCCAGCCTGGCGATAGTCTTCGCCCTGGCCATAATTCGCACGAAAAGCCCCCAGACGCGTATTCTGCTGAACGTTCACGCCAAAGTTCAGTGCGTGTCCGCTGTTGCCATCGCCATTGCGAGAATGCTCGCTGCCGCCATAGACAGAATAAGACACATCATTGTTGTCACCCGCCGCGCCTGACAGGGACAGGGATGAGCTACGTGTTTGTTTTGACTGGTTATAGTAATAGGAGACAGAAGAGGTGTTGTTCCAGTCCAGAGGCATTGAGATATTAAAGGAGAAGGTATTTTCGGTATAACGTTGTGCGCGAGAGTCATCCTGCCGGTTGAAGAGATCCAGGTCGGATCGCGTCGTATTCCATGTCGTGCGCTGGCGTGCGACGTTGAAGCCGTAACTGATCTTTTTCCAGTTGTTGTTATAGCCAAGCTGCAACTGAGTGATGCGGGATTTATTGTTGTAGTAATCGGCTGTGCTGGCGCTCAGGCTGAACATACCGACGTTATCAAATGACTGACCCAGGGTTGCGGATAACCGGTTACGCTGGTTCATCGAATCGGAATAGTAGCTGATGCCTGTCTCATTCTGCCTTCTGACGCCCAAAACGTCCTGCAGATCGCGGAAACCGCTGGTGGAGTAACGGTAGACCGCTAATACCAGATTTGTGCCGGTTTCGAAGGTTTTACTGTAGCTCAGTTCGGCACGCCAGCCGGTCGTTTTTTTATTTTGCTCCACGCGAGCTTGTGAAAAAATGGTGTTTATACCCATAGCTCCGACCGGTGAACCCCATACACCGCCTGCCAGCCATGCCTGATAATCTTTCGCGATGCGTGAACCGGCCGTTGCGGTGAAGCGGTTACTGATGCCGCGCTGCAAGACACCTTCAAAAAAAGTGTTGTCCACACTGTAATACTGACGTACACGTCCCAATGCCAGGCCATATGTCCAGTTTCCAGGGCGAACAGAATCCGGGACAGAAGAGTAGGGCACCGTAAAGGTCGATCGCTTCCCGTTAGCTTCAATAACCTCAACCTCCAGGTCTCCCTGACCGCTGGTGTTATACAGGTCGTCAATGACAAAGGGGCCGGGTGGAACGCTTGTCTCATAGACAACGTTATTGAGCTGACGCACGATAACGCGGGCATCGGAAGTCGCCACACCCTGTACTTCTGGCGCATAACCTCGCTTGCCCTGCGGCCACATGCGTTCGTCAGAGGCGAGTTTGATGCCGTTAAACGCAAGGCTGCCGAACAGAGAGTTGCTCGTGTAGTTATCACCTAAAGCAAGCTGACTGTTTATGCCCTCTAAAGGCCGTTGCACCCAGCTTCTGACCTGATTGTATCGATAACGGCTTCCGGCTCGGCTGTTGCGTAAATAACGCAGATTACCCTGATGACGAAACTGCCACTTTTCCAGATTGGTGCCTGCTGTGATTCCGCTCCATAAATATTCATACCGGTAATTTGACGAGCGGTTTTCCGACCACATGAAGTTGGTGTTGTGACGCAGAAAGAGGGCCGTAACGCCTTCATCCCATTCAGATGTGGGAATGTAGCCGCGGGGAGCACGGTTCAGGCTCGCCAGTGGAAGCATAAAATGCAGACGAAGCGATGACTGATCGAAACGCCAACTGCCCGCCTCTGTCCAGCCGGCTAATGGCTGACAGCGCTCTGTAGGTTGCCCGGCGCGCGGGATTTTTAATTGCATTAGCGTCACGATATCTTCAGGCAGGCAGGGCTCGACTTCGCCCTCGTCGCTGAATTTCCTGAAGTTAATTTTGACCCCGGATTTAATCATCTTGTTGTTGAGGTAAATATCAACCAGGTAATAGCCTTGGACAATTTCGTTTTGATTGAATTGTTCGATGTTTTTCCCAAATGTCGCCCCTTGAAAAAGCGAGGAGTCGAAATAATATTCTTCGCTACAGACAGAGTAAGAAAAGCAGGCCGACACGGTAAAAGCTATGAGTTTCGGACTAATTAACTTCAACCGTAAAGTTTTCACTGATTTTAGCTCCCTGATCATTAACTGCCGAGACTGAAATCACCCCTGTGCCCTGAAGACGTTTACTATTACTGAACCAGTAAGTCTTTCTGGAGAAAGGAGAGACCATATCCGCCTCTTGTTTTAAAGACTGATTGCCCACTTTTAAAACAACATCCACTAATGACGCGTGCCAGGGCTGCGCGTTGTCAATTTCGATCCCCATTCCTTTATTCGACTGATATAAAGGTGTTATCTTTATGCCTTTAAGAATATTTTTTGGCGCGCCAATACTTTTAGGGCGATAAAAGATCTTCATACGATTACGTAATACCACCAGCATTGCATTCTGCGTTTTATCTTTAGCGATATTTGAAGGTGGGATCTGAAGTGTATTAAACCAGTATACAGATTCACGATCCTGCGGTTGTGATGCGGGATTATTCAATATTACTTTAGCAATCTGACCAGCTTTGGGCTGAATGCGGAATACCGGTGGCGTAATAATGAACGGTGTATTTGCGCGGCTTTCTGGCTGTGAGCTGTCGTCGCCATTATCGAACCAGCTCTGAATAACGTAGGGAACAGCATCATTGTTTTTAAATTGAACATCTATAGAGCGTGCCTGTTCGGGATAGATAATACGACTGCCCATAATTGTCACGCTGGCATTCGTGCAAGGGGCCAATAACAAGGCCGAAAATAATGTTGAAAAAAATTTTAACGCAATGGCGCGTCTGCGAATAAACATAGACAGGTTCTCAATCATTTATTGTGCACTCCGCTGAATGGGAGTGCACCAGGTAAGAATTACTGATAAGTCACGGCATACTGAAGTGAGGCGCTAACGGTACCTGCAGTAGCGGAGTTAGTAGCATAATATTGTGCAGAATAGGTCGCTGATTTTTCCGTTTCGCCGGGGCTCAGGGTTAAATCACCATTACCGTCGTAGCCTCCGGTTAAATTTATTTCTTTACCTTCCGTGTCCAGCAACTGAACTTCAACGTTTTCAGCACTACCATTGCTTTTCAAATTACCGGTAGTGCTCACGTTGTTACCGATAAAAATAGTGGACACGCGAGTTGAATTTGTTGAACCGGTACAGCCACTGATGGCGACAGTGAAATCCGTCTTACCAGCGATATCTCCGGTTTTAAGCAACTCGTTTACGCCTACGGTTGGCATGAGTACAACCGGTGCACTCTCATTGCTATTCACGCTAACGGAACAGGTTTCATCACTGACTTCACCTTTAAAATTAATAGTGTTAGCTGAATCCGCCAGTGCTTGTCCTGATACCAGCGCTGCACTAATCAACAGAGGTAAGGTCATAGCTTTAGTATTTAACATGATTGTATTTTCCTTTTACATTTTTAACTGGAGAACAACTGATTCAGGCTGCTTCCCGTCTTACGACGCACCGAATCTTTAATGCAGTAGATCTTTTTTACACCAAGTTGCATTTTTTTTGATATTTCACCCAGAGATAACCCATGATTCACCAGTTCCAAAAAATTAACCTCATCGCTGGTTAACGGATTAACACCTTTTTTCTCACCTCCTTTTAAACCGTAGTAACATGCGTTAATAGATTTTTTTATCTCGGCAATGCTCGTCCCCGGATAAATGACCGTATTGATGCTTTTATCCTGCTGTTTCCAGAAGGCTGCTAAGGATGCCAGGCGGCGATCGCAAATCAGAATAATAATTAAACCTGGAGACTTCAGGTAGTCGAGCCAGTTGTGATTAGTAAAGTAGCGAATGTTGTGTGCGGAAAAGTCTACAAAAATGCAACCTTTCATATATAAGCTTTCATAACGGCCAGTGACTACTGACAAAATTCCTTTAACTAAAAAAGAATTCCTTGCTGGCCAGATGGCTACTTTCTGTATCGGACAGCGTTTGATTTCTGCTGTAAGTTCATTCACTAATTCGCATCGATAGCGGCAGCTAAAACAGGAAATCCTTTCTCGTGTAATCCTTCTCATAAGCTGATTCTGATGCTCTTTAAGAAAGGTGAGGTAAACATAGCATCATTAAGCTTTATAACTCAACGCGTTGGAAAGGCGCAGTGTATAATATGTGCGGAATAATCCGAAAGAGTTATGTTTCATTTTTGAGCGGTGTCGAAAAGAGATTTTTCTCACAAGAGGGCAATTTCATACGAACTGTCAAAGATGGCACTTTTTTTCGAAAGTAAGATAATTCCGCGCTTTCCAGGATTTTTCAATTAATTCTTTTTAAACGATCAATAAAATTATCGCACTTTAAGATAAAATCACTTTTCTGGTTAATTTCCTGTTATGGTTATATTTAAATGATAATAAATCATGGTGTGATGTTAAAATCCCTAGTGTTGGTAATTAATAATGCCGAAATTTTGATGTTATATTTATAATTTATGCTTAAATGTTATCTTGATTAATTTTTGCGCAATAATGCACGAGATACGCGATGGGGTTTGATCCATACGTGTTCATTTACAATTGGAGAACTTTTCTTAAACTTTTTGACACTGCTGTAATGTTTCGCCTTCGTTTGTAAGGTATGAGACCATAAATGCAAACTTGATGAAAAGCTATCACAATATTTGGCCTGTCAGATCAATGATAATGAGAAGACAGCATTGCCGTTTTAAGGCCTCGATAAGAAGCTATGTTGCGCTTATGTAAATTGCCTGTAATGGTGTGTTCTGAATTATAAGGCAAAGTTCTGATAACCGCGGGCTATCACACTAAACAATAATAACAATTTGCCGCATCTCCCCGTCAGCGTGACTATGGGGATATGAAGACATATCGTATTAAAGTGGGCTACCACAACCCCTCTCCACTTACATTCATGCAACTGGATGAGCAGCTTGCTGATCACGCTTTTTACAGCGCGCGTACCGATGCTGATAATGGCGGGTTTCGCTATTTCCAGGAATATGAGTACCAGTCTGATTCTGCCGATTATTGTTCAGTGTGTTCCCTGGCTTATCATCACGCCTGCCAGGTCCGAAAATGTCCGCTGGTGCTGGTGGAGGTAAAAGAAGATAGCGCCGGATGACAGGCGCTATACATAAAGCCTGTCCGGGACAGGTCGCAGTATCCCTGTACTTCCTCGGTATTCAAATTTTCCCGGCTGGCATACACTGACCACGTATACAACGAGGGCTAAGCGATGCCATCCATCAAACACATAACCTCCGATTGCTGTATTGTCGGTGGTGGCCCGGCAGGTCTGATGCTGGGATATTTATTGTCACGTGCCGGTTTGCAGGTGGTAGTGCTGGAGAAGCACGCTGATTTTCTGCGCGACTTTCGTGGCGATACCATTCATCCCTCCACCCTTCAAATCATGCACCATCTGGGCTTACTTGATGCGCTGCTCACGCTGCCGCATCAGCGTGTCGAAAAACTGCAGGCAGAAATGGGCGGTGAAGAGGTCACGATGGCCGACTTCTCCCGCCTGCCGGTGCGTTGCCGCTTTATTGCCTTTATGCCGCAGTGGGACTTTCTGAATTTTCTGGCGGAGAAAAGCGCGCAGTTTTCAGGTTTTACACTGCTTAAATCGACCGTGTGTCGTGAGTTGATCACCGAGAATGGTCAGGTGTGCGGCGTACTGGCGAAGCAGGCAGGCCAGCCAATGGAAATTCGCGCCCGTCTGGTGGTGGGAGCGGACGGACGGGATTCCGTTATTCGTGCCCAGGCCGGGCTCAGCAGCCAGCATTTTGGCGCGCCGCGCGACGTTCTCTGGTTCCACCTCAATAAACAGCCCGACGATCCGCTGACCGGCATGGGCCATACCGGCCCGCGCAACAATTTTATCGTCATTGATCGGGGGGATTACTGGCAATGTGGTCTTACCATTCCCAAAGGCCAGTTTGAGGCCTTACAGGCGCAGGGGCTGGATGCGCTTAAAGACACTATTGCGGCGGTTTCGCCCTTTGCCGCTTCACGTCTGGCGGAGGTCGACAGTTGGGAAAAACTCAAACTGTTGTCTATCCGGATAGACCGTCTGGATCAGTGGGCAAAACCGGGCGTGCTGTGCATTGGCGATGCGGCGCATGCTATGTCACCGATCGGCGGGGTTGGGGTTAACCTGGCGATTCAGGATGCGGTGGCGGCGGCGAACCTGTTAACGCGACCACTGCGCAGGGGAACGCTGAAGTTAAGCGATCTCCATAAGGTCCAGAAACGCCGTCAGTTTCCTACCGTGGCGACCCAGTTCCTGCAAATTAAAATGAGCAGCAACAAGCCACGTGCCAGCGGGCAAAGTAAGATGCCCGCCATGATGCGTAAATTCCCGTTTCTGCGCTTCGTATTTGGCCGGCTTATTGGTTTAGGATTCAGAACGGAAAGGCCGAGGGAATACCGTTGACAGCTCGCTGTCTGCCAGACGTGAACAGTCGGCACTAAAGGCTGAGCCGTCGGGCAGCATGGCGGAAGATGCGCAACGTTATACCCGCGAGCCATAACCCCAGGCTATAAAAGACAGCCAGGCTGTGTCTGCTGTCTGGTGGCTTTTTGCATCCGGCGTTTTGCTGCCACGCGGTATCCGGTTTTTCCCCCTGACACGATCTGCTATGTAAAGCCCTGCGACGCGTTTAGCGACTATTCCAGTGTACGTGCCTCAGCCGCGCGAATGCTCCCGTCCTGTCAGGCATTCATCGCTTTACGTACTGTGATGCGTAAAATATTCAACGGGTAAGAAACTTCATGCCCGGCTGGCCGAATGTCCTGATGACGCAGCAACTCTTTACGTACAGTGTCCAGCGGTATATTGCTGTCGGCACTGCGCGCAGGGCAGGGCGCCAGGGTGTGATGTAATTATTTTCGTCCGGGAGACAAAATCGTATCGGCTGAAATTCTATACTCTCACTGTCAACGCCGTACTGATTTTGCATAAATCCCGGAGGAACCCTGAATGGAAACGCCTCTTTCACCCGTAAAACACTCAATACGCGCACTGATCGCGGGTGCGGTAGGCAACTTTATCGAATGGTATGAATTTGCCATCTACGGTTTCCTCGCCACAATTATTGCGCACAATTTTTTTCAGCTTCAGGGCGAGTCAGCGCTGAGTGGCCTGATCCTGACCTGGGCGTCCTTTGCCATTGCGTTCTTTTTTCGCCCCCTTGGCGCCCTGGTGTTTGGCCGACTGGGCGACCGCCTGGGCCGCAAGCCTGTCCTGATTACCGTCCTGATATTGATGACGCTGGCGACCACCGCTATCGGGTTAATTCCTACCTATGCGACGGCGGGCATTCTCGCGCCCGTGCTGCTTACGGCACTGCGTATCCTGCAAGGGCTATTTGCCGGCGGCGAATATGGCGGGGCGGTGGCGCTGATGACCGAATTTGCGCCGCGCGGTCAACGTGGACGCTATGGTGCCTGGCAGTCGCTGACCGTGGCGTTTGGCCTGTTGGCCGGCGTGGGGCTGGTGGCGCTGCTGTCCTGGCTGCTCAGCCCGCAGGCGATGCTGGCATGGGGCTGGCGCATTCCGTTTTGGCTGGCGTTACCGCTGGGCCTGGTTGCGCTATGGTTGCGTCTGGCAATCACAGAAACGCCGGACTTTGCACGCCAGCAACAGCAGCGCGTCAGGGCTGCACCGCGCCAGACGATAAAAATTATTTTCCTGGCGATCGCGCGCGTCATGCTGTGGTCCTCCGCAGGCTATACCTGTCTGGTGATCATGCCCGGCTATTTGCAGTCGGCGCTACATACCGTTATGAATCAGGCGCTGCTGATTGCCGTGATCGCTAATGTGGGCTTCGCATTGACAATTATCCCGGCGGGCATCGTCAGTGATCGCGTTGGTCGGCGTCGTGTCATGGTTAGCGCCAGCGTACTCCTGCTACTTATGGCGATGCCGCTATTGAAAATAGTGCAGGCGGATGGCGTGAGTTTGCTGCTAAAAGCGCTGGTGGTGCTGATAGCGGGTGGACTGGTTGGTTTGCTCGCCGGGCCGGGGCCTGCGATGCTGGCGGAAATGTTTCCAACAACGGTACGTTATACCGGGCTGGGTGTCGCCTATGCGTTATCCAATGCGGTGTTTTCCGGCTGTGCGGGTTTAATTATTACAGGGTTGATTAAGCAGACGGGCAATCTGGATATTCCGGCCTGGTATATGATGGCAACGGCACTGGTTTCCATCCCGGCCCTGATGACACTCAATAAAGACGACCACACGCGGGAGCTGACATAAAGGAAAAACGGGAGCAAACGCCCCCGTTTTGAACTTACTTACGACCGAGCAGGAAGCCCAGTACGACGCCCACACCGGCCGCGACCGCCAGACCCGCAAACGGGTTAGACTGCATCTGATCTTTGATGCAATCGGCGGCATCGCGTGCGGCATAGGATGCCTGGTTGGTGTAGCGGCGGGCTGCACCACGGGCGCGGTGACGCGGCGAATCGGTGACTTCACCCCATTGTTGCTCTGCGGCACCGGCGACTTCTTTTACGGCATCTTCAATTTTTCCTGACATGCTTCATCTCCTTGGTTATCACAGTCATTTAAAGCGTAGCAAACCTTCGCCACTGTGCTGCGTTTAGACGCATTAATCGTCTGTCAGAGGGGAATTGACCAGATGAAAACTCCGCCTGGTAATGGCCATCGGACTGGCGGAAGGCGCGGAGAGACGGGCATGAAGCGGACAGGGCGCGTTAACGCCACCACGCGGAGGGCCCGGCGAGGAAAATTATTACCAGCTGTTTCACCTGACGGGATGAAGTGGATGGGATCGCGTGTTGGGATACCAGCTCACCAGAAAATGCCGCAGATGGTCAAAGCACCACTCGGCATCCTCAGCCTGCTGGCAGTAATACTGAATCGTAATTTTTTCATAATGGCGCTGGCGTTGCTGTAGCGGTGACCAGCCCCAGTCAAGTACACAACGGGCAAAGTTCACCAGCGTGTCGGCTGCCAGCGCGTGCTGCTGCTCTTGTTCCTTCAGATAGTCATAAAAGGCGGCTTCTAGCTGGAGTGCCTCCTTGTGAGAACAGTGAAGGAGTTCGGGCCGAAAGGCGATATCAATGAATCCGCATACCGCGTTTTCCTGCTGCTGCCAGTCGCAGGCCAGGGTCATAAACAGGCCTTCCTGCAGATTCACCTCTTCCAGTAAACGTTGCAGGTTAGGGGAGTGACGAATCACGGCGATCTCGTCCAGCCGTTCTGTCTCCAGGGTCAGGTCGATACCGCAGGGATTAACAGAGCCATCTGCATTGCGGGTAGCAGGGAACGGGAAATCAATATAACCGTTGTTATCCAGCCGTTTTTCCATGATGAGCCTGACCTGTCGCTTGACGTTTCCTGACACTATATCACGCAGTGTCAGGATTGCCCGCTTTACGGACAGGTCCAGGTAATCATGGTGTCCTGATAGGGGTTGATCAGACGAAACTGTTTATCGGACAGGCGTTGAGCGTAGTAACCTTCAGACGTCACCGCAGAGGGGACATACTGAAAGCGATCCAGCGACTGAAGCGGCCCGCTCTGCACGTTTACGCCATCCCGACTGACGCTGAACGCGGTGACCAGATCGAATACCGTTCCCTGCGTTTGCCCCAGTGACTGACCGTAAATTGTGCTGACGTCGCCTGGACACTCCACACCTTTCGGCGAAGAGGAACAGCCTGAGAGCAGTGCCATAAAAATGAAAAATCCTGGTCGCAACATAGCCTGCTCCTGCCCCGGTCCATAGAATGAATGATCGATTTTAGCCTGAAACGCGAAAAATAACATGATCATAGCGTTTACGCGCGCCGGGTTGATTTGCCGTTTGTTCAATCGTTAAGCAGTGGGAATGTAAAAGATGACTTTCGGTGCAAATAAACGTTATTCTTGCCATCTTTGCGCGTCGCTTAAGCAAATTCAGGGATAAAAGATGAAAGAAGAAGAAGCCAGTCTAATGATTATTCGCCATGCCATCGATGCGCTGGACGCAGAGAAAAGGCAGCAGGTGATTGCCTGTGCGGCAGAAATCCGCGATGTCATGAGCAGTTTCGACAACGAACCTGCCGGTCTGGCCTTGATGCTGATCGCGGCGGAGGTTGCGGCAGAGTAAGTTTCATCCGTCGCGCCTGGTATCCGCATGCGCGAGTGTCATCCCGCTGGCGGCAGCCAGTCACGCGTCTCTTACGGCCTGATGTGCCGTTTTTTATTGCGCGGTCGCGCTCACCGCGCGATGCTTTACCCCTGCTTACAGCGTCTTAGCGCCACCTGACATGTGGCCGCCCTTATTTTCAGTGGAGGAATCAGATGAAAGCAGCCCGTCTTGCCCTGTGCCTGATCGCCGGTTTCAGCGCATCCGCATGGAGCGAAAGTGAGTTTCAGATCCAGTGTCCCGGACGTCCCGTTATGACCGTCTCGCGGGCGCAATATGGGCTCAGCACGCTCTACTGGCCGAAACAGCATTTCCAGATTGCCGCAGGCCAGCTGCAAACCCGCACGGATAACGGCGACAAGGTCGCGATTACACGCTTTCGCAACGGCGATCAGTTGATTGTGAACAAAAGCAATCTCGACACCTTCTTTGTCTACCATGACAGCGACGATCTGATCCCGTGCCGCCGTACCACGACGCGTGAGGTCGATGCGCTGAGCCTTGAGCGCTACGATGATCGCCAGCGCAACGACTCCTGACCCGCAGCGATAAGGAAGATAAATGCAGATTACCCTGACTGACACGGTGAGCAGTAAGGATCTGGATGAAATCCGGCTGGGCCTGAATGCCTGGAACAGTCAGTTTTACGATGCTGACCTGATTAAACCCCTTGGACTGTTCATCTGCGATGCGCAGGGCAGGAAACTGGCCGGATTGACCGGCACGACCACCGGCAACTGGCTACGCATTGATTTACTCTGGGTCGCACAGGCGCTGCGTGGGCAAGGCACCGGTCGCCAGTTGGTCCTGGCGGCTGAGCAGGAAGCCCGCCAGCGCGGCTGCCATTTTGCACAGGTGGATACCGGCAGCTTTCAGGCAAAGCCGTTTTACGAAAAGCTGGGTTACCGTGTCCGGTTGACGCTGGGCGAGTACATTATGCATCATCAGCGTCACTATCTGACGAAAACGCTATGCTGAGGGCAGCGCCTGCTGCCGCAAATCCAGCGGGTGCTGCTCAGCCTCATCAATCGCGGCCAGCCAGCAGGGCAGTGTAACCTTTTGCCAGGACAGATGACCACGCGTGGTGCTCATCAGCACCACATCGGGACGCAGGCTACGGTAAAGCTCCAGCGACGCCGCCAGTTCGGCAGGATTGCTGTCGGGTACCAACACCGTTACCCAGCGGTCATGATCACGCGTCAGCGTATCCCCGACAAATAAATAGGTCGGCCCCTGCGGCGAATGGTAGAGGTAGCTGCAGCTGCCGGGCGTATGGCCGGGCGTGGGCAACAGATGAAAATCACCGAAATGGGTTTCCTGCTGGGTAAAAGTATCGTCCGGCTCCACAAAGCGGCTGATTTGCCCGAGCGAGCGGCTGTGACAGTACAGCGCGCTGCTAAAACGCTTCTGGATTACCGCTGCGCCCGGTGCAGACTCATGCCAGTGAGTCAGATAATGGCGAATCACGCCGTTCTCATCGGCCAGCACTTCATGATCGAGCGGATTTTCCACCCGGCCAATCAGTAAATTACCGCGCGGATGGCGCAGTAAAAACCCATGCATCATGATATCGACGGCATCGTCTTCCGGAAACTCCGGCGTAGAGATCCACAAATCGTCATACAGCGGCTTCAATGTCGATCTCCTGCAACTCCAGTTATGTGCGCAATACGGGATGCCCGATTGCCTGTAAACTGACCTGTCCCTGATGTACCGCTAAGGTCGCCCTGGCACCCAACGGCAGGGTCACGGTGTCAGGGCCGTGACCGAAATCCAGATCGCTGATAACGGGCAGACCGCTCAGATCGCGGAGGTACTGCCAGACCGTGGCGAAGTCAAACCCGTTATCGTAGTCGGACAAGGCGGTGCTGGTGAAACTGCCGGTGATAATCGCTCGTTGCTGCGCCAGAATCCCACACTGGTGGAGCTGCAGCAGCATACGTTCAATCCGGAACGGATGCTCATTCACATCCTCAATCACCAGAATGCCGTCTGTGATGGCCGGCATCCACGGCGTACCGATAAGCGAGCTGATCATCGCCAGGTTTCCTCCCCATAACGTACCGTGCCAGGTACCGTTATCGGGCGTGTCACTTTTCCAGTTCACACTGACTGTAGGTGATGTCAGCGCCTGCCAAAAGTGCTGCAGGGTAAATTCGGATAAAACCGCAGCGCCAAAGTTGCCCGCCAGCATTGGCCCACTGAAGCTGATTATTCCGGCGTGTTGCAGTAAGGCCAGTTGAATCACGGTGAAGTCGCTGTGGCCACACAGTGCCAGCGGCTGGTCCGCTAAGCGGCGCTGTAACGCGGCATAGTTGATTGAGGGCAGCAGGCGCGTGGCACCGTAGCCGCCGCGCACTGCCAGCACAATATCAGGTAAGGTCGCCAGATCGGCCAGCGCATTGATATCGTCTAAGCGTTCCGAATCCGTACCGGCAAAACGTTGAAAACGCCGTGCGATTGCCCCCGTATTTTCAACCTGGTGCCCCGCTGCGCGCAGGCGTTCAACCCCCAGATGGGCTGCAGGCTGATTGTGGCAATAACCTGAAGGGGCGATAAGACGGATTGAACGTGACGTCATAGTAAATTCCTGAAATTAGTCAGTGACAGACGTCACGATAATGACGAAAAAGTGCCAATAAGTCATCCGACTACTGTAATTAGGATAAACGGTAATTTTGCAATTTACCCTGCCAGGTATGATAGCTTCCGCCACTTCTGCGACGAGATAAAAAATTGCTTAAAATTCGCTACTTTGTCATTTCAGCATTATTGCTGACAGGCTGTGCCAGTGAACCGCCGCATACGTATGTTAAAGAGAAGAATACACCGCTGACGCAGGCACCGCCGTCGCGTATTTCGGGCACATGGTCACTCTTTACCGAAAGCGCGGCCAGCCAGTACGGGGTGGATGAGAAACTGATTAGCGCGATTATTAATGTGGAATCCGGAGGAAATCCGGGCGTGGTCAGCCGTTCGAATGCTGTCGGGTTGATGCAAATCAAAGCGGCAACGGCCGGACGTGAAGTGTACCGTACCCAGGGGCGCCGGGGTCAACCGACCACCGCTGAGTTACGCGATCCCGCCAGGAATATTGAGATCGGCACCGCCTATATCAAAATCCTCCAGCAGTCTGCGCTGTCCGGCATCCGCGATCCACTCACGCTGCGTTATGCCACGATTGTTTCTTACGCTAACGGTGCCGGGGCATTGCTTCGCACGTTCTCGCGCGATCGTGACCGCGCGATTGCCATGATTAACGCCATGACGCCGGACGAATTCTACCAGCACGTGCAGAACAAGCATCCGGCTGCTCAGGCACCGCGTTACTTATGGAAAGTCACCACGGCCTACCGGGCTATCAGCTGAGTCGCGTTTTTTCTCCTCACCTGACAGAAGGTGAGGAGAAAACACTTAACCCACCAGCAGCCGGGCCGTCGGATAATCGACGATCAGCACATTGACATAACCGCCGCGCAGGGCTCCGCGAATCGCCTGGGCCTTCTCTTTGCCACCCGCCAGCGCCACCACCTGCGGACACTGTCTGACCTGTTCCAGCTCCATACCAATCACCGGATCTTCGTCGGCCTGCAGCACGGGCTGGCCCTGTTCGTCAAAATAATGCAGACAGATATCGCCGACCGCACCGCGCGCTGCCAGCGTGCGCAACATGGTTGCATCGTAATAGTTACCGGAGTTGCGCAACAGGGCGGACGGCTCCAGGTCGCCGATGCCGACAATCGCCAGGTCTACTTCGCCGAACTTATTCAGCACCTCGGCCACCTCCGGATTGGCCGCCAGCCGCTGACGGTCGCTCACCGAATGTTCAATCGACTGCGAAGGCAGCAGCCAGGCCGGACAGTTCAGCAGGGCGGCCAGGTTTTGCGTCAGGATAGTCGCCTGCACGTTGCCGTTCGCCCCCACGCCGCCCAGGAGCTGAATCACCCCTTTGCATGAGGCATTCAGCGGATGCAACGCATCGACCATACAGCGAATGGTGCCGCTCCAGGAAGAGATGCCGATCAGCTCATCGGGACGCAGTCGCGTCTCCAGATAGTGAGCCGCCGCCGATCCAATCGCCTGTTTAATTTCGCTGACAGAAGCCTGTTCTGCCACATCCACTACGATGGCCTGAGGTAACTGATAGGTTTGCTCGATCGCTTTTTCCAGTTCAGGAAAAACGTTGGCGGGGGGAACCACGCTAATTTTCACCACGCCTTCTTTCACACTGCGGGTCAGGATGCGTGAAACAAACGACTGGGACAGCTTAAGTAACTGCGCAATATCGGATTGCTTCCTGCCTTCGACATAGTAGAGCGTGGCAATTTTCACCATGAGCCGCTGTTCGTCCTGCTTCGCCATCTGTTTTTCCTCTCGTATTCTGCCCGCCATTGTTAACCACTGACGTGAAAAGCACAATCCAGGGCAATTTGTGATCGTTTTCGCTTTTTATCACTTCGTGCATAGACGCCGTCGTTCGTCAGGCGCATAGTAATTATGAATATAAAATCATTATTGAATATATATTCATAATTGTTAAGGCTGTTGTGTTTCTGCGCGTAATAGCAGGCGATGAAAGGGTAGGTTATTGCTGTCATCACGGCGGAAGAAGGGAGAGTTGTACCCTCTTTGAATATATATTCAAGTTCGACTTAAAATTCAAAGGTGAAATATGAATCCATTTACGCTTTCTGTGGATGCGCTCGAAAAAAAGGCCCGGGCCGTACGCCGCCGCATCATCCAGCTTAACGCGGGCAGTCCGGCAGGCGGGCATACCGGTGCCGACCTGTCACAGGTTGAGATTCTGACCGCGCTCTATTTTCGCATTCTGAATTGTGCACCGGATCGAACGGAAGACGATCAACGTGATATCTATATCCAGTCAAAAGGTCATGCTGTGGGAGGATACTATTGCGTGCTGGCGGAAGCCGGCTATTTCCCGCTGGACTGGCTGCCTACCTATCAACATGCCGATTCTGCGTTGCCGGGCCATCCTGTACGGCAGAAAACTCCGGGCGTTGAACTCAACACCGGTGCGCTGGGTCACGGATTGCCCGTGGCGGTGGGCATTGCGCTGGCGGCGAAAAAGAGCCACAGCCCGCGCCGTGTGTTTGTGGTGACCGGCGACGGTGAGCTGGCAGAAGGCAGCAACTGGGAAGCCGCGCTGGTAGCCGCGCACTATGGCCTGGATAACCTCATCATCATAAACGACAAGAACAAGCTGCAACTGGCGGGTGCAACGCGTGACATTCTCAATACCGATCCACTGGCAGAAAAATGGCGCGCCTTTGGTCTGGAGGTCAGGGAATGCAACGGCAATGACATGGCCGCAGTGGTGAATACGCTGGAAAACCTGCCTGTGAACGGTAAGCCACAGGTCATTATCGCGCACACCGAAAAGGGCTTTGGCATCTCGTTTATTCAGGGACAAGCCGAATGGCACCATCGGGTGCCGAAAGGGGACGAGATTGCGCGGGCACTGGAGGAATTAAACGATGAGTAATGCACAACACCTGGCCAACGTCATGGTCGACGCGTTAACAGATGCCGTACATCGCGGCATCGATGTGGTGCCGGTCGTGGCGGATTCGACCTCCACGGCGAAGATTGCGCCCTTTATTGACGCCTTTCCCGGTCGTCTGGTTAACGTCGGTATTGCTGAACAGGCGCTGGTCAGCACAGCCGCTGGCCTGGCGCTGGGCGGCAAAATCGCCGTGACCTGTAACGCCGCGCCCTTTCTGATTTCGCGCGCAAATGAGCAGATCAAAATCGATGTCTGCTACAACAACACTAACGTGAAGCTGTTTGGACTGAATGCCGGTGCCAGCTATGGTCCGCTTGCCAGCACCCATCACAGCATCGATGACATCGCCGTCATGCGTGGATTCGGCAATATCGAAATTTATGCGCCCGCCTGTCCAGTCGAGTGCCGCCAAATTATCGACTATGCGCTTGACCACAGGGGGCCGGTTTATATCCGGCTGGACGGCAAAGCGCTGCCGTCGTTGCACGACGAAAATTACCGCTTCCGGCCCGGTCAGATTGACCGGCTGCGAGAAGGCCACGATATTGCGCTTGTTGCCATGGGCTCGACGGTACATGAAGCCGTGACCGCCGCAGAGCAACTGGAAAAGCAGGGCGTTTCTGCCGCCGTGATTTCGGTTCCGTCCATTCGCCCCTGTAATACGCAGCAGTTGCACAATCTGCTCAGCCACTTCCGCGCCGTGATCACGGTGGAAGAGCATAACATTAATGGTGGCGTAGGCAGCCTGGTGGCGGAGGTGCTGGCGGAACACGGCTTGCCGGTTAAGCTTCTGCGGCTGGGGATTGCCAACGGCGAATATGCCATAGCCGGCGATCGGGCCGCCACGCGCGCGCACCATGGCATTGATGCCAGCAGCATCGCCGCGCAGGCGTTACGCCTCTGTGCAGGAGGCTGACGATGCGGGAGTCGGTGATTCTGGCCATTGATGAAGGCACCACCAATGCCAAAGCGGTCGCTGTCGATCGAAAGGGACGCATGGTGGCGCGCGGCAGTCAGGGTTTAACGTTACAACATCCACAACCCGGCCTGGCAGAACAGGATCCCCAGGCCATATGGTCAGCCGTCAGGCAGGCCATCACCGACTGCCTGGCGCAGTGCGACGGAGCAAGCGTGGCAGGGGTGGCTATCAGTAACCAGCGCGAATCCGTACTGATCTGGCAGCGCCGCGATGGCGTGCCGTTAACGCCGCTGGTGAGCTGGCAGGATCGCCGTTCCGAATCGTTTTGCCGGGATTTACAGCAGTCGGGCAGCGCCGCGCGCATCAGCGCTCTGACGGGCCTGGCGGTCGATCCGATGTTCCCGGCCGCCAAACTGACCGGTATGCTGGCAGCCATACCGGACGGTTTCGCCCGGGCAGCGGCGGGGGAACTGTGCATCGGCACCGTGGACAGCTGGCTGACCTGGCAACTGACGGCGGGCACGACATTTGTGACCGATC
Organism: Pantoea sp. SGAir0180; assembly: GCF_043546245.1. Taxonomy (NCBI): domain Bacteria; kingdom Pseudomonadati; phylum Pseudomonadota; class Gammaproteobacteria; order Enterobacterales; family Erwiniaceae; genus Pantoea; species Pantoea sp. SGAir0180. Next base: position 2,132,365 of record NZ_CP028071.1, on the reverse strand, counting down.
ATGCCAATGCCGCGCGTACGCAGCTTTACAGCCTGCACCGCAATGACTGGGACGATGAACTGCTGTCACTGTTCAGCCTGCCGCGTGCGGCGCTGCCACAGATTACCGCGTCGGCGAGCGTGGCAGGCATGATACGCGTGAGCGATATACCGGGACTCGCACCCGGCACACCGATCCTGGCGCGCATCGGCGATTCTCATGCCGCGCTTTATGCTCAGCGACGCGGCACGGCGGAAGTGGTCAAAGCCACTTACGGCACCGGATCATCGCTGATGATGTCGATGGCCACGCCGCTGCTGACCGATAACGGGCTCAGCACCACCGTTGCCTGGCACGACGGCCAGGCGCGCTTTGCCTTTGAAGGTAATATCACGCACACCGGGTCCGGGGCCGCCTGGCTGGGGACGATGCTGGGCATTCACGATCCCCGGCAACTTACGGCACTGGCTGAAGGCTGTGATGATAATCAGGGCTGCTATTTTGTTCCGGCGCTGTCGGGGCTGGGGGCACCGTGGTGGGATCTCAAGGCCAGAGGCCTGATCTGCGGCCTGACCGATGCGGCCACGCCCGCCGTACTGGCGCGGGTGGCGCTGGAGTCCATCTGCTGGCAGATTGCTGACGTGTTTTTTGCCATGGAAGAGGCCTGCGGCACAGCGCTTCCGGCCTTGTGCGTTGACGGCAGCGCCACGCAAAACCCCTGGCTAATGCAGTTTCAGGCCGACGTATTGCAACGTCCGCTGCACTGCGCGCCGACCGCCGAAGCCTCTGCGCTGGGGGCGGCACTGCTGGCAGGAAAAGGGCTGGGATGGTGGCAGCAGGGCGACGATATGCTGGCCTTGCAGGGCGGGCCGATCATCATGCCGCGCACCCACCTGGCGCAGCACATGCAGGATAACTATCAGGGCTGGAAAAACGCGGTGACCCGCTGTCGCTATCAGCCACAATGAACGGAAAATGAGGGCCAGACTGTAACAGCCAGCCCTCAGTACAGCGAGGTTAACGACTGACGCGTTGCGGGACAGTCTCTTCATCGTCCGGCACCGGTTTAAGATCGACCGGCGGTAAACTTCCGCCGCTGAATTCGACCTGACGGATCGGAAAGGCAAAGCGAATATTGCGTTCTTCCAGCGCCGCCATCAGTTGCAGGTTAATCTCCTGCTGAATATCCATATAGACGTTGTAGTCGGCGCTCAGCACAAAGTAGACCACTTCAAAGGTCAGCTTCGAGTCATCGAATGCCAGAAAATGGGCGCGGTCAAAGCGCGTCATTTCAATACCCTGAATGATGGTTTTCACCAGTTCGCTGATTTCTCGCACCTGCTCAGACGGCGTGGCGTAGCTGATACCGAATGTAAACACCAGACGACGTTGCTGCATCCGCTTGTAGTTATGAATCGTCTGCTGCAACAAAATGGTATTGGAACAGACGATCTGCTCACCGCTCAGGCTACGCAGCCGCGTGGTTTTCAGGCCTATATGCTCAATAGTGCCGGCAATATCGCCAAATACGATAAAATCGCCGTGCTCAAAAGGCTTATCAAAGCCAATCGCCAGGGAAGCAAACACATCACTCAGGACGGTCTGAATCGCCAGGGCGATGGCAATACCGCCCACGCCCAGGCTGGCTACCAGCGCCGTGATGTCGATGCCCATATTCGACAGAATCGCCAGCAGCATCATGACCCACACCACGACCCGCAACAGAATCCCCAGAATGACGGTGGTCACCGGATTGCGCACGTGAAGCGGATCGCGCAGCAGGCTTTTTAACCACAGGCGAATGCCGCAGTCGATCCACAACGCCAGTTGCACAATCAGCGCCAGGAACCAGCTGTGAGAAACCGTCGAGCGCCACGAGTCAGGCAAATCGATGAAACGCAGGGCAATCAGCAGCGAAAAAATCAGCAGCAGCAGGTGGCTGGTGCTGCGCAGTATTTCCACCAGGATGCCGGTAAAGCGAACGTGGCGGTCTTCGCTGAAGTGCGCAATGCGGTTGGACACGAAACTGATCAGGCTGCGCAGCAACCAGTAAATAACGAGGGTGGCAACGATGACGATGGCGCTGTTGATCCACAGCGTTTGATTAAAAAGAATGGACTGAAAATGACGCAAACTGAGCCAGTTTTCCATTGGGGAGTGTCTCCTTGCTGGTTCCGGTTAAACGAGAAAGCAAGGAAAGCATAGCCTGGATGCGCCGCGGATGTGCGGCGCGGAAAAAGAGCGGAGGTTACTGGAAGCGTTGCGCTTTGTCGCGCGCCAGCCGCTCCAGGCTAAAAATCACCTGCTGCAACTGCCGTTCCTGATGGGGTTCGAGTGCCGTAAAACGGAAGCTCAGCCGCGGTGTAACTTTGGTTTCATTTTTACTGGTAATCATGCTGCGTTCACCAATATGCATTAACGTCGCATTGACGTTGAACTGGCCGTATTCACCCAGTTCCACCTGCAGATTTTTAAAATCGTCGCCGCTTTTCAGGCCGTCCGGCATCGCGTCGTCCACCAGCACGCCGATACCGCCTAACGATAAATCCTGTAATCGCAGTCGGGCAGCCGAGCCGTCAGGCCATGTGCAGTGACACCAGAACTGCGGGTCCATCGGTGCGCTGATGCGGAAGAATTCACGCCGCTGAATTTGCCACAACACCTCCGGTAACGTTGCCTGAAATGCAGGCAGGCCGTCGAATTCCGTTTTCTCCAACCCAGGTAAGGCAAATTCAACCTTCGCGCCCTGGGTTTCGGCAAACACGGTAATATCGTTGCACTGCAGTGCGTAGTCGTTATCCAGATTATTACTGCCCAGATCAAAAACAATGCGGTTTTCATCCGCCGCGAGCATACGGCTGATAAACTGCCCACGTGAGAAATTCACCAGCAAAGGTGTTTGCGCCTGAAGCAGGTCTTTCATGACGCCCAGAACCGCCAGCGTGCCACGTTTCAGATAATGTTCTTTATCGGCTTCTTTCATTTGCTGGCTCCCGATGAGCAACGCTTTATCATTTATATTTATCCTGTTACTACCCGTTCGTTATCGGCTGACAATAATAAAGCTTTAACACAATAACCACTATCATAACCTTAACGCGCAGCATTTTTAAAAATTGCGACTATACTAAGCGCGTGAACCGCTTGATTAATCAGGCGATCGCCATTGACTAACCAAAAGGAAGGAGTAACAGATGGGTATTATTTCATGGATCATCTTTGGTTTAATCGCTGGTATCCTGGCGAAGTGGATCATGCCAGGCAAAGATGGTGGTGGATTCATCATTACTATTATTCTGGGTATCGTGGGTGCCGTTGTCGGTGGGTGGATCAGTACCTTCTTCGGCTTTGGCCGTGTGGACGGGTTCAACTTCGGTAGCTTTGTCGTCGCGGTCATCGGCGCGCTGGTTGTGCTGTTTATCTACCGCAAAGTACGCAGTTAACGTACGCAGATAACCAAAAAAGGCCCGCTCGCAGCGGGCCTTTTTTATGTTAACGCGATCTCTCGCCTGTTCGCTTTATTTCGCGCTGCTTTGCGCCTCGGGAATATCGTGGGCGCTGTTACAGGTTTTATCTTTCGGACAATATTTATCCAGCAATTTTAACGTGACGCCGTTCGTCCAGCCAAAACCGTCCTGAAGCGGATATTCACCACCGCCGCCGCCGCCAAGATTGTTGCCTTCGACCACGTATTTTTCGACCAGCTTATGCTCTTTATCGTACGTCAGCTGAACGTTACGCAGGAAACGCAGGCCCACCTGCTTCGCCAGTTGCGGCTTTTTATAGTGCTCCAGCCCTTCAACGGCCACCCACTGCAGCGGTGCCCAGCCGTTGGGAGCGTCCCATTGCTGGCCGTTGTTCACTGTGGTGGTCACCAGACCGCCCGGTTTCAGCAGCTGTTTTTCCACCGCGCTGGCGGTGCTGTCAGCCTGTTTGTCACTGGCAATCTGCATATAGAGCGGAAACAGCGTAGCAGCCGTTAGCTGCGGATGAATCTTACGCGTTTTCCAGTCGTAGTCGGCGTACCAGCCCTGTTTGCTGTCCCAAAGATAGCGGTTAATCGCCGCCTGACGTTTTTCAGCCCGATCGGCAAAGGCTTTAGCCTGCGCATCCTGTTTATTCAGGCGATACGCCGTCGAGAGCGTTTTTTCCAGATGGAACATCAGGCTGTTGAGATCGACCGGGGCCAGTTGCGTGGTGCGGATGGTCGAAAGGTTATGCGCATCGGTAAACCAGCGTGAGCTGAAATCCCAGCCCGATGCCGCACCGGCGCGCAGATCGCGATACATCTCTGCTTTGTTGCGCTGTGGCGCTTTGTTTGCCGTTGCAATGTCGTCCATCCATGATTCGGTACGCGGCACGTCGCGTGCGTCCCAGTAGCGGTTCAGCACTGTCCCGTCGGCCAGTTTGACCACCCGCTTGCTGGCATTACCTGCGGCGACGCTGTCGCTGTCCGCCATCCAGTAATCGTACTCTTTTTGTAACTGCGGCAAATAACGCACATAGACGTTATCGCCTTCATGCGTCGCCAGCAGATCTACCATCAGGCTAAAGAATGGCGGCTGTGAGCGACTCAGATAGTAAGTGCGGTTGCCGTTGGGAATGTGGCCATAGCGATCCAGCAGCGAGGCGAAGTTGTCCACCATATCCTGCACTTTATCCCAGTGGCCGCTTTCCGCCAGGCCGAGCATGGTAAAGTAGCTGTCCCAGTAGTAAACCTCACGGAAACGCCCGCCTGGCACCACATAGGGTTTGGGCAACGGCAGCAACGAGTCATATTTTCCTGTGTTACTTGTCGTCCGCGTTAACACCGGCCACAGGCCGTTAATATGGTCACGAAGGTTCTGGCCCGCAGGCGGCACATATTTGTCACTGTCGGTGGGCAGGGTGAAATTCGCGGCGACGAAGCGCTTTAAATCAAAACCGCGCTGATTCTTCTGCATCTGCCAGTCGGCCAGAATGGAGGACGGATCATATTTAGGCACGGCATCTGCAAACGTCTTTTGGTCAGGGTAAAATTTTGCCTGTTGTACGGCATTGAACAACGGTCCTAAACGGACATCGGGCGGCTGGGGTTGACTGGTCAGTAATCGAGAATCCTCGGCTGCCCAGGTGCTGAAAACGGTCGCACTTAACAACACGCCAAGCAAAACGGGCGCATGACGTTGAGACCGTTTAGTCGTTGTTACCTCAGTGTTTCTCATCGGTGTTTCTCCTTGTCCGAAATGTGATCATGTGTCACGCATTGACCACTCTCCAACTTTAGACCTTAACCGCAATTTTCACCCTTTCGTCCGGCGGAAATGTGAAGCGGCGTAACTTATTGATGATCATAGCCTGCGAAATTTTGTGCTTTTTTTTCAGGCTCCGCTTGCCCTGAGACCACTTTTCCCCGAGGCTGAGAAAAAAAGAGGATCACTATGGACATCATCTGGTTTCATCCATCGCAACCTGCTGACGACTGGATCAGCGGGTTACAGCAGCGCTTACCCCATGCACGTGTCCGTCACTGGACGACCGACGATACGTCTCCGGCAGATTATGCGCTGGTCCGTTCGCCGCCGCCGGCCATGCTGCGGGGCCGCAACGATCTGAAAGGGGTATTTGCGTTGGGGGCGGGCGTCGACGAAATTTTGCGTCAGCTGCAGCAAAACCCGGACATGCTGGCAGACAGTGTTCCCCTTTATCGTCTGGAAGACACGGGCATGGCGCAACAGATGCAGGAGTACGCGGTCTGTCGGGTGCTGGGCTGGTTTCGTCGCTTTGATGATTACCAACAGCAGCAGCAGTCGGCCCAGTGGCAACCGCTGCGGTCGTATTCGCGTGACCAGTTTCATATCGGGATTTTAGGCGCGGGCGTGCTGGGGCAACAGGTGGCGAAAAGCCTGACGGCCTGGGGATTCCCGGTGCGCGTCTGGAGCCGTTCAGCCAAGCAGATTGCCGGTGTGACCAGCTTCGCCGGGCGCGACGCGCTGGACGATTTCCTGCGTGACACTCAGGTACTGATCAATCTGCTGCCCAGCACCGCAGAAACGCGCAATCTGATTGATCAGAAACTGTTAGCCCGGTTGCCGCAGGGCGCGTTTTTCCTTAACCTCGCTCGTGGGGATCAGGTCGTGGAAGCCTATTTGCTCACCGCCCTGGATAGCGGGCAAATAAAGGGCGCCGCACTGGATGTTTTCCAGGTCGAGCCACTGCCTGCCGATCATCCGTTGTGGTTCCATCCGCGCGTCACAATTACTCCGCATAATGCGGCGGTCACCCTGAAAGAGGAAGCGATGGACTACATTGCCCGCGCGATTACTCAACTTGAAGCAGGTGAAAACCCACAGGGCTACGTCGATCGCCAACGTGGCTATTAACGATTCGGGCCGTAACCGGCCCCTACAGGAGCAGACAATGTATCCCGTCGATCTTCACATGCACACGGTTGCCAGCACCCATGCCTACAGCACGCTACATGATTATGTCGCGCAGGCTAAACTGAACGGCCTGAAACTGTTTGCCATCACCGATCACGGCCCGGATATGGCCGATGCACCGCACTACTGGCACTTTGTGAATATGCGTATCTGGCCCCGCATCATTGACGGTGTGGCGATCCTGCGCGGCATCGAGGCCAACATCAAAAACCAGCAGGGCGAAATCGACTGTTCCGGCCCGATGCTGGAATCGCTGGATCTGATTGTGGCGGGCTTCCACGAACCCGTCTATGCACCACGCGACCTTACTCAGAATACCGAGGCGATGATTGCCGCCATGGCGGGAGGGTTAGTGCACATCATTAGCCATCCCGGCAACCCGAAATACCCCGTTGATATCCCGGCGATTACCGAAGCGGCCGCACACTACGATGTGGCGCTGGAGCTGAACAATTCCTCCTTTACCCATTCGCGTCCGGGCAGCGAACCGAACTGCCGGGCGATTGCCGAAGCCGTCGGCAAGGCGGGTGGACGCCTGGCCTTCGGCTCTGATTCCCATACGGCGTTTACCCTGGGCAATTTTGAGCACTGCCTGCGTATCGCCAGAGAAGTGGATTTTCCGGAGGATCGCGTGTTAAATGTCACGCCGCGTCGCCTGCTCGATTTTCTGGCACTGCGCACGGGCAAGACGATTCCCGAGCTGGCGGACTTTTAATTTTTCTCCTTCAAGGGATTGCTGGAAATTACTTCACTAAAAGATATTAGCGGCGCGAGATTAACTGACTTACAGGCTGGTCTTTTTTTAGATGCCTGCCATCTGGCGTTACTAAGTTTAGAGCCAGCCTGTGACAGATAAATAAGAGGTAGGAAAAGCATTTTGAACAAACAATGCATGATTATTATCGCGCTTGATAGTTCTGGTGACGCGGTTACCGGTTAGTCGACTCGTGGCCCCGTCGAAATTCCCAGGCGGCGATATACACCTGTTTGAAAACAGTCTTGTATCTCAGATAAGATTAAGCATTGCTCACCTTAAGGATGAAGACATGGACGCATCGAACATCGCACATGGCATATGGGACAGCATCAAGGGAATTCCTCAGAGCGCCTACTACGGAGCTAAACGCACTTACACCAGTACTGGTGCATTGGGTTATGATCGGCAGCTCAGAAATGAGCGGGAAAACGAGCGGTTCTATCAGGTCGTCAAATCACTTGCGAGCAATGAAGAACCTTTACGTCGTCTCGTCACCACTGTCATTACGGAGTTTTACAACAAACTTGATGAGCAGGGGAAAGAGAAAGTTCAAAATCAGGTAGCCTATGGTGCTGGACGTATCGGTGGACGAATTGGCGGTCAAGTGGTCGTGTCTCAGTCGATCGCAATGTTAATCATTAAAAATGCTCGCAGTAGCTACGCATACAAAGCACTGTTCCGCTTCAGTACTTCATTTGCTGTCAGTACTGCCTTGTGGCAAGGACTTATAGAAGAAGCAGCCCTTGCCAGCAGGCGTATGGCAAATCATTACAGTTCGACGTATTGGAAGGTACAGCCGCAAGGGCTTGATATGATTTACTTCGTAGTTGAAGATCAATTGAAACCCTACCTGGACTTTATCAGCAGCCATCCACAGACATGTAAAAGGATTAACGATGAAATCTGTAAATTTGCTGGCTAAGCTCTCGGCACATCTTCTTGAAGGAACAATTACAGTGATAATGAGTTTTCTTGCTCTTGCTTCGCTGTACGTCTTCGATAGCTGGCCATTGAAACTCTGCGGCTTCGTCGGATGTTTCCTCGTAGGTTATGGTGCTGCTTACTGGCTTGGTAAAGTCAGGGGAGAGCACAAGGAATGAATTAACGCTTTTTATCTTTAGCTCTGACATTGATAAATAATTATGCTGATCCAGCTTACTATTTTGATGTTGGCGAAAACGTAGCAAAAAGAAGGGGATTCTATTTTTTAATAATAGTAGTGATTCTTTTACAGAGTTAGTTCCAATGATCGTTGTTTCAGCAGTGTTAACCGAGCGATGAGCTTCTTTATCTCTCTAGAACTATGTTTCTATGTCGAGAAAAATTAAACCTGAAATTTATATGATGAAATAAATTTAATTTCTGAAGTCGTCTTTTTCTGCTCCTGAAGCCCAAGGTCCAATAACAGCATAAATAGCGATAGCATTGAAAATATCTATCTTACGCCTTTGCTATTGATCTTATTCCCATTTTTTAGTCCATCAGCCTAAACCTAACAGGGTGAGGATTAAAGATTCGACACCAAATATAAAGCTTCTTTATAAATTGATGAAAAGCATTAAGAATGCATTGGTTACTAGAAAAAAAGGGGGTAAAAATTAAAATGAACATTAACTCCGGTCCTTAATAGAATATTTCTACTTTATGGAATTTTTTATGTGAATCTTTATGTCCTGTTAAAGTTACTATATACACTAGCTCATCGGTTTACTTTAAGTTAATCTCAACCTCTTCAAGTTCGTGTTGATCCATAGTTCCTGTTAAAAGAATGTTGAGATTTATGTATTGGAATAATTTATGCGTGAAAGTAAGTTAAAATCATTAATTATATATTTTTATTGTCTGAGAATGATCATCACATGCTCTGATATATTAATCTTTCTTGTGCGTTTTAACAAAAAAATCGATCATTCTATAATGAGTTTTAGATAACAAGAAAATTTTAAAGTTAATAGGGAGTAAGAGGGTGTCTCTTGTTTAAAAAATTTTGAAATAGAGCTTTATCATTATATTCTGTATAGGATTTCCTCTTGGCACCCGAAATATCCTGTTAATATCACGGCGATTGCCGAAGCCGTCGGCAAGGCGGGTGGACGCCTGGCCTTCGGCTCTGATTCCCATACGGCATTTACCCTGGGCAATTTTGAGCACTGCCTGCGTATCGCCAGAGAAGTGGATTTTCCGGAGGATCGCGTGTTAAATGTCACGCCGCGTCGCCTGCTCGATTTTCTGGCACTGCGCACGGGCAAGACGATCCCCGAGCTGGCGGACTTTTAATTTTTCTCCTTCAAGGAATTCTGACTCATGAATGAGTTTTCCATTCTGTGCCGCATTATCGGCTCGCTGTTTAACCGCCATCCGCAGGATCCCCTGCTGGCACCGCTGTTTACGCTGATTCGCGAAGGCAAACTGGCGGCGCAGTGGCCGCTGGAGCAGGATGCGCTGTTGAAACGGTTACAGCAGAGCAGCGATCCGCAGGCACTGACTGCCGACTATGAGGCGCTGTTTGTTGGCGAATCATGTAACGTTTCGCCCTTTGCCTCACACTGGCCGGAAGGAAAGCCGGAGTCCGAGATCCGCGCCTTTTTAACCTCGCGCGGTATGCCGCTGGGTGAAGCACCGACGGACCATTTTGGCGCGCTGTTGCTGGCGGCGTCATGGCTGGAAGATCAGTCTGCGGCAGACGAAAGCGCCGCTCAACTGGCGCTGTTTGATACCTTTCTGATGCCGTGGTGCGGCGCGTTCCTGGGCAAAGTCGAGGCGCATGCCACTACCGCCTTTTACCGCACCCTGGCCGAGTTGAGCCGTGAAGCGATTCAGGCCATGTACGATGAGCTGGTGGAAAGCGCCAGCGAGCAGGGCGACGACGCCTGATTTACCACGTCGCCGGATGGCTGCCGGGTGGGCAGCCGGGCGTGGCACACTTCAGGGCGGTGCCGGGCAGCCATGCGGCGGAATGCAGACGCACGCCGATTCCCCACGGTGTAAGTTCCAGGCTGGGCTGATTGTCGCTGTGCTGCGGGATGATCCCCGAATGGGCCATGTCGCTGGCGTAACGGTGCTGCTCCAGCAGCCAGGCGGTGCGCGCCAGCGACAGGCGCGCCTGGCTTCCGCTGCTTTCATGAAGGCGCTGACGCAGACCGGCCAGCACGGCCGCCGCTATCAGGTAACCCGTGGCATGATCCAGCGCCTGAACCGGCAGAGGCACCGGTGCAGTATGTTGCTTCCAGCGCATGCCCTGTTCGGCAATACCGCAACCCATCTGCACCAGACTGTCGAAACCGCGCCGGTTGCGCCAGGGGCCCTGCCAGCCCCAGGCATTCAGGCCCACGTCCACCAGACCGGGACACAGACTTTGCAGCGATTCCGCATCAAATCCCAGCTTTTCCAGCGCATCGGCACGGTAACCGTGCACAAGCACATCGGCCTGTTTCAGCAACCAGATAAACTGCGCACGGTCAGCGGGCTGTTTCAGGTCCAGCACGGCGCGGCGCTTGCCGCAGGCGAGCTCCTCATCCGCGCCCGGCTCCTGCCAGCCGGGTGGATCGATACGCAACACATTTGCCCCCAGGCCGGCGAGAAAGCGCGTGGCCACCGGGCCCGCGATGATGCGCGTCAGATCCAGCACCCTGATGCCCAGTAACGGACGCGCGTCGGGCAGCGCCCAGTCGACCGCAGGGCCTTCGGTCATGGTCTGCCGGGCAAACAACGGTTCATGTATGACGGCCAGTCCCTGCGGATGCTGTCGCCAGGCTTCAGCACTGCGCATTTCGGCAGCGCAACCGCCAGCGTCAATCACGGCCTGCTCCAGCTCGGAGGCCTGCCACTGCGCCACTTCCCGCGCCAGCGCATCCCGATCCGGATGCTGACCCAGCACGCTCTCCATCGCCAGGCGATGGTGGGGCGCATTGGTATGCAGACGGATCCAGCCGTTGCGGCAGGCGTAATCGCCCGCGAAGGCATCCCACAGTGCGGGTGCAGGGCGGTTAAGCGGCATAAAACTGTGCTGGAACCAGCGTGAGGCAAGGCGGACATTGATCTGTGCACGGACAGGACGATTGAGTAACTCAGCGATGCCCTGCGTCGCTAATCCCAGACTGGTGGCCGCCAGTTCACTGACGGCATAGGCGGAGGAAAAGGCCGCGTGATCGGTGAAAACGGGCAGCGCGTGTGGCGCAGGGTTGCCATGCAATCCTTGCCACATCTGCTGCCAGAGTGCGTTGGCCAGATGATTCATGCTACAGGCTCCTGAAGCGGACGATTCCTGAAGCATAGCATGTGCCTTTAACGACGTCGTAAGCGCGGAAACCGGGCGTGCATGCGCAGATTACGCAGGTTGATTACCGCAATGGTAGTGCCGAGGATCACCAGCGAGGCACCAATAATTTTGAAACTGTTCAGGCTGTCGCCCAGCACCACAATGCCCATGATCACTGCCAGCACCGGTGTCAGCAGGGAGTAGGGCATAATCAGGTTAACGTTGTATTTCTTCAGCAGTGAATACCACAAGGTATAGGCGACTACCGAAGAGGCAATCGCACTGTAGAGAATGGCAAACCAGCCGCGCCAGCCCGCATGTTGCAGGGCATAAAGCTGATGTGATTCGGACATATAGCTGGCCGCGCCGACAATGGGCAACGCCAGAAACGCGATCCAGCCCGTCATGGTCAGCGGCTTAATCGGGGGCGATTTTTTCACAATCAGATTGCTCACCGCCCAGCCCGTGGCGCTGCACAGCAGGATACAGAGCACCCACCAGGCGGGGATCGTCGGGCTGCCGGACAGCACCACTACACCGCTCAGCGAAATCATAATGCCGATAAGCTGGATAAGCCGCAGCTTCTCTTTCAGGAATACCATCGCCAGCAGCATCGCAATCGGCGTGCCCAGTTGCACCACAATCGCTCCTGTTCCGGCATCGGTGTAACGCATGCCGAGAAACAGCAGCGAGAAGTGCATAAAGCCAAACGTAAAGGCCAGCAGTAACAGCCAGGGAAACTGTTGACGGTTAATCCGGCAAAACGGTACCAGGACAATCGCCACGACGAAAAACCGCATCCAGGTCAGGAACAGGGGCGGTAAATCCACTAAGCCCCATTTCACCGCCACGTTATTAAAGGCCCAGATGGACACGACCATCAGAACCGTAAAGAAATGCCGCACTGCCACAATGTCATCCTTTGAAAAAACACGTTACCCGATAATCATGGCATGAACCCGCGCGGTTAAGACAATGATTAACGTTTTTTTTATTTAGTTAACTCTAAAAATTCATAAGACTTTTACAACAGTTGCTGTCAGACTGATTTTCCGAAACGTTAACGCCTGTGAGGATCCGATTCGGTATGACTTATGCACCTGCCTTGCCGCTTGCCCTGATTCAGTTAGATGTTCCTCCTGCCAGTGTGGTCGAAAAAATCGGTGAACAACCGGTCTGGTTTATTGATGCTCTGAATTTACAGCCTGAAGATTACCTTATCGTCCGTCCGCATCTGGGTGAGCCGTTGCCACAGTTTACTGAAATCTCCGGCGCGGTATTAAGCGGTTCGTGGGCAATGGTGACTGACCATGAGGAGTGGAGCGAACGCACCGCCGCCTGGGTTCGCGCGGGGATGGACGCGCAGTTGCCACTACTGGGCGTGTGCTACGGCCATCAGCTCATGGCGTATGCGCTGGGAGGTAAAGTCGCGGACAACCCTCATGGCTGGGAACGGGGATTACTGGCGCTGAACACGACGACCGCGGCGAAGCACGATCCCCTGCTTGCGACCCTGCCGGATCACTTCGAGGCCTGGCTTTCTCATCGTCAGTCGGTGGTGATACCGCCGCCGCAGTCGACGATCCTGGCACAGTCAGAAAAAGATCCCTGCCAGGTATTGCGTTATTCGCCGAATGCGCTGTCCATGCAGTTCCATCCCGAATTTGATCGCCAGATTATGGATGCCTGTCTGCCCGACGATGTAGACAGCGATGGCGCCGAACTGCAGGGGGCGGACTGGGCACGCAGCATTTTAACCCATTTCTGGCTGCAAACGCGCCCGGCGGTCGACAGCGCTCAGGGCGCATAGTGACGGGTGCAGCGGTAAACCCAGGCGGGCGGCACGTTTTTTAAAACCCGCTGACGTTCCCAGGTAAAGTAACGGGACAAATCGGGCTGGGTCAGGGATGTGTACTGAAACTGTACAAAGACGCCGTTTGGGCCCAGCGCGTGGAAAACCGCCTGCAAAATCGCCTCGCGCAGTTCCGGCGACAGCGACAGAAGCGGAAGGCCAGAAAAAATAGCGTCATAGCTGCCGTTCAGGTACTCCGCCGAACAGGTGCGTACCGTCATGCGTTCATCATCCAGCGCGTTAAGCTTTTGTGCCAGCGCGCTGCTGATTTCAAATACGTCCAGTGTGGCCTCAGGTGCCATCTTTGCCAGCAGGCGACGCGTCAGCACACCATCACCTGCGCCTAACTCAGCGATCCGGAATTGATGACGCCAGTCGACCGCTTCCACCATGGTGCGACACAGCGCTTCGGAAGACGGGGTGATGCTGCCCATCTTGCGCGGATTGCGGATGAACTGGTGGACGAAATCTGCTTTTGCGCGCATTAACGTGAAAGCCGAAGCCAACATGCTGACCTACCTCCAGAGTGAACATATCCTCATATTGACCTCATTCGCGCCGAAAGTTTCCAGTTAACAGACGAAGCGGTAAAAAGTCGGAATTATCTGTAGTGGCTCTGGCGGGTATTTCCTTCGCCGCGGTCACAGTTTAGGGACAACAAACCTGTCAGGCTGGCGCTGATCGAATATGTTAACAACAAGTTTCATAGTTGTTTCACATCACACAGCGTAAGGAGATCCAGCATGCGTTATGCCGCTCCAGGAGAACAGGGTTCTCTCATCACTTTGCAGAAGCACTACGGCAATTTCATCAACGGCGAGTTCGTCGCCCCGGTAAACGGTAACTATTTTACCAATATGTCCCCCGTTAACGGCTCAGCCGCGGGCGAGTTTCCCCGATCGGACAAGGCCGATGTCGATAAGGCCGTGGCGGCCGCCGCCGCCGCCGCTGACGCATGGGGCAAAACCTCACCTCAGCAACGTGCGCTGGTACTGTTAAAAATTGCTGACCGCCTGGAAGAAAATCTGGAATACATGGCGGTCAATGAAACATGGGATAACGGTAAGCCGGTGCGGGAAACGCTGGCTGCGGATATGCCGCTGGCGGTGGATCATTTCCGTTATTTCGCCGGTTGCGTCAGGGCGCAGGAGGGCAGCGCAGCTGAAATCGACGAGTTTACCGCCGCCTATCACTTCCACGAGCCACTGGGCGTGGTGGCGCAGATTATTCCGTGGAACTTCCCGCTGTTGATGGCGGCCTGGAAGCTGGCACCGGCACTGGGTGCGGGCAACTGCGTGGTGCTTAAACCGGCAGAACAAACGCCGCTGTCGATCACGCTGTTTGTTGAACTGATTCAAGATCTGCTGCCGCCCGGTGTGGTGAACGTGGTTCACGGCTACGGAAAAGAAGCCGGTGAGGCGCTGGCCTCGCATCCCGGTATTGCCAAGGTGGCCTTTACCGGATCGACGGCGACGGGCGGACACATTCTGGAGCTGGCGGCGAAAAGCCTGATCCCGTCCACCGTTGAGCTGGGCGGTAAATCACCCAACATCTTCTTCGAAGACATTATGCAGGCCGAAGAGAGCTTCATTGAAAAAGCGGCAGAGGGCGTAGTGCTGGGCTTCCTGAATCAGGGCGAAGTCTGTACCTGCCCGTCGCGCGCGCTGGTGCAGGAATCCATCTATGAGCCCTTTATGGCGGCGGTGCTTAAACGTATCAAAACCATCAGACGCGGCGATCCGCTGGATACGGAGACCATGGTCGGTGCTCAGGCGTCACAGCAGCAGTTCGACAAGATACTCTCGTATCTGGAGATTGCCCGTCAGGAAGGGGCCGAAATCCTCACCGGCGGCGGCGTTGAAAAGCTCGATGATGCGCTCGCCAGCGGCTACTACATCCAGCCGACGCTGCTGAAAGGCAACAACAGCATGCGCGTCTTCCAGGAGGAGATCTTTGGACCGGTCGTCGGCATCACTACCTTTAAAGACGAGGCAGAAGCCATCGCCATCGCCAATGATTCCATCTATGGGCTGGGCGCGGGCGTCTGGACGCGGGATATCAACCGCGCCTATCGGGTGGGCCGTGCGATCAAAGCCGGTCGCGTCTGGACTAACTGTTACCATCTCTATCCTGCCCATGCCGCCTTTGGCGGGTACAAAAAATCGGGCATTGGTCGTGAAACCCACAAGATGATGCTTGATCACTATCAGCAGACTAAAAACCTGCTGGTGAGTTACAGCATTCAGCCACTTGGCTTCTTCTGACCTGGTGCGGCGTGCCCTGTGCACGCCGCATTTTCCTCTGATTGTTGTCATATAAGCGTAATCTGCTTGTGACAGGGTGATTAGCGGCTATTATCGATTCTTCGCAGTGATCATTTCGTGCCTGTGTTGACTGGATTACCTGCTTCACTATGGATAACTGAACAGAGACGATTTATGCAAAATGCTTACGACTATCTGAACCTGATGGATGAGGTGCTCGACGGACCGGAAGAGAGCATCATCATCGTTAACCTGCCTGAACGGCACAGCGCTTACCCGTCTTGTGCGCAACAACCTGATGCGCCTTTCTCCGCACGCGCACCCCAACAGGCCGCCAGACCGCGTCGGGACGGCGTGTTCTGACAGGACGTTCACGTCGGGTCACGCAGGTTATGTCGGCCAGACGCCGCACTCGTCCGACTTATCTGCGCCCTGGTCAGGCGGTCAGGACACCACCGTCATGCTGGCCGCATAACCTGATCGCCCGTCATACAGTCAATTCAACTTATGCCTGCTCAGTCACCCGCCTGCGCCGGTGCACTCACTGGCCTGCACCTGTAACAAAGTGTGACCAAAAACGATACGAAGGCCGGACGCGAAAATTATCTTTTCGTGCCAGTTCTGGGGCAGTATCAATAAGAAAACTTAACCATTCCTAAACCAGCGGCAAAGAGTTCGCACGCGTTGATAACTTCTGCGCCATACCTGTCTTGTGGTTGTCATCAAAATTTACATATCACATAAATAAAATTTAACTTTCCCCGCTATACATTCCTTAGGACAGTGCATGTCGGCGACTTTATCAGCAAGGAACGAGGTAGTGTATTTATGAGTAAATTAACCCGAAGAAGTTTTATGGCTTTTGCGGCGGGCGGCACCGTCGCGCTGGCGGCCGGACAGGTGCACGCGCATGACAGCATCCAGTCTTTTTCCGGCGGGGGCCGCGATCCCGGCCCGCACGATCCGATCCGCGAAGCCGAAAACCCGGATATCGTGAATCCACCGGCGACGGACAGCGGCACGTTACCGAATCTGCGCTTTTCCTTCAGTGACGCGCACGTTCGTAAAAGCAGCGGTGGATGGACCCGCCAGGTCACTCAACGTGAGCTCGGCGTCTCCACCACGATTGCGGGCGTGGATATGCGCCTCAATGCCGGGGGCATTCGTGAGTTGCACTGGCATAAAGAGGGCGAATGGGCGTACATGACCTACGGCAACGCCCGCGTCACGGCGTTTGATACCGACGGCACCTGGTTCGTGGACGATATTGGCGTGGGTGATTTGTGGTATTTCCCGCCGGGCATTCCGCACTCTATTCAGGGCCTGGGGCCGGACGGCTGTGAGTTCCTGCTGGCCTTTGACAACGGTGGATTCGATGAAGACAGCACCTTCCTGCTGTCTGACTGGTTTAAACATATTCCGCCCGAGATCCTGGCGAAAAACTTTAAGGTCCCTGTCTCAACCTTTGCGAAACTACCGTCGCCGCAGGACGAATATATCTTTGCCGCACCGGTGCCCGGCAGCCTGTCATCGGTGCAGGTACAAGGGGCAACCAAAGCCAAACGCACCTTTACTCACCGTATGCTGGCGCAGGACCCGATCAAAGCGCCAGGCGGCACGGTCCGCATCACCGACTCTTCCACCTTTAAGGTCTCCAAAACCATTGCGGCGGCACTGGTCGAGATCGAACCCGGTGGCTTGCGTGAGCTGCACTGGCATCCAAACAACGATGAGTGGCAATACTATCTGGAAGGCGAAGGACGCATGGGCGTGTTTGGTTCATCCGGCCAGGCCAGAACCTTTGATTACCGGGCCGGAGATGTCGGCTATGTGCCGTTCGCCATGGGGCACTATGTGGAAAACACCGGCAAGGGGCCGCTGCGTTTCCTGGAGCTGTTCAAAAGCGATTATTACGCTGACATTTCACTGAATCAATGGCTGGCCGGTACGCCGCGCGACCTGGTGAAACAACACCTGCAACTGGACGATGCGTTTATGGATGCGCTGTCGTTGCAGAAAAACCCGGTAGTGAAATAGCCAGGCGGGCGCATCCGTCTTCAGGATGCGCCGGTATCCGCACTAAAAATCCGGTTCTGCTGCGGGGCTGGCCTGATGAAAAATCATCTGCCAGCCTTGCGTTGCGTGGTACACCCAATGGGACGACCGCCATGCGGCATGGCGGCCATCGGGTCTTGCGGTACGGTAAAGCAACAGGGCGTGATGTGTTCCTGTCTGTATCAGCTGAAAATCGCGGCTGACGATTGCCGGCGCATGCGCTTCAGCTTGTAAGGCCGCAATCGTCTGCGCGCGATTCACCCGCACGCCCGAGCGGGTAATTTCCTGAAATTCAGGATGCAGTCGCTGCGCCAGCCAGGCTGCATCGTAACGTTTTTCCTGATGCAGACTGCATTCCAGCGCCGTCAACGCGGCAAGCAGTGTCTGATAGCGTCCTGTCTCCGTCTCACAGGGGGCGGAGTGATGTATCACTGCCACCTGAGAATCGAGCTGAATAGCGGGATAGTGCTCCTGCATGCCTGCCAGCAGTTCCGCATCGGGCCATTCCTCATCTTTGCCCAGATGCTGCGCGACGGATGACAGCGGCATCATGACAACCCGTTCAACAGTCACTATGACGCTGTCAGCAGGATCTTCGTGGTTGATATAACGCAGTGGACCGGGCGTAATGGCCTGTTCCTGCCAGCGTATCGTATGGCGTTTGTTGCCCGCCCGCACCGCTGTCATCAGGCGAGGCACAATGTGCAGCATTTGCATCACTTCACTCCGTGGGCCCTGGATGGACGTTAACCCTGGCCTGGCTGAGTATCAGGGCGCAAAGCGCGACAGCCAGATTTGGCGCAGTTCCCGGGCCTGCAACGATACTGCCGCCGTCTCACTGCCGTGGAAACCATGAAACGCGCCTGGCCAGACGTGCAACTCCACGGCAACCCCGGCGCGGATTAACCGCTGTGCATAGTCGAGGTTCTCATCCAGAAACAGGTCCAGCGTGCCCACGCCAATCCAGGCCGGGGGAAGCCCGCGCAGGTCTGTGGCGCGAGCGGGAGCCGCATAAGGCGAAACGGCTTCGCCACCGGGCGCTTCGCCCAGCAGCGCCGACCAGCCGATGCGGTTGTATTCCCGCGTCCAGACAAACTCGCCGGTCACGGGATTGGGGTGGGTTTCGGTGACCGTGCGGTCATCCAGCATCGGGAACATCAGATTCTGAAAGGCCAGCGTGGGGCCATTCCGATCGCGGGTGAACAGCGCCAGTGAGGCTGCCAGCCCGGCACCGGCGCTGTCGCCCATAACACCGATACGTGCCGGATCAATGCCCAGCATCGCGGCTTCATTCACCATCCAGTTCAGCACCTGATAGCTGTCTTCCAGCGATCCCGGAAATACGGTTTCCGGTGACAGCCGATAGTCCACCGAGACCACCACACAGTTATGTCGCCGTGCCGTCGCGCTGGTCAGCGACAGAGACTGCTCCGGGCTGCCAAACAGATGACCGCCGCCATGAAGATGTAATATGCCCATGCGTTTACCGGCGGCCGCAACGGGCGTGATCACACAGACTCTGACCGACGGATGGCCGGGAAACGCGATCAGGTGTTCATCAATGTTCAGCCCCTGGTCGCGGTACGACTGGACCTGCTTAAGCGCAGCATCCTGGCGCTGCTGGCGTAGCGTAATGATTGCGTCAGGCGTGAGTTCCAGCGGCGCGCTGTTAGCGAGCAGGGGACGTAGCTCGGGATCGACGAGATGCAGCGTGTTCAACTTAACCCTCTCTTCAGGTTGATGTGACAGCAACGTGTTTCTGCCAGATATGCATGGCAGCGGCTGAGATCAAAATGACCTGCTGACAGCGACTGCCAGCAGGTCACAGCAATGGCGTTCAACCGGCTTAATGACCTGTGTCTTCGCCATTAGAGGCTATCAGTTTTTTATACCAGTGATAGCTCTTTTTTAAGGTACGTTTCTGCGTGCCATTGCCCATATCGTCCTGATCCACGTAGATAAACCCATAACGTTTAGACATCTGCGCCGTACCTGCGCTCACCACGTCAATCGGTCCCCACCAGGTGTAGCCAAACAGGGGAACGCCATCCGCAATGGCCTCTTTCATTTGCGCGACGTGCTGGCGCAGGTAGTCAATGCGGTAATCGTCATCAATACTGCCATCGGCCTTGACGGTATCGACTGCGCCCAGGCCGTTTTCGGCAATAAAGAGCGGCTTTTGATAGCGATCATACAGCTGATTCAGTGCCAGTCGCAGGCCTTTGGGATCGATTTGCCAGCCCCATTCACTGGTTTCCAGGTGCGGATTTCTGATGCCGCCTGTGATCAGGTTGCCCTGCGCGCCGGTGAGTTTTTCAGGATGGGCGCTGACCGTGCTGGACATGTAATAGCTAAAGGAAACAAAGTCCACCGGATGTTGCCGCAGGATTTCATCGTCGCCCACGGCTTTAATCAGCTGCACGCCTTTTTCCGCCAGCATTCTTTCTGCATAAGCCGGATAGTAGCCGCGTGCCTGCACATCGCTAAAAAACAACGACACGCGCTGCATCTCTTCGCACGCCTGCATATCATCCGGATGGCAGGTGTGCGGATACAGGATTTGATAGCTGATCATACAGCCCACCTGCGCCCCGGGAATAATGGCGTGGCAAGCCTTTGTCGCCAGCGCGCTGGCGACAAACTGATGATGGGCACCCTGGTATTTATCCTGTTCAATATGCAGGTGACCTTCTTCAATTACGCCAATGCTCACGTAAGGGTGATGCTTAACACAGTTGATCTCGTTGAACGTCATCCAGTATTTCACTTTCTTGCGATAGCGCATGAAAACTGTGGTGGCAAAACGCACATAGAAATCTACCAGTTGGCGATTGGGCCAGCCGCCGTAATCCGTCACCAGCGCAAGCGGCATTTCATAATGTGACAATGACACAATCGGTTCGATCCCGTGAGCGAGCAGAGCATCCAGCACTGCATCATAAAACTGCAGGCCCGCCTCGTTGGGTTCTGCTTCATCGCCGCGTGGAAAGATGCGCGTCCAGGCAATCGACATCCTGAAGCACCTGAATCCCATCCCGGCGAACAGCGCGATATCCTCTTTAAAGCGGGTGTAAAACCCGTTGCCTTTACGTTTGGGATAATATTTTTTGCTCTCCGGATTCTGTGCTTCCGCTACCTGCGCATGGGTCATGCTTAACCACTGATCCAGCCACTGGTCTTGTGGTGTGGATGCGTCAAAGGTGTACACATCCGATACGGACAGCCCTTTACCGCCAACATGCCAGGCGCCCTCAAGCTGATTCGCGGCCGTGGCACCGCCCCACAGAAAACCTTCGGGAAAAGAGGGTGAATACGTCATGCTTTGCTCCTTAAACCGCCGCAGCGGTGAGTGTCAGAAAAGCGTCACGGCAGGCGATATGTCCCCCGGCTTTTACCGGGCGAACCTCGCCATAGCGTTCGCAGTTGGTCACGATTACAATCACGCTCGGATCGATGCCTTCGGCCTCAAGCGCGTTCAGATCGAATGTGATCAGCAGATCGCCGGTGCGGATAAACTGGCCCGGCTGAATATGGCTGGTGAAATGGCGGCCGCCGAGTTTCACGGTATCGATGCCAATGTGGATCAGGATTTCCGCGCCAGTGTCACTTTTCAGCCCCAGCGCGTGGTGGGTTTCAAAGAGCGACTCGACGCGGCCATCAATGGGGGAGCGCAACTTGCCGCCGGTCGGATAAATCGCCAGCCCTTTGCCAAAAATTTCATCGGCAAAAACCGGATCGGCTAAGGCGCTTAACGGAGTGATCTCACCGCTGACCGGCGCAAAAAGCCTTACGTGGTCCTGCGTATGATGACAGTGTGAGGAGGCTGTATTGTCCACGTTCTTCCGGGGCGCTTCCTCAAAACCCAGTATGACGGTCAGCAGGGCCGCACTGGAAAAGGCAATGACCAGACTCAGCAGTGCTGATAAGAAGGTGGGACCAACCAGGGCGGGAATGCCGGGCAGGCCGCTGAGTGCAAACGCATAGGTTTTTACGCCCATCGCCATCGCAAACGCACCACCACAGGCACCGCCAAGCAGAGCGGCGGCAAAGGGACGTTTGTAGCGAATGTTGATGCCGTACATCGCAGGCTCGGTGATGCCCATGGCAGCACTGAAGCTGGTGGTAAGCGCCAGCGATTTAAGCTTTTTATCCCGGGCCCGCAGAAAGACGCCAAACGCCGCACCGGCCTGACCAAGGTTGGCCACATAGAAAAGAATTTTAAACGGGTCGAATCCCAGATGGCTGATGTTGTGGATCATGACCGGCACCAGCACATAGTGCATGCCGGTAATAATAATCAGCGACAACGTCCCGCCGACCACCACGCCCGCGATAATGCCCATGTTTTCGACCAGCCAGATAATGCCCCCGGTCAGCGCGTTACCGGCAAAAATCCCTAATGGCCCGATAGCGATCAGCGTCACCGGCGTGACGATAAGCAGGCTTAAAAGCGGAACAAACATGGTTTTGAGGGCGGCAGGGATAACGCGGTCAATCAGGCGCTCCACGTAACTCAACAGCCAGATTGATAGCAGGACCGGAATGACTGTCGAAGCATAGTTCACCGTGGGAACGGGTAAACCCAGAAAACGTATCGGCTCACCTGCGGTAAAGAGGGTTTGCAGGGCAGGGTGAAAGAGTGATGCCGCCAGCGCAACAGCGACATAAGGATTGGCACCAAAGCGTTTTGCCGCACTGAACGCCAGCGCCAGCGGCAAAAAATAGAACACGCCATCACTGATCGCCAGCAGGATCTGGTAGCTCTGGTTTTGTGTCTCCAGCCAGTGAAACGCCACCATTAGCGCCAGAATGCCCTTGAGAATCCCTGCACCCGCTATGGCCGGAATAATCGGTGAGAAGATGCCGGACAACCCTTCAAGCACTGCGGAAACAGGGTTACAGCGCGAAGCAGGGCGGACAGGAGCTTCCTGAAGCGGAAGCTGACTGAGCAGCGCATCGCACAGTGGTTTGACATCATTACCGATGATGAGTTGAAACTGGTCGCCAGAAATATTAACCCCGATCACGCCATCCAGTGCTTCAAGCGCGTGACGGTCGGCTTTACTGTTATCTCTTAGTAAAAAACGCAGGCGGGTAATGCAGTGAAATAAAGACTGTACGTTATCTTTTCCGCCTATCAGGGGAATAATTTGCTGTGCGGTGTCCTGATAATTCATAAATCCCTCCAGACTGAAGTCGATATGACGTCATCCACAATGACCGGCATAAACCGGGTGGCATATTTTCTGGGGTTTGCCTGATTAAACAGTCACAAGCCGGTAAAGCAGTTCAGTAATGCATTATGGGGTGTCAACATCATGCGCACTGCGCTGCACGATGTTTTCAATGTGTACCGTTAGATAGAGTTTTTCTGAGTGACTCATACTGTGGTGATAATGTTTTTTTACGAAGGTGCTGATGGCTTCTACGCACTCAAACGTTCGGGCATATCGCTGTTGTGCCAGCGTGAATAATTCCTCGTCGTCGTTATTTAATACTTCGCCATCAATGACCCGCTGCGCAAAGAATTTTAAATGGGTAATGAAGCGCTGGTAATTCAGACTGTGTTCATCGCGGGTCAGCGTAAAAAAGTATTTTACGATTTGTTGTAACTGACAGAGGAGTTGGGTGATTTTAGTGGTTTTGCCTAAGTTATCATTGAGCCCGGCATTCACGATATGCAGCGCAATACTGCAGGCTTCGCTGTCTGGTAGCACGGTGCCGGTGCGGGCCACTACCATGCCCAGTGCCTGGCGGCCAATCGCATATTCTGCGGTGTAAAAATGACGGACTTCCCATTCCAGTGGGTTGGCGAGCAGCGCGTTATTTTTATGCCGCTCCAGCGCAAAGTAGAGGTGATCGGCCAGCGTAACATACAGCCCTTCGCTTAGTTTATGCTTCAGCGTTTCATGCGCCAGGCTGACGATATCAGCGGTCAACTGGAGAATATCGATGGGAATTTCACTGACCAGATCTTTAAAGCGTGCAGAGATGCCTGAATCTTGCAGCCGAAATATCTTTTCTGCTTCGTGCAGATGAATACGGGCCCCGTTGCGTGTATTAAATCCCAGCCCCCGACCGGTTAAAATCACTTCAAGGCCGTTATCATCTACGGCACTGACCACATTATTATTCAGTATTTGTCTGACCAGCATCGCTCACTCCTGAAACACAATCGGGCAAAACATAAATACAGCGTTGAAGGGATTATCCCTCAGCCTGCATTCAGGTTTTGCCCGATAATCGGTAACAAGCGTGATGCCGGTTAATCCTGGCACCTGGAAAATTGATATTCAATATGAAATTGTGCAGTGAGTCATCTGGCGCGCTGATTTGTGATCCGCTTTACGAAAAGTAATAGATAAAGCCGTTACGTGATCGGGGGAATGGGCGATGCCGGCGGGTTAGTGCGCTGGCAGGTGAGAGGCAGAGGTGTTGGGTAGCAGGCAGCTCGGGAATGAGAAGATACGTGATGGCTGTTAAAAAATGAACGTCGGCTATGAGCGAGAAGCGGACGTTCGCGGTTATAAGATCGTGGAGGAGGAATTTGCGAATGAGGCCGTATATTCATTTTCAGGGAACAGGTCAAAATTGAAGACTGTTTTTAATCGAAAATTTGTGTAACCTGACGTACTCATGTACTAGCTATATGGGGTTGAAATGGATTTTTCATCAATTGATGATGTCAGAAATCGTATCGATCAAATTGACAGTGAACTGGTTAAAATGATCGCGCAACGTGGCCGATGTGTTAAAGCTGCAGCAGCTTTTAAAAGTGACCACTCAGCTGTGCGTGCTCCAGACCGCGTCCAGCAGGTAATCGACAAAGTCAGTAAACAGGCAACTGAAGCAGGACTTCCCGAAGTGATTATCGAAAAGGTCTACCGGGCGATGATCGGTGCGTTTATTGATTATGAACTCGAGCAACACGACCAACTGCGGCAGTAAAAATCCTGACATCGTGCGCCAACATGCCATTCAGCTTCTGGCTTTTACTGTAGCGGGTATCGAGGCGGTGAACGCCAGCAGCGATATCTCTTTTGGGCGGCATACTCACGATCAGTTCGGCATTGTGGACTTGGCAATAAGCGCTTTTAACCATGCTCTCCCTTGAGGCCAGTCACCGAGTCCGCTGGCTGCGTTGATATGCCCTCGCTCACCGATATTGACCAGACGACTGCCCCAGGCATTGGCACGGCACTGGCTGTAATGGATATCGGCATAAGGGTCATTGGAACTGACAATCATTATGCTCGGAAATGCGAGATGCTTTTCACTTCGGGAAACACTAAACCCCTGAGCCTCTTCTGGAAACGCATCGCGTGTGGGATCTGGCACTGCGACCAGCAAAGCGCCTCTCACAACTGTGCGGCTATGTTGTGCCCAGTTCGCAACCTGCAGGCAGCCAAGGCTATGGGCGACCAAAATGACGTCTGGCCCGATCTTTCTGACGGCAGTTTCTAAATTTTCGACCCACTCTTCGCAAATCGGGTGATCCCAGTCTTGTCCCGAAATGAGGGTCATTGACGCGTCAGTTTTTGCCCATAGCGTTTGCCAGTGTCCGGAGCCCGAGTTGCCAATTCCCGGAAGAAGCAATATTGGAGATGTCATGTCTTGATTCCCAAAGAGGTGTTCACATAATGTAGTCAAATGCCACATCGTTTCTGAATGGCAAATCATCGAAATACAGCCCGATTAGCCGATGATTCATCTCTGTTTTGGGCAAAGGATCAGCATGGAGCTTGACAGTAAAGATCGGCAAATTCTGGAAGCACTCCAAACGAACGCACGTCAGAGTCTGGCGTCTCTGGGCAAATGCATTGGACTTTCGCAGCCAGCGATGAGCGAACGGGTCAAAAAACTCGAAAGTGCAGGCGTCATTGAAGGTTACGGTGCCCGCGTCAGTTTGCGAGAGATTGGACTGGGATTACAGGCGATCCTGCGAGTGCGCACCACCCACCAATACATCAAACAATATCTGGCGTTATTTAACGCTATTCCTGAAGTGATAGAAGCTGACAGAATCACAGGAGAGGACTGCTTCATCGTACGTTGCGTTTTTTCTCAACCGACTGATCTGGAGGCCATTGTCGATGCCCTTGCAGTTCATGGTTCAGTGACGACATCCTTAGTTCTGTCGAATGCGGTACGTAAACAGGTACCTGTACGCCTGAGGTGACCGACTCGTATTTGATCGATATGGCAGAACATTAGCAAGGTTCGCTCTTTGCACGTAACGGGCAGTATCACGGTACAATTTAAGCTGAGAGTAACCAGTTGGGTAACTTTTAAAGGCAATGTCTGCGTTTCCACTCATCCACCACATCACCTAAATTTTTAGGGATATCGTTTCGAATCCAGGCCATAAAAGCACGATCAAATCTAAAATCTGGCCCACATTCATCAGTCATGAAACGACGAACGTTTTGTGTGTTTTTGTAGTTGTTATCCACGACAGTGTTACGAGTCAATGAAGAACCGTGCCAGTCTGTTTTCATTCGTTTACTCCTGTACAGGATGAACGGTAGCAACGATAAAAATACCAGACTGATTTAAGTCCTTCAGCTTTTGGCGCAGAGCGAACGAGCTGACTAAGATGAAGGTCCGCTTTGAGCGAGGAGCGGACATTGATATGTGGTCTGTGCTATGTGGATTGTTCTTGCTTCACTGGCGGGAGAGATATCCTCGCCTCCGAAATCAGTTTTTCCACTGCTTCCAGAGGGATATTCTCTTCGTAGCAGGTCAAAAAGAATCCGTGCGTAACATCCGAATAGAAAACTTCAGCAATTTGCCGTAAAGGAGATGTCTCGCTGACAGATAATTCCAGAAACATACCATCACGTAATATGTCGCTTCCACGACTCAGTTCAAATTTAATTTGAGACATATTATACGAATTCCTTCTTTTCAACTACGCAAAACATTTTGCGTGAGTGATATCAAAAACAATTTGGTCAGGATACAGCGGAATAATATTCCGAACACGTTAATCTCAACTACAAAGCCATTCTATGAGTAATCCTGAAATCGTCATAACACGCCAATGTCCGCTCCTGGCACAATGCAACCCATCCGCACATAATCACCATCACCATTCTACTAAACTCTACTCCGCAAACCTCGCCCGCAGCCACCGAATAAACGTGGTCACAGCCTTAGGAACCTGCGCAGTATGCGGACGTACTACCCATAAGCTTTCGGCAAATGCGTCTACCGTTCGCCATGCGGGCAGAACCTGCGTTAGTGTCCCTGCAGCCAGCGCGGCTCGCGCACTAAAATCAGGAAGCAGGGCGATACCGAGTCCCTGTAATGCCGCATCGCGGACGGATTCGCTGTTGTTAGTGGCAAAGTTTCCCTGTCCCTTCACCATTACGGTTTCCTCTCCGCCCGTCACTTTATGGAAATGCCATCGCGGCGGTTCCTGTCCGCGCAGATAGTACAGACAGTTATGCCGCTCAAGGTCGTCGGGCTTTTGCGGGGTGCCGTATTGCGCCAGGTAAGCGGGGGAGGCAACCAGAACCGCATGCGTGTCACACAACTTCAGCGCAATGTGGGTCTCCGGAAGTGTCTGGCTGTGACGGATGGCCAAATCAAAACCTTCACGAGTCAGTGATACCAGACGGTCGTTGACATCCAGCTGAATAGTGACCTGCGGGTACTCCCGGACAAAATCGCCAATAACCGGGACGAGCTGCTGGCGCGCAAAGGCTACCGGCGCACTGACACGCACCAGGCCTCTCACCGGGCCGGTTTCATCACGAATGCGTAAAAAGGATTGCTCAATTTGCGCAAAAGGATCGCGCAAGTTATCCACCAGTTTTTCGCCCGCCGAGGTCAGACGGACGCTGCGGGTAGTGCGCTGCACCAGTGCTGTGCCGGCCATATTCTCCAGCTCTTTGATTTTCTGACTCATGGCTGCCTTGCTGACCTCCAGCCGATCAGCCGCGCGGGTAAAACTTCCCGATTCAGCGAGTACCGTCAGCCAGTACAAATGCACCCACAGTTCATCCGTGCGGAATGCTTTCATCGGGATTGTTCAAAATAGCGAATAATCATTTCAGCCCTGTCTCTTTTTCTTTTCAGCAGTAGTCGTCAACATAGCGCGACATCATACACTTACGATTTAGACCAACCGAGGGTTTATTTATGCCATTGCTGACATTCGACATCATTGAGGGACGTTCTGCTACGGAAATCAGAACAATGCTGGACGCTGCACATCGGGCTGTGCTCACCGCGTTTAACGTTCCCGAACGTGACCGTTATCAGATTGTTCACGAAAATAAAAATTATCAGATGGTGTTCCAGGATACCGGGCTGGGGTTTGAACGCAGCGACCGTCTGGTGATGGTCCGGGTGTTTACCAGCCCGAGAAGTGAAGAGCAAAAAACGCGTTTCATGGCGGAACTGGCACGGGAGCTGGCAGAGCACTGTGGGGTGGATGGGAAAGATCTGATGATCAGCTTTATTACCAATGCGCCGGGTGACTGGAGCTTTGCGGATGGTGAAGCACAGTATCTGACCGGAAAGCTGTAATTACCGCGTTTCCTCTCGGTTGTCAGTCACAGCGTTTTGAGAGGAAAGATAACATCCTCACCACGCCCCAAAGCGTGTTATCCGTGGTACCCGATACCACGCCGGGGCATTATGAAAGACAGCGTCGAAGTAAACGGCCTTGCTTCCCGTTGACTGACATTAAACGATATCTCTCCATTAACTCTCCGGCGGATATTAGCCTTTTCCTATGACTCGTCCCGGCACCGGGGCCGATTTCACCCGGATTCGTTGAAATAACGCGGTTGCCATTACTTTTTTATCTGACTATAGCCTGCCGTTATACCCCGCCACCAAACAAGCATTCGTCACCTTTCAACACGCATGAAATAGTGGTTTCAGAACCTTACCTTTGTCTGAAACGAGAACTTTCATGCTAATCCCACAACCCTATTTACTTTTTCTTGGCGATGTTACCGATCCCCTCGCGGCAAAAACGGCGCGCGGTATTCATATCTGGCGACCGGAACAGTGCGTTGGCGAAATTAAACTGCCGGGCTGTACGGTCAGCCTGGGGCTGGTTGAACTTGATATCGCCAGCGCCAAAGCGCGCGGCGCGAAAACGCTGGTGCTGGGCACCGCCAACGCAGGGGGGTATCTGCCCGAACACTGGCTGGATACGGTGAAAAGTGCCATCAAAGCCGGCATGAACGTGGCCAGTGGATTACATCATCGTCTGGTGGATGAGCCCGAGCTGGTCACGCTGGCAGAGACGTTTGGTGTTGCGCTTTTCGATTTGCGTCATATGCGTCCGAAGCTGAGTGTCGGTAGCGGTAAGAAGCGTTCAGGCAAGCGGATACTCACGGTGGGGACCGACTGCTCAGTGGGCAAGATGTACACCTCACTGGCGCTGGAAGCGGCAATGCGTGCGCGCGGAATGAAAGCGGATTTTCGTGCCACGGGACAGACCGGGATTCTGGTTGCAGGGGAAGGCATTGCTGTGGATGCGGTAATCGCGGACTTTATTGCTGGTGCGGCGGAAGCCCTGTCTCCTGCCAACGATGATGATCACTGGGATATCGTGGAAGGGCAGGGATCGTTGTTCCATCCCTCTTACGCGGGCGTCAGTATGGGGCTTATGCACGGTGCGCAACCGCACTGGCTGGTGATGTGCCATGAAATGGGCCGTCCGCATATGCGCCATTTGCCGCATCAACCGATGGTCAGCCTGAAAGACTGCGTGGAAGCCAATCTGCGCGCCGCCCAGGTGACCAGTGAGTCCGTTCAACTGGCTGGCTTTGCGATTAACACCTCAAACTACACGGAAGAAGACGCGCGCGCCTATTGTGCTGAAATCCGTGCCGAATTTGGTTTACCGGCAACCGATCCGGTGCGTTTTGGTATCGATGACATCGCCGCGCTGCTTCAGGAGCGGGGCTGAGATGAGACAGGTGCAGATCAACGTGGTGGAACTGCCGCTGGCGCGACCGTTTGCTATCTCGCGAGGTGTGCGTACCGCCGTGACGGTTATCCGTGTCACGCTTGAGCAAAACGGCTTTATTGGGCAGGGCGAATGTACACCAACGGCGCGCTACGATGAAACGCCAGACAACGTTCAGGCCCAGCTTGAGGCGGTACGTGCTGACGTGGAAGCAGGCCTGAGCCGCGATGATCTGCAACACCGTTTGCCCGCCGGCTCCGCGCGCAATGTGCTGGACTGCGCACTGTGGCGACTTGACGCCGCACGGGCCAGTCAAACGCTCTGGCAACAAAGTGCATGCCCGCCGCCACGCTCGGTCGTCACGGCGGAAACCCTCAGCCTCGATACGCTGGAAAACATGGCGCTGGCGGCGGCGGATGCCGTCTCGCGGGGTGCCATCCTGCTCAAAATCAAGCTTGACCGCGATGCGGTTCTGGAAAAAGTGGCGGCGATTCGTGCGGCGGCCCCGCATGCGACGCTCATTATCGATGCCAATGAAGCCTGGTCGGGAATGGATCTGGAAAGCCTGCTGGTGGCGCTTCAGGCCTTTAACATCGCGATGGTCGAGCAACCGCTTCCCGCTGGTCAGGATCATGACCTGCAACGCTTCCGTCATCCTGTTCCCGTCTGCGCGGACGAGAGTTGCCACACGCGAGAGGACATTGCCAGCCTGCGTCATCGCTACGAGATGATCAACATCAAGCTGGATAAGTGCGGAGGTCTGACGGAAGCGCTGGCGATGGTCGATGAAGCGCACAAGCAGAACATGCGCATCATGGTCGGCTGCATGCTGGGTTCATCCCTGGCAATGGAAGCGGCATTGCCCGTGGCGGTGCACGCAGAGCACGTCGATTTAGATGGCCCGATCTGGCTGGCGGCCGACAGCTCTCCTTTTTTGAATTACTCCGATGGCCGTATCTGGCTGTAACGCGACGAGGCATTGATGACGGACACACGACTCACTTCTTCTGCCACACGTGCTGACGGTGCATCACCGGTGCTTGCTGTTCAGGACCTTAGCGTCTCATTTCGTGGACGTAGTGGTGAGAATCAGGCGCTGAAAGGCATCAGTTTCGCCATTTATCCAGGCGAAATTGTCGCCGTGGTGGGCGAGAGCGGCTCAGGTAAATCAGTCACGTCGCTGGCCGTGATGGGCTTGCTGGCGAGCAGCGGCCGTATCGATCGCGGCAGCATGCAGTTTCGCGATCGCCGCGGAGAAGTTCATGCGTTAGAAACGCTGGATGACAGTCAGCGCCGCACGTTGCGTGGCCGTGAAATGGCGATGATCTTTCAGGAGCCGATGACCTCACTGAATCCGGTGCTGCGTATTGATGATCAACTCACCGAAGCGTTACGCGACCATCATCAGTGCGACAAGAAACAGGCTCATGCGCGCGTACGTGAACTGCTGCGACAGGTACGTATTGCCGATGTCGATCGCGTCATGAAAAGCTATCCGCACGCGCTGTCCGGCGGGATGCGCCAGCGCGTGATGATTGCTCAGGCGCTGGCCTGTGATCCGCAACTCCTGATTGCCGACGAACCCACGACGGCGCTGGACGTCACCGTACAGGCGCGCATTTTACATATCCTGCGTGAGCTGCAACGCGAGAAAAACATGGCGGTCTTGTTTATCACCCATGATATGGGCGTTGTGGCGGAAATTGCGGATCGTGTTGTGGTCATGCTGCGTGGCGAAGTGGTCGAGCAGGGCACCGTGTCAGAGATTTTTGCCGCCCCGCAGCATGCGTATACCAAAGCGTTGCTGGCAGCCGTGCCAAAACTGGGCGATATGCGTGAATACGCGTGGCCGCAACGCTTTCCCCTGTTGGGTGCACAACAGGCGGCGCGACATGAACAGCTGACGGCGCGCTACGACAGCGAACCGCTACTCGATGTGCGTGGGCTAAAAGTGTATTACCCCATCCGCAGCGGCATCTTCTCGACCCATACGCATCATGTGCATGCGGTTGAGCAGATTGATTTCAGTCTGTGGCCGGGTGAAACCCTGGCCATCGTGGGTGAAAGCGGCTGCGGTAAATCGACCACCGGGCGTGCGCTGATGCGCCTGATCGCCAGTGAGGCGGAAAGCATCCACTTTGAAGGAAAGGAAATCTCTCATCTGAAAGAGACGACATTCCAGCCGCTGCGCCGTGAAATTCAGATGGTGTTTCAGGATCCCTATGCGTCACTGAATCCACGTCTGACGGTGGGGTTTACCATTGCCGAGCCGTTGCTGTTGCATGGCATGGTGGACTCACTGGAACAGGCCTCTCCACACATCGATGCGCTGCTGACAAGCGTTGGGCTGTTGCCGGAGCACGCGCGTCGTTATCCGCACGAATTTTCGGGCGGTCAGCGCCAGCGTATTGCCATTGCCCGCGCGATGGCCCTGAAACCGAAAGTGATTATTGCTGATGAAGCCGTATCGGCCCTTGACGTTTCAATTCAGGCGCAGGTGGTGAATCTGATGATGGATCTCCAGCAGCAAACGGGCGTAGCCTGGATATTCATCTCTCATGATATGGCGGTCGTCGAGCGCATTGCCAACCGCGTGGCGGTGATGTACCTCGGCCAGATTGTCGAGCTCGGACCGCGCCAGTCGGTCTTTAATCAACCGCAACATCCTTATACCCAACGTCTGCTGGCCTCCGTGCCGGTGGCGGATCCCGAGAACCGTCAGCCTCGCCGTTTTGATGACAGCGAAATTCCTTCGCCGTTGCGAAAGGTGGGCGAAACGGTCACGAAACCCCGTTATCGGCAGGTTGCACCGCAACACTGGGTCGCTGACGGCATTGCATTGCGATAATCCTTAACGACCAGGAGATTTTATGAAAACGCTGTTCCGCCGTACTTCACTCGCCCTCGCCTTAACGACGACACTGGTCATGACTGCGCAGGCACAGGATCTGCGCATTTCAATGTATGCCGATATTACGGGGCTCGATCCGCACGATACCTCGGATAATGTCAGCTACTCGGTGCAGAGCGGTATCTTTGAGCGCCTGTTTCAGTTTGATCCCCAGATGAAGCTGGAGCCCTGGCTGGCGACCGGTTACACCTCCAACGACAGTGCGACGGAATTTACGCTGACGCTGCGTAAAGGCGTTACCTTCCAGGACGGTACGCCTTTTGATGCGGAAGCGGTCAAAGCGAACCTTGATCGTCTGGCAGACCAGAAAAAAGGGCTGAAGCGCAACAGCCTGTACAAAATGATCGATAAGGTGACGGTGCTGGCTCCCGATCAGGTGAAAATCTCACTCAATCAGTCATTTGGTGCTTTTATTAACACGCTGGCGCACCCTTCGGCGGTAATGTGGAGCCCGTCGGTTCTGAAACAGTATCCGGACGAGGCCCAGTTGCGGCTGCATCCGGTGGGGACCGGACCATTTAAATTCGTAAACTGGACACCGGGCAAAGCGGTCACGCTGGCGAAATATGACGGTTACTGGCGGCAGGGCTGGCCCAAAGTCGATCAGGTGATCTTCTCACCCAGTCCGGAAGATGCGACACGGGTTGCCGCGTTGAAATCGGGTCAGGTGGATGCCATTTGGCCTTTGCCTTCGGATCTGATCGCGGCGGTGAAGCAGGACAGCAACCTCGCGATTCAGCGCGATCCGAGCATCTATCTCTATTACATGGCGATCAATACGCAGCATAAACCTCTGGCCGATGTCCGCGTGCGCCAGGCAATCAACTATGCGATTGACCGTAATCTGTGGTTGAAGGTGGCCTTTGCCGGTTTGGGTAAACCGGCCACCTCCGCGATGCCGGAAGGGGTGCAGTTCTATGAGAAGCAGAGCGATCCCGATTACCACTATGCGCCG
The DNA here is from genome assembly GCF_043546245.1 of Pantoea sp. SGAir0180. Classification (NCBI taxonomy): domain Bacteria; kingdom Pseudomonadati; phylum Pseudomonadota; class Gammaproteobacteria; order Enterobacterales; family Erwiniaceae; genus Pantoea; species Pantoea sp. SGAir0180. Next base: position 2,098,977 of record NZ_CP028071.1, on the reverse strand, counting down.
GATAAGGCCAAAGCGTTGCTGAAAGCGGCGGGCTACCCGAATGGGCTGGATCTCAAGCTCTGGGTCACCAATGCGACCGCCAGCGTGCGCGCCGCCCAGGTGCTGAAGGCGCAACTGGCCACGGTGGGTATTCGCGCCACGGTGACACCGATGGATTCCGGAACGCGCAACGCGAAGCTGTGGGGCGTTCAGGACCCGAAAAAAGCCGAATTTGACCTCTATTATGGCGGCTGGTCGACGTCTACAGGCGATGCCGACTGGGCTCTGCGTCCGCTGTTCGCCACCGAATCATGGGTACCTACCTCGTACAATGTCTCCTATTTCAGCAATCCTGACGTCGACAAGGCGATTGCTGCCGGGCTGGCGACGGCCGATCCGGCAAAACGTGGTATCGCCTATGCACAAGCGCAAAAGCTGTTGTGGAAAGAGGCCCCCGTGGCGTTCCTTGGCACGCCAGACAATCTGGTAGGCAAACGCAGCACCCTGAGCGGCGTTTCGATGCTGCCTGATGGCAATCTGTTGTTTACTCAGGCGTCGTTTAAATAAGTCGCGGATGTCCCTCACGTGTCCTTGCCGGTTGCGGCGGCATGTGAGGCTCCCCGTCTCACCTTTATTTCAGGGAATGGCATGTTTGCATACATCATTCGCCGATTGCTGGAGATGATCCCGGTTTTGCTGGTGGTCTCGCTGCTGGTTTTCGGTTTCATCAAGCTGCTGCCGGGCGATCCGGCGCGCATTTATGCCGGACCGGATGCACCGATTGAAGCGGTCGAAGCGGCACGTCAGCACCTCGGGCTCAACGACTCGTTGCCGCAGCAGTATGTTAACTGGATAGACAGCCTGTTACATGGCGATCTTGGCACCACGTACCGCACCCAGCAACCGGTGCTGCAGGTGATTAAGCAGGGCTTCCTGCCCACACTGTGGCTCGCCTTAGCCGGTTTCGCCTGGTCTGTGCTTCTCGGCCTGATGCTTGGCGTACTCGCGGCCCTGAAACGAGGGAAATGGCAAGACTGGACGCTAATGAGCGTGGCGGTGGGGGGGATCTCGATGCCGGCGTTCTGGCTGGGGCTGCTGCTAATCCAGTTCGTTGCGATGCCTTTTGGCCTGTTCTCGGTCAGCGGCTTTAACAAGGCCAGCGATATTGTCCTGCCCGCCATCACGCTGGGATCGTCCGTTGCGGCGGTCATGGCACGCTTTACCCGCTCGGCCTTTCTTGAAGTGGCACAGGAAGATTACGTACGCACCGCGAAAGCGAAAGGGTTGCGTAACCGTCTGGTGACGTGGAAACACGTGATGCGTAATGCGCTCATCCCGGTGATCACCATGCTGGGGTTGCAGTTTGGTTTTCTGCTGGGCGGTTCGATTGTCGTGGAAAGTGTCTTCAACTGGCCAGGGTTAGGCTGGCTGTTAATTGAGTCGATCAAAGCGCAGGATCAGCCGGTCATTCAGGCGCTGGTGATGCTGTTTGTATTTGAGTTTATCGTCATTAATCTGCTGGTGGATCTGCTTTACGCGGTAGTCAATCCGGCAATTCGTCTGCGACAGGAGCCGAGATGAGTCATCAATCGCTGACTGACAACCCGCCTCAGGTCATTCGCTCGCCGTGGCGCGATTTCCTGCATGCTTTTGTGCGCAATCCTCTGGCGCTGGTTTCAGGCGGATTTGTCCTGCTGTTGATTCTGGTGGCGATCTTTGCGCCCTGGCTGGCTCCCTGGGATCCGATGGCACCCGACTGGATGGCGTTATCCTCGCCCCCTTCGGCAGCACACTGGATGGGCACCGATGAACTGGGGCGCGACCTGCTCAGTCGTATTATCTATGGGGCGCGTATTTCGCTGTATGTCGGCGTGCTGTCCGTGACGCTCGGCATGATTGTCGGCGTCGTGCTGGGGTTGCTGGCGGGCTATTACGGTGGCTGGGTCGATATGCTGATCATGCGCGGTGCTGATGTGTTATTCGCGTTTCCCGGCATGCTGCTGGCCATTGCGGTGGTGGCGCTTCTGGGAACGGGCCTGAACAATGTCATCATCGCCGTCGCGGTGTTCAGCGTGCCCGTCTTTGCCCGGATTGTTCGCGCCTCCACGATGTCATTGAGACAGGCTGCCTATGTGGAAGCCGTGCGCTGTGCCGGTGCACCCGACCGAATCATTATCCTGCGCCATATTCTGCCGGGCACGCTTTCCAGCGTCATTGTTTATTTTACGATGCGCATTGGCACCAGTATTCTCACAGCGGCAGGCTTAAGCTTTATTGGCCTCGGACCGGAGCCGGATGTGCCTGAATGGGGCAATATTCTGGCCATGAGCCGGAGCATGATGATGGCGGGCGCGTGGCACATGAGCGTGTTTCCGGGGCTGGCGATTTTTATCACGGTGCTGGCGTTTAACCTGCTCGGCGACGCGCTGCGTGACACGCTCGACCCGAAACTCAAGGGCTGATGATGGACTTTCAACAACTGCAGTGCGAACTGCTGCTGGATCGCTGGCGTAACGAGCGTCAGTTGGGGCAGCCGCGCAGCGCATGTGGCCCCACTAATCGCATCAGCGATGTGGCTGGTGTGCGCGTCGGCCACGTCACGCTGGCTGAGGGAGAGCGGCAGACTGGCGTCACCGCTATCGTTCCGCCGGGTGATAACCTGTTTCTCACGCCGCTGCCGTGCGGGGCTGAGGTTCTGAATGGCTTTGCGAAACCGGTCGGACTGACACAGGTCGAGGAGCTGGGTGTGTTACACACGCCGATTCTGCTCAGTAACACGCTGGCGGTGGGCACGCTGTTTACCGCGCTGGTACGGGACGCCATCCGTCGTAACCCGGAACTCGGGCGGACGCTACCGACGGTGAACCCGCTGGCCCTGGAGTGCAACGACGGCTGGCTCAATGATATTCAGGCGCTGGCCATCAGTGAGGCGATGGCGCAGGAAGCATTGCATGCAGCCGCAGCGGACTTTTCCCGCGGCAGCGTTGGCGCAGGACGCGGGATGAGCTGTTTTAATCTGAAGGGCGGGATCGGCACGGCCTCGCGTGTTATTCCGTCGCTCAATGCCACGCTGGGAGTGCTGGTGCTGGCGAATTTTGGCGCGCTCAGCGCGCTCACGCTTGACGGTGTGCGACTCGGTGAAGTGATTGCACCGCTGCTGGCAGGAGAGGCACCGCAGCGTGATGCCGGTTCTGTCATCATCGTGATGGCGACGGATGCGCCGCTGGATGCGCGTCAGTTGAAGCGTATCGCGAAGCGTGCCGGTGCCGGCCTCGGGCGGCTGGGCAGCTACTGGGGCCACGGCTCGGGCGATATCGCCGTAGCGTTTTCAACGCAACCGCTGCCACAACCGCCGCAGGACGCCATGCTGGAGCCGCTGCTTTCCGCCGCGGCAGATGCCACCGAACAGGCTGTACTCGATGCCTTGTTGAGCGCAGAGCCTGTTACCGGCTTTCGGGGTCACCATCGTCCCTCACTGACTCAGATTCTGGACAGGTTAACCACATGAAAATTTTTATTTCTGCCGATATTGAAGGTATCGCGGGCGTTATGCGCCCGGAGCAATGCACACCCGGCAACCCGGAATATCAGTTGGCCCGCGGTCTGATGGAACAGGAAGTGAATGCCGCGATAGAGGGGGCGTTCGCGGGAGGCGCAACGGAGGTGGTCGTCGCAGACAGCCATGCGCAAATGACCAATCTGCGGGCGGAAAATCTTGATCCCCGCGCCCGGCTGGTGCAGGGCAAACCGCGCGGCTTATCGATGGTTGAAGGCATAGAACAGCAGACGTTCGACGGATTATTTCTGGTGGGCTATCACAGCGCAGCAGGCGAACCCGGCGTACTGGCGCACACCATTAATGGCCGTGCATTCTGGCGTATCCATATCAATGGCCTGGTGATGGGCGAAACTGATATTTACGCCGCTGCCGCCGCTGAGCAGGGCACGCCACTGTGGCTGGTCACGGGCGACGATCAGCTACAGAGCTGGATAGCCGAATATTACCCAACGGTTGACTACGTTTGTGTCAAACGCGCCATTTCCCATACCTGCGCGGAATCCATTAGTCCCAAAGCGGCACAACGTGCCATAGGCAGTGCTGCACGCGCCGCGCTTGAGCATCAGCGCGATACGCGCACGACCCGGTTGACCGCGCCTTATCATATGCAGCTTCAGGCCAGTAAACCCGTGTTGGCCGATCTGTTCAGCCTGATCCCCGGCGTCACGCGCATCGATGCGGTTACCGTGGGATATCAGGCAGAGCGGATGGAGACGTTGATCAGCTTGCTCAGTGCATTTTCTTACCTGGCGAGTACCCAGTCGTAGCACAGGGACAGCCATGAGGTCAGGGGCGGATAACCTTCGCCCCTGCAGCTTCCTTTTTTCAGAAACATCGCCGCCGGGCGCGATCGTGCGCACTGACCGACAATCCGCCACCAGGCACCGTTGACCCTCATGAGATAACCCGGCCGTCTCCCCGCTGCACCATGGCAGGGCGAACGCCTGGCTTTACCCTTTTCAATGATTCAGCCAGTGAGGGGAAATGGGCCAAGACCGGCGCGATTTGCACCTGTTTCCCCTTGCATAAGCCCGGCGCCGCCTTATTTCAGCGCAAGGCGGTAGCGGGTCGCTTCGCCTCCCTCTGTTTTACGGTACAATTTTTGCAGCAGGGATTGTCCTGTCTTTACCCGCCCGGATCGTATCGGCAGTAAGGAATAACGACGAGGCAGGACAGATTCAGGCGCTGGCCGTTTCTTTGCCCGTACCGCGGGTGAGATGACAGATGGTTCAGGTTTTCCATTTTGATTCAGACGTTGGCGGTGCTGTAAGTGAAGCGCTGGAAAGGGTGCATCACAGCGGCCTGCGGGTAGCTGAATCCACACAGGGTAAATAATGATGCGGCTCCGTCACATAGAAGTCTTTCAGGCCATCGTACAGACCGGCAGCATCAGCGCAGCCGCGCGCCTGCTCAACGTATCGCAGCCCAATATCAGCCGCGTGCTGAACCATGCAGAACAGCAACTGGGCTTTGCGCTGTTTGAGCGGCGTATCCAGGGCATGAGCGTCACGGCAGAAGGACGAAGGCTGCTGCCAGAGGTGGAAGATCTCTACCAACGCTTACAATCCATCACCCAGCTCACTGAACAACTGCGACGCGGCGAAGGGCAGATCGTCCGTGTCGGTGCGGCTCACGCTTTCGGTCAAATGGTGTTGGCACCGGCATTGGTCACCTGGCGACAACAGGTGCCCTCGGTCAGCGTTGAACTGGTCACGGAACACTTTAGTACCTTATGCCAAATGATCCTGGAGAATCAGCTTGATTTCGCCCTGGTCTTTGGTCAGCAGGTGGATGCAGCGCTGCTGGCGGAACCGCTGTTTCAGTCGTCAATGGTGGCGCTGCTGCCGCCAAATCATCCCCAACATGAGCCCGTTACGCTGGCATGGTTATGCGCGAATAACCTGCTGATGATGCAGACCCAGGATCCGCTTGGGCGCGTCCTGCACCGCGCGCTACGCGATAAAAAGCTGAATCCGGCGGTGTCGTTATCGATTAAAACCTACTCGGTGATTGCGGATATGGTACTGGCAGGCGGCGGTGTGGGCGTGGTGGATCTGTTCACGGCTTGCCGCTATGCCGAACAGCTAAAATTACTCCCCGTCGCACAACCGTTGCCGTTTGAAGTGATGCTGATCAGCCGTCGTGATCAACCCCAGTCCCAGTCCACGCTGCAACTTAAGCAGGTGATTCGCAACAGGCTGTGGGAAATCGCCCGCCAGTGCGAAGCGCAGTTTATTTGTGACTGAGCAAATAAACGGTGGTACGAGCTGCGTTCAGGCCTTTCGCCGCGCCTGAACGGCCCTGGTCGGGCTTTTCAGATGCGCGTTGTGGCTGGCCTGACGACAGGTTGCGCCGTTTTTCCTGCACCGGTTTACGTCATTTCTGATCGGGTAAGGCGACAGAGGGCTTTATGATGGTGCTGTTTAGCCAACCTGTCGCGATTCTGACTCTTCCTTGCAGTTGCCTTCAGATGTCATAAACCTGGCATACAGTTATCCAGTTGCGTTAAGACAACGTCAGCACAACGAAAAAACATTACGTCGTAAAACGCGCTCAACCGAGTGATAGTGATATATGGACGATTTAGAATTAACCCTGGCAAAAATGGCACAGCAACTGAATCAGCACGCTTTGCCCTGGATGGTGATCGGGGGAGCGGCCATGGTGCTTTACGGCCTTGAATAGGGGCCGGTGAACGATATCGATATTGTCCTGCCTTCGCATGCCGCGGCTTTTCTGAGCAAGAAATACGCCTGGCCCAACTATGCTGATGAGACGTCTTTACGGTTCCGCTCCGACTTTTTGCTGCGACCTGAGACTGGTCCGGTGCCGGTTGAACTCCTCGGTGGCTTCCACATTTTGACAGAACAAGGCTGGACTGCTCTCTCAGTAGGCGAAACCGTTACCGTGAGTATCAAATCGCAGCAGGTGTTTTTACCCGTGAAAGCACAACTTGCGGCCATTCTTCGCCTTTGTGGTCGTGAGAAGGACCTCAAGCGTATGACGCGCCTGAGTGGCACTTACGTTTCGTAAGGTAAGGATGCTTCCTGACTGAAGGGCTTTCACATTTCCTCAGGCACTGAGTGTACAAATCAAATGAACAGTTTATTGCTTCGATGATTGCGGCTTTACGCTGACTGCCTGTTTCCTGCTGCAGAATGCTGTAGAGCTTATCAATTAACGTTTTCCGCGTGATTGAATCGGCTTCATAAAACAGGGCTTCGGCTGCCTCACCAACGATAATGTGAGCGGTATGCATTTTATTTTCAGTCACGTATCCTCCCGATGCCGTCAGGCGCATCAACCCTTGCTGAGGCGCGTCACACACAGCGCCCCAGCACGGCCTTGCGTTATGCCTTAAAATGTCTCCCAGTTGGCGTCTGAGGTTTTCACTGAAGCCGGAATGTGCCGACTGCGCGCGATCACCGGAGCGCTGGTCACGGTCATTGAAGAGGGTGCCGGTAACCGAAATACGGCCACGGTTTTTTCGAGTTCCAGCGCCTGATCCTCCAGGCTGCTGGCCGCCGCAGATGACTCCTCAACCAGCGCAGCATTCTGTTGCGTCGTGGTATCCATTTCCGTCATCGCCTGCGCTATCTGGGTAATGCCCCGGTTCTGCTCGTCAGACGCGGCAGCGATTTCGCCCATAATATCTCTGACCTGAGTGACGGATTTGACGATATCTCCCATGGTATTACCGGCACGGTTAACCAGTTCGGTACCGTTGTTTACGCGCTCCAGGGATTCGCGAATGAGTGCCTCAATTTCTTTTGCCGCAACAGAACTGCGCTGTGCCAGGCTACGTACTTCACCTGCTACCACAGCAAAGCCGCGTCCCTGTTCGCCTGCCCGTGCCGCCTCGACCGCGGCATTCAACGCCAGAATGTTCGTCTGGAAAGCAATGCCGTTAATGACAGTGATGATTTCTCCAATTTTGCCCGAGCTCTGACTTATCCCACCCATCGTGGCGATCACGTCGCTGATAATTTCCCCGCCACGGCTGGCGTTATGTGATGCTTCGGTAGCCAACTGGCTGGCATGATGGGCGTTTTCAGCATTCTGTTTTACGGTGGAGGTCAGCTCTTCCATACTGGCAGCGGTCTCTACAACGGCTGCGGACTGCTGTTCTGTTCGTGAGGAAAGGTCAGTATTACCTGCTGCAATTTCAGAGGAGGCGCGTGCTACGCTGTTCACACCGTCCCGGACTTTCGAAATGATAGTGCGCAGACTGTGATTCATGGCACCGACGGCGGTCATCAGTTCGCCCAGTTCATCAGTACGCGAACTGGTTATTTCTGACGTCAGGTCGCCTGCTGAAATGCGTTTTGCTGAAGAAAGCGTCTCTTTCAGGGGAACGGTAATGCTACGGGTCATTCTCCAGGCGACAACAAGGCTAAGAATAATACAGGTAATCGTGGTGAAACCTATCTGCCAGAGGGCGGTATGTATGTACTCTTCAGCCATCTGAGACTGGAAGAAAGCCAAATCTGTCATGGACTGATTAAGTTTGCCTGCGGCGGCCGTCATGTCGTCTGAGGCGTGTTTCTCTGCGTTAACGGCAAGAAGATAGTTGTTCAACAGCACAGGGCCGGACGTTGTTTTTTGCTCCACTTCGGCTAACAAGGTAGTGAATTCTGAAGCGGACGGAACGGACAGCTGGGTCTTAAGCGATGACAGGGTATCCCTGATGCCAGCAAATTTATCCAGCGATGACGAATCTGGCGTTTTAATAAATGCCTGCACATAAAACGCGGCCTGTTCGATCTTCAGGCTCAGCGTGAGCAGTTGAGCAGCGTCAGCAGGAACGGACGTCTGTCGGGCTGCCAGTTTTTCTGACAGCGCGGCCAGTTCCAGGCGGTTCAGTTCATTTAAGGCGAAGACGGTTTTGTCTGTACTCGCAAGAAAAGTCTGCCGTTTCTCCCGATACTGATTCAGGGCAACGCTGAGAACAGAAAGCTTTTCACGCCCGGCCGTGGACCAGGAGTAGTGCTCCAGGCTTTGCCGTAAACCCGAAAGCTGGTTCATTGCCTCGCCATTGATTTCGATAAACTTCGTCTCACGAGTATACTGAAAAAGTGTGCGGTTAAGCCGGGCTTTAGCCAGCGAATCCAGCATTTGTACGGTAATGTCACGTTTGGCAGAGTTCTCTTTGATATTTAAAAAACATTTGAGCGCCAGCGAAGAGATAATCAGTGAGGCAAGAATAACTAACAGAAAACCCAGAACCAGTTTCCCGCCTATCTTTAAATTGTAAAAGCTTTTTATAATTTTCATTTAATTAACTCTGTGTTGAACGTTACCCCGAGTCTTAGGTTTCTCAGGCGGTAATCGTATATCGGCACAAAAGATACATTCGTTATGCTTCTTTTGATTTTTGCCCGTTATTTTTAAATTTATTTGATTTTGATCAACCTAATCACGCCCGTTTTCATTGGATTAAAATCAGGCATTTCATTATTTCAGGCGTTATTATATGAAATCTACTTTATCGTTTAACCAAAGGTTTTTGGGTTGATTAATTAATTAAGACTTTGAATTTTATACATTTAATTTTATTTGCTTTGGTATAAAAAGAGTGTGGGTGATTTTAAGGGTTTCAACAAGAAATGGCGTAAAAGGGGTGCGTTAGTGGAGCAGGCATCCTATTAAACGTATATAAAATCGCCTTGCGTTTCTTGTCTGGTTTGCAAATAAGCGCAATATTGTGTCTGTCATGTTTTCCTCTGATGTTAATTTTAACGAAGCGGCTGTCCTGATATTTTTAGATCTTGTCGGATTCTGACTAAGTAAAAAGAAACCGGTATGTAAATTAGCGTCGTGTCACCGTCTCGTTTGCAACGCTCAGATATCAGTACAATAATTCATTAACGTGGGGGCTGCTGGCGCCTGCAGCTAAAGTAGCCTGGAACTGTTTAGTTAGTTCGCTCCCCGCTATTCAGGTGGGGAATTTTTTATCTCTGCCTGGCATGAACAGCATTATTTATGGCAGACAGTCCGGCATGTCAGGTTGATAACCCCTCTGACCATTCATGTCTGATGAAATCACTGAAGCGAGCGTCGGGTGACGGGCAGGATGACAGGCTTAGTGCTGCTGCACAGAACAGTGAGCCCCATTAATACAGTCATCGTAACCCGCCTGAAGGGCGGCTTTTCGCCAGTTCTGCTTTTGCCTCTGACGCGTCAATCATCAGGGAAGCGACAAAAAATATTCAGCCATTCTGCTTCCTGCGTTAGGTCCTTAAGCAAGCAGGCCTACAGATAGGGGTCGTCAGAATGCCTGACTACACCTTAAAACTGGATAATTTATGAAAATTCATCATCTCAACTGTGGATGTATGTGCCCCGTAGGTGGAGCGCTGTTTGACGGTTTCAGTAAAGGTCTGTATGCGCATCTGGTGTGCCATTGTCTGCTGATAGAAACAGACCGGCACGGCCTTGTACTGGTTGATACCGGTTTTGGACGGGAGGATATGCGCCAGCCAGAAAAACGCCTTTCTGGCTTTTTTCGACTGCTGAACAATATTCAACGACGTGAAGATCTTACCGCACGTTCTCGCATTGAGGCGCTGGGGTTTGACGCTATAGATGTCCGTCACATCGTTCTTACTCATCTCGATTTTGACCATGCAGGCGGGCTCACTGATTTTCCTGGTGCGCAGATACATCTGCTGCAAACCGAAATCGATACGTCACAGCAACGGCACAGCTGGCTGGCCCGTGAGCGCTATCGACCGGGGCAATGGACAGGCGTTTCCGGCTGGACGGGCTATCAGGTTCAGGGAGAGCGGTGGTACGGCTTCGATGCCGTAACATCTCTGACAGGGCTTCCCGCTGATATTCTGCTTGTGCCACTGCCCGGTCATACACAAGGGCATGCAGGCATTGCAGTTCGCGGGGCGGAAGGATGGCTGCTTCATGGCGGGGACGCCTGGTTCTATCGGGAAGAAATGGCACTGCATAAACCCCACTGTACGCCAGGGCTACGTTTCTATCAGTGGATGATGGCAATGGATAATAAAACCAGACGGGATACGCAACGGCAGCTTCGTGCGGTGTTAAGTCACTATCATCAGGAAATTACCTTCTTTTGCAGCCACGATGCAAAACAATTGCGGGCCCTGAATCCTGATGCGGAAATGGGTTAATCTTTGCCGATCTCCTTCGACGTTTTCAGCACAGTGACCGGGAATAATGGCGCAAAATCCCCTTCGCTTAGCGTGCCTTTACCGCTCTCATTTCATCTCTGTCACGGAAAGCAGCACCTGTACAGGGATGCGGCCATGGCGTTTGTTATGCCACTGAATCAGCCTGGGTCAGGGCCGAAAGTCTGCCAGACTCTCATCATCATCCTCAGAATAATAGTAAAAGCACGTTTTGCAAAAGAAAACGAGCGTTTCCCAAAATACACCTGTACAGCGGACCATCAAGTCTATAACTTTACCCACAAGTAATAGTAAACCCATTAAACATTTTCCCAGAGCCAACATTGTACAAAAACTCGTCCAAATCCGACGCCATGAGCGCCATTGCCCGCTACTTCGACAGTGCGTCACTGCCCACTCAGCAGGAAACGCTGGGGAGCATCGCGTCAGAAATTCTTCGCGCAGGAAAAAGCCTGAACCGCACGGCCATATGCAGCAAACTTGTCCGCCGCCTGGAGCTGGCAGGAAGTGCAGAAGAAGAGCAGCACTACCGTGAACTCCTGGGTCTTTTGTTCGGTCGTAAATCCGGGAACTGATCCCCCACGACTGCCAGGCTGAATCCCGATACTCGTCTTTCCCCTCGTTTCCCTGACGTTCACCCCTTTTGCCGCTGCATGATTCCGGCGGCATAACCTTACGCCATTATTACGCACGCGCTCAGCGCCGGGGTCAGGGGATGTTCAGGGGAACGTTGCAACGTGTGCGGTGGGTAACGTCAGAAAGGGCCGCGCTGATTATCATGCCTGAAAGTCAGGCATCTACATGCTGACGCCACAGTTAACCTTCTGCGTCCGACGAAGCGTTCCTGTTACTTCTGACGTAATTCACTGTTACCCGGCTCGAAGTAAGGGGTAATCAGCATATGGGGAATAGCGAGTGAAGCGAGCGCAGCAAACAGCGATTTTATGTCTGCGTCACTGGAGGGATACATCATACAGGTTGTCGCGACCGCCAGCAGAATGGCCGCTGCCAGCACCGGCCAGGTCGCATAAAGGTAGCCGGTGTAATGCGTATAACCCAACTGAATACGACGTAACCGGGTTTGTGGCAGGGCATGCAAAATTAAAAAACCCATGGAAAAGCCGACAAAAGGGGGAAGGAGCAGTAACGCCAGCGTCCCGGTAATGAGCCGCACATCGTGACGCCTCAAGCCGGTGATCATCAGGCTAATGGCACAAAGTGCGCCCGCAATCGCCATGCATAACGTCACAGAACCGAGCAGAGCGGGTGCCAGTCCTGCCTGGTGAAGAATGATGTTGTATTCTTGCAGGTGGAAGAGGGCGGGCGTCGCTATCATGCTGACGCCTCTGGCCAGGCGTTCTGTCATCCTTCCCTTTGGCGCATCCTCAAGGGCAAAATGCAGCGCAGATGCCAGCAAGAAACCGGGTAATGCCAGTGCCGGCGAGCAGTGCCACCAGAACAGGCAAAGCAGGATGATCACGCCGTAAGCAGCCAGGAACGGCAACTTACGCCCGCGTTTTACTACGGCCAGATCGCTGGCACCGTGTGCCATGCCAATAACACCTATTGCGACAATGGCAAATATTAACTGCACGGACAGCGGACTGAAAGAGGCAGCCAGCGCTGCCCCCCAAAGTCCTGTCCAGCCGGCACTCTGCCGCAGAGTCATACCCGCACAGCACCATCAAATGTGGTATGGCGCAGCGCTTTTTCAAGACTGGATGCAGCGTAAAAGGCGTAAAACACCTTGGCGATGATATCAAGAACCAGGAATGCCCATACGGACGCAGGATCGGTGATGATTTTTAACCCTTCCGGACCGACAAGGAAAACGATAGGGTAGATGAACCAGACCACCGTCAGTAATGCGACGTTTTTGTTGTAAGCGTCCGCTATCGCCCTGCCGCGCTCCGCGGCAATCGTCCGCAGCGGCCCCCACAGGAGGTAAACCACGCCAAGAAACGCAGCACATGACCAGAGATACCAGACCCATTTTGCGGCGAACGTTGCCGCCAGCGAAGAGACCAGACCGGTGATAATCATCATCACATCCAGAATGATGATGGCTGTTAAAAAGCCGCCCATTTCACCCGGTTTACTCTGCTCGTGAAAGGCAACCATAACAAGCCCTGCCAGTAAAACAGGCGTGGTGACGGACCAGTCTGCGTAGCGGGCCAGATAAACGATGCTGCCACTCTCTGTGGCCAGATTTCCGAAACCAAAGGCCATGGCCAGATAAGCGGTGGCAGCAATAAAAGGGACCGAGGCATGCATTAACGTATGATGTCGGAAGGGGAAGGTTTTTTTGCCGGTGGCATAAATCGCCAGTGACGCAATTGCCATGACCGAAAACCCGATCAAAAATGCGGTTTGATCCATAATACTGTCTCCTTGCACAGACGACTTTACAGGGCCGTTTGCGCTGCCATAAATTGAAATGAGTTTTATATTCCGAATGAGAATATGCCTGAAGTATATGGCACCCTGTTCAAAGCGCGAGTGACTGAAGCGTATTTCAAAAATGGCTGGAGAAACAGGGTGAATAAATGCTTTTATATTCGGCACTGGCCAGGCGAGAAATGTAAAGAGCTGTTTCACCGGTTTTCACTTTTAACAGTTTGCGTCCATCAATAAAAGATTTCCAGGTGTTTTTTGCCTTTATTATTAAGGGGTTATTTGTAATTTGTGATTTTGGGGAAAAGGAGGATAAATAACCCGAAAGGAACAGAATTATATTTTTCGCTAGAGAAAATAGAATGGTGTACTAAGCGCGGGATAAGATTTTCAGAGGGCGTTAACCTGCCGCTATTAAAGAGCTTCTCGTATAATCACTGTTAGTGACTATATGGCTGACGCAATCCCCTTTCTCTGTGACGGAATACGCTGGCATTACATTGCTGTTAAGTCAGTCAGCTCACTATTACAATAAGCTGCATTTCATCTCAGAGAGAGCGGTAAAAGCGATTATGCGGCGTTACCCTGTGGAGGGATTATCCAGAATAACTCGCCCGGCATGACTAAATGTTTTTTTCAGAACAAAGCGAACAGGTCTGGAAAGCGGTTCGTCTTCATTTTGCCTGAATAAAACCGCGTTAATGATCGCGACATTATCTCAAGTGACGAGTTAAAGGGGAAACCGCCCGCGTTATGCAACATGCTCTTCGAAACACGATCACGTCAGTAACCCGAGTTTTGACCTGCACCATATAACCGCATCTGCAGATAAGCCGCTTGCCGGAACACTAAATTAATCTTGAGGGCCTGGGCTTCAGTTAACGGGAGTGACACTTTATGACGACGCCAACACCTCAGGCTGTAGTCGAAACCTTCTTTCATCGTATCGCCACCTCAGAGTCGGTAAGCGAGATCGCGGAACTGGTCAGTGAAAAGGTAGACTGGTTCATCGCTGGTAATACGCAGGTGGTTCCCTGGATTGGGCGCAAATGTGGCAGAACGGGTGTGGCAGAATTCTACGCACAAATCCGGGAGCAGACGACGTCCGAAAAATTCGATCTTAACGATATGCTTATCAATGGTAACCATGTTGTTGCTACGGGGGAACTTGCCACGCGTGTCAAAAAAACCGGTAAGTTAATTGAGACTGAGTTTGTCCTTGATATGTACATCGAACAGGGACTTATTACGCGTTTCCGCATGTTTGAGGACAGCTATGCCGTGTCCGAAGCCTGTCTGTGAGTGGGAAGCCTCAGCCAGGACAATGAGCGCTGTGCGGCGCAATCCGCATGTACAAGGCGGGTAAAACGAAAGCAAGAAGCCCCGCGGCATTGGCGGGGCTTCTTGCTTTTACAGTGACGGATGTGCGCCTTTCATCGGGCTTACGGCTTCCAGTAGGGAAGCAATGTGAAGAATGACATGCTCATCGTGCCATTTGCCGACAATCTGTACGTTGATCGGTAATCCGTCACGGCTCTTACCGAACGGCAGCGCGACGCCAGGCAGGCCGGTGATATTCAGCGGCACCGTCGCACCCTGCAGATAAGTGGCGTCAACGTCCTGACCGTCAATCACAAATCTGTCTACGCCATGTTTATGCGCCGTAATGGGGAGGACATGCGTGATAAGCGCATCGTAACGTGAAAAGTATGCTGCAAAGCCATCCCGTAACCTTTCGGCGGCCTGCTCCGCATCAATAAAATCCGTCATCGAGCTATCTGGCAGAGACAGCATGGTTTTTGCCATTTTGTAGAGTTCATCAGGGTGGCGACCTGCCGTTGCCGCCGCAAAGGCAGGCTTCATCTCCATAACGTGAAGGCGGTTAAACACGTCCAGCGCAAAGTCCTGTTCCAGAGCAGGGATGCCGACATGTTCAACCTCAACGCCAGGGGCTTTTAACGCTTCCGCGGCCGTCTTCACCACGGCGGCCACTTCCGGGTCTACCGGGCCAAAACCCGGACCGGTCATCCAGCCAATACGCAGCGAACGTGATGCTACCGGCGGTAGCCCGTTAGCATGGACTCGCGCGGTGCTTGAGAATGCATCATGACCGTCCGGTCCGGAAAGCTGAGAGAAGGCCAGCGCAATATCGCGAACTGAGCGGGCCATTGGACCAACATGCCAGAAGCGGCGGGGCGCGCGCGGCCAGATGCCCGTCATCGGCACACTGCCGTGCGTGGCTTTCATCGACGTGATGCCGGTCTGGGCGGCGGGTCCTCGTACAGAAATGGCCAGATCTGTTCCCAGTCCCAGCGGAGACATTCCTGCGGCAATCGCGGCAGATTCACCGCCGCTGGAGCCGCCGGGCGTCCGGGTCAGGTCCCAGGGATTATTTGACCGGCCGGACAGCAGATTATCGCTCTCGATCCAGTATGAAAATTCCGGCAGGTTCGTCTTAGCCAGCAGGATACCGCCTGCTTTTTTAAGCCGTGCCACGCTGGTCGCGTCTTCATCAGGAAGTCGGCCTTCAAAAATGGGCGAACCACGCTGGGTCAGTACACCAGCCGTATCAATGGAATCCTTTACGGTGAAGGGAACACCATGAAGAGGGCCAAGTTTCTCTCCCTTCATCACGGCGGCTTCAGCGATGGCCGCCTGTTTCAGAGCGTCATCTGCCAGCGTGACGACAGCGTTAACGTCCGGATTCGTGGTAGCAATGCGATCAAGATGTGCCTGCATCACTTCAACCGGCGAAATATCGCGGTTGCGGATCAGGCTGGCCAGATGAGTTGCGTCGGAATAATAAATGTCTTTGCTCATGATTAATCCTCGTTGAAAAAAACTACCTAACGATTGGTAGTTGAATTGTGGGCGCGAAAAATCGCACTGTCAATACCTACCTAACAAATGTTAGAATTGTTTTTCAGGTTTCCGGAGGAGCAGGGCAATGAGCAAAACATCACGCGACGAGATCCTCAACGCCGCCAGGCTGGCGGCACAGGCGCATGGTTATACAGGATTAAATATTCGTGGACTGGCCGACGAGGTGGGGATTAAAGCAGCCAGTATTTATTATCATTTTCCCAGTAAGGCTGAACTGGGCACGGCAGTGGCCCAGCGTTACTGGGAGGACACGGCACGAGACCTGGCGGCATTACGGGAAACGGAGGGCGATGCGATAAACAGCCTGGGCCGCTATCCGCAGATATTTCGCCGTTCGCTGGAAAGTGGTAACCGGCTCTGTATGGGAAGTTTTATGTCGGCTGAGTACGATGACTTGCCAGAACCGGTCAAGCTTGAGGTGCAAAAGTTTGCGGACGTCAACATCGACTGGCTGGAAACACAGCTTCTGGAAGCGGGGATTACATCGTTAGAAGACAGCAGAATCCGTGCCGGTGCGATTTTTTCTGCCATCGCCGGCGCGCAGCTGATGGCCAGAAGTCGAAACACTATTCAGCTTTTTGATGAACTCATTGAAGGATACAGGCTGGCTGGTCTTTTACCCGCCGCCCGGTGCTGAGTTCTGAGAGAGTGCACAGCACCGGATGGACGGCGGGCAGGTCTGTCAACCGAAGCATGTGATGGGGCAACAGACGAGGAACTGAATGTTGCGGTAACCTTCGCGATGAAGGCCTGGGACGCCAGTCGGTTGTAGCGTGTTAATTAGCGAGAACGTGAGGTTGTTGACATTCGCTTCTGGTAAAGAGCGGACTGACATGGAGCTTAAATCCGCCATGAGCGATCTGCGGACATTCAGGATATCCGATCAACGGCCAGAAATTTAGAGCTCATCGCCAAAAATGAGGCTTCTCTCCTCAGGTAATTCATTTCCGGGAACGCGGAACTTGCCCCCAATAAATTGAGGGTTGGATCTGAGCGGCCTGTTTTATTCTTTTGGAAATATCCTTCTTCAGAAGGCTTATATTGTACTGCACAACCCCGTGCTTACCCTTCTCAATGAGTGGATTCCTTCCTTGATGCTCTCATCTGATCTGCACCTTGCTTCATGAACCTTTTTTGAAAATTGCCGATAAAACATATACCGCAAACAAATTATGCGGCTCCGTACACATTGCTCATCTTCCCCTCAGTGGAAGTCTTTTTCGTCAGCGCCATGCATTAATGCTGACGCCCTAACCTAGGAATAAATATGAATAACATAAGAATCGGAGTTCGTCTCGGTATCACCTTCGGCTTTATGGCTCTCCTTGTCATGTTTATGGTGCTCATCGGCATCATAAAAATTAACGCTCTCGGGAATGCCAACGATGACATATCAGGGAGTCTTTACACCAAAGCCTCCACTTCTCTGTCAATCCGTTACTACACATCAGACATGAGCCGGCTTGCGCGTAATGCGATTCTCCTTAAAGACGCTCCAAAAAGGGAAAAAGCTATAAGCGATTACCGCGACGAAAGACGCGAGGTTGACAGGTTAATCAGCCTTATCGGCACGTAGGTGAACACCCCCCAGGGAAACGAAATCTTTATCCGGCTCAAAGCCCGTGCAGAACTTTTTCTGCCTTTCATTGATGAGGTTGTGGCACTTGCCCAACAGGGAAAAAGCGATGATGCCACCCAACTCCTGTTTGGCCCCCGTTACCAGACTCAGGGAGACTTTATGGCGTCGCTGAAAGAGATGCAGACCTTCCAGGAGACCCGAATGAGCTCTGCCGCTGCGCAGGCTCGCGCCGACCGTTCTGGTGCACTGATGATGCTGGTTGTTGCCGGTTTGGTTGCGCTGTTACTGGCCGCGATATCCGCTTGGGTTATCACCCGGAGTATCACGCGGCCGCTCAGTGTGGCCGTTGAGGCCGCCCGCCGGGTGGCCCGCGGTGACCTGACTGGTAGCGTCAGTGCAGACCGTAAAGACGAAACGGGCATACTGCTGTCTGCCATCAGTGACATGCAGGCCTCGCTGATTAACACGGTCAGCCTCGTGAGAAGCAATGCAGAAAGTGTGGCATCCGCCAGTACCCAGATTGCCCAGGGTAACTCAGACCTGTCACAGCGTACCGAGGAGCAGGCCAGCGCCCTTGAACAAACATCAGCAACCATGACGCAGCTCGGCGTGACGGTGAAGAATAACGCAGATAATGCCCGTCAGGCAGGCCAGCTTGCAGTAAGCGTTCGGGATGTTGCAAATAAAGGCAGCGAGGCCACCACGGCCATTACCGGCACCATGAAATCCATCAGCGAAAGCTCCGGCCGTATTGCCGAGATTACTGCCGTGATTGACGGAATCGCATTCCAGACGAATATCCTTGCGCTCAACGCCGCCGTGGAAGCGGCCCGTGCCGGCGAGCACGGACGGGGATTTGCTGTCGTGGCAAGCTAAGTCAGGTCGCTGGCACAGAGAAGCGCTTCGGCTGCGGGTGAGATTCGGCAGCTGATTGCAGCCAATGCTGACACTGTGGGACAGGGTAATGCACTGGTGATTCACGCGTCTGAAACGATGTCAGGAATTCTCTCCGCCGTAGGTAAGCTCACGGACACTGTTGAAGAAATCAACTCCGCCAGTGCCGAACAGGCCCGCGGGATTGAGCAGGTAGGCATTGCCGTTACGGAGATGGACACGACGACACAGCAGAATGCTGCACTGGTTGAAGAGTCGGCCTCCGCTGCATCAAGCCTCAGGGAGCAGGCGGAACGGCTTCTGCAGGCTGTGTCTGTGTTCAGTCTGAGTGGCCCTTCTGAGCCTTCCGTTGATCGTGTGCCCGCCACGGTTGTAAGGCCGGGTTTTAAAACCGCAACTGTAAAAAACCGCGCAGAAGACGAAGACGGAAGCTGGACGCATTTCTGATCGGTGCACAACGCCTGCTGCTGACGTTATGCATTTAAGACTGAATGTTTCCGATAAAATAGTTAAATTTCTCCGGCTCGCCGGAGAAATGTCGGAGGCATAAAGGTGTTAACCAGACTAAATTACAAGTGATTAATGCACTCAGATACCAGCTTAGTCTGCTTCTGGCACAAAGCGGACATGTTCATCAGGAAAATCTGCAAAAACTGAAATGCGGGCATGGACTGACCCCACACCTGTAGACAAATTCTGTCCTCACGACGAGGCCTGTTCAAAGGCCTCCGGACTGACGCCGCCGAGGTGGCTGTGGCGCCGGGCCCGGTTGTAGAACACTTCAATGTAATCGAAGATATCCGCCCGGGCCAGATCCCGGGTTTTGTATATTCTCTTCCTGCCTTTAAGACTGAAAAGTAGTGCTTACCGCCTTTCCTTTCGCTGCTCAGCCCGGTTTAACGCTGGCTCAGAAACAGCCATGGGCTTTCCCCGGATTTCAGGTCTGGTACAGTCAGAATGAACATTCTTTAATCGCTGCCGATAGTAATAATTCCGTCATATAAAAAGCGGAAATGTGCTACATCGTCCTTCTGCAGCGCAGGAGAGCTTCTGTATCAGCACTGACGCCTCAATACATCAGTGCTGATACCCTACATCAGGGAACCTTTATGAATAATATAAAAATAGGTATAAGACTCAGTGCGGCCTTCGGCTTTATGGCATTACTTGTGATTATCATGGTGCTGATTGGCGTCCTTAAGATTAACTCGCTCGGCAGTGCGAACGATGAAATTTCAGGCAGCCTTTACAGTAAGTCCTCCGCCTCCCAGTCTCTGCGCTATCTCACATCAGACATGAGTCGCCTCGCCCGCAATGCAATTCTCCTCAGGGACGAGTCTCAGAGAGAGAAAGCCATCAGCGACTACCGCAGCGAAAGGCATGAGCTTGACAGCCTGCTCGAGCTGCTCCGGAAACAGGTGAGCTCACCCACAGGGCTGGAAATCTTTAAGCGTCTCACGGACCGGGCAGACCTCTTTTTACCTTTCCTTGATGAAGTTGTGGCCCTCGCGAAAAACGGTAAGAACGACGAAGCCACGCAGCTGCTTTTCGGTCCGCGCTATCAGAGCCAGGGGGAATTCATGGCCTCCCTGAAACAACTGCAGGACCACCAGGAAGCGCGGATGATTACCGCTGCTGCACAGGCGCGCGCAGACCGTTCGTCAGCACTGATGATACTCATTACCGCAGGTATTGTTGCAGTACTGCTCGCTGCCATATCCGCACTGTTCATTACCCGGAGTATCACGCGGCCGCTTACGGAGGCTGTTCAGGCTGCACGCCGCGTGGCCCTGGGTGACCTGAGTGGCGCGGTGCATGCTGGTCATAAAGATGAGACAGGGGTACTGCTGTCAGCCATTCGTGACATGCAGGATTCGCTGATTAACACCGTCAGCCAGGTAAGAAGCAATGCGGAAAGTGTTGCATCGGCCAGCAACCAGATTGCGCAGGGGAACGCTGACCTCTCACAACGAACTGAAGAGCAGGCCAGTGCGCTGGAGCAGACAGCGGCAACCATGACGCAGCTGGGTATGACCGTCAGGAACAATGCGGAAAACGCACGGCAGGCGGGACAACTGGCAGTGGGCGTACGCGATGTGGCAAATAAAGGCAGTGATGCCACCGGCGCTATTACCGGGACCATGAAGACCATCAGCGAAAGCTCCGGCCGTATTGCCGAGATTACCGCCGTGATTGACGGAATCGCATTCCAGACGAATATCCTTGCGCTCAACGCCGCGGTTGAGGCAGCAAGGGCGGGTGAACACGGCCGGGGTTTTGCCGTGGTGGCCAGTGAGGTCAGGTCTCTGGCGCAGCGCAGCGCAACAGCTGCCGGTGAAATACGTCAGCTTATTGAGGCAAATGCGCACAGCGTCGAAGAAGGTAACAAACTGGTGTTACACGCTTCTGAAACAATGTCAGGCATCCTCTCTGCGGTCGGAAAGCTGACTGACACCGTGGAGGAAATCACCTCCTCAAGCGCCGAACAGGCCCGTGGTATTGAACAGGTAGGCATTGCGGTAACGGAGATGGACAGCACCACGCAACAGAATGCCTCGCTGGTCGAGGAATCTGCCTCAGCGGCTGCGAGCCTTAAAGATCAGGCCGAACGGCTTCTCCAGGCCGTATCCGTTTTCAGTCTGGGTAATCAGGTCATTAGGTCTTCTGTTAATGCGGCTTATGAACCCGTAGGGCAGAAATTCAGTACGCCGGAAACAGGCACTGGCGTAACGAACAGGGACGAAGGCTGGAAGCATTTCTGATCGGAGTACCGCGCTGCTGACTGGCGCGGTACGACGTAAAAATCCTGCAGTAAGTCTCGTCAGTGTTGGTTTATGAAACAAGTTTCTGGTCTTCATCAGACAGTGTCCGCTTTGAGCGATAAGCGGACGTCGAATTATGACGATACTGTAGTTCTGCTGTCTGAATTTCCAGCGGACTGGCGAAACGGGAAATATCAAGAAAAACCAACCGACATTACTGACTGATGGTGTATCAATTCTTAGGGGGCAGATCACGGTGATTCTGCAATAGAGACATAATCCTTTCCTTTTTTAAGGAGTAACTGGGAGAACAGGATTCAGATCTGATACGGGGTTGTTGCCCGGCGAAGCAAAATATATTTTAAACGTTCGCTTCTGACGTCGTGCGGACTCACACAGGTGAATGCACAAAGGGCAGGACTTATCTGAATTAAACCCGGTTCAAAGGGGATAGTGATGCTCATCTTAAAGAGAAGAACTCACCTTATCGAAAGCACAAAGCCTTTATGAGAGCGCTTTTAATCCTGGCCCTGAGTTGATGTGCCTGATCACTATCACCATTTGATTGCTACCCGTTAGCAACATATTCTTACTGTCTTTAATAACCCGTATTATCAAACTGACATATAAGCATTCTTGAATAACAGAGGCGCATCGGAGCCTGACGCTGAGAGCGTGCCTACTGTGTTTCTGAAGGTTTTATGATGATGTTTCTGGATTCGCTGAGCGCTGTCAGAGCCATCAGCATTCTGTTTACTTTAGCTGAGAGGAATCGTTATGCCTGTATCTGTCATGAAATCTGCCGTTAAAACCGCAGCGTTAGCCGCAGTCTTACTGGCTGGCCTGCAGGGCGCTACGTTTGCAAAAGAGCTGCCTTCCCGCGCGATGCCTGGGCTCGATTCAGTCAAAGATACGTCTGCTCAAAAAACCGATGTCTCGACCAGTGAAAGCGCGGTTAAACTGGCTGCGTGGCATCACCATCTGGAAATTAACCCAGGTTGTAATGATCCTTCTTCAGGTCTGGGTTGTACTGACGATGACAACGCATAACGCATAAAATCTGCAGGCACCCTTTACCATTGTGGTGTCTGCACCCTTTAAAAAAATTCAGCCTGCTTTACCCTGCGTTCATCTCATCGCATCAACTGCGCCTTTGTCAGTTCATGGAGGATTTTTGCGTGTTCAAACAAATTCAGGATGTCAGCTGACCGTACCGACAATGCGTTTTCATACTCCAGGGGGATTACCACGCTTTCGACCTGGCGGACAGTAGCAATCACTGTGAGCCTGCAAAGCGGCTGCCTGCACTTGATGATTTCGTTTGTGATGCGTCAGGTTACCGACCGGCTGACCGAGCCGACCTGTGAGTGGCTTGTAGCAGACACATGCGTTTGAATGCCAGCATTCCCTCTGATTTCTTCGCCTTTTACCACGGCTTTAACGTAACCCTTTCTCAATCCTGTATGCAGTATTTCCCTGTCCGAAAACAGCGAGCAGTTCCCGTCAATAAAAAGGTACTGTCATTCTGACCAACACGGGAGGCGAAAATGAACTACAAAATTTCGGGGCTTGATGCGGGACAGTTCGTCCATCTTTTTGGCCAGGACGAACACTATTTAACTTTCCACGGTGCTGTAAGAGTCAAGGTCGAGAGTTGCCCGGGGTATCCCGACAGAATCTCGCTGCGCGATATTCCTGCCGGTGAAACAGCGATTCTGATCAACCATACCTATCAGCTCGCAAATACACCTTACCATGGCTCTCATGCCATCTATTTGTGGGAGGGATGTACGGAGCAGGGCATATATCTCAATAACATACCGGAAGTGATGAGCCACAGACTTCTTTCCCTCAGAGCCTATAGTGAAAACCATCTCATGGTAAAAGCTGAAATCTGTCAGGGCGATGCAGCGGAACAATGGCTGAATCATTTTTTCGACGATCCTGCCGTAAGTTATATTCATTTCCACTACGCAAAACGGGGATGTTTCGCCTGTCTTGCCGAACGTGTTCTGTAAATGAGCATGCCGTTTGGGATCGGTCAGGAAAAACCAGATGAAGATTTCTGATGTTGTCAGGCTTGTTTTACTGGCCGCGGTGTGGGGTTCAAGTTTTCTGTTTATGAGAATAGCTGTGCCCGCCTTTGGGTCCATTAACGTGGCTTTTTTACGCGTACTATTAGGATTTACGGGGCTTGCCGCCGTCGTCCTGTTCAACATGCAATTACAGACGTTCAATGGGAAACTGAGGGCAACGCTGGTGCTCGGCATCATCAATTCCGGTCTTCCTTTTCTGATGTACTGTATTGCGGCGAGATGGCTCCCGACGGGCTACTCCGCACTGTTTAACGCGACAGCGCCGATGATGGGAGCACTTATCGGGTACTGCTTTTTTGGGGAAGTCATCACCGTAAGAAAATTGATGGGAATATTAACGGGTCTGGCGGGAATAATGCTTATAAGCAGTCCTGCTTTCTCTGGTTTAGGCGGAATGTTTATAGCAGGCGCGCTGGCCTGTCTGGTGGCGACAACCTGTTACGGACTTGCGGGTTATCTTACCAGACGATGGATTACCGAGCGGGGA
Organism: Pantoea sp. SGAir0180; assembly: GCF_043546245.1. Lineage (NCBI taxonomy): Bacteria > Pseudomonadati > Pseudomonadota > Gammaproteobacteria > Enterobacterales > Erwiniaceae > Pantoea > Pantoea sp. SGAir0180. The sequence goes on along the minus strand of NZ_CP028071.1, from coordinate 2,075,181 downwards.
GGGCTCGATCCGCTTCTGGTCGCACCTGGAAGTCAGGCTGGGGCATCCGTTTTTCTGTTCCCCTTTTTTGGCTGGAACCTGTTTTCAGCAGGTACCGTTAACGGGTTTCAGCCCTGGGTATGGAGCAGCGTAGTCGCGCTGGGCTTAATCTGTACTGCGCTGGCGTACATTTTGTATTTCAGGCTTATTGCAGATACGGGGCCTCTGAAATCTCTTACGGTCACATTTATTATCCCTCCCTTTGCCTGCTTGTGGGGCTATCTTGCGCTTGACGAGAAAATTGGAGAGAAATTTATTGCAGGCGCCTGCCTCATCGGCATTGCGGTCTGGATGGTGGCGTATTCGGGCAGAAAGAGGCAGACCTCATAACGGGAATATTTCTGCAATGCCGTACAAAGTGCCTGGCGGCGTAAACTGGCTTTTACCGCAAGGTGCCTTTTGTGAGAGTCCGCCCTGTATCAGGCCCGGCGATGCGGTTAGCCATACTATCCCGTCAGCCGTTTTGACGGACTGTAATGCTTTAAACAGCGTCAGGTTCAGCAAAAAGAAGGTCTGGTAGCGTTTGCATCAAGAAAGCATAAGGAGAAAGGCTACGTTCTATGCGAATACGGATCATTACGCCTTCATAACTGTGAATAACCAGCCTTGCCGCGCTTTCCGGAGACATGCGTGGCGATAATGTCTGAGACTGCTGAGCGTCAGTAAAGATGTTAATCAGATCGCGCTCCCAGGCGCTAAAAATTGCCAGCAGCTTCTGACGCATTTTTTCACTGTGTACAGCGCCCGTCTGCCCTATAATTCCTGCCAGACAGCCGCCTGCTTCGGGTTCACGCTCAATATATTCCCTGTGTCCGCTCAGCCAGTTTATCAGACGCTGGCGGGGAACAAGCGCTGTATTCAGCAGTGTATTTTCCCGGAGTGCGTCAAACGTCTTGATATAGACGTCAAGGGCGGCACAGGCAAATTCTTCTTTGCTGGAGAAGAGATTATAAAATGATCCTTTAGGCATTCCTGCTTCACCAAGAATAGTGGTAATACCACTACCTTCATATCCTTCCCTCATGAAAACCCTTACACCGGCATTTAAAAGACGTTTGCGCGTATCACTCTTTGCCATAATAATTAGACCGTTCTACTTTTTTTAAAACTATAGCGAACAAGGATAAGAGATGCCACTGTTTAAAACCGCCAGCAGGCACAGTCTGGGGATAAGCATGGTGTGCCTTTCAGCCGTCATGTGGAGTTCAGCAGGTTTCTTCGTGAGAATGCTCGATATGAACACGTGGGCAATGGTCGCATGGCGGTCACTGTTTGCTTTTCTGTCACTGGTTCTTCTGCTGGCGCTGGGTGGGTATTTGCGCCGTTTTGCATTTCGTCATGATATGGGTATAAAAGGTCTGATCACGGCTGCCGTCATGGCGGTTTCTATGTTTTGTTACGTAGCGGCATTGAAACTCACCAGTGTTGCTGGTGTGATGACGGTTTATGCCACCATTCCCTTTTTTGCCATGGGGCTGGGCTGGCTGATACAGAAGAAAAAAATAACAAAGCGCGCGCTTATCTCGGCGGCACTGAGTCTCGTGGGGGTTATTGTTATGGCGACCTCTGCCTCAGGTACGGGCGATATGGCGGGTAACGCACTGGCACTCATGATGACGGCCGGTTTTGCCGCCAGCATCGTGATGTCCGGGACATGGCCGGATATGAATCTGCCGGCAGTTACGGCACTGGCGTGCGCACTCTGCGGTGCATTCTGTTTTATAATGATGCCGCAGGGCCTTCCACTTCCCGGTTTACATGACATGGTATGGTTATGTGCTTTTGCGCTGGCCACGCAGAGTCTGAGTTATCTCCTTTTCATGGCAGGTAGTCGGTATATTAACCCCGCTGAAGCCAGCCTTATTGCGCAAACTGATATTGTGCTGGGGCCTTTATGGGTCTGGCTCTTCTTCAGTGAATTACCGCCCAGCAATACATTACTGGGCGGGGCAATAACCTTCATTGCGGTAACGGGTTACCTTGCAGGTGAGTATTACCTGAAGACAAGAGCAGCTTCGAAAAACTAATCGTTTTCGTATTTAACAGCGCCTCATTTTGGATTCCAGGTCTGATTCTGGCACAAAGCTACAGAACAATATCAACGCCCGGGAATAATGGAAATTACCTTCACTCCCGGGTAACCCCTTTATCATACGCACCATCCATCTGTGATGGCTGACCGTTTCAACAGCCATCACAGGGATGTATTTCAGCAACGAATTAGCCATCTGTTGAAAGTGTCAGGGATTCCCATTGTTCGATTTCATGATGCAAAGCGGCGAGCTTTTGCCGCACCAACGTTAATGCATCACTGCCTAACAACAAGTGCGTGGGTGGGCTCTGGCTTTCAATCAACGTCAGGATGGCCTGCGCTGCTTTTACGGGATCGCCGGGCTGGTTTCCGCTTTTTTCCTGGCGCGCCTGGCGAATGGGGTCAAATAACGCGTCGTAGTCCGGAAGGGTGCGGGCACTGCGTGACATTGAGCGACCGGCCCAGTCGGTGCGAAACGAGCCGGGTGCGACCGCGGTGACTTTTACATTAAACGGGGCCAGTTCCTTACCTAAGGTTTCTGATATGCCTTCCAGCGCAAATTTGCTGCCGCAGTAATAGCTGATACCGGGCAGGGTGATAAAACCGCCCATTGACGTGATATTGATGATGTGGCCGCAGCGTCGCTGACGCATCTCTGGCAGGACGGCTTTTATCATCGCCACTGCGCCAAGCACATTTACGTCAAACTGGCGGCGCATTTCTTCCAGCGAAGATTCTTCCAGAATGCCTTCATGACCATAACCCGCATTGTTCACCAGAACATCAACAGGACCAACGGTAGCGACTATCTCCTTAACGGTCTCAGCAATTCGCTCAACGTCTGTCACGTCAAGCAGGCGACCAAATGCCCGCTGCGCATCAAGCGCTTCAAATGCCTGTAATGCGTCAGGGTTGCGCACGGTTCCAATAACCCGATGGCCCGCAAGCAGGGCTTCCTTCGCCAGGGCAAGACCAAAGCCACTACTCACACCGGTGATAAAAATCGTTTTTGCAGATGTCATAATTTATTCCCATGCAGTAAAAGCTGCATGATATTCTCTGCACCAATGGATTTTCAGGCCATATCTTCTGGTTTTATTGCCTGATTTTATGAGGGTGCGATAATGTCCGACATGATTACACGGGTAAAAACACTGGCCGTTCAGGAAGGGTACAACCTTACTGCGCTGCCCGATGTGAGAATTTTGCGCGCCAACCGCCCGCTTGCCAGAACCCCTGTGCTCTATGATCCCGGCCTTGTCATTGTCTGCCAGGGCCGTAAACGCGGTTATTTCGGTCAAAAGACCTATCTGTACGATGAACAGCACTATCTTGCCGTCTCAGTCCCCGTGCCCTTTACCATGGAAACTGACGCATCGGCAGACCATCCGCTACTGGCTATATATATTCATCTGGATTTTCAGCTTGCTGCGGAACTGATGCTGCAGATTGAGCAGCATGGTGCACCGCAACTTTCCGCCGCGCCTGAGAGCATGATGTCGAGCCCGATGGATGACACGATAAAAACGGCTGTGTTACGTGTGCTTGACGTGCTGGAGAATCCCGCAGAAGCCGCCATTCTGGGGCACGGGAGGATGCGCGAACTCTATTTTCGTGTATTAACCGGCGCGCAGGGCAACGCAATGCGCGCGGCGCTGGCTTTACAAGGTCAGTTCGGCAAAATCGGCAAAGCCTTACGGCGTATCCGTGCCACTTATGCTGATCCTTTAACGCTTACGCAACTGGCGGCGGAAAGCGGTATGAGCGTGCCGACCTTTCATCACCACTTTAAAGCCATAACCCAGCTGCCGCCGATGCAGTATGTAAAATCAGTTCGCCTGCATCAGGCGCGAATGCTGATGGTCCGTCAGCAGCTCACTGCCGCCGCCGCGAGCTACGCCGTTGGCTACGAGAGCCCGTCGCAATTTAATCGTGAGTTCAAACGGCTGTTTGGCCTGCCACCGGCAGAAGAGATAAAGCGTATGCAACGTAATTTCGCCTTTCCGCCTTTGCAGCAAAACTCTGCATTTGTGTCATCGCACTGAAGCTGTGATGGCATCGCTGACGAGATGCAAAATGAGCAGGTAGAAAACCGCTCTTTTTCTGATTTATCACTCATATTTAAGCCGTGCTAATACCGGTAGATAACCGTATCATCAATCCGCCCCAGACTATCGAGGCGTTCGTTAACCAGTCTGGCTTCGGGTTTGAAACCGCACTTTAACGCAACAGACTGACTGCGTACGTTACGTCCTGCCGTACGAATTTCGATTCGCTTTGCCTGAAAAAAATCGGCGGCCATGTTTGTGACCAGCTTACAAGCTTCAGACATAATGCCTTTACCCCACATATCAGTGGCGAGCCAGTAGCCGATTTCATAATAAGGAATCGCGCGATTCCTGATAAATAAGCTAATACAGCCTGAGAGGTCATCTGACTGACGATCAATGATTAAAAACTTATATTCAACGTTGTCATTCAGGAAATTCCCGGCCGCCTCCGCCATATTTTTCTCAACAGCATTCAGAGAGTGAAAACCGGGAGACCAGAGCAGGAATTCATGATGAAGGGAACTAAATGCATTCAGTTTTTGCTGCATTTCTTCCGTACGACTCATGTCCGGGGCGATCAGATAAAAGGTTTCATGCTGCCGAAAATTAAGGGGAATATCATCCAGGTACATAACTCATCTCCTGAACTCAGATTAATTTTCTTTCTTATCACAAGCGATGAAGATCTGCATCCGCTTCAGATAACAGGTTGGGCAACCTCCACGCCGGACACCGCGCCAACAACTCCGCTCCCAGCGGAAAGACGCTCGCGCATCGCCAAAAACCACCGCACTATCCTGCATCCACCTCATATAACCGTGCCGCTTCCCCATCCAAATGCGATCTCCGGCCTCACGAATGTTATATAACTGTAAGTATCAATCGAATAACGTTGTCACCTGGCGCGTTAACGCGTTATCTGTTTACTGGAGAAGCCTGCTATGACGCGCGCTGTTTCTTTTTTGGTTGCTGGAGTGCTGCTGAGTCCGTTCGCCCATGCGGCCCCGCTTTACTACACGATTTCCACGCCTGACACGGCAATAGGGCTGTCATGGCGTGCCTTTGGCGGGATGTCGCATGCGAAACTGACGGGTGTGACCGGCGAGGTGACGCTGAACCCGGCGAATGAGCTGGATAATCATGTCCGGGTCACCATTCCGGTTTCCACGCTAATCGCCTCAAACAATCTGCTGACCTATCAGCTTAAAAGCAGCATGTTTTTTGATGCGCCGCGCTATCCCAATATCGTCTTCACCAGCACCCGCATCGTGGCGCGCGGCAACGGTAAATACCGGCTTTTTGGTGCGTTAGCGGTGAAGGACGTCCAGCGACCGGTGATCCTTGACGCGACGATGGAAGAGCATGATCGCACCGCAGAGACTGGCGACAGGATCTCGCTGCATGCGATGACCACGATCTCGCGCTCGGCCTACCATATGGATCGCTTTACCTCGCTGGTGGATGACAGGGTAACCATTACTATCGATATTCAGGCAGAGGCCAGCCATGTCCCCTGAACGCGCCTGGCTAACTGCCGCGTGGTGGTCAGGCGTTAAGCGCGGTTTTCAGGGCACTGGCGCTGGCGGATAATTCCCCGGCCGGATTGCGGCCAATCAGAACAAACTGGTAGCCGCGGTGATGCCACCACACCAGGCGCATATCATGGCGCTGTTCGCGCTCAAGCCCGGTTGAAGTCGGATGCGCATCGGGGGAAATGCACAGCGCCATCGGGCCATATTCCGCATGGATCCAGGCAATCTGCGCAATTGACGTACTGTCATAGCGTAGCATGCGCACCATTTTTAACTCTGCGTCGGGCAGCGTGAGCTGCTGCGTATGCAGATGCAGACCGATATCCTGTGCCGTGCGGGCCAGGCCATGCTGCAAGGCGGCAGGGGAGTTATCGGCATCCAGCAGGGTTTCTGCGCTGTAGAGCGACATGTACTGCGCTTCAAGATCGCGAATCTTCTCACTCTCACTCAGCGCGGTTTTGCCGGGGCGCGCCAGATAACCCAGCCCCGAGCCGATCAGCAGAAAACTCAGCGAGGCGGCGATCAGTGAACGACGACTGACGCCCGTAGTGGACGTCATTTTGGGTTCAGGCGCGGGGGGAGCTGAGAGTGCATCCAGCTGGCGCCGCATGTTGGCTTCCGGGGCTTTGTCCAGTAACGGCGCAAAGGCCGCCTCAAAGTCGAGCTGGCTTTTCATCAGTTCATCAATGCGATCAGCCAGATCAGAATCCGTCTCCAGCAGCGCTTCGAGCCTGCGCGCGTCAGCCGGATCCATCTCGCCATCCAGCCAGGCGACCAGGGCTTCGTCGCTGTACGGAGGCGTAAATTGCGACGTGTTCATGAGCGTTTCTCCTTTGCGGCATCCTGATCATCAAACGACCTGGCCAGCGCCGAACGCGCGGTGGCCAGCCTGCTCATGATGGTGCCGACAGGCACGGCCAGCGTCTCTGCGGCTTCCTGATAGGTAAAGCCTTCTACATAAACCAGAAACACGGTATTACGCTGGGCTTCCGGTAGCGCACTGACGCGCTGCATGATTTTCTGAAAATGCAGGCGTTTTTCATCACGTTCCTGCGCGTCCGGGGCCAGCAGTTCGTCACTGTCAACAAAGCCCTGTCCCAGCCGTACGCGGCGGGCGCGCAGATCAGAAATCCAGATGGAGTGAAGGATCGTGAACAGCCAGCGATCGATTCGCGTGCCGGGCGTATACTGCGCGCTCTTTTCGAGCGCGCGAACGCAGGTCGACTGTACCAGCTCTTCGGCAACGTCGTGGTTTCGGGACAGCACCAGGCCGTAGCGCCACAGGCGCGTCAGATGGGCAGCAAGCTGCTGACGAACTTCGCTGGTCGTAATATCACTGTCCTCGCATTGCGTATCAGGATTCCGGATGGCCAGCAATGGCGGCCTGCAAATCACGATACTCCTCGCAGCCCGTTCCGCACAGGCGGGCGAGAGTATTTAACTGTGCTTTCGCCAGGTCGGGACGACCTTTAATCAGCCACGCTTCGCCGAGATATTAACGTACTTTGGCATAGCGTGGATTGAGCGCCAGCGAACGCTGATAATACCCGATACCTTCATCGGTTCGCCCGAGTTTTCGGGTGGCATAGCCGCGGTAATTCCAGGCCTCGGCGGTGTCAGGCTGTTTCAGCTTGTCCAGCAGCGTCAGCGCGGCCTGGTACTCGCCTTTTTTCGCCAGATGATAGGCATAACGGGTTTTGTCTTCGTCAGTCAGATGCGCCGATTTATCGGGGACGCACTGTTTACGCTTGCTGTCATAAACCTGCCCATGCGGACAGTCCGGGATCGTACTGTTGGTGCTGTCATCCCCTGCGGCCAGCGCGGGTGCGGTGTGGATAACCAGCAGCAGCGCCGGAATCCATAGTTTACGGCCTGTATTATGCAGTATCGATGCAATGTTTTTCATGGCAGAGCTCCAGTTAACAGAACGGGCGAACGGGCAGCATGCGACGCAGCACGTTATCGCGGAAAACAAAGTGATAAAGCAGGGCGGCCAAGGCATGAAACGCGGCCAGAACGATCAGCGTCCAGGCGATGGTGTTATGCCATTCCCTCAATGAATGTTTAAACAGGGCATCGACATGGACCCGCCCGCTCAGCCCGAAGAGGCCGAAAAAGTGAAACGGCTCCTGCTGTGCCCAGCGGAACAGAAAGCCCAATACAACCTGCGTGAACAGCAACAGACAGCGCGCGCCGTGCACGCAGTGAGACAGAATGGATGCCGGACGGGATATCGACGCCGCAGGCAGGGCATAACGCGGCGAGCATTGACTCATCACCCGCCAGACCGGACGAACCACCATCACCAGCGCCAGCAAAATACCCCAGGAAATGTGCACTGACTGTAAGCCTTTCCTGAGCGGCGTGCCGCGCTCCAGCCATTGCCAGATGTGGGCGCTGGCGAATAAAAAGAGGAGGCTGGCGGCGGTGATCCAGTGCAGCGCCAGAGTCAGCCGGTCATCGTGCTGTCGGGGTTTTACGGGTTGAGCATGAATCATGACGTGGGTTCTCTCGTTCAGATTTCTGCTGAGTAAACGTGCGTCCTGCGATTTCTATTCACTCTTTTTTTTGCAACCCATTGGCAGGGCCTGCCTTGCTCAAAAGCGTGGACAGAATGCGGCGAAGTCGATTGACGAAACCCTGTTGGTGTTTTAATGATGTAAGACTGTTTACAGGCGGCAGTGAAAAGCGAATCCGACTCTTGAGGCGCGCGTAACGATGACGATACCGGTATGTATTCCCGACGATTATCAACTGGCTACAGCAGGACTGGACTGCCTGAAACGCCATCCGGCCTTTCACTGTACCGCTGTTGGGGATATCCATTGCGATCCCGCCGCCGCTGAAGCGCTGGCAAGTGCTCAGGCCCTGATCCTGATTCGCGAGCGCACCATCATTGACGAGGCGTTTTTACAGCGCACGCCCCAACTGAAGCTGATCAGCCAGACCGGCAAGATCGCCCGCAATATCGATCTTGCAGCCTGTTCCCGGGCTGGCGTGGCGGTGGTGGAAGGCGTGGGTTCGCCCGTTGCGCCGGCAGAGCTGACATGGCTGTTAATCATGGCGGCCCGCAGGAAGTTCGTACAGGCCGTTAACGCCATGCGTGCCGGACACTGGCAGGCAGAACTGGGGCAGGGTGTACACAAACAGACGTTAGGGATTCTGGGCTACGGCAAAATTGGCAAGCGTATTGCGGCTTACGCCCGCGCGTTTGGCATGCAGGTGCAGATTTGGGGCAGCGATCGCGCCCGACAGGAAGCGCAGCAAGAAGGCTTAATCGTGCCAGCCAGCCGTGAGGCGTTTTTTGCGACCAGCGATGTGATAACTGTTCATCAGCGCCTGGTGACCGCCACCGAGGGCAACATCACGCTGAGCGACCTGGTGCAGATGAAGCCCGATGCGTTGTTTGTGAACACCAGCCGGGCAGAGCTGGTGGCAGAGGGCGCCCTGCTGAGCGCGCTCCGGCAGGGCCGTCCGGGATTTGCCGCGCTGGATGTCTTTGAGGCAGAGCCCCTTTACGATCCGGCGCATCCAGTGTTATCGATGCCCAACGTACTTTGCACGCCCCACATCGGCTATGTTGAAAAGGACAGTTACACGCTTTATTTCCGCACCGCGTTTGACAATGTGGTGCGTTTTTTCCAGGGTGACACTAGCCACGTGATCAACCCTGAGGCGCTGGATTAAACGCAATTTGCTGCGCTAAACCGTTACGTGGACGCAGTGTCAATACGTACGGGTGTTCAGGGAAAAGATAACACGTTTAAGAAAGCTAAACAGAAAGCCGGAAAGTGATAAAGCCATCCGCTGATCCGTTTAACTATCGCCAGGTTTGTCATCGAGTCCACTCGTATTCACGGCTCACATACCCGAGCGCAGAGGGTAGGAAATGTTTTAATGGCCTGAAGCTGAAGCGTCGCGTTTACTGAGCCAGCCGTTATCTGCCTGCTCCGCTTTAAATACCCCAGGTGACGTCACTCACCCTCGCGAATAAGGCATAAAAAAATGAAGATGGAAAATATCCCTTTTGGCACAACCGACTGGTCACAGATCGAGGAAGAACGCCATGAAGGTGAATGCGGCTTCGCGCTCTGGCGTGTGGCAAAGTTTGGCGCTATCCGGGTCAGAATGGTTGAGTACTCTCCGGGTTATGTCGCCGATCACTGGTGTTTAAAAGGTCACATTCTTCTGTGCCTGAAAGGCGAAATGACCACGGAACTGGACGATGGACGAGTGTTTGTCCTGACGCCTGGCGTGAGCTATCAGGTGGCGGACAATGCCGAAGCGCATCGCTCGACGACAACGCAGGGCGCAACGCTGTTTATCGTTGATTGAAGGGAGGTAGGGTGACTTTCTTGTTGTACGCCAGTAAAGGGGGAAGCGCGTTTTTTAAACGTGAGATCGGTTGTTGAAATAATGCGCCAGAACCCGGCATGGAGCACGACAGGTGATGGCCTGCGTCATTAAATAAGGCCTGTTCATGTGCTGAGTCAGACAAACAATATAAACAGGTCTGAAATATCGTGATGATTTCATCAGACGAAAATGAAAAGGACTATCATGTTCTACCTGTCAGAAATAAATAAAGATGACGCTGCGTTAGCCTGCCTGGTAAGTGAACTTGATGCGTTTCAACGCGCGCTTTATCCTGCAGAAAGTCATCATTGCCTGGACCTTTCCACCGTCAGTAATAAGAAACTGCGCTGCGTCATTGCGCGTGATGCTAATGGGCTGCCCGCTGGTTGTGGCACTTTACTTCTTCAGGATGGCAACGTAGGCGAAATTAAACGGGTTTACATTCGTCCAGAATATCGGGGGCGCCAACTCGGCGAGCAAATTCTGGCCTCACTTGAAAAATTCGCGTCAGAGAACAGCTGTTATCAGCTACGCCTTGAAACCGGCATTCATCAACAGCCCGCTATAGCGCTGTATCGTCGATGCGGCTACAGGCTTTGTGAAGCTTTCCCTCCCTATATCAGCGATCCTTTAAGCGTGTATATGTGCAAGGACCTGTAGAAGTACGGCTTACACTTCATCTCTCCGCTTTTATAACGCGCGGTGACATCTTGAGCGTTTGTCGAGGGAGCTGCGTTGCAACTGAGGGTAAATAATTCAGGAAAGACGGTGCAGTAACCGGTTTGTAACCCCGTCATGTTTGCCTGTAAAGGCGGTCGTTTCCCTCTGCCAGGGTAACGTCTGCTGCTCTGGCACTGTTTCTAATACAAGGTTCGCGAGGAAGGTGTCGCTTGTCTGACGCATGAATGTTTGCGCGGTGGCAGAAGCGGACGTTTCTGACCTGCTTATGTAGTTGTTTGGGGCGCGCAGTCCTGCTCATCCTGTCCCGGTTGCCTTGCTCACCCTCGCTCTGCGTCTATGCTTTTTCATTTAAGCTTTACAGGTAAAGTAAAATGCTTCCTTCTTCCGATCCTCAGATGTTGCTGCTGCTCTACTTTATTTTGCCTGTCTGGCTTATTGCTGGGTTTGCGGACTGGCTTTGTCACAGAGCCACTGATATCGAAACCACCACCGGTCTGAAAGAAACCTATATTCATATTCTGATGTTTCTGGAGATGGGCCTGCCCTTACTCGCGGCCCTCTTTTTAGAGGTAAACGCGTTAGTCATTGCGTTTATGATAGTGCTGTTTTTCTGCCATGAGGCGACAGCGCTGTGGGATGTGACTTATGCTGTGACCGCCAGGCGGGTCTCACCGGTTGAGCAGCATGTGCACAGTTTTTTGGAAATGCTACCTTTAGTGGCGCTTCTACTGGTGGTTTCCCGTCACTGGCCGCAGTTTTTGGCACTGTTTGGTTTCGGTGAAGAATCTGCACGATTTGAACTTAAACTCAGAGCAGACCCGTTGCCAGGCCACTATATCGTGGCTGTACTTACAGGAATAGTGGTGCTTGAATTGCTGCCTTACCTTGAAGAGTACTGGCGCGGCAAAAAAGCAAAACAGCGCACACGAAACATCTGACCTGCCATCTGATACATCAGTCGTCCTGATGCACTAAGCGGCGTCCGCTCAGACGCTTAAAGCCGTCATTTGTTTAATCCTGCCTTGTCGGTATCCGAGGTGCCGATAAGCGTGGCGCAACCGTTATGACGCTGACGTGTTTCGTTGCGCTTCAGGGAGGATTTCACTGAGGTTCGTGTGGGGTGCAGACAAGAGTGGGAAGACACAATGTAAGGAAGATGAGCAGCAATGCGCGCGCTTTGTGTTTGAAAAATGCCCGGCCAGCACGGGAGTCAAGGTGCTCATACCGTTATTGATGACGATGCCGCACGGAGTCTTGATGTAGTCAAATCTGGAAGCGTAATGCGCCCACAGGGAGGGATTCACATGCTGGTGCTGTACAGCGGGGGCAGGCGCCTGGCGCAAGCAGAGACAATGCCGTGTCATCGTCAGCCACGGCAGGCTTCGGTGTACCCGACTGTCAGCGAATGCTGCCGGTCCGGAAATGGCGACTAACGCAAATGATAAGAATAGTCCGCCCGGTGAGCCGGTAATGTCTGTTTATTCAGTCCGGTCCAGGGCGTCTTCTGACCGTGAAGAAACACGCTACAGGATCGGACAGGCCGGAGGCAGGGAAGGGCAGGGGAAGTCAGGTGCGGGGGCTGTCTGGCAGACATTATGCCTGTAAAAAAAAGCCCGTCGGCATAAACGCGACGGGCCAGCCCGAAGGCGATAAGTATCTTTCTGACAACAACCACATCACATCAGAGTTAACTCGCACTTCATGACAGGCATATTTCAGCCCGCGTCAGGTTTCGGCTTCTCCGTTGTTTCTTTTGCGGCCTGACGGGAAAGACAGTGAATAAAGTTTCCCAGTATGGCGACTGAACTGACGATACCCAGCAGATCTGCCGTGAGCAGCAAATCAGTACGCGCCAGGCGATCAATAAGACCGGACTGTGCCAGAAAGGGCTCAATGTCCTTAACCATTCGCAGCAGATGATGGAGATTGTTGGCAAAGGTATCCGGGCTGCTGTAGTCACCGCTTTTCAGTTGCGTAAAAAGTACATCAACATCTGCTTTTAGTCTCAGGACGAGAGTCATGTACTCGATGTCATCCTTTTCAGACACGGAATGCCTCCACCATGCCGCGCAGGGTGTGCGCCTGCTCAGAGAGGGAGCGGGATGCCGACGATGACTCCTCGACCAGCGCCGCGTTGTTCTGCGTTACGCCGTCCATCTGGCTCACCGCCACGCTGACCTGCGAAATCCCCTGCATCTGCTCCGACGAGGCCAGCGCAATCGTGTCCATGGATTCGGCCAGTTCACCGACCATATCCACGATTTTCAGGATGCTCTGCCCGGTGCCAGTGGCAACCTCCACGCCGCTTTCCACCTGGCTCACGGCCTGTTCAATCAGGGCCTTGATGTCCTTCGCTGCCGTGGCGCTGCGCTGCGCCAGCGTACGGACCTCACCGGCCACCACGGCGAAGCCGCGACCTTCCTCACCGGCGCGCGCCGCTTCAACGGCGGCGTTCAGCGCCAGGATATTGGTCTGGAACGCAATGCTCTCAATCACCGATGTAATATCCCGGACCTTCAGCGCACTTGCCTGAATGTTATGCATCGTCTCCGTCATGTCAGTGACCTTTGCCTTGTCGGCGTCGACCGTGCGCGCGGTTTTGCGGGCGGACTCCGCAGTCTGCTGCGCACCGGCAGTATTGCTCTTCACTGTGGCGGTCAGCTGCTCCATGCTGGCGGCGGTTTCCTGCAGCGCGGCGGCCTGTTCTTCGGTGCGGGAAGACAGTTCGGTGTTCCCCTGAGCAATTTCGTCGGCGGCCAGGGCCACGGAGGCGGCGGCATCCTTGATCTGCGATACCAGGCCGCGCAGGTTGGCCTGCATGCTATCCAGCGAGGCCAGCAGGCTGGTTGTGTCGTTGCGGCGAAGGGCGACGGGGGTGGTCAGGTCACCTGCGGCGATGCTGGCAGCCAGCGTCTGCGCCTGTGCGGGCTCACCGCCGAGCTGACGCATCAGCAGCCGGGTAATGAAAACACCGGTGCCTGCCGCAACGAGCACGGATGCGACAGCGAGCAACATCAGGATGAGTGAGGCATGTGCGATGGCGGCACTGTTCTGTTCTCCGGATGTGACGCTGACCTTCTTCTGTATTTTTACCAGGTCAGTAAGGGCGCTGAGCATCCTGTCCTGAACCGGATTGACCTCTTTTGCAAGATAGGCAATAAAGGCCTTGTCCTGATTGGCGAGTCCGAGCTGTCTGGCATTTTCAAAAACGGTAAAAAAAGCGTTCTGAGCGTCGTTCAGTCTTTTCAGCGCTTCCTGACCCGCTGGCGTTGAGTCTGCTTCCATGATCTGATGCATTTCTGCAAGGCTGGTCAGAAAGTCGGCTTTACTCTTCTGCATGAGTACATCAGCAGGTTTCATGTCTTCAGGAGCGCTGAGCAGGCCGAGTGTCCTCACCGAGATGGCCATGTCTTTCAGTTCACTGAGCATGAGGGTGGCAAGCTGGCTTTTTTTCATTTTGTAACGAACAACATCATCCAGGCTTTCACGCGCTTTAATCAGGGCATGAAGCGCAGTGCCAGTACATATGGCAGACAGGAGGATAAGAAGGCCGAAACCGGCGGCAAGGCGGGTGGAAATTTTCATGCGCTCTCTCTGTTAAGTTTTTATTTTGTTGTGTTTTTAGTTACTAACCACAATTTACTATCGGCACACCGCTCCGCTTGCTCCACACTTGTTTTGTTAAATTAATATTTCACTTTCCACCCGCAGCCCTCTGACACAGGACTGAGCGAGCGTCGCTGGGCGGCGTGCTGTAACGGATCACGGCTTCGCCTGAAGCTGTGCTCTTTAACCCTTCTGCGTCCGTTTTCCGGGGACTGAACCCTCTCTGTACGTTAATGCCTGTGCCACATTTGGCGCGTCGAAAATGTTGGCGCACTGTAGGCTGAGCGCTGTCCTGCTCCCCGCCAGCGTCTGACTGGCCGTCTGGCCGGACACCGGAAGGTTAAGCGTGCGTCCGAAGCAGGCGGCAGCCTGACTGGAGTTCATGGACAGACGAGAGGAGGGCGCAGTGCATAAATCCGGCAGAAGCGGCTGGCAATGCTATCAGCAGGCGCGTCGCCTGATTAACATCTTTACTGACGCTCAGCAGACCGCAAACTTTCGCCACCTATGTCTGCGCAAAACGCGGCAGTGTGGGGTAGTCACCGTTATGAGGGAGTGATGATGCGTATTCGCGGAGCATTGATCCGTGTGATTGGCTGATGCAAACGCGATCGTTTATGAATCTGACCCGGAAGGTGGGTTTACAGAGTAAAAGGCGGTTTAAAACGACGCAACCCAGGCCGCTTTACGTCCGATAGTCGAGTTTCATTATCATTAAACCTGCTCTGCTAACGGGCGCAGAGCAGGTGAGCAATCATCACACAGACAATGATCTTATTGTATTGATCAGCAAAATAAGAGGCGACAATAGCATCCTGATTTCAGGCGTTAAACTTTATCAGAAAACGTGCCTGATGATAGTTAAAACACCTGCAAACAGAGCACATATTCCGGTCAGGATGACAAACCAGTTAATGAATCCACCGCGAAGATGACGCAATGCCGGGATTCGGTAAAATGCATATTGAGGCAGAAAGAAAACAATGAATACGCTGACGGGGACCATAAAATACTTGATGATGTTAATAACATCCAGATTAGCTATGGTGGGTATGATGGTAATAAAAAAGACGACCACGACAGATACAACGCGCATTCCCGTTCCGTTTGAAAAGGCGTCGTTGCATCCGAAGTTATTAAGCGCCATTCCAGTCAGGCTTTCACGCGTGGCAATAAACGTACCCAGGAAGGCTTTCATCGCCGCAAAAAATATAATTATCTGAGAACAGATGGCAAGCCAGGGAGCGTCAAACTTTCTTGCCAGTATTGACAGCGATGTCAGATTCTCAAGGCGCGCTTCCTTAATGTCTGACGGCGTTAAGGAAAAGATACACCCGAGCGAGAAAAAGACGACTGTTGATATGATGACTATCAGTGAAAGAACGAGGATCTGATTTATTTTTTCGAAAGCCTGTTCACCGTGGGTCTGTTTATAATGAGCAACCAGGCTGGAAACGATGGGCGTGAAGCTGAAAGCAAAAATTAATACCGGAAGGTTATTGAAGAGGGATTTTGCAATCTCCGGTATTGACGTTGTATTCGCCTCCGCGGTAAGGAAAGAAGTATTCCAGTGTGGAACTGACATAATGCCAAAAAAAATCAAAGACAGGATGAATGGGAAAACGATTACCCCGACAACTTTTAATATCGTCTCTGTTTTTCCTAAAGAAATAAGCGACATCAGAAAGATTATTCCGAAAACGGTAGCGCCCCTGTTTAAGGGAGGAAACCCCATCTGCGTTTTGAAAAAATCCAAAAATGTATTGCTCATTGTTATGGCATAAACGGCCAAGGATGGGACCATAATGAGAAAGTACGCCACGGTAAGAAATTTTACCGCTTTCCCTCCCAGTAATTCGTTGGTTGTGTCGATAAGATTGCTTTTTGACGTTCTCGTCACCGTTCCTGCCGAGATATACAGTGAAAGCACGCGGTACGTAAAATAAGTAACCGGAAATGCCAGAGCAATAAGTATCATCATTGACCATAAGCCGGCGCTGCCCAGACTCACAGGCCAGAAAAGCGATCCGCTTCCGACGGCACATCCATAAATGGCTAAAATCCACATTATATCTGTTTTAACGGTGTTCCCGGTTATTTTTGGCGTAAGGGTACTGGAAGACATGGTAATCTCCATTTCACGAGGGGATGTTATGTTTATTTAAATTATTTTATTCAATGCGGAATCAAGATCGTTAATAAGTAACTGACAGTCTTCCAGGCCTACAGACAGCCTGATAATAGAGGCGGTGCTGTCGTGATAACGCCGGGAAGACAGACTTTCAGGCGAGTAATAGGCAATCAGGCTTTTAGTGCCACCATAGCTGGCTCCAATTCTGAACCGGGTCAGGCTGTCAAAGAAGCGTTCGAGGCGACTTTCATCTTTTAACGTTAAAGAAAAAACAGTTCCATATCCATCAAAGTATTTCTTATAGAGACGATTGTCTTCGGAAGATGCCAGTCCGGGATGAAACACAGCGGCCACGGCAGGATGCTTCTCAAGCCAGTGAGAAATAATCTCAGCCGAAGAGGACTGTTTCTCCTGGCGTAATGAATACGTTTCAAGCCCTCTTATCGCCAGGAAACAGTCGTCGGGGCTGACATACATGCCCATAATATCCTGCAACTTTCTGAGACGGGCATGGTGTTCATTATCAACAGTGCTGATGCTGCCCAGCAGAATGTCAGAATGGCCATTCATCATTTTCGACACCGCCTCGACGACATAATCCACGCCAAATCTGAATGGTCTGGACAGCAGCGGACCTCCCCACGAATTATCGACAACCGTGAGAATATTATGTCGACGCGCTAGCATGGCAATTTGTTCAATATCCTGTATTTCCATTGTCAGTGAACAGGGTGACTCAATTAAGATCAGCCGGGTGTTGTCACATAGTGCATTCTGTATAAAAGCAGTATCTCGCGGTGGGCAGAATGTTACTTCAACGTTTAGCTGTGCTAAATAATCTGTTAGAAAGTCACGTAACGGCCCGTAGCAGGAATCAGGCGCAATAATATGGTCTCCGCCCTTCAATGTTGACATTAATACCAGCACCAGAGCGGCCTGGCCTGAAGGAAGTACAACGGTATTTCGGCTGCCTTCCAGACCGGAAATTAACTTTTCCACTTCGCGGTGGGTGGGTGAGCCCGTAATGCCGTAACTGAATCCATCCGGCTGCCTTTTCTTTCTTTCTTCGAAACTTTGAAAATCCTCGAAAACAATTGTTGAACCTCTGTAAACCGGCGTCGCCAGAGATTTAAATGAATGTTTATCATTGTTCGTTTTCACGGCTTTTCCTCTTGTGTTTATACGCTGCCCCCACTATTGCGCTTAAAAAAGCGTAATTCTATACTGGAAGCTAATGACTTCATAAGTACAGGTAATGGGAAGTGTACAGAGAAATTGAAACCTTCAGAGCAGTTATGCTTACAGGAAGCGCAACAAAAGCAGCTGAAATGATTGGTGTTTCTCAGTCTGCCGTCAGCCAGAAATTAAAAATTTTTGAAAACGAATGCGGGCTTGTGTTGTTCAGGCGAGAAAGGGGCAGGTTAGAAGCCACGGAAAATGCTCACCTGCTTATGAAAGAGGTTGAAAAACATTTTCGCGGTATAGAACTGATTGAACACAAAGTGAAATCTCTCAAAAATCGCATTGATACAACCATCCATCTTGCGGCTCACCCGGTGTTCGGGCAAAAAGTGATTCCGAAAGTGATTGCTGACTTTGTCAAAGCCTCTGTGACGAAAGTCAAATTTTCTATTAACAGTTCTCGTGATATTTATGAAACCGTAGATTCGGGAGAACTGGATTTTGGTCTGGTAGCAAACGAAATATATGGCAACAGCTGCGTTTTTTACAGTTTCTGCACGGTGCAAGGTGTATTCATTACGCCAAAAAACATGCTCAGCGCCTCAGTAAAATCGGTCAGCCTTACAGAGATAGCCGATCAAAACTTTATCGCCCTTAACTCTGAGGATACGACGAGAATAGCGCTGGAAAAAGAGTGTCGGTTAAAGAAATTAAGCTTAAACATGCTCGTTGAAACGCCATATTGTCATACGGTGTTAGAAATGGTGACGTCTGGGGCCGGTGTGGGTATTGTGCATCCTCTGACCCTGGCAGGGATTAACGCTGAAGCAGTAGATGTATTTACGCTTCGTGAAAATATTACTTTCGGGAGCAATTTGATTTTCAGAAAAGACAAGGTGTTGAAAGCCAGCGCAAAAGACTTGATAAAAAATCTCAGAATTCAGACGGCAAGAGAATTAAGAGAAGTGTCAAAAGTCCATCATGTCGATATCAAGGTAAAGCAATTCAATATTTGACGGTTTAATCTTTCCATTCTGCGTATTTAACTTTCAGATGGCCGTCTGATTTACCTCAACTCCGCCTGTCAGTTCAGTAGACAAGCGACCTGCGTTTTTACTTAAGTTGTCACAGTAAAAATACCTGATGGATGGCTGGCTGAATGCAAACAGGCACCTATCGCAAAGCGGGTAAGTATTAAAAAAACACGCCTGTTCCCTTGCCTCTCTGTGCCTCGGTTTGGTGAGACGGGAGCTTTACCATTCCCCGCTTCGGGTGAGTAAACAAACCGGTTATTTACCATGGTGATCTGAAAGAGGCTGAGAAATCAGACCTCATGATGAAGGTGCCTGGCAGGGTCTGGACGCCATTTCCTGCAACTGTTTCCCCGCGTTACACAGGCAATATTTCATTACTCTCTTTAGCAGCCGGTATCATCAAACTGTCACAGAAAAATTTTTGAATACCTGAGGCGCGTCTTAACACCGCGCCCGCTTTTGTGAACATGTTTCTCATTTCGCTGAGTGCTGTCCGGGCAAACAGCGATTAACTTACTTAAGCTGAGAGGATTCATCATGTCTCTGTCTGTCATTAAAAATGCAGTTAAAACCACAGCGTTGGCCACTGTCGTACTGGCTGGCCTGCAGGTGTCTTCGTTTGCAAAGGATCTGCCTTCTCAAATGACTTTCGGTGCAGTGGCAACCGGCAATGTTTCTCCTAAAAAGCCTGATGTTTCTGTTAATGAACGTGCAGTTAAACTGGCCGCGTGGCATCACCATCTGGAGATTAACCAGGCCTGTGATGATCCTTCGCTGGGTGTGGGTCCGAGTTGCCCGAACGATGGCAACGCATAACGAGTAAAATCGACAGACACCGTTCACAGGTGCGGTGTCTGTGTTTCCTGAACTGACCGGCTACGGGCCAGTCAGCTTTCTGCCCGCAGGGTATCTGAGCTTTTATCCTGCGCCTGAACGTCTTCCGGCCCAATAACAGGACAGCAGACCGCCATACGGGGCAGACAGGGTAAGCGCGTTCACCCTGGTGATGGCAGGAACCGCCTCAACGCGTTTCTCAGCCTGTGAGGAAAAAACGCCAAATGTTCCGGCTGTGGGAAAAGACCAGAACCGGTAAATGTAACGCTATTTAGCAGCGCTGGCCGACAGGATTGAAGTCACCTGCCGCAACCAGAGTGGTGCGACCGTCAGCGACATGAGTGCGTCATTGATCATGACCTACTGGCAGGCCAAAACAGCACGTATCGACGTGACAAAGGCACTTTACCGCTCGGTGGCAGAGCTGGATAACCAGCCGCTGATTGATACGTTTAGCAAGCGGGTAAACAGCGCGACAACAGCGATGCTTACGAGCGCCAGCAACATGACGTTTCCTGACGTCAGTAGCGTCAACCTGACGCTTATCACCGTCATATTTGGCACCGTGCGTAATGTGTTTGAGCAGGACCTTACGCCGTCAAACGCGGACAGGGTGATCCGACAGCTCATCACCATGTGCAATGCCTGTCTGGATACCTTCAGGACGGGGTAACGTTCCTTCTGCGGTAAGTTCCGTTGGCCGGGCGGGGGCTGCGGTAAGCGACTTTCGGCGTGCATCCCGGGCACATTGCTTTTCTGCTGCGGAAAACCAGCTTACCAGCAAAAAAGTGTAAGGTGTCGTGCGCAGAATGGCTGCGTATCGCTGACGTTTATCCTCTGTACGCACGGCGCATTTATTAAACGTCCTGGCTGGCATCAGATACACCTGAGCCCCGCCGTGTGCGACTTGCGCATGCTGTAAACGTACGGCGAAGGTAAGGCCGCGCAAAACATGCCGAACCGCTGCTAACAGGTTGCGTATGGCCAACCAGGCGGAGAACAGGAGTAAGGAGCTGACGCTGATGGTCGGTGACGTCGCTCCGTCATTTGTCCAGGCGCAGGCAGAAAAGATTGGGGGATTTAGCCCGCAAATTTCATATATGCACACCTGATCAGGTAAGGTTCGACTGAATAATATGCCCAGACTGACGACAGGACATTCAGGTCATGCTGACTGTCACCTGAATAGGCTTTTAACAGTTTATCTTTCTTGTCTTTGGACAGTATCACCTCTTCAAGCGTGTCTTTCATCGCTTTCCGGACATCGTCAGGCGCAGCTTTAAAAATCTGGCTTGAAAAAACGGTATCAGACAGCGCTTTCATTTTTTCAGGGTGTCCAAACGCGTCAAAGATGACGGCATCAGAGGCGGCCTGAATTAACGGAATGGACGTGATGTGGCAGTATTCCTGTACTGTTTTAAGGTCTGGCGTCTGAGCCGCGAGAGCATTGCCTGTCATCAATAAGAAAAAATAAATTAATCGTTTCATAACTACCCTAGTGTAAAACCCCTGTTACAGAAACGCGGTCTGCCATAAAGTGAGAACACGACGTCATCGGGATAAAGTGAAAGGGGAAAGGTGCAATCTTTGCCCGTCGGGTATTAAACGCTGAAATATGAAGTATTCAACGCCTCTGCTCAGCGCTAAAAGCCAATCCCTGGTCGCGATCACAAGACGAATATTAAGTGTAATGCTTTTCGCTTTCGTCCTTATGCGGGTTGACGTCAGACGCGTATTCATGCTTTAAAACCACAGAAAAAAGGGGCCCGGACGTGAGCCCCAAATGACTGCATTAACTTGCTATCGTTTATAGAGTGTTACTCACCGGTTAGCCGGTTCGCTTAATGATAATCGGCAAAGTAAATGTAAATTGCAAGTTTTTGATTATGTTGAAATATAATTTATATATTAGTCCGAATATCTCAAGTAATAGTATATTTCGCTGATGATTTTCGTTGTCAAACCATAATGGACCAGTTCTTTATAGAATGTATAAAGCGCCGGGTGACAGACAAATCATAATGCGAAATGGTATCCGCCAGGACCTGGATGCTGATGTAATCCAGGCCTGCGTCAACATAGTTAATCAACGTGCTGTTCGCATCCTCAATAACGCGCTTAATACAGCTGTTTTATTGCCTGCAATATATTGCTGTGCATTCTGATTTGCCTTCGGTGAGCCGATAGCCCTGAGATGGCGGATATACCGCCGGGGCTGGCCGGCGGTATAACCTGTATGTCAGAACTGCGTCCAGTTATTCTCGCTACTCTGGTATGTTCCCGCCAGCGGCTTTAATGTTACTGGTTGCGCGTCAGATCTGCCCGGATGTGGCTTGATATCGGGCTTTCTGAAGTTCCCGTCTGCACCAGGCGTAAACGCGGCGACCAGGCCGTTCAGCGCTTCTGCCTGTTCGGTCAGAGAGCGGGCAGCGGAGGACGCTTCTTCAACCAATGCGGCGTTCTGCTGCGTCACGTCGTCCATCTGATTCACCGCCTGATGCACCTGGCTTATTCCCAGTGACTGCTCCTGCGCTGCAACCGAAATTTCTTCAATCAGATCGGTGACCTGACGGACTGCATCATCCATTCGCGCCATGTTCTCACCAACGTCACTGGCCTGAGACGCTCCGGCCTCTACAAACGCGATGGATGATTCAATCAGCTCTTCGATTTCACGCGCCGAGGCGGAGGATCGCTGTGCAAGATTTCTGACTTCGCCAGCCACGACCGCAACAGAAGTCGGTAATCGTATTCACTGACAGTCTTTTTTGATAAAACATTAACCGGCCCTAAACGTCTGGCCGGCTAATCAGGGTTTTTTTCGACAACATTATTATGACCTTAATGAGTGTAATTATATTTTATTTAATGGCGGTATTTTATTGTCAGTAATGCGGATTTACTGAGGTTCAACAACCTTTTCAATATGATACTGTTTCATATTGAGTACCTGTATCATTTTTCCCCGGTGTTATCCACGACCAGCTCAACCGGTATGGCGACTTTATGTTGACGCAGAAGCCTCACCAGCGACGAATTTCTGCGCTCAAAATCCTGAACGGCCACTGACAGGATCGCCACCCGCTGCGCCAGCGTTGCGCTGGCCTGCTGGAGAGACCGTAATCGATGATTAGCCCCTGCCTGCTCTGGTTCCTCTTTACTTTTCTCCGTACTCACGGTGTCCCGGCCAGCACGAATCTCTGCCAGTTTTTCTTTCATATCCGGATAACGGTTCAGCGTGGCCCGGGAGCGCCCGGCGGCCTCATACAATGCTTTTTCTGTTACCGGCGCGGAAGGATTGGCGGCAATGGCAGCAAGCGCCTGCTCAAAGGCCATCCGGGTTTCATCCCTGCTGATAGCATATCTGCGCCGCAGCGCCACTTCCTGTCGGGGATTACGAGCCATGGTGAACCTCCTGCAGATGGATAATCGCTTTACGCATACGTTCGATTTCCTGGTCCAGCGCAACCCGCTGCAGCGGACTCAGTTTAGGTACCCGCCGCATGGCCTCCGCATCAGCGATGGCAGTCTCCCAGGCGGGCTTATGCTTCGCGGAGATGCAGGAATTGGCGCACCGGTCCGGATGTCGCCCATGCCGGGTCGGCGAGTAAACGCTGGATCATTGCCGTCAGCTGGTGAATGGCAAACGCGTGACGCAGCATGTGGGGGGTACAGGAAACGCCTGACCGTTGTGACGCCCGCCGGAAAACGGCGTGCCACCGCGCCGTTTTCATCGGCCTGCCGGACTCTGACAGCCACAGTTCTGCCGGGCGTTCACGGGCGCTGAGCATGGCAACGGCATTTTCACGATCTTCTGCGATATACCGGAACACCGTGCGAAGCACGTGCACGGGAATACGGATGACGCGAACCTTCCGGCCCTTTGTTCCCCGGTGTAACGTCAGGGGAACCGTCTTTTTCCCCCGCCATTCCACGGCATCGGGATCGGGCAGATCCCCCAGAAGCAGGCTGTTTGCCTCATTAATACGCATCCCCGTTGAAATCAGCAAATTGGCGAAGGCGCGATCCCGCTCCGCTGTTCGCGTACCGCCAAAGGCGGGCCTGAACTGAGCAAGATAAACCCTCAGGGGAAGGTAGCGAACCGGGCTGGCCGGGACTGACTCCATAATCGCTGACCTGACCCGCTGCGTGCCCGGGGCGGCGGTCATGCGACCCGCCCTGATATCGCGATACGTAACGGGGCTTTTGGCTATTTCCCCGGTCATGGCGGCCCATTCATAAAACCGCGTCAGCGCCGCAGCAATATTGTTCCACGTCCGGGCCGAGACGGGGCGTTTCTGGCTGAACCGCCTCTGCGTGTAGTAATGCCGCAGAACACTGCGATCGACCGCACGCCAGGCTATTTGTTGTTGATCGAGCCAGCCCAGAAACCGGGTAAGATGATAGGCATAGGTACGCCAGGTATTACGCCCCGGGCTTGATGGATCAACCAGGGACCGTAAAAAGGCATTCACTTCACGGTCAAATACCCCATCCTCCCCGATGAGAAAGGGCTGGCCGTCAATAATACCCAGCCGCTCTGCCACGCCCGCCAGCTCCGGTGTACGGCTCAGGTCGGTGAAAACCAGCATGATGATCGCCCTCCAGACAGGAAAAACAGATACCACCGCACCGGCGCATATTATCCGGCAGATTTCATCTGGCGGTGTTACCAGCTGCCATAGGGATAGGTTTTCCCTTTGATAAAATCTTTTATGTCCTGGTCATACCCATCGGGAATGCTGTAGTTGAAATCAATCCGCGAAGGGACGTCTTTACAGGCATCCAGTTTATCCCCGGACAGCGTGGTGATTTTTACCGGCTCAACCGGCATATTAGCGGCCGGGCCGCTGTTCTGGAGCCAGATGCGCACTTTGCCTTCAGGTGCCAGACCAAACAATAATGTTTTATACCAGGCGGTATTTCCTCTCCGATCTGTGCCGGTTGGTACCGACATTTTTTCCCGCAGGGCCGGTGAGAAGGTGATGCGCGTCTCGTAGGTCTTTTTATCGATGACCGAATCCCAGCAGAACAGCATCAGCGCTGGCGGGTGACGGACTTTGTTGAACTGGATCCCCACACCATAGGTTGTGTTATTCCAGGAACCTACCACATCGGGATCACTCTGCGTACTGTCCAGCGTACGGAAGGTGGAGACCACCTTTTCGTTGTCGATAATCAGCGCTTTCGTCACCACCGCCGGTAATGCCCTGGGGGTGAAAAACGCAAAACCAACCTCCCCGTAGGGCATTTCACCGGTGTCTTCCGGCGTCTGCGCTTCGCCTGCCCGACAGCCGCCGATCATGACCAGCATCAGCAGGGGAAAAAGGGCTTTCAGCTTCATACCTTTTTCCCGTCCATGCTGTAGACCGAGCGTTTCCACTGCTCATCCGGACGGTTGATAAAGCCAATCAGCGCTGAGGGCGATGCGCCCCCGTGGATGAAGCCGTCCGTATTGACCACGATGGCATTCCAGTTGGCCGAACAGTGAATATACTTCTCAGCAATCACGTCCAGCTCATCCTGACTGAACGCCTGTGCCGTCTGGCCGCTGCGGACAGCTTTCCCCATCGCCAGCGCCTTATCCCGGAGGGGGGTGAGCTCATCCGGAATGACGAGTTCTTTGTCTTTACTCAGAATGGGCTCAAATACCACTCCGGCTTCCTTTGCGGCCTCAAGCATCACCCTAAGCGCCACGCGGGACCAGTCGTTTCTGACGGTCCGCTCCCGCAGGGTCAGCGCCGCAAAGCTGCGCTTCTGCACCTGGCCGTAGCGGTCCGGAGGAAGCCTGTCGTCATGCCAGGTTTCTGCCGAAATGTCATTTGTCCGCAGCAGAGGGGCAAGGCAGGGCGATTTATCCAGCGTCTGCAGCTGCGCCACGGCCTGCCGGTAGGCCTGCGTCTTTTCACCGGGCTGACTGTACGGGACCGTCTCCGTTACCGGACGCGTCAGAAAAAGATGTTCTTTAGTGACCGGCAGGTATCCGCCGCCGATATCGGAATGTGCGCCGGGCAGCGCCAGTTCCGGCCAGGCCGGTTTCACGCTGTTCAGCGCAAAGTTGAACCGACACTCGTTCGCGGCGGTGATATGAAACACCTTCTCTGCCACACCGGGACGCAGGGTGAGCTTCACGTCACCGGTATCCGCGCTGTGCGGGTTCAGGCCGTTAACCGGGGTGCCAATGGCGGCAACGGTATCGAAAATGCCGATGAAGCGGGTTTTACCGGCAGGAGAACCCTTGAAGGTCGTATCCGTCATGGCCTGCCGGATGGCGCTGATAATGGCCGGGTCTTCGGACTGGATGCGGTTGGCAAAATGGCGTGCCGCCGCTGCACCCCGGCTGAAGCCAAAAATATCGAACTGCAGGGCTCTGACGATAAGCTTGCCGTCAGCCTGTTTTTTACCAACAACCTCCAGCACATCCTGAATGCTGTCAGCCAGCATGGAAACCGCTTTATTCGTTTTGGCAACGACACCGGTATCAGAGATACCAAACCCCTGTCCCAGTTTGCTGTCAGGTTTACCTGCTTCCGTACCAATGCCATCAATGTAAATGCCCGTCTGAACATCTGAATCGTTACCGGACAGGGATTTCTTATATAGCGTACTCAGCCAGTGTATATTGGTGTAGTACCCGGTATAACTGATTGCACCGCTGCCCGACACGCCAAGATTTTCCCGGGCGCATTTTGCCAGAATGGACCCGGCTTCCGGGTCATCCAGGTTGTAATGTTCTGCGGTATACGCCTTCAGCATGTTCTGCGTGTTAACAGCATTGTTGCCCGTACCGTCGAAAAACACGCCTATTGTCAGCGTTATTTCCCGCTTCTTTTTCTTCGCCGCCTGCGCGTGCTGTTCCGGTTCTGACTCTGCCCCGGAAACCAAAGGTACCATCCTGGGGTTATCTGGCACGGACACCACGCCCGGCGCAATCAGATAATGGGTCCCGGCCGGGCACCCACAGCGAATGACTGAGCCATCCACGGCGACAGCAACACTGTTTGAGTGACGATGATCACCACTGACAATCACCCCGACCTCGCCACATTTGGGGCAGGGTGACGTTTTGTCACCGATATAGAGTTTCAGCTTCCCCATAACCGACATGCCGGGGCGGGCGGCAATACAAAATGCACCTGTGGACGTTTCGTCCCCGTCAAGTCCAACGTTTTTATCGTGAACAGTACAGCCTCTGTTAACCAGCATCGTATTCAGGCCTCTTCCGCCAGAAACGACTGACACATTGGAACACCCTCACGGCGAACCAGCCACGAATGCCCTGTGGCGTACTGATTATTTCATCACCGTTATCCAGCTGACTGCCAACCAGTGCCACGCCGGTACCGTCAATCGCGCTGGCCTCTCCCGCACCGGTCACGACTTTCGCCGTCCGCCCGTCCGGGTAGGCCACTTCATCCCCGGCACGCGCTACATTCGCGTAGCTTCCGTCGTCCAGCATAAGCTGATGTCCCGTATCCGCCGCCCGGACGATGCCACCGTCACGGGTCAGGCTGCCGTCAGTCGCAATACGGAAGATGGCATTCACCGGGTGTGAACGGCAGAAGACTTTCTGCTCTTCAATCAGCGCACGCGCTTCATCGCTCATCTCAGCCAGTTGCTCAGGACTGAAAGGCGAAACATCCTGACAGGCCAGAACATCCGGGGTTAGTTCGTTGGTATATTGCTGTTCCATATCAATTCCTTCTTATTCCTGCGATAAAAGCGCCAGCAAAAGTTATTCGATGGCAGACATATCCCATGATGAGAGACTGCAGATTTACACAGGAAGAAGGGATAATAATTGGGCATGATCAATGCAACATGAAACGCTGGCTACTTAAACAATATAAGTGAAATTCTACAATTTCACTTTAAAGTAATTATTGACGAAAAAGGTCCCCTAATGACGGGCAGGAAAATCGCTTCGACAATGTCTACAGGCTCCGCTCTGGACATCAGGGCAATGCGGATCTTTGTCGCTGTTGCAGAGGCAGGGAGTTTTGTTGCTGGCGGCAAGGCGATGGGGTTAACGCGCTCTTCTAACCGGGTAAAGCGATAACCCGGTTAGAAGAGCACCTGCAGACAAGGCTTTTTCAACGCACCACGCGGCGGTTATCTCTGACCCCAGAGGGGCATGAATTCTATCACCGCTGCTGCAGATTACTGGAAGACATAGAAGAAGCCGAAGCCAGTATCCGGCATAATTCACCAGTGCCAAAAGGCATTCTGAGACTGACCGTGTCAGAGGGTTATGGCAAAATGGTTATCCTTCCTTTTCTCCAGACGTTTTTACAGAACTCACCAAATATAAACATTGAAGTCAGCCTTAGCGATCGGGTTGTCGATCTGGTGGAAGAAGGATTTGACCTTGCCGTTCGGGTAGGCAGTGCAGCCACAAGCCATATCACCTGCTGACCTCAAAGAACATCGTCGTCTTGTTTATGGTTTAGGAGCGGCTTCAGGCGCATGGACACTCTTTGACGAGGAGCATGGGCAAATAACGCTGAACGGCAGGAACCATGTCAGGTTCGACAGCGGCGATGCCATACGCTTAGCTGCCATAGCCGGATTGGGTATCGGTTATTTACCTTCATTCATGATTGAAAAGGATATTTTAGCAGGGCACCTGGTACAGGTATTGGCTGATACACGAGGCGAGGAGGTTGCTATCCATGCTATTTACCCCACTCGCTTACATCTCTCCCTGAGGGTGCGCATTTTTATTGATGGCCTAAAAAACTTTCTGAGTAACCATAAAAAAAGAAAGATCTCTCGTTGAGAATATATATCTCCATTTCTCGCTCAACGCGGGCATTATAAGCAACGAGGCCTGGTTAAAAAAGCAGCAGTCTATGACAGTTAGATGATTTCTCTACGACACAGTTAAAGAAAGTAACTATCGTGGCGATAACGGTATAGCGTGATATACACGCTTTAACTACAAGGACTTAACATGGCCGTCATTAACACCAATACGCTTTCACTGGTTACGCAGAATAACCTGACCAAATCACAGTCTGCTCTGGGCACGGCAATTGAGCGTCTCTCTTCCGGTCTGCGCATCAACAGCGCTAAAGACGACGCAGCCGGCGAAGCCATCGCTAACCGCTTTACCTCTAACATCAACGGTATGACCGTTGCAGCCCGTAACGCCAACGACGGTATCTCTCTGTCGCAGACGGCTGAAGGCGCACTGACCGAAATCAACAATAACCTGCAACGCGTACGCGACCTGACCGTTCAGGCGCAGAACAGCTCTAACTCAGCGTCTGACATCGACTCAATCCAGGCGGAAGTTAACCAGCGTATGCAGGAAATCGACCGCGTCACCAAACAGACCGACTTCAACGGCATTAAAGTCCTGAACACCGGTTCCGGCAGCACCACCTACAACTTCCAGGTAGGCGCAAAAGACGGTCAGACAATCGGCATTACGCTGAGCGCAAGTGACGGCTTCGACCTGGCGGCAGCGGGGCAGTCTGGCACCACCCAGAATACCGAGACAACCACGGGCCAGACCGTAAACGGCAATGCCCGCAGCACCTCTGCTATCGGCTTCGACGTTCTGAAGGGCGCGGTCACCGGCGGCACTGGCGGGACGGCGTCCAGCAATACGCCGCTGGCCGACATTGATAAAGCGATTAAGGCGGTCGACAACCAGCGCAGCCTGCTGGGTGCGTCTCAGAACCGTTTTGAGTCCACCATCAGCAACCTGAACAACACCGTGACCAACCTGACCGCTGCCCGCAGCCGTATTCAGGATGCGGACTACGCGACGGAAGTGTCAAACATGTCGCGTGCGCAGATCCTGCAGCAGGCGGGGTCCTCTGTATTGGCACAGGCTAACCAAGTGCCGCAGACCATGCTGTCACTGCTTCGCTAACAGACGCCGGTGAGCTGCATTCCGTAATGCAGCTCATCAGCATTCAGCGCCGTGAAGCGTAAGCGCTCTTCCTGCCTGCACACCCTTTGATACAGTTCATAAAACAAGCAAAATCCAATCCATATTTTGTCGCTTCGCGCTTTAACGCATATTCACCGATGACCAGGCCCGGTTTTGGACCCGTAGTAGAGGCAGTAAAGGGTAGGATGCGCAATTCAGTCCGAGCCCGGCAAAATGGGATGTTGTGTTGAGTAGTGGGCACACTCCCCGGAAGCCAACCAGAAAGTGTGCGATAAAACTGAAGGGTGCAGTGGTAATTTTACAGGCGCGAAGAGGCATCCAGCCGGATCTGCAGACGGCTTATGTTTTCGGTTATCTCCGCGGCTCTGTCAGCCAGTTCGCGGATTTCGCTGGCAATAACAGAAAACCCTCGTCCCTGCACGCCGGCTCTGGCGGCCTCAATGCTGGCATTCAGTGAGATGAGTTTGATCTGAGCGGCAATATTGGCATTTTCAGAGACCAAATCAGCGATCTCACTGACAGAGGCTGATGCCTCATCTCTTCGCTGGCGTTCATGTTCAGCCTGAACTTCCTGGTCTTTCAGCGTCTGTATATCGATCAGCGCCCCGACCGCCCGCAAAGGTATACCCTCTTTGTCCCGTCGGGTCTGCCCACGTGCACGGAACCACCGGTAATTGCTGTTTTTGAGTTTAACGCGGTATTCAACGTCATAACCTGTTGCGCCCGAATGGTCGTTAAGGTGTTTGATAAAGGCATCCAGCGTGTGCTGACTGTCGTCGGGATGGAGGCGGGAAGCCCAGCTGTCAATCACATCAGGAAACTCTTCAACGGTTTCGAATCCAAGCAGTTTTCTGAACTGTGGGGACCACCAGAAAACGTTATTCGGATGTAAAGGGTCACCATTGATGATCTGCAGGTCCCAGAGCCCGTCATTCAGCATTTCACGCGACAGGTTGAAGCGGGTCATGACAATGTCATATTCGCTTTCGTGCGCCACGTCCTCACTGATGTTCAGCAACGTACCTGTCAGCCTCTGATTATGGCCGTCAGCGCCGCGCTCACGTTTAACGGCTACCTGAAACCATTCGTAGCTGCCGCCTGCCGTCATAAAACGGCATTTATGGGTCACACCGGAAGCGGCAGAGGGTTTAACGGTTCGTAAAAGCTGTCTGAAATGACTTTTGTCTTCATCATGAACAAGCGAGCAAAGCGCCGAGAGAGTCAGGATATTGTTGCCCCCTTGCGGAAAATTAAACGGCGCGGCAGATGAAATCCAGAGCGGAGTGCTGTCGGTGATGTCTTTCCCCTCACAGACCCACAAGAACTCTGGCAGCAGAGTCAAAAAACTGTCCAGACGATCGGATAACGTCCCGCATGGCGGCACTTCTTCGACGGGCACCTCCTGGCGTGGCGGTAAAATGACTTCTGGCGCGGGCGGGGATTTCCTGAATAATTTGCCTAACATAATTGCTCCCTGTGATTAAAATTAACTACAGACAGGTTATCGGCCATGTTGCAGGATGCATAAGTCAGCTAAGTGATTAAATTTTATACTGTTTAGCCGGGCAGCGTTGTCTGCAGATCATGTAGGGTAATGCCCGAATGGGGCTTTTTTCGCGGGCCGGTCTCTTACAACGCAGAGAAGGGAAACGGGGCAGGCCTTATAATCACAGACCGCCGCCAAAAAATATTCGCGCCTGGCAGACGCAATACAGCCGATAAATCTGACCACAGCAACCGCGATATCTTTGCCAGTCTTTTGCTTTTGCCGTCTTACCCATCATTTACCCCTGGTTATTACAGGCCCACGTGAAGTAGGTTATCCACTCCGCCATCATCGCCAACAGGAAATCCGGATGAAAAACGTTTTCGCGCTGTTGTTTGGTCTTGCAACACTTATCCCGTTGAAGGCTTCGGCTGACAGTACATTTGTGTTTTTCCGTCATGGCGAAAAGCCCGACAATGCCAGCGGGCAACTGACCTGCAAAGGGCTGAATCGCGCCCTGAAACTGCCGAGGGTATTGCTCAGCCGCTACGGTAATCCCGATGCGCTTTATGCCTCGGCACCAAAAGAGGATAAAACCGGCAGTTCACTGCGCCCGCTTTCAACCCTTATTCCTCTGGCGGTACAGGTTTCTCAACCCGTCATACTGCGCTTTCACGCCGACAAGCCCAATAAGCTGGTCGCGGATCTGCTGGCAGAAAAAGCGGTGCCTCTGACGTTTATCTCCTGGGAACACAAAAATCTGGTGACCGCTGCGCGCAGGCTGGTTGAAAAAACGGGTGGGGATGCCGGGCAGGTGCCGGACTGGCCAGCAACCGATTTCGATTCTATCTATGTGGTGAAAATTGACGACAATCAGCATTTTAAATCCTTTAAACAGGATGCCGAGGGACTGAATGGCGTTTCATCTGACTGTCCTGACCGGTAGAAATGAATGCGCAGATGGTTTGTCATGAAAGCCTGTAACGAAGCCGCTAAAAGACAGCGATGCCTGATGGCTGAGAAACGGGAAAGGGGAGAGCTGAGAGCGGCGCGTTGAGCATGAAAGAGGCCAGCATCTGCATCTGGCCTCTGTCGGGGTCAGACCCTGAACGTTTCCACAATCGCCTGGAGCGCATGCGCCTGATCAGACAAACCGTGAGACGCGGTGGAAGATTCCTCAACCAGGGCCGCGTTATTTTGCGTGACGCCATCCATCTGACTGACAGCGATGCTGACCTGCGAAATACCCTGCATCTGCTCAGTCGATGCCAGTGAAATCTCATCCATGGCGGACGCCAGTGAGCCGACCATACCGACAATCTTCAGAATACTTTCCCCCGTTCCCTGTGCGACGCCCACGCCGCTTTCCACCTGCGTAACCGCCTGCTCAATGAGCTGCTTGATGTCACGGGCTGCCGTCGCACTGCGCTGCGCCAGTGTTCTGACCTCCCCCGCAACGACCGCAAAACCCCGGCCATCTTCACCGGCGCGCGCGGCTTCTACGGCGGCATTGAGCGCCAGAATATTAGTCTGGAAGGCGATGCTTTCAATCACGGCGATGATGTCGCGAACTTTAAGCGCACTGGCCGAAATCGTGTGCATGGTATCCGACATTTTCTGCACGTCAGTTTCCCCCTTACGTGCCAGCAATGCGGTCTCACGGGCAGACTCGGCGGTCTTCTGCGCACTGGCGGCATTGTTTTTCACCGTTGTCGTCAGCTCCTCCATACTGGCGGCCGTTTCCTGTAACGCGGCGGCCTGCTGTTCGGTTCGGGAAGACAGCTCGGTATTGCCTCGTGAGATTTCATCGGCCGCCAGCGAGACGGAAGCGGATGAGGCTTTAATCTGCGATACCAGGTCACGCAGGTTGTCCTGCATGCCTGCCAGTGAGGCCATCAGGCTGAAAGCATCATCGCGGCGAAGTTTAACCGGCGTACTCAGATCGCCGGCGGCAATGGCGGCGGCCAGCGCCTGTGCCTGGGCGGGTTCTGCGCCCAATTGTTTCTTGATACGGCGCGTAATCAGCCAGCTCATGACAAAGCCCAGAGTGATAAACACCACGGTGAGTACGCTCAGCGACAGGAACACGCCTGCCAGCCCCGTTTCGGTCTTCACTGCCGTACCGCCGGTCACACGATCCTGATAAGCCACCATATCGCTGACGGCTGAGCGGTAGTTCGCCAGGTCCGTCAGTAGCGCGTTGTCGATATGTTCACGGACGGCATTGGCGTCCTGTTGCAGGGCGCGCGTCGCACTGGCCTTGAAAGGCGGCGATGACGTTTCGATTTTTTTCAAAAAGTCAGAGGCTTCATCCACTTCGCTGAGGTTAATACCCGGAATGGTACGCGCTCCGTTAATCAGCGTGCGGAAGTGGGCAGTGGTGTCATCACTGTTTTGTTGTAATGCCGCAAATTTTGCAGCGATATCCTGTATGGATGCGTGCCTGTCACCCGAGGATGCCGCCAGAAGCAGCGTAGTTTGCTGTGCAACATTGTCCTTAATGGTCTGTAAGGTGCGTAAATCATTCAGTCGGGCCACCGTCAGCTTCTGCTGATCTCTGACCGTACTGAGCTTGATACCGGCAAAAAGGGTAATACACACGCCGAGCATGATGACGGTCAGGAAAGCCGCGTTGAGCATCATGTTGAGTGACATTTTTCCTGGTCTGAACATAAGGTTCTCCATACGAATTGTTTCCGCTAATGCTGCAAAAAGGTTATCGGCAGGCCCGGCCAGACAAGGAATAATTTACATATTCAGTCTCTGTCTCTGTCTTTACAAAACCTACCCGCGTGGCGGCTTGTTCAGGATGAAGCAAGGCAGCGGTAGCACCGCGTTTTTGCTGCGGAGACAAGCCAGTCTGCCGTGACGGTGCCCCTCGTCTTCCCGGGGCGTTTGTCAGTGACGCGCCACGCAGGACGAAAAAATTTCGCCCCAGCCCGATCATCACGGTCAATGCGCCGCCTGGCTGCGGCTCTTCAGCAGCCTGTCAGCAAGGCAGGGCAGGGGCTTAGCGGGGATCATGCGAGGTGATTCGCAACTGAAAAGCATAAATCACTACGGTTCGCTTGTTTAATGCCGATAACACGATCACAGCGCAAGTGCTGGCAGAAGAATGAAAGGCAAAACGCCCGGCGTTTCCCGACGTGCAGCAATATGATGCGGCCATCTCACGGCGGCTCAACCTTTCATGACTGACTGAAAGAGAGGGTGACGGCAGACATTCCGCCAGCGCGCCTTTTTCAGATATGAAACCTCGTCATTTTATGAGGACTTAACGACTAACCGATCACCCATAACGGCCGGATGAAAACACGCGGCAGGTTGCAGGCACCTGAATGAACACGAAAAGAAAAAATGCGACATTGCATACCTGCTTTAAGAAACGGCTTCAGGCCGGTGAATTTACGCCTTATTTTCAGCCGATTGTGTCGCTCGAGGATGAGCGGGTAGTCGGCTTTGAAATGCTGGCCCGCCGCGTTTTACCGGACGGGCTTATTATCCCGCCCGATCAATTCATTCCCGAAATGGAACGTCAGGGCCTGCTGAATGAACTGACCGCCGTCCTGTTAACTCAGGGCATCCTGACCGCAGGCACCTGGCCCGAACAGCAGTTTTTATCGGTTAATGTTTCGCCTTCCCAACTGAAGGGTTGTCATCTGCCTGACATCATCAAGCACGTGGCAAATCAGTACGCCTTCAGTTTGCCCAGGCTCAAGATAGAAATCACCGAAACGGCCCTGATAGATGATGTGGATTCTGCGCGTGCGCAGATTGATTACCTTTCAGAGATGGGCTGCATGATAGCAATGGATGACTTTGGCACCGGCTTCTCAAGCCTGGCCTGGCTCATTCAGCTTCCTGCCACCACAATCAAAATCGACAGCAGTTTCATTCGCTCAATGCTGCACCAAAAGGACAGTCGCAAGATTGTTTCCAGCGTTGTCGGCCTGGGACGCAGTCTGGATATGGACGTGATCGCCGAAGGGGTTGAAACAGAGGAAGAGGCGGAAATGCTGCGGAAAATAGGCTGCACCTATGCGCAGGGCTATTTATTCGGCAAGCCGCTGACCGCAGATGAGACGCACGCGTTGCTACTCACCCGACCGGGTAAAAAATTTCATCGCAGGGTACAACGCATGTCTCTCGATCAGCGCGCGCATCAGATCTCGTCCATGTACGCTGCGCCCGGGACCTCCATCTGTTTCCTCAACACGGATCTCCGGATCGTGGATGCCAGTGAGACCTTCGCCGAACGCGTCTGCTGGGAACTGGACGATCTCATCGACCGTTATATCTATGAAGTCATCCCTTCGGAGGCGGATAAACTGTTATGGCTTCAGGATTTCCGCGAAAAAGGGCTGCCTTATCCGCCTTATGAAGTGACGCTGCCGGGCGGTCGAATTGATCTGGTTATCATTACCCGGGTGGAGGATGAAGCCAAAGACTTGCTGGGCTTCTGTGTGTTCGGTATCGACATCAGTAGCCGGATGGGCACAGAACACCCTGTGGAACAGGATTTTTCCGCTAAACAGCAGGGCGCGGAAAGTAAGATATTACCGGGACGTTCAAAACCAGGCTGAATGGGCACGCTGCCGCATCGTAAAAACCTGCGCCCCCGCAGGCACCTCATCGGATGGGGCAGGCCGGAGATCACTTACCTGCTGTCATCTCTCTGCCTGATAGCGTTGTGCACGTTTATGTCTGCACACCGGTCTGACCCGCCAGACCGGCTCAGCACCGAAGGAAAAAACCGTTAGCACACAGGCAGGATCAGTGTATTGCCTGAATCTGTATTGACAGAGTAAGCATCGGCAGTCTGTAATTAAAGCCCGGCGGGAACGGGCCACAAGCGCGAATACTGCCATGATAAATTAACACGCAGAAAGGTAATATAAGCCAGGCCGTGATAATCCCCTGCCGGGCATAATGCGCAACCTGTGAAAAATAAACACGATTTTCTGTCAGGCATAAGGAATGCATGTTTTCGGATACCGTCTGTAATTAATCTGTTCAGGTTTACGGCATTGCTGTGCATTAAATCAGCAGGCGGCTTCGCTTTTCTCCTTTGTAACTTCCGTTCACATAATCACCTTCTCAGATAAGTCATTGTAAAAAAAGTCTAAGTTATTTTTATTTGAATTAATTTTCACGATGAGCAGCAATTTTATTTATCTCAGTTACGCTTTTAAGACTGATTTAAAAAGAACATGAAGGCAAATCTTAACCACGAAGGAGAAATGTATCGCAGGTCATTCCAGAGGGAATCTGTCATTATTCCGCTGTAGTTAAATTTGTCGGAAATATCCGAAAATATTGCGCAACCCTAATTATTTTAAAAACAGGGCAGGCAATCACGCTTTTTAGTCACGCGTATTTTAAGCGAACGGCCTCTTTCCACAGCGAACGCACGATTAGCGTCAGGCTGATTAACCAGCCCAGAAAATCCGATGCCGCTCGCCGTCCCGGTCAGGGCCGGTGGGCGCCAAATCATCAATGACCCGAGGGGAAAAATATGAAAGCAGTCGTTTATAACGGACCATACGATGTGTCAGTAAAAGACGTGCCCGATGCCAAAATTGAGCGTCCCACGGATGTTCTGGTTCGTATCACCACCACCAATATTTGCGGATCTGATCTTCATATGTACGAAGGGCGTACCAGCTTCGAACAGGGCCGTATCCTGGGCCATGAAAATCTGGGGCAGGTGGTAGAGATCGGCAGCGGTGTGGAGCGCGTGAAAGTCGGAGATTATGTCTGCCTGCCTTTCAACGTCGGCTGCGGATTCTGCGAAAACTGTGAAAAAGGGCTGACAGGCTTCTGCCTGACGACCAATCCAGGCACGGCAGGGGCGGCGTACGGCTTTGCCGAAATGGGGCCCTGGTCTGGTGGGCAGGCAGAATTATTGCGCGTACCCTTTGCCGATTTTAACTGCCTGGTGCTGCCACCCGATGCGGTTGAAAAGGAAGACGATTACGTCATGCTGTCTGATATTTTTCCCACCGGCTGGCATGCCACTGAACTGGCGGGGCTCAAACCTGGTGAAAGTGTGGCTATCTATGGCGCTGGGCCGGTAGGACTGATGGCGGCGCATTCGGCGATTATCAAGGGTGCCTCCGAAGTGTACGTTGTGGACACGCATGCCGACAGGCTGGCGCTGGCTGAAAAAGTCGGTGCCATTGCCATTAATGCCACCGGGGCCGATGCGGTAAATAAAATTCTCGACCTGACGGATGGCCGGGGCACCGATTGTGGCTGCGAATGTGTGGGATATCAGTGCTGTAACAAACATGGGGTTGAAGATAACGCCGACACCATGAACAGCCTGGTGGCCTCCACCAAAGCGACGGGCGGCATTGGTGTGGTGGGCGTATTTGTGCCACAGGATCCCGGTGCTGCCACCGAGCTGGCGAAAGAAGGTAAAATGCCTTTCGACTTCGGCAGCTTCTGGTTTAAAGGCCAGTCTGTCCGCACTGGTCAGGCAAACGTCAAAGCCTATAACCGCCAGCTGGCGCGTCTGATCGCGCTGGACAAAGCGAAGCCGGGACAAATCATTTCCCACCGGCTGCAGCTGACAGAAGCCGCAGAGGGCTATAAACATTTTGACAACCGCGACAGCGGGTGGACAAAAGTGATTTTAAAACCCTGAATAATTCGCAGTTAACCGGGCCGCCGCAGTCTGGGATCTCGTCTGAGTACCGGGGACCGAACTGTTGGCGGTTAAAGACGGCCCCTGTGGTTAGCTGACTGACCGATGACGTTTTATCTCAACAGCATGGGTGGCAAAGTACGAGGCCGCCTCGCCTTCACCGTGCCAGCGTAAGTCACAGCCCATACCTGCTGTGGAAAGGTCTGGTACAGGGCGGCGTTTATAACACGAGAGAAACGTGAATATAATCGTTTGGCATCCGAAAGTGTGCACCGAAAAAACGCGGGTCTGTTATATGAGAACGCTACGTCATTTTACTGGCTTTATTTTAGCGAAAAAAAACCGCCGGCGCGGCGGTTAAGTGAAACAGTGAAATTCGGTTTGGGGGAAACCTGTCGCTAAGTTAATTTCACAAAATATTTTTTCGCAAGCGTAAGCGGCAACCAAAAATTATCAGGAAGGGAGCAAAAAAAAGAATTTAAGAGTTTTCCTGGTGGCTGCCTGCCTGTTTCATATTCCGTTGGTATAAGAATCCTGTTTCCGATATTGCGCTTACACTTTGTTACCCCTTTTCCCTCAAATTCTCCTGCCGTCTCGCCTGATTTATCGACTGAGCACAACTAGTTTTAACAGGAAATAAAAATTACCTGGCCTTTATACAGGCAGAAAGCCGATGACCGCTTATCCCATCCGCGAAAAGAAAAAAGGTAAAATCATGGAAACATGCACCATTGTCTACAACGGGGAACGGCTGTCAGGTCAGGCAGGTTTGCCCCTGATTGATTTTCTCGAACTGCACGGCAAAAAACTGCCGCATGTCTGTTATCACCCCGCTCTGAAGCCACTGGAAACCTGTGATGTCTGTTGGGTAGAGCATGCGGGCAAACTGGTGCGGGGATGTACGTTAGAAACCGCACACGACATGGTGGTGAGCAGTGTAGATCCGCAGGCGCAGGCGGCGCAGGAAGAGGGCATGGACCGCGTTTTAGCGCGCCATGAACTTTACTGTACGGTATGCGAACACAATACCGGCGACTGCACCTTACACAACGCGGTCAGCGATATGGCGATACCGATTCAGTATTATCCCTATGAGCGTAAACCTGCGGAAAAAGACCATACCAACCCCTTTTATACTTACGATCCTGACCAGTGTATCCTCTGTGGTCGCTGTGTAGAGGCGTGCCAGAACGTCGAGGTAAACGAAACGCTGTCTATCG
This sequence comes from Pantoea sp. SGAir0180, assembly GCF_043546245.1. Classification (NCBI taxonomy): domain Bacteria; kingdom Pseudomonadati; phylum Pseudomonadota; class Gammaproteobacteria; order Enterobacterales; family Erwiniaceae; genus Pantoea; species Pantoea sp. SGAir0180. The sequence goes on along the minus strand of NZ_CP028071.1, from coordinate 2,036,444 downwards.
ATTACACCGCCGACCATCCCCGCGTATTGTGGGACGGTGGCGAGCGCATAGCCGGATCAAGCTGTGTGAGCTGCGGCCATTGCGTTACCGTTTGCCCCTGCAATGCGCTGCTGGAAAAAACGATGCAGCCCAATGCCGGTCCCTTCACCAATATGCCGGAAACCGTTAAACGTCCGCTGATTGACGTGGTTAAAAAACTGGAAAACAGCATCGGCGCGGGACCCGTTACCGGTGTTTCACTGATCGATATGGCGATGCGCCAGTCTGAAATTAAAAAAACGAAAACGGTCTGCACTTATTGTGGCGTAGGCTGCAGTTTTGAAATGTGGACGCGTGATCGCCACATCTTAAAAGTGCAGCCGGTTGCAGATGCACCCGCAAACGGCATTTCAACCTGTGTAAAAGGCAAGTTTGGCTGGGATTTTGTGAATGATCCGCACCGCCTGACTACCCCGCTTATCCGTGAGCAGGGGCGCTTTCGTCCCGCCAGCTGGGATGAAGCGCTGGCGGTTATCGTCCAGCGCCTGACGCAGATTCATCGACAGTCGGGCGGCAACAGCATTGGTTTTATCGGTTCCAGTAAAGCCAGTAATGAAGAAGCCTATCTGACACAAAAAATCGCCCGTTTAATCTTTGGCACCAACAATGTCGATAACTCCTCCCGTTATTGTCAAAACCCTGCCACCCAGGGATTGTTCCGGACCGTCGGGCATGGGGGCGACGCGGGAACCATCAAGGATATGCAGCAGGCGTCGCTGATCATTATCGTCGGCAGCAACATTGCAGAAAATCACCCGGTCATTGCCTCCCATATCAAACAGTCCCATAAACATCACGGGCAGCAGCTTCTCGTTGTGGATCCCCGTCGCCATGAAATGGCTGAGCGCGCGGATCTGTACCTGCGGATTAAGCCGGGTTATGACATGGTATGGGCATCGGCGATGGCGCGTTACATGTTCGATCACGGTTATGCCGATGAGGCCTTTCTTGCCGAAAAGGTCAATAACGTCGCCGAGTTTCGGGCGTCGCTGGCGCCTTTCACGCTCGACTATGCCAGTCAGTTAACCGGTCTGAGCGTGCAGGAACTGACGAACGCGGCAGAAATGATAGGCCAGGCCAAAAGCGCCTGTCTGTTGTGGGCGATGGGCATTACGCAGCACAGTCACGGTTCGGATACCAGCACCGCACTCTCGAATCTGCTGCTGGTGACCGGCAACTATGGTAAGCCAGGCACCGGCGGGTATCCCATGCGCGGCCACAATAATGTGCAGGGGGCCAGTGATTTTGGCTGCCTGAGTAATGTCTATCCCGGCTATGAAAGCGTTACGGATCCGGCCGTGCGGCAAAAATGGGCGGCGGCCTGGGGCGTCGATCCGGAAGCGCTTTCGGCGGAAGAGGGCGCAGATAATTACCGGATGATCGAGCAGGCGCATCAGGGCACGCTGAAAGCGATGTACATCATTGGTGAAGAAACGGCATTTGCGGATGCGCATTCCACAAAAGTCCATGAGGCGTTCAGTCGGCTCGATTTTATGGTGGTGCAGGATATCTTTATGAGCCGGACGGCAGAATTTGCGGATGTCGTGTTGCCTGCCTGCCCGAGCGTCGAAAAAGAGGGGACGTTTGTGAACACCGAACGGCGTATTCAGCGCTTTTACGAGGTGCTACCGCCCTTAGGCGACAGTCGTCCCGACTGGCGGATACTGACCGAACTCGCCAGCCGTCTGGGCCATCCCTGGTATTATCAGCATCCCGCCGACATTATGGCGGAAGCGGCGCGCATCGCCGGTATCTTTGCCGGCGTCAGCTATGACCGGCTGGCGGGCTGGCAGTCACAGCTCTGGCCTGTCAGCGCCGACGGCAGTAGCACGCCGTTGCTCTATACCGACGGTTTTCACTTCCCCGATGGCAAAGCGCGGCTTTATCCGTTGCAGTGGGAAGCGCCTGCCGAGGAGAGCGATGCCCATTATGATCTGCTGCTTAACAACGGCCGCATGCTGGAGCATTTTCAGGCCACCAACCAGACGGGGGCGGGGGGACGAATCACCTCGCTGTCGCCTCACTGGTACGTTGAAATCAGCCCCGCACTGGCGCAGGAGCGTCACTTGCAGGAAGGCGACTGGGTCAGACTGACGTCACGGCGCGGTGCGCTTGAGGTGCCGGTGATCATTACTGAACGCGTGGCAAGTAATATCCTTTTTATCCCGATACACCATGGTAAGCCGGGCGTAAACGGACTCACGGGGGATCATCACGATCCAGACGTGCAGACGCCAGCCTATAAAGAAATTGCCATTCGCCTGGAGAAGCTGGCGCGTCCTCCTCACGCTTCACCGCTGCCGTCGCACAATTTTCGCCATGGGCACCGCACGCCGCGCGATCATCTGCCCGTTGAGGATAAATGGCGTCAGCCAGGTTATACGCTGCCGCCTGAACACACCGCCCATCCGGAGAAGTTTTAATGGCTGAACCGCTAAAGTATGACGTGCCGCCCACGCGCACCGAGCCCACAGCAAACGAAGCCCTTGCCACGCTGCTGGAAAGCCTTCATCAACATGGCTTCCTGCGTCTGGCTACAGATATCGTCAATGCCAATACCCAGATTGCCGGAGTGCTGGTTGACGGCCTGAACCAGCCTGGAGCGCTTAATGCCATGCAGAATCTGTCCCTGGTCTTTAAGGCGCTGGCAACGATTCCCCCCGAAGAGTTCAATCCTGTGCTGTTGGGGATCGTTAATGCCGCAAAAGCGATGCGGGGGGCCGGACTGGCCGGGGAAGACAAAAGCGCACCCGGCATCCGCGGCATCATCCGATTACTGAAAGATGAAGAGTTATGGCGAGGGATTAAACCGGCTCTGGCAGGCGTCCGCGCGTTTGGACGTGAGATGAAACAGCCGTCTGAAAAACCGATCAGCCGGTATAGTGGGAAGCCTACCCAAAGTTGAGTATCGGGTAACGGTGGCTTTCCCGGGAGCCTGTTGTGCCGGCAATCCAGCCCGTCCGGGCTGGATTACCGGATCCGTTCAGGACGCTGGCAACAGGCGCAAAATGTGGCCGTTTAATAAAGATGATTCACTGACATCCGCTGTTTAAATAAGGGCACCGCACTGCGTCATTTTCTCACTTATTTTCCCTGCATGTTGCGGACAGGGTATTAACACACCATCAGCGGGCCAGATAAAAAAGTTCTGTGCCGCCTGACCAATCTGTTTTTATTTCCGGCAGGCCAGAACACATCTTTACGTGTCGGCCTGGTGCAAAAATGCCGTCTGTGACTGCCCGCTCTTATTGATCGTATTAATGAGGAGGAGGAAAGCCTGTTTTTGCGTCCGGCGTTCCCGCATCGGATGGCCCGGCAAAATGCGAACGGCGGGCGTACAAGGCCTGACTAAGGCAGGGCAGAAGGTAGGCGCGTCAGTTTCTCAGGGGGCTGTTTCACCGGCTTTCAGACTCAGAGGCGTCCAAAACTGTGTCATGACTTTTTTACCGGTGACGGAATGTTTCAATTACCTTCACAATATATTTTTCGGATCATTGCAGTGCGCCTTGCACCGTGATCTCCTGCTTAATTTTGCCCTGATTGTCGACAGATCTGTTTATTTCCGTAGAAAGCCTCGCCTGAAACCCTTTATCGCCTGCTTATGTGAACCAGAATGTTTCTTACATAAACCATCACGACAGTAAAATAGTGCTGGCACACAATATGCTTTATTCCCACGCACAACATCTAAAAATCAAAATCATACAGGGGCATATTATGGCGTCCACGGGACTTAAAAAGAAATTAGGATTGGTCGATCTGTCGTTACTGGGCATCGGCTCCATGATCGGGTCGGGCTGGCTGTATGCCGCCCTTAACAGCTCCGGTTATGCAGGCAGCCATACCGGCTGGGCCTGGGTGCTGGGTGCGGTGATTGTGCTGATGATTGGCCTGGTTTACGCCGAGCTCTCCTCGGCGTTGCCGCGCGCAGGCGGTTTTGTGCGCTATCCTAACTATTCGCACGGCAATATCGTCGGCTTTGTCATTGGTGTCAGTTCTCTGCTGGCGTATACCAGCACCGCCGGAGTGGAAGTGGAGGCCGTTCGTCAGTACGCGATTTACTGGTGGCCTGCCCTGGGGCATACGGACGGCAGCCCAACGGGATTAGGGTTTGTGGTGCAGATTGGGCTGCTGGTGGTATTTTTCCTGCTTAACTACTGGAGCGTGAGTTTTTTTGGTCGTGTGAATACCATTGTTACCACCTTCAAATTTATCGTGCCGGTACTGACCATCATTACGCTCCTGCTTTACTTTCATGCGCCGAATCTTGACGTTCCGCCAGCACCGCCGGGCGGGGCGCATGGTGTTTTTAGCTCGCTGACGGGGGCAGGGATTGTCTTTGCCTATCTTGGTTTTCGCCAGGCCGTGGATTTTGCGAGTGAAGCCAAAAACCCACAGCGCAACGTACCGCTGGCGATTGGTATTGCCATTGCCGTCAGCTTCGTGATTTACCTGGCCCTGCAGTATGCCTTTATGGGCGCGGTGCCGGCCGATTTACTGTCACAACATGGCTGGGCCGGGCTGAAGCAGGTGTTCCAGTCGCCCTATGCCGATTTAGCGCGCAGCCTGGGACTGACCTGGCTGATTAACCTGATTCTTATCGACGCCGTGATTTCTCCGGCCGGAACCGGCAACATCTATCTGGCGGGGGCTGCGCGCGTGCTGTTTGCCTGGGCGCGTAACGGTCATCTGTTTAAAGTGTTTGGTGAAGTGGATGCAAAATCGGGCGTACCACGCGGCGCATTGTGGTTATCGCTGCTGCTGGCCATCGCCTGGACGCTGCCTTCTGAGTTTCAGGTCTGGGGCGGATTAATCGGTGCGGTCACCTCGGCCACCGTCTTTACCTATATGCCGGGCCCGATCACGCTGGGCGCATTTCGTCGTCACCTGCCGGACATGCAGCGCCCGTTTCGCCTGCCGATAGCCGGGCTGCTCAGTCCGCTGGCGTTTGTAGCCAGTACGCTCCTGATTTACTGGAGCGGCTGGTCGGTCAATGAGATTCTTATCCCGATCCTGATTATTGCCTGGGTCGCTTACGCCGTCTTTGGTAAGAAGAACAGCGAATTCAGTCAGGATCTGCGTTGCGCCTGGTGGCTGCTGGCTTACTACATTGTGGTGATGGTGATTTCCATGCTCGGTACCTACGGCGGGAGCGGCGTGATTAGCACGCCATTCGACATGATTCTTATCATTGTCGCCTCCCTGGTCTGCTACTTTTGGGGCGTGAGCGCCAGCCTGGCGAAACCTAATATTACCAATGAGGAGGAGGAGTCGGTATCCTTCGGCAAACACGCGTCCTAGCGTTTATCGTCTGCGCCTGTGCCCGGCACAGGTGCAGTTTCTCATGACGGCGCTCCGTTGTGACATTCACTTTTTTGACCGCCCACATCAGGCATTGTGCCGTTCCTCTTGCTCCTGCTGAGTGTGAAAAATCCTTTTTTTTGAGCCCATATATTAAAAGAAACAGAAAGCGGACAGGCAGCCCATAAAACTGATGCACGGACGTGCATCAGTTATCGACATTAGTCCTCATTGCCCCATTGATTCAGAAAGGTGGCGATCTCGTCAATACGCGCCGCATCAATGCCTGCCTCGGCGGCCATCTCCTGCTGCGCGTCTTCGCTGATCGCTTCGTTATTCATCAGCCGGGTAATCAGTAACTGGAAGTAGTGCGCCAGCGCATCATGTTCTGACTCGCTGACCGGCGTTGCTGTTTCTGCCGCGTATTCTTCAGCAATGTCATAATACTTGAGTGGAACATCAGGGGTCATATCAGGTCCTCAGGGAAAGTGCTTACTGCTCACAGGCGGCGATCATAGCAGGGTTGCGTGGGTTTTTCTGCCCTGCGGGCTGTCGTTACCGCGGGGCAGGTTCTGTTTCACCGGTGAGTGAACACAGCGGCAAGCGCGCCAATATCCCTGACGATCACATCGGGTTCAGGCGCCAACGGGAAAGGCGTTTGTCCCGGCCGCGCGATAAAGGCGGTTTTCATCCCCGCGCGCTTCGCACCGCCGACATCCCAGCCGTGCGCGGCTACCATCATGCATGATGTGGCTGGCTGTTTCATTTCATCCATTGCCCAGCGATAAACGCGCAAATCCGGCTTATAGACCTGTAATGACTCGACGCTGAGCACCCGGCTGAAAAAAGAGCTTAGCCCCGCCTGACTGAGTTGTTTTTCAGCCAGTGCCTGTGACGAGTTCGTCAACGCCACCAGCGTCAGGCCGTGCGATTTTAATGCGGATAAACCCTCAGCAACGTCAGGAAAAGCCGGCATGGCCGATAAGGCGTCAGCCAGCGAAGTAGTGTCAGGTAAAGGCGTGATCCCATAGCGTTCGGCGGTCATCTGCAGCACGGCTTCTGCGATATCACCAAAGCTGTGCCAGCTGCCTGTGACGGATTCCACCAGCGAGTAATGCAGCAGCGAAGTGAACCAGGCTTCTGCGCGTTCGGGTTTATTGCCCAGGCGACGCACCACACAGGCTTTTAACGGCGCGGTATCCAGGAGGGTTTCATTGACATCAAAAAAAAGCGTGTGGGTATCTTTACGGGTGACAGTCGTGTCTGTCATTTGACCTCCGTTAACCGTTGAATATAAACAGACGGTACAGTAACGCCCATCTGGTCAGGCTTAAGCGTAGAAGGCCCATCCGAAACACTCAACTGCGGGAAAGCGTGGCGCGTCTGGCCACGCATCCAGTGGCTGGGACAAACAGCCCCAGCCCTGTTTCTCAGTGACCGTTCATCAGTCTTTCAACCTCGTCAGGTTTGTCATGCACGCCGAAGCGGTCAACCAAAGTTTGCGTTGCCGCATTCATTCCCCGCAGCCCGACCTCCGTGCCTTCCCGCCGGAACTTGATCACGATGCGGTCCAGTGCGCTCACTGACGTGATGTCCCAGAAATGTGCATGGGTGACATCAATAATGACGCGTTCCACCTCCTCGCTGACGTCAAAATGGCGGGTGAAGCGATCGGACGAGGCAAAAAAGACCTGGCCCGTCACGGTATAAATTCGTGTGTTGCCTTGCCGCTCAGAGGACACCGCCATAAAGCGCGCCACTTTAGTGGCAAAGTTCAGCGAGGCAATCAGTACGCCGATCAGCACACCCAGCGCCAGGTTGTGAGTGGCGACCACAACGACGACGGTGGCCAGCATCACCACGCTGGTGGACATGGGATGGGTGCGCAGGTTGGCAATCGACTGCCAGGAGAAGGTTCCTACAGATACCATAATCATCACGGCGACCAGGGCTGCCATCGGGATCTGAGATACCCACTGGCGCAGAAAGACCACCATCAGCAGTAACACCACGCCCGCCGTCAGGGTGGACAACCGTCCCCGGCCGCCCGACTTCACGTTAATCACCGACTGACCAATCATGGCGCAGCCCGCCATACCGCCAATAAAGGCGGTACAGATGTTGGCGATCCCTTGCGCTTTGCACTCGCGGTTTTTATCGCTGCCTGTATCGGTCATGTCATCCACGATGGTGGCGGTCATCATCGACTCCAGCAATCCCACCACAGCCAGGCCTGCGGCGTAAGGCAAGATGATCAGCAAGGTGTGCAGATTCAGCGGAATGTCCGGGATCAGAAACACGGGCAGGCTGTCGGGCAGCCTGCCCATATCGCCGACGGTGCGCACATCCAGATGGAGCCATACAGAGATTGCAGTCAGAACAATAATGCAGACCAGGGGGGAAGGGATGGCTTTGGTGATCCGCGGGAAAAGATAAATGATGCCGAGCCCGGCAGCGGTCAGGGCATAAACCTGCCAGCTCACATGAGTCAGTTCCGGCAACTGGGCCATAAATATCAGGATGGCCAGCGCGTTGACGAAGCCGGTCACCACCGAGCGGGAAACGTAGCGCATCAGACTGCCTAACCTGAGATAGCCTGCCAGCAACTGCAGAAGGCCGGTCAGCACGGAGGTCGCCAGCAGATACTGCAAGCCGTGCTCTTTAACCAGCGTGACCATCAGCAGCGCCATCGCACCGGTGGCCGACGAAATCATCGCCGGTCGGCCACCGAGAAAGGCCATAACGAAGGGAATACAGAACGCGGAGTAGAGTCCGACCTGGGGATCTACGCCAGCAATAATCGAAAAGGCGATCGCTTCTGGAATAAGGGCGAGCGCGACCACAATACCGGCAAGGACGTCACCCCGGACGTTACCCAGCCAGTCCTTACGCGTCGAGGACAGCAACATATTGATTTCTCAGTTTTTTAGATGAAAGTAAGCCCATGCGGGCAAAATTTAGTGATGCAAAAGCACATCCGCAGTCGGGATGTTATTGCGTGCGCGATCGGTTAAGCCGGTGCGCCAGGGAAGGGGGAAAACTCAGGGTGGCGTAAGACGCATGATGGTAATTCTCCTTTACGGCCATAAGGGGCTTTAAGGAAGGACATTCCTGCCCGGACGCGATGTCCGGGGCAGACGGCGATGCCTGTCAGGGGGCAAAATGGTGCTTTCCTGAGCAGAACAGCGACTCACTATAAACAAAACGACACGCAGGTCAACGTTAAATCGTCCTGCATATTTCTGACAGGCTGCAAAGTCAACCCGAAAGTGAGTGTCAGGGGAACACAGTGAGGAAAGGGGGCGGTCGTACTTGAAAGAAAGCGCCGCGCGTCGTCAGCCGGCTGTATCCGCGTGTTTGACGCGATCGTTTCGTTTACAGAACGTGTTTTGACCGCACGAGGAGCAAAAGACAACACCGTGGTTATTCGCAACATGCCGTGAAGTGTCGTCCCTGACAGTATCTCCGGCCGGTACACGCTCGCGCGAGACCGATGAGGTTATCTCGTATCGTCGTCTTCCGGCCGGGGCCGGACTACGTCCATTGGCGTTATTTCTTTTCTTCGTTCAGGCCTGCAAGTGTCTGCAGGTAGGGCACTGGCTGCTTTACGAGACCGGGCGTTAAAAATGCTCTTAGCCATGTTCTGGCTTCCAGGATTTTACTCAGGCGATCGTCGCTGCAATTGTCTGTTGCCATGCGTCTCAGTTCATTCATCAGAGAAGTAATGTTTATTTCCCTGTCAGCCAGCGCCAGGTGCAATGCTGCTTCGCCAATAATGACGTGGCCTTTCTCGTCGTCTTGAAGTAACACGGTCAATCCTCCATAAGTACGATTTATGACAACCTCACCACTGACTGTAGTCGTCCCCGCAGATAATGCCTGCTTAAAATATTCAGCACTTACTCTGTTCTGTCCTGATGCGCTCAGAAACAGGTACGCGTAACCCAAGCCAGGTCTGTTATTCGTGCGTTAAAGGGAACATAATGGCACTGCGACCGGAAGGGAGAAAATCTTTTTCATTTAAAGTTATTACGGTTAGCGTAATCTCTTCGGGTGTTCAGTTTCATTTGCACTGTCTTAACCTGAAAGCGCAAGAAAGAGCCAGGGTTGGGTGGTGGGGTGAAAAGTGATAAACTGTATGTTTATACACCTGCCGGGAGGACGATTGAAAAACAATGAGCACGATATTTCACAAGAGGTGCTTGCTCTGGTAGGCAGAACCGTCAGCCAGCTCCTGAGACGGGAGGGCACTGTCATGCCTGAAGACCTGACGAGGGCTTTGCAGACGATGAGTGAACATAGCGTAGAGGCAAAAACGCGCGCGGACTGCGGTGAACTCATTATCCGGCTTATGAAAAAGATGCATTAATATCCGCTTCACGTCAGGCATCTTCTTATCTGCGTCGCAGTCGGGCCTGTCGCCGTAAGCTACGTGCGCAGAATATCGGGCCTTACTCTCTCTGGTGTCGTTCTGGTCACGGTAATACGAAACGTTTTGTCTTCCAGAAAGCCTTGCCTGGCAGGGATAGCGCTTCAACGCTGTTTTCATCCCCAAACAGACAGCCTGCTTGTGTCGTTAATCGTAAATGACTTGCTTTGACAGACGTGTATAACGCTGAGACACGATCAGTTCCGTGAGGTTTCATCGGCATCTTGTGACAGATGGGCGGCATGATCATCGTCCCTGTCATCAGGAGAGCGACGGGCGGCCATATCGGCTTTAATTTCACTGATGGCCATGCTTACTGCGCGGCTTTTCTCTTCGCTGTCAGAAGAACGCATGATGGCATCAAGATTTTCCAGCACGCTCTTGAATGTGACGCTGCCCTGATCCTCAAGGGATGCCAGGGCAGCCTCTCCAATGAGTGTGTCACGGAGTTTTTCATCTTTACTGTATGTCATTATTACTCTCTGAATAAGTTTTGCCTGCCCGGCTGTCGTGTATATCAGCCACTGTGCCGCAAAGTCCCTTTCAGAAGGTTCCAGCCAGTATCAGAACAGAAGGCGCAACAGTTCCTGCAGGTGTTCTTCTTCCTGAGGAGAAGAAACATGGCTCATACGTTCAATGAGCGACTTGCAAAGCGCTTTGCGGTTCAGCGTACGACCTGCTCTGAGTATTTCAACCACAACAACGCCCAACGTTTCCTGCTGAGAGGGCAGTGATGCGCGGCTGAAGAAGGATGAAACATCTTTACTTACGCCAGTTACGGGCAGTCTGTGTTGCATAAGTTTCTCCATTGTACAGTTATTATGCTGAGTGTATAGATCTAAGTTATACAACAAATCAGTCATTGTACAGGTTTATTTTGGGTTCTGATTTTTAGAGGTCAAATCATCAGGTTTCAAAGTAACTGATCGCCCAATGACGTTGGGAGAAACGGACAGGATGAGCCAGACAGCCGCTCTGATGGGACAGTCAACAAACGCCTGTAAACATGGGGGCCGGGCCTTTTTTCTTCTTAACGCGACATCGTTCCGCTGTACATCGCTGGTTTAATGACAGGCGTATTTCTCTGTTATGCTTTGGCCACGTCTTTTTAAATACCCTGGCCAGTGTTATCCCTGGCTAAGCGCGAAGAGGGTGTGCCATAAAACGGGTTGGCCGGGTCACATCCTGTTGCCAGCGCCTTCGCCGCCGATCAAAAGTCGGCTTGCCGGGCCCCTGTGTTGTTATGTACGGCGCGCCAGTCCTGGCGGTAAATGTTTTTTCTCTGAGGATTACACTATGACGGCCTTTTATCAACTCAGTGCTACCCGTTTACATGGCGAGCGCATTACGATGGCCGACTACGCTGGCAAGGTGGTGTTGGTGGTGAATACCGCCAGTCATTGTGGCTTCACGCCCCAATATGCAGGCCTGGAAGCGCTTTACAAAAAGTATGTCGATCAGGGGCTGGTGGTACTGGGCTTTCCCTGCAACCAGTTCGGCAGGCAGGAACCCGGTAATGCCGACGATATCGCACAGACCTGCCATATTAACTATGGCGTGAGCTTCCCGATGTTCGAGAAAGTCGAGGTCAACGGCGCCGCAGCGCACCCGGTGTTTCGTTTCCTGAAACAGGCATTGCCTGGTGTGCTGGGTGGACGGATTAAGTGGAATTTCACTAAGTTTCTGATCGCGCGTGATGGTAAACCGCTCAGACGATTTGCCCCCATCACTTCTCCTGAAAAAATGGAAGCTGCGATTGTTGCCGCGCTGGAAAGCACAGCGGCTGTGATTTGAAGCGTTGATCTGAGTGCCAGCAAAGGACAGCGACCCTGTCAGGTTGTCTGCCGTGCCGCAACCGGCGCCAGGAGGCTGACTGGCGCAGCGTTTGCCTGTCACCTCAGTAGCGCACCCGGCTGCTGCTCAGACGCAACGCGGGCGCGGCTGCCATAACCGGGCCCGGAAGGACCGGCATGCCGCCCAGCACAGACAGAAATGCCTCTGCCCAGTGATGGCTGTCATGCAGATGTAACCCCTTCATCAGGCGCGCGTGCAGGTGTCGCCGTTCACGCAGCGGCATCAGCAGAGCACTGTGAATGGCATCGGCCATGGCATCCGGATCGTAGGGATTGACGATAAGCGCGCCGTCCATCTGCTCCGCCGCGCCCGCGAACTGTGACAGGAGCAACACACCCGGGTTTTCCGGATCCTGCAGGGCCACATACATCTTCGCCATCAGACTCATGCCTGACATCAGGGGCGTGACCAGCGCGACGCGTGAGGCACGATAAATACCCGCCTGCTCCTCACGGCTGTAGGCATGCGTCAGGCAATTCACGGGATACCAGTTCATCATGCCATGCACGCCATTACATTCTCCGCACAGGGTTTCTAACGTGTGCGTGACAGCCGCTGCCCGGTCCGCGTAGCCCGCAGCAGGCGGGGCCAGTTGCAGCAGGGTAATATTTTTTTGATAGACGGCATGTTTGCGCAGTAACACTTCTACCGCGCTGATGCGGTAAGGCAGTCCGGCGCTTTCATCAAGATGACCGCCGCTCAGAACGGTGTTTTCCGGTAAGCTTTCACGACACTGCATTTCCATAAACGCACAGCTGTTGCTGTCACGCAGGCAGCGCACATCATCCAGATCGATCCCGACAGGAAAGACGCCGAGCTTTACAATCCGCCCCTGCACGCGAACGCTGTCTACGCTCAGGCGCTCGGTGCGGAATTCGCTTTCCAGCCAGACGATAAAGTTGTTCAGGTCCTGAACGGTCTGAAAGCCGAGCAAATCACAGCACAGCAGCGACTGTGTGAGCCAGCGCCAGTCGGGTATCGCCTCAAACATCGTGCCTGAGGGAAAGGGCTGGTGCAGGAAAAAGCCCACAGGATTAGTCAGTCCGGCCTCACGAAGGTAATGGGCGCAGCCCAGCAGATGGTAATCCTGTATCCAGATGGTGTCTTCGGGCATAGCGTTATCACAGATGACCCGCGCATAGGCTTCGTTAATCTTTTTGTATTCCCGATAGCCGTCAGCAGAAAAGCGGGCCAAATCCGGACGCTGGTGGAAAACCGGCCACAATCCCTGATGAACATAGTGGTGATAACCCTCTTTCACTTCGGCGGAAGACAGAGGAAAGGTCAGCGTTTCATAAGGGCCTTTCTGCTGAATGCTCAGCGGTCTTGGTGCATCAGAAGGCAGCACCGTCGTCTCACCATCCCAGCTTATCCAGAGTCCGCCGTGGCGGGAAAGCAGGCCTTCATAAATTGCAGACAGTGTGGAACGTTGTGAATGATTATGTGATACCAGGATAAAACCTGACATGGTGTTTTCCTTATGGGCGGGCAGGGCATCAGTTGCCGTGCCCGGTGTCCAGCCGTTATCGGGTTGAGGTCGGATGAAAAACTGCAGCAGGCCACACATGGCAAAGCGTCCTGTCCGCTTAATGGTGGTGGGCGCGGTCAGCGCTCAAGGAATCGCTCAGGCCGTAAGGCGCAACCGCCCTGAGATAAAGACCCGGCAGCGAGGCATGGCAAATGAATCCGTTGCGTTCAAGAAAGTCCTGGTTACTGTCGCTCAGCGCAATAATGCGATGACAGCCACTGGCGCCAGGGTGGGTCAGACAGCAGTGGAGCAGCCAGGATCCCAGCCCGATATAGCGATACTCTGGCGAGATAAACAGGTCCTGTATAACCCAGGTTTCGGCCATATCGGTAACGACCCGCGCAAAACCGATCTGCCGGGTATGACGATAGAGGCCAAAGCAAAGACTGCTGTTTAACGCCAGCGTCATCAGACGTGCATCGGGAATAGCCGAACCCAGCCACTGGGCAATCAGCCGCGGGTTGAGCATGGCCGGATCGGTGTTGACCTCCATCGTCTCTCTGAACCATTTACGGGGAGAAAGCAGGCGCAGCCGCTGTTGCTCGGCAAGATCCGCGATCACGGCATCACCACAAACCGGCAGGAAAGAGGCCGCATTCACACATTTCATCAACGGTTTCCTTTTACATGGACGCCTCAGCGCCCGGTGCCGTTGATTTAAGCGCCCGGCGTGTAAAAGTGGCGTAAAAAAGATCGGGTGCGGTGTAAAAAGGGTGCAAAGGAAAGGGCGAAGACATGGGGGCCTGTGCCAGTGAAGAAGCCCCCGTGGCGCAAAGATTACGTGCCATCGTATCCCCAGCCTGATATATCCCTGTCCTCTCTCCTGAAAAGGGCGGCATGCATACGCTGAGGACGGGACAGACAAGCAATGTTATGTGAAGGCGACTCGCCTTCGTCTCTGCCCGAGCTGTACCGCAGGTCGCGTTTCAGGTGACCGGTTCTGACGATTTAACAGGGTATAAAGCGGCTATCTTCTGCTTTATGCGCCGATCTGCCATTGTTTTGCTGCGTTCATCATCCAGGCTGCTGCACGCGTTCATACTGCGCTGATAAAGGGCAGTGAGGGATTTTCCTACCGGCGGAGTGATGCTGATTTTTGCCGCAAAAAAGCCGAAACAGCCACCATCAGCCCGGTCGTTCCGCCGTGAGGATAACGGTAACGCTTAGGTGAAGGGCGCGGTGAAGGCAATCTGGCAGAGTCATCATGACAACGGGAGATAACCGCACACATTACATATTTACAAATTTAAATGTGTAAATATAATGCCGGCCCTGTTTCTTTTTAAGGATGTTAATTATGTCGTCTCTTTTCACGCCCCTGACGCTGGGTGATCTCACGTTGCGTAACCGCATTGCGCTTCCACCCCTGACCCGTTGCCGTAGCGAGCAGCCGGGCAACATTCCCGGCACGATGATGGTGGAGTACTATCGCCAGCGTGCCAGCGCGGGCTTCATGATTACCGAAGGTACGCAAATTGAACCGCGCGGGCAGGGCTATGCCTGGACGCCTGGCATTCACAGCGACGCACAAATTGCGGGATGGCGAAACGTCACCGACGCTGTGCATGCAGAGGGCGGAACGCTCTTTTGCCAGCTCTGGCACGTGGGCCGCGTATCGCACAATGCGTTGCAGCCCGGTAAACAGCCGCCTGTTGCTCCTTCCGCCGTTGCCGCCAGCGGCGTACGGGTCTTTATTGAAACCGGACCAGGTGCCGGTATGCTGACGGAACCCAGCATGCCGCGCGAACTGACCACATCGGAAGTCAAAGCGATTGTGGCGATGTACCGCACGGCAGCAGAGAACGCGAAAAAAGCCGGTTTTGACGGTGTCGAGCTGCATGCCGCCAACGGTTATCTGATCAATCAGTTTATTTCTGAACACACCAATTTCCGTACCGATGAATATGGCGGCTCCCTTGATAACCGCCTGCGCTTTCTGCGTGAAGTCACCGAAGCGGTGAGTGCGGTATTTGGCAGTCACCGTGTCGGCGTACGTTTCGCGCCATTGTTCTCAAGCACAGAGGAAGAACGCGTTTATCTGGGGCTGGTTGAACGCGATCCGCATGCTACCTACATTCGTGCTGCGCAGATGCTAAACGAGCTTGAAACTGGCTATCTGTCTATCGCCGAAGCGGACTGGGACAACAGTCCGGAGATGCCCGAAAGCTTCCGTATTGCGCTGCGTGAAACCTTCCGTTCCCCCATCATGTATTCCGGACGTTATACCAGGGAAAAGGCCGAACGTATGCTGGAAAAGGGATGGGGCGATCTGTTTGGCTTCGGGCGCACGTTTATCGCTAACCCGGATTTACCGGCGCGTTTCAAAATGGGCTACCCGCTGAACAACGCGGATCCTGCCTCACTGTATGGTGGAAGTGAGAAAGGCTATACTGACTACACTTTCTATTCTGCTTGAGGTTCTGAGACGGCATGACACCTGAAAATGCCATTAAATTACTGGCTAACCCGACACGGGTTGCGGTGCTCAAATGGCTTAAACGCCCTGACGAAGCCTTTGCTGACTATTCTCAGCTGTATCCCTTCGATCAGTACGGTGTCTGTGCCAGTCTTATTCAGGACAAAGCGGGCCTCTCACAGCCCGCCACCTCGTTATGTCTGAAAGCGCTGCATGATGCCGGCCTGCTTGAGGCAAGCAAGGTCGGTAAATGGACATACTATCGCCGGCGTGAAGAGGCGGTTCACGAGATGAATACGTCAATTATCCAGGCCCTGCAGGATCTGTAGGCGGCTTGTCAACGACAGTCATACGGACGTCCGTT
Organism: Pantoea sp. SGAir0180; assembly: GCF_043546245.1. NCBI lineage: Bacteria > Pseudomonadati > Pseudomonadota > Gammaproteobacteria > Enterobacterales > Erwiniaceae > Pantoea > Pantoea sp. SGAir0180. The sequence goes on along the minus strand of NZ_CP028071.1, from coordinate 2,020,513 downwards.
AACGCTGCGTTGTGGCACATCAGGACATGCATGAAAATCAGCGCCAGGCTCACGCATTTCGCTGGCGAGGAAGAGAGGGCGCATGAGCGCCACTCTCTTTTACCGTTGCGACGTTTAGGGCAGCCTGAATAAGTCACGATACAAAGCGCCATCCCTTCGCAACACGCGCCGGAATTTGTCGCAGATACCACAGCCTGTGGACCTGCGACAGACGGATGTGATTGCCCCTGTACCTTCCTGATGAAGCCTGGAACGCCGGCGTTACCTGAATGTTCAGACGCTAAACGACCCAACAATCTGTCGTAATGTTTGGGCCTGTTCAGACAGCGAACGGGAGGCCATTGACGATTCCTGGACCAGCGCCGCGTTATTCTGTGTGACGCCGTCCATCTGATTCACTGCCACGCTGACTTCTGAAATTCCCTGCAGCTGTTCAGAAGAGGCCCGGGCAATCGAGTCCATCCCTTCAGCCAGGTCGCTGACCATACTCATGACCTTCAGGACGCTCTGCCCGGTTAGCGCGGCAATTTCTACGCCGCTGTCAACGTGTGCGACGGCCTGTTCAATCAGACGCTTGATGTCTTTCGCGGCCGTGGCACTACGCTGGGCAAGTGTCCGCACCTCACCAGCCACGACGGCGAATCCGCGACCATCTTCACCTGCACGCGCGGCTTCCACGGCGGCATTCAACGCCAGGATGTTGGTCTGAAAAGCGATGCTTTCAATCACGGACGTAATATCACGGACCTTGACTGCGCTCTCATGGATGTTGTGCATGGTATCGGTCATGTGGCTGACCTTGGACTTGTCGGCGTTAACGGTCTGTGCTGTTGCCCGGGCAGATTCAGCGGTCTGCTGCGCACCGGCTGTGTTGCTCTTCACCGTGCTGGTGAGCTGCTCCATGCTGGCGGCGGTCTGCTGCAGCGCGGCAGCCTGCTGCTCGGTTCGTGATGAGAGTTCTGTATTTCCCCGGTCGATTTCATCGGCCGCCAGCGCAACGGACGCGGAGGCGTCTTTAATCTGCAACACGATCCCGCGCAGTCTGGCTTGCATCGCGTCGAGAGACGCCATGAGGCTGCGGTCATCATTTTTTCGCAGTTGAACCGTTGAGGTCAGATTCCCTTGTGAAATAGCGTAAGCGAGCCGTTGCGCTGTAACCGGCTCACCGCCGAGTTCACGCATAATCTTGCGAATCAGGTAACTTCCCGTCAGCAAGCCCAAAATGACCGCAATGCCCAGCAGAACCAGCAAAATAATATAGGCCTGCTCCGTTGTCTTACTGTTCTGACTGACGGCATTATCAGAGCGCTGAGTGAGCACTTCGCCCATTGAGGTGAGTCCGTCAATCAGGGGGTTCTGGGCTGGTCTGACGGTATCAAGAAGAAATTTCACTGTTGCTGCGTTATTTTTCCCCAATGCCAGAGGAACAGTATTACTGAAGGAGTCCAGGGCATTTTTTTGACTCTTTTCTATTGCCTCAAACGCTTTTTTTTCCTCGTTACTGCCCGACTGGTCAATCATCTGGCCCAGTTGAGAACTGCTGTCAACAAACCGGGCTTTTAATTTTTCAAGACGAGCGGATTGCTCTTCAAGACCTTTTTCATCTGTAAATAAGGACAGATTCCTTACCGTGATTGCCATATCACGCTGAATAAGTGTCAGGTCTGTGATTAATTTTGTTTTCTTCATATCACCCTGAACAATGGCTTCAAGGGTGTTTTTAGACTGGTATAAAGAATGAATGGCTACCACTATGCACAGGGAGAAAAAAATGATTAACGTGCCAAAACCCAAACCGAGCCGTGTTGCGATCTTCATAAATCTATCCTGATAAAGGGAGAAGGGGACGGTGATCTTTCGGCACAGACAGACCAACCTTTATCGAAACCAGGACAATTAAATGTAAGAAAACACGTCATGGTAATTTCTGTAAAAATTAAATTTTGTCAATGAGTTAAGACGCATTATTCATAGGTTTTTCTTATATCCCTTCCGTCATAAAAGCATCGGTAAATCGCGGTAAAAAAGTCACGTCTTCCCCTCTGTCTTACGGCGTGACGGGTTTTAGCATGACTAAACAGAAGGGCAGATCACTGCGCTGGCCATGAAGGCGTCCGGGCGGAAAGAGCGCGTCGGTTCTGTGCGCATCTTAACCGCGGGCGGGCATCCCAATGAAAATGCAGAGAACCAGCCTGTCGCAACCGTCGCCCTGTCCAGCACTGACCCATCAATAACAATAATCGCAGTAATCGTTGAAGCAATTGCCTCCTGTGTCGATAACGCATGCTCAGCTCAATGTTGGGGCTGAGCCTGAAGCGTCAAAGCTGATTACTACTCAGTCATTTGTGTGCTTTTTTACGACACCAGTACGTGCATTCCTTTTAATTACAGTGGAAACAACAATATGTCTGTCATCAAGACAATGACCAGAAGCTTAACCGGTTCACGTTTTGCGGGGGGATCTCAGCCCGCCAACGGGATCTTTAACTGTGAAAGCTTACCCACTTCGCTCTCTGCAGCAGGCCTCAGCAGTCGTGCTGCGGGTATTTTGCTGACGTTTGTGCCGCCAGAGGCCGATTTTCATAAGGTCAGTCAGGCATGGCAACGCTTTACATCAACAGATTTGACCGTCATTACGCTCTCCTCTAACGGAGCGCTCAGCGCCAGCGGCAAGCAAACAACGTACTGCAAAGGCGACGGGCAGGAAGGCAGCTGGCTCTGGTTACCCCGTAACCTGATTGCAGAGCATGAAACACATGTGGTCGATCTGCACCTTCACGATACCCACACGGCGACGGACCGCATTCGTGCCATCCAGGATGAGCTGGCTGCGTTGAGGCTGAGCATGCCGCTCTCTGCTGACCGTACCTTTGCCATGATTTACTGTGACGGCCTGTCTGCATCGGAAGGGTTTTTAATGCAGGCCTGGTATAATACGGGCCGCTTTCCCTGCCTGGCAATCGGCGGATCCGCCGGTGGACGCGTCACCTTTGACGGGACATGGATTGGCGCTGGCGGGCGTGTACTGCAGGGGAAAGCCGTTATTGTTTTCTGCAAAATGGCGGCGGGTAAGTCCTTTTCACCCTTTAAGAGTCAGAACTTCGAGCCACTGAACAAGAGCTGGCTGATTGCCGAGGCGGATCCGGTTAAGCGTACCCTGACTTCCGTGTTCAACCCACAGGGGCAGCAACAGCCCTTCACCCAGGCACTGGCTGAACATCTGGGCTGCAATGAACAGCAGCTGACGGAGCGTCTGAAAGGTTTAACGTTTGCGGTGAAGGTAGGTGACGCGTATTTCATTCGTTCTGTAGCGAAGATGGACAGCCACAGTGTACAGTTTTTTTGCGATCTGGAATTTGGCGATCGGCTTTACTTAATGCGTGAAACCGATTTTAAGCAGGCTACGCTGCGGGACTGGCAGGCCTTTACGCAACGTCACGGCAAACCGGCGGCGGTCCTGATGAATGACTGCATACTGCGCCGACAGGGCAATCCCGATAAGCTGCACGATGCGCATTTCTTTAAAGGCATTCCGGCTGCCGGGTTCTCCAGCTTTGGTGAAATTCTGGGCGTACCGATCAATCAGACCTTGTCTGCACTGGTATTCTTCAATCATAACGTAAACGCCATGGCGCAATTTCCGGTGGAATATGCCAGCTATGCCGCGCACTATGCGCAGCGCGCGTTACGTCGCTGGGAAGCGCTAAACCGCGTCCAGTCGGGCGTGCTGGCTCGCGTGGTGAACTATCAGCAGGAGTTGGCACCTATCGTTCAGGCGCTGCCGGTGCTTGAGGCGGCAACCCAGAGCCAGAGCGAAGCGTTGTCGATGGCCGAAAGCAGCATTCGCGCTATCAGCACTCTCGCCAAAGAAAGCCAGCAGGCACAAGGGCGCCTGGGGGACGGGCTGGACGATCTGGAAGCGATATCTAACGGTATCAACGTTATTACGCACGGCATCAGCAATATCGCTTTCCAGACCAATATTCTGGCGCTCAATGCCGCTGTCGAGGCTGCACGCGCGGGGGAAGCTGGCAGAGGATTTGCCGTTGTGGCAGGGGAGGTTCGGCGCCTGGCGCAATCCTCGAAAGAGCAGGCTGAAGCGACCGCAAGCAACATTAATGATGCGGTCGACACGATCTCGCGTATCCGCGATGTCGCGACAAACACGGTACAAACCGCGACGGACATGGCAGACCGCAGTATCCAGGCTGCCGATGCGATTGCCGCCATGAGCGATCGAAGCCGCCATGAACGGGCAGGGATGGCGAAACAGCTGGATAATCTGCGCACCTTAACGGCAGGTATGGATGCGATGCAGGAAGCGGTCGCCGAGCTGAAAGTGCTGCAGACACTTTCCTCGTCACGATAAGTCACTGCTGGCGCCGCGACCAGGAAGGCCCTGCGCCAGTCTCTGTTAAGCAGGGATAACAACTAAGGTAATGGCAAAGTGAACCCGGGCTTTCTTGTTGTTATTTATCACACCTCGTCAGATTGCTTATTTGCCGCCTTATTTTCAAGACGGAAAATTCAGCATGGGTTGCGTTTGATCCTCAATGTTTTAGCGGCTTTTTTCAAACCTGTTCTGTGAAGCTTTAAAACGAAAAAGCCACGCATTCGCGTGGCTTTCACAACCTTATTCATTCACGTGCAGTTCACTTCACCGTGTGGATTAGACGTTAAACAAGAAATTCATCACATCGCCATCTTTAACGATGTACTCTTTGCCTTCTGAACGCATCTTGCCCGCTTCTTTCGCGCCTTGCTCACCCTTATAGGTAATAAAGTCTTCAAACGCGATCGTTTGTGCGCGAATAAAGCCTTTCTCGAAGTCGGTATGGATTTTACCGGCGGCCTGCGGGGCGGTGGCGCCAACAGGGATAGTCCATGCGCGTACTTCTTTGACGCCGGCGGTGAAATAGGTCTGCAGATTCAGCAGTGCGTAACCGGCACGAATCACGCGGTTCAGGCCTGGCTCTTCGATGCCCAGCTCGGCCATAAACTCGTCACGATCTTCGTCTTCCAGTTCGGCGATATCAGATTCGACAGAGGCACAGACTGGCACAACGACAGAACCTTCTTTGGCGGCGATTTCGCGCACTTTATCCAGGTACGGGTTGTTTTCAAAGCCATCTTCGTTGACGTTAGCAATGTACATCGTGGGCTTGAGCGTCAGGAAGCTCAGATAGCGCAGAGCGGCTTTGTCCTCATCGGTCAGATCCAGCGCGCGCAGCATGCCCGCGTTTTCCAGATGAGGCAGACATTTCTCCAGCGCCGCCTGTTCCGCTTTCGCGTCTTTATCGCCACCTTTGGCTTTTTTCTGCACGCGCTGCAGTGCACGTTCACAGGTGTCCAGATCCGCCAGCGCCAGCTCGGTGTTGATGGTTTCGATATCATCAGCCGGATCGACTTTATTATTCACGTGGATAATATTGTCGTTTTCAAAGCAGCGAACCACGTGGCCGATCGCTTCGGTTTCACGGATATTGGTCAGGAACTGGTTGCCCAGGCCTTCACCTTTCGATGCACCTTTTACCAGACCGGCGATATCGACGAATTCCATGGTAGTCGGAACCACGCGCTGTGGCTTGACGATCTCGGACAGCTGATCCAGACGCAGGTCAGGCATAGGTACAACGCCCGTGTTGGGTTCAATGGTGCAGAAGGGGAAGTTCGCCGCTTCAATACCCGCTTTTGTCAGCGCGTTAAACAGAGTGGATTTACCGACATTTGGCAGGCCCACGATACCGCATTTGAATCCCATGGTTTAATACCCTTTATAGCTGGATGGGCAACGCCTGGACGCAGGCGCCGCCGGAAACGTAAGATAATTTTCGCGCATTATACACAGATTCGCGACAATCGGGGCGATTAGACAGGCTTAAAGGCATGCAGGCGGTTCATTGCCTTAATGCGATCTTCCTTCAGCCACAGTTCGGTGCAGCGCGCTGCTTCATCAATGGCGTCATCGATCAGCTTTTGCTCGCTGGCGGGCGGTTTGCCTAACACAAATCCGGTCACTTTGTTGCGGTCACCGGGATGGCCGATGCCGATGCGCAGACGATGAAAGTTATTATTATTGCCCAGCTTGCTGATGATGTCTTTCAGGCCGTTATGACCGCCGTGACCGCCGCCTTGTTTGAATTTCGCAATGCCCGGTGGCAGATCGAGTTCATCGTGCGCCACTAAAATTTCTTCGGGCGCAATACGGTAGAAGGTCGCCATCGCCGCGACTGCTTTGCCGCTGAGGTTCATAAAGGTGGTGGGCACCAGCAGTCGGACATCTTCGCCCGCCAGCGCCAGTCGCGCCGTATAACCGAAAAATTTGGCTTCTTCTTTTAACGACTGATTGTGCCGCTCAGCCAGCAAATCCAGATACCACGCACCCGCGTTATGGCGCGTGGCGGCATATTCCGCACCGGGATTCGCCAGGCCGACAATCAGTTTAATGCTGCTCACAAGGAATATCCTGCTGTTATCACCAAAGGGCAGTAGTTTACTGTGCCGGGCTACGGATCACAAAGTGTGAGCCACGAATTATTAGTGTCGGTGATTAATTGTTTTTCATCTAAATCAATAAGCTGTAATTATGCTTTGGTCACACTTATCCTGTTCTGAGTGTGACGAAGTGCACAAATTAGCCTGCTGTCATTGCCTAAACTACTGACAGGTTAACATTGTGTGCGCTCATCGGACCGCACCTTCAGGAGGTGAAAGATGAAACGTCATCACTCACGTATGGCAGGAAATGCCTTAATGGCACTGGGCTTAGTGACCATGGTACTCGGCGTTGGTTTTTCGATTATCAACCAACTTCCCTCTTTAAATCTGCCGCAGATACTGGCGCAGGGCGCGATGTTTGGGATTTTCTTTGGCGCACTGTTATGGCTGGCCGGTGCCTGCATTAGCGGTCGTGAGAAAGTCGAAGATCGCTATTACTGGGAGCGGCATTATGGCGATAAACGCTGTCGCCGCAGCCATCACTCGTCATAATGATGTTCCCGGCAATGTCAGACAGGGCTCGGTTCGGTTCCTGCCTTTGGCTTTTGCCCGATAGAGCGCTTTGTCAGCCAGCGCCATCAGTTCGCCAAAATCAATGTGGCGATTGTCGGCGGTGGAGAAGCCAATGCTGACGGAATAGGGAACCTGACCCGGCCGGGAAAGGTGGATCGCCTGGCGCACCTGCTCGCACCAGACGTTAGCCTGTGCTGACATCATCGGCAGAAGGGCGGCAAATTCTTCGCCGCCCAGTCGCGCAAAGCGCGCCCCTTCAGGCAGCATTTTGGACACGCGGTTAGTGAAATCAATCAGAATCTGGTCGCCCTGATGATGCCCATAGCGATCATTAATCCCTTTAAAATGGTCGAGATCGAATAACACCACCGTCAGCGCTTTATTCTGCTTCTGGCAGGCTTTAATCATCACCTCGGCCCCGGTAAACAGCGCACGACGATTCCAGATATTGGTCAGGGGATCGTGCAGCGAGGCCGTTTTTAACGCATTGCGCGTCCGCTCATTGACCATCGCCAGAATCGTCACGGTAAACCCAATCACAAACAACATGGATTCCATGATCACATAGACGGAAAAATTGGATCCGCTGATCGCGCCCTGAACGCCAACCGGACGGGAATTATCCAGGAATATGCGGGCCGCATGGAATATCAGGTGAATCCAGAGCAGGAGCTGGGCAGGCCAGAATGTTGCATCCATATTGCGCCGCGCCAGCCAGAGAAAATAGATAAGCGATCCGGTATACCCGATGCAGAGCAGGCAGAGCACCAGTACGCGCAGCGATAAGCTGTAATAAAATCCCGGAATCAGGCAGAGCAGTGACCAGATCAGCGCCCCGACCAGACCACTCATCCCCGGCTGCTTACCGCAAAAGGTGCGAAACGCGCTGAACAATCCCCCGTAAGCCAGCATAAGCAACACGTTGCTCATGGCCACCGGTAAAAACTGATAGCCCTGGCTGCGCAGGCTACTGAGAATAAAGGCGACCAGCGTCAGTAAAATGGCCACGCAAACATAGCCCAGCGTGCGATCGTAATGCGAACCGACCCAGGCAAATGCCAGGATCAGACTCATAAACCCCAGTACGTAGAGTTCGCAAATAAATAACGTATAGACGTCGAGGTTCATAGTGGAAAACGATCGCAATAAAAAGTGCGGGCAAAGTACCACTCAACGCAGAATGGCAAAAGAGCAGATAAGATAATTTCAGCGAAAGAGTTTTTCGTAGTAAGCGTGACAATAACGGCGGTGACTCATAACGAAAATTTCTGTGAATCAAGCAGCTTTGTCGGAAGGGGAACGGCACAGACAAAAGAAAAGGCCGGACAGCGTGTCCGGCCTGCGAAGATTAGTGTTCGAACATTGCCGAAATGGACTCTTCGTTACTGATGCGGCGAATGGCTTCGGCCAGCATGCCTGACAGCGTCAGGGTACGGACGTTTGGCAGCGACTTCATCTCTTCGGATAACGGAATGGTGTCACACACGATAACCTGATCGATGACAGATTTACGTAAGTTTTCCACCGCGTTACCGGAGAAGATAGGGTGCGTCGCGTACGCGAACACGCGCTTGGCACCGCGCTCTTTCAGCGCTTCCGCGGCTTTGCACAGTGTGCCGCCGGTGTCGATCATGTCATCGACCAGCACACAGTCACGGCCCGCAACGTCACCAATGATATGCATAACCTGAGAAACGTTCGCACGCGGGCGACGTTTGTCGATGATGGCCATATCGGTGTCGTTCAGCAGTTTCGCAATAGCACGGGCACGAACCACGCCGCCAATGTCAGGCGAAACAACAATCGGGTTTTCCAGGCCAATCTGTAACATATCCTCCAGCAGAATGGGACTGCCGAAGACGTTATCAACCGGGACGTCGAAGAAGCCCTGGATCTGCTCAGCGTGCAGGTCAACCGTTAAAACACGGTCAACGCCGACGCTGGAAAGAAAGTCAGCCACGACTTTGGCGGTAATAGGCACACGCGCAGAACGCACGCGGCGGTCCTGACGGGCATAACCAAAGTAGGGGATAACAGCGGTAATACGACCAGCTGAAGCACGACGCAGCGCGTCGACCATCACGACCAGTTCCATCAAATTATCATTGGTGGGAGCACAGGTGGACTGGATGATGAAAATATCACCACCGCGTACATTTTCATTAATTTGTACGCTTACTTCGCCATCACTGAAACGACCGACAGCGGCGTCGCCCAGGCTGGTGTAAAGGCGGTTGGCAATACGTTGTGCTAGTTCCGGGGTGGCGTTACCAGCAAAAAGCTTCATATCAGGCACGAGAAGAACCTCAGGCTTTGCGTCCAGAGAATGAACGTCATGACAGTAACCGGCGAATACTGTCGTGATCGTTCACACGGGTATGTGAGTGCGAAACGTGCTGTATCTGGAACAGGGTGACACAGTCACGCTATCGCTAATCGCCTTGCAGAGTGCGCTGTAACGGCGAGACGTTAACGCCTCGGGCTACAAAACCGCGCACCCATGACGGGGCAAGTTCCAGCACCTGGCGAGCAGCGTACTCGGTGTCAAATTCAGCAAACACACAAGCACCTGTCCCTGTCAGGCGCGACGGCGCGTATTCTAGCAGCCATGAAACAAGCTCATCAACCTCACGAAAACGTTTTCTTACTACTGATTCGCAATCGTTAAGAAAGGGGGCCTGTAAAAGTGCTGATAAAGTGCGCACGGGCGTGTCACGGGGGAGTGCCGGATCGTTAAAGACCACCGGCGTGGCCACGCTGACGCCGGGATGGGCAACAAGATACCATTTTTCGGCAGGCGATGCGGGAGAAAGCACCTCGCCGACCCCTTCGGCGAAGGCGGCGTGCCCTTTAACGAACACCGGGACATCCGCACCCAGTTTCACGCCCATCTGTGCCAGTTCCGTCGGCGAAAAACCGGTTTTCCAGAGATGATTAAGCGCCACCAGAACCGTAGCGGCGTCAGAAGAACCGCCACCCAGTCCACCGCCCATTGGCAAACGCTTTTCAATGGCGATCCGCGCACCCGCCTGCGCCGGCAGCGTTCCCTTCTCGCGGGCAGCCGCCTTAAGCATGTCGGCGGCACGCACGATCAGGTTTTCAGCATCCGGCACGCCGGACACGGGCGTGAGAAGGGTAATGGCATCGCTCTGATCGGGAACAATCTCCAGACTGTCGCCATAATCCAGAAACTGAAACAGGGTTTGCAGGTTATGGTAACCGTCCGCCCGGCGCCCGGTGATGTACAAAAAAAGGTTCAGTTTTGCCGGAGCAGGCCAGGTGGTGATCATTTCAGCGTCCAGCTATCCATACGTAACTTGATGCGCTGATCGCCTTCTTTCAGCTCCAGGCTGGCCGGCAGCGCAGGGGTGACGTTGCTGTCGTAGCCGGCGATGGTCACCTGCCAGGTCTGGCCATCATGCTGATAGTTCAGGCTGCGCAACTGATACTGATCGTTAAGCTGGTAGTCGGTCGCATCGCCCGGCAGGCCCATCATCCACTGGCGCAGGTTGGTCAGCGGAATATCCATGCCGGTCAGCTGCGAGATCATCTTCTGCGCATCGTTGCTGACATAGCGTTTGCCCTGGCTATCCACGATCTGCACCACAGAACCCTGCGCATCCAGCTGCAGTTCTGTGCTGCCTAACGGGTTGGTTAACAGCAGACGATAACGGTCAGGTGCGGTCTGCTGCCAGTTGAAGCGGGCATAGACTTTTTGTTTGTCCGACAGATAGGCGAACGCGCCGCGCGTCTGGTACTGCGTCACTTTACTGACCGCTTGCTGATGATGTTGCCATTGGGGCGCAGTGGCGCTCGGGCCGGGACCTTGTGGTTTATTGATGCTACAGGCAGCCAGCAGAACAGCACCGGCCAGGGGTAAAAGGCGCAACAGATTGCGTGGGGAAGTAAGCATCAAGTGGTCATCTCCTCGGACTCATTTTTCATTGGTAACAGGTAACGCTAACCATCCGCATTTTAACCGTCAATGCTGTTATACGGCAAAATCGCTATGATCGGCTTAATCTTATTACAGTCATAGCCTTTGTATGGCTTTTCTTGATCTGCTGCATCTTGTAGAATGCGCTTCACAAAACCCTGACATTATTGGGACAACCCAACCTAAATCGCCATGACGCTGCTCGCTCTCGGAATCAATCACAAAACTGCACCCATTGCTCTGCGCGAACGCGTTGCGTTCGGGCCGGAGTCGCTGGAACAGGCCTTAGACAGCCTGTTATCCCAGCCCATGGTGCAGAGTGGCGTCGTGCTCTCCACCTGTAACCGAACCGAACTCTACTTGAGTGTAGAGCAACAGGTCGATCTGCAGGAACGTCTGGTGCGCTGGCTGTGTGACTATCACCAGCTTGATGAAGAGGATGTACGTAACAGCCTCTACTGGCATCAGGACAATGAGGCGGTCAGTCATCTTATGCGCGTCGCCAGCGGGCTGGATTCGCTGGTGCTGGGCGAGCCGCAGATTCTAGGTCAGGTAAAAAAAGCCTTTGCCGATTCGCAGCGCGGTCATGCACTGAGCAGTGAACTGGAACGTATGTTCCAGAAAACCTTCTCGGTTGCCAAGCGCGTGCGTACGGAAACGGAGATCGGCGCGAACGCCGTTTCCGTTGCCTTTGCCGCCTGTACGCTGGCGCGGCAGATCTTTGAGTCCCTCTCCACCGTCAACGTGTTACTGGTTGGCGCGGGGGAAACCATCGAGCTGGTGGCGCGTCATCTGAGCGAACATCAGGTCAAAAAACTGATTATTGCCAACCGTACCCGCGAACGCGCGGACGCGCTGGCGAAAGAAGTGGGCGCGGAAGTGATTGGCCTTGCGGACATCGACGCGCGCCTGGCCGATGCCGACATCGTCATTACGTCCACCTCCAGTCCCTTGCCCATCATTGGTAAAGGCATGATGGAACGGGCGCTCAAAGCGCGCCGTAACCAGCCAATGCTGCTGGTGGATATTGCGGTGCCGCGCGACGTAGAGCCGGAAGTGGGCAAGTTAGCGAATGCCTATCTCTACAGCGTTGACGACCTGCAGGCCATCATTGAGCAGAACCTTGCCCAGCGCAAAGCCGCTGCGGTGCAGGCCGAAAGTATCGTGGTGCAGGAATGCAGCGATTTCATGGCCTGGCTGCGTTCCCAGGGCGCGGTCAACTCTATTCGTGAATACCGTGCTCAGGCGGATGATATCCGCGCTGAACTGGAAGGCCGTGCGCTGCAGGCGCTGCAGCAGGGTGCCGATCCGCAAAAAGTGATGCAGGAACTGGCCCACAAGCTGACCAACCGTTTGATTCATGCACCAACCAAATCTCTTCAGCAGGCCGCGCGCGACGGCGACAGCGAACGCCTGCAGATTTTACGCGACAGCCTGGGTCTCGATTAGGCACACTGCTGTCGTCTTCTGTTACGGGAATCCCACAGTTAAATGAAAACCTCTATTGTTGCGAAACTGGAAGCGCTGCAGGAGCGCCACGAAGAAGTGGAAGCGATGCTGGGCGATGCAGGCGTCATTGCCGATCAGGAACGCTTTCGTGCTTTGTCGCGTGAATATGCTCAGTTGACCGATGTCACGCGCTGCTTCCGCGACTGGCAGCAGAACCAGGATGATATCGAGACGGCTAAAATGTTACTCGACGATCCTGAAATGCGCGATATGGCGCAGGAAGAGCTGCAGGCGGCACGTGAGAAAACCGACGCGCTGGAGCAACAGTTGCAGCTGTTACTGCTGCCGAAAGATCCGGACGATGAGCGCGACTGTTTTGTCGAAGTCCGTGCCGGTACCGGCGGCGACGAAGCGGCCATTTTTGCGGGTGACCTGTTCCGTATGTACAGCCGTTACGCCGAGTCACGTCGCTGGCGGGTGGAAATCGTCAGCGCTAACGACGGTGAGCACGGTGGCTATAAAGAGGTGATTGCCCGTATTATGGGTGACGGTGCCTATGGCCGACTGAAATTTGAATCCGGCGGCCATCGCGTACAACGCGTACCCGAGACGGAATCCCAGGGCCGTATTCATACCTCTGCCTGTACGGTGGCGGTGATGCCTGAACTGCCGGAAGCGGAGCTGCCCGAGATCAACCCGTCAGATTTAAAAATCGATACTTTCCGCTCCTCCGGTGCCGGTGGGCAGCACGTTAACACCACCGACTCCGCGATCCGTATTACCCACTTGCCGACCGGTATTGTGGTGGAATGTCAGGATGAACGCTCTCAGCACAAGAACAAGGCAAAAGCCTTATCGGTGTTGGGCGCGCGTATCCATGCGGCCGAAATGGCAAAACGTCACGAAGCTGAAGCCAGCACCCGCCGTAACCTGCTGGGCAGCGGTGACCGTTCCGATCGTATCCGCACCTATAACTTCCCGCAGGGCCGTGTGACCGACCATCGCATCAACCTGACGCTTTATCGTCTGGATGAAACCATGGAAGGTAAACTGGACAGCCTGATCGAACCCATCGTTCAGGAATACCAGGCTGACCAACTGGCGGCGCTGGCCGGTCAGGATTAATGGATATTCGCCACTGGCTCAAACAGGCGGTTGCCACGCTGTGTGGGGGCGACAGCCCGAAGCGTGATGCGGAAATCCTGCTGGGTTATGTCACAGGCAAACCCCGCAGCTGGCTGGTGGCTTTTGATGAAACCCTGCTCAGTGACGCGCAGTTACAACAGTTGACGGCGTTGCTGGCACGGCGCGCACGGGGAGAACCGATTGCCCATTTAGTTGGCGAGCGCGAATTCTGGTCGCTCCCGCTGAGGGTTAGCGACGCCACACTTATCCCGCGGCCGGATACCGAGATCCTGGTTGAACAGGCGCTGGCCCGATTGCCTGCCGCACCTGCGCGCGTGCTGGATCTCGGCACGGGCACCGGCGCCATTGCCCTGGCGATTGCCAGCGAACGGCCCGATTGCACCGTGATCGGCGTTGATCGTGTCCCTGCTGCCGTTGCGCTGGCGCAGGATAACGCTGCGCATCTGGCGATAGCTAACGCGACGTTTGTGCACAGCCACTGGTTTGCACAGCTCACCCCGACCCGATTTGATCTTATCGTGAGTAATCCGCCTTACATTGATGCCAGCGATCACCATCTGGAGGAGGGCGATGTGCGTTTTGAACCGCGCAGCGCACTGGTGGCAGATGAGGCGGGCATGGCCGATCTCCGGTGGCTGATCGCACAGTCACCCGCCTGGTTACAGCCGGGTGGCTGGCTGCTACTGGAACATGGCTGGCAGCAGGATGAGGCGGTGCGTCAACTGATGTGCCAGCACCACTATCAGGCGGTGGACACGGTGAAGGATTACGGTGGCAATCCCCGGGTCACATTTGGGCAGACCGCGCCGATACCGGTATAGTGCCGCAACGTAAAATCACAGGGATGAATGATGTTTACTTATTACCCACTGCTAAAAAATCTGCATCTGCTGACCGTGGCGATCACGGTTTCGCTGTTTCTGCTGCGCTTCTACTGGCAGCGCGTTGGCGCAGCCATACTGCAACGCCGCTGGGTCCGCATCCTTCCACATGTCAACGACACGTTGCTGCTGCTGAGCGGCGCAGCGCTGGTAATGCTGACCCACTTCTATCCGTTTTCACCTCAGGGAAGCTGGCTGACGGAGAAGCTGTTAGGCGTTATTATCTATATTGCCCTTGGGTCCGTGGCGCTGAGCCGCCGCCCTCGTTCTGATCGCACCCGCTGGATGGCCTTTGTGGTCGCCTTAATCGCGCTGGTGACGATCATTAAGCTGGCACTGAGTAAAATGCCGTTATTGGGGATAGTATGAGCTCCACCGAACAACTTGATTACAGTGAAACACCGCTCTGTGAGGCGGTGATGGGTGCAACCAAAGCCATTCGCACCGATTTTCCGACCCTGTCGGTCGAACAACAGTTAGCGGCGTTAGTGGCTGAAGCCCGGGATTACGTCAGCGACCAACAGGATGCGGATTTAAAGCTCGAAAAGCTGCTGGAGCTGTTTTACAAGCAGTGGAAATTTGGCGGTGCCAGCGGCGTGTATAATCTGTCTGATGCACTCTGGCTGGATAAAGTGCTGAAAACCCGTCAGGGAACCGCCGTGTCACTGGGCGTGATTCTGCTGCATATTGCGGCGGAACTGGAACTGCCCCTGATGCCGGTGATTTTCCCGACGCAGTTGATTCTGCGCGCCGACTGGCTGGATGGCGACAAGTGGCTGATTAATCCGTTCAACGGGGAAACCCTGGATACGCACACGCTCGAAGTATGGCTGAAAGGCAATATCAGCCCGCTGGCGCGTCTGTATGATGACGATCTCGACGAAGCCAAAACCGTCAGCGTAATGCGCAAAATGCTGGATACGCTGAAAGCGGCGCTGATGGAAGAGAAGCAGATGGAGCTGGCCCTGAACGTCAGCCAGGTGTTGTTGCGCATTGACCCGGACGATCCCTATGAAATTCGCGATCGGGGATTAATCTATGCACAGCTTGAGTGCGATCATATCGCGTTAACGGACTTAACCTACTTCGTTGAACAGTGTCCTGAGGATCCGGTCAGCGAAATGATTAAAGTCCAGATTCACGCAATCGAACAAAAACGCGTGACGCTGCATTAAGCGTCACCCCAGATAAGGAAAGGGCATGACACAGAAAGTTGTCAGTATTGGTGATATCAGGGTCGCAAACGATCTGCCATTTGTTCTCTTTGGCGGCATGAACGTGCTGGAATCCTACGACCTCGCGATGCGCATCTGCGAGCACTATGTAAACGTGACCGACAAACTCGGCATTCCTTACGTTTTCAAAGCGTCTTTTGACAAAGCCAACCGCTCCTCCATCCACTCTTACCGTGGCCCTGGCCTGGAAGAGGGCATGAAGATTTTCCAGGCGCTGAAGCAGGCCTTTGGCGTGAAAATCATCACCGATGTGCACGAAGCGGCGCAGGCTCAGCCTGTGGCGGATGTTGTTGACGTGATTCAGCTGCCGGCCTTCCTGGCGCGTCAGACCGACCTGGTTGAGGCGATGGCGAAAACGGGCGCGGTGATTAACGTCAAGAAGCCCCAGTTTGTCAGCCCCGGCCAGATGGGCAACATCGTGGACAAGTTTGCCGAAGGCGGAAACGACAAGGTTATTCTTTGCGACCGCGGCAGTAACTTTGGCTACGACAACCTGGTAGTGGATATGCTGGGTTTCAACGTCATGAAGAAGGTGACGAATAATTCGCCGGTGATTTTCGACGTGACGCACGCGCTGCAAACCCGCGATCCGTTCGGTGCAGCCTCAGGCGGACGCCGTGCTCAGGTGGCCGAACTGGCGCGTGCCGGTATGGCGGTGGGCATTGCGGGCCTGTTTATTGAAGCCCATCCGGAGCCGGACAACGCCAAATGCGACGGTCCGTCGGCGTTACCGCTGGATAAACTGGAACCGTTCCTGGTGCAGATGAAGGCGATTGACGATCTGGTGAAAAGTTTCCCGGAACTGGACACCAGCAAATAAGCCGCAGTGCAGACGAAAAAAAAGAGCGAATTCTCGCTCTTTTTTTTCGTCTCAGTTTTGTGAGATTACAGCATGATGGTCATCAGATAGCCGACAAATAAGGCCAGGTGCGCGGCACCATTCAGCACATTCGTTCTGCCGGTTGAGAAGCTAATCTGACACAGGATCAGAGAGGCAATCATAATAACCATCTGCGGCGGTTCCAGGCCGAATATCAATTCCTGGCCTGTCAGCGTTGCAATAATAGAGACCGCCGGTACGGTCAGCGAAATCGTGGCCAGCACTGAGCCAAAGAACAGGTTCATCGCGCGCTGTACCTGGTTCACCAGGACGGCCCGGATGGCACCCAGACCTTCCGGTGAGAGGATCAGTAACGCCACCAGGAAGCCGGTGAACTGCTTCGGTGCGTTGAGGTCGGTCAGCAGATGCTCCAGTGGGTTAGCATTCATCTTGGTGACGGCAATCACCGCAATCAGATGCACGATCAGCCAGATGGCGTGCCAGAGGCTACTGTGCGCAGAAGGTTTACCGTGGTGAGGATCGCCATCATCACTGTCATCTTCGTGCTCATAGACAAACAGGCTCTGGTGCGTTTTGGTCTGAATCAACAGGAAAACGCCATACATCGCGGCAGAAATAGCGGCAATCAGTAAACTTTGCGCAGCGGTGAAATTTCCGCCCGGCAAGGCATTCGGAAACACCAGCACCAGGATGGCTAACGGAAAAATAGCGATCAGGTATTGCTTTACCCCGGCCAGATTCACGTATTGCGTCGCAAACTTTCTGCCGCCCAGCAGTAAGGCAAAGCCCACCAGCCCGCCGGTCACGATCATAATGATCGAGTAGAGCGTATCGCGCATCAGCGCAGGTGCCGCATCGCCGGTGGCCATCAGTGCCGAAATCAGGCTGACTTCCAGAATCACGACAGACAGGCTGAGGATCAGGGAACCATAGGGTTCGCCCAGGCGGTGAGCCAGCACATCCGCATGACGCACCACGCTGAACGCGCTGCTGAGAATAGCAACCAGCGCCAGTAAATTAATGCCGACGACGAGCGGGAGTGAGGTTTGTGCACCAAAAAAATAGAGTACACCCAGGGCAATAAGGGGAAGTATCAGTGAAAACTCTTTGTGACGTGTTTTTTCATGTAAAGGCATTCACTCTCCTCGCTGCTGAATAAAAGGGGCAATTCATTTACCCACCCTGACAGGGAAATATATAAGTCAGGCAGTGTAACTTTTCAATCGAACAGCAGGTGAAAATTTACCGCTTTTTACTTTCACACACATTCAGCCTGAAAAGGGGTTTATAAAAATTTATTCCCGCTTTTGTCCGATAAATCAGTCATAAAGCAAATTCTCTTTCGCGATAATCTTCCGCATTATTGCAAAATACATCCCAATAAGGTGATCGTTAATGCCGGAACAGAGAAATAACAAGCGGAGAGGCGCAGAAACCACAGTTTGCATTTTGGCTTATCTGCGCCAGACTTATAAACCATCATGTTAGAGGAGGATAAACGATGCCTTATGCTAAGCGAAGCGACCTGCCAGAAAGCGTTAAGCACGTCCTGCCAGCGCATGCCCAGGATATCTATCAACAGGCCTTTAACAATGCCTGGTCACAATATAAGGATCCCGATGACCGGCGAGGCAATGAATCACGCGAGGAAGTGGCCCACAAAGTGGCCTGGTCAGCGGTGAAACATGACTATGAAAAAGGGGATGACGATAAATGGCATCCCAAAAAATAGTGTGTTGCGTTGTGGGCCTGAACAGCAGGCCCGTTTATATGTCCCGTCCCGCCAGCATCATGTCCGTTCTCACGCGCATTTCTTCCCTCTGATCGCCCACGTTTCAGGCTTCTTTTCGCGCCCACGTTACGCATGTTTACTTCACGTTGCGCGAGCAGGGGTTATCCTGAACGCCAGGATGCCGTGAAGAAACTCATCAGCCCTTACCGTTTTACGCGCTGTAAAACACCTTTTTGCGGTGTTATAGCTGCCGCTTTTAATAGTTAAATAAAGGCTATTTTTTAGCGGATATTCCCACTCTTACTTGAAACTGATTTTGTTAATAATTAATGTCAGTTTAATGAATACAGCGTAAATTTGTGAATGTTCACGCAACAGAACCGAGGAGTGTCTTACACAGGACGTGGTGAAAGTCGAGGAGGTCGCATTGCTTACCCGGGAATTTTTATTAAAAGCGGATTGTAAAACATCATTTGGTGATATTGAGGAGACATTACTGTGGAGTTGTGAACAGCGCGCGGCGTCGCTGGCGGCAACCCTGGCATGTCGGCCCGATCACAGCCCGGTATGGATCTTCGGCTACGGTTCTCTGATGTGGAACCCGGTATTTGAAGCCGATGAAGTGGCATCGGCCTCGCTGCACGGCTGGCACCGTGCCTTTTGCTTGCGCCTCACAGCCGGGCGCGGCACGGCTTCCCATCCGGGGCGCATGCTGGCGCTGAAAGAGGGCGGCATCACGCAGGGACTGGCATTTCGCCTGCCGGAATCACGGCTGCACGACGAACTGGCATTACTGTGGAAGCGTGAAATGATCACCGGCTGCTATTTGCCGACCTGGTGTGAGCTGGTGCTGGACGATCAACGCCGCGTGACGGCGCTGGTTTTTATTATGGATCCGCGTCATCCGCTTTATGAACCGGATACCTGTCCTCAGGCGGTTGCGCCCCTGATCGCAGCGGCCAGTGGACCGTTAGGCTCGAACGCCCAGTACCTGTTTTCGCTGGAAGAAGAACTGACTAAGCGCGGGATGCAGGAGGACGATTTGATCCGCCTGGCGCACCAGGTGCGTGAACTGCAGCAGCACTGGCCAAGACAGGCGTAATCCGCGCCCGCCAGGCCAGCAGCATCCGGTCACTGAGTTGGGTTAATCAGCCAGGTGCCCGGTCTGTCAATCACCACGGACTGACTGCGCGTCGTATTCCCGGCATGCACATCAATGCGGTACTGGCCTGCCGCCAGGTTCAGCACGGCAAAACCGTTGCTGCTGGCGTGCAAGGCCACGGGCTGACCGTTCAGGACCACCTGTTCATCACCGGCCAGTTTCAGGTAAACCATCGCCAGGCCCGCGGGCACCGTGCCGGTCGCTGGTGCAGCACTGCGTTTCGCCACCTGTGGCACCGAAGCGGTTTGCGAGTTTTCAACCCACACCACCGCGCCGACGGCAATAACGGCAACGGCGGCCAGCGCCAGAAGCCCCGGTGACAGACGACGCACTGTGCGTCCGGTCAGCGGTTCCGCCATCGTCGCCCCGTGATTCATCGCCAGGACCACCGGTGGGACCGTGTCGGCCGCGGCTGCGTCCAGTTGGTTTTGCGCGTCATTGCGCTGTTGCAGACTGTTAACGACCGCCTCCACATCGCTGACCGGTAAGGCAATGAGGGCAGCAAACACGTCGATGCTCTGCGGACGATCGTGCGGTTTCATCAATAGCGCACAGTCAATGGCATGCAGCAGCGGCAGCGAATAGCCTGAAGGCTTACGCACTACCAGCGGTTGATAGTTGTCTTCAATGCAGCGCACCACGCTGACCGGCGGCGGGGAGCCGGTAATCAGCGTGTGCAGTACCGCGCCCAGCGCATAGATATCTGTCCACGGGCCTTGTTCACCTTCGCCTTCTTCGCTGTACTGCTCAATGGGGGCAAAACCCGGTTTCAGCATGATTTCGGTTTCATCAGAGAGATTGCCTATCTCTTTGCGGGCAGAGCCAAAGTCGAGCAGCACCGGCAGTTGATTTTCCTGAATCTGAATATTATCCAGCGAAATATCACGATGCAGATAGCCAGCCTGATGAATGGTATTGATAGCCCCCAGCAAGGGCGGCAGTAAGCGGCGAATCCAGTCTTCGGTGATAGACTCATGGCTGGTTAACTGCCACTCTTTCAACGTCATGCCGTTGTAGTAAAGTGTGCCCATATAGGCGGTGCCGTTTTGTTCCCAGAAGCGCAGGACATGCAACAGGCCCGGATGATTGAAGCGTGCCAGCAGTCGGGCTTCCTGAATAAAGCTGTTCAGACCGGCATTAAACAGCTTCTGAAAACGTTCACCGCGCAATTCCAGCGACATATCCGCCGTCCTGACCGCCAGCGAAACAGGCATGTATTCTTTAATGGCAATGGTGCGTTCAAGTTGATGGTCCCATGCGCGATAGACAATGCCGAAACCGCCGCCGCCAATCACTTCTTTGATTTCGAACTCGTTAAAGCGATATCCGTCAGGCAAGGCATTCGGTACTGCTTTCTGATTGTCATTAGCCGACATAGTGGACTCTCTGAACTGGGCCTGCTTGCCAGGCAACGCGATAATTAATGGATGTTACGCCAGGCACCTGCGCCGGGATCAACCTGATCCGCGCGCAAGGTGTCCACAAGTAACACATTCACTTTCTGTTGTGACGGTAAACTGCCTGCCCACCGGCTACGCAGCGTGCCGAGCCGTGCAGACAGGGCGCTGGCATTCTGCTGCGCAGTGGCTTTATCCGCTCTGACCAGAAGGGTGCCCTCAAAGCGCCACAGATGTTGCGTATCGTCGAAAGGCAGCACCAGCCAGCTGTCAGGCGCATCAGCACGGGTCACAATCATGCGCTGTTTATTGACGCTAACGATTTGCAGGGCGTTACCGGCAATGGCCAGACTGGCGATCGGGTAACCCTGGTAAAACGTGACGGCAAGCGTCTGCGGTTGGCCGTGTCCACTGACGGTAATATCACTGTTGCCTTCGAGCCAGCCTTCCGACGAGCAGCGCAACCGACCGCCTTGCGGGACAAAGATCGACAATCCGTTTTCGTCCCATGCGGTGCGAAAGCGGCAGCCATCAGGTAACGCAAAATGCTGTAACGGGGTGCTGTCTGCTGGCCGCGACGCGACAACCGGAACGTTACTGCTTGTGGCGGCATCGGCGTTCACAATCAGACGCCAGTTCTGCAATTTACTGGCGCTGCCGGAAGCCAGCACGCTACCCTGGCTGTTGGTCATTTGCCAGGGCAGAACGTCCAGTTCATTGCACTGATTCGCTAACAGTGTCCCGACGCGCGGCAGGAACGATTTAAGGATCTCTGCATTCTGGCTCTTACCCGAGACAATACGCAGTGGCAGTGTCTCCTGGCACCAGTCGTCGGGCGTTTTGCCTTCAACGTTGTCGATATACACTTCCAGTTCGAGGCTGGGTGAGTACACCACGCGATAATTTTCCGCCTGCGCAGTAAAGGCCATCAACAAGGTAGCCAGAGCGGGCAACCACACTTTCATAGCGTTTCTTTCATCCATCACGAGAGGGCAGAAAACGGGTTGAGTCAGCCAGCGAATAAAGCAGCGTGGCCTCCTGCGGTTCGCCGATCCACACGGCCAGCGCACTCAGATTATCTTTCTTTACTTCACGGCTCACGGCATGTTCCATCAACGTCAGCCACTCTTCACAGGCATTCACCATGCGCAAGGTCTGCTCCATTTCCCGGGTGGTCAGATTGAGCCAAAACCCGTCGCTACAGACTAAAAACGCATCGCCGTCTTCCAGCAGTATTTCGTCAGAAAAGCTCACAGGATGGGCAGGTTCTGTGCCGAGCGCATTATAAAGTAAATTACTGTTAATTCCGGTATTTTCATAGCCTGCCTCGCTCAGTTTTTGCACAAGACTGTGGTCGCGGGTGACCGCATTGAGCACGCCATGCCGAAAGTGGTAAACCCGGCTGTCGCCCGCGTGCGCCCACCATGCGCACTGTCGGGTGCGGTCGATAAACAGGCCCGCCAGCGTGGTGCACATCGTGGCAAAATTCGGATTATTACCCTGTGCGATTTCAAGCACAGAGCGGCACGTTTCTATCGCCTGCTGTGTGAAGGCGAGGGTAAGGTGCGGACAGGTGTGCAACTGAGTCAGCAGGCTGTCGCATACCAGTTGTGCCGCCTGTTCCCCACCGGGCAGTCCCGCTACGCCGTCGCATACCACGAAGCTGGCCTGATGGGCATTCAGTACCACACCGGTGCGATCCGCATGTTCATCACGCTGACCTTGCTGACTTCGCTGAGCAAACGCGATATTCATGCATCATCCGTACGCGTCTGGGAATCTTTGTACTGATTCACCTCCATGTCGTAAGCATGAAGGAAAGCTTCACCAAACAGCGTATGGAAATCGTCTTCGATTTCACCCGCAGTGCGCTGATAGCGGCGAGTGAAATAGTCCCACAGTGCGGCTTTTTGATAAGGCGTAAACGGGACTTTTGACACGGCACCGTCTGACTTCGCCTGCTCCTCCAGCCCCTGCGGATTAAACGACTGCAACATGGCGGCGATGATGGCGCGGATCCCGGCGATCATGCCCAACTGATGTGCCTGCAGATCCACCAGCGCATCCCGTACCGCCTGTTCAGGCTGCATAAAGCCCGGCATCTGGCTCTGGTACATCTGCATCAATACGGTTTTGCCCGAGGGCAGAATCTTGAACGGGTTATTTGCTTCGTTCAGGATCATCGTCATTTCCGCTTTGACGCCCCGTTTAAGGATAGAGCGCGACGACAGCAATGCCACCGTGCCCTGCGAAAACAGACTTAACATGCGGCCAGTGGTCCGCATCTGTTCTTCGTTAATCACCGTATTGTGGCCGTTGCTTAGTCCCATACCGTCAAGCAGCGCCGCGACCAGGTTGTCGTGATCGTGTGCGGCGGGCGAGGGCGCATATCGGGACTCACCGGCCTGGGGATCGATGGCCAGCCTGGCATCGCCCCGGTGGTCGTGGCGTCTGGCGACAGGTTCCTGAGCGACCTCTTCGACTTCAGTAAATTCGGGGATATCCAGCGGATTCGTCTGCGGGCCCGTATGGCTAAAAAACGCCAACGGATCGCTGTTGATGCCCTGTACCGCAGGGTCACGTACGTCGATGGCATAGTCGCCGATGCGCAGAGCATCCCCGTGTTTCAGGCTCACCTGCATCCCCCGGCTGAGCGGCACACCGTTGTGTTCGACCGGTGTCACGCTGCCCTGATTAGTCAGGCGGCACTCTCCGTTACAGGACAGGTGCACCAGCGCCTGCAGACGAGAAATAGAACGGGCTTCATCCGGTAACACCAAATCGTTATCCTGACTGCGGCCGATCGTGCCGCCCGGCGGATGAAACGTGACGGTTTTCACCGGCACATCAGACGTGCATTGAACGATGGTAAATTGCATGAGCTATCCCGTTATGAAGGACAAAGGCAACGTCTCACTCGAACATCGGTGGATAGAGGCCGTTGCGTCCCGGCTGTGCACCTGCTGCCGGATTAAACAGTAATGAGAACAGTTCTGCCGTGAGGGTACCGCTATGCTTGTGTGTCGCATGTACGAAACCGTCACTGCGGTTGCTCCACCAGTAACTTATGTGTTGCTGCGGGTCGAAATGTTCGGCGACGTCCTGCCAGCTCAGCGTGCAAGGCAAATCCGCGAAACCGATTACATCCATAATATCTGACGGCTGCTGGACCGGGACCATCAGCGGAGCCAGGGCCTGGATGTGCTGATCGAGCTGGTCCGGGCTCAGACCGTGAGTCACGGCATTCAGCAGCGTGGCCCCCAAATCCTGATACCAGTCCCCCGAGATCGTTAACTGTGCCGGATGCCACTGACTGAGCGGAAAGCTCAGCAAGGCCAGCAGCGGCCAGGCGCGCCCCACACGATCGCATGACGGTAACAGGCAGCCCATCTGTACCTGCTGACGCGTTGGCGTGATCGGTAAGACAAAATTCCACACCGGCGCGCGCAGAAAATCGGCGCTCACGGCCGCGTCCAGCTGATGCCAGTGAATGAGGCCCTGCTGAAACCAGTGATTCCACGGCGTGATGACCTGTTCAGTGAGCCGATGATGTATAAAGTCCCCTGTTGAGGGCAGTTTGCCAAACCAGCCAGGGGCCAGAGATACAGACATGTTCACCTCGCCATTATGGATTATGCGTTGTCGGGCGCTGTGCCTTCGCGGGGGCAATCGCCAGTACCGCGCCGCCGCGCCCCGCATTGTTCAAATTATCAGCCAGCTTGCGCATCATCAGCGCATTGTCACGCGCATAAGGTGAAGACTGAATTTGCTGATCGAGTAGCTGGCTTAAGTGCCAGTCAAGCTGCTGCAAATCCCGCGCGCTGACCTTTTCAGGTAACGAACGCTGCAGATTTTGCAGTAGCCAGGCCCGTAGAAATTCCCCATCGTAGTTTCTGGGCTGATACAGCATCTGATAAGCGCGGAGCGCATTACGACTGTATTCATTGTCATCACCGGGATCGTTACGCAGCAGGTTGGTGATCTGCTGAGCGACCCGGGGCAGCAGTAAAGACTTAAGCGCATTTTGATAAAGCGCCCAGGCGGCATCGCTGACCTGATTGCCACGATATAAGCCTGCCCGCATAGTAAGCGGCGGATTATCGAGAGAAAACTGGTCGGACACCGGTAACTTCACCAGGTTATTCAGAAAGGGTAGCAGATCGAAAATATTATCAGCGGGCTGATGTATCACTTGCTGACTTTGTGCAGAAATTGCCGGTACGCGCGCGGTAACCTGCTGCAGATAATGCTGGTTCTGATAGTAGCTGATCAACCACAGTCCGCTCATGATCACCAGCGCCCCGGCCAGCATGCCATAGCCAATCCAGTGCAGGAGCTGATTACGGTATTCCCAGCGGCGATTGCTGCCCGCCAGACCACTTTCTTTAAACACCAGATTGCTCAGCAAATCACGAATAAAAAAGCTCTGGCCTTTATTGCCGGGAATAGGGCTGTTGCGGTTGACCCGATCCCAGGCGGCAATCGAGTGAGCCCCCGCCTGACGCAGTTGCAGTTTGCGGCTCAGCTCGCCCATCACGCGGTCAAAAGGCAAACCTTCCTGTGTACCGCTGGTAAAGAACAGCCCACGAGGATTCCAGGCCACGGTCTCAGAACGCGGGGAAAAAATGCTGTCCAGGTATTCGCTGAGCAGGGGACGCAGCGAAGCAAACTCCTGCGGAAACAGAAAACATTCTGCCCGCTCATTGAGGTCGCGCTCATGGGTCATTTGCCCGGCCAGTTGCTGCTGCAGTTGCTGTTCTAACTGCGTAAACTGCCCCTCGAAGTGAAGATGCCAGTCCTGCTTGTGTGGCTTACCGGCTTCCCAGGGAAACGTGAAGCCCCAGATAGCATCGCGGCGGGCCTTCTCCATGCTGCCGAAATAACTCATAAAGCCTTTCAGCAGGTCGGTTTTGGTCACCATGACATAGACGGGAAAATGAATACCGGTGTGCTGATGCAGTTCGTTCAGCCGTTCGCGCAGGGCGTTCGCCTGTTCGTAACGCGCCTCAGCCGAATCGCTGAGTAAATCCGCGACGCTGATGGTCAGGATGACGCCGTTGATCGGCTGCCGCGCCCGATAGCGCTTCAGCAGATTGATAAAACTCTGCCACTCGCTGGCATCGCGTGCCCGCTGGCTTTCCTGTAACGCATAGCGCCCGGCAGTATCGATCAGCACGGCGCTGTCGGTGAACCACCAGTCGCAGTGCCGGGTACCGCCGACGCCGCGAACGGCCTCGTTGCCGAACGTATCGGTCAGGGGAAATTTCAGGCCGGCATTGAGCAGAGCGGTGGTTTTACCGGCACCCGGCGCACCAATCATCAGATACCAGGGAAGCTGATAGAGGTAATTGGCGTTAATCCGTGCCCACAGGCTGCCCTGGCGTCGGCCAAAATGGGTGCGCTTGAGGCGCATGGCCGCCTCACTAAAGCGCTGGCTGAGCAGCGCCTCAGTGGCCTGCCGTTCCGCCGGATCGTCGCTCTCTGCGACCTGCAACCGGTCAAGCAGGCGACTGTTGAACCAGGCACGGTACAGCGCAGGAATTAGCTGGAAACCAATCCAGAGAAGATAAAGCAGACTGACCACAATCTTGCGGTGTAGCGCGGGTTCAAGCGGGCGGGTTTCATTCCACGCGATAAGCGGTCCCAGCATCCACAGCAGGCAACTCAGTGCCGTGACGCCAATAAAGCTCCACAGCAGCCGATGCGTTAAGAATAAGCGGAAAGAAGCGCGCATCAGGGTGTTCCTTGGTGAGTACTCAGTGTTTCAGGTGCGGCAAACAGCGTAATTTCAACACGGCGATTACGGGTACGGTTCTCGCTGCTGTCGTTGGGCAGCAGCGGATCGCTGTCGCCGCGGCCTTCTGACCGCAGCACGTGTGAATCGGCCAGTTGCACCTGCAGTAACTGGCTAATCGCCCGGGCACGGGCGAAAGAGAATTCATAGTTTGAGGCAAACCGACTGCCGTCAACAGGCTGATCGTCGGTAAACACCGACACCAGAATGGTGCCTTTGACGTCTTTCATCGCTGCGGAGACCCGCGCCAGAAGCGCCCGGCCCACCGGATTAATCACCGTGCCCTGTTCGGCAAACAGCTTGTCTGCCGGGATAATCACTTTGCTGCCAAACGCACCGTCGCTGACTTCGAGCTGGCCGGCGGCGATCACGTCATTTAACCGCTGACGTAAGTCGAGCAGCGCCTGTGGCGACGAAGGGCGACGATTCATCATGATTTGTGGCAACGGCATATTATACAGACTGCGCAGCAGAGGCTCAGCCGCGTTGCCGAGCCGCCAGTTGAGTCCGCTGTAAATCAGGCAGCCGATCAGGGCCACCAGCATGGCACAGGCCCAGAGTGGCACCATCGGACGGGCCAGCGTATTAACCAGCGGATGTACCTGCACCAGCGGCGTGGACTCCGTGGTTTGCTGCGCACGGGTTTCGTCGATCAGCGCTTTTAACCTTGCCCGCAGGCTGTCGCACTGCGCCCGGCCTTTTTCACTGCCCCGGTAACGCCCTTCATAACCCAGCAGCAGGCAGTAATGAATAATTTCCAGCAGCCAAAGGTGCTGCTGAGGGCTTTGTGAAATGCGTGAAAGCAGCTGGAAGAACTTTTCGCCGCCCCAGCTTTCATTATGGAAGGTCACCAGCATGCCGTTGCCGGACCAGACGCCGCGCGTGCCCCATGGCGTTTGCGCGGCGGCTTCATCCAGGGCACTGCACACACAATACCGTGCACCGATGATCATCTCAAACGGCAGGCCTGCCTGCTTGCAGCGTTGTTCAAACAGGCGGATTTCATCAATCAGAGACTGACGTAAACCTGCCGGGTCATCGTGGGTAGCAGCCTGACGAATTTGCACCACCGCATTCAGCAGAGGCGCGGCCGCTTTAAGTAACAAATTTTCGCGACCAGAGGTCGTCACCTCACGCGGTGAAGATTCCACGCTCATGGCTGTGTGTACTTCCCGCGTTGCGTTGCGCGTCCGGCAGCATGCGCAGGACGGCAGGGGTTAAATTTCATCAGTTCATGATCCAGGTTGCCGTCGTGACAGGACCGCAGTGTCTGCTGTCGCCACCCACGTCAACGCACAGGGGTTAAGTTATCTGGCCATGCAAATGCGTGCTGCCTCGCGTGTCACCGTCAGGACGATGGTTCACACCTGTGGTCAGCTCAACCTCGCCGGGAGCCTGCCCGCGGACATCACCGCAATGGCATATCCGTATCGGCAACGTCGGGGTGGACCGGGGCTGTGTTGAGCCTTTGCCCGCGCGGCCTGACTCAGGCAAGGGCGGTGGGCATGTCCCGAACAGGGCGCGCACGTTCCACTGCACGTCACCGGCGAATCGGCATTGACCGAGGAGGGGGGCGTTTTGCTGCCGGACAAAAAATGTGCAGCTAACGGGCAAAACGCTAAATGATTTTTCACCCTTTTCCTCACGTCAGTGTCTCTGCCTGCACGATGTTTATCACACGTATCGCGCCTCCTCATCGGGAGGCGCACAGCCGGGCAGGTGATCTGTTCAGAGACAAGGCCGCTCATGGTCACTCTTTACAGCGCTCAGTCTACCTAAGACTTTTGAGAATTCAAACCATTGCACCCAATGATATAGCATGGTAATGGTCGTTTAGCCCGTTCCTTGTGCAGGGGCTTCAGGGATGGCGCCTCCGGGGCATTATCGGGCGCATTACTCGCGACATTTCGCCTCAAAAAAGCGGGTGATCCCATCCCTGCCACGGCCCGGCGGCCTGGGTAAAAGAATAAGCCGCGTTAACCACTTTACACCGCAGTGAGAAACGGAAAGGGCGGAACGTGCGGCACAAGCCGTCAGGCTAAGAAAAGACGGGGCGGAAACGGCACGGCTTTTGCTTGACTCCTTTTTTGTACGAAAAGGGGATGAGCAATGGATGACGCACTGAGCTGGGTGCAGGCCTCACGGCAAAGCGATATTGCCAGCCTGCAACGCCTTCGCCAGACCGGTAAACTCATTACCACCGTCAGCGAACTGGTGCATCAGCTTCAGCGTGAGCGGGGGGCGAGCACTCTGTGGATTTGTTCTGAAGGCCGGCTTTACGGTGAGCAGCGGCTCGCCAGTGAGCAGGATGTGACGCGCTGCCAACGGGATTTTTGCCAGGCCTTACCCAAAGCCGAAGCCCAGCCGGGATACAGCCGGTTCTGTAACCTGATCGCCGCCGCGCTGCAGGCCCTGGCCGGGTTACCGGCGTTGCGCCAGCAGATTACGCAACAACAGATTGCGCACGCGCAGGCCGTTGCGGCATTCAACACAATTATCCGTAGCTTACTGAACCTGGTCTTTGAAGCCGCCGACACCGCCAGCCATCCTGACATTACCCGCGCGCTCATTGCGCTGTTCAGCTTTATGCAGGGCAAAGAGCTGGCGGGACAGGAACGCGCTCTGGGAGCGGCCGGCTTTGCCGCCGGCCAGTTCAGCGCAGAGCAGCGCAGCGCCATGGTGGCCTTAATTGAAGCACAGGAACAAAGTTTTTCGACGTTCCAGCAGTTTGCCGATGAGGCGGTTTTGCACCACTGGCAGCCGCTGGCGCAGGCCAGTCGCGAGATTGAACGACTGCGGCGCATTGCCTGTACCGACGGGCGGCGGGATGACAGCGGCGCACCGCACTGGTTTTCACTGCTGTCACAGCGTATCGATCAAATGAAACTGCTGGAGGATCAGCTGTCAGCCACGCTGATGTCGCGCTGCCGCGAGGCGATCGCACTGGCACAGCATCAGGCCGCTGAACCCCTGCATGTGGCACAGTCGGGCTGCAATTTTACGTTATATGTCTCGGGGGCGGACTGGCTGGCTGCCGAGTCCGGTGCGCTGAACAGCGACGGGCTGGCGCCCCAGCTCGGTCGCTCGCTGCTGTCGTTGATCGCGGAGCAGTCCCAGCGTTTGCAGCATCAGGCCAATGAGCTGGCCACTCTGCGCGCCACGCTGGAAGAGCGCAAACTGCTCGACCAGGCTAAAAACTGGCTGATGCAGCAGCATGGGTTGAGTGAAGAGCACGCCTGGCAACGGCTGCGTAAAAGCGCGATGGATCAGAACAAACGGCTGCCGGAAATCGCTCAGGCGATCGTCACGGTGGCCGCCACGATGAAGAGGTAACTCGAAAGCGTTAGCTGCACAATGCTTGTGCGTGATCTGCGTCACCAATGTGCAAAATCGGTTAAAAACTCACCAGAGAAAACCCTGAAGCGCCACGCGCAGGACCGTTTCAAAGCTGGCACGCGGTTTGCTTTACCTTACTGAGTGTGTGCATTTGCTTTGCCAACGGCGGTAAAGCGAGTGCTTTGGATAAAGGCGTCCATCTCCCTGTGAAAGCAGTGGAGAGGACGCCTTTTTTTATTTCCTGAGGGTGGCAAAAAATGAGCAAATCGCCAGTTTCACTGTCTCGTCGTCAACTGCTGTTATCCAGCGCCGCCGTTGGCGGGCTGTGGCTGTTGCCGGGATTGCGCAACGCCGTATGGGCGGCGGGTTCCGATGCGCCAGAAAAAGCCACCGTGCGGGTGGGATTTATTCCGCTGACCGACTGTGCGCCGGTCGTCATGGCCTCGGTGAAAGGCTTTGACAAAAAATATGGTCTGACGCTACAGCCCAGTAAAGAAGCCAGTTGGGCAGCCGTCCGCGACAAGCTGATCTCCGGTGAGCTCGATGCGGCACACGTTTTGTACAGCCTGATCTATGGCCTGCAACTGGGCGTTGCCGGCCCGCAGCATGCGATGGCGAACCTGATGACGCTCAATAATAATGGCCAGGCGATCTCCCTGTCGAACCAGCTGAAAGCGCAGAAGGTTACCGATGCCGCCAGCCTGAAAAAGACCATCGACAGCCAGGCCAAAGGCAGTCTCACTTTTGCCCATACCTTTCCGACCAGCACCCACGCGATGTGGCTGTACTACTGGCTGGCGAATGCCGGTATCAATCCGTTTGATGACGTGCGCACCGTCGTCGTGCCGCCGCCGCAGATGGTGATGAATATGAAGATTGGCAATATGAGTGGCTTCTGTGTGGGCGAGCCGTGGAACCAGCGCGCCATCAGCGACGATATTGGTTTTACCGTCGCCACCAGTCAGCAGATTTGGCCCGATCATCCCGAAAAAATTCTCGGCACCCGCGCCGCGTGGGTGAAAGAGAACCCCAATACGGCGCGCGCGCTGACGGCGGCTGTCCTTGAGACGGCACGCTGGATCGATGCTTCCGATGATAACCGCCGCGAAACGGCGCAGGTGCTGGCCGGGCGCGCCTGGATCAACACCAAACCTGAGATTCTGCAAGGCCGCATGCTCGGCCAGTACGAAAACGGGCTGGGACAGAAATGGCAGGATCCGCATGCGATGCGCTTCTTCCATGACGGCAGCGTCAGTTTCCCGTATCTGTCCGATGGTATGTGGTTCCTTACCCAGCTTAAGCGCTGGGGAATGCTGACCCAGGATCCGGACTACCTGGCTGTCGCAAAGCAGATCAACCAGATCGATATCTACAAACAGGCTGCCAGCGCTGTCGGCAACGTCACGTTGCCCGGCAGTGAGATGCGCAGCAGCACCCTGATGGACGGCAAAGTATGGGATGGATCGAATCCTGCCGCTTACGCCGCCAGCTTTGCCATTAACCATAAAGAGAGGTCGTGATGAAAACCCAGACTCGCTCGCTGGCGCAGCCTGAGACGCTGCCCACCCACGCCACCGTGGTGCCCCTTCAGGTGACGCCAAAAAAGATGCGTTCACCTGCGCGCCTGCGTCCGTTTTTGCAGCGTGCCATTCCCGCGCTGTGCGGTGTGCTGCTTCTGCTCCTGATCTGGCAGATCGCGGCGCTTTCCAGCAAAGGCTTTCCCGGCCCGTACGCCACCTGGGAGGCGGCGAAAGTCCTGTTCGCCGATCCGTTCTATAACAACGGTCCTAACGATCAGGGCATCGGCTGGAATGTGCTGGCCTCGCTGCAGCGCGTGGCTGTCGGCTTTGGTCTGGCCGCGCTGGTGGGGATTCCCGCAGGCTTTCTGCTGGGGCGTTTTACCTTTGTGGCACGCATGTTCAATCCGGTTATCGCGCTACTGCGCCCGGTCAGCCCGCTGGCCTGGCTGCCTATCGGCCTGCTGCTGTTTCAGCGGGCCGAACCGGCCTCCAGCTGGACCATTTTTATCTGTTCCATCTGGCCGATGATTATCAATACCGCAGAAGGCGTACAGCGCATTCCCCAGGATTACCTCAACGTGGCGCGCGTGCTGCAACTGTCGGAATGGACCATCCTGCGCCGCATCCTGTTTCCCGCCGTTCTGCCAGCGGTGCTGACCGGGGTCCGCCTGTCGATTGGCATCGCCTGGCTGGTGATCGTGGCCGCCGAAATGCTGACGGGCGGCCTGGGGATCGGCTTCTGGATCTGGAACGAGTGGAACAACCTCAATGTTGAAAACATCCTGATTGCCATTTTGCTGATTGGCGTCGTCGGCCTGCTACTGGAGCAGGGACTGATGCTGCTGGCGCGTCGCTTTAGCTGGGATAAATAAGGGGAACACTATGCAACCTATCATTCGTGTACAGCAGGTCAGCCAGCGTTTTACCACCTCCGGCGGCGATTTTCTGGCGCTCGATAATGTCAGTTTTGATCTTCATCAGGGGGAAACGCTGAGCCTGATCGGTCACTCTGGCTGTGGTAAATCCACGCTGCTCAACCTGATCGCCGGTTTAACCCGGCCTACCAGCGGTGTCCTGTTGTGCGATAACCGCGAAGTTACCGGCCCCGGCCCTGAGCGCGCCGTTGTGTTTCAAAACCACTCGCTGTTGCCTTGGCTGACGGCGTATCAAAACGTTGAGCTGGCGGTCGAGCAGGTGTTCAAAGGCAAGATGAACAAGGCCGAAAGGCGTGACTGGATCGAGCACAACCTCAACCAGGTGCAAATGAGTCATGCCATGCATAAGCGCCCCGGCGAGATCTCCGGCGGCATGAAGCAGCGCGTCGGCATCGCCCGCGCGCTGGCAATGAAACCTCGCGTGCTGCTGCTGGACGAACCCTTCGGTGCGCTGGATGCCTTAACGCGCGCGCATCTGCAGGACAGCGTCATGCGCATCCAGCAGGCGCTGAACACCACCATCGTCCTGATTACCCATGATGTGGATGAAGCCGTGTTGCTGTCCGATCGGGTGCTGATGATGACCAATGGCCCGGCGGCGCAGGTGGGCGACATCCTGACGATTGACCTGGCCCGGCCGCGTTCACGCGTGGCGCTGGCGGATGACGTGCGTTATCACCATCTGCGCCAGAAAGTGCTGCATTTTCTCTACGAAAAACAAACCTCGGCGGCATAAGGACGACACCATGAGACAACGGTTGCTGGTTGTGGGTAACGGGATGGCGGGCATGCACATGGTGGAAACCCTGTTGCAGCTGGCGCCGACGCGTTACGACATCACCGTGATTGGCAGTGAGCCGCACGGCAACTATAACCGTGTGCTGTTGTCGCCACTGCTGGCCGGAGAAACCACCGTTGCGCAAACGCTGATCCACGATCGTGACTGGTATCACCGTCACGGCATGACCTTGCTGGCGGGAGAGACGGTGGAACAGGTGAATGTCGCTGAGCGGACCTTACGCACCGACCAGCGCCTGCTGCACTGGGACCGCCTGGTACTGGCGACCGGATCGCAGCCCTGCCGGCCGTCTGTCCCAGGCAGCGACCTGCCGCATGTCAGCACCTTTCGCACGCTGCAGGATGTGGACACTTTGCTGGCGGGGCAGGGTCCGGTTGTGGTGGTCGGCGGGGGCTTTCTGGGTATTGAAGCGGCCGCCGGCCTTCAGGCACAGGGGCGTCAGGTTACGCTGATTCATCGTCAGTCGTGTTTGCTGGACAGACAGCTGGACGCCAGGGCAGGGGAATTACTGCTGGCTCAGCTCCGGGCGCGCGGCATTCGCTGTGAACTGAATACCAGCCTTGCGGCGATCCGGACGGATAGCGTGATCCTCCACGATGGCCGGGTGCTGGCGGCGCGGCAGGTGGTGATGGCCATTGGTGTCCAGCCGGCAATCGCCCTGGCGCAGGCCGCCGGGATTCCCTGCCAGCGCGGCATTCTGGTGGATCGCCAGTTGCGCAGTGCGCACGCGGGAATTTATGCCGTAGGCGAATGTTGTGAAATCAGCGGCGAGACCTTCGGTCTGGTCGCGCCCTGTCTGGCCCAGGCGAAGATTCTGGCGGCGCAACTGGCCGATCGGCCTCAGGCGGATTTCTACAGCGCGGCCACGGGCACCCGTCTCAAAGTCAGCGGCATTTCCCTGTTTAGCGCCGGTGACGTTCGCGAAGCCCCGTCTGTCACTAGTTTTGACCCGATCGCCGGGCACTATCGCCGCCTGTTCCTCAAAGACGGCCGGCTGAACGGCGTGCTGCTGTATGGCGACTGCCAGCAAAGTGGTGCGCTGCTGAACCAACTCCATAATGCCGGACCGGTTTCTGTGAATACGCTGTTCGGCCTTGATGAACCTGAAACGCAGCCGCTGGCTGCAGGAAACCCTGTGATGAGCCAAACGAAACCTGTATTAGCCGTGGTGGGTCACGGCATGGTCAGCCACCATTTTCTGGAGCAACTGGTCGATCGTAACCTGCATCAACATTATCACGTGGTGGTTTACGGCGAAGAGCGCTATCAGGCTTACGACCGGGTTCACCTTTCCGAGTATTTCACCGGTAAAACGGCCACGCAGTTGTCGCTGGTAAGCGAAGAATTTTTTGCCCAAAACGCGATTGAACTGCGTAGCGGTTGCCGGGTAGAGGCGATCGATCGCCAGCAGCGCAGCCTGCGCGACAGCGCGGGCCGTGAGCTGGCCTGGGATAAGCTGGTGCTGGCCACCGGCTCGCGCGCCTTTGTCCCCCCGGTACCCGGCCATGACGGCGAGCGCTGCTTTGTCTACCGTACGCTGGACGATCTGGATGCCATCGCAGCCTGTGCCCGCCAGAGTCAGCGCGGCGTGGTGATCGGCGGCGGGCTGCTGGGCCTGGAGGCCGCCAACGCGCTGAAGCAGCTTGGGCTGGAGACCCACGTGGTTGAGTTTGCGCCGCGCCTGATGGCCGTGCAACTGGACGAAGGCGGGGCGCTGATGCTGCGGCAAAAGATCGACGCGCTGGGCGTGACGGTACATACCGCGAAGCAGACCGAACAAATTGCCAGCCAGCCTGACGGCAGTCTGGTGCTGCACTTTGCCGATGGCGGCGAGCTGGCCACCGACCTGGTGCTGTTCTCTGCCGGTATCCGTCCGCGTGATGAGCTGGCCCGCAGTGCCGACATCAGCGTGGGGCCGCGCGGCGGCATTACCATCAATGACCATTGCCAGACCAGTGACAGCGACATTTATGCCATCGGCGAATGCGCGCTGTGGAACGGGCAGATTTTTGGCCTGGTAGCGCCGGGCTACCAGATGGCGCGAGTGCTGGCCGGGCATCTGGCGGCCGAACCCGCGCAGTTCACTGGTGCCGACATGAGCACCAAACTGAAGCTGCTGGGCGTAGACGTCGCCTCCTTTGGCGATGCGCACGGCAAAACGCCGGGCAGCCTGAGCTACCACTGGGCCAATGGACCAAAAGGCATTTACAAGAAGATCGTCGTGAGCGCCGACAATACACGACTGCTGGGCGGCGTGCTGGTGGGAGACAGCAGCGACTATGCCACCCTCCTGCAAACGATGTTAAATGACATGCCGCTGCCGGCAGTACCGGAAGCGCTGATTTTGCCTGTATTAAATGGCGCGCCGGCCAAAGGGTTGGGCGTCGCTGCGCTGCCGGACAGCGCCCAGGTGTGCTCCTGTCATAACGTCAGTAAAGGCGATATCTGCCAGGCGGTGCAGAGCGGCTGTGGCGAGATGGCCAGTATTAAAAGCTGCACCAAAGCGGCAACCGGCTGTGGCGGCTGCGCTGCGCTGGTAAAACAGGTAATGGAGTTTCAGCTGGAAAACCAGGGCGTCGCCGTTAAAAAAGACATCTGTGAGCACTTCGCCTATTCCCGCCAGGCGCTGTATGACCTGATCCGTATCAATGGCATCAAAACCTTTGACGAGCTGCTGGCCAGCCACGGACGGGGCTGTGGTTGCGAGGTATGTAAACCGCTGGTGGGTTCGCTGCTGGCCTCGTGCTGGAACGATTACCTGCTGAAACCGGCCCATTTACCTTTACAGGACACGAACGACCGTTACTTTGCCAATATCCAGAAAGATGGCACCTATTCGGTAGTGCCGCGCGTGCCAGGGGGCGAGATCACGCCACAGGGCCTGATCGCCATCGGCGAAGTGGCCGCGCGTTACGATCTCTATACCAAAATCACCGGCGGCCAGCGTATCGATCTGTTCGGTGCGCGACTGGACCAGTTGCCTGCTATCTGGGAAACCCTGCTGGAAGCCGGCTTTGAAACCGGTCATGCCTACGGAAAATCCCTGCGTACAGTGAAATCCTGCGTTGGCTCGACCTGGTGTCGTTATGGCGTGCAGGATTCTACCGCCTTCGCCATCGCGCTGGAGAACCGGTATAAGGGCCTGCGCGCACCACATAAGATCAAGATGGCCGTGTCCGGCTGTACCCGCGAATGTGCGGAAGCGCAAAGTAAAGATATCGGGGTCATCGCCACGGAAAACGGCTGGAACCTGTATGTCTGCGGCAATGGCGGCATGAAGCCACGCCATGCGGAACTGTTTGCCAGCGATCTGGACGATGACACGTTGATCCGGTACGTCGACCGGATTCTGATGTTCTACGTGTGCACGGCGGATCGCCTGCAGCGTACCAGCGTCTGGATGGATAACATGGAGGGCGGGCTGGACTACCTGCGTGAGGTGGTGATTCATGACAGCCTGGGGATCGCCGCCACGCTGGAACAGGACATGCAACAGGTGGTAGACACCTGGCAGTGCGAATGGCAGACCACGCTGGCCGATCCTTCGCGACGTGCGCTGTTTACCGCCACAGTGAACAGCGATCACCCGGATGAAACGCTGCACTATGCGCGCGTGCGCGGACAACGCCAGCCCCACAAGGCCAGCGGTATTCCCCTGATGCATCTGCCCGCCGAACCCTGGAGCGAAATCTGTCCGCTGGAGGCCATCCCGCCAGAGGCCGGCATCGGGGCCCGACTTGGCAGCGTCCGTATTGCTTTATTCCGTCTGGGTGATGACTGTTATGCGCTGGAGGATCGTGAGCCAGGCAGCGAAGCCAGCGTGCTGTCACGCGGCATCCTTGGCGATGTTGCCGGGGAGCCGGTGGTGATCTCTCCGCTTTACAAACAGCGGGTGCGCCTGCGGGACGGACAGAGCCTGGATAACCCTCAGCATCAACTGCGCTGCTGGCCGGTCAAACTGGAGGACGGCCAGGTGTGGGTCGCCAACCGTCCGCTTAACCTGATGGCGCAGGCATCATGAAAACCACCTGCGCTTATTGCGGTGTGGGCTGCGGCGTCGAGGTCACGCAGTCGCAGAGCTCGTCGGCTCAGGTCCGGGGCGATGCCAGTCATCCGGCGAATGCCGGGCGGCTGTGCGTGAAGGGCGCGGCGCTGGGCGAAACCCTGACACAGGCCGGACGGTTGCTGCATCCTCAGCTTCATCACCAGCGCGTCAGCATGGAGACGGCGCTGGATGCCGCGGCTGACGGACTGCGCAGGATTATCGATACGTACGGCCCGGAGGCGGTGGCTTTTTACGGTTCCGGCCAGTTACTGACCGAGGATTACTATGTGGCGAACAAGCTGATGAAAGGTTTTCTCGGCGTCGCCAATATCGATACCAATTCACGCCTGTGCATGGCCTCAGCGGTGACGGGCTATAAACGGGCGTTTGGCGCGGATGCCGTGCCGTGCTGTTACGAGGATCTGGATCAGGCCGAGGTGGTTATCCTGGTCGGCTCGAACGCCGCCTGGGCTCATCCGGTGCTGTTTCAGCGCCTGAAGCAGGCAAAAACGCAGCGCCCTGAGATGCAGGTTGTGGTGATCGATCCGCGCCGAACGGCCAGTTGTGAATTCGCCGATCTGCACTTACCGCTCCGGCCGGGCAGCGATCCGGCCCTGTTTTCGGGCCTGTTGCACTGGCTGGAACAGCATGGCGGCATTGACGCCACGATGCTGCCGCATCTGGACGGTGTAGACACAACCTTACAGGCCGCGCGGCAGTGGGATTGTGCGACGGTGGCAGCCCATTGTGATATCAGCCACGACATGATCGCCGCGTTCTACCGGTTGTTTACCCGGCATGAGCGCGTACTGACCTTATGGTGTATGGGCATCAACCAGTCACAAAGCGGCAGTGACAACAACAATGCCATTCTCAATGCGCATCTGCTCAGCGGCAAGATAGGCCGACCCGGCTGCGGCCCGTTTTCGCTGACCGGACAGCCGAATGCGATGGGCGGGCGGGAGGTTGGCGGACTGGCCAACCAACTGGCGGCTCATATGAGTTTCACCGCGGAAGACTGCGACCGTTTACAGCGTTTCTGGCGCAGTCCGCGTATGGCGCGTCAGCCCGGCCTGACGGCGGTCGATCTGTTCGACGCCATTGAGCGCGGGGCGATCAAAGCCGTATGGATTATGGGCACCAATCCGGCGGTTTCGATGCCAGAAGGCAATCGCATTGCCCGGGCGCTGGCTGCCTGTCCGCTGGTGATAGTGTCAGACGTACTGGCGCAAACGGATACCACCGCCTTTGCGCATATTTTGCTACCCGCGCAGGGCTGGGGGGAAAAGAACGGCACCGTGACCAATTCTGAACGCCGGATTTCCCGCCAGCGCGCGTTTATGCCCCCGGCCGGAGAAGCGAAACCGGACTGGTGGTTACTCGCCCAGGTCGCCCAGCGTCTGGGCTTTCATGAAGGCTTTGCCTGGACGCACCCGGCAGCCATCTTCCGCGAACACGCGGCGTTGTCGGGGTTTGAGAACAACGGCCAGCGCGCGTTTGATATCAGCGGTCTGGCCGGGATGAGCGACGCACAGTGGGATGCGCTGACGCCGGTGCAGTGGCCGGTCAACGCCCGCTATCCCCAGGGTTGCGCGCGGCTGTTTAGCGACCGGCACTTTTACCATCCTGATGGTAAAGCCCGCCTGTTGCCACCGGCCACGCCGCAGCCCGTCGCGTGCAGGGCGGCGTATCCGTTATTGATGAACAGCGGACGGATCCGCGATCAGTGGCACACCATGACACGCACCGGTCTGGTTCCCCGGCTCATGCAGCATTGTGATGAGCCGTTTGCAGCACTGCATCCGCAGGACGCACAACGCTATGGCCTGTGCGCGGGGGCACTGGCACGGGTGCAGTCCGACGCGGGCTGGATGACGGTGCGCGTGACGCTGGACAGCGGTCTGCGACGCGGTGAGATCTTTGTCCCTATGCACTGGAACCGACAGTTCAGTCTGCAGGGCACGGTCGGCGGGCTG
Organism: Pantoea sp. SGAir0180; assembly: GCF_043546245.1. Classification (NCBI taxonomy): domain Bacteria; kingdom Pseudomonadati; phylum Pseudomonadota; class Gammaproteobacteria; order Enterobacterales; family Erwiniaceae; genus Pantoea; species Pantoea sp. SGAir0180. Next base: position 1,981,317 of record NZ_CP028071.1, on the reverse strand, counting down.
GTGGCCTCAACCCGCTGTCCGGTCTCGGCGCAGCCTGCCTTTAAACAAACCGCCGTACGTATCCAGCCGCTCCACACCCACTGGCAGGGCTGGCTCTGGCAGCGCGACGTAAGCCCGCCTGACGGACTGCGCTACTGGGCGCGTACACCCTATGAGGGCGCGCAACGTTTTAGCCTGGCCGGAGACGGTTCGCCAGAACAGTGGCTCACGGCAACGATCCCGCTGGACGGGCTGCAACGGCAAACCGCCCACGCGGCGGAACCGCATTACCGCCTGCTGGCCTGGCGCAACGGTGAGCTGCAGCTGGCTTTTTATGCCGGCGCGTCGTTACCCGCGATCGATCATGACTGGGTTGCGCAGGCTTTTCGCCAGGCGCCGGCGAATGCGGCGGAACGGCATGCTCTGCTGGCAGGACAATCGGCACAACGTGCCGTGGCTGGCCGGACGATCTGTAGCTGCTTTGGCGTCGGAGAAAACACGATCTTACAGGCGATTAAACAGGGCTGTCACAGCACCCAGGCACTGGGTAACGCACTCAACTGTGGTACTAACTGCGGCTCCTGTCTGCCGGAGCTAAAACACCTTTTGCTTTCCGTTGCTGTACCGGAGGAAGAATGACGATCGCGATCAACGCTTTAGATAAACTGCTGGCGCCGGAAAACGCGTCCAGCCCGGGCAAGGTCTGGCTGGTCGGGGCTGGGCCGGGGGATGTGGAGCTACTGACAGTCAAGGCGCTGCGTTTGCTGCAACGCGCGGACGTCGTGGTTTATGATCGCCTGGTCAGCGAAGCGGTGATGGCGGAAGTCGCCAGCAGCGCGCTCTGTATCGACGTCGGTAAACAGCCGGGTCATCACGGCCTGAAGCAGGCACAGATCAATCAACTGCTGGTGGATCTGGCCGCCAGCGGGCGCAATGTCGTGCGGTTAAAAGGCGGCGATCCCTTTATCTTTGGCCGTGGCGGCGAAGAGATGGTCAGCCTGCAGCAGGCGAATATTGCCTGCGAGGTGGTACCCGGCATTACCGCCGCCGTGGGCTGTGCGGCTGCCAGCGGCATTCCGCTGACGCACCGTGACTGCGCCCAGTCATTGCGCTTTATCACAGGGCACGGGCGCAGCGGCGAACCGCAGCTGGATGCGGCGGCGCTGACCGCCACCAATCAGACGCTGGTGTTTTACATGGGGTTAAGCTGGAGCAGCGTGATTAGCGCCCGGTTACGGGAATATGGCCGCAGTGAGGCGACGCCGGTGGCAATCATTGAAAACGGTACGCGCCGGGACCAGCGGGTGCTGATCACCACGCTGGCCGGGTTGCCTGATACGGTCGAACAGCAAAAACCGGTGTCACCGTCGTTACTGATTGTGGGCGACGTGGTGCGCTATTACCGTGCCGATCTTATGGCTGCCCAATCGCGCGAGACGGCGATGAGCGTGACGGCATCGCACTGACGATGACGGCGTCGGGGGAAAAATCAGGGACAGACTATCCTGACCGGCGGGTCGGAGTGGGCGCAACCAGCACCCTGACGCCCAGCGCTTCAAAGGCCGCAATATGCGACGGGCTGATCCCACTGTCGGTGATCAGATAGTGGATGTGGCTCCAGTCGCAGGGCAGGGCAAACATCGAGACCTTGTCGATTTTGCTGGAGTCCGCCACGACATAAACGGTACTGGCGGAGTTAATCATCGCCATTTTCACTTTAATATCGGTTTCACTGGGAAAGCTCAGGCCCAGCCGCGGCGAAATACAGGCGGTGGCGAGAAACAGCTTTTCCGCCAGCACATTTTCAAAAAAGCTGGCCGCTTTCTCGCCCGACGTTGACAGCGTCGGAAACTTAAAGGTGCCGCCTGTCAGCAACACATTAATGCCCGGCTCACCGCCCAGTTTCAGGGCGATGTTGACGGCGGTGGTGACCACAGACAGACGGCGAATGTGGCTGATGGCATCGGCAATCGCCGTCGTTGTCGTACCGGAATCGAAAATCACCGTATCGCCATTTTCGATGTGCTGCGCGGCCAGACGACCAATGGCGTCTTTCTCTTCCAGATGCGTCTGACGTTCAAGCTGCAACAGGCCGGTGTTCTGCTTGCCGGTCATCAGCGTTGCGCCACCATGATAGCGTTGTACAAATCCCTGTTTTTGCAGCATGCGCAGGTCGGTCCGCAGCGTGGCCTCGGTAAGCCCAAAAGTTTGGGTTAACGCTTTAACCGTTACCGTGCCGTCTTCCCGAATCATCTCTAAAATCTTTTCACGCCGCTGCTGCATTTCAGCTAACTGCTCAGTTTTGCTTTTCAATCGAAATGCTCCCTCTTTTACTTGCATCGGGCTTCGTGCATTCACGCGCTGTGAAAGAGTTTACCTTGCCGGTTTCGCTTTGGCGAGTGAGCGCCGATTCTCTGTGTGTTTTCGAACGAAAATGAATGTGACTTATTGTCGCCTCCTGTCTCTCACCCTGTCACCGTTTGCACCGCCTGTTTCACGGGATCTGTAATCTGGATCACGGGATTTTAACGGGCTGTCGCTGCCTGAAGGGCATTTTCGCGAAATTTGATCTTAGCCACATTAACCATCAATTCGATAGCATATATTTTTGTTCGAAAATGATTGTGGGGAATTAAAAACCTGAGAGGACAGTCGGATGAGCAGTGAATATGACGTTAACCTGCGTTATGGCGTAGACAACAACATGGATCTCAGCGGCAAAGTAGCCGTGGTGACGGGCGGTCTGGGCGGCATTGCCATGGCCAGTAACGAGATGTTGTTGAAGAAAGGGGCTCGCCTGGCGCTGCTTTATCCGCCTTTTGAAGCCGAAAAAGCGGAACACCTGCGTGAGACGTTCGCCGGTCAGCCGGTGCAACTGGTGTGCTGTGATGTGACGGAACCTGCCGACGTTGAACGGGCGTTCGGGGAGGTGGAAAACCACTACGGACATATCGACATTCTGGTGAACTGCGCGGGCTATGTGATGCTCCAGCCGGTGCTGGACACCGAATTTGCGGAATGGCAAAAGCAGATCGCCGTCAATCTGACCGGGCCTTTTCTGTGCTCGCAGGCAGTGGCGAAACGCATGGTCCGGGCTGGCAACGGCGGCAAGATTATTAATATCGCCTCTCAGGCGGCCTCCATCGCTATCGACAACCATGTGGCCTATACCTCGGCGAAAGCTGGCCTGCTGGGTATGACAAAGGTGATGGCGAAAGAGTTCGCCCCGCACCGCATTAACGTCAATACCTTATCACCGACGGTGGTACTGACGCCCATGGGCGAAAAAGCCTGGCGCGGTGAGAAGGGCACAGAAATGAAAAAACTCATCCCCTTAGGCCGCTTTGCCTATACCGACGAAATTGCCGCCGCCGTCCTGTTCTTTGCCAGCAATGGCAGCGACATGATCACCGGTGCTGACCTGATGATCGACGGTGGATTCACCATCTGGTAAGGCGACCGGCCCGTCATCTTTTCCCTGCCACAACGATAATAGCGAGACATCACCATGAAAAAAACGACGTTGCTCTGTACTTCGATTGCCGCCTGCCTGTTTTCCCACGCGGCGCTTGCCGTGGAAAAGGGCACCATCATGATTTTGGTTAACTCCCTGGATAATCCCTATTACGCCTCAGAAGCGAAGGGGGCCAATCTGAAAGCGCAGGAACTGGGCTACAAAACCTCGGTGCTGTCTCATGGTGAGGATGTCAAAAAACAAAACGAGCTGATCGATGCGGCCATCGGCAAAAAAGTGCAGGGCATCATTCTGGATAACGCGGACTCGACAGCCAGCGTCGCAGCCATTAAGAAAGCGAAAGACGCCGGGATACCGGTGGTGTTAATCAATCGCGAAATCCCGGTAGACGATGTGGCGCTGGAACAAATCACCCATAACAATTTTCAGGCCGGTTCGGATGTGGCCAACGTGTTTGTCGAGAAAATGGGTGAGAAAGGCAAGTATGCCGAGCTGACCTGTAACCTCGCAGATAATAACTGCGTCACCCGTTCAAAATCCTTCCACCAGGTGCTGGAACAGTATCCCGATATGCAAAGCATCGCCCGTCAGGATGCCAAAGGCACGCTTATCGACGGCAAACGCATCATGGACAGCATTTTACAGGCCCACCCGGACGTAAAAGGGGTGATTTGCGGTAATGGTCCGGTTGCGCTGGGCGCGATTGCCGCACTAAAAGCGGCAGGCCGCAACGATGTGGTCGTGGTCGGGATTGACGGCAGCAATGACGAGCGTGATGCGGTGAAAGCCGGGACCTTAAAAGCCACCGTCATGCTGCAGGCCCAGGCGATTGCCGCGCAGGGCATGACTGACCTGGATAACTACATCCAGAAGGGCGTCAAGCCGGAGAAACAACGTGTGATGTTCCGCGGCATTTTGATCACGCCAGACAATGCCAAAAACGTACAAGATTTTAACTACAAGTCGTAATTCACGCGTATTGCGCCCGTCTTTACGGGCGCCAGGGAGAATGTATGTACAACCGACTCTGTCTGATAGTGGTGGTCGCCGCGCTGAGTGGCTGCCGTATTGTCTCGCAGCAGGAACTGGCCGATCTCAAGAATCCCCCCAATCCGCACATGGCCAACATCCACGCCCTCTGGCAGCAGAAGCTGGTTCCGCAGATCGTCGCTCAGGCCAGACCGCTGGGCGAGTTGATGCAGCGGCTGCAGGCAGAGAAGGATCTGGACAGCGCCTGTAAGGCGCTCGGCTATCGCTCACAAAGCGAAAACCCCTGTGTCTTTAGTGTCAGTGTCAGCGGCGATGTGACGGCGCTGGAGACCACCTCGCGCAACGGCAAAATGAAAGTCAAAGATGCATCGGGTGACACTGTCACTATTCAGACGGGCCCGATTATTCGTGGTACGGCGCTGCGGGATGCGTATAAAGGCATCAGCTATCAGGACTTCAACAATCAGGACCTGTTCAGTGATTTTGGCAAAGCCATTAATCAGCAGGCCGTCAACATGATGAAGGACAGCCATATCAAAACCGGTGATCACGTCCAGGTGGTAGGGGTGTTCAGTAGCTGGGATATTCCGCGCGCCCTTCCTGCTATCACGCCAGCCCAGATTACGCGTCAGTGAGGAGGTGATCATGCCTGAAGCGCAACCGCAAGACGACGTCATTATTGAAACGCGTGGCCTGTCACGCGTGTATCCCGGTGTGACCGCGCTGGATCAGGTCAATTATCGGGTCTATCGCAACAAAGTAAATGTGCTGATCGGGGAGAACGGCGCAGGCAAATCCACCATGATGAAGATGCTGGCGGGGGTTGAAACGCCCTCATCAGGTGAAATCTGGCTGGATGGCAAGCCGGTTACGCTCAGTTCCACTCATCAGGCTGAGAAGTTGGGCATCAGCATTATTTTTCAGGAACTGAACCTGTTCCCCAATATGAACGTGATGGACAACATCTTTATCGCCAACGAATTCTTTCAGCGCGGCGTCATCAATGAAAAGTACCAGTATCAGCTGGCCCAGGCGCTGCTGGAGCGGCTGGAGCTGGACGTCGATCCCTGTGCGCCGCTGGATGAGTTGGGCATTGGTCATCAACAACTGGTAGAGATCGCCCGGGCGCTGTCAAAGGACACGCGCGTGCTGATCATGGACGAACCCACCAGCGCCCTGAGTCAGTCGGAAGTCAAAGTGCTGTTCAACGTGATTGAGCAACTCAAGCGACGTGGCGTCACCATCATTTATATCTCCCATCGGCTGGAAGAACTGATGGAAATTGGCGACCACATCACCATTTTCCGGGACGGGCGCTTTATTGCGGAACGGGAGGTGCGCGAGGCCAGCGTGCCCTGGATCATTGCGCAAATGGTGGGCGACAAGACAAAACATTTCGACTATCAGCCTGCCGTACAGGGCGAAACGGTACTGAAAGTCGACGGGCTGACGGCGCTGCATCAGAACGGCGGTTACCGCCTGAATGCAGTCAGTTTTAGTCTGCGCAAAGGCGAGGTGATTGGGATTTATGGTCTGCTGGGTGCCGGGCGAACGGAGCTGTTTAAAGGTCTGATCGGGCTACAGCCCTGTCAGGACGGGCATATCTGTCTGGGTGAGCAGCGACTGGATACCTGTAATTTTCAGCAGCGGCTCAGGCGTGGTATTGCGCTGGTGCCGGAGGATCGCAAGGGCGAAGGCATCGTGGGGTTGATGTCGATCACCGCCAACATGACGTTGTCCGATCTCAGCCTGCGCGGGTTTCGACGCGCGCTGGGCCTCGTAAACCCTGAACGGGAGCAGCAGCGGGTGAATGAGATGATTCGGCAGCTGGCCATTAAAGTCAGCGACAGCGAACTGCCCATCACCTCGCTGAGCGGCGGCAACCAACAGAAAGTGGTGCTGGGCAAAGCGCTGATGACCGGTCCTCAGGTCGTCCTGCTCGATGAACCCACGCGCGGCATTGATGTGGGCGCCAAAACCGATGTGTACCACCTGATTGGTCAGCTGGCGCAACAGGGGCTGGCGGTCATGTTTTCGTCGTCTGAACTGGATGAGGTCATGGCGCTGGCCGATCGCATTCTGGTGATGGCCGACGGCCGTATTACTGCCGATCTTCCCCGCGCGGATGCCACGCGCGAAAAACTGATTAGCGCGTCAACCCCGCAAGCCTGAGGTGCCGGAGAACTCCATGAACCAAAAATATCTGCTTTATATGTATTTGCTCAAGGCGCGTACTTTTATTGCCTTACTGATCGTCGTCGGTTTCTTTAGCGTCATGGTGCCGAATTTTCTGACGCCCTCTAACGTACTGATCATGACGCAGCATGTGGCGATTACCGGCCTGCTGGCGATTGGCATGACGCTGGTGATCCTGACCGGCGGCATTGATCTCTCGGTGGGCGCGGTTGCCGGTATCTGCGGTATGGTCGCGGGGGCGTTGCTGACCGCAGGCATCCCGTTATGGGACGGGAACCGGCTCTTCCTGAACGTGCCGGAGGTGATTCTGGTGGTAGCGCTGTTTGGTGTGCTGGTGGGCATCCTTAACGGGGCGATAATTACCCGGTTGGGCGTCGCCCCCTTCATCTGTACCCTGGGCGTAATGTATGTCGCCCGCGGCGCGGCGCTGCTGTTTAACGATGGCGCGACCTATGCCAACCTGGTGGGCCTGCCTGCGTTGGGCAACACCGGCTTCGCGTGGTTAGGATCGGGCACCTTCCTGGGCGTGTACATTCCGATCTGGCTGATGATCGGCTTCCTGCTGCTTGGCCTTTATCTCACCCGTAAAACGCCGCTTGGCCGCTACATCTATGCGACGGGCGGCAATGAACCGGCCGCAAGGCTGGCCGGTGTGCCGATTATTAAAGTGAAAGTATTCGTCTATGCCTTTTCGGGCCTGTGTGCTGCACTGGTCGGCCTGATCGTTGCCTCCCAGTTACAGACTGCGCATCCGATGACCGGCAATATGTTTGAAATGGATGCTATCGGTGCCACGGTACTGGGCGGTACCGCGCTGGCGGGGGGGCGCGGTCGTCTCTCCGGCTCAATCATCGGGGCCTTTGTTATCGTCTTTCTGGCCGACGGCATGGTCATGATGGGCGTCAGTGATTTCTGGCAAATGGTGATCAAGGGCGTGGTGATAGTGACCGCCGTGGTGATTGACCAGTTCCAGCAGCGCCTGCAGAGCAAAGTGATACTGCTGCGTCGTCATGAAAAAAAGCAGCCGGTCACGCCACGGGCTGATATCAGTCATGGATAACAGGGGAGCAGCATGAACCGCAATTTTAGTGGAAAAACCGTGGTGATCACCGGCGCCTGCCGCGGGATTGGTGCCGGCATCGCCGCCCGCTTTGCCCAGGACGGCGCAAACCTTGTGATGGTCTCCAACGCTGATCGGGTATTTGCCACGGCCGACAGTCTTCGCGCCACCGGGGCCGCTATCCTGGCCCTGCAGGCGGATGTCATGGATGAAGCGCAGGTACAACGCCTGTACCGGCAGGCCGCAGAACGTTTTGGCGGCATTGACGTGTCGATTCAAAACGCAGGGGTTATCACCATTGATGCGTTTGATGCGTTGCCGAAAAGCGATTTCGAGCGCGTGCTCGCCGTCAATACCACCGGTGTCTGGCTGTGCTGTCGTGAGGCGGCCAAATACATGGTGCAGCAAAACGGCGGCAGCCTGATCAATACGTCCTCCGGCCAGGGACGCAAAGGCTTTATCTACACGCCGCATTACGCCGCCAGTAAAATGGGGGTAATCGGTATTACACAAAGTCTGGCACTGGAACTGGCGCGCTGGAACATTACCGTGAATGCGTTTTGCCCGGGCATTATTGAAAGTGAAATGTGGGATTACAACGATCGGGCCTGGGGAGCCATTCTCAGCAGCGATAAGAAAACCTATGGCAAAGGCGAGCTGATGGCGGAGTGGGTCGACACGATTCCGTTGAAGCGCGCCGGACAGCCGCAGGATGTGGCCGGGCTGGTGGCGTTTTTGGCCTCGGATGATGCGCGCTATATTACCGGGCAAACGATCAATGTGGACGGCGGATTGATTTTCTCCTGATCTTTTCCCCGGCGCGTTACGTCGGTGAGGGGTTATCTTAACCCCGTTTCATGCGGGGTTTGCCGCTTCTCTGAGCACAAATATCGCTTCAAATCATTAATCTGGGTCACATTATGCTAAAATAGTCTGCGCTGGTTTTGTCATTCTCGTTGAGAAACCACCTGATAATGTTTATGCCCGGACCTGATGATGTGATTTACAGACCTGTTCTTCTCGCGTTGACTGTCATGACGGCCATCGCCGCCGCCCCTGTTCGTGCGCTGCAAGCCGACAGTCAGATTCCTGCCACCCCATTTGGCGATCCCGCTCGTTTTCGGCAGTCGCTTGACGATCTTCCGTCGCTGGGGCATGTCGAGGAGGATCATCAGTGGAGTGAAAAACTGGCGAAGGCGGCGAAAAGCATTGCAGAAGCCAGTGAAAGCAGCAGCGATGTGACCTTTGGTCAGCAGGCCGGGCAGTGGGCGTTTAATCATCTGCGTGACGAAGTTGCGACGCGGGTGGAAACGGAAGGGCAGTCGCTGCTCTCTCCCTACGGCAATGCAGAGTTCGACCTGAAAGTCGACATGGACGGCAATTTTGACGGGACCGGCGGTAATCTGTTTAGTCCGCTGGCCGATGAAAACCGCTATCTGACGTTTAGTCAGCTTGGTCTACACGATACGGTGGAAGGGGTGGTCGGTAATGCGGGACTGGGCCAGCGCTGGGATCTGGGCAACTGGCTGTTAGGCTACAACAGTTTTATCGATCGCAGTTTTCGCAGCGGCCTCCAGCGCGCATCGGTGGGAACGGAAGCCTGGAGCAACAACCTGCGGCTCTCCGCTAATTACTATCATCCGCTTTCAGGATGGCGCAATCGTGACAGCAGCCAGCAATACCGCATGGCCGAAGGTTACGACATCACCACTCAAAGCTATCTGCCTTTTTACCGTCAGCTGGGCGTGTCATTCAGTTATCAGCAGTATCTGGGTGAAAAGGTTGATCTGTTTAACAGCGGTAATCGCTACCACAATCCGGCGGCACTCTCGCTCGGGCTGTCTTACACGCCCGTGCCGCTGGTGACCTTTACGGCCAGCCACAAAACCAGCAGTGCCGGCGAGACCCAGGATCAGGTTGGGCTGAAACTGAATTATCGTTTTGGCGTGGCTTTAAGCCGCCAGCTGGATGCCAGTAACGTCGCCGAGATGCGTTCGTTGCGTGGCAGTCGCTACGATACCGTCACGCGCAGCCAAACGCCGGTAATGGCTTACCGGCAGCGCAAAACCCTCTCCGTGTTTCTGGCGACGCCGCCATGGCAGCTTAATCCGGGCGAGAGCGTTCCACTTAAGCTGCAGGTACGCGCCAGTCATGCGATTAAGGGGCTGAGCTGGCAGGGCGACACGGCGGCGCTGAGTCTGACTGCTCCCCCGAACAACAGTGCAACGGACGGCTGGAGCGTGATTGTGCCGCCGTGGGACAGCACTCCGGGGGCCAGCAATACTTACCATCTGTCGGTTACGGTCGAAGACAGTAAACAACAGCGCGTCACGTCCAACTGGATCACCCTCAGGGTCCAGCCGCCGTTGTCGCTGGATGAGCCGCCCGCGGAACAGGCGGAGGCGCGCTCGCCGGTTACCGATCCGCTGAGCTTCAGTAACTAACGTCACAATAAAGTGTGATTTTTGTCACACTTTTTCACTGGTAAAAGCACATGCACACTCGAGGAATCGGCAAAAATATCCATTCATCTGCACACCATGATTCTTCGACCACCCAACCATTGGTTTATCCGCCTGTTTGCCTGGCATGGCTCTGTTCTGCCCGATATCCTGTTCCGCCTGTTTCTTAACCTGTTAATGTCGCTGCTCGCCCTGGCGTTGCTGGACTGGTATGAAACTTTGGGCATTAAGCTCACGCTGGCGCCGTTCAGCCTGTTGGGCGTCTCCATCGCTATCTTTCTGGGTTTCCGTAACAGCGTTTGCTATGCGCGATTCAGCGAGGCCCGCCTGTTACTGGGGGCGTTGCTGATTGCCTGCCGTAATATTTTGCGTCAGGTTATTGCCTTCTGTCCGGCAGATGCGGAGCGGGTGCAGGCCATGCTGCTGGCATTCTGTGCCAGTCTGAAACATCAACTCCGTCATACGGATGCACGTGACGACCTGACGCGCCTGCTGGGCAGCGAGGCCGAGGTGCTGCTGGGCCAGCACTCGGCGGCAAATATGCTGCATTTGCAATTGTCGCAGTGGCTGGCAAAGCAGCGACAAATAGGGGTAATCAGCGATATTGTCTGGAGCACGATTGACAACAACCTCAACCAGATTGCGGCAGTACTGGGAGGATGTGAACGGCTGGCCAGCATGCCGGTGCCGTTTGCCTATGGCTTGCTGCTACGGCGTACCGTTTATCTGTTTTGTGCGTTGCTGCCGTTTGCGCTGGCGCCGGACCTGCATGCGATGACGCCGCTGGTGTCGATGTTTATTTCCTACACCTTTTTGTCACTCGATACGCTGGCGGAAGAGCTGGAAATGCCGTTTGGCTATAAGAATAACCATCTGCCGATGGATGCTATCTGCATCAACATAGAAATCAATTTGCGGGAAATGTCGGGAGAGAAGGATCTGCCCCAACCGATGCAGCCAGACTGTCACTATCGCCTGAGCTGAGAGGACGGGGTAAAGAGAAACGGCCCGTCAGACACAGGCCGGGCCGTTTAACAATGAGGGGGTAACGCTTAGAACTGGTAGGTCAGACCGACGCCAGTAATATCGTCTGTTGCTCTGCCCAGCGCATTGTTTTTCTTCAACAGGTTAAATTTGTACTCTGCATAGACGGACATGTTTTTGTTGAAGTAGTAGGTGGCACCCACAGAGGTGTACTTGTAAAGATCGCCGTCGCCAATCCCTTCGACATCTTTCGCTTTCGATGTGACATAACCCACGGAAGGACGGAAGCCGTTCAGGAACTGATACTGAGCCACGAGTTCCAGATTTTGCGTTTTATTCGCAAAGCCCGAAGAATTACCCACTTTGATTGGGGTGGCGTTGAGCGTTTCACCGTACATTGCGGCCAGGTAAATCTGGTTAGCATCGTACTTGGCGGCCGTTGCCCACAGCTGCGCTTTATCACCGCGACCAAAGGCCGCGCTGTTCTGTGCCGTAATGCGGTTCAGGCTGGCAAAGGAGCCGACAAAGCTCAGACCAAAGTCAAAGTCATAGGATGTTGACAGGGCATAACCATCGCCATTCGAACGACGGACTTCCAGACCTGCATCCGTGGTGCTGGTACGGTCGTTTTTGCCTTCATACTGCGCCGCGACGTTCCAGCCCTTAACCAGACCGAAGAAATCTTTATTGCGCCAGGTCAGCAAACCGCCTGAACGCAGGCTCAGGAAGGCATCGGTGTTAGCGGAGTCACCACCAAATACCGGCAGCATGTCTGTATAGCCCAGTGCATCATAGACCAGGCCATAGTTACGACCATAATCCAGTGAACCCAGTTGACCAAATTTCAGACCGGCATAACCCAGACGGGTTTTGTTGGTGTTGTTGGCATCTGACCCTTCAGAGTTAGACAGACTGTACTGATACTGCCAGAAACCATAACCGGTGAGTTGATCGGTGATGGCGGTTTCACCTTTGAAACCGATACGAGTGTAGCTGGAGTCGCCATTATTCGAATCGTCTTTAGAAAAAAGACGCATGACGTTGACCTTGCCTGTTAAATCCAGCTTATTTCCGTCTTTATTATAAATTTGTGCGGCCTGAGCAGTCGGCAGGCCGATCAGTAACGGCATTAATGCCGCCACTAAAGTGCGCTTCATCATTTATTATTTACCCTGTGGTTGTCTTATTATTTGCCCCTCTGGTGGGGTGAAAAGAAAATGACACAAATTGTTAATTCAGCCTAGCGCAATAAGTGTAACTAAATGTGTATTTCAGGGAACTAAACGATAAAAACGCTTTTGCTGACTGGCTTGTGGCCGGTGTTATTGTTTTTCCTTATGAATTATCTGGCAATAAAAAGAAGAAAATGTCATATATAACAGTCATTTGATATATATCATTAACGTGACCTGTTCAGACCAGTAAAAAAACGAAAGCGCTAGCGACCGTGGTGAAATAATCAACCTTTTATGACTAAAAAATAATCTAAAAAGGACAGATTTCATATCATTAGTCTGCGTAGTAATTGTAATTCTGGCCTGGTACAGGTTATTAAATTCCTGATAGTCACCCTGGAAATAAAATAAAAAAACAGATGAATAATTATAAATTATGAAACCAGGAGTGATTTATTCCAGTTCATTCTTTTGTCTTTTATTTGAGTTAATTCATCCCGGTCATAATAGTTTTCTTTTGTTTTGCACAACAACCATGCAAGCGCCCCATTGTGAGGCGCACTTTGCACGCTTTTAAACAAATAATTTATCAGCGATCACAAAAGCAATATTTCATATCGCCCTTGCATAATTCCGCTATAAAAAACGCTACTATCCCGTCTCCCTCAGACTGTTATTCACTATTTATGCATTTTAAATGAATGATCGCCACTCGTAAGTTATTGATAATTGGTTATGCGCTCCATTTTATGCATTTTAGTCCTTGGCTGGCACGCTATCTGCAATCTATCGTAGGACGAGTCTTTACATTCTTAACATTTAACAAACAAACAGATTACCCCTGGGGTACAGGAGAAGGACTATGCCACTGCAGGTTTCGCGTCATGATTTTGATCACTGGATGATGCCGGTTTATGCACCCGCCAGTTTTGTACCGGTCCGCGCAGAGGGCTCAACCGTCTGGGATCAGCAGGGAAAAGACTATATCGATTTCGCCGGCGGTATCGCCGTTAATGCGCTGGGCCATGCGCATCCCGCGCTTCAGCAGGCGCTTCAGGAGCAGGCTTCACGTCTGTGGCATACAGGCAATGGATATACCAATGAACCCGTTTTACGTCTGGCGAAACACCTGATCGATGCCACCTTTGCTGACCGTGTGTTCTTTTGCAACTCCGGGGCAGAGGCAAACGAAGCGGCGCTGAAGCTGGCCCGAAAAGTGGCACATGACCGGTTTGGTAACCATAAAAGCGGCATCGTCGCATTTAAAAATGCCTTTCATGGCCGCACGCTGTTTACCGTTTCTGCGGGAGGGCAGCCTGCCTATTCAAAAGATTTTGCGCCACTTCCGGCAGATATTCAGCACGCGGAATTTAACGATCTTGCGTCTGCTGCCGCACTGATTTCCGATCAGACCTGTGCCGTCATTGTCGAACCTGTTCAGGGGGAAGGCGGTGTTGTTCCGGCAGAGCCCGCGTTTCTGCGCGGCCTGCGTGAACTGTGCGATAAACATCAGGCCTTGCTGATTTTCGATGAAGTGCAGAGCGGCGTTGGCCGGACCGGCTCGCTGTACGCCTATATGCACTATGGCGTGACGCCGGATGTCCTGACCAGTGCCAAGGCGCTGGGCGGTGGGTTTCCCATTGGTGCCATGTTAACGCGTGAAGACCTGGCGCAGGTGATGGGCGTGGGCACACATGGCACAACCTATGGCGGTAATCCCCTGGCGGGCGCGGTGGCAGGGAAAGTCATGGAACTGATTAACCGGCCTGAAGTGATGGACGGCGTGAAGATGCGCCATGACTGGATTATGGCGGCGCTGAATGACCTCAATCAACGTCTGCATCTGTTTAAAACGGTGCGCGGGTTAGGGTTATTGATTGGGGCCGTACTGAACGACGACTTTGCGGGGAAAGCCAAACAGATCAACCTCGCCGCCGCTGAACAGGGCGTTATGGTACTGATCGCCGGGGCTAACGTGGTGCGTTTTGCGCCGGCGCTGAATATCAGCGAACAGGAAGTAAAGACCGGTATGGCGCGCTTTGCCCAGGCCTGTGAACAGCTGTTTAAGGGCCAGGCATCATGATGGTGATTCGTCCGGTCGAGCGGGATGATTTGAGTCAGCTGATGGCACTGGCGGCAAAAACAGGCGGCGGACTGACCTCCTTGCCGGTTGACAGCGCCACGCTACAGGCCCGAATTGAACGCTCGCTGCATACCTGGCAGGGCACGCTGCCGCGTGCTGAACAGGGCTATGTGTTTGTGCTGGCTGACAGCCAGGACAATCGCGCGGTGGGGATCTGCGCCATTGAGGTGGCTGTAGGTCTACAGGAACCCTGGTACAACTTTCGGGTCGGCACACAGGTGCATGCCTCAAAAGAGCTGAACGTGTACGCCACGTTGCCGACACTGTCATTAAGCAATGACCATACAGGCAGTAGCGAACTCTGCACGCTGTTTCTGGATCCCGACTATCGTGACGGTAAAAACGGTTATCTGTTATCGAAGTCCCGTTTTCTGTTTATGGCGAACTTTCGCGACTGCTTTATGGCGCGGGTGGTTGCCGAAATGCGCGGCGTCAGCGATGAACAGGGGCATTCCCCGTTTTGGGACAGCGTGGGCATTCACTTTTTCTCGATGGAATTTCGCAAAGCCGATTTTCTGAGCGGTACCGGGCAGAAAACGTTTATTGCGGAACTCATGCCCAAGCACCCGCTTTATCTGCACTATTTAACCCCGGAAGCGCAGGCCGTCATTGGTCAGGTCCATCCTAAAACCGCGCCCGCACGTGCGGTACTGGAGGCGGAGGGTTTCCGCTACCGCCAGTATATTGACATCTTTGATGGCGGGCCGACGCTGGAATGTGACATTGATGACATCCGCGCCGTGCGGGACAGCCGGTTACTGACGGCACGAAAAGGCGAGGCCCGGCAGGATGCGCCACTTTGTCTGGTCGCCAACACCGATTATCACCGGTTTCGTGTCGCACTTATACCGGTCGATCCGAGCGCTGAACATATTCAGCTTAATGACGAACAGTTACAGGCGTTGCAGTGCCAGCCGGGTGACAGCCTGCGCGTAGTGACGCTGTGTAGTGAGGAGAAAAAGGCATGACGCACCTGATTAACGGACAGTGGCTCGCTGGCGAGTCAGATCACTTTTCTAAACAGGACCCGGTCAGCGGCGACACGCTGTGGCAGGGGTGCGCGGCTTCATCGGAGCAGGTTACAGCGGCCTGCCAGGCGGCCCGGTCGGCCTTTCCGGCGTGGGCAAGACAGCCTTTTGCCGCCCGTCAGGCCATCGTTGAACGTTTCGCGGTACAGCTCGAGAACCACAAAACCGCCCTGGCCGACTGCATTGCGCAGGAAACGGGGAAACCGCGCTGGGAAGCGCTGACGGAAGTGACCGCGATGATCAACAAAATTGCGATTTCCGTTAAAGCCTATCACGCTCGCACCGGGGAGCAGCAACAGGGCGAAAATGCCCTGCGTCATCGTCCTCATGGCGTGCTGGCGGTATTCGGCCCGTATAATTTCCCGGGCCATTTACCGAATGGCCACATTGTGCCCGCCTTACTCGCCGGTAACTGTGTGGTGTTCAAACCCAGCGAGCTGACGCCGGCCACCGCTGAGAAAACGGTACAGCTGTGGCGGGAGGCGGGCCTGCCAGATGGCGTCATGGGACTGCTGCAGGGCGGACGTGAAACCGGCCAGGCGCTGGCGGCTGAGCAGGGCATTGACGGCCTGCTGTTTACCGGTAGCGCACATACCGGTTATCAGCTTCATCGCCAGTTTGCCGGGCAGCCTGAAAAAATGCTGGCGCTGGAAATGGGCGGTAACAATGCACTGATCGTGGACGATCCCGCGGATACCGACGGGGCGGTGCATATCGCCATTCAGTCGGCCTTTATCACGGCAGGCCAGCGTTGTACCTGCGCGCGCCGCTTACTGGTCAAACGGGGCGCGGCCGGTGATGCCTTCCTGACACGGTTGGTTGAGGTAGCCGGGCGGTTGCAACCTGGCGCCTGGAACGCCGATCCGCAACCTTTTATGGGCAGCGTGATCTCCTGCGCCGCTGCCAAAAAAATTTATGCCGAATGGCAGCAGCGCGTCGCGGCGGGCGGCAAGATACTGCTGGCAATGCGCTGGCCCAACCGGCAACAGGCGCTGTTAACGCCCGGCATTATTGACGTGACCGCGGTAGACAATTTGCCGGATGAAGAAGTATTTGGCCCGCTACTGGCGGTGATGCGTTACGACGATTATCCGCAGGCGATTCAACTGGCTAACCAGACGCGTTACGGCCTGGCGTGCGGGTTAATTTCACCTTCCCGCGAGCAGTTTGACCAGCTGTTGCTGGAAGCGCGTGCCGGTATTGTGAACTGGAATAAGCCGCTGACTGGCGCTGCCAGTACGGCACCGTTTGGCGGGATTGGCGCCTCGGGTAACCATCGCGCCAGCGCCTGGTATGCCGCAGACTATTGTGCCTGGCCGATGGCCTCGCTGGAATCGCCGCAGCTTACGCTTCCGGCAACACTGTCACCGGGCCTGGATTTTTCACCGCAAGGAGGTCGCCCATGAAAGCCACAGAAGCCAACTTTGATGGGCTGGTCGGACTGACGCACCATTACGCGGGGTTGTCATTCGGTAACGAAGCCTCGACGCGCCATCAACACCAGCCGTCGAATCCGCGGCTGGCGGCAAAGCAGGGCTTACTGAAAATGAAAGCGCTGGCCGACATGGGATTTGTTCAGGGCGTGATCCCGCCGCATGAGCGGCCCGGCATTGCCGTGCTGCGTCAGCTGGGTTTTAGCGGCAGCGATGCGCAGGTCCTGGAAAAAGCCCATAAAACGGCCCCCGCGTTACTGTCAGCCGCCAGCTCGGCCTCGGCGATGTGGGTGGCCAATGCGGCAACGGTATCACCCTCAGCCGACAGCGCTGACCGTCGGGTGCATTTCACCGTCGCGAATCTCAACAACAAATTTCACCGTTCCATTGAAGCCCCGCAAACGGCCGCTCTGCTGCGAGCGCTGTTTCGCGATCCGCGACATTTTGTTGTGCATGATGCGCTACCGCAGGTGGCCAGGTTTGGTGATGAAGGGGCGGCCAACCATAACCGTCTGGGCGGCGACTATGGTGACGCGGGTGTACAACTGTTTATCTATGGTCGCGACGGCCAGTCTGATACGGCCCCCCGACGCTACCCGGCCCGGCAAACCCGTGAAGCCAGTGAAGCGGTCGCCCGCCTGCATCAGCTCTCGCCTGAAAAAGTCATTTTTGCGCAGCAAAATCCGGCGGTCATCGATCAGGGCGTTTTCCATAACGATGTCATTGCCGTGAGCAATCAGCAGCTGCTGTTTTGCCATCAGCAGGCTTTTGTTGATCAGCCCGGTTTACTGGCGCAACTGCGCGACCGTGTGCCGGGTTTTGTCGCCCTGGAGGTGCCAACAGCCCGGGTCTCCGTGCAGGATGCCGTCAGTACCTACCTGTTTAACAGCCAGCTGCTGACGCGCCCGGATGGCAGCATGATGCTGGTGCTGCCGGAAGAGTCGCGCCAGCATCCCGGCGTCTGGGAATACCTGCGTGAACAGGTGGAAGGCGGCGGTCCGTTACAGTCCCTGCAGGTGTTTGACCTGCGGGAAAGTATGCACAACGGTGGCGGCCCCGCCTGCCTGCGTTTGCGCGTGGTATTAACCCCCGAGGAGCGCCAGGCCGTTAACCCGGCGGTGCTGATGAACGATCACGTGTTCGCCACGCTGAACCGGTGGGTCGATAAGCACTATCGCGACAGGCTGACGCAAAGCGATTTAGGCGATCCGCAATTACTGGAAGAAGGGCGGGTTGCCCTTGATGAATTGACCAGGCTGCTAGACTTAGGAAATGTGTATACATTTCAGCAGTGAAGCAGGTGGTGCCGTCAGGGTTGCCCGCTTCCGCTTTTAAGGAGAAACGATGCAGGACTTTTTGCAGCAAACGCTGTCGGGTGAAGCGCCACGTTTGCGTAGCGGTGAGACGGCGCATCTTCGCTGGCAGTGGTTATACCATGGTCTTTTGCTTATGGAGCCAAAGGCACCGGTTAACCAGGCGCTGGTACTCTCTGCGGGCATTCACGGAAATGAAACCGCCCCGGTTGAAATCCTTAATCAGCTCATCACGCCTTTACTCCGGGGCGAAAAACCACTTCAGCAGCGTATGCTGGTGGTGTTAGGTAATCCTTCGGCACTGCGCGCGGGGAAGCGTTATGTGACCAGTGACATTAACCGACTGTTTGGTGGCCGCTGGCAGCAGATTGATGATGGCGATGAAGCGCGGCGGGTGCTGCGGCTGGAACAAACGCTGGAAAACTTCTGGCAGCGGGGGGCATGTGACGAAACCCGCTGGCACCTGGATATGCATACGGCACTGCGCGGCTCTTACCATCCCCGCTTTGGCGTACTGCCGCATAATCCGCGTCCCTGGCCGGACGCGTTTTTGCACTGGCTGGGCGCAGCCGGCCTGGATGCGCTGGTATTTCATCGTTCGCCGGGGGGCACCTTTACCCATTTCAGCTGTGAACATTTTGGCGCAGCCAGCTGTACCCTGGAGTTGGGGCAGGCGCGGCCGTTTGGCGAAAACGATCTGTTGCAGTTCAGCGCCGCGTCTCAGGCGCTGGCTGCCCTGCTGTATGGTGAAACATTGCCTGAGCCCGCCGGTCGCCCGCGCCGTTATCGGGTCTGCCAGCAGATCACGCGCTTAAGTGAGGCGTTTCAGCTGCATATGCCGGATGACACGAAAAATTTTACCGCGTTTCCGCAGGGGGCGTTGTTAGCTGAGGATGGCGAGACGCGCTACTTTGTCCAGCAGGCGCGGGAATACGTGCTCTTTCCCAATCCCCATGTCGCGCTGGGATTGCGGGCGGGTTTAATGCTGATTGAAGAGAGCGAGCAGACTCAGGCGTTACCTCTCTGAACGGTCTCACCGCGCAGTTTAAAAAAAGAGCGGAAGAGACCTTCCGCTTTACTGCTAAAGGCATTACAATTCTCCACGATTTATCCGAAATTTCCTGATTATTCATACTCTTTTGCAATTCCTGACGCCATTCTTCTTATTCCCTCCATGATCGGCTGAAATATGACTTTTGTGCTTTCACGCTTTTACGCTCACTCGCAGTAGTTGACGTTCAACGTCGTATGCTTGTTTCCGAAGACGCGACAGCGCGCTGTCGTAACGAAAGTGAACAAGTAAAAAAGGACACTGTTATGCGTAAACTGACTTCTCTGTTACTGGCTTCTACCCTGGCATTTGGTGCGGCATCTGTAGTGCATGCCGAAGCGGATAACCTGACGCCACCGCCAGCAGGCAGTGAGAAACCGATGCACAAGCCGATGCACCGGGGTGGGATGGACATGATGTTTGGCGGACTGAATCTGACGCCAGAACAAAAAACAAAAATGCATGAAATTATGAAAGCGGGCCGTGGCGAGATGCAGCGCCCGTCAATCGAAGAGCGTCGCGCTAACCATGCGATTATCGCCTCTGACAGCTTCGACAAAGCGAAGGCCGAAGCCCAGGCGGAGAAAATGACCGCCAACGCCAAAGCGAACGCAGTGGCAATGATGGAAACCCAGAACAAACTGTACAACGTACTGACGCCAGAGCAGAAAAAGCAGTACAACGCGAATTTTGAAAAGCATCTGACTGAAAAACGCCCGATGCATGACAAAGCGGCTCCGGCCCCTGCTGAATAAGCTTCGGGTTAATCACTAAAACCGGTCTGAGACCGCCGGCCTTGTCCACGTTGCGTGGGCAGTGTCGGCGGTTTTTTTATGCACGTGCGCCAGCGGGAAAGCGGTTAAGGAAAAGGGCGGTTCTGTCGCGTCACGCGGTCAACTCAGGGTTACGCTGCAGGTCGCCATCTGTCCGCCTTTTGTGCCGTCAGCAGGCGGTTCAGAGCGGAATGACCGGATACTGGCCGGACAGCACCGGACGGCACAGGATCTTATAACCATCGTGGTCGAACCCGCCTTTACCCCGTTTCAGCCGTCTGGCTTCTTCAAGCGAGTCAACTGAGCCCAGATAGAACCAGTGGTCAATGACATGAATCTGCGTCATCTGTTTCCCTTCTTCCACCAGCGCCACCGCCCCCTGCCAGGGCCAGCAGAAGACGCGGACGTTTTCCAGCGCCGCCAACAGTCGGTCCTGATGATCGCTCACGGACTCTTTGCCACAGCAGGCACCCGCACAGCGGCGTAACGCTGAGCGGAAACAGCCCCGGCTGGGGCTCAGTGCTTCCAGACCTAATAAGCCGTGGCAAAGCTGATACTCATCGGCCAGCTGTTTCAGCCGTTCCAGGGCAGCGAAGCGACTGCGGTATAAACCAAACAGGTTGGGCGACTGACTGAAATCGACATCGCGCGCATACACGACCTGTGGTTTCCCTTCGGGCGTAATTTGCAGCGAGCAGAGCTGGCGATTTTTGCGCAGGCGTTTATTGAAGAGCGGCTGCTGAGTTTTAATCATCTGCGCTTCCAGTAGCAACGCGCCGAGATCGCCCGCCGTGGGGATCCAGCTAACGCGTCGCGACTGGCGCAACATTTTGGCTTCATCAGGTGTTCGGAAATGAGACATGACGCGCGAACGCAGGTTAACGCTTTTGCCAATGTATAACGGCAGCGTGTCGCTTTCGCCATGAAAGGTATACACGCCGGGCAGGTTGGGCAAGCCTTCCAGCCATTCACGCAAATGTTCCGGGTATTCATAAATCGCTGCCGCATCAAATTCGAGGCGGTGGGTTGCTGCACGTCTTGCCAAAACGAACTCCCTATACTGGTTGTCCATACAGCATAACAGGCAGGTTAAATGATCGCCAGCCTCAGATTCATAACCGGTATGTTGCCCGCCAGCCGATCAGCGAGCCTGCGGTGATCAGGGCAACACCTTGCCAGAAGCTGGCGGGCGGTGTCAGGCCCAGCCATAAGGTGGCCAGCAAGGCGGACAGCACGGGCGTAAAACAGGAGGCGGTCGCCAGCAGGGGCAAATTTCCCTGCTGAATGCCGTCGTTCCAGGCAGAGTAGGCCACGGCGGTAGAGGCACCCACGAACAGCACTTGCGCCAGCGCGGCTGCGCTGACGTGTATCGCTTCCTGCTGTGTGCCGAACGCAAATTTAAGCCAGCGCGCCAGCGCGGTGACGATAAAAAACAGTGAAACACCGTTGCTACCGCATGCATAACGGCGTGTCACATTGTTATAAAGCGCCCAGGCCAGGGCTGCCGCCCACCAGCAGATAGCGACGGGGCAGGACACGCGGATCGGGCAGGCCTCTTGTCAGGCACAACAGCAGGGCGGTGATGGAATAGATCAGGGCGGCACCGCCGGTGGGGCCAAAAGCCTCACTGACGCTACGCAGCAGACCCAGGGTCGTACTCCAGAGTAAAATTGCGCTCAGCCCGGTCAGGGTGGCGTTCGTGTAACGTTACGGACATGGGGTTTCAGCAGTTAAGGCAACCCTTGCCGGGCGGCAAGGGTCGGCGGCGTTATTTCCAGAAATCGTCAAAAACAGTGATAGGCGGTCGACGTTTGTGCTCGGTTTTCAGATACCAGCCTTCAATGATTTTCGCGCTGTCCGGATCGATCGTTTTCCCTTCAAGGTAGTCATCGATCATGTCGTAGGTGACGCCCAGTGCGACTTCATCCTGCAGACCGGGGCGATCGTCTTCTAAATCGGCGGTCGGTTTTTTCAGATACAGATGTTCCGGGCAACCCAGCGTTTTCAGCAGCAGTTTGCCCTGGCGCTTATTGAGGCGGAAGATAGGGTTAATATCGCTGCCGCCATCGCCGTACTTGGTAAAGAAGCCCGTGACGGCTTCTGCGCCATGGTCGGTGCCCACCACCACGCCTTTGGTCATACCGGCAATGCTGTACTGCGCTTTCATACGCTCACGGGCTTTCTCATTGCCGCGGACGAAATCCGACAGCACAATGCCGGCGTCTTTCAGCGCGCGCTCACTGGCCAGCACCGCTTCTTTAATATTGACCACCAGCGAGCGGTCTGGCTGGATGAAGGCCAGCGCATCCTGGCAGTCCTGCTCATCAGCCTGCACGCCGTAAGGCAGACGCACCGCGATAAAGGTGTAGTCGTTATCGCCTGTTTCCTGGCGAAGCTCCGTGATCGCCATCTGGGCCAGCTTGCCCGTCAGGGTAGAATCTTGTCCGCCGCTGATACCGAGTATTAACGCCTTCAGGCCGCTGTGGCGCGTTAAATACGCTTTGAGGAAATCCACGCTGGTACGAATTTCCTGCTGCGGATCGATAGTGGGTTTCACACCCAGTGCGGTAATGATTTCCTGCTGCAGTGACATCAACATCTCCTTAAGTCTTTAGCCAGCCGGCACAATACAAAGCCTGTCTTAAAGCTAACGCGCATCCCCGAAAACAACAAGCCAAAGCGGGTGATGTTTTCTTTTTGCTGGTCTGAATCCGACAATTTTTACCTCAGCGGAGGTTTTTTTGCCAAAACGATAAAGGTCAGTATAGCCAGCATGAAGCAACCAAATATCGTCAACGTCATACTGATTACTGATGTGCCGCCCATCCCGGTTACCGGCACGGCGAGTGCGCCCAGAGTGAACATCGTCACGCCAATGACAGCCGAGGCGCTACCGGCACGTTGCCCCTGACTTTGCATCGCCAGTGAGGCGGCGGTGGTGGCAATGACACCATTGCTGGCAATCGAAAAGAACAGCGCAACCAGCAGCAGCGGGAGCGGGGCGTGCGTTAACCCGGCGGCCAGCAGCGCGCTGGAGGCCACGAATGCCAGCATCAGGCCGCCTTTCAGGACGCGATATTCACCCCACAGCGGGCAGAGACGGGCGCTGGTCTGCGAGGCAATCACTAAACCGATACCGTTGGCGGCAAAGCAAAAGCTGAACGCCTGGGGCGACAGACCGTAGATTTCCTGCAGCACGAACGGCGATGCGCCGATATAGGCGAACATGCCCGACATCATAAACCCTTGCGTCAGGCAGAAACCCATAAAGGCACGGTGGGTGATGACCTGCCCCAGCGCAGCATAAGCAGCAAAAACCGAGCCCTGACTCCGCCGATCAACGGGCAGACTTTCATGCAGTTTCCCGCGCGCCAGCAGGATGAGCAAAATGGCGATGCCGCTCAGCACAACAAAAATACCGCGCCAGTCCAGCACGGTCATCAGGGCTCCGCCCAGTACGGGGGCGCCAATAGGGGCAAGGCCGTTAACCAGCATCAGCAGCGCAAAAAAGCGCGTCAGTTCATGGCCATTGTACATATCGCGCGCTACCGCCCGTGACAGCACCGCACCGCCCGCTCCCGCTAATCCCTGAAACAGACGAGCCAGTAACAGTTGATCGATAGTCTGGGCAAGGGCGCAGCCCAGCGACGCGATAAACAACAACGTCAGTGACAGGGTCAGAGGGCGCAGACGACCAAATTTGTCGCTCATGGGACCAAACAGAAGCTGACCGGCGCCCAGTCCCAGCAGGCCGGCGGTAAGGCTGAGCTGTGCCGTAGACGTTGGCGTAGCCAGGTCACTGGCTAACTGCGGCAGGGCGGGCAGATACAGATCGATGCACAACGGTCCCAGCGCAGCCAGTAATCCCAGGGTGATGGCGTAAACCAGCCGGTTGGGTGAGGAAAGCGTCATTTGGCCTCTGATGATAATGTTTAAGTGACGTTGTCACAAAAGTGCATTCAGCGCGTCTTTTGTGCCTGTAAAAACGGCACTGGCCAACACGCAATGGTGCAGTGAGCCAGCATGCCTGGTCTGTTCTGGCGCATTTTAACAAATCCCGCGAGACAGATTGAGTTTAAGTCTGTCATTAACTTGATAAAAACCGTTTTATGTTCCAGGCTTTTCACCACATGGACAAAAAATGAGGAACAACAAGATGAATAAAGTGATGGGATGTATCGCTGCAGCGCTGACGCTGGCTGCGCTCTCTGGTTGTACGACTTACGATCGTGCGGAAAGCTACGTGACTAAGCCAGTGGTTAAGGACGTCAAAAAAGGCATGACCCGCCAGCAGGTCCGTCAGATTGCTGGCCCTGCTTCAACTGAAATCACCATGGTGCATGCGCGCGGTACCTGTCAGACCTATGTGATTGGCGAGCGTGACGGTAAAGCACAGACTTACTTCGTCAGCTATAACGATATGGGTCGCGTGATGAACTACGGCTTCCAGAGCTGTGCTGAATACGATACCGATCCGCAGGTTAAGCAGTAAATTTTCGCTGACCTGAAAAAACGGCTCGCTTATGGCGAGCCGTTTTTTTATCTCTACAGTCCAGCCGGACGCGGCACTTCAACGTAGCTGCCGTTAATCTCCCGCTGATAGTAATGCCCGTCCTGCACGTAGAACCGTCTGCCATTAAAATCCAGCACCCGCATACCGCCGACGCTGCTGACATAGGTCGGAGCAGGCGGCTCAACAACCACGTACTCATCACCGTGTCGCTGATAATAACTGCCATTCAGCAAATAGTAGGTTAATCCCCCAATCAGAACCGCCGTTGCCGCCAGTGGCAGAACGTGGAAATGGTCAGGACCATGCCAGCGTGGCGCAGGACCATGCCAGCCTGGGCCGGGCCGGTACCAGTGAGGGCCGGGCCCCCAGTCGCCGGGGCGCGCAAACACTGCGCTGGGCGTAATCATCGCTAACGCGAGGAATGAAGCGATAACCGTTTTCATGTGCATTCTCCTGCTGTGACTCGCTGCAGAATTCTCCTTTTAGCGTCCAAAAACAAGCAGAAAGCGCACGTATTATTGCCCCTTTACCACGCTTAACGTTTCCTTAACGTGAATGTAAAGAGAGAGGGGAAATAAGGAGAAACAGGCAGGGAAAAGGGAGAAGACCTGGCACCGGGTGCCAGGTCAGATGTGATTAGCTGTGCTCTAATTCACGGTGTTCGTCTTGCTCAAGAACGCGTCGGTCTGTCAGGCCCAGCCAGCGACTGGTCAGGGAACCTGCGGTCATTGCACCATTCACGTTCAACGCGGTTCTGCCCATATCGATCAACGGCTCGATCGAAATCAGCAGCGCGACCAGCGTGACGGGCAGGCCCATCGCGGGCAGCACGATTAACGCCGCGAAAGTCGCGCCACCGCCGACACCGGCAACGCCCGCTGAGCTCAACGTCACAATGCCCACCAGGGTGGCAATCCACAGCGGATCAAACGGGTTAATGCCCACTGTCGGCGCTACCATCACGGCCAGCATGGTCGGATAAAGACCGGCACAACCGTTCTGCCCGATCGTAGCGCCAAACGACGCCGAGAAACTGGCAATGGATTCCGGCACGCCCAGACGACGGGTTTGCGCTTCCACGTTCAGCGGAATGCTGGCGGCACTGGAGCGGCTGGTGAAGGCAAAGGTCAGCACGGGCCAGACTTTGCGGAAAAAGCGCATAGGGTTGATGCCGTTTACGGACAGCAGCAGACCGTGTACCACAAACATAATGCCCAGGCCCAGATAGGATGCGACCACGAAGCTACCCAGCTTAATGATGTCCTGCAGGTTCGATCCGGCAACTACTTTAGTCATCAGCGCCAGCACGCCGTAAGGCGTCAGTTTCATGATCAGGCGCACCAGCTTCATCACCCATGACTGCAGCGTATCGATCGCCGTCAGGACACGCTGGCCTTTCACTTCGTCATCTTTAAGCAGGTGCAGGGCCGCCACGCCTAAAAAGGCTGCGAAGATGACGACACTGATAATCGAGGTGGGGCTGGCACCGGTTAAATCGGCAAAGGGGTTTTTCGGGATAAAGGACAGGATAAGCTGCGCCGCCGTCAGATCGGCCACTTTGCCTACATAGTTATTCTGGATGGCACTCAGACGCGCCGTTTCCTGGGCACCCTGTACCAGGCCGGTTGCATTAAGATGGAACAGCCCGGTCACGAAAACCCCGACCAGCGCCGCAATCGCGGTCGTAAACAGCAGCACCCCAATGGTCAGGAAACTGATTTTGCCCAGCGAAGAGGCGTTATGCAGGCGCGCCACCGCGCTCAGAATTGAGACAAAGACCAGCGGCATCACGATCATCTGCAACAGCTGGACATAGCCGTTACCGACCACGTTAAACCAGCCAATTGACGCTTTGACCGTATCGCTGTTACTGCCGTAAATAAACTGCAGCGCCAGGCCAAACGCGACGCCAAACACTAACCCGACCAGCACTTTTTTTGACAGACTCCAGTTGGCGCGGCTCAGGCGTGACAGCAGAAGCAGCAGCACCACAAAGGCAATGATATTAAGCGTTAAAGGGATATCCATAGAAACTCCGAATCATGCAGCATTCCCCTGGTAAGGAAAGCAAAAGTAGTTATTGTTCATACAGGTGTCCGGAAATGGTATCAGGTGAATTTAGTGCGATCTTATATCCAAATGGAATAGCTTATAACTTTGCTTGAGCGGCCAGTGGCTCAGGAGCCGGAATGCCCGGACAGGAGGCGGCTGACGCCGTTTTGCAAGGTATCAAATACCTGAGTGGGCCAGCCATTTTCGCCAAACGCAGGCATCCCTAGCGGGAACCACAGCGCGTAAGCCATCAGGCACAGGCACAGAGCGCGCTCCAGTTGATTGCCTTTTTGGCTGTTCAGAATGGGCAGACGAAAACGCCAGCGACAGGGCCAGAGCAGAGGAACGCCGGCCGGAGTGAGCATATCGGCCACAATGTGGCTCAGGTAACCCAGCGTCATGCCCTGCAGAACATCGGCGGGCACCGGCCAGCTTTTCGGCACGTTAATCTGGAACAGCCACAGGCCAGCCGCGACGGCAAGCAGGCTGTGGGTGAACCCGCGATGACCAAATGCCCGGGCAATGGGATGCGACAACCAGCGCAGGCGCTGGCCCAGCAAGGACTTAGGATGATCGATGTCAGGCAGCAGGCAGGTCAGCAGGCTGGCGGGAATTAAATGCCACCAGTCCGCCTGAGCCATCACCGGGGTGAGCTCGGCCCGTTTCGCAAAAATGGCGCTGGCAACTGCAAAAAAGATATGGCCTTCGGCCGTCATGATAAACCTGGCTGCAAAAGAAACTGTCAATGCATCCAGTATAGGGATTTATCCAGTAAATGAGAACCTGTGACGCTGTAACGAAGCGTTAATTTTTAAGGGGATGCAACAGGTTACAGCGCCTTTGCGGTTAAGCCTGCAAATGCTCCCGCGTTAACTGCGTCAGGCTGCTCAGCTTCACGTCGGCAAGCGCCCAGCGGGTATCATCCTGATGGCTGGCTGCCGGAATCACAATTGATCGCATTCGTGCGGCTTTGCTTGCTACCATGCCGTTCACCGAATCTTCCAGCGCGACGCAGTGAAGCGGATCAATGCCCAGCGCCTCGGCGGCGTTGAGGTAGACCTGCGGATGCGGCTTGCTGTAGGGCAGATGTTCGGCGGAAGACAGCACATCAAAATAGTGATTCAGGTTAAACATCGCCAGTACCTGTTCCAGCATGAAGCGGGGCGATGCGGAAACCAGGCCGGTCTTCAGGCCGTGCTGTTTGCACAATGAGAGGGCGGACTCAACACCGGGCAGAAGCGGGCGGTTTATCGCAATCAGTTCCATTGCACGGGCGATGATACGCTGTGTGACCGCTTCCTGACTTGGTCCCGACCAGGGCAACGTTTCGTACCACATGCGCACCGTCTGATCGATACGTAATCCGAGCGTATCAGGTAATTCGTGGCGTCGGGTCAAATCGATATTCAGGGTTGAGAAGATGTCCATTTCAGCCTGATCCCAGAGAGGTTCAGAATCAATCAACAATCCATCCATATCAAATAAAGCTGCAAAAACAGGGCGGTGGTAAGACATGTGTCGCTCCTTAAAAAGTTCAGGCTACCTTAGCATGAACACAGGGTTGGTGCGCAGATGAGGCGAAACGGGCGCAGACCGCTCTTTTTTTTGGGAAAATTCTGCAAGGGCAGGTAGACTGAAGCAAATGGGATTTTGGGTTCAGGAGATATCATGACCTATCAACAGGCTGGCCGCATTGCCATCCTTAAGCGTGTCGCTGGCTGGGTGATTTTTTTACTCGCGTTGCTGTCTACCATCATTTCACTGCTGAGCTTTTTGTTTAAGCACAGTGAAAAGAAACCCGGTATTGATGCCGTAATGCTGGATTTCATTCATGTCATGGTGGATATGATTCGCTTTAATACGCCGTTTCTGAATGTGTTCTGGCAAAACTCACCGGTGCCCGAGTTCAATGGACAGATGAATCTGGGCTTCTGGCTTATCTATATTTTGATTTTTGTCGGGCTGGCGCTGGAAGCGTCCGGTGCGCGCATGGGACGTCAGGTGCGCCATGTGCGGGAAGGGATTGAAGATCAGATGATTCTTGAGCAGGCAAAAGGCAGCGATGGTCGGACCCGGCAGCAGCTGGAAGAAAAGGTACGGGTCCCACGCCACACCATTTTTCTGCAGATTTTCCCGCTCTACATCCTGCCGCTGGTGATTGCCATCGCCGGTTACTTTCTGCTTTCTCTGCTTGGTTTTCTCTAAACGATCAGGCCGGTTTCACCTGACCGGCTGCCCGTGCGTCGTCATCCAGCAACTGGCCCACGGCAAACTGCGCCGCGCCCAGCCAGTTGCCGCCAAACACGTTGGCCCGGTTCAGGAGATAGTAAAGCTGATAAACCGGCTGACGCTGCGAAAAGCCATCGGGTAATGGCCAGCTCTGGTGATAACCGTCAAAGATCGCCTTCGGCAGATCGGTAAACCAGCTCAGCATCGCCAGGTCGCATTCCCGGTCGCCCCAGTAACAGGCAGGATCGAAAATCCAGGGGCCAATCTCGCTGCCCGCACAGTTAGCTGGCCACAGATCGCCGTGGAGCAGGGAAGGTTGAGGGTGATGGGACGCCAGGGTCCGTTGCACACAATCAATAATCCGTTCGGCATCGCCGTACAGAATGCCTTTCTCAGCGGCAATCTGCAGTTGCCAGCCGATTCGTTGCTCCGCAAAGAAAACTGACCAGCGCCGCAACCAGCTGTTGGGCTGTGGTGTAGAGGTCAGATTATTATCGAAATCAAGCCCGAACTGAGGTTGCTCGCTCCACTGATGCAGACGCGCCAACTGCTGGCCTAACTGGTAGGCGCTCTGCGGATTCAGGGGCTGAGGTTTGATATATTCCAGCAGCAGGAAACTGTAGTCACGATCGCTACCAACGCCATAAACGTCCGGAACGCGGACCGTCTGGGTACGGCGCAGCAGGGCGAGTTGATCGGCTTCCCAGCTAAACAGGGACACTTTATCGCGGCTGTTGCACTTCACAAACACATCCTGCTCACCATAGCGGATGAGCCAGGCGGGATGCACATCACCCCCGGGGAGTTCGTGACGTTGGGTAATTTCGGCGTTGCCAAATTGCTCGTTTAACAGACGACTAATGGCTGACCACATCGGGTTATCCTCTTTATTCGCTGCCTGAGTTCAATTGTAACGCGGACGCACGCGATAAAAACCTGCGCGTGTGCACAGACTAGTCTGCGGCACCTGTTGCTTGGCGCAGAAAGTCGTCAAGCGTGGTCAACGTCACGTCGGGTTTCTGGCCCAGCGCGCTTTCGCCCGCGGCAAGAGCCTGCTGTTTTAGCGCGGCCTCATCCAGTGTGGTGACAATGCCAAAACTGTTGGTGCCAAGCTCATGGGCGGTGCCACTGTCATCCATTAACGTGGTAGAGAAGCCCCCTGATGTCAGAGCACCGGTCAGGTTCAGAACGTCACTGAGTCCGGCTTCCTGATAATGAAAGGTCACGACATAGCGATGTAGATCTCCACTGCGCATTTTGCACCTCGAAAGGGTTAAATATCACACAGCGTAGTACAGGGTGAAAAAACAGGCGAATAATGAAGGGGATGAGCCAACAATTCGGACTAAACTGTTTACCGTTTGTGCGGATGCTGGCGACCCGAACGTATGTAAATCTTGTAAACGAACAGATGTTATTTGGCAAAAACAACTCTATAATGCGCGCCGAACTCAGGTTAACGTCCAGCAAATACGGGACGTTACGCTAATGCATGATGTTCTGAGCGAATTCATATCTCTTTACAAAAGTTACGGTAAAGGGGATTGATCGCACCGGGAAACCCTTCAGAATCTTCGTTTTCAAAACTGTTGCACGGATCACACTTAATGAACGCCTTTAACAAGCTGTCTGCTGTTCTATTGCTCTCTGCCGGAGCGTTTTGTCACCAGGCGCTGGCCGATAACGCGGTCTTCACCGCGATGGATGACCCTTCAACGGCGAAAAAGCCTTTTGAAGGATCGGCCTCTGCAGGTTACCTGGCGCAAACCGGTAACACCACCAGCTCATCGTTGACCGCACAGACCAACATGACCTGGTATACAGAATCAATGGCCTACAGCTTGTGGGGCAATGCCGCGAATACCTCTGCAAACGATGAGCGCTCGTCCGAAACCTATAACGTAGGTGCGCGTTCGCGTTACAACATGAGTGCCTATGACTACCTGTTTGGTCAGGCAAGCTGGTTAAGTGACCGTTACAATGGTTATGACGGACGCGATGTCCTGACCGCCGGTTATGGTCGTCAGATCCTGAATGGCCCGGTGCATTCACTGCGTGCGGAATTCGGTCCTGGTGTCCGTTACGACGATTACCGCGAAGGTGGCCATAAAACGCAGGCGCTGGCTTACGGTGCGGTGAGCTACCAGTGGCAGCTGACAGATACCACCAAATTCATTCAGGGTGTTTCCGTGCTGAGCTCACTGGGTGACGATACGACAGTGAACTCTGAAACGGGCTTACAGGTAGCGATTAACGACCATTTCGCCCTGAAACTGGCGTATAACGTCACCTGGAACAACAATCCACCTGAGTCTGCGCCCGACCATACGGATACCAAAACCACGGTCATGCTGACGTACGCGATGTAATCCGCGTTAACTCTGTCTGACGGAGAAGCGGTCTGGCCTGGGGCCTGGCCGCTTTTTTTTCGATCTGTCTGAGAGTTAGCGGAAAGGCATGGGTTTTGCTCACGTCTGAAAACTGCTATTATTCGTGCCGCATCAACTTCCTGGCGACATTCCGACAATGTGGGTCTGATTTCACGCCAGGTGAATCAAACTACTCAATTTTGTATGTAGGCTTTCGTGTGGCTTACCACTGCAACTAAGGACATTCTATGCCTGTAATTACGCTTCCTGATGGCAGCCAGCGCACTTATGATCGCCCTGTCAGCGTGATGGACATCGCGCTTGATATCGGCCCCGGTCTGGCCAAAGCCTGTATCGCCGGACGAGTGAACGGTGAACTGGTCGATGCGGTTGATCCCATCACCGACGACGCGTCTGTCGCCATTATTACTGCAAAAGACGAAGCGGGTCTTGAAATCATCCGTCACTCTTGCGCGCACCTGTTAGGCCATGCCATTAAGCAGCTGTGGCCCGACACGAAAATGGCTATTGGTCCGGTTATCGACAACGGTTTCTACTATGATGTCGACATCGATCGCACGCTGACCCAGGAAGATATTGAGCTGCTGGAAAAACGCATGCATCAGTTGGCTGAGACCAACTACGATGTCGTGAAGAAGAAGGTCAGCTGGCAGGAAGCGCGCGATGTCTTCGCGGCGCGGGGTGAAGTCTATAAGACCACCATCCTGGACGAGAATATCAGCCATGATGATCGCCCTGGGCTGTATCATCATGAAGAATACGTCGATATGTGCCGCGGTCCGCACGTACCGAATATGCGTTTTTGTCACCATTTCAAACTGCAGAAAATTTCAGGCGCCTACTGGCGTGGCGACAGCGACAACAAAATGTTGCAGCGCATCTACGGCACCGCCTGGGCCGATAAAAAGCAGCTGTCTGCCTATCTGCAGCGTCTGGAAGAAGCGGCGAAGCGCGACCACCGTAAGATCGGTAAACAGCTCGACCTCTACCATATGCAGGAAGAAGCGCCGGGTATGGTTTTCTGGCATAATGACGGCTGGACAATTTTCCGTGAACTGGAAGTGTTCGTCCGCAGTAAGCTGAAAGAGTACCAGTACCAGGAAGTAAAAGGTCCGTTCATGATGGACCGCGTGCTGTGGGAAAAAACCGGTCACTGGGAAAACTACAAAGATGCGATGTTTACGACCTCTTCGGAGAACCGTGAGTACTGCATCAAGCCAATGAACTGCCCGGGTCATGTGCAAATCTTTAATCAGGGGCTGAAATCCTATCGCGATTTGCCACTGCGTATGGCCGAGTTCGGGAGCTGCCACCGTAATGAACCCTCAGGTGCGTTACATGGTCTGATGCGCGTTCGTGGCTTTACTCAGGATGATGCCCATATTTTCTGTACGGAAGATCAACTGCGCGCCGAAGTGAACAGCTGTATCCGCATGGTTTACGACATGTACAGCACCTTTGGCTTTGAAAAGATCGTGGTGAAACTGTCTACCCGTCCTGAAAAACGCATCGGTTCTGATGAAACCTGGGATCGTGCAGAAGAGGATCTGGCTGCGGCGCTCAATGAAAACAACATTGCGTTTGAATACCAGCCGGGTGAGGGCGCCTTCTACGGCCCGAAAATTGAATTTACTTTATACGATTGCCTTGACCGTGCCTGGCAGTGCGGAACAGTTCAGCTAGACTTTTCCCTGCCTAAACGTCTGGATGCCACCTACGTGGGTGAAAACAACGATCGTCAGACGCCCGTGATGATTCACCGTGCGATTCTGGGGTCGATGGAACGCTTTATCGGTATTTTGACCGAAGAGTTTGCCGGTTTCTTCCCTAGCTGGCTGGCACCAGTGCAGGCTGTCGTCATGAATATTACCGACGGTCAGGCAGAATATGTTGAGACTTTGACACGTAAATTGCAGAATGCTGGCATTCGTGTGAAAGCGGACTTGAGAAACGAGAAGATAGGCTTTAAAATCCGCGAGCACACATTACGTCGCGTCCCTTATATGTTGGTCTGTGGTGATAAAGAGGTGGAAGCTGGCAAAGTGGCCGTTCGCACCCGCCGTGGTAAAGACCTTGGGTCGATGGATGTCGATGTGTTTGTTGAGAAGCTGCAGCAAGAGATTCGCAGCCGCAATCTTCACCAATTGGAGGAATAAGGTATTAAAGGCGGAAAACGAGTACAACCTACGCGTCCGAATCGCATCAACAGTGAAATTCGCGCAACAGAAGTGCGCTTAACAGGCGTTGAAGGCGAGCAACTTGGTATTGTCAGTCTACGCGAAGCTTTGGAAAAAGCTGAGGAAGCGGGTG
This sequence comes from Pantoea sp. SGAir0180, assembly GCF_043546245.1. NCBI lineage: Bacteria > Pseudomonadati > Pseudomonadota > Gammaproteobacteria > Enterobacterales > Erwiniaceae > Pantoea > Pantoea sp. SGAir0180. The sequence continues at coordinate 1,947,761 of NZ_CP028071.1, read as the reverse complement.
TAGATTTAGTTGAAATCAGCCCGAACGCCGAACCGCCGGTTTGCCGCATTATGGATTACGGCAAGTTCCTCTATGAAAAAAGCAAATCTTCTAAGGAACAGAAGAAGAAGCAAAAAGTTATTCAGGTTAAGGAAATTAAATTCCGTCCTGGAACCGATGATGGCGACTATCAGGTCAAACTACGCAACCTGATTCGCTTTCTGGAAGAAGGCGATAAAGCCAAAATCACGCTGCGTTTCCGCGGTCGTGAGATGGCGCACCAGCAGATCGGTATGGAAGTGCTTAACCGCGTCCGTAAAGACCTGTGTGATGATCTGGATTTGGCTATTGTCGAATCCTTCCCTTCGAAGATCGAAGGCCGCCAGATGATCATGGTGCTCGCACCTAAGAAGAAACAGTAGGCATTCAAGTAGCAATGACCGCGCAGCGCTCGCGTTGTGCGGTTTGTTGTTCGCCTGTCTGGGTCATGTTATCAACAATGCGAAGTGGATATTTTTTAAAATGCCAAAGATTAAAACTGTACGTGGCGCGGCTAAGCGCTTCAAGAAGACCGCTTCTGGCGGCTTCAAGCGTAAACACGCGAACCTGCGTCATATTCTGACTAAGAAATCTACCAAGCGTAAACGTCACCTGCGTCCGAAAGGCATGGTGTCTAAAGGCGATCTGGGTCTGGTTGTTGCCTGCCTGCCGTACGCATAAGTAAATTTTTTTAATTAATTCAGAATATTAAACAGGAGAGCTAAATGGCTCGTGTAAAACGTGGTGTAGTTGCTCGCGCACGTCACAAAAAAATCTTAAAACAAGCTAAAGGTTACTACGGTGCACGTTCACGTGTTTACCGCGTTGCCTTCCAGGCTGTTATCAAAGCTGGTCAGTATGCTTACCGCGACCGTCGTCAACGTAAGCGTCAGTTCCGTCAGCTGTGGATCGCGCGTATCAACGCAGCGGCGCGTCAGAACGGTATGTCTTACAGCCGTTTCATCAATGGTCTGAAAAAAGCAGCCATTGAAATTGACCGTAAAATCCTGGCCGACATCGCTGTATTCGACAAAGTGGCATTCACTGCACTGGTAGAAAAAGCGAAATCAGCTCTGGCGTAAGTCAGTTGAAAAAGGGAGCTTGCTCCCTTTTTTATTACCTGTAACCTGAGCAAAAGATTGACTTTTTCGCCTCTGCGCTTTTCAATAGTGCCGTTGAGTATCACGACAAGGTAACGCAAGCATGAATGCTGCTATTTTCCGTTTCTTTTTTTACTTTAGCGCCTGACAATCAGGGGCTTTTGCGCATAAGAAAAGAAACGAAAAATCGCGCTGAAAGCCTCCCACGTGGAGGCTTTTTTATTTTTGGCGCTGGCATATTGGACCGGCAGGTCCCAACAAGTACTAACCAGCCTGACTGGAAAAAGAGGAAAACATGTCCCAACTAGCAGAACTGGTGGCGAACGCCACGGCGGCCATCGACGGGGCGACCGATATCGCCGCCCTTGACGCGGTGCGCGTCGAATACCTGGGGAAAAAAGGGCATCTGACTTTGCAGATGACCACGTTGCGTGAGCTGCCAGCAGAAGAGCGTCCAGCAGCCGGTGCCGTGATTAACGAAGCCAAACAGCAGGTGACAGATCGTCTGAATGCCCGCAAAGAAGCGATGGAGTCGGCGGCGCTCAACGCCCGTCTGGCGGCGGAAACCATCGATGTCTCGCTGCCGGGACGCCGTATCGAAAACGGTGGGCTGCATCCGGTTACCCGTACTATCGATCGCATTGAAACCTTCTTTGGTGAACTGGGCTTCGCGGTGGTGACCGGCCCGGAAATTGAAGACGATTACCATAACTTTGACGCGCTGAATATCCCCGGCCATCACCCGGCACGTGCCGATCACGACACCTTCTGGTTCGATGCCACTCGCCTGCTGCGTACGCAGACATCCGGCGTACAGATCCGCACGATGAAAAACCAGCAGCCGCCGCTGCGCATTATCGCCCCGGGCCGCGTGTACCGTAACGACTACGATCAGACGCACACGCCGATGTTCCACCAGATGGAAGGCCTGATCGTCGATAAGAACATCAACTTCACCAACCTGAAAGGCACGCTGCACGATTTCCTGAACAACTTCTTTGAGGAAGATTTGCAGATCCGTTTCCGTCCGTCTTACTTCCCGTTCACCGAACCGTCTGCGGAAGTGGATGTGATGGGGAAAAACGGCAAGTGGCTGGAAGTGCTGGGCTGCGGCATGGTGCATCCTAACGTGCTGCGCAACGTCGGTATCGATCCGGAAGTCTACTCGGGCTTCGCCTTTGGTATGGGCATGGAGCGTCTGACCATGCTGCGTTACGGCGTGACCGATTTACGCGCATTCTTCGAAAATGATTTACGTTTCCTCAAACAATTTAAGTAAGGGCAGGTTATCCAATGAAATTCAGTGAACTCTGGTTACGCGAATGGGTAAATCCAGCCCTTGACAGCGCAGCGCTGTCAGAACAAATCACCATGGCGGGTCTGGAAGTGGATGGCGTTGAGCCAGTGGCTGGCGCGTTTCATGGCGTGGTGGTCGGTGAGGTCGTAGAGTGCGGTCAGCACCCGAATGCCGACAAGCTGCGCGTGACCAAAATCAACACCGGGGGTGATCGTCTGCTGGACATCGTGTGCGGTGCGCCGAACTGTCGTCAGGGCCTGAAAGTGGCCGTCGCCACCGTGGGTGCCGTTCTGCCGGGCGATTTCAAAATCAAAGCCGCAAAGCTGCGCGGTGAACCCTCGGAAGGCATGCTGTGCTCGTTCTCGGAGCTGGGTATTTCCGATGATCACAATGGCATTATTGAACTGCCTGCCGATGCGCCTGTGGGCACCGATATCCGTGACTATCTGCAGTTAGATGACAACACCATCGAAATCAGCGTGACGCCTAACCGCGCTGACTGTCTGGGCATCATGGGCATCGCTCGGGATGTTGCGGTCCTGAACGGCCTGCCGCTGAACGCGCCCGCCATCGAGCCGGTTACTGCCACGATTCCCGATACCTTCCCGATTCGCGTTGACGCGACCGATGCCTGTCCTCGCTATTTAGGCCGGGTGGTTAAAGGCGTGAACGTTGCCGCAGCAACGCCGCTGTGGATGAGAGAGAAACTGCGCCGCTGCGGTATTCGCTCTATCGATCCGGTCGTGGATATCACCAACTACGTGCTGCTGGAGCTGGGTCAGCCGATGCACGCCTTCGATCTGGATCGTCTTGACGGCGGGATCGTGGTGCGCATGGCAGAAGAGGGCGAAGCACTCACGCTGCTGGACGGTACAGAAGCCAGACTCAGCAGCGATACGCTGGTCATTGCTGACCACCAGAAAGCGCTGGCGATGGGCGGCATTTTTGGCGGTGAGCATTCCGGCGTAAACACCGAAACGCAAAATATTTTACTGGAATGCGCCTGGTTTGAGCCGCTGGCGATTACCGGCCGTGCGCGTCGTCATGGTTTGCATACGGATGCTTCACATCGTTACGAGCGTGGTGTGGATTCGGCGCTGCAGCACAAGGCGATGGCGCGGGCGACGCAGCTACTGCTGAGCATCTGTGGCGGCGAAGCCGGTCCGGTTATCGATCAGACGGTAGAGGCCGCGTTGCCGGTGCCAGCCACCATCACCTTACGTCGTGAGAAGCTGGATCGCTTAATCGGTCATGTGGTCAGCGATGCCCAGGTGACCGACATTCTGACCCGCCTCGGTTGTCAGGTGAACGTAGGCAATCAGGAATGGCAGGCGGTCGCACCGACCTGGCGCTTCGATATGGCTATCGAAGAAGACCTGGTGGAAGAGATTGCGCGCATCTACGGTTACAACAATATCCCGAACGTGCCGGTGCAGGCCGGGCTGGTGATGACGAAGCACCGTGAAGCCAACCTGTCGCTGAAACGCGCAAAGATGCTGCTGGTGGATAAAGGCTATCAGGAGGCCATTACCTACAGCTTCGTGGATCCAAAAGTCCAGCAGTTGCTGCATCCCGGCGAAGAGGCATTGCTGCTGCCAAGCCCGATTTCCAGCGATATGTCCACCATGCGTCTGTCGCTGTGGACCGGTTTGCTGAGCGCCGTGGTCTATAACCAGAATCGTCAGCAGAGCCGCGTGCGCCTGTTTGAGAGCGGTCTGCGTTTTGTGCCTGATACACAGGCAGATTTAGGTATCCGTCAGGATTTGATGCTGGCCGGCGTACTGAGTGGCAATCGCTTCGAAGAGCACTGGGATCTGGCGCGCCAGGCGGTTGACTTCTATGATTTGAAAGGCGATTTAGAGTCATTACTGGATTTAACCGGTAAGCTCGACGCCATCACTTTCCGTGCAGAAGCGAATCCGGCGTTACATCCGGGACAAAGTGCGGCAATTTATTTGCATGATGAACGAATCGGATTTATCGGAGTGGTTCATCCCGAACTTGAACGTAAGCTGGATCTCAACGGTCGCACCTTAGTCTTTGAACTGCTTTGGAATAAGGTCGCAGACCGCGTCCTGCCTGATGCGCAAGAGATTTCGCGCTTCCCGGCAAACCGCCGAGATATCGCCGTTGTTGTGGCGGAAAACGTGCCCGCAGCAGATATCATCGCAGAGTGTAAGAAAGTTGGCGTAAATCAGGTAGTTGGCGTAAACTTGTTTGACGTGTACCGAGGTAAGGGTGTTTCCGAGGGCTATAAGAGCCTCGCAATCAGCCTGATTTTGCAGGATACCAGCCGGACACTCGAAGAAGAGGAGATTGCCGCGACGGTTGCCAAATGCGTTGCGGCATTAAAAGAGCGATTCCAGGCAACCTTGAGGGATTGAACCTATGGCGCTTACAAAAGCTGAGATGTCAGAATACCTGTTTGAGAAACTCGGGCTGAGCAAACGTGATGCAAAAGAGTTAGTGGAGCTGTTTTTCGAAGAGGTTCGCCGCGCTTTGGAAAATGGAGAACAGGTTAAACTGTCGGGGTTTGGTAATTTTGATCTGCGTGACAAAAACCAACGTCCGGGCAGAAACCCAAAAACGGGAGAGGATATTCCGATTACTGCACGTCGCGTAGTCACCTTCCGTCCAGGGCAGAAGCTTAAAAGTCGCGTTGAGAACGCCACACCCAAAGACAGTGACTGATCCCAGTGTTTTAAAAAGGCCGCGCAAGCGGCCTTTTTCATTTCTTTTTTTCGCAATCCTTTTACAATCAATTCCCTGTTACCCAGATCAATTCCGCTTATGTCCCAGCTTGAACAACTTGCACGGCACAGCACACGGCAAAATCAAAAATGGCTGATGGGCCTGAGTCTGCTGCTGCTGGCGCTTTTTACGGTCAGCCTGTGTGCAGGCGAGCGCTGGATAGGGCCTGCCGCCTGGTGGAGTGAGAGCGGCAGGCTGTTTGTCGGCCAGTTACGTTTACCCCGTACCGTCGCGGTGATGCTGGTGGGGGCGGCGCTGGCGTTGAGCGGGGTGATGATGCAGGCGCTGTTTACCAATCCGCTGGCCGAGCCCGGCCTGCTGGGGGTGTCCAGCGGGGCAGGCATTGGCCTGGTGGCGGGCGTGCTGTTCAGCGGCGGCGCATTATGGAGCCTCTCGCTTTCGGCGATAGCGGGCGCGTTGGTGATTACGCTGATTCTGCTGCACTTTGCCCACCGCCATTTATCCGTCAGCCGTTTGTTGCTCACCGGCGTAGCGTTGGGCATGATTTGCAGCGCGATGATGACCTGGGCGGTGTATTTCAGCAGCAGTCTCGATTTGCGCCAACTGATGTACTGGATGATGGGCGGATTCAGCGGCATCGACTGGCGTTATGGCTGGATGATGCTGGCGTTATTGCCGGTGATTCTGGCCAGCATGACGGCGGCCCGCGCGCTCAATCTGTTGGCCCTCGGTGAGACCTCCGCGCGCCAGTTAGGACTGTCTCTGGTCTGCTGGCGTAATCTGCTGGTGCTGGCCATGGGCTGGCTGGTCGGGGTCAGCGTTGCGCTGGCCGGGGCGATAGGATTTGTCGGGCTGGTCATTCCTCATCTGTTACGCCTGGTGGGATTGCACGATCATCGTGCGTTGCTGCCGGCCTCCGCGCTGGCAGGGGCCAGCGTACTGCTGGGGGCAGATATTATTGCCCGTCTGGCACTGGCCTCGGCTGAGTTACCTGTTGGCGTGGTCACGGCCACGCTGGGTGCGCCATTGTTTATCGTTCTGTTAGTCAAATCGACACGTCAGCCTGCGCTGACAAACAAGTCTTAACCACAGGAACCCTGTATGAGCATTTATCAAACTGAACTGGTTACGCTGGATGGTGAGAAAACCACGCTGTCTGCCTGGCAGGGCAACGTCCTGCTGGTGGTGAACGTGGCCTCGAAGTGTGGTTTAACGCCGCAATACGAAGCACTGGAAAATATTCATGAAGCCTGGCATGACCAGGGCTTCAGTGTACTGGGTTTCCCGTGCAATCAGTTCCTGGAGCAGGAACCCGGCACCAGCGAAGAAATCAAGACGTTTTGCAGCACCACCTACGGTGTGACCTTCCCTCTGTTCGAAAAATGTGAGGTGAATGGTGAACATCGTCATCCGCTTTATGCGCAGCTGGTGGCCGCAAAACCGGATGCCGTTCGGCCGGAAGAAAGTGGCTTTTATGAGCGTATGGTCAGTAAAGGCCGGGCACCAAAAGCGCCAGGGGATATTTTGTGGAATTTTGAAAAATTCCTGATTGGACGTGACGGCAGCGTGATCCAGCGTTTCTCGCCCGATATGTCGCCAGAAGACCCGATTATTCTGGAAACGATTAAGGTCGCGCTGGCGAAGTAGGTGTTACTCAGCCTGCAAGCGGTCGCCGTTGCCGGACGGCTGCAACCGGTAAGCGGTGCGCTTCATGCCGGGCATCTGATCCATCTGGTGGGGCCGAATGGCGCGGGCAAAAGCACCTTGTTGTCCGCGCTGGCCGGTCTGGAGCCGATAACCGGTCAGATGACTTTACAGGATAAAGCGCTGGCTGACTGGCCCGGACCGGCGCTGGCCCGGGTACGCGGCTGGCTGCCTCAACAGCAGCTGCCACTTGGCATGATGCCGGTTTATCACTATCTTCGTTTGCATCTGGCGTCTTCAGGGCCACACAATGATGCGCGGTTAATGAGCTTACTCGCCCGGCTGCAGTTGACAGAAAAACTCTCCCGACCGCTGAATCAGCTTTCCGGGGGCGAATGGCAGCGCGTCCGGCTCTGTGCGGTCATGGCACAAATCGATCCGCAGATTAATGCGGACGGTAAACTGCTGATTCTTGACGAACCCATGACGGCGCTGGATGTGGCGCAGCAACACGCTGTCGATAATCTGATTCAGGAACTCTGTCGTGCAGGGGTTTGTGTGATTGCCAGCAGCCATGACCTTAACCACAGCCTGTGGCATGCCGATCGGGTCTGGCTGTTGCATCAGGGCGCGGTTGTGGCACAGGGCAAACCCTGTGAGGTCCTGCGCCCGGAACAGCTCACGCCACTCTACGGTATCCCTTTCCGACAACTCATCCTGGAAGGCCGTCCGCTGCTAACGGTTTTACCCTGAGACTTGCCACGTGGCGGGCTTTGCCGCTACATTTACCCCGTTATAACTGATTAAGGATGAGCTGTGATGCGCATGGGGTTGCTGTTCGTGGTGTTACTGTTGGTGGGCTGTAGCCATCGTGCACCGCCTGTCAATGGTCGCCTCTCTGACTCCATTACCGTTATTGCGCAGCTCAACGATCAACTGGGGAGCTGGCGGGGAACACCGTATCGCTATGGTGGCATGAGCCGCAAGGGCGTTGACTGCTCGGGTTTTGTCTATCTGACATTTCGGGATAAGTTTGATTTGCAGCTCCCACGCAGTACCGCCGCCCAGAGTGATATCGGCACGCGTATCAGCAAAGAGGACCTTCTGCCCGGCGACCTGGTGTTCTTCAGGACCGGCAGTGGCGAAAATGGCTTACATGTGGGCATTTACGACACGGATAACGCCTTCATCCATGCTTCAACCAGTCAGGGCGTCATTCGATCCTCGCTGGATAATGTCTACTGGCGGAAAGTGTTTTGGCAGGCGCGACGCATATAATTTGTCAACCTAAGCCCGCCCGGTTAGTGCGGATTAATTCAGAAAATGACCGGATCTAAAAAATATTCCTAATTTGGCTTTAACCAACTCATTTTATTTATAACATTGGGAGCGGGAATCTTTTTCATACTTTACAGAATTGTCCCAAAAATTATTTGGCTTAAAGTTTATTTTCTTAAAACTAAAGCCAGTAATGGCCTAAAAATATCTATCTCATCAGTCCTTTGCTACTATTGCCAGTAAGTTTTTAATCATATACGATGCACTATCGCCACATATACTGGCTGTAAAATGAAAATTCATCTGTCGGCCGACTATGAGTCGGAAATTTGGTTTTATGCCGCCTGTTCCCAGGAAGGGCACTTAACCGCTATTGAGCTGGCTACCCAGTTCGTCCACGAAAGTGCGCCTATCACGTTGCCGCAGGATGTTCTGTTGCCGCAGCTTGATGAGACACAGCGCCTGCGCCTGCTGCAGCGGCAGGTTTCGTTACTGGAAAAGCATCAGACCTTTTTCGAAACGCACAATCTGCTGGCCTTTATGCCCACAGACGAGGGCATGGCAAGCACCCTGCTCGAAAGTGAGTTTCTGACGCGTAAAATAAAACAACTGCCCTTTTTAAGGTTGGATATCAGCGAAACGTTTCTCTCGCTCCATTTGGGAAAAAATAATCCGCTTCTCGCGGCGTTATATGGTGAGTTTAAATTGTCTCTGTCGCATTTTGGCGCGGGGAAATCGTCGACGACTGCCGTTTACGATAATCTGTTTAGCTGTATCAGGCTGGACAAACACTTTATTCAGTCGCTTGCTAAACGTGCTTCTTTTTTACCATTTATGCAAAGCATCATTGATAATTTCCGTAGCCATTGCGATCGGATGATTATTTGTGGCGTAGATGACGAAATTTTACTGGATAAAGTTAGCCATCTAAGTAATGTGCATCTGCAGGGTGCCTTGTTCCCGGTGGTGAAATCTGATGCATTTGAGTCCTTGATCTACTCCGAGCAATTCCTGCACTCTCCCTGATATTTGCACGACTGTCGCCTGTTTAATCCCGGCTATCAACGCTACACTGTGGGTTTTATCATACGATACCCGGTGTCGTTTGGGAGTAGACATGGTCTTTGACAACAGCTGGTTTCGAGAGCTTTCGGGTACTTATACCGCCTTACATCCCACCCCGCTTGCCGGTGGCAGACTGTTATATCACAACGGTCCGCTGGCGCACGAAATGGCGCTGGAGAGCGATCTGTTTACCGGGCAGGGGCACGGTGTCTGGTACGGTGCGTCACTGTTGCCGGGTATGCAACCGCTGGCGCAGGTATACAGTGGCCATCAGTTCGGCGTCTGGGCAGGCCAGCTGGGTGACGGGCGCGGCATTCTGCTGGGTGAGCAGCGCCAGCAAGACGGCAGCCGTCTCGACTGGCATTTAAAAGGCGCAGGGCTGACGCCGTATTCTCGCATGGGCGATGGTCGTGCTGTGGTACGCTCGACGGTGCGTGAGTTTCTGGCCTCGGAGGCGCTGCACCATCTGGGGATCCCGACCACGCGCGCGTTAACGATAGCCATCAGCGATGAGCCGGTTTACCGTGAAACCGCTGAGCGCGGTGCAATGCTGATGCGGATCGCGCCGAGTCATCTGCGCTTTGGCCATTTCGAACACTTCTTTTACAGCCAGCAGCCTGACAAGGTCAAACAGCTGGCGGAGTATGCCATTCGTCATCACTGGCCGCATCTGGCGGAGGACGCCGACCGTTATTATCTGTGGTTCGCCGATATCGTCCTGCGCACAGCACGCCTGATTGCGCAGTGGCAGAGCGTGGGCTTTGCGCATGGTGTGATGAATACCGACAACATGTCGATCCTTGGCCTGACGATGGATTACGGCCCTTACGGTTTTCTGGATGACTATCAGCCGGACTTTATCTGTAATCACAGTGATTACCAGGGGCGCTACAGCTTCGAGAATCAGCCGATGATCGGTCTGTGGAACCTTAATCGTCTGGCGCATGCCCTGTCAGGATTACTCAGTACAGAGCAGCTAAAGCAGGCGCTGAGCGGTTATGAAAACGAACTGATGCGCGTCTGGGGCCAGCGGATGCGGGCGAAACTGGGCTTTCTGACCGAAGAGGCAGGGGATAACGCGATTCTGACCGGTCTGCTCAGCTTAATGAGTCAGGAACGGCGCGATTATACGCTGACGTTCCGCCTGCTCAGTGAAACGCAGCAGTCAGAACAGCGATCGCCGTTACGGGATGAATTTATCGATCGCGCTGCCTTTGATCGCTGGTATCAGGATTACCGCACCCGTTTGTTGCAGGAGCAGGTCAGCGATGCGACGCGCCAACAGGTGATGAAAGCGGCCAATCCGGCGCTGGTATTGCGAAATTATCTGGCACAGCAGGCGATCGAGGCGGCGGAGCAGGGTGAGAGCGGGGCGCTGGCCCGTTTACATCAGGTGCTTCAGCAGCCCTTCAGTGACGCGACGGCCGCTGTGTATCGTCAACGGCCGCCGGACTGGGGCAAATCACTGGAAGTCAGTTGTTCCAGCTAAGTTATAAACGGTGAGTAACTGCCTCAGCTAACAGGGCCAGTACAGCTTCGCTGTCTTGCCAGTTGAGGCAGGGATCGGTGATGGACTGACCGTACGTCAGGGGCTCACCGCTCACCACTTTCTGATTGCCTTCTTCGATAAAACTTTCGATCATCACGCCCGCTACCGCGCGTGAACCTCCTTTGATCTGTTCAGCCACCTCAGCAGCAACGTCGCGCTGACGACGATGCTGTTTCAGGCAGTTGCCGTGGCTGAAATCAATCACCAACTGTGGCGCTAAGCCGAATTCATTCAGGCAGGCAGTCGCCTCGGCGACATCGGCGGCATGATAATTGGGCTGTTTACCGCCACGTAAAATCACATGGCCGTGCGGGTTGCCGCTGGTCTGGTAAATGGTCATTTGCCCCTGTTTATCCGGCGACAGGAACATATGGCTGGTTCGGGCAGCGCGAATGGCATCCACAGCAATACGCACATTGCCATCGGTGCCGTTTTTGAAGCCGACAGGACAGGAGAGCGCAGAGGCCATTTCACGATGGATCTGGCTTTCAGTGGTGCGGGCTCCAATGGCCCCCCAGCTGATCAGATCGGCAATAAACTGCCCGATCACCATATCCAGAAACTCCGTTGCTGTGGGTAAGCCGAGGGCGTTGATATCAATCAGTAGCTTACGGGCAATGCCGATGCCGCGGTTCACATCAAAGCTACCGTCCAGATCCGGATCGGAGATCAGGCCTTTCCAGCCGACCACCGTACGTGGCTTTTCAAAATAGGCCCGCATCACGATTTCCAGCCGGTCCTGATACTGCTCGCGCAGCGCATTTAAACGCCGGGCATAGTCTAAAGCCGCCACCGGGTCATGCAGGGAGCAGGGACCAATCACGACCAGCAGACGGGGATCGTCGCCCGTGAGGATACGCGCAATGCGCTTGCGTGCTGCGGTGATATTATCGGCCATGGCGGAGGAAAGCGGATATTCAGCTGCCAGACTGGCAGGAGAGATCAGGCTGCCAATGCGCGCCGTGCGCAGTTCGTCAGTTTTATTCATGGTGTTCTCTAAATGTGTTCTTCGCAGCGGTGGAATACCGGGAAGTGATGAGGGTCACAATAAACCATTAGCTTGTGAATTCAAGCACCAACGTGACAATGACAGGCAAAATTACGGCAGCGCCACGTTACAGGGCGCTGCCGGCGGCGAATCAGTACATGCGGCGCGTCAGGCCCATAATATCGAGGATCTTGGTAGCGATCTCTTCCACGGAATAGTTGGTACTGTTGAGATAGCGAATCTGGTGGGTACGGAACAGCGCTTCCACTTCGCCCACCTCCAGTCGACACTGACGCAGGGAAGCATATCGGGTATTTTCCGCGCGTTCCTGACGTATGGCCGCCAGGCGTTCCGGGTCAATTGTCAGACCAAACAGTTTATGCTGATGCTGGCGCAGAGCGGGCGGCAGTTTCAGGTTATCCATGTCATCGGCAATAAACGGATAGTTCGCGGCACGAATACCAAACTGCATCGCCAGATAGAGGCTGGTGGGGGTTTTACCACAACGGGAAACGCCTAACAGAATGACCTGCGCGTCTTCCAGGCCGCGCAGTGAAATGCCGTCATCATGTGCCAGGGTGTAATCGATCGCCGCAATACGCGCATCGTATTTGCCCAGATTGCTGGCATCCAGTCCGTGCGTTCGGTGTGCGACCGGAGCCGGTGCGAGACCAAGCTCCTGCTGAAGCGGAGCGACCAGCGCCTGAACAATGTCCTGACAAAACCCATCACTTTGCAGAATGATGTCGCGCACTTCCGGCGTGACGATAGAAAAAAAGACCAGTGGACGCACGCCGCTTTGCTGAAAAAGGGCATTGATCTGCGCTTTAACCGCCTGCGCGCGCTGAACATTCTCAACAAACGGCAGGGTGACACTGTTGGTGTTAACGGGAAACTGCGATAGCACCGCGTGGCCTAATACTTCGGCGGTAATCGCAGTGCCGTCGGAGATATAAAAAACGCTTCTGTCGGTGGTCATGGAGCATGCCTCGTGCAAGGAAGTCGTGAAAAGACGGAGCAGGGTTAAGTTCAGGCGCGCGAATCCCAGCGGGGGCATGTGAAGTCTGGCTTAACCATTTGTCGTACAGTTTTAGCATAACCGACAGAAAGTATTCCTTTTCTCCGCCACAGATTTGCCATGAAAATCGCGCCTGAAGCTGCCTTTTCCACCCGCCTTGTTGCGCAACAAAAACGACGCTTTAGAGGACCCTGAAATGAAAAATACTTTTAAATGAGTGGGTTGTGATAAAAATAATCCTTTGCGCAACGTCTTAAAAAAGCGGGTTATAGTCTGAAACTGCCGTGCAGAATCTGCTTTAACGATTCAACAGATCGTGTTTGCCAAAACGTTATGCCAGGCTGATTGTGTTAATAGCAGGATTTTCCATGTGCCCATTCATTAATAAAGGATCAGTTCAATGTCCAATAAAGGCGAACAGCCGTTAGTACTCTGGTACAACCAGCTTGGCATGCATGATGTTGATCGGGTAGGAGGCAAAAATGCGTCTCTGGGTGAGATGATTACTAATTTATCCTCTCTGGGGGTTTCGGTACCCAATGGTTTCGCGACCACCTCCTGGGCCTTTAATCAGTTTCTTGAGCAGAGCGGTCTGAACCAGCGTATTTATGCATTGCTGGATGACACCAATATTGATGATGTTGATCAACTGGCGAAAGCAGGTAAGCAGATTCGTCAGTGGGTCGTCGAAACGCCCTTCCAGCCTGAACTTGAAGCCGCCATTTTGTCGGCCTACGAACAGCTCTCAGCAGACGATGCCGAGGCCTCTTTTGCCGTACGCTCCTCGGCCACCGCAGAAGATATGCCCGATGCTTCCTTTGCCGGACAACAGGAAACCTTTCTGAACGTGCAGGGCATCGAAGCTGTGATGGTAGCGGTGAAACATGTTTACGCATCCCTGTTTAACGATCGTGCCATCTCTTACCGTGTGCATCAGGGCTACGATCACCGGGGTGTTGCCCTGTCGGCAGGCATACAGCGTATGGTCCGTTCCGATCTGGCCGCATCAGGCGTGATGTTTACCATTGATACGGAATCTGGCTTCGATCAGGTGGTGTTTATCACGGCGGCGCTGGGTCTGGGCGAAATGGTGGTGCAGGGCGCTGTCAACCCGGATGAGTTTTACGTGCATAAACCCACACTGGCCGCGAAGCGTCCGGCAATCGTGCGCCGCAACATGGGCTCGAAAAAAGTGCGGATGGTGTATGCCGATTCACGTGAGCACGGCGAGCAGGTGCGAATCGAGGATGTGCCGGAAACGGAACGCGACCGCTTCTGCCTGAACGACAGCGAAGTTCAGGCGCTGGCACAGCAGGCGGTACTGATCGAGCAGCACTATAAGCGCCCGATGGATATTGAGTGGGCAAAAGACGGGCATACCGGCAAGCTGTTCATCGTGCAGGCGCGACCGGAAACCGTGCGCTCAAATGGTCAGGTGATGGAGCGTTACACCCTGCAAGGCCAGGGAAATGTGGTCATTGAAGGCCGTGCAATTGGCCATCGCATTGGTGCCGGGCCGGTTAAGGTGATTCATGACATCAGCGAAATGAACCGTATCGAAAAAGGTGACGTGCTGGTGACTGATATGACCGATCCTGACTGGGAACCGATCATGAAAAAGGCCTCCGCTATTGTCACCAATCGCGGGGGGCGTACCTGTCATGCCGCGATTATAGCGCGTGAATTGGGGATTCCGGCGGTGGTCGGGTGCGGCGATGCCACCGAGCGCCTGAAAGAAGGTCATACCGTGACCGTGTCCTGTGCGGAAGGGGATACCGGCTATGTTTACGACGAACTGCTCGATTTTGACGTGACCAGTTCGCAGGTCGATACCATGCCGGACCTGCCGCTGAAGGTGATGATGAACGTGGGTAACCCGGATCGCGCCTTTGATTTTGCCTGCTTACCCAATGAAGGGGTTGGGCTGGCGCGCCTGGAGTTCATCATCAACCGCATGATCGGTGTGCATCCTAAAGCGCTGCTTGAGTTTGACCAACAACCGCCGGCGTTGCAGCAACACATCCGTCAGCTGATGAAAGGCTTTGACGATCCCGTCGAGTTCTATATTGCGCGCCTGACTGAAGGTATCGCGACCCTGGGCGCGGCATTCGCACCCAAACGGGTGATTGTGCGATTGTCCGACTTCAAAACCAATGAATACGCCAATCTGGTCGGCGGGGAACGGTACGAACCGGAAGAAGAGAACCCCATGCTGGGCTTCCGCGGCGCTGGCCGTTACGTGTCAGAAAGCTTCCGCGACTGTTTTGCGCTTGAGTGTGAAGCGGTGAAGCGGGTGCGAAATGACATGGGACTGACCAATGTCGAGATCATGGTGCCGTTTGTACGTACGGTGGGCCAGGCGCAGGCGGTGGTCGAAGAGTTAGGTCGCCAGGGCCTGAAACGGGGTGAGAACGGACTGAAGGTCATTATGATGTGTGAAATCCCGTCAAATGCTCTGCTGGCGGAGCAGTTTTTACAGCACTTTGACGGCTTCTCCATTGGCTCGAACGACATGACGCAGCTGGCGCTGGGGCTCGATCGTGATTCCGGCGTCGTGTCTGCCCTGTTTGATGAACGCAATGAGGCGGTGAAAGCCTTACTGTCCATGGCGATCAAGGCGGCGAAAAAACAGGGTAAATACGTCGGTATTTGTGGACAAGGGCCTTCGGATCATCAGGATTTTGCGGCCTGGTTGATGGAGCAGGGCATCGACAGTTTGTCACTTAACCCGGATACCGTCGTGGAAACGTGGCTGAGCCTGGCGGCCCTGAATAAGTCTGCCTGACGCGACGTTTACACTGTTACTTTAAGGCCAGCGCAAGCTGGCTTTTTTATTCCCGGCGGAAAAACAGACGGGGTTGATCAGTGCTGACCCGCTCCGGTTGTCGAGATATCACTTGCGCGGAAAGCGTATATGGGGCGAGGTTGCTCTTCGGCCTGTTCATACAACCTGACCGGTAAAAAGAGGGCGCAACCCCTTTTCGACAGGCAAAAAAAAAAGCCCATCACAGGGGATGGGCAAAGACTACACACAGCAATTCTTTACGCTACTCAGGGGAAATAAGGGTGTTTAGAAATCAGTGAGTTGATTTCAAACTTGTTAAATATGTTATTCATACCGCTTGCTGGCGTCTTTAAGAATCCTCTTATTAGTTTAAAGGAAATAATATTTTGACCATCATTAAGAGCGTTCAGGAGAGTTATTATGTATGAAAAATAATCATTTCAGGCCGAAAAATGGGCTTAAAGCGCTAAATATGCGTTTTATCTTAAAAACTACTAATGGAAAAAAGGCTGGTGATATCTTAATCAGCCAGCCTACTTAACCACTACTAATCATATGAAATGCAGAACAGGGCCTATTGATCCGTCTTTTTGTCCAAGGCTTTGAGCGGATCGACCGGTGGTCTGGGCACTTCATTCATCCAGACGGACACCAGGCGATAGGAGACGGCCAGCACGACGGGGCCGATAAACAGTCCGATCATGCCAAACGCGATGAGTCCGCCAATGACACCGGATAAAATCAGAATCAGCGGCAGGTCGGCACCCATACGAATCAGCACGGGACGCAAAATATTGTCCAGTGTTCCGACGACGCAGCTCCACACCAGCAGCACCGTGCCCCAGGTCGTATCGCCGCTCCAGTAGAGATAAACAATGGCGGGCACCAGCACCAGCAGGGGACCAATCTGGACCAGACAGCAGAGGATCATCAGGACGGTCAGCAAGGTCGCATAAGGAATGCCGGAGATGGCCAGCCCGATACCGCCCAGCACGCCCTGTACCAGCGCAGTCACCACCACGCCCAGCGCCACCGCACGTACGGCTTGCCCGGCCAGCAAAACGGCGGCATCACCGCGACGGCCCGCCATGCGCACAGCGAAATGGCGAATCCCCAGCGCCGCCTGTTCACCGCGCCAGTAGAGCAGCACGCTAAACAGCAGCATCACGGCCAGATGAATCATAAACCGGCCAAAGTGTCCGGCCTGCGCAACAAAGAAGCCTGTTGTACGACCGACGTAAGGCTGAAGCTTGGCCATGATGGCCGCACCGCCGCCGGCCACCAGTTTCTGGTAGCTGGCATACAGTTTTTCCCCGACCACAGGAATGTCATTCAGCCAGCTCAGCGTCGGCAGCATATGGCCCTGCGTCGCCCAGGCAATTACCGGAGCACTGTTATCAATCAGGCTGTTCACCAGCAGGGCAACCGGAATAATAAACAGCAGCAGAAGCAGAATGGTCATCACAATGACGGCCAGAGAACGCCGGCCCCAGAGCAGTCGCTGAATTCTCAGCATCAACGGCCAGGTCGCAATCACTACCATGCTGGCCCAGGCGAAGCCGAGGATAAAAGGTTGCACCACCCATAAGCAGGCGGCAATCAACAGCAAAATGAATATCAGAGTGAACAACATTTGGGGAAGGTCTATCTGCCGTTCCAGGCTTTTCATCTTAAGCATTACCTCTTTGAGATCCGTCAACGCAGGGGATGACAGTGACCCGTCATCATGAGCTATTTGAGGGCGTTTAAACAGGCTTGTAAAGAAATGGTTTCAGCCTTTCCTGAAAAAACGACAGGGCTGACAGAAATGTGATAAAACAGGAGATTAACGCACGCGACAGACGCAAACCTACACAACATCGTTGGTCACAGAATCATGATCCCACAGATTTCTCAGGCACCGGGTCTTATCCAGCGGGTGCTGACATTCCTTGAAACCCTCAAAGAACAGGGCTTCACCGGCGATACCGCCACCAGTTATGCCGACAGGCTTTCTCTCTCAACCGACAACAGCATCTATCAGCTGCTGCCCGATGCGGTGCTGTTTCCGCGCTCGACGGCTGATGTCGCGCTGATTGCCCGCGTAGCGGGGGACCCGGCGTTCTCGAGTCTGGTTTTCACCCCGCGCGGTGGCGGGACCGGCACTAACGGCCAGTCACTGAATCAGGGCATTATTGTGGATATGTCCCGCTACATGAACCGTATCCTGGAGGTTAACACCGAACAGGGATGGGTGCGTGTAGAAGCGGGCGTGGTTAAAGATCAACTTAACGCGTATCTGAAACCGTTTGGTTACTTTTTCTCGCCAGAGTTGTCGACCAGTAACCGTGCTACGCTGGGCGGCATGATCAATACCGATGCCTCCGGCCAGGGATCGCTGGTGTATGGTAAAACCTCTGATCATGTTCTTGGGTTGCGGGCGGTCCTGCTGGGGGGCGATATTCTGGATACCCGGCCCATGCCCACGGCGCTGGCCGAAAGCCTGGCGCAAACGCCCACGCCAGAGGGCCGCATCTATCAGCAGGTCCTGACGCGATGTCGCGAACAGCGTGACCTGATTCTGGAAAAATTTCCCAAACTGAACCGCTTCCTGACTGGCTACGATTTGCGTCATGTCTTCAGCGACGATATGCAAACGTTTGACCTGACGCGCCTGCTGTGCGGCGCAGAAGGCACGCTGGCCTTTATCAGTGAAGCCCGGCTGGACATTACGCCCCTGCCTAAAGTGCGGCGCGTGGTGAATATCAAATACGACTCCTTTGATTCTGCTTTGCGCAATGCGCCTCTGATGGTACAGGCGCAGGCTCTTTCCGTCGAAACGGTGGACTCGAAAGTGCTCAATCTGGCACGGGAGGACATCGTCTGGCACTCGGTGAAAGCGCTGATCACCGATGTTCCCGACAAAACGATGTCAGGGCTGAATATTGTGGAGTTTGCCGGGGATGACGAAGCGAAAATTGAGCAGCAACTGACGCAACTGTGCAGCCGGCTTGATGCGCTGATCGCGCAGCAGGAAGGCGGCGTCATTGGCTATCAACGCTGTAACGACCTGGACAGCATCGAACGCATTTATAACATGCGTAAAAAAGCGGTGGGATTATTGGGCAATGCGAAAGGGCGGGCGAAGCCGATTCCGTTTGTCGAAGATACGGCCGTGCCGCCGGAACACCTTGCCGACTACATCGTCGAGTTCCGGGCGCTTCTTGACAGCCATGGCCTGAGTTACGGCATGTTTGGTCATGTGGACGCGGGCGTGCTCCATGTCCGGCCGGCGCTGGATATGTGCGATCCGCATCAGGAAATGATGATGAAGCAGATTTCTGATGAGGTGGTCGAACTGACCGCGCGCTATGGCGGTCTGCTGTGGGGCGAACATGGCAAGGGCTTTCGCGCGCAATACAGTCCGGCCTTCTTCGGGGACACCCTGTTCAACGAACTGCGCCGTATCAAAGCGGCGTTCGATCCCGATAACCGGCTGAACCCCGGCAAGATCTGTACGCCTTATAACAGCGATGCGGCGATGATGCAGGTGGATGCCACCAAACGCGGCAGCTATGACCGCCAGATTCCTGTACAGGTGCGTGACACCTGGCGTGGCGCGATGGAATGTAACGGTAATGGCTTGTGCTTCAATTTCGACGTGCGCAGCCCAATGTGCCCCTCGATGAAAATCACGCGCAACCGCATTCATTCACCTAAAGGGCGCGCCACCTTAACACGCGAATGGCTGCGCTTGCTGGCAGAGCAGGGCGTGGATCCGGTGATGCTGGAGAAAAAATTGCCAGAGAAGACGTTGTCGTTGCGGGGGCTGGTTGGCCGCATGCGGAACACCTGGTATGCGAATAAAGGGGAATATGATTTTTCGCATGAAGTGAAGGACGCCATGTCAGGCTGCCTGGCCTGTAAGGCCTGTTCAACCCAGTGCCCGATTAAAATTGACGTGCCGGCTTTCCGCTCGCGTTTTTTGCAGCTTTATCATACGCGCTATCTTCGTCCCCTGAGCGATCATCTGGTGGCCGCGGTGGAAAGCTATGCGCCCGTGATGGCAAAAGCGCCTACGGTCTTTAACTTCTTCCTTAAACAGCCCTGGGCCGCATCGTTCAGCAAAACGCACATTGGCATGGTGGATTTGCCCTTGCTTTCCTCACCTACACTCAAACAGCATCTGAGCGGCCATCCGGCAATGCAGATGACGCTGGAACAGCTTGAAGGGCTGACGGAGGCGCAGCGGGCGAAAACGGTGCTGGTGGTGCAGGATCCCTTTACCAGCTTCTATGAGGCCCGGCTGGTCAGCGACTTTATCAGGCTGATTGAGAAACTCGGCTATCAACCTGTTCTGTTGCCCTTCTCGCCAAACGGTAAGGCACAGCACGTTAAAGGCTTTTTACAACGCTTTGCCCGCACGGCCAGTAAAACCGCCGATTTTCTCAATCGCGTCGCCCGGCTGGGCATGCCAATGGTCGGCATCGATCCCGCAACGGTCCTGTGTTATCGCGATGAATATCGCCAGACGCTGGGGGAGGCGCGGGGCGATTTCAATGTGCTGTTGGTGCATGAATGGTTGCAGAATGCGGTGCAGGAACGTGACGTCCAGATTGCCAGCGGCGAAGCCTGGTACCTGTTTGCGCACTGCACCGAAGTCACCGCCTTGCCTGCAACGCCCGGTCAGTGGCAGGCGATTTTTTTACGGTTTGGTGCAAAGCTGGAAAACATCAACGTGGGCTGCTGTGGCATGGCGGGCACTTACGGACACGAGAGCAAAAATCTGGACAATTCGCTGGGCATTTACGCGCTCTCATGGCATCCGCAGTTGCAAAAGCTGCCGCGTCAACGCTGTCTGGCAACCGGTTTTTCCTGCCGGAGCCAGGTTAAACGTGTTGAAGGCAATGGTATGCGCCATCCGCTTCAGGCTCTGCTTGAGCTGGTGTAAAAAGGCAGGAGACGTCAACCGCAGGCTGGATTAGAATATCCAGCCTGCATGTTTGACAAAGTTACTCTGGAGCACCGTCGCCTGTTCCCATTCACCTGTAATGGCCAGCTGGTGGCATAGCCGGGTGAGTGACAGTCTTGCCAGCTGGTAAGCCTGAATGCGAAACAGCCGATCCCGGTCGGGATTTTGCATTTCTACGACCAGTCGGTGATGAAGCTTACCCATGGCATGCAAATAACTCTGGTCGTCACCGTTCAGTTGGCAAAGTTCTGCCATATCCAGACAGGTATCATTGAACTGACGTAACTGCTGAACGGTACACTCAGCCCGGTCAAGTCTGGCCTGCGCCAGGTAAAAATCGACAGTGAGATCGCGAACCGAAAAACGGTATTCATCAAGTTTGTGCTGAAGCCAGGCGGAAACCGATAACGACATAACGCATCCTGATGCTGAATGATAATAATTATCATATTCAACTGAACAGCGATTGCAATTGGCAAATGAGAATTTTTTTCCGATTTATTTCACCTGTCGGTATAATCGGAAATAACAATCTATTTACAACACAGAAAGGCGTAACCTATCAATAAAGGGTTTATCATAAAGTGATGATTTTAAAATTCACCAGTTATTAACAGGTTACGGGGTCGTGCTTCCTGCCTGTTTTGCGAATGCAAGCCTGGCTGAAGACGCTATGCTTAATAAATGCGCTGTTAAAAACAGCACCTAATGATTATCCCTGCAAAACAAGAGGTTGAAGTGATCAGTGAGATCACTACCATAGGGGGATAGCCTGAAAAGGTCCGGACTCACAAGAGGTAGCAACATGTCATCCGTGAATGCAGACTCTTTCTCACCTGACGAATATGTGTGGAAAGGGTTAACGCTGACCGAAACCGCAGCGAAACAAATTCTAAATCTGGCCGCAGAAAACCCAGAAGTCAAGGGCCTGCGTTTAGCGATTAAACAATCCGGTTGTGCCGGCTTTGGTTATGTCATGGATCTGGTGAAGCAACCAGAAGATGACGACCTGCAGTTTACCTACTACGGCGCAACATTGTTTGTACCGCTTCAGGCGATGCCATTTATCGATGGCACTGAAGTGGATTACGTCCGTGAAGGCCTGAATCAAATTTTTAAATTCAATAACCCTAAAGCTCAACACGCCTGCGGGTGCGGTGAAAGCTTTGGCGTCGAGTAAGTGAAATATGTCACGACACAGCGAAACATCTGACGATGTACAAATGTGGGAAGGCAAGCTCAATTATAAAGAGGGCTTCTTTACCCAGTTGCAAACCGAAGAATTTGCCAACGGCATCAATGAAGATGTCGTACGCGCAATTTCGGCTAAGCGTAACGAGCCAGAGTGGATGCTGGAGTTTCGGCTTAAAGCTTTTCGTGCCTGGCTGGAAATGGAAGAGCCACACTGGCTGAAAGCGCACTACGAAAAGCTCGACTATCAGGATTACAGTTACTATTCCGCGCCGTCGTGCGGCAACTGTGACGATACCTGTGCGTCGGAGCCGGGAGCCACGCAGGCTTCAGGCGCGGCGCCTGCCAACGATTACCTGACGCAGGAAGTGGAAAACGCCTTCAACCAACTGGGTGTACCGGTGCGTGAAGGCAAGGAAGTGGCGGTTGACGCCATTTTTGACTCGGTGTCGGTGTCCACCACCTATCGTAGCAAGCTGGCGGAACAGGGCATTATCTTCTGCTCGTTCGGTGAAGCCATTCACGATCATCCGGAGCTGGTGAAGAAATATCTGGGCACGGTAGTGCCGCCCAACGACAACTTCTTCGCTGCCCTGAATTCAGCGGTTGCGTCAGACGGTACCTTTGTTTACATCCCGAAAGGGGTGCGTTGTCCGATGGAGCTGTCAACCTACTTCCGTATTAACGCGGCGAAAACCGGTCAGTTTGAACGCACCATCCTGATTGCTGATGAAGACAGCTATGTCAGCTACATTGAAGGCTGTTCTGCACCGGTCCGTGACAGCTATCAGCTGCACGCAGCGGTGGTCGAGGTGATCATCCACAAGAATGCGGAAGTGAAATACTCCACCGTACAGAACTGGTTCCCGGGCGGTGAAGGCGAGGGCGGTATCCTTAACTTCGTGACCAAGCGTGCGCTGTGTGAAGGCGACCACAGTAAAATGTCCTGGACGCAGTCGGAAACCGGGTCGGCCATTACCTGGAAATACCCGAGCTGTATCCTGCGTGGCGATCACTCCGTGGGCGAGTTCTACTCCGTCGCCTTAACCAGCGGACGCCAGCAGGCGGACACCGGTACCAAGATGATTCACATTGGTAAAAACACCCGGTCGACCATTATCTCCAAAGGTATCTCTGCCGGTAAAAGCCAGAACACTTACCGTGGCTTGGTGAAAATCATGCCGACGGCCACCAACGCACGTAACTTTACCCAGTGTGATTCCATGCTGATTGGGCCAGATTGTGGTGCACATACGTTCCCGTATGTTGAAACCCGCAACAACACCGCCCAGCTGGAGCATGAAGCGACCACTTCACGTATCGGCGAAGATCAGATGTTCTACTGTCTGCAACGTGGCATCAGTGAAGAAGATGCTATCTCGATGATCGTGAACGGCTTCTGTAAAGACGTATTCTCTGAGCTGCCGCTGGAATTTGCAGTGGAAGCACAAAAACTGTTAGCCATCAGCCTTGAGCACAGTGTGGGCTGATTGACGCCGTCACACGCGTTGCCGGAAGCAATGTGAAGGAATAAGTATGTTAAGTATTAAAGATTTACAGGTTAGCGTTGAAGACAAAGCGATCTTACGTGGCCTGAACCTTGAGATTAAACCAGGCGAAGTTCATGCCATCATGGGACCGAATGGTTCAGGTAAAAGTACGCTGTCTGCGACCTTAGCTGGCCGTGAAGACTATGAAATCACCGGCGGTTCAGTGACCTTTAAAGGCAAAGACTTGCTGGAGCTGGAGCCGGAAGAGCGCGCGGGTGAAGGGATCTTCATGGCGTTCCAGTATCCGGTTGAAATTCCTGGCGTCAGCAACCAGTTTTTCCTGCAGACCTCTGTGAACGCAGTGCGCAAATACCGTCAGCAGGATGAGCTCGATCGTTTTGATTTCCAGGATTTCATCGAAGAGAAAATTAATCTGCTCAAGATGCCTGAAGATCTGCTGACCCGTTCTGTCAACGTCGGTTTCTCCGGCGGTGAGAAGAAGCGTAACGATATTCTGCAGATGGCCGCGCTTGAGCCCGATCTGTGCATTCTGGACGAAACGGACTCCGGTCTTGACATCGATGCCCTGAAAATCGTGGCTAACGGCGTAAACAGCCTGCGCGATGAGAAGCGTGCGTTCATCATTGTCACGCACTATCAGCGTATCCTGGACTATATCAAACCTGATTTTGTGCATGTGCTGTATCAGGGCAAGATCGTGAAATCTGGCGACTTCTCGCTGGTGAAACAGTTGGAGGAGCAGGGTTATGGCTGGCTTACCGACGAAGAGTGATACTGCGCTGCAACAGTGGCACCACCTGTTTGAATCGCGCGGTGAACTGCGTTCCATGCAGGCACAGCAGCACTGGCAGCAGTTAATGCGTCTGGGCTTGCCCACGCGCAAGCATGAAAACTGGAAATACACGCCGCTGGATGGCCTGCTGGCACAGCACTTTGTGTTGCCTGAGTCTCAGGACGTGAGTGCTTCACAGGTTGAAGCGCTCGCTCTGCCGCTGGATGCCATTCGTCTGGTGTTTGTCGACGGCAAATTCCAGTCTGCGCTGAGCGCGACCGGGACTGATTTTTTCGAGATTCAGCACAGCGTTGCCGCTGAGCGTCGCGATCTGCCTGCGCCCGTTCAGCCAGAAGTCTTTCTGCATCTGACGGAAAGCCTGGCTGAAGAAGTGACCCATGTTCGTCTGCCGCGCGGTAAGGCGGCTTCACGTCCGCTTTACCTGCTGCACATCACCAGCGGCAAAGATGATGGCATGAACACCGTTCATTACCGTCATCATCTGCAACTGGAAGAGAGTGCAGAAGCGGAAGTCATCGAGCACTATGTCACGCTGAACGACAGCGCGCACTTCACCGGCGGTCGCTTTACCTTTGCTGTCGCTGATAATGCTACGCTCAGGCACACCAAGCTGGCCTTTGAAAGCACTAAAAGTTATCACTTTGCCCATAATGACATCGTGATTAACCGTGATGCGCAGGTGACCAGCACCAGCTTCTTACTGGGTGCGGGTTTAAGCCGTCATAACACCAGTACGCAGCTCAATGGCGAAAACACCCAGCTTTCTTTGAACAGTCTGGTGCTGCCCGTGAATCAGGAAGTGGCGGATACCCGCACCTATCTTGAGCACAACAAAGGCCACTGCCTGAGCCGTCAGATGCACAAAACCATCGTGCGTGACAAAGGGCGTGCGGTCTTTAACGGCCACATCAAAGTGGCGCAGCATGCGTTAAAGACAGATGGTCAGATGACCAACAACAATCTGCTGTTAGGCCGCCTGGCCGAAGTGGATACCAAGCCGCAGCTGGAAATTTATGCCGATGACGTTAAATGCAGCCACGGTGCGACCGTAGGCCGTATTGATGACGAGCAGATGTTCTACCTGCGTTCGCGCGGTATTGAGCAGGATGCCGCGCAGACCATGATCATTCACGCCTTTGCGGCTGAGTTAACCGAAACGCTGGAGAACCCCGTTCTTCGCCAGGCGGTGCTCCAGCGCATTGCTCAGCGTTTTCCAGGAGACAACTCATGATGAACTTCGATCTCGAGCGTATCAGAGCGGATTTTCCGGTTCTGAAGCGTGAGGTCAACGGTCATCCGCTGGCTTACCTTGACAGCGCGGCCAGCGCACAGCGTCCTTTGTCGGTCATCAATGCCGAAAGCCATTTCTACCAGCACGGCTATGCCGCCGTGCACCGCGGTATTCACACGCTCAGCCAGCAGGCAACCAGCGATATGGAAAACGTTCGCGAACAGGCGGCACGTTTTCTGAATGCGGCTTCTGCGGAAGAAATCGTTTTTGTTAAAGGTACGACGGAAGGCATCAACCTGGTTGCCAACAGCTGGGCGGGCAGTCAACTGCAACCCGGTGATAACCTGATTATCACGCAGATGGAGCACCATGCGAATATCGTGCCCTGGCAGATGGTGGCTCAACGCTGTGGTGCGGAAATTCGGGTACTGCCCCTGACCGACAACGGTGAGCTGGCGCTGGATCAACTGGCGGGGCTGATTGACAGTCGCACGCGCCTGCTGGCGGTCACCCATGTGTCCAATGTGCTCGGTACGGTGAATCCGGTCAAAGCCATCGTCGCGCAGGCCAGGGCAGCAGGTGTGGTTACCCTGATCGACGGGGCGCAGGCCGTGATGCACAGCGCCGTCGATGTACAGGATATCGGCTGCGACTTCTATGTGTTCTCCGGCCATAAGCTCTATGGCCCAACGGGCATTGGCGTGCTGTATGGCCGCAAGGCGCTGCTGGACATCATGCCGCCCTGGGAAGGGGGCGGATCGATGATTGGTGAAGTCCTGCTGCCCACCGGCACCACCTGGAATACGGCACCGTGGCGTTTTGAAGCCGGAACGCCGAATACCGGTGGCATCATTGGTCTGGGCGCCGCGCTGGAGTATGTTGAGGCGCTGGGACTGGATACGATTCATCAGCGGGAAACAATCCTGATGAATTATGCGCTTGATAAGCTCGCCTCCGTGCCGGATATCCAGATCTACGGTTCGCAGCAGCGTACCGGTGTGATTGCCTTTAACCTGGGCAAACATCACGCCTTTGATGTCGGCAGCTTCCTTGATCAGTACGGTATCGCGATTCGTACCGGCCACCATTGCGCTATGCCGCTGCTGCGCCATTATCAGGTCCCCGCGATGTGTCGCGCTTCTTTCACGTTCTACAACAGTGAAGACGAAGTGGATCGGCTGGCGGCAGGTCTGACGCGTATTCATCGCCTGCTGGGCGGCTGAACAACGTAAACGGAGTGATTCATGGCCACGTTGCCAGAAAAAGAGAAACTGGTGCGCAACTTTAATCGTTGCGCTAACTGGGAAGAGAAGTATCTGTACATCATTGAATTAGGTGCCAAACTCCCGGAATCGTCTGAAACACTGCACCAGCCTGAAAATGCCATTACCGGCTGTCAGAGTCAGGTGTGGATCAAGATGACCCCGCAGGCAGACGGTACGATCGCCTTTGAAGGTGACAGTGATGCAGCTATCGTTAAGGGACTGATTGCTATCGTATTTAGCCTTTATCAGGACCTGCAACCCGCTGAAATCGTGGCACTGGATGTTCGCCACTGGTTCAGCGAACTGGCCCTCGTTCAGCACCTCACGCCGACGCGCTCGCAGGGGCTGGAGGCGATGATTAAGTCAATTCGCCATACCGCTCAGAACCTCAGCTAAGATACACTCCAAAGACGCCATCCGGCGTCTTTTTACTGTCTGATGAGAACATCGCATGAAACCTGCTTTTTATATAGCCGGTGCATTGCTGCTGACCTGTTTTGGGCTCTCTGCACCCGGTTTTGCTACCGAATATCCCTTGCCGCCGCCTGGCAGCCGCCTGACAGGTGAAAATCTTGTTACCCAGGTGCCAGATAATAAACGCCCGCTGGAAGATATCGCTGCGCGTTATCAGGTTGGCCTGCTGGGCATGCTGGAAGCGAACCCAGGCACCGATCCGTGGTTGCCCAAGCCGGGTACGCAGCTGACCATTCCGCTACAGATGATTCTGCCGGATACGCCACGCGAAGGCATTGTGGTAAACCTGGCGGAACTGCGGTTGTACTATTACCCAAAAGGTGAAAACAAGGTCATCGTGTATCCGATTGGTATCGGTCAGATGGGGATCATGACGCCCGTGATGGTGACCAGCATCAGCCAGAAAATCCCTAATCCCACCTGGACGCCTACCGCGAATATTCGTAAGCGCTACGCGAAAGAGGGCATTACCCTGCCTGCAGTGGTGCCCGCAGGCCCGGATAACCCTATGGGGCTGCATGCGTTGCGTATGGCGCGGGGAACCGGGCAATATCTTATCCATGGTACTAATGCCAATTTTGGTATCGGTATGCGCGTGAGTTCGGGTTGTATTCGCCTGCGCACGGACGATATTGAAGCGCTGTTTAATGCGGTGCCGGTGGGAACGCGTGTGCAGGTGATTAACCAACCGGTGAAATATACCGTTGAGCCCGATGGCAAACGTTACGTTGAAGTCCATCAGCCCTTGTCGCGCAGCGAGAAAGACGATCCGCAAACCGCGCCTCTGGCCTTAAGTGCGGGCTTCAGGACGTTTATGAAGAGCGAGAAAAGTGACCAGGCCTTAATTAACGCTACGCTGACGCGCCGTTCGGGCATGCCGGTGCTGGTCAGTGCCGGTGAGCCGGTGCGGGATGAGGCAAGCGTCCTGTCGGCACACTAATTAATGCGGGACAGGGCGCGAGTCCTGTCAGTGCAGTAACCGAAGCAGATTGAGGCGACAGGCCTGCCTGGACATAACCGATGCGGAATGGGGCTAACGGACAGTCGCGACAGTAAACGAGGCAGGACAGGGCAAACGTGCTGTCGACGAACGACGCGGCATCAGTGAAAGAGAAGGCGTTAGTTGCGGATCAGCAGACAAAAAAAATGGTGCCACAAGGGCACCATTTTTAAAACCAGAACTCTTACTTACGGTAAGAGTGAGCCTGGTTGTCCAGACGCTGGTTAGCGCGAGCTGCGTCATCTTTAGCAGCCTGAACGTCAGAACGCACTGCGTTCACGTCGTTGCTCAGCTGGTCAACTTTAGCGTTCAGAGTCTGAACGTCTGAAGACAGCTGGTCGATTTTAGCGTTGCTTGAGCAACCAGCCAGCAGAGTTGAACCCAGGATTACCGCGCCCAGTACCAGTTTAGTACGATTCATTATTTATACCCTCTAGATTGAGTTAATCTCCATGTAGCGTTACAAGTATTACACAAAGCTTTTTAACTTGAGAATAATTTTTTGATAAGAACATGCTTAAACATGATCGTTCGCTCAAAGAAACAGCGGATCAAAGAAGAAGATAAAAAAATTTAGCTAAAACAGAGAGATTTAATCGGATTAACCTTAATTTCAGGGGCGTTTTTATTGTTGTTTTGGGCTGGCGTTTTCAGGAATCTGTATTACAAAGCCCATAAAAAAAGCGCCTTTTAAGGCGCTTTCGATAATAAAGCCATAAACCCCGTATTACAGCACGTGTACCGATGCGGTATTCGTGGTTCCACTTGGCACCAGCGCGCCAGAAACCAGCACAACAACATCGCCTTTTTGAGCAAAACCGCTTTCCAGCGCCGCTTCTTTACCCAGACGATAGAAATCGTCAGTTGAGGCAATTTCGCTGACCATACGCGTCTCAATACCTTTGCTCAGAATCAACTGACGCGCTGTGGTGGCATTGGTGGTTAAGGCCAGGATGGTGGCGTTAGGGAAGTACTTACGCACGGCCTTCGCTGATTTACCGCCTTCTGTTGCGACAACGATAAGTGGCGCTTCGAGCTTCTCGGCGGTTTCAACGGCACCACGGCACACCGCTTCGGTGATACGCAGTTTGCGGTTGTCATTCTGCTCATCAATGCGCGGCTTCATCACGCGGTCGGTACGCTCACAGATGGTCGCCATGATGGTGACCGACTCCAGCGGATAACGGCCTTTCGCACTTTCGCCCGACAGCATGACGGCGTCCGTCCCGTCCAGGATGGCGTTCGCTACGTCGCCGGCTTCTGCGCGAGTAGGGCGTGGATTCTTGATCATGGAATCCAGCATCTGGGTGGCGGTGATAACAACCTTACGCGCCTTATTACATTTTTTGATCATCATCTTCTGCGCGAAGATCACTTCTTCAACCGGGATTTCAACGCCCAAATCGCCACGGGCGACCATGATGCCGTCAGACGCATCCAGGATCTCGTCGAAGTTGTTCAGGCCTTCCTGGTTTTCAATTTTAGAGATGATCTGAATATTTTCGCCGCCGTGCTGCTTCAGGTGCTCACGGATTTCCAGCACGTCAGAGCGCTTACGGATAAAGGACGCGGCAACGAAATCAACGCCTTGTTCACAACCAAAAATCAGGTCGCGTTTGTCTTTCTCGGCCAGCGCAGGCAACTGGATAGAAACGCCTGGCAGGTTAACACCTTTATTCTCACCTAAATCACCGTTGTTCAGGACTTCACAGATGACGCTGTTTTCGGTGACTTCAGTCACTTTCATGCCGATCAGACCATCGTCAACCAGAACGGTATTGCCGATTTTCAAATCGTTGGCAAAGCCAGAATACGTCACCGCAACACGTTCGCTGTTGCCAATCACGCTCTGGTCAGTGGTAAAAGTAAAGGTCTGGCCAGCTTTCAGTGACACATCATTGCCACCTTCCAGCTTCATGGTGCGGATTTCCGGACCTTTGGTATCCAGCAGAATAGCGGCAGGAATGCCAGTTTTTTGGGTGACAGCACGCATATTGGTGATGCGCTGACCGTGTTCTGCATAGTCGCCGTGCGAGAAGTTCAGACGCATCACGTTCATGCCTGCTTCAAGCAGCTGGGTCAACATCTCTTCGGATTCGGTTTTTGGGCCGATAGTACAAACGATCTTAGTCTTTTTCATGACGGGTTATCTGTAAGTTGTGATGGATGATAAATAGGGTTTCGATGACAGCGCACCGAAATGAAAACGCTGGTTGAAAGAGAAAAGGGTGATACAGGATAAGAATAGGTGACGAAGGCCAGGCGTGCAGAGAAGTTGCGTGGTTAGTTGGCTTAACCACCGGGACGTTGTTGCGCAAACAATCTTAATTATCGTCATAAGCACGTAGTCGCTGAAACCTTTCAAGTAAACAACGCGGCCAGTATAATCACTAAGTATGCGAAAACCAATCGAAAAACAGTACGTAAAGGCAATGTAAATCAAGAAATGGGTTGTTGCGCAAGTGAAGAAAGGAAGTAAAAGAGTGGTGCGCTCTAATGGACTCGAACCATCGACCCCCACCATGTCAAGGTGGTGCTCTAACCAACTGAGCTAAGAGCGCAAAATAAATTTGGTGCGTCCGAGTGGACTCGAACCACCGACCCCCACCATGTCAAGGTGGTGCTCTAACCAACTGAGCTACGGACGCACTTGGTGCGCTCTAATGGACTCGAACCATCGACCCCCACCATGTCAAGGTGGTGCTCTAACCAACTGAGCTAAGAGCGCAACATGCTGTCAGGGCGACAGCGGGGACGAATATTAACGACAGCGCAGAAGACTGGCAAGGGGAAAAACGCAAAATTGCAAATGAATGAACATCATCTGTGCGAAGCGTCGTTTTTTTGAACGTAACGGGCCTGTTACGGCCCGTTCTGCTTTTAACGCGATGCGCGCGAAAGGATTAACGCGGCCGGGAGTTGCTGCAAACGCCGAACCCGCCACAGCATCATGACGGCGGCTGAGGTCAGGCCGACAATAAACCCACACCAGAATCCTGCCGGGCCCATGCGCGGCACCACCCAGTCGGTCAACGCCAGGATATACCCTGAAGGCAGCCCCAGTAGCCAGTAGGCGATAAAGGTTATAAAGAAAATAGACCTTGTGTCTTTGTAACCGCGCAGGATACCGCTGCCAATCACCTGAATGGAATCCGAAATCTGGTAAATGGCGGCCAGCATCATCAGTTGAGCAGCCAGCGTCACTACGTCGGGGTTATCGTTATAGAGCTGCGCAATGTGATGGCGGAAGGTCACCGTAAAGATCGCCGTAAGCACGGCCATACTCACGCCCACGCCCTGCGCGGTCCAGGCGGACACGCGCGCCTGTTCGGTTGATCCCTGACCCAGACGATAGCCCACGCGAATGGTTGTCGCGACGCCCAGTGACAGCGGCAGCACGAACATCAGTGAGCTGAAGTTCAGGGCAATCTGGTGACCGGCCACATTCACAATGCCCAGCGGGGAGACTAACAGCGCCACCACGGCAAACAGGGTCACTTCAAAAAACAGCGCCAGGGCGACAGGCAGGCCCAGACCGGCCAGACGTTTCAGAATGGCGGCCGAGGGCGGTGACCAGCGCTGTTCAGGCCGGATATCCTGCATGCTGCGCATGCGCCGCACCCAAAAGCGCATACAGATAAACATCGCCCAGTAAACGGAGGCGGTAGCGACGCCACAGCCCACACCGCCCAACGCGGGCATACCAAAATGCCCATAGATAAAGACATAGTTGAGCGGAATGTTGAGCATCAATCCCAGAAAGCCCAGCACCATGCCGGGCTTGGTTTTAGACAGCCCTTCGCACTGGTTACGCATCACCTGAAAAAACAGGTAACCCGGCGCGCCAAACAGCAGGGCATGCAGATAACCTTCCGCTTTTTCAGCCAGCAGCGGATCGATATCATGCATCGAGCGAATAAAATAGCCCGCGTTCCAGAGGACCAGCATGATGAGCAATGAGAGAAAAAACGCCAGCCAAAACCCCTGACGAATCTGTTCAGCAATGCGCTCGCGGCGACCTGAACCATTAAGTTGCGCAATGGTCGGCGTCAATGCCAGTAAAACACCATGACCAAACAGGATGGCGGGAAGCCAAATGGACGTGCCAACAGCGACGGCGGCCATATCCGTGGCGCTGACGGCGCCGGCCATAATGGTATCTACAAATCCCATCGCGGTTTGCGCCACCTGAGCCAGGATAACGGGAATCGCGAGGGCCAGCAATTGACGCGCTTCTGTTAAATACTTCTGCACGTAAACACCTGACTTGTGTGATTAATAAGGAAATGAGGACGACTTCAGGCGAAGTCGGGACTAGTGTAACTGCCGCAGCCGATTTCTCCAATCTTTGTCACGCTTTGCGGTTGCGCATCTCTCAGCACGTTGAAATCTAAAAGTTAAGCGCGCCTGTGATAAACTGGAGGCAAACTTCACAGAGGCAAAGATTATGTTTACCGGTATTGTGCAGGGCACCGCAGAAATCGTGTCCATTGAAGATAAAGGTTTATTCCGTACTCATGTTGTCCGGCTTCCCGCTGAACTGGTGCCAGGCCTGGCACTTGGCGCATCCGTGGCCCATAACGGCTGTTGCCTGACCGTTACCGAGATTAACGGTGATTTGGTGAGTTTTGACCTGATCAAAGAAACCTTACGCGTGACCAATCTGGGCGACTTGCGCCAGGGCGACGTGGTGAATATTGAACGCGCGGCCAAATTCAGTGATGAGATTGGCGGACACCTGATGTCGGGCCATATCATGACCACGGCAGAAATTTGCAAAATTATCCGCTCTGAAAACAACCGCGAAGTGTGGTTCAGGATTCAGGATCCTCTGCAGATGAAATACATCCTGCACAAAGGATTTGTCGGCATTGATGGCATCAGTCTGACTGTGGGTGATGTGACAAAAACGAAGTTCTGCGTCCATTTGATTCCTGAAACGCTGGAGCGCACCACTCTGGGAGCCAAAACCTTTGGCGATCGGGTCAACATTGAAATCGATCCCCATACACAGGCCATTGTGGATACGGTAGAGCGCGTGCTGGCGCAGCGTGAAGCCGCTGCCGTGAAGGCACTTGCGGAGCAGGCCGATCAGCCGGAAGCCGATCACGAATAAGGCCCGCCTGGCAACAATCTTGTTGTCATCCGCATGCGGGTATTGCAAAAAAAGCAGCCCTGTTATCAGGGCTGCTTTTTTATCGGGAAACCGCTGACGCGCCGTCGCGTTTCGTCGCCCCGGCATCTCAGTCAACCGACATGAGCCGGTTCGGGCAATGCGCGGCGCCAAACCGCAGCGCGTCCTGTTACCGTGCTACGCGCAATCCCCCCTCTATGCCTCGGCTAAACACCACCTGCCATAGCTGGATCTCGCGGGCGCGAAACGCACCCGCGCAGGCATTCAGATAGTACGTGAACATGCGGCGGAAGCGTTCGTCATAGCGCCCGGCAAGCTGCGGCCAGGCATGTAAGAAGCGTTCGTGCCAGGCCATCAATGTCGTGTCATAGTCCGCGCCAAAGTTATGCCAGTCTTCCATAATAAAATGGGGTTCGCTGACGTCGGCGATATGGCGCAAAGAAGGCAGGCAGCCGTTCGGAAAGATATATTTGCCAATCCAGGGATCGACATGCATATCCGTTTTGATCGCGCCTATTGTGTGAAGCAGGAAAATCCCGTCAGGCTTCAGGTTGCGATCGACCGTAGCAAAATAGGTGGGGTAATTTTTAGGCCCGACATGTTCAAACATGCCCACGGACACAATGCGATCAAACTGCTGATCGAGATCGCGGTAGTCCTGCAACAGGATTTGGACATCCAGCCCCTCACAGCGCTGTTGAGCCAGTTTTTGTTGCTCTGCCGAGATGGTTACGCCCTGAACGCTCACGCCATAATTTCTGGCGGCAAAGGCCGCCAGGCCGCCCCAGCCGCAGCCGATATCCAGCAGGCGCATTCCCGGTTTGAGTTGCAGCTTGCGGCAAATCATATCGAGTTTGGCTTCCTGCGCCGCCTCAAGCGTGGTGGCGTCTTTCCAGTACGCGCAGGAATACTGCATGTAAGGATCCAGCATCAGGCTGAAGAGATCGTTGCCTAAATCGTAGTGGGCTTTACCCACCTGCCAGGCCCGCTTTTTGGATTGCAGGTTCACCAGACGCGCCAGCGCAATACGCAGGATGTCCTGAATATGATGCGGCAGTTGCTCGTCGAGTTTATGCTTCAGCGCCCGATGAAAAAACATATCCAGCCGCTCGCATTCCCACCAGCCATCCATATAACTCTCGCCCAGGCCCAGCGATCCTTTCTGCAGAACCCGTTTGAAAAAATCGGGGTGTTTAACCTGAATATCCCAGGGCCGCGAACCGTTAATTTCAATATCGGCTTTTTGCAGTAACTCCTGAACGATGCGATACCAATGGTTACGTTCGATGCCTACTTCTTCTACACATGATGAACTCATAGCCACTCCATCACCAGAACCGTCAGAACCTGAGAAAAAGCAGGAGCTGTTTCTCAGGATTATGAGAAAAGTCACAGATGACGCCTTGCGCCAGACAACAAAAAGGGTACAGAGAAGAGAAAACGTCGGTATCCATGCAGCGTTGCTCACACAGATGCCGTCACAGCCTGAAGGCTGTGTGAAACATTTTTATTATGATGACAGTGCGAGTGGGTCTGGCAGAGGAGGCACACTGGCAGACCCTGATTCAGTCAGTGAAAACGGGTAACACGCAAATCGTTGCCTCAGTGATTATCCTGGCAGGGATGTGCAGATGAGGCAATATCAGTTTGTGCGCCGGCGCCGCGCTGTAGCTGATAGCCCATCCATGCCAGACCAATCGTCACCATCATAATTAGCGTGGTCGTAAACAGAGCCTGGATCAAGCCTGCGGACACCGCAAGGCTGGCGGCAAAACAGAGTCCGAGCTGAAGCGTGTTCTGGAATGCCGCCGCTTTCCCGGTGGCATTTGGGAAGGGCAGCAGCGCACTGGACACCACAATCGGATAAATCGCGCCATTTGCCAGCGCCATGCCGCAGAACGGCACCAGTAACGCCGTGAGTGACGGGCTTCCCGAAAGCGCGACGGCAAACAGCGCCCCGACACTCAGGCTATAGACGCCGAGCAGCCACGGCAGCAGCGTTGCGCCAGAAAACCGGTTGAGCAGCGCACGGCAGCCAAACCCGCCGATTAAAAAGGCGATGGTTTGGGGAATATAACTGAGCCCGATATCCGCAGGAGACAGACCAATATCAGCCAGGATAAACGGCGAACCCGTCAGCCATGCAAAAAAACTGGCTGAGCAGGCGGAATACATCAGTACGTTACCGCTGTAGGCACGTGCGCGCAGCAGCGTCAGAAACCCAGGCTGCGGAGCAGGGGAACGTTGCTTTTTTTGCGGCGAAGGCAGGCGCAGCGTGACCAGGATGAGCGCCACAGCAATTCCCGTCAGCACCGCAAAAATGGCGCGCCAGTGAAAATGGCCGATCAGCCAGGCGCCCAGTAACGGCGCCAGGGCGGGAGACAGCGCGACGAGCGGCATAATGGTAGCAAAGACTTTATTAGCCTGTGACTGAGGATAGCGATCGACGACCAGCGCCTGCCAGCTGACGGCCGCCGCGCACACGCCGATAGCCTGCACAAAACGCAGTACCAGCATCAGGATCACATTATCTACCCACAACATACCCGCACAGCCCAGAGCAAACAGGGCGAGGCCTGCCAGCAGCACCGGCTTACGCCCCAACCGATCAGATAAGGGGCCCCAGACCAGTTGACCACAGGCAAAACCGGCCAGAAACAGACTCATGCTGGCGCTGATCATCCCGGCTGACGTGCTAAAACTTTGCTGCATAGCGCCGAAGGCGGGCAGGTACATATCGGTTGCCAGAAAGCCCAGCATACTGAGCACGGCAAGATAGGGAATAAAGCCTTTTGAAGCGGACATCGGGTTCTCATCAGTTGCAGAATAAACGCGGGGCAGTGTAAAAGCTGTACTTCACGCTGTGAAACGGTAAAATTTGCCTGTTGCTGTTAAAAATTTTGAAGGCAAATTATGTGGTCTGAATATGCGCTGGAAGTGGTGGATGCGGTCGCACGCGGTGGCAGCTTTAGCGCGGCCGCCCAGGAACTGCACCGTGTGCCTTCTGCCATCAGCTATACCGTTCGCCAGCTGGAAACCTGGCTGGCTGTGCCGCTGTTTGAACGCCAGCACCGGGAGGTGATTCTCACGCCGGCGGGCGAGCATTTCGTGCGGGAAGGGCGCAGCGTTATCAAAAAAATGGATGCCACACGACGTCAGTGTCAACAGCTCGCCAACGGCTGGCGCGGTCAGATTGGTATTGCCGTCGACTGCATCGTCAAACCGCAGCGGACCCGGCAGTTTGTCAGGGATTTTTACCGTCATTTTCCCGACATGGAGTTGCACATCAGCTATGAGGTCTTTAACGGCGTCTGGGATGCGCTGGCAGACGGGCGAGTGGATGTGGCGATAGGTGCGACACAGGCGATTCCGGTGGGGGGGCGTTTCGCCTTTCGCGATATGGGCACCCTGAACTGGCGTTGCGTGGTGGCGCATCAGCATCCTCTGACGCAGGTTGCTACGCTGGATGATGAGGCGTTGCGCTACTGGCCTTCTCTGGTGCTGGAAGATACGTCACGCGCGTTACCGCGTCGTATGACCTGGGCGCTGGATAACCAACGCCGGCTGGTGGTCCCGGACTGGCAAACCGGTCTGGACTGCGTGCGCGCCGGCTTGTGTGTCGCGATGATACCCGGCCATTTAGCGCGGCCCTTACTGGACAGCGGCGAGATGGCAGAGCTGAACTTACCACAGGCGTTTCCGGAAAGTCCCTGCTGCGTCAGCTGGGCGGAAGATCGCGCATCACCGGCGCTGGGGTGGTTACTCCAGTACCTGGGCGATGCGCAAACGCTAAATCAGGAGTGGTTGAGCGAGGATTAACGGCGGTAATCGCGATAAGGACCATAGCCCACCGAGCGTCGCTCAATAAGCGTCGGGTGGACTTCAATCGTCTGCGACTCTTCCCGCTTACTGGTAATGCGATCTAACAACATCTCCAGCGCTTTCTCACCCAACTGGGCTTTAGGTTGATGCACCGTGGTCAGTGCCGGAGTGAAATAGCGCGCATTGCGCACATTGTCGTAACCAATGACGGAGATATCCTGCGGCACGCGCAGGCCCATTTCGTCGGCCGCGCAGATTGCGCCCATCGCCATGATGTCGCCCCCACAGAATACGGCGCTTGGGCGCTGCTTCTGTGACAGAATCTGCTGCATGGCCTGATAGCCAGATTCGGGTTCAAAGTCACCCTGCACAATCCATTCGGCACGTGGCTGAATACCCGCTTCTTCCAGCGCCTTAAGGAAACCGGCATGGCGACCGCCTCCCGTGTTACGCTCCATCTGGCCGGGAATGGCACCAATATCGCGATGACCACGCTCAATCAAATAACGTCCCGCCAGATAACCGCCCTGAAAAGCATTGTCCAGTACGGTATCGGTAAAGTCGGCACGGGATTCGCCCCAGTCCATCACCACCATCGGAATATTGCGGTTCGCTTCCAGCATTTGCAGCAGATCATCCGGATACTCTGAACACATCACCAGAAGCCCGTCAACGCGCTTTTGCGCCATCATCGACAGATAGGCGCGCTGTTTTTGCAGGTCATTATGTGCGTTGCCCAGAATCAGGGTATAGCCTTTATCGAAGCAGTGATTCTCAATGGCTTCGATAATTTCAGCAAAGTAGGGCGCTTCACTGGACGTGGCGAGCAGGCCCAGCGTTTTGGTGTGATTCACCTTCAGGCTACGCGCGACTGCGCTGGGAGAATAATGCAGTTCCCGAATCGCTTCCCACACCGCTTCGCAGGTATTTTCTGCGACAAAGCGCGTTTTATTGATGACGTGTGAGACGGTCGTGGTGGACACGCCCGCACGCTTCGCCACATCTTTAATTGTTGCCATGTAAATCGAACTCCCGGGCCTATCTAAATTATTGATAAGCATATTGTTAAACGTTTGCGTCAGCGGACGGTTATTTCTGCGAAAAACATCGCTTTTCTGTCCGGTATTGAGTCATCAGGGCAGGAAATAACGTCTGAAAAGGGCGCGGACGCAACCGATATTGCGCGCTGTTGCGCAACAAAGGGGGGATTCTAACAAGGCTGTGCGGATAAAACGAGATTTTTACCCACGCGTATGTGAAAATGCTATAACCTTACAAACGTCAGGGTTAAAGGAGAGGGGATGAGTACCGATTTAAAACTGTCATTAATGACGACGGCAGCCGCACTGTTAATGATCATCGCGTTTAGCTTCACCGCTATTCTGCACTAGCCGCATTCGTTTGCAGCGACGCTATACTGGCTGACTGCGCGTCCAGCCTTGCCGGTGATACGTCCTGTCTGTCAGACCGTATCACCGGCAAGTGCGGCATTTTCGCCCGGAACACCCCGCTGCACAATCGGGGCGATATGGGCAATAAAAAAGCCGGGAAGCTGCCTTTCCCGGCTTTTTTGTATGAAGGACGTTTAGCGAACGGTCTTTGGCGTCATAACGCGACGCGCACCAATATAATGGCGCTGCCAGTAATCTTCGCTCAACGCACTGATTTGAATATCTTTACCGGTACGCGGTGACTGAATGAATTTACCGTTGCCCAGGTAAACCCCGACATGATCTGCGGTTCCACGCCCGTTGATGCGGAAGAAAACCAGATCGCCTTTTTCAAGGGATTCGCGGTTGACCGGTGCTGCATCCCGCAGATGGTACATTTCGTTAGCGGTACGGGGGATCTTAAACTTCACGACGTCTTTGTAGGCGTACCATACGAGGCCACTGCAATCAAAACCCGTATGGGGCGATTTGCCTCCCCACTGATAACGCTTGCCAAGTTGCCCCATCAGTTTTGCCATCGCCGTTTCACGCGCTTTCTGGTAACGCTGGCGATGCGCTTTACTCATTTTAATGGTGCCGGTTTCGGTATTGTCTGCCGTTAACGCCTTCGCAGCACGTTGATGACCATACCGTTTTTTGCTGGCGGCATTGGCGGCGACTTTTTTGCTCAGCGTCTTGTGCGAGGCAGTCGTTTTAGCGAGTGTTTTGTGCGTGATGGTGTGAGAGGTCGTTTTGCTGGTTTTCGTGGTCTTACTGACTTTCTGAACAGCGGAGGCGCGACTTTTTTTAGATGAGGCTTTAACCGCGCGTCGTTTGCGCCGATCATCGTCGCGCGCACTTTTTTTCTCTACCTTATGCAAGCTGGCCTTAACCGTCGCATGCGGGGAGGCAGCAGCGATGTTAAAGAAGAGTTGCGCAAAAGCCAGAATAAGAAGCGTAATGATTGAACGCATAGTCCGTTTACTGGTTAAGCTGTCAGATCAAACAGGTCTCTGACAAAGTTAAGAAAAATCTGATCACCGATCAGCGCCGAAGTCATTCTAGTCCAGTTTTTTTTAAAAGAGTAAGTCCTTTTTTATTAATTGCTGGCCTGGATAAAAATCAGGCATAAATCAGGAATTTCAGTCTCTTATAACAGCAAATTCATTGCAAATTATGAATACATTCATAGTCTTTGTCACAGTTTCCTGCGGATGCCTGACCAGCTTACTTAGCAAACATGGCGATTTAACGTCAGACGAGCCAAAATCTCGTTTTCAGTCCTGGCGTGAAGTCGCTACAATAAAGAAACACGAAGTGACGAATTAAGGAAGGCAATAATGAGTACTGTAGAAAAAATTCAGCGCCAGATCGCAGAAAACCCGATCCTGCTGTACATGAAAGGTTCGCCGAAACTGCCAAGCTGCGGTTTCTCTGCGCAGGCGGTCCAGGCGTTGTCTGCCTGTGGTGAGCGCTTTGCTTACGTGGATATTCTGCAGAACCCGGATATTCGCGCAGAGCTGCCAAAATACGCCAACTGGCCCACGTTCCCGCAGTTATGGGTTGATGGCGAACTGGTCGGCGGCTGCGACATTATTGTTGAAATGTTCCAGCGCGGCGAGTTGCAGCCGTTAATCAAAGAAACCGCTGAGAAGTTTAAAGAAGCGGAATAACTGAAAAAGGCCGACCTCGTCGGCCTTTTTTACGCGCGTTACTCGGTTGTTTCTCCACCCGTCGCCGACGCTTCCGTAACAGCTAACGGCCAGCCTCCCAGCCGTTTCCAGCGGTTAACCAGCTCACAAAATAAGGTCGCCGTTTGCTGTGTATCATAGAGTGCGGAGTGCGCCTGACTGCTGTCGAACGCCATGCCTGCGGCTTTGCAGGCTTTTGCCAGCACGGTCTGGCCCAGCACCAGTCCGCTCAGCGCGGCCGTGTCGAAGGTCGCAAAGGGATGAAAGGGATTGCGTTTCAGGCCCGCACGTTCCGCCGCCGCATTCATAAAGTTCAGATCAAACGTGGCGTTGTGAGCGACCATGATGGCGCGGTTGCATCCGGTCTCTTTGATGCCTTTTCGCACCATTTTAAAAATGGCATGCAGGGCCTCATATTCGGTGACTGCGCCGCGCAAGGGATTCGTGGGATCGATGCCCGTAAACGCCAGCGCTTCAGGGTGCAGGAGCGAACCGACAAAAGGTTCCACATGAAAATGCAGCGTCTCGTCGTGATGAAGCCAACCCTCATCATCCATTTTCAGGGTGATGGCAGCGATTTCCAGCAGCGCATCGGTTTGCGCATTAAAGCCCGCCGTTTCAACATCGATCACGACAGGATAAAAACCACGAAAGCGTTGATTGAGTGCGTTGGGGGAAGACGATTCAGACATCAGGATCTCATTGCAGAAAAAGGGCAGCGCGTAGTATGCCAAAAAAGCGCACTCTCTGCAGCAGATGTGGGCGAGGGAAGTAAGAATCAGCCTGCAGGGGGCAGGCTGATGGGCGGCAACGGTTAGTTACCGAGGCCGTGACCGGCATGTTTGTTTTCGATTAGCTCGATCTTATAACCGTCAGGATCTTCAACGAAGGCGATGATGGTGGAACCGCCTTTCACCGGGCCCGCTTCACGGGTCACGTTGCCGCCGTCGTTACGGATACGTTCACAGGTCGCCGCGACATCATCAACGCCCAGCGCAATGTGGCCATAAGCATTCCCCAGGTCGTAGCTGTCTACGCCCCAGTTATAGGTCAGTTCAATCACCGCGCCTTCGCTCTCTTCGGTGTAGCCGACGAACGCAAGCGTATATTTATATTCAGCATTTTCGCTTTGACGCAGCAGACGCATGCCCAGCACACGGGTGTAAAAATCGATTGAGCGTTGTAAATCGCCAACGCGCAGCATGGTATGAAGTAAACGCATAGTTTCCTCTTTAAAAAAACGTCATCCCCGGATGACATAAATACGCAGTATAGCGACGATCATCGCCAAACAATAACCGCAGCCGTGACACCTTCTCACGGCTGCCTGCTGTTTTACAGCGCAGGATAATCAGTATAGCCCTCTGCGCCACCGCCGTAGAACGATTCGGGACGTTGTGGGTTAAGCGGAGCATCTTTTTGTAAACGCTGCGCCAGATCCGGGTTGGCGATGTAGTCACGACCAAACGCAACGGCATCGATCAGGCCACGGCTGATCAGGTCATCGGCTTTTTCGACGGTGTAGGCGCCGGCACCAATGATGACGCCCGGGAAGGTATCCCGCACTTTCTGGCGGAACGCATCGCTGTAAGGCGTGCCGCCTGCCCAGTCCGGTTCGGACATGTGCAGATAAGCGATGTTGCGTTTCGCCAGCTCAGCGATAAACCACAGCGCATCTTCTTCTTCGTTCGGACCGTTATCCAGGTTCTGGAAACTGCCAACAGGCGACACGCGAATACCTACGCGGTCTGCGGACCAGTTAGCAATGGCGGCATCGACGACCTCCAGCGCAAAACGGCCACGGTTTTCCACGCTGCCGCCGTAGGCATCGGTACGATGGTTAGACGACGGCGACAGGAACTGATGCATCAGATAACCATGAGCAGAGTGCAGTTCCAGCAGGTCGAAATCAGCTTCACGCGCATTGGCGGCTGCCTGACCAAAATCCGCCACAATCTGCTGGATTTCACTGACGCTCAGCTCGCGCGGCATCGAGGTATCTTCGCGATACACGCTGCCGTCTTCAGCACGCAATGAGGTGCGGGTGCCTGCCGGAATGGCGGACGGTGCAACCGGTGCCTTACCTTCAGGCTGAACGCTGTTATGTGAAATGCGGCCGGTGTGCCAAAGCTGGACTGCGCTGTGGCCGCCTGCCTGATGAATGCCTTCATTGATGACTTTCCACGCGGCAATTTGTTCCTGCGTGTGCAGGCCTGGCGCGCCCGCATAACCTTTCGCCTGGAAGGAGACCTGAGTCGCTTCAGTGATAATTAACCCCGCACCCGCACGTTGGCGATAGTATTCGGCCATCAACGGCGTCGGGATATCGCCCGGTTCGATGCTACGTAAACGCGTCAGTGGGGCCATAAAGACACGATGAGGAACGGTAATTGCGCCCACTTTTAACGGACGAAACAACTGAGTACTCGCCATAACAACTCCTTTCAAGTAGACCGGTCGTCTACAAATGGTGGTTTTTTTAAACCAGCGGTTTTGTTAGCCACTGCTCGATGGTAATTAAGGCCAGCCGCATGGGCTGTGCATTACGGGATAGCTTGCTCTGTAAACTTGCACCCAGCCAGAGAACATACAGCAGTTCAGCCAGTTGCTCCGGAGGCGAGGGTAGAGATAAATCCTCTTCGTGCTGTGCCTGCGTCAGCGCCTTAGCATAGGCGGCGATAACGTGGCTGGCTCCCTGCTGCAAGGCTATGCGCATAGGCTCTGACAGGTCGCAGACTTCGGCTGATAATTTTACGCTCAGGCAGCCCACAATATTGCCCTGCCGTTCAAACAGATCGAGCGCATGGCGAAAATGGGCCAGTAATCGCTCACCCGCCGATCCCGCAGGCTGGAAGAGCTGCTGCTCAAGGTTCTGCAGGTAACGGACAAAGTACCGCTCAAGCAACGCCACGCCAAAGGCTTCTTTAGAGGGAAAATAGTAATAAAACGATCCCTTAGGGATCTGCGCCTGGTTCAGTAGCTGGCTCAGGCCCATGCCGGTAAAGCCCCGTTGCAGACAAAGCGATTCGCCTGTCGTCAGCAGGTGTTCCCGGGTTTCATTACGTTGCGGCATCTTATTCATGGGGTTCATCCTGGTAGACCAATCGGTCTAATGCAAACTTTTATCGCGCGCCAGGCACGCAGTGTTAAATTGAAGGTGATTTAGAATGAATAAATTGTTCAAGTTATGATTATTTCTTGCACAAATGCCGGACTCTGGCTTCAATAGACGTATCACCGTTTCAGTAGAGGCCGTTGTGGCAGAGCAGCTTGAGTTTTTTCCGGTACCCAGTCCCTGCCGGCGTATTTGCGAAACCGATTCACGTGGCTACTGCAAAGGCTGCCTGCGCAGCCGTGAGGAACGTTTTAACTGGCTGCAATACAGCGACAGTCAAAAGCGTGAGGTGCTCCGCCTCTGTCACCAGCGCCGTTTGCGCCTGTTACGTCAGCAGCACAAAGAAGAACCGCAGGAACCGCAGCAACCCACCTTATTCTGACCGCATGGTGATTTCCGTTATACTCCCTGACACACATTCAGCCTCAAGGCCACAGGGAGAACACCATGTTACAACCGCAAGCCATCGCGCCACAGGGTCCCGACTTTTCACCGCTGATTATGGGCTATTGGCGTTTGATGGAATGGGGCATGACACCACAGCAGCTGGTGGGGTTTATTGAGCACCATCTTTCACTGGGCATTTCGACGGTCGATCATGCCGACATTTATGGTGATTACCGCTGTGAGGCCGCATTTGGTGAGGCGCTCAGACAGGCCCCGGGATTACGTGATCGGCTGCAGATCGTCACCAAGTGCGGTATCGCGACCCGCGCAAAACCTGAACACCAGATTGGCCATTACATTACGGAAAAAGCGCATATTGTGGCCAGTGCCGAACGCTCGCTGGGACATTTCAATACCGATCGCCTTGATCTGCTGTTGATTCATCGCCCCGACCCGCTCATGGCGGCCGATGAGGTTGCCGAAGCCTTTCTGCACCTGCATCAGGCAGGCAAAGTGTTGCATTTTGGCGTGTCCAATTTTACCCCCTCGCAGTTTGCCCTGCTGCAGTCTCGTTTGCCGTTTAGCCTCGTGACCAACCAGCTTGAGATCTCACCCGTTCAGCAACATGTTCTGCTTGATGGATCGCTGGATCACTGCCAGCAGCAGCGTTTGCGCCCAATGGCCTGGTCGTGCCTGGGAGGCGGACGTCTGTTCAGCGATCCGCATTTTCAGCCGCTGCGCGACGAGCTTGAAGCCATTCGTCAGGAGATCGGGGCATCAAGCCTTGAGCAGGTCGTCTATGCCTGGGTGATGCGTCTGCCGAGTAAACCCTTACCCATCATCGGGTCAGGCAAAACCCATCGCATTACAGAAGCGGCAGGGGCGGCCGGGCTGACGCTCAGTCGGCAGCAGTGGTTCCGCATCCGCAAAGCCGCACTGGGCTATGACGTGCCCTGAGCGTAAACATTCGTCAATTTGCGGCAATCTTTGCGCTACGGGGCCAGGCTTAAGCTGAACCCCAGAGCAAAAAGGAGCCACAATGAAAGTGAACGCAATTGCGATAGCGACGCTGTTAGCCTGCGGTGCCGCGCAGGCGGCCAGCGAACAGGTGACAATTCATGCCGTTTCGGCGCAGGGAATCGGCAATGCCATCGGCACGGTAAATATTGAAGAGACGCAATACGGTTTGCAACTGACGCCCATGCTGGAAGGACTGAAGCCGGGCATTTACGGTTTTCATGTCCATGCGAAAGGCAGCTGTGAACCCGGCGAATCGGAAGGAAAAAGGGTGGCCGCGGGGGCGGCAGGGGGGCATCTT
Source organism: Pantoea sp. SGAir0180 (assembly GCF_043546245.1). Lineage (NCBI taxonomy): Bacteria > Pseudomonadati > Pseudomonadota > Gammaproteobacteria > Enterobacterales > Erwiniaceae > Pantoea > Pantoea sp. SGAir0180. The sequence goes on along the minus strand of NZ_CP028071.1, from coordinate 1,902,994 downwards.
GATCCGGCGAACACCGGCAAGCACCTGGGGCCTTATGCTGAGGGCCATTTAGGCGACCTGCCTGCGCTCTATGTCGATGCGCAGGGTAAAGCCACCTATCCGGTGCTGGCACCGCGCATTAAAACGCTGAGTGAGGTGAAAGGCAAAGCGTTGATGGTGCATGTGGGCGGGGATAACCATGCGGATCACCCACAACCTTTGGGCGGTGGCGGGGCACGGTTTGCCTGCGGTGTTATCTGACGCTGAGTGTCGCTGATGGCGGCAGATTTTGCCGCCATCACGGCTTTTCGCTTGTTGACAATTTGTTGTAGCATCATCGTCTTATTCCCCCCTATGATACTGATTCCCGTTACAAAGCCTGACAAACTGAGGAGCAGTGCAAATGAAATGGAAGGGCGCCTGGCTACTGTGTCTGTTGCTGGCAGGATGCGATAAACCCAATGATACGCAACTGATCACAGAAACAGGACGTGAACTGCAGCGCACCATTGATACCAGTTCAGCACGCCTTCGCTGCGAAGAGATTGCGAAGGGCCGTGAACGGCTCAGTCGGGATGTGCGGCAAAAGCTTGAAGCGCAGCATTGCCAGAATGTTCTGCGCAGCGCCACGGAAACCAATTTCACGGATACCACCATTTACCGGCACAACACGACAATGATTTGTGGTGGCATCCTGGGCAAAAGTTTTACGGGGTCGATGATTTACCGGCGTTTTATCTATTCACCCGACGAAAAAGCCCTGGTGATTGAGCCTGTTTCCGAAGCCGATAAAACCCGGTTCGAAGGGCAAAAAACCGTTCAGCAACTTCAGGATGATTTTAACCGGCAGCACCAGCAGTATTGCCAGTAATCAGTCGGGAATCGCCTGTTTCAGCTGCGCCAGTGAACAGCGCAACCGCCACAGCAGGCCGGCCAGGGTGCTGGCGTCGGCACTGTTGACACTAAGCGCCTCTTCTGTGAGGCCCTGAAGCGCGTCCAGCGCGGTGTCCAGGTGGCGATGCTGCACACCGTGTAAGCTCATAATATTCTGCAGATTGTGCAATGCTTCGCTCCGGTACTGGTTCAGTATCGGGGTGTCTGTTTGCCAGTCACGCAGTTGCCAGACGAGATGGGAACAGTTAAGCAGAACGACGCCCCAACGCAGTAGCCAGACGCGCGCCGTTTCATCTTTACTGTTACTGAGTTGACCAATTTTATGATAAATCAGCGACTCAAAACGGTTTTGATCCCGGTGGGGATGCTGACGAAGCTGATCCAGAAACGCCAGCCTCAACGCCTGGATATGGCGACGGCTGCGGCGTGAATCGGAGCTGGGACGCAGGATCTGGAAAGCCAGCCAGGCCAGCAGCACACCGCAGACTTTCGCTATGTTATCGTTCACGAACCCCTGATAATCCCAGTCGGGCGGATTGGTGACGGCCAGAAACGACCCCAAAAAAACAATAAACTGGCCCCACATCGCCGCCCGCTGTTTTTGCTGTACCCGGAACAGTTGTAGCGTCAGCAGCAGCGGAAACAGGATGGCCAGCAGTTGCCACAGCTGATTAAACTGCACCATCACACCAAATTTAAACAGCACGCTAAAAGCAAACAGCCAGAGCAACGTTTTCAGTAACAGCGTAATGCTGCCTGTGGGCGAAGGGGCCGAGGCGTAAAGGACACAGGCAATCGCCGTAAACGTCAGGGCCGAGGCGCCCGAGGTCCATTGTGTCGCGATCCAGAATGCGCAGCCTGCCACGATGATGCTGAATGTTCGTAGCGCACTCCAGCTGGCTTCGGCGCTGTCACTTTCGCTGGCCAGCGCAGACACTGCAGGCGGTTGAAAGCGGGTATCGGCATCAGCCTGTTCCAGCTGCCTTATCCAGCGCAACACATTGAGGTACATCCAGCAGAAGTAGCGCAACCGCTGACAAAACGCCCGTTGCCGGTAATCACCATCGCTGGCAGGGGTGATGCTGCGTAACAAAGCTGCCAGCCGGTACTTATCACAGTCCGGTTTTGCCAGCTCCTGCATAATGCGTGTTAAAGCCTGATACAGCGCTTCCGGCGCATCTGGCCAGTTCAGCAGCATGCGCCGCAGGCTGGACAGGACGCTGGTCAGACGAAGCTGCTGATGCAGGATATAGTTCAGAACGTTATTTTGGCGACGAAAGCGGTAATGGCTCCAGAATGCCTGGATACGCAATAAATTCATGGTCAGGATCTGGCCAATCACCGCTTCGTGAGCGTGACGGATCTCGTCGTTCCGGGTGTCCTGCAAGAGCAGCGTGGCGTGATCCAGCAGACGCGTGTGCATCTGCTTCAGGGCGGTGATCAGGGCTTCACCGTCTGACGTACTGGGCAGGATCATCATCATTAAACCCGCACAGAGCAGCCCGGAAATCACCTCACAGACGCGCGCCTGGGCAATGTCCCACAGGCCACTGATATCGGTCAGATTGACACAGCTAAAGGCAATGATCGCCGCAGTGTACCCGGCCAGCGAAAACCCATAGGCGACATTATTTTGATAGTGGTTGGCCACCCAGGTACACAGCGCCAGCCAGCCTGCGATAAAAAAGGCAAACAGCCAGGGTTCATTAAGCGTATGGCCCGCAATCAGCAAGGCGGCCGTTGCCCCCAGCAGGCTTCCAACAATACGTCCCAGACTCTTACTGATCACACCGCCGATTGTCGGGAAGCTTACCACCGCAGCGGAGGTCATGGCCCAGTAGGGTTCGTTAAGATCCAGTCCATAGGCAATGCTCAGGGCCAGGCACATGGCAGTCGCGTTACGCAGAGCATAACGCCACTGATTGCTGTCCGCTTTCAGCCAGGGCAGGTTTTGCCAGGCCAGTCCGTTGAGGTTCATGGTTGTATCGTAATCGTGCAGGTCGTACCGGCGATTAACAGAGCGTTATCCGGGAGAGCATCGAGACGAATGCGTACAGGAACACGTTGAGCAAGGCGCACCCAGGGCACGTTCGGCTTGATATCGGGCAGCAGCCCACTGTCGACGTCCAGACTCTGATCGTAAATCGCGCGCCCTATGCTCTCAACCTGACCGGATAACTGCCGGCCCGTACTGTAGAGCGTCACTTGCGCGGCCGCACCCGGACGAATATGGCGCAATTTGGTCTCTTCAAAGTAGCCCACGACATAAAAAGCGTGACTGTCCACCAGCGCAAAAAGCGGAGTGCCAGCCGTGGCGAAATTGCCGGGACGTAGGGTCAGATTGCTGACCCAACCGTCCGTGGGGGCGTTCACGGTGGTTTGCTGTAAATTCCATGCGGCCTGTTCACGCGCGGCCTGCGCGGCCTTGACGTTGGCCTGCGCCGCCGCTGCATTCAGTCGGGCGACATCCAGATCTTCGCCCGAGATGGTATTGCGCGGCAGTTTACTGCGCCGGTTGAATTCATTTTGGGCTTTCGCCATATCGGCCTGCGCCTGACTCAGCTGTGCGTCGGCTCTATGCAAAGCGATTTGCCAGGGCACAGGATCCAGCGTCAGTAACCGATCCCCTTTATGTACAAACTGATTATCGACCACGTTCAGTGCCGTGATCCGTCCCGAAATTTGCGGGGTGATCGTGACCAGCTCGGCACGTACTTTGCCGTCGCGCGTCCACGGTGACTGCATGTAGTAGTTCCAGGCCCACCAGGCGCTGAGAAGCGCCAGCGTGAAAACAATCAACGTAGAAAAGTACTTTAATCCTGAAAGGTTCATCTTTTTCATCCGTGCGCCATTAACCAGAGTGCGCCTGTTACACACAACACAAACAGCGAGAGATCAAACAAGGTGGGATGCCAGACCTCACCCGACGCAAGCCAGCCGCGCAGAAGCGGGTGGATAAATAACCAGAGAACAAAACCGGCCAGCACCGCTTTAAACAGAGGAGGGAAATAGAGTGAGGCGCCGAAAATCAATTCGGAAAGCGGGCTGATGCTGAAAAATCCTTGGCGAATGATATCCATTGCAGTGCAGTATCCTGGAACCTGTGCGTGAAACAATTTCAGCCGAAACTGTTCACTTGGTTATTTGTAATTTAAACTTCGGGCTTGCAAAATGCTATACAATGCAGCTTGATAGCTGCGTACATACATTATAAGGAGATAGCATGGATACCCCTCTCGGCACGGATCTGTCCAGGCTGGTGCGAATCTGGCGAGCACTGATTGATCAACGTTTGAAGCCGTTAGAGCTGACTCAAACGCACTGGGTAACACTGCACAATATCCATCAACTGCCGCCTGAGCAGTCGCAAATCCAGTTAGCGAAAGCCATTGGTATCGAGCAGCCTTCTCTGGTCAGAACCCTGGATCAACTTGAGGAGAAAGGGCTGATTACCCGGACCACTTGCGCCCACGATCGCCGGGCCAAACGCATTAAGCTGACACAACAGGCAGAGCCAGTCATTCAGCAGGTTGAACACGTGATTGATATTACCCGGGATGACATTCTCTCCGGTATCAGCCGCGACGAAATCAACCAAATGGTGACGCTGATTGCGCGTCTTGAAAAGAATATTCTCGAACTGCAAAACAAAGAGAAATAAGACCGACGCGCAGTGCGACCGGCACCGGCGTCGGTTGGTCACTGCGTTAACGCGGAGAAACGGTAACCTGACTACCGTCGGTGGCCAACGCAACACGTTGTCCGACTGAATAACGGCTGGCTGCCTGTTTCTGCACCACCATAATGGTGTTGCCGTCATCCTTACGGATTTCCAGCTCAACGCCGTCAGTTTTGTTCATTGCGCCTTGTACGCCCTGACCTGCAACGCCACCCAGCACCGCGCCCCCCGCTGTTGCCAGGCTACGTCCTGCACCACCGCCGATGGTATTACCCAGGAATCCACCCAGTACAGCACCGCCAATGGCCCCAATGATGTTGCTGTCGTCTCCACCCTGGATTTTAACCGGGCGAACTGAGACTAAGGTACCGTAAGAAACACTTTGTACCTGCTTGGCCTCACTGGCACTGTAGGTATCGCCCGATAACGTATCGGTATTGCTACAGCCCGCCAGCATCGCACCAGTCAAAGCGACCACAATTAAACGCTTAATCATTTGAAACTCCTTTATTCAAGAATGCGCCATCTCTATCGCGAAATCCTGTAAACAGTATAAGACAGAAACCTGGCGAATTAACCTTCTGCGGAATAAAACTTGGCTGTCGACAGCATAGACCGCAAATTTTTAACAATGATTCAATCAATCATAAAAATATCCAGGACGTTAACCACCAGACAGTTTGTTGATTTAAAACAAAGTAATCATGGATTCAGGGCCGATATTTTGTCAGGCTACAGGCAGCGTATTCACTTTTTCACCCCGATGAAAGGAACGGCTATGAAATCAGGACGCTACATTGGCGTGATGTCGGGTACCAGCCTTGATGGGGTCGATGTCGTGCTGGCCGCCATCGACGAAAATATGGTGGCGCAGCAGGCGAGCTATTGCCATCCCATGCCGCCCGACCTGCGCCAAAGCATTCTGGCGATTTGTCAGGGCCAGGCAGTGACGTTGTCGCAACTGGGGCAACTGGACACGCGACTGGGCCAGCTATTCGCTGACGCAGTATTGACGCTTATGCAGCGCGAGGCGCTGGAGATGAGCGATGTGGTGGCGATTGGCTGTCACGGTCAAACGGTATGGCATGAGCCGCACAGCGCGGCACCCAATACCTTACAAATTGGCGATAACAACCAGATAGTGGCGGCAACAGGCGTGACGGTGGTCGGGGATTTCCGTCGGCGCGATATGGCTCTGGGTGGGCAAGGCGCGCCGCTGGTGCCTGCCTTTCATCAGGCCCTGCTGATGGATGCCACGGAACGGCGCATGGTGCTGAATATCGGCGGTATTGCCAATCTCTCCCTGCTGATTCCGGGACAGCCCGTGCGCGGCTTTGATACCGGGCCGGGCAATATGCTGCTGGACGCATGGATATGGCGTAATCAGGGGAAAGCCTACGATAAGGACGCGAACTGGGCGCGAAGCGGTAAGGTCAGTCCTGCGTTACTGGAAGCGCTACTGCGTGAACCCTGGCTGGCGCGGGTGCCGCCCAAAAGTACCGGACGTGAACTGTTTAATCTGGGCTGGCTTGAACAGCATTTGCGCCACTTTCCCGGCATCGCTGCTCAGGATGTGCAGGCCACGCTAAACGAGTTTACCGCCGTGACCATTGCGCAACAGGTGCAACTCAATGATGGCTGCGATCGGTTGCTGGTATGCGGGGGCGGCAGCCGAAATCCGTTGCTGATGGCCCGCCTGGCGGCGCATCTGGCCGGAACAGAAGTCACGACAACCGATACCGTCGGGATTAATGGTGACGATATGGAAGCGCTGGCGTTTGCCTGGCTGGCTTACCGCACGCTGTCTGGTTTGCCGGGCAATTTACCTGCGGTGACCGGGGCGCGGGAGAAAAGCATCATCGGGGCGATTTATCCGGCGAATCCGCGCTTTTACCGCTGAGAGAAAGGGGACAGGTTTGTCCCCTGAGCAGAAGGCGCGTAAAACAGCATCAGGCCACGCCGGGCAGGTGCGTCAGTTTACGCACGCCGGTAATGACGGTGGCGACGATCGTTTCACGTCGTGTAATGACTTCAACCTGGTAGTATTTGCTGCGATAGGCAATTGAATAGATAACCGGATGGTATTTATTTCCCTCACCATAGCGGGACATATGGGCTTCAAGCGCGCGCGAGGCGGCTACGATATGGACGGGTTCTTTATCACCGCGGATGATTTGCTTCATTCAGTTCCTCAAATGCTGTACCTGTGGGGCGCGCCTGAAGACGGCGCGTGACTTCGGCCTTTAACACTGAACATCTGACTGCTTAACATCTTTGATAATTTAAAAACAGCGTGCACGTCGACTATTGCAATGCGATGACACAATCTGAAACGCGCTTCTAATATTTAGCAGCGCGTTTTCAGTCCGGCAAGGAAGAACGAAAAATTCACTTTCCTGCGGATAACCGTCTTATTTTAACTCAGGCCAGGTAACAGAGGAGACGCCGTTGACTTTCGGCCAGGAGAAAAGAAACCCCTGGAATTGTGAAACGCCGGCCGCTTCCAGCCACATCCATTCTTCGGGCTGTTCAATGCCCTCTGCAATCACGGTAATTTCCAGTGACGAACAACAGGCTAAAATAGCGTGCACAATAGCCTGCTTCGGGCCGCTTTTATGCACATTGCTGATAATGCTGCGATCAATTTTTATTTTGTCGGGCTGAATCTGCGTCAGTAAGGATAGCCCGGCATAGCCCGCGCCAAAATCGTCCAGTGCCACGCTGATGCCCGCTGCTTTGAGCTGTTTCAGCGCCGCTGCAAAGTCGTCAGGACGGGAAATGATTTCATTTTCGGTAAACTCGACCACGATCTGCTCAGGAACCAAATCGTGGGCGTAGATTTCAGTAAGCAGAAACGTTACGGCATCCGGCACCAGCACCAGCGACATGGGCAACAGGTTGACTGACAGCATAATGCCGTCTATCCCCAGCGCCTTCGCCTGTGCAAAAGCGATGCGTTTGGACTGCAGATCGTCGCGGTAGATGTTCTCCGGCGGGAGGCGTGAAAAGTAATCCTGTTGTGTTTCGCCCTGCGAGCCCCGAAGCAGGGCTTCCAGCGAGACGATTTTACGTGCAAGGGGATCGATAATCGCCTGAAAAGCAAAATTGACGCCTTCGTGATTAATCAGCGCGTCGTCACCTTCGCGCACTTCCTCATCATCACTGATAAAATCCCAGCTTTCCGCTGAGGGAATTTCAAAATAATTCTCTTTTTCCCGTGCTTCGACAAAGGTGCGCAAAAATTTAAGCGCTCTGTCTTCATAGGTCAGCTGATATTTGGTTGTGCCTTTTTCAAGCACGGCATTAAGCACAGTGGTTTTATCGTATTCACGCAGATCAAACAGCTCCATGCCCACGTTACCAAAACGGCGGGAAGGCGCATAATCCCGCATTAATTCCACAATATTATGGTGGCTGGTATCACGGCAGATACGTTCGTAAACCGCCAGTACATCATTCTCTGGACCTTCAAGAACCTGAAAAAAATGGGTGCCATTAAATAATAAGATGCCGGTAACGCTTGATGACTCATTAATTTTATTGGCTTTAGCGACCAGGCCTTCCAGCATTTTCAGTGGAACATGATCAGCGATGTGACTGCGATAGATAATTGTCGACAACATAACGTCTTCCAGATTCTTGTTCTTTTTACCGCACACATTGCCAAAACCCAGACCGGGCGGCCCCGAGCCTGCGTGAATCCCGTTGCAAAATGTGTTTGAGCCAGGCGTTTCCAGCATGGCGCAAGGAGGGTGCTTACCTGTGAGGTTCCGTTGTCACAGACGGGTTAATAGCGTTCAGATCACGCTGTCGGGCATCAACCGATTTGCTCTGGTTTTTTCTTTACCAGCGTGGTATCGCATCGTTTCCATTATATCAGTACTTCGACGTCCGGCGAGGAAATCCTGGTGTCTTTTTTGCAGTTTATGAACGGTTAATAAAGCGGTTTCTCTGCCTCAGCAGTCAGGTTACGCGAGGTAATCAAATTTTCTCTTTTATTGTCTCCTGCACGGGATTTAAAAAGGGTAGTGCCTTGATTTGGTATGTTTTTCTTAGCGGGAGGCCAGACGATAAGGCCGAACGTAATGATTAAGACGGCGAACCGAACTTTCCGTATAAACCGTTTTGTAAAACAGGATGCTGATACAACATTAACGGAAGGGCGAAGATAGGTTGCGAATAAATCTCAAAACCACCGTTTTATAATTGCCTGCGTAGTTTTAGGCATAATTCTCAGCTAGTGTTAATGACGCTACATTATTAAATAAAATCATACTTTGTTTTTTCTCACCTGATTGATACAGCAACCACCGGGGGCAGTACCATGCTTAAATCAAGCTACTATTATGTGTGTCCATACAACAGAAGCGGATGGATCATTCATAAAGAAGGCTGTGTTCATCTTTATAACAGCCGTGGCCGGGAATTTATTGGTTCACTGTATAGCCGTCAGCAGGCGCTGACAGTGGCAAAAATCCATCATCCCGAAGCGATTCTGTGTACGGTCTGTCTGAGCCACTATGTCTGTCCCACAGCCGGCAACCGTCTCACTTCCCGTGGCCGTCCGCTGCCGACACGACATACGCCAAAATCATCCTGAATAAGGCTGCGTGATAAAGCAGGGACTATGATGTCAGAAGGCGGAGGGCGCCGGTCAGCCCGACGTGAATGCCAGAAGTTGAAATGGCAGTTGCTGAACCCGTGAAATAACGGGCAGCGGCGCTGTCGTGCAGTCAATAAAAAAGCAGCTGCGAACAGCTGCTTAAGTCGGTTAAGCCTGTTTAGGCTGACCGTTTGAGGCGGTCAGGCCGCCATCGACAGGCAGATTCGCCCCGGTAATGTAGCGGGCGTCGTCGCTGGCAATAAACGCAATCGCATCAGCGATATCTTCCGGCTCCCCGGCGCGACGCAGCGGAATACGGTCGTAGAAGCGTTCAAGCAGTGCCTGATCGTTCTTAACGCCTTCGGTCAGGTCGGTAAACGTAAAGCCAGGACAAATGGCGTTGACCCGCACGCCATCGGTGCCGTAGTCCATCGCCAGTGAGCGGGTAAAATTGGTGATTGCGCCTTTCGCCGCGTTATACACACTCATGCCCCAGTCGCCGCCCAGGCCTGATACTGACGAAATGTTCACGACGTTGCCCCGGGTTTTCAGCAGGGCAGGCATAAAATAGTGCACGCAGTGGAAGACGCCGTCGAGATCAACGCTCATCAGCTTTTTCCAGTCAGCGAGTTCAATCTCGTGAATGCGGCCCTGCACGATGATCCCGGCGTTATTCACCAGCACATCAACGCGGCCATATTTTTCTTCAACGCGGCTTGCCAGGGCCTGAACCTGGTCGGCTTCAGCGACATCACAATCGGCAACCATATGGTCCTGACCCGACAGTTGTGCCGCGACCTTTTCCAGTTTATCCCGGGTACGTCCCACCAGCACAACAGACGCGCCTTCCTCCGCAAAGCGTTTTGCACTCGCTGCGCCAATTCCTGATCCGGCGCCTGTCACTACAACGATTTTTCCTGTAAATCTGGACATGTTGCCTCCTTAATGGCGTTGCTTTTCTGTTGATACGCGTTTAAGCCTGGCAGCCACCAGGCTCAGGTCAAGCGCAGCGCGTCCGGATGCGCAGAGTTTAACCTGAGCAATCGCGGTACGCGTTGCGCTAACGCCGGCCTACGGCCTTCTGAACAGCGCCATACTGCGGCCTTCCAGTTCGAAGTCCTTTTCCTTGGTAATCACCAGACCGCGTTTATCCACATCGCTGGTGGTCAGTTCCAGCACCCAGCCGCCGTCACCGAACTGCGGAATACGGAAGGGCACATTACCCTCGAAAGGATTAATTAACATCAGCACGTCATACCAGATTCCTTCCTGATTCTGCAGGTCGGGCCGACCGATATAAACGCCAAGGGTTGAGCCTTCATCCCACTGTTCAGCCTGTTGCAGACCGCCGCCCGCATTGAACCATTTAATTTCCATGCCATCGCGCCAGCTTTCGCGCCGCAATAACGGCTGGGTTTTACGTAAGGCGATAATGTGACGGGTAAATTCGCGTAACGCTTCGGCGGAAGGGGGCAGATTGTCCCAGTGAACCCAGGAAATTTCACTGTCCTGACAATAGCCGTTATTGTTGCCCATCTGGCTACGGCCAAACTCATCGCCTGCCAGCAGCATGGGCGTACCGTGCGAGAAAAACAGGGTGGCCAGGAAGTTACGCTTCTGACGCTCACGGACGGCATTGATGCCTTCGTCATCCGTCGGCCCCTCAACGCCATAATTGTACGAACGGTTATCGTTATGCCCGTCGTTATTGTCTTCACCATTGTCGGCATTATGCTTCTCGTTGTACGACACCAGGTCGTTCAGCGTGAAGCCATCATGCGCCGTGATAAAATTGACGCTGGCCCAGGGGCGGCGACCGCGCTGGTCATACAGATCGCCGGAGCCAAGCAACCGCGCCGCAAAGTCGGTAGAGACATTATTGCCTTTCCAGTAATCACGCACCGTATCGCGATACTGATCGTTCCATTCCGCCCAGCCCGGCGGGAAACCACCGACCTGATAACCACCCGGACCAATGTCCCACGGTTCCCCGATCAGTTTTAATCGGGAAAGCAGCGGATCCTGAGTAATGGCGTCGAAGAAGCCGCCGCGTGGATCGAAGCCTTCCGGTTCACGTCCCAGAATTGTACCCAGATCGAAGCGGAAGCCGTCGATATGCATGGATTCTGCCCAGTAGCGCAAGGAGTCCGTGACCATCTGCAACACACGTGGATGCGAGGTGTTGACCGTGTTACCGGTTCCGGTGTCGTTAATGTAGTAACGATGCTGGTCCGGTAACGTACGGTAGTAGGAGAAGTTATCGATGCCTTTAAACGACAGGGTTGGACCGAGCTCATTGCCCTCGGCCGTGTGGTTATAAACCACGTCCAGAATCACTTCGATACCGGCATCATGGAAGGCGCGCACCATATCGCGGAATCCCTGAATCCCACGCGGGCCGAAATAACGTGTGGCCGGGGCAAAAAAGTTCAGTGAGTTATAGCCCCAGAAGTTTTTCAGCCCTTTATCCAGCAGGTGTTGATCGTCGGGAAACCAGTGCACCGGCAGCAACTCGACTGACGTAATGCCCAGACTTTTGATATAGCCCACCGTCGACTGATGGCTCATGCCATCGTAGGTGCCGCGCATCTCCGGGGGTAACGCCATGTTCAGTTGGGTGAAGCCTTTCACATGGGTTTCATAAACGATGGTTTCTGACCAGGGAATCTGCGGCCGGCTCTGATCCTGCCAGTCAAATTCGTTCGGATCGATGACGCGACATTTCGGCGTAAAAGGCGCACTGTCGCGATCGTCAAACGTCAAATCTTTATCGTCGTGATACAAATCATATGCGAAGTGCGCCTCATTCCAGGCGATATCTCCGGCCAGTTCGCGCGCATACGGATCGACGAGTAATTTGTTAGGGTTGAAGCGGTGACCATTTTCCGGGTCGTAAGGGCCATACACCCGGTAGCCATAAAGCGCACCTGGCTGTAAACCCGGCACGTAACCGTGCCAGATCTCATGCGTAAACTCTGGCAGCTCCAGACGGGCAATCTCCTGCTTGCCGCTGGGATCATAAAGACACAGCTCTACGCGTTCTGCATGCGCAGAAAACAGCGCAAAGTTGACGCCTTGCCCATCATAATTTGCCCCAAGCTGATGGGCCGATCCCGACGTAATTTCAAAACGATGATTTGACATCTGTCCCTCTCAATTAACGAACCCAGTAACGGCGTTTTAGTCCTTGTACCAGCCTGTTTCTAGCAAGCTAACAGTGCCAGTGCCCAAAAGTTATTTAACCTGTCCAGCGCAATATGGTCGGTCAGGGTGATTTCCTCGCCGCTCAGCAGATCGCGGTAGCGTCGATGCGCCAGCGCCTCAGGCAGCGGGATCGCGGTGTCATCCCAGCGTCCGGCAGGCGGGGACGTCAGCGTCTGTAGCGTGTTAAAAATCAATCGCGGCGTAATCACAATAATCGCCTCGTCACCCTGCGTGCGGGCAAACGCCAGCAGCGCGTCCTCATGGGCGCCCTGTGCCGTCAGCGGCAGGTACGCGCCCCGGGCAAAGAGCGCGGGGTGCGACTGCCGGGCGTTCAGCAAGGCCTGCGTGGCATACTGGTTCACGTGACCACTGAGCCAGCCCTCAGGCGTATCGGGCAGCGCGGTGATGCCAGCATGCAGCATCTTGTCCAGCGCCGCGTAATCGGGCTCACGCCGGTTGTCCGGATCGACCAGGCTGAAGTCCAGCGCTTCACTTCCCTGATAAATATCCGGCACGCCGGGTGCGGTAAGTTTGATAATTCGCTGGCTCAGACTGTTTATCAGCCCGGCCTGAATAAACGGCTGTAATGCGGCGACAAAATCCTGCAGAAAAGCCTGATTATCAGGGGAGAGCAGATGATGAGCGTAATCCAGTACCGCCTGTTCGTAATCCGTATTGTTTTCCGTCCAGTCGGTACGCAGCTTGGCTTCACGCAGGGCTTTTTCAACGTAGCCGGCAAAGCGCTCGGCCAGGGCGGCCAGTCCGGCCCGATCATCCGGTTGCAACGTCGGCGACCAGACGCCCGCCAGTGCCTGAAAGAGTAGCCATTCCACGGTGGCTTCGGGTGCCGGACCCTCCGCAAGCGAGCGGACCGCCGGGCGATTCAGCTCACGCCAGCGCGCGACGCAGGCTGCCCACTGCTGCGGTGCTTCTGTCAGGGTATAGAGACGGGCACGGGCATCTTCGCCACGCTTGGTATCATGGGTTGAACTGGCGGAAAGAGCATCGGGCTGGCGCGCAAGGCGGTCCTGCATTTCCTCATGAAACTGCGCCGGTGAAAACTGCGCCTGCAGCGGTTCTGCGCCCACTTCATTCAACGCCAGCGCCATGTTTTGACGATAAAACAGCGTGTCTTCGATGGATTTCGCCATCAGCGGGCCGGTCAGTTGCTGGAAACGTGTACGGAAGCTGTCTGCCTGCCCGGTCACCGCATGCGCCACATCACCCTGCATAATGCGCAGCAGGAAATCCAGCGCGTGGCTGTCCGGTGCATGAGCTGATGCCTTGACGTCTGCGGCGACCGCCTGTAACCGTTGCTGGTCATCGGCGGTCAGGCCCTGCGTATTGCCATAGGTACGATAAACCGGAAACGCCACCAGCAGCTCACGCAGCGCGTTGCGCAGATCGTCCGGGCGCACGGCGACGTTTTCATCTTCGGCAATAGCCGTGGCCAGCTGCAGCAGACGTGAAAACTCGCCGGCAAAGTTACGGTCTGCCATCAGGCATTTCGTTTTACGCAGTTCCTCTTCCATCTGCACGTCAGCGCCGCTGACGTCTTCCCAGGCCTGACGCAGTGACCCAAGCGTTTTATTATCCACCAGCACATGAGACAACGCGCTAATAAATTCATAGCCCGTGGTGCCCGAGATGGGCCAGTCGGCCGGAAGGTGTTCTCCGGCGCCCAGGATTTTCTCAACGGTGAGATAACAATCTGGCCCGGCGGCCTGGCGGAGCTGCTCCAGATAGCCTTTGGGATCGGCCAGCCCGTCAACGTGGTCAACGCGCAGTCCGTCAACCGCACCGCTGTGTACGAGGCTCAGAATAAGCCGGTGCGCATCTTCGAACACCGCCGGATCTTCCACCCGCACGCCCACTAAACCGGTGACCTCGAAAAAGCGACGATAGGAGAGGTCGTGTGCAGCATTGCGCCACGACATCAGCCGCCAGGGCTGCTGCTCATGCAGTGCCGCCAGGTCGCCTTTGCCGCTGAGCTGGAGCACTGCTGCTTCTCGGCCCTCCCAGCTTGCCGGGGTCAGCGGATAATAGCTTTCGAAATAGGCCAGCGCGGGCTTGCCTGTATCGGGCTCGCGTTTCACGCTGATCTCGCCATTTTCCAGCACGGTATCGATATCGTCGCCCAGGAACGGCAGCGTTAAGCGCCGTGACCAGTCAATATCAAAGTAACGTGCATAGCGGCTGTCCTGACCATGCTCAAGGACGTCGCGCCACCAGCCATTTTCCAGCGAGGCCGCCATGTGGTTGGGTACGATATCAATAATCAACCCCAGTCCGGCGGCTTTCAGGGCGCTGACCAGACGATCAAAGCCCGCACGACCGCCAATGGCCGGATCGATCGCGTTGACGTCGGTGACATCGTAGCCGTGGGTGGATCCCTTTGTAGCGGTAAAAATGGGCGAGGCATAAAGATGGCTGATGCCCAGGTCTTTCAGATAGGGCACCAGCGCCGCAGCACGATCAAACGTCATACCGTTACGAAACTGAATACGGTAGGTAGCGGTTGGAATACTCATTTGCTGTCTCCCGCAGCCAGACGAACCACGATGGAATGTTGGGGCAACCGATCGGCCGCTTTCGGCCAGGCAAAGAGGGTTTCACCGGGCATTTCAGGCAGCGGCTGGGCCTGCTCACCTATGTTCAGCGCCATGGACAGTGTCCCCGCAGGAAAGGTCCAGCTCACGGCAACAAAGCCCTCGGCGGTCGCCAGCACCTGACCGCTGTGACCGCCTGCGGTGGCCAGCAGCGGGACAATGGACTGCTGTCGGATTGCCAGCAGTGACCGGGTCAGCGTCAGCCAGCGTTGGCCTTCCTCACTTTCCAGCTTGCGCCAGTCCAGCTTTGAACGCACAAACGTCGCTTCGTCGTTTGGATCGGGCACGCTTTCGCCCTCATGACCGGCATGGCCTTCAAACTCTTTTGCCCGGCCTTCACGCACGGCTTTAGCCAGATCACCATGAAAATCGGTAAAGAACAGGAAAGGGTGGGTTTCGCCATACTCTTCCCCCATAAACAGCAGCGGGATATGCGGTGATAACAGTAATGTCGCCAGTAGCACCTGTGTGCGTTCAGCGCCGGCCAGCGAAATCAGCCTTTCGCCCTGCGCACGGTTGCCCACCTGGTCGTGGTTCTGAATAAAATCAACAAAGGCCACAGGCGGCTGTCCCGTGCTGTCTACACCGCGTTTCTCACCGGACTGAACGGACACCTCACCCTGATAGACAAAGCCCTCGGCCAGCGCGCGCGCCACGCGTTTTTCAGGCTGATCGGCAAAGTCTTTGTAGTAAGCGTGCGTTTCACCGGTGGCGAAGACATGCACGGCATTATGGAAGTCGTCATTCCACTCCGCCGTAAACAGCGGCACGCCGCCGTTTTCCGTCCTGGGGTGCAGGAAAATGACGTTACGGCAATCTTCGGTGGTGAGGTGAATCTGGCGGTCAGGAATGTCCGCCCGGATCCGCTCAGCAATCTCCGTCAGCACGTGTTTGTCAGCGATATCCTCAATCTGATCGATGGCATCAAAACGCAGGCCGTCCAGACAATACTCCTGCAGCCAGAAAAGGGGCGCTTCCGCGATATAGCGGCGAACGGCGTCAACATCATAGGCAATACCCGCGCCCCACGGCGTCATGCGATCTTTGTGAAAGAAGTCGGGTGACAGCAGCGGCAGATAATTTCCGTCCGGACCAAAGTGGTTAAGCACGATATCGAGTACAACTGCAATGCCATAGCCATGCGCGGCATCAATAAACGCTTTGAAATCGTCGGGCGTACCGTAGGCGGCATGCGGTGCGTAAAGCAGCACGCCATCGTAGCCCCATCCGCGCTGGCCGCCAAACTGCGAGACCGGCAACACCTCAATCATGGTGATGCCGGTCTCAGCCAGATAAGGCAGTTTTTTAATTGCGGCCTGGAAAGTACCTTCTTCCGTGAACGTGCCGATATGCATTTCATAGACCACGCTTTCCTGCCACGGACGACCACGCCAGTCGGTGTTCTGCCAGCGATAGTGTGTCGGATCGATAACCAGCGACGGTCCACTGACATCATCCTGCTGCGCGCGTGAGGCGGGATCGGGGATAACGGTGCCATCGTTCAGCACAAAGTTGTACGCTGCGCCCGCCTGAATGCCGCTGGCATGATATTCAAACCAGCCGTCTTCGGCGGGTGTCATGGCACTATCCTGACCGCCCAGTCGCAGCGTGACCTGCTGCTGGCCGGTCGCCCAAACGCGGAAACGCACACTCCCGTCGGCCAGAAACTCCGCCCCCCAACTCTTACAAAATGCTGTCGATCCCATTCCGTTGCCTCTTTAATCAGAAAGTACGCAATAAGCACCCTCACGCTATCGGTCAGCCGAGGGTACGGGTTGAAAATGTTGTTAACGAGATCAGGCACCCAGGAGAGGGGAACGCCTTCATCACCTCTGCCTGCGTTACTATTCAGAAAGTGTTATGTGTCATACCGCTTCAGACGCCAGGCAGCGTCTGTTTCACACCATGCTTAAGCCCTAATCATAGACTACGTTGCCGCATTTACTGCGCGTGCCCGCCTTTGTACACGATTTATTCCTCAGCGAGGCTGATACGTACCGCCATCGGGCCCGCCCTGGTTTTCGCAGAATTTTATGGAAAATCAGATAAAACCCTGTGCCGTTATGCACAAAAAAACCGCCGTAAACAGCGGTTTCGCGGTCAAACAGGTGAATTTATGTGACGTTGTCACGATAACGTCAGCCAGACCCGAAAGCCTGGCTGACGCGCCATCAGGCCGGGATGGTTTCCGCCTTTTGGCTACGTGACCAGACGCGGTGTTCGGCCATAGCCGCCGTGAAATCATTCATCAGCGCGATTTCAGCATTGTCGGCTTCCACGATGCCGTCTTCCTGCTGATTCTCATCCAGGTCAAACTGCGCTTTAAAGCGACGCGCTTCCCCACTCAGACCAATAACTTTCAGGTGCTTGTACGCTTCCAGCAGGAAGTAGCGCGCATCACCGCTTTTCAGCAGCGCATCCATGTTGCCATCGGGGACGATCACGGCGTCGAACGTAAGGGAAGGCAGGCCGTTAAAGGTGGCATCGATGGGTAACTGTGATCCATCGTCGGCACTGACCTGGCCCATGTGCGCCGCCAGCAGTTTCGTATGCACGCCGGCCGTTTTCAGGTGTTGCAGGATATGCAGCACATCATCGGCGTTAACGCCCTCGCTGACTAACAGCGCCACCTGGCGGCCTTTGATATCCCCATCCGGGATCGCGTACAGGCTCAGGCTGTCATCTTTTTGCAGGCCGTTAACCTCTTTTGGCGCGGCGGTATTCAACTGGTCGTCGCTGAGCGCAATCCCCAGATTGGCGGCAACGCCCTGCGCCAGCGTGACGTCAATGCGCAGCAGATGATCGAGCACGCGCTCACGAATGTAAGGGCGAGCCACTTTACTCAGTTCAAACGAATACGCGCCAATAATATGTTGCTGTTCGATGGCAGTCTGGCTGTTCCAGAACAGTCGCGGCTGTGAATAGTATTCGCCGAATGAAGGGCTGCGTTCGCGCACTTTATGTCCTTCAATGCGCTCCTGATAGCTTTCAAAGCCGCCTCCTTTTGCCGCCGGTGGGGTTTCCCGTGGCCAGTTGTCATTGATCGAGTTCGGCTCGTAGTTGGCCGGATTGGTATCAATGTCCATCCGGTGCATGCCCTGACGCTGAAAATTGTGGTAAGGGCAAATCGGGCGGTTAATCGGAATTTCATGGAAGTTAGGCCCGCCAAGACGGCTGATTTGCGTATCGGTGTAGGAGAACAGACGGCCCTGAAGCAGGGGATCGTTGGTGAAATCCAGGCCGGGAACGATGTGACCGGGATGGAAGGCGACCTGCTCGGTTTCGGCGAAGAAGTTGTCCGGGTTGCGGTTCAGCACCATTTTGCCGACGCGCACCACAGGCACCAGCGCTTCAGGAATCAGTTTGGTGGCGTCCAGAATATCAAAGTCAAACTTAAACTCATCCTCTTCCGGAATCATCTGCAGGCCAAGCTCAAACTCAGGGAAATCACCCGCTTCAATCGCTTCCCACAGATCGCGACGGTGGAAGTCGGGATCGCGGCCTGTCAGCTTCTGAGATTCGTCCCACAGCAATGAGGCTTTACCGGCCAGCGGTTTCCAGTGGAAACGCACAAATGTGGCTTTACCTTCGTCGTTGATCAGGCGGAACGTATGAATGCCGAAGCCTTCCATCGTGCGGTAGCTGCGTGGGATACCGCGGTCGGACATCGCCCACATAACGTTGTGCAGGGTTTCGGGCTGCAGCGAGACATAATCCCAGAATGTGTCGTGCGCACTCTGGCCCTGAGGGATCTCATTGTGCGGTTCGGGTTTCACCGCATGCACAAAGTCCGGGAACTTATGCGCATCCTGAATAAAAAAGACGGGCGTATTGTTGCCCACTAAATCAAAAACGCCTTCCTCGGTATAGAACTTGGTGGCAAAGCCACGAATATCCCGCACGGTATCCGCCGAACCGGCACCGCCCTGTACGGTTGAGAAGCGCACAAAGACCGGCGTGATCTGCTCAGGCTCGCTCAGAAAATGGGCTTTGGTCACGTCCTTCAGCGAGCAGTAAGGCTGGAAGTAACCATGGGCGGCCGAGCCGCGCGCATGGACGATGCGCTCAGGGATGCGTTCATGATCAAAATGGGTGATCTTCTCCCGCATAATAAAATCTTCAAGCAGCGTCGGACCGCGTGATCCGGCGCGCAATGAGTTCTGGTCGTCTGCAATACGGGTGCCCTGGTTGGTGGTCAGCGCGCTGCCTGTGCCGCCTTTGCGGTTCACCTCCAGCTGATCCAGCTTTGCATTACGCGTCTCAGGTGCTTTAAGGCTGCCGGGCGCCGTTGGTTGTTTCCCCGGTGGTGTGGGTTCGGCAGGAGGCTGATGTGAACCGTCTTTGGGGGCTAATGATCCCAGGCCGGGCTGTGAGGATTCGGGGCCGGTGGTTGGGGCACGGTGATTCAGGGGCGTAGTAGATTTCTCATTCGACATGACACATTGCTCCAGCTTTTTTTTATACGACGTGAGGTGGCTGTAAATATAGAACACCTCACCGATTACGCCTGAAAATATTCTGTTTAACCGGTGCGCTTAAATATCGCACGGTGTGTGATGCCTGTTTTTTTATTTTCAGCAAAGCACAGGCGGAAATAATTTATTAGCGAAATTAAATGGCGAGTTTTTGATGATTTTTCTTTGTTTTTCATCTGGTTGATTGTTTTCTGTAAAGGCGGGGAAGGGCCGGGGTAATCGCCGCACGTTTATTTTTCATGCGGTATTTTCTGAAACAGGTCGCCTCTCGTGATTAACGCACGTTGCTGGCGATACGGTATTTTACGCATAGCGTTATACCGCTGCGCTTATTAAGATAAAGGGCGATGTGATTGAGTCAGACAAAAGACAAAGCAGAGCCGGTGATAGTGTGCAGAGCGGATAAAAGGGGAACTGACAGAGGAAAAGTGCCAGTCCATGGCGTCGTCCTTCCTTAAGGCGCCTTACTCAGAACTACTTAGACGTGCGTCGGCTGGTTTTGCCGCCT
This sequence comes from Pantoea sp. SGAir0180, assembly GCF_043546245.1. Classification (NCBI taxonomy): domain Bacteria; kingdom Pseudomonadati; phylum Pseudomonadota; class Gammaproteobacteria; order Enterobacterales; family Erwiniaceae; genus Pantoea; species Pantoea sp. SGAir0180. The sequence continues at coordinate 1,883,043 of NZ_CP028071.1, read as the reverse complement.
TTCCGACCGGCCTCCCTGGCTCTTTCAGGATCGTTCCTGAAATTACCTCCGCTGGCTTTGCCTCCTGCACTGCCAGCTTCACTGGCGCGATCAGGATCGTTAGCAAAATTTCCGGCTCCACCTCTGTATTTCTGTTGTGTCATAGTCAGACCTCATATCAGTGTTCCGTAAGATAAAAAGGACTAGCTAGTCACACTGTCATTTTAGTTGTTACAGGAAATTATGCCACTCTGCACACGCAGACTTTTTGCGGCTTTCGTAAGTTATTTCCCGAAAAATCAGTAAGTAATATTCTCTTACGGGTGAGCGGCTGTGACGGGATGAGTGACGCTTATCGTTCACCCACTGTCAGAATGGGTTTAATGAAGCATTACCTGGAAAGATGGTCATTAACCTATTGATAAAATTGCCCAAAATGGCGAGTTAAAAATTAGCTGTTACACTTTCTGAATACCTTTCAGGAGTGACTATGAAATTAGGCTTTGCATGCAAGTACTTAAATGCGGACGGCAAGCAGTTCTTTCCCTTTCGCGTCACCACCCGGACACGTTTTCTCAGCCTGGATAAGACGCAGGGCAGCGCACTGCTTTATGAGATCGCGCAAACTAATTTGCAGAATCTGTATTTAACGCTGGAGGCGATAGCGACACAGCCTGATGCGTTAAGAATGATGCGTATTGGCAGCGATTTACTGCCGCTGTACACCGTGCCAGAAGCAAAACCCCTGTTTGCCCGTTTTTTGCCGGAACTGTATCCGCTTTTTGCCCGCTGCGGTGAACTGGCCAGACAGCATAACATTCGTCTGTCATTCCATCCGGGACAGTACAGCGTGCTGGCGTCAGACAATCCTGATGTAGTAACCCGCGCGCTGGAAGATGTGGAATACCATGCCCTGTGCGCCTGCCTGATGGGCTACGGCAAAACCTTTCAGGATTTTAAAATCAACATCCATATGAATGGCAAACGGGGTTTTGACGGGTTTAAACAGGCCTTTCACCGTCTCAGTCCCGAAGCCCGCCTGATGCTGACGGTAGAAAATGATGAGATATCCTGTTCGCTGGACGACGTGCTTCAGGCCCGTGCATTGTGTCCCGTCGTGTTAGACATTCATCATCACTGGGTGAAGGAGAATCAGTTTATTCAGGCCGATGATGTTCGTATTGCCCAAATTACAGAGTCCTGGCGTGGGGTACGGCCAGTATTGCACTATTCCATTTCGCAGGAGGGCCTTATCCCTGAGAAGGGGTTCCCCGATCAGCAGCAACTGGCGGTGCCAAAAACCAAACTGCGGGCGCACTCCGATTATTATTTCAACGCGACGCTCAATGACTGGGCATTGTCGTTTAGCGATTTCGACATTATGTGCGAAGTGAAAATGAAGAACCTGGCCAGAGAAACGCTTTACACGCAGGCAAAAAGTCACAGGCTGGTGGCCTGACAGGACCGGCGGGCAAAAAAAGAAGGGCCGGTGGCCCTTCAGATCATCACAATCCCTTTTTCAGTGGCGGAACGCCGCCTTCGATTTGTGCCTGCTGAGCACCGGAACCGGGGCGGGCATTCCCCAGCAGCGGCTCTTCTCCTAAAATATCCGGCTGCTCTTTCGCGCTAAACTCACCGCGACCGTCGAAGGAGGGGCCTTCACTCCAGCGGCCTTTCGGCAACGGTTTATCCAGTGAGGTATTCAGGCAGTAGTAAGCATGTTCCTGCGCTTCCCCTTCCTGTGGGAAACTGTCCGGGATGGGCAGCGACGCATCCAGGCCGCCTAAATCTTCGATTACCGCCAGCCACTGCTGCTGGTGCATCGTGTCGCGGGCAATCAGGAAAGACAGGAAATCCTTCATGCCTTTATCCTCAGTCAGATTGTACAGGCGCGTCGCCAGTACCCGGCCTGTGGCTTCAGCCGTCACGTTTGCCAGCATATCGGCCGCCACATTGCCGGACGCGTAAATATGGCTCATGTCAAAAGGCATGCCGTTCGCATTCACCGGCAGGGCAGCCAGCCCTGATGACAGGATATGACGGGGATTCATTCCGCCGAGAATCGCATTCACCACGGGATCTTTTGCCGAGGCTTCCTGATAAGAAAGGGGCGCGCCCTCCAGGTTGAGGGCCACCGCATGGCCCAGCATCTCAATATGGCTCAGTTCTTCAGTTGCCGTAGAGATAAGAAGATCTTTGATTCGCGCATCGCCGCGTGCGCCCATGGCCTGGAAGAAGTACTGCATTGCCACACGTATTTCGCCTTCCACGCCACCAATGGCTTGCTGGAGTAACATGGCGAATTCAGGATCGGGTTTCTCTACTCGCACGGGGTACTGCAGCTTTGATGAGTGATGAAACATGGTTATCTCCTGGTTAGTGAGGAATCGATCAACAGCCAAAAGCCTGGTCATGAATGCCAGAGAAATAAAGCGCAGCGAGGTAGGTTTTCTTCATCGCCGCTGCGTTTAACCTGTTGATTTACCGCGAAAGGAGAGGCGAGGTAAGCTGAAAAAAAATAAAAAAAAAGCCCCTGAATCAGGGGCGAATTTTTAGGGAAGGCAAAGCATCCATGCTAATTAGCGTTTCATCACAACTTATCAAAAACGGACATCGCCCGGCGTACGCTGAAGCACAATCTCCAGGGCCTGACGATAGATATCCTGCATGGTCACATCGGTTTCACATTCGAGTTTGTGGATCAAACCCAGCACGATGTCTTTTTCAGAAACGTGAGCCTTATAGGCAGCAAGCTCTGACCAGGTTTCGGCAATCACATCTTTTTCGCTGGTGAAATGGGCACCCGCGTTCATGAAATAGTCTGAAATCTGAGACTCAGTATTCGTTGTCGTTTGCATCATGGCCTCAAAATCGTTAGAAGGAAAAATTTTGCATCTGAAGGTGGAAATCCACTCACCTTCAGATGCGGTGCAAAGCACCTTTCGTTACAAGTGACTTAACATCACGCCGTAAAGTTATACAAAAAAACCAAGTTTGTACAATTTTTTGTATAAAATTTTAAGTGGTCGGATGACTTTTCGGCGCTTATTGCAACATAAAATCTAAAAATATTAACATTTTCTGTTGATTTTTAAGGGGTTATTGAGGATGCTCCTCTGTGCGGCGCCTCTTTGGAAAGTTGTACAACCTTGTACAAGATGGCTTTTCTGAGCGGGCCGGATTGTACAGGCGACGCGGGAACGGATCACTGTCACGCGTGCTGTGTGCGGCGGCGTCCTTCCTGGCGGCAACGTCGACATGGCAGGTTAATAACCCCTGAGCTCAGACGGGGAACCGCGTCTGGCAGGTGAACTCTGCAAACAGGCCGGGGCGGGCGCGTTGCCTGGAAGCGCCGTGTGAATCTGTCGGGAGCCGTGGTCATAATTTACTTTCTTATGAACGCGCAGGGCGTTAAGGTTTACGCCTCTTGAATCACAAGGACATGATAATGGTTAACGACTATTTTTCACTGCCGCCCGCGGGCATGACGCAGGAACAACACAAACGTACGGTCGCCGTTGCGGCGGCGCTGGCAGTGGCAAAAGAGTCAGTCAGCGCCTCGACGTCAGCGAATGGCTCTAAAGCAACCTGGGATTTGCAGGCCGTGGCAAACGAAATTGCCAATCTGGCGGATGCGATTCAGGATGCGCTGGAGGCCGACAGCACCGTGTAATCTCCCTGCCTGACGGGATGCGCGACGCTGATTGCCTTCACGTGCCAGCCGTCAGGCACGGCGACCTGGCGGGCGCAGGGCGGATTAAGGAACGTGAGCGTCAGCTGTCCGCCAGCCGGATCTCCCGGTTATATTCACGACAGACAGCTACGCAGCGATCCGGATGCCGCTCACATCGCGTACAGGAAAAGCGGCACCGTCACGACAGGGCCACGCCGCCCGGCCACGGACACTCACGCAGTGCGGGCTTAAGGCACGCGGTGGGTGTTATCAAACCCGGCCAACAGGCGGGACATTTTTGCCTGGGGCGTGGTGTCAACGCCGTCTTTACCGCCGTCTGCCTGGCCCATCCAGCTCTCGTCGGCTTCCGGATGCGGTCCGGTTAACACAACCGTGCCTTTTCCATACGTATAGTGGGCGATAGCGACGTCACCATTCCGGTAAAAGGCCAGAGGGGTAAAACCATCCCGGGCTTGATTGCCCTCAAGGTACGGACCGTCCTGATAATAGAACCGCGTTGGCTGACGCTGCCAGTCAACGCGAATCGTGTAATCGCCCTCATCAGCAATGCCCGAGCCTGGACGGCCCACTTCCGATTCCAGCGGTGAGCTAATCAGCCCCAGCCACTGACTGTCTGCCAGGTAGGCCCCCATGCAAAGGCCCAGGAACCCCTTGCCGCTGCGAACAAACTGTCGAATAGCCCGGACGCCTTCCTCTCCCAGTGCGGCATAAGCCGCGGGAATATCCTGACCGCCGCCAGGCTGAATATAGAGATCAAACTGACGCAGGTTCTGTGCCGTCAGCCTGAGCGTTTCATGCTCGCCGATGTACGTTGTGCGAACCGGCCGGGTGAGGCCGTGGAGCGATTTCACCACCATTTCCGAACAGCCGTCACATCCTGCCGCGCCGCGATAAACGGCGATGTTCAGCGGCGGCGGGACAGCCAGCACTGCGCCGGGCATCAGGCTTAAGGCAAGCAGCAGGGCGGTCAGTCTTCCGTTACGGGGGCGAAGGATTGCATGATAAGCCAGCCTCATAGGTTATTTCCTGTCGGTTAAATAACGTGGGTATGCACGGCGTAATCCCGGCCAGTCGCCTGTGCTCAGGCAGGCGTGCTGGCGGTAAATCGGTGACTTGAGCAAGCGCTCAATTTAGGGAAGTGACGGATGCCTGTCAACGGGTTTATTGACCTGACAAACCTTTTCAGCGGCGTGATACAGCCCGTACAGACAGGCCATATCACGTGTTAACGCCGTTACGGTCGCTTAGTTTTCATAACCTGAGGCGATAATTTTTGCGGCGCTGGCCAGCACATCCTTACGCGAGGCCGCGTGTTTGTCGGTCTGCGTGTAGTAGGTCACCAGCACCAGCGGGGCATGATGCGGTGGCCAGATCACGGCGATGTCGTTGGTGGTGCCGTAATCACCGCTGCCGGTTTTATCCGCGACCACCCAGTCAGCAGGCAGACCCGCACGTATGCTGTAGGTGCCGGTTGTATTGCCCTTCATCCAGTCGGCTAACTGCTGGCGTTGAGCAGGTGCCAGCGCCGTGCCTAAAACCAGTTTTTGCAGGCTCTGCGCCATCGCTGTCGGTGACGTTGTATCACGTGTATCACCCGGAATAGCGGTATTAAGCGTGGGCTCGGTTCGATCGAGACGAAACGTGTTATCGCCGATGCTGCGGGCGAAGGCGGTCACGGCATGCGGCCCGCCAAGGCGCGTCAGCAGTTTATTCATCGCCGCGTTGTCGCTGTATTGCAAGGCCGCCGCACTGAGTTCTGCCACGGTCATCGTGCCGCCCACCTGTTTTTCGGTCACGGGGTTGTAATTCACCAGGTCGGCGTGACGAATCGCGATGTTTTCATTCAGCAGGCCTTGTGCGGTTTCCGCTTTCTTCAGAATGGCCGCCACCGTAAAGACTTTACTGGTGCTGCAAAGGGGAAAACGTTCGTTACCACGATAAGTAAAAACAGAACCATCACCGGTGTCGATCGCCGCCACGCCTAAGCGTCCGCCTGCGGCGTGTTCCAGCTGCCGGACAGGTTGCGCTAACAATGCGTCATTGAAATGGGCCTCGGCGACAAAAGGGACCGCCAGCGCCAGTAGGGTTGCCGCTGCACAGATGCGCAGCCGGGGAGCCGTAGCCATATAAACCTCCGTTAATGTGTATCTGCATTCAGACATACCCGGCACCTCACCGCCTCAGGAAGCGGGGCGTGCTGAGCGAAACGTGTAAAATGCGCCCCTCGTGAAACTTATGTCAGTTTCTGCCACCTGATGCCCCCGTTATGACACGAAGGTCGCGTTATTGCGGGACATATCGCCTGTCAAAAGTGTGACGAGGGAAAGAGTAAGGGATTTCAAATTATCGACAAGCGAGATAATTTGAGAGAAGCCAAAAGAATTTCTGGGGTTAACAATGAAAAATGATGTTCCGCTTAATGCACTCCGGGCCTTTTATGCTTCGGCCCGGTACCTGAATTTTACTCACGCAGGTATGGCACTTTTCGTCTCGCAGGCGGCCGTGAGCCAGCAGGTCAGGCTACTTGAAGAGCGGCTGGGCGTGACGTTATTCCGGCGCTTACCGCGTGGACTGGAGATGACGGACGAGTCCCGGCTGCTGTTTGCCGAGGTGTCCGAGGCGTTCACCCAGCTTGAAAAAGCCTGGCGCCGGTTTGAAGGGGGTGAATACCGCGAAGTGATGACACTCGCCTGTGTCGGGACCTTTGCGCTGGGCTGGCTGCTGCCGCGTCTGGATGCCTTTCATCAGCAGCATCCTGCGCTGGAAGTGAACGTGCGCACCCATAATAACGTCGTGAATCTGGCGGGCGAAGGCATCGATTATGCCATTCGCTTTGGAACGGGGGCCTGGCCTGCAACGCACAACGAACCGCTGTTTACCGCACCGCTGACTGCGCTTTGCCGGCCGGATATCGCCCGTCGGCTGCAGCAGCCCGGCGATCTGTTACGGGAAACGCTGCTGCGTTCTTATCGCGCGGATGAGTGGGGTAACTGGTTCACTGCGGCAAATATCACGCCCCCCAGAATGACTGGTCCGGTTTTCGACTCCTCGCGGCTGATGGTCGAGGCAGCGGTTCAGACGGGCGGTGTCGCGCTGGTGCCGGTCTGCATGTTTCAGCGGGAGCTGGAGGCGGGCATCCTGGTGCGGCCTTTTGACATTGAGATTGATGTCGGTGGCTACTGGTTAACCTGGCTGCGATCAAAAACGCTGACGCCATCAATGGAGATATTTCGCGAATGGATAAGGCAGCAGGTAAATGGCTGACCGGATCGGTCACAAGCCCATGCGCCCCACACGCCGCTCAGGTTACGGTTGCCGGCGGAAAGCGCAGGGCGAGTCAGGCGCGCGGTGACGTTATCCCGGCATGATGACGGCGCAGGGTTAACCGATGATGCCTGCGCGGACATTGTGCGTATTCATCACGCGGGCGGAGGCAACGTATTATCCTGCCATGCGGGCAAAACAGCGCGACGTTTTTTATTTTCTGAGATGAATCAGCCAGAGGATAAACTCACTGTTATTTCTCACGCCTACTTTCTGCATGATTTTTTGCTTAAGATAATAGATGACGTGTACAGGTGAAGCCATCTGGTACGCGATCTGGTTAACCGTCATACCGGTCATAAAAAGCCAGCTTAAAGAAAGTTCCTGCTCGGTTAAATAGACCTTTTTTCCCTGTGTACTTTTCAATTCCATCTTTATTTTGCCTCTCAATGCTTTTTTCAATGCCACGGTGATAGCCGTGTTTGGCGGTAATGCAGGCATGATAGGCAAACGTGTTGGATATCACAGTATAAATCATTTCACGTTATCTTATTTTTTTAACTATATGATTATTGTCACTTTTAATCCGAATGAGACACGTTCACATCACAAAAGATGAACGTTGTATCCGGCGATCCTGTCTTCATTTTTGCAAAAAAGATCGGCTGTAGTGATTTTCCCGTCATAAAGGGCGAGCGTACAGCGTGAAACAGCGCTGGCAAATCAGACCCCGTTTATCGCCTGCTATTTTGACGCCTTTTTCGGACTTGCTTAGGGCTATTTTTATCACTATGCACGGTCAGGCGGTTGTTTATTTCCGTTATCGTCTGCGCGCCGCTTGTACGCTTAGCCGATTGATGTTGCTAACGCTGTCAGCATTATTTCCGCCCGGGTTGTGCGGCGAATAAATACGCGCCGCTAACGGGCAGCGTTCCGTGCTTTTTAAACATCCGTTCAGCGAAGAGAAGAATTCTGCATGCGCCGGCGAAAAAACAACCGGTACGGTTAATGGCTGCACAGGCCTGTCATAAGGCGGTGAAAAGGGCAGAAAAAAATATCCATCCACATCAACTGGTTTACATAAACCTCTCCGGTTTCGCTTGATCGCACTGGCGGATCGCGATTACTGTAATTATATACAGTAATTTGGCGTGAGAGGTGAATATGGAATTTATCAGGCCAGCAAAAGTGAGCACGCCTTTGCAATTACCGCTGTTTGTCGAGCGGGTGCCGTGCGGTTTTCCGTCTCCGGCGCAGGACTACGTTGAGCAGCGGATTGATTTGAACAAGCTCATCGTTCAGCATCCCAGTTCGACATACTTTGTGCGCGTCAGTGGAGAATCGATGTCCGGAGCGGGCATTAACGACGGCGATATGCTGGTGGTGGACAGCGCACTGGTGGCTTCTCATGGCGATATTGTGGTGGCCGCGATTGAGGGCGAATTTACCGTCAAGCGGCTTCAGCTTCAGCCCTGCCTGCAACTGATGCCAATGAACCGTCAGTTCAAACCCATTGTGATTAGCACAGAAGACGCGCTCGAAGTGTTTGGCGTTGTGACCTATGTGATCAAGTCGGTTTATTAATCATGTTTGCGCTGGTTGATGTGAACAATTTTTATGCCTCCTGTGAAACGGTGTTTCGACCGGATCTCAAGGGCAAGCCCATTATTGTGCTCTCTAACAACGATGGCTGTGTGATTGCGCGTAATGCCGAAGCCAAAGCCCTTGGCGTCACCATGGCCGTGCCGTTTTTTAAAATGCGAGAAATCATTGCCCGCCATAACGTGCAGGTCTTTAGCTCTAACTATGCGCTGTATGCGGATATGAGCACCCGGGTCATGACGCTACTGGAGGAAATGGCCCCGTCGGTAGAAATTTATTCGATTGATGAGGCCTTTCTGGATTTAACCGGCGTCAGCCACTGCATGTCGCTTGATACCCTGGGGCACCAGATTAAAAAACGCATCAAAAAAGAAATTCATCTTAACGTCTGTGTCGGGATTGCCCCTACCAAGACGCTGGCGAAGCTGGCGAATTTTGCGGCCAAAAAATGGGCAGGCTACACCAACGGTGTGGTCGATCTGTCCGATCCGGTGCGCCAGCAAAAACTGCTGGCGAAGGTGCCGGTCAAGGATATCTGGGGCGTTGGCCGCCGTCTCAGCCAGCGGCTTGAGGAGATGGGGATAACCTCGGCCGCAGACCTGGCGCGTCAGCGTCCCAGCCTGATTCGTAAGAATTTCAGCGTGGTGCTGGAACGCACGGTCAGAGAATTATGCGGTGAACCCTGTCAGGATTTAGAAGCCCTCGAACCCACCAAACAGCAGATCATGTGCTCACGTTCTTTCAGTAGCCGTCTTTCAGACTATGCACAGGTGCGTGAGGCAGTCTGTACCTATGCCGAACGTGCCGCCGAAAAACTGCGGAAAGAAAAACAGTACTGCCGACAAATCGGGGTGTTTCTGCGCACCAGCCCCCATGCCGTTGGTGAAAACTTTTACGGTAATCAGGCCACTGGTCAGTTACTGACGCCGTCGCACGATACGCGCGACATTATCCGGGTGGCGACCGACATGCTGGACTACATCTGGATCGCGGGCCACCGCTATATCAAAGCGGGCGTTGTCCTGAGCGACTTCTTTGACCACGGTGTGACTCAATTGGATTTGTTTGATGAGCGACCGGTCAACCCGGGCCGTAACGATCTGATGCAGGTTATCGATCAGATCCACAAAGCGGGCAAGGGGAAAATGTGGTTCGCCGGACAGGGGACAGAGAAGCGCTGGGCGATGAAGCGCGAAATGCTGTCGCCAGCTTATACCACGCGCATCAGCGATCTGCCGGTGGTGAAGTAAGGCGCGGGCAGGGATGACAGCAACAGAATGCTCTTATAAGGGGGCCGTTTGGGCTGCCGCTCGGTTTAAATCTGGCGTTGTGGTCTAGGCTAAAACAGGTATCCATCCCCTTAAGGAGAGCTTTGTCATGTCAGAACTCAGTAAATCGCCGGTGGCAGATCGGGCCGAACATCACGCCTTTTTTCCTTCTGCCTACTCACTTGACCAGTTCACCCGTCCCACATCTGATCTCGGTGATGCCGACTATCCCCAGCCGTATTCAGGGAATAAAAAGGTCCTGGTGATCTGCACCGACGAGCGCTATCTGCCGCTTGATAACGACACCCTGTTTTCCACCGGTAACCATCCGATTGAAACGCTGCTTCCGATGTATCACCTGTATCAGGCCGGTTTCCAGTTTGATGTGGCGACGTTGTCCGGGCAGATGGTGAAGTTTGAACACTGGGCGATGCCCCAGCAGGATGAGGTGGTCATTGGCTTTTACAATCACTGCCTGTCGCTGTTTCGTTCCCCGCTGACGCTGAACGCTGTCGTTCAGTCACTGACGCCCCGGTCAGAGTACGCAGGCGTCTTTATTCCGGGCGGTCACGGCGCGCTGATAGGGCTGCCCGAAAGTGAAGCCGTCGCTGAGGTGATCCGCTGGACGCTGGCCAACGATCGTCACCTGATTTCGCTGTGCCATGGCCCGGCTGCCTTTCTTGCTCTGGACAAAGGCGACAATCCGCTTAATGGCTATAAAATTTGCGCCTTCCCCGATGCGACCGACAAACAAACACCGGATATCGGCTACATGCCGGGACAGTTAACCTGGTTCTTTGGGGAGAAACTTCAGGCCATGGGACTGACGCTGGTTAACAGCGATATTAAAGGGACCGTGCATAAAGATCGCCGGGTACTGACGGGCGACAGTCCCTTTGCGGCGAACGCGCTCGGTAAACTGGCGGCAGACGAGCTGCTTAAAGCCAACGCCTGATCGGCCTGCTTTTTATCCCACCACGGCATCGCCTGCACCGCACTTTGTGCAGACGATGCGCCGGGGTGGGATTCGGGTGTACTTGCACCCGGTGCCTGAGATACAATCGTTCTGCCTATCGTTTCCGGGTAATGTCGGAAATGCAGCCTCTCAAACTGGTCGTCATGAGCAGCCAACAATCCACAGCGAATAAACAAAAAGAACGCGGCAGGCCCAGAGAATTTGATATCGAACAGGCTCTGGACCAGGCGATGATCGTGTTCCGGCAAAAAGGATATCATGCCGCCTCGCTTCACGATTTGAGTGAGGCAATGCAGCTTTCTGTCGGTAGTATCTACAAAGCGTTTCAGGACAAGCGATCGTTGTTCCTGCTGGTTTTTCAGCGTTACATCACGCTCCGCAACGAGGATCTGCGCGGACGCCTGGCCCGCTTTTCGACCGGCCGCGCAAAGTTAAGTGAACTACTCCAGTTTTATCTGGATTCTTCCCGGTCAACGGAAGGGCGGACCGGCTGTCTGGTCGTAGGCAGTGCTATTGAATTACAGGTGCTGGATGCGGAGCTGTCACAACAGGTTACACAGGTTATCTTCCGCAATAAGGCCTTTCTGATGTCACTCTTGCAGGAAGGGCAGCATGATGGCTCCATCAGGCGCGACCTGGATGTGGAGACGGCTGCAGGACTGATTTTGCGTATTGCCTTTGGTATGCGTGTTACCGGCAAGGTGGCGGATGTACACGATGAACAGGCTACGATTGCGCTGGCCCTGAAAATCCTGGATTAATCTTTGCTCATTTAGGAAGTAAATATTCCCTTATGTCATCCATGCAGGGTGGCCGGTCACCCACGGGCTGCCAGACACAGGCACAGTGTGCCTTCTCTAAAACACTTTGCTGTTACAGAAAAAGTAAAATTTGAGGATTATGCGTGAAACATGACAGGGCAAACATCGGTGAAGAGATTCACGCGCTTTTAGGGCGCGTTGTGTCAGACATCCTGCAGCCGGGTAAAACGCTCACACTGCAGGAAATTATTGGTGCGTTGCACCAGCAAAGTCTCCAGACAAGCTGTAAAACGACCCGACAGATCTGCGAAGAGGCTATCCGTATCCTAGCGCATAAACTCCATTAATGACGACGGGCTGAAGCAAGGAAGCCTGTACGGCCGTCACGTCACAGTAACGACAGCAGCAACAATAATGCCAGCAGCAGCAGCGAAAAGGCCGCAACGGCTTCGCAACGATGCCCCGTCCCGTCACGGCAGTCACTGGCCGTCTTAACGACCAAACAGCAACCCAATCAGTTCACGGCAAAGGCGCTCTTCTTCCTGACTGGCTGACAGCTCAAGACGGCGCAGCAGTTTAGTGCAGATAGACTTACGGTTCACGTTCTGACCGGCGCGTAAAATATCTACCACGATTTGCCCCAGCATTTCCTGCTGTGAAGGGAGACCCGCCGCAGAAAAATAGCGGGAGATATCGTCGGCGCTCTGCGGTAAGCGATGATTGCGTTGCATAGATGTTCTCGGGTGGTTCAAAAGTAGTCAGTTGAAAGTAGCGTAAAGTTATACAATAGAATAAAACTTGTACAGCTATTTTCGCAGAAAAAGTGCGCGGCGCGATTCAGGCGGGGACAAGGAGAAGGGCGGAAAGCGGACACAGAGAGAATACAGACAGTTAGCACGCAGTAAACGCGGACGCATCCGGCGCCCGCGAAGCGCGGTATCGCACTAACCTGTCAGCGTTAATGCTCGGTCACATTGGCGGGAACCTGGCCCGTTACTACCATCCAGTTGAGTTCGGCCCGCTCGCGCGTGGCCACGTTAATAAAGCTTTTCAGCCATTTACGCGCATCGGCGATCAGGAGCACGCGCTCATCGTCGCTTTCATGGTCCGCCATCGTGCTGAGCTGGCGAATCAGTGAAACCACCGTGATCTCCTCATTCTGTAGTGCCAGGTTCACCGCAGCTTCACCAATAATCTTATGACCGGTAGCCTCATCGTGAAAATTCATATGCACCTCCTGAGAGTGAGTGAGAATGTCGTCGACCCAGTGATTAGTTTAGTAAAAGGAATGAATAGCGATAGTGTGATTTCATTCGGTGATACCTATCAAAGAAAATATTAAAAAAAGTGAACTTTCATACCGCAGGCTAACACCTTAATAAGCGAGCGAAAATTTATACAGACCCGTTTTATCCGCCAGAATTGAAGTGATTAAACCACTAGATAGTGGCGAACTGGCCTGAAATTACGATAGGTCCCTGACACGGTGACCTGGCCGTCAGCGGCATTCCGGACCGCAACCTGACGCTGTAAATAAAATGTCCATAAGAAAGAGATGCTAATGTGTTTGTATTGTCGCAAAGCAAAGTGAGAGGGAATGAAAAAGGCCATAACAGGCGAGCGCCTGTGTCAGAAAGACAAAAGGATATATGAGCCATGAACATGCCGTGTAAGTCGTTATTACACTGTTTTCGACGATCTGTTATTTCCGGATAAAAAGATATTGAGAGGGTGAAGCAATGAAGAGGCGGCAGGAAATAAAAAAGCCGCCCTGATCAGGCGGCAACGCTGTTATTTTGGCACTTCGGAAACGGCTTTAACGTCCGCTTTATTAATCTGCTGTTTCACACCATTGGCATCGGTATAACCCAGTAAACCGGCATCAGATTCAGACGGCTTACCGTCGCTGATAATAGTGCGGCCATCGTTGGTATGAATAGCGTAGCTTGTGCGGGTACAACCTGTTAATGCGGTCATGCCGATCAAAACTGCCAGCGGTAAAATCAGAGTCTTCTTCATATTATCCACCTTATTTCTGTGATTGAGTCCGTTAGTTATCAAGTTCACTCATATTGCTGATCTGATCGCGATTAATTTGTTCGGTTTTGCCTGTCTGGGCGTCACGATAGGACACCAGCCCCGTATCGCTGTCAATGTGAGGCTTACCATCGGTCACTATTGTACGGCCGTCTGACGTTTTAATGGACTGGTTGGAAGAACAACCGGCTAACGTTGCCAGAGAGAGGGCAAGCAAAACGGCAGCTGACAGGGATTTAGTATGCATTTCATCTCCTTGAAGTGGACCTTGAATTAAACAGCATAGTCGCTTTTGAGAATTTTGCAGGGCGGTGAGCGAAACAATAAACGCACTTGCGCAGAAAAAGCGCGAATAGCTAAAGCGTATTTATTCCTCTCAGAAATTTCACATTTAGCGCCTGCGGTTTGGTATTTAGTCTGCGGCCCTTTACGCTCGTTGACAGGTTAACGAAAAAAAGGAATCGAGAATGAAATGGCAAATGGGTGCAGTTGCAGCGTTATTAATGGGTTCCGTTGCTTGTGCGGCAGAAACAACCGCGATGAAGAATCCGCTGAGTGTACACGTATTAAATCTGGAGACCGGCACGCCGACTCCCGGTATTTCTGTTGACCTCGAACATAAAGAACAGGGCAAGTGGGTTAAGCTTTCCTCAGGGGTAACCGATAAAAACGGCAGAATTAGTGCACTATTCCCGACAGATAAACAATATGAAACGGGCGATTATAAAGTTGTATTTAAAACGGGAGATTATTATCAGAAGGTTCAGCACGCGTCCTTTTTCCCGGAAATTCCGGTGATATTTCACATGGACAAAAGTGAATCGCATTACCATATTCCATTGCTGCTGAGCCCGTACGGCTATTCTACCTATCGCGGTAATTAATCCTCACCGGCAACGCCTGAATACCCGGTTGTTGCCGGTCTCTTTCGCCCCCTCCGCCCTGGTCATCGCCGCGCGATGTCGCGTTTTCCCGACCAAACCCTGGCTTTGCAGTCTTCACCTTGCCACGTCCGGACAAAAAAACTTTTGCTGCTACGGGTGCGATCATCGGTTAAATTGCCCCTCTGTGCCGGAACGGTTAACCTGCCGCTGCCGGAACCTTCATACCGAACAAAGCAGGGCGCGTTGTGCCTGCTTTACGTACAGGAGAATCGCTGATGCGAAAAGGATTAACTGTGGTTGCCATGGTCATGCTGTCAGGCTGCAGCCTGATGCACAAATCGTCGCCCGCGCCAGAAACGTTACACTATCGCTGTGGCACCTTGCCGCTCACCGTCACCCTGGATAACGCTAAAGATCAGGTCAGCTTTATCATGGATGGCAAACCGCTGACGCTGATGCAAACCGTTTCTGCCTCCGGGGCCCGCTACAGCGACGGACAGTATGTTTTCTGGTCTAAAGGAAACGGTGCTTTTATTGAGCGCAACGATAAAATCATCGTGAATGACTGCGAGCTGCAACCGGCTGGTTAACGTTATCTGAGTGAGTGTGCATGATGAGTGATAATGAAATGCTGCAAAACATTGCCCACCTGCGTCGTGAATACACGCGCGGTGGTCTGCGTCGTAACGATTTGCCGGATAATCCGCTGGCGCTGTTCGAAAGCTGGTTAAAGCAGGCCTGCGAGGCACAATTGCCCGATCCTACAGCCATGACGGTAGCCACGGTCGATGAACAAGGCCAGCCTTATCAGCGTATCGTGCTGTTGAAGCATTATGATGAGCAGGGCATGGTGTTCTATACCAACCTCGGCAGCCGTAAAGCACAACATCTGGCCAACAATCCGCGTATTTCGCTGCATTTCCCGTGGCATTTTCTGGAGCGCCAGGTCATGGTGCTGGGCGAAGTCGAAAAACTGTCGCCGCTGGACGTCCTGAAATATTTCAGCAGCCGCCCGCGTGACAGCCAGATCGGTGCCTGGGTTTCGCGTCAGTCCAGCCGGATTTCTGCCCGTGGTGTGCTGGAAGCGAAGTTTCTGGAACTGAAGCAGAAATTCCAGCAGGGCGATGTGCCGCTGCCCAGTTTTTGGGGCGGCTATCGGGTAAAATTTAACACCATGGAGTTCTGGCAAGGGGGCGAACATCGCCTTCACGATCGTTTCCTCTACCAACGGGATAACGACGGCTGGAAAATTGACCGACTCGCCCCGTAAAACTGCGCTTTCCCCTTATCAGCGCTGGCACAGAAGCCGTCAGCGCTTTATGCTATAGCCCTCATTTTTTTCTTCCGCAACTCAGCGGAAAGCTGTGTACCAGCCTAGGTGCAGTCTGATCAATTTGGAGTCAGTGATGACCAGCAGTAACCTGATACAACAATTGCAAGAACGGGGCCTGATCGCCCAGGTGACGGATGAAGACGCGTTAGTCGAGAAACTGGCGCAAGGGCCAATTTCGCTCTATTGCGGCTTTGACCCCACTGCTGACAGCTTGCACTTGGGCCATCTGGTACCGCTGCTCTGCCTGAAACGTTTTCAGGACGCCGGACACAGGCCGGTGGCGCTGGTGGGCGGCGCAACCGGTCTGATTGGCGATCCCAGTTTTAAAGCGGCAGAGCGTAAGCTCAACACCAGCGAAACCGTCGGTGAATGGGTCGAAAAAATCCGTAAACAGGTTGCGCCATTCCTGGATTTTGACTGTGGGGCGAACAGTGCGATTGCGGCCAACAACTATGACTGGTTTGGCAATATGAACGTGCTGACCTTCCTGCGTGACATTGGTAAACACTTCTCGGTTAACCAGATGATCAACAAGGAAGCGGTCAAACAGCGTCTGAACCGTGACGACCAGGGGATCTCGTTTACCGAATTCTCCTACAACCTGTTGCAGGGCTATGATTTTGCCTGCCTGAACGAACTGCACGGCGTAACGCTGCAGATCGGCGGCTCGGACCAGTGGGGCAACATCACTTCCGGTATCGATCTGACACGTCGTCTGCATCAGAACCAGGTGTTTGGTCTGACCGTTCCTCTGATCACCAAATCGGACGGCACCAAGTTCGGTAAGACCGAAGGCGGCGCGGTCTGGCTGGATGCTAAGAAAACCAGCCCGTACAAGTTCTACCAGTTCTGGATCAACACCGCCGATGCGGATGTTTACCGTTTCCTGAAATTCTTCACGTTCCTGAGCATTGAAGAGATTACTGCCCTGGAAGAAGAAGATAAAAACAGCGGAACCGCGCCGCGTGCACAGTATGTCCTGGCCGAGCAGGTTACGCGCCTGGTTCATGGCGAAGAGGGGCTGGCAGCCGCGAAACGCATCACGGAAAGTCTGTTCTCCGGTGCGCTCAGTGACATGACCGAGGCCGATTTCGAACAGCTGGCGCAGGACGGCATGCCCACCATCACGCTGTCTGCTGAGGACGATCTGCAGCAGGCACTGGTTAAAGCGGAGCTGGTACCCTCACGCGGCCAGGCGCGCACCATGATTGGCTCAAATGCCGTATCGCTGAACGGTGAGAAGCAGTCTGATGCAGAATACCGCTTCCGCGACAGCGACAAGCTGTTTAACCGCTTCACGTTATTACGCCGCGGTAAAAAACATTACTGCCTGATCAACTGGCAGTAGCTTTTCAGGGCCGGTTTCCGGCCCTTTTTTATGGCAAGGCACGACAGGGTAAAAAAGTGAAAAACGTTTTAGCAATTCAGTCGCACGTGGTGTTTGGTCATGCAGGCAATGCGGCGGCAGAGTTCCCGATGCGCCGTATGGGCGTGAACGTCTGGCCGCTGAATACCGTGCAGTTTTCCAATCATACGCAGTATGGGCACTGGACCGGCACCGTCATGCCGGCGTCGCATCTCACCGACATTGTCAAAGGCATCGCCGATATCGACCGCCTGAAAACCTGTGATGCGGTGTTAAGCGGCTATCTGGGATCGGCCGAACAGGGCGAAAAGATTCTGGACATCGTGCATCAGGTAAAAGCCGCCAACCCCGAGGCCTGGTATTTTTGCGATCCGGTCATGGGGCATCCGGAAAAGGGCTGCATTGTGGCACCGGGCGTGGCGGAGTTTCACTGCAAAATGGCGCTACCGGCCAGCGATATCATCGCGCCAAATCTGCTGGAGCTGGAAATGCTCAGCGAACGCACGGTAACCAGTGTCGAATCCGCCGTTGAGGCTGCCCGCCTGCTGATCACGCAGGGGCCAAAAGTGGTGCTGATTAAGCATCTGGCACGGGCAGGACGCCGCAGCGATCGCTTTGAAATGCTGCTGGTCACCGCCGACGAAGCCTGGCACATCAGCCGTCCGCTGGTGGACTTTGGCGTTCGCCAGCCTGTAGGCGTGGGCGATTTAACCAGCGGCTTATTGCTGGTCGATCTGCTGCACGGACAGTCGCTGCAGGCGGCGCTGGAGCACGTCACGGCCGCCGTCTATGAAGTGATGCTGAAAACGCATGAGATGGGGGAATATGAGCTGCAGTTGGTTGCCGCGCAGGACGCTATTGCCCGGCCAACGCACTATTTTCCGGCAGAGAAGCTGTAAAAAAAGGGCCGGTAACGGCCCTGATCGTGTCAGATAAGGCCTTCCGCTTTTAGCGCGGCCTGAACCGATGGCCGTTCTTCAACGCGCGCAAACCACTGTTGCAGGTGGCTCAACGCGCTGACATCCAGGTTCAGCGCTTTCGCCCAGCGCGTCACCACATACA
Organism: Pantoea sp. SGAir0180; assembly: GCF_043546245.1. Lineage (NCBI taxonomy): Bacteria > Pseudomonadati > Pseudomonadota > Gammaproteobacteria > Enterobacterales > Erwiniaceae > Pantoea > Pantoea sp. SGAir0180. Next base: position 1,864,817 of record NZ_CP028071.1, on the reverse strand, counting down.
GATAAGCATCCGCGACGCTGAAATGCACGCCCATCAGCCAGGGCTTGTCCTGCAGTTCACCGTTTACCCAGGCAAATTTTGCCTCCAGCTGACGGCGCACCAGCGCTTTGTACTCGTCGGGCGCATCGTTGCGGAACAGCGGTGAAAAACTCTTATGTAACTCACTGCTGATGTAGCCGAGCCACTCAATAGTGTGATAACGCGTCAGGCTGCCGACGGGGGCCAGAAGATGACGATCGGGCTTGAGATCGGCCAGGTACTGCACAATCGCCGCGCCTTCAGTCAGGACATTACCCTCACTCAATTGCAGCGCCGGTACCTGACCCTTGGGGTTGATTTGACGAAAATCATCCCCGCGCTCGGTGAGCTTGGTTTGCAGGTCGACATTTACCTGAGTGAAATCCAGCCCACATTCACGCAGAACAATATGGGGTGAAAGAGAACAGGCACCAGCTTTACAAAACAGTTTCATCATGAAGCCACCATGTTGCGAGTCGTGTTTGCATAGTAATCCCCTGTGGCAGAATTACCAGTTATTAGCATGAGTAATCTACCAGGAACCGATCGGCGACAAAAACAAAAAAACCGGGCAAGGCCCGGTTTTTGCTGCGTGTCAAAATCGCACTCAGGCTTTTTCCGCTTCCGTCGTCTGCGTCATACGGTTCAGCAGCGGGGCCGTCACCAGCATCAGCACAGCGATGACGGCGGTGGCAATCCCGATCTGCTGGAACACTTTGCCGTACGTGACCAGCGAAATCAGCGGATCGGTAACGTTTTCAGGCACCGCCATCAGGTTGGCCACTTTACCGGCAATGACGGCAGCACCCGCGGTGGTCAGGAACCATGAGCCCATGATAAAGCCCATCAGGCGCTGTGGAACCAGCTGTGCCACCATCGCCAGGCCCAGTCCCGAAATCATCAGTTCGCCGATACTTTGCAGGCCATAGCTGAGAATGAGCCAGTTCAGGGACACGATACCGGCATCGCTGGCAAATTTCGCGCCGACAGGCAATACCAGGAACGCGGCAGAACACAGCACCATGCCGATAGCGAACTTGTGCGGCATCGGCAGCTTGTCGCCCAGCTTGTTATACACGGCTGCCAGAATGGGGCTGGCCAGCATAATCCAGAACGGGTTCAGCGCCTGGAACTGCTCTGGCGCAAAGGTAATGCCAAAAAGGGTGTGCTCAACGTTACGAATCGCAAAGAAGTTCAGCGACGTAGGCATCTGCATGTAAAGCACGAAGAAAACGATGGCTTCGACCATCAGCAGGAAAGCGACAATCATACGGCGACGTGCCGCGCCCTTCAGTGCGAAGGCTTCTTTGGCAAAGATCACCATAATGCCCAGCGCAATCAGGCCCAGCAGAATACGGGCAATGGCCTGATGGTGCAGCATCCAGTTAGCCAGGGCGATCAACACCACAATACCTGCCAGCGTCATCAGCAGTTTGCCGAACTGGAGTGGGGCAAAGTCCGGTTTGGAACCAAAGTCTTTCACCAGGCGCTTACAGAACAGGAAGTTAAGCAGCGTGATGACCAGGCCGATCACCGACAGCGAAAACGCCACGTTATAGCCATATTTTTCGGCTAACCACGGCGTCAGCATCATTGAAAACAGTGAGCCGATGTTGATGGACATGTAGAACATTGTAAAGGCGCCATCAATGCGCGGATCGTCTTTCTCGTAGCAGGTGGAAAGCAGGGAAGAGGGGTTCGCTTTAAACAAGCCGCTGCCCACCGCAATAGTCGCCATACCGATATAGACGACGCTGACATTATGACCGGAGAAGGCGACAAGCGCGTAGCCGATGGCCAGCACCAGTACACCCAGCACGATAACGCGTTTGGTGCCCAACACTTTATCGCCCAGCCAGCCGCCGATAGCGACCAGACCATAAACCAGTGCGCTAAAGGACGAGAACAGGGTAATGGAGTCGGACTCCGACATGCCCAGCTGTCGAACCAGATAGACGGCCATAATGGCCTGCAGGCCGTAGTAGCCAAAACGTTCCCATAATTCGATTGAAAAGATCAGGTAAAACGCTTTGGGCTGTTTAAAAGCATTAAGGCTGACGGCCTCGTCGGTGTGTTTGTTTGCAGTTGACACTTGTACCTCTGTTATTTCATATCCTGCGTCGTGACAGGCATTCCGTCCGCGCCATGTGATCACACCATGGGCCAGATTTTTATTAGATGGGAAAAACGGCGACTAATTTGGCTGAATAAAGGCGGCAGGGCAAGCGTTTTCTACCTTCTGCCAGACAGGGTCAATATGGTGTTAAAACCTAAATAAATATTACTGATTGAAATTTTGTCATGTTTTCAGGTTTTTTATTGGTTCAAAATACCTGCGTGGAGCTTTTAAGATCGTCAATAATGACATTAACCACTAAACGGCGGTTGCGTAGAGCTTTGCTTTGGAAAGTGATCTTTCATCAGAATAAAGCGCCGGAAATGCGGCTTTTGACGTCGTTTTGCTGAAATAATCTGCATATTATGACGCGAAACGACCTCGGGTGCGCAATAAAGTTGATTAAACTCACATTATTCGCTGTTATTTCAGCAGAAGGAAAATAGTTTCATCAGGGAATAATGCCTCCGGCCCTTAATTAACAGGCGTAAAAAACCAGCAAAAATGCGCTCACCTGCTCGACAGCGCACGCGCACTCACGTAGCCTCTTTATTTCCTAAAAAGGATGTTGCTATGTCGTTATCTTTACGTCTCGCCTTAGTGGGTGACTACCGCCCGGACGCTGTTTCGCATCAATCCATTCCCCTGGCGCTGGCGCGCGCCGCGGCGCACCTTGCCATCCCGATTGAGCCTGACTGGATTCCCACCCCGGATTTAGATGATCTGTCCGCCGTTACGCAGCATGATGCCGTCTGGCTGGTGCCCGGCAGCCCCTATAAAAACGATGACGGCGTGTTTAGCATGCTGCGTTGGGTACGGGAAAACGGTAAGCCCTTTCTCGGCTCCTGTGGCGGGTTTCAGTATGCGGTTATCGACTATGCCCGCCACGTATTGGGCTGGGAAGATGCCAGTCATGCCGAAACCAGCGAAACCGGTCGGATGGTGATTGCGCCGCTAAGCTGCTCACTGGTCGAACAGCGAGGGGAGGTCACGTTTGCACCCGGCTCGCGTATGGCCAGCGCCTACGGTGCGCTGACCAGCGATGAAGGTTATCATTGCAATTTTGGCGTGAACCCGGCTTTCAGTGCGGCACTGCAGGGTAAAAACATGCGGATCACGTCCTGGGATCTGAACGGCGATGTACGCGGCATTGAACTGACCGATCATCCTTTCTATGTCGCCACCTTATTCCAGTCCGAACGGGCGGCATTACAGGATAAGGATTCGCCGCTGGTGATGGCCTGGATGCAGGCGGCGCTGGCGCAGCGTCAGCGCTGAACAGTAAAACAGCCTGTGACCAGTCACAGGCTGTTATCCGGGCTTATTCGACCTTATCGGGATATTCACACAGGTCTTCAATCAGGCAGGACCCGCAGCGCGGTTTGCGCGCCACGCAGGTGTAACGACCGTGCAGAATCAGCCAGTGATGGCAGTCGACTTTAAACGCCTTCGGCACGACTTTTAACAGTTTCTCTTCGACCTGCTCGACGTTCTTACCCGGCGCAAAATTCGTCCGGTTGCAGACGCGGAAAATGTGCGTATCCACCGCAATCGTCGGCCAGCCAAAAGCCGTATTCAGCACCACGTTAGCCGTTTTACGGCCGACGCCAGGTAAGGCTTCGAGCGCGGCGCGATCTTCAGGCACCTGACCGCCGTGCTGGTCCAGTAAAATACGGCAGGTCTTAATCACGTTCTCGGCCTTACTGTTGAACAGGCCGATCGTTTTGATGTACTCCTTCACGCCGTCCACGCCCAGCGCCAGCATCGCAGCAGGTGTATTCGCCACCGGGTACAGCTTTGCAGTAGCCTTGTTAACGCTCACGTCCGTCGCCTGAGCCGACAGCAGAACCGCAATCAGCAGTTCAAACGGCGAGGTGAACTGCAGCTCGGTCGTGGGGTGAGGGTTGGCCTGCTGCAGACGACTGAGAATCTCAATGCGTTTCGTCTGGTTCACACGGCTTTTCCCGTGTTGCCCTGCGGCGCATCAAGCGCCGCGTCTTCTGCGCGACGCGCTGCGCGCTGCTTCATTTTCTGATCGATCACATATTTCCCCGCCAGCATCATGCCCAGACCGATAAAGGCACCCGGCGGGAGCATTGCCAGCAGCATTGGCGAGTTAAAATGAATCACGTCAATCCGCAACACTTTAGCCCAGGGACCCAGCAACTGATCCGCACCGTTAAACAATGTGCCGCTGCCGATGATTTCACGGATCGAACCCAGTACCACCATTGCGCAGGTGGCGCCCATACCGATAGCAAAGCCATCCAGTGCGGCAAGGGGAATACTGCTTTTCGAGGCCACGGCTTCAGCCCGGCCCACTACGATGCAGTTGGTCACGATCAGCGGAATAAAAATACCGAGTGACTGATACAGACCGTAGGCGTAAGCGTTAATCAGCATCTGCACGCAGCTTACGACAGAGGCGATGATCATCACGTAGATAGGAATACGGATCTCAGAAGGCACCCAACGACGCGAGGCCGAAATAAAACTGTTTGTCAGGGTCAGCACCAGCGTCGTGGCAAGCCCCAGCCCCAGAGCATTGGTGGCCGTGGCGGTCACCGCCAGCAAAGGGCACAGGCCCAGCAGCTGCACCAGCGCCGAGTTATTTTTCCACAGCCCGCCGACCAGCAGGTTTTTCGCTTCACTCATTGGCGTCTCCACATTCGGGTAACGAAGAGAGTTTCCCTTTCAGGGATTCAATTAACAATGCCGTACGTTTGGTGGCATTTACGACGGCGCGCGGGGTAATGGTGGCACCGGTAAACTGGTCGAATTCGCCGCCATCTTTTTTGACGGCAAACGCTTTGTCATCCGGCCCGGTTACCACTTTGCCATTAAAACTGTTGATCCAGTCAGAAATCCGTAACTCGATTTTGTCCCCCAGGCCCGGCGTTTCATGGTGCTCAATCACCCGCACGCCGAGTACCTTACCGTGAAAATCCGCGCCGACCAGCATCTGAATCGCGCCAGAATAGCCATCCGGGGCAGTGGTTTCCAGGGCGGCGGCCACAGGTTCGTTGTCTTTTCGCGCCAGATAAAGATGATGAGGGCTGGCATTACCCAGTGCCGCATCAGTGACAACGTAACATTCCTGCTGAATGTGGTTATCGTACATATCGGTCGGCACCACCTGATCCAGCAGATTTTTTTGCTGTAACTGCGTCTGGTGCTCAACGGTGGGTTTGGTCACGGTATTTACAACAGCAGTGACGCCGGTGGTGATCGCGGCAAAGAGAGCCAGGGTCACGCCATTCTTGCGTATGGTGTCCAGCATCATTTAATCCTTTTGATGACCGTAAACGCGCGGCTGCGTGTAATAGTCAATCAGCGGTACGCATATATTAGCCAGCAGAACGGCAAAAGCAACGCCGTCCGGGTAACCGCCAAAACTCCGAATGAGCCACACCAGCAGACCAATCAGGGCACCATAAATCAGACGACCACGGTCAGTGGTGGAGGCAGTAACCGGATCGGTGGCGATAAAAAATGCGCCCAGCATCGTCGCCCCGGAAAACAGATGAATCAGCGGACTGTTCAGCGAGGCGGGAGCCAGTAACCAACCGAGCGTGGCGCAGACGGTCAGCGACAGCAACATCGCGGCCGGAATATGCCAGCGAATGGTGTTTTTCCACAGCAGGAATACCCCGCCAAGCAGGTAACCCACGTTAACCCATTGCCAGCCCAGACCGGCCAGAACGCCGCTGTAAATGGGCTGGGCTAACAGTTGCTCTGCACTGTGGCCTGCGCGCAAGCCGGTTTTAAAGGTATCCAGCGGTGTGGCCTGGCTGACACCGTCTACGCCCAACTGCAGTTGCTGTAACGTATCGCCCGCCAGGGTATGACCCGTAAAGATCATGCTCAGCGAGTCCAGCACGCCGGGTTTAATCACCTGTAAGGCTTCTGGCGGCATCCAGCTGGTCATCTGAACCGGAAATGAGATCAGAAGAACGACATAGCCGACCATGGCCGGGTTGAAGGGGTTTTGTCCCAGGCCACCGTACAACTGTTTGGCAATAACAATCGCAAATACCGTACCGACCACCACTAACCACCAGGGGGCCAGAGACGGGATGCTGATCCCCAGCAGAATTGCCGTCAGCAGGGCGGAGTTGTCGGCCAGCTGAGGGGCGACCGGTGTGTTACGCAGGCGCAGGATAGCCGCTTCTGTCAGCAACGCTGTCAGCGAGGCCAACACAACCTGCAATAAGGTTCCCACGCCAAAAAAGTAGCACTGCGCGGCAAAACCAGGCAGCGCCGCCAGGATAACCAGCATCATGATGTTGCCGGTACTGCGGCGGTTATGAGTATAAGGTGAACTTGCGATACGGAACGCCATTTAATCCTCAGGTGTCAATGTCGATTGCGCTTTACGCGCTTTGGCACGGGCGACAGCCGCCGCAATCGCGGCTTTACGCGCATCGGCGGGGTGATCGAGTTCAGGTGCCTCTTCGGCTTCGGCATTGGCATGATTAGCCTGCTCCTGCGCCCTCTCTGCCTGCTCAACGTCCCTGTGCGCTTCGGCCGCCGCGACAGCCGCCTCACGGGACGCGTCTTCTGCCTGCGCCTGCGCGGCAGCGCGCTTTTTCGCTTTGGCACGTTCAATGGCGGCGGCTACCGCGGCTTTACGTGGATCGTCGGATGCGGTGTCGGTCGTCTCAGCGTCAGCCGCCTGGGCGGCTTTCTTCGCTTTGGCACGTTCGACGGCGGCGGCCACCGCGGCTTTACGCGGATCTTCAGATGCGGTGTCGGCCGTCTCAGCGTCAGCCGCCGCCTGGGCAGCTTTCTTCGCTTTGGCACGTTCGACGGCGGCGGTCACCGCGGCTTTGCGCGGATCTTCAGATGCGTTGTCGGCAGTCTCACCGTCAGCCGCCTGGGCGGCTTTCTTCGCTTTGGCACGTTCGATGGCGGCGGTCACCGCGGCTTTGCGCGGATCGTCGGATGCGGTGTCGGCCGTCTCAGCGTCAGCCGCCTGGGCGGCTTTCTTCGCTTTGGCACGTTCGACGGCGGCGGCCACCGCGGCTTTGCGTGGATCCGCCACCGCCGTTTCAGTCGTGTCAGCACTGTCAGGCGTCACCGGTTTTTTCGCTCTGGCACGCGCAATTGCCGCTTCAACCGCAGCCTTGCGTGGATCGGTCGTCTGACGACTCAGTGCCTGGGTTTCCGCCTGTGCCTCAGCCTGCCGTAACCGGGCCTGCGCATGACGTGCCTCGGCAGCGGCATCTTCATTCTCAGCAGATTGTTTCGCTCTGGCGCGGGCTTTTGCCGCAGCCAGTTCTCCGCTTTCGCTGCGGGCTACGCGCTGTTTGGCTTCAGCATGACGTGCTTCACGCGCCTGCTTTTCCCGCTCCAGTCGTGCCTGGCGTGCCTCAAAACGCGCTTTCGCTTCCAGCGTGCGTTTGGCTTCCAGGTCGATGGCGCGCAGCTCAGCTTTTTCCTGACGATAGTACTGCACCAGCGGAATGTTACTCGGGCAGACGTAGGCGCACGCACCACATTCAATGCAGTCATCAATGTGATGGGCACGGGCTTTATCGTGATCGCCCCCCTGGCTATACCAGTACAGCTGCTGTGGCAGCAGGTTGGCCGGACAGGCGTCAGCACAGGCAGAGCAACGAATGCAGGACTGTTCCTGTTGCGTGTTGCCCATCTCAGTGCCGGACGGGGCCAGAATACAGTTGGTGATCTTCACGACCGGCACATCCAGCGACGGCAGGGTAAAGCCCATCAGCGGGCCGCCCATAATGACCATTTGTCCTGGTGAAGGGTGAAAACCGACCTGGTGCAACAGGTGGCTGATTGGCGTCCCTAAGCGGCTCCACACGTTCCGGGGTTGCGCGATGGCTTCACCGGTGAGTGTCACCACGCGCTCGGTGATCGGTTCGCCATTGATAATGGCGCGCTTCACGGCCCATGCCGTACCGACGTTTTGCATCAGCACGCCAATATCCGTAGAGCGACCACCATGCGGCACTTCCATGCCGGTGAGTATTTTGGTCAGCTGCTTAGCGCCGCCGGACGGATATTTCGTCGGGATAACGCGGATCTGTAAATCCCGCTCACCACCCAACGCCTGCTTCAGGGCGGCGATAGCCTCGGGTTTGTTATCTTCGATACCAATCAGCACGCGCTCCGCCTGAAGCACCCAGGCCAGAATGCGGCATCCTTCCAGCACCTCGGCGGCGCAGTCCTGCATCAGACGATCGTCAGCGGTGATGTAAGGTTCGCACTCAGCCGCGTTAATGATCAGCGTGTTGACGCCCTGCAGGCCGCCTTTCAGTTTGGTGGCCGTCGGGAAGCCCGCGCCGCCCAGACCGGCGATGCCGGCATCATGTATGCGTTTAAGAATGGCGCTGCGTTCATGCTGACGGTAGTCCGGAAGCGGGGAGAGCGGCATCCAGCGATCGTCACCGTCAGGCGTCAGAAAAATACACAGCTCTGACAGGCCAGACGGGTGCGCTGTCATGTGCTGAGCGATAGCGTCAATGACGCCCGAGGTGGGCGCATGTACAGGCAGCATTCTGCCCTGTCCAAACGTAAGCGGCTGGCCGCGCAGCACCTTATCGCCAGGGGAAACGCAAATTTCGCCTTCGTGGCCAATATGTTGCTTCAGGGGAATGATAAACTGGTGCGGCAGCGGCAATTCAGCGAGCGGCGTGCCGTTGGACTGGGTTTTCATTTCAGGCGGATGAATCCCGCCCTGAAAATCCCAGATCTTCTCTTTTTTAAAGAAATTAAGCAGATTAAGCATGACTCTCTACCGGGATCACCCGAACAGGAATGGTATTCAGATCCCACTTCCAGTTGGCCGTGGTGGTGGCAACCGGACGCATTTCAATGCAGTCGGTAGGACAGGGGGCAACACACAGATCGCAGCCGGTGCAGACATCGCTCAGCACGGTATGCATGGCGCGCGTGGCACCGACGATGGCATCAACCGGGCAGGCCTGAATGCACTTTGTGCAGCCAATACAGTTTTCTTCGTCAATCCACGCGACGGTACGCACGGGCGCTTTGGCCTCGTCATCGCCATCGATCGGTTGTGGCTCAACATTGAGCAGGGCGGCCAGCTTAAGCATGGTCTGCTCACCACCGGGCGCGCATTTGTTAATGGCTTCGCCATTGTTGCCCACGGCGTCAGCATAGGGGCGACAGCCGGGGTAACCACACTGACCGCACTGGCTCTGCGGCAGCACGGCGTCAATCTGCTCAACAATGGGATCTTCTTCGACTTCAAAGCGGCGTGACGCGTAACCCAGCAGGGCACCAAAGACCAGGCTCAGGGCGCTCAGTACCGCCACCGCTATCCAAATTGCACTCATCAGAATTTCACCAGACCTGTAAAGCCCATAAAGGCCAGTGCCATCAGCCCCGCGGTGATCAACGCAATAGAATTCCCTTTGAAGGGGGCCGGGACATTCGCCAGCACCAGACGCTCACGCATCCCGGCAAATAACACCATCACCAGCGAGAAGCCCAGCGAGGCGCTGAATCCATACAGCGCCGCCTGAAGAAAGGTGTGATTCAGGTTAACGCTCAACAGGGGGACGCCCAGTACCGCACAGTTTGTCGTGATCAACGGCAGGAAAATACCCAGCAGGCGATACAGCGATGGGCTGGTTTTGCGCACCACCATTTCGGTGAACTGAACGACAACCGCGATCACCAGGATATAAGCCATGGTCCGCAGATACACTAAGTCCAGCGGAACCAGAATGAGGTGATTCACCAGCCACGCGCAAATGGAGGCCAGCGTAATCACAAACGTGGTGGCGAGGCCCATGCCAATGGCCGTTTCCAGCTTTTTGGAAACGCCCATAAACGGGCAAAGGCCGAGAAACTTCACCAACACGAAGTTGTTCACCAGCACTGTGCCAACAAAAAGGAGAAGATAATCGGTCATTTTTTCGCCTGAATACCAGAAAGCGGCTTATTATCATTGATAAAGCGCTGCATCACAACTCCATCGCATTATTGCCAGCCGCCAACCGCACTCAGAATTAAACTCTTGACGAAAACAGCAGCGTTATCGCTGAGTAAATGTCGCTTTTACCCGCGCGGAACGTTTGAAATAGGGAACAAAAACGGCGGCGGCGGCCAGTGAGAGTAGCAAAGTCTGCAACGCGCGTGCATCAGACACCGGCGTAAAGGCAAAGGTTTTCAGCGCCAGCAAAACGGTGATCAGCAACCACACGATATAGTGGCGCGGCAGACGGTGCGAACGTTTAAAGAACATCCACACAACCCACATGCTGTAAGCCCACAATGCGGTGGCGGTCAATAATGAAATGGCCCAATAGCCCGTCACCAGCGAACGGTGGTTAAACAAGGTTTCGCGCCATTGCGCATCAAACAGTGGCGTCAGATACATGGCCATCACCAGCGCGGTGGTCAGCAGCGTCATCAGCAACCATGCCAGTGGCAGTAAAAGCCAGCCGCCAATACGTGGGGCGGTCATCGGGGTCGTCATTGCGGTTCATCCTGTTTCAACGTCGTCAGCGGGTCAGAATAGCATGTTAAGACAGACGCAAACCAACAGTGAAAACAGGAGGGCGGGAACAGGGGAGATGCGCGGGATTACACCACGTAGCGCCAGACTGACTTTGGTACGCAGCCCAGGTCGAACAAGCGGCCACCCGATGCGAGTTCGGCACGACGATGGTCGGCTGCCCGGTACATATTGATAATGTCTTTGTCGTCCGACAGCGAATAATTCAGATGGTCATACAGTTTTTCAAGACTTTCAAGGTTATTCACTTTGCGAAATTTTAACAGGTAATCGTGCGCAGTCATTTTTGTCATAACGAATCAATAAGAAAGAAGGCCAAGTATAGGGAGCCGCTTAACGCTGTCCAGTTCCGCGGATGAAAAAAAGCAAAAATCAGACAAACGTGGGGCATAGCTCGCTAAAGGTGAATTTTATCAGGTTTTGAATAGTCGCCATAATCCTGTCGCTGTAAAGCGGTGCATCCAGACCCAACCTAAAAGAATCATTTCTGAGTCACAAGTCACTTTTTATCTGCTTTTATGTACGAATCGATTGTGTATAACTGCGATTCAGGGCCGGATAACAACATAACCAGGATAAACCTCAGGCCAGTGCGGTCAGCGGAATCGTTTCATGCCGGAGACAGGGGATTTCTGTGTGTGCTGGAAATCACAAAACAGACTTTTCCCGGGGCTGAAAACGGGATGGCTCATTCTGTACGCCTGGCTGTAATCGTTTTCAGCAGTGTCACACTTAAGCGATTCTGTTTATTACATTTATTTAACGTAAGTTGAAAAAAGACACAGGCGTTTTGTCCATAAGCCCACGCTGAGAGCATTCCGTTAATCAACGTAACCCCTTTAAATCGCTCAGTTTTGTGAGGCGTGTCGCCCTAATCTGCCCTTTTTTACGTCAGGCTACACAGGCACTTTACCCTGTACAGCAAACGCCCTTCAGAGGAAGAAAAACTATGTGGAAACGTTTACTCCTGACGACAATGGTCAGCGCCGCATTAAGTGGCTCAGTGTTAGCGGCGGAAATGACAGTGGGATTCTCACAGGTAGGCTCAGAATCCGGCTGGCGTTCGGCTGAAACCAATGTCGCAAAAAGCGAAGCCAAAAAACGCGGCATTAATTTAAAGATCGCCGATGGTCAACAGAAACAAGAGAATCAGATTAAAGCCGTGCGCTCCTTTATCGCGCAGGGCGTGGACGCCATCTTTATTGCGCCTGTTGTGCAGACGGGCTGGGAGCCGGTATTAGAAGAAGCCAAAGATGCCAAAATCCCGGTATACCTGCTGGACCGCGCCATCGTCGTAAAAGATAACTCGCTGTATCAGGCCGTTGTCACCGCCGATAACGTTCTGGAAGGCAAGCTGATTGGTGACTGGCTGGTAAAAACCGTCGGCGATAAAAAATGTAATGTCGTAGAGCTGCAAGGCACGGTTGGCGCGAGCGTCGCCATCGATCGTAAAAAAGGCTTTGCTGAAGCGATCAGTGGCCACCCGAATATTAAAGTGATTCGCTCTCAGTCTGGCGACTTTACCCGCAGTAAAGGGAAAGAAGTCATGGAAAGTTTCATCAAGGCCGAGAACAACGGCAAAAATATCTGCATGGTTTATGCCCATAACGACGATATGGCCATCGGGGCCATTCAGGCGATCAAAGAAGCCGGTCTGAAACCGGGCAAAGATATTCTGACCGGATCGATCGATGGTGTGCCGGATATCTACAAAGCGATGCTGGCCGGGGAAGCCAACGCTAACGTCGAGCTGACGCCAGATATGGCCGGCCCGGCCTTTGACGCGCTGGAAAAATTCAAAAAAGACGGCACCCTGCCACCCAAAATTATCCGAACCGAATCAAAACTCTTTTTACCTGCTGACGCGCAGGCCGAGTTAGACAAGAAAAAGAACATGGGTTACTAAGCCGCAGGCCGCCCTTCGGGGCGGTCTTCTTTGATGTAGGGCGGAGTTGACAGCATGACGACACACAATGAATCACCTCTTTTAGCCATCAACGGCGTCAGTAAAGGTTTTCCCGGCGTGAAAGCGCTGGACGATGTCTCTTTCAGCCTGCGCAAAGGCGAAATCATGGCGCTGTTAGGTGAGAACGGCGCAGGCAAATCAACCCTGATCAAAGTGCTGACCGGCGTGTACACCCGCGACAGCGGCACGATTACGTTAAACGGTCAGGCCATTTCGCCGCGCAGTACTGCTGAAGCACAGAAAATCGGTATCGGCACGGTCTACCAGGAAGTGAATATGCTGCCGAATATGTCGGTGGCCGATAATCTGTACATTGGGCGCGAGCCGCGTCGGTTCGGCATGATTGATCGTAAGCGCATGGTGCGCGAGGCGGATGCCCTGATGCGCAAATACGGTTTTGTGCTGGACGTCACGCGGCCGCTTGGTCATTACTCCGTCGCGATGCAGCAGATTATTGCGATCTGCCGGGCGGTGGATCTCTCCGCCCAGGTATTAATCCTCGATGAACCCACCGCCAGTCTGGATGCCAGCGAAGTGGAAATGCTGTTCACCCTGATGACAGAGTTAAAACATCGCGGGATGAGCCTGATCTTCGTCACCCATTTTCTGGACCAGGTTTACCGCATTACCGATCGCATTACCGTTCTGCGCAACGGCAAGTTTATTGCCACGCACGACACCGCTACGCTGCCGCAAATTGATCTGGTCAAACTGATGATTGGCCGGGAACTGATGGCGACCGCGCTGCAGCGTCAGGGCAGTACGCTGAAGAGCAACCAGCCGGTCGTGTCATTCGAAGATTATGGTAAGAAGGGCACGATCGAACCCTTCACGCTTCAGGTCCGGCCCGGTGAAGTGGTCGGGCTGGCAGGCTTGCTGGGTTCGGGGCGGACCGAAACCGCAGAGGTGCTGTTTGGCATTCGCCGCGCCGATCGCGGCACGGCAAAAATCAAAGGCAGGGTTGAATCGATCCGAACGCCCGCGCAGGCTTCCCGTCTCGGGATGGGCTTTTGTCCGGAAGACCGAAAAACCGACGGAATTATCGGGGCGGCTTCTGTCCGCGAGAACATCATTCTGGCGTTACAGGCGCAGCGCGGCTGGCTGCGCCCGATCAAGAAACGCGAGCAGCAGGCGATTGCCGAGCGTTTTATCAAAAGCCTGGGCATTCGCACACCGCATGCGGAGCAGCCCGTCGAGCTGTTGTCGGGCGGAAACCAGCAAAAGGTGCTGTTGTCTCGCTGGCTGGTGACAAAACCGCAGTTCCTGATTCTGGATGAACCCACGCGCGGCATTGACGTGGGCGCACATGCCGAAATTATCCGCTTAATTGAATCGTTATGTGCAGATGGGCTGGCGCTACTGGTCATTTCCTCGGAGCTGGAAGAACTGGTGGGCTATGCCGATCGCGTCATCATTATGCGCGATCTGAAACAGGTAGCAGAAATCCCCCTCGAGGCACTTTCTGTGGCGGCAATCGTTAACGCCATTGCTGATGGAGGTACGCAGCATGCTTGAATCACCGGTTACCCCGACCCGGGCGGCACGTCGCACGTTCAGGCTGCCGCCAGGCATGCCGCAACTTATCGCGCTGTTGCTGGTGCTGGTTGTCGACAGCCTGGTTGCCACGCATTTCTTCGCCATCCATTTACAGGATGGCCGGTTGTTTGGCAGCCCGATTGATATCCTCAACCGGGCTGCGCCAGTAGCCATACTGGCCGTTGGCATGACCTTAGTGATTGCCACAGGCGGGATTGATTTATCGGTCGGCGCCGTTATGGCGATTGCCGGCGCGACGGCGGCCACGCTGACCGTGGCGGGCCACAGCGTGCCGTTTATTATTCTGGTCACGGTGGCCAGCGGGCTGGCCTGCGGGCTGTGGAACGGCATTCTGGTTGCGTTGTTACGCATACAGCCATTTGTGGCGACGCTGATTTTGATGGTGGCCGGGCGCGGCATCGCCCAGTTAATTACGCAGGGACAGATCGTGACGTTTAACAACGACAGCCTGGGCTGGTTCGGCAACGGCGCGCTCTGGCTGTTGCCGGTGCCGGTCTGGATCACGATTGCGGTCGCGCTGCTGGTCTGGCTGCTGGTGCGTAAAACGGCCCTTGGGTTGTTTATCGAAGCCGTCGGGATCAACCTGCGCGCTGCGCGTAATGCGGGCGTGAATGGCTGGCTGGTTGTGATGTCCACCTATGCCATCAGCGGAATCTGCGCAGCGGTGGCGGGGCTGATTGTGGCGGCCGATATTCGCGGGGCCGATGCGAACAACGCGGGGCTGTGGCTGGAGCTGGACGCCATTCTGGCGGTGGTGATTGGCGGTGCCTCGCTGATGGGCGGGCGATTTAACATTCTGCTGTCGCTGATGGGGGCACTGATTATTCAGGCGATGAATACCGGTATTTTACTGTCGGGCTTTCCGCCGGAACTTAATCAGGTGGTGAAGGCGGTGGTGGTGATGTGTGTACTGCTGCTGCAATCCCCGCGCTTTATTGCGATGTTTAAACGGAGACGTGCATCATGATTAAACGTCATCTGCCTTTAATGATTACGCTGCTGGTGTTTGTACTCGGCTATCTGTTTTGCCTGAGCCAGTTTCCCGGTTTTGCCTCGACGCGGGTCATCTGTAATATTCTGACGGATAACGCGTTTCTGGGCATTATCGCGGTGGGCATGACCTTTGTGATTCTGTCGGGCGGCATCGATCTGTCTGTGGGGGCCGTCATCGCGTTTTCTGGCGTCTTCCTGGCCAAAGTCATCGGCGATTATCACCTTAATCCGCTGGTGGCCTTTGCCCTGGTCCTCTGCATGGGGGCGCTGTTTGGTGCGATGATGGGCTGGCTAATCGACGCACTCAAAATCCCTGCGTTTATTATTACGCTGGCGGGCATGTTTTTCCTGCGTGGATGCAGCTATCTGGTCTCCGAAAACTCCATTCCGATTGATCATCCGCTGTACGCCACGCTTTCCGGCCTGGCCTGGAAAGTGCCGGGCGGCGGGCGGCTCAGTTTGTTGGCGTTGATCATGTTGCTGGTGGTTGTAGGCGGGATGATTCTGGCACACCGCACCCGGTTCGGTAATCAGGTGTACGCCATCGGGGGCAATATGACTTCCGCGCAGCTGATGGGCGTTTCAACCCGCGCCACGACCATCAAAATCTATATGTTGTCGACCACGTTAGCCTCGCTGGCGGGTATTGTGTTTTCCATCTACACCTCTGCGGGTTATGCGCTGGCCGGGCTGGGCGTTGAGCTGGATGCCATCGCCTCTGTCGTCATCGGGGGAACCCTGCTGTCCGGTGGTGTAGGGACCCTTCTCGGCACGTTATTTGGCGTCCTGATTCAGGGGCTGATTCAGACCTGGATTAACTTCGACGGCACGCTCAGTTCCTGGTGGACCAAAATCGCCATTGGCATCCTGCTGTTTGCCTTTATCGCCCTGCAACGGTTACTCACCGTAATGTGGGACAGGCAGCAGAATGCACCGGTGAAGCGGCTGAGTTGACGTCAGGCAGGTGCATGAGAAAGCGGCGCTGCGGCGCCGCTTTTGTCGGTGTCGGGCAGGGAAGAGGGACGCGACGAACCAGCGGCAACCTTATCGTCATCTCAGGCGCGGGCATCAACGATGAGGGCTCGGGCGCAGGGGGAATAAGCCCGCACGGCCGCCGGGCTCTGTCTTTGAAACCGCCGCGCCGGTACCCGACGCGGTAAGGTTATTAAAAGCTCGTCCAGCCGTCGTCGGCATTGTCCGCCTTCGTGGTAACCGCCTTCGTCTGGCGTGGAGACATGGCCGTGGGCGCGACACCGGCCGTCGCCACCGTGGTCGCCGGAGAACCCAGGCTGAACACGGAAACGGCCTGTAACAGCATGTCGGCCTGTTCTTTCAGACTGGATGCGGCAGACGCGGATTCTTCCACCAGTGACGCATTCTGCTGTGTGGTGCTGTCCATTTCTGTCACGGCGGTGCCCACTTGCTCAATGCCACGCGCCTGTTCGGCACTGGCAGTGGTAATCTCTTCTACCGTATCTGTCAGTTTGCCCACAGCAGACAGAATGCCTGACATGGTTTCAGACGCGTGAACGACCAGTTCATTTCCCTGGCCTACGCTTTGGGCGTTTGCCGCGATCAGCTGGCGAATTTCACCGGCTGCGGTGGCGCTGCGCTGTGCCAGCGATCGCACTTCACTGGCGACGACCGCAAAGCCTTTGCCGTGCTCGCCTGCACGGGCGGCTTCCACCGCGGCGTTAAGCGCAAGGATATTGGTCTGGAAAGCGATCCCGTCGATAACGGCGGTGATTTCAGCGATACGGCCGGAGCTGTCGCTGATGGATTTCATGGTGCCGGTGATCGCCTCTGTCGCGTCACTGCCTTTATTGGCCACTTCACGCACACTGACCGCCAGTTGCCCCGCCTGACGGGCATTGTCGACGTTATTTTTGACCGTCATACCCAACTGCGTCATCGTTGCGGCGGTCTGTTCCAGCGAGCTGGCCTGTTCTTCGGTACGTTGTGAAAGCTCTGCATTACCCTGAGCAATCTGTGTGCTGGCCGAGGCAACACTCTCCGCGTTTTTCCTGACCAGGCTGACCGTATTGATTAGCGAATCCTGCATTTCGCGGATGGCGGACAACAGTTTGCCCGTTTCATCTTTACCCGTGGTTACGACGACACCACTCAGATCGCCGTGGGACACGCGATAGGCGGCCTCAACCGCTTCTTTCAGTGGACGTGTAATACTGCGGGTGATAATCGCGGCGGATATGGCGGCCAACAGCAGCGCAACAATCCCGGCAATAATGAGTATCATCAGCGCATCGGCGCGATCTTCCCCCGATTTGTCGGCCGCGTATTTCATGCGCGCTTCCTGAAACGTCTGCATCTCTTTCAGCGACGCCATGAAGTCACCCTGCGTCTGGTAACGGGGGCCAAAAAGCAGCTGCGTCGCCTCATCACTTTTTCCCTGCTGAGCCAGCGCGACAACCTCATCGATAAAAGGCAGGAACAGGGCTGAGCGGGCGTTCAGTTGGTCAAAAATCGCTTTGCCCTGAGACGTGCTGACCTGTTTGCCCATCTGCGCGATCAGCGTATCCACTTCATGACGTTCCCCACGGTAATCACTTATGGCTTTCTCTCTTTTCGTCACGTCTTTAAGAAGAATGGCATTTCGTGCCAGACGGCTCATATCAGAGGTGTAATAGCGCAACGCAGCAGACGAGGAGGATTTGCTGTAGAGCGCGCCCGAGATCTCATCATTGGCGTTGCCGAGTGAGTTAATTTTTATCACGCCGATCAGGACCATAAAAATAACCAGCAGCGCCATAAAGCCGAAGGCGGCCCCAAGCCGTATTCCAATTCTGATGTTGTTCATATGCATTCCATAGTGTCAGGCCCCGGCATGAACGAGCCCGATGGGCGAGCTGATGCGAAAATGTTTTACGTAAAGGTCGGAAGGTGATCGGTATAAAATTTTGTAAGGTTAACTATCGCCAGTCGTGGTATCGGCATTATTCGGCAAAGGCTTTAGGTGAAATATTCACTTTGAGTAACATTTACTCAAGTAAATAATTTGTTAAATAAAGCACGGCTGAGTGGCGGTCTTATGGCCTCGTGCGGCGCATCGTCAGAACGAGACCGCTAAAAGCCGTGACAGGCGTAAACTGCCAGGTTCAGAAAGGACGTAACCCGTCGGGTGAGGAAAAAACGTGTCTGTGTCGATATGGCCGCCAGACAGCAGCGGTAGCGGGCGCAAAACGGCCGGACAGGGCGCGGACCCACACCGCAACGAAACAGACGGAAAGGCGGTTCAACGGTTGATGTCTCAGGTAACGCCCGTGCACAGGCCCGTTACTTGCCTATTCCCAGCTGCAGTTTCCGTTGGCAATTTCGCTCAACGGTTCTTCTCGCCACGGCCAGGGGTGCCTGAGCACCACGCGGCTGGCGAATTTGGCAATGCCGATTTCGTCGTCCAGCAGCCGCGCCATTAAATCCTGAAACCGGTAAAGGTTGGGGGCGATGATTTTCAACAGATAATCGTAGCCGCCGCTGATGTTGTAGCACTCGACAATCTCCCGATACTGACGGGCACCGGTTTCAAACCGCAGGAAATCAGCAGGGTAATGACTCGCCAGGGTGATCTCGGAGAACACCACCAGATTGCAGCCCAGTTTATTCAGTGAAATCCGGGCGGCATAACCGGCGATAATGCCGCTCTGCTCCAGACGGCGGGTTCGCGCCAGACAGGGACTGGGGCTGAGGTTTATTGCCTCAGCCAGTTCGACAATCGAACAGCGCCCCTCGCGTTGCAGATGCTCAAGTATCCGGATATCGGTGCGGTCAGGGAGCCTGGCATGTGACATAGATGGCGTATTCTCTCAGGTTGAATGGCCCATGCGTGCTGCGGTGGCGTCCGTCAACGCCTGGTCGAGCACGTCGATTATTATTTCCGCCTGTTCGGCCGTCAACACCAGAGGAGGACGGATCTTCAATACGTTATGGCCCATGGCGCAGGCACTCAGCAATACGCCTTTTTGCCGCATCCGGTTCACCACCTGACTGGTCAGCCAGCGGTCGGCTGCGCGGCTCTGCCGATCAGAAACCAGTTCCACGCCGACAAACAGGCCCGCCCCCCGGACATCGCCGATGGCTTCGTGCCGGTGGCTCAGGCCGCGAATGCCTTCCAGCAGCCTGTTCCCGGTTTCACGCGCATGCGCAATCAGTCCCTCTCGCTCAATGGTATCCAGCACCGCCAGGGCCGCCGCGCAGGAAACAGTATTACCGGCAAAGGTATTGAAGTAGCGGGAGCGCTGCCCAAACTCCGCCAGCACGTCGGCTGTGGCCAGTAAACCGGCAACAGGCTGACCGTTGCCCATGGGTTTGCCCAGCGTCACGATATCCGGTCTGAGTCCGTGACGTTGAAAACCCCACATGTTTTCGCCCGTGCGGCCAAAGCCGGGCTGGACTTCATCGGCGATAAACAGGCCGCCAGCCTGCCGGATGGCGTTCACCGCGCCGTGCAGGAAGCCGGTCGGGCCGGGCAGGATCCCGTCGCTGGTAAAGAGTGAATCCACGATCAACGCAGCAGGCTGAATGCCGTGACGTTGCAGATCGGCAATGGCCATTTCCACATCCTGGGTAAAACGTTCGCTCAGATCGACACCGTCGGCGTGATAGGCGCGCGGGGCAGGGACCAGCCGAACATGCGGCCCCAGATCGACGCTTTTGCCCAGCGAGGGTGAGAACTGTGAGACGGCGTCCGTAATGCCATGATAGGCGGTTTCGGTCACAATAATTCCGGTGCCACCGGTCCGGATTTTGGCAATACGAAAGGCCAGATCGTTGGCTTCACTGCCCGTGCAGGTCAGCATCAGGTGAGCCAGGTGGGTTTCAGGTACCGTCGCCAGCAGGCGCTCAGCCAGGGTCAGAATCGTGTCATGCAAATAGCGCGTGTTGGTGGCCAGCGTTTTGACCTGATTGCAGATGGCGTCCGTCACCGCCGGATGGCAGTGCCCCAGCGATGTCACGTTGTTATACACATCCAGATAGCGGCGCCCTTCGGGATCGAACAGCCAGGCACCCTCACCGCGCACGATGTGCAGAGGATGTTCATACATCAGGCGATAGGCCGGGCCCAGCAACGCATCGCGGCGGTCAATCATCGCCGCGGTCACCGGGTCAACATCGGCCTGCCCGGGGATATAGGCATTAACCATATTCAGGTCGGTGGTGCTTTTCATGAAAGTCTCCCGTATCAGAGTTCGGCCAGCAGGCGATCACGTGCCGTGTCGCGGGACAGGTCTGCCAGCATCGACAGCGCCTCCCAGGCGGCAGGATTGTGACGCATGATGTAAGCGCGGTTATGTGGATAGCGGGCCGCGCGCCATTCGGTAATCAGAACAGTAATCAGATGACGCGTCGCCATCAGGTCGGTGACAAGAGCCTGTTCCAGATCGGTGAGCGGCAGGGTTTTGTGGTAGGCACCGACGAACTGCGCAGCCCCTGCGAAGGGATCGTCACAGCCGGTCATCTGAAAGGCCGCGGCAGTGGCCACTTCGCCTACCAGCGGTGCATAGATCATGTCGCCAAAGTCAATGATGCCAGTGAGACGCTCCTGTTCATCTGGCGCAACCAGCACGTTATACAGGTGATAATCGTTATGGATCACCTGCGCCCGCAGCGAGCCAAGACGCGGCAATACCTGGGTGGTGAAGCGCATCATAAATTTTTCTGCGAGGCGACGCCGTGCCGGATCGATGACTGCCTCCAGTTTGTCCATCAGGCGATGCGCGGCGGAAACATTCCACAGCAGATCGTGGCGGGCGGCCGGATGTGAAAAACCCTGCAACGCCAAATCCAGCCGGCCCAGACAGCACGCCATGGCCCGACGCTGTGCGGGGGTAGGTTGGGTATCCCTGACCTGAGTGCCCTCCAGCCAGCTCAGCATACGAACCAGCGTGGTGCTCCCTGCTGGTAACGTGACAGCGTCACATTTCTTACCCGCTGATGTGCGCACGACGCGCGGTGTGGGCAGATCCGGTGCTACCTCGGCGATATGCTCAAGCGCGGCGATCTGGAAATCGACAATCGCCTTCGCTTCGGCGGGATTACTGATTTTCAGGACAAAACGCGTACCGGTCCGGGTTTCAATGCAGCAGTTCTGGTCGCGTTCGCTTGCCAGCGGCTGCACAACGGTATCCGTCATACCGTACCGCTCTGCCACTAACGCCTGTACGGCAGATAACGACAGCGCAGGCGCGGCGGTATTCAGGGCGACAGCCTGATGTGTCTCAGTTTCAGACATGATGTTTCCCTGCCGTTGAAGAGATTACAGGCCCAGCAGGCCGGGAAGCTGGCGGAAGTCGGTCAGGCGGTTCACACCGTAACCGTCAATGGCCGGCTCATGACCGCGATCGATAAACGCCCTGGCCATAAAGCCCAGATCGCACGCTGTCATCAGGTCATAACGAAAACTGGATGAACAGTGCATCATCTGTTCGGGGCCGCAGCCCAGTTGGTCGAACATATACTCAAAGATCCGGGCACGCGGCTTGTAGGCCTGGGCTTCTTCGGCGGTGTACACCGCATGAAAGGGCGCGCCGAGACGGGTAACGCTGTGCGGGATCAGGTCGATCATGGAATTGGATAAAATCACTAACGGAATATGCTGTGCTATCGTCGTCAGCGTCTCAACCACATGCGGATGAGGTTGCCAGCTGGCCACGGCAGCATAAAGCGTCTGCGCATCGCTTTCCTGATAGACGACGCCATGGGCATGACAGGCGCGCTGAAGCGCATTTTCAATCACCTGGTAAAATGGTTTCCAGGCACCCAGCACCTCATCAAGCCGGTAGAAACGAAAATGCGCCAGGAAAGTCGCCATGTGCGCTTCGCTGACCCGATCGGCATAAATGCCCTTTGCCGTTGGGCCCATTTCGAAATTGATTAGCGTGCCATAGCAATCAAAGCTGATAAATTTTGGCCTGAAAATCATTTGCTTAACCTCTTTCATGTGGATGAAAGAAGTATATCGCGCGACACAAACACATAATTTCTTATTACCGCGACAAAGAAGGGGTTTTTGCTCAATTGCGGCCGCTTTACGGCATCGGGCCGGGTGGTGTGGAAGATCCTCACTGACGGGGCAGGCTGAAACGGCGGGACCGGACGTAATGATGCCCAAAAACGTAGTGCGTACGGGCATTGTGTTTTACACTGCGCGCTGCAAAAATTAAGGTGATAAACGATTAAACAGGCGACAATGGCGATGAACGGTACAATTACTACCTGGTTTCAGGATAAAGGCTTTGGTTTTATTAAAGATGAAAACGGCGATAACCGTTATTTTCATGTCATCAAAGTTGCCAATCCTGACCTGATTAAAAAAGATGCCTCGGTCACGTTCGAACCTACGACGAATAATAAAGGGCTGTCAGCGTTTGCGGTGAAAGTCCTGCCGGAGAGTAAATACATTTATATTGCGGGTGAGCGCATCAAACTTACCGCGATTAAATCTTACGTTGTTTTCAGTGAAGACGTTCCGGCAGATGCAGGGATTGATAAAGAAAACACGGTGCTGTCGGTGGGAATACTGATGAATAATATCCGACCCAAATCAGCGCAAAAGACGAAAGCGATGCGCACCCTGAAAAAACTGGCGATCACGACCTTTCAGGGCGCAACCTTAATCTTCACGGAAGATGAGATTGATATTGACGCTACCGTCAAAATGCTCAAAGTCTGATGCCCGATAACGCCGCTGGCCCGCGGGGACGACGGCCTGGCCGACAAGGCGATGTTCATGGAGCGAGGTCATGCGCCGCCAGCAGCGCCGTTATGACGCACCTGCCACGCGCCGCAGATCCGTACCTGACCTCGCGCTTTCCGCCTGTCTGCCGACGCAAAAAGGCGGGGCGGTAACGCCTCAGGCTCACTTCTACACCCTAATTTCACCGATGCAGAGACGACCATGACAAAACTCACTCTTCAGGAGCAGTTATTAAAAGCGGGACTGGTAACCAGTAAAAAAATGGACAAGGTCCAGAGAACCGCGAAAAAATCACGCGTGCAGGCGCGCGAAGCGCGAGAAGCCGTAGAAGAAAACAAAAAAGCGCAGATCGAGCGGGACAGGCAGCTCAGCGAACAGCATAAACAAGCGGTGCTGGCGAAAGAGTATAAAGCGCAGGTGAAGCAGTTAATTGAAATGAACAGAATCGTCGTGGCAAAAGGTGAGATCGGTTTTAACTTCACGGATAACAACCTGATTAAAAAAATCATGGTCGATAAACCTGTGCAGACCCAACTGATTAACGGTCGCCTGGCCATTGCCCGTCTGATGGCAGAAAACAGCGACGAGCCGCACTACGCGATTATTCCGGCCAGCGTCGCGGATAAGATCGCGCAGCGCGATCCCGACAGCATTGTCTTAAACAGCGCACTCAGTCAGGACGCGCAGGAAGAGGACGATCCTTATGCCGATTTCAAAGTGCCAGACGATTTGATGTGGTAATCCACGCGACATCAGCCGCTTCAGACCGCCTCCGCCTGGTCGCGGGGCGCAGAATAACCGCATGGCGTTTTACCCCTAAAACGGACTGTCATGACGGGCCTGAATCGCGTCTCCGCTGACAGGATGGTTAAAATGCAGCTCGCTGGCATGCAGCATCAGTCTGGGTGCCCGTGCGCTGTGCGGCGGCAGACCGCCATACCACTCACAGCCTAAAATAGGGTGCCCCAGGTGCTGACAGTGAATACGCAGCTGGTGAGTGCGACCGGTTTCAGGACGTAACTGCACCCGCGTGACCGGCAGAGACGGCCCGTCATCTGGGACATACGTAAAACGCGCCAACACCTGATAGCGCGAGCGCGCTGGTTTGCCGGTGCGTGCGCAAATCGCCATCAACGGAAACTGCTTCGCAATCGGCGCATCCACTCTTCCCTCATCGTGTTCAACGTGGCCGCAAAGTAGCGCGGTGTAAACTTTGCTGACGCTTCGCTGACTGAACTGCGCGCACAGGGCGGCATTGATCGCCTTATTACGGGCAATGACCATCAGCCCGGAGGTGCCGAAATCCAGCCGGTGAACCAGGGTACAACCGGGAAAGCGCGCTGCCAGCCGGAAATGGACCGAGTCCTGATTTTTCGGGTGCCTGCCGGACAGGCTCAGCAGCCCGCTGGGTTTGTTAATCAGCAGCAGGTGCGCGTCCTCATAGAGGATCGCGATCGCCTCATGGCAGGGCGGCGCAATAAAATCGTCGAACAGGGCAGACATCAGGCAGCCTCAAAGGGAAGCGGGCGCGGATAGTAACCCATTTTCCGCCCGCAGGCGAATCACGCCAGGCGCAGGATAAGCCCGCGCACGCTGCGTTAGTTAATGCCGGTCACAGCGGCTAACGGCTGATAGCCAGCGCGGTGATCGCTGGCGTGCTTACCGGCAGGCCGGACGTCATCGGTTCACTGCGGGGATCTGACCAGATCAGCACGGTTGCGGGCACCGCGCCAGTAAGCTCCGGGCGTGACACGCTGTTCACCGCCTTGTTGCAGGCGGGAACAGACATCACGACAGGGCGCGACAGACCAGGCGCATCCTGCCAGCTAACCGGGCCCGCGCCACAACAGGCTGCATTATCTTTCCGTCTTTCCCTGGCGCTGGCAGCGACACAGCCGGTTACGGGGCGTCAAAAAAGGTTAATAAAAAATACCTAAAGGTTTTTCATGAATACCCGTTATAGATAAATGCAGTGTGATCATTATAACTGCATAAAAAATAACGATTTAGGGCGACTGAATAAAGGGAATGGCATTCATGATGAACAAAATTATCGTTACGGGCACGCTGGCTTTACTCTTTCTGACGGGATGTGCGGAGAATAAAAATACGCATTTGATCAAGGCGGAGAACGGCAGTTCACTAACCGTCAACACGATTTTCGCACCTACCGATATGAATAATAATACCTACGCGGATGTTAAACTGCGCCAGGTCACGCCGGCCCGAGCCGGGACAGGAATGGGAATAGCGGTACTGAGTGCCGTGCTGGGGGGCGGCATCAGCACGGGTTCATTTGATAAGAATAACTACAAGGGCAGTGATATTGACAGCATGCCGGAACCTACCGCCGCGTATTTCACGCCCAAAGCCGACGTCAAAATCCAGCAATGGCTGAATAAAAATGGCGGGGGTTATGCTTACACACAACCCTTGTTCATTGCTGCCTCAAAATGGTCGCTGGTGTACACCGATATGTCGTCCGGCAACAGTAACTACGATTTAACGTATCGGGTCCTGTTTTATAAACGTCCGGAAGGCGGCACGATCCTGAGTCCCTATGTGGTTTCGGAATGTGAACCCGCGCATGTCACCGCACCGCTGAATGACTGGACGGCCAACCATTACGCCAAAGTCACGCAGGTGACGCAAAAGATGATGGATGCCTGCCTGCTGGAGCTGGATAATCAACTGCCACGCTTACTGAAAAAATAGTGAGCAGTACGGCCTGTTTTAACCGGCAGGCCGTGCAACAAGCGCCTTAGTCTCCGCTGTAAATCCGTCTCCCAACGTCCTTTATCCGCTGCGCCATAAAGATAATGACCACAGCAATTAATTTTCAGGCCGCGCCTGCCGATAATCTAATCACAACTCTGAACGGAGGGCGTTTCGATGTCTGAACTTAAACTGTCTTTATCTGCGGATGATACGCGCACACTGATCATTCGTGCAGGTTTTATGCTGCGTAATTTACGTAACAGCCTACGTGAACTGGGCTACGATCAAATTCTGTCAGAGGTCGCGGGCGGGATCCCGGATGCCCGCGCGCGTCTGGGCTATGTGGTGACTATGACCGAAAATGCGGCCAGTGAGGTACTGGGCTGCGTGGAGCTGACACAGCCTGCGCAGACAACGCTACAGGATACGGCGGAAAGTCTGCTGGCGCGCTGGAACAGCACGGCTATCACACCGGAAAACGAGGGCGCGGCACGGGCGCTGGCGGAAGAAACGCGCACATGGCTTGGCACAGTGCCGCAGTTAACCGGTTTCACCCGTCAGCAACTTCAGGCGGTGATGATGGCTCAGGGTTTCCAGGACCTGACGGGCCAGATTATCCAGCGCATGACGAAAATGCTGAACGAGCTGGAAGTCCACCTGGTTCAGGTGCTGAGGGATAACGTGCCCGCACAGCCTGTGGCCAAAGTGGCCAGTCCACCGGCTGCTGCACAGCCATCAGAGAGCCCGTCAGCCTCGCAGGATGACGTGGACGATTTGCTCGCCAGCCTGGGACTCTAAGGCTGGACTCGCTCTCTTTAAGACCGATCTCTTCCGGCATACTAAAGGGTTGCCTGCGCCATTCGTCAGGCAGGGGGGCGACCTCTCAGCGATACCGCCCACCGGCGCCTTTTTCGCAACACCGACGGCATAGCGGGACAGATTTCTTCTCCCGTTTTGCCAGCCGCACCGCGCATCCTGGCGCGGTACTGTCAACGGCGGCAGTCGCGTATGCCTGCCTGGCCGTCGGCTGTCAGGGCTTGCGCTGACATAAACATCCCCACACAGAACGGCGATCCGCTGCTTCGCGAAAGAATAAAAATGCTATAAATAACAGTTAATTGCATTTGGCTGTCTCGGGCCATATGCATGCTGGCAGGGCTTTTTTGCCGACAGGTCAGTCAATTGTTAAAAAATTTCATAAACTAATGTGCGCAATGACTTCATTCGTAGATAACCGGGAACACAACGGTTACTGATTTTAGTGACTTATCCGACAACTCAGGTTGCTGACGGACTATAAGGGGAAATGATGCCATTACTTATTGGGGAGTTATCGGGTGCGCCAACATGGATACCTGCTGTATTGCTCGTCACGCTTTCATTTATCGTGGGCTTTCTGGCCCGGTTTATTTTTCTCAGGTTCATCCGCTTCTGGCAGAACCGGGACCGAAAACTGTTCAAATCACTGGAAAAGCACCTGCGCGGTTCGCTGTTTCTGTTTATCCCCTTGGTGTTGATCAATATCGGCATTAACTACATCGATCTGCGTCCTGAAACCGTGGCGTTTATCACCTCCACCGCCAATATCTTTATCATTTTATCGATTTGTTCCATTTTGATTCGGTTGACCAATGTGGCGCAGGATATGCTTTTCATTCGCTACGATATCAATCTGTCGAACAATCTGCGTGCCCGTAAGATTCGCACGCAGTTAATTTATGTGAAAAAAGTGGCCATCGTGATCCTGGTCTCGCTGAGTCTGTCGATGATCTTGCTCAGCTTTCCCGGCGTGCGTAAATTCGGCACGACCATCCTGGCCGGTGCGGGCGTCGCAGGCATCATCATCGGTTTTGCGCTGCAAAAGTCGCTGGTTAACCTGTTTGCCGGTATTCAGATTGCCTTTACCCAGCCAATCAAAATTGATGACGCTGTTGTGGTGGAAAAAGAGTGGGGCTGGATAGAGGAGATCAATCTGACGTATGTGGTCGTGCGTATCTGGGATCTCCGTCGGCTGGTGCTGCCGATTACCTATTTCACGGAAAACGCCTTCCAGAACTGGACGCGCAACAACGCGCAAATCCTGGGCTCGGTGTTTCTGTATGTGGATTACTCCCTGCCGCTTGAGCCGCTGCGTCAGCATTTCGAGAAAGTGCTCAGTGAAACCAAACTCTGGGATCAGCAAACCCAGGTGCTTCAGGTCACCGACACCTCTGAAAAAACCATGACAATCAGATTATTAATGACGGCACAAAATTCGCCCACCGCCTGGGATTTGCGCTGCTACGTGCGGGAAAAAATGATCGAATTTATTCAGCAGAACTACCCGCAGAGCCTGCCGCATGTCAGGGCAACGCTGACTGAGACGGACTCGCGCTGACGCCAGGGGTTCTCACGTCTGTATTGAGGCAGGAGGCTGGCTCACCCGTGTGGGGCAAACGGGCGTGGGGCAAGGAAAGTGTGGCGTTAAGCCACAGGCGGGCGCGACGTCTGGACTGCATTGACACGCCGGTCTCAGGGACGGTCAGCGACACCGCTGCGTGCGGGGCGGTGGCGTTCCTGGCGGACAGCATGATCGAGCAAGATAACTGCCGCTGTCGACTGTCCGCCAGGGACAGGCTTTGTCATGACGACGCCCACCTGTTCCTGGAGGTTTTTGCCGAATTTATTGCTCACTGGCGGCGGTTGCCGCCTTTTTTACACCTGGAATGCCGCGACCATGCCGCGCAGCGCATGCGCCTGTTCTGACAGTGAGCGTGACGCCGAAGACGATTCTTCAACCAAGGCGGCATTGTTCTGCGTCACGCCATCCATCTGGCTCACCGCGATACTGACCTGCGAAATGCCCTGCATCTGCTCGGAGGAGGCCAGAGAGATATTATCCATGGCGTCAGCCAGTTCGCCGACCATTCCAACGATTTTCAGGATGCTCTGCCCGGTTGAGGAGGCAACCGTCACGCCGCTTTCCACCTGTTCAACGGCCTGTTCTATCAGCGTTTTAATGTCACGTGCTGCTGTAGCGCTGCGCTGGGCCAGCGTGCGCACTTCGCCCGCGACCACGGCGAAACCGCGTCCTTCCTCGCCGGCACGGGCCGCCTCAACAGCCGCGTTCAGGGCCAGGATATTGGTCTGAAAGGCAATGCTTTCGATCACGGCGGTGATGTCGCGCACTTTAGTGGCGCTGACCGAAATGTCATGCATGGTGTGCGTCATGCGCTGCACGTCAGATTCGCCTGTGCGGGCAAGCTGTGCGGTTTCACGTGCCGAATCCGCCGTCTGCTGTGCACCGGCCGTATTGCTTTTCACCGTGGCCGTCAGCTGCTCCATGCTGGCGGCCGTTTCCTGCAAAGCCGCCGCCTGCTGTTCGGTACGTGAGGACAGTTCGGTGTTGCCCTGCGCGATTTCATCGGCAGCCAGCGCAACGGAGGCCGAAGCCTCTTTAATCTGGGAAACCAGTGCACGGAGCCTGGCTTGCATGACGTCAAGGGAGGCCAGCAGGCTGGTGGTGTCCTTGCGGCGCAGCGACACGGTGGCGGTCAGATCGCCGGCTGCGATGGAGGCGGCCAGCGCCTGCGCCTGTGCCGGTTCACCGCCCAGCTGGCGCATCAGCACGCTGATAGTGACCGCACAGGCACCGACCGCGACAATCACAGAAGCGGTGGCCAGTAGCATCAGAATCAGCGAGGCGCGGGCAGTAGAATGGCTGTTTTGTTGCACAGCAGCCTGGCTGTTTTTCTCCTGAATCTCTGTCATATCGCGCAGAGCATTCAGTAATTTAGTCTGAACAGGGCGCACGTCCTTTAACAGATAGTCCGTGGTTTCTTTATCAAGATTGGCCAGCCCGAGCCTGGTTGCCTGATCCAGGGCGGCAAACGTTGGTCCTTCGCTGTCGGTAATTCTTTTGAAAGCCTCACGACCCGCCGGCGTAGAGTCGGTTGCCAGGATAGCGCCGAGCGCCTGACGGTTAGCAATAAAGAGCGCTTTCTGTTTCTGAATCCGCGTGACTTCAGGCTGCATCGCCTGGGTGTCGCTGAGCAGCGCGATATTCCTGACGGCAATGCCCATATCTCTGACTTCACCGTACATGGATTGCGCTAACTGATACTTTTTCATCTTGATGTTGACGGTATCGTCCATGCCTTCACGGGCATGATGCAGGGCCTGTTGGGCAATCCCGGTGCACAGGATGAACAAAAGAATAAGCAGGCCAAAACCTGCAATAAGGCGTGTGGATATTTTCATTATTGTCTCATTATGTAGGTTAATTTTGCTGTGTTTACGTTCGTAGCAAAAAAGACATTACTTTTTACGGCTACGTTTAAATCGTATCAGAACTAGGCAGTTTTGCTTTTTCGTGCGCACATTTTGCCGAACGGACCTCATCACATTTTCCAATGACGCATGGCCTTGTCACTTTAGCGTGAGCATGACACTATCCTTGCCTGTCTATACATGTGCTGTCACCCTGCGTTGGCGTCCGCCGGACGTAAACAGCAACGCACCCCATACACTGCCCAGTGAGGAAATGATGCCGGCCAAAACATCTGCAGCAGGTTATTCAGGCGTTGAGAAACCGCGCCTCTCTGAAAGCCGTTCCATTGATTACATCCCACTGCGGGAGCGACATGGTCATCCTTTTAGCCAGTTCACACTGTGGTTTGGCGGAAATCTGCAAATCACCGCGATAGTTACGGGTGCGCTGGCGGTGGTGTTGGGGAGCGATGTGATCTGGTCACTGGTGGGATTACTGGTCGGACAGATCCTGGGCGCAGGCATCATGTCATTACATGCGGTTCAGGGGCCACGCCTGGGTTTACCGCAAATGATCACCAGCCGCATGCAGTTCGGCGTCTATGGGGCGGTCATTCCGCTGCTGCTGGTATGCATGATGTACGTCGGTTTTTCGGCCAGCGGTACCGTGCTGGCCGGTCAGGCGCTGGCTAAGCTGGTGCATGTCAGCAATGCGACGGGTATGAGCCTGTTTAGCGCGATAATCATCGTCATTGCGGTGCTGGGGTACCGGGTGATCCATCAGCTTGGCAAACTGGCCAGCCTTATTGGTGTACTGGCTTTTGCTTATCTGTTTATCACATTGGTGGTGACGCATGACTTAACGCCTGTCTGGCAGAATCAGCACTTCACGCTGGCTCATTTCCTGTTGGCGGTATCGCTCTCCTCCTCATGGCAGATCGCATTTTGTCCTTATGTCTCCGACTATTCGCGCTATTTGCCTGCGAATGTCTCCGCGAAAACGTTGTTCTGGTCAGTGTTTTTCGGCACCGTAACGGGGACGCAGGCGTCCATGACGCTGGGTGTGATTGTCGCGGCGCTGGCCGGAAAGGCGTTTGCGGGCAACGAGGTTGGCTATATTGTCAGCCTGGGTAGTACGCCCACGATGGCGATGGTGATCTATTTCGCTATCTGCTTCGGCAAAATCACGTTCACCACCCTGAACGCTTACGGCAGTTTTATGGCACTGACCACTATTGTCTCGGGTTTCCGCCGGCAATCCGCAATGGGTCGGGGTGCACGCATTATGTTTGTGGTCCTGATGGTCAGTGTGGCCTGTGTGATTGGATTGCTGAGTGAACCCGCTTTTCTGAAAACGTTCACCCATTTTCTGCTGTTTTTACTGGCGTTTTTCGTGCCATGGAGCGCGATTAGCCTGATCGATTTCTATGTGATCACCCAGGGCAAAGTGGATATTCCTGCGCTGTCACAGCCAGACGGACGTTATGGCCGCTGGAACAGGGTGGGGATTACCGTTTATGTCCTGGGTGTGCTGGTACAACTGCCGTTTATCGACAATCCACTTCATCATGGTTCACTCACCTGGCTGTTTGCCGGTAACGATGTGTCGTGGTGTATTGGCTGGTGCATCACGGCACTGCTGTGGTGGATGGCCCGCCGCTGGGATCGCCGGGGCACCCCCGTCCATTCAGTCTCCCTGGCAGAATAGCCGTTGCCATGTTTTCTGGCGGCAGGTAAGACGGCTTAACGGGGGAATGGAAAAGCGGTTTACGGCATCTTCCCCGTCTGAACAATGGACAACATCGCGTCACAGGCATTTCCGAAAGGGACCCGATGAATCGTCCTGACCGTATCGATGTTCATCGCAAACCGGGCACAGAACCGCCTCCGCCCGTACAGGATTCATGCGGTTACGCCTGCCTGCGGGCGTTGCCGTCAACGTAACACAATGCTGTTCACAGAAGCGGGAGATCGCATACGAACAGCATGAGCCCCCTGTCACGGGAGATGTCTGATACGCCGCGTTTTATCGTGACATGTTTACTAACAATATTCTGTAAAGTAAGTTTTCGCCCTCCCAGCCGCGCTATGCGCGACTTTGCCGTATTGGCTTTGCTTTCTGTCCCCTTTGTCCCACCCGAATTTCATTTTGTCATCTATATAGATTTCCCTGTCAGCCGTTACTGACAGGTGAAGGAAACACACATTTTCATTTGCAGAGATCTTTCCGGCAAATGTATTCAGCAAAGTCGGACTACACACAGCAGTAGCAACATTATCGGGGAAAACACCATGAAAATTGCCACACGTCTCGCTGCAGGCTTCAGTCTGCTCATCCTGCTTTTTGTGCTCTGCACAGGCATTGCGTTTCACGCACTCTGGCAGGCACGGGACGACATGGATAATGCCGTCAACAATAAAATGTATCGGTACAATCTGATCCAGGATATGCGCAGTGCTGCCCGGGATATGTCCGTTGCGGTAAGAAATATTGCCTTACTGACCGATGCAAAAGAGAAGCAAACCGAGTGGGAGCGGGTGCAAAACCAGAAAGCGAACTACCTGGCGAAACGCGAAAAACTGGTGAGCAGCATGTCACAGAATGTATCAGCCGAAGGAAAAAATGCCCTGGAGAACCTGCTCGCTAAAGATGACCAGGCGCTGAACCTGATCACCATGGCAGGCCAGAAGGCGATGCAAAGCGACCAGGCGGCCACGATTGATTACCTGCTGAAAACGGTACGGCCGGTACAGCGGAAAATGCTGGATGCACTGGATCGGCTTTCTGAAATTCAGATGGAGGTGAGTCAAAAAACGGTTTCTGATGCCAGAGAGTCAGCGTCACGTACGGCCAGTCTGATGGCGATAATGGTCTTTTTGTCTCTGGTTGTTGCTGTGATGGCCTGCGTTATCATTATCCGTACGCTGATGCGCCAGCTGGGCGGCGAACCGGCGCAGGCACAGGTGCTGGCAGCATCGATTGCGTCCGGAAATTTAACGTCACCTGTCACACTTCGTCGTAACGACACGACCAGCCTGCTGGCCTCCCTTCATGTCATGCAGGCCAACCTGCGCAACATGGTCGCGAATATCCGGGATACGTCGAACGCTGTCGCGTTAGCCGCCGATGAAATTTCCAAGGGGAATGCCGAGCTTTCTTCCCGCACCGAACAGCAGGCGGCAGCTTTACAGGAAACGGCCGCCAGCATGGAGCAGCTGACGGCCACGGTGAAAAGCAATACCAGCGGCGCACGGCAGACCGCCGAATCTGCCCGCGAAACCGCCCGTCTTGCCCGAAGCGGCGAAGAGGATGTGCAGCGGATGGTCGATACCATGCAGGACATATCCATGAGCGCAACGAAAGTGCGTGATATTACGACCGTCATTGAAGGCATTGCTTTCCAGACCAATATTCTGGCGCTCAATGCTGCGGTTGAAGCGGCACGCGCAGGCGAAGAGGGCCGAGGCTTTGCGGTAGTGGCCGGTGAAGTCAGAACGCTTGCGCAGCGCAGCGCTACGGCTGCGCGCGATATCAAACTGCTGATTGAAGAGGCGGTAGGTCAGGTAGAAAACGGCACCACGGTGGCGTCTACGACCGGACAGAGCATTGTCAACATTGTGGGGAGGGTAAACGAGCTGGCTGAGGCTATGGATAATATTTCTCTGGCTTCCTCTGAGCAAATGCAGGGCATTTCGCAGGTCAGCATCGCGGTGAGCCAGATGGATGGCGTAACGCAGAACAATGCAGCCCTGGTCGAGGAGTCATCCTCTGCCTCCCATTCGTTGTCAGAACAGGCGCATGCGCTGCGTAACATGGTGGAGGCATTTCAGGTCTGACAGATCACCGCCCGCCGGGCTATCCGGGCGGGCGGTGCAGTAACCGGATGAACCCTGTTATCTGACGCAACGTCATGAATGTTGAGGGGGGATATTCTCACTGTCTCAGCTGACAGCGAGTCATTATCAGCATGACACGGGTGACTAACAGGATGCGCCTGGCTGCGAAAATCAACGCCCGGTGAGGCGCAGCCCCTGTCAGGGCTTTCTGATGCGCGCTGACCGGCTGATGGCGAAAGCCGACTGTGAGACACTTTTCTGTTAACGTAAATATGTCCCGCGCCTGCGTCGTAAAAAAATAACCTCATGTTCACGATGCCGTTTAAAAAAGCAGACAGCAGCAAAGCGTTTATATGGCTGCAATGACACAGCATTGCAGAAAAGAGAAAAATGATATAAGGCTATTAAAATAGTGCGGCGCTTAATTGAGTTTTGCGAAAAAATAACATCTGATTACATCTCTTATGGTATTCCCTACAGTAATAATGCGGCGCTCAACTACACTTCCTGCGCTGCGCTATACAGTGTCGGCCTAAAGGTGGCAGTTTATTGATTGGTGTTAGCCCGGCATGCCGGGCTTTTTTTATGGCTATAAGTAATGAGTTATCGCTTAAGGATAAATTAAAAATAGGGTTTTATGCGTTGCCGGTTCATCACTGTACAGGCATTCAGCGTGGCTGATGACGTGAAATGTTCCCGTATTGAAAATGACAGGGTAACGGTTTAATGGCACGTGTCGCCACGCGATTTTGCCATAATTTTTTGTTTTAACAGTATTTTTATGGCGTTTTCGTGTAGTGAGGCTGGCTGTCGCATCAGAAAGCAGCAGGACGCCGCTCAGCAGTGTGAGGACGCGATGCAGGATTTTTCTCCCTTACAAAACAGCGCTCCCGCGTATAGAAAAAATATTTAAATATGTCATTTAAAATACTGTTTAAATTTTCTTGATGGCTTTCCCCTTTTAACAGGAAAAGTGAAAGATAAAGGAGGGTGCTTAACGTAAGGCACAGAAAAAGGGGTGTTATTACGTTTTAAATGCGCGACATTAAATTTTTAGAAAACAGCGTTGCAAAAATAACTGAGGCCTTTCAGTGAGTTGTTTTTTCAGGAGAGAGGCATGTATAAATGGCGTATAAACAGAGCGGCAACTCAGTTTGATTATTTTTTTATGGCGCCGATATTTTATTTGACTGTCTGTATGTCGCCTTTTTTCTGAGTCATATCAGACGTATTTCTTTTCTCTTTTACCAGGTAAAAACAATGACTATAACTCAGCGTCTTTTGTTCACGTTTTCGCTGCTTTCCGCAGCGCTGGTCGCTATGGTTGGCGTATCTGTCAGCGTGTCGCAAGGATTTCAGACCCGCTTCAAATACGTTAATGAAAATACGGTCCCGTCAATCACCGGTATTTCAAAGATGATTGAAGGCAGTAATGCCGTCATCATCGCCCTTTATCATCATCAGAGCGTGACTGACCTGGCCAGGCAGGCTGTCATCGAAAAAGAAGTCAACGACACAATCAAACATATTCGTGCGCTTAATCAGCACTACCTTGCAGAGGACACGTCCAACGAGCAAGACAGGCAAATGACGGAAAAGGCGTTTACGATGATTAATAAAATAGAACGCGACCTGCCGGCCTTTCTGGCCGCCTCACGTGCTCAGAATGATGCTGTGTCTCTGGGAATGTTGCAGGGGACAACAGGGATTGGTGCCGAAGCCCGACAGCTCATTGCGAATTATCAGCAGCAACTTCAGCTCAATACCGATCTCGCCAATGCGCTCAGCAGAGAAAACGACAGAACCTATCACCATACGCTGTTAACCCTGATCACCGGCTCAGCCGCCGCTATTTTGCTGCTGGGGTTTTTTACCGTTAAGACAATTTTAGCCATTCGCCGCCAGCTGAATGCCATGCGCCTGACGATGGAGCAGGCCAGCGAAAACCTCGATCTCACTCTCAAAGCAGATGACACACGCTCTGATGAAATCGGCCTGACGGCAAAAGCGTTTAATCATCTGATTCAGACTGTGTCGCTGTCACTGAACGCTGTGGAAAGTGCCGCGCAGTCTGTCAGTACAGCGTCATCGCAAATGTCAGCGGGTAACGAGGATTTATCGGCAAGGACTGAAGAGCAGGCGGCATCACTTGAGCAAACGGCTGCCAGTATGTCAGAGCTGAGTGAAACGGTGCGTCAGACGGCAGAAAATACCCGACTGGCCAGCCAGTTAGCGAAAA
Organism: Pantoea sp. SGAir0180; assembly: GCF_043546245.1. Taxonomy (NCBI): domain Bacteria; kingdom Pseudomonadati; phylum Pseudomonadota; class Gammaproteobacteria; order Enterobacterales; family Erwiniaceae; genus Pantoea; species Pantoea sp. SGAir0180. The sequence continues at coordinate 1,828,902 of NZ_CP028071.1, read as the reverse complement.
ATGCGCGCGAGATTTCAGAAGACAGCGCAGATCGGGTGAAAACAATGCTGACGACGATGGGCGATATACGCGAAAGCTCGGCCAAAATTACCGACATTATTTCTCTCATTGAGGGGATTGCCTTTCAGACCAATATCCTTGCCCTGAATGCGGCGGTCGAAGCCGCACGGGCAGGCGAGCAGGGCCGTGGTTTTGCGGTCGTGGCTGGCGAGGTGCGCAACCTGGCGCAGCGTTCGTCATCATCAGCCCGCGAGATTAATGCGCTGATTGAATCGTCAATGGGCTTTGTGGAAGCCGGTGCGGTACAGGCTGAAGGGGTGGGTACAAATATGCACAAAATGAACGATGCCGTCCGGCAGGTTACCGATTTGGTCGATGAAATCTCTGTCGCCGCCCAGGAACAGTCTCAGGGAATTAGCCAGGTCCATCTGGCCGTCAATCAAATGGATGATGTGACGCAGCAAAATGCGGCCCTGGTGGAAGAAGCATCCTCTGCGTCGCGTTCATTAATGGAACAGGCCTCAGCATTAAACCGCCTGGTTGCCACGTTTGTTATCCAGCGTGCAGGACCTGACGCGTTTAAGGAAGTGAAAAGCGCGATAGCTCCGCCCGCCATGACGCGCCCTGTCAGCAATATTGTTCCCGCTGCAGCGGAGACCAACTGGCAGAGTTTTTGAAAATCAACACAAACGCCTGTGCTGCTGAAAACGGGCGCAGGCTCTGAACGGGCAGGGGTCACCACAGATTCTCCGTGGTGACCTTGCGGTTCTTACAGAACGTGATCCTTGCAAAAAATCCCTACCGGAGTAAGTTGAAATCCGCCTGACGTGTCACGTCACCGAGGCACGCCACGACCGGGTGTGCGATGACAGAAACATGCAGGCTGTTCGCCGCTTCAGGCGGGATACCCGGGAGGCAGAGCTCAATTCGTCATGCAGAAACCCAACCCTGAAGATGTGGCAGAGGCGTAAAATAAAGGTGCAGGCAGGCGCGATGGGTTCCGGCGCTTCACCGCACGGAATGGCGGACGAAGGGGTGCGCGCGCTTCCTCAAGGAGCCCCTTCAATGCCGAACCTTAATTCTATACAGTCAGGTCACTATGAAACCATCACTGAGCAGATATGCGTTGGCCGTCTTTGCGAGTGCGGCTTTTCTCTTCCCGTCCCTGTCGGCTGTCGCCAGCCCGGTTCCGGCTGGCAACGTCCAGTCCGTGCCGCCGCAGGATGCGCCCTGTTGCGGCGCGCTCACGCCCAACGCGCAAAAGATTCTTGCCGTGCTTGACCATGCGGACGTGGAGCATTTATGGCTGAATCATCATCACGTCAACTGGGAAACGGGCAAGCCTGACAGACCGGATACCTATTCTGGTCCCGGTAATCATACGCACTGCAGCGCGTTTGCGGCGGCGGTAGGCGCACGCCTGGGCGTCTATATGCTCAGGCCGCCTCAGCACAGCCAGATTTTCCTGGCGAGCGCACAAACGCGCTGGTTTGACAGTAGTGAAGGGCGTCAGTCAGGCTGGATCAGGGTCAGCGATGCGTGGCACGCTCAGCAGCTGGCGAATAAAGGCATGCTGGTGGTGGTCGCCTATGAAAGCCCGGATCAGCACAGACCGGGTCATATCGCTGTTGTCAGGCCGTCACGCATCTCGCTGGCAAGATTACGCGCAGACGGCCCGGATATCACCCAGGCAGGCAGCCGAAATATGACGATCGGTCACGCCGCTGCCGCCTTTTCAGGCCACCGGGGCGCCTGGCCTGATGGGGTTAAATTCTTTGCACATGCACTACCGCAATAAGGGTATTCGGGGCGCGCTTAGCGCCTTGTTATCACCAGCCTGAGGGGTGCCATATTATGCTAAACAGGGTCCGTTATTCCGGTCTGAAAACACAAGCACGTGGTGAAACAGCCAGCCTGTAGCGCTGTTCGCTTCATGCAACCTGTTAAAGCTTTCTGCTGGCAGCAACACCTGGTGCGGGCAGACCTGTCTCCATTTCCTCTGAAACCGCCACGCTGTATTACGACCTGTAAGCCGTTCCCTGTTATCCGGTGTAACCGGTCTTATCACCTGAACGACGGCGATCCCGGCTTCTTCCCGGAGCACATAATCCCTGCTATTCACAATCGAGTGGGTCTTTGTCGGGTAACCACTGACAAAACAGTGTCTGATTTCAGGCAGCGTCCGGGCCTGCATGATGTACGGATAAAAAAACGGCTATCTCTGCGCGGCGTCCCTTTTAGTAAGGAAACAGTTAAAAACCGCTGCGTTAGGAGAAAAAATGGCCGCCTTACATTGATGGGATGGCGAACTTTAAAGAGTGGGTAAAACCCATCCTGCGCATTCAGGCTGACGTGAGAATCAGACGTAATTTTCCAACGATGCGCCATATCGCCTTGTTTCTCGCCTGCGCCCCTGGCGGTCTTGGTGTTTGTTTCAGGATTAACGCCTGACGTTATAAATCATTAACAGGCTTTTCATTACATTATCCTGTGGCGAGGGTTGAATACGTCATAAGCCTGTGAATCAAAGAGTTAGCGTGATTTTATATTGCATCGTGTGAGGAATACTTATATTACTAATTGACAAGCCGTGCGCTTCTCTGACGCTTCAGTGTGCAACAGACCCATCATAAGGTGACGTATGACAACAAAGCCCGCCGCTGAAATCAGGGTAGAGCCCGGTGTATTTAAGACGTTAAAAACCTTTCCGGCGACAGTTCACGCGCTGCTCATTTTTACCCTGATTATTCGTTTCAGCTATTTTATGGCCTGGCCATTTATCGCAATGATCATGACACAGAACTACCACATGTCGCCTGTTGCCATCGGTTGCGCGATGACCAGTAGTGCGCTGGTATCCGTGGGGCTGGGCATGTATGGCGGCCAGATTTCGGACAGGTTAGGACGACGGATTATTCTGCTGATGGGCTGTGGATTTTCGGCAGTCGGCTATATCCTTCTGGCGCAGGCGACGGGAGTCGGTCTGTTTATTACCGGCCTGATGATTATCGGCGTTTGCTTTGCGTGGGTCGATCCGCCTTTGCGTGCGTTAATGAGTGATTTACTGGGCGATCGTCGCCGCCGCGCACTGGCTTTGCAAGTGCGCTACTACCTGGTCAACGTCGCTGCGGTGTTGGGCCCCCTGGTGGGCATTGCTTTTGGCCTGACGTCTCAGAAAGGCACATTTCTGATAACCGGCCTGAGCTATTTCCCTTTTTTTATCTACGTGCTCCTGTTTATCCCGGCGGGTAAACCGGTGAACACGCCGCCGGCCGACAAGGTTTCCGCTGTTAGACTTCACCAGGTTATGGGAATTATTATCAGAGATAAAATTTTTGTGGCCGGGCTTTTGTGCAGCACATTGTGCAGTATCGTTTTTATTCATTTTGAAGCGGTACTGCCCCAGTACCTTCTATTACTGAACAGCGACGCGGCTGTAAAGCTGGTGACGTTAATACTGGTCACGAATGCCTCGACCGTGCTGGTATTTCAAACCTTTCTGGTCCGCATTATGGCGAGGATGCATTTACCTCAGCGAATTCTGTTGGGTGCAGTGATTTTCTTTTTCTCACAGCTGTGTTTTTTCTCCCTGCGAACAGCGGATAGTTGGCTTTGGCTGTCTGTCACCGTGTTGTTTAGTGCAGGCGAAGCGATTCTGATGCCGAACCTGAATATTTTACTCGACCAGTTGGCACCTGCAGAACATCGAGGTGCCTACCTGGGCGCCTCAACATTGTCAACGCTCGGTATTGCTGCCGGGCCGCTACTGGGTGGTGTGATGCTGGCCATGACCGGGCCGGGCGTATTTATAAGCACGGCCATGCTGAGCCTCCTGCTCTGCGCCATTATTTATGTCAACAGGCAACGTATGCTGGCACGTTTGCAGGCGAAATCGTGAAGGCACCTGTATAGCGCAAACGGGAGGCGGTCACGGCAACTGACATGCGCAGCAACGAACCAGAAGATCGGGTCAGGCGTGATAACTGTCCGGCGGGGAGGTCAGGATGCCGAACCGGCAAGAGCGTCGGCAGGGCAGGTCTACGATGCAAACCGGTTTACAAAGCACGATGAGGTGAAGAGGGAAGCCTGTATTCAGCCATGTGGGCAGGAAAGGCAGGCTGTTTTGCACAGTTTGCCTTGTGGGCTCGGTGAGAATTCACGCCTATTGTGCCCGTGTCAGCCGGCTAATCACAAATGCTAGCGTTGAGCGGGGCCTGCAACAGATGACTTGCCCGCTGCAAACCCGCATCCCTCTGTTCAGGCCGGTGTCTGATCGTCCCGTATTTCCTCCCGCGCCGCATGGCGAGTGGCATTGGCGACCGTGCCGTGGTCGATCAGTTTTGCCTGCAATAGCAGATTATACACGGGCGCATGGGGCCGGTTCAGACGGTTCTGCAGAAGCTGGATGGCTTCGTAGCCCAGCTCCCGACACGGGACGGCAAAGCCTGTCACCGGCCTGCCGGCCGCGCCCGCCAGCTGACTTGCCAGATCGGTCGTCATCAGTGAGATATCTTCGGGAATACGCAAGGAACGTGCCGCCAGCACAGTCTGAACGCCGGTAATAATCCCTTTGCCCACCGGCACTATCACATCGGGCCACTCCTCACGCGGATGTTCGTCCAGCCAGCCATTCAGAGCGGCTTCGGTTTCATGCTCAGAATAGGCTTCAACCACAATCAGGTCCTTCTGCGCGCTAAAGGGCAGGTGAAAATGGCGGTACGCGTCTTTAATTCCCTCCAGCCGCAGAAACAGCGTTTCACGGCGCAGACAGGTGACGGTCAAAACCCGGCGATGCCCTTGCTCAAACAGGTGCTGCATGGCGCTGAACCCAATCGCATGGTGATCGGGGGAGACCGCATCCAGTTTCATGTCTTTATCGCGGGAATTTATCAGGACGCAGGGTTTATTCAGCGAGGCTGCCAGGCTGAATATCGCCTGATCGTCGGTGCCGATGATGATGATCGCATCGTTGCTTTTTGCGCCCGCCTTCTCCAGAAACAGTTTCACATCGGCACGCTGTTCCTCCAGTGGGCAGTAACTGATATGCACATCATGGCTGGCACAGGCTTCGGCAATCCCGCGCGTCACTTCCAGATAGAAGTGATCGCCGCGCGGCGCAAAGGTCCGGGCGGGCGCAAAGACCACCAGACCGTTAATTAACAGGCGGCTGCTGACCATGTCGTGCAACACACCCAGTTGACGTGCACAGCGCACAATCGCATTACGGGCTTTTTCACTGGTATAGGCCTTGCCGCTCAGTACGCGCGAAACAGTACTGACAGAGTATCCGGTTTTTGCCGAAATTTCGTCCATCCTGAGCTTGCCCGCCATAGTGTGATCCCCGTCCCAATCAATTTTTGCAATTTTTTGCAGTCGTAGTGGCTTGATAGTAATGCGATTTTACATGCTGTTCACAAACTACCTTGCCGCTCTGCGAACATTCTCACAAAAACAGTTTGTTCCACGACAGCCGCTTTTCTATGTTCCTCGCAAAGACGACAGCGACGGTCAAAGACGGAGAAGTGGCATGTTAAAAATTGCGATAGTAGGTATGGGTAATATTGCCAATTTACATATTCAGGCGTTTTTGCAGTTTCCCGAACGCGGCAAAATTGTGGCGGTAGTGGATGTGTACCCGGACAAAGCCCGCGATAAATTGCAGCGTTACGGCCTGAAGGATGTACGCGTGTACAGCGATCATCTCGCCATGCTGGCGGATGGCGCAGATATCGATGTGGTGGATGTCTGCACGCCGCCTTATGTGCATGCCGAGAATACGATAGCGGCGCTACAGGCAGGCAAACATGTGCTGTGCGAGAAGCCGATGGCGGCATCGCTTGAAGAGTGCGATGCCATGATCGCGGCGCAAAAGGCCAGCGGCAAAGTGCTCTCCGTGGTGGCGCAGAACCGCTTTACCGATGCCTTCTGGCGGTTAAAAGCGGCCGTGGATTCCGGCCTGGCAGGAAAGATTTGTCACGCCCAGGTTGATTCATTGTGGTGGCGCGGTCATGCCTACTACGACCTGTGGTGGCGCGGGACGTGGGAAAAAGAAGGTGGGGGCTGCACGCTCAATCATGCTGTGCACCACATCGATGCGCTGCAATGGATGCTCGGCGCACCGACGGACGTGGTCGCCATGATGAGCAATGTTGCCCATGACAATGCGGAGGTCGAAGATCTCAGTGCCGCTATTTTCCGTTACCCGAACGGCACGCTGGCACAGCTGACGGCCTCGGTGGTGCATCACGGTGAAGATCAAAAAATCATTTTACAGGGCGAGAAAGCGCGGCTCTCTGCGCCCTGGCAACCTGTTGCTTATCAGGCGGCGGAAAACGGCTTTCCGGAACAGGATCATCACATCGCGCTGGAAAACGAACTGGACCAGTTGTATGCGCAGATCCCGCCCTTGACATGGACACTGCATGCCGGTCAGGTGGATGACTTTTTCTCGGCCATTGAGCAGCAGCGTGCGCCGCTGGTAGACGGTGAGCAGGGCAAGCAATCCCTGGCGTTAATCACCGCCATCTACAAGTCGGCTATAACCCATACCACCGTCACGCTGCCGATTGCCAGCAACGACACCTTCTACCGTACCGGTGGCCTGATTGCCAGCGCACCGCACTTTTATGAAAAACAGGCCTCCGTGGAAAATTTCGCGGATGAGGATGCGATCCCGTTAGGCAAAAACTTTGCGTGAGGACAACACCATGAATCAAAAGGATGGCATGAACTACGCGCCAAAAGGCAAACCCCAGCCGGTTGTGAACCCAGGCGAGTTTATTATCGCTGCCGCCGGGCTGGATCATGGGCATATCTATGCGATGTGCAATGGCCTGACTGAAGCCGGGGCGACGCTGAAATGGGTTTATGACCCGGATGCGACCAAAGTCGACAGGTTCCTGCAACAGTTTCCGCAGGCTCAGGCGGCGGATTCCCTGGAGACGATTCTCGCTGACACACAGGTGCGGCTGGTGGCAGGGGCGGCCATTCCCTCGGAACGCTGTGCGCTGGGACTGAAAGTCATGGCGGCCGGGAAAGATTACTTCACCGATAAAGCCCCACTCACCAGCCTGGAACAGCTGGACGATGCCAAAGCCATGTGCGCCAGAACCGGCCGCAAATATGCGGTGTACTACAGCGAGCGTCTGCACGTTGAGAGCGCGGTTTTCGCGGGACAGTTAGTGGAACAGGGCGCGATTGGTCGGGTGGTGCAAACGCTGGGCACGGGCCCGCATCGCGAAGGAACCGGTCGTCCGGACTGGTTCTATCAACGTCGCTACTTTGGCGGCATTTTGTGCGATATCGGCAGCCACCAGATCGAGCAGTTTCTCTATTACACCGGCAATGGTCAGGCCCGAGTGGTTGCCAGTCAGGTGCGCAATTTTCACCATCCGCACCATCCGCAGTTTGAAGATTTCGGCGAGGCGATGCTGGCAGGGGAAAATGGCGCAACCGGCTATTTTCGCTGTGACTGGTTCACCCCGGAAGGCTTATCGACCTGGGGCGACGGGCGAATGACGCTGCTCGGAACCGACGGTTACATCGAAATTCGCAAGTATACCGATCTCACGCGTGACGAGCAGGATGTGGTTTATCTGGTGAATCAGGACGGTGAGTTTCGCTACAGCGTGGCGGGCACGGTGGGTTTCCCGTTCTTTGGCCAGTTGATCACCGACTGTCTGCATCGCACCGAGCACGCCATGACGCAGGAACATGCGTTTAAAGCGGCTGAACTGTGTATCAAAGCCCAAATGTTAGCTAACGCGGTGTAGTCAGCCCGCACGCCCATTCTTTTCCAATTCTGTTGATAACAGCGACGGCAGGCACTGGCTTGCCGTTATAAAACACCGACCAGAACAGGAAGCAGATAAATGGTTAAACCGACTGAACGTCGCGTCGGGTATGGCGTAGCAACAGGCTACGGCATTACCGACTTATTTGGGGGCGGCGCCTTTGCAGTGATAGGTGCCTGGTTACTGTTTTTTTACACCACCTACTGCGGGTTATCGGTGCTGGAAGCCGGATCCATCTTCGCCATCGCCAGGGTAATTGATTCCGTACTGAGTCCGATCATGGGGTATATCACGGATAATTTCGGCCATACCTGGGCCGGGCGCAAATTTGGCCGTCGTCGTTTTTTCTTGTTAATTTCCTCGCCTCTGATGCTGCTGTACGGCGCATTATGGGTCACGGATATGAGCTACTGGTATTATCTTGGCACCTATCTCACCATCGAATTGTTATCTGCCATGGTGCTGGTGCCGTGGGAAACCCTGTCGTCAGAAATGACCAACCGTTTCAGTGAACGCACTCGCCTTTCCGGCGTGCGGATGATGTTTTCCTCGCTGGGAAGTTTTCTCGCGGTCTCGGTACCGGGCGTCATCATGACGTACACGGGCAAAGACAACGCCATCACCTATACACTCACGGGCGTGATTTTCTCAGTGATTTACTGCGTTGCGGTATTTATTACCTGGTATACCACCTGGGAAGCGAAAGATATTCAGGATGCAGACGAGGTTCAAAAGCCACTGGCACCCGCGCGTCATTTTCTTTCGCATGTGAAACACATGTTTGTGGATCTCGCCTCGTCATTTAAAATTCGGGCGTTTCGTCAGCACCTGCTCATTTATATCTGCTCGTTCACAGCGATGGATGTGTTTCTTGCCGTTTTTACCTATTTCGTTATTTATGGGTTAAAACAGGATGCCTCATTAGCCTCGCTGCTTCTGAGTAATATGATGTTTATGTCTATCCCCGGCACCTTTTTATTTATGCTGTTGCTGGGCAGATTTTCTATGACGCCCTCTAACGCCTTGAGACTCTCTTATATATCTATTGCCGTCGTGTTGCTTTTTCTGTATGCCGTTTATCTCTGGCAGTTGCATGTACCCGTGCTGTTATTTAGCGCCGCCTTCCTGTTTATGGGGATAGCGCGCGCGGGGCTGTATTATATTCCGTGGAATATTTACAGCTTCATTCCCGATATTGATGAAATGGTAACCCGTCAGCGCCGGGAAGGCATCTTCGCGGGCGTCATGGTGCTTACGCGCAAAAGTTCGGTCGCGATTGCCATCTTTATTATTGGCGTGGTGCTCCAGGAAAGCGGGTTTGCCAAAGGGAACGGCGCTCAGCCTGATAGCGCAGTCACCGCCATTGTCCTGCTGATGGCAGGCGTGACAGGCGCGCTTCTGGCCGTGAGTTTCTGGCTGACGTTCCAGTTCAAACTGACCCAGCGCAGCCACAAATTGCTGATTAAAGAGGTCGCACGCCGTAAGCTGGGCGGCTCACCTAAAGACTGTGATGCCGAAACCCGTGAGGTGATCAAAGCGCTGACCGGCTATGCCTATGATGATGTCTGGGGCGCCAGTAAAAAAGAACCTCTACAGGATGCTGCTGTAAAGTCAGAACTGAAAGGGTAAGCGAACAGGCCGTTGGCGTGACTCACCGGAGAAATATAAACCGCCAGAAGCGTCAATGGCCAGCCAGAAATAAGCAGAACGGATAAATAAATATCACGCGACGCGCGTGGATATGATTTTCGTCGTCATTATCCCGCTATTTGGCGGACGCTGCCTGCCCGTGATTATGCAAATGAAAAGTGACGCCGGCTCGCTATTTACGCGTAATTTAAAATTCTGCCTTTTAAGCGAAACACGGCGGGTAACGCCGTTGGGACACTAAAAGCGCATGGGCTGCAATTAACCGCAGCGAGGTAACATTTTGCAAAAATTAAATCAGGCTTTGCGGCCTGCTTAACAGGCGTGTTCCCAATCCTGTACCAGGCTTAAGCAAAAGTCATTGACACAGGTTGGGATAAAAATGAAAGAAACGAATCGTACTTTTGGGGTCAAACCGTATGGCGGCTCAGCGGGTGGCTGGGGCGCATTAAAAGCTGTAGCGGATGCGATTCGGGGACAAATGGCGGTGAAACAGGACGTCATTGCCCTGTTCAGGGTGAACCAGCCCCAGGGCTTTGATTGCCCCGGCTGCGCCTGGCCTGATCCGCAGCATACGTCTTCTTTTGAGTTTTGCGAAAACGGGGCCAAAGCGGTGTCGTGGGAAGCCACCAGTAAGCGTGCCACGCCCGATTTTTTCGCGGCTAACAAGGTCAGCGATTTGTGGGCGCGCAGCGCGTTGGATCTGGAAGGCGAAGGGAGGCTGACCCATCCGATGAAATATGATGCGGCCAGCGATACCTATCAGCCCATCGCATGGGAAACGGCCTTTCGTGAAATAGGTGAGCGGCTGCGCAGTTATAGCGATCCGAACATGGTTGAGTTTTATACCTCTGGCCGCGCATCGAATGAAGCCGCTTTTCTCTGGCAGTTGTTTGCCCGCGAATACGGTACCAATAACTTCCCAGACTGTTCCAATATGTGCCACGAGCCGACCAGTGTGGGGTTGCCGGAATCCATCGGCGTAGGAAAGGGCACCGTCGAGCTGGATGACTTTGACCATTGCGACCTTGTCTTATGTATTGGTCATAACCCGGGCACCAACCATCCGCGCATGTTGGGCACGCTCAGAGAGGTGTCAAAACGTGGTGCGACGATTGTTGCGATTAATCCGTTACGCGAACGCGGGCTGGAGCGGTTTACCTCACCGCAAAGCCCGATCGAGATGCTGTCGATGGGCTCAACCGAGCTGGCGTCAACCTATTATAAAGTGCGCGTAGGCGGTGACGCGGCCATGTTGAAAGGGATGATGAAATTCCTGATCGCTATGGATGCGACGGCCAGAGAACAGGGCGAACCGGGTGTGCTGGATGAGGCCTTTATTCATGAACACACTGAGGGCTTCGAGGCACTGAAGGCCGATCTGGAGGCGACCAGTTGGGCGCACATTCTGAAAGTTTCTGGGATGGAGCGTGAAGAGATTCAGCATCTTGCCCGGCTGTATGCGGAGGCGGATCGCACCATTATTTGCTACGGCATGGGCATTACACAACATCAGTACGGAACACAGAATGTACAGCAAATCGCGAATCTGTTGCTGATGCGCGGCAACATGGGCAAAAAGGGGGCCGGCATTTGTCCGCTGCGCGGCCACTCCAATGTTCAGGGTGATCGCACGGTTGGGATTACCGAAATCCCGTCTGACAGTCTGCTGAACAGTCTGGAAAAAGTGTTTGGCTTTACGCCGCCCAGACAACACGGTCACGGCGCGGTTGAGGCAATTCGCGCCATCCGTGACGGCAGTGCTAAAGCGCTGCTGTGCCTTGGCGGCAACCTGGCTGAAGCCATGTCTGACCCACAGGTCACCTTTCCTGCCATGCGCAATCTGGATTTGGTAGTGCACATGGCGACGAAGTTGAACCGTTCACATCTGTTGATGGCAAAGCACAGTTATCTTTTTCCGGTACTGGGACGCACGGAGGTGGATGAGCAACCCTCGGGTGCGCAAAGTGTTACGGTTGAGGATTCCATGTCGATGGTACATGCTTCACGAGGCACGCTCGATCCCGCCTCGCCGCACCTGAAGTCAGAGCCGCTGCTGGTGGCCAGCCTGGCGAAAGCCACATTGCCTGATACGGTTGTCGACTGGGACAAGATGACGCGTGATTACAGTAATATCCGCCAGGCCATTGAAGCGGTGTTTCCGGGCTTCGAAAACTATAATCAGCGCATTCAACAACCGGGTGGTTTTCGCCTGCCCAATGGCGCATCCGAGCGCATCTGGCACACGCCGTCAGGAAAAGCGCAGTTCCTGGTGATGGCGGGCATCAATGAAGATCCACGCTCACTGACCTGCCACGATCTGGTGCTGACGACATTGCGCAGCCACGACCAATACAATACAACGCTTTATGGTCTGAACGATCGCTACCGGGGCGTAACAGGACGCCGGGATGTGCTGTTTATCAACCCGGATGAGGCCGAAAAACGGCAGTTACGCGTCGGCGAGCAGGTCAACGTCATCGCCCTGGACCCGGACGGTAGCCTGACCTCAAGGCGCATGGATAAGCTGACCATCGTGGTGCACGATATGGCCTATGGTTCGGTCGCAGCCTATTATCCGGAAGCGAACGTACTGGTACCGCTGGACAGCCATGATACCAAAAGTGGTATACCGGCCTATAAAAGCACCCCTGTCAGGCTCGAACGCGTTCAGCCTGAAAGCGCACTGGCCGGCTCTGCCACACGTCGTTAGCCCGGTATTCACAGAACGTGTGCGCCCTCTGAGAGAAGCGGTACGCAGCGGGTGCAGAATCGCGTCGCCACCGCATTGTGCGCCGCCAGTGGCATTGAGTTGTATGGGGCGCATCACTGGGGGCGTGCACCGCCGGGGATGCGTAACCGGAAAAGGCGGCCCGGAACTAACCTGTCCGGCGCAATCACCGCCATGCTATGGCCCGCGTTAGTCCACGGTCTTTCATAAAACGTCAGGATTGAAGGATAAATGAGTGCGTTTACTGTAAGGCTGGGGTCACGCGTATCCACACCAGAACAGCACGCAAGGGGGTGTCAGAACGCAAGGGAAAGCGCCGGAGAACATACCGCAGCCACGCGGAGTGAAGGGAAAACGCTAACCTGTTTGCGGAATGAAGAGGGGAAGGGCAGCATTAACGCGAACCGGCTACTGAACGCTGATTTGGCTGGCCTGCCAGATCAGATGGTGATCGTAAGACTTACGCTGATGAGCTGGCAGCGGCACAGAGGTGTCCACGCAGACATCCACACTAAAGCCCTGTGCCGTTAACCGGATGGCCTCAAGCAGCACATCCGTGTTCTGTACTTCACCTGCAATCTCAAGCAACAGCGGTACGCTGGCCGAGCGAGAGGCTGCGCGGGTCACACAGGCGTGATGATGCTCCGTGACATGTTCAAAGCGGGCAAGCCTGCGCGCAGCGCCACGACGCTGGTCCTCGCGCAGCCAACTGCAGAGTGGACGCATTAAAGACCGGATAAAATCGTCACCGGCAAAGTCCCGACTCAGGCTACGGATAATCCGGATCAACTGCCTGTCTGAACCAAACTCCAGACTGGTCAGGATTTCGCCACGGCGGGCGGGCCAGCCATACGTCATTACGCCCTCTGATTGCCTGCGGCCATCGTGCATTTCCTGCGCCGTTGCGCCGTGGGCATTGGCTGACATGACTTCGCGGATTTCTTCGAGCTGGGCTTCTGTCCAGTAGTCTGTCACGGGATCTACAGCAACAAGTCCATACCGTTGCCAGCGTCGTACATTGGTCAGGGAGGCGCCTGTGAGCGCACAAAGCGTGTCGGATGACAACATAAAAACTCCTGTTTATAAAAATCAGATGTGCGCCAGCGCCAGGAAGATAAGCGGCCTTCCTGGCGTTGCGCGTTTCGGTGGAGGTATAAAGAGATGCTCGCCAGCGCGGCAAAGGCAGACGGGCGAAATCGCAAAGGGAACTAGCCCGTACGACGGCTGACTTTTCCCCCTTTACGGCCCGCCTCTACTGCACGCTCGGGGTTGTTCCTGAAGTTTCCGCTACTGTTTTTGCCGCCTTTCCGACCCGCTTCAGAGGCTCTCTCGGGGTTTGCTGCAAAATTTCCTGCGCCGCCACGATATTTGACCATGGGTCTATCCTCTCTCATTTCATCATTAACAGTGGAAAGCCTCATTTTGGTCGATGGTTTCTGATAATTCCAATGCGAAACAATACAATGGAAAAAAATAAAAAACGGTTTTTTTAATACCGCTTCGTCTTGAAAGGTTTTTTACTCTTTGAAAATGAGGATTATTAGCATTAAATTTGTACGAAAGTTTCATTCCATGTACAGCTTTACTGCCCGATTTTTTTAAGACGAATCTTAACTTTTTTATAACCTGTCGGCCTGACGGCGACATATTCATGCTGCCACGCAACGATCCCATTTTCTTTTTTTACCCAACAGAAACGCTCAATCCGCTTATCAACACACAGGGCGCGATAGCATTTTTTGATGTCAGTGAATGCCACTATTTTCATAGCTGGCGTTGGGGGCGTCCTGTTATGTTTTAACCGACGAAACGGGAGGTCGTCTTTTTAAACAGCCAGGCGAGAAAATAAAGCGGTATATTCACTCGCGCGACAGGCGCGGGGAGCCTTTTTTAGGCGCAGGGTTTTATTTAGAGCGCGATGAGTAATGAATATTCACAATCGCCGTGGCTTTTCCTGAGCGCGCGCTGTTGCCGCTGACGGATGACTGAAATACATTACCTGCTCCTGACGACAGACCACTCTCTTTTATTTCCAGGCAGCGTTAGTGTGCCCCTGATCAATAAGGCCGTTAACACGTGGCCGACGCCAACAGGTAAAGCTTAATGGCAGAGCACGGTATTACAGGGCAGGCGTCAGACGTGGTAGCGTCGTTTTCTGAGGCTGGCAAAAGGTTGAGTGGGATGCTGCGGGAGCACGTGGTGGTGCGTAAACAGATTGTCTTTTAACCGTGAAGGGATGTCAGCCTAAGGCTGAGTATTTATTTTGCCTGAAAATTGCCGTTCTACACGCCTAAATGTAACCTCTTGTTAATTTTTTGACGAATGAAAGCAGTCGCATTTAAACAAGAGAAGCGAGTTTTATGGTGATTATCTTGTTGTTTTTCGCTTTTATTTTCCGCCCTCCGTTGCGGTTGCGCGGCAGTATTAAAAGCGCTAAACAAAGCGGCGAATGTTTTATCCGCCACGCTTGCAGATTAACAGGCGCGTTATAACCTTAACAGTGCCATGCAAATGGTGAAGCAAAGAAGCAGACAACTTTAACCTGAAGAGGAAATATTATGACTGAACATCGTGGCGGATCAGGTAATTTCGCGGAAGATAAAGAGAAAGCTTCTGAAGCCGGTAAAAAAGGCGGCCAGAACAGCGGCGGCAATTTCAAAAACGATCGTGAAAAAGCCTCAGAAGCCGGTAAGAAAGGGGGCCAGAACAGCCATCGTGGCTCCTGATACCGGCTTATAAAGGACTGAACAGCGGAGCAGGGACTGCTCCATGATCCCACCGTTTCCGCAGGCATCATCAATGCCCAGGCTAATTCATCAGAGACGGCAGCGGCCCCCGCACGAAAAAGCCCGGTCAGTGCCAGGCTGTTCTTACACAAAGGGATGATAACGACAAGGCAGGGATGGCAGGCGAGTCACGTCAGCGCGCTCACCTGCTGCAGATTACCCGCGTGAACTATGCTGAAAGCTCCTGACGGACAATAGCCGCACCCGCGCTTAAGGCATGGAGCTTGCCACGCGCCACCTCACGGGATAATGGCGTCATACCGCAGTTGGTTGACGGATAGAGTTTGTCGGCATCCACAAACTGCAACGCCTTACGCAGCGTCGCGGCCACTTCTTCCGGCGTTTCAATGGTATTGGTTGCTACATCAATGGCACCCACCATGACTTTTTTACCCCGAATCAGCTCAATCAGCTCCATCGGCACGCGCGAATTCTGACATTCCAGCGAAACGATATCGATTTTTGATTTTTGCAGTTTCGGGAAGACTTCTTCATATTGACGCCATTCCGTCCCCAGCGTCTTCTTCCAGTCGGTATTGGCTTTGATACCGTAGCCGTAGCAAATATGCACAGCGGTTTCGCACTTCAGGCCTTCCACAGCGCGTTCCAGCGCGGCGATGCCCCAGTCGTTGACTTCATCAAAGAACACGTTAAAAGCGGGCTCATCAAACTGAATAATGTCGATGCCAATCGCTTCTAACTCTTTGGCTTCCTGATTCAGAATTTTGGCAAATTCCCAGGCCAGCTTTTCACGACTCTTGTAATGGCCGTCATACAGCGTATCAATCATGGTCATCGGACCCGGCAGCGCCCATTTGATTGGCTGCTTAGTCTGCTGACGCAAGAATTTCGCATCGTCAATAAAAACGGGTTTCTGACGGCTAACCGCGCTGATCACCGTCGGTACGCTGGCATCATAACGATTACGGATACGGACAATTTCGCGCTTCTCGAAATCAACACCATTCAGGTGCTCAATAAATGTCGTCACAAAGTGCTGGCGCGTTTGTTCACCGTCGCTGACGATATCAATACCGGCCTGGATTTGATCGTCCAGAATTAAACGCAGCGCATCTTTTTTCCCTTCAGCCAGTTCTGAGCCTTGCAGCTTCCAGGGCGACCACAGCGTTTCAGGCTGAGCCAGCCAGGATGGCTTCGGTAAACTGCCTGCGGTTGAGGTAGGTAACAACGTTTTCATAATAGGTGACCTTGTATTTCGGTTAATCAAAGCGCGTAACTGGCAGACCACTCTTCAAGAACGGCTTTATAAGGTTTAATGAATTTCTCTTCGGTAAATTTCCCTTGTTCTACCGCTAACAGGCTACGCTCTTCGCGATCGTAAACAATGCGCGTTAATGAATAGTCCAGATGGTTCAGGCTTGGCTGATAACACTGGCCAGCCGGTGAATTAGCATTGTAAATCTCAGGACGATAAATTTTCTGGAACGTCTCCATCGTACTAATGGTGCTGATCAGCTCAAGATTGGTGTAATCACTCAACAGGTCACCCGAGAAATAAAACGCCAACGGGGCAACACTGTTTTCCGGCATGAAATAGCGCGCCGTCAGACCCATCTTGTGGAAATACTGGTCAGTCAGGGAATAGGCATCCTGCTGGTATTCAATACCCAGTACCGGATGACGGTTTCCTGTGCGGGTATAAACGTTTTTGCTGGACACGCTCAGGCAAATGACCGGCTGTTTTTTAAAGTTCTCTTTAAAGGCCGAAGAGTTCACGAAGCACTTGAAAATATTGCCGTGCAAATCGCCAAAGTTAGCAGGTGCGCTGAAGCCGGTGTTGTTTTTATTGTGCTCAGACAGCAGCACGCTGAAATCATAATCGCGCACGTAAGAGGAGAAGTTATTGCCAACAATACCTTCAATACGCTGCTGAGTTTTTTTATCGACGATATGGGTTTTCAGAATTTCAATTACAGGAAACGCGCCGCGTTGCGTCTCGTTTTCGATATTTAACTCAACCGAGATGATTTCAAGTTCCACACCATAACGATCGGCCTTTGGATTATCCCAGTGCGCCAGCGAGTTGAAGCGATTATCAATCATCGTTAAGGCATTGCGCAGGTTTTCCTGACGGTTCGTCCCGCGCGCCAGGTTAGCAAAATTGGTGGTGATGCGCGTATTTTCAGACGGGTTGTAATTCTCATCGAAAACACTGCCCTTAATCGTAAATGTGAATTCTTTTTTCATCGTGATGCACCCTGCGTTCTGATGTGAAAAACGGTCTGTGGCTGTTAGTTATCCAGACTGGCCTGCATTCTGGTTTTTCGTTTAACCGCTTTCACGTTGTGTGTTTGTCAATAAAGCATATTTTATGCCAGAGGCGCGGAGGAAGGGAAAGCGACTTAATTTCAACACAACATGAGCCATCTTCATGGTCGACAGAGGTAAAGCCTCTGCCATACGCGGAATGGATACAAACGGACAGACTGTGCCGTGATGCAATGCGCCCTGAACCCTTGTGGCGTAAGGCCTGCCAATATCCCGGTTTCCGTCTCCTCATGAAAACGGCTCATGTGAAGATTTCTCATGTTGCGGGAAAAGCGGTGATATTTATTCAGGTTAAAAGCCTCTTTCATGAGCGTTGTGCAGGCCCGCAGCAAGCGCTGCCGTACTCACGCAGGGCTTTTCAGCGCCGCGCAGCCATATTCCCCTGAAGCCCGCCATCATCCCTGGTTTCGGGCCGCCCGATCAGGCGTTTTGTTTACTGAACTTGCCTGGTGAAACACCGATGACACGCTTGAAGGCTTTTGCAAAGGCGCTCTCAGATTCATAGCCCAGCCCGGCAGCAATCGCGGTAAGCCCGCCATTCCCTTTTTTTAACTGGTCGCAGGCAAGATGCATGCGCCATTGCGTGAGATAGTCGACGGGCGCGATGCCCACCGTTTGCTTAAATCGTTCAGCAAAAACCGCGCGTGACATTCCCACCCTGGCTGCCAGTTCCGCCAGCGTCCACTTGTGTTCGGGGTGCTGGTGCATGCAGGCCAGCGCCGCGCCCAGCTTTTTATCCTTCAGGGCCGCAAGCCAGCCTGACTGCTGCGGGTCATTTGCATACAGCCGTAACGCCTGAATGAGCAGCATAAATGCCAGCTGTTGCACGATGAGGATGCTGCCGGGCTGCGCTTCACGGACTTCCTGTGACATTCTTTCCAGCGCCCATTGCATGGCGGCTCTGTCTGCGCTGCGCCGGATATGCACCACTGGCGGCAGCGTACCTAACAGCATCTGTGCGGGCCGTCCGGTCAGCAGGAAATGCCCGCCTACCAGTAAACAGGCGGAGGTTTCATCAAGCTTTGCCGCTGTCACGGCAACCATCTCAGACCGCACCGTCTGAAAATCGACAGTCTGCGCGTCCGGGTTTGTGGCCAGCCTGAAAGGTGCGCCTGGCGGGAGCAGATAGCACTCGCCGGCGTTAAGGCGCAAGGGTTCCGCAACACCGTCAACGGTCAGCCAGCAGGCACCCGCTACGACGGCATAGCACTTCACGCCATCATGAGCGGGCCATTGTACCGACATCTCCGGCGTCAGTATCACACCACCGGAAACGTAACGTTGTGGTTCAAGCAGGGCTAAGAGCTGTGAAAGCGGGTCCATGATCATCCCAGACGGTCAGACATAAAAAAGCGACGTTATCACATAGAGCGCATTCCTTCTCCACCGTAAAGTAGACAACCACGGTTGCGAAGGCTGACAAGAGGACGAACAGACATGCGGTTATTTCTTACAGGAGCAACGGGTTTTATCGGGTCGGCGATTGCGGCCGATCTGATCGCGGCAGGGCATGAGGTGGTCGGACTGACCCGACATCAGCAGGGTGTCGACAGGCTCAGCAAAGCAGGTGTCGAGCCCTTTTGGGGTGATATTAACGATCACAATAGTTTGCAACGGGGCGCGGCAAGCTGCGAGGGAGTGATCCATACCGCCTTTAACCATGATTTTTCGACGTTTCTGACAAACTGTGAAGCCGATCGGCAGGCAATCGCCGCGATGGCCACGGCACTGGCAGGAAGCGCACGGCCCTTAATCATCACCTCGGCGGTGGGACTGGGCTCGACGGGGCAGGGAAGACCTGCCGTAGAAGACTATTTCAACCCGCTTCATCCTAATCCGCGCCGGGCATCCGAGCTGGCCGCAATAGTGGCACTGGAAAAAGGGGTCAACGTTTCCGTTGTGCGGTTATCTCAGGTACATAATCCGTTGAAGCAGGGCCTGGTTACGTCGTTGATTGAGGTGGCGAGACAGACAGGCGTTTCCGCTTTTATTGATGAAGGCCAAAACCGCTGGTCAGCAGTGCATCTTGACGATGCGGTTTGCCTCTACAGGCTGGCGCTGGAAAAAAACAGACCAGGAAGCCGTTATCATGCTGTCGCCGAAGAAGGCATTACGCTGCGCGTGCTTGCCGACGCCCTCGGGCGGATCCTCAACCTGCCGGTCATATCCCTTTCAGCCGCTGAAGCTACCGATCATTTTGGCTGGCTGAGTCATTTCGTTGCGCAGGATATGTCCGCCTCAGGCAGGCTTACTCGCGCGCAACTGGGATGGCAGCCCACAGGGCCGGGATTGATTGCCGATCTTGAACGCATGCCGGGCTAAGCGTGCTTAGCTGCCGGGAAGATGGCAATATGCGACGAGCCAGTATCATTTTCCCCTGATTTGAGAGGTCATATGTCTGTGACGCCGGTTTACCGCGTAGGTGAGTGCGAGGTCTTTAAAATTCCTGAACTGGACGCGTCTCTGTCCACGGAATGGCTGTTTCCCGCGCAGGCGTTAGCGAGCGGAACGCCGGAAACGATTACGCTCTCTGTTCACAGTTGGGTGGTCCGCACGCCTGACAACCTTATTGTGATCGATACGGGCAGCGGCAATGGTCGCGAGCGGGCAGGCTCTCCGCTCTCCCATCAGCTGAATACGCCGTATGCGCAGCGCTTACGTGACGCGGGCGTCGATCCTGACGCGGTGGATATCGTGCTGATCACCCATCTGCATGGCGATCATGTGGGCTGGAATACGCACTGGATGGACGGTAAATGGACACCGTTTTTCAAACATGCCCGCTACTACTGTTCGGATAGCGGGTTAAAAGGCTGGCAACACGATCCGGCACGCAAAACGCTGTTAGAGGACAGCATTAATCCGGTTATCGCGGCGGGTTTGCTGGAGACGTTCGATGTGACGCAAGAGCCGGTGTTTGCTGATGTGCTGCGCTATGTGCCCACGCCCGGCCACAGTCATGACCACGCGTCGATTATTCTGCACAGTGCGGGCGATTATGCGCTGTTTTCCGGTGACCTGATGCATAACGATTTGCAGGTCAGTCAGCCCCAGCTTGCCTCGCGCTTTTGTGCTGATGCCGCGCAGGCCGAAGCCCAGCGGCGCTGGGCAATGACGTGGGCGAGTGAGCATCAGGCACGCTGGTTTAGTTCGCATTTTCCGGGCTCGTCGGCAGGTTATGTCAGCCGCACCTCTGCGGGATTTGAATGGCAGTTTATCTGAGTTTTACGTTCTGTAGCTAAGCTCACGGACGTAAAACGGTAATGAGACGAGTCCTGTTAATGATGCAAAAATCACAACAATTTATGCTGTTAGCGCTGGCGCAGTCCCGCCATGCGCTGCCGCATTGCAGACCTAACCCACCGGTAGGGTGCGTAATTGTTCACAATGGTCGGGTTGTCTCGACCGGATTTACCCGTTCACCGGGTCAGTACCATGCTGAGGCTGATGCACTTTCCACACTTACGTTACCTGTAGAAGAGTGCGAAATCTATGTCACGCTAGAGCCCTGTGCCTTTCAGGGCAGAACCCCGTCCTGCGCACTAACACTGGCCCGGCTCAGGCCCAGACATATTTACATCGCCATTGAAGATCCGCATCCGCGTAATCGCGGAGAAGGGATTGCGATCTTAAAGCAAGCGGGCATCGGCGTGACGCTGGGCGTGGCGAGAAATGACGTTGAGTGTTTTCTGGCGCCCTATTTAATTCGCTCGCTTGCGTAAAATGTAGGTGAGAAGGCGTGCTGTTAGCCAGACATCGGCATTTACATCCCTGAACCGCTGGTGAAACATCGTGAGATTCCCTTTCAAAGCGTAACGACTGGAAATGAACTTCTGTTTTATCTCTGCTCCGGGGCATGTGATGTTAGGTGTGCGGTGAGGCCTTTTGCCCGCCAGGGAGCAAAACGTTTCCGCGACATCCCGTAAACAGACCACCAACGCGCACTGAGTTAAGGGTAAAAAATGGAAAAACCATTTTTACAACAGCCATCACCTGAGTCGTCCCGCGTGGCCGCGGCTGGCGGCGTTTCCTCTGCCTCACTTTTTGTGCGGCGTAATCTGTTCTCGCTGGTGGTGGGGACGGTGAGCCTGATCTGTTTTGTCGACAATCATGCGTCCGCTCTGCGCCAGGTCCTGTCCAGCCGGCACGCGTCCGCGCGCCCGCTCAGCGCCGCTACTGTACCCAACCCGACCGGACAAATCGCTGCCGTCAGTGAACATTTGCCGCATGCCTCCGCGCCCTCAGTCGTTATGATCGCCGAGGCAAACCGTCAGGCACTCAAAGGCATGCAACTCGTCAGCGATCAGTTGAAGCTGGAGCAGGGCAGCCTGCTGCAGGACATGGCCCACACGCAGCAGCTGGCGCTGCAACAGGTCAGTGATAACCACTTCCAGGCCGCCATGCTGAACGGACAACTGGCGCAACTTGATCAGCAAATCAAAATCGAGTCCGCGCAGGTTGGCATGGCGCAAAACCTGGTCAACAAATGGCGACCGCTGCTGAACAAAGGCTATATTTCGGCGTTGCAGTTTGCACAGGAGCAGTCGGTGGTCTGGGGCTATGAAAGCCAGTACCGCGCGTTGCTGCAACAGCAGTATGCGACCCGTCAGCAGATTAGCGTGCTGGAGGATCAGGAACGTCAGATTCCGCTGGCGACCGCAGTGAAACTCAATGTGCTGCGGCGGCAACTGGCGCAGGTGAATGAGAATCTGGCCCAAAATACGCTGACCGAGGCGCGAATAGCCTGGCAGCCTTCGGCAGCGCCCGTGAAGCCGCTTCTGGTCAAGGCAGGCAATGCCGCAGCAACGCCCACGCAACAGACAGAGCAAGACAGCCGCTTCCTGTCTGACAGGCCCGCGCGCGTCAGCCACAGCGACGTTCACTATCAAAACATTAACGATCAGACGGGCAGTCATAGCGTGACGCCGCGTCACACTGCCCTCACGCACAACGTCTGAGCCGCATGACAGCCATGTAACGGTGCCTCGCGGTGGGGAAGGTTAACGAAGATAACCTGTCCCGTTATCGGGCGGTCATATCGCCAGGCCGGCAGCGGCTTTTGCCGATCGACTGGCAAAGGAAACAGACAGCGGCCAGGGGGGATTATTGCCCGATATCAGGGCAGTAACGCTGTGCCTCAGGTTGAGCGCGACGCATAAAAAAAGCGGGCCGCCAACGGGCTGGCCCGCCGCTTTGTTAATGCGTTCGCTAGCGGTGCTTAGCGCTTCATATGGTAATAGGCGTCATTCCAGCGCAGCGCATCTTTAAAGGCCGGAAGCCGGGTGTGCTCATCAATTACCAGCACTTCAATGCCGTGCATCTCGCCGTACAGATACATATCGTCCAGCGTCAGGGCCTGACTGAACACCGTATGGTGCGCACCGCCTGCCAGAATCCAGGCTTCAGAGGCGGTCGCCAGAGACGGCTGCGCTTTCCACAACGCGCGGGCTACCGGCAGTTTTGGCAGTGGTTTAGGCTGTTCAATCGCGTCCACTACGTTAACCAGCAGGCGGAAACGATCGCCCATATCGATCACGCTGGCGTTAATGGCACGACCGGCCGGCGTGGAGAAAATCAGCCGCGCCGGATCGGCTTTGTTGCCGATGCCGAGGAACTGCACGTCGATCAGCGGCTTCTCTTCCCGCGCGATAGACGGGCACACTTCCAGCATATGAGAACCCAGCACTAAATCGTTGCCCGGCGAGAAGTGGTAAGTGTAATCCTCCATAAAGGAGGTGCCGCCGGGACGGTCACCCGCCAGCACTTTAAAGATGCGCAGCAGGGCGGCGGTCTTCCAGTCTCCTTCGCCCGCAAAGCCATAACCCTGGCCCATCAGGCGCTGTACCGCCAGGCCGGGCAACTGCGTCATGCCGTGCAGCGTCTGGAAGTTGGTGGTAAACGCCTTGCAGCCTTCGTCGTCCAGAAAACGCTTCAGGCCCAGCTCGATGCGTGCGGCGTCCAGTACGTTTTGCCGTTTTTCACCGCCTGCGGCGGCCACGTCGGAGAAACGATACTGGCTTTCATATTCGTCAACCAGCGCATTGACATCACCCTCGCTGACGCTGTTGATCACCTCCACCAAATCCCCCACGCCCCAGCCATTAACCGCATAGCCGAACTGGATTTGCGCCGCCACTTTATCGCCTTCGGTGACCGCGACTTCACGCATGTTGTCACCAAAACGCGCGACTTTCAGATGCTGACTGGCCTGTTTGGCCAGCGCCGCACGCATCCAGTTGGCGACGCGCTGCTGGCTGTGTTTATCCTGCCAGTGGCCGGTCACCACGCTGTGCTGCAGGCCCATGCGCGCACCAATAAAGCCAAACTCACGGCCACCGTGCGCCGTTTGATTCAGGTTCATAAAGTCCATGTCCATGCTGTCCCAGGGGATCTCGGCATTGAACTGGGTATGAAACTGTAGCAGGGGCTTCGTTAAGACATTCAATCCGCCGATCCACATTTTGGCCGGCGAAAAGGTATGCAACCACGTAATGATACCGATACAGTTTTGATCGTGACTGGCGTCACGGCACAGCGACAGCGCTTCATCAGGCGATTTGACCAGCGGTTTCAGCGTCAGACGTACAGGCAAACCCGCCTGATTTAATCCGTCCACCACCTGCCGGGCATTGTGTTCAACCTGACGTAACGTTTCCGCGCCGTAGAGGTGCTGTGTACCAATGACAAACCACACGTTGAACTGTTGCATAAAACCACTCCTTTACTTAGCGGAAGCGGAACGGGCGGCATAATGGGGTTCTGCCGTCTCGCACCATTGTTGATAGCGTTGATAAAGTGCCTGATAGCGCGCGACGCGTTGCGGATCGGGCTGCAGCGTCACGTCAATCGGGCTGGCCATGACGTCCTGCGCCTGCTCCACATCGCGGTGAAAGCCCGCGGCGACGGCAGCGAAGATGGCTGCGCCTAGCGCACAGCACTCATCGGAGGCGACGATATCCAGCGGCCGGTTCATCACGTCGCAGCAGGCCTGCATAATGGCGGGGGATTTACGGGCAATGCCGCCGAGGGTAAGAATGTTTTCCACCGGAATTGCCTGCTGCTCGAAGCACTCCATGATGGCGCGGGCACCAAAGGCGGTGGCCGCAATCAGGCCGCCAAACAGGGCCGGAGCATCCGTGCCGAGATTCAGGTCGGTAATGACCCCTTTCAGGCGCTGGTTGGCATTGGGCGTACGGCGGCCGTTGAACCAGTCCAGCACTACGGGCAGGTGATCCAACTGCGGACTGGCGACCCAGGCCTCGGTCAGACGGGTGATCAGTGACGTTTGCATCTCAGCCAACTGCGGTTTGAGTTCGGGATGGTGCTGCGCTGCCAGCTGCAGCGGCCAGCCCAGCAGGCGGCTGTACCAGGCATAAATATCGCCAAACGCCGACTGGCCTGCTTCCAGACCAATCGCGCCCGGCACGACGCTGCCATCAACCTGACCACAGATGCCTTTGATGGCGCGGTCGCCGACTTTCCCGGTGTCAGCAATCAGGATGTCGCAGGTCGACGTGCCAATCACTTTCACTAAGGTATAGGGTCGCGCACCGGCGCCGACCGCGCCCATATGGCAGTCAAATGCGCCGCCCGAAATCGTAACCTGCTGCGGTAAACCCAGGCGTTGCGACCATTCCGGGCTTAGCGTGCCCACCGGGATATCCGCGGTCCAGGTCTCGCTGAACAGGGGAGAATCCAGCTGTTGAGTCAGCGCCGGGTCCAGCGCGTTAAGGAAGTCGGCGTCGGGTAAGCCGTTCCAGTCAGCATGAAACAGCGCTTTGTGACCAGCGGCACAACGCCCACGACGGAGTTTGTCCGGGGCGACGGTATTGCTGAGTAAGGCGGGCACCCAGTCACAGAGTTCAACCCAGGACACGGCCGCATCGCGCACGGCAGCATCCTGGCGGGTAATATGAAGAATCTTGGCCCAGAACCATTCCGACGAGTAGCTCCCGCCGATATAGCGGCTGTAATCGGTAAAGCGGCCGCTGCGACACAGGCGATTAATCTCTTCCGCTTCTTCAATGGCCGTATGGTCTTTCCACAGCACAAACATCGCATTGGGGTTTTCCGCAAACTCCGGCCGCAGGGCAAGTACCTTGCCGTCACGATCGATCGGAGCGGGGGTGGAGCCGGTGCTGTCGACACCGATGCCGACGACGGCGGCCCGTTGCGTGTCGCTTAGCGCCGCGAGCACACCCAGCATGGCCTGCTCCATAGCATCAATATAGTCCTGAGGATGGTGACGAAAGCGGTTGCTGTGAGGATCGCTGTAAAGTCCCTGCTGCCAGCGTGCATAGTTGGCCACGGCACTGTGCAGCTCCTGACCAGTGTGACAATCCACCGCCAGCGCACGCACCGAATCACTACCAAAGTCCAGCCCCAGGGTGATGGCTTCAGTACGCATTTGACTCTCCTGTTGTGAATAAACCTCCTTATCCTGAGATGTGTAAAAAAGAAGGGTTAGTCACGGCTGGCTGAGAATATGCACTTTTCTGCCACACGCAGTGAATTTGTGATCCATTGCAAAAGTTAACAGACGGTTAAATTTGCTGAATATATGGATCATTCTGTCGTGATTTTAAGATGTGATACCGCTCTACATTTTTCTTCTTCATTCCCGCTAAAACTAGGCCAGCGTTTAAGCAGGCTACCCTCATGGCTCCCGCTAACGTGCTGATTTACATATGTACCTACAAAAGAGAGTTAACTGGTAGCGTTTACACCGATTCGTATTTAACAGCGATAAAACCACTAGCGCCGGAGAGCATCATGCATAAATTCACTAAAGCGCTGGCAGCCATCGGGCTGGCAGCGGTTATGTCACAATCAGCTATCGCCGAGACTATGAAGCTGGGTTTTCTGGTGAAGCAGCCGGAAGAACCCTGGTTCCAGACCGAATGGAAATTTGCGGATAAAGCCGGTAAAGACCTGGGCTTTGAGGTGATCAAAATTGCCGTTCCGGACGGCGAAAAAACCCTTAATGCTATCGACAGCCTGGCCGCGAATGGCGCAAAAGGCTTCGTGATCTGCACACCGGATCCCAAACTCGGCTCCGCCATCATGGCAAAGGCGCGCGGTTATGGCCTGAAGGTGATCGCCGTGGACGATCAGTTTGTGAACGCCAAAGGCAAGCCGATGGACAGCGTACCGCTGGTCATGATGGCCGCGACCAAAATTGGCGAACGTCAGGGACAGGAACTGTATAAAGAAATGCAGAAACGCGGCTGGGATGTCAAAGACACCGCCGTGATGGCGATCACCGCTAACGAACTGGATACCGCGCGTCGTCGTACCGGTGGTTCGATGGATGCCCTGAAAGCGGCCGGCTTCCCGGAAAAACAGATCTATCAGGTCCCGACCAAATCGAATGACATCCCCGGCGCATTTGATGCCGGTAACTCCCTGCTGGTTCAGCACCCTGAAGTGAAGCACTGGCTGATTGTCGGCATGAACGACAACACCGTGCTGGGCGGCGTGCGTGCAACCGAAGGTCAGGGCTTTAAAGCCGCTGACGTGATCGGTATCGGTATCAACGGCGTCGACGCCGTCAGCGAACTGTCAAAAGCCAACGCGACCGGCTTCTATGGCTCACTGCTGCCAAGTCCGGACATCCATGGCTATAAGAGCAGCCAGATGCTCTACAACTGGGTAAGCAAAGGACAGGAGCCACCGAAATTCACCGAAGTGACAGACGTCGTGTTGATTACGCGTGACAACTTTAAAACCGAGCTGGCGAAGAAAGGGTTGATGTAATAACAGGCAGTACGGATAACACCATCGGGTCATCAGGAAAGCAGGGCTGAACACCGCGACGATGTTCAGCCTGAGCGTCAGGTGCCCCGATTCCTCACAGCCATCTATTGGAGACACCATGAACACTGATTCAGCCTTTCTGTCGTTTCATGGCATCAGTAAAACTTTTCCCGGCGTGAAAGCGCTGCAGGATATTTCATTTGAATGCCATGGCGGTCAGGTGCACGCGCTGATGGGGGAAAACGGTGCCGGTAAATCGACACTGCTTAAAATCCTCAGCGGCAGCTATCTGCCCAGTGGCGGCGAGATTCGCATCAAAGGCAAGCCGATGAATTTCCAGCACACCACGGATGCGCTGGATGCGGGTGTCGCCATTATCTACCAGGAACTGCATTTAGTGCCCGAAATGAGCGTGGCGGAGAATATCTATCTGGGCCAGTTGCCGCATAAGCATGGCCTGGTAAACCGCAAGCTGCTGCGTTACGAAGCCGGGCTGCAACTGAAAAATTTAGGTATGGACATCGATCCGGACATGCCGCTGAAATACCTGTCGCTGGGCCAGTGGCAGATGGTTGAGATTGCCAAAGCGCTTGCCCGTAACGCGCGCATCATTGCCTTTGATGAGCCAACCAGCTCGCTGTCCGCACGCGAAATCGACAATCTGTTTCGGGTGATCCGCCAGTTGCGCGCGGAAGGGCGCGTGGTGCTGTATGTCTCGCACCGTATGGAAGAGATTTTTGCCCTCAGTGACGCCATCACCGTGTTTAAAGACGGGCGCTATGTGCGCACCTTTACGGACATGGCCAATACGCATCATGACGATCTGGTACAGGCTATGGTCGGACGTAATCTGGGTGATATCTACGGCTACGTGCCGCGGGAAAAAGGCCCGGTACGGCTGGCGCTACAGGACGTGGAGGCGAAGGGCGTCAGAGCGCCAATCTCGCTGAATGTGCATGCCGGGGAAATTGTCGGCCTGTTTGGTCTGGTGGGCGCGGGACGCACCGAACTGCTGAAAGGGCTGTTTGGCGCCACGCGCCTGCGCGGTGGCCGCATTCTGCTGGATGGGGAACCCCTTAACGTGACGGCGCCAATTGATGCGATTCGGGCGGGCGTGATGCTGTGCCCTGAAGATCGCAAAGCCGAAGGCATTATTCCGGTGCATTCGGTGCGCGACAACATCAACATCAGCGCCCGCCGTCATAACCTCACCGCCGGTTGCCTGATCAAAAACGGCTGGGAGGTGAAGAATGCCGACAGCCATATCCGTTCCCTCAAAATCAAAACGCCCAGCGCTGACCAGTTGATCATGAACCTGTCCGGCGGTAACCAGCAAAAAGCCATTCTTGGCCGCTGGTTGTCCGAGGAGATCAAGGTGATTTTGCTGGACGAGCCTACCCGCGGCATTGATGTCGGGGCTAAACACGAAATTTATAACCTGATTTACCAGCTGGCGAACAACGGCATTGCGGTGCTGTTTGCCTCCAGCGATCTCCCGGAAGTGATGGGCCTGGCCGACCGCATTATCGTGATGCGCGAAGGGGCGGTCGCCGGGGAATTACTGCATGACGAGGCCACAGAGCAGCTGACGCTGAGCCTGGCCATGCCTAAAACGACACATGCGGCCGCCGTGGCCTGACAGGAGAGTACCGTGACTTCTTCCACGACATCAAATACGCCGCCAGCCGCCCCTCGCCGGGGTGTGCATTTTGGGCGCGTCTGGGACAACTTTGGCATGCTGGTGGTGTTTGCCCTGCTGTTCATCGCCTGTGCGGTTTTTGTCCCTAACTTTGGCTCCTTTATCAACATGAAAGGCCTGGGGCTGGCCATGTCGATGTCCGGCATGGTGGCCTGCGGTATGCTGTTCTGCCTGGCCTCCGGCGATTTTGACCTGTCGGTGGCCTCGGTGATTGCCTGCGCGGGCGTGGTCACCGCCGTGGTGATCAATATGAGCGAGAGCCTCTGGCTGGGGGTGGCGGCCGGGCTGTTACTCGGTGTCATCACCGGATTTATCAACGGGTTTGTTATCGCCCGACTGAAAATCAACGCCCTGATTACCACGCTGGCGACCATGCAGATTGTGCGCGGTCTGGCCTATATCTTCTCGGACGGTAAAGCGGTGGGCATCGAAGACGAGCGCTTCTTCGTACTGGGCTTCGCCAACTGGCTGGGCGTGCCTGCGCCCATCTGGATCACGCTGGGTACCATGGTGATCTTCGCCTTCCTGTTGAACAAAACCACCTTTGGCCGCAACACGCTGGCGATTGGCGGGAATGAAGAGGCTGCACGGCTGGCGGGCGTGCCGGTTGTGCGTACCCGCATCATTATCTTTATTCTCTCTGGCCTGGTTTCTGCGGCGGCGGGCATCATCCTGGCGTCACGTATGACCAGCGGTCAGCCCATGACCTCAATTGGTTATGAACTGGTGGTCATCTCGGCCTGCGTACTGGGCGGCGTGTCACTGAAGGGCGGCATCGGCAAAATCTCCTATGTGATCGCCGGGGTACTGATTCTGGGCACCGTTGAGAATGCGATGAATTTATTAAATATCTCGCCATTCTCACAGTATGTTGTGCGGGGTTTGATACTGTTGGCAGCGGTGATATTCGACCGCTACAAACAAAAGAATAAAGTCTGATTTGGCGTGAAACCTTCCCGCGGACGCGAAAGGTGTCCGCGCGTGATCAATCAACGACGAAGTGAGGACAGTATGTATCACCGTGAATTACCGGCAGAGCAACAGAACCCTTTGCTGCCCGGATACGCGTTTAATGCCTGGCTGGTGGCGGGATTAACCCCGATCACCGCGGATGGTCCGCTGGATTTTTTTATTGATCGCCCACACGGCATGAAGGGCTATATTCTCAACCTGACCATCAAAGGCAAAGGGCGGGTGTTCGACGGCGAAAAGGCCTTTGACTGTGAACCGGGTGAAATGCTGCTGTTCCAGCCAAAAACGGCTCACTATTATGGTCGGGCGCCCGACAGTCCGCAGTGGTTTCACCGCTGGGTCTATTTTCGTCCGCGCGCGTACTGGCATGACTGGCTGCGCTGGCAGGATGAACAGGAAGGCGTTGGTCGGCTGCGCTTACCGGAGTCACTGCGGGGCGAATTTGATCGCCTGTTTGCCACTATTGAACAAACCCACAACTCATCGCGTCGTTTTGCCGAAGAACTGGCAATGAATTTGCTGGAACGGCTGTTGTTACGGGCGGTGGAAGAAGATCCACGTAACCATCAGCAAATCCGCGATCCCCGTATCATCGAAGCCTGCCAGTATGTGAATAATCATCTGGCCAGCGAGGTCAAAATCGAGGAAGTGGCGCGCCATGTGTGTCTGTCACCTTCGCGGCTGGCGCACCTGTTCCGCGAGCAAATGGGCGTGAACCTGCTTCGCTGGCGGGAAGATCAGCGCGTCATTCGCGCTAAGTTGCTGCTGCAAACCACGCAGGAACCCATCGCGAGCATTGGGCGTGAAGTGGGCTACGACGATCAGCTTTATTTTTCGCGCGTCTTCCGTAAGCGCGTCGGCGTCAGCCCGAGTGATTTCCGCCGCCGCAATCAGGACGTACACGATAATCTGGCCAGTCAGAGCGCCTGGAACGGTGCACGGCGCTCAGTCTCCTGATTTTAAGGGGAATCCTCCTTGTCCTGACCCGACTATTAGTCTTAAATCAGTCTGGTTAGCGATTAATGAGGAAAAGGAATGAGCGAGAAACTGCGAGTAGGACTCATCGGCTATGGCTTTGCCAGCAAAACCTTCCACGCGCCCCTGATCGCGGGCACGCCGGAGGTTGAACTGGCTGCCATCTCCAGCAGCGATGCCAGCAAAGTCCATGCCGACTGGCCCGCCGTGCAGGTCGTCGCCGAGCCCCAGGCCCTGTTCGACGATCCTACGTTAGATCTGATTGTTATCCCTACACCGAATGATACGCACTTCCCTCTGGCTAAAGCCGCACTCAACGCAGGCAAGCACGTCGTGGTGGACAAACCGTTCACCGTGACGTTGTCACAGGCGCGCGAGCTGGATGCCTTAGCTAAAGCCAAAGGGCTGCTGTTATCCGTGTTCCATAACCGCCGTTGGGACAGTGATTTCCTGACGCTGAAAGGCTTACTGGCAGCGGGTGAGCTGGGTGAGGTGCGTTATTTTGAATCGCACTTTGACCGTTTCCGTCTGGAAGTACGGCAGCGTTGGCGCGAGATGAAAGGGGTGGGCAGCGGCATCTGGTACGATCTGGGACCGCACCTGCTGGATCAGGCGCTACAGCTGTTTGGCCCGCCGGTGGCGATTAACGTTGATCTGGCGGAAATGCGGCCGGGTGCCCAGACCACCGACTATTTTCATGCGACGCTGACCTATCCACAGCGCCGGGTGGTGCTGCACGCCAGCATGCTGGTGGCGGCTGAATCCGCACGCTATACCGTGCACGGTACGCGCGGCAGTTACGTTAAATACGGTCTTGACCCGCAGGAAGATCGGCTGAAAGCGGGGGATTTCCCGCCGGGCGAGAACTGGGGTTACGACATGCGTGACGGTACGCTGACCCAAGTGGAGGGCGACGCGCTGAATGAAAAAACTGTCCTGACACAGCCGGGCAACTATCCCGCCTATTACGCTGCGATTCGTGATGCCATTTCCGGGCGCGGGGCGAATCCGGTGACGGCGGAAGAAGCCATTCAGGTCATGGAACTGATTGAGCTGGGGCTGCAGTCGGCGGAAAAACGCCAGACCATGTCGCTGAAATAAGCGCTTTCAGCGCTAAAAAGGCCGCGAATAACGCGGCCTTTTTTATGCTTACTGCACTTTCGCCCGGATGGCGGCTTTTTCTGCCGCGCTTAAAAACGCGATAGTCAGGCCGTTGTCCTGTGCCTGACGCATTTGCGCCTGGCTCAGTCCCGCAGCCGGGGCGGCATGCAGGTACTCATGAGCCAGCTCAATGCCCTGTACGGCGGGATCGTCGGTGTTGATGGTCGCCAGCACGCCATGCTCCAGGAACGTTTTCAGCGGATGCTGCGCCAGCGAGGCGACGGTGCTGGTCTGGATATTGGAGGTCAGGCAGGATTCGATACCAATACCGTTTTCCGCCAGATAGTCCATCAGCGCGCGATCTTCAATAGCCTTCACACCATGACCGATGCGTTCAGTGCCCAGATCACGAATCGCCTGCCAGATACTTTCCGGGCCTGCGGCTTCACCGGCATGCACGGTAATGTGAAAACCGGCATCCCGGGCGCGACGGAAGTGGCTCAGAAAACGGTGACCCGGCGCACCGAGTTCATCCCCGGCCAAATCCACGGCGGTAATATGGTCGCGATGGGCGAGGAAACCGTTCAGTTCATCCAGACAGGCCTGTTCGCCAAAAGTCCGGCTCATGATGCCCGTTAAGCGCACGGTGATATCATGCTGCTGGCAGCCGGCCTTTACGCCATCAATCACCGCCTCAACCACACCGGCAATCGGCAGATGGTGGGTCATCGCCATATAGCCGGGTGAAAAGCGCAGCTCGGCATAGTGAATCCCGGCGCGGGCGGCATCCTCGACGTTCTCACGCGCGATTCGCTGACAGGCGTCAAGATCGCCCAGCACTTTCACGCCCCAGTCCAGCTTTTGCAGAAAGCTGACCAGATCCGGTTGCGTTTCGGTGACCTGAACATGCGGACGCAGGGTGTCCAGCGTATCCGCCGGTAAGGTCAGGTTAAACTGGCGGCCTAAATCAAGGATGGTTTGTGCACGGATGTTGCCATCAAGGTGGCGGTGAATGTCGGTAAGGGGAAGCGTTGAATCAATCATGGAGTGCACTCGTCTGGATATCTGTAAAGTGCAGAGCATTATAAAAATATCTTGCGCAACAACGCCAGTGATTTGCGCAACAAGTGTGAAAGGCAGGGGTTAACTGTTCACTTTATAAACGGGAACGCCGCGCAGGCCGCCTGATAAGAGCGAATCGGGAGAGAAAAGCGGGCGGTGCAGTGACGTAAAAAAGGCGGCCAGGGCCGCCTTGATCGAAAAGGTTGACCTTATTGCGGCATGCCTTCGTTTGTCGGGACGCCAAGCATATAGCGTGACATGAACTGCTCCAGCGACATCTTATCGCCGTTCATGTTCACCTGACCGTTGGCATACTGCAGGCTGGTAACGATGTTGTTGTCCTGCGTTTGTGTCAGACGGAACATCTGGCCCATCGCTGCCAGCCCTTTAACCTGCTGATCGGCCAGTTTCTGCGCGTCTTCAGCCTGATAACCTTCAGCCAGGCCAATATGGCGCATGGTTTCCGTCGCCATCGGCATGTTGACAGACAGCTTCAGATCCAGCGTTTTCAGCACGCGATCAACGGATGCCGCCAGCGTCTGCGGTTCGCCTGTCACCGTGGACGGATCGTTAAAGTGGGCATTCAGGTTGAAAGTACTCTCGCCTTTATCGTTCTTCCAGCTTAGTGGTGCGATGCTGATGGACGGGGCCCCTTTCAGCAGGGTCGGCAAATTGTTCAGCAGGATCGCGCGCACACCGTTCTGGAAACGCACCGGATCGTCTTCCACGCCAGGCTGGTTCATCAGGGTGGTCAGCTGAGCGTTGTAGTTATCCGAGAACGCTTTAACGCTTTGCGCATCAAACTGTGACAGCTTCATTTTTAATGCGAACTGACCCAGGTTCTGCTTCTGCACCTCAACGCCGTCAATTTTGTAATTAATGTCGCCATTGATTTTGCCGGACTGATTATCAAAAGAGGAATCACCGACCATCTTGTTAAGAATAACCGCGTCCTGACCGCTGACTGCGGCGGCCACTTTATCCACGCTGATGGACTGATCGCCAATGCGTACGCCTTCGTTGGTGAGATGCGTATCCGCTTTCAGCTTCAGGCCGTTCAGCGTAAACATCACCGGCTGATCGACCTGATTTTTGGTGGTGATGGCAATGCTGTCGATGTCACTGTCCAGGCCCACTTTATCGCCTTTGTTGTCTGCGCTGATATTCAGCGTGCCGCCGCTGGTGGCTAAGCGTTGCGCTGTTTGCGCATTTTGATAATCGATGGGCAGAATTTTTATTGCGGTGTCGGTGCTGCCGCTGTAACCCACACGCGTTTCGGCGTTGATAAACGACTGGTTGTTGGTCAGTTCAAACAGCTTTTTGACCGCATCGGTATTGGTCAGCGTGGTATGCACGGACGCCATGCTGGGGATCAGGTTGGCTTTTTTCAGCTGTGCGAAGGGGAACGGGCCGTGGTCGATCTGCTCGTTCAGGATGATGCTCTGGCCGGGCTTGAGCAGAGGATTATCTTCGGTCTGAGAGCTGGCCTGGATAACCACATTCATTTTGCTGCTGAAAATGCCGCGTTGATAATCCTGATAGCTGACTTTCAGACGACTGTTGGGCGCCAGGGTGGTTAACTGAGCGTTAGCATTTTGAATCATTTGATCCATATTGCTTTCCAGCTTTTTGCCGGTAAACCACGCCGCGCCTGTCCAGACTACGCCCAGAGCGACTACCACACCAACGGCAACTTGAGTCTTTTTCATTGCTGAATCGTCCTTATCCTTGATTTCACCCGTGTCACAGACAGCGGGTGAAGAAGCGCCCGCAGGCATTTTAGCTAATAGTTTGAAATAATAGCAGTTAAGCGCAATGGCGTCAGCCGTCTCAGTTAAACGTGTTATACACGCGTGCCACCCGGCCCTGGCCGGTGAGTGACACTGGCGCATCGGTGGCGGCCACGAAACAGGACTCGCCGGGTTTTAGCATCAGTTGCTGCTGGCGATTGGTGACGGTGGCCTCACCTTCAATACAAAACAGCAGTGCCGCGCTTTCCTGATGCAGGGTAAGCGGCTGCGCATTCACCGTATGAATGGAGAAAGCAAAGTCGTCTACCGGAATGGGAAAATACTCGCCATCCTGCTGTATCTCCGGTTGTGTAAGAAGCTGGCTGGCCGACTTTTCGTCAAATTTGAGGTTGGCCATCAGTTCCGGAATATCAATATATTTTGGCGTCAGGCCAGCGCGCAAAACGTTATCGGAGTTGGCCATGACCTCCAGCGCCACGCCATGCAGATAAGCATGCGGCGTTTCCGCAAACAGGAACATCGCCTGTCCGGGCTGCAGAGTAATCACATTGAGCAGCAGCGGCGAGAATAACCCGCTGTCATCCGGATAGTATTCCGCAATCTCATGAATGGTTTGCCAGGGTTCGCCTGTCTGCTGACTGACGACGTTTTTCAGTACGGTTAACGCCTGCGCTTTTTCGTCCTGTTGAAGCGACAGCAGGGTTGAAAACAGTTGCGCCAGGTTGTCGGGGCTGGGCTGGCGCAGGAAATGCGCGATCTCAGGATGCGCGTCCGCCACTGGAGTGAGCAGTGTCACCATCTCGTTGCGCTCGCGAAACCCATTGATGGCTTTAAACGGCGTTAAGGCGTACACCAGCTCCGGTTTATGGTTGGCATCTTTATAGTTACGCTCAGGCGAACTGAGCGGAACAGAGGCGGCATTTTCACGCGCAAACCCCTCTTCGGCGGCGGATTTGCTGGGGTGCACCTGAATTGAGAGCGGCTGATCGGCACACAGCACTTTAAATAAAAAGGGCAGTTCGCCAAAGCGTTTTGCCACGGCGTCGCCCAGCATCTGCGACGGATGGGCCGCGATGACATCGCGTAACGAGCGGGATTGCCCCTCAACGTCAACGGCGGACGGGCTTTTGGGATGCGCCCCCATCCACAGTTCCGCCATCGGTAAGTCTTCAGGATTGGCGATGCCATACAGGGAGGTTAATGCCGTCTTGCTCCCCCAGGCATAATATTGCACCGCATTACTCATCTTTTTCATTTCACTGCCTTTCTGGCATGGGAATATTGCGCTTATTAAAGCAGAAACTGGCATGGAAAATACATATCCAGCGCAAGAAGGATGCTAAGCTCGGATGATGTTAAAAATTTGTATGAGTTTATCTGCTTCATGCGTAGCGAACACCCGCGCGTGAACGAAGGGTTTATTTAAAACGGTGAAAGGAGAAAGTCATGGCAGCCAATCGCGTTGAAAAAGATTCAATGGGGCCAATTGATGTACCGGCTGATAAACTTTGGGGCGCACAGACACAGCGATCCCTGGAGCATTTCCGTATCTCAACAGAGAAGATGCCGGTGGCGCTGGTGCACGCGCTGGCGATGACCAAACGCGCGGCCGCCAGCGTTAACCGGGATTTAGGCTTACTGCCTGCGGAGCGGGCGGAGGCGATTATTCAGGCCGCTGATGAAGTGCTGGCGGATAAACACAGCGATGAATTCCCGCTGGCGATCTGGCAGACCGGCTCCGGCACCCAGACCAACATGAACATGAATGAAGTATTGGCCAACCGTGCGAGTGAGCTGCTGGGCGGTGAGCGCGGCATGTCCCGCCTGGTGCATCCCAACGATGACGTTAATAAAAGCCAGAGTTCAAACGATGTCTTCCCGACGGCGATGCACGTTGCGGCGGTCATTGCGGTACGAGAGCACCTGATTCCCCAACTGAACGTTCTGAAGCAAACCCTGCGTGCCAAATCTGACGCCTTTAAAGACATCGTTAAAATTGGCCGTACCCATCTGCAGGACGCCACGCCGCTCACGCTCGGTCAGGAGATCTCCGGCTGGGTCGCCATGCTGGAGCACAACCTTAAACATATTGAGCAGAGCATTCCGCATCTGGCCGAGCTGGCGCTGGGCGGCACCGCGGTGGGAACCGGCCTGAATACCCATCCTGAATATGCCGTGCGTGTGGCGAAAGCCCTGGCGGAACTGACAGAGCAGCCGTTTGTGACCGCCCCTAATAAGTTTGAAGCCCTGGCCACCTGCGACGCGCTGGTGCATGCACACGGTGCGCTGAAAGGCCTGGCGGCTTCACTGATGAAGATTGCTAATGATGTCCGCTGGCTGTCATCCGGTCCGCGCTGTGGTATCGGCGAAATTGCTATCCCGGAAAACGAACCCGGCAGCTCCATCATGCCGGGCAAGGTTAACCCCACCCAGTGTGAAGCGATGACAATGTTGTGCTGTCAGGTCATGGGTAATGACGTGGCGATTAACATGGGGGGCGCATCAGGCAACTTCGAACTGAACGTTTATCGTCCGATGATTATCCATAACTTCCTGCAGTCCGTTCGTTTACTGGCGGATGGGATGGACAGTTTCAATCACCACTGCGCTGTCGGTATCGAACCGGTGCGTGAGCGTATTGATCAGTTGCTCAACGAGTCGCTGATGCTGGTCACCGCGCTGAATACGCACATCGGTTATGACAAGGCCGCTGAAATTGCCAAACAGGCCCACAAACAAGGCTTAACGCTGAAAGCTTCGGCGCTGAAGCTGGGCTATCTGACGGAAGCGGAGTTTGATGCCTGGGTGCGTCCGGAAGACATGGTGGGCAGCATGAAGTCGTAAGTGAGGTCTGTCAGGGCCTGCACAGGCCCTGATATCACACCGGGCAGTCCACCCAGAGATGCAGGCGTGGGATCAGCAAATGCAGGGGTTCTGCGGCGGGTTTATAGCGATGCGTAATCGCCTCTGCATCGTAATTCAGCAGCTCACCTAACTTTGGCACCTGGGTGCGATCCCGGCACAGCACAAGAATCGGTGACGGGCAGGCAAGCTGCGTTTGCTTTTTCTCTTCCGCACGCCAGATGCGCGCAACCGGCTGCACTTTCACCGGACGTTTAATCTTCAGGCGCGCGGATGCGGGCAGGGCGCGTACATCCGCCAGTTCCTGCTGCACTTTTTCCGCCCACTGCTCGCGTGTCCAGGGGGCCTGGGCACGGCCAGCCTTCAGACTCTTTTCCAGTTGGGCGATGATCTCGTCCCGTTTAACGTTCTTAATGACCTGCTTGTTTGCCCAGCCAAAGCGCACACTCTCTGGCGCGGGAAGGGCGGTGATGGTCCGGTAAGCATTCAGGGTAATTAAGCCGCGCAAATGCTGATGCACAAATTCGAACCGGGCTTCGGAAGGCAGACCGGACTCCACGGTGATCATGTGCTCAAGACGGGCTTTCAGCTGGTTGATGCTGTTGATAAACGCGGTAAGCTGCTGCGCGTCCTGCTCGCTGCATTCGATGCAGAGCGCACCCGGCAGGCGCACGGCGGCTTTAGTGCTGAGCTTTTCTGACTGGTGCTGCATGAACAGACGGCAATAGTGGTTGAGCGCCCGCTCCCGCGCCTCTGTGCCCAGGTGCTGCTCCACGGCAATCTGAGTAATCGCATCGTGTTCATGCCCTTTTTCAATCGGGGGCAGACTGAAGACCCGGGCGATTAACAGCGGCTGCGCCTCAATCTGCTGCCGTAATGCTCCCAGGGCTTCTTCGAGATCCTTGACGCACTGCTGCATATCTGTGACTAAATCATAACGCACCGCAGTCTCTCCTGTAGTTACAACATGCTCAATGTGGCAGAAAGATCGCGCTGCTGCAAACGCCTTTATAGTTACAACATACTAAACAGGCTTTCTGAAATGGTGCGGTCTGTGGCATGAGCAGGGCGAAGATAGCACAGGGTGCGATGGAGCCCACCAGAAAAAAGCGAGTGACAGCTCCACGCGGGACAGGGTGCATTACCATCGTCACCAGCGTAGACAGAACCGGTGGGAAGCGGCTGGTCACCGACGGTGACAAAACCAAAAAAGGTTATTCGGTGCCTGGCGGGCGCTTTCGCCGCCTTCAGGCACCGGGGTTAAGCGGCGCAGGATTACGAATGTCGGCTGAACAACTGATAAATCCGTTCCGGGAGCAGGCTGAATAAACATATTGATACGGCTTCGCAACATGACAGCAGCGTTTCGCCTTTTTTGCGCCAGAACAGGGTTACGATGATCACGGCTACGGCCGCTACACCGAGCGCGCCTGCCATATCCAGTGGGAAGTGAACCCCGAGAAAGATACGTGACCAGGCAACCAGCAGTGAGACGAGCGTGAGAATGCCACCGGAGCCCCAGTTACCCCTGGCCCATAATGCCAGCGTGATACTGAAAAACAGCGTGCCGTGGTCGCTGGGAAATGACGTATCCGCAGCGTGATCGATCCACAGGTGACCCAGCCGAATCATAAAAGGGCGCGGATGAAAATAGAATGCTGAAAAGAGAAAATTCAGTGTCAGCCCTGTGATGGCCGTTACGATGGCAAACAGGGCGGTTTCGCGTTCTGCGCGCCCACCTGTAAACCAGTAAATCAGCAGCATAAGCGGCAGCAGAAAGATCAGATACTCTGCGCTGAATGTCGCAAAATCGATGAGCCAGCCGGGCGTGCCGGGAAGGGCATTAATGGTAAGGAACAGATCCTGATTATAGGTTTCCAGCAAAGTATTCATCAGCGCGTGGGCTCTGTGGTAAGAGAGGACAAGGGCCATTTTCCCCGCGCAAGATTAATAAAACCTTAATCCTCATTCGCCGCGTTCATCTGTTCAGCCCGCTGAATGAGTGGAAACACGTTCTCAAGAAAGAGGCCCGCCTTGCGGCTGCCATAAACACCACAGCGGTAAGCGCAGGGTATCCTCAGGCGGGCATGATGTGTCAGCGGCAACGCGCATTTTCTCCCTCACAAACAGGGGGGATCTCGTTCAGTCAGTGCCTGACCGTTAACCCCACCTATGAATGAAGAACACACCGCGTCGGTAACGTGACGTGGTGCCTGAAACATCACTTCGCTAAGACTTTCAACTGCGATCGGGCCGTGAAAAAACGACGATACGAAAAATAGACGGCGATGATGGTCGATAAACTGGCTGTGCCAAGCAGCATAAACGTAACCATAATCTGGTACTTAATCGCCTTAAGCGGGTCAACACCCGCAAAGATCAGCCCGGACATCATGCCGGGTAAACTCACCAGACCAACAGTTTTGGCGGCATCAACGGTGGGGATCATCGCGGCGCGAATGCTGTCGGCAAGGATTCGCTGCGAGGCCAGTTTGACCGGCGCGCCAAGGCTCAGCATCTCCTGAATTTTTTGGGCATTGTCGCTGAAGCGCTGGTTCAGGTTGCTGTAACACAGCCCCACAGCAACCATGGCATTGCCGGCAATCATGCCGGAAACCGGAATGACCTGCATAGGCAGAAAGGCGATTGCACCGCTCATGACCAGAATGGTCAGCGTAATGGCGGTGCCACTCGCGATCGCAACGAACGAAATCACAAAGGCATTATCGATGTTACGGCTGCGCTTACGGGCATTAAGCGCCGCATTGACGCAGATAAACAGCACCATCAGCACGGTCAGCCCGCCGTTATTCACATCAAAGACCGACTTGAGGACATAGCCTACGATGGCCAGTTGAACGATCGCGCGGCTGACGCTCCACAGAATATCTTTGCTCATGCCAAGCTTCTCTTTCTGGCTGATAAGCAACGCAATCAGGACCAGAACCAGCGACAGCAGTAGCGAGTTGTCACTTATTGTTGTCTGATGCATTCATCTTCTCCCTGTCAGGTGACGTGAGGCGAAGCACATGCTCTGCCTGCTGTATGTCGTTAACATCGTGACTTATCCAGACGACGGCCATCGGGTGTTCTGCGACAAGCCGCCTGATCAGCGACTGTACCGTCAGGCTGTTTTCTTCATCAAGCGCGCTGGTCACTTCGTCAAGTAACAGCACGGCCGGCACAAACTGCAGATGGCGCAGCAGCCCAATACGCTGCTTTTCGCCGCCAGAGAGGGGCTCAATCGCAGCATTCAGCATATCCGGCGAGAGATTAACGCTCTCCAGCGCCGCCTTAAGTTTTGCCTGTGGCGGCGTCTGGCGGCGAAGTTGCCAGGGCAGGGCAAGGTTGTCATAAACCGTCTGACCGAAAAGCTGTGGCGTCTGAAAACAGTACGATACCTGCTGACGGTATTCCTCGGCCCTGAGCGTGGCGATATCGCGGCCCTGAAAGCGGATCTCTCCGGTCGTTGGCGTTAACAGAGAGGCAAGGATCTTCAGGAAGGTACTTTTGCCACTGCCGGAGGCACCGGTGAGCACGACAACGTCGCCCGGCGACAGCTGTAAAGAGACCGGCTGCAATAGCTGTCTGCCGCCGTGTGAAAAGGTGACATCCTGCGCATCGAGCAGGGGCAGAGAAGGGGTCATCGTTGCTTCCTGGATAGGGGTTAATAAGTCCGGTTCGTCGATATCTGAAAAAAGGCGGTGCATTCAGCCTTTTACTCCTTGCGTGGCTTTCCAGCCCGGCCTGGCATCTTCCTGTTTATGCCGTGTCCTGTCAGGTCATGAGTCAGAATAGCCGAATTCACCACCGGTGCTAACGGAACGCACAAGCCGGTTCAGACGGGCAACGACATCACGCCGCGCGTCCCGCTTCGGCTCAGGCCTGAGCGGGACATGCCTTTTTCATTTTGGTTGCTGATTTTTTCACATCCTGCCGGGCGATTAACTGTGCGGCAGGGCAACAGCACATTTTGAATGTCCTTATCGCCTTAGCTGCGTGTGCTCTACCACCACAGGGAGAAGAAATCCCGCTGGGGCGCGTTGGTAACCGGACCGTTGGGGGGCGTAAAAAAGCGGTAAAGCCAACGGCGGCATTTTTCCTTTTAGCTGGACATGTTATAAAAACACTTTGTTTGCTAACGGATCCTCAACATGGACGTGATTAAAAAGCCGGGTGTCACGCAAATTGTCACGCTGGGCCTGGTTCAGATCCTCTCCTGGGGCGGTTCGTTTTATCTGA
Organism: Pantoea sp. SGAir0180; assembly: GCF_043546245.1. NCBI lineage: Bacteria > Pseudomonadati > Pseudomonadota > Gammaproteobacteria > Enterobacterales > Erwiniaceae > Pantoea > Pantoea sp. SGAir0180. The sequence goes on along the minus strand of NZ_CP028071.1, from coordinate 1,787,236 downwards.
TGGCGGTCATGGCCGCGCCTGTTGTAGCAGAAACCGGATGGTCGCAACAGTGGGTTTACGGCGCGTTATCGCTGGGCATTTTAGTGTCTGGGTTGCTCGCTCCGCGCTGTGGCCACCTTATTGCACGCACGGGCGGTCGCCTGATGCTGGCACTCAATGGCATCGTGATGGCGGCAGGGCTTACCCTTATGGGATTCAGCCATCACTTACCGGTGTTTTTACTGGCCTGGGTCATCATCGGCATCGGCATGGCGATGGGGCTGTATGATGCGCTGTTTGCGACGCTGGGCACCCGCTATGGTGGGCAGGCACGCAGCGCCATTACCGGCATAACCCTGATTTCCGGTTTTTGTACCAGCGTGGTCTGGCCTGCCACCGCGCTGCTTATTCACTGGCTGAACTGGCGGGGCGCGTGTTTCGCCATCGCCGCGCTGTTGCTGGTCAGCGTCTTACCGGCCTATTTTTATGCTTTGCCCAAAGGCCATCTTATCTCACCCGTCAAACGTAAAAGCGCACCCGGCACAGCGCCGGATTTGCCCGCAGTCTTGTTTTACCTGTTGTGCGCCATTTTCACGCTGGCCTCGGTGATTATGACGGCCATTTCGGTGCAGCTTATCACCCTGTTGCAGGCCAGTGGTTACAGCATGGCGGCGGCGCTGGCAATCAGTACGCTGCTGGGGCCGTGCCAGGTGGCATCCCGTCTCATTGATATGGCCTTTAAAGGGGGCCATCCCATCTGGACCACTTTTTTTTCGGTGGGGCTGGTGGCGCTGGGGTTGTTGTTGCTGGCGCTGTTTCCGCAACTGGCCCTGTTAAGTATGATCTTTTACGGTGCGGGAAACGGCTTACGCGCCATTGTGCGCGGCACTTTGCCGCTGATGATGGTAAAACCTGAAGCGTACGCGGTACTGGCAGGCCGGATGGCGCGTCCGGCGTTAATGGGGCAGGCGGTAACGCCGTTAGGCGTGGGCTATGTGTTTGCGACGTTGGGGCCCAAAGCCACGCTGTGGTTACTGTGCACACTGGCAGTAATTAACTTGCTGCTGGTGGTGGCACTGAAAAAGCGGCTTCCAGCGCCAGCGCCATCTGTGCGCTAATGCTGTCCGCTACCGCTGGGCAAATAAGCACCTTGTGCGGTCGCGGGCTTCCGGGTGGGGAATATGTGCCTTGTGGCGGGTGGGTTGCTTCTAAAAAGTGACAGTGTTTGTTATATTCATCCCTGTTTGTTGGTTCACTTAGGCGGCTATATAACAACAAGAATGCACCGCAATTCAGGATACAAAGATGCTTGATTATCGCTTCCCGACAGCTTTGCAAATGGTTCTGAGTGTGGCGGTGGCGGAGCAAATGGGAAAACGCTCTACCAGCGCGATTCTCGCTTACGGGCTTGAAGCAAACCCGAGCTTTATACGTAAGTTAATGGTCCCATTAACCCGTGATGGCATTATCGTGTCCACGCTGGGTCGTACGGGTTCCATTCATTTGGGCAGACCCGCAGCTGAAATCACGCTGCGTGATATTTATGTCTCTGTGACAGATGATAAAAAACTCTGGGCGGCTCGCCCGGATGTGGCACCGCGTTGCCTGGTCAGCGCCAACCTGTGCTGGTATTTTAAATCGATTGCCGAGGAAGCCGAGCAGGCGTCACTGGCGGTACTCGCGAAGCGCACCGTCGCCGACGCGTTAAATGAGCTGAAAACCCACGACACCAGCAACTGCACCGCCGTGCCTGAGCCTGAGGTGACGGAACCGGATACCGACTGCAAAAAAAGCCGCTGATGCGGCTTTTTTTACGTCTTATGTAAACTGACGACCATCACGTGCAAGGGTGTTGCATTCATCATCGGCAGCTTTCACCGTCACGTCCTCTCTGCCTGTCTCTGACGAACACCTGTACTCAGTAATCTCGTCCGCGCTCGCACAACGCCTTTTAGATAAAATAAATGCTAACCGGCTCCGCCAGGGCACGGGTCAGGCGTTGTATATACTGACGTTGAGAGGCAGTGCCCCGACGTCCGCAGGATCGTCGGGGCACACGCATTACTGCGCGTGTTCCGTAACCGGGCGCGCGGCGTTACGCGTCACCAGCTTACGCAGCGCCACATAAAACACCGGCGTTAAAAACAGGCCAAACAGCGTCACGCCTAACATACCGGAGAACACCGTGACGCCCGTCACGCCGCGGACTTCCGCGCCTGCGCCTTCCCCCAGAATCAACGGAATAGTTCCGGCGATAAAGGCGATAGAGGTCATCACGATAGGGCGCAGACGTAACCGACAGGCCTCAAGCGCGGCGTCGACAATCCCTTTACCCTGCATCTCCAGTTCGCGCGCAAACTCCACAATCAGAATGGCGTTCTTACAGGCCAGGCCCATCAGCACCACCAGACCGACCTGCACAAAGACGTTGTTGTCTCCGCCTGTTAACCACACGCCCAGCAGGGCCGACAGCATGGTAACCGGCACAATCAGGATCACCGCCAGCGGTAACGTCCAGCTCTCATACAGCGCGGCCAGCACCAGGAAGGCCAGTAACACCGCCACCGGGAAAACAATCAGCGCGGTATTGCCCTGCGTCGCCTGCTGGTAGCTGAGGTCGGTCCATTCGATGTTCATGCCGTTCGGCAACAGCTGGCCGGACATCGCCTCAAGCTGGCGCATCGCCTGGGCGGAGGACAGTACCCGAGGGTCCGCATCACCGATCAGGTCCGCCGCCGGATAGCCGTTGTAACGAATAACCGGATCGGGCCCGTAAGTGGTGGTGATATGCACCATGCTGCCGATGGGCACCATCTCGCCACGATCGTTGCGGGTACGCAGGTTGGCAATGTCCTCCACGCTGTCACGAAATTCGCCATCTGCCTGTGCCATCACCCGCCAGGTCCGGCCAAAGCGGTTAAAGTCGTTAACATAGGACGACCCCAGATAAGTTTGCAGCGTACTGAACAAATCCGTCAGCGCCACGCCCTGTGCCTTGGCCTTATCACGGTCAACCTGCACATCCAGTTGCGGTACGTTGGCCTGATAAGACGAGATTGGGAAGTGCATGCCCGGCGTCTGCATTACCGCGCCGGAGAGTGTATTAATCGCGGTTTGCAGTGCGCCATAGCCCAATCCGGCCCGATCCTGCACGTAAAGCGAATAGCCCGAACCCTGGCCCAGACCCAGAATCGGTGGCGGCATAATGGAGAAGCCAAACCCCTGCTGAATACGGGCGATTTTTGCATTGATGTCCGCGTTAATCTCCGCCGCCGTGCGCTTACGTTCACTGAAAGGTTTCAGGCCGAAAAACACCGTGCCGCTGTTCGGCGTATTGGTAAACTGCAGCGCATTCAGGCCCGGAAAGGCAACCGCATAGGCAACGCCTTCCGTTTGCAGACCGATTTCGCTCATCTGCCGGATGACCTCATCCGTGCGCGCCAGCGACGATCCTTCCGGCATTTTCACGCCGCCAATCAGGTAAAGCTTATCCTGCGTGGGGATAAATCCGCCCGGTACGGCATGGAACATCCAGCCGGCACCCGCCAGTAACACCAGATACACGCCAAACACCGCGCCGCGCCGCCGCAGGGTTTTCGCTACCATCGACTCGTAGCCATGGGCCGTGCGGTGAAAGAAACGGTTAAACGGGCGGAAAATCCAGCCAAACAGCCAGTCGATCAGGCGCGTGGGCCTGTCTTTGGCGGCCTGGTGATCCTTAAGCAACATTGCTGCCAGCGCAGGCGATAAGGTCAGCGAGTTGATGGCAGAGATGACGGTCGAAATGGCAATGGTGGTGGCAAACTGCTTGTAAAACTGACCGGTGACGCCCGACAGAAACGCCATCGGCACAAACACGGCACAGAGCACGAGCGCGATAGCGATAATCGGCCCCGATACTTCGCGCATGGCCTGATGCGCCGCCGCTTTGGGTGACAGACCCATTTCAATATTGCGCTCAACGTTTTCCACCACCACGATGGCATCATCCACCACGATGCCGATGGCCAGCACCAGACCGAACAGGCTCAGGGTGTTAAGCGAGAATCCGAGCAGGTAAAGCACGCTGAACGTGCCCACCACGGAAACAGGGACCGCCAGCAGGGGAATGATCGAGGCCCGCCAGGTTTGCAGGAACAGAATCACCACCAGCACGACCAGAAAGACTGCCTCCAGCAGAGTCTGGACCACGGCCTTGATGGAGTCGCGCACAAACACAGTGGGATCGTAGGGCGCTGCCCATTTCACATCGTCAGGAAAGCGGGTGGCCAGCTCATCCATTTTGGCTCGCACCGCGTTGGAAAGATCGATCGCGTTGGCCCCGGGGGCCTGAAAAATACCAATGCCGACGGCATCTTTATTGTTCAGCTGCGAACGCAACGCATAGCTGCCCGCACCCATTTCGATGCGTGCCACATCGCGCAGCCGCACCAGCGAGCCGTCCTCAGCGGTTTTTAAAATGATATCGCCGAACTGCTGCTCATTTTCGAGCCGGCCCTGCATGTTGATCGACAGCAGAAAATCGCTCTGCTTTTTCAGCGGTTCCGCACCAAGCTGCCCGGCAGAAACCTGCACGTTCTGCTCCTGCATTGCGCTGACGACGTCGGCGGCGGTCAGGCCGCGTGCGGCCACCTTATTGGGATCCAGCCAGACGCGCATGGCATATTCGCCTGCACCAAAGATCTGGATCTGCCCGACGCCTGGCAGGCGGGCCAGTTCGTCTTTCACTTTCAGCGTGGCGTAATTACGCAGGTAAAGAGAATCATAGGTACTGCCCGGCGAAAACAGATGCACCACTAAGGTCAGCGTAGGCGACATTTTTTGCGTCGTAATGCCCAGCCGGCGCACGTCTTCAGGCAGTCGCGCTTCCGCCTGAGCGACACGGTTTTGTACCTGAACCTGCGCCTGGTCCGGATCGGTGCCGGGACGAAACGTGACGGTGGTCACCAGCACGCCATCCGAACCGGCGACGGACTTCATGTACATCATGTTTTCGACGCCGTTAATCGCTTCTTCCAGCGGGGTCGCCACGGAATCGGCAATGACCTTTGGGTTCGCGCCGGGGTATTCGGCACGCACCTGCACGCTCGGCGGCACCACGTCGGGATACTCACTGATGGGCAATAACGGTATGGCGATCAGGCCGGTCATGAAAATCAATACCGACAGCACGGCGGCAAAGATTGGCCGATCAATAAAAAAGCGGGAAAAATCCATATCAACCTCGGGTTATTGAGCGGCGGTAGCGGCCATATCGACAGTTTTGGCCGTCACCGGCATTCCGGGCATAAACACTTTTTGCAGTCCGGCAACGATGACCCGGTCGCCCGCCTGCAAACCGGCCTCGACGATACGCAGTCCGTCAGCCATGGCACCAGGCTTAATGTCGCGGCGCTGCGCTTTCCCCTGAGCATCAACGATATAAACATATTTGCGATCCTGGTCGGTCAGCACGGCTTTATCGTCAATTAACAGGGCGTTGAAGGTTGCACGACCCGGCAGGCGAACCCGCGCAAAGAGGCCAGGCGTAAAGATACGCTGATGGTTATCCAGCTGCGCACGCATGCGAATGGTGCCGGTACTGGCGTTGAGTTGGTTATCCAGGAAGTCGACGTTACCCCGGTGCGGGTAACCCTGTTCGCCTGCCAGCGCAATCTCGACGGGCAGGGCATGACGTTGCTGGCCCTGACGCGCCATGGCCTGGTAGTGCAGGAAGGTGGTTTCATCGATGTCGAAATAGACCACCATCTTGTCTTGCGAGACCAGCGTCGTCAGAACGCTGGCGCTGTCCCCGGCGGTTACCAGGTTTCCTGCGGTGATCATGGCCCGGCTAGCGCGGCCGTCAATGGGCGCCGTGACGCGGGTAAAATCCAGATTCAGTTGGGCCATGGCCACAGCCGACTCGGCGGCCTGCACATCGGCCTGCGCCTGGCTGGCGCTGGCGCGTCGCTGCTCCCACATCTCACGTGATACCGCCTGAGTACCGAGCAGTTTTTCTGTGCGCGCCGATTCACTGCGGGTCAGGCTGGCCTGACTCCGCGCACGCGCCAGCGAGGCTCTCGCCTGATCCAGTGCGGTGCGGTAGCTACGGTCGTCAATGGTGAACAGGACCTGACCCTTTTTCACCTCATCCCCTTCATGGTAATTAACCGTGGTGATGTAGCCTGAAACCCGTGGACGCAGTTGGACGCTTTCAACCGTTTCTATGCGGCCATTAAAGCTGTCCCACTGACTGACCGGTTTTGTCACCACCACAGCCGCACTCACCTCGGGCGGCGGCGGCGGGGCGCTGTTCGCCTGACCCGTGTCACATCCACTTAACTGACTGATGACCAGTCCCATCCCCAGCAGGGTAACTCCCTGACGAACCCAGTTGCTTATCATTGTTGTGATTCCGCGATGAACAGTGAAGTAAAGCCCGCAGGCCAATATTTGCAACTTCTATGGTTGCAATTTATCGCGAGGAGTGTAGGCTTGTGTGTCTGAGAACTGCAAGAATAACTGATACACTTTATGTGCGGTCTGATGAGCGATGATTTATCGGCCAGCATCCAGCCTGACAGGGCATGAGGTAAGTCCCCATAAAATGTGCGGCATTTAATGTATTAATTAAACTTGCATTAAATGGCATTGTCAGTCACGCTTTAAGTGTAACTGCAACTGATACTAATACTGTTCGCTGTCGCGACCGGAGAAGACAAATGATGAGTAACGCTTTTATTCACGATCTGATTAACTGGATTGACAACAATATTGAAGCACGCCTCGATCTCGATACGGTTTCTGAGCGCGCGGGCTACTCAAAATGGCACCTGCAACGGATGTTTAAAGAGCACACAGGCTATCCACTGGGTGAATATATCCGTATGAAAAAATTAAAAAAATCAGCGGATCGCCTGACCAGCACCAACGAACCTATCCTGAACGTAGCCATTTCGCTGGGCTTTGACTCGCAGCAGTCGTTCAACCGCAGCTTCAAGCGTCAGTATGGTGTTGCTCCGGGTGCGTGGCGCCGTCACAGTGTGCCGTCGCAGGCTGCAATGCAGTAAACCCCGCCAGGGCCAGGTCATCTGGCCCGCGCTGTTTTATCCGCTGAGAAAACTGCTATTATCTGCATCCTGTTTTCCAGGGATGTCATCATGTCAAAAAAACTGTGGTTAGGATTAGTCCTCATCCTTATCCTCTCCTGGATAGGTCTGCGACCCTATCTGACGTCTGCACCTGCCAAAACCTCTGCCGCAGACATCGCCGCCTTAACGGATGTGCGAACCGTCGCCCGCTGGGTGCTACAGCATCAGCAGTTGCCCGATTACTACATCACAAAGAAGCAGGCCCGCCGTCTGGGCTGGAATCCTGCGAAGGGCAATCTGTGTGACGTGCTGCCGGGTCGGGCGATTGGCGGCGATCGCTTTTCCAACCGCGAAAGAAAGCTACCTGAACGTTCCGATCGGCAGTGGTATGAGGCGGATGTGAACTACCGCTGTGGCCATCGTGAGGCGGATCGCCTCGTGTATTCGTCAGACGGGCTGGTGTTTCTTTCCACTGACCACTATCGCAGTTTTAAGCCGGTGCAGTAACGATGTTGCGCCTACGGTTTGATCTCGGTGAGCTGGCGGATCGCGATGCCTTTTACCGGCAGTTTGCCGCGCAAAGCGACTGCTCCGGCGACTTCGGCAATAACCTGGACGCGCTCTGGGACTGGCTGACAGGTGGCATGGCCCTGCCGGCGGAGATTTATCTGCTGAATGCCGATCGGCACGACGCGGATCTGGCTCCGGTTCTGGCGTTGCTGGAAGAGGCGGCGCAGTCGCTGAGTGGCGAACTGCGCCTGATATACGCTTAGTTACGCAGTGGTTTGAGCAGGTCGGCTAGCGCTTCGCGCGCGCTGACCGGCAGATCGCCCCCACCGGTATAGCCGTTGTTTTCGATAATGACCGTGTTCAGGCCCACCAGCCAGTCATATATGTAGTACGCCGTGTGGTTTGCTGGCGTAGCCGACAGTTTTGTCAGTCGCTGACCGGCGCTGAAATTCACACTCGGCGCAGGCGGACGTGAGAAGATCGACTGGCCACGGTTAACCCGGCTGGCCGGACGTTCTGTTTCCGGACGCTGCAGGAAGCCCAGCCACGCGACGAAATCCCCCAACACCGTCATGGCACGCGTCACCTGACGATCGGCGCGCGACTCATGCGACATGCTCTGCGCGTCCGGTTCATGCAGGGCGGTTTGCAGCGACTGCAGGATACCGGTGCGGAAACTGGCGGTGATCAGTTCTTCTATTAACCATTCCATCGTGGCTTTGTCGATATTCAGCAGCGTGAGCAGGCTCTGATTTTCCGGCAACTGGCGCAGATGGTTCAGCCACAGGCTGAAGACCTGGCGCGGGAACTGAGTCAGGCCTTGGCCAAAGCTGGACTGCTGAGGCGCGGGCTGTTCAATTTCAGCATCGCTGAACAGGTCGAACTCAAAACCGATACCAAACTGGTTCTCCGGTGCCTGAATACTGGTGGTGGCGGCAGGAACGGATGAGCCTGACTGATTCAGCCACAGCTGACGCAGGGCTTCGCGGGAAGGCTGCAGCCGCTCCAGCAGTTCTCCATGCAAACCGGTGCGATGTTGCAGGCATTTCAACAAGGTATCCGCGATGTTCTGCTTGCGCGCCGCCTGATCGGGCGACGCACCGGCTTCGGTCCAGGGCTGTAGCCGACGTTCAACGACCATGTGCTGAATCTGCGCCAGTTGCGCGATAAGCTGATCGCGGCGGGCCTCTGGCTGCATCTCATCCTGTAACCATTCGGACATGCGATCCACACCGGCGCGATCCAGTGCCAGCATGGAACCCCATTGCTGACCCGGCTGGCCGACCTGACGCTGTACCGCCTCATCCACATTCACCTGCTGATGGCGCGCATCATAAGGCGTGATCGCCCAAATCAGACGCGGTTTTTCACCCGCGTCGTTTTTTGGCTGAAGGCGTTGCCATTCGCGCAGGGCGCGGCTGGCGATATCCACATCCTGACGCTGGCTGGCGGCGGTGCAGATCAGCAGCAAATCGATGCCCTGGCGGGCGGCATAGATGCCGGGGAGCAGTGTACGTTTGTGCTCCAGCAGCCGTGCGCGCAGCGCATCCTGCTGCTGCAGGCGCTGGCGTTCTTCCCGCAGCGCCGCATCACTCGGCGTACCGGGTGCAGGCAGCTCCAGCATGTCCGCTTCGTCATAGATCGCGGTGCGCGGCGTGGAGCTGAGCGGAATCGTCACCTCCAGCGTCAGCAGCGCCAGTAATCCCAGCGCCACATGTTGCGGCTTGGCCAGGCGGTTTCCGTTTAACGGGCAGATCTCAATGTGCAGCGAGAGATCCTGTTCGCTGGCCGGGACGATAAGCTGTTCGGCAGGCAGCAGAGACGAATCGGTTAACAGGCTAAGCGGCCCCAGCACGCGTGTGCTGTTGCGCAGTTGGTGGCGCAGATGCAGCAAGCTCCGCACCAGCTCATTCAGGGCCGGTTCGGCGGGCCAGAGCAGAGAGAACAACTGGACCCGATCGTCAACGCTCAGCCACGGGGCCAGTTCAACCGCCTGAGGCCAGAAGTGCCGATCCAGTTGTGCATCATACAAATGATGGCGGCGGCACCATGACCAGAGCGTGACCAGCGCATCGCTCTCCAGGCCAGGCAGTGGCGTCGTTAAGCGGTGACGCTGCAGACGTTGTAGCACGCTGTCGATGTTTGCGGTATCGGGCTGGCTGACGCCTTCGCCACACGAAATCGCCAGGCGTAGCACCTCGGCTTCGCTCATCAGGGCCAGCTCTACCGGCCACTCCGACGACAGCGGCTCGCGCTGATGGGTAAACCGCGTCGCCGTGGCGAAATCAAGGTTACCCGGGTTGATATGCTGAAAATAGTTAACCGGCTTGTCGCTTAGCGCGGTGATTAACTGTCCCTGGGCATCCGCGACCATCTCCGTTAATAACCAGGCTTTGCCTGCCTGAGACTGCCCAAACAGGGCTAAGGTGACGGGGCGGGCCACCTGCTGCGCCAGCGCCTGCGTTTGCACACGGGCCTGACGTAACTGCAGGGTCAGGGTTTCGGCTTCCAGTGCCAGACGGGGCGACTGTTCGCGGGTGTTTTCAATCCATGCCAGGCTGCCATTCAGGGCGTCCTGCAATAAACTCAGGCGTTTTGCCAGCGTTTGCGGCTGGCGGGGTTTAACCGATCTCATCGTTTACATACACTCCCGCTGTCAATCCAGTATTGCGCATTGGCATTGCCAGTGGCGGAGAGAGTATTCAGTTTGAGGCTCAGATGTTCAAGCGGAACGCGCGTACCATCGTCCAGTCGGGCTTCGCTTAACACCAACGTCTCGGGGCCAGGCGCATCCGGACCGGCTTTCACCGCCAGCTTCACGCGCAGCACGCTTTCACCTGCAACCTTGCGCGCCAGCGCGGCATCATTGAGCGTCAGGCTGTACAACGGCGACGCGGGCCAGCGTTCATTATCCAGTTGGCGGAAGCCCAGACAGACGTTGCCACGAATCCGGAAGCTGCTTTTGCGATCCAGCGAGAAAGCGGGATCGTCCAGGTCGATGTCGCTGTAGCACAGGTTCTCATCGGTCAGGGCCTGGTTTTCGTCCAGCATGCCGAGATAACGGATCGTGGAATAGGGCTCGAAATCGCCCGCGCGGAACCAGAAGCTGCTCAGGCGCAAATCCAGGGCCAGCAGGCATAACATCGCGCCCACGGCGGCCGTGGATTTCGGGTTATCGATACGGCCATGTTTGTTAAACGGATACCAGTCACTAGTGTGATAGCCTTCCAGCGACAAAATTCGGCTGCCCGGCAGCGGTTGCAGATGACGCACCAGCGCCTGAATGCCGGGGAAGCGTGAGGGCCGTCCGGTCAGCAGCAGGACGTCACACTGATACAGTGAGACCACTTCACACATAGATCGCAGTGCCGGAATGATCGCCATGCGATGCTGCATAAACTCGCCGTGAAGCTGCGCCATGCTGACCACCAGCGGCACCTCAAGCAGGTCAAAGCGGCTGTTGCCGCCTAATTCACGCTGGATTTCGCCATTAACAAACGCCAGCACCGCGTCTGCCGGACGCTGATCGACCAGCTCACCAAACAGCGCATTAATTTCGGCATGGCTTTCCAGCGGATCCCAGTTTTCGTAACGTTCAAGCACCGCCTGCGCCAGGGGAATAAACACCTGCAACGTGGCTTGCTGCCGCAGCGTCGCCTGACCGTCCATCCGGCTGTCGTGGCCGAACAGTTTGTTGATCAGCGGTTCGGCCAGCGTCAGGCCGGCTTTCTGCAGGCTCTGTTGCAGGGCTGGCAAAACCCACAGCTGAATCACATCCAGTAATATATCGTCGCCGGCCACCTTAAAGCCTTCACGGAACAGCAGACGCGGCGTAATTTTGACGTTATTGCCCTGGCCGTCATCGAGACGGTACTGGGTAATCGCCAGGTCGGTAGTGCCGCCGCCAATGTCGATAGAGGCAATGCGCAGGCTCTTGCCGGGCTGCTCATCGGCTTCACGCGGACGATCCGGACGCGCCATGCTGCTGAAGAAGTCTTCTGCGCGGCCGGCAAAGTTCACCTGGGTTTCGTTAAACAGCCACACCATCTGACCGCAGGTGGCTTCATCCCACTCCATCTGTACGTCCGGCACGGGTTTACTGCTTTGCGCCTGCGTCTCCGCCGTAAATTCCTCGTCGGCCGGATGCCAGCCTTCAGCTTTCCACACCAGCGCAATCGCTTCCTGCATGCGACGACGAAAGATTTCACGTTCAGGTTTTGGCATGGCGGACGGAAGCGTCAGAATCACATGACGCAGCTGGCGCGGTGCATGACTTTGCGGCATGCGCTGACGCTGTGCCGCGCTGTTCATTTGCATCAGTGCCTGGGCCAGCAGCTCACACAGCATAAACGTCATGAGTGAACTGCGGCTGTAGTGAGCGGAGAACACCGGCAGGCGTTCATCCAGCGGCAGCGCATACAGCGGCTGACCTTCGTCATTCATCAGTGAGGTGAAAGGGGCGGCGCAGGCCTGCGGTTCACCTTGTGGGCTCTGCTGATTAAACCGCCAGCCCGGCTGATAGCGGGCTTCGTCCCACAGGTAACGCCGCGGGCTGGACAGCCCGGTGCTGCCTTCCAGGCCGGCACGCTGCAAGGCCAGGCGGCTGGCTTCGCGTCCGACGCGGGTCAGTGAAGGCCACATAAAGGCCTGCTCACGGCCGCTTTCCAGCGAAAAGTTGGCTTTACCAAAACGCGCTTCGGCAAATTCCAGCCGACTGTCGAACAGCTCGTTATACACACGATGTGGTTGAGACAGATCGCGCATCTGCAGCTCGTAGGTCTGCTTCAGGCCGTTGCTCTCTTCCGGATGGTCTTCAACCAGAATACCGCAGGTGTGCGAGTTGCCGACGTCAAGAATGATATCCACGTTGACGGCTGGCGTTTGCAGCGTGGCGGCCTGGATGTGAATCTCCGTGAGGTTAAGCTGCTCGCCCAGCAATTCCAGCAGGTTGAGGTAGTGCGCCTGATATTCAAACTCACGTAGCGCCTGGCTGATGGCCTGTTCACGGCGATCGGACACGCGGTCAGTGAAGGATTCGCGCAGCCAGCCATCTACCCAGGTGTGATCAAGAAATTCCCCCAACTCGTAGTTGTGCCAGGCCAGGGCAAAGGTAACGCCGTTCTGTGCGTCGGATGGCGTCAGTCCCAACTGTTCGCCGCCATCTTCTTCCGCCACGCAGCGCGTATCAAACGCCAGCGTAACGCGGTGCGTGTTGCCTGCGCTGTCAGGTTTTTCCAGCGCCACTAACCGCATGCGCGCCCAGTTTTCCGGGCCGCCGATAAAGCGACGACCTGAGGCGCAACGCAGCATTGGCAGCGGCAGCCAGCAGGCTTCCAGTAAGGTCAGGGAGTCGGACAGCGCGATATCGGTTTCGGGACGCACGACTTCCGGTGCGCCACCGTCCTGCGGGTAAAGTAAAAATTTACCGCTGTTACCGTCCATATTCAGACGCAGTAACGGACCATTTGCGGTCTGGCGCACAAACTGACGGCGCGCCTGGGTTGCGGAGAGTTGCAGACCAAAATCCAGGAACTGCACGCCGCTGTTCTCAATCAGAGAAATTTTTTGCTTATCATCGATCAGGGGAGCCAACATAGTTACTTACTCTCACGCTTAATCGTAATGGGATACACACGATCCCCGGTGTATTGCGCTTCGCAGGCGGCGGCGCCAATGCTGGAATGACACACTAACATCGGCATACGGTAACGCGATTTGTCCGCGCACCGGGCGGTAAAGCGGCTTTCTATCACCATGTTACCCGCGCTGGTCATCGCCGCCGTGACATCGGCCTTACAGGTGGTGTTCCCCTGGTTGATCTGTACGCTGCCCTTGCCATTGTTAAACTGGAAGTGCATGACAGGGGGTTTACCGGTTGGCGTTTTGATGTTTTCGATCTCTACGCGCCAGCGTCCGTCAATCACCTGAACCTGACCATCACGTACGGCATCCGGTGTTACCACCAGATCGTCGGGTTTCGCGGGCACCGCAGGCGCAACCACGTTGGAAAGCGTCGCAGACGGTGCCGCTGCAGGCACAGGCGCAGCGCTGGCGGCGGTTTGCGCACCCGCTACCACGGCGGCCGGTTTCTGCGGCAAAGTGTCAGCCAGTTTTTCAGCCGGCACCATGGCTGCCGGTCTGATGGCGGCAACAGGGGCGGTGTTTTGAGCGACCGGGGCGGACGGCGTGACGGGCTCCGATTGCGGCATATGCAGGATAACCGCCGTCGCGGCCGCTGCGGCAACGGCCAGCGTCGGAATCAGATACCACAGACGGAAAGCCGGACGACGCGCGGCCTGAGCGGGCACAGGCTCTGGTACAGGTTCCGGCTCAGGCGCGGGCACCTCTGCGACCGGCGGTACCACCGCGGCGGGTTCGGGCACCACCACCGGTTCGGGCGCAGGCGGCACAACAGGTTCGGGTGGCAGTTCGACCAGCGAAGCAGGCAGCGACTCCTCCAGGCTTTCACGCAGGCAGGCAAGTGCATCATCACGGTTGCGCTCCTGCGCATCCACAAATCCCCAAAAGGTGATGACAGGTTTACCGTTCACCAGATAAACATATTGCTGATTGGGGAATTGCAGGCTCTTGCCGAGCAGCGCGCCAAACAGGCGCATCGCCGGATTGGCAGCCTCGCGGGCGCGGGCGCTAATGGCTTGCAGATCCTGCTGGCAGGCGGTGAGATGTTGCAACGCCTGACGGCGTTCATAATCGCTCGCGGCCATCCAGGATTTGACTTTGCCGGAAAAAGGCGCGTACCAGTCAAGCCGGTCGCCACGTTCATTGGTTTGCGGAATCGCCAGGCAGTCTGCCAGTGCGCTTTGGCGGCGCAAACGCAGGGTCTCACGGATTTGCAGGGCGGACGTAAATACCGGCTGGCCGTTCTCACCTAAAGCCAGAACCGCATCCAGATTGCCGCTGCGCAGAAAAGTTTTTGCCACCTGTTAGGCCCTTATCGGTCGTTGTCTGAGGCAGAAGATCGCGTGTTATCGTCAATTACGGTGATTTTACGTGGGGCAATGGCAAATCAAACCGCAGAAAAAGAGGTCAAATGCGTGGTTTTTTCGCCCGCTGCCGGGAAAATAACCAATGCCCAGATGATGTTACGCTGTTTTACGTTTTAATAACAGATGCGCGATAACGCCACCCACTAATCCCCAAAACGCCGACCCGATCCCTAAAAGCGTCACGCCCGACGCCGTGATTAAAAAAGCCAACAGCGCGCTGTCGCGGTCAGCAGGCTCTGCCAGTGCCCGTTGCAGACTGCCGCCCAGGGTCGTCACCAGCGCCAGGCCCGCCACTACGTGCACCATTACAGCCGGCAGTGCGCTGAACAGCACCGCAATCAGCGCACCGGACAGGCCAGCCAACAGATAACATCCGCCGGCCACTGCCGCGGCAATCCAGCGACGACGGGGATCGGGATCGACCTCTTCGCCCATACAAATCGCTGCCGTAATGGCCGCCACACACACCGAAAATCCGCCGAACGGCGACAGAACCAACGCCAGTAATCCGGTCCAGCTCATGAGCCCGGATACCGACGGACGATAGCCGTGTGCCTGTAGGGTGGCGACGCCGGGCGCATTTTGTGACGCCATGGTGACTAAAAAATAGGGTAGACCAATACCGATAAGCGTGTGCAGTGAAAACGACGGCCAGACAGGCGCAGGAAGGCTGAAACGGGCAGCCTGCGCCGGAAAATGAAGACTGTTCTGGGCTACCGCCAGGGTAACACCGACCAGAAGCGTAATCAGAATGGCATAACGGGCCAACCAGCGGCGCGCCAGTAACCAGCTCATACACATCGTGGCGGCGAGGGGAAAGTTCACGGCGAAGTCGCTAAACGTCTGCAAGCCAAAGCGCAGTAAAATGCCCGCCAGCATGGCAGCCGCCAGCGACGCCGGGATATGATTCATCAGGCGGGCAAACAGGCCCGTGACCCCGCATAACACAATCAGGACATTGGCAAAAACAAATACGCCCACAGCCTCATTGAGAGACGTGCCCGGCAGGCTGGTGGCCAGCAAGGCCGCCCCAGGCGTGGACCAGGCGGCCAGCACCGGCATGCGGTAAGCCAGGGAAAGCCCCGTTGAGGCGATTCCCATTGCGATGCCAATGACGGAGAACCAGCCTGCGATCAGCGCAGGCGGCGCGCCAGCCGCCTGGGCGGCCTGATAAACAATCGCACCTGTGCTGCTGTAGCCGACCAGCACGGCGACAAAGCCTGACACCACCATAGGCAGGGTAACGGGAAACGGTGGATGGCGCAGTGACATGGTCTCTTCCTCTTGTGCGTTATAGCGCACATCGTGGCATAGTGCGCTATAACGCACAAGTGCTACACTGATGCGCTTATGCAGGAGACAATATGGAAAATTTGCATCACTATCTTGGCGAGGCGCTGAAACAACTGAGGCAAGCCAATGGCTGGAGCCTTACGTTAACCGCCGAGAAAACAGGCGTCAGTAAGGCGATGCTGGGGCAGATTGAACGCGGTGAGTCCAGCCCGACGATTGCCACCCTGTGGAAAATCGCCACCGGCTTTAATGTCCCGTTCTCGTTTTTTGTTCATCAGTTGCCCATCGCCGAAGGGGAAGTGGCCCGTTATCGCCAGCACAATGCGCAGATGGCGGTGACGCCGTTGTTACCTTATGACGATCGGCTACGCTTTGATTTGCTTGCCGTTGAGCTGGCACCAGGCGCGCAGAGTGATTCTGCCGCGCATGAAAAAGGCGTGATCGAGCAGGTGGTGGTGCTGGAAGGCGAGCTGTTGCTGGGCATTGCTGATACCTGGCGGCGGCTGAAGCGGGACGAGGCCTTTCAGTTCCGCGCGGACGTGGCCCACAGTTATCGCAATCCGCTGGATACGCGCCTGCGCTTTCACAGCCTGATTCACTATGTCGAGCGACGCTGAGCACCGGCTCGGGTTTGCCCATTAATCAGCCTGACTTACAAATTGAAACGACCCGCGCCTGTTCAGCGCTGCCCGGCACGCTATAATTGCCTCCCCCTGTATGGCGCGCCTGTTCGGGCACTGGCGGCGAACCGGCGGTGCGTAGCGGCATCAGCCTGCGCCATACTTCTTATACTGTTTCCAGAGGACTCACCATGGCTTTAACCACACTTGATGCGAAAACCGCTCTGATTGTTATCGATCTGCAAGAGGGGATTGTTGCGCTGCCGGTTGTGCATGAGCCACAGCCGGTTATTGAACGCTGCGCAGCCCTGGCGGCCGCCTTTCGTGAAAAAGACCTGCCTGTCGTGATTGTGAATGTCGCGGGCGGCGCACCGGGCCGAACCGAATCCCCCCGGCATCAGGGCGAATTACCGGCAAACTGGGCCACACTGGTACCGGCGATGACACCGCAACACAACGATATCACCGTCACTAAGCACACCTGGGGCGCGTTTAATCAAACCACGCTTCATGATCAGCTACAAAAACGCGGTATTACGCAGGTGGTTATCTGCGGTATTGCCACCAGTATCGGCGTAGAGTCGACGGCACGTCAGGCTTACGAATTAGGTTACAACGTCACGTTAGCGGTCGATGCGATGACGGATTTAAATAGCGATACGCACGAAAACAGCATTAAACGCATTTTTCCTCGCCTGGGGGAAACCGGCAGTTGTGACGATGTGCGTGCAAAACTTAACGCCCTGTAAGGGTTAAGCGACTTGCCAGGGGATGAGCAGCATCACGCTCATTCCCTGGACGTCTTTCGGCTGACGCGTCGCCAGAATGAGATCAGGCTGCATCGCCGTCGCTGCAATCAACGCATGGGTGTCAGCACGTCTAACGGGCATATACAGCCGTGCGCAGTTGCGTGCAATCCTGCCAGCGTCCGCTCATGATACACCGCCAGCACCTGGGTCTGGTACGCGTGGCGTAAGCGCTGCGCCTGTTCACTGTCCCGCCTCGCCAGGCGCGCGATGCCGCGTCTGGTTTACAGCCATGTCACGGCCGAAATAAAGGTCCTGTCAGCCTCAGCACCACCGGCCCCCGCGAGAACGCAGGGATCCATTCGCGGCTTCCCGCAAAATTATCCCGGCATGTAACAACGTCATGCCTGAAAAATAAGGGAAAGAGCGAGTCAGCGGTCACGAAGCACCTGCGCAGCCGCCTGCGTTTACTGGAACTGTCAGGCCAACGCTGTAGTTGCGTCCCGGTACAGATTCGTAATAACGGCCATTGCTTTCGTTGACGATGACTGAGCCCATATAGTCAACCAGATTATCGACCCGGCCAACCAGATCCTGTGTTTATGCATCAACCAGCCATTTTTAGCCGCTGTTTACCACCGTTACGGCATACGAAGGTGCACGCACTGTGTTGCTGTCATCTGCGGCAATATTGCTCATATAACGCCATTCCGCGACCGCATAAAAGCCCTGTTCAGGGGCTGATTCTAAGCCGGTATCGATCCGGTTGCGCACGATACCGGGCATCCGCTTGCCGTCGCAGTCAGCGGCAGAGAAAAGATGGCAGGCAGCACAAAAAACGGCAGGCTTTACCGGCGTAATCGCTTAATATCCCTCTGTATTTGGCCTGAAAGCGGCTATCCAGGGGGAGGTCGCCAGCCCGATGCGGGTCGAACGCCATGACGACTGGCGGCAGGTCGCAGTATAGGGAGATAAACGAACCCACGGGCACAATCGCCCTTATGTTAATCGTTTTGTCTGTTGTCTGGAAAAACGTAAATGTTCAGCCGATGGATGTAACCGTGAGACGGGCATCCTGGGTAGATCTCTCCCGCGTTTGGCCCGGTTGCGGGCCGAACGACAGGCGGCGTTGTCAGTAACTGGTTTGGGAAGCCACAGCGGACGTTAACGGAAGGACGAGGTAACCGATGCTACCTTTTATCTTACGCCAACCCGTATGAGCAACACGGGCCTGACTATTCACTACAAGGAAATCAGCATGAACGTAGCGGTTTTAGGATTGGGTGCCATGGGGCACGCCTTTGCAGCGAATTTACTGAAAAAAGGGTTTGAGGTTCACGGCTGGAACCGCACGCGCGCACGGGGCGAAGACCTGGTTGACGCCGGGCTGAACCTTGCGGATTCGGCATCTGAAGCGGTAAGCGAGGCTGATGTCGTGATTGCGATGTTATCCGATGGCGAAACGACAGCGCAGGTGCTGCATGAGGTGAATGCGGCTATGAAGCAGGGCGCCACGCTGTGTCAGATGGGGACCATTGGCGTTGAAAAAACCGATGCGCTAATCGCTTTCTTTGCCCAAACGCGCCCGGATGTGGTGTTTATCGATGCACCGGTTTCCGGCACCAAAGCGCCTGCGGAAAACGCCCAGATTCTGGTGCTGGCCAGCGGCGACCGTTCGCGTGCCCAGGCTGCTGAAGCGGTGTTTGCCGCGATAGGTAAAGGCACGCAGTGGCTGGGCGAGGCGGGCAAAAGTTCGCGTATGAAACTGGTGATCAACAGCTGGTTAATCGGCCTGATGCAAAGTCTGGCGGAGAGCAACCGGCTCGCTGAACAGTTTGGTTTTTCAACCCACGATCTGTGGCAGGTGCTGGACGGCGGTCCGCTGGCCGCGCCGTATGCCAAAATGAAGCTCGCCATGATGGAAAGCGAAGATTACACGCCGCAGATGCATCTGCAATGGGCGCTTAAAGATGCCCGGCTGGCGCTTGAGGCGTCGGACAGCACGCTGCCCGCGCTGGAAAATATCGCCCGCGTCTGGCAGCAGGCCGTTGAGGCCGGGCACGGCGAAGAGGATTTAGCGGTGATCTATAAGTACCTTAAGTCGCAATGAGTGCAACGATCAGTTTCGATTTCAGCACGCGTCCGCTGGTGCCGCTGGCGCACGATTATCCGCATGGGGCAACGGAGCCCTGGCATTTTCATCGTTGTGCGCAGTTGATTCATACCTTAAGTGGCGTGGTGCGGGTTGAAACCGAACAGGGCAGTTGGGTGGTACCGCCCAGCCGCGGCGTCTGGCTGCCAGCCATGACGCGCCATAGCTTACAGATTACCGGCGCGGTCGCGGCCCGGGTGTTGTTTGTGGACCCGCTGGCCAGGGCCGATCTGCCTGCCAGTTGCCAGGTCGTACAAATTTCGGCCCTGCTGCGGGCGCTGATCGTCAGCGCCATGGATTTACCGGTTTCCTATGCGCCCGCCAGCCGGGCGGAACGGATTTACGAGCTGATCCTGGATGAAATTCGCGGCATGGATGTGCTGCCCTTTGCCTTGCCCGTGCCCGACAGCCCGCGTTTACAGGCATTGTGCATGCAGATTCAGGCGGAGCCCGCCGGTGACTGGACGCTGGCCCGCGCCAGCGAATGGCTTAATGTGTCTGGCCGGACGCTGGCCCGTCACTTCGAACGTGAAACCGGGCTTTATTTCAGCGAGTGGGTACGCCGTGCGCGCGTGGCCATTGCCCTGACCCGGCTGGCACAGGGCGACCCGGTTCTACAGGTCGCCCTCGATCTGGGCTATGAGAGCCCCGGTGCGTTTAGTGCGATGTTTCGTCGTGTGCTCGGTGTGGCACCGACGGACTACTTCCCGGCGGCAGAAAGTGACCTGCCGCGTTGAGGAGGGCCTGCAGGGCGGCACGTGACGTATCGCTGTCGATGCTGACGCCCCATGCGCGCTCTCCCTGAAGATTGATACAGCTGACATAGGCAACCGATCGGCTGTCGCTGCGTTTTCCCAGCGTGTGTTCATGGTAATGTTCGATCGTTAACGTCAGATCGCAGGCGTGACGCAGCGCGTTGACGGCGGCGGACAACAGCCCGTTACCGCAGCCTGTCAGCAGGAGAAGGTGGTCGTGATGGCGGACGTGGGCGCGCAGGCGCGTTTGCTCGCCTTGTTCGCTTTCACTCTGCGCATCCATCAGACGCAGCGTGGGCCGATCAATCTGGTAGTGACGACAGAACAGTTGCCAGACCGCGTGCTGCGTCATTTCTTTTCCGTGGGCATCGGTTTCCTGTTGTACACACCGACTGAAATCCTGCTGAAGGGCGCGCGGCAGTTGCAGACCGTGGTTCTGCTCCAGCAGCCAGGCCGCCCCACTTTTCCCCGACTGGCTGTTAACCCGAATCACCGCTTCATAACTGCTGCCGATATCCGCCGGGTCGAGGGGCAAATAGGGCATCTGCCACACGGTTTCCTGCTGCTGTGCGCGCCAGGTAAACCCCTTTTTGATTGCATCCTGATGCGAACCGGAAAACGCGGTGAACACCAGTTCGCCGGCATAGGGATGACGCGGATGGACGGGCAGTTTATTGCAGGCGGTGACGACCTCAATCACGCGGGCCATGTCACTGAAATCCAGTCCGGGGGCAACGCCCTGGGTATAAAGGTTTAACGCCAGCGTCACCAGATCCACATTCCCCGTGCGCTCTCCGTTACCCAACAGGCAGCCTTCAATGCGGTCCGCACCGGCTAACAGCGCCAGTTCCGCGCAGGCAACGCCCGTGCCGCGATCGTTATGCGGATGAACGCTAATGCACACTGCCTGTCGACGACTAAAGTGACGACAGAAAAACTCAATCTGATCGGCATACACATTAGGCGTGTTGACCTCAACCGTGGCGGGTAAGTTGATGATCATGGGGCGCTCAGGCCCGGGTTCCCAGACGGCGGCCACCGCTTCACAAATGTCGAGGGCAAACGCTGGCTCGGTAAAGCAGAAGGTTTCCGGGGAGTATTCAAAGGTCCACAGTGTCTCGGGTGCGGCCTCGCAGGCGGCCCGGATTTGCCGCGCGCTGTCGGTAGCCAGCGCCACAATCTGCGCTTTACTCTGGTTAAATACACGTTCCCGGAACAGCGGTGCGGTGGCATTGTACAAATGGATAATGGCGCGCGGTGCGCCTTTCAGGGCGCAGAAGGTCGTCTCAATCAGATCGTGGCGCGCGGGGGTTAAAACCTGCACCGTCACGTCTTCAGGAATGCGCTGCTGTTCAATCAAATCCCGTACGAAGTCAAAGTCGGTTTGCGAGGCTGACGGGAAGGCGACTTCGATTTCTTTGGCCCCGCAGTCCAGCAATAATTGCCAGAACTGCAGCTTTTGCGCGCGACTCATCGGTTCAGCCAGCGCCTGATTGCCATCCCGCAGGTCGGTAGACAGCCAGCGCGGCGCACGGCTGATTGACCGCGAAGGCCACTGACGGTCAGGCAGGTCAACCAGGGGGAAAGGGCGGTATTTCTCGGCGGGATTCGTTAACATTGCGTTCTCCTTTTCGGTGTCAGCTCAGTGTGGCGAAAGCGCAGCCATGCGGCGCGCGCAAAACTGACAACCTGATACGCAAAAGTGACAATCGTGATTCATAGGCTGTGGCACAGTGTGCGCTGCCATTTGCCGAAGCGGGGCGACAGCGTTAGCATAACCCGATGTTCTTGAGGGGGTTTTCTATGCAGATTTTCGACGGGCACAACGATCTGTTACTGAATTTGTGGCTGCACCATCGTGATGCGCCTGCTGAGGCGTTCTTTGCCGGCGTGCCTGAGGGCCATCTGGATTACCCTCGCATCCAGCAGGGCGGATTCGCAGGTGGGCTGTGCGCGATTTTTGTTCTGCCGAAGGATTACCTGGCGCAGGTCGCGTCCACGCGTGCTGCAGAAGAACCTTATGATCCCCTGACGATAATGTGGCAGCAGCTTGACCTGCTGCAGCGTATCGTGGCGCACGCGGAGGGGCGGGTAAAACTGTGCCGCAGCGCGGCAGAAATCGACGCCTGTCGCGCAGAGGGCGTTTTGGCGTTAGTCGCCCATATCGAAGGCGCGGATGCGCTGGATCCCGACGGCGAGGCGTTGACGGCGTTTTATCATGCCGGGGTGCGCTCGATTGGGCCTTTCTGGAATCTGAAAAACCGCTTTGGCGAAGGGGTTAGCGGCAGCTTTCCGGGATCACCCGACACCGGTCCCGGCCTGACGTCAGAAGGGGAAGCGCTTATCAGGCAGGCGGCCGCGCTGAATATGATGATTGATGTGTCCCATATGAACGAGAAGGCATTCTGGGATACCGCGCGGCTCGGCCTTTCCCCACTGGTCGCCAGTCATTCCAATGCGCATGCTCTCTGTCCGCAACCCCGTAACCTGACGGATGATCAGCTTCGGGCGATTCGCGACAGCGGCGGTGTGGTCGGGATTAACTTTGGCAACGCTTTTCTGCGTGCTGACGGAAAACGTGACAGCGACACCGATTTGACAGAAATCGTCAAACATTGCGATCACCTTATTAACATAATGGGCAGCGATCATGTGGCCTTCGGGTCAGACTTTGACGGCATTTCGGTGCCCGATGCGCTCGGCGATGTCAGTGGGTTGCCCCGGTTGCTCGCTGTTTTTCGCGACAAAGGCTATGATGAAAGCGTGCTTGAGAAATTGACGTGGGGAAACTGGCTGCGGGTTTTACACCTTACCGGCATCCGTTAACACGTTTTCTTACGGGCTTTTCGTTGATTTCACCCCAGGGTCTGCGAGAAAATAGCGTGACAAGGTTCGCATTTTAATCCCTGTTACGATGCTGTCTTGCAGTACGTTCTTTGTCTGTTTATTTATAAGGAAGAAAATTATGTGGAAAAAACCAACATTTGTTGATCTGCGCCTCGGTCTGGAAGTAACACTGTACATTTCCAACCGTTAATCCTTTGCCCGCCGCTTGTGCGGGCATTTTGTTTCAACACCTGGTCCCTTTCATGTTTATTAAAGTCCTTGGTTCGGCGGCAGGCGGCGGATTCCCGCAATGGAACTGCAACTGTCCCAACTGTCAGGGTGTCCGTAACGGCACCGTTCAGGCGACGCCGCGTACGCAGTCCTCCATTATTGTCAGCGATAATGGCGAGGACTGGGTGCTGTGCAATGCCTCCCCCGATATCAGTCAGCAGATTTTGCACACGCCAGAACTCATCAAAAAAGGTGTGCTGCGCGGTACGGCGATCGGCGGCATTATCCTGACTGACAGCCAGATCGACCATACTACCGGTCTGCTCAGTCTGCGTGAAGGTTGTCCGCATCAGGTATGGTGCACGCCGGAAGTCTATGACGATCTCACCACGGGTTTCCCGGTGTTCACCATGCTGAAACACTGGAACGGCGGCTTACAGCATCGGCCCATTCGCCCGTTAGCGCCGTTTAGCGTGGACGTCTGTCCGGATCTCCAGTTCACTGCGATTCCAATCCTCAGTAACGCACCACCGTACTCGCCTTATCGCGATCGGCCGTTACCGGGCCATAACGTGGCGCTGTTTATTGAAAACCGCGCAAACGGCCAGAAACTGCTGTATGCGCCCGGACTGGGCGAGCCGGATGCGGTGATTCTGCCGTGGCTCGAACAGGCGGACTGCCTGCTGATTGACGGCACGGTCTGGCAGGACGATGAATTACTCTCCGCGGGCGTGGGCAAAAATACCGGCAAGGCCATGGGCCATCTGGCGCTGGCTGAAGAGCAGGGGCTGATGGCGTTACTCGCCCGTCTGCCCGCAAAACGCAAAATCCTTATTCATATTAACAACACCAATCCCATCCTTGACGAACAGTCGCCTCAGCGTCAGTACCTGACTGAACAGGGCATTGAGGTGAGTCAGGACGGAATGGCGATACAGTTGCAGGACGAAAGATGCTGATTACGGAAACCCTGTCGCCTCAGGCCTTCGAACAGGCGCTGCGTGATAAAGGCGCGTACTACCATATCCATCACCCTTATCACATCGCGATGCACAATGGCCAGGCCACACGCGAGCAGATTCAGGGCTGGGTGGCGAACCGCTTCTATTATCAAACCAGTATCCCGTTGAAGGATGCGGCCATCATGGCCAACTGCCCGGACCCGGCCACCCGGCGTAAATGGGTACAACGTATTCTGGATCACGATGGCAGCCAGGGCGCTGATGGCGGCATTGAGGCCTGGCTGCGGCTGGGCGAGGCGGTCGGGCTGACGCGTGAGGCATTGCTTTCTGAACAGCATGTCCTGCCGGGCGTGCGTTTTGCGGTAGATGCCTATGTCAACTTTGCCCGCCGCGCTAACTGGCAGGAGGCGGCCTGCAGTTCGCTGACGGAGTTGTTTGCGCCACAGATTCATCAGTCACGGCTCGACAGCTGGCCTCAGCACTATCCATGGATTAAAGAAGAAGGCTATTTTTACTTCCGCAGCCGTCTGAGTCAGGCTAACCGCGACGTGGAACACGGTCTTGCCCTGGCGCTTGAGTTCTGTAATACGGCGGAAAAACAGAACAGGATGCTGGAGATTCTGCAGTTCAAGCTGGACATTCTCTGGACGCTGCTGGATGCCATGACCATGGCTTACGAACTTCACCGCCCGCCTTATCACAGCGTGACCGATAAGGCCGTCTGGCACACAACCCGACTGGTATAATGATGAACGAACACACAATTGTCGCCTTTCGCCGTGGCTACCGTATGCAATGGGAAGCGGCACAGGACAGCCATGTGGTGCTTTATCCCGAAGGCATGGCGAAGTTAAATGAAACCGCAGCGGCCATTCTGGCGCTGGTGGACGGCAAACAGGATATCGCTTCCATTATTGCCACGCTGGATGCTCAGTTCCCGGAC
Source organism: Pantoea sp. SGAir0180 (assembly GCF_043546245.1). NCBI lineage: Bacteria > Pseudomonadati > Pseudomonadota > Gammaproteobacteria > Enterobacterales > Erwiniaceae > Pantoea > Pantoea sp. SGAir0180. The sequence goes on along the minus strand of NZ_CP028071.1, from coordinate 1,762,142 downwards.
GCGGGCGGCGTGGGCGAAGATGTGAAAGAATTCCTGCAGTCAGCTTATGAACAGAAGTGGATACAGTTCCGTGACCCAACCTAAACCCGGCGTCAACCCACCGCTCTGGCTGCTGGCAGAGTTAACCTATCGCTGTCCGCTCCAGTGTCCGTACTGTTCGAACCCCCTGGATTTTGCCCAGCAGGCGCGCGAGCTTACCACCGCACAGTGGATCGAGGTCTTTCGCCAGGCCCGTGCCATGGGCAGCGTGCAGCTGGGCTTTTCGGGCGGTGAACCGCTGACGCGTAAGGATCTGCCCGAACTCATCAAAGCGGCGCGTGATTTAGGGTTTTATACCAACCTGATCACCTCCGGCATTGGTCTGACGGAGAAAAAACTCGACGCATTCAGCGAGGCCGGTCTGGATCATATTCAGATCAGTTTTCAGGCCAGTGATGAAACCCTCAACGCGGCGCTGGCAGGCTCGAAAAAAGCCTTTCAGCAGAAGCTGGAGATGGCGCGCGCAGTGAAAGCTCACGGCTATCCGATGGTGCTGAATTTCGTACTGCATCGCCATAACATTGACCAGATCGATAAGATTATCGATCTGTGCATTGAGCTGGAGGCGGATGATGTTGAACTGGCGACCTGCCAGTTTTACGGTTGGGCACAGCTGAACCGCGAAGGGTTATTGCCGACGCGTGAGCAGATTGCCCGGGCGGAGGCGGTCGTTAACCGCTACCGCACGCAGATGAACGAGCGGGGCAGCCTCACTAACCTGCTGTTCGTTACGCCAGATTACTATGAAGAACGACCAAAGCCGTGCATGAGCGGTTGGGGCGCGATTTTCCTGAGCGTCACGCCAGAAGGCACGGCGCTGCCGTGCCACAGCGCGCGACAGTTGCCGGTGGCCTTTCCTTCGGTCCTGGAGCAGTCGCTGGAAGACATCTGGTATCACTCGTTTGGTTTTAACCGCTACCGGGGGTTTGACTGGATGCCGGAACCCTGCCGCTCCTGTGATGAAAAAGAGAAAGACTTTGGTGGCTGCCGCTGCCAGGCCTTTATGCTGACCGGCGATGCCGATAATACCGATCCGGTCTGCAGTAAGTCACCGCATCACGGCACAATCCTTGAGGCGCGTCGTCAGGCAGACTGTAGTGATATCAAAATCGGTCAGCTACAGTTCCGCAACCGCACCAATTCTCAGTTGATCTATAAAACGCGGAATCTGTAATGCACACACGCAGCCTGACCCTGAACGGACTCCGCGTGACGCTCGTCCACCAGCCGGACGCAACGCAGGCGGCGGCGCTGGTGAAGGTGGCGGCGGGCAGTCACGATGAACCTGATAACTGGCCCGGCCTGGCGCATCTGCTTGAGCATATGCTGTTCAGCGGTGGCCAGCGCTGGCCCGACGAAGGGCGGCTGATGAGCTGGGTGCAGGCGCAGGGCGGACAGGTGAATGCCACCACCCTGGCGCGCCAGAGCGCCTTTTTTTTTGAAGTCGCCCCGGACAGTCTGGCTGATGGCCTGCTGCGCCTGCAGGATATGCTGAGCGCGCCGCGGTTAACGCCAGAGGCCATTACTCAGGAAATTGCTGTGATTGATGCCGAGCATCGGCTGCTGCAGCATCACGCTGCGGCCAGAGCAGAGGCGGCTATATTCTCAACGGTCATCGCACCGGCCAGTTTCCAGCGCTTTCAGACCGGCAACAGGGCGGTTTTTGGTGACAACGTCACTGAATTGCAGGCCGCGCTGCGGGCGTTTCATCAGCGTTTTTATCACGCCGGCACGATGACGCTGTGGCTTCAGGGGCCGCAGCCGCTGGACGAACTGGCAACGCTGGCTGAGTTTTTTGCTGCTCCTTTTGCCCTTCGCGATGCGGGCAGTCTTCCGGCACCAGACGTTGAATTATCGGCCGACAGGAGGCTGATGTTGCAGCAGGACGGCCCGTCCGAAGTGACGCTGAGCTGGCTGTTACCAACGGCGTTAAGTGACAGTGTCACGCTGTTGCGCGAGTTTTTGCTGGATGAAGCCCCCGGCGGCTTGCTGGCCGCCTTCTATGCGCGCGGGCTCGCCAGTCAGCTACAGCTAAAATGGCTGTATCAGTCCGCAAAAACGCAGTGGTTGATGATGACAGTGACGGGTGAGCAACCCGCCGTGGTGCAGGCATTGCTGAAGTCATTTTTCGCCGCCTTGAGTCATACCACAGCGACGCAGCGGCAACACTACTGGCACCTTGCGCAGCGGCGGCTGGCTGCATTGTCGCCCTTAATGCAGCTTCAGGCGCGGGCTTTAGGGTTTGCCGCCACGGGCGACTGCCCCGAACTCTCGCCCTTATTACAGACGCTGGCCGGTGTGCCAGCAACCACCCTGGTTTGTGCCGCCGACGTGGCTGGCGAATCACGCAGCGTACAGGGTTATGCGCTCACCCTGGCACGCTGGCAGGTGCCCGACATCAGTGTTCCCCCTGTTAAGTGGTTTTTTTATCCCGGCCCTAATCCTTTCCCGCCCGCCAGGCTGCCCACCACCGCAGTGACGTTGCCACACATTCACCCGGATGAAACCTCCGGCACGCTGATACTTCGTCCCGAACTGTACAGCACGCTGGCGGCAGGTCAGGCCTGCGAAAGCGCCTTGCGGTCGGTGTTTGCAGTACTGCGTCACTTTGGCGGCGGTGGGGAATGGTGTGAAAGGCAGGGCGTCTGGCAACTGACGCTGGACTTACCCGCCGACGAGGCGTTGCTCAGCGCGGCGCTGGCGCAACTGTTATCCTGCCTGATGCCGACAACGGAAGAGGCCAGCTCTGCCATTCCCGGTATTGCAATACGCGAACTGCTACGACAATTGCCTTACTGCCTGGCGTCGTCCGTGCAGCCGCAGCGCTGGCGGGCCATCCTTCTGGGCGGTAATGCCCGTCGACATCAACAACTTGCGCAACAGCTCAGCGTGCTGAAGGTCAATTCTCCTACATTACCCGCGCGGGCATGGGTGAGCGGCGAAAGCAGGATACCGCACCCCTCGGACGACAGCGCCATTCTGCTGTTTATACCACTGGCCGATCCTCAACAGCTGGCCGCACTGCGCGCGCTGGCGCTGCTATACGCGCCGCGATTTTATCAGCGCTACCGTGTTGAACGCCCCATCGGTTATGTCGTCAGCTGCCGTTACCAGCGTTGTGTGGATATCGACGGTATTCTTTTTGCGCTTCAGTCACCCACCCTGTCTGCCACAACGCTGATTCAGTATTGCGACGATTTTCTGCAGCAGATGACGTCCGTGACAGACGCGGCCGATCTCGACGGGGTGAAAACACAGTTAGCCGCAGCGCAGGAAGAACCCACCGTCGAGGCGCTGCGTCAGGCTAACGCACTGCCCACACTGACGCCACAGGATATTGCTGCCCTCAGCACTCAGCAGTTAACGCAGCTGCATCACCAGTTATGCAGCCAGAAATCAGCGTGGCGCATCTTACGTACAGACGATAAGCAGTAGAATAATTACTCATCGATATTGTTGAATGATTTTGATTGTTTACGCCAAATCTCTTCACTTTTTATTCCTGCCGCTTTGCACCAGACTCAATGTGACGCCATAAAAAAGGAATGAAAAGTGAAAGATGTTAAACGTTTTACACTGCCACTGATCGCAGTTGCCGCGCTGTATATCCCGGTTTCTCAGGCTGAGACAATGCACTACCAGCTGGATCCACAGCATACGTCGGTCGTTATGAGCTGGGAACACTTCGGCTTCTCGCATCCTACCGCCGATATTCCGGATGCCACGGGGTCACTGGTGTTCGACAGCAGCAAACCCGAGCAGTCGCGTGTTGACGTGACCTTGCCTGTCACCAAAATTGACAGCCATGTGCCTGCACTGACGAAAGAATTTAAAGGCGCCGACTATTTTGACGTCGCCAAATACCCGAGCGCGACCTTCCGCAGCACCAAAGTCATTGCTAAAGGCGATAACAAATTTGACGTAGAAGGTAATCTGACGTTGAAAGGCATCACCAAACCGGTTACGCTGCACGCCACGCTGAACAAGCAGGGTGAGCATCCGATGGTGAAAAAGCAGGCGATTGGTTTTGATGCGACCGGCACCATCAAGCGTTCTGACTTCAAACTGGATAAATACGTGCCTGCGGTCAGCGACGATGTCAAACTGACCATCTCCACCGAAGCGTACGCAAAATAACGCTTTCAGCATGTTTTCCCGCCCGGCACATCCGTTGCCGGGTTTTTTTATGCCCGCTTCACCCAACGCCACCGGTACAACACAGCCCGCTTTGCGCAAACGTTCATCATCGTGCCGCGCGTGTAAGAAAACCCGGTAAACGCTTAACCGGACAAGATGAATCCTTTTTCGCTGCCGAAATAACCGGTATCTATGCTGCCCGTATAACTAACCCGTCAGCATCACAGTGAAAAGTGAGGCGAAAATCACAAATCTGCATCGCGGTTTTTTTGTTATCCGGACACGCGCCTGAAATAGCCGTTTCTCTTCGCCTGATGATATTTAACCTGTTGTTTTATCAACCGAAGCTCACAGAACGGGCGCGCTTATTAATTGTGATTTAATTCACATAAACACCTGTTATAACCCCGCTGTCAATCTATCCACCCGGCAAAATACTCTCGTTTTTGTGATCTCACTTGCAAATATAAGGCTTGTATCCCGAAACAATAGCCCGCAGACGCATTGAGCCAGAGAGGAATGGAGAATGAGAATCGGGATGGTAATCAGCGGCGGCGATGTTACCGGCATAAATAATTTTATTTTTCAGATTGCGAGAATGACGCAGGCGGAAATGGTGTTATTTAATGGCGGTATTCCGGGGCTTATCGATAATGTCTGTCAGGAAATTGCGCAACGCGATTTAGTGGATTTCTCTGTTACCTCGATTCCGGTTATGCAGTCGGGAAGAACCACGCGAAAATTAATTCGCAGCGAATACGAAACCATCACCCGACAGCTCAAGTCATTGCGTATTGATGTATTAATTATGGCCGGCGGAGATGGCTCACTGCAATTTTTACATACGCTGAGCGAATTTGGGGTGAACTGTTTTGGCATCGGCATGACGATTGATAACGATGTCTTCGGCAGTGATTATACCGTGGGCTTTTCCACTGCCTGTGAGCAGGTACTTAAAGAGGTGGCAAAACTGCGGAATACGGGCCGCGCATTAACCGGCCGGGTATTTATGGTCGAGTTGCTCGGCGGTTACTGCGGTGAACTGACGCTGCAATCGGCAATAAAATCGAATGCGGATTTTGCGTTAATCCCCGAGTGTCAGATTCCGACGGCGACGCTGGCCGGGCGCATCACTCAGCGCCTCAGTGAACAGAACAGCGTCATTATCCTGTGCTCTGAGGGCTATACACGTGAATATTCACCGGGCTTTCAGGGCGCAATCGATACCTTAATTAAGCAACTTGAACCGTTGATCGGTGTGCGCATTCGCAAAACGATTGTCGGTTATGGACTGCGTAATGGCGATCCCACCTGTGAAGAAATTTATCAGGGCACCATTATGGCAAGTGAAGTGGTTCGTTGTATTCAATCCGGAATGCGCAATAAAGCCGTCATTATTAACGGCAGCAATAAGCCTATTCCGATTGACTTAATAAGCATGAAAAAACGCCTGGTCGATACAGAAGGGCACCATTATAAACTCGCTAAACAACTGCAAATAGTGTGAGGAGAAAACATGCTGAAAATTTTATGTGTTTGTGGTTGTGGTCTGGGTTCAAGTTTCGCCATCGAAATGAGTGCGAAAGCCGTTTTAAAAAAACTGGAAATTGAAGCCGATATCGATCACACCACAATTTCAGAAGCTAATGCATTTAAATCCGACATGATTCTGACGCAAAAAGCGTTTGCGGATGTTTTAAATGCTGACGCCACACCAGAACAGATTAAACGGGTCATTATATTAAATAAACTTACCGATAAAGCCGAAATTGAGCAAAAGATCGTGGCTTTCTTAAAAGAACGTAATATGAAGGTTGCTAATCATGAATAGTGTAATCAATTTTCTGGTTAAAGATTTACTGGGGCAGGCATCCATTCTTATCGCTTTTATTGCGCTGATTGGGCTGGTGCTGCAAAAGAAATCTGCGGGAAAAGTGGTCGAAGGGACGTTTAAAACCCTGCTCGGCTTCTTAATTATGATGGCGGGCATCAATATTATTGTCGGCGCACTGACCTTCCTGAACAGTATCTTCACCCACGGCTTTGGCATGCAGGGCTACATCACCGATGTGGCTGCCATCGCCGGGCTGGCCAACCGTGAACTGGGCTCCGAAGTGGCCATGACGCTGCTGGTGATCTTTATCGTCAATATCATCATTGCCCGCCTGACGCCGTTTAAATACATCTTCCTGACCGGACAGGCGTTGTTATGGATGGCCACGATTGGTGCGGTCATCGGCTATAAAGCAGGCTTAACCGGCTTACCGCTGATTCTGACCGGCGGGATTTTTGGTGGCGTTATGGCTGTCGTGATGCCCGCGCTGGCCCAGCCGGTGGTAAGGCGTATTACCGATTCGGACGATGTTGCCCTGGGCCACTTCTGTACCATCGGCTATCTGCTGACGGCGGCCGTGGCGAAGGTGGTCGGTAAAGGGTCACGTTCGACGGAGGATCTGAAGTTACCGGACAACTTCAAATTTTTACAGGACACCTACCTGTCAATGGCGGTGGTGATGGTGCCAATGTACCTGATCCCTGCGCTGGCAGCCGGTCCCGCCTTTATTGCGCAGTACAGCAGCGGCACCAACTACCTGATGTATGCCTTTATGCAGGCCATTCAGTTTGTCGCGGGCGTGTTTGTCCTCTACAGCGGTGTGCGACTGCTGCTGAATGAACTGGTTCCGGCATTCCGTGGCATTGCCATGCGGCTGGTGCCGGATGCGAAGCCTGCACTCGACTGCCCGGTCATGTTTCCTTATGCGCCTAACGCAGTCATTGTCGGTTTCCTGGCGACCACGCTCGGCTCCGTGGTCGGCATGCTGGTGTTCCCGATGTTTGGTCTGGCAATGATTCTGCCGGGTCTGCTCACCAACTTCTTTGCAGGCGGCACGGCAGGCGTGTTTGGTAATGCGTTGGGGGGCCGGCGCGGAGCGATGATCGGGGGCTTCGTGCACGGCTTATTCATTACCTTCCTGCCGGCCATTCTGGTGCCGATGCTGGAAAGTTATGGCTTTACCGGCGTGACCTTCAGCGATTCCGACGTCATCAGTACCGGCCTGGTTTTGGGACATGCTTTCCAGAATAACTGGTTGTTCGTCGCCGTATTCGTCGCCTTTGTTACCGCTATCGCCTGGTTTGTTAACGGAAAATCCACTTCATCCCGTGAGGAAAACGTGCATGAAACTTTATAATTTCACTGACCTGCTCAAGATTGCCAAAGAACGTGATTTTAAAGCGGTGGGATCGTTTAATCTACATTGTCTGGAAATGCTGCCCGCCTTTTTTAAGGCGGCAGAACAAACCCACAGCCCGTTAATGATTCAGATATCTACCGGTACGGCAAAATATCTCGGACACGAATTACTGGTCGATGCCGTTAAATCTTTAGCGAAAAGTAAAAATATTCCAACCTGTCTGCATCTGGATCACTGTTCTGATTTAGAGGCTATTCAGACAGCGATTAACGCCGGATTCAGTTCGGTCATGTACGATGGCTCACATTTACCGCTTGAGGAAAATATTGCTAATACCCGACGGGTCATTGATATGGCGCGCCCGCTAAATGTCTCCGTGGAAGCTGAACTGGGCGCAATCGGCGGATCGGAAGATGGTAAATGCGTGGAGATGGATGAAATTGCGTTTACCCCTGTAGAGGATGCCAGGCGCTTTGTGCACGAAACGGGCGTCGATATGCTGGCGATTTCCATCGGCACCGTGCACGGCCTGTATACCGGGAAAGCCCATATTCAGCACCAGCGCCTTGCCGCAATCACCGACGCCACCGCGACGCCGCTGGTCCTGCACGGCGGAACGGGCGTGAGTGATGAAGATATGCGCCTGGCTGTCAGCAGCGGTATCGACAAAGTGAACGTGGGCACCGAGATGAATGTCCAGTGGGTGGCGCAGTGCAAAACCACGTTCGAAAAAGGCAAAGTAAACGACAGCGTGCGTAATTTCCTGGTGCCCGCTAATAATGCGGTAACCAATGTATTAGTGGAAAAAATGCAGTTATTCCGCTAACCCCATTTATCCCGACGTAAATAAACCTGAAGTGCCCACGCGCTTTTCGGGGCAGGAGTCGCTATGTTTGGATTCATGAAAAAGAAAGTGGAAAATCAACCGCAGGATGCGGCCGAACAGGATCGCCTGGCAGAATCCGTCAGCGAGAAAATAAGGCAGCTGGAAGCGAAGCTGGCCAGTAATACCGCCGATACCGACACGCAAAAACAATTAATGCTGGAATATAACCGGGCATTATCACTCTATGCAAAAAGCCGTCGTTACCGGGATCACATCGATCCTCTGTTTGTGAAAATTGATGAATTACGCAATCTGGTGCGAAAATCAGTTTAAGGAGCAGTAATGACCATTAAACAGTTATTACAGGAAGCCAATGCCATTCAGGTCGGGGTTGCGGCCAGCGACTGGCAACAGGTGATCGCCATGGCGGCCAAACCGCTGGTGGCGGGCGGCTATATTCGGGCCTCGTATCCTCAGGCTGTCATTGATAACACGCTCACGCACGGTGCCTATTATGTTTTTGAAGAAGGTATCGCCATTCCTCATGCCCGCCCGGAAACGGGCGTTATTCGCGACTGTTTTAGTCTGATTGTGCTGGCAGAACCGATCTCGTTTGAGGGCAGTGAAAAGGCCGATATCGTCATCATGTTCGGTGCCCGTGACAGTAATGCCCACATTGAAGAGGGCATTCGCGCGATTGTCTCGCTGCTTGACGATGACGCGACGCTGGTCAAACTACGCCAGGCCAGTAGCGTGGCGGACGTCATGGAGATCTTATGACCAGACAGGCGGAAAGTAAGCGAGTAGTACTGGTTAACGGAATTCCCGCCTCGGGCAAAAGTACGCTGACCCTGATGCTGTCCGGGCGTTTCACCTTACCGGTATTAACGCTGGACAGCATTAAGGAGCCCTTCATGTCCAGCTTCGCCCCGGTCGATCGTCAGCGTAACCGACAGCTCGGCTGTGCGGCTTACCAGGCGATCTGGAATATTGTGGGCCAGTCACCGGTGAACACGGTTTTTCTGATTGATGCCTGGTTTGGGTTTCAGTCGAAAAGCGTGCTGGAGCAGGGTTTGCAGCGAGCGGGCGTGGATGAGGTGCTGGAGATCTGGATGCAGATCTCACCCGATGAGGCGGTGGCGCGTTACCAGGCTCGCCTGGCGCAACGCATGCCGGGTCACCCCGGCGCGGAGTATCTTGCGGAACTGCGTCGTCTGGCGGAAGAAGCACAACCCATGGCACTGGGGCCGCTGCTGCGGGTTAATGCCAGGGCCATCGATGAAGCGGCGGTTTGTCAGTGGCTGGCTCAGCATACGGGAAAGAAGGACTATACTGCGTCTGTTGAGGATGAAACAGAGGAGCCGCCCCATGCCACAGCCCCCTTATCTGCAAACGGGTGAGAGCGTCGTGCTTTATGATGGTGTATGCAAACTTTGTACAGGATGGGTGCGTTTCCTGTTGCGCCACCGGCTGGCGCGGCAGGTCCGTTTTGCTTCCGTCCAGAGTGAGGAGGGCAAAGCACTACTGAGATGGGCCGGCCTGCCTGACGACAATATCAGCACGATCGTCTACATTCGGGATGAACAGCACTGGCTTCGGGCGCAGGCTATTTTTCGCGTTTTTCAGCAGTTGCCGCTGCCGTGGCGCATCATGAGCGTGCTGCGCTGGTTGCCGAAACGCCTCAGTAACCTTTTTTACGACGCCATTGCGCTGAACCGCTACAGGCTGTTTGGCCGCTATGCGACGCAACAGCCCATTCGCGCCGATTATCCAGGCCGGTTCCTGTCGCATCAGGCCTGACGACACCGCTTTACCCGTCATCGCCTGCAAAGGTGAATTAAAACCATCATTTTTCTTCAGGTTTACTAATATTTTACAGGCAGGTTAACAACGTGATGGGAAGGTAATACGTTGTGCCTGGGCTGTATAACTATTGAAAATGGAGAAAATCATGCGCAACACCTCTGGACGATCGGCCATCGCCGTGACGCTTTACGCTCTCCTCGAACCTCTACCGGTGGGCTTTTTTGTAGCGGCCTGGCTGTTCGATATCATCTATATGAAGACGACTGTCATCTTCTGGTCTGTCAGTGCCAGTTGGTTAATCGCAATAGGTCTGGTCATCGCTGTTCTGCCACGAGTAATTAGTCTTATTTATCTGTTCCGCGGCAGCAGCGCGCCAGAGAAAACCCATTTCTGGATCTCGCTGGTGGCTATCCTGCTGGCTATCGCCAACGCCTTTATTCACAGCCGTGATGCGTACGCAGTGGTGCCCACGGCGGTGATTCTCTCAACGCTGGTGGTGATACTGCTACTGCTGGCGAATGTGCAACTTGCCCTTCGTCAACGCATCGCTTAAGGAGAAGCCCCAATGAAAATACCACAATATTCCCTGATAGCGTTGGCGCTGACGGCCCTGTTAGCCGGGTGTGATAACGGTGCGTCGGTCGCGCCTGAAAAACAGATTGGTGCGAATCCTGAGCTGCCGGAAGCCAAAAATTTTATGGTACCGCCGATGCAGGTGCCCAAAGGTGTTCCGTGGAAGAACGGAGAAATGCCCAAGGTCGCCGAGGGGCTGAAGATAGAGAAGATTGCCGATAAGCTTCAGCATCCTCGTCAGGTCTACGTGCTGCCGAACAACGATATTTTGGTCGCGGAATCCAACGGCACACCCAAACCCACGACCAAGCCGAAAGAGCTGATTACGGGTCTGGTAAAAAATGCCTCAGGTAAAGGGGGCAAAGGCGGTAACCGCATCACCCTGTTGCGTAATGTGAATGGCAAGTGGGAGCAACACCGCTTTATCGAAAATCTGACCGCGCCGTTTGGCATGCAACTGGTCGGGAATACCCTGTATGTGGCAAATGCAGACAGTCTGGTGAAATTTCCCTACAGCGAAGGACAAACCGAGATTCGCACCGCGCCGGAAGAGGTGACCGAATTACCCGGCGGGCCCATTAACCACCACTGGACAAAAGCGCTGTTAGCCAGTCCTGATGGCAGCAAACTGTATGTCGGCGTCGGGTCGAACAGCAATATCACCGAAAACGGTATTGGTGCGGAATACCGCCGTGCCGCCGTGCTGGAGGTCGATGCCGCCAGCGGTGCCAGCCGCATTTATGCCAGCGGCTTGCGTAACCCGACGGGGCTCGACTGGGAGCCGCAGACGAAGCAGTTGTGGGCGGTCGTCAACGAGCGTGACGAAATTGGCTCGGATCTGGTGCCTGACTACCTGACATCTGTTAAAGAGAAAGGCTTCTATGGCTGGCCCTACAGCTATTTTGGTCAACACGTTGATGTACGCGCTCAGCCGCAGCGACCGGATCTGGTCAAAACAGCCATCAAGCCTGATTACGCTCTGAGCTCGCATGTCGCCCCACTGGGCCTGTTGTTCTATGGTGCAGAGAATATGCCGCAGTACCGGGGCGGTGCCTTTATCAGCGAACACGGGAGCTGGAACCGTAAGCCACTGAACGGCTACAAGGTCATCTGGGTGAAATTCGAAAACGGGAAACCGGTGGGGCAACCGCAAACCGTGGTGTCCGGCTTTTTGACTGAGGATGAAAAAGAAGTGCACGGCTTACCGGTGGGCCTTGCCAGCGATAAGCAGGGCGGGTTAATTATCGCCGATGATGCAGGTGATACGATCTGGCGCGTCAGTTCAGCGAAGTAATTGCGACTGCGCAGGCATAAAAAAAGGATTTGGCATAATGCCAAATCCTTTTTTCTTTTGTTCGTCCTGCGGCGGGTAACCGGAGGACAAACGAGGTGCTCAGCACTCTCCACAGGTTGAGTGTAAAGAGTGACAGCGAAGACTTCAAGTTTGGCCAAAATGCTGTATATTTATACATGTGTTGAGCGTCGGGCATCGCACCGTGGTTAACTGATTGCTTCCAGGGGAGCACGGTTATGTAAATCCCGGCAGGTCCCAGGTGGTGCTGGCCTGTGACTTAAACCATGAGTGCCGCTCAGCCCTCTCCACAACGTTGTGCTCAGGCAGTCGGCGGGTAATGTCAGAGTCCTGGCTGCTGAACAGCGCGCTCCCTAAGCAGGAGAAGGAAAGTGATGGAACTGACTAAGCTGATTCTGGAGATTATCCGGGTCATCTTGCAGATCATCGTTGCCCTTTTGCAACTGACCGGTCATGCAAAATAACCGGAACTTTGACCAAGGCGGAGCTAACCACTCCGCCTTTTTCGTTGTCAATTGTCTGTCATGTTATCCGGCTACAGTGGCGCGGCAGTCAGGCGCCTTACGGGCATCACTTATCCAGACCTCAGACCAGAGCCGGGAGCGTTTCCATGTCACTTGCCGCGGTAAAACCCGCCAAACTTCAACAAACCGAAATCGATGCCAGCGTACGCATGCGTGAAACGCAGATTGGCGCGCAGTGTGAAATTCTGGCTCACAGCTATCTGGAATACAGCACCCTGGGCGATTTCTCCTATGTAGGTGAACATTGTTGCATTGCCGACAGTGAGATTGGCCGTTTCACCGCGATCGCTAATCAGGTCCGGATTGGCGCGCCGAATCACCCGATGAATCGCGCGTCACAACACCGCTTTACCTATTGTCCGGAGTATTACGACGCGACCGCCACGCGCGACCACGGTTTTTTCACCGCCCGGCGAGAAGACAGAGTGATCATTGGCAATGACGTCTGGATCGGTCATGGCGTGATCGTATTGCCCGGCGTCACGGTGGGCGACGGGGCGGTGCTGGCGGCGGGCGCGGTGGTGACGAAAGACGTTGCAGCCTATACCGTGGTCGGTGGCGTGCCCGCCAAACCGATTCGGGTTCGCTTCCATCCGGCGATTGCCACGCGCTTACAACACATCGCCTGGTGGAACTGGCCACGGGAAAAGATCATGGCAAACCTTGCCGATTTTCAGTCAGAGGATATTGAGCAGTTTTGTGCAAAGCATGGCTGAATGCGACGGGGATAAAACGGTGGCGGATGCCACCGTTTGGCAGGGCGGTTTAGCGTTTAGCCCGCGCGTCCAGCACGGCCGTGGCGATGCGGTCGCCAATGGTTTTGTCGATATTGCGCCAGTACGCAAAAGCCCGCGACAGCACTGGCTCTTCCACGCCGTTTAACAGATGACCCGTAACGTTGTTGACCAGCCGGTCACGCGCGGCGTCATCCATCACCTTATTGATCAACGTATTCGCCTGGCCTACGTCGTCGTCGTCACGGCGCAGAGAATAGGGTGCCCGTACCATATCGCCGCTGACAGACCAGACCGAGTCGGTTGGATAACGTTCACCATCGGCAACCGGGCCGCCTTTGCTGTTGGGCGCATAAACCGGGTCGGATACCGGGTTAATACGCATCGCGCCGTCTTTGCTGTAGCTGTTGACCGGCGACTGCGGGGCGTTAACCGGAATCTGCTTGTAATTTACCCCGAGTCGGGCGCGGTGGGCATCCGCATAGGCAAAGACGCGCCCGAGCAGCATCTTATCCGGGCTCAGACCAATACCGGGCACCAGATTGTTAGGCTCAAAGGCAGCCTGTTCAATCTGCGCATGGTTGTCGGTAGGATTGCGGTTCAGCGTAAGTTTTCCAACCTTGATCAACGGGTAATCGCTGTGCGGCCAGACCTTGGTGAGATCGAACGGGTTGTAGCGGTATTCATCTGCCTCCGCAAAGGGCATGATCTGCATATAGAGCGTCCAGCTCGGAAAGTGGCCGTTTTTAATAGACATAAACAGATCGCGCGTATGGTAATCGCCGTCCTCACCTGCCAGCTTATCGGCTTCCTGCTGCGTCAGGTTTTCAATGCCCTGATCGGTATGGAAGTGGTATTTCACCCAGAACTTCTCGCCCTGTGCGTTTACCCACATATAGGTGTGACTGGAGTAGCCGTTCATATGACGCCAGCTTTTGGGAATACCGCGATCGCCCATCAGCCACGTGACCTGGTGCGACGATTCCGGTGACAGCGTCCAGAAATCCCACTGCATATCGTTGTCACGCAGATTGTTGTCCGCACGGCGTTTTTGCGAGCGAATAAAATGCTGAAACTTCATCGGGTCGCGAATAAAAAACACCGGCGTATTGTTGCCCACCAGGTCGTAATTGCCTTCGCGGGTATAAAACTTGATGGAAAAACCGCGTGGATCGCGCCATGTATCCGGGCTGCCGCGCTCACCGGCTACGGTTGAGAAGCGCATCAGCACATCCGTTTTCGTGCCGGGCTGAAAAACGTTGGCTTTGGTGTAGCGACTGACATCTTCAGTCACCTCAAAAAAGCCAAAGGCACCGCTCCCTTTTGCATGTGGCTGCCGTTCAGGAATACGTTCACGGTTAAAGTTCGCCATCTGCTCAATCAGATAGTGATCGTGCAGTACCAGCGGGCCGTCCGGTCCTACCGACAACGAGTGCTCATCGCTGGCAACCGGAATGCCTGCGTCGGTGGTGGTGGGTTTACGCGCATCGTGACTCATTCAATTAGTCTCCATGTTTATACGGGTATTGCATGGAATAAGCGTAGCGTAAAACGCAGAAGCGCAACGGCAGATTGCATCCCAATAGCCGTTTTCTCTCACACACACGTGACCTTTATCGCGCCAGGCCCATCCCGTTGGGACTTTTCGCACTCTGAACCCGGCTTTCCACTGACGAGCTATCCGTGACGGTTATCGCATTTCAACGATCCTGTCTGTTTTGGTGCTTGCGTGTGGCGCGGCAAGGCGTAAATTATCTTATAACTTCACAATTAAGTGTGAAAAAGAAAAGTACATTACAACCCTGTGATGAAGGATTGCGCCACATGTCTGATTTAAAATTTGCCACACGTCTTAACTCGTTTGCATCGGGGGCACATCGCTACTGGCCAGCGTTACAGGGGAAGCCCTCCGTTATGCAAATGGTGGCGCGTGCGGGTACCGTTAATGGCCTGACCCACCTGGATCTCAACTATCCCCAACACCTTACGGCAGATATCAAAACGCTGCGTCAGGCCATTGAGGACGCGGGACTGGCAGTGAACGGCATGCAGATGCGTTGGGATGCACCGCAGTTCAAGATTGGCGCCTTTACCCATCCTGATGCCAACATTCGTCGCGAAGCTATCGAGCTCACCAAGCGCGGCATTGATGCCGGACGGGAATTCGGCTCAACACTGATGACGTTGTGGATGGGGCAGGATGGCTTTGATTACTGTTTTCAGGTCAATTACAAAAAAATCTGGGAAGACGCGGTCAGCGCAGTGCGCGAAATTGCAGAATATGCCCCGGATGTCGACGTGAGTATTGAGTACAAACCTAACGAACCCCGCGCCTACAGCATCTTTCCTAACGTCACAACCTGCCTGCTGGCGGTGGAAGAAGCGGGCTGCCCGAACCTGGGGATCACCCTGGATTTCGCTCACGTCCTGTTCGCCAATGAAATTCCGGCCTGGGCTGCCGCCATGGTCGCACGCCGCTCCCGGCTGCTGGGGCTGGATCTGAATGATGGCTGGGGTAAACGTGATGACGGGTTAATGGTCGGAGCGGTGAATCCGCGTGCCACGCTGGAATTCCTGTGGCAGATGCAGCGCGATGGCTATCAGGGCGCATATTACTTCGACACGTTCCCGGACGCCAGCGGGCTGGATCCAGTGCGTGAAGCCGAAACCAACATCGCCACCGTGAAACGCCTCCTGAAACTGTGCGAGCAATTTAATGATAACGCGGCGCTGGCCGAGGCTATCCGTCATCAGGATGCCGTGGCGTCGCAGCAGATCGTCAACGACATTATGCTGGCGCGTTAGTCATCGCGTCGGTGTGAAACCATCCAGATGTACCTTACAAATGCATAATTAGAAGGCTAACAATATGAAAAAACGTCTCCTCGCTGTGCTGGCCTCGTTGCTGCTCGGTTCCAGCGTTTACGCAGCCGATCTGGCACCCCTCAAATCCGATACCGAAACGGACCGTACTGACTGGTCACAGCTTGACAGTCAATACGGTGCGATGCCCAAGGTCGATAAGTCGCTGAAAATTGGCGGCGTATCCAAAACGCTGACCAACGAATACTGGCGTTTACTTGGTGAAGGCTACCAGAACGCGGCCAAAAAATATGGTATCACCGTGGCTTATCAGGCCGCGGCAAATGAAGACGACCAGCTGGGACAACTCTCGATTGCCGAAACGCTAATCTCTCAAGCGTTTAACGGCCTGTTGGTTTCACCTCAAACCGATATCAACCTCGAACCCGCACTGGAAAGCGCCAACAGCAAAAAAATTCCGGTCGTGAACGTCAACGATGCCGTCATGCCAAACGCGGAACACTACGTTGGCAACGTCCAGAAAGACAACGGGGTTCGGGTGGCGAAGTGGTTTATTGAGCACCATCCCCAGGGCGGCAAGGTTGCGGTCATTGAAGGGCAACCTGGCGTTTACGCGGCTGGCCAGCGCACCAGTGGTTTTAAAGAAACGCTGAAAGCGAACGGCAAGTTCAATGTGGTGGCCAGCGTGCCAGCGAACTGGAGCCGTGAGCAGGCTTACAATGCGGCCAGCACCATTCTGCAACAGCATCCCGATCTGATTGGTTTCTACGCCAACAATGACACCATGGCCCTTGGCGTGGTGGAAGCGGTGCGCGCAATGGACAAGGCAAAACAGGTTGCGGTATTTGGGACTGACGGTATTTCAGATGCCTATGCCTCGATCAAGCGCGGTGAGTTGACCGGCACAGTAGACAGCTTCCCGATGCTGACTGGCGAAGTGGCGATGGATGTGATGCTGCGTCTCATCGACGGCCAGAAAATTTCACGTGTCGTCTCAACACCGCAGGCGCTCATCACCAAAGAGAATGCCGATGCCTTTTCTACCAAAGACATGGATAAGCTGCGTCAGCTGTTAGCGCAGCAGTAAGCCAGGCGGAGAGTGTATGGAACAGTATCGCTTAATGATGCGCGGCATCAGCAAAACCTACGGCAGCGCTGCAGCTTTACAAAATGTCGACTTTTTTGTGAAGCCGGGTGAAGTGCATGCCCTGATTGGCGAGAATGGTGCGGGAAAATCCACCCTGTTAAACATTCTTTCCGGCGTGCGCGATGCGGACAGCGGTGAAATCAGCGTGAACGGCCAGACGGTACACATGAAAAACCCGCTCAGTGCGCGTCATGCAGGCATTGCGATGATCCATCAGGAGCTGCAGCATGTTCCCGAACTCTCCGTTGCGCAGAACATGTTTCTGGGCCGCCCGTTAACCAAAGCGAAGGGGTTGTGGGTCGATAAAGCGGCACAGTTAGCGCGTGCCACGTTAATCCTGAAGCGCCTGGATCCGACGATCGATCCTGATATGCCGATTAAGGCGCTAAAGGTTTCGCAACAGCAGGTGGTGGAAATTGCGCGTGCCTTACTGGATGACGCAAAAATCATCGCCATGGATGAGCCGACGTCCAGCCTGACACCGCAAGAGTTTGACCGTCTGGCTGAACTGATTGCCGACCTGAAGTCTCTGGGCGTTTCACTGATCTACGTGTCACATAAGATGAACGAGATCTTCAGCGTGTGCGACCGGGCAACCATCATGCGTGATGGCAAACAGGTCGGGGTCGTTAATATCTGTGATGAAACTGAAGAGAGCATTGTGGCCAAAATGGTGGGCCGCAAGATCGAAAAGCTCGACCACAATGCTTTCGTGACGTCGCAGGAAGTATTACGGGTAGAGAACCTGGGACGGAGCAACGTCATATCGCCTGCAAATTTTAGCGTCAACGCCGGGGAAGTGTTGGGCATTGCAGGACTGGTGGGTGCAGGACGTACCGAACTTCTCAAACTGATCGCCGGTATTGACAGGCGCACCAGCGGCACGGTGCAGGTCAATGGCCGGTTGGTCCCCAACCACAATATCAGCGCGGCGATCCGGGCAGGCATCGGCCTGGTACCGGAAGATCGTAAAAAAGAGGGCATCATCAAAGCGCGCGCCGTGAAGATGAATATGGCGCTGTCGTCTATGCGCCAGTTCACCCTGGCCGGGGTAATCAATAAACTCCGGTTAAATCGCGTGGCGCACGATGTGATGAGCGACCTGAAACTTCGCCCGCTGGATATCGAAAAAACCATCGGCACGCTTAGCGGCGGTAATCAACAGAAAGTGATTATTGGTCGCTGGGTAGCAGCTGATACCAAAGTTTTCTTATTTGATGAGCCAACCCGGGGAATTGATATTGGTGCCAAGTCCGAAATTTACAATCTTATTGAGCGCCTGGCACAGGCAGGTAAAGCGATTATTGTTGTCTCGTCAGAGATGACAGAAATTATTCGTATTTGCGATCGTGTTCTGGTCATGCGGGAAGGGAAGATTACCCAGACATTAACCGGTGATGCGATTACCGAAGAGAATATAGCCCGCTTTGCCATTAAAGAAACAGAAATGGCCTGATCGAACACCTTTAAAGATAAAGGCGATAAACATGACAACGCAAACTAATATGCAGCAGCCAGGGCGTTCTTCGTCGCTGCTTAAATTCAACCTGCGCGATGCCGGAACCTTAATCGGTTTGGTCATTATTGTGGTGACATTCTCATTTTTGTCACCGGTCTTTTTAACCGTTCCCAATCTGCTGAATATTATGCAGCAGTCGTCAATAAATGCCTTAATTGCGCTGGGCATGACCCTGGTAATCATTTCGGGCGGCATTGACTTATCGGTCGGGCCCACGGCGGCGCTGTCCGCCGTATTAGGGGCTACGCTGATGGTTTCTGGCGTACCGGTCCCCCTGGCAATCATGGCGACGCTGGGCATCGGGGTCATTAGCGGCATGTTTAGCGGTTCACTGATTGCTTATGCCGGGCTACAACCGTTTATTGTGACGCTGGGCGGTCTGTCGCTGTTTCGCGCCGTTGCCCTGATTTATACCGGTGGCAATCCGGTCTTTGGCATTCCGATGTCGTTCCGTAGCCTGATTAACAGCACGCTATTTGGCGTGCCCACGCCCATCGTGGTGGTGGCGGTCATTGCTTTGTGCTTATGGGTCGTTATGAATAAGACGCCGCTGGGCGAATACATTCTGGCGATTGGCGGTAATGAAGAGGCTGCCCGGGTAGCGGGTGTGCCGGTGAAGCGCACCAAGGTGACGGTGTACGTGATCTCCGGCATGCTGGCGTCACTGGCCTCGTTGATTCTGATTGGTCGCCTGGGCGCGGCGGAACCCACCATTGGCAATCTGTGGGAGCTGGATGCGATTGCCGCCGCCGCCATCGGCGGGGCGTCACTGATGGGAGGGAAAGGCAGTATTTTTGGCACCCTGATCGGCGTCATTATTCTGGGGGCGCTGCGTAATGGATTGACACTGCTTAATATTCAGGCGTTTTATCAATTGCTCGCTACCGGTCTTATTATTATCATAGCGATGTTGATTGACCGAGCGACCCGAGGCAAGTAATGAAGCAAGATCCGCGAGCCATTGGCGCTCAAATTCGTATGCGATTACCCCAACTGACCCCGTTAGAACGGCGCGTGGTTGAGGCGATCACGGCCCGAACCGACATCACTGAACAAACCTCATTAAAAGAGATTGCGCAGGAGAACGGTGTATCGGAAGCGATGATAGTGAAGATAACAAAAAAGCTTAACTTCACGGGATTCAGAAATTTCAGGAGCAGTTTAATTTATTATAACGCGTCTGAAGTGGCCGGTTTGCATGCAGAAATTGAGCCTGATGATTCTTCGGAACAATTACTGGCAAAAGTTTTCCGCACGTCTATTCAGGCTATTGAAGAAACCCTGTCGGTTTTAGATGTGTCCGAATTTAATCGCGCGGCAGATATTATTTTTAAAGCACGTCATATTGATCTTTATGCTGTCGGCGGTTCGGCAACGGTCGCCCGTGATTTATCCCACAAGATGCTAAAAATAGGGATTAAATCCAGCGCCTATGATGATGCCCATATTATGCTAATGTCTGCCGCCGTATTATCTGATGACGATGTGGTGATTGCCATTAGTCACTCAGGCGCAACGCGTGCCGTGAACGATCCGGTGAAATTAGCCGGTCGCAACGGCGCCAGAGTGATTGTCATTACTAATTACGCGGAGTCGCCTATTGCGCGTCATGCGCATGTGGTTCTTAATTCAACTTCTCAGGGATCGCATCTGTTAGGGGAAAACGCCGCGTCACGAATCGCCCAACTGAATATACTGGATGCGCTTTTTGTGGCTATCGCGAAAAAGGATTTGAAGCGGGCGGAGAAAAACCTGATGAAAACCCAGCATGCGGTTCAGGATCTGCGGGAATTCTGAGCATGAGCAAAATTGCAGTCACCGGCAGTCTTCATTACGACATTATGCTGGATGCCCACCATCGCCCTGAAAAAGGCGAAACGGTCATGGGTACCGCGTGCCGCTATAAGTTTGGTGGCAAAGGCGGCAACCAGGCAATCGCAGCGGCCAGTGCGGGCGCGGCGGTGTGTTTTATCGGGGCCGTAGGCGCGGATGAACAGGGCCGGTTCTTACTGAATCGCCTGCAACAGGCGGGTGTAGAAACACAACACGTTGCGGTTCTTAACGACATGCCCTCTGGTATGAGCGTGGCGATTACCGATGCGGAAGGGGATTACGGCGCAGTGGTCGTCTCCAATGCCAACCAGCATATTTCCTGCCTGCCGTTTGCGCAGGCAGATTTCTGGCAGGGCGTTTCGATGCTGGTACTGCAAAATGAGGTGCCGGAAGCGGTGAATCTGGCGGCGGCGCAGGCAGCACGGCAGCAGCATATTCCGGTCTGCATCAATGCGGCACCGGCGCGCCCGCTCTCTGCTGAATTTGAACGCAGCATTGATGTGCTGGTGGTCAATGCGGTTGAAGCGCGAGACATGAGTGGCATTGTGGTCACCGATCTGTCGTCGGCACAGCAGGCGGCAACCCAACTGGCTGCTCGCTTTCCGTGCGTAGTGGTGACCGCCGGTGAACACGGTGTGGCGTTCAGCGAAGCCGGGAATACGCAAACGTTGCCAGCCCGAAAGGTGACGCTGGTCAGTACGCATGGCGCGGGTGACTGTTTCATGGGCGTATTGTGTCAGGCGCTGGCAGACGGTGAGGCGCTGGCGCTGGCCGTCGCGAAGGCCAATGATGCAGCCGCTACGCATGTTTCGCAGCCCATCCGCTAAAAAAAATGCAACGTCAGTGACGTTGCATTATTACGTGATGCGTGGGATTACGAGGCTACTTTCACCACAGTCTTACCGAAGTTTTTACCGTTCAGCATATCAATAAATGCCTTAGGCGCATTTTCCAGCCCGTCAATCACGTGCTCGCGATACTGAATTTTCTTGCTTTCCACCAGCGGCGTCATGGCTTTCAAAAACTCAGGATAGCGGTGGTCATAATCCTGGAAAATGATAAAGCCCTGCATGCGAATGCGCCGGGTCAGAATACCGGCCATGATGCGTGAGGTACGGTCAGGGCCTGGCGGCAGCTCTTTTTGGCTGTAGGCAGAAACCAGTCCGCAAACCGGCACCCGCGCCGCCGGGTTCAGCAGCGGGAAGACCGCATCGAACACCTTACCGCCCACGTTTTCAAAATAGATATCAATGCCATCCGGGCAGGCATTTTTGAGCTGCTCTTCAAAGTCCTGGCTGTGGTGATCGATACAGGCATCAAAGCCCAGATTTTCTACCGCATGACGGCATTTTTCTTCACCACCCGCGACACCTACCACGCGACAGCCTTTCATTTTTCCTAACTGGCCCACGGTCGCGCCCACCGGACCGGTTGCCGCCGCGACAACCAGGGTTTCGCCTTCTTTCGGCTGACCGATATCCATTAATCCCATATAGGCCGTAAATCCGGGCATGCCGAGAATTCCCAGCGCCCAGGAGGGATGCGGGAGGTCGCTATTCAGACGGGCAACGTCTTTACCATCAGACACGGCATATTCCTGCCAGCCGCTCTGGCAAAGCACCCAGTCACCCGCTTTAAATTCACTGTTTTTGGATTCGGCGACCTGACAAACCGTGCCGCCAACCATCGGCTTATCCAGCTCTGCCGGTGGCGCGTAAGATTTCCCTTCATCCATACGTCCGCGCATATAAGGGTCGAGTGACAGATAAATCGTACGCAGTAAGATCTCGCCATCTTTGATTTCAGGTGTCGGCTGCGCAACATAACGGAAGTTGTCTTCCGTTGGTTCACCCTTGGGGCGTGAAGCCAAAAGCCAGGCGTGATTTGTTGTCGATTGTTCAGTCATAAAGTCGTCCTTTGCATGGGCAAACCGCTCAGGGTTGCCGGGAATGAATGGCTAAGTGTAGATGACAGAACAAAGCATGCTTAACCGTGCTGGCGGTCAACGGGCAGGGCAAACAGGACTCGCCCGGCGTACCGCTACGCACAGCGCGCGCCACGTGGCCCGTTCAGATTGCTCCGAATCCAGCGCGTCGTGACGGTGTCACACGGGGAACAGGGGGCACAACGTTATACCGGTCGTCACGGCGTCTGAAGGGCGGTGACGCTGAAAGTCGCGTCAGGTGGCGGGGAAAAAGGGGGCGAAGATGCCCCAGCGTATAACCATGTCGCAGACGGTTCCCGCGCCGTCGGGCGACGGCGCGGGGGCGGGCTTAGTTAAATCGTTCCGGCCGGAAGGTCGCGAGCATGGGATGCCGGACATCGTTGAGGATCTCCTCCGTCAGCAATTCGCCCAGAATCAGTGCCAGCGTCGCGCCCGAATGGGTAAAGGCCACAAAGCAACCGGGGACTTTTTTCAGCTCCCCGACAACCGGTTCACCATCCCCCGGCACGGGTTTCAGGCCAATTTTCCAGCTGTCTGCTTCCAGTGGTGCGCCGTCGCCAAGCAGGTGACCCCCATCCGCCATTAACTGGCGAATAACGGCATGATCGATGCTGTACTGACCATCAGCATGCGCAACGATATCCTCTTCATACCAGTCATGATCGACCGCCAGCGTACGGCCAGGGTTGGGACGTATCGCCGCGCGGGGCGTATTTAATACCACGTTAAGATCGCGTTCCTGTGCGGTAGTGGTAACCAGCATGGACACCGGCGACCCGTTGGGAATGCGTACACCAAGCGGCGCAACGACATCGGGCGTCCAGGGACCACAGGCGACAAGCACCCGATCGGCCATGATGTCGCCCCGTTTCGCGCTGCGAATGCCTGTGGCCCGCCCACCTGCGGTCAGCACACTGGCTTTGCCTGCCTGTTCAATCACTTCGCCGCCTGCGGCTTTGAAATCCTCAACCAGTTTTGCGGCCAGATGCGGCAGGCTTACCCAGCCCTCACCAGGGTTGGCAATAGCGACGCTGGCCAGCGCGCTGGGGTTAACCTGCGGATCCACCTCATGCACCGTGCGCGGATTAACCAGCCGGGAAGCATAGCCAAGGGCGTTTTCATAATCATGACGCGCTTTGGTGCCCGCCTCGTCATCCGCCGCCCAGAACAGCGCGCCGTCAAAGCGCAGCCAGCTGAGATCGGGATGGCGGGCAAACAGGGTGCGGTAACGGTCAATGCCCGCCATTCTCAGCGCATGGTAAGGCGCGGAACGCTCCCCGGCAGAGTTAAGCCAGGAAAGTGAACGTCCTGATGCGCCAGAACAGAGTTCGGCTTCGGTGACCAGCGTCACTTTCGCGCCAGCCTGTGCCAGCTGGCATGCCGTGGAAACGCCTAAAATGCCGCCACCCAGTACAACAACGGTTTTGGCCACAGAGTTGTCAGTCATCATGGATTCCTTCTGTCAGAAAATACCCCATTCAGGCAAGGCGTACGCGACTTTGCCGATGGAGTTGCTCAATAAGTTTCAGCACGCCCAGCGCCTCGCTGGCGTCCACTGGCGGCGGACCGCCGTGTACCAGAGCACGGGCAAGACGGTGATAAAATTCAGGGTAATTGCCGCGCTGCAGCGCCACCGCCTCACTTTGCTCCACGGTGCCCAGCCGGGCTGCGCGTTCAGGCGGCGTTACGCCGTAGGCGCTGTCAGTCGGGGACATGCCCGCGGCCAGCTGCGGCTCCTGGTTATCCAGGCCCCAGTGCGTAAAAGCTCGCTGGCTGCCCAGCAGATGGAAGCGGGGAGCATTAAGCGCGGCCTGGCCATTCATCCACAGCCGCGAACGCACGCCACAGGTATGCAGTAAAGAAACGAAGCAATCCTCATCGCTGTCGGACTGACTGCCGGAATAGCGTGCCAGCTCGGCGCTGGCCTCCTGCACCGGACCAAACAGCTGTATCGCCTGATCGATCAGGTGGCTGCCCAGATCCAGCAGCAGGCCGCCCCCTTGCGCAAGCGAAACGCTGTCGCGCCAGTTACCAAATCCGTCAGGTCGCCACCACTCAAAGCGCGACTCAAAGCTTCTGACGGTGCCAAATGCCTCGTCCTGCACCAGACGTTGCAGCGTCAGAAAATCGCCGTCCCAGCGGCGATTGTGAAAGACCGTTAACAGGGTGCCAGCCTCTCGGGCGGCGTCAATCATCGCTTCCGCCGCGTTGACGTCAGGCGCAAAAGGTTTATCCACCACCAGATGAATACCGCGCAGGCTGGCCTGGACAGCCTGCTCACGGTGCTGAGCGGGCGGCGTCGCCAGCACAATAAGATCCACCGCGATGTCGCCGTTGTCGATCAACTGCAGCAGTGACGGCCAGTCCGGCACAATTCGCGCCTGGGGATAATGCGTTTTTGCCGCGGCGACGCGTTGCGCATTACCGGTCACGATCACCTCAAGACGGTAAGCGGCATCGTGTGAAATCAGTGGGGCATGAAAGACCTTGCCGGCAATGCCAAATCCCACCAGCGCCGTGCGGATGGGACCTGTCACCTTATGCTGTGCCATCAGAGCACCTCCGATAAAAAACGTTGTAAACGGGCAGACTGTGGACGTTCAAATAACTGATCGGGTGGCCCTGCTTCGACAATCTCGCCCTCATCCATAAACACCACCTGGTCGGCCACGCGGCGGGCAAATCCCATCTCATGCGTGACCACCACCATCGTCATGCCGCGCTCACAGAGTTCGGCCATCAGCGTCAGCACGCCTTTCACCAGTTCGGGATCGAGCGCCGACGTGGCCTCGTCAAACAGCATCACCTCGGGCTCCATCGCCAGCGCCCGGGCGATCGCGACACGTTGTTGCTGCCCGCCGGAGAGATCGCGCGGACGATGGTCGGCGCGCTGTGCTAAGCCGACCTCAGCCAGACGTTGCCGGGCAATTGTCTCTGCCTCCGTTTTCGAGCGGCCTTTGACTTTCCAGGGGGCCAGCGCGACGTTTTCCAGCGCACTGTGATCGGGGAACAGATTGAAGTGCTGAAAGACCATGCCAATGCGCAACCGCAGCGCATCGGGTTTGTCCTTCAGTACCGAACGCCCGGCCAGCAAAACGTCGCCGCTTTTGGGTTCATGCAGGCGATTGATACCGCGCAGCAGGGTCGATTTTCCCGATCCGGAAGGGCCGATGATGCAGGTAGTGGTGCCGGGCGCGATGGTCAGTGACACATTGCGCAGCACCTCAATCGGGCCGTACGCCAGGGTCAGATTACGCAGCTCCAGGCTTGCGCCGTGAAATGCAGTGGACGTTGCCATCTCAGTGTCCTCGTTCGCTGGTCAGGGAGGCCGTGGGCGTGACGGCGCGTTTTACCGCCACCTCATCAATTTCTTTCAGTCCGCTCTGCGGCGCCGTTGCCCGGCGGCGTCCGGTGCGGTAACGGACGTCAATATGGTTCACCGCATGGGTTAAGGGCACGGTAATCATCAGGTAGAACAGCCCCGCCAGCATCAGCGGTGACAGATTGCCGCTCAGCACCGCGGCATCCTGGCCAACCCGGAACAGTTCGCGCTGGCTGGACATCAGCCCCAGCAGATAAACCAGCGAAGAGTCTTTAATAATCGCGATGAACTGATTCACGATGGCAGGCAAGACGCGGCGGATGCCCTGAGGAATGATCACCAGCCGCATCGCCCGACCATAGCTCATGCCCAGCGCCCGGCAGGCTTCCATCTGGCCTTGCTCAATGCTCTGGATCCCTGAGCGAAAAATTTCGCCCATATAGGCGCTGGCAATCAGACTCAGGGCAAAAATGCCCAGCGGATAAGGTGAGGGGCCAAACAGCTGATAGCTGAAGCGCGCCAGCCCCTGACCAATCAGCAAAATGGTCAGGATAGAGGGCAGGCCGCGAAACAGATCGGTATACAGCCGGGCCGGTACACGCAGCCAGCGCGAAGGCGAAATCCCCATCAGCGCCAGAATCAGGCCGAAAAAGGTGCCCAGCAGCGTGGCGGCCAACGAGATGATCAACGTGTTGACCAGGCCCGTTGCCAGCAGCTGCGGCAGGACGTCCTTCATTGCAGAAAAATCAAAGAAGGTACGGGAAAGAATAGTGATCAGATCCATAGCCGATTCTCTGTTGCGGGTGACGGACAACGCCCGTCACCGAATGTATTCACTCGCACACCGGTTGCGCGGGGACTAATTGTGCTGAGGCAGATACTGTTCAGGCATAGGCGAGCCCGGAAACCACTTCTCATAAAGCTGTTTCCACGTCCCATCCTGCATCGCCGCTTTGATGGCTTTGTCCAGCGCCGCTTTAAAGGCCGGTTTGTTTTTCGCTATCGCCACGCCCGCCGGGGCGTCGAAAGAGGGGATGTTGGCTGCCGTCACCAGTTTGAAGCGGGTGGCATAATCTTTGGCGGCTTCGTAATCGAGGAACATGGCATCAATAGTGCCGTTGTTCAGCGCGGAAACGGCCGCGTTGTTATCGGGAAAGCGCACCAGATCGGTCTGTTTGAAGTTGGCCAGCGCATAGCTTTCCTGCAGCGTGCCCTGAATGACGCCCAGTCGCTTGTGCGCCAGCGTTGCCACGTTTTTCACGCCGGAATCGCTGCGGGTGAGCACCGTCAGGTAACCCGCCAGATAGCCCGTGGAGAAATCAACGGTTTTTTCACGGGCCGGTGTGATTCCGATCGCGGCCACGCCTGCATCATATTGTCCGTTGGCGACGGCGGGCAGGATGGCGGAAAAATCCTGTCCGACAAAATCCACCTTATCAATGCCCATGCGATGGGCGACATTTTTGAAAAATTCGACGTCAAAGCCGGTGAAATTTCCGTCTTTGTCCGTAAAGGTATAGGGTTTCGCGTCACCCAGGCTGGCGACACGCAGATGGCCCGGTTCAATCAGCCCATAGGGATTGTTGTCGCTGGCTGCCCGTGCACTGACGCTGGTTGAGAGCATTACCGCGAGGCCGAAGACAACGGCGGTTATTTTGGTTAAACGTTTATGCGATGTCATAAAGCTCTTCCATTTTGCAGGTGAAACGTCGAAGGTCACTGAGCCAGTACTGTCTGATTGAGACCGGTCTCAATGCGGGTCAAAATGAAACCGGTAGTTGTTGTGAGACCGGTCTCAAGTGGATA
Source organism: Pantoea sp. SGAir0180 (assembly GCF_043546245.1). Lineage (NCBI taxonomy): Bacteria > Pseudomonadati > Pseudomonadota > Gammaproteobacteria > Enterobacterales > Erwiniaceae > Pantoea > Pantoea sp. SGAir0180. Next base: position 1,734,602 of record NZ_CP028071.1, on the reverse strand, counting down.
CAATGATATTAAGCACACGCTTTCAGCAGCGTCAATTACGATGTTATCAACTTGTGATTCAAAATAATTATGACCAGCAAAAAACAGCAAGTACGCGGACCCACTGTGGCCGATGTGGCACGTCAGGCGGGCGTGTCAAAAGCCCAGGCGGCCAGAGCGTTGGGCGGCTATGGCGCCGTAAGTGAAGAGGTACAAATCCGCGTCACCCAGGCGGCAGAAACCCTGGGTTACCGGCCCAATGAGCTGGCGCGCAGCATGAATACCGGGCGTTCGAACACGATTGGCGTGATCGTGGGCGATATTGAAAACCCGCATTTCGGCCTTGCGCTGCGTGGCATGGCGGATGTGGCGCGCCAGGCGGGGTTTCATTTGCTGCTCAGCAACAGCGATGAAACCGTGGAAGAGGAACGGGAAGCCGTGCGCGTCATGCTGGACAAGCGCGTTGATGGCATCATCGTGGCCCCCTGCAGCTCGCTGGCGTGTGATAACGACCATCTTAAACAGGTGCTGACGGAAGGCCGCGCGCTGATGACCTTTGACCGTTCCGTCGAAGGGCTGGACGTGGAAACCATTCAGGCTGACTTTCTTAACGTGGCGAGGGATGCGACGCAGCTGTTGCTTAACGCCGGTCATCACCGTATCGCATACCTTTCCAGTATGCGCATTGCCGCGCCTTACACTCACGCGATGAGCTTAGGACCCACGCCGGTGGCGCAGCGGGTGAAAGGGATGATTGATGCCCACCACGATGCCGGTATGGCACTCGACCCGAATCTGGTGCGCCTGAATGCCCTTAACGAAGCGTGCATCGAACAGATTCTGACGGAGCTTCTCTCGCTTCCCGAACCGCCCAGTGCGCTGATTGCGTCCGACAATTTGATTGCAATGGGAATTCTACGTGGACTGGCCAGACGTGGGTTGCATGTGCCCGAGGATATTTCGTTTGTTATGTACGATGATTTTCCCTGGACCGAACTGATGACGCCCGCGCTTACGGTCGTGGCCCAGCCGGTTTATGAGATGGGCCGCGAAGCCGCACGCCGGTTAATCTGCCATATCCGGCAGCAGCCCGCCGGCGCGTTACCGGCATTCGACAGCTGGATGGTGGTGCGGGGATCGGTCGGGCCAGTGCGGGCGGGAGGAAAGCCGGTTCCAGCCGCCTGGGCGCTGAGCAAATAGGGGATTGTTCTTACAGCGGTTTTACTGCCGTGTCCCGTCATTATCCTCAGACGAGCAGGCCCGAGCGGTCAGTCAGGCTGCCGAGGTTGCCTGCATGACGCAGTTTGCGCAGCAGCATGCCTTTTGCAGCGGAGTCGTTTACGCATCCTGTTGAAGGTCATACAAAAAATTTATTTTTTATTAGTGAATTAATTTCACCCGGTAATAATCAACGGAAACTATCACAACAATACATAATGCCAGGGTCTTAACAGCCGATAACCAGATTAGTCAACTCAGATTACGGTCGTGGTTATGCGCTTTAATGTATTAAAAAATGTCTTTTCCTTTCTTAACGATCTTCGCAGCGGGCGTAGATCGGCGCCGTTCAGGGCGCTTAACAGCGCGATGCCGGTTATTGAATTCAGTCCTGACGGAACGATTCAGAAAGCCAGCCCGCTTTTCCTGACCGCAATGGGCTACGAGGCGCACGAAATAATTGGGCAACATCACAGCATGTTCTGCCCGTCTTCCCTGACGGATTCACCTGAATACCGCCATTTCTGGCAGCGCCTTGCCGCCGGTGACGTTCGCAGTGGTAAACATCTGCGGCTGGCTAAAGGAAACCGTCCTGTCTGGCTGGAAGCCAGTTATATCCCGGTCAGGAACCGCCGTGGCAGGGTGTGCAAAATCATTAAGATAGCGGCGGACATCTCAGAACGCACAGAGGCAGGGCTGGAACAGGAATCTGTGATCAACGCCATCAACCGGTCAATGGCTGTGATTGAGTTCAGTCCTGACGGTCGTGTCCTGGATGCTAATGACAATTTCCTGAAAACGACCGGTTACAAACGTGAGCAGGTTGTGGGTCAACACCATCGGATGTTCTGTTCAGAACAGCTTTCTGCAAGCGACGAATACCGGCAGTTCTGGAAAAGGCTTAATCAGGGCGAATTTTTTTCGGGGCAGTTTCCCAGACTCAATCATCACGGGAAGCCACTCTGGCTGCGCGCGACGTATAATCCTGTTTTTAACAGCAATGGCGAATTATATAAAATCGTCAAGTTTGCCACGGATGTGACCGAACAGGTTTTGAATAACCAAAAAGAGCACGATGCCGCCGTACAGGCCTGGGAAATGGCTGTACAGACGCTGGGTAATGCGCAGAATGGGGCGAATGTAATTGAGAGTAGTATTGAAGTTGTGGACCGGATCGCGCAGGACATGAACGCGATCTCCGCTGACATCGCGCGCCTCAACAGCCAGTCAGGAAGCATTGACGGCATGGTAGAGACCATCAGACGGTTTGCGACACAAACGCGGCTTATTGCCCTTAACGCCGCGATTGAAGCTGCCAGAGCAGGGGCGTCCGGCAGGAGCTTTGCGGTTGTGGCCGCCGAAGTGCGCGCGCTGGCGGCAAGCGTCAGCGGGGCCACAGAAGAAATAGAACAGGTGGTATCAAATAATAATCAGCTGGCCCGGGATGTGCTGAAAGGTATGGAACTCAACCAGAAAAATACGGAGCAGGGCGTCATACTGATGCGTGAGGCCGGCGAGGTCATCGCCATCATTAAGAAAAACTCGGAACGCGTGGAAGGGGCGGTCAGGGAGTTTACGCATACGGTTGAAACTGAGTAACGAATCCGCTTTAGCCGTTTTATCATTCAGCATTATCCTGCTTTCTGAGCACAGGGATGTCCTTCAGTGCAGCGCCTTGCTTTTTTAACTTTTGCCTTTCAGGGAAAGGATACGCCATGTTGATAAACATTCGTCACGGAGCGCAGTCTTCGCCACGCTCCGCAGACATTCTGCGATTGCCCGATCAGGAGCGTGATGAGGTACTCAACCACTTCGCCGCCCTGACCAGCACGTTGCTGGGAATACCGACCAGCTTTATATCCGTTCTTGATGAGCAGCATCAGACGTTTCGCGCAAAGTACAACACGACGCTGTGTCAGACTGATCGCAAGGATGCATTCTGCCGCTTCGTCGTGGAGAGCGCGATTCCGGTCATTGTGCCAGATACCTTACTGGACGCACGTTTCGCCACGAATCCGCTTGTCACGGGGGAGCCTTACCTCCGCTTCTACGCGGGCGTGCCGTTGATCAACGCGCAAGGAAAGGTTATGGGGACGCTATGCGTCACAGACAGTCAGCCACACGCCTTTCCGGCTGAAAAGGTCAGGTTGCTCAGCCGACTTGCCGCGATGGTGACGGTCTTTCTGAAGGCCTGGCAGGTCGCGGGATTAACGGATGCGGTAACAGGCTTGCCTAACCGTCAGCAACTCATCCGCCATCTGGATCAACTGTCTGAGGCGGGGCATTCCGACGTCCTCAGGCTCACCGTTATCGACTGCATTGATATGCCCCGAGCCTATGAACTGGCCCGGGCACTGGGCATGCCGCCAGTGGAAGCGCTCCTGCGGGACAGCGGGCGTCTGTTGCAAAACAAGCTGGCGCTGGGGCCTGAAAAAATTTTTTACACGGTAGCCACTGGGCGCTTTGCCTTCCTGTCCCGCTCAGATGAGCCGTTTTCGGCCGATGCTGTTCTTGAAGCAATGCGCGACGCGCGGCCTCTCGCGCCCGAAGGTCTTGCTATGGACCTGACATTGTACGCGGGCGATGTCTGCTTTACGCCAGCGGCGCTACCGGCCCAGGAAGCCCTGCGGCGCGCGGTCAGCGCACTCCACGAAGCCATCAGCATCAATGGTGGCGCTCGTTCGTTTAGTGAGGTGAGTGACAGCAGGCGCAATGGCGATTTCATGTTGATGAACGATCTGTCGACAGCCCTTAAAACCGGTACAGGCGGGCTTTATCTGGTTTATCAGCCCCGGCTTTCCTTATCTGATGTGCAACCGGCGGGGTTTGAGGCGCTGATACGCTGGTGTCATCCCGAGCGGGGCGAGCTTTCGCCCGCCGAATTTCTGCCCGCAGCGCAGTTAACCAGCCTGATGAGCGATATCACTGACTGGGTGATTACGGAGGTGATCCGTCAGCTGCGCGTCTGGTTATCCGAGGGCATCAGTCTGCCGGTATCCGTTAACGTCAGTGTCAGCGACCTTGCACGAAGTGGCTTTATTGACCACCTTGACGCGAAGATGGCGCAGGCCCAACTGCCACCCGCTCTGCTGGAGTTCGAATGTCTTGAAACGGAGCTGGCCACGGAAAATCCTGCCGCCCTGGCAATGATGGCGCAGTTAAGACAACGAGGATATCGTCTTTCGCTGGACGATTTTGGTGCCGGTTACAGTAATATTGGTTATCTGCGCAGGATGCCGGTGGACGTTATCAAGCTTGACAGGGCGCAGATAGCCGATTTGACCTCGAATGAAGCAAGCCGCATTATCGCATCGAGCGTGATAGGTATGCTGAAATCTCTGAACTATGTTGTTGTGGCTGAAGGCGTTGAAATACCAGAGGCTCTGGATATGCTCGCTTCATGGGGATGCGATCAGGCACAGGGTTTTTACATTTCTCATCCCTTGCTTCCGCAGGCACTAAAAAGCTGGCTCTCCACCTTTAAATACGGTCAGCTGGGCCACGCAACATAAATAACGTCCGGTTGCTGGCCCGTTGGGTAAAGGATGACGGGCGGTAAGGTGTGGCCTGGCGCTTAACCAAGCCGGCTTATTCCACAGAGGGGGATAATCCTTTAAGTTTAGTCATTCCTTCATGATTAATTTCGTCATCCGCGCCATCGACAGCCCTCGAAATGGTGAGCAGGCTCTGAAATTCACTGAGCAGGAGCGCGGCGTCAGACTTCAGCAGATCATCACATTCAGCAGAGTCGATGACGGTGTTAATGGCCTTGTTAGCACTTTCAATCATTTCAGTCACACCGCCTTCTTTACTCACCGCCAGCACAAGTGCGCTGATGAGCAGAGACTGCGCCTCAACACGGGCTGTTAACTGCTTCATCCCTGCGTCGATATGCGATATTTTAGCCAGCATGCTAAGTACAACGTTTTTCATTATCGTCCCTCTTAAACTTTCAAACGAAATCGGTCAGCAAGTTGCTCTCAAATTAAAACCGGTCTGTCCGGTTGGCCATAATCAGTGCGATTGTGCTTCAGTGGATAAGATGGGGCACTCTGCTGCCAGCCCCAGCCTGTCATTTCGTCTGAGATAATGACAAAACATCAGGCGTCAGGGTTCCGCTGTTCCGGCAATGCCTGGATAATTTTTTCCTGAACCTGTCTTACCCCGTCGCGCAGGCTGGCCAGGGTTTCAAACGGGATGCCCATTTCACAAATCATCGCTGCAGGTACGCCTGTGGCGCGTTTTTCAAGTTCACGGCCTGCTTCAGTCAGGCGAATAATCACTCTGCGTTCATCATGACCGGTATCGCGCAGGCGACTGATAAAGCCTGCCTGCTCAAGTCGCTTGAGGAGGTGGCTGAGCGTGCCGGAGTCCAGCTGCACGCGCTGACCTACCTCAGAGACCGTGATGCCATCCTTTTCCCACAAGACCAGCAGCGCCAGATACTGTGGATAGGTCAGCCCCAGCGGTTTCAGGTGAGGCTGATAAAGCTTTGTCATAGCCAGCGAGGCCGAGTAAAGCGCAAAGCAGAGAAACTCCTCCAGGCACTGAGGTTGGGTGTCTTTACTCGCGCTGGCGTCATTAATCTCTTTCATGCCGGGGCTCCAGATAAGGGGGAAGCCGGCAAGCGTTCGGTGAATCGTGTGAGGCGACAGACGTCAGGAAGCCGGAAACACAAGATATCACGGACACGTCATGGATGCTTTAAACCGCGGCCAAACTGAACGTGACCGCAATCATATCGACGTCAATTAAGTTGTGTTCAATTTATTTTGTAAAGTCTGTGCAGTTGACGCGTCTGCGGCCGATAGAACCTGACAGTGACATAACATTCGGGAAAATATAATGAAGGTTTCGACGCGTCTTGCGACAGGCTTTGGTTTACTTGTTCTGCTTTTAATTATCTGTACGGGCACTGCGTTACATGCGCTGACCGATGCACAGCGCGGCATGAATGACGCGATAAACAACAAAATGAAACGGTTTGCGATCGTTCTGGATATGCGTGGTGATATCCGTGATATGGCCATCGCCGCACGCAATCTGGCGTTGCTGACGGATGAGAAGGAATCCAGGCCCGAATGGGACCGTATGACGACACAGCGGGAAAAATATATCCACGAGCGGGAGCAACTGGTTGAAAGCATGACACACAGCGTCAGTGCACAGGGTAAAACCGTGCTGGATGAAATACTGGCAGCTGAAGATGACGCCATGCAAACCCTGATGACCGCGGCCAAAATGGGGCTGGAAAACCGTCAGCAGGACGCGACTGTCTACCTGATGAAGACTGCGCGACCGGCTCAGCAAAAGCTTCTGAAACTGCTCAACCAACTGACAGAGATTCAGAAGGCGCAGACCGTTCTTACGGTTGGCGAGACCAGCGAGACCGTTTCCCGCACAAGAGCAATGCTGATCGTGCTGACCCTGCTGTCAGTGCTGACTGCCGTGGCGGGCTGCATGATTGTCAGCCGCAGCCTGATGCGCCAGCTGGGTGGCGAACCGGCTCAGGCTCAGGCGCTCGCCGCCGCCATCGCCGCCGGAGACCTGACGGGACCGGTCGTGCTGCGCCGCAATGACACAACCAGCCTGCTGGCCTCACTGGATGGGATGCAGGCGAACCTGCGTGGCCTGGTGTCAAAAATTAAGGATTCGTCCGCCTCCGTTGCGCTGGCCGCCGATGAGATTTCACAAGGCAATACGGAACTGTCATCCCGCACCGAGCAACAGGCCGCGGCGCTGCAGGAAACCGCGGCCAGCATGGAGCAGCTTTCCGCCACTGTGAAAAGTAACGCGGCGGGTGCCCGGCAGACAGCCGAGTCCGCCCGTGAGACCGCGCAACTGGCCCGTAGCGGCGAAACGGATGTGAAGCGTATGTCAGACACGATGCACGACATCTCCGTCAGCGCCACCAAAGTGCGTGACATCACCTCCGTTATTGAGAGCATCGCGTTCCAGACCAACATCCTTGCCCTAAACGCCGCTGTCGAAGCGGCGCGGGCAGGCGAGGACGGACGCGGGTTCGCCGTGGTGGCGGGCGAAGTCAGAACGCTGGCACAGCGCAGTGCCACGGCCGCAAAAGACATTAAAACGCTGATCGAGCAGGCCGTTACGCAGGTGGAGAGCGGTGTCACGGTGGCCTTCTCAACTGGTCAAAGCATCCTGAAAATCGTCGGCATGGTCGGCGAACTGGCTGAATCCATGGACGAGCTTTCCCTGGCATCATCTGAACAGATGCAGGGCATCTCGCAGGTAAGTATCGCCGTCAGCCAGATGGACGGTGTGACGCAAAACAACGCGGCGCTGGTGGAGGAATCCTCCTCCGCCTCACAGTCGCTTTCTGAGCAGGCGCATGCCCTGCGCACTATGGTAGAAACCTTTAAGGTATGACACCCGGTAAATCAGACGCCGCGTAACGGCTCAGATGTATCCCTCTGAAGGACGGCGTGGGAGGTCAGGGAGAATCAGTGGAGGTGGGGAATAACCCATTCACTTCCGCTTTCGCCAGCAAACTTCGCCATATGGGCCGGGCTTTAAGCCCGGCCCATCCCAGTGCTGTGTTGACGTGCGGCACCGGGCAGAGGGGCTGCCTGCGGTCAGGACGTGCGACTGCGAGGGTGAACAATTTTTTATGCTGTATGACAGGCCATAACGTGATTGGGCAGCTTCCCGTCAATCACGACTTCAACGTTTCTTATCATCTGCTTCATCTGAACCCCGTCTCAAGGCCTGTTGAGGCGCGACAGATCGCCTTCTCCAAGGGGAGGTTTTGCTTGCCGCTGGGTTCGGTTGCGGTGATGAATACGTTGCCGGACTGTGCTGCCGGCAGGAAGGGGCCGGACGGCCATCGAAAACGGAAATCATCCTGTTAACCGGGCCGTTTTTTGCGACCTGCAGGAAGCGGTCCATCAGGCGCTGCCGGGCCGCTTCGGTCAGAATGCTATACTGTAAGGACGTTTGCTTCACGGAGGCTTCATGGGAGCCAGAGAAGATACCGAAGAAAAAGCGCCTGAACTGGCGGGTAAGGTTATCTCGCCGTTGCTTAGCGAAAAAGCCAGTGTAAAGAAAGAAGAGATTATCTGCGCGCTACACCGCCTGGGGCAGGCTGTGAGAAGGCCGTGCTGATAATGAAACGCAGAGTTCACTGACATCTGCGACATGCTCTGCCACGTGTATCAGCCGATGCTGTCAGGAAGTTAGTGGTCATTTCCCGCCCATAACTGGAGATGTCTTTCTCCGAAAAAATTGCTTTCTTCACTGACTGCACCGCTTAAAAGTCTGCGGGTCTGGCGCAAAGCATGATCGATAAGCTGACGCCGGGCATCATCAGTTTCCGTTTTGAGCATCCTGTTCAGCTGCACGCGCAGCGCCTCAGAACTCATGTCTGCATCATCTTTAAGCAGCGACAGCAGGGCTTAGCCGATAACAATGTTTACCTTTTCTTCTTCACTCCTGAACATATCAACCTTCTTGTTGCTGGCAGTAAAAGTCCGTTGCGGCAGACAAGCGGTATTGCGCTAAAGCATCATTTTTGTATGTTTTTTGAGTGTAGTCCCGGCCACCCGAAACTGTAAAATCAGAACATGCCTTGTCCGCCCGGGGGCCAGGATCGTTGATAAGCATACGCTGCGTCAGGTCCCGCAGGCTGACTCCGGCAAGCGCTGTCTCGCAAAGAAGGAGACAAGCAGCAAACCTGCTCGGGATGGTGGTCAGAATCTTCTTAAAAAGCCGGCTGTGGAAACTGTACACGACCCACTCATGGTGTGCAAATTTTATTTTGTTAAAACTGCTTTAAATAGATAAAAAATCTGTAGAAAGCGAAGCGGTGAATCTAAAACCCTTTATTCTTCCGACGTAAATCTATGTTTATTCCTGTTTTTATCCAAAATTACAGCCATGCTTATATTCTCATCAACATTTTACATAATCAAAAGGTAACAGATATGAGCAACAGACGTGGTGGCGCGGGAAATTTCGCGGAAAATCCCCAGCGTGCGGCGGAAGCCGGAAGGAAAGGCGGAGCCGCCAGTAGCGGTAATTTTAAAAATACCCCGGAAAGAGCGGTTGAGGCCGGACGAAAAGGGGGTAAGGCAAGTCGCCGGGGCAGCGCACAGGAAACCGCTTCCCGGCCTGGTTGAGTCGCCGCCTTTGCGACTTGCGTGCTTGCGGCTTTCAACGCCTGTTTTAAAGAGGACCTTAGCAGGACTGGATTAACAAGACGAAAGGGTTGTAAATCAGTGGCCCGGTCAGCCTGCCGGGCCGTCTTGTTAACAAGTCTTATACGCTGTTGGCCCTGTTCTTCAGGGCGGACTTATGATTTTCAGTGAGGATACGCGAAAAGCGCCTGAACGTCTCATCACCCCAGATAATGTTGATTCTTCACTGTTTTATCCGGATAAAAAAAACCGCCCGTAGGCGGTTAAGTCATCATCCATGCAACAAGATCTTTCCCTGGAGGGATAGCCTCAATCAGCCTGGTTCTGCAGGCACCTCCCTGCAAGCGTAAGCGGCAAAAACTTCCGCATTGATATTCCATCACGCCCCCCGGTCATCACGCATTTGTTATCCGTCAACGTCTTAACGGTCCGGCTTTACGTCATGGTCAGAACTCGGCGCCTGACGGAGGCTGGCGCGAACGGTCGCTTTTTGCGCGTAGCGGAACCGTTACGCGCCCGGCCTGGCTGTGTTTCTCTCCATCGCCGTACATTAAGAGCGAATTAAGATGCGTGTAATAACGGGTTAAAATAATTGATGTATGTCACAGTTAAAGAAAGTAACTACAGTGACGATAACTTTAAAACGGGATAAACGCGCTTTTACCAGAAGGATTTAACATGACCGTTAGCCACATAACCGGGCTGTCATGGGTTACCCAGACTAACCTCACGCTTTCACCGTCTTCACTGCGTAGGGCGATTGCGCGCCTGTCTTCTGTGCTGGCGCAGGCCATGCTGTCACTACTGCGTTAATCAAAGCGGAGGGACAGCCTGCGATGCCGTCTGATGCCGTTCCTCACATGCTTACGTCATGAGGGGGCCACAAACACGTATTTCTCTGTGCGGCCAGTCCCGTTAAACAGGGTGTTAAAACGGCACCTGATTATAAATTGTGCGCAGCTTGTTCCCGAACAGCTTAATCATCCTGATCGCTGTTTGCTGAAAGAGAGCGGTAAAACGCGCGCGCGGGATTAGGCTCGTCAGGTCTGAACCCTGGCTCTGAATAATTTTAATTTTTATATTTTAACCGAGGAAAGGTAATGAACAACATACGCATCGGCATTCGACTGGGTGCCGCTTTTGGCTTTATTCTGCTTCTTCTTATCGGTATTGCGCTGGCCGGTTTAATTCGTATCGACTCCCTGGGCGACACCGTGGATAAACTGGCTGGCGATCGTTTTGATAAAGCGACCGCTGCCAGTAACCTGCGCTTTTACGTTACGGATATGAGTCGTATGGTCCGCAGTATCGCACTGGTCGATGACCCGGCTCAAAAAGAAAGACTGAAACAAAACTATGAGCAGTCCCGCGCCCGGCTTGAAACGGCGTTTAATAAAGTCGATCAGATACTTCATGCGCCCAGAAGCCGTGAGCTCATCGCCGTGATGAAACGGGCCGGTACGCAGTATCTTGCCTACTCTGAACAGGCGGTAAAACTGGGCATGGAAGGTAAGCGGGATGAGGTAACGCGGCTGCTCACCGGACCCGCTTATGAGGCGCAGGACGAATACACAAAGGCTATCACAGACCTTGCGACCTTTCAGGGCCAGCAGATGAAGACCGCCGGTGCCAAAGCAGCGGCAGAGCAGCGCAGCGCTCAGGTTGTTCTTGTCTCCCTCAGCGTGGCGGCTATTGTGCTGGCAGCAACCCTGGCCTGGTTTATTACCCGCAGCATTGTCAGGCCCGTGAACATCGCGCTGCAGGCCGCAGAGCGCATTGCTGACGGCGACCTGACCGCAGAAGTGCCGGTCAAAGGACGTGACGAAACCGGAAAACTCCTTATAGCGATTCGTGGGATGCAGCATTCACTGGTGCAAACCGTCAGCGCTGTCCGGGCGAACGCGGAGAGTGTTGCCGCCGCGAGCCTGCAGATAGCTCAGGGAAACACCGATCTGTCACAGCGCACTGAAGAACAGGCCAGCGCGCTGGAACAGACCGCCGCCACAATGGGTGAACTGGGCGTCACGGTCAGGAATAACGCAGACAATGCCAGCCAGGCCGCGATGCTGGCGGTAACGGTGCGTGACGTTGCCCGCCAGGGTAATGACATCACCACAGATATCACCGGTACCATGAAGGGAATTGGTGAGAGCTCAGGACGCATTGCGGATATCACGTCAGTGATTGACAGCATTGCTTTCCAGACCAATATTCTGGCGCTTAATGCCGCTGTCGAAGCCGCGCGGGCAGGCGAGCAAGGGCGTGGCTTTGCCGTGGTGGCAGGTGAGGTCCGTTCGCTGGCGCAACGCAGTGCAACAGCGGCAGGGGAGATTCGTCAGCTCATCGAAGCCAACGCACAGCGCGTCAGCGAAGGGACTTCACTGGTGGCGCGTTCTGCTGACACCATGTCTGCCGTGGTTTCGTCGGTCGGTCAGCTGACTGACAGGGTGGAGGAAATCACCGCCGCCACCGCAGAACAGGCTCGCGGAATTGAACAGGTCAGCATTGCCGTGACGGAAATTGATGATGTGACGCAGCAGAATGCTTCCCTGGTGGAAGAGTCCGCTTCAGCGGCAGCAAGTCTGCGCGAACAGGCCGATATATTGCTGCAGTCCGTCTCTGTTTTTACGCTGTCAGAGCCGTTATCGCCCGTCGCTCAAACCGCACTGGTTGAAGCGCCGGTCACGGTTTCCGCCTCAACGACAACGCCTCACTCCAGCCGACCAGCCGGGAAAGATGCGGAAGAAAACTGGACAACATTCTGAAACCGCCCCCGGATTTGAGGGGGCTGATTTGAGCCAGAAGCGGATAACGTTGCGACCGTCTTGCATGCATTATTTTGTGACAGGTAGAAATACCTGTCGCTCTTTTTTCTCTGACTAAATTTTTACAAAATTGTGTCACTGTTTTAGGCCACCGGCGCCGATACTCATCTGTAAAGCAGGATCATCTCCGAACAGGTCGGTGAACTTTTCAAGGACAGCCGCATGAAATCCGTAACCAATGACCAACTGGGGGCCGCCGTGGCCAGAACGTCTCTTTGCGCAATATACCTGCTGTCTTCAACCGGAGAAGTCATGAGCTGGAATCTGGGGTGCCGCGAGATTAAGGGCTGGGACAGCCGTGATATCAGAGGGCAACATATTTCGGTTTTCTATGATGAAGATGAACAGGCCAGGAACATACCTGAGGCAAACCTGAGAGAGGCCCGCGAGCATGGCAAGTTTACAGGCGAAGGCTGGCGGCTGCGGAAAAACGGCAGCGCATTTCGTGCATCCGTAGAAATTGAATTCCTTAATCCCTCCGATCAGGAACATGCGGCATTTATTAAAATCGTGCGCGACGTCACGCATGATTATCAGGAAAGGGCGGCATTACGCATCGCTCAACAGGTTATCCTGAAAAGAGAAACGGAGTTGTCAGACGCCAATAAGGTGCTTGACGCGGTTTTCTGTCACACGCCCTGTGCGCTTATCCTGTGTGACGCAAAATCCGGCGACATTATACGCGCCAACCCGACTGCCAGAAATTTGCCCTGTTTGCAGGAACTGGTGCTGAGCGGTAACACGCAAACCTCGCTTCACGCGGATCTGCCAGACGATCTGGCGGGTGTGTTCAGGCAAGCCTTTACGCTTCTTCCCGATGAAGGTTTCAGCGAAACGGTCTCGTCGACGGCGACAGAGCCGGCCTTTTCACTCCGCATCACGGCTGAAAGGCTTAATTCGGGCGGGGGAGAAGACTATCTCCTGTATACCATTCTGGACGTCACTGCGGAGTTTCAGGCTGCGGCAAGGGCGAATCACCTTGCCCTTCATGACCCACTGACAGGGCTCCTTAACCGGCGGGGCCTGATGCCCGAGCTGGAGACGCTTCTTAGCGGTGACAGCCCCTTTGCCGTCATGGTGTCCGACATCGATCGTTTCAAAAGTATCAATGACGTGCTGGGACATCCTACCGGAGATGCACTGCTTATTGAGGTTTCCGCGCGGCTGCAATCCGTCCTGCGCCCTGAAGATATACTGGCCCGTACAGGCGGCGACGAGTTTGTTGCCGTCCTGCCAGGTATCACCTCAGCCTCTGAAGCCAGCGAAACGGCATCACGCCTTACGGCCGTATTGCAGGAGCCGTTCATGCTGAAGGGCAGGAAAGTTACGTCGGGTTGCAGCTTCGGCGTCTGCCTCTTTCCCGGCTATGCACGGGATGCTGAAAGTATGTTATCGGCGGCGGATATTGCCCTGTATGCGGCCAAGTCAGCCGGACGTAACGGCTGGGTCATCTTTACCGATGAGCTTGCCCGCTCTGCGGCAGAGCGCTTCAGCCTGGAAAACGACCTGCGTGGGGCACTGGAAAACGGTGAGCTACAGCTATTTTATCAGCCTGTTGTCTGCAGCGTCAGTGAAGAGATTGTGGCTTATGAAGCCCTGCTGCGCTGGCATCATCCTGTGAGAGGAAGTGTGCCGCCAGATATTTTCATTCCTCTTGCTGAAAAAACCGGACTTATCCATGATATCGGTGCCTTCGCGCTTGCGCGCGCCTGTACGGATATGGCGGGCTGGTCAGGACAGGAGCGGATAGCCGTAAACATTTCCCCCCGACAGTTCAGGGACCCGCAACTGTCTGACAGGGTGAAAAACGTTCTCATCCATAGTGGGCTACATCCCAACAGGCTCGAACTGGAAATTACCGAATCGGCCTTGTTCGACAACCCGGATTTCAGTTACGAAGTGATACGGAAGTTTCGGGAGACAGGCATTAATGTCGTTCTGGATGATTTTGGCACGGGGTTTTCTTCACTGAGCCACCTCAGTTCCGGGCTTTTCAGCAGAATTAAGATAGACAGGTCATTCATCAGCGATCTGCACCAGGATGCCGGCGCGGCAGCCATCGTCAGTGCTGTTCTTTCACTGTGCCGTCAACTGAACGTGGAAGTGACTGCAGAGGGTGTGGAAACGTTGGCTCAGGCGGCCTGGCTCAGGACATATGAATGTCCTTTAATGCAAGGGTATCTTTTTGGCAGGCCGGGACCGTACTGGATCCAGACGTAAACGCGTTACCGTCCTGAAAAGCTGAATAAGAGGTTGCCCGGGCGGCATGACAAAGGTTCACCGGACAACCTGTTTAGTTGATGGCTGGCACAGAGCCTTACATTGACGCGTCCTGGGCGGACTTCAGGTGCTGCTCGACAACCGGAGTATGGGCGTCTGCCAGCGCCTTCACATCGGGATCTTTTATCTTTTTCGCGTCACTTTCCAGCGTCGACAACACCATCTTGTGGTCTTTGACGCCGGCATTTTCCATATACATCTTGTCAAAAGCCTTGCCGCTCTGTTTTTCCAGTTTAGTGGCCATGGCTTTATGTTTAGCATCAGGCGCGGTCGGCAGCGTAACCCCTTTTTGCTGAGCGACGGTCTGCACTTTGGTCAAGGCACTGGTGTGATCATCGATCATCTTCTGCGCGAAGGCTTTGGTTTCACTGCTTTCAGCCTTACTCAGCGCGATTTTAGCGGCAGCGATTTCATTGATATTTGCCTGCGCCATGTCTTTGATTGCTTTTTCGTCACCGGAACTAAGCTTTGTCCCTGTTTGTCCAGCTGTGGTGCTCTGCGCCGCGCTCGTTGGCGTCTGCGCCTGCACGCTCACGCTGCTGAACATCGCGACGGCAGCTGAAACGGCCAGCAGGCCAGTTAACATCTTACTCTTTTTCATTTCGTTCTCCTGAAGCTTACAGGGAGGCTGACGACAGGGAATTTTCTGTGTACAGCCATGTAGGGAGATAACAAGTGCACTGGTCAGTATAGTGGAGTTTCGGATTTATCCAGCAATTTTTTTTATGTTTTAGGCGGTTGCAGAGAAGCGGAGCTGATATCTTTTTTCTTTTTGTTGTGTATTTAAGCCGAGCGAGACGTTGGATTAAGCCCCCTTTGTACAGCATGGTGACATCCTGGTGACCTGGAAGGTGAAGTGGTTAATATAAATTTAATTAAAGTTTTTTTAGCTGGGAAACGCCCCGGTGATGTTTTCTCGCCGGCTGCATTTTTGCCATAAAGCGTTAAAAGCGGCAGCGCGGTAAGCGGGACGTGATGCTGATTGTGTGCTGCCCGTTCTTAACGGGAAACGATAAAACCTCCAGGAGTCAGCCTGTTTTCGCGTTGACCCCGTAAAGGAAAGAGGCGATAAAGTCAGCACCTTTCTACGGGAAGGGCACAGGCTGCTGTCCTCCAGACTCAGGATGCATGTAAAGCCGGTCAGCAGCTTATCAACGTCAAAAACACGTTCCCGCATGGGGAGAATAGAATCAAATCCCGCCTCTGGTTGTGACCGTAAACCCGGTGTGAGCGGGGCCCATTAAGCCAGCGGCAGGCACACAAATGAAAACCCACCCTGTGCGCGATGCAGGCGCGGGGCGACAGTTTTTTCAGCACAATAAGATCTGACAGAATAGTGTCATTTCCTGACGGGCTGGGGGGGTAAGACGATGTCTTATATGATGCTGCACTTTCTGGATGCGCAAAAGACACTCACCGCACACAGTGACTGGATTAAGGACTGCCTGACGGCGACGCACAGACGTGCGGATAGCCTTATGTCTCTCCCGGCGCTGGATGTGGTGGTTAAAACGGGAAACAGAGTTGTTCCGGAAAAAGGGCATAGCGGATTTTGCCCCGAACCCGGGATCGTGTATGTGACGGTTGATCCTGACAATCCTGCATTCTGCCAAAATGCGGCACAATCGCTTGAACGGATGTTCGCGCATGAACTTCATCATGCCGCGCGGTGGGCAGGTCCCGGCTATGGCACCACCTTGGGCGAAGCGTGTGTTTCTGAAGGGCTGGCCGGGCATTTCGTGCTTGAGCTTTTTGGCGGAGAACCTGAACTGTGGGAATGCATCAACGCCGAACTGATTCACGCTTATCTGCCACAACTGCATCAGGACTGGCTGTGCACCGATTACGATCACAGCAAGTGGTTTTATGGCGCCGGCGATATGCCGCGCTGGCTGGGCTATACCCTGGGTTTTAATCTGGTGGCCAGCTATCTTGCTGCCAGGCCGGAACGTCGGGCTTCGCAGCTGGCCCATACAGAAGCCGATGCGTTCAGCGTCTTTATTTAGCATAACGCCGACATATGTATTGGTCTGTGTTCTGCCGCTGAGGGGGCGGGGCCACAATGAGCCCGTCTTTATAAAGCACACGCCTTTATCTGGCTAAATCCTGCCGCTTTTTATCAGGCGGTGTGAAGCCTGCGGAGCAGGGGAATCTGCCCGTTTACGCGCCCTCGTTTAGCGTTTCGCTTATCCCAATAAGATATTGCATGCGTATTGAACAGGGCTGATGAGTGTTTTATGCTCGGGGGAAACCATGGAAGAAGTGAG
Organism: Pantoea sp. SGAir0180; assembly: GCF_043546245.1. Classification (NCBI taxonomy): domain Bacteria; kingdom Pseudomonadati; phylum Pseudomonadota; class Gammaproteobacteria; order Enterobacterales; family Erwiniaceae; genus Pantoea; species Pantoea sp. SGAir0180. The sequence continues at coordinate 1,717,877 of NZ_CP028071.1, read as the reverse complement.
GCTTTATGGACGAGCATTCAGTCGGACGCTTTCTGGCGTCTTTGTTAGCCGAATACAATATGAGCGTAGAACAGCTCTGCCGCCGTTCCGGGCTGCAGATGCATGAGGCCCGGTTCCTCCTGCGCGGCACGCTGACTGTTACGCCAGCCGTGGCTGAAAAACTCGGTCGGGCGTTTTATTCCCCTGGCTTCTGGCTGGTTCGTCAGGCGATGTCTGAGCTTAATAAACTCAGTCGGGAGACTTAAAAAACAGGGCAGCATAGCCCCAAAAGCCGGGCTGGCTCGTCTGCATCACAATGCCTGCCTGGCGGAGGAGGGTCAGCATATGGCGTAAAGGAATATTCAGTTGACAGGCTCTTCGCCCGACCAACACGAAAGTGCCGTTGAAAAGGGGATTCACAGCCGAAATCAGCACCTGATTCAGGCAAAAAAAGCCCGCCTGAAAAACGCGGCGGGCCATGCCCTGTTGCATGCAGGTTGAAGGCAATCGCGCGGCACCCCTGAGCGTCCGCGCCATCGTTTATCCCTGTCGGTCTTTCCCGTCTTTCGCCTGCTGTGCGGCGCAGGCCATGAAATTTTCAATGATTTCTACGGCATAACTGATCGCCATCAGATCTGCCGTCAGCCGCACATCCGTGCGCAGCAACGTTTCGGTGACGCCGGGCCGACTCAGCAGGGGCTTTATGTCCTGAACCCGACGTATCAGATGCGCCCAGTTATTGGCAAAGGTGTCCATACTGGCGTAGCCACCGTGCCTGAGCTGAATAAAAATGACATCAATATCGGCCTTCAGCGCACTTATCTTCGCGATGTTAAGCGGATCGTTCTCTGGCGCATCAGGCTGCGGATGGGGCTCAGACACGGAACGCCTCCACCATGCCGCGCAGGGCATGCGCCTGTTCAGAAAGCGAACGCGAGGCCGTAGAAGACTCTTCAACCAGCGCGGCGTTGCTCTGCGTCACACCGTCCATCTGGCTCACCGCCACGCTGATCTGCGAAATACCCTGCATCTGCTCTGAAGAGGCCAGAGAGATGTTATCCATCGCCTCCGCGAGTTCGCCGACCATTCCCACAATTTTCAAAATGCTTTGTCCGGTGGAAGAGGCCACGTTCACGCCGCTTTCTACCTGTGTTACGGCCTGTTCAATCAGGATTTTAATATCCCGCGCGGCCGTGGCGCTGCGCTGTGCCAGCGTGCGTACTTCGCCTGCAACTACCGCGAAACCGCGCCCTTCCTCACCCGCGCGCGCCGCTTCTACTGCGGCATTGAGGGCCAGGATATTAGTTTGAAAGGCGATGCTCTCGATCACCGAGGTAATATCACGCACTTTGGTGGCGCTGACCGAAATGTCATGCATGGTATGAGTCATGCGTTGCATATCAGATTCCCCCTCGCGCGCCAGTTTCGCCGTCCCCCGTGCCGCGTCGGCTGTCTGCTGCGCACCCGCCGAGTTGCTCTTCACCGTTGCGGTGAGTTGCTCCATGCTGGCGGCGGTTTCCTGCAGGGCGGCGGCCTGTTGCTCGGTGCGGGATGAGAGTTCGGTGTTACCCTGGTCAATCTCATCAGCCGCCAGAGAAACGGAAGCCGATGCATCCTTGATCTGCGAGACCAGCCCGCGCAGGTTAGCCTGCATACTGTCGAGCGAGGCCAGCAGGCTGGTGGTATCATTACGACGAAGCACGACAGGCGAGGTCAGGTCGCCAGCCGCAATGGTCGCAGCCAGTGCCTGGGCCTGGGCGGGCTCACCGCCCAGTTGACGCATGAGGATGCGGATCACCACGACGCAGGCACCCACGCCCACCAGCACCGAAGCCCCGGCGAGCAGCAAAAGAAAAAGGGTATCACGGGCGGTAGCCGCGCTGTTTTGCTGCACCTCGGCCAGACTGGTTTTCTGCTGAATGTTAGTGACGATCAGCAGATCTTTCAGCATTTTATCCTGGACAGGTTGTACCTCTTTTGTCAGGCACTCGAAAAATTCTTTATCACGGTTGGCCAGCCCAAGCTGACTGGCTTTGGCGAAGATGCTGAAGAACTCGCTCTCGGTGTCGGTCAGTCTTTTAAAGGCCGCGCGACCCGGCGGAAGCGAGTCAATCTGCAACAGATCGCCCAGCGCCTGACGATTGGCAATGAAGTCAGCTTTATTTTTTTCCATCTGCGCAGCGACGGGTTTCATAGCAACCGGATCGCTAAGCAGGCCAAGCGTTCTGACATCAATAGCCATCTCCCTTAATTCCCCCAGCATATCCTGCGCAAGCTGATATTTTTTCATCTTGATATTCACGACGATATCCATGCTTGCCCGGGCTTTATGAAGGGCATTGAGCGCCGTGCCTGTGCAGATAATAAACAGAAGGATAAGCAGGCCGAAACCTGCAGTCAGACGGGTTGAAATTTTCATTTTGTTCTCGTTATAAAAGTGAATTTTGCTGTGTATCTTTCCCCGGCAACATTTAATGATGCCTGTCAAAGCGATTAAATTATAATTCGCCTTGACAATTTCGTATGTTTCCTGGTTATACCGTTCCTAAACAGACCTCAGATAAGGGGGCAGAATAACGGGATGGCCTTGGAATGACGGAATGCGCCATCCTGACATCCCTGTTACGGCTCGTATTCAGCCCGCCTCGCGTTGTCGCCAGGTATCTCAGCTAGCGTGTTATGAAGTGAAGCATTGAGCTTGACATGATAACCGCTGCAGATTTATATGGGAAATGATCATTTCCTAACTCTAGGCCCTGACAGAAGCGGGCGAACAGGACGGCTCTGTGGCGGCAACGGCGAATGAAACCGCTGCGGCAGAGAGCTTTCTGGCGCTTCACCAGGGAATGCGAGGAGTAGGTAAAGCATCGATTCTTACGCACGATACCGATCTATCGGCTCTATCGGCTCTATCGGCCGGACGCTGAAAATACTGGCGTACAGCCAACGCTCGCGACGAGGTGTTCTTCCGACTGGAAGCCGGCTTCGATCCCGTATTCTGCGGATCTGACAGCGTACTGCCGAGCCGTTTCCCGACGTTGAGTCCGTTGCTGACCGGGTTAATGAACGTGTTCAGGTCACACGAAATGAACAGGCCGCTCAGGAAGCTGCGTGCGAAAACGGGGCGGTTATCACGATTGTGCGGGCCACTGCCGGTCAGGTTGGTTCACCAGAAAATGGCACAAGTCCGCCCGTCGGGTTTGTTTTCATTCATGCACCTGTCGGTTGCCGACGAGTGATCGTATGACAAGAGGAACAGGTTATGTCTGCTTCTGTGATCCCTGATGCGCCCGACGGTTTTCGTCACTGCTTTGCACGTGTGGAAGGGTTGCGTTTTCATTATGTCACCGGTGGCCGACCGGATGGCTTTCCGCTGGTGTTGCTGGCCGGTTTTCCTGAAAGCTGGTTTGCCTGGCGAAAGGTTATGCCTGGTCTGATGGCGCACTTTCGCATTGTGGCCGTCGATTTACCCGGCCAGGGCGATACCGATAAACCGCTTGCGGGCTACGATACTCAAACGGTTGCCAGCCGACTGCACGCCTTCGTCGCATCGTTAGCATTAGGCCGGTATTTTCTGGCTGGACACGACGTCGGTGCCTGGGTCGCCTTTACTTATGCGATGCTTTACGGCGAGGAGATCCGGGCGCTGACCCTGATGGACGCCGGTATTCCCGGCATATCGCTGCCGGATACGTTGCCCACAGATTCCCGTCAATCCTGGAAGACCTGGCACTTCGCCTTCAATGCCGTCGCGGATCTTCCCGAAGCCTTACTGACGGGGCGTGAGCGCATTTATCTGGAATGGTTCTTTCGGGAGAAAGCGGCCGACCACCGTTGTTACGGCGAGACGGAAATTAACGAATATGAACGCTTGCTCAAAGCCCCTGGTGGATTGCGCGCAGGACTGGCGTTTTACCGCGCCCTGTCACAGTCAGCGGCACAGAATGCTGCGCTTGCACAGCAAACACGTCTGACGATGCCGGTACTGGGGCTGTCAGCCGATCAGGGCTCTATTGCGGATATGGCCGCCACCCTGAAAGCGTATGGGGACGATATTCACAGCCAGCGGCTGGCGGATTGCGGCCATTTTCAGCCGGAGGAGCAACCTGAAGCGACGGCCAGGGCACTGATTCAGTTTTTTGGACATTATGCCCATTAATGCTGACTTCTGGATACAACGTCCTGGCGCAAGCAGAAGGGGAATTCTGTTACGGAAGTCCCTGATCCTGTCTGTAACGAGGAGCGGGGAATTCGCTGTCACTTTCTTTTTATTAAGGAAGTGACTGATAACGCCACGAGAAGAGTGATAAATATGACCGTGTTTCGTCATCAATGGCGTATATGAAGACGCTGAGCAACATCAAAACACGCGCTGTTATTTCAAAAAGAAACCTGTTTAAGACATGATGTAATTCTTTTCGCGTCGATAACGTGCCTGATTTTGTCCGATGCTTATTACGCGATTACTCAATACCGCCTTTATTCTCATCTGTAGCAGGGAGTCATGCTACTTCTGGTGCCACCCTGATGAACGTCATCACTGCTGGTAATATGTATGCAGGCTCGCCTCAGGGCGCGGGATTAACGCATACAGGGTATCTTATATGTACACACTCTATGGAAGCGCACGTTCGGGCGCTGCCGCGATTGAGATGGCGCTCAGATTGGCCGGGGCGGAATACACAACGGTTGAGGCGAGTTCATGGCACAAAGACAGTGGGTTTGAAACCTTAAAGCGGTTGAATCCGCTGGTCCAGATCCCCACGCTCATCCTGCCTGACGGGTCCGTGCTGACTGAAAGCGCAGCCATCATGATTTATCTTGGTATGGCCTGTCCTGATGCCGGCATCCTTTCAACTGACGCCGACGTTCGTGCTCAGCAATTACGGGGGCTGGTGTATATAAGTGCAAACTGTTATGCCGCCATCGGCATCATTGATTACCCGGAAAGATGGCTGGATATGGGCTCGCCGGATCAGCGTAAGCAGCTGGCCGAGGGGGCGGTCAAAAAACTCTATGACCAGTGGGACATGTTCAGCGATCTCTTTTTTGACACGCGCGCATGGCAGCCTGCTAACCCCGGCGCGCTTGAAATGCTGGCCTGTGTCGTGAGCCGCTGGAGCAATGCGCGTGCGCATCTCAGCCGCACCAGACCCGCTTTCTGTGCTTCGCTGGAAGAGGCAGAAACACATCCTGTCATCAAGGCTGTTGTGCGCCGTCACTGGGGAACCTGACCGCGATGGAGACAGCGTTTTCTCCGCCTTTTCAGGTCTGATAACGCGCCGCTCATCGCACTAACTGAATACTGTCATAGACGAAGCCTGGGCTCAGAAATCCTGTGCCTTTTTGCCCCGAGGCCACATTGATATCCAGTGTGTTAATTCCTGCCTGCAGGGCGGAAGCCGGCAGGACAAAAGTAAAAAGCGCATTATTGCCCCGGAAAGTGCCGCGGGTGATCCCCCGACTCGCAGGCTGGCCAGAAGCCGGCGGAATCGGCGCGGTCCAGCGTTGATTGACGCTGACCTGAGGGCGTCCTCCAGACTGCGCCAGAGTAATAAAAATCCGTAAAGTTAAATCATGCACATCGTGACGGGACAGCATGAAACGGATGCGGGTTGGCGAGTTAATATCCCGCCACTGCGCGGCAGGAAAATCGCTTTCTGATGCGGTTCCCACAAGGTAATCAGCGGCTGTCCAGGGCGACATACGCCGATCGGACGGGTGAGCGGACATCAGCAAACGGGCGTTACGAAACCCCGACGGAGTCCCATCCGGTGAACCCGTCTGCCAAATAACCTGACCCGGTAAGGTCTGTGCGGCTAATGCAATCTGAGTTTGTCTGCCGGCCTGGATTTCTGCTGTACGTTGCGCGACTTCCCGTTCCTTATCGTACAGCGTTATCTGATAGTGCCCCTGACGCACGCCCGTCAGTGTAAAACGCCCCTGACTGTCCACGCGCGTCCAGTATTCGGCGCTGGCGTTTCGCAGGCCGACAACGGCGGCAGGACGATCGCTCATTCCTGTCACCATACCTGACAGCGTGCCGCGTTCAGTCTGATCGACAAACCCTTTCAGCCCCAGTGACGCATGAATAAATCCCACATCGATTAAAGTGGCGGAGGGCTTCTCTCCGGTCGTAAACAACAGCCCATAGATACCATGCAACCCCGGTCGAAACGGTTCTGTCTGGGTATGACTGGAATACATATAGTTGTACAGCTCGTGTGTCATCTGCGTTTTTTGCGTCGCGATGTCTTTAAAGAACGGGCCACCCGAACTGAGCTCATGATTGCCCGTCAGCATAAAGACCGCTACGCCCGGGCCGTGGACGCCGTGCAGATCGTCATCAATCATGGGACGGGCAGAGTAAAACTTGGAACTGGTCCGTCCGTCAGGCAACAAAAAGACGTCGTTGCCTTCAATCGCTTTTCCGACGTTTGAATCGTTGCCCCAGTCGGCCTTTGGGAATTTTTTGACATCCAGACGCGTCACGAAACGCAGTTCCCCGACCGGCAGAAGCGCGGGCGCGTAGGTCGCCATATACAGGGCATTACGGCCTTTTTTGGCGATGTAGTAGTGGATAAGTTCCCCCGCTTGCGCACTGATGACAATGACATCGCCTGCCGTTTTCACTGCAACCTGCGCGTGCCCCAGTCCGGAGGCGACTTGTGAGGCCTTGTGCTCTGGTGATGCCAGCTCACTGCCATGAAACCGCATTGATGTCAGATCACCGTTGCGGTCATCGATGCTAAACACCAGATCGGCACCGGTATCCACCACCAGAGTGTTGCCGGAGTGTGTCACGCCGAAGGCACTGGCAACGCCCAGCCTGCTGAACAGACAGAAGACAAAAATGCGCAACAATAAACGTGCCATCGGGGAAACCCTCACATTAAAAAACTTACCGCACCGGACTGTGAATATGGCCCACGCCAGCTTCACGGGGCACCTGGACGCTGGCCACCTCTGCGGAAACAGGCGAGACGAGCCAGGCGCGATCGTATCTGAAAGCCTCCAGGACCGAGATATCTTGTGGGCGATAGTCGGTGCCGCTCTGGGTTTGCAGATTACTGACACAGTGCCTGCCCAGATTTTTCAGACAGGCGTTTTCCCCAGCGGCGGCGTTCGTATCAAAAAGCGCGAAGGCATTACCGGGCTGCCTGATGTCGTTAAACAGCGGATGAGCCACATTCTCAAAGGCGTTACCTTCCACCAGCAGACGCGAAGAGGGTGTTCTGGACATTATCGCGCCCTGATACGTCAGATTGACAAAGACATTGTTAACCAGCTGCGCCAGGACACTGGCATTGCCCATCCCACCGGCATGCGGGGCACGCCCGGAGGTATCATGAACATAATTGCGCGCGACCGTTAATGTGTCATGGTGTCCCAGAAACAGCCAGACCCAGTAATGGTGACCGTCGCAGGTTGCGGAATAGGGTGTTCTGCCGTCAAATTCGTTATCGAAAAGCGTGACATGGGACGCGGAGCCCCAGCCCGTGACAATCATCTGTCGGCCAATGCGGGCGAAAGTATTGTGATCAATCCACACACCCTCCGCATTATCAATGGTAAGGGCATCCCCTCCCCAGACCAGCTGCGGATTGATATCTGACAGTGTCAGATTGCGGATAATCACGTTGTGAACGCCGCCACCGACGTAAAGCCCGATGCCCTGAATCCCCGCATGTGCCCCTACACCAATCAGCGTCTTATTTGATCCCACCTTAAGACGGTCTAAACCGGCATTATCATAGGTCACCGAAACCGGCGCTTTGCCCTGACAAAACTGGTTGGCACCGTTGCGCGCCCATTGGCCACCGCCTCCTGGGCAGGCATTTGCCATGCAACCCCTTTCCGTGGTCGTGGCTTTGCCGTTGACCATGACCGTTCCACGAAAATCGACGGTATGATCCAGAGCGATGATCCGGGGACGATCATCCGTACAGTTTCCGTGTCGGTCATAGGTGGCGCACAACGCCTTCACCAGATCATCAGTGCGGATGGGATGAACAACCGCGCCACCGCTACCGCCCGTCACGCCTTTGGCAAAGCCGTCCGGCAGATCGGCAGCGCGCGATAACGCGGACGTCAGGCAAAGAACCGCAAGGAGGAACATCGTGAACAATCCGTAAAAAGGGCGGAAAACAGCCTGTCTACAGAGCGTGTGAACTGAAAACCTGAAGCGACAGTGCGGGCTTTTCATTCCTGTCCTCTCAACGACGCCGTGTTGCGCTGACATACCGGGCCCGCATCGATGTCGAGCGGGGGAAGAGCCTGTCGAACCCACCAGGCCACTCGCATCGTACAGGAAAGTCGAAATGAACGTACAGCCGTGACCCGCAGGTGCGTCACAGGACGATCATGGGCATACAGGCAACGTAAACATGTCCCTGCGCATCAGACCTCGCGCTCAGGGCTGATCGCGTCAGCCGAAAACTGCGCCGTTACCGCGCTGTTCCGCTGCCTGCCAGAAGTGGATGCAAATACAACAGTTTCTACTGTAAATAAGGACGCCATCCTGCCGATGTAAGGTTAAACCTGTCGCAACAACTGGAGCGAACATAAAGACATATGCGTTATATAATTTATACTTCGCGTAGTGTGAAAAGTGCCATTTGTCATGTCTGCCTCAGGCTTTTACTCACCGAATCTGAACCATGTTGAACGTGCTGTTTATGTCCCCGGCCCAACTTTGTTTTCATCACCTGTCACAGTAATAGGTCATTCTCTGATCATTTTTATTAAATGATATTTTTCTCCCGCCGATAAATCGTCTGAATGTTTGAGTTAGTACTGATATTCATCAGTCATCAGAATCCCTTTATGGCAGGAAATAACATGACCATTACACAGCGTCTACTCTTTACCTTTTCACTCCTTTCTGCTGCCTTGGTGACAATGGTTATCGTTGCAGTGCTGGTGGCGGGCGGCTTTCAGTCCCGCTTTAACTATGTTCAGGAAAATACGGTTCCGTCCATTCTGGACATCGGGAAAATGGTCGACAGCAGTAATGCGCTTGTCATCTCACTTTACCGCCACCAGAGTGCGACAGACCCGCGCCGTCAGGCTGTGCTGGAAAAGGAAATCGAGGGGGCGATTAGCCAGATTAAGTCGCTCAATCAGTATTATCTGAAGAATGATATTTCAAGCGATGAGGACCGTCAGTTAACGGAAAATTCGTTTGCCGTTATCAAAAAAGTTGAGGACACTTTACCGGCTTTTCTGGTCGCCTCTCGTGCACAAAATGATGCGGCTTCACTCGGCTCCCTTCAGGGTAACGACGGCATTGGTGCCGCTGCGCGTCAGCTTAATGCCGGTTTTCAGAAACAGCTGAAACTCAACGTAGACATTGGTAATGCGCTGCGCAAAGAAAATGATCACACTTATAACGTAACAGTGTGGAGCCTCATCGGCGGTTCTGCCATGGCTATTATCATTCTTGCATTCTTCGCCCTCAGAACCATTTTGGGCATCAAACGTCAGCTGAACGGTATGCGTCATGTAATGGAAACCGCCAGTGAACGCCTTGACCTGACGCTGCGTGCAGATGTGAGTCGCCGGGATGAAATTGGCCTGACCGCCAGCGCCTTTAACCATCTGATTGAGAATGTGTCAGACTCACTTTCTAAGGTTGAAGCGTCGGCTCAGTCTGTCAGTTCAGCATCGGCGCAGATTTCGGCCGGCAACGAAGATCTGTCTTCGCGCACGGAGGAGCAGGCCGCATCGCTTGAGCAGACAGCAGCAAGCATGTCTGAACTCAGTGAAACCGTCCGTCAGACCGCAGAAAACACACGGCTTGCCAGCCAGCTGGCCAAAAATGCACAGGACATTTCAGAAGACAGCGCAGGCCGTGTCCGCACACTGCTGTTGACGATGGGCGATATCAAAGACAGTTCCGCAAAAATTACTGACATCATTGCGCTGATTGAAGGTATTGCCTTCCAGACCAATATTCTTGCCCTCAACGCCGCTGTTGAAGCGGCTCGGGCAGGGGAGCAGGGGCGCGGATTTGCCGTGGTGGCAGGTGAAGTCCGTAATCTTGCACAGCGGTCATCCTCTTCAGCCCGTGAAATTAAAGAGCTGATCGAATCGTCTATGAGTTTTGTCCAGGCAGGCTCCGAACAGGCTGAGGGTGTTGGCAGTAACATGTCACGCATGAATGATGCCGTCAGGCAGGTTACCGATCTTGTGGATGAAATCTCTGTGGCCGCCAGTGAGCAGTCACAGGGGATCAGCCAGGTGCATCAGGCCGTTAACCAGATGGATGATGTCACTCAGCAGAACGCCGCGCTGGTTGAAGAAGCCTCGGCTGCCTCAAATTCGCTGATGGAGCAGGCCGCATCACTGAACCAGTTGGTCAATAACTTCACCCTTAAACCGGTTTCACACGTCTCTGCGGTGGTCCGCAGCAAGGGGGTACCTTCTTCACACGCGCCATCGTCTTTTCGTTCAGGTCCTGCCGTTGCAGCAGCAGATGAAAACAACTGGCAGAGTTTCTGATCTTTACGTTAACAGCGTTTCATTTAATTAAGGGCTGACACCGGCCCTTTTACTTTTTTATGCAGGAAACTTTTTCAGCATAAAAGCCTGAATCTGTTTATTAGTGCGTTTTATCAGAAGCACCGTCTGCTTTGAGCCAGAAGCCGATGCTTAATGCGGGCCTGCATATTTAAATTCTGAATCGTGCAGGAGTGGTGCCAAATACCCTGCGAAACATGGCGATAAAGGCACTCACGTTGTCATATCCAAGTTCCAGTGCAACTGTCGTCACTTGCTTGCCTGCGGCAAGAAGCTCAAGAGCTTTGAGTAACCGTATGCGCTGTCGCCATTCATTAAAGCTAAAACCGGTTTCGGATCTGAAACGCCGTGTCAGTGTGCGTGACGATACTCCCGCCCAGAATGCCCATTCTTCAAGTGTGCGACCGTCATCTGGACTCTCAGACAGCACCTGAGCAACTTTTAAGAGCCGTATATCCTGCGGCATTGGCAACCCAAGATTAACGCTGGGAAGCGAACCGATTTCATCAAGGATAACGTCAGATAAACGTTTTTGAGGCGCATTAAGCTCTGCAACCTTCCAGGAGGCTGCTCGTGTTATCGCTTCGCGTAGCAGATTTGTAACTGAGAGCACAGCAGGCTTATCAGATAATGCGCCACAGGCCGCAGCAGATATATAAACACTCCATCCTGAATATGGGCCGTGCGAGCGCAGACCATGCGGAATATTTGGAGGTATCCACACGGCATGCGTTGCCGGTACGACCCAGCGACACTCTTCCGCATCGATCGTAAGCAGCCCATGCTCAGCGCCGAGTAACTGTCCACGAATGTGATGGTGACGTGGTGTTTCCCTTATTGCATCCGACTGGCGGGCCGCGACAATCAAAGTGGGTCCATCAGAAGAAAAAGCCCGGGAGAATGGAATTAACGGGTCGGTCATATTGGCTTATTTGAGGTATTTATTGTCTTTTATACCGTACCGAAGCCATCAGGTCGATTGTAGAGTACTGATAACTTATGATGAGGACTGACCATGAAAATGATTTCTATTGCTAACGTATTGGATGAGATTATTAACCAACAGGAAATCCCCCTGGAAGAGATACTTAATCGCCACTCTAGTCCCGGTTATCGGCAGCGCACTGATAATGAGTGGGGAAGTTTAGATAGCTTTGCTCATCATGCTCGTAAACTTCGCGAAATAATTTCTTTCGGCAACATTGATGTGCATGACGAACTTCGTGAAGGCAATCTCTATGCTACCAGACATCGTGTATTGTGTACTAAGCGCAATGGGGAAGAGGTTGAGATGGAAGTTTATATGTTTGCTGAAACAGATGATTCAGGGCTATTTGTTCGTATTGAAGAAGCCACACTTATGCTTAAAGGTCTGGAAAGTGACCGGGACCTGGGTAGCACCAGGTAACAGGGGTTTAAATGTCCGCTTCTCGCTTATAGCGGACAAAGGAAGAGATTTTAGCGTCCGCTTTGTGCCAGAAGCGGACAGGCCAAATGCGCTTTGTATGACCCCGCCTTAACGGCCGGTTAATTGCTGTGTATCAATTTAAGTGACTGCGACAGGAATGTTCCTGCTGGCTGAGAAAGTCGCAAAGTCAGAAAAGTGTTTCCTTAATAATGATTTCATCCACCCGGAGGATTGAAGACATATCGAAACCTTCCATGTCTGACATGAACTCCTTGCTGGCCATATATTTCTGATTTATAGCTTGTATTTCGGTATCCTCCTGATAGGTAACGGTTGCAATGACCTGACATTCTTTCCCGAGATAAACATGATTTACATATATACCAAAGGCTGGGAGAGAGGCCATATGTCTGGGCCAGTGTCGGTGAAAATAAATTTCTGCTGACTGTTTGTCTTTGAGTGTATAAATTCTGACCTGTTTCATATTTTCAATCCTGCTGTTAAGGCTTTCATACAGAACAAAGTCAAAGCATACCTATTCTATTTCTGAGAAATTAGCAAAAGACCACTTTTCGCGCATAGCGGATCTTCAGCTCAGTCAGCCTGTCCGCTTTGTGCCAGAAGCGGGCCTTGCTGAAATGATGTCGGATTCATTAACGGCGAGCGCGCCAATGCCGCAATAAGCCGCAGCATACCGCCTGCCGGACACCGATACAAATAAACGGGAATTTGAGCACAGCCATTCTGGCTAAAGAAAAACCGGGTCGTCGCCCGGTTCGTTTCTCGTACAGCTTTTCTCTGATCTTAGTGAAACTGAACGCCATGCCTCATACCTGTGTCATGCCACCATCCACACAGATTTCTGCTCCGGCTATGGCTATATAGCTGCTTTCATCACTTGCAAGGAACAGGACGGCACTGGCAATTTCTTCAGGTTTGCCCATTCTTGATAAGGGAATGGTGCTGATTATCTCATTTCGTAGCTCTTCAGAGGCTGCACGCATCATCTCCGTATCGACAGGGCCGGGGGCGACAACATTAACGCGGATGCCACGGGCGGAGAGTTCACGTGTCCATGTGCGGGCAAAAGAACGAAGTGCTGCTTTACTGGCACCATATACGCCATATCCCGGCGTGCCAATCACATCGGCAACCGAACCTATCAAAACGACGCTCGCTCCCTCCTTCATCAGAGGAAGGGCTGCCTGCAGAGCAAAAAGCGGTGAGCGCACATTCAGGCCAAAAACAGCATCAAAATGTGTCGGCGTGACATCATCAATCGTCGCGTATTCTGCCATGCCGGCGTTGATGACCAGCACATCTATCTGGCGGGATTCTGTCTTGATTAAATCGACTATTCGCGTCAGTTCACTTATCTGGCTGACGTCAGCACGGACTGGCCTGGCAGTGCCCTTTATGGTCTGACTGGCTGCTTCTAACTCCTCATTACGGCGTGAGGTCAGCCAGGTTGTGGCACCTTCACTGGCAAATCGCTGGCTGATAGCCAGACCAATGCCTTTTGCACCGCCGAGTATCAGGGCAACTTTATTCTCTAATCTACTCATCTGCTCTCTCCTCTCAGGGTGGAAAACAGATGATATAATTTGTAAACTTAATAACAATTACGCACTTTATTTATATCAGGTATCGGGGAATATATCGCCATGTCTCAAACTGATTGTAATGACCTGAAAGAAATAGGGAAAACGCGGCCGGTTCTGGAGAACATAACCAATAAATGGTCAATTTTAATTCTCACTGTGCTTTGTAATGAACCTGTGCGCTTCAACGAACTCCGTCGCCGGCTGGAGGGTATTACGCACAAAGCATTGTCTGATGCGCTGAAGCGGCTTGAGCGCAATGGATTGGTGCTCCGAAAGGTGCTGCCTACTTCACCAGTGAGCGTGGAGTACAGCCTTACACCGCTGGCACAGACGCTTCAGGAGCCATTCAGTGCGCTGTATGGATGGGCGCTAAAACATGGAGCGGAAATGGAACGGGCTCAGTTGATGTATGATACCAGACAGGCGGAAGAGATTTGCTGAAGAGTCGTAATGTTGAATCCTGTTGCGATGCGCGCTCAGTTTTACAGGCCAGCATCGAAAACATGTTGATTACTGAAGCCCCACGTTTCCTGAAAATGCTTTATGTGAATGTCTGCTTTGTATCAGAAGCGGACATTTACGTATGAGGTAAGCACTCTGTCAGCATGAGTTTTCCAGATTCATTTTCATCCTTGCGTAAAATGTGATGTATGGTTTGAACCAGATAAGCTGATTTTCGACTGAATGTGATTTTGCTAACATGAAACGCCATTGCGTTTGTGAGAGGTAACAGTGATTCACTTAAGACAGGCTCAGCGCAGTGATGCCGACGCAATAGCACATCTGCACACCGCCGGATGGAGAGATACCTACACGAAAGTGATGTCTGCGGATTTCCTTGAAAATCAGGCGCAGGAAGATCGTCTTTCACACTGGCGCTCAGCACTGAATCAGAGCAATGAAAGCGAAACAGTGTTTGTAGCTGAATATGATGGAAAGGTTGAAGGCTTCATATGTATTAAGCTCCACTATGACGCGCAGTGGGGCTGTTATATAGACAGCCTGCATGTAAGCTCTTCACTACGTGGTCACGGTGTAGGAAAACAACTTCTCTGGCGCGCAGCCGAATGGGTCAAGAGCAGGGATGATGAGTCACCGCTCTATTTGTGGGTGTTTGAAGATAACACCCAGGCAACAGCTTTTTATCAGCGCCTCGGGGGCACCATTGTGGAGAGAACATTATCCGATATGCCTTCATCAGATCATGCCCCGGTATTCAGAATCAGCTGGAAAAATGCCGGTCAGCTTCTGATATCTGCTTGCTGAAAGGTTAGCCGAAATGCTTTTTATTTGTATCAACAGCGGGCAGGGCGAAATTCCCCTTTTCGCGCCTGACGGACCTTAATCTGTTTCAGAGGTTGCTTTGTACCTGAAGCGGATGTTGTCTGGCACGATACTTTTCTGAACATGAGGCTTGAGTGATACAGGCCTCATTACATATCCAGAACCTGACTGATAAAATAGCGGGTAAGCTCAAATGTTGTCTGGCACGATACTTTTCTGAACATGAGGCTTGAGTGATACAGGCCTCATTACTTATCCAGAACCTGACTGATAAAATACCGGGTAAGCTCAAACACCTGATGTCGGTTTTTCTCCAGCACCATCATGTGTGTGGCTTCACCAATTTCTGTCCAGCGCTTCCAGGGGGTGCCTGTCGCTCGCAGGAACCAGTCCTGGATTGCATTCACAGGTACATCACGATCCCATTCACCATGTAAGAGCAATACGGGGACGCGGATGTCGGCGGGATCGTAGACGCCTTTATTTTTTGCCCAGTAACACCGTGTATCCTGAATCGGACCGGTGCTAACCCGGATTTTGCGCTGGGCTCTCAAAACCGGATCGGATTCCTCATCCACTGTTTGCCGGGCCCACTGCATAAATCCGCCGGGACAAATAAGGCTGTTCTTTTTATTGTCTGGCGCGGCCTGAAGCCAGCGTGATTCCACTGCATCAATGTCAATATCGCGCCATGCGCCTATTTCGCCGCCGGGATCCAGCGCATATTTACCATCCTGAATCCACTGTGGCGCAATAAGCGTCAGACGCCGCACGTTAGCGGTATTCCGTGTGGTGTAAAGCGACGCCACCGTTCCTCCCCATGACATCCCGATGAGGTTCAACTGCGTCAGTCCATGATGTGCAAGAACGTAATCAACCGCACTTCCTAAGTCCCTTACTGCGGTTTCAGCACGCGCTGACGGCGGATTTTCCCGCGCAGGCAAAGAGAAAGAAGGTAGTCTTGATGCGCGGCCGTATCCACGCACATCCACTGCCCAGACATCCAGACCGGCTGCGGCAAGGTAATCAAGGAAAGATTCCCCCTCAAGCGGTGTATCAAACAGACTTCCCGATGAGAAAGTGGCGCCGTGCATCAGCAGAACCGTCTGTGCCGCATCAAAGTCCGTAGTATCAGCGCGCCGCCTGTGACGCAGCCACAATGAAATGTCTCTGGTATCGGAGGGTATGGCGAAAGCTTCGCTGAACAGCGGTGGTGTGTTTGTCATGATATTCTCCTGTCAGGCGTGCTGCCAGGTTAACTGGCCGTTTGAATTGAGAACCCGTCCAGCCGAGCTGTCCGGAAAGTGAGAGGTAAAAACCAGCGCCCGGGTCTGAGCAGCAAAATTCATCATCACTGTCCGGGATTTTTTTGCCGTGTCGGGAAATTCGCAGTAGCGGCTGTTCCACTCGGGGAGGAATATCTGAAGCGGGCTGTGCACGACGTCACCCCAGAACAGGGCCGTCTCACCGCCGTCTGAGAAACTGAATGCCAGGTGATCAACGCTGTGCCCCGGTGTTCTGTGAATCTGCAGCCCGGCAACGACCTCTGTCTCGGCGCTGTCCAGAAACACGGCCTGCCCTGAAGCGACGACCGGATACACACTGTCATCCATTGCACCTGTGCTTTCCGGCATGACATTAAGTGGGTTCTGATAAAAATGGTATTCATCTGCGGAGAAGTAGTAGCGGGCGTTCGGAAAAGTGGGGCGCCACTGACCTTTCTTCAAGACAGTATTCCAGCCGACGTGATCGACATGAAGGTGCGTTAAAACGACCGCATCCACCTGCTCAGGCTCAACGCCTGCCGCTCGCAGCGCATGCAGCCAGTGGCTGTTCATTTCATGAAACTTTGCATTGCCAGGGCGTTTTTTGCCGTTACCCGATGCGGTGTCGAGGATGATGACCTTACCGTCTTTTTCAATCAGCCAGCTGTGTGTGCTGAGCGACACGGTCTCGTCTGTAAAATCCAGATCATGACGTTGAATGTGTTCAGCAAAACGCAAGGCTGACTGACGATCCCACTGTGGAAACAGAGACAACACGGGAATGCCGTTGCTCTGTTGCTCTGGAATCTTTGTGATTTTTGCACCGGCGACGTGCCAGCTTAACAGCTTGCTCATGTGCTTTTCCGTTGGGGGAATGGACTGGATGGCCTTATATTCAGGGTTGTGGGCGTAATGAACAATCGGGCGCCAGGCAAACTTAAATTGCAGATACAGCAACAATAAGGCGGGGCATGGATAAATTTTCTGCGATACGCAGCTTTCTACAGGTCGTTGAAACCGGAGCCTTCACCCGTGCTGCGGAAAGTCTCGGGTTACCCAAGTCAACGGTGACACGGCAGATTCAGGCCCTTGAAAACGAGCTGGGTGTAAAACTCTTACATCGTTCTTCACGACGGCTAAGCCTCACGGAACAGGGTGAGGTTTACCACAAGGGCGCGCAGGCATTACTTATCCAGGCGGAAAAACTGGACAGCAGCGTTTCGGGAGCGGCTGGAACGTGGCGTGGCCAGCTCAGGGTAGACATGCCGGGCGCGCTGGCATACTGCCTGATTATTCCGAGGTTGGGGGATTTCATGGACCGCTACCCGGATTTACAGATCATCACGAGCGTGGGCAACCGAACCAGCGATCTCATTGAAAATCAGTTTGACTGCGTGATACGCATAGGACGACTTCACGATGACTCGCTTGTTGCCCGCTCTCTGGGAGCACTGCCCATGGTGGTATGCGCCGCGCCCGCATACCTTAAAAGACAGGGTAAACCCTCCCATCCCACGCAGTTAGTGCACTTTCATCATATTCAGGTGCGTTCCCCACAGAGTGGCAGACGTTTTGAGCATCAACTGATGAAAGCCAGCGAATCGTTTCCGCTTAGCGGTCCGTTTCAGATATCCGTCAACGACGCTTACGCGGCATTCAGTGCGGCGCGCGCGGGCCTGGGCATCGTAACGACCTATGAGTTTCTGGTGGCAGACGCGCTGAGAAAGGGGGACCTCATCAGGCTGTTTGATGACTGGCAGGTTGATGAACTCCCGGTTCATATTGCCTGGCCGGAGAACCGCCAACTGGCTCCCCGTATACGATTATTTGCGGACTGGGTCAGGGAACAGTTTTCAGAAACAGGTATGACAGGACGCTCCTGAGGCAATGGTTGACGCTGACTGGTAGTGTTTTGCTGCTGAGGTAACGTGTTTAGTGACTGTTGCCGCTCCTGAAAATGCTTCCTCTCAGCGAGTGATGCAAAGATCAGGCATGACTTATAAAGCAATAGAACAGTTTTACCTTGTGCCCTACGTCGTTCATGAACCTGGTATTTAGCGCGATCAGTTATAAGGCGGATGTTTACACAACGCCCCCCTGATAAAGGAGCGCGTTTCATCGACCCGTTGAACTCACAGCGCAAACCGGACCTTACGATTTAACCGGACTGGCCTGTGCAGGATTTCAGGCCGAAACATACCTCTTCAGACACAGCCATGGATTTTCCTGATCATAATGGTAAATCATCATTAGGTTTTCCCTTACAGACGTAATACTTACAGAGCCGAACGATAAAGAACTGGCTGAATCTGAACCACAGATATGAACCAGATGCAGAGCAGCGGCTAGCTGGTGAAGCCGTAAGGCAAAAGCAGGGCTCGGCTGTCATCACTCAGTCCCTCTGGTTATGATTAAGCAGACCTTAATTTTCCAGCCCCTGAGAGTCCTGTTCTTATGGAGTTTTGCGCCGGAACCCCATATCATTGATTAACAATGGTCAAGTAAAGGAAGCGCTGATGCAACTGATAAAAACTGAATACACCCTTAGATCCGGTTATCCGATTGTCAGGCGCACGCTGGAGAACAAAAAGAATTTAGTGAAACAGCCTGGTTTCGGTCCTGAGTCCTGCTGTGCAGTAGTCGAGTACCGGCTACGGGGTAATATTCGTTATGCGTTCGGAAACAGTCGGATGCAGGTAAGCGTGCCACCAGGAATCTATACTAATAACTGGGTAAGGCTGCATGGCGAAATGGCTGCACTCGTTGCTGCGATAGAACGCATTGAGCGCTTTTCCAGCGATGATGTCATACCCATCACGGCTGCCTATATTGAATTGCGACCCTGTGAGGCCAACTGCATGCAGGCACTGCATAATATCCTGCCTGAGAACGCTAACGTCTATTACTCTTTTGACCACCCCACTCAGGTTGAGGAATGGAAATTACGTGCTCACGAGCTTTGTGGTGTTTGAAACTTTTCACACATTTCCCGGCTAAAACACAGGACCGCCACTAATACACAGGGGAAAACTTAGGGTGTTTTTCTGGGGTAATGCTGCCTGCCGGGACTGGTGTATGAAACCGCACGGACTGGAATGTTAATCACGCATTCTGCTGAATAACCTACATCCACTTTTTCATTGCCTGCTGTCATGCGGCGGTCACTTTCTGCCAATGCGTCATCCTGTAAAAAACGCCGTAAAGCAGCAGAAGTATTTTGCTGCTGCACACTTTTTGTGTTTAAGATGATAGAAATCTATCATCTCGGGCTGTGTAATGAAAAAAATATCCATGTCAGCGGTTGCCAGAGCGGCGGGTGTCGGGGTGGCTACCGTTGATCGTGTTCTAAATAACAGAGCGTCAGTGAAGCAGGAAACCCGGGACCGTATTCTGCGCGCAGCGGAAGCGCTCGGTTACCGGGAAGATCTGCGTAAGGTGATGACGCCAGAAGCCACGGCGGTTAAAAGCGCGGTGCGCACCGGGTTTATTCTGCTGCCCAGTGATTATTCGTTTTACCAGGTGCTGTCAGAGGAAATCCGCCGGTATGCAGACGGAAAACTGGCGACAGAGCCGGCGTTTGTGTGGGCTGATATACATGATGTGGAGAAAGTCGTGTCGTCTCTTGAAGCCCTGGCAAAACGCGTCGATATCATTGGAGTAGTTGCGCTCGATCATCCTCTTATACGGCACACCATTAAGCAACTATCCGCTTCAGGCGTGCAAATTTTCACTTTGTTTTCCGATCTTTCTCCCTGTGGTCAGGCGGGCTATATCGGTCTCGATAATCTGAAAGCAGGGCGCACAGCGGGATGGTTTGCTGAGCGCATGATGGAAAAAGACAGTGTTATTGGTGTGCTGCTCGGCGATCACCGTTTCAACTGCCAGGAAAGCTGTGAAATAAGTTTTCGTTCGTACCTGCGCGAGAACAGACAAGATGCGGTGGTGCTTGAGCCGTTACAGACGCGGGAAAGCATCAGTGGGGGCTATCTGGCTGCCAGCCAACTGCTCAAAAACCATCCCAGTGTGGCCATGATTTATGCGCCGTGCGGTGGCATAGAGGGCGTAATCAAGGCGGTCTGTGAAAGTGCGCGACATGATATAAAAATTCTCTGCCATGGCCCGTTCATCGGCGATGAAATGGCGCTTATCGCGGGGCATGTCGATGTGATGATACGCCACCGTATCGATGTTGTGGCTGAGACGATCGTCTCTGTTTTTATCCGCAGATATCAGGAAACCGACCGCAATCCTCTCTCTGTTACCGTTCCCTTCGATCTGGTTACCCGGGAAAATATCTGACGTCTCACGACGTATCACGCAGAGGGTTGCGCTGTCTGGATTTGATGTAAAACTATCAATAATATGATTTAAAAAAATCATGATCTCTATCAAATAATCCACGACGGAGGGTTGCTGGTATCAAAAAACCGGCGCAATACTGCGCGCACTGAGTCAGGCATTTGTCGCCTGCATGTCAGTGCTTACCTGTGTTGCCGCATCCGGAGAAAAACCATGACCATTTCCATAGCGACTGCACCCTGTAGCTGGGGAGTGGACGACCCGAAAAACCCGTTTCTTCCCCCCTGGCAGAGCGTGCTAAAAGAGGCCGCGCTCGCGGGATACAAAAGCCTGGAGCTGGGACCATGGGGATACTTGCCTGTTGAGCCCGAAGCCCTGACGTCTGCACTTCAGGAACATCAGCTGTCTGTTATTGCCGGCACCCTTTTCGACGATTTAGTCAGTGAAGAAAACTTCCCGGCAATGATCGATCTGACCCATAAGATCTGCCACAACCTGAGCGCCGTAACCCGGCAGGCTGACGCTGTCAATGAGGGGTTATCGCCACCTTATCTTGTCATCATCGACTTTGGTGATCCTGAACGTGCCGCCACAGCCGGTCAGTCAGAAAAGGCCCCGCGGCTTAATCCCAGTGACTGGCAGACGATGATAAGACATATCACCATTCTGAGTGAGATTGCCTGGAAAGTGTACGGTGTCAGGCCAGTCATTCATCCCCATGCTGGTGGCTGCATTGAGTTTGCCGATGAACTGGAAAAGCTGGTCCACGATATTCCCCATACCGTAGCCGGGCTTTGCCTGGATACCGGCCACCTGTATTACGCTGGCATGGCGCCGGTGGCCGCGCTGGAACGTTACTGGGACAGGATTGATTACCTGCACTTCAAGGATGTTAACGAGGCTGTCTGGCGCCGGGCAGTTAAAGAAGGGCTGGATTTTTTCACCGCCTGCGCCCAGGGCGTCATGTGTCCTCTTGGCAGCGGTGCCATCCACTATCCGGACGTTCATGCATTTCTGCGCCAGCGTCGTTACAAGGGCTGGATAACCATTGAACAGGAAAGAGATCCGCGTGATGCGGATACAAGCCTGCGTGATGTCACGGCCAGTCTGCATTATCTGCATTCCGTCGGTTTCTGAGGAGAATAATCATGATTAACGGCATTAAACCGCTCGAAAAATCACTTCGGTGGGGCATGGTCGGCGGTGGCGGGACCAGTCAGATTGGCTACATTCACCGCTCATCGGCACTCCGTGATCATACCTTTACGTTAGTCGCCGGCGCGTTCGATATTGATGCCGCACGTGGGCGCACCTTTGGTGAGGCACTGGGCCTTTCACCAGACCGGTGCTATGCCGATTACGAAACCCTGTTTGCTACAGAAGGACAACGCGAGGACGGTATTCAGGCCGTCTCCATCGCCACACCAAACAACACGCATTTTGCTGTCTGCTGCGCCGCGCTTGAAGCGGGACTTCATGTGATATGTGAGAAGCCGCTGTGCTTCACGGTCGAAGAGGCTGAGCATCTGGCGAAACTGAGCCGGGAGAAAAACAAGATCATCGGCGTGACATATGGTTATACCGGTCATCAGCTCATTCTCCAGGCCAGAGAAATGATTGCGGAGGGGCTTCTTGGCGACATCCGCATTGTTAACATGCAGTTTGCACACGGTTTTCACAACGAATCCGTTGAACAAAATAACGCCAGTACCAGCTGGCGCGTTAACCCGCGCTTTGTCGGACCCACTTACGTGCTGGGGGACCTGGCAACCCATCCGTTGTGCATCGCTGAAACTATGGCTCCCGGCTTAAAAATCAGGCGACTGCTGTGCTCGCGTCAGAGCTTTGTTAAAAGCCGCGCTCCCCTCGAAGATAACGCGTTTGTCCTGATGGAATATGAGAATGGCGCAGTCGGCAGTCTGTGGGCCTCCGCCGTTAACTGCGGCTCCATGCATGGGCAAAAAGTCCGCATCGTCGGCGCTAAAGCCAGTATCGAGTGGTGGGATGAACAGCCGAACCAGCTCCGGTTTGAAATTCAGGGCGAGCCGGTACGCATCCTGGAAAGGGGCATGGACTATCTTCACCCGGCCGCGCGTGCAGATGACCGTATCGGAGGGGGACATCCCGAAGGTCTTTTCGAGGCCTGGTCAAACCTCTACAGACGTTTCGCGCTGGCTATGGATGCCACCGATCGGGGTGACGACGCCTTCCTGAAAGATTTCTGGTATCCCGATGTGCATGCGGGTCTGGCGGGCGTCAAATGGGTGGAAAACTGTGTCCGTTCAGCCGAATCCGGCTCGACGTGGGTGGAATGCTGATATTGGCTGTCGTGAAAAATGGTCTGAGCGCATCATTCTGTTGAGGATGAGATTTGCGATTAAGTGACTTTCTCTGCCTGAAACCCGACTCAGGCAGCATGAGATAACGTAAAGGTGGCATCAATGAAAATTGCATTCGACGTAGATGTAATCAAAGATCTGGGTATCACCAAAATGGTCCGTCAGGTGTCGGAATGGGGCTACAAGTACATCGAGCAGTCTCCGCATCCGGAAATTAATCCGTTCTATAAGCATCCCCGCGCAAGCCGCGAAATCATTGCGGAGTATAAGAAGGCCCTGCGCGAAACGGGCGTTGAAATTTCCTCTTTCATTTGTGTTTACCGGTGGTCTGGCCCGGATGAACTGCGCCGACAGGCGGCGGTAAAAAACTGGACACGCCTCGTTGAAATCGCCTTCGAAATGGGGGTTCAGGTTATTAATACCGAACTGGCGGGCGATCCTAATCAACCTGAAATCTGCGATGAGATGTTTTACCGCTCGATGGAAACACTGCTTCCGCTGTTCGAACGTGAAGGCATCCGTGTAGAAATACAGGCGCATCCATGGGACTTCTGCGAAGAAAGCGACGAAACCGTCAATATCGTCAGGTCATTCAGGAGTGATAACGTTAAATACGTTTACAGCGTCCCGCATACCTTTTTTTACGATAAAGGAAAAGGGGACGTAGAGAGGATGCTTCGTCATGCGGGGCACGATCTCTCTCATGTTCTCATTGCCGATACGATGAATCACACCAAACATTGCCGCTACATTGTCAATCCACCCGGTGTCGATGCGACCATTCATCAGCATGTTGGCATCGGAGAAGGCGAGGTGGATTTTGAGACGCTGTTCCGCACCCTGCGGGAAATGAAGTTTGCAGAGCAGACGTTCAAAGTGGGTGGCGAACCTATCGTGGCCGCTTCGCTGTTCGGTTACCCGGAAAAAATGAAATATCAGGCCGTTGAGACCCGGGAGCGGATAGAACGGGAATTGCTCACGCCACCACGCTGAGTCATCTGCCCGGCATGATGGGGAAGGTATTTCCGCCTTCACGCCGGGCTTTTAAGCGATACCTCTCTCACTGTCACTGCCTCAATACTGCCTGTCTGACTCAACGGTTTATCGCTTCTCCTTGCTCACCGCTGGCTTCAGCCATCTTCGCTGTCCATTTGTTTCTGCATTTGGCATGACATCCAGCCCTTACGGCTGTCTCTGCCTTTATCTGTCGCGAAACGCATTATGCAGAAGTCGCCACATATGATGGGCTGCCGGGGTAAAGCGCCTGTCGGAGTTCCGTAACAGGTGACACTGAGCGCTACTGGCAATCGGGTGATCGATTGGCACGGCGACAAGTGTGCCCTGGCGAATCGGGTCGGCGGCGGCGTGGGCCGTCATAAATGAGACGCCGAGCCCGGCCTGACTGAGGTTCATGGCGGTCGAGAAGAGGTTACACCGGTAAGCCGGATGAAACTGCAGGCCCTGGCTTTTGAACATCGCGTTCATATGCCGCTGCAGGCCGAAGTTCTCTGTGAGGGCGATAAGCGGGTGAGCAGTCAACGCTTCAATGGTGATGCTGGCGAGACTGGCGACAGGATGCTGCGGCGCGACGACGGCACAGATCGGCCCCCACTGGAAACTGTGCCGCTTCAGTTCCGGTGTGCCAATCGGACCAAACGCCAGCGCCATATCCGCTTCGCCGCTGACGATATCGTTCATCATCTCCTGCATGCTGCCGACCACAATATCGACAAACACCTGCGGGTAAGACTGGGCAAATTCGCGCATAACCCCTTCGATAAACGCCGTGATCAGTCCGCCGCCAATGCGCACTGAAAGCGTTCCGCCGCGCATATGGCGCAGATCTTTAAGCTGGCTCTCCAGCTTTTCGCGCCGCATACGGCTGACAAAATAGTCCTCTGCCAGCAGGCGTCCCGCTTCGGTCAACACCACGTTACGCCCACGCCGTTCCAGCAAGGGAAGCTGTAGCGCACGCTCAAGTTGTGCGATTTGACGGCTGACGACCGACGCATTAACCCCGAGGATATCTGCCGCGCGGCGAATGCCGCCCTGGTTACCGACTTCATACAGATAGCCCACCTGTTTATCCTGGAACATCTGCCACATTTCCTCGTTACTGTTGACCTTAAGGCAACAATAACATCACTCCACGGCTATTTATCAAGCTGTTTAAATAGTGATAATCAAATTAACCGTTAATTTTCGCTGGTCAGAAAAGAAAAAAAGCGAACAACATCGTACTGCACCAAAAGTGCGCCCAAAAACGGTGAGAAGTTATTTGCCTGCGCCTTTAGGCAGGCAGAGAAAAATACACTTTTCCGAAAAGGGATATGACGTTCTCATGTTTTTTTGGGAAGGGGTTTTACTGCACTAAAAATCTTAATAAAAGAGGTTTATTTCACGGCTGGGCTATTCAGGCATGGATCCTGCTTAGTATCAGGACTTTTCCATTACAGATGTAAAGAGAGATGATATGAGCGAATCAAAAACACTGAAGCAGCCAGATAAAGAAGCGACAGATGAGTGGAAAGTGGGGCCGGGCGCGTGGATTTCACTGATCATTGTGCTGCTGGTCTTTTCCGGCTTCTTTTTTAAAGTTGACGGTATGGCCTGGCTGGGTGCATTCGATTTTACCACGTTAGGTGGCGCGTTCGGCACCATGAAAACGCCGGAAACCAATACCTTTATCGGCAGCGGCGGCCTGAGCGCCAAAGCCGGCTTCCTCTTTGCACTCTCGCTGGTGCCCACGGTAATGCTGGCACTCGGCCTGCTGGAAATCTTCACTCATTACGGCGCGATCCGCGCGGCACATAAATTACTTACTCCGCTGTTAAAACCACTGCTCGGAATTCCGGGTTATACCGGTCTTGCGTTGATTACCGATCTGCAAAGCACCGATGCCGGCGCGGCATTAACCAAAGAGCTCTATGACAGCAAAAAAATCACCCGTAAAGATGTGGTGATTATGGGCTCGTGGCAATACTCGGGTGCCGGGTTGATTAATAACTATTTCTCTATCGGCTCGGCGATGTTCGCTTCATTAACGCTCCCCATTATTATTCCGCTGATTTTAATGTTTGTTCTTAAATTCGTCGGTGCCGCCGTGGTTCGCCTGGCATTAAATACTGTTTATAAGCGAGATTTCGACAATGAATAATCAGGCAAAAGTCTCCGGTAATCCGTTTGATATTTTCGTTATTGGTGCGCGCAAAGGGTTTAATATCGCCATTAATAATCTGATGCCAAATGTATTAATGGCCTATGTCATCGCCGAAATGCTCAATTTGCTGGGCGTGATGCAGATTATTGGGCACATTTGCGCACCGCTGATGGGGCTTTTTGGCCTGCCGGGCGAGGCGATCACCGTACTGTTAACCGCCTGGCTCTCTTCCTCTGCGGGCACCGGCGTTGCCGTCAGCCTGCTGAGTAAAGGCCAGCTTGATATGGCCCAGATTACCATTCTCGCGCCCGCCATCTTTTTGATGGGCTCGCAACTCCAGTACATGGGGCGCCTGCTGGGCGTGGCCGATGTGCCGAAGAAGTACTGGCCGTTACTGATGGCGGTCAGCATTCTCAATGCCGTAATCGCCATGCTGATTATGCGCGTTATTGCCTGAGCACTAAGGAGTAAGACGTGTCGCGTACACTTGAGCACTTTAATTACCTGCACCAAATCCCGGAACTGGGGTTCGAAGAGTTTAAAACCTCCGCCTATATCGCGGGCGTACTGGAGGCGGCGGGCTACCGGGTCACTCGCCAGGTAAATAACACCACCGGTATTGTCGCCGTCCTGGACAGCGGTAAGCCTGGCCCGACGTTAGCGCTGCGCGCCGATATGGATGCGCTGGGCCATATCATTGACGGCCAACATGTGGCGCGTCACACCTGTGGGCACGATGGCCACTCCACCGTCGTACTGACCACCGCCCAGGAGGTGATGGCTGAAGGATTGGTGAAAAAGGGCCGGTTAAAATTCATCTTCCAGCCTGCGGAAGAGCTGGGCACCGGGGCGATTGCCCTGACCGAAGGCGGCGTGCTTGATGATGTCGACATGTTGCTCGGCTTCCACCTGCGCCCGCTGGAGGAGTGCCCGATGGGCCAGGCCGTGCCGGCGATGTACTACTCAGCGTCCGCTACCGTGGAAGTGATGTTCCACGGCAAAGCGGCGCACGCCGCGCGGCCACATTTGGGCGTCAATGCACTGGATGCCGCTGCGCACGCGGTGCAGGCGGTGAATGGCATTCATCTTGCTCCGTCGCTGACATGGAGCGCAAAAGCGACGCGGTTTCTCTGTGATGCGGGCGTAACTAACTCAATCCCTGATAAAGCGCAGGTGTGCTGGGATCTGCGTGCGGCAGAGAACGAAGCGATGGCTACCCTCAAACCACAGGTGGTACGCGCGATTGAGAGCAGCGCCGCCGCCTATGGCGCACGCGCAGAGATCCGCATTCTGAAAGAGATGCCCGCCGCCATTATCCATGACGAGGCCACAGACGTGATCGCACGCGGTATTCGCAGCGTATTTGGCGAAACCGGCCTCACTGCGCCGAAGTCGACCCCCGGCAGTGAAGACTTCTTTCACTATCTGCGTCTTCGTCCACAGATTAAAGGCGGCTTCTGGGGACTGGGGGCTAACCTGACGCCCGGTCTGCATCATCCGGAGATGCATTTTGACCGTGACGCGCTGGCGCTTGGGGTGAAAGTGTTTAAAGCCTGCGTGCAGGATGTGCTTGGCTGATTATCACGGATGCCCGTGGCGCAGGGATGTGCCATGCCCGCCGGACATTAGCGACAGATAAGAGAGCCGACGAGGCTGTCTCACAGTGCCGCCTCAGCAAAAGTGAAGGATAAATATCGTTTACCCTACATGAGCAAACAGTGCCCGCCATGCGGAGGGTGAGGTATTAAACGCTTTATTAAAATATTGGCGTAGTGATACGGCGCTGCCGAAGCCTGATAACTGCGCCACATATTCTACAGAATGGGGCGTGCTTTCGAGTAAGCGTTGCGCATAGGCCAGCCTTTGTCCCTGTAACCACTGACTGACCGTCATACCTGTCAGGTCGCGAAAACGGCGGGTGAAATTACGTCGGCTCATTGCAACCCGCTGCGCCAGTGAATCCAGAGAGTGCTGCTCTGCAAGATTGGCCACCATCCAGTTCAGCAGGTCTGACAGACGATCGCCTCCCGGCTGGCTATGGAGAGGCTGTTCAATGTACTGGGCCTGTCCTCCCTGGCGATGCGGGGCCGTGACCAACCGGCGTGCAATCTTATTGGCGATATCGGCGCCGTGCCAGCGACGAACCAGGTGCAGGCAGCAATCAAGACCGGCGGCTGTCCCGGCAGAGGTAACCAGCCTGCCGTCATCCGCATCCTGATACAACACATCTGGCATCAGCTTGATTTTGGGAAAATGCTGCGCGAAATACGGTGCTGCGCTCCAGTGTGTAGTCGCTTTGTATCCGTCCAGTACGCCAGCCTCTGCTAACACAAACGCACCCAGGCACAACCCCACGACCGTAGCACCGCGCTGTCGTGCCATTCGTATCGCATGCAGCATAGCGTCCGACGGACGCTCCTGTGGGCTACGCCAGGAGGGAACAATTAAGACATCCGCGTCTGTTGCATCTTCGAGCGTCAACTCACTTTTTAGCATAAAACCCGCACAGGTACGGATTAAATCACCGCTGGCGGTCTCGGCTGCGCAAACCCGCAGGTTAAAAGCGGGCAGGCCATGTTCGGTACGGTTTTCAAAAACCAGACAGGGCACTGAAAGATGAAAAGGACTGATGTCATGAAAAGCCAGTACCGCGATATTTTTGCACAACATGATCATTCTCCATAACGATGGCCCAATACTTTCGTGCGTTGTCTTTCGGGACGCTGTTGCTGAGATTATCGTCGGGTGAAGATGGTGTCTACGGCTTTACGCTCTGTAGAGCCACTAATCTGAGGAATTTGGCTATGACCGTTTCCGCTTTACCTCAACGCGCGCTTATTGTCATTGATGTACAGAATGAATATTTCAGCGGCGCGTTGCCGATTGAATATCCACATCCGCAACATTCACTGGAAAACATCGCGATTGCCATGGACAGGGCGAGTGCGGCAAACATACCGGTAATCGTGGTACAGCATACTGCGCCTGCAGAATCACCGCTTTTTGCGATTAACAGCGATGGCTGGCAGTTGCATCCCGTTATCGCTTCACGTCCCCGAGCGCTTCTTTTGAGTAAAAATCGGGCCAGCGCTTTTACCGGAACGGGACTGGCGCACTGGTTAGCCGATCACGCCATTAACACGCTGACGGTAGTGGGCTATATGACTCACAACTGCAATCTTTCTACCATTAATCATGCGTGGCATAACGGCATTGCTGTGGAATACCTCAGTGATGCTTCAGGTTCAGTTCCTTACCAAAATCAGGCAGGGCGCGTGAGTGCAGAAGAGATTCATCGGGTATGCTGTGTGGTGCTGCAGTCAAACTTTGCGGCTGTGCTGACTACTCAGCAGTGGACAGCCTGCATTGAGAGCGGCACCGTACCGGTGCGCGATAGCATTCTGCGCTCCAACCAGCGCGCCCGGGGGTTGCTGTGTGATGCAGCGCCATGCCTGGACGGAAATGTGGTCTGAAAGCAATACCGGTGACAGTGATAAATGCCTTCGATTGTTAGTGTCAGGGACACCACCTCAGGCGGCCCGACCAGTAAAAAAGCAGAAACCAGCAAATGCACCCTCATGCAGAATCCCATTTACACGGGTTCTGCGTGTGAATCGACAATCATCGCGGGGCGCCTTTCAGCAAGTCGTCTTGACAAATCCTCTGGCGATCACCGTTACGATAAGTACACATCCTGGTGCGTTCTCATTCGTCTGCGCACAGGTTAATTAGCAGCTCACCCTGCTAACATTTAGGTTCCGCAGTGGTCTGTGCGGCCTGCCACTGCTCACGCGTCATCGCATAACACAGGCTTGGCGGGGCATTTTCGACGTCATAAATCTCTTTGATGTAGCGCAACCCGCTTTTCTCCAGCACGTGAATTGACGCCTGATGATGACGTCGTACCGAGGCGGTCACGGACGCCAGCCCCAGCTCGTTGAAGCCGTAATTCAGGGCAAAACGTGACAGCTCAGTAGCATAACCTTTACCCCATGCCTGGGTATCAAAGCGATAGCCAAGATTATTCGTCAACTCACCGGCAAACTTACGTACGCTCAACCCACCAAAGCCAATCAGCGTATCGGGCGCATCTCGCGTCGATATCGCCCAGCTTTCAAACCCGTACCGTTCAAAAGCGGCCAGCCTCTCGGCCAGCTTCTGCTGCGCGAACGCCAGGCTCGGATACGGGCCTGCCGGGTTAAACGTGTTGGTCGCAGGATCGCCATAAATACGGAACAGATCCTTGTCGTCGGAAGGGCGCATAGCTCTGAGCAACAAACGTGCTGACTGCAGAAACATTATAAACCTCACTGTTATGTCGTTATCCACGCTCACTATTAATAGCCTTTTTACAGAATCAGGAGAAGCAATGGTGATACAACAACTGCGCATTGCGCGCCCGGTCAGTGACCTGACCGCGAGCGCAGACCTGTACTGCACAGGCCTTGGGTTGCATAAACTGGGGGAATTCAGGGACCATGATGGATTCAGCGGCATTATGCTGGGCGATAAGACCTTGCCCTGGCATCTGGAGTTTACGTCTTGTCAGCACCATCCTGTCCAGCCCGCGACAACGGTTGACGATCTGCTGGTGCTGTATCTGCCTGACGCGGCGTGCTGGCAGCAACGTTGTCAGGCAATGACGCGTGCCGGGTTTACTGAAGTGACGTCTTTTAACCCGTACTGGGCAAAAAACGGCGCAACCTTTCAGGACAGGGACGGCTATCGGATCGTTATCCAGCATGCCGCATGGCAGGCCTGACGGCATAAGTAATAAGCAGGCGCTACCATACGGGCTGGTGGGTTTATGGCGTGCGGCTCTCTCTTACAGAGGAGACGTTTGAATCTGGCGTCGCCCATGGCATGATGAAAACCTGTTTTTACGCCGAGCCCACACATGATCGCTATTGCCTGTTTACATACTGCGGCCAGCAATATTTGCATCTTTGACGATGCAGCGAGCCAGTTGCCGTCGGGAGATCTGCAACTGAGTCATCTGGTGATGCCACACCTGCTGGCGGAGGCCGAAGCCAGTGGCGGACTGACGCCTGAACTTCATGCACGGATCGGCGCGTTGCTGGCGAGTCTGCAACCCCATTTTGACGCCATTCTGATGACCTGTTCCACGCTCGGACCGGTGGCTGAAAGCTTTACAAACGCATCTTCGCCGTGCGTGGTCTGGCGCACAGACAGCATGCTGGCAGAGGCGGTCCGCGAAAATCCCAGGCAAACGGTCGTGCTTTGTGCGGCTGAATCCACGCTGGGCGCCACGCGGGCACTGTTTCACGGTGTCAACGGGCGGGCAGAGGTCGTTCTGATTCCGGGGGCCTGGCAGAAGTTTAAAGCGGGGGATCAGGCAGGCTATCTTGCCTGTGTAACAGAAGCGGTTGAAGCGGCCTGGCAGCAGGGCGCGGAGCAGGTTGTGCTGGCGCAGACGTCAATGGCACCGGCGGCGGCGCATTTCGCATCAACACGTCAGCCCCTGACCGGCCCGCATCTGGCGCTACAGCGTTGTCTTCAACACTATCAGTAAGGCCGCACGCCGTGCGGCCATAACGGTTTACTCGTCCGGCGTCAGTGTTCCTTTTGCGCCGTGAGGTTCAGAACGCAGATACTGCGGCGGCGCTTTCACCGTTGCATCGAATGCGGCAGCGGCGTGCCATGGCCAGCGTGGGTTATAGAGCATACCGCGTGCCAGCGCGACCAGATCCGCTTCCCCCTGCTGCAAAATATCTTCGGCTTGCTGCGGCTCGGTAATTAAGCCTACCGCAATCACCGGGATACCGATTTGCTGACGAATATCCCGCGCGAAAGGGACCTGATAGTTCGGGCCGACGCTGATCTGCTGCTGTTCTGACAGGCCCCCACTGGAAACGTGGATATAGGCGCAGTTCAGCGCTTCCAGCTGTTGCGAAAAGGCAATGGACTGGCTTACATCCCAGCCGCCCTCAACCCAGTCGCTGGCAGAAATACGCACGCCCACTGGAATGGCGGCCGGGACGGCCTCACGTACTGCTTTAAAGACCTCAAGCGGATAACGCATTCGGTTCTCCAGTGAGCCGCCGTATTCATCATCGCGGGTATTGGAAAGCGGCGACAGAAACTGGTGCAGCAGATAGCCGTGCGCGGCATGCACCTCAATGAGTTCAAGGCCAAGACGAACGGCCCGCTTTGCCGTAGCGACAAACGCCTCTTTGACACGCGCCAGCGCGCTGGCGTCCATTGCGCTGGGCGGATGATCGCCTTCACTGAACGGCAGGGCGGAAGGGGCCACGGTTTGCCAGCCACCGTTCTGAGGCGAGATGTGTTCGCCGCCTTCCCACGGCACGTCGCAGGATGCTTTGCGCCCGGCATGACCCAACTGAATACCAATCGGCATATCGGAATAGCGACGGATGTCAGCTAATACCGCCGCCAGTGCGGCTTCGGTGTCATCATTCCATAACCCCAGGTCGCCGTAGGTGATACGACCAATATCTTCTACCGCGGTCGCTTCAATGATTAACAGTCCAGCCCCTGAAAAGGCGAGCTGCCCCAGATGGATACGATGCCAGGCGGTTGCGCAACCCTCTTCAGCGGAATACTGACACATTGGCGCAATAACAATTCTGTTATCGAGCGTTAATTCACCGAGTGAAAAAGTGGAAAACAGCGTGCTCATAAAAACCTCATGTCTGAGAATCAATACGTTGAAAAACTATAGTGGCTGAATGCAAAACAGGGGCGACAGGCGGCAAAACAATTTATCCCTTAACTGATATTAGTTACATCATACAGTTAAGTTTCTGATTTACACCGCACGATGAAACACCGGAGAAACATTTAAAAATGCAGACTATGCCGGCGTTGGCAGCAGGAAAAGGATCAAAAAACCCTGCTGTTATCATCCGGATAATCAGCAGGGTTCGGAAGGGCTAAAAACGCGTTGCGAAGATGGAGATGTCACTAGTGTGCTCTCTGCAATGCCTTCTCATCCAGCGCATACAGGGTCGCGGTCGCTTCCAGAATATGCTGCTGGTCATTACCGGGTTTGTGAGAATCAACCTGGGTAATGTGGTAACCCACAGCACCGGCCTCGGTGGCTTTGCGCAGCAGCGCATCAGTCACTTCCTGCATTGAGGTCGCCCAGGTCACCGTCGTTACGCCCATCGGGGTGATGGCATTTTTTTCTTCCTGAGATAAGCCGCTACGGATAAACACAGGGCTGACTGTCTGAGGAGAGAAGATAGACAAAAGATCCTGAACAAGTGCTTTCATTTTAATGCTCCTGAATATCGG
The DNA here is from genome assembly GCF_043546245.1 of Pantoea sp. SGAir0180. Lineage (NCBI taxonomy): Bacteria > Pseudomonadati > Pseudomonadota > Gammaproteobacteria > Enterobacterales > Erwiniaceae > Pantoea > Pantoea sp. SGAir0180. The sequence goes on along the minus strand of NZ_CP028071.1, from coordinate 1,684,740 downwards.
AATGTATCGCTATCACGGGCAAACGACGCGACAGTGATCGTTACGGGTTTGCTATGTGCTTACGTTTTATTGCCGTGTTAAATACTGTCGGCAGAAGTTATCAAATACCTTTTCAAGTAAATGAATTTGGCTTTTCTTGCTAATCAGAGGCTTATGAAAGCTTCCGCCACACTTGAGCTGAAATTTGGCAGGATTTTTGTGTCTGCTTACAGGTTGTGAAATTAAGACACAAAATCCCAACGTCAAATTAACAAACAAAGTCGGCACGCCCTGGCATTAACGTTGGGTCATCCGTGTGCTCACTTACAGAGCTTTACACAGCACGCTTTCTACAGCAGGTTTTTTAAAGTGATTCCTCAATACATTGATATAAAAGCTTTTTATCCGTTACGCTGAAAGCGATGGCCAGACAGGGGGAAGCAGGAGGGGGATTTTCTTCATAAAACTGTCACACGTCGCCGTAATACTGCGCAGCCATCAATGTTACAAACAGACATTGTTTGACATGGATTGAAACCTGGCTTGTCTGTCAGGGGCTTGCCGCAATGATAGAGAGAGTTTTATGTCACGCAAACCACGTCTTTACCGTACCGCTGCCGCGTTTTCTCTGGGTAAACTCAGTCTGCTTATGCTGGCAATGGGCGGTATGACCGCCAGCTCCGCCGTGCTGGCGGCAGAAGTGAAAGCCAAAAATGTGATTATCATGATTAATGACGGGGCAGGCTGGGGCACCTGGGATGCAACAGCCTACTGGCAGTATGGCAGCCGTGAAAGTACGCCGTATGCCGCGTTTCCGGCAAAATATGCCATGACAACCTATCCCCTGAATGCCTCAAAAAAAGCCACGCACAATAATGCCTCTCTGGTTAATTACGATCCGCAGAAAGCCTGGGATACAACCCGAACAGATAACAAGGATCTGCCGTTCAGGGGTTACGACTATCTGGCGGTGAATCCAACGGACAGCGCCGCCGCCGGCACAGCGCTGGCGTCAGGAATTAAAACCTATAACAACGCCATCAACGTCGATAACAACGGACAACCGGTTGATTTTGTCACACTAACGGCGAAAGCCATGGGCAAAGCGACAGGCGTCGTCACCAGCGTGCCGTTCTCCCACGCCACGCCCGCCGCCTTTGGCGCACAAAACGCGTCGCGTAACGATTATCACGCGATTGCGAAACAAATGCTGACGTCAGGGAAACTGGATCTGATTATGGGAACCGGTTTGCCGGGCTTTAACGCCAACGGCACCGACTGTCAGCATCTGGCTTCAAACGAAACCACCGTGGGGTGCGGAGAAGATGCGCACCGTTACCTGTCTGAAGCTGACTGGACATTGCTCAATGCTGGCAAGCTGGCCCCTGCGGGTGGTCAGCCGTGGAAAGTGGTGCGCAGTACTGAGGCGTTCGCCCGCCTCGCCAGTGGCGCGCTGGTGCATAGCGGCCCGTTACTGGGATCGCCGAACGTTGCCCCCAACGGCACGTTGCAGCAGGGCCGTCAGGCCGCCATTGTTGGCAAAGATGCGGCGAATCCGTCCGGGGATGCGTTTATTGCCACGGTACCGACCCTGAATACGATGACCCGGGGAGCCATTCAGCACCTGAGTAAAAACCCCGACGGCTTTTTTATGATGGTCGAAGGCGGTGCGACTGACTGGTCCGCGCATACCAGCAATGCCTGTAGCGAAAAAGGCGACTGGGGGAATTCCTACAACCCCAACTGCGTCGGCGTGGAATATGGTCGCCTGATTGAAGAAAGTGCAGACTTCAACAACGCTGTGGCCTCCGTGATTGAATGGGTAGAGAAAAACAGTAACTGGAACGAGACGCTATTGATCGTGACGACCGATCACGACAACGGCATGCCAATGGGACCCGATGCGCAGAACATCCCTTTCCAGGCCGTCATTAATAAAGGGAAAGGCATGATGCCCGGCATCTCATTCCGTCCAACCGGCAACCATTCCAACGCGCTTGTGCCGCTGTGGGCAAAAGGCGTTGGGGCCGATGCCTTTGCGGAGCGCGTGCGTGGCAACGATGCGGGCTATGCTAAGCATGTGGGCTACAACCAGGGCGACTATATTGATAACACCGACGTTTTTACCGTTGTGAAGGCGGTGCTTGAAGGCAGGGCGGTCGAAAAAGTGACGCCCGACCACGTAAGTAAATCATGATGTGACGTTGTCACCATAAGCGGGATTTTCGGTCCCGTGGTTTTTACCTCTTGCCCGTTGCCGGTCGGCCTGTGCTGATCGGCAGCGCGGTTTTATGCCAGACCGGACCGCCACCTTCCACACTCAACAAATTTTTTTTAACGAGCCAGCAATATTTTGCGGGCTCATTCGTCTACCTCATCATGTTAATCACTGCTGAGGTCATACAACTATGAGAAATGTCGATAATCACCCGTTTCACCCTTCTCGCGGCATGGGCAGGCACCGCCTGCCAAAGGCGTTCATTGTTGGGGGCGTGTTAATTGTCGTGCTGTGTCTGCTGGTCATGACACTATGGAATGCCATACTGCCTGCCATTACAGGCGTTAAAACAATTGGTTTCTGGCAGGCCGCCGGACTGCTGCTGCTGTGCCGGATTCTGTTTGGCGGCCTGGGCATCAGACCGGGGATGTTTGGCAAGGCGCGGCGGCGCATGCATGAGCGCTGGATGCAGATGACACCGGAAGAACGGGATGAATTTATGAAGCAACGGCGTGAAGGGTTCGGCCATCGTGCTCACCACCGTCGGGACAGATGCCGGGAAGAGCAGCCACCGTCTGCGGACACTCACTCTGACACCCGGACAGAGTAATGACGATGAAGGCCAGCGCATTACAAGCCGCATCACTGGTAAAAGCGCTTGAACGCTGCAAAACAAAACTCCACGCTTTTATCCGGGGTCGCATCGCCGTTCGCGATGAGGCTGAGGATATTTTGCAGGAAGTGACCTGTCAGCTGATCGGGGTAGAACAACCTGTAGAGAATATCTCGGCGTGGTTGTTTCGGGCGGCGCGTAATGAAATGACCGACCGGGCGCGTAAGAAACGAGAACTGCCGCTTTTTCCTTATGAGCAGGATGATGATGAGGAGGAGGCGGTAGACGTCGAACTGGCGGAAACCCTGTTTGGCACGCCGCAAACGCCCGAAGACGATTATCTCCGGGGGCTGCTTTGGGAAGCCCTGGAAGCGGCACTGTCTGAACTGCCGCCAGCGCAGTTTGAGGTGTTCGATAAAACAGAACTGCAGGGCATAAGTTACAAAGCACTGTCTCACGCCACCGGCGTAAGCGTTCAGACTCTGTTGTCGCGCAAGCACAAAGCCGTGCTGTATCTGCGTATGCGCCTGCGTGCCGTTTATGACGATCTGACAGGCGACAATTAAAAAAGGCGGCCAGTGGCCGCCAACACGAGCACAGCAGTGGCAAATGATGGAGCCGTCAGCCTTTAACGCCACCGGCGGTCAGGCCATTAACCAGCCAGCGTTGCGCCAGCAAAAACACCAGGGTAATCGGAATGGCAGAGAGCACGGCAGCGGCAGCAAAATCCCCCCACAGATAATTTTGCGGATTGAGGTACTGCTGCATCCCGACGGCCAGGGTATAGCTGTTCACGTCGCGCAGCAGTAAAGACGCTACCGGCACTTCCGTCACGGCGGCAATAAAAGCCAGAATAAACACGACGGCTAAAATGGGCACGGACAGCGGCAGCAGCACCAGACGAAATGCCTGCCACGGCGTGGCACCGTCAAGGGCAGCGGCCTCCTCCAGCGATCGGTCAATCGTTTCGAAATAGCCCTTAATCGTCCAGACATGCAGCGCAATACCGCCCAGATAGGCGAAAATCACACCGCCGTGAGTATTCAGGCCGATAAACGGCACGTATTGTCCAATGCGATCAAACAGGGCATAGAGCGCCACCAGGGACAGTACCGCCGGGAACATCTGAAAAATCAGCATGCCTTTCAACAGGCTGGCGCGGCCTTTAAAGCGCATACGGGCAAAGGCATAGGCACAGGTGGTCGACAGCGCCACAATGCCCAGTGCGCTGATCACGGCAATTTTCACGGAGTTCCAGAGCCACAACAGCACCGGAAAGGGCGGCGGCGTAACGGAACCGTCGGCGTGCTGGACGCTGAACCCCAGCGCCAGCCGCCAGTGCTCCCAGGAGATCTGATCGGGGATCAGGCTGCCGGTGGCAAAGTTACCGGCGCGCAGCGAGATGGCCACGACCATCAGCAGCGGAAAGACGATTGCCGCGATAAACGTCAGCAGCAGCAGATGCGTCAGAAGCAGACGCAACCGTTGCGATTTGGGTTGCACCATAGCCATAACGTCTCCTTAATCAAATTTCATTCGGACAGCTTTCAGATTCAGCACCGCCAGAGCGCCAACCAACAGGAAAATCAGCGTCGCAATCGCGGCCGCCAGACCAAAATCCTGCCCGCCGCCGCCTTCAAACGCGATGCGCCATGTGTAGTTCACCAGCAGGTCGGTGTAACCGGCCGGTGTGGTCGTGCCGAGTCGGTCAGGTGCGCCATTGGTCAGCAACTGAACCAGTACAAAGTTATTAAAGTTAAAAGCAAAACTGGCAATCATCAGCGGCGTTAACGGCTTCAGCAACAGCGGCACCGTAATTAAAAAGAAATTTTGCAGCGGGCCCGCACCGTCCATCGCAGAGGCTTCATACAAATCCTCTGGGATCGCTTTCAGCAGCCCCATGCACAGGATCATCATGTAGGGGTAACCCAGCCAGGTATTCACAATGATCAGCATCGTGCGGGCCAGCGTGGGATCGCTAAACCATGCCGGTTTGATCCCAAACAGCGTACTGAGCAGCACATTGATTTCGCCGAAGCTCTGATTAAACAGCCCTTTGAAAATCAGGATGGAGATAAACGCGGGCACGGCATACGGCAGAATCAGCAGGACGCGATAAATCGCTTTGCCTTTCAGCGCCTCCCATTGCACCAGACAGGCCAGCACCATGCCGACAGCGACCGTCAACACCACCGTCAGTAAGGAAAAGATCATCGTCCAGCCGAAAATCGCCAGGAAGGGCTTTTGAATCCCCTCATCGGTAAACACCCGCACAAAGTTTTTCCAGCCCGCGCTTACGGTGAAGCCGGGACTTAACTGTTCATTTCCCCATTGCCCCTGCGCAGTGATCGCCTGGTAGAACCCCGTTTCCGGGTTTGCCCGATAGCGAAGGCCGCTTTGCTGATTTTTCAGCGTGTCACCATCCACCACCTGATACAGCGGACGTGTGCCGGAAAACTGACGCAGCGAACTCATCACCAGTTCACGACCATCCGGCATTTCAGCGCGGATCTTCCCCAGGGCCTGGCGATGCGTCGTAATGACACGGAGCGACGCGCGCGTTCCTTCTGGAATCGGCCCACTGACCATCTTCAGGTTTCCGACCGCCGCAAAGGAAAAGGGCGAGGAAACCCAGGACTGATTATCTGCGCTGTTCGTCAGGACCAGCTGCCAGCGATCGTTTATCGCAAACAGCGAAAAATTCAGACCTGCGCCGTCCTGATAGTGTCGGCTGAGTAAGACCTGCTCCGCCCGTTCCTGACTCAGCTGATGGGTGCTGCTGTAGTTGGTGAAAGCAATGCCCACTGTGCAGACCAGGGGAAACAACACAAACAGTGTCATTCCGGCCAGTCCCGGATAAACATAGCGCCAGGCGTAAGCCCGGCGCTGGCTGTAAATCCCGATCCCCAGTCCGCTGATCACCAGCGTGAGCAGGGCGAACAGGTATTCCCCCTGGGCGTACATCAGCACTAACAGGTAGCCGACCAGCAGGCAGCACATGCCCAACACCAGACCTTTCAACAACGAACGATGCCGTCCCGCTTGCGGTTTTTCTGACATGACCCGATTTCCTCAACGGCAAGAGGCGGACCCGTTTTACCGGCCCGCTTTATAAGGTTTATTTATTCAGACGTGACTGCGCATCCTTCAGCGCGGCATCGACGGTTTGCCGACCGCTGAGGGCGTTAAGCGTGGCGGTGCGCATGGCGTACCAGAAGGCCGCCATCTGCGGAATATTGGGCATAATCTCGCCGTTTTGCGCATTGTTCATGGTAGCGGCGATACGGGTGTCTTTTTCCAGTTTTTGCTGAAAAGACTTCAGCGCCACCGCGCCCAAGGGTTTGTCTTTGTTGACGGTTTCCAGACCCGCATCCGTCAGCAGGTAGTTTTCCAGAAATTCTTTTGCCAGCTCTTTATTAGGGCTGGCCGCATTGATGCCGGCGCTCAGCACGCCAACGAAAGGTTTAGACGGTTTACCGTTTAACGTCGGCAATGCCGCAACGCCGTAGTGAATACCGCTTTTATCAATATTGCTCCAGGCCCAGGGGCCGTTAATCGTCATGGCCGTCTGGCCTTTATTAAAGGCGGCTTCGGCAATGGAATAGTCGGTATCCGCATTCAGGACCTTTGCCTTGACCTGATCGACCAGAAACTGCAAACCGGCTTTCGCCCCGGCACTGTCGACGCCCGTGTTGTTGACATCGTAATGGCCCGCGTTTCCTTGATAGGCATAAGCGCCACCGGCGGCCAGCAGAGGCCAGGTGAAATAGGGTTCCTGCAGATTAAACATGATGGCGCTTTTGCCTTTTGCGTGCAGTTGCTTATCCAGCGCGGCCATCTCTTCCCATGTTTTCGGCGGCGTTGGCAACAGATCTTTGTTATAAATCAGCGACAGTGATTCCACCGAGACCGGATAGCCGATCAATTTGCCATTGTAGCGAACCGCATCCCAGGTGAAGGGGAAGATCGTTTGCTGAAAGGTCGCGTCCGGCGTGACTTCGGCTAATAAACCCGACTGGGCATAGCCGCCAAAGCGATCGTGCGCCCAGAAAATAATATCCGGGCCATCACCCGTTGCGGCAACCTGGGGGAATTTTTCTTCCATCTTATCCGGATGTTCGACGGTGACGTGAATACCGGTTTCCTGCTCAAACTTTTTCCCCACCTCGGCCAGGCCGTTATAGCCTTTGTCACCGTTGATCCAGATGACCAGTTTGCCTTCTTCAATTTTTGCCATGGCTGAGGCCGAGTACAGCACAGCCGCAAGGGCTGACAGAGTCAAAATCTTTGCGCCGGTTTTCATCTTTAACACTCCATCCTGTTAGCGGAAACACATCTGTTACCTGCGCCACATTGTGGGTGTTCTGTCGGGCTTCTCATCCTCCTGCGGTCTACGCCTGCGCCAGCCGGGCCGTGATCGCCGTAGCAAAATAAGCGGGTTATCACGGTACAGCTCACACAATGGCTCCCACCAGACTGCGTTATCCATCACAAAAAACGGCGCGGCGGCACGCAGTTCGTCAAGGTCGCCATGTTCTCCTCCTCCCGGCTCCTCCCCCAGCAAAAGCGCGTTTGCGGAGGATGTGACGGGGTAAGGCTCTGCGCATAGTAAACGCCAGAATTTTCCGCTGCCGTGCAGGCCGCATTTGTGAGTGAGAGGAAAGCACTATGGCAAGCGTCGTATTACGCAATGTCACCAAAGCCTGGGGCGACACGGTGGTGTCGAAGAACATTAACCTGGAGATGGCTGAAGGGGAGTTCGTGGTCTTTGTCGGGCCGTCGGGGTGCGGCAAATCCACACTGTTACGCATGATCGCCGGGCTGGAAACCATCACCAGTGGAGAATTGTTGATCGGCGATCGGCGAATGAATGATGTCCCACCCGCTGAACGCGGGATCGGGATGGTGTTTCAGTCCTATGCGCTTTATCCCCATCTCTCTGTCGCTGAAAACATGTCTTTCGGCCTGAAGCTTGCGGGCGTGAAGAAAGCGGACATTGAACAGCGCGTAACGCAGGTCGCCGAAGTGCTGCAACTGGCACATCTGCTTGACCGCCGCCCCAAAGCGCTCTCCGGCGGGCAACGTCAACGTGTGGCCATTGGCCGCACTCTGGTGGCAGAGCCGCGCGTCTTTTTGCTGGATGAACCGCTCTCTAATCTGGATGCCGCGCTGCGGGTGCAGATGCGCATCGAGATCGCCCGTCTGCATAAGCGCCTCGGACGCACGATGATTTATGTCACCCACGATCAAATCGAAGCGATGACGCTGGCCGATAAGATCGTCGTGCTGGACGCCGGACGCGTCGCACAGGTTGGCCGACCGCTGGAGCTGTATCACTATCCGGCCAACCGCTTTGTCGCAGGGTTTATCGGCTCGCCCAAAATGAACTTTCTGCCCGTCAAGGTCACGGCGACCGCCATTGAGCAGGTGCAGGTGCGCCTGCCCAATAACCAATTTGTATGGCTGCCGGTCGACAGCACCGGTGTGCAGGTCGGCAGCAACATGTCTCTGGGCATCCGTCCCGAACACCTTCTCTCCAGCGAGATCGCCGACGTTACGCTGGAAGGTGAAGTCCAGGTTGTCGAGCAACTGGGACATGAAACGCAGATCCACATCCAAATCCCCGCCATCCGTCAAAACCTGGTGTACCGCCAGGAGGACGTGGTGTTGGTAAAAGAGGGCACCACGATGGGTATTGGCTTGCCGCCCGAGCGTTGTCACCTGTTCCGCGAGGACGGAAGCGCGTGCCGCAGGCTGCATCAGGAACCCGGTGTTGAGCCCGCCAAATACAAAAAGCAATAACCTCAGGAGATCGAAAATGTTAACTCTGCGCAAGCTTTCCCTCGCCGTGGCCGTGGCGACAGGCACGCTGTCTGCGCCGCTTATGGCGGTGGATTTTTCCGGTTATGCGCGCTCCGGCATCGGCTGGACCGGTAGCGGCGGCGAGCAGCAATGCTTTCAGGCAACCGGTGCACAAAGTAAATACCGCCTCGGCAACGAATGCGAAACCTACGCGGAACTGAAGCTGGGTCAGGAAGTGTGGAAAGAGGGCGATAAGAGCTTCTATTTTGACACCAACGTGGCGTACTCGGTTTCTCAGCAAAATGACTGGGAATCCACCTCACCGGCGTTTCGTGAGGCCAATGTCAAAGGCAAGAACCTGATTGATGCGCTGCCGGGTTCTACGATCTGGGCCGGTAAGCGTTTTTATCAACGCCACGATGTACACATGATCGACTTCTACTACTGGGATATTTCGGGACCGGGGGCGGGCCTGGAAGATGTCGATCTGGGATTTGGAAAGCTTTCTTTTGCGGCAACCCGTTCTTCAGAAGCGGGCGGTTCGTATACCTTCTCCAGCGATCGAATCCGCAATTACGCCACCAGCACAGCTGACGATGTCTTTGACGTACGGCTGGCCGGACTGGAAACCAACCCTAATGGCGTGCTTGAGCTGGGCGTGGACTATGGTCGTGCCAATGCCCGTGACGGTTATCGCCTGGACGAGGGCGCCTCAAAAGATGGCTGGCTGTTCACCGCAGAACATACCCAGAGCATGCTGAAGGGCTACAACAAGTTTGTGCTCCAGTACGCCACGGACGCGCTGACGTCACAGGGCAAAGGGTTAGCGCAGGGCAGCAATATCAATAACAACGGCCGGCTGTACCGGATCCTGGATCACGGCGCGATCTCGCTGGCAGAGCGCTGGGACATGATGTACGTCGCGATGTACCAGAACACCGACCTCGATAACAACCGGGGCAACGAGTGGTACACCGTGGGCGTGCGGCCAATGTACAAGTGGACACCGATCATGAGCACCCTGCTGGAAGTCGGCTATGACAACGTGAAGTCTCAGGAGGTCGGCGAGCGCAATGGCCAGTACAAAATCACGCTTGCCCAGCAATGGCAGGCAGGTGACAGCATCTGGTCGCGCCCGGCGCTGCGTCTGTTTGCGACCTATGCCAAATGGGATGAGAAGTGGGGCTACAGCAAAGATGCGGCGGGCGATCTCACCACGCTGGCCGCACGTGACAGCAGTGGCAACGGCTTGTTCACCAACAGTCGTGGCAACAATGACGAGTGGACCTTTGGCGCCCAGATGGAAATCTGGTGGTAAGGCGATCCCCGGTTAACGTTCTCTCACCGCATTCTTTTTTTCTGGTAGCGGCTGCTATTGCCTGGCGGTGCCGCTGCCGGTTCTGCGAGGTTCACAATGAAAATGCATAAAGTCGGATTAGCGCTGAGCCTGAGCGCAATGCTGCTGGCAGGGCACAGCGCTACTGTCCGCGCCGAAATCAATCTGATGCCGCAGGATGTCTCTGCCGCACCACACTTTTCACAAACCAGTCTGCAAAGCCTGACCTGGCAGCCGCTGGATACTTCACGCGCTCAGGTGACAGTGCTTGATGGCAGCCATTCACGATGGAATGTCCCGGGGATGACGGGCCCGGTCGCGGCTTACAGCCTGCCTGCGACGCTGGGAGAGCTGACCATTACCCTGAGCAGTGAGGTGCAGAATAACCAGGTCTTTGCCCCTAATGTGCTTGTCCTGGATGAACATCTCCGTCCGGCCGCCTGGTTTCCGAGCCGCTGGTTTACCTATCAGCAACCCGGCGTAATGGCCGCTGACCGGCTTGAAGGCGTAATGAAACTGACGCCCGTGCCGGGGCAGCAGAAAATCTATCTGTTAGTGTTCACCACAGAAAAGGATCTGACACAAACCACCACGCTGTTGGATCCGGCAAAAGCCTATGCCAGGGGAACCGGCCACGCGGTGCCGGATATTCCCGATCCCGTTGCACGCCATAGCCTCTCGGGCAGGCTAAAAATCAACGTCAGCACCAGTTCCGCCTCCTCAATACTGGTCGGGCCGTTGTTTGGCGCTTCCCGTTCAACGCCCGTGACGGTCGGACAAACACAACCTGCCGTGCAGGCCGCGCAACCCACTGCTGCGCCTGACACAAAATCTCAGCCCCTTGTCACCGATACCGAAAGCTACTTTAACCAGAGCATCAGGCAGGCAGTGGCCCAGGGCAATATTGATAAAGCGCTTAAACTGCTCGACGAAGCAGAGCGGCTCGGTTCACCTTCCGCACGAAAAACATTTATCAGCAGTGTTAAAGGCAAGGAGTAATCACTCCGCAGTGCTGATTTGCTCCACCTGGTGCGCTGAGGCGCACCTTTTTTTGTCAGTCAGAGAAGTAAATACGAATGTCGGCCGGAAAATTGAACGACTATTCGAAATGATGACATGTTAAGCCATGCTGAAATACTCTCGATGGGTTGTCTTTTTCTGAGGCGGGCCTGCAACTTTCACAATAACTTTGAAGACCTTGAGGATTATTTATCGTTTCACGCGCGGGTGTGGTTCCAAAGTGATTAGGCGTCTGAAAGTAAATATGCTGCCGTCCGTGTGTCACAGAGCATTTCGGGCAACTTTTATATTCAACGTTGTTTTTGACTTTGGGAAGCCCCCTGTTTAAAGCAATACCGCAACACGCACAGCAACCGATCATCGCACCCTCTCAATATATTAATAAATCTGATTAATATCTTTGCCAGTGTGCAAGTTTCGGTCCAAAGGTAAATTGAACCCGGCCACAGAAATGACATATGAAGCGTAGCCAACACCCAAATTCATTTAGCAGTCCATATCGGCATTGTATTTTGGTTGATATGGACCGCATTATTTTCTTATCCGCGCTTCTGCGTCATGGTCGCCAGCAGCCCGTTAATCCGCGCATCGGCAAACATCGCCTCCAGCGGCAGGCTGAGCTTACGTCGCCAGTTCGGATAGGTCTCCACCGTGCCGGGTACATTGACCGGAGAAGCCATATCCAGCCAGTCTTCGGGCTGCAAGCCCAGCAGGGCGCTGTTGCAGTCAGCCAGATAGTAATGAAGCGCGGTATTCAACACCAGACTCATGCGCGGGCTGTTGGCCTGCACCAGTGCGCCGTTCTTCAGATAACCCTGGCGCTGCAGGCTCTGCAACAGCGCCGCGCGGGCTGTCCTGCGCTGGCGATGGAGCCCGGCCAGCACCGCGTTGTCAGGATAGAGTCCCAACTGGCTGCCGAGCGTCAGATCGTCGTGTTGCCACCAGCCGCGCAGCGTTGGCATATCATGGGTGGTGGCTACCGCCATGGCCTGCGCAGGCCATGCGGCAGGCGGACGAAAGGCGCGTTCAGCGGTTCGTTCAAAGTAGAGCACTTTGTAGGAGTAAACGCCGGCATCACGCAGTTTCGCCACGATGGTATCCGGTACTGTACCCAGATCTTCTCCGATCACCATGCAGCGGTGACGCTGGCTTTCCAGCACCAGAATGGCCACCAAATCGTCGACAGGATAGGTCACATAGGCACCTTCCGCTGCCGTTTCACCCGCCGGAATCCACCACAGACGCAGTAACGCCATCACATGGTCAATACGCAGTGCGCCACAGTCACGCATATTCGCACGCAGCAGGGTTATCCAGGGTTCGTATGCCCGGTCATACAATTCCCCGGGATGCAGCGGCGGTAATCCCCAGTTCTGGCCCAGCGGTCCCAGAATATCCGGCGGCGCGCCCACGCTGGCCGCCAGGCAATACAAGGCGCGCTGGCTCCAGGTTTCAGCCCCATTCGCGGCCACGCCGACGGCGAGATCCCGATAAAGTCCCAGCGTCATCTGTAGCCGCTGGCTGTCCTGCCAGCACGCCGCAAACTGTCGGGCGGCAAGCCATTGTAACCACTGATAAAAACGGATCTCATCGCCGTGTTCGATGCGAAAGGCGTGCACGGCGGCGCTGTCCGGCTGTTGATACGCAGCGGGCCAGGTATCCCAGCCGTGACAGGTTGGATCCTGACCCACAAACCAGGCCTGTAAGGCATCGAAAATGCCCTGATGCAGCAGGCTTTCACCACCCTGAACGATAAACGCCTCGAATGCGACAACCTCACTGTCCTCGTTATCACGCTGCAAAAACTGCGCCCATGCAAACCGCAGTGCGGTGAGCTTGAGCGACGCGACAGCGGGATAATCCACCCATTGTGCCGCGCGGGCGCGCTGGAGAACGTCCTGCGTTTCTGCCGCGAGCCACCAGGCCTGTGCGGCGGCGCTCAGCGTAAAATCAGCCACATCGGGCACGCTGATATACAACACATTCAGCCAGCGCCGGGAAGAGGGACTGTAAGGACTGGCCTGATCGGGCAGCGCGGGGAACAGCGCGTGTAACGGATTCAGACCGATAAAGGCGCCGCCTCGCTGACCGGTCTCGTTCACCAGTTGCCGCAGATCGGCAAAATCGCCCATGCCCCAGTTGCCCGCTGAGCGCAACGAATAGAGCTGCACACAGGTTCCCCAGCGCCTGCGCCCCTTAAGCAACGCCTCCGGCGCATAGCAACGTGACGGCGTCACAATTATCTGGCAGATAACCCGTTGCATGCCTTGCGTCAGGCGCAATTGATGGTAGCCATCAGGCAGTTCCGGTAAGCACAACGGTTTATCCGGCTCACATTGCCCCGACCAGTGCTGCCCGTATTCGCTTGTTAACTGCCAGCGCATGGGACCGGTCAGCACAGGCGTTAACACTATCGGTTTACCCTGTGGGATAACCCATACGGGGGGCAATGGTGTGGATGGGGCCGACTCGCGCGCCATCGCCGTCAGCAAACGCTGACGCGTGAGGGCAGAAACCGTCTGCACCGTTCCATGCGCATCCACATATTCCGTTGCTATGCGGCCCGTCTCCTGAGGTGGATGAAAAGGCGTCATTGTAATTATCCTTTACGCTGCCAGATGCGCTGCTGGTAATGGCGAATCGCACGGTCCGCGCTGAACATTCCGCAGCGGGCGGTATTCAGGATGGCTGCGCGCGTCCACGCCTGCTTATCGGCCCATAAGGCTTCGGCACGTTGCTGAGCATTCAGATAGTGACGGAAGTCAGCCAGCACCCGCCAGGGATCGCCGTTCTCAGGACCGAGACTGTTTAACAGCAGGTCAAACGCGTGCGTATCGCCCGCGCTAAAGGTGCCGTTTTCCAGCGCCTGTAAGGCCTGGTCGAGTTGGACGTCGTTGGTGCGCCACTGAACAGGATCGTAATGCCCGGCCTTCAGCGCCTGCACCTGCTCCACGGTGTGGCCAAAGATAAAGATATTGTCTTCACCGACCTGTTCGGCAATTTCGACGTTGGCACCATCGAGCGTACCTATCGTAAGCGCGCCGTTCAGGGCCAGCTTCATATTGCCGGTGCCGGACGCTTCTTTGCCCGCCGTTGATATCTGCTCTGACAGGTCCGCGGCAGGGATCAGTCGTTCAGCAACAGAAACGTTATAGTCCGGAATAAACACCACTTTCAGGCGATCGGCCACGCGCGGGTCGTGATTTATGACCTCAGCAACCTGATTAATGGCGTAAATGATGTTTTTGGCCAGCGCATAACCGGGTGCCGCTTTGGCCCCGAAGATCACCACGCGCGGACACAGGTTCGCCTGTGGATCGCGACACAGCATCTGCCAGAGGGCAATGATATGCAGCAGCGTCAGATGCTGCCGTTTGTATTCATGCAGTCGCTTGATTTGCACATCGAACATCGCCGCGGGATTAACGACAATGTCGGTCCGCTCAGCAATCCACGCGGCCAAATCCTGCTTGTTTTGCTGCTTGATCTGCTGATAGTCGGCACAAAAACCGGCGTCATCCACCCAGTTTTCCAGAGAGGCGAGCGCGTCCAGATCGTTGATCCACGGCCGCTTCAGCGTGTGGCTTATCAGGCGGGCAAGGCGGGGATTGCACTGGTTGATCCAGCGGCGTGGCGTAATGCCGTTAGTGACGTTATGAAACTTATCAGGCCATAGTGCGACGTATTCCGGGAACAGCTCCTCTTTGACGAGTCGGGAGTGCAGCGCGGCGACGCCATTTACGGCAAAGCAACTCATTACACACAGGTTAGCCATGCGGAGTTGCTTATGATGTACGATAGCCAGTCGGGCCCAGACCGCGTCATCGCCCGGCCAGCGTGCATCCACTTCTGCCTTTAGCTGGGCATTGAGGCGGTGGATGATCAGCATATGGCGCGGCAGCAGGGCGCGGACGATGCCGGTATCCCAGCACTCCAGCGCTTCAGGCAACAAAGTATGGTTGGTATAGGCAAATGTGCGCTGGGTGAGGGTCCAGGCGCTGTCCCAGTTGAATTGGTGCTCATCGATCAGCAGCCGCATCAGTTCGGGGATCGCCAGCGTGGGATGCGTGTCGTTTAGCTGAATCACTTCGTAATCGGCCAGGCTGTCGAGCGAACGGCCCGCCTGCAGGTGGCGGCGAAGGATATCAGCCAGCGAACAGGCGCACTGAAAATACTGCTGCATCAGGCGGAGTTTTTTGCCGGCCTGATGATGGTCGTTAGGGTAAAGGACTTTCGTCAGCTTCGCCGCATCCATGCCCCGTTTTTCAGCCCGCATAAACGCCCCGTCGTTGAAGGTTTGCAGGTCAAATGGCTGCGCATGCGTGGCCTGCCACAGCCGCAACGGCTGCGTCACGCCATTTTCAAAGCCCACCACCGGCAGATCCCAGGCTTCGCCCTTGAGGTAAAACGCGGGCTGCCAGCGGATTGTGCCGTTTTCGTTGCTGACTCTGCCGCCTAAGCCCACCTGGACATCCCGCCGGGCATTGTACGTAAACCAGGGATAACGCTCGCGCTGCCAGTCGTCGGGTTGTTCATCCTGCGCGCCGTCGACAAAACGCTGACGAAACAGACCGTACTGGTAATTGAGGCCATAGCCGGTAGCGGGCTGACCGACAGTGGCCATCGCGTCCAGAAAGCAGGCTGCCAGACGCCCTAAGCCGCCATTACCCAGCGCCGGATCGCGCTCGTTTTCCAGTACGTCACTGAGTGACACATCCCATTGCGATAAGGCGGCAGCGACAGCGTTATACCAGCCCAGGTTGAGGAGGTTATTGCCGGTCAGTCGTCCGGTCAGAAACTCCATCGACAGATAATTGACATGGCGTTGATCGCCGGAAGCGGGCCGGGCAGGGAGCGCGCGCAGCATTTCAGCCAGCGCACCACTCAGTGCGTGCCACCACTGATGCGGTGTCATCTCGTGTGCCTCTTGGAGGCCAAACTGTTGCCACTGGCGCGCCAGCGCAGCGTTAAAAAGCGATTGATCAAAGGGATGCTGTGTCATAGCCGGAAATCCTGTTTTAAGGAGAAAAGGGAATAACCCACAGTGTGCTTTTGCGTTCCGGCGCGCGCCTCCTCCCGGCAGAATTTCGCGCAGGCGGAGCCGCAGGGTGGAGAACCTGAGGGAAGTCCGAAAGTTTTACTTAAGTGTGATTAGATTCGCTTTTGTGAAGATTCACTTAAGCGTCTGCTTGCTTTATCCGAAGGGATAGCTGAACGTGTGAAGAATAATTACGAAGCGTAAAAAAATGATGCGCCGAAGCAAATGGAGAAGCGTGCGTCTATGTTAATTCCCTCAAAACTCAGCCGTCCTGTCCGGCATGAAACCACGGTGAAACGCGAGCGACTGATACGAAAATTATCCGCCGCCGGTAACTATCGCCTGGTGCTGGTGACCAGCCCCGCTGGCTACGGTAAAACCACCTTGATCTCCCACTGGGCAGCCGATAAAGCCGAGCTGGGCTGGTATTCCCTGGATGAAAGCGACAACCAGACGGAGCGCTTTGCGGATTATCTGGTGGCGGCCCTGCAGCAGGCTACGCAGGGATGCTGCCGCCGTAGTGAAGTGCTGGCGCAGAAGCGGCAGTACGTCAACCTTAACGCACTTTTTACCCAACTCTTTAACGATTTGCAGGAATGGCATAAGCCGCTGTGGCTGATCATTGATGATTACCATCACATCACCAATCCGGCGATTCATGATGCCATGCGCTTCTTTCTACGCCATCAACCTGAAAACGTCACTCTGGTCGTGCTCTCGCGTAATCTGCCGCAGTTAGGCATTGCCAATCTGCGCGTGCGCGAACAGCTGCTGGAACTCAGCAGCCAGCAACTGGCCTTTACCCATCAGGAAGCGCAGGCGTTTTTTGCTGCCCGGTTGCCCGCACCGCTGGCGTCCGACGAAACCGGGCGCCTGTGCGATGACGTCGCAGGCTGGGCAACGGCTCTGCAGCTGATCGCCCTGTCGGCCCGGCAGGGCGCAGGCGCGGCGCAGCATTCGGCCCGACGTCTGTCGGGTATTAATGCCAGTCACTTAAACGACTATCTGGTCGAGGAAGTGCTGGATAACGTGACGTTGCCCACCCGCCATTTCCTGTTAAAAAGCGCGCTGCTACGTTCGCTCAATGCGGCGCTGATCGCCGAAGTCACCGGTGAGGAGAACGGCCAACGCTGGCTGGAGGAGATTGAGCGCCAGGGGCTGTTTCTGCAACGCATGGATGATTCCGGTCAGTGGTTCAGCTATCACCCGTTATTTGGCAGCTTCCTACAACAGCGCTGCCAGTGGGAGCTGGCTGCAGAACTTCCCGCCCTGCATCGTGCGGCGGCAACCAGCTGGATGGCGCAGGGCTTTCCGGGTGAAGCCATTCATCATGCGCGCGCCTCAGGCGATGCTGAGATGCTGCGGGACGTGCTCATTGAGCACGCCTGGTCTCTGTTTAACCAGAGCGAGCTGCCGTTACTGGAATCGTCGTTGAAAGCACTGCCCTGGAGTATGCTGTTGGCGCATCCCAACCTGGTGTTATTGCAGGCCTGGCTGATGCAGAGCCAGCACCGCTTCACAGAGGTGAACAGCCTGTTGGCCCGGTTTGAGCAGGAGAGCCGTTGCGAAATCGATGCGGTCCTGCGCGGCGAGTTTAACGCGCTACTGGCGCAGGTGGCGATCAATGACGGTAATGCGGATGAGGCCGAGCGTCTGGCGATGCTGGCGCTGGACGCGCTGCCTGAAAGCCGCCACTACAGCCGGATTGTCGCGACCTCGGTGCACGGCGAAATTCTGCATTGTAAAGGCGAACTCAGTAACTCGCTGGCGCTGATGCGCCAGACGGAGCATATGGCTCGCCGGGAAGATGCCTGGCACTATGTGCTGTGGAGCCTGATTCAGCAAAGCGAGATTCTGTTTGCCCAGGGCTTTCTGCAAACCGCGTATGAAACCCAGGAGCGGGCCTTCGCGCTGGTAAAAGCACAGCATTTGTCTCACTTCCCGTTGCATGAGTTTCTGCTGCGCATCCGCGCCCAACTGTTATGGGCCTGGGGACGGCTGGATGAGGCGGAGCAGGCCGCGCGCGACGGCATGAAAGTATTACAGGGTTTTCAGCCACAGCAGCAGATCCAGTGCCTGGGCTTACTGGTGCAGAGCGCCATCGCCCGTGGCAACCTTGATAACGCGCGCACCTTATTAAATCGCCTGGAGAACCTGCTGAACAACGGCCGCTGGCATCATGACTGGCTGGCCAATGCAGATAAAGTGCGGGTGCTGTACTGGCAGATGACCGGCGATTTGAAAAGCGCGCGTGACTGGCTGCGTCAGACGCCAAAACCGGCCAGTGCCAGTAACCATTTTTTACAGGGACAGTGGCGTAACGTGGCGCGGGCGCAGATTCTGCTGGGGCAGTACACTGAGGCCGAGGTGATTCTGGACGAGCTGAATGACAACGCCCGGGCGTTGCAGCTAATGAGCGATCTCAACCGCAATTTGCTGTTGCTGAATCAGATCTACTGGGAAACGGATCAGCGCGCAAGGGCGCAGCAGGCTTTACTCAGTGCGCTCAATCTGGCACGCAGCACCGGCTTTATCAGCCATTTCGTTGTGCAGGGTGAAACTATGGCGCAGCAGCTCCGTCAGCTGTTACAGCTGAATACACTTGATGAGCTGGATCACCATCGGGCGCGGCGCATCCTGAACGAGATCAACAAATATCACCGCCACAAGTTTGCGCATTTTGATGAAGGCTTTGTCAGCCGGTTGCTGAACCATCCGGACGTACCGGAGCTGATCCGCACCAGCCCACTGACCCAACGTGAATGGCAGGTGCTGGGATTAATCTATTCCGGCTACAGCAACGAGCAGATCGCGGCCGAGCTGTATGTGGCCGCCACCACCATCAAAACCCATATCCGCAACCTGTATCAAAAACTGGGCATCACCAATCGGGCGGAAGCGATGACGCAGGCGCAGTCGATGCTGAAAATGATGGGGTACGTGTAGGGAAAGCAACAGGCAGCCGGGTGCTGCCTGGACGTTTTACGCTTTTTTGTTTCGCGTGTCAGGCATCAGTAAGGTCACAAAGCCAAGCAGCGGTAAAAAGCCACAGGCGTTGTATACCGTGGTAATACCGTACCAGTCCGCAAATTTCCCCAGTGCGGCCGCGGCGATACCGCCAATCCCAAACATCGTGCCAAACATGATCCCGGCCACCATGCCCGTGCGGCCCGGCAGCACCTCCTGGGCATAGACGACCAGCGCGGCAAACGCCGATGAAAAAACCAAACCAATGCAAACGGTTAACACCGCGGTCCAGAACAGGTTGGCGTGCGGCATCAGGAGCGAGAAGGGAATGACGCCCAGAAAAGAGATCCAGACCACCGCCTTACGTCCGATACGATCGCCCACCGGGCCGCCAACCAGCGTCCCAATCGCCACCGCGGCCAGAAAGGTAAACAGGTAAATCTGGGCTTCCGGCACCGGTAACTGGAAGCGCTCGACCAGATAAAAAATGTAGTAGTTGCTGATCGAGGCAATATAGGTGAATTTAGCCAGTAACAGCACGCCCACAACGGACAGCGCCAGCTTCACATCGCGCGACGACAGGGCGCGCAGTGACCGCTGGTTGTGCTTTTTCATGTGGGCATGACCGTGCTTCACCGTCCAGCGGCTGATACCTGACAGAATGATGACCGCAAACAGCGCGATCAGCATCAGCCAGCCCACCGCCAGCTGTCCGTGCGGGATGATCAGCATCGCGGCGACCAGCGGCGCAAAAGCGGTACCGACATAGCCGCCGACCTGGAAGGTGGACTGTGCCGTCCCAAATTGCCCGCCCGAAGCCATCCGTGCCACACGCGACGCTTCCGGATGAAACGTGGCTGAACCTACGCCGATAAGCGCCGATGCCATCAACACCACTGAGAAATGCGGCGCGATGGCCAGCAGCCCGATGCCGATGAGTGTCGCAACCATACCGGACGGCAGTAGCCAGGGCTTGGGATGTTTGTCGGTATAAAGACCAATCCACGGCTGCAGCAGCGAGGCGGTCATCTGATAAATCAGCGTGATCAAGCCAATCTGGGCGTAGCTGAGCGCGAAGTTGGTTTTCAGCAGCGGATAAATGGACGGCAGCATGGCCTGGATAAAGTCATTACAGCAGTGGGAAAAGGCCACTGCGCCCAGTATCGACATCACAATTTTCTGACTGTCATCAACGTTGGCGGCCAGTCCGGGCTGACTGGTTTTCACTTCACTTGAGTATTGAGACATGCGCATTTCCGTGTGGGAGGACTTTACGTTTATTGACGTATATTACGCCACGCAGCGAATGCGGTGCTGACAAAAGTGCTATTTTGGGCTGAATAGTAAAATATTTGTTAATGATTTGTGTCAGAGGGCTTTAATCAGACACACAGAAGCGGGCTTATCGACATAAGCGCCGTAAGGTGCGGTTTCCTGAAAATGGCAACGATGATAAAACGCCACTGCCCGGGTATTCACCCGGCGCGTTGAACACCGCAGCGCGCGATAGCCACGCGCGCGGGCAATCTGCTCAAGCGCGGCCAGCACGGCCGCGCCCGTACCGGGGATATCGCGGGTGGAAAACATGCGCTTCAGTTCGGCTGTCTCAGGGGAGACATGCACCAGCGCCCCACAGCCAATTGCCTTGCCCTGGCTGTCTCGGGCCAGCACCCAGGTCGCCGCCTCAGGCGCGCTGAAGTGCTGTGTCCCCGCATCGCCAGTAAGGGCAGACAGTTCCGCTGACAGCCGGGCCGTCAGGACCTGTAATGCCGGGGTTGCTGCCTCGACAACCGCCACGGTTATCACGGCTGTTGCCCCCAGCGGCTGCGCAGGTAATTCACTGCTGGCTGCGTTTGTGGCTGATTCAGGTAGTCTTCCCGGAACAAAATCGTGCCGCTGACCTGCGGCAGGGAAGCGTTAAGGTCAAGCTGCCGTTTCAGTTCCGGCACGCCGCCCTGAATCGTCCATTCCGGCTCGTTTTTGGCGGGCACCCCGACTTTGTATAAGGCGATACCGATATACAGACGCGTTTTAGTCGGCTTAACAACGTTAGCCCACCAGTTCGCCAGCACATCGTAACGGGCGGCACTGCGTGAGAAGGGCCAGTAAATCTGGGGCGCAATATAATCCAGTAAGCCGTCCTGTACCCAGCGGCGTGTATCCGCATAGGACTCATCGTAGGCCGCCGCGCCGCGCGTATCCGAGCCGGCAGCATCGTGCGAATGGTTACGCCAGACGCCCGCCGGGCTGACGCCAAACTCCACCTGCGGCTTGAGCTGCTTGATCGTGTGAGAAACCTGCTCGATCAACAACTGTGTATTATGCCTGCGCCAGTCTGCCTTCGAGGCAAAGCCCTGACCGTATCGAATAAACGTCTGACTGTCGTTCAGGGGCGAGCCGGGCGACTCGGCGTAGAAGTAATCATCAAACTGCACGCCATCGATATCGTAATGTTTTACAACTTCAGCCACGATGCTGGTTATCCAGTCACGCACATCCGGAATGCCGGGATCGAGCACGTAACGATCCCCCGACGTGCGAATCCAGTCACGATGCAGAACAAAGACGCTGGCAGGCTGCTGTGACAGGGTGCGGTTCAGCTCGGCGACCGTTGAGGGTTTGGTATTCACGGAAACGCGGTAGGGATTAAACCAGGCATGCACGCGCATACCGCGCTTATGGGCTTTATCCAGCATAAACTGCAGCGGATCAAAGCCCGGGTTCTGACCTGTTTCGCCTGTCATCATGTCTGACCAGGGCAGGATCTTCGATGCCCACAGCGCGGTGCCATCCGGTTTGACCTGAAAGAACACCGTATTGATTCCCAGGCTTTTCAGCTTGTCGAGTTTATCGGTCAGCGCACGCTTTTGCTGACTGACGCGCAGCGCCTCATCGCGGATATTCACCGAGGCGATCGGTGGCCAGTCGAGACGGGAAACCGTCGTCAGCCAGACGCCGCGTACAGGCACATTCTCCCGCACCGGTTGGCTGGTTACCGGCGGTTTACTGACGGTCGGAAAGGGCGTGACCAGCGATTTTGGCGGTTCCGACGAACAGCTGGCTAATAACAAAGCCGAGGCGGCGAACAGGCCGGCTCTGCGTCCCGTACGGGCGCGATAAACGTCGCGAAAAGTGGCGATGATAAACTCCGTGTCGCGTAGTCCTTAACTGGAACAGTATTCTGATCCTATTTGGCGTAAAGTCAATTAACCCGGCCTGTCTATACTTATCACCTGATGACAAGGGGCAGACGATGCACACTTTTAAAGGAAATAAACAGGGGCTTCCTGTGCGCTACTGCAGGCAGTGCCATAAACCCATGACCTGGCGTAAAAAGTGGGCAAAATGCTGGGATCAGGTACTGTACTGCTCTGAACGTTGCAGGCGACAGCGTCGAAATACCGCTGACGGAGCATAACATTTTCGCGCTTCGCCTGGCTTTGCCGCCTCGGTGAAACATTTAGCAAAAGTTAACCTGAATTTTACACGACTGTTCTCACGCGCCGTTGCGATTACTGTACCAGGCTTAATAAAAACAAAAACAGTCAGTCTGGAGCAGCAATGAAAGAGCAAAACAGGACGGAAGGTGTGAAACCCTATGATGGCGCAGCGGGCGGCTGGGGGGCCCTGAAAGCGGTAGCAGGGGCGATTCGTGGTCAGATGGCCGTGAAACAGGACGTGATTGCCTTATTTAAAGTTAACCAGCCTGAAGGCTTTGACTGTCCCGGCTGTGCCTGGCCCGATCCCAAACACACGTCCTCCTTTGAGTTCTGTGAAAACGGCGCGAAAGCGGTGTCATGGGAAGCCACCAGTAAACGCACGACACCTGAGTTTTTCGCGGCCCATCCGGTCAGCGAATTGTGGCAGCGCAGCGCTTACGAGCTTGAAGGCGAAGGCAGGCTGACGCATCCAATGAAATACGATCCGGTAACGGATACCTATCAGCCCATCGAGTGGCAAACCGCCTTCAATGAAATTGGTGAGCGGCTGCGCAGTTATCACAATCCCGACAGCGTGGAATTTTATACCTCGGGACGTGCTTCCAACGAGGCCGCCTTTCTGTGGCAGCTGTTTGCCCGCGAATTTGGCACCAATAACTTCCCCGACTGTTCCAATATGTGCCACGAGCCAACCAGCGTCGGCTTACCTGAATCGATTGGCATCGGCAAAGGCACGGTAGAGCTGGATGATTTTGACCATTGCGATCTGGTGATCTGTATCGGTCATAACCCCGGTACAAACCATCCGCGCATGCTGGCCACGTTGCAGGAGGTGTCGAAACGCGGTGCGAAAATCGTCGCGATCAATCCGTTGCGCGAACGGGGACTTGAGCGTTTTACCGCCCCGCAAAATCCGGTACAGATGGTGACGCTGAGTTCAACGGAACTGGCGTCAACCTATTACAAAATCCGGGTTGGCGGTGATGCGGCCATGCTTAAAGGCGTGATGAAGTGCCTGATGGCGATGGATGAAGAGGCCAAAACCCGCGGCAATCCTGGCGTGTTTGACGCCGCGTTTATCGCTGAACATACGCAGGGCCTGGACGCCTTAAAAGCCGACCTTGAGGCGACGGACTGGGCGCATATTCTTAACGTTTCGGGTATGTCACGCGAACAGATTGAGCATATCGCCCAGCTTTACGCTAATGCTGAACGCACGATCATTTGCTATGGCATGGGAATTACTCAGCATCAGTACGGCACGCAGAACGTGCAACAAATTGCGAATCTGCTGCTGTTACGCGGTAATATGGGCAAGAAGGGCGCGGGCATTTGTCCGTTACGCGGTCACTCGAATGTGCAGGGCGATCGTACCGTTGGCATCACCGAAGTTCCCTCCAAAAGCCTGCTGAAGCGTATCGAAGCGGTCTTTGGTTTTACGCCACCGACAAAACACGGACACAGTGCCGTTAAGGCCGTTCAGGCCATTCGCGATGGTGAGATAAAC
The DNA here is from genome assembly GCF_043546245.1 of Pantoea sp. SGAir0180. Classification (NCBI taxonomy): domain Bacteria; kingdom Pseudomonadati; phylum Pseudomonadota; class Gammaproteobacteria; order Enterobacterales; family Erwiniaceae; genus Pantoea; species Pantoea sp. SGAir0180. Next base: position 1,660,820 of record NZ_CP028071.1, on the reverse strand, counting down.
GCGCTGCTGTGCCTGGGCGGTAATCTGGCCGAAGCCATGTCGGATCCACAGCAAACCTTTGCTGCGATGCGCAAGCTGGATATGGTGGTGCACATGGCCACCAAGCTGAACCGCTCGCATTTGTTGCTGGCAAAACACAGCTATCTGTTCCCGGTGCTTGGCCGCACCGAGATTGACCAGCAACAGTCTGGTGCACAGAGCGTGACGGTTGAAGATTCCATGTCGATGGTACACGCCTCACGCGGCACGCTCGATCCGGCGTCGCCTCATCTGAAATCCGAACCCGCGCTCATCGCGGGCCTGGCCAAAGCCACGTTGCCGGACACGGTCGTGGACTGGGACACGTTGACAGGCGACTACAGCCTGATTCGTGACGCCATCGAAGCGGTGATTCCGGGTTTTGACAACTTCAACGAACGTATTCAGCAGCCGGGCGGGTTCCGTTTACCGAATGGCGCGTCTGAACGTGTCTGGCATACGCCATCGGGCAAAGCACAATTCCTGGTGATGGAGGGCATCAATGAAGATCCGCGCTCGTTGAAATGTCATGATCTCGTTCTGACGACACTGCGCAGTCACGATCAGTACAACACCACGCTCTACGGGCTGGATGACCGCTATCGCGGCGTTTCAGGCCGCCGCGACATTCTGTTTATCAGTGAAAACGAGGCGGAGAAAAAGGGTGTTCGCATGGGCGATCAGGTTAACATCATTGCGCTGGACCCGGACGGCAATCCCACTCATCGCCGTCTCGATAATCTGACCATCGCAGTGCATGATATGGCCGAAGGATCGGTTGCGGCCTATTACCCTGAAGCTAACGTGTTAATTCCCTTAGACAGTTACGACACAAAAAGCGGTATTCCCTCCTATAAAAGCACACCGGTGAGGATGGAGCGGGCCCGCGCCGACGTGCCAGTTGAGGCGTCCGCAACGCGCCGTTAAACGTCCGTCCAGCTAAACCAATCCTGAACGAAGCGCCATCTGAGTGGAAATCCGCCCTCAGATGGCTATACAATCGCCGCGAATTTTACGCAAGAGGCAACCTACATTGGACACAAGTCCCGAACGATTACACCAGGCTTCTGCAGTAAGATAGTTTTGGCTGTCTTAACTGCACGTTAAGATGGCGACTGTATCAACATCCTTCCCTGACGTGATGCGCTTTGCATCAACGCCCGCTGTAATCCATTTTATTCATCTTTGTTTTTCCGTACTGCGCCTGCCGCGCGGCGGAGAGAGGTTTATCATGGACTGGAAAATCTTTTTACTGCGCGTATCGGCCGCGCTGATTCTGGGTGCGCTCATCGGCAGCGAACGTCAGCTGCGTCAACGCATGACCGGCTTACGTACTAACGCGCTGGTCAGCACCGGCGCCTGTCTGTTCGTTCTGATGACGCAGTGTGTTCCCGGCATTGCCACCGACGCCACTCGCGTTGCCGCCTATGTGGTTTCCGGTATCGGCTTCCTGGGTGGCGGTGTGATTATGCGCGACGGTTTGAACGTTCGCGGCCTGAATACCGCCGCCACCTTGTGGTGTACCGCGGCCGTCGGCGTCCTGTGCAGCATGGGGTTGTTACTCGAAGCCGCGATAGGTTGCATGGTAATTCTCTGTGCCAACATTCTGCTGCGTGAACTGGCGCTGGGCATTAATCGCCAGTCCATCGTGTCGGCCGACGAGGCAGTACAACATTACAAAGTGCAGATCGTTTGTCTGGCGCAGGATGAAGTTCAGGTGCGCAGTTTGATGCTGCACAGCCTGGGCAACAGCGGCCTGCGCCTGCAATCGCTCCACAGTGAAGATTTGGATCCGCCACATCGCATGGAAGTGAATGCCGAAGTGATGGGCCAACCCAGCATGACCGGACAGCTGGAAAGTCTGGTAAGCCGCATTAGCCTGGAGAAAGGGGTCAGTTCGGTGCGCTGGCAGGTATGCGGTCTGGATGCGAGCGAAAACGGATAGCACAAAAAACAGGCGCCGCTACGTGAATTCTGATAAAAGAGCAGGGGAGTTATGCGTCAGATTTCGCGTAGCGTTGTTATTTATTCGCGAAAATCCGTTTCCAGGTGCGCTTTTTTACGCTATATAAAGAGAGCCTGCCGTTTGAGTGTAAGGTTAAGTAAAGCAGAGCGTAGATATTTCTATAAGCGATTGAATGGGTTATAAAAGCCCTTAGCGTTGCTCACCTTGTTATCTTTACTGTGCGGATTATTCGATGAAGCGTAAAACCTCATTCTTTTTTCTTTCCGGCCTTATGCTCCTGCTTTCTGGTTGCAGTCATCATCATTCAGATGAACCCAAGGACACCACCGCCGCTGACGCATCGCAAAACCCGGATTTGATTCCTATCGTCGCGGCGTTGCATGACCAAATGCACACCTGGCATGATACGCCGTACCAATGGGGCGGCACACAGCTGTCTGGCGTGGATTGCTCGGGCTACGTCTGGCGAACCTTGCACGATCGTTTCAATCTGCCAATGGACCGCGTCACCACAGCCGATCTGCTGCATATGGGCGTTCGTGTCACACCGGAACATCTGCAACCAGGCGATCTGGTGTTTTTCCGCATTGGTGGCGGCATGCACGTTGGCTTCTACGATACGGATAATCAGTTTATTCACGCGTCGGCCAGCAAGGGTGTGATTCGCTCATCACTGAACAACCCATACTGGAAATCGGTTTATTACCAGGCGCGTCGTCTGACGCGAGAATACGGGGCGCAGGTAACACTGAGCAGAGCCAGCTAAACGTGAATTATGCCAGGCAACGCTACGTGAAATCTGCCAATCCAGCACAGGGATAAGCGCCAGTTTTTTACGTAGCGTTGTTGTGATTTGTGGGTACAGAAGCGGACAAAAAGAAGCGGTGAGGCAGGAAAGGCGTAAACGGGCTGACTGAGTGCGTAACCGGATATCTTATTTAACATAATATACATTATGCGTACTTTTATACATCAGGCTCCGATATGGGTTGTTCCGCGTTTTTTCCGGTTTTGCACCATTTTCTCTGCTTTTTCGCTTTGTCTTCGCTTCGCCTGATTATGTGCTCTCATATCTCGTCTTCAGGCCACATCAAAATCTGATGCCGTGCGCGTTACCAGTGATAACCGAGTCACCACTGCAACTCATGTCTGTCACCCGAAACGCGCATCAGCCGTTCTTGATGACAACTCACCTGATGTTGAGAAAACATCTTACAGGCAGTGAATACCGAAAAGCGGCGACGTGATGTTTTGCCTGGTTCCATCGCTGAGGCTGATCAGCCACGAACTGACGTCTGCAACCTGAACTGACGCGGCTACGTAAAAATTAGCGTACTGAGGTACCGAAATCCCCACAACATTCACCCATATCGATTAATACGAAACGCTGTCTGATATCGGTACCCACAGATCTATGATGCCTGATGAAGGATATTAAAAGCCAACCCAGGGTCTGGCCCCGAATTTAGCAGTTTGCAAGGTGCTCACGTTGACTATTAACTTCCCCATTGGCCTTCCAGGCAATGAATATTTAAGGATGTTTGAAAATTTGCGTCACATAAAACTGCGCGGATAATTGCGAGACGGGTTGCGGCAAAAGCGGATCAAAAAACAGACCATCGTGGTAAGCAATCCAGTGACGTGTCCCGGTTTTAACGTTATTCCAGCGACCATGAAAAATACCACAATCCGTCGGTACGCTGGCCCCGTTGTGTCTTTTATACGATACGTTCTCTAATCCCTTATAACCCAGAAATCTTTTCATTTGCGCGAGATTGACACGTTTCTTCTTGTCGCAGAAGCCATTTTCCATAGCAATTGACAACATCTCATCATAACTTTTTTGATGTAATCGGGCCATAACCGCGATACCACATCCTTCGTCGTCTGATGGCTGTTTAATATGCAAATACGTCATTTTAGGTTCTCCTTAACGCAATAGCTGATGTGAATTAACTAATATCGGCGTCTAAAGACGTTTCTTGAAAAAATAACGATGTCGCGGTGTAATCACAACGCGCGTTATCAAAATATGGCGTGCCTCGAAAAAAGACCGCCCTTTTCTTTTTTATTCTGCGTTTAATGAGCCTGGAGAGTGATGGTCAGTCTCAATTAACGTTACCGGACAAAGCAAGTGCCTGTTTAAGGCCGATGCACGCTGTTCTCAAATATCGCCAGGTTTTCCTTCGCTTCCGCGTACTGATAAGACGTCAGTTCAATCTGATTTCCGTCAGGATCGCAAAAATAAACGGACATCGACACCTGATGATCGCTGACTGTATAAGGTATGGATTGCGCGACCAGGATGCGTAATAACTGACAGAAACACGTGGCATCCAGGCTAAATGCCACGGTGTTACCCGGCGGCTGATGGGTTCTTAAAAACAGCGATATTACGGCAGCATTATTTTTCAGCACCAGTGGACCGCCCTGCGTAAACCAGAACAGCAACGATTCATCGCGTGAAAAACCCAGCACCCGTTTATACCAGCGTTCTGCTTTCTTCAGGTCATTCACATAAATATGGACGTGGTCGATCTTGAGTAAGTTCACTTTCACCGCTTTGGTCAGGCGTAAAGAGAACCAGCATTAAACAGATTATGCCGTGATGCAAAAGCACGCGCACATAATAGCCTGCTATTTAACATAAATCAGAATTGCAAAAAAACGAGGCGAATTAATCAGAACCGGTCAGAATGCATTCAGGTATATTGCAGAGGCAACAGGCTCATAATATTGGCGGGATAAACCGTTTCGGTTGTTTCACTGAGTGCTTTGACGGTCCACCAGCGCGAACTGGCAATGACTGATTTCTCATTTTCACTCCAGCCCAGTGTGTTAATTTCGTTCCCTGCGGCAGTAACAATAAAGAACCGCTCATGTGCCTGCACGATCTCGCCCGAAGGCAGCGTCATGGCAAAGCATCGCTCACCGACAGACGGACCCACATCGGCACGGTGAATGCCGGTTTCTTCATACAGTTCCCTGAGCGCCGCCTGCTCAAAAGATTCGCCCTGCTCTACGCCGCCGCCGGGCGTTGCCCAGTATGCGCTGCCCGCCAGCGCATACTGCGAATGCACAAAACGAAACAGCAACACCTCATGGGAAGCATTCAGGATCAGTAACCGGGCCGAGCGGCGCGAGCGCATATTCTCTTCCTTTTATTGGTGGCGTGCTCACGGATAAAGATTTTTCAACGGGGCCGCAAAAAATCCTGCCAGCGGCGCGTCAGATAGTTATGTTCATCCATCACGGCGTTCCAGACGGCAATGTGGCTCATCCGTTGCTCGTAACTTCCGCCATCGCGCACTTCCCCCTGGGGAATCAGCGGTGCGCCCCAGGCATCCAGCAGCACTTCGCGTGCGGGTTGACCACCGTACCAGAAATCCCATTCCGCTGCCGACAGATGCGTCCGGCTGCGTTCCGCGTTAGAAATGTAATAACCCTGCCGCGCCATGACCGCACCAGGCCAGCCAGACTGCCACCAGTTAAGGTAGTCGTAGGCCGCCTCTTTGATTTTGCCGGTCGCACAGCGTGAAAGCGACATGCCGCCGTACCACGCACGGTAGCCTTCACGTGGTCGCGCCATTTTATAGCCGCGCTGATGGAAATGATGACGAAAATAGATGGGTGCCCAGAGACTTTGTACTTCAACCTGCTGATTGGCAATCAGGTCGCATGCCTCATCCTGCGAGGCCCAGAAGGCCGCAAAATGGCCGTTACGGTGAAGGCGCGCCAGCTGCTGTGTTAACAGGTCGATCTCATCAAGCGTCAGATTACCGATATTCGCAAAGCGTGCCAGCCCGGCACCCTGCATGGCCAGCGCCGCATCAATACCGCCCATGGCCGCATCTTCCTGTAGTGCCACCTGCCCCGTCAGCGAAGGATGTACCAGCCAGCCCCAGCTCTCTTCCTGCTGTTGCAGCACCGCAGGCAGCCGGTCGGCATGATAGGCAAAACTGTCCACGTTATGGGTAAGCGGCAACATGCTGATATGGTCACTCGCGTGGCTGCCTAAATGCATATCGCGCTGAACATACAGTCGCTCCGAAGGTACACTGCCATCGGCTAACGGCAGATCGGGTCGTAGCCTGCCGGTTTTGGCCAGCGGCGTTATCTCGTCCCAGTATGTCAGTCGCTTGATTTCCAGCGGCTGGATTGCCCGGGCAGGCCAGACAAAATCGATATTGTGAAACCACTGATCGTAAAGGTCATAACTTTCCGGATGCATGACCGCAATGCGCTGGGCATCTTCCACGCTGTGCAGCAGATATTCGATGCGAATGCCCAGATCGCTTTCCGCACGGACACGCAACATTTCAAGCAGCGTGACCGAGGTGCCCAGTACACGTAATGTCAGTTGATCGTTGACTTTCGCCGCAGCGTTCATTGTTTTACTTATCCTTTACCGCCTGCTGAAAACGGCTGAATCCCTGTTTCAGTCGTTCGGGATCCAGTCCGCGCAGAATAAACACCAGTTTTGAGGTATCGACATCGCCGGGCCAGTCATTCAGGTGAACGGGCGGATGTAACGTATGCTGTACGCCATGAATCACCACGGGTGAGCTGCTGCCGCTGAAACGTAAGATGCCTTTCATTCTCAATACAGACTGACCATGGCTATGTAACAGCATTGACAACCAGATAGCAAACGCGGGCCAGTTCAGGGCGTTCTCTAAGGTGATCACGCAGGTTTGCGTAATCGGATGCGGATTCTCGTCATGGGGTGCAAGACGATAACCGGACGCACCGGCGGCACCAAGCCAGCGAAACCGCTGTTGCCCGCTGCCTTTTGCCAGGCGCAGGCCAAATAAGGGGTCCGGATCGGCCAGCGCCTGCACGGTGTCACTCAGTTCCGCCATGGGGTTCAGCCCGGCAATCCAGGCCTGAAGCGCCACACGTTCGGTCTGTCCGATACGGTCGCATTTGCTGAGCAACAGCTTATCCGCCGCGCTGACCTGGGCTATCCATTCCGGTTGATGCATCGACTGCTGCCGGGCATGCTCGGCATCGACCAGCGTCACCAGCGTGCCCTGACTGAAGTGATGTTTAAGCTGGGGATCGTGCAGCAATGTTGACAGGATGGGCGCAGGATCGGCAAGGCCGGTGGTTTCCAGAATGACCTGGCTGAACGGCGGCAGCATGCCGCGCACGCGCCGTTCATAGAGATCCAGTAACGCCGTTTTCAGTTCGCCGCGAATCTGGCAACAGACGCAGCCGCTGGGCAGCAGCACCGTATCGGGCGCGACTTCATTCAGCAGATGATGGTCGATGCCCACCTCACCAAATTCATTAACCAGCAATGCAACGTCGTTCAGATCTTGCTGCGCCAGCCAGCCTTTCAGCAGCGTGGTTTTGCCGCTTCCCAGGAAACCGCTCAGAATATGCAGCGGCAGTTTTTGATCGTGCAGCATAGCCGCTCCTCTTGTATGCCTTACAGCGCCGCCAGCCAGGCTTCATCCAGTGGATCAAGCGGGCGTTTGGTGATCTTCTCGACCTCTTTCCACAACAGGTCCAGTGAATTCACCATCACCTGCTGACCGGTTGGGCTGGAGAGCACCCAACTGGCATGAAACTCAGTCAGCGTGAGCCGCCAGGGTTTAAGCGTTCGGTTGAGCAGCGCCAGCTGCTTTAACCGCAACTGGCGCTGGGGCAGATCGTTTTGTAGCGCATCGCTCCATTGCGGACCGCTGTCCAGTAAACCACAAACGCCGCACATATCGTCTTCTCCTCAGGGCATGACATCGCCGGAATTAGGGCCAAGCGTCTGGCCAACAAACAGGTTACCGCCGGGCTCACTTGCCAGCAGTAACGCTACCGGCGCGACCTCTTCCGCCCGGCCAAAACGTCCCAGCGGCAGTTCGGCTGCCTTGGCCGTTTTCCATGCCTGATTGATGCCATCGATAAGCGGCGTTTCAATCGGACCGGGCGCGATGGCGTTCACCAGCACATTATCTGCGGACACCTCCAGCCCCAGCGATCGGGTAAAGCCTAATACGCCGGCTTTGGCCGCCGCATAATGGCTGAGTTCGGCACCGCCTTTGATACCGAGCTGCGACGCGATGTTGATCACTCTGCCCCAGCGCTGCGCCAGCATGGACGGCAACGCCCGTTGCGTCGCCAGGAAGACACTGCGTAAATCCACAGCCATCATCTCTTCCCACATGGGCAGCGTGATATCGGTACAGCGCGCCTGGGTCAGCATTCCGGCGTTATTCACCAGAATATCGATTCCGTCGAACTGCGCCAGGCAGGCATCCACGCCCGCCGTGGCGCCTTCCACCTCGCCGACATCGGCCACAATGCCAAAACACGGCACGCCAGACTGGCGACACTGATCAACCACCGTCTTGAGCTTTGTACTGTCGCGGTCAGTGAGTATCAGATGGGCACCTTCGCGGGCGAACAGCATTGCGATGGCCGCCCCGATGCCGCTGGCCGCGCCGCTGATTACACAACGTTTCATCCTGAGTTGCATGGGTTCTCCTTAATCCGGCCAGCGAACGGTGAGTCCACCGTCGACAATCAGACTCTGTCCGGTGAGGTAACTGCTCTCGTCACTGGTGAGAAACGCGATGACTTTCGCCACTTCCTCGGCGCGTCCGACGCGGCCCAGCGGAATCGCCTTCGCCGCCTTCGCCAGCCCTTCCGGGCCAAGCGAATTATCCTTATCCAGCGACTGCGGCGTTTCAATCAGCCCGGGGATGATGGCATTACATCGCACCCCGCGCGGCGCGAGTTCGACGGCCAGCGAGCGGCAAATGCCGGGCACCGCCGCCTTCGCGGCGGCATAGTGCGCATGCGCCTGCCAGCCATATACACCGCCCGCAATCGACGACACCGCAACCAGGCTGGCCCCCGACTGAAGGTGGGCGGCAGCGGCACGGAACAGGCGCATCACGCCGGTCAGATCGACATTGAGCATCTCATCCCAGCGTGCGTCGCTCATCTCCTCAATCTCTGCCCGACGCAGAATGCCCGCATTGGCGACGACCGCGTCAAGCCGTCCAAAGTGCTGTACGCCTTGCGCAATAAACGCGTCCACCGACTCGGTGGATCCGACGTTAAGCGGTAGCCAGAGCGCGTCACCGCCCGCCGCTTCAATCTGCGCGGCCGCGACGGCCGGATCGTGGGGATCCTGCGGATAATAGCCCGCTATCACCCGCACGCCTCTCTGGGCATACAGCGTTGCCAGCGCCAGTCCAATCCCACTTGCGGCTCCGCTGATCGCGGCAACCGGGGCTGTGTTTGCATTCTGCATAGGGTTTCCTTAGGCCTGAGGTTGAGTGGAGGCGGCGGCGATGTGCGTATTCAGTTGCGTGACCGGCCGGGCGAACAGAATAATGATGCCCGAGACAAAGCACGGAACCGCACCAAACCACAGTGCCGCCTCCTGCCAGTGTCCACCCTGACTCAGCACTGAGGTGGTGCCGACACCAGCCACAATTGCGCCCACCGGCCCCATCGCCATAATTAATGCGCCCGCAGTAGCACGAATGGCGGTCGGGAAACTTTCACTGATAAAGAACAGCGCGGCCGCATACGGACCAATCAGGAAAAACAGACCGACGCTGTACAGGGCCACGATGATGGCAAAGTTGTCCGGGCAGAACAGCATCGCGGCAAAGGCGATACCGCCCAGCATCCAGCCGGCCGCGATGGTGTTGCGACGACCGATGCGGTCACCGAGCCAGCCGTGTGCCAGATAGCCGCAATAGCCCACCAGGTTAGACAGAATCAGGATCAATAAAGAGTTATTGAACGAGACCGCGTGGGTTTTGGTAATTACCGTGGTGCCCAGAACGCTGAAGATCTGAATGGCGAACCAGTTCAGCAAAATGGCAACACCCAGTACCAAGGTTGAGCGCAACGCCGTGCCGCGAAATGCCGAGGCAAAACCTGACTTCGGCTGATCTTCATACGGAACCTGATAGTCGGCTGCGACCTGGCGTGCATCTTTCTCTTTACCCTGCTCCCGCAGCGTTTTGATTTTCTTCTGCACTTCAAACTGAGGCGTTTCTTTCAGCTTCAGCGCCAGTAGCGCGATCACCAGCGACGGAAAGGCTGCGAAGATAAAGCTGCCCTGCCAGCCGATAATCGGCAGCAGAATCGCGGTCAGCGCCGAGGCCACCAGCGCACCGACCGGCCATCCGCCCTGCACCAGGCTGTAGACAAATCCCTTCCGTTTGTTGAGTTTGGGATCGTCCAGCGCGGTATAGAGTTCTGATAAATAGGTGGCGTTAACCGTTTGCTCTGCATAACCCAGACCGGCAACGGAGCGAATGGCGGTTAATGCGCCCTTACCCCATAATCCCCCTATTGCGGTCAGCAGCGAACACAGGGCCGCGCCTCCCACGGTAATAACGATACCCATGCGCCGTCCCAGGCGATCCACCAGCGGGCCAATGGCCAGAGCGATCACTGCCCCACCAAACGCGACCCAGGTAGCAATTTCAGACTGTTCGACTTCGCTCCAGCCAAAATGACCGCCGATCTCCGGCAGCAAGGTGCCGAAAAGGATGAAGTCATAGACGGCGAAGATCCAGGCGAAGAAGGCGATCCATGTAGCGAATTTGACATCCCTGGTGGTTAACTGCTGGGGCTGCCAGCCGTTAACGGATTTTTTTTTGTAGATGCTCATGTCGTGATCACTCTGCAAGAGGAAAAGGCTTAACGCGGTTGGCGCGCTAAGAAGTCGTCGGCAATTTCGTCGAAAGTGACGAAACGCACGCCCTGGTGACTCTGGATGTACTTAATCAGGCGCTCCAGCATCAGCAGCACCTGCGGACGGCCTGATACGTCGGGATGAATCGTCATGGTAAAGACGGCATAGTCGTTTTCGCGATATACCCAGTCGAACTGATCGCGCCAGATCTCCTCCAGATGGCGCGGATTGACAAAACCGTGGCTGTTAGGTGACTTCTTGATAAACATCATGGGTGGCAGATCATCCAGATACCAGTTAGCGGGGATCTCCACCAGGTCGGTCTCTTCGCCGCGCATCAGCGGCTTCATCCAGGTGTCCGGATGCTGGCTGTAGTCAATTTTGGTCCAGCTGTCGCCTACGCGAACGTAGTAAGGATGAAAGTCGTTGTGCATCAGGCTGTGATCGTATTTGATGCCTTTTTTCAGCAGCAGCTCATTGGTCACATTGCTGAATTCCCACCAGGGCGCGACGTAACCGGTTGGACGTTTACCTGCAAGCTGCGTCACCAGTTCAATACTGCGATCCAGCACCGCCTCTTCCTGCGCGGGCGTCATGGCAATCGGGTTTTCATGGCTGTAGCCATGCACGCCAATCTCGTGGCCGGCGTCAACCACCGCTTTCATCTGCGCCGGGAAGGTTTCGATTGAGTGGCCGGGAATAAACCAGGTGGTGCGCAGATTATGTTCAGCAAACATTTTCAGCAAACGCGGTGCGCCCACTTCTCCGGCGAACAGCCCGCGAGAGATATCGTCAGGGGAATCTTCCCCGCCGTAAGAGCCGAGCCAGCCGGCAACAGCATCCACATCCACACCAAATGCACATAAGATTTCTTTCGCCATCTTTTCTTCCTCTGGAGCGTTAAGCGCAGACCGAATCGTCTGCGGTAAAAAGACCTGCCAGTCGGCTGGCAGCGTGAAGGAGCCGGCGATCTTCGCCAGCCGGTAGAGAGAAAAGCAGACTGGTATGCAACCCACGGTCATCGGTACCGCTCGGCAGGGCGATGCCCGGCATATCCAGCAGGCTGCCCGGCATGGTCAGGCGCAGCGTGGCCACGTTGGTCTGGGCGAACAGCGCGCTGTCCTGCATCAGCGGACCGAGTTCCGGTGCGGTATGGGCCACCGTGGGGGTGATCAGTATTGCGCCCGCCAGCTCCGCCGCCAGGGCCTGTTGCCACTGCTGACGTTGGGTCAGAAAGGTATCGAGCACGGCCGGGTCCTGCTCGCTGGCGGCAAGCAGACGTTCGCGCACTCTGGCATCCATGCGTTCTGCGTCAGGTGAGGCTAATAAGAGGCGATGCAGCAACCAGGCTTCGCGCCCACCCGGCCAGCCTTTTTCAGCGATCCAGTCAAGCGCCTGCGTAAACGCGGTAAGCGGCTGGCGGTCAATGGCAAAGCCGGCCGCGTCGAGGCGATCCAGCATTCTCAGGCCGTTATCGCGAACGGCGGGCTGGCATGTCATGAGGAGCGCGTCGTCAACCCGGAAACGGGGTTCAGGAAAGGCGGTGGTATCCGGACCGCACAGGATGTCATCAAGAGCGATAGCATCCCGGACGCTGCGGCATAACGGGCCGAGGGTATCCAGCGAGCGGGCCAGCGGAAAAACGGCGTCCATGGCATAACGGCAACGGCTGGCGCGGTAGCCCGTAATGCCGCTGAATGCGGCCGGAATACGAATGGATCCGCCGGTATCGGTGCCAAACGCGATACAGGCCAGGCCTTCCGCGATTGCCCTGCCTGCCCCGCTGGACGATCCGCCCGGCGCGTGCAGGCTGCCCGCTGATGACCGGATAACCGGTGTACCAAACGCGGGATTCAGGCCGAGTCCGGAAAATGCAAATTCGCTGAGATTGGTTTTGCCGATCGTGACCATGCCCGCCGCCGCGCACCGGGCAACGACGGGTGCATCCTGTCGGGCGGGCGAAACGTGTTGCCGGGTGGCCGAACCGGCGGTGGTCTGGCAGCCCTGAAGGTCGAACAGGTCTTTCCAGGCCACCGGAATTCCATCCAGTGGACTCAAAGGCTGGCCTTGCCGCCAGCGCTGCATAGAGGCTTCGGCCTCTTCACGGGCGCGCGCCGGGGTGAGCGAAATAAACACCGAAGGTACATTTTCTGCGGCGGTCAGGCAGGCCTCAGTAAACGCCAGGGGGGAAAGGCGGTGCTGTGCATAAAGCGCACTGATTCCCAGCGCATCGATCTGACCCTGAATGTATAACTGACGGACGGTTTCTGGCTGCACACGCTTACCTTTAAATGTATATTGCAATTTAATGTACATTTGAAGATAGCAATAACAATGCCAGGAAAAGGACTGTTAAGTTACATATTTGTGATCTTATCGATCATTAAATAATTTAAATCAGCAATAACAAAAGCTTAAATTGGGAGTAGTGACAGACATTTGTTCAGGCGGAGTAAAATCCTGTCTTTGTATTAAATGTACTAATTTATTTATGATCCATTTTAGAGCGCCGTGCACTAACGCAGTGCTGTGCGTGGGCAGCCGTCGTTATTTCCTCAGATGTGATAATCTGGCGGGCAGGATGGGAGCGGAAAAAGACAATGCGAAACATAATGAATGGAGCAGACATGGATGACGCCGGTTCTGCGCGTTATGAAATCATCCGCCAGGTGCTGCTTAACGTGCTGCAGCAAAACGCTGTTCCTAAAGGCCTGGTGTTGCTGGAAGGTCCGTTAGCACAGCTCTTCGGCACCAGCCGCGTGCCGGTCAGGCGGGCGTTAAGTATGCTGCATGAAGAAGGCTGGATTGCCCGCTTTGAAGGCCGGGGCTTTATCGTGGCTCGTGACGACGAAGACGTCGAACCCGTGCGCATTGCCCTGACGCGCGAACTGTTGGGGCTGGCGCATCATGAGGAACTGGTCGACACCCGCAGTACGGGTGAAAAAGTGCTGGAGCACCTCCAGGGTGTGCTGTCGACCGCGATGATCTTTGGTTGCTATCAGGTGGATGAGCAGGACGCGGCACACTATTACACCACCAGCCGGGGCGTGATTCGTGAGAGCTTAATGCGCCTGCGTGATAAAGGCCTGGTGGAAAAAGAACCCTATTCCCAGTGGCTTACCGGTCCGTTAACGGCGCGCGAGCTGGGCGACCATTTTGAAATCCGGGCCAATCTTGAACCCGCAGCGCTGCGTAAAGCAGGCGAACGGCTGGACGTCGACTGGCTGAAGTCGCGGCTGGATAACGCGAAAAAATCGCAGGGTAAGCAGTTAACGGCCATTGAACTGGAAACCCTGGAAGAAGATCTGCACATTCGCTGCCTGGAGCCTGCCGGTAACAAGCTGATGATGCAGATACTGCGACAACACCAGTCGCCCTTTATCGTCACGCGCATTTTCTATGACCTGCTGCGTATCCCTGTCGACAATGCCATGCTGGATGAACACTGCCTGGTCTATGAATTTTTGCTGAAACGGAACTGGGAACTGGCGGCCGCCTGCATGAAGGATCATCTGGAGCGCGCGCAGGTTCGCACGTTGCAGCGGCTGAAAGTGTTATCTGTGCTGCCTGTTCCGGCCTTTCCGGATTTTATGGCACGGCGCTAGTCGCTTATAAAGGTGACGCTGTCACGTAAAAAGCGACGTCTCCTCCTCCTGTCACACTAGCCCGTCACCGGTTCCCTCTTCAGTGCTGAACGCGTCATGTCGGACATGCTGACTCAGCCTCTTTACCGACGCGCGTAAAACGCTTGAAAAACAGTCACCGGTGCGCTGACCGCCAGCGGCTGAAGCGGAAAACCGGTCGCCAGGCGGGAAGGATGAAACTCGCCCTGAATATGCTGATACAAGTGCGACGCACGTTCTGCTCTGAGGCTACCGTCCCAGCGCAAAAACTGTCCCCAGAGCGGCATATTACGGTAGCGGTCCGTGACCGGCATGGCCGAACGCAGGTACGCGGGCGGAAACAGCCGACGATAGCGGTGATGATGGTAGAGCCACGACAGCCCACGAAGGGTTTTTATCGCGGGCGTGAGGGTCACTATCTGCGCCAGTAAACCGCACAATTCGCGCTGACGCGCGGCGACCTCGCTGTCACACAGGGGCGAAACCGTTCCGTCAGTGCGGTCAAAATGAATGCGTGCGGACCGATCCGTTTCCAGACTGAATGAGAAACAGCCCGAACGCCCCACCATATCGGGTGGGGCAACAGGCGGCCGGGATTGCCAGACAGCCAGCGTATACTCAGCATCTTTATCGGGGTTGTGCCGCAGGCCGCGAATATAGTCTGACCAGGCGGGAAGCTGAGGATCGAACCGCCGCCCGCACCCCAGACGAATAAAAATGTTCGTGTAATCCATAATCGCGTTGGCCAGCGGCATGCCTGTGCCTGACGCCACCCAGGCCGCGAAACAGAGTTGTATCCTGAAGAATTCAGCGGTGAGCTTCATGCCTGGCGGCCTTCTCCTGACGAGCATATGCGCATTTTACCATCCCTTACGGCGACGCGCCGCGGGCAAAGCGCGCCGTTCAACGCGTCTGCACCGCCGTCGCTTCAATCTCTAACAGGACACCATAATGCAGTCCGGAAACCGGCACCACAGCGCGGGCGGGTTTCCAGCTCCCCAGCCACTGCGCGTAAAGCGCATTAAAATCATCCCATAATGCGATGTCAGCCAGATAGACTCTGACCATCACCAGTTGTGATCGGGTAAGATTCTCCTGGCGCAGGCAGGTATCCAGACTGGCAAAGACCTGCAGGACCTGATCGGCAAAGGGCGCGGCGCTGAGCATCTCCCCTGCGGGCGTGGCCGGTAACAGACCCGAAATAAACATCATTCCTGCCCCCAGACAATAGTGGGAGTAATGACCGGGATGCGGCTGGTCATTGATATCTCGCGCCTGCAATCGCTGAAGCATATTTTCTCCTTACATCATGCCGGGTTGTTTCAGGGCGCTGCCATCGCGGAAACGGCTGTAACGGAACGCCGTGGGGTCCACGATGGGATCATCACCGGTCACCAGATCGGCCGTCAGGCGGCCGGCACCGGGACCGATGCCAAAGCCATGCCCACTGTAGCCCGCCGACAGAACCAGACCGGGAAGCTGTGGCACGGTGGAGATGACCGGTATATCGTCAGGCATACAGTCGATGACGCCGCCCCAGGCCTGCGTGACTCGCAGCCCGGCCAGCGCAGGATACTCACGGCCGATGGCCATCAGCCCCTTTTCCACCACGCCGTCCGACACCGTCGGGTCCAGAATGCGGATTTTTTCAAAGGGGGACGGGCGCTCCATTGACCAGCGCGCCAGCGACTCCGGTCCCTGTAGAAAGGAGGTCAGGCGGATTTTGGTTTCCAGATTGAGCCGACGTGCTTTATATAACGGGAAGAACTGACGGGCATATTTCAGCCCCTGAATGCCGGGCTCAAGACGACCCGTGCCGGACAGTGCGATGGTATAACCGCCGTCCGATCGTGGCCGACAGGCAAACGCATCCGTATAGAAAGGCCGGGTAATCACCTGTTCGACGGGATAAGTACGAAACGCACTGCCGATGACATTACCCGCAGGTAAATCGATGCCGTGCCGGCGACAAAACAGCGATGTCCAGGCACCTGCGGCGCAGACCACGCGCGAGGTTTTAATCAGACCTCTTTCCGTGATCACCCCGCTCACCTGACCTGCCGAAATATCCAGCCCGCGCACCGCACAGCGCTGAAACAGAAAGGCGCCCTTTTTCACCGCCGCCTCCATCAGGCCTGGCGCGGCAAGCGCGGGATCGGCATAACCGTCATCGGGTGAATGCACGCCGCCTTTCCACGCTGTGCGGCTACCGGGCGTCATGGCTTTTGCCTCTGCGGCATTGAGAATCTGGCTACGAATGCCGTACTGCTTCGCCATTTTCCCCCAGTTATCCCAGTTGCGGATGTCCTTTTCCGTGCACGTTGCATAGACCAGCCCGGTGGCGCGGAATCCTACGTCCATGCCGATTTCCTTGCTCAGTTCATGCCAGCGTTGCAGCGCATGCAGGATCAGCGGGATCTCCCGTTCATCCCGGTTAAGCTGGCGGCACCAGCCCCAGTTACGGCTTGACTGTTCAGCCCCGACCAGGCCCTTTTCGATCACCGCCACCCTATAGCCTTTTTGGGTGAGCGCCCAGCAGGTTGCCGCGCCGACAATGCCTGCCCCAATAATCACTACATCCACCGAGTCGGGAAAATGCGTACTGTCCTGAACCAGCCTGAGCGGTGCGGGCATAATATCTGCTCTCCAGCGAAAGGTTAAAAATCGATTAATACGCTTTTATAGCGCTGACAGGCCTCAAAGGCCTGGCGGCCCAGATCTTTACCAAAGCCGGATCCCTGAAAACCGCCGGTAGGGATAATGAAATCCCAGGTGCGGCGATAGCGGTTAACCCACACCGTTCCGCTGTCCAGCGCGCGCATTAAGCGCATCGCCCGTGGCATGTTCAAGGTGTGGACGCCCGCGCACAGGCCAAAGACCGCATGCTGCGCCAGCGCCAGGGCTTCTTCCTCATCGGTAAAGGTCTGAATGGTCAGCACCGGTCCAAAAATCTCTTCGTGCAACGCCACGTTATCCGGGCCGACGTTCTCCAGCAGTGTGGGCTGCCAGAACCAGCCTTCTTTCGTATTGTCGTAGCGTTTTCCACCCACCAGCACCCGCGCACCCTGAGCGACGGACTGCGCAATAATCGTGGCCACTTTTTCACCCTGGCGTGCGTCAATCAGCGGACAATAACGTGTTGACGCGTGCCAGGTCATGCCGGGCACGGGTTTCTGACAGCGTGCAATCAGCTTTTCTGTAACACGTTCAGCAATGCCTTTCTGAATAATCAAACGTGTTCCGGACACGCAGGCCTGACCGGCATTCACCGTGAATCCCAGAAAGAGGCGCTCGGCAATCTCGTCGGCGTCGCCGGCGTCATCAAAGACCAGCTGCGGGCTTTTGCCGCCCAGCTCCAGCGTGACCGGTTTAGTGCCGTGCAGGGCCGCCTGGCTCATAATCGCCGCACCGGTGGCAGTGGAGCCGGTAAAGGAGACCTTGCGCACCAGCGGATGCGTTACCAGCGCATTACCGGTGACCTTGCCGCTGCCCTGGATCACATTCAGCACACCGGATGGGATCCCCGCCTGCACCGCCAGTTCGGCCAGACGGGCCGTTGAAAACGGCGTCAGTTCAGACGGCTTCAGCACCACCGCGTTACCTGCCGCCAGAGCCGGGCCGCATTTCCAGGAAGCCATTGACAGGGGAAAATTCCACGGCGTGATTGCGCCGATCACCCCATAGGGCTCAGGCACCAGCATGCCCAGGCTACTGTGCTGCGTTGGAAACACGTCACCGCTGTATTTGTCCGCGCATTCGGCATAAAAACGCAGGGCCGCCGCGGTAAAGGGCACTTCGATATTGCGTGCATCGGTGACGGGTCGGGTCGATCCGACGGCTTCCAGCTGCGCCAGGTATTCACTGTCTTTTTCGATTAAGTCTGCCCAGCGCGAGAGGGCTGCACCCCGTTCTCGTGGCGAACAACCCGACCAGCCGCTGCTGATGCGCCGTGCTTCGGCCACGGTCACGGCATCGTCGACGGTACGGGCATCCGCCTCATGGATCTCTGCATAATGCTGACCGTCAGAAGGCCGTTTAATGCGCATAGCCTGACCGCTGGCGGATACAAATTGTCCGTCGATAAAGTGTCCGCTGGACAGGTGAACGTCATCGGGATTGAAATCAGTCATACGTGCCTCTTGAAAAAAGAAAGGAGCGGGACATCACCAGCCGGTGACGCGATGCCAGACTTCGTGTTCCCCGCTCTGGCTGTCCATTACCTGATACCGGGTGTGCATTCCGGCAGTGGCGCAGGCGTGATTGGGCAAAATCCGCAGCCGGGTCCCGAGCGAGAAATCCGTGACCTGGTGACCGCTGTCGGGCGGAATGGCGATAATGCCGTGTTCCTGATTGGTGGTCGACAGCAGGAGTCCGGTGGATCGCCCTTCGCTGTCACATACCAGGCCGTAGCCATAGTCGGTTTTTTGCGAGGCGGTGCCACGGTCGCGCGACATCGACATCCAGCCTGCATCGACAAACAGCCAGCCTTTTTCAGCGTTGTGGCCAATTACCGTGGTGACAACAGAAAGCGCGATATCGTCGGCGGTGCAGACGCCGAGGTTGGTCATAAACAGATCGAAAGTGGAAAACACCCCGGCGCGCACTTCCGTTACCCCGTCTAAATCCCTTACGGCATGGGCCGTGGGCGTCGATCCCACGCTCACCACCGGACAGGTCACGCCAGCCGCGCGAAGGCGCTTAGCCGCTTTGATGGCGGCCTGGCACTCCGCCCGTGCCGCCTGTGCAATCTCGTCCTGCGTACGGCAGTGATACGATTCCCCTGCGTGAGTTAACACCCCTTCGACATGCATTCCGTTCTGCTGCAAATACGCGCCAATGTCGGTCAGGGCGCTGTCGTCCGGTTTTATGCCGCCCCGATGACCGTCGCAGTCAATCTCGATAAACACGCTAAAGGCCACCTGATGCTGCTGCCCGTATGCAGATATGGCCTGCGCCTGTGTCAGACTGTCGAGCAGAAGATGCACCTGGGCACCCTGACGAAGACAGGCCGCGATGCGCGGCAGCTTGTCCGGCGCAATCCCCACGGCATAAAGGATATTGCGGTAACCTGCGGCAGCAAACGCCTCGGCTTCAGCCAGTGTGGACACCGTGGCCGGTGAAGCCCGGTCACGCAGTAGCCAGGGGGCCGACTGTACCGTGCGTAACGTTTTCAGATGGGGGCGAATCTGACAGTGCAGGCTATCAATATGATCGTAGAGCCTGCGGATATTCCGCCTGAACTTCACTTTGTCCAGCAGCAGATACGGCGTTGTCAGTAAGGGATCGTTAAGCATCATTGTCTGTCCTGAGGGGTTTACTGGATGCTCTCATCAATGCATTTAGTTTAAAATGCAGACACACCCAATTAATGATTAGGTTTGAACCTAATGATCAACAGTGACGATCTGCGGTTTTTTCAGGTGATCTCCGCCAGCGCGACCCTGGCCGCCGCCGCCCGCTATCTGGATATCACACCACCGTCCGTGACCCAGCGGCTGCAGCACATTGAACAAAAAATGGGCATCAAGCTTATTTTGCGTCCGGCAAAACGGATCATTCTGACCGACGAAGGCGAAGCGTTATTAGCACGCGCGCGGCTGATTTTGCATGAGCTGGACCAGCTACAGGATGTGATTGACCAGACCCGAAACCGGATAAGCGGCACGTTGCGGGTACTGGCTCCGCTGGGCTTTGGCTCGGAATATATCGCGCCCTTGCTCTCCGATTATGTTGACCAGCATCCCGATCTCAGCGTGGATCTGATGCTTTCAGATAACCCGAACTGGATGCAGGCCGATAAATGGGACGTGGCGATCTATATTGGCAACCTGCGGGACTCGTCGTTGTACAGCACCCGAATTGCACCTAACCGCCGCGTGCTGTGCGCTTCGCCGGATTATCTGCAGCGCCACGGTGTGCCCACGCATCCCGCTGAACTCACGCAGCACCACTGTCTGGTTATCCGTGAAAATGCTGAGGACGTGACTCGTTGGGTGTTTGCGCATCAGCATGATCCGATCACCGTCAAAATTACGCCCCGTCTGGCAAGTAACGATGGTCGGGTGATTAAACGCTGGGCGCTGCAAGGCAAAGGGATTATGGTGCGCTCAATCTGGGACATCAGCAGTGAAATTAAACAGGGGCGACTGGTCCCACTCCTGCCTGAATTTATGCTGCCGCCCGCCGACATTGCCGCGCTGACCAGCATGCCAGAAATTAAACGCCTGCCCCGTACTCAGGGCTTTATTACGTTACTGAAAACCACCTTTAGCACGCCGCCGTGGATGCAGAACGAACAGTAGCCACAGGTCTTGTTGGGGGGACAGGTGTGCTTCGCGGTCCACAGGGCTTATCAGCCGCTCACGCCAGCTGTTGCGAACGGCATGAGGTCTGAAGCACACAGGAAACGGGTTGAGTGTGCTTCAAACGCTTTGTATTAGTGACGGTATCGCCAGGCCGGACAGCCCGTGAAAATTGTGCTTAAACGGCTACGCGTGCTTGACCGTACCCGTGCGCCCGCCTCCAGCGGATAAATCTTCGTAAAAAAAATTATTTTTTTCTGCATCCAGTGACGCCCCTGCTCTCGTATCTCTCTTTGCAAGACACTTACCCACTCTCTCTTATGAGGATTTACGATGAAAAAGTTCTTCGCTGTTGCCGTAGTTTCAAGCGCATTCCTGTTTACTGCCGCCTCATTTGCCGCAATGGAGTCGGGCTCCGTGATGGTCGGTGGCGCTGCGATGTACCCTCAGAAAAATATCGTTGAGAATGCGGTGAATTCGAAAGATCACACCACGCTGGTGGCGGCGGTGAAGGCGGCCGGTCTGGTTGACACACTACAGGGTAAAGGGCCGTTTACCGTCTTTGCCCCGACCAATGCCGCGTTCGCGAAACTGCCCGCCGGTACCGTCGATAATCTGCTTAAGCCAGAAAACAAAGCGCAGTTGACCAGCGTCCTGACCTACCATGTTGTGGCAGGCAAATACGACATGAAAGCGCTGGAGAACAAGATTAAGCAAGGCGGCGGTCATGCTGAACTGAAAACCGTTAACGGCCAGCCGTTGTGGATTATGAATAATGGCCCACACAATATTCAGCTGAAAGATGCACAGGGTAACGTGGCCAATATCAGTACGTATGACGTCAACCAGAAAAATGGCGTAATAGATGTGATTGATACCGTATTAATGCCGAAGTAATTCTCTATACTCGAACGGAAAATCACATCATTCAGGATGATTATGGACAAGGTGCAGGCAGTGGAGCAGGTAACCCTGATGCAGGCGATCGTGAAAGGCGATCGCCTGGCGTTCGAAAAACTGTATCGGCAAACCTCGCCGCACCTTTTTGCCATTGCCTTACGGATGTTGCGCCATCGCCCCTGGGCGGAAGAAGTGCTGCATGACTGCTTTCTCACCATCTGGAGCAAAGCGGAGACCTACGATCCAGCGCTGAGCGCGCCGATGACCTGGATGACGCAGATCGTTCGTCATCGTTGTATTGACTGGTTACGTAGCGGACAGGCGCGCATGGCCAGTACAGAAGAACCGCATGATGATGCCCTGCTGGTCGTCGATGCCGACGAACCAGACAGCAGGCCCGATGATGCCCAGGCTGCGCGCCTGCGTCGCTGTATGGAAAACCTAAGCAGCGAGCAACGGCAGAGCGTTACGCTGGCCTATTATCAGGGCATGTCACACAGCGATATTGCTCACTGGCTACAGCAGCCGGTAGGTTCGGTGAAAAGCTGGATCCGCCGTGCCATGGCCCACCTTCGGGAATGTGTCGGACTATGAACAGACAACAACGTGACGACGCACTCTCTGCCGAGTACGCCATTGGTACGCTGCGTGGCCCCGCCCGGTTACGCTTTCAGACGCGCCTGCTGACCGAGCCAGAGCTGGCCGAACAGGTTGCCAAATGGCAAACGTTACTCGCTGGGCTGGACAGTCAACTGATACCCGAAATCCCGCCGGATCGGGTCTGGAAGAAAATTGTCCTGAATCTGCCCGCAAAACCCGCTGCCCGCCCTGCCCGCCGCGCCGCACTGGGCTGGATGGTAGCGGCGGCCATTGCGGTCCTTGCCCTTTTTTCCTGGCGCATGTTTTACGTGCCAGAGTTTACCCCGCTTACCGTCATGAGTGACGTTCAGCAACACAGCCAATGGGTGGTCAGCGCCGACCACGATTTAACCCAGTTACGGGTGACGCCATTGCCGCCGGTAACGGCTGACAGCCACACCAGCCTGCAGTTATGGCTGATTCCACCAGGCAGTCGTCCCATTTCGCTGGGGTTACTTAACGCTGAACAAGCCACCCAACTGGCACTGAAACGGCAAGATTCCCTGAAAAACGCGGTGGTCGCCATCAGCCGGGAGCCGCGGGGCGGCTCACCGACGGGGCAACCCACCGGGCCCGTACTCTACAGTGGTAAAATATAGGCCCGACACGCAGTGGCAGTCCTGTCACTGCGTGTCACCGACATATCAGAAATGTTGCCAGTTTGCGTCCTGATTTGATGCCGATACGCTCGCCATCGCGAAGGCGGGTTTGAGCGGCGCCACCGTGCGCGCCTGTACAGCGGGAGCCTGGGTCAGCACGAAGGCGGCAACCAGATCATTCAGTGCACCTGCCTGATCCATCAGCGAGCGCGATGCTGACGATGCTTCCTGCACCAGCGCGGCGTTCTGCTGCGTAACGTCATCCATCTGATGCACAGCCTGATGGACCTGACTGATGCCCAGCGACTGCTCCTGAGACGCAATGGCAATCTCATCAACCAGATCGGTGACCTGGCGAATTGCATCATTCATGCGCCCCATATTTTCCCCGACCTGCTCTGCCTGGCTGACGCCCGTTTCCACATAACGCATCGACGATTCGATCAGATCTTTAATCTCCCGTGCGGAGGCCGACGAGCGTTGGGCAAGATTACGCACTTCGCCGGCCACCACGGCAAAGCCACGCCCCTGCTCGCCGGCACGGGCGGCCTCAACGGCGGCGTTGAGTGCCAGGATATTGGTCTGAAACGCCACACCTTCAATCAGCGCGATGATGGCGGTGATTTTCTCCGAACTCTGTTTTATGTCGGTCATGGTGCCTAACATGGTGTGCACTTTGTCAGAGCTGTCACTGGATATCTCACGCGCGTTTTTAGACAACTGGCTGGCAAGACGGGTATTTTCAGCCGTCTGACGAACCGTTTCGCTCAGTTCAGACATGCTGGCCGCCGTTTCCTCAAGCGACGCGGCCTGCTGTTCGGTTCGTGAGGAGAGATCTTCGTTACCGGCTGAAATTTGCGACGAGGCCGTGCTGACCGAGTGGGCGGACCGTTCGACGGCAGACAAAGACTGCGCCACATTCTCCACCAAAGCATTAAATGCTTTTGCCGTTAACCCGATTTCATCTTTACGTGCGTCATCGGCACGCAGCGTTAAATCAAGCCGCTCGCTGGCGTGCTCCATGGTTGTGCGCATACCATTCAGATGGCGACGAATGCTTAATATAGTACGAACAGATAACGCGCCCAATATCAGGATAATGGCGCTGGAACCGGCGATTAAGGCCCATAAGGTTTGATGATAAACGCGGTTATTTTCTTTTTGAAAAGCCGCGCCCACCTGCACATTAAACTGCAGTTGGTTCTGATAACTTTCAATGAGATCACGGATAGACTGCCCCACACCGTCCGGGCCTTGCAAGGCGGAAAGAGAATGAGCGTCATCATGCGAACGCGAGTATTCAAGGAAGGCAGGTAAGCGCGTCTGGATCTGTTTAATCAGTGCCAGCGCATGTTCACTTAACTGCTTATCCTGATCGTTGGTAATTTCATTTTTTAAATAGAACAGGGTCAGGCCTTTCAGCGTATCCATCTTCGCAGTGATTTCTTTTTCGAACTCAACCTGCTTAGCCTAATCTTTGGCACTCTGGTGGCGATAAAGCGATACGTTAACCCGATTACTGCCGTTGACCATTTTATCAAGGTCTACAATTGAAGGTAGCGTGTTGTCTTGCACGTACTGAAAACGCGACTGAAAGCCTGCTAACACCATGATGACGATCACTACCATCGCGACCATGGCGGCGGAGAGTAGAGAAAACGTCAGGAAAAGTCGCTGTGTAATAGTCATATTAAAACCCCGAATATTAAGACGGTAATTCTGTAAGTAATGCTGAATAACGCCAGCAATAAATATATCGACGCTTCAGGCATTAGCATTAATGTCAGATGGTGCTGTGTCGCAACGATATCAGGACAAAACGTTTATTTTCATAAAAACAGATTAGCCCGCTGAATGAGAGTTTGACTATTAAAGGCAGAAAGGAAAATTAAAAAGAAGAAGTGATAATGATTAAAAATAAACGAAATTTATTTTCAGCCATCGTTTATCCAACCTTATTTAAAACGACGCACGACATTAATCAGTAAAAGTTGGCTAAAGACAGCGCAAAATCGTCTTCACTCCCTGCCCACGACACCGTATTTGTCTTTTATTTTTTGAAATTAATTAGCCTTAAAAAATCGCCTGCCACATTAATCATAAATAAGGACTATTAAAAAATATTTTTTTAAAACGGCAGAGGCTGCGTGGTGTTTCCTGTACGGGCTGATTACACTTTGAGGAACTGTTCTGAGCGTGCACGGACGCGTCCGCATGCTGTTACGAGGGAGGCAGCGTTGAGATGAGACCTTATCCGCGTGTGTTGACCTGGCAGGCGAATCACGCGTCAGGGGGAAACGGTAGCGGTAAAGGGTCAGCGTCAGGCCTCACTGCCGGATAAATCGACAGTTGTATAAAAATGCCGTAAAAATAAAGCGCAAAGCTGTAAAAATGCAGTACATAACATCACCAGCTACTCCCTAATTCACAGCAAAACGCGTAATGTCATGCTCAGCGTCAACCGGTGTAACTGTCGGTTTGAAGCTTATGATGACGTGAAATACAACAGGACATTAAATGGCCCAGTCTGAAAAGCAATCCCTTCCAGCCGGTATGCTGGCAGCAGCAGGGATCGTATTTGGTGATATCGGTACCAGCCCGCTTTATACCTTAAAAGAGTGTCTTTCTATCCTTCCTTCTGGCGCGGTCACCGAAGAAGCCGTGATGGGCTTTCTGTCGCTGATCTTCTGGGGACTGATGCTGATTGTGACGGTGAAATATGTCATGTTCATCATGCGCGCCGATCACGATGGCGAAGGGGGAATACTGACCTTAATGTCGCTGGCCCGGCAAAATGTTGGCGCCACGCTCAGCCGCGTCATTGTGCTTGCCGGTTTGACGGGCGGCGCCTTTTTTTACGGCGACGGCATTATCACGCCGGCCATCTCAGTGCTGTCTGCCGTTGAGGGGATCGAGGTTGTTGCACCCGCGCTGGATCGCTATATCGTGCCGCTGGCTGTGGTGATTCTGACTCTGTTATTTGTGATTCAAAAACACGGCACTGAACGGGTCAGCCGCGTCTTTGGGCCGATTATGCTGGTGTGGTTTATCACCCTGGCGATACTGGGCGTGCACGGAATTCTGATGAATCCCCATGTTCTTCATGCGCTCAACCCGGCATTTGCGCTGAAATTTCTGCTGAATCATGAAGCCCTGTCTTTCGCAGCTTTGGGCATGGTGGTGCTGGCGGTGACCGGTGCGGAGGCCCTGTATGCTGACATGGGACATTTGGGGAAAACCCCCATCAGGCTGGCGTGGCTGATCATTGCCCTGCCTGCTCTGGTGCTGAACTATTTCGGTCAGGGGGCGCTGGTGCTGGCCAGTCCTGCCGCGATACAAAACCCGTTTTATATCCTGGCCCCGGTCTGGGCGCAGATTCCGTTAATCATCCTGTCGACGCTGGCCACCGTTATTGCGGCTCAGGCGATCATTAGTGGGGTTTATACCCTGACACATCAGGCAATTCGTCAGGGCTTTTTGCCGCCGATGCGCGTCATTTTCACCTCGGCAACCGAATCGGGACAAATCTACATTCCGGTAGTGAACTGGTTACTTTTCGGTGCGGTGACCGTCGTCATCCTGGCCTTCCGTCAGTCCTCGGCCCTCTCTTCGGCGTACGGCATCGTGGTGACCGGCACCATGGTTCTGACAGCCTGCCTGGCCGGTATCGTCGCCTTTAAAAACTGGAAATGGCCGCTGCCCGTGGCGCTGGTTTTCCTGCTCTGTATGTTGGCGATCGACGTTCCGTTGTTTATTTCCAACCTGATGAAACTGCTGTCGGGCGGCTGGGTTCCCGTGTTGCTGGCGATGACGATGCTGATGCTGATGCTGATCTGGAGCGGAGAGCGTTCAAGGCTCATTCGTCGTCTGACTGACGATCCCGTCAGGTTAAAAGCCCTGATTAGCTCGCTGGAGGCTTCGCCCCCGATGCGGGTTGGCGGTACGGCAATTTTTCTGACCCGCAAAGCGTATGAAATTCCGCAGGCGCTGCTGCATAACCTGAAACACAACCGGGTGCTGCATGAGCGGACGGTTCTTCTGCATATCAAAACGGTTGACCTGCCGCGTGTTCATAACCAGAAGCGCATCGCGCTACGTCAGCTTTCGCCGTCCTTCTGGCAGGTGACGGCCGAATACGGCTGGCATGAACGGCCTTCCATGAAAGATGTGTTGCACCTGTGCGGGCTGGAAGGATTTGGCTGTACGTTAAATGAGGCGTCGTTTTTCACCTCTCACGACACGCTGGTGATGAAGAAACGACGCGGTCTGGCACATGCCCGTGGTGCCATCTTCCATTTCTTCCAGCGCAATGCGTTACGTGCCCATGAACAGTTTATGATCCCGCCAAACCGCGTCATTGAGCTGGGTGGGCAAAAAGAGTTTTGATTGACGTACCCGTGCAGCGTCTTCATGTGACGCTGCACGGTTTATTCCCTCCTCAGCCTTTACGCGCCGTGGTGACGGGTCAGTACGTCTGGCCGGAAGCGGCTCAGCCAGTCCTGAGCAAAGCGCGCATAATCCGCATACGCACCGCCCTGGGCTGCCAGTTGCTGGAAAACATTAAGCTGTTCGGGTGGACGGCGATGCTGCCCAAGCTTCAGCGTGCCGCTGATGTGGCTAATCTCGATCCTGACACCGGTGATGCCCTGCATCAGTTTTTGTTGATAATCATCGGGAAGCCGTTGTTTATCCTGCCTCAGGCCCGGTTGAAACGCGGCTAACATTCTGTCCAGCGACTGGCCCAGTTCCGCCTGCTGATGCCTTTCACGCTGACGGCGGCATAGTTCCAGGTTGGAACGGCAGGTGACGCCAGATAGTAATCCGTACTGATAAAGGCATGCGGACCCAGAACGCTCAGCAGGCACGGCTGCTGCGCCAGCGCAACCCGTTGCGGATTATTGCGTGCCAGATGTGTTTCAAGAACGTTTTCACCGTTGAAGCAAAACGGAATATGGCTGATTTGCAGATCGCTGCTCACCAGCGTTCCAAACATGTGCTGCGTGAGAAAATGTCTGCACTCTTCCGGCGTCATGCTGGTGTCTTTTACGTTAAGCATTCACAATATCCTGGCTGAATTCCCTTTCGTCTTTATGCCATTAACCCCTCACCTCTGTCACGCTGCGAAACGTGACAGGATGAAAAAGGAGCAAGCGATGTCAGAAATCACTTCAGGACAGTGCCACTGTGGTGCGGTTGCGTTTACTGTTGAACTGCTGGATGGACTGAATACGGCCCGACGCTGTAACTGTTCATTTTGCCGGATGCGCGGTGCCGTGGTGGTGTTTGCCCCTGCTTCGGGGCTGACGATCCACAAAGGGAAAGCGGCGCTGAGTGAATACCGCTTTAATTCCGGACAGGCGGTGCATTATTTCTGCTCGGTTTGTGGTATTTACACCTTCCACCAGAGCCGCTCTAATCCCGAACAGTTCGGGGTTAACGCGGCGTGCCTGACAGGCGTTTCCCCTTTTGATTTCGCCTCCGTTCCCGTGACGGATGGCATGAACCATCCCAAAGATGGGGGCAAAGGCGGCGTGGCGGGACATCTGATTTACCAGCCGGAAACGTCATGATCCCTTCAGGTCAGCGAACGGACCTGTTCGAGCATCAGCAATGAATGGCTGAAAATCGCATCGGCCACCACCAGAGAAACCTCTTCTGGCAGGCTGTCACGTACCCTGATCATCGCAGCCGGTAAAGCAGATACAAAACCATTCAGGATAGCGTGCATATGCTCCTCACTGAACCGCACGCTGCGGGCACTGGCCAGAAAGTGTGAGGGCGCGATCTGCGTGATGCGATGCAGCTTGCCCGCCGGGCCAGTGACACCAAGGGGTAACTGGATGTCATCGCGGTCCATTTTGCGCTGAGAGCGCGCGGGCCAGGCGGAGACCAGACACCGAAACGGTGCCAGCCGAAAACTCCCCTCGCGCTCGATGAACAATCTGATATGTCGGGCATCCAGACTGGTGATGCCTGTTAACCACTGAAATACCAGGCAACGCATTATCGCTTCGCGATCGGTGAGCGCGCTGCGCGATCCCATCAGTAATCCCATCAGTGCCTCAAGGCCCGGACCGCCCGATTGTTCATGACTGCACGCGGGCGGGAATCCCAGCGCCTGGCACAGGTTTTCGGTGGGAAGGCGGTAGCACTGCGTCCGGTCCGCATTCCAGCGACGGTCGTCACGCGTGATGCACAATTGCCTGCCCCCGCCTTCCTGGCGAAGCAGCCTGGCATCCGGTACAGGCAGGCCCAGTTCACGCGCCAGCGCAAGACACAGAAAGGCGTTGTCGCTGTCGGCATGTGCGCTGGCCATGTCGGACATTATGGATTCGTCATCCAGCTCAACGGGCTGCTGGTTTACCGGCAGCATGATAAGTGCACCCGGTAACCGGTATCCCACTTTTTGCAATACGGCGAAAACCCCACAGGATTTTGTCTGGAAAGCCTGGTTCTTTTCCTTTTCTGTCAATGGGATGTGGCTGAGTAGATTTTCGAAGAAATAGCTCACCCTGACTGAGTGGTGGGCGGCACGTTGCAGCGGCAGTGACAGTGAGAGAGGCCGGGTGAGCGGATGCTGAAGCCAGCTGGCAGCGTACTGGAAGCTCAGCGTCCCGTCATGATGCTGCATTAACGTTCCGACCCGCTCACCGTTCATCCAGGCGATGAGTTTTGCCATTACCAGGCATCCTCCGCTGGCGTGGTCGGGGGCGTTTTGATCTGCAGCGCCAGAGCAATATCCAGCGCCTGCAAAATTTTAAACAGCGTTTCCAGTGAGGTAGACTCAGGATAATTTTCAAAATGAGACAGCGTTGCCTGTTTCAGGCCCACGCGTTTGGCCAGGTCGGTTTGGGTCCAGCCCTGCTGCTGACGCAGGCGTTTCAGCTGATTGGCTAACTGCCGGGGACTGTAAATCATCTTGCGCGCTCCATCATTCATCAGAATTTATCCCTTGGAGGGGATATTTATAGCGTAGATGCCCCTTTTGATAACGGCAATATTATCCCTTACAGGGGATATAAGGACAAAAAATGAGCAGGCCCGTTAACACCACTTTTTCGCTGACCGTGACTCACACGCTGAGTGAGCAGGACAAGCAGGATCTCTTTACCGGGCTGCGTGCCTGGAATCATCAGTTTATTGACACGGCGTTATGGGGACCGCTGTCGGTCATGTGTCGTCACGATCAGGGGCCGTTACAAGGCGGGCTGGCTGGCAGCATTAAAGGCCGCTGGCTGTGTATTGATTACCTGTGGGTCAGTGAAGCCCAACGTGGTGCGGGCCTGGGCGGTGAGCTGATTCGTGCTGCGGAACAGGCGGCTGTGGCCAGAGGCTGCCACAGCGCACAAGTGGATACCTTTAGCTTTCAGGCCCTGCCCTTTTACCAGAAACAGGGCTATGTCCTGAAAATGTCGCTGCCGGATTTTCCCGAAGCCGGTATGCAGCGTCATTACCTGACGAAAACGTTGTGCGAGCACACCTAAACTCGCCTGCCCATCCGCTTAATGGGCAGGCGAAGGCCTCAGTCGGCAACGTTGACCGAGCAGGTGCTTAACATCCGCCAGTGTGTCGGCAGCACACGCGTTTCTCCCGTTACCGTTACGGTGCTGACGCCATGAATATCACGGCACGAGGAACCTGCCTGCAACTCGAACTCACCCGGTTCGACAATACGTTTACCATCGCCACGGGTAAAGTTGAGCATATCGACAGGAAGCGTAAAGCACAGTTCGGCTGACGCGCCTGGCGCCAGCGTGACGCGCTGAAACGCTTTCAGTTCCTGAAGCGGGCGTACCCGGCTGGCGATTCGGTCACGAACATAGAGCTGGACCACTTCACTGCCCTGCCGTTCCCCCCGATTGGTCACGGTGATCCGCAGGCGGATCTCGCCATCGATCGCGACCTGATCCTGTTCAGGCTGAGGCGCGCCCCAGTCGAACGTCGTCCAGCCCAGACCGAAGCCAAACGGATAGCGTGCGCCAAAATGAAACGCGATGGGCGTTCCACCGCTTTTCAGTTTGTGGTTGTAATAGAACGGCATCGCGCCGACGTTTTTCGGGATACTGACCACCAGTCGCCCCTGCGGTTCTGCCCGCCCCGTCAGCACATCGGCAATCGCCCAGCCGCCTTCCTGGCCCGGCGCCCAGGCGAGCATAAAGGCCGCGACGCGCTCCTCCAGTCCTTGCAGGTTGTAAGGTCGCCCACCCGTCATCACCACAATCAGGGGCTTACCTGTGGCGGCCAGCGCCTCCAGCAGCGGCTGCTGAACGCCGGGCAGAGTCAGGCTGTCGGTATCCGATCCTTCGCCTACGGTGCCGCTTTGAAACAGCCCCGCCAGATCCCCCACGCAGGCAATCACGACATCGCTTTGTCGGGCAACCTTAACCGCCTCGTCAATCAACCCGGTATCCTGAGACACCGGCGACTGCTGCATTGGTTTCGCCCCGCTGTCCCCCGGGAAAACCGGCGCACCGGCGGTGCGGGTTTCAATGATATGGCACCCTTTGGCATAGCGGACCTGCTGTTCACCCAGATAGTGTTGCAGTGCGGCCAGCGGCGTGGTGACCTGCGATGTTTCTTCCAGCATATCGCTGATGATCAGGTGAACCGGAAAACTGTAGCCGCTCAGCAAAGCCAGCGGATCGTCAGCGCAGGGCCCGACTACCGCCACGCGCGCGCCGGTTTTCAGCGGCAGAATCCCGTTATTTTCCAGCAGCGTAATTGACTGTGTGGCGACCGTACGCGCTACCTGACGGGTTTCCTCGTGCTGAAGACAAATGTCCGCTTCACGGATGTATGGATCGTCGAATAACCCCAGGCGAAATTTTTCTGTCAGGATACGGCTGACAATACGGTCAATCGTTTCCATCGACAGCAGTTGACGGGATACCGCCTCGGCCAGATGACGCGCGCAGTCATCCTTAGGCAGTTCGACATCCAGACCGGCATTAAACGCCAGTGCCGCCGACTCCGCCGCATCCTGCGAAATGCCGTGATGCTGATGTAGCAAACTGACGCCGCCATAGTCCGCCACGATAAGGCCATCGAATCCCCACTGCTCCCGAAGCACGTCGGTCAGTAAAAAACGATCGCTGTGGCTGGGTTGATTATCGATGTCATGGTAAGCGGGCATGACCGAGCCGGCATTAGCCAGCTTTACGGCCATTTCGAACGGCAGCAGGAACGTGTCGTTCAGTTCGCAAAAACCGAGATGGACAGACGCATGATTGCGCGCACCTTCGCTAAATGAATGGCCTGCATAGTGTTTGAGCGTAGCCAGCAGATCGCGCCGCTCGCCCTGTAAACCTTCGACATAGGCCGTTGCCATCACGCCCACCAGCCAGGGATCTTCTCCAAAGGTTTCTTCCGTTCTGCCCCAGCGGACATCCCGTGACACATCCAGTACCGGAGCCAGCCCCTGCTTACAGCCAACGGAACGCGCTTCGGCACCAATATGCTGTGCCGCCCGTTTCACCAGCCCGGCATCCCAGGTAGAACCGTAGTTAAGCGAGGACGGAAAGAGCGTAGCGCCTTTGCAGAGTAAACCCACGAGGCACTCCTCATGAAACAGGGCCGGGATGCCAAGGCGCGATCCTTCAACCAGGTCGCGTTGTAAACGGTTCGCGGCACGCACGCCGGTGACGGCATCAACAATGTGCGTGCCCAAAGGACGGGTAATCTGACCGACGCCGTGCGTTAACCGCGCCTTCAGGATGGTGTGTTCGCTGACGCCCGTGAAGTCATCGCTCAAATCGCTTCGCGGCTGATGATTGCCCTGTTCATCCAGGATGAGCCAGTAGGCGTGCATCTGGGCGAACTTCTCTTCGGCCGTCATGCGCGACAACAGATCGTCTACGCGTACGTCAATGGGCTGATGAGGATCCTTATACATCTCGGTCATGTTTCTCTCCTTTCGCTGAGATCAAATTGTGTTTTCAGCATCGTGTCGGGCTTCTGCGGCGCGTTTTGCCGCCAGCGCTTCGGCAATCGCATTGACTCGCGGGCTGTTAAGTTGGTAGAAAAAAAGCAGAAGCAGCATGGCGATAAACAGCACGCCGGGGATGATGTTATGCATCAGGTTAATGGTGGTAATGACCAGGGGTGACTGTGCAGCGACGCCGGGTTGGTAGTGCACCAGACCGAGGATCCAGCCCACGACGGCACCGCCCATGGCCAGGCCAAATTTGATGGCAAATAAGGCGGTTGAGAAAACCAGGCCGTCGAGCCGTCTGCCGCTGCGATGTTCTTCATAATCCACGACGTCAGAAAACATATTCCATTGAACAGGCGTGGTCAGATTCTGAACAAAGCCAAAAACAATATTCAACCCAATGATTAACCAGACCTGGGACCGTGGAATTAAATAAATGACCGTCAGAAAGAAAACAAAACTGACAAGACAGACCTGATAAGCACGAATGCGGTCGAATTTTCCTAATATACGTTCTGATAAAAATGCACCGCATAATGCGGCTATCATGCCCGTCACAATAAAAGTAAAGACCAGGTCAGGTCGCCGTAAGACATAATTCATGTAATACAGGGTCGATGAGCCGCGCGTCACGACGGCGGTCAGGAGCAGGATGTTAAAAATAATAATGATGCGCCACTGATTGTTTTTAGCGAGCAGCTTGAGATCCGACCACATTGACCCCGCTGTATCGTTGTGGGGTAAATAACGCTCACGCGTCATAAAGAAGCAGCAGTAGATTAACACCACGCCCAGAAATCCCATCAGGCCCATGGCGTAAAGGTAACCCTTTGCCTTGTCTCCCTGCCCCAGCAATTCGACCAGCGGCAGGCCGATCACCGTGACCACCAGTCCGCCGATAAACGCACAGGCAAACCGCCAGGATTGCAGCGAATGGCGCTCGCGTGGATCCAGGGTCAAGGCTCCGGGCATCGCGCAGTAAGGCACATTGACAGCAGAATAAATAAAACTGAGAATTGCATAGGTGACGCAGGCATAGACAATTTTGGCGGTCGGGCCGGCATCCGGCACGTAAAAGGTGATCAGGCAACTGACGCCGAACGGAATCGCGAACCACATGAGCCACGGGCGAAAACGGCCATGACGGGTTCGGGTACGATCGACCAGTGCCCCAATACAGGGATCGACAAACGCATCGGCCAGGCGCACCACTAAAAACATGGTGCCCATAATCGCGGCCGGTAAGCCGAACACATCCGTGTAAAAATAGGCCAGAAATAAGGTGGCGGTTTGCCATACCATCGAACTGGCGGCATCACCGATGCCGTAACCCAGTTTTTCTTTCGTTTTAAGCTCAGAGGATATAGTCATTATAATTCGCCTTATAATTCGGTAATTACCTGTCTTAATCAGCTATCCCTGGCCCACGCGCAGGCAGGCCCGGCTCAAGTATTAGTAAACTGCGCCAGGTCAACAATTACCGAAATTAACAGCCAAATTATGATTTTTAGTTTTTTCTGTGGTTTGTGATACAGGACATATTGATTACTCTCTAATATAAAATTTTGCGCGAACCTGGGATGAAAAATAGCGATGTGCATCTGGCATTAATCTGTTAAATGCCCCTTTAGCACAAACCGACTGGGAAAATATGCATTTTTGAAATAGTATTGTTTAGTTACTATTTGTATTGTGTTCTGCCGCGTTATGACAAATAATATCCCTTCAGGGACAGTTTTACCGCTTGAGACGCTTTATCCTGCCCATTGACAGACAGAAAACGACGCCATTCGCTCGAATAATGGTTAATTAACTGAACGTCATAGTGAAAAGCTTGTAAAATCAGTGCAGGATAACCGCGAGGGCCGCAGTAACTTTTAAGAGGAAATGGAATGCTTGAACTGTTTGACGTCAGTTACGAAGAACTGCAAACCACCCGTTCAGAAGAACTTTATAAACTTCGCAAGAAAACATTTAGCGATCGTCTGGGATGGGAAGTCATTTGCAGTCAGGGAATGGAGTCCGATGAATTTGATGGGCCCGGTACACGTTATATTCTGGGAATCTGCGAAGGACAATTAGTGTGCAGCGTACGTTTTACCAGCCTCGATCGTCCCAACATGATCACGCACACTTTTCAGCACTGCTTCAGTGATGTCACCCTGCCCGCCTATGGTACCGAATCCAGCCGTTTTTTTGTCGACAAAGCCCGCGCACGTGCGCTGTTAGGTGAGCACTACCCTATCAGCCAGGTCCTGTTTTTAGCGATGGTGAACTGGGCGCAAAATAATGCCTACGGCAATATCTATACGATTGTCAGCCGCGCGATGTTGAAAATTCTCACTCGCTCTGGCTGGCAAATCAAAGTCATTAAAGAGGCTTTCCTGACCGAAAAGGAACGTATCTATTTGCTGACGCTGCCAGCAGGTCAGGATGACAAGCAGCAACTCGGTGGTGATGTGGTGTCACGTACGGGCTGTCCGCCCGTCGCAGTCACTACCTGGCCGCTGACGCTGCCGGTCTGATAAGATCCAGTTCTACACCCAGTCTGATAGCCTGTCGGGCGTTACTGACGCCCAGTTTCACAACCACATTCTTGATGTGAAACTTCACGGTACTCACAGAAATGCCCGTAATAGCGGCTATCTCAGCATAGGTTTTGCCCATACTCGCCCAGTACAACACCTCATTTTCACGCGAGGAAAATATCGTTTTGTCCGCGCTCTGATTTAACGCCGGGGCTCGCTCGCCTTCGGTACCGGCCAGGCGGTACATCTGCTCGTTAAAATCAATCAGCAGCATCTGCATCGTGCCCTGTTCGGCAGCAAGGCGTTGCTCCAGCGCAGCCTGATCGTTGCCTTTAATGATCACGGACAACAGAGCAAGGTTGTTCATGTGGTCGTGCAGGACATAGGTAAAGCCGTTAACGATGTTGTATTGCTTGGATAAAGAGAAAATTTTGGTGAACCGCAGGTCGGACATCAGCGTAATATTCTCATCCCAGGCAAACGGCGAGGTGCGTTTAAAGGCCGTGAGAATAACCGGATCGGTCAGCTGAAAGTTGTTAGCGCGGTATAACCTAATCCATTCGTCAGGATAACTGGAAATAATCAGAACATTTGAAGGGTTTTTTTTGCTCACAACAGTGTAAGCGTAATCCGGACTACCCAGCGGAGATAACTTTCTCTGTATGTAAGTCTGAAGCGTATCCGTTATTGTTTGATTTTCAAGGAAAAAAGAAAACATTCAGGCTCCATGCTGCTTCTTTTACTTAACGTGGACTTAACCTGCACTATAGTACAGGTAAGATGATACTTAAGAGTAACTTACAATGAATCATTCAGAGGTTACAATGGCTTCAGTTGTTTAGCGGTAAAAAAAAACCTGACCTGTACGGCCAGGTCGCTAAAACAGCCAACACCAGGGAAAACGTCCGGCCAGACGTCACAAAATATAAAGTGATGCTGGCCGGGACACTCATAGTAACATCTTTGAAACATTTGTACAAACATTCACGGTTACTCAATCTGCAGCAATTCTCCCCCTTAATGACTGTTAATACAATCTCTTATTTTCTCCCGTAATAACTGCTAGTTTCTCAGCCACTTAGGCGCTATTCCCCTTTCGTGCACGCCCTCTCTGTTTCCTGTCAGACTGGTCTGCGCCCCTGAATGCGGCCCCGCTGGCCCTATATTCCACTGTTTCCGCTGCGCTTATCGGTAAATTCAGGGGATTAAAAACGTCTTTTTGCCGTTTTTTAACTGCCTGAGCGCAAATAATAAGCATTTGAATGTGACAAAAATCACATCTGTGCCAGGCTTAAGTTCTCTGACACGACTGTTTAAGGAGCTTACGCATGACAACGTCAAATAAGGCTATTCTCGATCCCGATCGTTTCCCGAAGCCGCCGTTCAGACAGCAGCCGCAGCAGGCACCCGGCCTGGCGAGCGAAATGGACCCGCCACCCGACCACGGTGAAACCAGCTATCGTGGTCACGGTCGTCTGACTGGCCGTAAAGCCCTGATCACAGGGGGAGATTCCGGTATCGGTCGCGCTGTGGCCATCGCCTATGCACGTGAAGGTGCCGATGTGGCAATTAACTATTTGCCAGAAGAAGAGTCCGATGCGGCTGAAGTGATTAAACTGATTGAAGCCGAAGGCCGTAAAGCCGTGGCCATTCCCGGCGATCTGCGCTCAGAAGCCTTTTGCCAGAAACTGGTGAATGAAGCCGCCGACAAACTGGGCGGACTGGATATTCTGGTCAATAATGCCGGACGCCAGCAGTTTAATGAATCCATTCGTACGCTGAGCACCGAAGATTTCGATGCCACCTTTAAAACGAATGTTTACGCGCCCTTCTGGTTAACAAAAGCGGCGCTGGCTCACCTGCCGCGCGGTGCAGCGATTATTAATACCTCATCTGTGCAGGCGTTTAAACCCAGCGATATCCTGCTGGATTATGCGCAGACCAAAGCCTGTAATGTAGCCTTTACCAAAGCGCTGGCAAAACAGTTGGGGCCGGAAGGCATCCGCGTGAATGCCGTTGCGCCAGGTCCGTACTGGACACCGCTGCAGCCCAGTGGCGGCCAGCCGCAGGAAAAAGTGGAACAGTTTGGTGCTGATG
Source organism: Pantoea sp. SGAir0180 (assembly GCF_043546245.1). Classification (NCBI taxonomy): domain Bacteria; kingdom Pseudomonadati; phylum Pseudomonadota; class Gammaproteobacteria; order Enterobacterales; family Erwiniaceae; genus Pantoea; species Pantoea sp. SGAir0180. The sequence goes on along the minus strand of NZ_CP028071.1, from coordinate 1,623,552 downwards.
CGCCGCTGGGCCGTCCCGGTCAACCGGTTGAAATCGCACCGCTCTATGTCACTCTGGCTTCCGATGAGTGCAGTTTTGCCTCCGGCCAGGTGTGGTGTTCAGACGGCGGTACAGGCACAGTGTAACGCATCGATCTCCGTCGATATGATGGCCGCCCTGTGCGGCCATTTTTAGTTCAGTCCGATGCCAGCATAGCCATGATGGCAACCGCCGCTTTGATACGCTCCGGATTGGGATAGTTTTTATTGGCCAGCAGGATTACCCCGCTGTTTTGTTGCGGGACGAACGCGATATAGGCACCAAAGCCCTTTGTGGAGCCGGTTTTGTGCACCCAACTGGCGCGATCCATGGGTTGAGCCGGGCTCAGAATGGTCGCGGGCTGTGTGGACAGCGCGGCCTGACTGTCACTGGCGGCAACAATCGTCTGGCTGTCAATGGGCCAGGGGTAAATTTCCCACCCCAGCCCCTGATACCGTTCACCTGCGCGCAGGTAACGAGACTGCGCGGTCAGAATGCCATTGCGCAATGCCGTATTCCCGGACGACAATCCATTAGGATTCGCATTGGCCTGCATAAAAGCCATCATGTCGCGCGCGGTGGACTTCACGCCGCTGGTCTCTGCTGACAGCATACCCGGCGAGACGCGTACCGGTTTACCGTCCTGATAACCCCAGGCGTAATCAAACATCATCGACGGGGGCACCGTATAAAAGGTGCGTGTCAGCCGCAACGGCGTGATAACGTCCTTTTGCATCGCCTCCTCAAATTCCCCCTTCACCATCAAATAGCCCAGCAGACCAATACTGACATGAGAATAGTGACGCTGTGTACCCGGCGCGGCGTCCGGTTGCCACTGCTGCGCGTAAGCCAGTAGTTCATCCTGACTGGTTACCTCATCGGGCAGATGTAACGGCAGTCTGCCTGCGCTGTAGGTGGCAAGATGGACCATCCGTCGGCTTTGCCACTGCGGGCCGTTTAACGCGGGCCAGTAGCGGGAGACCGGATCGTTCAGACGCAGCGCACCGTTACGAATCAGCACGCCCGCCAGCACGCCCGTGAATGTCTTACTGACGGACCCCAGTTCGAACAGCGTATTTTCTGTCACCCGCCGTTCGCTCGCGGTATCGGCCACACCAAAATTAATGTACTGAGGGCGACCTTTATACAGCACGCCGACCGACATGCCGGGAATGCCCTGCTGTGCCATCAGCGGATTAATCACGCTTTTTACCCGTTCGGCGATGGTCTGAGACGACAAGTCAGCCGCCTGGGCGCTGGCGGTAAACGCAATCAGTAATGCAGTGAGATAAGATTTCATCAGTACTCATTCAGGTGACAGGTTATTGACACTGTGCCGCACAGGATTGCACACAGAGCTGTGCCTGAGTACTGCAGTCACTTGAGTTTCGCGTATTACAATGAGATTGCTCAACATAACAGCGAGTCTGACAGCTGGAGAGATCACATTTCGCCGCGACGGGCGTGAGTTGCGGCAACGGTGTGCGAGGGGGAAACGTGTGAGCGGGCTGCGCCAGGGCGCTGCTGCCCATGAAGCAGGTCAGCAGCAGAGCATACAAGTTTTTCATAACCGATCTCCAGAGATATGCGTCAGACAAGTATGATGACTCTGACGCATAACGTCTGGTAAATCTTGCTAAATTGAGAGCGCGGGCGGATGTTCCACGGCCTGGACCACGCCACGGCGATAAATATCGTTCAGTCTGGCGCAATACTGACGCGGATCGTGCTGCTGCTTGATGCGCAGAATCGCGCCCTCGCCTTTTTCCGTTAACTGCTGTGGCTGCGCAAGAATGTCTAGCAGGGTTGTCTTAATGCCGTCTATTAATGCCCGACGTAGCCGGTGTTTCTCGGCTTCGCTGTTGACCTGATATTCGCGGTCATCGTTGAGTTCGCCATCAATCAGCCAACCGGCGGTGGGCGGATTAATTTCAGGCAACGCACGAACGTTACTGGTCAATACCGGACAGCCGCTGGCCTGCATTTCCAGTACGGAAAACCCGTAGGTTTCCTGCCAGGTCGGCAGCAACCCCACATCGCTTTGCTGGAACAACTGCATCAGTTCACGATTATCCTTGCGGGAATGGTGCGTGAAGCAGGCATGGCGCGTGATGCGATCTTCAATGTCCCGATAAAACGCGTCGTTATCCTGGAAAGCGCGATGGGCAACATTATGACGTTTCGTCAGTTCACCAATCAACTGAACGTCGAGTTGGCCAGCATCAATCTGTCCCGTTTCAATCAGCTCACTGATGGCCAGCACGACTTCTGCGCCGCCTTTACGGTAAAACTCGTTGCCAACGAACACCAGGCGGAGTTTATCGCTTTGCCGTGGGCGCTTCTGTTGCGTAAACAGGGTTTGCGGTGGATGCATCACCAACGTTTTTGCGCGAATTTTCGCGGCGACATCGGGTTTAAACAGCTTCATCTGAATATGTAAGGTGGCATCGGAAATGGCGATCAGGCCAAAACAGTTATCCTTGAGCAAATACGGAATCAGTTGTTTGAGTTCAGGATTATCCTGCTTGGCGACGCCCGCTACAGGTAGAACACGCGGCAACTCAGTCTCGAAGGTCGCGACCCAGTTCATGGGCGTAATGGCGACTTCATTAAACAGATGCAGGATATCGGGCTTCTCCCCTATTGCGAAGGGCACGGGGACAAACACAAAGCGTTTATTCTTCTTGAGTAAACGTGTACGCAGCGGATTGAGGAAATAAAACAGATTGCGCTTTTTCAGGTTGATGTAGTGATTGTCCGGATTCACCAGGATATTGCGCTGCTCCGGATAGTGCGTATTGCTGATGCCAATTTTCATGAAAGATTCCGAAGTCGTTGTCGTAGGGCGTGATCTATATCACGCTCTGAATTGCATGTTTCATAGGCAACATCTTAAAAGCGCGTGGTTTATGTGGTTTACAGAATATTCCTGCACTGGTGCGGTGCGGCCTTTTGCACGGTTTGCGTGCAGGTTGGAAAGATTATTCCTCAATATCAGCGAGTTGCGCCTTGTTCATGCGGGTTGCCGCCTTTTCATCGCCTGGAACAAAAATTGCAAGATATGACGCAATGCAAAGGAGAGAACATATGAAAGCGATCGTTATCGGTGGCGGAATGGGCGGCATGACGGCGGCCCTCGCGCTGGAGCAACAGGGTTTTCAGACGGAAGTCTATGAGGCGGTAAAAACCATTCGGCCCGTCGGCGCTGCGATTTCGGTCTGGCCAAATGGCGTGAAATGCCTGAATTCGCTGGGCCTGAAAGACAAAGTCCGCGCGCTGGGCGGTAATATGGCCTTTATGGCCTATAAGGATGCATTGTCGGGTGAAACCCTGACACGGTTCAGTTTATCGCCGCTGGTGCAGCAGGTAGGTGAATTCCCCTATCCGATTGCCCGCGCCGAGTTGCAGGCCATGCTACTGGATGCCTACGGCCGCGACAGAGTGCATTTTGGTAAACGTATCGTGCAGGTGGAACAGCACGCCACGGGCGTTGTCGCCACCTTCGAAGACAACAGCCAGGCTGAAGGCGATTTTCTGGTCGCGGCAGACGGCACGCACTCTGTTGTGCGGGACTATGTGCTGGGGGAAAAGCTGCCCCGCCGTTACGCGGGCTATGTGAACTGGAACGGTCTGGTGAACATTGATGAATCCATCGCGCCTGCGGACCAGTGGACAACCTTTGTGGGGGATGGCAAGCGCGTATCGTTAATGCCGGTAAGCGGAAACCGCTTTTACTTTTTCTTTGATGTCCCGCTGCCTGCGGGGCTGGAACAGGACCGCACTACCGCGCGTGACGATTTGCGCCGCTATTTCAGCGGCTGGGCAGCCCCGGTACAAAAACTGATTGCGGCCATTGATGTGGACACCACCAACCGGGTTGAAATTCACGATATCGAGCCGTTTCAGCGCTTCGTGAAAGGCCGGGTGGTGCTGCTTGGCGATGCCGCGCACAGCACCACGCCGGATATTGGTCAGGGCGGCTGTGCCGCGATGGAAGATGCCATTGTACTGGCTTCAGCCCTGGCTGCGCATTCGCTTGGCATCGAAGATGCGCTGCTGCGTTATCAGGCGCGCCGCGTTGACCGTGTCAAAGACCTGGTTCTGAAAGCGCGCAAGCGTTGTGATATCACGCATGCAAAAGATCCGGTGATGACGTCGGAGTGGTATCAGTCATTAAGAAATGAAACCGGCGAGCGCGTACTGGCGGGCTTGTGCGAGACCATTGAAGGCGGTCCGCTGGGGTAAAAAAACAAAGGGCGGATTCTCCGCCCTTTGTTGCTCAGTCGGCCAGGCCGCGATTTTTTAACATCGGCTCAAGCTTCGGTTCGCCCCCGCGCCAGGCTTCATATAACGCTTTGAGATCACTGCTGTTGCCGCGAGACAGGATCTTCTGGCGGAAAATATCGCCATTTTTGCGCGTCAGTCCGCCGTTTTCGACGAACCACTGGTAGCCGTCATCCGCCAGCATCTGCGTCCAGATATAAGCGTAATAACCCGCGGCATAGCCACCGCCCCAGATGTGCTGGAAATAGCTGGAGCGATAGCGCGGCGGGACGGCCGCCATATCGAGATCATCACTGCGCAGCGCCTGTTGCTCGAATCCGTCAACGGATTGTACTGGCTGACTGCCATCCAGGCTGTGCCAGTGTAGGTCCAGCAACGCGGCGGCCAGCAGCTCGCTCATCTCGTAGCCTTTATTAAACTTGCCCGCCCTGATGATTTTTTCATGCAGCTCGGCGGGCATCGGCTCACCCGTCTGGTAATGGCGGGCATAATGACGAAACACCTGTGGTTCGCTGGCCCAGTGCTCGTTGATTTGTGAAGGGAATTCAACAAAATCACGTGGCGTTGCTGTGCCGGACAGGCTGGGATAACGCTGGCTGGCAAACAGGCCGTGCAACGTATGCCCGAACTCATGAAACAGGGTTATCACCTCATCCCAGCTCAGGAGTGCGGGTTCCCCCTCCGCGGGTTGCGTGTAGTTGCAGACGTTGTAAATCACGGGTTTGCTGTCGAGGAGCGTGGACTGATTAACAAAGTTGCTCATCCAGGCGCCACCGCCTTTACTGTCGCGTTTGAAGAAGTCCGTGTAAAACAGCGCAAGCCCGCTCCCGTCAGCATCGAAAATTTCGTACACCTGTACATCCGGATGGTAAACCGGCAGATCGTGACGTTGCGCGAACGTAATACCATAAAGCTGCGTGGCCGCCCAGAAAACGCCCTGTTCCAGTACCGTGTTGAGCTCAAAATAGGGCTTGATCTGATTCTCATCTAAATCGTACTGCGCCCGCCTGACCTGCTCGGCGTAGAAATTCCAGTCCCAGGCGCTGAGGGTAAAATCCCCCTGCTGCTTATCGATCGTTTGCTGAATCGCCGCGGCTTCGCGTTCGGCCCTTGCCCGGGCGGCAGGCACAATATTACGCATAAACGCCAGAGCGGCCTCGGGCGTTTTGGCCATCTGATCCTGCAGTTGCCAGGTCGCAAAACTGGCGAATCCTAACAGCCTCGCCTGTTCGGCACGCACCTGTGACAGCCGAAGCACTAACTGTCGGGTATCGTTATCATCGTTTTTCTCGCTGCGCGTCAGGGCCGCATGAAACAGGGCCTGGCGCGTTGCGCGCACCGTCAGCGATTGCAGTGCGGGCTGTTGCGTCGTGTTTTGCAGCACCAACAGCCACGCGTTTTCCAGACCACGCGCCTTCGCGGCGGCCCTGGCGACGGCCAGATCGGACGCGCTCAGACCGGCTAACTGTTGCACATCCTCGACGACCAGACCGCCGGCCTTCGTGGCCGCCAGCAGCTTATTTGTGAACTGGGTACTGAGCCGCGCCGCCTCCTGATTCAGAGTTTTCAGTTGCTGTTTCTGCGCTTCGGGCAGATTGGCACCGGCAAGCTGAAAACGCTGCCAGAGAATTTCTACCAGACGTCTGGATTCGGCATCCAGCTGGTTTCGTTGCACATAGACCTGATCGATGCGTGAAAACAGCGGACGATTCAGCATGATCTCATCATTAAGCGCGGTCAGTTGCGGCGTAATCTCTTCATCGATCTGTTGTAAATAGGGGCTGGTATTCGCCGAGGTCATGGCATTAAACACCAGGCTTACCCGGGTAAGCAGCTGGCCACTTTTCTCCAGCGCTTCACAGGTATTCTGGAACGTCGGGGCATCAGCGGATGTCGCAATGGCCAGGACTTCCTGACGTTTCTCTTCGATACCGGCCTGCAGCGCGGGCAAAAAGTCCGTTTCCTGAATCTGGTCAAACGGTGGCGTGTGATAAGGCAGACTGCTGACGCTAAAGAAAGGGTTTTGACGGGCGTTCATAGGCGCTCCTGATAGTCTACACAGTGTTTCATAGTGGCAGGTCGCCTCGGGCAGAACAACCTATCCGCGTTGTTGCTGGTACACCGCAATAATCTCACCCGCAATCGCCACGGCGATTTCGGCGGGCAGTTTCCCTTTTACATCGGGTAAGCCCACCGGGCAGCGCAGGCGCGCCAGCCGGACGTCGTCGATGCCTTTGCCGGCCAGACGATAGCGAAAGCGCTGGCTTTTTGTCTGCGAGCCAATGACGCCCGCGTAGTGGAAATCTCCCCGCTTAAGAATGGCTTCACAGAGCGCCAGATCCAACGGATGGTGGTGCGTCATCACGATATAATAGCTGCCAGCGGGCGCCTCAGCCACTGCGTCCAGCGGATCGTCAGGCTGCTGGATGCGCACCCCGGGCGGCACGGATAAAAAAACATTTTCCCGGCTGTCAATCCAGTTAATGTGACAGGGTAACGTTGCCAGCACATTCACCAGCGCCTGACCCACATGGCCCGCGCCAAACACCAGGATTTCCGGCTGTGCCTGTAACAGGGGTTCGAATAACATGGTGGTCATACCGCCGCAGCACTGGCCCAGCCGTGCCCCCAGACTGAAATCCTCTGTGTGCGGGCTTGCCTGCCCGCTTTCCAGCAGTGCGCGGGCCTGCGCGATACACTGAAATTCCAGATGTCCGCCGCCAATTGTTAAAAAGGTTTCCTTCGCCGTCACCACCATTTTAGCGCCGCCGTCCCGGGGCACCGAGCCACGATCGCGCAGCACAGTGACCAGTACGCAAGGCTGGCGCGTTTCACGGAGATGGTGCAGGATGCTTATCCAGTCATGGAAAATCATCCGCGCCTCCCGGCCATACGCTGTGCGCCCCAGAATACCCGCTCCGGCGTAGCAGGCGCGTCCAGCCCCGGATGTTGGCGATAGTCCGCGAGACTGGCGACCGCATCCTGTAATGCGCACCAGGCGGCGATCCCCAGCATAAAAGGCGGCTCGCCCACTGCCTTGGAATGGAATACCGTATCCTGCGGATTCTTACGGTTTTCGACCAGTGTGACGCGCATATCGGCGGGCACATCGCTGATTGCCGGAATTTTGTAGCTGGCCGGACCGTTCGTCATCAACTGGCCTTTGTCATTCCAGACCAGTTCCTCACAGGTCAGCCAGCCCAGCCCCTGCACGAAGCCGCCCTCGACCTGACCGATGTCAATGGCTGGATTCAGTGAGGCCCCGACATCATGCAGAATATCCGCCCGTAATAACCGGTATTCGCCCGTCAGCGTATCCACAATCACTTCGCAACAGGCGGCCCCGTAAGCGAAATAGTAAAACGGTTCGCCCCGACCAGCCTGACGATCGTAGTGGATGCCAGGCACGCGATAATATCCCGTCGCGGAGAGCGGCACCTGATTAAGCCAGGCAAGCTGGGCGACCTGAGCGAACGTGTAATAGTGATCGCCTGCGCGTACCACGCCGTTGTTGAAACTTACCGCCTCGGGGAGACAGTTATGCAGCGAACACAGCATAGTGCGCATGCGTTCACGCAGGATTTCCGCCGCATTTTGCGCCGCTTTGCCGTTCAGATCCGTACCACTGGAAGCCGCGGTCGGCGATGTATTGGGCACTTTGCCGGTGTCTGTGGCGGTGATCTGGATCTTATCGGTATCGATTTGCAGCACCTGCGCGACAATCTGCGCCACTTTGGTATTGAGCCCCTGGCCCATTTCCGTTCCGCCGTGGTTGAGTTGTACTGTGCCATCGGTGTAGATCAGAATCAGCGCACCGGCCTGGTTGAGAAAACTTGAGGTGAAAGAAATCCCAAACTTCACCGGCGTCAGCGCAAGACCGCGTTTTAGCAGCGGACTGCTGGCGTTAAAGGCCGCGATGGCTTCCCGCCGCGCGTGGTAATCACTGCTGATTTCCAGCTGTTCCGTGATCTCATCCAGCAGATTATCTTTCACCTGCTGGTGGTAATGCGTGATATTGCGCTCGTGTTTACCGTAGTAGTTCCGTTTACGCAGCGTCAGCGGATCGATTCCGCGCTCGCGGGCGATATGGTCCATAATCTGCTCTATCGCCACCATGCCCTGCGGGCCGCCAAACCCGCGAAACGCAGTATTGGACGCGGTATTGGTGCGGCAGCGGTAACCGGTAATCCGCGCATCGCCGAGGTAGTACGCGTTATCGGCATGAAACATTGCCCGATCCACAATCGATCCGCTGAGATCCAGTGAGTAACCACAGTTACCTGCCAGATCGATTTTCACGCCACACAAGCGGCCGTCATCCTCAACACCCACGTCGTAGCGCACAAAAAACGGATGCCGTTTGCCGGTAATACGCATGTCATCACGCCGCGCGAGGCGCATTTTCACGGCGCGCCCGGTCAGCCTGGCGGCGACAGCACACAGGCAGGCAACACCGGCGGCCTGGGTTTCCTTGCCGCCAAATCCGCCGCCCATACGCCGCATATCAATCGTGACCTTGTTCATGGTGATGCCCATGACTTCGGCCACCAGCTTTTGAATTTCAGTGGGGTTCTGCGTCGAACAAAAGACCTGCAATGCGTCGTCTTCACCGGGAATCACCAGGGCGGTTTGCGTTTCCAGATAGAAATGCTCTTGTCCGCCAATGTGGAACGCCCCTTGAACCCGATGCGGCGCACGCGCCAGTGCCGCCTCAACGTCACCGCGCTGATGAATATGGGGTTCCTGCACGAAGCTGCCCTGCTTCAGCGCGTCTTCGACATCCAGCAGCGCCGGAAGAATGGCGTACTCAATCATCGCCGCGTTAGCGCCCTGACGCGCCGCTTCGGGCGTTTCGGCCAGTACGGCAATCACAATCTGGCCCACATAGTGGACGATATCCTGTGCCAGAAGCGGATCGCCTGGCTGTAGGGGCCCGATATCATTGACGCCGGGCACATCCTGCCAGGTCAGTACGCGTACTACGCCCGGAACCGCGTAACAGGGTTGCAGATCGACGCGTGTAATACGCGCATGCGCGTGGTCGCTCAGACGCGGACAAAGGTGCAGTAAGCCCGGCTGTTCTGCTTTATCGTCAATATATTGCGCTTCACCGGAGACGTGTTTTTCCGCACTTTCGTGTTTTTGACTGCGTCCTACGCCCGTGGTCATATCGCTGGCGAACAGGACGGGTAACGCAGATTCAGGCAATGCCGGACGATTATGAGACATAGCGGCTTACCTCTGTGATGGCGAGTCCGTTTGAACGGTAAACATAACGACGCAACAGGTTACAGGCGACCTGCAGACGGTAATCTGCGCTGGCCCGGAAATCGCTCAGCGGCTGAAACGTCGCTTCCAGCGCCTGACAGGCTCTCGCCAGCGTTTCCGGCGATAAAGCGGCACCACACAGCGCCTGTTCACAGGCGACCGCACGAAGCGGCGTTGCCGCCATACCGCCGAATGCAATATGCGCACGCGTTACGATGCCGTTATCGGTATGAATATTAAAGGCGGCAAACACCGCTGAAATGTCATCATCCAACCGTTTTGAAACTTTCCAGGCCACGAAATCAGGTGACACTGTCACTTTAGGAATCAGAATGGTGTGAATAAACTCCCCCGGCTTTAGCACTGTCTGTCGGTAGCCCGTGAAAAAGCCATCGAGCGGCACGGTACGTTGCGTGTCGCCGTGCTGCAGCAGTAGCGATGCATTAAGTGCCAGCAGCGTAGGCGAGGCATCACCAATCGGCGAAGCGTTTGCAAGGTTGCCGCCCAGCGTGCCGAGTTGACGAATTTGTAGCGAGGCAAAGCGCGTCAGCATTCCGGCAAAACCCGGAATGCGCGTCGCCATAAAATCGGCAATGTGCTCCAGCGACGCAGCGGCACCCAGTTGATAGTGTTTATCGTCCTCGCCGCAGGCTTTCAGTGCGTCAACCTGCCCCAGGGCAATCATTTTGGGGAGATGCTGGTCGCGCTGGGTAATCAGCAGGCTGAGATCGGTGCCGCCCGCCAGCAATGCGGCATCAGGATGGGCGATACAGCATTCGGCAAGCTGCTGCACGGTTTTCGGGATAAAACAGGTGCGACCGTTCTTTTCCAGCGTCTGGATAGCCTCGTGTGTCAGGTTCATCAGCTGTTCAGTCACCTGCTGTGCCTGACGATCAAAGCTGTCGGGCTGAACATCGCTCAGGCTTTGCTCGGCAGCCGCCATGATGGAACGGTAACCGGTACAGCGGCACAGGTTACCCGCCAGCGCATGTTCGGCCTGCTGACGATTCCACTCAGGCTGGTTTTTTTGCAGACTAAACAGCGACATGACAAAACCCGGCGTACAGAATCCACACTGCGAGCCATGGCAGTCCACCATCGCCTGCTGTACCGGATGCAGGCTTTTTCCCTGGCGTAGATCCTCTACCGTAATGAGTTGCTTACCCTGTAGCCCACTGACCAGCATCAGGCAGCTGTTCACGGTCTGGTAGGTGAGCTTCCCGTCTACGACACTGCCCAGCGTGACGCTACACGCGCCGCAGTCGCCGGAGGCACAGCCCTCTTTGGTGCCGCAGCGACGCTGATGCGTGCGCAAATACGACAGGACCGTCAGATTGGGATCGAGCTGCTCTTCTGTCACCGGACGGTCATTAAGCAGGAACTGAATCATGCGGCGTTCTCCTTTGCAGCGGATTGCCAGACCGGGCGACCGTTAACCCAGGTTTGTACGATATTTCTGTCATCGCCGAGCGTCATCAGCACAAACAGTTTTTCCCAGATATCTTTACTGTTTGCCATGCGTAACCTCTGCAAGGCGGACACGGCGGGATCCAGCACCACAAAGTCCGCTTCCTTGCCCGGGGCGAAGTTACCGATGTGTTTGTCGAGATCCAGCGCATGGGCGCCGCCCAGTGTGGCGTGATAAAACGCTTCTGCGGCGCTCAGTTTGTACTGCTGCAGTTGCCCCACTTTGTAGGCTTCTCCCAGCGTTTGCAGCATATTGAAGGTGGTGCCGGCGCCTACGTCGGTGCCGATGCCCACCTTAACGCCCTGCTGCCAGCTCCGCTGGATATTGAACAGGCCGCTGCCCAGAAACAGATTTGAGGTGGGGCAAAATGCTATGGCGGAGTTCGTATCATGCAGGCACTGCCACTCCTGTGTTTCCAGATGCAGACAGTGCGCGAATACGCTGCGGCGCCCGGTCAGCTGATACTGATGATACACATCCAGATAACCGTTATGGTCAGGAAAAAGCTGCTTCACCCAGGCCACTTCGTGGGGGTTTTCGCTAAGGTGCGTATGAACCCAGACATCCGGGTGACGCTGGCGAAGCGCCTGAACTTTCTCCAGCAGCGCCGGAGAAGAGGTCGGAGCGAAACGCGGCGTCAGCGCATAACTAAGGCGGCCGCGCTCGTGCCAGCGCGCAATCAGCGCCTCCGTCTGGGCATAGCTCTCTTCTGGCGTTTCTGTCAGGTAGTCCGGGGCATTGCGATCCATCATCACTTTGCCTGCGATAATACGCATATTGAGCGCCTCGGCTGCGCTGAACAGCGCATCTACCGACTGCGGGTGCACCGTGCCGAAAATCAACGCGCTGGTCGTGCCGTTCGCCAGTAACTGCTGCAGGAAAAATGCCGACATCTGCGCGGCATGATCCGGGCAGTGATACTGCGCTTCCACGGGAAAAGTGTACTGATTCAGCCACTCCAGCAGTTGCTCGCCAAAGGCACCGATCATTTCCGTTTGCGGATAATGAATATGGCAATCGACAAAGCCCGGGATGATCAGCTTACCGCGCAGGTCAATCATGCCGCCTGCATTCAGGCTGTCTGTGCTCTCCTGCCAGGGGCGCAGATCGACAACACGCCCTTCACGCAGCGTCAGCACGCCATCGTCCAGATAGCGTGCCTGCGCCAGTATCGATTCGGGATCGTGTGCCACTGCGGCAAAATCGAAGAAGCTGGCGCGAATCGCCGCGTCCGTATATGTCAGCATAATGTTTCCTCTGCCGGGCGGGGTAAATGTCGCCCTGTGCCTTAACCCTGGTCTCTGTTTGAACATTTTGCAAGAGTCATGCCAGCCTTGTTTATAAAATAAAAACTTATATATCAGTAACTTAATCAAAATTATTCGTTGCGCAACAAAAAAACGTCTTTACACACGACGCAAACGGTTGCCATCCCTTCGCAATCGGTTGCCTGCATAATGATGGCCAAAATGCGCCTTGCCAGCCTGAGGGGTTTGCACAATAACGGGGCAGGCTGCACAATAACGGCGCAGGCCGTGGGTGACCGTGCACGTAAAATTTAGCGGACGTCGCCAAAAATGCCGTGTTAAGGTGAAAGGAACACCATGAAACGGAATAAGGGAAACACGATGATTATTTTTGTTACGGGGGCAACGGCAGGGTTTGGTCAAAGCATTACCCGCCGGTTCATCGAAACAGGACACAAAGTGATCGCAAGCGGCCGTCGCGCAGAACGTCTGAAAGCGCTGAAAGACGCGTTGGGCGACAACCTGTATACGGTGCAACTGGATGTGCGCAACCGGGCCGCCATTGAAGAGGCAATTGCACACCTCCCTGCAGAATGGCGCGACATTGATGTGCTGGTCAATAACGCGGGTCTGGCATTAGGCATTGAACCGGCGCACCGGGCAGATGTGAATGACTGGGAAAATATGATCGACACCAACACGAAGGGGCTGGTGTATATGACGCGCGCCGTCTTGCCTGCGATGGTTGAGCGTAACGTCGGTCATATCATTAATATCGGGTCGATTGCCGGAAGCTGGCCCTATGCGGGCGGTAACGTGTATGGGGCCACCAAGGCCTTTGTCCGTCAGTTCAGCCTGAACCTGCGCACCGATTTGCACGGCACCGCCCTGCGCGTAACGGATATTGAGCCAGGCCTGGTTGGCGGCACCGAATTCTCTAACGTGCGCTTTAAAGGCGACGATGACAAGGCTGATAAGGTTTATGAGGGCGCGACAGCACTGACGCCGGAAGATGTGACTGAAGCGGTTTACTGGGTGGCAACCCTGCCTAAACACGTCAACATCAACACCCTGGAAATGATGCCCGTCAGCCAGACGCTGGCAGGCCTTAAAGTGCATAAACCCTGATTAAGAGGCCAGCCCTCGGGCTGGCTTTTTACGCTTTGCCCCAGCCCAGCACGATAATCAACATGCCGCTGAACGCAATCAGCGCACCACTCCAGTCCCAGATACTCAGCTTCACCCCGTCTACGATGCGCAACCAGACCAGCGCCGTGAGAACATAAACGCCGCCGTAAGCCGCGTATACGCGCCCACTTGCCGCCGGATGGAGCGTCAGCAGCCAGACAAACAGCGCGAGACTCAATACGGCAGGCACTAACAGCCAGGCCGACGCGCCCTTTTTCAGCCACAGCCAGGGCAAAAAACAGCCTGTGATCTCTGCCAGGGCGGTAATAAAAAACAGTAATGCAGTCTTGATCAGCACGTTAATCTCTCAGGCAGGTAAACGACATGCACACTGCTGGTGAGCATCTGAGCGGCAATGGTATACTATTGCGCACAGGCTGCAAAAGTTTACCCACAGGTAAGCCCGTGTTAACTGAAGGATATTACGATGAAAAAATTGCTTCCGGTTCTGATGGTGGCCCTGCTTTCTGTCACGGCATTTGGCGTGAGTGCAAACACCGATCGCCTGATAATTGAAAATGGCAGTAGCGCGCTGAATAATGAAGCGGCCCGTCAGAGTAAAGAGCAGTGGAATGACACGCACATGCTGCGCAATAAAGTGAACCGCCGGGTGGAAAAAGAGTTTGATAAAGCGGACCGCGCGTTTGATACCCGCGACAAGTGTGAGCAGAGCGCTAACCTGAACGCCTACTGGGAACCCAACACGTTGCGCTGTCTGGATCGCCGCACCGGTCGTCCGGTACTGCCGTAATTTTCAGCTATAGTAATGACTGACGCATGACAAAAGGAAAAGGTTATGAAGATGAAGCATGCATTACTGACAGTGACGTTTTTGGCATTCCCGCTGCTGGCGCAGGCCTCCTGTGAATCCGTAAAAGCGGATATCAGCCAGAAAATTATCCAGAACGGTGTGCCCGAATCAGGCTTTAGTCTGGATGTGGTGCCCAACGATCAGGCCGACCAGGCGGGCGGACAGGTTGTCGGTCATTGCGATAACGACACACAGAAAATCGTTTATAAAAAGCTGGGTCGCGATGACGGGGCGGCGGTCCCTGACAGCGCGGGTAGCTCGCAGGACACCTCAACGCAGTAACGTTCAGGGCGACATTGTCGCCCTTCTCTTTTTCGTTTTCTCTCCTGTTGCCGTCCGAATCGCACCCTGACGACTAAACGACCCGGTATCAGTCGGCCTGTTGCGGCTGCTGACGCGGCATTTTTCCGGCGACCCACATCGCCGATAACGCGATAACCAACGCCACGATAAACACCCAGTGCAGTGAGGCAGCAATCGCCTGTAACAGGTGCTGCAGCTCATCCGGGGCCAACTGGTCGCGGGTTGTCTGCGACATAATTTGCTGCACCGGATCCTCTGCATGTGGCAACCGCCACTGCAGGTTGAGGTTTAGCACGGCGCCCATCACCGCCGTTCCCAGCGCGGAGCCAATCATACGGCTGAACATTACCGACGCCGTGCAAATACCGCGAATGCCATATTCGGCATGATTCTGCACAGACACCAGAAACGTCGTGCTGGTCATCCCCATGCCGGTGCCGATGAGGAATGAGGTGAAGCCCGCCTGCAGTAGCGAACTTTCTCTGTGTAACAGCAGCAGTAAGGCGCTGCCTGCAATTAACAATATTGCGCCCAGCTGGGCGGTAAAACGATAGGAAGTGAACAGCATCAGGCGGCCACTGACCGTACTGGCCAGCGGCCAGCCGATGGACATCATCGCCAGCGCGGTGCCGGCCTGAAGTGGCGAACCGCCCGTGACGCCCTGTATCCATGTCGGTAAAAACGCGCTGACGCCCATCATGGTCGCCCCAATCACCAGGTTGCCTATATTGCCGGCAATAATCAGCTTACTCTGCCAGAGACGCATCGGAAACAGGGGCGCCTGTGCCTGCTGTTCATGGCGGGTTAACTGCCAGCCGGCCAGCCCGCCCACAAGTAAAAACAACAGGAGCCAGTAGCCCAGTTGTTCTGCCTGTAACAGGGCAATCAGTATGGCGCTGATGCACAGCGTCAGCCAGCCACTGCCAATCAGATTCAGTGACGGGGCCGGCTGTTTCTGTGGATGTGTTGGCAGCAGGATGGCCAGCAACAGCATACTGATGATGCCAATCGGGACATTGACCCAGAAAATCACCGACCAGTTGAAGTGCTGGACCAGCCACGCGCCCGAGAGCGGCCCGACAATCGCCGCCACGCCCCAGACGCTGGACAGCCAGCCCTGCACGCTGGCCCGCTCACGGGGGGAATAGATATCGGCCACAATCGTGGACGTCAGCGGCATGATGGCCCCCGCGCCCAGGCCCTGAAAGGCGCGGAACACGATGAGCCAAAACATGCTGTGCGCAAAGCCGCATAACACCGACCCTGCCAAAAAAAACGTGATGCCCAGAAACAGCATCCTCTTTCTGCCCCACAGATCCGCCAGGCGCCCATAAAGCGGTACGCTTATGGCCTGCGTCAGTAGGTAAACCGAAAATACCCAGCCAAACTGCGCAAAGCCCCCCAGCTCGGCGACAATTGTTGGCATCGCGGTGGCCACAATAGTGACTTCGATGGCGGCCATAAACATGGCGAGCATGCAGGCGAAAAGAATCCAGTTGCGGCGCAGCGGCGCGGAAGTGCTGTTGATCATGATGCTCCCTTTTTGCGTTCCCTAAGGCTAGCGCAAATCTGCGCGTCCAGGAGTCAATTCAGCGCTTTTGTGACGTTGTCACGTAAATCGGGGTAAATCAGGTAGTTTCGCTGTTAAACCAGTTGTAGTAAGGGCTGCGGCGATTTTGACCCCATGCTATCTCCATGATTTTACCGATAAAAGCTGGCGCGCTTCGCTTGACGTTGCTATAGGTTTAAAACTGCGTTGACTGTGATTAATGAAATTACGCAGAAATTCGCAAACGTTTTACACGTTTAACAATCGGCATGGTTTTGGACGCGGCGGCCCTTTTTGTGGCGTCTGTCATGTCGGTTCAGGGTTTGATAACAACAGATTGGTCTACAGGGAGAATCCGTATGCATAACGCTTCGCTGGCCAAACGTGCCGGTCTGGCGCTGCTTGCTGTGATAGCAGTGTTGGGCGCACTGGTTTGGGGGCTGGGCTGGGATACACTGGTCGCCCGCCGCGTTGATCTCATCTATCTTGGCCAACAGCACCTGTTTTTAGTGTTCTGGTCAATGCTGTTTGCCCTGCTGGTCGGTATTCCCAGTGGGATCCTGCTAAGCCGTCCCTTTGCCCGTCGCTGGGCAGAATATGTCATGCAAATCTTTAACGTGGGCAACACGTTGCCGCCGCTGGCCGTACTGGCGCTGGCCATGGTGGTGATCGGCATTGGCGATAAGCCGGCGCTGTTTGCCCTGTTCCTGGCCTCGCTGCTCCCCATTGTCCGCAACACCTATGCCGGACTGAGCGCCGTTCCGCCCTCACTGATTGAAGCCGCTAACGGTATCGGCATGACAAAATGGCAACGCCTGCGTCAGGTTGAGCTGCCGAATGCGCTGCCGGTCATTCTGGCAGGGGTGCGCATTGCGACAGCCATTAACGTTGGCACCGCCCCGCTTGCCTTCCTGATTGGTGCCAGCAGCTTTGGCGAGCTGATTTTTCCGGGGATTTACCTCAATGACTTCCCGGTCCTGATTCTGGGCGCGGTGGCAACGGCGTTAGTGGCCCTGATACTGGATATGTTGCTGGCGACGTTAGGCCGTTATCTGAGTCCGCACGCTGCGGCATAAAACAGGAGTTGATGATGCTTACGCGTTGGATTAAGCACTGTACGCTGGCCCTGACGGCGACGCTGGCGCTCAGCCAGAGCGTTCAGGCTGCCGCCCAGCTGGTGCTGGCGACGAAAAGTTTTACGGAACAACACATTCTTTCTGCCATGACCGTGATGTGGCTGCAAAAGAAAGGGTTTCAGGTTATCCCAAAACGCAACATTGCCACGACAATCAGTCGAAATGCCATGATTAACAAGCAAATCGACATGACGTGGGAATATACCGGTACCTCACTGATTATTTTCAACCATATCAACAAGCCCATGTCCTCACAGGAAGCTTACCAGACCGTTAAAAATCTGGATGGCAGGCTGGGGCTGATCTGGCTTAATCCAGCCCCGATGAACAACACCTATGCTTTTGCCATGCAGCGGGCGCGGGCGGATAAAGAAGGTATTTCTACCCTGTCGCAACTGGTGGCCAAAATTGATCAGGTGCGCAAAACCGACCCGAAACATAACTGGCGACTGGGGCTGGATCTGGAGTTCTATGGCCGTTCGGATGGGATGAAGCCGCTGCAGAAGACCTACAACCTCACGCTGGACAGACCGCAAATTCGTCAGATGGACCCGGGTCTGGTGTACAACGCGATCCGCGACGGTTTTGTTGATGCGGGCTTGATTTACACCACGGATGGGCGCGTAAAAGGATTCGATCTCAAGGTGCTGCAAGATGATAAGCACTTCTTCCCCAGCTACAACGTGACGCCGGTCGTACGCAAAGATGTGCTGGAGAGCCATCCCGGCCTTGAGGCGGCGCTGAATCAGCTTTCACCGCTGATTACGGATGAGGCCATCACCGAGATGAACAAGCGCGTGGATATCGATCATCAGTCACCGGAACAGGTGGCGCGCGATTTCCTTCAATCCAAAAACATGCTGTAAGGAGGCATCGTGGATACCCTTCATTACATCATTGATAACTGGAATAACCTGCTCACGCTGACCTGGCAGCATACCTGGCTGGTGCTGGTCGCTGTGGGCTGCGCCATTCTGGCCGGCGTGCCGTTGGGCATTTTAATTGTCCGCATTAAATGGCTGGCCACGCCGGTACTGGGCATCGCCACCATCGTGTTGACCATTCCGACCATCGCCCTGTTTGGTCTGATGATCCCGCTGTTTTCGCTGATCGGTCAGGGAATCGGTGCAGTGCCTGCCATCACGGCGGTGTTCCTGTATTCCCTGCTGCCGATTGTACGTAATACCCATACCGCGCTGGAAAACCTGCCGGATGGCTTACGTGAGGCCGGTCGGGGCATTGGGATGACGTTCTGGCAGCGTCTGCGCTGGGTAGAGATCCCCATGGCCCTGCCCGTCATTTTTGGCGGTATCCGCACCGCCGTCGTGATGAATGTTGGCGTTATGGCCATCGCGGCGGTGATCGGTGCGGGCGGACTTGGCCTGCTCCTGCTGGATGGCATCAGCGGAAGTGACGTGCGCATGCTGATTGCCGGCGCACTGATGATTTGCCTGCTGGCGATTGTTCTTGACTGGCTGCTGCACCGTTTGCAGCTGGCGCTGACTCCTAAGGGAATTCGATAATGATAAAACTTGAAAATCTGACGAAAACCTTCAGCCAGAAAAATGGCACGCTGATGAAAGCGGTGGACAATGTAAGTCTTGAGGTGCCGGCGGGCGAAATGTGCGTACTGCTGGGCCCTTCCGGCTGTGGGAAAACGACCACTCTGAAAATGATTAACCGCCTGATTCCGGCCACCAGCGGACGTATTCTCATCAACGGTGAGGACACCAGCACCCAGGACACGACCACGCTGCGCCGCAATATTGGCTACGTTATTCAGCAAATTGGTTTGTTTCCTAACATGACGATTGAGGAAAACATTACCGTCGTGCCGCGCATGCTGGGCTGGGACAAAAAACAGTGCCGCGAGCGGGCCACCGAATTAATGAGCATGGTGGCACTGGATCCCACGAAATTTCTGCATCGCTATCCGCGTGAAATGTCGGGCGGGCAACAGCAGCGTATTGGCGTTATTCGCGCGCTGGCAGCGGATCCGCCGGTTTTGCTAATGGATGAACCTTTTGGTGCGGTGGACCCGATTAACCGTGAAGTCATCCAGAATGAGTTCCTGGATATGCAGCGTCAGTTAAAGAAAACCGTCATGCTGGTCAGCCACGATATTGACGAGGCGCTGAAACTTGGCGATCGCATCGCCGTATTTGGCCAGGGCAAAATCGTGCAGTGCGCCAGCCCGGACGAATTACTGGCGACGCCAGCGAATGATTTTGTCGGGTCGTTTGTCGGTCAGGACCGCACTCTGAAACGTCTGCTGCTGGTGCAGGCGGGTGATGTGACCGATCAGCAACCGACCATCACGGTGAAACGTTCGACGCCACTGATGGATGCGTTCAGCACTATGGACGATAACGATATGCGTTCCATTACCGTCGTGGACGACGATGGTAAACCGCTCGGGTTTGTTAAACGTCGCGAGGCGCGTAGCGCCAGCGGTCGCTGTGAGGATATCCTGCACACCTTCCGGGTAACCGGCAAAGCCGAGGAGAACCTGCGCGTGGTGCTGTCAAAGCTGTATGAACACAACACGGTGTGGATGCCGATTGTGGATGAAGAAGGCCGTTACAGCGGGGAAATTTCGCAGGATTATATCGCGGACTACCTCAGTTCCGGCCGTACGCGTCGCCGTCTGA
This sequence comes from Pantoea sp. SGAir0180, assembly GCF_043546245.1. Taxonomy (NCBI): domain Bacteria; kingdom Pseudomonadati; phylum Pseudomonadota; class Gammaproteobacteria; order Enterobacterales; family Erwiniaceae; genus Pantoea; species Pantoea sp. SGAir0180. The sequence continues at coordinate 1,603,629 of NZ_CP028071.1, read as the reverse complement.
ATCCCTGAAAAATCAGGGCCGCACCCCGGTTGCGGCCCTTTTCCATCGAGCGGGTTTCGTGTTTCGCATCCTGTGTCACTGTCTTTCTTATTAGCGTGTGTTTTCAGATGAAGGGCGTCAGGCTATTTTCGCCTTTGCAACCGGCAGCTTGTCGGCATCGAGCAGGGAGATATCCAGGTAGCGGGACACATCACGCTGCTCAACACGCGGCAAATAGGGCAACTCACCCAACAGCGGCGCAGGAAGCTTGTCACGCAGGACTGAAATGATCTCCGCATAATGCGCCAGCCCCGGATTGATCCGGTTTGCCACCCAGCCTGCCAGCGGTAAGCCATCACCCAGAATAGCCTCAGCCGTCAGCAACGCATGGCTGATGCAGCCCGTTTTAATCCCCACGACCAGGATCACCGGCAACTGTTGTTCCACCACCCAGGCCGATAACGGCTGGGCATCATTCATCAGGCTGCGCCAGCCTCCTGTGCCCTCAACCACGACGCGATCGGCCAGTTGATGCAGGTTCTTTAACCCCTGACTGATTCGCGCATAGTTAACCTCACAAGGCGGATAACCCCCGATTTCTTCTTTTTCGAAAATAACGGGATTCACAGCCTGATAAGGCAACGTCATGGACGAGGCGCTTTGTAAAAACAACGCATCTTTATTTCTCAGGCCCTCTTCCGTTTTGACACCACAACGGGCAACAGGCTTGTAGCCTGCGGCACTGAAACCGGCCTGAATAAAACTCTGTAACAGGGCGCGCGACACAACGGTTTTTCCCACTTCGGTATCTGTTCCCGCAATAAATAGCGTTTTCACTCGACGTCTCCTTCACCAGCGGTTTCGACTCATCGGCGATGAGTCTTTCGTGCGAACAGACATTCTAAGGAAGGAAAAGCACAGGCAGATTGCGTTAGCGCAAGGTTAGTGTTGCTTAACCTTGTAGTAACTTCACTAACAGGTAACCGCTATAGAGCGAATCTTTAATGAGCGCCGCCGCACCGAGTGTGCCAGGCTCAGTAAACTCAGTAGGTGCAAGCTGAATGCCTGCGCTGTAAGCCGGTAACGACTGCTGATGAATGGTGTTTTGTACCGCCGGAAACAGGATGTCCGCCGCCTGATTTAGCGGTGAACCTATAAGAATATGTTGAGGATTGAAGATATTTACCATCATGCCAAGCAGCCTGCCCACATGATGCCCTACCGTGGCGATGGCATCGCGGGCCAGCCTGTCACCCGCCTGGGCCGCCTCACAGACCGCCTCCAGCGTTAAGGTTTGATGATGTAACAGGCTGTCGGGCTGTCCCGGCAGACGCTGAGCAACAAGGGCCAGCAGACTGCCGGTACTGGCCACCGTTTCCAGGCAGCCATGATTCCCGCAGTAACATTGCTGACCATAGGGATCGACCTGCGTATGGCCCACTTCGACCAGCGCACGTCCGCTTTTGTGAAGTAACTGTCCGTCCGTGATCACGCCCGCCCCCACGGTTTCATCAATGACAATCTGAATGACATCCTGCGCACCGCGCGATGCGCCAAACAGGGATTCTGCCAATGTCCAGGCCGAGATATCATGCTGGATAAACACCGGCAGGCCGGTTCGGGCCGCCAGGGTGCTGCCCAGTGGCATATCATGGCAGTTATAACCGGGTAACCGGTGCACCACGCCTGATGCGACGTTGATCAGCCCCGGCAACGTGATAGCAATGGCGGTCAGCCTTTCCAGCCGCTTTTGATGGCGGATAAAAAACGCATCAACATGGTCGGTCAGTGTGGTCAGTAAGGATTGGGTGGGATCATCCGGGAGGGGCAAATGGTCTTCAACCAGCGCCCTGCTGCTCAAATCGCGAAGCGTCAGGGTTAATGTGCCACGGTGCAGGCGAAGGGCCAGGTAGTGCCAGGCCTCCGTGTCCAGAATTAACCCGATAGCGGGACGACCACGCGCGCCCGGATCCTGAAATTCGGTTTCCTGAACCAGATGGGCATCCAGCATTTCCCGGACAATTTTGGTAATACTGGCTGGGGCTAACTGGGCGCGCCTGGACAATTCAATGCGCGAGACGGGGCCATGCTGATCAATTAATCGGTAAACGACGCCAGCATTGATTTGTTTAATTTGGTCAATATGGCCAGGTTGGCTGTCCGAACTCACACCCTGCTCCGGTTATTTTCGCGCTTCTAAATAAATATCCGCTATGGTGCGGCAGATTCACCTTTTGCGGCAAATATTTGCTTAGATATGTGATTTATCACACATAATTTTTCCGCCTTTAGCGAGAGCGTTCGTTTTCCCGCCGCAACAGCGCCATCATATGGGCCATCTGCGCGCTCATTTCCCGTTGCGCAGACCAGACCAGCCACATTTCCGAAAGTGCATCCGGTTCCTCAAGCGGCAGCCAGACGACATTTGTCAGGCGGGCATGGCTGAACGATGCCGGTAAAATAGACACGCCTAAACCGGTCGCGACCAGACCGAGAATTGTCATCGCCTCGCCCACTTCCTGAGTGATATAGGGTTTGATCTGATAGCGTTGCAGTAAATCGAGTATTTCGCTGTAAAGCGCCGTTCCCACCTGCGGATCGAAAAAGACAAAAGGCTCACTGGCCAGCGCCTGTAAAGAAATCTTCCCGGCGGATGCCAGCGGATGGGCTTTGTGCACCACCGCGCATAGCGGCTCCTGTAACAGCAGTTGATGATGCAGATCCGCAGGCAGCGGCGTGTTGCGCATCACACCCAAATCGAGTTTCCCTTCATGGAGCGGCGTCAGCTGCTGCCGGGTATTGATTTCCTGCATCTGAACATGAACATCAGGCCAGCGCTGGCGAAACAGGTAGAGCGCATCCGAGACGACACCAATAAAAGCGGCAGACGAGGTAAAGCCAATGCGCAGTTCCCCTTCTTCTCCCCGATGTAGTCGTGCCGCACGCTGGGTCGCCTGCTCAACCTGCAACAGAATGGCGCGCGCATCCTGCAAAAATTGTTGCCCGGCCGGCGTGAGCTGCACGCTGCGGTTGGTGCGGTTAAACAGCTGCGCCCCGGTTTCTGCCTCAAGGTGCATGATTTGCTGACTGAGCGGCGGCTGAGAAATATGCAGCCGTTGCGCCGCGCGGCCAAAATGCAGCTCTTCTGCAACGGCAATAAAATAACGCAGGTGACGCAGCTCAAGATTCATAGGTTAAAAATATTATTTGAGATTATTAATATATTAGACAACCTAATCCGCTTTTCCTAGCCTTACGTTATTCGTTGTTTTTACTCATAAGGATTACTGTGAATCGCTCTTCATCGGCTGTCGTCCTGGACAGAAATGTGGCGCAGCAGCCTGCATCACCTTCTCAGGCGTGGATCGTGCGCGGCACTCCGCCCTTTATGCGCGTGACACTGGCGCTGTTTTCGGCCGGGCTGGCCACCTTTGCGCTGCTGTATTGTGTGCAGCCGCTGCTGCCGGTCCTCTCTGCACAGTTTGGCGTGTCACCGGCCGCCAGCAGTATTTCCCTGTCGGTCTCCACTGCGACACTGGCGCTGGGCTTACTGATTACCGGCCCCTTGTCCGATGCTGTCGGTCGCAAATCTGTCATGGTCACCGCGCTGATGCTGGCTTCCGTCTGCACGCTGATTTCGGCCACCATGACAAGCTGGCACGGCATTCTGCTGATGCGGGCGCTTATTGGCCTGTCGCTCAGCGGTGTAGCGGCCGTCGGGATGACTTATCTCAGTGAAGAAATCCATCCCAGCGTAGTCGCCTTTTCGATGGGGCTGTATATCAGCGGAAATTCGATTGGCGGGATGAGCGGTCGCCTGATCAGCGGCGTATTAACCGACTTTTTCTCCTGGCGCGTCGCCATTGCCGCCATTGGCTGTTTTGCCCTGGCGGCCGCCCTGATGTTCTGGAAAATTTTGCCCGCCTCGCGGCATTTTCACCCGACATCCCTGCGCCCCCGCCATCTGGCCATTAACTTTCGCCTGCACTGGCGCGATGCGGGCCTGCCCTTGCTGTTCGCGGAAGGCTTACTGCTGATGGGGGCGTTCGTCACCCTGTTTAACTATATCGGCTATCGGCTGCTGGGTGCGCCGTGGCATTTAAGCCAGGCCGTGGTGGGACTGCTGTCCGTGGTTTACCTGACCGGTTCGTGGAGTTCGCCCAAAGCCGGCGCGTTAACCAGTCGATATGGCCGGGGGCCGGTGATGCTGGGCGCAACGCTTATCATGCTGACGGGCCTGCTCCTGACCGCCTTTCATGCGCTGGTTCTGATCTTTATTGGGATGATGCTGTTCAGTGCTGGCTTTTTCGCCGCACACTCCGTGGCCAGCGGCTGGATTGGGCCACGCGCGCGTCGCGCAAAAGGCCAGGCGTCTTCACTGTATCTGTTCAGTTATTATGTGGGGTCCAGCGTGGCGGGTACGGCAGGGGGCTTTTTCTGGCATCAGTTTGGCTGGCCGGGCATAACCGTGTTTATCTCTACCCTGCTGCTGCTGGCTCTGGCGGTCGCGTGGCGGCTGCATCAACGCAAACTCTAGCAAAACTTAACAAATTTTCCGGGCACAATGCGGCCCGGAAAGTCCGCTGTACAAGAATTGTCCGTATTATCAGTATCATTGCTAACTACCGGTGTTTCCCCGCTATAATCGGTTTAATCCCAAAGATTAATGCCATCTTTGAATTCACTGTTAGGGGAGACCTCATGGCGCATTACTATTACGTCAATAAACAATCCGGTTATAACGATAACCACGTGGTACACGCCAAAGGCTGTCGCTACCTTCCGGGTCTGGAAGACCGACTGTTTCTGGGCACGTTTTACTCTGCAACAGCGGCTATACAGCAGGCCCGAAAATATTATGCCAGCGCATTAGGCTGCGACGACTGTTGCCCGGTTATGTCTGCTCAAACCCCACCCCTGCATGACAGCGTTGGACTGAAGCACGGTATCGATTTCTGATCACAGCGCATGCCTTTGCGATCCCATTCAGCCGCGTTTTTCACGAGGATGGCGGAATATCGCCGCCATCTGCCCTGCCAGCCCGCCGTTCAGTTGCTGCCGACCTGCCCCTGTAGCCGTCCCGCTTAAAGTCGCCAATTCGTTAAGCATTTTGCCTTTTTTCCGTTATCTTAGAGGCCTTACTCTTCATACAGGGATTTAACATGCGTGATAAATATGCGGCGTCTCAAATTGCCCTTCACTGGCTGACCGTGCTGCTGCTGATTATTGTCTATGCCACGATGGAGCTGCGCGGTTATGTGGAACGGGGCTCCTGGCAGCGCTTTGTGATGACCGTGACACACTTTAGCGCGGGCGCAACCATTCTGGTGGTGATGCTGTCACGGTTACTGCTGAAAATTCGCCATCGCAGCCCTGCGATTACGCCCCCCGTGCCACGCTGGCAAACGGGCCTGGCGCACCTGACGCACACGTTGATTTATGCCTTATTTATCAGCCTGCCGGTGCTGGGTATCGCCTCACGTTACCTGAAGGGCCGCGAGTGGTTATTATTCGGCATTCCCATGCCGGTCGCTGCGGAACCTGATTTCGATCTCTCTGATACGCTCGTCGACTGGCATGAAACCCTGGCGCCACTGGGCTACTGGCTCATCGGCTTACATGTCGCTGCAGCCCTGTTCCATCACTATGCGCTGAAGGACAATACGCTGCTGCGTATGATGCCGGGACGCGGGACGCGCCAGCCCTGATTCCCTGACGCTGCACATCGGGCTAAAAAATCACCATAATCTGCGCCAGGTGGTTCCACCCGGCGCTTGATTCCTACACAATAGCCACTAAATTGTGACGCAGGTCACTTTCGTGGGATGATCGTTGTCATCCTCTTTTGACGCACAGACAGATTTAACTTCTCATGCCTTTAACAACTGTTTCCCGTAAAACGGCCTGGCTACGCGTGGTGCTGCTGGCCATCGCCGCTTTTGTTTTCAATACCACTGAGTTCGTACCGGTGGGTTTACTGTCGGATATTGCTGCCGGGTTTTCGATGAAAACCGCTGAAGTGGGCATTATGCTGACAATTTATGCCTGGGTGGTGGCGCTGCTGTCCCTGCCGTTAATGCTGCTGACGCGTAATGTTGAACGGCGGTTACTGCTTACGGTACTGTTTAGCCTCTTTGTAGCCAGCCATGTTCTTTCGACATTCGCCTGGAGCTTCAGTTCGTTAATCGTTTCCCGCATTGGCATTGCGCTGTCACATGCGGTGTTCTGGTCCATTACCGCCTCACTGGCCATTCGTGTGGCGCCTGCCGGTAAAAAAACGCAGGCGCTCAGTATGCTGGCAACCGGTACGGCACTGGCCATGGTGCTGGGGGTGCCCATTGGTCGCGTTGTGGGGCAGGCGCTGGGTTGGCGCACCACCTTTGGCATGATCGGGCTGTCAGCGTTGATCCTGATGATTATGCTGGCGCGCGTCTTGCCGCGTCTGCCCAGTGAACACACCGGTTCATTAAGCAGCGTACCGCTGTTGTTCCGCCGCCCGGCCCTGGCAGGCATGTACCTGCTGGTTACACTCATTGTGACCGCGCACTATACGGCTTACAGCTATATTGAACCCTTTATGCAACTGGTGGCGAATGCCAGCGAAAGTTTTACCACCCTGCTGCTGTTACTGTTTGGTTCTGCCGGCATTATTGGCAGTCTGCTGTTCAGTTCGCTGGGTAAACGCTTTCCCTCAGCGTTGCTGATCAGCGCCATCGCCCTGGTCACCTTATGCATGGGGCTGTTAATTTTTGCCGCCGTGCGTCCTGGCGCGATTATCACCCTCTGCGTCATCTGGGGAATGGCGATGATGATGATTGGCCTGGCGATGCAAATCCGTGTCCTGTCACTGGCACCCGATGCCACCGACGTGGCGATGTCGCTGATGTCCGGCATTTACAACATCGGCATCGGTGCGGGCGCGTTACTGGGCAGTCAGGTGAGCGTATATATGAGCCTGTCTGACGTCGGTAACGTGGGAGCGATGATCGGCCTGGTCGCGCTGCTATGGTGCGTGTATATTTTCCGGCGCTACCCACAGTTACGCTCTAATGGTTAACTGAAGCAGGCTTCTGCGCCTCGCAGAAGTCTGCCGATGCGTCTTCGTCTGCTATCATGCACTGCGGCACTGAACGGCCAGACGACCTGTTCCGGCGTCCGAAGGTGCAGCGCGTCAGAGGTGCTAAACACACCGGATAACCGCTTATATTGTCAGAGGATGCCCTTCTACCTGACTCATCCATTACATCCGTTAACCTCGAAAAAGGATCAACGTTCATGACGAGAAAGTGGTTAACGCTGTACCTGTCGCGTAGCGTCAGCCGGGTGATGTTGCAGGATCTTCAGGCCATCTTACCTGCTGAGGCGGTGAAAATTTTCACGAATGATTTAGACGACGTTCGCTACGCTACAGTAGAATGCGTGCAGGCAGAAACGACCTGCGCCTTGATTGCCTCGGCGATCATCGTCTGGCGTCAACTGGGGCATATTCATCTGCTGCTGTATACGCAAGGTGAAGTGCAGCGTCAGATCACGGACGCCACGCAGTTTGAATTATTTACTTTGCTGAAGAACAACCGTGCCGCCTTGCGGCTGGCCTGACGTGGCGTAACCTCACAGGATAATTATGAGAATTGGTCTGCTGTTCCCCATCGCTATCATCGTGGCAGGTATTGGCTTTCTCGCCTGGTTCATCGGCAGCGGCCTGGCGATGCCTGGCTCCTGAGATCAGCGTAGCTGGCTGTCTTTACTCCCACGCCGGTTGTAGAGACTGCTCTCTTTTTTCTGCTTATCGATCTTTTCCTGACAGGAAACGCAATAACGCACGCCCTTGAGTGCCTGACGGCGGGCTTCGGGAATCGGCTCGCCGCACAGTTCGCATTCTGTGGCACTTTCCCCCTGTCCCAGTGACTGACGCACACGTTCGATACCGTCATTAACGGTGCTGTCGATTTGCTCCTGTACTGCCCCTTCTGCTGCCCAGCCGTTTGCCATTTTTGTGCTCCACTTCATTACCTGTACAGGTTAACTGTACAACATATCAGGGATTTTGCAGGCAAACCGACTCACCTCCCTGTGAAGCCGGTGACGGACATTACGGCTTAATATCGACCTGATAAAAGATATGTTTGCCGAAGGGATCCACTTCGTAACCGGTCACCGATTTGCGGATCGGTTCGAAAATGGTGGAATGGGCAATCATTACGGCCGGCATCTGGTCGTGCATGATTTGCTGCGCCTGCAGATACATGACCGTGCGTTTGGCTTGATCGGGTTCGGCACGGGCGGCGGTAATCAGCTTTTCAAAGGGCTGATAGCACCATTTTGATGAGTTCGATCCCCCTTTCGCCGACGTGCAACTGTAAAGCGGACCAAAGAAGTTATCCGGATCCCCGGTTGCCGTCGTCCAGCCCATCAGGGCCGCCTGATGTTCACCGCTGCGCACACGTTTCAGGTATTCGCCCCATTCGTAACTGACAATATTGGCTTTGATGCCCACTTTTGCCCAGTCTGCCTGGATCATCTCCGCCATTCTGCGTGCGTTGGGATTATAGGGACGCTGTACCGGCATCGCCCAGAGCGCAATTTCCGTTCCTGGTTTCACGCCTGCCTGTTGCAATAACGCTTTCGCTTTTTCCGGGTCGTAATCGTAATCCTTCAGGTCTTTGTCGGCACTCCAGACGCCGGGGGGCAGAATGTTTTTCGCCACCACGCCAGTGCCTTTAAAAATCGCCTCGATAATAGCAGGCTTGTTGATCGCCATGGCCAGCGCCTGGCGAACCTGCACATTATCGGTCGGGGCTTTGGTGGTGTTAAAGGCCAGGAAACCGGTATTCAGTCCCGCGGCCTGTTTCAGCGTGATGTCCGGATTTTGTTTCATTTTTTCGAGATCGGCAGGATTCGGGAACGGCATGACCTGACACTCATTTTTTTCCAGTTTGGCGTAGCGCACGGCCGCGTCTGGCGTGATGCTGAAAATCAGCCTATCCAGTCTGGCCTTGCCCTGCCAGTAGTCCGGAAACGCCTTATACAGAATGCGTGAGTCTTTTTGATACTGAACCAACTGGAAAGGCCCGGTTCCGATGGGATCGCTATCCACTTTTTCCGGTGTGCCGGCTTTCAGCATCTTGTCTGCATATTCAGCCGAGTGAATGGAGGCGAAATACCAGGCCAGATCGGCCAGAAATGGCGCTTCCGGGTGCGCCAGCGTAAAGCGCACGGTGTGATCGTCAACGCGGTCAATGTGGGTGATTAACGTGGCCAGTTCAAGACTGTCGAAGTTGGAATAGTGCCCGCCCGAGACGTTGTGATAGGGATGGTTGCTGTCCATCTGGCGCATAAAAGAGAAGATGACGTCATCCGCATTAAAATCACGACTGGGCGTAAACAGCTTATTGCTCTGAAATTTAACGTTATGCCGCAGATGGAACGTATAGACTTTGCCGTCGGGACTGATCTCCCAGCGTTCTGCAAGGCCTGGGATTAATTCTGTGGTGCCGGTTTTAAAATCAACCAGGCGGTTAAACACCGGCACGGCACTGGCATCCACGCTGGTTCCCGAGGTGTAAAGTTGCGGATTAAAGTTCTCCGGTGAGCCTTCTGAGCAGTAGACCAGCGTCGTCGCGTTAACACTTCCTGCCAATGCGATACCGGCCGTCAGCAATCCCAGGGTTGTAAACCTGTTTCTCATTATTATCCTCGCTTTATGTTGACTTCTATATATCAGACTCTCTAAATAAACGGTGCAAACAGTGGATTGATAGCATGAATCTTCACCATAGCGAACCCCGCATGTAGTCAACTAATAAGGATTAGTGATGACCGACAAACTTCAGACGCAGTTGATCACGCGTTTTTTCCGTTATCTGGCGGTGAGCAGTCAGAGTGATGCAAAGTCCAGCACCTTACCGAGCACCCCGAATCAACATGCGATGGCGGCGCTGCTGGCGGATGAATTGCGCGAACTGGGGCTTGAACAGGTCGTCGTTGATGAACAGGCGACGGTAACGGCAGTTAAACCGGGCAACTGCCCTGACGCGCCACGCATTGGGTTTATTACGCACATTGATACGGTTGACGTCGGTCTGTCACCTGATATTCACCCGCAGATCCTGACCTGGCAGGGCGAAGATCTGTGCCTTAATCCCGAACAGAACATCTGGCTGCGCCGGGATGCGCATCCTGAAATTGCCCCTTATATGGGCCAGGACATTATTTTCAGCGACGGGACCAGCGTGCTGGGCGCCGATAACAAAGCGGCGGTTAGCGTTGTTATGACGTTAATGGAAAACCTGCAGGGTCAGCACGGTGATGTAGTCGTCGCGTTTGTCCCCGATGAAGAGATTGGCCTGCGCGGTGCCAAAGCGCTGGATCTTAACACCCGCTTTAATGTGGACTTTGCCTGGACCATCGACTGTTGTGAACTGGGTGAAGTGGTCTATGAAAACTTCAATGGCGCGGCGGCAGAGCTGCGTTTCACCGGGGTTCCCGCCCATCCGATGTCCGGTAAAGGTGTGCTGGTCAACCCGCTGCTGATGGCCCATGACTTTATCAGTCACTTCGACAGGCAGGCGACGCCCGAACACACGGAAGGCCGTGAAGGCTATATCTGGTTCAATGAAATGCAGGCCAATGCCAGTGTTGCGACGCTGAAAGCATCAATTCGCGATTTCGATCTGGCGAGCTTTGCCGCGCGCAAAGAACAATTGCAGCATGTTGCCAGCCTGATTGCTGAACGCTATCCCACCGGACAGGTCGAGATAACGATTCACGATATTTACAGCAATATCAGCAATGCCATGGGCGACGACCGCCGGGCGCTGGATCTGATTTTTGCTGCCATGCGCGATCTGGACATTACACCCAAAGTGATTCCCATGCGCGGCGGTACCGATGGCGCGGCCTTATCTGCCCGCGGTATTTTCACCCCTAACTTTTTCACAGGCGCGCACAATTTCCATTCACGTTTCGAATTCCTGCCGGTGAAGTCGTTCGTTAAGTCGTATCAGGTCGCGGAGAAACTGTGTTATCTGGCGGCGCAATCGGGGAGTACGGCAACGACAGGCAGTTGAAACATCACCGCCTTCATGATGAAGGCGGTAGTCATATTGATTAGAAGGTGACCCAGTCGCCGTTGTCCGCCGTGGCGGCTTTTGGACGCAGTACAGGAGACGGTGCTGTTGCAGGGCCTGCAGACGCCGCTGGCGGCCTTCTGTCCTGTGTCAGCGCTACCGGCGCATCGCTCGATAACCGGAACTGTGCAACAGAAGCCTGAAGCGCTTCCGTCTGCAGCGCCAGCGCGCTGGCGGCGGCAGAAACCTCTTCAACCAGAGCCGCGTTTTGCTGCGTCACACTGTCCATTTCCGTCACGGCCGTACCAACCTGAGAAATGCCCTTGCTCTGCTCTTCCGAGGCGGCGGCGATCTGCTTCATAATTGCATCCACATCCTGGACGGATTTTAAAATGCCGCTCATCGTGCCGCCGGTGGTACCCACCAGTTCCGCGCCCTTTTCCACGCGCTGCACAGAATCGGCAATCAGCCCGGCGATTTCTTTCGCCGCACCGGCGCTGCGCTGTGCCAGATTGCGCACTTCACTGGCGACGACGGCAAAGCCTCGCCCTTGTTCACCGGCACGCGCGGCTTCTACGGCCGCATTCAGTGCCAGAATGTTGGTCTGAAACGCAATACCGTTAATGACGTTGGTGATCTCAGCGATTTTCTTCGAGCTGTCGGAAATACCGTTCATGGTGGTCACAACTTCATCCACCAGGTTGCCGCCCTGCTTCGCCGTCAGCGTTGCCGCTTCGGTCAGTGCACTGGCCTGACGGGCATTTTCCGCGTTAAATTTCACGGTCGCGGTCAGCTGTTCCATACTGGCGGCGGTTTGCTCCAGCGCGGCAGCCTGCTCTTCCGTACGGGAGGACAGATCGTTATTACCAATAGAGATTTCGGCGGCACCGCGCGAGATATTCTCTGTGCCGCTGCGAATGGCACTGACTGCATCACGCAGGCTGTCCTGCATCGCACTGAGCAGCGGAACCAGTTTACCGACGCAGTTACGGCCCATATCCTGAACGGGTTTACTGAGATCCCCTTTGGCGATTACGGCAAAATGCTCGCGAATCTTCTCCAGCGGTTTGACCAGCATTGTGACCAGATAACGATCGGTAAACAGCAGAATCAGCAGACCAATCACCACGGTGGCTGAAATCATCGTTTTAGTCACGGCGGTCAGGCGATCCACTTCGACACGGGTTTGTCCCAGTTTCTTGTTGGCCACGTTGTTAAACGCTTCGGTGCTGGCACCGAAGGCGCGGCTGAGCGCAGGTGTGACGTCATTCGCCTGTTGACGATAGGCATCCAGCGAATCCTGACGGGCACGCTGCAACTGCACGGTGACGCCCTGATCCAGCAGTTGCTGCCATTTATCAATGACCTCATTCGTCACGGCCGCGTCCATAGGTCCGGGTGACAGCTGTTTAAACAGCGCCAGTTGATGACGCATGTTATCTAACGCCTGCTGTACCGGAGCAAAGGCGGTGTCATCCTGGGCGACACCGGCGGCCTTTTTCTCCATCACACGCGACAAACGCGTAATCATACGAAAATACTGGTCGTTACCCTGACTTAACGCGGTCATCTGCTCAACGATATGGCGATCCACATCATTGCCATCACTGAGGGAGTTAAGCGAATGAATGCTGAACAGCCCAATGCCGCTCCACAACAGACTAAACAGTCCCAGAATGGTCAACATAACCGTGCGAATAGTGAAATTTTTAAGCATACCCATACAGAAATCCCTTGAACGTTAATCCGTAAAACCGGACACAGGAGATTTATCGGCAGCTCGCGGGAAAATGTAACGGTATTGTTATTTTTTTTCATCCACCCGCACAGATAATGTGCGGGTGGAAATGTGCAGGCCGGCGTACGTCTGGCATGCACCGCGCTGGTTCACCCTTTACAGTCGCACCAGGCGGGACATCATCAAACGGAACAAAGCGAGGCGGCGGCGCATAAAACCCGGTAACAGTTTGAGAGCCGCTTGACCCTGCCATCCTAGTGACATTGTCACGTCATGCTTTTTGCGCCAGGCGGGCCAGCGTTGTTTGCCTTCAATCATCGTCGTGTGTGGGGTTACATCACATGCGAAACGAAACCAGTAATCGCAAACCTGTTGAGAAAAAGCATGGTCTGCGGCGGTAAAGGTGCGATCGTCGTCGGCAGGCGGCATCATCGCCAGCGTATTCATCACGTAAGGGATTTCATTACCATGCCAGGTGCCTTGCGGGTAGAGATCGCGCGATCGTTCTGAAACGTAGTCGAACCAGTAGCGCCAGCCCGGCATGCTCGCTTTCTCCTGCGCACGCATGATCAGCCAGGGAACAATGCTAAACGTCATATCCCGCGCGACAGCCCGCCCCAGCAGCGCATCATCCCCGGTACGGTAAATCCAGCGCAGTAACCGATAATGAAAATGGTTATTACGCCGTAGCTGTCCCACCACGGCGGCAGCCTCCACGCCAAACCAGACCAGTACGCTCGCTTCATCGCTGTTACTGCCCGCCATCAGCGGCAGGCGGTGCTGTTTTCCCGCCATCAATGTTTTCAGGACCGGCTCGGGCAGCACCGTATCACCGGCAATGGCCACCGGACCGAGGCCCAGCGAGCTGTCCAGCGGCCAGAAGGCGTCCGCAGGCAGCTCACGCAGCTGCGCCATGCTGGCATCCGCCGGTAAACCCAGCGCGGTCGCCACCATAACGCCTTTTTCACGTGCCGCGTCGCGGGTGACGTCTGGCAGGCTATAGGCACTTTGCACGATCCCTTTGTGGAACAACCCCCGGGACAGCGGTGAGCAGCAAAGCGAAAGCACACTGCGGGCGCCCGACGATTCGCCAAACAGCGTCACGTTGCTGGCATTCCCGCCAAACGCGGCGATATGCTGCTGTACCCATCGTAATGCCGCGATCTGATCAAGCAGCGCGAAATTGTTGATATGGCCCGTGTCAGCCTGCTCTTTTTCCAGTGCGGGATGAGCAAAAAAACCCAGATGTCCCAAACGGTAATTAAGGGTCACCACCACCGCACCCCGCGAGGCTAAGGGTTTTCCACTATAGGGTGCCAGCCCACCTGAACCGATCGTAAAGCCACCGCCGTGAAGCCAGACCATGACCGGGAGTGGAACCTCTGGCTGCAGCTCTGGCGTCCAGACGTTGAGGTACAGGCAGTCTTCACTGAATACACCAGGATCGCCTACGCCAATCGCCAGGCAGTAGTCACGATTCTGCCAACTCGCTGCAGAAAAGTGCTGTGCATTGCGTACACCGTGCCAGGGCTTAACCGGTTGTGGCGCGCGCCAGCGATACGCGCCGACAGGCGGTGCCGCATACGGAATGCCCTTGAATACAAAGATCCCGTCATCAAGGGTGCCCTGCAGTTCTCCGTCAGTCAGCGCGATTTTCAGGCCGTCATTTTTCATGCAGTGTTCCTTGTTAGCGTGCCTTTTCATTATTTCAGGCAATCTGATGTTGTCCAGTTCTGACGCGTTGTTAAGCAAAACGGTAAATGCGCTGAAAAATCGCCCGAAGGCGTCGCCGTGATTGACCCCTGTCATGAAAATGTTTTTAGTGGAGAGCGTAACGAAAACGCCTTTGAGGAACTGACAATGTTTAGCGGTATCAATCAGGTTTTTGTGCGCATGACCGATCATCCCGATCTTGGCAAATTGTTGCTACGTCTGACTCTGGGGGGATTATTGCTGTTACATGGTGAGTTTAAGCTCGTGCATGGCGTGGGCTGGATTGCCCATTTGCTGCGACAACACGGTCTGCCGGGCTTTATCGCCTGGGGTGCCTGGATAGGGGAAATAATTGCGCCGCTGATGCTGATCGCAGGCTTCATGACGCGGCCAGCGGCGTTTATCATTGCCGTGAATATGGTTGTCGCCACGCTGCTGGTCAAAACCGGCGCAGTATGGCATCTCACCGATGTCGGTGCCTGGGCACTGGAAACGGAAGCACTTTACCTGTTCGGCGCTCTGGTGGTGATGTTTCTGGGGGCGGGAAGATTTACGCTGGTCCGTGATACGCGCCTGCAGTAAAGGAAAAACGGGGCGGTTCCGCCCCGTTCATATTATAAGGTAATGCCGCAGCGCTGTAAGGACGCCCGCTGCCGCTCCGCATACAGCACCATTTCATCCTGCACGGGGCAGCCCAGTGCGGTTTCAAAGCTGCTCCGGCTTGCCTGTCCCGCCGAACGTGTCGGCGTTTTGTCCCCGAGATTAGACTGAAAAATCCCTGCCGCACTGACAGGCAGAAAATCTTCATAAATAACAGGGTCCGCCAGAATCCGCCCCTGCTCAATCAGACTTGCCAGTGATTCCCCACGCTGCGGCGGTTCCGCTCGCCCTTTTTCGCTGAGCCGATAAGTAAACCAGGCTAAGCCGGCTTCACGTAATGCGTTTTCATCATCCGGGAAAGCCGCAAAGGTCGCCGTGAGCTGCTGCTGGTGCTGCTGATTATCCGCACCGCTCCCGGCTTCGCTGAGCAGACGATCGTAAAGCGCGCGGCCCTGCGGCGTTAAGGCCGCGCCGCGCTGTTCGATCTCACCGAAGCGCGCCGTGTGCGTGCCCTGAAAACCATCCGTGAAAATGACGGGTTCTTCCAGTGCTTTGAAGCTGGTCTGGCGTAACAAAACAGGCACCTTGCGCCGGGGCGGACCTTCGATCACCGTTTTGGGATCAATGCCATACGTCGGCATCAGCGCCTGAACACGATCAATATCCAGCGTGCGTGGCGTAAGATGATTGATATGGCAGGCCGGAAAACATACCACATCCGCGATCAACCGATGTTGTTGGTTCAGCGCCTGATAGGTGCGGCTCTCCACAAGGCTGTGTGAATGCCAGCGGAAGGTTTCCAGCGCTTCGTTGATAAACGCCTGCGCCTGGGGCGCCGTCAGTCCGCCCTGCTGTTGATGCAGCGCGATGAGGTTTCGGCATTCCGGCGTGAAAATATCGCGCGAGGCTAATATCCGTGCGGCTTCATCCCGAAGCGCCGGGTCGGCAATCAGCTCCAGCCGTAACAGCGAGGTAAAAATACGAAAAGGATTGCGCTGCAGCGCTTCATCATCAATGGGGCGAAACGCGGTGGAGTGCACCGGTACGCCCGCCTGCGACAGATCATAATAGCCCACCGGAAACATGCCCATGACGGCAAACATCTGGCGCAGCATGGCAAGCTCGTCCGCGCTACCGACGCGAATGGCCCCGTGGCGCTCCAGACTGAGGCGGCTGAGTTCATCGGCCTCGGTCAGCCGTTGCTCTAGCACGCTATCAGCCGCAAGCGTCGCCTCATTAACCGCTTTCACCAACTGCATCAGCGTCCCGTAGAGCGGCACTTCCTGCTGATACATGTCCGACATGGCCTGGGAGAAGCCCGTGCGAATCGTATCCGCACTGATAAAGTTATCCATATTTACCACCTGACAGCATGAGCGTTGCAGCTACTGTAATCCAACGCGCTGCGGTCAGCGGAAAATATCATGAATTTGTGATCGGCTTAAAACCGTAGCGATTTTTCACCACCAGCATCACGGTGGTCAGCAGTGCCGGTATGGCGAGCAGCAAGAAAATAACGCTGAACGACCAGCCGAGTGACAACATTTCAGCCCCGACAAAGGCACTGAGGATGGCGCCGATTCGGCCCACCCCGTGCATCCAGCTGGAACCGGTTGCGCGGGCATGGGTAGGATAGTAGCTGGCGGAAAGCGCATTCATGCCGGTATTCGCTCCGTTAAAACAAAAACCGCTGCAGAAGGCAATGGCGCTCATGATAACGACCTGCGGCGGTGAAAAACCCAGCGCGACAATAGCGATACCGCCGCAGAAGTAGATCACAGCCAGCGACAGACTGGCATTGAAGCGATCCATCAGCCAGCCGGCAAACAGCGATCCCAGCGTGCCGCCTGCCTGGTACATCGCGGTGATTATCGCCGCTTCCGTCACGGACATTCCCTGTGTATTGACCAGGGATGGCAGCCAGCTGCCGATCAGATACACCAGGAACAGCCCCATAAAATAGCCGCCCCAGAGCATCAGGCTGCCGATGCGGTAGCGAGGAGAAATGACCGTTGCGATGGCGCTGTGTTCAGCAGGTGATTTTTCCGCTTCGGTCGCATGGAAATGCGTATCCGGGCTCGTACTGCCGGGAAGAATACGTTCAAGAATGGCGCGAATGTGCTGCGCGGGCGCACCGCGACTAATCAGGAAACGTACCGATTCAGGAAGCTGACGGATCAGGACCGGCAGGACCAGCAAAGGAAGAATGCCGCCCAGCAACAGAACGGAATGCCAGTCGTAACGCGGTAACAACCATGACGCAGCAAAGCCGCCGCTGGCGGCCCCAAAGGTAAAGCCACAAAACACCACGGTGATAATGAATGAACGGCGGCGCTCCGGCGCATATTCAGCCACCAGCGTACTGACGTTGGGCATGGCCGCTCCCAGCCCCAGCCCGGTCAAAAAACGGAACAGGATCATCTGTTCGATACTATGGGAAAATGCGGTCACCAGCGTCCACAGACCAAAAAACAGGACGCTGAAAATGATCATTAACCGGCGGCCAAAGCGGTCGGCCAGCGGCCCGGCGACCATCGCCCCCAGCGCCAGACCAATCAGCGCTGCACTGATCACGACACCCAACTGATGAGTACTGACGTGCCAGGCGGTTTTCAGCGTCGGCGCGATAAAACCCATCAGGGCAATATCCATACCATCGAGCGCAACCACGATAAAACAGAGTACAATTAACCGAATTTGGCCACCACTCAGAGTACCCTGATTAATTAACTGGCGAACATCTACCGCCTCGACACTGCTCACGGGTAAACTCCTCAACGGCTGACTTAAACAACTATCAGATTTGGTAAAAAAAACGGCACTTATGATAGCTGATCGTTAACGATAAAACGCATGAAATTTCCGGCCGAAGCAGAAGCAATGCGGTAAGTTGATGTTTTTTCAGCAACCGTGAAAAACGTTGTGTCAGGCAAAAAAACAACGCCATCATTAATAATCAACCACTTAAAACGCTCCGCTGCAAAAAGTACACATTGTTAATAAAAATTTGCAGCAAAGTTAACAAAATCCAGCTTAAATAGTTGCCTGTCACCTGGCAATGTCATTAAGTTGGGTAAATGGAAAAAAATATCCTTTTCAATCAGCGCATTCGCTTGCGCCATTTACATGCCTTTGTTGCCGTCGCGCAGCAGGGAACCCTGGGGCGTGCAGCCGAGACCTTAAGTCTCAGTCAACCTGCGCTTTCTAAAACCCTCAACGAACTTGAAGAACTCACCGGCGTCCGCCTGTTCGAACGCGGTCGGCTGGGCGCACAACTGACCACCATGGGAGAACAGTTTCTTATCCATGCGGTAAAAGTGTTAGAAGCGCTGAATCATGCCGGCCAGAGTTTTAATGAACAGATCAACGAGCGTCCGGTAGTCATTCGTCTTGGTGCCTTAACCACGGCGGCGATGGGCATGTTGCCACAGATTCTTGACCGTTTTCACCAACTGCGTCCAAACACGACCATTCAGGTTGCCACCTTACATAATAATGTGTTGCTGGCGGGGCTGAGAGCGGGCGAGTTTGATCTGGGCATCGGCCGAATGGCGGATAAAGAGATGATGACCGGCCTGACCTATGAACTGCTGTTTCTGGAGTCATTAAAGCTGGTCGTCAGACCGGAGCATCCGCTTTTAAGTGACAACGTCACGCTTTCACGTGCCATGCAGTGGCCTGTTGTGATTTCCCCGGAAGGCACCGCGCCGCGCCGCCTGGCACAGCAGATGCTGGATGAGCAAGGGTGCTGTCTGCCGCCCCATTGCGTCGAAACGTCTTCAACGTCGCTGGCCCGTCAGCTGGCGCTGCGCTATGACTACATCTGGTTTGTGCCTTCCGGGGCCGTCAAAGAAGATCTCAGCCACAATGCCCTGATATCGTTGCCCATCACCTCTCCCGGCCCGGGTGAACCCGTAGGGATAATCACGCGCACCGGTAACACCTTAAGCCTGAGCGCCGAAGTGTTGATGAGTACCATTCGTAAGTTTCACAGCTAACGACTGCGTTTAGCATGGCGCTCCCAGTTTTCCTGACGCGCTTTTTCCGTTTTGCGTAGACCGACATAGAGCGCACCGGAGCCGCCATGCTGCTTCTGTGCGACACAAAAGGTCTGGACGTCGTCAAATTCACGCAACCAGCGGTCAAGATAGCTGCGCACAATGTTGGCATGAGATTCATTGTCCCGGCCTTTGCCGTGAATAATCAGCAGGTTTCTGTAGCCGGCTTTACGGACATCCTGCATGAAGGTAAACAAATTTTGACGGCAGGTTTCAACAGGCTGGCGTAGCAGATTCAGGCTGGCATCCAGCGCATATTGCCCCTTGCGTAATTTATCCAGCACGCCCTGCTGGATGCCTTCAGCTTTAAACTCAAGTTGCTGCTCAAGAGGAATGATGTCCAGGTAACCGCGGGTTAAAAAGTTTTCGTCTTCAGGTTCTGGTGACCGAGGCGGCACTTTTTTGCTGGCAGCGCTGTGATTCCAGCGCGTATTTTCTGCATCTTTGAGTGGCGTAACGTCATTCATCGCGTCACGAAACAGATTGTCATCGTCAAGGTTCATGGCTCGCCCCTGGTAAATGATATGACGCAAAATTGACTTGAAACCAAATAGTAGCAAAATCGGTAAAGCCTGCGCTAATCCCGTTTTTATCGTCCCTTCTGGCCTGTCAGATAAAGATAAATTCTGTATGAGATCAAAAATCCGTAAAGATTTGTTTACGATCTTAATAAGATGACATCAAAAAACCCTGTCATAACAGCCTTTAGCAGTATTGCGGAAACCACACTTTTTGTATGCCTAAAAACTGCTCGGATGAGTTCCCTTACACCGAGAAAATGGTAAAATTGACCCCAGTCAATTATCGTCGAGCAAACTACTATGTTCCCTGAAAAACGTATTCAGTCAGGCGGTTGTGCGATTCACTGCCAGGATTGCAGCATCAGTCAGCTATGCATCCCTTTCACCCTTAATGAACATGAGCTGGATCAGCTTGATAATATTATTGAGCGAAAAAAACCCATTCAAAAAGGCCATACGCTGTTCAAAGCGGGTGATGAGCTGAAGTCGCTCTACGCAATCCGTTCCGGCACCATTAAAAGCTATACCATCACCGAGCAGGGAGATGAACAAATCACCGGTTTTCACCTGGCCGGCGATCTGGTGGGATTTGACGCCATTATGAACGCCAGTCATCCCAGCTTCGCCCAGGCGCTGGAAACGGCGATGGTCTGCGAAATTCCTTTCGATACGCTGGATGACCTGTCCGGCAAAATGCCTGCCCTGCGTCAGCAGATGATGCGCCTGATGAGTGGTGAAATTAAAGGCGACCAGGACATGATTTTGCTGCTGTCCAAGAAAAATGCGGAAGAGCGCCTGGCCGCCTTCGTCTGGAACTTATCCCGCCGCTATGGCCAGCGCGGCTTCTCACAGCGTGAGTTCCGTTTGACGATGACGCGCGGCGATATCGGGAACTATCTGGGTTTAACCGTTGAAACCATTAGCCGACTGCTGGGGCGTTTCCAGAAATCGGGTATGCTGGCCGTAAAAGGCAAATATATCACCATTGAGAACCACGCGATGCTGGAAGCGCTGGCCGGTCAGAGTCACCAGGCGGCGTAATCCTCAGGCCGGGTTAACAAATCTTATTTTGTTGATCCGGCTACATCTTTTCACTTTCTTAGTGCACTTAACATAGGCTATCTTTAAACCAGTCGCGTCGGTCTAAGGAGAGTAGCCTATGTCCCAGTATCAAAACATTCTGGTCGCCATTGATCCTCAGCAGGATGACCAGCCCGCGCTGCGACGTGCGGTCTATCTCAACCAGCTTATCGGCGGCAAAATCAAAGCATTTCTGCCCATCTACGACTTTTCATACGAAATGACCACCCTGCTGTCACCAGATGAACGCACCGCGATGCGTCAGGGTGTGATCAGCCAGCGCTCGGAATGGATTCGTGAACAGGCGCAGGCTTATCTGGATGCTGGTGTGGATATAGACATTAAAGTCATCTGGCACAACCGGCCCTATGAAGCAATCATCCAGGAAGTGCTGGCGCATCAACATGATTTAGTGCTGAAAATGGCGCACCAGCACGACCGGCTGGAAGCCGTTATTTTTACACCGACAGACTGGCATCTGTTACGTAAGTGCCCTTGCCCGGTGTGGATGGTTAAGGATCAACCCTGGCCCGAAGGCGGCAAAGCGCTGGTGGCGGTCAATCTGGCCAGCGAAGAACCGCACCACGATGCGCTTAATCAGAAACTCATTCGCGAAACCGTTAAACTGGCCGAAAGCGTCAATCATACCGAAGTGCATCTGGTGGGCGCCTATCCGATTACGCCAATCAACATTGCTATCGAACTGCCCGACTTTGATCCCAGCGTCTACAACGATGCCATTCGCGGCCAGCATCTGGTAGCCATGAAGGCCCTGCGACAAAAATTCTCCATCAGTGAAGAGTTTACCCACGTTGAAAAAGGCCTGCCGGAAGAAGTGATCCCGGAATTGTCCGCCCATCTTGGCGCGGGCATTGTGGTGTTAGGGACGATTGGACGGACCGGACTGTCGGCAGCTTTCCTGGGGAATACGGCTGAACAGGTGATCGACCACCTGCGCTGTGACCTGCTGGCGATTAAGCCGGATGATTTTGTCTCGCCCATTACGCTTGACGACGAAGACGAGCACGATTAACGCGGCCTTCAGTAAAAAGGGCGACGGTTATCGTCGCCCTTTTCTTTTACAGCGCTTTCAGAATACTTTCTACGCTGGCTTTGGCATCCCCGAACAGCATGTGAGTATTTTCTTTAAAGAACAGCGGATTTTGCACACCGGCATAGCCCGTATTCATTGAGCGTTTGAACACAATAACGTTTTGCGCTTTCCACACTTCCAGCACCGGCATACCGGCAATCGGGCTGCCCGGATCATCCTGCGCCGCAGGATTAACCGTGTCGTTGGCCCCGATAACCAGTACCGTATCGGTATCGCTAAAATCGTCGTTGATTTCGTCCATTTCCAGCACCACGTCATAAGGCACTTTCGCCTCTGCCAGCAGAACGTTCATATGGCCAGGCAAACGGCCGGCGACCGGATGAATACCAAAACGCACGTTGATGCCGCGGGCGCGGAGTTTTTCCGTGATTTCCGCTACCGGATACTGTGCCTGTGCAACGGCCATGCCGTAGCCGGGCGTAATGATCACGGAACGGGAAGATCGGAGCATCTCTGCCGTTTCTTCTGCGCTGATTTCACGATGTTCGCCGGTCTCATCACTTGTCGTTGAAGCTGTGCCATCGCTGCCAAATCCACCGGCAATAACGCTGATAAACGAGCGGTTCATGGCCTTACACATTATGTAAGAGAGAATTGCCCCCGAGGAACCAACCAGCGCACCGGTCACGATAAGCAGATCGTTACTGAGCATAAACCCTGCCGCTGCGGCCGCCCAACCGGAATAAGAGTTGAGCATCGAAACAACGACCGGCATGTCTGCACCACCGATGGAGGCCACCAGGTGCCAGCCAAACGCCAACGCAATGATAAGCATGATCACCAGCGCAAACACCTGCGCACCGCGACTTTGCGTGTTAACAAACCACAGTAGCAGTAAAAACGAGACGACCAGCGCCAGCAGATTCAGCTTATGCCGCTGAGGCAGCATTAAGGGCCGCGACGAGAGTTTGCCACACAATTTGCCAAAGGCGACCAGCGAGCCCGTAAAGGTGACTGCACCGATAAAGATGCCGATAAAGACTTCGCTGAGATGGATGTTTTCAATAACCGCCGGCAAGCCAGGAGCATGATCGATATAGCTGTTAATGCCTACCAGTACGGCGGCCAGGCCGACGAAGCTGTGCAGTATCGCCACCAGCTCGGGCATTTCGGTCATTTCTACCCGTTTCGCCAGCCGAATACCGATGGCACCGCCAATAACCATCGCCAGCAAAATCCAGACAACATGACTGCTGTCGGGACCAAATACAGACGCGATCAGCGCAATCGCCATGCCGCTGATACCAAATATATTGCCCTGTCTTGAGGTCTCATGTTTTGAAAGACCCGCCAGACTCATAATGAACAGAATTGCAGCAACGATATAGGCTGCCGTCACTAATCCGCCAGACATAGCTTACCCCTTACGAAACATTTTCAGCATACGCTGCGTGACGGTGAAGCCACCGAAGATATTGATGCTGGCGATCAATACGGCAATAAAAGAAAGAAAACTCACCCAGCCGCCGTGCCCCATTTGCAATATTGCCCCTACCACAATAATGCCCGAAATCGCATTGGTGACTGACATGAGCGGCGTATGCAGCGCATGACTCACATTCCAGACCACGTAGTAGCCCACCACACAGGCCAGCGCAAAGACGGTGAAATGTGACAGGAATTCACTGGGGGCAACATTCGCGAGGCAGGCGAAGAGTACGACAGCGCCTGCCAGCAGCCCATATTTACGCCGGGGGGAAACGGGTGCCGCCGGGCTTTTCGTTTGCGCCGGTGCAGCGGCAGCCGCGGTTTTCGGCGCGGCGGAGACCTGAACTGGCGGCGCAGGCCAGGTGATCTCGCCGTCTCGAATCACCGTGACGCTGCGGATGACGACATCATCAAAGTCAATGACGATCTCGCCATTCTTCTCTTTACAAAGCAATTTCATCAGGTTGACGAGATTGCTGCCGTAGAGCTGAGATGATTGCGTCGGTAACCGGCTGGGAAGATCCGTATACCCGATAATTTTTACGCCGTTGTCCGTTACAGTGACCCGATCGGCGACGGTAAGCGCACAGTTGCCGCCGGTTTGTGCCGCCAGGTCAACAATGACGCTACCAGGCTTCATGCTGGCCACCATTTCCCTGGTGATCAACGTCGGCGCAGGTTTACCCGGAATCAGCGCCGTGGTGACAATAATATCCACCTCCTGGGCCTGCTGAGCGAAAAGCGCCATTTCTGCTTTAATAAAAGCATCCGACATGACTCTGGCGTAACCATCACCACTCCCCGCCTCTTCTTTGAAATCCAGTTCAAGGAACTCTGCGCCCATACTTTGCACTTGTTCCTTCACTTCCGGACGCGTGTCAAAGGCGCGAACAACCGCGCCCAGGCTGCCTGCGGCACCGATTGCCGCCAGACCCGCCACGCCCGCACCAATCACCATCACTTTGGCAGGCGGGACTTTCCCGGCAGCGGTGATCTGACCGGTGAAAAAGCGACCAAATTCGTGTGCCGCCTCCACGATGGCCCGATAACCTGCAATATTGGCCATTGAGCTCAGCGCATCCAGCGACTGCGCACGGGAAATACGGGGCACGGCGTCCATCGCCATAACGGTGACCTTACGCGCAGCCAGTTTATCCAGCAGTTCAGGGTGCTGAGCAGGCCAGATAAAACTGACCAGCGTGCTGCCCTCGCGCATCAGTGCAATGTCGTCTTCACCGGGTGCATTCACTTTCAGCACAATATCGGCTTGCCAGACCTGCTGGCGATCGGTCAGCGTGGCGCCGGCGTTGACATAGCTGTCATCATCAAAACTGGCAGGCTTACCCGCACCCTGTTCAATCGTGACGCTAAAACCCAGCCTGATGAGTTGTTCAACGGTTTTCGGCGTGGCAGCCACGCGCGACTCATTGGCTGACCGCTCTTTGGGTATTCCAATTAACATAGTGTTCCCTTTCATCGATTAAAGGATGATGACCCTTGTGGTACAGACTGCTCTGACGTCATCCGCGTTCAGGCGGTGTGAATAAATGCAAGGGCATAATCGTGTCTAAACCTACTGAAAATGTTACAGGTGATCTACTGCACAGACGCACCAATGTCACATTCGCGGTAATATCCAGTTTTGGCCTCGTTATGCCGCATAACGTCACTGTCTGATCGCATCACTGGAAGATAATTAACTAACTAAGCACCCTTCGATACGAATATTCCTTTCGGAAAAACCTAAATTTAACAACGCATTAACGGTTTTGATAAAGCTACGAACGTTTATTTCATCTGCCTGTCTTAAGCGTAAGGTAAAATACTGATTCGTGACGCCGGGATAAAAAAAACCGGATCACCACGAGAGAGAAATCGCAAAAATTGGCTGCGACAGCGTGTTTATAACATGTAATAATCAGCAGCTATTCTGTTATACATCAAGAGTCCAGCACGTTTTCGTACTCATTTTGCGTAAGGCGAAGGATCATTTTTATGAAGCTGAAGAACACTATTCTGGCATCTACATTGTTATCTCTGCTGGCGGGAAATGCGTTTGCCGCTAAAGAGCTGACGCCAGAACAAGCGGCCGCGTTGAAGCCATTCGAACGTATTAATATCACCGGTCGTTTTAATGCAATTGGCGATGCGGCGGATGCCGTCTCCAAACGTGCTGATGAACTGAATGCAGATTCGTATTACATTCAAGGTATTAACGACAGCAACGGTAACAGTGGTAACTGGCGCGTAACCGCGGATTTGTATAAGGCGAATGCGCCTAAAGCGAGTCAGGAAACCGACTACCGGATGTTTAACGGCCTGAAAGAGCTGCCGAAAGCGGAAGCCTATCGCCTTGAACCCTTTGATACCGTGACGGTGACCGGCTTTTTCCCCAGCCAGCCCGATGTGAACGAGGCAATTTCTAAAGCCGCGAAAGAAAAAGGCGCTGCGTCCTTCTTTATTGTGCGTCAGGTTGATGCTAATACCGGTGGCAACCAGTTCATTACCGCTTACATCTATAAGGCGGATGCAAAACAGCGCGCCGTGCAGAGCCCGGATAGCATTCCGGCTGATTCTCAGGCAGGTAAAGCCGCGCTGGCCGCGGGCGGTGCTGAGGCGAAAAAAGTCGAGATTCCGGGCGTAGCCTCCTCTGAAACCCCAAGCAATGCCGTGGGCCGCTTCTTTGAAACGCAGAGTTCAACCGGTAAACGCTATTCTGTGACGCTGCCAGACGGTCGGGAAATCCAGGAGCTGAACGCAGTCACCGCGGCACAGATGCAGCCGTTTGATACGGTCACCTTCAGCGGCCATTTCGGCACACCAACCGAAGTTTCGCAGGAAGCCGCCAAACGTGCGGCTGGCAAAGGTGCGAAGTTCTACCACATCACACGCCAGTGGCAGAACCAGAGCGGGGGTAACCTCACCGTGACCGCCGATCTGTTCAAATAAGCAATTAAGGGCGGCGCAAGCCGCCCAACTGTTTGCATAATCCCTGCGCAATTTTGCATAGTCACGCATTGCCATCCTTCACCGCACTCCGTAAAATCCTCCGCCTGTTTTTCAGCGTATTACACGCGATTTACGCAACACAACACCGATATAATAGGGTGTTTATGCTGGTCACCCAGCCACTTATGCTCGCAGGAAGAATGTTTTGGAGAAAAAATTAGGCCTCAGTGCCCTGACCGCGCTGGTACTCAGCTCCATGCTGGGTGCGGGTGTTTTCAGCTTGCCACAAAATATGGCGGCGGTCGCAGGTCCGGCCGCGTTGCTGACTGGCTGGCTGATCACCGGCGCAGGGATTATTTTCCTGTCGCTGGCGATGCTGCTGCTGACGCGACTCAAACCCGATCTGGATGGCGGTATCTTTACCTACGCCCGCGCTGGATTCGGTGAGTTGACGGGATTTTGTTCCGCCTGGGGTTACTGGCTGTGTGCGGTTATCGCCAACGTGTCCTATCTGGTTATTGTTTTCTCTGCCCTGAGTTTCTTCACCGATACGCCAGACAGGGTTATTTTTGGTAACGGGAATACCTGGCAGGCGATGCTGGGCGCATCCGTAGTGCTGTGGCTGGTTCACTGGCTGGTATTGCGGGGCGTTCAGACCGCCGCCAGCATTAACCTGCTGGCGACACTGGGCAAACTGGTGCCGCTGCTGCTGTTTGTGGTGCTGGCCGTCATGGCCTTCAATTATGACCGCTTCCATTTTGATTTTTCCGGGCTGAGCCTCGGCGTTCCGTTATGGCAACAGGTCAAACAGACCATGTTAATCACGCTGTGGGTGTTTATCGGCGTGGAAGGTGCTGTAGTGGTCTCGTCGCGAGCTCGCCATAAAAAGGATGTCGGACGGGCAACGCTGCTGGCCGTGCTGGCCGCCCTGCTGGTTTATCTGCTGGTCACCCTGCTGTCGTTAGGGATCGTGCCGCGCGCGGCGCTGGCCGAAATGCGTAACCCTTCAATGGCGGGCCTGATGACGCAACTGACGGGAAGCTGGGGTAACGCAATCATTGTCGTGGGCTTGATTATTTCTGTCTGCGGTGCCTATCTGAGCTGGACCATTATGGCGGCAGAAGTGCCGTTTATTGCCGCGCAGCAAGGTGCCTTCCCCCGCAGTATTGCCCGCCAGAACGTCCGTAATGCGCCAGCCGCCTCACTGTGGCTGACAAACGGTAGTGTGCAGGTTTGCCTGATCCTGATCGCCCTGACCGGTGCGGATTACAACATGCTGTTGACCATTGCCTCAGAAATGATTCTGGTGCCCTATTTGCTGGTGGGATTGTATTTGATCAAGGTGGTCAAAGGACAACATAAACCCTGGGCGCTCGTGACAGGCATCGGTGCCAGCGTGTACGGCATCTGGTTGCTGTATGCCTCCGGTCCACTGCATCTGTTTATGTCTGTCGTGCTCTATGCGCCGGGCATTTTGCTGTTTATGTTCGCACGTCGGGGCGGACATGCGGTGGCGCTGCGGCCCGTTGAGCGGGTTGCCATGGTCTGTATTATGGTGGCAACCCTGCCTGCGATGTGGGCCCTACTGACTTAGTGAGACTGACCGAGAACCACGCACAGCAGGTCATCCTGCTGTGTCAGCGTCACGGGCTTACGGTACTCTTCATGAATCGCCTCCAGCTGTTTCTCTGACAGCGGATACGGAAGCTGGATATCCACGCGGGCAATGTGCTGCTGCTCGGCTAACGTAATCAGGCGGGCGATGTTGATTTCGTCGCTGACCTGGGTTGATATGATTTGCAAGGCTAATTCTTTCAGGTGATCTTCACTTGCCTGTAAACTGTGCGCAGATTTGCGTGTCACCATGCCGAATATGGGCAGTACGCCATAGATGGCATCCACAAAGCTCCAACGTTTTTTGCAGGATGCCGACAGGAAATCACTGTAGTTAAAGCGGATGCGATCACGGTATACCGCTGATGCCAGCTCTTTATCAAACACTTTGGCTCCTCAAGGTGATCACAATGAATCCGGAACTCATATTAAACGCAGGGTTAATGATTGCATATTTTGCGGATTATATACCAGTTACTCAAGGATATTTCGTGTGATTGGATAGAGCTCTGCGCCAGGAAAAGTTATGCTTTATCCCTCCTTTTTACGTTAGTGTGAATTATGCATAAAATCGTTTACGTAGAAGATGAACCGGAGGTCGGTTCGCTCATTGCCGCCTACCTGGGACGCCATGATATTGAAGTGATTGTTGAGACGCGCGGCGATCGGGCTGAAGCCACCATTGCCGAACAGCAACCTGACCTGGTCATGCTCGACATCATGCTGCCCGGCAAAGATGGCATGTCAATCTGCCGTGACTTACGGGCAAACTGGCAGGGGCCGATCGTGCTGCTGACCTCCCTTGACAGCGATATGAACCATATCCTCGCGCTGGAGATGGGCGCGCAGGACTATATTCTGAAAACGGCCCCCCCAGCCGTTCTGCTGGCGCGATTGCGTCTGCACCTGCGTCAGTCACAACAGGTGCAAAGTGAAGAAGCCCCTGCGCCGACGAAAAATACACGCATGTTGCGCTTTGGCTCACTGACCATCGATGCCCTGAATCGCCAGGTCGTGCTGTTTGAAGAAAATATCGCCCTGTCCACGGCGGATTTTGATCTGCTTTGGGTGCTGGCCAGCCATGCCGGGCAAATTCTTAACCGTGATGCCTTGCTGAAAACCTTACGCGGCGTCAGTTACGATGGCATGGATCGCAGTATTGATGTCGCCATCTCGCGTTTGCGTAAAAAACTGCACGACAGCGCAACAGAGCCATTCCGTATCAAAACCATCCGCAACAAAGGCTATTTGTTTGCGCCGCAGGCCTGGGACACGCGTTCGGTATGAAAAAACTTTTTATTCAGTTCTACCTGCTGCTGTTTGTCTGTTTTCTGGTGATGTCGCTGATGGTCGGGCTGGTCTATAAATTTACCGCCGAACGCGCAGGCCGCCAGTCCATGAACGACTTGATGGCCAGCTCGCTCTACCTGATTCGCAGTGAACTGCGTGAAATCCCGCCGCGCGACTGGAATAAAACGATCAAAAGTCTGGATCTCGGTTTGTCATTTGAGCTGCATATTGAGCCCATGAGCCGGTTCGAACTGGATGAAAATGAGTTACGCCGTCTGCGTGCGGGCGAAATCGTTGCGCTGGACGACAAATACACCTTCCTGCAACACATTCCGCGTAGTCATTATGTCCTGACCGTCGGACCTATACCTTACCTTTTTTATCTGCATCAAATGCGCCTGCTGGATATGGCACTGGTCGTATTTATTGGCATGTCGCTTGGGCTGCCGGTATTTATCTGGCTGCGTCCGCACTGGAAAGAGATGCTGCGACTGGAACATGCCGCTCAGCGTTTTGGTCAGGGGCAACTGGACGTGCGTACTCATTTCGACAGCACCTCCAGCCTGTTTCGCGTTGGCGTCGCATTTAACCAAATGGCTGAGAATATCAATACGCTCGTCGCCAGCAAGAAACAGCTTATTGATGGTATCGCTCACGAGTTGCGTACACCGCTTGTGCGGCTGCGCTATCGTCTGGAGATGAGCGATAACCTGAGCGAAGCCGAATCTGCGGCGCTGAATCGTGATGTGAGTCAGCTGGAAAGCCTGATTGAAGAGCTGCTGACCTATGCCCGTCTGGATCGTCCACGCGTCGACCTTAATTTGCAGTCGCTGGATCTGGCCAGCTGGTTGCGTGAACGCATGGAAGACTTCCAGGCCATCAACCCGGATACGCAGATTGAGCTGGACTTACCCCAGCGGGAAAATTACGGCGTTTCAGACACCCGGCTTATGGAGCGCGTGCTGGACAACCTTGTCAATAATGCGCTGCGCTATGCAAACCAGCGCCTGCGGGTCAGCTTATGGTTTGACGGCGCAGTCGGTAATTTGCAGGTCGACGATGACGGTCCGGGGATCCCCCATGAAGAACGTGAACGTGTATTTGAACCCTTTGTCCGGCTCGATCCGAGTCGCGACCGCGCAACGGGCGGCTGTGGACTTGGCCTGGCCATCGTTCACTCCATCGCCCATGCGCTCAGCGGCCGGGTTTCCGTTGAAACCAGCCCGCTTGGCGGTGCCAGCCTGCGTTTTAGCTGGCCGCTCGATCTCCCCTTTCGGGAACTTCCACGACGTTAACGCATTCAGGAGCTTTGTGTGACTTCAGCCTGCCCCGTCAGGAATGGTTTCAGAACCCTCAAGGGATGGATATGTAAAAGGAACGGGTACGTTCAGTTATCAGTTCCACTGACCAGATTGTTTTTTTAGACAGAGTAAAGCATCAGCCCAGTTAGCTTCCAGTGGCTATACCTTTGGGCTGATAGAGCTATAAGCTAAAAAAATCTACGCTTTCTTCAGGCTGAGGCTCAGGTATTTATCACCCGCATTTTTATCGCGAAAAAAAATCTCACAGTGAATAATATCGTGTGCATAATATTTTAATTATATCTCTGCATTTAATTGATTTGAGTCTAGACATGTTATTTTTTTTGCATACCATTGAACCTGCATTGCTCAATAGGTCGAGCTAAACAATATCCAGGTATATCAAATGAGAATAAAAAATCGAATTAGTCATTTTATTAGCTTGTTGTTTTCATTCTGCCCATTTGAATGCATGGCAGAAGTAATTCATCTACCAGTGATTACATCGCTCACATGGCCAACTTCGCTCAGTACTAAAACGACTTATTCGCCTCAACTGATGACTGTAGATGACAGTCTTGCTAATCAGCCATTGACAAAGCAAGATGGCCTGCGAATAGGGTATGTTGATATAGTGAAAAAGCCTTATCGTGGAGTTATGCCGTCGAACAACAAAGAACAATATTCTATTTTACCCTTAGCGAACGATGGGGAAAAGCTCAAAGACTATGTTGAGCGTGTTTATAATGCGGGGCTGATGTCTGGAAGTTTTGTTCTCTCATGGCATAGTTCCGCCGGTGTAGACAAATGTCAGGGGTTTGTCTTATCCAACGGAGCTTCAACACACACTGCCACGGGTTCATCAGTTCAGGATGCCTGGTCAGCAGCAACAGCCGGAGCAATCCTTAATGTGCAACCAGTTTGTTCTCAAATACCACCCGCTGCAGCGAGTTGTCATATCGAAACGGCTGAGATAAATTTTGATTTTGGCATTGTAACTAAATCCGCATCGACTAATACCGCTATTACTGAAGATATCTATATATACTGTACTGATGCAACAAAAGTCAGCTTGAGTGAAGCTAACAGAGGTATTATAGCGCTTTCCAACGGTGGCTCAGTAACCATTACTGATGATTTAAAAGCTCTGGATGGAATATCATCGATGCATAATATACCTTCAGAAAGTCGTCGTTCAGTAAAATTAACAGCAAAAATAACAAATCCGGGTAAAACGGGTTCCTTTTACGGCTCATCAGTCATAATGCTGAACTATCCTTAGGTATCACAGGATATATTGGAGGCGGTTAAATGAAAAAGGACCAGCGGTGATAATAATCAAGAAATCGTGAACGTTACTTGCGAACCTCTATGAATCTCCCCCAATATTAAATGAAACAGTCATTACGTGATGTGGCTTTGTTGACCGTCATCTACTATTTCGCCCGCCTACTGCATACGCCGCTGTTGTCAGATAATTTGCTGGGGGTTAAGGTAGCTGGCGGGCATTTCAGATTCCCGGCTTATGGAGCGCGTGCTGGACAACCTTGTCAATAATGCGCTGCGCTATGCAAACCAGCGCCTGCGGGTCAGCTTAGGGTTTGACGGCGCAGTCGGTAATTTGCAGGTCGACGATGACGGTCCGGGGATCCCCCATGAAAAACGTGAACGTGTATTTGAACCCTTTGTCCGGCTCGATCCGAGTCGCGACCGCGCAACGGGCGGCTGTGGACTTCCTGGCCATCGTTCACTCCATCGCCCATGCGCTCAGCGGCCGGGTTTCCGTTGAAACCAGCCCGCCTGGCGGTGCCAGCCTGCGTTTTAGCTGGCCGCTCGATCTCCCCTTTCGGGAACTTCCACGACGTTAACGCATTCAGGAGCTTTGTGTGACTTCAGCCTATCAACACCTTTGTAAGACCTTCCAGCGCCTGTCGCGTTTCAGTCATCTCAGCGCCATCGCCGGATGGGACATGCAAACCATGATGCCCGCCGGTGGCAGCGCCGCACGGGGCGAAGCGCTGGCGGAAATGAGTGTGCTGCAACATCAGATTCTGACGGATAAACGCATTGGTGACTGGCTGGATCAGGCAGAACAGCAATCGCTGAATGATGTTGAACGCGCCAATCTGGGCGAAATGCGCCGCGCTTATGTTCAGGCAACATTACTGCCTGCTGAACTGGTCGAAGCCAAATCCATTGCGGGATCGCGCTGTGAGCATGCCTGGCGTACACAGCGTCCGACAAACGACTGGCAGGGTTTTGCGACCAATTTGAAAGAGGTCGTACGCTTAAGCCGTCAGGAAGCTGAACTGCGTGCGCAAGCGAACGGCTGCTCCCGCTATGACGCGCTGCTTGACGTGTTTGAACCGGGCATGACCAGCGCCACGCTGGATCATACCTTCGGGCAGTTAAAAACCTGGCTTCCACACTTGTTGCAGCAGGTCGTCGAAAAACAGGCTCAGCAGCCGGTGATCACGCCCCAGGGACCGTTCCCGATAGCCTCACAGCGCGAACTGGGTTTACGCGTGATGGCCGAGCTGGGGTTTGATTTTAACCATGGCCGCCTGGACATTAGCGCGCACCCTTTCTGCGGCGGCGTGCCCGAAGATGTGCGTATTACCACCCGCTACAATCAGGATGAGTTTCTGAGCGCCATGATGGGCGTCATTCATGAGACTGGCCACGCGCGCTACGAACAGAATTTGCTTGAGCAATGGCGCGGTCAGCCGGTTGCGCTGGCGCGATCCACGGCCATCCATGAGTCACAAAGTCTGTTTATGGAAATGCAACTGGGACGCAGCGCACCTTTCCTGCAGCGTATCCTGCCGCAAATCATCAGTCAGCTCGGTGACCAGCCCGCCCTTCAGGCAGATAACTTTGTCCGGCTGACGCAGCAGGTTAAACCGGGCCTGATTCGAGTGGATGCGGACGAACTGAGCTATCCGGCGCACGTCATTCTGCGCTACGAGATCGAACGCGCGCTGATTGAAGGCGAGATTGAGGTTGAAGACATTCCGGCGCTGTGGGATGAAAAGATGCAACAATCCCTGGGTCTGGATACGCGCGGCAACTACCGCGATGGCTGCATGCAGGATATTCACTGGACCGATGGCGCCTTCGGCTATTTCCCGACATACACACTCGGGGCGATGTACGCTGCGCAGTTGTTCCAGGCGTTACAAAACGCAATTCCGCAATCCGCCGAGCTGATACAGCATGGCGACCTGCAGCCGGTATTTGACTGGCTGCAGCAGAATATCTGGCAACATGGCAGCCGTTTCACCACCGAACAGTTGATTGTCAATGCTACTGGCGAAGCGCTCAACCCAGACTATTTCCGCAAACATCTTGAGCAACGTTACCTGAACAGTTAAGGTAGCAGGCGGCCTGAGGGCCGCCTTTTCCTCCCGTACATCCCCTTTGTACAATCGGTTACACAGCGATACCAATCACCCACGGACGCGCCAGTTTTATTTTCATATAGTCTTCTCACCGGCCCCGCAGTGGGCTACACATGAAAAAATAGTCCGAGGATTTTGCAATGAAAAAATTATTTGCACTGGTAATCGCCGCTGCTATGGGTCTGTCTTCAGTTGCTTTCGCTGCTGAGACAACTGCCGCTCCTGCAACTGCTGCTCCAGCGGCTGCGACCACCACCGCTGCACCTGCTAAAGCTGAGCACAAAGCTGCTGTCCATAAGAAGCATCATAAAGCTGCACAGAAAGCGCAGGCTGCTAAGAAACACCACAAAAAAGCTGCCCAGAAAGCGCAGGCCGCTAAGAAGAAAGTAGCGAAGAAAGACACTGCACAGAAAGCGCAGGCTGCTAAGAAACACACCAAAAAACCAGCTCAGAAAGCCCAGGCTGCTAAAAAACACCACAAAAAAGCTGCCCAGAAAGCTCAGGCTGCTAAAAAGCACCACAAAAAAGCAGCCCAGAAAGCTCAGGCCGCTAAAAAACACACCAAAAAGCCAGCTCAGAAAGCCCAGGCAGCTAAAAAGCACCACAAAAAAGCCGCTAAAAAATAAGGTCGCCCTTTAGGGTCCGAGTAAGCGTTAATAATTAAAAACACCCGGTTCTGCCGGGTGTTTCTTTACTGGAGTGGCTAATATGGTCCGTCGCTATCGCTTCGAAATTATTCTGATTGTGATGATCTTATGTGGCGTTATCGCGGCCAGTTTTTTTATTTAGTCGCTGTAGCGTACTGATTCACTGAAAAAACTCCCTTTTTCACGCCTCACTGACTATAGTTATGTCACTTTAGTAATAACAAAAACGTTTTCTTTTTCTCGCTATTGAGAGTTCTATGCGCCTGGCTACCCTGTTAATCGTTGGACTTTTCAGTTTCACCGCGTTTGTTCATGCTGATGATAATGATGATTCACCGACACCCGCCGAAATTAAAATGTTGTTTTTTGGCAAAGATCATCGCCAGGCTATTACCGATGTCAGCGCGGACCCCTGGGATGCGATAGGACAACTGGAAACCGAGAGCGGTAATCTGTGCACCGCCACGTTAATTTCTCCCCATCTTGCCCTGACGGCGGGCCACTGTTTACTGACACCTCCAGGTAAATTTGATAAACCCGTAGCGCTACGTTTTATGTCTACCAAAAAAGGCTGGCGCTACGAAATTCATGACATCGATGCGCGCGTTGAACCATCGCTGGTGCATAAGCTGAAAGCGGATGGCGAAGGCTGGATCGTCCCCAGCAATGCAGCGCCGTTCGATTATGGTTTGATTATTTTGCGCAATCCCCCTTCTGCCATTACGCCAATTCCGCTGTTTGAAGGTTCGCGTAGTGACTTAACCGAGGCGCTGAAAGCGGCGGGCCGCAAGGTGACCCAGGCAGGTTATCCCGCCGATCATCTCGACAGCCTGTATTCACACAGCGACTGCCTGATTACCGGCTGGGCGCAACGGGCGGTTTTATCGCATCAGTGCGATACCTTGCCTGGCGACAGCGGTTCTCCGCTTCTGCTGAAAGGCGATAAGGGCTGGCAACTGATAGCGGTGCAGAGTTCTGCCCCGGCGGCGAAAGACCGTTATCTGGCTGACAACCGCGCGATTGCCGTGACGTCATTTAAAGACCGGCTGGAAGCGCTGGCGCAGTAGCTCTCACCGTTACACAAAAAAGCCCGCATTTAAGAATGCGGGCTTTTTTATTCTTACAAGACCCTGTTTGCCGCCGTCAGGCGGTGATCTGCTCCATCGCCTGCATGATGCGCTTATCTGAAATGGGATAAGGCGTGCCAAGCTGCTGCGCGAACAGACTGATGCGGAGTTCTTCCAGCATCCAGCGAATATGCAGCACATCCTCATCATCCTGACGCTGCGGCGGCAGTTTGTTGCGCCAGGCCTGCCAGGCCTGTTCAACGGCCTGAACCCGGAGCATACGGGCGCGGTCGCTGTGGGGATCAACCGGCAATTTTTCCAGCCGACGCTCAATACCGTGCAGGTAACGTAAGGTATCGGCCAGATGCCGCCAGCCATTTTGGGTCACAAATCCCCGGTACACCAGCCCATTCATCTGCGCCTTAATATCGGCCAGCGCCAGTGCCAGTGTCATATCAACCCGACCTTTAAGGCGCTTATTGATATTGAAGACCGCCGTCAGAATCTGCTCAACCTGCTTTGCTATCTCCACCACGGTATCATTCAGCTCGGCGCGGACCTTCTCGCGCAGCGCATCGAAGGCCGCCTGTTCCCAGGCCGGTCCACCCGCCTCGGCAATCAGCTTATCGATACCGCAGGCAATACAGTCATCGATCAGCTCCATCACTTTGCCATAGGGATTAAAATAGAGGCCCAGCTTGGCTTTATTCGGCAATTTTTCGTGCAGATATTTCACCGGCGACGGAATATTCAGCAACAGCAACCGACGCTGACCGCGCCACATCATTTTCTGCTGCTCATGCTCACTATCGAATAACCGGATGGCCACACTGTCTTTCTCATCGACCAGCGCGGGCCAGGCTTTTACCTGGTAGTTGCCGCGTTTTTGCTCGTAGCTGCGAGGCAAATCGCCAAAGCTCCAGAGGTGTAAACCGCGCTGTTCCAGACCATCATCCGCCACGTTGGACAGCGTTTCCTGCACCTTGCCTTTAAGCAGCACTTTCAGCGCCGCGAGATCTTTACCTTCCTGCAGCTTACGGTTGTGTTCGTCTACCCCCCGGAAGGTCATTTTCAGATGATCGGGCACCTGTTCCCATTGCCAGTCGTCCCGCTCCAGCGTCACGCCCGTCATCCGGCGGAACTCGCGCGACAGGGCATCAAGCAGCGGCATTTCCATTGCGGTCACGCGGCCTAAAAACGCCTCGGCATAGTTTGGCGCGGGCACCAGATGACGACGCAGCGGCTTCGGTAACGATTTAATCAGCGCAATAATCAGTTCACGCCGTACACCGGGAATCT
Source organism: Pantoea sp. SGAir0180 (assembly GCF_043546245.1). Lineage (NCBI taxonomy): Bacteria > Pseudomonadati > Pseudomonadota > Gammaproteobacteria > Enterobacterales > Erwiniaceae > Pantoea > Pantoea sp. SGAir0180. The sequence continues at coordinate 1,566,761 of NZ_CP028071.1, read as the reverse complement.
GCCACTCAAAGCCGGCTTCATCGACCTGGTTCAGCAGCGGAAGCGGAATATGGACCGTCACGCCATCGGCATCCGCACCGGGTTCAAACTGATAACTCAACCTGAGTTTGAGATTTCCCTGATGCCAGACATTGGGATAGTCGAGCTGGCTGACCGTATCGGCGCCCGCTTTGATCAGCATCTGCTTATCAAAATTGAGCAGTTCCGGGGTGGTTTTGCTGACCTGTTTCCACCAGCTGTCAAAGTGGCGTGCGGAAACCACCTCTTTCCCTACACGTTGGTCGTAAAAGGCAAACAAGGTTTCGTCATCTACCAGAATGTCGCGGCGACGCGATTTATGTTCCAGGTCTTCCACTTCACTGCGCAGCTTCTGATTAGCACGGAAAAATGCGTGGCGCGTTTGCCAGTCGCCTTCCACCAGCGCGTGGCGAATAAACAACTCGCGACTCAGCGTAGGATCGATCGCGCCATAGTTGACCTTGCGCGCGGCCACAATCGGCAAGCCGTACAAGGTGACTTTCTCACTGGCCATGACGGCGCCCTGCGATTTCTCCCAGTGCGGTTCACTGTAGCTACGTTTGATCAGATGCTGTGCCAGCGGTTCTATCCATTCCGGATCGATACGCGCGGCAATACGGCCCCAGAGTCGGCTGGTTTCCACCAGCTCCGCCACCATTGTCCACTTGGGCGGTTTTTTGAATAAACCTGAGCCCGGAAAAATGGCAAAGCGCGCATTACGTGCACCGGTAAACTCCTGCTTTTCCGCATCTTTCTGGCCGATATGCGACAGTAAACCGGTCAGTAACGCACAGTGGATCTCGCGATACTCCGCCGGTTCGCTGTTCACCGGAATACCAAGCTCACGGACCACCTGACGCAGTTGGGTATAGATATCCTGCCATTCCCGTACGCGCAGGTAGTTAAGGAAATCGGCTTTACACTGGCGACGGAAGACATTGCCGGACAGCGCTTTTTGCTGCTCGCCCAGGTAGTTCCACAGGTTAACAAAGGCCATAAAATCAGACTCTTTGTCAGCAAAACGCCGGTGTTTTTCATCGGATGCCTGCTTCTTCTCTGCCGGGCGTTCGCGCGGATCCTGTATCGACAAACCTGCCGCGATAATCATCACTTCGCGCACACAGCCGTACTGCCGTGCAGCCAGCACCATGCGCGCCAGGCGCGGATCCACCGGCAGTTGCGCCAGCTGGCGGCCGGAGCCGGTGAGCTTATAATGGCCTTCTTCGCTCAGGGTCAGCGCGCCCAGCTCCTCCAGCAATCTTACGCCGTCCTGAATATGGCGTTTATCCGGCGCTTCCACAAACGGGAACGCCGCAATATCGCCCAGTCCCAGCGCGGTCATCTGCAGAATGACTGAGGCCAGATTGGTGCGCAGAATTTCGGGATCGGTAAAGGCCGGACGGCTCAGGAAATCCGCTTCAGAATATAACCGGATACAGATCCCTTCCGATACGCGGCCGCAACGTCCTTTACGCTGATTCGCGGAAGCCTGAGAAATGGGCTCTATCGGCAGACGCTGAACTTTGGTGCGGTAGCTGTAGCGGCTGATGCGCGCCGTGCCCGGATCGATGACGTACTTGATGCCCGGCACGGTGAGCGAGGTTTCGGCAACGTTCGTCGCCAGCACTATACGTCGCCCGCTGTGTGACTGAAATACCCGATTTTGCTCACTGTTCGACAGACGCGCATACAGCGGCAGCACTTCGGTATGCGGCAAATCGCGCTTCATCAGCGCATCGGCGGTATCGCGAATCTCCCGCTCGCCGCTCATGAAGATCAGAATATCGCCCCGGCCCTCCTGGCTCAGCTCATCAACCGCATCAAAGATCGCCTGAAGCTGATCGCGTTCCACATCGTCCGCCTCTTCGACGACCGGACGATAACGGACTTCCACCGGATAAGTCCGGCCCGATACTTCAATCACCGGCGCGTTGTTAAAGTGGCGGGAGAAGCGCTGCGGATCGATGGTCGCCGAGGTGATAATGACTTTAAGATCGGGACGGCGCGGCAGCAGCTCACGCAAATAGCCCAGCAGGAAGTCGATATTCAGACTGCGTTCGTGCGCTTCATCAATGATGATGGTGTCATACTGCATCAACAGGCGATCCTGCTGGATCTCCGCCAGCAGAATCCCGTCGGTCATCAGCTTAATCTGCGTGGTTTCACCGACCTGATCATTAAAGCGCACTTTGTAGCCGACGCAGCCGCCCAGCGACGTTTCCAGCTCTTCGGCAATGCGGTTCGCGACGGTGCGCGCCGCAAGACGACGAGGTTGCGTATGGCCAATTAAACCGGTGATACCGCGTCCCAGCGCCAGGCAAATTTTGGGCAACTGGGTGGTTTTTCCCGAGCCAGTTTCACCTGCCACGATCACGACCTGATGAGCGCGAATCGCATCCGCGATATCCTGCTGTTTCTGACTGACCGGAAGATTATCCGGGAACGTGATGCGCGGTGTGGCGGCAATACGCTGGGCCACGCGCTGCTCAGCCGCGAGAATATCCTGCTCCAGTTCGGCGGCAATACCGTGTTGGGCATCAGGATTTTTCACTTTTCTGGCACCGTGCAACCGGCGTTGCAGCCGCTGCCGGTCGCGCAGCATCAGGGCATCAAGCCGCGACCAAAGCGGCGTTAAGGGAGATGAAACCGGAGAAGACATAGTAATGACGTACCTTACTCAGGCGGTATGGACTCAGCGTACAGTGCTAAGATAACCCGCTGATTAACGATAATAATTGCGCCTATCATAGCACATTCCCGTTTGCCGCGCGGACCTCGCGCATGACGGGTTGTTCAATTAATTCGAATATAGCTCTCGAAATATTGCGCTTTCCCGCTCCGTTCAATGTTTGTAAAGTGTAAGCCATTGAGCGGAAAGCCTTCCGCGTAACAGACAGGAAACTACGATGAGCAAAGTATTAGTTCTGAAATCAAGCATTCTTGCAGGCTATTCACAATCTGGTCAGCTGGCTGACTTCTATGCTGAGCAGGCAAAGGCCAAAGGCGATCAGGTGACCGTGCGTGACCTGGCAGAAAACCCGGTACCGGTGCTGGATGGTGAGTTAGTGGGCGCGCTGCGTCCTTCCGATGCGCCGCTGTCTCCGCGTCAGCAGGAAGCCTTGTCACTGTCTGATGCGCTGATTGCAGAGCTGCAGGCACATGATGTGGTGGTGATTGCTGCCCCAATGTACAACTTCAACATTCCTACGCAGTTGAAGAACTATTTCGACCTGATCGCCCGTGCTGGCGTGACCTTCCGTTATACCGAAGCCGGCCCGGAAGGCCTTGTCAAAGGCAAGCGCGCCGTGATTCTGTCCAGCCGTGGTGGCATTCATAAAGATACCGCTTCTGACCTGCTGACTCCTTACGTCAAGCTGTTCCTGGGCTTTATCGGTATCACTGATGTTGAGTTTGTGTTTGCCGAAGGCATTGCCTATGGCCCGGAAGTCGCGACAAAAGCCACCGCCGAAGCAAAAGACGCGATCAAACACATCGTTGCGGCCTGATTCGCCGATCTTATCTGGAAAACCGGGCTGAGCCCGGTTTTTTTATGCCTGCCGTACAACGTTGTCGCCCGGCTATTTCCTGAGCCACTGTCCGTTGATGCCGCGTACATATTCCCCCGCTGCGGCACGGTTTACCAGCTTCTGTCCGGCGATTCTGGCCACCTCATCCGTTGTCAGGTTGTTCTGCTCTGCCAGACGTTGATACTGTGCAGCACGACCGTCATTAATGCGTTTAACCAGTGCCAGCGTGTCGCTGTCATCTGCGCGCGGCGCAATATATCCTGACAGTGTTTCTCCCACCCGGCCTGACTGACGGGCTTCATCCAGCGTCAATGCCCAGGCGGGCAGGCTCATCGTAAGGGCCAGTAAGCATGTGATGCCGATGCGTTTCATGCGGACTCTCCTCAAAACAGGTCGCTCTGATTTTTCAGTAACGCTTCCACATCCTTGTCCACTTTAATGTGGATCTCATGCTCGATTTTCACATTCATGTTGATGGTAATCGGATCTTTTGGCGCGGCAACTTCGATGCGCGGTACACAGCCCGTCAGCGGGAGTCCGGCTATCAGCAGCAGTAAGGCCCTGAGGCTCATGGTGAGGGTTCCTTTTTCGACGGCAGAGTGGCATTTTCCTCCACCCAGGATTGCAAATTATCGCCAAAGCGCAGGCTGCGCCACAACTGGAACAGGTTTTCCTGATGACGATAGTTTAAATTTACGGTCTGGTTGCGGTTGCTGAAACGGCTGGTGCCCTGCACCTGCGCGACCATGGTCAGTTCGCCCAGATTATCCAGATTCAGCGTGGCCCAGGAACGCGAAATCTCCATATAGCGCAGCCAGTCCATCGCGGCGCCTGCCGCAATATTATTTGCGGTGATGGCATCGGCCATGTCTTTATCCATCCGGAAGGTCAGCGGCCCGCTGTTGGCAATCCAGCCATTTTCGATGATCCAGCGCGCATTCGTGATCCACAGCGGTAATTCGCCATTCACCCTGCCCGACATCGCGAACTGCCTGGGTTTAATCGCGCTGACGAGTTTACTCAGGCTGATATCCCGAAGCGACACGCGCGCCGGGCTGTGCTGTGGCATCCGCAGAGACGGCATCGTAATTTTCCCGCCCAGCAGATCCATGCTGACATCCTGCAACCAGAGCGGATCGTTTTCCCGCCATGGCCAGGCGCCTTGTAAGTCAGCCTGAATATTCTGCATGGCAAACTGATTCTTGATTTCTGCGATGCGCAATGAAACCGGCCCATGCAAGCCAAAATGCCACTGTTGGTTTTGCAGACGGAATGGCAGCGAGAAATCGATGCCGTTAATCTGGCTGTCTGGCGTCCAGACGCTGCCGTTTTTCACCGTCCAGTGTCCGCCCGCGTGAAAACCCTGCTGAGCGGCGGCAGAAAACGCCACCTGAGCGCGCAGTTCGCCCGCGCGAATTTTCATTTTCAGATCGGGGCTGAGCAACGGCTGAAAAACCGTCAGCGACTGCGTGGGCCACCAGGCCTGACCGCGCAGGCGCTCGCCATCCCAGCGCCCGTTAACCCGTACCGGGCCGACCTTGCCGGCTTTCAGTTCGCCGCCCCAGACAAAATGACCGGGATCGCGCCCGCGGGCGGCAAAATCCAGCGTTGAGTGAGCCAGCCAGCCCCCGTAGCTAAAGTGTGTCTGACCGGCCTGCATCTGAAATTTTCCGTCAAAGGAAGGATTGTCCGCCTCTCGCTGCCAGTTCACCGGGGCAGTCAGGATTAAACGCGGCTTTTCCACCCGCACGCTGCCGTATTGCATCTGGTTAAAACCGGTCGACAAGGTATCAAGATGGATAAGCGTGCCGCGCCAGCCACCGGTTCCCCTGACATCCCATTTCGCCTGTAACGGATGCATCTCGCCTTCTCCCCAGTAGCGCCAGCGCCATTCACCCGTATCCGGCCAGAAGTCACGGGCCCCGCCGTCCAGATGCAGGGTGAAGCGGCCAAAGCTGGGATCGTGCGCGCGCAGAATGGCCTGCAGGCGTCCAGAAATGCCCCGGGACGATAAGCGCACCCCCGCCAGCGGCCAGCGCGCTTCATCCACGTTCAGCGTTGAAAGTAAACGCCCGCGCAGACGCAACAGTGCGTTGGGTTTAACAATCAGTTCGGGATTCAGTAATGATCCGGTCAGTTGCCCAGGAATACTGCCGAACAGCTGCATGGCAGCAAATTTACTGTCGCCGGTCAGTTGTAACGGCAGCTGGCTTTGCGTCAGGCTGAGATGACCGGGACCTATGCCCAGAACGACATTGCCTTTGCCGCCCCGCCCCTGCGTCAGCAGGTTAAGGCGACCAGTGACCGTTGTGGCATCCAGCCCGGCCTGCCAGTTATCCAGCGTCAGCGTCACAAAGCCCGACAAGGGCTGCGCCGTGAGTGGCCAGTAATATTCACCCTTCTCAATAGTGATGCGGTCACGGCTGGCCTGCCACGGAAGACGCAGCAAGGGACGGGCAGCATCCGCTGTGGTGATGTTCAGCAGGCCGCTTTCATGCTGCCAGCTCAGTGCCGCTTTTAGCGGTTGCGGAAACCCGTCCAGGGCCAGCGCGCCCGCGATCTCGCCGTTAACCGGCAGGCCGTTAGCGTATTGCGGCAGTTCAAAATGACCTTTGAGGCTGAGCGGCTCGGGAAGCGCCGGATGGGTGATCGTCAATTGTCTGACCATCAGCTGCTGACCTTCCAGCGTGGCCTCAAGCTGTAAATTATCGCCCCGGTAATGCAGTTGCTGGCTGGCTTTATTGAGGGTCAAATCCAGGCCACCGGCATAGTCCTGCCAGGGCGAGATCGTCAGCTTATCAATGTGAATATCTGCGCCCGGCAGCATGGCCTGCCACTCTGCCAGCGTTTTCGGTGCGGTTGAGGCGGTTTGTGATTCGGGCAGCTGTTGCAGGCATTCGCTTTGCAACGTGACCTGTTGTGCGTTGAGCGTCCAGCGCGACTGTTGCCGGCCCAGCGCCGCGTTTTTGACGCTCGCCAGGCGACAGTCACCGGCTAAATAATGAAGAGACGGAAAAATGAGTTGCCCGTCATGCCAGCGTGGGCTGTTTTCCAGTTCGACGCGCGTGCCTGCAGGTAGCCAGAGGCCCACCAGACGCGGCAGCCACTGTGTAAGGGTTAGCAGTAATCCCAGCAGCAATAAAATCAGCGCCAGAATCGCGGCCAGGCGTCGACGGAAACTCCGTGGCATGAAAACAAGACTCCTTTTTTTTCAATATCCTGGGCGTAATGATGGCACGTAACACGCCGAAGGTGAAGGTTTGACCGGTAAGGTTAAAGAGGTGTCAGCAAAAAGTAAGAGAAAACGTTATCCTTGTTGCATCCCTTTTCCAGGAGCACCACGATGAAAATCGCCGTATACAGTACTAAACACTACGACCAGAAATATTTTGAACAGGTCAATAAACAGTATGGTTTCGATCTGGTCTTTTATGATTTTTTGCTGAGCGAAAGCACGGCCAAGACTGCCGTAGACTGTGATGCGGTTTGTCTTTTTGTGAATGACGACGGTAGCCGCCCGGTGCTGGAGGAACTGGCGGCATTGGGGGTGAAATTTATCGCCCTGCGCTGCGCCGGATTTAATAATGTCGATCTGAAAGCCGCGGCTGAACTGGGTCTGGAAGTGGTTCGCGTGCCCGCCTATTCCCCGGAAGCCGTCGCTGAACATGCCGTCGGCCTGATGATGACATTGAATCGCCGTATTCATCGCGCCTATCAACGCACCCGCGATGCGAATTTTTCGCTGGACGGCCTGACCGGTTTTAATATGCATAACAAAACCGCCGGCATTATTGGCACCGGCAAAATAGGCATAGCCACCCTGCGCATCTTAAAAGGATTTGGCATGCGTTTACTGGCCTTCGATCCCTATCCTTCGGAACAGGCGTTATCGCTGGGCGCGGAATATGTCGATCTGAAAACCCTGTTTGCCGAGTCGCATGTGATTACACTGCATTGCCCGTTAACGCCGGAAAACCATCATCTGCTTAATGCTAACGCGTTTGCGCAGATGCGCGATGGCGTCATGATTATTAATACCAGTCGGGGTGGGTTAATTGATTCTCAGGCCGCCATTGATGCACTTAAGCAGCAAAAAATTGGCGCGTTAGGCATGGACGTTTATGAGAATGAGCGGGATTTGTTCTTTGAAGATAAATCGAATGATGTCATTCAGGATGATATTTTCCGCCGCCTGTCAGCCTGCCACAACGTGCTGTTCACAGGCCATCAGGCTTTTTTGACCGCTGAAGCTCTGACGGCGATTTCAGAAACCACGCTGGAAAACCTCAGCCAGCTTCATCGTGGCGAAGACTGTCCGAACCGGGTGACGGCCTGATAACGCAGGCCGGTCACAGCCGGCCTCCGCGTTTAGCGGGCGCAGTTACCGCCGAGCAATGCCTGCTCGCTGCAGCGGCGTCCGTTGACTAACTGACACATGCCGATGCGCGAGCCGTCCAGTTGATTTGAAAACGCCAGCGTTCCCCCTGCATTGGCACAACTGGCCTCCGCCATTGCAGACATAACCACACGTGGCTGAACGTGGGCGGCGGTAGCTTGTTGTGGCGGCTCGTTGTCATCGCTGTTACTGCTGCAGGCAGACAATAACAACGCGGCACCAGCCAGCAGAAAAGTCGCGGCTTTCATCAATCAGACTCCGGGAAGGTGAGTTAAAGGCTAAGCAAGAATATGTCAGCCCTGACACGGGGTCGAGAGAAGAAATAGCTTTTTACAAAAAATATCCTGACCTATTACAAGCAGAATTATCCTGTTATCACATAGTCACGTGGCGGAATATAGTTTAACCATGATGTCGAACGGAGAAAAAGAATGTTAATGGATATGCTGATTCGTATCGCGCTGGCGGGCATTCTGGGCGGTCTGATTGGCCTGGAACGTCAGATGCGTGCCAAAGAAGCCGGATTACGCACTCATATTCTGGTGGGGATTGGCAGTGCGATGTTTATGCTGGTGTCTAAATATGGCTTTGCCGACATGTTGATGAAGGATCACGTTGCACTCGATCCCAGCCGCGTCGCGGCACAGGTTGTCAGCGGCATGGGTTTTCTGGGTGCCGGAACGATTCTGATCCAGAAACAGGTGGTTAAAGGCCTGACGACGGCAGCCGGGCTTTGGGTTACCGCCGCAATCGGCCTGGTCATCGGGAGCGGCATGTATGAAATCGGCATTTACGGCACCGTGCTGGCTCTGGTGGTGCTCGAGGTTTTCCGCCGTTTGAGTCATTTACTGATTGGTAAACACCATACGTTAATTGTTTATCTCAAGGCGAAAAGCGTGCCGCTGGTGCTGTTGGTCATGCAACGCGAAGGCATCCGCTATGGCAATATTTCTGTCATTAACCGGGACGAGGAAAGCGGTTTATGTGAATTAAGCGTTCAGGTTACCCTCTCCCGGAAATCCAGCGATGCGCATCTGTATGACAAAATCATGGAAGTAAAGGGCGTGCAGTCGCTGGAGATGATGTAGGACATGGATGCTGCGTTGTGCCGCTTCCGCACGATAAAAGCGTAGATGCTCTTGTCGGGCGGGATAAATCCCACCCGACAGTAGACATATCCTTACCCTCACCATGAGATCTTCATTTCTGCTTTCATTGCGGCTTATTGTCGGCGTGAATAACGCCTTTATCTGACCGTGTTTATTCTCTGCTTTTCATCTTATCTCTCTTGCCAGTGCAGTTGGCAAAAATAAGACGGAAGGCAAAATATCGTGGTCAGTCACCATCAGGTTTATGCTTAACGATAATTGATATTGGAAATTGCACGCGTAATCCGTACCATACGCGGCATACTTTGCCTGCTGACAATCTTCGGCGGGTGATAACCTGTCATAAAGCAAATCAGGGGGCACGGCAACAGGCTCAAATGTGCCCCTTTGATTATTGAGAAGCGACGTAATGCTGCAAAATCAAGAAATTAACAAGAAAGAACAATACAACCTCAACAAGCTCCAGAAGCGTTTGCGTCGTCACGTAGGCGAGGCCATTGCCGATTTTAATATGATCGAAGAAGGCGACCGCATCATGGTTTGCCTGTCTGGTGGTAAAGACAGCTATACCATGCTGGAGATCCTGCGTAGCCTGCAGAAGAGCGCGCCAGTAAGTTTCAGTCTGGTGGTAGTCAATCTTGATCAGAAGCAACCCGGCTTTCCGGGGCACATCCTGCCGGAATATCTTGAGGCGCAAGGTGTTGAGTACAAAATTGTCGAGGAAGACACCTACTCTATCGTTAAAGAGAAGATTCCAGAGGGCAAAACCACCTGCTCGCTGTGCTCGCGTCTGCGTCGTGGCATCTTGTACCGCACAGCCACAGAGCTGGGCTGTACCAAAATTGCGCTGGGCCACCATCGCGATGACATCCTGCAAACGCTGTTTTTAAATATGTTCTACGGCGGCAAGATGAAAGGCATGCCACCGAAGCTGATGAGCGATGACGGGAAACACATTGTCATTCGTCCACTGGCCTACTGCCGCGAGAAAGATATCATTCGTTTCTCCGAAGCGCGTCAGTTCCCGATTATCCCGTGTAACCTGTGTGGTTCGCAGCCTAACCTGCAGCGTCAGGTGGTGGCAGATATGCTGCGCGACTGGGATAAACGCTATCCGGGCCGGATTGAAACCATGTTCAGCGCGATGCAGAACGTCGTGCCGTCACACATGGCCGACGTGAATCTGTTTGATTTCAAAGGCATTCAGCACGGGGATGCGGTGGTGGATGGCGGCGATCTCGCTTTCGATCGCGAAACCCTGCCGGTGAATCCGGTTGGCTGGCGCAGCGATGAAGACGATGCACCCGATGTCAGTGAACGCCTTGATGTTTTAGAGATTAAATAACACTGCTGAATACATTAAAGGTAAAGGGCATGCGCGTAAACGCATGCCCTTTTTTTATACGTTGCGGTGAGGCGGCGGGTCCATTATCGGCGGAAACTCCGGATCCGGTGGCGGATCGGGTTGCGGCTGAGGAATGGGGGGCGGATCGGTTGGAATCGGCTCGCTGTTATGTATCGCCTTCATACCGTGCTCCTCTGTAGCGAATGAACATTAAGCTTAGGAAAGATTAGGCCTTTCAGCCAGCAGGTAAAAAAAAAGCCGGCAACAAGGCCGGCGTAGGTCGAATCAACTGTACTATGCAGTTATTCAAAAAAAGGAAGTAAGACAATATGGAGCGCAACGCCCATCGCTTGACGTTGCATTCACCTGCGGGAGAGAGTTTGCGTCAGTTGCCTCCGGCAGGTATTGATGTCGATCAGCTTTACTTCTGTTAAGCCCTCTGTCACTAAGGCAATTCACAGGCTTTGTCTGTCAAAGCCAACGCCGCTTACGTAAATACCCCGCCACGCCTAACGCCAGTATGACCAGTAAAATACAGAACACGCTGAAGCCGTAGCGCCATCCGCCGCCGGGAATGCCGCCCAGGTTGACACCAAACAGCCCGGTTAAAAAGGTAGCGGGCAGAAAAATCATCGCCATCAGCGACATCGTATAGGTGCGGCGATTCATGGATTCGGCCATTACCGAGGCGACTTCATCGGCCAGCACGGCCGTTCTGGCTACGCCCGCGTCCAGATCGTCTAGGCCGCGCCCCAGCCGGTCGGCAATCTCCTGCATGCGGCGGCGCTCACTGTCGTCCATCCAGGGCAGTTTTTCACTGGCGAGCCGGGCAAAAACATCACGCTGTGGAGCCATGTAACGGCGCATCACAATCAGCTGTTTGCGCAGCAGGCCCAGTTCACCCCGCGGGGGAATGCGTTGGTCCAGTAAGGCATCTTCGAGTTCAATGATTTTGTCATGCAGGTCTTCGATAAATTCGCTGGTGTGACCGGTTAACGCATCGCAGACCTCGACCAGCCAGCTGCCACAGTTGACCGGGCCGTTACCGTTTTCGAGATCGGTCAGCACTTCATCCACGGCAAACACTTTACGTCGCCGGGTGGACACAATGAGCTGATCATTAATAAACACCCGCATTGCCACTAACTGGTCAGGGCGCGCATCGCTGTTATGGTTCACGCTGCGCAGGACAATCATAAAACCGTCCCCCAACCGGGACACGCGAGGCCGCATGCTTTCACCGGCCAGCGCATCACGCACGGCATCCGGGATCTGAGGCGTGGATTGCAGCCATTCAGCGCTGCGGGGATGGGTATAATTGAGATGCAGCCAGCAGGGATGCTCATCGTGCAGCACCTGGGTTTCATCAATCGGTATCATGCCGCCCTTTCCATCCAACTGGCAGGAAATGATGGCATCTGTTACCTGAAGCGATTTTCCTTTCACACCGTCCACACCGTTACCCCGCTATCAAAATCAATACGATACAGTCTAGCGTGGCGGTGTTGAGTTGCAATCCTGAGCCTGTGTACAAAGATGTCAGAAGGCGGCCCAAGGCAGGCCGCCTTAGATCAGTGTTTCTCAATCCACAGTTCACGGCTGTAGGCGACGTCTTCCGGGTTGGTGATTGGATAGCCTTTCACCCACGGCTTGATCAGGCGGCCATTGGTGTACTGGTAAATGGGCGCGATGGGGGCCTGTTCCGCAATGATTTGTTCGGCCCGGTTGTAATCTGCATTGCGGGCCTGGTCACTGGTTTCCATGCTCGCCTTGGCGATCACGGCATCATATTCGGCATTTTTGAAGCGCGGGATATTACTGCTGTTGCCGGATGTCAGCAGAGTTAAAAAGGTCGACGGCTCATTGTAGTCCCCCACCCAGGAGGCGCGGATGACGTCAAAGCGTCCAGAGTTACGGCTGTCGATATAGGTTTTCCACTCCTGATTTTCCAGCTTCACGTCCACGCCAAGATTCTTCTTCCACATGGATGCAACCGCAATGGCAATCTTCTGGTGGCTTTCAGACGTATTATACAGCAGCGTCAGCTTCAGGGGTTTCGCCGGCCCGTATCCTGCCGCCGCCAGCAACGCTCTGGCCTGCGCGTCCATCTCTTGTTGATTATGCTGTTGCTGCAAGGCAGGCAGCGGTTTAAATCCGGCGGTCACATCTGGTGTAAAGTGCCAGGCCGGTTTTTCACCCGTGCCCAAGACGTTGTCCGCGATAACCTGGCGATCGATACTCCATGACAGCGCTTTGCGTACGCGCGCATCGGCCGTAGGGCCCTGCTGCGTATTAAACGCGTAATAGTAGGTTCCGAGTTGATCCGGCGTATAAACCTGCCCCGGCAGCGTCTTTTTCAGCAGGGCATACATGTTTTTAGGAAACGATTCGGTAATGTCCACATCGCCCGCGCGGTAGCGCTTGGTGGCGCTGGATTCTTCGTTGATGGGCAAAAAGGTCACTTTAGTTAACACGGCGTGCGCGTTATCCCAGTAGCGGGGATTACGCACCAGTACGATTTTTTCGTTAACCACTCGGCTGTCAAGTTGGTAAGCGCCGTTTCCGACCAGCTTGCCGGGCTGTGTCCACTGATCGCCCTCTTTCTCAATCACACGTTGCGGGACGGGATAGAAAGCCACATTAGACACCATGGCCGGAAACCAGGGCACCGGGCGCGAGAGCGTCACTTTCAGGCGGTGTTTATCCAGCGCGGTGACGCCCAGTTTGTCCGGTGTTGTCGTCCCTTTAGTGATAGCGTCCGCCTCACTTAAACCACTGAGCGCGACAAAAGAGGCCTGAGACGAACTGGTTTTAGGATCCACTACGCGCTGCCAGCTGTAGACAAAATCCTGTGCAGTGACGGGCTCGCCATCAGACCAGCGTGCATTATTGCGTAGGGTGAAAATCCAGACTTTGTTATCACTGCTGCTCCAGCTTTGTGCCACGCCCGGCACAATTTTCCCGTGAGCATCCTGGCTGGTGAGCCCTTCGTAGAGATCGCGCATCACCTGGATTTCGGGCAGTCCCACGGCTTTAGCCGGGTCAAGTGACGCAGGCTCATCTTTGATGTGACGGACAATCTCTTGTTTTGCGGCGAGCTGCGCGCCTGCGGGCACCTCTGCGGCAAAAACGGGTAAGGTGGCGCTAAGCAGACTCAGGGCGGTTAGCGTTGGAGAAAAGCGAATAATCATGTTCACCCCTTTACGATAAAGAAGTGCTGCATCAGCGTCTCACTGAGTCAGCCTGTTACCGGCCACTTTATCGCAAATTGCTGATTGATAAATAGCTATTTTCCCCCGGCGGCTTTTCCGCTACTTTTAAGGAAACCCTCTGGAGAATGTCACTATGCCGTCAATGCATCCCCGCTCACAGCGCGGAAAACTGGCTATTTCCTGGCAGCAATACGGGCGTTCCGTTCTGGGTGCCCCGCTGCTCTGGTTTCCCGCCAATCAGACTGACAGCAACAGTGGACTGATTCTGGCTGGCACGCACGGTGATGAAAACGCCGCGATTGCGGCCCTTTCTGCGGCGCTGCGCACCCTGCCTGACGGCCTGCGCCGTCATCACGTTGTTCTGGCGGTCAATCCCGACGGCTGCCAGCTGGGGCTGCGGGCGAATGCTAATGGCGTTGACCTGAACCGTAACTTCCCGGCGGCTAACTGGCAGTCAGGTGAAACGGTGTACCGCTGGAACAGCGCGGCAGACGCGCGGGATGTGACGCTTTCGACAGGGGCACATCCCGCCTCAGAGCCGGAAACCCAGGCATTATGCAGCCTGATTCATCAGCTAAAACCGGCCTGGGTGGTTTCCTGGCATGAGCCGCTGGCCTGTATCGACGATCCGCATCACGCCGAGGTCGGTGCCTGGCTGGCCGCGCAGACGGGTTTGCCGCGCGTCAGCAGCGTGGGCTATGCCACGCCCGGCTCCTTTGGCAGTTGGTGTCACGACCTGAGTCTGCCGTGCGTGACCGCAGAGATGCCCGTCATTGCGGTAGATGAGGCGACGGAAACGTGGCTGGAGGTGATGGTTAATCTGCTGCGCTGGCAGCCGTGATTAATGCTCCGTTCTGTACCTTCAGGGCGGGCTCGACATCGACAGCCAGCCAGGTGGCACCATCCAAATCGGCAAAGCGCACCATAGGTACCAGCGGCAAGGCGGCGCGAATCGCCCGGGACGTACAGATCATGCAGCCCAACATCATCGTAAAGCCCTGATCGCGCGCAGCCTGTGCCAGCGCCAGCGCTTCCGTCAGTCCACCGGCTTTATCAAGCTTGATATTCACCATGTCGTAGCGCCCATGCAGCGCGGGCAGGCTTTCCCGCGTGTGGCAACTCTCATCGGCACAGATGGGTAAAGGGTGAATAAAATTTGCCAGCGCCTCGTCTTCTCCAGCCGGTAACGGCTGTTCCAGCATAGCGATTTCCAGATCGGCTAACAGCTGGCAGCGTGCCGCCAGCCCTTCGGCGTGCCATGACTCATTCGCATCCACGATTAACGTGGCGTCGGGCACCGCCGCACGGATCGCCATCAGGCGCTCGGTGATAAAGTTGTTGTCCATTTTAATTTTGAGCAGCGTTGCGCCATGCTGCCACAGTGCCTGGGCACTGCTGGCCATCGCCTCTGGTGTATCAATGCTGACCGTTTGTGCGGTGACCACTGACGCGATCGGTGCAATGCCGACGACCTGTTCCAGCGTGCGGTGCTGCTGCCGGGCGGCCAGATCCCACAGCGCGCAGTCAATGGCATTTCGGGCGGCCCCTGCGGGCAACAGCGTTTGCAGTGCCTCGCGGGTCAGGCCCTGCTGAAGCTGGGGCATCACCGTCGCGATGTGCTCCAGCACCAGCGCTTCGCTTTCGCCATAGCGCGTATAGGGCGTGGCTTCTCCCGTGCCTTTTACTCCGTTTTCTTCAATTTCCACCACCACGACTTTGGCTTCAGTGCGGCTGCCGCGCGCGATGACAAACGGCGTATGCAACGGCCAGGCTTCGGGATAACATTTTACCGTCCTCATTAGCGCTCCTTGTTGTCAGCGATTCATCACTGTCATTTAAATTCAGGCAACAATTACACTCGTAAACCCTTAAAATTTATGTCATAAACAAAGGCTATATCTGTACTGATGCCCTATTTTTTTGTCAGATAACATCATTAGAAGGAATTCGTATGTCTCAGACTGTTCACTTTCAGGGCAACCCGGTAGCGGTTGCTGGCCAGTTTCCGCAGCCCGGCGATAGCGCTAAACCTTTTACGCTGGTGGCCAAAAACCTCGCGAATGTCTCACTCTCTGAGTATGCAGGAAAACGCAAGATTCTGAATATTTTTCCCAGCGTCGATACTGGCGTGTGTGCGTCTTCGGTACGTAAATTTAACCAACTGGCGGGCGAACTGAATAATACCGTGGTGTTATGCATTTCAGCCGATCTGCCGTTTGCTCAGTCGCGCTTTTGCGGCGCAGATAACCTGAATAACGTGGTCACGCTGTCCACGCTGCGCGGTGGCGAGTTCAAACAGGATTACGGGGTGGAAATTGCTGACGGTGCCCTGCAGGGCCTGACCGCGCGTGCCGTCATCGTGCTGGATGAGCATGACAACGTGCTGTACAGCCAGCTGGTGAATGAGATCACCACCGAGCCGGATTATGATGCTGCGCTTGCCGCACTGAAATAAGACGGGACACAGCGGATAAGCGCCCGCTTATCCGCTGTGTTGTTATTCGCCGTCGCTGTCCCCGCGTTTCTGCCCTAACCCGTATTCCCGCAACTTATTGGCAATCGCCGTGTGCGAAACGCCAAGCCGTTTTGCCAGTTTTCGCGTACTGGGATAAGAAAGATACAAACGCGTGAGGATGGAGCGTTCAAAGCGACGGGTAATCTGATCCAGCGTCCCTTCCATCGCCTCTTCTCCCAGCGACACATCGAGCGCCTGTTCCGGCAGTACGATGTCCTGAGGGCGCAATTCGTGGCCTTCGAGCTGGGTCAGCGCCCGATACAGCGCGTTTTTCAACTGACGCACATTGCCCGGCCAGTTGTAACGCACCAGAAACGCGTTGAGCTGCGAAGAAAGGCGTGGTCGGGGAATCCCCTGTTCATCGGCAAAACGCGCCACAAACATTTCCGTCAGCGGCATGATGTCCTGCACACGCTCGCGCAGCGGCGGCAGGTTAAGCGTCAGGACGTTAAGGCGATAGAACAAGTCTTCCCGGAACTCGCCACGCTGCACCAGTTCGAATAAATTCTTCTGCGTGGCGCAAATGACGCGCACGTTGACATGCACTTCATGCTCTTCCCCGACGCGACGGAAGGTGCCGTCATTCAGGAAGCGCAGCAGCTTGGTCTGCATCGTGGGCGACATTTCGCCAATTTCATCCAGCAGCACCGAGCCGCCATTGGCCTGTTCGAAAAAGCCCTTTTTGCCTTCCAGCGCATTGGGATACGCGCCCGCCGCGTGACCAAACAGCTCACTTTCCGCCACATCATCGGGAAGTGAAGCGCAGTTAAGTGCCAGAAACGGCATTTTTCCACGCGCACTGCGTAAATGGCAGGCACGGGCCAGCATATCTTTACCGGTGCCGGTATCACCAATAATCAGTAATGGCGCATCATGCATCGCCAGTTTACGTGCCTGCTCCACCACCTGACGCATTTTGGGCGTCACGGCGACGATATGATCGAACTCCGTTTCGTCCGTCACCACGAGGTTTTGTAACTGACGCCCCATCCTGGCGGTGGACTTCAGCATTACCATCGCACCTACCAGCTGATCCTGCTGTTCGCTGTCGGCAGACAGATAGATGGGATGGGCTTCCATCAGAAAATCGCGCCCTTCAATGACCACATGCTGCGCCTGCGCCTGGACACGTTCGTTTTCCAGCCAGCGGCCAAAATTAAAACCGTTGATCAGGTGGTCGGCATTCACATTGCGGATCTTGTTCTCATCCAGATTAAACAGGTTTTGCGCGGCCGGGTTGGCCAGTTCTACCTTGCTTCTGAGATCAACAGAAAAAACCGGCTCGGGCATGGCAACCAGCAAGGCGCTCAGTACCCGATGCTCCCGCTCTGAAGGCATATAGGGCACCGTGCGAACATCCGTTACGCCCGGCGTGCGACGGATTTCTGCCATCAGGTTACTGAACTGCTCAAACTCAAGCGTGGAGAAATTAAGATAGATGCGGCCTGATGAGGCCACTTCGATGCCGCGAAGATCGATTCCGCGCGCCACCAAAAGATCCAGTAATTCGCGCGCCAGGCCGATTCGGTCCTGACAAAACACTTCTAAACGCATTGCGTGGGCCTTATCCGTTTATTATCCGGCGATAATACGCTAAACCCCTACGCCGCAGAAAGGGGGCTGTCAGGAAAAGTTGACAGCCTTTATGCAAGCGCGTTTTTTTTAAACGGCAGGCTGCGGCGATGGCGGGAGAGCCCTGACGGTGACATTCGCTCAACGTTGTCAGGAGATAAAGCACAGAAGGCACAGCATCTGCACTCACGTTTCAGTGCACAACCGTTACTGGCGTTTCTCTCCGCCCCTCTGCAGCGCTTCTTTTATCTGGCCGATCAATTCACGACGGTAGTCGCCCAGGCGGGGTTTGTCGTTTTCCAGCCAGGGTAACGGCCGACACAGCTCCATGGCTTTAATGCCAAGACGCGCGGTCAGCAGGCCTGCGCCAATGCCCTGCGCGGCACGGGCGGACAGGCGCGCCGCGATATCCTGCGACATCCAGTCCATGCCCACTTCACGCACCAGCTCAGACGCGCCGGCAAATGCCATATTCAGCAGCACCAGCCGGAACAGGCGCAGTCGGCTAAAGTAGCCCAGTTCAATACCGTAAATAGCGGCAATACGGTTGACCAGCCTGATATTGCGCCAGGCAATAAAGGCCATATCGACCAGCGCCAGCGGACTCACCGCAATCATCAGGGCGGATTCTGCGGCATGACGACTGATTTCCCGCCGGGCCTGGCGATCGAGCACCGGCTGCACCAGTTGGGCATACAACCGCACGGTTTCACCGTCATTATGGGTTTCATGGAGCGAAGCATGCCAGCGTTGTAACGCAGGATGCGCCTGATCGAGTTCGGCCTGGCGAGCCAGTTTTTCGCAAAAATCCCGCCCTTTACCCACGCTGTGGCTGTTAAGCAGTTCCCGACCCAGATCGCGCTCTTCTGCACGCTGACGCAGCTGATACAGTCGTCGCCACTCGCGGGTTAACGCGCCGACACCCGCGGCCACGATCAGTCCCCCGGCCATCCCGCTGCCCAGCGCAAACCAGTCATGCGCCAGCCAGGCGTTGTGGCTCCACTGCACGCCCTGCGCCACGATGCTGATCCCAAACAGGCCCAGCCCGGCACCGACCATGTTGCGCCACAAACTGCGTTTGGGTTTCAGAGCCGCTTCGACGGCGCGCTCCCCTGCACTTTCCTCTTCCACCACCGTCTCGCTTTCTGCAACGGCTAAAAACGCGTCCCGGGCTTCCGCGTCGAAGGTTTGCGCCGGACGCAACACGTCATTAGGCTTGTCGTTCAGCGGCGTGGCAAAATCAATACGCGGCTTTAACGGATCGCTCATCGCAATTTATCTCCCAGTAAAAACTCCAGTGCCGCATCCATGCGGATGTGCGGCAGAGGACGATCGATATCCAGTTGCTGTGGGCGAAACTGCTCAAACTGAAAACCCTGTTGTTGCCAGAACGCCGCCCCCGGCAGGCGCGGGGGAACTTCACCCGGATAGACCGTCAGTGCCTCGCCATCCGCTAAGCGGTGCCCGCGCAACGCGGGGATTTTTTCACCCTGATGATCAACCTGTCCACTCTGTGTCGCCTGTACCGAAGCCAGACCAGTACAGTCCATGCTGATACCTTCAAACGCGGCATTTTGCCAGGCATCCTGCACCAGTTGCTGTAACAGGGACACCATATTGCCGTGCTGGTCGTGAGTAATGTGATCGGCTTTGGTGGCGGCGAACAGCAGCTTATCGATCACCGGCGAAAAGAGACGGCGAAACAGTGTGCGCTGACCGTAGTGAAAACTCTGCATAAGCTGCGTAAG
Source organism: Pantoea sp. SGAir0180 (assembly GCF_043546245.1). NCBI lineage: Bacteria > Pseudomonadati > Pseudomonadota > Gammaproteobacteria > Enterobacterales > Erwiniaceae > Pantoea > Pantoea sp. SGAir0180. The sequence goes on along the minus strand of NZ_CP028071.1, from coordinate 1,547,319 downwards.
GGCTAACCGCATATCGTTAAAGGCCTGCGGGCCGCTGTTAAGCGGTTGCAGGCAGTCCACCAGCACAATCTGGCGGTCAAAGCGTACGAAATGGTTTTTATAGAATCCTTTAACAACATGCTGGCAGTAGTAATGAAACCGCTGTTGCAGCATGGCGAAATTGCTGCCTTTGTCCGCCTGCGCCAGTTTCGCCGCCTGGGCATCGTCAGCAGTAGGCCACGGAAAAAACTGTAGTGCGGGCGCGCCCGCCATATCGCCGGGCAGCACGAAGCGGCCTGGCTGGATAAAGTGTAATCCTTCGGCTTTGCAGCGATGCAGGTAGTCAGTCCAGGCCTCGGCAATGTCGGCTAAACGGTTCTCGTCAGCCGGTGCCAGCGGATCGAGGCGCTGACACAGGTCGCGCCAGGGTTGCGCCCACAGGGCGCGATCGCCCTGCAACAAGCCGTTCATCTGGCGTGACCAGGTCAGGTAATCCTGTGCCAGCATTGGCAGATCAAGCAACCATTCGCCGGGGTAATCAACGATTTCAAGATAGAGCGTGGCGGTCTCTTTCAGATGACGCAGCAGCGAGTCATGCGGACGGTAACGTAACGCCAGGCGCATTTCGCTGACGCCACGCGTGGGCGTGGGCCAGGCAGGTGGTGAACCGTAAAGCTGCGCCAGCCCTTCATCATAGGTGAAACGGGCCGTGCCCATGTCACGTTGCGGCACGCGTTTCACCCCTAACAGGCGTTCATCACGCACAACGGAAAACAGCGGCAAACGGGCGCCGCTGTGTACAGAAAGAAGTTGGTTGACCAGCGAGGTAATAAAAGCTGTTTTACCACTGCGGCTGAGGCCGGTGACCGCCAGGCGAAGGTGGCGGTCGACGCCGCGATTCATTAATGCTATCAGTTCAGTTTGCAGTCTTTTCATCGTTTTCCCTGATGAAGCGCGACGCTACCCGGTTCATCACGCGTTTCAATAGCGGCTCAAGCGCCAGGCCAAGCAAAATGCGCAGTGGACGGCGCGCGACCGATTTGACGGCCCAGCCGGCCACACCGGCAGGCCCGTAAGTAACAGCATTGATAATGATGAATCTGGCGGCTGACTTCAATGCAGGTGTGGCACGATGGCGAAACGTTGCTGCGCGCGAAACGGTCATGAATACCTCCCGGTCATCAGCAGACGGGCCGGTCTGGCCCGTAGCAGACGATAATTAAATCTGACGGAAACGACTGCGCACACTAAACGTTTCAGAGGTGACGTAACGTTCTATGTCGCGAACATTACGCTCATCCTGTTGCAGCGCGGTTTCCAGTTGGTTAAGCAGTTCGCTGGCTGTGGGCTGAGCTTCACCGTTGTCGACGCCAGCAGGTTTTACGTCCAGTACAAAACCCAGCGCAAAGTAGGCAATCACGGTAAACACAAACAGCCCAAAGAACAGCGATAACACCACAATGATACGCAGCAGCCGCACCGGCACATCCAGATACTCAGCCAGCCCGGCACAGACGCCCATCAGCTTTCCTTCGTCAGGCTTACGCCATAATTTACGGCCTCTTATCATGGCTGCCTCCAGTTAGGATGTTCTGCATCCAGGATCGCTTCTAACGCATCAATGCGTTCGCGCATGCGCTGAGCATCCCGGGTCACCTGTTGCAGACGCTGCATCTGACTCTGTGACAGCTCCGCTCCGCCGCTGCGCTTGTTACTGTAGTGTAACCACAGCCAGACGGGGGCCACGAACAGCACAAATATTGTAAGAGGTATCGCCAAAAATAGTGCGCTCATTGACTCTCCTTAATCCTTTCCTACTGTCAGCGGCGGTTTATTCGCTGCGGTTCATTTTGGCTTTCAGCGCATTCAGTTGCTGACTGATTTCGTCATCGGCTTTCAGCTCAGTAAACTGCTGATCCAGGGTTTTAGGTTTACCAAAACCGTGGCTCTCCGCTTCCGCTTCCATATGATCGATTCGGCGTTCAAACGATTCGAAACGCGCCATGGCTTCATCAATTTTACCACTGTCCAGCTGACGGCGGACATCACGGGATGACGAGGCGGCCTGATGGCGCAGCGTCAACGCCTGCTGGCGCGCGCGGGTTTCGCTCAGTTTTTTCTCCAGCTCAGCAATCTCACCTTTCATGCGCGTCAGCGTTTCGTCAACCTGTTCGACTTCGCGTTTGAGCGAGGCGATCAGATCGGTCAGCTTCTGTTTTTCGATAAGCGCAGAACGGGCGAGATCTTCTTTATCTTTGCGAATCGCCAGTTCTGCTTTTTCCTGCCATTCAGCCTGCTGCAGCTCAGCCTGCTCGATACGGCGTGACAGCTGTTTCTTTTCGGCCAGCGCGCGGGCTGACGTCGAACGCACCTCGACCAGCGTATCTTCCATCTCCTGAATCATCAGGCGCACCAGTTTCTGCGGATCCTCTGCGCGTTCCAGCAGTGAATTGATGTTGGCATTAACGATGTCAGCGAAACGAGAAAAAATACCCATAATGATGCTCCTCTTGATGGTCATAGTTTTAGCTTGCTGGTGAGAACTAATTCAAGATGCGTGCCAATTTTTATCTTATTGATTTTAATTACGATAATAAGCTGGCAGTTTTTTTTGCCTGACCTAATATAGTTAAATTGATTAATCAGTGGCGAAATTCATCATGTCTGTGAACAACGACAATTTGCTGGGCGAATCAAATAACTTTCTGGAAGTGCTGGAGCAGGTGTCTAAGCTCGCGCCGCTGGAGAAGCCTGTGCTGGTGGTAGGCGAACGCGGGACAGGTAAGGAGCTGATTGCCAGCCGTCTGCACTACCTTTCTGACCGCTGGCAGGGCCCTTTTGTCTCTCTTAACTGTGCGGCGCTGAACGAGAATCTGCTTGATTCTGAGCTTTTTGGCCATGAGGCAGGTGCCTTTACCGGTGCGCAAAAACGTCATCTGGGCCGCTTTGAGCGCGCGGATGGCGGCACCTTGTTTCTTGATGAACTGGCGACAGCCCCCATGCTGGTTCAGGAAAAACTGTTGCGGGTAATTGAATACGGCCAACTGGAACGCGTGGGCGGAAACCATGTTTTTCAGGTTAATGTGCGTCTGATCTGCGCCACCAATGAAGATTTACCCGCGCTGGCCGAAGCCGGTAAGTTTCGGGCCGATCTGCTGGATCGCCTGGCCTTTGATGTGGTGCAGTTGCCGCCGCTTCGGGAGCGCCGCAGCGACATTCTGGTCATGGCTGACCATTTTGCCATACAGATGTGTCGGGAGCTCAAACTGCCGTTGTTTCCCGGCTTTACGCCCCGCGCACAGCAAACCTTGCTTGAGCATCACTGGCCGGGCAACGTGCGCGAGCTGAAAAACGTGGTCGAACGATCCGTCTATCGCCATAACACCAGCGATACCGCGCTGGATGAAATCATCATTAACCCGTTTGCCCGCCGCAGTGAAGCCGCAGACAGGGCCGCCCCCTTGCCTGCTACCGAGTCGCCAACCGCCCTGCCTTCACTTCCGCTTGATCTGCGCCAGTGGCAGAACCAGCAGGAACGTGACGTGGTGGAAATCAGCCTGCAACAGGCAAAGTATAATCAGCGCCGCGCGGCCAGCTTACTGGGCGTCACCTATCATCAACTCCGTGCCATCATGAAAAAACACGGTATTCAGGCGCGCGACGGACAACATTAGCGGGCTTTTATATACGTACAGAAGCTGACAACGTGCCGGGGCATGCTGTAATGCATTCAGGCGGGTAAAAAAAGGGCCCGCCGAAGCGGGCAACTGGAAGCAATGTGAGCAATGTCGTGCTCTTCTTCGGTAGAGCCCCGTCGAAGTGCAACTGAATAATAATCATTCCTGTTTGCATCTGTAAAGTGTTATTGAGAATTTTTCTCATCTCCACACCAACGCTGCGCCTTTTTGCGCGGATCGTTTACACCTGCTGTACGAATCGTCGGCAATCGATGACGCAGAGTTGGGACCACGCGCGCTTTGCGATACACTTTGCCCAATGCCCGAGAATCGTTGAGTTCTATGTTAAAACTAATGCCTTCGCTGTTGCTGAGTCTCAGAGTGTTGAGCGCACCTGTGTGGTCCGCGCCCGCACCTGCCACGGATATTCGTCAAAGCGGCTTTGTCTATTGCGTCAACGGGACGCTAAACACGTTTAACCCGCAGATGGCCAGTAGTGGTTTAACGGTGGACACACTGGCGGCGCAGCTCTATGACCGCCTGCTTGATGTCGATCCTTATACCTATCGTTTACAGGCTGACCTGGCCGACAGCTGGGATGTACGTGATAACGGCGCGACCTATCGCTTTCACTTGCGTCACGGTGTGCAGTTTCAGCACACCTCAAACTTTAGGCCTACCCGCACGATGAATGCTGACGATGTGGTCTTTAGCTTTGCGCGCATGTTTGACCGTAAACATCCCTGGCATGACGTTAATGGCGGCTATTATCCCTATTTCGACAGCCTGCAGTTCGCTGACGCCGTGCAGAGCGTGAAAAAGATCGATAACTATACGGTCGAAATTCGCCTGAACAGCCCTGATGCGTCGTTTCTCTGGCACATGGCAACCCACTATGCGCCCATCCTCTCGAAGGAATACGCAGACAGCCTGGACAAAACAGGTCATCAGGAAACGCTGGATCGGTTACCTGTGGGCACCGGCCCGTTTCAGCTGAGTGAATACCGCAGTGGGCAATATATTCGCCTGGCCCGCAATCCCTACTACTGGAAAGGCGTACCGCGCCTGCAACAGGTGGTGATTGATCTTGGCGCGGGCGGCACCGGCCGGTTATCGAAACTGCTGACCGGTGAGTGCGATGTGCTGGCCTATCCTGCCGCCAGCCAGATTTCCATTCTGCGCGACGATCCCCGGCTACGTATGACGTTGCGGCCCGGTATGAACATCGCCTATCTGGCCTTCAACACGCGAAAACCCCCGCTCGACAGACCGGAAGTGCGTCACGCGCTGGCGCTGGCCATTAATAATGAACGCCTGATGGAGTCGATTTATTACGGCACGGCAGAAACTGCGGCCTCGATTTTGCCGCGTGCCTCCTGGGCTTACGATACGGATGCCAGCATCACCGCCTACGATCCGAAAAAGGCCAGGGCTGCGCTGGAAGCGGCGGGCGTGACCGATCTTCACCTGCGTCTGGTGGTGCCTGCCGCCTCGCAGTCCTGGAACCCTGCGCCGCTGAAAACGGCAGAACTGATTCAGGCCGATCTGGCACAAATTGGCGTTAACGTCACTATCGTGCCGGTTGAAGGCCGTTTTCAGGAAGCACAGTTGATGGCGATGAACCACGACCTGACCCTGGCAGGCTGGGCAACCGACAGTAACGATCCTGACAGTTTCTTTCGTCCCCTGCTGAGCTGCGCGGCGATTGCCTCACAGACCAACTATGCGCACTGGTGCTCGCCTGCGTTTGACAGCACGCTGAAAAATGCTCTGCTGTCGCAACAGCTGTCCGGACGCATTGAGAACTATGATAAAGCTCAGCAAATTTTAGCTCAGGAACTGCCCGTCCTGCCGCTGGCTTCATCCTTGCGCCTGCAAGCCTACCGGCATGATATTAAAGGCCTGGTACTGAGTCCGTTTGGTAACGCTTCTTTTGCTGGTGTTTATCGTGATGAGCGGGAGGATCGATAAGTGATCATCTATATTTTGCGTCGGCTGGTGTTACTGGTGATTACGCTGTTTTTTCTCTCGCTGGTGAGTTTCAGCCTGAGCTATTTCACACCGAATGCCCCGCTCGAAGGCGCCTCACTGTTCGATGCCTGGTGGTTTTGGTTTAAAGGTATGCTGCAACTGGATTTTGGCGTATCCAGCACCAATGGTCAGGAAATTGGCCTGCAACTGCGCGAGGTCTTTCCGGCCACCATGGAGCTGTGCCTGATGGCCTTTACGCTTGCCTTGATCGTCGGCATTCCGCTGGGGATTTGTGCGGGTGCCCTGCGTCATAAATGGCAGGACAAAGTTATCAGCGCGTTTGCCTTGCTGGGATTTTCGATCCCGGTCTTCTGGCTCGCCCTGCTGTTTACCCTGTTTTTCTCGTTAACGCTGGGCTGGTTGCCGGTTTCCGGTCGCTATGATCTGCTCTATCCGGTCCAGAACATAACCGGTTTTGCTTTAATCGATGCCTGGCTCAGCCCCTCACCGTGGCGGCATGAAATGATGATCAGCGTGCTGATGCACCTGATTTTACCGGTGACCGTGCTGGCGATGGCCCCGACCACTGAGATTGTGCGTTTACTGCGCATCAGCACCAGCGATGTCGTCGATAAAAACTATGTTAAAGCTGCGGCGACCCGCGGGCTCTCGCGCTTTACCGTTATTCGCCGTCATGTGCTGCATAACGCCCTTCCGCCTGTCATTCCGCGCCTGGGTTTACAGTTCTCCAGCATGTTAACGCTGGCGATGATTACGGAGATGGTTTTTAACTGGCCTGGTCTGGGGCGCTGGCTGATTAACGCCATCCGTCAGCAGGACTATGCGGCCATCTCAGCAGGCGTAATGGTGACCGGTGGACTGGTGATTGTGGTGAATGTGCTCGCTGACATCGTTGGCGCGGCGCTGAATCCGCTGAAACATAAGGAATGGTATGCCGTCCGATAACATCTACGCCGAAAAACGCCTGCCCAGTGCGTTTCGCCAGAGCTGGCACCATTTTTATGGCGATATGCCGGCGATGATTGGCCTGTACGGCTTTGGCGCGCTGCTGCTACTGTGTCTGTTCGGCCATTTTCTGGCCCCTTACAACATCGACCAGCAATTTCTGGGTTATCAACTGCTACCGCCCTCCTGGTCGCGCTACGGTGAGGTTTCCTTTTTTCTCGGGACGGACGATCTGGGGCGTGATTTACTGAGCCGCCTGCTGAACGGCGTGGCCCCCACGGTTGGATCGGCCATTCTCGTCACGCTGTTTGCCACCTTCTGGGCGCTGGTACTGGGGATTGTGGCGGGCATGACGCACGGTGTGCGTTCTGCGGTGCTGAATCATGTCCTGGATACGCTGCTGTCCATTCCCTCACTCTTGCTGGCCATTATCGTAGTGGCGTTTCTGGGGCCGCGCCTGGAGCACGCATTACTGGCCGTGTGGCTGGCGCTGATGCCGCGCCTGGTGCGCGAAATCTACAGCGCCGTTCATGACGAACTGGAAAAAGAGTATGTGATTGCGGCTCGCCTGGATGGTGCCACCAGCATCAATATTTTGTGGCACGCCATTTTGCCTAACGTTTTGCCTATGCTGATCAGTGAAATTACGCGCGCGCTGTCGATGGCTATTCTCGATATCGCCGCACTGGGTTTTCTTGACCTCGGCGCGCAGTTGCCCTCGCCTGAGTGGGGCGCGATGCTGGGTGATTCGCTGGAGCTGGTGTATGTTGCGCCCTGGACTGTCATGCTTCCCGGTGCCGCGCTGATGGTCAGCGTGTTAATGGTTAATCTGCTCGGTGACGGCATTCGTCGGGCCGTCGAGGCAGGAGTGGAATAATGCCGTTACTGGATATTCGTAATCTGACGATTGAATTTATGACCGCTGACGGGCCGGTCAAAGCGGTAGACCGCATCAATTTATCACTGACTGAAGGCGAAATTCGCGGTCTGGTGGGTGAGTCGGGCTCGGGCAAAAGTCTGGTTGCCAAGGCGATTTGTGGCGTGACCAACGACAACTGGCGCGTCACCGCAGACCGTATGGTCTTTGATGACGTGGATTTGCTGCGTTTGTCGCCGCGTGAGCGTCGCCGCATCGTAGGTCACAATGTGTCGATGATTTTCCAGGAACCGCAGTCCTGTCTTGATCCCTCGGAAAGTGTCGGCCGTCAGTTGATGCAGGCGATTCCGCGCTGGACGTACAAAGGACCGTGGATGAAGCGCTTTTGGTTCTGGCGAAAAAACCGCGCCATCGAGCTGCTGCACCGCGTCGGTATTAAAGATCACAAAGACATCATGCGCAGCTTTCCCTACGAACTCACCGAGGGCGAGTGTCAGAAAGTAATGATTGCCATCGCACTGGCGAATCAGCCGCGCCTGCTGATTGCCGACGAGCCGACCAACGCCATGGAGCCGACAACGCAGGCGCAGATCTTTCGCCTGTTGAGCCGTCTGAATCAGAACAACAACACCACGATTCTGCTGATCAGCCATGACCTGCGTACCCTGAGTCACTGGGCTGACAGGATCAACGTTATGTACTGCGGACAAACAGTGGAAACGGCGCAGAGTGAAGACCTGATGACCACGCCGCACCATCCGTATACCCAGGCGCTGATTCGTGCGATGCCAGACTTTGGCCGACCGCTTCCTCACAAGAGCCGCCTGAATACCTTATCCGGCGCGATTCCATCGCTCGAAAGCCTGCCCATTGGCTGCCGTCTTGGACCGCGCTGCCCGTATGCACAGCGTAAATGTGTGGAAACGCCACGGCTGACGGGCTCCCGTTCGCATCTCTATGCCTGCCATTTTCCGCTCAACGTGGAGGGCCAATAGCATGGAAACGCTACTGGAAGTGCGCAATCTGAGCAAAACGTTTCGTTATCGCACCGGTCTGTTTCGCCGTCAGCATGTCGAGGCGGTGAAGTCCGTGAGCTTCACGCTGCGGGAGAAGCAGACGCTGGCGATCATCGGCGAAAATGGCTCCGGCAAATCAACGCTGGCAAAAATGCTCAGCGGCACCGTTGCCCCAACGGAGGGGGAAATCATTATTGACGATCATGCGCTGAGCTTTGGGGATTATGGCTACCGTAGCCAGCGCATCCGTATGATTTTCCAGGATCCTTCTACGTCGCTTAATCCCCGGCAGCGCGTCAGTCAGATTCTGGAGCTGCCGCTGCGCCTGAATACCGATCTTGACGCCGAGGCGCGCGAGAAACGGATCATTGGCACGCTGCGTCAGGTGGGATTACTGCGCGACCATGCCGGTTATTATCCGCATATGCTGGCACCAGGCCAAAAACAGCGTCTGGGCCTGGCGCGGGCATTAATTCTGCAACCCAAAGTGATTATTGCTGATGAAGCGCTAGCCTCACTGGATATGACCATGCGCTCACAGTTGGTCAACCTGATGCTGGAGCTGCAGGAAAAACACGGCATCGCCTACATCTACGTGACGCAACATTTAGGGATGATGAAGCATATCAGCGACAAAGTGTTGGTCATGCATCAGGGCGAAGTCGTGGAACGCGGCGGGACGGCCGACGTGCTGGCTTCTCCGCTGCATGATCTGACCAAACGTCTGATCAACAGCCATTTCGGCGAAGCGTTAACGGCCGAAGCGTGGCGACGCGAGCGTTGATTTTTCGGGGTTTTGTGGAAAACTGTGCACAGTTTTCCTGATTTAAGGCAGACGTGCTAGAATCCGCACGTCGATTAACGTCGGTCGTCTATTATTTAAACAACGCGACCGCCAACTACCATGACCATAAGGATTACAGCTATGGGTTTTCTTTCCGGTAAGCGCATTCTGATTACTGGTGTTGCCAGTAAACTTTCCATCGCCTACGGTATTGCACAGGCGATGCACAAACAGGGCGCAGAACTGGCTTTCACCTACCAAAACGACAAACTGAAAGGTCGTGTGGAAGAGTTCGCCAAAGATTTGGGTTCTGACATCGTACTGCCATGTGATGTTGCAGAAGATGAAAGCATCCAGTCCCTGTTCGCTGAGCTGGCAAAAACCTGGCCGAAATTTGACGGTTTCGTTCACTCAATTGGTTTTGCCCCAGGCGACCAGCTGGATGGCGATTACGTGAATGCCGTAACCCGCGAAGGTTTCAAAATTGCGCACGACATCAGTGCCTACAGCTTTGTTGCCATGGCAAAAGAGTGCCGTGCGATGCTGAACCCCAACTCAGCGCTGCTGACGCTGTCCTACCTGGGTGCAGAGCGCGCTATCCCTAACTACAACGTAATGGGCCTGGCAAAAGCGTCTCTGGAAGCAAACGTACGTTACATGGCCAATGCCATGGGACCAGAAGGTGTGCGTGTGAACGCCGTTTCTGCCGGTCCAATCCGTACGCTGGCGGCTTCAGGCATCAAAGATTTCCGTAAGATGCTGGCTCACTGTGAAGCGGTAACCCCGATTCGCCGTACCGTGACCATCGAAGACGTGGGTAACTCTGCGGCCTTCCTGTGTTCCGATCTGGCGGGTGGTATCACCGGCGAGATCGTTCACGTCGACGGCGGTTTCAGCATCGCCGCGATGAACGAACTGGAACTGAAATAAGTTTCCTCATGGGCGAGCGCTGCTCGCCCTGTCCTTCCCCGCCCGCGCCCTCGTTATTCCTTATTGCTATTAATTATCACCGATCGGTCTTTTGCCGTACCCTGCCCGTGGGCGAGGATAAGTCAGCCCTGCGGCCTGCGACCGGTTCACTGACTCTGTCCCGCATGTGCCGCATCAGATTTTGCAAAAGGACTGATGATGCAACAACGCCGCTATACTGGCCAGGATCACTGGTTTTACGAGAGCCAGACCTGTCCGCGTACCGTTCCGGCTGCCCCGCTTTTTCCTGAAGCAGCGCATATCGACGATCGGTTCTTGTTGGGGTTAGCGCAGGAAACCTCTTCTGTTCAGCCGTTGTTGCAGGCCGGACAACCCGCCATTCAGATTGCTCATGAGATTGTTGACCTGCTGTTTCCCGACCAGGTTGACGTTACGCTGACCCATACGCTGACGCTTTACGATCGGTTAAGCAGCGCGCTGACCGTGGCGCAGGTTACGGGCATTCAGCGGCTCTGCAATCACTACTCTGCAAGACTCAATCCTCTGCCTGGCCCTGACTCGTCGCGCGAGAGCAATAACCGCCTGACACAAATTACCCAGTACGCCCGACTGCTGGCCATGCAACCCACTCTGATTACTGCCGACAGTGTGCGCGCCCTTCACGCCGCAGGTCTGAGCGAAGCCGATATTGTCACGCTTAATCAGTTGATCGGCTTTGTCTGTTACCAGGCACGCGTGATCGCCGGTATTCATGCTCTGCTGAACATGCCGGTACGCTGGCTCCCCGGCATGTCACCTGCACCGGATGCGCCAGCCACCGATGCCCCCGGCGTCTGGCAGCCAGTCCTGAAACCGCTTGAGCCCCGCTATGCCAGCGAGGCGCAGCATAAGGCCGTGGCGCAATGCCAGACATCGTCTGCGCCAGAGGACGCCCTCTGGTTGCTGGCGCACGCACCGGCGTTATTAGAGCATTGGTACAGGTTGAATCATCAGGAGGAGACGGTCTTCACCGCCCGGGTTGAGGCTACAGCGGCCAGCCTGCTGGGAAATCGCTGGCGTCCACCGTCGTTAACGCCCTGTAGCGGCCAGTCTGGCACTGTTGATAATGCTAACCTGACCGACGCTGACCGGGCGGTCAGCGCGTTAACCGCCCTGCTGACCCGCCAGCCAGAACGTTTTTGCGCCGCCGATCTCCAGCCATTGCAAGAATCCGGCTGGTCCGTTGCCGATCAGTTCGCGCTTATCCAGGCCATCGCGCGGGCAAACTGGAACAGCCGTTTATTTTATGCCTGTGGTGAGGCGCGCTAAAGATCCAGATGACTGCGCGCTTCGTCATAGAAGTGCTGTGCCAGCGGCGTTGCCCGACCCGGTTCAGCGACCACCAGGGCCGCCTGGCGCGCCATCTTTGGCATTATGACAGGTCGCTGTTCCAGTCCGTGTAAAGACGCGGGCAGCAGATGACCGCGTGGCGAAACCAGTACGCCCAACCCGACCTGCGTACACTGCAGCAGTTGCATAATGGAGGCGCTTTCTACCACCACGCGCGGCATCAGCGACATCTCCCGCAGCGCCATATCCAGATAGCGACGAAAATAGCGCGTGGGTTCAGCCAGACACAGCGGCTGACGGGCCAGCGTTGGCAGATCCAGGCTTTCAACCTCGCCTAAGTGCTGAAAATGTCCGGGATGAAACACCGCTTCAACGCCACGGTCCGCCAGCAACGCGGCCTGAAAATGCAGTTCACGCAGCGTCGCCATTTCAAAAAAACCAATCCCGACATCGACCGTATGACTGTTCAGCGCCTCCAGCAGCTGGTCGGCGCTCAGGACGGCAATACGGTAATCGAGTTGTGGATAGCGCACCTGAACCGCTTTGAGCAGCTGGGCCAGCGACACGCTGCACTGCGGTACCACACCCAGCCGCAATGTGCCGTTAACGCCGTGTTTCAGTGACTCGACTTCCAGCTTCAGCCCCTGATAAACGGAGACGATTTCCCGCGCCCAGGCCAGCACCCGATCCCCTTCTGGCGTGAATCCGGCAAAGTTATTGCTGCGGTTGATCAGGGATAACCCCAGTTCGCGTTCCAGATTTTTTAACCGCATTGATAAGGTAGGCTGGCTGACAAAACTCGCCTCAGCGGCACGGCCAAAATGGCGTTCGCGTTCGAGGTTGCAGAGGTAGATGAGTTGCTTAATGTCGATTTTTTGTGCCCGCCATAACGTCGCTCAGTTGAACGCCTATTATGTGCCGAGGGCGCAACAGAATGCCAGTCAGTGTGCGTTCAGGATTCCGCTACAGGCAGAGTGCAGTAATACAGCCCGAGTGTCCGGCTGACAGGAGATACTTTTGGGGGCGAGACGAAAGGCGTAATGGGCGCGCAACAGGCCGGACTCTTTCAGGTCAGGCTGGCAGAATTATTATTTTTTATGGTGTTTTCCCTGGTGTTGCCCGTTGTTACTTCGTTGGATAAGGCCAGGCGTGATCAATGCCCGTTGACGACAGTACGCCCGTCGCCAGTAAATAGATCACGACAAGTGTGAAAAAAACAATTGCCGATATTTCAACGACTTTAACTAACCTGTTTTTCGCCATAAATAACCCCCTGTTAATTGCGTGTATTGCACTTTCCGCCTCTTACCATAGAGTGTTACCGGTAAAATTCAAGCACAGATCACAAAATGAAACATAAAGCATTGCTTATATTTTTGTGTTAATCGTGAACGTGAAGGGAACGGATAAAAACGGAGCTTAGAATGGAACGGAATGCCGTAACATGTCAGACAGGGAGGGCGCACCTGCTGCGCCCAGTGAGGCCGCCGTCAGCCGACGCCAAGCGCCGACTTCACTTCCTGCGCAATCTTTTCGACCTGAGGACCGTAAATCACCTGAACATCCTGCTCACTGACGCGATTCACGCCATTCGCGCCCGTACTTATCAGGGTGTGATCCACCACCTGTTTCATATCTTTTACCCGCACCCGTAAGCGCGTAAAGCAGCAATCGATGTCCTCTATATTGGCAGCCCCACCCAATCCACTGATAATGACCTGAGTGCGTTCACTGCCATCAACGACCTGCGGTTTTTCCTCCTCGGTTTCCCGTCCCGGTGTTTCAACATTCATGCGGGTAATGACAAAACGGAACCCGTAGTAATAGATCGGTGCGTAGATCACGCCAAGCACCAGCGTCCACCACCAGTGGGTTTTACTGCCACCCAGCACACCGAAGACCACCAGGTCGATAATGCCGCCCTGCACGTTGCCAATCATCAGATGCAGCATTGACATCAACATAAATGAAAGGCCGGTCAAAAACGCATGCAACACATAAAGCACGGGCGACACAAAAATAAAGCAGAACTCCAGGGGTTCGGTGATCCCGGTGGTAAAGGAGGTCAGCGCGCCGGCCAGCACCAGCGCTTTCACGCGTTGTTTATGCTCCGGACGTGCGGTGTGATAGATCGCCAGTGCTGCAGCAGGCAGCCCGAACATCATCACCGGTATTTTTCCCTGCGCCAGGAACTGGGTAGCCGTTCGCAGCGTGGCATCTGGGATGAGGCCAGGATGTGTCAGCGAGGCATTGAAAATATTCAATGCGCCGACAAGGGTCTGTCCGTCCACAACCGCCATACCGCCAATCGGCGTAAAGCGGACCGTTTCATTGAGAATATGGTGCAGCCCGGTGGGAATCAGCAGGCGTTCAGCCGCCCCCAGCAGAAATGCACCGTACTGACCACTGTGGCCAATCATCTGTCCCACCCAGGCGATGCCCTCTCCGAGGGTTGGCCAGATCAGCGCCAGCAATACACCCACCAGCGGCAGAACCACGACGGTGACAATGGGCACAAAACGTCGGCCGCCAAAGAAGCTGATCGCTGTAGGAAGTTGCTGCGTATAAAAACGATTGTGCAACATTACGGTGAGCAGGCCGGCCACCACGCCGCCCAGCACGCTCATGTTGTAGGTAAAAATCCCCAGCATCTGGATATATTCCGCCGAGGTCATCATGGCGGTCGTTTGATCCAGTCCCGCCTGTTGCAGCGCCTGAGGCGTCGTGGTGGCCGCCGTTATGCCTTTTGCGGCCAGCGTCGCATTAATCCCCACGTTCATGGCGATATAGCCAATCACCGCCGCAAAGGCGGCGGTCGGTTTCTCGGCTTTTGCCAGACCAATCGCACTGGCGACGGCAAAGAACAGGGGCAGATTGGCAAACAGCGCTCCTGCGACTTTGCGAATAAAACCGATAATGAGCTGGGCCACCTGCATTTGCGCAAAGGCTTCCCCCGTCACTGCGGGGTTCTGCATGGCCGCGGCCAGCCCCAGAAAAATACCGGCTGCCGCGATCACCGAAATGGGCATCATCAACGCCTTGCCAAATGCATGAATCTGGCTGGTCAGGTGTTTCATGGTTTCGCGCCTTTTTGTGTCATAAACAGCAAGTATTAGCGCGATGTGCCGATAACACCTGATACGGAGAAGTTATGAAAGGGTAAAATATGAACAGCATCACAGTTGTTGTGCCGTCACGATAAACGCGACCTATCGCACCATTAAGTCAATCAATTAGACAAGCTATGTCGTCGAACGCACACTAATCTTCACTATCAGGATATATCCTTGCAACATTCGTCCAACAAAAAAATAAGCCTGCACCTATGATGAAATTTAAGCGCCAAATTAAACCATACCGCGCCGCCGCGGGTGGCTGGGGTTCACTGGAAGCCACGACACGTTTTGTTTTCGACAGTAAAGCTGCCCTGAAAAACCTGCGCAATCTCATGCGTATGAACAAGGCGCGTGGCTTTGACTGCCCGGGCTGCGCCTGGGGCGATGACAATAAAAGTACTTTCAGCTTTTGTGAAAACGGAGCGAAAGCGGTAACCTGGGAAGCGACACGCCGCGTTGTGGATGCCGACTTCTTTGCGAAACACAGCGTGACCACGCTCTATGCTCAAAGCGATTACTTTCTGGAGTATCAGGGCCGCCTGACGCATCCCCTGCGCTACAACCGTGAAACCGATCACTACGAGCCCATCAGTTGGGATGACGCCTATGCGCTTATCGCGCAGCACATCAAAGCGATGGACAATCCAGACCAGATGGAGCTTTACACCTCAGGTCGCGCCAGTAATGAAGCGTCATGGCTTTATCAGCTGTTTGGCCGCATGCTGGGCACCAATAACTTCCCTGACTGCTCGAACATGTGTCACGAAGCCAGCGGTGCGGGACTGAAGCGCAGCATTGGCGTGGGTAAAGGCACGATTCGTCTGGATGATTTTGACCACGCGGATGCGATTTTTGTTTTTGGACAGAACCCGGGCACTAACCATCCACGCATGTTGCACAGCCTGCGTCACGCTGCCGATCACGGTGCAAAAATTGTGACCTTCAATACGCTGCGCGAACGCGGTCTGGAACGGTTCGCCGATCCGCAGAAGCCGCTGGAAATTGTGACCTCGAAAGCCGGTACCATCAGCTCGGCCTATTATCAGCCGCACCTGGGTGGCGATATGGCCGCGGTTCGCGGCATGGTTAAAGCCCTGCTGGAAACGCATCGCGCGCGCATTGCGGCAGGCGAAAGCGGCCTGTTCGATCAGGCGTTCCTGAATGCCAAAACGCACGGCGTTGAAGCCTACTTTGACGCCGTGGATAACACCGACTGGATGCAGATTGTGGCGCAGTCCGGCCTGACTGAAGCGCAGATCCGTGAAGCGGCCGCGATTTACCAGAGCGCCGATCGGGTCATCTGTACCTGGGCGATGGGTATCACTCAGCACAAACATTCCGTCGATACCGTGCGCGAAATTACTAACCTGCAGCTGCTGTTTGGCCAGTTAGGTAAAAAAGGTGCGGGTCTGTGCCCTGTTCGTGGTCACAGTAATGTGCAGGGTAACCGCACCATGGGCATTGATGAGAAACCGGCAAAACCGTTCCTGGATGCGCTGGGTCAGCACTTCAATTTTGAGCCACCGCGTGCGGCAGGTCATAACACCGTTGAAGCACTGAATGCCATGCTGCGTGACGAAATCAAAGTGCTTATCGCGCTGGGTGGCAACCTGGCGGCGGCGGCACCGGATTCACCGCGCACCGAAGAAGCGCTGTCACGTTGTGGCCTGACCGTACATATCAGTACCAAACTGAACCGCAGCCATCTGGTTCCCGGTCATGAGGGCCTGATTCTGCCTACGCTGGGCCGCACCGAGCGCGATTTGCAGGCGACGGGCAATCAGTATATTACCGTGGAAGATTCCTTCAGCATGGTGCACGCGTCTGAAGGCGTGGGTATTCCGCTGGCGGATACACAACGTTCAGAAACGTCGATTGTCGCCAGCATTGCGCATGCGGTACTGGGCGATGAAAAGGTGAAGTGGCTGGATCTGGCGGCGGACTACAACCTGATTCGCGATCACATCGCAGCCACGATTCCTGGCTTTGCCGACTTTAACAGCAAATGCGATCAGCCTGGTGGGTTCTATCTGGGTAATGCCGCCGCCGAACTGCGCTTCAACACGCCGACCGGTAAGGCCGAGTTCAGCCCTGCCGCGCTGCCTGACTCGCTGTTTCCGCAGTTGGATCAGGAGGTGCCCTTCACGCTGCAAACCCTGCGTTCGCACGATCAGTACAACACGACGATTTACGGCCTTGATGACCGCTATCGCGGCGTTTACGGTCAGCGTGAAGTCGTCTTTATCAACCCGGACGATATGGCGGCATTAGGCTTCAGCGAAGGCCAGAACGTTGACATTGAAACCCTGTGGAATGACGGCGTAACACGTCGCGTGAGCGGCTTTAAGCTGGTGCCTTACAACATCCCGCGTGGCAACCTGGCGGCCTATTATCCAGAAACCAACCCGCTGGTTCCGCTGAACAGCTATGGTGATATTAGCGGTACGCCAACCTCGAAATCGGTGCCGGTTAAGCTGGAATTGTCGCAGGCAACGGTCACCCAACGCATTGCCTGATTCAGGCTTTGCTCCAGGCAAAAAGCCGGTTCGTCCGGCTTTTTGCCTTGCCGCGGGACCGCGATTCGCGTAAAACTGTCAGCCGCTATTAGGCCACGAAACGTAAAAATCATGTTCCAGGATAATCCGCTGCTTGCGCAGCTTAAAGAGAAGCTCCATTCACAAACGCCGCGTGCAGAAGGCGTTGTAAAAGGCACCGAAAAGGGATTCGGCTTTCTGGAAGTCGATGCACAAAAAAGTTATTTCATCCCGCCCCCGCAGATGAAGAAAGTGATGCACGGCGACCGTATTATTGCCGTCATCCACACCGATAAAGATCGTGAAAGCGCAGAGCCAGAAACGCTGGTCGAGCCTTTCCTGAGCCGTTTTGTAGGCCGTGTGCAGAAAAAAGACGATCGTCTTTCTATCGTGCCCGATCATCCCCTGCTGAAAGAGGCCATTCAGTGCCGTCCGGTACGTGGGCTGACCCACGATTTCCAACAGGGCGACTGGGCCGTCGCGGAAATGCGACGTCATCCATTAAAGGGTGACCGCGGCTTTTATGCCGAACTGACCGAATTTATTGTCAGCGCAGACGACCATCTTGCGCCGTGGTGGGTGACACTGTCACGTCACAATCTGGAGCGCCAGGCCCCTGAAATGGGTTTTGGCGAGATGCTGGACGAAAACCTGCAGCGTGAAGACCTGACCGCGCTGGATTTCGTGACCATCGACAGCGCCAGCACAGAAGATATGGACGATGCGCTCTATGTTGAGGCGCTGGAAGACAATGCCCTGCGCCTGACGGTCGCCATTGCCGATCCGACCGCTTACGTGGCTGAAGGCAGCGAGCTGGATAAGCTTGCCGCGCAACGTGCGTTCACCAACTACCTGCCGGGCTTTAATATCCCGATGCTGCCGCGCGAGCTTTCCGATGATGTCTGCTCCCTGCGCCCTGATGTGCGTCGCCCGGTACTGGCCTGTCGCGTCACCGTGGCGCAGGATGGCAGCCTGTCTGATGTGCACTTCTTCGCGGCCTGGATCGAATCGAAAGCCAAACTGGTTTACGACGAGGTTTCTGACTGGCTGGAGAACAGCGGCGAGTGGCAGCCGCAGAATGACGCGATTGCGAATCAGATCCGCCTGCTGCATCAATTGTGCCTGTCTCGCGGCGAATGGCGCCAGGCCCACGCGCTGGTGTTTAAAGATCGCCCGGATTACCGCTTCCTGTTGGGCGAGAAAGGCGAAGTGCTGGATATCGTCGCTGAACCGCGTCGCATTGCCAACCGAATCGTTGAAGAAGCCATGATTCTGGCCAACATCTGTGCGGCCGAGGTGCTGCGCGATAAGCTGGGCTTTGGGATCTATAACGTCCATGCAGGCTTCGATACTGCCAACGCCGAGCAGGCCGCCGCCGTGCTGGCGACACATGGGATTACGGCAGATCCTTCAGCGATTACCACGCTGGACGGTTTCCGTGTGCTGCGCCGGGAGCTGGATGCCCAGCCGACCCAGTTCCTGGACAGCCGTATTCGTCGTTTCCAGACGTATGCGGAAATCACCACCGAACCTGGCCCGCACTTCGGTCTGGGCCTGGAAGCCTATGCGACCTGGACCTCACCGATTCGTAAATTTGGCGACATGATCAACCATCGCCTGCTGAAAGCCATCGTGCGTGGTGAGTCGATCGCCCGGCCCGATGACGCTGTCACGGTCACCATGAGCGAGCGCCGCCGTCTTAACCGCATGGCCGAGCGTGACGTGGGCGACTGGCTTTATGCCCGTTACCTGTCACCTTTTGCGGCGACAGATCGTAAATTCAGCGCGGAAATTATCGATATTTCCCGTGGTGGCATGCGCGTGCGTTTGCTGGAGAATGGCGCAGTGGCGTTTATCCCTGCTCCGTTCCTGCACTCCGTTCGTGACGAACTGGTGTGCAGCCAGGAAAGCGGCACAGTGCAGATTAAAGGTGAAGTGGTTTACCGCGTGACCGATGTGATCGACGTGACCATCGCCGAAGTGCGTATGGAAACCCGCAGCGTCGTCGCTCGCCCCGCAGCCTGAGTATTATCCAGCGGGACAGGATAGCCTGTCCCGCTCATTCCTGACGTACCGCTTCCGCACACGCTAAATTTGCACTGCGCTTCACAGTTCTCTCCTTATTAACTTTCACTTACATTCCATTACATTAACGTTAGCTCGTTGTATTCGATCGCCTTCCATTCGGTCTCTACAAGGAGTGAGTTATGAAGAACGTCAAAACCGGCGTGATCTGGTTAGCGGTGGCGTTAACTGGCGCGGGCGCGTTCGCGATGCTGGCGCTTAATCGCGGCGAACACGTCAACGCAGTCTGGCTGGTGGTTGCCGCAGTCGCCTGTTACAGCATTGCCTATCGTTTTTACAGCCTCTTTATCGCCCGCAACATTTTCGAACTCGACGATCGTCGCCTGACGCCTGCTGAACGTCTCAGCGACGGTCTGGACTACGTCCCCACCAACAAATGGGTGCTGTTTGGTCACCATTTTGCCGCTATCGCCGGTGCGGGCCCGTTGGTCGGTCCGATTCTGGCCGCGCAGATGGGCTTTTTACCTGGCACGATCTGGATTCTGGTCGGCGTGATGCTGGCCGGTGCGGTTCAGGATTTCCTGGTGCTGTTTATCTCGACCCGACGCGATGGCCGTTCACTGGGTGAAATGGCCCGTCAGGAGCTGGGGGCCTTCGCTGGCGTCATCACTATGCTGGGTGCGCTGGGCGTGATGATTATTATCCTTTCCGCGCTGGCGCTGGTGGTGGTGAAGGCACTGGCGAACAGCCCCTGGGGCCTGTTTACCATTGCCGCAACGATCCCTATCGCGCTGTTTATGGGCATCTACATGCGCTTTCTGCGCCCCGGTAAAATTGCTGAAGTCTCACTGATTGGTTTTGTGCTGATGATGGCGGCCATTATTTACGGTGGCGATGTCGCACAACATCCCTACTGGAGGCCGTTCTTTACCCTGAAAGGCACGTCACTGACCTGGGTGCTGGTCATTTATGGTTTTATCGCATCGGTATTACCGGTGTGGCTGCTGTTAGCACCGAGGGACTACCTCTCGACCTTTCTGAAAATTGGCGTCATCGTTGGTCTGGCTGTAGGTATCGTGTTCGCCATGCCAGAGATGAAGATGCCCGCCGTGACCCGCTTCATTGACGGCACCGGCCCGGTCTTCTCAGGGGCTCTGTTCCCGTTCCTGTTTATCACTATTGCCTGCGGGGCGATTTCCGGCTTTCATGCGCTGGTTTCCAGCGGAACCACGCCAAAACTCGTGGAGCGGGAAAGCCACATTCGCTTTATTGGCTACGGCGCGATGTTGATGGAGTCGTTTGTCGCCATAATGGCGCTGATTTGCGCCTCAGTGCTGGACCCCGGCGTATATTTTGCGATGAATGCCCCGGCGGCGCTGATTGGCACCACCGTTGAAAATGCCGCCCAGGTGATCAACGGCTGGGGCTTTGTCGTTACACCGGAGATGTTAAGTGGAATTGCACGGGATGTAGGTGAAGCCTCCATTCTGTCCCGTGCTGGCGGCGCACCGACGTTCGCCGTCGGTATGGCCCATATCATTACCGAGGTGGTTAACAGTCGCGCCATGATGGCCTTCTGGTATCACTTTGCCATTCTGTTTGAAGCCCTGTTTATTCTGACTGCCGTCGATGCCGGTACGCGTGCCTGTCGGTTTATGGTGCAGGACCTGGTGGGCACCGTGGTGCCGTCGATGGCCAATAACCGCTCCTGGCTGGGTAACCTTGCGGGCACAACCGTTGCGGTGGCTGGCTGGGGATTCTTTGTGTATCAGGGCGTGATTGATCCGCTGGGCGGCATCAATACGCTATGGCCATTGTTTGGCATCGGTAACCAGATGCTGGCCTCCATGGCGCTGATTCTGGGCACCGTGGTGCTGTTTAAAATGAAGAAGCAGCGTTATGCGTGGGTGACCATTCTGCCAACGATCTGGCTGTTTATTACCTCAATGACCGCGGGATGGCAGAAGATTTTCCACGAAAAACCGTCCATCGGCTTTCTGGCGCAGGCCAATAAATTCCGTAAAGGTCTGGATGAAGGCGTGATTATCGCACCGGCGAAAACCGTCGCCGATATGCACACCATCGTTTTCAGTAACCAGATTAACGCGGCCCTGTGCGGGTTCTTTATGCTGGTCGCCGTCACCATGCTCATTGCGGCTTTTTTTGTGATTCGTCGTGCCCTGCGCAGTGAGGTACCTACCACGCATGAGTCCGCGACCACGTTGCGGAAGGAGATTCGCCATGTCTGACAGCATTCATCGTGTAACACGGCCAACAGGGACGTGGCAAATTGTGCGCTGCGAATTACGCTATGCTCCCGTCCGCCCTGGCTTTCGCTGGCGGGCATTCTGGCAGGGGCTACAGCAAAGCTTTCGTCTGATGGTGGGCGTTCAGGACTACCAAAAATACCTGCAGCACATGCGGCAGCATCATCCAGACCTGCCGCCGATGAGCGAGCGTGACTTTCATCGTTATTGTCTGGACGCCCGCTTTCCCAGTCAGGCTGGAAAACTGGGTAAATGTCCGTGCTGAACCGCCTGCCGGCCCCGCTTCGGCGGGGTTTTTTGTTCCTGTTTTTTCTGGAAAGTAAAATAAATACACTTTCATCTTGTGCTGACATCAGTAGATGAATACTGTTGCTAAAATAATGAGATAACGTCAGCTATGGACTTCCCGGAGGGAGTGATCATGACCGATGAACAAGGGCAATCATTGTTGTATACCTTGTTTGGTACAACCAGCCCTCATTGGCGGTTAAGCGCGGACAGCGATGCGCTGCTTTTTGCCTTAGATGAATCATCGAATACGAGTGTTGCTGTGCCGCTGACGCCTGGCCAGTGCAGTTTACTGCGAGCTATGCCAGTGATTACTTCCAGTATCAACCTGACGTTAACAATCCATGGTGAGCAGGTGGCCATGCATTTTGTCGGACGGCGCATCAATCAGTCTGTCTGGGCCGGTACCGCATCCGCCTGGGGCGATACATCGGCGGTCGCACGCGATCTGACGCTGGGGCTGTCCTTTGCGGAACAGGTAGTTTCAGAGGCCAATTCCGTTATCGTCATTCTTGACCAGCGGGGCAATATTCAGCGCTTTAACCGACTCAGCGAAGAGTACACCGGCCTGTATGAGCAGGATGTGATTGGCCGGAATGTTTTTCAGCTGTTTATGACCAAGCAGGAGGCGGCAGCGTCACGTCGCAACATTGCGGGCTTCTTCCGTGATGGTAACTCTTATGAAGTCGAACGCTGGATCAAAACGATGAAGGGACAGCGACTCTTTCTGTTTCGTAATAAGTTTGTTCACAGCGGCAGCGGAAAAAATGAAATTTTCCTCATCTGTTCCGGAACGGATATTACCGAAGAACGTCGCGCTCAGGAGCGACTGCGTGTCATGGCCAATACGGATGGTATTACCGGCCTGCCCAACCGTCACGCGATACATCAGCAAATCAGTCAGGCGCTGGAGCGGGCGGAAGGCAGTGAAACCGGTGTGGTCTATCTGGACCTGGATAATTTCAAAAAAGTGAATGACGCTTATGGCCATATGTTTGGCGATCAACTGCTGCAGGCGGTGTCGCTGGCTATTCTGAGTTGTCTGAGTAAGAACCAGACGCTGGGACGCCTTGGCGGTGATGAGTTTGTGGTGCTGGCCGAACAGACCAGCCAGGCGGCGCTGGAAGCGATGGCGACGCGCATTCTGGATCGGTTACGTCAGCCCTTCCGCATTGGCCTTATCGAAGTTTACAGCGGCTGCTCCATCGGCATTGCCATCGCGCCGCTGCACGGGGAAGATCGTGAATGCCTGATCCGCAATGCCGATACGGCGATGTATCACGCCAAAGAGAACAATCGCGGTAAATATTGCGTTTTTGCTGAAGAGATGAACCGGCGGGTATTTGAATATCTGTGGCTTGATACCAATCTTCGCAAAGCGCTGGAGCAGGACCATTTACTGGTGCACTACCAACCCAAAGTGGACACGGACGGAAAAGTACGCAGTGCCGAAGCGTTGGTGCGCTGGCATTCACCCGAGCGCGGACTGGTCTCGCCTGCTGACTTTATTCCCTATGCTGAAGATTCAGGACTGATTGTGCCGCTGGGGCGCTGGGTAATGCTCAATGTGTTGAAACAGATTATCGCGTGGCGCCAGCAGGATATTCATCTGCGCGTGGCCGTCAACGTCTCCGCGCGCCAGTTGATGGATCAGTCGATCTACAGCGATCTGAAGCAGGCGCTGACTGACGCCGGTTTAACGGAAAGCCCGATCGATATCGAACTCACGGAGAGTTGTCTGATTGAGAACGAAGCGGAAGCGCTGAAGTTAATGCACAAGTTCCAGGAGCTGGGTGCCCAGGTCCATCTGGATGATTTTGGTACCGGTTATTCCTCGTTATCACAGCTGGCACGAGTGCCTATTAACGCCATTAAGCTGGATCAAAGTTTTATCCGCAATGTGAATAAACGCCCTGTCTCCCAGTCGCTGGTGCGCGCGATTGTTGCGGTTGCCAAGGCGCTGGATTTACAGGTTATTGCCGAAGGCATAGAAACCGCCGATGAAGAGGCCTTCGTGCTGAAGAATGGCGTCGATGGTCGACAAGGCTATTTCTACGCAAAACCAATGCCCGCCGAACAGTTTGGGCATTGGCTGGCTCAGCATCCTGCCCGCAAGTAAACGCTTAAGTCCCTAACCCGCTTTACGCAGTGATGCGGTGTGGCGGTTTTGTAACTGGACTAAACGCTCCATATAGGCGATATCTTTTGCTTCAAGCGAAAAGGCGTAATCGACCCAGTCTTCCGTGATGTCCATTAACTCGGCGCGGGAAAGCTGCAATACGCGCTGGCGCGCCTTCAGCATAGCGCGCACTCCATTGAGTTTGGGCCGCAAGGTATCAATGAACGTCCGGGTGGCACGGTAGCTGTCGCCTGGCTGAAACACTTTGTCAACCAGTCCCCGCGTTTCGTACCACTCTGCGCTGTGGGATTCGCCTTCGATGATCAGCTCCTCCGCCAGCTTCATGCCCGAACGCCGGGCGACTAATGAATAGCCGCCCATACCCGGAAACAGGTTAAACGCAATCTCCGGAAAACCCATACGGGCGTTGTTTTGCGCCAGGATAAAGTGATGCGCCAGCGCTGCCTCAAAACCGCCGCCCAGTGCACTGCCCTCAATCATTGCCAGCGTCACGGCTCCGGTGTCAAAGCCACGCGCGGCAGAATGAATGCAGTCAACACAGGCGCGTGCATAGGCACGCAACGCTTCCCGGCGATTATTGCGGATACACTCCACAAAGAAGCGCAAATCACCACCGGCATTAAACATTTGTGGCACTAACGAGCCGGTGACCCAGAAGTCGATGGGCAAGCCAGAACGCTGGGCCGCGTAACTGAGATTCATGATTTCTTCAATCAGTTCATGATTAAAGCTGGGGCGCGGTTGGGCGCGTAACATCATCCACATGGTACGTCTCCCTTCTTCGTAATAAGCCACTAACTGCGTGGTTTGTCCGGCTTCGGAAAACAGTCTGCATGTGGGTTGGTTAATCACGGTCATTGTCTCATCCTCTGTTATTTTGATGCGCTAATTGCGCCACATCAGCCTAATCCAGAGTGAGGCCAGACCAAATGAGAGATTGATTTACAAGATAAATTCCAGAGTGATCCCTGATGCACGACATTTTATTGATTAGTATGATTTCTTGATAGCACGCGACTCGCTGGCAGAACAGCGCCAACCGATAACGGGCACTGAAGAGACTTTCACGCCACGTAAGGCGTGCGTAACGCGCAAATCAGGACGCAGACCAGGCTGCGCCCTCAAACTTATTTCTGGCCGTACCAGGCATTTTCACCATGCTTGCGCAAGTAATGCAGATCGAGCAGGGTTTGCTGGATGGGGGGAAGACCGGCCGTCAGCTGCTGACTGAACAATCCCATATACGCCACCTCTTCCAGCACCACCGCGCTGTGCACCGCCGCATGGGCATCTTTGCCCCACGCGAAGGGGCCATGTGAATTCACCAGCACGGCGGGAATCGCAGTGGGAGAAAGCCCACGCTGCGCAAAGGTTTCAATAATCACTTCACCCGTATTCCACTCGTATTGCTGTTGAATCTCCTCGTCACGCATGGCGCGGGTACAGGGAATTTCACCGTAGAAGTCGTCCGCGTGTGTGGTTCCCCAGGCCGGAATGGCACGACCGGCCTGCGCCCAGATGGTGGCGTGGCGGGAGTGCGTATGGACAATTCCACCTACTTCGGGCCAGGCCAGATAAAGCGCCCGGTGCGTAGCCGTGTCAGAGGAAGGACGTTTTGTGCCTTCGATAACCTCTCCGTTCGTCAGATCCACCACTACCATGTCATCCACTTTCATTACATCGTAACTGACGCCGGAAGGCTTAATCACCAGCAAACCCTGCTCACGATCGAGGGCGCTGACATTGCCCCAGGTGAAGGTAACAAGGTTATGTTTAGGAAGATCGAGATTGGCTTCCAGAACCTGTTGTTTCAGATGTTCCAGCATTTTTTTCTCCTGCTGAATAAGGTCTTAACATTTTGCGGAGCAGGCAGAAAAAACGTTATGGAGCAAATGGCTAAAAAGCAGCGGAAAATAGCTGTGAATGGAAAATTGTGCTGAGAATTAAGAATTATCCCTCTTCGGAAAACCTTCAAAATGAATAGAATTCTGTCAGGCGTCGGGCAGGTCCACCTGCTACTGGTGCTTTTCAGCCGCTACAAACAGATCGTCCATGGTGTCCGCGTTTTTATACTAAAAGGATGCGGTAATAATGCGGCACAGGCGGCCTGAAAAAATTTCAAAGCTATACTTAGTGTGTTGCCTCTGCAAACACAATAAAGGAGAAGTTTATGACAATTACAATGAAAAAATTGACCGTTGCGGTCTTAGCGACCACCCTGGTTGTGGCGTTAAGCGGCTGTTCTAACTGGTCTAAGCGTGACCGCAATACTGCGATTGGTGCAGGTGCGGGTGCCATTGGTGGTTCAGTACTGACCAACGGCAGCGCGCTGGGTACAGTCGGCGGCGCCGCAGTAGGTGGCATTATCGGTCATCAGATTCACTAAGAACCGCAATTAAAATAATTAACGGCTACGCAGCGCATCTACACCATAAGCCGGGCTACACAAGTCGCCCGGTTTTTTATTTAACCGCCCGCCAGTTTTACTTTCATACCTTTGGCTTCCAGCAGGCTTTTAAGTAAATCACGTTTGTCGCCCTGAATTTCAATTACACCGTCTTTCACCGATCCGCCACAACCGCATTTCTTTTTTAGCTCGGCAGCCAGAAGATTCAGTGCACCGTCATCCATGTCCACGCCAGTTATCAGGCAAACGCCCTTGCCTTTCCGGCCGCTGGTCTGGCGCTGGATACGAACAATGCCGTCCCCTTTAGGACGTTCCACTTTCTGTTCGGGTTGCACAATGCGGCCTGAATCTGTGGAATATACAAGTGGGTTGTCACGATTCATTTTACCGCCTCCAGATCATTGATTATGGCTTTCAGCGTCGCCGCCGGGTTAGCAGACTGTGTAACCGGGCGGCCAATGACCATATAATCCACCCCGGCGAGCTTCGCCTGCTGCGGCGTCATTACGCGACGCTGATCGCCGGCGTCGCTGCCTGCTGGCCGGATGCCTGGCGTGACCAGCGTGAAGTCCCTGCCAATGACCTGTTTAAATCGGGCGGCTTCGTGGGCGGAACAAACCACACCATCCAGGCCACATTCGTGGGTCAGCTTTGCCAGGCGCTCGGCCTGCTCTGCCGGCGAAAGCGTGATACCCAGACCCAGCAAGTCATCTGCATTCATACTGGTCAGGACGGTGACGGCAATCAGTAACGGCGCTTGCTGCCCAAAAGGCACTAACGCTTCCCGGGCGGCGTTCATCATACGCGCACCGCCGCTGGCGTGCACATTCACCATCCAGACACCAAGATCGGCGGCGGCGGCGACAGCATGGGCCGTTGTATTGGGAATATCATGGAATTTCAGGTCGAGGAAGATTTCAAAGCCGCGTTGTTGCAGCGTTTTGACCAACTGAGGGCCACATAAGGTGAACATTTCTTTGCCCACTTTCAGGCGACAGCTACCTGGCTCTATCTGATCAACAAAATGCAGCGCGCTGTTTAAATCGTGGTAATCAAGCGCCACTAACACGGGTGAAGTCGGGGATAAGGCCATGCTATTTCCTCTGCGGTAGGCACCTGCTGGCGCGTTAGACAAACGGCACGCATTCTACCTGCCCGCATTTCCCATCACAATCCCTGTTATCCTGCGAGGCGATATTCGCACGGTGCTGATGCAGGCTGGTGAACAGGTTCTTTATAGTATGTTGTAACTAAATTAGACACCAGAAAGACTGGCAACAGTGCGCATCACGTGCGCAGTTATTGCCCGTCGAGTCCCCGAATCGGTTTGACCGATGACCAGGTGCGGCAGGAAGGACAATGCCAGTAGAGCGCATGGGCAGTAAACCCACATTTCTGGCAACGGTAGCGCGGCTTGGTCCGGATTTGTTCGCCGACCAGGTCGCGCAGGACCATCAAACTCTCTTTGGCGCGACCGTCTTCCGCCTCATGCAGGTGAAACTCCATCAGGCGATGAAACACGCGCATATTGGGATGACGCTGTAACTGATGATTAATGTAATTTTGTGCGGCTTCCGCGCCCTGCTCTTGCTCCAGAATCGCGGAAAGATAAAGTTCTGCGGCGGCGCCGGTATTTTCTTCCACGCAGCGTTTGAGAAAGGCGGCCCAGGCGTCGGGCTGATTAAGTCGCTGAAAACAGGTCTCCAGCATCGGCAGCGTTTCACTGACCAGTTCTTTGTCCTGATCCAGTACACGTTGCAGATGCTCAACCGCTTTGCCGTACTCCCCTTTCTCCATCAGAATGCGTCCCATCATAATGGAGACTCGCGCGCTCTGGCGATCTGCCGCCTCGCCCTTTTTCAACAGCGTCATTGCGCGGTCAAGATCGTCGCTGCTCATCGCCTGCAAAGCCAGTTCACAGTAGAAATGCGCGATCTCGCCCTTCTGCTTGTCTTTGCCTAATTTCACCAGGCGCTCAGCGACCTCAATCGCCTGAAGCCAGTCGCTGGTCGCCTGATGAATAAGCAATAACTGCTGCAGGGCACCAATGCGGAAATCCGTTTCATCGGTGAGCTGTTTAAACATGTCTTCTGCGCGGTCATAAAGCCCCGCGGCCATGTAATCGCGCCCCAGTTGCTGGATAGCTAATAAACGCTGCTCATAGCTCAGAGAGGCACTTTCCATTAACGACTGATGGATTCGAATCGCACGGTCAACTTCACCGCGGGAGCGGAACAGGTTTCCCAGCGTAAGATGCGCCTCAACGGTGCCGCTGTCTTCCTTCAGCATATCAAGGAACAGATCGACCGCTTTATCCTGTTGGTTGGACAGCAGAAAGTTAACGCCGGCCACGTATTCGCGTGACAAGCGGTTGGATTCCTGTTGCTTGTCCTGCTGCGCACTACGGCGTCCCATGTACCAGCCATAGGCCGCCGCAACAGGCAGTAACAGAAACAGCAGTTCTAACATGGAATCTTATTCCTGCACGGTTGGCGGCAACGGTTTACCACCTGTGCCAGGCGCATTCTGATCAACCTGAGCCTGCAGACGTTTAATTTTACGTTGGGCGTTCGCCAGCGAGACGCGAACACGCAGCCAGAACAGCCCACAAATGACCCAGCCCAGCAGGAAGCCCACGCCGAACAACGTTGCCAGTAAAGTGGAGATACGGAAATCGCCCTGCGCCAGCAGATAGTTAAAGGTGATAACCTGGTCGTTGTGTGCGCCAAGGGTCACAGAAATGATAAAAATGACCAAAACCACTAAAAAAATCAGCAAATATTTCACAGTGCATCCTGTTGTGAGGTTGTCGAATCAAAGTATGCCAAAATTACGGCAGAAATACTGCTCCTTGCAGCATCAGGCGAAGCACTTTTGCGCGGTTCAGTCGCAAGATATGAGGCTGAACGGCGCAATTACAATCCCTGGTCACGTTCTGCCACTTCCTTTTGCTCGTCGGGGGGCAACGTCAGCGGTCCACAAAAGCGCTGGGCAAGCCAGGTGGCGATGACCACCAAAAACCAGGACAGCACGGTGGCAACGGCAAGATCGCGCGGCCAGTGCATACCCAGTAACAAGCGGCTTCCCATAACGCCCACCGCCCAAACGCCGACCAGCACTATCGTTTTATAATGCCGGCGCGGCCATAGCAGGCCAATGACCAGTAATGCCCAGCTCGCCGCGAACAAAGTATGACCTGACGGGAAGGCGAACCCTGTTTCAAACGCCCAGTGCTTTTTCAGCCAGCCCGGAATATGCGATTCATCCGCAATCAGTGCGGTAACGCGTTCACCACGCTGGGTGCGGTTTAACTGATAGAAGGTTTTGTCATCCAGACCATGCGTTTTCTCCAGCCATACCACATAAGGTCGGGGTTCCTGCACCCGCTCTTTAATGAATGATTTGGTATACTGGCCTGCCAGAATCGTGACATTCATGATCAGCAACAGCAGCAATGCCGGTTTAAGCCGAAAGCGAAGACACCATAATACCCAGGCACTTAACACCAGGCTGGTCAGTATGCCCCATGGCCGGGTCACCGTTTCTGTCATCCAGAACAGGACTCTCAGAAACGTGTTACTTTCCTCGGGTCGCCATTGCCAGCCGGACAGCCACACGGCTAATGGCATCATCAGCAGTAACACCATCCCTGCTGTGGTACGTTGCAAAATTTTAACCATCCCTTTTCCCTTTTTGCTGATGAAAAGCCGTCATACCGGTAAAACTTTAGCTTAAAAAAGAATAACATAACCTTTACGGATTAGATAATCGTGCTTTATCACAACAATCGTTTACACAGATTAACAGCCAACCTCGCGGTTGTGGCACAATATTGCACGTTTGTCGGGCCACATCGGCCTGTGCACTATCATGATGATAGTGCATCCTCTGATGGTTCTGGAGAGTCACATGCAGCTTAAACGGGTGGCAGAAGCCAAACTGCCAACGCCATGGGGAGATTTCCTGATGGTAGGTTTTGAAGAACTGGCAACCGGTCACGACCACGTTGCTCTGGTCTTTGGCGATATCAATGATAACGAACCGGTCCTGGCGCGCGTTCATTCGGAATGTCTTACCGGTGATGCGCTGTTCAGCCTGCGTTGCGATTGCGGCTTTCAACTTGAAGCTGCGCTGAATGCCATTGCCGAAGAAGGACGTGGTGTATTGCTTTATCACCGCCAGGAAGGCCGCAATATCGGTCTGCTGAATAAAATTCGCGCTTACGCTTTGCAGGACAAAGGGTATGACACGGTTGAAGCTAACCATCAGCTCGGTTTTGCCGCTGATGAGCGTGACTTCACGCTCTGCGCAGATATGTTTAAGCTCCTTGGGGTGAACGAGGTTCGCCTGCTTACAAATAATCCGCGGAAGGTTGAAATCCTGAGCGAAGCCGGTATTAACATCGTTGAACGTGTGCCGTTGGTGGTGGGACGGAATCCCAAAAATGCGCACTATCTCGATACCAAAGCCGAAAAAATGGGCCATCTGTTGCCGAAGCAGTGAATAAAAAAGCCGGGTTTCCCCGGCTTTTTCGTATCAGTTGAGCATATTTCGAATCACATAATGCAGAATACCGTCGTTGCGGTAATAGGTCAGCTCATTACCGGTATCAATGCGACAGCGGGTATCCAGCTTCTCTTTGCTGCCATCGGCACGCGTGATTGTCACTGGCACGGTGCAGCCCGGCGTGAGTTGTGACAGGTTCTCAACGTCAACCGACTCATCCCCTTTCAGTCCTAATGTTTTACGCGTTACGCCCTGCGGGAATTCCAGCGGTAAGATCCCCATACCGATCAGGTTAGAGCGGTGGATACGTTCGAACGATTCGGCGATCACCACGCGAACGCCCTGCAGACGCGGTCCCTTCGCTGCCCAGTCACGACTCGAACCTGACCCGTACTCTTTACCGGCAATGACGGCCAGCGGCACGCCTTCGGCCTGATATTTCATCGCGGCATCGTAAATGGCCAGTTGTTCACCACTCGGATAATGTTTGGTATAGCCACCCTCAACGCCCGGCACCATTTCATTGCGTATACGAATGTTGGCAAAGGTTCCGCGCATCATGACTTCGTGGTTACCACGACGCGAGCCATAGGAGTTGAAGTCATTGCGCTCGACACCATGCGCCAACAGATAGCGCCCTGCCGGGCTTTCTGCTTTGATGCTACCTGCCGGTGAAATATGGTCTGTTGTGACCGAATCCCCCAGAATAGCCAGCAAACGCGCGCCACGAATGTCTTCGACCGGTTTGGGCGTTTTTTCCATGTCATCAAAGAACGGTGACAGACGGATATAGGTTGATCCTTCGTCCCAGTCATAGGTCGCGGCTTCGCTGACTTTGATGGCCTGCCATTCGGGCGTACCGTCAAAGACTTCCGCATACTCTTTGTGGTACATATCGCTGGTAACCTGCTGTACCGCTGTCGCGATTTCTTCAGGCGAAGGCCAGATATCTTTCAAAAAGACCGGCTTGCCATCCCGATCCTGTCCGAGCGGATCAGTTTGCAGGTTGATCTTCATATTCCCCGCGAGCGCATAGGCCACCACCAGCGGCGGTGAAGCCAGCCAGTTGGTTTTAATCAGCGGATGAATACGGCCTTCGAAATTACGGTTACCCGACAGCACGGCCCCCACAGTGAGGTCGCCCTCTTTAATCGCCGATTCGATCGTATCCGGCAGCGGGCCGGAGTTACCGATACAGGTTGTACAGCCATAGCCGACCAGATTAAAGCCCAGTTTATCGAGGAACGGCGTCAGTTGTGCGACGGCCAGATAGTCGGAAACCACTTTAGAGCCCGGAGCAAGCGATGCCTTGACCCACGGCTGGCGTTTCAGGCCCCGCTCTACCGCCTTTTTCGCCAGTAAGCCTGCGGCCATCAGGACACTTGGGTTTGAGGTGTTTGTACACGAGGTAATCGCCGCAATGGCCACCGCGCCGTCGGTCAGGGTATGGGAAAGTCCGGTATCGCTGTCCGTGTAGGTGACTTCTTTATGAGGTTTCTGCGCGTGGTTGACTTCCAGTTCATTGCTGGCGTCGAACGCCGCCGGGACATCGCCCAGGGAAACGCGATCCTGTGGGCGTTTTGGTCCGGCCAGACTTGATTCAACATCATTCATGTCCAGCGCAAGGCTGCTGGTGAAGACAGGTTCATCGCCCGCATTACGCCACATTCCCTGGCGTTTAGCATAATGTTCTACCAGCGCAACCTGTTCGGCATCGCGTCCGGTTAAGGTCATATAGCTCAGTGTCACTTCATCGACAGGGAAGAAACCGCAGGTGGCGCCGTATTCCGGTGCCATATTGGCGATGGTTGCGCGATCCGCCAGCGGCAGATCGGCCAGGCCATCACCATAGAATTCCACAAATTTGCCCACCACGCCGTGCTTACGCAACATTTGCGTCACCGTTAGCACCAGATCGGTCGCGGTAATGCCCGGCCGCAGTTTGCCAGTGAGTTTGAAGCCCACGACATCCGGGATCAGCATAGACACCGGTTGCCCCAGCATCGCCGCTTCGGCTTCAATCCCGCCGACGCCCCATCCCAGCACGCCAAGCGCATTGATCATCGTGGTATGAGAATCCGTCCCGACTAAGGTGTCCGGCCAGGCATAGGTTTCGCCGTTTATCTGCTGCTGCCAGATTGCTTTCCCCAGGTATTCAAGGTTTACCTGGTGACAGATCCCGGTCCCCGGTGGCACCACCCGGAACTGGTCAAAGGCTTTCTGGCCCCAGCGCAGGAAGACGTAACGCTCATGGTTGCGTTCCATCTCCAGCCGCACGTTCTCTTCAAAGGCATCGTCGTCGCCAAAATGGTCAACGGTGACGGAGTGGTCAATGACCAGATCGACCGGGGACAGTGGGTTGACTTTATTCACGTCTCCGCCCAGTCGGTTCACCGCTTCGCGCATCGCGGCTAAATCAACAACGGCGGGTACGCCGGTGAAATCCTGCATTAAAACACGGGCCGGGCGGTAAGCAATTTCCCTGTCGGCGTGGCCGGTTTTTTGCCAGTCAACCAGCGCCTGGATATCTTCCTCAGTGACTGAATCGCCATCCTGCCAGCGCAACAGGTTTTCTAACAGCACTTTGAGGGATTTAGGCAACCGATCAATGTTACCGAGATGTTGTGAAGCGCGAGGTAGACTGAAGATGTGATAGTTGTGATTATCTACCTGCAGTGTTTCCTGACTCTGCTCGCGTAGGGATGACGACATAGCTCCTCCTTTATAATACATGGTCTTTAAACCTCAGAGACAACAAGGTTTAGTATAAAGATAGACCACTTTTTTGTTAACGTTTTGATTACAACACAGATTGCTACAATCGGACGCAAACAAAAATGCCCCGCAATGTTGCGAGGCATTATTGAGAAAGAGACACGTTTAAATTATAGCGCTGCCCAGAGCGCTGCCATCCACACGGTAAATGAGAACGCATAAGCACTAAACCAGGTCATTTTAATCATATTCATAGCAATACTCCTGCGTAGAAAGGGCAATAAAAGCCGTACTCGCATCCTGATAAGGGATGACATCATTTATGCAACGTGTGAAGAGCGCTTAATTAAGTAAGCCTGAAAGACAGAAGAAATGTCGAAAGAAAAACGTGATGTAAAATTATTTTGTTTTCGGGTCCAGAAAGGACTCGATGAAATTACGCTGATGCTCGTTGAGATCCCAACTTTCGGGGATAGTCACTTTTTCCGCCTTTGCAACCGGCTCTTTCGCTTTATAGCCAGAGAGACGATGCTGACGAGTCGTCATGGTGTGCTTATGGCAGAGTGCGTTTGCCCACATGGCTTAACCCCAGATGCGCCAAATCATTAATGCTACAACCACCCAGAACAGCGCTGAGGCAGCGAACACAGTTAACCAGGCATTGCGACGAGTGTTACCTGTACGCTTAACCTTGGTGCTTTTAGCCGGGAAGCCCGGATCAACAGTCAGTCTCGTAGCCATAGTTTTTGATAATCACTCTCAATAAAACGATTGATAACATCGATTAAGATTTAGGAGGAATCCTAAACCCGTTAAGGCCAAAAATCCAGTCATTTTTATTGCACAAAACGATTAACGCAATTTATCAAAACTGTAAAATTACTTAAGTAACGATTAATGACTTATTACCCATACTATTAAAATCCGCCTGACAAAAATTTGAGTTAATTTAACTTCAGATCCAGTCATTACTAAAGACCGTGTTAACTAACCCCTAAATAAAAGCTTCTCCATCAAGCGTTAACTGGAGTATGGGAATAATCCTGGCAGCCCGCAAAGAAATCGCGTCAAAAATGTGTCGTATTTCGCATTTAAGATACAGCAAGCTTTAAACATGTGATCGACGTTACATTTACAAAAAGATAATGAAACTTCTCAATATAAACATGGCGCTAACATTCTTGCATAAAAAAGGCTGCACTAAGCAGCCTGAGAATACGCGACGACAGATAACCGTTACTTAAACGGCAGCTTGATATCTTTAAACATGGCCTCAATGTCCTCGTTGGAACGCAACGCTACAGCCGTATCCACGACATCGCGCGTCAGATGAGGAGCGAAGCGCTGGATGAAGTCATACATATAACTGCGCAGGAAGGTGCTGCGGCGGAAACCAATCTTCGTCGTACTGTTGGTGAAGATTTCAGAGGCTTCAATTCTGACGAGGTCAGGATCAGCAACGGGATCAACCGCCATACTCGCAATCACCCCTACGCCCAGCCCCAGGCGAACATACGTTTTAATGACGTCGGCATCCGTTGCGGTAAAGACGATACGTGGCGTCAACCCCGCGCGCATAAAGGCGGTATCCAGCTCGGAGCGTCCGGTGAAGCCGAAGGTATAGGTTACCAGCGGAAAATCGGCCAGCTCCTCTATCGTGACCTGCCCTTTTCCCGCCAGCGGATGGTCTGGCGTGACCACGATAGCGCGGTTCCAGTGATAGCACGGTAGCATAATGAGATCGTCGTAGAGGTGGAGCGCTTCCGTGGCAATTGCAAAGTCTGCGTTGCCTTTAGAAACCGCCTCGGCAATCTGCGTTGGTGAACCCTGATGCATATGCAGCGAGACACGTGGATAACGTTCGATAAAGCCCTTAATCACGCCGGGCAGCGCATAGCGCGCCTGAGTGTGCGTAGTGGCAACATATAACGAGCCTTTATCCGGCCAGGTATGTTCACCTGCGACAGATTTTATGGCATCTACTTTGGAGAGCACTTCGCGCGCAATGCGAATGATTTCTTCACCGGCGGGCGTAACCTGCGTCAGGTGCTTACCGCTGCGGGCGAAAATCTGCACCCCAAGCTCATCCTCCAGCATACGGACCTGCTTACTGATGCCCGGCTGCGAGGTGTAAAGCCCTTCTGCTGTCGATGAAACATTCAGGTTGTGGTTCACGACTTCTACGATATAGCGCAACTGCTGTAATTTCATATCTGTTGTTATCCTGGTCGGTTACAGAGTCGCATCCCCGGGTGGCGTACTGTCGCCCAGGCGGGTGAAAGGTGCTGAGCAGAAAGAAGGGATCGGAAATGCTATAACCACTATAGCATTTTAAGTATCAATGTAGAACGGAATGATATAAGGCGGGGAAAAAAGGCCAGCAATGCTGGCCTTACAGGGTTACTTTTTCGCTTCCTGCCACTTGCCGTCAATGTAAAACGCTGACCAGCCTGTCGCTTTGCCGTCTTTTTCAGACGCCACATACTGCTGTTTCGTTTTACGGCTAAAGCGCACCAGCGTCTTGTTGCCTTCCGGATCGGTTGCTGGCGCTTCGGCCAGATATTTCAACTTCTCAGGTAAACGGTCGTGGAAACGCTGCAGCTCTTCCACCAACGGTGCGCGGGTTTCACGCGATTTGGGGAAGGTATTGGCGGCCAGGAACACACCGGCAGCACCGTCACGCAACACAAAATACGCATCCGATTTTTCACACGGCAGTTCGGGCAGCGGCACGGGATCTTCTTTCGGCGGGGCGACATCGCCATTACGCAAAATCTTACGGGTGTTCTTACAGTCATCATTGGTACAGGCCATGTACTTACCGAAACGCCCCATTTTCAGGTGCATTTCAGAACCACATTTTTCGCACTCGACGACCGGACCATCGTAGCCCTTGATACGAAACTCCCCTTCTTCGATTTCATAACCATCGCACTCAGGGTTGTTACCGCAAACGTGCAGCTTGCGTCCGTTATCAATCAGATAGCTGTCCATCGCTGTGCCACATTTCTGGCAACGACGACGGGCACGCAGCGCGTTGGTTTCGGCATCGTCCCCTTCCAGAATATTCAGAACTTCATTTTCCGGAATCAGGTTGATGGTTTGCTTGCAACGCTCTTTCGGCGGTAACGCATAGCCTGAACACCCCAGGAAAACACCGGTGCTGGCTGTCCGAATCCCCATTTTACGGCCGCAGGTTGGGCAGTCGATGGAGGTCAGGACCATCTGATTCGGCTGCATTCCGCCTTCTTCCGGATCTTTCTCAGCCTGTTCCAGCTGCTGGCTGAAATCGGAGAAGAAGCGATCCAGAACCGTCTTCCACTCCGCCTGATTGTTGGCGACCTGGTCGAGGCTGTTTTCCATGTGAGCGGTAAAGTCGTAATTCATCAGCTCGCGGAAGTTCTCTTCCAGACGATCGGTGACAATTTCGCCCATTTTTTCAGCGTAAAAGCGGCGGTTTTCCACCCTGACGTAGCCACGATCCTGGATAGTGGAAATGATGGCCGCATAGGTCGAAGGACGGCCGATACCGCGTTTTTCCAGCTCACGGACCAGTGAAGCTTCACTAAAGCGGGCCGGTGGCTTGGTAAAGTGCTGGCTGGGTAACAGGTCCTGCAGGCTCAGCTCATCGCCAACGTTAACCGGCGGTAAAGTACGATCCTCATCATTCTTACGCAGCGCAGGCATGACTTTGGTCCAGCCGTCAAAGCGCAGCGTACGCCCTTTGGCCTTCAGTTTGTAATCCCCTGCCGTGACTGTCAGCGTGGTCGAATCGTACTGTGCCGGTGTCATCTGACAGGCGACAAACTGACGCCAGATAAGCTGATACAGTTTCTGCGCATCCGCTTCCATATCTTTGAGCTGCTCGGCCAGCACTTCCACATCTGATGGACGGATGGCTTCATGCGCTTCCTGCGAATTCTCTTTGCTGGCGAAGGTATTCGCCGCATCGGGCAGGTACTTTTTACCAAAATGGCCTTCAATGTAGCCGCGCACCATCGAAACCGCATCCTGGCTCAGGTTCGTGGAATCGGTACGCATATAGGTGATATGGCCCGCTTCATACAGGCGCTGCGCCATCATCATGGTCTTTTTCACGCCAAAGCCCAGCCGGGTACTCGCCGCCTGCTGCAACGTGGAGGTAATAAACGGCGCGCCGGGTTTGCTGCTGGTTGGCTTGTCTTCACGGTCCGTGACCGCAAAGCGCGCTTTCTCCAGCAGAGCCAGCGCGGCGTGCGTCTGGTCGTGATTGACCGGACGGAACGGTTTATCGCCCGCATGAGTGACGTCCATCGTCAGCTCATCGCCCTTCGGCGTGGTCAGGTTAGCGCTCAGTTCCCAGTACTCTTCGGGCACAAAAGCTTTGATTTCACGCTCACGCTCAACCACTAACCGGACAGCAACAGACTGCACGCGGCCGGCAGACAGGCCTCGCGCGATTTTTTTCCATAATAACGGGGATACCATGTATCCCACGACACGGTCCATAAAGCGGCGTGCCTGCTGTGCATTGACGCGGTCAATGTTGAGTTCGCCCGGCGTTTCAAACGCCTGGCGAATCGCATTTTTGGTGATCTCATTGAACACCACACGGCTAAAGCGCTTATCGTCACCCCCGATCACTTCCCGCAGGTGCCACGCAATGGCTTCCCCTTCGCGGTCAAGGTCGGTTGCGAGATAGATATGGTCGGCGTTCTCGGCTAAAGCTTTGAGTTCCGCTACCACTTTCTCTTTATTGGGCAGGATTTGATAATCCGCTTCCCAGCCGTGATAGGGATCAACGCCCATACGACTGACCAGCGCGGCTTTCTCATCCTTCTTAACTTTTTTGGCTTTCTTATCTGTCGGGGTTTCAGCACTTTTTTTGGCGGTTGAACCACTGGTCGGCAGATCCCGGATATGGCCCACGCTGGATTTCACCACGTAGCCACTGCCGAGGTATTTATTGATTGTTTTAGCCTTTGCCGGGGACTCAACAATAACGAGTGCTTTACCCATATTTACCTTTACCTAATGAATACATCCTGCTCAACGGGAGAGGATTGGACGCCCTGAAAACCCATCGGGTTCAATATTGCTACGCCTGTTTGGTATTTCAAGACGTGGGGCTCAATCTCTGGTCAGTCGATTCTTTACAGTGCAACTTTATGATAAAAATCGCTTTTTCTGCCTGACTTAATCGCACTTCCCGGTGCAATATCCCTGGAATCTGAAACGCCCACACTGTACCTGATAAAATCTGTTACGCAACTTAATTAGCATCTGGTGTGAGGAAAGCCCTTTTTTTACCCCTGCCCACGATTTGTCGAACAGTGCAGTACGGAAGTAATATAGAAAGAATTATCAGACTGTCAAAAAGGCACAGACATATGCAGAATCTGACTGAGGGAGTGTCGTCCCAGGCACTGTTAGATATCGCTAACGCGATGCTCAGGGAACATGATGATTTTATCGCCGGTATTGAAGCTACTGCCGTCAGCCAGCAGGGCGATGTGCTGGTGTTTAAAGGGCCGTACTTTTTGGACGCGGAAGGCCTGCCGACCGCAAAAACCACGGCGGTGTTCAACCTGTTCAAACACCTGGCCGTTCTGCTGTCACCCCGTTATCACCTGGTATAAAAAACCCGGCCTGAGCCGGGTCGATGCATCACAAAAACCGTTTGTCGCTGCGCTGCCACCATTTGAGCATAATGCGCTCAAGCACCTGCCCTGCGCTTTGCGTCAGGCGATCGATTTTTGAACGACGTCGTACATACGTCACGCCCAGTACCGTGAATTTCGCCATATTCGCGATAATGAGATCGTCACTGGTCGAAATACGATCGATCAGGCCCAGTCCAAGCGCCTGCCGGCCATACCAGTGTTCGCCGGTTGCCACCCGGTCAATGTCGAGGGAAGGACGCATTTCATGAACAAACTGTTTAAACAACAGGTGGGTTTCGTTCAAATCCTGCTGGAATTTTTCACGTCCTTCTTCGGTGTTTTCACCAAACAGCGTCAGCGTACGTTTGTACTGACCCGCCGTGTGTAACTCAACGTCAATGTCATTACGTTTCAACAGACGGTTGAAGTTAGGGATTTGCGCGACAACCCCGATGGAACCGATGACGGCAAAAGGCGCGGCCACGATGGTATTGGCCACACAGGCCATCATATAGCCGCCGCTCGCCGCCACTTTGTCCACGGCCGCTGTCAGCTTCAACCCGGCATCACGCAGGCGCTGCAATTGTGACGCCGCCAGGCCATAACCGTGAACCATGCCGCCCGGGCTTTCCAGACGCAGTAATACTTCATCGCCCGGCTGGGCAACCGCCAGAATGGCTGAAATTTCTTCGCGTAGCGATTTCACTTCACTGGCATCGATGCTGCCATTGAAATTAAGCACGTACAACGTGGGTTTAACGGTGTCGACATTGCCCTGCTTCGCGTCGCGCTTCTCTGCTTTCGCCTTCTGTTTTTCGGCCTTTTTATGGTTTTTTAACCACAGTTTTTGCGCCTGCGGTTTCATTTTCTCAAGCTGCAACGCCTCTTTCATCTTGTTGTAATCGTCATCTAACCGCGTTAATCGCAGTTGTCCGCCCGGGTGACGTTTACGCTGAGCGGCATGTACAACAATCATGACGATGGCAGCAATGGCAACGACCACCGTCACCGCTTTTGCTAAAAACAATCCATAACTCAAAAGAAGATCCATCGTGTCGCCTTATTAAACAGAGGATTACTGACAAACGCCTAGTTTAACGGGTTTATGCTACTGCGTCGCCTGAAATGCCAGCATCTGGCACAGATTGTCCCTATTGCTAATTGCGTCGTGCCCTGAATTAGGGCATAAAGCGAAAAACCCAGACGTTGCGGGAGGTTCCCAACATGCATTATCAACCGAAAGATGATCTACTTGCCCATCGCATTATCCTGGTGACGGGTGCCTCTGACGGCATTGGACGCGAAGCGGCCCTGACCTACGCCCGCTTCGGCGCGGAGGTGATTTTACTGGGGCGCAGCGCTGAAAAGCTGCAGCAGACAGAAGCGTTGATAAACCAACTGAACAAGCGCCCTGCCCATTCGGTGGTATTGGATCTTTCAGACGCCACGCCGGCACGCTGTGCGCAGCTAGCGCAGGAACTGGCGCAAACATTCTCCCGTCTGGATGGTGTGTTACATAACGCCAGTATCTTAGGTGAGATTGTTCCGCTGGCCGACCTGGATCCGCAAATCTGGCAACAGGTCATGAAAATTAATGTTGATGCCACGTTTTACCTCACCCAGGCGCTATTGCCGTTGCTGCTCAAATCCGAAAGCGGCTCGCTGGTATTCACGACGTCAAGTGTGGGCCGTACCGGGCGCGCGGGTTGGGGTGCCTACGCGGTATCAAAGTTCGCCACAGAAGGCATGATGCAGGTGCTGGCCGACGAGTATAAAAATCAGGCATTGCGGGTTAACTGTATTAATCCTGGTGGTACGCGTACGAAAATGCGCGCCAGTGCGTTTCCTCAGGAAGACGCCGGTAAACTCAAAACGCCTGCCGATATCATGCCTCTTTACCTCTATTTAATGGGCGATGACAGCCGCCGTAAAACCGGTATGAGCTTCGATGCGCAGCCAGGCAGAAAACCCGGGGCCGCAGAGTAATGACCAGCGATCGTCATCAACAGCGGCAACAGCGTCTGAAAGAACAGGTGGATGCCCGCATTGCTGCCGCTCAGCAAGTCAGAGGCATTTTGATGGTGTTTACCGGAAACGGTAAAGGTAAAACCACCGCTGCGTTTGGCACGGCTCTACGCGCCTGCGGGCATGGCAAACGTGCCGCGGCCATTCAGTTCATTAAGGGAGAATGGCCCAACGGCGAACGCAACCTTCTGGCCCGGCACGGGGTGGAGTTTCAGGTAATGGCAACGGGTTTTACCTGGGAAACGCAAAATCGCCAGACCGACACAGCGGCCTGCCTGGCCGTCTGGGATCATGCCAGACGCATGCTGTCGGATGATACGCTTGATTTAGTGATTCTGGATGAAATCACCTACATGATCAGTATGGATTATCTGCCACTCGACGAGCTGGTAACCGCTCTGCAAGGCCGTCCTGCCCATCAGAGCGTCATCCTTACGGGTCGGGGTTGCCATCGCACCTTACTGGATATGGCTGACACCGTGACGGAAATGCGTCCGGTGAAACATGCCTTTGACGCCGGTATCCAGGCACAGCAGGGAATAGACTGGTAGCCTTTACCGCAGGCTGGCTGCCCTTATGCATCCGGCCTGCTTATCTTACGCTGTGCCCCTCTGTACTTCCTTTTCCCTGTTTATCGGCCTGCATGCCCGCTTATTGTCATTGCAGCCTGGCGCAGCTGGTCCTCAGGGCTTTTCCCGCTTTTATTTTCCATTCATGTTAATTTTGCGAAACGTTTTACGCGCCTTTTCCAGAAACCCTGCCTGAAAACCGGCGTCATCCGCCGCCGCCATGATTGATCTCAATCACATATTTTTACCGTTGAGAGACGTAAAACCGATCGGGATCACTCTTCAATGTTAAATAAATGATAAAAAAATATTTAGCTTTAATATCATCCCATTGCGCGTGGTTAATCAAATC
The DNA here is from genome assembly GCF_043546245.1 of Pantoea sp. SGAir0180. NCBI lineage: Bacteria > Pseudomonadati > Pseudomonadota > Gammaproteobacteria > Enterobacterales > Erwiniaceae > Pantoea > Pantoea sp. SGAir0180. The sequence goes on along the minus strand of NZ_CP028071.1, from coordinate 1,505,204 downwards.
AACAGGTTAATCATTACCGTGCTAATCGATTCCATAATTAAATGTTCTTTCTGATAACAATTGAATAACTTTTGCCAATAAGAGGGCTCTTATTTTGCTGACCATACTGGGCTTTACGATGGTGGTTTGTTTCATGTATCTGATCATGACCAAACGCATGTCAGCGCTAATCGCGCTCATTCTTATCCCGACGCTTTTTGCGCTTATCGGCGGGTTTTATCACGGACTTGGGGAAATGATGCTGAACGGGGTCAAAACGCTGGCTCCAACGGGTGTGATGCTGACGTTTTCTATTCTCTATTTCGGCCTGATGATCGATGCCGGACTGTTTGATCCGCTGGTGCGTTTCATCCTGAAAATTGTGCGTGGCGACCCGCTTAAAGTGCTGGTCGGTACCGCTGTATTAACCTTGCTGGTCTCGCTGGATGGCGACAGTTCCACCACCTACATGATTGCTATTGCCGCGTTTCTTCCCCTCTACCGGAAACTGGGCATGAATGTGCTGGCAATGACCTGCCTGGTTAACCTGGCCAGCGGCATCATGAACCTGTCGCCGTGGGGAGGCCCCACTGCCCGCGCGGCGGCCGCGCTGCGCATTGATGCGCTGGATATTTTCATTCCCATGCTACCGGCCATCCTTATCGCCTGTGTTGCTCTTGTCGGTCTGGCCTTCATGTTTGGGCTACAGGAACGTAAACGTCTGGGCGTCATGCGCATTAGCGACGACCATCTGAATAATATCGAACTGGGCCTGGGTGATGCAGACGAATGCGCAGCAAATCGCCGGCCCAAAATGTTCTGGCCAAACTTTATTCTGACCACGGTACTGCTGGTGCTTCTGGTGGTGGGAGCCATGCCCATTCAGATTCTGTTTATGCTGGCTTTTGCAATTGCCGTCATGCTTAATTACCCCTCGCTTGAGGAGCAAAAAGCCCGTATCGGTTCACACGCCAGTAATGTGCTGGCGGTGACTGCCTTGATTTTTGCGGCAGGTATTTTTACCGGCATACTGTCAGGTACCGGCATGGTGGACGCCATGGCGAAAAGTCTGCTGGCGTTTATTCCGCACAGTTTCGGACCTTATCTTGCGCTATTTACCGCCCTGATCAGTCTGCCGTTTACCTTTTTTATGTCCAACGATGCTTTCTACTTTGGCATTCTGCCTGTCATCGCGCAGACGGCCGCCAGCTATGGTATTTCAGCAGAAGAAATTGCCCGAGCCTCTATTGTGGGCCAACCCTTCCATCTGCTGAGTCCACTGGTGCCGTCGGTCTATTTGTTAGTCGGTCTGGCCAAAGTGGATATCGGTGACCATCAACGTTTTGCCATAAAATGGGGGATTTTGATTAGCCTGGTGCTGATGGCGGGCGGCTTAGTAACCGGCGCGTTTCCCCTCTTCCACCGGTAAGATGTCCGGGAGCGTCAGCCAGAAAGTAAAAAGCCGCAACAGACGATGTTGCGGCTTTTTTATAGCCTTATATCAACCCGGCAGGCACTCAGGTTGCGTTGCGTTTGCTACTGGCATTACGACGAGCGGGTCTGCCACTGGCCTGACTGTGGCGTTTCACGGCCCGACGAATCTGATTGGCTTTTGTACGACGGCGATCTTTCTCAACCGCCAGTTTGGTGACGGTTTCGTCATCCATTCCTACCAGATTGCGCAGATAATTGACCGCTGGCAGATCCAGTTCCATCCAGCCACCGCGTGGTACACCTTTTGGCAAGGTGATGTCGCCATAGCGGACACGCATCAGGCGGCTGACCTGTACACCCACGGCTTCCCATAAACGGCGAACTTCACGGTTGCGTCCTTCAGTCAGGGTGACGTTGTACCACTGGTTGATGCCTTCTCCACCCGCAAAACGCAATGTTTTGAACGCTGCCGGACCATCTTCCAGTTGCACACCTTTACTGAGCTGACGAATTTTGTCATCGTCAACCTGGCCAAACACGCGCACCGCGTATTCACGTTCCACTTCCCGGCTGGGATGCATCAGGCGGTTAGCCAGTTCACCATCCGTTGTAAAAAGCATGAGTCCACAGGTATTCACGTCAAGGCGGCCAACGGCAATCCAGCGTGAACCGCGCAGGCGCGGCAGACGATCGAAGACCGTAGGCCGCCCTTCAGGATCGCTGCGTGTGCAGAGTTCACCTTCAGGTTTATAATACGCCAGCACACGGCACACTTCTGTTGCAGATTCAGCAATCGATACCAGATGGCCATCAATACGGATTTTCAGGGCTTTATTGTTTTCGATGCGATCGCCGAGTGTGGCAAGCTTACCGTCAACGCTCACGCGTCCGGCCGCAATCATCGCTTCAATTTCACGACGCGAACCGTGACCGGCACGCGCTAAGACTTTTTGTAACTTCTCGCTCATGGAGCTACCTCATTGTCGCCTTCCCAGGCGTCGGATGGATTAGGTAATTAAACCTTTAAAATCAATAGGTTATATTTTCCTGTTGGCCCCATTATACAGCATGTCTGAGGCATTGTAACCCGTAATGTGCCGCCCGGAAGCGGCGTACGGGGCCTGGCTGCTGACCCGTGCCTTACGACACCTGTCCCAGGCGTGACGATCCCTACGCGCTCACGCCTGGTCCGGTTAAGATCTGGTCGAATTAAATGGCTGAGTTGCGTCCTGGTGATCGCGCGAGAAGATCATTATAAGCACACACGTCTATTTAGGGTAATTAAGTCAAATGACACAACCGTAACAGGGGGAGGATATCATCTGAATGACACACCTGGTTACTTCATTTTAATTAATGTTACTTATCGCAGCTATTGGCTTTATTTCCGTCTTTACTCGCTCTTATAAATCATTTCCTGCCAAAACCGGTAGTGCATTAATGATTAAGTCTCCAGGTATCTGGCCTGACACTTTTCATTAACGGCTCACACTCAGTCGGCGCGCTAAACAGTTTTATTTTTGTGGCTGTTTACAAAAAATAAAAACAAAATACCGCTACTTAAGTCAAATAAAATCATTGTGGGCCCCGGCAGCCCTCTGTTAGCCCGCCTCGCATCTTTAATGCATCCTGTTTACTCTATTATCAACAGGTTGCGTCGGGAAAAGCTATACAACATAAAAATCACTGTACAATTTTATTCATCAGCCGATAATGAAAGAATAATAAGGTGGTCATCACCCTGTTTTTTATCATTAAGTCCGCAATGACTTTTTTTTCTACCCTCGTAAAGTTAAAAAAAATTGGACTATTGCAATCTATTGCCGATAACACATTATGCGACCGGACAGTGAGCAGATTTTAATCCGTACGGTGTCAGTTATTTCTGACCCAGGCATTAAATTGCAGCACGCTAAAGGTTTGTTATTAATCTTAATACTGGCGCATCGGGAAACGCTGCGTTAATACGGCTCACGATGAGCTTTAATTTGCATGTCCTTAATCTTCACCAGGGATTTTACTGGCATGCTTAAGCGAAGACACCACCATGAAAAAACGTTTTGTAAGTTCAGCGTTGATTGCGTTGGCGCTGAGCGGTTGTTCCGTGGGCCATACCGAGTACAGCCGAACGGCAATGCAGCACGTGGATATGAGCGTGACAGGAATTCCGACGATTCTGGGTTTAGGCACGCTGGGCACCACTATTCCGTTGACGCCTGAATACAGCCTGACTGCCGCGCATGTGGCAAAATTTGCCGTGCAGCGCGTGAAGTCTTATCACCCTTACTGCGACCTTGCGATTATTTATCACAAGAATCCGCCGGATACGCTGGCTCACTTCCGCAGCACCGATATTGGCGATCACGTAAAGATGTACGGTTACAGCTATATTTCGGCGCTACCTGTTGAATCAAAAGGTGTGAATCTCGCACGCACCGCCATTCGTAACCTCTGGAATAAAAGTCCGTGCATCGCGATGGCTTCCAATGCTGGCGTGGTTCAGGGGATGTCTGGCGGTGGGGTCTTCAATAGTGACGATACCATCGGCGGCGTGATCGTCGGGTATTCCGATTCAATTAAAAATGGCCGTAGCGGGAAAGTGATACTGAAAGATGTGTCACTCTATATCCCTTACGGCCAGTTTAAAAACTGGTTACAGGCGACGATTCCTGACACCCGTAAAACCTGACTGGCTTACATAAAAGGCGTTGTGTCGCCAGCGCCTTCACGGACAATTTCAGGGGCATCACTGGTCAAATCAATCACGGTGGTAGGCTGCTGTCCCAGCGTGCCGCCGTCAATGATTAAGTCCACCAGCTTACCAATACTGTGCTGAATGTCTTCCGGATCAGATTCAGTGAAATCATTGCCTGGCAGAATCAAGGATGTCGACATCATCGGTTCATTAAGCGCTTCCAGTAACGCCAGGGCCACTGGATTCGACGGGACACGTAAACCAATGGTTTTACGTTTCTCGTTCATCAGACGGCGCGGGACTTCTTTCGTCGCCTTCAGAATAAACGTGTAATTGCCCGGCGTGTTATTTTTAATCAGGCGGAACGCGCTGTTGCCCACCTGCGAATACACCGACAACTCAGACAAATCGCGGCACATCAGTGTGAAATTATGATGGCCATCCAGTTGCCGTATACGGCAAATGCGCTCCATCGCGCCTTTTTCTTCCAGACGACATCCCAGGGCATAGCCTGAATCGGTCGGGTAAACAATCACGCCACCTTTGTTCAGGTACTCCACAGCCTGGTTAATCAGACGCGGTTGCGGATTATCCGGATGAATATGAAACAGTTGACTCATAAAAACCTCTTGTCACCTTTCCGTGCATTCAGCAGCCGGAGCCAGTGCGGGAAAGCGTTCCCAGACGGGTTCTACGGCTGCGGGTAACCACAGTTTGCGGCCTAACTCAATCCACGGGCAGGGTTGATGAAAATCAGAACCTTGCGATGCGGCCAGATCGTTATCACGGGCGTACCCGGCTAACGTGGTACGCTCATCGGGTGCCTGCTGACATTGTGCCACCTCGATAGCATCACCCCCCGCAGCGCGAAAATACGCGATCAGGCGTTTCAGCCATTTTGCCGACAATCCGTAGCGTCCCGGATGAGCCAGCACCGCACAGCCACCAGAATGGTGAATGGCATCAATGGCTTGATTAATTGTACACCATTGCGGCGGCACGTAGCCGGTTTTGCCTCGGGCCAGATAATTTTTGAATACCTGCGCCATAGTGCTCGCTTTGCCAACCTCAACCAGATAGCGGGCAAAATGTCCCCGCGTGATCATTCCCCCTTCGGCTAAACGCAGGGCGCCCGCCAGTGCATCGGGAATCTGGGCTTTTTCAAGCCGCTCAGCAATGCGTTGGGCGCGTTCCAGTCGCGTCGTATACTGACCAGCGAGGAACTGCGTCATGACGGGATGATGAATATCGATATTTAATCCAACAATATGGATCTCATGATTTTCCCACAGCGTGGAAATCTCGACGCCGGCTATGACATTGACTGGCAACGAAGCACGTAATGCGGCCTGCTGTGCCTCGGCGACGCCCGCCACGGTATCGTGATCGGTAATGGCCAGCACACCTACGCGCATTTCAACCGCACGCTCGACCAGCGCCTGCGGGGATAGCAATCCATCGGAAGCCCGTGTATGACTATGTAGATCGTAAAGCGGAAAACGGGCGATATCGCTCAAAACAACTCCTGCTGGCGATGGAACAGGTCAGCATGATAACGATTTTATGGGTCACTGAAAAAGTGTATTGACATTTTTGTCACGAACCAGTTAACTAGTACACAAGTTCACCGCAGACGGGTATGTGTTTATGAAAATGGTTATTACGCTTTTCACTGGTTGGTGGCGCAATGTTTCCCGGTCGGGCGGCGTTGTCGTGCACACTTAGCGTAAACCTGTGCAGATACCTGAGCCCGCCAACAAGCGGGCTTTTTTTTGGACGACATTCAGAGAAATCATCATGCTCAATGCAAAACCTACAGTGAAGTTAATTACCGGTAACGCCCCTTATCGGGAAGATCCCGCCGCGGTTTTTCATCAGTTATGCGGCGCACGCCCGTCAACGCTGCTGCTTGAATCTGCGGATATCGACAGCAAGGAAAATTTAAAAAGTCTGATGATCATCGACAGTGCCCTACGTATCAGCGCGCTGGGTAACTGCGTCACTGTGCAGGCCCTGTCTGATAATGGTCGGGCGCTGCTGCCGCTGCTGGACGAGGCGCTTCCCGCCGAAATCAAAAATGAATCGCGCCCTGATGGCCGGGTGTTAACATTTACGACGACCCACGATCAGCAAGATGAAGACTCTCGCTTACGCGCCCTGTCGGTGTTTGATGCCCTGCGTGTGATTCCGCAGTTAGTAAACTCGCCTGCCGATGAGCGCGAAGCCGTGTTCGTTGGCGGCCTGTTTGCCTATGATCTGGTCGCCGGTTTTGAGGACCTGCCGACGCTCAGCAGTGAGCAGCGCTGCCCTGACTACTGTTTCTATCTGGCGGAAACCCTGCTGGTGCTCGATCACCAGGCACACAGTGCCCGCCTGCAGGCCAGCCTGTTCTGTCCGTCCACCCATGAATTCCAGCGTCTGCAAAGCCGTATTGAGCAGTTACACGGACAAATGCTGCAACCTGCACCTGCGTTGCCCGTCAAGCCGGTCGAAACGATGACGCTGACCACCAGCCAGAGCGATGAGGAATACTGTAATGTGGTGAGGAAGATGCAGGATGCTATTCGTATTGGTGAGATCTTCCAGGTCGTGCCATCACGTCGCTTCTCACTGCCCTGCCCGTCGCCGCTGGCCGCTTACGATACGTTAAAACGCAGTAATCCCAGCCCGTATATGTTCTTTATGCAGGATCAGGATTTTTCGCTCTTTGGCGCCTCGCCGGAAAGCTCGCTCAAGTACGACGCCGCCTCACGACAGATCGAAATTTACCCGATTGCCGGAACGCGTCCACGCGGTCGACATGCGGATGGCTCGCTGGACCGCGATCTGGACAGCCGTATCGAACTTGAAATGCGCACCGATCATAAAGAGCTGGCCGAGCACCTGATGCTGGTCGATCTCGCACGCAATGACCTGGCGCGCATTTGTCGTCCCGGAAGCCGCTACGTCGCGGATCTGACCAAGGTTGATCGTTATTCCTTTGTTATGCACCTGGTCTCCCGCGTGGTGGGGACATTGCGTGAGGATCTGGATGTGCTACATGCCTACCGCGCCTGCATGAATATGGGCACGCTGAGCGGCGCACCTAAAGTTCGCGCCATGCAACTGATCGCTGAAGCCGAAGGCACCCGACGCGGTATTTACGGCGGCGCTGTCGGCTATTTCACCGCCAACGGTGATTTGGATACCTGTATTGTGATCCGCTCAGCCTACGTGGAAGACGGCGTGGCCACTGTACAGGCCGGCGCGGGCGTGGTGCTCGATTCTAACCCACAGGCCGAGGCCGATGAAAGCCGCAATAAAGCCCGCGCCGTGCTGCGCGCTATCGCCACTGCTCATCACTGCAAGGAGATCTTCTGATGGCTGACATCCTGCTGCTGGATAACATCGACTCATTTACCTACAACCTTGTCGATCAACTGCGCACCTTTGGGCACAACGTGGTGATTTACCGCAACAACGTACCGGCCGCTTTGCTGACTGAACGTTTGCAGAGCATGGACAATCCTGTCCTGATGCTGTCACCCGGCCCTGGCGCGCCGAAAGACGCGGGCTGTATGCCCGAACTGCTGCGTGCGCTACGCGGAAAGTTACCGATTATCGGGATCTGCCTGGGCCATCAGGCGATTGTGGAAGCGTATGGCGGCCATGTCGGTCAGGCCGGTGAAATTTTGCATGGCAAAGCGTCATCCATTAATCATGACGGCGAGGCGATGTTTGCCGGACTGAGTAATCCTCTTCCCGTTGCCCGTTACCACTCACTGGTGGGCAGCAATACACCAGACGAATTAACGGTCAATGCCAGCTACAACGGCATGGTGATGGCCGTCCGTCATGAACACGATCGGGTTTGCGGATTCCAGTTCCATCCTGAATCCATTTTAACCACTCAGGGCGCACGTCTGCTTGAACAGACACTTGCCTGGGCGCTGGCGAAGTAACAGGGAGAACGCAATGCAACCGATTCTGGAAAAACTTTACCAGTCGCATAGTCTGACGCAGGCAGAAAGCCACCAGCTGTTCAGCGCCATTATTACCGGCCAGCTTGAACCTACCCAACTGGCGGCGGCGTTGGTTGCGATGAAAGTCCGGGGCGAGAACCCGGAGGAAATCGCCGGGGCAGCCTGTGCCTTACTTGAAGATGCTAAACCGTTTCCGCGTCCGGATTATGCGTTCGCCGATATTGTGGGCACCGGCGGGGATGGCAGTAACAGCATTAATATTTCAACCGCCAGTGCCTTTGTCGCCGCTACCTGTGGTCTGAAGGTGGCAAAACATGGCAATCGCAGCGTATCCAGCAAATCGGGGTCATCCGACCTGCTGGCCGCTTTCGGGATTAACCTGGATATGCCCGCTGAGCTGGCGCGGCGCGCACTGGACGATCTGAATGTCTGCTTCCTGTTCGCACCGCAGTACCACACGGGCTTTCGCCATGCTATGCCGGTGCGTCAGCAGTTGAAGACCCGCACGTTGTTTAACGTTCTGGGGCCACTGATCAACCCTGCGCGTCCACCGTTAGCCGTTATTGGCGTGTACAGCCCTGAGCTGGTCTTGCCGATTGCTCAGACGCTGAAAGTATTAGGCTACCAGCGTGCAGCCGTGGTACATGGCGGCGGCATGGATGAGGTTGCCCTGCACGATGTGACACAGGTGGCCGAGCTGCGCGAAGGGGAAATCACCCGCTATCAGTTAAGTCCGGAGGATTTTGGTTTCGGATTCCATCCTAAAGACGCGCTGGCAGGCGGCACGCCCGAAGAAAACCGTGACATTCTGACACGTTTACTCCAGGGTAATGGCGAGCAGGCCCATGAGGAGGCGGTTGCCGTGAATGTGGCCATGCTCCTGAAAGTATTTGGTAATGAAGATCTCCGTGAAAATGCACAGCGTGCGCTTAACGCCATCCGTAGCGGTCAGGCTTATGAGCGCGTGGTGGCTCTGGCATCAAGAGGATAATCATGCAGGGTACAGTGTTAGATAAAATCGTGAAAGACAAAGCCGTCTGGGTTGAAGCGCGTAAGCAGCAGCAACCGCTGGAAAGCTTCCAGCCGCGCATTGTTCCTTCCAGCCGTAGCTTTTATGACGCACTGCAGGGCACCCGCACTGCCTTTATTCTGGAATGCAAAAAGGCTTCGCCTTCAAAAGGGCTGATCCGCGATGATTTCGATCCCGAAATGATCGCCGGGGTGTATCGCCATTATGCTTCTGCCGTTTCGGTATTAACCGACGAAAAATATTTCCAGGGCGACTTTGCCTTTTTGCCCGTCGTCAGTGCTGCGATTACGCAGCCGGTGCTGTGTAAAGACTTTATCATCGACCCTTATCAAATTTATCTGGCGCGTTTTTATCAGGCTGACGCCATCCTGCTGATGCTGTCGGTCGTGGATGATGAGCAGTATCGTCAGCTTTCCGCCATCGCACACAGCCTGCAGATGGGCGTTTTGACTGAAGTCAGCAATGAGCAGGAGCTGGAACGCGCGATTGCGCTGGAAGCCAAAGTGGTCGGCATTAATAACCGCGACCTGCGCGATCTGTCGATTGATCTCAACCGGACGCGTCAGCTTGCGCCGCGCCTGGGGCAAGGTGTGACCGTTATCAGCGAATCGGGCATCAACAATTACCGCGATGTGCGTGAACTGAGTCATTTTGCAAATGGCTTCCTGATTGGTTCGGCATTGATGGAAGAAGAGGATCTTCATGCTGCGGTGCGACGTGTCACCCTGGGCAGCAACAAGGTATGCGGACTGACGCGCCCTGAAGATGCCTGCGCGGCCTGTGATGCCGGCGCTATTTACGGCGGAATTATTTTTGCCGAGGGCTCGCCGCGTCAGGTGGATACCGAGAAAGCACGTGCCGTGATAGCCGGTGCCCCGCTTAACTATGTGGGTGTGTTCCGCAATGCGGCAATAAGTGACATTGTCACTAAAGTGGAATCATTGCAGCTGGCTGCTGTGCAGTTGCATGGCGATGAAGACCACGCTTATGTGGCTGCGCTTTATCAGGCACTGCCTGAACAGGTACAAATCTGGAAAGCGCTCAGCATCAGCGACGCGTTGCCAGAACGTAACTGGCCGCATATTGACCGTTACGTTTTCGATAATGGTCAGGGCGGTTCGGGCCAGACCTTTGACTGGTCGCTGCTACACGGGCAGGACCTGAAGAATGTTCTGCTGGCCGGTGGGCTGAGCGCGGATAACTGTGTGGAAGCCGCACAGTTGGGTTGTGCAGGACTCGATTTTAATTCCGGTGTAGAAAGCGCGCCAGGCATCAAAGATGCCAGCAAAATTGCGGCGGTGTTCCGAACGCTTCGCGCCTACTGACTGGACTGGCCCGCCTGAAGGCGGGCACACAAAAGGATAGATCCATGACTTTACTTAATCCCTATTTCGGCGAGTTTGGCGGCATGTACGTGCCACAAATTCTGATGCCTGCGCTGAAGCAGCTTGAAGAAGCCTTTGTCAGCGCCCAAAAAGACCCTGAGTTTCAGGCTGAATTTACCGACCTGTTGAAAAACTATGCCGGCCGCCCGACAGCCTTAACCCTGTGCGGTAACCTGACCAAAGGCACTCAAACCCGCCTTTACCTGAAACGTGAAGATCTGCTGCACGGCGGCGCGCACAAAACGAACCAGGTACTGGGACAAGCGTTGCTGGCTAAACGGATGGGCAAAAACGAGATTATAGCGGAAACCGGAGCCGGTCAGCATGGTGTGGCTTCAGCCCTGGCCTGTGCGCTGCTGGGCATGAAATGCCGCATCTACATGGGCGCCAAGGATGTTGAGCGTCAGTCACCTAACGTCTTTCGTATGCGCCTGATGGGTGCCGAAGTGATTCCGGTTCATAGCGGTTCCGCCACCCTTAAAGATGCCTGTAACGAGGCGCTGCGTGACTGGTCGGGCAGCTATGAAACCGCCCACTATATGCTGGGCACCGCGGCCGGCCCGCACCCCTTCCCGACCATCGTGCGTGAGTTCCAGCGCATGATCGGTGAAGAGACGAAAAAACAGATTCTGGAAAAAGAAGGACGTCTGCCCGACGCCGTCATCGCCTGCGTCGGCGGCGGCTCCAATGCGATTGGCATGTTTGCCGATTTCATCGAGGAAGAGAGCGTCAAACTGATTGGCGTTGAGCCAGCGGGCCACGGTATCGAAACCGGTGAGCACGGCGCACCGCTGAAACACGGCCGGGTCGGCATCTACTTTGGGATGAAAGCCCCGATGATGCAGACCAGCGAAGGGCAAATCGAAGAGTCCTACTCGATTTCTGCCGGCCTCGATTTCCCGTCAGTCGGCCCTCAGCACGCCCATCTGAACAGCATCGGCCGCGCGGACTATGTTTCCGTCACCGACAATGAAGCGCTGGCAGCCTTTAAAACGCTGTGTCGTGCGGAAGGCATTATCCCTGCGCTTGAATCCGCCCATGCGCTGGCCCATGCGTTAAAAATGGCGAAGGCGGAGCCGGAGAAAGAGCAACTGATTGTGGTGAACCTTTCTGGGCGGGGTGATAAAGATATCTTCACCGTTCACGATATTCTGACTGCGCAGGGAGAAATTTGATGGAACGTTATGATCGACTGTTTACGCGTCTGGCGGCGAAGAAAGAAGGTGCGCTGGTTCCCTTCGTAACTCTGGGTGACCCGTCACCTGCCCTGTCATTACGCATTATCGATGCGCTGGTAGAAGGCGGGGCTGACGCACTTGAACTGGGAATTCCCTTTTCTGATCCTTTAGCAGATGGTCCTACTATTCAAAGTGCAACACTGCGTGCCTTCGCTGGTGGAACGACGACGGCACAGTGTTTTGAAATGCTCGCGGCGATTCGTCAAAAATATCCCGAACTCCCGATAGGTTTACTGATGTATGCCAATCTGGTGTTCAGCAATGGTATTGATGACTTTTATGCGCGTTGTGCCAAAGCGGGGGTCGACTCTGTCCTCGTGGCTGATGTGCCCGTAGAGGAATCGGCACCTTTCCGTCAGGCGGCTATGCGTCACGGTATTGCGCCCATTTTCATCTGCCCACCGAACGCCAGCGATGAACTTCTGCGCGAAATCGCTTCTCACGGTCGCGGTTACACCTATCTGTTATCACGAGCGGGCGTGACGGGTACTGAAAAGCGGGCCAGCCTGCCACTTGATCATCTGATAACCCGCCTGAAGGAATACCATGCAGCCCCGCCGCTACAGGGCTTTGGCATTTCCGAACCTTCCCAGGTAAAAGACTCTCTCGCGGCAGGCACAGCCGGTGCAATTTCAGGTTCCGCTGTTGTGAAAATTATTGAAAAGCATCACGCCGAGCCAGAGGTCATGCTGGACGCATTGAGAACATTTATCCACGATCTCAAAGCCGCCACCCGCTAACAGCCTTCACCTTATGCCTTACCGCCCGGTAAGGCATGATTTCGCTGTTTTTTTTCGCTGTCCGTTTGCCCATTTCGGATTTTCTGCACCACAATTAACAGGCGCCGTTATGGTAACGACGTATCCTATTTGTGACAGGGAGAGAAGCAATGAAATGGTTTAAAGTGCTGGCAAGTGCCATGGTCGCGGCTGTTGTTGCATTAACACTCAGCGCCTGTGCGCCAACGCCAACGAAAGAAGGCACCGGCGGTTACATTGATGACACCGTGATTACCACCAAAGTGAAAGCCGAATTGTTAAAAGATGAGTCGCTGAAATCAACCGAAATCAACGTTGAAACCTTTAAAGGTAAAGTGCAGCTCAGCGGCTTTGTCAGCTCACCACAAATGGCTAACCGTGCCGTTCAGGTGACCCGAAGCGTTGCTGGGGTAAGATCCGTCGTAAATAACATGCAAATTAAATAACGCCGTTTTAAACCCAAAAGGGCCACGCATTGCGTGGCCCTTTTTTCTTCAGAAGCGATAACCTGCGCCAAAGAAGAATACCCAGGGGTCAACACGCATATGAATATTTTGCTGCTGATCGCCCGATTTAAATTTCACGTTCGTATCAATATCCATGTACCACAATGATGCATTCAGCAGCCAGTCACGGTTAATCTGATAATCCAGCCCTACCTGGCCGGCAATGCCCCACGAGTCTTTCACACTGAGATCACTTAATCCCGCATCACGACCGGTCTGATTAAACTTTGCATCGTAAAACGTCGTGTAGTTAATGCCGACGCCGACATAGGGTCGCGCTTTGCTTTGGCTGTCAAAGAAGTAGTACTGTGCCATCAGCGTTGGCGGCAATTGCCGGACCGTCGCCAGCGTGCCCGTTGGGCCAAGGCCAACTTTATGGCGGAACGGTGTGGCGGCCAGTAGCTCGACGCCAATATTGTCTGTCGCCATATAGGTGAACGTTAAACCCAGTTGGGTATCATTACTGGCACTGAATCCGCCCATACCCAGTACGTTATCCGAGCCTTCGTTAGGTCGAACGGTGGCGCTACCTGCGCGAATAAAAAAATCACCTGCCTGGTGGGCCAGTGCCAGTTGAGGTAACGCAAGCGCCAGCAGCATGGCGCATTTAGCCAGTTTCATAGTCACTCCTGTGAGAAAGTAAGGTGCCTGCACTGAATCATTTTTTTGTGCGCACAGGTTTAGCGCGATTTTTTTATAAATGCATCTAAATCAAGACGGGAAAATGATTTAAAAAACAATGGATTGACTCAGATCAATTTTATGCCCGTATCCCGGACACAAATAGTGCTTGCCGAAAAAATGGAGCGGCATTACTTTGCTCATCTCCCCCTGTGATTTTGGTTCGATGCCTTAGAGGTGGCGGGCGATCAAATGAGTGAAACTACAAACCCCTGTATTAGCTGTGGTGCCTGCTGTGCCCACTTCCGCGTCTCGTTTTACTGGGCTGAAGCCGACGATGCGGGCGGCCCCGTTCCCACAGAATTAACGGAACCTTTAAGTCTGATGATGCGAAATATGCGTGGGACGAACGATCGTTCGCCGCGCTGTATTGCGCTTGAAGGGGAAATCGGCCACTGCGTGTCGTGCAGTATTTATGAGAACCGCCCCTCGCCCTGCCGGGAGTTTGCTATGTCCGGCGAAAACGGGATCGGGAATGAAGGCTGCGATCGGGCCCGGGCACGCTATGGCCTTCCCGCACTGTTTCACCCATCTTTACCTGTTATGACAGAAAGTTATCCGGTTGCGGGTGCCAGCGAGCCGCCAGAACATGTACAATCGACGGGTTAATTAACCCGGTTCTTTCAAGGAGTGTACATGTCTATCACGGCAAGCTCGTTATACCGTGACACAGGAAATTTTTTTCGTCATCAACTGATTACCCTGGTGCTGATGTCACTGTTGACCGCGTTTGTCACAGTGATGCTTCTACATGCCTTCACACCGGGTGACGATCAAATGGCGATCCTGCAGCAAGGCGATATCAGCAGTGCCTCGCTGTTTGAAATGGTGCAGAGCATGTCACCCGAACAGCAGCAGGTTCTGCTGCGTGCGTCTGCTGCGGGTACTTTTGCAGGCCTTGTCGGCAATACGCTGCTGTTGGGCGGTATGCTGTGCCTGATTCCGCTGGTATCGTCTGGCCAGCGCGTGAGCGCGCTGCGTGCCATTGGTACAGCCGCGCCTTTATTACCGAAACTGCTGCTGCTGACCTTTTTGATCACCCTGGTCGCCCAACTGGGTTTTATGGTTCTGGTAGTGCCTGGCGTGCTGCTTACCATCGTGCTCTCGTTGTCGCCAATCATTCTGGCAAATGAAAAACTGGGCGTTATCGCCGCCATGCGCGCCAGCATGCGCATGGCCTGGAAAAACGTCAGACTGATTGCGCCAGCCATTATTCTGTGGCTGCTGGCAAAACTGGCAGTGATGTTTTTCTTTACCTCGTTAGTGGTGCTGCCGATGAACGTGTCGACGGTGATTTTCACCGCTATCGGGAATCTGATTTCAACCCTGTTAGTAATTTACCTGTACCGGCTTTATATGCTGTTACGTTGATTGTCCGTGCGCCTTGGGGCGCACTGGCCGGGAATACCGCCTTAACTGGAATGACTATGAAGCAGTTACTCGACTTTCTTCCCCTTGTGGTTTTCTTTATTTTTTATAAGTTGTACGACATCTTCGTCGCCTCAGGAGCCCTGGTTGTCGCGACCGGCCTGGCGCTGGTGGCAAGCTGGGTGCTCTATCGCAAGCTTGAAAAAATGACCATTTTTACGTTTGTGCTGGTGGCGGTGTTTGGCACGCTCACCCTGGTTTTCCATAATGATGAATTTATTAAATGGAAAGTCACGGTGATCTACAGCCTGTTTGCGCTGGCGTTACTGTTCAGCCAGTGGTTTATGAAACAGCCGTTAATTCAGACCATGTTGGGAAAAGAGCTGGAGTTAACCAACACCGTATGGCGCAATCTGAATATTGCCTGGGCCCTCTTCTTTTTATTGTGTGGTCTGGCGAATATCTATGTGGCATTTTGGTTACCTCAGTCAGTCTGGGTTAACTTTAAAGTGTTTGGGCTGACCGGCCTGACGCTACTCTTTACCTTACTGAGTGGGCTCTATATCTGGCGTAAGATGCCGCAACAACAGCAAAAATAAACCTGCTGCCCGTCTGTGCGGGCAGCCTTTCTTTCATTACATAAGAAAACAACGCAATGGACGAAAAACATAAATTGCCCCAGGGCGAAATGGTCATGCGGACGCTCGCGATGCCTGCGGATACTAACGCAAACGGCGACATCTTCGGTGGCTGGTTGATGTCGCAAATGGATATGGGCGGTGCCATTCTGGCAAAAGAAATCGCCGAGGGCCGTGTCGTCACCGTCAGAGTGGATGGTATGACCTTTTTAAAACCCGTCGCGGTCGGCGATGTTGTCAGTTGCTACGCACAGTGCATTCGCACGGGCAACAGCTCAATGACGATCAATGTGCAGGTATGGATTAAGAAAGTGTCGTCTGAGCCTATTGGTCAGACCTATTGCGCAACCGAAGCGGTCTTTATTTATGTTGCGGTGGACAATGAAGGCCATCCCCGTCAGCTGCCTGCGGGACGGGATAATCAGTCAGCCCCTGCCTGAGTGCGGTTCAGCCTGACATCGCAGCCAGGCTGAATCTGAACCGGACCCGGGCGGGTCCGGGCCCGCTTAGCCGACTTCACGTTGCTGAAACGCCTCACAAGCCTTATTCAAGGCTGGCCCCGCCGTTAATTTTAAACACAATATTCATCGTCAGACCGGTACCAGGCTTACCGCTTTGATAGCGCCACGAACGCATGGCCTGTTTGACGCTGCGCTCAAACATGTTGCGCGGTTCCGCCGACAGAATATCAATGTTGTCGACCCGTCCGTCACTGTCCACATCAAATTTCACTCTGACACGGCCTTCTACTCGCAGGGCCGCCGCGCGTGGCGGATAGGCTGGCTTGCTGATATTCAGCGCTTTTGGGCCGGTTGAGGCCGTCTGCGCAGGTGTTGCTGACGGTGTCGCTTTCGGCGCTGTCGCAGGCTTAGTCTGTGTTGCAGGCGCATCCTGCTTAAAGGGGTTGGCCTGGGGCTTCGCTTCCTCACGCGGTTTTACTTCGCGTTTTGGCTGTGTATGTTTGGGCTGGTGCCGCGGTCTGGGTTTTGGCTCAGGTTTGGGTTCCGGTTTGGGAATCGGCACTGGCTCAGCTTTAGGCGGTTTCGGGGCGGGTTTCGGCTCGGCCACAGACTCGGGGGCTGGCTGGGGTTCCGTTTCCGGTTGCGGTTGCGGTTGCGGTTGCGGTGTCGGTTGTGTGATTGCGGGTTCAGGCTGAACCTCGGGCGCGACCATTGTCACACTGATTGGCTGGGATGCTTTGGGTAGTTCTCGGGTTTGATGAAAAGACGCATAGAGAATACCGGCAATGACTGCACCATGGAGCACAACGGACAACATCATGGCGACAGGCGTGCGTTTCGGTAAAGGCATAGTCAGCGTGGTCATAACAATCGCAGTTATCAAATGAGGCCCTGATTTTAAATGCAAATAGCAATCAGTTTCAATAATGACCTTAGTGCCGGGCGAAAAAAGCCCCTTTAGCCTAATATGCTCAGCACGTTATTGACGCAAGGTTTCGTTTGCACTCTACTTAACTATCCCTTACCGTGTTGCAAATTTATAGAGTCAATGGGAGCGCCCTAGTGCTTTACGTCATTTATGCTGAAGATAACGCCGATTCTCTGGAAAAACGCAACGCGGTGCGCCCCGCTCACCTTGCGCGTCTGAAGCTGCTGCATGAAGAAGGCCGTTTGATCGTTGCAGGCCCCATGCCTGCGGTTGACAGTAACGATCCTGGCGTAGCCGGTTTCACCGGCTCCACGGTGATTGCAGAGTTCCCGTCACTGGAAACGGCCCAGGCCTGGGCAGCGGACGATCCCTATATTGCGGCGGGTGTTT
Organism: Pantoea sp. SGAir0180; assembly: GCF_043546245.1. Taxonomy (NCBI): domain Bacteria; kingdom Pseudomonadati; phylum Pseudomonadota; class Gammaproteobacteria; order Enterobacterales; family Erwiniaceae; genus Pantoea; species Pantoea sp. SGAir0180. The sequence goes on along the minus strand of NZ_CP028071.1, from coordinate 1,487,751 downwards.
ACAAACACGTCAGCGTCAAGCCGTTTAAGCGGGTTTTCTGAGCCCGCCGACAACACTGACGCTTCTACAGAGATAGTCTGAATGCATGCCATTATCATGGCCCTGCTGCTGGTCATCACCCTGCTTGTGGGTGGCGCGTTGTATCTGTGGCGAAAGCACGGCTGGCGAAACAAAAAGCACCTGATCGTCATGCTGATTGTACTGGCGGCAGCCGTCCAGTTGGTTAACGTCAACTTATTGATGACCGGACAGTAATTTAACAGCCGCTTCGCGCGGCTGCGTCATCAGAGATTTTGTGTGATAAACAGAATGGAACGACGTTGCTGTTGCGCCAGTTGATGGCGAATCCCGTGGATGCGTTTATAGCGGCGTGACTGCCCTTCCAGCCAGCGCGAACGTCGACGCTGCACCTGACGCAACATTCTCCAGCGGGCCACTTCGTTTCTGCTTCGTCTCATAACTTCCTCTCTGACATCTGACTCACGCGCACGCATTATAGAGATCTCTGCGCTAATGCCAAATCGGATCTCGCATTGACATACCACGATGATTAAGGGTTTCACTCCCTACCATCTCCACGTAAACTTCTCAGATTCAAGCGCGAACAGGATGTCCACTTAATGACGACGTTTTATACGCTTATCAGTTGGTTATTGGTATTTGGTTACTGGTTATTGATTGCGGGTATTACCCTGCGCATTCTGATGAAGCGACGAGCCGTAACCTCGGCAATGGCATGGCTGCTGATTATTTTTATTCTGCCACTGGTTGGCATTATTGCTTATCTGTCGTTTGGTGAATTGCATCTGGGTAAACGCCGGGCTGAACGCGCGCGAACGATGTGGCCCTCTACCGCCCGCTGGCTGAATGATCTTAAAAAGCGTACCGAAATCTTTGCCACCGATTACAGCGATGTCGCGCAGGCGTTATTTCAGTTGTGCAACAACCGTCAGGGCATCGCAGGGGTAAAAGGGAATCAGTTACAGCTGTTGACCAGTTCGGACGATGTAATGAAAGCCCTTATCAGGGATATTCAGCTGGCCCGGCACAATATTGAGATGGTGTTTTATATCTGGAATCCGGGCGGACTGGCGGATGAAGTCGCCGAATCCCTGATGGCCGCGTCGCGGCGCGGTGTTCACTGCCGGCTTATGCTGGATTCCGCAGGCAGCGTCGCCTTCTTCCGCAGCCCGTGGGTCGGGATGATGCGTAATGCGGGTATTGATGTGGTTGAGGCGCTACAGGTCAGCCTGCTGCGTGTCTTTCTGCGTCGTATGGATTTACGTCAGCATCGCAAAATGGTGCTGATTGATAATTATATTGCCTATACCGGCAGCATGAATCTGGTGGACCCGCGCTTTTTTAAGCAGGACGCGGGCGTGGGTCAGTGGGTCGATCTGATGGCGCGTATGGAAGGGCCGGTATCAACCGCCATGGGGATCGTTTACAGCTGTGACTGGGAAATTGAGACCGGCAAGCGTATTCTGCCCCCACCGCCCGACCGCAATATTATGCCGTTCGAACAGGAAAGTGGTCATACCGTTCAGGTGATCGCTTCCGGTCCCGGTTTTCCCGAGGATTTAATTCATCAGGCGTTGCTTACGGCGGTCTACTCTGCCCGCGAACAGCTGATCATGACCACGCCTTATCTGGTGCCCAGTGACGATCTGCTGCATGCCATCTGCACGGCTGCGCTACGTGGCGTCAATGTGAGTCTGGTGGTTCCCCGGCACAACGACTCTTTGCTGGTAAGCTGGGCCAGCCGCTCGTTTTTTAGTGAGCTGCTTGAGGCCGGCGTTAAGATCTACCAGTTTGAAGATGGCCTGCTGCATACCAAAAGCGTGCTGGTCGATGGTCAGTTGAGTTTAGTGGGGACCGTGAATCTCGATATGCGCAGCTTATGGCTGAATTTCGAAATTACACTCGCCGTCGATGATGCCGGATTTGGCAGCGATTTGGCCTGCGTCCAGGACGACTATATTGCCCGTTCGCGTCTGCTTGACGCCAGACGGTGGGCAAAACGTGCCTGGTGGAAGCGGATTGTCGAACGACTGTTTTACTTCTTTAGTCCTTTACTGTAAAACGAGCGAAATTACGAACCGCCCTCAGATAAACGGGACCGAAAATGGATCTGAACAACCGCCTGACAGAAGACGAAACGCTGGAACAGGCCTACGACATTTTTCTTGAACTGGCAGGTGACAACCTTGACCCTGCTGACATTATTCTTTTCAATCTGCAGTTTGAAGAGCGTGGCGGCGCAGAACTGTTTGATCCGGGTGAAGACTGGCAGGAGCACGTGGACTTCGATTTGAACCCCGACTTTTTCTCTGAAGTGGTCATTGGTCTGGGCGAAGCAGACGGCGAACCTATTACCGATGTGTTTGCGCGCGTACTGCTGTGTCGGGAAAAAGATCACAAGCTGTGCCATATTTTGTGGCGTGAATAGTCCTCACCTCGTAACGAAAACGCCGGGCAACAGCCCGGCGTTTTGGTTTAAAGCGGATCCACCTTCAGGCAGGACACCGCATGGCGGAAGCTGCCTTCGAGCAGCGGCCGCGTTTTGGCGCATTCCGGTCCGGCAATCGGGCAGCGGGTGCGGAAAACGCACCCGGATGGCGGATTGATCGGCGACGGTAACTCCCCTTCCAGCAACTGAATCTGCTTATTTTTTTCCAGATCCGGATCGGGAATCGGTACGGCTGACATCAGCGCTTTGGTATAAGGATGCTGCGGATGGGTATACACCTCATCGTAGGTGCCCAGCTCCACCGCGTGGCCCAGATACATCACCAGTACGCGATCCGAGATATGCTTCACCACCGCCAGGTCGTGGGCGATAAAGATCAGCGACAGCCCCATTTCTCGCTGCAGTTGCTGTAGCAGGTTGACCACCTGCGCCTGAATGGACACATCCAGTGCAGAAACCGGTTCATCACAGATGATCAGTTTAGGCTCAAGAATCAATGCACGCGCAATGCCGATACGCTGACACTGACCGCCTGAAAACTCGTGCGGATACCGGTTAATCAGGTTAGGCAACAAGCCCACTTTCATCATCATCGTTTTGACGCGATCTTTGATGTCCTGGCGAGAAAGCTCAGGGTGATAGGTACGTAAGGGCTCGGCGATAATATCGCCGATGGTCATGCGTGGGTTAAGCGAGGCCAGCGGATCCTGAAATATCATCTGGATATCGCTACGCGCCTTACGCCACTCTTCCTCACTCTGCCCCAGCAGGTTACGGCCAAGCCAGGTGACACGGCCTTCCGTGGCTTTCACTAACCCGATAATCGCACGTGCCAGCGTGGATTTACCGCAGCCGGATTCGCCCACCACACCCAGCGTTTCTCCTTCGTACAGACGCAGACTGACGCCATCCACGGCCTTCAGCGTTTTTGGCGGCTGCCAGAACCACTGCTTGTCATCCTTGATGTCGAAATGAACTTTCAGATCGGCAATTTCGAGTAGGACTTTTTTTTCTGCCAGGCTCATACGAGTTCCTCCACCGGCTTAAAGCAGGCGCGTAAGCGCCCTTCTGCAAACGGTAACAGCGGCGGTGCTTTGGAACAGATATCCATGGCATGCGGACAGCGCGGCTGGAACGGACAACCCTGCGGCAGACGCAGCAGGTTTGGTGGATTACCCGGAATGGTGGTCAGGCTTTCACCTTCTGCATCCAGTCTTGGCACCGCATTCAGGAGACCAATAGAGTAGGGGTGAGCCGGCTGATAAAACACATCGCGCGCGCGACCGTATTCCATGGTGCGGCCTGCATACATCACCAGCACTTTATCGCAGATCCCGGCCACAACGCCCAGATCGTGGGTAATCATGATGATCGCCGTATTGAACTCGCGCTTCAGCTCATTCAGCAGCGTCATAATCTGCGCCTGCACCGTAACATCCAGCGCGGTCGTCGGTTCATCCGCAATCAGCAGCTTAGGCCGGCACAGGAGCGCCATCGCGATCATCACGCGCTGACGCATCCCGCCCGAAAACTCATGTGGGTACATCTTCATGCGTTTGCGGGCTTCAGGCATTTTTACCGCGTCCAGCATTTTCACCGACTCTTCAAAGGCCTGAGCGCTGCTCATGCCTTTGTGCAGTTTCAGCACTTCCATTAACTGTTCGCCGACCCGCATATACGGATTCAGTGATGTCATGGGATCCTGAAAAATCATCGCGATTTGTTCAGCGCGCAGCCGGTTTAACTGTTTTTCCGGCAGATTAAGAATCTCTTTACCGTTGAACAACGCAGAGCCGCCAATGCGGCCATTGCTGGCCAGCAGGCCCATCAGCGCAAACGCGGTTTGCGATTTACCCGAGCCTGACTCACCGACAATGCCCAGGGTTTCCCCGGCACGCAGTGAGAAATTGAGATCGTTCACGGCGGTGACATCACCGTCATGGGTGCCGAACGTAACACGTAAGTCTTTCACTTCAAGCAACAGGTCGCTTCCCGCGCGTGCAGCCTGAGCAGGCTGAAATTCATGAATAGTCATCGGGAAACTCCTTAACGATCTTTGGGGTCGAGGGCATCACGCAGGCCATCGCCAATAAAGTTAAAACAGAACAGCGTGACCACCAGGAAAATGGCCGGGAACAGCAACAGCCACGGCGAAACTTCCATGGAGTTAGCCCCATCGCTCAACAGCGCGCCCCAGCTACTCAGCGGCTCCTGGGTGCCCAGGCCGAGAAAGCTCAGGAATGATTCGAACAGAATCATGCTGGGCACCAGCAGCGAGGCGTAAACCACCACCACGCCCAGTACGTTAGGCACGATATGGCGCGTCACGATTTTCCAGGTCGAAACGCCGCCGACATGCGCCGCTTCAATAAACTCTTTGCGCTTCAGGCTCAGAGTTTGTCCACGCACGATACGCGCCATGTCCAGCCACGACACCATACCGATAGCAGCAAAAATCAGCAGGATGTTACGGCCAAAGAAGGTGACCAACAGAATGACGAAAAACATAAACGGGAAGGAGTTAAGGATTTCCAGAATACGCATCATCACGGAGTCGATTTTTCCACCAAGGTAACCGGCAATGGAACCGTAGAGCGTTCCCACCACCACGGCGATCAACGCGGCGGCAATGCCCACCATTAACGAAATACGACCGCCAATGGCGACGCGCACCAGCAGATCACGCCCCGATGAGTCGGTGCCAAACCAGTGTCCGGACGTGGTATCTGGCGGGGATGACATCATTCCCCAGTCGGTATCGAAATAGGAGAACGGTGACAACATGGGCGCGAAAATTACAAACAGCGTGATTAACATCAGCACCATCAGGCTGATTAACGCGGCCCGGTTATGAATAAAACGGCGACGGGCATCCTGCCACAGGCTACGCCCTTCGACTTCCAGTTTTTCACTGAATGCATCAAGAGCTTCGCTATTTTTCTTACTTAACATCATGGCGAACTCCAGAATCAGTAGCGAATTTTCGGGTCGATAACGGCATAGAGCACATCGACGATCGCGTTAAACAGAATGGTCAACAGCCCCACCAGAATCGTCAGGCTCAGTACCAGCGAGTAGTCACGGTTAAGCGCGCCGTTGACAAACAGCTGACCGATACCGGGCAGTCCGTAAATAGATTCAATCACCATAGAGCCAGTAATAATGCCCACAAATGCCGGTCCCATATAGGAAATAACCGGCAACAGTGCTGGCTTGAGCGCGTGACGTAAAACGATACGACGTAACGGCAACCCTTTGGCTCGCGCGGTACGGATAAAGTTGGAATGCATCACCTCAATCATTGAGCCACGAGTGATACGCGCGATACTGGCAATGTAAGCCAGGGATAACGCCACCATCGGCAGCAGCATATAGTTCCACTGTCCACCGTTCCAGCCGCCACCCGGCAGCCATTTCAGCGTAATGGCGAAAATCAGGACTAACAGCGGGGCAACCACAAAACTCGGTATGACCACGCCGGTCATTGCCACCCCCATGACGACGTAATCCCACAGGGTGTTTTGCTTCAGCGCGGCGATAACCCCTGCCGTCACGCCCAGTACCACGGCCAGGATAAAGGCAGCCAGGCCCAGTTTGGCCGACACCGGAAAGGCATGACCAACCAGGTAGTTCACCGAATAGTCTTTATATTTAAACGAGGGGCCAAAGTCGCCATGGGCCAGTTGAATCAGGTAATCAACATATTGCTTGCCAATGGGATCGTTGAGGTGATATTTCGCCTCGATATTCGCCATCACCTCTGGCGACAGCGTACGCTCACCCGTGAATGGACTGCCGGGGGCCAGTCGCATCATAAAGAAGGAGATAGTAATAAGGACGAAAAGCGTCGGGATGGCTTCAAGTAACCGACGCAAAATGAATTTTAACATTGCCGTACCTACCAGGCTGGTGCTTCACATTGCATTAAAAAATACAGGCGGCGCTCATGGCGCCGCCGCTGTTCTTGGTGTTCTGTTAGTGCTTAATGATGTACAGGTTTCTGTCTGCGACGTTATCCAGCGGATCTTTACCGGTATAACCACCGACATACGGTTTCACCAGACGGGTGTTCACGTAGTAGTACAATGGCACGATGGCAGAGTCTTTATCCAGCTGCTGCTCAGCTTTTTCATAGTCAGCCGACCGGGCTTTATCATCGGTTGTGGCCAGGGCATCTTTCATCAGCTTGTCGAAGGCCGGGCTCTTGTAGTGCGCGGTGTTGTTACTGCTGTCAGACAGCATGGTATTCAGGAACGACGTCGGTTCGTTATAGTCTGCACACCAGCCTGCACGTGCAACGTCGAAGTTGCCCTGATGACGCGTATCCAGGAAGGTTTTCCACTCCTGGTTCTCCAGCTTCACTTTCACACCCAGATTTTTGGCCCAAATCGACGAGGCGGCAATGGCCAGTTTTTTATGCAGATCGGAGGTGTTGTACAGGAGCGTAAACGTTAACGGTTTTTCTGCCGTGTAACCGGCTTCAGCCAGCAGCTTTTTGGCTTCAGCATTACGTTTTTCCTGTGACCAGGTAAACCACTCTGGCTTCACCAGCTCCATACCATCTGTTGCAGGTGGCGTGTAGCTGTAGGCTGGCTTCTGGCCCTGCGCCAGCACTTTATCCACGATAATGTCGCGGTCGATACCCAGTTTCAATGCGGCACGTACGCGCGGATCGGTGAAAGGCGCTTTCTGGTTATTAATTTCGTAATAGTAGGTGCACAGATAAGGGTCAACATGCAGCTCTTTACCGTTGTCACGCTGTAATTTTTTGAACAGCTCAATCGGCAGATTGTTATAGGTCATGTCACTGCCGTTATCAGAGAAGTAACGGTTAACATCACTGACTTCTGACGAAATGGGCAGGAAGGTGACTTTGTTCAGAACGGTATGCGCGTTATCCCAGTAATCAGGGTTGCGCACAACGGTAATACGTTCGTTAATGACGTGAGATTCCAGCTTAAAGGCACCGTTGCTGACGATATTTTCAGGCTGGGTCCACTTATCACCGAATTTCTCAATAACCGCTTTGTTTACCGGCGACATTGAGGAGTGAATCAGTAATTTATAGAAATACGGAACCGGCTCGCTCAGGGTCACTTGCAGCGTATGATCGTCAAGCGCCTTCACACCCAAATCTGTTGGCGGTTTCTTACCGGCGATAATATCGTCAACGTTGGCCAGGTGACCGTATTGCAGATAGCTGGCATAAGGAGACGCGGTTTTCGGATCGGCCAGACGCTGCCAGCTGTAAACGAAATCCTGAGCAGTCACCGGCTCACCGTTTGACCATTTGGCATTTTTGCGCAGATGGAAGGTCCAGACTTTAAAGTCTTTATTATCCCAGCTCTCTGCCACGCCAGGAATCGGATGGCCGTTGGTATCGCTGATCACCAGTCCTTCAAACAGGTCACGGCTGACGTTCGATTCCGGTACGCCTTCAATTTTGTGCGGATCCAGCGACTGAACCTCGCTACCGTTTCCTTTTACCAGCTCCTGCTTCGCGGCCAGTTCAACCCCGGCAGGGACCGTGGCGGCGATAACGCTGTTGGCTGTGAGCGCACTCATCGCTGCAAAGACGCTGGCAGCAATCAGGGTTTTCTTCGTGATGTTGTTCATTCTTAACTCCAGTTTTTTTATTTTCACCGAGGGTGTTTGCGACCTCAGTGTTCCCCGTATTCGGGCCCCGGTGTTTTCACCTGGGGAGCATTGACCCTGTAGCGTGGTCAGCACGGTAACGCCCTTCCCGGCTGTGCCGCCGGATAAGCGCGTTATCAGTGTTGTTTAATGAAATAATATTTCAGATCTGTCATGTCCTGCGGATCGTGGCCGGTAAACCCGCCAACCCAGGGTTTAACCAGCCTCACGCTGACGCGGTAGTAAACTGGCACAATTGCCGAGTCTTTGTCGAGTTGTGTTTCAGCCTGCTGATACAATGCCGCGCGGTCAGCATCCTTTGTGACGCTTAGCGTGTCTGCCATCAGCCGATCAAAGGCCGCACTACGATAAAACGCGGTATTGGTCGACGACTGACTCAGGAACATATTCAGGAAAGTAGAGGGCTCGTTATAATCCGCGCACCATGTGGCCCGCACCACGTCATACTGTGCCTGATGACGTGTTTCCAGCAGCGTTTTCCATTCCTGATTTTGTAAGGTGACCTGCGCCCCGAGGTTGCGCTGCCACATTGACGCTGCAGCAATCGCCTGGGTTTTATTTTGATCGGAGGTGTTATAGAGCAGCGTAAAACGCAAAGGATTTTTACTGTCGAAACCCGCTTCTGCCAGCAGTTTCTTTGCCGCCTCATTGCGCTGCGACTGGGACCAGGTCATCCATTCCGGTGTGGCTAACGCGGCCCCATTGGTATAGGGCGGTGTAAAACTGTAAGCCGGAATCTGGCCCTGTCCCATAATCTTTTTGGCGATAATGTCGCGGTCCAGCGTCATCTTTATAGCCGCGCGCACGCGCGCATCAGTAAAAGGCGGCTTTTTGTTGTTGATTTCATAATAAAACGTACACAACAAGGGGCTGACTTTGACTTCGTCGCCGATGTCCTTACGCAGCTTCGCGAACATATTGGGCGGGATGGCGCTGTTGGTCATATCCAGGCCACCGCTGCGATAGCGGTTAATGTCGCTGTTCTCAGAACTGATCGGCAGAAACGTCCCCTGCTCAATCACGGTTTGCGCGTTGTTCCAGTAAAGCGGATTGCGCTTCAGGACAATTTTTTCGTTGACGACCCAGTCACTTAAGGTATAAGCACCATTACCAACATAATGCCCGGGTTGAGTCCACGCCTCGCCCCATTTCTGGATAGCGGGCGCATACACGGGTTTCATGGCCGTATGCGCCAGCATGGCAATCAGATAGGGAACGGGCTCTGTTAAAGTGACCTGTAAATGGTGATCGTCAATCGCTTTTACGCCCAGTTGGTCTGGTGCCGCTTTACCCGCAATAATCTCGTCGGCATTGGCAATATGCGCCGCCTGCAGATAACTGGTGTAAGGAGATGCAGTTTTCGGATCGGCCAGGCGTCGCCAGCTGTAAACAAAATCGTTAGCCGTTACCGGTTCGCCGTTGCTCCATTTTGCATCGTTGCGCAGCGTGAAGGTCCAGATTTTTCCTTGCTGATTTTCCCAGCTCTCAGCCACACCGGGGACAACCTTACCGTTATTATCTGTATTAACCAGCCCGTCCAGCAGATTCAGGATAATATTGGATTCCGGCACACCTTCCGTCTTATGCGGGTCAAGCGAGGCCACTTCGGAGCCATTATTAATGACAATTTGCTGCTGTGGCGATAAGGTCACGCCGGCGGGTACGCTGGCCGCACAGACGGGTAAAGCAGTCATCACACCTAGTGCCAGACAAGACCAATATTGCTGAGCGTTCATTTACCACACCTTGTTGACCTGCCCGTTTTTATTCTGCAATCCCGTCTGCATCAAGAAAAAAATCTTGCTATTTCGACCTTCGGGAAAACATGCTCAATGCGCCGAAAATTAGCAGAAGCTGAATGACGGCGCCAAAACTAAATAGTTAAAATGTTATCTGTTTCTCTTTTATCATGAGATTTTTCCCAGTGGAAGTGTTAATTTTTAGCCTAAAAATACATTAACCTACTGAATTATAAAAACATTCATAGATTTGATGCTATTCTAACCAGAATATTACATTCACCGATTTTGACTGCGTTGTTGTAGCGTCATTCTTTCCCGATGTGCCATTTAAAAAGGCATTAATGGGCCTTTACCAGCATTAATCATGCCAACATGCATCGTCAAAGCAGAATATAAGGTGACATTGATGACAGGAAGGCCAGGCGCGTACTATCGGGACGCGCACTGAGTATTAGGGAAAGTGATAACCCGGAGGGGATATACAGCGGTGCAAATAATTGCCCGTTTAGAGTGCAATATTGTGTCGTATTGCACTCTTTTGATGCCTGTCTTTTTATGTTTGTTAAAATAAGTGGGTATTCAGCTTACCAGCCCTGGAAAAATCGCTTTAATGCCTGTTACCACAAATTCGATGCCCAGCGCCATTAACAGCAGCCCCATGATACGGGTGATGACGTTGATGCCCGTTTGCCCCAGTACTCTGACCATAATAGGGGCGGCACGAAACAGTAACCAACAACTGAAGGCAAAAATGGCCACTGCCACGGTAAATCCCAGCAGATTTAACCAACTGTGATAGCGCGTACTCCAGACGATGGTTGAGCTGATTGCCCCGGGCCCGGCCATCAGCGGTAAAGCCAGCGGAACAACGCCAATACTTTCGCGAATCGCGGTTTCTGTTTTTTCCTGCTTGTTTTGTTTATCTTCGCCCAGCTTTCCGCTGATCATCGACATCGCTATCGTGACAACCAGAATGCCCCCGGCAATACGGAAAGAATCAATTGAGATGCCAAACACATGCAGAATGGCATCCCCTAAAAACAGCGACGTCCAGAGAATAATGGCCACAGCAAGGTTTGCGGTGAGATTCGTTTTATTACGTTCTGCCACGCCCTGATAACGCGTCATGCTAATAAACACCGGAATGATGCCAATGGGATTCACCAGTGCAAACAGGCCTACGAAAAACTTGATATAGCCAGATAGATCTAACAGCGCAGGATTCACGGTTCACTCCACATCCCAGATGAAAAACGCGCCTAATGTAAGGTAAAAACGCCGCGCACGCCAGTTGAAGCGAGAGTTATTTATTCTGTTAATTTACTTACACTTTAGGGCGTTAAACCAGCCATTCCACAATGGCTGGCAGATGTTACTTTTGTTACCGCTTTTAACCTCATCGCCCTCCCCCTCATGAACCGCAGGCTGAAAGGTGTCAGCTGCGGTTTAAATTGATTTGGATCATTATTGCTGTCCCCTAAACCCGATACTCTTTTGTTGTCAGCCACGATACCACCGGAGAAAAAGAATTCTTTTAGTAAACAACTGAAAAACCGCACTTTCACGCCCCGTGATTGAGCGGTTTTTACCCTGGCTATACTTTCCGTTCAGGCTTGTTTCCTAAAAAAGTTTAACTTCCTCAGGAGATCACAATGGCCGTTACTAATGTCGCTGAACTCAATGCACTGGTTGAACGGGTAAAAAAAGCCCAGCAAGCGTTCGCCAGTTTTTCTCAACAACAAGTCGATGCTATTTTCCGCGCAGCCGCACTGGCCGCTGCCGATGCCCGTATTCCCTTAGCGAAGATGGCGGTCGCAGAATCGGGCATGGGCATTGTCGAAGACAAAGTCATCAAAAATCATTTTGCGTCCGAATATATTTATAACGCCTATAAGGATGATAAAACCTGCGGCGTACTGGAAACCGATGATACCTTTGGCACCATTACGATTGCCGAACCCATCGGCCTGATTTGTGGGATCGTCCCGACCACCAACCCCACCTCTACCGCCATCTTCAAAGCCCTGATCAGCCTTAAAACCCGCAACGGTATTATCTTCTCGCCGCATCCTCGCGCCAAAGATGCCACCAATAAAGCCGCCGATATTGTGCTGCAGGCCGCGATTGCTGCTGGCGCCCCTAAAGACATTATCGGCTGGATAGATGCGCCCTCTGTTGAGCTGTCGAATCAGCTGATGCACCACCCGGACATCAATCTGATTCTTGCCACAGGTGGACCGGGCATGGTGAAAGCCGCTTACAGTTCCGGCAAACCGGCTATTGGTGTCGGTGCCGGGAATACACCTGTCGTGATTGATGAAACGGCAGATGTTAAACGCGCGGTGGCGTCCATCCTGATGTCGAAAACGTTTGATAACGGCGTGATTTGTGCCTCAGAGCAGTCCGTTATTGTTGTCGATGCAATCTACGATGCCGTTCGGGCACGTTTCGCCAGTCATGGTGGCTACCTGCTGCAGGGCCACGAACTTCAGGCGGTTCAGAATATTATCCTGAAAAATGGCGGCCTCAACGCCGCGATTGTGGGCCAGCCTGCAGTAAAAATTGCTGAGATGGCGGGCATTACGGTACCAACCGATACCAAAATTCTGATTGGTGAAGTTGAACGGGTCGACGAATCCGAACCTTTTGCCCATGAAAAACTGTCGCCAACGCTGGCGATGTACCGGGCTAAAGATTACGAAGACGCCGTCAGTAAAGCGGAAAAACTGGTCGCCATGGGCGGCATTGGCCACACCTCCTGCCTGTACACGGATCAGGATAACCAGTCCGCACGCGTCCACTATTTTGGCGACAAAATGAAAACGGCCCGTATCCTGATTAATACCCCCGCTTCTCAGGGTGGGATTGGCGATTTATATAACTTCAAACTCGCGCCTTCGTTGACGCTGGGTTGTGGCTCCTGGGGAGGTAACTCAATTTCCGAAAACGTCGGTCCTAAACATCTGATCAATAAGAAAACTGTCGCCAAGCGAGCTGAAAATATGTTGTGGCATAAACTTCCGAAATCTATCTATTTCCGTCGTGGGTCATTGCCTGTCGCCTTAGAAGAGGTCGCCACCGACGGCGCGAAACGTGCATTTGTTGTGACTGACCGCTTCCTGTTCAATAACGGCTATGCCGACCAGGTTACCCGCGTCCTGAAATCCCACGGTATTGAAACGGAAGTGTTCTTCGAGGTCGAAGCAGACCCAACACTGAGCATTGTTCGCAAAGGCGCAGAGCAAATGCACAGCTTTAAACCCGATGTGATCATTGCGCTGGGCGGCGGCTCGCCAATGGATGCGGCGAAAATCATGTGGGTGATGTATGAGCATCCCGAAACCCACTTCGAAGAGCTGGCATTACGCTTTATGGATATTCGTAAACGTATCTATAAGTTCCCGAAAATGGGCGTCAAAGCCCGCATGGTAGCCATCACCACTACCTCCGGCACCGGTTCAGAAGTGACCCCGTTTGCGGTGGTCACGGATGATGCCACCGGTCAAAAATATCCGCTGGCAGATTATGCACTGACCCCGGATATGGCCATTGTGGATGCGAACCTCGTAATGGATATGCCGCGTTCACTCTGCGCCTTTGGCGGTCTGGATGCGGTTACCCATGCACTGGAAGCCTATGTTTCCGTTCTGGCGAATGAGTATTCTGATGGTCAGGCACTGCAGGCGCTTAAGTTGCTGAAAGAGAACCTGCCCGCCAGTTATGCCGAAGGCGCCAAAAATCCGGTTGCGCGTGAACGTGTGCACAATGCCGCCACCATCGCCGGTATTGCCTTTGCCAACGCCTTCCTCGGCGTATGTCACTCGATGGCCCATAAACTGGGTTCCGAGTTCCATATTCCCCACGGACTGGCTAACTCGCTGCTGATTTCCAACGTCATTCGTTATAACGCAAATGACAACCCGACCAAACAGACTGCATTCAGTCAGTATGATCGTCCACAGGCGCGTCGTCGCTATGCGGAAATCGCCGATCATCTTGGTTTGACCGCCACAGGCGATCGTACTGCTCAGAAAATTGAGAAACTGCTGGTCTGGCTGGATGAAATTAAAACGGAACTGGGTATTCCCGCCTCGATTCGTGAAGCTGGCGTGCAGGAAGCGGATTTTCTGGCGAAAGTGGACAAACTGGCTGAGGATGCGTTCGACGATCAGTGTACCGGTGCTAACCCACGTTATCCGTTAATTGCTGAACTGAAACAGATCATGCTGGACAGTTACTACGGCCGCAAATTTGTTGAGCCTTGTGCCCAGGTTGAACAGCCGCTGACTCAACCCGTCAGCGATATCAAAGCCGCTAAAAAGGTCAAAAAAGCCTAATCAGGAACAAGCCCGTTAGCGCGGGTGCGCCATCCCCCTCCCCCTTGTGGCTCGGTCACAAGGGGGTTTTTTATGGCTGTTGAGGATAAGCAGGCTGTTTGCCCGCTGTCAGTGAATGTGCAATAGTGCAATCGCTATCACACACGAACAGACCGACTCCCAGGTCGCCATAAAGATAAAGAGACGAATGAGGTTCACCAGGAAAGATTTTTGCGACCACGTGAACCTGAGGTGAGGAACAGGATTACGCGACTGGCGTTTGCGCGCCGTGGATAGCCTGCAAACAGCCCTGCTCAATCGCTTTTTTATAGTGCTTACGGCACACCGAGATATAGCGCTCATTGCCGCCAATCACCACCTGCTCCCCTTCCCGGAAGGGTTTGCCTTCGCTGTCGAGACGTAGCACCATGCCCGCTTTACGTCCGCAGTGACATACGGTTTTAAGCTCCACCAGTTTATCGGCCCAGGCCAGCAGATACTGGCTACCGGTAAACAATTCTCCCAGAAAGTCGGTTCTTAACCCATAACACAGCACCGGAATATCCAGGTTATCCACCACGTCAGACAAGGCCTTCACCTGTTCCCGTGTCAGAAACTGACTTTCATCCACTAACACACAGTGTACGGGCTGGCGCGCATGCTCTTGTGCAATTTCCACATCCAGCTGGCTTTCGGCATTATAAAGAACGGCCGGTGATGACAAGCCAATGCGTGAACTGACTTTACCGGTACCAAAGCGATTATCAATCTCAGCGGTATAAACCAGGGTCCGCATACCGCGCTCCTGATAATTATAGGAAGACTGCAAAAGCGCGGTTGATTTACCCGCGTTCATTGCCGAATAGTAGAAATAGAGTTGAGCCATTGGCGGTATCCCGGTGTGGATGAAACAAAATAAGTGCGATTTTACCATATCTGACCGGCAATGCCGTGTTGATTTTCAGCCCGTTACGTTCAGACGAGAGCCAGCGTCGGGTATTGCCTGTCCTGCAACGGCAGCGCATTATTTTTGACTATATGAATATTAAAGACAGTATAGCGTTAAGCTTTATTTTCATTGAACCGTGTCAGGGCTTTATAGGTTGCCGGTTAAACATCAACGTTTCATTGGTCCTTACATCGCGCTTTATCTGGCGGAATTTATAATTTAATAAATTCATCTTTGAACTTTTAAAGCTAAAAATTAATTTAATGTTGAAGTTATTTCCCCCCACCACTACTATTAGCGGGCAGAACAACTCTCCTATTCATTATTCAGAGATCAGGACAATGAGCGAAGCACTAAAAAATCTTAATAATATCCGCACGCTGCGTGCCCAGGCCAGAGAGTGTTCTTTGGAAACACTGGAAGAAATGCTGGAAAAGTTTGAAGTCGTAGTAAATGAACGCCGCGATGAAGCGTCACATTCTAAAGCAGAAACGGAAGAGCGTGCGCGTAAACTTGAGCAATATCGCGATATGCTTTTAGCGGATGGAATCGATCCCAATGAGTTATTCAACGCATTGTCAGAGTCCAAAACGTCTGGCAAAGCCAAACGTGCTGCCCGCCCTGCCAAATATCAGTTTGTTGATGAAAACGGGGAGACCAAAACCTGGACCGGTCAGGGACGTACACCAGCAGCAATCAAAAAAGCCATGGAACAACATGGTAAGCAGTTAGACGACTTTTTGCTGTAAATCCTGGCGTGCTTTAGGCTTTGCTGGCTTCATTTTAGCGACCTGATTACCAATACCAGAAAAAAAAGGAAGCGGTCGCTTCCTTTTTGTTTTTATACCGAATAAAAGTTTCGGTACCAGTCAACAAAACGTCTGACACCCTCATCCACGCCTGTTTGCGGTTTAAAGCCGACAGCGTTAAATAAATCGCTGGTATCTGCGCTGGTAGCTAACACGTCACCGGGTTGCATTGGCATCAGATTTTTATTTGCCGTTACACCTAATGCTTTTTCAATCGCTTCAATATAGCGAATCAGGCTCATCGGCTGGCTATTGCCTAAATTGTAAATACGATACGGCGCTGAACTCGACGCAGCAGACCCGCTCTCTACCGTCCAATTTTCATCCGGCTGCGGAATACAATCCTGCAGACGAATAATGGCCTCGACAACATCATCGATATAGGTGAAATCGCGTTGCATTTTACCCTGGTTATAGACATCAATTGCCTCACCCGCAATCATAGCCCGGGTAAATTTAAACAAGGCCATATCGGGGCGTCCCCAGGGACCGTATACAGTGAAGAAACGTAAACCGGTGGTGGGTAACTGATACAGATGCGAATAGGTGTGCGACATCAGCTCATTGGCTTTTTTGGTCGCGGCATACAATGACACCGGATGATCGACACTGTCTTCCGTAGAGAACGGCAGCTTACTGTTCAATCCATAAACGGAGCTGGACGACGCATAGAGCAGATGTTCAACACGATGATGACGGCACCCTTCAAGAATATTCAGATGCCCAATAACATTGGCATCCACATACGCATGCGGGTTTTCAAGGGAATAGCGCACACCAGCCTGAGCGGCCAGGTGAATAACGCGCTGAAATTTGTGCTGTTCGAAAAGTGCTGCAATGGCCTGACGGTCGGCCAAATCGGTTTTAACAAACGTAAAAGATGGGTTGTCGCCGATCAAATCAAGACGGGCTTGTTTGAGGCTGACATCATAATAGTCATTCAGGTTGTCAATACCGACAACCTGGTGACCGGCGGCCAACAGGCGTTGGCTCACATGGAAGCCAATAAAGCCTGCTGCGCCGGTTACCAGAAAATTCATAAATCCCTCATTAATCACACAGCCTGGATGGACGCTCCGCGGCCAATAGCGTAATAAACGAAGCCGCGCTTGCTGAGACGCTCTGGATCATACAGGTTACGTCCATCAAAAATCACGGGTTGTTTCAGTGCATTTTTGATCACGTCGAAGTCAGGGGCACGGAAATTTTGCCACTCAGTGCAAATTACCAGGCCATCTGCGCCCTGTAACGCTGATTCTTTGGTGCCCATCAGCTTCAAATCGTCGCGGTGACCGTAGATGCGCTGTGCTTCATCCATCGCTTCCGGATCGAAAGCCTGTACAGACGCACCTGCTTCCCACAGCGCTTCCATCAATACACGGCTCGATGCTTCACGCATATCGTCGGTATTCGGTTTGAACGACAGTCCCCACAGCGCAAACGTCTTCCCTTTCAGATCGTCACCAAAATGACGTTTGATAAAGGCGGGCAGCTTAGTTTTCTGGCTGTCATTGACGTCTTCCACCGCTTTTAACAGACGTGGTGTATAGCCAATGGATTCCGCCGTACGAATGAGCGCCTGCACATCTTTCGGGAAACAGGAACCGCCATAACCGCAGCCAGGATAGATAAAGTGATAGCCGATACGTGAGTCAGAACCAATCCCCTGGCGCACTTTTTCGATATCCGCACCTAAACGTTCCGCGAGATTGGAAATTTCATTCATAAAGCTGATTTTGGTCGCCAGCATACAGTTGGCAGCGTACTTCGTCAGCTCTGCACTGCGAATATCCATCAGGATCATACGATCGTGGTTACGGTTGAAGGGCTCATAGAGCTCACGCAACAGTTCCACGACAGCATCATTATCCGTGCCGACAACGATGCGCTCGGGACGCATACAGTCAGCAACCGCCGCCCCTTCTTTCAGGAACTCGGGGTTGGATACCACATCAAAGCTGATATTGGCATCACGCGCCTGCAGGGTTTCCGTCATGACTGCACGGACTCTGTCAGCCGTTCCAACCGGTACGGTAGATTTATCGATGACCACTTTATGATCGGTCATATGCTGAGCAATGGTGCGTGCCACGGCAGTAACATATTTCAGATCGGCCGAACCATCTTCATCGGGCGGTGTGCCTACGGCGATAAACTGCATCACGCCATGGTTAACGCCCAGTGCAGCATCGGTGCTGAACTTCAGGCGACCGGATTCATAGTTAGACTTAACCAGCGGCGTCAGGCCCGGTTCAAAAATAGGAATCTGACCCTTTTTGAGGTTCTCAACCTTTTTTTCATCGACATCAATACAGAGAACGTCATGTCCGACTTCGGCCAACACCGCAGCCTGAACCAGACCGACATAGCCGATACCAAATACAGTGACTTTCATTACGCTATCCTGTGTTTTAAATTTTTAATCGCTAACGGTTTTATTGAGCCACTCAGAGAACTCTTTGCCCAGCACCGGATGGCGAACACCATATTCGACGAAAGCCTGCATGTATCCCAGTTTGTTACCGCAGTCATGGCTGACCCCTTTCAGGTGGTAAGCTTCAACGGTCTCTTTTTCCATCAGCATGGCGATAGAATCCGTGAGCTGTACTTCACCGCCTGCACCTGGAGGCGTTTTTGCCAGCAGTGGCCAGATATCTGCGGACAGAACATAACGGCCCACCACAGCCAGATTAGAAGGCGCTTCAGACGCTTTTGGTTTCTCAACCACACCGACCATCGGTGCGCTGTCGCCCGGGTTCAGTTCTGCGCCCTTGCAGTCAACAACACCATAAGCGGTTACATCGCTGACAGGCTCAACCATGATCTGGCTGCGGCCAGACTCTTCATAACGGCTCAGCATTTCTGCCAGGTTATCTTTGGTTGGGTTTGACTCATATTCGTCGATGATCACATCAGGCAGGATGACGGCAACAGGCTCATCGCCGACCAGCGGGTGCGCGCACATTACCGCGTGGCCCAGGCCTTTAGCGATGCCCTGACGGACCTGCATGATGGTCACGTGTGGAGGACAGATGGACTGAATTTCATCCAGCAGCTGACGCTTAACGCGTTTTTCCAGCATCGACTCCAGTTCGAAACTGGTATCAAAATGGTTTTCAATGGCGTTCTTAGACGAGTGGGTTACCAGCACAATTTCATTGATACCCGCAGCAATACACTCGTTAACGACATACTGAATTAACGGCTTATCAACCAGCGGTAACATTTCTTTTGGAATCGCTTTCGTCGCAGGAAGCATACGCGTACCCAAACCTGCTACCGGGATTACCGCTTTTTTAACTTTGGTCTTATAGGCAGACATCAAAATACCTCTCTTATAGGCCGTTCAAGTTTTAATGCTTGATATGTCGGTTTAAATTCGGAAATGAGTATATCAGTTACTCGCGAACGGATTTATCCTGGAAGGCATCTATCCGTAGAATTTAAGACTATTACCCAAGTGTAAAGCTAACTTCTGGCACTGTCTTGCGGGTAAGTATAAATTACCCTTCGGTGTTTATTGCTCAGACGATAACATCAGTCGTATACGGCCCCCGGCGCCCCAAATATGGCACTGCCAGTCGTCCGCACGCTGGCTAATCTGGTTAATATGCGTACTGCCCATAGTGCCAAGCGGAACGCCATTACTGAGTTGAATTTGATGGGCCTGAACATGTAAGGTGGCATTCAGGCCAGCAGAAACCAGCACCAGGTTTTTTAATCCGCGATGGTAGTATCCAACTAACAGAGGGAACTGTCCGGTTAAATTCGCCTGCCGTAGCAGCAGATTAACCTGTCTGAGTAAACTGCTTAACTCAGGTAATCGCTGTTTCTGTCCTGATAACTGTTCTTGTAATAATCCGTTAAACAGGGCGCGCAATAATAAAGCCGCCAGCACGCCGTTGTCGCCCGCACGGGTGACATCGAGACAATAAAAAGCCAAATCTTTGTCAGATAACGCCGCAATATCCAGCACCAGCCCGGGCTGCTCCGCCATGGTTAACTGGCGATAATTTACCCGACAATGGGCAATGCGCTGCTGGACCGGGGGCTGCAGTTCTTTCAGTAATTTTGCCGCAGCGGAAGGATCGCGCACCAATGCATCCCAGTCCTGAAACAGCTGTTCATCTTCCTCGACTTTCGAGGTAAACATCGACGGATAGAGGCATTCGTATACCGCTTCACGGAAACGTTCAAAATTCTTCAGGGGTTTTAGCAACACATCCTGTACGCCCAGACGTAAAACCTGCGCGATGTCGGACATATTTTCGGTCGCGGAAATTATCAGAATGGGCAGGGTATTGCCGTGGCTGCGCAGATGTTCAACAAACTGAATTCCGTTCATGCGCGGCATTTCCAGGTCACAAATCACCAGTTCGACGGCATGTTTATCCAGTTGCGCAATAGCTTCCAGACCATCTTCAGCCTCAACAGTGACGGCCCCCATTGATGTTAAAAACTGGTTTAAAAGCGAACGGAAAACGGCCTCATCTTCGACAATGAGTATCTTTTTGCCGATCAGTGGTTTTTCCATTCCATCCCCCTGCGTACCCGATAAATCAATAGTGGTTCATAAAACGCAGTTGCGCCTTTCAGAATAGACCGAAGTAACATCTGTGCGTGAACAACCAGATTATCTTCTACGGACCAGCGGTAATAATTCATCCATTTGTTTCTCAACGGCAACCTTCCCAGCCGCAATTGCTTCTTCTGCACGATGAAAATCCAACGTGGATATCTGTGGACAAAATGGCTGGATAAGCACATCAGGCGGATCGCCTGCCATCCGGTTTCGCTTCAGGCGATTTTCCAGCACCTGGATGGACGTGGCCATGATCTCCATGGCGCCCGGCATTTGCGAGGCCCGGCGCTGCGTAAAATTGACCAGACGCTGTCGCAGTTTCCCACGCCAGTCGAGATTGAGCGCCACAGCCGCCGCATGTTCTTCTGAACTCTGGGGCGTCAGCGCCATCGCATTCTGCGGCATCAGATGCGCGTCGTGCTGAAGATCGACAGCAATTACGACATCCGCCCCTAGCGCGCGCGTCAGGGAGATCGGTACCGGATTCACCACCGCACCATCCACCAGCCAATATCCATTGTAGCCGACGGGCGGTAATAAACCTGGCATACTGCAGGACGCACGTACCGCCTGATGTAATTCACCCTCGGTCAGCCACAGCTCGCGACCGGTACTTAAATTGGTTGCCACCACACCAAACGGCTTTCCGCACGATTCAATCGCGTCGTGCGTTATGAGTTGCCGGACATGGTTGAATACCCGTTCTCCGCGTAACAGTCCGCCTCGCTGCCAGGACAGATCCATCAGACGGATGACATCCCAGTAGCTAAACGCACTCACCCACTTTTTCATGTGCGGGAGACGATGATTGACGTAAGCTGCGCCCACCAGTGCACCGATGGAACAGCCTGCCACGACATCAATGTTGATACCTGCGCTCTCCAACGCTTCGATAACGCCAATATGCGCCCATCCTTTGGCGGCACCGGAACCCAGAGCCAATCCAATTTTTTGCTTTCTCATCTTACTCGGGTCCTGGCGT
Source organism: Pantoea sp. SGAir0180 (assembly GCF_043546245.1). NCBI lineage: Bacteria > Pseudomonadati > Pseudomonadota > Gammaproteobacteria > Enterobacterales > Erwiniaceae > Pantoea > Pantoea sp. SGAir0180. The sequence goes on along the minus strand of NZ_CP028071.1, from coordinate 1,466,246 downwards.
CAATACATGGCATCACACGCGTGGGTCGGATAAAGTAAACGATATCATTAACAATCACTGTTATTAACAGGAGAATGTGTGTCCGAATCTTGCCCATGCTGTAGCGGCAAGCAGTATAGCCTATGTTGTCAGCCCTTTGTTAAAGGAACAGAAATTCCCTTATCAGCTGAACAACTTATGCGCTCCCGCTACTGCGCTTATGTCAAACAAGACGTCGATTACCTCGTCGCCACCTGGCATCCCACCAGCCGCGTTCCGGCGCTGGCTGACTTAGTGACTGAAAGTTTCGCGGGTACTGAATGGCTCAGCCTGAACATCACACGTTGTGATGAGGGGCGCCACAAAGACGAATCTTTCGTCACTTTTTTTGCACGTTTTGCTGAAAACGGTGTTAATCGGGCGATGTACGAGCGTTCACGCTTTCTTCGCGAGGACAGTCGCTGGTACTATGTCGACGGAATGACGCCCGCCATCGGGCGCAACGATCGCTGTCCATGTGGCGCCGACAAAAAATACAAAAAATGTTGCGGTTAAGGCAGTTGCCTGCGTAACGGTTTTACCCTTAATGCTTTGACAGGACTCTGATTGAGATGCAAGCGCAAACCATGCAAAGAAAAGTTTTACGAACCATTTGTCCCGATGCAAAAGGTCTGATCGCCAAAATCACCAATATTTGTTACAAGCACGAACTGAATATCGTGCAAAACAATGAGTTTGTTGATCATCGCACCGGGCGTTTTTTCATGCGCACAGAGCTGGAAGGGATTTTTAACGACAATACTTTACTGGCCGATCTTGACAGCGCCCTTCCTCAGGGCTCGGTACGTGAACTGCACAGCGCAGGCCGTCGCCGCGTCGTTATTCTGGTCACCAAAGAAGCCCACTGCCTGGGCGACCTGCTGATGAAGAGCGCGTTTGGCGGGCTGGATATGGAAATAGCCGCCGTCATCGGTAACCATGAAACGCTGCGCTCGCTGGTCGAGCGTTTTGATATTCCGTTTGTGTTGGTCAGTCATGAAGGGCTTTCGCGGGAAGAGCATGATAATAAGATGGCGGACGAAATTGATCGTTACCAGCCAGATTATGTCGTGCTTGCCAAATATATGCGCGTGCTGACGCCGGGCTTCGTCCAGCGCTACCCGAATCAGATCATCAATATTCATCACTCGTTCCTGCCAGCCTTTATCGGCGCACGCCCTTATCACCAGGCTTATGAACGCGGCGTTAAAATCATTGGTGCGACGGCGCACTACGTTAATGACAACCTGGATGAAGGTCCGATCATTATGCAGGACGTCATCAACGTCGATCACAGCTATACAGCAGAAGAGATGATGCGTGCCGGACGTGATGTAGAAAAGAATGTGCTGAGCCGCGCGTTAGATAAAGTGCTGGGTCAGCGTGTGTTTGTTTACGGCAACCGCACGATTATTCTTTAACCGCCACGGGCGCTGGACTGGCTGACATTCCAGCGCTACGCGTAAAAAGTGGGCAAACGGTTCGTGATTTGCCTGAGTCCGCTTTACAGTCTGAATCCATTTGGTATGATGCGCCCCGCTTCAGAGCACAACAATTCAGTCCCTGGTGGGATTCCCGAGCGGCCAAAGGGAGCAGACTGTAAATCTGCCGTCACAGACTTCGAAGGTTCGAATCCTTCTCCCACCACCATCTGAATCTGCTGCCTGAGCCTACAAATCATCCCCGGTGGGATTCCCGAGCGGCCAAAGGGAGCAGACTGTAAATCTGCCGTCACAGACTTCGAAGGTTCGAATCCTTCTCCCACCACCATCTCGCATTTAGCAACTTCATTCCGACATGCAACTCAGTCAGCCTGTTCTGCGAGGAAAGGGATAAGACCTTTGTTCAGCGTTCGCGTCGGGCACCGCGAGACAACGCGCATTAGCGCGGCCCGTAGGGTGAGGCGCAACGCGCCGAATCATCCTTCTCCCACCACCATCTCGTATTTAGCAACTTCATTCCGACATGCAACTCAGTCAACCTGTTCTGCGAGGAAAGGGATAAGACCTTTGTTCAGCGTTCGCGTCGGGCACCGCGAGACAACGCGCATTAGCGCGGCCAGTAGGGTGAGGCGCAACGCGCCGAATCATCCTTCTCCCACCACTCTCTTCCCTTTAGCACGTCATGCCGTTATAAAACTGTTCTGCGCGGAGAAAGATAAGAGCCTTTGTTCAGCGTTCGTGCCGGGCATCGCCTGAGTAAACGCCTCTGGAAACCACTCTGGTTTTCTGTTCCCGCTGACCATGGGTCGTGCTCTCTCGCCCGTGCTGTCCACCACTCGCTGAAATTGCCCTGCTCTGCCATGACATTTCCGGCAAAAATCGCTACCATCCTGCCTATCATTCGCTGAAGGTTATCTCATGAAATTTATTTCATTCAATATTAACGGCTTGCGGGCACGTCCCCATCAACTCGAAGCACTGGTCGAGAAGCATCAGCCTGACGTCATTGGTCTGCAGGAAACGAAAGTCCATGATGATATGTTCCCGCTCGAGGATGTGGCTAAGCTGGGCTACAACGTGTTTTATCACGGTCAGAAAGGCCATTACGGTGTGGCACTGTTGACCAAGGTTCAGCCGGTCTCCGTGCGTCGGGGGTTTCCGGGCGATGGCGAGGATGCGCAGCGTCGCCTGATCATGGCTGAAATCCCCAGCCCGATTGGCGATATTACCGTGATAAATGGCTATTTTCCGCAGGGCGAGAGCCGCGATCACCCGACAAAGTTTCCGGCAAAAGAAAAATTTTACCGCGATCTGCAAAGCTATCTGAGCGAGAGTCTTACGGCGGATAAGCCCGTACTGATCATGGGCGATATGAATATCAGCAGCACCGACCTGGATATTGGGATTGGCGAAGACAGCCGTAAACGCTGGCTGCGTACCGGTAAGTGTTCTTTCCTGCCCGAAGAGCGGGAATGGATGGACAGGCTGTTAAGCTGGGGGTTGGTCGATACCTGGCGTGCGCATAATCCCGATACCTGTGACCGTTTTTCCTGGTTCGATTACCGTTCTAAAGGGTTTGATGACAATCGCGGTCTGCGCATTGACCTGCTGCTGGCCAGCACCGGGCTGGCCTCGCACTGCATTGAGAGCGGTATTGACTACGATATTCGTGGCATGGAAAAACCCTCTGACCATGCCCCGGTCTGGTCAACCTTCCGCTTCTGATAGCGCTGACGCGTGGTGCGCCCGCCCACCACGCGTTTTCTATTTCACTATTTTCCAGATCAGGTTGTTCGTCCCCAGCGATTTTTCGTCACGCGCGCACTGTAACAGGACGCCTTCTGATTTCACGACTGCGCCCTCGGTATAATTGCGGTTTTCGAAAATACAGCACTGCATACAGTTCTGCTGATTATTTTGTCCCTGAGTCCAGGCTTCCCGCGGCATATCAACAATCACATCCGTATTAGTTCCGCCTGTAGACGGATAATAATTCGCCTGGGCCGGCCCACAGACAATCAGTGCGGCCAGCATGAGCAGTGCAGTTTTACGCATTATTCGGTTTCCTTAGTTTTACGCCGTGCTTTGCGCTGCGGACGTTTTTGTCCGGTGGACGGTAACCCACGAAACGCCTGTCCCGACGGTTGCTGCCGTGCCTGATGAATAAGCCCACTCAGCGTGTGCACCAGCGGTTGCATAAACTCATCATAACGGCAGGCCTTTTCACTAATCCGTGTCAGTGTCGATTCCCACTGGGCGGTCATGTCCGGCCGGGCTGCCAGATCCGGTAACGAATGGATCAACGCCTTACCCGTGTCGGTAGAATGAATATAGCGCCCTTTCTTCTGTAAAAATGACCGGCGGAACAATAATTCTATGATCCCCGCGCGCGTGGCTTCCGTTCCTAAACCATCGGTCGCACGAAGCACTTTCTTTAATTCTTTATCCTGAACAAAACGCGCGATACCGGTCATGGCTGACAGAAGCGTGGCATCCGTAAAATGCCGAGGTGGCTGCGTTTGCTTGGCCAGCACCTCGCCGTGCTCACACAGCATGACGTCCCCTTCCGCCACGACCGGCAGCGGCATGCCGTCATTTTCTTCATCACGCTCTTTACTGCCCAGCAAAGCACGCCAGCCCGCCTCAGCCAGAAAGCGGGCCTTCGCCACGAATTTACCGCCCGCAATATCCAGTTCAATAGTGCATTTACGAAACATCGCATCCGGGCAGTACTGCATCAGATACTGACGCGCGATCAGGCCATAAACCTGCTGTTCATTGTCATTCAGCCTCACAGCGCTGGCGCGTGCTGTGGGAATAATGGCATGGTGCGCATCCACTTTTTTGTCGTCCCAACAGCGGTTTTTACGATCGGCATCAAACTCCGCAGGCGACGTCAGATCGGGCTGGTGAACCTGAATGGCATTCAGCACTGCGTGACGACCAGCAAAATGCTCATCGGGCAAATAGCGACTGTCGGAACGGGGATAGGTAATCAGTTTGTGGGTCTCATACAACCGCTGACAGATATCCAGCACCGCCTGCGCGCTGAGGCCAAAGCGTTTTGCCGCCTCAATCTGCAGTGCTGAGAGCGAAAACGGGAGTGGCGCAGTGTCGCTTTCGCGCTTATCACTGTATGCGGTGACACGCGCAGGCTGACCGGTAATGCGGGCAACCACATGCTCTGCCAGACTCCGCTTGAGTAAGCGCCCTTCTTCATCCTGCCAGGGCTCACAGGCTTCACTGGGGACCCAGTTGGCAACAAAGCGGATGTCATCTGGCGTCACGATATGCGCTTTAACTTCAAAATAGTCTTTCGGCACAAAGTTTTCGATCTCTTCGTCGCGGCGCACCACCAGCCCCAGCACGGGTGTTTGCACCCGCCCCACCGACAATACGCCATCGTAACCGGCATTACGGCCCATTAACGTCCAGGCGCGGGTCATGTTGATGCCATACAGCCAGTCCGCCCGGGCGCGAGCCAGGGCGGAAACACACAGGGGGATAAACTCACGGTTTTCACGCAGGCGACTGACTGCGCGTTCGACCGCCTGAGGATTGAGATCGTTGATCAGGCAGCGCTGCACCTTACTGCGTTTCTCGGCGGGCAGTTGCAGGTAATCCAGCACTTCGTCCACTAACAGTTGGCCTTCCCGATCCGGGTCACCGGCGTGAACCACTTCGTCCGCCTGCGCCAGCAACCCCTCAACCACTTTAAGCTGCTTAGCGACAGAGGGCCGCGGCTGCAGGCGCCACTTTTCAGGAATAATGGGCAGATCGGCCAGTGACCAGCGTGCATAACGGCCGTCATAAGCATCGGGCTGCGCCTGCTCAAGTAAATGCCCTACGCACCAGGTGACGACCTGATCATTGCCACAGGCAATGAATCCGTCACCGCGGCGGTGTGGTTCAGGTAACACATCGGCAATGGCCCGTCCGAGGCTGGGTTTCTCTGCTATAAACAAACGCATTAAATCGGGTAATCCTTAACGTCAGCGAACAACAATGATGGCAGCGCCTGCCCCGTGCACGACGACAGTGCAGGATCACGGCCTGGCGCCATCGGATGCAGGCAGCCGGTTTCCCCGGACACAGCACGCGGCGCTGCCAGTGAAGACAGCGCTATAGTAGCCTGGCGGCACGCTGCTGATAAGCGTGCCGGATTTGCGAGGAAACGCTTCGCTCATTACGTGCGCAGTTTACCGCGCATCGCGTGGTTCAGACAGGTTCAGAAATAGCGGACGAAGGGTGCCGTGTCGGGATGAACCACGGTGGTGCTGGACTTAAGCTGCGGCGTGCCCAGATAGAGAAAGCCCACAATCGCGTCCTGCTCACGGCAGCCGAACGCCTCACGCACCTGCGGATCGTCGGTCCAGACGCCGCTCCGCCAGATGCCATTAAAGCCCTGAGCGACAGCAGCCATCTGCATCGCCATCACGGCACAGCTGGCAGAGGCGATTTGTTCCCAGCGCGGCACCTTGTGATTGATCTCGCAGTGCGCCACGACGGTGATGATCATGGGCGCACGGAACGGCGCCTGACTGGCTTTATTGATGGCTTTCTCATCCATCTGGTTGTCCCGCGCCGCTTTTTCCAGTAGCTGACTCAGGCGATCGCGGCCTTCATTTTCAACAATAATAAATCGCCAGGGTTGCAGGCCGCCGTGATCGGGTGCGCGCATGCCCGCGCGCAGAATGTTGTCCAGCGCTTCACCGCTGGGGGCCGGTTCCGCCAGACGCGAGGCCGAACGACGATTAACCAGTAATTCTAGTGCGTCCATGTTTTTCTCCTGACAGTAAAAGCACGGGTAATCCTGGCACAAGTGGATTTTTTGTAACAGTCCAGGGTGATTTCCTGCTGACTTTTGTTTCGCTGCTCTTTAGGATGAGGTCGTTAACGGAGACCTGGCCCGCCTGGTGGCTATTTCCGGCTATATCAAAATGGAGAATGTGATGCGCACACTGTGGCGAATAATTGCGGGTCTGTTCCGCTGGACCTGGCGAGTGTTGAATTTTATCAGGGAATGTATTCTCAACCTGTTTCTGGTTTTCTTAATTATTGTCTGTGTGGGGATCTGGCTTCAGATCAGCGGCTCAGGCAGCCGTTCCTCCGCCCCGGTACAGCAAGGTGCGCTAAAAGTGGATTTGACCGGTGTGCTGGTCGACAAACCCTCCGTCAGCAACCGTCTGAGCAAAATTGGTCGTCAGTTATTAGGCACCAGTAGCGATCGTCTGCAGGAAAATTCCCTGTTTGATGTAGTGGATGCTATTCGTCAGGCCAAAGGTGACAGCAATATTAAAGGTCTGGTTTTAGACCTGCGTGATTTTGCTGGGGGCGATCAGCCTTCTCTGCAATATGTAGGTAAAGCGTTACGCGAGTTCCGCGACAGCGGTAAGCCTGTTTACGCCTTAGGCGACAGCTATAGCCAGGCGCAGTACTACCTTGCCAGCTATGCGACGAAAATCTATCTGTCGCCACAGGGCACCGTTGATTTGCACGGCTTTGCCACCAACGGTCTCTACTACAAAACGTTACTCGACAAGCTGAAAGTCAATTCACACGTTTTCCGCGTGGGCACCTATAAATCAGCCGTTGAGCCCTTCCTGCGTGACGATATGTCGCCAGCGGCGCGTGACGCAGATAGCCGCTGGATTGGCCAGCTCTGGCAAAATTACCTGAATACCGTGTCTGCTAACCGCCAGATTACGCCTGAGCAGTTGTTCCCTGGCGCTGCCGCTATTATCGCAGGTCTGCAGGCCGTTAAGGGCGATACCGGAAAATATGCACTGGATAACAAACTGGTCGATGTGCTGGGCTCACGCGCTGACGCGGACCAGGCGCTTATCCAGGCATTTGGCTTCGATAAGCAAAACAACGATTACCGTAACGTCAGCATTTATGATTACAACGTTAAACAGGATGCCAGCCAGCAAAAAGGCAACATTGCCGTGATTCTTGCCAGCGGTGCCATTATTGATGGTGATGAAACGCCGGGTAATGTGGGCGGCGATACGACAGCGGCGCAGATTCGCGATGCCCGACTGGATCCCAAAATCAAGGCCATTATTTTGCGGGTGAACAGCCCGGGCGGCAGCGTTACGGCGTCCGAAGCGATTCGTTCGGAACTGGCCGCAGCGAAAGCGGCAGGCAAACCGATTGTGGTCTCCATGGGCGGTATGGCAGCCTCGGGCGGCTACTGGATCTCGACGCCAGCCAGCTACATTATTGCCAGCCCCAGCACGCTGACCGGCTCTATCGGCATCTTTGGCGTGATTAACACGCTGGAGAACAGCCTGGCCTCGATTGGTGTGCATACCGATGGCGTCGCGACCTCACCCCTGGCAGACGTCGCAAGCACTAAAGCACTGCCTGAGGAAGTGCAGCAACTGATGCAGTTGACCATTGAAAACGGCTACCACAACTTCGTGGGACTGGTGGCGACATCGCGCCATAAAACACCGGAACAGATCGATGCCATCGCGCAAGGGCACGTCTGGACGGGCAGCGATGCCAAAGCCAATGGTCTGGTCGATGCGCTGGGCGATTTTGACGATGCGGTGAAAAAAGCGGCTGAGCTGGCGAAGGTTTCCCAGCCAGAGCTTGACTGGTATCAGGAAGATCCCGGCTTCCTTGACGTGATGCTGAATCAGATGAACGCGTCTGTTCAGGCCGTGCTGCCTGACACGATGAAAGCCTGGCTGCCTGCGCCCATGTACGATGTGATGAGCGCGATGAAGAATCAGCCCGGCCTGTTTGACCATCTGAACGATCCGCAAAACCGCTATGCCTTCTGCCTGAACTGCGGCGAAGTGCGATAAACCTCTCAGCCCGACTGCTTGTCGGGCTGCTTTTCCCTGCTGTTCCCCTTATACTGCCCGTTTTACGGCAAGTCTGAGTTTACCTATGCAAAAGAAAAATATTTACGTTGCCTACACGGGCGGTACCATCGGTATGCAACGTTCTGCTCAAGGTTATATTCCGGTTTCTGGTCATCTGCAGCAGGAACTGGCGAAGATGCCTGAGTTCCATCGCCCGGAAATGCCTGACTTCACGATTCATGAGTATCAGCCTCTGATTGACTCTTCTGACATGACCCCGCAGGACTGGCAGTCGATCGCCGAAGATATCCGGCTGAACTATGATCGCTATGATGGTTTTGTCATTCTGCATGGCACGGATACCATGGCATTTACCGCCTCTGCCCTGTCGTTTATGCTCGAAAATCTGGCTAAGCCGGTCATCGTTACGGGCTCACAGATTCCGTTAGCCGAACTGCGTTCCGATGGCCAACAAAACCTGCTTAATTCCCTTTACGTCGCTGCGAATTATCCCATCAACGAGGTGACGCTGTTTTTCAACAACACACTCTATCGCGGTAACCGTACCACTAAAGCGCACGCGGACGGTTTCAACGCCTTTGCGTCCCCCAACCTGTCAGCCTTGCTGGAAGCCGGGATTCATATCCGTCGTCTTAATACGCCGCCTGCACCTCAGGGCAAAGGCGAGCTGATTGTTCATACCATTACCCCGCAACCTATTGGCGTGGTGACAATTTATCCGGGCATCTCTGCAGATGTCGTGCGTAACTTTTTACGTCAGCCGGTTAAGGCGCTGATTTTACGCTCGTACGGTGTCGGTAATGCGCCGCAAAACGCCGAGTTTCTGTCTGAACTTCAGCAGGCCAGCGAACGCGGCATTGTGGTCGTCAACCTGACACAGTGTATTTCTGGCAAGGTCAATATGGGTGGCTATGCCACCGGGAATGCTCTGGAGCACGCTGGCGTCATCAGCGGCTTTGATCTGACGGTTGAAGCGGCGCTGACGAAACTTCACTATCTGTTGAGCCAGGATCTGTCCAGCGATCAGATCCGCGCCAAAATGCAGCAGAACCTGCGTGGCGAACTGACAGACGACTAAGATGGAGTCAACGGCAATGAAACGGGCATTAATCATTATCGACATCCAGAACGACTTCTGCCCCGGCGGCCCAATGGCCGTCAAAGAAGGCGATCATACGGTCGAGGTTGCTAACCGCTACGCCCGTGCTTTTCATGAGAATGGTGAGTGCGTCGTAGCCCTGCAGGACTGGCATCCAGCCGATCACGGTAGTTTTGCTTCCGTATCCGGCGAACCTGTCTATACCCTCGGTGAACTCAACGGCCTGCCACAGATCTGGTGGCCGAATCATGGCGTGCAGCATTCTGCGGGGGCTGATTTTCATCCTGGACTTGATCGCAGCCTGTTCGACGCGGTTTTCCATAAAGGGCAAGATCAGGACGTAGACAGCTACAGCGCCTTTTTTGACAACGGACACCGACGCAAGACAGAACTGGACAGTTGGTTACGCGCACGCGATATCACGCATCTGGTCATGCTGGGCCTGGCGACGGATTACTGCGTGAAGTACAGCGTGCTGGATGCACTTGAACTGGGTTATCAGGTCGAGGTCGTGGCGGCAGGCTGCCGTGGCGTTAATCTCAACCCAGAAGACAGCGACATCGCGCTGGCACAGATGGCGGCTCAGGGCGCCGTCATTATCTGAAAAAGGGCTGGCTATACGCCAGCCCTTTTTGCTCTTCCATACCATGCCCGCCTGCGCGTGGCTGACTGGCGACTTACCGCGCCATTAATGCAGATGAATGCGCGTGACGTCCGGTTCGATACCAAACTCTTCTTTTAACTGCTTTTTCGATTTGGTCACCATTTCGCCATTTTTGCCGATGGTCATATGCTGTGGCGCATCATTATTGCGCGCCTGCCACATCATAACCAACTGCAGGCTGTTATCACGCTGTTGCTGCGTCAGCGCCACTCCATCCGGCCATTTTCCGGTTTCAACGGCCGTCATCAGGCGTTCATAAATTTCGGGTGTCATAGCATCAAGCATGGCTTCAAGTTGCTGTTTCATTGTTAGCCCTTAATCTCGTCGCCTTGTGGACTGGTGAAGTTCAGCGAGGCTGAGTTCACACAGTAACGCTCACCGGTCGGCTGCGGCCCATCAGGGAAAACATGGCCGAGATGAGAATCACAGTTGCCGCAACGGATTTCAATACGCTGCATACCGTGCGAGTTATCTTCCAGATAACGAATAGCCTCATCGCTGACGGGCTCATAAAAACTCGGCCAGCCACAGCCTGAATCGTATTTCGTCTCTGAAAGAAACAGGGGCGCATTGCACACCAGGCAGTGATAAATCCCTTCCTGCTTGTTATGCAGCAGCGCACCGCTGTACGGCGGCTCCGTGCCACGCTGTTGCGTGACATAGCGCTGCATCTCAGTTAACTGGGCGATTTTTGCGTCGGGTGCGGTTTCTTTAGGCATTTGAGCAATTCCGGGATGTCATTCTGAAAAAATCGACTAGTATTCTAACAAATGATCAACATTAGTCGGGTCTTTTTTTGTGCTCTGCCCTTCGGTCCGTATCTTACAAGGTGGATTTGTGATTTTGATCACCTTTTCTCTGGCATATCCCTATATATTCGGCGAAGGTTTCAACAGAGCACGATGTTCGCGGAAGCGCGCAAGCGGTTGCGCGTCAAATAATTCCTGTTCGGTGGATTGACCTGTCGCAACAATTGACACGATTCCGCTTGACGCCTGGTAAGGTTTTTGTAATTTTACAGCCAACCTTTTATTCACTAACAACTAGCTGGTGGAATATATGACTATCAAAGTAGGTATCAACGGTTTTGGCCGTATCGGTCGCATCGTTTTCCGTGCTGCTCAACAGCGCTCTGACATCGAAATCGTTGCTATCAACGACCTGCTGGACGCTGACTACATGGCGTACATGCTGAAGTACGACTCTACTCACGGCCGTTTTGACGGCACCGTTGAAGTACAGGACGGCGCTCTGGTTGTTAACGGTAAGAAAATCCGTGTTACCGCTGAGAAAGATCCGGCTAACCTGAAGTGGGGCGAAGTGGGCGTTGACGTCGTTGCTGAAGCAACCGGTATCTTCCTGACCGACGAAACCGCACGTAAGCACATCACTGCTGGCGCGAAAAAAGTGGTTCTGACCGGTCCATCTAAAGATGACACCCCAATGTTTGTTCGTGGTGCTAACTTCGACAAATACCAGGGCCAGGACATCGTTTCTAACGCCTCTTGTACCACTAACTGCCTGGCCCCGCTGGCAAAAGTCATCAACGATAAATTTGGTATCGTTGAAGGCCTGATGACCACCGTACACGCCACTACCGCAACGCAGAAAACCGTTGATGGCCCGTCTCACAAAGACTGGCGCGGTGGTCGTGGTGCATCACAGAACATCATCCCGTCTTCTACCGGCGCCGCTAAAGCGGTAGGTAAAGTGCTGCCAGAACTGAACGGCAAACTGACCGGTATGGCATTCCGCGTACCTACGCCTAACGTTTCTGTTGTTGACCTGACCGTTCGTCTGGAAAAAGCTGCGTCTTACAAAGAAATTTGTGCCGCTATCAAAGCCGCGGCTGAAGGCGAGATGAAAGACGTGCTGGGCTACGTTGAAGATGACGTTGTTTCTACCGACTTCAACGGCGAAGTCCTGACCTCAGTATTCGATGCCAAAGCCGGTATCGCGCTGAATGACAACTTTGTTAAACTGGTTTCCTGGTACGATAACGAAACCGGTTATTCAAACAAAGTTCTCGACCTGATTGCGCTGGTTGCTGCTAAATAAGGCAGCCAGACACGAGACAATAAGGGTGACTTCGGTCACCCTTTTTTTGATCCCTTCACTATGGAGTCAGGCATGCAAGACAAACTCTTTTCCCTTCCCGTGGTTAAACAAATCACGCCTTATCTGTCGCAACGTCAGGTGGGTGAACTCCCGGTTATCATTGTCAGCCATCCGCGTGTACGGGCGGCCGTGACCTTACAGGGCGCGCATCTGATTGCCTGGCAACCGAGCGGTGAGAAGCCCGTCATCTGGCTGAGCGACAAGAGCCCTTTCCTGCCTGGTAAGGCGATTCGCGGCGGTGTACCGATTTGCTGGCCCTGGTTTGGACCGGCAGGAGAGCCTGCCCATGGCTTTGCCCGAAATCAGTCATGGACGCTCTCTGCGCATGATGAAAACGAAGACGGCGTGCTGCTGACATTTGTGCTGGAAAGTACCCCACAAACGCTGAAGCTGTGGCCGCATGACTTTACCCTTATCGCCCGCTTCCGTCTGGGCCAGCATTGCGAAATTGAGCTGGAAGCCTACGGTGATTATGAATCGACAGCCGCCCTACACAGCTATTTTAACGTGGCGGACAGTGCGAGCGTTGAGGTCACCGGACTGGGTGAACATTACATCGACAAGGTCAAAGATAACCAGCCGGGTCAGAGCGAGGGTAAACAGCGCTTTACCGAGCGCGTGGATCGTATCTTCACTGCGCCAAAAGACTGTTCAGTTATCAACGATCTGGCTGGAAAACGGCAAATTGAAGTGTACCACCATCACCATAGTGACGTTGTCACGTGGAATCCCGGTGTGGCGCTGTCGTGTAGCATGGCGGACATGCCAAATGAGGGTTATAAAACGATGGTGTGTGTTGAAACCGCGCGCATCAGCAAACCGTTGCGCAGTGCAGGCGACAAGCCTGCCCGACTGGCGACGACAATACGTTTGAAAAATAAGGCCTGAGGCGCGTTCAGACCACATCCAGCGGCAGTTTGTGTTGTGGCGGCGGAAAAGCCCTGTCGAGTCTGAGACAGTCCTCCTCGCTCAGGGTAATGTCCAGCGCAGCCGCATTTTCACGAACATGTACCAGTGAACTGGCTTTAGGGATGGCAAGGACATCGCCATCCCGAATCGCCCAGGCCAGCAGAAGCTGTGCCACGGTGATGCCTTTTTGGCGGGCAATTGCGTTCAGAGCGGGGTCGGTAAACAGCTGACTGCGTAACCGACCGGCCTGTGCCAGGGGACAATACGCCATGACGGGCATCGCGCGCTGGCGACAGAGCGGTAGCAAATCGTATTCAATACCGCGGGAACCCAGATGATAAAGCACCTGATTGGTGGCACAATTTTCGCCACCCGTTTCGGCCCACAGGGCGTCCATGTCCTCGCTGTCGAAGTTTGAAACACCCCACGCACGAATTTTGCCCTGCTGCTGCAAGGTCTGCATCGCGCTGATGGTTTCGTCGAGTGGCACACTGCCGCGCCAGTGCAAAAGATACAAATCAATTCGATCCGTTTGCAGACGACGCAGGCTGGCCTCGCAGGCGGCGATGGCATCCTGTTTTCCGGCATTCCATGGATAAACTTTCGATACCAGCAGGGCCTCATCGCGCCGTCCCTTCAGGGCATCGCCTACCACTTCTTCGGCGCCACCCTCTGCATACATTTCAGCGGTATCCACCAGCCGCAAACCGGCATCCAGCCCTGCCTGAAGCGCACTGATTTCCTGTTGCCGGCTGGCGGGATCTTCCCCCATATACCAGGTGCCAAGACCGATTGCCGGAATCTGACGCTGACCTGCAATATCGATATATTTTGTCATCGGGTTCTCCTGCACTAAATGGGGGCATATGCACCCTTAGAGCGCACAGCCTGCACTCGCGGGGTGCGCCGCATCAGAAGGTATAGCTGACGCCTGTCCAGACCGTAAACTGTCCGCTTTTATCAACCATCGGACTGTCTTTGATTTCGCTGGCAAAGCGGGTGTAACGCCCTGAAAGACTGGCATTCCACTGCGGGGTAATGCTGTAGCTGGCGTTCATTTCCACATAAGGCGACCAGCTGTCATCCGGATGATAACGACGAATTCCGGTCCGATCGCTTTCGTTACCCGATACGCCATAGTAGTAGCGGTTTTGATTCGCGCTGTTCCACAATGCACCAATTCCCGGCGTAAAGGTAAAGTCGCCAAAGCTGAAACGGTAAAGATAGGTCAAATCCCAGACGATACCGTTGCTGTTGTTAAGCACATCGCCTAACAATGAGGTCCGTATGATGCCCCAGTCATCCGTGTGCCGGTAAGTCACCCCGCCCATCAACGTCATTCGGCGCTTATCCAGCCCCTTCATATCCCCCAGATCATTGTCATCCGGGTCGTATTGCTGCGGCGAACCCAACAGCGACAGAGAGAGCTGATCCTGTGGGTCTTTCCACACGTAATAGCCACCCTGCAGGGTGTTAAACCAGAATTTTTCCCCTTCGTAATTGATGATGGGAACAGGCAAATAGCGGTCCTGTCCACCACGATAAGGTGACTGCGCATAAATCACTGATGCACCGAGCGATAAGGGTGCGGCTTGTACTGACTGGCCCAGAAAATAACAAGGGATAAGTGCAATAAGCACGTTAAGTTTGAATTGGTTCACAATTTATTCATTCCATAAATATAACAATCACACATAGAGTCTAACGCTTTTTACAGACTGAATTAACCTTATATCAAAATCATCTACCGCGTTTGCCGCAGAATGTGGCATAACCGGGTTGAAGGCATCACAGAACGGGGGTTAACTGAGGAAAAACGTTTCGCAACAAAATGATTTTGTTATTGATATGTGGCTCACTAATCAAAAATCTATGATGAAATTTCCTGAATGCCTTCTACAGTTAAACTTAATACCCGAGTTTTTGTACTTACAAAGTAACCATAAAAGTTGTGCATCCCGATAAGAACGATCAGGTTGGCATAAGGGTTGCTGTAGTAAACAGATTAATATCTTCCGGGAGCTGTACGAGCACTGATTATTGCTCCTTTACCTGTGCTAAAAACGAAAGGACGGGCATCGCTATGAATATATTCGATCACTATCGTCAGCGTTATGAAGCTGCCAAGGACGAAGAGTTCACACTGCAGGAATTTCTGACTATCTGTAAACAGGATCGCAGTGCATACGCCAACGCAGCAGAGCGACTCTTAATGGCTATTGGTGAGCCAGTAATGGTCGACACTGCCCAGGAGCCACGCCTTTCCAGAATCTTTTCTAACCGGGTTATGGGACGTTACCCAGCGTTCGAAGAGTTTTACGGTATGGAGGAAGCGATTGAGCAGATCGTTTCCTATTTGAAACACGCAGCGCAAGGCCTTGAAGAGAAGAAGCAGATTCTCTATTTACTGGGTCCGGTGGGTGGCGGTAAGTCCTCCCTGGCTGAGCGCCTGAAATCCCTGATGCAACGCGTCCCTATCTACGTGCTCAGCGCCGACGGCGAGCGCAGTCCGGTCAACGATCATCCGCTGTGCCTGTTCAACCCGCAGGAAGACGCTAACATTCTGGAAAAAGAGTACGGCGTACCGCGTCGCTACCTTGGCACCATTATGTCGCCCTGGGCCGCCAAACGTCTGCATGACTTTGGCGGGGATATTACACGCTTTAAAGTCGTTAAAGTCTGGCCATCGATTCTTGAGCAGTTAGCCATCGCCAAGACAGAGCCGGGCGATGAGAACAACCAGGATATCTCTGCGTTGGTCGGTAAGGTCGACATTCGCAAACTTGAAAACCACGCGCAAAACGATCCTGATGCCTACGGTTACTCTGGCGCACTGTGCCGGGCCAACCAGGGCATCATGGAATTCGTTGAGATGTTTAAAGCGCCGATTAAGGTTCTGCATCCCCTCCTCACCGCCACGCAGGAAGGAAACTACAACGGTACGGAAGGGATTTCAGCCCTGCCGTTTAACGGCATCATCCTGGCGCACTCAAACGAATCCGAATGGGTGACCTTCCGCAACAATAAAAACAACGAGGCTTTCCTCGACCGTGTTTACATCGTTAAAGTGCCTTACTGCCTGCGCGTGTCAGAGGAAATTAAGATTTATGAAAAGCTGCTGAATCACAGTGAGCTGTCCACTGCGCCATGTGCACCTGGCACGCTTGAGACGCTGGCGCGCTTCTCTATTCTGTCGCGTCTGAAAGATCCCGATAACTCGAGCATCTACTCGAAAATGCGCGTGTACGATGGTGAAAGCCTGAAGGATACCGACCCGAAAGCGAAATCCTGGCAGGAGTACCACGATTATGCGGGCGTGGACGAAGGCATGAATGGCCTGTCAACGCGTTTCGCCTTTAAAATCCTGTCACGCGTATTTAACTTTGACCATGCTGAAGTTGCCGCCAACCCGGTGCACCTGTTCTATGTGCTGGAACAGCAGATTGAACGTGAGCAATTCCCACAGGATCAGGCGGAAAAATACCTTGAGCATCTCAAAGGCTATTTAATTCCTAAATATGCGGAGTTCATTGGCAAAGAGATTCAAACGGCTTATCTGGAATCCTATTCCGAATATGGTCAGAATATTTTCGACCGTTATGTAACCTATGCGGATTTCTGGATTCAGGATCAGGAGTATCGCGATCCGGATACCGGACAATTATTTGACCGTGAATCGCTGAATGCCGAGCTGGAGAAAATTGAGAAGCCTGCCGGGATTAGTAACCCTAAAGATTTCCGTAATGAAATTGTCAATTTTGTGCTGCGTGCAAGAGCGCATAATAATGGCAGAAATCCCAACTGGACCAGCTATGAAAAACTCCGTACGGTCATTGAGAAAAAGATGTTCTCCAATACCGAAGAGCTGTTGCCGGTTATCTCGTTCAACACCAAAACCTCTACGGATGAGCAGAAGAAACACGACGATTTTGTCGATCGCATGATGGAAAAAGGCTATACCCGCAAACAGGTTCGCCTGCTGTGTGAATGGTATCTGCGCGTGCGTAAATCGTCCTGATCAAAGTCTGTAAGCAAACCGGTGCGGGACAGCACCGGTCATATTAAGGTCGGGTCAGCCCGGCCTGCTTGCAATGTAGTTTGGGGGAACATCATGGCCTATTTTATCGATCGCCGACTGAACGGTAAAAACAAGAGTGCGGTTAATCGCCAGCGCTTCTTACGTCGTTACAAGTCGCAGATTAAGCAGTCGATTTCCGAGGCCATTAACAAACGCTCGGTAACCGACGTCAGCAGTGGCGAATCCGTCTCTATTCCCGTAGATGATATCAATGAACCCATTTTTCATCAGGGGCGGGGTGGACAACGCCATCGCGTTCATCCAGGCAATGATCACTTCGTGCAAAATGACCGTGTTGAACGCCCACAAGGCGGGGGCGGTAGCGGTTCAGGTCAGGGAAATGCCAGTCAGGATGGTGAAGGTGAGGATGAATTTGTTTTTCAAATTTCCAAAGATGAATATCTGGATCTGCTGTTTGAGGATCTGGCGCTGCCCAATCTGCGGAAAAATCAGCACCGCCAGTTGAATGAGTACAAAACGCACCGTGCCGGATTTACCTCGAATGGCGTTCCCGCCAACATCAGCGTGGTCCGTTCTTTACAAAATTCCCTGGCCCGACGTACTGCGATGACGGCAGGTAAGCGCCGCCAGCTCCATGAGCTTGAGGATGCCCTCAGCGAAGTAGAAAAGTCAGAGCCCGCTCAGTTACTCGAAGAGGAACGCCTGCGCAAGGAGATTGCCGAACTGCGCGCGCGCATTGACAGAGTGCCCTTTATTGACACCTTTGACCTGCGCTATAAAAACTTCGAGAAGCGGCCCGAGCCTTCCAGCCAGGCGGTCATGTTTTGCCTGATGGATGTCTCCGGCTCAATGGATCAGGCGACGAAAGATATGGCAAAACGCTTTTATATTTTGCTCTATCTGTTCCTCAGCCGGACTTATAAAAACGTCGAGGTGGTCTACATCCGCCATCATACTCAGGCCAAAGAGGTTGATGAGCAGGAGTTCTTCTATTCGCAGGAAACCGGCGGCACCATCGTCTCCAGCGCACTGAAACTGATGGATGAGGTTGTGAAGGAGCGCTACGATCCGGCGCAATGGAATATCTACGCCGCGCAGGCGTCGGATGGCGACAACTGGGCAGATGATTCACCGCTCTGCCACGAGATTCTGGCAAAAAACCTGTTGCCGGTGGTGCGTTACTACACCTACATCGAGATAACACGTCGCGCGCATCAGACCTTATGGCGCGAATACGAACATCTGCAGTCAATGTTCGACAACTTTGCGATCCAGCACATCCGGGAGCCCGAAGATATTTATCCTGTGTTTCGTGAGCTGTTTCACAAACAGGCAATGGAAGCCTGAGACACTAAGCCGACGCCCAGTCGGCTTTTTTTATTGTATTTATAACCTCTTAAAATGCGGTCTTGCCTGCTGCAAGCTATCTAACTCCCCTATTAGCCTTGTTAACTGGGATTATCCAGTGCATTAGCAATTAAGATAAATTGCAAAATGACAATGACAACTCATTGATAAAACATTATCTTGCAGACATAGCATGGATGTTTCTACACCTTAGTTAACATTGTCTGCCGTATCTCAGGAGACCGCGTTTGAACCACACTATTGTTTATAGTCTTTTCATTATTGGATCCGTGCTGGTTGCGTCGAGTATCTTGCTCAGTTCCTTTTCGTCCCGATTGGGCATTCCTATCCTGGTGATTTTTCTGGCGCTGGGCATGCTGGCCGGCATTGACGGTATTGGCGGCATCGCATTTGATAACTATCCGGCGGCCTACCTGATCTCTAACCTTGCCCTGGCAATCATCCTGCTGGACGGCGGCATGCGCACCAAAGCCAGCTCCTTTAAGGTGGCGCTCGGACCGGCCTTATCACTGGCAACCGTAGGCGTGATCATTACGGCAGGCCTGACTGGCATGGTCGCGGCCTGGCTGTTCAGGCTCGATATGATGCAGGGCTTCCTGATTGGTGCGATTATCGGCTCCACCGACGCGGCAGCGGTATTTTCCCTGCTCGGTGACAAAGGTCTGAATGAACGTGTCAGTGCCACGCTGGAAATTGAGTCCGGCAGCAACGACCCGATGGCGGTTTTTCTGACCATTACGCTGATCGAAATGATTGAGCAGGGACGAACCGGTCTGGACTGGATGTTCGTGGTGCATCTGATTCAGCAGTTCGGTCTGGGGATTGTCCTCGGTCTGGGCGGTGGCTGGGCCCTGCAGCAACTGATTAACCGCATGAATCTGGCTCCCGGCCTGTATCCCTTACTGGCACTGAGCGGCGGCATTCTGGTCTTTGCGCTGACCACCGTGCTGGAAGGCAGCGGCATCCTCGCCGTCTATCTGTGCGGCTTCTTACTGGGTAACAGCCCTATCCGCAACCGTTTCGGCATTTTGCAGACCTTTGACGGTATGGCCTGGCTCAGCCAGATCGGCATGTTTATCGTACTGGGATTGTTAGTCACGCCCTCCGACCTCTGGCATATCGCTGTTCCGGCGATGATTCTGTCCCTGTGGTTAATTCTGGTGGCACGTCCGCTGTCGGTGTTTATCGGCCTGTTACCGTTCCGTGGCTTCACGGCGCGGGAGCGTATCTTTATCAGCTGGGTCGGTCTGCGCGGAGCAGTGCCGATTATCCTGGCCGTCTTCCCGATGATGGCCGGTCTGGAGAATGCCTCGCTCTATTTTAATATTGCGTTTTTCGTGGTGCTGGTGTCCCTGATGCTACAGGGCACCTCGCTGGGCTTTGCGGCGAAGAAAGCCAAAGTGGTGGTTCCGCCTACCGCCTCTCCGATTAGCCGTATCGGGCTGGATATTCATCCGGAGAATCCGTGGGAGCAGTTCGTCTACCAGCTCAGCGCCGACAAATGGTGCGTGGGCGCGGCGCTGCGGGATTTACAGATGCCACGCGAAACCCGTATCGCCGCACTGTTTCGGGATAACGTGTTAATGCACCCCAACGGCGCAACGCGTTTAAAAGAGAATGACGTGATTTGTGTGATTGGCCGTGAGCGCGATCTGCCTGCGCTGGGCAAAATGTTCAGTCAGTCGCCGCCTGTCTCGCTGGATCAACGTTTCTTCGGCGACTTTATTCTGGATGCCGACGCGCGACTTCATGATGTCGCGCAGATTTATGGCCTTGAACTCGACGAAGATACGAACGCGCAACAGTCGCTGGGTCAGTTGATGATGAGTATGTTAGGCGGGGCACCTGTGGTCGGTGACCAGATAGAATGGAATCAACTGACATGGACGGTAGCGGAGAAAGAAGATAATCATATTGTTAAAATTGGCGTGCGCCCCAATGAAGACAAAGAATAATCTTATTTAAATAGCGCGGTTTAATTAGCTGAATTGCACTACGCTTTTATAACATTCAGTTAAAACGGGAGTTATCCATGAGTCACGTGGTTAAAATTGGTCGCTATGAAATTGTTGATGCGGAATTCAGCAGCGAAGACCCGGTGACGGTGAGTATTCCCTGCCACACCAATCCCGGCCTGAGTTATCAGCTTGACGGCTGGGATCAGGAAACCAGCGTACCGGCCTGGATCGACGGTAAAGAAGTGATATTAGCGATCGGTCATTACGATAAACAACAAGACCGCTGGGTATTAAAAAAACCTGCGTAAGCCCGGAGGATTACCGCCAGTCAGCCCGTTTGGCGGTAATTCCTAAAAATGGACCTGAATATCTCCGTGCATCACGCTTATCTCTGATACAATATTCTGCATATCAATAACTTAAACAAAACCCGCGCGATTATCCCCTGACTTTTTAAGAATTATTCCGTATTAACTCTGTCAAACATCTCCTGCATACTCTTCTCCAGTGCTGCATTTTTACGTGACTTGTCTCACGTTTAGAGAATCTGTTTTTTGCAGCGTTAATGGCTCTAATGACTGTAACAAACTGAAAACGTCCCGGTTTCGGGTTTTCAGTCGTTAACCCCTGAACGCGTACTTGATTCTGGTCAGGCCATCTTTTACTTCATTAAAGAGAGCAGGTTTTATGGCAAGTACAATTGTAATGAACAATGCGACTCGCTCGTGGAGCGGTCTTCGTAAAAATATTCTTGTAAAGCTTGCGTTAAGTTTTTCAGATCTCATTGCGCTGAATTTAGCGCTGTTTCTCTCTGCCGCGACCGTGCAGGGAATTTGGGGCGACCTTGATGCCTTTATTCCACCCCATCAAATTGAGAACCGTTTTATTGCGCAGTTTATTATGTCGGTGCTTTGCACCGGTTGGTTCTGGATGCGCCTGCGTCACTATACCTACCGCAAACCTTTTTGGTTTGAACTGAAAGAGATTGTTAAAACCCTCGTCGTGTTCTCTCTGCTGGATCTGGCGTTAATCGCCTTCTCCAAATGGGACTTCTCCCGCATGGTCTGGGTGTTCAGCTGGAGCTATGCCCTGCTGTTGCTGCCGTTAATGCGTGCAGGCGTGAAAAGCGCGATTAACCGGGCCGGACAATGGCAAAAAGAAACCATCATCATTGGCTCGGGCCGTAACGCTACCGAAGCTTACGCCGCATTACAAAGCGAGGAGATTCTCGGGTATAACGTTCAGGCGTTTATTTCCGTTGAAGACGCACCGCTGCAGCAGAGCGTTAATGGTGTGCCTGTTATCTCCGCCAACGATATTAACTGGCAGACCATCGACCGTGACAATGTGCAGTTCATTGTGGCAATGGAATACGAACAGCAGCCTGAGCGCGACCGCTGGCTGAAATTCTTGTCTAAAATGAACTGCCGTTCCGTGTCGGTTATCCCAACATTACGCGGTGTACCGCTTTACGGCACAGACATGTCCTTTATCTTCAGCCATGAAGTGATGATTCTGCGCGTCAGCAATAACCTGGCGAAGCATTCGTCACGCTTCCTGAAACGGGGATTTGATATTGTGGTAGCTTCGCTGCTGCTGCTCTTCCTGGCACCGGTTTTTGCCTTACTTTGCTATATGGTGAAGCGTGATGGCGGTAATGCCATTTATGGTCACGAGCGCGTGGGTCAGGATGGCAAGAAATTTAAATGTCTGAAGTTCCGTTCGATGGTCACCAATTCCAAAGAGGTGCTGGAAAACCTGCTGGCGACCAGCGAAGAAGCGCGTCGCGAATGGGACAAAGACTTCAAGCTGAAAAATGATCCGCGCATTACCCGCATCGGGGGCTTCCTGCGCAAAACCAGCCTGGATGAGTTACCTCAGCTCTGGAACGTGATTCGGGGTGAAATGAGCCTGGTCGGCCCACGTCCGGTTATCGAAGCGGAACTGGAACGTTATGCCGGCGACGTGGATTACTATCTGATGGCGAAGCCCGGGATGACCGGCCTGTGGCAGGTGAGCGGACGTAACGACATTGACTACGATACCCGTGTCTACTTTGATTCCTGGTATGTCAAAAACTGGGCGCTGTGGACGGATATTGCCATCCTGTTTAAAACAGCCGGTGTGGTATTACGCCGCGACGGCGCGTACTGATTTAGCCTGCGATGCCTGTTTCAGACAGGCATCGCCATTTCGCTGGTAATTCGCTTTCCTTTTGCTTTATTAATCATTACCCTCTTCCCTCGCTTTATCGTACGTTTACCCTCTGGTTGCTATGCAAAAATATACCCTGTTGCTGTTAAGCCTGGTGCTCCTGGCGCCTTTAGGCATCGATCTCTATTTACCCACGCTGCCGCAGATCGCAGACGGTCTGTCAACACCGGTGACGCTGATACAAACAACGATCCCCCTTTTCCTGCTGATAATGGGACTGGGTCAGCTGGTGAGCGGCCCGCTGGTCGATAACTATGGGCGTAAACCTATTGCGCTGCTGGGCCTGACGCTCTACATAGCGGGCAGCGCCATTGCGGCCACCGCCAGCTCCTTCCCGCTGTTCCTGCTGGCCCGCGTCGTACAGGGCTGTGCGGTATGTTGTAGTGCCGTCGTTGCGTTCAGCGGCGTACGCGACCGGTTAAGTGGTGATGCCGCCGCCCGGGCTTATGGCTTTCTGAATGGCGCACTGAATATCGTGCCCGCACTGGCACCGTTGCTGGGTGGACTGCTGGCCAGCGCCTTTGACTGGCGCGCGCCCTTCTGGTTCCTGTGTACTTATGCCGCCGTCGTGATGCTGATGGTCATTATCTGGCTGCCGGAAACCCGTCCGGCCGATACACTGCGTGTAAAAGGGCTTCCCGTTAATCAGTATGCCGCCATTTTACGTCAGCCGCGCTTTCTGGCCTTTGCCTTCGCGAATGCGGGCGCACTGGGCATGGTGCTGACGTATGTTTCGCTGGCACCCCACATTCTGATGACCGAGGGCGGCCTGTCGCCTCTGGCATTCTCTTTTGCCTTTGGCGCGAATGGCTTTTGGATCATGCTGGTGAGCGTGGTGGTAAACAAGACGATTCGTAAGGCGGGCAGGCCATTTTGCCTGGCGATGGGTTGCCTGACCATGCTACTGGGTGCTGGCCTGCTGCTGGCCGGTATGACACTGCTGCCTGACAGCCTGCAGTCACACTGGGCGCTGTATATGTTCCCGGTCGCCGTAGCCGTGGCCGGACTGGCCTTCACCGTTGGCCCGGCCACCAGCTATGCGCTGGAACCTTACCAACAGCAGGCTGGTGTCGCCTCGGCGTTACAGGGTTTTATTCAGATGGCAGGCGGTGCAGCGGGGAGTTTGCTTATTGTCGCCCTGCCACTGGCAGAGAAAATGTCGCTGGCGTTGATGATGCTGCTGGGTGCAGCGCTGGCGTTCCTCGCCTGGCGCTGCAGTAAAAACATGCACAGCCGGATTACAGCGATTAAATAACGTTCACCGGAACGCGTGGGGCCAGGGCACACATCAGCTCATAACCTACCGTTCCGGCCGCTTTTGCTACCTGATCGATTTTGACATTGTTTCCCCACAGCTCGACAGGTGAACCAATGCCCGCCTGTGGGCAGGGTGTTAAATCAACGGTAATCATATCCATCGACACCGCACCCACGACCTGCGTCAGCACGCCATCAACAAAAACCGGCGTCCCGTTGGGCGCATGGCGAGGATAACCATCGGCATAGCCACAGGCGACAACACCTATTCGCTGCGGCTGGGATGCCCGGTAGCGATAGCCATAACCCACGCCATCTCCGGCCTGAAGCTGCTGCACACCAATGATTTCACTGGACAGGGTCATCACCGGTTGAAGTCCACTGCTGGCCACGTCCTGCCAGTCACCGCTGGGTGACGCACCATACAAAATGATCCCCGGTCGCACCCAGTCCCGGTGCGCCTCAGGATGCCACAACGTACAGGCCGAATTGGACAGCGAGACCGGGCTGTCCAGCCCTTCGGTGGCGTCGGCGATTCGCTGTAGCGGCGCCACAATGCCGTCGGGATTCTCGGCATCAGCGAAATGCGCCATCAACGTAATATCCCCGACGTTTTCCAGCGCACGCAGTTTATGCCAGATGCCATTTACCTGTTCAGGGCGAAAGCCCAGTCGGTTCATACCGCTGTTTATCTTCAGGTAAATATCGACAGGCGCCGAGAGCGTCGCATTGGCCAGGGCATGAATCTGCCAGTTGCTGTGCACGCTGGTCGTCAGACGGTAACGATCGATTAAGGTCAGATCGTCAGGGTGAAAAAAGCCTTCAAGCAGCAGGATGGGTTTCTTCCACCCCTGCTCCCGCAGCAGAATGGCTTCTTCCATATTCAGTAACGCGAAGCCATCGGTGCTGGACAGACTTTCCCACACGCGGGCAATGCCATGGCCGTAGGCATTGGCTTTCACCACAGACCAGACACGTGATGCGGGGGCCGCACGACGCACAATGGCCAGGTTATGTCGCAACGCCTGTTGATTGATGGTTGCGACAATTGGACGTGACATACTTCCTCTCCCTGAAGGCTTAACGTGTAGCGTTAACGTTACGAAGCGGTGATCGGCTGGCCGCAAAACCAGGCAAATAACGGAAGACCGTGAGATCGTCCGATGCAATCGCTGGCGACGTGCCGGAAATGACGTCAGCCAGTAACTGACCGGAGCCACAGGCCATTGTCCAGCCCAGTGTGCCGTGTCCGGTATTCAGATAAAGATTGGACAGCGGCGTCGCCCCGACAACCGGCGTACCGTCTGGCGTCATAGGACGCAGGCCTGTCCAGAAACTGGCCTGGCTGACATCACCCCCTTCAGGATAAAGATCTGTAACCACCATCTCCAGCGTTTCGCGACGCGCTTCAGGCAGTTTGGTGTTAAAACCCACAATTTCTGCCATACCGCCGACTCGAATACGGTTATCAAAACGTGTGACGGCCACTTTGTAGGTTTCGTCCAGGATGGTGGAGACGGGTGCCGCATCGGCATTCGTCACCGGAATCGTTAAGGAATAGCCTTTCAGAGGGTAGACCGGGATATCCACAATATTTTTCATCAACGCGGTGGACCAGGAGCCCAGCGCAACGACGTAGCTGTCGGCTTTAATCACCTCATCGCCGCACTTCACACCGTAAATCCGGTTACCGTCGCGCAGCAGCTGATCGATGGGTGTATTGAAGCGGAAGACCACACCGGCTTCCTCGGCCATTTTGGCCAGACGCTGGGTAAAAAGCTGGCAGTCGCCGGTTTCATCATTTGGTAACCGCAGACCGCCGGTAAGTTTATGCTGCGTCGCCGCAAGGGCAGGCTCAACGCTGGCCAGCTGATGCGACTCCAGTAATTCATAGGGCACGCCGGCCTCGCGCAGAACGGCAATGTCTTTGCTTGCGCTCTCGAATTGCTGTTGCGTACGGAATAACTGGAGCGTGCCGCCCTGTCGGCCTTCATAGGCAATGCCCGTTTCGGCGCGGAGGGCCTTCAGGCAATCGCGGCTGTATTCAGCAAGCCGGACCATGCGACTTTTATTCTGCTGGTAGTGCTGTATGTCACAGTTACGCAGCATATGCCACATCCACTCAAGCTGAAAGCGGCTGCCATCCAGCCGGATGGCCAGAGGCGCATGACGCTGAAACATCCATTTCATCGCCTTAAGCGGCACACCGGGTGCAGCCCAGGGCGCCGCATAGCCTGGCGAGATCTGCCCGGCATTTGCCGCGCTGGTTTCCATGGCGGGTTGAGGCTGACGATCGATCACGGTGACCTGATGGCCGGCGCGCGCCAGATACCACGCGCTGGTTACGCCCACAACCCCACTACCAAGAATAACTACGTGCATAAGTCCCCCGCGAAAATAAAAAGCATAATCCACTATTCACCGGTTAACATTCAGAGTGATCACAAAGTGGAAACATCCTTTACACAATCCATCCATTTCACCTCTTTTTGCGCCTACAGGTAACTAAAATCATTTCACGCCCTCAAATTCAGAGAATTATGCGTCCTTTATTAAAAAATCAGGCATAAATGACACCAGTTCTGGTTAATTATGCCTTTCACAGGAGAATCCTTCATAATCCCCCTCCCTGCAAAAAGCCAGCATTTAATGCTGAAAAGTAACAGCTATTCAGTGTGTAGAGCTATTTAATCCCAGCGCGGTAAACCTGAAATGATTTTTCTGCCAAAGAATTCGTTTGAGTTCCCGGATCGGATAAGCGACAGTGAACTATCATTGATCTGTTCACTCAGTTTTTTTGGGTTCCTTTCTCAGGAAGAGCCTTAAATAAATCGTAACGGGCAACGCGTCAGGGTGAGTCCGTTCGCCAAAACAGAGGTGCGCTATGACAACAATCTTTGACGATTCCATCATGGACAGCAAACGACTCAGCGACGGGCCCGACTGGACATTCGAGTTACTGGATGTCTATCTCGCTGAAATCGACCGCGTAGCGAAACACTACGGTCTGGATACCTACCCGCACCAAATTGAAGTGATTACCTCCGAGCAGATGATGGACGCCTACTCCAGCGTCGGTATGCCCATCAACTATTCGCACTGGTCTTTTGGCAAAAAATTTATTGAGACTGAGCAACGTTACAAGCATGGGCAGCAGGGCCTGGCTTATGAGATCGTGATTAACTCTAATCCCTGCATCGCCTATCTGATGGAGGAGAACACCATGACCATGCAGGCGCTGGTTATGGCGCACGCCTGCTATGGGCATAATTCCTTTTTCAAAAATAACTACCTCTTCCGCAGCTGGACCGATGCCAGTTCGATTGTGGATTACCTGTTATTTGCCAGAAATTACATTGCTGACTGCGAAGAGCGCTATGGCGTTGAAGAAGTGGAGCGCCTGCTCGATTCATGTCACGCCCTGATGAATTACGGTGTGGACCGCTATAAGCGCCCGCAAAAAATTTCCCTGCAGGAAGAGAAGGCCAGGCAAAAAAGCCGCGAAGAGTATCTGCAAAGCCAGGTCAATACCTTATGGCGCACCTTACCGCGGCGTGAAAAAGAAGCCGCGCATTTTGAAGCGGCGCGCTACCCTTCTGAACCACAGGAAAACCTGCTCTACTTTATGGAAAAGAACGCGCCGCTGCTGGAGCCGTGGCAGCGTGAAATTCTGCGCATTGTGCGTAAGGTGAGCCAGTATTTTTATCCGCAGAAACAAACTCAGGTGATGAATGAAGGCTGGGCGACCTTCTGGCATTACACCATCCTGAATCACCTCTATGATGAAGGCAAAGTGTCAGAACGCTTTATGATGGAGTTCCTGCACAGCCATACCAACGTAATCTATCAACCGCCCTACAACAGCCAGTGGTACAGCGGTATCAATCCGTATGCACTGGGCTTTGCCATGTTCCAGGATATTAAACGTATTTGTCAGTCGCCGACGGAAGAGGATCGCTACTGGTTCCCGGATATTGCCGGTTCTGACTGGCTGAAAACCCTGCATTTCGCGATGCGTGAATTTAAAGATGAAAGCTTTATCAGTCAGTTCCTGTCGCCTAAGGTCATGCGTGACTTCCGGCTGTTCACTGTGCTGGACGACGACCGCAACAATTATCTGGAAATCGCCGCGATCCACGACGAGTCCGGCTATCGGGCCATTCGGCAGCAGCTTTCGGCACAGTACAACCTGAGTAATCTGGAGCCCAATATTCAGGTCTACAATGTGGACTTACGGGGTGATCGTTCCCTGACGCTGCGCTACGTGCCACAAAGCCGCGCACCACTCGATAAGAGCCGTCGGGAGGTGCTTAAGCACGTGCACCGCCTGTGGGGCTTTGATGTGATTCTGGAACAGCAGAATGAAGATGGCAGCGTCGAACTGCTGGATCGCAATCCGCCGCGCAATGTTCCCCTCTAAAACAGGCATAAAAAAACTGGACGCGCAGTCCGGTTTTTTTTAGCGCTTAGCGCCTAAGTCGTTCGGCATACTCTTTTGCATCGAATGCCAGATATCTCCACTCTGGCGTCCGTAATGCCGGACACACTCCACGATTTCATCCTGAGTGGGCTGTTTGTCACACAGGTCGAGCAGTGTCAGATAAAACTCGCGGGCGACTTTACGGGCTTCCGGATTGGAGAAATAGTGCCGCCCAACGCGCGTATACAGTCCTTTCAACCCATTCAGGATCAGGCCATAAATCGGATTGCCCGAGGCGAACGCCAGGCCGCGAAACACCCGATAATCGAGTTCCGTGTAACTGTCCACCTGATCGTCGGTTTGCGCGACGGCCTGCAGCACCTCACGCGCCTTCTCAGGATAGTGGCGCAGCGCGCGGCTGATAAAAATAGAAGAAATATTGGTGCGCACCGACAACAGGTTATCGATCAAAGCCGGTACACTATCGTGGTCCAGACGCGCCAGGGTTTCCAGAATGTTCAGACCCGACGTTTCCCAGAAATCGTTAACGCGCGTGGGCTTGCCATGCTGAATGGTTAACCAGCCGTCTCGCGCCAGGCGTTGTAACACTTCACGTAACGTTGTACGCGTTACGCCAATCAGTTCAGAAAGCTCACGTTCGGCAGGAAGGATCGATCCGGGTGGAAAACGGCTGTTCCAGATGCTTTCAATAATATACTCTTCAGCAAATCCGGCTGGACTCTGCGCCTTAATAACCATAACTGTGTGTTCTCATTGCTTTCTGGATCGTAATGGGCACTCATCATACCAGAGCGCCTATAGCGGATATAGCCTTGTCAACGATTAAAAATGCGGTTCAGCACAAAAATAAGACAGATTACCGTGCTGCGCCATACGTGCGAGGATGCCTTAGGTTACGCCCTGAAAACCGCCTCGGGCAGCAGCGCGTTGATGAATAATCCGCCGAATGAGGCAGAAGGTGTCAGCCGCATTCGCAAACAAACAAAGAATTAATCTGGATCAGGGCCAGGTTAGGTTTGCACACGATTTTTTCTTACCACAGGATGGCGCGCCGCGTCTTTTGGTTTACACTGCGGGGCATTAACGTTTACGGGGAATGCACTATGTTGCGATATTTAAACCAATGTTCGCGGGGTCGCGGTGCCTGGTTATTATTGGCCCTTTCCGCTCTGGCGTTGGAACTGACAGCATTATGGTTTCAGCATGGTCTGGGCTATAAACCCTGCGTCATGTGTATTTACGTGCGTTGCGCGCTTTTTGGCGTGATGGGCGCAGGCATCCTTGGCTTCCTGATGCCACGTTCGCCGGTTCGACTGGTGGCGATTGTGTTATGGATATACAGCGCATGGGAAGGCCTGAGACTTTCTTACGAACACACCATGATCCTGCTGCATCCGAATCCCTTTGTAACCTGTGACTTTGCCG
Organism: Pantoea sp. SGAir0180; assembly: GCF_043546245.1. NCBI lineage: Bacteria > Pseudomonadati > Pseudomonadota > Gammaproteobacteria > Enterobacterales > Erwiniaceae > Pantoea > Pantoea sp. SGAir0180. Next base: position 1,436,455 of record NZ_CP028071.1, on the reverse strand, counting down.
CCCGCTTCCCCGCCTGGTTGCCGCTGGATAAATGGTTGCCATCGGTATTTGTCGCCAGCGGCGATTGTTCGGAACAGGCCTGGCGCTTCTTATCACTCGCCATGCCACAGTGGATGATCGGCATCTTCGCGGCTTATCTGCTGGTGGGTGTGCTGGTATTGCTTGCTCAGCCGTTTAAACCTAAACGCCGCGACTTATTCGGTCGTTAATCCGTTAAAAGGCTGCCAGGGGCAGCCTTTATCATCAGGACTTAGCCATTCCGGTCAGGGCGATCGATAATATGATCTTCCCAGTCGCGCACTTCACTTTCCCGCACTGCAATGTAACGTACAGAAATTCGCTGCGCATGCATCGCATTTTTTGAGCCCGTCAGCAGCGGATGCCAGGCAGGCAGCGGCTTCCCCTCGCCCAGTAAACGGTAGGCACAGGTGCGCGGTAACCAGTCAAAGGTGGTCAGATTTTCGCGCGTCAGCTTGATACAGTCTTCTTCATATTCAAAGCGACGCGCATAGTTACGGCACTGGCAGGTTTTGATGTTGAGCTGATTACAGGCGACATTGGTGAAATAAATTTCATCCGTGTCCGCGTCCTGAAGTTTGTTCAGACAACACTGACCACAACCATCACACAAGGATTCCCATTCCTCATCGCTCATTTGTGCCAGGCGTTTGTGTTGCCAGAAAGGGGTTTCAGTCATGATGATTGTCCAGATTTAGCGTAAACCGCACCTTATAAAGCGATCAGCACGCTGATGCAAGTTTTACAGCACGCGCGTACTGATTCCGTGACCGGCAAAGGAGACTTCCAGCGTGTCGCCTGACCGCATTGGGCCCACCCCTTCTGGCGTACCGGTCAAAATGACGTCGCCAGCATGTAGCGTAAAATACTGACTCATATGGGCAATCAGCGGCAGGATTTTGTGAATCATATCTGACGTATTGCCATCCTGACGGACTTCCCCGTTTACCACCAGCTTCAGATCGGTATTCTGGGGATCGCCCGCAAACTCCGCGACCGGTATGAAACCTGACAGCGGACAGGCGTTATCAAACGCTTTTGCTTTTTCCCAGGGTTGTCCGGCTTTTTTTAAGCCCGCCTGCAGATCGCGCAGCGTCAAATCCAGCGCCACACCATAACCGGCAATGGCTTTCGCCACGTGCGCTTCGCTGGCCTGTTTTAGCGTGGTGCCGATCAACACCGCCAGCTCGACTTCATGATGCACTTCACCAAAGGCATCAGGAATGGATAAAGGCTGCCGCAGATCGCACAAGGCCGTAGCCGGTTTAATAAAGATAACCGGTTCGGTCGGCGTCGCACTGCCCATTTCTTTAATGTGTTTCGCATAGTTGCTGCCCACGCAAACCACTTTGCTGACGGGATAATCTAACAAAGCGCCTTGCCAGTTACGATGCTGATACATGCTAATCCCCTGTTTCATGATGCCGGACGGTCAGTCTTCGACGGTTAAAAGCATACAGGGCAGCACCGCACAGCGCTCCCCTGCGTAGCCATTGCGATGATTTAACCTGACAGATGCGCAGGAATTGTCAACCTGCCCGCCAGGCTATTTGTGCGTCAGTACAGGAAAACGCGGTGCGGCAGGTTACCAGGAAGGGGAAAACAGCGGCGCTGCACAATTAATATTCAGCGCGGGTGCAAAATATAAATTTGCCGTTCACTGCCGCACATCAATAATATTAACGGAACAATCCGAGTTAATCTTTTTTGTCCGCCTCAAGATGGGTTTTTAACAAACTTTCAATCGGCGGAGGAATTTGCAAATAATATCCCTGCTCGCTTAACCCCTGCTTAACTTTATTGATGTCGGCGTTGGCCAGCTTGTCGCGTTGGGCAAGGTTAATCACCATGGCCAATTGCGGTTTACCAAAGCCTTTCAACAGCGCGTCAGGCACGCGCGAAAAATCGTCTTTTTTTTCAACATAAAGATAAGTCTGGTCACGGACGGGACTTCTGTAGATCACACAAAACATATTTTTTACTCGAATTAACCCGCGCTGAGGCTTGTTTGAATATAGCGCTAACTATAACATGCTTGCAGTACTTCGAATATTCGCCGATCGCGCTTTAACGATGCTTTTATCATCGCTTAGCACAGGGTAGTAAAACAGGACTGAGTCGGGACAGATGCCGCAATCGCCAATCGAATTTAAGGGAAGCAGTTTTACCTTGTCTGTTGTTCATTTGCATCACCATGAGCCAGAGGTGATCCGCAAAGCGCTTCAGGACAAAATTGACCAGGCACCCGATTTCCTGAAAAACGCACCAGTGGTGCTGAATGTTGCGGCACTCAATGCCGCCGTAAACTGGAAACAGATGCTGCAGGCGGTAAGCGCTACGGGACTGCGTATTGTCGGTGTCAGTGGCTGCAAAGACGAGGCGTTGAAAAAGCTGATCGCCCGCGCCGGTCTGCCGGTGCTGGCAGAGGGGAAAGAGAGCCAGAAACGTGAGGAGCCAAAACCTGAACTCAAACTGGTTGCTGCGGAACCTCTGGCCGCGAAGACACGCATCGTCAATACACCGGTCCGTTCAGGCCAGCAAATCTATTCCCGTAATGCGGATTTGATTGTGACCAGTAGCGTCAGTGCCGGTGCAGAACTGGTCGCTGACGGCAATATCCATATTTACGGCATGATGCGTGGTCGGGCGCTGGCAGGCGCCAGCGGCGACAGAGAATGCCAGATTTTTTGTACCAACCTGTCCGCAGAGTTGGTTTCTATCGCCGGAGAGTACTGGATTATGGATCAGATCCCCGAAGAATATTTTGCTAAAGCAGCGCGGCTTTGCCTTCAGGATGGCGCGCTGACTATCCAGACACTTAATTAGGCCCCTTTTCTTTCGTTAAGGAAATCAATATTTATGGCACGCATTATAGTAGTTACATCCGGTAAAGGGGGCGTTGGTAAGACCACGTCAAGCGCGGCCATCGCCACCGGTTTAGCGCAGAAAGGCAAGAAAACGGTTGTCATCGACTTTGATATCGGCCTGCGTAACCTTGATTTGATCATGGGCTGCGAGCGCCGGGTTGTTTATGATTTCGTGAATGTTATTCAGGGTGATGCCACGCTGAATCAGGCCCTGATCCGCGACAAGCGCACTGAGCAGCTGTATATTTTGCCTGCCTCACAAACCCGTGACAAAGACGCGCTGACCCGCGAAGGCGTAGAGAAAGTCCTGAATGACCTTGCGGAGATGGAGTTCGATTTCATTGTTTGTGACTCCCCTGCGGGCATTGAAACCGGTGCGTTAATGGCGCTCTATTTTGCCGATGAAGCCATCATCACCACTAACCCGGAAGTCTCTTCGGTTCGCGACTCTGACCGTATTCTCGGTATCATTTCGTCCAAATCACGCCGTGCGGAAACCAGCCAGGAGCCGGTTAAAGAGCATCTGCTGCTGACCCGCTATAACCCGGGTCGTGTTAACCGTGGCGATATGCTGAGCATGGAAGATGTGCTGGAAATTCTGCGCATACCGCTGGTCGGCGTCATCCCGGAAGACCAGTCTGTGCTGCGTGCCTCAAACCAGGGTGAACCCGTGATTCTGGACGCGGAGTCCGATGCGGGTAAAGCCTATGCCGATACCGTTGAACGGTTGCTCGGTGAAGTTCGCCCCTTCCGCTTTATTGAAGAAGAGAAGAAGGGTTTCCTGAAACGCCTGTTCGGGGGATAAACCATGGCATTACTCGATTTCTTTTTATCCCGGAAGAAGAACACTGCCAACATAGCCAAGGAACGGCTGCAGATTATTGTGGCAGAACGGAGAAGGGGCGACAGTGAGCCCCACTATCTTCCGCAACTCAAGCGCGACATTCTGGACGTGATTTGCAAGTACGTGAAGATTGATCCGGACATGGTGACGGTTCAGCTTGATCAGAAAGGAGATGATATCTCGATTCTGGAACTGAACGTCACCTTACCTGAAACGGAAGACGTAACGAAATGACGCGTCTGGTTTCCTGAGATTCCCCTGCGCAGTAGCAGGGGAATTTTTTTATATCTCGGCAAGTATCTCGCTAATGCCGGGTTTCAGAAGCGCACCGCGCCAGCCTGCCAGCAGTTCGGGCTCACGGTTCTGTGGCTTTAATCCCCAGTGCTGACTCAACACCTGATTAATCTGTCGACGTGATGCCAGCAGTTCCTGGCTTAATCCGCTCTGTTCACTGACCTGCTGTACCAGTGCTTTAATCGCTTTAAAAGCCCGTTTGTAATGCACGTGATCCACCAGATTCGCTAACGGCGGCGGTAACGCACTGTCCTCCAGCGCGGCGGCTTCAGCAACCCGCGCCAGCATTGCCCTGCCGTGGAAACGGATCTCGTGGCCGGACAGGCCCAGATGGTCTAACTCCCCTTGCGAGCCCGGCATAAAGCGCGCCACTTTCCACAGGTTTTCTTCACGCACCACAAAATTGACCGCCATGTCTTTTTCGCGGGCAACGTTAAGCCGCCATGCCGCCAGGCGCTGCAGCGCGGCCAGTTGACGCGGACGCAGTTGCCAGGCGTTGGTGATGTCCCGCCATGCGTCCTCGGGATCAAGCACATCTAAACGGCGCTGACACAGGTTTTCACATTCGCTCAGTGCCGCCGTCACGTTCCCCACCTGCTCCACCTGCGCCATCAGCTGATGCGCAATGGGCAGCAGGTAATGCACATCCGCTGCGGCGTACTGACACTGCCGCTCAGTCAGCGGACGGGCCAGCCAGTCGGTCCGGGCTTCACTTTTGTCTAATTCCACCTGAGTGAAATGCGCCACCATTGAGGCAAAACCCCAGGAAAGTGGCTGACCGCTGAACGCCGCCAGAATCTGTGTATCGATCATGGGCTGTGGCAGTACCCCAAAGCGGTGCAGGAACACTTCCAGATCTTCCCCCCCGGCGTGCAAAAATTTGGTCACGCGGGTATCCGTTAAGAGCGCAATAAACGGTGACCAGTCACGGACAGGTAACGGATCGATCAGGACTAACTGCTCGCCATCAAACAGCTGGATTAACCCCAGCTGAGGATAGTAGGTCCGGGTACGGACAAATTCGGTATCCAGGGCGACAGCCGTATGCTGGCGTGCTTTTTGACACACCTCGGCCAGGTGATCATCGTTATCGATCAGAGAATAGTTCACGTTCAGTTTCCACCGCAGCTGACAACGTGCGGTGCTCCATGTTAAAAGCAATAAAAACGCCGGACAGTGCCGGCGTTCAACCTGAATCCTGACGGCGAATCAGCTTGCGCTGGTTTTCACCTCGTCGCGCAGTTCACGACGCAGAATTTTTCCTACATTCGTTTTAGGCAGTTCATCACGAAACTCAACAATCCTGGGCACTTTGTAGCCTGTCAGTTGACGGCGACAATGGTCCAGCAGCTCTTCTTTGGTCAGCGACTGATCTTTCTTGACCACACAAACCTTCACCGCTTCACCGGACAACTCACTCGGCACACCAATGGCTGCCGCTTCACGCACTTTCGGATGCTGCATCAGGACATCTTCTATCTCATTAGGATAGACGTTGAAGCCCGAAACCAGAATCATATCCTTTTTGCGGTCAACGATGCGGATAAATCCTTCGTGATCAACGGTAACAATATCGCCGCTGTGGAGCCAGCCATTTTTCAGGACCTCTGCCGTGGCCTCCGGATGCTGCCAGTAACCCAACATTACCTGCGGCCCACGAATGCATAATTCGCCGGGCTCACCAGTGGGGACTTCATTACCGTTTTCATCCAGAATAATGACATCCGTTGAGGGAACCGGCAAACCAATACTGCCGGTGTGGCAGTTAATGTCGTAGGGATTAACCGACACCAGTGGGGAACATTCTGTCAGCCCATAGCCTTCCAGCAGATAGTGCCCGGTCAGTTTTTCCCAACGTTCCGCCACTGCTTTTTGCACCGCCATCCCCCCGCCCGCGGACAGACGTAACGTCGAGAAGTCAAGTTTGTTAAAATTATCGTCGTTGAGTAAGGCATTGAACAGCGTGTTCACGCCGGTTATCGCCGTGAAAGGATACTTCGCCATTTCTTTCACAAAAGCGGGAATGTCGCGCGGATTGGTGATCAATACGTTTTGCCCACCCAGTTCCACGAACAGCAAGCCGTTCACGGTCAGCGCAAAGATATGGTAGAGCGGCAAGGCCGTCACGACGCACTCTTTGCCGTCGCGGAGTAACTTGCCATACGTCGCCTTGGTCTGCTCAAGGTTTGCCTGCATGTTTCGGTGCGTCAGCATCGCACCTTTCGCGACGCCGGTCGTCCCGCCCGTGTATTGCAGGAATGCCAAATCATCATTACTGACCTGTGGACGTCGATACGGCATTGACGCGCCCGTTTCCAGCACATGGCGAAACGATATCGCCCCCGGCAAATGATACTTGGGCACCAGCCGCTTCACATACTTCACCACAAAATTCACCAGCGTGGCTTTTACCGGTGCCAGTTGATCCCCCATCCGGGTCAGCACCACATGTTTGACCGCCGTCTCAGCGACGACTTTTTCCAGCGTATGTGCAAAGTTCGACACGATGACGATCGCACTGGCACCGCTGTCATTTAGCTGATGCTTCAGTTCACGCGGGGTATAAAGCGGATTGACGTTAACCACGACCATGCCGGCCCGGAGCACACCAAACAGCGCGACCGGATATTGCAGCAGGTTCGGCATCATGAGTGCGACGCGCGCGCCCGGTTGTAACCTGAGTTCGTGTTGCAAATATGCCGCAAACGCCCGGCTTTTCTCGTCCAGTTGGCGGTAGGTCATTTTTTGACCCATGTTGTAAAATGCGGGCTGTCCGGCATAACGCACGACAGCCTGCTCAAATAAATCGACCAGAGACGTATAACGATCAGCATTAATTTCGGCAGGGACGTCTGCCGGGTAGCGTTTCAGCCAAACCTTATTCAAGGATTCACCCCGATAATCTTGTTGTGTACTCATCGCCGCCTCAACAATCGTATTTGTTAACAATATTTTAACTGATTGTACCAGTTTGCTCTTATTGGCATGTTGAGGTTGCGAAGCCCATCACTAAATTTCGTGTTGGTTAATGATGCAAATAAAAAGCCCGGTTGCGAGCACCGCGACCGGGCCTGTTCAAAACGGATGTCACACTATTGCGTGAGGATGGTCTCGACCTGAGCCGGACCGGGGTTGTACATGCCCCAGTAAGGATTCGGACCCCAGTAACCACCACGATGGCGCGTGGGGCCATACCAGATCCAGGGATCGAGAGGCTCTGGCGGTGACACGACCTGACGGGTCAAATGCCAGCGCTGGTAACCCCGAACGTCAACGACCACAAACGAGTAGTTTGCTTCGCCGATTTTACCGGGCTCCGTTCCCTTAATCGTGCCGAGAACGGTGACGTACTGGTCTTTGACATCCGTCGGGTCAACAAAACCGGGAATGTCGGCATAGATACGCCCTACCGAGCTGGCCCCCAGCACCGGGCGCGCACCGTCATCCAGCGGCTGGGTCGCAATTTCCAGCCGGGTTTTGCCATTGCGGTTAATTACGTTGACCACTTTACCGCCAAAACGCGACTCCTGGCCGACATAGAGGGCCGGATTGCTCATCACCCGCAGTAAATCCTGCTGGGGCAACGCTGAGTGACCTTTAATCGTATCCGGTACGGAAACACAACCACTTAACATCAGGGCGCAGACCAACATCACACCGGCAACGCCTCTACGACACATTGACATAGACATTCTCCTGAAGGTTGATGTTTAGAGTGCCCCGATAACAATAAGTTGCGTTGCCTGTCAGCGGCCCGGCAGTTTTTTCCATGCCACTTCATTACGCAGATAGGTTGGCTCAGCCTGTTCGGGCAACACGGTTTGCCCCTGTGCTAAGGCGCGCGCCGCCAGGGGCAACATGTCCTCAGCCGCTGGCAGCAAAACGCCGCTGTCTTTGAGCTGGAGTGCATGGCCCTGCTGCAGTACCGGCCAGGCCTGCCATCCGGTACCGGCGGTATACCACTCCCCGCTCAGCGCCTGCATGCGCTCCAACGCGGCCTCGGGCGTAAGCACGCTTTCCGTTGCTTCACCTTGCCAGATACCGTCCTCATCGCGCTGATATTCTGCCCAGTACACTTCACCCATGCGCGCATCAATCGCGGTGAGTACCCGACAGGCACCGTGCTGACGCCAGGCGCCCTGCGCCAGCGTGGCCAGGGTGGAAATACCCGCCATCGGTAACGCCGCGCCGAGTGCCAGCCCCTGGGCAATACCAATCCCGATACGCACACCCGTAAAACTGCCGGGCCCGCGACCAAAGGCCAGCACATCGAGTTCGGTGAGTTCCAGTTGCTGAGCCTGCAGCAGCTCGGCGACCAGCGGCAAAATGCGCTGTGTGTGATCGCGCGGCGCAATTTCAAAACGTGCGTCACTCTCTTGCCCGTTAAGCAATGCCGCAGAACAGGCTTCTGTCGCTGTATCCAGCGCTAAAATTCGGACCGACATATCAACCTCTGAAGATTCAAAACGGCGCGCATCTTAGCACACAATTACGCGCCAGGTTGCTGATGAATAAAGGCAATAGCTTGCGCAAGATCACGCGTGCGTGGTGTGGGCGGCAGACTGCTCAGAAAAAGTGCACCGTAGGGCCGTGACACCAGCCGCTGGTCGCAGATGACCAGAACGCCGCGGTCGTCCGTATCACGAATCAACCGGCCCACGCCCTGTTTTAGCGTAATCACGGCATCCGGCAGTTGCACATCGCTGAAGGGATCGCCGCCGCGGATGCGGCAATCTTCCATCCGGGCCTTAAGCAGCGGGTCCTCTGGCGACGTAAACGGCAGCTTATCGATAATGACCAGCGACAGCGCATCTCCCCGCACATCCACGCCTTCCCAGAAGCTGCTGGTCGCCACCAGCAAAGCATTCCCTTTATCGATAAACTCTTTGAGCAACTGTCCTTTGCTGGTTTCGCCCTGCACCAGCACCGGCAATGTCATGGAGGCCCGGAACTCGGCGGCCAGCTCACGCATCATCAGATGAGAAGTGCATAAAAAGAAGCAGCGGCCTTTGTTCGCCTCGATCAGCGGCTTCATCATTTTTGCCAGCTGACGCGCGCCACCGGGGCGATTGGGCTCAGGCAGATTGCGTGGCACACACAGCAGCGCCTGCCGCGCATAGTCAAACGGGCTGTTGAGAATCAGGTTTTTTGCCTGACTGACGCCCAGTCGCTCGGCAAAGTGATCCATCTTTTCATCTACAGCCAGGGTGGCAGAGGTAAAAATCCAGGCCGCTTTACGGTTATCCATGACCTCGCGGAAACGTTCGGCAACCGATAAAGGCGTCAGCGCCAGCACAAAGTGACGCGATGTACATTCATACCAGTAGCTAAAGCCCGGTTCGCTGATGGCACGAATCCGTTTCAGTCGCGTGCGATAGAGCGCCGCGCGCTCAAAGGCCGCATCCAGCAGGGCAGAACGTCCAAGCGAAAGTTTGATCACGTCGTAACAGAGTTCCAGCGCATCATCCAGCAGCGTAAACATGCGCATGATGTTGTTATCGCTGAGGAGGTCGCGCAGGTTGCCGCGGTAGCCCGGTTCTCCCAGCGTCAGGCGAAAGTCCTGGGCACACTGGGCCAGACGGTCAGCGGATTTTTGCAACTGATGAACGTCCCGCACTTCCGTGCGGTAGGCGATAATGATGTCTTTGGCGAGATCGGCTAACTGACGACTCGACAGTTGCTGACCAAAATACTGACTGGCGATATCCGGCAGTTGGTGCGCTTCATCAAAAATCATGACGTCCGCTTCAGGGATCAGTTCCCCGAATCCGCCCTCTTTTACCACCAGATCGGCCAGGAAAAGATGGTGGTTGACCACGACGACATCGGCGTCCATCGCTTTTTTACGTGCTTTAACGACGAAACAGTCTTTATAAAGGGGGCAGTCGCTGCCCAGACAGTTGTCGTTGGTGCTGGTAACCAGCGGCCAGAGCGGACTGTCTTCGGTGACGCCGGCACAAGTGCTGATATCGCCATCCGGGGTTTGCGAGGCCCAGCTGCGGAGCGTGACAAAATCCGTGAGAGCCTGAACGCTCATATCGCCCCCGGTCGCGGACTGCTGCTCCATACGCTCCAGGCACAGATAGTTGGACCGGCCTTTAAGCAGCGCAGTTTTACCGGTAAACGTAAGCGCTTTCGCAATGGTGGGAAGATCGCGCGCGTAGAGCTGATCCTGCAGGGCTTTTGAGCCCGTTGACACGATCACCTTTTTCTTCGCCCGCAGCGCCGGGGCAAGATAAGCATAGGTTTTACCGGTGCCGGTCCCCGCTTCGACGACCAGCTCACCTTGATTCTGTACCGCCTCGGTGACCGCCTGCGCCATTTCACGCTGGGCCTCACGCGGTTTAAAGCCCGCAATGCCTTTTGCCAGCGCGCCATCAATTGCAAAATCGTCTGCCACGTACCCTCTCAATTACGGCCGAAAACACTGTATATTATGTCAGCATTGCAGCCCTGAAGGAAATCACAAACGGCAGCATTCTGCATGAAGTCTGCTGACCGGATGCGTTCAGTCAGTCTGACGGGCCAGGCCGCCCGTTATCGTCACGGGCTGATGTAGAGCGCACCCGCAACCAGTATCGCCATCAGGACGACAAGCGTAAAAAAACCGTGTTTTGCGGTACGCGACATACCGACAAACGTGGCGATCACAATAAACAGCAGCGTCAGTGCCCCGAACATTACCCAAAAGAGATAGTGCGTATTGGCCATGCGTTAATCCTGATTGTTCTGAACAAGTAAGCGACGCTTTATACCACTTTTCGCTGACGGTTGCGCGACTGACGGCGACCGTCTTCTGCAAGGGATGACAATCGTACCGGGAATATGTCAGGCTAGGCGTTCAGAAAATCAGGAGAAGAAAATGAGCATTACGCGCGTTGATCCCGAACACCGTATGTCCGAAGCCGTTATTCATAACGACACCATTTATTACACCAGTGTGCCCGAAAACCTCGACGCTGATGCCGAGGCGCAAACGGCTAATGCGTTAGCGGTGATCGATGCCCTGCTGACGCGCGTAGGCAGCGACAAAAGCAAAATCCTTGACGCTACCATTTTTCTGGTCGACAAGGCGGATTTCGCCGCGATGAATCGCGCCTGGGATGCGTGGGTTTCCCCCGATAACGCCCCGGTTCGCTGTACGGTCCAGGCCGGGTTGATGAATCCGAAGTATAAAGTTGAAATAAAAATTATCGCGGCCCGCTGATCCCGAGCCCCGGGCGTCAGCCTTCATCGTCCTCTTCGAAGCGCGCCCGGATCATTTCACCTGTATGGCTTTCACGTATCTCCTGTGCCACAACGGTAATCGCTTCACCGCTGGACATCCCTTCGGCCATTAACTGTTGAATGCGCTCTACGGCGCGCTGCTGCTGATCGTGTGAGAGTGCGGGTAATCCTGTCATCATCATTTTCTCCTGTTAAGGGCTGTCATTATTTCATGGGGAACAAACAGGTGCCAGTCAGGGAAAAATATGTCAGTCTAACGGCCTTACTGATGTCAAATTTCGTGCTCAATGATCGTTCAAACTCATAACCTGTGTTATTCGCCCGACGCCATCACCCACTATTTTTCGCGCATTGCGCATTTACCCTGGGCGATGCTGCTTTCGTCCGGCCAGGCCAGTCACAGTGATAACCGTTTTGATATTTTGACGGCGGACCCGCTTACCACCCTGACAACCCGTGGCAGCATAACAGAAATTCAGCAGGGCGATCGCGTTGAAACGCATACTGACGATCCGCTCTCCTTATTACAACAGCAGTGTGATGCGCTGGGCGCTAAGCCACCGCGTCATCCCGATTTGCCCTTTCAGGGCGGAGCGCTGGGACTGTTTGGCTATGATCTGGGGCGACGCTTTGAAACGCTGCCCGATACCGCCCTTCACGATCTGACTACGGCAGACATGGCCGTGGGCATCTATAACTGGGCACTGATTGCCGACCATCACCTCGGTAAACTCACCCTGGTCGCCCTGGACGATATCGCCTCGCGCCTTGCCTGGCTGGAAAACTGGCCCGAACGTGACGCGGCGGCGTTTTCCCTTACCAGTGACTGGCGGTCAAACCTCAGCATAGACGACTACGCGGAACGTTTTAATAAGGTACAGGCCTATATTCAGGCCGGTGACTGCTATCAGGTCAATCTGGCACAGCGCTTCAGCGCCAGCTATCAGGGGGATGAATGGCGGGCATTTTGTATGCTCAACCAGGCCAATCGCGCCCCGTTCAGTGCATTTTTGCGCCTGCCCGACAGCGCCATTCTGAGCCTGTCTCCCGAGCGCTTCCTGGCACTGGATCAGCAGGTTATCACCACCCGTCCCATCAAGGGTACGCGTCCGCGTGCGGCCGATCCTGAGGCGGATGCGGCCCAGGCTGAAAGTCTGCGCACGGCGGCGAAGGACCGCGCAGAAAACCTGATGATAGTCGACCTGCTGCGCAACGATATCGGTCGGGTCGCCGTCGCGGGCTCCGTGCACGTGCCCGAACTGTTTGTGGTCGAGCCGTTCCCGGCAGTCCATCATCTGGTCAGCACTATTCAGGCCACGTTGCCGGATCATCTTCATGCCTGCGATCTGCTGCGTGCCTGTTTTCCCGGCGGCTCGATTACCGGTGCGCCTAAAATTCGCGCCATGGCGATCATTGATGAACTGGAGCCTCACCGCCGCAATGCCTGGTGCGGCAGCATTGGTTATCTCAGTGTCTGCGGCAGAATGGATACCAGCATCACCATTCGTACGCTGATTGCTGAGCGTCAGCATCTTTACTGCGCTGCGGGCGGCGGCCTGGTCGCCGACAGTGATATGGCCTCGGAATATCAGGAAACGCTGGATAAGGTCAGTCGCATTCTGCCTGCACTGGAAAAAGGAGCCTGAATGGCGCTGACGCTGGCTGATTTTCGCACCCGTTTTCTCCTGCAGCAGCCGCTGCATAACGCCCAGCCGCTGTCGGGGCGACATGCCGCTGTGTTAATCCCCGTCGTTGCCCGTCAACAGCCCGGCTTGCTGCTGACGCAACGTTCGCACGCCTTACGTAAACATGCCGGTCAGGTGGCCTTTCCCGGCGGGATGCAGGATCACGACGACAGCTCACTGGTGGCGACAGCGCTGCGAGAAGCGCAGGAGGAAGTGGGCATCGCACCCGATCGGGTTGAGGTGCTCGGCTGCCTGCCTCCGGTGACCAGCAGCACAGGTTTTCAGGTCACACCGGTGGTCGGCATTGTGCCTGCAACCCTCGAATTGCGCCTTAATCCTGACGAGGTTCAGAGCGCCTTCGAAATGCCCCTGACCGAAGCGCTTCGTCTTAGCCGCTACGCCGAACTTGACTATTATCGTGCCGGCATTCGCCACCCGGTGTGGCTTTCCCATTATCAGGGCTATCTGGTGTGGGGAATGACAGCAGGCATTATTCGTGCCCTGAGCCAGCAAATTGCATTTTAGTTGAGGGCGAGCCCATTTCTGCGCCTGAATTCAGCCTTTTGCGCCATGTCACACTATAATTTTTTCTGGTGGAGTTAATTAGTTTATTTCATGCGAAAAGCAGCACGTTTACCCTGCCTCGCCGTTTACTATTAGCGCCATTAACTGCCACGGCAGTCTGCAAGTTTTTGTGAGGAGTGTCACCCATGATTTCGGTTTTTGACATGTTTAAAGTGGGCATCGGCCCATCCAGCTCTCATACGGTCGGTCCGATGAAAGCGGGTAAACAGTTTGTGGAGTTGTTGTCTGAACAAGGCAAGCTGCATGAGGTGACACGCATTGCGGTCGATGTCTATGGTTCCCTGTCGCTGACCGGTAAAGGTCACCATACGGATATAGCGATTATTATGGGCTTAGCCGGCGAATCGCCTGACAGCGTCGATATCGACGCCATCCCCGCGTTTATTAAGGATGTGCAACAACGTGAACGCCTGCCCCTTGCCAAAGGCGCGCATGAAGTCGATTTTCCGCGTGAAGGCGGTATGGTGTTCCGCAGCGAAAATCTCTCCCTGCACGAAAATGGCCTGCGCCTGCTGGCGTTCTCCGGCGACCTGCTGGTGCTGTCTAAAACCTATTACTCTGTCGGCGGCGGCTTTATTGTCGATGAAGAGCATTTTGGTCAGTCGGCCCTGGACGAAGTCACGGTACCCTGGCCCTTCCACTCGGCCAAAGAACTGCTGGCCCACTGTCGCGAGACCGGACTTTCCCTGTCCGGGCTGGTGATGAAAAACGAGCTGGCACTGCACTCACGTGAAGAGATCAATGCATATTTTGCGACCATCTGGCAAACCATGCAGGCCTGTATTGACCGTGGTCTGAATACCGAAGGTGTGCTGCCCGGGCCGTTACGGGTACCGCGCCGGGCGGCGTCACTGCGGCGTTTGCTGATCTCCTCAGCCAAACACTCTAACGATCCGATGGTGGTGATTGACTGGATCAACATGTTTGCGTTGGCGGTTAATGAAGAGAACGCGGCGGGCGGTCGGGTGGTGACCGCACCGACCAACGGAGCCTGCGGTATCGTCCCCGCCGTCCTGGCTTACTATGATCACTTCATTGAACCCGTCACGCCCGACATTTTTATTCGCTATTTCCTCGCCTCCGGTGCCATTGGCATTTTGTATAAAATGAATGCCTCTATTTCCGGCGCGGAGGTCGGTTGTCAGGGGGAAGTCGGCGTTGCCTGCTCAATGGCTGCGGCAGGTCTGGCCGAACTGCTGGGCGCCAGCCCTGAGCAGGTGTGCGTGGCCGCCGAAATCGGGATGGAACATAATCTGGGTTTGACCTGCGATCCGGTTGCCGGCCAGGTTCAGGTGCCCTGTATTGAACGTAACGCAATCGCCTCGGTGAAAGCGATCAACGCGGCACGTATGGCCCTGCGCCGTACCAGCGAACCGCGCGTCTCACTGGATAAGGTCATTGAAACCATGTACGAGACCGGCAAAGACATGAACGCGAAATACCGCGAGACATCCCGGGGCGGACTGGCGATAAAAGTTCAATGTGACTAATCATTCAGTCTGTTTATTTTTAAATTACGCCCGTTAAACAGTGCATTAGCAAGTCCTGCCTGATATAAATATTAACAACGCTAAAGCGACCCGACAGTCGCTTTAGCGCGTTCTTCACAGCCTTTCATTTTACGCACCGGTCCTAAATTTGCTCCAGGCCGTGCCGATAACAACCCAGCTATATCTATTTTTCTGGTTTTGGGAAGGTGATTCTTGATGTTTATGGCCCAGCAATATGTTGGACAGTACAGACGTAAGCGTTTGCTTATTGCTGTGGTGATTGCTTCTATTGTTCTTACGTTAACGCTGGCTTTGCGCTATTTCGAAGAAAAATCACGGATTCAGCAGCGTGCAATTAGCTTTGCCGATAACGCGATTACGCGTTTTGATCGCATGTTTTCTCCGCTGGATGTGGCAGCCAATAACACGCTGGGTTTAGTGGGCATGCCCTGTGAGGACGCGCGTTTTCCCTTAATCGAAAAGATTGCGTCCTTACAAACCGTGCGGGCGATTCTGCTGGTGAACGATGACTTACTGTACTGCTCCAGTATTTTCGGCTCACGGGATATCACCTTTAGTCAGACCTACCCTGAACTGGCGCTTAACGATAAGCGCATGATCCTGTCTACAGATGACTATCTGCTTAAAGGTTCGCCGGTCTTATTACTCTGGACGCCAACAACGCTGGATAACCGCTCAGGCATCCTGCAGGCCATCAACATTGAACTGATGAGCAGTTATCTGCTGGAACCGCAGTCGCCCTGGGTGGAACGCGCCATCTTTAACGTTAACGGCAAGAGCCTGGAATACGGCAATCCGCTTATTGAGTCGGCGGTCCCTTCGGAAGATGAAGTCACCTATAATGAAGCGTCACTGCGTTATCCCTACACGGTAACGCTTTATGGCCCTTCCCCATCCCGTCTGGCACTGGCCTCGTTGCCTTCTCAGTTGCCGCTGGCGCTAATGCTGAGTTTGTTAATAGGCTATGTCATGTGGCTGGCAACCGCCAACCGCATGAGTCTGAGCTGGCAAATCAGCTATGGCATCACCGCCAGGGAGTTTATTGTTTACTGCCAGCCGCTCATCAATGCCCGAAACGGTCAGTGTGACGGCATTGAAATCCTGCTGCGCTGGCATAACCCGCGCCAGGGCTGGATCCCGCCCGATGTGTTTATTCCGCTGACTGAGCGCCAGAATCTGATTAAACCTTTAACCCGTTTCGTGTTAAATCGCGTTGTCGAAGCCTTGCCGGATCTGCCTCACAGCCCGGATTTTCACATTGCTGTGAACGTCGCCGCCAGTCATTTTCGTGACCGCGCCATTCTGGAAGATCTGCAAACTATCTGGTGGCCTGCCAATCCGGTGCCAAAGCTGGTCGTCGAGCTTACCGAACGTGATGCGCTGCCGGTGGTCGATCAAA
This sequence comes from Pantoea sp. SGAir0180, assembly GCF_043546245.1. Taxonomy (NCBI): domain Bacteria; kingdom Pseudomonadati; phylum Pseudomonadota; class Gammaproteobacteria; order Enterobacterales; family Erwiniaceae; genus Pantoea; species Pantoea sp. SGAir0180. The sequence goes on along the minus strand of NZ_CP028071.1, from coordinate 1,420,025 downwards.
CGGTCATTTCACAACTGCATGAGATTGGCGTACGGCTGGCAATTGATGATTTTGGCACAGGCCACAGTTCACTGTCTTACCTGAAGGACCTGCAACCGGACGTGCTGAAGCTGGATAAAATCTTCACCGCCTCGATTGGCACGGATGCGATTAACGCGACCGTAACGGATATGGTGATCTCACTGGCGCAACGGCTGAATATCAGCCTGGTGGCGGAAGGCGTGGAAACCCCGGAGCAGGCTGACTATCTGCGCGACCGCGGCGTGGATCACCTGCAGGGCTACTATTTTGCCCGCCCCATGCCGCTGGAGGATTTCCCCGCGTGGCTACGGCAACATCAACTGACCAGCGACCTGTAGTGCCATGCCTGGGGTAAAAAAAACGCATCACAGTGTGATGCGTTTTGCGTTTTCCGGGGAGGTTAACCTTCTTCGTCCTCGTCATGCTGCGGATCGCGCGTCACACGAACCAGATCAATGCGGTATTCTGTCGCTTCAATAATTTGGAAGTGAAGCGGCGCGATATCAATGACGTCACCCGGCTTCGGTAATTGTCCTTTCTGAGCAATCAGCAACCCTGCCAGTGACGCATGATCGTCGTCCGGTTTCACCAGCTCATGAAAATCAAGCAGCTGCTGGAGCGAGTGGAGATCGGTTCCCCCCTTCACTAACCAGCCGTCGCCGTCCATGATGATATCCGGCGTTTCGTCTTCATCCGGGAATTCACCTGCTATCGCTTCCAGCACATCCAGCGGGGTAATCAGGCCCTGTACCACACCAAACTCGTTGGTGACGATCACAAAGCTCCCTTTGGCACGACGCAGTACGCCCAGCAGGTTAATCGGATCGAGCGTTTCCGGCACCACGATAATCGGCGTGTTTGCCGCAAAGGTGGCAACATCCACACCATGATCCAGTGCGACCAGCAGCTCTTTGGCCCTGACAACGCCGATAATCTCGTCCAGTTCTCCCCGACAGACCGGGAACAGGCTGTGCGGTGTGTCCAGCAACTGGATACGAATCTCGTCTACCGGACGACTGGCATCCACCCAGGAGATATCGCCACGCGGCGTCATGATGCTGCGAATTGAACGGGAAGCCAGCGTCAGTACGCCGTTAATCATATAGCGCTCTTCATCCTTAAAGGCTTCCTGTGGGATCGCGACGGCTATCGCCTGCTCTTCAGTGCTGGCCGGGGCCGTCTGTACGCGGTTGCGGCCCCCCATCAGGCGCAAAATGGCCTCAGCGGTACGCTCACGCATAGGACGATGCGACTGATGGCGAAGAAAGTTGCGACGCGCAATCTGGTTAAACAGCTCGATCAGGATCGAGAAACCAATCGCCGCATACAGATAGCCTTTAGGAATATGGAAGCCAAACCCTTCCGCCACCAGCGACAGACCGATCATTAGCAGGAAACTGAGACACAGGACAACGACCGTAGGATGGGCGTTAACAAATTTTGTTAACGGTTTAGAGGCCAGCAACATCACAATCATGGCGATCACCACCGCCGTCATCATGACCGGCAGGTTATTCACCATCCCCACGGCCGTAATCACCGCATCCAGTGAGAAGACCGCATCAAGTATGACGATCTGTGCCACAACGGCCCAGAAGCTGGCATAGCTGCGGTTGCCGCTGTTTTCCAGCTGACGGTTTTCCAGCCGCTCATGCAGTTCCATCGTGGCTTTAAAGAGCAGGAAGATACCGCCCGCCAGCAAAATAAGATCGCGTCCGGCGAAACTAAACCCGCCCACGCTAAACAGCGGCCGCGTCAGTGTGACCATCCAGGAGATCAGCGACAGCAGGCCCAGACGCATAATCAGCGCCAGCGAGAGGCCAATCAAACGCGCTTTATCGCGCTGCTTCGGCGGTAACTTATCGGCCAGGATGGCAATAAATACCAGGTTATCAATGCCGAGCACAATCTCGAGCACGATGAGCGTGAGCAATCCCGCCCAGATTGAGGGGTCGAACAGAAATTCCATTAGTGACTCCTGAAAAAGGATGTGATTACGCTAAAACGTACCAGCGTCTGACGACGTGACGGTGAGCAAGGTGTAAAAGCAAAGAAAACGCGGTCTGGCGTAAATTGACGCGCTGAGGAGCGCAAAGACAAGGTTAAGCAACGTCGGTGACGGTCCATAAGGGTGGGCTGAAGCCCATTACTCCTGAATAATTAACAGATCGCTAATGTATCAGTTCGGTCAACAAGGTCAAAAAATTTTCTTATTTTTACATTCTGTCATCACTTCGTTTATGCGCCATAAAAACGTAATTTCACGCTTTTATGCTGTAAATAGCCAACCGACATCACAAAATTTATTTTTTCGGTCACTAAAATAAATCCGGCATGCACGTAGTGAGTTGGTTATCCCTGCAATGTGGATATCGGGCCGGCAGGCTCAATAAAGAAGTCAGCATTGTTAACGCGATAATTCTTAACGGTTCCTCACCTTATGGAATCAACAAGCGAACGGAGGTAGCACGTGACCATTGCTCTGATCATTGGTACACACGGCTGGGCAGCAGAACAGCTGCTTAAAACGGCAGAGATGCTTTTAGGCGAACAGGAAAACGTCAAATGGATTGATTTTGTACCGGGCGAAAATGCAGAAACGCTGATTGAAAAATATCAGGCAAAGCTGGCCGAACTGGATACCTCAAAGGGGGTGCTTTTTCTGGTAGATACCTGGGGCGGAAGTCCTTTTAATGCGGCAAGTCGGCTGGTCATTGATCACGACAGCTATGAGGTCGTGGCCGGGGTGAATATTCCCATGTTAGTGGAAACCCTGATGGCGCGGGATGACAATCCAACCTTCGATGAGCTGGTGGCGATTGCGGTTGAAACTGGCCGTGAAGGCGTCAAAGCGCTGAAAGCCCAACCTGAAGTCAAACCCGCGCCCGTTGCTGCCGCACCGACTCCACCTCCCACCCCTGCCGCTGTCAGACCCCTCTCGCCTGACGAACACATGATTATCTGCCTGGCCCGTATTGATGACCGCCTGATTCATGGCCAGGTCGCCACACGCTGGACCAAAGAGACCAATGTCAGCCGCATCATTGTCGTCAGTGATGAGGTGGCAAACGACAATGTGCGCAAGACACTCTTAACCCAGGTCGCGCCGCCGGGCGTGACCGCGCACGTGGTTGGCGTCGATAAAATGGTGCGCGTCTGGAATAACCCCAAATATGCCCGTGAGCGCGTCATGCTGCTGTTCACCAATCCCACCGATGTCTTGCGGGTTGTGGAACAGGGCGTCGATATCAAAAGCGTCAACATTGGCGGCATGGCCTTCCGGCAGGGCAAAACGCAGGTCAACAATGCCGTGTCCGTTGATGAGAAAGATATCGCCGCGTTCCAAAAGCTCAATGAGCGCAATATCGAGCTTGAGGTACGCAAGGTTTCAGGTGATCCCAAACTGAAAATGATGGATCTGATAGCCAAAGTAGGCGCTTAACGGGCCAGCACTCTTTTCTATCCTGTAGAGGACACGAAGTATGATGGAAATAACCACACTTCAAATTATTTTGATCTTTATTATCGCCTGTATTGCCGGTATGGGATCCATCCTGGATGAGTTCCAGTTTCACCGCCCTCTGGTGGCCTGTACCCTGATTGGGATCGTACTGGGGGACATGAAGACAGGCATCATCATCGGCGGAACGCTGGAGATGATTGCACTGGGCTGGATGAACATTGGTGCGGCGGTCGCCCCTGATGCAGCGCTGGCGTCCATTATCTCCACCATTCTGGTCATTGCAGGTGGGCAAAGCGTCGGCGCCGGTATCGCGCTGGCTATTCCCCTCGCCGCCGCCGGCCAGGTGCTGACCATTATCGTGCGCACGTTGACCGTGGCATTCCAGCATGCGGCGGACAAAGCCGCAGAGAAAGGCAATCTTACGGCCATTTCGTGGATCCATGTCTCCGCCCTGCTGCTTCAGGCCATGCGCATCGCCATTCCGGCGTTGATCGTTGCGATTTCGGTTGGCACGGACGCGGTGCACTCTCTGCTCAGTTCGATTCCTGAAGTCGTGACGAACGGACTCAACATTGCGGGCGGCATGATTGTGGTAGTGGGTTACGCCATGGTCATCAATATGATGCGGGCCGGTTACCTGATGCCGTTCTTCTATCTCGGTTTCGTGACGGCGGCTTTCACCAGTTTCAACCTGGTGGCGCTGGGGGTGATTGGCGTGGTGATGGCCGTGCTTTATATCCAGCTCAGTCCGAAATATAACCGTACCGCCGGTGCGCCTGCGGCCTCGCCGTCAGCTAACGATCTTGACAACGAACTCGATTAAGGAACAGGTGACAACATGGTTGATATAACAAAAGTCGAAAAGAAACTGACGCCAGGCGATGTCCGCGCTGTTTTTGTACGCTCAAACCTGTTTCAGGGTTCCTGGAACTTCGAACGTATGCAGGCGCTGGGATTCTGTTTTTCTATGGTGCCGGTGATTCGCCGTCTCTATCCTGAAAACAACGATGACCGCAAGCAGGCGATAAAACGTCACCTTGAGTTCTTTAACACACATCCTTATGTTGCGGCCCCGGTCCTGGGCGTGACCATGGCGATGGAAGAGCAGCGCGCCAATGGTGCCGCAATTGATGATGGTGCAATAAACGGCATCAAAGTGGGCCTGATGGGGCCGCTGGCTGGCGTAGGTGACCCGATTTTCTGGGGAACGGTTCGTCCGGTGTTTGCCGCCCTGGGTGCGGGCATCGCAATGAGCGGCAGTTTGCTTGGTCCATTGCTGTTCTTCATTCTGTTTAACCTGGCCCGCCTGCTCACCCGTTATTACGGTGTCGCCTACGGTTACCGGAAAGGGATTGATATCGTCAGCGATATGGGCGGTGGCTTCCTGCAAAAACTGACCGAAGGTGCCTCTATCCTTGGGCTGTTTGTCATGGGCGCGCTGGTCAATAAGTGGACGCACGTCAATATTCCGCTGGTGGTGTCACGCATTACCGACCAGACCGGCAAGACCACAGTCACTACCGTCCAGTCGATTCTGGATCAGTTAATGCCCGGCATCGTCCCGCTCCTGTTGACCTTTGCCTGTATGTGGCTGCTGCGGCGTAAGGTCAATGCCCTGTGGATCATCGTTGGTTTCTTTGCTATCGGTATCTTCGGCTACTGGATCGGCCTGCTTGGGCTGTAATCCTGACGCAATCGGGAGCAAGGCTCCCGATTTTTTTGGCGGTAACATCCACTGAAGCTCGAAAGGAAGCCCCATGTCATTGACGGACATCATCATCGCCCTCTGCATCGCTGCTCTGCTGGTGTTTGCGATCTACGACGAGGCGATTCTGCCACGACGTAAAGGCCCGACGTTGTTACGTGTGCCGCTGCAGCGCCGTCATAAAGCCGACAGCCTGATTTTTATTGGTTTACTGGTCATCCTGCTCTGGAACAACGTCACGCATCAGGGACCCGTGCTGACCACCACGCTCTTGATGATGCTGTGCTTTTTGTCCTTCTGGCTGTTCTGGCTCCGCCGCCCCACGCTGGTCATGAAACGGGAGGGATTGTTCTTCGCGGGTATCTGGATCGCCTATTCCCGTATCCAGAGCATGAATCTGTCTGAAGACGGCATTTTAGTCATCCAACTTGAACAGCGGCGCTTACTGATCGCCGTGCATCAGCTTGACGATCTTGAGCGGATTTATCAAACCCTGGTCGAAGCGCGTTAGTCGCGTTGCCACAGGGTTATCACAAAATCCGCTTCGCACTGAAACTGCGCGCTTTCGGCTAACGTCTGCCAGACGTCTGGCCGCGCGCGCCAGGCAAAGGGCGTCATCTGCAATAACGTGGTGGCGGCCTGTCCGGTAAGGGCCATCGGATAGGTCAACGCATGCCGGGCACGTTGCTGAAAGCCCTGATACACTTTCCCTTCCGGTGCGTGCAGCTGAACATCGCGATAGATTAGCGCTTTGAACTGCGCCAGATGGTGCGGGCCCGGCGTAACCGTTAACAGGTATCCACCGGGTTTGATGACGCGATTAAGCTCCGCTTCATTACAGGGCGCATAGATGCGAACCACTGCATCAAGGGAATGGTCCGCAAACGGCAGACGCTGACTGGAGGCGACACAGAACAGGACCTGCGGATAGCGCTTCGCCGCGAGCCGAATGGCCATTTTGGCCACGTCCAGGCCAAAGACCTTGCCCGCTGGCGCAAAGTTATCCGCCAGCGCACCGGTGTAGTACCCTTCCCCACAGCCTGTATCCAGGATCTGAGCGGCCGGTACCTGCAGATGCTGATTCAGCACGTCAACCACCTTGTCCCGCAGGGGCTGATAGTAACCGGCCTGCAAAAAGTCACGTCGCGCCTGCATCATCTCCGCGCTGTCGCCCGGCTCGCGGGAGCCTTTATGTTGAACGGGCAGCAAATTGACATAGCCCTCTTTCGCCTGATCGAACTGATGGCGATTTTCGCAACACCAGCTGCGTTCGGTCAGGTTCAGGGAAGAGTGACAAAGTGGGCAGATCAAGGACATATGGCGCTCCGGCATCTATCGACGCGCAGCAGTGTACTCGACAGGGAACCCGAGCGAAAGCGTAAAAAAAGCCTCGGCCAGAAGGCCAAGGCTTTAATATCTGAGACCGGGCGCAGGGCACCCGTCTGAGGCGAAATCAGATAGCAGTAACGTTAACAGCTGCCGGGCCTTTCTGGCCGTCCTGAATTTCGAACTCAACGTTTTGGCCTTCGGCCAGCGTTTTGAAGCCGTTGCCCTGAATAGCAGAGAAGTGTACGAACACGTCTTTGCTACCGTCAGCTGGAGTGATAAAACCGAAGCCTTTAGACTCGTTGAACCACTTAACCTGACCTTTAATCTTTGCCATTTTACTAATTCCTTAAAGTGTTTATTTGCCCGGAGGCTAACCTACAGATAAAACAGAGACATTACTGAATGAGGCACTGATTAAAGTTCGGCAAGGAAGCGGTATTCAACGTCAACGTCTTTACTCGTAACTTCTTTACTGAAGATGCCATACATAAACAGAACTGTACCTCGTTTAACCCACGAATTGTTATCACATATCCGCTAAATAATGGCAAGCCATTTTTAATATGTCGATCGTTAGTTTTTGCATAATTGCAGGGTAGCTCCCAGAGAATGTACTTTATGGTACAAAATGCTGCGAACCGAAACCCAGCGACCGTCATAACTTCACGATAAAATAAAGGCTTCCTGCATCCCGGATGGGATAACGTACTACTTTTCCTGCTTTTATCATGATGTATGACAATAAATAAATTACATTGCACTAATATGGCAATAATGCACCAAATAAAGGAATGGATAAGGGGAACGGTAAACCCGGACGGCTTCAGCTTGTACAGCTTTTATTATTTCGTACAAATATAAAAATTATTATTAGTAAAATCAAAAGTTGAGACTTCCCCTCCGCACTAATCATTTTCTTGACAGCTGACGTTTGAATTACCCCGAGCGCGTAAAAGAAATAAAAAGCGAATACGCCGGAGCCTTGCCGTTTCACAAACACAGGGCCCCGTATTTCGGATTAGGTCGGATTGAGATCGCTCAGACTGTGGCTCGCCCCAATTTTCCAGGGCGCAAAATTTTGCTGACCCTCGCCGCTCTGCGCGAGTGCTCGCTGGAGTTCAGCCGGGGGCGCATCCAGTGACTCATCCGCCAGTTCGAAAACCCCCCAGTGAATGGGAAGGGTCAGTGGCTGACCTATCGCGCGCCACAACGCCACCGCCTGCTGGGGATCCATGTGTTGTGCCCCCATAAACCAGCGCGGAGCATAAGCGCCTATCGGCAAAGCGGCCAGATTAAAGCGGCCATAATGCTGCGCAATCGCCAGAAGACTGTCGCTGTAGCCGCTGTCACCGGAAAACCAAAACCGCAGCGAAGCGGTCCTGATCACCCAACCGCACCACAGGGTTCGGTTGCGATTAGTAACGGTGCGCATGCTCCAGTGGCGCGCAGGGACCGCATCAAACTGTATTCCCGCAAACACTTTCTGTTGCCACCAGTCAAGCTCATGCACCTGTTTGACCCCATGACGCTTACACCACTCCGCCAGCCCCAGCGGCACCAGAAAAATAGTGTCCGGAAAGCGGCGCACAATCTGTTTGATGGTAGGCTTATCCAGATGATCGTAATGATTATGGGATATCAGGACGTAATCCAGCCGCGGTAACTGGTCAATGGCCAGCGGAGACGGCGTTTTACGTTCAGGTCCGATAAACGGCAAAGGGGAAGCCCGCCGGGACAGCGCGGGATCAACCAGAATATAGTGTTGGTTTATGCGCATCAGCAGCGCCGCATGGCCCAGCCACCAGAGACGGTCATCCTCCCCGTTCAGATCGGCAGGTTGCCACCACTGCGTAATAAACTGGTCATAGCCCTGACGAGGCGGATGGGGTAATCCCTGGGCTTTGCGTTCACGTCGCCAGCGCTGCAGGTCACCTTGCTGGCGGCTGTCGGGCTCAGGGTTACGAAACCCCTCAGCGGTGTGATGGGGTTTACTGCTGTCATACCAGGGATTTTTCCAGGCCATCCGGCCTCCATGCAGGGTTAACGTTCCGGGATTAAACGAATCAGTCCGTCGTTTTCCGACGGCGCTTCGGGGGACGGCTCATCTGCACCATTCTGCGCCTCAATCATCCGCCGCAGCAGTGCATTCTGTTTCTTTTGCTCTTCTAACAATGACGTCAATAACGCAACCTGTTCGTTCGCCCGAACGCTGGCGCGATTAACGTAAAACCACAGCATTAATGCCACAATCAGCGCCAGCAGAAAAACGCCGTAACTGATTACCGGTCCCGCATTCGCGGCTAACTCATTCATAACTGCCTCAAGATACCTGATGAAATCACAAAAAAAGAACGACCGTCTATTCTACTCCGCGCCGCCGCAAAAGATAATGGTGACGTCAGCGATATAGCGCTTTCTGCGCTTTCAGTTATCTCTGATCGCATCCTGCCTGAAAGCGAGGCATGCTAATCCTGTACATCATGTTAAGCAGCAGTCACTGGAACGCTGCGTGGGTATCATAAGGAGATACAATGAAACTCTTCATTCGGGCGATTATCGTTATCGGCATCCTCTGGCTGGCTATGCTGTTCACAGGTTACGGCGTGCTGGCGGGCAGCAACAAGAATGCCGCGGGACTGGGGCTGAAATGTAACTATCTGACCGCAAGAGGGATGGTGACCGCGCAATATCTGCATACAGACAGCGGCGTGGTGGGCGTGACGGATTGCCCGCTGCTAAAGAAAAGTAGCGAAGTGGTCGACAACGGATAACGGAGGAGCGGGCCAACTGGCCCGCTTTTTTTTAACCCACGTCATTGCCGGTATAGCCCAGCTCTGACGAAAGACGTTGGCCCGCTTCACGTAACAGCGTCACATACTGTTGCTTGTTCGCGGCAGAAAAGCGCAGCGTGGGAAAGGACAGGCTCAGTCCGGCGACGGCGACACCAAAGCGATCAAAAATGGGCACGGCGATGCAGCGCACGCCCACTTCCTGTTCTTCGTTATCCTCACCATAACCCTGTGCCCTGACCTGACCCAGTGCTTCGCGTAACGCGCCTGCGTCCGGTAAGGTGTTGGCGGTGTTAATAGTGAACGTCATGCGCTCCAGAATGGCATTCACCTCCTCCCGACTGCGCCAGGCCAACAACACTTTTCCCAGTGCGGTGGAGTGCAGTGGATTGCGGTGACCAATACGTGAGGCCATACGCAGGTTATACAGCGAGTCAATTTTATGCACATAGACCACACTGTCATCATCCAGCGCGCCCAGATGGATTGTCTCTTTGGTCAGACGCGATAACTCGCGCATGTGTACATCGGCGCTGCGGATAAGATCGCTATGCTGCAACGCGTTGGATCCCACCTCAAACAGTTTCAAGGTCAGCGAATATTTTTCACTTTCCCCTTCCTGCGCGACATAACCCAATGCTTTCATAGTTTGCAGGAATCGGTAGACCGTACTTTTGGACATCATCAGCCGTTGTGCCAGCTCGGTAATACCGTGATCGCGCTCTTCGCTTAACGCCTGCAAAATCCCGAATACTTTTTGCACCGAAGAGACGGCATCCGGCTGTTTATTCTTTTCGTCAGCGGCCATTTGTCACCCTGAATACGTGTTTCAAAAAAACTGGAACAGAGTTGCAGTATAGAGTGACAGCGCCGATCCCGGCAATCTTCCGGGTTTGAAACATCTCTAAAATATATTTTTTCCGTGGGTACGATGCAATTTGGCGGCCAATTGATTAGCATGATGATATTCACACTCTTTAATATTAGCCTCTATGTCACTTTCCTCTTCTGACGGCGGACTCGCAGTACCCCAACGCTACTGGGCTATTCTGACGATCGCCATCGGCCTTATCATGGCGGTACTGGATGGATCGATTGCCAATGTCGCGCTGCCAACCATCTCACGTGAGCTACAGGCCAGTCCGGCCCAGTCAGTCTGGGTGATTAATGCTTATCAGATTGCCATTGTCGCCTCGCTACTGTCGTTGTCCTTTTTAGGCGATATCGTCGGCTACCGCCGCGTGTACCAGGCAGGGCTGGTGGTGTTTGCCATCACGTCGGTGTTTTGCGCCCTTTCGCCCTCCCTTCCCCTGCTTACGCTGGGCCGGGTGCTTCAGGGCCTGGGGGGTGCGGCGATTATGAGCGTTAACACCGCCCTGATTCGTATCATTTATCCCCCACATTATCTGGGCCGCGGCATCGCGATCAACGCCCTGCTGGTGGCGATCTCGACGGCGGCCGGCCCCACGGTTGCGGCAGCCATCCTCTCATTTGCCAGCTGGCGCTGGTTGTTCCTGATCAACCTGCCACTGGGCGTTGTCACGCTCTGGCTGGCGTTACGTTATCTGCCGGATAACCCGCAACGGGCCAAAACACAGAAGTTTGATGTCACCAGTGCGGTAATGAATGCGCTCTTTTTCGGCCTGCTTATTTCGGCGCTGGGTGGCTTTGCCCAGGGACAATCGATCTGGCTTATCGCAGGAGAACTTATCACGCTGCTTGTGGTGGGCTACTTTTTTATCCGACGCCAGCTGACGATGGCCGTGCCGTTGCTGCCGGTTGATTTGCTGCGCACCCCTATTTTTGCCCTGTCGATGTGCACCTCCGTCTGCTCTTTCTGCGCGCAGATGCTGGCGATGGTATCACTGCCCTTCTACCTGCAAAGCGTGCTGGGGCGTACAGAGGTCGAAACCGGTTTATTGCTTACGCCGTGGCCGCTGGCCACCATGCTGCTCTCACCGGTCGCGGGACGTTTAATTGAACGAGTGCATGCGGGCTTACTCGGGGGATTAGGGCTGGCCCTGTTTGCCATCGGGCTTTTTCTGCTGGCTCACTTACCTGCGAAGCCAGACGACATGGACATTATCTGGCGCATGATGCTGTGCGGGGCGGGCTTTGGCCTGTTTCAGTCCCCGAATAACCACACCATTATTACCTCCGCTCCGCGTCAACGCAGCGGTGGTGCCAGCGGTATGCTGGGCACGGCACGGTTACTGGGTCAGAGCAGCGGTGCCGCACTGGTAGCGCTGATGTTCAACTGGCTGGGCAATGACGGCACCCATGCGGCGCTGTTACTGGCGGCTGGATTCTCAACCGCAGCGGCCCTGCTCAGTCTGTCGCGCATAAAAACACCGCGCGTACAGTGATAAAAAAAGGCGACTTCTCAGTCGCCTTTTTGCCGGGTTACTTCAGGTATTCGCAGCTACGCAGCGCTTCAATACGTTTATCTAACGGGGGATGCGACATAAACAGCTCGCTGAATGACTTCCCTTTACCGTTGATACAAAACGCCATCATGCTGCTGGGCTCCTGCGGCTCGTAGCTGGTTTTCAGGCGCTGCAGTGCCGCAATCATCTTCTCACGGCCCACCAGTTTCGCTGAACCGGCATCCGCATGGAACTCACGGTGACGAGAGAACCACATGGTAATGATGCTGGCAAGGATACCAAACACCAGTTCCAGCACCATAGAAACGGCAAAGTACACCAGCGGATTACCGTTGCTGCTTTCTTCCCCATCGCGGTTACCAGACATGAAGCCTGCCGCAATCTGCGCCAGAATACGCGAAACGAAAATCACAAAGGTGTTCACGACACCCTGAATCAGGGTCATGGTGATCATATCGCCGTTGGCAATATGCGCGACTTCGTGCGCCAGCACCGCTTCAGCCTCGTCGCGGCTCATGTTTTGCAGCAGCCCGGTCGATACAGCCACCAGTGACGCATTACGGCGGGCACCGGTTGCAAAGGCGTTGATGTCAGGCGCGTGGTAAATCGCGACCTGCGGCATCGCAATACCAACCTGCCGGGCCTGCTGGCTAATGGTCTCTAACAACCAGCGCTCGGTTTCGTTGCGTGGTTGTTCAATCACTTCACCGCCGACCGAACGCAACGCCATCCACTTCGACATCAGCAGTGAGACAAACGCACCGCCGAAGCCAAACAGACCTGCCATAATCATCAGGCCCTGAACACTGCTTGACTGAATTCCTGTCAGGCTGAGAATCAGCCCGAATACCAACATCACTGCCAGGTTGGTCAGCAGGAAAAGAGCAATACGCATCATAACGGTTAATCATCCTCAGTAGTTCATGCGCTCATGCGCGGATACATATCCTATGAGCATTGTGCGGGTTTTCAAGCGACCTTAACGTTTAAGTGCCTAAAAAGACATAACTTTACAATATGACATAACCTTTACCGCAACCCTACTGAATGCGCGCAGTACAACACATTAACGTAACGCATCCTTGCCGGACTTATCATAAAAAAAGCACCGCAGTGCGGTGCTTTTTATTAAACCAGAACGTATCAGTTGCTTTTCGCTGCGGACGCGTCGGGAAGCGTCTTTTCCAGCTGCGCCAGATCGTTGGCAATCTTGACGGTTTCATCCAGATAAGGATCGGGTTCTTTGTAATCCTTAGGCAGGTCATCCAGGCTCTTCAGCGGCTTTTTGCCTTCGGCCTGATAGCGCGCATTAATGCGTTCCAGACGCAGCGCATCGTCTTCGTGGTTCTCTTTCTCGCGTTGAGCAAGATTGAGCGACACGATATTGTGCTTGTCCTTCATGGCATTAAAGCGGGCAATGTCCTTCATGATGTACTGGAACTCACGATCTTTCGCGATACGTTCATCATGTTCTTTCGTCAACTGCGGCACCAGCGCTTTCACATCTCCGGTTTTCGCGTAGGTGGCAGCCGTGATGCTGTCCCACGGTAAGGCGTTATCTTCAAACTTCTCGCCTGTCTCCGCCGCTTCAACGCCGGTAGGCATCAGCAGATCGGGGGTGACGCCTTTACGCTGTGTACTGCCACCGTTAATACGGTAGAACTTCTGAATCGTGTACTGAACCGATCCCAGCGCAGGCCATTCCGGACGCAGCATCTGATCGTAAATGCGGTTCAGCGAGCGATACTGCTGAACGGTGCCTTTACCAAAAGTCGGCTCGCCAACAATCAGCGCACGCCCATAGTCCTGCATCGCCGCCGCAAAGATTTCAGAGGCAGACGCACTGAAGCGGTCAACCAGCACCACCAGCGGCCCTTTATAGTACACAATGCCGTCGTTATCGCTGTCCTGACGGATGCGACCATTATTGTCGCGCACCTGCACCACGGGGCCACTTGGGATAAACAGGCCAGACAGTGAGACCGCCTCGGTCAGTGCGCCACCGCCGTTGGTCCGCAGATCAATCACGATGCTGTCGACATTCTGCTTTTGCAGTTTCTGCAACTGCACTTTGACATCATCGGTCAGGCCCACGTAGAAGCCCGGAATATCCAGTACGCCGACTTTCTGCTTGCCCACATTGTGAATACTCATTTTAACGGCGCGATCTTCCAGACGGATTTTCTCACGCGTCAGTGTCACAATGCGGGTTTTAGTACCTTTACCGGCAGGCAGGATTTCAAGGCGAACCTTACTGCCTTTCGGTCCTTTAATTTTGGCGACGACATCATCCAGACGCCAGCCAATCACATCTTCCATTGGCTTGCCTGGCTCACCGACGCCGACAATACGATCGCCAACGGTGATGGCTTTACTTTTCGCCGCCGGGCCACCCGCGACCATAGAATTGATCACGGTATAATCGTCATCCATCTGCAGTACGGCGCCAATCCCTTCGAGCGACAGGCTCATTTCAGTATTGAACTGCTCGGTATTGCGCGGCGACAGATAGTTGGTGTGCGGATCGATTTCGTGGGCAAATGCATTCATTGCCAGCTGGAACACATCTTCGCTGTTGCTCTGTGCCAGGCGACGGATGGCGAAGTTATAGCGTTTGGTCAGCACGTCACGAATTTCTTTTTCGTCTTTACCGGCCAGCTTCAGGCTCAACTCATCGTATTTCACCTTGGCATCCCACAGCGCATTTAATTCGTTCTGGTCTTTCGGCCAGGGCGCTTTGGAACGGTCAATATCGATGGTGTCATTACCGGTAAAGTTCATCGGGCGAGCCAGGACCGTGAGCGCGTACTGATAGCGTTCGAAGCGGCGTTTCTGGGCCAGATTATAAAGATCGTAAAAAATATCCAGCTTACCGCTACGCAGTTCGTCACCCAGCTGTGTTTTCTTGCTGGCAAACTGTGCTACATCCGACGCCAGCAGCACGTTGTGGCTGTAGTCGAGCATGTTGAGGTAGCGGTCAAAAATTTTGGCGGAAAACGCCCCGTCCAGATCGAACTGGCGATAGTGAGAACGCGTGAACCGTGAGGTGACGCGCTCGCTGACGGTAGGATCCTGGGGATCTTCATGCAACTGAGGAATTTGATCGGCACGAGTGATGTTCTCGGCGGCAAAGGAAGGGCCTGACAACAGCAGGCCCGCGATCAATCCAACTTTTAACAAGGTGTTCATGCCGGGGTCAGCCTCCGTTTCAGAACTGCAGGTGTTCTGCGCGCACAATCATTGCCATGCCGGAAGCGAGCTGTACCCGGACGCCGTCTTTAGAAACTTCCAGAACGGTTGCGTCCATTGCACTTTTGCCTGCTTTAACTTTAATACTCTGGCCGGGTTGCAAAGTTGAGGTATCAGTGATGGGTTTAGCCTGCTGCAGCTCCGGACGGGGTGCCGGTTTGCGATGCTGCGATGCAGTAGGACGCTCAGCAGACTGCGGACGCGGCTTACGCGCGGCGTCACCCTCTGCGGCTTTACGCGGAGCAGGTTTGCGTGGACGACGTGGCGCGCTGGCCCCTTCTTCGCCCTCACCGGCTTCACGACGCGCGGCCCGCTGCTGATCGCGTTGCGCCTGAACACGCGCTTTCGCGTCTTCCAGTTGCTTGCGGGCATGCTCAACGTGCTGCTCATCGAGAACACCGCACGGATTGCCGTCGAGATCCACGCGGGTCGCACCCGCTTTAATACCGTACAGATAGCGCCAGCTGGAGGTATAAAGACGTAATGCTGAACGTAACTGTGTCTTGCTCAGGTTCATTTCGCCCTGAACGCGCTCGACCAGATCCTGAAAGATACCGATTTTGAGCGGACGCGCTTCACCTTCAGCGCTAAAGCAGTGCGGAAAGCGCTCCGCCAGAAAGCTAATGACTTCTTTACTGCTATTCAACTTAGGTTGATTTTCCATGAAATTTCCTGATTACTACGGGTTTGCCGACCAGAGCAGGCATGAACAGGCGACATTATAATGACAACATCGCTAAATGCCATGCAATCCAGTCGATTAGCTACGCGTCAGCTGCAAATATTTTTCTAAGTCCGTGTTCGCGAGCACGTCGCAAAGCCCGTCAGTCAAGGCTACCAGCCCTTTTTCATCATCACTATCAAAGCGATTGTATTCCACACTGTCGATATCCAGCACGCCCACAACGTGACCGTTTACTTTCAGAGGAATCACAATTTCAGCATTACTGGCCGCATCGCAGGCGATGTGCCCCGGAAACGCATGCACATCATCTACACGCTGGACCTGATTTTGCGCCAGCGCTGTACCACAGACACCTTTACCCACGGGGATGCGCACACAGGCAATTTTACCCTGGAACGGGCCAAGCACCAGTGTGTCTGCTTCCGTCAGCAGGTAGAAGCCTGCCCAGTTCACGCCTTCGAGACGTTCATACAACAGCGCGCTAAAGTTACCCATCGCGGCGAGGAACGCCGTTTCTCCCGCCAGTAAGGCGCGCATATCGCGATCTAAATCGGCGTAAAAGGCAGTTTTGTTCATTATTCAACCGTTACCAGTGACATCCGGGCGGCTAACCACTCCGCCAGTTAAAAATAAGCACTAAAAATCCATAGCCATAAGGTGAATCATAGCGTTAGTTACTATAACCTTAACATTCTGTGGATCGAAGCGTGATACCCGAAACAGGTACACAGCAATGTCTTAACAACCCTTTGCGTAGATAACAATAAGCGAACCCTGCACTCTTTATGAAAATTCACGCGATTAGCGAGACATTGCCCCACGCACGTTATCAGCGTTGTCCGCAATGCGATACCCTTTTTTCCTTACCAGATGTGAAATCGCATCAGTCGGCACATTGCCCCCGTTGTAATGCACAAATTGTCAGCGGCTATGACTGGTCGATGACGCGTCTGCTGGCGATGGCGGCCACCATGCTGGTCCTGATGCCGTTCGCCTTCAGCATGCCGTTGATTGATATCCGGCTGCTGGGTATGCGCATTAACGCCAGCCTGCTGGAAGGCATTGTGCAGATGACGCTGCAGGGCAACGTGTTAACGGCCTCCATGGTGGCGTTCTGCACTATCGGTGCGCCCGTCACGCTTGTGGCTGGCATTGGCTACCTGGCGCTGGGCCAGCGTTTGGGCATGAATCTGCGCCCGGTTCTGCTGATGCTGGAGAAGCTGAAAGAGTGGGTCATGCTGGACATTTTCCTGATTGGCATCGCGGTGGCGTCGATTAAAGTTCAGGAATACGCCGATCTCGAAATGGGCTACGGTCTGGTGGCTTACATTGCCCTGACCGTCCTGAGCGTGATGACGCTGATTCATCTCAATATTGAGCAGCTATGGGAACACTTTTATCCGCAACAGCCTCAGGTGACGCGACGGGAGGATCTGCAGGTTTGTCTCAACTGCCATTATACCGATGTTCCCGACGCACGAGGCCGTTGCCCCCGCTGCCATACACCGCTCGACTTCCGTCGCCGTCACAGCCTGCAAAAATCCTGGGCTGCGCTCATCGCTTCCATTGTGCTGCTGATCCCGGCCAATCTGCTGCCCATTTCGGTGGTGTACCTCAATGGCTCGCGGCGGGAAGATACGATCTTCTCCGGCATTCTTTCCCTGGCATCCGGTAATATTCCGGTCGCCGCCATCGTCTTTATCGCCAGTATCTTAGTGCCCTTTACCAAGGTTCTGGTCATGCTGGCGCTGCTTCTCAGCATTCATTTTCGCTGCGAGCAAGGCCTGAAAACCCGCATCCGTCTCCTGCGTTTTGTAACCTGGGTCGGTCGCTGGTCTATGCTGGATCTGTTTGTCATTTCGTTAACCATGTCACTGGTCAATCGTGACCAGTTACTGGCTTTTACCATGGGACCTGCCGCGTTTTACTTTGGCGCGGCTGTGATCCTGACCATTATGGCCGTTGAGTGGCTGGATAGCCGCCTGCTCTGGGATGCACATGCAACAGGAAACGCCGACTACACCGACTAATGCTACGCTGCGTAATAAGCGTAAAATTTCCCCTTTTTGGCTGCTGCCCGTTATCGCCATGCTGATTGCGGGCTGGCTGCTATGGACGAATTTTCAGGAGCGCGGCACTACAATCACCATTAATTTCCAGACGGCAGATGGGATTGTGCCCGGGCGCACGCCTGTGCGCTATCAGGGCGTGGAAGTCGGTACCGTGCAGGGCATCAACCTGAGCGACGACTATCGCAAGATCCAGATCAAAGCCAGTATCAAAAGTGATATGCGTGATGCACTGCGTGAGAATACGCAATTCTGGCTGGTGACACCGAAAGCCTCGCTGGCCGGGGTTTCCGGCCTTGATGCGCTGGTCGGCGGTAACTACATCGGCATGATGCCGGGCGATGGTAAAGAGAGCGACACCTTCACCGCCCTGGATACGCAACCGAAATACCGTGTTAATACCGGCGAGCTGATGATCCACCTTCATGCACCGGATCTGGGCTCGCTGAATACCGGCTCACTGGTCTATTACCGCAAAATTCCGGTAGGCCGCGTGTACGACTACAGTATCAACGGTCAAAACAACGGCGTGTCAATTGACGTGCTTATCGAACGTCGCTTCGTCAACCTGGTGAAAACCAACAGCCGTTTCTGGAACGTGTCCGGCCTGAACGCCGATGTCAGCCTGAGCGGTGCCAAAGTGCAGCTGGAAAGCCTGGCGGCGCTGGTTAATGGCGCGATTGCCTTTGACTCGCCCGAAGGCGCGGAAGCCGCAAAGAGCGACCAGAATTACACCCTCTATCCTGATCTGGCTCACAGCCAGCGCGGTGTGCTGATTAACCTCGATCTGCCCAACGGCGATAACCTGTCGGCTAACCGAACGCCGCTGATGTACCAGGGTCTGGAAGTCGGTACGCTCACCAAACTGAATCTGCAGGACGGCGGCAAAGTCACCGGCGAGATGACGGTTGATCCGTCTGTGGTCGGCCTGATGCGCGAAGGCACACGCATTGAAATGCACAGTCCGAAACTCAGCCTGACTGACACCAGCCTGAGCAGTCTGCTGACCGGCAATACCTTTGAACTGGTGCCCGGCGACGGTCCACCCGTACAGCATTTTACCGTGGTTGCGCCTGACAAAACGCTGCTGCAGCAACCCAATGTGCTCACCGTAAAACTCAGCGCGCCGGAGAGCTATGGCATCGATGCGGGGCAACCGCTGATGTTATACGGTATGAAAATCGGCCAGGTCATCTCGCGCGATCTGGATGAAAATGGGGTGAATTTTGTTGTGGCAATCAATCCTGACCACCGGCAACTGGTGCACAGCGACAGTAAATTCATCGTGAACAGTCGTCTTGATGTGAAATTCGGTCTGGACGGCATGCAGGTGCTGGGAGCCAGCGCACGTGAATGGGTCGATGGCGGTATTCGTCTGGATCCCGGCAAGCGCGGCGCGCCAGAAGCCGCCTATCCGCTGTTTGCGGATGCGGAACGTGCGGAGGAAGGTATTGTGGGTGACGGTCCGTCGACCACGCTGATGCTGACCGCGAAAAGTCTGCCGGATGTTCAGGCGGGATCTGTCGTGCTGTACCGCAAGTTCCAGGTGGGCGAAATCACGAAAGTCACACCGCGCGCGGATGCGTTTGATATTGCCGTTCATATCAAACCGGAATACCGTAAGCTCCTCACCAACGAAAGTGTCTTCTGGGCGGAAGGCGGCGCACGCGTGCAGCTTAACGGCAGCGGATTAACGGTGCAGGCCTCCCCGCTGAACCGGGCTTTAAAAGGCGCGATCAGCTTTGACAACCTGACCGGGGCGAAAGTGGATAAAGGCGTAAAACGCGTGCTTTATCCGTCCGAAACGGCCGCTCGCGCGGTGGGCAGCCAGATTACCCTGCACACCTATGATGCCAGCAAACTGTCTGCGGGCATGCCGATTCGCTATCTGGGCATTAACGTGGGTCAGATCGAATCGCTGTCGCTGAGTGATGACAATAATCAGGTGGTGGCCAAAGCCGTACTTTACCCGGAATACGTGCAGAACTTCGCGCGCGTTGACAGTCGTTTCTCCGTGGTGTCGCCCGAGATTTCGGCCGCCGGGGTGAATCATCTGGAGACGATCCTGCAGCCTTACGTTAACGTTGACCCGGGTAAAGGACGCGGCGCGCGGACCTTTGAGCTGCAGGAAAGCACCATCACCGACTCGCGTTACCTCAACGGCCTGAACATCTATGTGGATGCCACCGAAGCGGGTTCTCTGTCATTAGGGACGCCGGTCCTGTTCCGTGGCGTCGAAGTCGGTACCGTGACCGGCACCTCGTTGGGTAATATGGCGGATCGCGTGCAAATCGCCCTGCGCATCAGTAAGAAATATCAGCATCTGGTACGTAATAACTCGGTGTTCTGGCTCGCCTCCGGCTATAACCTGGACTTTGGGCTGATTGGCGGTGTGGTGAAAACCGGTACCTTCCAGCAATTTATCCGCGGCGGCATTCAGTTTGCTACGCCACCGACGGTCCCGCTGGCCCCGCAGGCGAATGCGAACAAGCACTTCCTGCTGCAGGACGAACCGCCGAAAGAGTGGCGTAACTGGGGTACGGCCATTCCTGACCCGAACCAACCTTAATCCTCCCAAAACGGGCAGCCAGGCTGCCCGTTTTCTTTCCGCGTGTTACACTCCCGCCTTTGCCTCAAAGAGAACTTATCCGTGTCCGACGCCGCTTCACGTTTTCCAGCCGATTTCCTTGACCTTATGCGCCAGAGCCTGCCCGATGAGGCCAGCCTGCAGCAGTTTATCGACATCAGCCAGCAGCCGTTACGCCGCAGCCTGCGAGTCAATACGTTAAAAATCAGCGTCAGCGCGTTTCTGGCCCAAACGGCTCACTACGGCTGGCAGCTTACGCCGGTGCCGTGGTGTGAAGACGGCTTCTGGATCAGCCGGGAGGATGAAAGTTTACCGTTGGGTAGCGTGGCAGAGCATCTGAGTGGCCTGTTTTATATTCAGGAAGCCAGCTCGATGCTGCCGGTGACGGCGCTGTTTGATGCCTGTCCCGATGCGCAGCATGTCATGGATATGGCGGCCGCCCCCGGCTCGAAAACAACACAGATTGCTGCCCGAATGCACAACCAGGGAATTGTCCTTGCTAATGAGTTCTCTTCCAGCCGGGTAAAAGTGCTGCACGCGAACATTACCCGCTGTGGCGTGACCAATACCGCGCTGACTCACTTTGACGCCCGCGTCTTTGGGCCTGCGCTGCCGGAACAGTTCGATGCGATCCTGCTGGATGCGCCCTGCTCTGGCGAAGGCGTGATACGTAAAGATGCGGATGCGCTGAAAAACTGGTCGCTTGCCAGCACCCACGATATCGCCCAGACCCAACGCGATCTGATTGACAGCGCGTTTCATGCCCTGAAGCCTGGCGGTACGCTGGTGTATTCCACCTGCACACTCAATCCGATCGAAAACCAACAGGTTGTGGCCTGGCTGCTGGCGCGCTACCCCGCAGCCGTCGAGGTTGCGCCGCTGACGACGCTGTTTCCAGGCGCAGAACAGGCAGCCACGCCCGAAGGTTACCTGCACGTCTTTCCTCAGCTGTTTGACAGTGAAGGCTTCTTTGTCGCGCGGTTACGCAAAATCGCCTCTGTTGAGCGGCTGCCTGCGCCGACATACAAAGTCGGCAAGCTTCCGTTTACCCCCGTAAACCGCAAACTGGAAAACGATATTGTTCAGGCGGCCGCGAAGGTGGCGCTTCAGTGGGATGAGCGCCTGCAACTGTGGCAACGCGATAAAGAGATTTGGCTGTTTCCCGCCGACATCGTCCCGCTGTTAGGACAGGTCCGTTTCTCGCGGATTGGCCTGAAACTGGCTGAAACCTTTGCGAAGGGTTATCGCTGGCAACATGAGGCCGTTGTCGCGCTGGCGTCACCGCGTCCAGCGCAGACAGTGGAACTGAATGAGGCGGAAGCGGAAGCGTGGTTTCGCGGTCGCGATATCTACCCTGAAAACCCGCCCACCGTTGATGAGATGATTGTGACCTATCAGGCTCAGCCGCTGGGGCTGGCAAAACGGGTTGGCAGCCGGATTAAAAACAGCTATCCGCGCGAACTGGTGCGCGACGGTCGGCTGTTCCGTTAAGCCGTCACACCCCGAAAGTGACACTGTCACATATTCGGCGCTGTTTTACTGATAGCAGCGCCAGAAACGTGGCTCAGCGCGGACGGACCTGCACAAGCGGCAGGCATCGCGCCTGTGCATTCTGGCGCGATGCATGCTGATAACTCAGGCGGTGCGCGCTTTCGCCGGATGGGTCAGCAATTTGGCGGCGGGCCGGATGGGACGTCGCACTAATTCTCCCCCGCAGTTGGGACAATGCCCCTGCAGATGCTGCTCAGCGCAGGTCGCGCAGAAGGTACATTCGAACGAACAGATGCGCGCATCACGCGATGCCGCAGGCAGATCGATATCACAACGTTCACAGTTTGGGCGCAGTTCTAACATGACATTCCCCCTTGCGGTAACGGCTTTCAGCGTGGCAAAACCCATGCAGCGTGTCGAGGATTTTCATCGCCCGTAACGCTTATCCGTCAGGAGATGTGGAACCCGACGTGGCCCTGCTGCGGCTTTCATCGTCGCGCGCCTGGGTCACGTCGCCTTCGTCCTCATTCTCACCCTCGTCCTCTGCGCCCTCCTCATCACTGGTGACCATCGCCGCCTGAATCGCCTCGTCTTCCAGCACCGGATTAAGCGCCGCGCCTAAAGGCGAGGTAGCCAGGCTGTCCGGTAACACCACGTGGGGCAAAGGTACCTCGGTAGTCGGTAACGGAAGCGGCGCTTTCTTCACATAGCTCAGCACAGCAATCAACAGGGTGCACACCGTGAAGAACAGATAAAGCATGTTACTGCCGAAAGGCTGCATCAGCGAGCCCACCAGCAACGGGCCGATACTGGCTCCGATACCAAACGCCATCAGCAGACAGGCCGTCAGTGAAACGCGCTGCTCCGCCGCCACCTGATCGTTTGCCAGCGCCACCTGCAAAGGATAGAGGGCAAACTGCACCATGCTGGCAAGAAAGGCGATGCCGAGCACCCAGTGAAATGACAGCCTGGGCAGCAACACCAGCGGCAAACAGGCCAGCGCCAGCAGCGCTGCAATATAAAACAGCAGCCGCTGACGATCGTAACGGTCGGACAGCCAGCTTAAAGGAAACTGCGATACCAGCCCGGCAAAGATCGTCAGACTCATAAAAATACCGGTCTGCGCATCGCTGAATCCCTTGCTGCTGGCATACACCGGCGCCAGGCCATAAAAGGCGCCGACGACCATACCGGTTAATAAGGTGGTGCTGAGTAATTTAGGGATGGTGCGAAGAAAGTAGCCCAGTTCCATCGGCGCAGGTGACATCGCGCGAACATGCGTGCGCGTCGTCAGCGCAATCGGCACCAGACAGAGGGCAAAACAGAGCGCCACGATTAACAACGTCTGAAGACCAAAGTCACTTTGTAAGGTCAGCACCACCTGACCGCTACTTAAGCCAAGGTAGGTCGCCACCATATAGAAGCCAAAGATTAGCCCACGCTGTGACGATTCCGCCTGGTCGTTAAGCCAGCTTTCCAGCACCATGTACTGGCACATCATGCACAGCCCGATGATCAGGCGCAGGAAAACCCAGAGGGGGATAAAATCTGTCAGCCCGTGTCCGATCACTGACGCCGTGATAATGCCGGCACAGGCTACATAGGCACGAATATGACCGACGCGCGCAATCAGGTTGTGACCCACCTTGCCACCGATCACCAGGCCAATATAGTTTGCCGCAATGATGGCCCCAATCAGCGCACCATTAACCTGATCATGGGCCAGACGCAGTGACACGTAGGTAGTGAGTAACCCTGAGCCCAACAGCATCAACAACGTGGTGGTGTAAAGCGGCAGAAATGTTCTGAGAATTTTTCGCATACGACTCCCTGTCCACAACAGTCATTGGTGTCCTGTAAAGTTTAAAGATAGTTGAATTTGCCCCGCTTTAGGTCGGGACAATTCCGACAGTAAACTCCCGTTGTCACGTGGACGGCAGTGATGACACATTTCCCTGTCCCCGGATGTATCGTAGGCCTCCGGCAAAACCTGACTGGCTGTGGACCATGTTTACGCGGCCGGGTTTTCCGTCAGCCATAAAAAACCCGTTAACCTGGCGGCTAACGGGCTGTGGGATCAGGCGCTGGGGAACGTAATGTTGCTGCCCGGTGCCTCTCGATGCAGATGAATAAAGTTCAAGTGGCGCTCATACTGATCGAGTATATCGATGATCACCTGCTCTTTGCTGTAATCCATCAGGTCATTACCCTGACTGCCCTCCAGCAGGAACGTCTCCAGCCGGTAATAGGTAGATTTCCCGCTGCGCGCGCGGTAGGTAAAGCCCGGAATGGAATACTGCTGTGGCCAGACCTGATAGAGGAAATCCTGCTCCTCGCCCAGCTGTACGCGCAGGTCCAGATAACCCAGAGGATGCTCCCCGTCGGCGGCCACGCGGTCCAGCGTGACGCGCGCGCCACGCAGCTCCAGCTCTTTTGCCACGTCCTCCATGGCGGGAAAGATCGTGTCATCCATCATTTTCAGGGTGTAGCGCGAGCCAGGATAGTTCATCAGGCGCGACAGCCGTTTTTTCCAGGTCAGACGGTCAGTAGCATGTGCCAGATAAGGTGCCGTATCCCGCGTCGCACTCACGCGGCGATAATCTTCCACCTTGAGCGATTTATACAGCCCTGCCATCACGAAGAAGATAACGAAACTGAACGGCAGCCCCATGATGACCGTGGTATTTTGCAGCGCCGTAATGCCGTTGGTCATCAGCATACTCAGCGTCAGGACGCCGATGGCGACCGACCAGAATATACGCAGCCAGTTCGGCGCATCACTGTTGATGTCTTTCAGTTTGGAGGTGAAATTACCCAGCACCAGCGAACCGGAATCCGCCGAGGTCACATAGAACAACATACCGGTAATGGTCGCGACGGAAGCACTCAGCTTGAAGGCCGGGTACTGCGCCAAAAGACTGTAGAAACCGCGTTCCGCATGGCCCATCACTTCCTGTGCAAAACCTGCATCGCCATGAAGGATTTCATACAGGGCCGCGTTACCAAAGACCGACAGCCACAGCAGCGTAAAGGTAAAAGGAATCACCAGCGTACCGAGCACAAACTCACGAATGGTACGGCCACGGGAGATACGTGCCAGAAACAGGCCCACGAACGGCGACCAGGCCACCCACCAGGCCCAGAAAAACAGGGTCCAGCTGTTCATCCACTCTGTTGGCCGGTCAAAGGCAAACGTATTCAGCGTCATGCCCATAAAGCGATTGATGTAATCCCCTACGTTGAGCACCAGTGCGTTAAGCAGGAAGCCGGTATTGCCAGCGAACAGGACGAACAGAATCAGGCCGAGAGCCAGCGCCACATTCAGTTCCGATAAAATACGAATGCCTTTGTCAACGCCCGACGTCACGGAAATGGTGGCAATGATCACCGACAGAATAATCAATGCCGTCTGCGCCGTTAATCCTTCCGGAATATCGAACAGGACCTTCAGCCCATAGTTTAACTGCACCACACCAATTCCCAGCGTGGTAGCGATACCAAAGATCGTCCCTATTACCGCGGCAATGTCTACGCTGTGGCCGATGGGACCGTTAATACGTTTACCAAAAATGGGATACAGGGCGGAACGGATGGTTAAGGGCAGATTGTAGCGGTAGCTGAAATAGCCAAGGGCAATCCCCATCAGGGCGTACATTGACCAGCCGGTTAAGCCATAGTGGAACAGAGTCCAGACCATCGCCTGACGGGCCGCTTCAAGCGTTTGCCCTGCCCCTTCCGGCGGCTGCATATACTGCGAAACCGGTTCCGCCACCGAGAAAAACATCAGGTCTATCCCGATACCGGCGGCAAACAGCATTGCCGACCAGCTCAGTATGCTGAATTCCGGTTTCGACTGCTCAGGCCCGAGTTTGATTGAGCCAAAACGGGAACAGGCGATATATACCACGAACACGATATAAAGCGTGGCGGCCAACATGTAATACCAGCCAAACGCTTCGGACACCCAGTTTACCGCCCTCAGTATCCAGTTGGCGGCTTCGCTGCTGAATAAAATAGTGATGAGTGAAAAGGTCAGAATCAATCCTGCGGAGGTGTAGAACACCACGGGGTTGATTCTGTCTTTTTCACTTGCTGGTGGACTCATCATCGTTTACCTCTGGTTGTTGGCTTATCAATTTTGCAAGAGTTCAAACCGGTAAAAACATCCGGTGTCCCGAGGGGTAAGTGTTTTTTACGCTTCGTTTCCTGCCGTTACATTCTGGTCAAAACTAACGAATCTGCCACACTTACCGCTTCACTTACTCAACTTTTAAGACACAGCATCCTAACAAGGTTTCTATTTATATTGAATATCCAATCAAAAAAAGATTAAATAGGGGACTGATTTTGGGTGGGAGCGAACGCAATGCCAAAGGTAGGGATGCAGCCAATACGACGTCGACAGCTGATCGATGCGACGCTGGCAACGATAAATGACGTAGGTATTAATGATGCCACCATTGCTCAGATTGCCCGACGCGCGGGCGTGTCAACCGGCATCATCAGCCACTATTTCAAGGACAAGAACGGATTGCTGGAAGCCACGATGCGCGACGTCACCCGGCAACTACGTGAGGCAGTTGCCCGTCGCCTGCAGCCGTTAGCCAACGCTCCCGCCGAAGAACGACTGCGCGCAATCGTTGAGGGAAACTTCGACGAAAGTCAGGTCGAACGCGCAGTGATGAAAGCCTGGCTGGACTTTTGGTCAAGCAGTATGCACCAGCCTCAGCTTCAACGTCTGGAACGGGTCAGTCATCGCCGTCTTTTTTCATCGCTGGCCGTGGAGTTCCGCCGCCAGTTGCCCAGGGACAGGGCCAGGCTTGCCGCTCACGGGCTGGCCGCCATGATTGATGGCCTGTGGCTACGCGCAGCATTAAGCGGCAAGCCCTTTGACCCGACGACAGCACGGACACTGACCACTCAATTTATTCGCCAGCAGTTAGCCGGCGAACACGCGTAACGGAACCAGGAGAAATTATGTCCCGATTCACCGAACAACACCTCTACATCAATGGTACTTATGTTGCCGCGACGTCTGGAGAAACCTTCCAGACGATTAATCCGGTCAACGGCGAAGTACTGGCTGATGTCCAGATTGCCGGGCGCGAGGATGTCGATCGCGCTGTGGCGGCGGCCAGAAAAGGGCAAAAAATCTGGGCAGCCATGACCGCCATGGAACGCTCACGCATTCTGCGTCGGGCCGTAGATATTCTGCGCGAGCGCAATGATGAGCTGGCTGAACTGGAAATGCTTGATACCGGTAAGCCGTTCAGTGAAACCGCCAGCGTCGACATCGTTACCGGTGCCGATGTGCTGGAGTATTACGCTGGGCTGATCCCTGCGCTGGAAGGCCAGCAAATTCCTCTGCGTGATACCGCGTTTGTGTATACCCGCCGTGAACCCTTAGGCGTGGTCGCCGGTATTGGCGCGTGGAATTACCCGATTCAGATTGCCCTGTGGAAATCTGCCCCGGCCCTCGCCGCAGGCAATGCCATGATTTTCAAACCCAGCGAGGTCACACCGCTGACGGCCCTGAAACTGGCTGAGATTTACACCGAAGCCGGTGTGCCGGACGGCGTTTTCAACGTGCTGCCCGGTACCGGCGCGGTTACCGGTCAACTGCTTACCGAGCATCCGGGTATCGATAAAGTGTCATTTACCGGCGGTGTCGTCAGCGGCAAAAAAGTCATGGCAAATGCGGCAGGATCGACCCTGAAGGACGTCACCATGGAGCTGGGCGGCAAATCCCCGCTGATCATCTTTGATGACGCCGATCTCGATTTGGCCGCCGACATCGCCATGATGGCTAACTTCTACAGTTCCGGCCAGGTATGTACCAACGGTACCCGCGTTTTTGTCCCGGCCGCATTGCAGTCTGCGTTCGAAGCCAAAATCGTAGAACGTGTTGCCCGTATCAAAGCGGGCGATCTGCGCGATCCCGAGACGAACTTTGGTCCGCTGGTCAGCTTTAGCCACCGTGACAACGTGATGCGCTTTATTGAGTCCGGTATTGCAGAAGGTGCCCGTCTGCTGTGTGGCGGTAAACGCTTAACCGGTGACGGGTTTGATCAGGGCGCGTGGGTGGCACCAACCGTATTCAGCGACTGCCGCGACGACATGAAAATTGTCCGTGAGGAAATTTTCGGGCCGGTGATGTCGATCCTGAGTTACATCTCGGAAGAGGAAGTGATACGTCGCGCTAACGATACCGAATATGGTCTGGCCGCGGGTCTGGTGACCCGGGATCTGAATCGTGCGCACCGCGTCATTCATCAGATTGAAGCGGGCATCTGCTGGATTAACACCTGGGGTGAATCTGCCGCTGAAATGCCTGTCGGCGGTTACAAGCATTCTGGCGTCGGTCGTGAAAACGGCTTGATGACGTTGCAGAATTACACCCAGGTGAAGTCGGTTCAGGTTGAGCTGACGCGCTTTCAGTCTGTCTTTTAATCCCCTTACCTGAGGAGCGACGAATGGAATTTGATTACATTATCATTGGAGCCGGATCCGCAGGGAATGTGTTGGCCACCCGACTGACTGAAGACAGTAGCGTGAATGTTCTGCTGCTGGAAGCGGGTGGGCCTGATTATCGTTTCGATTTTCGGACGCAGATGCCCGCGGCCCTGGCGTACCCTTTACAGGGAAAACGGTATAACTGGGCGTATGAAACTGAGCCTGAGCCGTATATGAACAACCGCCGCATGGAGTGTGGTCGGGGTAAAGGCCTGGGCGGTTCTTCGCTGATCAACGGCATGTGTTATATCCGGGGTAACGCGATGGATCTGGACAACTGGGCAAGCATGCCCGGCCTGGAAAACTGGAGCTATCTGGACTGTCTGCCCTACTATCGCAAGTCAGAAACGCGCGATACCGGTGCCAATGACTACCACGGCGGCGATGGTCCGGTCAGCGTGACCACGCCGAAGAAAGGCAACAACGTGCTGTTTGAAGCAATGATTCAGGCAGGCGTTCAGGCCGGCTATCCGCGCACAGATGACCTGAATGGTTATCAGCAGGAAGGCTTTGGGCCTATGGACCGCTTCGTCACGCCAGAAGGCCGACGTTCCAGCACCGCGCGCGGTTATCTTGACCAGGCGAAACGCCGTCCGAACCTGAAAATCGTGACCCATGCCACCACTGACCGTATTTTGTTTGAAGGCAAGCGTGCAATTGGCGTGGAATATATGATCGGTGACAGTAATACGCTGCACACCGTTCATGCGCGACGCGAAGTGCTGCTGTGTGCGGGTGCCATTGCTTCGCCACAAATTTTACAGCGATCGGGTGTGGGATCGTCCGAACTGTTACAGCAGTTTGACATCCCGGTCGTCCATGACCTGCCGGGCGTAGGTGAGAACCTGCAGGATCACCTTGAAATGTACCTGCAGTATGAATGCAAGGAGCCCGTCTCTCTGTATCCCGCACTGAAGTGGTGGAATCAGCCGAAGATCGGCGCAGAGTGGCTGTTTAACGGCACGGGCGTGGGTGCCAGTAACCAGTTCGAAGCGGGTGGCTTTATTCGCAGCCGTGAAGAGTTTACCTGGCCGAATATTCAGTACCACTTCCTGCCGGTAGCGATTAACTACAACGGCTCGAATGCGGTCGATGCGCACGGTTTTCAGTGTCACGTGGGCTCAATGCGTTCACCCAGCCGCGGACATGTGCGCCTGAAGTCCCGCGATCCGCGTCGCCATCCCGCAATTCTGTTCAACTATATGTCGCATGAACAGGACTGGCATGAGTTCCGTGATGCGATTCGTATCACACGTGAAATCATCAATCAGCCCGCGCTGGATAAATACCGTGGCCGTGAGATCAGCCCGGGCATTGAATGCCAGACGGACGAGGAGCTGGATGAATTCGTGCGTAACCATGGCGAAACGGCTTACCATCCTTGCGGAACCTGTAAGATGGGTAATGACGAGATGGCGGTGGTTGATGGCGAAGGCCGCGTACATGGACTGGAAGGTTTGCGCGTGGTCGATGCATCCATAATGCCCTTAATTATTACGGGCAACCTGAATGCGACCACCATCATGATCGGTGAAAAAATCGCCGACTGCATCCGTGGTCGTCAACCGCTGCCGCGCAGTACCGCAGACTACTATGTTGCAGGCGATGCCCCAGTGCGTAAGGCACCTGAGCGGTCAGCCTGATCGCCTCCCTGACCTTAAGCCGGACAACTGTCCGGCTTATTTCTTTTTTCTGCACTTATCACCTACATTAATCAGAATAATAAGCATGATTGCTCTGATTTATGTCAATTCAACTTACAATATCTCGCTGTGCTTTTAACGCCGGTGGTGGTATAAAGTGTGGGTGTTTATTACCGGAGGCTTTACCCGTCCACTGAAGAGAAGCAATAACGTGGATGCATTGTGAAATTATGAGCAGGATGTTCATTCCCCGTTTTACCGCCCTTTCGTTCCTCGCATTACTCAGCGTTAACGCCCTCGATCAGCACTGGCGCAGCGCGCTTTAGTCCCCTTTCCGCTCGTTTATTCCTTTCTGCCGTGGCATCACGGTGGGTTAATTACGACGCTAGTTGTGGAGAAAAAACCATGCGCGCATGGGGATTATTAGCACTCGCTATTGTTGCGGAAATCATGGGTACCCTGACCATGAAATGGTCCAGCCTGAATCAAAGCCAGAGCGGCTATCTGATTATGCTGGGCATGATTGCCTGTTCGTATATCTTCCTGAGTTTTGCCATCAAACGTATCGCACTGGGGGTCGCTTATGCCCTCTGGGAAGGTATCGGCATTATGCTGATCACGCTGTTTAGCGTGCATCTGTTTGATGAAACCGTATCGCCGCTGAAAATCTGCGGTCTGGTCACCTTGATTGTCGGCATTCTGCTGATGAAAACCGGCAGCAAGAAGGAGGCCGATCATGACCCTGCCTGATCTGATTCATTTTGCCTGGCTGGCACTGGCTGTCCTGCTGGAAATTGCCGCCAATATCATGCTCAAGTACAGCAACGGTTTTAAAAAGCCCCTGCCCGGCATCGCGTCGTTGGGCTGTGTGCTGCTGGCATTCAGTGCGCTGTCGCAGGCCGTGAAAGGTATCGATCTTTCCGTGGCTTACGCGCTCTGGGGCGGGTTTGGTCTCGTCGCCACCGTTGCTGCAGGCGGCATTCTCTTTGGTCAGCGCCTGAACCGCAAAGGCTGGGCGGGCCTGGCTCTGCTGTTGCTGGGCATGGTTATGCTGAAACTGGCCTGAGAACAGGGGACGCAGACGTCCCCTTTCCGCCCTTTACCCGTACGTCTGCAATGCCGTCCTGCCCTGCTGTTTATGAAAATACGTCCCTCTTATCCCCAGTGGCAGGCCCGTCAGAGAAAGGGGTTGACCTTTGTCATCGACAGTCACTTCTGAGCCACTCAAAGGTGTGTGTATTATCACGCAGATCGATTATTCATCATAATGTCAGAATCCTCTTACTTTTATCATTGCAGGTGGACTTGATCCGACTGTTAGGGCTTAGTGATGCCTTTGGATCCAGTATAAATAATTGATTAACGAGGTTTTACCATGTCTGCAACGCGAGGATGGTCCACGGAACTGGAAGGGTTACGGGGGATTGCTTCTCTTTGGGTACTGCTGGGACACATAAGCTTGCTTATCCATTGCCATATCACTTTACTCTCTTCTCCGGGGATTGGTGTGGATCTGTTTATCCTGCTTTCGGGCTACCTGATGGCAAAAAACTATGTCGAACGACAGGAAAAAGAGCCGTGGCAAAGCCCGGAAACCATCAAGAAATTCTGGCTACGGCGTTTTTTTCGCATCGCCCCGCTTTACTATCTGCTGCTGGCGGTCGCGCTCATCTCTGGCCCCTGGTTTGGCGAGATGCGCGACACGATCGCACATGTTTATTCGGGCACAGCGACCGATGCCTCACGCTATGCCGATCAGTCACTCATGAATGTCGTGACGCATTTCTCTTTCCTGTTTGGCGTCCTGCCCGCCTATGGCTTTAACACCACGCTGCCCGACTGGAGTATCGGGCTGGAAATGCAGTTTTATCTGCTGTTTCCCTTTATCATGCTGGCGGTTATGCGCTTCGGTTATGCCCCGGCATTGCTGTGCATCATGGCGCTGAGCTGTGCCGGCCGTTATCTGCTGCCTGACTATTACGAAGCCTTTGAAATGCCGTCCATGATTCTGATTAAACTCAATATGTTTATTTCGGGCATGCTGCTGGCGGAGGCCGTACGGCGCAAGTCCCTGCTCTATGTGGTCTTTGCCCTTGCTGGCCCGGTGGTCAGTGTGTTTATCGGGTTAGGCGCGATCAAACTTCAGGTGGTGATGGAAGCCTTGATGATTATCGGCATGGCGGCGGTGCTGTGGCAGTATCAGGAAAACAGTCTGATGGCGCGGCTCATTCAGCTTCCACGTAAGGTGTTAAACAACCGCCTGAGTACATGGCTGGGCGATGTCTCTTTTTCCGTGTATTTGCTGCATCTGCTGATTGTGATTCCGGCTATCGCGCTGTTGCTGAAACAAACGGATATTGCTTACCAGAGTGATGTCACGCGTTTCCTGATTGTCTGTGCCGTATCTCTGCCGCTGACATATGGCCTGGCCTCTTTACTGTACCAGTATGTTGAGAAACCGGGCATCAGACTGGGCAAAAAAGTGCTGGCTCCCAAACCTGCCCTGTAATACCAATATGGCTCGCCGGGGCGAGCCATTTTTATCCTCACATCATAATGCATTGCCTACATCATGCTGCTTTTCCCTCACATGCTCATCCGGTGATTCCGGCGTATCGGCAAGGCTATTGTACGTTTTCAGTCCGACGAGATGCGTCGGATCGTGCCTGCTGTGTACCAGGCTTTGTGCGGCAGAACCAAACGAGACAATCAAAAACATCCAGGCCACTGCTAATGATTTCCGCATTGTGCTATCCCATGCTGTGAATGGAGTCGCTATGGTGAAGAAATCAGGGTAAGGGAGTGTCTGATAAACTTAAAATTTTCGTCAATATTGTTACCTGCCTCACATATTTTCAGTGATCCATTGACACGCATGACGGTCGCGGCCCTGTGCGGGCTCGGGATAATCGCCCCTCACACTTCAGCAAAAAGACAAGCGTGTCCCCCTTACGCATCGCAAAAACGTGCTGAGCTTAACGTTTTTCGGGTCCGGATTCGGCCCAGGCTGTGCGGCGCATCAGGGTTAGGGAGGAATCACCACTTATATTTATCCATCACCTCAAAAACACATGTTTTCCCGATGTAATACATAAATAAATTCTTTGTTTTTTCATCATTTACCCCCTTCTTCGCAATGAAATCCTTTTATCTGACCATTTATTGATTAAGATCATTTTCAATAGTGCGAAATTAAATATTAACGATATTTATGTAAATTTTGCATTTTCCATTAATTATTTATGCCTCTGATGCCGATAGAGAACGAAACCGCTCCTTATCAGGAATCTTATTATGAAAATCTCTACACGGCTTGCGACGGGTTTCGGCCTGCTCATTCTCCTTTTGATCCTCTGTACTGCCGTTTCTCTGACCTCCCTGCATCATGCCAAAACGGGCATGGACGATGTCGTGAACAGCAAAATGAGAAAATACCAACTTATTCTGGATATGCGTGGCGGACTGCGCGATCTGGCGATAGCCGTGCGAAATCTGGCCCTGCTCACCGACGACAAAGAAATGCAGCCAGAGTTACAACGCCTTAATACGCAGAAAGCATTGTTCATTCAAAACCGCGAGACACTTGAAACCATGATGCAGACTCAGTCTACAGCGGAAGAACAGGCTGCCCTGAATCATATCAGGGAACTTGAAGCACCGATGATGGCGTCCTTCGTGACGGCCGGGCAATTGGGACTAAAAAATGAGCAAACAGAAGCGACGCGCTATCTCATGACGACCCTGCGTCCACTGCAACGCAATATGCTGGATGCGCTTAATAAAGCCACCGATATTCTGATGTATAGCAGCCGTAACGCCGTAGAAGTTAACAGCCAGTCCACCAGCCGGGCGTCGGTAACGCTGGTGCTGCTAGCCGTGCTTTCTGTCCTGTTCTCGGTAGCAACTGGCTATGTGATTACACGTGTGCTGATGCGTCAACTGGGCGGTGAGCCCGCCCAGGCGCAGGCGCTGGCCGCTGCAATTGCGGCAGGTGACCTGACATCCAGCGTTTCGCTGCGTCGCCATGACACCACCAGCCTGCTTGCGTCCCTGGATGGTATGCAGGCGAAGCTGCGCGGGCTGGTCTCAGAAATTAAACAAACGTCGGGCAATGTTGCCCTGGCGGCAGAGGAAATCGCCCAGGGAAATACCGAACTCTCCTCGCGTACTGAACAGCAGGCTGCTGCCTTGCAGGAAACGGCGGCCAGCATGGAGCAGTTAACTGCGACGGTAAAAAGTAATACCGCCGGTGCTCAAACTACGGCCTCAACGGCGCGTGAAACTGCAGAGCTGGCCCGCAGCGGTGAGAGTGATGTCCACCGGATGTCAGAAACCATGAACGATATTTCCCTGAGCGCCGCCAAAATTCGCGATATCACCGGCGTGATAGAAGGCATTGCTTTTCAGACCAATATTCTTGCGCTGAATGCCGCCGTTGAAGCCGCGCGGGCGGGTGAACAGGGACGCGGGTTTGCGGTCGTGGCAGGCGAAGTCCGCACGCTGGCCCAGCGCAGCGCCACTGCCGCAAAAGAGATAAAATCTCTGATTGAGCAGGCGGTGGAGCAAGTGGGAAGCGGCGTCAAAGTGGCCAACGGCACGGGTGAAAGTATCCTGAAAATTGTCAGCATGGTGGGCGACCTCGCGAGTGCGATGGATGAAATTTCCCTTGCCTCTGCCGAACAGATGCAGGGCATTTCACAGGTCAGCGTCGCGGTGAGTCAGATGGACAGCGTAACGCAGAATAACGCGGCACTGGTGGAAGAATCGTCTTCGGCTTCACAATCTCTGTCCGAGCAGGCCCATGCGCTGCGCGGCATGGTAGAAGCCTTCCGCGTGTAACGCACGCCATTGCGCCACGTCATCGCAGGTAAGGTATGACGTGGCACAACGTTGTTTTACTTTCTGGACTGACGGGGACGAGGCCAGAACAAGGCGGCCTGCCCCCAGTCCGCTTCGTGTTCTTCTGACTGCCAGACTTCACCCTCGTAGATGGTGAAGGTCTCACCCTGTTTATTGACGCGCGGGCCACTATAACCTGTGGCGATGCCATTGCGCCTCACGCTGTCCAGCAAAC
The DNA here is from genome assembly GCF_043546245.1 of Pantoea sp. SGAir0180. Taxonomy (NCBI): domain Bacteria; kingdom Pseudomonadati; phylum Pseudomonadota; class Gammaproteobacteria; order Enterobacterales; family Erwiniaceae; genus Pantoea; species Pantoea sp. SGAir0180. Next base: position 1,385,020 of record NZ_CP028071.1, on the reverse strand, counting down.
GCTGCCGCTCCGCCCTGTCGGCAGGCCCGGCGCTAAGCCGTGAGGGCAGTTGCAGCATCTCCGCCAGGCTGTAGTGAAAACAATCCAGCGCACAGCGGTTGGCATAGACAAAAACCGGATCGGCCTCACGGTTATGCGCGAGAATACTGTACGGCGCATCCTCGTGGAGCCAGCGGTAACGATCGGCTATGTGCTCAGGACAGTATAATCCGTTGCCAGTCAGCATCCGGTAGCGGTCATCAATGCGTTTCAGTAAGGCGATTTGCTGTTCAGACGACATGCTTCTCTCCGTAACGAAAATCAGAATGCGAAGCGCTAATGTGGCGGGATTACACGGGGAGATCAAGGACGGGAAGATGACAGTGCCTGGTGCGTTCCGGCTTATTGGCGACCGGGATGGATATTAAGACGCGTCGGGTATAAAAAAAGACCGAACACTATTCCAGGTATTCGGTCCAGGGAAAGGGCTCTCAAGGAGCCGTGCGCTAAAAGTTGGCATTCGTTCAGGCTTTCGCCTTGCCTGTAAAGCGTAGGCCAAGACAGGAGATTTTCCAGCCAGTGCAGCGGTGCTGTGCAAAAAACCGACAGGTTTGTGATCGGCTAAACAATTTTGCTGACAACCCTGCCGTATCGCGTGTTATTTCGCGCACAGCGCCTGCGCACGATCGACGATGGGCTGCAGACTCATCATCTGATCCGGATGGGCTTTATCCGGGGCCTGAATCACGCTGATCGGCTGCGCTTTAACCTGACCGGCCTTGAACTGCGCATCCGCTTTGTCGTTGAGGGGATACTGCATCAGCGTGCTGGGGTTAATCGCAAACAGCGCGCCGTCTTTCTCGCAGGTTAACATCACCTCTTCCCGGTTAAAGGGCCACTTCTCTTTGCCAATTTCGAAGCGGCTGACGGTGATAATTTGTGCCGCCAGCGCCTGGCCAGCCAGTGTGAATAACAGCAATGCAGGGATCGCTTTTCTCAGCAACATAACGTTCCTTTCTTGAATGTCGGTCATTTCAGGTTGGCGACAGCGTAGCAAACACACTCACCAACCCCACTACGCCGCATGCCAGCACAATTTCCAGCTGAGTCATGCGAATAAACTGCTGCAGTGCGCCCAGGCCAGCGACATGAAAACGCGGAACTAATCGGTAGCGGTTCCAGAGCGCAATCATCACCATAAGGCCCACCAGCGCGACTTTACAGAGCAACAGTACAACATAACGGTTAAGCGACCAGTCACCCGGCCAGCCTGCAATCAGCAGGCTGTTTACCAGTCCGGTGACCAGCGTCAGGGCCACAGCCAGATGCCCGTAGCGGGAAAAACGCATCATCGTGCGGATTGCGGTGGTTCGGAAGGCAATGTTCCGAGCCATCTGCATCAACACCAGTAACGGCACCAGGCCACCCGTCCAAAAAGATGCGGCGATCAGATGTACAACGTGATTACCTTGTTGCGCGATGCCAGCTAACCCCTCCCGCATCGCGGCATGGCCGATGAGCGCCAGACAACCACACTGTAGCAGACTGGTCAGCCACCCGATCCACTGCCGCTGCGGGTCACGCATCAGGATAGCGGCTACGCTGCACAACGAAAAGAGGAGTTGCCATTGCCACACCGCGCCCCAGTGTGTAGACAGCACCGCCATCCATACGTCCGGCACGGCCAGGTTGTGCCAGTCGCCACTCATCAATGCCGTCTGCGCGGCCAGCATACACAGCGCAGTCAGGAGTGCCAGGATTGCACTGCCTGTCATCAGGCGTGACAGGCGCGATATCAGCGCCGCCCGTAACGAAACGGGCGCCAGCAGCGTCGTACAGAAATGGCTGCCGACCAGTACTATAATCGCCGTAAAATGCAGTGCCCGCAGCACCACCCACAGTGTCGTCACAGGATTACTTCACGGTAAACGTATAATTTCCGTTTGTTTTATGCCCGTCCACGGACAGCACATGCCAGTTTACCTGATACGTGCCCTGAGTCAGCGGCTGAGCGAAGTTAACCCGTAACTGGTTATGCCGGGCTTTATCGCGGCTGATCTTGCCCGCAATCGTTTTATGCTGAGCATCCACCACCTTAACGCCGCTGAACGCGGGCTCAACATCTTCCGTAAAATTCAGGGTTATCTGCTGCGGCGCGGGCGATATTTCGGCTTTTGCGGCGGGGACAGAGGACGTAAGATGCGCGTGCGCCAGCGCCAACGGACTAAAAGCCAGTGTCGAGGTCGCAAACGCGATCATTGCGCCATGCGAAAGTAATGTTTTCTTCATAACATCATCCTGTTAACGCCTGGTAAGGCCATAAACGTGGCGCAAGAATACGCCGCTGCAATTTAACTGTCGAGGCCAGCAATGCTATCCTTTACCTTGCGTATGGCGGAGGAAAACATTACTTTTGCGCACGCATATCAGGAGAATATCATGAGTCATAACCTTGCCTTGCTGTCGCAGGAAGAGAAAGACAAAGTCAACGTTGATCTGGCGGCGGCAGGCGTTGCATTTAAAGAACGCTATAACATGCCTGTGGTGGCTGAAATGGTGGCCAGTGAACAACCCGAAGCCCTGCGCGACTGGTTTCGTCAGCGCTTAATGCACTATCGCCAGGCCTCTCTGAATCTGTCCCGCCTGCCCTACGAGCCTAAACAGAAATAATGTTACGTGTCATTGATACAGAAACCTGCGGGCTGCAAGGCGGCGTTGTCGAAGTGGCATCCGTGGATGTGATTGACGGCCAGATCGTCAATCCTATGAGCGATTTGGTTTCACCCGACCGCCCTATCAGCCGCCAGGCGATGGCCGTTCATCGCATCACTGAAGCGATGGTGATGGGTAAGCCGCCGATTGAAGATGCCATTACGCGTTACCACGGCAGTGCATATTATGTCGCGCACAATGCCAGCTTTGACCGCCGGATGTTGCCTGAGATGGCCGGCGACTGGATCTGCACCATGACGCTGGCACGCCAGCTGTGGCCAGGTATCAAATACGGGAATCAGGCGCTGCGGCACAGTCTGAAGCTGGAAGTGACGCCGCCCGCAGATTTACATGCTCACCGCGCACTTTACGACTGCTATGTTACGGCGGCCCTGTTGATCCGCATTATGGACCTGTCTGGCTGGAGCGCCGCTGAAATGAGCCAGCGCTCTCAGCCTGCCGCTCAGCGCGATGACGTACTGCCGTTTGGTAAGTATCGCGGCCAGGCGCTGGCCGCCATTGCCCGCAAAGATCCGGGTTATCTGAAATGGATGCTGGAGAACGTTAAAGATTTGCGCCCGCCATTGCGACAGGCGCTGCGTAAATATCTCAGTCAGCTTCCCTGAGGTCAGGCGGGGGCAGACTCCCCTGGGCCAGTGCAATGATAAAGGTCAGCTCCAGCGCGACGCCTTCGTAGGCTTTATAACGCCCTGACTTGCCCCCGTGCCCCGAGTCCATATCGGTACAGAGCAGGAGCAGTGTGTCATCCGTTTTATGTTCACGCAGTTTTGCGACCCATTTCGCCGGTTCCCAGTACTGCACCTGTGAATCGTGCAGGCCTGTGGTAACCAGCAGATGGGGACAGGGCCGGGCGTCAATATTGTCGTACGGGCTGTACTGACGAATAGCGTGGTAATACTTCGCCTCATTTGGGTTGCCCCATTCGTCATACTCCCCCGTGGTCAGCGGAATTGATTCATCAAGCATGGTGGTTAACACATCGACAAACGGCACCTGCGCAACGACACCGTGATACAGCGTCGGTGCAAGATTGATGACCGCCCCCATCAGCAGTCCGCCCGCACTGCCGCCCATGGCATAAAGCCGGTCCGGGTGCCCGAACCCCCTTGCCACCAGTTCATGGGTTACGTCAATAAAATCGGTAAAACTGTTCATCTTGTTAAGCAGGCGACCGCCGTCATACCATTGTTGCCCCAGCTCACCGCCGCCACGCACATGCACAAGTGCATAGACAAAACCGCGATCCAGCAAACTCAGCCGGCTGACGCTAAAGTCCGCATCCATGCTGCTGCCATAGGCACCATAACCGTAAACCAGCATCGGGTTCTGTCCCTTCTGATAGTACTTGCGGTTATAGACCAGCGAGACCGGCACTTCGGTGCCGTCAGTCACGGTAATCCAGTGATGTTCGCTTTTGTACTCATCCGGATTGAAGTCTTTGACGCTGCTCTGCTTTAAAATACGGCGTTCACCCGTGTCCATATCCAGTTCGAACAGCGTGGCAGGCGTGGTCATGGAGGAGTAGCCATAGCGCAGTTTACTGGTGCGTGGCGTGGGGTTGTAAGCCAGCCAGGTTACGTACGTAGGATCGTCAAATGCGATACCGCTGGTTTCGCCCGTGTGCCAGTTCATTTGCCGCAGGCTGGTAAGGCCGCGCTGGCGTTCCTCGACAACCAGCCAGTCACGGAAGAGCTGAAAGTCTTCCATCACCACATGGTCACGCGCGGGGATCACGGTTTCCCAACGCGATTCGTCGAGGTAACGCGTGCGGTACAGGCCAAAGTTTTTGCCTTCACGGTTTGAGCGTATAAAAAACGTAAAGTCATAGTGGTCGAGGCTGTAGTCGTGATCGCGTCGCCGTGGCAGAAAGACCTGTGGGAGGGCGTCCGGCAAATCGGCGTCCAGCAGCTGAATTTCACTGGTATTGGTACTGTCCAGTACGATCAGGATGAACTGTTTTGAGGTGGTTTTATGAATGCTGAGGTGAAAGGTATCATCCTTTTCTTCATAAACCAGCTGGTCATCGCTTTGTGGCGTGCCCAGTTCATGCCGCCAGAGCTGGTAAGACAGCAACGTTTGCGGATGCTTGCGCACATAGTAGAGCGTGCGTGAATCATTCGCCCAGGCAAAGCTGGAAGAGGCATCATTCAGCACCTCAGGATACCAGCTCCCGTTTTCCAGATTGCGAAAGCGAATGCCGTACTGGCGGCGGGAAAGGAAATCTTCTGCCAGGGCCATGACCTGATTGTCCGGGCTGATATGCAGCGCGCCCATGGTATAAAAATCACTGTGTGAAGCCCGCTGATTGGCATCCAGCAGCAACGTCCATTCATCAGTTTCCTGATAACTGGCAGGCTGCCGGTAATAGGCGGCATATTCATTACCACTTTCATAACGGCTTTGGTAGCGGTAGCCATTTTTTACGTAGGGAACGGAATGGTCCTGAGGCGGCAGTCGGTCAATGATCTCGTGGAGAATACGGTTTTGTAATGGCTCCTGTGACGCCATGATTTTCTGACCATAGTTGTTCTCAGCACGCAGGTAGTCCAGCACATCGCTGTTTTCGCGTTTGTCATCGCGCAACCAGTAGTAGTTATCGACCCGCGTCTCGCCATGCAGCGACATCTCGTAAGGTATTTTTTTCGCGTCAGGTGCTTTCATATCATCCATCCTGCTGAACATCATCAACATTAAGGGTGGCACTAATGTCTTCAGATGCCAAGTCAGGGATAGTGAGTATGAGCGTGTTCAGGGCCCTGTTACGGGCCCGGACATGAGTTAACTGGCCTTCTGCTGATCAATATCCTGCTGGATACCTTTTCGGACATCCTGCGGAATTTTTAGCGCGTCGCCCAGTGCCGACAGGTAGCTGCGCTCCATAAAATGATCAACATCAATGGCGGCACAGCTGAGAAAATAGAGTTCCAGTGCTTCTTCTTCATTTTTAACATCCGCCGCCAGCCATTCGGGGTCCAGCGGCCGCTGCATGGCCTGCTGGATCAGTTTCTCCGCATCCTGACCATAGCCTGCCTGATGAATGTTCTGCTCAATCGCCGCACGTTCACGGTCATCAATATGCCCGTCGCTTTTGGCGGCAAACACTAAGGCCGTGACCAGTCGTTCTGCGCGCTGATCAACCGGCGTCTGTAACTCACCAAAACCCGGTTCGTCCTGATGGGTTTCACGCACCCGCTGTTTGTATTTGTTCCACAACACCGCGCCCGCTGCTGCCCCGCCGCCGATGATTAAGGCTTTGCCGCCATATTTAGTTAACAGCTTGCGTGATGATTTACTGGCCACCAGCAATCCCGCCAGGCCACCCAGCGCACCGGGGGCCAGCATCTCACTCAGCCCGCCGCCGGATTTGCCGTCACCGCTCTTTTTTGCCAGTACTGATTGAATCTGTTGCAGCCAGTTATTCATTATTTACTCCCCTTACCATCCAGAAACATCATCATTACCAAAAAGATGTCAGGAAACGTCAGAGCAGGAAAAGTAGCGCAAACGAGATGAAATGTGCGCAAGAGGTGAGAAAGCAAACGTTTTCGTTTATACTGCGCGCGAATTTTGACTGGTTGACTGCTTAGGTGAAATGATGACGACTCTCGGAACTGCGCTACGCCCTGCTGCCACGCGCGTCATGCTGTTAGGCTCAGGAGAACTGGGCAAAGAAGTCGCGCTGGAATGTCAGCGTCTGGGTGTGGAAGTGATTGCGGTTGACCGCTACGCCAATGCGCCTGCGATGCATGTAGCGCACCGTATCCATGTGATAAATATGCTGGACGGCGACGCACTGGCCGCCGTTATTGCCCAGGAGAAACCAGACTTCGTGGTGCCTGAGATTGAAGCCATCGCAACAGAGAAACTGCTGGAGCTGGAGCAGCAAGGTCAGCGCGTCGTGCCCACTGCCCGCGCTGCCCGCCTCACCATGAACCGCGAAGGCATTCGTCGTCTGGCCGCAGAGGAGCTGGCACTGCCCACTTCAACCTACCGCTTTGCCGACAGCAAAGAAAATTTTGTCGCTGCCGCCGCCGGGATTGGTTTTCCCTGCATCGTCAAACCCGTTATGAGTTCATCCGGCAAAGGCCAGAGTTTTATTCGCGATGCCAGCCAGCTGGATAAGGCCTGGGATTATGCGCAACAAGGCGGTCGCGCCGGGGCGGGACGCGTTATCGTTGAAGGCGTGGTGAAGTTTGATTTTGAAATCACCCTGCTGACCATCAGGGCCGTTGACGGCATTCATTTCTGCGCCCCTATCGGTCATCGCCAGGAAGACGGCGATTACCGTGAGTCATGGCAGCCGCAGCAGATGAGCGACCTGGCGCTACAGCGTGCCCAGCATATCGCGGAAACCGTGGTCAACGCACTGGGTGGCTATGGATTATTTGGTGTGGAGCTGTTTGTATGCGGCGACGAAGTGGTATTCAGTGAAGTCTCTCCGCGTCCGCACGACACCGGCATGGTGACGCTGATCTCGCAGGATCTGTCAGAATTCGCCCTGCATGTCCGCGCGTTCCTGGGGCTGCCTGTAGGGGCCATTCGCCAGTACGGCCCTTCTGCTTCAGCCGTTATTCTGCCACAGTTAACCAGCCAGAATGTCCGCTTTGCGAATGTAGAAGCAGCACTGGGGGCGGGTTTGCAGTTGCGCCTGTTTGGCAAGCCCGAAATTGAAGGTCATCGTCGTTTAGGTGTTGCTCTGGCCTGCGCCGAGACAACGGAAGAGGCTGTTGCGCGCGCGGTAGCCAGTGCGGCTGCCGTCAGCGTTCAGGGTTAAGTGAGTGCGGTGAGCCTGCGGGCTCACCGTCTGCCCGTTAGCGGGCCCCCGCGACGGCCTCGCTGGCCAGCTGCGTAATACGCTGCCAGTCCCCTGCTTCCAGCGCCTCGTTCGGCACCAGCCAGGAGCCGCCGATACAAAGTACGCTTTTCAGCGCCAGATAATCACGGTAATTCGCTGGTGAGATACCGCCCGTCGGACAGAAACGCACCTGAGGGAAAGGCCCACCGATGGCCTGTAGCGCTTTTACCCCGCCGTTGGCTTCGGCCGGGAAAAATTTAAACTCTCGCAGACCGTAATCCATGCCGGTCATTAATTCTGACACCGTGCTGATGCCGGGAATAAGCGGAACTGGCCCTTCAACGGCGGCCTTGAGTAAGGACTCGGTGATACCGGGACTGATTACAAACTGTGCGCCCGCTTCCGTCACTTCCTGGAGCTGCTGTGTGTTCAGCACCGTTCCCGCACCGACAATAGCCTCTGGCACCTGTTTGATAATGGCGCGTAAGGCATCCATCGCCACGGGCGTGCGTAAGGTCACTTCCAGCACCCTGACGCCGCCGGCGACCAGCGCCTGAGCCATGGGAACCGCATGTTCCAGCTTGTTAACCACGATTACCGGCACGACCGGTCCGGTTTTCAGAATCTGTTCTGCACTCGTTTTCCAGTTTTTCATCACTTCCCCTGGTAAATAACATTGTGATCACTGCGCCGAAGCCTTTACAGCGCCAGTCCGGTTAACAGCACGACTACCATACAGGATTCTCCGTTTCACCGTCCATCAACGAATAAAATTTTTAAAACAGTAGTTCATTTTTGAGAGGTGGTGCAAAAAAAAGCCCGCATTATGCGGGCTGGGAAGGGATTATTCGAATTCATTCCAGGAACGACCGTCTCGCGTGATCATCGCGACGGACGCCACCGGTCCCCAGGTGCCGGCCTGATAAGGTTTGGAGGAATCACCATCTGCGGCCCAGGCGTTGATGATGGAGTCAACGTAAGTCCAGGCGGCTTCCACCTCGTCACGGCGCACGAACAGTGCCTGAATGCCGCGCATCGATTCCAGCAGTAAACGCTCGTACGCATCCGCCAGATGAGACTGGTTAAAGGTTTCTGAGTAGCTCAGATCCAGCTTGGTCGTCTGCAGTTTGTGTTTGTGATCCAGACCCGGCACCTTGTTCAGGATCTCAATGTCCACCCCTTCATCCGGCTGCAGACGGATGGTCAGTTTGTTCTGCGGTAACTCGGAGTAAGAGTCTTTAAACAGGTTCATCTCCGGGTTTTTGAAGTACACCACGACTTCAGAACACTTGGTCGGCAAACGCTTACCGGTGCGCAGATAGAAGGGCACGCCCGCCCAGCGCCAGTTGTCGATATCGACGCGAATGGCCACAAAGGTTTCCGTAGAGCTGGTTTTGTTGGCACCCTCTTCTTCCAGGTAGCCGGGGACTTTTTTGCCCTGCACAAAGCCGGCGGTGTACTGACCCCGCACCGTTTTCTCACGGACGTTCGTCTGATCGATAGGACGCAGCGAACGCAGCACTTTCACTTTCTCATCGCGAATGCTGTCGGCACTGAGATCGGAAGGCGGAGACATTGCAATCATGGTCAGCACCTGTAACAGGTGGTTCTGGATCATATCGCGCATCTGTCCGGCTTTATCGAAGTAACCCCAACGGCCTTCAATGCCCACCTCTTCAGCCACGGTAATCTGCACGTGATCGATGGTGCGGTTATCCCAGTTGTTCACGAAGATGGAGTTTGCGAAACGCAGCGCAAGCAGGTTCAGAACCGTTTCTTTCCCCAGATAGTGGTCAATACGGAACACCTGACTCTCATCGAAATACTCGCCTACGCTGTCGTTGATTTCTTTTGACGTTTCCAGCGACGTGCCGAGCGGTTTTTCCATCACCACGCGCGCCGGTTTCGCATTGAGCTTGGCCATGCCGAGGCCCTGACAAATGGCCCCGAAGGTGCTGGGCGGCATGGCGAAATAGTTAATCGTGGTGCGGTTTTTCTGATCCAGCATCTTACCCAGTCTTGGGAAATGCGAGGTATCGTTAACATCAAGGTTACAGAAATCGAGACGGTTACTGAGCTTATCCCAGAGCGCTTCGTCAATCTTTTCCTTCATGAAGGTTTCTAACGCCTCACGCACCACTTTGGTGTATTCAGCTTTATCCCACTCTGCACGGCCAACGCCGATAATCCGGGTTTCTTCATGAATCTGACCCGCTTTCTCTAACTGATACAGCGAGGGCAACAGTTTACGACGGGCGAGATCGCCTTTGGCGCCGAAAATTACCAGATCGCATGCCTGGGCTATTTGTGTTACCGCCATTTTCCTCTCCTCGTTGCAGGATAGTCCCGGTGGCGATGCATCCTGAGCACCGGGTCCATGTTGTTATTTACTTTCAGCACAATGTACTTTTTTCCCCAGGCCAGGTAAACCAGCCCGCGGCGTCACCCTACTTACTCTGCGCGTAATTTGCGTCTGTGGTAGGTTGCCCCGTGCGCTTTCGCTTATTTTTCTGTGTCAAAAATTGTCTGGCTGCAGCCAGTGCGACGCTGATTATGGCAAAAAAAGGGCCAGCCGACTTATCAGACCTTGCCCCGCGGCTGATTCTACAGGGTCACCCCGGCAGCATTGCCTTTCATCTCAGCATTTATCCATTCTAACAGATATTTACTCCCTATCCGGTCGGGATAATGCGCCGGTGCAACACTTGCCGCTTTACGCTTTTCGCTGTTTACACCGGCTTCGTGGGCCAAACAACAGACGATGCCTTCCCCACCGGCAAACGAACGACCGCAACAGCCTGGTCTGTTAAGCGCGGCCCGGCTGTAACTACGATACAGATGAACGGGCTGTTCAGCCTGCCGCGTTGTGACACGCAGAATGGCTGCGTCACTTGCGTCTGGTCAATTAAGCTGGCGCTAGCGTCGAAGGGGGGATGACTTCCTCGGTGAGTCTCAGTATTGTATCTGACAAAAGCGCCTTTACTGGACGTCTTCCGGGCGCAGTGCCACAGTTCTGACACACTCAAATGTATAATAATACCTCTGTGTGGTAATCAGTATCTGACGGGCTAATACCTTAAAAAGTAACGATTCAGCTCAGTTCCAAAATTCAAAGGAATCTCTATGTCCCGACGTTTAAGAAGAACCAAGATCGTAACCACTCTCGGCCCAGCCACTGACCGCGACAACAATCTCGAAAAAATCATTGCTGCTGGTGCCAACGTTGTGCGTCTTAACTTTTCACACGGTACGCCCGAAGATCACCAGATGCGTGCCGATAAAGTGCGTCAGATTGCGGCAAAACTCGGTCGACATGTGGCCATTCTGGGCGATTTGCAAGGCCCTAAAATTCGTGTCTCCACCTTTAAAGAAGGTAAAGTCTTCCTGAACGTGGGCGACCGGTTCCTGCTTGATGCGGCGCTGGGCAAAGGCGAAGGCGATAAAGAACGCGTCGGCATTGACTATAAAGGTCTGCCCAAGGATGTGGTACCCGGCGATATCCTGCTGCTGGATGATGGTCGCGTACAGCTGAAGGTGCTGGAGGTTCAGGGCGTCAAAGTGTTTACCGAAGTAACAGTAGGTGGCCCACTTTCTAACAATAAAGGCATCAACAAACTGGGCGGAGGCCTGTCGGCTGAAGCCCTGACGGAGAAAGACAAAGCCGATATTATCACGGCCGCCAAAATCAACGTGGACTATCTGGCGGTATCCTTTCCGCGTTGTGGTGAAGACATGCACTATGCCCGCCGTCTGGCGCGCGATGCGGGCTGTGACGCGTTAATGGTCGCGAAAGTAGAACGTGCCGAAGCGGTCGCCTCGCAGGAAGCCATGGATGACATCATTCTGGCCTCTGACGTGGTGATGGTTGCCCGTGGCGACCTGGGCGTGGAAATTGGCGATCCGGAACTGGTCGGGATTCAGAAAGCCCTTATACGCCGTGCGCGCCAGTTGAACCGTACCATCATCACCGCGACACAGATGATGGAATCAATGATCACCAATCCTATGCCGACGCGCGCTGAAGTCATGGACGTCGCCAACGCCGTGCTGGACGGCACCGATGCGGTAATGCTGTCAGCCGAAACTGCTGCCGGTCAGTATCCGGCGGAGACCGTTGCCGCCATGGCAAAAGTCTGTCTGGGTGCCGAGAAAATCCCAAGCGTAAATGTCTCTAAACACCGTCTGGATGTGCAGTTCGATAATATCGAAGAAGCGATCGCCATGTCAGCCATGTACACGGCGAACCACCTGCAGGGCGTGACCGCCATTATTACCATGACGGAATCCGGTCGTACGCCATTGATGACCTCACGTATCACATCAGGTTTGCCGATCTTTGCCATGTCGCGCCACGAACGTACGCTGAATATCACCGCGCTGTATCGCGGCGTGACGCCCGTGTTTTTCGACAGCGATAACGAAGGCGTGGCCACCGCCCATGACGCCGTTAATCTGCTGCGTGACAAAGGCTTCCTCGTCTCCGGTGATTTAGTAGTCGTCACGCAAGGGGATGTGATGGGGGCAACCGGCACGACTAACACCGGCCGGGTGCTGCGCGTCGATTAATACCGCTTTTCATACACATCTGTATTACCATTTAAACGCGGCTGCCTTGCAGTCGCGTTTTTTGTTTTTTCATAAGGAGGCCAGATGGCCCGTTATCAACCCATCCGCCAGTTGACCGGACGCGTGATGCTGTTTCCGCTGGCGATGGTGCTTTATGAGTTCGCCACCTATATTGCTCACGATATGATCCAACCCGGCATGTTGCTGGTCACCGCCGAATTCGACGTAGGCGATCAGTGGGTTTCCACCTCTCTGACGGCCTATTTGCTGGGTGGCGTGGTTTTACAATGGCTGCTTGGCCCGTTGTCCGATAAATATGGCCGCAGGCCCGTGCTGCTGTCCGGCATTCTGTTTTTTGCTGCCGCCTGTATTCTGACCACCTGGGTCAGTGACATTGAGCAGTTCGTCAGTCTGCGTTTCCTGCAGGGAATTAGCCTGTGTTTTATTGGTGCGGTCGGCTATGCAGCCATTCAGGAAGCGTTCGAGGAAGCACTGGCCGTGCGCATTATGGCACTGATGGCGAATGTCGCCCTGCTGGCACCGCTCGCCGGGCCTCTGGCGGGCGCCGCCTGGCTCACGGTCGGAAGCTGGCGCAGTATGTTCTGGCTGTTTGCCGCCTGCAGCGCCGTGGCGTTTATCGTACTCTGGCGGGTCATGCCTGAAACCGCCGGCGATCGTCACCAGTCCATTGCGCTGCCGGTGCTGGCGCGCAATTATGGCCGACTGATAAAAGATCGTCAGGTGATGTTTGGGTCCTTTGCCATCGGACTGGTTTTCATTCCTATTCTGACCTGGGTGGCCCTGTCCCCGGTCATTCTGATGCGTGATGAAGGACTTTCACGAATGGAGTACGCCCTGCTCCAGCTGCCGGTATTTATGGCAATGATTGCCGGTAACCTGACCCTGAGTAAACTGGTTGGCCGGATGCCGATTGAGCAACCCGTGAAATTTGCCGCCTGGCCCATATTACTCGGGTTAAGCCTTGCTTTATTTGCCACGCTGATAAACACACACAGCTATTTGTTGATTACCGCAGGATTAAGCCTGTACGCGTTCGGCGGCGGGATGGTGAATGCCGGACTTTACCGGCTGACGCTCTATGCCAGCGATGAAGGTAAAGGCAGCGTCGCGGCCATGCTGGGCATGATCAGCATTTTGACGCTGGCTGCCGGCATTGAGCTGGCGAAGCACTTCTATTTTAGCGGTGGGGTGATCTGGTTTAGCCTGATCAACTTTATCAGTGGTGTCCTGTGGTTTGGCCTGGTGCTGATGTTTCTGCGGGAACGCAGGCGTCACGCCAAAGTAACGCCCGTCTAAATTATAAAGGCCGCCATGCGGCCTTTCTTTATTTACGAGGATAAAGCTCGTCTCGCGAGTAGGGTTCGACATCACCCGCTTTTCGGGTTTTAAGCAGTTTCAGTATCCAGGTATATTGTTCCGGATGCGGACGCACAAACACTTCTACCTCTTCATTCATCCGCCGCGCCAGTTGACGGTCATCCGCTTCGAGTAAGTCATCCATCGGCGGACGAACGTAAATTTCCAGCTTATGCCTTTCTCCGTTATACACCGGAAACAGCGGCACGACGCGGGCGCGACAGACTTTCATCAACCGGCCAACGGCGGGTAAGGTAGCTTTGTAAGTGGCAAAGAAGTCGACAAACTCACTGTGTTCCGGCCCGTGATCCTGGTCAGGCAGATAATAGCCCCAGTAGCCCTGACGGACCGAACTGATAAACGGCTTAATGCCATCGTTGCGCGCATGCATACGACCACCAAAACGACGGCGGACACGGTTCCAGACATAGTCCACCAGCGGATCGCTCTGGTTATGGAACATCGCGGCCATCATCTGTCCCTCTGAGGCCAGCAGCATGGCCGGAATGTCCACAGCCCAGCCATGCGGCACCAGAAAAATCACGTTCTGCTTGTCGGCCTGCAGTTGATCAATGATTTCCCGACCGTGCCACTCAACCCGCTGTCGGATCTGTGTCGGATCGCGCATACCCAGCTCGGCCATCATGGCCATGGCTTGCGGTGCGGTGGCAAACATCTGATCGACGATCGCGTCACGCTGAGATTCGCTTAATTCAGGCAGGCAGTAATAGAGATTGATGAGCGCACGGCGACGCGCGCCCTTCGCCAGCTTACCAGCAAACTTGCCGAGCCCTCCCAGAAGCGGATCGCGCACGCGAGGCGGCATCAATGCAATACCCGCCAGCGCGCCAATGGCCAGCCAGCTGCCCCAGTATTTTGGCTTTAAAAAAGAACGTTCAAAAACGGGAATAAATTCAATGTTATTTTTTTTACGGGTTTCCATGCACTCGCCTCAATCAATGACGGGCTAATGATAGTGGCGACGAGTAAATTTGCAATCATCCTGCGCCAGAGATAAAAAAGTCGACGGCCATGCCGTCGACGTTATCAAAGTATTTACTTCATCCCCAACTGCGGTAACCAGCCTTTGACCTGAGCAAGATACTGCGAACGATCTTTGCCCGTCAGACCTTCCATGCGCGGCAGCTTGGCCGTCAGGGGATTAACAGCCTGATTATTTATCCAGATCTCAAAATGCAGATGCGGTCCGGTTGAACGGCCGGTATTGCCGGAGAGCGCAATACGATCGCCACGCTTTACCTTTTGCCCCGGTTTCACCAGCACTTTTTTAAGGTGCATGTAACGCGTCATATACTGACGGCCGTGACGGATAGCCACATAGTTACCGGCGGCACCGCCGTTTTTGGCCACCACGACTTCGCCATCGCCCACAGCCAGCACAGGCGTACCAACCGGCAGCGCGAAATCGACACCTTTGTGTGGTGCAATTCGGCCCGTCACCGGATTAAGACGGCGCGGATTAAAGTTCGACGAGACACGGTACTGTTTCACGGTGGGGAAACGCATAAAGCCCCGCGCCAGGCCCGCACCGCTGCGGTCGTAATATTTGCCGTCTTCGGCCCGGAACGCGTAATAATCTTTACCGCCGCTGCGCAAACGCACACCCAGTAGCTGGCTTTGCGCGCTCTTGCCTTCCAGCATTTCGCGCGACATCAGCACGCTAAATTTATCGCCCGCGCGTAACTTACGAAAATCCATCTGCCACTGCATGGCTTTGATCACGCTGCTGGCCTCTGCACTGCTTAAACCGGCACGCATAGCGCTGGCGGCGAAGCTGCCGCGGACTTCGCCCTGAATCACACTGTTGCGCCATTCACCCTTTTGCATCTGCGACTGCATGCTAAAGCCACCTTTATCGGTGCGCGTATAGGTGCGGGTTTCACGACGCGAGATTTCCCAGGTAAAGGTATCCAATGCGCCGGCATCATTGAGCGTCCAGCTGAGCTGCTGACCGACCTGCAAATTACGCAGATCTTTATCGCTGGCCACCAGCGCATTAATGTCGCTCATGTCGATGCCATACTGGTTCAGTGCGCTGCTGAGCGTGTCGCCTGAGGAGACGGTGTAATCGTGCGTGCCTGCCGTATCGGCGACATCCTGATCGACGTCGTCTGAAGGCAGTTCTTCATCTGGTTCGGGCGTGGTTTGATCGATAGGTTCACTGGCTTCAGGAAGCAGTGTGCGAAACTCGTTTTTGTCTAACTCAATGGCTTTGACGATGGGCGTAACATCATCATTCGGATGGTAAACATAAGGCCGCCAGACTGCGACGGCCAGAGTAACAACGGTTAACGATCCCAGCATAACGCGGTGGGGGCGCGGCAAATTATTAAATGCGAGGGCGACAGAGCGGGCTATCTGCTGCACGTTAAACTATTCCTCTATGCTCCTTTCAGGCAGGTCTCATACTGGCTCGACAGCTGTGAGAGGAATTTCACATAGCTGTCTTTTCCTAAGCTGATGTCTGTGCCCAGTGGATCGAGCGTGCCTTTACGCACCTGCGTTCCACGGGCAACAGCATCGATGACCGCCGGCCTGAATTGTGGCTCAGCAAAGACGCAAACGGCCTTTTTCTCAACCAACTGTGTTCGAATTTGATGTAAGCGCTGTGCACCCGGTTGAATTTCTGGGTTAACGGTAAAATGCCCGGTGGGCGAGAGACCGTAGTGTTTTTCAAAGTACGTGTAAGCGTCGTGAAAAACGAAATACCCTTTATCTTTAACGGGGGCAAGCTGTGAGATAATGCGCTTATCTGTGTCCGCTAATTCTGCCTCAAAATGCTGCAGGTTGGCGTCAAGTTTGGCTTTATCCTGCGGCATAAGTTCCAATAATTTTTCATGGATTGCAACCGCGGTTTTTTGCGCGATTTCGGGTGACATCCACAAGTGCATATTAAACTCACCGTGATGATGATGATGCTCTGCATCCTGATCGTGCTCTGCTGCCTCATGGTCATCGTGATCATCGTCTTCACCGCCCCGCAGCAACATCGTTTTTACGCCGGGAATTTGTACTATCTCAAGATTCTTTTTTTCTGGCAGGGCGGCGGCTGATTTGGTCATAAACGCTTCCATTTCTGGTCCCACCCAGACCACTAAGTCCGCGTTTTGTAAGCGTTTTACATCAGACGGGCGCAGGGCATAATCATGTTCGGATGCGCCATCAGGCAGCAAGACCTCCACCGGTGTTACCCCGTCCGCAATCGCAGAGGCAATGAAGCCAACAGGCTTAATGGAGGCCACTACATTGGCATGAGCGGGCAAAGCAACGGCGGTAGCAAAAGCAAGCGCAGCCAGGGTAAAACCCACCCCTTTTTTATTATGTAACATAATGCGTCATTCCTTCGTCATCAACAGATTGGATGTGATATTATAACATTCGAAATTCTGCGCAACCTGTAAATCTTATGCCATCACTTGTCACACTTGAAAATGTCTCCATCCAGTTTGCTCAACGCACCGTCCTGTCTGGCGTGAGCCTGGCGCTTCATCCTGGTAAAATTTTGACGCTGCTGGGTCCCAATGGCGCGGGTAAATCGACGCTGGTGCGCGTGGTACTCGGCCTGCTCGCGCCCTCATCCGGTCAGGTGCATCGCAGTGCGAACCTGCGTATTGGTTATGTGCCTCAGAAACTGCACATCGATCCGACGTTACCGGTTACCGTCGAGCGTTTTATGCGTTTGTCACGTGGCGCACGTCATCAGGACATTCTGCCTGCGCTCAAACGCGTTCAGGCCGGTCACCTGCTGACCTCTCCCCTGCAGAAACTGTCCGGTGGCGAAATGCAGCGCGTCCTGCTTGCGCGTGCGCTGCTTAATCAGCCACAGTTGCTGGTGCTGGATGAGCCGACACAGGGCGTGGACGTCAATGGTCAGGTCGCGCTCTATGATTTGATTAACCAGCTTCGTCATGAGCTGAACTGTGCGGTATTGATGGTCTCTCATGATTTGCATCTGGTCATGGCCAAGACAGACGAAGTGCTGTGCCTCAATCATCATATCTGCTGTTCCGGCACGCCCGAGGCTGTCTCTCAGCATCCGGAATTTATTGCCATGTTTGGGCCACGCGGCGCGCAGGAACTGGCTATCTATCGTCATCACCATAATCATCGTCACGACTTAAAGGGACGTATCGTACTTCGCAAGGGACCGGGTCCACTATGATTGAATTATTGCTACCGGGCTGGCTGGGCGGCGTCATGCTGGCGCTGGCCGCCGGTCCTCTGGGTTCGTTTGTCGTCTGGCGCAAGATGTCTTACTTTGGCGACACACTGGCGCATGCCTCACTGCTGGGCGTTGCGTTTGGTTTAATGCTGGATGTAAATCCTTATTATGCCGTGATTCTGGTCACGGTTTGTCTGGCGCTGGGGCTGGTCTGGCTGGAACGCCGACCGCATCTGGCCATTGATACCTTGCTGGGCATTATGGCGCACAGTGCGCTTTCACTGGGACTGGTGGTCGTCAGCCTGATGTCGAATGTGCGGGTCGATTTGATGGCCTACCTGTTCGGCGATTTGCTGGCGGTCACCCCTGCCGATCTCGGGGCAATGGCTGCAGGCGTAAGTTGTGTTTTAGCGGTCATGGCCTGGCAGTGGCGCCCGTTGCTGTCGATGACCATCAGCCCCGAACTGGCGCAGGTCGATGGCATGAATATTCAACGCACCCGGTTAATCCTGATGCTGGTGACCGCGCTGACTATTGGCGTGGCGATGAAATTTGTCGGGGCGCTTATCATCACCTCGCTGCTGATTATCCCGGCTGCGACGGCGCGACGCTTTGCACGTTCACCGGAAATGATGGCCGCGATTGCGGTGCTGATCGGGGTAATGGCAGTGACCGGCGGGTTAACCTTCTCGGCGTTCTATGACACGCCTGCGGGGCCGTCTGTGGTGCTGTGCGCAGCCATACTGTTTATCGTCAGTATGGTGCGCAAACCGGCGCTGTGATTACGCCTCTTTGGTGATACCGAAATGACGGTAAGCATGCTGCGTGGCCATCCGGCCGCGCGGTGTGCGTTGGATAAAGCCCTGCTGAATCAGGAAGGGCTCGATGACATCTTCAATCGTTTCCCGCTCTTCACCAATCGCCGCCGCAAGGTTATCCAGACCCACCGGCCCGCCGGTGAATTTATCAATAATCGCCAGCAGCAGTTTACGATCCATATAGTCGAAACCTTCGCTGTCAACGTTAAGCATGTCCAGCGCGGTCACTGAGACTTCGCCGCTTAAGTTACCGTTTGCCCGCACTTCTGCAAAATCACGCACCCGGCGTAACAGTCGGTTAGCAATACGCGGCGTGCCGCGAGAGCGACGGGCGATTTCAAGGGCTCCCTCCTCGCTCAGCGCCAGGCCCAGACAGGCGGCACTGCGCCCGACGATATGCTGCAAATCTTTTACCTGATAGAATTCCAGCCGCTGCACGATACCAAAACGATCGCGCAGGGGCGACGTCAGTGAGCCCGCGCGCGTAGTGGCACCAATCAGCGTAAACGGCGGCAGATCAAGCTTAATCGATCGCGCTGCCGGACCTTCGCCAATCATGATATCCAGCTGATAGTCTTCCATCGCCGGATACAGCACTTCTTCAACGACCGGTGACAGGCGGTGAATCTCATCAATAAACAGCACATCATGCGGCTCAAGGTTGGTCAGCATCGCCGCCAAATCGCCCGCTTTCTCCAGCACCGGACCGGAGGTGGTGCGCAGATTGACGCCCATCTCATTAGCCACAATGTTCGCCAGGGTGGTTTTTCCCAGCCCGGGTGGGCCAAAAATCAGCAAATGGTCCAGCGCATCGCCACGCAGTTGGGCCGCTTTGATAAAAATTTCCATTTGCTCCCGCACCTGCGGCTGGCCGACATACTCGGTCAGCATCTTAGGCCGGATGGCGCGGTCGAGGCTCTCTTCTTCGCTAACGCTGGCGGCGGAGATCAGGCGATCGGCTTCAATCATGAATTACCTCAAATAGCGGCGCGGAGCGCTTCGCGAATTAATGTTTCACAATCCGCGTCAGGGCGACCCACTTTGCTGATCATGCGGCTCGCTTCCTGCGGTTTATAACCCAGGGACACCAGCGCTGCAACCGCTTCCGCTTCGGCGTCGTTGGTTTCGGGTTCCGGGCCCGGCGTGGTCAGCGTAAAGGCCGAGTCACCGCCAAACAGATCGCCATGCATCCCTTTAAAGCGATCCTTCATCTCGACAACCAGACGCTCGGCGGTTTTCTTGCCCACACCCGGCAGTTTGACCAGCGCGGCAATCTCTTCTTTTTCCACCGCCGTGACAAACTGCTGAGCGGACATGCCCGACAGAATAGCGAGCGCCAGTTTCGGCCCAACGCCGTTGACTTTTATCAGTTCACGAAACAGGGCACGTTCCTGTTTGCTGTTAAAGCCGAACAGCAGTTGCGCGTCTTCACGAACCACAAATTGCGTAAAGATTATCGCTTCGTGATTAAGCTCAGGCAGTTCATAAAAACAGGTCATTGGCATATGGACTTCATAACCAACGCCATGCGCCTCCAGCAGGACCAGCGGTGGCTGCTTTTCCAGAATGGTTCCCCGTAAACGACCTATCACCTGATGCCTTCCTTATTCAACGTATGTGGCGGAATTTATACCATAAAAAAGGCTGGATGAATATCCAGCCTGACGGGCATATTGCGGGGATTGCCGTTAGCGCTGCCGCAGCCGGCCGCGGGTCAGCACCAGCGTGTTCTCACTCATGCGCGCGGCATTCTGTGCAACATGGCAGTGCGTAATCGCGATAGCCAGCGCATCGGCGGCATCAGCCTGCGGACTGGCTGCAAGCTTCAGTAAAGATTTGACCATATGCTGAACCTGACTTTTTTCTGCACCGCCGGTTCCGACAACCGTCTGCTTCACCTGACGTGCGGCATATTCGAACACCGGCAGGTCATGGTTTACCGCCGCGACGATGGCGGCACCGCGCGCCTGGCCAAGCTTCAGCGCCGAGTCGGCGTTCTTCGCCATAAACACCTGCTCGATGGCGAAAAAATCAGGCGAAAACTGCGTGATAATTTCGCAAACGCCAGCATAGATCAGTTTCAGGCGCGCCGGCAATTCTGTCGTATTGGTGCGGATACAGCCGCTGCCCAGATAGGTGAGCTGGCGGCCGGTCTGACGAATCACCCCGTAACCGGTGACGCGTGAACCGGGGTCAATCCCCAGGATGATAGACATGACGCGTCTCCAGCCAGCGATGAAAGCGGTACAGCATTACAGCGTTTCCGCCACCTCATCGGAGATCTCACCGTTGTGATAAACCTCCTGCACGTCGTCGCAGTCTTCCAGCATATCGATCAGACGCAGCAGTTTCGGTGCGGTTTCCGCATCCATTTCCGCTTTGGTTGACGGAATCATCGCAACTTCCGCCGTATCCGCTTTCAGACCGGCGGCTTCCAGCGCATCGCGCACGGTGCCCATCTCTTCCCAGGCGGTGAAGACATCGATAGCGCCATCATCATACGCCACCACGTCCTCTGCACCGGCTTCCAGCGCGGCTTCCATCACCGCATCTTCATCCTGGCCTGGCGCGTAAGAAATCACGCCTTTTTTGCTGAACAGGTAAGACACGGAGCCATCGGTTCCCAGGTTGCCGCCGGTTTTGGTGAACGCATGACGCACTTCACCCACCGTACGGTTTCGGTTATCACTCAGGCACTCGATCATGATGGCAGATCCCCCCGGACCGTAACCTTCATAGATGATGGTTTCCATGTTGGAATCATCTTCGCCGCCCACACCGCGTGCAATCGCACGGTTCATGGTATCGCGTGTCATGTTATTAGACAGCGCTTTGTCCATGGCAGCACGTAAACGTGGGTTAGAACCGGGATCGCCCCCACCCAGTTTCGCGGCGGTCACCAGCTCGCGAATGATTTTGGTAAAGATTTTACCGCGCTTGGCATCCTGAGCAGCCTTGCGGTGCTTGGTATTCGCCCATTTACTATGTCCAGCCATCTTGCATATTCTCCGATCTTAACAATCGCACGGGCTATCTGACTTACGATCCGCCTCCCGACAGTGCCTGCCATCCTCACGTCGTTATAAACGTTCCGGTTGCACTGCACTGACGGTCGCGGCTTCGCGATACCGATGATGCCCGACTCTTCAATTTTAACGGCGCCGGTTTAGGGAACGAAGGATGAGCTTCGTCGAATTCGCGAAATTTAACGTCACTGCCGCCTGAAAAACGCGTTACGGCAGGCATTCAGATAAATTCCTCAATCGCCTGGCGGTTACTCCAGGACTTGGTCAGGGCAGCAGCAGCGGCGGGCTCAAGCCAGCGCGCGGCAAGATGCTCGGTAAGCACCAGGTCGCGCTCTGCGGGTAACGCCAGCCTGAACCAGTGTTCACGGTTATGCGTGATGCCCGGTGCGTAACGGTGGCGATAGTGCGGGAAAATTTCAAACTCGATCTGTTTGTGACAGTCTTCCAGCACTAACTTTTCGTCCGCAATGTTGATGGACAGCTCCTCTGACACCTCACGCTCGGCCGCCTGGCGCGGGGTTTCCCCGACTTCCAGGCTGCCTGTGACCGACTGCCAGAAGCTGGCATCATCACGTCGCTGCAGCATTAACACCCGGCCAGTATCTTGCGCAAAAATCACCACCAGCACCGATACCGGATGTTTATTGCCCATTACTTGTTCTCTGACTTTTCTTTCTTCGGCGCCACCAGAATGCCCAGATCCAGCAACGCGGCAGGATTGGCTTCGCTCGGTGCTTCGGTCATCATGCACGCGGCGGCGGTGGTTTTCGGGAATGCGATAACATCGCGAATGTTATCGGTGCCGGTCAGCAGCATCGTCAGACGATCCAGACCAAACGCCAGGCCCGCGTGCGGTGGTGTACCGTATTTCAGCGCGTCAAGCAGGAAGCCAAACTTCAGGCGCTGCTCCTCTTCGGTGATCCCGAGGATACTGAACACCGTCTGCTGCATTTTGCTGTTGTGAATACGCACGGAACCGCCGCCCACTTCGTAGCCGTTAATCACCATGTCGTAGGCATTTGCCACCGCCTGAACCGGATCGCTGGCCAGCGCCTCTGCGGTCATGTCTTTCGGTGAGGTGAACGGATGGTGCATCGCAGCCAGACCGCCCTCTTCATCTTCCTCAAACATCGGGAAGTCGATTACCCACAGCGGTGCCCAGGCGTTTTCGTCGGTGATCCGCAAATCGCGGCCGACTTTCAGGCGCAGCGCACCCAGCGCATCCGCCACGACTTTCGCGCGATCGGCACCGAAGAAGATCAGGTCGCCATCCTGTGCGCCCGTGCGGTTCAGTATCGCTTCCACGATGTCGGCACTGAGGAACTTGGCCACCGGACTCTGCACGCCCTCGAAGCCGTTGGCACGTTCGTTAATCTTCATCCACGCCAGCCCTTTGGCCCCGTAGATTTCAACAAACTTGCCGTATTCGTCGATTTGCTTACGCGTCAGCGCCGCACCGCCGGGCACGCGCAGCGCAGCTACGCGGCCTTTCGGGTCATTTGCGGGACCCGCAAAGACCTGGAATTCGACGCTTTTCAGCAGATCGCCTACGTCCACCAGCTCCATCGGGTTGCGCAGGTCAGGCTTGTCCGAACCAAAGCGATGCATGGCTTCGGCAAAGGTCATCTGTGGAAACGCCCCCAGATCCACCCCTTTGATGTCCATCCACAGTTCACAAATCAGACGCTCCATCTTCTCACGCACCTGTTCGGCGGTCATGAAGGAGGTTTCAACGTCGATCTGGGTAAACTCTGGCTGACGATCAGCACGCAGGTCTTCATCACGGAAGCACTTAACGATCTGATAATAGCGGTCGAAGCCGGACATCATCAGCAGCTGCTTGAACAACTGCGGTGACTGCGGCAGCGCATAGAACTTCCCTTTGTGCACACGGCTGGGCACCAGATAGTCGCGCGCGCCTTCTGGCGTTGCTTTAGTCAGCATCGGCGTTTCAATATCAAGAAAGCCTTCGTTATCCATAAAGCGACGCACAAAGCTGGTGATTTTCGCACGGGTTTTCAAACGCTGCGCCATCTCCGGACGACGCAGGTCCAGATAGCGATACGTCAGACGCGCTTCTTCGCTGTTGGTCTGGTTAGAATCCAGCGGAAGAGGGTCAGCACGGTTGATGATGGTCAGCGCGTGGGCGAACACTTCCACGTCGCCGGTCGCCATGTCGCTGTTTCGGTTCTTTTCGTCACGGGCACGGACGGTACCGGTGATCTGGATACAGAATTCGTTACGCAGTTCAGATGCCAGCTGGAACGCCTCTTGATGATCGGCATCGAAAAACACCTGGGCGATGCCTTCACGGTCGCGCATATCGATAAAGATCAGGCTTCCCAGATCGCGACGGCGATTGACCCAGCCGCAAAGCGTAACTTGCTGACCCACATGAGACAGATTGAGCTGTCCACAATACTCTGTACGCATAACACTATCCTTTTAACTTCGCCGCTGCAGCAGACAGCACCAGGCCGCGTAACCTTATCAGGTGCTGTCGCAAAAAAGGCCGCTATTATAATGGAAAAAGGCTGACAGGATAAGTGGAGCCACGCTAAAGCACGGCATTTCCTGTTCCCTTTTCACCGGGTTGCGTCAATATACTGCCTTACAGGATAATTACCATCACACTCAACGACAGGAGTCAGGCGTGACACTTCGTATCGGTTTGCCGCAATGGCACCACGCACACTGGAAACGCTGGGGAATTGAAACCCTGGCGGACTACGCGCGTTATTTCCAGACCGTTGAGGGCAATACCACGCTGTATGCACTGCCGGATCCCGAAACCGTGTTGCGCTGGCGGGATATGACGCACGATCAGTTTCGCTTCTGTTTTAAATTCCCCAGCACCATCAGCCATCAGGCAGCACTGCAAAACACCGATGACTTACTGACCGACTTTTTTCGCCTGATGCATCCGCTTGCCGATCGCATCGGTCAGTACTGGCTCCAGTTGCCTGCCAGCTTTTCTCCCGCCCAACTCAGCGATCTGTGGCGTTTTCTGGATAGTCTGCCTGCCTCTTTTTCCTATGGCGTGGAAGTGCGGCATGCCGCTTTTTTCGCGAAAGGTGAGGCTGAGCGCGCGCTGAATCGTGGCCTGCTCCAGCGCGGCGTCAATCGTGTGGTGCTGGACAGCCGTCCGGTTCACGCCTCAACGTCACAAAGCGCGGCGGCGCTGCACGCCCGCCAGCAAAAACCGCGCGTCCCGCCGCATGCGCTGTTAACAGGACCGCGCCCGATGATCCGCTTTGTCGGCAGCGATAGTCTTGAAGAAAGCCTGCCGCTGTTTCGCATCTGGCTGACGAAACTGGCTGAATGGCATACGCAAAGTGAACCGCTGGTTTTCATTCACACGCCCGACATGGGCCAGGTCTTTCCGCTGGTGCAGGCCTTGTGGCCTGAACTGCAAAAAATTGATGCCAGCATCGGTCCCGGGCCGGACTGGCCGCAACAGGATTCGCTATTCTGATAGCGACCGGCAGCATCACACCTCTGGCAAAAGTAAAAATAAGGAATCAATAATGATAAGCGCGTTATATGTGGTGATCGGGGCCTTACTGATCATGAAATTTACCCTGGATGTTGTGCGCTTACGGCGACAGCATCATGTGGCTTATGGCGATGGCGGTCATCACGATTTACATATGGCCATCCGGATTCACGGCAATGCCATTGAAACGATCCCGCTGGGGTTATTATTGCTGATTGTGCTGGAGATGAACGGCGCGAATATCTGGATGGTGCACCTGACCGGCATCCTGTTTTTCATTGGCCGGGTGTTGCATGCACAGGGCCTGCGCAACGATGTCATGAGCAAACGCAAATATGGCATGATGCTGACGTTATTCTCGCTGTCCGGTATGGTAATTTTTAACCTGATTTACCTGCCCTGGCCACTCTTGCTCAGCTTGCGTTAATGTTAACGGCGTAAAGGGTGCAGGCCGCGGCAGTTTCTGCCAGAATAGCGCCCTTTCCGCCGTCTCTTCGGATTTTCGTTATGTCTGATCGCGATCAACTCTTTTCTGCGCCCATTGAAAAACTGGGCGACTGGACGTTTGACGAGCGCGTGGCTGAAGTGTTTCCCGACATGATTCAGCGCTCAGTGCCGGGCTATTCCAACATCATTTCGATGATTGGCATGCTGGCAGAACGTTTCGTCCAGCCCAACAGCCAGGTATTTGACCTGGGCTGTTCACTAGGCGCTGCCACGCTCTCGGTGCGCCGCAATATTCACGTGCCCGGCTGTCAGATTATTGCTGTGGATAATTCGCCGGCCATGGTGGAGCGCTGCCGCCGTCATATCGATGCGTTTCGGGCGGATACGCCGGTTACGGTCGTCGAAGCGGATATCTGCGATATCGCCATTGAGAACGCGTCACTGGTGGTGCTCAATTTCACCCTGCAGTTTCTTGAACCGCCAGCCCGCCTGACGTTGCTGACCAAAATCTGGCAGGGGCTGAATCCCGGCGGCGCGTTGGTGCTCTCTGAGAAGTTCAGCTTTGAAGATCGTGACGTCGGTGAACTGTTGTTCAACATGCATCATGACTTTAAGCGCGCCAACGGCTACAGCGAACTGGAAATCAGCCAGAAACGCAGCATGCTGGAAAATGTGATGCTCACCGATAGCGTAGAAACGCACAAGGCGCGCCTTAAACAGGCCGGTTTTTCTCATGCTGAGCTGTGGTTTCAGTGTTTTAATTTTGGTTCGTTGGTGGCATTAAAATGATCGACTTTGGCCGTTTTTATCAGCAAATCGCCGTGGGTCCCCTGGCAAAATGGCTGGAGGTGCTGCCTGCGCAAATCAGCGAGTGGCAGCGTGAAAATCTGCACGGGCACTTCCGTGACTGGTACAAGTCGCTGGAATATTTACCCCAGCTGGAACCTCAGCGGCTGGACCTGCTGCACAGCGTCAGCGCCGATCGGGACGATATCAGCGATCGGCACCGTCAGGGCATTGAGAAACTGCTGCGTAATCTGATGCCCTGGCGCAAAGGCCCCTATTCGCTTTACGGCACCGAAATTAATACGGAATGGCGCTCAGACTGGAAATGGGATCGCGTGCTGCCACACATCTCCTCGTTAGCCGGACGCACTGTACTGGATGTGGGCTGTGGCAGTGGCTACCATATGTGGCGCATGATCGGGGCAGGCGCGCACCTTGTGGTCGGTATCGATCCCATGCAGCTGTTTCTGTGCCAGTTCGAAGCCGTCCGCAAGCTGTTAAATGACGACCTCCGCGCCCACCTGCTGCCGCTCGGCATCGAACAGCTGCCGGTACTTCAGGCGTTCGATACCGTGTTTTCCATGGGCGTGCTTTATCATCGCCGTTCGCCGCTGGATCATCTGATGCAGCTGAAAAATCAGTTAGTGAGCGGCGGCGAACTGGTCCTGGAAACGCTGGTGATTGAAGGCGATGTGAATCAGGTGCTGGTGCCGGGCGAACGCTATGCTCAGATGCGCAACGTCTACTTTATCCCCTCCGCCGAGGCGCTGAAAAGCTGGCTGGAGAAATGCGGCTTTATCGATGTGCGCATTGTGGACTTTGCCGTAACGACCACAGATGAACAGCGCCGGACCGACTGGATGACCAGCGAATCGCTGGCGGAATTCCTTGATCCTGCGGACAGCAGCAAAACCGTTGAAGGTTATCCCGCACCGCTGCGTGCGGTGCTGGTCGCCACCAAGCCGTAATGCTCAGCGGCGAGACAGCGCCAGTTTCGCCGCGAAGCCAATAAAGACGCAGCCCGTCAAACGATCCATGATTGTCAACACGCGTGGCTTCCTGAGCTGTGCCGCAAAATAGTGACTGCTGCCAATCAGCACGCTGCTCCAGATCAATCCAGTCACCATATGTGTCAGGGCCATCAGGGTGCACCAGACCGGGACCGAGCCGCCCTGAGGGATAAACTGCGGTAAAAATGTTACGTAGAAAACGCCCACTTTAGGATTCAACAGATTCCCCAGTAACCCACGCAGAAAGCAGGCCAGATGCGTTTGCTGCGACGGCGTTTCGGCGGGCAGCGCTGCATTCTGGCGACGCGGATGCCACAGTAACCTGACGCCCAGACAGAGCAGATAGGCTGCGCCAGCCCACTTCAGCAGGTTATACGCCGTTTCCGATGCCAGCAGCAGCGCCCCCAGCCCCAGCCCGACCGCAATGCCCCACGACAGACAGCCCGTCGCCACGCCCAGCGCGGCCGCACTGGCTCGTCGCCAGCCCTGTGCCGCCGCCGATCGCAAAATTAATGCCGTATCGAACCCCGGCGTCAGGGTCAAAATGATGATCGCAAACAGAAAAGCGAGGAATGAAGTCGTCACAGGCGTACTCCTGATTAGAAGTGCTTAACAATAACAAGCGTTTTTCACGCTGTACAGACAGCCAGGCGTGATTAACTGCTACGCTTTTTAGTGGCGTTATTAGCGGGCCGGTAACGGTCTCAATTGAAAAACCAGGAGCTACGATCATGAGTAAATTTATTTTCTCTTCGCCTCGCAAATATGTACAGGGTGCGGGCGTGCTCGATGAACTGGGAGAGTATGTCACGGAATTGGGCAATCACGCTTTCGTGGTGGCTGACGATGTCGTCTGGGGGCTGATTGGTGAGCGGGCGCAGTCTACGCTGGAAAAAGCAGGCATTACCCTCAGCCGTCAGCAGTTCAATGGCGAAGCCTCCAGTAATGAAATTACCCGGTTAAGTCAGCATGCGCAGCAGCAGGGCTGTAACGTGGTGATTGGTTTGGGTGGCGGCAAAACGCTGGATACGGTAAAAGCCGTGGCCGATGAACTCAAACAGCCGGTAGTGATTGTGCCCACCATTGCCTCAACCGATGCGCCCTGTAGCGCGCTGTCTGTTATCTATTCCGACAGTGGCGTTTTTGAAAGCTACCGTTTCTACAGTAAAAATCCCGATCTGGTGTTAATTGATACCGCCGTGTGCGCCGCCGCGCCCGCCCGCCTGTTCGCGTCCGGCATCGCCGATGGTCTGGCGACCTGGGTGGAAGCCCAGGCGGTGGCCCGTAGCCATGCGAAATCGATGGTCAATGGCGATCCGACTATTGCCGGTCTTGCCATTGCCCGGGCCTGTGAAGAGACGCTGCTGACGTGGGGCTACAGTGCCTATATCGCCGTCTCGGAAAAACGCGTCACGCCAGCGGTAGAAGCGGTAGTGGAAGCCAATACATTGCTGTCCGGTTTAGGCTTTGAAAACGCCGGTCTGGCTGGTGCGCACGCGATTCATAACGGATTCACCGCAATTGACGGCGATATCCACCATCTTACTCACGGTGAAAAAGTGGCCTACGGTACGTTAACTCAGATGGTGCTTGAGCAGCGTCCCGATGAAGAAATTGCCCGCTACATCCGCTTCTACCGTTCGATCAATATGCCGACCACGTTAAAAGAGATGCATCTGGACGGGGTGAGCTGGGAAGATCTGGTAAAAATCGGCGCGCTGGCGAACAGCGAAGGCGATACGTTGAAAAACCTCAATCCTAACCTGGCACCGGAACAGATCGCCCATGCGCTGCTGGGCCTGGATGCGTTCAGTAAAACGGTAAAATAGGGGCTATTCCGTCGCCTCACTGGGTTTGTCCCAGTACTGATACTTATAAACCGCACTGAGGTGACGCTGCACCGTGCCTTTCTCAAAAACTTCGGTTTCATTCAGGTAACTCAGGGTGCAGTTGCCCTTGTCATCCCAGAACTGGCATTCATCCACGGTGCGCAGAGTGCTGACGTCGGTTGATGCCGTGCCGTTCAGGCGCAGCTCCCGCCCTTTATCGTCATAGGTATAGGTGTCTTTTCGCCGGGCAGAGGTGGTGCGGGTGACGAGGCCCTGCGGACTCCACGCGTAACGGTATTCCCCGTTGCTGACGGGATCGGTTCCGCGCGCAATGCTTTTCAGCAAACGATAGTGTTTATCGTAGCGGTACGTGGTGTCCGTGAATCCCGATTTGCCCATGCTGATGAATTTGTCTGAAGCGCTGATAATATTGCCGTTTTTTCCCTTGTGCCAGTTGATGGTGCCTTGTCGGTTATCCACCACCACTTCCTTTCCCTGTTTCAGCACTTTTACCAGATACGCATATTCGGCCACCCAACCTTCCTGCACACGCACCAGATGTTGTTCCATGCTCAGAATGACGTTACGCTCATTTTTTTCATAACTGATATCCGCCACCAGCAGGTCGCCACAGGGATCAAACTGCCCCAGCACTCGCTTTTGCGAATTGACGTCTTTGCCAAACTCCCCTGCGACAACCTGACGTACCGCCCCTTTCGCACTGCCGCCCAACAGAATCCAGTTATTACTGTCAGAGACCGCTTTACTGTTTGATTTGCACGCGGCAAAGGTTAAGGGCGCATGGCATCCCATCACGGTGAGAACAGCGGAAAGCAGAATGCATCGCATGGCAGGGCCTCTGACATCAATGTCGATTAGGGTTAAGCTGATGACCCGCAACCGGGGAACAGAACAGGGAAAGCAAAGCCGCGTTGACGGCAAACGGCGACACAGAATGCACGCAATGCGTTGTTTCATCATCCACTATAGCGGAATACCGGACAAAAAATACCCCAGCAAATGTGCTGGGGTTTGGTACTTGCAAACATCACGTCATCAATCGGCGTGCTGCGCGGCAAAACTGGTTATGAGTCAGGCCACCCGGGCGGTATTCATTTGCATGACACTTTTCATTGCCTCTACAACATCACCATCGACGCAGTAACGGCTGAACTCATCAATTTCGGCTTCGGAACACATGGAAACACCCGCTTTGCGGTAACGCATCGGTGATGCCACCAGGTGGCTTGCCGAGCTGTGTACCTCACGAATATCTGCATCAAGAAACTTTTGCAGGTTACTTAAACGAACGCCAGCACCTGCCATAATGATAGGACCGCTGCTGTATTCATTAAGTTCCCTCAATAATGCAATTCCGTTTTCTGCGCTCTGCTGCTGCCCGGAAGTGAGGATACGTTTCACGCCAAAATCGGTTAAAACATCGAGCGAACGTTTTGGCCGGTGGCAGAGATCGAAGGCGCGATGGAAGGTCACCGCCATGCCGTCGCACAGCGCCATGATCTGCCGCATCTGCCCCACATGAATATGGGCATCTTCATCCAGCATCCCTAACACTACGCCCGGAAAGCCCAGTTCGCGAATCCGCGCGACATCCGATTTCATTGCCTCGAACTCCCGGCTGGAATAGCAAAAATCTCCGCCGCGCGGGCGGACAATAGGATGCACCGGAACAGAAATGTCACGACGGGCGACTTCCAGCATGCCAGCAGAAGGTGTCAGGCCGCCTTCACGCGGTGCCGCACAGAGTTCAATTCGATCGGCCCCCGCCTGTTGAGCGGTTAAGGCACAATCCACCCCATAGCAACAAATTTCCAGTGTGGTCATTCTCTTCTCCTTTACATGACGTCCTGTTCACGCCAAATTCGTCAGGTATGCTTATCCCTTAGAACAGTTTACGTGGAAAACTAACTATGACATTCAATTTTGACCAACGGATAGACCGCCGTCACAGTGATAGCCTTAAATGGCACAAATATGCGGGCCAGGATATTCTGCCGTTGTGGGTAGCGGATACGGATTTCCGATCGCCTGCCCTCATCATTGAGGCCATTAAAGCCCGCGTTGATCATGGTGTTTTCGGCTATGGCGATAAGCCTCAGGGATTTATCGATGCGCTGATTGCCCGCTGTAAATCACGCTATCACTGGGAAGTTAAACCGGAATGGGTGGTCGTGTTGCCCGGCGTAGTCTGCGGGTTAAATCTGGCCGTGCGGGCGTTTACCGCGCCGCACCAGGGTACCGTCGCGCCGCATCCCATTTATCCCCCTTTCCGTTCAGCCGCGAAGCTGGCTGAACGTGATCAGTTGAATCTGCCTCTGACGTTGCAGGAAGGCCGCTGGGTCATGGATCTCACTGCAGCAGACGGCCACATGCAGGACAAAACCTTGCTGATGCTTTGCAATCCGCAGAATCCTGGCGGCACGGTTTACCGCCGGGAAGAACTTGAAGCGCAGCTGGCCTTTGCGCAGCACCATGATTTAATCGTCTGCTCTGACGAAATTCATTGCGATTTACTGTTAACGCCGGGGCTGCAACATATCCCCTTTGCCTCCCTGAGTGATGATGCGGCCC
Source organism: Pantoea sp. SGAir0180 (assembly GCF_043546245.1). Classification (NCBI taxonomy): domain Bacteria; kingdom Pseudomonadati; phylum Pseudomonadota; class Gammaproteobacteria; order Enterobacterales; family Erwiniaceae; genus Pantoea; species Pantoea sp. SGAir0180. The sequence goes on along the minus strand of NZ_CP028071.1, from coordinate 1,353,383 downwards.
AACGGAGCATTACGCTGCTTTCGCCATCCAAAACCTTCAATATTGCCGGGCTGGGCGCTTCCGTCGCTGTGATCCCGGATCCTGAACTACGGGCGCGATTCACCGCCGTACGCCAGGGCATTGTGCCCTCAGTCGATATTCTGGCCCTGGTAGCGGCAGAGGTCGCCTGGCGGGGATGTGACGACTGGCTTGAGGCCCAGCTTGATTATCTGCGCGGCAACCGGGACTGGCTGGTGTCCGAAGTCAATGCGCTGCCCGGCCTCAAGATGACCTCTCCGGAAGGCAGTTATCTGGGCTGGATCGATGCGCGCGAACTCCAGGTTGCCAGCCCGGCGCTGTACTTTGAAAAACACGGGCTTGGCTTCTCGCCGGGGCGCGACTTTGGTGATAACGGCTTTGTACGGATCAATTTCGGCTGTCCCCGCGCCTTGCTGGAAGAAGCCGTCAGACGGCTCAGACGCGCGGTTGAAGCCCGGGGCTAACGCTGTTCACTGGCCACAATTTCGTCCAGTCGCCATGGGTGAAACTTAATCGTGGTTTCCCCATCGGTCACTGCCAGCGTAGGATTCGGCAGACGCTCGTTTTCCCCTTTCGGTGAGCTGGTTTTGAATGAAATACCCGGCTGTGTGAGTGCCTGATCGGACAGCAGCGCCATGGCACGCATGCCCAGTGTTTCAGGCTCGCCTCGTAATACCACCTCAATATGTTCCCAGCGCTCGTGGCGGTAACGTTTTTCACCCGGCCAGGGCAGCTCAACGACGTCTATCGCCCAGCCGGCAATCATTAACGGTTGGTGCAGCTTAAATAAACATACCGGTCGTCCGTTAATCATCGCCGCCGAGAACTGCTCCCCGAGTTGCAAAAACCCTTTTTGCCAGCGTTCGGCCGTCGCATTCTGATGACACCGCACGGCCACATGATCGACGTCGAGGTCTGTGGGGTTTAATCCCAGACGCTGTGAAAAATTTTGTAACCGTTCTTCGAAAGCCGCTAAATCGGCCTGTAAATCGTCCAGTTCGGGTGGAAATATCATGCTCACCGTAAGCTGTCTCCTCACTTTTTTATGACCAGGGAATGCCGTAACTCATTGTTACTGAACTATCGTAATGAACAAAAGGGTAAGATTCATCTTATTTGGCGGGCGTTTTACGAGAAAAGCAAAAAATTAACGCTTTTAATTCAGATTAATCTTCTGGTTAGATCCACCTTTTCGTTGACAAAAGTAACTTAAGTTACTGTTTTGTTTGGTTATCATTAACACAATAAGATAAGTCTTACTTAACAGTGGCATGATTGCAGCCTGCATAGCTTTCTATTAAATTTGCATTAACACTATTATAAGGAAAGTTTTTATGACGATGCTCATCGTAGTTGCCATCTTAATTGCACTGATGGGGTTTGCCGTTGCGCGCCACTGGAAGGTACGTGCAGACAAAAGTGTTAAAAACGCGCGCCGCGCGCGTCGTCGCTAATCTCTGCGGGAAACATCTTCGGCTCTGTTTCCCTGCCTTTATCCCGCTACTGACTCACGCTGACAATTCACGTATACTTTTTCCCTCATTTTTTCCTTTTGCCGGGCCAGGACCTGTGGTCATTGCACCCGGCAGAATCATGAAGACAGCCCGCTGCCCAAATAGCGTGCTTTTCTCTGCATATGTAAGGTAACCCGGTGAATATTCAGGCGCTTCTTTCCGCAAAAGTCAGTCAGGCAATGGTGCTGGCTGGTGCTCCCTCCGATTGTGAACCTCAGGTTCGTCAGTCGGCTAAAGTTCAGTTTGGTGATTATCAGGCTAACGGCATCATGGCCGTGGCGAAAAAACTGGGCCAGGCGCCACGACAATTAGCTGAAACCGTGATTCAACATCTGGACCTCACTGGCATTGCCAGCAAAGTGGAGATCGCGGGGCCGGGCTTTATCAACATTTTCCTGGATCGTCAGTGGCTGGCCGACCATGCCCGGCAGGCGCTGAATCATCCGCGCCTTGGCGTGAACCCGGTCGAACCACAGACAATCGTCGTGGACTACTCTGCCCCCAACGTGGCGAAAGAGATGCACGTCGGCCATGTGCGTTCCACTATCATTGGCGACGCCGCGGTGCGCACCCTCGAGTTTCTGGGTCACAACGTGATCCGCGCGAACCATGTGGGCGACTGGGGCACGCAATTCGGCATGCTGATTGCGTTTCTTGAAAAACAGCAAAATGAAAACCACGCGGAGATGGCGCTGGCGGATTTAGAAGGTTTTTATCGTGAAGCCAAGCGCACTTACGATGAAGATCCTGAGTTTGCAGAGCGTGCGCGCGGCTATGTCGTGAAGTTGCAAGGCGGTGACGACTACTGCCGTCAGATGTGGAAAAAGCTGGTTGATATCACCATGACGCAAAACCAGCATATCTACAACCGTCTGAACGTCACCCTGACGCGTGATGATGTGATGGGTGAGAGCCTCTATAACGACATGCTGCCGGAAATTGTGGCCGATCTGAAAGCCAAAGGTCTGGCCGTCGAGAGTGAAGGCGCCACCGTGGTATTCCTGGAAGAATTCCAGAACAAAGAAGGTGAGCCGATGGGCGTGATCATCCAGAAAAAGGATGGCGGCTATCTTTACACCACCACCGATATTGCCTGTGCCAGGTATCGCTATGAAACTTTGCATGCGGACCGCGTAATTTACTACATCGACTCACGTCAGCATCAGCATTTACAGCAGGCGTGGACCATTGTCCGTAAAGCCGGCTATGTGCCTGCGTCCGTTCCACTTGAACATCATGCGTTCGGTATGATGTTGGGTAAAGATGGCCGTCCGTTTAAAACCCGCAGCGGCGGCACCATTAAGCTGTCAGATTTGCTGGATGAAGCCTATGAACGCGCGTACACACTGGTACGCGAGAAAAACCCGGACATGACGGAAGAGGAAGTCAGCACGCTCGCGGAAGTCGTCGGCATCAGCGCCGTGAAATATGCCGATCTGTCAAAAAGCCGCACCACTGATTACATTTTTGACTGGGATAATATGCTGGCGTTTGAGGGCAATACGGCGCCTTACATGCAATATGCTTATACGCGCGTGCTGTCCGTGTTCCGTAAAGCCGGTATCGACGCCGATGCGATTCAGGCAGAAATCGTGCTGACGGATGACCGTGAAGCCCTGCTGGCAACGCGTTTGCTGCAGTTTGAAGAGGTCATTACCCAGGTGGCACGCGATGGCACACCGCATGTGATGTGTGCCTATTTGTACGATCTGGCGGGCCTGTTCTCCGGTTTCTACGAGCACTGTCCGATTCTGGCCGCAGAGGACGACGTGACGCGCCTGAGCCGTTTACAGATTGCGGCACTGACCGCAAAAACCCTGAAACTGGGTCTGGATACGCTGGGGATCAAAACGGTCGATCGCATGTAATCTGTTAAGGCGCTGAGAGCTGACTGTTCTCAGCGCCTGCCTCAACCTCGCCCTTCCCGCTCTGCCCGTCACCCGCACAATTTTCCTTCGTGTAGCGTCATCTTTGCCATTGCCCTCCCTGACTCCACGATACAAAGGCGTTAATTCGTATTTCAGCACCAGAGATGATCGCAGCACGCGCCGTGCAAACCCGCTCAGGCAACCCTGATGTCGCGTATATCAAGGTCCTGTCGGGACAAGATTCTTTTCTTATTCCCGCGCTCTACTATAAGCCCGCGTTTTATCAGGTTTAACGTGTTAACGAGAAAGGAAGAATACGTTGATGTTAAGAAAAGCGTTTGCCGAGCTGTTCGGCACCTTCTGGCTGGTATTCGGAGGCTGCGGCAGCGCCCTGCTCGCCGCGAATTTTCCCCAAACCGGGATTGGGTTTGTGGGCGTGTCTCTGGCATTTGGCCTCGCCGTACTGACAATGGCCTTTGCGGTAGGCCACATTTCGGGCGGTCACTTTAATCCCGCCGTCACCCTGGGCTTATGGGCCGGTGGCCGCATCGACAGCAAGACCATCTTGCCCTACATCGTGGCACAGATGGCTGGCGGTATTGCGGCGGCGGGCGTGCTGTATCTGATCGTCAGTGGTCAGGCTGACTTTACGATGGCAGATAAGGGTTTCGCTGCCAACGGCTTTGCGGCGCACTCGCCAGGCGGCTATTCCCTCTGTGCGGCCGTCATCACTGAACTCGTACTCAGCGCGTTCTTCCTGATGGTTATTCAGGGTGCGACGGATAAACGCGCGCCGGCGGGTTTAGCTCCCATTGCGATTGGTCTGGCATTAACGCTCATTCACTTAATCAGTATCCCGGTAACCAATACCTCGGTGAATCCGGCACGCAGTACCGCGATGGCTGTTTTTCAGGGAGGCTGGGCGTTACAGCAGCTGTGGGTTTTCTGGCTGGTACCGATAGCGGGTGGCGTTGCGGGGGGATGGCTTTACCGCTTTCTGCTGCAAAAAGACGCGTAGCCTGAACCGCGTTATGACATCGGGAGTGATCGGGCAGACCGACAGCATCAGTCTCTTGATGATGCTTGTCAGTCTGCCATGAACAGGGCGAAAAAGGCTTAGTGGTAGTTAACCGTCACCGCTGTGCTGACGACCTTCAGCCCCGGCGGCAAACTTCCGCCACCGGCGAAGCCAAACACCATATGTAACGTTTCACCGGCGGCGACCTCAGCCAGACCGCGTGTGCTGCCGCTGGCACCGTCCAGTTCGGTACAACGCTGTTCTGCACAGAGCCGGACCTGTAAACCGGAAGGCACCGGTTGGGTAAACTGATAACGCCAGTTCACCACGGTGATCGCCCCACTGACCTGACCTGGCGGGGTCAGCGGCTGCGACGACTGCCAGCTTCCCCGATTCGCCATCAGTGGACCCGCCGCGCTGGCGCTCCAGGCACCGTCAGCGGCCTGAGCAAACAGCGGAAGCAGCAGCGAAAACAGCATTAGCGATCTCATTGTTTGCCACCGATGGTTGCGGTCATGCGAATCTGACGGTTATCGCTTAATTCCATATTGGACAGCACCACCAGCTGCGGCATGTTACGGCGCAGGAAGCGTGCCAGTAAGGCGCGTAACGGATGATTGACCAGCAGGACAGGCGGCGCGCCCATCATTTCCTGCCGTTGCAGGGCCTCCTGCGTCTGGGCTAACAGCCGATCGGCCAGGCCTGGCTCAAGTCCGCCACCGCCCTGCAAGGCCTGCAGCAGCAGGCGCTCCAGTGTCGCATCCAGGCCAATCACCTGCACTTCACCCGTGCCCGGGAACCACTGCTGCGTAATCGCTCTGCCCAGCGCCACGCGCACCACGCTGGTGAGTTCCTGCGGATCGCTTTGAACCGGCGCATGCTCTGCCAGGGTTTCAATAATGGTGCGCATATCACGAATCGAAACGCGCTCAACCAGCAGGTTCTGCAGGACTTTGTGCAGCGTTGTCAGCGTAATCACGCCAGGCACTAAATCTTCGGTCAGTTTCGGCATCTCTGAGGAGACGCGGTCCAGCAGTTGCTGCGCTTCCTGACGGCCAAACAACTCACTGGCGTACTGGCCAATCAGATGATTAAGGTGCGTCGCCACAACGGTACTGGCTTCTACTACGGTAAAGCCCTGAATCTGGGCCTGCTCTTTGAGCGCACCGTCAATCCACACCGCCGCCAGGCCAAAGGCAGGATCGACGGTTGCTTCACCCGGCAAGGTACCCGCGGCTGTGCCGGGGTTAATCGCCATCCAGCGTCCGGGATAGGCATCACCGCTGCCGATCTCCACGCCTTTCATTAAAATGCGGTAGCGCGCGGGTGGCAATTCCATGTTGTCACGGATATGCACCACCGGCGGCAGAAAGCCGACATCCTGCGCCACTTTTTTACGGATACTGCGGATACGACCAAGCAACTCACCGTTCTGGTTGTGATCGACCATCGGAATCAGGCGGTAACCCACTTCCATGCCCAGCGTGTCTTCAAGCTGCACATCAGTCCAGGAGGCTTCGGCAGAGGCAGGCGTTTCCATGGATTTTGCGATGCTGCTCGGCGATTCGACATTCTTCTTCGGCTGCATCTCGCGGCCACGTAACCACCACGCCAGCCCCAGTAAGGCCGCCGTAAACAGCAGGAACACAAAGTTAGGCATGCCCGGCACAAGCCCCAGCAAACCGATTACGCCGGCACTCAGCATGAGGACGCGCGGATCTTTGAACAGTTGCCCGACCATCTGCTCGCCGACGTCCTGGTCGGTTGCCACGCGCGTCACGATAACACCCGCCGCGGTAGAGATGACCAGCGCAGGGATCTGTGCGACCAGACCGTCACCGATGGTTAACAGCGTATAGGTTTCTGCCGCGTGGCCCGCATCCATACCATGCTGAACGATCCCCACCAGTAAACCACCGATCACGTTGATGACCATGATCAAAATACCGGCGATGGCATCCCCGCGTACAAACTTACTGGCACCGTCCATCGAACCGTAAAAGTCCGCTTCCTGAGTCACTTCGGCGCGACGACGCTTCGCTTCATCTTCGCCAATCAGACCCGCATTCAGGTCGGCGTCGATAGCCATCTGCTTACCCGGCATCCCGTCAAGCACAAAGCGCGCACCCACTTCGGCGATACGGCCCGCACCTTTGGTGATAACCATAAAGTTGATGATCACCAGGATGATAAACACCACGATCCCGATGGCGAAGTTTCCGCCAACCAGGAAGTGGCCAAAGGCTTCCACCACCCGTCCCGCCGCCGCGGCACCGGTATGCCCTTCCAGCAAAATAATACGCGTAGAGGCTACGTTCAGCGACAGGCGCAGCAGGGTCGAAAACAGCAGAATGGTGGGAAAGGCCGCAAACTCCAGCGTGCGCTGGGTAAACATGGCGACCAGCAGCACCATAATCGACAAGGCAATGTTAAAGGTAAACAGCAGATCAAGGATAAACGGCGGTAAGGGCAGAACCATCATCGACAAAATCATGATGATCAGCACCGGACCCGCAAGGACCTGCCATTGCATGTCTTTGAAGTTGCCTGGAAGGCGTAGTTTAGCGGCCAGATTAGCCATCGTTTTTGCTCTCTCCTGCAAAGTCCATCTCTGCCGGGACCGGCAGGTCTTTAGGTTTTACGGGCACCAGGCCACCTTCGCGCTTCCAGCGGCGAAGCTGCCAGACCCAGGCCAACACTTCCGCGACGGCCGCATAAAGGGCGCCAGGAATGTGTTGTCCGATTTCGGTATGACGGTATAACGCACGCGCCAGCGGCGGTGCTTCCAGAACCGGAATGCGGTGTTCTGCGCCCAGTTCACGGATGCGTAAGGCGATCTCGCCAGCGCCTTTGGCAATAACCTTGGGCGCACTCATTTTCTTCTCGTTATATTGCAGCGCAACCGAATAGTGTGTTGGGTTGGTAACGATCACGTCGGCCCTGGGCACATCGGCCATCATGCGACGACGGGCTGCCGCGCGCATCTGCTGACGAATGCGCCCTTTCACGTGCGGGTCACCTTCCTGCTGCTTGTGCTCATCGCGAATTTCCTGACGTGACATCCGCAATTTTTTAAAGTGGCTGTAAAGCTGCCAGAAAACGTCGTATCCCACCATGGGGATCAGGCCGAGCATGACCAGCGCACAACAGATAGCGATCATGTCCATGCCATGGATCAGGGCTGTGGTCGGCGACTCGGCAATCAGCCGAAGCATATCGGGCCAGTGCGTCCAGATGTACCAGCCTGCCACGCAGCCCACCAGAATGGTTTTCAGAATGCCTTTAAACAGCTCCGTCCAGGCCTGCGCGGCGAACATGCGTTTGAAGCCTGGCAACGGGTTCAGCTTGCTAAAATCCACTTTGATGGATTTGCCGCTGATGACCACGCCGCCCAGCAGCATCGGTGAGGCAATGGCCACCAGAACCAGCCCGCCCAGAAGCGGCAGAAGCGCGGCAATGGCCTGCATGATCAGATTACCGACGTGGGCGATGATAATTTTGTCGTCGGTCACCATGCCATGGTCGAAACTGAGTCCGGTTGACACCATTGCCGCCAGTCGATGGGCCATTGCCGTCCCGCCAACCCATAAAATCATGATGCCTGCCAACAGCATCAATAGTGAGGTTAACTCGCGCGAACGCGGAATCTGGCCCTCTTCACGCGCTTTTTCAAGTCGGTGGGCCGTGGGCGATTCTGTTTTGTCCTCATCACTGTTTTCTGACACCACAAACCTCGGTTGGCAGGAATTCTGAGCATAGAATGCCAAATTTGAGTTTGGTTAAAGCGTGGATAAAACGTGAAAAACACATGCTCTTTCACGGATAGCAAAAGAGAAAAGCGGAGTGGCCCGCGGTGAGCAGGCCACTTTTCAGAAGGGACCATCGCAACGTCGCGATGGCGAGACAGCCAGGTGATTAGAAACCGAGGCTGTCCAGCAGGTCATCCACCTGATCCTGGTTCGCAACAATCCCAGGGGCGGCAGCGTTAACCTGAGGACCGTTAAGCAGCGTAGTGCCAACCTGACGTTTTTCGGCGCTCACTTCTGGCATGTTTTCCAGCAGCACCATCAACAGCTGGCGCTCGATCTCCTGAATCACATCCATCATGCGTTTGATCACCTGACCGGTGAGGTCCTGGAAATCCTGCGCCATCATGATGTCGAGCAACTGCTTGTTAGTAAAAGAGGTGTGCTCAGGCACTTCCCCTAAATACTGACGCGTATCCGTCACCAGCTCGCGCGCATCGGCAAGTTCAATAGGATTCTCAAACCATGCATCCCAGCGTCCTTTAAGCGCAATCGCTCCCGCTTCCATTTTGTCCTGGTGCGGTTGCGCTGCTTCGACGCTGTTCAGCGCCCGGTCGGCCGCCTGAGCGGTCTTTTGCACTACATAGTCCAGACGATCACGGGCGTCAGGAATGGCTTCAGCAGCTTCTGCAATGGCCTGATCCAGCCCCAGCTCACGCAAACTATCACGCAGCATGCGTGTCAGTGAACCGATGCGGGAAATGATATCTTGTGCCGCGGCTTGCTCAGCTGATTTCGGAAGGTCGCTCATCACATCTCCTTACATACCCAGTTTTTCAAAAATTTTGCCCAGCTTCTCTTCAAGCGTGGCGGCCGTAAACGGCTTAACGACATAGCCGCTTGCACCCGCCTGAGCGGCAGCAATGATGTTTTCTTTTTTCGCTTCAGCCGTCACCATCAACACAGGCAGACTGGCCATGGCCGCATCTGCGCGAATGGTCTGCAGCAGTTGCAGGCCATCCATGTTAGGCATGTTCCAGTCGGAGATAACGAAATCGAAACCACCTGCCTTGAGTTTAGTTAACGCATCGACGCCGTCTTCCGCTTCTTCTACGTTATTGAAGCCCAGCTCTTTCAGCAGGTTACGGACAATACGACGCATCGTATTGAAGTCGTCCACCACTAAAAAGCGCATATTTTTGTCAGCCATATCTACTCCTGTGTTATCTCGCCCGGCAGGACGGGCCTGTTAAATACGCAATGCCTGTCCGGCGCTAATTTTCGCCAGCATGTGCTGGCTGATGTTGCTTAAATCCACTACTTCGCTCACACCGCCGCTGGCTATCGCCTCGCGTGGCATGCCAAAAACGACACAACTTGCTTCATTTTGCGCGATGGTCCAGGCGCCGGCACGATGCATTTCCAGCATGCCTGCTGCCCCATCGTTACCCATACCGGTCAGGATCACGCCAACGGCATTTCGCCCGGCGTTGATCGCCACCGATTTAAACAACACATCGACTGACGGTTTATGACGGTTAACTGGCGGACCGTCGTTCAGCTTCACGACATAGTTCGCACCACTGCGCCCCAGCTCCATGTGCATCGCGCCGGGCGCGATATAAGCATGGCCAGGAAGAATACGCTCACCATCTTCGGCCTCTTTCACCGTAATCTGGCAGAGCTTGTTTAGCCGCTCGGCAAACGAACGGGTAAATCCCGGTGGCATATGTTGCGTAATCAGCAGCGCAGGGCTGGTGGCCGGTAGCGGCTGCAATACGTGGCGAATGGCTTCTGTACCGCCCGTCGATGAACCAATCGCAATCAGCTTTTCACTACTCAGCAGCGGACCGGCTTTCAGCGTGACCGGGGCAGGCATGGTGGTGCGCACATGCAGACGTGCCCGGGCAGCTGCGCGAATTTTATCGCCAATCATCTGGCTATAAGCCAGCATACCTTCACGAATGCCTAACTGTGGTTTGGTCACGAAATCCACCGCACCGAGCTCAAGCGCGCGCAGCGTGATTTCTGAACCCTGTCCCGTTAGTGATGACACCATCACGACCGGCATCGGGCGAAGACGCATCAGTTTTTCAAGAAAATCCAGTCCATCCATGCGCGGCATTTCAACATCCAGCGTCAACACCTGCGGATTAAACTGTTTAATTAAATCGCGGGCTACTAATGGATCCGGGGCCGTCGCCACCATTTCCATATCAGGATGACTGTTGATGATTTCTGTCATCAGTTGCCGCATCAGCGCAGAGTCATCTACGCACATCACGGTAATTTTGCTCATCATCTTTCCTTCGTCAGTCCATAAACGGTTTGCCCACGCAGCCAGAACTCTTTACTAATCTGGCTAAAGTTTTCTGAGTGTCCGGCGAACAGGATGCCGCCAGGCTTAAGCAGTGGAACAAAACGACGTAGAATTTTTTCTTGTGTTTCTTTATCGAAATAGATCATTACGTTACGGCAGAAAATGGCATCGAACGGACCCGGCAGGTTCCAGTCGTTGGCCAGCAAATTCAGCTGACTGAAATTCACCATATTCGCCAGTTCGGGGCGCACACGCACCATGCCAGCATGCGGGCCCGTACCTCGTAAAAAGAAACGTTGTAGCTGTGCAGGCGACAGCGTCCGTAATTCTTCCTGGCGGTAAACGCCCGCCACGGCTTTTTCCAGAACCTGGGTATCGATATCACTGGCATGGACCTGGAATTTACCGGGTCCGGTTCCCAGCGTTTCGGCCAGGGTAATCGCGATAGAGTAAGGTTCTTCGCCCGTTGAGGCGGCCGTGCTCCAGACGCTGAAATTGCCCTGACGTTTACGCGCATGTTCCGCCAGGATAGGAAAATGGTGCGCCTCGCGGAAAAAAGCGGTCAGGTTAGTGGTCAGAGCGTTGATAAACGCCTGCCACTCAGCACTGTTAGGATCGTTCTCCAGCAGGGCCAGGTAGCGACCAAAATCATCAATATTCAGCGTGCGCAGACGACGTACCAGACGGTTGTAAACCATCTCGCGCTTATGATCGGCCAGCACGATACCCGCGCGCTGATAGATGAGCTGGCTGATACGGCGAAAATGGGTATCGGAGAGGGGCAGCCGCTGCACCATCTGTGAGAGCAGCGTTGTCGCCTCTGGTTGATCTAATAACGTCGATTTCTTCATCTTTGCACCTGGCCTGAACTACACCTGTTAAACGTCTGCTGCTATGCCCAACCGCACATCAGCGGTTGGGCCATCCAGGCAATTAGAAGGTTTCCCAGTTCTCATCACTGCGTGATGAGGGTTGGCGAATGCCCTCTGACGGACTTTCTAAACGTAAACTTTTTGCCGCCGTTGTCTTGTTAACGGCCTGCGTGACAATTTCTTTACCAATATTGAAGACAGAAACCGCTTGTTTTAAGTTGCTGGCCTGATCTTCCAGTGCCGCAGCGGCGGCGGCCGACTCTTCAACCAGCGAGGCGTTCTGCTGTGTCACGCGATCCATCTCGGTCACGGCCAGGCCAACCTGGTCGATGCCACGGCTCTGTTCGTCTGAAGCAGAGGCAATCTCTCCCATGATGTCGGTGACGCGCGTGACGGCGCTGACGATTTCGTTCATGGTATCGCCTGCGCTTTCAACCAGGACTGAACCGGTATTCACGCGACTGACGGAGTCCTCAATCAGCCCTTTAATCTCTTTCGCCGCCTGTGCACTGCGCTGTGCCAGATTGCGCACCTCACCGGCAACCACCGCAAAGCCACGGCCCTGCTCACCCGCGCGTGCCGCTTCCACGGCCGCATTCAGTGCCAGGATATTGGTCTGGAAAGCAATACCATCAATCACGCTGGTGATATCGGCAATTTTTCTGGAACTGCCCGCAATTTCTTTCATCGTGGTCACGACACCGTCCACCACTTTGCCGCCCTGCTGTGCGGTTTCAGAGGCATTCAGCGCCAGCGTCGACGCCTGACGGGCGTTTTCAGCATTTTGCTTCACGGTCGCAGTAAGCTGTTCCATGCTGGCAGCGGTTTGCTCCAGCGAAGCCGCCTGCTGCTCTGTTCGCGACGACAGATCGTTATTCCCTACGGCAATTTCGCTGGCGCCGGTATAGATCGCATCGGCCCCATCACGGACGGTGCTGACCGTACGGACCAGTTCACGTTGCATCTCCTGCAGAGACGTCAGCAAATCGCCAATTTCATTACGTACGGTAATGGCGATAGGCTGCGTCAGGTCACCCCGTGCGATATGCTGGATATGATCGATGCTCTGTTTTAACGGGCGAATCAGCAGGCTGCGCATAAGATTCCACACCAGCACGATCACCAGCAGCGTAAAGACCAGCGTCCCCGCAACCAGCATAATCATGCGCTGATAAGCGGCATTATTGGCATCGATGCCTTTCTGGCTCAGTACCAGGTTGTAGTTAAGCCAGTCGTCATAATCCTTTTGGAATTTGTCCTGATAACTTTGTGTCGGCTGATCAACAAACCCTTTGAAGTTGCCGTTGCCCAGAAACACAATCAGTTCCGCCAGACCATCGTGGAATCGTTTGTAATTGGCCTGTAGCGTCAGCACGTTAGCCGCACTTTTTCCTTTCTCTGACAGGTTGGCATTGAATAATTCATAGCCCTTTTCAGCCTGTTTCAGCTCACTGTCAGCCAGCGCCACCAGCTCTTTTACGGTGGCTCCCGAACCTGCCATCTGCCCATCCTGCAAATAACGAATGCCCGCACGGTTTAAGGTATTACGTGCCTGGACAAGCGCAACCCATGACGTTCCCATGGCGCGTTGCAAGGTGCTAAGACGCTGGTTATAAGCAAAGTTTTCTTTATCTTCCGTAACCGTTTTGAAAAATACCCCACCCGAGAAAACCTGCAGCAAGGCAAAAAGCCCCAGTACACACAGGAGGCCGGTGACAACGCGTACTCGACTAAACATAGAAACCTCATTCATTAGCAATTCGATTCTGTTTATCGGCCCGCGCAGGCGGAACTTTACTGACAGCGTGAATTGATCATCACGCTGGCAGTAAAAACTGTCAGAACGCTTAAGTACGGGAGATTTTGAAGACGGAAACGGCCTGGGACAGCGAGCTCGCCTGTTGCTCCAGCGCGGCGGCAGCGGCGGCAGATTCTTCCACCAGCGAGGCGTTCTGTTGCGTCACACGATCCATTTCTGTCACCGCCTGCCCCACCTGATCGATACCGCGGCTTTGTTCATCCGATGCCGAGGCAATTTCACCCATAATGTCGGTCACGCGGGTGACGGCACCCACAATATTATTCATGGTGCTGCCCGCGCTCTCGACCTGCTGCGAACCACTGTCAACGCGGGCAACAGAATCCTCAATCAGCCCTTTAATCTCTTTGGCGGCCTGCGCGCTGCGCTGCGCCAGGCTACGTACTTCGCCGGCGACAACCGCGAAGCCACGGCCCTGCTCGCCTGCACGCGCGGCTTCGACGGCGGCGTTCAACGCCAGGATATTCGTCTGGAAAGCAATACCATCGATCACACTGATAATGTCAGCGATTTTCCTGGAACTGTCGGCAATTTCTTTCATTGTGCTGACGACACCATCCACAACCTTGCCACCCTGCAAGGCGGTTTCAGATGCAGTATGGGCGAGTTGTGAAGCCTGACGCGCATTATCCGCATTTTGTTTCACCGTGGCGGTCAGTTGCTCCATGCTGGCGGCGGTCTGCTCAAGCGAGGCCGCCTGCTCTTCCGTACGCGCGGACAAATCGTTATTGCCCGCGGCGATTTCGCTGGCACCCGTAAAGATCGCATCGCAACCACTGCGGACTTCACCCACCGTAGTCACCAGAGACTGTTGCATCTCACGGATACCGGCGGCCAGTTGGCTCATCTCATTACGGCCTTCTACCTTCACTGGCTGCGTCAGATCACCCGAGGCAATCGTGCGGATATCCACCAGCAAACGTTGCAGAGGATAAATCAGCACCTGGCGCAGGCCAAACCAGCAACCGATGATCACCACGACCACCAGAGTACCGACCATGCCCAGCAACCACATCATCTGAGTAAAGGCTTGCTGGTTTTGTTCTGCACCATGGGAAGACAGCTCGCTCTGCTTAAGACGCCAGGCCGTATAGGTGGCCTGCATGGCCTGCTGCTTCTGTTCAATGTTCTGTTTGAACATGCCTTCCAGATCTTTGGCTTTCAGGCTGGCGATCATCCCGCGCAGACCGGTCAGATAGGCGGCAAAATGGTTTTGTAACTGATCGCGCATTTCGGTATCTGCGCCTGGCGTTTCCGGAATGGCATTAAACTCGGCAAGATACTGCTCACCTTTATTGGCTTCGCTAATGGCTTTGTCCGTCAGGCTGTCCAGCTGACCGCCGTTCATTTGCGATGCCAGACTGGTTTGTAACCGCAACATGGCGCGGTTGAGCGTAGTACGTGACTGGTTCAGAGCCATATAGGCATCCGTCATGGCCGCCACGTTGCGTGTTGAAATCTGCGACAAGGCAAACGCCGCTTTATCATTATTGAGCGCTGACCAAAACAGGCTGCCTGACAGCAGTTGCAGGGCACCGAAAAGCATCAGTACCGTAATCAGACTGGTCACCACTTTTATCCGTTTTAACATCTTTTTCCCCGACTAAATAAGTAACGTGCAGGGGCTGTATCGGCGGCAACGCAGGATGTTTTAGCCATTTCGCTTTTAAAAAGGGGTTCAAATGTCTTTTGTAATTATTGAAACCAGAGCAATATGCTAATCCTGGAGCAGGATCACAGACAGCGTGTTTTTTGAAAGGTCGACAGGTGAATGAAACGCGGTGATGACGGGTTCGGCGTGCAGGATAACAACACGGGCCAGCGTTGGCTGGCCCGTGTTTAACGATTACGCGGTACGCAGGTTGTCGACCAGCGCCATCTCTTCGCTGCTCAGCAGCTTTTCGATGTCGACCAGAATCAACATGCGCTCGCCCAGTGCACCCAGACCTGTCAGGTACTCGGTTGACATAGTCACAGCGAACTCAGGTGAAGGACGGATCTGTTCCTGTGTCAGCGACAGGACATCCGACACACCGTCAACCACGATACCGACGACGCGGTTTTCGAGATTCAGCACGATCACCACGGTATTTTCGTTGTACTCAACGTCTGGCTGTGAAAACTTCACGCGCAAATCGATGATTGGCACGATAACGCCGCGCAGGTTTGTCACGCCGCGAATAAAATCAGGCGTGTTGGCAATGCGGGTTACCTGATCGTAACCACGAATTTCCTGAACCTTCAGAATATCGATGCCGTACTCTTCATCACCCAGCGTGAAGACCAGGAACTCCTGTCCAACGGTTTCGCCAGCAATTTTTGTCACGGTTGCCATTCCACTCATGTTATTTACCCTTTCGTTATCAATCAGGCGGCAGCGCCGGCCACACGTTTTTCACGGTTAAGTGACTGCAACGCCGAAACGTCCACAATCAGCGCCACGCTGCCATCGCCGAGGATGGTGGCGGCTGAAATACCTGGAACTTTGCGATAGTTGCTTTCCAGGTTTTTGACCACAACCTGGTGCTGACCGATTAACTGGTCCACCAGCAAAGCGTAACGCTTGCCCGCGCTCTGCAGAATCACCACAATGCCCTGCGTCGCTTCGGTTTTCGCCTCTTTCACGTCAAAGACGTTCCACAGTTCAACCAGTGGCAGGTATTCGCCGCGCACTTCCAGAACACATTCGCCGCCCGCTAGGGGTTTCAGCTCTTCAGCACGCGGCTGTAACGATTCCATCACCGCATTCAGTGGCAGAATAAAGACTTCGTTCGCTACGCGCACTGACATGCCGTCCAGAATCGCCAGCGTCAGCGGCAGCAGAATACGGATGGTGGTGCCTTTGCCTTGTTTTGAGGCAATTTCAACATGGCCACCCATTTCCTGAATGTTACGTTTCACCACATCCATGCCCACACCGCGGCCAGATACGTCGGTGACCTGCTCTGCCGTTGAGAAACCTGGCGCGAAAATCAACATGCCGACTTCTTCATCGCTCATGTTTTCATGCACCGGCAGGCCCGATGACAGAGCTTTTGCCAGGATACGTTCGCGGTTAAGGCCCGCACCGTCATCTGACACTTCGATACAGATGTTGCCGCCCTGGTGTTCCGCTGACAGCGTCAGATTACCGGTGGCAACCTTACCTGCCGCAATACGTTTCTCCGGGGTTTCGATGCCGTGGTCAAGACTGTTACGCACCAGGTGCGTTAACGGATCGATGATACGTTCGATCAGGCTCTTATCGAGTTCCGTCGAGCTACCCAGTAACGTCAGTTCAACCTCTTTGCCCAGCTTGCTGGCCAAATCACGCACCAGACGTGGGAAGCGGCTGAAGACGTACTCCATAGGCATCATACGAATTGACATCACGGACTCTTGCAGATCACGTGCGTTACGCTCAAGCTGACCCATGCTGTTCAACAGTTCGCCATGGGCAACCGGGTCCAGTTCACCTGAACGCTGCGCCAGCATTGACTGGGTAATCACCAGTTCGCCCACCAGGTTAATCAGTTGATCGACCTTCTCAACCGCAACACGGATGCTGCTTGATTCGCTGCTCTTCGCAGGTGCGGCAGCGCGTTTGCTTTCGCGTTTGACCGCAGCTACCGGCAATTCGGTCACGGTAGCGGTCTGCACTTCTGCCACTTCAGGAGCATCCACGCTTTCCGCAACGGCGGCGGCGGCGTCAGCGCCCGGGAAGCGGATCTGCGCTTCATCAATGACGAAACACAGCACGGCAATAATGTCGTCTTTACCTACGCCAGTGATGTGACACTCAAGCGTACTGCTGCCTTTCTTCACGTTGCTGAGCGTGCCGAGATTTCCCAGCTCTTCCAGCATCAGGTCGATATCTTTTTCTTTCAGATCCACCAACTGCAGGTGAACACCGTCAGCATCAGATGGCGCAGATTCGGCCTGACTGGCTGGTGCTTCAAGCGCAACCACAACCGGTGCTTCAACCGGCTGACCTTTCGCCTCTAACGCCAGTTGGCGTAATGCTTCACAGATATACTTGAAGCTTTCCGCGTTAGGCTCTTGCGCGGTTTTATAAGCATCTAGCTGTTCCTGCATAATATCTTTAGTTTCCAAAAACAGATTGATGATGTCGGTGCTGAGCTGCATCTCGCCGCGACGAGCACCATCCAGAATGTTTTCCAGGATGTGGGTTGTTTCCTGTAAAACCGTAAAACCAAAGGTTCCGGCTCCGCCTTTAATCGAGTGGGCGGCGCGGAAGATGGCGTTAAGCTGTTCAGAGTCTGGCTCCTGGGGATCAAGTCCCAACAGGTGTTGCTCCATATCCGCTAACAGCTCATCGGCTTCATCAAAAAACGTCTGGTAAAAATCGCTGATGTCCATGCTCACGGGAATCACCTCGGCTGTGAGGGGGCTGCTGTATTCACCGCACCCGCCGAAGACGCTGGCGGTGCGGAGGTTGTTTTCGTTGCATCCGCCGGTAGGGCTGACGGTGCAGGCGTTATTGTTGTTACCGCACGAACCGAAGAGGTTGACGTCGCGGAGGTCGCTGTTTTCGCCGCGACCGCCGGTGAGGCTGACGATGCGGAGGCTGCTGTTTTCACCGCGCTCGTCGATGACGCTGACGAGGCGGCGGTCGCGGCTTTCTCTGCGCTCGTCGATGCGGCTGACGGTGCGGAGTTCGCTGTTTTCACTGCATCCGCCGACGTGGCAGTTGCAGGTTTGGAAGATGTTTTATCAGCCGCATTACTGCCGGGTGCTGACGGCGCGGTCACTTTTTCTAAGGCAGAGGGATCGCTAATCTGAACCGCGTCACTTTCTGCGTTCTCTTTCTCAATCGCGGCTTCGGTATCATGGTTCAACACCAGCAAACTGATACGACGGTTAACGGCATCATCGCCGCCGCGATTTTTCAGTTTCATGGTATCCGCCATGCCGACGATACGCAGAATCTTTCCACCATCCAGCCCACCAATCACCAGTTCACGACGTGACGCATTGGCACGGTCCGCTGACAATTCCCAGTTGCTGTACCCTTTATCACCGGTCGCATACTGAATGTCATCCGTATGGCCCGCGATACTGATACGGTTAGGGATGTCATTCAAAATCGGGGCAATCGCGCGCAAAATATCACGCATATAAGGTTCAACTTCTGCACTGCCGGTCTTGAACATCGGGCGGTTCTGGCTGTCGATGATCTGAATACGCAGCCCTTCTTCCACCATATTGATAATCAGGTGCGGACGCAGCGCTTTCAGGCGCGGATCAGCTTCGATTAACTGGTCGAGCTTTTCACGCAGGCGGTTGAGGCGAATTTCATCCAGCTTGCGTTTCTGCGCATCCATATCCACAACCTTTTTGACTTCACCTTCTTTCTTCGTAGCATCGTCTCCTCCGCCTGGGATCGGGCTGCTACTGTCGCTACTTCTCTGTCCACCCGTCAGCGCCACTTTTAAGGGCGTCTGAAAATACTCTGCTATCTGGATAAGCTGTTGTGGGCTGGCGATCGACAGCAGCCACATCACCATAAAAAATGCCATCATCGCCGTCATAAAGTCGGCATAGGCGATTTTCCATGAGCCATGTCCTCCTTCATGTTTTTTATGTTTGCGCTTTCTAATCAGCACAATTGGGCGATTGCCATGTTTCATGAGGTCTGATCCGAAGTCTGTTTAGCCGGGTTCTTCGCGTTGCGAACGTGTTCTTCCAGTTCGCTGAACGATGGACGCTCAGCTGAATAAAGCGTTTTACGACCAAACTCGACGGCGATCTGCGGTGCATAACCGTTCAGGCTGGAAAGTAAGGTCACTTTCACGCACTGCATCATCTTGGTCGTTTCAGCACACTTCTGACGTAATACCGACGCCAGAGGCGAAATAAAACCGTATGCCAGTAAAATCCCGAGGAACGTTCCCACCATGGCATGTGCCACCAGTGCGCCCAGCTCGGCGGCTGGACGGTCAGCTGACGCCAGGGCATGAACCACGCCCATTACCGCCGCAACGATACCGAAAGCGGGCAGGCCATCGCCGACGGCAGCGATACTTTGTGCCGGCACTTCACACTCGTGTTCATAGGTTTCAATCTCTTCATCCATCAATGCTTCGATTTCGAAAGCATTCATGTTGCCGCTCACCATCAGGCGTAAATAATCGGTGATGAAGTCGACTAACTGTTTATCGGCTAAGATGCGGGGATAATTAGCAAAAATTTCACTCTGGGCGGGATCTTCAATATCACGCTCAAGCGATAACATGCCTTGCTGGCGAGATTTCGCCATCAGCCGGTAAAGCAGTGCCATGAGATCCATGTACACCGCTTTGTTGTATTTCGAGCCGCGGAACAGGAGCGGCAGAGCTTTGAGGGTCTTCTTGATCGATTTACCGTTGTTGCCCACCAGAAACGCGCCGACGCCCGCCCCGGCGATCATCAGCAGTTCTGCAGGCTGGTAAAGCGCGCCAAGATGGCCGCCCACTAAAGCGTATCCGCCCAACACGGAACCTAATACAACGATGTAACCTAAAATTATCAGCACAGAAAAATCCTTACGTCCGTAACGTGTTGGTCGACGTTAAGCCAGAGAAACCGGAGATGTTCACCGTGTGGAGGCAAAAAAAAAGCAGCGGGATTAACCGCTGCTGGATGACTTCCACATTGCGAACAAATTTAAACGGCGTGTTTAACCTGTTCATCCAGCAGTTGTGGAAAGATATCGGCAGTATCTGCAGAAAGTTTACGTCTTTTTACGGCACGTGATGGTGGCTGGCACAGGCTGCAGACAAAGCTGCCAACAGGCTGATGTGCATGATTAATAAAGCTGCCGCTGCAGCATTTACAATCTGATAATTCCAGCATACCGCTTTCAACGAATCGCACCAGGGTCCAGGCGCGTGTTAGCGCCAACAGCGGGCCCTCGTCCGATTGCGGGCACTGCTCGAGATAAAGGCGGTAGGCTTTAATCACCGCATCAATCCCTTTGCTCAAACCGGTTTTGAGTAGAAACGTCCAGGCATTGCAGAACATCGAGGCATGAATGTTCTGTTCCCAGGTCATGAACCAGTCAGTCGAGAAAGGCAACATGCCTTTAGGTGGCGGACTGCCACGCAACTCTTTATAAAGTTTGATTAAGCGACCACGACTCAGCTGCGTTTCGCTCTCCAGCATTTGCAAGCGCGCGCCCAGTGTGATCAGCTCCATAGCGAGCTGAATATCACGCGCTTCCTGAACAATACTTTTCTCACCCATCATACCGCCCTCTTTTTAGTAGGCGCGGCGTCTTTCGACGCGCTGCGTAATAAACGGCTGGATAACAGAATCCCGGTGTGGATTTGTTGTAAATCATCCACACGTGATTCCTGCGTCAGGCGATTAATAACGGTGCTATCGGTAAAACGAAACTGACACACAAGTTGATTGGTCTCAGCTAATTTCACCATTTCAGGTAAGGTTAATTCAGACAATGCATCAGCCATCTTTTCATCAATCCCGAGGCGAAACATCGCAGAAGCTTTTTCCTGGTTAATTAATCGCTGCGCAAGCAGTAAATATGACAAGTTGATATCGTAAATATGTTTTAGTAATTCAGATGTACCCATTTTTCCATCCTGAGAGACGCGACGTAACTTACCGCAGATGACATCTCTGCGTATCGAGCTGCTGGTTGGTAAATCTAAAGATGGCAAAATAATTAAACATAAAAAGCAAATGGTTCTGAGTTCTGCTTCTTTTTGCGACCCTGTCTGACCGGTCAGAAGTCATTTTTTCAGTCCACCTTATTCTTAAGTCAATAACCTTCTTCCCTGAGGCTTTCTTACATTTTTTAAGACTAATCCGAAAACAAGGCAAATCTATATCGGATGATCCTCACATACAACGACAGTTCGGTGAAATTTTAGATAAAGTGTGACACACATCACACTTTTTGGGTTATTTTCTTCAGTAACGCTTTATGATCACATTTCTTCTGTCTACTTTTTGCACGATTTGGCATTTTTTTTACAGGGATTTGTCCTGAGCTGGACTTAATTGGCTACAAAAATCAGGGAAGATTCTGTCAGGCGCGTAGAATCCCCGTTTATCCCTGGGAAAGGAATTTGCACCCTATTTAGAACTAATCAAAACCATAAAGGCAGTGGAATATGCTGCCCGGTAAAGGAATTAATCGTATTCAAATTAGTCAGTTAGGTGAGGAAACAAAAAGAAGGGAAAACAGGAGAAAAAGACCGACAATCCAGATTACGCGCTTTCCGACAATCGTTCGTAAAGGGTGAAAGCGACCTGTTTAGAGAGCGACAGTCGATGTAACAAGGAGTTACATTAAGGATATGAATGAATTGCAGGCAGGTGAGTTTTATGCATTTTAACTATCGGCAGGAATCAGGATAACTTTAGCTTAACCAGGTAAAGAAAGTGGCGGGACGAATTAAGTGCGCATTTTTGCAGCACTTCACCCTCAGACGCTAGCCTGCCGGAAGGGGAACACTTTTGAGTTAGGGAGAAATCATTAGCTGCACAGTGTGTGCAAACAGTGAGGAATGTAACGCACAGCAAGCCGTCCCTGGCTTGCTCTACTGTCAGGCGAGTTTCGGGAAGGTTGCGACCTTATTCGCCATGCCGTGATCGGCACTGCGCGGGGCAATCTTTTCAAGATCACGCAGGAAGTTTTCGCGCCATGCGGTAATATCGTTTTTACGCAGCACCGTCATCATATCGTTATAACGTGAGATACGCTCCGTACGGGGCATGGTGATCGCTTTATCCAGCGCCGCGGCCACTTCATCGCGGTCATAAGGGTTCACGATGAGCGCGGACGTCAGCTCGTTAGCCGCACCGGCAAAACGGGAAAGTACCAGCACACCCGGATCGTCCGGGTCCTGCGCCGCCACGTACTCCTTCGCCACCAGGTTCATCCCGTCACGCAACGGCGTCACTAAGCCGACATCCGTTAAACGGAAAATTTTCATCAATAAACGACGGTCAAAGTGCTGGTTAAGATAATAGAGTGGCGTCCAGCCCAGGGTGCCGTATTTCCCGTTGATGCGCCCTGCCTCGGTTTCTAACTGATGACGAATATCCTGATAGGCCTGCACATCGCCACGAGACGTTGGCGCAATCTGCGAGTAACGAATCTTGCCGTGATGCTGCGGATAATTTTCCAGCAGCGCTTCATACGCCAGGAAGCGTTCCGGCAAGCCTTTCGAGTAATCCAGACGTTCGCAGGCAATGATATTGCGCACATCGCCCAGCTCCTTCTTCATCGCCGCCATTTTGGGTGGCAATGGCCCTTCAGCCATCTCCTTAATGCTGTCAGGTTCAATCCCTATCGGGTACACCTCCGTCATAAAGGTATTGCCATAGGCGCGATGTTTTTTGTCACCTTTATTCTGCAACTGCGTCAGCTGGCTCACACTGTCGAGGAAGGCGACGCGATCAGATTCCGTCTGGAATCCTAACAGATCGTATTCGCACAACATTTCCAGCAGTTCTCTGTGCGGCGGCAGCGCATTGAAAATTTCGGGCGTCGGGAAAGGAATATGCAGGAAGAAACCGATGCGGTTGTTGATGCCTGCCCGGCGCAGCGCGGCGGCAAACGGCAGGAAGTGGTAGTCATGAATCCACAGAATGTCGTCAGGCTTGATCAGCGGTTTCAGTCGCTGCGCGACGGCATCATTAACTTCGCAGTATCCTTCCCAGGCTTCACGCTGGAACTGCACCAGATCTAAACGGTAATGGAAAGCAGGCCAGATAACGGTATTAGAAAACTGACAATAATAGAGATCGTACTCGTTCTGGCTCAGCGGGAAGGAAGCATATTCAATACCATCATGCTCCGTTACCGATACCGGGTTTTCTTCCTCACCCGAAAATTCACTTATCTCACCGTTCCAGCCAAACCACAGTCCACCCGTGCTTTTCAGCGCATCCAGGATGCCAACGGCAAGGCCGCCCGCGCTGGTTTTGTTCCCATTTGGCATGGCGATACGGTTAGATACAACAACTAAACGACTCATAACCTAAACTCCTTACCAACGTTATCTTGCTCTAATTGTAATCGTGTTCTTTCCAGCCAGGCATAGACATCCGTAACGTCATGTAAACGATAACGTGCCTGGCTTTCGCCTTCTCCCACTTTCACGGAAATCCCGTGCATGGCATTGACGGCGGCAAAGCCTTTCTCATCGGTCAGATCGTCACCGATGAACACCGGAATACGTCCCGCGAACGGGGCTTCCTGCATAAATGCCTGCACAGCCGCGCCTTTATCAATGCCGGTCGGTTTAATTTCAACCACACACTTTCCGGGCTGCAACGTCAGACCCGAGAAACGTTCGACGGCGGCCTGCGCAAGGTGCAATATGTCCTGCTCATGTGCCATCGCCCGACGATAATGGAGGGCAAACGCCATCCCTTTCGCTTCAAGCTGCGTATCTGGCCAGTGGGCCATTTCGGCTTCCAGCATCTGTTTCAGCTGACGTTCAGTCTCTTCGGGCAGTGACACGCGGTGTACCCTGCCCTCCGCGTCTCGACGCTCAGCGCCATGCACGCCGGCAGCCGGCGCGTGCAACGGTGCCGCAAGCGCATCCAGTTGCTCAACAGGACGACCTGATACCAGCGCCAGCGCGCCGTGGCATAAAGAAGAGAGGCGTTGCAGCTCTGCTACAACCTGTTCTGGAATGAAAGCGGCATCCGGCTGGGGCTGTATCGCTGCCAGCGTGCCATCAACATCAAAAAAGAAGGCATACAGACCGCCGCTCAATGACGGAAACGAGGCATTACTTTCTGCCGTCTGGGTCACGTGTCTTCTCCTGTAAACGGGTTCATCATCAGGACATCGCAGCAGAGAGCGTTCAGCAAGAGGTCGGCGCAAGGCCGAATGAAGTAAGGAGACTGCGCGGTAAAACCCTGCAATTCGGTAACTCTTTCTCCAAAAACATACGCGTTAAGTGCTGAAAAACTCACTGACTGTCGTTGTCGCCCCATAAAGTGTAGACGCAATCCTGCATTCTGCCAGAAATATGCATTTCCTGTGCCAGCCGTCACGCTTAATTCTGCTGCTGGCAATAACGGCGATTACCGGCCTGCTCACGCCGACTTATTTTGCGCCCGCAAAAAAGAAACAAAAATGTAATAAATGGTCCTGTTTAAGGTTTTCCTAATCTTTCTTATCCATACTGTTCACTTATTACCGTCTGACTTTCATTGTTGCGCGTTAATGCGAATGTATTAGCCAATAATAATGGAGACATTCACTAATGATTCAACCCGGATAAAGTAACATTTTTTATTATTCCGCCTTTATATTAATAGTCCGCCCGTCATGTTGCCCTTTCGCATTTGATAAAACGTCTTATTACGGGTTAAGGCATCATGCCGGGCGAGACGAAAAGGGGCTGATTTGCAGCCCCCTTTATCTCATCTTTAATTAACGTTTCCGCTGAGCTAAGTTGAGTGACAACATTCGTCATGTCAGCAACAATCCCGGCATGTTTGCCCAAAGCAGGCACAGCCGACGAAACCGGGACGGCCTGCCTTATCCGCTTGCCGGACAAGGTTGTCAAGGTGAGTTCGCGCAAGAGCGACCCGCTATTGCTGTGTCCGGTCATCGGTACTGATACAAAAGAGGTATCCTGTTAAGCGCTTATGAAAATATTAATTGTTGAAGACGATGCTCTGCTGCTGCAAGGTCTTGTTCTGGCGCTGGAAGGCACGGGCTATGTCTGCGATGCGGTTTCAACGGTCCGTTCCGCGGAAGCTCATCTTGCCAGCGGGCTTTACAGTTTGATCGTACTGGATGTCGGCCTGCCGGATGAGGATGGACTGCACTTTCTGCAGCGTCTTCGCCGTCAGAAGCAGATGCAGCCTGTATTGATTCTTACCGCGCGTGACACGATTGATGAGCGCATCGCCGGGCTGGATGCAGGTGCCGATGACTATCTGATCAAGCCTTTCGCGCTGGATGAACTGCTGGCAAGGATTCGTGCCCTTATCAGACGTCATGTTAACCAGGGGGATACGCGCGTGGAGGTGGGCAACCTGTCGCTGGATATGACACATCGCCAGATCCATCTGGATCACGCCTTGCTTGATCTCACCCCTAAAGAGTTTTCGATTCTGTCTCGCCTGATGCTCAAAGCGGGCCATCCGGTGCACCGCGAATTGCTGTATCAGGATATCTATAATTTTGATAACGAGCCTTCGACCAATACGCTGGAAGTGCATATCCACAACCTGCGTGACAAGATCGGCAAAAGCATGATCAGAACGGTTCGCGGCTTCGGCTATGCCCTGTCCCCCTCCCAAACCGATAACGAGATGCCCGAGACATGAATACTGACCGCACCGGGACGACCATGCGTTTTCGGCTGCTTCTCACGATTGGCCTCATTATGCTGTTTTTCCAGCTCATCAGCGTGGCCTGGCTCTGGCATGAAAGTCAGGAACAGGTGCAATTTTTAGTTGAGGCGCATCTGCAGAACCGCAACATGGACCGGCATGTCCATAAAGAAGTCCGCGAAGCCGTGATGAGTCTTGCCCTGCCCAGTCTGGTGATGATTACGCTGACGCTGCTCCTGTGCTATCAGGCGGTACGCTGGATTACCCGCCCGCTCTATCAGTTGCAGCGTGAACTGGAGAACCGGAGCGAGGTAAACCTGGAACCTATCACCTTTTCCGGATCGGTGCAGGAGATTGACGCTGTTACGCACTCTGTGAATCGCCTTGTCGCACGTCTGACAGACAGTCTGGAACGTGAACGCCTGTTTACGGCCGATGTGGCCCATGAGCTGCGAACGCCGCTGGCAGGTTTACGCTTACATCTTGAGTTGCTACAACGAAATCAGGCCGTCGATACGCAACCTTTATTACATCGTCTGGATCAGATGACAGGAAATGTCGCCCAGTTGCTGCAACTGACCCGTGCCGGCCAGCAGTTTACCTCAGGCAGCTACCAGCAGGTTGCCCTCATCAATGAAGTGATTGTGCCTATGGAAGCGGAGTTGAGTGCGATGCTTGCCGTGCGTCATCAAACGTTAACCCTTGATGTTGAGCACAGCTTCAGGGTGAAAGGCGATGCGATCCTGTTACGAATGCTTCTGCGCAATCTGGTGGAAAACGCCCACCGTTACAGCCCATCTGAAAGTAATATCACCGTGCGGCTTGAAAACACACCAGGCCCGGCGCTGATCGTGGAAGACGAAGGTGACGGCATTGATGAAAGCAGGCGCGGCGAGTTAAGCAAAGCCTTTGTCCGCATGGACACGCGCTATGGTGGCATTGGGCTGGGCCTGAGTATCGTCAGTCGGATTGTGCAGTTACATCATGGACAGTTTCTGCTGGAAAATCGCCCTGACCGTTCAGGTTGCCTGGCCAGGGTCCTTTTCGCGGTGGACTGATTCAGTTCACAAACCAGCAGGCCAGAAAGCTGATGACAGCGCTGACGGCAAGAATAACGGCAACGTACTCGCTGAATGGGCGTGATACGAAAGAGGTGGCGGTAACAGTCGTGGTTTTCATAGCGTCTCCTGTAGAATCCACCTCAGTATCGCTGCCCTGTGTTAAGGAAACATTAAGCGCTACATTCCCTGTCGCTGCTTAAACCTTCCCGACAGGGTGCCCACCGCTTGCCCCATTCCCTGCTACGCTAAACGCATCGTCTGACAAAAAGGCCCCACATCAGACGGCGTTTAACGCGGCTCTCTTTACGCTGACGTCTTCAGAGATGTTGAAAATGCCTGACGTCATCCCCACCTCTTTCCTTCAGACCAGACAGGAGTAACATTTATGGCAATCGAATATGCAGTAATCGCAGGCGGCTGTTTCTGGTGTACAGAAGCGGTTTTTAAAGACGTGATTGGCGTTGAGTCAGTCGAAAGCGGTTACACCGGCGGCGAGCGCCCTAATCCGACCTATGAGCAGGTCTGCAGTGGCGCCACCGGTCATGCAGAGGCCATTCGCATTGGCTTTGATCCTGAGAAGGTCAGCTATGGCGATTTGCTGGACATCAGCTTTGCCACGCATGATCCAACACAGCTTAATCGCCAGGGCAACGACATCGGCACTCAGTATCGCTCCGCCATTTTCCCCGAAACACCCGAGCAGGAAGCTGAAGCCCGTGCCGCGATTGCACGCGCTCAGCAGGATCATGATAAACCGATTGTCACGACCATCGAGCCATTAAAGGCCTGGTATCCGGCAGAAGGTTATCATCAGGACTACTGGGAAGGTGCCGGCCAGCGAAACGGCTATTGCATGGCGGTGATTCCCCCTAAACTGCAAAAGCTGCGCAAGAGTTTTGCCAGTCGGGTTAAAACCGCCCAGTAACCGCCTGCCGCTGAGCGGACTTTACACTGCGTAAAAAAGGGCGTTTTGTGATTAAAAAACCCGATTTTGCGCAGCCTTAACGCGATTCGTTCAGAGCTTAAGCGAATAGAAAAAAAGAAAAAAATAGTGCTTGACCGTTTCAGGTCGACTCCCTATAGTAGCGCCCCGTTGACCCAGCGCGGTCAGCAACAATTTACGGTGAGGTGTCCGAGTGGCTGAAGGAGCACGCCTGGAAAGTGTGTATACGGCAACGTATCGGGGGTTCGAATCCCCCTCTCACCGCCACATTCAAAGAAGAGTCCAGACTAACCTCTGGACTTTTTTTTGCCTGTTCTCCTGAGAGGGGGATGAGAACCCCCGACCGGGGGGCGACAAAACGGCCCCGCCGTTTTGCATGGCCGCCAGGCCACCCGAAGGGCGAGCGCAGCGAGTGAATCCCCCTCTCACCGCCAGATTTGAAGAAGCGTCCAGACTCACCTCTGGACTTTTTTTTGTCTGTTCTCCTGAGAGGGGATGAGAACCCCCGCCCGGGGGGCGACAAAACGGCAACGCCGTTTTGCATGAGCGCGGGGCGAGCGCAGTGAGTGAATAAGTCCTTACTGCTACATACAGTAGGACATTGCAGGAATAATGCCCTGATTAGCCTGTCTTCTGAGGCTCTCCAAAGGCTGAAGCGTTGTAAAAGAAGCATAATAGTATGTAAGATGACGGCGTTTTTCGCCAGAAGAAAAAATCTCAATTTAAATCAGTTGCTTATCGTTTGCTTTAAATTGAAACTTGATACCCAGAAGATAAAAAGCCACTTTTGGTTTAACACCCTCGGTCAAAATAAAATATTGCCACTCCTTTCCAATCATGTCTGATTGAAACGATAAATCACAAAAACCGCTTAACCCCCACCCCGAATTAAATAAAATCATTAACCATTCCTGCCAATATTACTTAATGAAATGAAACTATCATGTGTTGCTTGTTTTGGTAAAGCCTTAGAAAAATAAATTAAATTCAGCAATTACAGCCAGTTACAAAAAAAAATTGATTTTCAGCTTAACATTTTTTTAGCTTATCCAGAAAAAAGCTTAAAAAAAACAGCTATTAACAACTATAAATGATAAGCATTTAAATTAAAAAAAGCATCAAACAACTAATTTCACTTTAATAAAAAAAATAATTTAATTACAGCAAGAAATAATAACAAACAGTAATTTAATACTGAAGGTTAGAATACTCAAAAAAGCATTCCTAGCTTACATTATAAACCAAAGAGAAAAATAAGATGGAATTAAGCATCATTTTCCAAGGGTCATTATCTCATTTAAAGACCCGGGAGCAGCAATCTGAACTAGTAGACAACATTTTACATTTAAAAAAAAATAACCCTCAGTGTGAAATTTTGATATCAACATGGGAAGGAGAAAAAACATCATATTTAAAAAGCATTGTTGACAAAATTATCATGAGTAAAGATCCCGGTACATTACCAGGCCTTAAATTTGATGATAAACTAAACAATGTGAATCGTTTAATCGTATCAAGTCAAGCAGGAGTCACTGCAGCAAAAGGTAAGATAATTGTAAAGCTACGAAGCGATCTAAAGTTTTTTTTAAATGACATCGTGAATTTCTATCGTTCTGAAATTGATAAGTATTCTTCTATTTCACCTGACACTTTCGGAAATAAAGTTATATGTTCAAATTTATTCACGCTGGATCCTGTTTTTGTTGAACGAATGCCCTATCACATTGGTGACTGGATCCAGATCGGAGAAGCTGAGGATATAAAGAGAATGTGGAACATCCCTCTATATCAAAGGACAGATGCCTTGCACTATAATTTTAATAAATTCGCTAAAAACAGCAATTACCTTGAAAAACAGTTTCAATCAAAATTTGCAGTTGAACAATACTTAACGATTGAATTTGCAAAAAATTTTGGAAAAAAAATAGGCATTAGATATCACAACGACTACAAAAACGGGAACATCAAAGATTTTTACTCTTTTCTAACAAGTAATTATATAATAAAAGACATGAGGAGCTTAAGATTAATCAATGATAAATACAGATATTTTAATAACTCACTCTTCTACAAAGCTGCGTGTATAAGCGAATCTCGTTATAACTTAATCTACAATCTTTGCAAAAACAACAACAGCTGGATACGAACTGATATTTATGGTTTTTTCATAGGGCTGATTGGAACGACACTCACGAAATTAAAAAAATTAAAATCCAGAGTCAAGTTCGTCAAATCGATTCTTACAAAAATATAACCTATAGTCCACCCAAGGGTGGACTATTAAATTTATCCAAATCTAAGTAAATAAGCAGCACCCTATGGAGTATATTGTTATTTATAACCTGGCCTGGAAGTGTGATTTTGCGGCCTTCCAAAACGGCCGATAAGGCGTGCTGGGTTGCATCTGGATAGCTGAATATAAATGCTCATGATTTTTTCATATCATTCATTGGGATTGAAGTGTTAACCAATCGAGAAATGTATGAAAGCATATGACTCTTATGGTAATATGGCAAAACCATTGTTAGCAGGAAGCATGTTTAACACGTATTTTAGTCATTAGCCCCCTTTACATCTACGAAATTTTCATCCCCTCACATACTTTTAGCTAAGAAAAAAGGCAGTTCTCTATTCATTTTAAAAAAAATAGAACCTGCCTGTTTTCAACATTAACTTTTTTTGTTCAGCAACTACTTTACATCTGCAACTTTATTTCTATGCTTTAGTTGATTGTTAATTAAGGGTAATAAGTTCGCAGGTTCAAATACTTGCTCTGAAGTGATTTCATACCTTACTTATTATCCCGTGCCCACGTCGCGCTGCTAACATTCACCTTCACCGGCAACAGACCAATCTGGGTAAATTTATCGGCCAGCGCCTGCTGTTCGTTAAACACGTTGGGCGTCATACGTTCCGCCCCAAACGGCATGCGGGCCAGCGCGCGCTGCCAGATGGGTACAGGCAACCCCGTGGAGCCGGAAAGGATTTTTGCGGCGTCAGCCTGATGACTGTTTGCCCAGGTGCTCAGCTGACTCAGCGCGTTCAGCACCTGTTTCGCCGTCTCGGGATGACCATCAGCAAATTTGCGGCTGGCCAGGAAAAAAGTGTAATGCGGCACTAAGCCTTCGGCATTTTTCAGCAGGCGCGCATGGGCCGTGGTTTCGACTTCGGCCAGATACGGGTCCCAGATAACCCAGGCGTCGACAGCACCGCGCTGGAAGGCGGCCCGGGCATCGGCAGGCGGAAGATAAACCGGCGTAATATCTTTATACGTCAGCCCCGCCTGCTCCAGCGCAGTCACCAGCAGATAATTAACATCCGATCCTTTGTTCAGCGCCACGCGCTTGCCTTTCAGATCCTTGACACTTTTGATCGTGGAATCGGCCGGCACCACAATGGCCTCGGTCTGCGGGTTGGCCGGCGAGTGGCCAAGGTAGACCAGATCGGCCTGTGCCGCCTGCGCGAAAACAGGAGGCGCATCGCCGGTGGCCGCCAAATCGATACTGCCTACGTTAAGCCCTTCCTGCATCTGCGGGCCTGCCGGGAACTCCACCCAGCGCACATCAATGCCCTGCTTTTTAAATTCGCTGTCGAGCGTGCCACGGTATTTCAGCAGCGCAAAAATATTCGCTTTCTGAAAACCAATATTCACGACTTGGGGTTTGTCTTCCGCCTGTGCTGTCACGAAGGTGCCAAGTTGAGCGAGCGCAATCAGTGCGCTTATCACTATTTTTCTCATTTTTCTGTCCTGAACGAAGGTGTTGTCAGCGCAACATAACAAATCCGTGCCTGAGGGCTTAATGCGTATAAGTTCTGTCCTTAGTCATAAAACGTCATTGCGGCCAGACTCTGTCCCGGACGTTGATGGCGCGGGGAAACAGACCGAGCGCATAGAAACGATCGGCGATTCTCTGCTGCTCGCGAATAATCGCTAAGTTCATCGCCTGAGTTCGATGACTACGCCGCGCCAGCGCCTGACGTAATGCGCTGTCGGACATGCCCAACTCCTTTGCCAGTAACCCGGCAGCCTCGGCCGGATGGGCATCGATATACTGGCCAGTCTGCTCCAGCGCGGTCATCAACAGGCGCAGTAAATCGGGTGAATGCGTAGCAAACTGGCGATCCGCCAGATAGAACTGATGGTTGCTGACCCGGCCCACGCCATCGGCAATAACGCGCAGTTGATCGCCACGTTCGGCCTCACTCAGTAAAGGGTCCCACATCATCCAGGCATCGACCGCATTCAGGTCGCTGGCGGTTAACGGGTATTTCGGTGGGGCATACACGATACGCACGTCGTCCAGCGTCAGTCCTGCTTCATCGAGGATCTGCAGCAGCAAAAAATGGACGTTAGAACCTTTATTCACCGCAATGCGCTTGCCTTTGAGATCGGCAATCGTCGTGATGGCACTGTGTCTGGCGACCATCAGGGCAACACTTTGCGGCGCAGGCGGTTCCCAGGCCACATAGACCATGGTGCCCTGATCGGCCTGGGCAAACAGTGGCGGAACTTCGCCTGTCGTACCAAAGTCAATTTCCTGATCGCGCAGGGCGTGCAGCAACTGTGGCCCCGCAGGAAATTCACTCCACAACACGCGGACATTCTGGCCCACCAGCTGCTGCTCAAGATGCTGACGGGCTTTGAGAATGCCAAGATTGCCGAACTTCTGGTAACCAATACGCAACTCACGCTCCTGCACCACAGAGTCTGTCAAAGCACGCGATGGCGCGATGACGCTGCTGCGGCGCGGCTTAATGATGCCGCAGTGGCCCAGATGGGTGCGCAGGCTGTGACGGCTGATCCCCAACAGCGCTGCCGCCTGGAGCTGATTTCCCTGACTCAGCGCATAGGCATTCCGCACTAAGGATTCAATAATTCTGGGATACAGGGGCGTTTCACTGTGCTGCAGTTGCTGCCGGATAAACTGATCAATCACATCCTGTTCAGGCACCGGTGCAGCCTCAGTCACGCGGCCCAGACGCAGATGCCCGGGGCCAATGAGTGTTTCCTGGCTGAGCAGAACAGCATTATGTAATGTGTTTTCCAGCTCCCGAATATTGCCCGGCCAGGCGTACCGGCTTAACGTCGCGATCGCCTCCTCACTCAGACGCAGCTGAGGTCGGCCCAGTCGGCGCGCATAGTGTTGCAGAAAATACGCGGCCAGCACCGGTATATCCTCACGGCGCTCGCGCAGAGGCGGCAGCGCCACGCTGGCCACATTCAGCCGGTAATAAAGATCCTCGCGGAAGCGCCGTTCGGCAATCGCACCGGTCAGGTCGCGGTTCGTGGCGGCAAGCACCCGAACATTTACCTTTATCGCCTGAGATGAACCTACCCGGGTAATCTCTCTCTCCTGCAATACGCGCAACAGTTTTACCTGGAGCGGCAAACTGAGTTCACCGATCTCATCCAGCAGCAGCGTGCCGCCCTGCGCCGCCTCGAACCAGCCACGATGACGTTCCGTGGCACCGGTAAACGCGCCCTTCTCATGCCCAAACAGTTCTGACTCGGCAAGACTTTCCGTCAGTGCGCCGCAGTTCACGGCGACAAAGGGCGCGCGGCGGCGTGGGCTGTGATGATGCAGATAGCGCGCCATCACCTCTTTACCGGTGCCGGTTTCGCCAATGATTAACACCGTGGCATCCGTAGGCGCCAGGCGATCCAGGATACTTTTGAAGGCCAGAGAAGCCGGGTCAATTAAATCGGGACCAGCGTGTTCCATAGCGGATACCTGCAAAGTGAATGAGCGCTCACGATAACGCTAAGCGTGAAGGGAAACGAGACACGGGCTGAGCCCTT
This sequence comes from Pantoea sp. SGAir0180, assembly GCF_043546245.1. Classification (NCBI taxonomy): domain Bacteria; kingdom Pseudomonadati; phylum Pseudomonadota; class Gammaproteobacteria; order Enterobacterales; family Erwiniaceae; genus Pantoea; species Pantoea sp. SGAir0180. The sequence goes on along the minus strand of NZ_CP028071.1, from coordinate 1,320,092 downwards.
TTGCTGCAAATGCAGCACTGAAGTTCAACGCCTGCTGCATGTGCAACAGCGCGTACCTGAACGCTGAGATCATAACGCTATAAATTAAAAGGAAAAAATGACCAGCCGCAGTTGGCACGTATTCTGCTAATGGCTTTATAACTGAAAGATTGCTTTTCATTTGCCAATTTCAAATATCGTTATAAAGGAATCTGCTAATGCCTGAAGCCTCTGAGAAAAACATTAATCTGTTCTGGTTTTTACCCACCCACGGTGACGGACGTTATCTGGGGACCACCCAGGGCGGCAGAGCGGTCGATCTGCCCTATCTGCAACAGGTCGCCCTGGCGGCAGACAATCTGGGTTTCTACGGCGTACTGATCCCCACGGGTAAAAGTTGTGAAGATTCCTGGCTGGTGGCGGCGGCTCTGGCCCCCATCACTAAACAGCTGCGTTATCTGGTGGCGGTCAGGCCGGGGTTGCAGCCACCGAGCCTGGCGGCGCGCATGGCGGCAACGCTGGACCGTCTGTCAGACGGGCGCTTACTGATCAATGTGGTGACGGGTGGCGATCCGGTGGAAAATAAAGGCGACGGTATTTTCCTGAGTCATGCCGAACGCTATCAGGTCACGCGGGAGTTCCTGGAGGTCTATTCCCGTTTGCTGAAAGGCGAGAAAGTGGACTTCCACGGTGAACATATTCGTGTGGAGGGCGCTGAAATTCTGTTTCCGCCTGTGCAGGCCGACGGTCCACCGCTCTACTTTGGTGGTTCGTCGGACGATGCGGTCGACGTGGCCGCCAGTCAGGTCGATACTTATCTCACCTGGGGCGAACCCGTTGAGCAGGTTGCCGCCAAACTGGACGTTGTGCGCCAGCGGGCGCAGGAACGTGGCCGGGCGTTGTCCTACGGCATTCGACTGCACGTTATTGTGCGTGAAACCGAAGAGGAAGCCTGGGCAGCAGCCGATAAACTGATAGCTCATCTGGATGATGAAACCATCGCATCCGCTCAGAAGATCTTTGCCCGTATGGATTCGACGGGCCAGGCGCGCATGAGTGCACTGCACGGCGGTTCACGCGAAGGCTTACGCATCGGCCCCAATTTATGGGCAGGCGTCGGACTGGTGCGCGGCGGCGCGGGCACTGCACTGGTCGGCAACCCTCAGCAGGTGGCTGCGCGGATTCGGGAATACCAGGCGCTGGGGATTGATAACTTTATTCTGTCGGGCTATCCGCATCTGGAAGAAGCGCACCGGGTAGCCGAGTTACTGATGCCACTGCTGCCGCTGTCGACGCACGCCGGGAAAGCACAGCGCAGCGTGAATACAGGTCCCTTTGGTGAAACTATCGGTGGCGATCGTCGTCCCGAAAAAAGCGCCAGTGCCAGTTAACAAATGAGGCGGTTTATGTCAGAGCAGCATATTGTCATCGTGGGCGGTGGATTTAGCGGGACAGCGCTGGCCGTGCATCTGGGTCGTCTGGGCCAGGCCGGACTGCGTGTCACGCTCATCGAACCCCGGTCGCAGCTGGCGCAGGGCGTTGCCTACTCGACGGCCGATCCGGCTCACCGCCTTAATGTACCCGCGTCACGCATGCAGCTGGCGGGAGAGGAAGAAGGCAGCTTTGATCGCTGGTATCGCGCCTCTGATGCATATGTCAGCGATCCCGCCGCGCGCTGGCACGATGGTCATGTCTATCCTCAGCGCAGGCAGTTTGCCCGTTGGGTCAATGCACAGTTCGAGGCGGCACAACGTGAGTCGCCTGTCGTTCTGGCGCATCTGCAGGATCGCGCTGTGGCTTTCCGGGACGGCACGGTCAGCACCGCCGCCGGCAAACACCTTGCCGCCGACATTGTGGTCCTGGCCGTCAGTCATCCCGCGCCGTCGTTGCCTGGCGCGTTAACCGCACTGGCTGACCATCCCGCCATCATCGCCGATCCCTGGCAGGAGAACGCCCTCGCCTCTGTCGGTCCGGAGGAGCGCATCGCCATTGTGGGCAGCGGTTTAACGATGGCGGATATGGTGGCCACGCTGGATCGCCAGGGGCACCGCGGCCCTGTCACCGTGTTCTCGCGCCGTGGACAACTTACCCGGCCCAATATCAGTCAGCATGACCTCAGTTGGTCGCTTGAAGGGCACCTTGCCAGGCCAGCGGGTGTGCGCTGCTGGTTACGGCGCATCCGCCAGGACATGCGTCAGGCGGCGGCGAGAGGGCTTCCGTGGCAGGTCGTCTTTGATGAGGTTCGTCGGCAGGGCCAGACCCTCTGGCAGAGCCTGCCACTGAATGAGCAACGGCGCTTTCTGCGCCATCTGCGGCCGTGGTGGGATGTGCACCGCTACCGCATTGCGCCACAGGCAGGCCAGGTGCTGAACGCGCGGCTGGAAAACGGATCGTTGCAGGTGATGGCGGCGCGGCTGACGGCGGCAGAGTCCAGCCATTCTGCGGTGCGGCTGCATCTGCAAACTCGCTCGGGCGAAATCGTGACGCGGGAGGTGGATAAGGTGATCGTGACCACCGGCCCGGCGCACGGGAAACTGGTACAACATGATGTCCTGCTACGCCAGTTGTGTGATGATGGCGTCATCCGGCCCGATCCTTTAGCGCTTGGCATTGATGTCAATGCCCTGTCGCAGACGCGAACGGCACAGGGCCACAGCAATTCCCATCTGTATGTGGTCGGTCCCGCGGCCCGCGGTCGGTTTGGTGAACTGATGGGCCTGCCGCAGGTGGCAATGCATGCGGAAGCGGTTGCCCGTCAACTGCTGAATCTCACAACCGCTACGCTAAACGAGCGATGTCCCCTTTCACTGACTGACTAATCACTTACCTGTTTATTATCCCCCTAAAAAGTGGGCGGCACCGGCGTGCCGCATCCGCTCAGGAGCCTGCTATGCCTAAACAACGTGAAATCCGCTTAAATGCCTTTGATATGAATTGCGTGGGTCATCAGTCACCCGGCCTGTGGGCGCATCCGCGCGATCGCTCCTGCCAGTACAAGGACCTGGAATACTGGACAGACTTAGCCGTGCTGCTGGAGCGCGGTAAATTTGACGGCCTGTTTATCGCCGATGTACTGGGCATTTATGATGTCTTTAACGGCAACAATGATGCCGCCCTTCGCAGTGCCTCTCAGGTGCCAGTTAACGATCCGCTGGCGCTGATCACCCCAATGGCGATGGTCACTCAGCATCTCGGTTTCGGTCTGACCGCCTCGCTTTCGTTTGAACATCCTTATCCGTTTGCGCGCAGGATGTCGACGCTGGACCATCTTACCAAAGGGCGGATTGGCTGGAACATCGTCACCTCCTATCTGGAAAGCGGCGCACGCAATCTGGGCCAGGCCACGCAAACCCGTCATGATGCCCGGTACGATTATGCAGATGAGTATTTGCAGGTGGTTTATAAACTGCTGGAAGGCAGCTGGGAAGACGACGCCGTTATTCGCGACCGGGAGCGCCATATCTTCAGCGATCCGAACAAAGTCCATCCGATCAACCATCAGGGCACCTTTTTCCAGGTGCCGGGCATTCACCTGTGTGAGCCGTCACCACAGCGCACGCCGGTGTTATATCAGGCGGGTGCCTCCAGCCGCGGTAAAGCTTTTGCCGCGCAACATGCCGAGTGCGTGTTTGTTGCCGCGCCGTCTAAGGTGCTGCTCAGGAAAACCGTGGCCGATATTCGTCGGCGCGCAGAGGAGGCCGGACGCGATCCGCGCAGCATTCTCATTTTCAATATGCAAACCGTGATCGTGGGCGAGACCGATAAGCTGGCCCAGGCCAAATGGCAGGATTACAAACGTTATGTCAGCCACGAAGGTGCCCTTGCCCTGATTTCCGGCTGGACCGGCATTGACTTTAGTCATTATCAACCCGATCAGGTGTTTAAACATCTTCATACCGATGCGATTCAGTCTGTTGTAGAGAGCTTCTCGACCGCCGATCCGCAGCGTGAATGGACGGTGCAAAACATGGCCGACTGGGTAGGCATTGGCGGCTTTGGGCCGTTGCTGGTGGGCAGCACCGAAACCGTGGCAGATGAACTACAGAGCTGGGTGGAGGAAACAGACGTTGACGGTTTTAATCTGGCTTATGCCGTTACCCATGAAACCTTTGCTGACGTCGTGAACCTGCTGGTGCCGGAACTGCAAAAACGCGGCGTATATAAGCAGGATTACCAGCCCGGCACGTTACGGGAGAAGCTTTTTGGGCTGGGCGATCGCCTTACTCATCCTCATCCTGGTGCCAGCTACCGACGCACGCCCTCGTCAGCGGGCCTGATCGTCCCTGCTGAAGCCTCATAACATAACGAGACGGCTTCGTTAGCCTGATTCACCTAACCCATACCGGAAGCGTGCCCGCGTTTCCGGTCTTTTTCATGTCTGAAAAATAAAAATTAACTTATTGAATTTAAAGCAATCCTTATCACTTTTTCTTGTTTGTTTACTGCGTATGCACTGCTTATAAAGGCAGCACCTGTACAGACAATAACGAGGATAACATGAGCACTCTCAATATCGATGATGATGTGGCGATTCCCTCGCCGCCTTCCACACCGGTTCGCTCCGTCAACGATGTGGCCCGACTGATCAATACGCAAAGTGACAAAAACAGCTATGCGCGCTGGATCGTGTTTCTGGCGCTGGGCGGCGTTTTTCTGGATGCCTATGACCTCACGACGCTGTCCTACGGCATCGATGATGTCGTTAAGACGTTTAGCTTAACGCCAACCTTAACCGGGCTGGTCACCTCCTCCATTATGATCGGCACCATTGTGGGCAACCTGGCTGGCGGCTGGCTGACCGATAAATACGGTCGCTATTCGGTGTTTATGGCAGACATGCTTTTTTTCGTCGTTTCTGCCCTCGCTGCCGGTCTGGCTCCGAATGTCTGGGTACTGATCGGGGCGCGCTTTTTGATGGGCATTGGTGTGGGAATGGATTTGCCTGTGGCCATGGCCTATCTGGCCGAATTCTCGAAGTTTTCGGGTAAAGGCAACAAAGCTGCGCGACTGGCGGCCTGGTGCCCGATGTGGTATGCCGCCTCGTCGGTCTGCTTTTTCATCATCTTCGCCCTCTACTTCCTGTTGCCAGCCCAGCACATTGACTGGCTGTGGCGGGCATCGCTGTTGTTTGGTGCCGTGCCAGCCCTGCTGATTATTGCCGGGCGCAGCAAGTTTATGAACGAATCGCCTTTATGGGCGGCTAATCAGGGAGATTTACGCGGTGCCGTCCGTATTCTGCGCGAGTCCTATGGCATCCAGGCACATGAAGATAAGTCCTCTGCCATCGAGCCTGTCGCACCGGCGGTCAGTTTCCGCGTGCTGTTCCAGAAGCCATATCGCGAACGCACTATCGTGGCAGCGGTGATGAACGCCTGTATCGCTTTTGAATATACGGCTATCGCATTTTTCCTGCCCTCGATTCTGGCGCAGTTTCTGGGCGCGGGCGTGTTCGAAACCATTGCCGCCTCACTGGGACTTAATGCGCTGTTCGCCTTTACCGGCGGCCTGCTGGGCATGCGACTGGCCTGGAAGTTTCCCTCTCGTCATGTGGCCATCGCGGGGTTTGCGCTACAGTTTATCACCCTGATTTCACTGGCCTTGATCGGGCATCCTGAAGCCACTTACGGTGTGGTCTTTGCCATTCTGCTGCTGGGAGTGTGGCTGTTTGCCGAAGGGTTCGGACCCGGTGCGCAGTTAATGATCTATCCCGCCCTCGCCTATCCCACATCTATTCGCGCCACCGGCGTCGGATTTAGCCGTTCGATCTCTGGTGCAGGAAGCGCACTGGCGCTGTTCATTCTGCCGATATTGCAGGCGGCTTATGGCACCAACCTGTTCTGGATCGTGTCACTGGCCGCTCTCATCCCCATCATTTTCCTGCTTGTGGTGCGCTTTGAACCGACGCGCCACGATATTGATGACCCGTCAGCCCAAGGAGAACACCATGTCTGAACCTGATTACACCCGTCTGGCAGAACGCTTTCGTCCTGTTTTTGCCCGCATCGCCGACGGGGCCGCTGCACGCGAACGCGACCGGACACTGTTGCATGAGCCGATAAACTGGCTTAAGGCGGCGGGCTTTGGCACGCTGCGTATCCCAACGGCTAATGGCGGCCTGGGAGCCTCGCTGCCGCAGCTTTTTCGTTTGCTCACCGAGCTGGCAGAAGCGGATTCCAATCTGCCTCAGGCTCTGCGCGCCCATATGGCCTTTGTCGAGGATCGCCTCAATCAACCTGACAGCGAAGACCGTCAACGCTGGTTTCGCCGCTTTGTTGATGGCGACATCGTCGGCAGTGGCTGGAGTGAAACGGGCAGCGTCAGGCTGGGAGACGTGAATACCACCGTTTCCCCTACCGGGCACGGTTGGCAACTGACGGGCGAAAAGTTTTACAGCACCGGCACACTCTATGCCGACTGGATTGATGTGTACGCTAAGCGCACCGACAACCAGCGCGACGTGATTGCGGTGGTGAGCACTCATCAGGACAGCGTTGAGCGGGACGATGACTGGGATGGATTTGGGCAACGCCTGACCGGTAGCGGCACTACGCGCTTTCGCGAGGCGCACGTGGAGCCTGCGCATGTGTATGACTTTAGTGAACGCTTTCGCTATCAGACGGCTTTTTATCAGCATGTCTTACTCGCGACCCTGGCCGGCATTGGTCGCGCTATTGTGCGGGATGTGTCCCGGAGCGTTGCACAACGAAAACGCATTTACAGCCACGGCAATGCCCGCCAGGTCAAACAGGATGTGCAGGTGTTGCAGGTTGTCGGCCAGATAAGCAGTTGGGTCTGGGCGACAGATGCCGCCGTGCAGCAGGCCACGCCGTCGCTCCAGCTTGCGTTTGATGCGCACCAACAAGGGCAAGCAGAAAGCCTGATTCACGCCGCCAACGTGCAGGCCGAAGTGGAGGCCGCCAAAGCGCAGGTCGTCGCCGTTGAATGGATTACCCGCGCGGCCAGCGAGTTATTTAATGCGCTGGGCGCGTCAGATACGCGGGTGATAAACGCGCTGGACAGGCACTGGCGCAATGCCCGAACCATCGCGTCCCACAATCCGGTGATCTACAAGAGTCGAAATGTCGGCGACAGGGAAGTGAACCGGCGCGATCCGACCTTTATCTGGCAGATCGGCAGCGGTGAATGATCGCGCCAGACGGCGGGTCTGAGACACAAAAAAACCCGGCCGGAGCCGGGTTTGGTCGCTACATGACTCAATCGAACGCTAGCTGTACGCGTGCAGAGTGCGCTGACACAGCGCGGAACGCACACAATCCTCTTTGCCGAAACGGACAATGCCAACCATCTCGTCCTCTTCGAAACGCGCCAGCGCGTCTGCGAGACCGGAAGGCACCCCAGCGGGCAAATCGCACTGGGTTATATCGCCGTTAACAATCACCGTGACATTTTCGCCAAGGCGGGTCAGGAACATTTTCATCTGCGCAGCCGTCACGTTCTGCGCTTCGTCCAGAATCACTACCGCATTTTCAAAGGTGCGGCCGCGCATATAGGCAAAAGGCGCAATTTCCACTTTGCCGATTTCCGGACGCAGACAATATTGCATAAAGGATGCGCCAAGACGTTTAACCAGAATGTCGTAAACCGGGCGGAAATAGGGGGCGAATTTCTCTGAGATATCACCGGGAAGGAATCCCAGATCCTCATCCGCCTGTAGCACCGGGCGCGTAACGATAATCCTGTCGATATCCTTATGAATCAGGGCCTCTGCTGCTTTCGCAGCACTAATCCAGGTTTTGCCGCAGCCCGCTTCGCCCGTGGCGAAGATAAGCTGTTTTGTTTCTATGGCGTTAAGATAATGCGCCTGAGCTTCATTTCGGGCTTCAATCGGCGCCCGGTCACGCACATCGCGTGCCATGCCAATTGCATCGAGCCCACCCATTTGCACCAGCGAAGTGACCGATTCTTCTTCACGCTGACGATGACTGCGTGAGTCATTACGAAGCACTCGTCTTGCTTCTCGACGCGCTTTGATCACTGCTTTCTGTCTTCCCATAGTGGCACCTTACAGTTGGTTTCATTTCCCGCTTCAGGCAATACGCCCGTTGCGATTACGTGAACGCTTTAGAGGTTTCAGTTGGCTTCCTTTAGAGCCGTGACAGGCCATGACGATTGATATCCGGCAGCAAAACAGCCTGACCGTATACCGGTAAAAAAGGAGTGAAGTTGAAGAGAGAAAACACATTGAGATGTAAAAGCGGTTGAGGAAGAACGTCCCTCACGGGTGAGTGCGATATTGTTTACTGCTGAACGGCTGTAAAAACATCTATCCATGCGCGAACTCCAGTGTGAGACATCAACACGCCCGATTACGCTTTCATAGTAAAGTGAACCATCTTATTGGTATTTTGCAACAGTATTTTCACTTTCATGAAAAATAAATATTCAACCGACCGTTAACGAAGACCTTACTTAAATTAAATTACGTATTTATTACAGAGGGTTAGTATATTTTACGTCACGTTAAAAGGCGTGTTAAACGGGGTGATAAAAAAGCCGTACGGGGAAAAAACGGCAATATGAAAACACGGCACGCTGCGCTGTCAGACACAGAATGCCGCGCCTAAAATTTAATCAACTTTCCAGTAAGGACTGGCCTAAATAATGGTTTTCATTCACCACGCCGGGTAAGACAAAAAAGTAACCGCCGCCAAACGGACGTATATACTCTTCCAGCGCTTCGCCATTTAAGCGGTTCTGGACGGTAAGGAAACCCAATTCCAAATCATGCTGATAGCAGACGAAGAGTAATCCCATCTCCAGTTGACCTGAAGCGGAAACACCGGACGAATAACTGTATCCCCGGCGCAACATCAGGCTGCTTTCCGTGGCGGGCGTACGGGGGTTTGCCAGACGAATATGCGCATCCAGCGCAATTATCTGGCCATCCGGATCGTTACGGTAATCGGGAACGTCATGTTCATTTTTCATACCCAGCGGCGCGCCGCTCAGCTTTTCGCGACCGAAAATGGTCTGCTGTTCGCCCAACGGTGTGCGATCCCACATTTCCACGTGGAAGCGAATCAACCTTACCGCCTGATAGCTGCCATTCCGCGCCCAGGCTGGCTCGTGCTGATCCTCGGTGACCCAGAGCAGCTTATCCATCAAGGCGTGATTGTGCGTGTCCGGATTTGCCGTGCCGTCTTTAAAGCCCAGCAGATTAATGGGCGTTTCTTTGCCCGCGCTGCGCGCGGCATGATCGGAGATAAAGCCTTCCCGCCGCCAGCGTACGCCCAGCAGATCCGGCGTATGTTTGATGATATCGCGCAGCGCGTGGATCACCGTGTCCTGGGTATTGGCGCAAATCTGCAACAGCAGATCGCCATGGCACTGACTGGCATCCAGCGAATCATTAGGGAACCGGGTCATCGGCTGCAGTTTCGCGGGTTTGAGCGCAGCCAGACCGAAACGCCCGTCAAACAGCGCGTTACCGACTGACACCGTGATGGTCAGATTATCGGGGGCAATCTCGGCCCCCAGGATACCGGAATCCATCGGTGGCAGCTGTGGGTTGACCACGGCGGGGGCCTTGCCGCCCGCCGTTAAAAACGCAATGCGCTGTGTCAGCAGTTGAAACAACCGCTGCAGCTCACGCCTGTCGCTGGTCAGCACATCAAACGCCACCAGCATCATGGCGGCCTGCTGTGGGGTAATAATGCCCGCCTGATGCACGCCATAGAAAGGCTGTCGTTGCTGACGCGCGTTCGGCGTAACCGTGCCCGGTGCAAAACTGTCGGGCTGCTCAGCAGCCCCGGCATGAAACGGACAGCCCGCGCCTACTGCAGCCGCGCCGCCCAGCATGCCCAGCCCTTTTAATAAACGCCGCCGCGCAGGCTGCTGTAATTCCTGATCCTTGTCCATGATTAGTTCAGGCCCAGTGTGCCACGCAGTAGGGAAAGATCTTCCGCCAGAGCGGTGATCGGCCCTTTCAGCGCCGTGCGGTCAGCCTGGGTCAGTTTTTCATAGGATTCATAACCTTTCTGCGTGCGGTATTTATCCAGAATCGCATCCACTTTACTGAAGTTAGCGTCTATTTTTGCTAAAAGCTGTGGGTTCGCCTGCTGCAGTACCGGACGTAAAAGTGTGACAATTTTTTGTGCGCCATCCACATTCGCGCGGAAATCCCACAGATCCGTGCGGCTGTAGCGATCCTCTTCGCCAGAGATTTTGGTCGCCGCCACCTCTTCAATCAGCCCGGCGGCTCCGCCCACCACTTTCGCCGGAGGAAATGCCAGTTCACTCACGCGTTGTTGCAGGTCATGCACATCGTGATTTAACTGGTCGGCATAGCCTGCCATGTCTTTCGTCGTGTTATCTGCAAACAGGGCTTTTTCGAGACGATGGAAGCCGGTAAATTTCGGATCGTCGGCTTTTTTCTCGTAATCATCTTCGCGGGCATCAATACGACCATCAAGGTCAGAAAACAGCTCCGCGATCGGCTCAATGCGCTCGTAGTGCTGACGGGTGGGCGCAAATAACGCTTTGGCTTTAGCCACATCACCGGCTTTCACCGCATCCGTAAACGCCTGCGTGCCGGATACCAGCTGACTCACTTCCTCAGTGACATAGGCTTTATAGGCATTAATGGGGCCCGCCAGTTGCATCAGTTCGGGTTTGCCTTGTTGCGCACTTTTGCTCCCGGTGCCCTGCACGATCAGTTTGCCTTTCGGGTTCGTCAGCAGGCCACAGGTCATGTCATATTCCCCGGCTTCCAGGTTGGCCGTCAGTTTCTGGCTAAAGCCCGGCGCAATATTTTCGCGCTCTTCGACCACCATCACGCCTTTGAGAATTTCCCATTCCAGCGCTTTTTGGCTGTTATTTTTAATCAGAAACTGAGTTTTACCGGCCTGTACCGTAACTGACATGGGCTCACACTGTTTGTCCGTCACAGTGACGCTGACCTGCGGAATGGCTGCAGCCAGTGAAGAGCCAGAAAACGCCAGCAGAGAAGCCAGTACCGCATTACGGTTAAAACGCATCATCATATTTTTTCCCTGTTCAGTCAGAGGCGCGGCTGACGCGCCGGATAAACGCGTTAGCGCGCAGCTGCTGAGGTATCAGCGCGTGCAGGCATAACAAACAATAATAAAGCGGGGATCAGATAGAGCAGCCAGACAGCGACTTCACTGACGCTGGGCGCTTCCTGATAGCCAAGCATGCCTTCCAGCACTGTGCCAAACAGCGAATGCGTGGATAAGATCGGGCTCATATCAAAGGCCACCTGCTGAAAATGGTTCCACAGCCCTGCCTCATGAAAAGCGCGAATAGCCCCTGCCGCCAGGCCTGCTGCCACCAGCAGAATGAAAATACTGGTCCAGCGGAAAAAGTGCGCCATGTTGAGCCGCAGGCCGCCCCAGTAGATCAGCATGCCCAGCACCACCGCCGTGGCCAGCCCCAACACCGCACCCAACGGCGGCGCATAACCGACATCCTGTGTGAACGCGGCCAGCAGAAAGAACACTGATTCCAGCCCTTCGCGTGCGACGGCCAGAAACACCATCATCACCAGCGCCAGGCCGCCGCCGGCCGATTTATGCAATGCCTCGTCGACGGCGTGTTCAAGTTCCCGTTTGATATTGCGCGCGACCCGGCGCATCCAGAACACCATCGAGGTCAGGATAACGACCGCGATTACCGCCACGATACCTTCAAACAGCTCTTGCTGTTTCTGCGGAAACTCACCCGTGGTCTGGTTGATAAAGATACCCAGCCCAAGGCAGAGTGCGGCGGCAATAAAGACGCCTGCCCACATCGCAGGAAACCACTGAGTGCGCTGAGTGCGCTTCAGATAACTGGCGATCAGGCTGACGATCAACGCGGCTTCAAGTCCTTCGCGCAGCATAATGAGAAACGGAACGAACATCGCCAACCTCTTAAATGTTAACCGGCGTCAACGACGCGTAAAGTTACGTAAAAACGAACGATACCGATTATCATTACCACTCAAAAAAATACAAGTTCCACAACGAAATAATTTCGTAACTGTCTGTGCCAGATAACGCGCAAAAAAAAGCCTGCCCTCACGGGGGCAGGCGGTGGAAAAAAGAAGGCGATTACTTCGTCTGGAACTCGGCCTCAGCGGCATCGAAACGTGCCATCGCCTGGGTTGACGGTGCGCGACTCGCCAGGCTAAAGACGACGATGGCGAGACTGGCCAGGATAAAGCCCGGGATGATTTCGTACAGACCGAGCCAGCCATACTGCTTCCAGACCACCACGGTCACCGCACCGACAACCATGCCCGCTAATGCGCCATTGCGGTTCATACGTTTCCAGCACACGCCGAACAGCACAACCGGCCCGAACGCCGCACCAAAGCCCGCCCACGCATAGCTGACCAGGCCTAATACCCGGTTTTCAGGGTTGGCGGCCAGCGCGATGGCAATCAGCGCGACCAGCAGCACCATCAGGCGACCGACCCAGACCAGTTCTTTCTGGCTGGCATTTTTGCGCAAAAAGCCTTTATACAGGTCTTCGGTCAGGGCGCTGGAGCACACCAGCAGTTGGCAACTGAGTGTCGACATGACGGCCGCTAAAATGGCTGACAGCAGAATCCCGGCAACCCAGGGGTTAAACAGAATACGTGCCAGCTCAATGAATACACGCTCGCCGTTTTGAGTTACACCAGCGGCCTCGCCCGGGTTGTTCTGGAAATAGGCGATACCAAAGAAGCCAACCGCGACGGCGCCGGCCAGACACAAAATCATCCAGGCCATACCAATACGGCGCGCGGTACGAATTGACCGGTGTGAATCCGCCGCCATAAAGCGGGCCAGAATATGGGGCTGGCCAAAATAACCTAATCCCCAGCCCAGTAGCGACAGGACCGCAACCACATTCAGTCCTTTGAACATATCCAGGTTTTCCGTGCTTTTAGCCTGAATGACTGCCAGCGAATCGCTTAAACCGCCGACGGCCATGATGACGATAAGCGGCGTCAGAATCAGGGCGAAGATCATCAGGCTGGCCTGAACGGTATCTGTCCAGCTTACCGCCAGGAATCCGCCCACCAGCGTATAGAGAATGGTCGCCGCCGCACCGGCCCATAAGGCCGTGGCGTAGTCCATTCCAAAGGTGCTTTCAAAAAGGCGCGCACCGGCAACCACACCGGAAGCACAGTAAATGGTGAAAAACATCAGGATGACGACCGCAGAAATCACACGCAGAATTTTGCTGCGATCTTCAAAGCGGCTGGTGAAAAAGTCGGGCAAGGTTAAGGCGTTATCATGATGTTCTGTCTGGACGCGTAAACGACCCGCGACAATTTTCCAGTTAAGCCAGGCACCAATAATCAGACCAATGGCGATCCAGCTTTCTGAAATGCCGGAGAGAAAAATGGCACCGGGTAAGCCCATCAGCAGCCAGCCGCTCATGTCAGAGGCACCCGCTGACAGCGCGGTAACCACACTGCCCAGGCTGCGACCGCCCAGAATGTAGTCATCAAAGTTTTTGGTTGAGCGCCAGGCAATAAAACCGATGAGCACCATCCCGAGGATATAAATTAAAAAGGTCACCAGCATGGGTGTACTTACTGTCATGTGTTTCTCCGTTATTATCCGATCTCTTAAGAGAAATCTTTTCCTGCGCCACCGGAACGGGGTAGCGTCAGCGTATTACCGCATCGATAAAAGGCCCGTTTCCCTTAAGGCGCGGTATCCTGCCGTAAAGGCACGTTCTACACAATGCATTTAACACATCCGTTACATCAGTTTCACCTCTCTCTCTGTTTTAAATGTTCACAGGTTGCGCCCGCTCACACTTAAGTTGCACCTTTACCACCACAACCCTGTTTAAATTGAAGGGGGTTGCAACATTGGCGAGTTTCTTGCAGCAAGATTTGTGCCGCTTTTAAATGTTAATGGCAAAAGCGGCGGTAAAGTGTGGAAGCAAGGTCACATTTAACAAGGTTGCACAAAGTTGCAACATGAGTGATAGTGCAGCCCTTGCTCTGGTAAAAAACGTTTTAAGGAACAGAAATCATGGGAACAACGACCATGGGGGTGAAGCTGGATGAAGCCACCCGCAGTCGCATTAAACTGGCGGCACAGAAAATGGATCGCACGCCGCACTGGCTGATTAAACAAGCGATCTTTAACTATCTCGTGCAGTTAGAAGCCGGTGAAACAGTGGAAGAGATTCCCCTGCAGCTCAACGAATCGGCTTCTGATGAGGTCGCTGCGGACGAGATGGTTCAGCCGTTCCTTGACTTCGCAGAGCACATCCTGCCGCAGTCGGTAGCCCGTTCGGCCGTGACGGCCGCCTGGCGTCGACCTGAAACCGATGCCGTTCCCATGTTGCTGGAGCAAGCCCGCCTTCCCGCTCCGCTGGCTGAAAAAACCCGGCAGCTCGCCTTTACCCTGGCCGAGAAGCTCAGGCACCAAAAAGGGGCAACCGGACGCGCCGGTATGGTGCAAAGTCTGCTTCAGGAGTTTTCATTATCTTCACAGGAAGGCGTGGCGCTGATGTGCCTGGCGGAAGCGTTGCTGCGTATTCCGGATAAACCGACGCGCGATGCGCTTATCCGTGACAAGATCAGTAACGGCAACTGGCAGTCGCATCTGGGCCGCAGTCCGTCCATGTTTGTTAACGCCGCTACCTGGGGCCTGTTATTTACCGGCCGCCTGGTCTCAACGCATAACGAAGCGAATCTGTCGCGCTCGCTCAACCGGATCATTGGCAAGAGTGGTGAACCGCTGATCCGTAAAGGCGTGGATATGGCGATGCGCCTGATGGGTGAACAGTTCGTGACGGGTGAAACCATCGCCGAAGCACTGGCTAACGCCCGTAAGCTTGAAGAGAAAGGTTTCCGTTACTCTTACGATATGCTGGGCGAAGCCGCCCTGACCGCCAGCGATGCGAAAGCCTATCTGGTTTCGTATCAGCAGGCGATTCATGCGATTGGCAAAGCCTCCAATGGCCGCGGCATTTATGAAGGCCCGGGCATTTCAATTAAGCTCTCTGCCCTGCACCCGCGCTACAGCCGTGCCCAGTACGACCGGGTGATGGATGAGCTGTATCCGCTGCTTAAGTCGCTGACGCTACTGGCCCGCTCTTACGACATCGGCATTAATATTGATGCAGAAGAAGCCGACCGCCTGGAACTCTCTCTTGATATGCTCGAAAGGCTGTGTTTTGAGCCTGAACTGGAGGGCTGGAACGGTATCGGCTTTGTCATTCAGGCCTATATGAAGCGCTGTCCGTTTGTTATTGATGAGCTGATCGACCTGGCGCAACGTAGCCGCCGCCGTTTGATGATTCGTCTGGTGAAAGGCGCTTACTGGGACAGCGAAATTAAACGCGCCCAGATGGAAGGCCTGGAGGGCTATCCGGTGTACACGCGCAAAGTGTATACAGACATTTCGTACCTGGCCTGCGCGCGCAAGCTGCTGGCGGTGCCGAACCTGATCTATCCGCAGTTTGCCACGCACAATGCGCACACCCTGGCCGCCATTTATCAGCTGGCAGGCAATAACTACTATCCGGGTCAGTACGAGTTCCAGTGCCTGCACGGCATGGGTGAACCGCTGTATGAACAGGTGGTCGGCAAGGTCGCAGACGGTAAACTTAATCGTCCCTGCCGTATTTATGCCCCGGTCGGTACGCATGAAACGCTGCTCGCCTATCTGGTGCGACGCTTACTGGAGAACGGCGCGAATACCTCCTTCGTTAACCGCATCGCCGATACGTCACTGCCCATCGACGAACTGGTCGCCGATCCGGTTGCCGAAGTGGAAAAACTGGGTCTCAGCGAAGGAACACTGGGCCTGCCGCACCCGAAAATTCCCTTACCGCGTGACCTGTATGGCGAGGACCGCGTAAACTCCGCCGGTCTTGATATGGCGAATGAACATCGTCTTGCGTCGCTGTCCAGCGCGCTGCTGAGCGGTGCTACCGAAACATATGTGGCGCAACCGCTTATCGATGGCCCCTTAACGGGAGGGGAAAGCGAGCCAGTGCTCAATCCGGCCGTCCCTGCGGATGTGGTGGGCACCGTGCGCCAGGCATCCGAACAGGAGGTTTCCCTGGCCATTGAGGCCGCCGTTAATGCCGGCCCTATCTGGTTTGCCACGCCGCCGCAGGAGCGTGCCGCCATTCTGGAGCGCGCCGCACAGCTGATGGAAAGCCAGCTACAGCAACTGCTGGGTCTTCTGGTGCGTGAAGCCGGAAAAACCTATAACAACGCCATTGCCGAGGTGCGTGAAGCGGTCGATTTCCTTTATTACTATGCCGGCATTGTGCGCCATGATTTCGATAACGAAACCCACCGCCCGCTTGGCCCGGTAGTCTGCATCAGCCCGTGGAACTTTCCGCTGGCCATTTTTACCGGCCAAATCGCCGCGGCTCTGGCGGCAGGTAACAGCGTGCTGGCGAAACCCGCCGAGCAAACGCCGTTAATTGCCGCACAGGCCGTCAATATTTTACTGAGCGCTGGCGTGCCCGCCGGTGTACTGCAACTGCTGCCGGGTCAGGGCGAAACCGTGGGGGCACAGCTCACCGGCGACGAACGGGTGCGCGGCGTCATGTTTACCGGCTCCACCGCCGTTGCCACGCTGCTGCAACGCAATCTTGCGGGCAGACTCGATCCGCAGGGCCGTCCGACACCGCTGATTGCGGAAACGGGCGGAATGAATGCCATGATTGTGGACTCCTCCGCGCTGACCGAACAGGTGGTTGTCGACATCGTGGCATCGGCCTTTGACAGCGCGGGACAACGCTGTTCCGCCCTGCGTCTGCTCTGCGTGCAGGAAGACGTCGCAGACCACACGTTAAAAATGCTGCGTGGCGCGATGGCGGAATGCCGCATGGGCAACCCGGAACGCCTGTCCACCGACATCGGTCCGGTGATTGATCAGGAAGCCAAAGCCAACATCGAACGCCATATTCAGGCCATGCGTAATAAAGGCTTTAAGGTCTACCAGACGGCACAGGATAACCCACAGGACAGCAAAGAATGGGCCACAGGCACCTTTGTGAAACCAACGCTGATTGAGCTGGATAAGGTCAGCGATCTGACCCAGGAAGTGTTTGGTCCTGTCCTGCACGTGGTGCGTTTTACCCGCAGCAACCTGCCGCAGATCGTTGAGCAGATTAACGCCACAGGCTATGGCCTGACCCTGGGTGTTCATACGCGCATCGACGAAACCATCACGCAGGTCACCGCCAGTGCCAAAGTGGGTAACCTGTATGTTAACCGCAACATGGTCGGCGCGGTCGTCGGTGTGCAACCCTTTGGGGGCGAAGGCCTCTCAGGTACCGGTCCAAAAGCGGGCGGCCCACTGTATCTTTATCGTCTGCTGGCTAACCGCCCGGATGAGGCGCTGAGCACCACCCTCGCCCGTCAGGATGCGGAACGTCCCGCAGACAACAGTCAGCGTCAACGCCTGTTAGCGCCGCATCAGGCACTGACCGACTGGGCAAAAGATAAGCCACAGCTGTCTGCGCTGTGTCAGCATTATGAACAGCTGGCGCAGGCCGGTACGGTTCGTCTGCTGCCGGGCCCAACAGGAGAGCGCAACACCTTCCTGTTACTCCCGCGCGAACAGGTGCTCTGTCTGGCAGATAACAACGACGATGCGCTGATTCAGCTGGCTGCGGTAACCAGCGTTGGCAGTCAGGCTCTGTGGCCGGATGATGACCTGCATCGTACGCTGCTTAATACCTTACCGGCAGCGGTGAAGAGCCGTATTACCCTGGCGAAGGATCCGCTGACCGCGCAGTTTGATGCCGTGATTTATCATGGTGATGCCGACCAGCTCCGCAGCCTGTGCGAGCAGATTGCGGCGCGTGAAGGTGCGATTGTCTCAGTACAGGGATTTGCCCGCGGTGAAACCAACCTGTTACTGGAACGCCTGCTGATTGAACGCTCTTTGAGCGTCAACACCGCCGCCGCGGGCGGTAACGCCAGCCTGATGACGATCGGTTAACTGTCGGCGCGTTTCATTCTGGTTGTGATCAAGGTTCATGCCTGGCATGAACCTTTTTTTATGACGGATGAAAAACCCGCGGCCGTTGAGCGCCTCAGCAGTGGAGAAGTGCGAAGGGATTCGCGCTACCAGGTGGTCTCTGCGCGCACATCCCCCTCATACGCAATCCGGACGCGCCGCAGAGACAGGTGGCTGACATGCGTACAACGGTCAGGCTGCCGGAATGGAAGGCCGTTTCATCAGATGTGGCAAGCGAAACAGCGCGCGTCCCGGTCCCCGATTCAGCAATGACCAGACCGCCATGGAGCACAAGGCGCAGATCGTAACCATCACCGGAGGATAGAGACAGGCCCAAAGCCATGAAAAGCCTGTCAGCTCAAAAAGCTGGTGACGTTGCGCATATAAAGTCGCCGTCATCCCGAAATATTCAATGAAAATACGGTGAATAACGTAAAGGGGTAAGGTATGGCGGCCTGTCCAGTTCAGCCAGGCCATACAGCCCAGCTGGCTTAACCATCGGCAGGCGGCCACGCTGGCCAGAATGGCAATCAGACAGAGAAAAAGACGGCTGTTCAAATCAAGCAGGCCCTGTAGTACAGCCAGCAGTCCCAGTAACAGCCACGGCAACCTGTTCTCCCGTCGCCCTTCGCTCAGTCGTAGCATGGGTGCCCACCAAAATGCGCCCAGTACAAAAAAGATAAAATACTGCGCCAGACTTTGCGGTCCCCAGAACGGGATACTCTTTTCGACCGCCAGATAGTTCAGCACAGCGGCTACGATAAGCAGCGGGATTTTGTAATGTTGAAACCATTTGGCGCACAGGAAATAGAGTGCCAGACCATATAAATACCAGGCGGTACTCATGGCGAGAAAGGTCAGTCTGAGAAATTCTGAAAACGAACCGGCATAGGCCGCATTAAGATTTTGCGAAATACGCTGTCCGGTAATTTCCGTCGCGATGCCGGAAATGGATCCCCACTGAATAACGCCCCATAACAGATAAAGGTAAAACAGATTCATAATGCGGCTGGTGGCGACAGACTGCCAGGGCCGGTGAAGAATGGCATGACTGGCCAGCAGACCCGATACAAAGAAAAAGGCGGGCATGCGCAGCGGCGACAGTAGCAGGTTAAACCGGACCCACAGTTCAGCCGGGAGCAGGCCCGCGGTCAGATGTGTTACCGTATTATCAAAGCCGGGTAATACCGTGTGATACAGAATAACCAGCAGGATACACAGGCCTTTGAGTGTATTAATCCAGGCAATTTCTTCTTTTTCTTTGCTCATCATCGGCACATTTCCGCTGCGGTGAAACGGCAATTCACGTCGCCTTCTCTTGTGCGAAAAGTATTCCGTATGTTCTTTCTGCTGAATGTAGCGAAAGTCTTAAATACCCGCGTTGCGGTGCGTTTCGGACCGTACTTTACACTTAAAGGGATTTATTGACACTGCGCCCGGCAAGCGCGTTATTCAGGCGCGTTTTCCTTTCCTGTCTGGTTATCCTTATGACATAAACCGAGGCCCTGCCCTGCTTTCAACAGGCGTACCTTTGGGACTGACGTAGGCGCTTTTATTCCGTTTTCCCGATAAAAAATGGCTTCACGGTCAGGCGTGCGCTGACCTGGCTTCGGGCTCGCGGGCATGACGGGCAACGGAGAGGTGATCTGGCGGATGAAAAAAGGGGCCAGCACGCTGGCCCGGATCTTCAGGATAAGGTTTGCGTTTCAGGCTGACGCTGACTGACCAGGCGTGGATGGAGAAACAGCATACGTCCCGGCCCGCGATTAAGTAACGACCAGACCAGCAGCGACAGCAGTGTGCATACCGCCACACCGGTCACCGGCATCAGCAGCGCCCAGGCCCAGCTAAAGCCGGCATTGCCGAACCAGCCGAAATGCAGGGCCAGTGTGATAGCGCTCAGTCCGAGCAGTTCGATAAAAATGCGGTGTAACACATAGATTTGTAATGTATTTCGACCGATAGCGTTCAGCCAGGTCATTCTGAAATGCGCATTGAGAAAACGACACAGCACGATGCCAAACACGATCGTCAGCAGGCTGTAAAACGGGTTTTTATAGATGCCACCTGCATGATGGGCGATGCCGACAAGTGCAATCGCGCCAAGCCACAGCCAGTGACGTCCCTTGAGGGCGCTCAGTTCAATTAGCCTCGCGCTGAAAAATACGCCCAGCAGGAAATACAGAGAGTTCTGCGCCACGCTGGCCGGGCCCCATCCGGGGATCAGGTTAAACTGCGCAGCGTAGTTCGCCGCTATCGCCGCCGCCAGCAGAACCCTTTTCTGTTGATGGAAAAGCTTAGTCACCAGGAAAAACCCTGCCAACGCGTACAGGTACCACAGGCTGGTCATCGACAGCATCAGCAGCTTAATAAACTCAAGAGGCGAATCCGCATAGGCGGCATTTTTGCTACTGGACAGCCGTTCGCCTAAATGGGTGGAAATGTAGTGGATACTCAGCCACTGAATCACGCCCCACAGCAGGTAGAGGTAAACAATATTGCTGAATTTTTTCGTAAACACTTCCTGCCAGCTTTTCTTCACGACCGCGTTAGCGGCCAGCAACCCAGACACAAAGAAGAAAGCGGGCATACGCAACGGCGAGAGCCAGGTATTAAACGCCATCCATCCTTGTGCCGGTAGCAGACCCGCGGTCAGATGATGAAGCGAGGGTGCGAACGTGGTGATGATGGCGTGATGCAGTACGACAAGTAAAATGCACCCTCCTTTGAGGGTATTGATCCAGAGGATTTCCTTCCTGGGGTGAGTCATTATAACGTCCCGATAGCGCGATGAATTTGTGAAGAATTATTAATATTTTCACTGTCACCTCAATCGGGGAGGTCTTAAAATTTACACTCTGTTACGTCATTGAAACATCACTCCGTATAACCGAAGCGATAACAACAGGTTAAGGAAAGACCAGCCGTAAATTTTCAGAAGAAACTGAGCGCGCAGGCAGGAAAAAAATAAATAAAACGCCGCCCGTGTCGGGCGGCATTTTGGGGATTATTGATTAAGAAATTTATCCAGAAACTGTCGGGTACGTGCCTGCTGAGGAGCGCTGAACAACGCTTTGGCCGGGCCCTGTTCTACCACGCGGCCCTGATCCATGAAAATCGCCCGGTCAGCGACATCACGGGCAAAGCTCATCTCATGGGTCACAATCACCATCGTGCGCTTTTCCTGCGCCAGCGCCCGGATCGTATTCAACACTTCGCCCACCAGCTCGGGATCCAGCGCCGAGGTCGGTTCATCAAACAAAATGACTTCAGGCCGCATGGCAAGCGCGCGGGCAATGGCAACACGTTGTTGCTGTCCGCCGGAAAGACGACGTGGATAGCTGTCTTCTTTACCCTGCAATCCCACTTTTTCAAGCAGGCCACGCGCCCGCGCAACCGCGTCCGCTTTGGTTTCACCTTTGACGATGACCGGCCCCTCAATAATGTTTTCCAGCACCGAGCGATGCGGAAACAAATTGAAGTTCTGAAACACAAACCCCACCTGCTGACGGAGTTGGCGCACCTGTTCTTTCTGCTTATTGATCCCCAGACTGGCGTCAATCGTAATATCACCGACTTTGATGCGCCCGGCCTCAGGCACTTCAAGCAGGTTGATGCTGCGCAACAGCGTCGTTTTACCGGATCCGCTCGGGCCGATAATCGCCACAATTTCACCCGGCGCAACATCCAGATCGATGCCGTGCAGTACCGTTTGGCCGTTAAACTGTTTCACCAGTTGGCGTACTTCAATGGCACTCATTTCGCCTCCTGATCCTGACGGTTAACGTGTGCTTCGAGCCGGTTCTGTAAGGCAGACAGCACGGTAGCCATGATCCAGTAGATAACCGAGGCCGCCAGATACATCGTAAATACCTCCAGCGTACGTGAGGTAATCAACTGGGCCTGACGAAATAACTCCGGTACCTGAATGGTCGCCGCCAGTGAGGTATCTTTGACCAGGCTGATGAAGCTGTTACCCAATGGCGGTAAAGCGGTACGGGCAGCCTGAGGCAAAATAACCCTGCGCAGCGTTTGCCACGGCGTCATGCCAATGCTGGCCGCCGCTTCCCACTGGCCGCGCTCAATCGCCGCAATGGCACCACGAAGCGATTCCGATGCATAGGCTGCTGTATTCAGCGACAGGCCAATCATCGCGGAAGGAATTGGATCCAGCTCAATGCCAAACTGGGGCAGACCGTAGTAGATCATAAACAACTGAGCGATAAGCGGCGTGCCACGAAAAATCGACACGTAGATACGTGCCAGCCAGCTGATGGGCCAGAAGCGCGACAAGCGCATCAGCGCCAGCACAAAGCCCAGTATCAGCCCAAAAAACATCCCGCCAATACTGAGCTGAAGCGTAAACAGCGCGCCTTTAAGAAGGAATGGTGCTGAATCCAGCACCAGTTGTAAACTTTCCTGCATTATTGCGTAACGTCCGCGCCAAACCATTTCTCAGACAGCTTTTTAAGCGTGCCGTCTTTCTGCATCTCTGCAATCGCCTGGTTAATGGCTTTCAGTAAATCTTCGTTACCTTTACGCAGTGCAACGCCCGCTTCAAGACGCGAGAACGCAGGGCCAGCAACGGCCATCGTGTCACCGGTTTTCTTCACCAGATCCAGTGCCGCCAGACGGTCCACCAGAATCGCATCAACGCGACCTGAACGCAGATCCTGGTATTTGGTAGGATCGTCATCATAGGTACGAACATCGACACCTTTCACGTTTGCACGTAACCACTGCTCGTAGTTGGTGCCCAGACCGACGCCCACTTTTTTACCCGCCAGATCTTCGGGGCGGGTGATGCTGCCGGCATTTTTCTTCAGCGTCAGCGCCTGCACGCCCGAAATGGTGTACGGCGTGGAGAAGTCATATTTCTTTTTACGCTCATCGGAAATGGTGACCTGATTAATCACCACATCAATACGTTTAGAATCCAGCGCGGCCAGCATGCCATCCCATTTGGTCGGTTTCAGAACGGCTTTCACACCCATGTGTTTCGCCAGGTCCTGGGCGAACTCCACCTCAAATCCGGTCAGCTTGCCTTTTTCATCCTGGAAACTGAAAGGCGGATAGGTGCCTTCCAGGCCCACACGCAGTTCGCCTTTACTTTTCACTTGCTGCAGCAAATCTTCTGCGGCAAAGGTTTTAACACTAACGCCAGCAACCAGCGCAACCGCCATCATTCCCGTCACCAGCTGGCGACGAATCTGTGAGAAAGCCATGTGTACCCCATTTATTATTCGTGAGTGTGCTGTTGAGCGGCTAAACCCCGTTTGCCGCTCTGTCATTATGGGCGTTATTTACCTGAGACAGCAAAATAACGGCCGGATTATAAACCTTTTTTTCGCGACGTCTCAGACCGAAGGGTGATAAGCAAATAACGCGGGCGCACCGCCGGTATGCACAAACAGGAGCGGTCCTTCGCGGCGGAAACGATTCTGACTGATCCCGTCAATTAACCCCGCCATCGCTTTGCCAGTATAAACCGGGTCGAGCAGGAGGCCTTCCAGCCGGGCCAGCAGCTTGATCGCCTCTGTGCCCTCTTCATTTGGCTCGCCATAGCGTGGCCCAAAGTAGTCATCCCACAGCGTCACTGGGGCCTTTGCCTTTACCGACAACTGCGATGCCAGCGCCTGACGAATGGTGTCCACTTTCGGCAGCTGTTCATCACGCTGACGCGATACGGTCACGCCCACCAGCTCGGTTTGCGGCATGAGGTGTTCCAGCCCAATGGCCAGCCCCGCATGCGTTCCGGCACTGCCAGACGCGACAACTACCGCAGCAAAGTCCACCACGCCTTCACTTTGATGCACGATCTCCTGGGCGCACTCTACATAACCCAGCGCGCCTAGCGCGTTTGATCCGCCAACAGGCAGGGTATAGGGTCGAAAACCCTGCGCCTCAAGGCGTTCCGCCTGTTCCGCCAGTTGTGCGGCAGGATCGGTCAGTGCCTCAACCATCACCACGTCAACGTCCATCAGTTCCAGCAGCAGCCGGTTACCGTTAGTGAGATAATTCTCGCTCTGGGTCGCGATGGGGTTTTCGAGTAATGCCACGCATTTCAGCCCAAGTTTGGCCGCGACCGCAGCGGTCTGACGCACGTGGTTGGACTGGATCGCACCGGCGGTGAGCAGCACATCGGCCCCCTCACGCAGCGCATCGGCCGCCAGGAACTCCAGCTTGCGCAGTTTGTTGCCGCCCAGCGCCAGCGGCGTTACATCGTCGCGTTTGATAAAAATGTCACGACCTAAGAAGTCCGACAGACGGGGCAAAAATTCCAGAGGCGTGGGCGCACCCAGAAGTTCAATACGGGGAAACTGATGAATAAGATGTAAAGACAATGCGGCCTCCAGTCAGGCACAGAGCAGTTATCATTACAGTGTTACAGAAGATGAAGAAAGGATCATCCTGAATTGAGGTCAGGAACGTGGAAGACGGGAATGCACAACATCCCCACGTTTCTTCCGATGGTGAGAAGAAACGTGGGGCGGGAAATCGACTGACCGTGCATCCTGTGCCCGGCATTTTTCCCTTAACGTTGCTGCCAGCCTAAGAACTGGTCATATTTGCGCAGCGCAATTCGATAATTATTGTTGCCTGCATCGGGTAAATCTTCTTCCAGGCATTGATGCCAGCTATTGCCTTTCAGTTTTTCTGCCGGAAAATTTCGCGCCTTCAGCATATCGTCAAGCCGACGTAACCGAACCACATACTCACGAATCGTGCTTGGGCTCATTTCCGTCTGCTCGAACAGATATTGTTTAAACGCCATAATGTCAAAATAGTTAGGATGTGTATTACAAAAAATATCGCTGCAAAAACGACAAAGTGCCGTTAATTCTGGCTGCAGTTTTAGCCAGAGTGGCTCATCAATCATTTGGTCCATCCGTGCGATGGCCTCTTTATTGATGATCTGGCCACGAAAAACCAGCGCCATTCGGTCTAGTACTTTGCCACAGTGTGAACAATTGGTTTGGCTGTGTTTATAGTCTTTAAGATAGCGACTTAAAGGTCTGGCTTTGGTTTTGGCTCCCACTGTTGAGTCCCCGATTTCTTATATTTATAGATCTCCAGGAACTGAGCCTTCTAGCGCGCTCCCGTAAGTCGGGCACGCAAGCGTTTAATCGCCTGACTGTGCAGTTGGCTGACCCGGGATTCCCCGACATCAAGTACCGCGCCAATCTCTTTAAGATTCAGTTCTTCCTGGTAGTACAGTGTCAGCACCATTTTCTCGCGCTCAGGCAACGCCTCGATCGCTTCTATGACGCGTTCACGCAGACTCCCTTCCATTAACTGATGAAGTGGATTGGCCTCTTCGTGCCCTTCCGTCACCAGCTCCGCACTGTCACCATGTTCTTCCCGATACTCGTCGTATGAAAAGAGCTGACTGTTGTTGGTATCCAACAGAATCTGCCGGTACTCTTCTATCGAAACATTCAACTGTTGCGCGACTTCCTGCTCGGAAGCGGCCCGACCCAGCATCTGCTCAACCTGATGCATGGCTCCGGCTACCTCACGTGCATTACGTCTGACGCTGCGTGGCGCCCAATCCCGGCTGCGAAGCTCATCAAGCATTGCGCCACGAATGCGCTGGACTGCATACGTGGTAAAGGCGGTACCCTGAAGCGCGTCGTAGCGCTCCACCGCATTCAACAGACCAATGCCCCCGGCTTGCAGCAGATCGTCAAGTTCCACACTGGCAGGCAGGCGAACCTGCAAGCGCAGTGCTTCATGACGCACCAGTGGGACGTAGCGCTGCCAGAGCGAATGTTTGTCCATCACGCCTTCGGCGGTATAGAGATCGTTCACGTTGACTACCCTGCGTTAATGAAGTTATCGGCATGATTATGCAATTCTGTAGGACTTTCGATTGGCAGAATAGGCGGGATAAACCGAGGTTATTTCAAATTTGTGATGTTTCAGAGCGGAAGATTCCGCTCTGTCTCAACAGGCTAACCTAATGACAGTAAACGTTGACGAGTGGCGGAGGGCACGCTGTCCCATAAAGCACAAACCTGCCCTTCCATTTCCTGATAAAAAGGGCTAATGCTTTCGCGGGTTTTTTCATCCCCATTAAAACGGACCTTGCCGGAATCACCATCAATACTAATCATTCGGTTAACAAAAAGTCGCTGTAAATCGCTGCGCAGGAACAATCCGTTATCCACACTGTTATCCGCCAGAAAACCTTCATCATTCTCTCGCGTATCAATATGGCAGGCTTCCACCCATGGCCACGGATGCTGATCGATCAGACTGGTGCCGGTAATGACACAGGCACCATAACGGGCTTTCACGGCGGCCATAAATTC
Source organism: Pantoea sp. SGAir0180 (assembly GCF_043546245.1). Taxonomy (NCBI): domain Bacteria; kingdom Pseudomonadati; phylum Pseudomonadota; class Gammaproteobacteria; order Enterobacterales; family Erwiniaceae; genus Pantoea; species Pantoea sp. SGAir0180. The sequence continues at coordinate 1,293,838 of NZ_CP028071.1, read as the reverse complement.
GGCCTGGCTGGCTCGCTGCAGCACTTTAGCCTTTACCCGCCGCCCGACTTCAGTACCAGGCATCACTGCGGCGGGTGTTTTATGTCCGGGTGTACTCAGTACCACAATAAACTGGATACGCTGTGATTGCGAAAAGCACGGATTGGAGTGCATGTTAAACAACTGCCACCAGGCATCGTCGCCGTCTTCTCTCATCAGCACCAGTTTGTATCCCCGGCTGTTGATCAGGTTCTGCGCCTGTGCTGAATGAGGATCGATCATGGCATATACGTAGCTTTGGCCGATCACTTTCCATAAATTCTCCGCTTTGTCCTGCTCTCCCCGGCGGAAATAGTGAAAAGGGGCCTGCTGCTTCAGGTAATACTCAAAACGGCGCAGGTAATTTTTACGTTCATTGTCGTTCGCAATAAATAACAGGTCTTCCAGCGGACTGTTGCTTTCTTCCTGTGCGAAGACAGCACGAATCTTTAGCGTCCGAAAGCTGGTCGAAGGACTCAGCAGCGCTCGCGCTGTTAATTCTTTCTCATCAGGGTATTGCTGTGCATAGCGCCGGGCGATCTCCTCGAAGGAAAGCCGTTCACCCGGTAGCAGGTCATAGTTGAAGCGCATAACCACCCCAGAACACGCGAAGTTGTAGCCAAATTAAACTTATCCTGAAGAGTGTTATCGGCACCATCTGTATGAACTGTAACGTTTATCCAACTTTTATCGCGCCGAAAACCCTAATCCAAAATCACTTCCGTCTGGCTGACGCGATTTGCATTACTGCGCGATAAAATGTGCCCGCTTCGCTTATGCTGATTTATTTCATTAGCCGCTATGGATGCGGGGACGGACTTATCCTTGACTTTACCCGCTTTTTTGTCGGTTATTCGTGCCATTACTTTCACTCGAACACTCGTATTCTTTCACTATCACGCTGCAAGCGCAGACGAGTTATGAAGGAAGCGAATGATGAAAGGCATAGTACTGGCAGGCGGAACCGGTTCCCGACTGCATCCGGTGACCTGTGGCGTCTCTAAGCAACTGCTGCCGGTCTATGACAAGCCCATGATCTATTATCCCCTTTCCGTCTTAATGCTCGCGGGGATCCAGGACATTCTGGTCATCACCACACCGGAAGATCTGGCTGGGTTTCAGCGCCTGCTTGGTGATGGTTCGCATTTTGGTGTTAATTTGCAGTATGCGGTTCAGCCGTCGCCTGATGGTCTGGCTCAGGCGTTCATTATTGGTGAGTCATTTGTTGCCGGTGAACGCTGCGCGCTGGTACTCGGCGATAATATTTTCTTTGGTCAAAGCTTCGGTAAGAAGCTGGAAGATGTCGTTGCACGCGATCGGGGCGCAACCGTATTTGGATATCAGGTGATGGATCCTGAGCGCTTTGGCGTTGTGCAATTTGACAAGCAGTTCCGCGCCCTTTCCATCGAAGAAAAACCCGCCGTACCGAAATCCAACTATGCCGTGACGGGGTTGTATTTTTATGACAACAACGTCTGCGCCATGGCGCGTGAAGTGAGGCCATCTGAACGGGGCGAGCTGGAAATTACTACGCTCAATCAGATGTACCTTAATGACGGCTTACTTAACGTTGAAATCCTGGGCCGCGGCTTTGCCTGGTTAGATACGGGCACACATGAAAGCCTGCTTGAGGCCTCTCATTTCATTCACACCATTGAAAAACGTCAGGGATTTAAAATCGCCTGTCTGGAAGAAATCGCCTGGCGTAAAGGCTGGACAGACAATAATGCGCTGTTAAAGCGTGCGCATTATCTTGGCAAAACGCAGTACGGCCAGTATTTAAAAATGCTGGTGGAGGAATAACGTGGAAGTTAAAGCAACCCACATTGCTGACGTTAAAATTATTCAGCCGGCCGTATATGGCGATGAGCGCGGTTTTTTTTTGGAAACCTTTGAAAAACGCCGTTATCAGGATCTTCTGCAAACCGATCTTGAATTTGTTCAGGATAATTATTCCCGCTCTGCACGGCACGTCTTACGCGGCTTACATTTCCAGAAAACAGAGCCTCAAGGCAAACTGGTACGTGTGGTGCGCGGAGAAGTCTTTGATGTCGCCGTCGATATCCGCCCAAATTCGCCCACCTATGGTCAGTGGGTCAGTATTTTGCTTTCAGAAGAAAATAAGACTCAGCTATGGGTCCCACCAGGGCTCGCGCACGGTTTCGTCGTGCTCTCGGACATGGCTGACTTTGAATATAAATGTACTCAATATTACAACCCTAAGGATGAAGCCTGTCTGATGTGGAATGACCCTGATGTTGCGATTCAATGGCCTGTCCAACAGCCGATTCTGTCGGTAAAAGATCAACAAGGACTCTCATTGCAGGAGTTGGTGTAATGCGCGTTTTACTCACGGGTGCTTATGGCCAGTTAGGGCGTTGTTTACTGGATCGTTTTCCCGCCGACTGGATTACGCTGGCGTGTGGTTCGGCGGAACTGGATATTACCGATCGCGTTGCCGTTTTGCGCGTGGTTAAAAAATTTAAGCCCGATGTCATTATGAATGCAGCGGCTTATACTGCCGTTGATAAAGCAGAAACCGACCGGACACGAGCCTTAAAGATCAATGCGATTGGCCCTGAAAATCTGGCTCAGGCCGCCAAAATGATCGGGGCGCGTTTCATTCATATTTCCACAGATTATGTTTTCGACGGGGTGAAAAAAACACCCTATACCGAACAGGATCAGCCCTGCCCGATTAATTTTTACGGCCTGAGTAAGTGGGAAGGTGAAAAGCGCGTCTTTGAGGTCCTGCCCGAGGCGATTGTGATCCGTACTTCATGGATGTTCAGCGAATACGGTAATAACTTCGTCAGTACCATGCTTCGTCTGGCGCAGACACGTTCCGAGTTACATGTGGTGAACGATCAGTATGGCTGTCCGACCTACGCGGGTGATTTAGCCCGCGCCATGATCACGCTCGCCGACATGCCCGAAAAGCGCGGCCTTTACCATTACTGTGGCGACGTTGCCGTCAGCTGGTGCGAATTCGCTCAGACAATCTTTGTCGCGGCGCAACAGGACGTGGTTGTGCATGGCATTATCAGCTCGCACTATCCGTCTGCGGCGATTCGGCCGGCGCGCAGTGTGATGAACAGTGACGCTCTCAGCACCATCGGCATCCCCCCCTCAGACTGGCAGGATAAACTTCGCCTCTGTCTGAATCACCTGGCAACCCCCTTTCCCTACGCGAATACTTTATAAGGAGATAATGGAATGAAAGTAGCAACGATTGGTAACTGTCAGCTCGAAGTCGTTGGTCAGTTATTAAGTAATTATTCTGAGCTTCATCGTGGCGCAATAACACACGTTGTTAATACACCTCTGTATAAACTTGATGCTCAGCGAGACATTATCAATCTGATGCACGAACTTGAAAGCTGCGATCATATTTATATGCAGTATCATTCTGAACGCTGGGGTTTGCTTTCAACCGCGAAACTGACCGAGTATTTCGATATCCGCATATTACCCACAATGGAATCAAGTGTATCAACACCACAGTTAGGGTATTATTCTGCTGCCGTGCCCGATTTGATGGTGTATGTCGATTACCGTTTTTTGCATCTTTATCTGACCGCACATGCCTGTGCGGATGCCGTTGCTGCGTACCACAATGTCAGTTACGACGCGGCCAGGCAGCATAACATGATCATGGACGACGCTAATCGCTACCAGCGGTTGTTCAAAGAAGGTAAGGTGGCGTTTGATTATTCAGACTTTTATCGGGACGCCCTGTTAAAAGATAAACATTGCTACAGCACGGTAAGCCACCCCAATAACAAACATTTAAGCATTTTCTTTAGTGCAATCTTTTTTGATTTATTTAAAGAGAATAAGAACTTCGATCTCGGCGGCAACGATTTGCTCAAAAACTATATTGCTCCAGAGGTAGGCAGTGGCGAACAGCATTATTTCATGATGCGCGAAACAGGGCTTTCTCTGGCCTGTAAAATTAACTATCACTTCTTTTCTTCACAACCGCGTGAACAACTCTCAGAAGCCTTACTGCGTTCCACTTATTATCGTAGCCTGAAATCCGGCTATCAAAACCTCTGAGCCTTTGCTGTAAGCCTGAAGATGCATCTTATCGATCAGGCTTGTCAGCACACAAAACAGTACCATTCAGTCACGGCGGCAATGCAATCAATACTGCGATGTTGCTTTACTGTATTAATACAGCGTTATATCGCTTTGTGGCGTCTGCCTGTCTCTGCCATTCCGGTCATTATGACTCTGCATAAAACATTCACGTTGCCGCCAGAAAGAAGCGCGGTTCCTGACGAGCCTGCCTGTCCCCGTTTGCGTTAAATACACACTAAAAAGGGCTTTATTTACGGCATCAGTTCAGCCTGCCGGGATTACAATCTGCTATAAAAGCGCGCCTGGCACCCCATCCATACCAGGAAAAAACTTTGCCAGCTAAACAATGTGTTAGCTGCACCACCTCAGGCAAATCATAATGAGCAGTAATAAAAAAGCACTTATGCTGGATGCCGGTTTTGCTGCCATGCCTCTTTTGATGGCACTTAAGCATTCCGGTTATGAAACAGCCGTATGCAGCGGCAAACCGCAGGATCCGGGTCATCAACTCGCGGCCCACTCTTTTTGCCTGAATTATGCCAACGTACAGGACGTACTGACCCTGGCGAAATCACTCAATATTACATCACTTCTGCCTGGTGTTACCGATGTGTCTTACCTTACGGGTGCCAGTGTCGCTGAGGCAATGGGCTTACGCGGTTTTGATCGCCCTGATGTAGCAGAAATTATTTTTAAAAAAGACGTTTTCCGCCAGTGGGCACAGAAGAAGGGTTATCCAGTCCCTGTGGCCGTGAGCTGTCCTGAAGAGGCGGCGCAACTTCCGTTACCGTTGATGATAAAACCTGTCGATTCCTACAGCGGATTAGGGATTTCACTGGTGACTGAGCGCGAACACATCTCCGCCGCCTGGCGAGACGCCTGTGCGGCATCATCCTGTGGCCAGGCACTTATAGAGCGCTGGATAGCCGGTGATTTACACAGCCACTCCGCTTTTATCGTGAATGGAAAAGTGGCGGTCGAATATTTTGTTGATGAATTTTGTACCGTTTATCCCTGGCAGGTAAACAGTAGTAGCCTCAGCCTCAATCTTCCTGCGTCGATAAAAGACCAGGTCAGCGACTGTATACAGGCACTCGTTGATGAGCTCGGGCTTTGTGATGGTTTACTGCACACTCAGTTTATCTCGGATGGTAAAAGCTTTTCTATGATAGAAATGACACGCCGATGCCCGGGTGACCTGTATAATCAACTCATTGAAAACTCTACAGACACGCCTTATTCACTCTGGTTCACCCATGCCTTTACCGGCACGCCTTTTACGCCAGCCAGTCGGCGTCCCGAACATGTCAGATTAATCGCTCGCCATACTGTGTCCGTTGATCAGGAACAAACCTTTACCTCCGTCAGCTTCGCAGCATTACCGGCCAATATCCTTTCTTTTCTGCCACTTAAGAAAACAGGCGAGAGAATCCAGCGCGCGCCTCACGATCGCGCCGCGCTTATTTTTGCTGAATTCCACCAACGTGATGAACTGGCCCGCTTCACACCACAGTTAAAAAATTTTTTTACGCTTGGTAAGTACTAGGAAACCGATATGAAAAAACGACTACAACTTGGTTTTATTGGCGGTGGCGCGAATTCGGCTATTGGTCTTACCCATAAAATTGCCTCACAGCTCGACGGGGATTTTACGCTTGTGGCGGGCTGTTTTAGCCGCAATCCTGAGCAGAATCGTCACACGGGTGAGAGCTGGAATATTCATCCTGAACGTATTTATGACAGTATTCAGGCGTTTATTTTACAGGAGCGCCACCATCTTGACGCAGTTGCGGTGTTAACACCTACCCCTGACCATCATGAAATTATCACCGCCTGTTTCGAAAACGGTCTGGCTGTAATTTGCGAAAAGGCAATGGTTGAAAGCCATCAAAGCGCTTTGCACATCATGAACAGCGAGCACCAACATCAGGCTAAATTGTTTGTCACTTATAATTACAGTGGCTATCCCATGGTGCGCGAACTGCAAAAGCGCGTACAGCGGGGCGATTTCGGGGCCATTCAGCAGGTCATGGTTGAAATGCCTCAGGAAGGTTTTGCACGCCATAATCAGCATGGCGATGTGCCAAAACCGCAGAGATGGCGGCAGCAGGATGCCGTCATTCCAACCGTTTCGCTCGATCTTGGCGTTCATGTTCACCAGCTTATTGAATTTATCACCGGGGATCACGCCGTCGATATTTATGCGATCAATGATACCTACGCCAAAATTCCCGGCGTTATCGACACCGTACATATCTTATCGCGTTATCAAAGCGGTATGACGTGTAATTACTGGTATGGCAAAGCCGCTCTGGGATACCGAAATGGCCTGCGGATTCGCGTCATGGGAAGTCAGGGCAGCGCAGAATGGCTCCAGATGGATCCTGAATTCCTGTATGTCAGCGGTTTGCAAGGCAGTCGTTCTGTTATCGATCGCACAGCCAATGACAACATTGTTGCTGCTGATGCACGTTACTGCCGTTTTAAAGCGGGTCACCCTGCTGGCTTTATTGAAGCATTTGCCAATTATTATGCTGACATTGCCTCTGCATTGAGAGGGGAACCTAACGATTACGTGATGGGTTCAGACGTTGCGGCTCGCGGGCTTCACTTTCTTGAAAGTGCCGCGAAAAGTGCAACAAGTCAGCAAAAATGTACCCTTTGTACAATAAAAAGATAAAATATAACGGAGTTCCTCATGAGTTTTCTTAGTGAAATAGTCGAGAAAAATAACCATTTTCTCGTTACGCTGGAGAAAATGTACCAAAACGGTAATCCGGTAGTCCTCATTGGCGCAGGCTGTCTGGCTACCAAGACCAGTGAATATATGGCGCGTAATCACTTGCATATCGATTATGTAGCGGTCAATGAAATGTATTTTTCTCCTGGTCAAACGTTAAACGAACTGACTGTTGTCCCTCTGGAAAGTTTGCTCAACACCAATAAAAAATATAATTTTATTATTGCACTACAGTATGTGGAGCAGGCGTTTTTAAATTCATTATCAGACGTTCAATCTGAAGTGCTGGTCTATGACCCCTCTTTTACGGGCGTAAACACCGAAGATATTATTTCCTATGATTTTTGTCAGACCCATGCTGACGCCCTGCATTCCTTATATGAAAGTCTTGGTGATGATAAATCTCGCGAGACGTTTATCGCATTCATGAATCAGCGTATTAGCGCACGCCCTGACTATATTAAAACAGTGTATGATGAGAACCATTACTTCCCAACCGACATTGTCGCGTTGAGTAAGTCCGAGGTTTTTGTTGACTGTGGTGCTTATAATGGTGACAGCGTGAATGCTTTCGAAGCCGCACTGGCCACCCGCGGACTCCCTTCGCCGAAAAAAATCTTTGCCTTCGAACCTGACGACGTCAATTATCCGTTGCTGTGTGCCGCTACAGCGGATAAAGCGTATTGTGAATGCCACCAGGCAGGCGTATGGAGTGAAGAGACAACGCTGTATTTCGACTCAGGAAAAGCGTTGGATTCAAAAATTACTGAAAAGGTCACGACTAACAGTATCGCATTAACCACACTCGATAGCGTTATTGCGGACAGTAAGGTGACGTTTATCAAAATGGATATTGAAGGCGCTGAGCTTTCTGCGCTGGAGGGGGCGAAAAACAGTATTCAACGCTGTTACCCACTGTTGGCAATCAGCGCTTATCACAAACCGGATGATCTTATAAAGATTCCTGCTTATATCAAAAGCATTATGCCCGGGTATCGATTTTATCTCCGCGCCCATCATCCTGTTCATGCTTTTGAACTGGTGTTGTACGCGATTCCTGCCTGATTTTTTCTTTGCATCAGCCCGGCTCTCGCGTATCAGCCGGGCAGAGTTGTTCTCATTACCTGTATCCGTCGTCTGTGCCCTTCCCGTTTCTTTTTCGATATACCGCTGTCAGCAACGATTTTTTGAGATGAGAAACGATTAAGAAAGCAAGATCGTGCAGATGGAAAGCATGTGAGATGTGCAGCGTCAGGCAAACGCATGTTCCCTTTTGCCTGACGGGCTTGTAAAGATCCGGATTGAAGCCTTACGCAGCATTCACATTGCTGGCGCGCATAATAATGTTAATAATCTCATCCTGATCCGCTTCCGCCAGGTTTGGATGCACCGGTAAACACAACACCTGCTGAGAAATTTGACTGGCCACCGGCAAATTTGAAGGAGCCGATGATTCATAGCCTTTGTACATCGGGAAATCGGAGATGAGCGGATAAAAATACCGTCTGACATAAATATTTTGGCTTTTGAAGTGATGATACAGTTCATCACGCGTCATCGGGAATAATCCCGCGTGAACAAAGACCGGGCAATACGCATAGTTCCAGTCGGTTTCATCAACGAGCGTTAGTAGCGTAAGTCCGTGTATATGCCCTAATGCCTGCTGATATTTTTCGTAGATGACTTTACGCTTAGCCAGCGCTGAATCCACATGCTTCAGCTGGAGTAATCCAAATGCCGCCTGAACTTCATTCATTTTGCCATTGATACCCGGCGCAACCACCGTGGTTTCATCGGCAAAGCCAAAATTCTTTAAATAATCAATACGTCGTTTGATTTTTTCATTCGGGCAGATAATGGCGCCGCCTTCAAACGTGTTAAATACCTTTGTCGCATGGAAGCTTAAAACAGAAAGATCGCCGTGATTCAGGATACTGACGTTTTTTTGTTTAACACCAAAACAGTGCGCGGCATCGTAGATGACTTTCAGACCGTAGTTGTCGGCAATACGTTGAATGCGGTCGACATCGCAGGGAATGCCATAGCAGTGAACGGGTAAAATTGCACTGGTGGTAGGCGTAATGGCGGACTCGATTTTTTCAGGATCGATATTGCAGGTAACAGGATCAATATCGACGAATATGGGTTTTATGCCGTTCCATAATAAGGAATGGGATGTCGCGACGAAAGAATAAGGAGTGGTAATCACCTCCCCCGTGATTCTGAGCGCCTGTAGCGCCGTCACCAGCGCCAGGGTACCGTTCGCGAACAAACTGAGGTGCTCGACACCGAGATAATCGGCAAGGGCCCGTTCCAGCTCCTGGTGATACGGACCACCATTTGTGAGCTGTTTACTGCCCCAGATACGTTCTAAATAAGGCAGGAACTCTTCCAGGGGCGGCAGAAGAGGACTTGTCACCAGCACATTTGATGAGGGTTTGTTTATCTTCATCGGATAACTTCCTGACCTTAAATAATTGTTGAATGCGTACAGGGCTTTTATCTGGCGCGCTGTCTCTGCACGTCATTTATGCCTGAGTGGCTTCAGATAACGCCTGTATCCGGCCGAAAAGTGTCATAAGCGCGTCCTGGTTTACCTCGTTATACGCTTTTTCTTTCAATTGCTGACTGAGCGTGTCACTCAGCGACGTATCAGCACAAAGCGTTGCGATAGCCTCTTTCCAGGCGTTCGGGTTATGTTTTACTCTCCAGCCGGGAACGGACTCACCGAATGTAGGATGATCGCTATACATCGCCGGTATCCCCATTACCGCTAACTGCGTGAGTACGTTGTTATCTTTGTAACGGTTTTCATCATTGTTGCAGCGCGGAAGCACGGCGATATCGGCGTCACAATGCAGCAACTGCGCGACCAGGCGGGCCTCAGTCTGAAAACGGTACGTTTCCCTGATATAAGGCAGCCATTCCGGCGGACAATGTCCAATGACAATCCAGTCAAGCTTTTCCGCACTTGTCGTTATCGCTGGAGTCAGTAATTCACAATCTTTCTTCCTGAGATCGTATGTGAAACACACGACACGGCATTTGTCTTTTTTCTGCTTAACCCTATCCTGACAGGGTTGCACTAAAACATTGGGAAGAATAACGACAGGTTTATGGCGCTTTTTGAGCCAATTGGCCAGTGCATCGCTGTACGTTAGCCAGTTATCGATAACATTATCTTCAATTAATTTTTTATATTTCCGCGCATTCGGATCGTCCTGAATAAGATAATGAACACGACAGGTTATGGCGTTTTTGAGTTGCCTGATTGTCTGGCAGGCGAGATCCGTCAGTTCGCCGCTGATAACGAGCTCGTCAGGATGATGCCGCAATAATTCTGGCGCGGAGGGTATCTGTTCAAGAAGCACGCTTTTGACGCCACCGGCATTCATCAGCCTGTCCAGCGCGGTGGTAAATCGCTGCACGCCAGTATCATTCTGATCCTGCGCGATAAAAATGACGGTGCGTGTTTCGCCAGGTTTGAGCGGGTTCCAGCCCGTGACTAACGTGCTGTCTGCGGTAAAAAGGGTTCTGTTCAGGCTTAAATTTTTATTATAAGCCGGATCATCTGCCAGAACAGGGAGCCAGGCGTGATAGAAACGGTCAAGTTCCTGTGAAGGCGACAACGCATATTGTGGCGGAAAGTCCGTCACGGCTTCCTGTTTTGCTACAACGCTGTAAGGTGTGCATATTGCCCGACCGCCCAGCTGAACCAGTCGCAGATTCAGGTCCAGTCTGGCCAGCAGAGGTTGTGTATAAGCCGTATCAAATCCACCGACCTCCAGCCATCTGTCTTTTCTGATTAACAGACAGTCTGTGGCCAACGTCGAATAACTACAGTCGCTTTGATAGCGTGACAGGTAGCCTGCATTGCCCCATCTTTCGGCATACCCAACGGGGAAGGCCAGGCCCCTGACCCCAAGAATTTCTCCGGCACATAAGATCTGACTGTCCAGGTTGATAATATGAGGCGCGACGCAGACAACATCATGCCGCAGGGCATGACATGCCAGCGCCTCCAGCCAGCCGCGGCTGACAAATAAAACACGGGGATCCAATAACAGCAGAAACTCGCCTTCTGCCTGCCCTACTGCCTCATTAATCGCCGCTTCCTGGGTTTGGCTGCCATGACTTTTCAGGATGTTGATGTTAACCGACGCTGTTGACAAATTTGTCGTCAGCCAGGCCGTGATGGCCTCAGAGGTCGCCGGCGTCACAATAACAATCAACTGGCATACAGGTTGATGGGTTTGTTCAAATAACGTAGTGATGCAACACTGCAGTTGATGGATATTTGTGCCAGCGACAAGTATGATGCTGAGCGAAATCACCGGCTCCGTGCTGTATCTTAACCGCCACGGCTTACCCGGCTGGTGCTCCACTACACCCTGGCTGAAGCCCTGCTGCTGAAGATAAGATTGCAACACAGCATGTTCCTGCTGCAGATCCTGTGCCACACAGCTGTTCAGAGGCGTCACGGTAAAGACCTCTGAAACATGACCAAACACGTTGCTATCGCGCGTAGCTAACAGTCGCGTAATCGCATCCAGCTCATAGCACGCGGATAAATCAGCATTAAACCCGCCGATAGCCATCAAGGCGTTTCGCGCGAAGATCCCGCGCTTAAGGTAGAGTGAAGGCTGACTCAGAAAAAGGTCCGGGCAAAATGCAGGCTTAAAATGAGGATGAATTTTCCCTTCCTTGTCAGAGAGGCCTTCATCCGCGTAAACAAAGGCGCATCCCGTTCTGCTGTGCAAGGCCTCAGCAAGGAGTCGTAAACTTTCCGCTGTAAACTGACACCCGGCAGGAACGACGTATATCCAGTCGTAAACGTTCTGCTCCAGATGACAATTCATTTCATTCAGCCACACATCAGACCGAATCTGAAAGACACGATCGTCAGAAACGTGGCACGTTTCCTGCGGCGTCGCCAGTAAAACGGCGCATCCTGTTACCTGATCTAACTGAGGCAATAAGGCATTCAGCGTCGAGGTCCTGTCCGCTTCGCTGCCTGGCTGGACGGCAATCAGCATTCTGAGGAGTGGCAGTGATGAAGTACTCTGCACCTCTTCAGCAGGAGCCGGAAGTTGCCGCTTATACAGCCAGTCATTCAAAGCGTGTCGCTTATCCTGCGCGGCACGTTGTTCGGCCTTTTCTTGTGTCAACGTAACGAAGTTTTCAAACTGTTGCTGACTTCGCGCGCGTCGGACCAGAAAATAGTCTCGCATCTTCCATAAATTCTGGCGCTCGGTATCAATAGCTTCCTGGGTGTTTTCCCAGCAAAATCCAGCGCCACCGTTGTCACGCACGGTTTCCTGCGTAATGGCATACTTTTCATAACCCGGTGCGGTTAACGCAACTACAGGACTGCCGCATAAAATCGCCATTGCGCAGGTGCCCGAGGACTCATACGAATAAAATACGCGCGTACGCTTGAGCACAACGGCAAGTTCTTTCAGCGTCAATGGGTTTGCCATGGACAAGATTTTGGTATCCGCGGGTAGCTGGCTGAAATCAACGACCGACTCAGGCACACGATTCAGGTAGAGGATATTCAGGTCTTTCTGCGGGTTGTCGTCACAAAATAATTGCAGATCAAAGGATTCGATTCCCAATATTTGTGGGTCAACGGCTTTTTCAGCAAACTCATTGCGGTACCAGAAAAATAAATCATCCGGTCCTTCATGGATCCGGTTATTCATGATCACGCCTTCCCGGTTCAGCATATAGCGAACACATACGGGCGCGGAAAGAGGATTACCCGATACGATTTCAGGGTAAATGGCAATCCAGGGTTGCCCGCTGTTTTGAATAACTTTCCAGTCTTCACTGTTTATCACCGGCGTATTCCATTCTGGATTCACGCGGCAATTAACCATCCAGGCTTTACCGCCCTGTTCATTAATCATGTGACAGAGCTGATGGATAACCTGAACGCCTGATGAAGATTCGATGTAATCCGGTGCCAGAAGTAAGTAAGGAAAGGTGAACCCACGCATAACAGCCTCTTTTTCTACAGGCGCGACAATGAAAAGCTGGCGTTGCCTGAACGTTGTGTGTCTCTATGGAGACGTTATGTCCGGTCATGTAACGACGGCGTCATCATCAGGACGACGCGCCGCCACTGTCTCAGGCAGAAAGCCAACCTCTCTGCCATTCGTTTAATCCCTGCTCCCTCAGGTACCAGTCCTGATGGACCGCCGCGCGAAGTTGATCGCCCAGACGACGAGTGGCATCCATATCCGCAAGGTGCGCGCGTATAGCGCCCATCCAGTCTTTAAAGCGGTTTTCAACGAGCGTGACGGGCAGGCCACAACGATAGGGTTCGATACTGGTGGCAATGATCGGCACGCCACAGGTGCCGATCTCCAGTAACCGCAAATTACTTTTGCATTCATTGAACTGGTTGACTTCGAGCGGCACCAGCGCCAGATCCAGGTTCAGGCTGGCCAGCTTTTCGGGGTACATATCAAACGGCACGCCAGTGTGGAACTCACAGTGCACGCCCCGCGGTTTCATTCCCATGAAAACCCATTCAACCTTGTCTTCCAGCTCCTTGATAAGCGGCAGCAAAATTTGCAGGTCACCGGCATGTGTACTGCCGCCCGCCCAGCCGATACGCACTTTACGCCCCACGCCGCGCTGGCTGGTCAAATGGCCCCACTGACCTTCTGCGAGACGGTTCTGTGCAATGCGGATGTCATGATGGAAACGGCTGTAGGCATCCGCTAACGGTGCGGTTGACACGACCACCCAGTCCGCGCACTCCATTACTTTGCGAAGATTTTTGACAATCTGTTTAGGGAACTGGTTACGGTTGCCATTTTTTACCGGTACGTTGAGCAGGTAGTCGTCGTACTCAACCACAATTTTGGCATCGCAGACGTCGCGATATTGCGCCATGACCGACGGGAAACGACCGCCACTCAGCGACTCCAGCACAATAATATCAGGCTGTAAAAGTGCGACTTCCATTACGCCGGGAATTTGCTGAGTGAGTCCGCCCTCAAGCAGCAACTGACTTTCCATGGCCTTGAACGGTTGCAGGATGCGGTGATTGCCACATCCCTGCCAGTCGACATGGTGTGCGAGCACGACAGGCAGTGGCCTGCCCGGCAGCGGCTGCTGAAAACGCGCCGTCCCTGCACCCAGCGTAAACGGTTTACCTGCCCGCTGCATCAGCGAATGGTTACTGGGATCCTTTAACAGCGTGGCGCGCCACTGCTGGCGAAGCCGGCTATAGTCATGCTGAAACGGCCTTTCCTGTACGTTGAACTTTTCTGGCATCAACCGCGTTGCACCGCCCATATGGCGAACACGCGACCACGGCGTCCAGACGTTTAAGTAACCTTGTTGCTGCGCACGTAACCCCAAATCGACATCCGCGAAGTAAAGCGGGAAATCGTTCTCAGCAAAGCCACCCAGACTAAAGAACACGTCTTTGCGGACCATCATGCAGGACGCACTCACTGCAGCAAGATTGTGCTCCGTTTGCAGATAGCTCTGGAAACCTCTGGCATGTTCCTGCATCCCCTCCCACGGACTGTCAACGCCGTTCTGTACACCCAGCAGATAACCGCCGTGCTGAACCCGGCCATCGTGGTATTCAAGGCGCGCCCCGACTAATGCGACCTCTGGCCGCAGTGCATGCTCCAGCAGCGCATCCAGCCAGTCAGGTTGCGTAATCTGGCAGTCGTTATCCAGGAACAACAGGACATCGCCCTTCGCCTGCTCTGCGGCGCGATTATGCATGGCGGCGAAATTAAACGGCGCGTCGTAACGCAGTACCTTAATCTGTTCGATATTGAGTTTGTCGAGATCGTTGAGAAAGGTACAGGCCTGCGCATCCACGGACTGATTGTCGACGATCAGTAATTCATAATAGGGATAACGCGTTTTCTCCATCAACGTATCGATGCAGGCACGGAGTAAGGCGGCATGATCACGCGTGGGGACGATAATGGAAATAAGAGGCTGCGTGTCCCACTGATAGCGCACCCGTGCAAAACCGGTATTCATGCCGGCATCAAGTGACGCTTTTATCCCTAAACGCTGTAAATGCGCCTCGACAACGCGCCGATAGCCGGCTTCACAGGACTGCGCTTCATGCCAGCGCCCGTTCTCTTTTTGGCCTCTGACTACGACATCTGACACATGTCCGAGCGCGCCCGGTCCCTGATTTTCAATGCAACGCCACAGCCATTCATACATGATCAGAGGATTGACGGCATCCTCACCCTTCCCCGCCGCCTGCACTTTCCGGCGGTCAAACAGCAACGTGCGGCCTACGTAAGGCGTACTTCTTAACAGATCGATATTGGGATCGGGACGAAGAATCGCTCCCGGCTCATTCATATCATCATTGAAGGTTTCATCGACATACCACACAGCCGTTTCCGGGCGTCGCAAACGCTGCTCTGCCAGCAACAGCAACGCGTCAGGCAAAAGCTCATCCCCTGCCATCACCAGCAGCAGCGCGGCTGGCCCGGTTTGGTGATAAACGACCTCGTTAAGTTCAGCGACCCAGCCTGAGGCACAGGCGCTTATCGTCCCCTCATTTAACTCAATGTCGACATCGCTCAGTAACATGACCGTCGCGGGCGGCAATGTTTGCTGCCTGACGGCGGCAAGGGAACGTTCACAGGCTGCGGCATCACCGTTTTCATCAATGATCACGATCCCGATGTCGCCACTTTCGGGCACAGACTGAATAAATGACTGTAACGCTGCGCGTCGGGCTTCGGTAATTGACCTGTCTTTCAGCCACTGCTCAATAGAGTAATTTTTATCGGCCCAGGACAGGACGGACTGTCTGTGAAAGCGTAACGCATGTTGCGCCGGGTCATCCATGGACCAGCGTTTGGGCGCAGGGAGCTGGCTGAGGATAGTCTGGATCGCAGCAGGCATCGTCCATTTATCGCCAAAGCGGCCCTGGTTTGCCCGGGTCCATGCCACGGCCTCACTGAAACCCCGTTTGAGTGCGGCGATCCACTCCTCCGTCTCCGGGCAAAACTGCAGATTCACCACGGTAAAATGCGATTGTTCAAACTCCTGAAGGTTATGCGCGTTAAGATAACCTTCCACACCGGTTGTAGACGCTAAAAATACCGGAATCCCCAGTATTAACGCCTTGGCCACAATTTCATCGCCACCCATGACCATATCGTAGTTATCCAGCCACTCAGGCTCAATCCGACTCACAGGCTGGCTACAGTCGAACCATTCCAGCGTAATGGACTGACTTTTGAGTTGCTGTTGCAGCTCATACATTTCGGCGGAAATATCCGGGGCGTAATAAAGTATGCGTTTGAGCGCAGTGCGGGCATTACGAGATGGATAGCAACTGAATGCGGAAGGAACGGTAAACGGCAAAACAGCGATCTGACTGGATAGCAGTCCGTTTTGCAGCAAACGTTCTGACACCACAGGCGACAAACTCAATGACAGGGAGGCGAGCTGATTTTCCAGCTCAGCGCCCCACGGCATATAAATGTCATGATAATCATAAAAGTGGCGGAAAATAACCGGGGCCGTGCCTGTTAACGTTTCCAGCACGGGTAACAATTTTTGTGCAATAAAACCCTTATAGACCCAGATGAGGCTATAAGCATCAGCGAGTGTGCCTTGCTTATCACTGATAATGCGGAAAGCCGGGTTGGATTTGTACTTTTCCAGTTCAAACGACAGCGTTTTACCATAGGTACTGGTGACAATATCCACCTGCCATCCCCAGGGTAAAAAAACATCAATGATATCGAGCGCCTCATTCACGTGAAGAGAAAACTGCTCAACTCGGTCAATGCTTATTAAAAGCCTGTTCATCTGACATCCTCTGGTTGTGCATAGCACTATCCTGCACGTAAGTACCTTACCTGTTTCAGACTATTGTAAATTTTTGGGCATTAACTTAGGGCGGGAAAAGCTATAGCAAAGCGGGCTAATTAGACCGATTAAAAAAAACGCCCTCATTTCTGAGAGCGTTTTTAATCTGACGGGCTGTGCGGCGATTAACGCAGCAGAGACAGCATGGTCTGTGGCACCTGGTTGGCCTGTGCCAGTACAGAAGAACCGGCCTGCTGCAGGATCTGCGCGCGGGACATGTTTGACACTTCCGTTGCGTAGTCCGCATCCTGAATACGGCTGCGGGCAGCGGTCAGGTTGGTCACGGTGTTGTTCAGGTTGCTGATGGTGGACTCAAAACGGTTCTGAGACGCACCCAGCAGGCTGCGCTGGTTGTCGACCGCTTTGATGGCCGCATCGATGTCCGCCAGAGGTGAACCATCGGTGGTGCCACCGCTTGTTACGGTCCCGCTCATCACGTCAAAACCTTCAGCCGCGGTAGTACGCGCGTTGCCATTGATAGTCTGACCGGTTGTCTGAGCAGTCGCACCAGAGGTATTGAACAGGTTGAAACCGTTGCTTGCACTGATGGTGATACCGATGGTTTCGCCGTCTTTTGCGCCAACCTGGAAGTTATACGTCTGAGAACCTGAACCGGTATTCAACACTTTAATACCGTTAAAGTCAGTCTGCTGAGTAACGCGGTTGATCTCTTCCATGCGCTGGTTAACTTCCGCCTGGATTGAGTCAATGTCAGACGCTGAGTTAGAGCTGTTCTGCGCCTGAACGGTCAGGTCACGTACACGCTGCAGGTTGTTGTTCACTTCAGTCAGGGCGCCTTCAGCCGTCTGCGACAGAGAGATACCGTCGTTGGCGTTACGGGCTGCAACGGTCAGGCCGTTGATGTTAGAGCTGAAGCGGTTAGCGATAGCTTCGCCGGCTGCGTCGTCTTTTGCGCTGTTAATACGCAGGCCAGAAGACAGGCGCTCAATCGCCGTACCCAGTGATGACTGAGATTTGGTCAGGTTGTTCTGAGTAACCAGCGACAGGGTATTGGTATTAATGACTGCCATAATAATTATCCTTCATGATGATAGGGTTCAGATTTGGGCTGCGGCTTTATCGCCTTCATTATTGTTATCGTCGAACGGGGGACAAACTTTATACATTACTTAAATTTTTTTAACTGATTTGGCAAAAAAAACGCCCTCATTTCTGAGGGCGCTTTTAATCAGACGGGCTGTGCGGCGATTAACGCAGCAGAGACAGCATGGTCTGTGGCACCTGGTTGGCCTGTGCCAGTACAGAAGAACCGGCCTGCTGCAGGATCTGCGCGCGGGACATGTTTGACACTTCTGTCGCGTAGTCCGCATCCTGAATACGGCTGCGGGCAGCGGTCAGGTTGGTCACGGTGTTGTTCAGGTTGCTGATGGTGGACTCAAAACGGTTCTGAGACGCACCCAGCAGGCTGCGCTGGTTGTCAACGGCTTTGATCGCCTTGTCAATGTCGGCCAGCGGTGTGGTGCCTGCTGCAGTACCGCCGGTACCGCCGGTTACTGCGCCTTTCAGCACGTCGAAACCGATAGCTGAAGTGGTACGCGCGTTACCGTTAACGGTCTGACCGGTTGTTGAGCTGGTGTTCTGAGTGGTGCCAGACTGGCCCGCTGCTGCCAGGTCAAAACCGTCGCTTGAGCTGATGGTGATACCGATGGTTTCGCCGTCTTTTGCGCCAACCTGGAAGTTATAAGTGGTGCTGCCTGAACCGGTGTTCAGAACTTTGATGCCGTTGAAATCGGTCTGCTTGGTGACGCGGTCGATTTCCTGCATACGCTGGTTAACTTCAGCCTGGATTGAGTCGATGTCAGATGCTGAGTTAGAGCTGTTCTGCGCCTGAACGGTCAGGTCACGTACGCGCTGCAGGTTGTTGTTCACTTCAGTCAGGGCGCCTTCAGCCGTCTGCGACAGAGAGATACCGTCGTTGGCGTTACGGGCTGCAACGGTCAGGCCGTTGATGTTAGAGCTGAAGCGGTTAGCGATAGCTTCGCCGGCTGCATCGTCTTTTGCGCTGTTGATACGCAGGCCAGAAGACAGGCGCTCAATTGCAGTACCCAGAGAAGACTGTGACTTGCTCAGGTTGTTCTGGGTAACCAGCGACAGGGTATTGGTGTTAATAACGGCCATGATAATTATCCTTCATAAATAATGTCGGGGGTCAGGTGTTAATCCTGCGGCTTTATCGCCTTCACTATTGTTATCGCCCGTCGGGGCTAAAACTTTAGAGAGAATGACGGCTTTTATTTTAATGAGACAGGAAGGCATCCTGGCGGAATGGCGGGGTTATCAAAAAATAGTGCTGTCGCTGTTACGCTTTCTGATGACATTAACTCAGCGCAAACAATCATTGCCCCATCGACAATAAGCATTGCGCGAACCTTAGTTTGTCAAACGACAGTCAGACAACCCTGTGAGAGAGCTTCGGGCAGACTGTCATACCCGGAAAATACACCGTCTGCTGGATCCATCAACAATAAAAAAGCGCCCTCATCACTGGGGGCGCTTTTAATCAGACGGGCTGTGCGGCGATTAACGCAGCAGAGACAGCATGGTCTGTGGCACCTGGTTAGCCTGTGCCAGTACAGAAGAACCGGCCTGCTGCAGGATCTGCGCGCGGGACATGTTCGACACTTCTGTCGCGTAGTCCGCATCCTGAATACGGCTGCGGGCAGCGGTCAGGTTGGTCACGGTGTTGTTCAGGTTGCTGATGGTGGACTCAAAACGGTTCTGAGACGCACCCAGCAGGCTGCGCTGGTTGTCAACGGCTTTGATCGCCTTGTCAATGTCGGCCAGCGGTGTGGTGCCTGCTGCAGTACCGCCGGTACCGCCGGTTACTGCGCCTTTCAGCACGTCGAAACCGATAGCTGAAGTGGTACGCGCGTTACCGTTAACGGTCTGACCGGTTGTTGAGCTGGTGTTCTGAGTGGTGCCAGACTGGCCCGCTGCTGCCAGGTCAAAGCCGTCGCTTGAGCTGATGGTGATACCGATGGTTTCGCCGTCTTTTGCGCCAACCTGGAAGTTATAAGTGGTGCTGCCTGAACCGGTGTTCAGAACTTTGATGCCGTTGAAATCGGTCTGCTTGGTGACGCGGTCGATTTCCTGCATACGCTGGTTAACTTCAGCCTGGATTGAGTCGATGTCAGATGCTGAGTTAGAGCTGTTCTGCGCCTGAACGGTCAGGTCACGTACACGCTGCAGGTTGTTGTTCACTTCAGTCAGGGCGCCTTCAGCCGTCTGCGACAGAGAGATACCGTCGTTGGCGTTACGGGCTGCAACGGTCAGGCCGTTGATGTTAGAGCTGAAGCGGTTAGCGATAGCTTCGCCGGCTGCATCGTCTTTTGCGCTGTTGATACGCAGGCCAGAAGACAGGCGCTCAATTGCAGTACCCAGAGAAGACTGTGACTTGCTCAGGTTGTTCTGGGTAACCAGCGACAGGGTATTGGTGTTAATCACTGCCATGATGTTTTTCCTTTAAAAAATTGAGCCATATTAGGCGTCTGAATTCGGCTAGCTTACCGACAACCTGATTATCGTCAGCCCTCGTTCAACCTTTAGAAAAAAAATTCAGTAATTTTTCGCCAGCCAAATCCGGGAAGACAATTAAAGAAAGGGGTTTTATTCAGCCATCAATTTTTTCAGAGACAGGCTAATCTTTTGCCACTCGCTGCCGATACCCATTTCACTTAACGTAAACTCGTAAAGGATTAAAGCATGGCAAGTGTAAGTTCACTCGGTGCTGGTACGAACCTCGACCTGAATACTCTCTACAGCAGCCTGGAATCCGCTGAGCAGACTAAACTGACGCCTATTACTAAGCAGCAGGCGTCCTATAACGCTCAGCTTACCGCCTGGGGCGTGGTGAAAACCGGCCTGTCAAAATTGCAGACCGCGGCGGCGGCATTGCAAAATGCCTCGACGATTGCGGCTACGAAAGTCACCAGCACGAATACCGCTTTCACTGCCACGCTGGCGAGCAAAGCCTCCGCCGGTAACTATTCTATTGAGGTTACTCAACTCGCCTCTTCGCAATCGCTGCTGTCAAAATCAGCCAGCAGTAAAGATACCGATTTAGGTGATCAGAGCCTGGCATCTCGCACGATTACGATTTCCCAGTCTGGGCAGAAATCGCCGCTCACGGTAACACTGAGCAAAGATCAAACCAGCCTGTCTGATATTCGCGATGCGATTAATAAACAGCAAGGCAGCGTAAACGCCAGTATTATTAAAGCAGACGATAATACCTATTATCTGTCTCTGACTGCACGCGACAGTGGCACAGCGAATGCGATGACGGTCAGTACGGACGACGGCACGCTGTCCCAGTATATTAATTACAGTTCGGGTGGCAGCAGCAACGCGATGACCGAACAGGTTGCCGCTAAAGATGCGCAGTTAAAAATTAACGGCGTGTCCATCACCCGCAGCAGCAATACCGTCACGGACGCGCCTGAAGGTGTCACGCTGAACCTGACGAAAACCACCGCTACAAATACACCGGAAACGCTGACCGTCGCCACAGATAATCAGCCAATGACGGCGGCAATCCAGGCTTACGTGGATGCCTACAATTCCCTGCAAACCACTATCGGTAACCAGACGAAATACACCGCGGTGAAAGCGGGTGAGTCGCAAAGTTCCGGTAACGGCGATCTGTTGGGTGATAATACCTTACGTAACATCCAGACCAGCCTGCGCAGTCAACTGTCCAGCGCACAAGCCAGCGGAAACCTGACCAGTCTGTCACAACTGGGGATCACGCAGGACGTTAACGGCAAGCTGACTGTGGACAGCACCAAACTGGACAAAGCCCTGACCAATCAACCGACAGATGTCCTGAACTTTCTGACGGGTGACGGTAAAACAACCGGGTTTGCCACACAGGCAAATAACAAACTGACGCAGATACTGGCCAGTGACGGACAGGTACAAAATGCCACTAACGGCATTAATACCTCACTGAAAAAACTGTCCGATCAGTACGACGAAGTAAACAGCCAGATTGCGGCGACCATGGCGCGTTACAAAACACAGTTTACCAGTCTGTCTACCCTGGTCAGCTCCATGACCCAGACCGGTAACTATTTGACCCAGCAGTTCGCCAAACTATAACAGGAGTGGTAAGCATGTACGCTAAGTCCGGTATTCAGGCCTATGCGCAGGTAGGTGTGGAAAGCGCCGTATTAAGCGCCAGCCCACATCAGCTGGTCGTGCTGCTTTTTGATGGCGCCCTGAGCGCCATGAAAAAAGCTGCCATTTTAATTGAGCAAGGCGATATTCCCGGTAAAGGTAACGCCTTATCTAAGGCCATTAATATCATTACTAACGGGCTGCGCGCAGGCCTGAACCATGAGGTTGGCGGTGAAATTTCCGCTAATCTCGACGATCTGTATGAATATATGACCCGTCGTCTGTTACAGGCTAACCTGAACAACGACCTTGAGGCCATTACGGAAGTCGAAGGCTTGCTCAATAATATTGCGGATGCGTGGAAACAGATTGGCCCTAATTACCAGCCACAGCAGGATACCTTTTAATGAGTTATCCACTCGAGCTGCTAAAAGGATATCAACACTTACTCACGCTCAGTAATGCCATGCTGGAAAATGCCCGGCAGGGACAATGGGATGAGTTGCTTAGTTGCGAATCAACTTACGTTAGTAGCGTCGAGCGTGTTGCGCGTGATAACGATGCCAGTGCGCTGTCAGCATTACAGCGGGCACAAATTCGCCCGGTACTTGAGCAAATTCTGAAGAATGAAACCACGCTGAAGACGTTGCTGGGTGAACGTATGAGCGAACTGCGCTCGCTGGTCACGACCTCAACGCAGCAACACAACATTGTCTCTTCTTACGGCAAGATGGCGGGTAATATCCTTTACCCAAAAGACCAGTAAAGGCCGACTTATGCGGGTAAACACTCTTTTTTTAGTTTACCCGCGTAATTTCTTCACTCTTATCCCATACTTCCAGTTCCCTCTCCTCTGACTGGACGTTTGTCATGCACAACCCAACCCTTTTGCAGTTTTTCCACTGGTATTATCCCGATGGCAGCACGCTGTGGCCGGAAGTCGCAGAAAAAGCGGCCCTGCTTAATGACATCGGCATCAACATGGTCTGGCTGCCCCCTTGCTATAAAGGCGAGTCCGGTGGTTACTCGGTGGGTTATGACAGCTACGATCTCTTCGATTTAGGCGAGTTTGAGCAAAAAGGCAGCGTCGCCACCAAATATGGTGATAAGCAGCAGTTGCTGGCTGCCGTCAATGCGCTGCGCAGCCACAACATTGGCGTGCTGCTGGATGTGGTTCTCAACCATAAAATGGGCGCGGACGAGAAAGAACAGGTGAGCGTAAATCGCGTTAACCCGGATAATCGTGATGAAATTTATCCCGAGGTCGTGGAATGCGAAGCCTGGACAAAGTTTACGTTTCCGGCGCGGGCAGGCGAATACTCGACATTCATCTGGGATCATAAGTGTTTTAGCGGGGTCGACCATATTGAAAATCCCGATGAAAACGGCGTGTTCAAAATTATCAACGATTACACCGCTGAAGGCTGGAACGACCAGGTGGATAACGAGTTAGGTAACTTTGATTATCTGATGGGCGCCAATGTTGATTTCCGCAATAAGGCGGTGAGCGAAGAACTCAAATACTGGGCGCGCTGGGTCATGGAGCAGGTCCCCTGCACCGGCTTTCGTCTGGACGCGGTAAAACATATCCCGGCCTGGTTTTACAAAGACTGGATCGAACATATTCAGGACGTCGCTAACGAACCGCTGTTTATTGTGGCGGAATACTGGTCCTTTGAAACCGAAAAGTTGCAGGAATATATCGATCAGGTGGAAGGCAAAACGCTGCTGTTTGACGCCCCGCTGCATATGAATTTTCATCAGGCGTCTAAAGCCGGCAGCGATTATGACCTGAGCAAAATTTTTGATAACTCGTTGGTATTAGCCGACCCGTGGCATGCCGTGACTATCGTGGCCAACCACGACACACAGCCGCTGCAGTCTCTGGAAGCGCCCGTTGAAGCCTGGTTTAAGCCGCTGGCTTATGCGCTGATTCTGTTGCGCGAGCAAGGCGTTCCGACCATTTTTTATCCGGACCTGTTCGGTGCCCACTATGAGGATGAAGGCGGAGACGGTGAAATGCATCAGGTCGATATGCCGGTCATTCCTGAACTCGAAGGGCTGATTCGTGCCCGTCAGCAATTTGGCTGGGGCGCGCAAACCGATTACTTCGACCATCCTAACTGCGTCGCGTTCAGCCGCAGCGGAACCGCTGAAAAGCCGGGCTGTATTGTGATCATGTCGAATGGCGAAGCGGGGGAAAAACAGATTTCAATGGGAGAAGGATATGCCGGGAAAGTATGGTATGACTATCTGGGACATCAATCCGATACCGTTACGACGGACGACGCCGGCAGCGCCGTGTTTCGCTGTAATGCAGGCAGCGTGAGTGTCTGGGTTGTTGAGGCATAAAACCACAGGTCCGCTGCTTTTTCTGGCGCGGTAACAGCCTGCGCATCAGCGCAAAGCGGTCCTTAAGACCGCTTTGCGTCATTTATTTGTTCAGAACCGGACGCATAATCTCGGGTTCGATATTCTGAATCACATCCACACCGGGATGTTGGGCCGCTTCCTGTAAAGCTTTCTGGCATTCCACCGTGGGTCGATCGACCTTACGCAACGTAAGCCCGTCGTAATCCAGCTCACCGCCATCCAGATCCAGTGTCATGATGCGTAACTGACGCGTAACATTGACATAATCGCCATTCAGCTGCGTCAATTTGCCTGGCTTCGCAATGACCCGTTGCCACTGCCGGCAATCCAGCGTACTGCCGTCCGCGTTGATAATCAGACTCCCAATCGCCTTGTCGCTAATCAGGTTACTCTGCGGCCCAACCGTCTGCCAGTTGCCTTGTAAATTTGCCGGGGCCGGCGTTTGCACCGCACTTTGATAACTGTTTATTTGTGCGCAGCCACTCAGCGCCAGTGTGGCAATCAGCATCCAGTTTTTCATCTTTGATCCCTAAATCCGGTTAATGGCGGCTACGTTATAATTTTTACCGCCAGATGTGCAAGATATCTGAGGGATGAAATCAACGTAAAGCGCGCTTTTCCTGGATTCATCACGCACCGGGTGATGTTTATTCCCTTCCCTGCCCGCTTTTATCGCTGTGAATGAACCTGTCCACTCCGGCCTGACAAGGGAGGCACAACAGGCTACACTGTCGCCCTGCATTACATCTCAGAGATTTGTCATGAAAACTCCAGAAGCTTATTATGCCCAGGCACGCCAAATGTTCTTCACTGCCCATGCCGATTTTCAGGCCGCACTCGATGAACTGACCGAACAGGATGCCCGTGCCGCCAATATGTCCCTGCGTGAATTGCGCGAGTGGCACGCCGAACGCATTTATGCCGCCTTTTTACGCCAGAAAAATCTTGATGGTATGATTTTTTCGATTCAACTGGCAGAGCCGGATAAAGCCGTCGCCGCCGAAGCCATCGAAGCCTATCTCCGATCGCATGCCGAATCTCTGGGAATGAGTTGGGAAGAATTTTGTATTAAGAACGAGCTCTAGCTATACCTCAGCTGTGCGGACAGGAAGAATAACGGCGATGGCGTTGCGCAGCGTCGTGACAACAAACGGTTAATGCCCGTGATGTCCTAGCTGGCGGCAGAAAACCCCGCTGCCGCCAGCGTTAGCCATCACTCTTCTTGTTCGAGCTTTCCCCTCACCTCAACATACTTAGCCACGGCCAGTAATCGGTTGAGGTGCGTGAGCAACAGATCAATATCAGACTGCATGAACTCTGATGAGGAACGCGATGCCGTGACAATGGCATCCTGCACCGTCTCAGAAATCGTTAACGCATTATCTTGTTTCGCCTGGACTAATAAAGCGGCAACCAGCAATGACTGCGCTTCGACCTGAGCAGTCAGTTCCTTTGCATCGACATCCATTTTTGCCAGTTTAAGCAGAATATCAATAACCAATTGTCGCATTGCACTTCTCCCGGTGAGTGAGCGCATATATCGTTAAGAGCGCCCTCAGAGTAAATCAGATAAAAATGCTTTTCTACGCGGGACCTAAAAAACGGATTCATGCAAACATCAGCTTGATACTGTTTTTATTTACAGTAAAATGGCAACGCGATTTTGCCCTGAAGGGATGGTTATTATGTTTGTAGAGTTAATTTACGATAAGCGTAATGTCGCGGGCCTGCCAGGGGCGCGCGACATGATATTGGCAGAGCTTGAAAAGCGTGTGCATCGTGTTTTTCCTGACATCGAGGTCAAGGTGAAACCGATGGAACGTAACGCGATAGAAACCGACCTCAGCAAGAATGATAAAGCCACTGTCGCGCGTCTGGTGGAAGAAATGTTTGATGAAGCCGAGTTTTGGCTGGTGGCGGATTAATCCGTTAATCGCCACCCCTCAGTTAGCGGGAGATACCTTAACTCTCCTGCTCACTGTGGTTGATTTCAATTTCAATATCCTGAATGGCTTTCTCCAGATCTTCCAGCAACGTTCCCTGCTTATTCAGTAATGCGTCAATACGGGCCGCATTCCCTTCATCCTTGTATTCACCGGCATCAAAGGCTAACCAATGGGCGGAAAGCGTCTCAGTATTCGTTTGCGCATAGTGGCGCATTTCTTTCAACTGGGATGCCACGTCACGCAGATAATCGGTTTTGCTTTTGGTTTCGATTGAATCACTCATGCTGTGTTTCCTTTTGGTTGTTTTTCCAATGAAAATATCGTCTGGAGATTTAAAGTTAGGGCAATATAGCGGTTTTGCATTAGGAATAATCGGAAGTCACTTTTACAGGACATGGCTTCTCGTCGTGGTCAGGCGGAAAACGGCGGAGTCATACCCCGTCCTTACGTGATGATAATTTTGCTGACGGGTCTCCGCTCACAGCTTTGTTGTGCTGGTCTAGACTTAGAGGACGACAAAGAGGAGCAAACGATGCACAACCAAAGTAACGATAAACGTAAACATGAAGGCGATGTCAGCAAAGGATTACCCGAAGCCGCACCTAATGCGGGAAATGCCTACGAGGAAGATGATCATCCCGCAAACGATGCACCGAAAGATCACGGTGAAGTGCCCAGAAAAAATGATGACAGTCAGGATGATAAAAAGGATCCTTTCAAAGCATCATGACATGTCACTGTCTGCCCACTTAACCGGGGCAGACGGTGATCTGCACCATGCTTTGAAGCCGGTGCAGTCGTTATTTTAAGGCCAGCAGGATGAGAAGCCATGCCTCCCTGTTCGTTAACTCAGCTGGGCTGGCATGTGGGCTGCTCGCCTGGCAACGGTCAGGGACGGGCGGGCAACAGGCTTTGGCCCTTTATTCACACGGATCGCAGGCGCAGAAAATCGCCGGATACGGGAGCGGGCCCCCTCTGCACATGATCAGGCTTGCTGATTTAAATAATCGACCAGCATCTCAAGATTAATCCGGTGAGGGCCGTCTGGATAAAAAACATCCTGCGCCGGTCGATGGGCATCGAATAACGGTTGCAGATTCACATCCCGATCCAGCAACTGAATCGTCCCCTCAGTCAGTTTGTAAGAAATCACTGTGCAGGAACCCTCCGGGATTTTATCTATAAAATCTGACTTCCGGTTTTCCGAATAGACTTCATATTTAATCTGCTCACCACTTTTTGAGGTCGTGAGAAGTGTTTGAATTAAGTATCTCATGTTGATATATCCGTGAGCAGAATGAATGCTGACATTAATATCAGGCGACAGATTTAAACAGTTAAATATTTTAATTAGATTAGAAGAGGAATATTTCCGTTTGATGTGTAACCGGGGATGCAAGCCGCGTGGTGCCTGTTACGCTGCTGTCGCAACCCGCGTCGCCGTTAAGGTAAACAGGTTTTGCTGGCTTACGAATACATACCAGATTACATCTTTTGCTTTCAGTATTTCATTTTTTACTTCCCACCTTCAGGGATATTTTTAGTTATTAAGCTAACTAATTTTGCTTTTAAAAGTCGTAGAGAAATTACAACATTAGAAATGATATTTTTTGACGCAGGAACCGTGCTGAAAATACTTTAGCGGATGGCGTCATGCAGCCGTAACCGGCACAGCGAAAATGTCATAGTGAACGCCTGCACGGAAGCGAAGGATAAAGATGCAGGATATATTTTCTTTCGGCAAGAAAAGGAGAATAAACACCGACAGGTAGATGTCTGAAGTAAAGGGATGATGAGGCAGGTTGTGGTGCGATAATCGCGTCTCAGACGCTGCCTTGACAGGCCCAAGTCGGCTACCGCGCGCGGCTGGCATGGCCTGAACGCACAGGAAAGGTTATCAGGTGTACGATTGCATCGTTGAACACGTATAAAGCAACAAGAAGGCGCTTTTGGTAAAGCCACATTCTGTGTCGCTCTTGTCCCAACTCAACGCCGCCAGGCATATACCTGATAATAAAGACCCGTTTTCCCGACTACACCTGCATGTTCATGATGTCGGTATAGGCCGAAACCAGCTTGTTTCTGACCTGAATCCCCATCTGCATGGAGATAGACGATTTTTGCAGATCGACCATCACATCGTTTAAAGCGACACCGGGTTTCCCCATTTCGAACGCCTGCGCCTGGCTACGGGCAGTGGTCTGGGTTTCGCTGATTTTGTCCAGAGCGGCTTTCATGGTCGCGCCAAAATCGATATGGCTGTTGACCTCATCGCTTTTGTTATTGGCCTGAAGCGAGGTCATCTGTAACTGCTGTAAAACACCGTCGATTGCCTGAATTGACATGGTTGCTACCTCATTAAAAAAGATGAAGATTTTTGACGTGGGGAGAAGTTAACACATTGTCAATAAGACAAAGCCGCTAAATGACGCTAAAAACCGTGGCTTATTCACCCATCGAATTTTGCGTTTCATCAAATAATGCCAGGCATTGAAGTAGAAATTTTATTTAAGCAGGTCAGGGAGTCTGTTTTGCCATCACAACTAACCCGGTCAATTACGTCAGGCAGGAATCGGTCATGAATGCGAGTGCAGCCGCCACACAAAATGAAGAAACGAAAGGCTTTGGTGACCTTCTCGCTCGCCTGCGTGCCAATCCACGTATTCCGTTAATTGTCGCAGCCGCAGCCGCTATCGCTGTGGTTTTTGCGTTGGTGCTCTGGGCCAAAACACCGAACTACAGCGTATTGTTCAGCAACCTGTCCAATGAGGACGGGGGTGCCATTGTCACGCAGTTGACGCAAATGAATGTCCCTTATCGTTTCGCGGATAACGGCGGTGCATTAATGGTGCCGGAAGATAAGGTGCATGAGCTGCGCCTGCGTCTGGCTGAACAGGGCCTGCCTAAAGGTGGCAACGTCGGTTTTGAACTGCTGGATAAAGAGAAGTTCGGTATCAGCCAGTTCAGCGAGCAGGTGAACTACCAGCGCGCACTGGAAGGCGAGCTGGCACGTACTATCGAATCTCTGGGGCCGGTGAAAACGGCGCGCGTCCATCTGGCGATGCCTAAACCAACCCTGTTCGTACGTGAGCAAAAAGCGCCCTCCGCGTCTGTGACGTTAACTCTGCAGCCAGGCCGTGCGCTGGATGAAGGTCAGATTCAGGCCATCACGCACATGGTTTCCAGCAGCGTGGC
The DNA here is from genome assembly GCF_043546245.1 of Pantoea sp. SGAir0180. Classification (NCBI taxonomy): domain Bacteria; kingdom Pseudomonadati; phylum Pseudomonadota; class Gammaproteobacteria; order Enterobacterales; family Erwiniaceae; genus Pantoea; species Pantoea sp. SGAir0180. The sequence goes on along the minus strand of NZ_CP028071.1, from coordinate 1,264,459 downwards.
CGGTTTACCGCCGGGGAACGTGACCGTAGTCGATCAGAGCGGTCATCTGTTAACCCGTTCTGACGCAGTAGGCCGTGATCTGAACGATGCACAGCTGAAATATGCCGCTGAAGTCGAAGCGCGTTACCAGCAACGTATCGAAGCGATCCTTAACCCGATTCTGGGCCAGGGCAATGTCCATGCGCAGGTAACGGCACAGATTAACTTCGATACCAGTGAACAGACGGATGAGAAGTACCAGCCGAACGGCGATCCGAAAAACGCGTCTATTCGCTCTCAGCAGACCAGTACCAGCGAGCAGACGGGCAGCCCTTATCCGGGCGGCGTACCGGGCGCACTGTCTAACCAGCCTGCGCCAGCCAATACGGCCCCGATCAACACGGCAAATAACAATGCGGCCAATGGCCAGAATGCCAATGGTCAGAACAATGCAGCCAATGGTCAACGGACCAGCACAGCCTCTACCAGCAGTGTACCGACCAACTCGCGCCGTGATGATACGGTGAACTATGAGCTGGATCGTACCATTCGTCATACCAAGATGAATGTGGGTGACGTGCAGCGCCTGTCTGTTGCGGTGGTGGTGAACTATCGCGAAGACGATAAAGGCAAAGCGATTGCGCTGAATGAGCAGCAGCTGAAGCAGATTGAAGACCTGACGCGCGAAGCCATGGGCTATTCACAGACACGGGGTGACACTGTCAACGTGGTGAACTCGCAGTTTAATACCACCGAGCCTGTATCAACTGAACTGCCCTTCTGGCAACAGCAGTCGTTCTTTGATCAGCTGATTAATGCAGGTAAATGGCTGTTGGTTGCGCTGGTGGCGTTCATCCTGTATCGCAAAATGGTGCGTCCGCATGTTCTGCGTAAGAAAGCCGCAGAGCAGGCCGCTGCAGAAGCTCAGGCTGCCCGTGCTGCTCAGCAGAACGATCAGGAAGCTTACAGCGTCCAGCTCAGCAAAGATGAACTTGAGCAGGAACGTAAATCTAATAACCGCATGAGCGCTGAAGTCATGAGCCAGCGTATCCGCGACATGTCTGAAAACGATCCGCGCGTTGTTGCGCTGGTGATTCGCGAATGGATGAGTAACGAACTATGAGTCTGACCGGTACTGAAAAAAGCGCCATTCTGATGATGACCATTGGTGAAGAACGCGCGGCGGAAGTCTTTAAGCACCTGAACCAGCGTGAGGTTCAGCATCTGAGTGCCGCGATGGCCAGCATGCGTCAGGTCTCGCATAAGCAACTGACCGAAGTGCTGCGTGAGTTTGAAGGCGATGCCGAGCAGTTCGCGGCACTGAGCCTCAACTCGAACGATTACCTGCGCTCCGTGCTGACCCGGGCGTTGGGTGAAGAGCGTGCGTCAAGCCTGCTGGAAGATATCCTTGAAACCCGCGATACCACCAGTGGTATGGAAACGCTCAACTTCATGGAACCGCAGGCCGCAGCCGATCTGATTCGCGACGAGCATCCACAGATCATCGCGACTATCCTGGTCCACCTGAAACGTGGTCAGGCTGCCGATATTCTGGCCTTGTTTGATGAGCGCCTGCGTCATGACGTCATGCTGCGTATTGCTACCTTCGGTGGTGTGCAGCCGGCAGCGCTGGCAGAACTGACCGAAGTCCTGAACAGCCTGCTCGACGGTACCAACCTCAAGCGTGCGAAGATGGGCGGCGTGAGAACAGCGGCCGAAATTATCAACCTGATGAAAACGCAGCAGGAAGAAGCGGTTATCGAAGCGGTACGCGACTTCGATGGCGAACTGGCACAGAAAATTATCGACGAGATGTTCCTGTTCGAAAACCTGGTGGAAGTGGACGACCGCAGTATCCAGCGTCTGTTGCAGGAAGTGGAATCCGAGCAGTTGCTGATCGCCCTGAAAGGTGCCGAGCAGCCGCTGCGCGAGAAGTTCCTCAAAAACATGTCAGCCCGTGCGGCCGATATCCTGCGCGACGATCTGGCCAACCGTGGTCCGGTACGTATGTCTGCAGTAGAGAACGAACAGAAAGCGATCCTGCTGGTGGTGCGTCGTCTGGCAGAGTCCGGCGAGATGGTAATCGGTGGCGGCGAGGAAACCTATGTCTGATGCATTTTCCGCCCGCCCCTGGCAACTGTGGCAGCCTGTAGAACTGGGGCGTCATGAAGAGCCCGCGACGATTCAGGCTGAACCCGAAATCGAATTCTTCGAATCAGAAGAAGACGAACAGCAACAGCAGTTTGAGCAGATGCAGCAGCAGTTGCGTAAAGAAGCCCACGGTCAAGGCTACAGCGAAGGCCATCAGCAGGGGTTTAATGAAGGTCAGAAAGCCGGCTATGACGCGGGCTTTCAGCAAGGCCTTGCTGATGCGCAGCAACAGCAGGCTCCCTTACAGGCGCGAATGCAGCAGCTGGTGACGGAATTTCAAAATACGCTGGAATCGCTGGACAGCGTCATTGCTGCCCGCCTGATGCAGCTGGCTCTGGAAGCCGCGCGTTCGGTGATTGGTCAGGCCACCACGGTGGATGGCAGTGCGTTGCTGCGCCAGATTCAGGGCTTACTGCAGCAGGAGCCCATGTTTAGCGGTAAGCCGCAGCTTCGGGTGCATCCTGATGACCTGCTGAGGATTGAACAAACACTGGGGCCAACGCTTGATCTGCACGGCTGGCGTTTACTGGCTGACAATACACTGCACCCCGGCGGCTGCAAGCTCAGTGCCGAAGACGGCGATCTTGACGCGAGCGTGGCAACCCGCTGGCAGGAACTGTGCCGTCTTGCCGCACCTGGAGAGTTTTAATGACCACTCGTCTGAACCGCTGGCTGGGCTCGCTTGATGCCTTCGAAAGTCGTATTGCGCAGGTGCAACCTGTTCGTCGCTATGGACGGCTGACGCGTGCCACCGGCCTGGTTCTCGAAGCAACCGGCCTGCAGTTGCCGCTCGGTTCGACCTGTGTGATTGAACGTAATGACGGTAAAACGATTAGCGAAATTGAAAGCGAAGTCGTGGGCTTCAACGGTCAGAAACTGTTGATGATGCCGCTGGAAGAAGTGGACGGCATTCTGCCCGGCGCGCGCGTTTATGCCCGTACCACCGGCGATAACCCTCATTCAGGTAAACAGCTGCTGCTGGGGCCACAGCTGTTAGGCCGGGTGCTTGATGGCAGCGGCCGCCCACTGGATGGCTTGCCTTCCCCGGAAACGGGCTACCGTGCCCCATTGAACACACCGCCGTTTAACCCTTTACAGCGCACCCCTATTACCGATGTGCTGGACACCGGCGTTCGGGCGATTAACGCCCTGCTCACCGTTGGCCGGGGACAACGTATGGGCTTGTTCGCCGGATCAGGCGTGGGTAAAAGTGTGCTGCTCGGCATGATGGCGCGCTATACCCAGGCCGATGTGATCGTGGTGGGCTTAATCGGTGAACGTGGCCGTGAAGTTAAAGACTTTATTGAAAACATCTTAGGTGCTGAAGGCCGCGCCCGTTCGGTCGTCATCGCCGCGCCGGCAGATGTCTCACCGCTACTGCGTCTGCAGGGTGCCGCTTACGCCACGCGCATTGCGGAAGATTTCCGCGATCGCGGTAAACATGTTTTATTAATCATGGATTCGCTGACACGTTATGCCATGGCGCAACGTGAAATCGCGCTGGCGATTGGTGAGCCGCCGGCCACCAAAGGTTATCCACCTTCCGTATTTGCCAAACTGCCCGCCCTGGTTGAACGCGCGGGTAACGGCATCGATGGCGGCGGCTCGATCACGGCGTTTTATACCGTGCTGACCGAAGGCGACGATCAGCAGGATCCGATTGCTGACTCTGCGCGTGCCATCCTTGACGGCCACATTGTGCTGTCACGTCGTCTGGCCGAAGCCGGCCATTATCCGGCGATTGATATTGAAGCCTCAATCAGTCGTGCCATGACGTCACTGATTGATGAAAACCATTATGCACGCGTGCGCCAGTTCAAACAGTTGCTCTCGAGTTTCCAGCGCAACCGGGATCTGGTCAGCGTCGGTGCCTATGCCGCGGGTAGCGATCCGATGCTGGACAAAGCCATTCAGCTTTATCCGCAGATGGAAGCCTTCCTGCAACAAGGCATTTTTGAGCGCAGTGAGTACGACGATGCCTGCCTGCATTTACATGCATTGTTCGGTTAATTCGCGCGTTTGATATGAGGACATCGTAATGAAAACAGTCAATGCCATTGACACTTTGCGTGACCTGGCGGAACAGGATCTTGAACGCGCCGCCGTGCTGTTAGGCGATATGCGGCGTGGCCAGCAGGCTGCAAACGAGCAGCTCAGTATGTTGCTTGACTATCAGGATGAATACCGCAACAAGCTGAACAGCGACATGTCCAGCGGTATTGCCAGCAACCGCTGGACGAACTATCACCAGTTCATTCAGACGCTGGAAAAAGCCATTGAGCAACACCGCAGTCAGTTGCAGCAATGGAATCAACGGCTTGAACAGGCACTGGTTAACTGGCGTGAAAAACAACAACGCCTCAATGCCTATCAGACGCTGATTACCCGGGCAGAAGAAAATGCATTACGACAAGAAAACCGTCTCGACCAGAAACGGATGGATGAATTTGCCCAACGGGCTGCACTGAGGAAAGGCGAATGATTACGCTGCCAAACATTGCGTTGACAACGAAAACAACCGGCACCGCTGAAACATCGGGGACAACCGATCTGCTGAGCAGTGGCGAGGCGCTACCGAAGGACTTTATCACTACGCTGGGAAATCAGTTGCTTTCCCTGGCGAAACTGCACAGTAAAACCACGGTTGCAGCAGAAAAAAATAGCGTCACTGATGACGACAGCAAGGTTGCCACGTCGTTGAATGCATTGATCTCTTCGCTGGAAAACCCGACTGCACTCAGTGCGCTGTTTAAACCGGAAAATATTAAAGCCGGTACAAAATCAGCCGATGATAAGGGTGACGCGAAAGAGGCCGCGCTGAACAGCAGCGATATGCAAAATATTCAGGCGCTGTTTGCCATGTTACCGGCAACCGGCTTGCAACAGGCCGTGAAAGACAGCACGACGACGCGTGACGTGGATATGCAACGCGATGCCGGACCGCGTTCTGCCTTATCGGTACTGACGCAGGCGGTGACCACGGCACTGAGCGGTGATGACAAAGACGCGAAAAACAGCAAGGTGCAGGACGCCGGTCGTCTGGCCAGTAACGTTGACCAGGCCAGCCATGGGGTAACGCCCGCAGCCACGACGCAAACCGCATCGACACCGGCACAGTTGACTACAGACGCCAGTTTTCAGCAGATACTGAGCAGCGTCAACAAGCAGGATGAGCGTCCGATAAACGCTGCAGCCAGCGATAATCAGACGATGATTGCCGCGCCGATAACCAGCGCCAGCAGCGTTATGCAACCCTTCACGGCCTCTGCGTCGATGAACACGCCGTCTACGCCGATGCTGAATGCCCACCTGGGTAGCAATGAATGGCAGCAGGCCCTGAGTCAACAAATTGTGATGTTCAGTCGTAACGGCCAGCAGAATGCGGAGTTACGCCTGCATCCAGAAGATCTCGGTGCGATCCAGATCAGCCTGAAACTGAATAACGATCAGGCACAGTTAAATATGGTTTCAGGTCACAGCCATGTCAGGGCTGCACTGGAAGCCGCGCTTCCTCAGCTGCGCACTGCGCTGGCTGAAAATGGTATTAACCTGGGTGAGAGTCAGGTCAGCAGTGACAGTTTCGCGCAAGGGCAAAGCTTCCAGCATCAGCAGGAGGCGCGTCGCGACGGACAGCACGGCAGCTTCTCTCTGACCCAGGACAGTGATAACGACATCACGCCGATTGCCGTACCGCAGGCTCTTCAGGCCCGGTTAAACGGTAAGGGCGCCGTCGACACCTTTGCCTGACAGCGACAAACGCTGAAGGTAAGCGTAAAACCCGTGTCTTTTCTTGCCATTGTTTGACTTAAGACACGCGATAATCTGTTCAGGTGAGCCGAGAGGCTCGCCCATAATTCACAGGAAGTAACTGCTAAAATGTCTGATAACGCGAAAGCTAAAGGTCGCAAACGTAAAATCCTGATTCCAGTGTTGCTGATCGTAACGCTGGCCGCTTGCAGCGTGGCAGGCTATGCAGTCTGGCGAATAATGAATAAACATGAGGGCGATAAGCCGGAGGTCGCGAAAGTTGAACCGCCTCCCGCCCCGGTCTTTTTTGCACTTGATACATTTACGGTTAACCTGGTCAATCCCGACAACGATCCAGACCGCGTACTGTACGTAGGGTTTACTCTGCGTCTGCCGGATGAAGAAACGCGTCGTCGGATGAGTGACTATCTGCCTGAGGTTCGCAGTCGTCTGTTACTGCTGCTTTCTCGCCAGAGCGCTGCTGCGCTGGCGACAGAGCAAGGAAAGCAAGCGCTTGTTGAGCAAATCAAACAGGCGCTGGCACCACCGCTGGTGAAAGGTCAACCTCCGCAGGTCGTAGACGACGTACTGTTTACCGCCTTCATTTTGAGGTGAATCAATGGGCGACAGCATTCTCTCCCAGGCTGAAATTGACGCGCTATTAAACGGCGACAGTGGCAGCGCGGAAGAAGAAAAGAAACAAAACGGGCCAGAGGGCGATATTCGCCCTTATGATCCCAATACCCAGCGCCGCGTGGTGCGCGAGCGTTTACAGGCGCTGGAAATTATTAACGAGCGTTTTGCCCGTCATTTCCGTATGGCGCTGTTTAACCTGCTGCGCCGTAGCCCGGATATCAGCGTGGGCGCGATCAAGATTCAGCCATACCATGAGTTTGCCCGCAACCTGCCGGTGCCAACGAACCTGAACCTGATCCACCTGAAGCCGCTGCGCGGCACGGCTCTGGTCGTGTTTTCACCGAGCCTTGTGTTTATTGCCGTTGATAACCTTTTTGGCGGAGATGGGCGTTTTCCGACTAAAGTAGAAGGACGTGAGTTCACGCATACCGAGCAACGCGTCATTCGTCGTATGCTGAAACTGGCGCTTGATGGCTACAGCGATGCGTGGAAAGCGATTTATCCTCTGGATGTCGAGTACGTCCGTTCGGAAATGCAGGTGAAGTTCACCAACATCACCACATCGCCTAACGATATCGTCGTCAACACGCCGTTCCAGGTCGAGATTGGCAACCTTGTCGGTGAGTTCAACATCTGTATTCCGTTTTCGATGATTGAACCTTTGCGTGAAATGCTGGTGAATCCGCCGCTGGAAAACTCGCGGTCAGAAGATACACACTGGCGGGACAATCTGGTGAAGCAGGTTCAGCATTCTGAACTGGAACTGATTGCCCATTTTGCTGAAACGTCGTTGCGTCTGTCACGCGTGTTGCAGCTGAAACCCGGCGATGTCCTGCCGATTGAAAAACCCGAGCGCATTATTGCCCACGTGGACGGTGTGCCTGTTTTAACCAGCCAGTACGGTACACTTAACGGTCAGTATGCGCTGCGTGTAGAACATTTGATTAACCCGATTTTGAATTCGCTTAACGAGGAACAGCCCCATGACTGACAGCAAGAAACCGTCCGATGACACCATCTCTGCGGACGATCTGTGGGCTGAAGCAATGAATGAGCAGGTGGGCTCTGGTGCCAGCACCTCACAGAGTGATGACGTTTTCAAATCGTTTGAAAGCAGCAACACTTCAGGCTCATTGCAGGATATTGACCTGATTATGGATATCCCGGTAAAACTGACTGTGGAACTGGGCCGCACCAAGATGACCATCAAAGAACTGCTGCGTCTGACACAGGGTTCTGTGGTCTCACTGGATGGTCTCGCAGGCGAGCCGCTGGATATCCTGATTAACGGTTACCTGATTGCGCAGGGTGAAGTCGTGGTCGTTAACGACAAATATGGTGTGCGTATCACCGACATCATTACGCCTTCAGAACGTATGCGCCGTCTGAGCCGTTAATATGAATAACCAGAATCATACTGTCCAACCGGCTACACCGCAGACGCCCGCCATCTCAGCGGGCTCTGTACTGACTCAGGTAAGTGGTGTTCTGGTTGTTATTATCCTGTTGATTCTGGCATGCGCCTGGCTGGCCCGTCGTATGGGCTTTGCGCCGAAAAAAGTCGGCAGCCGTGAGCTGACGCTCACGGCCAGTGTCCAGGTCGGTCAGCGCGAGCGCGTCGTCATCGTTGATACGCCAGATGCCCGTCTGGTACTGGGCGTAACGGCACAGCAAATTACCCACCTGCATACGTTGCCACCGGGTTCACCCGATGTAGACACCGCGGAAAAGGCAGCACCGCAGGATTTTCGTCAGTTATTACAGAATCTGGTTAAACGTCCCGGAAAAAACCCATGATGCGTCGACTGCTCCCTCTTCTGCCGCTGCTGTTGCTGGCACCGGTTGCTCACGCCCAGTTACCGGGCCTGGTAAGCCAGCCATTAGCCAATGGTGGCCAGAGCTGGTCACTTCCGGTACAAACGCTGGTATTTATTACCTCATTGACGTTTCTGCCGGCCATTCTGTTAATGATGACCAGCTTCACCCGCATCATTATTGTTTTTGGTCTGCTGCGTAATGCGCTGGGCACGCCCTCTGCGCCGCCCAATCAGGTATTACTGGGCCTGACGCTCTTTTTAACTTTTTTTATTATGGCACCTACCTTTGATAAAATTTATCAGGATGCCTATCTGCCTTTCAGTCAGGATAAAATCAGTATGGATGTGGCCATTGATAAAGGCGCACAACCCCTGCGCGAATTTATGCTGCGTCAAACGCGTGAAGCTGACTTAGCGTTATTTGCCCGTCTGGCAAATACGCCTCCTATTGTCGGGCCGGAAGCCGTGCCGATGCGTATTTTATTACCTGCTTATGTGACCAGTGAATTAAAGACCGCCTTCCAGATTGGATTTACCGTCTTTATTCCTTTTTTAATTATTGACCTTGTCGTGGCCAGCGTATTAATGGCGCTGGGTATGATGATGGTGCCGCCGGCAACCATCGCCCTGCCCTTTAAATTAATGTTATTTGTTCTGGTGGATGGCTGGCAGTTGCTGGTTGGATCGCTGGCACAAAGTTTCTATTCCTGATCTTGTGAATTGCACAGGAGATATTCATGACACCTGAATCGGTAATGGTAATGGGCCAGGAGGCGATGCGCGTCGCGTTGCTGCTGGCCGCTCCGATGCTGCTGGCCGCCCTGGTCAGCGGTTTACTGGTGAGCTTGCTACAGGCAGCGACTCAGATTAATGAACAAACGCTGTCTTTCATTCCTAAGATTATTGCGGTGGCGGCCACGGGCGTCGTTGCCGGTCCCTGGATGTTAAACGTCTTGCTGGATTATATCCGCACCGTTTTTTCTAACCTGCCCTATATCATCGGCTGATGATTACGCTCGACAGCAGCCAGCTTGTTCACTGGATAAGCCAGTTTTTCTGGCCGTTGGTGCGCATTCTGGCGCTGATTGCGACAGCGCCGGTATTGAGTGAGCGCGCCATCAGCAAACGGGTGAAAATCGGCCTGGCGGCCATGATCACCTGGTTGCTGGTCCCGCTGTTACCGCCGGTGAACGTCACCCTGTTTTCGCCGGCCGGTTTCATGCTGCTGATTCAGCAAATGCTGATTGGTATCGCCATTGGTTTTACGATGCAGTTTGCCTTTGCAGCTGTCCGGGCGGCCGGTGAACTGATTGGTTTGCAGATGGGTCTGTCATTTGCGACGTTTTTTGATCCCGCCAGTCGGCTTAATATGCCGGTCCTTGCGCGTTTTCTCGACATGCTGGCTATGTTACTGTTTTTATCCTTCAACGGTCATTTGTGGCTTATCTCACTGTTGGCGGACAGTTTTCATACACTTCCTGTGGGTGGAACACCACTTGAAGCTAATGCTTTTATGGCGCTGGCAAAATCAGGCGGCATGATTTTCCTTAATGGCATGATGTTAGCGTTACCCTTGATCGTTCTGCTACTCACGCTAAACATGGTCCTGGGTTTGTTAAACCGTCTTTCACCACAGTTATCAATCTTCGCGATCGGCTTCCCGATTACCTTATCAGTCGGCATTTTGACGATCAGCCTGCTGATGCCCCTTCTCGCCCCGTTCTGTGAGCACCTGTTCGGCGAAATATTTGATCTTCTGGCCCAGTTCCTCACCGAACTGTCCCCCTCCTGAACATTAAGTATCTAACTATTTTTCCTTTTCCATACTTAAGAAATTCACAACTATCCGGGCATTTTTCAAACCATATTTTCCAGAAATCAACTAAGGATATTCTGATAAATGTGCGATAAGTCTTAAAATAATTCTTATTAAACCGCGCATCGCGTATTTTAGTCGGGCGGTACACAGAGTCATCGACAGGGTTGTTTTGGTGATAAAATCGGCAATGCATTGAAATTAAACAAGAAAAAATATTGTGTGATTTTTCTTGTCAGAAAATGTTTTTTCCGGCATTGTCAACTCACTCTTCAGCCTTACACTTTCGTGAAACAAATGTTTTTAAGACTTGTCCTATCAGAAAACTCTGGGTTTTCAGCGATAGTGACATTGCTCCCAAAAACGGTGTTTCGCGCCGGTACGACTTTACATCAATACCCGATGTGGATTCGACGCCAGGTGTGGGGCCAGAGTAAGAAAAAATTTTGCAGAACGGGTCAAGGAAGAAGACTTTTACGGGCGTTTGCCCGTTGCCACGCTGCATCAGCAGAATAAAAAAAAGCGCTTTGGAAATCTTCTCGTACCGCAACGCGTAATTCATCGTTGATTTAAACGGATAACAAATTGGTGAGGGTCGCTAACATGCCAACGATTATTATGGATTCCTGCAACTACACACGCCTGGGATTATCGGACTATATGTCTTCTAAAGGAGTGAAGAAGAAAAATATTACTTCTGTCTCCGATATTGAGCAATTACAGCAAAGATGTGAGCAGTTGAAACCAGGTGTTGTGTTTATTAATGAAGACTGTTTCATTCACGAAACCGACTCAAGCGAGCGCATTCGCAGCATTATTAATCAGCATCCCGAAACACTGTTTTTTATTTTTATGGCCATCAGTAATATTCATTTTGAAGAATATCTGTATGTCCGAAAAAATTTAATTATTACGTCGAAAGCCATTAAACCTTCAACGCTGGATTCTCTCCTTAGCACGTATTTGCAAAAGAAACTTAACATGTCTCCGCGTATTTCCTCAGGGCTGGACGTTCACCCTCTGACGTTGAGCCAGACTGAGTCAAATATGCTGAAAATGTGGATGTCGGGTCATGATACCATCCAGATATCCGACAAAATGCAAATTAAAGCGAAGACGGTCTCTTCCCATAAAGGAAACATTAAGCGGAAAATTAAAACGCACAACAAGCAGGTGATTTACCATGTCGTGCGCTTAACCGATAACGTGACCTCTGGTATTTACGTCAACGTAAGATAGTTTGCCGCCTCACAGAACTGGCCCAAAAGGCCGGTTTTTTTAGTGATTAGCGATCAAGATCTCAATTTTCAGCATAAACCTTTTCCTGCTCCTGCCGATGTTTTTTTCATCAGGCCCCCTTAAGAGAGCAAGGAAATGAACACAACGCTGATTAATGAAGGACATCACAACGTCAGTTTTTGGCAAAATCTCAGACTGGTCCCGCTGTTTAGTTTGATTTTCGGCGGGATATTATTTTTGTTCGCACTCTGTATAGGCATTTCCAGCTACTTCCTCATCCTGAGTAATCAGTCGTTGAAAGATGCGACTGAGGAAATTCAGGTCCGCAACGGTCTGATCGACAGCTCCTCAAACCTCCGCTCTGCCCGACTGAATATCATCCAGGCCGGTGCGGCCGCGCGTATTGGTGAGATGGATGATTTCAATGCCAACCTTGCCGCAACGGATGAGCGTATTAAGCAGGCTGAAAATGGCCTCAACGTCTACCTGAACCGCAAGAATAAAACCCCCGAAGACGTCAGGCTGGATGAAGAGCTCACTACTCGCTTCAAAGAGTATGTTCAAAAAGGCCTGAAGCCGATGATTGATGCCGGTAAACAGGGCAGTTTTGAAAGCATCATTGCCCAGGAAACCGACACCACGCGTAAACTGGATAACGCTTATAACGCTGTGCTGGTCAAGGCGATCAAACTTCGGGATATCCGTTCTGATTTCATTAACGCCAAGGCTGCCGAACAGTCACGTATTGGTTTTATTTCCATGGGTGGTGCGTTTGTGGCTGCGCTGGTGCTGGTGCTGCTGACCTTTGTTTTTCTCCGTCGGGTCGTGATCACGCCTTTACGCAAATCGGTTGCCCATATCGAGCGTATCGCTCAGGGTGACTTAACCGCCCCTTCAGTACCGCACGGTCGTAACGAAATCGGCTTACTGCTGGATAATCTGCAGCGCATGCAGGAATCGTTAGTCAAAACGGTCGGTACGGTGCGTGAAGGCGCTATCGCCATTTATCAAGGCTCCAGTGAAATTTCAGCCGGTAACACCGACCTTTCCTCGCGGACGGAGCAGCAAGCCGCCGCCCTTGAGCAGACCGCAGCCAGCATGGAGCAGTTAACGGCGACGGTGAAACAGAACGCCGATAACGCGCACCATGCCAGCCAACTGGCAGCCGATGCATCAGATAAAGCACGCAACGGTGGCGACATGGTCAGTGGTGTAGTGAAAACCATGAACGATATTTCTGGCAGCTCGAAGAAAATTGCTGAGATCACCAATGTGATTAACAGCATCGCTTTCCAGACCAATATTCTGGCGCTGAACGCCGCCGTCGAAGCGGCGCGCGCAGGGGAGCAAGGACGTGGCTTTGCGGTTGTTGCGAGTGAAGTCCGTAGTCTGGCACAACGCAGCGCCCAGGCCGCGAAGGAAATTGAATCCCTGATTGCCGAGTCTGTAAAGTTAGTCAGCAGTGGCTCGCATCAGGTTGGCGAGGCCGGCAGTACGATGGGTGAAATTGTCGAAGCGGTGCGTCGCGTGACCGATATCATGTCTGAGATTGCTGCCGCCTCGGATGAACAAAGCCGCGGTATTCAGCAGGTGAGCCAGGCGGTAACGGAAATGGATAACGTGACCCAGCAGAACGCCTCGCTGGTTGAAGAAGCCTCAGCGGCGGCGGCATCACTGGAAGATCAGGCGGGTAAACTGACGAAAGCGGTTTCCGCATTTCGCTTAGTCGACACACCGGTCGCGAAAACTCCCGATGTTAAAAACGTGGCACCGAAAGCGAGCTCACCCGTGCTACGTCCGGTAGCCACTACCTCTGGTCATGAAAACTGGGAAACGTTCTGACCCAAGCGGACGCCCCTGTCCTGTGACATTTGTGACAGGACAGATAAAAGTAAACGCCCGCGACATCCTCAGACATCGCGGGCGTTTTCATCAGACTGACCGATAATCAGGCGGGAACCCAGGGCTCGACAAAAACGCCGTCCCGGTGATTATTCTCGTTAAAAAACCAGATCCCCTGCGGGTAATCGTCCAGCGCCACCAAAAACATCGTCCCTTCGTTAAAAGGTTCTACCGCCAGGATCGTACCGATTCGCCGGGGTCCACCGTCGGTTTTAACGCTTACGCGATCGTCTACCTTCATCTGTTACTCTCCAGAAACGTTCCTGATAACAGTGTAATGGAAGCGTAGGACGAATGCAGGCATTAACGGCGGGCAATCACCCACACGGCGTGGACGATGCCGGGAATGTAGCCGCACAAGGTCAGTAAAATGTTCAGCCAGAACGCGCCGCCAAAACCGACCTGCAGGAAAACGCCCAGTGGTGGAAGTAAAATAGCGATAAGAATTCGAAGTAAGTCCATAACCATTCCTTTAGGTACTGAGAAAAACCGTTTTGCTTACCAATATAGCCGTTTTCTGAAGGGTTACAGGAAAAGTCAGGTAAATCTGAGTCAGGGTTTTTTTCGTTTTCCTGACACTTCACAGCCGGACGTTTAACACGAGAATCGTTACACTTCATTGCGTTGCTTTCCTACCCCAGGAAAACAACACACCCAAAGTAACAAGGATTATTTTGCCCGCGCAGCGCGGGCTTTTTTTTACCCTTCCCTGCTGTCAGCCCGCCGTTCTATACTCAGTATTCACGTTGCTCTTTGGAGGCAGACTATGACGCATTTTCTCGCTTCAGATGAAAACCAAAGTGATCGGGACAGTGAAATGGATGCGCTTCTTCATGCCATCCAGCGTGACACGGCAGGACAGGTACAGGACTATTTTTCGCCTCAGGTTGCGCAGGCTGAAAAAAATGCTGGCGGGCCGACAGCCCCGTGCCGTGAACCTGCGGAGCAGTGTGAGATGGACATTCACGATTGCCGCTACAGTGAGATCAATCGCTAGCGGGATCGTTCGCCGGGCGGAATAGCAGGCAAAAAAATACCCGGCACAGGCCAGGCAAGTATTCAAATCGTTACACCAGGGAAGACATACTGCTTTCTCAGAGTAGCTGTTCCGGTAATGAAAACAAGCTTCTGCGATGCACGTTTCGCTCATCTTATTCTACTCCTGCTCTCCTCCTGCCTACGCAAGCCGCAGCGTGCGCGCCATGCGTCGTGCACATTCTGACCGCTCCCGCTTTTTGTCATATCGGGTTTTAAGAATCCTCCTGGTTCTGTCTGCATGAGTACGGAACCTCGGGCCTTTTCAGGACTCAACTACACTAAACAGATGCCGTGGCTAACGTGAGCCGTGTGGAGGAGACCTGGATGCCCAACCTGAATGAATCGCTGATGATCGTGACCGACCTCGATGGATCGCTGCTTGACCACCACGACTACAACTGGGATGCCGCCACAGCATGGCTGGAGACCTTCAGCCAGCATCAGGTTCCTGTGGTGATTTGCTCCAGCAAGACGGCGGCGGAAATTCTGCCGCTGCAACGAAAAATCGGGATTAGCGGTACGCCGTTTATCGCCGAAAACGGCGCGGTTCTCTATCTCCGTGAGGACAAACCCGTTCGTATCCCTGACGATAAGCTGAACTACGTCGCCATCTGTCGGATTCTTAGCGCGCTGAAACAGCAGTTCCGCTTTAGCGGCTTTCAAAATTTTAGCGACAGCGACGTGTCGGCAATGACAGGTTTACCGGAAGCCGAGGCCGCGCTCGCCCGCCAGCGCGATGCCTCCGAAGTTATCGTCTGGCGCGATACCGACGAGGCGTTAGACCGTTTTCGCCATGCGCTGGCTGACTACCATTTGACGCTTACCCAGGGCGGCCGCTTCTGGCACGTGATGCCGGCCCGAAGCGGAAAAGGCCATGCCTTGCATAAATTACTGTCGCATTACAGCCATCAGGATTTGATCACGATTGGACTGGGTGATGGCCCTAACGATGCACCTATGCTTGATGCGGTCGATTATGCCATCGTGATTAAAGGCTTCAGCAAAAACCCTGTCACGTTAACGCGTAATGATGGGCAGGTTTATCATACAACGCATCACGGCCCTGAAGGCTGGCGCGAAGGTCTGGACCATTTTTTAACGCAGCCATGAACGGCTGTGGTTCCTCGGGCAACCCCATAAGGATGATGCAATGAGTGATTTCTTTCAGAATGGCGTAATTACTAACTTTCATAATCTCACGCACCGCAGCGTCGAATCGCTGGAAAAAGAAATGGTGCGTTTTGCGCGTAAACGCAAAATGGGGTTAATTCTGCCCTCCCTGTTTTCTGAGCTGGAAGGACCGGCACTGAGCAAAATCGTCGATGAACTGGCCAAAGTGCCGTATCTGAATGAAATTGTCATCGGCCTGGACCGGGCCGATCGCGATCAGTTCCTCCATGCCCGCGAGTTCTTTTCTCGCCTGCCGCAGCGCCATCGGATCTTATGGAATGATGGTCCCCGCCTGAAGGCGATCGACGCGGAACTGGACAAAGAAGGTTTGTCGCCGACGAATCCGGGCAAAGGGCGTAACGTCTGGTTCTGCACCGGCTATACGCTGGCCTCCGACCGCACCAGCTGTGTCGCGCTACACGATTGCGATATTGTTACCTATGAGCGCGGTATGCTGGCACGTCTGCTTTATCCGCTGGCGAATCCCGCGTTTCAGTATGAGTTTTGTAAAGGGTTTTATGCGCGCGTCGCCGACGGCAAACTCAATGGTCGCGTGGGCCGTTTATTAGTCGGGCCGCTGCTGCGTTCCCTGCAAAAAGTGTATGGTCACTCGGAATACCTTGATTACCTCTCCAGTTTCCGTTACCCGCTCTCCGGCGAGTTCGCCATGCGTACTCATGTCCTTAACGGGATTAAAATTCCGGGTGACTGGGGCCTGGAGATTGGCGTGCTCTCCGAGATCTATCGCAATTACACCACACGCCAGTCGTGCCAGGTTGAGATTGCGGATAATTATGACCACAAGCATCAACCGCTGGCAGAGGATGACGGAACAGGCGGCCTGAAGCGCATGAGCAACGATATTGTTCAGTCGCTTTTACGTAAACTTGCCACCATGGGCGTGCCGCTCACCAGTGACTCCTTCCGCGTGCTGAAAGCCACCTACTATCGCAACGCGTTAGATATGATGGAAATCTACAATCATGAGGCCGCCATGAACGGACTGAAATTCGATCAGCACGTGGAAGAGGCTGCGGTCGAGATGTTTACCCAGGCTATCCTGGATGCGGGTCAGTCCTTTATAGAACGCCCAAATGACAAGCCGTTTATCCCAAGCTGGAGTCGGGTTCAGTCTGCCTTCCCGGATATACTGCAACGAATTTACAAGGCGGTAGAAGAGGATAATGACGGTAACGTCTAGCGTGCCATAGGTGGAAGACAGGCTATTACGTGACGTGATGCCTGGAAGGAAGACAGACGGGCCAGGTGTACAACACCGGCCCGGTCATCTGCAATCAGGACGTTAACTGCGGTTGTGACTCACGGGTGTGGCTGAGCTCGTCTGTCCGAAACGCCTCGCTTCTGACCGCATAACCATCATACCAGCGACACTCTACCATGCCACTGGCATGACCGGTCACCACCATCGTTTGCCCGCCGTCCTTATGCTGCACTTCATCACTGATTGCAAAAACCATGTTGCGCCCTCTTTATCCATTGACATTAATTCTTAATATTTATTTATAGCATGGTAAAAAAGTTGCTGCTGTTAAGGCGCGCAGAAAAAGGGCAAATTCAGAATAAAGTAGAAGGTTATCCTGGAAAGGAATAAAGCGGATAAGAGGCTATCCGCTTCAGAGGGAGGATGAATCAGATTTTGCAGCCTTCGCAATCCGCTTCGTCACTCAGGTCGTCAGGCACTTCGGCCGCCTTTTTTTCTGCCTTGGCTTCGGCCTGCTCTAACTGAGCATCTATATCGAATTCAAACATATCGTCGCTCATTGTTTTCTCCCCAGAACGCGTAAAAGAAGGCGCTGTTATACCGATTACCCACGCAGTTTGGCAATAAGGTTAACCACTAAAAGCACGATCGACCCAATGATAAAACCAATCACCAGGTTAGCGCCGTTACTCAGCAGCCCTGATACCAGACCGCTAAACGGAGCGATAGCATTTTCAATAAAGTGGTGCAAAGGCGTTATCCCGTGAACAATGATGCCCCCTCCCACCAGGAACATGGCCAGCGTGCCCACCACGGTTAATATTTTCATCAGCCAGGGTGCCGCGGCCAGCAGCACGGCACCAACTGACTGGGCCACCCGTGACGATTTTTGCTTTAACCAGAATCCCAGATCATCGATTTTCACGATGCCCGCCACAATACCGTAAACGCCAATCGTGACCAGAATGGCAATGCCCGCCAGGATCAGAACCTGATTCAGCAGCGGTGCTTCCGAAACGATGCCCAGCGTAATCGCGACGATTTCGGCGGACAAAATGAAATCGGTGCGCACAGCCCCTTTAACCTTTTTCTTTTCAAATTCACGCGGGTCCTGCTTTGCCAGGTTATCCAGACGCTGCTGACGGGCCTCTGGTGAATTTTGCTGCTTGTCGTGTTGCAGGCTGTGCAGCACTTTCTCGACACCTTCATAACAAAGGTAAGCGCCGCCAATCATCAACAGCGGCGTGATTAACCACGGCGCAAATGCCGAGATAATCAGCGCCAGCGGCACCAAAATCAGCTTGTTCAGAAACGAGCCTTTGGCCACGCCCCACACGACCGGCAGTTCGCGATTGGCTTTTACGCCACTGACCTGTTGCGCATTCAGTGACAGATCGTCACCCAGAACGCCCGCCGTCTTCTTTGCCGCGACTTTGCCCATTACAGAGATATCATCCAGCAGCGTGGCGATATCATCCAGCAACGTTAATAAACTGGTTCCTGCCAAAATATGTCCCTTATTCGGTCATCGACAACGACTTACATCGCAAACAGTGGAAGCCTCATCCTCGACGAAGCCCAACGGCACACGATGCGTGCGTTGTGACTATTCCGGTTCGTTATGTTGACAACATGGGCATCGTTCGATTTCCGTTACCGTCATCTCTGCGATGCCCTCACAATCCCATTCGACGCGCACCGCTTGCCCAGCCAGTCCTTCGCTATGCAGGTATTTACTGACCGGGCTTTCCGTCATGCCGGTAATTTCTTCCGTGGCCACCAGCGTTTCGCCCACATAAATTCTGGCGGTGGCTTTGGTATTCACCATGCGCTCATCACGAATCTGGTAGAGACGTTTAACCGTCAGTTTTATGCTGCTCATCTCGGTCTCCCGGTCACGGAAAAGCGTCTATCTAACATGTTATGTTACTGATGAGCAAGGCCCGATCATTCCTGCTCACGATAATGATGAATGCCCTGATGATCGATTTCAGCACTGTCATTCATCGCCAGTAACCACTCTTCCAGTCGTTCAAGCAACGCGTCGTCGTCGAGACGGAGTTTGCCACGCAGTGCACATTCCCAGATGATGAGAACCTTCCAGCCGCTCTCACGTAACTGCCGTACATAGCGATGGTCTCGTTCGACGTTGCTGTTAATCTTGCCTGTCCAGAACTCGGTGCGCGTGGCGGGTATCTTAAACAAATAGCAGTGATGACGATGCCAGAAGCAGCCGTGCACAAAGATAATGGCCTGATGAGCGGTCAGGACAAAATCAGGCCGCCCTGGCAGGTTTTTGTCCTGAACCCGGTAAGTGAATCCGCGATCTTTAAGCAACAGTGCGATGCGTTGCTCAATCGCAGTGTCCTGCTGGCGAATGGCGCGCATGTTTTTGCTGCGCGTTTCGCTGGAGTGAACGTCGGCCATAGCATCTCCTTAAAGGCTACTCATTCAACTTTAGTCGCCGTCCTGAAAAGCGAAAGCCACCTGGACAAAAGCGGCCATTTTTTTGCCGCTTCCGGACGGTAATCAGACGTCCGGTGCTACCTGTCCTGACTTTCCCACTCGCGTGTTTTGCAGCATACCGCCGCCGCGTCAGGCGGATTTCCTCATCGGGCAAGGAGTGATAGCATAGGCGCTTCACTGTTAAGGATATTTGCATGCACGCCGTCGCAACCGCTGAACCTCTTCTTTCTGCAGCTCTGCATTCCGATGAACTGAATCTGTTACACCAGGTCCTGTCGATCTATTCCGTCAGGGATATCGTTGCCCGACTGCATCAGGCCGGCTTTGCGCACTGGTCACCGACGCTCATCAACCGTATTCGTCAGGGTAAAAGCACACTGCCCGTGCTGAGCACTGCGGAGCGGGATCTGTTCGAACGCTTATTGCCGTCTCGTCCTGCGCATTATGATGCACCTGCGTTTCGTTTTGTTGATCTGTTCGCCGGCATCGGGGGGATTCGTCGCGGATTTGAGCGCATTGGTGGAAAATGTGTCTTTACCAGTGAGTGGAATAAAGAGGCGATTCGCACGTACCGGGCCAACCATTACAGCGATCCGCTTGAGCACCACTTCAATACTGATATCCGCCAGGTCACGCAGCCTGCCGGGCTAAACGATGAAGCAGCGATCTACTCCTCCATTGATGCAGCCATCCCCGATCATCAGGTGCTGCTGGCAGGCTTTCCTTGTCAGCCTTTTTCGCTGGCTGGCGTCAGTAAGAAGAATGCATTGGGTCGGGCGCATGGGTTCGAATGTCAGGCGCAGGGTACGCTGTTTTTTGATGTAGCACGCATTCTTGCCGCCAAAAAACCGCCCTTCTTCGTGCTGGAGAACGTGAAGAACCTAAAAAGCCATGACAAAGGCCGGACCTTTGCCATCATCATGGACACGCTGGATGAGCTGGGCTATGCCGTCGCGGATGCCGATGCCAGTGCACCGGATCCGAAAGTGATTGATGCCCGCCATTTTTTGCCTCAACACCGCGAGCGTATTGTGCTGGTGGGCATTCGACGGGACATTGCCGGCTGCGAGAATTTTACCCTGCGCGACATCAAACGCTTTTTCCCTGCCCAGGTGCCCAGCCTGCAAAGTTTGCTGGAAGCCGCACCTGATGATAAGTACATCCTGTCGCCGGTGCTGTGGCGTTATCTGTATCAGTATGCCAAAAAGCATAAAGCGCTGGGGAATGGCTTTGGCTTTGGTCTGAACGATCCGCGCAATCTGCAGTGCTGCGTGCGCACCCTGTCTGCCCGCTACTATAAAGATGGCTCTGAGATTTTGATCGATCGCGGCTGGGACGCGGATAAAGGCGAGCGTGATTTCCTTGATGCCACCAATATGGCGCATCGTCCCCGTCGTCTTACGCCCCGTGAATGCGCACGCATCATGGGCTTCGATGATGCCGGCAGTGAGCCTTTTCGCATTCCGGTCTCCGACACGCAAGCGTATAAACAGTTTGGTAATTCCGTTGTCGTCCCCGTTTTTGCCGCCGTGGCGCAGCTTCTCCTGCCCTACATCCGCGATTTACAGCATAAAACACGCTAAAAGTTGCGCTTAGGCGCAACCTTTCTCCTCTTTTCCCGCTGCCAGGCGATATTGTCACAACCTCGTCATACAAGCCCAGAATACTGCTGCTTTTTCACTTGATGGGTAGAATGATGTCACCTCTCACGTTGTTATCCCTGCGCAGTCTGAAGCGTCGCTATCGCGTCAAACTGCCCCCGGTGCCCACCTGGCTTACCAGCCTGCGCGGCAATTTTATGCTGTTCGTTGTGCTGTTTTGTTTGCTGCAATCCATCGGGATTGTTCTGCTGACCGCGCAGGTCAGCCATACCAAAGTGAACCTGACGCAGGCGAGTGCCATGCGCGACCGGCTGGCGCTGCTCGATCACGCTCGCATAGAGCTGCTGACGGCCAGCGATAACAGCCACCGGGCAGGCATTTATCTGATGGAAGATCAGAAAAGTGGATCGGTGGACAGTTGGAAGAGCCTGGCGCAAACCGCAAAATCTTCACTCGTGCATGCAGAACAGCTGTTTGCTCAGTACCATGCCGTTCCCAAGGGGGAGCTTGAGCAGGGTTTCATGATGTTAACCCAGGGCCTTGAAGAGCAGCTTAAAGGCCTGGAAGCCAATAATATCGATGCGTTCTTTATGGTGCCGATGCAGGCTTATCAGCAGCAGTTTAACAGCGCCTGGTTTAACGAAATCACCCAGGCCAACAAACAGCTTTCTGCCGTCAACAACCTGACACTGGAGACGCTGACCACCAGCCGTAACCTGTCGCTGCTGGTCACAGGGCTGCTGTTTACGCTGTTGCTGACGGGTGGAGTTTTGCTGCTGCGCGGCGTGATTATTCCTTTAAGACTGGCCAGCCGCCAGCTGCAGGCTATCGCCACTGGCGACTTAGTCAGTTGCCCGCAACCGCCTCGTCTGCAATCGTTAGAAACCGCCGGATTGTTTAACGCGGTGGCGGATATGCGGCAAGGGCTGCGCACCATTGTGGCAGAAATTAATACCATAGCCGCCAGCGTGGCGGAGGGCGCGCGGGAAATGCAGCATACCAATGACCAGGTAAGCGAGCACTATAAGGTGCAAAACAGCAGCTTTAGTCATATTTCGCAGCGCCTGCATCGTGTCTCGGAAGAGGTTGAAAACAGTACGCTGTTTTCGCAACAGGCCGCACAGCAGGCACATGTCGCGGATGAACTTATGCAGCAGTGCGCCAGTCAGGTCGATGAAATGGAGGTGCAGATGCGCCACATCGTCGATTCCTCAGGGGAAATCGCCGGCATTGTCGAGCTGCTGGACGGTCTTTCACTGCAAACGCGTCTGCTGGCGTTGAATGCGGCGATTGAATCAGCGCATGCAGGGGTTTATGGACGCAGCTTTAGCGTCGTGGCAAAAGAGATGGGTACCCTGTCGAATAAAAGCGGCGAGTCGGCACAGCAAATTAACGGGCTGGTGAACAATACACAGCTGCATATTTCTGAGGGATTCAACAAGGTGAAGTCACTGGAAGCCTTGTTTTACCAAATCAGTCAGTCGGTCAGCGCCGTGGTCACCCAGTTAAAAGAACTGGAGGAAAACGCCACAGCACAAAGTCGCCGCGTGTCTGGCATTGCCGCCGAAGTGGTGGCGCTGGACAAGGAACTGCATACTAACGAGGGGCTTACGGCGCGGCAGGTACGCACCGCCGATACCTTACAACATCAGGCCTCACGCCTGGCCGAAAGCGTGCAACAATTTCGCATTGCCGTCTGAATACGCGCTCTGAATAAAAAAGCCGCCTTTATCAAAGGCGGCTTTCATCGCGAGAACAACCGATAACCATTATTTCTTTTTCTTACTCTGCTTCTTAAGCAGCGTACGCAGTTGTTTAATTTCGCTGGAACTTAAAGCATCCGACGCGCCTTCTTCCGTGTTCTGACTGTCGATGGCGGGCTGAGAAGGTGCTTCGAGGCTGGCCTGCAGACGTTGCACGATCTCCTGACTCATTGATACCTGGTTTTCAAGCGCCAGCTGTTTAATGTGTTCTTTCAATGCAGGATCAATTTTAATCGTCAAATTAACAGTTTCGGTCATTTCCTCACTCCTTTTTTGTTATTGCTTCCACGCTACCGGATGACTGTATCGATTCCTATACTGTCATAAAAATTTAATATTCAGCGTGTAAGGGACTAAAATCACGAAGTACTGCTTCATCCAGACTAACCAGATTACCCTGCAGCTCAGCACACAACTTGGCCATATAGCGTACCAGGAAGTCCGCGTTGTGTTCTGCGAGTCTCCGCCCTGCTTCGGTTTGCATCGTTTCAGGCAACCGTAACAGCTTGGTTTGAAAGTGATCCAGTGTCCATTTCACATCATTAAGTTCACGCGCTTTCCCCAGCGGGTCTTCACTGTTGAACAGAGGACGGTTCATCGTACCGGCCGTGTAAAACACCCGGGCCAGCCCGATTGCACCCAGCGATTCCAGCCGATCGGCATCCTGAACGATTTTCGCTTCAGGGGTTTCAGGCGTGATGGCCGCGCTAAAACTGTGTGCCTGAACCGCGTGCATCACTCCACCGATTAATTCGGCAGGAAAATCCGTAAAGTCCTGCTGCAGGATACGCTGCGTTTCGCTGGCGGCGTAAGTGGAAGCCTTGTGACGTTCAGGATGGTTTTTCGGTAAGTTCACCACATCATGAAAGTAGCAGGCAGTCAGGACGATCAGGGGGTCGGCAGATGTACCTGCCATAATGCGCTGCGCGCTCATCCAGACCCGACGTAAATGCGCAATATCGTGTGCGCCATCATCATGAATCCAGTTTTTTTCAAACCAGGTTTCATAGCGAGCCTGCCAAAGTGCAAGTGACATAATCTTTTCCTGTAAGGGTTATTTTCGTCTCAATGGACGACCTGTTACGCGAATAGGCTTTGTCATCATAACGAATGGCTAATGACATTTTCTTTACATCGCTAAGGAAAAAGCCGGTCGGGACCTTTAAATTCCTCTTAAAAATGAGACGCTGATCATTTTTATGGCAATTTGCTACCAGGAAAACAGGCATTTGCTGCTTTTTCAGCCTTGACTGATTCAGTTTTAGGCAGGATGAATAGTTTAATATTAATAATGATTAATCAGCGCTATTTTATCTCAGAGTGAGGGAATTGATGTCATAATAAAAATGTAAAAAACAATAAAAGCGGCGAAAATTATAGATGGATAAATCTGAAAAGGTTCCTATTTTTGCCGATATAACGTACTGTATTCTCACTATCAGATGTCCGGTAATACGCGTTAACAGCAGTACTGATGATTTTTTATCCACTCCTGTCCGGTGGATTAAAAATCATCACAACTGAGCGAACCACACGGTGGCCAATTATCAGGAATAATGATTTATATTTTTTATGATATTGCCACCATTTAGGTGCCCTTTTTGTTTCAGCAGTAACCGGGATCGACTAATAAAAAGAGGTAATCCATGAAAGAGCGGCCGATTCTTTTTTCCGAACAGCGGGTCCGAGCCCTGCTGGTTGGCCAACAAACCCAAACCCGGCGCATAATGAAAACGCAGGCTTTTGGTCCAGGCCAGGATCATCATGAAGGGGTACATGCCTTTGATGTGCAGGCTAATCACCTGCACGGTGACAAAATGATGGCCATGAACGACATTCGTTATCATTGTCCTTACGGCATGCCTGGCGACAAGCTCTGGGTCCGCGAAACCTGGCGTGGCCCCATCGTGCCTGAACATGCGCTGGCGGATTATGAACGCGATCCCACCCCGTTTCGCTCGCCGGACTTTTGCCAGTACCGGGCGGACAGCAATGAACTGGGCCAACATACGTCAGGCGGACCGGACGCCGAGCAGTTTGGCTGGCAAACAGCCATTCATATGCCGCGCTGGGCAAGCCGCATCGACCTGATTATTACGGATGTGCGCGCAGAGCAGATTCAGGATATTAGTGAAGACGACATTATGGCGGAAGGTGTGCAGACCGACTCGCACTTCCTGAACAACTTCTTTACCATGAACGTCAATTCTGAACTGCCTAAAGAAGCCTATCGCAAAGCCTGGCAAAAACAGTACGGGGCAACCAGCTGGCAGGTTAACCCGTGGGTTTGGGTTATTGAGTTCGAGCGTGCCACGCGCGAATCAACTTAGCCTGCGCTTTGTGGGCTGAATCACAGACAATTTCCTTGCTAACAGGTTGAATATTGCTCCTTCATCCCTGAAGCCTGACGATGCCAGCATGCCGTTTTGATGCTGGCATTTTACTGTCTGGTCGCTCAGGGTTCTGCAATTGCAGCATTCAGTGCGGAACCAACGATGTTTAAATGGCCATGGAAAACACACAGCAATACGGATCTGACTGACCTGCCCTGGCAGGCCGGGCTGACACAGCCGATTTTTACCCTCCTCAACCACGATGAACGTCAGTCGCTGCAGGCCATGGCTCAGCATTTTCTGCAGCAAAAAAAACTGGTTCCGCTTGAAGGCTGTCAGCTTGATACGCTGCGTACCGTGCGCATTGCTTTGCTGTTCTGCCTGCCGGTGCTGAAGCTGGGGCTCGACTGGCTGGACGGCTTTCACGAAGTGCTCATTTATCCCGAGCCTTTCAATGTGGATGACCTGTGGCAGGATGAGCATGGCCTGGTCCATCACGCCCCTGCCGTCCATGCCGGGCAAAGCTGGACGCAAGGGCCGGTCGTGCTCAACTGGCTGGATATTCAGGACTCCTTCGATCTTTCCGGCTACAACCTGGTCATTCATGAAGTGGCGCACAAACTGGATGCGCGCGGTAGCGGTTATACCAGCGGCGTGCCAATGATGCCGCTACGTGAGGTTGCCCAATGGGAAAAAGATTTGCGTAGCGCGATGGCCGGGATTGAACATGAAGTGGAAAGTGTCGGTGAGCAGGCCGCCAGCATCGATCCCTATGCCGCCAGCGATCCGGCAGAGTGTTTCGCGGTATTATCCGAGTATTTTTTTACGGCCCCGGCCCTGCTGGCGGAGCGTTTCCCGGCCATGTACCGTCATCTTCAGCACTTTTATCAGCAGGACCCGTTAAGCAGAACAGGAGCCGCTCACGACTAAATCGCCTGCTTTGCAGACGCATTGCTTTAAAGCTAGCCAGTTGAATGCTAAACGCTTTTATACTGTTGACACCCTGAGCCGACCTCGTTACTATTCGCCTCGTTCACACGATTCCTCTGTAGTTCAGTCGGTAGAACGGCGGACTGTTAATCCGTATGTCACTGGTTCGAGTCCAGTCAGAGGAGCCAGAATTAAAAAAGCCTGCTTACGAGCAGGCTTTTTGCTTTTCAGCCGATCGCCTTTCTCTGCCTTCTCTCCGCGCGTGCTTTACGGCCAAATTTAGCAATCTGCCATCATAAAATGCTGCAGGTTAATAAAAAAAAGCCAGAATGAACGCATTCTGGCTTTGTCGCTACCGGTCTTTAACAAGTGACGGACCGCAGCACGCTATTTCGCGCCCTCCGCCAGCTGGCGCAGCATCTCAATATGAACAGGTTTATCATTGAGCGCAGGAATATAGGTAAAGGACGCCCCGCCCGCATGCATAAAGATTTCCCTGTTCTGCTCATCCAGTTCTTCCAGCGTTTCCAGACAGTCTGCCGCAAAGCCCGGACTGATTACCTGCAGGCTTTTCACGCCTTCCGCAGGCAGATTTTTAATGGTTTCATCGGTATAAGGCGTTAACCAGGGTTCCCTGCCGAAACGTGACTGGAAGGTCATCACTACTTTTAGCGAAGGCATGTTCAGGGCGTCGGTGAGTAATTTCGTCGTTAACGCACAACGCTCCTGATATTTGTCGCCTTCGTTTGAAAACCTGACTGGTATACCGTGATAGGAGACCAGTAAGGCATCCGGCACGCCATTGGCCTCAAACGATTCAAGCACGGACGTTTTTAACGCATCGATATAAGCAGGATGATCAGCATAGTCGTTGATGAAGTTGATCGCCGGTGTGTAGCGGTTCTTCATCGTCTGCAGGTGACGACTCACGCTGTCGAAAACGGATGACACGGTGGACGAGGAAAACTGCGGATACAAAGGAATAACGATAATTTTATCGACACCTTTCGCCAGCAGCCTGTCGATAGCGCCCCCGATGCTCGGCTCACCATAACTCATGCCCAGCTCAACAGGCATGCCTGTCAGCGCTTCCAGTGCGCGCGCCTGACGGACGCTGTACACCATCAGCGGTGAACCTTCGTCCATCCAGATAGAGGAGTATAATTTGGCCACGCGTTTGGCGCGTAGCGGGATAATTACGCCATGCAGGATCGGGCACCACAGGATCCGGGGTAAATCGACCACTCTGTAGTCGTGCAAAAATTTCGATAAAAATGTTTTAACCGCAGCAGTCGTGGGTTCTTTTGGTGTTCCAAGGTTAACAATTAAAACACCCTGTTTATTCGTCATTAGCTGGGACCTCTGAAAACCCAAGGAAAAAAAGTGCCTGAACACTGTAGCACACTCAAGGACATCATCTCCTCCGTCTGCGCCTTTTGCGTCAGTGACGGCGAAACGAAGGCCTGGCGGAGACTTCTGCGACGACGTCGAGTCAGCCTGCCAACGTCTTTGCTGACGTCTTACGCCGCCTTATGAGCCCGGACTATGGATGAAACAGTCAGGCGGGCTTTAACGTCTTTTACGCCGTAAAAAGCGTTATGCCCTGCGAGCCCGCCTTTATGTGCTTTTTGACACGGCTTTGCCTGACGGTCAAAAAACATTGGATCGTATCTTATCATCGCTGCGTCGACGAAAGACCAATAGCTCTGATAAGTCGCGTCCCTTCCGATCGGCTCGTACATTTTCTGTGGTGAATGATAAAAAGTAATCCGGCAATTCCCCATTATTCAGCGGGTTAAAATCACATCTTGTCGATATTTTGATTTATTAAACTGAATATTGAGCATGCTAATATTTAGGGCTCTATCTGTGCTGACTGACGCTGCCCATGTCGTGAATATCGCGCGGACCGCCAGGCAGTAACATCGCCATGCTTTAGTCAGAAAAAACCAGACTGCATCATGGTCATCAATCAGACTGAGGCAATCACTTTTGCCGCGAGGCTTTTCGGGACAGGAATCAGGATGCGTACAGGCGTTTCAACAGGCGAAGACTCGCTGCTGCAACACAGGTCATTTGTGGCGTTTTGGCTCGCCCGAACCTGCTCTTCATTTGGTTTTCAGATGTTTTCCGTGGCCGTCAGCTGGCAAATCTATGCAATAACCCACAGCGCGATGGCGTTAGGCATGATTGGCCTGATGCAGTTTCTGCCCTCAGTGCTTCTGGCGTTGCCGGCAGGACATCTGGCCGATCAGTTCGACCGCCGCCGTATCGTGGTTATCGGCCAACTGATTGAGTGGGCCGCGCTGCTCGGCCTGGTGGCGCTGACGCTATTGCACTGGGCAGACAAACTTGAAATCTGGGGGCTGGTCTTTCTGATTTCGCTGGCGAAAGCCCTGGAATGGCCAGCCATTACCTCTATGTTGCCGGCGCTGGTCCCGCCACCGATTCTGGCGCGCGCCATGGCGGCCAGCTCTGTTGGCGGTCAGGCGGCGGTGATCGTCGGGCCAACGCTGGGTGGCCTGCTGTATATAGCCGGTCCCGAGGTGGTTTACGGGGTTTCAGCCCTGTTTTATTTATTCTCGCTGATACTGGTGGGTTGCTTACGTTATGAACGCCCTCCTCAGGAACGTGTGCCGATGACGCTGTCGAACATGTTTATGGGCGTGCGCTTTATTCGCGAACGCAAGGATGTTCTGGGCGTAATATCGCTCGACCTGTTCGCCGTGTTACTGGGCGGGGCGACCGCCCTGCTCCCTGTCTTCGCCCAGGATATTCTGCACACCGGGCCATGGGGACTTGGCCTGTTACGCGGTGCGCCGTCAGTGGGTGCCCTGTTGGTCGGTGTCTGGCTCAGCCGTCATAAGCTGGAAAAACATGTCGGCATGATTATGTTTGGTTCCGTGGCCGGTTTTGGCCTGGCGACGCTGCTGTTTGCGCTCTCAACAAAACTGTGGCTTTCTCTGCTGGCGCTGGCCGCACTGGGCGGTTTCGATATGGTGAGCATGGTGATCCGTGGCGCACTGGTTCAGCTGGATACACCGGATACGATGCGCGGCCGCGTCAATGCGGTTAACGCTATCTTTATCAATACCTCAAATCAATTGGGTGAGTTTGAATCCGGGCTGCTCGCGGCATGGATGGGCGCGGTGCCCGCCGCCGTCATTGGCGGCGTCGGGACACTGGTGGTGGTTGGGCTCTGGATGATGCTCTTTCCGAATCTGCGGAAAAGGCAGAAGCTTGAGAATGAAACGGTGGTGTGAGTGAGGGGGTATTTTAAGTGTACCCAGCCGAACATTTATTTATAATAATGCTCATAGAATTAAGAATTGCCGCATTAGCGGCATTTTTTTATAGGTTTCTTTCCAATTTATATCTAACATCTAATTTTCAGCTCTAGTTTTAATATGACTTAGCTAATTCACCAAAAAAAGAAAATTTATCACAGAATAAATCATAGCAAAGTAGCACGACTTATTAAAATTTCGCCACTATGAACTAGAGTAATATTATTTTTTTTCACATGAAAAAGGAAAACTAAACCCTCATAAAAAAACTTAATTAAAAGGAAAAAGCGAGAAAAAAGAAAAGGCTGATAAAAGCCCTTTCTTGCCATCTAATCTAAAGTTAGAATATGGCAGGGTATTTTTTTATAAGTCAGTTTATCTTTTATAATATCAATAATAACTTGCCAATCTCCGCCGCCCAGACCTGCACCGATCATTGGCATCTGAACTTCTAATCTATTGCACAACGCATAGTCACTTGCAATTTCCAGACACTCTTCAAGAGCCTCATATGAAATGTATCTTTTAGCGTCTCTTTGGGATTTTTTTATTCCTTCCTGTGCAACCATATTCGCTACAAATACTCTATTAAGAGTATCCACTTCAATAAATTGCACATCGCCCATCTTATACCCAATTCGCGAAGAGGCCAAATATTTTTCTTTTGCCAACGGATATCTTTTAGACAAAGAAAGGACAAAACCTTTCCCCCACTTTCCTAGGTTATTCACAACGTGCAAAATAATAACTGATTCTTTAAATGGTATTGATGCATCTCCACTATGATGATGGATATAGGCTATTTGGTCTTCATTGACGAGTGTTTTTTTCCATTCGGTTTCAAAATTTTCATCTGTAATCTCTTCAGAATCAGATAAATCTAACTCATTTTTT
The DNA here is from genome assembly GCF_043546245.1 of Pantoea sp. SGAir0180. Lineage (NCBI taxonomy): Bacteria > Pseudomonadati > Pseudomonadota > Gammaproteobacteria > Enterobacterales > Erwiniaceae > Pantoea > Pantoea sp. SGAir0180. Next base: position 1,234,468 of record NZ_CP028071.1, on the reverse strand, counting down.
TTGCCATCATAGAGTAAGTAACCAATATCTTCATGCCAGTCAGTGACAGAAGATGAAGAGTAATGATTCCCTTCAAAAACGCTTATCTGTCTGGTTGCCACTTCCCCGATGAATTCAGTATAGACAACACCGGCTCCCCTCAAAAATTCTGAAACCGCACGGTAGTAACTTTTATTACTCACTAGCATGAACTCCCACTACTCACTATTCGGTTCGAGACATCAAGTTCTTTGTCATTCTTGACTAAGAAAGTACCCGGTCTCGGCTCAGTTATATTCAACCCTGTCACATCAATCTCAATATAATGAGTGATACTACCAGACTTTCTTGCATCACCATAAATGTTAGCCGCAAGTTGCCCCAAAGATATTTTACCAGAGTCTTCTAAATCTTTTAATGTACGCCCACCAATCCTATCTGGGTGAACATTAGTAAAATACTGACCATCTCCAAAACGTGCATGAACACCGCCCGTGGAAGGCCTGATAACTCCACTGTTTTTAATACCCTCCATTCCTTTCAAATCGGTGAAATGGAACAAAGTTTTTATTTCCTCCGTCGTAAGCCCGAGTGGATCACTCCATACAAATGGATTTGGAGCATAACGATAGGGAGTAACCCCCCCCGCCAGCCCTATCGGATCCTGACTGATATACGCCGCAATCTCAGGGTCATAATACCGATAGCGGTTATAATGTAACCCCGTCTCGGCATCAAAATACTGCCCCTGAAAACGCAGGGGGTTTTCGATCTGATCAGCAAAGATTTGGCCTTTTTCACCCCAGACACCGGTTTTTTCTGCCCAGACAATCTCACCAGTAACGGATGTCAGTCTGACTGGTGCGCCATTAGGATCGCAGTGATAGTGCCAGCTTTGTTTACTGTCCCCCTGTTGCGTCAGCAACGCCAGCGGTCGAAACGTGCCGGGATAATAGACGTATTCCCGCATCGTGCTGAACAGTGCAGCCTGTGCTTTTTGTCGCTTAAGGCGACTGCCTGTATCAAAGATACTCTGCGCGGCCAGAGGTTCATGTGTGCGGGTGAGCGTTTCGCCCACCAGCGCGTCCTCCTGCCAGTAGAACCAGCGCGTTTCGCTGTCGGTTTGCTTAAACACCCGGCGGCCCAGCCCATCATAGCCATAGCGCACCTGATGGTTCCCTTTACGCACCGCAATCAGTTGTCGATTTTCATCCCAGAGGAAATCTTCTTTTTCATCCTGATCACCCGCGGTCCCCGCGACTCGGCGTCGCTGGCGTAACTCACCGGCACGATCATAAACATAACGAACGCCCTGATGCACGCCCTCCCGGAACCAACCTTCCGCGCGGTCATTAACCTCACGGGTTTGCGTCTGCAAATGGCTACCTGTTGCATCCTGCACAAACTTTCGCAGTGCCCCGTCAGGGGTGATATGTGCCGTCAGCCTGCCCACAGGGTCATAACGATAGCGATCGTTGCCCCACTGGCTGTCGTGACGCGCAGTCATATTTCCGCTTTTGTCATAGACAAAGCCACTGGCAAACAGCGGTAAATCATTTTGTAGTACCTGCTGTGACGTAAGCCGTCCCTGGTGGTCGTAATTCAGGGTGCGCGTCAATGCCTCTGACAACTGTTCATGAATACACCGTCCCGCGGCATCATAATCAAAGGTGATCGGCGAATCAGTGTTGAGTTGCACGGTGCGTAAACGTTGATACGCATCGTACCGATAAACCACCCGATGGCCACTGTCGCTTTCACGCTCGTGCAAACGTCCCTGCTCGTCATAATGGTAGCGAAGTTGAAAGCCGTCCTGATCTTCTGTCAGTAACCGTCCCGCGTCATCGTAGCGCCAGCTGAGTCGCCGCCAGGGATTCTGGCAGAGCACCAGCCTTCCGCAGGGATCATAGTGGAACGTTGCCTGTAAGGTATCACCGCTACGTCGTTCACTCAGGCGCCCGGCTTTATCGTAGCCATAGTGCACCTCACGTCCGAGCGGATCGCAACGTGCGGCCAGGCGGCTGCCTTTGTCCCAACGGTACTGCGTTTTTTGTCCCCAATAATCCTGCTCGGCCGTCACACGTCCAAGCCCATCTCGTTCCATCTGCCAGCGTTGACCAGATTGATTAATCACGGCCAGCAGGCGGTCCTCAGGATCGTATTCATAACCCAGCCGGGCACCATCAGGCGTTTCACAGGCGGTGAGCATGCCTGTGCCGTTATAGTAAAAACGCGTGGTCTGCCCCACTTCATCGGTAAACGTGACAGGCTCATCTTCACGGTCATACTCAATCCGGACATCGCCACCCGCCGGGTCGACCGTGGCGATGAGGCGATCTTTCGAATCCCAGTAAAAACGGGTCACACCGTTACTGGCATCAGCACGTTCCAGTAAATTCCCACGTACGTTGTGCCTGAAACGCGTCTCTCCCGCGCCTGCCACGCTGACCACCAGCAGGAAACCAAAGCGGTCATAACGATACTCTGTTTGCGGTGCACCCGGCTCATTCGCCTGGGTCAGTTGGCCAAGCCGATCGAACTGATAACGGGCCGTCACACCGCCCGGATCGCGACTGGCAATAAGGTTGCCACCGCTGTCATAGTCGGCGTGCCAGACCGCACCTTTCTGATCGGTGATCGCCAGCGGCAGGCCATCCTCATTGTAAACAGCCTGCACCCTGCTGCCGTCGGGTAAATGCTCAGCGATCATGCGACCCTGCGCGTCATAATCCCACCGATGAATGCTGCCATCCGGTTCAATCACTTCTACCGTTCGACCAAAGTCATCGTAACGAAATACGGTATTTCCGCCACAGGGATCGATTTCGGCGATCGGCAGACCATTGTCGTCAAACGTAATACGTGAGAGGTGGCCCAGTGAATCCGTTACTTCAACCTCATTGAGCAGCGGTTCGTAAGCGAAGTGGTAGTCCCAGACGCCGCCGTCACCCCAGGCGTGAATGACGCGCCAGTCCTGATTGTACTGGTAATGAAATCCCTGGCCGTTTCGGTCAAAGTGACTGACCAGATAAAACTGTTGATAGTCAAAACGCCGGGGATGCGATAGCGCATCAATTTCGGCGCTAAGTTGACCATTGGCATGATATTCGTAGCGCGTCAGCGGCGTGATGTCACCGTCCAGCGCATTGTGCAGGCGTAAGCTACTCAGGCGGCCCTTATCATGAGTGACAAGGACCTCTCGTCCGGTCAACCCGTTAAGGCTGAATTCGCGAAGCCGAATCAGCATCTCGTCCTTCCATTCAAAGGCCCAGCCGTTTCCGTTACGATCGGATAATTGCTGTATCGGTAACCGCCCATCGGCACCGGTGAAATGCCACAGGATCCCCGCTTCCTGCTCAACGCACCAGGTCACCTGGCCCTGGGCGCTGTCTCGCCACAGGCGGCTGCCATCCGGCAACCCCATGACAGCATGTTTACGTCCGTCTTCCTGTGGCAGGGCGGCAAAAAGCGTCATCCCGTCAGGCTGAATAAAGAGCGCAATGCCCTCTTCAGTCAGGATTTCCAGCCGGGTATCCGCGGGTGTCAGCCAGCCATAGCCACAAAGTCCTGCCGTTTCAACATCGGCCGACGAATACGTCCGATGCCAGGCCAGCGGCAGCCGGCCCGGCAACAGGAAATCCTGCTGTTCAAGACTGACGCTGCCATCCCGAATATCGACCGGTTCCGCTCGCAGAACCTTACACTTGAGAACCCCTGGCTCCATATTACGAAACAATTTGCGCCTGTAGTCGCCAAAGCGTTTCATGAAATTTTGCCATTTCACCGACTTCCGGAACTTCTTCAGCCCTTTTCCCAGACCGCTCAACCCGGCACGCATCAGCAGCGCCATCAAATTGATTGTTGGTGGCCCGCCTACGATGACATTGTTGGGGATGGCCAGGTTGAACGTCAGCGGTAGCGTCAGGGACAACGGTTTGGGTTTAGTGACGCGCTTGAGGCGAAACGGGGGAATCATACCGACAATATTGCAACTCAGTACCGGCATGCCAATTCGGGAAAACGGTTCACCATCCACCGAAACCGTTTTACTGCCCATAAACAGCTCATCTTCAATCTGTGGGCCGCCGGGCGCACGCAACGGCGGCACCCAAACGCCGCCAACGGGGATATGTATCGACATTCCACCCGTTCCCGCGCTGGCCCGTTTGATGCTGTTAACATGCACCGTAGTGCCAATCAATGGCAGATAGTCAAACACATCAAACACAATACCGATGTGAGGCGTCGGTAAAGGCCAGGGATAGGTGTGAATGTCAAGTCCTAGCTGCGGATCAAAGTGCGCACCGGAATGCATGAATCAGGCCTCAGAAAATGGCACGCAGCAGCGCGCGCAAAAATGTTCTGACTTCCGTCGCCAGACCGCTATCGGACAGGCTTAAGAACAGCAGCGCCAGGACCGTGACGACGACAATAAGGATGATGCGGTTTTTCACAATGTGTTGCTCCCTGCAGGTTGTGTGGCTAAGGGTTCAGTGCTTCCCCACGCAGGCAGGCTTTGCCATTCACCCGGCGGGGCATCAAAAGGATGGGCGATGTCAGGTAAGCCATTCCACTGCGGATGCAGTTTTTCACGGGCCAGGTGGATGACACGGCGAAAACTGTCATCGCCATTGCGGATGACTGTTTCCCGCTCCTCGCGAATAAGTAAAAAGGTTGCCTCGAGCTGGCGTTGCAGCAGGCTGTCAGTTTGGCGGACCTGCGATGGGGTGGGCACAGGCGGCAGGTTCGCGTCGGCCTGCTGAATAAGCCGCTGTTTATCGGATTGCCAGCGAGATGCATAGGCTTCAAGCGCCTCTGTGCGGCGTTTATCGTGACTGCGCAGGAGATCCTGAAAGACCAGCGGCAGCGTGGTTTCGCCCCGCTCGGCCAGCGGCACATTCTCTGCGGCTCGCACGGCCTTACCATAGGCTTCCATGGCAGCCGGGCGTTGTCCGGCGAGCCATAAACAGAAGCCAGTCATGCGCCAGCCCTCAATCGCAAACACAGGATGGGGGATTACCTCTGCCTCACGCGCGGCCTGCCGGTAGCACTGTGCCGCCCGAACGTACTCTTTATGTGAAAACCAGGCACCGGCTTCGCCAAACGTACTCTGCGTTCGAAGCTGGCCTTTGACAACGGGGTCCGCCACGCTGCTGGACGCGTTTTGCGCCTCACGATAGTGGTCGACGGCCTTATTGTGATCCTGGCCTTTCAGCCAGCCGCCCGCAATAAGGTTATGCAACATCGCCTGTTGATCAGGCCAGCCTCGCCGCTGTGCAATGCCTAACGCCAGACTGCCGCGCGCAGCGACCTGCTGGGCGGTCCCTTTTTCCAGCAAGAGCATCGCATCGGCAAGGTAACGCCGCAGCAATGCCCGATCGGTATCAGGATCGCTTTGCTGCTGGGCGGTTTGATGCATCACCTTCATGCCATCGACCTGATCGACAATCAGTTGGACGCGATCAGGATGCGCGTCATGAAGTGGCTGCCAAAGCGGTTGTTCAAGCGTATCAATCAGCAGTAAACGCGGCGCAGGCGCGGAGGAAGCCAGCCAGCGTTTCAGCCAGCGCATCAACGCACTCTCGTCACTTACGGCAGCGGGTTTAAGCACCAGAACCAGGTAACGTACATCCTCTGCAAAATGATCGGCGAAGTCCTGTAACAGGCCGCAAAGCTGTTCAATGGTGTAGCAGGGCAGCAACACATCGCCATCCCAATGTGCCGCATCGGGCGTGGCGTCATAATGTTCAAGAAAGTCACGCGACAGTGCATCGCTATAGCCATAACCGGTTTCAAACGCCGTAGACAGACCAAGGAATATATCGGGTACGGAACGCCCCTCCGGATGCTGCTGAAGGGCGATGAACGCATCAAGTAGTGATTCGCCTGCGGCTGGAACGCGCCAGATAAACAGACCCGCGTCGGTCTTTTCCGTGGCGGTTAACCAGCTCAGCTCCAGCTCAGTCATAACACGTTCAGTGGGATTCTTTGCGGTGCTCATTTCTCATCCCTGTCAAGCATTGAGTTCAATCTTTTTGCCATTCACCATGACACCGGCGGCATTAATGGTAATCGTCGATCCGCCCGCCGTAATTTGCACGCTGCCATTGCTGATTAAAATCCCGCTCTCACCGACGTTGATATGAAACGTATCCGTGGCACTGTCGGCCACGCTTCCTTGAGTAAAGCGGGTATCGCCCCCCGTGATACTGAGCGTGCGCCCAGCGCCGATCGTCACATCCTGCTTTTGCGCAATGGTACGGGCCTCATTGCTGTTGACACTGACGTGACGATTACCCGTCACGTCGAGTGTCTGATTACCCGTCACCTGCACGGTTCGGTTTTGCTGCACGCTAACCTTTTCATTGCCCTGCACCGTACGGGTCCGATCCTGAATCACCGTTAGCGTTTGCTTCCCTTCTACTGTGCCGGTGTTATTGCTTTTCACCGTCGTGGTATGGTTTCCGGTAATGGTTTCATCGCGGTTTTGCTCAACGCTGAGCGTTTCATTACCTTTCACCGTTTCCGTACGATTTTGCTGAACCGTGGTGGTTTCATTGCCGCTGATGGTTTTACTGCGGTCCTGTCCAACCGAGATGGTTTCATTGCCATCCACGGTCCGTGTACGGTTCTGCTTGATATGGCTGATTTCGTCTTTACCAACGGTTTTGGTGCGATTGCTGCCGACATCATGGGTTTCGTCGTTTTCAACCTCGGTATCCATGTTACGTTCAGCATGCAACCAGAGCTGCTCTTCGCCGGGTTTATCTTCAAAACGCAGCGCATTGGCATTGTCAGGCGATCCATCCTTTGAGCGGCTCATGAATCCCATCTGCGTAGCGGCAGCGGGCAAAGCCCAGGGCGGCATGCTGGCCTCGTTATAGACGCGACCGGTGATAATTGGCCGATCAGGGTCGCCATTAATAAAGTCGACCACCACTTCGTCGCCTACGCGTGGAATCTGCACGCCGCCGAAACCTTGTCCCGCCCACGCGCTGGAAACACGCACCCAACAGGAACTGGTATCGTCACCTTTTGCCAGCCGATCCCAGTGAAACTTAACCTTGACCCGACCATAGCGATCGGTCCAGATACTTTCGCCTTTCGGCCCGACCACCTTCGCCGTTTGCGGGCCGCCCGTGCGCGGCCACGGCGTTTTCTGCTCAGGACGAAACACCACACCCGCTGGTATCACGCTAAACTCCGTACGATGAATCGTCTGGCTGTCCGGGCCACTGGCGTAGCGATTCTCCTCAAACTGGTAGTCAGCAGCAGTCACCAGATATTCACCGACATCGCTGAAAAAGGCCGCATTGGTGAGCTGGAACGTGCTGCCCGGCACAATCCCCATTGCCGTCGCGGTGCCGTGGGTTTGTTGATGCTCTACCTGCCAACGCTCCTGACGGATGCGGGCATAAAATTCGCCATGACCATGTTCCACAAACCGCCCCGGCCAGTCATACACATCAATGGTGCCGGGTGAAGGAGATGTTGGATTTTGTCGTGCCTGGAAGAGCCAGGCGTTAGGTTTGCGAAAATCGTAGTCGTCCAGACTGTATAAACCCGGCGTCACGCTGTCAGTAAGGGCCCACTGGCTTATCCCTTCTTCACTGGTGGAACCGCCTGAAGGCGTTTGATGATAGGGGATCACTTCATAGCCACTAAATGGCGTGTACTGCGCAGTGGCATCCGTGAGCACGATGGTATGCTTACCGACCTCATGGCGAACGTGCCAGGTAATGCCTTCCAGCTCCATCAGTCGGTTGATGAAATCAAAACTGCTTTCCTGATACTGAACACAGTAATCCCAGCTGCGATAGCTACCCGACAGGTTATTTTCCACGTTAACCTGATACTCACTGAGTAACGTCTGCACGATTTGTGGAACGGTTTGCTCCTGAAAAATGCGCAGATTCCGGTCACGTTTCATCGGCCACAGATCTGGCTCAAGCGTTAACGTGTAAACAGCATAACGCGTGCCTGACATCTCTACCGCGCTCACCGCCACCCGCGTGATCTTGCCATTAAAGTAACGTGGATTTGCCAGACTTTGCGTCGGCACCACTACGGTAGCGGCTTTACCCAGCAACGCGCTGCGTTCGATACGCGCATCGGTCCCTAAAACCTGAAGCGTTAAGATAAACGATTCAGACAGGGCCTCTCGGCCAGATAGCTTCCAGAACAGCAAGCCTTCAACGGGTAACTGAACAGTAATGCGATTGAGCATAAATCGAACCCTGACGTCAGACTGAAGTCACGCGGGACTTCGTGAGTACGTTTGTTTTAAGGTTTAGGATGGATCGGATCGATTGTTTAAGTAAATAAGACAATGGCTAATATGTTACCCGAATGCAAAGAAGTGTGAATAGCTATTACATTCATAATAAAGCCGGGCAATCCGGCAATCCTCGGTGGAAATACCTTGATTGCAGAAGATCGCTCGCCATTATTGGCCAGCTGTCTCGGAATGAAATAATGAAATTACCTTACTGAGTCAGGCACCGTGAACCGGTCTTACTCAGCGGCAGATTTCAGCATTCAGGGTCGGGCGCGCGTCAGTTGGACAATCACAAACATCCCCCCAATGCCCGCTGTGATGATGCCGATGGGCAGCTCCTGCGGGGCCAGCAATGTACGGCTGACAATATCGCCTCCGCAGAGCAAAATGGCGCCCCACAGCGCACAGAGCGGAATCAGGAGCCCGTGTTTCACGCCGGTGATGTGCCGACACAGGTGCGGCACCATTAGTCCGACAAAGCCAATGACGCCGGTCAGTGCCACCAGCAACGCGGTTGCCAGCGCACAGCACAGAAACACCTCGATGCGTAACCGGTTGACGTGAATACCAAGCGAGAGTGCGGTTTGCTCGCCCGCCAGCAATCCATCCAACTGCCGCCCGCGCAGCGCCACAAACCCTGTCAGTAGTGCCAGACTTACCAGTGCATAAGGCAGGTTAAGCCAGTTGGCTAATCCCAGCCCGCCCAGTGACCAGAACATCACCGAGCTGGCCGCGCGCTGGTCGCCTGAAAAAATCAAATAGCTGGTCACCGCACCAAACAGAAATGACACGGCCAGCCCGCTGAGAATCAAGTGCTCTGCTGAGCGCTGCTTTTTGAAATGAAAAAGCAACATGACGGCGGCGGCTGAAAACAGACCGCCTGCGAACGCGGCCACCGGCAATGTCAACGCCGCCAGCCGATCGCCAAAGCGGGTAATGACCAGCACCGCACCCGCGGATGCTCCTGAGGACAGACCAAACAAAAAGGGATCGGCCAGCGCGTTACGCGTGGTGGTTTGCAATAAAGCCCCGACCATGGCCAGGCCAGCCCCCGTCATCACGGCCAGCAGCGTGCGCGGTAACCGTAAATCGATCACGATTCGGGTTACCATTTCAGAGACGGGCGCGTCTGCCATGTCGAGTGCGGACAGCACCTGCGTTAAAGACAATGACACGGTGCCTTCCGCCGTGCTGATCAGCATCAGGATCGCCAGTAGCAGGCAGGACACACTTATTATTCCTGGATAACGATGCGGCAATCGATTCACGGTGCATCCGGCGAATAGAGCGCATGAGCCAGCTTCTCTACGGCCTGAATATTGGCCGGCCCCGGTGTGAGTTCAGCGTACTGTAACTTCAGGTAGCGGTGGTGCTTCACCGCAGGCGTCAGCTTCATAAGCGGATGATTTTCCAGGAAGTGGCGCAGTGCCTCAGCCCCACTGCCGGTCTGATAGTCCAGCAAGATAATAAAATCCGGCTGCGTGGCCGCCACGCTCTCCCAGGAGGTGGTGCCCCAGCTCATCTCCAGCGCTTCCATCGCGTTTTTACCTCCGGCGGCCTCAATGATGGCGGTCGGCATGGCATATTTTCCGCTGGTAAACGGTTTGTCTTCGCCTGAGTCGTAAACGAAGACTTTTCGAGGCTGCGTGTCAGCCGGACGCTGAGGTAAGGCCTGCAGTTGCTGCTTCCACTCCGCCACCAGCGCCTCGGCCTCGGCCCGCTTGCCAAAAATTTTGCCCAGTTTAATCTCGTCGCTATAGAGCAGATCCATCGTCGCTTTCTGCTTGTCCTTCTGCGTAAAGACGCAGCTTTCACTCAGCACCAGGGTTTTAATGCCGTACTGACGCAGTGAAGCAGGCGTAACGTCACCGCCCACTTTCATCCCGTAATTCCAGCCAGCAAAAAAGAAATCAGGGCTCGCGGCCAGCAACGTTTCCAGTGAGGGATATTTCGGTGCCAGCTCAGGGATGGATCCCATGGCCTGCTTAAAGGCCGGCGTCATCTTGTACCAGCCACTGATGCCGGTGAGACCGACAATACGGTTCTGCAGATGCAGCGCAAAAGCCATCTCTGCCATATTGAGGTCGTTAATCACGGCTCGCGCAGGCGGCGAGGTGAACGTCACGCGCTGGCCGCAACTGTCGATGGTGACAGGAAAATCACTCGCGCTGGCCCACATGGCTGGCGTCACGGCCAGGAACGCGGCAAAACCGATTTTACTCAATGCATCATGCACAGTCGGGCACCTCAAAAATACGTAAGCGCTTACCGCTGGCAGGATGTTTTACGGTAAAGCTGTTTAAGCCGAACACAGGCTGGAGATAGCGCGACGTCAGCGCGCGCGACGGGTGATCACACACAATTTGCTCGCCCTGCGACAGGATAAGCACACGATCGGCAAACGTATCAATCAGGGACAGGTCATGCAGTACCGCTATTGCCGTAATCCCTTTGTTTTTAATGAGTGCCAGTAGCTGCTGGCGGGCCAGCGGATCAAGATGGTTCGTCGGTTCATCCAGTAAGATCAATAACGGCTTTTGCGCCAGCACGCGCGCCAGTGCAGCACGTTGTCGTTCTCCCCCGGACAGCGCAGCCAGCGGGCGTGTTTTTAGCGCTGAAAGACCGGTTTCATCAATGGACTCCTGGACGATCCGTTGATTTACTCCTGCCGGGCAGGCGCGTAGATGCGGGATACGGCCCAACGCAACGTACTCTTCGACCGACAGCCTGAGATCGGGCATATCATTCTGCGCCATCACGGCTATGCAGGTGGCAAGCTGTTGCCGTGAAAACGTTGCCAGACATGCGCCGTTAAGCTGAATCGCCTGTGGCGGTGACGATAACTCATGGCATATTGCCCGCAGTAATGACGTCTTGCCACTGCCGTTTGGCCCGATGATGACCAGCCGCTCTCCCTCTCTGACGCTGAAGTGAATGTGATGCAAGAGCGGTTCGCCGTCCGTTCGGTTCAACTGCGCAATGTTGACCTGCAAAACAGAATCGGATTGAGGTAACGCTCTGGATGACGGCATGTTTTTTTTCCTACAAATAGATATGTTATAACATAACAATTGAGGCGCAGAAAGACAAGCGGCGGGCACGAATGAAACAGGGTGCCGCGATGTCGGCACCCTGAAGAGAGAAAACGAAAACGGCTTATTTAAAACGGTTGTGAAACAGGCTGGCCGTCATCGCTAGCATGCCAGCACCCAACGAGGTATGTAGCATGAGTGTGTTGAGCATCGTCACCTCCTCTTCGTTTTGGTTGCACTTATCGGTTTTACACCGCCTCAGCCAGCTTTTCCTCACTGGCCTCTTTCTCAATCAGCCGCATTAACAGCGACAATCGACGTTCAGTGCGCTCTGGTGTATCGGGCGGCAGGTTGTAACGCAGGGAGTAAAGTTTGCCTTTTTCGTTGTAGAAATCCACCACCAGCACCGGCATGATACCGCCAGGCACTTTGTTGTAATTCACCGACAACCGGGTGCGGCCTAACTGTAACTTTGCCGCCATTACGGTTTCGCCAACCAGTTTGGGATAAAGAGCACGATCTTCGGGCACGCTGATGACTTTCATTACCGCCTCCTGATTCTCTGGCACCTTGATGACAAAGCGCGGAGAACGCCGTCAGCGCCCTCCGCTTTTTCGTTAACCTGCCATTAGGCCTGATGTTCAATGGCTTCCGCCGTACGGTGTTCGATCGGAATGCGACGAGGCTTCTCGCTTTCCGGTATCTCATGGTGCAGGCCGACGCGCAGCAAACCGTCCTGCAGGCGTGCGGTGGTCACTTTCATATGTTCCGGCACGCTGTAGCTCAGACGGAAGTCTGAACGACTGATACCACGGTGCAGCCAACCGCTGTTCTGCCCTTCTTTTTCCGTATCGTTATCGCTGACCTCCTCTTTCTGTCCGGTCACGGTCAGACGACCGCCTGCTACTTCGATTTCAAGCTCGCTTTCTTTCCAGCCCGGCACGCTGACGGTCAGTTCGTAGTGTTCGTTATCAACCTGCTTCAGGTCGTAAGAGGGAGAAACCGACACGGGCGCATCACCGGTCAACTGGCTGAACAGCCTGTCGATACGGTTAAACCGGTCTGAAAAGGCAGAATCTGCGATAGAAGGAAATACGGGAAAATTACGTAATGCCATAGTGATAACCTCCTGAATTAATGGTTCATTCAAAAGCTCATCGGCGTGGGGATCTCCCCCGCTGCTCACAGACATTTATAGGATCATTTAGTGGGATTTCAAGCGAGGAAAATGAAATTTTTTTGGGCGTGAGTGGCTACATGGTTTTGCCTTTTTCGTTGATATTTTCTGAGCGCCGATCTGAAGTGGTATTTGAACCGGACACGTGTATCAATAGCATCACTATGGCATGCAACTCAGCGGTAATAAACGGCATAATGATGGGCGGTGCAGACGAGGCGGCAGAAGCGATAATACGAATCTTGCGTAATACTGAAGTACCCAGCCAGTAAGATTCTCAGAAATCCGACGCCAGACCGCTTTCCGGAGATTGAACAGGCAACGTAAACACCTGACAGGTAATTCATTAATCCAATGATTTTGAAACCGATATCCTGCATAAGATGTAGCCATTTATTCAGCCAGCGACTTTGAGCAAAGCTGTCCAGGCCAGGCTCAACTAACACGATGCCGATAATCCTAGCCAGCACAACTACTAATGAGCCAGCAGTAATGACGGGCAGAGCAAAAGAGATGCCTGTCATTAAATGGTTTTTGATATTGACCATCGTTTTTTCATAGTGTCACCAATATCAGGGATTACGGCGCGCCTCGACAGCCGCCACACATTTAGCAGTCACCACGGCGGCATGCCCCACGCACTGGCTGATTTTCACCCGGATGATGGTTTTACCGGCAAAACGCTCCTCATTCTTCAATTGAGCGATCCGCCGCAATCAGCACGAAGTCTGTCTCCGTGATATATTCCAGAGTGAATTTATCGATCATCCCCATCGTCCCTTGCTGTTGGATATGCACCTGATGGCCCAGCTTTCTTCCCGCTTTCTAAAGCGATTTCGCTGCCATCGGTGTATGCGCTAACCCGGCAATACAGGATGTGACGCCTACAATATTCATGCTTCCTCCTAAAACTGAATTCGTTGCACCATAAACTGGAAAAGGGCATCCTTGTTTTCGAGCGAAAATAAGGCGTGCCTGAAATCATCATCGACAATCTGACTTGCCAGCGCGTTGATGATTTTTAAATGCAAAAGACTGGCACCCGAGGAAGGGCTGTGCAGTTGCCCAGCGCAACATACTCACATGCCAGTTCGTCGTGCCAGAGCTACCAGGTATTAGACAACGACAAATGATATGACACTTTGCCCAGCTATTCCCGACAACTGTAGTAGCTTTTTATTCCGTATGCTTTTAATAACTTTCCAAGCTTTTTTACCTTTATGAAATTCATAATATCATCCACCTTAAAAGCGATGAATTATTTAAATTAAATTGCATCAATTCCATTATCGCTGCCAAAAATTAAATAATTGCTTCCGAATTTCATCTCTTCACCTGTAGTAAAACTAAAATCACCATTTCGACACTAAGTATACAGCAATCTAAAAAGAAAAAGGCGCAACCCAAGGGTTCGCCTAACGCTTTCAGTAAGTCAACGCCATTAATACCAAAGCAAGAATTAGTTGCTAGTCAAATATACATCGACAGACTTTTTCAATCTTGTTCATTACATCCGTTATTGTATGGAGGTAATCGTTATACATCTCAGCATAGCGCCGGGGAAAGCCTCTTAAAGGATTATTCATAAGACTGTTATTTATAACTTTAAGTGACTTTAACTCATCAATAAAGACCTTCACCCCCCTTTATTTTCGTTATTCATAACTTGCTCTATGTAAGAAGATGCCTTATCTATTTCAGCCATTAACTCATGCTTGTTCATAGTCAATTTCTCAATTATAAAAATTTTACATCAGTTATCCAACGGACAGGATGTCCGTTCTTGCAGCTTGGTGTGCAACTAATCCGGGTTCAGCATAAAGGTGGGACAGGGCTGCCTGATCCTGACACCGGGCAACTAAAAAGAAAAACCGGAGAGATCTCTGGGATCACTTCCGGCCATAATTTATTTTTCTTTATTTAGCTTATTCTTAAAGTCTGTAATAAGATCGGTCCATTGTTTATAAGTAATATTGTTAACATAATAGTCCCCAAGCCATTTAGGATGACATCGTGATATTAAACTATCTATCGCCATCATTCTTAAAGGATCATTTTTATCCAACGTTAAAACTTTAATCATTAGATCTTTAATGTCATTAGATTCATCAAGATAAGCAGATGAAGCTAATATATCACATATTTTTTTGCCAACTTCTTCTAAATTCATAATGATTCTGTCGCTCCTGAATATCTACCGCCGGCAGTTACTATTTGCCATCCGCCACCGACCTTATCTGCCCCCCATTGCAGTTGAGGCGCAACTTTACCTTCAAGAAGAACTTGAGGTCTGGTCAGGGCTACCTTACCTTCATAAGTTGCTGAGTTATTCGGTGGCAAAGCCAAGTTTGCACGTCTTGCCGCTGGGGTGGCACCTGCACTTCCTCTTGTGACATATACTTGTGAGGCACTACCTGGTGTATGCTCTGTAATAGTGAACACATCTCCAGACTTTCCTCTGGATGCATAAATCTGACCATCAAAACTATTGATAGTGTCATGCTGAATTTGCTTATTTAATCCGCGACTTCTCAACAGTTTTCTGGCTGAATTTCGCGTTATTGGCGTTTTATCTAATGAACACCTACTCAACCCCCCACGGATCCACCCATCCCAGCGCATTCGGCGCATATTGGTAAAGGTTAATTCCCCCCGCCAGCCCTATCGGGTCCTGCTGGGTGAACCGGCCGCTGTCCGGGTCATAATAACGGAACAAATTATAGTGAAGCCCCGTTTCCCGGTCCAGGTACTGGCCCTGCATACGCAGGTTCTGCTCTACCACCGGAATTCGCTGATTCGATTCGCGCAGCAGTTTGCCCCACGGGCTGTTCACACCTTCCCATAGCTTCTGGCCTTCAACGTCGGTTAAAAGTTCTGGCGTGCCATTCGCGGCGCAGTGGAACCAGAATATCTCCGGACTTTCCACGCCATCAATACGGGCCAGTGGCTCATAGCTCTGGCTGTCGCTGTACACATAGGTCAGCGGAATATCGTCGTGGATTTCCTGCAGCAGACGGTAACCTTCCCACACAAACCGCGTTGTGACAGCATGACCAGACGGCTTACCCTGTAATGATTGTTGGCAGGTTTTACTGATGCGTCGGCCCAGCGGATCGTAACGGAAGCTCACTTTGTTGCGTGGCTTATTGCGATCACGCGGCTCGCTGATGACATCCGTCAGACGATGCTCACCATCGTAACGGTAGCGCCAGCGGGTCTGGCCGTCATCCTTCTCAGTGGTGCGGCCATGAATATCGTACTGCCAGCGAATCCCGTTCAGTTCGGTCACGCGGTTATGCATGACGTGGGAAGCGGCATGGCGATCCAGCGGGTTGCCTGCACCGTCCCAGCACCAGTCCCCTTTACCAGGCTGCGCGCCATCCTG
Source organism: Pantoea sp. SGAir0180 (assembly GCF_043546245.1). Taxonomy (NCBI): domain Bacteria; kingdom Pseudomonadati; phylum Pseudomonadota; class Gammaproteobacteria; order Enterobacterales; family Erwiniaceae; genus Pantoea; species Pantoea sp. SGAir0180. The sequence goes on along the minus strand of NZ_CP028071.1, from coordinate 1,218,617 downwards.
AGAAAATAGCCGATTAGTGGACTACCATTAATACGACATCCCCAATACTCCCAAAAATCAATAACCATAAAACAGATGGTTTTATTGAGGCGAAATCCTTTCACAACTCAAAAAAAAAAAAAAATTAACAGCACACTCAATAAAACAACTACTTCAATTCCATTCTATATATATACCGCACTCAAAAGTATTGGAGTTTGATTGAACCGCTACATTACCCCACTGGAAGCACCATACATACCCATAGGGAGGATTTTTTATCTCACCATCATAGTTTCCGGGGTATTTATTCCGAGCCCATTCATATAACCTTTTTTCTTCATCCTTCAGCATATTTAAGTCAGCTTTTTTATTCCAATCGTGAAGGCTTTGAAAATAACCACCACTTTTGCTAATAAGATAAACACTTTTTTTAAAAGAAAAAACTGCAGGTCTAAACTCTATAGTAAATGATTCATTATGCCAGATGATTTCTTTAGCAAAGAAACAATATTTACCAACGCATGTCAAATCATCAGATAATTGAAAAAAATGGGATTTAATGAAGGAATCGTAAGATTCAAGCTCTATCTCATTTTCATTTATCCGCAAACCTCCAGTATTTACATCTAAAGTCATTTTTTTCATATATCTATTATTTTTCCTGGTTTCAGTTTAAGTCTTGCTTCTTCTGGCCTTCAACGTCGGACAGTAGCTCGGGCGGCCCATTCGCGGCGCAGTGGACCAGAATATCTTCGGACTTTCCACGCCATCAATACGGGCCAGTGGCTCATAGCTCTGGCTGTCGCTGTAAACCTAAGTCAGCGGAATATCGTCGTGAATTTCCTGCAGCAGTCGGTAGCCCATACAAATCGCGTCGTTACGGCGTGACCAGATTGCCTGACCTGTAACAACGACTTACTGGTTTTGCTGATGCCTCGCCAAGCGGATCGTAACGGTAACGCCAGCGGGTCTGTCCGTTATCCTTCTCAGTGGTGCGGCCATGAATATCGTACTGCCATCGAATCCCGTTCAGTTCGTTCACGCGGTTATGCATGACGTGACAAGCGGCATACCGATTCTGAATATTATAAGGTGAATGGATAATTACAATTATTTTAGCTTCATGCACTTTTTGAGACTTACGGGTTTCAGCTACCAATCAGTAAGTTTCCGGACATCAGATTGCTTAGGTATTTATAAAGAAGCTGGCTTTTATATTCAACCAGCCGGTGTGCGGTAATTTACTGAGTTTTGTACAGGGTTCTGGTTTTAACTATAAAAAATTACTATGGATTTTTTTTAGAACTCCATATCGATATGCATAGCCATGAGAGCCGGAATATTCGAGAGCACAGAAATGAGCAACATACTTTTTCAACAACCGGTAACACTCATACGATAAGTTATTAATCTCTTTGTATAGTAGATAATGTCTCAAAAAATTTCCATGATGGATTTCGAACTAGTGGTACCTTTTAAAAACACCAGTAGTCATGTTTATATGAACGCAAACTCTTGGCTTTCGTTAACATTAAAAAAATTTAATCGGTATTATGACCTTTATTACTCACCAGCATACCATGTGATGTATATACCATGGTTGAATGATCTTGTCTCATAGGAAACTGAAATATCTCCCCAAGAGAACTCCCACCTTACTACTTCATTTGAAATGAAATCAGGCTCTCTTAATTCTAGTGATGAACCAAGCCAATTAGACAAATTTTCTACTGATTCATTTAACATTTTAATATTGGTTCGTTTATCCCAATCACTTAAGGAATCGTAATATTTACTTTTCTTATCTATAAGTTTTACCATAAACGGAAAGTTAAAGCATATCGGCCTTATATGCATTTCAAATTCTTTATTAAAAAAAATTATTGACTCGATTAGATAATGATGAGGAATAATTTTTTTTATACTCCCTTTACTATTCATGCTTTTATAGAAATTACTTTCACAAAAAGTGTCTTCATCTGTAACGTCCAGACCTAACTCATCTAAAATTATTGCACCTGTAATTGGATCAACTTTTAATTTTTTCATATATCAATAATTTTCTCAGAGATTATAAAATTCCTCTATTCTCTGGTATGAAGAACTGAAGCCCCCACAATCGCCATACATTTTATTCGCTGCAGCTCTACCGTAAGTAATGTAAATGTCGTCGCTTATATAAAATGCTCTTAATTTCGTACACACAGGCCAGCGAGGATCCAATTTAACTTGCAATGCTTGATGATAACCTAACGGATTTTCTCTGTACTGATTAACTGTAGAGAACGCCACTACATATGCAAGTTGTTGGTCTCCATTAGGGTAAAGAGCGTAGAGAATTGTACCTTTTTTAATCTTCCTGTTCTTATAAACGTCAATTTCTGGGTAATTGGTTTTTTGGACGTTGCCATTTTGTTGCTTCCTCAGAAGGATTTTTACACTTTATCAACCCCCACTGTTCCACCCATGCCAGCGCATTCGGCGCATACTGATAAAAGTCGATCACGCCCGCTAATCTAATCGGGCCCTATTGGGTAAACCGGCCGCTGTTTGGCTCATAATAACGGAACAGATTGTAGTAGCGCCCCGTTCCGCGGTTCAGGTACTGGCCCTGCATACGCAGGTTCTGCTCCGTCACTGGAATTCGTTGATTCGATTCGCGCAGCAGTTTGCCCAACGGGCTGTTCACTCCTTCCCAGGTCTTCTGGCCTTCAACGTCGGTCAGTAGCTCTGACGTGCCGTTAGCCGCGCAGTGGAAACAGAATATCTCCGGACTTTCCACGCCATCAATACGGGCCAGTGGCTCATAGCTCTGGCTGTCGCTGTAAACGTAGCGAAATATCTTCGTGGATTTCCATGCAGCAGACGGCAACCTTGCATATAAATCGTATTATGACAGCATTGTTATACGGCTTACCTGTAACAATTGCTGGCGGGTTTTACTGATACATCTGGTTAATTGTCAGGCCAGTGGCAAGTCACACATCCCTTTTGCTTTATATAAGTACGAAAATTTAAGTTAAAATTGAGTAATATTAAGAGAAGGGTAAATTAAATAGTCAATACTATAAATCATAATATCCACAATTAACTTTAAGAAAAAATTGATAATTTTATCTAAAATTCACACAACTACAGGATAATAGACATTCTAATTCTTTAGGAAAATACCAATCAAATGAGAAATATACCTGGCTGGTTGAATCTCAGAAAAAGTAAAAAAAATCAAAAGATTATGCCTTCCAGAGTCACATTGAGTTTCAAAAAAACTGATAGCTTCATCATTGTAATGATAAAGACCAGAACCCTTAGTCATTTCTTTTACTCCCCTTATTTTTTTGGAGTAAAACTGTTTAAACTCTAAATCTTCCGAATTAAAACTTTTCGAACCATATACTGAAAAAACGACTTCTCCAGAACAATACGGGCATATAATGACGTTTTTTTTATGAATAAAATCATTCTCAAAACCATCATGTAACAAAACTTGAGCTTTAATACCATTTTTCATAATTTTTTTCAAAACTCCATTTCTAATCAGATTTTCAACATTATCAGCTGTTTCATATTGTTTATTCATTCCTGCCTTTCCAAACCATGGGATTGCTGGACCGGCGTCAACTTCATAAGATTTCAATACCTCACAGGTAGATAGAGGTTTTTTCAATGTATAATCCGGAAGCGCCCTACCTTCAAAAGAAGCTCCTGCTGGAGAAAGGAACGTACCTGTATCTCTGATAACACCATTTTCAGTCCAACCACCATAACGATCTAATTTAGTTCCTGGCTGAAGGGTCTCTTTCACTGAGATGTAAGCATCCCGGTAAAACGAACCATTCACTTTTAGAGATCTTCCGACATACTGATTATGTCCTCTGAGGAGATCGCCATGCGTAAAGCCCGATTCACCGAACACCAGATCATTGCCGTTCTGAAGTCCGTCGAAGCCGGACGTACCGTCAAGGATGTCTGCCGTGAAGCCGGGATCTCCGAGGCTTCGTACTACAACTGGAAAGCGAAGTTTGGCGGGATGGAAGCCTCTGATATCAAAAAGATGAAAGACCTTGAGGATGAAAACCGTCGCCTCAAACAGATGTTTGCGGACCTGAGTCTTGAGTGCCGTGCACTGAAAGACGTTATTGAAAAAAAGCTTTAAAACCAGCGATAAAGCGGGAGCTCGTCAGCTATCTGACGGCACAATTCGCCATGAGCATCCGCCAGGCCTGCAGGACATTATCGCTGAGCAGGACGGTCTATGTTTACCAGCCCGATACCCGGCGCGATGAACCAGTGATCCAGTTGCTGACTGAGCTGGCAGAGCGCTACCCGCGATATGGTTTTAAGAAGTTGTTCCAGCTGCTGCGCAGGCAGGGCAACACCCGGAATCATAAACGTGTTCACCGGATTTATTGCCTGCTGAAACTGAATTTTCGCCGTAAGGGAAAACAGCGCCTGCCGGTGCGTAATCCTGCTCCGCTGGCGACGCCAGAGGCGATGAACCAGAGCTGGTCCATCGATTTTATGCACGATGCGCTGGTGTGCGGCAGACGCTTCCGGACCTTCAACGTAGTGGATGATTTTAACCGCGAAGCACTGGCGATCGAAATTGACCTGAATATCCCGGCGCAACGGGTGGTCAGAGTACTGGACAGGACAGTGGCGAACCGGGGGTATCCGCTGAAACTGCGGATGGACAACGGCCCGGAACGGGTTTCGCTGACACTTGCGCAGTGGGCTGAAGAGCATAGTGTGGCACTGGAATTTATCAAGCCGGGTAAGCCGACGCAGAATGCGTGTATCGAACGGTTCAACCGGACGTACCGGACAGAAATCCTGGATTTTTACCTGTTCAGAACGCTGAATGAAGCACGGGAAATCACGGAAAGCTGGCTGAATGAATACAACAGCGAGCGTCCCCATGAATCCCTGAATAACCTGACACCGGAAGAGTAACGGCTGATGACTGAAACCCCGGAACTCTCAAAAAGTGCGTGGAACTAAAACGGGTGTGCTTACACCTCCAGCCCGGCAAGCCGACACAGAACGGAATTATTGAGAGTTTTAACGGACGCTTTCGCGATGAATTGTCTGAATGAAAACTGGTTCAGTGACGTCAGTCATGCCAGGGAAACCATCAGTGAATGGCGTCAGGATTATAATGAGTGCCGCCCGCACTCCGCGCTCAATTATCAGACGCCGTCTGAATTTGCGGTGGGCTGGAGAAAGAATAATTCTGAGAGTGAAGGATCCGACATTACTAACTGAGCCTTATATCTAATACTGGGGGCAGGTCACACATATTGCGGCTCTATCTTCCACTTGAAGATACATTCGTTCGCCTCTGCAGATAATTTTAATTCGTATATGTCCAAGATCATTATCTTGATATGCATAAGCTGAATTATCATTTTTCAATTCATTGATATATGCCATTTCATCCCCATTCATTTATACCTTTCCTTAACAATTGCGGAATTAATCATGTAACTCATAGTCAAGGTATGCATGTGCTTATTCTGTATCTCAGCACTTACTTTGTATTTCTTTTTAATATGCATTCAAACTTAACTTATCAACCCATTCAAGCACATTAGTTTTATTGATAATTATTGATAATTTCAAACTGTTTACTAATACTATTATGTTCAGCAGGGTGTCTAATTGAATTATCCACTAGACCTTCCATTAAAAACGTCATAAAGGAAAAAGATCCCATTAAAAATGACACTCTCTATAATTATCATCACTCTTCATTGAACGTATTATTGTCAAACACCCCTACAAGATAGGATTCATAACGAGCAGGCTGTAACTCCTTGTAAGTAAACACAACCAAAATATCATGCCCATTAGAACATTTTGTTTCTGAAACTCTCAATGAGCTACTTTTATATCTATACTCTAGAATTTCGCCTCCAATAAATTCCAATCCCTTAATACTGCCAACTAAAGCTTTTATTTTCTTTTCATCATACATATCTAAATCTGTAGAGTTGTACAAGCCATAATAAGCCATGCCATCACAGCGAGGGCAAGAAATTAGCTTGTCATTCTTCAGGAATGCATCTTCTAATCCATCGTGAATTAATACCTTTTTGTTCTGATGATTAATTATTTTCATACTTTCCTCAAATAGCCTTTCTCGATTAGTTTATCAATTTTTAAAAAGGTTTCATGTTGCGTTCCGTAGCCTGGTTGTCCAAACCAAGGTATGGCTGGTCCAGTATCAACCGGCAATGGCTTCAATGCTTCATAAATTGAATAAGGTTTATCCAGTGTACTCGATTGTAAAGCCCTGCCCTCAAATGATGAACCTACTGGAAAAATAAAAGTACCAATATCATGGAATCCTTTTTCATCTATCCAACCACCATATCGATCAACTAAAGTGCCGGGTTGAAGAGTTGTTCTTGTTGCTTTTACAAAACCGCGATTAGGTGGCCAGGCACCTTCACCCATAAATTGTTCTAACGCTGCCCAGTCTTGTTTTTTCCATAAAGCATATGCTTTGGATGCTTGTTTCCTTGAAGTAAATTGATTATTGTTCGATTTTTTCTGAAACTCATTCCATTCGTTTTTACACCTACTCAACCCCCACGGATTAACCCATCCCAGCGCATTCGGCGCATACTGATAAAGGTTGATCCCGCCCGCCAGCCCTATAGGGTCATGCTGGGTAAACTGGCCAGTGTCCGGGTCATAATAACGGAACAAATTATAGTGAAGCCCCGTTTCGCGGTCCAGGTACTGGCCCTGCATACGCGCAGGTTCTGCTCTACCATCGGAATTCGTTGATTCGATTCGCGCAACAGTTTGCCCCACGGGCTATTCACACCTTCCCAGGTCTTCTGGCCTTCAACGTCGGTTAAAAGTTCTGGCGTGCTATCAGTGGCGCAATGGAACAGAATATCTCCGGAATTTTCACTTCATCTATATGTGAGTAATCAAAATTGAGACCGTCCTCTTCCCTATCTGGATTGGGTGGCTATAATGACTTCATAGGCATCACGTTCACTTTTCTGAGCTTTTAATGCTTCGTAAAATGAAATTTTTGATTCTATCTCATACATAGCAATCGTCCCGTTATCGTACCTAATATAATACTCATCATTTCTTTTTATAATATCTACGCCATATCCTGAGAACATTAATTCATTCATAAAAAATCCGTAAATTCATTTAAATCTAGGAAAACAGACAACTTGACTAGTCAGTTAGTGTGTAAACCAAATGATCTCAACAATTAATTCAAAATATCAAAAATTGAAAACGCTTCAGAAGCCTAACACTATCATTTTTATTTAGTAAGCTTATGTCAGTGTTAATCTTAATGCAAATCGTGAAAATAATAATTGCATCCACATGTAAAATCATTCATTCTTTTAGCTTACGTCAAGGATGATTATCACACTTTCAAAACATATTTAACTTTGCATATTGTGAAAAATTATGATAATCCATAGCTTATAAATCAATACTTTAAAAATCTCTATAAAATGAGTCACATGTAAAAAAACACCTACCAGCTTTAATTTAATAAAAGAAAATCAATATATTGCCGATTATTGTATATAGAAGGATGGAAATACTTAAAAATATAAAAATGAATGTATTGATTGATAAACCACAAAAACATGCAGAAGAAATTTAATTATTCATAGTAATTCTTTAAGTTATTCCATTTTAAATATCCCCCCATGACTTTACATCTTCGAAACCTGAAAATTATTTACAAGTAACCATACCTGTTCTGTCATGTGGATCATATACTGCATCAATGTGTCCCCATGGGCCATAGACGGGAAGCTTACAATCAGATTGCACTTCAAACCACTTTCTTAATTTTCACGTAACTTTACCTTCTGGTTTATTTTTCTCTACCATCAATAGTTTATCAGGTGCAAAGCACCAACTTACTACTGTGGCATCTACATCACCTTGATGAGATAAAAATACGATGAGGTAAATATCACCTTGTCTATTATTTTTATATTAAAAACGGCTCGATAGTTTACGGTATCATCACCATTGTCAGGCCACGCCTCCCAGCGCAGCCCGTCAATAATAAACAACTTCTGCTTAGTTGAAATTGAGGAGATAACTAATCCATTGTCAAAAATCACAATTATATTTTCTTCGTTAATATTAATTTAAACTCTCCATATTGGAAAAATTTATACCGGTCGAAAAATCCTTACACTAAAAAATTGAAAATTACTTTCGCCGTCGCTAAAGTAATAATTACTTCATCAGCCCATTAGACTTATTTTCTAGCTCATGATAAAAATATACTCGCACTTATTTCTGAGCTCAGGATTCACTTTTCAACACCTATTCAAATACCACTTATCAACCAATTTAAGCGTATTCGGATTATTGATAACCTTAAGCCAACTACAATTATCACTCATTAAAATTATCGACAATCATTATACTTCAAGGTATATAGACACTGCTTTCTCAGCATCTGACATCTTAAAAAGCAAAGGGTTATCATAATCATTATAAATCTCAAGGTAGGCTTTTACTGAATTATGAATTTCATTATACTTCAAAGTACCATCCTCTATCTTCTGGATTGTTAACTCATATTTCTCAATGATATCACTAAGCTTATTTTTTCCATTTATTAAGGATTCGTTCTTAATTAATGCCAGTGTATCTTTCAAAATTTTCACTACTTGATTCGTATTCATATAGACGTCCTATGGAGTGCTAATTCTTCTAGTGTTTAAAATCCAATTCTGATCCCAGTCTCGAGGAAGTATTATTTGATCAGCTTTCCCATTAAGTATTGCCCCGGACTTTGTCACTTGAGGTGCAACCTCACCAATCTGTAGTACTGTCCCCTTAGGTACCAATATTGTAGCTTCGTATTGTCGAGTATTTTTCCATTGCGGTAGTAATGCAGCATCTATCTTAGCTTGAATACGACTACCGGCGCTTGTTGTTGAAACGAATGAACCACCTGCTTCAGCCTTCCCTCCATATACCCTATACAAAATAATATCTTCTGTTGTTACAACAGTTTTATAATCACTATTTGTAAACGTAGCAGCGAGTGATTCTGGGAGAGGTTTTTTCTCAATTTCTTTATATTTACCTTCAAGTTTTTTACAACTCAACCCCCACGGATCCACCCATCCCAGCGCATTCGGCGCATACTGATAAAGGTTAATCCCCCCCGCCAGCCCTATCGGGTCATGCTGGGTAAACCGGCCGCTGTCCGGGTCATAATAACGGAACAAATTATAGTGAAGCCCCGTTTCCCGGTCCAGGTACTGGCCCTGCATACGCAGGTTCTGCTCTACCACCGGAATTCGTTGATTCGATTCGCGCAGCAGTTTGCCCCACGGGCTGTTCACACCTTCCCAGGTCTTCTGGCCTTCAACGTCGGTCAGTCGCTCGGGCGTGCCATTTGCGGCGCAGTGGAACCAGAATATCTCCGGACTTTCCACGCCATCAATACGGGCCAGTGGCTCATAGCTCTGGCTGTCGCTGTAGACATAAGTCAGCGGAATATCGTCGTGGATTTCCTGCAGCAGACGGTAACCTTCCCACACAAACCGCGTTGTGACAGCATGACCAGACGGCTTACCCTGTAACGATTGTTGGCAGGTTTTACTGATGCGTCGGCCCAGCGGATCGTAACGGAAGCTCACTTTGTTGCGTGGCTTGTTGCGATCACGCGGCTCGCTGATGACATCCGTCAGACGATGCTCACCATCGTAACGGTAGCGCCAGCGGGTCTGGCCGTCATCCTTCTCAGTGGTGCGGCCATGAATATCGTACTGCCAGCGAATCCCGTTCAGTTCGGTCACGCGGTTATGCATGACGTGGGAAGCGGCATGGCGATCCAGCGGGTTGCCTGCACCGTCCCAGCGCCAATGTTCATTACCAGGCTGCGCGCCTTCCTGGGACAACAAACGACCTGCGTTATCGTAGTGCCATAATGTCTGGCTGAACGGATTATCGTCGCGCTCTTCACGGATCAGGTTGTTGCCGTAATCGAAGTCGCGCCGGCGGGACCAGACGCGCGGTGCAGGTCGCTGGGCTTCCCCCCTGAAAACGTCACGGCGGCGCAGTCTGCCGAGACGATCGTATTCACTGCGCGTGGTCAGACCGCCCTGCGTGCGGCTGAGTTCCCGATGCAATGTGTCACGGGTAAACTCCGTCACAGGGAGGTTATCGAGTGCGATGCTCAGTAAATGACCGCTACCGTAGTAAAGCTGCTTCAGGTTGCGGCCATCCGGCAGGGTTAGGGCTGTGCAATTACCCAGCGCGTCGTACTCCCAGGCCAGTGTGCCCTGCTCCCCCTGTTCACTCACGATGCGGCCCAGCGCATCATAGGTAAACGTAATCTCCTGCTCAGCCTGCTGGCTCCACTCGGTGTCAGACAGTGGCAGATGTTGTGACACTTTACTTAGCTGACCACCACCACGGTAGTGATAGCGCGTCTGGCCTTCGGGTGTCGTGCGCGCCAGCAGTTGTCCGGCCCGACTCCAGTGATAGCGATGGGTAATCGCCTGAGGATGCCCGGCGGCAAAAGTGCGAGCTAACGTGCGGCCCGCAGCATCATACTCATAACGCGTAGCCACGCCGTCCAGTCCAGTCTGGGCCAGCAGCAGAGAATCTGCACCCCATTCGAACTGATACTGCTCGCCGTTCTCGTTTTGCAGCGCCGTTAACCGACTACGGCTGTCCCAGCTGCGTTGAACCGTCTCACCCTGGGCATTGCGGTTCGCGATTAAGCGCCCGACGTTGTCATAGCGGAATTCACTGCGTTTGCCATCCGCTGACTCATGGGCCAGCGGCAGGCCGTTGTCACTCCAGCGCAACCGCTCTTCCCAGCCCTCTGCCCGCTCCAGCAAAACAGGACGGCCTGCTGCATCATAGTGATAACGGGTTTCTTCACCATCCGGCGCCGTCACACAACTGAGCCAGCCCAGCGGATGATAGCGGTAGCGCGTCGTCAGCCCTGAGCAGTCTGTTTCACGGATGACCTGGCCTGCATCGTTGAACTCCCGACGATAGCTGTTGCCTGCCGCATCGATTTCTTCGATAACCAGCCCAAACTCATCCCGCTTATAAACGGTACTTTGCCCGAGCGCATCGACCACACGCTCAAGGCCATGATGGGGATCGTAATAGTATTTCGTTGTGGAGCCGTCTGCGCCTGCAACGACCGTTGGCAGAGAACGGTGGGACAGCCATTGCACTGCCTGCACACCGCCGTCCGCATCTTTCTCTTCAACACGGTTACCAAGATCGTCATAGGTGAAGCTCACCGCATTGCCCAGCGGATCGATGCGGCGCGTCATGAGTTCGTTTTCATTCCACTCATAACGCCACTTCTCGCCCCGTTCATCAATGAAACAGGTGATAAGGCCCGCAGCATTCCAGTGGTGTTCGCGCTGTTGACCGTCATAGGTCGACACCCGCGTAATGCCTGCTTCCAGATCGTAGTGCATATGGCAGCCATCACCGGTATTGGTGCGATTCTCGACCACACGCCAGTGATCCAGTTTCTGCCAGCGATATTCACTTTCCAGTCCGCCTGGCAGCTGATGCCAGATCATTAACCCATCGTCGTTATAACGGAAACGGCGCGAGGTAATGCCAGCCGCATCGGTGACGCTGGCAAGCTGGCCCTGTTCTGTATAGTCCCAGTGCGCTAGCGGCCAGTGCTGTTCACCATCAAAGTGACTGGCGGATGTCGGGCGCTGAGGGTGCTGGTTGTCGCCGTAATGCAGTGTGACGTCGATGGCCAACGGTGCATCATGAATACGCACAAGACGCGCCTGCTCATCCCAGCCCATCTCCAGCGCGTTACCGTATTCGTCGCTCAGCGAAGCCAGACGCAGTACCTGAGGATTCGCCGCTGTAGGTTTATAGAGCCGCCAAACCGCACCATCATCATCGGCAATAGCGATATCGCCCATTTCATTACGGCGCACCATCAGTCCTTCGCTGATGCTGTAAAGCACCTCTTTATCCCCCGGCACCGCAAAGCGCAGCTCGCGCCCGTTGTCATCAAACCAGGTTGCCTGTGTGCCATCCAGCACTAAATAGCTGTCGAACACCGTTGCCCAGCCCAGACCAAATAATCCGTTGCGCTGCGTCAGGCTGTTGTAACTACGTTGGAAACTGAGCGGAAAACGGCCAGGAAGGGAGAAATCACGTTCGGCATCATCATTGAGGACTTTGACGCCAGTCGAGGCATGAACCGGAAACAGCGACGAAAAGGCCGCATTAATCGCCATATCGGCCATCATCCCCCCGGCCGCACCGGCGAGTGCACAGGGCATGTTTTTCAGAATCTGACTGGGTCGACCGCGGATCAGGGACAGGCCGATCATCGCTAAAGCCAGCCCGGGTACTTTACCGCTTTTGATCTCTCTTACCGTCACGGTTTCACCGCCAATGATGACATTGGGTGAAACGTCGTCACTTACCGTGGCTTCGCAGGTGGTTTTGTCTTTGGCGCGAACGGCTGGCTGCCCGTTAATAAAAACCTGCTTAGAACCCTGGGCCAGATATTGCGGCGCGCCGTGTTTTTCGCAGACAACTTTGTCCTGCTCCAGCGGAGACGTTCCGGCATCGGCTGACGCAACCGTAGGCTGCCACATCGCACTGCCAAACTGGCTGGCTGCAGCGAGCAACATGCCGCCGTAATCGGCAAAGCTTTTGGGTGACTGCGGTTCCGGCGGTGGAGTTTCTCCGGATACGAGCATGCCCGCCGCACGTGCCGCGAGAAGACCGTTCACCAGAACATTTTCTGATCCGCTGGCAATCACACCAGCGGGCGAAGGAGGGAACAGCATGTTTCCCAGCCCATCGGCTACTTTAGTGATGTCCTCTGAGAGGCCAACGGCATTGGCCAGTACGCCGCCCAGAATACCACTGAGCAGGCAGCTGGAACCAATAGCGGCCACACTGGCCGCGGCCATCCCTGCACCTAACAGGGGCGCGGCGGCGGTTGCCGCCGCGCCCACCGCCGCACCGATCACGGCGTAGGCTGCGCCCTCAGCGACAATACTGGTGATATCAGCAAAAATGCTGGAGTGAATGATCTCATCGCCCACGCGGGCCGCATGGTTATCCATAGCTTATGCTTTCCGTGGATTGTTCAGACTCAGACTGTGTTTAAAACTCTTCCAGCGCTCTCCATCTTCTTCATTGAAAGGACGCATCGCGGAAAGGGTAAAAATCATGAAAATGTTGCTGTCAGGAACCTGAGTAGCCAACTGCCGCTGCCACACAGCTTGTCCATTGCGCTCGAAGGCGGTTTCAACTTCCAGCGCCTGTAGCGCGCTATCAATCCCAGCCATAACCCGTACAAACGCTGTTTGCTGAATAGCGCCCATCTGACTGCGTAATGTATCCCATTGACGCTGGAACTCCGTCTCCGCATCGCTGCCTTCAGGAATGACACCACGACTCACAACGAATGCCAGCCCACTGGCCTCATCCCGCAAAATATTCATGGTGGTGTCCTGCCACGCAGCAGGAAACAGCGCAAATGCGCCTTCATTGAACTGATAATTCATAGGGTGTCCGTTTATTGATTGGGTGTGGCTGACGTATTCAGGCTTCGATACGTGCCATCGGCATCATCGGCGTTAGTGAGTATTTGAGTGTTATCACGCGCCACTTTAATGTCGAAAAGACGAGGAGAGATATCCGGATCGCCGCCACAACTGACGTCATGGTTGTCTTCGCGAACCGTAATGATAAAGAAACTTTTATCACTGCTGTCGTCAACATCATACCTGAGACATTGATCGCTGAGTGTTGTCAGGTGATAAGTGTGAATGGCTTCTGTTGCCGCGCTGACAGCCTGGTCTGCGCTGATGTCATGCTGTCTGGCACTCATAGTGGTATTCAACATGATATGGCTGACCTTTTGCTGGTCAATTTCGAACATCAACTGTTTCTCACCCAGCTTGTAGATAAGCCAGTGTTGATTATCGCTGTCACTTTCTTTGCCTGGGCCATAGGCTTGCCGAACCTGTTCCACGCTATCGCCCACCACAATATTGCGAGCCGTCGGCACGCTGGCAGCGTCCACAAGAATCTCCGCCAGAATGGTATGGCTGGCATTTCCCACCGCCGTTGCGCTGAACAACGCAAAGCCGTCATAGCTGTGTTGGAAATAGTTGTATCGTTGTTCATCGATGACCACTTCTCCGGCCACAACCGAGCTCAAGGCTTTGCCTGCACGGACGAAGCTCTGATTGTTCCATGCGTCACCAGGGGTGAAAGCGTAGTCGTTGAGCAGGACAGAGAAATCGTCGTTGCTCAGTGGCGGTACTGTTTCTGTCGACACCGTATTTGCCAGACTTAAAACAGGCGTGAAAAAAAACGCCAGTGTCAAAAATAACCTGATTAACGTCATATATTTTCTGATGAGAGAGGAACATTCAAAGCCAGATAATCGCACAAAGAGGTGACAATTGCTGCTGAGCTTTGTACCAGACCATCATTGTCAGTAAGCCGTTCCTTTACTCTTCAGAAGTAATAATCACTCTGCTCAGACAGTCTGGATTTTTAGCCGTAAATGAAAAGGTGATGACCTGGCCGTTGGCATCGGGAGGTGATGTGTAGCTGGTTAGCTCATTTTCAGACTGACCACGCGGGTAATCCGTTAAACGGATAGTCTGATAATGGTTTTTGATCTCATTCAGCGTAATGCACTTCCCTTGCGGCGAAAAACTCAGAAAAGGTGCCATTCCGTCAGGGCTTTTACTCAGTCGCAACTCAATATCGTTTATCAGTAACGCATCGTTAAGCCTGATGCCGTCAGCCCGGTAAAAATTGATATATTCATTCTGACTTTTTAATTTAAACGCCAGTGGGGCATTGTGAATAGCCTGTACAGATAAACTCTTCACACTGGAACGCATTTGCGTGACAAAACTCCATATATCATTTGCTTGCATCTTTGCTTCCACTAATCCGCTTATAAAAAAACCTGCCAGTAACATGACTGATAGCTTACTTTGCCGGGTAATTTTTATCATACCAACCTCCATAATAATCCTCGTATAGCTCCTTCGTCGTGGAGGTCCTCTCACCTTTTCCGAATATACGCCCGATCTTCATCCTCGCGTCACTCTCAGTGATGTCACCTTTTTGCAGGGAGTCGAAGATAGCATTGTAATCTTTCTGATTCGCTGTATTGCCTGCTATGCCGATGTCCTCACCGTGATTAGCAATGATCTCACGCTGTACACGAATATTATTTAGTGTGGCTGCGCCCTCATCACTGAGTGTGCTGTTCAGGTAATTATCCTTAGAACTCAGATCAATATTGGGTTTATAAAGTGCATGTCCACTTTCATGTGACAGCGACTGTACGACTTTAGCAGCATCATTCATGTTGCTTTTATCGACAGTGATGATACGACCTTGACGATCCGCAAACGTCCCTTTCCCCGCCTCACCCTCTTTGAAAACCCATCCACGCTTTTTCAGGGTGGTGATGTCCTGTTTCATGGTAGGTGACTTCTCAACCAAACTGTCTACATCTTTGCCATAACCACTGAAAGAGGGCGTTTGCACGTTAGCGGGTGCAACGGCATTATTTGAAGCGTCGGCAGGTGCGCTTGCTAAAGCACCTGCCTTACCCGGCTTTCCCGGCGTAAATTTCTCCTGAACAGCCGCGCTGATATCGCCTTTGTGTCCCGACCCCGGCGCAGAGGTGCCCGGTTGCGCGCCTTCGGTGTTCAGATTCAGTTTTCCACCTGTGGTGATATTGCCGTCCTTCTCGACGAAGAAATTAAAATCTTTTCCGATAAGATTGATAGTGCCATTTGCATTCAGTTCGATGGCACTTTCGCCCGAGACAAGGCGTAGCTGGGTCCCCGACGCCAGAACATATTGCTCGACTACAGCATCAACTTTACCTTTACCGGTCAAAATCTCAGTGTCGCCTTTAACAGCCTGTACCAGATTGACTTCAACACGATGTAACTCACTTTTAGCGACATAGTGACTTCGTTCCCCACCAACAGTATGCGTTTCATCATTTTTGATGTTGGTGTCCATATTCTTCTGCGCCTGAAGCCATACCTGCTCCTCACCCGCCTTATCCTCAAAGCGCAATGCGTTAGCGGTATCCGCCGTACCGTCTTTCGAACGGCTCAGAAAGCCCATCTGTGTGGCGGCAGCGGGCAGTGCCCACGGCGGCATACTGGCCTCATTGTAAACCCGGCCGATAATCAATGGACGGTCGGGATCGCCGTTGATGAAATCCACCACCACTTCATCGTTGACGCGCGGGATCTGCACCCCGCCAAACCCCTGGCCTGCCCAGGCGCTTGACACCCGCACCCAGCATGAACTCGTGTCGTCACCCTTCGCCAGACGGTCCCAGTGAAACTTCACCTTCACCCGGCCGTATTTGTCCGTCCAGATGCTCTCACCCTTCGGCCCTACCACCCTGGCCGTCTGCGGGCCGTGCGTCTTCGGCCACCGTGTTTCCGGGCGCGCACGGAAGGTCACCGCGGCAGGCAGCACCGTGAAGTCGATGTTGTGGCGCGTGGCACCCACGTCGCCGCTGGCGTAGCTGTTCTCTTCAAAGTCATAGTACGCCGACGTCACCAGGTATTTGCCGTTGTCGCTGAAGTGCGGCGCGTTCAGCAGCGCAAAAGTGTAGCCCGGCGCGATGCCCGTCGCCGTTCCGCTTCCGCTCACCTCGTGGTGCTCTGCCTGCCACACCTCCTGGCGGACGCGCGCGTAGTATTCGCCGTGACCGTGCTCGACAAAGTGGCCAGGCCAGTCGTACACGTCCACTGAACCCGGCGTCGGCGACACCGGATTCTGGCGCGCCTGTAGCATCCACGCGTTTGGCTTGCGGAAGTCATAATCGTCGGTGCTGTAGATGCCCGGCGTCACGCTCTCCGCCAGCGCCCACTGGCTCACGCCCTCTTCCGTCACGCTGCCGCCCGACGGCGTCACGTGGTACGCGATTGTCTCGTAGCCCGGGAACGGCTGATGCTGGTCCGGCGCGTCGCACAGCACCAGCGTGTGCTTGTCCGCCTCGTGGCGGAAGAAGTAGTAAATGCCCTCCAGCTCCATCAGCCGGCTGATGAAGTCGAAGCTGCTCTCCTGATACTGCACACAGTATTCCCACACCCGGTAGCTGCCCGCCAGGCGCGTCTCCACGTTTACCGCGTACTCCTTCAGCAGCGTCTGCACAATCTGCGGCACCGTCTGGCTCTGGAAGATGCGCAGGTTGCGGTCGCGCTTCATCGGCCACAGGTCCGGCTCCACCGTCAGCCCGTAGACCGCATAGCGCACACCGCCCAGCTCCTCGCTGCGCACTCCTATCCGGGTGATTTTGCCGTTGATATAGCGCGGGTTCAGCGCGCTCATCAGGCCGTCCGTCGGCAGCGTGAAGGTGACCGGTTTACCCAGCAGCGACTGGCGGTCAATGCGCGCGTCCGTGGAAAGCAGCTCCGCTTCCAGCACGAACGCTTCAGACAGCGCCTCGCGGCCGCTCAGACGACGGAACAGCAGTCCCTGTGCGGGAAGTTGTACAGTAATACGTGAAAACATAGACATACCTGTTAAATATGAGGATCAAGTAACCAGACGCCTTCCTGATTAATCGTCAACGTCTGTTCGCGTTCGCCGCTTTGACCTGTCACTGAAAACGTGTAATTGCCTGGTGCCAGTTGCAGTGCGGCAAAACCATTGGCTGCCGGTACAACCGCCTGCGGCTGGCCGTTCACCTCAACGCGCTCGCCGGGCTGTAATTTGATATACACCTGCGCGACGGGCGCAGGTGGCGGTGGCGGTGCCACCGGCTCCTGCGCTTTTTCCGGTTGGGCCTGGGCAGTCTGCGTTTGTGCTGGCGCCGTCTGGGTTTGAGCCGGTGTAACAGAGGGCTCCGTCGGTGCCTGCGATGCGGAGGAAGCTGCCGGGGCCGTTTCCGTCTGCGCAACGTCAGCCGGTTCAGCGTCCTGTTTGTCGCCGCCCGCCATCAGTAAACCTGCACACACGCCCACCAGCACGCCCGCCGCGACCAGGCCCGGTAACGCAAAGCGGTTACGCATCAGTTTCTTCAGCGGTGTAGCCGGTGCAGCGGCCTCGTCGTTTTCTTCTACCGGCACCAGCATCGTGCCCGGCCCGGTGTTTTTCACTTCCGGCAGCGGTTCGGGCGCTTTTTCTGGCAGCACCAGGGAGGCCGCAAAGGCGTCAATGCTTTGCGGTCGATCTTCCGGTTTCAGGGCCAGCGCGCGATCGACTGCCGCCAGCAAGGTCTGGCTGTAGCCGGCCGGCGCACGCTGAACCAGCGGTTGATAATTATCTTCAATACTGCGTACCACGCTCACCGGCGGCGGTGCGCCAGTGATTAGCGTGTGCAGTACGGCACCCAGCGCATAGATATCGGTCCACGCGCCCTGTTCACTTTCATCGTTGTCGCTGTATTGCTCAATCGGCGCATAACCCGGACGCAGCATGGTTTCGCTTTCATCCGAAAGGTTACCGATGGTTTTGCGCGCGGAGCCGAAATCCAGTAGCACCGGATCGCCGTTACTCTGAATCTGGATGTTATCCAGCGAGATATCCCGATGCAGATAACCCGCATCATGGATGGTCTTAATCGCACCTAGCAGGGGCGGCAGCAGGCGACGAATCCAGTTCTCATCGATCAGCTGCGGATTGCGCTCACGCAGGGCTGACAGTGTGGTCCCGCTGTAAAACACCGTGCCCATGTAGGCGGTGTCGTTTTGCACCCAAAAGCGCAGTACATGCAGCAGATTAGGATGGTTAAAACGCGCCAGCAGACGGGCTTCCTGAATAAAACTGTTCAGGCCGGCATGGAACGTCTTACTGAACCGTTCACTGCGCAGTACCAGATTCAGATCGTCGCTGCGCACAGCCAGTGAGGACGGCATAAACTCCTTGATGGCGATATCGCGTTCCAACTGGTGATCCCACGCGCGATAGACGATGCCAAAGCCACCGCCGCCGATGACTTCCTTGATTTCAAACTCATTGAACCGGTAACCAATCGGTAGCGCATTGGGTACAGTCTGGTGATTATCGTGTTCCGACATATTCGAACGCTCTCTGATAACGAACGGCTTTAGACAGCAAACTGGCAAACAAACTCGCCCTGCTCACAGCTGACCTGCACACGACGATAACGTTCGTCACGGGCATGGGCGCTGAGCAGTATCTGGCTCATTTGCGGCAACAGGGTATTGGTCAGGATGGCGTCGACCATGCGACCGCCAGACTCCACTTCCGTACAACGCTGCACGATCTGGCTGACCACCGAATCGTCAATAACGGCCTCAATACCGTGATTCTCTTCCAGCCGACGGACAATGCGTCCCAGCTGAAGTTTAACAATCTCCGCCAGCATCTCATCACTCAGCGGATAATACGGTACCACCAGCAGACGGCCCAACAGCGCAGGCGGGAAAACCTCCAGCAACGGTTTACGTAACGCGGTGCTGAGAGCCTCTGGCTCCGGCATCAGTTCCGGATCGGCGCACAGAGCGCTGATCAGTTCTGTACCGACGTTGGAGGTCAGAATAATGATGGTATTACGGAAATCGATATGACGGCCTTCCCCGTCTTCCATCCAGCCTTTATCGAACACCTGAAAAAACAGCTCGTGCACGTCAGGATGGGCTTTTTCAATCTCATCCAGCAGTACCACGCTGTAAGGGCGACGGCGGACGGCTTCCGTCAGTACGCCACCTTCCCCGTAACCGACGTAGCCCGGAGGCGCACCTTTCAGGGTTGATACGGTGTGCGCTTCCTGGAACTCGCTCATGTTGATGGTGATAATGTTCTGTTCACCACCGTAAAGCGACTCAGCCAGCGCCAGCGCGGTTTCGGTTTTGCCCACGCCCGACGGGCCGCAGAGCATAAACACACCGACCGGTTTGTTGGGATTATCCAGACGGGCGCGCGAGGTGCGGACGCGTTTGGCAATCAGATCCAGACCGTGGCGCTGACCAATCACGCGCTGGTTCAGCGTATCGGCCAGATTCAGCACAGCGTCGATTTCGTTCTTCACCATGCGGCCCAGTGGGATACCGGTCCAGTCAGATACCACCGCTGCGACCACACTGGCATCCACGGCGGCAAACAGCAGGGGCGCTTCGCCCTGTACCGCCTGCAGCTTCTGCCGGGTGTGATCCAGCGCCTCACGCAGCGAGGCTTCTCCTTCCGTCACGCAGCGGGCACGGAGTGCAATCAACTCTTCGACCAGTTCGCGCTCCTGCTGCCAGCGGGCGTCCAGCGCATCACGCTCGGCCTCCAGTGCGCTGCGTTGCGCAGCAATGGCGGCCTGACGGGTTTCATCGCTCAGCCCGACCTTCGCTTCGCGTTCCGCAATGTCTGCTTCAATGTCCAGCGCCGCCAGGCGGTGCAGACAATCTTCCAGCGCAGGCGGCTGAGCGCCCTGGCTGACGGCCACGCGGGCGCAGGCGGTATCCAGTAACGCCACGGCTTTATCCGGCAACTGACGGGCAGGAATGTAGCGGTGAGACAGCTTTACGGCGGCGCTGACGGCTTCATCCAGGAGCAGTACCTGGTGATGTTTCTCCAGAGCACTGACGGTGCTGCGCAGCATCAGGATCGCTTTCGCTTCATCCGGCTCCTGCACCTGCACGGTCTGGAAACGGCGGGTTAACGCGGGATCTTTCTCAATGTATTTTTTGTATTCGGCCCAGGTGGTTGCGCCAATTGTGCGCAGCTGGCCACGGGCCAGGGCGGGTTTTAACAGGTTGGCGGCATCGCCTGTGCCCTGTTGTCCACCCGCGCCTACCAGTGTATGAATTTCATCAATAAACAGCACAATCGGCGTGGGACTGGATTGCACCTCGTTGATCAACGCCTGTAAGCGCGCTTCAAATTCACCTTTCATGCCCGCACCAGCCTGTAGCATACCGATATCCAGCAGCCACAGTTGTACGTCGCGCAGCGGTGCAGGTACGTCACCGGCCGCGATGCGCAGCGCCAGCCCTTCTACCACCGCCGTTTTTCCCACGCCGGCTTCACCGGTGAGTAACGGGTTGTTCTGGCGGCGGCGCATCAGAATATCCACCATCTGGCGGATCTCTTCATCACGGCCGGCGACCGGATCGATTTTTCCGTCCCGTGCGCGGGCCGTCAGATCCTGTGCATACTGCACCAGCGTACTGGTGCCCGCTGCCGCTGGCGCGGCGGCCTCACCGACAGGCGGCACAACGGCCTGCTGAACCTCCTTGCTGTTCGCCAGCAAGGTATCAAACTGCGCCAGTAACGCATCGGCATTGATGCGCGAAAACTGCGGCGAGATGCCTTTCAGCACGCTGGCCAGATTAAAGGTTTTCAACATCCCGATGAGAAGATGCCCGCCGCGAATGCGGTTCGCGCCATATTTTAGCGACGCATAAACCCAGGCGCGTTCAACGGCGCTGTCGATGTGTTCTGCGAGATCGGAGACCGCACTGGCGCCGCGCGGCAGGCGGTCCAGGGCAGCGACGATATCCCGCGTCAGCGCGTTTTCATCCAGTGAAAAGTGCTTAATCACCTGCTGAAGATCGCCATCCTGCTGCTGCATGAGCTGATGCAGCCAGTGCACCAGCTCCACGTAGGGGTTGCCACGCAGTTTGCAGAAGGCGGTCGCACTCTCAAGCGAGGTAAATAACAGCGTATCCAGTTTGCCAAATAGTACGGCACGGCTGATTTCTGACATATCGGTTCTCTTTAATGAAAGAAGCGGCTAAATATCGGGGAAAGCGGTTGCGCCGTTACGGCATGGCCTCAACCTCAAAAGCAAAATCTTCACGATCTATGGGCTGCGGTTGCTGTCCAAGCCAACTGGTATAGCCCAGCCGCGCCTCACCGCCCAGGGTTACCCCTTTCACAGCGTCGGCCGCCAGGATCAGGCTGAGATCCCACTGCATCTCAATCCCTAAATAGTGACGTACCCAGTCGCGCACTTCGCACGCGCCCTGAGCATTGGGTAAAAAACGTTCATACTGCTCGGCACTGAGTGGTCCGATGCGCAGGCGGAAGCGATGCTGCACATCACGTACGGCCACGCCAAGGAAAGCGGACTCACCCAGCCGCGGCATGTGGCGTCCTGCTGACAACCGCGCCTGATCGCGGCTGTCCAGCGCTAACCATTGCGGCACGTTCTGCTGCAACATCACCGGCACACCAAAGTAATGACGCAGAATCCGCACCAGGCCTTCGGCATCATGACCGTGACGGCTGAGGTGGCCGGACAGCATCAGGCGCGCATGCAGGCTGAGCGAACTGGCTTGTTGCTGAGCCGGTAAGCCAATGCCTGCCACGCAGGCCAGGTAATCCTGAAAGCGTCGGTCATCACGGCGATCCAGCGAGCTGGTGGGCTGAGCATTCGCCCAGGCCCGGTAAAACAGCAAGGTGGCGCGATGGTGGAACAGATCGGCAAAGGCGCTCAGGCTGTGATCCTGATGGTGATCGATGCGGCCACGAACGTATTCCGTTAAGTGCGTCGGTAACGGGCCGTTAGGGCCGAACAAGCCAAAGCTGTAGATGGCCACGTCATAACGGTCGTCCTGCTCGCGCGGTTTAACCTGTGACACGGTGGACGGTGCAAAGGCCAGCGAAGGGGTTTGTCCGATGCGCACGGCTTCAAATTTTGGCAGCGGCGCTTTACCTAAGGCATAACGCTGACCGCTCTGGGCATCCAGCTTACGCAACAGCTGAAACAGGTCGTAGCGCCAGGGAGCGGCCATGACCGCCTGCCAGAAATCATCGGGCAGGCGAACGGCCCGCTGTAAGGGAATGATGTGCGCCGTTTCACTCATAGCAGCGCCTTTTTACCCATGCGCGGTGGCCAGTAGCCCACTTCGCCGCGCTGCTGGCTGCTCAGGGTGAATTCGGTAAAGCTGTTCAGCGCCACGAGGCGAGAGAAGACGCGCTCCAGTACGCTGCCAAACAGCCACGGACTGGCACCTGAAAAAGCCTGTTCATCGACTTCCAGCGCGATGCTCACGCCGCGTGCAAAGACCACCGGGCCCGGTTCCGGTACGCGACGGTGCACGGCTTTCAGGTTGCAGTGCCGTATGCCGTCGATCTGGCGCGTTAGCGGTGTTTCCGCCAGGCTCGCATACAGACTCAACATCTGGCGCAAGGCCGCCGCGCCTTCCCCCTCACTGCTGTCCATCAGGCTGAGATAGTTCATCTGCAGATGACTGATTAACCGCCAGGCTGACAGCCCTTCGGCCAGCGCGGGACGTGGCGGCGTGGGCCCTTTGCATAAGGTAAGCTGCCCGACCGGAATTGAGTCGGGCATAACAAAGTTGCCCTGTTCCTGCTGTAACAGCATTAACGGCAGATCGCGGCTGGTACACATCACCTCGGCAGACAGGTAGCGGATATCGCTGTTCCACGGCGTGTGGTTTTGATCGACCAACGACAAAAATACTTCAGAGCCGATATAGCCTGTGCGGGTGCCATAGCGCAGCGCATGTTCGGACAGTGTGCGCTGTTCGCGACGCAGCGAGAAATAGGCGCCGTAATCGCCGCCATCGTGGCTGAAGGTGCTCCAGAATGGACGGAAAATCTGCTCTTCACGCTGCCCTTCCACCGAGGCAAACAGCCGCTTCACCGAATGAATTTCATAGTCCAGTGGGCGGATGTTATCGACCACCAGATGATATTCATGCTGGCTGTCACTGACTTTGAGTCGCTCAGCCGTTTTCGGGAACAGGTTGATCACCGGCGTGCAGTGCAGCGCCAGGTGCGTATTGTCGACCACGCTTTCCAGCGCGGCATCGGCTTTATCCAGCAGGATAACGATGTCAAAAGACTGTGTGTTGTCGCAGCGGCGCAAAAACGGCGCGAGCTGGCGCAGGCTGACAAACTGGAAACGTGCCGGGAAAGCGAAATATTCCTGTAGCAGACGATAGCCATCGAAATTACGCAGGTCATCCGGCAGCAGCGCCTGATCCGGCGAAAAGCCTTCCTGCTCCAGCGCATCGTCTGGCAGCGACTGGCGCTGCGGTTTTGCTTCCACGGACTGCAAAATAATACCGCTACGATGCTGCATCAGCAGCTCCATCAGCTTGAGCGCCTGAATATCCGGGCCGCTGAGGAAAAACATAATGTCGTCCAGACTGAGCTGGCTCAGCGAGGAAATGCCTTCGCAGGTCATACGGATGCGCAGTGCACTGGACGCCCCGGACGATCCGCGTGCCTTCAGTTCTCCCAGCGGAATATCCGCCGGTACGCCCCCCAGGGAGACATCGCTGATGCGCAGCGGCTGCAGCATCACATCATGTGCCGTGCTGTAGCTACAGGTGACACCGGTTTTTTTCAGGTTCTGGCTTTCCATCATCGTGCCGCGCGGCACTAAAAAACCATTGCTGATATCGCCTTTCCGGCTGTCCGGCGTCAGTTGCGCAATGGCCATGGACGGCGTGGGAGACAGATAGCCGGGCGCCACCATTTCCAGCATGCGCTGCGAAAAGCGCGGAAACTCCGCATCCATCTTTAGCTGCACACGGGAGGTCAGGAAAGCAAAACCTTCCATCAGCCGCTCGACATAGGGATCGGCAACGTCAATGCCGCGCATCCCGAGCCGTCCTGCGACTTTCGGATACTGCGCAGCAAATTCCTCGCCCATCTCACGCAGATAGGCCAGTTCACGGTTGTAATAATCGAGCAGCTTGCTGTCCATGATTAACCTGCATCCTGTAGTTCAAAATGGCCGCTCTCTAAATCCACCTGAGTGCGGAACAGAAACTCCAGCGGGTAAGGTACGCACCATAACCGGCCTTTTATCTCGATCGACAAAACGTTGTGCAGGCTGAGGGAGGTCAGATCGCTGACGCAGCGCACCTGCAGGCCCTGCGGTATAATACGCGGTTCGAAATGCAGGATGGCATCGGTCATTTTCCGCTGCATATCCTGCCACTCAATGTCAGAAATATTCTGTCCGGCCAGCGGCGCGACGCCAAAGTTCAGCACAGAGCGCTGCACCTCATTCAACCCGCTAAGATCGTGCTGTGCTTCATTGTTAATGGTGTTGAACAGCCACTGAAGATCGCGCAGTACATTGCGTCGCAGCGTGCTGTGGGTAATCACCGAACTGTTGCCCGATTCTGTCGCTTTCTCGGGTGCATCATCCGTCAGTCTGTCCAGCAGCGATGACTGAAGCTTATCGCGCGCGGTCAGCGTTTCGCGATTTTTACGCGAACGATAGCCGCCATGCAGCTGTGAATAGCCGTCACCGGATGAATTGTCGTTACGACTCATGAGGTAACTCAGTTTCGTTGAAAATCATCTGTTGCAGCGTCAGTAAGGGAAAGTCTGCCTCGTCACTGAGCCACATTTTTTGTCCGTGCCCAATGAACTGCCCTTCGTCACCGTCCAGTGCCTGCCATTCTGTGATGCTGGCACGCAGGAAGCGTTCGTCTGCGCCTTCCTGAAGAGGATAACGAACCGGGATCTGACAGATTTGCTCACTGCCATCCACCAGTTGCAAACGCGTATGACGCCAGACCAGATCCGTCACGCTTGCTGGTGCCTGGAATTCCATTTCCGCGATCGCCGCAAACGGGATCCAGTAATAGCGACCATTAGCAATCGCTTCACAGATCGGTCCGAAGCGACTGTCGCCGTCCATCAGCCAGGCGAACGGGCTTTCGCCCTCCTGCGCAACGGCACGACCGGCACTCGCTTCTGCGCTGTCCAGCGCCTGAGCACGCAGTGTCGCCCCTGCTACGCTATCCCCGGCGATATCGGCTTTCAACGCGGCCAGCATCAGATTGCACCAGGGCCAGGCACTGCCAGGCAATTGGGGATCGGCCTCGCCGCGCAGGACAGCCTCACGTAATACTTCGCCCGCAATTGCCTGTTGCAGCAAGGTTACGGTGGGCTGCGCCTGCGGCAGCATCGCCAGCCAGGATTTCAGTTGTGTCTGTGCCCGCTTCCAGTTACCGGCAAGGCACAACAGCTGGACGAAGGCAGCCCGTAAATCGGCATCCGCAGGGTTTGCCTGGATTTGCGCGGTAATGCTGGCCAGGTTTTCTGCCAGAGAGGCGTTAGCCAGACGCTGTTGTAAAGAATCCATTCAAACTCCTTATGCCTTAGTTGATGGTGCGATAGACGGCGGCGGCCGGATCTTTCAGTTCCGGATGGAGTTTTTCCACCAACTGCACTTTGATTGAGGCAGGGCTGCTCAGCCACGGTGACCAGGTTTTCCGCACTTCCTGCAGGCGCGCCCGCAGGGCATTTTCATCTGCGGCTTCGCTGGCAGGCATCGCCACAACGACCTGATTCACCGCCTGCCAGCCGTTGAATTGTGGGCTGAACGGCAGCACCAGCCAGCTGTCTGGCGATTTTTCATCGCTCAGCACCATGCGCTCGCTGTTGACCGTGGTAATCGTCAGCTCATCAAGCTGTTGTTTGTCGCTCAGGCCCGCCACCGGGAAACCCTGTAAGAAGCTGACAGAGACGGGTTTGCTCTGGCCCTTGCCCACTTCCGTTAAGGTACTGTGACCGCTTAGCCAGCCATCTTTGCCACAGGTCACGCCCTGCTTAGCGGGCACGAAGACGGCACTTGACTGCGCGGGCTGATGCCACCAGGTCCGGAAATGACAGCCATCCAGCAAACTGAACTGCAGCCATGGCGTGGTATCGGCGGGTGGAGAATTCAGCACGACCGGCGCGGCGGGTTGCGTCTGCGTCACCGGTGCCTGCTGCTGTGCAGTGGCAGCTGAAGCAGGCTGTGAGGTTGCCGGCGGTGTGATAACCACTTTCCACTGCTGCGCTTTTGCCGCACTGCCGTTACCCAGTTGGGCACCTTCGGTATCGGTTAATGTCCAGTGCAGTTGTTGCAGCGGCTTACATTGCGAGCCCATTAATCCGGCGACACGCGGCAGAAAATCATTTAATACTGAAGGATCTTTATCCCCGTGCGTCACAATGCGCAGGTTCACCGTGCTCTTACACCAGCTTGCGAGCTGGTTATCTTTAACATCATCAATCCAGACATCCAGTTTCTGAGTTGGCGACTGCACAATGCGATAGTTCTCAGCAAAGGCATGGGTACTCAACAGCATTGCAGCCAGGCCCACTAATCCATATTTCATGTTGGCGTTCTCAATCTCGAAGAGGGAAAAACTGCGCCGCATCTGACAGCGAGTGCAATAAAGTGGTGTCTTCCGGGGAACCTACCCAGACAGCCATGGCGCTGAAGTTGTCCTGCTGACCACCCTGCGGTTGGCTGTTTTTGATAATTTGTTGCATCAGGGTCAGCCACTCTTCTGGCGTGTTCACCATATGCAACGATTGCTGCATTTGTTCCAGCGTGACGCCATGCCAGAAGCCGTCCGTGCACAGCAGAAAGGCGTCGCCGTCTTCAATAGGCACCACGTCGCTATAGCTGGCATCACGCTGTTCATCGCCCATGCCCAGGGCGAAATAAAGCAGGTTACTGTTGATGCCTTCGGTCTGATGACCGGCATCTTTCATTTGCTGCACCAGGCTGTGATCGGTGGTGACATGATAGAGATAGCCGCGGCGAAACAGATACAGGCGGCTGTCGCCTGCGTGGGCCCAGTAAGCCAGCTCATAGTCTCTGTCGATAAACAAACTCACCAGCGTGGTGCCCATGCGACTGTGCTGACTGTTGGCTTTTTGCTGTTGCCGGATTGCGTCGTTGGCATAATTGACGTAATCGCGGATAGTTTGCGCATCCAGGTGCGCATTGCCATCGAAGGCTTCCATCAGGCTGCTGCGCGCAATTTTCGCTGCCACATCACCGCCAGGAAACCCTGCCACACCATCGCACACCACAAAGCAGGCCGAACGTTCACCGATGCGCTCACCGGTTTGATCCTGATTGGTGGCGCGGTCGCCCTGATTCGACGTGGAAGCAGTAGAGATATTCATGCGTCATCCGTGTGGGTTTGAGAGTCTTTATACTGATTTACTTCCATGTCGTACGCGTGCAAGAAGGCTTCGCCAAACAAGGTATGGAAGTCATCTTCGATTTCACCGGCGGTTTCGCCATAGCGCTGAACAAAATGTTCCCACAGCGCGGCTTTGCGATTACCGAGCAGACCAATGCGTGAGATTGATCCGTTCTGACGCGCCTCTTCTTCCAGCTGATCGGGATTAAACGATTGCAGCATGGAGGCGATAATCGCACGAATACCGGCAATCATGCCCAACTGATGGGCCTGCAAATCAATCAGCGCATCGCGTACCGCCTGACGTGGTGGCATAAAACCTGGCATACGGCTTCCAAACATCTGCATCAGCACGGTCTTGCCCGAGGGCAACAGTTTAAACGGGTTATTCGCGTCGTCGAGAATCACCGTCATATCCGCCTTCACGCCGCGTTTCAAAATTGAGCGCGACGAGAGCAGCGCGACCGTTCCCTGTGAAAACATGCTCAGCATCTGGCCAAATTGCCGCATCTGCTCACGGTCGAATTGCGGCGTTGGTTGCAGATCCTGCAGACCCATGCCTTCGAGCAGCGCATCCAGCAATTCACCTTTCAACGCATCACCGCTACTGCTGTTTCCTGTCGTCTGCTCTGCCCCACCGTTATTGTTGTGCGAGGCAACCGGATCAATACGCAGTCGTCCTTTTGGCGTCGGCGAAGGCGCACGCTGAACCGCCTGCGGCGTCGGTAACGTAATGCCCCCGTAATCGATGGGACTCTGCGCCCCTTCAGGCTGCGCAGGCTCCGGCTCGGTTTCGAATACGGGATCGTGAGTGGGCTGCGTTTCAGTGTGATCAAACAGCGGTGAGCTGCTTAACTCGGCCAGCTCAACCGGCGCGCTTTCACGCGGTTCGGGAGCAGGCTCAGGCGTTTGCGGATGCGGGGCCGGTTTCTGCGGGGCTGGCCGTGCTTCAGGTTGTGTAACCGGCACCTCAGGTTGCGCCAGCGGCACCGCGCCGCTCATCATTAATCCAAGAGGATCGTCATGATGACGTGGGTCGGGCGTATTCTGACTGCCAAACAGATTCAGGGGATCCAGATCGCCCGATGGCGCCTCGACTTTCGGCTGTCCTTGAGCATTTTGCTGGGCTGATAAGGTGCTCGGCGTACGATCATCAAAGATGCTTTCCTGCGCAAAGAGCGCATCGCCTTCATCAAACAGACTGCTGGTTTTAGGCTGCTGCCCGATATCCAGCGGCTTATCGCTGATCAACTGTGCCAGCGGATCTTCCGGATTACGGTTCGCCGCCGTCGAAGTTAACGGATTGGCATCTGGCATATCGGGGGCCGGCGTTTTACGCTTCGACAAATCGTCTGAAATGGAAAACTCTTTTGCCAGGCTGTCCCAGATTTCACTCGGAATGGCCGCCGTGCTTGCTGTGGCAGTGACTGGTGCAGCGACCGGTGGCGCATCGTTCATGACCGGCGCTTTGGCTGGTGCAGCCGTCACGACAGGCGACGGCTGGGGTTGCTGTTCACCGTTAAGATCGTTAACCAGCAGGCGGTAGTCATCAATGCCCAGCACATCGCCGTCCTGCAATTCTACCTGGCGTCCCCGCTCCAGTGGGATATCGTTTAACAGCACACGCGTCACGTTACCGCGATTCGTCAGGCGGCATTCACCTTCAGCAGTGATATGCACAATCGCCTGCAGGCGGGAAATCGTGCGATCGTCGTCGGGCAGTACCAGATTGTTATCCACGCCACGACCAATTGTGCCGCCGGGAGGAAGAAAATCAAAACTGGTTTGCGGCGGTTGATGGCCGGGTTTAGCGGTTATTATCGTAAAGCGCATCACGGATTCCTGCGGTTAGCTGTTCGACATCTATATCGCGCGTCTCTCGGGGAGAAAGGCGGGATATAGAGGCTTAGTGGATTGTGCTGCCTGGTCTTCATTGTTTAAATGATAACTCAGTAACGTTCATTTCATCATTAAAACATGTGTAGGCTTCTTGCACATTATTACTAATGGCAGCCTACGGTCATTTACCCGGGCCTATTGTCTCAATAAAATGGTCTATAACTTTTCCATTTTCAGACCAAGCGATGAAACAAACAGATTACGTCGTATTAACTCAAGCGCTTTCCTGAATAAGCGCTTCAACTTCTTTACTGTCGTTAAGATGGAATGTTTGACTATGGTTAATATCAACATACTTGTTAACCCAAGTTATGAATTTTAATTTTCGGAAGTAGAACGCTATCATCCAGGAATGACCTAAAAGGTGAAAGTGTAAAGCCCGCAAAACGTAAACACCTAAAAACATCATTACCAGTTCGAGATTTATTTTCTCACTTTAATTAATCGGCAAACTAGTTGAGTATGTAAACAAAGAAAAACAAAAGAAAACCAAAAACCGCAGTCAGGGCAAATATAGCTTTATAAAAAACAACTAAATCAGCGATCCACGCTGTCATATTTTTTGGTTGCGACTGAATAAAATTATAAGCTTCCTCCCTTACTTCTTCATTTTGTCTGAATTTCATTTTCACACCTTTTTGAAGGCGATATAAATATGAAATCTTTTGATAATTTGCATAAAACCCCAAGTTACTTGAAAATTTAGTAGTAGTATCAAGCTGGAGACCTGCATTATTAAATTCACGAATTATCTTAGCGTATTTTTCACTGTTTTTCTTAAAAAGAAAAGAGGCATAAATATGCAAAAAACCAATAAGGAAAAATAAAAAAATAATCGTATACATGGTGATATCATATAATGTCATAAGATCTTATCCATGATAAAGTCCACGGCTTTTCCACCGGCTTCACCAAAACCATATCCACCTGCGGCACCACCAACTATACCACAAGCCAAGGCACCCACTCCGCCAGTTGCCACTCCCAACGCAACGCATGCGCCTGTGGCAAGTGAAGCTGACAACGCCCCACCATAAAAACCAGCCACTGTACTTCCTGCAAACTTCGAATATTCTTTTACAGCAACTTTTGTACACTCATTCTCGCGATCAACTGTGCATCCTTTATAGACATCATTAGTTGTGTTCAATGCACTGAAACCGATAGCAACCCAACCTCCATACTTCATGAATCTTGCGGCCTTAGCTGCTGCATCAACGTAAGTTGAGTATCCTCGAATAGCACCTACACCTGCCGTTTGCCACTCATGGACTATTGATGAACTTGAAAGATTTAAAGCATGAACTGCAAGAGTTCCTCTGTAAAATTTTTAATACGAGCTAAAACATCCAACCCTGCCTTGCCAAAAAGAGGTGCATACATTTACGATCTATTTTTAAGCATTAATAAGGTCAGATCTTTTAAAAGACATCACTTATCCTATGCTATATTCACTTGACGACAGCTGAAAATAAAAATGCACCCCAGAGGAATTGATTATTATAATTTAATTAATGATAAGGTATCATCTTTAACTTTTTAATTCTTTGTTCATTGTGCTCATACATGCAGATATTGATATAAGAAAGACTTGCATCACTACCTTTATCCGCTGCAAAAGAGGCAAGTTCACAATCATTTTCTCTGTACTTTAACCATGCCCGTTGTGCTTCAGTTAACGTGCTTATGTACTTATTAAGCTCCTCATCATTGCCTTTATAAAGCTCCTGAACCCTTGATTTAGCCGCTTTATATTCCTTATTCAACATCACTTCTGTTTCAGATTTATTCTTTTCTGCACAGGAGTAAACCTCTTGATCATTATTTCCTTGTGAGCAATCACTTAAAGCATAAACCGGATTAAGCACTTGCATACCAACTACGAGCAAAGTAGAAAGCAATATCTTTTCCATGTAACCTCTTATCTATCGTCTACTTCTGAGATAACGAGCACGATGACGACCCTTTTCAAACTTTTGGAGATATGCTGAGCTATCAGTAAAATCTGCCAATTTATTGATATAATTATGCATAGCCGCCTGCATATTTATCGTCGAACTTGCACCTTAATAAATTAAATCCACAATAATATCTTTGATTGCGGGCTTCAGCTTATCCCAGTCCGTTCTTTCGTGATGACTGGCAGTTATAGATAGATAAGAAGATTTAGCACGACTTACATAGATTCGGTAAATAATCTCAAAGAGCCTTGCCTGCGACTTACGTGATATGATGCCGCATTCATCCCTGTATTTTTTAACCCAGGAATGTGCCGCACTTCCTTTTTTTGTAGAGCCTAAAGAAAGACGCCTTGCCTGCTCTTACTCAACCCCCACCATCAAAAGATCAGAATAAATTTCACCTGAACTTCTTCCGCCCATTTCGTAACCATCTTCCAATGGTTATCCCTGAGTTATATCCTGGCCAATGTATATGCCTACTGAAATAAGGACTATGAATGTTGTCATTACCTTCGGCATCAAATGTAATTTGTCCCGCATTAACAGTAAGACGGCCAGAATTAACATTTGGATCATCGACTTTCCCAGGAGGTAAAACTTTACTGGTATTGTTACCTGAGCGAGAAAGTACACTCCATTTTTTCAATGGACATTAACCAAACCATCTGACCGTGATATGAAACGTGCTTGTTTAAAAAGGCATTTATTTATGACTTCGCAAGCTCAATAAGTTCGGCAACACGAGCCTGCATTTTTTTCTTTATACAGGTAGAATTAGCAGAACACGCATTTCTGGCGTCAAGCCAGTGCTTTTGGTTTTGATGGAACTGAGCTAAACGTATCTTGGCATCTAAACCTGTATTTGTAATTTGCTTTAATACAATATTATATGCCTCGGCGACACTCACATCCCAGGAAGACAAATCTGGATCATGGCAAATCGTTTTTTCACTATCATTCGTTGCCCTTTCGCACGCGAACGAAGGTGAAAATCTGGCATTATCTGATAACTTTTTTAGTAATATGTAAGACTGGTTATCCCAGTTCAGTAATACCAAATTAACATTAAGTTTCACAAGCCAGTGTTCAATATGC
Source organism: Pantoea sp. SGAir0180 (assembly GCF_043546245.1). Taxonomy (NCBI): domain Bacteria; kingdom Pseudomonadati; phylum Pseudomonadota; class Gammaproteobacteria; order Enterobacterales; family Erwiniaceae; genus Pantoea; species Pantoea sp. SGAir0180. The sequence continues at coordinate 1,185,757 of NZ_CP028071.1, read as the reverse complement.
TCACCTGAAGGACTGATCTTCCCATTCTGACAATGAATACTATAAGGATGTATATTCAGCGTTCCTTTGACCGGCAGAGAATAGCTTTTAGCAGGGTCATATTGCACCCCTTCTGTCGTACTGCTCATCAAATGATTTAATATTGTCACATTCATAGAATGATAATCTGGGAACTCGCAGCCACTATCTGGCTGTATAGACGTCTTTATTTTATCCGACGTGAATTCAAATATACGTCCTTTTAGATTCGGATCATCAGGAATTAGCGTTATCAGCTTCGCAGAGGCAACATCCTCGTCAACATATACATGTTCAACTTTCCACTTACCATTAAGATTTAAAGAATATTCCTGTTCAGAAAAACACTTTAAGGACATGACCAACGACGCGATAAAAAGTAACAAATAACCGGTTCTCTGCATGATGGACACCTGAAAGTGGGATAAAGTAAAAGAAAATATTTCAAAATACAACATTAACTGTAAGGGATTCTTCTCAACTTATTAATTATTTGTTTGTCCAGACTTGCTGCACAGGTGTTTTGTATGCCATGCTCGCGGCAGAGTTCTTATCCGCCGTCAGTGAGGCGAACGCGCAATCCTTCATGGCGGCATTTAAGCCATGGACGCTATGATTCAGTAAAAAGCTGCAGAGACTTATCTTAGCTTTTGAAAGGGCTATAATAAAATCATTGATCCTTAATTTTATTGCCTGGCATTCTTTGTTAAATTGCCTCTCGTCTTATTAATGATTCTTTCTGTACAAGCGTATACTTACTGCTCGTTGCTATCGTTGCAGAAATTTTCTATAGCGGAAAATTCATCAATTTCCACTAATAGTACAAAGGAGTTTAATCATACATCTCATATGCAAACCCCTTTAATTAAAATTAACATATAACCTTGGTTGTTTTGCTAAAGAGGTTTAATTAAAATTACTTTTGATAAGCCTTACGCAGTTCAGAGAGATTTTTTATATATGAATTTTGAAACTTTTCAGTAACACTCTGATCGTAATAGATGCTGTTATCACCACTTTTTAATCCCAAAATGTAATAATCATTTGCATAGTGATCAGGGGCTTCAGTGGTATAAATAACCGCAACTTTCGTAGCAGGATCGTCTTTTTTTGAAATAAGGCCAACTGAATCAACTTTATGGCAACCTACTGTTTCCCAATCCCCTTGACCGATTGTTTGGATAAACTGATCAGATTTTTTACTATCCTTTGTCCAGGCAATAAAACATACAGGCTGAACTTCTCTTACCCATCCTTTTCCTTGTACAAGAGTACCTAATACTTTGCCATTTTTGATTAAATCGAAAGTTTGATTTTTATCTAATTCAACTCGCTCAAGACCTTCATGCTGAGCTTCCTGAATAATAGTCTTTTCATAATCATTTGAATGAGGTTTAGAAAGAGTTATGGAAGCATTCGCTATAGGGCTAATAACAAGTAAAGACAATATTAGATTGAAGATTTTCATATTATATAAAATCCTGAATTAATTATGCATGGCTCTGTCATAATTTCTTGATAAATGAACATCATAATTATTCTTTTTATAATCACTACCATTGTTGTATCTGGCAAAACTTGATCAGTTCTTCGTTCGGATTGCATTCAAAAGAGTCGGCGTATGAGAAACATGATTAACAAAAGCGTATACCTGCCCCGGAATAGTATTCATTCCTTTGACAAACTCTTCGATATTTTCGTAACCCGAAGTGACATAATTACTACCCATAATTTGGAATGCTCCCCAGTAAGCTGACTGGAGCGCTGCTGCACGATCAAGTGCTATTGCTTTGTTTAATTAGTCGTATTGCTCACTAAATTTACCATAATGATCGTATGGCTTTCCTGATATTTCAGGATGAGTTGCATCATAATTGTGATTTGTTAATCTACTGAAATAGTGCCTTTCATATAGAATTGTCGGCCGACCTGATGAATCGAATGGACTTTGCTTGGTTTCCGACATCACAACTGCTTTTATTGCTGCTGGTTCGCAATTTAATGCTTTCGCCATACTAACATACATTTCATCAGTAACAGCAGAGGCTGTAGTATCGAGGCTTAATTTTTATATTGCTGACCGGCGTAATATTTCCATGTAACCTACGCATTGTAGGCCCCCGGGGTGAAACAATACCGTCCGGGTTGCGAAGACCCACAATCTTTTCCTGGAATATTTTTATTTTATCAATAGTTTTTGGTCCCAAAAAACCATCAACTTTTAATTCACTACCAGTGAGGTGTAACAGACTTATTGGAATTTAATAATGATTGAACGGTTTTAACATCACGTGATTTATTAGGTTGTCTTAAACCAACGCTCTGGCTTATCTGTATTGTAGTCACGTCAAATCCCTCTCGACTCAGCTTTAACAGATTAGTGTAAAGGGCGCCTCCTGATGGAGGCGCATCTTATTAAGCTTCTTTATTCTCTTTGATGTTCCAGCCCGCGCTGGTTTCTGCACCTTTACCAGAAGAGCTCTGCTCCAGTGGGATATCGTTTAACAGCACACGCGTCACGTTACCGCGATTCGTCAGGCGGCATTCACCTTCAGCAGTGATAAGCACAATCGCCTTCAGGCGGGAAATCGTGCGATCGTCGTCGGGCAGTACCAGATTGTTATCCACACCACGATCAATTGTGCCGCCGGGAGGAAGAAAATCAAAACTGGTTTGCGGCGGTTGATGGCCGGGTTTAGCGGTTATTATCGTAAAGCGCATCACGGATTCCTGCGGTTAGCTTTTCGACATCTATATCGCGCGTCTCTCGGGGAGAAAGGCGGGATATAAAAATAGATAGAGTTACTAAAGCGTTACAATATAATATGCACCTGGATTACAATAGGTGCATATTAAAAAAATCAATCGTACGGGATCTGTTCCAACTGTTTCGTTCTTGCCTCATCAAGTTCTGCAATACAATTATTCGTAAATACCGTATAAGGATTACTGTTTTTATCGGCAACATGCGCAAATAACTTACACTGCCCATCGCGATATTTTAGCCAGCTTCGCTGTGACTCAAGAAATATATTCAAATATTCTTTTTTGACTTCCGCTTCGTTTTGAAAGACTTTATCGATGCGTTTCTTTGCCGCCGAGTACTCATTATTTAACTTTTGCTCTGCAGTGTTTTTGTTTTTTTCAGCACAAGTAAACACTGCAGGATCACTTGTTTCCTTAGAGCAATCATCCATCGCATAAGCTGAATGACCAAATATAAAAAAAACAAAAGCCAAACTATAAATATATTGCTTGCACATAAAAACTCCCGCCTATTTATGTTTTCTCAGATAATTTGCTCGTTGGCGTCCACCCTCATAACTTTTTACTTGGGCATTATTTTCAATAAAATGTATTAACTTATCGATATCGTTGTACATGCAGGCTTTCATGGTTCTTTCAAAACCCAGTCCTTGATATACAAAGTCTACAGCTATATCTTTTATAGGAGGTTTAAGGTTTTCCCAAGGGGTTCTTTCTGGGAAGCCAGAAGTTTTACTAAGATAAATTGATTGCCCTCTAACCAGATATTTAGGGTATATCATTTCAAATAATTTAGCTTGAGCCTCACGAGTAATAATACCACACTCATTACGGTGTTCTTTTACGAACTTGTCTGACTGTGAAGGTGATAATCGAGCGCCTCTTGCCAGAAGAATAGCTTGTTCCTGCGGAACACCAGCCTGGATCAAGTCTATTTTCACCGTCTCACCAGAACGCCCACCCATATCATAACCACGTCCGATTGTTACGCCAGAAGCCCCTTTAGGCCAATGGATATGACGACTAAATCCTGGGCTGTTAGGCCAATCATTACCTTCTGCATCAAAAGTTATTTGCCCTGCATTTACAGTTAAGCGACCTGAATTGAGATGGCGATTTTCTTCTGGTGTGGGCTGCGTTCGGTTAGTTTTTTCAGAATTAGATAATTTATTCCAGGTCCGACCATGAACATCAACCAAACCATCTGGCCGTGACATGAAACGTGATTGGTAACTTTTGATAGCTTCGATAGTTTTTGGCCCAATTCTGCCGTCATCACGAAGCTGGGGAAAACCATTATTTTGTAAAAGCCGTTGTACCGTTTTTACATCGCCGTAATTATTACGGCCACCTATACCAACTGACCCTGTAATACTCATTTACTATCTCCACCCAATGAATCTGATCCAGAGAAATCCTTGTAAATTGGCTGGGAGCCTAACGCATAAAAAGAAAAAACCACTTAGCGAGAAACGCCTCCCGATAAGGAGGCGTTTTTTCTTACGCTTCTTTATTCTCTTTGATGTTCCAGCCCGCGCTGGTTTCTGCACCTTTACCACCAGAAGAGCTCTGCTCCCAGTACTGCTGTTTCACTTTCGCAGCCTGGAATGCATAAGTTACGCCCAGGGTGTCATCGTGCTCTGAACCCACGAACTGAACGTTGGTTACCAGCACATCTTCCAGGGTGATTCGGGTGTATTCGATTTGCGTGCCGCCCGCTTTACAAACTGACACTTCAACTTTAGAAACGTGCTTACCGCTGGCACAGTTTTTCAGCAGTGCAGTTACCGCTTTGTCGATTTTGGCATTAATGTGCAGGTCGTTGAAGTTAACTTTACCAGCACCGCCACCGCCGCCCACGCTCATATTACCCGGCTGATTAGCGCCCCAGGAGAAAGAGGTAATATCAATCCAGCCGGTATGGTTAGAATCTTTAGATTCACCCGTAATGCCGTCTACTTTCAAATACATATCAATAGCCATAATATTTACTCTTCGTTATGGAAAAAGTTGTCGCTTTCGAAAAAGCATCTATATGGCAAAGAGAAAAGCATGGGGCTGAATAAAACAGTCCATATTTTACTTTTGCCTCGACTTCGGGAGTGCTACAGGCTTCCCGAAGGGTCCCACTACAATAAACTGCAACAGCAGGAGATTTTCTTGCCGTATCGGTATGTCAAATGAATGCTGACGCACACAAGGCATCCGTCGTAAATACGCTAAATTTAATTATGTCGTTCATTCTGTTGCAGGCTGATGACTTAACCCCTATCCATTCTCACAGCGATAACAGAACAGTTGAGCTAATTATTTATCTGGCCGACATGGAACAGCAAAATATCTGATTAAGTAGCCTGCCATTATACCTTTATAGCCCGGTCGAAACCCGTAGACCTTCTACCGGAGCCAGTATTTTCAGAAAAGGTTTATTTTGCGGGCAACAGAATTTTTGAAATGAAAAAGGTCATGCTTAATCGTCTGAAAAAGCACGCCACCTGGACGTGCTTTACATTGCAAAAAAATTTAATTCTCGTTCGACTTCAGCGAAGGCAGCTTCGATACCAGACGCAGCGACACTGTTAATCCTTCCAGTTGATAATGCGGGCGCAGGAAGAATTTCGCCGCATAGTAGCCAGGGTTGTCTTCCTGCTCTTCCACATTCACCTCCGCCGCAGCCAGTGGCTTGCGTGATTTGGTTTCCTGTGAAGAGTTAGCCGGGTCACCATCGACATAGTTCATTATCCAGTCATTCAGCCAGCGTTCCATATCGTCACGCTCACGGAATGAACCAATTTTGTCGCGCACAATGCACTTCAGGTAGTGAGCGAAACGGCAGCAGGCGAACAGGTACGGCAGACGGGCAGCCAGACGAGCATTCGCGGTAGCGTCCGCATCATGGTATTCCGCCGGTTTTTGCAGCGACTGTGCGCCAATAAACGCGGCGAAGTCTGAGTTTTTACGGTGGACCAGCGGCATAAAGCCATTTTTCGCCAGTTCGGCTTCACGGCGATCGCTGATGGCGATCTCGGTCGGGCACTTCATGTCCACGCCGCCGTCATCGCTGGGGAACGTATGGCAGGGCAGGTTTTCCACTGCGCCACCTGATTCCACGCCACGGATGGAGGTACACCAGCCGTACTCTTTAAATGAACGGTTGATGTTGGCCGCCATCGCATAAGCTGCGTTGGTCCAGCTGTAGTTGCTGTGATCCGAGCCATCGGTCTGCTCTTCAAAATCGAAGCTGTCAACCGGGTTGGTACGAATGCCGTAAGGCAGACGAGACAGGAAGCGCGGCATTACCAGGCCCAGGTAACGCGCATCTTCCGATTCGCGCAGGCTGCGCCAGGCGGCATATTCGGTATTCTGGAAGATTTTGGTCAGATCGCGTGGATTCGCCAGCTCCTGCCAGGATTCCATCTGCATAACGCCTGGCGCGGTACCGGTGATAAACGGACAGTGCGCGGCCGCACCGATGCGGGCCATCTCGCCCAGCAGCTCAACGTCCTGCGGGCTGTGGTCGAAGTAGTAATCGCCGACCAGGCAACCGAACGGCTCGCCACCGAACTGGCCGTATTCCTGTTCATAGATTTTCTTAAACAGCGGACTTTGATCCCAGCCCACGCCTTTATAGCGCTTGAGCGTGCGGCCCAGCTCCTGTTTAGAGATGCTCATGAAACGAATCTTCAGCATCTCATCGGTTTCCGTGTTATTCACCAGATAGCTCAGACCGCGCCAGGCGCTTTCCAGCTTCTGAAACTCTTCATGGTGAATAATCTGATTGACCTGCTGAGACAGCTTTTCATCAATCTCAGCAATCAGTGCCTGAATGGTGCGGTAAGCATCGCTGGAAACGGTCACCGTATTTTCCAGCGCCTGCTGTGCCAGCGTTTTCACCGCGCTTTCTACCGCTTCGCGCGCCTGATCACTCTTTGGACGAAACTCTTTGTTCAGTAAGGCACTAAACTCGTCCTGACTAAAACTGGCATCGCCCTGTGACTGGGGTTGTTGAGAAGTCTGATTCATTATTGCTCCTCCTTCCCTTCTGCGGCATCCGCCTGCTTAGGCACATGCGTCAGCGCCTGCAGCAGGGTCGGATCCTGAAGAATTTTGCCGATAAGCTCTTCAGCGCCATTTTTGCCATCCATATAGGTCAGCAGATTTGAAAGCTGAGTACGTGCTTCCAGCAGGCTGTTAAGTGGTTCGACTTTACGGGCAATGGCATCCGGGGAGAAATCGTCCATGCTTTCAAAAGTCAGGTCAATATTCAGTTTGCCGTCGCCGTTCAGCGTATTGTCGACCTGGAATGCAGCGCGTGGCTTCATGGCTTTCATGCGCTCATCGAAGTTATCGATGTCGATTTCCAGGAATTTGCGGTCGTCAACGCTGGCCTGCGGCTCCAGCGGCTTACCGGCTAAATCGGCCAGTACGCCCATGATGAAGGGCAACTGAATTTTTCGTTCTGCACCATAAACTTCCACGTCATATTCAATCTGAACGCGTGGCGCGCGATTGCGGGCGATAAATTTCTGCCCACTGGACTTCATTGTTGGCATGGTTCTCTCCATAAATAATGCGCGGTTACTGGCTCGCAGGAGGCGCGCAGGTCTCGCTGCGTTAAGACTTCACTGATAGCTTAGTCGCGGCGTCCAAAAATGTTTTCTAACTGATGTACACCATCCGGCGCAAGGTCGCGAATGATGTCCATAAAGTCGAGTTCGATCAGGCGCTGTACACGGTCAATCATCAACGGTGCCGGATGGCTGGGCTCGTGCTGCGTAAAGTACTGTTTCACTTTCTCCAGCATTAACTGCGCTTCAGCACGCGAGTTAAGCTGAGCACTGCGCCAGTCTGTAGCGGCGCGCGACGCGGCCCTGGGCGCGGTTGGGTTTTCGGTTTCCGGTGCAGACTGTACGGCCGCTACCAGAGACTGTAACGCGCCGATATCGGTGGCCTGGCAACGCTCATTCAGCATGGCGAAGCTGCGCTGAAGCTGACTCATATCCGGTAAGGCCGTTTCATCCAGCTTTTCAGTCACCAGGCTACGAATGCGCTGCAAACGTTCGCCAATGTCCTGAATGGCCGCAACGCCGGGTTGCTCGCCTCGCGCCAGTTCATCATTAAGACGCGGCAGGCCGCCAGGGTAGTCTGGCACTTCCGTTTTACTGCCGTCACATAATGCAGCGGCATCGCGAAGCGTAATCCCGTCGGAAGCATAACGCAGCAACCACGACTGGCGCACCGCGCCCGCCAGGGCTGACTGGTCGCCCAGCACGGCCAGGGCATTGATGCGGTAAAAAGGATCGGGCTGGCCATCTTCTTCCAGACGTGGCCATAAGGTTTCCCAGTACTGCGACATGGCCTGCTCAATCAGTTGCAACCCCTGTGCATAGCCGGGCAACCCTTTGAGACGAGTCCAGGCGTGCGTCAGCGTGAGCATGACGCGTAAGTCTTTACTGCGGCTCATTAAATCCAGTGCCAGCTTTTCGACCTTGTTCCAGTCAGCCGGTTCGGCCGGAATGATGGTATTGCCGAACTGCTGCTCGGCTTTGCCTACGCTGGCCTGTTCCATCGCCTGAAAATCCGCATCGTATTCCAGGTTATCCCCGCAGGGATTATCGTGGCTTACCGGTATCAGCAACGTGTCAATATCAATACTCATCCGTTTCGCCTCAGGATTCAAACATAGGAGGATAAAGTCCATTTCGCCCGGGCTTTGCACCGCCCGCCGGATCGAATAACAGCGAAAATAACTGCGCTGTCAGGTTGCCGCTGTGGACATGGGTATAAAGCGGAAAACCGTCGCTCTGATTGGTCCACCAAAAACTGCTTTGAAACTGGGGATCAAAACTCTGTGATGGCAAATTCCAGCTCAGGGTGGAGGCATTATTCTCCCCGCTGCCGATCACCGATAAGATATCCGATGAGGCTTCGCCTTCCTGAGGCTGTGGAAGGGGAATACTTAACAACGCCTGATCAAACTGCTCGGGCGTGCCACCCTCCTGAACCGCCCGCAACAAGGTATTGCCCATCTGGTGATACCAGTCACCGGCGCGGGCCAGCAATAACGGGGCCCATTCCGTTGGCGTAAAGTAGCGCAACGCACAGAGCGGATAATGTCGCCCGACGCTGTCGCGGGCGGCGGTCAGGCAGCCCATCTGAATCAGCTGCGTACCTAACATGGGCGGTATGACAAAATTCCATACGGGCGCTTTAAGAAAGGCCCGGGACGCGGAATGCTCGCCTTCCGCACTGGTTTGCCAGTGATGCAATCCTACCTGAAACCAGTTCGACCACTGGCGCTGCAGGGTATCGGGGAAACGTCGTTTTACGAAATCACCCGAACTGGGCAGTTTGCCGTACCAGCCAGGTGCTGCGTATTGAGTCATAGTCAGATCCTGTTTCAGGGACAGCTAAATGCAGGGAGCTGGAAGGGGTTCCTGATGCTGCCCGGCGTAAAGGACAACGTCACATTATGGCCGTCCACATTAAAGCTGGCTTCGCGCGTCAGTCCGCCGACCGAGGTGACCTGTGCGCGGTCAAAGAAGCGATTAAGCGCCCATGGCCCGCTGGTGGTCAGCGTGGAGGTCGTGCCATTCGTCAGGCCCAGTTGCATGCGCACCTGACTGGTTCCCCCCGGACCGGGCCAGCTGACTAACTGCACCGCCTGTGGACCATGACTGTAGCGTAAGATTTGCCCGTCCACGTCCAGCGTCATATTAAGAATGTCGTTGTCCATTTTTACCGTGCGCAACGTCACGCGGAAAGAAGGCGTGGTGGCACCATTGGCAAAAAACGCATCGCGAATCGACTGAGCCTGCTGGAACGGACGCAGCAGCGCTTCGCCCCCCGGTAACGTTTTACCATCAATGCCCGGCGTGAAACGCCATGCCGCGCGGGTGGTATCCACTTTACTGGCCAGATTGTCCCGGAAGAAGCTGTCCATCAGTCCGCTGCCTGGCGCAAACATGCGCGCCAGGTCGTCAGGCGTGACTTCACTTCGCGCGTTGCGCACTAATGGATAGCGGCCGGCAATCGCCTGGCGACAGAAACTGCCAACTTCCATGGTAATACGCTTGCGGACGTTATCCATATCGCGACGCTGTGCATCACTGCTGGCACCGACAGCCATACCGGAGACCATATTTTGCAGCGAGCCAGGCAAACGGCCTGCGCTGGCCTGCAGACGGCTGATCGCATCACTGGAGGGCGGTGGCATTCCGCTGTTCGCCGCGTCCTGTACGGCCGTGAGGTAACGATAGAGGTCGTCAATCTGCTTCAGGAAATCATCCACGGCCAGCACTTTGCTGCCCTGCTGCAATGGCTGTGCCAGTTCGATAATCGGTGCGAAATGGGCCGTTACCGCTTGTTCAGGCGTTTGCTGCACCGCACCCTGTTCACCATTCGAGCGCGGCGAGGTAAACAGTGCCTGTAACGTGCGCGTGGCACTGTTATCTGACGCGGCTGCGGCATTTTTCGCGCTCTTGTCGTCAGGTTGTGCCCGCGTCAGCGTGAGCTGTTTACTCAAATTAATAACCAGTTGCCGCAGCGGGGAATGGTTACTGGATAACAGACGTGCGGTATTAATACGCTGCGTTAAATCGGCACTGCTGTTGAGCTGAATATCGCTGAGAAACTGCTCCCACTGGCGAATATAGTCCTGAATATACAGCTGACGCACCGCCATATCGGTTTGTTTGCTGTCTTCATGGGCCGTTTCGCCACCCAGCACCCAGATATCATCCTTGTAGAGGGCATCCGTAACGGGGGCGATCTCTTTATCAACGTGGTTCCAGTAGCCGTCGGGCGTGAAAAGTCCGGACACGCCTTCATTCACGGATTTACCGCTTTTACGTGAGAACACCAGTTCGCTTTGCGGACCACCCAGGGCAGCCAGGGTCACGGGTGACAATGCACTATCGCGTTCCAGCAGGCGTTTCAGGCGTCCGTAAACGCGCTGTGACAGCGGCATCTGACTAATCAGCGCCTGCTCGCGCTTTACCAGCGCGTCATCCTTCGCATAGGGCGAGGACTGGATCTGTGTTTCCAGCAACTGCTGCAGGTGCCACGCCAGCTGTTTCACCTCCGACTGCGTCACATCCTGAGGCAGTTCACGGGAGATATTTAACATCATCCACGCCTGAAGAAACTTACCGTCATAGTGCTTTGGCTGATACAGCATCTGATAAGCCTTCAGGGCTTCATAGCTGTAATCGGCATCGCTGCCGTTGTCATTGCGTAACCAGCGGGTAATATTTTGCGCCACTTGTGGCATCAACAGTTGTTTAAGTGCGCGATCGTATAACGCCTGCGTGGCGTCACTCACTTCGGTACCCCGATACAGCCCCATGCGACGCGTCAGCGGCGGATGCTCCAGGGAAAAAGACGCGCTTTCCGGCAGGTGCAACAGCGTGTTGAGATAAGGGACCAGCGCAAACAGGTTACCGTTCACCTCTTTTTGCAGTTTGTCACCCAGTTGCTCGACCTGCGGCGTTTTGGCCGCCATCTCCTGCAGATAAGTTTTATTTTTGTTGTAGCTGATCAGCCACAATGTCCCCGCAATCAGCACCAGGATAAGCAAGGCCAGGTAGCCCGACCAGAGCCCTACGCGATTACGGAGTTCCCACCAGCGATTGCTGCCCGCCAGGCCCGACTCCTGAAAGATGACGTTTTCCAGCACCCCTTTCAGGAAGAAACTCTGGCCTTTGTTCTGCGGAATCGGGGCCTCTTTATCCACCTTGTCCCAGCTACCTGACTCGCCCTGCTGCTGGCCCGGCAAGTGCAGTGCACGTGTCAGTTCGCCCATCACACGGTCAAATGGCAGCCCTTCCTGGGTGCCGCTGGCGAAATAGATCCCGCGCGGCGCAAACTGCGTTTCGAAATCAGAACGGGCAAAGAGAATATCCAGCGCTTCAGCCAACTGTGGGCGCAGCGCGGCAAATTCTTGTGGGAACAGATAACTTTCTGCCCGCGCCTGCGCATCACTTTCCGCCAGCAGAACATCCGCCAGCCCGGCATCCAGCCGCTGTTGCAACAGAGCATATTCCTGCTGGAACTGGCTGCTCAGTTCGAAATCCGCTGTCGAGGCTTTCGCCCATGGGAAGGTAAATCCCCAAATCTGTTCGCGCTGTGTTTTATCCAGGCTGGCAAAATAACTGCGGAAACCTTTTAACAGGTCAGCTTTAGTGACCAGCACATAAACCGGAAAGCGAATGCCCAGTTGATCGTGAAGTTCCATCAGGCGCTGACGCAGCGCCATCGCCTGATTACGCATGGCGTCGGGCGACTGCGACAACAGATCAGCCACGCTCAGTGTCACAATGACGCCGTTTACAGGCTGACGGCCACGGTATTTGCGCAACAGCGCCAGAAAATGGTGCCATTCACTGGCATCACGCTCCTGCTGACTTTCCTGCGTGGTATAGCGTCCTGCGGTATCCAGCAGGACAGCTTCATTTGTAAACCACCAGTCGCAGTTTCGTGTTCCGCCAATACCGCGTAAGGCCGCTTTGCCAAATTTATCGGCCAGCGGAAACTGCAAACCGGAATTCACCAGCGCCGTCGTTTTACCCGCGCCAGGCGCACCGATAATCATGTACCACGGCAGTTGGTACAGGTACTGATGGCTGAAGCGCTGCGCCCAGAAAGGGGCGCCCTTGCTGCTCTGGCGCTGAAAATGCGCCTTTTTTAGCATTTCTGTCGCTTCAGAGAAGCGACTGGCAAGCACCTGATCCTCACTGGTCAGGCGTTTGCGCTCTTCCTCAGGTGCGTCCGGTTTGCTGGTCTCCAGACTGGACATCAGTTTGCGGTTCAGCCAGTAGTTATACAGACGTGGAATCGCCTGACTCAGGCCCCAGACCACATACAGCAGCGCAATACTGATCATGCGGTTCTGTTCAGACTCCAGCGGCCGGGAATCCACTATCGAGAACACCGGACCGATGACCCAAATGATAAATGATAACGCTGTGATACCGACGAAGCCCCACGCCAGGCGGCTGGTCAGTATCGAAAACAGGACATTCAGCATGGATTAGTTCCCTCTTGCCAGGCCGTTAAGTTCAGCTTTCGTCGTGTCAGGTGCGACCTGCAGCGTGATTTCAACACGACGGTTGCGGGCGCGGTTCTCTGCACTGTTATTAGGCACCAGCGGGTGCGTTTCGCCCCGCCCTTCCGCTTTGACACGTGACGGATTGGCCAGCTGTTTTTGCAACAGGTTCTGAACGGACTGAGCGCGAGCCAGCGACAGCTCGTAGTTCGACGCAAAACGTGCACTGCGAATCGGCACGTTATCGCTGTATCCCACGACCAGGATTTTCCCGCTGACGTTGTTCATGGCCTCGGCAATGCGCTGAATCACCGCATCATAACGCCCACGAACTTCCGTTGATCCAGAGGCGAATAAGCCGTCTCCTTTCAGCGTCACCACGCTCTGATCGGCCTCGTCACGCACCGCGACCAGGCCTTCATCGATTTCTGGTTTGAGGAAGGACTTCAGGTTCAGTGACGGCGGCGGCGGCGGTGCCGGATTTCGAATCTGCACTTCGGGCAGTGTCGTCTGATAAATTTTGGCCAGCACCGGCGAGGTGTAATCCCCCAGCCGCCAGTTAAGCACAATGTAGAACAGGCAGGCCGCCAGGCCCGCCAGCGCGGCGCAGGCCCACAGCGGAATCATTGGTCGCCACAGTTTGCGCAACACCGGTTGATCGGTAGGATGCGGCGAAAGCGCAGCGGCAAAACTTCCCCTGACGCTTCGGATCATCTGCAGCAGGCGCTGTTTAATGGTGTCCAGTTGTGAACGCCCGTTGTCGAGTACGCGGTAGCGCCCTTCGAACCCCAGCACCAGACAGAAATAAATTAGCTCCAGTAACAGAATATGCTGTCGCGGATTTTGTGACAGTTTAGCCAGCAGCTGGAAAAACTTTTCGCCACCCCAGGTTTCGTTGTGAAAAGTTACCAGCAAGCCATTACTGGTCCACACACCGCGGCTGCCCCAGGGCGTCAGCGCAGCGGCTTCGTCCAGCGCCGTACACAGGCAGTAACGTGCGCCAACGATCACTTCGTAGCTCAGACCCGACTGCTGACAGGCCAGCTCGAAACGACGAATCTGTTCGATAAGTTGCTGGCGTAAACGGGCGGGATCGTCATGCGATACCGAGTGACGAATCTGGGGAATGGCGTTGATCAGCGGATTAGCTGCGGCCACCAGCGTGTTCTGATGGCTCAGACTTAACTCCTGCTGAAAAGCATCACTGTTCGGTTTGTTTTGTTCCTGCATCATGCCTGCTCAGTTTGAATTATTCTGACTGACTGCGAATGGCCCAGAACTCCATGTTCAGGCCCGGAAACTCACCGGCAAGGTGCAGCGCGAAGGCACCCGATCGTTCCATCTCCTGCCAAAGCTCGCTGTTTTTATCCAACTCAAAATAGCTGTATCCGGCGTGCCAGGGGATTTGCGGGGGCGCGCCAGGCATGGCTCTCAGGGCCAGCCCCGGAAGCTGCAACTGCACGAGATCGCGAATTTTGGTCACAGGCGCGACCTTCATCTGTGCCGGGAAATGGGTTTTGAGTGCATCGGCGGGAACGCTTGCCTTGACGGCCAGCACAAAGCCAAATTCACGCACCATGCTGTTGTCTGGCACGGTGGCGACGTTCAGGCCGTGTGAACGCTGCGTCAGTGGCAGTTGAATGGCGCTCTCTTCCATGACCTGCGACAGCCCCTGACGCAGCAACAGGGTGAGGCGCGAAAAGCAACCTTGCAGATCATCGTGATCATAAAGGGGAAGCGCGTCAGGCGTACGGGCCTGCGTCCAGGTTGCCAGTTCCGCGGCCAGTTGTAACCAGTGGCTGTAGAGCGTTTCAGGATGCAGTAACGGCAGGTGCTGCAGATGAGCGTGCAGCCCCAACTGGCGATTAAGGAGCGCCAGCAGCATGAAATCCACCATATCTGCACTGTTAAAACGCCCGGTACCTGGCGCGCGCTGGCTCAGTTGCTGGCTGCGCTGCTGAATCATACCGTGCAAATCCGTCATCATGCTCTGAAGCGGACGACTGCCTGCAAGCGTTAAGGTAGGAGGGATATAGTCATTGTCTAAACGAATGTGGTTGTCACTGCGTTTTTCAACAATCTGCGCCACGCCCATGGCCGTCCACTCTGCGGTCAGATCCTGCTCCAGCATTAACCGCAGGCGAAGCTTGCCAAACTGGACGGTGGCGGTGCCAACAGCCTGCGCGTTGTCATCTTCGACTTCCGCTTCCCAGGCGAGGTAGCGCGCCAGAGAATCTGGCGCATCTTCAAACGTTACCGCTTCGCGGCCATTACGCCGCGCGGGGATGGCCAGCACCACTTTCGCCCGGTCAATATTCGCGGGCACGTCTAATGGGGCTGGACCTTGCTGGGGCTGGCTGAAAGCAAAAAACGTCCCATCCGGCAGACATCCACTGGCGGCATTGAGCGCCAGCTTGCCCTGCCGTAACAGCGCTTCATCAAATTCGAGATCGAAAAATCCCCAAATGTAAGGACGTTGCGACTGGCCCCATTCACGCAGCGAGCTTTGCAGAAAATTTTCTGCCTGCTGGAAATGGTGAGGACGCAAAAACATCCCTTCCGCCCAAACAACCTTTTCGGCTCTGTTCATAATCATCCTTTGAAGACGGTGTTATTGCTTAACGGGACGCATACCGGCATCGTCAACAATAATGTTGGCGTTTAGCTCACCATCATTGCTTTTCCAGAACTGCCAGAATGAACTGCTGTCGCTGTCCGGGAAAGGCAGCGCCAGCCGCCACACTTTGCCATCCAGCTTTTGATATTCCGCCATGATGCCGATAAACCGTGCCTCAGGCAGGCTTTTCGCACTCAGCGTTTTACTGAGCTGACCGGACATCAGGAAAAACTGCTGACTGTTAAGCAGCGTATTGCCTAATGCGGTCGCGGGTTGATTCTGTAATGTGAAGAAATCAGCGGACATAAACTCGGCATCCGACGTCAACAGCATGACGCGCACTTTGAGCGGCGCGCCGGCGTTGATGGGGGGATGCGCCTGAAAATTCAGGTTGTAGCGCGCGATATCGGGCTTACTGCTACTGCATGCGGTCAGCAGAAGTAGCAGGAAGGGCCAGAGCCATTTTTTCAGGCCAGCGCGCAAGTGGGTATGTGCCATATCTGCCCCTCCCTGCCCCTGACTTAGTTAATGATCCAGGTACCGTTATTGCTGTTCTGGCAGGCCTGGCTGTTGCCATCAACAGAGACGCAGGTCTTTTTCTTCGCGGCGGCACGCGCACGACGCTTAGGCTGATCGGCTTTGATGGTTTGGTCGTATAAATCGCTTTTTACCACTGCACGGAAAGGCACATAGCCAATGACTTTGACCGCATTGGTCGGTGCCTGAGGCGCGGCGCCCTTACTGTCGGTGGCTTTCGCGTCAGTTGCGGGTGGTGAAACCGCGTCAGCTTCTTCGCCCAGTGCCAGCCAGTTATTTTCTACCTGACCCACAACGGTATAGGTTTCACCCGTTTTCAGCGTTTCCACGACCTTGCCGCCAAAATCCGGGCGTGTCATCACAGAGGCAGGATACAGGGCACGGTAACTCTCATTGACGGCGGTGAACTGTGCAGGCGCAGCTACGGCATGACGGTGAATCAGGGTAGTGCCATCAACGGTATTGGTGACCATTGTGTCATCTGTCATTTTTGGCGGTGTTTTACAGCCTGCAACAGCAAAAACAAACATCAGGCTTAATGCAATTCGAAAGTTCACCATTTTTTTCATATTTAGTTCCATTAATACCCAAAAAAGTGGCCTTTGGCCGGTGGTCAGCGCGTCGTATTGTTGCACAACGTCAACTGGACGCCAGATGACGCCAAGTCATTGATTAACAATACAAGTTGCCTGAATAGGAGCGTTGATTGAGTGTAAATTTTATACGATGAGCATGAACAGTATAGGCACAGTTCATAAAACCTGATGACCGGAGAAGCGGGTCGGCTGAATTTCACCAAATACATTCAGCAAACTGACCCATTCCTAAAAGCAAACGGTATTAAAGCAGCCTGATTATGTTTTGGTAAGACACGATTTTTGTTAGGTAATCGTTAAACTTAACGGGGCTGGTTAATCGTTATTCGTGTGGGGAGAATGGTAACATCCTGCTTAAATTCCAGTCGATCTCACACAAATAGCAATAAATCAATGGGTTACAAAAAATATGCAGCACCATAGCTACCGCACGAGCCTGTACATCCTGCTCGCCTGTGTAAAGTTCTTTTCCATTTATTAACATCTTACACAGCTTTACATATTGCCTTGAAAAATTCAATACAGCTCCCAGTTACGTAACTAAGTAATAGTATTTATGTTTTTTACTAACTCAAACAGATGACAATACGGTGAAACCTGCACATTTCGTACGTCTGATACTCATCTATGGTCTCAGCGCCCCTATCCTTTAGTATAAAAGCTTAAGCCAGATGAATATTTTAAGGTGCCGGATGGCCCTGAAAGCTGAGAAAACCGTCAGCTCAAACGCGATGCGTAAGTTGAAAAGAGGAATTAAGTCAAATTTGGCTGCCTGGCCTTTCTGAAACAAAATCAATAACCCATATTAATCAAAGAGTTAAACGAAGCAATGGCGTTAAATTTAAGAGTATTCCTACCCGAAGGCGATGCGCGCGGCCCTGGATTCGAACGCATTTCGTCCGCTTTGCGGGAAAAGTGGGCACAGAACCGTCCTGACGAATGACGAAACCTGTGTAGAGGCAGGTAAATGAAAAGCGTGGCAGTATTAAAACAGACTGTGATGATGCGCGGCGCGAAGCTGCCACGCATCATCACTTCTCACAAACGGGTGGGCTGAAGGTATTCAGGTGGATTCTGCCCTGGCGAGCATCTTGCGGTAGTTATTAAGCCATTTCCCGCTTTTCAGCCGCCACCAGAAAAATCCGCCGCGCACCGTCCAGTCAAGGAACATGCCCAGCCAGACACCAATCACGCCCATACCGAGTTCAATGCCCAGCAGATAACCAATAACAACCCTTGCGCACCACATACTGAACATCGATACATACATCGTATAACGGGCATCACGCGCGCCCTTCAGGCCGGCGGGGAGCACCCAGGAGGCGGCCCAAATCGGCATAAACAGGGCATTCAGCCAGATAAGGTGTTTGGTAACGCTAATCACTTCCGGATCGCTGGTGTAGAAGCGTGCCAGCAGCCCCGCCAGCGGTATGGTCAGTGCAGCAACGCCTGTCAGACAGATTGTAGCCAACAGATAGACGTGCTTGATTTGCCGCTCTGCCTGAAAAACCTGGTATTTACCTAAGCGTTTTCCCGTAATAATGGTCGACGCCGATCCCAGCGCATTACCAGGCAGGTTAATCAGTGAGGCGATTGAAAACGCGATAAAATTGCCGGCAATTTCGTTGGTACCCATGCCCGCCACAAAGACCTGTGTCAGTAACTTCCCGCCGTTAAACAGCACGGATTCAATACTGGCCGGCACACCGATGCTTAAGACTTCAAATAAAATACTGCTGTTCCAACGCCTGAAATAGCTGGACAGCGAAATTCTCAGTGAGGCGTTGAAGCCAATCATTAACACGTAGATGACCGCTATTGCGCCAATGTAGCGGGTAATTGTCAGCCCTAATCCGGCCCCCACAAAGCCCAGCCCCTTCCATGAAAAACAGCCATAAATCAGCACACTGCTGATAACGATGTTAAGAATATTCATCCCACCGTTAATCAGCATCGGTATTTTCGTGTTCCCTGCCCCACGCAGCGCACCGCTACCAATCAGCGTAATGGCCGCCGCCGGATAACTCCATGCGGAAACCTGCAGATAGCTGAGTGCCAGGGCTTTCACTTTCGGTTCTGCTGCGCCTGCGATGGCGTCAATAATCAGATGCCCCCAGAACTCAATGGCGATAACCAGCACCAGGGCTAATACCGTCATCATTGCCAGCGACTGCCGTGTTGCGGCGCGGGCCCGTTTACCATTGCGTCTGGCCAGGCTAAACGCGACCACTACCGTGGTTCCCAGGTCGATGGCGGCAAAAAAGGAGATGACGACCATGTTGAAGCTGTCTGCCAGCCCGACGCCGGCCATGGCTTCTTTGCCCAGCCAGCTCACCAGGAAGGTACTTAACACGCCCATCAGTAGCACACAGGCATTTTCAAAAAAGATAGGAACTGCAAGAGGCGAAATTTCACGCCAGTACAGCGTGCGGTAAGCGCGACGTTTCGGATACCACGCCGTGCGCTTAATCGCCTGCACCACTGCTACGCCGGGATTTTGCAAAGGAGTACCAAATATGAACATGTCGGGAAAGAACTCTAATGATGGTAGCGTAAAGTGAAATATGCAAAACGTTTTGCATTCCTGTTAAATCATCGTTACACACTTTTCTGCTCTCGCCTTTAGTCGTGCCGAATCGGTGCTGCCATGCTCCGGTCCACCCTCTTGCCTTAGCGAAAGCCATTGCTGCCCTGCACATCCTGATGCTGTCGGGTTAATCCGTTTTTTACTCAGTGCCGCATGATGCCCACTAGCCTCGCCCATAACAGGCAGCCGCAAAATGCGCGCGATCATAGATTCTTCACCCAATCCGTTGTTAAAACCGCTAAGCTGAGGAGCATTGTGGTAAGAACCTGAAAGGAGAAGTTATGCCAGCCCAACGGAAAAAGCTGACACGCGAACAGGCACTCGATGCGCTTGAGCAACTTTACAATGACGCCGTCGATGCGCTTCGTGCGTCCATCAAGGCCTACACGGAAGAAGGCGTGCTGCCGGACCCCGCCGCGCGTGAGCAAGGCCTGTTTGTTTATCCTGAATTACGCATTACCTGGCAGGGAGACGGACCGCAACAGAATCGCACGCGTGCATGGGGCCGATTTACACATACAGGCAGTTACAGCACCACCGTCACCCGCCCCGCTTTGCTTCGTCATTACATTTCAGAACAGCTGGCGATGCTGGAAAAAGAGTACGACGTGGACATCGAAGTCGGCCCGTCACAGCAGGAGATTCCCTACCCGTATGTAATAGACGGCTCTGACCTGTCGCTGGACCGGACCATGAGCGCCGGCATAGCCCGTCATTTTCCCACGACTGAACTCTCGCAGATTGGGGATGAGACGGCAGATGGCTTGTTTCATGCTGACGCCACCTTTCCCCTTTCCCACTTTGATGCGCTGCGCACCGACTTTTCGCTGGCACGCCTGCGCCACTATACCGGCACGGCTGTGGAGTATTTTCAGCCGTTCGTGTTGTTTACCAACTACACGCGTTATGTGGATGAATTCGTCCGCTGGGCCATCGAACAGGTACGCGATCCGTCAACCCCGTTTGACAGCCTGGTATGCGCCGGAGATGTCATCCTGACGGCTGACACGGAAAACAATGACGCGATGCTGTCCGATCTGGCCTGGAAAAAACATCAGATGCCTGCCTGGCATCTGACGTCACCGCATCGTCGCGGCATCACGCTGATCAATATCGGTGTGGGTCCTTCCAATGCCAAAACCATCTGCGATCACCTTGCCGTCATTCGCCCTCATGCCTGGCTGATGATAGGTCACTGCGGCGGCCTGCGCGAAAGTCAGCGTATTGGAGATTACGTGCTGGCCCATGCGTATTTGCGTGACGATCATGTACTGGATAGCGTGCTGCCACCGGATATCCCGATTCCCAGCATCGCCGAAGTTCAGCGCGCCCTCTACGATGCCACCAAATCGGTCAGCGGTATGCCCGGCGAAGAAGTCAAAGAGCGCCTGCGCACCGGTACTGTTGTCACCACCGATGACCGTAACTGGGAGCTGCGTTACTCGGCTTCGGCCCTGCGCTTTAATCTCAGCCGCGCCGTGGCGGTGGATATGGAAAGTGCCACCATTGCCGCCCAGGGTTACCGCTTCCGGGTGCCTTATGGCACGTTACTCTGTGTTTCCGATAAACCGTTACACGGCGAAATTAAGCTGCCCGGTCAGGCGAATCGCTTTTACGACGGCGCCATCTCTGAACACCTGCAGATTGGGATTCAGGCGGTAGAGCTGTTACGGGCTGAGGGTGACAAGTTACATTCGCGTAAACTGCGAACGTTTAACGAACCCCCGTTCCGTTAAAGAGTAAAATCAAAGACGGTATTAAGGGTGAGTCTCTTTCACATTAATGCCGTCATCCCTTCTCCGTTTCTGCTGAATCAGGCTGCGTTCAGTACGGCAGTATTTATAAACCAGGCAAACACAGCCAGAATAGCCGGGACCATAAATGTCCAGATAAGGCGATTATTCAGGCTTTCAAATCGCGCATCCAGCTTATCGAATCGCTCATCCACCTTGTCGAATCGCTGATCCACCTTGTCGAAGCGACGATCCATTCCGTCGAGTCGTTTATCAATGCCATCAAGGCGATAGTCGATTCCGTCTAGCCGCTTATCCACGCCATCAAGCCGACTGTCGAGTCCGTCCAGCCGCTTATCCACGCCATCAAGCCGACTGTCGAGTCCGTCCAGCCGCTTGTCCACGCTATCGAGCCGACAGTCGAGTCCGTCGAACCGCTTATCCACGCCATCAAGCCGACTGTCGAGTCCGTCCAGCCGCTTATCCACGCCATTAAGCCGACAGTCGAGTCCGTCCAGCCGCTTATCCACGCCATCAAGCCGACAGTCGAGTCCGTCGAACCGCTTATCCACGCCATCAAGTCGACAGTCAAGTCCGTCGAACCGCTTGTCCACACCCTCGAACCGACAGCCAAGTCCGTCCAGCCGCTTATCTGTCCCATCAAATCGGCTGTCAGTATCATCAAATTTCGCTATGACAACCGAGAAGGTGGCGTCAATGCTGTTAAACCGGTTAGTAACGTCGACTAATACCTTATTGATTTCAAAAATTTTGCTGTCAATACGATCCTGCCTGTTCTCAATACCGGCAAACTGACTCGCGACGTGTCCTACATTTTCTTCCAGGCCAGTGAATCGCTGAAGCATTTCAACGTGAAACAGCGTTTGCTCTGAGCGCAGTATTTCAAGATCAGTTTTCGTCGCAAATGCCGTCGCGCGCCCACTGAACAGCGCCAGATCAATTTTCATCTGATGGCTGTCTTGCTCCAGTCGCTCAAAGCGCTTTTCAAAATTTTCCATTGTTTTGCCTCCCGTCCCGCAATGACGGTCGATTACGTTTGGCTTTCCGCGATCCCGTTTTATACAAAGGTTGCCCATTATCGGTCCCTGACAGGCGGATTACATGCATCCGTTAACGTTATTCACGACCTGCTTCGACGTTATTGAAGCAAAGTCCCGCACAATAAACATTACCTGATTGAATAAGAACGCAAAATAAAACCAGCGTGCCGCCTTATTCAGAAGGTGTTGTCGGAGAGTAAGAGGTGAAAGGCGTGAAGAAAAGGCAGTTCATATTCATTTTGGAAGAGAATGCACAACGATTGAAAAAGCTGAGGCAGCCTGGTGATGCATCGACGCGAAATATAACGCTAAAACCGTTACAGCATATTAAATATGCTGTAACGGTGAAGTTAATTATGCACTCAACCAGCCGAGCTTAATGACAAACAGCAGGGAAAGAATAATCAGCGCCGCATTAATTTCTTTCGTCCGTCCACTCAGCAGTTTCACCACGGTCCAGGTGATAAAGCCGAAAGCGATACCGTTTGCAATGGAATACGTTAATGGCATGGTCAGGGCCGTCACCGTAACAGGAGCCGCAGTAGTAATGTCTTTCCAGTCGATCTCGGCCAGGCCTGAGGTCATCAGCACAGCCACAAAGAGCAGTGCGGGTGCCGTGGCGTAAACCGGCACGCTGGAAGCCAGGGGTGAAAAGAACAGCGCCAGTAAAAACAGCACCGCCACTACCACAGCCGTTAATCCGGTACGGCCACCGGCGCTGACGCCTGCAGCCGATTCGACATAGCTGGTGGTCGTGGACGTTCCCAGCAGAGAACCAAACAGCGCCGCCGCACTGTCCGCCACAAGCGCGCGCCCCATTTTAGGCACGTTGCCCTCTTCGTCAGCCAGTCCGGCACGTTTGGTCACGCCCAGCAGCGTTCCCGTGTTATCAAACACGTCGACAAACAGGAACGCAAAAATCACGCTAATCAGACCCACGTTAAACGCACCCGCGATATCCAGATGCATAAACGTCGGGGCGATGGACGGCGGGGCAGAAAATACGCCGCCAAACGGCGTCAGGCCAATTCCCATGGAGATAAAGGTAATGATCAGAATGCCAATCAAAACCGCGCCCGTCACACGGCGCGCCTCCAGCACGACGATGATGATAAAACCTAACATCGCCAGCAGTGGTCCAGGCTTGGTCAAATCACCAATTCCTACCAGCGTGGCCGGATTGTCGACGACGATTCCCGCCCCTTCCAGCGCAATAATCGCCAGGAACAGACCAATACCGGCGGCAATCCCCGCACGCAACGGCAACGGAATGCTTTTGATAATCCATTCGCGAATTTTAAAGATTGATAACGCAAAGAAGATAACCGCAGACAGGAATACCGCGCCCAGCGCAATCTGCCAGGTGTAGCCCATGTGCAGCACAACGGTATACGTGAAGAACGCATTCAGGCCCATTCCCGGTGCCAGGGCGATAGGATAGTTGGCAATCAGTCCCATCAACACAGAACCAATTGCCGCCGCCAGACAGGTCGCGACGAAGACCGCACCTTTGTCCATGCCGGTCGCCCCTAAAATACTGGGGTTAACGAACAGGATATAAGCCATTGCCAGAAAGGTCGTGATCCCGGCGATGATTTCGGTGCGAACCGTTGTGTTGTGCGCTTTTAATTTAAATAGTTTTTCTAACATCATTATCTCTCGATGATAGAGACGTCACTCAGGTACGTGCTCTCTTGCCAAAGTTATTATCATGCTGTTTGTGGTAATGCCGACGGCTGGCCCGCGCCGTTGCAGGCCTGCTAAAAACCGGGGTTGCTTTCCTTTGTCATGTGAGCAATTGCTAAGTCTCAAGCAATTGCTGTGCCAGTCCGACACGCAATCGATTACCTGGATAAGCGCAAACGAGCCTTAAGAGAATTCTGAACCGAATCAGGGCGCGATTATGGTGCATTGCCCCCTAAATGCGCAAACGTTTTCCTTTCAATGCCGAAAAGGCAAAAAAAGGGTGCTGACGCACGCTTCAACACTTTGTGAGGCGACGCTGGTCACGTTTCAGCCGCATTAACCTGCAGGCAAAAGGGGAATGTGTAAACTCGACATTAACTCTTTAGTAACATTGAGGTCACACAATGAAGCCAGCAGTTCTGGTGGTGGATGATGATTCTGCGGTCTGCGATCTGTTGCAGGACGCGCTCAGTGAACATGCTTTACGGGTTTATCGCTGTCATCAGGGTAAAGAGGCGCTGGCGATGGTCAGTGCTCACCCGGACATCGCGCTGGTAATGTTAGATATGATGTTGCCTGATACCAATGGATTGCTGGTGCTCCAGCAGTTGCAGCGTCAACGGCCTGATATCCTCGTAATCATGCTGACCGGCATGGGATCGGAATCGGAGATGGTCGTGGGTCTGGAGATGGGCGCGGACGACTATATTGCTAAACCGTTCAATCCCCGCGTGGTCGTGGCCCGCGCACGCGCCGCCCTCAGACGCAGCGGACGTGCCGCAACCAGTGATGACGCGCAGTCAGGCTGGCGCTTCAATGGCTGGGTGCTTGATGAAGCGCGCTGCCAGTTACTCAATCCTCAACGCGAAACGGTTCCCCTGACGCAGGGGGAATATACTTTGTTACGCGCCATGGTACGGCATGCACGTAAGGTCCTGACACGCGATCAGTTATTAGAACTGACCCACAGCGAGACGATGGATGTCTTTGACCGCACGATCGATGTGCTGATCATGCGGTTACGCCGTAAAATTGAAGCCAATCCGCATCAGCCCGGCCTGATCCGCACTATCCGCGGGCTGGGCTATGTTTTTTCTGCCGATGTGGTCAAACCTGAAGGGCTGGGACTTTCCACACAAACCGCCTGAGCCATCCATTCACGCATATCGCGCAAGGGGCGAATGCCGTCTGTCGCATTGGCGGCACGCAGATTAAAACAGGCGCAGGTATGGGCCAGTTTCAGCGTCGAGACCATATCCTCGCCTTCATGGCTGGCAAACAGCACGCCCGCACAAAATGCATCACCCGCTCCGACGCTGCCCACAATGTCGTCGGGTGCCAGCTGCCAGGCGGGCTGCCAGACACCTTCGCCGTCCGCTTCACGTCCCCATGCGCCCTCGGGCGCATGGATAACAACACGCTGACGCACGCCCTGCTCCACCAGCCACTGCGCGGCACGGGCAAAAGCGGCGGGCGGCTGAATGCCGCGGCCATCACGTAACAGCACGCCTGACAACGCCTGCGCTTCCAGTTCATTAATCACCAGATAATCCAGCCAGCGTAAGGCGGGCAGCACCTGAGGGCGGTAATCGCCCGCGCGGGAAGCCAGATCCAGGGACGTGAAATAGCCCCGCTGCTGCATGTGTGCCAGCAACCGGGCGCTGCGGGTACCAAATTCGCTGTCCACGCTATCCAGCGTTTCCAGCAGCAGCAAATACCCCAGATGAAAGATGCGCTGTGCGTCATCGACGGCGGCGAAGTGCGGTCTGTCCAGTAAGCTGTTGGCGCCGGGTGAAAAGAAAAAAGTCCGTTGTCCGTCCGGTGTCGTCATCACCTGGGTCATCGCTGTAGGCTTGTCGTCGGTGCGCTGCACTAAGCGGTAGTCAATCTGCGCCGCTTTCATCATAGCCAGCAGAAAATCGCCATCGGCGTCATTGCCGAGCAGGCCAATCGCCGCCAGCGGCAGTGCGCACTGCATGCGTGACAGCGTGAGCAGGACATTGAGCGGCGCGCCACCTGCGGCCTTTTCGCTGTGCTGTATTTCGGTCAGCCAGCCCTGTTCCGGCCAGTGGCTGATGCGATGCACATAATCCACCAGCATGACACCTGCGGCCAGAATGCCGCTTCGCGTTGCCATTTACGCCTGGCCTGTGCTGCCGAAAATGTTCATCTGCTGCATAACGGTTTCACAAATCGCCTTTTCCACCGCCATCAGTAACTCTGCGAACTCATCATAACGGGTATTGCGCGAGGCCAGGCTGCGTTCCACCGCGTCAAGGGCCGCCTGAGACATGCCGGTGTAAAAGTTAATTTTGTGAATACCGAGTGAGATTGCCCGACGGAAATCCGCGTCGCTGATGCCCGACCCGCCGTGCAGCACCAGCGGTACACCGGTTTGCTGACGAATCGCCGCCAGCCGGTCAAAATCCAGTTTGGGTTCCCCTTTGTATTTGCCGTGCGCATTACCAATGGCGACCGCCAGCGTATCAATGCCGGTTTCGCGCACAAATTCAGCGGCCAGTCGCGGATCGGTAAATTTCTCGCTGTCCGCTTCCCCAAACAGTGCGCCGCCTTCATCACCCCCGACTGCGCCCAGCTCTGCCTCAACGGAAACGCCGACGGCATGTGCGGCGCGAACCACTTCCCGCGTCTGGCGAATGTTCTCTTCGTAGCTCAGGGTCGAACCATCAAACATCACCGAGGTGAACCCGAGACGAATCGCCTGCATTACCGCCTCAAAGTTCAAGCCATGATCCAGGTTCAGCACCACCGGAACAGTATGCTTCGCGGCTTCAAAACGGATCGCCTCAGTAATCTGATCGAGCGTGACGTACTTAAAATGCACTTCGGCAATGTTGATAATAAACGGCGAGCGCTGTCGCTCTGCCGCATCAAACAGCGCACGCAGGAAATGGCTGTCCAGGACATTAAACGCGCCCAGCGCATAACCCTGTTGCTGGGCATGCGCCAGCCCCTGTGCCAGAGAAATCAAAGCCATCATTCACTCCTCAAGGTGAGCCAGCGGGAATAGTCGTTACAAAGCAGCCTCTGGGGTTCCTCATCCTCGTCAAGGTCGTTGAAACGCGCCAGCGGCGTCAGGAAGACGTTGTCGTTGTCATCATCGTTGGGCATGGAGACTTCCCCCACCAGCACGTCACCAAAGCCGTTTTCGCCCCAGAAGCTGTGCCAGACGCCCGCGACAAGCGTGACACTTTCACCAGGGGAAAGCCTGATCTGCGAACCCGCCGCATGGGTTTGCCGGATGCCGTCCAGGGAAACCGTCACCGGCGTGGCGGCTTTGTCATGGCCTTCACGGTTATACAGCTCGACAATCAGGTTGCCGCCGCCGCGATTAATAATGTCTTCCATCTTGCGCGGATGGTAATGCATCGGCGTTACCTGCCCTTCACGCACGTGCATCACTTTTTCTGCATAAGGTTTGTGCCAGGGCGTTCCGTGCGGCGAGCCGTTGCGGAGTGTGAATAACGTCAGGCCGGTTTGCAGAAAATCGTCGCCACCAAAACTGGTCAGATCCCAGCCCAGGCGTAAGGCAACGATTTCAGTGATGTCCTCCTGTTGCTGACGCCACTGCCGGAGACCGTAATCGGCCCAGGACGGCAGAGGGACGTCCTGACGGGTGAAAAAGTCTCGCGTATATTGCAAATGTCTGTTCACGTCGGCGCGTTTCATCTTCCGCTCTCCCGTTAAGGCGGCACCCTGTGATGCCGCCTGCTGGTTTATTTCACGGTCCAGCCTTTGTAGCTGCCGACATTATTACGGTCGATCAGCTTCACCGGGATCAGCACGGGTTTATCCGGTGCGGGTTTTCCCTGCAGGATGTCGTAACCGATTTCGACGGCTTTCGCGGCCATCACCTGAGGATCCTGAGCGGGCGTGGCGGCAAAGAGCGAGTTCTTACGTTTCAGCGCTTCTTCGCCGTCCGGTGAACCGTCCACTCCGACAATGAAGAACTCGTTACGCTGTGCCTGTTTCGCCGCTAAATCCGCGCCAATTGCGGTTGGATCGTTAATCGCGAACACGGCATCGATTTTCGGGTTGGCCGACAGCAGGCCGGTCATCACTTCCAGGCCGCCTTCACGGCTGCCTTTGGCGTTCTGATTAGAAGAAAGCAGTTTGATGTCAGGATGGCGTTTCAGCGCCGTCATACAGCCTTCCACGCGGTTTTGCACCGCCGAGACCGGCGGCCCGTTGATAATGACGACGTTGCCTTTGTCTTTCAGACGGTCAGCGATATATTTACAGGCCATTTCACCGGCCTGAGTGTTATCCGAGGTGATCGTCGCGTTGGCACCGTCGGCGGCGACGTCGACAGCCACCACCACAATACCGGCATCCCGTGCGCGTTTCACTGCGGGCGCGATCCCTTTTGAGTCCGCGGCATTCAGGATAATCATGTCGACTTTAGCGGCGATGAAGTTATCTATCTGCCCTACCTGCTGTCCGAGATCGTAGCCACTCGACACCAGCGTCACCTTGACGTTATCGCCAGCCAGCTGGCGCGCCTTCATCTCTGCGCCCTTGGTGATTTGCACGAAGAACGGGTTAGCCAGATCGCCCACCGTCACGCCAATCGATTTTAGTTCTTTTGCCTGAGCCATACCGGCGCTGAGCAGCGTTGCCGCCAGCAACCCGGTTACAATCGGATTAAAACGCATAGATCTTCTCCTGCTGTTATTTATCGGCCAACTGCTGAATGGCGCGTTGTGTACTCTCTGCATAGGGGACATCAGCCCACATGATGACGCGTGCGATATTTGTCGATCAGCACGGCGATGATGATCACGGCACCTTTAATCACCAGCTGCCAGAAATAAGAAACGCCCATCAATGTCATGCCGTTGTTCAGCGTGGCAATAATCAGTGCGCCAATCAGCGTGCCGGTAATGGTGCCGATTCCCCCCACAAAACTGGTGCCACCCAGAATGACCGCCGCAATGGCATCCAGCTCGTAACCCATGCCCAGATTGCCGTTGGCGCTGTAGAGACGTGAAGCGCTCATCAGTCCGCCCAGGCCGGACAGTAAGCCGCTCATCCCGTAAACGAACAGCAGTACCAGCCCGACTTTGATCCCGGTCAGACGGGCTGCCTGGATATTGCCGCCTACGGCGTAGATGTGAACGCCCAGCGTGGTGCGGCGCAGGATGAACCAGCAAAGCGCAATCACCGCGAACGCAATGACAATCAGCCACGGTACCGGCCCCAGATAGCCATTGCCTATCCACTCGAAATTGATATCGGCGTTGATGACCGTGGTGCCGTTCGCCAGCAGATAGGCGGCTCCGCGCAGTGCGGTATAGGTGCCCAGCGTCACGATAAACGGCGGAAGCCCGGCCCAGGCCACCAGAATGCCGTTAAACAGGCCCATCGCCAGCCCGGCTCCCAGCGCCATCGGAATCGTGAGCGAGGCCAGCATCGGATCCAGCGAAGTGAGCAACGCCACCACCGCCGTCGTGCCCAGCATTGAGCCGACAGATAAATCGATACCGCCGGTAAGAATGACAAACGTCATGCCTGCGGCCAGTACAATGTTGATGGACGCCTGGCGCGTAATATTCAGTAAATTGGCTTCGGTAAAGAAATTGGGTGTGACAACGCCGAAGACCGCCACGATTAAAATCAAAATGGGTAAAATGCCGACGGTCTGCATGATGTCGCCCATCAGGGCTCGTCTGACCGTGGGTGGATGAATCCGTGCCGTTTGTGTCATGGTTTTATCCTCATACTTCAAGCGGTGATGCGCTATACGCACCGGTTGCCAGCGTCATGATGTTTTCCTGACTGATCTCGTTACCTGCCAGTTCCCCTACGATAGTGCCTTCATGCATCACATAGACCCGGTCACTCATGCCGACCACTTCCGGTAATTCACTGGAGATCATCAGAATGGCCACGCCCTGCCGCGCCATATCCTGCATCATGCGGTAAATCTCGCTTTTGGCCCCGACGTCCACGCCGCGCGTCGGCTCATCCAGGATGAGAATGCGCGGACCAATGGCAATCCAGCGGGAAATCAGCAGCTTCTGTTGGTTGCCACCGGACAGGCCTCCTGCCCGCACCAGCGCGTGGGGAACCCGGATATTGAGCGCGGCAATCGCCTCGCTGGCGATCTTTCTGGCTTGACGGCGGTTCAGCATGCCGTACTGCGCATCCCGTTCCAGCGTGGCCATCACGATGTTTTCCTGTGCAGCCATTTCGAGGAATAATCCCTGTTCTTTGCGGTTCTCGGTCAGGAAGCCAATGCCGTGCGCAATCGCTTCTCTTGGGGAGTGAATCTCTACCTTCTGGCCGTCCACCCAGATTTCACCCTGCTGAAGCCGGTGCACGCCAAAAATCAGCTGGGCCAGTTCGCTGCGTCCCGCACCAACCAGGCCGGCCAGGCCAACAATTTCGCCTGCCCGCACGTTAAGGCTACAGGGCTGTACCTTGCCGCCATCGGACAGGTTGTGCAGAGCCAGACGCACCTCGCCGCGAGGAATGGTGCGGTCTTTATTGAACAGATCGCTGAGTGGGCGTCCCACCATCATGCGCACCAGCTCGCTGGCGTTAAGGTTGTCGCGCGTCAGACTGCCGACGTACTGCCCGTCGCGCAGTACGCTGACGCGATCCGACAGCTCATACACTTCCGCCATGCGATGACTGATGTAGATAATCGCCATTCCCTGGCTGCGCAGCCGTTTGATCAGGGCAAAGAGTTGTTCAGTTTCGCGGCTGGATAAGGCGGCGGTGGGCTCATCCATCACCAGAATACGGCTGTTGCGATGCAGGGCGCGCGCAATCTCCACCTGTTGCTGCTCGGCAATGCTCAGCCTGCTGACTTTGTCCGTTGCGCTGAACTGCGCGCCTAAGTGGTTAATAACCTGCTGCGCTTCACGGGCCATCTGGTGACGCCTGACCATGCCAGCACGGGTGATTTCGCTTCCCAGAAAGATGTTTTCTGCCACGGTGAGATTTGGAGCAAGGTTGATTTCCTGATAGATCAGCGTAATCCCGGCCGCTAATGCCGCTTTCGGTCCTTTAAGCGGATACGGCTCGCCGTTGATCAACACCTCGCCGCTGGTAGCCGTATAGGCCCCCGCCAGAATCTTCATCAGGGTGCTTTTGCCCGCGCCATTCTCCCCCATCAGCGCATGCACCTCGCCAGGATAAACGGTCAGGTCAACGCCTTTCAGTGCGTAGAAGTGGCCAAAACGCCGGGTGATCTGACGCATTTCAAGTATCGGCTTAGCTGTCATCGCCCCGCTCCTGCTGATTATGGATAGCCGCGAGTTAAGCAGGAGAAGATAAATGGATAATGTCAGCGGCCATTCATATTTGTCATATTCCGCTTCGCACTCACTTTTATACTCGCCCTATCGTCGCATGGCCGGAGAGCGTATTGATGCAACGCAGTTTGCCGTGGCAGGTCGGGGCGCGCGGTCGCCTGTTGCTGTCGCATTTATTAGTTGTGTGCGTCACCCTGATGGTGAGCGTGGTGGCCATTACCAGCTTTCGCCATGCCGGAAGCCTTCAGGAACAGGCTCAGGCCCAGACGCTGGCCGATATGAACGGCAGCCTGGCGCTGGCGCGCAATACCGCAAATGTCGCCATCACCGCCGTGCGGTTATCTCAGGTCGTGGGCGCGCTGGAATATCAGAGCGAATCGCGACGACTGCAGCAGAATCAGCAGGCCCTGCAACATTCACTCGCCCTGCTGGCCAGTACGCCGCTGGCTGCACGCGAGCCTGAACGCGTGGCCCGACTGCGTGCACGCAGTCTGATGCTTGAGCAGTCTGTGAGTCTGTTGCTGCGTAAAGGCCATGAGCGTCATTTGCAGCGCAATCTTGTGCTCAGCGGGTTATGGCAGTCACAGCTGCTGCTGGAACGCATTAATGACCTGGCACACCGCAACGGAACCGGCGCACCCGATTTCGCCTTGCGCCAGCAGACCGGCAGGCTACTGGATATTGCGATTCGTACGCCCTCCTCGACCGCGGTCATCGATCAGTTACAGCAGGTGATGACGCAATGGCGCAACGTGGTCGCATCGGGCGCGTTGGGTGACAACGTGCAGCAGTTACTGGAAACCCAACGCAGCCTGATCCCGCTGGCGGCAGCGCTGGAACAGAGCGATCTGTCCATCGCCTATGCCACCTACCGTATCAAGGCGCTTGTAGCCGCGCTGAATGATGACATTACCGCGTACGTTCAGCAGGTAGCCCGGCAAAGTGACCAGCGTAACATTGCCACTCACCGACAACGGGATTCGGTCAGTGGCTTTATCCTGCTTTCTGCCCTGTTGGCACTCGCCATCACCGTCTATACCGGGTACTACATCTACCGCAACCTGGGGTCCAGCCTGACCGCCATTGCCGCCGCAATGACCCGGCTGGCCCAGGGGGAACACAATGTCAGCGTGCCGGGCCTTCAGCGACGGGATGAACTGGGCGAGCTGGCGCGCGCCTTCAACGTGTTTGCCCGTAATACCGCCTCGCTGGCCCATACGTCGCGTCTGCTAAAAGAGAAAAGTACCCAACTTGAATCCACCTTTCTGGCAATGCGTGATGGCTTTGCCCTGTTTGATAACAGCGGCGAATTGGTGGTGTGGAACGATCAGTATCCGCAGCTTCTGGGCATCGCACCGCGGGATTTGCAGCGGGGACTGCACTACCAGCATCTGCTGGCGCAGCTTGATATACACCTGCACGATCTGGCGGAACCACAGGAAGTCAGGCTGGCCGATGGCCGCACCGTAGAACTGCGCTTCAGCCCGGTCCCCCGGCGCGGTAGCGTGAATACGGTGCTGGAGCGCACCTCACGGAAGGTGCTGGAAGAAGCGCTGGTACACAGCCAGAAAATGAAAGCGGTAGGTCAACTGACCGGCGGCATCGCGCATGATTTCAACAATCTGCTGGCCGTCATTATCGGCAGCCTGGCGTTAACCGAGGGGCAACTGCCGCCCGGCCCTCTTGCGAGCCGGATAGAACGCGCCCGCCAGGCGGCGGATCGGGCAGCTCTGTTGACCCAGCGACTGCTGGCCTTTTCGCGTAAGCAAACCCTGAATCCGCATGCGGTGTCGGTCGTGTCGTTAGTGGAAAACCTGCAGGGGCTGCTGCAACATTCGCTGTTGCCCGGTCAACACCTGATTATTGATGCCCAACGGCCCGGCTGGCCTGCCTGGATTGATGCCAGTCAGTTAGAGAATGCGGTCATGAATCTGGTGGTGAATGCCAGAGATGCGATGGACGGACAAAGCGGCGAGATCCGTCTGCGTATCTGGAACCAGCGCCGCACTGAGCGCGGTGAAAAGCGAGACCGGGTCACCATTGAGGTCATCGATCACGGTTGCGGCATGTCAGAAGAGGTGCGTGCGCAGGTGTTTGAACCCTTCTTTACCACCAAAACAACCGGTACCGGTAGCGGCCTGGGCCTGTCGATGGTCTACGGTTTTGTTCGTCAGTCAGGCGGACAGGTAGAGCTGGAAACCGCGCCGGGCCAGGGCACCACCGTACGGCTGTTACTGCCACGCGCGCCCGATGTCCCGGCGGTCCGATCCGTCACCTCGCACCCGGCGCAGCCGGATGCCGCGCAGGACCGGTTAGTTCTGGTGCTGGATGATGAACCGGCTGTGCGGCAAACCCTGTGTGAACATCTGCACCAACTGGGTTACCTGACGCTGGAGTGTGACACGGGCGAAGCGGCGCTGGCGCTGCTGCACCAGACGCCGGATATCGATTTGCTGATCAGCGATTTGATGTTGCCGGGTGAGATTAACGGTGCGGAGGTGATTCGTCAGGCACAGCAAAAGTGGCCGCAGTTGGCTACATTGCTCATCAGCGGCCAGGATCTGCGTCACCAGCCCGTCACGTTGCCGTTGTGTGAACGACTGGCGAAACCCTGGCAGGCAGCGCAGCTGGTGCAGGCGCTTCAGCGCGCCTGGCAGCGCAGCGCACGGCTTAATCGTGCCCGCCAGGCTGCCACAACGGCACCGGCTTCCCGATGATATAGCGTTTACGCAGGCGGCTGGAGATGGCATCCATCACCATGACCACGACAACCAGGATGATCGTCAGGAACATCACCACATCCCAGTTCCACAGGCGCATGTTCTCCGCGTACACCAGGCCGACACCGCCCGCGCCGACAAAGCCAAGCACCGCCGCTGAGCGGGTATTGGACTCGATCTGATACAGGCTCAGTGCCAGAAACTGTGGGAAGGACTGGGTGAAAATACCAAACCGGTGCTTCTGCAGGCTGTTGGCGCCCAGCGCGCCCAGGCCGCGACTGGGTGAACGCTCAACCGCTTCGTGGCCTTCGGAATAGAGCTTACCTAACAGACCAATGTCCTGCAGGATAATCGCCAGCACCCCGGCCAGCGGCCCCATGCCGACCGCGCGAACAAAAATCAGGCCCCAGATCGCCATATCAATGCCGCGCAGCATATCGAACAGGCGACGCACAACAAACGCAATGGGACGGGCAACCTTGTCATGCATCACATTACGCGCCGCCAGAAACGAGAGCGGCAGCGCCAGCAGCGTGGCGGTCAGCGTGCCGGCAAACACAATCGCCAGCGTAATGCCGACCTGAGAGAAATAGTAGCCAAACGGCCAGTTCACGAAGTCCTGCCAGACAAACATGCGCAGAAAATAGCGGCCCAGTTGCTGGCATCCTGTGAGCAGGCGGTTCCATTCGATGCCAAACACCATAAAGAAAAAGACATAATAGAGCACCAGCGCCAGGACCAGCATGGCAAGGCGACGCAGATAGCGGTTTTGTGCAGCAAACAGCGCGGGATGCTGCTGTTTCATCGCGCTGATATCGGGCGCAAGCGTAACCATAATTATTCCTCCACAACGCGACGGCGCAGGCGGCCAGAAACGGTGTCCAGTAGCGAGACCACAATCAAAATCAGCAGCAGCGTCATGCTGACCTGATCAAAGCGATCCAGTTTAATATTGGTCATTAACTCCTGACCAATGCCGCCCGCCCCCACCAGCCCCAGGATGGTCGACGAACGGAAATTAACTTCCAGGCGCATAAAGCTGTATGACAGAAAAACCGGCTTCACCTGCGGCCAGAAGGCATAGCGCATCCGTTGCAGTTTGCTGGCACCGCAGGCCGCCAGCCCGCGCACCGGTTTATCCGAGGCGGACTCGATGGCTTCATAAAACAGCTTGGTCAGGCTGCCAATGGTGTGCAGCGCCAGCGCCAGAAAGCCGGGAATCGCTCCGATGCCAAATGCCATTACAAACATCACCGCCCAGGCCAGTTCCGGCATGGTGCGTAGAAAGGCGACAAAAGCGCGAATCGCCATGCGCAGACTGGCTGGCGTTTGTGTGTTATCGGCCGCAAAGAAGGCCAGCACGCCCGCTATCACCACCGCAATCAGCGTGGAGGCCAGCGCCAGCTGCAATGTTTCCCATATCAACGGCAGCTGGATATTCAGACGATAGCCCCAGTAAGCCAGCGAACCTTCTGTCTTGCCATCCGCAAATAACACCGGCAGATGCAATACGGGCATGATTTCGTGCAGATAATCAAAAAAGTGCGGTAAGGATTGCCAGATGGTCACGAGATTGAACTCGGCCATATTCGCCGCCGCCAGGTAAAGCCCCACCAGCACCAGTGACCAGACGAGCGAGTCACGCTTCTGTTGGCGGCGGATACGTTGATAATAGCGTTCGAAGTCGGTCACGGCGGTGTTCTCAGATTGATGTGTGGCAAAGTCAGCAGAGAAAGGGAAATCTGTCTGTGATAGCGGGCCGCCCGCACCCCGGCGGGCGGCTCGCTGGCTCAACGCCAACGGCTTTACCGTTAGCCGCGCGCGCCTTTCATCAGCTCGCGCTTCATGTCGATGATGTTCTGGAAGTCAGCCACAGAGGTTTTGCCAATGTGCTGCTGGCCGCCCACGGCTTTGGTGAAACAGGCGTGGTCGTCTTTATCCAGTTTTTTGATGGCAGCAATCACTTTCGCTTTGAAATCGGCGGGCAGTTTATTGCTCACGAGGATAGGCCCGTTAGGAATTAACGGTGACTGCCAGATGATGCGGATTTGTTTCATCAGGTCAGGATGATCCATACGGATCAGGCGGCCAAACGCACCCGAGGTGTAGCCCGTATTGTAATCCCCCACCATGGAGGTCCAGGTGACGGCGCCGTCGAACTGATTATTTAGCACGCCCAGGATGTCCTGCTCATGACCACCGGAGAAGGTTACGCTGGAAAAGAAATTGTTGTATTTGTTGTCGATGTTGCCGCCAAACAGCTTTTTAAAGGCCTGATTGGGTACCAGGAAGCCTGACGTGGAATCCGGATCGGCCATCCCAAACGATTTGCCTTTCAAATCTTCCAGCTTTTTGTAAGGACTGTCAGCTTTCACAATCACGACAGAGTGATAACCGCGAGACTGATCTTTGTCATCCACGACAATGCCGACTAAATCGACAGCTTTCGGGTCCTGAATATACACCGAGGCGTAAGACGACGGCGACATGCTCAGCACCAGATCCACTTTGCCACCCAGCAGGCCCTGAATTACGCCGGAATAGTCGGACGAGTTGCGGATTTTGGTATCCACGTGCAGTTCTTTATCAAAGAAGGATTTCACACACTGGTTATCACCAATCTGCTGGGTGGCGTTCTGACCGCCCAAAATGCCCAGATTCAGTTCTTTAGGTGCATCCGCTGCATTAACGCCAAAGGTAAGCAGTGCCGTAGTCAATAACGCGAAAGCTTTGATTTTCATTAGCCTTGTTCTCTTGCTGTGATAGTTAGTGGATCTGGTTGAATTCATCGCCGTACAGCTGATGCAGCAGGCCGTCGGTCAGGTCAGAAGGATGGCCGTCAAAGAGCACCACACCGCGTTGAATCCCGATGACGCGGGTGCAGTAACTTTTCACCAGCTCGATCGAGTGCAGGTTAACCATCACGCTGATGCCCTGTTCACTCACCTGGCGCAGAACGTCCATAATGCGGGTGGTATTTTTGGGATCGAGAGAGGCAACCGGTTCGTCGGCCAGCAGAATTTTGGGGTTTTGCATCAGCGCCCGACAGATCGCCACGCGCTGCATTTGTCCACCTGAAAGGTTTTCGGCACGCTGTAACGCCTGCGGTAGCATGTTCATCCACTCCAGCAGTTGAATCGCGCGGGCGCGGTCGGCGTCAGAGAAGACTTTGAAAAACGATTTCAGCGTCGACGTCTGGCTGAGACGACCCAGCAGCACGTTGGTCAGCACGTCAAGACGCGGCACCAGGCAGAAATCCTGAAAAATCATGCCGCACTGCGCACGCCATTCGCGCATCTGGCGGCTACTGAGGTTGACCACATTGCGATCGGCTTCGCCGTGATGCAGGCTGATGATTGCGCCCTGCGAGGCCGAAATGGTGCCGTTCAGCATATGCAGCAATGTCGATTTGCCTGCGCCAGAGCGACCAATCACCGCCACTAATTCACCCGCATGCAAATCGAAACTGACATTATCGAGGACCTTGTTGCTACCGTAGGCTTTGCTCAATCCCTGAACAGATAACACTTTTTGCCCGCCGGAGTGGGTCAACGACGTGACGTTATCGACCACCGTTTTCAGCAGTGCCTGTGCCATGATGTTCTCCGTTGTTCCAGTTAACGTTCTGTGCACCCGACGCTGAATCCGGGGCTTCATTACCCTGTCTGGCCCGCACCTGTTGCTCAGTGCCTTTGCTGGCAGCAGGGACAGCAGGCCCTGCTCACGCAGCAGGAACCTGACGAGAGACCGCTATATTAAGAACACCGGGGATGAAAGCTGTATTACGGTTATGTGATTAAACGATGACAGGCAAAACGGCGTCCAGAGACAGCGACAGGCCGTCATGCGCCGCCTGCACCGAGGCCGGTAGCGGATGCTCGGCCAGCCAGTTGTCCATATCGTGACTCAGATGAATCAGCCAGGCCTGGTGGGGTTTCAGTGCCTCGATGATGGTCAGGGCCGCGGTCACATCGTTATGGTTACGCCCACCCTGACCGGGGGGATCGTTGCAGTCCACCACCAGGTGGTCCAGCGTTTGCCCACGAAGGAAATCCGCGGTATCCGGCGGCAGACCGCAGGTATCACACAGCCAGGCCAGCCGGGCACCGTGCCAGTCAAACAGATAGCCATGCGTAAGCCGTGAATGCTGGAGTGGTAAGGGCGTCACCCGCAGGTCGCCAAATGACTGGGCCACGAAGGGAGTTAACGCGGGCCGGAAATCCAGTAAGCCGGGATGTTTAAACAAGTCGTCACAGCCCTTTTCATCCGGCGGCCCCCAGACGGGAATCGGTTTCCCTTTGCCCCAGCGCAGGGTAAATAAGCCCTGCACATGATCCATGTGATAGTGCGTCAGCAGAATCCGGTTGATATCCTCAGGCTGAAACCGTTCTGCCAGCAAGGGTAAGCCCGCATCCAGTAAAATACGTTCACGTCCGGCTTCGATTAACGCGCTTGTAGGCGCGCGGCGATAACGGGCAGACTGACGGGCGCGCAAACAGGCGCCACAGTCACAACCGAACACGGGAGCCCCGGTTACGCCGCCCGTACCGAGCAGGGTCAGTTTCATGAGGCGCCCTCCAGCAGCTGACGTAACTGTTGTACGGTCTCTTCGAGTGCGCCATCGTTA
The DNA here is from genome assembly GCF_043546245.1 of Pantoea sp. SGAir0180. Classification (NCBI taxonomy): domain Bacteria; kingdom Pseudomonadati; phylum Pseudomonadota; class Gammaproteobacteria; order Enterobacterales; family Erwiniaceae; genus Pantoea; species Pantoea sp. SGAir0180. The sequence goes on along the minus strand of NZ_CP028071.1, from coordinate 1,147,481 downwards.
TTCAGCCGCAGGCAGCCTTCTGGCTGATGCCGGGCAGCCCGTGCCAGCCGTTGGGCGATCGCCGCTTCGCTCTCACGGCCACGCTGACGTAACCGTGCGGCCAGTACCGCAGACGACACCTCAAGGCATAGCGGTAACAGTCGCGTGCCGTAACGTGCCCGGACGTGTTCCAGATGCTGGCGCGATCCGTTGACCAGCACGTTTTGCCCGCACGCCAGCCAGTGGTCGATTTCACTGCCCACGCCGTAATAAAAACCGTGCGCCTGCCAGCTGACGGCAAATAACCCCAGCGCATCACGCCGGATAAATTCCGCTTCCGTCAGGGCGATATGGTTTTCGCCCCCTACATCATGGGGGCGCGTAATATAGCGATGAGCAATCAGCAAGCCCTCAGGCGGTGCCTCGCGCAGCCGGTCCAGCAGGCTGTCTTTGCCTGAACCGGACGGGCCGATAAGCCAGATGAGCCGGGCCATCAGTACACCTGCCGACCTTTACACCAGACATGGCGAATATGGGGATGGCCATGTTGAGTATGCGCCAGGACCAGGTCGGCGCGGCAGCCTTCGCTGATCACGCCACGATCTTCCAGCCCCAGCGCACGTGCCGGATTGCACGTTACCAGCGCAATGGCCTGAGGCAAAGAGAGCGTATTGCGCTCATCGGCGGCCAGGCGGAACGCCGCATCCAGCAGGCTGGCGGGATAGTAGTCCGACGACAGGATATCCAGCATGCCGTGAGCGGCCAGCTCCCAGGCGGCCACGTTGCCGGAATGCGAACCGCCGCGAACAATGTTGGGCGCGCCCATTAACACCTGCATGTTGCGGTAGCGCGAAGCTTTCGCCGCCTCCAGCGTGGTGGGAAACTCGGCAATCGCACTGCCCACGGCGTGCGACTCTTCGACATGGTCAACAGTCGCATCGTCATGACTGGCGATCGCGATGCCGTGATCGCGGCACAGCGCGGCAATCGCCAGACGATTAGGCTGTGACCAGGCCTCGGCCAGTTCCAGTTGCTCGCGCTCAAACGCATCCATCTGCTCATCATTCAGCTGGTATTTTCCCTGGTAGTATTCCCGGTACTTTTCCAGCGACGCATACTGACGCTGGCCGGGTGAGTGATCCATCAGCGACACCAGCGACAGCTCAGGTGAGGACAGCAAGGCTTCAAACAGCGGCAGCGTTGTATGATGCGGCAGCTCACAGCGCAGATGCAGTAAATGCTCCGCGCGATTAAGCCCCTTTTGGTTGCTGTCACGAATCGCGCCAATCATTTTACTGAGATTTTCCAGTCGGTGGCCGCCATCACGCACATCCCCCACGCCGATAGCATCCAGCACGGTGGTGATGCCGCTGGCCACCATCAGCGCATCGTGGCTGCTCATCGCCGAGTGCGCCGGCCAGTCGACTTTAGGCCGTGGGGTGAAAAATTTGTCCAGGTTATCGGTATGCAACTCCACCAGGCCCGGCAGCAGATACGCGCCTTCGCCATCCAGCGCACTGGCCAGCTGGCTGTTCGTTTCGCTAAAGTTGGTAATACGGTCTTCGCGAAACTCCAGCGAACCGGCAACAACCTCATTTTCCAGCACCAGCTTTACGTTATTGATGATCATGCTTCTGCCCCTGTTTTGAAGGGCTGCATGACGTGCAGGCGATCGGCCACACGTTCCCGCACCGCTTCATCATGAAAGATCCCCACGATTGCCGCGCCGCGTTCACGCGCCTGCTCAATCAGGCCCACGACCGCAGCACTGTTGACACTGTCGAGTGACGCCGTGGGTTCGTCCAGTAACAACACCGGATAGTCCGCGATAAAGCCACGGGCGATATTGACGCGCTGCTGCTCGCCTCCCGAAAAGGTTGAGGGGGCCAGAGACCAGAGGCGCTGCGGGACGTTAAGTCGCGTCAGCAGCTCTTTCGCGCGGGCTTCACAAAAGCCGCGTTCCACACCGCGCTCCAGCAACGGCTGCATCACGATCTCCAGCGTCGGCACGCGCGGGATGACGCGCAGAAACTGACTGACCCAGCCGATAGTATCGCGACGAATGGCAATAATCTGACGGGCCGGTGCCTGCGCCATATCCACCCACTCGCCCTGATGCTGTACCCAGATGTGGCCGCTGTTGGCCTGATAGTTACCGTACAGGGCACGCAGCAGGGTGGATTTCCCGCTGCCGGAATGCCCGTGCAGTACCACGCATTCGCCCTGACTGACGTCCAGGCAGGCATCCTGTAATACCGGCAGCGCCGCCCCGTTTTGATTGTGCATCACAAAGGTTTTGCACAAATTTTCTACGCGCAGTTGCGTTTTCATAGTCGCCGTCGCCATTAGTTGAGCACCGATGAAACCAGCAGTTGCGTGTAAGGATGATGCGGGTCATCCAGCACGCGGTCAGTTAAGCCACTTTCCACCACCCGGCCCTGCTTCATCACCAGCAGGCGATGCGCCAGCAGGCGCGCCACGCCCAGATCGTGCGTCACAATCACCACCGCCAGATTGAGTTCCCGCACCAGCGTACGCAGCAGATCCAGTAACCGTGCCTGCACCGAAACGTCCAGGCCGCCGGTCGGTTCATCCATAAACACCAGCTTCGGCTGGGTGACCAGATTGCGGGCGATCTGCAGACGCTGCTGCATGCCGCCGGAAAAGGTTGTCGGCAGATCATCGATGCGGTTAGCCGCGATTTCCACCGCCTGCAGCCAGTGGCTGGCTTGCGCGCGGATTTCGCCGTAATGGCGGTGACCGACGGCCATCAGGCGCTCGCCGATATTGCCGCCCGCCGTGACCTGAGGGCGCAAACCTTCCAGCGGGTGCTGGTGGACCACGCCCCACGCCGTGCGCAGTAAGCGGCGGCGGTCGCTTTCGCTCATTTGATACAGATCGCGTTGCAGATAGTGAATCGCGCCCGCCTGCGGTGCCAGCCGCGCTGACAGGCTACGCAACAGGGTGGTTTTGCCCGATCCGGATTCCCCGACGATACCCAGAACCTCGCCCGGATAGAGATCAAAACTGACGTCTTCAAAGCCTTTTCCTGGCGCATACAGATGCGTAAGGTTGTTCACCGCGAGCAGCGGTTGTTCACTGTGCATGGTGTTGTTCCTGCTGCTGGTGGCAAAAATCGGTATCGGAGCACACAAACATGCGCGTGCCCTGGTCGTCCATCACCACCTCATCCAGATAGCTGTGGCGCGAACCACAGAGCGCACAGGGTTCGTCCCACTGCTGCACGGTGAAGGGATGATCGTCGAAATCGAGGCTTTCAACTTTGGTATAGGGCGGCAAGGCATAGATGCGTTTTTCACGACCGGCACCAAACAGCTGGAGCGCGGGCATCATGTGCATCTTGGGGTTATCGAATTTGGGGATCGGCGACGGATCCATCACATAGCGATCGTTGACCTTTACCGGATAGGCATAGGTGGTGGCGATGTGACCAAAACGGGCGATATCTTCGTACAGTTTGACCTGCATAATGCCGTACTCTTCCAGCGCATGCATGGTGCGGGTTTCCGTTTCGCGAGGCTCAATAAAGCGCAGCGGCTCGGGAATCGGCACCTGGAAAATCAGGATCTGATCTTCTTGCAGCGGCGTTTCCGGAATACGGTGGCGCGTCTGGATCAGCGTGGCATCCACTGTGCGCTCGGTCGTCGCCGCACCGCTGACGCGCTGAAAGAAACGGCGGATCGAGACCGCATTGGTGGTATCGTCCGCGCCCTGGTCGATAACTTTCAGAACGTCTTTGTCGCCAATCACGCTGGCGGTAATTTGAATGCCGCCGGTGCCCCAGCCATAAGGCATCGGCATTTCACGTCCGGCAAACGGCACCTGATAGCCGGGAATCGCCACGGCTTTCAGGATGGCGCGTCGGATCGTACGTTTGGTTTGTTCGTCAAGATAGCCGTTGTTATAGCCGCTGAGTTCAGCCATTTTGCTGCTCCTGATAGTCCTGGCGCAGACGTTTCAGCAGTTCCAGTTCCGCCTGGAAATCGACGTAGTGCGGCAGTTTTAAGTGGGACACAAAACCTGCAGCTTCGACGTTATCCGCATGGGACAGCACAAACTCCTCGTCCTGCGCCGGGCTGGTAATGCGTTCATGGTGTTCACGCGTCTGTAGCGCCCGATCCACCAGCGCCATGGACATGGCTTTACGTTCAGCCCGGCCAAAGACCAGGCCATAACCCCGCGTAAAGTGCGGGGCGCTTTCGCCGTCGTGCGTAAAACCGTTGACCATTTCGCATTCGGTCAGCAGCATTTCCCCGATCTCCAGTTCAAAACCCAGCTCTTCGGGGCAAATGCTGACGCTGACGTATCCGGTACGGATTTCACCGGCAAAGGGGTGCGTGCGGCCATAGCCACGCTGCGTGGAATAGCCCAGCGACAGCAGAAACCCTTCGTCGCCGCGCACCAGTTGCTGAAGACGTGCCGCGCGCGAGGCGGGAAAGCCCATCGGCTCACGGGTGATATCCGTGGGTTCGCTGCCATCGTCGCGTTCTGCCTCCGCAAAGCCTTCCTCGCTCATCATGCTGAACATATGCGGACAGTGTTCCGGCAGCGCCTGCTCACTGCGCGGCGGCGGCGGTGTTTCGCCATTTGCTATCAACGTAAAGTCCAGCAGACGGTGACTGTAATCGTAGGTCGGGCCCAACACCTGACCGCCGGGTAAATCCTTATACACCGCCGAGATGCGTCGCTCGATTCGCATGCTACCCGTAGCTAACGGCGTGCTTTGCGCTAGCCGCGGCAGGGTTGTGCGATAGGCACGCAGCAGGAAAATGGCCTCCACCAGATCGCCGCTGGCCTGCTTAATCGCCAGCGCCGCCAGCGCGGGATCGTAAATGCCACCTTCCGTCATCACCCGATCTACCGCCAGACCGAGCTGCTGCGCGACCTGGTCGCAGGATAATTCAGGCACCGCGCGATCGCCGCGCCGCACATCCGCCTGCAGGTGATGGGCGTTAGCAATGGCTTTTTCGCCCCCTTTCACGGCTACGTACATGAGCACACCTCAACGTGGGTTGTCCGTGGCACCGCCATCATCGCTTCGCCACAGGTAAAGATGAGATCCACACCCTGAGGAAACGGATGCGGGCGGGCACGCAGGTAGTCGATCACGCTTTCCGGCAGTTGTGGCGCAATGGCGCGTGCTTCGCGCAGCCCCGGCCCTGTCAACCGTAATGCCAGGCCACCGTTCAGCGCAGGTACCTCAATAATCAGCGTGGTGCTTTTCTCAGGTGCCAGGTTGTCGCCCGCGGAAAAGTCGGCCGGGTTAGGCTGAGCGGTCGCGTGACTTAACGCAAATGCCGCATCACTGCTGTCGGTAATCGGTGCGCCGGTATGAAAACGCAGGTTATCGCGCAGCGTCTGATTATCGACCTGTGGGTCCAGCCATAGGGGGCTTTCCTGATCGACCAGGGTCAGCAGCACGGCAGTGGCGGCGGGAGAAAGTGCGCCCCAGCCCTGTTGCAGCGGCAGCGATACCATAACGCCGGGTTCGCTCATGGCTTTCAGAATGCGGCGAAAAGCATGCTGCGCATCCGCAACCGGGTGATGAAAACTTGCCAGTAAAGTCATTCATTGTCTCCGCGTACCAGCGTAAAGAAGTCCACTTTGCTACTGGCGATTTCACGTGCACGCAGCTGACGCTGCTCGTCGCGTAAGGCCGCCAGTGGGGTAATAATCTTTTCCTGTAACAGCTCGGCGGTGCCCGTCTGCTGCAACAGCGCATCCATCAGGGCACAGCGCTCGGCGTGGGCTTTATCCCGGCCCAGCAGGTAGCTGTAGCCCAGGGTGCCATCGTTTAGCCGGACGACCGCGCGCGTGATGGTGGCATCGCCCATCACAAAACGTTTGCCCGTCGCGCCCATGCGGGCCTGCAACCGTGTCAGGCCAATTTCAGCCGGTCGGATCAGCGTAAATGCCGGCGTAAGGTTGAGCGGCTGCCAGAGCGCGTCAAGCTCGGCGGCGCTACTGTGGGCCAACACCGAAAGCCAGTGCTGGCGTGCCGCTTGCTGTTTCATTCGTGCTCCAGAGTGAGTTCAATCATGTCGCCACGCGTCAGGCTGACGGAGTACTCCGCCATCGCACCATCGGTGGTTTTATTCAGGGTGCGCACGCACAACAAGGGGGAATGCAGTGCGATCTCCAGCTGCTTGCACTCTTTGGCCTGAGCCCGACGGGTGCTGATGCGCGTTTGCGTGCGCACCAGCTGCTTGCCGGTGTGCTGCCGCAGGAAGTCGTGGAGCGAGCCGCTGGTAAAGCGTTGTAGCTGCGGCCACCAACTGAGGTCGGGCAGGAAGTGATTAATCAGGCACACCGGCAGGCCATTGACCCGGCGCAGCGTGCGCAGATGAATGACGTTGTCGCCTTCGTTCACGCCTAATGCGGCCGCGACGTCTGTACTGGCAGGACGCAATACGGCCAGCAGGCGCTCACTGGTGGGATCGCTGCCCTGTTCCAGTAAGTTCTGGCTGAAGCGGGCCTGCGCATGGAGCGGATAATCATACGGGCGCATTAACACCAAAATGCCGACGCCGTGGCGACGCTGCAGCAACCCTTTATTCACCAGTTCATCAACCGCCCGACGTAAGGTGTGGCGGTTAACGGCATAGTGATCGGCCAGCTGTTGCTCCGAAGGAAGGTAGTCACCACTGCGATAACGCTCCTGAACAGCCTGCTCCAGTTGCGCCGCAACGGCCTGATACACAGTGGTCGGATGTCTGGATAACTCCATCACAAATAAATCCTCACAGCGTAAGGGGGGATTTCGCAGCCGGTGGGCTGCGGGATGGCTACAGCGTGACGGGATCAGATGACAGAGAGGTGACGACGCGGTGACGTAAAAATGAATTTGTGCCCGCCTGCCATCACAACAGACGAGCACCTTACCGAACTACGGCTGACCCAGGGTATCCAGCAGCGCGGCCGAGGTGGCAACCGCACCAAATATACCGCCTTGCATATGAATCATACTGAGGGCCGCTTCATGATGGCGCTGCTCCGTCGCGCCACAGCAGTCGGCTAACACCAGACATTCATAGCCCCGGTCATTAGCCTCGCGCAACGTGGTATGGACACAGACATCGGTGGTAATGCCGGTAATGATCAGGTTGCGAATCCCGCGACTGCGCAGCACCAGCTCCAGATCGGTCGCATAAAACGAGCCTTTGCCCGGCTTATCGATAATGACCTCACCCGGTAATGGCGCCAGTTCAGGAATAATCTCCCAACCGGGTTCACCGCGTACCAGGATGCGCCCGCAGGGCCCTGAACTGCCAATCTCTGCGTGCATTCGGGCAGAACGCCAGCGTTTGTTGGCCGGCAAGTCACTCAGATCCGCGCGATGCCCTTCCCGAGTGTGAATAATCGGGAACTGCAGTGCCCGCATCCGCGCCAGCAACACTTTAAGGGGTTCGACTGGCGCACGCGTCAGGCTGATGTCATAACCCATAGTGTCAACGTAGCCGCCTTTACCGCAAAAATCAGTCTGCATATCAATCACCAGCAGCGCGGTATCGGCGGGGCTGAAGTGGCCGTCAAACGGCCAGGGATAAGGCGTTGAATTCACGCTGTACTCAGGCATTCTTTTTCTCCATTAACGGTGCCGGGGCACGTAATTTCATCATCAGGGTGTAACTGAGTGCGGCGGTGACCAGACCAATCACCGCTTCGCCAAACTGTGGGAACGCGAGATGAGCGATGACGGCACACAGGCTCCCCAGCGCCCAGGCGGCAAAGGCCACGCCACGAAAACGCTGCGGCGCACGTTTCCCACTGATTTTCGCCATAAAGATCAGATCGACAATCATCACCGCACCGAAAGGCGGCACGACTACGCCCAGCAGGCTTAACCATGCCAGGAAATACGACCACACGCCCGCTAACGCCAGCAGTCCGCCGGTAATGCCCAGAATCAGCGTCCAGCGACGCATCTTACTGTTGAACAGATGACTGAAACCGACTGCACCATTGTAAAGACAGTGAGTACACACCGAGCCCAGATTGATAAAGACAAACAGGAAGGCCGCGACCGTCAGCAGCTGGCCATGGCCCATCAGCATCGGCAGGAAGTTGCCGCCATTGGTTAACGGATCCACAGCGGCACCGACGGAAACCACCACCACGCCAAACAGGTAGGCAATCATATTGGCCAGTGGAAACGCCGAGAAAGCGGCGATCACGCCCGCCAGACCATTCTTCGACCAGCGGGTGAAGTCAGCCGTCATCGTGCCCGAGTCGGCAAACCCGGCGACAACCATCGTCACCGCCGTGCCCATGCTCATGGCCCCTGCTACCGACGGGCTGCCTGTCCAGTGAAACATGCTGGCAAAGTCATGGGTCTGGCCAATGAAATAAAGCGCCACAAAACCCAGTATCACAAACAGGGGCGCGGCAATCATGCCCAGCACTGAGAGCGCGCGCACACCCAAAAAGGTCACGGCAGTAAACAGCACCATGGAAAACGCCGTCACACCCAGCGCGTTCCAGCCAAACGTTTCATGAATGACCGTGCCCGTCAGTCCGGTCTGGAAGGCATACCAGCCGATCACCACAGTCGACAAAAAGCCCGACACGAGGATATAGCCTTTACTGCCGAACGTGCGCTTAGCCTGCAATGCGAAATTCATCCCGGTATTGCCTGCAAACCAGCTTAATGCGCCGACATAGGCAAACAGCACCAGATTCCCCATCAGGATCGCTAACAGCGCCGGCCAGAAGCCGAGATGCCAGGTAATAATGCCGCCAAACAGCGCGTTAGTCAGAATCATTGGGAAACCAAACCAGACGGCGGAAACTGACCGGGTAGGATGACGGTGCGAGAGCGGCACGGGTTCGTGCTCAAATTCCTGCTCCAGCGTCGGGGTAGCGTGTTTTTTCATTGAGGAATTCCTGGGTTAGGGTGAAATTACGGTTATGTGCCGAAGCACCGGTTGTCCTCACTTACGTTTCTCAGGGAAAACAGCCCTGTTGCCCTCACCGGTCGTGGTCAGGCATTGATGCCTTTTGGGGCAGTGCACTGCCTTCGCCACAACCCTTTCTTATCCCGCTGATGCTGCATGATGCATGCCAGAAAATGCATTCAGCCGGGCGCATACGCTGAATGTCCGTCTGGATACGGCCTTGGATACAAGATCGAATTCTTATGATCCAATTGCGTGCTATCGTTGGCAGGATTGATGCTTTTTCAGGCACTGCCTCAGGGCAGGGTTGCACAAAGAATGGGAAACTTTCATCCTGTTTCTGGAAACACAGCGCAGCGTCAAAACATCACAGAAGTGTCATGCGTGATTAACGCTGCCCTGACACAATAGCGCCCCACTCTTTTGTCGAAGGTTTTCGCTATGCCTGCGGTGATGCGTTTTGGCACGTTTCTGACACGGTTGACGGGCGCGGTGCTGCTGCCTGTTCTAATGAATAATGCACTGGCGGCACCGCCGCCTGCGGATCCGGGCTTCAGTGACAGTGCACCTCCCCCCAACGTGCCGGCTTTTGTGGATACAATCGCCACCAACCAGCGCGGCGATGCCCACTTTGCCACGCTTAATACCAATGCGGGCGTGCGCGTGGTGTCCGGGTTTCTGACCCTGTGGCGTCCGCGTACCCTGCGGGTCGATGCGGGCGTCACAGCCCCGGCGCGTGACGGTTTTCCGGCCATTACACCTTCGGACTGCACGGGGCTACCTGACAAGCCACCCGTTTGTGGCACCGTGCTCAACCGGCATGTGCTGGATGCCAACCTGAAATACGTGGTAAAGGCCACCGCCCATCGTTCGCCTGCGCAGGCCGCAGCAGCCTATTTTGATGACCGCCGTGCCAAGGGCTACAGCGTCACTGATGGCCTGGGACCGTTGACCTCCGTCTGGCGTAGCGCCGCCCAACAGGTCACTTCGATTACCCGCATTCCGGCTGATGCCAGCCGTGTGCTTTACGTGGATAAGGGCAACAATACCGGCGCAGGCACTCAGGAAAGCAATCACGACTTTGGGCTGGTGGTCGATTTTCTGAATGAGATGGGCAACAACGCCTCTACCGAACCGGCGAAACGCTTCTACAAATATGCCCGTCCCTACCGTTGGCGATCAGAGGTGGTTGTCGTGCCCGCACTGGTGCCTGCCGAGAGCCCGACGCCAGCGACCGATGGCGGGTTCATCAGCGGCCATACGGCAGAAGCCATCAGAGATGCCATCGCCATGGCCTGGCTGGTGCCTGAACGCTTTCAGGCGATGATCAGCCGCGGTATGGAACTGGGCGAAAATCGTATTATTGCCGGGATGCACTCACCACTGGATGTCATTGGCGGTCGCATGCTGGCGCTGGCTGTCGCAACCGCCAACCTCACGGCTTACCATGATGAGGCCCTGCGCGCATTTGCACAGGCGCACCAGACCTTGTTACAACGAACCGGCACTACGCCAGAGGCTTTGCGGGTCTTTGCCCACGCAGCACCGTTGCAGGCCGATCGCTTTGCCGATCCCGCCACCAACCGTGCTGAAGCGCGACGTCGCATGACATTCGGCTTTACGCCCATCGCATCACGTCAGCGTCCACCCGTCGTGCCCAAAGGCGCGGAGATCTTACTGGAAACCCGTTTTCCTTATCTGACGGCTTCACAGCGCCGGGTCGTGCTGAAAACCACCGAGATTGCCTCCGGTTATCCTGTCATGGACGATGCGGAGGGCTGGGGCCGTCTGAATCTGGTGGCCGCTGCCGACGGCTATGGCCAGTTTAACGGCAATGTACAGGTGGCGATGGATGCGAGCAAAGGCGGTTTTAACCAGCGTGACAGCTGGCGCAATGCTATTAGCGGCGCAGGCAAGCTCACCTTGCAGGGGTCAGGTACGTTACAGCTTGTGGGGAATAATCATTACAGCGGCGGCACCCAGGTAGATGGCGGCACGCTTGAAGCCGGCTCCGTGCATGCCTTTGGCAAGGGGGATGTGTATGTCGGTAGCCAGGGTGCCGTGCGTATTCGCGCGGCGTCGCCCGTGCAGATCAAACGTCACTTTACGGCCAGACCGAATGCTCGTCTTGAGCTGGACATTGATGGCAAAGGCGGAGGACAGTTGGCGATTCGGGGGCCGCTGGCGGCGGGCGGCACGCTCGTCGTGCGGTTTGTGAAAGGCTATCAGCCGAAACTCGGCGAGGTGATCCCGCTGATCGATGCCGCTGCGCGTTCGGGGCGGTTTGAACAGATCACCGTTGAGGGCTATCGTGCGCGGCCCGTCTTTTCCGCCAGCGGTATTAAGATCCAAATCCTGGCGGCCTGATGCCGGGACAGACACAGCGCGTGCGGCGGTTAAGCCGGCGCGCTGCAACGCGATTACACGCCAAATTCCATGGAGTTATGTTTACTGATCAACGACCGTAGCGGTACGCTGCTTTTCATGACCGGGGATTTGATCACGATGTAGCTGAAGTATTTATCAATGCCGATTTGGGCATCGAGCATCTTCTCAATCACGTCCTGGTAGTGCTCAATACTGCGGGTGATAAAGCGCAGAAGGTAATCGTAACCGCCGGTAATCAGATGACACTCCATCAGCTCATCGACATCACGCATCGCAGCTTCAAACTTCATAAAGTCTTCGCGGCGGTGTCCGTTAAGCGTGACTTCGGTAAAGACGGTGACGGAATCGGTAATTTTGGTGAGATTAACGTGCGCTTCATAGCCCGTGATGAATCCCGCCTGTTCCAGGCGCTTGACGCGTTGCAGGCAAGGGCTCGGGGAAAGCCCGACGGCATCGGCGAGATTAACGTTGCTGATACGGCCATCTTTTTGTAGTTGCACCAGAATATTGATATCGATGCGATCGAGTTTCATTAAGCCGTTCATAGCACCCCTCATTGTTTACCGCTGTACTGGACGTTCGTGACTACCCAGAAATACGCTGTGTACTCGCGCAAAGCGCACTTTTATTACCCCGTAAAATACGCCTTTTAAAATAACAACTGCGCTACTTTTTTGTAACACAAAAAATCCCGGGCTTATCACGCTTTGCAAAAAATGCGCCAGCGTGACACCCGGTTGCGGCCTGGTGGACCGCATCCCGGGTGGCTGCCTTGTCAATGAGGGCCAGTGCTGTTACAAACGACCGGTCGCCCGCGCCAGCGCGATATCGAAAATATGCAGCGCCTCTTCAAGTTGCGAATCGGTGGTCACTAACGGTGCAAGGAAACGAATGGTATTGCGATGCAAGCCACATTTAATCAGCAGCAACCCTTCCTGACAGGCGCAGTCGAGGATCTTTTGCGTCAGTGCACTGTCGGGTTTATGTGTGTCCACATCCAGAATCTCAACGGCCTGCATAAAACCTACGCCGCGCACATCGCCAATACAGGCATACTTGTCTGCCAGCTGACGCAGACGCTGATTCAGTTGCTCACCTAACTGACAAGAACGCGCCAGCAGATTTTCCTGCTCAAAGATATCCAGTACCGCGAGGGCCGCCGCACAGGCCAGCGCGTTACCGCCATAGGTCCCGCCCAGTCCGCCCGGCGCCGGGCTGTCCATGATCTCGGCTTTACCTACCACGCCCGAAATCGGCAACCCGCCCGCCAGACTCTTCGCCGTCGTGACTAAATCCGGTTTGATGCCGAGTTGCTGGAAGGCAAACATGGTGCCGGTACGGCCAAAGCCGCTCTGGATTTCATCACAGATCAACACAATGCCGTGCTGGGTGGTAATGCGGCGCAGGGCCTGCATAAACGCGGGACCGGCCGGTAAGAAGCCGCCATCGCCCTGCACCGGTTCAATGATAATGGCGGCCACGCGCTCCGGCAGAATCTGCACCGCAAACAGTTGCTCCAGCGCCTTCAGACAGTCGGCCTCTGTGACACCGTGCAACGGATTCGGGAACGGCAGACGATACACATCACTCGGGAACGGACCGAAATTCTGTTTGTACGGCGCAGACATGCCGGTCAGCGTGACGCCCAGCAAGGTACGACCGTGGAAGGCACCGTCAAAGGCGATAATGCCGGGACGTTGCGTATAAGCTCGCGCAATTTTTACCGCATTCTCGACGGCTTCTGCGCCGCTGGTGAAGAAAACACTTTTATAATGATCTTCACCGCCGACCAGCTTATTGAGGCGCTGTGCCAGTTCGATATAGCCGGGATAGGCCACAACCTGAAAACAGGCATGCGACACCAGGCCGAGCTGACGGGTCACGGCATTAACGACCGCAGGATGGTTATGACCGACGTTCAGTACGCCGATGCCGCCCACGAAATCCAGATAGCGGTTCCCTTCCACATCCCATACTTCGCTGCCTTTCGCGCGTTCGATCACCAGCGGATGTGCGGTAACGATGCCACGCGGCACATGGTGTTCTCGGACATCCAGCAACAGGCTGTTATCCGAATAAGTTTGCTGTTCTGCCAGGACATTCTGCATTTCTCTACCTCATCCACGTCGTGTTCGGTTGGCTTAAGTATCGCAATCTGTTGAGCGATGACGGTGCCGTAATTCCGCCAGTAGCGGCATTAAGTGTTAAAATCCCACAGGTTTCAGCAAGGAAATGTTGCCCCCAGCCCGTGGCAGGCCAGCGTGATAAATGCCCGTATTCCATGCGGTATCAACGCGTCGTTAAAGTCATAGGCCGCATGGTGCAGCGGCTTGCAGGGCGCGGAGCCGATCCACAGATAGGCGCCGGGTTTGGCCTGCAACATAAAAGCAAAATCTTCTGAGGTGAGCGCGGGCTGAGCCGCGAGGCGTGCCTGCATACCTGCGGCCTGCAGGGCGGCGAGTGCCTGAGTCGCTTCCGCATCACTGTTGATCGTGGCCGGGTAATAGCGCAGATAGTTCACCTCAGCCTGTAAGCCGTGCGCGGCCGCGATGTGTTCTGCCATCTGCCGCAGGCGTGATTCGATGATGTCCTGCGCCGCGGGATTAAAGGTGCGCACCGTACCGGTGATGTTGGCTTCCGCAGGGATCATATTGTGGGAGAAACCGCCCTGCATGCGCGTCACGGTCAGCAGAGCCGGTTCGCAGGGATCGAGTGCCCGTGGCACCAGCGTGTTGAGCTGGACCACCAGCTCGCTCAGCGCCAACAGCGTGTCATGGGTCAGATGAGGCTGGGCAGCATGACCGCCTGCGCCTTTGACGGTGATATCAAAACGGTCGGCTGCCGCCATAATCGGCCCCGGACGGGTTTGAATCTCCCCAAGCGGCAGCTCGGGCCAGTTATGCAGCGCATACACGGCATCGCAGGGAAAGCGTTCAAACAGGCCATCGTCGATCATAGCCTTCGCGCCCGCCAGCCCCTCTTCTGCCGGTTGAAAGATAAAACACACCGTACCGTCAAACGCAACGTCACGCGCCAGTTTCTCCGCTGCGCCCAGCAACATGGTCGTGTGGCCATCATGACCACAGGCATGGCTGCGGTTTTGTTGCAGGCTGCTCCAGGCGACCTCGCCTTTATCCTGCATAGGAAGCGCATCCATATCGGCACGCAACCCAATTATGCGCGAATTTGTGCCTTTCTTCAGTATGCCCACGACGCCGGTTTTACCGATGCCACGATGCACTTCAATGCCCAGATCGTGTAAAAAGCGGGCAACAATGTCGCTGGTACGCTGCTCCTGAAATCCCAGCTCCGGGTTACGGTGCAGATCCCGGCGCAACGCCACTAAATGGTCCATCTTAATATCCTCGTGAACGATCGATAACGCCGTGCAGCGGCTCACCGCGCTGAAAACGTCGCAGGTTGGCCACCAGTGCGCTCACCGCGCTGTCGTTTTGTGTGCGGCTGGCAATGTGGGGCGTGAGCCAGATGGCGGGATGGGTCCAGAACGCATGACCGGCAGGGAGCGGTTCCGGCTCCGTTACGTCAATCACCGCGGCCCGTAACTGACCGCTGTCCAGCGCGGTCAGCAAATCCTGTTCGTTAAGCTGCGGTCCGCGTCCGACCTGCACCAGCGCGGCCCCGGCGGGCAACTGGCTGAACAGTCTGGCATTGAGCAGGCCCTCTGTGCTGGGCGTCAGTGGTAACAGGCACACCAGAATGTCGCTGCGAGTCAGAAACGCGGGCAGCTGCGCGTCACCGTGCCAGCAGGCTGCGCCCGGTATCTGATGGGGCGTCCGGCTCCAGCCGCCGCAGTCAAAGCCTAACGTCTGAAGCTGGGTCAGTGCGGCGCGTCCCAGTTCGCCGAGTCCCATGATCCCTACGCGCCGTTCGCTGGCGGGCACGGCTGAATGCGCCTGCCACTGTTGCGCACGCTGTTGCTGGAAATAGCGCGGCATATCGCGATGCAGTCCCAGCACGGCGAAGGTAATGTATTCCACCATGCCCTGCGTCAGCCCGGGTTCAATCATCCTCACTAACGGCAGGTGCGCAGGAAGCGCGGACAGATCGAACTGTTCCGCCCCGGCACCGACAGAAAACAGAATTTTCAGGTTGGGAAACCGGCGGGTCACATCGTCCGGCGGCACCCAGGCGATCACCGCCTCCACCTGCTCCGGCTCACCCGTTTCGGGCCAGAGATGTAAGTGGATATCCGGCGCATGCGCCGCCAGCCAGCGCTGCCAGTAAAGGCCACGCTGGGGCTCCGATTTGTACACGATATGCATCAGGCCATCGCCTGGGTCATTAAGCCAAACGCCTGCATGCCCTGTGGTGCCCACACCTGGCCACGTACCATGGTGACCGGGGCATCCACATTGGCCAGTCCAAGACTTTCAAGCCAGCTGGCCATCGGCAGCGCGGCGTCGGTGTCCATGCGCAGATATTCCCCTTTCAGGCCCTGCATTAACGCGGCGGTCAGTGCCTGTGCCACCGGTAAACTGTCCGCGATCACCGGACCAATCACCCAGCCGCGGCCAAAACGGCGCAGGCTGGCAAACCCGCGCGCCTGTTGTGCGTCGTCCTGCAAAATAACGGTCTGGTTATCGTTAATAAGATGCGCAATAAGTTCAGGGCGGTACAGCCCATGCGCCGCCTGGTCCATCTGCACCAGCCTGTCCTGGTCGTCGGCGGTGGCGGCAGACAGAGTTAACCCCGCCGGGATGGGCACGGCCGGCACGCTGCTCAGTGATGGCGTTTGGTACTGGAGAATGTTGCCGCAGGCCACAAAACCCAGTTTCTCGTAAAGGCCCTTGCCCATGTCGGTAGCGTGCAGACGTACGTTATAGCCGGGGACTTTTTCCAGCAGCGCCAGCATCAGCTGCTTGCCCAGTCCCCGGCCCTGATGCTGATTGGCCACAATGACCAAGCCAATGGTGGCGGCCTCGTCACCCCAGCGCCACAGAATCGCGCTGCCGATGACCTCGCCCTGCTCTTCAATCACTACGCCTTCGCCAAGCTGGATGCCGATCGCCCAGTCCTCGCGACGGTGCGGCCAGTTAAGTGCCTGGCTCATGGCGTGAACCTGAGGGATATCGTCTGAGGTCATGGTACGAATATGAAATGTCATTTTGCTTTCCTTACATCATGCCAGGTGCATCAAGTGCGCTGCCGTCAGTGAAACGGCTGTAGCGATAAGGGGTCGGATCGACAACCGGCGTGGCGTCAGTTGCCAGCTCGGCGGCAAGGCGGCCCGCACCGGGGCCAATGCCAAAACCGTGGGCGCTGAAGCCCGCCGACAGCACCAGACCGGGCAGTTTTGCCACGGTGGAAATGACCGGAATTGCATCCGGGGTGCTGTCAATCATGCCGCCCCAGGCCTGGGCAACCTTCAGGTTGGCCAGGGCAGGAAACTCCCGGCGCATCGCTGCCAGGCCGTTTTCCACCACCGAGCGATCGGCGGCCGGATCGAGAATACGCATGCGCTCAAACGGCGAAACGCTATCCAGATCCCAGCGGCCCATGGCTTCAGGCCCATGGAAAAACGGTTTAATCCCCAGGTTCAGGGTAAGGTTTTTACGACGACTTTTGAATGTGGGATAAAACTGCTTCAGATAACGTAGACCCTGCGCGCCGGGCTCCAGTCTGCCGCGGCCGGAGACGGAAACCGTATAGCTGCCGTCGAGTTGTGGGCGACAGGCGAAACGTTCGGTATAAAACGGCACGGTAATGGCCTGCCGAATGGGCTGGGTGCGAAACGCGGTGCCAATCACGTTGCCAAGCGGCAGATCGAGACCGTGACGACGGCAAAACATCGAGGTCCATGGCCCGGCAGCACAGATCACACGGCTGGTCTTGATCAGGCCGCGTTCCGTAACGACGCCGCTGACACGGCCCGCCGTGATATCCAGCCCGCGCACGGCACACTGCTGAAAAACCTGCGCCCCGTTTTTCTGCGCCCCTATGACAATGCCGGGGGCGGCGAGTCGCGGCTCAGCAGCACCGTCCGTAGGCGCAGATACGCCGCCCAGCCAGTCAGTGGTACTGCCCGGCGTCATCGCTTTAGCCTGCCGGGCATTCAGAATATCGCTGCGCACGCCGTACTGCTTCGCCATCTGCCCCCACTTATCCCAGGCGGCAATATCCGCTTCATTGCGGGTGGCATACACCAGGCCGCTGCGGCGAAACCCCAGCTCTTCCCCGGTTTCCTGGCTCAGTTGTTCCCAGCCGCGCAGGGCTTCAATCACCAGTGGCAGTTCACGCTCGTCGCGATTCTGCTGGCGGCACCAGCCCCAGTTGCGGCTGGACTGTTCGGCCCCGACCAGGCCTTTTTCTATCAGCACCACTTTCAGGCCCTGCTTTGCCAGATACCAGGTTGCGGCTGCACCGGCGATACCGGCACCTATCACCACCACATCAGCAGCATCCGGGAAATCCGGGCTGTCCTGTACATATCGAATCGGTGCGGGCATGTCGTCACAACCTCGTCGTGTGTTGGGGCAACATGGCAATGGCGTGCTGCCCTGCCCCGGAATGGGGGGCGCTTGTTTACCGGTTATTCGGCTTTCAGGATCTCTTCGTGCTCGTCGAGCCAGCCCTGACGGAGTTCAGGCACGGCACGTTTCAGGCGTTCAAAATAGAGCTCGCGGGTCGGCTGCTCGTAATTTTCCCGCGCCAGTTGGGTGACGATAGCGCCATTGCGCATGACGACGATCTCATCGCACACCGCTCTGACGGCGTGCATATCGTGGCTGATAAAGATGACAGACAGCCCCAGTTCACGGCGCAGCTCACTGATCAGATCCAGTACCGCCGAGGCCACCACGGTATCGAGCGCCGAGGTTACCTCATCGCACAGAATGACATCCGGCTCTGCCGCCAGCGCGCGCGCCAGGTTCACGCGCTGCTTTTGTCCACCGGACAGCGACCAGGGACGGCGCGAGAGCACGGTACGTGGCAGCCTGACCAAATCCAGCAGTTGATACAGCCGGTTCTGCCGGGCGATGCCGCTCAGCCCATGAAACAGCGTCAGCGGGCGTGACAGAATTTGTTCCACACTGTGTGCAGGATTGAGCGCCGTATCCGCCATCTGGAAAACATACTGAATACGACGCAGTTCGTTATCCGTGCGCTTTTGCATCTGACCGGCCACCATGTGACCGTTAAACAGGATTTGCCCCTGACAGGCCGGGTTCAGGCCGGCGATAGCATGAGCCAGCGTGGTTTTGCCCGAGCCGGACTCACCGATAATGCCGATGGCCTGGCCTTTCCAGAGCGTAAGATTGATGTTTTCCAGAATGCGCACTTTGGGCAAACCATCACTGCCTTTGGGTCCGTAACCCGCAGACAGGTCGCGTACTTCCAGCAGCGGCAGCTCATTCGCCTTTGCCGGGCACCAGTTGCTGGGGCGTTCTTTCTGTTGCGCCGCCGCCATCAGCAGGCGCGTATAGTCCGACTGCGGTGCGCCTATCAGATGCGCCGTGGTGCCGTATTCGGCAATTTTTCCCTGCAGTAAAACCAGAATACGGTCGGCCATTTGTGCAACGACGGCCAGATCGTGGCTGACATAAATCGCCGTCACGCCACGCTGTTTGACCACGCGGCGGAAGGCTTTGAGCACTTCGACCTGCGTGGTGACATCCAGCGCGGTAGTGGGCTCATCAAGAATCACCACCTCCGGATCGCTAATCAGCGCCATGGCCGTCATTAAGCGCTGGAGCTGTCCGCCCGAAACCTGATGCGGAAAGCGATCGCCAATGGTGTCCGGATTCGGCAGCGCCAGCTCCCGAAACAGGCCCAGCGCTTTGGCTTTTGCCGCCTTGCGCGTCATCGTGCCGTGAATCACCACTGGCTCGATCACCTGGTCGATAATTTTCATGCCGGGGTTAAACGAGGCCGCCGCACTTTGCGCAATGTAGGCGACCTTATTTCCGCGGAAAAAGCGAAGTTCGGCAGGCGTCAACGTCATGACGTTGGTGCCCGCGACGTGGATATTTCCCTCGGCGATCTTACAACCGTGGCGGGCATAGCCCATCAGCGCCATTGCGATGGTGGTTTTCCCCGAGCCGGATTCACCAATCAGCGCCAGGACTTCCCCCTTCTGCACGGTGAAGCGAATATCAGAGACGATATCCAGCTTATCGCCATTGTCGTTGTGCGCCGTTACGCGCAGCTTATCCACCGAAATCACAGGCATCGCCGTATGTGGTGTCACGTTCATGCCCCCTCCTTTGCCAGCGTCAGCGGACGCATGCTTTGCAGACTGTCAATAAACAGGTTTACGGCGATAGTAAGACTGGCAATCGCCAGGGCGGGCATCAACACCGCCGGCGAACCGTCAAACAGCCCCTGAATATTTTCGCGGACTAAGGTGCCCCAGTCGGCATACGGCGGCTGGACGCCCAATCCCAGGAAGCTCAGGCCGCTCAGCAGCAGGACGATGTACACAAAGCGCAGACCAAAATCGGCCAGCACCGGATGAACCATGTTCGGCAGAATATCGTGGATGGCGATGTACCAGCGGCTTTCGCCCCGCAGCCGGGAGGCGCGGACGTAATCCATATTGCGCAAACTACTGGCCAGCGCAAACGCAATGCGGAAGGCGCCCGGCCAGTAGGTGAACACCGCCGTGATCAGCAGCATCGGCAGTGAAGAACCAAATACCGCCACAATCATCAGCGCCAGAATTTTACCCGGCAGCACCAGCATCGCGTCGTTAATGCGACCCAAGAGCTCCTCCAGCCAGCGTCCGGTGACCGCCGCGATTAAGGCCAGCATCGTCCCAATCAGGCTGGCCAGAATGGCCGCGCCGAGTGCCAGGCCCAGCGAGAATTTCGCGCCGTACATAATGCGCGTGAGCATATCCCGCCCCAGATAATCGGTGCCCAACAGGTTTTCGGGGGTGAATCCGCCCATCAGCGGCCCGGAACCAATATCGTCGAGGCTGTGCGGTGCCCACCAGGTGCCAAACAGCGCGATGACCAGCCAGAACAGGGTCACGATCAGGCCCAGGCGACCTGATAACGACAGTGACTGAAAAATGCGCCAGGGAAGCAGAAGTTTCATCAGCTCCTCCATTTCGGGTTAAAGGCGATAGTGACGATATCCGCAGCCAGCAGCAGCAACAGATAACAGCCGGCAAACAGCATGACGCAGAGCTGCACGACGGGCAGATCGCGGTTACTGACCGCATCCACCATCTGGCTGGCCAGACCGGGATAGCTGAAGATGGTTTCAATGATGATGACGCCACCAAACAGATAAGAAAGGCTGAGGGAAATCGCGTTCGCAATCGGGCCAACGGCGTTAGGTAAGGCATGACGCAACACGGCGCGCATCGGGGAAACGCCTTTCAGCAAGGCCATTTCCAGATACGGGCTGTCGAGCTGGTTAATGATGGCCGCACGCGTCATGCGCGCCATCTGGGCGACCAGGCCGCAACATAGCGTGATGACCGGCAATGCGTAGGCTTTGATATAGCTGGCGAAATCCATGTTGGGACTGCCCAGTGACATAGCCGAGACCCAGTGCAGCTTCACGGCGAAGATCAGCACCGCTACGGTCGCCACCAGAAATTCCGGTACGGCTACCGTGGCCATAGTGCCAATCACCAGCGCGCGATCCAGCTTCGAGCCGCGGTTCATCGCGGCGGCAATACCGATAATCAGCGCAAGCGGCACGCAGATGGCGGTGGTGGTCGCCGCCAGTTCAAACGTGGCCGGAAGCCGCTGTGCCACCAGCTGTGCCACCGGCAGATGACTGGCAAATGAGGTGCCAAAATTCCCTGTCAGCATGCCGCCGAGCCAGGTGAAATAGCGCACCAGCAGCGGCTGATCTAAGCCCAGTTGCTGACGCAGGGCCGCCACGGTTTCGGGTGTGGCGTTTTGCCCCAGGATCATTTGCGCCGCATCGCCCGGCAGCAGGCTGGTGATAAAGAACACCACCGCTGAGACGATAAGCAAGGTCAGGATGCCGGCGCCAATGCGCCGGGCAATCAGGAACATCATGTATCGGTTCATCGGCGAACTCCTCTTACAGACGCGTGATCAGGCAGACAGCCAGGCAAACTCGTGGAAGCGATAGCCCATCAACATGCCTGACGGCCAGGCTTCCAGCCCTTTCAGCTTTTTGCTGTAACCATCCATCGAGCTGATAAAGGCAGGAATCAGCGTGCCGCAGTGGTCATAGATCAGCGTTTGCATATCGCCGTACATCTGCTTGCGTTTGGCTTTATCACGTTCGCCACGCGCCGCAATCACCAGCTGATCGAACTGTTCATTTTTCCAGCCGCATTCGTTGTTCGGTGCGCTGGAGAGATAAAACTGTGAGAACAGCATATCCAGTGTTGGCCGCGGGTTGATGGAGCCGTAACCAATGGGATCTTTCATCCAGTGGGTCCCCCAGTAGCCTTCATACGGCACACGACGCACGTTGACGTTCAGTCCGACGTTGCGACCTACCTGCTGAATCAGCTGCGCGCCTTCGGTTGCGCCTTCCAGCGGCGGCGTCGTAACAATCTCAATGGTTTGCCCGCTCATGCCGGCTTTATTGATATAAAACTTCGCTTTTTCCGGATCCAACGGACGGGGTTTGAGATCGGCGTTGTACAGCGGGTGCCACGGCGGCACCGGCGTATCGTTGCTGACGTCGCCAAAGCCCTGCAACACGGTTTTCACCACGATCTCTCGGGGTTGCAGATATTTCATCGCCAGCACGAAATCGGGATTGCTGCCGGGTTTGATATCGGTGCGGATAATCAGGTTGGTGTACATGCCGCCCTTGGTTTCAAGCACCCCATGATCCGGTGTACGGCTGATGCGCATACTGTCCGAGGCTTTCAGCCCTGAAGCCACCTGAATATCGCCTGATAACAGAGCATTGACGCGGGCCGCCTGATCGGTCACGCCGAGCAGTTCCACCTGGTCCAGATGCGGCAGCCCCGGTTTAAAATAGTTGGGATTTTTCGTGCCAAGCGTACTGACGCCAGGCGTAAAGCTTTTGCAGACAAACGGCCCTGTGCCGATACCTTTGCTGAAATCTTTGGTGCCGTCCTGCACGATCAGGAAGGGCGACGTTGCGAGCATGTAAGGAACGTCAAAGTTAGGTGCCACCAGAATAAGCTGCACTTCATTGTCGTTGACGGCGTTGATGGTTTTGAACTGCTCAGCCAGCTTGAAAGCGCTGGACGCGACGGCTGGATCTTTATGGCGGCTCAGTGAATAAACCACGTCTTTGGACGTAAACGGCTTACCATCATGGAAGGTCACGCCTTTACGCAGCTTAATGCTCCAGGTGACGCCATCGTCAGAGTCGATGGATTCCGCCAGCGCAGGTTTCACCGTCAGGGTTTTATCCACCTCTGTCAGCCCGCTGTAGAACATAAACTGGCGCGTAAAGTCGGCGCTGTTATTGCCTTTCGCCGGGTCCAGCGTGTCAGTCGCCGACGCATTGGACATGCCCACACGGATTTTGCCGCCCTGAGTCGGTTTCTCCTCTGCCAGCGCCATGCCAGGGAAGCCGATCAACCCGGTGCTCATCGCGGCCCCGGCTGAAAGCAATTTCATCAGACTGCGGCGGGACAGCGTACCTTCAGTGATCATCCGCGTCAGAGCAGAATTGGTTACGTCAGATTCTTTATTATCGATTTTACTCATCTGTACACCCTCATTACGTTTTCAAGCGAACGGTGAAATTCCCTGCGTTAATCAGACGGCACATGCTGTGTGGCGCGCACCGCGAAGGCGATGATCCGGTCATGATGTTTCGACCCGACAATGCCCCGGCGGCCTGAAAAACAATGTGAAGTTATGAAAGGCGATCCTTTGCTTTGTAGTAGAGCCCGGCGAGAGGCAGGAACCACGGTTTTCCGTGATAACCCGGCAGTGCAGGCCATGTCTCGCGCTGCCAGGGGTTATCGCGGGATTTCTCACTCAACAGATCGGCCATGACCCGGCCCATCCATACCGACATCTGCGTGCCATGCCCGCTGTAACCCAGCGAGTAAAACACACCGTCCTGTTCGCCTGCGTGCGGCAGGCGATCGGCGCTCATATCCACCATGCCGCCCCAGCAGTAGTCGATCTGCGTATGGCGCAGTCTGGGGAACATACTGGCCATGGCGGCGTGCAGGATGTCCCCGCTGCGGGAGTCCGACGTCGGGTTACTGATGGCGAAGCGTGCCCGGCCACCGAACACCAGACGGCTGTCCGCGGTGGTCCGGAAGTAGTTGCCGATGTTCATGGAGGTCACATAGTTACGTTTATGCGGCAGCAAGCCGGTAAGCAGCGCCGTATCCAGCGGCTCGGTCACCACGATAAAGCTGCCCACCGGCACAATACGGCGCTGGAACCACGGGAACGGACCGTCACTGGAACAGCCCGTCGCCATCAGCACTTTATCGGCCAGAATGTCACCTTTGCTGGTCACCACCCGATGGCGGTAGCCGTCAAGCCGTTCCAGCTTCGTAACGTGATGGTGCGTATAAATTTTTGCCCCACTGCGGGCCGCGGCTTCGGCCAGGCCGATGCCAAATTTGCCCATGTGCATCTGGCCGCCGTGATGCTGTAGCAGGCCGCCATGGAAGTTGCCGCCGTCGATCTCCTGCGCAACCTCTGACTGACTGAGCAGTTCCACATCCGGATCCACCGTACGGCGCATCAGTTCCCAGGCCTCACGCAGGCCGGACAAGTGCGACGCCTTACTGGCCAGTTTGAGCTTGCCGCACAGACGAAAGTCACAGTCAATCTGCTCGTCTTTAATCAACTGCCCGACATAGGTCACGGCATCATCGAATGCCTTATAGAACCGACTGGCCTGCTCAAGCCCCTGGCTGGCCACCAGTGAAGCAAAGTTTTGTGCCACGCCGGTGTTGCAGTGACCGCCATTACGGGCGGAGGCCTGACTCATCACCTCCCCGCTGTCCAGCACCACCACATTGATCCCACTGCGCGCCAGCGATAAGGCCGCCGAAACACCGGTAAAGCCCGCCCCGATCACCACCACATCCGCATGGGCGGGTAACGGACCGCTGGCGGCCGCGCGAAACGCCGGTGCGGTCGCCTGCCAGTACGATTCCAGTTTCATGACGCTGTCCTCACAGACCCACGACGCCGGGCAGGCCGCCAATGTCTTTGATTTCGGTGTATTGGTAATAGGGGTTAGCCGGTTCGTGGCCACGGTTGACCCAGACCTTGTGTTTAATGCCAAGATCGTGCGCCGTCATCAGGTCATAGCGGAAACTGGAGGAGACATGCAGAATTTCGTCCGGACGGCAGTCCAGTTTCTCCAGCATGTATTCAAAGCCTTTCATCTGCGGTTTATACGCGCCCGCTTCTTCTGCGGTAATCGTCATGTGGATGGGCGCACCCAGACGAGGAATATGGTGTGGAATCAGATCCTTCATTGAATTGGTCAGCAGCACCAACGGGAAGGCTTCCGCCACTTTAGCTAACCCGGCAGGCACATCCGGATGCGGTCCCCAGGTGGCGCAGTCGGTGTAAATGTAATCGCTGTCAGCCTGCGTCCATGTCACGCCCCACTTTTTACAGGTGCGCTGAATCGCATTGCTGACCACATCGTAATAGGGTTTCCACGCGCCCAGCACTTCGTCCAGGCGATAGCTGGAAAAGTCGGTCACAAAGGCCGCCATGTCTTTCGCGTCGACGCGATCGTGAAAACAGCGTTTTGCCGCACCGGCCATATCAAAAAAGATCAGCGTGCCATAGCAATCAAACGTGATGAATTTGGGTTTAAACAGTGCCATTACATTAACCTCGTTATTGTCTGGTTAGGTGCTTAAAAATCGATAAGGACGCTTTTCTGGCGCTGGCAGGCCTGGAACGCCTGACGACCCAAATCTTTGCCGATACCGGACCCCATGAACCCCCCGGTAGGAATGATGAAATCGCCGGACCGCCCGTAGCGGTTGACCCATACCGTACCGGAAGCGATTCCCCGTATCGCACGCATCGCACGTGGCAGGCTCAGCGTATGCACCCCGGCGCACAGGCCATAGGTCTCATGTGCCGCCAGCGCCAGCCCTTCGTCTTCGCTGTCGAACGTCTGAATTGTCAGCACAGGCCCGAAGATTTCCTGCTGCACTGCCGGATTATCCTGTTTCACCTGCGTCAGCAGCGTGGGTTGCCAGAACCAGCCCTCATCGGTATCCGCGAAGCGGTCACCGCCCACCAGCACGTCTGCGCCCTGGGCTTTCGCCGCCTCAATCACGGACTGCACTTTGTTGCCCTGACGCGCATCAATCAGCGGGGCATAGCGGCTGGTTTCCTGCCAGGTCACGCCAGGCCGGACCTCACGACACAGCGCCGCCAGCCGTTCCGTCAGCGCATCGGCAATACCGCGCTGCACAATCAGGCGCGTCCCGGCAACGCAGGCCTGGCCGCCATTGGCGGTAAAGCCACGCAGAATGCGTTGTGCCAGCACCTCAATCTCGCCCGCATCATCAAACACCAGTTGGGGGCTTTTGCCGCCTAACTCCAGCGTGACGGGCTTCATGCCAAACTGGGCCGCATCACTCATAATGCGCGCGCCTGTCACAGTGGAGCCGGTAAAGGAGACTTTGCGCACCAGGGGATGCCTGACCAGGGCGCTGCCGGTCACCGCACCGCTGCCCTGCACAATATTCAGAATGCCCGCCGGTAACCCGGCCTGTACCGCCAGCTCGGCCATACGCACGGTGGACAGCGGCGTCAGCTCTGAGGGTTTTAGCACTACCGCGTTGCCTGCGGCCAGCGCAGGTCCGCATTTCCATGAAGCCATGGACAGCGGGAAGTTCCACGGCGTGATCGCCCCGATAACGCCATAGGGCTCCGCAATCAACATGCCCAGGCTACTGTCACGTGTCGGAAACAGATCGCCGCTGTATTTGTCGGCGCACTCGGCATAGAAGCGAATGGCTTCGGCAGTAAAGGGAATTTCATGTTGCACAACATCGGTAATCGGACGGGTTGAGCCAAGGGCTTCAAGCTGCGCCAGCAGGGGATCCTGTTCGATTAAGTCTGCCCAGCGGCGCAATACCCGACCACGTTCACGCGGTGCACATCCTGACCAGCCGCTGGTTTTCAATGCCTGATGTGCCGTCATGACGGCATGGTCAACATCCTCTGCCTGGGCTTCGCGCAGCGTGGCAAACACCTTGCCATCAGACGGGCGTTTAACGGCAAAAGCGTCGCCCTGGGTCTGTACATGTTTTCCGCCAATATAGTGGCCAGGCGGGAGTTGCACGCTTTCCGGGTCGAAACTCAACATGAAAGAATCCTTATTTGTTACACCCATCACACGCTGGATGAATTAATTTCTGGCAATGCTTTTCGGCACGCTTTATTAGGTAATGCAGAAAGTATGCCAGCCGTTAAAAAAATAAAAATGCGTTTAAAACCGCCCAAAAAAATTTTTGTGCCGTATTCGTGAAGGATTTATTGCGGAATTGCCGAAGGGTTAAACAGATGATTTACTTCACAAAAAAGCCGCATTGCTTTGGTGCAATGCGCATGAAACTTGCACTAAAAAGGAGAATACGGATAAAACGTCGATCTGGCGCACAAAAAAAACGCCAGCATAACGTTCATGCTGGCGAGGAATATCAGAAATTAAAAGTTAAATTACAGGCTGCCCATGTGAAATGTTTTTTGCTCCAGATATTCGTCAATGCCATATCGCGACCCTTCGCGACCTATCCCGGATAATTTCACGCCGCCAAACGGCGCGACTTCCAGCGAAATGACGCCGGTATTAAAACCGACCATGCCAAACTCCAGCGCTTCCGCCACGCGCCAGGCTCGACGGATATTTTCAGTAAAGAAGTAAGCGCCAAGGCCAAAGGGTGTGTCATTTGCCATCGCCAGCGCCTGTTCTTCATCATCAAAGATAAACAGCGGAGCCACCGGTCCAAAGGTTTCTTCCTGCGCGATGCGCATTTCACTCGTGACCTGTCCCAGCACGGTGGGCTGCACCCACGTACCGGGGCCGTTGCTGATGCCACCGGTCAACAGCGTTGCGCCTTTTTGCAGCGCATCATCAATGTGCCCGTTGACCTTCTCCGCCGCGGAGGTATTGATCAACGGCCCGATAGTGCTGCCAGGGGCAAAACCATCTCCGACCTTCAGGGTCGCCACCGCGTCCAGCAGTCGGGCGGTAAAGCGTTCATAGATGTTACGCTGCACCAGAATACGGTTGGCACACACACAGGTTTGTCCCGCATTACGGAATTTGCTGGTCATCACGCCCGCGACGGCAATCTCGATATCCGCGTCGTCAAAGACAATAAGCGGCGCGTTGCCGCCCAGCTCCAGACTCAGGCGTTTAATGCTGTCAGCGCACTGCTTCATCAGCAGCTGGCCCACGCGCGTTGAGCCGGTGAACGAGATTTTACGCACCAGACGGCTTTCGGTCAGCGCGGCGCCGATGTCTGTCGGCATGCCGGTGAGCACCTGTAAAACGCCTGCCGGGAAACCCGCGCGCTCGGCCAGCACGGCCAGTGCCAGTGCAGACAGCGGCGTCAGGTCAGACGGTTTAACGATAATCGGGCAGCCTGCCGCCAGTGCCGGTGCGACTTTGCGGGTAATCATTGCGATGGGGAAATTCCAGGGCGTAATCGCTGCCGCGACGCCAACCGGTTGTTTCAGGACAATAATGCGCCGGTCGGTCGTTGGGGCGGGAATGGTGTCGCCATAAATCCGACGCGCTTCTTCCGCAAACCATTTCACAAAACTGGCACCGTAGAGCACTTCACCGCGCGCCTCCGCCAGCGGCTTGCCCTGTTCTGCCGTCATGATGATGGCCAGATCGTCAGCGTTATCAAGAATAAGCTGATGCCATTTTTCCAGCAGCGCCGCACGGGTGGCATTGGGGGTTGTCGCCCATGCATGGCGGACCGATTCGGCACAGGCAATTGCCGCCTCCGTTTCCTGGCGACCTAACGCCGGTACGCTAGCCAGCGTTTCGCCCGTAGCCGGATCGTTAACGGCGAGCGTTGCGCCCTGATAACCGTGTTGCCATTCACCGGCAAACAGCGCCTGCTGGCGCAGTAGTGTGTGATCTTTCAGTTGTATACGTGACATCGCATCCCCCTTTTTCAGTTCTCTTCACTTTATCGGTTGGGGGAAGCGCAGGATGTTGTTATTGGCAGCCAGAAAGCGTTCGCTATGGCGAATGACGGCCGAAAAAAAATTTTATGCCGTCAGGGCGCAACGCGGAGTCAGATTTGAAAGTCGATTACGGGCTCATCATCGCCTGCCGTAGAGAGCGCCTGCGCTTTAATTTCTTCAAGCGACAGATTCGCGTTGCACAGCTCAAGGAACTGCCAGACGTAATTGCGCTGCAGTTGTCCCCGTTTCAGGCCCAGCCAGACGGTGTTGGCGTCGAACAGGTGAGTGGCATCCAGCCGGACCAGCTCTCCGCCCGGCTCTTTTTCACAGGCCTGATCGGCCAGAATACCGACGCCCAGCCCGAGTTTGACATAGGTGCGCACCACATCGGAATCCTGAGCGCTGAGCACGATATCCGGCTTTAAGCCGGCGCGCTGAAACGCGCTGTCCACCCGGGAGCGGCCGGTAATGCCCTGCCGGTAGGTAATTAACGGATGCTGACTGAGAGCATTCAGTGAGACCGGCTGCTGTTGTGCCAGTTCATGATCGCGCGGAACCAGCAGTGCATGATGCCAGCTGAACCAGGGAAACGCGGCCAGGCTGTTATTATTCGCCAGCATTTCACTGGCAATCCCGACATCCACCTCACCGGCCAGTAGCATATTCACAATTTCCTGCGGCGATCCCTGATTAAGTTCAAGCCGGACATTAGGATAAAGCTGGCGAAAGGACTTGATGACCGGCGGCAGGCTGTACCGGGCCTGCGTGTGTGTGGTGGCGATAGAGAGAATGCCGCTGGATTCGTTCGTGAAGACATCGGCCAGGCGACGCACTTTACCAGCTTCATCGAGAATGCGTTCGGCGATGGTAAGCAGCGCCTTGCCCGGCTCCGTCATACCAAGCAGGCGCTTGCCACGGCGGACAAAAATTTCGACGCCAAGCTCATCCTCCAGATCGCGAATATGACGGCTGACGCCTGATTGCGAGGTAAACAGCGTGCTGGCGACCTCCGTGAGGTTGAACTCCCGCCGCGCGGCTTCGCGAATAATTTTAAGTTGCTGGAAATTCAAAATATTTACCTCTCTTTACGCAATCTGATCATTCGATAATAAAAACGCTTATCGATAACCTGAAATAATAAAAAAGATTTATTTATGCGTTTGAAGCATATAGAAGGCGGCAGGACGCACAGAGAGGACAGCATGGAAGAGGAGAAAAGGCAGCGGCGCGGTTTTACACGCCCTGCTTGAGAGGGATAAACAGAACGCTGTGTTTAGCTGACCAGCGTGAGTTCGCGTTTTTCAGTCAGTGGCTTGTTGAGCAGCGACAGCAGAATATTTTTAACGGCCTGTGCGGGTGGCGATAACGGCAAGCGGTGTGAAAGATTCAGTGACAGCGGCAGGCTGATGGTCGGGCTGGTGATCCGCGCCATCCAGGCCTGGGTTGAACCAACCAGCGCTCTGGCCGCCGATTCAGGCAACACGGTCACGCCCATCCCGCTGGATATTGCGGCGGTGAGCGTCGAAAGCGATTCGATCTCGCCAATAATGCGCGCGCTCAGGCGGCGCAGTGAGAAAGCCTCATCAACCCGCTGGCGCACGGCGCTGTAATCACGCGGCAGAAACAGGCTCATCTGGGCTACCTCGGCCAGATCGACGTTGGTGCCAGGGCAGGCGGTTGCGCCGACCAGATAGAGATCTTCTTTCAGCAGGGGCACGCTGTTGATGCCCGCCGTGGGGGCGCGGTCATACAGCACCGCCATATCCAGTTGCCCGCTGATGATGTTGTCATTCAACGCACTGCTGCTGTTTTCATGCAGGTAAATCATGATATCCGGGTACTGTTCCCGTACGGTTTGCAGAAGCGGCATAGTTAACGCGGATGCCGCCGTGCCCGGTGCCAGACCGATTGACACCTGCCCCTCCACCACCTGACCGGCATTCATCACCGCAGACTGGGCCAGCTCACACTGCCGCAGAATGACGCGTGCATGGCTGTAAAGCAGTTTACCGGCTTCGGTCGGTGTGACGCCGCGTTTGGTCCGGTTCAGAAGCTGCTGTTCCAGCTCGCCTTCCAGCGTAGCAACCTGCTGGCTCAATGCAGGCTGAGCAATATGCAGCACTTCTGCTGCCTGTGTCAGGCTACCGATATCGACGATTTTCACAAAGTATTTCAGCCGTCTTAAGTTCATCTTGCCTCCGTCGCTACGTCAAGGTGTCTGGCTGGTCGCTACTCACCAGCCTGCATAAGAGGTAATTGCAAGATGCAGACCAGGTTTATTCAGTTTGCAAAATATCTTTGAAAATTTTTCTAACAGTCGGATAAAAAAGCGTTTCCTGTTACCTCTAAAGAGGTAATCCCGGACGACTGCCAGACCTGCTTTTCCCATTCATGTCGCCCTGCACCGCAATAGTGCGCAACATGACAGACCAGCGTGCAGGGATGGTTAACAGGCAATCTTCACCGAGGATGAGGCTTGACGACCGGGAAATCCTCCCACCTCTCCGGGGCAGGGTTTATCCGTAAAAGGCGGGAAACGTAACAGGTTTAGCAGACCGCCGGGGCGGCGTTATTGCGGCCCGGCAGACGTGCAAAGGCGCATTAGTTAAAAAGGAATAACCGAAACGTTTACTACCCTGTTTTTTCTTTTAACAGGATCGCGAAACGGGACGACGTAAACGCATTTGTGATGTAGCAAGGCGGCGGTGGCGCTTAGTCCCGGGCGCAGGGTGAACGATGTGACCGGGATAAGCGCCTGCCGCCAGCGCCGCTACAGCGCCAGGGCGGCAGCGTATTCAGCGTTTGGCACGGTTGCGTCGCATATCGATGGTCACTGCGGCGACGATGATGATGCCTTTGATGATATCCTGGATGTACGCATCTACCCCGACAAACGTAAAGCCGCTTTTAATCAGTCCCAGTATCACCGCGCCTATCAGCGTGCCGGTAATGCGCCCTACGCCGCCCATCAGGCTGCTGCCGCCGATAACCGCCGCGGCAATCGCATCCAGCTCATAGCCCACGCCCATGCTAGACTGGCCGCTACTGACGCGCGCCGCCAGTACCACGCCCGCCAGGCCGGACAACGCGCCTGCGATGGTATAGACAATAATCAGGTATTTATTGACGTTGATACCGGACACTTTGGCCGAGGTCATATTACCGCCGATGGCGTACACGTATTTGCCGTAGCGGGTATGTTTCAGTGCGATGTGGAACACCAGCGCAACCACCAGGAAGATAATGACCGGCATTGCGCCCTGGCCAATCGAGGTGAACCCGTCAGAGAGAAAACTGATAGGGTTACCCTGGGTGTAATACTGTGCCAGTCCACGGGCCGACACCATCATGCCCAGCGTGGCAATAAACGGGGGAATACCGGTACGGGTAATTAATACGCCGTTAATCAGACCGCACAATAACCCTACCCCAATGCCGGCCCCAATCGGCACCACCGCGGGCATGTTCACCAGTGACGGAAACATCGGGGTCAGCGTATCTGAAGTTTGCGCCAGACTGGCGGCTACCACGGCAGTGAGCGCGATAACCGACCCGGAGGACAGATCGATACCGGTGGTAATAATGACCTGGGTCACGCCCACAGCAATGATGCCGATAATGGCAACCTGCAGGACGATAAGAATCAGACGATTGGTGTTCATCAAAAAGGACTGATCGCGCACATACCAGCCAAACATTTCGAAAATCAACGCAATGCCGACCATCACGACAAAAATGCCGGTATCTTTTGGCAGTTTCTGACGTAAATGCGCAAAAAAAGAGGGTTGATGCTGAGGAGCCTGCGTGGCCGTTGCTTTCATATTACTCATCGTGGTTTCGCGCCTCATTCGGATGCTAACGACAAAATAGTTTCCTGATCGGCCTCGTCTTTATCGAGGATGCCGGTAATGCGCCCACCATGCATCACCATGATACGGTCACTCATGCCCAGAATTTCCGGCAGCTCTGACGACACCATAATGATGGCAACTCCACGGTTGGCCAGTTCACTGATCAAACGGTAAATCTCTGCTTTCGCCCCGACGTCAATTCCACGGGTCGGCTCATCAAGAATCAGGATTTTGGGTTGAGCCAGCAGCCAGCGGGCAATCAGGACTTTCTGCTGATTCCCTCCGCTCAGGTTATTGATGATTTGGTCCATGGTGGGGGTTTTGATATTCAGACGGCGGATCTGATCCATGCAGTCCTGAGCCATTTTCACATGACTGACAAAACCGCCTTTACCGCTGTATTCAGGCATGTTGACGATGCTCATGTTCTCTAACACCGACAACACCAAAAACAACCCGGACTTCTTGCGATCTTCTGTCAGAAACGCCATTCCTTTTTCGATGGCGACCGACGGCGAATCAATAGCGACCGGCACACCATCAATCAGGATTTCGCCGCTGTCGAAAGGCACCATGCCAAACAGGCTTTCCATCACTTCACTGCGTCCGGCACCGACCAGACCCGCCACACCGAGAATTTCCCCACGGCGCACGCCAAAGCTGACGTCGGAAAAGCGGTCCTGACAACTCAGATGACGAACGGTGAGCACCTCTTCCCCAATCGCATTATTGAATTTCGGGAACAGCTGCGTCAGCTCACGTCCAACCATTTTGGTAATCAGCGACTGACGCGTGAATGCGCTGGTACTGTCGCTGCCCACCCAGCTGCCATCGCGGAACACGCTGATTTCATCCGTAATGGCGAAGATCTCATCCATTTTGTGACTGATATAAACGATGGCTTTGCCCTGCTCGCGCAGATCACGAATGATGGTAAACAGATGGGCGACCTCGGTTTCCGTCAGGGCGGAGGTGGGCTCGTCCATGATCACAATGTCCGAGTTCCAGGACACCGCTTTGGCGATCTCCACCATCTGCTGTGACGCAATACTGAGTTCGCCCACCAGCCGATCGGCTTTCAGTCTGATGTTCAGGCGGCTTAACAACTGCTGGGTTTCTTCATTCAGTCGGGCGTGATCGACAAAACCAAACTTCACTGGCTCCCGTCCCAGCCAGATATTCTCTGCGACGGTCATATGCGGCACCAGGTTGAGTTCCTGATGAATCATGGAAATACCGGAACGTAACGCATCCATGGTGTCCCTGAACTGCACTGGCTCCCCTTTAATTTTAATGGAGCCCTGATCGGGACGGTACATCCCGATCAGGCATTTCATTAAAGTGGATTTGCCCGCGCCATTTTCACCCATCAACGCATGTACCGTTCCCGGACGCACACGTAACGACACATTATCCAGTGCCTTCACGCCCGGAAAGAACTTGCTGATGCCTTCGGCTTCAAGCGCAAACGCGGTCATACATCACCTCCGTTCCACAGGTTCAGGACGTTTATTTTTGGTTCATGCTGGTGTATTTGGTGTAGTTGTCTTTGGTGATCAGCTGGAACGGGATATCGACGATCTTTTGCACTTTCTCACCTTTGACGAGCTTAACCGCCGTTTGAACGGCACCTTCACCCTGTCCTTTTGCGTCCTGGAACACGCTGGCGACCATTTTGCCGTTCTTAATCATCTGCAGCGCATCGGGGGTACCATCGACACCGGCGACCAGAATATGTTTATCGTTTTTACCCAGCGCCTGAATGGCACCGATGGCCATTTCGTCGTTGTTTGACGCGATAGCGTTGATATCGTCTCCGGCGGTCATCCAGTTACTCACGACGTCCACCGCATCGTTACGGCTAAATTTCGCCGTTTGCTTTTGTACCACTTTAATATTCGGGTATTTCGCCACGACCGCTTCCACCCCTTTGGTGCGCTCGCGGGTGGATTCGTTCGCCAAATCACCCAGCAAAATAGCCACGTTACCTTTTCCGTTCATGGCTTTTGCCAGCGCTTCCATCTGCAGACGGCCCGCCAGTTCGGAGTCAGAACCCACAAACGCCATCTTGTCACCCAACTGCGCCTGGGGTTTGCGGTTGACGAACACCAGCGCCACACCCGCCTTAGATGCCTGATCGATAATCGGTTTCACCGCGTCGGTGTCCACCGGGTTAACAATAATGGCGTCGACGCCCTGACCAATAAAGTTTTGTACCTGCTGAAGTTGCTGCGCGACATCGCCTTTGGCATCTTCAATCTGGCCTTTTACGTCATCCTTTTTCATCTCATTTTGTATAGCGTTACGCACAATGGTCAGGAAGTTATCGTCAAACATCGCCATCGAAACCCCCACGGAAATATCTTTCGCCATCGCAGCGGCGGGCAAGATGCAGGCTAACAGTGAAGCAACAATCGTTTTTTTGATGTTCATAGGGACCCTTCTTATTTGTTAACTTGCTAGCGACTGACCTGTTGAATGAAAAATATTTTTTACATTCATACCGCCTCGCTGGCGTTTTTAATGGAAAATTTGAGGTAAGACGACTACGTTGACGCTTTTCTGACACCCCCACCACTTTTCTTATCTTCATGATTTCCATAAACATGCGCTACAGGCAACGCGGACACATCTCAGAACACTCCATTTTGTCGCCGTAAACAGTTTATTTATTCCATAAATTACTTTTTTGAAATTTTTATCATAAAAGCACTGAAACAAGTGTTTTGATATCGTCAAATAACAAAAATTTGACATGCGTCTAACATCTACCTGGAAATGGGTTTAAAGTGAGATCCTGTTAGCAGTTTGAAAAGCAAGCGAATGCGTCAGTTCTTCGCCAATGCGCTGCTTTTACACGCACTTGAACGCAAACCGTTAAAGAGTGCTTTGACATCCCGTACTGACGCCGCTACTATTCGCCCCGTTCCAACAATTCCTCTGTAGTTCAGTCGGTAGAACGGCGGACTGTTAATCCGTATGTCACTGGTTCGAGTCCAGTCAGAGGAGCCAGATTAAGAAAAGCCCGCTCAGGGAAACCTGAGCGGGCTTTTTGTTTGGTGCGCTTTTGTGAACGCTTGCAGGACATATGTCCCGTTCGACGGCCCTTACGCGGGAGTGAGGCGTCGATGCAGAGTGAGGACGGCCAGCAAGAAAGAAAATAAGCCCTGTCACTGACGCTGCGGCTGTCTATCCGCTGCGGTGAACGGCGCTTTACCCCTGTTCAGGCTGCGTCACCGTTGCGCAGTGCACAGCAAACGTGCTCGCGCTGAGGGTGCGCCAGACGGCGATGCGGATCGTCATTAAAATTCAACGATGATATTGTTCTTTGGAATGCTGCAGCACGACAGAATGTAGCCCTCTTCCACATCCTCATCGGTGATGCCGCCGTTGTGGTTCATCTCGACGTCGCCGTCCAGGCACTTCACCTTACAGGTGCCGCAGATACCCATGCCGCACGCTTTTGGAATATGCAGTCCCAGTTTGGCCGCGGCGGCGTGCACGGTTTCGCCGGGGGCGATTCTGACGCTCTTGTCGCTTTGGGTGAATGCCACGCTAAGCAGTTCTGAACTGCACAGCGCGTCGGCCATTTCAGCGGCCTCTTCGGCCTCCTGTTCGACCTGCTCCTGCACGACCTCTGGTGTGGCACCAAACGACTCTTCGTGATAGCGCGTCATGTCATAACCGACTTCCTGTAACAGCGTTTTAATCGCACGCATGTACGGTGTCGGGCCACAGCAGAAAATCTCGCGGTCCTTGAAATCCGCAGCAATCATCTGCAGCATCGCCAAATTGAGGAAACCGCTGAAGCCGGACCAGCACTGGCCCGATTCGTACCGCTCACAGATGATACTCAGTCTGAAATTGGGGATGCGCGCCGTCATGTTTTCCAGATCGCGTCGGAAAATAATGTCTTCCGGCGTTCGTGCGCTGTGCACAAACACCATGTCCACATCCGCATTGGTATCAAAATACCAGCGCGCCATCGACATCATGGGCGTAATGCCCACGCCGCCAGAGAGGTACAGCACCTTGTTGCTGGGATAGTCGATGCAGTTGAACTGCCCTACCGGACCATGTACTGCCAGATTCATGCCCTCGCGCAGTGTGGCATGTAACCAGTTCGAGACCACGCCGCCCGGCACCTGTTTTACCGAAATGGAGAAGCTGTAAGGCACGGAGGGCGAACTGGAGATGGTATAGGAGCGGAAAACCGTTTCATTCTCGATCAGCAGTTCCAGCGTGACAAACTGCCCCGGTTTGAAAAAGAACATCACCGGCTGCTCTGCCATAAAACAGAAGGTTTTCACGTCATGGGTTTCCTGTATCACCTTCACACAGCGCACCGCATGGCGGCCATTGGTCCAGGTTTGTGTTGTGACAGGCTCAAAAGCATTGGTATTCAGTACGGTGATATTTCGGTCTGACATACGTTTCATTCCCATCAGAAGTGGAGAGTTCAATTGCCTGTCTGACTGGCGACATCGCAACAGGCTTTTGAGCCGGTAAGCCTGATTTTCCGTTTAACCCTGTTTCAGCATTTAGTTATTCGCGACACGGAAATGCTTAAAAAAACCGTCCCGCTAAGAAATTTCGCGCGCACGTCTTTAACAGAGGGGATGGATGTCGCTGGCAGAACATTCGCGTGCGCGTAACCCGTGCAGCATGGACGTCACCCTTAGCCGTTACGCGTGTATCAACGTCTGGCCTGACGGAAAATTTGGGTGGTTGGCATCCTGTTACGCCTGGAAAGGCGCAAAACACTCTCCTTAACCGCGCGGGAAGATCACTATGAGCCATAACGATCTGCTGAATATCACCTGTACAAGCCTTGTCGATGCGAACGACCGCATACGCGATTTGCTCGAAAAGTGTCAGCCCAACTACTCGCTGCCGCAGGCGCTTTATAACGACCCGACTCTGTTTCGCATTGATATGGAGGCGATCTTTCAGAAAGAGTGGCTGTTTGCCGGAATGAGCAGTGAAATCCCGAAAAAAGGGGACTACTTCACCCTTGAGGTGGGTCAGAACCCGGTGTTGGTCTTGCGAGACGCGGAAGGTAACATTAACGCCTTTCATAATACCTGCCGTCATCGCGGCTCCCGACTCTGCTCAAAAGAGCGCGGCAAAGTAGCGAACCTGGTGTGTCCCTATCATCAGTGGACCTACGACCTGAAAGGCAATCTGTTATTTGCCGGCTCGGAAATGAATCAGGCATTCGATATGAAGCAGCACGGGCTGAAAAAGGCGCACTGCAAAACCGCCGGCGGCTTTATTTTTGTCTGTCTGGCTGATGCGCCGCCACAGTCTGACTTTGACGCCTTTCTGGCCACCCTGGACGAATATATGGCGCCCTATGACGTGGAAAACACCAAACTGGCGGCAGAATCGCACATGTACGAAAAAGCGAACTGGAAACTGGTATTGGAGAATAATCGCGAGTGCTATCACTGCGCCGGAAGTCATCCTGAACTGCTGAACAGCCTGCTGGAGTGGGACGATACCAACGATCCGCGCGCGCCGCAGAGCTTCCACGATTACTACAATAAACAGGCCGCACGCTGGGACGAACAGGGGATTCCCCATCGCCACCAGAGCTTTGGCCTGCGTAACCGCATCGTGCGGATGCCGCTGAAAGAGGGCACGAAGGCGATGACCATAGATGGTCGCGAAGGCTGCACCAGACTCATGGGGCGTTTTTTGAGTCACGATCAGGGTTCCATGCGCATCCTGCACCTGCCGAACTCCTGGAACCACATGCAGAGCGATCACTTTATTGTGTTCCGCGTGTTGCCCCTCTCGGCGCAGGAAACGATGGTCACCACCAAATGGTTTGTGCATAAAGACGCGGTGGCGGGTGAAGATTTTGATCCCGAGAAACTGCGTGCCGTCTGGGATGCGACCAATGAGCAGGATCGCGTTCTGGGGGAAGAAAACCAGCGTGGGATTAACTCTGTCGGCTATCAACCGGGCCCTTATTCGGAAACCTATGAGTTCGGCGTGATTAACTTTATCGACTGGTACAGTGAAACCATCCTCAAAAACGTGAAAGACTGATGATATTCCTGCCTGGCGAGGATCAAGCCAGGCAGGATCAGCGTTGCCCTAGCGAATCACCCCCTCCTCCAGCAGCAGATCAAAGACCGCCTGCGCCATTTCCTCTACCGGTTTATTTTGCAAAACCTTTCCGCCGTCGCTCTGTGATTTGGCGGTTGCCGCTTTAAAGCGGTCAGCAGCCGTTTTGGCTTTGATCTTTTTGAGACGCTTCGGCCGTTTGACCGCCGGGGCAATCTGCCATTCCGCTCTTGCCGCATCCCGCACCTCAACGCCCGGCTGCGCCATAATCGTCGCCCGGTTTGCCGGACCAAAGGCGACCTGACGCGGTGCGCAGGCGGCCATGTCGACGCTGGCGATAAACGGCAGCGCAATGCGTAGCAACCGGCGCTGTCCCCGCGGCAGTGCCTGTAATACTTCGGCATCGGTGCCGTTCAGGCTGACGATTTCCGCCACGCCGACCACCACCGGCATCGCCAGCGCTTCCGCCAGCAGAAAAGGCAGCATACCGGACGACTCACCCCGCTCCGACCGGCCGCCGGTCAGGATCACGTCCGGCTGATCCTGACTAAGGTAATCGCTCAATACCGCCACCGCGTCGCCCTGTTCGTCCATGGCGAGCACGCGCAGC
The DNA here is from genome assembly GCF_043546245.1 of Pantoea sp. SGAir0180. Taxonomy (NCBI): domain Bacteria; kingdom Pseudomonadati; phylum Pseudomonadota; class Gammaproteobacteria; order Enterobacterales; family Erwiniaceae; genus Pantoea; species Pantoea sp. SGAir0180. Next base: position 1,108,567 of record NZ_CP028071.1, on the reverse strand, counting down.
GCCTCCACGCCCATTCCGGCATAGCTGCGCAGCGCCGCATCATGCGGATCGCCCGCATGCAGGACTTCCAGGGTGTCCTGCGCCAGCGTCAGCCCAAGCTCTACCGCGCGGGCGTCCTGTTCCGCCCGACGGGCGCGTCCGGATTCCGGATGCCTGCCCACCGACACCAGCGCGGTGATACGGCAGCCGCTGTGTTGCACATTATGCTGCATGATGTAACTCCTCTTTGCGCCAGTCACGCACCCGCCGTGCCAGCGCTGTCAGAACCTCATCACTGTCGGCAATCACGCTGAGCGAGGCGCGGCTGACCATATCACAGCCGGGGTCGGTATTAATGGCAATCACCCGGTCACACTGCGCAATGCCCTGTAAATGCTGTACCGCGCCGGAGATGCCCACCGCCACATAAACCCGTGCCGTTACCCAGGTGCCGGTGGCCCCTACCTGACGGAAACGCGGCATATGACCGCTGTCCACCACGACACGGCTTGCGCCTTCGGTGGCCCCGAGAAGCGCGGCCGTGGCATGAAACTGTTCCCAGTTGCCGATGCCATTGCCTGCCGACAGAATGAATTCCGCTTCGCCCAGCGGCACCGCAGCCGGATCGACCGGTATCAGGCCGCAGTCCTCAATACGTTTTGTCCGGATACTCAATGGCCCGATGCTGACCGGCAAGACCTCATGCCGGGTGTCGTCGATCGGTTCGGCGCACTCCTCCGCCAGCAACATCACGCGCGCAAGCGGACGGGTAATGTCCGCGCTGCCGCCTGCGGCACGGCTGGTGCAGGTTTCCCCGGTTACGCGCCAGACCTGGGTTGCGGGCCGTTCGCCCGTGCGGGCGGCAAACCGGCAGCCAAGTTCGAAGCCGCCCGCGACGCTGTCCGGGAAAAGCCAGAAACGCGGTGCCCACTCTTTTTCAACCGCCATCAGTGCATGAATGCGCTGCTCCGGGCGGTAGCCGGTGTAGTGCTCGCCGCTGAGATGCAGCAGGCGATCCACACCGGCCGTTGCAAAGTCCCCTTCACGATGCTCGCCAAACACCACGGCCATCACCACGCCAGCGCCACCAGCATGCTGGATCAGCTGATGAGCCTGGCCCAGGATATCGCGATCGTGGCGGGTAAGGCGTCCGCCGGACATGTCGAGCACCACGGCCACGCAATAATCGGGCTGCTCCACACGATACAGTGGCCGTTCGACCGGATGATCAGGCCCGGCCAGACGCCGGCTGGCGAGCTGCACGCAGGCATTACCGTTCTCGCGGTCAATGCGCCTGAGGCCAGTCGGGCCGGTAAAGCCTACGACATGTGGGTTTTTGCGCAGCAACCCTGACGGGCCGCGGCTCTCCGGCGGTGGCTGACACCGCTCCGCATGCTCGGGATGCAGGCGGTTGCGGCTGATCCACTCAAGGCGCGGATCGCGACGTATGATCGTTTCCATCAGATAACCTCCACAGCAATTTGGCGGTCGCGGATTTTCGCGGGCAGCGGTTTTTTGGGTTCGTTCAGCGCCTCAGCCACCAGTTCGGCGATGTCTTTTACCGCCGGACGTGGCCCGACAACGCCTTCCAGCATCGCGGTACACTGCTGGCAACCGACAGCGATGAGTTCCGCCCCGGTCTCTCTGGCATCCTCCATGCGCATATCGGCGATACGGCGTTCACCAGGAATATCCGTCACCGGCGCACCGCCTCCGCCACCGCAGCAGCGGGAACGAAAGCCGGATCGGGTCATTTCAGACAGCGTGATCCCCAGCTCCGCCAGCACTTCGCGCGGAGCGGCATATTCACCGTTATAGCGGCCGAGATAACAGGGATCGTGCCAGGTCACCTTGCCGCCCTTGTAATCCTTCAGGTCCAGGAGCTGTGCCTTAACCAGTTCGTTGATGAACGTCGTGTGGTGCAGCACCTCGTAGTCGGGCTGTGTGCCAGCCGGATAGTGTTCGGGATATTCATTCTTCAGACAGTGAAAGGCATGCGGATCGGTGGTGACGATGCGGTTAAAACGATACTGTTGCAGCGTCGCAATGTTGCTTTTCGCCAGGCGCTGGAATGTAGCGTCATCGCCCAGCCGCCGCGCCACGTCGCCGCTGTCCCGTTCTTCATCGCCCAGCACCGCAAAACGCACATTGGCGGCCTTAAGAATATTGACGAAGGCGCGCAGGATACGCTGACTGCGCATATCAAACGCGCCGTCCGATACCCAGAACAGCACGTCGGTCTGTTTCACGTCGCGCATCAGCGGCAGGTTCTGGTCAGCCGCCCAGTGCGTACGGCTGCGCGGATTAAAGCCGTTCGGGTTGTCAGTGAGACTGAGGTTTTCCAGCACTGCCGCGCCCTTGCCTGGTGTTTGCCCCTTTTCCAGCGTCATAAAACGGCGCATATCGACAATGGCATCAACGTGCTCGATCATCATCGGGCACTCCTCAACGCAGGCGCGGCAGGTCGTGCAGGACCATAACGTCTCTTCTTTAATCAGCCCCCCGACGATCGGTTGATGCGGCTGGCCGCAGGCCTCACCGACGGGTACACCGGGATAAGGGCTGCCCGCAAAACGGGCATCGTTGCCGCCTGCCATGCCGATCACCATGTCCTGAATCAGCTTTTTTGGGTTTAGCGGCTGACCCGCCGCAAATGCCGGGCACATTGCTTCGCACTTACCGCACTGGACGCAGGCGTCAAATCCGAGCAGTTGATTCCATTTAAAATCCGCCGGTTTTTCGACGCCCAGTGTCGGCGCATTGAGATCGACGCTTTTGAGTCCGGTTGAACGTCCGCCGCCAAAGCGTTCCGGCCGGCGATGAAAAGCCAGATGCAGTGCGCCCGCAAAGGCATGTTTCATCGGTCCGCCCCAGGCCAGGCCAAACACCATCTCACCCAGTCCCCAGATGATGCCCGCCACCAGAAGCAGCGCCAGCGCCCAGCGTCCGGCCTCGCCAAACCGATCCGAGATCGGCAATGTGGTGATAAAGAAGGTGAACGCAAACACCAGCAGACTTTTCGGCAGCCGCATCCAGGGGCCACGCGAAAGCCGGGCGGGCGGATTGCGGCGGCGATACCAGACAAACAGCGCGCCTGTAAACATGACGACCAGCGCGGCCGCCAGTACGCCATTGACCAGTACGTTGCTGATGCGAAAGAGGTGAACCGCCAGAATCAGTAACATTGACAGGACAAAGCCACCTGCGGTCGCCACATGGGTGCGCGACATGTATTTATCGCGTGCCACGACATGATGCAGATCGACCAGATAGCGCCGTGGCATGGCCAGCAAACCGCTCAGCAGGGCCACCTTTTCAGGTTGCCCGCGCCGCCAGAGCAGCATGCGCCTGACCATACCGATGAGGGCGAGTATCACTGCGCCAAGCAGTAACCAGGGAAGTAACCGATCGAGTACCATGATGTGCCCTTACCAGACAATTTCTGCGATGTGCAGCGCGCGGGCTGCACGTCAACGACGGCGAATTACAGGTCCTTACACAGACGCAGTGCATCGTAAATCGCGGCGTGGGCATTGCGTTGCGACACGCAGTCGCCCAGGCGCCAGAGGATCATGCCACTGCCCGGCTGCGACAACACCGGCTGCGGTTTGATGTCAAACAGCGCCTCTACATCAATCTGCCCGTTGTTGCGCGATTCGGCTTTCAGCGCGTAGTACAGCGCCTCATCAGGACGCGTGCCGTTCTCGACCACGATCTGATCGACCACCCGCTCCTCTTTCTGGCCGGTATACTCATTTTCCAGCACCGCCACCAGCTTCTCGCCTTCGCGATACACTTTCTCCAGCGCCAGATCAGCGGTCATCACGACCGCTTTTTCATACAGGCTGCGATAGTAGGTTGGGAACGTCGTGCCGCCGATGCCAATGCCGGGTTTGATGTCGCCAGTGACCAGTTCGACTAACGCGCCGCGTGCCGCCAGGAAGTCGGCGGCGGACATGCCAGAGAATTCACAGATGGCGTCGTACACCAGTACGTTTTTGCCCGGCTCCACCACGCCGTTGAGAATGTCCCAGCTGGAGACCACCCTTCCGTCGGCTGCGCCCCATTCCGGATTTTGTTCAAGGAAAGGTTGTCCACCCGTAGCGAGGATGCAGACATCCGGATTCAGGTCCCGGATCATCGCCGTATCCGCTGTCGTATCAGTCATAACGTTAACGTTAAGGCGCGCCAGCTCCATCGCTAACCAGCGCGTAATCCCCGCCATCTGGTCGCGCTGCGGCGCTTTGGCGGCAATGGTGATCTGTCCGCCCAGTTCACTGGCGCGCTCGATCAGCGTTACCTTATGACCGCGCTCGGCTGCCACGCGTGCGGCTTCCAGTCCGCCAGGCCCGCCGCCGATGACCACGACGTTGCGCACAGGGCCGTCGGTTTTGGTAATGATATGCGGCAGCCCCATGTACTCGCGCGAGGTGGCCGCGTTCTGAATACACAGCACATCCAGCCCCATATACTGACGGTCGATACAGTAGTTCGCCCCGACGCACTGACGAATCTGGTCTACCTGATTCATTTTGATTTTTGCGATAAGGTGCGGATCGGCGATGTGGGCGCGCGTCATGCCGACAAAGTCCACATAGCCCGCGGCGAGAATGCGCTGTGCCTGATTGGGATCTTTAATATTCTGCGCATGGATCACCGGCACCGAGACCACTTCTTTAATGCCTGCCGCCAGGTGCAGGAACGGCTCGGGCGGATAGCTCATGTTGGGGATCACGTTAGCCAGCGTGTTGTGGGTGTCACAGCCGGAACCGACCACACCGAAATAATCGACCAGGCCGGTTTTATCGTAGTACGCGGCAATCTGGCGCATGTCCTCATGGCTGAGGCCGTCCGGATGGAACTCATCGCCGGTGATGCGCATGCCCACCACAAAGTCCGGCCCCACCGCGTCACGCACGGCAGTCAGGACTTCAAGGCCAAAACGCATCCGTTTTTCAAAGCTGCCACCCCATTCATCCGTGCGCTTATTGACGCGCGGCGACCAGAACTGGTCGATCATATGCTGATGCACGGCCGATAACTCGACACCATCCAGGCCGCCCGCTTTCGCCCGCACCGCCGCTTTGGCGAAATCGCCAATGACGCGCCAGATCTCCTCTTCCTCGATCGTTTTACAGGTGGCGCGGTGCACCGGTTCACGAATACCGGACGGCGACATCAGATTCGGCCAGTTTTCCCCATCCCAGCGTGAACGGCGACCCATATGGCTAATCTGAATCATGATTTTGCCGCCGTGCTGATGCACGGCATCGGCCAGATTCTGAAAGTGCGGAATGATACGATCAGTGCTCAGGTTGACCGAGCTCCACCAGCTCTGCGGACTGTCGATGGACACGACGCTTGAGCCGCCGCAGATACAGAGGCCACATCCTCCCTTCGCTTTCTCTTCATAGTATTTCACGTAGCGATCGGTGGTCATTCCGCCATCCGTGGCGTACACCTCGGCATGGGCCGTGCTGACAATGCGGTTGCGGATAGTCAGTTTATTTATCTTCAATGGCTCAAACAGCAGATCAAACTGTGACATAGCTTCACCTTCACGTAATTCTGATAGCCCGCCGCCAGCCAGCGGTTCCTTCAGGTCATGCGTCTTACGCAGCAGGCTGCGGCGCGTGCGTGTTTAGCGCGGCGAAACGGTGAAGATGCCGTAATCACAGCCCTCTTCCGCCGCACTCTGCGTCTGCACCGCCTGCGTTCTTACGCTGTAGCCCAGGCTTTCGGCGATCTGGTCCATGGCACCGGCAAACCAGCCGGTAAACATGTAGTCCACCTTACGGTTCACTTTGCCGTACTGATACACAAACGCGGAGTGATCGAGCCGGATGCGCGCGGTCCCCTGCTTCAGGTCCAGCGACTCGGTGGTAAAAAAGCCCCAGCCGCGCTGAGAAAGGCGTTTCATGTAGTGTTCAAACACCGCCTCACCCGAAAAACCGTGCAGTTCGGCCTCTTTCTGACACCAGTGCCAGGCGGATTTATAGCCCGCTTTATAGAGGAGCGCGGCATAGCGTTCTGCACCGATTTCCTCTTCGATGCCCATATGGTTATTCACAAAAAAGTGGCGCGGTACGTACAACATCGGTAACGCATCGGTGGTCCAGACGCCGGTTTCATCATCGACGCTGATAGGCATTTCAGGCGCATGTGCCATGGTTTAACCTCACGTGTTCACAGGAATGGGTAACGGATTTACTCGTTCCAGACATTGGCCAGCAGATTGAGCCAGTTTTCGCCCATAAATTTACGCACCTGCTTTTCGGTGAAGCCGTGACGTAACAAGGCGGCGGTTAAATTCGGGAATTCGCCCAAAGTACGAATGCCCTCCGGGTTGATGATCTTGCCGAAGTCCGTTAACTGGCGGGCGTAGCCTTTGTCGTGAGTCAGCCATTCGAAAAATGCCTGGCCATGTCCCTGGGTGAAATCGGTGCCAATGCCGATTTGGTCTTCCCCGACCCGGTTAAAGATGTAGTCGATGGCTTCGACATAATCCTCGATGGTGGAGTGAATACCGTTCTTTAAAAACGGGGTAAACATGGTGACGCCAACAAAGCCGCCGTGATCGGCAATAAACTTCAACTCTTCATCCGATTTATTGCGCGGGTGATCTTTCAGACCTGACGGCAGGCAGTGTGAGTAGCACACCGGTTTTTTCGAGGCGAGGATTACCTCTTTCGAGGTTTGCGCGCCGACGTGCGACAGGTCGCACAGCATGCCGACGCGGTTCATCTCCGCCACGACTTCATGGCCGTAGCCCGAGAGGCCGCCGTCACGCTCATAGCAGCCGGTACCGACCAGGTTCTGCGTGTTATAGGCCATCTGCACCACACCGACACCCAGTTCTTTAAACACCTGGATATAGCCAAGCTGGTCTTCAAACGCATGGGCGTTCTGGAAGCCCAGCAGAATCCCGGTTTTGCCTTCGTCCTTAGCGCGGCGGATATCGCGCGTCGTGGTGACTTTGGTGACCAGATCGGCGTTTTGCGCAATCAGGTGATTCATCTCGACGATGTTATTCACCGTGCTCTGGAAGCCCTCCCACACGGATACCGTGCAGTTGGCCGCGGTGAGTCCGCCGCGACGCATATCTTCAAACAGCGCTCTGTCCCACTTCGCAATGACCAACCCATCAATGACAATCGCAGAATCATGCAATTCAGTCGCGTTCATATCTTCCTCTCTGGTTTACGTCATAACCGGATGCGGCCTGATGAAAACAGAATAGGGTTTACGCGCGGGCAGAATTGTTCTGAAAACGTCACTTGCCTGACCGCTGGCGCAGTTCAGGGCACAGAAAAACGGCAATATGTTGCGGGACCCGAAGCAAAAAACAGCCCCGAAAGGCTGTTTTTTGCTGACGCAGTGGGGTAAGACAGGCGTCAGAGATTGCCCGGCAGCGTGACGGAGCCAAAGGTGGGTTCAAACCGCGCTTCGTTCAGAATACGCAGGGAGGTGGAGACGGTGCTTTCCTGCTGCCAGTTAGTCAGCCCGGGCAGGTCGGCCATGAAAAACTGCGTCAGCGTTTTGCCGCTTCCCTGGCTGTGAACGCCGCGCCGCTCTTCACGCGGCGGCACGCCAAGGTGTTCGCGATAGCATTTACTGAAGTGCGGCGTGGAAACAAAACCGCAGGCCAGCGCAATTTCAATAATCGACATGGAGGTTTGTTTTAATAACTGACGGGCGCGGAACAGACGCAGCTTTAAGTAGTAACGTGAGGGCGAACAGTGCAGATATTTCTGGAACAGCCGTTCAAGCTGTCGCCGGGACAGGCCCACGTATCCGGCCAGTTCATCCAGATCGATGGCCTCTTCGATATTGGCCTCCATCAGGGAAACGGCTTCGACCAGGCTGGGCTGGGCGGTGCCGAGTACATGGCGCAGGGGAATACGCTGGTAGTCGGACTCGTTGCGGACCCGGTCGCAGATAAACATCTCTGAAATGGCGGCGGTGAGCTGATGGCCAAAATGCCGTTGAATCATCGTCAGCATCATATCCATCGGTACAGTACCGCCACTGCTGGTCATGCGATCCTGCTCAATCACAAACAGCTGATTGGTGCAGATCACGCGGGGATAGGCTTCCTGCATGGAGGCTATGCATTCCCAGTGGGCGCTGCAGTGATAGCCATCCAGCAGCCCCGCTTCCGCCAGCAGGTACGGGCCGGTACAGATGCCACCAATCAGGATCTTACGGCGCGCCAGACTTTGCAGCCAGCCAATCTGTCGACTGGAATAGCTGCGGGTAATGTTGACACCGCCGACCACAATCAGGACATCCAGTGCCGGCACGTTCGCCATCGAATGGTCGGGTGTAATGGCAATCCCGTCACTGGCGACAACGGGCGCGCCCTCTTCACTGACGGTATACCAGCTGTACAGCTCCTTGCCGCTCAGCTGGTTCGCCATGCGTAAGGGTTCAACGGCGGTTGCCAGCGCGATCATGGTGAAGTTATTCACCAGCAAAAAGCCTACGCTGCGCGTTTTATTTTCAGTAGAGGAACGTTTATGAATTGCGTCTGTATCGAACATGTGCGCTGACCTCTATTAGGCTTAACAGGAACATCACCCAGGGGTATTTCACCCAACTGCTTTCCAACACCTATAGAGTAAGCAACAGCCATGCCATTCGTCACCAGGTCACACGACGCAAAAATGACACACAGTTAACATAAGCGAAACAAATGTTTGTTCAGCTTCACAGATTTGATCATTGCAGCCCTTTCAACGCAGGCAGGCTTCATAACGGTGCACCCGCTGAACCGTTTTAGTCATATGACGGTTTTATTGCACTGTTTTGTGACGTGTTTTTCTGGCTGTTTTTTATTCGAACCCATAAGCGTAAGTAACCAAAAACCAACACATCGTTAACATTCAATCGCGTTGACCGCCAGCCCGCCGCGCGAGGTTTCCTTGTATTTATCCTGCATATCCCGTCCGGTGTCGCGCATGGTGCGAATCACTTTATCCAGCGAAATAAAGTGCTGACCGTCGCCGCGCAGCGCCATCTGTGCCGCGTTTATCGCTTTCATTGCCGCAATGGCATTGCGTTCGATGCACGGCACCTGCACCAGTCCGCCAACCGGATCACAGGTCAGACCGAGATTATGCTCCAGCGCAATCTCGGCGGCATTTTCGACCTGCTCGGGCGTGCCACCCAGCACCTCGGTCAGGCCGGCTGCTGCCATAGCAGAGGCGGACCCCACCTCACCCTGGCAGCCGACTTCGGCCCCCGAAATGGAAGCATTTTTCTTGCACAGTGCGCCGATCGCCGCCGCCGCGAGCAGAAAATCGACCACATCGTCTTCGCGCGCCTGGGGTTCAAACTTCATGTAGTACATCAGTACCGCCGGGATAATACCTGCCGCCCCGTTCGTGGGCGCGGTAACCATACGCCCGCCTGCCGCATTTTCCTCATTGACCGCCAGCGCATAGAGGTTGATCCAGTCCATCGCCGACAGGGTTGAACTGATCACATTTTCCGCTGAGGCGCGGCACAGCGATCGGTAGAGCATGGGCGCTCGTCGGCGCACGTTAAGCCCTCCCGGCAGGATGCCTTCATTTTCCAGACCATTGGCAATGCACTGCTGCATCACCTGCCAGATCTGCGCCAGACCGGTCCGAATCCCGGCCTCCGTGCGCCAGACTTTTTCATTCTCCAGCATCAGTGCACTGATGCGTAACTGCCGGTCCGCACAGTGTGCCAGCAAAGCGGCGCCGCTGTTAAAGTCGTAGGGCAGCGTGCACTGTGGCACCAGATGTGCCGACGCCAGCGCCTCATCCTCATCCAGCACAAATCCGCCCCCAATGGAGTAATACACGGTCGAACGGCTTTGCCCGTTGCGGTAAAACGCGCTCAGGCGCATCGCGTTCGGATGGTAAGCAAGCACATCATCGACAAACAGCAGGTCCTCATGGCTGTCGAACGCAATGTTTTCTCCCCAGGGCAGCGTGAGGGAGCCGGTTTCATCAATCGCCTGTATCGTGCTGTTGATCGTAGCGGGATCGACGGTATCGGGTGAGGTGCCCATCAGCCCCATCAGTACCGCTTTATCCGTACTGTGCCCGCGCCCGGTGGCGCTGAGCGAACCAAACAGTTCGACTTTGATGCGGTAAATCATCCCACGATCCTCACGATGACCGAGCGGTTCGACAAAGCGTTGTGCCGCGCGCATAGGGCCAACGGTATGTGAACTGGAGGGACCAATTCCGACTTTGAACAGATCGAAGACACTGATACTCATGTTGCGCTCCCGGGCTTATGCCTGCCGTTGAGTGAATGACAGCCGCATTATCTGCGCGGATGAAAAACAAGAGATGCCGGATAACGACGTATTTGGCGATGAATTCGCCATGTTTTGCCCTTTCTGCCGTTCCTCACCGTTCAATGTGTCCGCCTTGCGTGGGTATGTCGCAAATTGACATCGCCGGGGCGCTACCAAACATTCCGGCATCGGTGACGCTGGTTATTATCCCTCCCACATTCACTCTACCGCTGCCCTGAACGGTTCAGGCCCAAAGCAGGCGCTGCGTGGTTATCCGGGCAAGGAGAAAAGCATGTTTGCGAAGCGCGACGATATTCAAAGCTTTGACAGTGAACTGTGGCAGGCCATTGAACAGGAAGCGGTGCGTCAGGAAGAGCATATTGAGCTTATCGCCTCCGAGAATTACACCAGCCCGCGCGTGATGCAGGCTCAGGGTACGGTACTGACCAATAAATATGCAGAAGGCTATCCGGGGAAGCGCTACTACGGCGGCTGTGAATATGTCGACGTAGTCGAAAAACTGGCAACAGAACGTGCCTGTGCGCTGTTTGGTGCCGATTACGCTAACGTGCAGCCCCATTCGGGTTCGCAGGCGAATGCGGCGGTCTATATGGCGTTGTGCCAGCCGGGCGACACCATTCTGGGCATGAGCCTGGCGCACGGCGGTCATCTGACGCACGGCGCCCATGTCAGCTTCTCCGGCAAAATTTACCGGGCCGTGCAGTACGGCCTGAATGAAGCCAGCGGCGAAATTGATTATGAACAGGTCGAAGCGCTGGCGCTGGAACATCGGCCGAAAATGATCGTCGCCGGTTTCTCGGCCTACTCACGCGTCGTGGACTGGGCGCGCTTCCGCGCCATTGCCGATAAGGTCGGTGCCTGGCTGTTTGTCGACATGGCGCATGTGGCAGGCCTGGTCGCGGCGGGCCTTTATCCCACTCCACTGCCCTATGCCGATGTGGTCACTACCACCACGCATAAAACCCTGCGCGGTCCGCGCGGCGGCCTGATTCTGGCAAAAGCCAACCCCGAGCTGGAGAAAAAGCTCAACGCCGCCGTGTTTCCGGGCGGCCAGGGCGGTCCGCTGATGCATGTGATCGCCGCCAAAGCCGTCGCCTTTAAAGAGGCCATGCAGCCTGACTATAACGACTACCAGCGTCGCGTGGTCAACAATGCCCGCGCGATGGCCGACGTGTTTATGACGCGTGGCTACGATGTGGTCTCAGGCGGCACCGACAACCACCTGTTTTTACTCAGCCTGATTAAACAGGGGCTGACCGGTAAAGCGGCCGATGCGGCGCTGGGACGCGCCAACATTACCGTCAACAAAAATGCCGTTCCCGGCGATCCACAATCCCCGTTTGTGACCTCCGGTCTGCGCATTGGCGCGCCGGTTGTTACCACGCGCGGCTTCAGCGAAGCGCACTGTCGCATGCTGGCCGGCTGGATTGCCGACATCCTGGATGTGATGAACAACGCCGACATGCTGGAGACGAAGATTGCTCAGGTGAAGCAGCAGGTGCTGTCCCTGTGCGCGGACTTCCCGGTTTACCGTTAGGCCAGGCGGCCACCGGCTTCGGTCGGCGGCGCGGTTTTATCGTCTGTCAATTCGCCCACGCGCGAGAGTTACTGGAGTAGAAATGATGCAACGCTATTCAGGATTTGGCCTGCTCAGGCACAGTCTGAGCTATCACGAGAACTGGCAGAAAGTCTGGCGCAACCCCACCCCGCAGAAACGCTACGACGTTATTATCATCGGCGGCGGGGGGCACGGTCTGGCTACCGCCTACTATCTGGCGAAAGAGCACGGCATCACCAACGTGGCGGTGCTGGAAAAAGGCCATCTTGGCGGCGGCAACATCTGCCGTAACACCACGATTGTGCGCTCCAACTACCTGTGGGATGAATCCGCAGCGCTGTATGAGCACGCCATGAAATTATGGGAAGGCCTGTCACAAGAGCTGAACTACAACCAGATGTTCTCTCAGCGTGGGGTTTATCACACCTGCCATACGTTGCAGGACCTGCGCACCAATGAACGACTGGCGAATGCCAATCGCCTGCAGGGCATCGACAACGAGATGGTTTACGGCGACCAGTTACAGAAAGAGATCCCCGCACTGGACTGCAGCAAAGATGCGCGCTATCCGGTACTGGGCGCGTCGGTACAGCGGCGCGGGGGCAATGCCCGTCACGATGCGGTGGCCTGGGGTTATGCCCGTGCGGCGGACAGCCTGGGCGTCGATCTGATTCAGAACTGCGAGGTCATTGATATGGAAATCAGTGACGGCAAAATCACCGGCGTCAAAACCCGCCACCACGGCGTAATTAAAGCGGATCGGGTGGGGTGCGTCACCGCCGGTAACTCTGGCGTGATGGCCAAAATGGCCGGCTTTGAGCTGCCGGTTGAATCCCATCCGCTTCAGGCGCTGGTCTCCGAGCCGATCAAGCCCTTCCTGGATACCGTCGTCATGTCCAACCATGTGCATGGCTATATGAGTCAGTCAGATAAAGGTGATCTGGTCATCGGCGCAGGTATTGATGGCTGGGTCGGCTATGGTCAGCGCGGCTCCTACAGCGTCATCGAACACACCATTCAGGCCATTGTTGAGCTGTTTCCGTGCACCAGCCGTGTCCGCATGAACCGTCAGTGGGGCGGCATTGTCGACACCTGCCCGGATGCCAGCCCGATTCTCTCGTCCACCCCGGTGCGCAACCTGTTCTTTAACTGCGGCTGGGGCACCGGTGGCTTTAAGGCTACGCCTGGCTCCGGCAACCTGTTTGCCCATCAGTTAGCGCACGGCACGCCGCACCCGATTGCCGAACCCTTCGCCCTGTCCCGGTTTTATACCGGTGCGCTGGTCGATGAACATGGCGCCGCAGGCGTAGCCCACTAAGGAGTGACAACATGCTGCACATTTACTGTCCTCACTGTGGTGAGTATCGCGAAGAAGAAGAGTTTCATCCCCGTGGCCAGGCGCATATCGCGCGGCCTGCTAACCCGGATCAGTGCAGTGATGAAGCGTGGGGAACCTTTCTCTATTTCCGTAAAAACCCGCGCGGATTACATCACGAACTTTGGGTGCACAGCGCGGGATGCCGCAAATTCTTTAATCTGGTACGTGATACCCAGACCTATGAGATCAAACAGGTTTACACACTCAACGAACAGCCTGAATCCCGTGAACACGCGTAAGGAGCGGAGCGCATGAGCCAGAAGAATCGCCTGCCGTCCGGCGGCAGAATTAACCGTTCCAGTACGCTGACTTTTACGTGGAATGGCAAGCCGTATCAGGGCTATGAAGGCGATACCGTCGCCTCCGCCCTGCTCGCCAACGGCATTGATATTGTCGGTCGCAGTTTTAAATACAGCCGTCCACGCGGCATTGTCGCCGCCGGCGCTGAAGAGCCGAACGCAGTGCTGCAGCTTGGCGCGACAGAAGCCACGCAGGTGCCAAACGTGCGCGCTACCCAGCAGGCCCTTTATGACGGCCTGGTCTGTTCGGCCACCAACGGCTGGCCGTCTGTCGAATCCGACCTGATGAGTCTGGTAGGCAACCTTGGCGGCAAAGTGATGCCGCCGGGGTTTTACTACAAAACCTTTATGTATCCGCAATCGATGTGGCCGACCTATGAGAAATTCATCCGCAAAGCCGCCGGTCTGGGTCGCGCGCCACGCGAGAAAGATCCCGATATCTATGACGCCATGAACCAGCATTGCGATCTCATGGTTGTGGGCGGCGGGCCTGCGGGCCTGATGGCGGCACTCGCCGCCGGTCGCAGCGGCGCCCGCGTCATCCTGGCGGATGAGCAGGATGAATTCGGTGGCCATCTGCTTGCCAGCCGGGAACTGATTGACGGCAAACCGGCAATGGAATGGGTCAACAAGGTGGTGGCGGAACTGGCGACGATGCCGGAGGTGACGCTGCTGACGCGCGCCACGGTGAATGGCTATCACGACCATAACTTTCTTACCGTTAACGAGAACCGAACCGACTACAAAGGCGATCGCGCTGCGGCGGCCCAGGTTCGCCAGCGTATGCACCGCGTCCGGGCACACTGGGTTGTGCTGGCCACCGGTGCCCAGGAGCGACCGCTGGTGTTTAGCCATAACGATGTACCGGGCTGCATGATCCCTTCTGCCATCTCCACCTACATCAACCGCTATGGCGTGGTGCCCGGGCACCAGCTGGTGCTGATGACCACCAATGACAGCGCTTACCGAACCGCGCTCGACTGGGCTGATGCGGGACGCGAGGTGGTCGCCGTGGTAGATACCCGAACCGTGACCAAAGGTGAACTGGCCGCCGCTGTTCGTGGCCGCGGTATTCGAATCATCACCGGCAGTGCCGTTATTGAAGTAAAGGGCAAAAAGCGCGTCAGCGGCGTCACGATTGCCGCCCTGGATAAAAAAGGTGAGGCGATCGCCGGCAAGCCCTTTTCCCTCACCTGCGACACCGTAGCCAGCTCTGGGGGCTGGAGCCCGGTCATTCATCTGGCGGGCCATACCGGCAGCCGTCCGGTCTGGAACACGGAAGTGACGGGTTTCCTGCCCGGGCCGACACATCAGAAGCAGTTGACGGCAGGCGGCATCAACGGGCGCTATGCGCTTGATAACGTGCTGCAGGAAGGCATCAATGCCGGACAGGACGCTGCGCTGAAGCTGGGCCTGACGCCGGTCGAGGTCGCCCTCCCCGACGTGAAAAAGTGGCTGGAACATCCGCCCGCCGCCCTGTTCCATATTCCGCACATCAAACCGATCAGCCGCGCACCCAAGCAGTTTGTGGATTTGCAGAATGACGTTACGGCCGCCGGTATCGCTCTGGCAACGCGGGAAGGGTTTGAAGCGATTGAGCACATTAAACGCTATACGGCAATGGGGTTTGGTACCGATCAGGGAAAGCTGGGCAACATCAACGGCATGGCGATTGCCGCCAAAGTGATGGGCAAGAGCATCCCCGAGACCGGGACCACGGTATTTCGTCCGAACTATACGCCGATCGCCTTTGGCGCTATCGCGGGGCGTAACTGTGGTGAACTATTTGAACCCAAACGCTTCACCGCCATGCACCCGTGGCATGTCAGGCAAGGTGCGATGTTCGAGGATGTCGGCCAGTGGAAGCGCCCCTGGTACTACCCGCGTGCCGGCGAAACGATGCAACAGACGCTGGATCGCGAATGTCGTGCGGTGCGCAATGGCGTGGGCATTCTGGATGCGTCCACGCTGGGCAAAATTGATATTCAGGGCAAAGATGCCCGTGAGTTTATCAGCCGTGTTTATACCAACGCCTGGGCCAAACTGGGCGTCGGCAAATGCCGTTACGGTCTGATGTGCGGCGAAAGCGGCATGGTATTCGACGATGGCGTGACGTCATGCCTGGCGGAAAACCACTTCCTGATGACCACCACCACCGGCGGCGCGGCACACGTCATGGAATGGCTGGAGCTGTACCATCAGACCGAATGGCCGGAGCTGGAAGTGTTCTTTACCAGCGTGACCGATCACTGGGCCACGATGACCGTATCCGGCCCCGACAGCCGCAATTTACTGGCTGAACTGTGCAGCGACGTCTCGCTGGACAAAGAGACCTTTAAGTTTATGGACTGGCAGGAAGGCAAGGTAGCGGGCGTACCGGCACGACTCTTCCGTATCTCCTTTACCGGTGAGCTGTCGTTTGAGATCAACGTACAGGCCAATTACGGCCTGTACGTCTGGGAGAAACTCTTTGCGCACGGCGCAAAATACGATCTGACGCCTTACGGCACCGAAACCATGCATATCCTGCGCGCCGAGAAGGGATTCATCATTGCCGGTCAGGACACCGACGGCTCGGTGACGCCGCACGATCTCAATATGAGCTGGTGCGTCGCGGACACAAAACCGTTCAGCTATATCGGCAAACGCGGCATGGCGCGGGCTGACTGCGTACGTGACCAGCGCAAACAGCTGGTCGGGCTGAAAACACGCGATCCTATGATCGTCTTGCCGGAAGGCGCACAGGCGGTGGCCGATCCTGCTCAGCCTGTCCCGATGGATATCCTGGGCCACATCAGCTCCAGCTACTGGAGCGCTAACCTGAATCGCAGCATCGCCATGGGCTTTATCAAAGGCGGGCTGTCTCGCATGGGCGAAACCGTATTCTACCCGCTGGCCGATGGCCGGGTGGTCGAAGCGGAAATCTGCAGCACGGTCTTTATCGATCCGAAAGGAGAACGTCAACATGTCTGAAACCCTCTTACCTGAAACCAAACCGGCAAAGACTGTCAGACAGGTGGCGGTCATGGATCAGTGTGCGCCTGCGCAGGTACGCGCCGAATCCCCTCTGCATCACGCCGGGCTGGACAAGCTGGCGGCCAGCCATGCGCAGCCCGGTGGCGTTCAGCTGCGCGAACAGGCGCTGCTGGGCCATCTGGTGCTGCGCGGTTCACAGCAGAACCGGAGTTTTATGCGGGGTTGCCTGACGGTGCTGGGTGTAGCGCTGCCCACCGTCCCCCTTACCTCCTGTGAAGAGGGCGACATTTCTGTGCGCTGGCTGAGTCCCGACGAGTGGCTGGTGGTTCTGCCAATGGATCAGCTGTTTCCGGTGGAAAAAGCGTTGCGCGCAGAGATTGACGGTCACTACTCCGTGGTCAACGTCAGCGGCGGACAGACGATACTGACGCTCTCCGGCAAACATGCCATTGATGTGCTGAAGAAAAGCACGGTGTTGGATCTCCATCCCCGTGCGTTCCCGGTGGGCAAAGTCGCAGGTTCGGTATTTGCCAAAAGCAGCGCACTGATCCGCCGGACCGGCGAAGACCGCTGGGAACTGGTCGTCCGTCGTAGCTTCGCCGACTACATCTGGCTGTGGTTACAGGATGCCAGTCGTGAATATGGCCTGACCATTACGAAGTAATGCCCTGTTGTGCCGGCCGGACGCGTTTCCGACGGCACGCGTTTCTCTTCTTCACAGGAGCTGCCCATGAGCGCGCTGCCCGATTCATGGATTTTTACCGCCAGTTGCCCGAGTAAACTGGGTACCGTGGATGTTGTGACCCGATTCATGGCAGAGTCCGGTCACTACATCAATGAAATACACTCTTTTGATGACAGGGTCAGTCACCATTTTTTTATTCGCGTTGCCTTTTCACCCGCCTCCCCCTTCAGTACCGACCTTTTTCGGGATAATTTCACGCCGCGCGTGATGCCCTTTGAAATGCACTGGCAACTCACGCCGCCGCAGCATCGCGAACGCGTCGCTATTCTGGTGTCTAAATTCGATCACTGTCTTAACGATCTGTTATTTCGTCACCGCACCGGCCAGCTCAATATTGATGTCCCGCTGATCATTTCTAACCATCCCGATCTCTGTTCCCTGGCCGAATGGCACGGTATTCCTTATTACCATCTGCCGGTAAATAACGCGAACCGCGCCGAACAGGAAGCCCGCATTATGGCGCTGCTGGCGCAGCATCATATCGACCTGGTAGTGCTGGCCCGTTATATGCAGGTCCTGTCACCTGCCATGTGCGAAAAACTCGACGGAAAAGCCATCAATATTCATCACTCCCTGCTGCCGGGCTTTAAAGGCGCGCGCCCTTACCATCAGGCCTGGGAAAAAGGGGTAAAAATGGTCGGCGCCACTGCCCACTATGTGAATAACGATCTGGATGAAGGGCCGATTATTACCCAGGGCATTCAGAGCGTCGATCACGCCCTTTATCCGGATGACCTGATTAGTCGTGGACAGGATATTGAGCGGGTAACGTTATTTAATGCCGTGCGTTATCACGTCGAAAAACGGGTGTTTTTAAGCGGCAAACGTACGGTGGTGTTCAGCTGAATGAAAGGAAAGGAGACTGATAGCCGCACTCTTGCACCACAGGAAAACAGGGATTGTCAGGGATGAGCGAAACGATGTCCGTTAACTAAAACAGAGCCAGCCCGGCGTGCTGAGGATGGCATTAACAACAACGAACAAATCGCGAGGAAATGATTATGGCAGACGCCAGAGATCCCATGCTGCCTGACGGGGACGTCGCACCTTATGATACTGATTATCAGGTGGGGCAGGACAATATCGTGGTAAATGTTGGCCCCTTCGGTCTGGATATTCACAACCGGGTATTTGTTCTCTCCGGGATGGTCATTATTGCCTTTATCGTTTTAACGCTCGTCTTTCAAAGTGATGTGGCACCGCTGTTTAAAGGAATGCTGAACTGGCTGACCACCCGACTCGACTGGTTCTTTATCAGTGCCGGAAATATTTTTGTTCTTCTCTGTCTCGGCCTGATTATTTCCCCCCTCGGTAAAGTGCGCCTCGGCGGCACGCTGGCCCGCCCTGACTACAACTACGTGACCTGGTTCTCCATGCTGTTTGCCGCCGGAATGGGCATTGGCCTGATGTTTTATGGCGTTTCCGAGCCTTTGTCGCACTTCTCCAGCTCAATGGGTGGCACCGTTGTGGAAAACGGTGTACGTACCGACTGGGCTCCCCTGAATGGCGCAGTTGGCGCGGCCGACAATGCGCAGCAGCTGGCGATGGCCGCCACGATTTTTCACTGGGCGCTGCATCCCTGGGCCATTTACGCCTTTCTGGCATTAGGTCTGGCGCTGTTCTCTTTCAATAAAGGTTTACCGCTGACGATCCGCTCGCTGTTTTATCCGCTGTTGGGCGACGCGGTGTGGGGCTGGCCGGGACACATCATTGATATCCTGGCTGTACTGGCGACGCTGTTTGGTCTGGCAACCTCGCTGGGGCTGGGCGCTTCCCAGGCGGCGTCCGGCCTGAATTTTCTGTTTGATGTGCCATTAGGACAAACTACGCAGATTGTCCTGGTGATCGTCATCACCGCGATTGCCACCTTTTCGGTGGTGGCCGGGCTGGATGTCGGCGTACGGCGGTTATCTGAAGCCAACATGATTCTGGCTGGGTTACTGCTGCTGTTTATCATTGTGGTCGGCCCTACCCTGATTTTGTTTAGCGGTTTTTTCTCAAACCTGGCTTCCTATCTTGCGTTTTTGCCCGCCCTGTCGAATCCGGTTGCCCGCCCTGACAGCAATTTTGCCGCAGGTTGGACCTCGTTTTACTGGGCATGGTGGATCTCATGGTCGCCCTTTGTCGGGATGTTCATTGCACGCATCTCGCGTGGTCGCACGGTGCGTGAATTCATGATCTCGGTACTGCTGGTGCCGTCACTGGCCTGCGTGCTGTGGATGACGGTGCTGGGCGGCACCACCATTCATCAGTATTTCACCGAAGGCTATCAGAGCATTGCCGATGCTGTTCTGCCGCTGCAGTTGTTCACCATGCTGGATACGTTGCCGCTGGCAAAAATCACCTGCGTGGTGGCGATTATTCTGGTGGTGGTGTTTTTTGTGACGTCGGCGGATTCGGGCACGCTGGTCATCGATATTATTGCTTCCGGTGGCAAGATCGACTCTCCCACTTCACAGCGCGTGTTCTGGTGCGTGTTTGAAGGGCTGGTTGCGATAACGTTGATCCTCGGCGGTGGGCTGGATGCGCTACAGGCGATGGTGGTCTCGACCGGGCTGCCGTTCGCACTGGTCTTGCTGATCGCCTCAGTCGCGGTGGTGAAAGGACTGATGTCAGAACCGCGGCTGGCACGTTCTGCCCCTGCGGTGCGTAATCAATAAGTCAGCGTTGAGCGGACCGCGCAGGTCAGGCTGTCCGCTGTGGCAGAAAAGGAGGTCACCGTGCAGTCAGCCCATCAGGAAATTATCGACTTCATTCAGCGCTATCCGCCGTTTGACACCTTACCGCTCACGGCGCTGGCGCGCATCGCCGCGCACATTGAGGTCAGCTATTTCAAAGCCGGAACGCCTGTTCTCACCTTTGGCCAGCCTGTCGATGCCTGGTATGTGATTCGCAGCGGCGCGGTGGAAATCTACCGACGCAATGGCGATCTGTATAACCGACTGACGGCCGGGGGCTATTTTGGCGAATTTGGTTTGTTGCGCGAAAACAGCGTACGCTTTCCGGTGACCGCGCTGGAAGATACGCTGACTTACCTGATCCCGGCCCCGATTTTTAATGCGCTGTTTCGCAAATACGAGGAATTTGCCGATTTAGTGGAAGTGGAGGACCGCACCCGTCTCCGGCAAACCGTGGCGCGCACAGAAGAGGCTAACGGCCTGATGGCCTCACGCATTGAGGCCCTGATTAGCCGACCGCCCGTTACCCTCGACAGCCGTGCCACGGTGCGCGACGCCGCGGTGAAAATGAGTAAAGAGGATGTCTCCTCGCTGTTGATCGTGACGCCGATGGCAGAAGTTAACCCCGCCGTCAGGCCGGCGCTGACCGGCATCGTGACGGATAAAGACCTGCGTGAGCGGGTCATCGCGGGTGGACTCGGGTTTGAGACACCGGTGAAGGCGATCATGACCGCACCGCTGAACCACGTGGAACATTATCAGCTGGTGTCTGAAGCGATGCTGACCATGATGCAGCACAATATTCATCATCTGCCGGTGATGAAAAACGGCTGTCCTGTCGGCGTGATTTCACAATCGGACATTATCCGCTACGAATCGCAAAACAGCCTGTTTATCGTCAGCCGTATTTTTCACTGCCAGCGCCCGGACGAACTAAGCGCCCTGAAAAACGAGGTGCGTGCCTGTTTCAGCCGCATCGTACGTGAAGATGCCAACTCACAGATGACTGGCCGCGCCATGGCGGTCATTGGTCGCAGTTTCACGCAGCGCCTGCTGGCGCTGGCCGAGGCGGAACTGGGGCCGCCGCCGGTCCCCTACTGCTTTATTACCCTGGGTTCGATGGCCCGCCAGGAGCAACTGCTCGTCACCGATCAGGATAATGCCCTGATCCTGGATAACCGTTATGACCCGCTGCGCCATGCGCCCTATTTTATGGCGCTGACCCGACGCGTGAGTGACGGGCTGGACGCCTGCGGCTATCGCTACTGCAAGGGAAATATCATGGCGACAAACAGCCGCTGGTGCCAGCCGCTCTCCGTCTGGGAACGCTATTTTGATGAGTGGATCGATTCGCCCTCACCGCAATCACTGCTGGACAGCGCGATTTTCTTCGACCTGGACGCCGTCTGGGGCCAGGTGGAATGGGGAGAACAGCTTAACCAGCGTATCAGACACAAAGCGCGGCACAACGCCCGTTTTCTCGCCTGTCTGGCGCGCAATGCCTTGCTGCGAAAGCCGCCGCTGGGGTTCTTTAAAAACTTTGTGATGGAGCCCTCCGGCCAGCATACGCAATCCATCGATATGAAACGGCGCGGAACGGCCCCGCTGGCCGATCTGATTCGTGTGCATGCGCTGGCGGCGGGCGCAACGGCGCATAACTCCTTTGATCGGCTGCAGACGATTATGCAGGCCGATATTTTGCCCCACGGACGCGGTCAGGATCTGCGGGATGCGCTGGAGTTTATTTCGATGGTGCGCATCCGCCACCAGGCGCAGGATGTGGAGAACGGCCAGGAACCGGACAACCGGATTGAACCGCTTAATCTGTCTGACTTTGAGCGCAAGAATCTGAAGGATGCCTTTCAGATCCTCAGCAATGCGCAAAAATT
Source organism: Pantoea sp. SGAir0180 (assembly GCF_043546245.1). Taxonomy (NCBI): domain Bacteria; kingdom Pseudomonadati; phylum Pseudomonadota; class Gammaproteobacteria; order Enterobacterales; family Erwiniaceae; genus Pantoea; species Pantoea sp. SGAir0180. The sequence goes on along the minus strand of NZ_CP028071.1, from coordinate 1,086,768 downwards.
TTTAAAATATCGCTATCAGCCAGGGCGGAGCGTTTAATGCTGCATATCAATAAAGCATTGCTGTCGCCCTGTGTCCGCGCCCGCCAGGACAGCGTGCTGCCGCAGGACTGGCCCGCCGTCCTCGCCAGACGGGCCAGGGAAACGCGCCATGCCGCGCTGAAAAACTACTACTTGTCTGGCATGCCGTCACCCGATACACCGTTGTCCGACGTTCCCTTACTGGCGATGGATTTTGAAACCACCGGCCTGAATCCTCAGCATGATGATATTGTCAGTATCGGTTTACTGCCGATGAGCCTGTCGCGCATCCGTATCCAGGGCAGCCAGCACTGGATACTGAATCCGCGTGCCGACCTGCGAACAGAGTCGGTGGTTATTCACGGCATCACACATTCCGCTATTGCCCGCGCCCCGGACCTGAATGCTGTGCTGCTCAGGCTGCTGGCAATGATGGCGGGAAACGTGATGGTGGTCCATCACAAAGGGATTGAACAGCCTTTACTGGATGCAGCATTTAAAAAGCGCATTGGCGAAGGCATTGTGTTCCCCTGTATCGATACGCTGGCGCTGGAGGCGCGCGTTATTGCGGCACAGCGGCAAAACGGCTGGCGACAGAAATGGTGGCGACCGCGCCCCCGACTGTCGTTGCGCCTGTCTGACTGTCGGGCCCGTTATCATCTGCCGCACTATCCGGCCCACAACGCGCTGACCGATGCGCTGGGCTGCGCCGAACTGTTGCAGGCGCAAATTGCGCATCATTTCTCAGCCAGCACGTTGCTTGGCGATCTTGGGTGACTCGTCGGGTCACGCTTTCTCTGACGTGTTGACACCGCAATGGGTGATAAGCACCTGCCCTGCGATGCTGCACAGTCCCTGGCCTGCTTCGCGCCGATGCCGCCCCTCGCTATGCGGAGGAATGTTTATGTCGCAGTTTTATGCACTGCCAGCGAGGCCATCAGAAGATAACCCGGGCGGGTGCCCGGTTGGTGACCCTTATGCCTCACACCGGCTCCTTGCGGGCGACCGTCCCCACGTGCTTTACCGCACCCTGTTGCCGCGAATGCGGATGTGCGGCGTCATCCTGCAAAGAAATACGTGAGGTTTCGGGCAAGCTCAGCCCGCCCGCCAGCGCCAGCACCGCGACCGCAACAAGATAAAAGGCCGGTGACAGCGTATTGCCTGTGTAGTCAATGAGCCAGGTTGCCACCAGCGGTGCGGTGCCGCCGAAAAGCGTATAGGCCAGATTGTAGGTAATGGCAGAGGCGGTATACCGTGCCCGCGTGGGGAAGACTTCGGAGAGTAACGCGGCCGTCACGACGCCCGAAAACACCGCCCCCGTCGCTAACAGCATATCCCCGAGGATGGCGGCCCAGAGCAGGCCCGAACTGGCCAGCCACCAGGCCGGTAAGACACTTACGATCACCCATCCGCCCGTGACAGCCACCGTCTTTCTTCTGCCTATCCCGTCACAAAGCGCTCCCGCTACCGGACAGAGCCCCGCCGCAAACAGCAGCGCGAGGAAGGAGACCAGCAAGGCCGAGGCCCGACTGAAGTGGCCCTGCAACTGGAGAAAGGTCGAGAAGTAGGTGGTAAACATATAAAACGTCAGCGCGGTTAAAGCGATAAAGGCCCCCAGCCGCAGGATGTTTCCTGTCTGCTGGCGTAACGTGTCAGCAAGTGCCGCATGTGTTCCCGCCTCTTCGCGACGTGCAGCCCGGAAAGCAGGCGTCTCTTCCATACGAATGCGCAGATAAATCCCCACCAGCCCCAGCGGGGCCGCAATCAGAAAAGGAATACGCCAGCCCCACGCGCGCATCTGATCCTGGCCCAGCGCGGCATCTGACAGAAAAGTGATAACTGCCGCAGCCGCGAAAGCAGAAAACGTCGAGACCGTGATAAAGCTTCCGTACCAGGCGCGTTTGCGTGGCGGTGAATGCTCCATCACATAGGCGCAGGCTCCGGCATATTCCCCTCCTGCCGAAAATCCCTGAATACAGCGGGCCAGCGTCAGCAGAATCGGGGCCATGATCCCCAGATGCCTGTCGGTCGGAAGCAGGCCAATCAGCGTGGTCGCGCCCGCCATCATGAGTACCGTCAACGATAAGATACGTTTACGCCCATATTTATCCCCCAGCATACCGAATATCACCCCACCTAATGGCCGCAAGGCAAACGCCACGGCAAACACCAGGAACGTCTGTAATAAGGCGGTCTGCGGAAGTGCCTGTGAAAAAAAGTTTTGGGCAATAATCGTGGCCAGGAAACCATAAACGGCAAAATCAAACCACTCGACAAAATTACCTATAGCGGCAGCGGCGGTTACCTTTCTGAGCGTAGCGGGCGACGCGGGCGTAACAATATTCATTGTCCTGTTCCTTCTACGTAATGATTAACACTCAGCGACCATTGCGGTTGATGATATATTGCGGTCGATATGCCAGAAATAACCGTCAGCGATACGGTAATCCTCTGGCGATAACGATCGCAGGGTATTCAGGCACGATATTCTGACGCGTTATTTCGTAACTGCCGGGTTATTGCAACCCTTAATTAAAACCTGACCGCCTGAAAAAAATGAAGTCAACACGCGTGAGCTAATTCATTTTTATCATAGCACTGTCTGACGTGAAATAACGGCATAGGAAAAGCCTATGTAATAATAAGCGACGTTGTCGCCGACAGATAATTACAGGTCGTTTTTATTAAAATCATTTTATTTATTTTCGACAGGATGTCCGGACAGGCTTTATTGCACAATGGCGATCTGTTTTTATTATTTCTGTCGATGTCGCCATTCTGCGTTTTTTCCCGTCCCGATGTCGTTGTCAGATCATTTAAGCACCACTGACTTGCTTACACTGCCTTTGCAGACCGGTAAGTACCTCACCCTACATGCATGATACCGCGCTGCCAGACAGACCTCTTAATCAGCCAGACAGGACATTACTATGGGAAACGCTTCCAATAAAGGTGTGGTATATCAGGGGCCCGGTAAGGTTGAAGTGATGGATATTGCCGATCCGAAATTCGTCAGCCCCGCGGGTAAAAAAATCGATCACGCGGTCATCATCAAAGTGCTGTCGACCAATATCTGTGGCTCCGATCAGCACATGGTACGTGGACGCACCACCGCACCGGCGGGCATGGTGCTGGGGCATGAAATTACCGGCGAAATCATTGAAAAAGGCACCGACGTTGAAATGCTTAACGTGGGAGATATTGTCTCTGTCCCCTTCAACGTGGCCTGCGGACGTTGTCGCTGCTGCCGGGAACTGGATACCGGCGTGTGCCTGACGGTTAATCCGGCACGCGCTGGCGGCGCATTCGGCTATGTCGATATGGGCGGCTGGGTTGGCGGACAGGCAAAATATGTCATGGTGCCGTATGCCGATTTTAACCTGTTGAAGTTTCCTGACCGGGATCAGGCGCTGGCAAAAATTCTGGATCTGACCATGCTGTCAGACATTCTGCCGACTGGCTTTCATGGTGCGGTCACGGCGGGCGTGGGCGTCGGTTCGATGACCTATGTCGCGGGTGCGGGCCCGGTTGGCCTGGCCGCGGCAGCCTCAGCGCAAATTCTGGGTTCAGCGGTAGTTATGGTGGGTGACTTCAATCAGGATCGCCTGGCGCATGCAGAAAAAATGGGCTTTGTGCCCGTCGACCTGAGCAAACACGATCGCCTGGGTGAAATGATCGCGGATATCATCGGCGTGCCGGAAGTCGACTCGGCGATTGATGCGGTCGGCTTTGAAGCGCGGGGCCATTCGGGTAAAGAGCAGCCGGCTATTGTCCTGAACAGCATGATGGCTGTCACCCGGGTGGCCGGTAAGATTGGTATTCCGGGACTGTATGTAACAGACGATCCGGGCGCTCAGGAGCAGGCAGCCCGTGAAGGATCCCTGAGCCTGAAGTTTGGCCTGGGCTGGTCAAAGGCGCAAACCCTGCACACCGGACAAACGCCAGTGCTGCGATATAACCGCCAGCTCATGAATGCAATTTTGCATGACCGGTTACCCATCGCGAAAATTGTGAACGCCAAAGTGCTGCCCCTTGAACAGGCGGCCGAGGGTTATGCCAGCTTTGATGCCGGTGTGGCCGCCAAATATGTCCTGGATCCACACGGTTTGCTGGCGTAGGCCTTGTCTGCCCCGATGCCGGGACAGGTCTCGGCATCGGCTTACTGTCTTCTTGCCGCCAGTGGCGCATTTAACCCGTCGGGTTAATGTCATGGTTTAGACAGGGCGAGCCGCGAACACATGCAGCGATCGTTCGGCTGAATCTCAGGCTGGCATACTGCTCAGGGCGTTGCTGGCGGGCAAGTCGGCCGACACGTCAGTGGTGACAATCTACGAATGCTGCCCGTTCGGAACACCAGAACGGGCAGTATGATGTCCTTTGCATTCAGCCGATTGCCGCCGTCCCTTTATAACACCTCAGACCAGCTCATAATCAGCTTTGCCTGCACAGGATCGGCCAGCAGGCTGGGATCGGGTTGCCAGCTGTCCCAGTCGCGGAACGCGCTGAAATCAAGCCCGGTGAGTGTTTCCAGTGAACGAATCGAAACGCGGTATTCGTCCACCTGCGGAACCGCTTCCGGCTGCTGAAGCGGCAGTACGCGGCGCGGTTCGTCCAGCAACTTATCCTGACTGACCAGCAGTGCAGTGGCCTGCGGCGTGCCCTGCGGCCCGATGCGCAGTACCACTTTCCAGAACATCAGCGGCACCTGTAAGTTCCCGTATTGCCGGTGTTGATCGTTAAGTACCGGTCCGGTCAGCACGCTAATCTGCTGTTTGGTTTTTAACACACCATATTCCAGGATGTAGCGCTCAACACCTTGCCAGTACTGCACACTCTGGTTAAAGCGAAAATGCTGCGGTGAACAGTTGGTAAAGTGAAACGTGTCTTTATTGGCGCGCACTGCTTCGGCCGCGGTGCCCCAGGTAGGATCGCTACGGCGGGTGAGATGGCCCCGATCAAACCAGCGGCTGAATTCACTATAGAACGCCTGGCCGGTGATATAGCGACTGTCGATACGGCTGTCTTCATACCAGCGGTCGCCTTCAGGAAGCAGCGAAGGTTGTCCACTGCCGCGGTCAATATTGATGTAGCGCGCACCATCAATATTGGTGGCTGTGAAAAAGGCCAGCTTCCGCCCTGCGCTCATGATCAGCGAGAAGTGCTCATAATCCAGCGTGGCTTCTGCACCGCTGCGCCCATTACGCAGCGGTGCGACTTCAATGGCGCGTGGCGCGATAATGCCGGCGACATCAACATGCGTGCCCGACAGAAAGCCCGCCTGATAACCGTCGCGATTAGCGTAATTTTCATCGGGTGCAGCGGCACTGGGCAACACCTGTTCCGCTGCAGGCTCAGCCTTGAGCGCCTGCATCAGCGACGATTGCCAGGCTTCAGGTAACGTCGGCAGCGCGCCTTTAAGCCAGTCGGTAAGCGCGCTGATGCGGATGCCTTCATTGACCCATTTTCCGTTCTCTTCCACGCCGCCGTGATGAAGCGCCACCAGCTGCCAGCTGTCATTGAAAACGGGTGCGCCCGACGAGCCACCTTCGCTGTCGGCTTCGTAGTGCAAAAACTCTTCATGACGGGCTAACAGTGCATTATTGCGCAGCGAGACCTGCTGCGGCGCACCGCCGGGATGGTGGATAAGATTAAGGTGGATGCCCAACGCATGTTTATCGTTGCGGTCATTGAGCGCCAGCGGCAGCGGTTGCTCGCCACTGTCGTCAAGCGCGTCGCCTAACGCGATCAGCGTGCAGTCCAATGCTTCGGTCGGGCTGGTGAGCCAGAAGCGTTCCGCATCCACACTGAAAAGACGTCCCTGAATCATCTCACCCGCTTCTCCCTGGCGGTAGCCAAACTGAAGCGTAATACGGCCTTTTTCAGGCGGTTCAGGTAACAAATGGTGATTCGTGACAAACAGGTTGCCCCAGGTTAAAAACCCACTGCCTTTGGGTACGCCATCTTCCCTGACCAGTGCCACCGCCCTGGCGGCGCTCAGCCCCTGCTGCAAAAAAGAGACGGGCAGCAAATCATTCGTGCCGATGATGACCTGTTGTCTGGCGCGTTGCTGAAAGGCATAACGCTGTGCGCGTCGTGAATCAGGTTCCGCTGGCAGACCCTGACTCAGCGCCGTGCGCGTCTGTTGCCGCTGTCCGGCTGTCAACGCCAGCCTTGCGGCAATCTGTGCTTGCAGTTGCTCGTTCATTCACTTCTCCATGGTCGACGGTGCCCCTTTAACCATAGCTGTTTAAAACGGAGTACGCGGCAGGTGAGCACGTCAACGGGCATACTGCACTTTTGCACTGAGAGGCGAACGACATCACCAGGCTGTTGATTCAGCCTCGTGCTGAAGGGCTTTGCCCCTGGGGGATAAGCTGCGGACAGTCAGAGAGGGAGTGAATAGCAGGCGCATAAAAACGGATGCGCGTCTGGCCGCTGTCAGGCGCGAACGCAAAGGTCACGTCCGGGCCTTCAGTCTTACTTTTTCTTATCCAGCATTGCCTTTAAATCCGCAAAGGGATTATAGGTGGCTTCGCCCACGTCTTTTTGCGCGTCCTCACCCGCCACAACCCGGGTGCCATACTGGTCAGCTTCCGTATACTTCGAGTGTTCGTGATCGTGGCAGTACAGGCACAGCAATTCCCAGTTACTGCCATCTTCCGGGTTATTGGTGTGGTCGTGATCAATATGATGAACCGTTAATTCACGCAGGTTGGAATAGACAAACTCGCGCGAACAGCGCCCACAAACCCATGGATAGATTTTCAGGGCTTTCTCACGGTAGCCACTTTCAAGCCGTGAGTAGTTTTTTGGAATCAACGCCATGACGATATTACCTGTGATAAAGAGTGTTTGAGACAAGCTACAGGGACGAATGCTGCATACTACGTCCGTGGATGGCGCAACGCCAGCCTTGTGCGGTGCGTTTGTGGCTGTGGTAAGGAAGACGTAGCACGCTATCGCTTACCGATATGCTGTGGAAACCTGTGGCGCGAATGCACTCGACGTGAATGAACAAAAGCAGGCTATGCACGTTTATCAAAAGCTGGGCTTTGCCATCATGGGCCGCCTGGAACAGGATGGTCAGGCTAATCCGTTTCCTTTGTTGCATAGGCATCGATGATGCGGGTCGCACTCACCTGTCCGGCATGGGTGCTGTGATAAAACCATTTTATGGATGAAGAAGATCGGGAATGCGCAAAGTTGCGCTTGAAACAACCAGAATGCTGAATCCTTCAGCAAACAGACTGTCCGGCGCGAAAACCGCTTTGACTCAGTAAGATCAGTCCATTACTATGCGCCCTGTAGCACGATTCCTCTGTAGTTCAGTCGGTAGAACGGCGGACTGTTAATCCGTATGTCACTGGTTCGAGTCCAGTCAGAGGAGCCAGATTAAAGAAACCAGATGTCTACTGACGTCTGGTTTTTTGCTTTCTGTCGATTGGTGCCCTCTTCCCGTTTGTCTACTCACGTCTGTTAATAATCACGCGAAGCTCCATGCCTTTGCGGGTAACGCTGATTCGATTTTCTTTTGCCAGCAATCAGTGGAAACCGCTATGGCATTTACGGAGACCTAAATAAAGGTGCAGGACGCCAGAAAAGAGGGTTAAGCTCCCTGAGTCTTTGGCCTCTGTCTGTGAATTCCCTATGGCGGTTCAAAATACGGGCAACTGAGTTTGCTTAACCCTGTTCGCTTTGAGCCCCGCGTTGGGTTAGTGAAAACCGGGCTGCATATATAGCCAGTGAGCATACCCTGTGGCAAACTTATGTTTTTTCAGGCACAGGGAATCTGCTCAATGTCCGAAAGCCAAGCTACCTGTCTGTTCACCGAAGGTAAGGTAACGCTTCCTGACCAGTATCAGGACCGCACGGTGAATGTTTTTACACTCTCCGGCGAGAATGCCCCCGCATTTAACATTTCACGCGATACCCTCAGTGCTGGAGAGGTACTGCAAGACTATATTGACCGCCAGTTAGCGCTCATGGATAAGCATCTTAAAGGATGGAAACTGTCTCTACGCGAAGCCACTGTACTGGGGGGGAATGTTGCAAAAGGTGAATGTATTCATGCCAGCTATCTTCGGGATAGCCAGCGCGTTTTTCAGCAGCAGGCTGTCTTTAATCTTACGGATAACCATATCCTGGTATTCACCATGACACGTGCGGAAAAAATCAGGGATACGGACAGCCAGTGCTTTCAGACACTCCTGGCCAGTTTTACGTCTAACACTAACAATTAAGGAACGTTGTTATGTTCGAAGCGGCGCGCGTGGGTGATGATATCGGCCATTCTCATGCGCTGGCAGGGATGATTGCCGGAACGATTGTTGGTGGACTGATTGCCGCAGCGGGAGGTATCGCCGCCGGGGCATTGATGATTGCCGGTATCGGTGCGTCATGTCTGGGTATTGGTGTGCTTCTGGTCGGGGCCAGTCTGGCGGTTGGGTATTTTACGGGCGAACTGGCAACGAAGGCCAGGGACAGCATTGCGGATGCCGGGGCCGCCAGCATGGAGAAGGAAGGCGTTATCGCCACCGGCTCTCATAACGTGTTCATTAATGGCAGACCTGCCGCCCTTGCCACCGACAGCATGGTGGAATGCGCCAAAGATGCTGGCTCACAGCAGATGGCCGAAGGCTCCTCACGCGTGTACATCAATGGCCTGCCTGCTGCCCGTCTCAGCGATCAGACCACCTGTGGTGGAAAGGTCATGACCGGTTCCTCAGATGTGATTATTGGTGGTGAGCCGGAACAGACACTGCCCATACAGTCAGAAGTCCCGGAATGGCTCTATAAAGCCTCTGACCTGACGCTGTTATTTGCCGGACTGCTCGGTGGAGCGGGCGGAGCGGCAGGTAAAGTCGGTGCGCTGGGAAGGCTGTTCAGTAAAATTCCGGGTATCAACAAACTGGCCCGCGTCGCCTGCCGCGCTGGCGTGCTGATGACCAGCGCCGCCGCCGTGGGCATTATCGCCCGCCCGGTTGATATCGTCAGTGGGCAGAAATTCCTCTCCGGTGATGACGAGCTGGACTTTGTATTACCCTCCCGTCTGCCGGTTGTCTGGCAGCGTTACTGGCGCAGTGGCAATCCCGGCGACAGCGTACTGGGCCGTGGCTGGTCACTTTTCTGGGAAACGCGACTGGAAAAATATCAGGACGGGCTGGTGTGGCGTGCACCGTCCGGCGATTACGTGTCATTTCCTCTCGTGCCGAAAGGGAAGCGTACCTTCTGCGAAACCGAAAAACGCTGGCTGGAACACCATCAGGATGATACCTGGTCAGTGTATGACATCGGCGGCGAACGCTGGTGTTACGCATCTCTGCAGGGTGATTCCCCTTCCCTGCCGCTGCGACTCACCGAACCTTGTGGTAACGATATTCTTTTTGACTGGAACGACGACCATACGCTGCATGCACTCACCGACAGCGCCGGACAGCGCGTGGTCTGCCGTTATCAGACCGTCAGCGGACAGGTTCGCCTGGGCGGAGCCTGGCTGGATGATGAGATTTGTCTGGTCAGCTACGATTACGATGCTAAGGCCCGGCTGATTAGCATCACCGGACGCGGCGGTCAGGTACGCCGCCGCTTTGGCTGGTATGATGACGGAGACGGCACGGATTTACTGCGCAGCCATGAGGACAGCAACGGTCTGCTGAACGAGTATCTCTGGCAGAGCCTTGACGGGCTGCCCCGCGTGCTGGCTTACCGCAACAGCGCGGGTGAGCAGCTTACTTTTGATTACGATTTTGAAAACGGCACCCGCCGCGCCATCCGCGAGGATGGCGCACAGGCACACTGGCTGGTTGACGACGATGATAATGTTGCACGTTTCACCGATTATGACGGTCGCCAGACCGGCTTCGTCTGTCGTGATGGGGAGTTGTGCGATGTTATCCTGCCTGACGGAGCCATGCGGCGCAGCCAGTGGGACCGTTACGGTCGCCTGACGTCAGAGACCGACCCGGCAGGCCGCACCATAGCGTATTACTGGTTCCGTAATACTGACCGAATCGCCCGCACGGTTTTCCCGGATTCAACAGCCACTCAGTCTGTGTATGACCTGAACGGTCGCCTGCTGTCGGAAACCGATGCACTGAATCACACCACCACGTATCACTACCCTGATGAAGAAGAAACGCTGCCTGACCGCATCACCGATGCCAGTGGTGGTGACGTGCTGCTGGTGTGGAACCACCAGGGACTGCTGACTCAACGCACCGACTGCTCCGGCAGCGTGACCCGCTTTACCTATGACCGCTTCGGTCAGCTTATCACCAGTGAGGACGCAGAAGGCAACCTCACACGCCGCGAATGGAACGATGCAGGCCAGCTTACCGCCTTAATTCGGGCCGATGGCAGTCATGAAACGTTACGATGGAACGAGCACGGGCAACTTGCGGCCTGGCGAGACCCGCTGGAAAGTGAGGTTCGCTGGCAGTATTCCGCGCTTGGACTGCCAGAAAGCGTTACCGACCGCACGGGACGAACCCGCCGCTGGCACTATGACCCGAGAGGCAATCTGCTGCGTCTGGAAAACGGCAACGGTGGCGAGTACCGTTTTACTTATGACCCGACAGGCCATCTACTGAGCGAAACCCGCCCGGACGATACATCCCGGCAGATGGAATGGAATGAACGTGGACTGCTCACCACGCTTATGGAAAGCGGCAGGCCGGACGACGATGGCGGCATTCCGCGACGCGCTCAGCAGTTCAGCTATGACAGCAGCGGCCTTCTGACCATACGCACTACCCGCGATGCTCAGTACCATTACCAGCGTAAAAACAGCGGGCAGCTTACCGGCCTGACCCGCAAGCCAACCGCCGATGGCATGGCGCTGGGAATTCAAGAAGATGAAATTCAGTTTACCTTTGACGCGGCAGGAAACCTGGTTGCTGAACAGGGAGTCAACGGTGAACTGCATTCTGCGTATGACGTTCTGGGTAATCTCACTGCGCTGACCCTGCCCGGCGGCCAGCAGGTAAGCTGGCTGCATTACGGTTCCGGCCACGTCAGCGCCATCCGCTTCGGTCAGCAAATCATCTCTGAATTTACACGCGACCGCCTTCACAGGGAGGTGGCCCGCACTCAGGGAACCCGTGAGCAGACCCGCCAGTATGACAGTCTGGGCAGACGTACCCGGCAGCGCAGTTTCACACCCGACCTGCCGGAACAGACAATCTTCGAACGCGCCTTCAACTACACCGGGCGGGGAGAACTGTCAGACGTCAGTGACACCCTGCGTGGCAACACAATTTACGGCTATGATGAGGAAGGCCGTTTTCTCAGGCACTACGAAGCCCGCCCGGACCACAGCACCCGAACGTTCCGCTACGACGCTGCGGATAACCTGCTGCCGGATAATGACCACCCTGCCCTGCCTCTGAGGGATAACCGCCTGACGCACTGGCAGAACCTGTTTATGAAATACGACTGGTGGGGAAACCTTGTCAGCCGTCGCAGCGGCCTGCATGAACAGCATTATGAATATGACGCGGAAAACCGGCTGATACGGGCCGAGGGCAATGGACCAGAAGGCAATTTTACCGCGCACTACCATTATGACGCCCTGGGCCGCCGCACACGCAAAACGGTCACCACGCCACACGGCACCAGGGAGACCCGCTTTCTGTGGCAGGGCTTGCGACTGTTGCAGGAGCAGCAACATAACGGTCAGTGTCAGACATATGTTTACGACCCGAACGAAACATACAGCCCGCTGGCACGTGTTGACCATTTGCGTGAAGAAAACAGCGTAGAGATTCTCTGGTTCAGCACCGATCTGAACGGTGCACCGCTGGATATCACTGATGAACAGGGACAACTCCGGTGGAGCGGTCATTACGGGAGTTTTGGTGAGGTTGCACGACAGACGGAAGGCTTCCACAGATTCACGCAACAAACTGCCCTTGTTCATCAGCCACTGCGCTATGCCGGGCAGTACGCGGACAGTGAAACGGGTCTGCACTATAATCTTTTCAGGTATTACGATCCGCAGATTGGACGCTTTACGGTACAGGACCCCATAGGATTGCTGGGAGGCTGGAATCTTTATCAGTATGCACCGAATCCGCTGGGTTGGATTGATCCGTGGGGACTGTCAAGATATCCTGGGGTCGATTTCTCAGGAAGTGATGCACTTTATCCTCATGGTGAAAATATTGTAAAAATACCAATGACAGGCAGTCGTTATGGCGACTTTAAGGCAGCAAACGAATTGGCAAATTACAAAAACTCAGTTGGGAATATCACAGGTAAATCACATCCAGATGGCTATACCTGGCACCATTTAAATGATTATGATCCCATAACGAATACTTCTACCATGCAACTTGTAGAGACAAGCGCTCATGAAGCCACTTTCCCTCACTCCGGCTCAGTGAGCCAATACGAACAGTATCATGGTGTTAAATATGAATCACTTGAAGCGAAGAAAACTGCAAAATCATTGAATTGTAAATAGTGAGGTACATTATGCAATCAGAAGACTTAAAATTTTATGAAGATGATGAAGGTATTGCTGTCGATTTGAAGTTGAAAGCATTCGGTCCGGATGAAGTACAATGTGTTAATCTTGAATCTGAATTATCAGATAAAAAGATGAAAGATGATATACTTTATTTAATTAATCACCAAAATGAGTTTTTACAAAAAATTCAAAAAGCAGTTCATGAGTATTGTATAAAAATTTACAATCAAGAACCGCCTGACCTTAAACTTATTAAACTGTACATTTTCCCAGATAAAGAAAATGAATATGGTTTTATGTTCTCAACAAAAATTGATAGTGAACATGGAATTGGTGTAAAAATGACAAATGGAAATATAGAAAAAATTGGCAGTAGTGAAACGGCATTTTTGTAAAACACCTCCATATTCATTAAAAAATAAACTACCGTAGTAAATTGAACTGTACCTTAATATAGACAATATATTAAGGTGCAGTTTTTACATTAACAACGGCTTTTGTTTAGGTTGAAATTTTTCGATTCGCATTCAATATAATATTTAACAAAGGACAGACTATGACCATTGAATTTAAAACAGGAGTAATGAAGTAGTAGTTTTGTATCATAGTTTCAGCAATAAAATATTTTCCCACCAACTCTTTCATACCTTTAAAAAAGTCTTTCTGGATATTTTAACAATCGTTTTTTCTACAATATTATACGACATTAAAATTGTGTCGGTGGTCTTATGCTCCTGCATTGCTCTGTATAGTATTTCAAAAACTTTTTCCCCTGCCGAAGATAACTCAGTGATCTCTGTGACATCATTAACATATAACGTTTTATAGACAGAAATATACGTCGGGTGCTAGTGTTTCGCCTTATAACAAAAATATTAACCCTTGAGGCGATTAATAAGAAAGCGTGTGCTGTATTTTGCTTTACGATGATGTTGACAGGATGTGTAGCCCGTTCTCATGAACCCGATCCACTACAAGTGCAGCTTGCCAGTTACGGTACGCTGCCAGACACTTATAAAACGGATGTCAAAAATACGTTTTATTATCATCTGAAAGATCCTTATAGCGCGCATTATCGTTTTTTTAAACCTTTTAAAGGATATACCTGTGTAATGAATGTGCCCGAAGATAACGAAGAATTGATGTTTGGCTGGGTCATCCCCGGCGTGATTAATGCAAAAAACAGTTTTGGCGCTTATGTCGGCGCGCGCAGGTTTGTGGTGATTTATTCAAATGGTCAATACCACAATCTTTACTACACGAAAGGCACGAAAAAAATCGGGCGGGCTCCTTAAAACAGCATTTTGTTTTCTGAACCATTAACACGCCATGGTCAATGGCGTGTTTTTCAAATCACAGCGATAAAGGCGCAGAGTTTCGCGGAATGAATGCCCATTGTGTCGCCTCATATTACCTCTGCCCACGCCAGAGACATCAAAATGCCTTTTATGGCATCCCGGCTTTTCCGTCATTTCCTGTTCTTTATAACTGTCGCGTCAACGCTACGTTAAACGCGGCTGAGTCCGGCTGCATCACAGATGCTGCATAAGATTCAGCCGGTCATATCAGTGTGAATTTTTAACCGGATAAGCGGTCAGCGGTTTGATCTCTTTAAGCACAAACATACTTTGCATCTCTTTAATGCGCGGCAATCTGCGTACTACAGACATGGCGAACTCCGCATAAGTTTCGAGATCGCTCGCCACAACCTGTAGCAGGAAATCGGCATCACCACCGATACTGTAGCAGGCCACCACATCATCCAGCGCCGTGACCTGTTGCTCGAATTTTTTTGCCTCATCCTCGCTGTGGCAATCAATAACCACACGAATAAACACCATGACCCCGGCGCCGATTTTTTTGCGGTCCAGTACAGCCCGGTACCCCTGAATGACGCCCTGCTCTTCCAGCCTGCGCACTTTACGCCAGCACGGTGAGGCAGACATACCAATCTTGTCAGCCAGTTCCTGATTAGTAATACGGGCATCGTCCTGTAAAACACGCAGGATTTTCATTTCTGTCTTATCAAGCAGCATACCGGTCAATTCCTTTCGCTACATTTCGTTTATGAGGTTAATTCTTGCAAAGAATACGATAAATGAATGTGATTGAGACAGCCTATTTCTGTCTCGCCAGGACATACTGTTTTCAGGTGCTGTACAAGGTGCAGATCAAAAGAAATGGCCGGACAGGGCAGATTAAGGCGGCAGACGAGTCCGGGTTGTCCTCGTCGTGCCGCTTTTCATGGCCAGCCTGTCTGGATTTTATCCCGAAATAACATTTATGAAGGAAAGACGATGCCTGCGATAACAGAATTACTGCCTTATATACTGGCGCTGGGTCTGGCCGCGGCCATTCCCGGCCCGGGCATGACAGCGATCGTGGCCCGTACCCTTAACGGGGGCTCTCTGGCGGGTTTTGCTGCGCTTGCAGGCGTGATAATGGGCGATTTATTTTATTTGACGCTCGCCGTGTTTGGCCTGGCCGTTGTCGCTCATACCTATACCGGACTGTTTACACTGATTAACTGGGCTGCGGCGCTCTATCTAGCTTTTCTGGCCTGGCAGTTCTGGTCTTATCAGCCGCATTCCATCACGCTGGACCAAAAAGTGACGCACAAGCAACTGACTTCTGCCTGGCTGTCAGGCCTGACCATCACACTGGGCAACCCGAAAACAATCGCGTTTTATCTGGCCATATTACCGCTTGTGATATCGCTGGAGAGCATATCCTTTACATTCTGGGCAGCCATACTGGTGCCCGTTACCGCAGCGGTGCTGCTGATGGTCGGAGCCATGTTTATTCTGGCGGCAGTAAGCGTTCGCGCATTACTGACCAGCCAACGTGCACAGCGCATCATGTTTAAATCGGTCGGCGTTATCATGCTGCTGGCCGCCATCGGTATGATCCTGAAAACGCTTTAATGCCGTGACCGAGGTGACACGGCTTCCCGTGCGACGTCAGAACAGACTGATTAATCTTCATTTGCTCTCGGTATAAGTAACAGCCCTGATCCGCTGTGGTAACATCTTGCCCTCACCTTCTCGTTACCGGGCACCCTGTTGAGCACTATGTCAGACACTACGAAACGCAAAAATGATCCTGAAGGACTTAAAAAGCGCATTCTTGCGAGCGCACTGACGACCTTTGCTGAGTTTGGTATGCAAGGCGCCCGTCTTGAGCAAATTGCTGAAAATGCCCAGACGACTAAACGAATGGTGGTTTACCATTTTGGCAATAAGGAACAGCTCTATATCGACGCGCTGGAACAGGTTTACCAGCAGATCAGGGAGCATGAAACTGGCCTGAATCTGGCCTCACTCGCCCCTGAGCAGGCCATCATAAAACTGGTTGAAGCCAGCTTCGATTACCATGTTTCCCACCCGGATTTTGTGCGTCTGATCTGTATGGAGAACCTGTCTCGCGGCCGCTACATCTCGCAGTCTGCCCGTCTGAGCCAGCTGAACCGCAGTGCGCTGGACTTACTGGACGATATTCTGAGCCGGGGACAGCAGCAGGGACTGTTCATCAAAGAGATCGAGACACTGGACGTGCATCGCCTGATCAGCAGTATTTGTGTGCATCAGGTCTCCAACCGCTTCACCTTCAATACGCTGTTTAGTCGGGACAAAAATGAAGACGAGATCATCCGTCGTAATCGCCAGCTCGCCGTCACGGCAACGCTGCGCTACATCGGTTGCTCACGCCACGCGTCCTGAGCGCTGAAAAGGATAGTCTATGCTTAAGTGGTAATAACAATATCACTTAAGTAAGGAAAGCAGCTTGAGCAGAGACGCCAGCCTTTATCCGCTTCGCCAGACGCAGCGTGAACCTCATGACAATACACTCTGGAACTGGGCGCAAAACGCGCCGATTGGTACACAACAGCAGGTAAAACGCCCTGCCAATGAGGCGGCTTTGCAGCAGTTACTGCGTGACACTCACAACACAGTGCGCGTTATTGGCAAAACCTACTCACCCGGCAGAATGCTGGCTGTGCATCCCGACGATCTGCTGCTGGATCTGAGCGCCTTTACCGGCCTGCTCCGCAGCGATGCTCACAGCGTTACGTTTGCAGGCGCCACACCGCTCGAACAGATCTACAGCACCCTGACAGACATGGACCGCATGCTGGCCTCTTCGCCGGGCGTGATCTCCGTGCAGACGCTGGCCGGTGCGATGGCAACCGGTACGCACGGTCAGGGTCTGCAGCAAAGCTCCATTGCGGATGAAGCCGAGCAGATCCGTCTGGTGCTGAGCGACGGCTCCATACGGGAGCTGTCGCGCGGTGACGACGATTTTGCGGCGGCGCTGGTGTCGCTCGGCACCCTGGGCATCGTGACCGAAGTGACGTTGCGCACCCAACCGTTCCGCATCTTCACCTGCCACAAGAATGCGGTTTCGGCGGACAACCTGGAAAGCGATCTGCTGCGCTGGAATGAGGATTATGCACTCAGTAAGGCCTGGTGGTTTGTTGACGATAACATCATGCACGTCTGGAATGCACATCAGGCCAGCTACGATGAGATCCAGCGTTACGAGCAGTCGGGACGCGAAGTAGTAGAACATGCCGATGAAGGTGATGACAGCCTGAACGATACTATCGAACAGACGCTGGAACACATGCATCGCGATACGCAGATTCACGGTAAAGGCGGCAAACAGTTCCGCACTGTGACTCGCTTTCGCGACTTTACCGATGTCACAGGCGACATCTACCAACTGTTCTGTCGCGGTATCGCCGTGCCGCAGATCAACGTTGAGATTGGCGTTCCGCTGGCGCGCACGCCGGCGATCATCAGCAAGATCAAACGCTGGTATGCCGAAAATCGTCCGCACATGCACTATCCGATTATCCTGCGCTGCACCGGTGCCTCATCCGCCTGGCTGAGCCCCGCCTTCGACCAGCCCACCTGCTTCTTTGGCTTTGTCGTTTATTACGCGGATGATGGATCGCTTTCTGAGGCCGGCCTGCACTTTTTAAGCGAGGTGGAGAAACTGCTGGCCGAAGAAGGTGGGCGCCCGCACTGGGGTAAATATTACGATGCCTCGCTCTACCACTGGCGGGATCTCTATCCGCACTGGGACCGCTTTCGCGCCCTGCGTGAACAACTTGATCCGCACCACCGCTTCAGCAACGACTATACCGCTGCACTGTTTGAATAATTTAAAAAAGGGATGTTATGTTTGCCTGGGTAACGTTACTGACACAACCGGATTATCTGGTGGGCGTGAAAGCGCTGCACCGATCACTGCAACAGACGAAAACACGCTGGCCACTGCTTGTGATGGCCACCAATGCTATCAGTGACAGCGAGTGTTAAGCCCTCAGGGATGAGGGCTGTATTATCCGCCGGGTTGATCCGCTTTATCCGGACAATGATTTGAATCAGCACTATGCCTCTGAACGCTTTGGCGAGGTCTGGACTAAGCTGCGCGCCTGGCAGTTGACCGAGTATCGGCGCGTGGTATTCCTGGATGCTGACATGCTCATCTTAAAGAATATGGATGAACTGTTTACACTGGACCTGGGTGACTTCGTGCTGGCCGCCTGCCACGCCTGCCGCTGTAATCCCAACCAGATTGAGTCCTATCCTGACAGTTGGGAGCCCGAGTTCTGCCACTATACCTGGCAGGAGCGCGAGCAGACGCCGCCGGCCCATGTGGATTATTACCTGAACGGTGGATTCCTGGTACTGGAACCGGATGAGGCTGTCTTTAACGATCTTGAAGCGCGTATTGCCGCCATTGATGACCTGCGCGCCTATGCCTTCTCAGAACAGGACTTGCTCAACGAAGCTTTTAAAGATAAATGGCTGCCCCTTTCCTATATTTATAACGCGCTAAAAACGCTTCGTTTTCAGCACGATACGTTGTGGGAATGTAAAGAGGTGAAGAACCTGCACTACATTCTGGCGAAGCCCTGGGAGCGGGATTTGTCACAGCCGGTGAGCCAGCGTGACCGCTATTACGCGATGGACAAGCTGTGGTGGGACAAAGCATCTGACTGCTGATAACAACGTGCGCCTGCCTGTCCGCAGGCGCACAGGTTTCAGTCTGTGCGTTAAAGTATGCTGTAACTACTATCAGACTTTCTGCCAGCACCGTTCTGTGGCGGACCGCGCAATCGCCTCCAGCACCTTTTGTACCTGCAAACCTTCGGCAAAATCCGGCCACATACGATCGCCTGCGGCGACGCCATTAATCAGATCGCGTATTTCCACGGTCTTTTGATCGTTAAAGCCGATACCGTGGCCTGCTGACACACAGAAACTGGCGTAATCCGGATGAGCAGGCCCGGTCAGAATCGTTTTGAAGCCCTGACGCCCTGCGGGTTCATCATGAAGATAGAGTTCAAGCTCTGCCATCCGTTCCTGCGTATAGCGCAGCGTGCCTTTAGTGCCCGTCACCACATAGGTCAGGCCCATCTTGGCTCCGCAGGCAATGCGCGAGGTTTCAATCACGCCGTGCGCCCCGTTCTGGAAACGCAGCAATGCGCTGGCCTGATCTTCGTTTTCAACCGGTAACTGACGACTGAGATCTTTCGGGTCAGGACGCGACCTGATGACCGTCATCATATCGCCGCTGACTTCCACAATATTGCCGACCAGATAATGCGCCATATTGACGATATGCGCAGCCAGATCGCCCAGGGCGCCCAGTCCGGCCAGTGCTTTTTGGCAGTGCCAGTCGAGCGGAGTGTCAGGTTTTGCCAGATAGTCCTCATTGTGCGTGCCATAAAAGTGCACCACTTCACCGATTTCGCCTCGGGCAATAATCTCTTTCGCCAGCTGACTGGTGGGGTTTTTCATGTAATTGAAGCCCACCAGCGTTTTCACGCCGGCCTTTGCCGCGGCTTCCACCATTTCCCGGGCATCCGCCACGGTCAGGGAAAGCGGCTTTTCGGAATAGACATGTTTACCGTTAGCAATCGCAGCCAGCGCCATCTCTTTATGCAGAAAATTGGGCGCACAGATATCCACCACATCAATATTGGGATCGCACACCAGCTCACGCCAGTCAGCGGTTGAGCGGGCAAACCCAAAGGTGGCGGCCTGCTTTGCCGCCAGTTCCGGATTCACCTCTGCCAGCATCTCACGGATAATCTCCCCTTTTAACGCAAACACCGCAGGGGCCTGGGCATAAGCAATCGCATGACAGCGGCCAATGTAGCCACTGCCGATCATGCCGATTCTGACTTTGTTCATTTGGACTCCGGGCGGACAGCGAAAGTTGAAATGAAATTTAAATTCCATTTATGAGCATTTCAAACTAAAAATGAAATAAATGTGACGAACATAAAGAACAATCGTCACTGCCCAGTCCAAGGCGAAATTTTACGCGGAGTGGGGTTTCTGTTTACGCAATAAGAAACCCTGTGAAGCCGCTTGTTAGGGTTAGCGATACGGCACAGCGCACAGAGTTGGCGAGTATTTCAGCAATCAGACACTTTTATGAAAAAGAGCTTTGACAAGCCTGCACGACGTCGATAATATGCGCCCCGTTCAAACGATTCCTCTGTAGTTCAGTCGGTAGAACGGCGGACTGTTAATCCGTATGTCACTGGTTCGAGTCCAGTCAGAGGAGCCAGATTTAGAGAAGCCCGCTCAGGGAAACCTGAGCGGGCTTTTTGTTTTGGGAATGGCGTGAAATACGCAACAATCCAGGTCGCGTTACCGCGCAGGGAACTTAACGCAGGCGCTGCTCCGGCTGCGCTACTTCTTACCTACGATAAAACCCGCTACCGCGCGTAAGCCATTGATGATCGGCATCGTTGCCGCCCCCGCCAGGAAGTCCTCGTAATCCGCCTGGTTACGTCGGCGAATATCCGCAAAGCGAGCGAGTGCCTTTTTCTCACTGGACGCACTCACCTCCTCAAATTGCTTTTCATAGCCCTGCGCAATGAGCTGGGTAGCGTTGTCTGTAGACGATTTTTCCAGCACGACAATCTGCTTACCCTTTTGGAAAAAACAGTAATGTGGCATGTCAGGCTCCTTAAACGGGGCGGTTGATTCTGTAACTATAAACGGTGGTGAGAGCAACACAACCCTCAACGCGCTCGGGAAAGGTTCTCTTCTGACTCCGGTGTCTCGACCTGCAACACGATACAGCCCTTGCTGATCTCTGCCCTTACCTTCGTCCCCGTCTCGAATCCCAACTCACGTAACCATTTGCCACTAATGTTCAGCGCAGGTGTGCTGGTGTCCCCGAATTTAGGTACATATCCAACTGTATAATGTCGCTGGGTTTTAAATGAGGCCGCCGTAAGTGCAGCGTCAGAAGATCGGGCATTCATCGTCATTTGCAAGCTCCTGGTCAATAAGGTGAGTCCATCATTCGCGAGGCCATTTGACGCGATACAGGCCGGATGAGGCTGTATCTGCTTCTGGTGCACCAGCACCGGGTTTGCGCCTTCAGACAGCCCGCTTACTGTTTATATCTGCAAGACATCAATGAGTTAAAAGAGTGCCGACGCGCTGATATCGGGAGGTTTTCTTACTGGGCTGGTCCCGCTATCGGGTCTGACAAACGCTTGTAAACCATAACGATTTTAGCGGATGACAACAAGTCAGGACCTGGAAGCTAACTCGCATAACGTTGACAATATTCTGCTGTCTGTCCCGTCCGGCCCTGCGGCCGACTGTTAATGCGCCTCCAACGCATACGGCGCGCCAACTGACACGCCGTATGCGCGAATGGTTGATGTGAATGGTGGGACCTGAAGCCTGACTTTTGGCTGGCGCAAAGCAATACCGTTTACCCGGGCGGAAAAGCGTGGGATAACCTTTATCCGCGCAGGGTAACTTATCTGAGAAGTGAGTCGGTAAACGCAAAATCCAGGGCGTATGCTTTAACCGGTAAGGTGGTCAGTCTGCTTACCTTTATCAAGACGTGAATTCACCGTCCGATACGCTAAGCGGGCTTGCCGTCTGAATAGCGTTGCCTTCAGACAGCTTTTCGCCATTCCTTACGGGAATTTTAAGTTAATCAGATTACTGTACTGCGTGCGTGAAAGAGAAAGGGGTGCCTGGTTTTTAAAAAAAACCTTCACAAACTCGGCACTCGTGCCATACAGCTCCACACGCTGATATTCATGGCGGATAAATTGCTGAAGGATGGGCGTCATGTCCCGCGCATGATCCTGGGGCCAGGCGTTATGGGATGCCACGGTTTGCTCAAAGGTGAGGGGCGTACGCATTTGATCGTCGGGTTTAAAATTAGCGCGTTTACGCTCCGCTTCTGTTTTGAAGTCTTCAAAGGCTTCATGTGCAGTATTAAAGAGATCCGCGAGTGCTTTGATATGGGCAGCCATCTGATTAACGGCAACGGTTTTTTTGTTGACGAAGTAGACGCCTACCGCAGAAAAGAGTGCCGCCAGTACAGGAAGAGAGCCCCGTCCAATAATACTTCCAAGCCCCTGGTAAGCGGACCATAAAACCACACCTGTAGCGCCAGTAGAGCTTGATATCGCACCTGTCGCAATCGAACTTGCCTGCTGAACTCTGACGCCGCCAATACGATTGTCAAGGTGCCGAATTTCTCCGCCAGGCCTCCTGACTGAAGCCGACTCTTCGTTCCAGGTTTTATAACGACGGTTATTATCTTCTTTATAATTCGACATCGCATAAGCAATCTGGCTGGTATCGGTTTTACTCAGCCGGGCGATTTCCGCTGGTTCAAACGATCTGACTAAAATCAGCGCTTCATCAAGCACCTCTTTGGACAGAAAGTTAGCGGAACCCGCAGGATTAAAACGAGGGTCCGTAGTCAGGCCCTCAATAAGACTCACTTTTGGAAATGCCATAACGCCCTCACTTTTTGCTGCCGCCCGACGAAGTCATTAGTTTTCTTTATTTTGTTTAATATCCCAGCCCATCTGTACGGAAGCGGCTTTCGTTCCCTGAGAAGCCTGTTCCCAGTATTCCAGTGCCACTTTGCTGGCCTGAAAGGAATATTGCATACCCAGCGTTGACGCGTGCCCGACGCCGGTGAAGTCAGTCTGTGTCACCAGGACATCCTCAAGTGTGATGCGGGTATACTCCACTTCCTGTCCACCCGCCTTGCAAACGGACAGCTGAACTTTCGGCAGATGTTTACCACTGGCGCAATATTTCACTAATGCAGGCGTGGCCTTATCAATTAAGGCCTCAACGGTTAAATCGCGGTAATTTACTTTACCTGCTCCCCCACCGCCGCCAACGGCCGTATTCCCTGGCTGCTGCGCGCCCCAGTCAAATGAAAGTACATCAATCCATTTTTTATGATTCGCATTTTGCGACTCACCTTCAATCCCGTCTATCTTCAAAAATATATCAATAGCCATTTTTCACCTTTATATTTACGGGCAGATTAACTCAGCTCTCTTTATTTTGTTTAATATCCCAACCGGCTTTGCTTTCCGCACCTTTAGTCCCGCTGGCGCTTTGCTCCCAATAGCTGGTAGAAACTTTAGATGCCTGAAAGGCATAGTCCACAACAATAGTGTCACTTTGCCCGATACCGTTGAAATTTGTTGCGGTGACCAGAACATCTTCCAGCACAATTTTTGTGTACTCAATCTGACTACCGCCAGCTTTGCAAACCGACAGTTCAACTTTTGAAACATGCTTTCCGCTGGAACAGTATTTAAGAATGGCTGGCGTGGATTTATCGATTAAGGCTTTGATCCGCAGATCGTTAAAACTCACTTTCCCCGCGCCACCACCGCCGCCAACAGCCATATTGCCGGGTTGTGAAGCCCCCCACTCAAATGAGAGTACGTCGGTCCATCCTTTATGTTTACTGTCCTGTGATTCACCTGTGGTGCCTTCAACTTTCAAATAAATATCGATCGCCATTCTTTTTTCCGGTTAGTTTGGGGTGGGACAAAAAGCACGATGCACATCGCCAGGCTGAGACATTTCGTCAGCATCAGTGCCATCTTAAATTCAGGATAAGCACCGGCCTGTCATTTCTGTTCGCTATAAAGTGGAAATAAAAAGATGACTGCGTTATTCACGCAGCAATTAGGGATAGTTAATCAGGCAACGATTCTTTCTACGCCCTTTACTCATTAATAAAATTAACATGAGTTCATGTCAATTAATTTACAACGCGCATGATTTTATTGAGATAAATCCGAAAGAATTATTCTTAATAAGAAATTGTGTCGCGAAGAAATAGTTTTTTAAAAATAAAAAAACGGCATTCACTGCTACGTAACCGGGAGAGAAGACAGGACATCAGGATGGAAAAAGAATGAAAAACCCCGCGCAATCCGGACTGCGCGGGGCGATTATTCTCACAGAATCAGTTAGCGTTTAACGCCAGCCTAATTCAGGAGCGACATACTTCAGAATCGCTTCAATCACATGGGCATTATATTCCACGCCTAACTGATTCGGCACGGTGAGCAGCAAGGTGTCCGCTTCGGCAATCGCCTGATCTTCTGCCAGCAGTTTGATCAGCTTTTCGGGTTCAGCCGCGTAACTGCGACCGAAAATGGCGCGGGTTTTCTCATCCAGAAAACCGACGGAATCCTGATCCTGACCACTGCGACCAAAGTAGGCACGGTCCATATCATTTACCAGCGCGAAGATACTGCGGCTGACGGAAACCCGCGGTTCACGTTGATGCCCTGCCGCTTTCCAGGCGTCACGGTAGGCGCGAATCTGTTTGGCCTGCTGGATGTGGAACGGCTCGCCGGTTTCATCATCTTTCAGCGTCGAGCTTTGCAGATTCATGCCCATTTTCGCTGCCCATACTGCGGTGGCGTTGGAACCCGAGCCCCACCAGATACGCTCACGTAAGCCTTCCGACAGCGGTTCAAGACGTAGCAAGCCCGGTGGATTGGGGAACATTGGCTGGGGATTCGGTTTAGCAAAGCCTTCGCCACGCAGCGCATCCAGGAACACTTCCGTATGGCGACGGCCCATGTCCGCATCCGTCTCGCCTTCCTGCGGCACGTAGCCGAAGTAACGCCAGCCATCAATCACCTGCTCGGGTGAACCACGGCTCAGTCCCAACTGTAAGCGACCGTTGGAAATCAGATCCGCAGCGCTGGCATCCTCCACCATATAAAGCGGATTTTCATAGCGCATGTCGATCACGCCAGTCCCTATTTCAATTTTTTTGGTGCGTGCACCGACCGCAGCCAGCAGCGGGAACGGCGAGCTGAGCTGACGGGCGAAGTGGTGCACACGAAAATAGGCCCCATCCGCGCCCAGTTCTTCCGCTGCGACGGCCAGGTCGATAGATTGCAGCAACACATCCTGGGCAGAACGCGTGGCGGACTGCGGCGAGGGCGTCCAGTGGCCAAATGAGAGAAAACCAATCTTTTTCATCTGTAACATCTCCTGGCGAAAGACGGGTGCTTTCGCATGATAAACATCGATGAAATAAGG
Source organism: Pantoea sp. SGAir0180 (assembly GCF_043546245.1). Taxonomy (NCBI): domain Bacteria; kingdom Pseudomonadati; phylum Pseudomonadota; class Gammaproteobacteria; order Enterobacterales; family Erwiniaceae; genus Pantoea; species Pantoea sp. SGAir0180. The sequence continues at coordinate 1,061,898 of NZ_CP028071.1, read as the reverse complement.
TTACGCCAGCCATGTCATGAGGGATAGTGAATATACTTAAGCACTATATTCAAGATTTTTGACATAGGTCGCGCTCAATGGAACACGATCAATGCGCGATTCTGTGCCCATGCGGAATGTAATAATGCTTGCGGGCAGAATGGGTTTTAACGCATAACTAAACTTTCTGTCCTGCATCTGGACAGGTGCGTTTAACAGAGGGAGAAGGGATGCGTATTTTACTGGTAGGTGCGGGTGCAACCGGCGGTTATTTTGGTGCGCGGCTGATGCAGGCCGGGCAAGATGTGACCTTTCTGGTCCGTGAAGGCCGTTTCCGTCAGTTACAACAAACGGGCCTGGTGCTGCAGACCCCATCAGGGCAGGAAACGCTGCATCCGACGCTGATCACTGCCGACAGGCTGGATACGCATTACGACTTAATCATCATCACGGTCAAAAGCACCGGTCTGGATCAGGCCATCCAGGACATTGCGCGGGCTGTCGGTCCGCATACGCTGATCATGCCGATCCTGAATGGCATGCGGCATATCGATACGCTGGTCACCCACTTTGGTGCCGACAGGGTGATCGGTGGGCTGTGCAAAATTAACGCCACGCTGAACGACCAGGGCCATGTGGTGCAGTTAACGCCTCTGCACCAGATCTGTTACGGCGCGCTGGATGGTAATAATGATGCCCGGCTTCAGCAGGTTGATGTTGCCCTTCGCAGCAGTGTGGTCGACACAGTTTTTACCGACAATATTATCGGTGAATTATGGGAAAAATGGCTGCTGCTGAGCACACTCGGCGCCGTGTGCTGCCTGGCGCGGGGGAATACGCAACAGGTGCTGAACCAGCCAGGCGGCGAGATGTTGCTTCAGGGCATTTATAGCGAAGTGCTGCAGATTATCTGTGCTGAGGGCTACCAACCGCGCCCGGCCGTGACCGCCAAAATCTACGCGCTGCTGAACGACCCGTCGACGCCGATGACCTCCTCAATGTATCGTGATTTGACTCAGGGCTTTGCGATTGAAGCCGACCCGATCATTGGCGACCTGCTTTTACGTGCCAGCCGTCATGGCATCACTGCACCGCTGTTGAACGCGGTCAATGTCAACCTGCAGATCTATCAACAGAACCGTTAAACACGGATGTGATGAGCACGCAGCCACGCCGTTGCACGACGCGTGGGTAACGGAAATTTGTTACACTCGCTGCCTCATCTTTTGGAGGAAGAATGACGTCCCGCTCTGTGACCCTTGATGATGTTGCCCAACTGGCGGGCGTTTCCTATCAAACCGTTTCTCGTGTGCTTAATCGCTCTGAGCAGGTTTCTCCCCGTACCCGCGAAAAAGTGGAAGCGGCGATGCAACAGCTCAACTACGTTCCCAATCGGGTTGCGCAGCAGTTAGCGGGTAAAGCCACGCGGACCCTTGGCCTGGCCACCAGCAATCTGGCGTTAATGGCCCCAGCGCAGATTGCCTCGGCAATACAGCAGCGCGCCGCCAGAGCCGGCTACCATTTAGTCATTGCCATGGACAGCGCGGACGATGCCGAAGCCACGGTGAATGAACTGATGGCGCAGCGCGTTGATGCCGTACTGATTAATATGCCGCTTGAGGCCGCCGACGCGGAAAAAATCCGTCGTCTGTGTGGCAAAAAACCGGTGCTGTTTCTGGATGCTGAACCGCACGCCGTTGTGTCTCATTGCCAGTACTCCAATGAAAAAGGGGCGCGGGCTGCGGTTGAGCATCTCGTCGCGCTCGGACATACGCACATCGGCCTGCTGAATGGTCCGGTTCGCTCGGTATCGGCCCGTCAGCGTGAAGCGGTCTGGCGCCAGGCGCTGGCCGGGCACGGTCTGTCTCCCTGTTGTGTGCTGCGCGGCGACTGGAGTGCCCAGTCGGGCTACCAGGCTATGCTGTCTCAGTTACCGGACGCGCTGCCCCAGGCGCTGCTGGTAGCGAATGATGAAATGGCGCTGGGTGCCATGCGGGCATTGCATCAGCATGGCGTGGCGATTCCGGCTGAAATCTCCATTGTCGGCTACGATGACACGGCAGAAAGCGCCTGGTACCAGCCGCCGCTGACCACGATTCGTCAGGATCTCCAGCAACTGGGTGCCACGAGCGTGGAGCAGGCGCTGGCCGCGCTGCAGGGGGAAGCGGTCGCATCACGGACGCTGGAGCCGGTACTGGTCGTGCGGGAAACCACCGCCGCGCCGGCCAGCAAAGACGCAGACTTATCCGCGCTGGCCCGTCAGTTACAGCAGATTGCCCGCAAGCTGTCCCGCTGATCGCGGACGCAAAAAAACCCGCCCAACCGGATGGCTGGAGCGGGCTGGTTATCCGCGATAATACGCGTTGCCTTATGGCGTTTTCGTCTCGCCCACGCCCATGGTCTTGAGCTTTTTAGACAGCTCGCGGCGCTCTTTAGACAGGTCAGCGTTTTTGATGATGTACTCATCCACGCGATCTTCATAGTCAGCACGCATGCTGGCGATGATTTCCTGAATCGCCTCAACGCTCATGCCGGGTTTGATGTATTCGCTCAGGTTATCCAGCAGCAGCACACGCTTTTGGTTGTCACGAATTTTCTTCTCATTATCGACGATTTCACGCTGCAGTTTGTTCTTGCGGCGGAACGTACGGACAAACTCAAGTACGTCCTGAAATGATTGCTTGGCATTTTCCATGATGGCACCTTTCTTTAAGCCTGCTAAAGCAGGGAGAGAGTCAAAACGATCAGCTTAGCGGCCAGCCAGCCTTGTGGGCAATTCTCACAGCTAAATTCGGACTGGCTCTTATCTTAGCGCAAAAAAACCGGGTTTCGCATTAAGTCATTGTCTGAGGTGATTATTTACGCAGCGCCAGGCGCATCAAATCCGTCATGCGTTCCAGCTGCTTCGCCAGCTCCAGACTCAGCCAGACATAGCCATAAATCGGCGCTTCTTCCAGACGGTCACTCCCGTCAGCGATCAACTGCTTAAGCTCTTTGACGATTTCCGTTAACTCATGATTGGCCGCGATGATGTCGTAGGTTTCCCCCTTCACAGCCATGACCGATAAGGTTCGCAGCGCGTTTTCGGTCATCTCCTGCGTGCGGCGTAACGTCGGAGCATTCAGCATGATCAGATGACTTTCGCGTGATGCCCACCAGGCATTAATTTGCATCTCAATGGTGTACACCATATTACGGTTCAACGTCTGTATCGCTTCAAACACCGATTTGGGGATGCGGGTTTCTTTACTGGACGGCTCCAGCAGGGCACGCATTTTCACCACGCTGGTGAGCAGTTTGCCCAGCGGTTTGTTCAGCCGGGGCTTTTCCACGAGGTTGGCGGAAAACCCCGCATGGTAGATTTTGGCCATTTCTGCCAGCGTATCTGAAAGCTGAATACGCCAGTGAATATACGCACGCTGCGCCCAGATGGCCGTAAATAACAGCGCCAGTAACGATCCTAAAATGACATCGCCACCGCGCCACATCGCCACGGTGAAATCCCCCATTGGCGCGCCTACAACCACGCACAGCGTGATGCCAATCAGCAATGCCATGTAAGGGTGTTTCCCCAGCGTCAGATAGCCGCTGATAAACATGATCACTGCGCACCATGCCAGCATGCCGGGCAGCGAAATCATCTCCAGCCTGAGGGCGATAAGACCAGAGATTGACCCGGCAATCGTTCCGCCAATGCGTTGAATGGCGCGCGGGAAGACGTTTCCCCAGGTTGAGATCGGCCCCATCACCACAACCAGGGTAATCAAAGGCCAGGTGCCTTCGGGAATGCCCGTGACGCGGACAAGCAGAAACGCACACAGAAACGCCACCGCGATGCGTAACCCGTGCACGCTGCGGTAATGACGATATAACCAGAATTCCAGATTTGAGATGGGTTTATCAGAGCGCAAAGTCGCTTGTCCGCTGGTAAAAAAATGATTCTACGCGCCGCGCCCTGCCGATCCTGGCGCGCCGTCAATGTTTACGCTTGTACAGCGTTGAGCGGACCATTATCAACAACCCTGCCCCGGAAATCAGCAAAATTCACCATGACGACAACACATGGCGCACGATAGCGGGTTCATCCCTGCCCCGCGAAGGCGAAGCAGGGACGTAACGACTAGAACTTGCGTTTCAGGTAGTCCGTGATGCGGCTCACTACGCCCGCCTCGTTAACGGCGGTGAGTGCCACCAGCGGATAGCTGGCGATCTGCTTGTCCTTGTCCATCACCTGGATTTCACCAATGTTCTCATTGGCTTTAAGTGGCGCTTCCAGGTCGGTGCGGTTGATCACGTATTTGGCTTTGACGTTCGGGATTTCGCTGCGCGGCAGTGAAAGATAAACATCGTTTGCCGTGCCCACGTCAACCTGGTGCGGATTACCGTACCAGACATGTTCACTGCCAATTTTCTTACCGGCATGGAACAGTTGTACGGTATCAAACGTATTCTGGCCCCAGACCAGCAGCTTGCGCGCCTGCTCTTCACGCCCTTTCGCACTTTTCCCGCCCATGATGACGGCAATCAGGCGGTGCTGCCCCACAATGTTGGAGGCAATAATGTTGAAGCCCGCCGTTTCAGTATGGCCCGTTTTCAGGCCATCGACGTGCAGGTTGTTGTCCCACAGCAGGCCGTTACGGTTGTTCTGGGTAATGCCGTTCCAGGTGAGGGTTTTTTCACGGTACATGGCATAGAAATCGGGCTCGCCATCAATAATGGCGCGCGACAGTTTTGCCATATCCAGTGCGCTGGAATATTGCCCCGGCGCATCCAGACCGTGTACAGTTTCGAAATGGGTATTCGTCAGCCCCAGTTTCTCCACGTAGTGGTTCATTAACTTAACAAAGTTGTCCTGGCTACCGGCCACGTAATCCGCCAGCGCAACGCAGGCGTCATTGCCTGAATCAATGATCACGCCGCGGCTGAGATCACGCACGCTTAACTTATCACCGGGCTTGAGAAACATCAGTGAGGAGCCTTTAAAGACCGGATTGCCTGCTGCCCAGGCATCTTTTCCCACCGTCACCATGTCGTCGCGGGTAATTTTCTTTTGGTCGATAGCGCGGTCGACCACATAGCCGGTCATCAGCTTGGTCAGACTGGCGGGATTCCGGCGCTCGTCGGGATTGCCCGCGGTCAGCACCTGCCCCGTGGTGGCGTCCATCAGCACCCAGGAGGCTGCATCAATCGCCGGTGGCGTCACAGGAAATGGCATATCGTCGGCCTGTGCCAGCGAAGCCCAAAAAACAGTTACGGTAATTAACAGACGCCTTTTCAACACTTCATCCTTAGTTGAGCAAGTAAAACGGACATGAACAGCGGGACGTTTTACGGCAAAACCCTTAATAAGGTTTAAATAAATTGAAAAAAAGTATGAACTGCTGCGCACCATTCAACAGCCTGCGCCCTGGCAGTTGTACTCAGGCACGCAGACGACTATCCTGAACGTTGATTTTTTGCAGACAGGACAGCGACGTGCCCGCCTCTGAATTCACTTTTTTGTTTCACGATTACGAAACCTTCGGCACCAGCCCGCAACGGGATCGTCCGGCACAGTTTGCCGGTTTGCGCACCGACAGCGAGTTCAATCCGATTGGCGAGCCAGAGGTATTCTACTGCCGCCCACCGGATGATTACCTGCCCCAGCCTGAAGCGGTCATGATCACCGGTATTACGCCGCAATTAGCCGCATCCCGGGGCGTGAACGAGGCCGAGTTTGCTGCCCGTATTCATGCGCTGTTTACCACCGAACAAACCTGCGTCGTGGGTTATAACAACGTGCGCTTTGACGATGAAGTGACGCGCAATATCTTTTACCGCAACTTCTACGATCCGTACGGCTGGAGCTGGCAAAACGGTAATTCCCGCTGGGATTTGCTGGACGTGATGCGCGCCTGTTATGCGCTGCGCCCGGAAGGTATTAACTGGCCAGAGAATGATGACGGCTTTCCCAGCTTCCGGCTGGAGCATCTGACCAAAGCCAACGGCGTGGCGCACGAAAACGCCCATGATGCGATGTCGGATGTCTATGCCACGCTGGCAATGGCGAAACTGGTGAAAGAAAAACAGCCAAAACTGTTTGAGTTTTTGTTTACGCATCGCAACAAAAACAAACTGATGACCCTGATCGACATCCCGCAGATGAAGCCGCTGGTCCATGTTTCTGGCATGTTTGGCGCGGCGCGCGGCAATACCAGCTGGGTGGTGCCGCTTGCCTGGCATCCGGACAACCGCAATGCGTTGATCGTGGTGGATTTGGCCGGGGATATTGCGCCCCTGCTGACGCTGGATGCGGACAGTTTGCGCGAGCGCCTGTACACACCTAAAAGCGAGCTGGGCGATCAGCCTGCCGTGCCGGTGAAACTGGTGCACATCAATAAGTGTCCGGTGCTGGCACCCGCTAATACCTTGCGTCCGGAAGATGCCGGGCGGCTGGGTATTGATCGTCAGTTCTGCCTGGATAATCTGGCCACGCTGCGTCAGCATCCTGACGTACGTGAAAAACTGGTGGCTATTTTTGCTGAGGCGGAACCTTTTGCGCCGTCAGAGGATGTCGACACGCAGCTCTATGACGGTTTCTTTAGCGATGCCGACCGCGCCGGAATGAACATCATCCGCCAGACCGCGCCTGCCAATCTGCCTGCGCTCAATCTGACATTTGACAGCCCGCGGGTGGAAAAACTGCTGTTTCGTTATCGCGCCCGTAATTTCCCCGGTACGCTGGATGATGCCGAACAGCAGCGCTGGCTTCAGCATCGCCGTGAGGTTCTGAATCCAGAAAAAGTGCAGGCTTTTCTGATGGAGCTGGAATCGCTGGCCAGCCTGCACGAAGGGGACGCGGAAAAACTGTCTCAGCTTAAAGCGTTGTACCGGTACGCGCAGGAACTGGTGTCCTGACGTCCCGGCAGATCGGGAAGGCCTGTCGCCCTCCCGGTTTGTATATCAGATTACCCACCACAGCGCCCAGGTCAGGGCAAAGCCGCTCAGCCCCATCAGGGTCGTCAGTACCGTCCAGGTTTTTAAACCGTCCGCCACCGACAGGCCCAGATAGCGCGTTACCACCCAGAAACCTGCATCATTCACGTGCGACAGGCCCAGACCGCCGAAGCACGCCGCCAGTGTGACCAGTACACGGTGCATATCATCTATGCCAGTCACGGCCTGGGTCAGTAATCCGCTGGTCGTGAGGATCGCCACGGTTGCCGAGCCCTGCGAGGCGCGTAGCGCCAGCGACAGAATAAACGCGGCAGGAATCAGGGGCAAATGCAGCGTTTCCAGCGCCCGCGCCAGCGCGTTGCCGACACCGGACTCCACCAGTACCTTACCAAACGCCCCGCCCGCGCCCGCCACCAGAATCACGCTGGCCGATCCCGGAATGGCGCGACCGGTCAGGTCCTCAAGCTTGTCCTTGCTCCAGCCACGACGCAGGCCCAGTAGCCAGGCGGCCAGTCCCAGGGCGATCAGCAGCGCAATCGGCGGGGTGCCAATAACCGTCATCACCTTGCGCAGCAGGCTGTCTTCCGTCAGCAGCGAGTGCGACAGCGTGCCTGCCACGATCAGCACAATCGGGACGACGATCAAACCGCTGATGGTCAGCGCGCCCGGCGGTGCGGGTTCATTTTTCTTCTGTACCCCTTCCGGCTTCGCCATCTGCAACTGTTCCAGTACCTCAACCGACAGGTGGTACTGCCGACGGTTCATTGCCTTTGCCACGTAATAGCCGAGGATACCGACCGGCACCGAGACCAGAATTCCCAGCATCATCAGCCAGCCCATATCAGTATGCAAAATGGCCGCGGCGGCGGCGGCGCCAGGGTGCGTCGGCAGCGCCACATGCACAGTCAGCATGACGCCCGCCATCGGTAAGCCAAACTTCAGCGGGGATACCCGCGCCACTTTGGTAAAGCCGTAGATCAGCGGAATGACAATGATAAAGCCCACTTCAAAAAATACCGGGATGCCTAAAATAAAGGCAGCCATCGTCAGGGCGGCAACGGTACGTTTCAGACCCAGCGTTTTGCTGAAACGCTGGGCCAGCGACTCTGCGCCACCAGAGGCTTCGATAATGGCCCCCAGCATCGCCCCCAGCACGATAATGATAGTGATATGCCCCAGCAGTCCGCCCATCCCGCTGATAATGGTTTCCATGATTTTTTCAGCCGGAATACCGGTCGCGATGGCCACCAGCAGACTGACAATTAACAGGGCAACAAAGGGATGGACTTTGGCTTTAATGACCAGCAACAGCAATATCACAATGCTGGCGGTCGCAATGGCTAACAGCAACGCAGTCGTCATAGTAAACCTCTGGAATAGTTATCTTTTTTCGCGTTTTTTCGTTAAAGCTCAACCTGGTGCCGCTCCGTTTCAGAGACGAGCAGAATGGCACCGGTACCGCAGCACCGGTGTGATTTTTTCACGTTAACTCAGCGGTTTTTCATCCAGGGCGCCAGCCAGCTCAGCCCCTCTACGGTGTCGCCGCGCGGGAAATATTCGCAGCCGACCCAACCGTCGTAGCCCACCTCATCTAGCAGGCTGAACAGCCAGGGATAGTTGATCTCGCCCTCGTCAGGTTCATGTCGACTGGGCGCGGCGGCGATTTGCACATGGCGATAACGTCCGGCGTAATGGCGAATCAGATGGCTGAGATTGCCGTCCACGATCTGGGCATGAAACAGATCCAGTTGGGTGAATACGTTGGGCCGGTCGATAAGGTCGACCATCTCCAGCGTCTGATACTGGCTGACATAGAGATAGTGCGGTTTGGTCGTGGGATTAAGGGCTTCGATCAACAAGCGGATGTTATACGGGGCAAATCGTTCTGCCGCGTAGCGCATGTTGCGGATGAATGTCTCGACATAGCGCTGGCGATCGGCACCCGGCGGCACCGTTGCGGCCATGATATGCACCTGTGGGCAATCCAGCGCCCGTGCATATGCCAGCGCCCGGTCGATATCTGCGCGCGCGTCGGCTTCCCGTCCGGGAATAGCCGAAACGCCCCATTCCCCCGCGTCAACGTTGCCCGGTGCGGTGTTAAACAGCACCAGTTTAAGCCCGTTATCCGCCAGCAGCGCTTTCAGTTGCTCAGCCGGATATTCGTAGGGAAACAGAAACTCGACCGCGCTGAAGCCCGCCTGTGCCGCCGCGGCAAAGCGTTGCAGAAAAGGCATTTCGTTGAACTGGGTAGATAAGTTAGCTGCAAACTTTGGCATTACCGGCTCCTGAGTTCAGCGACGTCGTCGGCGGTTAAATAACGAATGGCGCGATCGCCCAGGGTAAACATCAGACGCGCCGTTTCTTCCAGCTCCTCGGTATTATCCGCCGCTTCGCGCAAGGTTTTGCCGACCACCACCGGACCATGGTTTGCCAGCAGGAAGGCGCGGTAACGCGGGGCAAGCAGCGCCAGATCCTCCGCCAGCCGCGCATCACCCGGTTTATAATAAGGCACCACCGGTACATCGCCGACCCGCATCACCACATAGGGCGTGAACGGGCGGATGCAGTTCTGGCTGTCCAGATGTTGCAGGCAGGAAAGCGCGGTCAGGTAGTGACTGTGCAGGTGAACCACTGCCCGGCAGTCCGGATTATTCAGGTAGAGCGCCCGGTGAAAGGCGATCTCTTTCGACGGTTTATCCCCGGCTATCCACTCCCCCTGTAACGTCACGTTAGACAGACGCTCCGCATCCAGTTCGCCCAGGCAGGACCCCGTGGGCGTTGCCAGTAAGGTGCCGTCGTCCAGCAGCAGCGACAGATTACCGGCCGAGCCGGTGGCGTAACCACGCTGGAAGAACGAGGCACCCAGTCTGACCATCTCTTCGCGGGCCTGTTGTTCAGTCATGTGAAAACTCCGTTTGTGCGCGGCGGAAGAACTGCTCATCGCCAAAATTGCCAGACTTCAGCGCCAGTGACAGCGGCTGCTGGATATCTCTGACCCAGGGCACACCGGGCGAAATCACCGGACCAATATGGAAGGCGGTCACGCCCAGGCTTTGGGCGACCACGCCCGAGGTTTCGCCGCCCGCCACGATAAAGCGCTGCCAGCCGCGGGATTGCAGATCTCTCGCCACCTGAGCAAACAGTTGCTCTACCGCCTCACTGCTGCGCTGTGCACCGAAATGCTGCTGGATCGACTGCAGCTGTTGCGCATCCGCAGTGGCAAAGAGCATCGGGGCCAGCGGCCCGTCGGCATGCTCAACGACCCAGTCGCACAGCGCCCCGGCGTACTGTTCATCGTTGAGGCAGCGCTCAACGTGAATTTCCCGGGCGGGTGCCTGCTGGCGATACGCGTTGACCTGGCGGTTGGTCATTGGTGAACAGGAACCCGAAAGCACCACGGCCCGCTGCCCCTGCGGATAGCCCGCGCGCTGCGCCTGACCATCGTCGCAGCCAGATGTTGACCACTGGCGCGCCAGGCCAATGGCCAGCCCGGAGCCGCCCGTGACCAGCCGCATCGACGTCAGCGCTTCGCCCTGATTCAGCAGATGCTGCTCAGTAAGCGTGTCGATTACGGCATAGTTCACGCCCTGAGCACGCAGATGTTCAAGTTGCTCTGTTATCGCGCCTGCGCCCTGCTCGACCGTGGCTAACGGAATAAGCCCGGCTTTTCCCGTGCTCTGACACGCCATCAGCCTTAGCAGGTTACTGTCGGTCATCGGCGTGACAGGATGATGGCGCATGCCGGACTCCGATAGCAGGTGTTCCCCCACAAACAGGTAGCCCTGATAAACGGTACGTCCGTTGACCGGCAATGCCGGGCAGATCACCGTCAGCGTCTCATTCAGCGCGGCCATGAGCGCATCCGTCACCGGACCGATGTTACCCGCAGCGGTGCTGTCGAACGTGGAGCAGTATTTGAAATAAAAGCGCTCACAGCCTTGCGCCTGCAGCCAGCGCAGCGCCGCAAGCGACTGACTGACGGCCAGCGCCGGCGCACAGGATCGCGATTTCAGACTAACCACAATGGCCTGGGCATCCGGGACCGTTGTCTGTTCTGGGATGCCGTTAAACTGAATGGTAGAAAGCCCGTTCTGCACCAGAAAGCTGGCAATGTCGGTTGCGCCGGTAAAATCGTCGGCAATCACCCCTAAGCGCATCACATTGCCTCCTCGCGCTGGGGCAGCGTAATGCCGCTGAAGATTTTAATCACCGCACTGTCATCCTCGCGGCCAAAACCGGCATTGCTGGCCTCAGTGAACATATTCAGCGCGGTAGAGGCCAGCGGTAGCGGGAAATGCAGGGCTTTCGCCGTATCGGCGACCAGATTCAGGTCTTTGACAAAGATGTCCACTGCGGATTTCGGTCGATAGTCGCCGTCGACGACATGGCGCATACGGTTTTCAAACATCCATGAGTTGCCCGCTGCGTTAGTGACCACCTCATACATCGTATCGAGCGGAATCCCGGCGCGGGCGGCCAGCGCCATGGCTTCGGCCCCGGCGGCAATGTGCACGCCCGCCAGCAGCTGATGAATGATTTTGACTGTCGATCCCTGACCGATTTCCGTGCCGACGCGGTAAACCTTTGCGGCGACCGCATCCAGTACCGGTTGCAAAGCCGCAAAGGCCGCATCGCTCCCGGATGCCATCACGGTCATCTCGCCACTGGCGGCTTTGGCGGCCCCGCCGGACACTGGCGCATCCAGCATCAGCAACTGACAGTCCGCCAGTCTGGCGGCGATCTGCTGCGCATCCTGCGCGGACAAGGTGGAGGATACCATCACCGCCGTGCCCGGCTTCAGTCTGGCCGCCAGCCCCTGCTCGCCAAACAGAATTGCATTAACCTGCCGGGCATTCACGACCAGCAACAGGACAGCATCCAGGTGTTCGGCAAAGGCATGAGCCGACGACTGCGCGTCACGCGCGCCTGCCTGACGCAGCGTTTCGCAGGCCTGCGGATTCAGATCAACGCCCCATGTCGCCAGCCCAGCCCGGATGCAGGACTGCGCCGCGCCCATTCCCATTGAGCCTAAACCTATGACACAGATCTTTGAAGCGGGCATCGGTGGCCTCCCTTGTTAAATTAAGTGAATTTTTGGTCTCTGCTGTTAATAGTGGCAGGAAAGTGCGGGCAAAAACGTGCCGTATTTCACATAAATTAACTTCATGAGGCCACAGTTGAACATTTATTCACATCGGTCATGTGACTGTTATTGCCAGATATCACGGTCAAACCGCCACCAGCAAAGGGGATCTGGTGCAAAATTTCCGTGCGTCTTTGTGAAGGCATCCCCTACAATGTGAAAAAATGATAAACCGAGGTGTATATGATCCCCGTTGAGCGTCATCAACAGATTCTGGCACTGGTGGCCGAGCGCGGCGTAATGAGCATCGCCGAACTGACCGAGCGTTTTGACGTGTCACACATGACGATTCGTCGGGACGTGCAGAAGCTGGAGGAACAGGGCGCGGTGCTGTCGGTTTCCGGTGGCGTGCGCTCCGTTAACCGCCTGGCGAGCGAACCCTCGCACCTGACCAAGACCGCGCTGTGTAATGAAGAAAAAAACGCCATCGGCAAATTGGCCGCTCAGCTGATTCCGCCTGACAGCTGTATTTATCTGGATGCCGGTACGACCACACTGGCGCTGGCGCGGGAAATCGCCGACAGGGAGGACCTGTTAGTGGTCACCAATGATTTTATGGTGACCAATTTGCTGATGGAGGCGAGCCGCTGCCGGGTGATTCATACCGGTGGCACCGTCTGTCGGGATAACCGTTCCTGCATTGGCGATGCAGCCGCACGCCACCTGCGGCAACTGGCAATTGACATTGCCTTTGTCTCCACTTCCAGTTGGGGATTGCGCGGTTTGTTTACGCCGGATGAAGACAAGGTAGCGGTTAAACAGGCCGTGTGTGACGTCAGCAGCAAACGCGTGCTGCTCAGCGACAGCTCGAAATACGATAAAATCGCGACGTGGCTGGCCTTACCGCTGGAAAAGTTTGATGTGATTGTGACAGATGATCAGTTAAATGCCGCAGGACGGAACGCGTTACAGGCAGGAAGCTGGGAACTGATGCTGGCAAGTAAAAGCTGACAGAAAACGGCCCTGCTCTGTGAATGAGCAGGGCCGGGGGATTACACTTCTTCGCTAAACTGTGGAACGGGATTGCGGAAGCTGCGCGTCACAAAGGCCAGGTAAACAATACCAATCGCGGCCCAGATCAGTCCCAGCACCATAGAACTTTGCTCCAGGTTAACCCACAGTGCACCCACGGTCAGGGCACCCATCATCGGCAGAACCAGATACTGGACGTGATCTTTCAGGGTCTTATTCCGTTTTTCACGTACCCAGTACTGCGCAATCACTGACAGGTTAACGAAGGTAAACGCAACCAGCGCACCAAAGTTAATCAGCGCAGTCGCGGTGACCAGATCGAAGTTGATCGCCATCAACGCTACGGCACCCACCAGAATCACGTTCAGGGACGGCGTGCGCCATTTTGGATGGATATAGCCGAAGAAACGCTCCGGGAACACACCATCACGGCCCATCACGTACATCAGACGTGAAACGCCTGCGTGCGCTGCCATACCGGACGCCAGTACCGTGACCACAGAGAAGATCAGGATACCGATCTGCAACGCTTTACCGGCCACATACAGCATGATTTCAGGCTGCGACGAATCCGGCTCTTTAAAGCGCGAGATGTCCGGGAAATACAGTTGCAGGAAGTACGACGCGACAATAAACATCAGGCCACCAATCAGCGCGGTCAGGAAAATCGCACGCGGAATGGTACGTTCTGCATCTTTCGTTTCTTCTGACAGCGAACTGATGCCGTCAAAACCGAGGAATGAGAAACACAGAATCGTCGCACCGGTGATCATCGGCACCACATGGGCGTTTTCAGACCAGAACGGTTTACTGCTTACCACTGTTCCCGCACCTTCGCCGTGCGCCACGCCGTAAATCACCATCGCGGTGATACCGACCATGACCACCACCTGAAGGATGACAATCACGCTGTTGAAGTTAGCGACCGTTTTGATGCCCTTAAGGTTGGAGAGCGTCATAAAGCCCACCAGCAGCACCACGAAAATCCACGACGGGATCCCTGGCACCAGGGTTTCAAAATAGTTTTTAGCCAACAGAATGTTGATCATCGGCATGAACAGATAGTCCAGCAGCGATGACCAGCCCACCATAAAGCCGACGTGCGGACTGATGGCCTTCTGAGCATAGGTATAAGCGGAGCCCGCAGATGGGAAGCGGCGTACCAGCTTACCGTAACTCACGGCGGTAAACAGAATCGCAATCAGGGCGAAAGCATAAGCGGTGGCAACGTGACCGTCCGTCAGGCCCGATACGATACCAAAGGTATCAAACAGGGTCATCGGCTGCATGTAGGCTAAGCCCATCATGACAACAGGAAGTAACGTCAGCGTTTTTTTCAGTTGGGCACGTTGTGGTGCGGCAGAGGTATTAAGCGACATGCTTCAGTCCTCCTTGCGCAGCAACCTGGCTGGGTTGATTCACAAGGAAACTGCGCATTAAGCGACAGGGAGTAAGGCTGGCGGCCAGCGCGGCGCCGTAGTCATCACGGAAACGTGTACCAGCCTGGGCTGGCAGAGTGTTAAACATCCCCATCTTTACATCCTCAATCTCACGCGGCTGCGTGTTTTCAGTGTTTATCTATCCGGGTGCGTGCCCGGCCTCGTTGGTGTCAGCTAAATGCTACGCGTTAAAAACAATATGCAAAAAAATAACCGGCGCGGTGAGCGTCGGTTATGTTCTGAATTTGCAGGGGGCGTATTTTGCCCTAACCCAACGCATTATTTCAAGACGTTGTCGCATAGAATGCAAAATTTTAATCAGGCGTTTTTCAGCATCCAGTCAATTTCGGTGGCAGTGATTAATCTTTCGAACTGCATAAGCTCATAATTTTTGCAGCTAAACCACACTTTGGCAAATTTCTCACCCAGTAATTTTTGTAAAGGATAGCTGCTTTCGAAGGCATAGAGTGCATCGCTCTGCCGAATCGGCAGCGCCAGCCCTTCCGCTTCATGGCCATTTCCTTTAACCGGCTGTGGCAGCGGCAGCTGCGTATCGAGGCCGTGCAACATGCCCGCCAGAATGGTAGCCATGACGAGATAAGGATTCGCATCCGCCCCGGCTACCCGGTACTCGATGCGGCGACTTTCCAGATCGCCACAGGGAATACGCAACGCTACCGTACGGTTATTGTGGCCCCACGACGCCTGCAAAGGAACGTAGGCATCAGGCACAAAACGACGGAAGGCATTGACGTTGGGGGCCAGCAGCGCCATGGAAGCAGGCATAAGGTCAATCATGCCCGCCAGCGTGCGTTTCAGCAGCGGGGAATCGCTTCCGTCATCACAGGCAAAGGCATTATGGTCAGCGGCATCAAGCATGCTGATATGGACGTGCATCCCGCTTCCGGCGTAGTCCTCATAGGGTTTTGCCATAAATGTTGCCGTCATGCCGTGGTTCTCTGCCACCTGGCGGATAAGGCGCTTGAGCTGGATAGCATGGTCGCAGGCGCTCAGCACATCACGGGTATGATGGAGATTGATTTCGAATTGCCCCGGCGAGGCTTCCGCCAGCGCGCCATCCGCAGGAATGCCCTGCAGACGGGCCAGCGCATCGATATCACGCAGGACATCGGCGAAGTGATCGAGATTATCCAGCGAGTAAACCTGGCTTTGTCTGTTGCGATCGTCACTGCCTGGCGCACAGGGCGGTTGAATATAGCCTTCTGCATCGCGCTTTTTATCGACCAGATAGAACTCCAGCTCTACCGCTACCACCGGAAACAGTCCACGATTACGCAGCTGTTGCCACAGCCGGTTCAGAACATTTCGGGGTTCAACGTCAAAGGGAGTGCCATCTTGGTTGCACATGGTTAACAGCAGTTGTGCAATGTGTTGCGGATCGGCGGCGGAGGGGACGAGCGTGCCATGGACGGGAAGGCAGAGGTTATCGGGTTCACCAAGCGACTGGCCCAGACCGGCCTCTTCGACGGTATTGCCGAGAATATCCATGGCAAAAACCGAGGCGGGAAAGTAGCAACCTTTTTCCAGCCTGGCTAAGGCCGAAACCGGGATGCGCTTACCGCGAAAAACACCATTTAAATCGTTGAGCAAGATATCGACATACTGCGTTTCAGGGTGGCGCTCCAGCCAGTTTTTCACTTCTTGCTGGAACGCGCTGGTTCGTCTCTCTTCACTGTGAAGCGTGAAGTCTTCTACTTCTACCAGGTTAGTCATGATTTCATCCGCCTTTGACCACAAAAATGGGAGTGCGTAATGCTCAAAAAAACCGCCACTCATCTAACATAGCTCTAACGTAAAAAGTGTGCAAATGTAACAAATCTGTTTGAAGATCGACCAATGGATTGCTAGATTGACAAAATATTGCACACTTAACCATCAGACATGCCCTTTTCGTCAAATATTTCGAACAGCAGTTAAGGGGGAAAGATGGGCATTATTTTTGACAAGCCTTTGATTGGCGTAGTGATGTGCCAGACGCACAATCAGGGCCACCCGGTTCAGTCTGTCCACAACAAATATCTTGATGCCATCGTCCTGGCGGGCGGCGTGCCGCTTGCCCTGCCCCATCACCTTATGGCTGCCCCGCATCTATCAGAAAACGCTATGGCTGTGCTGGACGGCATTCTGCTGACCGGGAGCCCCAGCCACCTGGAGCCCTGGCTGTATGGCGAAGAAGGCGAAGAGCCGGAGGCAGATGCCGGCCGCGATCGCCTGGCGTTTAACCTTATTACGCATGCTGTCGGCAAACATATGCCGCTGCTGGGCATATGTCGGGGCATGCAGGAGCTGGTCGTGGCCAACGGTGGTGCCCTGTATCGCCACCTTGACCACCATCCGCAGTTTCAGCGCCACCATGCAGACGAGGATGCCTTACCTGAACAAACTTACGCACCCGCTCATGCCATCCAGATTGCACCGGGAGGATTGCTGGACAGGCTGCTGGGGCGTGCGCCGATCACCGTCAACTCCGTTCATCACCAGGGCATTCGTGAAGCGGGACCGCAGGTGCGCGTTGAGGCCCGTGCGCCCGATGGTCTGATTGAGGCGGTCAGCCTGCCAGCGCATCCTTTCGCCCTTGCCGTACAGTGGCATCCTGAATGGCAGCTGAAACCCGCCACGCCGTCCTTTGCGCTGTTTGACGGCTTTATTCAGGCCGCCCTGCACTATCACCAGAGGAAAAAGGTATGAATGATGCGGCTCAGGCTCCGGGACGCCGCCTGGCGCAGATCCGTCAGGCCATGGGACTGTCACAACGGCGCGTCGCGGAACTGGCCGGACTGACCCACAGCGCCATCAGTACTATCGAACAGGATAAGGTCAGCCCGGCGGTCAGCACGCTGCAAAAGTTGCTGAAGGTTTATGGCCTGTCTTTGTCTGCGTTTTTTTCGGAGCCGCATGCTGAGGACGCGCCCAAAGTGGTGGTCCGGCCTGAAGATCTGCTGGAAATCGGCAGTCAGGGCGTTTCGCTTAAACTGGTTGATAACGGCACGAAAACCCGGGCGTTAGGCATGTTACTGGAAACTTACCAGCCAGGTGCCAGCACCGGCGAAAAGTTACGCCATGCGGGCGAAGAGACCGGCACCCTGCTGGAAGGGCGCATCGTACTGGAAGTTAACGGTCAGCAATTTCATCTGACGGCCGGCGAAAGTTACGTGATCGATACGGGTTTGCCGCACAGTTTTACCAACCAGGCCGATGTGCCCTGTCGCATCGTCAGCGCCCATACGCCCGCCAATTTTTAATCAGGGACGTTCGCCAAGGAGCTTGATATGAATTACGTAGAAAACTACTACACCTCCACACGGAACCCCCATGCGCCCTGGCCGGTGCTGCAGGAAAGCATCCAGTGTGACGTTTGCATTATTGGTGCCGGTTTTACGGGCTTATCGGCCGGCCTGTTTTTAACCGAAGCGGGTTACGATGTGGTGCTGCTTGAAGCGGCTCGTGTTGGTTATGGTGCCAGTGGCCGCAATGGCGGCCAGGCCGTGAACTCCTACAGCCGCGACGTGGATGTGATTGAACAACGCTACGGCAAAGACAGCGCAAAAATGCTGGGCAGTATGATGTTTGAAGGCGGTGATATTATTCGTGATCGTATCGACCGTTACGCGATCGCCTGCGATTACCGCCCGGGCGGTATCTTCGCCGCGTTTAACCGCCGTCAGATGGCGCACCTGGCCAGTCAAAAAGCCGCCTGGCAGCGTTACGGTAACGACCAGCTTGAACTGCTAGATGAGCGCGGCATTCGTCGCGAGATCGGCTCAGAGCGCTATGTAGGTGGGCTGCTCGACAAACGCGGCGCACATCTGCATCCGCTGAATCTGGCGCTTGGAGAAGCCGAAGCCATTCGTCGCCACGGCGGTCGTATCTATGAACAGTCCGCCGCGTTAAGCGTCAGCTACGGTTCACCTAATCGGGTAAAAACGGCACAGGGAGAAGTCAGCGCCACGTTTCTGATTTTTGCCGGCAATGCTTATCTGCCTTCCGAACTCGAACCGCGCCTGAGTCGCAAAAGCATGCCGTGCGGCTCGCAAATCATTGCCACCGAACCGCTGTCCCGTGACCGGGCATTAGCGCTGTTACCCAACAACTATTCGGTAGAAGATTCCAATTATCTGCTGGACTATTTCCGCCTGACCGCCGACAACCGGCTGCTCTATGGTGGCGGTGTGGTTTATGGGGCGCGCGAGCCTGGCGATGTGATCACGATGATCCGGCCTAAAATGCTACGCACCTTTCCGCAGTTGCAGGACGTGAAGATTGATTTCGCCTGGAGCGGAAATTTTCTGCTGACGCTGTCGCGCATGCCACAGTTTGGTCGGCTGGAAAACAACGTCTACTTTATGCAGGGCGACAGCGGCCACGGCGTGACCTGCACGCACCTTTCCGGCAAGCTGATAAGCGAAGTGTTACGTGGGGATGCTGAGCGCTTTGATGCCTTCGCGAAGCTTCCGCATCTGCCCTTCCCTGGCGGACGGCGATTTAAAGTGCCGCTGACGGCCATGGGTGCCGCCTGGTATGCCTTACGCGACCGACTCGGCGTGTGATCAGGAACAGAACACGACGCTTTCCCCGCTAAGGGGAAAGCCACACTCACTCCAGCGGCATTTTCTGCGGATCGTCGTAGCGGTATTCAAAGCCCAGCTCGTGACAGATACGCGCGCCGTCAATCAACTTACCGCTGTCGTCGTGCGTCTGCGGTTCAAAGGTGGGCGGCGTCATGCCCAGCTGGCGCGACACACAGGGATAGAAATGGGCGCGGGACGGATGTTTCAACGCACACAGGTTGAACGTCCTGCCGCCTTTTGGCGTTTGCAGCAGCAGCATAATCGCCTCCACCACATCATCCAGATGCACCAGATTCACCCCGTGCGATCCATTGGGTAAATCCTGTTTGCCGGCCAGGAAGCGACCGGGATGCCGTTTCGGGCCCACCAGCCCGGCCAGACGCAATACATCGACGCTGGTGCCGGGTAAGTCGTGCAGCCAGTTTTCCAGGTCCACCAGCGTTTTGCCTGCCGTGGTTTCTGGTTGAAGCGGGCTTTTCTCCGTTTTGATACCGGCGCTGCCGCCATAGACGGAGGTGGAACTGGTAAAGATGATCCGTGGGACATTGCGCGCCAGCGCGGTATCCACCACGTTTTGTACTGCCTGCACATAGGCGTCGCCGCCCTCTGCCGTGCGGCTGGCGGGCAGGGTGACAACCAGCGCATTCACGTCAAACAGCGCCTCCAGGTCCTCGGCCTCACAGACCAGTTCGGGCGTCAGTTCAAGTTGAAACGCATCGATGCCACAGCGACGGGCCGCCTCTACGCCATCCGGCGTGGTTTTACTGCCGGTCACCTGCCAGCCTCGCGCGGTCAGCGCCATCGCAAGCGGCATGCCCAGCCAGCCGAGTCCTACAATTGCGACCTTTTTCATATTGTCTCCTGCTGCGAACGTCAAGATTCAGCCATCTTAAGCTGCCCCTGAGTTGCAAACCAGTGCAAAGTGTTTCTGTGCTTTGCGAAGAACAACATTAAAAAAGAGTTGCCAATTTCAACTATCTTCGTTAGGTTAATTCCACACAAATGAATAACTTTTCATTATCGAGAATTTTATGACACGCGTTCAGTTCAACCATCATCACCACCATCACCCTGACTAGTCTTTCAGGCGATGTGTGCTGGAAGACGTCTAGGATCTTCCAGTGGTGCGAACGCAAGAGAACCCCCGGAAGATCGTCTTCCGGGGGTTTTTTTATGGGCTGACGCAAAATACGCATTCAGGACAGGTTAATTAAGGGGACAGGAACAATGTTAGACAATAGCCGTTTACGCATAGCTATGCAGAAATCAGGTCGGTTGAGCGATGATTCACGCGAGCTGCTGGCGCGCTGCGGGATCAAAATCAATCTTCAGCAACAGCGTCTGATCGCCTTCGCTGAAAATATGCCTATTGATATTCTGCGCGTGCGCGATGACGATATTCCGGGCCTGGTGATGGACGGCGTAGTCGACCTGGGCATTATCGGCGAAAACGTGCTGGAAGAAGAGTTACTGACGCGCCGCGCACAGGGGGAAGATCCTCGCTACTTCACGCTGCGTCGCCTCGACTTTGGCGGCTGTCGTCTGTCACTGGCCATGCCGGTCGATGACGCGTACACCGGCCCGCAGTGCCTGAACAATGCCCGCATCGCCACCTCCTATCCTCACCTGTTAAAACAGTATCTCGACAAGCAAGGTATCGCCTTTAAATCCTGTCTGCTGAACGGCTCGGTCGAAGTGGCGCCGCGTGCCGGCCTGGCCGATGCGATCTGCGATCTGGTCTCCACCGGTGCCACGCTGGAAGCGAACGGTCTGCGTGAAGTGGAAGTCATCTATCGTTCTAAAGCCGTGCTGATTCAGCGCGACGGCGACATGCCCGCGGCCAAGCAGGAGCTGATCGATAAAATGATGACCCGTATTCAGGGCGTGATTAAAGCACGTGAATCCAAATACATCATGTTGCATGCACCGAGCGAGCGTCTGGAAGAAGTCATCAGCCTGCTGCCGGGTGCCGAGCGTCCAACCGTGTTACCGCTGGCGGGCGATGTGAGCCGTGTGGCAATGCACATGGTGAGCAGCGAAACGCTGTTCTGGGAAACCATGGAAAAACTCAAAGCGCTGGGTGCCAGTTCGATTCTGGTGCTGCCAATCGAAAAAATGCTGGAGTAAACGATGAGCAAAATCATGACACCCGTGAACTGGCAGGCGTGCAGCGCAGAGGCGCAACAGGCGCTGCTGGCACGCCCGGCGCTGTCTGCCTCTGACAGCATCAGTCAGATTGTGCGTGACGTTCTGGCGCGCGTGAAAAGCGAAGGCGACGCAGCTCTGCGCGATTTTAGCGCGCGCTTTGACAAGGTTGAGCTGACGGATTTTCGCGTGACCGCTGAGCAGATGCAGGCTGCCAGCGATCGTCTCAGTGATGAACTCAAACAGGCAATGGCGGTGGCGGTCGCCAATATCGAGACTTTCCACCGTGCGCAGATTCTGCCAGCTGTGGATATCGAAACCCAGCCGGGCGTGCGTTGCCAGCAGGTGACGCGCCCGATGCAATCGGTCGGCCTCTATATTCCCGGGGGGTCCGCCCCGCTGTTTTCCACCGTATTGATGCTGGCGACACCGGCACGTATTGCCGGATGCGGCCGCGTGGTGCTGTGCTCACCGCCGCCGATTGCCGACGAGATTCTCTATGCGGCCCAGCTGTGTGGCGTAGAAGAAGTATTTCAGGTGGGCGGTGCGCAGGCCATTGCCGCCCTGGCCTTCGGCACCGAGACCGTGCCGAAAGTGGCTAAAATTTTCGGACCGGGCAACGCCTGGGTCACCGAAGCCAAACGTCAGGTCAGCCAGTGCCTCGATGGCGCGGCTATCGATATGCCCGCGGGCCCGTCAGAAGTGCTGGTGATCGCCGACGACGGTGCCACGCCCGCGTTCGTGGCGTCCGACCTGTTGTCTCAGGCGGAACACGGGCCGGATTCTCAGGTGATTCTGCTGACGCCTTCACAGGGACTGGCTGAGCGCGTGGCTGACGCTGTCGAACAACAGCTGGCGCAGCTGCCGCGTGCCGCCACGGCCCGTAAGGCGCTGGAAAGCAGCCGCCTGATCGTGGCCCGCGATTTGCAACAGTGTGTGGCGATTTCCAACCGCTATGGTCCGGAGCACCTGATTCTGCAAACCCGCACGCCGCGCGACCTGGTTGAGCAAATCACCAGCGCAGGCTCCGTGTTCCTGGGCGACTGGTCGCCCGAGTCTGCAGGCGATTATGCCTCCGGCACGAACCATGTGCTGCCGACCTATGGTTATACCGCGACCTGCTCCAGCCTGGGGCTGGCCGACTTCCAGAAACGTATGACGGTACAGGAACTGACGCCGCAGGGCTTTATGGATCTCGCCGCCACCATTGAAACCCTGGCCGCCGCGGAGCAACTGGATGCCCACAAAAATGCCGTCACGTTGCGCGTCACCGCGCTCAAGGAGCAAGCATGAGTCAGGATATTGAAAAACTGGCCCGCGCCAATGTGCGTGCGCTGACGCCTTATCAGTCGGCGCGTCGTCTGGGCGGCAACGGTGATGTCTGGCTGAATGCTAACGAGTTTCCGCTGCCGGTGCCCTTTGAGCTGTCGCAGCAAACCCTGAACCGCTACCCGGAGTGCCAGCCGAAGCAGGTAATCACCCGCTATGCGGCTTACGCGGGCCTGTCTCCTGAGCAGGTGCTGGTCAGCCGCGGCGCAGATGAAGGCATTGAGCTATTGATGCGGGCGTTCTGTGAGCCCGGCAAAGACGCGATTCTGTTCTGCCCACCGACGTACGGTATGTACAGCGTCAGCGCGGAAACCATCGGCATTGAGTACCGTACCGTGCCGGCACGTGAAGACTGGCAGTTGAACCTGCCCGCGATTGCCGAACAGCTCGACGGTGTGAAAGTCGTTTATATGTGCAGCCCGAACAACCCCACGGGCAACCTGATTGATCAGGACGCTATCCGTCAGCTACTGGCGATGACCGCCGGCAAAGCGCTGGTCGTCGCGGATGAAGCCTATATTGAATTTTGTCCACAGGCGACGCTGGCGGGCTGGTTGCGCGAATATCCGCACCTGGTCATTCTGCGCACCCTGTCGAAAGCCTTCGCGCTGGCCGGTCTGCGCTGCGGATTTACGCTGGCGAATAAACCGGTTATCGACCTGCTGATGAAGGTGATTGCGCCCTATCCGCTGGCGACACCGGTGGCCGACGTGGCGGGCCAGGCACTGAGCGACGAAGGGATTGCCTTAATGCGCCAGCACGTCGATGAGCTGAATGCCAACCGTAGCTGGTTGTTTGAACAGTTGCCGCAAATTCGCGTCGTGGAGCAGGTCTTCCCCAGCGAAACCAACTATATTTTGGTGCGCTTTACCGATTCACCAAAGGTGTTTAAAACCTTGTGGGATCAGGGCATTATTTTGCGTGACCAAAACAAGAACCCCGGCCTCGCAGGTTGTCTGCGCATCTCGGTGGGAACCCGCACCGAGTGCGAACGCCTGATCGCCGCGCTGCAAGCCTTATCTCTGGAGTAAGCATGAGTCAGAAGACCCTTTTTATTGACCGCGATGGCACGATTATCTCCGAACCGCCGCAGGACTTTCAGGTGGATCGGATGGACAAGCTGGCGTTTGAACCGGACGTCGTGCCTGCACTGCTGGCGCTGCAGGACGCAGGCTATCAGCTGGTGATGATTACCAATCAGGACGGTCTGGGCACGGACAGTTTTCCACAGGCGGACTTCGATGGCCCACACACGCTGATGATGCAGATTTTGTCATCGCAGGGCATTCGTTTTAGCGATGTGCTGATTTGTCCCCATAAGCCTGAAGACCACTGCGCGTGCCGTAAGCCGAAAACCCAGATGGTTGAGGCCTGGCTGGCTGAAGGCGCCCTTGATACGGCCAACAGCTATGTGATTGGCGATCGCCAGACCGATATTCAGCTGGCGGAAAATATGGGGATTCAGGGCATTCGCTATGGCGCAGAAGGTCAGGACTGGAAAGCGATTCAGCAGCAGCTGACGCAGCGCGACCGCTACGCGCTGGTCCAACGCAACACCAAAGAAACCCAGGTCCGCGTGGAACTGTGGCTGGACCGCGAAGGCGGCAGTAAGATCAACACTGGCGTCGGCTTCTTTGATCATATGCTGGACCAGATTGCCGTGCACGGCGGCTTCCGTATGAACATCGACGTCAACGGTGACCTGTATATTGACGATCACCACACGGTAGAAGATACCGGTCTGGCATTGGGCGAAGCGCTGCTGAAAGCGTTGGGCGATAAGCGCGGCATTGGCCGTTTTGGCTTTGTGCTGCCGATGGATGAGTGCCTGGCGCGCTGTGCGCTGGATATCTCTGGTCGTCCACATATCGAATTTAAAGCGGAATTCAGCTATCAGCGCGTTGGCGATCTGAGCACCGAGATGGTCGAGCACTTCTTCCGTTCCCTGTCCTACGCCATGATGAGCACCCTGCACCTGAAAACCAAAGGGAAAAACGATCATCACCGTGTGGAAAGTTTATTCAAAGCCTTTGGCCGGACCTTACGTCAGGCGATTCGCGTTGAGGGAAATACCCTGCCGAGCTCTAAAGGAGTGCTGTAATGAACGTGGTGATCCTGGATACAGGCTGTGCCAACCTGTCGTCGGTAAAGTGGGCCGTTGAACGTCTGGGCTATACGCCAGAGGTCAGTCGCCATCCGGATGTCGTCCTGCGCGCCGATAAGTTGTTTCTGCCCGGCGTTGGCACCGCGCAGGCGGCCATGAACCAACTGCAGGAGCGTGAGCTGATTGAGCTGGTCAAGGCCTGTACGCAGCCGGTGCTGGGTATTTGCCTGGGCATGCAGCTGCTGGGCAGCCACAGCGAGGAGAATGGCGGTGTGCCCACGCTGGGCATTATCGACCAGCCCGTGTCACTGATGGATACACAGGGTTTGCCGTTACCGCACATGGGCTGGAACCAGATCACCGCTCAGGCCGGTAATCATCTGTTCCGCGGCATTGATGAAGGCAGCTACTTCTACTTCGTACACAGCTTTGCGATGCCCGTAAATGCCAGCACCATTGCGCAGTGTCACTATGGTCAGGCGTTCACGGCCGCGGTACAGAAAGATAACTTCTTTGGCGTGCAGTTCCACCCGGAACGCTCTGGCAAAGTCGGCGCGCAGTTGCTGAAAAACTTCCTGGAGATGTAATGATTATCCCCGCATTAGATTTAATTGATGGCAAGGTTGTGCGCCTGCATCAGGGTGATTATGCCCGTCA
The DNA here is from genome assembly GCF_043546245.1 of Pantoea sp. SGAir0180. Classification (NCBI taxonomy): domain Bacteria; kingdom Pseudomonadati; phylum Pseudomonadota; class Gammaproteobacteria; order Enterobacterales; family Erwiniaceae; genus Pantoea; species Pantoea sp. SGAir0180. The sequence continues at coordinate 1,036,605 of NZ_CP028071.1, read as the reverse complement.
GCGCGATTACGGCAGCGATCCGTTACCCCGCTTACAGGATTACGCACGCCAGGGCGCAACGGTACTGCACCTTGTGGATTTAACCGGTGCTAAAGATCCGGCGAAACGCCAGATTACCTTACTGAAAAGCCTGCTTAACGGCGTGGATGCGGTGGTCCAGGTTGGCGGCGGCATTCGCAGTCGGGAAGACGTTAAAGCGTTACTGGACGCGGGTGCCAGCCGTGTGGTGGTAGGGTCGACCGCCGTCAAACAGCCCGAGGAAGTGAAAGCCTGGTTTACCGAGTTTGGCCCGGACGCGATTGTGCTGGCGCTGGACGTTCGTATTGATGCGACCAACCGCAAAGAGGTGGCGATTAGCGGCTGGCAGGAAGCTGCGGGCGTTACGCTCGAAGAGGTCATTGAACAGTTCCAGCCTGTCGGGCTGAAGCATGTTCTGTGCACCGACATTTCCCGTGATGGTACGCTCAGCGGGTCGAACGTGGATCTGTATAAAGAAGTGACCGCACGCTTTCCGCAGATTGCGTTTCAGTCCTCAGGCGGTATTGGTGAACTCAGTGACGTTGCCGCCCTTCGCGGCAGCGGTGTTCAGGGCGTGATCGTCGGACGTGCGCTACTGGAAGGCAAATTTACAGTTTCGGAGGCCATAGCATGCTGGCAAAACGGATAATTCCTTGTCTCGATGTGCGTGACGGTCAGGTGGTAAAAGGCGTTCAGTTTCGTAACCACGAAATTATTGGCGACATCGTGCCGCTGGCGCAGCGCTATGCGCAAGAAGGTGCGGACGAGCTGGTGTTTTACGATATCACCGCTTCATCGGACGACCGCGTAGTGGATAAAAGCTGGGTTGCGCGCGTTGCCGAAGTCATCGACATTCCGTTCTGCGTGGCAGGCGGCATCAAAACCCCGGAAGACGCCGCGCGGATTCTGGAGTTTGGTGCGGACAAAATTTCCATTAACTCCCCTGCGCTGGCCGATCCTTCATTGATCACCCGCCTGGCCGACCGCTTTGGCGTCCAGTGCATCGTGGTCGGTATTGATACCTGGTTTGATGACGCCAGCGGGAAGTACCATGTTAATCAGTATACCGGCGACGAATCCCGCACCCGCGTGACCCAGTGGGAAACGCTGGACTGGGTGCAGGAAGTGCAGAAACGGGGCGCAGGCGAGATTGTCCTCAACATGATGAACCAGGACGGCGTGCGCAACGGTTATGACCTGGTGCAGTTGAAGAAGGTACGTGATGTCTGCAAGGTACCGCTGATCGCCTCTGGCGGTGCGGGTACCATGACTCACTTCCTTGAAGCCTTTGAGCAGGCCAATGTCGATGGCGCGCTGGCGGCGTCGGTTTTTCACAAACAAATTATTAATATCGGCGAGCTGAAACGCTTTCTGATCGACAACGGTGTGGAGATTCGTGCGTGTTAACTGAACAACAACTGGCCCGGTTAGACTGGGAAAAAACCCAAGGCATGATGCCGGTCATCGTCCAGCACTCTGTTTCTGGTGAAGTTCTGATGCACGGTTATATGAATCAGGCGGCGCTGGAAAAAACGCTGCAGGACGGCAACGTGACGTTCTTTTCACGCACCAAAAACCGTCTGTGGACCAAAGGCGAGACCTCAGGACACTTTCTACAGGTCGTGAGCATCACACCTGACTGCGACAACGACACGTTGCTGGTGCTGGCCAACCCGATTGGCCCCACCTGCCATCTGGGCACCTCCAGCTGCTTCTCCCCTGCTGCGCCTGACTGGACGTTCCTCTATCAGTTGGAACAACTGCTGGCGTCTCGTAAGCAGGCCGACCCGGAAAGCTCTTACACCGCCAGACTCTATGCCAGCGGCACCAAACGGATTGCGCAGAAGGTCGGTGAAGAAGGCGTGGAAACCGCGCTGGCTGCCACGGTGAACGATCGTGAGGAACTGACGAACGAAGCATCCGATCTGATCTATCACCTGCTGGTACTGCTGCAGGATCAGGATCTGGATCTCAGCACCATCATCAATAATCTGCGCGCCCGTCATAAGTGACAGACTGCGTTACGGCTGCTCGACGGTTTGCTGAGCAGCCTTTCCCGTCCATTTGACCTGTAAGGATTTTACCGTGACTACGCATGAAAAACTCATTGCTCTGCTCGACCAGCATCGCGCGCGTTACCGCCTGATGCAGCATGAGGCAACCGGCAAATGTGAAGCCGTTGCCAAAATTCGCGGCACGGCAGTCGGACAGGGCGCAAAGGCGCTGGTGTGTCATGTGAAAGGCAATGGCGTCAAACAACATGTTCTGGTGGTACTGCCTGCGGATCAGCAGGCCGATCTCAGTAAAGTCGCCTCAGCCGTAGGCGGACGCCGGGCATCCCTTGCCTCGCCCGCAGAGGTCGATGTGCTGACCGGCTGCGTATTTGGTGCGATTCCCCCGTTCAGCTTTCATCCTGATTTAACTGTGGTGGTCGACCCGCTGCTGTTTGAGCGCTATGACGAGATTGCCTTTAACGCCGGCGTACTCGACCAGTCTGTCGTACTGAATACCCAGGATTACCGTGGCCTTTGCCAGGCTAACATTGTGAAAATCATCCTCTAATTGCCATCATCCCGGGTGAAAGGTACTCTGCGTAATACACTATTACGACAACAGAAGACCGAAAACGATGGCAATCACTTCTCTGAAAACCCGTTTACACAAAGCGTTAGCGCTGGCCCTCCTGGCTGGCTGCGCGTTTGGCGCCCAGGCGAAAATTGAGCAGGTTCGCTTCGCTGTTGATCCCACCTATCCCCCTTTTGAATCCAAAACGCCGCAGGGGAAGCTGGTCGGCTTTGATATCGATTTAGGTAACGCGCTGTGCGCGCAGATGCAGGCCAAATGTGTCTGGGTGGAGAGCCAGTTCGACGGGATGATTCCGGCGCTTAAAGCGCGTAAATTCGACGCCATTCTGTCTGATATGGGCATCACCGAAGAGCGACTGAAGCAAATCGACTTTACCGTGCCGCTGTACGATACGCACACCCAGCTTATCGCGCGTAAGGGGTCGGGCCTGTTGCCCACCCCGGAATCGCTGAAAGGCAAAACCGTAGGCGTAGAACAAGGCACTGTGCAGGAGCGTTATGCCCGGGCAAAATGGCAACCTTTTGGCGTGACGGTCGTGCCCTATGGCGATCAGGCGCAGGTTGAAAGTGATCTGGTGGCCGGGCGCCTTGATGCGGTCTTTACCGATGCGGCTCAGGCGGCAAACGGTTTTCTCAAACAACCTCAGGGCAGCGCGTTTGAACTGGCCGGGCCGATTGTGAAAGACCCGATCATCGGGCCGGGCACGGCGATTGGCCTGCGTAAAGGCGATACCGAACTGAAAACTGCGCTGGATGATGCCTTCGCTGCCATTAAGAAAAATGGCACCTTTGACAAACTGCAAAAGAAATATTTCGCCACGGATATTTCCATTCAACCGTAACGTCAGGGCAGGCTTTTTCCCCCTCCTCCGCCTGCATGACTATACTCAATGATTTTATGGGCGGCATTTGTCCGCCCCTGAACCGACAAAAGGACATTAACACGGTATGTACCAACAACATCACCCTTTGTTAAGCGCCTCTCTCGGCACCCAGCGTGAAATTATCAGTTTTCATTTTGGCGATGATCACAGTCGCCAGGTCTATATTCAGGCTTCCTTACATGGCGACGAGATCCCGGGGATGGCGGTGGCCTGGTATCTTAAGCCGCGTTTACAGGCGCTGGAATCTGCCGGACGACTCAAAGCTTTTTTCTCCCTGATACCGGTATCCAATCCGCTGGCCCTGAGCCAACACTGGCACGGTACACATCTGGGACGCTTCCACGCACAGTCCGGCCAGGATTTTAACCGCAAATTCCCGTCTCTGGGGGCGCTTCTGGCGGGGGAACTGGCCGAGACGCTGACCCAGAATGAGAGTCAGAACCGGCAGCTGATTCGTGATGCGATTGACCGTTACTACCGTGACACAATCGCCAAAACTGAACTGGAAGCCCAGCGTTATACGCTGATGCGCATGGCCAGTCAGGCCGATCTGATGATTGATTTGCATTGTGACTGGGAGGCGGTTCCACACCTTTACACCACGCCACATGCATGGCCGGATATCGAACCCTTAGCACGCTGGCTGGGCAGTGAAGTGCAGCTACTGGCACAGATCTCGGGGGGGGAGCCCTTTGACGAAGCCTGCTGTGAACCCTGGCTGACGCTGGCTGAAAAATTTGGTAAAACATTCCCGATGCCGCGCGGCCTGCTACCGGTAACGCTGGAGCTACGTGGCGTACGTGATGTCTCGCCTGAACAGGCTGAACAGGACGCAGATGCGATCATTAACGCGTTGCAGGAATCCGGCTATATCTCCGCGGCCGATACGTCCGTGTCCGTTGAAGTCGCTGCGCCGGTGATTGGCGGTGATGAGCTGGTGTCGGTGGTGAGCGGCGGCGAGGATGTGGTCGGTGTGGATGAGAGCGGCACCGGACTGGGTGCGCCTGGTGTAGCGCAGGCCGCAGAAGAAGGCAATATTATCAAGCAGCGACACACTGAAGGCACGTCGGCTTTAATGCCGCCGCTTAAAAATCCCCCGACGCCGCTGGCGGGTTGTGAATATGTTCACTCACCGGTATCGGGCCTAATCCTGTATCGCAAACCGCTAGGCGCGCGAATCCGTCCAGGAGAAGTGGTTGCGGAGATTGTTGATCCTGTCACCGACCACATCACGCCGCTGGTCGCAGAATTTGGAGGCGTGCTATACGCGCGGCACTGGGCCAGATTTGCGACGGCAGGCATGCTGGTGTTAAGGCTGGCGGGCGATAAGGCGGTGAGGAGTGGGGAGTTGTTAGTCGGTTAAAAAAAGGCTTCCCTTGGGAAGCCTTTAAACATTTTAAAATCGGGTGATTAGTCTAACCACTCAGTATGGAACACACCGTCTTTATCAATACGCTTGTAAGTATGTGCGCCGAAGTAGTCACGCTGTGCCTGAATCAGGTTAGCGGGCAGCACTTCTGAACGATAGCTATCGTAGTAAGCGATCGCCGCAGAGAATGTCGGTGTAGGAATACCGTTCTGAATCGCATAAGACACCACATCACGCAGTGCCTGCTGATACTGATCCGCGATATCTTTGAAGTACGGTGCCAGCAGCAGGTTAGCAATACCCGCATCTGCTGCGTAAGCATCAGTAATTTTCTGCAGGAACTGGGCACGGATGATACAGCCGGCACGGAAAATCTTAGCGATTTCTCCGTAATGCAGATCCCAGTTATTCTCTTCGGACGCAGCACGCAGTTGTGAGAACCCCTGCGCGTAAGAAACAATCTTGCCCAGATAGAGCGCGCGGCGTACTTTCTCAACGAATTCAGCTTTATCGCCGGTAAAGGCTTTTGCCTGCGGGCCACTCAGCACTTTTGACGCGGCAACACGTTGTGATTTCAGCGATGACAGATAGCGGGCAAACACCGATTCGGTGATAAGGGATAACGGCTCGCCCAGGTCCAGAGAGCTCTGGCTGGTCCATTTACCGGTGCCTTTGTTAGCGGCTTCATCAAGGATGACATCAACCAGGTAATGTCCGTCTTCATCTTTTTTGGTGAAGATATCTTTGGTGATATCGATGAGATAGCTGCTCAGTTCACCATTGTTCCAGTCAGTAAAAGTTGCGGCCAACTCTTCGTTATTCAGACCCAGTGCACCTTTCAGCAGCGCATAAGCTTCGGCAATAAGCTGCATGTCGCCATATTCGATACCGTTGTGGACCATCTTAACATAGTGACCCGCACCGTCCGGACCGATGTATGTCACGCAAGCCTCGCCATCTTCAGCACGAGCGGCAATTTTATCCAGGATAGGTGCAACCAGCTCATAGGCTTCTTTCTGGCCACCAGGCATGATAGATGGACCTTTCAGAGCGCCCTCCTCACCACCGGAAACGCCGGTACCGATAAAGTTAAAGCCCTGATCAGAAAGTTCTTTGTTGCGACGAATGGTATCTTTGTAGAAGGTATTACCACCATCGATCAGGATATCGCCTTTATCAAGATGCGGGGTGAGTGAGGCGATAGTCTTGTCAGTCGCTTCACCTGCCTGAACCATCAGCAGAATGCGGCGTGGTTTTTCCAGCGAATCGACAAACTCTTCAACGGTGTAGAACGGCGCAAGCTTCTTACCCGGATTCTCAGCGATCACTTCATCGGTCTTCTCGCGTGAGCGGTTGAAGACAGAAACGGTGTAACCGCGGCTCTCAATGTTTAAAGCCAGGTTGCGGCCCATGACTGCCATACCGACAACACCGATTTGTTGCTTGGACATTTTTTACTCCTGTCTGAAGGGTCACATCACACACAACTGTGTATGAACAAAAGTGAGAGACATGTTAACTCACTCTGGATCAAAAGAGGTAGTGATTGATGCTATTAGGAAAACAGCGAAGGCTATTAAAAATCCATAAATTTATGGACTTAAGAGTCAGTTAAGCGCTTAAGAGTCCGAACAAGGATAAGATTGTTCATCACTCAGGTACTGACAGTTGCACGAATATGAGAGTATGTAAAAATAACCATATAAATAGTATATAAAAAAACCAACTAGCGTTGGTGGAGTTGGTGAATTTATGCGGAAAAGCGTATAGTTATGGAGATTTAGCATAAAACGTGAAACATAGCGAACCGTGAGAATGATGCCTGCATTACAGAAATTTCTTACTACTTTTCATTCAGATTTATGCGTATAAATTGCTTTATGATTGCTTAGCAAGCGTTTCAACACATTGTTTTTAAATGAATTTAAACACAAATGGCATGCGCTGTTTGTAAAAAAGCCCTGAAACTGCAGCCAAAGCTTTTGTTGTAGTTAAGCTTATGAAAAAACTTGAAGACTTCAATGTAGTGCACTGGTAGCTGTAAAGCCTGGGGCGGTAGCGTGGCTTAAAAAAACCATTAAAATCAGTGAGCTACAGCGACACCAAATCAAACGGTCACCCTAATGCCTGATACGTATGATCATCTCTTTCTCATTCCAATGAAAGACGTAGATATTGAATTGATAAATAAAGTGAGTGATGAATATTGTGAAAAGTCAAGAAGATTAAGCTTTCTTATTAGTTTACCTAACAAAAAAAGTGCTGATTTTTGCAGATCTTTTTTTGACAAAAAAGAAAACGTGCTCATTATTCATCCAGAGACGCAACTTAACAGAACTGCTCACTGGAAGTTTTTGGTCGATAACGCAACAAGAAACTTTAACTTCAAAACATTTTCGTTTTACTTCTGTGGGGATGATTTGTTACTTGAAAACTTCCCTTCGCTGGAAATGGATAGTGATTTATATATAAATGACTATTTCATCAATAGTTGGGAGAGTTTAAAAGAAAATGCTTCAGCTAAAGAATTAAACATTAAAGCCGCTGAGCAGGTTATAAAAACTAATTTTATAAAAGGAAAACCACTCCTTGCGCCTCTACAAAAAATAATATTTTCTAAAAAAACCATCCATAAGATATATTTCAAAGAAAAGTACGGTTATGTAAGTGATCAACTAATGATTTATAGCTTATTGGAGTTGGGTTTTACAATTAAATTCATCAAATCCCCCTTTTATAAATTGAATGAAACAAAAAGAGCATACTTAAACACACTCAGTGTATTTGAGATCATCAAGCAGCAAGTATACTTATATAGAAAAATAAAATGCTATATTGGTATTCCAATGATTATACTCAGGACCATTGTTAAATTCTGCATAATTGACAACTTAAAGAAACACATACCATGAAAAAACTGATTGTTGACATTGATATGACCCTGACCAAAGGTAAAGGTGAAAATGGATATGAAGATGCCATTGTTAACCGAGACTTGCTGGAAAAAATAAAAGAATACAAAGAGCTGGGTTTTACTATAGTGTTAAACACAAGTAGAAATATGAATTCGTTTAACAATAATGTGGGGCTCATCAATAAGAACACCTTACCGGTTATTATTAAATGGTTAGAAGAAAATGAGATACCATACGACGAAATCTATGTCGGAAAACCATGGTGCGGCCATGAAGGCTTTTACATAGATGACAAGGCTATTCGCCCAAGTGAATTCATTAATATGTCTTATGATGAGATTATTGAGCTGTTAAGGAAAGAAAAATGATTATCATATTGTCAGCTCAGTACGTTGATCAGGATTTACGTGCCGAGTTTGGACAGCTACCCCCTGCATTTCTACCTGTAGGGAATAAAAGACTTTACACTTACCAAATAAAACACATTCGTGATGAAAATAAAAATGAGAAGATATTTTTAACACTACCTAAAAGTTTTAATATGTCTTCATGGGATGAAAAGGTTCTATCAGAATTATCTGTGGAAATAATTCGTATTGATGAAACTTTTTCTCTTGGCCAAAGCATCGCTTTTAGCCTGGCTTCGAGTTGTAGTGCCGAAGATGAGCACGTTGTTATTTATTACGGTGATACTTTATTACGTTCACCTTTAAACATCGATGAAAATAACAAAGATGTTATATTTACTGCACACTCAGACTTCAATTATTCATGGATGGTCATGAATAATGCGTTTGAAAGTAATGAATCCGTATTTTGCGGTATTTTAGCAATATCTAAACCGCAACTGCTAATCCGCAACTTAATAAGTTCAAAATTTGAACTCGCCGAAAGTTTGGTGAAATATCACGAGACAACACCTTTTAGCCAACAATATCGAGAAGATTGGCTCGACTTCGGCCATCTCAATACTTTTTATGATTCTAAGACAATTGTTTCAACAGCAAGAGCGTTCAATGAATTAACTATAAACAAGTATTATGTAGAAAAACGCTCGGTTAAGAAAGAAAAGCTTCAAGCAGAAGCGAACTGGTTTAGTAATATCCCAGAAGAAATGGCTTATTATGCTCCAATGCTGATAAGTCATGGGGATGAAGATGAAGTTTATAAATATAAGCTTGAATATCTTTATTCTCCTACTCTCACCGAATTATTTGTTTATGGTAATCATCCAAAAGCTATCTGGGCGCACATTATAACGTCCTGTTTTACTTTCATAGAAAAATGTTATGAAATCCCCGCAAGTTCTGTTGATGACGATTTCTATACATCATTAGTATCAAAGAATGAGAGTCGTCTTGAAGAATTTACCAAAGATAATCCTCGCTACAACAAAATAATACAAGACGCTGAAGGAAATAAGTTTGAGCTTAAACAGATGCTTCATGAGATGCATGATCTAATTAGTAAAGAATCAAAAAGTACTTTCATCCATGGCGATTTTTGTTTCAGTAACATTCTGTATGATTTCAAGAAAAACGATATTAAAGTCATCGATCCCAGAGGAATAGACTTTAATGGACTATTAAGTATCTATGGTGACATTCGTTATGACCTTGCTAAAATATTACACTCAGCAATTGGTAAATACGATTATATAATTTCTGACAGGTTTATCGTTAATGATGATGGTTTAACACTTAAATTGACCATTCCTGATAGCAGCGCCGATCTTAGCGATTTAGTAAGAAAACAATTCGAAAAATCAGCTTTTTCTTATAAAGAGATTCTCGCAATTACGACAACATTGTTTCTATCAATGTTACCTTTACACTATGACAGGCCGGATCGGCAGTCAGCGTTTGTAGCAACGGCTATAAATCTTTATAAGGAAGTAAAAAAATGATTATTATTCCTATGGCTGGCCTCAGCAGCCGTTTTTTTAAAGCAGGCTATACTCAACCTAAGTACAAGCTTGAAGCTCATGGAAAAACTCTTTTCGAATGGTCAGTCAAAACATTTGAAGATTATTACGATTCCGAAAAATTTATATTTATTTGTCGCGATGTTTACGACACCCCCTCCTTTGTGGCTTCTGAAATTGATAAAATAGGCATCAAAGATTTTGAAATCGTGGTTCTGAGTTCCGAAACTCGCGGCCAGGCTGAAACGGTTTTTTTAAGCTTAGATAAAGTCCCTAATGATGTCCCATTTGTCGTTTTCAACATTGATACTTACGAAAAAGAGTTTAAATTTTTTGAGACTCAAAACGATGCTTATTTGGAAGTTTTTAAAGGTGAAGGTGAACATTGGTCTTTTGCCCTACCAGATGGCAACACATCAAAAGTTGTGAAAACAACAGAAAAAGTGCGTATTTCAGATTTGTGTTCAAATGGAGTATATGGATTTAAGAATAAAGAGATTTACATCAATGCTTACATCGAAATGCAACGAGAAAGTAGAGGTGAACTGTATATAGCGCCGATGTTTAACTTTATTATTGATAAAAAAATGAGCGTTCATTATAAATTAACGTCCATTGAGAAACATATCTTTATGGGTACACCGGCAGAATACACTGATTTTTTGGGCACAGATAATGTTTAAACTGGCGTTAAAAGATATATTTGATGGATTTAAGAAATATCAGTTTTGGAGCTATATGGCTTGGCAAGAAATTGTCATCCGTTATCGCAGAAGTATTTTGGGTCCATTCTGGATCACTGCAAGTACAGCCATATATGTTGTTTCAATATCAACAGTATTTTCAACACTATTTAATCAAGATATAAAGCATTATTTGCTTTATATGTCACTTGGTATTCTGGTTTGGAATTACATTAACCAAACCATTATTGAATCAGCAGATTCTTTTATTGCCTGCGCCGGATTTATAAAGCAAATCAAAATTGAAAGAAGCGTCTTTATATATCAATCTGTTGCGCGAAACTTCTACTTCTTCCTTCATAATGCCATTATACTGGTCATATGCTTAATTTTTTTTGATAGTACACTGACTTTTTATACTGTTGGTAAGGCATTGTTTGGATTATGTATTCTAACGTTTAATATTTTCTTTATGTCTTTAACACTGGCATGTATTTGCACACGATTCATGGACCTACGCCAAATAGTTGCATCTATCCTGCAAATTGGTTTTTTAGTTACTCCTGTTATGTGGATACCGACTGAGTCAATGCGAACTAAAGCATATCTTTTAGAATGGAATCCTATTTATCATTTCATTGATTTTATAAGGTACTCATTGCTACCTGCTAATTTTCCTCCGGCAGTTATGCACCCTAGCATCAAATATATATTGGTTTTTACAATAATTAATGTGATTGTCAGCCTTTATACTTTCAGCTGTTCTCGCAAGAAAATTTCTTACTGGGTTTAATTATGTCCTCTTATTTGAAACTTGACAATGTTGCCGTCAGCTATCCAATCTTTGACGTCAAATCACGTTCTCTTAAAGCAAACTTTGTAAGACTGACCACTGGAGGCGTTATTTCATCAAACTCCAGACAAGTCACCGTTGACGCTTTAAAAAATATCAATTTGACATTAGAACATGGTGACCGATTAGCCTTGATAGGCCACAATGGTGCAGGAAAATCGACTCTACTTAAAACAATGGCAGGAATTTATGAGCCTACGCAGGGTGCAATAGAAAGCAAGGGGAGCATTGCTAGCTTACTCGATATTAATTTGGGTGTTAATCCCGAGTCTTCAGGACGTGAAAACATATATTCCCGTGGAATGCTTTTAGGCATGTCCAAACGCCAAATAAATGAAACAATCGATGAGATAATTGATTTTACAGATTTAGCAGACTTTATTGATCTCCCAGTAAGAACTTATTCATCGGGTATGTCAGTACGTCTTGCATTTGCCATATCGACAGCTGTGAAACCAGATATTTTGTTACTAGACGAAGTCATCGGAGCAGGCGATGCTAATTTCATGGATAAAGCACGTAAACGCATCTTAAATCTGATTGAATCCGTCGGTATATTAGTGTTTTCTTCACACTCTGAAGCTGATGTTAAATCCTTTTGTACAAAAGGGGTCGTCTTAGATGCTGGAAAGATTGTATTCAGCGGCTCAGTTGATGATGCTTACACTTTTTATGCACAATCGCGTGTAATAAGCTAATTAAGATAAGCGCAATTTAATGATACATCGTAATTTTGTTGAGGCAGATGCTGCTGTAATAATATCAGTTTACTATAAAGATAAACCTTTTCAGCTTTATTGCAGCCTCTGGAGTTTAGTAAATCAAACAGCTGACCGCTTTGTTGTCCTGATTTTTATTGACGGCAATATATCTAAAGAATTAAAACTAGTGGTGAATTTATTTTCAGAAAATCATAATTTTATTAAAGTCATTAATTCTGATATTAACAGAGGATTGGCAATCTCACTCAATGAATCAATTGATTTCTTGCTTCACAACCATCCTAATATAGAATTTTTTTTTAGGATGGATGCTGATGACATTTGCGTATTAGAAAGAATTGATTTACAAAGATCTTTTCTCATCAAGAATGAGAATATTGATGTTTTAGGTGGGAGCTGCAAAGAATTTGGTATTTATTATAAGACTATAAAAAAGTTTGGTTCCGATTTTAAAATAAAGCATAACATTATAAAAATTACTCCCTTTATTCATCCTACAGTCGTTTTTAGAAAAAGAGTTTTTGTAAAAGGTGAACGCTATCCGGTTCAGACACACCTTTCGGAGGATTTAGCATTTTGGCTTAACCTTGCTATTTCAGGTTATATTTTTCACAATATACCTGACATTGTTTTATTTTACAGACTAAACAACGCAACATTGCACCGCAGAACGGGGATAAAGAAGGCGTATTCGGAAATGTTGTACCGAATTCATTATATAAGACACACAAAAAATAGCATATTGCGAAATATCACATATAGTCTTGCGCATTTCGCAATAAGGATAATGCCAGTCGCTTTATCTAAAATAATTTACAGAATACTCCGTTAGGAAATCAATTTTTTTAGCCATTCTTTAAACCTTAATGGCATGTTTCTAATTAAAATTTGCACAATGTTATTGTTTAATAAAGTCATGAGATAAATAAATTTATTTTTACTTATCCCTTTAGATTCATAATGATTGTGAATTGTAATGTTAGAATGTAATTTTTTAAGTAACTCTATAGACTCATATGTAGAGTAGCATTGCGTGTTAAAGTAACTTCTTGCGCTTTCAAATTTAGATACACGAAGACCGATATCATCTGGATGTGCAATAATAAAATGCTCCGGAAAAACACGTTCGAATTCATCAATAATTTCTTTTGAACAGTCATTATGATACCTTATAGGGAATTTATCTTCTTTCCTATATATATAGTGTAGTGCCAACCATTGCTCAACAGCGTATTTTGACCTAAAAGCCTTTTCATTTTTATTACTTCCTACACTATGAAAATGATTTTCATACCAAACCGAATACAAGAAAGGATATTCTGGAGCAGAATAATAATCTAAAATATCTTTTTTATATCCGAACTGAAACATATCACCAATATGAAAAGGCATCCTTTCGCTGTATCTTGGATTTATTGAAAACACACTCGAAGTTATAATCCTTTTATTATTAACTCCAGAAATTTGAGGGATTTTATTTATCAAAGACCAAAGTGATAGTATATTGTCATTGACAATAATTTGATCGGTGCGTAATTTCATTACTAATGAGTTGGATGCAGCTTTAATACCAGAATAGGAGCAAGCAATTTGCTTATTAATATTATTATTAATAATAGCTGAATTTAACGTCTGAGGAAATTTTAGTGATGGCAACTCACCCTCATTTTTACATAATATGACCTTGTCAAAGTAGTTACTTTTATTGCAAGACTCTGCTAATGAAGTATCATTCGTAGATAAAATGATTTCTGGATTGTCAAAACAGCCCCTCAGCATGCTAACTGTATATTTAATATCAAATTCACTATATTGTGTACCAGCAATAACTACACTTATTTTTGGTGTTAAATTCATACGATTTGCCTATAAACTTTAATTATAAAACTCGCTATCTCATGCTTAACTATGTATATAATTAGCTTATCTTACACTTTTTATATTTAGTTGTCATATGAATACTAACCCACTGCACATTAGATAATTGAAAACATACCACGCATAGCTATTTCAAGCATCTTTTGGATGCTAAGGAAATAAACAAGTTTAAAATAATTTTTTACTGGAAAATTTAGGTGCAACCCTTATTAAATAACTGAACCATTTCAAACAAAGTGTTTAATAATTTAAACCCTGAGATAAGATTAGATTTTTAACTTTATAGACAGGAAATAAAATGGACAAAGATCAAAAGGTCGCAGTATTATTATATGGCTTCTTAAGGACTGCTGAAATAACTGCAGGATCATTACTTAACAATATAGTAGTCCCTAATAATGCTGACATTTTCTATTTTGGCCCTGACTCATCTGACAGCCCCTTAAAAATACATCAAGGTATTTTGGATAAGACTGGCTTCCTTAAAATCAATCCTAAAAATGATGCTCATGAGATCGCTGGAGGAGTTGCGACACGATTAGAAAATATTTACGGTAGTTACTTGACTTCTTATAAACTTCATGACAAGAATTTTGAACATTTTAATAATGAAGCATCATTCATCGACAAAAACCAATGGCTTTTTAGTTTAAACCCTGCAAGATTTTTTAGTATGTTTTACAATATTCACGGCGTTTTCAAGTTAATGAAAGAGTTTGAATCCCAGAATAATTTTAAATACGATAAAGTCATAATCACTCGCCCTGATCTTTCATTTTACTCTAAATTTAATCTTAGAAACATTCGCGAAGGTTTTGTATATATCCCCTCAGGAGTTGACTTTTGTCAGCATACTGGCAACAGAAATTATGGATTGGCGAAAGTTCTTGCATACAGAAATCGTTCTACTGGAAAAATGATTCCTACAAACGTAGGTTTCAATGATCAGTTACTTGTATTTTCCAGAAATTCATCAGAACTTATTGAATCTTTTTTGCCAAACTTGAAAGATTATATAACTCAGAAAGTTCCGCTGACACCCGAAACGCTTCTGTATTTTCATTTAGTTGCATGTGGAGGACTTAAGGTCAAATATACCGATGACTGGCCTTACGAAATTGTAAGATCTGATGCAGAAACTATTACTACTGTAACTGATCTAATGATTCTTGATATCATAGACCGTTATCATCCCATAGTTCAGGCTCGCATCAAGAAAAGACCAATAAAGTATTTTTTAAAGTTCGGTCGCATGCGAATAAGAGCACTAAAAAACAAATATTTTAACTAATCTATACATTTATTATTAGTAATAATAACCCCTTCTACTTGTTTTATTTTAAGACTGTCTTACTTATTCTTCCTCAATCGTGATCTATGTTCTAAAAATAAAATTTTATATAGAATAATGAATGAAAGCATTAAAATAGGATTTAATGTAAACAACCCCAGAAATTTAAAAAACCCGCATTTTTGCGGGTTTTTTTAAAAATCACTTAAACCCTTCCGGGTTCTTCGACTGCCAGTTCCACGTATCGCGCATCATCGCGTCAATCCCCCGCGTCACCCGCCAGTCCAGTTCACGGTTCGCCAGCGACGCATCCGCCCAGAACGCCGGCAGATCGCCATCGCGACGTGGTTTGATTTCATACGGAATCGGTTTGCCCGAGGCTTTTTCGAAGGCTTTGATCATCTCCAGTACGGAGAAGCCTTTGCCACCACCCAGGTTGTAGGCTTTATAACCTTCAATTTTGTCCAGATGATCCAGCGCTTTAAGGTGGCCTTCCGCAAGGTCAACGACATGAATGTAGTCACGCAGGCAGGTGCCGTCTGGCGTATCATAGTCACCGCCAAACACACCGAGCTTATCCAGACGACCGATAGCGACCTGGGCAATGTAGGGCAGCAGGTTGTTTGGAATGCCTGACGGATCTTCACCGATCTCACCCGATTCATGCGCGCCAACCGGATTGAAGTAGCGAAGCGCAATGGTTTTGAACTTCGGCTCGGCTTTGGCAAAATCACGGATAATGAATTCGACCATCAGCTTGGAGGTGCCGTACGGGCTGGTCGTCCCCCCAATTGGGGTAGTTTCAACGTAAGGTACCGGCGCGTTAGCGCCGTAAACGGTGGCAGAGGAACTGAAAATGAAGTTCCAGACGCCAGCGTTACGCATTTCTTCCAGCAGAACAACGGTACCGGCAACGTTATTTTCGTAATATTCCAGCGGCATACGCGTGGATTCACCCACCGCTTTAAGTGCGGCGAAGTGAATCACGGCAGAAATACGGTGAGAGGCAAACAGGTCGCGCAGGCAGGCGCGGTCAAGGACATCACCTTCAATAAAGGTGGCTTTCTTGCCGGCGAGTTTCTCAACACGGTTAATCGCCTCACGCGAGGCATTGCACAGATTATCCAGGACGACGACGTCGTCACCGCGCTCCAGCAGCGCCAGTACGGTATGAGAGCCGATGTAACCCGCGCCGCCTGTAACCAAAATTGCCATCTCAACTTCTCCCTTTCTGCCGCGTTAACCGCGGCGAATTATACAGTGATTACTTCGCCAGAATATGCTTGATCGCTTCGCGGAAATCACGGCCCTGCGCATTGTTTCGTAAACCGTACGAGACAAATGCCTGCATGTAACCCAACTTGCGTCCACAGTCAAAGCTGTGCCCGGTCATCAGGGACACATCGACCGTTTTTTTCTTGCTCAGGCTGGCAATCGCATCCGTTAACTGAATACGTCCCCATGCGCCCGGTTCGGTGCGTTCCAGTTCTGGCCAGATATCGGCAGAGAGGACGTAGCGCCCTACCGCCGCCAGGTCTGAGTTTAACTCAGCCGGATGCTCTGGTTTCTCAACGAAGTTACTGATGGTGCTGACGTCGCCCGGGTTTTCCAGCGGTTGTTCCGTCGTGATCACCGAGTATTCTGACAGGTCATAATCGGTCAGATGCTTCGCCAGAACCTGGCTATGACCGGTCTCTTCAAAACGCGCCACCATGGCCGCCAGATTATAACGTAAATGGTCAGCGGTAGAATCGTCCAGCAGGACATCAGGCAGGACGACAACGAACGGGTTATCGCCGATCATCGGGCGGGCACAGAGGATGGAGTGTCCCAGACCCAGTGGCTGCGCCTGACGTACGTTCATGATGGTCACGCCTGGCGGACAAATTGACTGTACTTCACTCAACAACTGGCGCTTCACGCGCGCTTCAAGCAACGCTTCAAGTTCGTACGTTGTATCGAAGTGGTTTTCCACCGCATTTTTGGACGCATGGGTGACCAGCACAATCTCTTTAATACCTGCAGCTACGCACTCGTCAACGATGTACTGAATCATTGGCTTGTCCACAACAGGCAGCATCTCTTTCGGAATGGCTTTGGTCGCCGGAAGCATATGCATGCCGAGACCCGCAACCGGGATTACTGCTTTAAGCTTGGTCATATTTATTCCATCTAATGAAGTGAAGACATGCGTCAATTATGCCGGATGGACCGGAAAAGGAAGTATAATCTTTATCTGAAAAGCCCACACTAACTCGCTGTGAAATCTTACAAATTCGGGATTTTCCCTGGGTTTTCGCCGTTTGGAAATAAAGTGCAATCCCGCAGACAAGCGAGTCTCTGGCGGTCTGAATGCAACGCCCTTTGCCTTTTTTAAGGCCAGCCATAAAACGACTCGGGCGACCCGAAGTCGCCCGTGATAATGACACTTACAGCCACTGTTCAAACCATTCCGGCATCACGAAAAGGTTGAAGTGATTGACCAGCAGCATCAGTCCCGCAAACAGTACGGAGACCGACACCCACTGTCGGGCATAGGGTATAAAACGAATGCCAATGACCGGTTTAATAAAGAACGGATGCGCCAGGGCGGAAATTAACACCTGCGAAATCGACAACGTCAGCGCGACATAGAGGACGTTCGGCCAGATAAAGGTCGTGGCCAGCACCGCCACCACCACCAGACTCGCGACGATGTTCCAGTAGAACTCCACGTTGGTGCGACCGTTAGCCTGGGAAATAGCACCAGTCAGACCGCCCATCGGGCGCAGCATGCCAAACAGCAGCATCAACGGAATGAGATGGTAAACCTGCTCATGTGAGGCACCATACAGCACGCGAACAATGACGGGTGACAAAATACCAATAGCCAGATACATCGCGCTGCTGAACAACATAATCACCAGCGTGCCCTTGAGGAACAGTTTCTTCAACTGCTCCGGATCGTGCTGCTTCTCGGCAAAGCGCGGCAGCGCCAGGCGGTTAATCACGGGCGACACCAGCTTGAGCGGTTGCAGCACCAGCTCTTTCGCCAGTGAGTAAACACCGAGCATGTCAGCGCCCATCACTTTCCCCACCACCAGCGCATCGGCCTGGGTGCGTAACTGATTAATGGTTTGCGAACCGAGCTGGTAAATTCCGTAGCGTACCGCGTTAAAAAAGGTCTGTTTGTCGAACTCCAGCGTAGGCCGCCAGGACTTCTCTCCAAGCGCAATCATGCACAAAATACGGGTGAACGCATTGATAAACAGGCCCAGAATCGCTGCCGCGACGGTGAGCGACGTAAACTCCAGCATGGCGACAACACACAGAAAGGCGAACAGCTTCGTGCCCATCTCAATTTTCGCCAGCGAAACCATGCGTTTGGTTTTGATATAGTGCGCCTGATACTGAGACAGATGACCGAGCACCAGGAAGTTGAGACTGGTCAGCATAATCAGTCCGGTTAACGCCGGCAGGTGATAGAACCAGGCAACCGGGAAAGCAATGCCCAGCATAACCAGGCCGGTACAGAAACTAATGCCGACGTTAACCCAATAGATCGTGCTCTGCTCACGGCGCGTGATGTCCTGGCGGTGTACCAGATAGCTGCTCATTCCCATGTCCTGCAGGACGCCCGCCACCGCCAGAATGGCGTTGATAATGGCCAGCAGCCCCAGTTCATGGGTTTCGAGTTTACGGGCGAGAAAACTCAGTTGCGCGACCTGCAGTACGGCTGAAAAACAGGTGCTGCCAAACAACCAAATCGCCTGTGACTTTATTCCACTCAAACCATTCGCTCCAGAATCTGTGCCAGCTCGCGGTAGGCGATATGCTGATTAAACTCGGTTTCCACTTTCTGTCTGGCGGCCGCAACAACGGGGGCAACGTCTACCTCGCCCTGGGACAGTTTCAGTAAGGTGTCGGCCAGCGCGTCAGCGTCATCTTCTTTGACCAGCCAGCCAGAAACGTTGTTTTCGATAAGTTCAGGAATACCGCTGTGGAAGGTGGAGACCACCGGCAGCCCGACCGCCATCGCCTCCATCAGCGCGACAGGAATACCTTCCATGTCGCCATCGGCGGCGGTTTTCGACGGCAGCAGGAAGATATCGGCATCACTCAGCGCCTTACGAATCTCCTCCTGCGGTTTAAAACCTGGCATGGTGACGCAATCCTGCATCGCTTCGTTCGCAATGAAGTCACGCATCATCTTATCCTGATCGCCGTTACCAATAATCGTGTACTGGAACTGACCGCCGCGCTGCTTAAGCATGGCGCTGGCTTTGACCGCGACATCCAGGCCTTTCTTCTCTGTCAGGCGGGCGACGGACACGATACGCAGCGGCGTGTGAAAACCGTCGCGCGGCTGGAAGTTGAATTTCTCAGGCTCGATGCCCATACGGGTCACGTGAATCTTTTCGGGCGGGCAGCCCATTTCGATCAACTTGTTTTGCCACAGATGGCTGATCGGTAGCATCAGCTCGCTCTGCTGAAACAGGTTGCGGTAATCCTGCTTATGCTCGTCAAGAATGTGACGACGCGAAATATCCGCGCCGTGGAAAACGGTGGCCTGTTTGCCCTTCAGAATACCCAGTTCGCGAAGTTTATTTGCCAGCGCACCGGCATAGCCGAAGTGCACCAGGAACACATCCGCTTCATAGGTCTGACGCGCATTGGCGACAATGGCGGGAAGCAGCAGTTTGCTTGACTGTGCGCCATAGCGGCGCACGTTAAGCGAACGTAATAAGGATGCCCGGGTGATTTTAGGCAAAACCAGTTTCAGGCGTTGTCCCAGCTTGTCCGTCAGCGACACTTTTTCTTCTGGCAGCAGGTAGTGCGTTTTTGCTGCCAGGCCGTACTCATCAAACGCGCCATGCCGGTTGACCAGATCCCCCGGAAATACCGAGATGATCTCAACGTCATAGCCCGCATCAATAAAATGAGTGACCTGGTTCAGAACAAATGTTTCAGAGGCAACCGGGAAACGCATCGTGAAAAAAGTCAGTTTCATCACATCATCCTATTACGTTTAGAATCTCTTCAGTGATTCGGTTACCCACTTCCCTTTCGTGCGCCACGGCAGCAGCAACGTTTTGCTTGATCGCGTCGTAGTCGGCGAGGACGCTCTGCACCTTGTCGATCAGGGAACCGTCCATCAGGCTCTGCACATCGGTCGCCATCTGCGGCAGGCCTAACTGATTCATGACGCCCATGGATTTGTGCTCATAGTTAATCGCTACGGCAGGCGTGCCGAAGTTCATCGAGATAATGGCAGAGTGCAGACGGGTACCAATGGTGAGATGACACTCGCTGAGCAGCACACCCAGTTCCAGGTCATTAAACTCGTCCATCACGACGTGATAATGCTCAGACTGTTGTACGTGGTCACGCAGGGTCAGCGCGACCATGCGGTCATCTTTGGCGTAGCTGTCGATACCGGTGCAGGTAGACAGGGCGACGACCTGATAACCGCTCGCGATCATCGCGTTAATCACCCGGCCAAATGCGGCTTCATAGTCTTGCTGCGTGACGCCCAAACGCTTATCAAAGGGGGCCAGTTCGCGTACCGTGATGGCAATGGTTTTACGCGCGCGGATCACGCTCTGCCAGTGTTGCAGGCTGTGGCTGGGGTTTTCCACTTCACGGGCACGAACCAGAAACGCTGTATCCACACCGGCCACCACTTTCGAGCTGGTAACGCCATCCCGCTTCATCAGATCCAGACTGACCGATTCACGCAGAATAAGCTTGTCCACCCGATCAAACACAAAATTTGCCAGTTGGTTGGTGCGCGCATTCTGGAACGGACCGACCGAGTGACCAATCAGGTAAATAGGTTTTTTGGCTAACAGAGCACAAAGCGCATGGTCAAACTGCGTTACGCCATAGAGGTCGACAAAGAATGAGCCACCTACCTGAATGATGGCATCATAATCCTTCAGGCTTTCCGTAAAGGCTTTAAGGTGCGGCGGCACGGAAAATGACTTGTAAGGACCGCCCTTACCCAGGTGTGCCATCATGATGTTCGGCATCAGACGGTTCGCTACCTTACGTTTGACCGAGCCAATCAGGCCCTTCCCCGAGGAGTTGTTATGCAGGAACAGCTTGTCCTGCTGAATATGTTGCTGAAGCAGATAACCGGAGCTGGTTGGATAACGGCTAATCACATCAATATCGACATCGTTGCGTGCGGCCTGAATTGAATCAATCAGTCCACGCAGAATCGCGCCATCCCCACGATTCCCACAGGTATGGTTACCCACCAATAAAATTTTCATAAAAACTCCGAATTAAATTTTTTCTAATTCTGACAACCGCCCAGTTCCGAAACGGGCAAAATGAACACTGATAAAAAACAGCAATAACGTGCACGCCAACAGCCCAGATCCTGTTGGCCCTGGCTGCCGCTAAGGGCAGCCCTCTCTCAATTACGCTTTAATGGCAAAATAGGGCAAGGCAACGGTTTTACCGTTAATGACCACCGACACGAAACCTTCTGGTTTACGGGTGTCCACGTTGTCAGCCGACAGCGCGCGGGAAGCCAGCAGGAGATCGCCTTGCTCATTTGCGCCGACGCCCGCTTTGCCGTTGTGCAGACTAAAGCGCTGCGGTGCAGCATGGCTGCTACTGTCGGGCGTGGCTTTAGCCATTTTGGCATCGACCCGCGCGCAGCGGCCGGTCACAAAACGGTCCTTCGCGGTGCTTTTAATCATGATGGCAGCAGAAGGCGTCCAGCCTGCCAGCCTGATAAAGACCTGTGTATCGGTGTCGGTTTTCGCCACGTAACGCACGTCCAGCACCGGGCTGCTGCCTTCCGCTGACCAGCTGGCTTCAGCATGATCTTTCTTACGCTGTACATGAATCACCGCGCGACCACCGGTGTTTCTGCCGTCGATCAGATTCATCAGCGGTTCGCTGTCCGTGCCGTTGTTAAACTGCGACTGGCCGAAGACCTCGATTTCCCACGAGTCACCGACAGTAGGAGAATAAAGGTTAGCCAGTTCGTACCACACGGGCTGACTGGTGTTGTTTTCCAGCGACCAGCGCGAAGTGAGATAGTTGTATTTCAGGCTGCCATCAATCGCGACGCCGTAGGATTCAACGCGGGTCGATCCCATCTCCCAGGCGCTTAACCAGCGATCGCCCTGCTCTGAGTTATCAATCCAGCTCCCCGACTGCAGGTTGGTCTGGCGCGTATTCAGGCGCGAGTGCCAGGCGATAAGCGGGTTTTTGCAATCTTCCAGGCTGAGCGCATCAATAATCCACTGACCATTGGAGATATCGCCGGGATTGTCGCAGTGTTCAATCCAGCCGTTATGAATCAGCGACTGACTGCAGCGCGGCAGATTCAGGACCTTGCCACCTTTACAGTGCTGCGCATTGAAGTTGGAAAGCTCAATCGCCGTGCTGTGATCCCAGTTGCCCTTCTTCTGTCCTGACCAGCCGGCCTGAATGACATCACCGGTACAGGCCGAGGCGTACCACTGGTCAATTTTACAGTCCAGCGTATCCAGCAGGCTCAGCGCGGTGCCACCAACGTTGTTGAAACGCAGACAGGCCCCCCGGAAGAATTGCCCTCCCGGACAGGTATTGCGGAACAGGCCCTGCC
Organism: Pantoea sp. SGAir0180; assembly: GCF_043546245.1. NCBI lineage: Bacteria > Pseudomonadati > Pseudomonadota > Gammaproteobacteria > Enterobacterales > Erwiniaceae > Pantoea > Pantoea sp. SGAir0180. The sequence goes on along the minus strand of NZ_CP028071.1, from coordinate 1,013,895 downwards.
TGTTCGGCTTCGTATCGGTATTGCCATTGAAAATCAGGTTGGAGATTTCCACCCAGCGGGCGCTGACCTCAAACACAAACGGGGATTGACCATCAGAAACGATGGTGGTCGCCGGGAAGTAGCCGAAGTTGACCATGGCCCCGGAGATACGGAAAAAGCGACGCTGTTCTTCGCCAAAGTCACAGCCTGTCACGAAGAAGGTGCCTGCCGGGAACTGGACACAGATAGGCTGATCGCTCTGTTGCGACCACTGATACATGGCTTTAATGGCGGGCGCGCTGTCGGTTTTGCCGTCGGCGATCGCGCCGAAGTCAAACAGCGACAGCCGGTTAAAGTCATCCACCACGCGGCGCCAGTGAAAGCCGTCGCCGCTGAAAATCACGCCCTGATCGTCCTGAGCGGGTTGAAAACTGCCAACAAACTCGCCCCCGCCTACTTCCAGGCCGGGATGCCAGCTCTTCAGCTTAATCTTTGCCCCTTCAAACAGCGGCCGCGTTTTACGCAGATCATCGACAGAAGGAATTTCCCCGATGAGCTGATAACCGGCAGGCTGCGCCAGACGCTGACTAAAAGCGGCCTGACCCGGCTGACTGACATCCGGAATGTTGAATACGGTCTGTCCGTTGCTGTCCTCCAGCGCCATGGCGTGCGACGGATTAGCGATAAGCGCCGCATTGTCTTTGACGAACTGATCAAAATTGCCTTTGTTCAGCGTAATCGGCTGGGTGATTTGCGCCAGATTGCCGTTGGCATCGCGCAAAAAGACCGGAATCTGGTTACCGGGCTGGCGGGCATCGCTGCCTGCTTTGCCAATCCACAGCTTCCCCTGAAAATTTTGCCAAAACTGCGGTGGCATGGCGTACACATTTTCAGGGGTAAGAATGGGAACATCCCCTTTCGGGATCGCCGTTGCATCAACCGATTTCAGCGCCAGGCCCGTATTTTTGGCGGCATAACTGGAAAACGTGCTCACGGAAAGCGCACCGACAAGGGCGGAGGCTGCGGTTTGCAAGACTTCTCTTCTTTTCATGCAGTAAATCCCGTCGTCATGAAGGCCGTAAACTCAGCCATAAAAGGTGTCCCATGAGGCACAGCAAAAATGAGCATCTCCAGCCCGTTTACACCAGCGCCAGCCAGCTTTGTTTAATCTGCTTGCCGTCAAATCTCAGCGCAGTGTGTTGGGTTTTTTCGCTCATGGCGTAGAACAAGGCATCATCGCTCGCCAGTTGCTCCATCCGCGCCAGAAATTCGCTTTTCTTGTTCATTGGCACCAGGAAGCCGTCTTCACCGTGATTGATGATCTCCTGAGGACCCGTCGGGCAGTCATACGCCACCACCGGCAACGACCACGATTTGGCTTCCAGCAAAACCAGCGGTAAACCTTCATAACGCGAGGTCATCAGCGCCATATCGCTGTCGCGATAGTAGTCGTTGATGTTGCTGACTTTGCCGACGAACTTCACGCTGGAGGTGATGCCCAGCACAGCAGCCTGATCGTGCAACTGCTGGCGCAGCTCGCCGTCACCGGCAATGACCAGGGTCCAGTCTGGATGGGCTTTGGCAAAGTCGCGCCAGATATCCAGTAGCAGGTCAAAACCCTTTTGATTGTCCAGACGGCCGACTGCCAGCGCCTGGCGATGACGCGAGGTGCGTTGCCAGGCTTTGTATACGACCGGGTTGGGGATGGTCTGGCTGGGAATGTGCCAGCGCTGAAAGACCTGATGATCTTTATCCGTCAACACAATCACGCGGTCGTAGTAGCGCAGAAGCAGGAATTTGAGGAATTTAATGGGCTTGCTAAAGGAGTTGATGGCCACGTGCTCACAGGCATAGGCTTTGAAACGTTTCTTTTTAAACGTCATCAGATTCCAGAACGCAAACATCACGCTCAGGCGGCCCATGCTGATCAAAAACACGGTATCAAAGCCTTCCTGCTGGATACGTGCCACCGCACTTTTAATCGGGTTACTTTCCCCTTCAAAGCTGACGATGCGCTTAACCTTTTCAAACGGGTAAAACGGCTGACCGAGCCCTTCCAGCGAGTAAATGGTGACGTCGTGCTCATCACCGAGGCATTCCGACATAAAGTTACAGATATTCTCGGTGCCGGCATACGAGTAAGCGTCTTTGATCACCAGGACGATTTTTTTCATGAAACGTTATCTACCTCAAAGTTTACAGACAATCCTGCCGATCGGCTTAACGGTGTTTCAGGCTAAAAAGCACACCGTTCACCATATACCAGGCGTAATAGTAATAGATTTTTAACGGATTGTTTTTATAGATAATTCTTAATAGTTCGAGGTGCCATTTCGCGGCTTTATTTTTATTACGCGACAGAGAATCGCCCAGCTCATAATAATTCACCAGAATTGTCTGAATTATCCTGGCCTGTTTATAACGGCTAAACAGTTCGTAGAGGAAAAGGAAGTCTTCATGACCTTTGCGCTGGAAAAAAATACCGCCTGGTGGACGGCGAAAGCACACGGAAGAGAAGCAGACACGGTACTGTTTTTTTACGAAGTTGTCCTGCTGTAAATACGGCTTCGAGTAGCGGATATCGTGGTCAGCTTTGCGGGTTTTATAATGATATTCGGTAATAACCAGATTATCCCCATCGGCTATCGCCTGCATCTGCTGACGCAGTTTATCACTGTGCCATTCATCATCGCTGTCCAGAAAAGCAATGATCTCTTCTTTGGCCGCGCGCAAGCCGACATTGCGGGTTTCGGCTGCGCCCATGTTCACGGCATTGTCCAGAATCGTAATACGCGGATCCTGGCACTGTTCTGTTACCCAGGCGAGGGAGTCATCGGTGGATTTATCGTTGATCAGATAGAGGTGCCAGTCCTGATAGGTTTGATTTAACACGGACTGCACGGCGCGTAATACCGTCTGGCGGGCATTATACATAGGCATCACGATGCCAACGGTACCAGAGTGATTAGTCATTTTCATACCTGAATAAATAAAAAGACGGAGCAACCGGGAGAGGCTTCCGGCAGCACAGAAACGTCACAACATTTAAGAGAATCAGGAAAGTGCCTTTTCACCGCCAAAACGCGCTTTCAGCTTGTCTTTCACGCGGTTGAGAAAGTAGGTGCGATTGTCTTTATTAGTGAGCAAGAAATAGCGGGCAAAACTCACGCTCGCCATCAGGGCGTTGCCATCCATTTTGTAGCGCAGCGGCAGCTTAAAGGCTTTATAGGTGTGAATATCACGCGCGGTAAGGTGCGGCTTCATGGTATCCAGCCAGAACAGGGAGTACTTGACCGATTCCCCTTTGTGCTTTGAACCGAACGAGGTCACCAGATGATAGTTCGCCAGCGGCGCGTCAATCATCTCGAACCGGTAACCCATCCGATCGGCACGGATACAGAAGTCATAATCCTGATGGCGAATAAAGCGCGCATCGAACTGAATTTTGGCGGCATCTTCACGCTTCAGCACAATCGTGCTGGTTTGAATGAAGCCATAACAACCGAACAGATATTCCGCCACCGTTTCATTTTCAGCAGGCGGCTGCATTGGCATGACTTTCAGGAACGCGCCGTCCTGATAGATATTCACCTGGCTGAAGATAATGGTCTTGTCTTTGCCCTGCGCCTCAAGTTCGGCAATTTTTTTTGTGACCTGCAGTAGCTTATCGGCGTGCCATTCATCGTCGGCATCCAGGAAGCTGACATAGTCGCCCGTGGCCAGTTCAATGCCTTTGTTACGCGCACCTGCGCCATTCAGCTTGACCTCTGACAACACCAGGTTGATGTCCAGGTCCTGGTAACGCTCGCTGCGAACCACCTCGGCGAGCGCGGCGGCATCCGCCGATTTGTCATCAACGATGATGACCTCGAAATGACGATACGTCTGTGCTTTAACGCAATCCAGCGTCGTGACAATCGATTCTGACGCGTTATAAGCCGGAATTACGATGGAGAAACGAATGTCCTTCATTGCCAGCACCTCATTAAAATAGTTCAAAAATAAACAATTCAATCGACAAAGGTCGAAGAAAAACCTGTGTTCTGACTGGCAACCGCCCCTGCGTGACGCCTTTCACGGCAGGACGATCGCCGGGTTGATTAGCGAGTCAACCAAAACTCCTGCGCCACTTCGTAGCCGACAACCGCCTGTTTGGTGGAGATGGTGTTGTAGTAGAGGTAATAGAGCAGGAAGAAAACCAGCATGCCAAACAGTGCGGGCTTCCAGACGCGCCTGGCCTGAAAGATGAGCGAGGTCAGAATAATCGGCTCGACCTGTTGCAAATAGTTGGACAGACGTGAACCCGACGGGAAGTTGTACAGGAAGATCCTGATCGCCCCGCCGATAGCAAAACTTAAAATCAGCAGATAGTTAAGACGGTACTGGGCGTAATTTTCGCGCTTCAGCTCTTCCGTCAGCATGAAATAGAAAAAGATAAACACCAGCATAATGTTTTTCAGGTTCGAGACTGACAGGATACTGCCATCCATTGCGTAGGACGGGTCGTTGTTATAGCCCGATGCCCTTTCACCCAGTGACCCCAAATGACCGGCAATCAGCGCGATAAAGCTGGAACCGCCGACAACGGAGAGCGGCAGACTGAAGAGAATGATAACTACCGGCCACCAGCGCCAGTCACGAATAAACAGGAACGGCACCAGCGTCACCACCATAACGGCGGTGTTGTGGCTCATAAAGGACAGAATAAAAAAGGTAAATGCCCACCAGTAACGCTTGAGGTAAATGGACCACAGCACACCCAGGAACAGCGCGGAGCTCAGGCCAAAGCGAATCTGGTTTATGTCTTTGTTAATAAAGATGTGCGCGGAATACAGCGCCAGCGCCAGCACCGGATAGGGTGACATCTTCTTAAAGAAGTAGGTATTTATGGAAACTGCAATGGCACAAAACACAAACAGAAAGACGCTGGCATTGTGCGAAAACAGGCTGGTCAGCCAGGCCATGGCGAAAATCAGCGGTTCGTAACGGAAAAAAGCGACGGTATTAAAAAAGCCGTTAATCTGAATGCGTCGTACGAAGTCCTCGAAGAAACTCCGGTACTGAAAGTCATCCATGCCGGTGCCCAGACCGCGAATACCGCCGAAAACAATCAAAATCATGGCAGCAATACAGAGCAGCCAGGTTAAAGCGTAATTTGTGCGTTCGTCTTTTTTAACCAGGATTTCGAACAGCGAAAGCAGCAGCAAAAAACCTGATATTGACCAATATGGAGCCATGGTGTGATTCCTTAAATCCACAAGTTCACATGCCAACAGTGGCCAGCGCTGAAGCCCTTCCAGGCGGCTGTCTCAGCGGGTCTGCGTGAAAGACCAGGGCATGTTGATGATGAATTCTGATGATTGACGTGAGATCGTCGCTTATTGTGCGTTCTATCCAGAATCATCTGTGCAAATCGTTGCGTGTCGTCATCGCAAGCCAGCGATCAAAAGGGGCGGTGAAACCCGCCCCTTCTCACTTAGCGCTTAGCTTTTCGTGGGTTTACCGTATTCGTAGTCGTAGTAGTCGTAGCCGTAACCATAAGAGTTAGCGGCTTTGCGTACCACGGCGTTCAGAATCACCCCTTTAATTTCGATACCGTTCTGGGCAAAGCGTTTGAAGCTGACATCCACTTCTTTCGTGGTGTTAGTTTCGAAACGCGCCACCATCAGCGACGTACCGGCCAGTTTGCCGATAATGGACGCGTCGGTAACGGCCAGAATCGGCGGTGTATCAATCAGGACCAGATCGTAGTTTTTGCTTGCCCAGTCCAGCAGTTCACTCATACGGCGATGCATTAACAGCTCCGACGGGTTCGGCGGCACCTGACCACGTGGCAGGAAATCAAACCCGTACGCGCCCTGCTGAATCATGGCCGGGCTAAACTCCGTTTTGCCGGACAGGACGTTTGACAGCCCGGATTTGTTATCGGCACCCAGCAGTTCGTGGGTATAACCCCGGCGCATATCACCGTCGATAAACAGCACTTTCTGACCGGCTTTAGCCACCAGCGTCGCCAGGTTGACACAGATAAAGGTTTTACCAATGCCCGGGCTGGCTCCGGTAATCATCAGGATGTTGTTTTTCGCCTCCATCATGGCGAAGTGCAGGCTGGTACGCAGGCTACGAATCGCTTCAATGGACAGATCGGTCGGATTACCCAGCGCCAGCAGCGTGTCATGCGGATCGGTTTTCACCTTGTGACCACGACGTGCCAGCGCCTCGGTGTCTTTCTTACGCTGCCAGTCGGAGAGCGGTACGCTGGCATAGACGTTCATGCCCAGCTCTTCCAGCTGTTCTGGATTTTCGATGCCGTGATGCAACAGGGCTTTAAGCAGAACCACGCCCACGGAAACCATCAGGCCCAGGATAAAGCTGGCGGCGATAATCAACAGCTTCTTCGGTGCTACCGGTGCGTTAGCGGTGGCCGCCTGGTCGATGATGCGAACATCACCCACGGTACTGGCCTTGCTGATGCTCAGCTCTTGCTGACGGTTAAGCAGCTGCATGTAGATTTCCTGGCCTGACTGCACATCGCGGGTCAGACGCAGAATCTCTTGCTGGGTTTTCGGCATCTGCGCAATTTTCTTGTTTAACTCAGCCTGCTCATCTTCCAGCGTTTTACGCTTCTCAAGCAGCGCACGATAGGTCGGGTGATCTTTGGTAAACAGCTGCGACACTTCGGCTTCACGGAAGGTCAGCTCGTTAAGCTGGCTCTGTACGCTGACGGAAGAATCCAGTGCCGATTTCGCTTCCAGTGAGAGGTCAACGGATTCATTCGCGCGGCGGAAGGCGTTCAGCTTATCTTCAGCCTGATCCAGTTTGGCACGGACTTCAGGCAGTTGCGTTTTCAGGAACTCCAGGCTTTTCTCCGCCTGCTCAGATTTACGCTGAACGTTCTGCAACAGGTAGTTGTTGACGATCTGGTTCAGCACCTTACTGATCTGATCCGGGTCTTCACCCACATACTGCAGGCCCAGCACGCCAGTATCTTTTCCTTTATCCGCGACGGTCAGGTTAGACAGGATGCTGTTAATCGCCTGCAACTCATTCAGTTTGGTGACGGTAAATGTGGTGCCGGGTTCAGCATTGATATCGCTGACCAGCATGCTGACATCACCGTGTTTTTCAAACTGCCCGACTTTTCCTTTAAACAGCTCATCCCCGTCAGCCGAAACGGTGTAGCTGTCTTTTCCGGTCACTTCCAGCTTAACGCTGCGTTTGTCGATAGTGCGTGGGATCTCCAGACGGGAAACCGCGACCTCGCCCGGTTTATTGCCCATCAGGCGCGACAGACCTTTACCGATAACCGGGAAATAGTTCTGTGAGACCACCGCGTCCAGACCGAGGTCCTGAACGGTTTTGCCCAGCACCATGCGTGATTCCAGAATCTGAATCTCAGTGTCAGAAGCAGGCGTGGTCGGCATCAGCGTTTGCAGTTCATTCAGAACGGTGCTGGTGTTCTTTTGCTCAACCTGAACCATCGCATCGGCGCTGTAAATGGGTGTTGCAAACAGGGTGTAAAGGGTTGCCACCAGCATGAAAAAAGCGGTCACAGCGACGATCACCCACCGGTGATCAATCAGCTGTCCCACAAGGTGTGCCAGATCCCATCCATTCGATTCCTCGCGTGGCGCGGTCATGACTTTATTTTTACTATTCATGGATAATCCCAACTATCGGCTTAAAACGCTGACCCATTTCTGAGTGGCGTGTTCCAGTAACCCGTAAACCTCTTCAAAGGCCTCACGGCTTTTTCTGTACGGATCCGCAATTTCCTTCTGATCGAGCCAGTGCCCAAGCAGCATCGTTTTGCCACGCGCTGCCGGGTCAATGCGGTTAACCTGTTCAATGTGGCGCTTTTCCATCACCAGAATCAGGTCATATTCCCGACACAGGTTGGCCGTTAACTGTTGGGCCTCGTGCCCTTCCAGTGACAACCCGTTATCGGCCGCGACTTCAGAGGCGGTTTTATCCGCCGCGTGCCCGACGAGGGCACCCAGACCAGCTGAGGCGACAGAGAGTTGCGGCAGCGCACGTTTGAACAGGCGCTCTCCGGTAGGAGAGCGGCAGATGTTGCCTACGCAGACGACTAACACAGACTTAATCATGGCGAAACCTTAGTTCGACCAGTTGCGGATGCGTTGTGCGGCCTGCGTCGCATCGTTAACACCGGCTATGGTTGGTATCAACTGCGATATCACGCGGTTCCAACGCGTCAGCGGCGTCGAGGTCACGTAGACGATATCGTAAGGTTCGAGTTGGAATTCGGTACCCATCACCATCGATGCAGCATCTTTGGTGTTCAACTGGTAAATATTGGCGATCTTGTTGCGGTCTGTGCCGCGTGTCGGACGGATAACAAAGACACCGGTCGCATCCGACGTGGTCTGATCCATGCCCGCCGCATTGCCCAGCGCTTCCGCCAGCGTCATGCCACTGCGATCCATCTTCAGGGTGGCCTGCTGTTTCACTTCACCCATAACGAAGACTTTCAGATCGTCGTTGCGCGGCACATACAGAATGTCGCCCGGATAAAGCAGATGGTTTTGGCTCAGATCGCCATTCTGCATCAACGCCTGCAATGACACGCGCTGTTCGCGGCCATTATGCGTCAGAACCACGTTGCGCCAGTCGGCGTCCGCAGCCAGTCCGCCCGCGGCGTTAATTGCGTCCAGGATAGTAAGCGGAACGTTGGTAATAGGCTGTTGACCTGAGGTGGTCACCGCACCGGTTACGTAAGTTTTCTGTGACTTAAAGGAAGCAATGCTGACGTCAACCTGAGGACTTTCGATGTACTGTGCCAGGCGACGCGCGATCTCATTACGCACTTCCCCTACGGTCCGGCCTGCGACACGGACCCGACCAATATAAGGGTAGAAAATGGTGCCATCTGAATGGACCCAGTTACCGGTGTCGCTTGCACTGCGGTACTGACCAGCGGGCGTGGTGAGTTCAGGGTGATCCCATACGGTCACGGTGAGCACATCACCAATGCCGATACGGTATTCATAGTTCTGAATCTCATTTTGCAGTGACGGGTTGGCTTGTGCTACCAGTGGCTTAGGACGCATTCTTTCCACCAGGCTCGGCGTTAACGGATACACGTTAACGTACTTGTCGATGTCAAAGTTGTTGTCCTGCTGCTCAATGACATCTTTTCCCGAAGTGGATAAATTTTGCCCCGGCACGACGGTACAGCCGGCCATAAACGTGGCAGATACCAAAACAGGTATCATCTTCATTTTCATTGTAATCATTTAGATCTTCGCTATCAGTTAATGTTTGATAGAGGCAAGTACGCCGCTGTGTAAGCGCTCAAAAAAAGTAAACTATCCTGACTCAGGCACTGAACATGTCGTTCATTATTCTTAGCTCCTGTCTTTTACCGATCACGCGCTTTACCCAGAAAGAAATAAAGCAAAGCAGAACATTGCTGTTTATCAATGCCGTACCGCTTTTTTTTAGAAAAATGTACCAACCCGCTCCCCTGTCGTGTGCTGTCAGAGAGAGGCTGGCACCTTTTTCCTGCGGTTAATAAGCACCATCACGCTTAAGCACGACACCGACGGTTTTGAACAAAATGGCGATATCGTTCCACAACGACCAGTTTTTCACGTACCAGGAATCGAAATAGACGCGCGTTTCATAATCTACGTCGTTACGACCACTGACCTGCCACAGTCCGGTCATGCCGGGTTTGGCCATCAGGTAGTAATCCACGTCACCGGCGTAGCGTGCCAGCTCGTCTTCGATGACAGGACGCGGTCCTACCAGACTCATATCACCCCGAACGACGTTCCACAGTTGCGGCAGCTCATCCAGGCTGGTTTTACGAATGAAGTGGCCGACTTTGGTAATGCGTGGATCGTTTTTAAGTTTGAAATCTTTATCCCACTCAGCACGGGCGACCGGATCGGTACGCAGCACTTCCTCAAGCACTTCTTTGGAGTTGATCACCATCGAACGGAATTTCAGGCATTTGAATTTACGGCCATTCATGCCCACGCGCTCATGACCATAAATCGGTGGACCGCCATCCCGGCCGACCAGAAAACCCAGCACCAGCAGCGCGGGGAGCAGCATGACGATGATAGACAGTGCGCCGACAATATCGAACACGCGCTTCAGGAAGCGTGACGTACGCTTAGCCAGGTTATTCTGCACGCGCAGGATCATGACTTCATGGCTGAAGATGTAGGCCATATCGGTACCGTACAGCGGTACGCCGCGCAGCGTCGGAATGACAGAAACGGAGCGACAGTTGTGCATAGCCAGTGATTTCAGCCACATATCACGGTACTGGCTTTGCTCGAATTCCACCGCCACGATGAACTGGGTGTCCGCATTGGTCAGCTTCCATACGTCCTGTTCGTCGCGCAGAACAGGAACGCCCGACATGACGTCCTGAGGGCAGGTCCCATCAACGTCGTAGAAGGCAATGACATCGAATCCCATGACTTCTTCACTTTGCAGCGCTTCCCACGCTTCCTGGGCATTTTTACTGCTGCCGATAATGATGGTCTGTTTTTTCCACAGGCCATAATTATTTAAGACGCGTTTAAAAACGGAGCGACAGACAGGAATAATCACCAGCGTGATAAGCCAGGTCAGCAGCCAGACAAAACGGGACATCTGCCACTGAGACAGTGCCGTGATTGACAGTTCAATAACGGAAAAAATAAGAATGGTACGAAAAATTTCTTTTAATTCGAACCAGAAAGGTTTGCGATAGGTGTAATGACGCAGTCTGACCCAGAACCAGCCCACGCAAATTACTGACAGGCAAATGTGGGTAGCAATTTTTAAATTTAATTCCCGGTCAGACATATCCGATAAAAGAGACGGAGATGTCAAATTAATTAGCATCATCGCGATAAATAATGCCGCGTTGAAACATATTAAATCAGAACAAGCCAATAATAATTTGGTGATAAGACTTTTAAACGTAAAATGGTTATCGCGCATATTTAACTCTTTATTTTATTTCCTTAACCCACCACGACCAGACCCTGAAGAGAACAGTAATGATGTTGAGCCTGAAGCGTTTCTGAGGGGAGCTCCTGCGGCATTTACGCCATTGTCATTGACTATGAAAACAATAATCCCGTACTCAATACCAACAGATTACTCTGACTTTACCCACACAGGACTGATTAAATATCAAACCACAGCGGCAAGTCAGGCACGCTACCGCCCTTGGCTGTCGGTGCCAATACCGCCTTGATAGCCTCGGGTTCTCCCTGCGCCACAAATGAAGGCGCACAACGCATCCCTTGCCGAATGCGTTTACATTCCGCTGCTTACCCTGACGGATGATTGCGCAAATTACAGGTTCAGACGCAGGCGTTAACTAACTCGTTGCTATACTAGTTATTACTGGCCTGTTTACAAGTGGACCCCGCCATCACCGGACTATTTTAGGAAAAAGACTACCAGTAATAAGTATTGAAGCCGCTCATTTTGGGTGCCAGGGAAGAAAAAAATCAGAATTATTCCATGTTGGCACCAGGATTAATCGCATAAGAAATTCCTCTGAATGGCGAGTGTAGTGACATTAATCTGCAACCTTTATCCCTTACAGTCCTTCCCGCATTAATCATTTCGTCCATTAATTCGCCTGTAATTAAAGTGGCCTGTGTCTAAATAAAGCGTAAAGCGCCTGTCATTCCGCTATTTGTCCCGACGCCGTCTGTCCACTATCATCAGACAAAGCTTATTTTTAGACATTCAGGTGAATAACGCATGCTGGAGGTAATGACCGATCCCTCATTGTGGGCAGGTTTAGTAACGCTAATCGTTCTGGAGCTGGTGCTGGGTATTGATAACCTTGTGTTTATCGCTATCCTGGTGGAGAAACTGCCTGCGGCGTTGCGCGACCGCGCGCGCATTATTGGTCTGCTCATGGCGCTGGTTTGTCGCCTGCTGCTGTTAGCCTCGCTTTCCTGGCTGGTAACGCTGACTCAACCTTTATTCACCTTCGCGCATCATGCCTTTAGTGCGCGTGATCTGTTGTTGTTGTGCGGGGGGCTGTTTTTGCTGTTCAAAGCGACCACCGAACTTAACACACGACTTGAAGGCAGCGATGCGGAGGACACTCAACAAAAGGGCGGCGCTAAATTCTGGCCCGTCGTGGCACAAATTGTCGTGCTGGATGCCATTTTTTCTCTGGATGCGGTGATTACCGCCGTCGGGATGGTCAACGATCTGCCGATCATGATGGCGGCGGTCACTATCGCCATTTTACTGATGTTGTTAGCCAGTAAACCGCTGACGCGCTTTGTTAACAACCATCCGACCATTGTGATTCTGTGTCTGAGCTTTTTGCTGATGATTGGTTTCAGTCTGGTGGCGGAAGGGTTTGGTTTTGCGATTCCCAAGGGCTATCTGTATGCCGCGATCGGTTTCTCCGTCGTCATTGAAGCCCTGAATCAGCTGGCACAGTTTAACCGCCGTAAAGTGTTGTCAGCCGGACGGCCCCTTCGCCAGCGCACAGCTGAAGCCGTGCTGCGGCTGCTGCGTGGTGAAGCGGAACAGGCCGAGCTGGATACGCAAACCGCTTCTATGCTGGCTGACGGTGAGTCTGTTGCCCTGTTTAACCGGCAGGAACGTGTGATGATTGCCAGCGTGATGGGACTGGGGCAACGTCGTATCGACACAATTATGACCACGCGCCATGATGTTCAGCACATTGATTTAAGCGACGATCCCGACGTCATTATGGCCGATCTTGACCGCAATCAGCATACGCGCATCGTTATCACCGAAAACGGTAACGAACCGCTTGGTGTTGTCCATGTTAACGATCTGCTGCATCAGTCGCTGCATCAGCATGCCCTGGATCTGCGTAGCCTGATCCGTCAGCCGCTGGTCTTCCACGAGCGCATAACGGTGTTACAGGCGCTGGAGCAGTTCCGCCAGGCACAGACGCATTTTGCGTTTGTGGTCGATGAGTTCGGGTCGGTAGAAGGCGTGGTGACGCTGAGCGATTTAATGGAGGCGATTGCGGGCAATCTGCCGAACGAAGCCGATTCAGAGGCGCGCCACGACATTCAGCCTGACGGCGCAGGCGGCTGGATTGCCAATGGCCATATGCCACTGGACGATTTGGCCCTTTACGTCACGCTGCCGCGAGAAAACACACAGCATTACCACACGATCGCAGGTTTAATGATGGATCGCCTGCAACATGTGCCGCAGGAAGGCGAAGAGATTCAGCTTGGTGAATACCGGCTACGGACTTTACAGGTCGACCAGCACCGGATTCAGAAGGTAGGGATTGTACCTCACGTCGACGGTGCGGCGCTGAAAGCGTAATTCAGCGCCGGCTGCCGACGGTGATTACGGGTGCGTACTGTTCTTGTCTTTTGCCTGTTGACGATCGAGCCACTGATTGAGGCGTGATTTTGCCTCATTCTGTAGCCTGTCACGCATGACATCATCTACCGGCAGCGTATATTGCGGATTAGCCCAACTGCCATAAATACGGAACGGAATCACCTGGTCGGACAGCGCGGCCACCAGTTTTTCGTCGCCGCGCCAGTCGCTCAGTGTCAGTCCCAGCGTCACATCCAGCTGTTGCTGCACCAGATTGATACGCCCCTCGCCGCGCAGCGTCAGCGCCTTCCCTCCACCGTCGAGATGACTTAACGTCAGCAGCCCATTTTTCATGGCCAGTTGTCCGCTCACCTGCTCAATGCCCTGTCCGGACGCCTGAGAATCACTGCTGACACGGTCGCTGACACGTGCCACGGCACTGCGCACCATTTGCTGTAAGTCGAGCTGGGCCAGTTTCAGATCATGCCCCTGGATATCGGCCTTGCCCTGCCAGCTGCGTTTTGCATCCGCAAGCGTCAGATTTTCACCCGACAATTCACCTTTAAGGCTCAGGGTTCCCTGCAGCGACGGCGGCAAGGCCAGCGCTTTTAATAAAGGCTGGATAGCTATCTGGTTCAGCACCGGCGTAAAAGCGACCTGCGTAACAGGCTGACGAATGTCGATACTGCCCGGTACAGAGAAGCTCCCCTGCCCCACATTGCCTGATAATGTACTGAAGGTTACCAGCCCCCGTTGATTAACCGCTTTGAGGGAGAGTTTGGTCAGGTTCAGGCCACGCCAGACCGCGCTATCGGCCTGCAGCGACAAATCGAGATCAATGTCGTTAAGCGGGGAGTCTGCATTGGTCGGTTCAGGCTGGTCCGCGATGACCGGTGCCGGGGCAATCTGACTGTTTTGTCCACTCATCTGCTGGGTCAGGGTCGAGATAAACAACAGATTGTCCATATTGAGTGCGCTGGCATGAAGATCCAGCGCCAGCTTTTGCGGCGGCGTAAGTTCACCTTCAGCGCGCCCGCTGAGCACGCTGTCGTTGGCGGTCAGCTTAAGATTGCTCACGTCAAAACGGTTTTTATCCAGGTCCCAGCTGCCCTGAAAGCTCAGCGTGCCTTTAATGCCCTCTGGCGGCAGGCTCGCTCCGGTCAGGTTATAGTCGACCTGCGCCACCTGGCCGCTCAACTGATGCGGATAGCGTGATTTGTCCAGTTGCCCTTTCAGCGTCAGGACAGCGGTGCGCTGGTTACGGGTCAGACGGGTCGTCAGGCCGATCGTGGCGATTCTGGACTGATCCTGCTCCATATCCAGATTAAGATTACGGAAGGTAAAGGCGTCCCCGCCCGGCTGCTGCCAGATAAGCAGGCTGTCGGACAGCTGCAGATTGTCGATGTCAAACGACCAGCCGGCAGACGAGGTGGGTTCGCTGTTGTGGGGCGCGCGCGGCGCGTTCTCAGGTGCCCGCGCGGCGCTGTCTGGCGTGACCCGCACGATGGCATTTTTTAACATCACCTGGCTTACGCTGAGCTGATGGGAAAGTAACGGCAGAAGATTAACATCCAGACGCATGTTATCGGCAGAAACAACCGGTTGCGCCGCTCCGGGTGACGTCAGGCTCATCCGTCCGGCGAGAATGCTGAGTTTCGGCCACACATGCCAGCGCAGGTCGCCATCGATAGTGAGTTGATAACCGCTACGCTGTTGGACTTGTTGCACCATGTAGCTACGGAAGTCGTTAGGGTTCACCAGCATGACCAACGCCGTTAATCCCGCTACGACCACCACCAGTAGAATGGCCAGCGTGGTTATCACTCTTCTCATCACATCCTCATGAATTAATCTTTGTCGATACGACTGGCATCAGCACCCTGCTGGCCACGATATTTTGCATTCTCACGGCGATTATAGGGACGCGCTGCCGGACCGGAAAGCGGTTCAAAGCTTAGCGCACCAATCAACATGCCAGGGCGCAACGCCAGAGGCAGTTTGCCTGAATTATAGAACTCCAGCACGATACGGCCCTGCCAGCCCGGATCGATACGGTGCGCAGTGACGTGAACCATTAGCCCGAGGCGGGCAAGTGAAGAACGCCCGTCGAGCCAGCCCACCAGATCGTCGGGAATCGTGACAGATTCCAGCGTTACCGCCAGCGCCAGTTCGCCCGGATGCAAAAAGAACGCCTCACCTTCCGGCAACACGATCTCATCGCTCATGACGCGATCCAGCGCAGCACTGACCTCGTGCTTCGGGCCGCTTAAATCAATAAACGGCGCGGTATGTCCGCTGAACGTCCGGAACTGATTGCCCAAACGCACGTCCACTGTTGCACCATTGATATGTTCCACGGTTGGCCGTGGGGTAATCGCCAGTTTTCCGGTGTCGAGCCAGGCTTCAATATCGCGGTCGCATAATCTCATTACGGTAACTCCATGAAGTAAGTGTAGCGAACAGGGCGCATCTGTGCTTTTAACCTGTTCGCGTCACGCCTTTTGAGACGTAAACTACTCGAAAAACTGATTAATCTTGGCCTTCAGAATATCAATCGCGATGCGGTTTTTACCACCGCGCGGCACGATGATATCCGCGTACTGTTTTGACGGTTCAATGAACTGCAGAAACATCGGGCGTACCGTTTTCTGATACTGACTCATGACGGAATCCATTGAGCGACCGCGTTCATTGACGTCGCGCTTCATTCGGCGCATCAGACAAATATCCAGCGGCGTATCGACGAAAATGGAAAAATTCAGTTCCTGGCGTAACCGCGCATCCGTTAACAACAGAATGCCTTCAAGAATAATGACTTTTTTGGGCTTGAGATGCAGCGTCTCTTGCGTGCGGGTGTGCTCAACGTAGCTGTAAACCGGCAGTTCAATGTCCTGTCCTGCTTTGACAGCGCGCAGATGCTGTAACAGCAAATCATGATCCATCGCGCTGGGATGGTCATAATTGGTCTTAACCCTCTCTTCCATGGTGAGGTGACTTTGATCTTTGTAATAGGCATCTTCGGGAATAACACCGATGTGTTCATCACCCACCTGATCGCGAATTTCACGATACAGGGTACTGGCGATTAAACTTTTACCGGATGCGGATGCACCTGCAATGCCAACGATCACGCACTGATGGGACTTGTCAGTCATACTTTTAAAAACCTGATACTGGAGCCAGAAACTGTACGCAAACTGCGCACCCAGTTAATGGGGCTGAACGGAGAGGGTGATTTGGCGCTAAGTATAGGGATTTCGGTCTTTTGATGCCAGAGAAATGGCATGGCCGGTTTTCAGACTTTCCCCTTTTAACTCGAATGATTTCATCGATAAACTAGCCCTCTCAGACAGCATGACGATGCACAGCACGTATCAGGTCTTACAAACCTGAACAAAAAGGGCCTGGGGCCCGAAAAAAATAAAGGAAAACTATGCTCTGGAAGACCCTCACCTATTTTGGTGACAGTATGTTGTTAATTCCCACGGCGGTGATTATTGCACTGATTTTGCCGTGGAAAAGTGATAACCGGCGCACCGTATGGTACTGGCTTTTTGCCTTTGGCCTGGCGGGGCTGGTTGTCAGCCTGTCAAAAATTCTCTTTCTGGGCTTTGGCATTGGCAGTGCCCGTTTTAACTTCACCGGATTTAGCGGCCACAGCGCCATGTCTGCCACCCTGTGGCCCGTGATGCTCTGGCTGATATCCGGACGCTGGCCGAGCCTGTGGCGCGGTTTCGCCATTGGCGTGGGCTATATGATCCCCTTAATGGTGGGGTTTTCCCGCCTCGTCATCCATGCTCATTCCCTCAGCGAAGTCCTGACCGGACTGCTGTTAGGCTTTACACTGAGCACCGCTTTTTTGCTTTCACAACGCGAAACCGCATTAAAAGGGTTTAGCTGGCCGCAGATTGCCGCCGCGTTGCTGGTGCCGGTGCTGCTGCTGGGACATGGACGCATCGCCACCACGCAGCAGTTTCTTGAGCACTTTTCAGCCCGCCTCGCGGGCCTGGAAAAACCCTATACCCGTGCCGACCTTTTTCGTTGAATAAGGCGAGACGGGCTCGCCTCACAGACGAGCCCGTCAATCGGTCAAATAACGCAATTTAATGATTTCCCCCCTTTTTTCTCCAACAAATGTGCTAGCATTCTTCAATCAGGATGGCTATCTCGTCACCTGCCATGTCAATACCTTGTACCCTGCTGGATCGATAAATGATCGTTGATGCGCTGGCTTCGTCAGATAAATCACCTAATTCGTGGCTTCATGCCTGCGGGCTTGGCCTGGTTTCGTTCGTCCTGACCTTGTTCTGCCTTGAACTGATCGTAGTGAGCGGCAAGATTTCGCCTTTATGGTTTTCCACCGCCTTAATGACCGTGGTGGTGTTTCGCTGCACATCACGTCAGTTGCCGTTGTTCCTTGCGGCCTGCCTGATTGGCACCGCTGCAGCCAATGCGTTTGTCATCGGTCCTGCGCTTTCAAATTTAAAATTTGCCCTGTTGAACCTTTTGCAGGCGGGCATCGGTGGCATGCTGCTGCGCGCGTTGCTTAACCGCGAGGCACCGCTGGTGTCGCTGCGTGACTGGCTGCGCTTTGTTTTTGCCACCGGTGTGATTTCGCCACTGATTGGTGGCGTACTGGCGCTGTGGGTTTTACAGGTTGGACAACAGGCCTCTTTCGCCTTCTTTTATACATGGGTGATTTCGGAAATCATCGGCATGCTCGCGCTTGGGCCGGTTCTGCTGCTGCTCTCCTGGCCCTTGCCTAAGGGTTACCTCAGGCGCACCTCGCTGTTTGAAACACTTTTCAGCCTCGTTCTGACGCTGATTGCCAGCTATTTGTCGCTGCGTTTTTTGCCCTGGCCGTTTACCTTCATTTTGGTCGTGCTGTTCTGGTGCGCTGTTCGGCTGCCCAAGGTGGAGGCGTTTGTCTTGTTCTTTCTCAACGCCAGCTTTATGGCGCTGCTGCTTTCTTTAGACTGGATAATCGTCACGCCTACGACGACGAATTACGCCATGATTGTCAGTTGGCTGCCGTTTCTGATGGTCTTAATCCCCTGCCATATTATGTCGCTGGTCATGGATGCGTTCCGCCATGAAACGCGCCATATCAGTGAAAGCGAAACGCGTTTTCGTAACGCCATGGAGTATTCCGCTATTGGCATGGCGCTGGTTTCACCCGAAGGCCGCTGGCTTCAGGTGAATAAATCATTATGCGACACGCTGGGTTATCCCGAGTACGAATTAAAGAACCTGACTTTCCAGCAGATTACGCATCCTGACGACCTGGGTATTGACGATGGCAAAATGGATAAGCTGCTGGCTGGCGAGATTTTGTCGTTCACGCTGGAGAAGCGTTACTTCCGTAAGGACCATGAAATCGTCTGGGTGCGGCTGACGGTTTCGCTGGTACGGGACAGCGAACAACAACCGCTCTATTTCATTGCGCAGATTGTGAATATTTCTGAATTAAAACAGAGCGAGTTGGTCAACCAGCGGTTAATGGAACGTATCACGCTGGCCAACGAAGCGGGCGGCATTGGCGTGTGGGAATGGAACATGAACAGTGGAGAAATGCTGTGGGATAAACGCATGTACACATTGTTCGGTTTGCAGTCGGATGAAGTGCCCAGCTTCGACTTGTGGATCAAACTGGTGCATCCCGACGATCGCGCATTTTGTGTGCAGACCATACAGCAGGCCATTGAAGAAAGCAGCGCGTTTCAAATGGAGTATCGCGTGATGCGCGAAGAAGGACATTACTGGATACGTTCTCAGGCGAATCGTTTACTCAGTCAGGAAGGCCGGATCGAGCGCATACTGGGCGTTGCACAGGACATTACGCCGCTGCGTAACCTGAACGAAGCCCTGTTTCAGGAAAAAGAGCGCATGATGATTACGCTCGATTCCATCGGCGAGGCCGTCATCAGTACGGATCAGGCCATGCGCGTCACCTTCATGAATCCGGTGGCTGAAAAAATGACTGGCTGGTCACAGGAAGCCGCGGTCGGCAGACCGGTAAGTGAACTGCTTCACATCACCCATGGCCGTCACGGCGCGCCCGTGGAAAATCTGATGATCAACCCCACGCATTCTGAAAAGACTGCGCCCTATCTGTCGGAAGAGTGGGTGCTTCACACCCTGAATGGTGAGCATATTGATATCCATTACACGATAACACCGCTGAAATCGGAATCGGGAACCGAACGCGGCGCGGTGATGGTCATTCAGGATGTGAGTGAATCACGTAAAGTCATGAAACGATTGAGCTACAGCGCGCTGCACGATACGTTAACCCGCCTGCCCAATCGCGCCAGTTTTGAGTTGCAACTGAAGCGACTGCTGTCCGATGCCGCTGAACATCAACATCAGCATGTACTGGTGTTTATTGACCTGGATAAATTCAAAGCGGTTAACGACAGCGCCGGGCACGCCGCCGGGGATGCACTGCTGAGCGAACTTTCCGATTTAATGCGTCACCACCTGCGCAGCACCGACTTTCTCGCCCGTCTTGGCGGGGATGAATTTGCCGTGCTCATGCCTGAATGTCTGGTGGACCAGGCCCGTGATGTGGTGCAGCGTATCGTGCGTGCAGTCAACGACTATTGTTTTGAATGGCTGGGCCGGGCCTATCAGGTTGGGGCCAGCGCAGGCATGACACAAATTTCACCAAATAATTGTCAAAGCAGTGATGTGTTGTCCCAGGCCGATATTGCCTGTTACAACGCTAAACGCAGCGGCCGCGGGCGCTACATGGTGTACGAACAGCATCCGCTGGCCCTGACCGGCAGCCACCATTCGCTGGATCAGGCAACCCTGGATGCCTTGCAGGTGGAACTCCAGGTCTGGGCTGTCGCACCGCCAGGTAAGCCGCACTCAGCCAGCGTCTGGTTGATTGAAGTGCAGTTGTTTACCCGGGAAGGACTGCTGGTGGATGAACATCTGCTGCGTAACAACCTGACTGACGCGGCGCTGAAACAGCGGCTGGAAGACAATATCGTTGAGGCTTTTTTCCGTCATCGCATTGCGGCTATGAGCCAAAAAGGCATTGCTTTAATTTTGCCCGTGGATGTTAACGCGCTTTATAATCCGGTTTTCGTTGAGAAACTTTGTGTCCGTTTTGCAGAATCCGGTCTGGCGAACAGTAACAGCGGTATCGCGCTGCATGCCGCCAGCGTGTTATCGGGCGGCGAGCAGCTTTTGGGCACACTGATGAAACTGCGTCAGGCAGGCTGTCGCATCGTGCTGCAACAGTTTGGCCGTAACCTGGATGCGTTTAATCAGTTAACCGGTAAAGTGGTGGACTGCCTGATTCTGGCCCCCGAGCTGGTGGCGAACCTGCATAATAATCTGATGGATGAAATGCTGATTTCCATTATTCAAAGCCAGACCAATGAACGTAATATTATATTGCTTGCGGGCCCAGTCTCCGTGCCGGCCGTTCTGACCACGCTTACCAGCCTGGATGTTGACGGAGTCTGGGGCAGTGCGGTTGCCGAGCGCCAGCCGCTCAGCAAACTGAGTGAAGATCACCTTTTTGCGATTCGCTAATTCTGCCGCTCGCCGCTTGCCTCACCTTTACAGCTGCGCTAAAGTCGCCCCCTTTTTCCTGCCTGGGGGCGAAAAATGTTCATTGGATTCGATTACGGTACGGCTAACTGCTCGATTGCGGTCAGTGAAAAAGGCACACCACGACTGTTAACGCTGGAGAACGGTCAACGCCTGCTGCCATCGATGATCTGCTCCCCGACACGTGAAGCCGTTACGGAATGGCTTTATCGCCATCATCAGGTTGCCACGCCGGACCAGGAAAGCACGGCGCTGTTGCAACGGGCGCTGCGCTATAACCGTGAAGAAGATATCGATGTTCTCTCCGATAGCGTGCAGTTCGGTCTGACCGCGCTTCAGCACTATATGGTCGATCCGGAAGATGTCTGGTTCGTGAAGTCGCCGAAGTCCTTCCTGGGCGCGAGTGGGTTAAAACCCCAGCAGATCGCCTTCTTTGAAGATTTAGTGTGCGCCATGATGCTGCATATTCGTCAGCAGGGCGAAGCACAGCTTGACCAGTCAATTGAACAGGCGGTAATTGGCCGCCCGGTGAACTTTCAGGGACTGGGCAGCGAAGAGGCCAACGCGCAGGCGCAGGGCATCTTATTGCGTGCCGCTAAACGCGCGGGCTTTCGGGAGGTGGAGTTTCAGTTTGAGCCGGTCGCGGCGGGGCTGGACTTTGAAGCCACACTCGAAAAAGAAACCCGCGTGCTGGTCGTGGACATCGGTGGGGGAACCACCGACTGTTCGATGCTGTTGATGGGGCCGCAGTGGCGTCATCTGTCAGACCGGCGGGAAAGCCTGCTGGGCCATAGTGGCTGCCGCGTGGGCGGTAATGACCTGGATATTATGCTGGCGTTTAAAGCGTTGATGCCGTTGCTGGGCGCGGGCGGGAAGACACAAAAAGGCACGGCCTTACCTGCCCTGCCCTGGTGGAATGCCGTCGCCATCAACGATGTGCCTGCACAAAGCGATTTTTACAGTACCGCCTGCGGCAAACTGTTGCGCGATCTGGTACGGGATGCCGAAAATCCTGCCGCCGTGGCACACCTGTTAAAAGTCTGGCAACAAAAGCTGAGCTATCGTCTGGTGCGTACTGCGGAAGAGAGCAAAATCGCCCTCTCCGACCGCCCTGACTTCGCCGCCGCACTGGATTTTATCAGCGCGGATTTACAGGCCGATATCAGCGTGGCAACCCTGCAGGACGCGATCAGCCAGCCGCTGGAGAAGATCCTGGAACAGGTATATCTGGCGCTGGCGACCAGCCATATTAAGCCGGAAGTGATCTATCTGACGGGCGGTAGTGCACGTTCGCCTCTGCTGCGCGCTGCGCTGCAGCAGGCCCTGCCGGGTACACCGATTGCTGGCGGAGATGACTTTGCCTCAGTGACCGCTGGTCTGGCGCGCTGGGCTGAGGTGATGTTTGCCTGACAGCGGGGGGAGTCGAGTAAAGTGCAGCACTGGCGGCGGGTGAAATCGCCTGAAGGGGCATTTTGGCTTCGGCTCCCTTTCCTTCGTTTCCCTTTACCGCAAAGACGTCAGCCTGAGCTGTTTTGGGATGCTAACCCATTGTTATGATGTCGGCGGGTGAGATCGCCAGAAGAGGCACTTTGGCTTCGGCGGTCCTCGCGCCGCTCATGCGGTGCCTTCAGGTCGCTCAGCGCTGCGTAATGCCTCGCGGAAAATGCCCCTTCTGGCTTTGTCAGTTTGTGCGCGGGTAAAGCGACACAGTATGTGAGCCCGTGCTTTCTTTTGCGGTGAAGGCAAAACGAGTGCAGTGCCTGTCCTCAGAAAAAAGCCCTTCTGCCCTTTAATCCTGAGCGGGGTTAAAGCGGCACCATGCGTCAGCCGGTTCTGCCGCGTTAAGGATAGCGCCCGGTCCGGCAATGCACGTTACTGACGGACCCGGCGGTATCGAAGATGATGCTTATTCCTCTTCGCACCGCGTCCCCTTGCTCAGCGCTCAATGTCTCAGCAGGCATAACGTAAGGTTAAACGCTGACCTTCTTCATGCTGCGCACGGCTGCGTAAAGCGCTGGGTGATGAATGTGTCATCTTCCTGAAGGATAAGTTGTTTTTAATCCTGTATTTCCTGATCAGGCAGGATATGATCCGGCGCGCTGTTGTCAGCGTAGTCCGCCTTGTTTCACATCAAATCTGACTCTTTGCCAACGCCGTTTTTTCAAAAAACCGACATACTTACGGTGCGCTGACAGATATCCTTAATTCCTTCAAATTTTTACCCGCAGGGACGACTACAATTCGTGGTTTGCAGGCTAACGTTTACGCCCGCGTCCTGGAACGATATCGCTGGAGAGCAACAATAACAATGAACAACCGACATCCTGGAATGAAAAAAGGCCTGATTTTAGCGGTGGTTATTGCCGCTGCTGCAGGCGGTTACTACTGGTGGAAGCATCCAGCCCAACCCGCAGGCAACGAAACATCCAGCCAGTCAGAACACGGCAAAAGAGGCAACGGTGGACATAAACCGCTTGCGCCCGTGCAGGCTGCCAGCGCCGTGACAGAAAGTGTGCCGCAATACCTTAGCGGTTTGGGTACGGTGACCGCAGCCAATACCGTAACGGTACGCAGCCGGGTAGATGGTAACCTGGTGGCCATCCATTTCACGGAAGGCCAGCAGGTCAAAGCCGGCGATCTGCTGGCAGAGATCGATCCGCGTCCCTATCAGGTCGCCCTGATGCAGGCTCAAGGCCAGCTGGCGCGCGATCAGGCTACGCTTGCGAACGCCCGCCGTGATTTAGCCCGTTACCAGAAGCTGGCGAAAACCTCGCTGGTATCCCAGCAGGATCTGGATACGCAAAACGCGCTGGTCAGTGAAACCCTGGGCACGATTAAGGCCGACGAAGGCAGCGTTGCCAGCGCACAGCTGAACCTGACTTACAGCCGAATTACGTCCCCGATTGCGGGTCGCGTCGGCCTGAAGCAGGTTGATATTGGCAACTACATCACCAGCGGTGATACCAATGGTCTGGTGGTGATTACTCAGACGCATCCGGTGGATGTCGTCTTTAGCGTCGCCGAAAACAATATCAGCCAGATCATGCAGGCGCAGAAAAGTGGCGAACCGTTGCTGGTGGAAGCCTGGGACCGCAGCAATCAACACCTGATTGCGCGCGGAAAACTGCTCAGTCTGGATAACCAGATCGACGTCACGACAGGCACCATTAAAATCAAAGCGCGTTTTGATAATCAGGATGACCTGCTTTTCCCTAATCAGTTCGTCAACGCCCGGCTGAAGGTGAATACGTTGCAGGATGCCGTCGTGATTCCGGTAGCCGCGTTACAGATGGGCAACGAAGGCCACTTTGTCTGGGTGATTAACAGCGAAAATAAGGTGAGTAAGAAAACCGTGACCGCCGGTTTCCAGGACAGTCAGAAAGTGGTCATCAATGCCGGACTGAGCGCGGGCGACCGCGTGGTAACGGATGGCCTTGACCGCCTGACAGAGGGGGCAAAAGTGGAAGTGGTTGCAGCACAGAGCAGTGCAACTAAACAGAGCCGCGCCAGCTTGCCATCCAAGGGAGAGTCAGAGTAATGCAGGTTATGCCTCCTGACCACAGCGGAGGACCGTCACGCCAGTTTATTCTGCGCCCGGTCGCGACGACGTTACTGATGATTGCTATTCTGCTGGCGGGGATTCTGGGTTACCGCTTTTTGCCGGTGTCAGCGTTACCCGAAGTGGACTATCCGACCATTCAGGTTGTTACCCTGTATCCCGGTGCCAGTCCGGATGTGGTGACGTCGTCGATTACAGCGCCTCTTGAACGTCAGTTCGGTCAGATGTCCGGTCTTAAACAGATGGCCTCGCAAAGTTCTGGCGGCGCCTCGGTGGTGACACTGCAGTTCCAGCTCTCGCTGCCGCTCGATGTCGCAGAACAGGAAGTGCAGGCAGCGATTAACTCTGCCTCTAACCTGCTGCCCAGCGATTTGCCGAATCCGCCGGTTTACAGCAAAGTTAACCCGGCGGATCCGCCCATCATGACGCTCGCCGTCACCACCACCAGCATGCCCTTAACCCAGGTACAGGACATGGTGGAAACACGCGTCGCGCAGAAAATTTCCCAGGTGACCGGCGTCGGCCTGGTCACGTTGACCGGCGGCCAGCGTCCCGCTGTGCGCGTTAAGATGAACACCCAGGCATTAGCCTCTATGGGCCTGACCAGCGAAATGGTGCGTACGGCGATCACCAACGCCAACGTAAATTCCGCGAAAGGCAGTCTTGATGGTCCGACCCGCTCGGTTACGCTGTCAGCCAACGATCAGATGAAATCGGTCGAGGATTACCGCCAGCTGATCGTCAGTTATAAAAATGGCGCGCCAGTGCGGCTGGCCGATGTGGCTACGATTGAACAGGGTGCCGAAAACAGCTGGCTGGGTGCCTGGTCTAACCGTGAACCCGCCATCGTACTGAATGTGCAGCGCCAGCCGGGTGCCAATATTATTGCAACCGCCGACAATATTCGCGCCATGCTGCCCGGGCTGATTGCCAGCCTGCCCAAATCCGTCGATGTCAAACTGGTCACCGATCGCACCACCAATATCCGCGCGTCCGTCACCGATACGCAGCATGAGCTGATGCTAGCAATGGCGCTCGTGGTGATGATCATCTACCTGTTCTTGCGTAATGTGCCCGCGACCATCATTCCGGCCGTGGCTGTTCCGCTGTCGCTTATTGGCACCTTTGCGGCAATGTATTTCCTGGGCTTTTCCATCAATAATCTGACGCTGATGGCGCTGACCATCGCCACAGGCTTTGTGGTGGACGATGCCATCGTGGTGATTGAGAATATCTCGCGCTATATCGAAAAAGGGGAAAAGCCGATGACAGCGGCCCTGAAAGGGGCAGGCGAAATTGGCTTTACCATTATTTCGTTAACGTTTTCACTGATTGCGGTATTGATTCCGCTGCTGTTCATGGGCGACGTGATTGGTCGCCTGTTTCGCGAATTTGCGGTGACGCTGGCGGTGGCAATTCTGATCTCAGCGGTGGTCTCGCTCACCCTGACGCCGATGATGTGTGCCCGCATGCTGAGCGCCGAGTCACTGCGTAAGCAGAACCGCTTTTCCCGTGCCAGCGAAGCGATGTTCGATCGCATCATTGCCGTTTATGGTCGTGGGCTGCGCCGGGTGCTGAATCACCCCTGGCTGACGCTGTCCGTGGCGCTCGGCACGTTGCTGCTGACGGTTTTGCTGTGGATGGCCATTCCTAAAGGTTTCTTTCCGCAGCAGGACAACGGCATTATCCAGGGAACGCTGGAGGCACCGCAGTCGGTATCCTACGCCAGTATGGCGGAGCGGACACGCGATGTTGCCTCTGTGATTATGAAAGATCCGGCTGTGCAGAGTCTGACCTCGTTCGTGGGCGTGGACGGCACCAATCCGTCACTCAACAGCGCCCGGTTGCAGATTAACCTCAAACCGCTGGATATGCGCAGCGAGCGTATTCCGGAGATTCAGCAGCGGCTGCAAGCGCAGATCAGCAAAATTCCTGGCGTCACCTTGTGGTTGCAGGCGGTGCAGGACCTGACAATTGATACCCAGGCCAGCCGTACGCCGTATCAGTTTACTCTGCAGTCCGGTTCGCTGGATTCGCTCAGCACCTGGGTCCCTGCCCTGCTTAACGCCCTGCAGAAACACCCTGCGCTACGTGACGTCAGCAGTGACTGGCAGGACCAGGGGCTGGAAGCCTATATCAAAGTGGACCGTGACAGTGCCAGCCGGCTGGGCATCAGCATGGCGGACGTAGATAACGCGCTGTATGACGCCTTTGGTCAGCGGCTGATCTCCACGATTTATACCCAGGCGAATCAGTACCGCGTGGTGCTGGAACAGGACAACAGCACCATGCCGGGCCTGCAAAGCCTGGACGGTATTCGTCTGAACAGCACTGACGGTGGCAGCGTGCCGTTGAGCGCGATCGCCAGCATTGCCCAGCGCCATGCGCCTTTAACGATTAACCATCTGAGTCAGTTCCCCTCCGCCACCTTCTCTTTCAATGTGGCGAAGGGCTATTCGCTGGAAGATGCGACCAAAGCGATCAACCAGGCAGAGACGGAACTGGGGATGCCGTCAGAGGTGATGACGCAGTTCCAGGGCAGCACGCTGGCTTTCGAGGCTGCCCTGACCAGTACCGTCTGGCTGATTGTGGCGGCAGTCGTGGCGATGTATATCGTGCTCGGCGTGCTGTATGAGAGCTTTATCCATCCCATCACCATTCTCTCCACGTTGCCCACGGCGGGCGTCGGTGCGCTGCTGGCGCTGATGATAAGTGGGAATGAGCTGGATATTGTTGCCATCATCGGCATCATTCTGCTCATTGGTATTGTGAAAAAGAACGCCATTATGATGATCGACTTCGCGTTAGCGGCGGAACGTGAACAGGGCATGAAGCCCTATGATGCGATTTATCAGGCCTGCCTGCTGCGTTTCCGACCGATTCTGATGACGACGCTGGCCGCCCTGCTGGGTGCATTACCGCTGATGCTCAGCACTGGCGTAGGTGCAGAGCTGAGGCAGCCGCTGGGGATCGCCATGGTCGGCGGCCTGATTCTGAGCCAGATTCTGACGCTGTTTACCACGCCGGTAATCTACCTGCTGTTTGACCGCCTGGCGCATAACCTGCGTCGTCGCCTGGGTCAGACGGAGGCGCAGCCGTGAAGTTTTTTGCTTTGTTTATCCATCGTCCGGTCGCCACGACGCTACTGACGCTGGCCATTGCGCTGGCGGGCATTCTGGGCTTCCGCCTGCTGCCGGTGGCGCCGCTGCCGCAGGTGGATTTTCCGGTCATTATGGTGTCAGCGTCCCTGCCAGGAGCCTCGCCCGAAACGATGGCGTCTTCGGTCGCCACGCCGCTGGAGCGCTCGCTGGGCCGAATTGCAGGCGTCAGTGAAATGACCTCGACCAGTTCGCTGGGATCGACCCGCATTATTATGGTGTTCGATTTTAATCGTGATATTAACGGCGCGGCACGTGATGTACAGGCGGCCATTAACGCGGCGCAGAGCCTGCTCCCTACCGGCATGCCGTCGCGTCCGACCTACCGCAAAGCCAACCCGTCTGACGCGCCGATCATGATTATGACGCTGACGTCAGATCTGTACACGCCAGCCCAGCTTTATGATTATGCGTCGACACAGCTGGCACAGAAGCTGTCGCAGATTAATGGCGTGGGCGATGTCACCGTGGGCGGCAGCTCGCTGCCCGCAGTGCGCGTGGCGCTCAATCCGCAGGCGTTATTTAATCAGGGCGTGTCGCTGGATGCGGTGCGTCAGACCATCGCTAACGCTAACCAGCGCCGTCCGCAGGGCGCGCTGGAAGACGGGCAACAGCGCTGGCAGTTACGGACCAACGATGCATTACAAACTGCCCGGGAATACCAGCCGCTGATCGTGCAATACAACAACGGCGCGGCAGTACGGTTGTCCGATGTCGCCACCGTTGAGGACTCCGTGCAGGATGTGCGCAACGCCGGTATGTCGCGGGGCAAACCGGCCGTTTTGCTGGTGATTCGCAAAACGGCGGATGCGAACGTGATTGAGACGGTTGATCGTATTCGCGCTGAACTGCCCGAACTGCACGAAATCATCCCGACGGCGATCGATCTGCAGATTGCCCAGGATCGCTCACCCACCATCCGCGCGTCGCTCGAAGAAGTTGAACAGTCGCTAATTATCGCCGTTGGCCTGGTCATTCTGGTGGTGTTTGTTTTCCTGCGCTCAGGTCGCGCCACGCTGATTCCGGCGGCGGCCGTGCCGGTCTCGCTGATTGGCACCTTTGCCGCCATGTATTTGTGCGGCTTTAGCCTGAACAATCTGTCGTTGATGGCGCTGACCATCGCCACCGGCTTTGTCGTGGACGATGCCATTGTGGTGCTGGAAAACATTGCCCGTCATGTTGAATCGGGCATGAAACCGCTGGCCGCCGCGCTCAAAGGCGTGCGTGAAGTGGGCTTTACGGTGCTGTCGATGAGCCTGTCGCTGATCGCGGTCTTCCTGCCGCTGCTGATGACAGGCGGATTGATTGGCCGCTTCTTCGCAGAGTTTTCCATCACCCTGTCGGTTGCTATTCTGATCTCGCTGTTTGTGTCCATCACGCTGACGCCCATGATGTGTGCTTACCTGCTGAAACCCCATGCGCCGCGCAGTCAGCCGCGGCGACGGGGCATTGGCCGCCTGCTGCTGGCGGTACAACAGGGTTATGCCCGCTCTCTGAACGTCGTGCTGAACCATGCGCGCTGGGTCATCCTGTTGCTCGTGGGCACTGTCGCCCTGACGGTGTGGCTGTTCATCAGTATTCCTAAAACCTTTTTGCCCGAGCAGGATACCGGCCGCCTGTCCGGCTTTATTTCTGCCGACCAAAGCATTTCGTTTCAGGCGATGCGCGGTAAGTTGCAGGACTTCATGAAAATCGTGGGGGCCGATCCGGATGTCTCAAGCGTGGTGGGCTTTACCGGCGGCATGCGCACCAATATGGGCCTGATGTTTATCTCCCTGAAACCCTTGTCCGAACGCAAAGATAATGCACAGGCGGTGATTGCCCGCCTGCGTACCAAGCTGGCAAAGGAGCCCGGTGCCAACCTGTATCTTAATGCGGTGCAGGATATCCGGGTGGGCGGTCGCGAAGCCAACGCCAGCTATCAGTATTCTCTGTTAACAGACGATCTGGCTGCGCTGCGCACCTGGGAACCGAAAATTCGTCAGGCCTTTAGCGCCCTGCCGGAACTGGCCGACGTTAACTCCGATCAGCAGGATCAGGGCAGCGAAATGGCCCTGACGTATGACCGGGCCAGCATGGCGCGGCTGGGCATTAATGTTTCCGAAGCGAATGCGTTGCTCAACGATGCGTTTGGTCAGCGTCAGATTTCCACCATCTATCAGCCGCTGAACCAGTACAAGGTCGTCATGGAAGTGGATCCGCGCTATACCCAGGACATCAGTTCACTGGATCAGATGTTTGTGATTAACAGCGACGGCAAACCCATCCCGCTTTCCTGGTTCGCCAAATGGCAACCGGCCAACGCGCCGCTGTCGGTTAATCATCAGGGCTTGTCTGCCGCGTCAACCCTCTCCTTTAACCTGCCAGAAGGTGTGTCGCTTTCCCAGGCATCCGAGGCGATCGATCGCACTATGACGGCGCTTGGCGTACCGTCCAGCGTGCGCGGCAGCTTTGCCGGCACCGCACAGGCGTTCCAGCAATCGCAAAGCAGTCAACTCTGGTTGATGATGGCTGCGGTTGCGGCAGTTTATATCGTGCTGGGGATTCTCTACGAAAGCTATGTGCACCCGTTGACCATTCTTTCGACGCTGCCGTCTGCGGGCGTCGGTGCCCTGCTGGCGCTGGAGCTGTTTGATACGCCGTTCAGCCTGATTGCCTTGATCGGGATTCTGTTGTTGATCGGGATAGTAAAAAAGAACGCCATCATGATGGTCGACTTTGCGCTTGACGCAGAACGCAACGGCAACCTGAGTGCCCGCGAGGCGATTTTCCAGGCCTGCCTGTTACGCTTCCGCCCTATCCTGATGACCACGCTGGCGGCCCTGTTTGGCGCGTTACCGCTGGTGCTGACCAGCGGAGACGGCGCCGAGCTGCGTCAGCCGTTGGGCATCACCATTGCCGGCGGCTTGATCATGAGCCAGCTCCTCACGCTGTATACCACGCCGGTGGTGTACTTAATGATGGACAAACTGCGACGTAAAACGCGCACCCAGAGGATGAATGCCACTCAGCATTAAGGGGTAAATATCATGCAGAGCGTCACGGTCCGCTGGCAGTTGTGGATTGTTGCCTTTGGTTTTTTTATGCAGACGCTGGACACCACCATCGTCAACACGGCGATCCCGTCCATGGCGCACGATCTGGGCGTGAGCCCACTGCATATGCATTCGGTGATTGTGGCCTATGTGCTCACGGTGGCGGTGACGCTGCCGCTGAGCGGCTGGCTGGCGGACCGGTTTGGCGTGAGAAATATCTTTTTTAGCGCGATTGTGCTGTTCAGCGTGGGATCGCTGTTGTGCGGCCTGTCAGGCACGCTGAATCAGCTTATCATGGCGCGTGTGATTCAGGGGATTGGCGGGGCCATGATGGTGCCGGTAGGACGACTGACGGTAATGCGTATTGTACCGCGTGACCAGTATATGTCTGCGATGACCTTTGTCACCCTGCCCGGCCAGATTGGGCCGCTACTGGGGCCCGCACTGGGCGGTGTGCTGGTGGAATATGCCAGCTGGCACTGGATTTTCCTGATTAACATCCCGGTCGGCATCATCGGTGCCGTCGCCACGTTGAAGTTACTGCCGAACTACGCGATGCCGCCGCGACGCTTTGATTTTGTCGGGTTTGTCCTGCTGGCCGCCGGAATGGCTACGTTAACGCTGGCGCTTGACGGTCAACGCAGTAGCGGCGGCTCTGCCTTGTTACTGGCCGGGATGATCCTCATCGGCACCGGCTCTCTTCTGTTTTATCTGCTGCATGCGCGCCAAAACGACAGTGCGCTGTTCAGCCTGAAGCTGTTCGACAACCGCATTTTCTCCATTGGCTTACTCGGTAGTCTGACTGGCCGCATCGGCAGCGGCATGTTGCCCTTTATGACGCCGCTGTTCTTGCAAATCGGCATGGGCTTCAGCCCGTTTCATGCCGGCTTAATGATGATTGCCATGGTGCTGGGCAATATGGGCATGAAGCGTGTGGTTGTCAGCATTGTTAACCTGTTTGGCTATCGCAACGTGCTGGTGGGTTCAACCATAGGCCTGGCGCTGGTGGTCTTGCTGTTTCCACTGGTGGCGATGCTCGGCTGGATAGTCATGCTGCCGCTGGTGCTGTTTCTGCAAGGCATGGTGAATGCGATTCGCTTCTCTTCGATGAACACGCTGACGCTCAAGGATCTACCCGATGACCTGGCCTCCAGCGGCAACAGCCTGTTATCGATGATCATGCAGCTCTCAATGAGTATTGGCGTAACCGTGGCGGGCCTGCTGCTGGGCGCGTTTGGTCATGCAACGTTCGGGGAACAGGGTTTAAGCCATCAGGCGTTTATCTGTGTTTATCTCTGTATGGCGCTGATCATTATTCTGCCTGCGCTGGTGTTCTGGCGGGTTCCGAAAGAGATGAGTAAAAGCGTCGATCTGCGACGTCGGAGAAGTGAATGAGATCGTTCCTGCATTTTGGCATCGGTGCCAAATTATTCATGGCCATATTCTCCACCTGCATGCTGGTCCTGATTACCATGCACTGGGGCGTCCGGCTCAGCTTTGAACATGGCTTTGTCGACTATATTAAACGCGGGAATGAACAGCGGCTGAATTTGCTGGGTGCGGCGCTGGCCGATCAGTATGAACAGCATGGCGACTGGGATTTTCTGCGTAATAACGACCGGCTGATCTTCTCGATGCTGCGCTCGCTGGAGCAAAACCCGGACAGCAGTAACCAGTTACCGCCTCACGGCTGGCGCACCCAGTTCTGGGTACTCGATCAGCACTACAAAGTGATGGTCGGCCCGCGCTCACAGGTTCCCCCGGAAGGGATACGTCACGATATTACGCTCAGTAACGGTAAAGTCGTGGGCTGGATCATCAGCTCGCCGCCAGAGCGCCTGACGCGCAGCACAGATATCAATTTTGATCAGCAGCAGCGACGAACCAGCTGGTATATCGTGGGCCTCTCTACTCTGCTTGCCGCCCTGGTCACCTGGCTGATGGCGCGGGGCTTGCTGGCACCGGTGAAAAGACTGGTAGACGGTACGCATCATCTGGCGGCGGGGAATTTAGCCACACGGGTTAAGGTTGACAGCCAGGACGAACTGGGCCAGTTGGCCCATGACTTTAACCTGCTGGCCAGTTCGCTGGAGAAAAATGAAAGTATGCGTCGGGCCTTTATGGCCGACATCTCGCATGAACTGCGCACGCCACTGGCGATTTTGCGCGGTGAGCTGGAAGCCATGCAGGATGGTGTACGTAAACTCACGCCAGACGCGATTACCTCTCTGCAAAGCGAAGTGGCGCTGCTGACCAAGCTGGTGGATGATCTGCACCAGCTTTCGCTCTCTGACGTCGGCGCCCTGGCCTATCGCAAGCAGGCCACCGATTTGGTGCAGCTTATTGAGATCAGCGCAGGCAATTTTACCGAGCGCTACCGCAGCCATGATTTAACCCTGAAGCTCGACCTGCCGGATGACGCGCCGTTTTTTGGCGATCCTGACCGGCTGATGCAGTTGTTTATTAACCTGCTGGAAAACAGCCTGCGTTACACCGATGCCGGCGGCGACGTCCGGGTGCGGCTCTGGTATGACGCGCCCTACTGGCACGTCACCGTAGAGGACAGCGCGCCCGGCGTGGAAGGCGATCAACAGGCACAAATATTTGAGCGTTTTTTCCGCACAGAAGGTTCGCGCAATCGCGCCAGCGGCGGCTCTGGCCTGGGGCTGGCCATCTGTAAAAACATTGTTGATGCCCACGGTGGCAGCATCAGCGCCTCGCATGCGGATTTAGGTGGGCTGAAAATCGCGCTACAATTGCGTTATGTTCCTCCCGTTTAGAAGATTATGAACCAGGAAAACACTTACCCGCTAATCCTTGTGGTTGAAGATGAACCCAAGCTGGCACAGCTGATGATTGATTACCTTGAGGCTTCTAACTATCGCACGCATCATCTGGCGCACGGCAACGCGGTACTGGACTACGTTAAACAGACGCCGCCCGATCTTATCCTGCTGGATTTGATGCTGCCGGGTAAAGATGGCCTGACGCTGTGCCGTGAGATTCGTCGTGATTCCGACTTGCCGATTATTATGGTGACCGCGCGCACAGAAGAAATCGATCGCCTGCTGGGCCTGGAGATTGGTGCGGATGACTATATCTGCAAGCCATTCAGCCCACGCGAAGTGGTAGCGCGGGTCAAAACCATTTTGCGCCGGGTGAAGCGATCTCCCGAAGAAGCGCCCGTCGCGTCTTTGCTGAAAGTTCATGAAAGCCGCTTTCAGGCCAGCTGGCGTGATGAGCCGCTGGATTTAACGCCCGCTGAATTTCGTCTGCTGAAAACGCTGTCCCTTGAACCGGGAAAAGTCTTCTCACGTGAACAGTTGTTAAACCATCTCTACGACGATTACCGGGTTGTCACCGACCGAACCATTGACAGCCATATCAAGAACCTGCGCAGGAAACTGGAAAGCCTGGACAGCGAACAACCCTTTATCCGCGCGGTATATGGCATGGGCTATCGCTGGGAAGCCGATGTCTGCCAGTTGATTTAGATTGACCCAGATCAATTTACTTCCGTTTTCACCCTGCCTACAATTCCGCACCTTTTGCAGGGTTTCCCCCTGCACATGTCGCCCAGGCGACATGCTGACCTGACATCAGTGAGCACATCATGAAACCCGAATTACTTTCCCCCGCCGGAACGCTGAAAAACATGCGTTACGCGTTTGCCTATGGGGCCGATGCCGTCTATGCCGGCCAGCCGCGCTACAGCCTGCGGGTACGCAATAACGAATTCAGCCATGAAAACCTGGCGAAAGGCATTAACGAAGCCCACGCGCTGGGTAAAAAATTTTATGTGGTGGTGAACATCGCCCCGCATAACGCCAAGCTGAAAACCTTTATCCGCGACTTAACGCCGGTAATTGAGATGCAGCCCGACGCGTTAATCATGTCCGATCCTGGGCTGATCATGCTGGTGCGCGAGGCGTTTCCGGCCATGCCCATCCACTTATCTGTGCAGGCTAACGCCGTAAACTGGGCAACGGTGAAATTCTGGCAGCAAATGGGCTTAAGCCGGGTGATTTTATCCCGCGAGCTGTCGCTGGAGGAGATCGCCGATATTCGCGAGCAGGTGCCGGACATGGAGCTGGAAGTGTTTGTGCACGGCGCACTGTGTATGGCGTACTCCGGGCGCTGTCTGCTGTCGGGCTACATGAATAAACGCGATCCTAACCAGGGAACCTGCACCAACGCCTGCCGCTGGGAATATCAGTTGCAGGAAGCCAGACAAGATGACGTCGGCAACATTGTTGAAATTCATCAGCCAGTCAGCGTGCAGGACGTGACGCCCACATTGGGCATTGGGCAACCCAGCGACAAGGTGTTTTTGCTGGAGGAGAAAATGAAACCCGGCGAAATGATGAGCGCCTTTGAAGATGAACACGGCACCTACATCATGAACTCGAAAGATCTGCGTGCCGTGGCGCACGTCGAGCGCCTGAGCCAGATGGGCGTTCACTCGCTGAAAATCGAAGGTCGCACCAAATCCTATTATTACTGCGCCCGCACCGCACAGGTTTATCGCAAAGCCATTGACGATGCGGCGGCAGGTAAACCGTTTGATTCTGCCCTGCTGGAAACCCTGGAAGGCCTGGCGCATCGCGGCTATACCGAAGGTTTTTTGCGTCGTCACACCCACGACAGCTACCAGAATTACCAGACCGGCTACTCTGTCTCAGAGCGCCAGCAGTTCGTCGGGGAGTTTAGCGGTGAACAGCGCGAGGGCTGGGCGGAAGTACGGGTAAAGAATAAATTTGTTCTGCATGACAGCCTGGAGATCATGACGCCGTCCGGTAACCTGATCTGCACCCTTGATGCCCTGCAAAACAGCCGTGGAGAACCGACAGAGGTGGCCCCGGGAGACGGGCATCGCGTCTGGATGAAAGTGCCGCCGGAGGTAGATCTGCGGTTTGCCTTGCTGCTGCGTAACTTTGCGCCAGGCCAGAACACTCAGGATCCGCATGCCGCTCACGCCACGGCCTGACAAAATTTGACAAAAGCAAGAACAGGATCACAGACGGCTCGGTTTTACTGAACTATAGTGCTGCCTGCTACCAATGAGTAACAATTATCAGCAGCAGTAACTGGATCCACCTCATTCACCCGCCCGGCTCCCCCGTGCGGGTTTTCTTTTTTCTCCCTTTCGCCAATCATTTTTCTCTTCCGGCTATGCTATAACCACTAACTACGCTTTCGATCTCCAAGGAACAGATAATGGACAAACAATCGCTTACGCTGCTAATCCTGAATGGTAAAGGCGCAGGTAATGACGATCTCCGTGAAGCGATCACGAAGCTGCGCGCCGAGGGCTTTAACATAGCCGTGCGCGTGACGTATGAAAAAGGAGACGGTGAGCGTTACGTGGAAGAAGCCCTTGAACTGCAGGCGGAAACCGTGGTGGCGGGCGGCGGTGACGGCACCGTCAACGAAATCGCTACCGCACTGGCGTCGGTCAACGCGGATGAGCGCCCGGTTCTGGGGATTCTGCCGCTGGGCACAGCGAACGATTTTGCCACCAGCGTCGGCATTCCTGAAGAGATTGAGCACGCCTTGCGCCTGGCTATCCAGGGTAAAGCCTGTGATATCGACCTCGCCCGCGTTAACCAGCATCACTATTTTATTAATATGGCGACCGGAGGATTTGGCACGCGCATTACGACCGAGACGCCGGAAAAACTCAAATCCGCGCTGGGCGGCGTGTCCTATTTTATTCATGGGTTGATGCGCATGGACACGCTAAAACCGGACAGTTGTGAAATTACCGGGCCCGGTTTTAACTGGCAGGGCGATGCGCTGGTCATCGGCATCGGCAACGGTCGTCAGGCCGGAGGCGGTCAGCGTTTATGCCCGTCGGCGTTGATTAACGATGGCCTGCTGGACGTCAGCATTGTTACCGCGCAGGAGTTGCTGCCTACCCTGCTGCATTCCCTGACCGGCGATGAAGAGAATCCCGGCATTATTTCCACGCGCTTATCGTCCCTGACGATTCGCTCACCGCATGAAATGACCTTTAACCTGGATGGCGAACCGCTGACAGGCCAGTCATTTACCATCGATATCATGCCGGGCGCGTTAAGCTGCCGCCTGCCGCCGCAGTGTGCCCTGCTGAGTTAATTCTCACGGGAGCCCCGGCTCCCGGCCTTAATGTAAACAGTTCGTGATTACATTCACAATTCCGCTACTTCAACTTGTATGGTAGTAGCGAGACGCGTAATTTTTCATCCTTAATGCCAGCATGGCCTGCCGTCCGTCTGCCACAAGGATGCTTTATGCTACACATCGATCACCTTCCTGCGGATGTTCATCTGCCCGCCTATGACCGTCGCCAGCTTAAAACCCGTATAGTGCATATCGGCTTTGGTGCCTTTCATCGCGCCCACCAGGCCTTGTGCACGGATAAACTGGCCGAACAGGGTAGCGACTGGGGAATCTGCGAGGTTAACCTTAACAGCGGCGAGCTGATTCAGGCACTCCGCCAGCAGGACTTTCTCTATACGTTGACCGAAAAAAGTGACGACGCCGTGAAAACCCGGGTCATTGGGGTGGTTACCGCGGCACTGCACGGCAAAACGGACGGCATTGATGCCGTGATTACGGCCCTGTGCCAGCCGGACGTGGCGATTGTGTCGATGACCGTGACGGAAAAAGGCTATTGTCACCTGCCCGCCAGCGGCAATCTCGATCTGCAACATGCGGATATCGTGCATGACCTGGCGCACCCCGCACAGACCCGCTCGCTGCCCGGATTGATTGTCGCCGCCATCCGCCGTCGACGCGATCTGGGTTTAGCGCCTTTCAGCGTGATGTCCTGCGATAACATGCCTGAAAATGGCCACGTCACACGGAATGTGGTGACGCAGCTCGCCCGGCAGCATGATGCGTCGCTGGCGGACTATATTCAGCACAACATCACCTTTCCCTCCACCATGGTAGATCGCATTGTTCCGGCGATGAATGAGGCCGCCTTTGACGCGTTACGTGCCCGTATTGGTTCGTCCGATCCGGTGGCCGTTGAGGCTGAACCCTTCTTTCAGTGGGTGATTGAAGACCATTTTGTCAGTGGCCGACCTGACTGGGACAAGGCCGGTGCCGAACTGGTGGAGGATGTGCTGCCGTTTGAGCAAATGAAGTTGCGCATGCTCAATGGCAGCCACTCCTTTCTGGCGTACCTTGGTTACCTTGCGGGTTATGAACACATCAGCGATTGTATGGCTGACGACGCGTTCCGGGCGGCTGCACGTGCGCTGATGGTTAACGAACAGGCACCGACGTTAACCACGCAGGGCGTGGATTTACCGGCTTACGCCGACGCCTTAATCGCTCGCTTTGCCAACCGCGCTATCAGACACCGCACCTACCAGATTGCGACCGATGGCACCCAGAAACTGCCACAACGCTTTCTCGACAGCGTGCGCTGGCATCTCGCTAACGGCACACCCTGCCCGCTGCTGTTACTGGGCATTGCCGCCTGGATGCGCTATGTCGCTGCGGTCGATGAAAAAGGCGAACCTATAGCGATCCGCGACCCACTTAAAGCGCAGCTGGCCACCTGTGTGGCAGAAAGCGCGGAAGGTCAGGAGCGGGTGCGGGCCTTACTGGGCCTGAAAA
The DNA here is from genome assembly GCF_043546245.1 of Pantoea sp. SGAir0180. Taxonomy (NCBI): domain Bacteria; kingdom Pseudomonadati; phylum Pseudomonadota; class Gammaproteobacteria; order Enterobacterales; family Erwiniaceae; genus Pantoea; species Pantoea sp. SGAir0180. Next base: position 975,673 of record NZ_CP028071.1, on the reverse strand, counting down.
CCGTTTTCGGCGAGGATCTGGCGGATAATACAGCCTTTGTTGACGCGCTCTCCGCCTGCTATATACAGTTGACGAAAGTGGGGGCACGGGCGGCCGTGCAACAGGCCATCGCACAGGGCTAAGGCGTTTTAACGCGCGGGCGAAATCGGGTTAATGTTAACAGGGACAGAACATGACACTTTCCTACACCATCACGACAAGTGAACCGGTCAATCAGCAGATTTACCGTTATCTACGCAAAGATATCGTCACCTGCGTCATTCAGCCGGGCGCTTTGCTGTCGGAAAAAGAGGTTTCCGCCCGTTTTCATCTCTCTCGCCAGCCGGTACGTGAGGCGTTCATTAAGCTGGCAGAAGCCGGTCTGGTACAAATCCTTCCACAGCGCGGCACCTTTGTGCGTAAGATTTCAGCGAAGCAGGTTGAAGATGGACGCTTTATCCGGGAAGCGGTAGAACTGGCCGTAATACGCCGCGCAGCGCGGGAAACAAGCCAGCGCGGACTGATGGCGCTGGAGCATAATCTGCAGCTCCAGCGCATCACTGCCGCCCGGGGCGACAGCCAGATGTTTCTCAGCCTGGACGATGAATTCCATCGTCTGATTGCCGAGAGCATCGACTGTATGCTGGCATGGGAAACCATTGAAAACATCAAGGCGACGATGGACCGGGTGCGATATCTCACCCTGAATCAGGTCGCGCCCGCTGAAACACTGATCGAACAACATGAAGCCGTTTTTGCCGCCCTGAAAGCGCGCGATGCGGACCAGGCAGAAACCGCCCTGCGTCACCATCTGCAGGCAATGATGTTTTCGCTCGCGCCCGTGATCAGGCAAAACCGTGACTGGTTCGAGGCTGAGTAGCGCGCCGTACAATCGCTGAGCGAAGCCGTTACCACCACTGATGAAAATGATGCACAGGTCCAGTCCCGTGGCCCACCTCCAGCGAATCGGCTGTCAGCAGGGCCTGTTGTAGCCAGGTTTTGGCTTCATTAACCGTCTCCGCCCAGTCACTGTGCCGTGGGCGCAGGGCCGCCAGCGCAGCAGACAGCGTACAACCGGTACCGTGCGTATGGCGCGTCTTCACCCGAGGCGTGCTGAACCGTTGCCGCCCCGCTGGCGTGATCAGCCAGTCAGGACTTTCGCCATGATCCAGATGTCCGCCCTTCATCAGCACGGCCTGACAACCCAGCGCCAGAAGGGCATCGCCCTGCGTCAGCATCTCGTTCTCATTGCTGGCCATACGGCATTCGAGCAGCGCGGCGGCTTCGGGCAGATTAGGTGTGATCAGTGACACCTGTGGCAACAGGCGCTCGCGGACACAGGCAATGGCATCAGGACTCAGTAAGGCATCGCCGCTCTTGGCCACCATCACCGTGTCCAGCACCACAAACGGGATTGCCCGGCGCTGCAAGCCAACCGCCACCCGCTCCACGATCGCCGCGTCGGACAGCATGCCAATTTTTGCACTGTCGATGCGCACGTCATCAAGAACGGAATCCAGCTGTGCGCTGACAAAATCAGGATCAATACGGTACACCGACTGTACGCCACAGGTATTTTGCGCCACCAGGGCCGTAATCACGCTGGTGCCGTAAGCGCCCAGTGCGGAGAAGGTTTTCAGGTCGGCCTGAATCCCGGCACCGCCGCTGGGATCGGTACCGGCAATCGTTAAAGCATTGATGCGTTTCACAAGGCGGCCTCCAGTGTCCAGAGCGCGTCCAGAAACGCCGGTGCAAAGCTGCCCGGCCCGGTTGATGCCTGTGCGGCTTTCTCTCCGGCCAGTGCCATCACCCGACAGGCGCTGGCGATATTCACCAGTCTGTCACCCGGCAGGCTGGCAAAGGCGGCGACGACCGCAGACAGTGCACAGCCGGTACCGACCACCCGCGTCATTAAGGGCGATCCGCCGACGATCGACAGGGTACGCATCCCGTCGGTGGCATAATCCACCTCGCCAGTGACCACCACACAGGTCTGATACTCCCGCGCCAGTTGTTGGGCGGCCAGCAGGGCGCTTTCGGCGGCGTGCAGACTGTCCACGCCACGTCCGCCGTCAGCCTGCTGGGCCAGCGCCAGAATCTCGGAAGCATTGCCGCGAATCACGGCAGGCGACTGCATCAGCACCTGCTGGCAAAACCGGGTACGCAACGTCAGTGCGCCCACCGCTACCGGGTCCAGCGTCCAGGGCGTGCCTGCCAGATTAGCCGCCTCGATTGCCGCGGCCATGGCCAGCTGGCGTTCGTGCGTTAATGTGCCGACATTGATTAACAGTGCATCCGCGATACCGCTGAACTGCGGCGCTTCCTCGCGATCGATGACCATGGCAGGTGACGCGTTCAGAGCAAGCAGGACATTAGCCGTGAGCATTTGCACCACATCATTGGTCATGCAGTGCACGAGCGGTGACTGACGGCGAAACTGTTGCAGGAGGGGCGCGCATTGCGCATCAGAAAGATGGTGCGGTTGATGTGTCATCAGAACTCCCAACCGGCGGACAAGAAGGCGAATGCGGTCAGGCATCAGACTTCCCTACGCTGGCATTATCCAGATCAGGTAATACGGGTTTTTCTCAGCCTTCACAAAGAAGGGCACCCCGAGTCGTGTTACGCAAAGAAGAATAAGTAAGCCCCTAAATTTAAGCAAGGTGCTTATTCTTTTTTCAACCTGGCGGGCGAGACTTTTACATGATCCCGATCAACTCCCCACCGCACGAAAAAAGGCTTAATGCTGCGGGCTTAAAATTTGCACGTCAGAGCAGTAAAGGTATTTACGCGAGTAAATTATATCCTTCACCATTATCAGAATGCCCAGCAATAACAAACACCTGCCTACAACATCGCAACAATAAATCTTCATATCACGTAGTTAAAAATTACCAGAACACTTCATACTTGACAGGAAGCATGATGCGATTTTTAGCGCTTATCCCTCATCGTCACCGATGGACTGACATCACCATTACCCGTCAGGGTGCCCTTTCTCCTTCTGGCCGACACTATTATTCCACTTATCTTTCTGCCCGTTGTCAGCGTTGCGATGCGGTTATCCATCGGGTGTATTATCGCGATATCAGTGATGACCAGGCGCGCCGCTGGCTAGGGTAAATTCGCGGGTCGGGTACACGTTTTGCCAGGTTACGCGGCCGACGCAATTTGGTAGTCTTGCCCTTACTGAGTCACTGGACTGCTTACGCTTATGCCCTTCCTGCTGGATACATTAGGACACCAGATTTACCTGTCAGCCCCGCTGTTTATTCTTATTTTCCTGGGTTATTGCCTGACGAAATGGGGCAAATGGCCGCTGAGCATCAGCGAAGGCATGAACCGGTTTGTCTTTAACGTTGCCCTGCCCTGCATGCTGTTTCGCATCATGAGTGACTTTTACAACAGTCCCGCAGTCGATGTGCGCCTGCTTCTGGCATTCTTTGGCAGTTGTCTGCTGGTGTTTATCGTGGGCCGAATCCTTGCCTCGCGTCTGTTTCATCTGGATGGCGTGGCCGGTTCGGTCTTTGCCCTGGGCGGGGTCTTTTCAAATAACGTTATGCTGGGTATTCCGGTCGCTACCGTCCTGCTGGGCCCCGGTGCCTTGCCATCGGTTGCGCTGGTGCTGGTGTTTAACAGTCTGATCCTCTGGACATTACTCACCGTCTCGGTGGAATGGTCGAAACAGGGCAGTTTTTCCCTTCAGGGCTTTAAGCGCACCTTGATTAGCGTGCTCAGGAATCCGTTAATTATTGGCATCTTATCAGGCACCGCCTGGAGCCTGTTGCAGCGGCCGCTTCCCGCCATCGCCGCTGAACCGCTGCGCATGCTGGCGTCCATCGCCGCACCCTTATCGTTGGTCACTCTCGGCATGAGCCTGGCGCACTATCGGGTGCGGGAAGGCTTGAAAGAGAGTTACACGATTTGTGCGTTGAAACTGATTCTGCAGCCGCTGTGTGTCTGGGCGATCGCCTGGCTGACGGGTCTGCCTGCGCTGGAAAGTAAAGTGGTAGTGCTGCTGGGGTCGATGGCGGTCGGTGTGAATGTCTACCTGATGTCGCAGAAATTTAACGTGATTACCGGCCCCACGGCCGCCAGTATGCTGCTTTCCACCCTTTTTGCCGCGATAACCACGCCGCTGTGGATGATGTTAATGACGCTGGCCGGATATTAAAAAGCCCTGTAACACAGGTTACAGGGCTGGCTTTTGCACCGAAAAACTTAGTGTGCAGGTTGGGTGCGAATCAGGTAATCAAAAGCGCTCAGCGAGGCTTTTGCCCCTTCACCGCTGGCAATGATGATTTGCTTGTAAGGCACCGTGGTGCAGTCGCCTGCTGCGAAAACGCCTTTCAGGCTGGTTTCGCATTTTGCATCGATGATGATTTCACCCATCTTGTTGCGCTCAACCGCCCCTTCCAGCCAGGTGGTGTTAGGGAGCAGGCCAATCTGAACAAAAATGCCTGACAGCGCCAGTTCATGGGTTGTCTGGTTGGTGCGATCCAGATATTGCAGGCCGGTAACTTTGCTGCCGTCGCCTTTCACTTCGGTGGTTTGTGCATTCAGGATCACATCCACGTTTTTCAGGCTGCGCAGTTTGTCCTGCAGCACTTTGTCTGCACGCATTTCGCTGGCGAATTCCAGCAATGTGACGTGTTCAACAATACCAGCCAGATCGATAGCCGCTTCCACGCCGGAGTTACCGCCACCGATGACGGCAGTGCGTTTACCTTTGAACAGCGGACCGTCACAGTGCGGGCAATAGGTCACACCTTTAGTACGGTACTGCTCTTCCCCCGGTACGCCCATGTTGCGCCAGCGCGCGCCGGTCGCCAGGATGATGCTACGGGATTTCAGTACGGCACCTGACGCCGTTTCAATGGCGTGCAGGCCGCCTTTCGCCGCAGACGGAATCAGTTTAATCGCGCTCTGACTGTCAATCACATCAACACTGTAATCGTCAACGTGGGCACGCAATGCGCCAGCCAGTTTGGCCCCTTCCGTTTTCTGCACGGAAATGTAGTTTTCGATATCAACGGTATCCAGTACCTGTCCGCCGAAACGCTCACCCATCAGGGCGGTGCGGATGCCTTTACGGGCAGAATAGATGGCGGCCGCTGCGCCAGCGGGACCGCTGCCAATAATCAGCACATCATAGGCTTCGCGTTTATTCAGCGCTTCTGCTGCGCGCTTGTCAGCATTGGTGTCGACTTTACTGACGATCTCCGCCAGGCTCATGCGGCCCTGACCAAACTCTTTGCCGTTCAGGAAAACCGCCGGCACGCCCATGACATTCCGTTCCTGAATTTCGTTCTGGAACAGGCCACCGTCAATCGCGGTGTGGCTGATGCGCGGGTTCAGGACCGCCATCAGGTTCAGAGCCTGTACCACATCCGGACAGTTGTGGCAGGACAGCGAATAATAGGTTTCGAAATGGAAATCCCCATCCAGCGCCGCAATCTGATCAAGCAGATTTTGTGCTTCTTTGGACGGGTGCCCACCGGTCTGTAACAGCGCCAGCACCAGTGAGGTAAATTCATGACCCAGCGGCGAACCCGCAAAACGTGGGCCGTGATCCGCACCAGGGTTAGTGATTAAAAATGAGGGTTTACGCACCTGACGATCGTTCTCTTCACGAAAGCTGACCTTGTCAGACAGGCTCGCGATATCGACCAACAGATTGCGAATCTCGGTTGATTTTGCGCCATCATCCAGCGTTGCAATCAACTCCACAGGCTTGGTGAGTTTCTCAAGATAAGCTTTGAGCTGCGTTTTTAAATTGGTATCAAGCATAGTGAGTTCCTGGTCAAAAAATCGGGTGCCGAAGCACCCGATGAGAAAATGATCGACGTTGCGATGCGGAAATTAGATTTTGCCAACCAGGTCCAGCGAAGGCGCCAGAGTCGCATCACCTTCTTTCCATTTGGCCGGGCACACTTCACCAGGGTGAGAAGCCACGTACTGCGCCGCTTTCACTTTGCGCAGCAGGTCAGACGCATCACGGCCAATACCTTCAGCAGTGATTTCTACAGCCTGGATAACACCCTGTGGATCAACGATGAATGTACCACGGTCAGCCAGACCTTCATCTTCGCGCATGATGTCGAAGTTGCGGGTCAGCGCGCCAGTTGGGTCACCGATCATCGCATATTTGATTTTTGCGATGGTGTCAGAAGATCCGTGCCAGGCTTTGTGGGTAAAGTGGGTATCAGTAGACACTGAGTAGATGTCCACGCCCAGTTTCTGGAACTCTTCATAGTGATCCGCGACGTCGCCCAGTTCGGTTGGGCAAACAAAGGTGAAGTCAGCCGGATAAAAGAAGAAAACACTCCATTTACCTTCAACGTCTTTCTCGGTTACTTCGATAAACTGGCCGTCTTTAAATGCACTGTTTTTGAACGGCTTAATTTTGGTGTTGATAATGGACATGTGATGGCCTCCTTTAAAATATGTGATGCAGCTTACAAATTTTCCGGGCCAACATCTAATAAGCCCTCGTTATCAATAAAATAAACGAAAGCTATCAAACGCCGATCGCGTTGATCGTTAAGGGAAAAAACCGCTTTTCTTACCTTCATTTACCCGCAAAAAGATATATTGCGTGCTTCCAGGCAATAACCCCTGTGCGTTAACTGAAGGCCGTTTGCTGTTTTCCCATAAGGCACCGTCGGGCAGTGTACAAGGAAAGTGATGACATTTGTTCTGCTTTTACTTTTTTGAGAATCCCTGCCAGGGTTGTTAAAAGATGTTTAACGGAGCTTGATGTGCATATTCGATTATTTGCAGAGGCCGACCGTCCTTTCCTGCGGACGTTGTTTCTGGCGGCCCGTCGGCATAACTGGGACTGGATCGCCAACGATGACTGGCAGCTGGAAGACTTCGATCAGGTGATACTCGGCGAAACCGTTTTAGTGGCTGAGCTGGACGGGCATCGGGCAGGATTCGCGGGTCTGATGGAAAACGATAATTTCTTACACAGCCTGTATGTGGATCCTGATTATCAGGGGCGCGGCGTGGGCAGTGCACTGCTTGAGGCCGTCCAGTCACGCTTTACATCAACCGGCGCGCTGAAGTGTCTGCAAATGAACAAGGCCGCCCAGACGTTTTACCTGCAACATGGCTGGAAAGTGATTTCCCAGGGTGAAAGCGAGCAAGGCGGCTATCTGTTAATGCATTATCCCCAGGCGTCGCACTATGAGAGCGACGCGCAGAAGGGTTAAAGCGCGCGGAAGGCGATATCGCCGGGAATCACCTCGCCCTGCCAGTAAAGCTGGGCGGCCACACGTCCGGCGAGCTGACGGTACAGCATCGCAAATTCACTGTCCGGCCGACGAATCACCGTTGGCTCGCCATCATCCAGATCTTCACGCAAATGAATATGCAGGGGAAGCTGTGCCAGCAGCCGCGTGCCATAGTCGTCCACCAGCCGTTGCGCTCCGCCGGTACCAAAAATAGGCTCATGGTGACCGCACTGGCTGCAGACGTGGATACTCATGTTCTCCACCACGCCCAGCACCGGGACGTTAACCTTTTCGAACATGACCATGCCTTTGCGTGCATCGATGAGCGCGATGTCCTGTGGCGTAGTGACCACCAGCGCACCGGTGACGGGCACACTCTGCGCCAGCGTTAACTGGATATCTCCGGTTCCTGGCGGCATATCCAGCACCAGATAATCCAGGTCGGGCCACTGGGTTTCGGTAAGTAACTGCATCAGCGCTTTGCTGGCCATAGGGCCGCGCCACACCATCGCGTTATCGTCGGTCACCAGATAGCCGATGGAATTGGTTGCCAGACCATGGGACATGATCGGCGCCATATGGGTGCCGTCAGGCGAGGTCGGGCGCTCTTTTTCACAGCCCAGCATGTTAGGCACGGACGGGCCATAAATATCGGCATCCAGAATGCCCACACGTGCGCCTTCAGCCAGCAACGCCAGCGCCATATTAACTGCGGTACTCGATTTGCCCACGCCGCCTTTACCGGAGCTGACCGCGATAATGTTCTTCACGCCGTTAACACCAGGGTGATTTTTCACGCGTTTCAACGTAGCAATCTCGTGACTTAACCGCCAGTCGATGGCCTGCGCGCCGCTCAGACGCAGTAGCTCAGCGCTGGTGTCTGCTTTTAAGGTCTCAAACGCGCTGTGCCAGGCAAAAGGCATCCGCAGTTCAATATGCAACGTCCCATCCAGCAGCGCCACATGATGCAGCGCCTTCAGGGTAATAAGGTTACGTTGCAGCGTCGGATGCTCAAAGCTGTTCAGAACGCCGGCCACAACGGCGCGTAAGGCTTCTGGTGTATGTGGTTCCCGGGATTGCGCTGTCATCCCCACTCCTTTTCTGCTGTGCTTATGCTGTTTTTCAACGATGTAGTAACAATACTATCAGATGCCGATCGTTTCACGGGCCGCGCGGCGGGAAATCCCTTATGTTTACGCGGCTGTGCCCATCGGTTACCATCTAAGCCCGTTTTTTTACTTAACTGAAAGCTACGCAAACTATGACTCAAGTCGCAAAAAAAATTCTGGTAACCTGCGCCCTGCCTTACGCTAACGGCTCAATTCATCTCGGCCACATGCTCGAGCATATCCAGGCGGACATTTGGGTGCGTTATCAGCGAATGCGTGGCAATCAGGTTTACTTCATCTGCGCCGATGACGCCCACGGCACGCCGATCATGCTGAAGGCTCAGCAGTTGGGCATTGCGCCGGAACAGATGATTGCTGAAATGAAACACGAGCACGAAACAGATTTTGCCGGTTTTAACATCAGCTATGATAACTATCACTCAACGCATGGCGACGAGAACCGTGAGCTGGCCGGGCTCATCTATGGTCGCCTGAAAGAGAACGGTTTCATTAAGAACCGCACGATTTCTCAGCTGTACGATCCGGAAAAAGGTATGTTCCTGCCTGACCGTTTCGTGAAAGGCACCTGCCCGAAATGTAAAGCGCCTGACCAGTACGGCGACAATTGCGAGGTGTGCAGCGCGACCTACAGCCCGACCGAACTGATCGATCCGAAATCAGTGGTGTCCGGTGCAACCCCTGTGCTGCGTGATTCCGAGCACTTCTTCTTTGACCTGCCGTCGTTCAGCGAAATGCTGCGCGCCTGGACGCGTTCTGGCGCACTGCAGGAGCAGGTCGCAAATAAAATGCAGGAGTGGTTCGAATCCGGTCTGCAACAGTGGGATATCTCCCGTGATGCGCCGTACTTTGGCTTCGAAATTCCTGGCGCGCCGGGCAAGTACTTCTACGTCTGGCTGGATGCGCCGATCGGCTATATGGGCGCGTTTAAAAACCTGTGTGACAAACGCGGCGACATCAGTTTTGACGAATTCTGGCAGCAGGATTCCACCACAGAGCTGTACCACTTCATTGGTAAAGACATCGTCTACTTCCACAGCCTGTTCTGGCCTGCCATGCTGGAAGGCAGCGGCTTCCGCAAACCCAACAACCTGTTTGTGCATGGCTATGTGACCGTAAATGGCGCAAAAATGTCGAAGTCGCGCGGAACCTTTATCAAAGCCAGTACCTGGTTACAGCATCTGGATGCCGACAGCCTGCGCTATTACTATGCGGCCAAGCTTTCTTCGCGTATTGATGACATCGACCTGAATCTGGAAGATTTTGTTCAGCGCGTCAACGCCGACATTGTGAACAAAGTGGTCAACCTGGCGTCACGTAATGCCGGTTTTATCACCAAACGCTTTGACGGCAAGCTGTCCGCAGAACTGGCCGACCCGGCGCTTTATCAAACCTTCCTGGACGCATCCGAAAAAATTGGCGAAGCCTGGGCAAGCCGTGAATTTGGCCGGGCGATTCGTGAAATTATGGCGCTGGCCGATCTGGCCAACCGTTATGTTGACGAGCAGGCACCGTGGGTGGTGGCGAAGCAGGAAGGCCGTGATGCCGATCTGCAGGCTATTTGCTCCATGGGCATTAACCTGTTCCGTGTGCTGATGACCTGGCTGAAGCCTGTGCTGCCGTCGCTGAGCGAGCGAGCCGAAGCTTTCCTGAACAGCGAACTCAGCTGGGACGCCATTCAGCAGCCGCTGCTCGACCATCAGGTTGCGCCGTTTAAAGCCCTGTATGGTCGCATTGAGATGGCGAAAGTCGAGGGCCTGATTGAAGCGTCGAAAGCCGACGCGGCTGAAGCCAGTAAACCGACGGTCAGCGGCCCACTGGCGGATGCGCCGATTGGCGATACCATCACGATTGATGACTTTGCCAAAGTTGATATGCGCGTGGCACTGATTGAGAAAGCGGAACTGGTGGACGGCTCAGACAAACTGCTGCGTCTGGAGTTGGATCTGGGCGGCGAGAAGCGCCAGATTTTCTCTGGTATCCGTGCAGCCTATCCTGACCCGGCCGTACTTGTCGGCAAAATGACCATTATCGTGGCGAACCTGGCACCACGTAAAATGCGCTTTGGCATCTCGGAAGGCATGGTGCTGTCTGCGGGGCCGGGCGGCAAAGACCTGTTCGTGTTGTCTGTCGACAGTGGCGCAGTGCCGGGTATGCCCGTTAAATAAGGCGTTCGCCCTTCCTGCATCTGATGGCAGGGAGGGCCGTTCTGCCTTACGCTGACAGCTGGCACGCCAGACCGTCAGTGCGTAGGATTACGCTCGTTGGAAACAGGAGCCTGTCATGCACACCGTGCTAGCGATAAGTTGGCGTTATCTGCGCGCTTTTACCCTTCTCTATCTCTGTTTATATGCCGGAAACGGCGTAGCAAGGTTGCTGCCCATCACGCTGCCCGGCAGCATTATTGGCATGCTGATTTTGTTTACCCTGCTCGCGTCTCAAATCGTGCCGGTCCACTGGGTTAAGCCCGGTTGTCATCTTATCATTCGCTATATGGCGCTGCTGTTCGTTCCCATCAGTGTGGGCGTCATGAATTACACCGATCTGCTGACCGCGCAGTTTGGCCCTATCGTGGTCTCGTGTCTTGTCAGTACCTTCGCTGTCCTGAGCATCGTGGGGTTAAGCGCCCACAAGCTGCATTCGCACGCGCCGACGAAAGAGGTGAAGGATGAGTGATATCTGGTGGTCATTGCCCCTGACGCTGGGCGCATTTTTCCTGGCGCGCAGACTGGCTGCCGCGCTGAAGATTGCCCTGCTGAACCCCTTGCTGGTTTCAATGGCGATCATCATTCCCATCCTGCTGTTACTGCAACTGCCCTATACACGTTACTTTGCCGGAAGCCAGGTGCTTAATGCCCTGCTACAGCCCGCCGTGGTCGCACTGGCGCTGCCGCTGTATGAGCAGATGCATCAGATTCGCGCCCGCTGGAAATCCATTATCGGCGTATGCCTGATCGGCAGCCTGACGGCAATGACCTCCGGCACGGCGATCGCCCTGTGGATGGGGGCAACGCCGGAAATCGCCGCCACGATTTTACCTAAATCCGTCACCACACCGATCGCGATGGCGGTGTCCGGCTCTCTGCACGGCATTCCCGCTATCAGTGCGATTTGTGTGCTGATAGCCGGTGTGCTCGGTGCGGTATTTGGCCATATGGTGCTGAATCTGTTGGGCGTGAAAAGTAAAGCAGCACGCGGTCTGGCGATTGGTAATGCGTCCCATGCGCTGGGAACCGCCCGGGCGGCGGAACTGGACTTCCAGGAAGGGGCATTTAGTTCGCTGGCACTGGTGATCTGCGGCATCGTAACGTCGTTACTGGCACCCTTTGTTTTTCCGCTGCTACTGCACTGGTTTGGCTAAAACTTTGGGAGAGATCTCGCAAAGTTGAAAACTCTAAGACACGTTGCATTGTCAGAGCGACAGAGATCACATATAAACCGATGTCTGGCACATTGCCTGAAGATTGAATGAGGCTTCCATGCATCCACGTTTCCACTCTGCCTTTGAATTACTGCCGGCTCCCCTGCAAACCGCGCTTCGTCCGGTGCTGAGTGAGCCGGGATTTGACGCGATGCTGCGGGCCGATCAGGTCACCCTCCTGCAACAGCAAACCCAACTGGATGCGGACGCCCTCGCCCTGGCGCTGCTTCCGGTCGCGGCGGCCTGCGCGGTCGCCTCGCTGTCCCATTTTAACGTCGGTGCCATTGCACGCGGGATAAGCGGTAACTGGTATTTCGGTGCCAATATGGAGTTTGCCGGTGCCACCATGCAGCAAACCGTGCATGCAGAACAAAGCGCTGTTACGCACGCCTGGCTGCGCGGCGAAGTGCGCCTGGAAACCATCACCGTCAACTACACGCCGTGCGGGCATTGCCGCCAGTTCATGAATGAGCTTAACAGCGGCACGGCGATTCGTATCAGCCTGCCCCAGCGCCCGGTGCAGACGTTAGCGCACTATCTGCCTGACGCTTTCGGTCCTGGCGACCTGCACATCACCGAACGGCTGATGGATAAGGTGGATCATGGCTTTGTTGTCACGGGCGATGCGCTGTCGCAGGCGGCCATTGACGCGGCCAACCAGAGTCATGCCCCTTACAGCCGCGCGTTCAGTGGCGTTGCAGTGCAAACCGCCTCAGGCCGTATTTTTAGCGGTCGCTATGCGGAAAATGCGGCCTTCAATCCCAGCCTGCCTCCGCTTCAGGCCGCACTGATTTTGCTGAATATGGCCGGCGAATCCTGCGAGGCGATTCAGGCAGCGGCGCTGGCCCAGCCCCGACAGCCTGCGTTAGATCAGTATTCAGCGACGCAGGCAACACTGCGCGCGCTGGGCTGCGACAACCTTAACGTTATCGAGCTGGCGTAAAGCGTAATGCGGGGCACGGTTTTAAACAGTTTCTAAATCTTTTATTTACAAAAGCTGTACATCCGCGAGAAATTTCATAGGATCTGACGCCAGGCCTTCTTTATCAAAATAAACTGGCGTCCTCTACCCTCTTATTGCGCCAGGAACACTCGCAACCGGAGCATTACTGCATGGAACTCGAATACGAAAGTAAACGCCCGCTCTATATTCCCTACGCTGGCCCTATTCTGCTGGAATTTCCCCTGCTGAATAAGGGCAGCGCCTTCAGCATCGAAGAGCGTAACGAATTCAATCTCAACGGCTTACTGCCCGAAGCGGTCGAAACCATTGAAGAGCAGGCGAAACGCGCATGGCGTCAGTTTCAGGACTTCAAAAATAATAACGACAAGCACGTCTACCTGCGCAATATTCAGGACACTAACGAAACCCTGTTCTACCGTCTGCTTGACAATCATCTTGAAGAGATGATGCCAATTATTTATACGCCAACCGTCGGCGCAGCCTGCGAACACTTCTCTGAAATTTATCGCCGCGCCCGCGGTGTGTTCATCTCATATCCCAACCGTGAACACATCGAAGACATGCTGCAAAACGCCACCAAACAGAACGTTAAAGTCATCGTGGTGACCGACGGTGAGCGTATTCTGGGCCTGGGTGACCAGGGCATCGGCGGCATGGGTATTCCGATTGGTAAACTGTCGCTGTATACCGCGTGCGGCGGCATCAGTCCGGCTTACACCTTACCGGTGGTGCTGGATGTCGGTACCAATAACCAGCAACTGCTGAACGATCCGCTTTATATGGGCTGGCGTCACCCACGTATCACCGGTGAGGAGTACGATGAATTCGTTAATGAATTTATCCAGGCCGTGAAACGCCGCTGGCCGAAAGTGCTGCTGCAGTTTGAAGACTTTGCGCAGAAAAACGCAATGCCGTTGCTGGAGCGCTATCGCGATGAAGTGTGCTGCTTCAACGATGATATTCAGGGCACCGCTGCTGTCACCGTGGGCACTCTGATTGCCGCCAGTCGTGCTGCCGGAAGCCGTTTGTGCGAACAAAAAGTGGTGTTCCTGGGGGCAGGTTCAGCCGGCTGCGGTATCGCAGAGCAAATCATTGCACAGATGAAGTCGGAAGGTCTGAGCGATGAAGAGGCGCGTAGCCGCGTAATGATGGTCGACCGCTTTGGCCTGCTCACTGATAAGTTGCCTAACCTGCTCGATTTCCAGAGCAAGCTGGTGCAGAAAAGCGACAACCTCAAAGACTGGGATACGGCCAGTGATGCGATTTCGCTGCTGGACGTAGTGCGCAACGCCAAACCCGATATTCTGATTGGGGTTTCAGGCCAGCCCGGACTGTTCACCGAAGAGATCATCCGCGAGATGCACAAGCACTGCAAACGTCCTATTGTGATGCCGCTCTCTAACCCCACCTCGCGCGTTGAAGCCACGCCAGCGGATATTATCGCCTGGACCGATGGTGCTGCACTGGTCGCGACCGGGAGCCCGTTCTCACCGGTTTCATGGAACGGTAAAACCTATCCGATCGCGCAGTGTAACAACTCCTATATCTTCCCGGGCATCGGTTTAGGGGTGATTGCCTCGGGTGCATCACGCGTAACCGATACCATGCTGATGACAGCCAGCCGCGCACTGGCAGACTGCTCGCCGCTGGTCAACGATGGTGAAGGGCCGGTACTGCCTGAAATCAAAGATATTCAGGGCGTGTCGAAAGTGATCGCAATGGAAGTAGGCAAAGCCGCGCAACTGGCGGGCGTTGCCGTGGTGACCTCGGAAGACGTGCTGTCACAGTCTATTTCGAATAACTTCTGGCTGCCGCAATACCGTCATTACCGCCGTACCTCGATCTAAAAAGGTCTGCGCTGGATCATCCTCCGATCCAGCGCTGCTTAAAATAGCACCAGCCAGACGGGGTAAACTTGCTTCGCGAGGGTTGCTCAAGTAGCCTTGTCCCACCAAAACCTCTCATCTCGAGTGCTCAGGCGCATGTTGAAACGCGTTTTCATTGCTCTGCTTTTCATCATCTTAACGATGGTGGCGACGGCGCTTGGCCTGGATCGCTGGATAAGCTGGAAAACCGCCCCCTATATTTACGACAATCTGGCCTCACTGCCCCATCGTCAGGTCGGTGTTGTGCTGGGCACGGCAAAATATTACCGCACCGGGGTGATTAATCAGTACTACCTGTACCGGATGCAGGGCGCGCTTAACGCCTATAACAGCGGCAAGATTAACTATTTACTGCTGAGCGGAGACAATGCGCAGCAGAGCTATAACGAACCCATGACCATGCGGCGCGATTTAATCAAAGGTGGCGTTGATCCGGCGGATATCGTACTGGATTACGCGGGCTTTCGGACGCTGGACTCCATTGTCCGCACGCGCAAGGTATTCGATACCAACGATTTTATTATCATCACCCAACGCTTCCACTGTGAGCGGGCGCTGTTTATCGCCCTGCACCTTGGCATTCAGGCTCAGTGCTACGCTGTGCCCTCGCCGAAAAATATGCTGACAGTGCGCATGCGTGAGGTCGGTGCACGTCTTGGCGCGCTGGTAGATTTGTACCTCCTCAAGCGTGAACCGCGCTTTCTCGGGCCTCTGGTGCCCATTCCCGCCGTACATGATGTGCCGGAGGATGCGCAAAGCTATCCTGCTGTCACCCCTGAGCAACTGCTGGAACTGGAACAAAAGCGCCATCAGTAAGCCGCCTTTGTCTGGCTGCCAGCCAGCCCGCTCACCCTGGCGTGAAGATAGACTGTGAGAACGGATGATAACGCCGGCGCGGCAGGCTATGCCTTTCTGACAGGAGTGCATCGCCGATACGTAGCATCCTTGCTATGGCGAAACAAGGCTTAGCGCGGGACTTTGCGATGGCGACAGGGCTTATCACGCATCGTTACCAAGGATGACGGTCAGTCCAGCGCGGCGGATTTGCTGCTTCTTTACCTTACTGACCTGCTGACCTGCTGATCTGCTGATCTGCTGATCTGCTGATCTGCTGACTCAGGATTTTGCGTCCACAGGACAGCTTTCCGTTCCTGATTAAAGTCAATTAGAACGCGCTTTCTTATAGCGGGCACCCTGCTGGCTCGCCGTGAATCCGCGTTCTTTCCTGCTTCCGGGCGCACGCTGGCGGCTTCCGTGCCATAAAAAAAGCGGCCCGCAGGCCGCTTAGCTTACATGATGACTTCTGCCGTTATTTTTTACGTGCGTACTTCAGCGAGTCGAGCGCCACAGCAAAAATAATGATGCCGCCCTTGATGATATACTGCCAGTAAGGGTTAATGCCGATATAGGTCAAGCCGTAGTTGATGACGGTGAAGATCAACACACCGGTCACGACACCGGCCACCGTCCCCACACCACCGGCAAAAGACACACCACCGACGACGCAGGCCGCGATAGCATCCAGCTCGTACATAAAGCCAAGGTTGTTCGTTGCCGAGCCGATACGGCCCGCTTCCAGCATGCCGCCGAAAGCATAGAACACGCCTGAAAGCGCATAAATCAGAATCAGGTTCAGGTTAACGTTTACGCCGGAGACTTTTGCCGCTTCCGGGTTACCGCCGATGGCAAAAATGTTTTTACCGAAACGCGTTTTGTTCCACAGAATCCAGACGAACACGATCGCAATCACCGCATAGAAGGTGATGTAGGACAGCTTAAAATCCCCGAAACGCAGGAAGCCTTGCGTAAAGGTTGAGAAGCCGTCATAGAAGCCTGCAATCGGTGATGCGCCTACGAAGTCGTAATACAGCGAGTTGATACCGTAAACGATAATCATGGTACCCAACGTAGTGATAAACGGCGTCACTTTCAGGTAAGCAATAATCACGCCGTTCACCAGGCCAATAACGGCACCAATCGCACAAACAATCAGGATCACCACAGGAATCGGTACGGTTTCCAGATGGGGAAACACTTTGTTTGGGTTATCCATAGCCTGCAGCAGCGAAGCGGCCACGATAGCGGCGAGGCCAACCTGACGACCGGCTGACAGGTCTGTCCCCTGGGTCACAATCAGTCCCGCAACGCCCAGCGCGATGATAATACGCACCGAGGATTGGGTCAGAATGTTACTCAGATTCATTAAACTTAAGAACGTCGGATCCTGGAAAATAATAATCGCCAGCAGTACCAGTAGCACGACATAAATGCCACCCTCTTTCAGCCAGGTTAGCGCATTCTTTTTTGTAGTCGCTTTCATGTTAACAGCCCTTACTTCATTAAAGGTGTAATGACGCTAAACGCAATATTTCGTTCTGCGTAGTCGTTTTTGTATCAACAATGCCAGCGACCAGACCGTTACTCATGACCAGAATACGATCGGTGATGCCTAACAGCTCTGGCATTTCGGAAGAGATAATAATGATGCCCTTTTCTTTTTTTGCCAGCTCAGCCATCAGCTGGTAAATCTCGAATTTGGCCCCCACATCAATACCGCGAGTGGGTTCATCGAGCATCAATATTTCGGGCTGCGTCAGCAACCAGCGTCCAATAATCACCTTCTGTTGGTTACCACCTGAAAGCGAACCAATTTGGGTATGGTGGCCTGGCGTTTTTACCCGCATGGAGTCGATAACCCATTGGGTATCACTCTTCATACGCTTATTATCCAGCAGACCAATGTTGTTCTTATATTTTTTGATATTGGAGATGAGAGAATTAAAACCAATATCCAGAAACGCATAAATACCGGTAGAGCGACGTTCTTCCGTCACAAGAGCAAAGCCATGATTGATGGCTTCGTTCGCCGTGTGATTATTAATCGTTTTACCGTGCAGTTTAATTGTGCCGCCCGATTTTTCGCGAATGCCAAACAGCGTTTCGACGATATCCGTACGTTTTGCACCGACCAACCCGGCAATACCGAGTATCTCCCCTTTACGCAAATCAAACGAAATATCACGAATAGAAGGCTGACGCAGAGAGGTTAAATTGCGCACCTCAAGAATGGTCTCGCCCGGCACATTTACGCGATCCGGGAAGCGCTGGCTTAATGAACGCCCCACCATCATGGCGATAATCTTATCCATGTCCAGCCCTTCGAGCGGCTGGGTTGCAATCCACTGACCGTCACGCAGAACCGTAATTTCATCACACAACTGGAAGATCTCTTCCATTTTATGTGAAATATAAACAATGCCGCAGCCGCGATCTTTCAGCTTACGGATAATCGTGAACAGATGATTAACTTCTTTTTCCGTCAACGAGGATGTCGGTTCATCCATGATCACGATTTTGGCGTCATAAGAAAACGCTTTGGCAATCTCAATCATCTGCATTTGCGAGACGGAGAGATGCGCGACTTTGTCACGGGGATCGATGTTAATATCCAGCTCGTCAAAAATCGCTTTGGTATCACGGTACATTTTTTCCTGATCGACAAAGAAGCCTTTGCGTGGATAACGCCCAAGCCACATGTTGTCCATCACGGTACGCTGTAATACCAGGTTTAATTCCTGGTGAACCATTGACACGCCATTTTCCAGCGCCTCTTTGGAGCTTTTAAAATCTATTTCCTGCCCTTGAAAAAGAATACTTCCGGTATCTTTTTTGTAGATACCAAATAAACATTTTAACAACGTTGATTTACCAGCGCCGTTCTCACCCATCAGTGCATGAACGGAGTGAGGCCGCACTTTTAAATTTACGTTGTCGAGAGCTTTAACGCCGGGAAATGATTTACTGACGTTGGTCATTTCCAGCAGATATTCGCGCTGCGCGGTCGTATTATCACTGGCCATAATTTACCTGGCTAAAAAACGGTGATGACATAAAAAAGGCGCAGCCGCCGCCGCGCCCGTTTGCACATAATTATTTCTGGAACTGAGACAGGTTTTCCTGATCAACCGGTACGTAGGGTACGCGTACGATCTTATCGACCATCTTGAAGTTGGTGCCTTCGGTGGCCGGTTTACCATCGGCAAGGTTCTTCGCCATATCGATGGTGGCTTTCGCCTGGTTTTCCGCATCGTTCAGCACCGTACCGGCCATCGCGCCAGATTTAACCAGCGCCAGCGCCTCAGGTAAGGCATCCACACCAAATACCGGGATAGAAGACATGTTGTGTGCCTTTAGCGCTTCAACAGCCCCCATCGCCATCGCATCGTTGTTCGCGATTACCACTTCGATTTTCTTGGCGTTAGGGCCTGACAGCCAGGCGTCCATTTTGTCTTTAGCCTGTGCGGTATCCCACATCGCCGTATCCATCGCTAACTGCTGGGTTTTCACGCCATCTTTGTTCAGCGTATCGATAACATATTTAGTACGCGCTTCGGCATCAGGATGGCCTGGTTCGCCTTTCAGCAGCACATACTGGATCACACCGTCTTTGTTCAGATCCCAGGCCGGGGTCGCTTTCCAGTGTTTCTCAATCAGTTTACCCTGAATCACGCCAGACTCTTTCGAATCGGTACCGACATAGTAGGCTTTATCGTAGCTGGCCAGCACTTTGGCGTTAGGTTCTTTGTTGAAGAACACAACCGGGATATCGTTCGCACGGGCTTTCTGTACCACGACGGCCGCTGCAGCCGGGTCGACCAGGTTGATGGCTAACGCTTTCACGCCTTTTGCCATCAGCACGTCAATTTGATCGTTTTGTTTTGACTGATCGTTCTGCGAGTCATTCATCAGCAGTTGGATGCCGCCCAGCGTTTTGGCTTCTTTCTCGATGTCTTTACGTACCATCGACATAAAGTTGTCGTCGTACTTATAAATAGTCACGCCGATACGGGTATCAGCGGCGTGGGCTACTGCACCAAACATCATGCTGGCAACCAGTGCTGTGAGCGTGAAAACCTTCTTATTCATGGTATCTCCGGTTTTTCTGTAGGGTCTTTTTATGTTCTGCTGCGTCAAGCCGCGGAAGAACATCGGGTAAGAATTATCCGGCGAGGCAAGATGCGCTCTAAATCAGACTGAGCCACTGCTGTGCCGTGCCAAACTCGACTTCCATGTAGGTCAATGCGTCCGTAAAGCGTGTGTTATAAGCCTGAACCAACGATGCTGTCGGTGCCCTCAACGGGAGAGTGGCGTTACATAATGTTTCAGTACTGTAAGACGTTGCCATCATAGTGATAGCAATGTTAATTAACTGTGAATACAATCACAGATTGAAAACGGTTACATCGTGGAATCGCCTGAATTAGTGACGGACTCCACACTTTGCTTTTGCGCGACGGAATGGCGGCGAACGAGGGTGGGCATAAAGATATGTTTCGCCGTAGTGTCAAGACAGCCTGCCGCGCCCTGCAGGGCCAGTTCAGTGGCAAGTTTTGCCATAGAAACAATAGGATAACGGACTGTGGTAAGTTGAGGATCGGTGTACCGCGAAACCGGAATATCATCGAAGCCGACGACAGAAAAATGGTGCGGTACCTGAATGCCATTGTCTTTCAGAGCGGTAAGGGCACCGGCCGCCATACCATCGTTATAGGCGAAAATGGCGCTGAGATTCAGATTGCGTCCCAGCAGTTCCACCATTGCGGCTTCGCCCCCTTGCATATCCGGCTCTGCGCTGGCTATCCAGCTTTCCTGTGGACGGATTCCCTGCTCTGCCAGCGCCTGTAACCAGCCTTCACGCCGTTGATCCACATCTTCAATGGGATGACTTGAACAGAGATAGCCGATGCGGGAATGCCCCTGTTGCAGCAGCATGCGTGAGGCCATTAAGGCCCCGGTCACATTATCCAGACTGACGCAACGGGCCTCATAACCCGGTATGCTGCGGTTGATAACCACCATACCTGGCACCTGACTCATAAAGCCCGCCAGCTCTGCGTCTGAAAGCGTTTTCGCATGGACCACCAGCGCATTGCACCGTTGCCGTATCAACACTTCGATAGCGTGACGCTCTTTTTCTTCCTGATGCCAGGAGTTGCTGATCAGTACATGTTTCTGGACGCGCTGTGCCACGGTATCCACCGCTTTAACCAGCGCGCCAAAAAAGGGATCGGAGACATCCATGACGACGACGCCGATCGTATCGCTCACCTGGGTTGCCAGCGCCTGAGCATTGGCATTTGGGCGATAGCCCAGAGCGTCAACCGCCTGTAACACGACGTCACGTGTTTCAGCGGTGACCGCGCTGCTGTTATTTAGTACGCGCGAGACAGTCGCTACGGACACGCCCGCCTGACGCGCAACATCTCGAATGGTTATCATGCAGCACTTCCAGAGAAAAGGCATTACGCCGGTTATGGCACCGGCGCTATTCTGTCAGGGAAGTGCACGGGACAGCGTGAATTGCGTCACACCAATGAAAACGGTTACATACAATTCTGCAACCTTTGTGATGACCGTCATTATCTTTCTGAGGATGACGTGGGGTACGGCGTGGCAAGAAAGCGTGTCAGACGACGCCAGATCCATTCCACCGGCCCCTGCGGGAAATAGCGTAGCCACAGCACGGAAAACAGCAGGTTAATACACCATATGCCTGGCACCATCATGACCAGTTGCCAGCGCGTAAAGTGCATAAAAAGCCCGAAGCGGTAGAACAGCGTAGTGCCGATCAGGGACTGCAGCAGATAGTTACTGAGCGCCATGCGGCCCACACACTGAATAGCATAACTCATCCGCCAGCGCTGAATGGCTGGCCAAAATCCAAAGCACAGTGCGGCATAGCCGATACTGATTAACGGGCTGGCAAGATCACGCGGCAGTTGTAAATAGAACGCACTCCAGCGTGCATCCCAGTCCACAAACCATTGCGCAGCTACACCTGCCGTCGCTATCCCCAGCCCAATCGGCAGTAACATCCGCGCAACGCGCCGGTAATGGGACACGGGAAACGTTCCTTTCAGCCAGCCGCTACGTAACAAGGCAGCGCCCAGCAGCATCAGTCCGGCCAGTTGCCAGCCATACTGCGCCACCAGCGCCATTAAACCGGAGGAGAGGTTATCCAGGCGGATGCGTACCGCCGCCAGCCCGCCGTTGACCTTCCAGAACTGTTCATACTGAATGTCTGCGGCGCCGGGCAACCACGAGCGTGACGGCTCGGCGCTGCTAATCAGGGCAAAGATCAGCAACAGCGCACAGCCCACCAGATAAAGTAAAATCCCGGTATTGATTAGCCCACGCGTGGACGGCGCATCGCGCAGCATCCGCCAGACGATCAGGCCGATAATGCCGTAATCCAGCAGGATATCGCCTTCCCAGATAAAAATGCTGTGAAGAAACCCCAGCAGCACCAGTAATGACAGACGGGCGGACAGCCAGCGACTTCCGCGCGGCAGCTGCAGTTGCAACCCCGCGCCAAACAGCAGCGCAAAGAGCGTCAGAAATTTAAGCTGCGCGAAGATATCGGACAGCGCCCATGTCCAGGCATCAGACAAGGTGACGCTGCCCTGCCAGGCAGGATTGAGATAGGCCGCAGAAGGTAAGCCAAAACCAATAATATTCAGCAACAGGATGCCGAGAATGGCACAGCCGCGAATAAAATCCAGCGCAAGGTAGCGTTGCATAGCGGCTCCTGACGGACCCGGCAGGCGCATCTGCGCCCACCTGTCGATATTAACTGTGACGCACCGCGCGCAGAAATTCCTGACGGGTATTCTGGCTGGATTTAAACAGACCGCCCAGGGAAGTGGTCGTGGTGGCACTGGTGGCATCTTTCACACCGCGTGCTTTTACACAGTAGTGGACGGCATCAATGGAAACAGCAACGTTATTGGTGCCTAACAATGTTTGCAGCGCCAGCAGCACCTGCTGAGTCAGACGCTCCTGCACCTGAGGTCGCTGGGCAAAAAACTGCACGATGCGGTTAATTTTGGACAAACCAATCACTTTGTCTTTGGGAATATAGGCGACGGTGGCTTTGCCATCGATAATCACAAAGTGGTGTTCACAGGTGCTGGTCAGCGTAATGTCGCGTACCGTGACCATCTCGTCCACCTTCATCTTGTTTTCGATAAGGGTGATTTTGGGGAAATTGGCGTAATCGAGACCGGAAAAGACCTCATCGACATACATTTTGGCAATGCGGTGCGGGGTTTCCATCAGGCTGTCATCTTCAAGATCCAGATTCAGCAGCTGCATAATTTCCGTCATATGGCCTGCAATCAGGCTTTTGCGCGTTTCATCGTCCATTTCACGCGTAGGTGCACGCAGCGGCGTTTCCAGCCCACGCGCCAGCAGCGCTTCGTGAACCAGTGCAGCTTCCTGACTTAAGGTACTCATCTTACTCTTCTCCGGCAGGTGTTGCGCCCGCAGTCTGTTACCTGCGGGTCATATTACTGAGCGCGTATTGTGAGACTTTCTGTGCAGGGAATCCAGCAATCAATCTGATTGGAGATGAAAGCTTTTCACGCGACCCGCCGCCACACTAACAGGCCCGCCCAGACCAGACTGGCGCCTGCTACCCATAACGCAGGCTCAAGGTGGTGCAGAAACAGGGTTGAAAGTGAGGAAAGTAAGGGGCCAGCCAGTTGCCCAATCGCATAGCCGGTGGTCAGTAAGCCCGCCATATAGCGCGTATGCTGCGGAGCCAGTTCACACGCGCAAAGCAGCGACAACTGCACGACACTCAAAAAGCCCCCGCCCACCAGCAGCGCACCAAGTAACAAACCACCGAACCCCGGCAACAAGGCGGCCGCCAGCACGCCCAGCGCCTGGGCCCAGAGCGTGATGGCCAGGCGGGCATGCGCCTGCCCCATTCGACGCGTCACAATACCGATGACGATGCCCAGCATCGCCGCCCCGCCAAATACCGGCCAGACCAGCTGCGCCAGCGCACTGCCCGGAAAACGGGCTGCCGCCATTTGCGACAAAAAGGTGGCAGGCAAAATATAGCCAAACCCCGCCAGGCTGTAGCTCAGGACCAGCCGCCGCAGGTTGGGCGTCAGCGTCAGCGGCGCTGGTACCTGCCCTGCCCGGTGCAGCGCCCCCGTACGCGGCAGGTTGCGGCAGATGGCCGCCACCAGCACGGCGGCCAGCACAGCGTAAATGCCCCACGCCAGCGTCACAGAGACCTGTAAACTGTGTAAGATGACCGCCAGCAGGCCGCTGATGAAAATGCCAGCGCCGGGACCGGCAAAGACCGCCGCCGACAGACCAGGACGACCGTAGTGATGCAGTTGCTCATTGCTCCACGCGGCCACCAGCACCATGGCCCAGCCGCTGGCCCAGCCAATCACAAAGCGAATGATCCCGTGCAGCCAGGGGCCCCCGGCACAGGCTGACAACGCGGTTAACACCACCGCGCCCCAAACCCCCAGATGCAGGCGCCACTCCACACGCTGCTGCGCGCGCATCGCGTCAAAGGAACCGCACAGGTAACCCAGATAGTTTAATGCTGCGACCACACTGGCACTGGTCAGGGTTAACTGATCAGCCTGAATCAGTAAAGGCACCTGGGGCGTAAACGCAAAACGGCCGATGCCCATGACGACAAACAAGGTCAAAAACGCACTTATCGCGACGCGAAATGCCATTGGGCACCTCAGTTTTTTTAAATTGAAACTTGCGTACAGCATGAACGATGCTTAGAATCACGAAAAGTGAATAATATTAACCAACTTGTTTACAGGAAGAGAACACATGGATTTAGTCCAGCTACGTATGTTCTGTTCCGTGGCAGAGAGCGGTTCTCTTGCCCGTGCTGCGGAACAACTGCATCGGGTGCCTTCTAACCTCACCACGCGCCTGCGCCAGTTGGAAGAGGAACTGGGTGCCGATCTGTTCATTCGGGAAAAACAGCGTATTCGCTTATCCCCGATGGGCCATAACTTTCTTAACTATGCGCAGCGCATTCTGGCCCTGAGCGATGAAGCCTTAAGTATGGCGCGCACCGGTAAGCCTGGCGGGAATTTTGCGCTGGGCTCGATGGAAAGTACGGCGGCAACGCGCCTGCCTGGCCTGCTGGCTGCCTATCATCAGCGTTTTCCGGCGGTCGCCTTATCGCTGATCACTGGCACCTCCGGTGAAATTATCGATCGGGTTCGCGAAGGAACACTGGCCGCGGCGTTGGTCGACGGGCCGGTTCAGCATGACGATCTGAATGGCTGTATTGCGTTCCGTGAAGAGATGGTGCTCATCACTGACCTTGACCACATCCCGGTGACGAGCGCACGCGATACTCAGGAAGATACGTTGTTTGCGTTCCGCAACAGCTGCTCTTACCGGGTGAAACTGGAAGCCTGGTATCGCGACAGCCAGGCCGCGCCAAACAGCGTCATGGAGATTCAGTCTTATCATGCCATGCTGGCCTGTGTCGCAGGCGGTGCAGGCGTGGCGATGATTCCGGCGTCGGTCCTGAAACAGATGCCAGAGCGCGCACGGGTTCAGGTACACAGCCTGCCGGCGAAGTATCGTGATACTGCGACCTGGCTGATGTGGCGACGGGACGCCTTCACGCCCAATGTTGAGGCACTCAAGTACCTCATTATCGAACAGTTTCACGATCGTCCGCTCAACGATGAGCTGATGCATCCTTTACAGGCGGCGGAATAAGATTTCCGCGCTATTTTTAATGAATCACGACCATCCAGACGCCATAACGCGTCACAATCTGACTGGAAGAGGGATTGCATGAACATGATCAAAACCCGTGCCGCTGTCGCCTGGGCCGCTGGCGAACCACTGAAAATTGAAGAAGTGGATTTAATGCCGCCGCAAAAAGGGGAAGTGCTGGTCCGTATCGTTGCCACTGGCGTTTGTCATACGGATGCTTATACGCTGTCAGGTAGCGATCCGGAAGGCGTGTTCCCGGCGATTCTGGGTCACGAAGGCGGCGGTATCGTTGAAGCGGTCGGCGAAGGCGTCACCAGCGTGGAAGTGGGCGATCATGTTATCCCGCTTTACACGCCGGAATGTGGTAAATGTAAGTTCTGTCTGTCAGGCAAAACCAATCTGTGCCAGGCCATCCGCACCACACAAGGTAAAGGCCTGATGCCTGACGGCACGACGCGCTTCTTTAAAGACGGTAAACCCATTTTTCACTATATGGGCACGTCAACCTTCTCCGAATACACCGTCGTCCCGGAAATCTCTCTGGCGAAAATCAGTAAAGAAGCGCCACTGGAAGAAGTGTGCCTGCTGGGCTGCGGCGTAACCACCGGTATGGGCGCAGTGATGAACACCGCTAAAGTTAAAGAAGGCGATACCGTTGCCATCTTTGGTCTGGGCGGCATTGGTTTGTCAGCGATTATCGGCGCGAAAATGGCGAAGGCCGGCCGCATCATTGGTATTGATATCAATACCAGCAAATTCGACCTGGCCCGTAAACTTGGTGCGACCGATCTGATCAACCCTAAGGATTACGATAAACCTATCCAGGACGTGATTGTTGAACTCACCGACGGCGGCGTGGATTTCTCCTTTGAATGTATCGGTAACGTCAACGTGATGCGTTCTGCCCTGGAGTGCTGCCATAAAGGCTGGGGCGAGTCGGTGATCATTGGCGTCGCCGGTGCAGGCCAGGAAATCTCTACGCGTCCGTTCCAGTTAGTCACAGGGCGCGTCTGGCGTGGCTCTGCGTTTGGTGGCGTAAAAGGTCGCTCGCAGCTGCCTGGGATTGTGCAGGATTACCTCGATGGTAAATTTGCGTTGAACGACTTCATTACGCATACCATGCCGCTGGAAGAGATAAATGACGCCTTTGATTTGATGCACGAAGGGAAGTCGATCCGCTCCGTCGTTCA
The DNA here is from genome assembly GCF_043546245.1 of Pantoea sp. SGAir0180. Taxonomy (NCBI): domain Bacteria; kingdom Pseudomonadati; phylum Pseudomonadota; class Gammaproteobacteria; order Enterobacterales; family Erwiniaceae; genus Pantoea; species Pantoea sp. SGAir0180. Next base: position 949,302 of record NZ_CP028071.1, on the reverse strand, counting down.
CTTCAATAAGTAATCGGGGGCGCTATGACATCTTCTCTTGAGTTACTGGAAGAACACCGTATTTTTGGCGGCTGGCAGCAGCGCTGGCGTCATCCCTCCCAGGTGCTGAACTGCCCGATGACGTTCAGCATCTATTTGCCCCGTCCGCGCGGGGATTCGCCCCCACCGGTGGTGTGGTTTCTGGCAGGCCTGACCTGCAATGATGAAAACTTTACCACCAAAGCGGGTGCGCAGCGCGTCGCCGCTGAACTGGGGCTGGTGCTGATCATGCCCGATACCAGCCCGCGCGGTGAGGCGGTGGCCAATGACGAGGGCTATGATCTGGGCCAGGGCGCGGGCTTTTATCTCAATGCGACGCAGCAGCCCTGGGCGAGCCACTATCGGATGTTCGACTACCTTAGTGAGGAGCTGCCTGCGCTGATTGCCGATAACTTTAAGGTCAGTGAACGTCAGTCGATCATGGGGCACTCTATGGGCGGACACGGCGCGCTGATGCTGGCGTTACGCCTGGCAAACCGCTTTGCCTCCGCCTCCGCCTTTGCGCCGATTGTGAATCCCGCCGATGTGCCCTGGGGACAAAAGGCGTTCACCGCTTATCTGGGAGAGGATCGCCAGGCCTGGTGGGCATACGACAGCTGTCAGCTGATGCGCGAGGTTCAGCATCGCCTGCCGTTATTGATCGATCAGGGCGACAGCGATCAGTTTTTGGCGGATCAGCTTCAGCCGGAGCGATTAGAGGCAGTGGCGCAGGAGATGGATTTCCCGTTAACTCTGCGTATTCAGCCAGGCTACGATCACAGTTACTTCTTTATCGCCAGCTTCGTGGAAGATCATCTGCGCTTTCATGCGCAGCACTTGTTGGTGGGATAACACAACCGGGGATGGCGTGCGCCATCCCCGTTTTTTTACATCAGCCCTTCCCGGACTAATCCGTCAATCATGACCTGCGGCATTCCGCGGGAACAGTGCTCAATGCGGCCCTGCACGCCATAAACCTGCGCCAGCGTAGTGGGCGTGATCACGCTATCCGGTGCGCCTTCTGCGATTAACCGTCCCGCTTTGAGCATCAGCGCATGCTGCGCGTGACGTAAAGCGATATTGATATCGTGGACCACGACCACCGTCACCATATTGCGTAGCGCCGTCTCACGCCGCACTAAATCCATAACGTGGAACTGGTAGTTTAAATCCAGCGCACTCAGCGGTTCATCCAGCAGTAACAGCGCAGGCCGGCGAATCAACGACTGGGCCAGGCCAACAAGCTGCTTTTGTCCACCCGAGAGCTGATCCAGATACCGCATCGCCAGATGGGCAATGCCCAGTTGATCCAGCAGTCTCATGACATCGGCTTCACTGGCGGGACTGTGCAGGCCCGATGACGCACGCTGCGCGACGATAATGGACTCCAGCACATGCAGATGCACCCCCGCGGGCAACGATTGCGGCAGGTACACAACCTGTCTGGCCCGGCGGGCAAAGGGCTGAGTCATCAGATCTTCGCCGTTTAACCACAGTTCGCCCTGCCCTTTATTCAGCCCGGCCAGCGCACGCAGTAAGGTGGATTTACCGCAGCCGTTCGGTCCCAGCAGGACCGTGATTTCGCCACGCGGTAACGGCTCGACGTGAAGGTTATCAATGACCTGACGTTTAGGATAACCGGTGGTGAAGCCGCGCAGGCGTAATCCCTGTTCCATTACACATGCCCTCGGTGACGCAAAATGATACTCAGGAAAAATGGCACCCCAATGAGCGAGGTCACAATCCCGACCGGGATGATGGCTCCGGGAATCAGGTTTTTGGAAGCCACTGAGGCCAGCGACAGCACAAGGGCACCGGTCAGCGCACTGGCAGGTAGATAGAAGCGATGATCTTCGCCAAACATCATACGGGCGATGTGCGGTGCGACCAGGCCAATAAAACCAATCGGGCCGACAAAGGCAACCGCTAAGGCGGATAGCACACTAATACGCAGCAAAGTCGCCAGGCGCAGACGGCGCACATCGATACCAAAGCTCACTGCCCGGTCTTCCCCCAGGCGCAGTGCGGTCAGTTTCCAGCTACTGAGCAGGGAAAACGGCACCAACAGCACAAAAGCCGCGCTCAGTACGCCCAGTTTTTCCCAGGACGCACGCGCCAGGCTGCCCATGGTCCAGAACACCAGCCCCTGTAACGTATCTTCACTGGCGATAAACTGCATCATCGACACCAGCGCATTAAAGGTAAACACCAGGGCAATACCAAATAACACCACGCCAGATGACGAGACCTGTGTCCAGCGCGTAATGCCGTCCAGCATTAAGGCGGCCAGCAGAGCAAAGATAAACGCATTGGCTGAGATAAACCACTGACCGGAGATCCCCGGAATCCCCACGCCTAAAATAATGGCCAGTGCGGCACCGAACGCCGCCGCCGAGGAAACGCCCAGCGTAAACGGACTGGCAAGCGGGTTATTAAGGATGGTTTGCATTTCTGCGCCGGCAAGGCCCAGTGCAAGGCCGACCACGATGGCCATGAGCGCATAAGGCAGGCGGATATCCCAGACAATGACGCGCGTGCCTGCATCAACGCTCTCGGGTGAGAGCAGCGTGTGCCACAACGTCGATAGCGAAAGTCCGGCCGGGCCGAGCGTAAAGTCCAGAACCAGTGACGCAAGGATCGCCACCAGCAACGCCCCTATCCAGAACAGGCGGCGGCGCAAAACCTGATGATAATTTTTCAGTATGGGCTGATGGCCTGCTTCAGCACCAATCAACGAGGATTCCGTTGTCATGGTTCAATCCAGTAATGGCTCCAAAATTAAAAACGCAGCCACAATAGTGCAGGTGATAATAATTATCAATTCATGGAATGTTAATAGTGATGACGTAACGTAAAAGCGCACGGCGTTTACCGTGCGCTTTTAACCCGTTATGAGCGGGGAAATTCCATCTCACTGTATTTCACAATGCGTCCGCCCCGCACCAGCCTGTAACCCAGCCAGATCAGCAGGAACAAGGGCAGGCCAATATAGGTCGCTGCAACGCTGTACCAGTCAATGGTGTCCTGCAGGAAGGCCTGGTAATTCTGACCGAGCGTAATAATCAGACAGAGTACAAAGGCAAAAATGGGCCCCAGTGGGAAGAAGCCTGAGCGGTACGGCAAGTCGCTCAGATCGCGCCCCTGAGCCACATAACCGCGACGGAAACGATAATGACTGATGGCAATCCCTAACCAGGCGATAAAGCCTGTCATACCGGAGGTATTCAGCAGCCAGAGATAGACTTCCTGATTACCAAATTTTGAGGTTAAAAAGCACAAACCCGCGACGACGGTGGTGGCCCATAACGCATTACGCGGTACGCCGCCTTTTGACAGCCGGGCAAAAATGCGCGGCGCTTTACCTTCACACGCCAGGTTATACAACATGCGCGTTGAGGCATACATCCCGGAGTTACCCGCCGACAGTACCGCCGTTAAAATCACCGCGTTCATGACCGCCGCCGCAGACAGCAGGCCGGCATTCTGGAACACCAGGGTAAACGGACTCACGCTGATATCTTTAATATCATTGTGCAGCAGTTGCGGATCGGTATAGGGCAGAATCAGACTGATAATCAGAATGGCCAGCACATAAAACAGCAGGATGCGCCAGAACACCTGACGCACGGCGCGCGGAATGTTTTTCGCCGGATCTTCAGATTCACCCGCCGCTATGCCGATGAGTTCAGTCCCCTGGAAAGAAAAGCCGACAATCATTGCAACACCGATCATCGCCGCGAAGCCTCCGGCAAACGGCGCATCGCCTACCTGCCAGTTATGCCAGCCTGCATTTTCCGCGCCACGCATAATACCCACAATCATCAACACGCCCACCACGATAAAGATCACGACGGTGGCGACTTTGATCAAGGAGAACCAGTATTCGGTCTCGCCAAAGCCTTTGACTGAAATGTAATTGATCAGGAACATCAGGCTCAGGAACAGTGCGCTCCAGATCCAGCCCGGCGTGTCGGGGAACCAGTAATTCATAACCAGTTGCGATGCCACCAGGTCGACAGCAATGGTGACCGCCCAGTTGTACCAGTAATTCCAGCCCAGGGCGAAACCAAAGCCCTCTTCCACATATTTGGCACCGTAGGTGGCGAAGGAGCCGGAAACCGGCATAAAGGCGGCCAGTTCGCCGAGGCTGGTCATCAGGAAATAGACCATTAAGCCAATTAAGGCATATGAGAGTAATGCCCCGCCGGGGCCAGCTTGAGAGATGGTGGCACCGGATGCCACAAACAGACCTGTACCGATTGATCCGCCAATAGCGATCATGGTGAGGTGGCGTGCTTTTAGATCGCGTCGTAACGCAGGTTGTTGTGTTGTATTTGTGTCATTATGCATGTGTAAACATTACGCTGGGTAAAAATAAGGCGCGATTGTAGCAGCAAAGGCCACGCTGTATAGCGAATGCTACGCTGTTATTAGTTACCTTCATGATTGGCGCGAAATTATTAGCGGCGCCGCCTGTTTCCCTGAAATTCAAGGGGTTGAACCGCTGATTAAACCACCATTCATCGGGCGTTTACGTTTCCCGGCAGTACGATAAAAACCGCGACAGGGCCTTTGAGATGTGTTTTTGTCGATGGTGGATGCGATAAAGCGTGCGCGTCAGATTCGGCAAAGGCGTTTTCAGCTCAATCAGCGTCCCGGCGCTCAACTGCTCGGCAATCACCCGACGTGATAAGCAACTGATGCCCATCCCGTGCCGCACGGCATGCTTTATCGCTTCGGAGTTGCCCAGCTCCATGCCCAACTGAAATGTCGGCAAATGGGACAACAGCAGATAATCGACAATCTCGCGCGTACCTGAGCCGCGCTCGCGGAGAATCCAGGTGGCCTCAGCCAGCGAGGTCAGCGTGACGGGCTGCTGCAAAATGGCGGCGTCCGGTGCGGCAAAGACCACCAGTTCATCTTCCAGCCAGGGCTCGCTGACCAGTTCTGTCATATGGCACGGCCCCTCAATTAATCCCACATCGACGCGAAAATCGGAAACGGCTGTGATCACGTCCTGACTGTTTCCCACGCTCAGCTCTAAAGGCAACGTGGGGAAATCACGGCGGTAACCGGCAATCATCCCCGGCAGCAGATAATTCCCGATGGTGCTGCTGGCATAAATACGAATAGCCCCGTTATCTTCTTTAAATAACTGTTCGATTTCTGTGGCCTGTTCGAGCAGGCCAACGGCACGGGGATAAAGTAACCGGCCATGTTCGTTGAGCACTAACCGCTTTCCTACCCGATCGAAAAGCTGCACACCTAACTGGTTTTCCAGATCAGCCAGGGCGGCACTGACAGCAGACTGGGAGAGTGCCAGCACCTGAGAAGCCTGGGTGGTAGAGCCGCTTTTAAGCACCTCGGTAAACACTTCAATTTGTCGCAGGGTAATATGCATGAAAACTCCGGAATCACTTAGCGCGCGACAAGGTAAACGATCAGGGCGATCCACAGCAGAAAAATCACACCCAGTACACCCAATACTTTTTTACCGCGTGCACGCTGTTGCTGCGCACGCGCGACGCTGCGGGCCCGAACCTCGCGCGGCAGCATTTTCAGCAGTAACATGACACCGGCAGGGATAATGACGGCATCGTCTACTAATCCCACAACCGGGATAACATCCGGAATCAAATCGATCGGACTTATGCCGTACGCCAGCAACCCGGCGGCCAGGCCTTTACACCACAGCGGTGTTTGAGGATCGCGACAGGCAAAGGCGAGCGTCAGCACATCGCGTTTGATGAGCGTGATTAAGCGTTTCAGTCGTGCAAACAGCATAGTTCCTGCCTTATCACTTATAGCGGTAGATTATAAATATATAATCAATTTCACTTTTAACAAGCCCCGCATGATGATGAGCGCTCAACCAGGAGCGTAATCATGGCAGACATCACCCTCTCAAAAAATCCTTTCGTTCAGCAGTGGCTACCCGGCCTGTTGTTATGCGGCCTGATCGCCAGCGTGACTGCCGCTGTGGCCCAGGTGCCAGGCATCGCTCGTCTGGGTCTGGGATCATTAACTCTGGCGATTGTGCTGGGCATCATCGTCGGTAACAGCGTTTACTCGCCTCTTGCCGGCCAGTGTGACGCGGGCGTACAGCTGGCAAAACAAAAACTGCTCAGGCTCGGTGTGATTCTGTTTGGCTTTCGCATCACCTTGCAGCAAATCACCGACGTGGGATTAAGCGGTCTGCTGATTGATGTGCTGACCCTGAGCAGTACGTTCTTTGTGACCTGCCTGCTGGGCCGACGTCTGCTGAAGCTTGACCGCGAAACTGTATGGTTAATTGGTGCAGGCAGCAGCATCTGTGGCGCCGCGGCGGTGCTGGCCACGGAACCGGTGGTCAAAGCGGCGCCGTCAAAAGTGGCCGTTGCCGTCGCTACGGTGGTGCTGTTTGGTACCCTGGCGATTTTTATTTATCCCGTTTTGTGGCCCCTGGTGCATGACTTTTTTCCCCGTGTCACGCTGACGCAGTTTGGCATTTTTACCGGTTCAACCATTCATGAGGTGGCGCAGGTCGTTGCTGCCGGACACAGCATTGCGCCCGAAACCGAAAGCAGCGCCGTCATCGCGAAAATGCTGCGCGTCATGCTGCTGGCGCCGTTTTTACTGTTGCTGAGCGGCGCCCTGCGACGTGAGCAGGCAGAACAGCAGAGCGCAAAGCCGGTGACGTTTCCATGGTTTGCCCTGATGTTTGTCGTTGTCGCCTTGTTCAACTCGCTGCACTGGCTGCCGGCCGGATGGGTGAATATGTTCAACACGCTGGGAGGAATATTGCTGACCATGGCAATGGCGGCACTGGGTCTGACCACCCGTTTCACTGCCCTGCGTGCAGCGGGCTATAAACCTGTGCTGTTGGGGGCACTGGTCTTTGGCTGGCTGGTGCTGGGCGGCGGCACGATTAACCTGCTGGTTCAGCGTTTTATCGCGTAAGGCACGTTCATGTCTTTATTAAACCGGCCGCATGCAGGCCGGTTAGCCCGTTTGCTCGCGTGCTGAAGGTGTTCATCTCATCAAGCGTTGCGAGAAGCGCCGTAAATTAAGCCATTGTTATTAGGTAAGATCCTCCCGTAGCTCTATTGTAGACCGGTGATTTTTACGAGCCGGAACTGATGAAGAGAACGTCCCCAACACCGACACCTCACGACGCGCTGTTCCGACAGTTTCTGACCGAGCCGGACGTGGCGCGGGATTTTATGGCGATCCACCTGCCACAAGCGTTGCGCGCCCTGTGCGATCTGACCACGCTTAAGCTGGAATCGGGTTCCTTTGTCGAGGACGACCTGCGGCAGTACTATAGCGATGTGCTGTACAGCGTGAAAACCGCGTCCGGCGAAGGCTATATCCACGTCCTTATTGAACACCAGTCTGGTCCGGATAAACACATGGCCTTCAGGTTAATGCGCTATGCGGTGGCCGCCATGCATCGCCATCTGCAAGCCGGACATCAAACGCTGCCGTTAGTCATTCCCGTCTTGTTCTACACCGGTAAACGTAGCCCCTATCCCTATTCTCTCTGCTGGCTGGATGGCTTTGCGTTACCGGATCAGGCGGGCAAACTTTACACGGCGGCTTTCCCTTTGGTTGACGTAACGCGTATCCCTGACGACGAGATCCTGCACCACCGCCGTATGGCCGCCTTAACGTTACTTCAGAAGCACATCCATCAGCGTAATCTGACCGTGATGCTTGACAGGCTGGTGGCTATTCTCACAAATGAATATCTCTCTTCATCACAGGTTATCTCGCTGGTAAACTACATGGTGCAGGCGGGCGAGGTGTCGGATGCGCACGCCTTAATCCATAAGCTGGCACAGCGGGTGCCGCAACACGGAGACGCACTGATGACCATTGCAGAACAGCTGGAACAAAAAGGGATTGAGAAAGGTATCCGTTTGGGCGAACAGCGTGGTCTTGAGAAAGGCAGAAAGGAAGAAGCGCTGAAGATTGCCCGGGTCATGTTAACTAACGGCTTTGACCGCCCTACCGTCATCAAAATGACCGGCCTGAGCGAAAAAGATGTCGCGCAACTCCGCCACTGACAGGTTTGCCCAACCTTTTTAGTCCCCGCATCATTCTGTTGCAGACGCTTGCCAGCTCGCCATGCTGGCAGCCTGTACTTTCTGACGCCGCTCTGTTCTGCGGGGCAGCAGATATTATCCTGTCGCGCTGCTGTTTGCCTGCCTAATCCGGGTGTAAAAATTTCCGCCGCGCTGCGTTTTGCCCCAGTGTCATCGTGTATCATGCCGTTCAGACTGAGTTGAACCCTTCAGGAGAACGGCATGAAGTATATTGGCGCGCACGTCAGCGCATCGGGTGGTGTGGATCAGGCAGTGATCCGCGCGCATGAACTGGAAGCCACGGCGTTTGCGCTGTTCACCAAAAATCAGCGCCAGTGGAAAGCCGCCCCGCTCTCGGATGAGACCATTGCTGCCTTTCGCGCTGCCTGCGAGAAATACCACTTTTCATCAGATCAGATTCTGCCTCATGACAGCTATCTGATTAATCTGGGGCATCCGGTTATGGAAGCCCTGCAGAAATCCCGCGATGCCTTCGTGGATGAAATGCAGCGTGCAGAGCAACTGGGCCTGACACTGTTGAATTTTCATCCGGGTAGCCATTTACAGCAGATTGACGAGCTGACCTGTTTAAAACGTATCGCTGAGTCCATCAATATCGCACTGGATCAGACCCGCAACGTCACCGCCGTGATTGAAAACACCGCCGGACAGGGCAGTAATCTGGGCTTTCGCTTTGAGCATCTCGCGACCATTATCGAACACGTTGAAGATAAATCTCGCGTAGGTGTTTGTATTGATACCTGCCATGCTTTCGCTGGCGGATATGACCTGTGCAGCGAAGCAGCCTGTACTGAAACCTTTGCCGAGTTTGATCGCATAGTCGGATTTAATTATCTGCGTGGCATGCACCTGAATGATGCCAAAAGTACGCTGGGCAGCCGGGTTGACCGTCACCACAGCCTGGGAGAAGGTAATATCGGTAAAACCGTGTTTAGCTGGATAATGAAGGATTCGCGCTTCGATGGTATTCCGCTGATTCTGGAGACCATCAATCCGGATATCTGGAAAGATGAAATAGCCTGGCTCAAATCAGAGCAACGTTAAAAAAAGGAGCCTGGCGGCTCCTTTTTCCTTTTAAGATCAGGCCTTCGCCAGTTCTTCTTCCGGGCGTTTCAGCACCGCATATCCTAATCCGGCAATGGCTGTGCCGATAACAATCGACAGCAGGTAACCCAGTACCGGGGTAATTGCACCTGGAATCAACAGCACGAACAGGCCGCCGTGCGGTGCCATCAGTTTGGCACCAATCGCCATAGAAGTGGCACCGGTCACCGCACCGCCGACGATACAGCATGGTAGGACACGCATGGGGTCACGAGCGGCAAACGGAATCGCACCTTCTGAGATAAAGCACAGGCCCAGAACCAGCGCGGCTTTACCTCCTTCCTGCTGACCTTTATTGAATTTACGACGGGCAACCAGCGTCGCCAGCCCCATTGCCAGGGGTGGCACCATACCCGCAGCCATAATGGCGGCCATCGGTGCATAGGTTTGTGAACTCAGCAGACCGACACCGAAAGCGTAGGCAACTTTGTTAACAGGACCACCCATGTCGGTACACATCATACCGCCGAGAATAGCACCCAGCAGGATAGCGTTAGCCGTTCCCATGTGAGCCAGCCAGCTGGTCAAACCGCTCATGATGCCCGCGACGGGTTTACCGACCACATAGATCATCAGCAAGCCGGTGATCAGGCTGGCAAACAGCGGAATAATCAGGATAGGTTTTAACGCTTCCATACTTTGTGGCAGCTTCACTTTGCCGCTAATGAGTTTGGCTGCATACCCCGCAATAAAGCCCGCGATGATGCCGCCAAGGAAGCCCGCGTTGATGCTGGTGGCGATCATCCCGCCAATCAGGCCCGGCGTCAGGCCCGGACGGTCCGCGATAGAGAACGCGATAAAACCCGCCAGTACCGGCACCATCAGGGCAAACGCGCTACCGCCACCGATTTGCATCAGCGCAGCCGCCAGCGTACCCGGCTCTTTAAACGCCGTAATACCAAACGCAAACGACAGCGCGATACTCAGACCACCAGCCACCACCATCGGCAGCATGTAAGACACGCCTGTTAACAGATGACGGTAAGCGCCTGCACCGCCCTCTTTTTTCTCTTCCTGATTGCTGTTTTGCGCGCCGGACGGTTTAAACGGCTTCGCTTCAGCAACGGCTTTATCCAGTTCCTGAGCGGTCTTCTTCAGCGCCAGGCCGGTTGAGGTACGGTACATCGGCTTACCCGCAAACTTCGCCAGGTCCACTTCGATATCCGCCGCCACGATCACCAGATCGGCCGCCGCCACTTCTTCTGGCGTAATCGCGTTACCTGCACCAACAGAGCCACGGGTTTCAACTTTTACCCACCAGCCGCGTTTGGTCGCTTCAGCCTGAATAGCTTCAGCCGCCATAAACGTATGTGCTACGCCCGTTGGACAGGCCGTTACGGCAACCACGCGTTTTGGTCCGTTAGCTGACGCTGTTGCAGGGGTTGCAGCCGGAGCGGCTGCGCGGGCCTGCCAGGGTTTCGCTTCGGCTTTCGCACGGTTCAGGAACTGTTCTGGCTCACTGACCGCCTGTTGAACATCGCCCAGCCAGACGGATTTTCCGTTCAGCGCAGCATCGTCAGGCACATGTTGACCGGTGACAATCACCAGTTCGGCTTCCGCCGGGTTTTCTGTCAGCGTCAAACCCGCCTGCGCAGCCGCAGCAGCCAGACGTTGTTTTGCCATGTAGGCAGAGGCCAGTCCTGTTGAAGGATCTTTTATCAGCAGCGTTTTCACTATCGCTCTCCTGCTGTTAGTTAACGGGTTGTAAGTCGACGCGCGCCATCATTGCGGCCAACTGGGTACGATCGGTAACGCCAACGTTGCTCTGGCTCACGGCCATCGCGGCTACCGCAGTAGCCAGACGTAACGTATGTTCACTGGATTCACGCATTAACAGGCCATAAATCAGGCCACCTACCATGGAGTCACCTGCCCCAACGGTGCTGACAACCTCGCACACCGGCGGTTTAGCAATCCATTCACCTGAGGCATTGACCCAAAGTGCGCCTTCTGCACCCAGAGAAATCACCACATGTGCAATGCCCTGCTCACGCAACTCGTGCGCTGCGTTAATCACATCCTGCAACGTAGGGAGTTTACGTCCCGCCCAGATTTCCAGCTCGCGACGGTTGGGTTTGACCAGCCATGGTGCGGCCTTCAGGCCTGCGACCAGCGCTTCACGGCTGCTGTCGAAGATAATGCAAGGGCAATGGGTGCGCAGTTCAGTCATCCAGCGGGTAAAGGCGTCAGGATCGACACCTTCCGGCAGGCTGCCGCTGACGCAAACCATGTCGAACTGACCCAGCCAGGTTAATGAATCGCTGGTAAAACGATCCCAGTCCTGCGCGGTCACCCTGAAGCCGGAAAAGTTGAGATCGGTGACGTCCCCGTTTTGCTCGGTGAGCTTGACGTTGATGCGGGTACGGCCATTGACCACCTGAAAGCGGTTAGCAATCCCCAGTTCACTGAACAGCTGTTGGAAACCATCCTGGTTATCTTTCCCCAGAAAGCCCCCTACGGTGACATCAATCCCCAGATCTTTCAGCACTTTGGCAACATTGATGCCTTTACCGGCAGCATGCAATCCGGTGGTCTTCACCAGGTTCACTTCACCGCGCTCAATTTCAGGCGTATAGCCGACCAGGTCGTACGCAGGATTCAACGTGATAGTTGCCACACGTCTGGTCATGCTGCCCCCTCACCTAATCCGCTATTGATTGCTTCTTCGATGGCATCTAATGCCTGCTGTGCATCATCACCACTGGCGGTGAAACGCAGGCGATGGCCTTTTTTCACGCCCAGCGCGACCACTTTCATCAGGCTGCGTCCGTTTGCCGGTTTGCCGCTGCCGTCGAGGTTCGTAATCGTGATCTCACTGTTAAACTGCTTGATAACGCTCACCAGTGCCGTACCCGGACGCGCATGTAAGCCATGCTCATTGCGGATCTTGAATTCTGCAGTCAGTTGGTCCGCCTGCTCGTCGACTTCGCTGGTCAGCAGAGCATAAACACCTGCCGCATCCGCTTTTAATAAACGATCGGCCTTATTACTCTGCAGCAACGCGCTGAGGTAGCCCAGCACGTCCAGTGGACGCTCATCAACGGCTGCCACGCTTATCAGCATGTTGACCGGTTCGCCCTGGTGCTCAAACGCGCTCGCTGTACGGCTAACGGCTACGCCGCTTTGCAGATTGCCTTTACCGCTGTCACTGAGCCAGATGCCCTGTCCCAGACTCAGAGGATGACGGGACACCACATCCGCGACATAGCTGGCATCAACCACGCCCGCCGCCTGTAAACGCCCGGCATTTAAGGCCTGCAACGTCATCAAATCACGTGCGTTGACGTCGAGGGTAATCAGTGAGGTGTCAAAGCTGAACGCCGCGGGCTGCTTCTCACCCATCAGCAGCGCACGCAGATCTTCCGCTGAGGCCGTTTTAAGCTGTTCGGCAACAGCGTCATCACTCAGCACATGCGTAAGCTGACGTAACAAGGCCAGGTGTTCATCGGATTTGGCCGCAATACCAATCGCGACATAGGCGGTCTGATCGTCGCCCCAGGCAATGCCCTGCGGGAACTGAAAGACCTGAACGCCGGTTTTGAGTACCAGATCGCGCGTGTCGGTGGTGCCATGAGGAATGGCAATACCACTCCCCAGAAAGGTAGAGGTCTGCTGCTCACGTGCCAGCATACCGTTGACATAACCTTCCGCCACATTACCTGCAGCAGTAAGTGCCGCCGCAACCTGACGAATCGCATCTTCTTTATTTTGGGCGCTGGCTCCGGTATGGATGGCCTGCAATTCGAGCTGGAACATAATTCTCCTCGCTTGCTGATTGAATCGTTTCAGCTAACTGGTGTTTAAAAATGCTGTTAGCGGCAACGAAGGTTGCCAGAGCAACGCTGAAACGTTTCAAGAATTGTGATGGAGTGACGTGCCGCAGGCAAGAAAATGCGTTAACGACGTAACAGATCTTTGACATTACGCACAATTCAGTGAGGTCGCAGGAGAATCTTAAAAAAGCGTGCTGAAGTCTGGACGACATCAGGTCGATTTACAGTAGGGAATTTCAGCAACGTCAGCTTTTCAGATAGAGAAGTGCGATTGACGAACAACGGAAACGATGCGCCAGCGCGTCCTGCCCGTTTAAGCGCTGGCAAATCTGCACAGACTGTTGCTAACACCCTTACGTTGGCATTCAGGGATGAATAAGAACAGCCAGCCAAAGGGAAAACAGCATCGATAATAACGTTGCCAGTAATCCGGGAACAAAAAAAGGATGATCAATTATCCGGCGTCCTAGCTGTGTCGATCCGGTGTCGTCCAGCGTGACGGCAGCCAGTAGCGTGGGGTAATTGGGCAGGATAAACAGAGAAGCAGTGGCCGGAAAGCAGGCGATGAGCGCTGCGGGTGCAATACCCATGCTTAGCGCCATTGGAAACAAAATTTTGGTTGAGGCGGCCTGAGAATAGAGAAAACAGGAGACGAGCATAATGATGAGTGCCAGTAGCACAACAGAGTCCGTAAAATAGCTGGCGACGATGTCCTGTATAAAGATGCGATTGCTGTTCATAAAAGTCGTGCCCAGCCAGGCCACACCCAGTATGCAAATACAGGAAGTCATGCCGGTTTTAAAGACGGAGGAATCAGGAATGGTGTGCACATTGACCCGGCATAACATCACAATGGCCATGGCGACAGCGAGCATTACGGTAATTCGGGCCTCGCCGCTATTTAAAACTGGCTCTGAAATGATCCCCACCCTGGGGCTGCTAAAAATGGCATAACACAGGATGACAATAAGCCCGGTAACAAAGATCAGGACTGAACGTTTAGCAAAAGGGGACGATTCATGATGGGATATTTTTTTATTACAGAGAGTCCGGGTGTCCAGTTTATCTCTGTTACGTAGGCGATCCCAGCACAGATAGAAAAGTGACGTGCACATGAGTGCCATGAAGGTGGCAGGAATCATAACGGTAATCAGGTCAATATAACCCCATCCCAGTTGGGTTTGTTCCAGAATACCCGAGAAAAAAATCACCGCCGCTGAAATGGGCGAGGCGACGATCCCCAGCAATGACGCCACCACCGACAGAGCCAGTGCTCGCGTTGGTCGAAGGTGATGATCTTTCGCCACACCCACAATAACGGGCATACAGGCAAAGGAAACCTGGCCTGTGCTGGCCATCATCGTCAATAGCCAGGTTGACAGAGGTGCCGTCACGACCAGCAGACGAGGATAACGACGAAGAACTCGCTCGGTAAGCTGCACCAGATAATCAATGCCTCCGGCTTGCTGCATGGCCGATATCGCAACGATGACGACCATGATAAACACCATAACCAGCATTGGCAGCTCTCCGGGCGTCGCCCCTAATGCGCACAGCACAACGACACCGGCTCCGCCTGCGAACCCCACGCCAATGCCACCGATTCGCATCCCTAAAAACAGGAAAAAAAGTACGGTAATAAACTGGAGTAAGAGCATGTAGTCTTTCCTTTTTTACGTGCGGCCCCTTACCTGCTCACCTGCCCTGCAGGTCTTCACGAATATGCTTTCGCGACAAACGGGAAGACGTTGTGGAAACAGATTTTACCAGGCCACCCGTCAGATTAAGTCGAGGGTTTCCTGTGAGGGTTGAACAACGCTGTTATTGCCCGTAAAAGTGCGCGTTCCCTGCTGACTGAGGAAGTATTTCATTGAAAGCGTTGTTGCGAGATACGTAACCGCTGAGAGCCTTCGGTGGCCAGGCAGCGCCCGAAGGATGAGCACCGCCTGTTTGCGCGCCAGTCAGCCGTTAACCTTACCCAGTTCAGCCGAACGCATTGCAGCATGAATTTCTTCTGCCGCCCCTTCGCCTAAGGGCAGTAAAGGTGAGCGAACCGTCGCATGTTCCAGAATCCCACGCGCGACCAGTGCATGTTTAAGCGCAACAGTTCCTTCCATATGTGAACCGCGATGGTACACCGCCTTAGTCACCGGCATGAGGCGATCGTGAATCGCACGTGCCTTTTTATAGTCCTGTGCTTTACCTGCATTAATCATCTCAATTAGCGGCTCAGGCGCGATATTGCCGTATCCGACTAAAAAGCCGTCGACGTCAAAGATGGTATGAAGCAGATATTCATCGTGGCAGGTTAATACTTGCAGATCAGGGCGTTCCCGTCTGATCACTGGGATCTCAGTATCCCAGCGCCGCATGTTACGCACCCCGTTCTTCATTGCAAACACGCCGGGTTGCGCAGCGATATCAAGTAACGTCTTCAGGTTATAGGTGGCTTTAGTGACATCAGGATACTGGAAGAGAATGAGCGGTAATCCACTCTCCTCATAGACTACGCGATAACGATCCTGAGGCGCGCCCTCCTGGTATCCAAAGCGCAACCAGCCATGTGAAGGATAAAGCAATCCGGCAGTTGCACCCGCTTCGACAGCCCGTTTTGCTTCCCGTGCTGCAACCTCTGTGCCCTCCCCCGTGATGCCCGCAATCACCGGTATTTTGCCCTCAACAGATTTAACAAAAGCTCGAATTACAGCGGCCTGCTCATCCTGAGTCAGGAAAGTCCCCTCACCCGCATGGCCCAATACGACAAGCCCTTTCACACCGTCGATACTGCCCAGCCAGCTTCCAAGGCGCTGGATGGCTGGAAAATCAATATGGCCTTCACGTGTAAAAGGCGTAACGGGCGCCGGTGTTAATCCCCTGAGATCGATATTGATCATCTTAAACTCCTTAATATTTAGATAATTAAATCTGTAACATAGAAATTAAGATCGCATGAAATCGTTTGTGCAATCGTTTTCACTCAAGGGTAAATCTGAACCGTCCCCGGTGCGCCGTCAATATTCATGCGGGTAAAAATGCAGCAATCATCACAAAAAAACAGCGAGGAGAATAACTGCTGCGATCTGGATCTCGGATTCGCTTTCAGGATTTGTTGTCATGACGATACCTGATACAGGCTATCTCAGGTATCGGGCGAAGCCGTCGATTTACGCGGTATAAGTGTGGGAATAACAGTGCGGAGGGTCGACGCATTTTTGCCATTTATCAGCATATCAACTGCATTACTGGCAATATGTTCCAGCGGCGTTCTTACAGAGGTTAATGCCACAGGCAACCGGCTTACCAAAGGGATATCGTTGTAGCCGACAAGTGACAATGCCTTACCTATCGTAATATTCAGTTGGTGTGCGGCGGCCATGACGCCGATAGCAATCTCATCGTTCACAGCAAAAATGGCACTGGGCCGTGAGCGACTGTTCAATATGGCTTTTCCCACGTCTTCGCCAGACTGGATATTAAAGTCTGACGAACGGCACCATTCAGGTCGCACCGTTAAGCCTGCCTCGTTCATCGCGCGTTCAAAGCCTTTGCGACGATTCAAGGCATTAGAAGCAAAGTCAGGCCCCCCAATCATGCCTATTTTTTTATGACCCAAATCAATGAGATGGCGCGTGGCCAGGTACCCTCCCATTTCATCATCGCCTACGGAAGAAGGGCTGATTTCATCGGTGCGTAATACCAGCACATGGGGAATATCACGCTCACGTAACGTAAGAGGAAGCGGGTCACCCAAACGGCAGGTCGAGAGAATCAAGCCATCTACGCGTCGGTCCAGCAAAGATTCTACCGCGGCGCTTTCCTGACTGGAGTCATCACCACAGGTCGCGACAATCGCAAAATAGCCGCGTCGTGCGGCTGCGGTGGCGATTTCCTCGTAGAGCATCGCGGTGACGGCATCGGTCATTCGGGGAACCAGCACACCCAGCGTCCCGGTGTCCCCTCTGCGTAAACTTGATGCAACGTAATCTCGCCTGTAACCCAGCTCACGTGCAACCTGGCGAACTTTTTCAGCTGAGGCGCTTTTTGACTGTGGCAGCCTTTCATCCAAAATCCGTGATACGGTCGAAATGCTGACGCCTGCCGCATTAGCAACATCGCGCATCGTGATAAGTCGCTTATCTGACGGGTCCTTTTCCTGGCTTTCCTGATCCACAATTGACTCCAAGTAATAATCTGAGTAGCAAATAACTGTCTACAAACTGTAGCTGCTGCCTGTCGGGACGAAATAGCCTGTTCGCTTGCCGCAAGCGCACCTCAGCGTAATCATGATTCACATTATGCGACTGGCTTTTGATTGCGTTCCCGGCTAGCCCCGCACCGGTAAAGCTTACGTTATGCATTTGGAGGAAATCTCAACCAAACGCTGCCTGATATTATGCGTCCGTTCACGCTTTTTTAATGACATGCCTCTGGAGTGTGAAGTCACTCGCAATTAATTGCACCGCTCAATTGACGCAAACGCATACAGGACAAAGGATAAACCTATGTGAAAACGATTGCATTAACGTTATCACAGCTTATTTTCTCTCTTTAAAGATGTGCAATAACCGTAAGTAAAGGGCCTGAAATTTGATGTCTGTCCTTTCGCTTTCTTACGTTTATGCCCCATGTTACAGGGTATAACTATGATTATTCAGGTTATCGCGTCACGTACGGCTAGCGAGAGTCATTCTGCGGCGCACTCTACTGCGTTACTGGCACGACTCGAGCGCTTACCTATTACGCGACGCTTAAAGCTCATCCGTATCGTTGTTGGATTATCAACGTTTTTCGACGCTTACACGATTATTGCTATTGCATTTGCCCTGCCGCAATTGACCCAGGAATGGGGACTGACGCCAACATTTGTCGGACTGATCATTGCGGCAAGCTACGTCGGGCAGCTGTTTGGCGCATTATTTTTCGGCACCCTGGCGGAGAAGATAGGCAGAATCGGCGTATTACGAATCACCATTATCCTGTTCGTTATCATGGATGCCGCCTGCCTGTTTGCCTGGAATGGTTGGTCAATACTGATTATTCGCTTTTTACAGGGGCTGGGTATTGGTGCGGAAGTGCCTGTCGCCAGTGCCTATATCAATGAATTTGTCGGAGCCAAAAAGCGCGGTCGCTTCTTTTTGCTGTACGAAGTAATTTTTCCTGTCGGTATGATGTGTGCCGGGTTGATCGGTTTTTTCCTGGTACCGGTTTATGGCTGGAAAATCATGTTTCTTATTGGCCTGATTCCCTCGGCACTGGCTGCGCCATTACGTTGGCTGATGCCAGAATCACCGCGCTGGTTAGTGGTGAAAGGACGTCACCAGGAAGCCGAAAACGTGGTGAGTTCGTTTGAAGCAGAAGCCCTTCGCCGCGGCATGGTGTTGCCTGAACCCGTCATAACACCCGTTGTCCCTGCTGCCGTATCATCAGGTGGTGTCAAAGCGCTTTTTTCGGGAATCTATAAGTCGCGTACCTATATGCTCTGGGGCCTGTGGCTTACGGTTTACACCATTAACAACGGGATGATTACGTGGTTTCCAACCCTGTACCGGACCTTATTCCATCTGCCGCTGGAAACCAGCCTGGCCTATGGATGGATCACATCTGCGTGCGGCGTCATCGCTTCTGTTGTCTGTGCGTTCAATATCGATAAAGTAGGAAGAAAGCGCTGGTATAGTTGGGCGTTCATGCTGGCGATTATTCCGTTAGCCGCGCTCTGGGTATCGGGCGCAACAGCCCCTTTGCAGGTACTAATCTTTGGCAGTATCACCTATGCAATATTGCAAACTATCGCTTTCTCGCTGTATCTCTATTCGGCGGAACTGTATCCAACCCGACTACGGGCGATTGGCACCGCCTTTTCCAGCGCCTGGCTGCGCGCCGGATCGTCACTGGGTCCCCTGATGGTAGGATTTATCGTGTCCGGTTTCGGCATCAGATTTGTTTTCATCATGTTTGCTGTCATTGCACTCATTGGCGGTGTGGTAACACTGCTGTTTGCTGTTGAAACAAAAGGAAAATCGCTGGAAGAACTCTCGCCCTGAGCTGCTTATCGCGGTGTTTACCGGACGGGAAAACAGTGGGGTTACTGCCAGAACCATTAAGTTTATGGACGTGGAGTGCGTGTATGAATTCAGGCGGCCACTGTGTAACCGGGGACAACAAACTTTCCGGGTTATAACGCCATAAACGTGGATGATCATCTGTAGAGACTAAGGTGCAGTGCTTTGCTCAAGATGAATTAGATAATCCATCGCATAATGACGGTTACTACCGCACATCTCAACTGATGGCTGTAGTCCGGCACACACTTTCGGACGCAGAGGCGATCCAAAAATTTTACAAAGGTTATTATCCGCAAGCTGAACGCACCGGGTATTGGCGGGTTTGCCCAGTGGCATTCCCGGAATGGGCGAGGAAATGCTCGGGGCAATACAACATGCGCCACAGTCTGTACGACATTCCATCTTTTACCTCCTCGAACCGCTAAAGCGCGCACGATAACAGAACGTGCCTTACCCTGACATCACCTTTACAGAGAAACAGGCCAGGCGCCGATCGCCGGGCATGCTGTGATGTCGCCTTTGCAACGCCAATGACGTCATGATCCATGATGTATACTGAGATGGCTTTATCCTGTTAGTCGCCATCAGGCACAAAATTTTTCGCGCTGTCTTGCCTGTTCACGTCCGCGCGAGTAACGTTGCGCGCACTATCACTTTGACAGCGAGAACCGCAATGCCAAAAGCGAACGAAATCAAAAAAGGAATGGCCGTCACCCATAACGGCAAACTGCTGCTGGTGAAAGACATTGATGTCCAGAGCCCAAGCGCCCGGGGCGCGGCAACGCTGTATAAAATGCGCTTTACCGATGTGCGCACCGGCATGAAAGTAGAAGAACGCTTCAAAGGCGATGAAATTATTGATGCCATTTCGCTGAGCCGCCGCAGCGTCACCTTCTCTTATATTGATGGTGATGAATACGTCTTTATGGACGATGAAGATTACACGCCTTACGCCTTCAAAAAAGAGCAAATAGAAGAAGAACTGCTGTTTATCCCTGAAGGGGGCATTCCCGGTATCCAGGTGCTCACCATGGACGGACAGGTGCTGGCGCTTGAACTGCCTCAGACGGTTGACATGGAAATTGTGGACACCTCGCCCGGAATTAAAGGCGCGTCTGCCAGCGCACGCACTAAGCCTGCCGGGATGAGTACAGGCCTGGTCGTGCAGGTGCCCGAATATCTCAGTAACGGTGAGCGCATTCGCATCCATGTGGCAGAGCGCCGCTATATGGGACGCGCCGACTGATCCAGACTGGCGCGTGCGGCAGACGAATATTGTTATACTATAACAATATTCGCATAATGCTTTGCAGGAGCTTCAGGCATGACACGTGTTAACCTCCTTACCGGATTTTTAGGCAGCGGAAAGACCACTACGCTGCTTCACCTGTTAGCGCATAAGCCCGCCGGGGAAAACTGGGCTGTACTGGTCAATGAATTCGGTGAGATAGGTATTGATGGCGCATTACTTGCCAACCGCGGCGCCACGCTAAAAGAGATTCCCGGCGGCTGTATGTGTTGCGTTAACGGACTGCCCATGCAGATTGGGTTGAACAGGCTGTTAAAGCAGACTAAACCCGACCGTTTATTAATCGAACCCACTGGACTCGGCCATCCCCGCCAGCTCCTGACCATGCTGACCTCGCCTGCCTATGAGCCCTGGCTCACGCTTCAGGCGACGCTGACGCTGCTGGATGCGCGCCAGCTTGCCGACCCACGTATCCTCAATAATGAAAACTTTCGCGATCAACTCCTCGCCGCCGACATCATCATTGGCAATAAACGCGATCGCTGGAGTGACCATGATAAGCAGCGCCTGGCACAATGGCGGACAGCGCATCAGGCCGATCGCCCGTTTGTGGCTACGGAATTTGGCCGTATCCCTCCAGCCTTGCTGGACAAACCGCGAGGCGCGCCGCGCGACATTCCGCATCCTGCACATCACTCTCATTCAACGCCCCCGGGCAGTGGTATTGCGGCAATGCGTCTTGACGGGCAGAGCGCGTGGCGTCGGGCGCTCAATCAGGGCCAGGGTTATGTCGCCTGCGGCTGGCTTTTTGACAATGAAACGGTGTTTGACGCTCAGCCCCTGCTTGAATGGGCGCGGCTTGCCCCTGTAGATCGGGTCAAAGGCTTCCTGCGAATAAAGGAAGGCTCAGTCAGTATCAATCGTCAGGGGGAGGATTTTCATTATGCATTGCTGGACACAACGCCGCCAGACAGCCGTGTTGAGATGATTCATTCCGCACCTGCCGACTGGAATAGTTTACAATCCGCCTTGTTGAAGATTCGTTTAAGCTGACATGGTTATGGTCGGCGGTTATTTTTTTACTGGGGCAGATTTATGCACGCAACACGTCTTGTCACCATCCTCCTGCTTAATGCACTGGGGATGATGCTGTTTTTTTCTTGGTACTTACCGCCTCATCACGGGTTTTGGTTTGAAATTGATAAAGGGATTTTTTTCGCCTTCAATAATGAGATGGTTGCTCACCCGGCGTTTGCCCTGCTGGTTGCCATCACTAATTTTCGCGGCTTTGATGCCGTGTCCTTGCTGGCAATGGGCTTGCTCTATTTGTGGCTGTGGTACCGCGAAACGCCCACCGGTCGACGTCGTATGCTGGCCATTGGCATTACCATGCTTGTGACTGCGGTCGTTCTGAATCAGGCCGGCCATCTGTTGCCGGTCAAACACGCCAGCCCGACGCTGTTTTTTGACGGCGTGCATCGTGTCAGTGAGCTGACCGGCATTCCCGCTAAAGATGCGTCAAAGGACAGTTTTCCCGGCGATCATGGCATGATGCTGATGATCTTTGCGGCATTTATGTGGCGTTATTTTGGCTTTCGCCCGTTTTTAGTCGGCGTGGTTATTGTCGTTTTATTCGCTTTGCCGCGCGTGATGGCTGGCGCGCACTGGTTTACGGATATTACGGTGGGTTCGCTTTCTGTTGTTCTGGTGGGATTGAGCTGGTGGTTATTAACACCGGCAAGTGATTATCTAGTTAATTGGTTTTATCACAAATTACCGGGCAAAAATAAACCCCAAGGGTAATTAATTAGCGAGGGCGGGTTAATGATTAAATTTTAAACCGCCCTTACTTATAAAAAACTTAAAGTAACAATTAGCACGCTAACAAAAAATCACACTGAAGCCGATGATATTACAGGATTTATCCTGTCTGATGAAAGCCAGCCGCGCCGCCGCCCTCCCCGTAACCCGCACTATGCCTGGAATTAGCGTCTGTTTTCCCCTTTCATCCTGTTATTACACTTGCATTCCTGTTGATAAAGTGAACAAGTCATTTAAGTTTGATAAGTATCAAAAAAACCTATCAGAATTTGATTAAAAGCACTCGCCACGGCCTCGGGAATCGGTTAATCTCGGTCGCAGTGAGAAAGAAGTCGCGGTATTAAGCATTCTTTAACAGATAAATTGTGGTGATTTACACATTTTTATAATTAAAGCGTTGTCTTGTTCTGGCTGGCTTATTAATCTCATTCCGTTTTGTCATCTGGCTGGCGACAATCTTGTCGTAAGGACTTCGAAGGAAAACCCGAATAATGGTCAAGTCTCAACCAATACTGAGATATATCTGGCGGATAGCGCCCGCTCTGGCGCTGGCAACACTCCTCTCAGCTTGTAGCAGTACCCATAACGCAAAAATCGAGAATCATGAAGTTAACAACCAGAATGGTTTTTTACTTCAAGCGTCTCAGGATGAGTTCGAAGAGATGGTGCGTAATGTCGATGTTAAGACACGCATCATGGATCAATACGCGAGCTGGAAAGGTGTACGTTACCGTCTTGGCGGTGATACTAAACGCGGCATTGATTGTTCCGCTTTCGTACAGCGTACTTTTCGTGAACAATTTGGATTAGATCTTCCTCGTTCGACCTCCGAACAGCAGGGAACAGGGAAAGAAATCGCACGCAGCAGACTGCGCCCGGGTGACTTAGTCCTCTTCCGTGCAGGTTCCACCGGCCGTCATGTTGGTATCTATCTTGGCAACGACAACTTTGTTCATGCCTCGACCAGCAACGGCGTGATGATCTCCAGCCTTAATGAAGATTACTGGAAAAAACGTTATCGCGAAGCACGTCGGGTATTAAGTCGCAATCCGAGCTAGTGTAGAACGAACGTCCTCTCAGCCAGAGAAAAAAGAACGCTGCCTATGCAGCGTTTTTTTTTCTGAATCCAGCGAATCAACGTAAAAAATACTTGTTTATCAAAATAATAACGAGACATTACTAACTGACTCGTTATATTCTCAAACGCGAAAATGTGTGCGATTGTGCATCATTTAGTTTTGTATTTTGATCAGGGGAAGCACTTCATGCCATTGTCGCGGGCGCTGATACGCCAGGCAACTTATCCTCGTCGCATCGCGTGGAAGAGCGCGATTGTTGGTAGTTTGTTTTTCTTGTTGTTAACGTCTTTTTTGCTTATTCAGACCCAGCACCATCGCAAGCAACAACACAAGCAGTTGCTCATCGACAGCAGCACCGATTTTCAGCACAGCGTGAACGCCCTTATTTCAGATACCCTCATTCCGCTGCTTCCCTTAGTTAAGTCTGAATGCTACATCGTTAATCACGAATTAACCGCGCGTGCAGCCTTTGCGGGTGACATACGCGCCATTATCCTGGTTAAAGACGGTAATGCCTTTTGCTCCTCGGCGACGGGCAGTTTCTTTCAGCCGCTCAGCGCGCTCTCACCGCGCACCGATCCTACACGTGAACGGGATATTCGTTTACTGCCCGGAACGCCAATGCAGCCAACAAAACCGGCGCTGGCGATCTGGATCAAACAACCCGGTACCCAGCAGTCAGGCCTGTTTGTCACGCTGAATGTCAGCCTGTCACCTTATCAACTCAAAGCGTCATCTCACCCCGAAATTACCGGTATCGCGTTACTTGCGCATAATACTGCCCTGACAAGCTGGCAGCCCACGCTGGTGCGAAATCACCTGATCCCCTCACCCCTTATGCAGACGCCAATGGACGGATTGCCGTTTCAGTTTGCACTTTATGGTTCAACCTTATCGGCGAGCGACTACCAAACGATCATGCTGATTAGCCTGTTGTTTGCGTTAATTGTCAGCGGGATGAGCTGGGTGCTACTGTCCCGGGTGCGCCGTCCCGGTAAAGAAATCACGATGGGCATTCGACGTGGCGAGTTTCATGTTGAATATCAGCCCATCATCACAGCAGCAGACAGGCAATCTTACGGCATTGAGGCGCTACTTCGCTGGACGCACCCATCAGGCGAAGCAATCTCACCCGACATTTTTATCAGTTATGCCGAAGCGCAAAACCAAATCATTCCCCTGACCCGGCACCTTTTTGAGCTGGTTGCACGTGATGCACATCTACTGCGCCACACGCTGCCGAAAGGAACCTGCATCAGTCTGAATATTTCGCCGCTGCATCTGGGTGCCTGCAGCTTTCGCGATGATGTGCTGTACTGGCAAGACAGCATGCCGCACGATCACTTTCAGTACGTTTTTGAGATTACTGAACGTGCTGTGGTGGAAAACAGTAACGCGGCCGCACTGTTTAACTGGCTTCATCAGCGCGGAATTAAAATTGCGGTAGATGATTTCGGTACCGGGCACAGTGCATTAATCTATCTTGAAAAGTATGCGTTTGATTATCTGAAGATTGACCGTGGGTTTGTTCAAAGTATTGGCACCGAAACAATTACCTCGCCCGTACTGGATACAGTCTTACAGCTGTCAAAGAAACTGAATCTGATGAGCGTGGCGGAAGGCGTTGAGACGGATGAGCAGGCAAGCTGGCTGATCAACCGTGGCGTGACACATTTGCAGGGCTATCTGTTTAGCCGCCCGCTACCGCCCGAACAGGTCAAGGCGTTCTTTCTGCGCCAGACCAGCCAGTCCATCAGCCTGTAACACCGCTGCGGTGTCAAAACGTTCAGGAGACCGCCCTCTTTATGCCGTTCCGCTATGTTGTTTTGCTGCTGTGCTGCTGGTTGACCAGCCCGCTGCACGCCAGCCCGGTGCAGGTCAGTTACACGTTTGCTCAGTTGGGCACGCCGAAGTATGCCGTGGACTTTCATCATTACGACTATGTGAACCCTGACGCGCCGAAGGGCGGCAAAATTGTTCAGGCTGTGCCCGGCACCTACGACAATTTCAACCGCTACGCATCGCGCGGCAATCCGGCGGCGGGCACCGGCACACTGTATGACAGCTTATTTACCACGTCGGATGATGAACCCGGCAGTTACTATCCGCTGATTGCCGAATCCGCCCGTCATCCCGCTGATTTTCGCTGGATGGAGATCACCCTTAACCCGCGTGCGCGATTTCACGATGGCTCTGCCATTACCGCTGAGGATGTCGCGTTTACGTTTCACACATTCATGACCGAAGGCGTGCCCCAGTTTCGTCTCTATTATCGCGGCGTGACGATGGAGGCGGTTAATCGTCTGACGGTGCGTATTACGTTACCGGCACCCGACAAAGATTTGATGCTGAGCTTACTATCGCTGCCGGTGATATCGCATACCTTCTGGCAGAATAAAAAGTTTAACGAACCGCTCAGTCAGCCTCCTCTGTCGAGCGGACCTTACCGCATCAGCCGCTGGAAGCTGGGCCAGTTTATTGAGTACAGTCGCGTGAAGGACTACTGGGCAGCTGATTTGCCGGTCAACCGCGGTCGCTTTAATTTTGACGTCATGCGTTACGACTATTACCTGGATGACAACGTGGCGTTTGAGGCGTTTAAGGCCGGCGCTTTCGACCTGCGAGAAGAGACGTCCGCGAAAAAATGGGCAACGCAGTACCGTGGCCGTCACTTTGACGATCAGCAGATTGTGAAAGAATCTATGCCCAATACCGCGTCAATTGATACGCGCTGGCTGGCGCTCAATAATCAAAAACCCCTGTTTCAGGATCGACGGGTACGCCAGGCGATGGCGCTGGCCTTTGATTTTGAATGGATGAATAAAACGCTGTTCTATCATGCTTTTAAACGTACCAGCAGCTATTTCCAGAATACAAAATATGCTGCAAAGGGCCAACCTGATGCCGCACAGCAACGGCTACTCACCCCTTTCCGTGCGCAGTTACCGCCGGACATCTTTACCGACGCCTGGGCACCCCCGACAACCCATGGCAGCGGTTACGATCGCACGAACCTGCTTAAAGCCATGTCCCTGCTGAACCAGGCTGGCTGGCATGTTAAAAACCAACGCCTGGTGAACGATAAGAACGGAAAACCCTTTACGGCAGAGCTGCTGTTGCCCGGTGGCACCAACAGCGAATGGGCCCTTCCCTACCAGCATAACCTTTCCCGCCTGGGGATCACCTTAACGCTGCGTCAGATTGACAGCTCTCAGTATCTGCGTCGCCTGCGCAGCGGCGACTATGATATGGTCAGCACGGTGTATCTCGCGATGCCAACGCCCTCACGTAACCTGCAGGCTAGCTGGCAGTCGGACTATATTCAGTCCTCGTGGAACCACGCCAGGGTTCAGGATCCCGTCGTTGATCACTTCGTTAAAGCGATTGTCGACCATCAGGGTGACGCCGACGCCTTGCTGCCACTGGGGCAGGCGCTGGACCGCATTTTGCTGTGGAATGCGTACATGATCCCGATGTGGTACAGCGCCGACCAGCGCCTTGCCTTTTGGAATAAATTTTCCCATCCTGCGAGGAAACCTGATTACAGTACGGGACTGGATAACTGGTGGTATGACGTCAGTAAAGCCGGCCGCCTGCCCGCTAACCGACGCTGAGGACATCCTGTGGCAATGTACTTTTTTCGCAGACTGTTACTGATCATTCCGACCTTGTGGGCCATTATCACACTCAACTTTTTCATTGTGCAGATCGCGCCCGGCGGCCCGGTTGATCAGGC
Organism: Pantoea sp. SGAir0180; assembly: GCF_043546245.1. Classification (NCBI taxonomy): domain Bacteria; kingdom Pseudomonadati; phylum Pseudomonadota; class Gammaproteobacteria; order Enterobacterales; family Erwiniaceae; genus Pantoea; species Pantoea sp. SGAir0180. The sequence goes on along the minus strand of NZ_CP028071.1, from coordinate 922,373 downwards.
GCTGGCAAACATTCAGTTTGGCCAGACCAGCGGCATGCCCGGCGCAGGCGGCGCTGACAGCAGCGGAACGCGGGCCAGCCTGAATCGCTCAACGCCTGGCGATAATCAGTATCGCGGCGCACGTGGTCTGGACCCGGAAGTGATCGCCGAAATTGAAAAGCGTTATGGTTTCGACAAACCCATCGGGCAGCGCTATCTTTCGATGCTGTGGAACTACCTGCGCTTTGACTTTGGTGACAGCCTGTTTCGCAGTGCGTCTGTGTTGCAACTGATTAAAGAGAGTTTACCGGTATCCATCAGCCTCGGCCTGTGGAGCACACTGATTATCTATCTGGTGTCGATTCCGTTAGGGATAAAAAAGGCCGTGCGGAATGGTAGCCCGTTTGATATCTGGAGCAGCACGTTCATCATCATTGGCTACTCGGTGCCTGCTTTTCTGTTCGGTATTATGCTGATAGTCCTGTTTGCCGGCGGCAGCTATTTCGACTGGTTTCCCCTGCGCGGGCTGACCTCGCCGCAGTTTGCCACCCTGCCCTGGTACGGCAAGGTGGGGGATTATCTCTGGCATATTGCGCTTCCGGTGCTGGCTACGGTCATTGGCGGTTTTGCTACTTTAACCATGCTGACCAAAAATGCGTTTCTTGATGAGATTCGCAAACATTACGTCGTCACCGCCCGGGCTAAGGGAGTTTCCGAGCGCCGTATCCTGTACCACCACGTGTTCCGCAATGCGATGCTGCTGGTGATAGCCAGCTTCCCCGCCACCTTTATCAGTATGTTTTTTACCAGCTCGGTCCTGATTGAGGTGATGTTCTCGCTGAATGGTTTAGGTCTGCTGGGATTTGATGCCACCGTCCAGCGGGATTATCCGGTGATGTTTGGTACCCTGTATATTTTCACCCTGATTGGGTTGCTGATGAATATCCTGAGTGATTTGACCTACACGCTGGTTGATCCTCGTATCGATTTTGAGAGGCGATAATGCAGATTTCGCGTTTAAACCAGCAACGCTGGCAGCGCTTCCGGCATCATCGACGCGGCTACTGGTCGCTGTGGATTTTCCTGTTTATCTTCGTTCTTTCCCTGTGTGCCGAGCTGGTTGCCAACGACAAGCCGCTGCTGGTGCACTATCAGCACCGCTGGTACGCGCCTCTGTTTTTTAACTACAGCGAAACTGACTTCGGCGGCGACTTTGCGACGGCAGCCGATTATCAGGATCCCTGGCTGCAACAGCGGCTGGAAAAAGCGGGTTGGGCGCTCTGGGCACCCATTCGCTTTGGAGCCAATACCCTCAATTTTGCGTCACAGGTGCCTTTCCCTTCACCTCCCTCGCGACAAAACTGGCTGGGTACTGACGCCAACGGTGGCGACGTGCTGGCGCGGTTGCTGTACGGTCTGCGTATTTCGCTTCTGTTCGGTCTGCTGCTTACGCTGTTTTCCAGCGTCATCGGTATCGTCATTGGCGCAATACAGGGCTACTTTGGCGGCAGAACAGATCTGATAGGACAACGACTTACAGAAGTCTGGTCCGGTATGCCTTCGCTGTTTTTACTGATTCTGCTGTCCAGCGTGGTTCAGCCCAGCTTCTGGTGGCTGCTGTTGGTGACCGTGCTGTTTGGCTGGATGAGCCTGGTCAGCGTGGTCCGAGCCGAATTTTTGCGTACCCGCAACTTTGACTATATTCGCGCGGCGCAGGCGCTGGGCGTCAACGACGCACGCATCATGCTGCGGCATATGCTGCCGAATGCGATGGTCGCTACGCTGACCTTTCTGCCTTTTATTCTGTGCGGTTCGATTACCACGCTGACGTCCCTCGATTTTCTAGGTTTTGGCTTGCCCATCGGTTCGCCTTCGCTGGGTGAACTGCTGCTGCAGGGAAAAAATAATTTGCAGGCACCGTGGCTGGGTTTATCTGGCTTTTTTACGCTGGCGATACTGCTGTCGCTGCTGATTTTCATTGGTGAAGCCGTACGCGACGCCTTCGATCCCAGTAAAGGAGTCTGAATGGACGCGCCACTGCTTGCCGTTAATCACCTTTCCATCGCCTTTCGTCAGGGCAAACAGCTGCATCAGGTCGTGAAGGATGTTTCACTGTGCGTTGAGGCGGGAGAAACGCTGGCGCTGGTAGGCGAATCCGGCTCAGGGAAAAGCGTCACGGCCCTGTCAGTCATGCGGCTCCTGCATGAGGCCGCCGTCGTCTATCCGCAGGGAGAGATTCTGTTCACCGGTGAGAACCTGTTAACGGCATCAGAGCAGCGCCTTCGCGGACTGCGTGGCAATCAAATGGCGATGATTTTTCAGGAACCCATGGTTTCTCTCAATCCGCTGCACAGCATCGAAAAACAGCTGTACGAAGTTCTGTCTTTGCATCGCGGGCTGCGGCGGGAAGCGGCACGGGCAGAGATTATTCGCTGTCTGGATCGCGTCGGTATTCGCCAGCCCGCCTCGCGACTCAATGATTTTCCGCACCAGCTCTCCGGCGGTGAACGCCAGCGCGTCATGATCGCCATGGCGCTGCTCACACAACCGAAGCTGTTGATTGCCGATGAACCGACGACCGCACTGGATGTCACGGTACAGGCGCAAATCCTTACCCTGCTGCGTGAACTGCAACAGGAACTGAATATGGGGATGCTGTTTATTACGCATAACCTGAACATCGTTCGTCAGCTGGCGGATAACGTGAGCGTCATGCGCGCCGGTCAGGTGGTGGAGCACAACCGCAGCGCGGTTCTGCTTCGTCAGCCGCAGCACGCTTACACTCAGCAACTCCTTGCGGCCAATCCGGAAGGCCGCGCCGTGCCGCTCGCGGCCGAATCTCCTGTGATGCTGAACGTGGCGCATTTGCGCGTCACTTTCCCTCTGCATCAGGGGCTGTTTAAGCGTAAAACGGGCGAAAAGATTGCCGTCAACTCGATCAGTTTTCGCCTGAAACGCGGGGAAAGCCTGGGGCTGGTGGGCGAATCCGGTTCGGGGAAAAGCACCACCGGGCTGGCCCTGCTGCGACTGATAGCCGCTCAGGGCGAAGTCTGGTTTGATCATCAGCCGCTGCATCAACTGTCACGTAAACAGCTGTTGCCGCTTCGCCGCCGTATTCAGGTAGTGTTTCAGGATCCTGACTCTGCGCTTAATCCACGCATGACCGTCCTGCAAATTATCGCCGAAGGGCTGGCGGTGCATTTTCCGCAGTTGAGTGCGGCACAGCAGGAAGAGCGGGTTATCGCGGTGATGGCAGAAGTCGGGCTGGACACGGAGAGCCGCCATCGTTATCCGGCAGAGTTTTCGGGCGGACAGCGGCAGCGAATCGCTATTGCACGCGCACTGATTCTGGAGCCTGAACTGCTGTTGCTGGATGAACCCACATCATCGCTGGATCGCTCGGTCCAAAAACAGATTCTGGATCTGCTGCGTGGGCTGCAACAGCAACGTCAGCTCAGCTATGTGTTTATCAGCCACGATCTGGAAGTAGTTCGCTCGCTCTGCCATCAGCTGATCGTCCTGCGACAGGGAGAGGTGGTGGAACAAGGTGACTGTGAAACGTTATTCGCCGCCCCACAGCAAGCCTATACTCGCGAGCTGCTCAGGTCAGTGGCGCTCAGCGACCAATAAAGGTCTCCGCAATCGCAACGCCCTGGTTTTTCAGACAGCAGTTAGTGGCGCTTTCATCACAACGGCGGATAAAAAGACAGGGTTGCCCTTCGCACTCGGCAATTTTGCCATCGACCTGAATGGCGGCCAGCATGTCTTTCAGTTCATGCAAAATCTCCCAGGCGGGCACGCCATCATGGCTTATCAGACGAAGCGCGATAACATCGTGCTCTTCTGAATCCGTATCGTCAGTCTCAATCACGCTATGACGATCGCTCAACCAGCGAAACCGCTGGGGTAAACGATGCACCACCGAAAGTTGCAACATAGTGATCAGTATCTCCAGAGAATGCAGCCAATTCACCACCAACGGTATCAGCATCGCGCGCCGAACCTGTCATGCGCGTTATCAGCCAAATTGCGAGTTGAATCTCATTTTGGGCTATATGTACCGCGTTTAATGATAACTAACAATCATTTTAGACCCAATGTGATTACTTTATTTGCTATTTTTTTTCACAAATAAGAAACATTATTGTCTTTGCAGGTCAGGACAGGCGACAGCGAAGGCTGCCGCCTGCTTAGCGGGCGGCAGAATGCGGACGTGACGCGTAGAGAAAGAGCGCAACGGAGAGCGTTGCACAGAGCGCAATGGTGCCCACCATAGGCCAGGCACTGTTAAAGCTGAACAGGGAGAGCAGCGCACCGGCCAGTGCGCCTACGCCGAAACGTAGCGTGCCCGCCAGTGAAGACGCCGTACCGGCCATGTGCGGAAATTCATCCAGAATTACCGCCATGGCATTTGATGACACCATGGACACACAGCCGATAAACATGGCGATACCGAAGACCAGCGGCAAGAACCCCAGATCAAACGCGCTGACCACCAGCAACCAGATGCCCATCGCAAACTGCACCAGTAACCCAAAACGGAACAGGGTGACAGGGCCAAAACGGCGCACCGCGCGGCTGTTAATCAGGGTCATGATGAACAAAAACACGATATTCAGGCCAAAATAATAGCCAAAGCTTTGCGGCGAAATATGATTGAGCTCGATGTAAACAAACGGGCCCGCATTGAGAAAGGTAAACAGTCCCGCAAAGGAGAACCCGCTCGACAGCATATAGCTGAACGCCCGTTTATGGCGAAATAAAGCCACAAAATTCCCTAGCGTCGTGCGCAGATGAAAACGCTGGCGCTGCGCAGGCTTCAGCGTCTCCCGAATCTGGGTCGCGACCAGAACGGTGGTAATCAGCGCGGCTATCGAGAGTGTCCAGAAAATGGCGTGCCAGCTCCAGAGCAACAGCAGCCAGCCACCGATAATGGGGGCCAGCAGCGGCGCAATGGTGGTGATTAACATCACGAAGGACATCATGCGCGAAAACTCCTCTTTCGAGTAGCTGTCGCGCATCAGGGCATTTATCACGACACTGGCAGCCGCAGCGGACAGGCCGTGCAAAAAACGCATCGCGATAAGCTGTTCTATTGACTGAGAAAGCGCGCAGGCTGCCGCCGCACAGGCAAATATCAGGGTGCCCAGCGTTATCACCGGTTTGCGACCATAGCTGTCGGCCAGCGGACCGTAGATCAACTGCCCAATGGCGAACCCCAGAATATAAAGATTGAGCGTCATCTGTACGCTGCCTGCGGATACCGCAAACTGACGCGCAATTTGTGGCATGGCAGGCAGATACATATCTATCGACAATGGCATCAACATCGCTAACAGGCCGAGAATGATCACCAACCCCATTGGCGAATTTTTTTCCTTGCGCACCGGCTTTCTCGCTATTTCTGTTTCAGTTCGTCAGGCAAGCCAATGCTGGCTATCTCTTCTTCTGTTAACGGGCGGTATTCTCCCGGTTCCAGGTCCTCGTCCAGGACGATGGCGCCAATGCGCTCACGGTGTAACTCCACCACCCGATTCCCCACGGCGGCGAACATGCGTTTGACCTGGTGATAGCGCCCTTCGCTGATCGTCAGCAGGACTTCCGTCGGTGTGATGATCTCAAGCTGTGCGGGTTTGGTCAGGCTCTTTTCGTTATGCAGTTGTACACCTGCGCTGAACTGCGCAGCGGTATCGTCGCTTACCGGCGCTTCAAGCGTCACACGGTAGGTTTTCTCACAATGGTGACGCGGTGAAGTGATACGGTGCGACCACTGTCCGTCGTCCGTCAGCAGCACTAATCCGGTCGTATCAATATCCAACCGGCCTGCGGCGTGCAGTTTGAATGCCATCGGTTCTTCGATGAAATAGACGATGGTAGGATGATCGGGATCGTCCGTGGAGCAGACATAGCCCTGCGGTTTATTCAGCATGAAATAGCGCGGCCCGGTCTGCATCTGAAGCACGTTGCCGTCATACTCGACCTCGTGATCGGGCTGGAGTTTGAACGCGGTATCGCGCACCACCTCACCATTAACGGTGACACGTTGACCACGGATTTCGCGTCCGGCGATAGCACGGCTGATTTCCAGTTGCTGAGAAATGAATTTGTCGAGTCGCATGAATGTGTTTTGCCTGTTACTGCGGAGGGAAACTAAAACGGCGTTATTAACCGTTGAAAAAGTCTGGGAAGTATAGCCTGAACGGCGTCTCTCTGACAGCGCGTTTATAGACGATTCGTGGCATAATTGCAGCAGGTTTTCCAAAAGTGAGCAGCATGTCTTTTACTTTACGTCCCTATCAACAGGAAGCGGTAGATGCCACCGTCGCCCACTTCCGGCGTCATCATGAACCTGCCGTGATAGTGCTGCCCACCGGGGCCGGAAAAAGCCTGGTGATCGCGGAACTGGCACGCCTGGCCCGCGGCCGGGTGCTGGTGCTGGCGCATGTCAAAGAGCTGGTGGCGCAAAATCACAGCAAGTATCAGGCTTACGGCCTGGAGGCTGATATCTTTGCGGCAGGCTTACAGCGTAAAGAGAGTCAGCGAAAAGTCGTGTTTGGCAGCGTGCAGTCCGTTGCGCGAAACCTCAGCCTGTTTGACAGCGCCTTTTCGCTGGTGATCGTGGATGAGTGTCACCGCATTGGTGACGACAAAGAGAGCCAGTATCAACAGATTTTTACGCATCTGCGTCAGCACAATCCCAACCTGCGTTTACTGGGCTTAACGGCCACACCGTTCCGTCTGGGCAAGGGCTGGATCTACCGTTTTCATTATCACGGAATGGTGCGTGGCGACGAAAAAGCCCTGTTCCGCGACTGCATCTATGAACTGCCCCTGCGCTATATGATTAAGCACCAGTTTCTGGTGCCCCCTGAACGGCTGGATATGCCGGTCGTGCAGTATGATTTCAGCCGCCTGACCGCGCAGGCGAATGGCCTGTTTAGCGAAGCCGATCTGAACCGGGAACTTAAACAGCAGCAGCGTATTACCCCACAGATCATTCGTCAGGTTGTGGAATTTGCCGACGATCGCCAGGGCGTGATGATTTTTGCTTCCACGGTCGAACACGCACGGGAAATTCTGAGCCTGCTGCCGGAAAACAGCGCGCTGGTCTCGGCGGAAACCCATGCCAAAGACCGCGACGCCCTGATCGCCGCCTTTAAAGCCCAGCAGCTTAAATTTCTGGTGAACGTCGCCGTGTTAACGACCGGCTTCGATGCGCCGCATGTGGACCTGATTGCCATCCTGCGTCCCACGGAATCGGTCAGCCTGTATCAACAGATTGTGGGGCGTGGTCTGCGCTTGTCTCCCGGCAAGAAGGACTGCCTGATTCTGGACTATGCCGGTAATCCCCACGATTTGTTTACGCCCGAAGTGGGGACGCCAAAAGGGAAAAGCGACAATCAGCCCGTGCAGGTGTTTTGCCCTGCCTGCGGTTTCGCCAACACCTTCTGGGGCAAAGCCACAAGCGATGGCATGGTGATTGAGCACTTCGGCCGGCGATGCCAGGGCGTTTTAGAGGACGACGAGGGCGAGCGTGAACAGTGCGACTACCGTTTCCGCTTTAAAAACTGCCCGGAGTGCAACGCAGAGAACGACATTGCTGCGCGTCGCTGCCGCGAATGCGACAAGATTCTGGTCGATCCTGACGATATGCTCAAAGCCGCCCTGAAACTGAAAGATGCCCGGGTTCTGCGCTGCGGTGGCATGACCCTGGAACAGGGCCGCGATGAAAAAGGCGAATGGCTCAACGCCACCTACTTTGATGAAGACGGCACCAGCGTCAGCGAGCGCTTTCGCCTGCAAACCCCTGCACAGCGCAAGGCCTTCGAACAGCTCTTTATGCGCCCGCACCAGCGCGCACCCGGCGTGCCGCTGGGCTGGCAAACCGCCGCCGATGTGCTGGCCTTACAGCCGCTGCTGCGTCATCCCGATTTTGTTGTGGCGCGCGCCAAAGGCCGCTTCTGGCAGATTCGCGAGAAGCTGTTTGACTATCAGGGCCGTTTCCGCCGGGCCAATGAACTCCGCTAGGTCGTATTAGCGTTTGCCCCGGTGGGGGATTACGGCTATAATGCCGCCCGCTTTTGCATGTGCATCAGCGGTGTTGAATAACCCTTCTGTTACTGGGTCGCCTGTAGCAGAAATTATAAAGAGACGTATTAATGTTCACTATCAATGCAGTAGAACGTAAAGAGCAGGGTAAGGGTGCGAGCCGCCGCCTGCGCGCAGCAAACCGTTTCCCGGCCATCATCTATGGTGGTTCAGAAGCGGCTGTTTCTATCGACCTTGACCACGACCAGGTAATGAACCTGCAAGCGAAGCCAGGCTTCTACGAAGAAGTTCTGACGCTGGTTGTTGATGGTAAAGAAACCAAAGTTAAAGTGCAGGCTGTTCAGCGTCACCCGTTCAAGCCAAAACTGCACCACATCGACTTCGTTCGCGCTTAATCGCCGGGTGAGTTGAAAGTAGAAGGGCCGGTGGCGAAACCGGCCCTTTTATTTTGTCTGCGGTCAGCCGGAACGCCGTGTCCGGCTCGCCATTATTTACTGCTGGTACGGCGCTGTAGCTGTTCGCGCAGGTTGGGCGGCGTGCCCTTGATGGTCAGGGTATCCGTCACCGGGTCCCAGAAAATGCGCTCGCCAAGCAGCATGGCATCAAAATTTAGCGTCAGCCCCCCGCCGCTCCCGGCAAATTTGGTTAACTGACGTAAGGTGCTGCGGTCGGCCGGGAAATGTTCTTCCAGTTCATAGCCCTGCTCCTGGGTAAACGCTTCAAACGTTTTATCCCCCAGCGGTGGCAGTTCGCCAGACAGCGCCTTCAGCGCAATCTCTTCGCCTGCCTGAAGTTGCTCATTACAGTAGCTGTAAACCTGCTGGCGATAATTTTGCCGCTCATTTTTATCCAGATTCGACTCGTCACAGTAATCATCTACCGCCTGTAACAGGCCACGGTTTTGTGCTTTGGTATCCAGGCCGACTTCCGCGCCCAGGAAATCCATAAAGAAATCGGCCACTTTGCGCCCGACCCGGCCGCGCAAAAAAGTCAGGTAACGGGTGGATTCCGGATTGGTTTCCCATTCGGTGAGATCGATACGTGCCACGATATCCGCATGATTGATATCCAGATAGTGCGTGCTACTGATATCCATTTGTTCGTTGACGCGCATACTGGACTGGCTGTTCAATACCGCCACCAGTAAATACTCTACCGCCAGGTAACGATACTGAATAAACAGCACCACGCCGCCTTCTGCAAAGGGATATTTTGCCAGTTCATCACGCAGGCGTCCGGTCGCCGCCCGGCTAAAGGCGAGGAAATCATCATGTCCTTTGCGGCAGTTACGCAGCGCCTCGGCCAGTTCGCTTTCCGCATTAAACAGCCCGTAAGCTTTACTCTTCGCACTGTAAACACGGTGCAACTCTTCCGCCATTGCTTCGACCGTGCTGGTGGCCGGCAGTAACGAATCACGCAACACCAGCTCTAGCTGATTTTCATCACGTTTAATTAACTGATGCAAGGCAATCTGGTCGATATCCAGACTCATGGTAAACTCCTCCTGGTAGCACAGGCGCGTATTCAAACACCGCCAGCAGCAGCTTTCAACTCTCTGCATAACGCAGACCGGATGCTTTCGATAAATTTGCGGAAAAAAGTGCGTTGTTCCGGTACTATATCGCCTTTTGAGACGAGATAAGTTTTCGCTATGCCACAATCATCCCGTTACAGCGACCAACGCGTTGAACAACTCCTCGCGGAAATGGCGCAGGTTTTGCAAAAAGACCAGGCTCCCACCGATCTCTCCCTGATGGTTCTGGGGAACATGGTAACCAACCTGATTAACAGCGATGTTGCGCCTGCGCAACGCCGCGCTCTGGCTCGTTCTTTTGCTGATGCGCTACAGGCGTCGGTAGACGACAGTACTCATTAATTTGCCGGTCTGACGTAAAACTATGGTAACCAACCGACAGCGCTACCGCGAAAAAGTCTCCCAGATGATTAGCTGGGGACACTGGTTTGCTCTGTTTAATATCTTTTTCGCGCTCATTTTGGGTAGCCGCTATTTGTTGGTTGCCGACTGGCCTGCCTCCCTGGCGGGACGTATCTATGCGTACAGCAGTTGGATTGGCCACTTCAGCTTTATTGTCTTTGCCGCCTATTTACTGATTATTTTTCCGCTAACGTTCGTCGTTATGTCGCAACGTCTGATGCGGGTCCTGTCGTCGGTGGTGGCCACGGCAGGGCTGACACTGCTGATGGTCGACAGCGCGGTATTTAACCGTTTCCATCTTCACCTTAATCCGGTGGTATGGGAACTGGTGATCAATCCTGATCAAAGTGAAATGGCGCGCGACTGGCAGTTGATGTTTATCGGCGTGCCGCTGATTTTTCTGGTGGAGATTTTGTTTGCCACCTGGAGCTGGCAGAAGCTACGTAGCCTGAACCGCCGCTCTTTTGGCAAACCGCTGGCGGCCCTGTTTATCTGCGCCTTCTTTGCCAGCCACCTGATGTATATCTGGGCGGACGCCAACTTCTACCGCCCTATTACTATGCAACGCGCCAATCTGCCGCTCTCCTATCCGATGACCGCGCGACGTTTCCTGGAGCGCCACGGCTTACTGGATGCGCAGGAATATCAACACCGCCTGGTACAGCAAGGCGATCCCGAAGCGGCGGCCGTGCAGTATCCGCTGAGCGATATCACCTTTGCAGATAAAGGTACGCGCGATAACCTGTTAGTGATCACGGTGGATGGCCTGAACAGCGCCAACACCGACACGGCGCTGCCCGCGCTAGGCGCATTTGCCCGTCAGAACGTGCGTTTCACGCAGCACTTCAGCGCAGGCGATAACGCTGAAAGAGGGCTGTTTGGCCTGTTCTACGGTATTTCACCCAGCTATATGAACGGCGTGCTGGCGCAACGTACGCCTTCTGCCCTGCTGACGGCGCTGAGCACGCAGGGCTATCAGTTTGGTTTGTTCTCTTCTGACGGCTTCAACCAGCCGTTGTACCGTCAGGCGCTGTTGTCAGATTACTCGCTGCCTGCCAGCGGCGATCAGCCCAATGCCAGCACCGTATCGCAATGGCAAAACTGGCTGAGCACGCAAAAAGTTGACGGCACGCCATGGTTCTCCTGGCTGGCCCTGAACGGACCGGATATCAGCGGCAACAATGACAAAACCCGCCAGCGCAGCTATCTGCGCCAGGCACCGGCACTAAATGAACAGATTCAGGCGATCCTCACCACGCTACAGCAGCGTGATTTGCTGAAAAACACTGTGGTCGTGATTACTGCACAGCACGGTATTGCGCTGGAGGGCGATCCGGATAACGAGGGAAATCGCCAAAACCTGCAGGTGCCGCTGGTGATTCACTGGCCGGACACGCCCGCACAGACGGTGACGCGCCTTTCTGATCATCAGGACGTGATGGTGACGCTGATGCAGCGCTTGCTGCATGTGCGAACGAATCCGGTGAATTATGCGCAGGGTGAAGATCTGTTTGCGGCACAGCGCCGTCATGACTGGGTGACCAGTAGCGAAGACAATAAGCTGGTCATCACCACGCCGAAAGTCACGCTGGTGCTCAACAATAACGGTAGCTATCGCGCTTACGACGCAGACGGCAATACGTTGAAGGATCATAAACCCGAGCTGGCGCTGTTGTTGCAGGTGCTCACAGAAGAGAAGCGTTTTATCGCTAACTGATTAATAATAAGGCAGTTAGGCGTTGGAACGCTTGCATTCGTGCTGATAATCAGTAGACTAGCTCTCCAAAGTTCGGCACGTAGCGCAGCCTGGTAGCGCACTGTCATGGGGTGTCAGGGGTCGGAGGTTCAAATCCTCTCGTGCCGACCAAATTATCCCGAAAAAACCAACCTTTACGGTTGGTTTTTTTATGTCTGTCTCCGGGCCCGCCAACCTGGCCGGCCCGACCTGTATTCAACCCCGCAGATCAATCAGCACCCGGTTCCAGCTCAGCGGCGGCAACGTCACCTGCATCTGACGACGTTCAGCCTCAGTGAGCGTGCGTGACGTTGGCACCACGTTGTCGGGCTGAGCAAAAGTGTTTTTTGCGTCCAGCGCATGACCTGCCAGTATGCTGTGTTCGGCTATCGTCCCTTCACCAAAGTCATCGAGCATAAAGGCCACATCCGCTGCCTCATGCGCGTGCATATTGAGCGCGAAGAAGGCAATTTGCTGTTTCTCTTCGTTGTACACCGCCGCGCTCTGTATCTGCCGGGTTTCGCCGTGCACCGTATTCAGGGTGGGAACATTGGCAAAATAGCGTAAGGCATGCCCTCGCCCGCAATGGCTCACCATCTGGAAAGGCCAGTAGATTGTCTGGCGAATGGCCTCCCCTCCCGGACGGGTAAAGATGGGGGCAATCACATTAACTAACTGGGCCAGAGAAGCCATTTTTACGCGGTCACAGTGATTGAGTAACGAGCACATCAGCCCGCCAAACGTCAGCGCGTCAAGGAAGGTGTAAGACTGTTCAAGTAACGGCGGTGCTTCCTGATAGCGATTAGCGGGATCGGTAAAGTAATCCTGCCAGGGCTCGCCTTCAATGGACCAGATATTCCATTCATCAAACGACAGCATCATTTTTTTATCGCTACGCAGTTTGGCTTTCACATAGTCGGCTGTGGCCGTGATGGTATGAATAAAATCATCCATTCGCTGGAAAGACGCCAGGAAGTCCTGCGGATTGCCGGTGCTGTTTTCAAAATAGTGGTGGCAGGAAAGGTAATCGATCTGATGATAAAGCCCTTCCAGAACGATGCGATCCCATTCCGGATAACTGGCCTGTAACGAGTTTGAACTGCCACAGGCGACCAGCCTGATATCCTGATCGACCCAGCGCATGATTTTTGCCGTTTCTCGGGCTTTTTTCACGTAATCTTCTGCACTCAGTTGCCCGGTTTGCCAGTCACCGTCCATCTCGTTACCCAGGCACCAGAGTTTAAAATTGTACGGCGCTGCCCGACCATGCTGGATACGCAAGTCGCTCAGCGCGGTCCCCGATGCCACATTACAGTACTCAATAAAGTAACCGGCCTCCTGCGGCGTGCCGGTGCCAAGATTTACGGCAATCATGGGCGTCAGCCCATAGCTTTCACACCAGGTCGCGAACTCATCAATGCCAAACTGATTGCTCTCTTTGGTAAGCCATGCGTAATCCAGCCGCACCGGACGCTCAGCTTGCGGCCCAATACCGTCTCGCCAGTTGTAACCAGAGACAAAGTTGCCGCCAGGATAGCGTACGGTGTTAATCCCCAGATCCTGCACCAGGGCCCCCACATCCTGACGAAAACCGTGCCGATCCGCCGTGACATGACCGGGTTCATAAATACCGCTGTAGACCGCACGTCCAAGATGTTCCACAAAAGAACCGTACAGCGCGTCATTGACCTGGCCGATGTAGTTTTGTTTTTGAAAAAAGTACTTAATCATTTTCTCCCCTTCTGTCTTCTCTGTGGCCAACGCGCAGAGGCTCACTCAGGATGCGTCGATAACAGGTCGTCTTCGATGGTTTTCATTTTGGCCGTGGTCAGTATGTAGCGCGTGCGGACCAGCCACACAGAAAGCAGATAACCCACGACCGGAATCCAGACCATCAGCGTATAAATACCCGCAATCGCGCTAGCTTTTTGAATGGCGACATTGGCCTGATAACCGGTAACCGACAGCACTGCCCCCACCATCGCGCCACTGACGGCCAGCGCAATTTTGAGTGAAAAAAGGTTACCGGAGGCACAGATGCCGGACAGACGTTTACCCGTTTTCCAGTCGCCATAGTCATCCACATCGCCGATAAACGACCACAGAATGGGCGCGCCAATTTGATGAATCACTGACAGAACAAAGAACCAGACAAAGACCACCAGCACACTCTGCGCGGGCAGAAAAAAGAACCCGACAGACATCATCAGCGCGATAGCTTTGCATGCCTGGTAAACGGTGACTTTGCACCAGCGGTTGGTGAAATACGGTGTGATATAGGAACCCAGAATCCCGGCGACAATCCCGGTGCTCAGAAATAGCGTGGCATAATAATCGTTTAGCCCCATCACGTATTTGGCAAAATAAATACACGCGGCCCCGCGCACAAACGACGGAATACAATCCAGGAACATGGCAAAGACACAGACGACCCACTGATCGTTTTTCATGATTTGCCGGATAATGTTAAAGATGGAATCCCCAGCGTTGCTTTTGGGGATAACGCGCTCCCGTGTCGTAGCCACGCAAAAGACAAACAGGAACAGGGAAATCACGGCAAAAATCGTAATGACCCAAAAGAAGCCCATTTGCCGGTTGCCGTTACCGAAGAAAGCCACCATCGGCAACAATGTCAGAGTACAGAATAAGCTGGCAAAGCCAGCGCCCATAAAACGAAACTGCTGACAGGACACCCGCTCCTGCGCATTGGTGGTGATAACACCACCTAGCGAGCAGTACGGAATATTCACACCGGAATACAGCAGTGACAAAATCAGATAGGTAATAAACGCATACAGGATCTTTGCATTGCCCTGCAAATCGGGCGTGTAAAACATCACCATACAACTCATCGCAAACGGTACGGCGAAGCCAATGATCCATGGACGAAAGCGCCCCCAGCGTGTGGTGGTTTTATCAATCCAGGCGCCATAAAAAGGATCAAAAATCGCATCTGCAAAACGGACAACAAGAAAGATGGTCGCCACCACGCCCGGTGCCAGACCAAATATATCCGTATAAAAAAATGAGAGGAACAGGGTTATCGGGTTGAACAACATATTACAGGCTGCATCACCGGCCCCAAATCCGGCCTTCTCAATAAAGCCTACACGACCCGAGCGGTCTGACTGAACAGTGTAATCGGCATGAATGGTTGACGTTATGTGCGTTTTCATTTTCCACCTTCCTGAAAAGAGGTGGCGATAAGCATATGTTTTAGAGGTGTTTTTAACCTACGATAACGCTCTCATAAGCAAAATAATAACCATATATTCCATGTATTCAGCGTATATGGGCATATATTCAGCCATCATCTCGCCTGGGATAAAACCGACAGCAGCCTGGTTAATACGCGTCAGTCACCATCAAAAATTTAATTTTCTGCAAGTATAAAACCCGACGCTAATCACCTTCCCTGTGCAAAGGAGAAAAACGCCGACGATATTATTCCTTCTCTGATTCGCCTCTCCCCTGGCTTTATCTGCAATGCGGTTTGCTGCGATGGAGACCTCCGCGCGTTACCCGCACTCACCTTCATGAGACAATGCGATGCATCGACAAAACATCGCGGTTAACGACCCGCGCTGGAACAGATAGCCACGCACGTCAACAACAGCACGGTCACCACCTCCGGGCTGACGGCCCGTGCCGCGCGGCTTACATTCAGGTACAAACAACATTTATTTAACCGCGGTCGCGCGAAGAGCAGGCGCACGCTACGCTTATCGCCATCAACAGGTTTGTGGTTGAATACCAGCAACATTTCCAGGCTTACGATTAACATGAATTATTTGAACGACATACAACACTTTATCGAGAATAAACCCGCCCTTTCTATTGCTGTTAACCTCCTGGTGTTGATTGTCGCGGGCCTGGTAGCCCATCTGATATGCAAATTTTTTGTGGTCAGAGTGGTGCGTAAAGTGTTCTTCAGCAGTCACAAGAATCAGGTGCCGCTGGATAAAGATGTCAGATTGTCTGAAAAACTATCCAATTTTATTCCGGTCATCACGGTCTACTTCCTGTTGCAGTTTATGCCGGACCTGCCCGAGCACCTGTTAATCGCCATAAAAACCATTTGCGGCATTTTATTTATGGTTTATCTGTCGCTGTTTTTTAATGAAGTACTGGAGATTGTGAACATCTCCTATGTCAAAAAATCAAAACGTAAAAATCATTCAATCAAGGGCTATATTCAGGTCGGTAAGATTCTGGTCCACATTATCTCTGCGATAATGATCCTGGCCATTATGTCGAATAAGTCGCCAGCCATTATCATCTCCAGTCTGGGTGCCGTGGCAGCGGTTCTGATGCTGGTCTTTCAGCACACCTTGTTATCACTGGTGGCGAATATTCAGCTCTCATCGAATGACGTGCTACAGCTTGGCGACTGGATTGAGCTGCCCGCGAATAATATCAGTGGCGAGGTCATTGATATCGCGCTGCACACCATCACCATTCGTAACTGGGACAATACACTTTCGCGTGTGCCCACAAAAACCTTTCTGACCGAAACGTACACCAACTGGCAGGCAATGTTTTCCTCCGGGGCACGACGCATTATGCGGAGTTTTTACCTTGATCAAACGTCAATACGCTTTGTAGATCATGCCATGCTGGAGCCGATGGTCCAGGTCCGCGGCATCAGCGAACAACTGTCAAAGCTGATGGATGGTCGGGAACTGAGCGCGGTCGGTGACCGTTGGTTTGTTGAAAACGGCATGACTAACCTGATGGTCTTTCGTCACTATCTTACTGCCTGGCTGACACAGCGGGAGGATATCCACAAAGACATGTATATCGTGGTGAGATCGCTGAAACCGTCAGCCGAAGGGTTACCGATTGAGATCTACTGCTTTACCTCCTCCGTACTCTGGGTGGACTATGAAAATACGCAGTCGGCAATCTTTGAATATATTTATGCCATCGCTAACGTTTTTTCATTACGTATTTATCAGCGCCCGTCCGGCAGCGATCTCAGTTTTCTGTCGCAGGGGCCTGTCCGGCAAGCAGCAGAAAGTGAACCCCAACCGTGAAAGCGGAAAACGCAGAACAGATAGCATGGCAGTGAGCGGATAGTGAGTCGGGCCACGCTGAGGCGGTTTCCCTCTGGATTGCCAGAAAAAGGCCTGAAAGGGAGATTCAGGAAAAAAGTCATTGGGTTAACGTGACATGCAAAGTGTTTGTGGCTTCACAAAACGGGCAAATATGACAGCCATTCATGAAATTGAAACAATTTTGTAATAAAAATAACTTATTCTGTTTCTTCCTGAAATCGAGGATACAGATATGGTCATCAAAGCTAAGAACCTGAAGGATGCAGAAGACTTACTGCATTCAGGCATCAGTAAGGTGGAGCTGGCATACGACATCGGTTGTGACGATTTCTTCCGTCTGGCAAGTCAGTGGTGCGATCGCGGTGCGCGCATCAGTAAAGGCCAACACCACTTTGTCGTGTCACTGAAAAACTTTGCCATCCCACCCAATGATTGATTATCTCAAGCGACCAACCCACCGTTGTTGGCTCTGGCACTGTCAGGCCTGAGTGGAAGCTGAAAACGCCAACCCAACATTGAAAAGCCGCTGATTTGAGCGGCTTTATCTTTTGTCTTATTTCCGTTAATCGTCGATGCGCCGGCAACGGCTGCCACGCGTCTACAAGCCGGTATCGGTAAGCTTTATCGCATCCTGCGTGGCCCGCTCGCGCTCACTGTCGGTTAACTCATACAGCCTGCCATCGCGCATCTCCAGCAGACGATCGGCATGAATGAAGTAGTGATCATCATGGCTTATTGCAAAGACGGTCTTGCCCGCCGCCTGCAACGCAGGCAGCAGTTCGCGGTAAAACACCCGGCGGAAATGCGGGTCCTGATCGGCGGCCCACTCATCCAGCAGCAAGACGTCGCGTTGTTCCGCCACCGCCAACAGTAACGCCAGCCTTTTGCTCTGCCCTTTCGACAGTTGCAGATTAAGTATCTTATTCCCCTCAACCTTCAGCTTGTCCTGCATTTTTAGCTTTTCAAGCCATAGCTGGACGCGGGCAGGCGAAGCCGGTTCGCCCTGACTGTTAATCAGGCGATCAAACAGGTGCACATCGGTAAAAACGGCTGAAAAATGCTGCCGCCAGGCATCCCGGTCGCCAGCATCGACCGGCTGACCGTCGATCACCAGACAACCGGACTGGGGCTGATACAGACCTGTCAGCAGCATCGCCAGCGTCGACTTACCGCTGCCGTTACCGCCAATCAAAAACACCAGTTCGCCACGACGAAGCGTCAGGTTGACCGGCCCCACCCGAAACCCGTTTTCACCGTAATGAAAGGTGACGTCGCGCAACTCAAGCGTTTGCCACGGAGTTGTTGCTGCGGGGACAGGAAAATCAGGTTGATAAGGTGCAAGTTCAAACAGCGCGAGTTTGCGAAAGGCCACCTGCGCGCTGAGCAATGTCGGCAAGGCCCCTACCGCCGACAGCAGCGGCGTGCGCAGAAACAGCAGCGTCAGGGAAAACGTTGCTGCGACAGCCGTATTCGCCCAGCCCAGACTGTTTGCCATGAAAAAGACCATGCCGATAGCACCCAGCGTCATGATATTGGACCAGTTGACGGCACTGAGGTGGAAAGTATCGGCGCGCACAATGTGGTGCCGGTAAGCGCGGGCATCCTGCTGATAAACCGTGTCATAAATCAGTCGGGCACGCGCGCGGTTAAGCTGCAGCTCTTTACGTCCTTCAATCACCGTCTGGTAGTCACGGTAAAGGTTGTCTTCAACTTCACGCAGTTTCGCCATGTGCTGATAAACCCGGGAAACTAGCATCCAGCCGCCCACCAACGTCACAGCCAGCCAGCCGCTGGTCACCAGCAACATTTTCGGCGACAGCCAGGCAAGATAGAGCGCTGAACCCAGCGTGATAATGATGCCCTGAATCAGCTCCGGCAGACGCACAAACGCAAGGGTAATGGCCCGGATATCGCTGGTTAATCCTGCCAGCAGTTGCGCACTGCCTGTTTGCTCAATGCGCTCCACGCGCGTATCCAGAATACGTTTGATAAATTCGCCGCGCAGCCGCCAGACAAACTGATGCCCCAGCCAGGTCAGCGACAGCTGTGAGGCCAGGGTCACCGCCATCAGCAGCGCGACCTGAGCCAGAAAAGCCGGCAACACGCTTAGCGAGGTATTCACCGCAACAATCATCTGGCTGTTAATAAACGCAATCATGCCTAATCCCAATGCCGCACTCAGCAGGGTGAGCAAAATCACACCAATAAACGGCCAGCGATACTGATTAAAAACAACCTGTAACAACGCCATAAAACCTTACCCGGCAATCCACTGAGCCTGCAGTGTAAAGTGATGGCAAATGATAGCAATAGTTATTCGCACTAACTTGCGCACGTTAAAACGCCCGGCGAAATGTCAGGTTATAGCGGAACGCGCCAGTCAGCGGATGAATACCGGCTTTCAGCGGCAATATTCCATGGTAACGCAGGCGAGACGGGCCGCCCCAGACCACCACATCGCCGTGTTCAAGTAGCACCCGCTGCGCCTGATCGCTGCGTTCAAAACCACCAAACTGAAATACAGCAGGCAACCCCAGCGACACAGAAACGATCGGCTGACGCAGATCTTTCTCGTCTTTATCCTGATGCAAAGTCAGTTTTGCCCCAGGTTCATAGCGGTTGATGAGGCAGGCATCCGGGTTAAACGCCGGAAAGCCCGCCTCTTCTGCCGCCTGACGGGCCAGTAGCCGGAACGTCTCCGGCATCGCAGGCCACTGGCGTTGATGTGTGCTGTCCTGCTCACTGTAACGGTAGCCGCGCGCATCCGTGGACCAGCCAAAATCACCACAGTTGGTCATGGCGACGGACATGCGGTGTCCTCCCGGCGTAATACGGTGTTCAAACGGATTGCTCTTCGCAATCGTCATGATCGCCTCATACAGTGCGTCGGCCTGATCGCGGGCACGTCGCCGCAATATCACGGCGCCGTCCGCCAGCGGTTCCTGCCAGGGTGAAGCGTCACTAAACAGATCCAGCATGCGTTTCTCTCTGTCAGTCAGATGGAATAATGAAAGCGGTAAATTGTGGCGACATCCAGCTCACAAATTTGTCCCCTTCCTTCGTAATCAGGTACACCGCCAGCTTCTCTTTCAGAGCCAGCGCTTTGGCTTTTTCTGTGCCTAGCACCATAAGCCCGGTATCCCAGCCGTCGGCTTCCATCGCGGTCGTGGCAATCACGGTTGCCGAAACCAGCTTGTGATCGACAGGCCGGCCTGTGGCCGGATCAATAATGTGGGAGAGGCGTTTGCCGTCCAGTTCATAATAGTTGCGATAGCTCCCCGACGTACTGATCCCATGGCCCTGCAGATCGACTCTGGCCTGAACCGCATTTTCTCTGTCGGTCGGTTTTTGAATCGCAACCCGCCACGGCTGGTTCTGCGCGTTCATTCCGCGGGATAAAACGGCTCCCCCGACCGACACCAGATAGTTATTGATGCCTTCCTGCTCCATCAGGCGAGCCAGATGATCGGTGGCAAATCCTTCGCCCATAGTGGAGAGGTCGACATACAAGCCTGGCAGATCTTTCTGCAGCCATTGTCCGTTGCTGCCCTGTATGACGCGCAAATGCTGTAAGCCGGTCAACGCTCTGGCCGCAGCAATCTGTTGATCATCGGGAATATGCACGGGCTGTTTATCCGGCCCAAACCCCCATAAATTAACCAGCGGTCCCACCGTAATATCCATGGCGCCTGCTGTTTTTTTACCGATACGTAAAGCCATCGTCACAATATCAGCCATGTTTTCACTCACCGGCTGCGGCGTGGTGGCGCGGCTCTGATTAAAGCGAGAGAGCACGGAGGTAGCCTTCCAGGTTGAAAGTTCGGCATCGTCGGCATCCAGTTGTTGCTGAATGCGCTGCTGCAGATCGGCTTTACGCGTTTCATCCACGCCCGCCAGGCTCACCCGCCACACCGTTCCCATCGTTTTCCCTTCCAGCACCATTCCGTCTTTGGTTTTTGATGCGGGATGATCACATCCTGCTACCAGCAGGACCGCCGCCACTAACAGCAGATTAATCTTACTTCTCATCATTATTCATCCATAACGGGCGTTTTATGCCTGCTTCAAAGCATAAACATTAAGTAAATTAAATTAAAACTGGTTGATAAAGCTGAGTGAGTCGCACAGACTGGATCGTTCTCCTCAATACTGAGGGCGTAAGCATAAGGAGCAACAGATGATTTATATAATCCTTGCCGTTGCGCTGGGCCTGTTCGTTATTGGCAGTTATAAAACCTGGCAACAACGCCGTCACCGCCACATGGTTACGACTTATCTGCGCCGTCGTTGATCACGTCTGCACCATCAAAGGTCATTCTCTTCCCCTGAATCGCCGGCCATTGTAGCAAAACGGGCGAGATGTCCGTGGCTATGAGAGCGGTCGGACTGGCATGAATCCTGCACGTGTAATGCTATCTGCATTACCGGGAGAGAGAGGATGGAAAAGCCAGAAATCGGAATGACGGCGTTACAACGCTGGTTGAGTTACGCCGCGTTTACCTTGTCAGGTGTGGCGTTTGAAGGGGCGAGATACGGCAGCGTTCTTGTGCCGTCAGACGAAAACCATCCGCCAGCCTCGGTGGGTGAGGAATAACGCAGGGAGCGCATAGCGCTCCCTGCTTTTATCAGAACTGGTAAACCAGTCCTACGCCCACCACATCGTCGGTATTGATACCGGCCGCTTTGGTAAAGTCATTATCGTCCAGCAGGTTGATTTTATAATCAACATAGGTCGACATGTTTTTGTTGAAGTAGTAAGTCGCCCCTACGTCGACGTATTTCTTCAGATTTTGTTTGCCCCAGTTCTGGACATCAGTACCGCGTGAGTTGATGTACGCCAGAGACGGACGCAGACCGAAATCAAACTGGTACTGCGCCACCAGTTCCCAGTTGTCGGCTTTATCGGCGTATCCGTAAGCGGTGTTCGCCTGGTTGCCGCTGGTGCTGTCGCCAAAGCTGATGGCGTTATAGGCGCGCGTGTACATCGCGGCCAGGTAAATATTGTTGGCATCGTATTTCAGGCCACCGGTATAGGCTGCAGCTTTATCACCGCGTCCCAGAATGCCTGGCGCATTACCATTTTGGTTATTAGTACGATCGGACTGGAAGGTCGCGGCACCGATGCCGAAGCCCGATCCCAGATCGTACGTGGTGCTCAGGCCCCAGCCGTCGCCGTTCTCACCCAACACATCACGACCGCCTGACGTTTCAGTGGGGTTATCGTTCTTGCCTTGATACTGAACCGCAAAGTTCCAGCCATCGACCAGTCCGAAGAAGCCGTTGTTACGGTAGGTTGCCATGCCGTTACCGCGCTGGAACATAAAGTTATCCGCGCCATAGGTATCGCCACCGAATTCAGGCAGCACGTCTGTCCACGCGCCAATGTCGTAAGCGACACCGTAGTTACGGCCATAGTCGAATGAGCCCGCATCGCCGAATTTTAACCCGGCAAAGCCAACACGGGTATAGCTGTCAGCTGTTCCCTGGGCTTCTGAATTGTTGAGCGCGGCCTGGTATTCCCACTGGCCGTAGCCGCTCAGTTGATCGGTAACCTGGGTTTCACCCTTGAAGCCAAAACGCACATACGACTGATCGCCATTGCTACTGTCGTTGTCCGAGAAATAGTGCAGGCCGTCTACCTTGCCAAATAAATCTAATTTATTGCCGTCTTTATTATAGATTTCAGCCGCATTTGCCGATCCTGCCGCTGCGAGTAAAGCAGGGATCGCCAGGGAGAGAATGTGACGCTTCATTTTATTACCCTCTGTTATGTGCCTTTTATATTTGCCACTGCTGACCGATGATAAATCGGTTGAAGGCCCATTGTTATTTCAACAAGCGTAATAATCCATCGCTAAAATGATACGAAATTTCAGAAAGTGTTTCTTTAACTGTAAAATTTATTTCAGGATATGAATATTACGGAACTAATTAGCCGCACGGAGTGATAAAAAATAAAGCACAAATTGATAATCCCTTACTTTATAATAGTTATTCCTATGATTTTATTGGGAATATTCCTAAGCACTCAATGATAAAACATCTTTCCCATAATCCCTATAATTACACCCGCTATCATCATTTATTTCTTATCTTCATTCACCCCCGAATGATTTCTTAAATGCTAATTAAGCGCCGGGCATATTGCCCGGCTTTTTTTTGCCTGCTGTTCAGTGTCTGGTCAGCTGTGCAGAAAATAGCACCGCTAAGTGCTGAATTATTCGTCACTTATGCCGCTTCGCCCTCGCCAAATTAACCCGCGCCTCTTACAAAGTTTCCCCTGTATTTTATCACGGACCGAAACCAGCTAGGTTACCGGTCCGGTTCCACGCCTTATTAACGTTCACGCATCGATTCTTTGACCTTATTCAACGGCTTAAGCAAATAATCCATGACAGATTTCTGCCCTGTCTTGATCTCTACATTCGCCACCATGCCCGGCACAATGGGAAAGCGTCGTCCGGCCCGGTTTGTCAGCTCCGCTTTTTGTGTGCGGACATAAACACGGTAATAAAACTGATCGCGCTTAACCTCATCCTGCAAGGTATCTGGCGAGACCGTTTCCACCACGCCCGGCAGGTCACCGTAGATGGAAGAGTCATAGGCGGTCACTTTCACCACGGCTGGCAGGCCGGGCCGAATATAGGCGATATCACGAGGATTGATACGGGTTTCGATTAGCAGTTGATCTTCCAGCGGCACGATTTCCATCATCTTACCGCCCGGTTCGAGCACACCACCGACCGTGGTGACCTGGATATCCTTCACGATACCCCGAACGGGTGAAGTGAGCGTGGCACGCGTCAGCAGGTCTTCTTTGCCTGCGGCAACCTGCAGTTGGGCATCCAGTTCCGCATTGTTTTTTACCTGCTCTTCATGGGCACGGACCAGATAATCGTTACGTGCCTCATCAATTTTACCGCGCAGATCGCTGACCTGACGGCGCAGGCGAATGACTTCCACCTGCCCTGCGGCGCCCTTCGCCACCAGCGGTTCCGTTAAACGCAGCTCATCCTGAACCAGCCGTAAAGACTGTTGCAGGTTGCTGATCGTCTCTGTCAGGTTACGGCGACGTGATTCGTACAACTGCTTCTCACGCGCCACCAGTTGCGGCTCTTTTAGCGTCTCTGCGCTGAAGGTGAGTGGTGTACCAGACAGCTCTGCGCTCAGTCGCTCAGACGAAGCGCGCAGCGTCCTCACCCGTGCCTGCACTTCACCAAAGTTAGACTGAAAACGGGTGGGATCCAGAGTGGCCAGAATCTGGCCTTTTTCGACGATATCGCCCTCATGCACGTTAAGCTGCTTCACAATGCCGCCGTCCAGACTGTCAATTACCTGCGCACGGGTTGACGGCGTCACTTTTCCGGTGCCGACCGTGACTTCATCAAGAATGGCGAAATGCGCCCAGATCAGAAAAAGCACCAGCGCGGCGGTGCACAACCAGATGATGGTGGATGTGCGTCGCTCATGTTTGGCCAAATCTTTATCTAACATGACGATGCTCATGCTGCCCCTCCCTGACCGGCATCCGCGGTCGCGCGCCGCAGAATCTGCTCTTTTGTCCCGTCCGCAATGATGCGGCCGTTTTCCATCACCACGATACGATCAACCATCTTCAACAGTGCGGGACGGTGCGTGACCAGGATTAACGTTCGTCCACTAATCCAGCTCTGCATCTGGCGGATCACATGATCTTCAAGTTGCTCATCCATTGAGGCGGTGGGTTCATCCAGCAGCACAACCTGTGGCTGGCGCAGAATCATCCGGCTGAGCATAATCATCTGGCGCTGTCCGCCCGACAGCCCACGGCCACCTTCATTAATAATGCGATCCAGACTGGCCGCATCCTGCTGAACCAGCGACAACGCACCGCTGATACGCAGCGCCTGCAGCATCTCCTGTTCACTGGCGTGTGGATTCCCCAGCAGCAGATTCTGGCGTAACGTGCCGAAGAACAGTCGCGAATCATGAGAAAGCCAGCCGAGCTGACGGCGGAGATCCGTGGGGTCGATTTGCGCCATATCCACGCCATCGACCAGCACTTTCCCCTGCGTGGCCTGTGCCTGACCGGCCAGAATTTTCAGCAGGGTGGATTTACCTGCACCGACCTTGCCCAGAATGGCGATTTTTTCACCGGGCCTGATGGTTAACTGCTGCACGTTGAGTACGTTCTTTTCGTTCTCTTCATCATAGGTGTAATGCACGTTGCGCAATTCATAGTGCCCGGTCAGCGTCGGACAGTGGGCCAATGTCGCGGTCTCAGGTTTATCGAGTGGTTTTTTCAGTAGCTCATCCAGCCCTTTCATTGCGGTTTTCGCATGCTGCCAGCGGGAAAAGACCATGGTGAGTTGCATCAGTGGCGCGATGGTGCGCGAGGAAAGCAGGCTACAGGCGACCAGCGTCCCGGTCGTGATTTGTGCGTCCAGCACCAAATAGACCCCAAAGACCAGCATGCCCGCATAGGTCAGCTGCTGCACGGTCGATGCCCAGCCCGTGAGTCTGGCCCCCCACAGGCGTTGCTGATTACCGATTGACGCACTGACCTCATGCGTTTGCTCCCACTGGCGTTGAAAATACGGCTCTGCCTGCAATGCCTTGATGTCTTCAATGCCTTCGATGGTCTCGACCAGCACCGCATTACGCAGTGCCCCTTCACGTAAGCCGGCTTTCGCCAGCCGGGCCATAGGAAACTGTACCAGCAGGCCTGGGATAATAATGAGGGGAATGGCGGCCAGCGGAATCAGGACCAGCCAGCCGCCAATAAACGACATAATAAACAGGAAGAGAATGACAAAAGGTAAATCTGCCGCCGCGCCGACGGTCGTGGAGGTCAGTAACTCGCGCACCTGATCGATCTCGCGCAGTTGCGAGATAAAAGAGCCGGTTGATTTAGGTCGGGATTCGTTACGAATATTCATCGCCCGGGCAAACAGCATGGCAGAGACTTTCAGGTCAATGCGTTTCCCCATCAGATCGGATACCTGCGTGCGCATCAGACGAATCAAATATTCAATGGCGGCGGCAATCAGCACGCCCACAAACAGCACCCACAACGTAGCTTCGGACTGCGCAGGAATGACCCTGTCGTAGACCTGCATGGAAAACAGAATCCCGGCCAGCGCCAGAACATTACTGATGATCGATGCCAGGGAAATCTCAGCAATACGGCGGCCCATGCCCCGAAAGTTTTTCCAGAACCAGTGCGGCTCATAGGGCTGAACAAACTCATCAATGCGGGCATCCCGCCCACGAGCGGCAACGCCAATAACGCCCACATCTCCTTGTGTACGCGAAAGCAGGCCCGCCAGCTCACCTTCGCGAATCACGTCACCGCCTTCGCTGAGCCAGTAACGTGCGCTTCCCTCCCCATCAATGCCTTCCAGCACCGCCACGCTATGGTTTTCCATAACCAGCACGACAGGCGTGATGTCCTGGCGCCAGCGCAGTTTGTTGGGGGACACCATGGTCAGGTGCAGGCCGAGCAAACCGCAAAGCCGTTCAAGTTGCTGTTCAGCAGGGAGATGTTCGAACCAGCGCATCTGCTGACGCAGCGTTTTGCCATCGGCAGGCTTGCCGAAACGCGCCGCCACACGCAACATCGCGGCAATCCAGTTTTCCGTCTTCAGGTTTTGTACACTCATTATTCACGCCTTTTAGTGCAGACTGGCTATTGCAGCGAAGGAAGAAGATCGCCACTGTTTTTCTGGCGGTCGATGCCCATGATATCGAGCAGGTTGTCAACGGCGGCCGCATAGCGGACGGTGGCATCCCAGCCGTCGTAGAGGGCGATGATGCGGGAACTGTCGGCCTGAAAGACATCCTGCTCAACGCTGAGCAGATCGTTCAGGCTACGTTTGCTGAGCCGGTATTCATCGGCGTAAACATTGCGCGTGTGCTCCGCGCTGGCCAGTTGCACTTCCCCCGCCTGCTGGCGTTGCTGGGCGCCAATCATATCGGCGTAAGCCGTGGAGGCGCTTTGATTAATGGCCAGTTTGGCTTGCTGCACCGCCGCCTGTGCGGCCAGACGCTCACCCTCGGCGGCCTGCGTTTTGGCATTGACCAGCCCGCCCTGATAGAGCGGCGCCTCAACCTGGAGCTGCACTTCGTCGTCCCAGTATGAGCGTTGATCGTTTTCATAACGCGTCCGGCCCGCCTGCACTTTGATACTGGGCCAGTGGCCAGACTGGGCCTGCCTTACCCGCTCACGCGCGGCTTCCTGCTTAGACTGCGCGCTGCGCACCGAGGCGCTGTTTTCATAGGCAATACGATCAAGAGTGACCTGCTGCCTGAGCAGCGCCTGAGGAAGTTCAGGCAGCGTCGCCGGTACCACGCCGGTCAAGACCGTAAGCTGGGCTTTGGCCGAGCGAAGCTGTGCCAGATACTGTTCACGAGTCGCCTGCATCGCAGCAATGCGGGTTTCCGCCTGCAATACATCGGACTGAGAATTGAGACCGGCATCCGCCCGCATTTTGGCAATTTCGCGAACATGCTCAAGCGACGCGATGTTTGTCTGGGCCGTTATGGCAAGTGACTGATAGCGTTTGACCTCAAGATAGGCCTGTAACGTATCTTTCGCGGCCTGCGTCATGGCATCGAACAGGCCAAAGCGATATGCCTCTGAAAGGGCATGCTGTTCATCAATGGCACCGTTGGTGCGGCCAAAATCGTACAGGAGCTGACTGAGCATAATGCCGCCAGAGCCGTTGTTGTTCAGACTGCCGGAGGAATCCGTCTGATGTGAGCGCCCCGCTGCGCCCTGAAGCGATATCTGGGGATACCAGGCGCTCTGGGCCGCACTGAGATCCCCTTCCCCTACGTAAATCTGAGCGGCCGCTTCCGAAATCTTCGGATTGCGGGCAAACGCGCGCAGAATCGCCTCACGCAGGGTTAAGGTTGCCACCTGTTCTTCACTGGGCGCGGCACGCCAGTTAAATTCGGCTTCGGGTAAAGGCGCAGCCAGGGCTGCAGGGAGTACCATGCCATTTAAGGCACAACAGATCAGGACCAGACGCGCGTTCTTCATTCTTCATACCAACAGGGCTGTTTATCATCGTTAGAGGATTACCTGGTGATTTGGGGCGTAAAAAACAGCAATGCGACAGCAGAACACGCACTTTATTGTTAATTTAATTTATGTTTTTGAAAGCCTACCGCTAAGCGCGCGTTAATATTAATAGTATAAATCGGCGAGAGGTTCATGATAAAAATCGCCAGTTATCAAATATCTCTTCTGAAAGCTGTTTTTTTAGCCAAATTCAATCCCAAAAAGTCATTAGCATAAGTAAACAACCTGCCAGTTAATAAAGTTAAGGAATTACTCTATCCGTTGATGGACGAGGCGTCAGGACAGGGCGTGACGTTATATACCGCTTTCTCCCGTGCCAGTCCTCCGCCAGGGGGAAGGATGACCGACACGCACTATCGAATGCGGCGCATTAACTGCGGTACGGTCAGTTAAAACGGATTAAAAAAGCGGGTGCTTGCGCACCCGCTGTGTTCTGCGTGTAACCATCAAACTGCACCGTTTAGACGATGGCGACCTGCAGGTTATGCTGGACCAGCACATCACCCAGCGTGTTGTCATTGGCAAGCGCCGAATTATGGTAGACCTCATAGGCCTGGCCATTCAGCATACGCTCACCACTGATTTCCCAAACGCCACCATCGCTATTGACCAGCGTGACCTGACTGCCGTCTGCGCCTTTAATCATCAAATCATCGCTCTGGTTGTCTGTAAGCGTAAGCGCCTCATTCAGATCAAGTTTGACCGAATTGGTGCCACTTTTACCCAGATCGAGAATTTCAATGTTTTCGACTTTCAGGCCAAGCGCAGTCAGATCCAGCGTGATGTGATCACCGCCCAGCACCAGGGTATCGGTACCGGCACCGCCATCAATATGGCTGAAATTCAGATCGTTGACGGTCACGGTATCGGCACCACTGCTGCCGCTTACCGTCGCCCCTTCAATCTGTCTGCCATCTTCCAGCGTAATCACCACCCCACCAATACTGTAAGCCTCCTCCGTTATGGGGGTTTCAGGCACGACAACGGCTTGCTCCGCGACATTCACCGACTCGGTACTGCTGGTCGGCACCACCGTATCGGCTTCCGTGGTCAGTGTAGAGACGGCATGGAGCGCCGGTGCTGTTTCCTCGCCAGACTGACTGTGATGCTGCGTTTCCAGACTGGCCGCCGTAACACTTTCGTCCGACACCGCGAAGGTGGCAAACGACTCCGCCGACAGCGTGGTCGTGGCAGGCAACAATGCCCCCAGCAACAGCGTGTTTGTGGTGGTAAAGCTGTTACCGGCCACATCCGTAATGGTCACTTTCGCCAGCGTATTCACTGACAGCAAGAGTCCCCCTACAGAAAGCAGTGACGAGGCAAAATTAGCCGAGTAACGTCCCAGAGCATCGGTAGTCGTATTGATGGTTGGCCCGTTACTGCCGTTCGCCAGCAGCAGCGTCACGCTGACTCTGGAACCCTGGGCTGCGTTCAGCGATCCGCCCTGCACCGTCAAACCCGTCAACAGTGCGGTCACGACGCTGAGCACCGGATCCACCCCGACGACAGGCTGGTTGTGCGACAACGCGGTAAAGGCACTGGTCGTCGTGGTGCTGTTACCGCCGATATCCGTGACAGTGACCGCGACCGAATGGCTGCCGTCCGAAATGCCTTTCAGTGTGGCTGACGGTACGCTAACGCTCCAGGTGCCGTTTGCGCCTACAGTGGTGGTCAGAATATTACCTGCCACGTTAACGGTCACGCTCCCGCCGACAGCATTACTGCTGGTGCCGCTGATGGTTTCAGCAATATTGGATTCAGAGATGTTCAGATAACCATCACCGCCAAAGTAGCTGTTCACCCCAACGGTCGGCGTACTGCGGCTGGCGACGCCCAGCGAAGCAGACGCGCTGCCGCTGTTGCCGATACCATTGGTGACGCTGGCGGTAACGGTATAGAGTCCGTCCGCAATCGCCGCCAGGTTTGTTGCGGAGATCGGCAGGCTCCAGGTCCCGTTACTGTTTACCGACGTAGTAAAGGTCTGGGTACCGATGGTGACCTGCACCAGCGATCCTTCCGCGTTAGTGGCCGTCCCGCTAATCGTCTGCGTGGTTTTCACATCTGCGACGCTCAGCGCGTTGTCACCAAACAGGGAGGTAATGGTTAACGCCGGCGCACTGTTACTGATGACGCTCAGGTTGCCCGAACCGGACACGGTATTACCGTTAAGGTCGGTCCCTGTCACGGCAACAGTTTTCGCACCATCGCTGATGCTCAGCAGATCGGCCTTCGGTACGCTGATCGTCCACCCACCGCCGCTCACCACTTTGGTGGAGTAGGTCACGCCGTTTAACGTGGCGCTGACGGTTGCGCCCGCTGACAGTGACGACGACCCACTGATGGTCTGATTAGTTGAAAGGTCTGCGGCGCTCAGGACACCGTCGCCAAACACCGTATTGACCGTCAGAGTTGGCTGCGTCACGGCCAGCTGCACGCCTGCGCTGGTGGAGGTGGTGTTACCGACCGCATCCGTTACCGATGCACTGACCGTAAAGTTGCCGCCAAGCAGTGTCGAAAGAACTGCCGGGCTTAACGAAGCAGAGAACGTGCCGTCCGCATTCACCACCGCCGTCGCCGTGGTGTTGCCAATCGCCAGGCGCACGGTGCTGCCCGCCGCCACGCCGGTTGCGGTCCCCGTAATGGTCTGCGTCACGAGCGACTCGGCAATATTAAGCACACCGTCGCCAAACAGCGGGTTCAGCGTCACTTTCGGCAGATTGTTAATGCCTACGGTCGCCGTGGCCGAGCTGCTGCTGGTATTGCCTGCGGCATCGGTGACGCTGACGCCTACAGTGAGCGTGCCGTCGG
Organism: Pantoea sp. SGAir0180; assembly: GCF_043546245.1. Taxonomy (NCBI): domain Bacteria; kingdom Pseudomonadati; phylum Pseudomonadota; class Gammaproteobacteria; order Enterobacterales; family Erwiniaceae; genus Pantoea; species Pantoea sp. SGAir0180. Next base: position 891,744 of record NZ_CP028071.1, on the reverse strand, counting down.
ACAAGCCTTTCAGCAAAGTCGGCGTTAAGCCGAGGCTGAAGTTGCCGCTGGCATCGGTGACGGTCACGAGCTGCTGGCCCGCAATCGTCACAACCACGCGAGATCCGGCTTCCGCCCCGGTTACCGCGCCGCTAATCGTCTGCCCCGCCAGGGCATCAGCTACATTCAGCAACGTATCCCCAAACAGCGGATTGAGGGTGATGGTTGGTACCACGGTATCGACGCGAATGCCCGCGCTGGTCGAGGCCGTATTCCCGGCAGCATCGGTAACCGTTGCCCCGATGGTGAGGTTGCCCTGCGCCAGCGTGCCGAGGATATCTGGCGTCACCGTTGCGGAGAAGGTGCCGTTCGCTCCCACCACTGCGTTAATCTGCGAGGCGCCTACCGTAAGCGTGACTGTCGAACCTGCTGCGACGTTGTTGACCACGCCGCTGAGCGTCTGACTGGTCGCAATGTCGGCCAGGTTAAGCACACCATCACCGAACAGTGAGGTCAGACTGATAGTCGGCGTCTGGGTGAAAATGCCAATGGTGGTACTGTTGCTGGCCACGTTGCCGACAGCATCAATCACGCTGACGCCCAGTGTCTGGTTACCCGCCGTCAGCGCCGTCAGGTCGGCAGCAGGCAGCGTCAGACTCCAGCTTCCATTGGTGCCCACTGCGGTGGTGTAGGTGCGGGTGCCTAACGTCACCGTCACCTGCGATCCCGCCGCCGCATTTTCGATCGTACCGCCAATCTGTTGGTTGACGGCCGCTTCGGCAATATTCAGCAAGTTGTCGCCACCAAACAAGCCGGTCAGGGTTCCCACAACGGGTACGGCATCGACAATGGCCGTCACGGTTTCCCCCACGGTACGGACGTTGCCCGCAGCATCTGTCAGGGTGACGTCCAGCGCCAGCTGACCATCACTGATCAAACCCAGTACATTCGGTGGAACCACAATGGCCCATTTGCCATCCTGTCCGACCGCGCTGGTCAGCGTTGTGCCACCAATCGTGACCGCGACAGTCGCGCCCACGCCGGCCGATGTGGCCGTGCCGGTAATGGTCTGTGCAATCGTGGTATTGATCGCACTGAGTGTGCCGTCACCAAACACAGAGTCGACCACCAGATTTAACGCCGCGTTCACCAGCTTGTTGACGGTGATCGTCGCATCGGTTTGGTTGCCTGCAACATCGCTGACGCGAAGACCAAAGACCAGCGGACCATCGTTAAGGCTGGCCAGCACGTCAGGCGTTAAGTCAATGCTCCAGGCACCGTCAGCACCGATAACCGCCGTAGCGATCGGCGCACCATCACCCACGAACAGGGAAATGGTTTGGCCCTCTTCTGCGCCCGTTGTGCGACCGGTCAGGACCTGACTGGTTGTGATATCGGCTGCATTAATCAGGTTGTCGCCCAGGAAGGCGTCAGTCTGAATCAATGGTGCGGTCGTATCTACAGTCACGGTGCGGTCGACGGAAGTCACGTTGCCCGCAGCATCGCTGAGCTGGGCATTGATGACCGTTTGACCCTCGGCGAGTGCCTGCATATCACTGGCCGGTACGCTGGTTGACCAGGTGCCGTCAGTCTGCACGACGGCGGTGTAGGTTTTGCCGTTGAGCGTCACCGTTACTGCGCGGCCCGCCTCACTGGTGTCCGAGGTACCGCTAATGGTCTGGCGTACCTGAGTTTCGCCGTCGTTAATGACATTGTCACCCGCAAAGTCATTGATAGTGAGTGACGGCGGTGTCAGATCCAACTGCACGGTGCCAGTGGCCGTGACGGTTTCCGAACCATTGGTCGCGTTGACCGTAATGGTGACCGGCCCGTCGGTGGTGCCGAAATCGGCGACGGACAGCGCTCCCGTCGTCCAGTTGCCGTTCGCATCCAGCGTGGTGGCGTAAGGGGTCCCGTTGATGACAATGCTGACCTCGCCGGTAGCACCCAGGTTTTGCGATGTTCCGCTCAGCACGACACCATTTGCCTGATCGACCGTACTGATGATGTTGTCACCCGATACGGTGCCCAGCGTGACCAGCGGTCCCGGCGGTGGCGTCAGATCAACCGGAACTGACAGTTCCTGCGTCACCGGGTTACCGGCCTGATCGCTGACGGTCAGCGTCAGTGTGGTAGTCGGCTGCGTAAAGTCACGCATTTGTTCAGGCGTCAGTGTGAGGCTCCAGCTTCCGTCTGCCCCAACGATGCCCGTGCCCAGCACCGTGCCCGCAAGGGAAACGGTCAACGAAGTCCCGATTTCAGCCCCTGTTACTACGCCACTCAGCACCTGCGGCTGAACACTTTCGGCGTAATCCAGCCCGTCATCCCCTGCAAAGGCCACCGTGGTGATCACAGGTGCGGTAGTATCAATGGTCAGCGTCTCTGTAAGGATGGCACTGTTGCCAGCCGCATCCGTCGCGACCACAGAAAGACTGTAATTTCCGTCGGTATAACCTTGCAGATCGGCTGTGCTCAGGGCTAATGTCCAACTGCCATCTGCCTGTACCACCGCATCGAAGCTTGTCCCTCCTAAGGTGACCACAACCGTCTGCCCTTCACCGGGTTCCCCTGTGCTACCGGTCAGGGTGACGCCATTCGCGACATCCGCTGAATTAATAAAACCGTCACGTGCGAGCGGGGCCACGGTTGGCACCGGTGTCGTCAGATCGGCCGTGAAGTTAAACTGGGCAGTACCCGGGTTGCCGGTAGCATCAACGACGTTAACGGTGACGGTATACGGACCGCTCCCTAACGAATTTAACGCATTCGGCGGAATCGTCACGCTCCAGTTGCCATCGTTATCGACCGTGCCGGGATAGCTGATGCCGTCCAGATTCACGATAATGCTGACGGCCTGATTTGCGCCGCTGCTGCCCGTCGTTCCCGTCAGCGTGACGCCAGCGGCGGCCTCACTGATGCTCAGCACATTGTCGCCACCAAACTGCGTGGCCGCAAAAGTCGGCACGGGCGCCGTCACCGCGGTCACCACGTTTAATGTGGTGTTGTCGGTGTTCCCCGCACTATCGGCTGCACTCACCGTAATGACATGGCTACCGTTAGGAATTTGCGCCATCTGATCCGGGGTCAGCGTGAGCGACCAGCTTCCGTCATTCTGCACGACCGCATTCAGCGGTTCGTCATTGTTGAAGCCGCTGATCACCACCGTAACGGTTTGCCCCGCGCCACTGATGCCGGTGGTACCGGTCAGGGTCTGGTCCTGTGTCGCCTCAGTGGCATTCAGCGCACCATCGCCAAACGGCAGATTGAGACTCACATTCGGCAGCGTTTGCACAGCGACAATGATGTTGTCAACGGTGCTGGCCGTATTGCCATTGACGTCGGTGACGGTGATCGTCACCGGCCAGGTCCCATCCGGCAGCGTTTGCAGGACGCTCGCGGGCAGATCCAGTGACCAGGTGCCGTCGCCGTTAATGGCAGCCGCATAGAGCGTCCCGTTGACCGTAACGGTCACGGCGGCGGCGTTATCATTATTCAGATCGCCACTCAGGCTACCGCCAGCCTGCGCCTCGGCCGCGTTAATGCGTCCATCGCCAAACGGCGTATCAAGCGTAGGCGCGGCAATCGGTGCGGTTGCCGTCGTGAAATCCTGTGTGGTCGTCACCGAGGTATTGCCTGCCCGATCGGTCGTCACGATACTCAGGGTATGGCTGCCATCGGCCAGCCCCGCCATGACTTCCGGCGTCAGGCTGGCTGTCCAGTTACCCTGGGCGTCAACGGATACCGTCAGCGGTGTGCCGTCCACAGTCACGTTCACGGTTTGCCCGTCGCTCAGTGGTGTGGTGCCGTTAATCAGCTGTACTGACGCAGCTTCACTGGCATTGATGACGTTGTCGCCAAACAGCGTTTCCGCAACCGTTGGCGTCGCTGGTGGCGTCAGTATGATCTCAACGCCGACGGATGCTTCTGCCGGATTGCCCGCCACATCACTGGCCGTCACCTGCACCTGCGTCACGCCATCGGGTAAACCGCTGAGCGCGTCCGGTGCCAGATTGAGCGTCCAGATACCGTTGGCAGCGACCGTCGTGGTAAAGGGTTGATCCCCAATTGTGACGGTGATTTCGCTGCCTTCGGCCAGATTGGTGGCTGTGCCCGTCAGCGTCAACGCACCCGCAGCCTCTGCCTGACTCAGCAGGCCATCGCCAAACGGGACGTCCAGCGTCAGGACAGGTACGTTTCTGATCGCCACATCCAGCGTCGTGCTGCTGTCGGTCGCGACGTTACCGCTGGTGTCCGTTGCCGTCACGGTGACAGTCTGAACACCATCAGTCAGCGCTTGCAGATCCGCTGCCGGGATGGCCAGCGTCCAGGCACCGTTTCCGTCGGCCAGGGCGGTGTAACTGATTTGATTTAGCGTCACGCTAATCTGTGCGCCAGGCGCACTGTTACCGGTGACCGTCAGATCCTGGAGCGATTCGGCCTGATTCAGCGACGTGCCTGCGCTCAGGGTAATATCGACCAGCGATGGCAGGGTCGTTTCGATGGCGACATTATGGCTGGCCTCCGCAGGATTGCCCGCAGCATCATTCGCCGTCACCACAAAGGCCTGTTCTGTCCCGGACGGCAGATCAGCAAGGGCATCGGCGGGCACGGTTACGCGCCAGTTGCCGTTGGCATCAATGGTGGTCGGGTACGCAATACCGTTAACGGTCAGCGTAACAGGCGTCCCTTCTGCCAGTAGCCTGCTGCTGCCCGTCACCTCCAGCGCCGTTCCGGCTTCGGTTGCGTTGATGATGTCGTCCGCTGCCACTACATCTACGCTAAGCGTTGGCTGCGCCGCCTCGCTGGCGATGACAGTGAGGCTGGCAGTGCTGCTGGCAGGATTGCCCGCCGTATCGCTCGCCACCACCACCACAGACAACGCACCATCTGGCAGCGCGCCAGCATCACCCGCAGGAACGGTCACGTTCCAGCTGCCGTCTGCCTGAACGGCACCGGTGTAGCTCTGACCGTTCAGGGTGACAGTCACAACCTGCCCCGCCGTCAGGTTCGTGCTGCCACCGCTGATGGTGAAATCCGCAGCGGCTTCTGCCCGGTTCAGTAAGTTATCGCCGCTGACGGTATCGACTGTCAGCACGGGCAATGACGCGCTGTCGGCGACGCGGGTCAGATTTTGCGTCAGCGTGGTCTGGTTACCCGCCGCATCTGTCAGGGTAATATCCAACGCATACGTGCCATCCGGTAAGCCCTGCATGACGCTGGCAGGAATATTGACCTGCCAGCTTCCATCCTGAAGCACCAGCGTCTGATAAGTCTGGCCTTGTAAGGTCACGGTAACCGTTTGCCCTTCATCAGCCAGCGATGCCGTGCCGGAAACCGGGATGGTCTGCAGCACCTCCACTGCATTGATTTGATTATCTCCGGTAACCGGCGTCAGAGTCAGTTCAGGCGGCGTGAAATCCACCGTGATGTTACTGTCCAGGCTGCCCGTGTTACCCGCCGCGTCAGTCACATTGACGACAATGGGATTGACACCTTCTGTCAGTGCCTGAAGGACATCACTACCCAGAGTCAGAGACCAGTTACCCTGTGCATCCACTGTCGCGCTGTAATCATTTCCCCCCACGGTCACCGTGACGGTCTGACCTGCGCCAGAAGCGCCGGTGGTGCCGCTGAGTGTCTGGTCAGTCGTGGACTCGATCTGGTTCAGATAGCCGTCTGTGAAAGGTGTAACGATACTGATCGGCAGACTGTTCGTTGATACGGTAATCTCGCGGGTTTCTGTCACGCTGTTTCCGGCCAGATCGCTGACGGTCACGGCCAGTGCATAGCTGCCTGCGGGAATACCTTCCAGTGCGCCAGCGGGCAATGTAAAGCTCCAGTTGCCTTCGGCGTCAACTGCCGTGGTCCATACCTGATTGTTTAAGGCGATCGTTACCACCTGACCTTCCCCGGCATCACTGCTGCCGCTGAGCACAATCGGTCCGGTGCTCTCGGTCGGGTCGACAACATCATCACCTGTCACCGGATCCAGCGTCAGGCCTGGCGGGGTGAGATCCACCTCGACAGTGCCCGCAACGGAACGGCTGTTACCGGCCGCATCCGTGACCGTCACCGTATAGCCGGTGCTGCCCTCAGTCAGAGCGGTAAGCGCATCAGCAGGCAGCGTAACGCGCCAGTTGCCGTTTGCGTCCACGGTTCCGCTGTAGATATTACCGTTAAAGGTGACGTTAACGGTTTGCCCAACGCCACTCACGCCAGTTGTGCCGTTCAGCGCCTGCGCACTGGTGACATCGTCTGCATTAATCACGCCGCCATCAAAAGCATTAATAACGACAGGGTTGGGTACATTGTTAATGGCCACGTTCAGCGTACCTGAGCTGCTGAGTACGGCCCCCGTGGTATCCGTAGCCGATACGGTCAACGTGGTCGGCCCATCCGTCAGGCTTGCCAGATCGGCAGGTGGGATCACAATGTTCCAGGTTCCGGTGGCTGAAACCGTGCCGGTATACGTGACGCCATTGAACACCAGCGTAACCGTGCTGTCGGGCGCGACATTGACCGTGGTTCCGCTAACAATCAGCGGGTCGGTTGCCTCACCGGCATTCAGATAGTTATCGTCGCTCAGGGGGGCCAGCGCGATGCCTGAGGCATTGCTGTTGAGCGTCAGATCCAGACTGCCAGTGGCGGTATTGCCTGCGGCATCACTGACGGCCACGGTGTAACTGGCGCTGCCGTCAGCCAGCGAAGCGAGGACCTCTGCCGGAACAGTCAGTTGCCAGGTGCCATCCCCCAATACTGTGCCGCTGAAAACATCGCTGCCTACAGTGAGGGTGACGGTCTGACCCTGCTCGACATTCGTAGTGGTGCCGGACAGCACCTGACTGACCTGACGCTCTGCGCCATCGACGACATTATCGCCTGCGAAGGGATTCAGGGTTAACGTTGGCAGCGAAGCCGCATCCGCTTTTACCGTCAGGTTACTGGTATTGGTAGAGACGTTACCGGCACTGTCTGTCGCCGTCACCGTTAAGGTATAGCTACCGTCAGACAATCCACTCAACGCAGCATCCGGTACATTCAGCGTCCAGGTGCCATCTGTATTAGCCGTTGTTGTGACGGTTGTACCATTAAACGAGGCGACGATGGTCGCACCGTTTTCACTGGTGCCGGTCAGCACAAGAGGCTGCTGAATTTCCGTGGCGTTGAGTACGCCATCGCCAGAAGGCGTGGCAACCTGCAGCACCGGCGGCACGGTATCCACCGTGACGGAGCCAGAGGCCGTACTGGTGTTGCCGGCAATATCGGTGAGCGTGACGGTATAAGGTACCGTTCCCTGATCCAGCGCAGCGAGGATGCCTGACGGAATGCTCACCTGCCAGTTACCTGCACCATCTACCGTGCCGTTATAGTCAACCCCATTGAAGTTGACGACAACGCCTTGCCCGGCACCGGTCACACCGCTGTTGCCCGTAATCGTGCCGTTGGCCGTGGCTTCAGCGCCATTCAGCACGCCATCACCAAAGGCGACGCCAGCCGTTGCGATCGGCAGATCGGTAGCAAAGACGTTAATATTCGTTGTATTGGTGGCAAGCGTGTTACCACCGGCATCGGTGATAGTGGTAATGACCGGCAGAGCACCGTTTGGCAGTTCAGCCAGTGAACCGGCAGGCAGCGTCACCGTCCAGTTGCCCTGCGCATCGACCGTGCCGGTATAGCTGGTGCCATTAACACTAACGGTTACCTGACTGCCCGCAGGAATGTTGATTGTGGTGCCACTCAACACGACATCGCTGGCCACATCCTCAACATTGAGGTAGTTATTTGTCCCTACAGGCGACAGCGCAACGCTGCTGCCCGTATTGTCCACCGTAAAGGCCAGCTCGGCACTGCTGGTGTTCCCGACGGCGTTTACGACCTCAACGGTCAGCGTCTGCGCACCATTCGGCAAGCCGGACAATGCGGTGGACGGCAGCGTGATTTGCCAGTTACCGTTGGGCTCTACTGTCCCCGTGTAGGTCACGCCATTCAGGGTGACGCTAACCTGTTGTCCCGCCTCAACATTGGTTGTGGTGCCGGTAAGGGTTTGTGGCTGCTGCTGTTCGGCACCATCCAGAATGCCATCGCCAGCAAAACTACCCGAATTAACCGTAATCGTAGGCTGGACTTCTGGTGCCGTCGCGACATTCAGATCGCTGGTGAACGTCGTCTGGCTGCCATTGGCATTCGTCACCGTGACCGTAAACGGATTGCTGCCTGACGGTAATGCAGCGAGATCAGACTGGTCAACTCTCAAAGACCAGCGGCCATTGGAGGCCACCAGCGTCCGGTAAAATCTGCCGTTGAGCGAGAGTGTGACCTGATCGCCATTCTGGCCGGTACCATTCAGGATCAGTGGCTGTGTCAGATCGCTGACGCTTAGCGTGTTATCGCCGCCCACGGGATCAACGCCCAGCACAGGTGACTGGGTATCCACCGTGAGGTTATTTGTCTGGGTAACCACGTTGCCAGCCTGATCAACCACACTGACAACCAGTGGGTTATTCCCCTGCGGTAAGGCAGACAGATCGGTGGCAGGAATCGTCGTACTCCAGCTGCCGTCCGTATTAACCGGAACGTTGTAGGTGTTGCCGCCGAGTTGAATCTGTACCTGTTGTCCGTCACCGGTAATGCCGGTATTCCCGCTCAGTACCTGATCGCTGGCGGCGTCCAGATTATTAAGGACACCATCGCTGATCGCGCCGCTGTCGAGGTTAACAGCAGGCAATGTTGTGGCCTGCAGGATCACGTCAGCTGTGCCGGTCACGAGGTTACCGTTAGCATCCACGGTGCTGACGGTAATCGATTTCAGCCCGTCTGCTACGCCGTCAAAAGCGGCTGCAGGCATCGTGACCGACCATAATCCGTCGCCATCTACGGTACCGTTGTAATTGACACCGTTAAAGTTAACCGCAATCTGCTGACCCGGTGTCCCACCAAGGAACGCACCCTTAACGATAACGCCCTGGCTGGCTTCCAGCGCATTAATAAAACCATCTCCGCCCAGCGGTTGGGTAATCGTCAGCGATCCCGGCGTCCCCGCTGCGGGTTCAACGATAATGTCCTGGTTGCCCGTCGCGATGTCTCCGGCATTGTTAGCCACGCTGACGGCAATTGTCGTCGTGCCCGCCGCTAATGCGCCCAGCGCTGACGACGGCACCGTCACGCTCCAGCCGCCGTCCTGGCCCACCGTGGTGGTATAGGTCTGCCCGCCCAGGGTCACGGTCACGGTCTGGCCCGGCTCCACATTGACGGTGGTGCCGGACAGAATCTGATCCGTTGCTTTTTCTGCATTATCCAGCACGTTGTCTCCGGCGAAAGGATCGACGGTCAACGTCGGATCGCCGGGCTGTGTTGCCGGTGCCTCCACGGTGATGGTTTCGGCAGTCGTGGCCGCGGTGCCCGCCGCGTTGCTCACCGTCGCCTCGATGGTTGCCGTGCCCGCCGCCAGCGCCTGCAGCGCCGCCGCCGGCACCGTCACGCTCCAGCTGCCGTCCTGACCCACCGTGGCGGTGTAGGTCTGCCCGCCCAGCGTCACGGTCACGGTCTGGCCCGGCTCCACGTTGCTGGTAACGCCTGAAATGAGCTGATCCGACGTTTTTTCGTCGTTATCCAGTACGTTGTCCCCGGCAAACGGCGCAAGAGCCACCGTCGGATCGCCGGGCTGTGTTGCCGGTGCCTCCACGGTGATGGTTTCGGCAGTCGTGGCCGCGGTGCCCGCCGCGTTGCTCACCGTCGCCTCGATGGTTGCTGTGCCCGCCGCCAGCGCCTGCAGCGCCGCCGCCGGCACCGTCACGCTCCAGCTGCCGTCCTGACCCACCGTGGCGGTGTAGGTCTGCCCGCCCAGCGTCACGGTCACGGTCTGGCCCGGCTCCACGTTGCTGGTAACGCCTGAAATGAGCTGATCCGACGTTTTTTCGTCGTTATCCAGTACGTTGTCCCCGGCAAAGGGCGCAAGGGTCACCGTCGGATCGCCCGGCGAGGTCACCGGCGCCTCCACGGTGATGGCCTGGGTCTGGGTGGCCGCGGTGCCCGCCGCGTTGCTCACCGTCGCCTCAATGGTCGTTGTGCCCGCCGCCAGTGCCTGCAGCGCCGCCGCCGGCACCGTCACGCTCCAGCTGCCGTCCTGGCCCACCGTGGCGGTGTAGGTCTGTCCGCCCAGCGTCACGGTCACGGTCTGGCCCGGCTCGACGTTGGCGGTGATGCCCGAGACGGTCTGATCCGTGGCCTTCTCCGCGTTGTCCAGAATGTTGTCCCCGGCAAAGGGCGCGAGGGTCACCGTCGGATCGCCCGGCGAGGTCACCGGCGCTTCCACGGTGATGGCCTGGGTCTGGGTGGTCGCGGTGCCCGCCGCGTTGCTCACCGTGACCGCGATGGTCGTTGTGCCCGCCGCCAGCGCCTGCAGCGCCGCCGCCGGCACCGTCACGCTCCAGCTGCCGTCCTGGCCCACCGTGGCGGTGTAGGTCTGTCCGCCCAGCGTCACGGTCACGGTCTGGCCCGGCTCCACGTTGGCGGTGATGCCCGAAACGGTCTGATCCGTGGCCTTCTCCGCGTTGTCCAGAATGTTGTCCCCGGCAAAGGGCGCGAGGGTCACCGTCGGATCGCCCGGCGAGGTCACCGGCGCTTCCACGGTGATGGCCTGGGTCTGGGTGGTCGCGGTGCCCGCCGCGTTGCTCACCGTCGCCTCAATGGTCGTTGTGCCTGCCGCCAGCGCCTGCAGCGCCGCCGCCGGCACCGTCACGCTCCAGCTGCCGTCCTGGCCCACCGTGGCGGTGTAGGTCTGTCCGCCCAGGGTCACGGTCACGGTCTGGCCCGGCTCCACGTTGGCGGTGATGCCCGAGACGGTCTGATCCGTGGCCTTCTCCGCGTTGTCCAGAATGTTGTCCCCGGCAAAGGGCGCGAGGGTCACCGTCGGATCGCCCGGCGAGGTCACCGGCGCTTCCACGGTGATGGCCTGGGTCTGGGTGGCTGCGGTGCCCGCCGCGTTGCTCACCGTCGCCTCAATGGTCGCCGTGCCCGCCGCCAGCGCCTGCAGCGCCGCCGCCGGCACCGTCACGCTCCAGCTGCCGTCCTGGCCCACCGTGGCGGTGTAGGTCTGTCCGCCCAGGGTCACGGTCACGGTCTGGCCCGGCTCCACGTTGGCGGTGATGCCCGAGACGGTCTGATCCGTGGCCTTCTCCGCGTTGTCCAGAATGTTGTCCCCGGCAAAGGGCGCAAGGGTTACCGTCGGATCGCCCGGCGAGGTCACCGGCGCCTCCACGGTGATGGTTTCGGTAGTCGTGGCTGCGGTGCCCGCCGCGTTGCTCACCGTGACCGCGATGGTCGCCGTGCCCGCCGCCAGCGCCTGCAGCGCCGCCGCAGGCACCGTCACGCTCCAGCTGCCGTCTGTTCCTACCGTGGTGGTGTAGGTCTGTCCACCCAGCGTCACGGTGACGGTCTGGCCTGCCTCCACATTGGTTGTGGTGCCCGAAAGCGTTTGATCTGACGCCTTCTCGGTGTTGTCCAGCACGTTATCCCCGGCGAAAGGGTTGACGGTGAGCGTTGGCGCACCGGGCGTTCCCGGTGCGGCCGGATTGTCACCACCACCACCTCCTCCTCCGCCCCGACTGGTACCCAGTGCAACGCCCGCCAGACCAAGCAGGCCCACACCGCTGGCGGTCATTAGTCCGGTAGAAATATTGCTGTTATCAGCCAGGAGAAGGGGATCGACACTGTCGAGAGATTCATAGGTGGGCGTCATGGTTGTGGCGGCGTAATCTGTTGCGTCAACCGCCGTGGGGAAAAGCGCATGCTCTGGGGGATTCACACCATCGTCAAACACCAGTTCACTGTGATCGCCGGCAGCATCATCCAGAAAGAAGTTTTTATAGCGAACCGTGCTGCCGTCACGCATCTGAACGATAAGGTCATCACCCTGCCGTTGAAATTGCGTCACCACTTCACGTGTGCCGTTAATACGGACAACGCTGGGTTCACTGAGGGTAATCGTTTGTGCTGAGACGCCATCGACCTGTGAAATGAGCGTACCATTTGCACGGGAAATGATATCCACCCGAGTTTGAGTGATTTCTGCCATCTTGACCTTACTCCACCAGAGAAGCTAATTAACTGAAATGAAAACCATAAAAATAATTTATGGGTAACCTTTCCACGTTTTACTTGCTGCGAATCTGAAAACGTTTCAACCTGGCACGACAATAGGTAAAAAAATCAAGAGCGATGGCAAAAAATCTAAGCGAAGCGTAATAATTGTTTAAATTTTAATTAATCCGAACTTACTTTTGGCAACATCATGAAAATAATATTCATCACAGTCAGGGCAAAAATCAATCGCAATATGCAGTTTTATTTATGATTTAACCAAGATAACATTAGCCAAATTTTGGTTTTGTCAGTAAAAAAGTGGCAAAAATGTGCCGCGCATCGCTTTCAGATGTTGCTAAATGTTTCTAAAAAATGCGCAAAGTTACGGATTAACCTGTTTTTTTTTGGCCTTGACAGGCTGAAGGCATACTCAAATTTAACTAAGCAATACACGTAGCGAAAATGTGACCACGGTCATACAACGTCGCGGCAGGAGGGAAAGTAAGCCAGGAAAGTTCTGGAAAAATCATTGGCACCGCTAAAAGTCGGTACACTGGCGCTGCGCGAAAATCATCTACGTAAAATGATGAACTGTTAAGCCTGTGTTCTAACAGCATTTTGCAGCAATTTGATGCTACACTTTTTTGCTTCGATACAGATGAAATAAGAGCCATGACAGCACTGGATGCCGCAAAATCAACCTGTTCTGAACGCCGCCTTAGCGCCGGTACGCGTACCATTTTTTTAATTAATGGACTGGGCATGTCAGCCTGGGCACCACTGGTACCTTATGCGCGCGATCGCTTGCAGTTAGAAGGAGCATCCCTCGGTGCCCTGCTGCTCTGCCTGGGGATTGGTTCACTGCTTGCGATGCCAGTCACAGGCACGCTGGTCGCCCGCTTTGGCTGCCGGCGGGTGATGATGAGTTCGACGCTGCTGGTCCTGTTGATGCTACCCGTGCTGGCAACCGCGCCTTCCCATCTGGTGATGGCCGCAGCACTCATGCTGTTTGGTGCCGGGTTGGGGATGCTGGACGTTGCAATGAATTATCAGGCGGTGGAAGTAGAAAAAGCCGCAGGACGCCCCATGATGTCAGGCTTTCACGCGTTTTTCAGCCTGGGAGGCATTTTAGGTGCCGGTGCGGTAAGTCTGCTGTTAGGTCTGACATTGACCCCTCTCTTATCGGTTCTGATCGTTATGGCGGTGATGGTCGCATTGCTGCTGTGGCGGCTGTCCGGCTATATGAACCAGCGCTTACATCAGCCTGATCAGCCCTGGCTGGTGATTCCGCGCGGGCGTGTCGCCTTTCTGGGCGTACTGTGCTTTATCCTGTTTCTGGCAGAAGGCGCAGTACTGGACTGGGGTGCCCTGTTGCTGCTGCAAAATCCGTCAATGTCGACGGCACATGCGGGCCTGGGCTATGCCGTATTCTCTGTAGCGATGACGGCAGGACGCTTTACTGGCGATAAGATTATTCAACGTTTTGGCCGCTATCCGGTGATGGTCATGGGCGCGCTGGCCGCGGCGTCGGGCCTGGCGCTCGCCGTCCTGCTGCCCTGGCCGGAAGCGTCATTACTGGCTTTCTTACTGGTGGGATTTGGTTTATCCAATACCGTGCCTATGTTATTTAACGCGGCGGGTAATCAGCATGCAATGCCCGCTAACCTGGCGATTTCAGCCATGACAACGTTGGGATATGCAGGTATTCTTTCTGGTCCGGCGTTGATCGGGTTCATCTCTCAATGGATTAGCCTTAGCGGTGCATTTTTACTGATTGCACTGCTCTTGTTGGCTGTGGCTGTCAGTGCGCGCAACGTTGCGCGATAAATCAGGTATCTGAGACGCTATGTTGTATAAGTTTCCTCTGACATCCAGCAATGTCACCCGCTTTTTTATCGTATTTAACCTGGTACTGTTACTGGCGCTGGGTTGTATGGTGCAAAATTCAATTAATGCCTGGCTAACCGATAAACGCTATGCCATGGCCGATGTGGCGCACGACGTACAAAAACGTATTGATACCTATCGTTTTGTGACCTGGCAAATTTATGAAAACCTCTCGGCCAGTGCGGCAGGTTCCGTCCCTGCCAGCAATTTACAAGAGACGCGTCTGCGTCCTGATGTCTATTACCTCGAAAAAACCCGACGTAAAACCGAAGCGCTGATCTTTGGTTCGCATGACAGCAGCACGCTGGATATGACGATGCGGATGTCCAGTTATCTTGATACGCTGTGGGGTGCCGAATCGCCGACCTGGTCGATGTATTTCTTAAATGGTCAGGACAACAGCCTGATTATGATATCGACCCTGCCGCTGAAAGATTTGGCCACTCGCTATAAAGAGAATGCGTTAAGTTCATTAGTGGATGCGCGCCGTGCTGAAATGCTGCAGCAGGCGAATGCGCTGGATGAGCGCGAAAGCTTTTCGCCTCTGCGTCATCTTGCTTTCCAGAACGATCACTACTTTACCCTGCGTACGACGTTTAATCAGCCCGGCCATCTGGCTACTGTCGTCGCGTTTGATTTACCTGTGAATGACTTAATCCCGCTTAATATGCCGGTAGAGAACTTCCAGTTGCGTCAGGATGCCAGCTTTACCAATAACACCAGTACAAACCAGGAAGGCCTTGAGACAACCCAGGTTTCGCTGGTCAGCCACGACATTGAGATAGCCGCAGCCCTGCCCAGCACCTCGCTGCAGCTGGTTTACCGGGTTCCCCTTGTTCGCCTGCTGCTCGACAGTGCGCATAACCTGATGTGGCCACTACTGATTAACCTGGTGCTGTTTTTACTCTCCCTGAGTGGCGTATTGTTGCTCCGCAAACAATCGCTTCGTCCCAGTGAAAACCAGAGTGCTGAACTGGACTCCCTTCGCGTACTTAATCAGGAGATTGTGGCCAGCTTACCTGTGGGCCTGTTGGTGTACGACTTTGCGAGTAACCGTACCTTGTTAAGTAATAAGATCGCCGAGCATCTTTTGCCTCACCTGAACCTGCAAAAGATCATCAATATGTCCGATCAGCATCAGGGTGTATTACAGGCTACGATCAACAACGAAGTGTACGAAATACGCCATGCGCGTAGCGTTTTATCGCCGCATACACAGCTGTTTATGATGCGCGATCAGGATCGGGAATTACTGGTCAACAAGAAACTGCAAAAAGCACAGCAGGTGCTGGATCGCAACCACCAGATGCGTCAGCAGTTGCTGCATCACCTTGGCCATGCGTTAAACCAGCCGCTGGAAAAAATCGTCTCGCAGTTGGTGCAGTTGAGTCAGCGTGATAACGACGAAAGCGTGCTGGATATTCTGGACGAGAGCCAGTCACTGGCTCGTCTGGTGGACGATATCGTGCTGCTCAATCGTCTTGAAGCGCATGACTGGTCACCTGATGCGTCGGTATTTAACCTGCAAGAGTTACTGGACGAAATTACGCTGGAGAGCCTGCCGCTGCTGCGCCGCAAAGGCCTGTCCCTGGTGGTGAATAATCATCTGGCAAATGACGAGATGCGCTTTGGCGATCGACGTGCATTGCGCAAAATCCTCACCACGCTGATGCATTATGCGCTGATTACCACCCGCTGGGGCAAGATTACCCTGGCGGTGAAGACGGCAGAGAACCAGCCTGACCGGGTCTATATTGAACTGGTGGATACCGGTGCCGGACTGACCGTGGATGAACTGGCCAACGTGGACTTCCCGTTCCTGGGCGATACCAGTCAGGATCGTTATGGTCAGGCGTCCGGTATGGCGTTTTTCCTGTGCAAGCAGTTGTGTAAACAAATGGGCGGTAGCCTGGAGATTGTGGCGAAAGCCGATATCGGCACACGCTATAACATTCAACTGCCCCTCACGCTAGAGGAACAGCGTGATGAGGAGGAAGAGAAAATCCTGGAAGGCGTAACCGCGCTGGTGGAGATCGCCGTTGAAGATGTCCACAAAATTGTTTGTCGCCATCTGGAAAACTGGGGCGCGCGCTGCCTGACGCCTGATGAACGTATTTCGGGTCAGGATCACGACGTACAGATCACCGACGATCCGGGCAAACTGAGTGGCTGGGCATTGTTACTGGCAGAAGACGAACCGGGCCATCATGCGCTGAACGATCAACAGTATCGCGTCAATTTCAATCTCAGTAATGCACTACTGGATGCATTACTGGCACTGATTGAGAAGCAATTGTCCCACGATGTAATGGAGGATAACACTGAAGAAGATGACGCCAGCACGCCACTGCTAAGTGGAGGCTATTTCCAGCTGTTTACTGAGACAGTACCGGATGATGTAAAGAGATTGTATACTGAGTCAGCGATAAACGATTATGCCTCGCTTGCTCAGACTGCCCATCGCCTTAAAGGCGTGTTTGCTATGCTTAATTTGACACCGGGCAAACAGCTTTGTGAAGAATTAGAACACCACATCAAAGTGTGTGACGATTCAAACATTAAAAATACCACCAGTAATATTGACGCTTATGTCAATCAACTGCTGCAGCAAGGTAACCAATAAGATGAATAACCTGAATGTAATTATTGCCGATGATCACCCAATTGTTCTTTTCGGTATCCGAAAATCTCTGGAACAAATTGAGTGGGTTAACGTTGTGGGTGAGTTTGAAGACTCAACAGCACTGATTAACAACCTGTCCAAGCTTGATGCCAATGTGCTGATCACCGACCTCTCTATGCCGGGTGAAAAGTATGGTGACGGTATTACGCTGATCAAATATATCAAACGCCATTATCCTGATCTGTCGATCATTGTTCTGACCATGAACAACAACCCGGCCATCCTCAGCTCCGTGCTGGATCTGGATATCGAAGGTATCGTTCTGAAGCAAGGTGCGCCAACCGATCTGCCTAAAGCGCTGGCTGCGCTGCAGAAAGGCAAGAAATATACGCCGGAAAGCGTGGCGAAACTGCTGGAGAAAATCAGTGCCGGCGGTTATGGCGATAAGCGTCTTTCGCCTAAAGAGAGCGAAGTATTACGTCTCTTCGCTGAAGGCTTCCTGGTAACGGAAATTGCGAAGAAGCTGAACCGCAGTATTAAGACCATCAGTAGCCAGAAAAAATCGGCCATGATGAAGTTGGGTGTGGATAACGATATTGCCCTGCTCAACTATCTTTCATCGGTCAGCGCAACCCAGATCGACAAAGAGTAAGTTTTCAGGCGGTGCACTCGCACCGCCTCCTTCCGCTTCTCTTTTATCCCTGCCGGGCTTTACGTACCCGCTCCGCATAGAGACCCAGCGTTGATTTCAGCACATCCAGCGTCACGGGCTTCGACAAGCAGTTGTCCATCCCTGCGTCCATACAACGCTGCTTTTCTTCGGCCAGCGCGTTCGCCGTGACGCCTATCACCGGGAACACATGCCCTAACTGACGCAGGCGCTGAGTCAGACGGTAACCGTCCATATTGGGCATGTTCACGTCGGTCAGCACAATATCAATTGTATTACGGCTTAAGACATTTAAGGCGTCAACACCGTCCTGGGCGGTTTTCACCTGATAACCCAGCGTGCCAAGCTGCTCTGACAGCAGCATGCGGTTGATAGGATGATCGTCAACGATCAGCACCATAATGTCGTCATTATGGATTTTCTCTTCGACCGGCCCGCTCAGAGAAAGCGCGTCCGTGCTCTCGGTTTCCACGGCAATGCGGTAAATACGCGCCAGTAAAGTCGGCAGTTCATGCAGGGTTGCCGTGCTGTGGATCCAGCGCCCTGCCTGCGGCTCACGCGGCATATCCACATGCGCGCCGTCAAACGAGATAACCGCACGCACCTGGGGGAATGTCTCCATTGCATAGTCGGTTAACACCACATCATCACTGCCAGGGTTTGCCAGCATATCGGCGACCTGGAAGCCATGTTGCTTCAACAGCCTGTCCAGATACTGGGCCAGGTACTCATTGCGCATTGCCAGCCAGATTTTCTTATCCTGAAGCCCGTCAAGCAGTGGAATGGACGGCTGCTTACCATTGTAGATGGGAATACGCACGATAAACTGGCTTCCCATTCCCGGCTCTGACTCCACCTCAATATCACCGTCCATCATGTTGATCAGCTTTTCACAAATCGCCAGGCCCAGCCCGGTGCCCTGGAAATTGCGCTGGACGCCATTTCCGACCTGGAAGAACGGATCGAATAACCGGGTGAGCTCTTTTGCGGGAATCCCGACGCCGGTATCACGCATACGAAAGGCCAGATAGCCCTGGGTGACGTATGCATGCAGGATAATGCAGCCGGTATGCGTAAATTTGATCGCATTATTGAGCAGGTTAGAAATCACCTGTTGCAGACGCAGGGGATCGCCATCGAGGAACTGCGGAACATCGTGTTCAATATAGCAGTACAGTGTCAGGCGTTTTTTCACCACCAGCGACAGATAGTTACCGACAATATGGGTAATCACTTCACGCGGGGAGAAAGGACGCGGTTCAATCTTTAACTGTTCCGACTCGATTTTCGAGAAATCGAGAATATCGCTGATGATTTTTAACAGCAGACTGGAGGAGTTGTTCATGGCGGTGACCAGCGAGTCGATACCGCTGGGCAACTGTCGTGTCTGTAATAAATCCAGATTACCAATAATGCCGTATAACGGCGTGCGCAGTTCATGGCTGACCGTGGCCAGAAACATCGATTTCGACTGGCTGGCCTGTTCAGCGGCATGCGCCATCTCCTGCAATGACTGCTCCATACGAACGCGCGCGGACACGTCAACCAGCACGCAGATGGCGACGTTTTCATTGCGATATCGGGAATGCACAAAGCTGATTTGCAGATTGGTGTTGCTGCCCGTCAGGACATCCACAAAGTTGACCTGTTGGCCGCCGATAATTTCATTTAACCGCTTGCGGTCTTCCTGCGTCAGCAACGTAAGATAGTTATGCGCCAGCTCATTGCTCAGAATGTTGGTGCCATCGCTGGTGCGCAGAATACAGATCCCGACCGGTGCTGACGCCACGATCTTACGGTTAAACTGCTCATGCTCTTCCAGCCTGTGTGCATTCTCTTCCGCAGGCAAAAACATGCGCCGCTCAAATAACCAGGCCAGCGTAAACAGCAGTACCGCACTCATGATATTGAGCAGCACCGCGTTAATCATCATGAGCCTGAGCTGATCGACCAGGACATCAGTTGACACCGACCAGATCACATTGAGTTCTGATGGCGGTAAGGGTTTCTTGAGCACCAGCTGGCGATAACCGTCCAGATAACCAAACCAGGTTTTATCGTCGGGTAATTCGTTTAGCGAGAAACCTACGCCTCCCCGGCGTGACGTCAGCAACGGCGTATAATTTTCGTCGGTTATGGTCGCGGTCACCGGCAGGCTGCCGGGCTGGATAAATTCATCAAGGCGGATATTTTGCTCTACGCCCAGCAAAGCCTGCAGTTTATCGGCCACATAGACCGGCATCACCACAGAGAAGCTGCCTACACCAGGCTGAGCGGAGCTGCTCACCCAGTAAGCCGGATTACGCTGGTCCTCTTCCGGGCTGTTACGGTAACGCTGCAGGTTTTCCCGCAGAAGCTTCAGACTGCGATCGCGACTGACATTATTATTGTTATTGCTGACGGTAAAGTCAGCCAGGCACCTGTTATCGCCGCCAATCAGGAAGACCCGGTTCAGCTCGTAGGAGGAGGCGAAATTGCTTTTCCAGTAGTTAATGTAGTTGCCTAAGGAATCAAGCGAGTTGCGCCAGGTGGTGCTCATGGAGGCACAGTCGTCACCGGAATATAACGGCATAAACTGCGGCTGAATCAGATTGTCCGCCTGGGACTGACCGATGGGTGCAGGTCTGGCGAGCCGGTTTTCAGCAATATATTTGAGTTCACGCATCATGCCCGCAGAATGACGGACGTACCAGTCAATGGTGCCGTAGTTACTGGCAAACTCCTGACGTACCTTGTTCTCTTTGTCATGCAGGACGCTGATAATATAGAACGTCGTCAGAACAGCGCCCAGCAACCAGATGAGCAGTGCCAGCGCGCGAAACAGATAGCGCGAAATGCGCAGCGTCGTGCGGAAAGAAACTAGATATTTCAAAGGTGACTCGCAGGTGGCAAGGTTAGTCGCATTGTTGGATTTTTGATGTTCATACACTAGCTTTATCGCAGCGAAAAAGCCAGTCGACTCCGGGCTCAGGGCGCAGTTTGAGAATGTTTGACCTGCCGCCCACCTCTCCTCTCGCTGTCTTTACAGCCAAAAAAAACGGCAGGCCGGGTTACCCCTGACCTGCCGTTGCGGTTTAACGTACGACGGGTAACTTACTCGTCGTCGTCCACTGCCGGTTCATCATCGTCGTCATTGTCGACTTCAGGTACGATATCATCGTCCCCTTCCGCCACGCTGCCATCGATAGCATCCAGCTCTTCTTCTTCCACCGGTTCCGCTACGCGCTGCAGACCGACAACATTCTCGTCTTCGGCTGTACGAATCAGGATCACACCCTGAGTATTACGGCCCACGATGCTGACTTCGGAGACACGGGTTCTTACCAGTGTGCCGGCATCGGTGATCATCATGATCTGATCGCTGTCGACAACCTGTACCGCACCAATAACCGGGCCATTACGCTCAGTTACTTTGATGGAAATCACGCCCTGCGTTGCACGGGATTTGGTCGGGTACTCACTGTTCGCGGTACGCTTACCGTAGCCGTTCTGCGTAACCGTAAGAATAGCGCCCTCTTCACGCGGCACGATCAGCGAAACTACGCGATCGTTTTGCGCCAGCTTAATGCCCCGTACGCCCGAAGCCGTTCGGCCCATGGCACGTACCGCGGATTCTGCAAAGCGCACCACCTTACCGGCCGCAGAGAACAACATCGCCTCATCGTTACCGTTCGTCAGCGCCACACCGATCAGCTCATCGTCATCACGCAGGTTAATCGCGATAATGCCTGCGCTACGTGGGCGGCTAAACTCCTGCAGACCCGTTTTCTTCACGGTCCCGCTGGCGGTAGCCATGAAGATGTTAAAGCCTTCGGTGTATTCACGTACCGGCAGAATCGCCGTAATACGTTCGTTGGCTTCCAGCGGCAACAGGTTAACGATAGGACGCCCGCGTGCACCACGGCTGGCTTCAGGCAACTGGTAGACTTTCATCCAGTAGAGCCGGCCACGGCTGGAGAAGCACAGGATCGTGTCGTGGGTATTCGCCACCAGCAGACGATCGATAAAGTCTTCTTCTTTGATTCGGGCGGCAGACTTGCCTTTACCGCCACGGCGCTGGGCTTCATAGTCGCTCAGCGGCTGATATTTCACATAGCCCTGATGCGACAATGTCACCACAACATCTTCCTGATTGATCAGGTCTTCGATGTTGATGTCGGCGCTGTTAGCCGTAATTTCAGTGCGGCGGTCGTCGCCGAACTGATCGCGCATCAGCTCAAGCTCTTCGCGAATGACTTCCATCAGACGTTCTGAGCTGGACAGGATGTGCAGTAATTCTGCAATCTGATCCAGCAGCTGTTTGTACTCGTCCAGCAGCTTCTCATGCTCAAGGCCGGTCAGCTTCTGCAGACGTAAGTCCAGAATGGCCTGCGCCTGTTGTTCTGTCAGGTAATACTGACCATCACGGATACCGAACTGCGCTTCCAGCCACTCTGGACGGGCCGCATCGTCGCCTGCACGTTCCAGCATCGCGGCCACATTGCCCAGCGCCCACGATTGCGAGATCAGACCCGCTTTTGCTTCCGCTGGCGTTGGTGCGCGGCGAATCAGTTCGATAATCGGATCGATGTTAGCCAGCGCAATCGCCAGACCTTCAAGGATATGTGCCCGATCGCGCGCCTTGCGCAGTTCGAAAATAGTACGGCGTGTCACCACTTCACGGCGATGGCGAACGAAGGCTTCGAGAATCTCCTTCAGCGCCATAATCTTCGGCTGGCCCTGATGGAGAGCGACCATGTTGATACCGAAAGAGGTCTGCAACTGAGTCAGGGAATAGAGGTTATTGAGAACCACTTCACCAACGGCGTCACGCTTGATTTCAATGACGATACGCATGCCGTCTTTATCAGACTCATCGCGCAGCGCACTGATTCCTTCGACGCGCTTTTCTTTCACCAGCTCGGCAATCTTCTCTATCAGGCGCGCTTTGTTCACCTGATAGGGCAGCTCGTGAATGACGATGGTTTCACGTCCGGTTTTGGCATCCACTTCCACTTCACCACGGGCACGGATGTAAACTTTACCGCGACCGGTGCGATAGGCTTCTTCAATGCCGCGACGCCCGTTGATAATGGCCGCCGTCGGGAAATCAGGCCCCGGAATGTGTTCCATCAGCCCTTCAACGCTGATGTTTTCATCTTCAATATAAGCCAGGCAGCCGTTAATCACTTCGCGCAGGTTATGCGGCGGAATGTTGGTGGCCATACCGACGGCAATACCGGACGATCCGTTGACCAGCAGGTTAGGGATTTTGGTGGGCAGAACTTCAGGGATCTGCTCGGTACCGTCGTAGTTCGGTACGAAGTCAACGGTCTCTTTTTCCAGATCAGCTAACAGGTCGTGGGCGATTTTAGACATGCGCACTTCGGTATAACGCATCGCCGCAGCGGAGTCGCCGTCGATGGATCCGAAGTTGCCTTGACCGTCCACCAGCATGTAACGCAGGGAGAAAGGCTGGGCCATACGTACGATGGTGTCGTAAACGGCAGAATCACCATGCGGGTGATATTTACCGATAACGTCACCGACGACGCGGGCAGATTTTTTATAGGGTTTGTTCCAGTCATTACCCAGTTCGCTCATCGCGTAGAGTACGCGGCGATGTACTGGCTTCAGGCCATCACGCACATCGGGTAAAGCTCGGCCAACAATGACCGACATGGCGTAATCGAGGTAAGAATTTTTTAACTCTTCTTCGATATTAACCGGTGTAATTTCTCTCGCAAGGTCGCTCATGGAGCCGCTATCCCTCTACTAATCCCGGATTTTAAAGGTGCGAAAGTATATCACACCGCAATTCACTGGTGAACGTTAACCACCTTATTAAGGTGCTTTTACTCATGTTGATAAGGTGCGCCATGATAAGTTAAGCGTTTATACTGATGTCACATTTTGTCAGGAGTCACGATTCAATGAATGCACAACCACAGAACCCTCAGCACAATGTCGATGCACAGGAAATTGCCAAGTTCGAGGCCGTTGCCTCGCGCTGGTGGGATCTGGAGGGCGAATTTAAACCGCTGCACCGTATTAATCCCCTGCGGCTGGGCTACATTGCGCAACACAGTCACGGGCTGTTCGGTAAAAAAGTGCTCGATGTCGGCTGTGGTGGCGGTATCCTGGCGGAAAGCATGGCCCGGGAAGGTGCAATCGTCACCGGGCTGGATATGGGCGCGGAGCCACTTGAGGTGGCACGACTGCATGCGCTGGAGAGCGGCGTGACGCTCGACTATGTGCAACAAACGGTCGAGGAGCATGCCAGCCAGCATGCAGGCCAGTACGATGTGGTGACCTGCATGGAGATGCTTGAGCACGTGCCGGATCCACGTTCAGTGGTGCACGCCTGCGCGCAGCTGGTTAAACCCGGTGGCGAGGTGTTCTTCTCGACCATTAACCGTAATCCCAAAGCCTGGCTGATGGCGATTTTCGGTGCGGAATATGTCCTGCGCATGGTGCCGCGTGGGACGCATGATGTGAAGAAATTTATCCGTCCCTCTGAGCTGCTGGGTTGGGTGGATGAAACCCCACTGCGTGAACGCAACATGACGGGCCTGCACTACAACCCGCTTACCGATCGGTTCCGTCTGGGCAAAGGTGTGGACGTGAACTACATGATCCACACGCATCACGGCGAGGCGTAATTCCTGTGCAGCGTGCGGCTTTGCCCACGCTGCTGTCATCCCACTGTCATCACAAAACGCTATCCTCCCTGCCGCTACGCATTAAGCCCTGTGGCACGACGGCTATGGCTCAAAACAGGCTTTCGCATAGACCAATGCTGGAAAAAGTCGCGCAATGTTTGAAAAATCAGCGGTCGATCATAAATCGCAATATTTTCTCAGACTGGTTGACAAGACCTGCGGCCTTACGAGACGCGGCCTAAGAAAACCCGCAGAAAATACAACCCCCGCAGACATCATTTTTTCCTCTTGTTAAGCGCCAGCAAAATACTAGAATAAGCCTCCATATTGTTATACTTATCTTCGACAACCCCAAGATGTAGTGTTTATCCACAACATTATTCACAATGAATATGCTGTGTATAAATCGGGATTTCTTTTAATTATTGGATACTCACGCAAAGGTAAAAACGCGACATGAACCAAAGTCTGCTCGTTACTAAACGCGATGGCCGCCAGGAGCGCATTGATCTCGACAAAATTCACCGTGTCCTCGACTGGGCAGCTGAAGGGCTGAACAATGTGTCGGTTTCACAGGTAGAGCTGCGTTCCCACATTCAGTTTTATGATGGCATCAAAACCTCTGACATCCATGAAACGATCATCAAGGCCGCTGCAGACCTTATTTCTCGCGATGCTCCTGACTATCAGTACCTTGCCGCCCGTCTGGCGATCTTCCACCTGCGTAAAAAAGCGTACGGCCAGTTTGAGCCGCCCGCGCTGTACGATCAGGTCGTTAAGATGGTTGACCTGGGTAAATACGATCGCCATCTGCTGGAAGACTACAGCCGTGAAGAGTTCGAGCAGATGGACGGCTTCATCGACCACTGGCGCGACATGAATTTCTCCTACGCGGCCGTGAAACAGCTGGAAGGCAAATATCTGGTTCAGAACCGCGTCTCCGGTGAGATCTACGAAAGCGCCCAGTTCCTGTACATTCTGGTGGCGGCCTGCCTGTTCTCAGGCTATCCGCGTGCGACCCGGATGGATTACATCAAGCGTTTCTACGATGCGATTTCCACGTTTAAAATCTCCCTGCCGACGCCAATCATGTCGGGAGTGCGAACGCCAACCCGTCAGTTCAGCTCCTGTGTCCTGATTGAATGTGGCGACAGCCTGGATTCCATCAACGCGACCTCCAGCGCTATTGTGAAATACGTTTCACAACGCGCAGGTATTGGTATTAACGCGGGTCGTATCCGCGCGCTGGGCAGCCCGATTCGCGGCGGTGAAGCTTTCCATACCGGTTGTATCCCGTTCTACAAGCACTTCCAGACGGCGGTGAAATCCTGTTCGCAGGGCGGCGTCCGTGGCGGCGCAGCAACGCTGTTCTATCCGATGTGGCATCTGGAAGTGGAAAGCCTGTTAGTCCTGAAAAACAACCGTGGTGTGGAAGGTAACCGCGTGCGTCACATGGACTACGGTGTGCAGCTCAACAAAATGATGTACCAGCGCCTGCTGAAGGGCGAGGACATCACGCTGTTTAGCCCGTCAGACGTACCTGGCCTGTACGATGCGTTCTTTGCCGATCAGGACGAATTTGAACGTCTTTACACCAAATACGAACAAGACAGCAGCATTCGTAAGCAGCGTGTGAAAGCGGTGGATCTGTTCTCGCTGATGATGCAGGAACGCGCCTCTACCGGCCGTATCTACATCCAGAACGTTGACCACTGCAACACACACAGCCCGTTTGACGCCAGTATTGCGCCAGTGCGCCAGTCGAACCTGTGTCTGGAAATTGCGCTGCCAACTAAACCGCTCAATGACGTCAACGACGAAAACGGTGAGATTGCGCTCTGTACGCTGTCAGCATTTAACCTTGGTGCGATTGACAGCCTGGACGATCTGGAAGAGCTGGCCACGCTGGCTGTACGCGCGCTGGATGCACTGCTGGATTATCAGGATTACCCGATTCCGGCCGCGCAACGGGGTGCGATGGGTCGTCGTACGCTGGGCATTGGCGTCATTAACTTTGCTTACTACCTGGCGAAGCACGGCGTGCGCTACTCCGACGGCAGCGCGAATGGCCTGACGCACAAAACCTTTGAAGCCATTCAGTACTACCTGCTGAAAGCCTCAAATGAGCTGGCTAAAGAGCAAGGCGCCTGCCCGTGGTTCAATGAAACCACCTATGCACAGGGCGTGCTGCCGATTGATACCTACAAGAAAGATCTGGATGCGATTTGCAACGAGCCGCTGCACCTGGACTGGGAAACCCTGCGCGAGCAGATTAAAACCCACGGCCTGCGCAACTCGACGCTTTCTGCCCTGATGCCGTCTGAAACCTCGTCGCAGATTTCAAACGCCACCAACGGTATCGAACCGCCGCGCGGCCATATCAGTATTAAAGCATCTAAAGACGGTATCCTGCGTCAGGTGGTGCCGGAATATGAGCGTCTTAAAGATCAGTACGAACTGCTGTGGGATATGCCGTCCAATGATGGCTACCTGCAACTGGTTGGCGTAATGCAGAAATTCATCGATCAGGCGATTTCGTCAAATACAAACTACGATCCGTCGCGCTTCCCGAATGGCAAAGTGCCGATGAAGCAACTGCTGAAAGATCTGCTGACCGCCTACAAGTTCGGCGTGAAAACGCTCTACTACCAAAACACCCGTGATGGTGCAGAAGATGCGCAGGACGATCTGGCACCTTCTATTCAGGATGATGGCTGCGAAAGCGGCGCCTGTAAGATCTGACGGTCGGGCGGGAGCCTTTCCCGCCCACATTTTTCCGCGAGGCCGGTGCTGAGCCTCGTCTACCATGGACAGTTTTTTATGGCTTACTCCACTTTTTCACAAAACAAAAATGACCAGCTGAAAGAGCCTATGTTTTTCGGTCAGTCCGTTAACGTGGCGCGCTTTGACCAGCAGAAATACGATATCTTTGAAAAACTGATCGAAAAGCAGCTTTCGTTCTTCTGGCGTCCTGAAGAAGTCGATGTCTCACGCGATCGCATCGACTACCAGGCCCTGCCCGATCATGAAAAGCATATCTTCATCAGCAACCTGAAATACCAGACGTTGCTGGACTCGATTCAGGGACGCAGCCCGAACGTGGCACTGCTGCCGCTGATCTCGATTCCGGAACTGGAAACCTGGATCGAAACCTGGGCGTTCTCCGAAACGATCCACTCTCGCTCGTACACCCACATCATTCGCAACATCGTGAACGATCCGTCTGTGGTATTTGACGATATCGTCACCAACCAGCAGATTCTGGCGCGTGCGCAGGACATCTCTAAATACTACGATGACCTGATTGAGATGACTAACTACTGGCATTTGCTGGGTGAAGGTACGCATCAGGTCAATGGTAAGTCCATTACGGTTAATGTGCGCGCGCTGAAAAAGCAGCTGTATATTTGCCTGATGAGCGTCAATGCGCTGGAAGCGATCCGCTTCTACGTCAGCTTTGCCTGCTCTTTTGCGTTTGCTGAGCGAGAACTGATGGAAGGCAACGCCAAAATCATCAAGCTGATTGCACGCGACGAAGCTCTGCATCTGACCGGCACCCAGCACATGCTGAATCTGCTGCGCACCGGTGAAGACGATCCTGAAATGAAAGAAATTGCCGCCGAATGCCGTGAAGAGTGCTTCGAGCTGTTTAAGAAAGCGGCCTTACAGGAGAAAGAGTGGGCAGATTACCTGTTCAGCGGCGGCTCCATGATCGGTCTGAACAAAGATATCCTGTGCCAGTATATCGAATACATCACCAACATTCGTATGCAGGCGGTTGGCCTCGATCTGCCGTTCGAAACGCGCTCGAACCCGATACCCTGGATCAACGCCTGGCTGGTGTCCGATAACGTTCAGGTTGCCCCGCAGGAAGTGGAAGTCAGTTCTTACCTGGTGGGTCAGATTGATTCAGAAGTGGGCGAAAACGACTTCGACGACTTCCAGTTATAACGATGAGCCGTTCTGTTGTTATTCTGCGCAGTTCCGGCACCCGACTGGAGTGCGCAGACGATCATCCTAATCTGTTGACCATGCTGGAAGCCAACAACCTGTGCGTGGAGTTTCAGTGCCGGGAAGGTTACTGCGGCTCCTGCCGTATGCGGTTACTGCGCGGCGAGGTCGACTACGCGGAAACCCCGCTGGCCTTTATTGAACAGGGGGAGATCCTGCCCTGCTGCTGTAAGGCGAAAGGTGAAATCGAGCTTGAACTCTAGTGGCTGAGCCAAAGCGTTTAAAAAAACCGTCATCCCAACCGAATGACGGTTTTTTTTCGCCGGGTGCTGACTCAGGGGATACGGGCAATGACTTTGATTTCAAAATCGAATCCTGCCAGCCAGTTAACGCCGACCGCCGTCCAGTTAGGATAAGGTGGCTGCGGAAATATCGCTTTTTTCACTTCCATAATGGTAGCGAACTGCGTTTCAGGGTCGGTATGAAACGTGGTGACATCAATAAGATCATCGAACGAACAGCCTGCCGCCGCCAGTGTCTGGCGCAGATTCTCAAAGGCCAGTTGCACCTGAGCAGCAAAATCCGGTTCAGGCGATCCGTCCGTGCGACTGCCAACCTGACCCGAGACGAACAGCAGGTCGCCCGAGCGGATCGCAGCGGAATAGCCATGCCTTTCATACAGCGCATGACGGCCCGCCGGGAAAATTGCTTCACGATTGCTCATTGTTTTACCCTCTGGTGAGTTGTTATCAGGAAATCATGCGCCTCATGACGACATGATTTAATATACTTCCCGTATGTGAAATAAAACACACATACGCCCCGTATGTCAATTTCAGATACGCAACGTATACGAAAAGGAGAGAACCATGGCAGGACGACCTCGTGCGGTCACAATGGAAGAAAATCGCCTTAAACTGATTGCCGCCGCACGTAAAGCCTTTGCCGAAAAGGGGTTTGCTGCCGCGTCCATGGATGAGCTGACGGCGAGCGTTGGTCTAACGCGCGGTGCGCTTTATCACAATTTTGGTGATAAACGTGGCCTTCTCGCCGCTGTGGTCGCGGAAGTCGACAGTGAAATCGCCCAGCGTGCAAAAGCGCGCGCGGCCAGTGCGGGCGACAGCTGGAACCAGTTGCTGGCGGAAGGTATCGCCTATATCGAGATGGCGCTGGACCCCGAAGTGCAGCGTATTGTATTACTGGATGGCCCGGCCTTTCTTGGCGATCCCTCCCTGTGGCCCAGCCAGAACGCCTGCCTGACCGCAACCCAGCATGCACTGGAGGAGATGGTCACGAGCGGCGTGCTGAAGCCCGTGGATGTTGAAGCCGCTGCCCGCTTGCTGAATGGTGCGGCGTTTACTGCCGCCTTGTGGGTGGCCGCCAGCGCCGAGCCCCAGGCCACGCTGGCTAAAGTCACGGCGACCTTTACCGTGCTGGCGACGGGGCTACGGCGCTAAACAGCGTGTTAGTTGAGGAAAGGCGGGGAACAGAAAAGAAGGCGGTCGGTGCCGTTTGGCACCGGTCCGTATTTTTAATGCTTAATAGTTTCAAGCACATCAATCCAGCCGTGCCCTGTGCTGACCTCGCTGCCGTGTAACCAGCGCCGCAGCATGTTCATTGCCATCATCGCCACCACTTTCTGACGGGTTTCCAGGTTGTGACGACCACTATTGAATTTAACACGTTGTCCCCAGGTCGCTTCCGGTGTATGGAGCGCCACAGAGATCGCGTCTTCGCTCAGGCTGCCGACGGACAGGGCAAGCTGAGTCTGCAAGCGCGTCGCCAGTGCCTGGGTGCGCATGACCTGAACATCCAGACTCTCGTCCTGCTGCGGCAGAATTTCGCTGGCGCTCAGGGGCACGTCAGCCGAAGCCAGTTGCCAGTAAAGTAACCCTGCGGTGTACTGTTCGCTGATCGCCAGCCGCCAGTGACGTTGATGCAGTTCCCGCGCCAGCAGTGCAGGCAGCCCCTCAGTGCCTTCAAATATCGTACACTCGGCCAGCAACAAACGTACCTGCTGCCAGACCTGCTCCATCGCGACGCGCTGTTCGGCTGGCCCCGTAAGTTTGATTTCGATAATCGGCATGGAAGAACGGTAGCCCATCAGCACGTTCTCCGGCAGCGGCAAGGGTTCAAGTTCATTCGCAATGTCGCTTTCTCCCCGGCCAAAGGTGGTCAGCCGCAGGCAAACGGGCGGTTCAGGCAGGTCGAACTTCGCTTTCAGACGCGGAATGATTTGTTGTTCGACCATCACCTTGAATTCAGAGGGAACGCCTGGCGTAAAGAACATCCAGCAGCGATTGAGTTGCAGTGCAAAGCCACAGGCGGTGCCGACCGGGTTATCCAGCATTTCGGCGTTAGCGGGAATTTCTGCCTGTTTACGGTTGCTCTCAGCCATAACCCGTCCGCGGCTGGCGAACCAGGCTTCCATCGTTTCCAGCCAGGCTTCCTGCATCACCAGCCCTACCCCGCTCGCTTTGGCCGCGGCCTGGGCGCTAAGGTCGTCAGTGGTTGGCCCCAGTCCACCATTCACGATGAGCACGTCCGCCTCAAGACTGCGGGCCTTTAGCGTTTCCACCAGCGACGACATTGCGTCACCCACCGTAGTCCGGCTGGTCATCGGCAGCCCGTGTTGAAATAACACATCAGCCAGCCAGGCGGCGTTGGTATCGACGATTTGTCCATGTAACACTTCATCGCCCGTGGACAGCATTTCAACTCTTATCACATTCATTCTCCTTGTGCCTGTCGCTTTACTTTAGAAAGCCCCTGAACAAAACACAATCTGCGGGCAGGAATTAACCGGGTAACGGCATTTTCAGGCAGGTGACAGAAGTGCGGAAGAACCAGAAAGGGAGAACGGACAGGACAGCGCCTGCCCGTTTTAGGCGATTGAGATTAGCGACGCGCCAGCAGCAGGCCTAATACCAGCCCTGCAGTAGCACCGATGCCAATGCCCTGCCACGGTTTTTCATGGACGTAATCATCAGCACGGTACGCGGCCTGTTTGGCACGGTAGTAATAGCTATCCGAGGCCTGGCTGACACGTGATTTAACATCTTCCAGCGCGCGTTCAGCTTTGGTTTTCAGTTCGATATATTTCTGATCGGCCGGATCACCTGATGACTTCAGCACTTCTTCCAGCGTTTCAGTCAGCAGTGCGATATCGTCGTCATAGCCCGTGTCGAAAGATTCAGTCTGTTTTACCATCATTTCCTCCATGTGAATTGCAATGCACCTGGTTAACTATAGCCATAAATGAGGGCTTTGCGCGGCCCCTTACCAGGAATCACCTGAAAATCGGCGCAAGGAAAGCGCACGCGCGTCAACTTATGGCAGGCTGTGATTACGCAAAGAAGTGTAAGAGATAACTTGCTTAAAGCAATTTCGCTTCGTTTATTTGATTTATCTGATAAATTTTCAGCGAACTGAATTTTTCTCTAAGCCGTCTGTCGTACCCTGCTGTTGCCTGTAATAATCAGGCTCTGTGCTTCGACACGACAGTCACAACAAACTCGAAAAGCTAAGGAATGATCTCCGGCATGAATCGAAGAATGTTTATGAAAGCGTCAATGGCCTTCTCCGCGGTGAGCGGTATGACAGGCTTATCAACGCTATTCGCGCAATCCGCCTGGGCAGATGATGGCATTGCTGACGGAATCGCAGTGCGCTTCGATTTCGACGAGTTAAAAAAGAACGCGGCCGCACTGGCCAAAAAGCCGTGGGGTGGTCCACCGGGCCCGCTGCCGCAAACGCTGGCTAACCTGACGCCGCAGGCTTACAACGATATTCAGTACGATGCTAATCACTCGCTGTGGAACAACATTCCGAATCGCGAGCTTGATGTGCAGTTTTTCCACGTCGGCATGGGCTTTAAACGCCGCATCCGCATGTTTTCCGTCGACAGTGCCAGCCGTGAGGCACGCGAAATCCACTTCCGCACCGAGCTGTTTAACTACAACGATGCGAAAGTCGACACTAAGCAGCTGGAAGGCAAAACCGATCTGGGGTTTGCGGGCTTCCGTGCCTTTAAAAAACCTGAACTGGCCCGCCGCGATATCGTCTCCTTTCTCGGTGCCAGCTACTTCCGTGCTGTCGATGATACTTACCAGTACGGCCTGTCCGCGCGTGGCGTCGCCATTAACACTTTCAGTAATGGCCAGGAAGAGTTTCCGGACTTTACAGCGTTCTGGTTTGAAACGCCGAAAGCCGAAGACACAACCTTCACCTGCTATGCCTTACTGGATGGGGCCAGCATCACCGGCGCATACAAGTTTGTGATTCACTGCGAAGCCGAACGCGTGGTGATGGACATTGAGAATCATCTCTTTGCCCGCAAGGATATTCGTCAGTTAGGCATTTCGCCGATGACCAGTATGTTCAGCTGCGGCACCAACGAGCGTCGGATGTGTAACACCTACCATCCCCAGATTCACGACTCCGATCGTCTGGCAATGTGGAGCGGGAAAGGGGAATGGATTGCCCGTCCGCTGAATAACCCTCAGCGTCTGCAGTTCAACGCCTACGAAGATGAAAACCCGCGTGGTTTTGGTCTGCTTCAGCTTGATCATGACTTTGAGAATTATCAGGACGTGATTGGCTGGTATAACAAACGGCCAAGCCTGTGGGTGGAACCGGTTGGTAAGTGGGGTAAAGGTGCCATCAACCTGATGGAAATCCCCACGACCGGTGAAACGCTCGATAACATCGTCTGCTTCTGGCAGCCCGCCGAACCGATCAAAGCGGGCAACGCGTTCAGCTTTTCGTACAAACTCTACTGGAGCGCACTGCCGCCCGTACAGAGCCAACTGGCGCGTGTGGATGCAACCCGCACCGGCATCGGCGGCTTCCCCGAAGGCTGGGCGCCAGGCGAGCACTTCCCGGATGTGTGGTGCCGCCGTTTTGCTGTCGACTTTATCGGCGGCGATTTGCAGGCCGCCGCACCAAAGGGCATTGAACCGGTGATTACCGTGTCCTCCGGCACCTTTAAGCAGGTTGAGATTCTGTATGTTGAGCCGATCAAAGGGTACCGTATCCTCTTTGACTGGTATCCTGACAGCGACAGCGTACAACCCGTTGAGATGCGTCTGTTCCTGCGCACCAAAGACGAAACGCTGAGCGAAACGTGGCTCTATCAGTATGTGCCGCCCCCGCCAGACCAGCGTAAATACGTTGACGATCGCCAGATGACCGTCAGCTAACACGGCCATCTCACGGCATAATGCATCTCATGCCTGGCGCCGGGATGCATTTTTTTTGCGTACGTGAAAAGAACACGCGACAGGCTGAGGGAGGAATAAAACCGTCAGGCCGTTAGCGCGGTTTATTTCCCCCCTGCTCTGCGCATATCAATATGGGGAATACCGTCCTCAAGGTAGCTGTCGCTGACCGCGACAAAACCGTGACGCTGATAAAACCCCGCAAGATGCGCCTGGGCAGAAAGAAACTGTGCATGCCCTGGCCAGTGCTGTTCACAGCTGGCTATCGCCTGCATCATCAACTGGTTACCTAAATTCAGGCCACGGGCTTTGCTGGAGATGATGACGCGCCCAATTTTTACCTCTGTCTCGGCGCGCCGGGGCGACAGGATGCGCGCATAGGCCAGCAGGTCATCCTGCGCCATGCCGAGGAGGTGACGATTCTCGCCCTGCAAATCCTGACCATCCACATCCAGATAGGCGCACTGCTGCTCCACTACGAAGACTTCACAGCGCAACGCCAGTACTGCATAAAGCTGCGGGACGCTTAATGCCTGCTGGTGCAGATCCAGCCAACTGATATGCATGTCTCATCCTCATTCAATAACCGACCCCTCACTGTAGCCTGCTAGCGGCTTTGCAGCCAGTGTTGATAACGCGCAGGCCAGGCCATGGTGGGTGTGCCGGGTTTCCCCATACCAAAACCGTGCCCGCCGGTTGGGTAGCGGATCATCTCCACATTTACGTGATGTTGCTGACAGGCTCGCGCCATGATCAGCGTGTTGTGGGGATCGGATATCGGGTCATCTTCGGCCTGCACCAGAAAAAAAGGCGGTGATGCTGCTGTCACCGTATTCTGCACCGACCAGGCGGCTTCTTCTGCCGCCGTAGGATGCGCCCCCAGCAAAACGCGGTGAGTGGATGTGTGCGTATAAGGCGCTTCCAGCGTAATGACGGGATAAATCAGCGCGGCACCGTCAACCTGAACAGGTGCGCTGTCCTGTGCCTCTGTCACCGCCCCCATGCGCGCACCCATCGGGCTGATGGCCATCCCGAGCAAATGCGCACCGGCCGAAAACCCCAGCACCGTTAACCCTGTTGCCTGTGCTTTGACCAGTTGCAGGGCACGCAGCGCATCCTGCAGGGCAACCCGGTTACCATCGCCCCAGTGTTCGGACGGCAGACGATAACGTAATATCGCCGCAGTGTAGCCGCGCGCCGTTAACCAGCGAGCCGCGGGCCAGGCTTCTTTTGCCATTTCTATCCGTTTATAGCCGCCACCGCCGGCGATCAGGACAACATGACCGTTCCCCATGCCCGGTCGTAAGACGGTTAAGGTGGGTACGGCGATATGACGCTCTGCGCCTGAAGGCGATGTCTCAACCGGCCCCTCTGGCCCGCCACCGCCGGGTGGCGTGCCGGGCCAGAGGGGAATAACGGTTTGGGCGACAGCGGCCTGCGCGGCGAATGACAGTGTGCTTTTTGCCGTCAGCAGCGTTGCGGTACACCCCAGCAGAAAATGTCGGCGATCCATAAGCAATGCTCCCCCTTATCTGTTCGCCCCATTTCAGCACGAAACTGTGGAAACAGAATGAAGATGCAGAATGAAAACGAAGAGAAAAGCGGACGCGACGTGATATTGCGAAGGCTATGCAAAAATCACCTGTGTCGATTTTCAGACAAAAAAATCAGGCCCGAAGGCCTGATTGATCGCAACAGCGTGACATTACATCAGCGGCTGGGCCATCTGCACCAGTCTGATTAACGGCTGCGGATAAACGCCCAGCACCAACACCAGAATCGCGGAGATCAAGACAACCACGCCACCGGCGGTGAAGGCCCAGTTGGCTGGCGTATCGCGGCTCAGCAATTCAGGCGGGCTGAGATAAAGACTGACGGTAACGCGCAGATAGTAGTAAAGACCAATCGCACTGCCGACCACCACCGCACCGGTCAACCACCACAGGTTGGCGCTCACGCCAGAGGCAATCACGTAGAATTTACCGATAAAGCCCAGCGTCATGGGGATACCCGCCAGCGACAGCATCATCACGGTCATTACGGCCGACAGAATCGGACGGTGCCAGAACAGCCCGCGATAGGAGTAAAGCGAATCGGCATCCGGGCCACGATAAGGACTGGACATCAGGCTTACCACACCAAACGCGCCGAGGCTGCTGAACAGGTAACCGGCCAGGTAAACCCCTGCGGTTTCCAGCGACAGCTGATGATCTTTCACCGCAATCAGCGCGACCAGCAGATACCCCAGATGCGCAATGGAAGAGTAACCCAGCAGGCGCTTGATATTGCTTTGCGAAATCGCCATCAGGTTACCGAACAGGATGGAGACAAAGGCAATCACGGCCAGTACCGTCCGTACGGCTTCGCTGTCGGTCACCGGCGCGTACATAAACAGGCGCATGATAACACCGAAGATCGCAATTTTGCTGGCGGTAGCAAGGAAAGTAGAAACCGGTGCGGGTGCGCCCTGATAAACGTCCGGCGTCCACAGATGGAATGGCACCAGTGACAGTTTAAAGCCCAGACCGATAATCAACATGCCCAGACCGACCAGCAGCAGCGGCTCCTGAATCATGCTGTCCGTCAGACTTTTACCCAGGCTGACGAAGCCCAGGTTGCCCGAGTCAGCGTAAATCAGCGCGATACCAAACAGCAGGAAAGACGATGCCGCCGCCGACAGGATGGTGTATTTCAGGGCCGCTTCCAGCGAACGTTTCTGACGGAAGGCGTAACCAATCAAACCAAACAACGGCAGTGACAGCAGTTCAATCCCGATAAACAGTGATGCAAGGTGGTTAGACGCTGACAACACGATACCGCCCAGTGCAGCAATCAGAACCAGCAGATAAAACTCGTCCTTGTTGTCCGGGAACGTGGCCAGCCACGGATAGGCAAAAGTACAGGTTGCCAGGCTGGCGAGCATCACCAGGGCGGTATAGAACATCGAATACGCGTCTACACGCAGCAGCGGCGTGACATCCATCGCGCCAACCTGACCGACAAAATACAGTGACAGCAGCGCCAGGTTCAGGCCAACCACTGTTAGCGTGGCGTTAACAAAGTGGTTGCGTCGCCAGGCAATGGACAGCATCACAACCACCACCGTCAATCCGACGATTAACAGCGGCAGCAACGCGATCAATTGTTGAGGAGTTATTGTCATGGCGAATTACGGCCTTGTAGTTGAAATTGAAGCGGTAAACCACTGCTGAATATTGCTCATTGCAGCATGTGAGGTATCCAGAATCGGCTGAGGATAAACACCCAGCAGCACCAGCAGGACCACGAGCACCCCAATGGTCAGGAATTCACGCGCCGACATGCCCGGCAGCAGATCTTTCGATTTCGCTTCACCGTAGTAGGCACGTTGCATCATCACCAGCGAATAGACCGAGGCGAAAACCAGGCCAAAGGTCGCAATCACGATAATGACCGGAACGATCTGGAAACTGCCGGTCAGGATCATGAATTCCCCGACGAAGTTACCCGTACCTGGCATACCCAGATTGGCGACAGCAAAGAACAGGGATAACCCTGGAATCCATTTGATGCGCGACCACAAACCGCCCATCTGACGCATATCACGGGTATGCAGACGTTCGTAAAGCTGTCCGCACAGGATAAACAGCGCCGCTGCTGACAGGCCGTGCGCGATCATCTGTACAACCGCGCCCTGGAAGGCCAACTGGCTACCGGTGTAAATCGCAATCAGGACAAAGCCCATGTGCGAAATCGAGGTGTAAGCAATCAGGCGTTTGATATCCGTCTGCGAGAACGCCATCCAGGCACCGTAGAAAATCCCGATAATCCCTAACCACATCGCGATCGGTGCAAACTCTGCCGAGGCGTTTGGAAACAGCGGCAGGCTGAAGCGCAGTAAGCCGTAGGCGGCGGTTTTCAGCAGGATACCCGCCAGGTCAACTGAACCTGCGGTCGGAGCCTGACTGTGCGCATCAGGCAGCCAGCCATGAAGCGGGACAACCGGCATTTTCACCGCAAACGCGATGAAGAAGCCCAGCATCAGCAGGTACTCCACGGTGTGCGACATTGGCGTCTTCAGCAACTGCTCGTAGTTGAACGTCCAGACGCCCGTGGCGTTGTAGTGAACAAACACCAGCGCCAGAATAGCAATCAACATCACCAGACCGGATGCCTGAGTATAAATAAAGAATTTGGTCGCGGCGGTAATACGGGTTTTACCGTCCGATGCTTTATGTCCCCACAGCGCGATGAGGAAGTACATCGGCACCAGCATCATTTCCCAGAAGAAGAAGAACAGGAACATGTCAATGGCGAGGAACACGCCGATAACGCCGCCCAGGATCCACATCAGGTTCAGATGAAAGAAGCCCTGATACTTTTCAATTTCGTTCCAGGAACACAGCACTGCCATCAGGCCGAGCAGTCCGGTCAGCACCACCATTAACAGCGAAAGGCCATCAAGCGCTAAATGGAAATTAATGCCGAAACGGGGAATCCAGGGTACTGAGAAGCTCGATTGCCACTGCGGAATACCCGCTGCCTGCGTCAGTGAATAGCCCCCCTGCAACCAGAGTTGCAGCGAGAGCGCCAACGTCAGCCCCATGGTGATCAGTGCGATCCAGCGAGGCACCTTCGCGCCGAAGCGCTCGGTGAGCCAGCAGACGAAACCACCGAAGAAGGGTATGAAAATTAGCCAAGGTAATAACACGGCATACTTCCCTTTTTTTTGTCCTGGCTCGGGCTATCTCACTTACCCGTTTCGCCCCCGGCAGTGCTCGCAATCCTCACGTACTTCAGTACGCTCCGGTTGCTGTGCGCTGGCGGTGGCAAAACGGACTGCGCCGATTACGCCCTTACATCAGACAATCTTTGACATTCTTAATGGGTAAGTTTTCACACCTACCCGCTCATCAATCTTTAAATTACCAGCAGCAGCGCCAGCACAACGACGGCACCAACGCTCATCGACGCGACATACCAGCGCAAATACCCGTTTTCACTGACCACCAGACCTTTATTGGCGATACGTGAAATCAACGCAGGCAGGTTCATCAGGCCGTTAAAAGGATCGCGTTTTAACAACCACGCAATGCCCAGATACGGTTTGACAAAGACTTTGTCGTAGAGCCAGTCAAAGCCCCAGGCGGCGAACCACCAGGTGCCGAAGAAACGGCCCGGCGCACTGTTGGCCACGCTGCTGACCAGCTGACGCTTGCCCAGCCAGAGGGCAGCGGCGATAACGATGCCCGCAACCGCGACCAGGCCGGACGCGATCTCCAGCGTGACTTTACCGTTCTCACCAAACTCATTGGCCGGTAAAACGCCCGCCAGCGGTGGGGTAATTAATGCACCCACAAACGTTGAGAGCACCAGCAACACAATCAGTGGCAGATGATGGGTAATGCCTTTGCCCGCGTGTGCATGGATTTTCTCTTCGCCGTGGAAGACGATAAAGATCATGCGGAAGGTGTAGATTGAGGTCAGGAACGCCCCTACCAGACCCGCGACCATCAGGTTCAGATGGCCGTTCGCCAGTGCACCAAACAGGATTTCATCTTTACTGTAGAAACCGGCGGTAATCAGCGGCAATGCGGCCAGGGCAGCACCGCCGACCAGGAAGCAGGTGTACACCAGTGGGATGCTTTTACGCAGTCCGCCCATCTTAAAGATGTTCTGCTCGTGGTGGCAGGCCAGGATAACCGAACCTGAGGACAGGAACAGCAAGGCTTTAAAGAAGGCATGGGTCATCAGGTGGAAAATGGCGGCATCCCACGCCTGCACGCCCAGCGCCAGGAACATGTAGCCGATCTGACTCATGGTGGAGTAAGCCAGTACACGTTTGATATCCGTCTGGACCAGAGCAGCAAAACCCGCCAGTACCAGCGTAATCGCACCGATAATGCCGACCAGATGCAGCACTTCAGGCGTCAACAGGAACAGGCCGTGGGTGCGGGCAATCAGGTAAACCCCTGCCGTCACCATGGTGGCGGCGTGAATCAGCGCGGAAACCGGCGTTGGACCTGCCATCGCATCGGCCAGCCAGGTCTGAAGCGGCAGCTGCGCAGACTTACCTACTGCGCCACCCAACAGCATCAGCGTGGCCCATTGCAGCATATGGTTGTCCGCCGCAAAGTGTGCCGGAGCCAGTTCCGCCATTTCGCGGAAGTTGAGCGTACCCAGTTCGTTGTAAAGGATGAACAACGCAAATGCCAGGAAGACATCACCGACGCGCGTGATGATGAATGCCTTCATCGCCGCCTTGCCGTTTTCCGGATTGCTGTAATAGAAGCCGATCAGAAGATAGGAGCACAGCCCTACCCCTTCCCAACCCAGATACATCAGCATCAGGTTATCCGCCAGGACCAGAACAACCATGCTGGCGATAAACAGGTTGGTATAAGCGAAGAAGCGTGAATATCCCTCTTCTCCACGCATATACCACGAGGCGAACATATGGATCAGGAAGCCGACACCGGTCACCACCGACAGCATGGTGAGCGACAGGCCATCCAGCGTCAGATTGACCTGAATATTAAAATTGCCGACATGAATCCAGGTCCACAGCGCATGAGTGAAGACCTGCTGCCCGTGAGCAAAGAAGTCGAAACCCACAAACACCGTGGTGAGCGCAGCCAGCCCGACCGATCCCATGCCCACGGTCGCGGACAGGTTTTCTGACCAGCGGCCACGGGAGAACGCTAACAGCAGAAAGCCGATTAGCGGAAATAAGACAGTTAAATAGAGAAGGTTCATCCGCGCATCTCGCTCACAGTATCAATGTTCAGCGTCTGACGACGACGATAGAGCTGAAGCAGCAGGGCCAGCCCAATACTGGCTTCCGCTGCGGCGAGACTGATAGCCAGAATATACATCACCTGACCGTCAGCCTGTCCCCAGTAGCTGCCTGCAACAACCAGCGCCAGCGCCGCGGCATTAATCATGATTTCCAGGCTTATCAGCATAAACAGCAGATTACGGCGCAACACCAGCGAGGTCAGTCCCAGCACAAACAGCACTGCCGCCAGAATCAATCCATGTTGTAAGGGAATCATGCTTGCTCCTTATTCGCCTGCGCGGCATCGTTTGAACGGTTGCTCAGGACTTCGCCCTGGCGCTCTTCGCGGCCCAGGTGGAAAGCCACAACCAGGCCGGCCAGCAGCAGCATTGATGCCAGTTCAACCGCCAGCACATACGGGCCAAACAGACTGATGCCCACCGCTTTCGCATCGATAATTTTGCCGTCAATGCCCTGGTCATGTGCCGTCATGATGGCGTAGATCATCACTGCCAGCAGCAGCAACGAAACCAGGCCCGGACCAATCCACAACGACGGACTTAACCATTCACGCTCCTGTTTCTGTGTGGCTTTGCCCAGGTTAAGCATCATCACAACGAACACGAACAGCACCATGATGGCGCCGGCATACACAATAATTTCCAGCGCACCTGCAAAGTAGGCACCCAGAGAGAAGAAGACGCCAGCCACCGATAACAGCGAAACGATCAGGTACAGCAACGCATGTACCGGATTAGTGTGGGTGATCACGCGCAACGTCGTCACCACCGCCACCAGTCCGCAAAGATAAAACGCAAATTCCATGCCCTGCTCCTTAAGGTAGTAAGCCTTTGACGTCGATAGGTTTCGCTTCGTTCTCTGCGTCACCCTTATCTTTACCGTCAATTGCCATACCTGCCATACGGTAGAAGTTGTACTCCGGATATTTACCCGGCCCCGAGATCAACAGGTCTTCTTTTTCGTATACCAGATCCTGACGCTTGAACTCGCCCAGTTCGAAATCCGGCGTCAGCTGGATAGCGGTAGTTGGGCAGGCCTCTTCGCACAGGCCGCAGAAAATGCAGCGTGAGAAGTTGATACGGAAGAACTCTGGATACCAGCGGCCGTCTTTGGTTTCCGCTTTTTGCAGCGAAATACAGCCTACCGGACAGGCTACCGCACACAGGTTACAGGCAACACAACGCTCTGCACCATCAGGATCGCGGGTCAACACAATACGGCCACGGTAACGCGGTGGCAGGTAGACCGGCTCTTCTGGATACATCTGGGTTTCGCGTTTCGCGAAGGCGTGCATGCCAATCATCCAGATACTGCGCACTGTCGTGCCGAAGCCTACGACAATATCTTTTAACGTCATTTGTTACCCCTTACTGCGCTGTATAAAGAATCACTGCGGCGGTCGCCAGCAGGTTCAACAGCGTCAACGGCAGACACACTTTCCAGCCGAACGACAGCACCTGGTCATAGCGTGGACGCGGAAGCGCAGCACGAATCAGGATGAACATCATCATAAAGAACGCCGTTTTCAGGGCGAACCAGATGAACGGCGGCAGGAAAGGCCCGTGCCAGCCACCAAAGAACAGCGTCACAATCAGCGCTGAAACGGTGGTAATCGCGACATATTCGCCGACAAAGAACAGACCAAATTTCATACCGGCATATTCAATGTGGTAACCGTCAGCCAGTTCCTGCTCGGCTTCGGGCTGGTCAAACGGATGGCGGTGACAAACGGCCACGCCCGCGATACAGAAGGTCACAAACCCAAAGAACTGCGGGATGATGTTCCATAGATGCGTCTGACTGTTGACGATATCGGTCATGTTGAACGAACCCGCCTGCGCTACCACGCCCATCAGTGACAGACCCAGGAACACTTCGTAACTCAAGGTCTGCGCAGAGGCACGCATCGCACCTAACAGCGAGTATTTGTTATTACTCGACCAGCCCGCAAACAGCACGGCATACACAGCCAGGCCCGCCATCATCAGGAAGAACAGCAACCCGATATTGAGATCGGTCACCACCCAGGTCGGTGAAACCGGGACGATAGCAAAGGCCAGCAGCAGGGAAACAAACGCGATGACCGGCGCCAGCGTAAAGATAAAGCGATCGGTGAACGGGGGAACCCAGTCCTCTTTAAAGAACATCTTGATCATGTCAGCAACCAGCTGCAACGATCCGCCCCAGCCCACACGGTTTGGCCCATAGCGGTTCTGAAACAGGCCGAGCAAACGACGCTCGGCGAAGCTCATAAACGCACCGCAGGCCACCACGACCAGCAAAATCACCAACGCTTTACCAATGGCGATCAGAATGTCGATAACATCCGGTGTTAACCAGCTCATTGCGCCGCCTCCTGCAGAGAATCAATTTTTGCATTCGCCAGGAAGGGCGGGACACCCGGCATACCGAGTGGAAGCCCAACCTGCCCTGCCTGCAAAGAAGCCGAGAAACGCACTGGCAAACGTACGGTTTCACCTGCACAGGTTAATTCCACCGCTGCACCGTTATTCACGCCCAGCTTCGCGGCATCTTCCGGGTTCAGAACCAGGGTTGGTGCCGACATGCGCTGCTGGATAACCGGCGCACGCTGCGTCATTTCTTCACTTCCGAATAACTGGTAGTAAGGCGCGACGCGGAACTGACCTTGCGTGGCATAGGCTTCTGGTACGCTACTAAACCAGGCAAGCTGCGCATCGCTGGCTTCGAACAAACGCACACCGGGATCGCCATGACGCAGTTTCCCGCCCACTTCATCCTGGAATTTGTTCCACGCCTGCGGTGAGTTCCAGCCTGGTGCCCACGCAAACGGAATTTGCGAACGCGGGGCGCTCGGCTGGTTGTTTCCTTCCATCGAGAAGGCAAACATGGTGTCCTGATCCTGCGGCTGACGCGGCTCGTGCACGCTGATATTCGCGCGCGCAGCAGTACGCCCACTGGCACGGTGCGGAGAACGCGCCAGCTTCTGACCACGAATACGGAAGCTGGCATCCGGCGCCGCATCCTTGATCCCTTTCAGCTGTGGCAGACTTGCCACAACGGCATCAATGACATGGTCCAGTTGCGTCCAGTCAACGTGACGGCTTTCCAGCGCGCTGTGCAGCGAGTGCAACCAGCGCCAGCTTTCCAGCATCACAATGCTGTTATCGTAGTAGGCAGGATCGTACACCTGGAAGAAGCGCTGTGCGCGGCCCTCATGGTTAATTGACGTACCGTCGCTTTCGGCAAAACTGGCGGCGGAAAGCACCAGTCCGGCTTTTTCCACCGTGGCGGTGCGCTGATGATCGACCACAATCACGTTAGCCGCATGGTTCAGCGCCGCATCGACCTGCGCTTTTGGCGCATGGCGATACAAATCGTTTTCCAGCACCACGACCGCATCGGCTTCGCCGTTCTGCAGTTGTTCCAGTGCCTGATCCAGCGTATTGCCACCCATCAGGCCCAGGCCCATGCTGTTAGCATGACCAGCCAGCAGGGTGATACCGACGTCTGCACCGCGCGCTTTCAGGGCTTTGGCCACGTTCGCGGCCGCTTCGATCATGGCACTACTGCCTGAATGCACACCGGAAATGATTAGCGGTTTTTTGGCACCGGCCAGCGCCTGTACCACCACATCCAGCTTACCGTTCAGCGCACTGTCGAAATCGCTGACGGCTGGCGCACTGTCGTCCAGCGCGTGGGCAATCGCAAAGCCAAGACGCGCCTGTTCTTCAACCGGGGCACGGTAGCTCCACGCCG
The DNA here is from genome assembly GCF_043546245.1 of Pantoea sp. SGAir0180. Lineage (NCBI taxonomy): Bacteria > Pseudomonadati > Pseudomonadota > Gammaproteobacteria > Enterobacterales > Erwiniaceae > Pantoea > Pantoea sp. SGAir0180. Next base: position 848,177 of record NZ_CP028071.1, on the reverse strand, counting down.
CGATGTCGTCCAGACGGGTTTCATCGACGTTGGTGACAAATAACGGATGCTTAGCGTGCTGACCGATATTGAGGATCGCGGCGATCTGCCAGTCTGCGACTTTCTGCGCAGCGGCCATTTCGCGGGCTTTGCCTTTTACTGCCTGACGCACTGACAGGGCCACGCGTGCGCCAACCTGTGTCAGGTCTTCGCCTAACACCAGCACCGCGTCGTAGCTCTCGATCTCGCGCAGTGAAGGCGTATAAATGCCGCCTTCACGCAGCACTTTCAGCAGCAGTTCAAGACGCGCCTGTTCGCCCGCGGGCATACCGGTAGAGAAGTTTTCCGCACCGACCAGTTCGCGCAGAGCAAAGTTACTTTCGATGCTGGCACGCGGCGAACCAATACCAATGACGCGCTTCGCCTGACGCAGGACATCGGCTCCGGCGTTAACGGCCTGCTCGGCATTCAGCTTCACGCTGTCGTTGCCACGCAACTGGACCGGATGGCGAGGACGATCTTTCAGATTGACATAACCGTAGCCAAAGCGACCACGATCGCACAGGAAGTAGTGGTTAACGCTGCCGTTATAGCGGTTTTCGATACGACGCAGTTCGCCGTAGCGCTCACCGGGGCTGGTGTTACAGCCTACGCTGCACTGCTGACAGATGCTTGGCGCGAACTGCATATCCCATTTACGGTTATAGCGTTCGGAGTGGGTTTTATCGGTGAACACGCCGGTCGGGCAGATTTCGACCAGGTTACCGGAAAACTCGCTTTCCAGCGTGCCGTCTTCCGGACGACCAAAATACACGTTGTCGTGCGCACCATACACGCCCAGATCTTTTCCGTCGGCATAATCTTTGTAGTAACGCACGCAGCGGTAGCAGGCGATACAGCGGTTCATTTCGTGCGAGATGAACGGACCGAGATCCTGATTGCGGTGAGTACGTTTGGTGAAGCGATAGCGGCGGAAGCTGTGGCCTGTCATGACCGTCATATCCTGAAGATGACAGTTACCGCCCTCTTCACATACCGGACAGTCATGCGGGTGGTTAGTCATTAACCACTCCACCACGCTTTCACGGAACTCTTTCGCTTCGCCATCATCAATTGAGATGAAGGTGCCATCGGACGCCGGTGTCATACAGGACATGACAAGGCGGCCGCGGGTGTCTTCAGCGTTCTGGAATTGCTTCACCGCACACTGGCGGCAGGCACCCACGCTTCCCAGCGCCGGATGCCAGCAAAAATAAGGAATATCAAGGCCCAGAGACAGACATGCCTGTAGCAGGTTGTCCGCTCCGTTCACATCATATTCTTTACCGTCTACATGGATTGTAGCCATAGTGACATGCTTCCGTCAGGCTCGTCAGAAACGAGCGTTAATCAAATTCTTGCCCCTGCACACTGCAACAGGGACGGCGGCACAGGGCCAGCTCCCGTGGATAACGGCGAATTACCAGCGCGCTTTCAGCAGGTTTGGCTGAATACCGCCGATAGATCGGGTATTGCCAAACACCTGCGGCGCAATGCCGGCTTCAAACTCTTCACGGAAATATTTAATGGCGCTCTGCAGCGGCTCGACCGCACCCGGCGCGTGGGCACAGAAGGTTTTGCCCGGGCCAAGCTGGCGGCAAAGCTGCTCCAGGGTCTCAATGTCCCCCGGCTGGCCTTTTTTCTGCTCCAGCGCGCGCAGAATCTTCACGCTCCACGGCAGGCCATCACGGCATGGCGTACACCAACCGCAGGATTCGCGGGCAAAGAACTCTTCCAGGTTACGCACCAGTGAAACCATGTTGATTTCATGGTCCACGGCCATTGCCAGAGCGGTACCCAGACGGCTGCCGGCTTTACCAATGCTGGCAAATTCCATGGGCAGATCGAGGTGCTGCTCCGTTAAAAAGTCGGTCCCCGCGCCACCCGGCTGCCAGGCTTTAAAACGCAGGCCGTCGCGCATACCGCCGGCATAATCCTCAAGGATTTCGCGTGCGGTGATACCAAATGGCAGTTCCCACACGCCAGGGTTTTTCACCCGGCCGGAGAAGCCCATCAGTTTCGTACCGGCGTCGTCGCTTTTTGACAGACCTTTGTACCACTCGACGCCGTTGGCCAGAATAGCCGGCACGTTCGACAGCGTTTCAACGTTGTTCACGCAGGTCGGCTTGCCCCACACGCCCGCGCTTGCCGGGAAAGGTGGCTTGGAACGTGGGTTGGCACGGCGACCTTCCAGGGAGTTAATCAGTGCCGTTTCTTCACCGCAGATATAACGTCCCGCACCGGTGTGGACGAACAGTTCAAAATCAAAACCGGTACCCAGAATGTTTTTGCCCAACAGGCCTGCTTCAGTGGCTTCCGCAATCGCACGACGCAGATGCACTGCGGCTTCAATGTATTCGCCGCGCAGAAAGATGTAGCCCCGGTAAGCTTTCAGGGCAAACGCACTGATTAGCATGCCTTCCACCAGCTGATGCGGCATCTGTTCCATCAGCAGGCGGTCTTTATACGTGCCAGGCTCCATTTCATCGGCGTTACACAGCAGGTAACGGATGTTCATGGATTCATCTTTCGGCATCAGGCTCCACTTCAGGCCCGTCGAGAACCCGGCACCGCCGCGCCCTTTCAGGCCGGAATCTTTTACCAGTGAGACGATTTCGTCAGGTGCCATCCCTTTCAGAGCTTTTTCCGCACCGGCATAGCCGTTTTTGCTGCGATACTCATCAAGCCATACCGGCTGCTGATCCTCGCGCATGCGCCAGGTCAGGGGATGGGTTTCAGCAGTACGAATGATCTGTTTGATTGTCATTGATACTGCTCCAGCAAAGAGGCGATGCCTTCCGGCGTCAGATGAACGTGGGTATCTTCATCCACCATCATGGTTGGACCTTTATCACAGTTACCCAGGCAACAGGTCGGCAGTAAGGTAAAGCGACCGTCGGTTGTCGTCTGGCCAGGCTTAATATTCAGGTTTTCTTCCAGTGCCGCCTGAATCCCCTGAAAACCGGTGATGTGGCACACCACGCTGTCGCAGTAGCGAATCACGTGACGGCCAACAGGCTGACGGAAAATCTGACTATAGAACGTTGCCACGCCTTCTACGTCGCTGGCAGGAATTCCTAACACTTCTGCAATCGCATGGATCGCACCGTCAGGCACCCAGCCGCGCTGCTTCTGCACAATTTTCAGTGCTTCAATGGAGGCAGCGCGCGCATCTTCGTAATGGTGTTTTTCGTGCTCAATCGCATGGTGCTCTTCCGCACTCAGCACGAAGACCTCGTTAGGGTCGATCGTTTTAATAGCAATGTGTTGATCGTGCATAATTAGCGGTCCACGTCTGACATAACAAAGTCGATACTACCGAGGTATACGATCAGGTCGGATACCAGGCTGCCACGGATTACCGATGGAATCTGCTGCAGGTGCGGGAAGCTCGGTGTACGCACACGCGTGCGGTAACTCATCGTGCTGCCGTCGCTGGTCAGGTAGTAACTGTTGATCCCTTTGGTCGCCTCAATCATCTGGAAAGATTCGTTGGCCGGCATGACCGGGCCCCAGGAAACCTGCAGGAAGTGGGTGATCAGGGTTTCAATGTGCTGCAGCGTACGCTCTTTCGGTGGCGGCGTGGTTAACGGATGATCCGCCTTAAACGGCCCTTCCGGCATGTTGTTCAGGCACTGCTCCAGGATACGCAGCGACTGCCACATCTCTTCCATTTTCAGTTGTACGCGCGTATAGGCATCACTGATGCCCGCGCCCACAGGAACCTCAAAATCGAAGTTTTCATAGCCTGAGTAGGGGCGCCATTTACGCACGTCAAAATCGAGACCCGTTGCACGTAGTGCGGCACCGGTTGTGCCCCAGGCCAGCGCTTCTTCCATGTTATAGGCAGCTACGCCCTGCGAACGGCCCATCAGTACGGTGTTGCGCAGCGCCGCTTTGTCATACTCTTTCAGACGTTTTGGCATCCAGTCCAGGAAGTCACGCAGCAGGCGTTCCCAGCCTTTCGGCAGGTCATGTGCGACGCCGCCAATACGGAACCAGGCCGGATGCATACGGAAACCAGTAATCGCCTCCACCACGTCATAAATTTTCTGACGGTCGGTAAAGGCAAAGAACACCGGCGTCATGGCCCCGACGTCCTGAATAAAGGTGGAGATGTACAGCAGGTGACTGTTGATGCGGAACAGCTCTGAAAGCATCACGCGGATTACGTTAACGCGATCGGGCACCACGATGCCGGCCAGTTTCTCTACCGCCAGCACATAAGGCATTTCGTTGACGCAGCCACCGAGGTATTCGATGCGGTCAGTGTAGGGAATATAGCTGTGCCAGGACTGACGCTCGCCCATCTTCTCGGCACCACGGTGGTGATAACCAATATCCGGAACGCAGTCGACAATCTCTTCACCATCCAGCTGCAAAATGATGCGGAACGCACCGTGCGCGGAGGGGTGGTTAGGACCCAGGTTAAGGAACATGAAGTCTTCACTGGCAGTACTGCGTTTCATGCCCCAGTCTTCTGGCTTGAACGTCAGCGCTTCCATTTCCAGATCTTCTTTCTGTTTGGTCAGCGTGAAAGGATCGAATTCGGTGGCGCGCGCAGGGTAATCCTTACGCAGCGGGTGCCCTTCCCACGTCTGCGGCATCATGATGCGGGTCAGGTGCGGGTGACCGTCAAAAGTGATGCCGAACATCTCCCAGGTTTCGCGCTCATACCAGTTCGCATTGGCGAAAATTTTCGTGATGGTCGGCACGTGCATATCGTTTTCAGACAATGCCACCTTGAGCATGATGTCGCGATTGCGTTCAATCGAAAGCAGGTGGTAGAAAACGGAAAAATCCGCGGCAGGTAATCCGGCGCGGTGGGTGCGTAAACGTTCGTCCATACCATGCAGGTCATAGAGCATGACGTAAGGCTTGGGTAATTTACGCAGGAAAGTGATGATTTCCAGTAGCTGTTCACGCTTAACCCATACCACCGGAATCCCGGTACGTGTTGCCTGAACAGTAAAGGCATCCGGCCCAAAACGATTACGCAATTCGCCAATTACCGGGTCATCCAGATGATCCCGGGTTTGCCATAGCGGCTGAGCGAGATCTTGCGTGGTCAAATCTGTCATACGTTACTCACCATTCCGGCCTGCTAACAGGCGCTCAAATGAAGGCGTCAGGATGGTGCCATGCATTAATTTGTGTATTGTCGCTGCAGGCACTGATTCCATCCATACGGTTAACTTAAACTTCGTCTGGTGTACGCAGGTTGGTTACTGCAATACGCTCGCCACGCTTACGTTCACGCTCAGACTGCATATTGGCACGGTAAACGCCCTGATCGCCGACCACCCAGGACAGAGGACGACGCTCTTTACCAATCGACTCCTGCAGTAACAGCAGAGCCTGCATGTAGGCTTCAGGACGCGGTGGGCAACCTGGAATGTAAACGTCAACCGGCAGGAATTTATCCACGCCCTGCACGACAGAATAGATATCGTACATGCCGCCTGAGTTAGCACAGGCCCCCATGGAAATGACCCATTTCGGCTCCAGCATCTGATCGTACAAACGCTGAATCACCGGGGCCATTTTAGTAAACGGCGTACCGGCAATAACCATGAAGTCGGCCTGACGCGGTGAGGCACGCATAACCTCAGCACCAAAACGCGCCACATCGTGCACGGCGGTGAAGGAGGTGGTCATCTCAACGTAGCAGCAGGAAAGACCAAAGTTGTAGGGCCACAGGGAATTCTTACGTCCCCAGTTCACCATGTCGTGCAGGGCATGTTCGAGCTTGCCCATGTAAACGCTGCGATGAACGTGCTGCTCCAGCGGATCGCTGACGATTTCCTGCTTTTGCAGAGGGTAACGGTCGTTCTCACCACCGTTCGGGTCTATGCGGGTGAGCGTATAGTCCATCTTATTGCCTCTCTTTTACTGCTTGTGAGGATTGGTGTGACTTACCGTGGGAGTTTTAACCACGATTCGGCGGCGTGCAGGAGTCCAGTCCAACGCGCCAATGCGCACCAGATAAACCAGGCCCGCCAGGAGCACCAAAATGAAAATTGCGGCTTCCACAAAGCCGACCCATCCACTTTCACGGATTGAAGTCGCCCATGCGTATAAAAAGAGAGCTTCGACGTCGAAGATAACGAAGAACATCGCCACCAGGTAGAATTTGGCGGATAAGCGGATGTGAGTATCACCCACGGATTCAATACCGGATTCGAAAGGCGTGTCTTTATGACGGGCACGTGCTCTGCCGCCTAACAGCCATCCTCCGGTCAACATAAACGCACAGAGGCCAAATGCGATGACGATAAAAACGATGAATGCCCAATGCTGAGCGATGATTTCGGTGGTAGTTGACATACTCATTGCTTACTCATCAAAAGTGGCGCTGGCATCCTGCTCTGGTTCTGGCAGCAAACTCACCACATCGATTCAAAGGGAAGGATAAAAACCTTACAAATTTTGCTGTTACTGTGCAATAAGCAGCAATTTTATGTGGTTTTTTACTCCTTTCTATAACCTTTTGTCAACTTTGACAAAAGTATCCAAACATTATTTTACACCTGCATCATATTATTAACATATGACGCGCGTGTTTCCAGCTAAATCGCTTCAGTCTGTAGGGGTAATTTCAGTGTAGCGGGTATTTCAATGTGTGGATCGCGTTATCAACGCGCATAGTTTGACAGGATTCGGCGGGATTGCCTTGCTTTTAGAAGGGCTATTTTGTTGATCCAGAACACAGAATTATCATTTTTGTGTTAAATTTAATCAGTTATCAGCCTGATTCGCATCAACAAATCTCCACTTCGTGCTTTCCCTTCCCCACTCGCCCTGTTGACCAGAGTATGAACAGGTAATTGACAGAACAGGACTGAAAAAGAAAACCACGGGTCAGAAAAGCAGCAAAAAAAAGCCTCTTGTTCCGGTTACAGAACAAAAGGCGCATTTACTCAGATTAACGTGCCAGCAGATTTCGCATTTTTTGCGAAAGAAGACGGGATTTACTCTTCGTCGTCCAGCAGTAAGGCACCATCGGCATTGCCGATCATGTTGTAGGGATCGTGGGTAGACTGCATGGCATTGAAAATGGCCAGCGCCAGTTCGTTGTCGTTGTCCGCGTTGCGGCACAGCAGATACTGAGTATCTGGCAGCACCGGTAATCCTTCTGCTGCACCCATTACGCGCAGTTCCGGGCTCATCATCTCCACCGGACGCGCGGTCACGCCTAAACCAGCTTTAACGGCAGCACGCACCGCTGCCAGCGTTGAAGCGACGTAAGAGATGCGCCAGGGAATGCCTGCTTCGTTCAGATGGTCAATCGCCATATCACGGTAAGGGCTGGGTTCATCCAGCAATACCAGTGGGATCGCTTCCCCACGCTGGAACACATAGTCCGCTGCGCAATACCACAGGGTTGGCGATGTCCGCAGTACCTGATGTGTAAAGTTACCCGGACTGGAGGTGGTAACAACCAGATCGACTTCGCCCTGATTCAGCATTTCCATCATAAATGGATTGCGTTTCACACGAACGTCAATGGCCAGTTTGGGATAAACAGAGGTAACGCGGTTTAACAGGAACGGCAGAATGGTATCGGACGTATCGTCTGACGCCCCGATTGTCAGAACGCCCTGAATATTGCTGTACATCAGCGATGTGCAGGCTTCATCGTTAAAACGCAGAATTTTTCTGGCATAACCCAGAAGCTGAATGCCATGTTCTGTTAATAATTTGTTGCGGCCATGCCTGGCAAACAACTCTTTACCGACCAGTTGTTCCAGACGCTGCATCTGCTGACTTACTGCCGATTGCGTTCTGCATACCGCAGCAGCCGCGGCTGCAAAGGTGTTTAAATCCGCAACAGCAACAAAAGTTCGAAGCAGATCGAGATCGAGATTAAGTATCGGACGATTTGCATTAGTCATGTTTTTCTTCACTTATTAGAGTTTTAAGAACTACTATCCTGGTGTTATTACAAGCTTATCAAAGCGATAAGCGGTAATGATGCTTCATGCCGTCCCAACACAGGGCCGACATAAAATTTACTTACGAAGGCGCACGGCACGTTCCTGTAAAACACGGAAGCCGTGACCTGAAGACAGAGACAACTTCTGTACCGAAGGCACTGGATGCAAAATTGCGGGAAGCTGTGTAGTTGTCTTTTTCAACCCCAAAAAAGTCATTACGCCGGGGTAAATGGGTCTGTCATACACACACGCTGTATCGCGTTTAATCACATCAAATAGTAAATTATACTTAATCATTTTTGACCGCAAAATGGAAATGTTTTTATGAAAAGCATTGCAAATTTTGATCGGATCGCATTTTCCAACACATCCCGCACGTCCTGTGCGCATTCAACCCGCCCAAAAACAGTGAATAAGACTTTTAGACAGGTAAACCTGTACTAAAGATGCTCTCTGTTTTTTAGACTGGCTTCAAAAAACGAAAAAAAGTCCTTAGAGATAAAATAGTTAACCGTATTAACGATTAATGCACGGCTGTCACACCCTACTTACGCTATGCACTATCGTGCAAAATTTATGCATCAATAAAGCATAATTAAACTATTTCATTTATGACGCATTAGGCCTGTTCTGATTTCACTATGTCGATTACGTTCCCTGTCGGCATAAAAAAAACAGCAACGCGCCAAACAAAGCCTTTTTATCAGGCAGCATAAAAAACCATTAATGATGACTAAAGCAGACTTTTAAACCATACAGGGTCATAAGCAATATGCATTACGTCGTCTGGACGGAGACAAAGATGCTGAAGACGCCAAAACCACCTCGCGCCCTTCTTTTGTGTTCGTGAGGAGAGTACATTGTGCAGGTTTGTTTTCAGCGGCAGGCAAAAGGATTCTGCATATTAAGGCGGCCAAAAATGACTTTTCAAATTGATAAATCCGGCAAACTGGACAATGTGTGTTATGACATTCGTGGGCCGGTTTTAAAAGAGGCCAAGCGCCTGGAAGAAGAAGGTAATAAAGTTCTCAAGTTGAACATCGGTAACCCCGCGCCGTTTGGCTTTGAAGCGCCCGATGAAATTCTGGTGGATGTGATCCGTAACCTGCCCAGTGCACAAGGTTATTGCGATTCCAAAGGGCTCTATTCCGCCCGAAAGGCCATCATGCAGCATTATCAGGCGCGGGATATGCGCGATGTCACAGTAGAAGATATCTACATTGGAAACGGTGTCTCAGAACTGATCGTTCAGGCGATGCAGGCGCTGCTGAACAGCGGGGATGAAATGCTGGTTCCGGCACCGGACTATCCGCTCTGGACGGCAGCCGTGTCGCTGTCGAGCGGAAAAGCCGTGCACTATTTATGTGATGAGTCCGCCGGCTGGTTCCCGGATCTGGATGATATTCGTAGCAAAATTACGCCACGCACTCGCGGCATTGTTATCATCAACCCCAATAACCCCACCGGCGCGGTTTACAGCAAAGAGCTGCTGATGGACGTGGTTGAGATAGCCCGTCAGCATAACCTGATTATATTTGCTGACGAGATCTACGATAAGATCCTCTACGATGCCGCACAGCACCACTCTATTGCCGCACTGGCACCGGACTTGTTAACGGTCACGTTTAACGGCCTGTCAAAAACCTACCGCGTGGCGGGCTTCCGTCAGGGCTGGATGGTGCTGAATGGTCCGAAAAAGCACGCAAAAGGCTATATAGAAGGGCTGGAAATGCTGGCTTCCATGCGCCTGTGCGCCAACGTTCCGGCGCAGCACGCAATTCAGACCGCCCTGGGGGGATATCAGAGCATCAGTGAGTTCATCGCACCGGGTGGTCGTCTCTACGAACAGCGTCAGCGTGCCTGGGAACTGATCAACGATATTCCCGGCGTCAGCTGTGTGAAGCCGGAGGGAGCGCTGTACATGTTCCCGAAAATTGATGCCAAAAAATTCAATATTCAGGACGACCAGAAGATGGTGCTGGACTTCCTGTTACAGGAAAAAGTGCTGCTGGTGCAGGGCACCGCGTTTAACTGGCCGTGGCCCGATCATCTGCGTATCGTAACCCTGCCGCGCGTCGATGACCTGGAAATGGCCATCAATAAGTTTGGCCGTTTCCTGCAAGGCTACCGCCAGTAGTCCTGTTGCATCTATACTGATGTCATTTTGGGGAGAGTTAACCTCTCCCCTGTCGTAAACAGGAATGACCATGACTCAAAGCCATTTCTTCGCCCACCTCTCACGCCTCAAACTGATTAACCGCTGGCCACTGATGCGTAACGTGCGGACCGAAAACGTCTCTGAACACAGTTTACAGGTGGCGATGGTCGCCCATGCGCTGGCCATCATCAAGAACAAAAAGTTTAACGGTAACCTGAATGCCGAGCGCATCGCGATGATGGCGCTGTACCATGATGCCAGTGAAGTGCTCACGGGCGATTTGCCTACCCCGGTGAAGTATTACAACGCGCAAATTGCCCATGAATACAAAAAGATTGAGAAAATCGCGCAGCAGAAGTTGATTGAGATGCTGCCCGACGAGTTGCAGGACGTTTATCGCCCGCTGATTGATGAACATCTGCACAGTGAAGATGAGAAAGCGGTAGTGAAGCAGGCCGACGCACTCTGCGCCTACGTTAAATGCCTGGAAGAGTTGTCGGCAGGCAACAATGAATTCTTACTCGCCAAGGCGCGGCTGGAAAAAACCCTGACTCAGCGTCGCTCGCCTGAAATGAGCTATTTTGTTGAGGTGTTTATCCCAAGCTTTAGCCTGTCTCTGGACGAAATCTCGCAAGATACACCGCTCTGATTCGGGCGGCCCGATGCCGCCACTCTGCACTTAAGGCTGGCTGTGAAAGGCAAACTTACCCGCTGGCTGTCTGGTAATGATTAGTGACGTCAGTGAAGTCAGGCGCAGCGCCACGTCATCCAGTCGCGGTGTCTCGTCTGGCGCATTGACAGCAATGACGGCACAGCCCGCCGACAGCCCGGCGATCACGCCAGCAGGCGCATCTTCAACCACAACACAGTCGGCTGGAGACAGTTTCAGCCTTTCGGCACCCAGCAGGTAGGGATCGGGTTCAGGCTTACCCTTTGCTACCTGCTCAGCCGTAATGAAGACCGCAGGCAGAGGCAGGCCCGCCGCTTTGTGGCGGGCATGAGCCACTGGCACAGAACCTGAAGTAACAATCGCCCAGGGGATCTGCAGTTCATTAAGCTGAGTGAGCAGCGCCAGGGCACCTGGTAACGCCTTCACACCGTCCGTATCTTCCGCTTCCGTTTTTTCCAGTGCCAGGAACTCGGCCTGAATCGCGGCCTCTGACTGACCGGCCATAAAATGACGCAGTGAGGTGATTGCCTGTTTACCGTGAATGAAGTCCAGAATTTCATCAGCCGCAATGCCATGACGTGCGCCCCAGTTAGACCAGGCACGTTCAACCGCCGGTAATGAATCCACTAAGGTGCCGTCTAAATCAAACAAAAAACCACTGTACTCCACACGTCACTCCTCATCAGGCGTTAATGATTTGCGCAATCTCGTTTACGCTTAAATGGTACTGGCGGGGACAAGTCTGCCATAAAGCCAGCATGCGTTGATACTTTTCCCACATCGGTGTTTGTGCATTGAAGCCGTGCGTGCCGGAATCAAAATGCGTGTAGCGCCCTTCCGTATTCACCATAAAGCGCACATAGCCAAGGTAGCGGGATTCCGTAGCCGCATCAAATCCCAGAAACGCCAGGCGCCGGGTATCGATCTCTCCTTCGGTTTTCAGATTAGACCAGGAAATCTGTAGCGCATGGTGCATTTCCATGATGTCGATGAGCGTACGGCAGGTGGCTTCAGAGAGTTCGCCGAACTCTTTATCCAGTTCACGCATCTGCAGGCTGTAGCCGCGCTCAATAATGGTCTGATAACGCCGAAAGCGCTCCGCATTCTCAGGCTCCAGCATCGCCATCATTTTGTACTGGTTCGCCAGAATTAAGCGTTGTGCGTGGGTCATTTCCATCTTTCTCTCCCTCAGCCCAGAGGCTGTTCAGGTTTTATACGATGGAAGGATGATGACACAGGGGGAGCGATGCGGAGGTTGCCACATCGCTTTTCATTGATTTAACCACAGATTCACATGCAATATTTCGGCACGCTGCAGGTTAGAGATCGTCCAGAAAAGTCCGGTCCAGTTGCTTAAAGGCGCGCTTCAGCAGATCGGCAAGCGCCTGATAGGTTGGCGTGCCTTCAACCGGCGCAATCGCCTGCCCTGCGGCTTCCAGTTTGGTGCGCACGTCATGAAACCAGCGCAGAAGCGTCGGCGGCAGCGGCGTGACCGAACGTTTGCCCAGCCACCACAATCCCTGCATCGGTAAACTGCAGGCGAAAAGCGCTGTCGCGACGGCAGGGCCCAGTTGCCCACCCATCGCGATCTGCCAGGTCAGTGTAAACACCGCCAGCGGGGGCATAAAGCGAATGGCAAAGCGCGTGGCCGTTGATACCCGGTTTTCGGGAAAGACCGGTGCCAGACGTTTATCATTGGGCCACGTCTTCATATAATGCTGTCCGCGCTGAAACATCCGGAACCAGCCCGTGTTAGATTGATTCGCCATGGCTCGCCTCAACTAATGCTGTATTTTTTGAAAAATAACTATAACGACACAACTTTACGCAACATCCTTCAAATCTTTTTGTCTTTAAAGGTGACTCCGGCTATTCTGACGCCGTTTTAGTCGCGTCAGTGTCGCAACCTTCTTTGTCACAGAGGCGATAAGACCCGTTTTAAGCGTGATTTAAAATTTATGCGTAAAAACTCAACTTTTTTTGCGTATAACGCATTATTTTGACCCGGGTATGACTTTTGTCATTAATCTGGCAGCTTCAATAGGCTACGCTGTATGTCTGATTGCGTTTTTTTTAGCCACTTTTAACAAATAGGTACTTCCATGTCGAGTAAGTTAGTACTGGTCCTGAACTGCGGCAGCTCATCCCTTAAGTTTGCCATTCTGAATCCCACCACCGGAGACGAATTTCTGTCAGGTCTGGCTGAATGTTTTCACCTGCCCGAAGCGCGGATCAAGTGGAAGCTTGACGGCCAAAAACAGGAAGCACCTTTAGGTGCTGGCGCTGCCCACAGCGAAGCACTGAATTTCATTGTTAAAACAATTCTGGCACAAAAACCAGAGCTTTCGGCACAAATCGCTGCAATAGGTCATCGCATCGTCCACGGCGGTGAAAAATTGACGCAATCGGTCGTGATCTCTGACGCTGTCGTTCAGGGTATCAAAGATGCCGCTTCTTTTGCACCGCTGCATAATCCTGCTGGCCTGATCGGCATTGATGAAGCGATGAAAAACTTCCCCCATTTGTCTGACAAGAATGTGGCGGTTTTTGACACCGCTTTCCATCAGACAATGCCGGAAGAATCCTATCTCTATGCGCTGCCCTATGCGCTCTACAAAGATCACGGCGTGCGTCGCTACGGTGCGCACGGTACCAGCCACTACTATGTGACCCACGAAGCGGCAAAAATGCTGAATAAGCCGCTGGAAACCCTGAATATCATCACCTGTCACCTCGGTAACGGTGGATCGGTTTCTGCCATCCGTAACGGCGAATGTGTGGATACCTCCATGGGGCTGACGCCGCTGGAAGGCCTGGTGATGGGCACCCGCAGCGGTGATATTGATCCGGCCATCATCTTCTTCCTGCACGATACATTGGGCATGAACGTGGATGCTATCAACAAGATGCTGACCAAAGAGTCCGGTCTGTTAGGGCTGACCGAAGTCACCAGCGACTGCCGCTACGTTGAAGATAATTACGCCACGAAAGACGATGCCAAACGCGCAATGGACGTATTCTGCCATCGCCTCGCCAAATACATCGGCAGCTATACTGCGCTGATGGACGGCCGTCTTGATGGCGTGATCTTCACCGGTGGTATCGGTGAAAATGCGGCGATGGTCCGCGAGTTAACGCTGAAGAAACTGGCTCTGCTGGGCTTTGAACTCGATCATGACCGCAACCTGGCCGCGCGTTTTGGTAAAGCGGGCTTCATCAACAAAGAGGGCACGCGTCCGGCACTGGTTATCCCAACGAATGAAGAGTTAGTCATCGCCAGGGACGCCGCGCGTCTTACCGCCTGATATCCTTTCTCCGTCAGCTCAGGCTGACGGTGTTATTTTGACACCCAGTGAACTCTGAGAGGTGCAATCGTGTCACGTACAATTATGCTCATTCCGACCGGCACCAGCGTCGGCTTGACCAGCGTTAGCCTTGGCGTTATTCGCGCCATGGAACGTAAAGGCGTTCGACTGAGCGTTTTCAAACCCATTGCTCAACCACGCGCCGGTGGCAATGCGCCCGACCAAACCACCAGCATCGTACGCAAAAATTCCGGTATTCCTGCGGCAGAACCGCTGCCCATGTCACGCGTTGAATCCTTGCTGGGATCCAATCAGCAGGACGTGCTGATGGAAGAAATCATTGCCCGCTATCATGCAAATACGCAGGATGCAGAAGTGGTGCTGGTGGAGGGCCTGGTGCCCACGCGCAAACATCAGTTTGCCAGCGCCCTTAACTACGAAATTGCTAAAACGCTGAACGCTGAAATTGTGTTTGTGACCGCGCTGGGTAATGACTCGCCGGCCCAGCTTAAAGAACGTATCGAACTGACGCAAAGCAGCTTTGGCGGTGCGAAGAATAAAAACATCACCGGCGTCATTATTAACAAGCTGAACGCGCCGGTCGACGAACAGGGCCGGACGCGTCCCGACCTGTCTGAAATCTTCGATGATTCCACGAAGGCCAGCATTGCCAATATCAATCCCGACCAATTGTTTGCCAACAGCCCGTTGCCCATCCTGGGTTGCGTGCCGTGGAGCTTTGATCTGATCGCGACCCGCGCGATTGATATGTGCCGCCACCTGAACGCGCGCATCATTAATGAAGGTGAAATTCAGACGCGCCGCGTGAAGTCGGTAACCTTCTGTGCCCGCAGCATTCCTCATATGCTTGAGCACTTCCGTCCAGGCTCGCTGCTGGTCACCTCCGCAGACCGTCCGGATGTACTGGTTGCCGCCTGTCTGGCCGCCATGAACGGCGTAGAGATTGGGGCTATTCTGTTAACCGGTAACTACGAGATCGACGAGCGGATCGCCAAACTGTGCGAACGCGCGTTCCAGACCGGTCTGCCGGTCTTTATGGTCAAAACCAATACCTGGCAGACATCACTGAGTCTGCAAAGCTTCAATCTGGAAGTGCCGGTAGACGACACACAGCGCATTGAGAAAGTGCAGGAATATGTCGCAGGCTACATCAATGCAGACTGGATTGAGTCGCTGACCGCCACCTCTGAACGCAGCCGTCGTCTGTCCCCGCCGGCATTCCGTTATCAGTTGACCGAGCTGGCACGTAAAGCCGGTAAACGCATCGTCCTGCCAGAAGGTGATGAGCCTCGCACCGTGAAAGCGGCCGCGATCTGTGCCGATCGCGGCATTGCGACCTGCGTGCTGTTAGGTAACCCGGATGAAATTCAGCGCGTGGCCGCAGTACAGGGCGTTGAGCTGGGTAAAGGCATTGAGATTGTTGACCCTGAAGTGGTTCGCCAGAACTACGTTCCGCGTCTGGTTGAACTGCGTAAAAACAAAGGTATGACCGAAGTGGTGGCGCAGGAACAGCTGGAAGACAACGTGGTGCTCGGTACCATGATGCTGGAGCGTGGCGAGGTAGACGGCCTGGTTTCAGGTGCGGTGCATACCACGGCCAATACCATTCGTCCGCCGTTACAGCTGATTAAAACCGCCCCGAACAGCTCTCTGGTCTCGTCGGTATTCTTTATGCTGCTGCCGGAGCAGGTGCTGGTCTATGGCGACTGCGCGATTAACCCGGATCCTACCGCTGAACAGCTGGCTGAAATTGCTATCCAGTCTGCCGATTCCGCCAAAGCCTTCGGTATTGATCCGCGCGTGGCGATGATCTCCTACTCGACCGGTAACTCCGGGGCAGGAAGCGACGTCGAAAAAGTGCGCGAAGCTACCCGTCTGGCACAGGAAAAACGCCCGGATTTGGTCATTGACGGTCCGCTGCAGTATGACGCGGCGATTATGGAAGACGTCGCGAAATCGAAAGCGCCAAACTCGCAGGTCGCGGGTCGCGCAACGGTATTTATCTTCCCGGATCTGAATACCGGTAACACCACCTATAAAGCGGTGCAGCGCTCAGCCGATCTGATTTCTATCGGGCCGATGCTGCAAGGGATGCGTAAACCCGTTAACGACTTGTCGCGCGGTGCGCTGGTGGACGACATCGTCTATACCATTGCCCTGACAGCAATTCAGTCACTCCAGGCGGAAGGCCAGTAACAAACCGCCTGACCGGTAGTGAGAACAAAGAGCATGCAGCCCGCATGCTCTTTTTTTATTGCAATGTCACATCCAGCGCACGTAAATGCTGTGGCTGCCAGGAAAGCATAACCTCGCTCCCCGGTTTCCACTCAGGCGCGACATCGGATGAGACCAGTTTCACCATAAAATTCCCCTGCCCGGCCACGTCGGTCAGCATGCGGACATGATCACCCAGATAGATAAACTGTTGAATGGTAGCCTGCACAGACTGGTCGCCCGGTTTTGGTGCGTTCACGTTGATGCGTTCGGGCCGGATGCTGAGCTGGATACGTTTGCCAGGCGAACTGGGTCGGACTTTCAGCGCGTCCAGATGAACGCCATTATCCAGTGCCACCTGATAATACTCGCCCTTTTGACCCGATTGTGTGGCTAACAGGCAGTTATTTTCGCCGATAAACTGTGCAACAAAGGCATTATCTGGCTGCTCATAAAGCTTACTCGGGCTGTCCATCTGCTGAATCATGCCATCATTAAACACCGCGACCCGGTCTGACATGGTCATTGCTTCGCTCTGGTCATGCGTGACGTAAACGATGGTCAGCCCAAGCAGGTTGTGCAGTTGCTTGATTTCCATCTGCATATGCTCACGCAGCTGTTTATCCAGTGCCCCTAACGGTTCATCCATCAGGATCAGCCTGGGTTCAAAAACCAGTGCCCGCGCCAGCGCTACACGTTGCTGCTGGCCACCCGACATCTGGGCAGGATAGCGATCGGCCAGCGAGGTCAGTTTAATCATATCCAGCACGCGCTTAACCCGCACTTTGATATCCGCTTTGCTCAGGCGACGTATGGATAGGGGAAATGCCAGATTCTCCGCCACGGTCATATGGGGAAACAGCGCATAATTCTGAAACACCATGCCGATATCACGCTGATGGGGCGGCAGCGTGTGCAGGGGTTTATCACGCAGCAGAATCTCGCCATCGGTGGGCGTTTCAAAGCCCGCCAGCATCATCAGGCTGGTGGTTTTCCCCGATCCTGAGGGCCCTAACAGCGTCAAAAACTCCCCTTCTGCCACGTCCAGATTAAGGTTGCGCACCACCAGCTTGTCGCCGTCGTAGCTCTTTTTGATATTCCTGAAACTGACAAAATTTCTCATGGCGTACTCTCGAAAACAGGATGGAAAGGGTTTCGGCACGATTCATGCATCATCCGTTTGACATGCGAATCCTGGCGGGCCTTTTTTTAGCACTACCATAACGCCGCTGATTCGCACAAGCAGAATTTGACAAAATAAAACGAACGGGCTTGCAAAGCCTTCTTGCAGGCCATTGTATTCTATTGTCTTTTTAAATTTAACATTACCTTAACGTGAATGAGATCACAGAATCAGGCAAGATAAGAGGTTGCACACTTGTGGTGCCTCAGGGAGAAACTGAGGCGATTTGCAGGTGATGTTCCAGACGGGCAAGGACAGGCGCGAACGCATTGGGGATATCCGCTTCGTCAACGCAGGCATAGCCCAAAAGTAACCCACGCTGCGGCGTGCCTTGCAGGTAGTAGGAAGACAGCGGGCGCGTCAGCACACCGCACTGTTCAAGCTCAGCGCTGAACGCCACATCGTCGATGCTGTCGGGCAGTCTGAGCACCAGATGCAGCCCCGCATTGCTGTGATGCACAATCCAGTCGGCCCCCAGCGACTGGCTGATCACGGCGACCAGCGCCGCGCGGCGACGACTGTAGATCTGCCGCATCCGCCGTACATGAGCCGCATAGTGCCCTTCGCGGATAAACGCGGCCAGCGTGAGCTGCACCAGCCCATAACCGCCGCGATAGAGCTCGGAGTGCGCCATTTTCATACGCGTAGCCATGGATTTAGGCACCACCATGTAACTGAGTCGAATGCCGGGATACAACGTTTTGCTGAACGTCCCCAGGTATATGACAGGCGCATCCGCCGCCAGCCCTTGCAGCGCGGGTATCGGGCTGCCGGAAAAACGGAACTCGCCATCGTAGTCATCTTCCACCACCCAACTGCCGCTGCGCTTCGCACGCTCCAGTAACTCATGCCGCCGTTGCAGGCTCATCACCGCACCCAGTGGATACTGATGGGAAGGCGTCACGCAGATTAAACGCGGCGCAGGGCTGTCAGGCTGCTCCGGGGGCAGCACCAGCCCCTGCTCGTCAACCGGCGTAGGGATAAGCGTAACGCCGTTCACCGCCAGCACGTTACGAATGCCCCAGTAGCCAGGTTCCTCTACCAGCGCCCGGTCACCCGGATCGCACAGCATCTTTGCCAGCAGATCCAGCGACTGATGCGTGCCTGCGGTCACCAGTACCTGCTCGGGGCTGCAGTTGACGGAACGAATCACCCGCAGGTAATCGGCCAGCGCCTGTTGCAGCTCGGTGCAGCCGCCGTGGCTGGCATAGCTCAGGTTCTCAACGGGCAGGCGTCGGCTCAGACGAAGCTGGATTTTGCGCCAGATGTCGTGCGGCATGTGACTGACATCCGGTACGCCGGGCATAAACGCCCCCCACTGATGACTTCCGGCACCGCTGTTTGCCAGTAATCGCGATCCCCGACGGGACAGCCTGACGGGCTTCATTGGCGCCGAAACCGGCCTGACCAGCGGCCCGCCTGGCACCTCTTCAGGCAGCACCGCACTGACAAACGTGCCGCTGCCTGTGCGGGTTTGTAAGTACCCCTCTGACTGCAACTGTTCATACACGGCCAGTACGGTATTGCGTGAGACCGCGAGTTCGCGAGCAAGGTCGCGGCTGGCGGGCAGCCGTGTTGCGGTGGCAATGGATCCATCCTGAATCGCCGCCTGCAGCGCGTCATACAGTCGCTTATTCAGCGTACCGCCGGACAGCGCGGCCAGCCGTTGTGCAAGCAGGTCACCGAGTAAGCTTCGCAAAATTGGTACCTCAAAATAAAAAAAACTGGCTCTGGATTATAAAACCCTGAAAACGCTAAAACCAAGAAGGCAAATTCCACTGTAACAATATGGAAACAAACACCACGAGGTCGCGTTATGAGTAACAGTGAAGTGCAGGTCCGTCGTCTCAATGCCACGCCACGCGGCGTGGGCGTCATGTGCGATTTCTATGCGGTGAAAGCTGAAAACGCCACGCTGTGGGATCACCAGGGCCGCGAAATCATCGATTTCAGTGCCGGCATTGCCGTACTGAACACCGGACACCGTCATCCTAAGGTCATCGCCGCCATCAAGGAACAGCTCGACTGTTTTACCCATACTGCATTTCAGATCGTGCCCTATGAAAATTACATCGCACTTGCGGAAAAACTGAATGCGCGGGTGCCCGTCAACGGCCCTGCTAAAACCACCTTTTTCTCCACCGGCGCGGAAGCGGTTGAGAACGCGGTAAAAATTGCCCGCGCGGCGACCGGCCGTCCCGGCATCATCGCGTTTACCGGCGCGTTTCACGGGCGCACCAACATGACGATGTCGCTGACCGGCAAAGTGACCCCGTACAAAACCGGTTTCGGCCCTTTTGCTGGCTCAGTATTTCATGCCCGCTACCCGAATGCACTGCATGGCTGTAGCGTCGAGGACGCGCTGGAGAGTGTACAAACGATTTTTCGCTGCGATATCAGCCCGCAGCAGGTCGCAGCGATCATTTATGAGCCGATTCAGGGTGAAGGCGGTTTCAATGTCGCACCGGCGGCCTTCGTCACCGCGCTGCGTAAGCTGTGCGATGAACACGGCATCCTGCTGATTGCCGATGAGATTCAAAGTGGTTTTGCCCGCACAGGGAAACTGTTTGCCAGTGAGTACTATTCCGATGTACAGCCTGACCTGATCACCATGGCGAAAAGCCTGGCCGGCGGGATGCCGTTGTCGGCCGTGTCCGGACGGGCTGAGATTATGGATGCCCCGTTACCCGGCGGGCTGGGTGGCACCTATGCGGGAAGTCCTCCTGCCATTGCAGCCGCACTGGCCGTACTGGAGGTGATTCGTGAGGAGAACCTGTGCGAGCGCGCCCTGCAACTGGGCGGGCAGCTGGCCGAAACGCTGAAAGGCGCGGGTTGTAACGCGCTGGCGGACGTGCGTGGGCGGGGTTCGATGATTGCGGCTGAGTTCTGCGACAGCACAGGAAAACCGCGCGCGGACATCGCCAAAGCCATCCAGCAGGCGGCACTGGACGAAGGCTTACTTCTGCTCACCTGCGGTGTCCACGGTAACGTGATTCGCTTCCTTTATCCGCTGACCATCCCGGATGCACAGTTCCGCACGGCATTAAATCTGCTGAACCGCATTCTCGGTCAACACTAAGTTGAGCTGGCTGGCTGCCCGTTCCGCAGTCAGCTGAGCTGATGGCATCAGGATTGCAACGCAAACACCAGGCAGTGAGTTCTGCCTGACAAGAATAATTCAGGAGTTCGGGGATGATGAAAAAAATAGCGGCAATGGTGCTGGCAGCCGTGGCGCTGCAGGCACAAGCGGAAACCCTCACGGTAGTGTCCTTCGGCGGGACGAATAAAGACGCACAGGATAAAGCGTTCTATAAGCCGTTCATGGCCGTGGGAAAAGACAGCATCGAAGCAGGCGAATACAACGGTGAGATGGCCCGCATCCGCGCCATGGTCGAAACCAAACAGATCGGCTGGGATGTCGTCGAACTGGAAACTCCGGAACTGGAGCGCGGTTGTGAAGAAGGTCTGTTTGAAACCCTGGACTGGAGCAAAATTGGCAATAAAGCGGACTTTGCCAAAGGCAGCGTCAGCGAATGTGGGGCCGGTTTCTTCGTCTGGTCAACGGTACTGACCTACGATGGCAACAAACTGAAAACCGCCCCCACGAGTTGGGCCGATTTTTGGGATGTAGAAAAATTCCCGGGCAAACGTGCGCTGCGTAAGAGCGCAAAATATACCCTGGAAATCGCGCTGATGGCGGATGGCGTGAAGCGTGAAGATGTCTATAAGGTGCTGGCCACACCTGCGGGCGTGGATCGCGCCTTTAAGAAGCTTGATGTACTCAAGCCCCATATTCAGTGGTGGGAATCCGGGGCACAGCCGCTGCAGTGGCTGGTATCAGGCGACGTGACGCTGGCCTCGGCCTATAACGGCCGTATCGGCACCGCCCAGGCAGAAGGCCATAACTTTAAAATCGTCTGGGATGGCAACCTGTATGACTTCGATAACTGGGCGATTGTGAAAGGCTCAAAACATAAAGCGCTGGCAGAGAAATTCATCGCCTTCTCGCTGCAGCCTGAGAACCAAAAGGTCTATGCCGAAAATATTCCTTATGGCCCCGCCAATATCAAAGCAGGCAAACTGCTGGCGGCGGACCGTCTGGCTCAACTGCCAACAGCGCCCGAAAACATGGCCAAAGCCGTACAGGTTAACGCCACGTTCTGGCTGGAGCATGGTGAAGAACTGGAACAGCGTTTTAACGCCTGGGCCGCGAAATAACCTGCTGCCGGACGCGATCCGGCAGCCCCTTTTCAGGAGGTCGGCATGAGTCAAAACCCCGTGATGGATTCAGCGCCCGTCAGACGTAGAGAACGCGCGTTCAGCCTGCGCCACTCGTTCAACCGGGCAGGTTGGTTAAAAACACAACGCTCTCTGTTTTTAGTGGCCCCGTTACTGATTTTCGTCGTGGTGTGCTTTTTATTCCCTATCGGCTCTATCCTCAGCATGAGCGTGAGCAATCCTGAGCTTAATGACGCCTTACCCCAAACCAGCCAGGCCCTGGCGAAATGGGACGGTAAAGCGCTACCGGATGAGAGCCTGTATGCACTGCTTGCAAAAGAAGTCAGCGCGGCACGCGAACAGGGCCAGATTTCGGGGATTGCGAAGCGGTTAAGTTATGAAGATAACGCGTTTCGCCGCCTGATCCTGGCCGTACCGCGCCAGGCGCCCGAGGATGGCCTTAACGTCAAAGCCACCCTTATCGACAAACAGCCCCTGTGGGGCGAGTTATCCACCTGGCAAACCCTGAAGCGCGTAGCAAAGCCTTATACCAGCTATTACCTGCTGTCGGTGTTTGACCATAAAGTCGATGCCAGAACGGGTGAAATCACCGCACAGTCGCCGGATCAGGCGCTGTATGTCAACGTCCTGCTGCGCACCTTATGGATGGCCACCGTCGTGACGTTATTGTGCGTGGGGCTGGGTTATCCGCTGGCCTACTGGCTGGCGAAACAGCCTTCTAACCGGGCCAATCTGTTGATGATTATGGTGCTGCTGCCCTTCTGGACCTCACTGATTGTGCGGACGGCCAGCTGGATTGTGCTGTTACAGTCCGGCGGATTAATCAACCGCACGCTGATGGGCACCGGGCTTATCGACAGCCCGCTCACCCTGGTGTTTAACCGGGTGGGGGTTTACATCTCCATGACACATATATTGCTGCCTTTTATCGTGCTGCCGCTGTATGCCGTAATGAAAGGCATATCCCCCAGCTACGTCCGCGCAGCGGTGTCGCTGGGCGCGCATCCGTTTGTCGCCTTCTGGCGCGTCTATGTGCCGCAGACCTTTGCCGGGATCACCGCAGGTGCGTTGCTGGTGTTTATGATGGCGATTGGCTACTACGTGACGCCAGCCCTGCTGGGCGGCCCGGACGACCAGATGGTCAGCTACTTTGTCGCCTTCTTTACTAACAGCACGATGAACTGGGGCATGGCCGCCGCCCTGGGCAGCCAGTTACTGATCATTGTCACGTTACTGTATGTGGTCTATTCGCGCGTTACCCGCACTTCTTCTGAAGCTGCGGTGCGTTAAGGAGCAAATGATGAGACAACAAGGTTCCACGCTGCTGCGGGTCTGGCGTTACCTGTTTAATTTTTACGGTGCCGCCGCCCTGCTGTTTTTAATAGTGCCGGTGCTGGTGATCGTGCCGTTGTCGTTTAACGCCAGTTCGTTTTTAAGCTATCCCCTCAGTGGCTTTTCATTGCGCTGGTACGACGCGTTTTTCCATTCTAACGAATGGCTGGGCGCGCTGATGAACAGCCTGCTGGTGGCTCCGCTGGCCACCCTGCTGGCCACCGTGCTGGGCGTACTGGCCGCGATGGGCCTGGTACGGGGTGACTTTCGCGGTAAAGCGCTGGTGATGGCAGTCATCATTTCACCGATGGTGGCACCGGTGGTGATCATCGCGGTGGGCATGTTTTTCTTCTTTGCCAAACTGTCCCTGCTAAACAGCTATCTCGGGCTGGTTCTGGCTCATGCGCTGCTGGGCGTCCCGTTTGTGGTGATCACGGTCGTGGCCGTCCTGAAAAGTTATGACACCAACCTGACGCGCGCCGCCGTCAGTCTCGGCGCCTCACCACTGCTGGCGTTTTGTAAAGTCACCCTGCCGCTGATTGCACCGGGCGTGTTTTCCGGGGCGTTATTTGCCTTCGCGACCTCCTTTGATGAAGTAGTCGTCACGCTGTTTCTTGCCAGCCCTACGCAGCGGACGCTACCGATTCAGATGTTTGCCGGTATCCGCGAGAACCTCGATCCCACCATTGCAGCGGCAGCCACCATTATGATTGCGGCCTCTCTGTTGCTCCTGATCGTGATGGAAGTACTGCGCCGCCGTGGCGAAAAAATGCGTCAGCCGCAGCCGGTCTGATCCTCGTGACTTGCTTTGCGTACGCACCACACCGCCCTTTCTGCTGAGAGGGCGATTTTTTATTGATCCCGGGCACAGGCGCGTGATGTCAGCCACGATCCTCACAATGGGTTAACGATCAAACGCCTTAATGCAATACCCGGCTGAGACATCGTCAAGACAGACTGGCGCGGTGGCGGAAAAGCGAAAGCCGACGCCCGAGGAAGAATGACGCTGCCCGCCAGGAAAAGGCTGCCGTCAATCGTATTGTGGAGCGCGTTGCCGCAAAAGAAGGAAGGATGCTTTGCGAACGGCAAGGCGTTCGCAAAGCAGAAAACTCAGTTGCTGTTTTCGTTATTGCGGCTCAGCCACAACGACAGCGCTTTGAGTGAATCATCGGTAAACTCGTCGCAACGGGCAGTGATTTCATCCGGCGTCATCCAGAAGATTTCATCGACCTCTTCTTCCTGCATCGCAAACGGGCCGTGAGAGACGCAACTGAACAATCCGCCCCAGACGCGGCAGTGCTCATCTTCGAAATAGAACTTGCCATGCTCCGCAAAGGGCACGTCGGCAATACCCAGCTCTTCTTCCGCTTCACGTCGGGCAGATTCCAGCATATCCTCACCGCTCTGCACCACGCCGCCTGCCGTCGCATCCAGTTTACCCGGCATAAAATCTTTGATTTCAGTACGGCGCTGAACCAGTATTTTCCCCATACCATCGTGAACCACGATATAGGTCGCGCGGTGACGTAAGCATTGTGCACGCATCTGCGCGCGCGTAGCCTGCGCAACGACTTCATTCTCTTCGCTTACGATATCGACCCACTCGATCTCGCCACCAGCAGTTTGATCCACCATCCGTAACCCTTTCCTGT
Organism: Pantoea sp. SGAir0180; assembly: GCF_043546245.1. Taxonomy (NCBI): domain Bacteria; kingdom Pseudomonadati; phylum Pseudomonadota; class Gammaproteobacteria; order Enterobacterales; family Erwiniaceae; genus Pantoea; species Pantoea sp. SGAir0180. The sequence goes on along the minus strand of NZ_CP028071.1, from coordinate 823,448 downwards.
TTAGCGTGTCTTCATGCACGCGCTGTTTGCCACATCTATATCATAGTGTGTCGTAAGGTAATCACTTATGACAACTTGAGCAAGCGCCGATCGCTAGCGATGTTTACCGCTCTCCGTCAACCACAACTGCACCGATGCACGCTGCCACTGAAACTCAGCATAATGCTGTAAACGGGTTGGCAGGGGATCACCGTGAAGCGCCAGTCGATTAAGCATGACAGCCAAATCGGTATCTGCAATCGACCACTCACCAAAAAGGTTTTGCTGCCCTTCCGGTAACAGCCGCTGTACGGCACTTATCAGCTTATCGGCCGCCTGAAGCGCAGCGGGCGAAAGCGGCGCAAAGCGCTCTGCGGCGAACAGCACTTCTGTGGGACGCTCCTGTCTGATCGGCAGCAAATCACTGCGTAGCCAGGCCTGAATCTCCCGCGCGCGCGCGCGTTTCTCGCGATCTTTAGGATAGAGCCGTTCAAATTCTGGCGCGGCAAAGCGCTCTTCAAGGTATTCACAAATGGCTGAGGACTCACTCAGCATAAACTCATCAACCTGTAACGTTGGCACACGGCAGGTCAGTGACAGGCTACGGTAGGTGTCGTCAAGCTGCTGGTTTTGGGATAAATCAATGCGCCTGACGCTAAAAGGGATCCCCTTTTCCGTCAGCGCAACGTAAACCGACATCACATAAGGACTGAAAAACGATGAATCTGACCACAGGGTAATGGAGGGGTAATTCATCTGCTACCTCGATATCGCTGACAGGGGTGCATCATGTTTACCGATTTTTATTTCTGAAAACAACCCGGTGCTGGTCCGATGTTTGCCGCCACCGCACGAAATTACGAAGCGGCTCACGCCAGCCGGTAACGACTCTTCTATGATGAAGTAAGCAAAAAATAAAAAATCAGACGGAGCCGCACTATGCATATCTTAATGACCGGTGGAACCGGGCTTATTGGCCGCCATCTTATTCCGCAGTTACAGGCGCGTGGTCACACGATCAGCGTGGTGACCCGCGATGTCGTAGCCGCACGGGAAACGCTGGGCGAAAATATCGCCTTCTGGTCTGGCCTCGCACAGCAGCATTCGCTGGATGGGGTGGATGCCGTGATCAACCTGGCCGGTGAACCGATTGCCGATAAACGCTGGACCGAGCCGCATAAGCAGCAACTGTGCGAGAGCCGCTGGCAAATCACAGAACGTATTGCCTCACTCATCAATGCCAGCACCACGCCGCCGCGCGTGTTGATTTCGGGGTCGGCGACCGGCTTTTACGGCAACAGTGGTGAAGTGGTCCTGACCGAAGAGGATCCCGGCCAGAATGAATTTACGCATACGCTCTGTGCCCGTTGGGAACAGCTGGCACTGACGGCACAAAGTGACCGGACGCGCGTCTGCCTGCTGCGCACCGGCGTGGTGCTGGCGCGTGAGGGCGGCGCCCTGAGCAAAATGAAACTGCCGTTCAGGCTCGGCGTCGGTGGCCCGCTCGGCAGCGGTAAACAGTATATGCCGTGGATCCACATCGATGACATGGTCAACGGCATCCTGTGGCTTCTGGATCATGACGACTGCCAGGGTCCGTATAACATGGTCGCGCCCTATGCGGTGCGCAACGAGCAGTTTGCCGCCACGCTGGGCGAGGTCATGCACCGCCCGGCTTTCATGCGCACGCCCGCCAGCGCCATTAAGCTGATGATGGGCGAATCCTCAGTGCTGGTGCTCGGTGGACAACATGTGCTGCCTAAACGGCTGGAGGCCGCAGGGTTTCGCTTCCGCTGGTATGACCTGCATGATGCCTTAAAGGACGTGGTTAAGGGGTAATGCCGGGGGAGCCTGTGGCTCCCCTTCTTCTATTGCGATGTTACTGCGGACCCTGACTTGCGCGCTGTACGTTGCGCGCCATGATGAGGCTGCGGCACACGGATAATAAACGTCAGCACCCCGGCAAACAGATACAAGCCGGTATAAGCCCACACCACCCCGACGATATCAAAAAACGGCAACAGCATAGAGGCGATGGCCGGCGCGACAAAATTGCTCATCCCCGCTGACAGGTTATAAACCGAGACCGCCGCGCCCTGATGATGCGGCTCCAGCGTGGGAAAGACGGCCGTCATCGGCACAAACGCCGCGACGAAAATCCCCAACATGACGGCCGGAATAAGGGCGACCATGAAGTTATGACCGGCATAAACGGGCAGATAGTAGAATGCCAGACTGGAGAGCGCCATGCCCAGACAGCCAAACCAGCGCACCTGACGGATCCAGCCAATCCGCTCGCCCATGATGCCCCAGAAGATATTGGTGAAGATGGTGACAAAGAAAAACACCGCCCAGATTTGTAACCACTCCGACAAGGTGAAACCCAGCCGATCCACAAACAGCAGCGGCATGATGATGGCAAAACCAAACAGCGACAGCGTATTAATAATGCGGATCAGGCAGGCGTAAAACACATGCTGATTAGTAAACAGGATGGTCACCGCCCGGGACATTTCCGTCATTTTCTCGCGCATCGGTAAGTGCACGCGTGAGCGGTCGACCGGCACATGGCGCAGGCTAAAAAACGCCAGTACGCCACCGCAGGCCACCCAGGCAATCGCCAGCCATAATGTCCCGGTTTCACCAAGAGAGGGAATAATCAGGCTGGGCAGATAGCTCCCTACCACACCAATCCCTACCGAATACATTGCCCAGAACCAGCCCGTCGCCGCCGCGAGGCGTTCACGCGGTAACACCTGGACCAGCAGCATCATAAAAGAATAGATAAACAGCGGATAAGCCAGGCCGCGAATGCCGTAGAACAGCAGCATAAGGGGATAATTACGCAGTCCCAGCCCCAGGCTCATGAACAGGGCATGCATGACAATCCACAAGACAAAACCGATTAACATGGCGCGCTGAGGCGTAATCAGTTCCGCCACCACGCCGGAGGCCCAGGCGGCCAGCGCGACCGCTAAACCGTAACAGGTAAACACCAGCGCCGACTGGCCCGGCGTGAAGCCCATATCGGTGATATGGCGTGACAGAAATGCCATTTCGAAACCGTCTCCTGCCATAAAAATCGCAATGGCGACGAATCCCCAGATCAGCTGTTTGGGCAAGCCAAACCAGTACGCAGTTGCATGCATAACGATGGTCCTTCTCTGTTCGGTTACAGGTTAATCAGGCCAGTGAACGGGTCTGAACTTGTTGGTGATATAGCGCGCGGAATCGTGCCAGACGTTGTTGCAGCACCGCTCGAACTTCGGGGTCCGGCAGATAGCGCGCCTGCACGGAGGGTTTGCGGCACACGATCGCTTCATCCCCGCCCGTCGCCAGCCAGGCCAGTCGCGCCGCGCCCAGCGCGCCGGACGCGCTGGCCGGATGCGTCACCACAGGAGAGTCCAGCACATCGGCAATCAGTTGCGCCCACAGGCTGCTGCGCGCGCCACCACCGGTCAGGCTGAACTGCGTGATGTCCTGCCGTCCGTCGCCCAGAACGGCCAGACCGTCGGCCAGGCCAAACGCGACACCTTCCAGCACCGCGTACCCCAAGAGGGCGCGCTGAGTTTCGTGGCGCAGGTCATAAAACGCGCCCGTGGCATCAGGGTCGTTATGCGGCGTGCGCTCGCCAGAGAGATAGGGCAGGAAAAGTGGGGCCCGCTGTTTCTGTGTTGGGCTCAGCTCAGCCACGTCCTCAAGCAGTTGATTTTCACTGACCGACAGCAGCTGACATACCCAGCGCAGGCAGCTTGCAGCACTGAGCATGACGCTCATCTGGTGCCAGCGACCAGGCAGCGCATGGCAGAACGCATGCACACCGGACTGCGGATCGGCCCGTAGCCGATCGTTGACCACAAAAATCACGCCGGAGGTCCCAAGGGAAATAAACGCATCGCCAGGGTGGATGGCACCGACGCCGACCGCTGACGTAGCGTTATCGCCACCGCCGCCGGCAACGATCACCGCTGTCGACAGGCCCCATTCGCGGGCAAGGTCAGGTCGCAACGTGCCGCTGACCGCATTGCCCTCCACGATTTCAGGCAGTTGCTCGCGACGCAGCCCTGTCGCGGCCAGTAGCGCGTCTGACCAGTCGCGCGTCGCCACGTCCAGCCATAATGTCCCGGCGGCATCGGAGGGATCCGTCACCCACCGTCCGGTTAACCGCCAGCGCAGGTAATCTTTCGGCAACAACACTTTGCTGATGCGGCTAAAGCAGGCGGGCTCGTGCTGCGCAACCCAGCGCAGTTTGGGTGCCGTAAAGCCCGGCATGATCATGTTGCCGCTGATTTGCATCATCTCGGGATGGTGCTGATGTAGCCAGTTACATTCCGCCGCGCTGCGCGTGTCGTTCCACAAAATACAGGGCCGCAAAATGTCGCCCTGTTCATCCAGCAGCACCGCACCGTGCATCTGGCCGGACAGGCCTATCGCCGTGACAGCCGACCAGGCCTGAGGCGCCTGCTGACGCAGACGCGCCATCACCTGTTGGCAGGCGTGCCACCAGTCATGCGGATGCTGCTCTGCCCAGTGCGGATGCGGCCGCTGCACCTGCAAGATGACATGTTCAGATGCCACAATGTCGCCCTGCGCATTCAGAATCAGCGCTTTCAGCTCGGATGTGCCAATATCGATACCCAGGTACATGTCGTTCCCCTATGCCACAGCCAGTTTCTGTTCCGGCTGGGCCAGCCATGTGGTGAGCCCGGCTACGGTAGCGGTGAGGCGTGCATGAAAATCGGCGGAAGTCGCCAGCGCCCCAAACAGGGAAGGCTGCGTCATATAGGTCCGCAACGGATCGGGCTGGGTGAACCACTGCTGAATCACGTCGGGTTGCAGAACACCATCCTGATAGTCGTAAGGCAGTTCGCCCTGCGCCCAGCGCTGCAAAAACAGATAAAACAGGGCCGGTAACACCACGCTGGCCGCGGGTGGCGTTCCGCGCTGATAGCACGCCTGCAAAGTGGGCGTGACCATCGCCGGGATTTTCGACAGACCATCCGCCGCCACACGCTGGTTGGTGTCTTTGATCCAGGGGTTACTGAAGCGCGACAGTACGACATCGCGGTATTCAGCCAGATTTAAGGGACTGGGAGACAACGACGGGATGACATCCTGCGAGACATACTCCCGGGCCATCTGATGAATCGCTTTCTGCCGGGTACTTTCGTCGATGTAGCGCAAGCCGATCAGCGTGCCCGCCCAGGCAATCGCGCTATGGGTGGCGTTGAGGATGCGGATCTTGGCTTCTTCCCAGGGCAACACCGACGCCACCAGCTCAACGCCGACCTGCTCCAGCGCCGGACGCCCGGCAATAAAGTCATCCTCAATCACCCACTGGATAAAGGATTCCGCCATCACCGGCACCGCGTCATCTTTACCCGTGGCCGCCAGCACACGTCCGGCGATATCCGCCGTAGGACGCGGTGTGATCCTGTCCACCATGGTATTCGGCGAGGTGGTGTAAGTCCGCACCCAGTCAGCCAGCGCCTCGTTCCCTTGTGCGTTAAGAAACGCCAAAAAGCCCTGGCGGAAACGCTCACCGTTATGGCGCAGATTATCGCAGTTCAGCAAGGTAACGGGGCCGCCGCCGTTCGCGACGCGCGCCGCCAGTATCCGCGCCAGCGCACCGTAAAGGGTGCGCGCCTCGCCCTGCAGATCCGCGCGAATATCGGGCTGCTGTAGATCCAGCGCATGTTCCGTCGTCAGGTAGTAACCGGCTTCCGTCACGGTAAAAGAAAGGATCCGGGTGGCAGGATCGGCACCCTGATGCACCAGGGCGCGAAGCGCGTTATCCCAGGGCAGAATCTTGCGAATCGAGGTAATCGTTTCATAGTCGCGTTCGCCCTGCGGCGTGACCGTTTCCAGCACATACTCGCCGTGCTGCGCAGCCAACTGGGTCAACAGCGGTGACGCATCCTCACGGATGTTCCCCAGCGCAATGTGCCACCGACTGTCCCCTTGCTGCATCAGCCGGTGCAGATACCATGCCTGATGAGCGCGATGAAAAGAGCCTGCCCCAATATGCATCCACACGGATGTTGTCATAGTCACCTCAATAAGCATTTGTCATAACAGAGGGCAATTGCCCGAACGCTGTATGTTAATCAGAGGTTACGAGTATTATCTGTGACAGATCTCACGATAAAAGCAATTGCCCAACACATGAGCTTTTGCCCTGATAGGTTTTTGCCGGCTATACGCGATAAACTAGCGATTCGCTGAGAAGGGAATGCCGTGATGAACAAAGAAGAGAAAAAGCAGGAACTGGCTGCACGCGCCGCCTGGATGTATTACGTGGCCGGGTTAACACAGCAAGAGATTGCCCGGGCGCTGGGACTCTCCAGGCAGGTTGCCCAGCGCCTGATTTCAGGCGCACGCGAAATGGGTATGGTCAGCGTCAAGATTGACCATCCTGTCACGCACTGCCTGCGCCTGGCACACGCGGTGCAGGAAGCCTTTGGCCTGCAGCACTGTCGTGTCGTCCCTTCTGCCGGGCTGGATGACCACGCTATTCAGCAAATGCTGGCGGTCGAAGGCGCAGAGGTTATGTCGCAGTTTATCAACGATGACCAGCCGCAGGTGTTTGGTATCGGTTCGGGTAAAACTCTGCGGGCGATTATTGATGCCCTGCCCTGGGTGGAGCGGCCCCAGCACCAGTGTGTTTCCATGATTGGTGCTATTGCGCGAGACGACTCCGGCACCCGCTATGACGTGCCGCTCAAGCTGTCTGAAAAAATGCAGGGCAAGTATTTCTTTATTCCTGCGCCGCTGTATGCCGACAGCCCGGAAGATAAACAGATGTGGTGCCAGCATCAGGTCTATCAACGCGTGGTCAGTCGGGCCTTACAGGCCAGTATGACCTTTCTCGGCATCGGCGAAGTCACACCCGGCTGTCCGCTCCATGCTGAAGGGTTTATCACCGACAGCCAGGTTCAGGCACTCAACGCGCGCGGCGTCGTTGGCGAAATGCTTGGCCACTTTTTCAATCAACAGGGTGAACGTGTGATGGGCGAGACCGATGCGCTGCTCACCAGCGTCACGCTGGAAAGCCGGACAACGCGTCCGATCATCGGTTTTGCAGGCGGCGAGCGCAAATTTGCCGCCATTCGGGCGGCATTAACAGGCGGCTGGATCTCGGGTCTGGTCACGGACGAATCTACCGCCACGCGCCTGTTAAGCAATGGCTCAACAGGCGCGGATCGGCTTACTTAAGAGAACCTTTCAGGAACTGCTGAAGGCGCGGGCTTTTGGGATTGCCGAACAACTCTGTCGGCGGCCCCTGCTCTTCAATCTTACCCTGATGCAGGAAAATCACATGGCTGGAAACGTGACGGGCAAACTCCATTTCATGCGTCACCACCACCATGGTTTTACCCTCTTCGGCCAGCTTCTGCATGATGCGCAGCACTTCCCCGACCAGTTCCGGGTCAAGGGCAGAAGTTGGCTCATCAAACAACAGCACCTCGGGCTCCATCGCCAGCGCGCGGGCAATCGACACACGTTGCTGCTGGCCGCCTGACAGGTGCACCGGATACTTTGATTGCGCCCGCTCATCAATGCCGACTTTATTCAGATAGGTGACAGCGCGTTCGCGCGCCTGGGCTTTGCTCAGGCCCAGCACCTGAATCGGTGCTTCCATGACATTTTCCAGCACCGTCATGTGGCTCCATAAATTAAAGTGCTGAAACACCATCGTCAGGCGGGTGCGCAGCAGGCGCAACTGCTCTTTGTCGGCCACCTTTAGCTGACCGTCGGTATCACGGACCAGCGAAATGGCGGTGTTATTGACCGTAATGGTGCCTTCGCTCGGTTTTTCGAGGAAGTTAATACAGCGCAAAAAGGTACTTTTCCCTGAGCCGGACGATCCAATAATACTGATGACATCGCCCGCATTAGCATGTAAAGACACGCCTTTTAATACTTCATGTTCACCGTAACGTTTATGCAGTTCGGTGACGCTTAATTTGTTATCAGCCATAGTCTTACTCAATGCGATGAAGAAGGTTTCACATGGGCCAGCCAGCGACGCTCCGCCAGGCGGAACAGGCTAATCAGTGTGTAGGAAATAATCAGGTACAGGACGGCCGCAATGCCAAACGCGGTAAAGGGCTGATACGTTGCCGCGTTGATGTCCCGGGCGATTTTGAGCAAATCAGGCACGGTTGCCGTAAAGGCCAGCGCGGTCGAGTGCAGCATCAATATCACCTCATTGCTGTAAACCGGCAAGGCGGTGCGCAGCGCAGAAGGCAAAATAATACAGCGATACAGTTTAAACGTTGAGAAACCATACGCGCGCGCGGCTTCAATTTCCCCGTGAGGCACAGCACGAATCGCACCGGCGAAAATCTCCGTCGTATAGGCGCAGGTATTCAGGGTAAACGCCAGTAAGGTACAGTTCAGTCCGCTGCGGAAAAACGCATTCAGCAACTCGGTGCCTTTCACGATCTCCAGCGTATACATGCCGGAATAGAATACCAGCAGTTGAACATACAGCGGCGTACCGCGAAAAACATAGGTAAAGAGCCAGACCGGCAGGCTGATAAAGCGATTCGGCGACACGCGTGCAATCGCCAGCAGTACCGCCATACAGCCGCCCAGCACCACCGAAACAATCAGCAGCCATAGCGTAATCGCCACGCCGGTGAAGCGGTAACCGTCAGTCCAGAGCAGTGATTTCCAGCACTCGTGGATAATCTCAATCATAGCTCTGCCCTCTTCACGCCAACCGTGTAGCGGCGATTGAGCCACCACAGCACGCCGTTAGACAGCGTGGTAAACACCAGATAGATCACACCCGCGACGATGGCGAAATAAAACGGCTGCCAGGTGCTCTTGCCCGCCAGCTGCGTGGCTTTAACCACATCTTCCAGCCCCAGCAGCGAGACCAGCGCGGTCGCTTTCAGGATCACCTGCCAGTTATTACCAATCCCGGGCAGCGCATAACGCATCATCGCCGGAAAGAGGATGCGACGGAAAACCTGGGAACCGGTAAAACCAAACGCGGTCGCGGCTTCGATTTGCCCTTTGGGCACGGCCATGAAGGCCCCGCGAAACGTCTCGGTAAAATAGGCCCCGTAGATGAAGCCCAGGGTGATAATGCCCGCGACCATAGGATCGATATCGAACTGCGCCAGACCCAGCGCATCGGTGATGTGGTTCAGCACTATCTGCAGACCGTAGAAGATCAGGAGCATCAGGACGAGATCGGGCACGCCACGAATCAGCGTCGTGTAGCCCTCAAAAATAATCGACAGCAGGCGATGACGTGACAGCTTCGCGCCTGCGCCAATCAGCCCGAGAATCACCGCCAGCAGCACGGAACTCAGTGCCAGCTCCAGCGTGACCAACGTGCCTTTTAAAATGACATCAGAATAGCCATACAACATGGAAAAGATCCTGTCGTGGGGTGGAAACGGCGCTGAACCCGCCACGTGGGCGGGCAGCGTTGCTTCTGGTAAGGCATCAACCACAACGCAGAGGTTGCCGGGGCCAGTGCGGCCAGGGCAACCAGGCGTTATCCGGTCAGGCGATTACCAGAGGCAAAGTCGACAGGTTAGTCACCGTACACGTTGAAATTAAAGTATTTCTTCGCAATTTTGTCGTACGTACCGTCTTTGCGCATGGATTCAAACGCTTTATCAATGGCCGCTTTCAGCTCGGTGTCATCTTTACGTAATCCTATACCGGTACCGACGCCAAAAATCTTGTCATCTTTCACGGCCGGACCGGCAAAAGCGTAGTCTTTACCGACAGGCTGCTTCAGGAAGCCTTCAGCCGCCTGCACTTCATCCTGGAATGCGGCATCAATACGGCCCGCAGTCAGATCCTGGTACACCAGATCCTGGTTCGCATAAGGCGTGACGGTCACACCTTTTGGACGCCAGTACTGGTTAGCATAGGTTTCCTGCGTGGTGCCTTGCAGCACACCGACGTTTTTGCCTTTCAGCGATTCAACCGTCGGCAGAATTTTCGAACCTTTAGGCGCGACTAAACGGGCATTGGCCGCATAGAGTTTGTCAGAGAAAGCAATCTCTTCCTGACGTTTCGCGGTGATAGAGAGCGAGGAGATGATAGCGTCGATTTTTTTAGCTTTAAGCGACGGAATCAGCGCGTCAAAGTCGCTTTCCACATAGGTACATTTGGTCTGAATACGTTTACAGATTTCGTTAGCCAGATCGATATCAAAACCGACTAACTGTCCTTGCGCGTTTTTTGACTCAAACGGCGGGTATGTTGGGTCAGTGCCGACACGAATCGAGGCCGGTACGGCTGCAAATACGCTGGCCACACTGGACAGGCCCAACATTAAAGAAAGAGCCAGAACACGCTTCTTCATAGATTACCCTCAGCAAATTATTGTTATGTGATGCATGATGTGTGTTTGCAACGAACACTGCCAGTAACCTGTGCACGTTTCGTGCCAGTTATGCAGGTCTGCCGCGCACCCAGCCCGCCGTTTTTGCCACATAAAGGCTGGGTTTGTGAAAGGAATATATCAGTGAAGTCACAGAGAAAAAGCGATGTTGTGAACTTTTAGTTCACCAAATGCAGGAACAGTGATCGCTCCCGCGCTTTTGCACTAAATAAGTGCACAAGCTGAACCTTATGCACCTTGCCAGCGCACAAACAAATCTTGAGGCAGTTCAATGTCGAACTGATCGATAACCCGGTTAATTGTTTGATCGACCAGTTCGTCAATGGTTGTCGGACGATGATAAAACGCCGGTACCGGCGGCATGATAATCGCCCCTAATTCAGCGGCAGTCGTCATCATCCGCAGGTGGCCAATATGCAGCGGCGTTTCACGTACGCAGAGTACCAGCTTGCGCTGCTCTTTAAGCACCACGTCCGCCGCGCGCGTCAGCAGGGAATCGCTGTAGCTGTGCACAATGCCCGACAGGGTTTTCATTGAACACGGTAAAATCACCATGCCCAGGGTTTTAAACGACCCGGAGGAAATGCTGGCGGCAATGTCGCGCACATCATGAACCACATCGGCCAGCGCCTGAACATCGCGCAGACTGTAGTCACTTTCCAGGCTCAGCGTCTGACGCGCCGCGTGACTGATGACCAGATGGGTTTCCACGTCGCTGACCTGCTGCAAGACCTGCAGTAACCGCACGCCGTAAATCACACCGCTTGCGCCGGAAATACCAATAATGAGTCGTTTCATCGTTCAACCTTGCAGTGGCAAAGTGCACCATAATAGCGCAGCGCGACAAAAAACACAGAGGGCGGGATAAGTCCCGCCCTCTTTTTTTGCATCAGGCCTGATTAGCCTTCGTTATGCAGTTCAAGATTTTCGACTTCGTTCTGCCGCGCAATGGCTTTCGCGTCGTCGTTACGCAGGGATTCCAGATATTCAAGGTAGCCCTGATCCACATCTTTAGTAACGTAAACCCCGTTAAAAACGGAGCACTCGAACTGAACGATATCGGGATTCTCTTCGCGTACGGCTTCGATGAGGTCATTGAGATCCTGGAAAATCAGCGCATCTGCTTTGATAATCTGACGAATCTCTTCGACTTCGCGGCCATGGGCAATCAGCTCAGTGGCGCTCGGCATATCAATGCCGTAGACGTTAGGGAAGCGCACTTCCGGAGCCGCAGAGGCGAGATAAACCTTTTTAGCCCCTGCTTCGCGTGCCATTTCAATAATCTGCTCAGACGTGGTGCCACGCACGATAGAGTCATCGATCAGCAAGACGTTTTTATCGCGGAATTCGGCGCGGTTAGCATTGAGTTTGCGGCGCACGGCGCTGCGGCGCAGCTGCTGACCCGGCATGATAAAGGTACGACCGACATAGCGGTTTTTCACAAATCCCTGGCGGTAAGGCTTATCAAGGATGCGGGCGATTTCCAGTGCCGTATCCATGGAAGTTTCCGGAATGGGGATCACCACATCGATATCCAGATCTTCCCATTCACGGGCAATCTTCTGGCCCAGCTTAGTGCCCATGCGGACGCGCGCGCTGTAGACCGAAATTTTGTCCAGGAAGGAGTCCGGTCGGGCAAAATAGACGTATTCGAACAGGCACGGATTGTTCTTGGGGTTCTCGGCACACTGGCGGGTCGAAAGCTGGCCCTGCTCCGTGATGTACACCGCTTCACCCGGCGCGACGTCACGGATGAATTCAAAACCCAGTGTATCCAGCGCGACGCTCTCTGAGGCCACCATATACTCGGTACGGCCATCCGCAATGACGCGTTTGCCCAGCACCAGCGGACGAATACCGTTAGGATCGCGGAAGGCGACCATGCCGTGACCGATAATCATCGAGACCACCGCATACGCGCCGCGAACCTGCTGATGCACGGCGGCGATAGCGGCAAAAATGTTGTCGGCTTCCAGCGGATAGTGCTGAAAACGATCCAGTTCCTGCGCGAAGATATTCAGCAGGATCTCTGAGTCTGACGTGGTGTTCACATGACGGCGGCCTTTTTCGAACAGCTGCTTACGCAGTTCATGTGCGTTGGTCAGGTTACCGTTGTGTGCAAGAGAAATCCCGTACGGCGAGTTGACGTAGAACGGTTGCGCTTCAGAAGCGCTGGAGCTGCCCGCTGTAGGATAGCGTGCATGACCAATCCCCATGTTGCCTTGTAAACGCTGCATATGACGGGCTTCGAAAACATCGCTGACCAGGCCGTTGGCCTTGCGCAGGCGAAAGCAGTTGAGCGCATCAATCGTACAAATGCCTGCGGCATCCTGCCCACGATGCTGGAGCACCGTTAACGCGTCATAGATCGACTGGTTTACCGGCATGAAACCGGTGATACCGACAATACCGCACATGTTGTCATTTCCTCATTAAGCCGTACGCCCGATGGTCTCACCGGGGCAAAAAACTCGACGTGCTTTTCAGGTAGTCAAAAAACCACCTGATTATAGAACTGAACTCGGGAATAAGTTGAGACTGCTGCCAGTCCGGGCTTTTTGAAAAACCCGTGAATGTATCCAGGAAGAACAGCAAAGCGGCTACAATAAGCACACCACGCAAGGCCCCGAAACAAACGCCTAATACCCGATCGGTTCCCGACAGGCCGGTTTTTTCTACCAGCGAGCCGATAACGTAGTTCACTATCGCCCCCACAATCAGGGTCGCAATGAACAGCACCGCAATGGCGATTCCGTTCCGAACCAGTTCGTCGTCAAAACCTGTAAACCAGACAGCAAGGTAGGCATAGTAATGACTGGCGACAAAAAACGCGCATCCCCAGGTAACAAGAGATAAGGCTTCGCGGACAAACCCTCGAACCAGGCTGACCAAAGCCGAAAAACCAACTACCGCAATAATGACGTAATCAATCCAGATCATGAACTCTTCCAGCGCCAGTGCCATTGCACCCCTGCATCCAGTTCGGGGCGCATTCTAACAGAAAAAGAAAACGTTTGCGTAGGGGTTTTCAGGTTCTGCATCCATAAAAAAGGCGAAGAAAAAAACGAACTTCGCCTGTGAGATTGTTATCCGGTTAACCCCTTGAAAAGCCAGGCTAACCGTTGCCCGCCCCGTTTAGCCAGAGCTGATTGTCGCTGCCTGTTATTCTTATCGGCAGCGCCAATCGCGGGTTTAACGCGCGCTGTAGGGCTTAACCACGCCGCTTAAGCCCGAGACGTTTTTCAGCTCGCCCACTGCCGCCTGCATTTTCGCTTTAGACGCATCCGGTCCCACATAAATGCGGGTGATTTGTCCCTGCACCGGCGTTGACGGCACCGTATAGGCCCGGTAACCCGACAGGCGCAGCTTCGCGACAATCTCGTTGACCTTGCTGGCGTTCTTCAATGCGCCCAACTGGACAACATACGCCTGTCCCGAGGGTTGCGTCTCTTTCGGTTGCTCTGCCGGGGCCGCTTCCTCGGTGCGCGCTGCCTGCTCGGCCGGCCTGGTTTTTTCAACGGGCTTCGCTTGCTCAACCGGTTTGGTTTTCTCGACCGGTTTGCTCTGCGTCTGTTCTACCGGCTTCGGTTTAGCCTGCTCAGTATGTTTCGGTTTTGTCGTCTCAGCTGGTTTTTCTTTCGCTGTCGTCGAATGTACAGGCGGCGGTGATACGACACTCGGCGCACTGTTTTGCTCGGGCTGCGTGCTGCCCTCTTGCGCCTGTGAGTTACCCCCGTCAGGATGACTTACCGCACTGCCCGCGCCGGCAGGCGGATGGGCTGGCAGCGACTGGGTGACCGGCGGCACCATTTCGCTGTCCTGCTGGTCGTCCGGTTTCGGGACCAGTGGAATCGCCGCAAACTCTTCTTTATAGTGTTTTTTCTTACCATCCAGCAGCCCCGGCAACACAATCACGCCGATGGCCACCAGAATAACGGTACCGACTAAACGGTTTTGAAACTTACTCGCCACGTCCTCTCTCCGTTTCAATCGATTCCATCACCTGCGCGACGGTCAGGAAAGAGCCGCATACCAGGATGATGTCCTGCGGTTCAGCCTGCTGCCGCGCCTGTTGCCAGGCCTGTTCGACATCTGCGAATGCCCGGGCAGACGTTACGTGTGCCATGAGTTGTTCTGCACTGGCACCGCGCGGGCCGGACAGCGGCGCGCAGTACCAGAAGTCGACCTGCGGAGCCAGCGCGGACAGCGTCCCGGCGATATCTTTATCATGCAGCATCCCGACCACGGCGTGAACGTGCCCCCGCGTCGGCAAGGCAGCCAGGCGCGATGCCAGGTAGCCTGCTGCATGCGGGTTATGCGCCACATCCAGAATCACGCGAGGCGACTCACTGACGGTCTGAAAGCGCCCGGGTAGCACCGCCAGCGGCAGGCTGGCTCGGATATGTGCGTCGCTGACGTTGAGGCCCGAGGCACGCAGCGCCACCAGCGCCGTTGCCGCATTCGGCAGGGGCACCTGCGGCAGCGGTAGATCGCTCAGTTCACCGTGCGCATCGCGCAGAGACCAGCTTTCTGCCTGCGCATGATAGTGCCAGTTACGGCCAAGCTGAATGAGCTGAGCGCCCTTTTCCCTGGCGACATCGGCAATCGTCACCGGCATAGCAGGCTCACCCACCACCGCAGGTTTACCCTGACGGAATACGCCCGCTTTTTCCCGACCAATGCTGTCGCGATCCGGGCCAAGCCAGTCGGTATGGTCCAGCGCAATACTGGTCACCACCGCGACATCGGCATCCACAATATTCGTTGCGTCCAGCCGCCCACCCAGCCCGACTTCCAGAATGACCACGTCAAGCTTCGCCTGCTGGAACAGGTTAAGCGCCGACAGCGTGCCGAATTCAAAATAGGTCAGGGAGATAGTACCGCGTCCCGCTTCAATATCAGCGAAACTGGCGCTGTGTTGCGCTTCACTCAGCTCCTGTCCCTGCACCCGGACACGCTCCGTATAACGCACGAGATGCGGCGAGCTGTAAACGCCCACGCGATAGCCCGCGGCCATCAACAGCGTTTCAAGCGTCCGACAGGTAGTGCCTTTACCATTGGTACCGGCAACGGTGAAAACAAAAGGGGCAGGCTTCAGCAGGTCCAGACGTTGCGCCACCTGGCGAATACGGTCCAGGCCCAGTTCAATTGCCTGAGTGTGGAGGTGCTCAAGATAATAAAGCCACGTGGCCAAAGGCGACGTGGCTTGAGGGAGGTGAAGATTGTCCATATGTCCCGTTTTGCAAATTTATACCTGGTGAAAGCAACAAGGTATAGGGTGCATGGGTGGAAGGCGCGACCGGCGCGCCTTCTGTCTCCTGTCAGGCCTCGTTACTCTCCGGGTGGGACGTCGCAGGTGCGAACTCTTCACCATCGTGCAACGGTGCCGGCAGGTTCATCATTTTTGCCAGCAGACTTGCCAGTTTAAAGCGCATTTCCGGACGACGAATGATCATGTCAATCGCGCCTTTTTCAATCAGAAATTCACTTCGCTGGAAGCCCGGTGGCAGTTTTTCACGCACGGTCTGCTCAATAACGCGTGGACCCGCAAAGCCAATCAGCGCTTTCGGTTCGGCCACGTTCAGATCGCCCAGCATCGCGAAGCTGGCGGAAACACCGCCCATGGTTGGGTCAGTCAGCACCGAAATATACGGCAGACCGCGTTCCTGCATTTTCGCCAGCGCCGCAGAAGTTTTCGCCATCTGCATCAGTGACATTAACGCTTCCTGCATACGGGCACCGCCGCTGGCGGAGAAGCAGATAAGCGGACAGTTGTCTTCCAGCGCCTGCTCGACCGCGCGAACAAAACGCGCCCCGACAACAGAGCCCATTGAACCGCCCATAAACGCGAACTCAAAGGCTGCCGCGACAACCGGCATACCGTGCAGTTGGCCTTTCATGACGATCAGCGCATCTTTTTCATCTGTCGCTTTTTGTGCCGCAACCAGACGATCTTTGTACTTTTTGGAATCCCTGAACTTCAGCAGATCTTTGGGTTCCAGCTCACTGCCCAGTTCAACCAGCGTGCCCTGATCGAGCAGGCTCGCCAGACGCTCACGGGCGTGCATGCGCATGTGGTGGTCGCACTTCGGGCAGACCTCAAGATTACGCTCCAGCTCGGCACGGTAAAGTACCTGGCCACAGCTGTCGCATTTCGTCCACACTCCTTCCGGAATGTTGGCGCGACGTGCAGGCGTAATATTGCTTTTATTAAGAATGCGTTCAATCCAGCTCATTGATGACCTTTCTGTTAAAAACTGACCTGGTCCAGTCGTCTTGATGCTGCTGAAAACCGCTTCAGCAGACGGTAAATGTCGCTCATTAAACCACAACCAGTTAAGACTGTGGATAAAAATCTGGTCTTACCCCTGAGCGGTAAGCCTGCTCAGGGTTAATTTTGCTGCTTAGCCTGGCGGCGATGACGCCAGATTTCGATAATGCCCGGCAGAACCGATACCACGATAATGCCCAGGATGAGCAGCTTAAGATTTTCCTGCACCACTGGCAAATCGCCAAACAGATAGCCTGCATAGGAAAACAGCAGCACCCATGCCAGCGCACCGGTAACGTTAAACAGGGCAAAATGCCGATAGGACATGTGGCCCATGCCGGCGACAAAAGGGGCAAAGGTACGCACAATCGGCACGAAACGGGCAAGAATAATGGTTTTTCCACCATGACGGGCATAAAACGCATGGGTTTTATCCAGATAGCTGCGGCGGAAAATTTTCGAATTCGGGTTGCTGAACAGGCGTTCACCGAACAGTTTACCGATGGTGTAGTTCACCGCATCACCCAGGATCGCCGCGATAACCAGCAGCGCGACCATCAGGTGGACGTTCAGATCGTTACCGGGCAATGCCGCCAGTGCCCCCGCGACAAACAGCAGCGAGTCGCCTGGCAAAAACGGCGTGACCACTAAGCCGGTTTCGCAGAATAAAATCAGGAACAAAATGGCGTAAATCCAGATGCCATACTGCGCGACTAATTCGGCCAGATGCACATCAATGTGCAAAATAAAATCGACCACAAAATGGATGAACTCCATAACGATCCCTTTAGCTAAGGTTGATTAATCCGCGAGGAACAACGGCCCCATCGGCGGCTGAGGTAAAGCAAAGTGCGCGGGATAATCCACCGCCACCAGGTAAAGCCCTTCGGCTTTTGCCGTGGCCGCCGCCAGCGTGCGATCTTTGGCGGCCAGCAGTTCTGCCATCCAGGATTCTGGCTGATTACCACAGCCAATTTCCATCAGACTACCGACAATGTTGCGCACCATATGGTGCACAAAAGCGTTGGCTTTAATGTCCACAATGACATAGGGCCCGTGACGACTGACGTTCAGGTGCATCACGTTGCGCCATGGCGTACGCGACTGGCACTGTACGGCGCGAAACGAGGTGAAATCGTTCTCGCCCAGCAGGCTCTGCCCGGCGCGCTGCATCTTTTCCACATCCAGCGGATAGTAAAAGTGCGTCACGCCCTTGCCCAGGATAGCCGGACGTAAGCGCTGGTTGTAAATCAGGTAACGGTAACGCCGGGCTGTGGCGCTGAAACGTGCATGAAACTCGTCCGGCACGGCTTTCACCCAACGTACAGCGATATCGTCCGGCAGATTGGCATTGACACCCAATGTCCAGGCGGCATCCGCTCGCTGCGCCACGGTCTCAAAATGCACCACCTGTCCGGTGCCGTGCACGCCAGCATCGGTACGCCCGGCGCAAAATACGCTCACCGGATGGTCCGCGACCTTCGACAGCGCCCGCTCCAGCTTTTCCTGCACGCTGCGCACTTCCTGCTGCCGTTGCCAGCCGTAGTATCGGCTGCCGTCGTACTCAATGCCCAGTGCCAGCTTTCTTGTCTGACCTTCCGACATCAGTACATATACTCCTGCACCAGCTTCTCTGCGGTTTTCACCGCCATCAGCGCGCCACCGAAACGAACGTTGTCCGCCACGGACCAGAACTGCAACAGCTCCGGAATACCGTAGTCATTACGTACACTGCCGATACTCAGCGCATCGCTACCTGAGGCATCCGTTACCGGCGTGGGAACGTCCTCTTCGTCGCTCAGGCGAATATCGGCGGCCAGGGCCAGCTCTGCTCTGGCTTCGTCTGCCGACAGCGGGCGCAGATTTTCAATGTGGACGATCTGGGCATTGCCATAAAACACTGGTGCCTGAACGCTGCTGACCGCCACGGGCAAACCGTCGTCCTGCAACACTTTACGCACCTGATCAACCAGGCGACGCTCACTCTCCACACTGCCCTCTGCATCGGCCTGTTGTGGCAGCAGGTTAAAGGCCAGTTGACGACCAAAATGGTGGTCATCCGCCGGTACGCCGTTCAGCAGGCGGGCGCTCTCCCCGGCCAGCGCATCCACAGCCACTTTGCCGTGCGTGGAGACGGAGATCAGATTGGTGACCTGTAAACGGCCTAAACCGGCGGCATCGACCAACGGTTTGATAGCCGTCAGCAGTTGGCTCACCAGATTATCGGCCACGCTGATGATATTGCGATTACGGTAATCGGCCAGCACCTGCGGATTCACATCCGGCACCACCAGTGGCACATCCGGCGACAGGGCAAACAGCTCACTGCTGTCGATAACCAGGCAACCCGCACTCGCCGCCTCTTCCGCATAACGGGCCGAGGCGTCACGACCGGCAACAAAGAAGGCCAGCTGCGCCTGTGACCAGTCAAACTCCGCGGCGTTTTCAACCCGTAAAGAGCGGCCTTCAAAACGTTTACTTTCACCGGCGCTGTTATCGCTTGCCAGCAAATACAATTCACCAACCGGGAACTGGCGTTGAGCCAGCAGTTCCAGTACAGCGTTCCCTACTGCGCCTGTTGCGCCAAGAAGCGCAATATTCCAGCCGTCAGACATGTTGGTTTACCTCAGACAATGACATAAAAACAGAAGGCGGTGATGTCACCGCCCAGGGATTCAGATTTATCCCTGCACCTGTGCCCGCGTTTTACGCAGGCTGACAATCAGGTGGAGGATAATACGGCGTTAAAGCCCAACTGAGTGAGCAATTCTGCGGTCGCGGCCTCATCGCAGTTCACCTGCAATGATGACCACTCGCGACGCTCTTCATACTGCTTGCGCAGGCGGTCAAATTCACCCGGTTTTGCCGCCACTTTTCGCAGGGGCGCATCATCGCGGCGCACATCATACACCAGATGCACCAGACGTTTCAGCGTTGGCTGATCGAGCGGCCCATTCAGGCTGATCTGGCTGAACTCTGGCGTAGGCAACAGGCTGCTCAGGGGCACCTGCTGCGGCTGACCAATAAAGTCGCACCAGGCTTCGAACACCTGGGTGGTGCCGCGCGCCTTGCCCTCAAGGGTGTAACCGGCAATGTGCGCCGTGGCAATATCAACCCGATCCAGCAACGCGAGGGAGAGATCCGGCTCCGGTTCCCAGACGTCCAGCACCACGCTCAGATCGTGACGCAGGTTCAGCACCTCAAGCAGTGCGGCATTGTCGACCACCGGGCCACGGCAGGCGTTAATCAAAATCGTCTTCGGTTTCAGAGCCATCAGCAGCGCGGCATCGGCCAGATGCCAGCTTTTAAAGGGGCCCGATTTAAACAGCGGCGTGTGAAAGGTCAGAATATCGGCCTGCTGCACCAGCGCATCAAGCGAGAGAAACTCGCCGTCATCACCCCGATCGGCGCGCGGGGGATCGCATAACAGGGTTTTTACGCCCCAGGCTTCCAGCCGCTTCTGCAGGCGTCCGCCCACATTTCCCACGCCCACGATGCCAACAGTACGATCGCGCAACTGGAAACCGTCCCGCTCTGCCAGCAGCAGCAAGGCAGAAAACACGTATTCAACCACCGCAATCGCGTTACAGCCGGGGGCCGCAGAGAAGGCGATGCCCGCCTGCTGCAGCCACGCTTCGTCAATATGATCCGTGCCCGCCGTGGCAGTGCCGACAAACTTAACGGGTTTGTCCTGCAACAACGCGGCGTTGACCTGGGTGACGGAACGCACCATCAGACCATCGGCATCCGCCAGCTCGGCTTCAGGAAGCGGTCGGCCAGGTACGGCGACCACATCGCCCGTACGACTAAAGAGTTCACGGGCATACGGCATATTTTCATCGACGAGAATTTTCACCACGGCTTTCCTGTCTGTGTATTGAAGGCCGCTATTCTGGCACAAAAGCCTGACATTCGCCTAACCACGCAGTGCAGGGGCGGGTAAGGCTGGCAGAAAGGGGCATCACAGGCGTACACTGCCGCGGGTCTGAGACGGGAGCCTTGTTATGGTCTTTTTATTTCCGCTGTTTGCGGTGTTGATTTGGTCGGTTAACGCTATCGTGAATAAATTATCGGCAGGTGCCATTGAGCCTGCCGCAATTTCGTTCTATCGCTGGCTGCTGGCGTTGCTGGTGCTGACGCCTTTTGTCCTGCCGGGCGTGCTGCGGCAATGGCAGACGATCCGGCCGCATCTGGGACGACTGATGATTCTGGGCCTACTGGGCATGGCGCTGTATCAGAGTCTGGCCTATTACGCCGCCCATAGCGTGAGCGCCCTGTTTATGGGTATTATCGCCGCGCTGATCCCGCTACTCACCGTGCTGCTCAGTGTCCTTATTCTGCGGATTGCCCCGACCGTGGGGATTCTGGCCGGCAGTCTGATCTCCTTCTGTGGCTTAATCTGGCTGGTCAGTGAAGGCAATCCTGACCAGCTGCTGCATCACGGCATCGGTACGGGCGAAGCTCTGATGCTGGCGGCCTCAGCCTGCTATGCGCTTTACGGCGTGATGACAAAACGCTGGTCGATTCCCCTGCCCGTCTGGCAGAGTCTGTATGTGCAAATTGCCGCTGGCGTGATGCTGTTGCTGCCCGGTTTTCTGATGACACCGGATGTCTCGCTCACGCCACGGAATCTTCCCCTGGTGGCCTTTGCCGGCCTGTTCGCCTCCATTCTGGCCCCGTGGCTGTGGATTCATGGCGTACAAAAGTTGGGGGCCAGCATCACCAGTATTTTTATGAATCTGACACCGCTCTTTACCGCCCTGATTGCGGTGCTGTTTTTGCATGAACATCTGCACAGCTATCACTGGATTGGCGGCGGTCTGACGCTGGCAGGCGTTCTGCTGGCACAGCGTCTGCGCAGGCCGTTAACGCGACGGGAATCGCTTAAGGCCGATCCGCATTAAACCGGATAGTGACACGCAGCCCACCGAGTGACGGGCTGCTATCCAGCGTGACGGTTGCGCCATGCCAGGCGCAAATATCGTGCACCAGCGCCAGCCCGATACCTGCTCCCGTCAGCATCGCGGCGTTATCCAGCCGGATAAATGGCCGTAACGCGCTTTGCTGCTCTTCCGGGCGAATGCCCGGCCCTGAATCCTCAATGTATAATCTGCCGCTCTCCAGGCGCGCCGTCACCGTACCCTGCACCGGCGTATAGGTAAGAGCGTTATCCAGCAGGTTGGCGCACAGCTCGCCCAGCAGCAGCGCATCGCCTTTGACGTCGCCGTGCGCATCACCTTCGTAACCCAGGTCAATCTGTTTCGCACGCGCAGCCGCATAGCGGCTCAGGCACGCCTCGCGCACCACCGTCGCCAGATCCACTTTCACCATGGGTTTATCTTCGCCGTGTCGGGCTTTGATACGCGCCAGTTGCAGCAGCCGGTCGGTAAGCAGGATGGTGTCATCCAGCGTGTAGCGCATGCTCTGCAGGCTTTCCCGCCACTGTTCGGGTTGATGGCTGTCCAGCGCCGTGCCGATCTGGGTTTTCAGAATGGTGAGCGGCGTGCGAAGCTGATGAGCGGCGTCGGCGCTGAACCGATCCTGACGCGCCAGCAATCCCCGCAGCCGTTCCAGATAGCGGTTAAATGCCACGATAAGCGGCTGTAGCTCCGACCACGGCAGGGACGGCAGCGGCGTCAGTTCAGCACCATCGCGACGCAGCACAATGCGGGACAGACGGCGTAAAGGCCGCAACACCCGGCGTAGCATCAGGCTTGCCAGCAACACGGCAATTAACACCAGCGCGCTCTGGCTGAGCAAAGCCGTGCGCATCAGCCCTTTCGCGAAAGCCTCACGGGAATGGATGGTTTCCGCGACCAGCACCAGCGCCATACCTTCCGCGCCCGTCTCGCTGACGGGCTGCCACAAGGCCGCTACCCGGATGCGCTGCTTTTGATAATAGCCGTCATAGAAATGGACCAGCGCGGGATAGGTCTCTGACATCGCGCTGGTGACGGGGATCGGGGGAAGCCCGTCATAGCCGGACAGCGTTTTCCCCTGCGGCGAAATCACCTGATAAAACAGGCGATCATTCATGTTGCGCTCAAAGCTGTCGAGCACCACCCAGGGCACGTCGACCTCCAGGTGTTGGTTACGCACCACCAGCCGTTCAGCGACTGTGCGCGCAGAGGCCAGCAGAGAGCGATCGTAGGCCTGATTCGCCGCCGCAAGTCCGCTCTGATAGTGCGTGTAAACAGAAAGCACCCACAGCAGGGAAAGCGGCAGCCCCAGCCAGGCCAGTAACTCGCCCCGTAGCGAGGTGATCAGTCGCATGCCAGGGTTTCCAGGCTGTAGCCCAGTCCGCGCAGCGTCACAATGCCCACGTTACTGCCCGCCAGCTTTTTGCGTACCCGGTGTACATACAGCTCGATGCTTTCCGGGCTGGCGTCATCCGCCAGGGTGAAGGTTTGTTCATACAAATGCTGCCGCGAGACCGGGCGGCCCCGACGCTGCATCAGCGTGGTCAGTACGCTGGATTCACGCGGTGTCAGCGCCAGCGGTTTCTCTGCCAGCAAAAAGTAGCCTTCGCCGTTCAGCACCAACTGGCCCAGGGTCTGGTGCCGGGCCGAGTGTCCCTGCGCACGACGCAGCAACGCACGCAGGCGCGCATCCAGCTCATCCAGTTCGAAGGGTTTGGTCAGATAGTCATCCGCGCCGGTATTCAGGCCGCGCACGCGGTCGTCCAGCGTTGTGCGTGCGGTCAGCAGCAACACCGGGACATTTTGTCCACGCCGACGTAACCGGGTTAACACCTCAATGCCGTCCAGACGCGGCAGGGAAACATCCAGTACGACCAGCGCATAATCTTCACTTTGCAGGCTGTGATCCGCCGAAACGCCGTCCGCGACCCAGTCCACAGCAAACCCTTTTTGCGTTAACGCCTTCTGTAACCATCGCGCCAGCTCGGCCGTGTCTTCCACCAGTAAGAGACGCATATCACATCCTTTCACTAAACCTGATGGCTGAAAGGTAAATGAAAGGTTACCGATTTAACAATTCAATAACGCCGAATTGTCGGTAGTAATCACACTCTGAAAGAAAGATGGAGCGCACGATGAAAAAAATAATCCACACCGCCCTCGCCTCTGCCCTGTTGGCTCTCATGTTGCCGTCGCCAGGTAATGCCGCTGCCCCCGACAGGACCGAATGCATTGCCCCCGCCAAACCGGGTGGCGGTTTCGACCTGACCTGTAAGCTGATTCAGGTTTCACTCATGGAAACCAAACAGATCGAAAAACCGATGCGCATTACCTACATGCCTGGCGGCGTGGGTGCTGTGGCCTATAACGCTATTGTGGCTCAGCGCCCGGCTGAAGCAGGCACTGTGGTCGCCTTTTCGGGCGGCTCACTGCTGAATCTGTCGCAGGGAAAATTTGGTCGTTACTCGGTCGATGATGTGAAGTGGTTAGCGGCCATCGGCACAGATTACGGCATGATCGCCGTGCGGGAAGACGCGCCGTGGAAAAATCTGGGCGAATTAATGGCGGCCATGAAGGCAGATCCGACCAAGGTGGTGGTCGGTGCGGGTGCCTCCATCGGCAGTCAGGACTGGATGAAAACCGCGCTGGTGGCGAAAGAAGCCGGTATCGATCCGCGTAAGATGCGCTATGTCGCCTTTGAAGGCGGGGGCGAAGTCGTCACCGCGTTGTTGGGCAATCATATTCAGGTGATGTCGGGCGATCTCAGCGAAATGGTGCCGCACCTGCAAGGCGGTAAACTGCGCGTCCTGGCGGTGATGGCCGACAAGCGTCTGCCCAATCAGCTGGCGACGATTCCGACGGCGAAAGAGCAAGGGTTTAACGTGGAATGGCCCATTATTCGTGGCTTCTATCTGGGGCCGAAGGTCAGCGACGCGGATTACCAGTGGTGGCAGAACGCGTTCGAAAAAATGGTGCAAACGCCCGAATTCAGGCAACAGCGCGAACTGCGTGGCCTGTTTGAGTTCAATCTCTTTGGCGCAGAACTGGATAAATACGTGAAGAATCAGGTGGCCGCTTACCGTGAGCAGGCGAAATCATTTGGTCTGGCTAAGTAACCGGAGCGCATCATGAGCGATCGTATTTTTGCCATGCTGTGGCTGGTGTTATGTCTGGCAGGGTTAGTCGTCGCCTGGCAAATCCAGAGTGAATACAGTTATGAACCCGTCGGCCCGCGGCCTTTTCCGCTGGTGCTACTCACCCTGATGGCGCTGTGTGCCGTCATGCTGCTGCTGAGAAAGCCCGATGCTATCCAGTGGCCCGCACCGCAGACGATGAAACGTCTGGTGGCGCTGGCCGTCATGCTGTTCGTGTATGGCTGGCTGTTTGAACGTCTGGGGTTCCCGTTATCCACCGCGCTCCTGACCTTCGGCATCGGCATGCTGTTTGGCGCGCGCTGGTGGGCCGCCGTCCTGTCCGGCGCGGTTATGGGGTGGGCGCTGTTTTACGCCTTTGACCATCTGCTGGATGTCACCCTGCCGGCTGGCAGCCTGATGAGCTAAGGAGAGAAAAATGGATATCTGGTCTTTTCTCATGCAGGGTTTTGCCGTTGCCATGACACCGCAAAACCTGCTGATTGCCTTAACTGGCTGCTTTATCGGAACGATTGTTGGCCTGCTGCCCGGTTTGGGTCCGATCAACGGCGTGGCCATTCTGATGCCGCTGGCCTTTGCGCTGCACCTGCCTGCGGAGTCTGCCCTGATTTTACTGGCAACGGTGTATCTGGGCTGTGAATACGGCGGACGCATCTCGTCGATACTGCTCAATGTGCCGGGCGACGCTGGCGCGATTATGACCGCGCTGGATGGCTACCCCATGGCACAGCAGGGAAAAGCGGGCGTAGCGCTGTCTGTCTCTGCCGTGAGTTCGTTTGTCGGCTCCACCATTGCGATTATCGGCATCATCCTGTTCGCCCCGCTGCTGGCGCGCTGGTCGCTGGCGTTTGGCCCGGCGGAGTATTTTGCGCTGATGGTGTTTGCCATTGCCTGCCTGGGCAGCATGATGAGCCAGAATCCGCTCAAGTCATTTCTGTCCGCCCTGATTGGCTTAAGCATGGCGACCGTTGGCGTGGATGCCAACACCGGCGTTTACCGCTTTACCTTTGACAGCGTTCACCTCTCCGACGGCATTCAGTTTGTCGTGGTGGTCATTGGCCTGTTCTCGGTGAGCGAAATTTTGCTGATGCTGGAATCCACCCATACGGGACAAAAGGTGGTGCGCGCCAGTGGCCGCATGATGTTCAACATGAAAGAAGCCGCCCAGTCGACCGGGGCGACGCTGCGATCATCGTTTATTGGTTTCTTTGTCGGTGTCTTGCCCGGAGCCGGTGCCACCATCGCCAGCGCAATCGCCTACATGACAGAGAAAAAAATCAGCGGCAGCGACCAGTTTGGTAAGGGCGATATTCGTGGTGTTGCTGCGCCGGAAGCCGCCAACAACGCTTCGGCGTGCGGATCGTTTATTCCGATGCTGACGCTGGGCATTCCGGGCTCTGGCACCACCGCGGTGATGGTCGGCGCGTTGACGCTATATAACATCACGCCCGGTCCGGCGATGTTTACCGAACAGCCGGATATCGTCTGGGGGCTCATTGCGGCGCTGTTAATTGGCAACGTGATGCTGCTGATTATGAACATCCCGATGATCAACGTGTTCGCGCGTATGCTGACCATTCCGCTGTGGTTTCTGGTACCGGCCATTGCCGCCATTTCTGCGGTTGGCGTTTACGCCGTACACAGCACCACCTTTGACCTGCTGTTGATGGTCGGGCTTGGTGTTTTTGGCTATATCCTGCGAAAAATGGACTTCCCGATGTCACCGCTGATCTTAGGTTTCGTGTTGGGCGAAATGCTGGAGCAGAACCTGCGCCGTGCGCTGTCTATCAGCAATGGTGAAATGGCGATTTTGTGGGAGAGCCCGATTGCCAAAGTGCTGCTGATCCTGGCCGTGGCGGTATTGATTGTTCCGTTTGTATGGAAACGTCTGCGCCGTAAAGCGACGCCTGCGCATCAGTAAGTAAATCTTTGGTTGAAACACATCAGCCCCGTGGATTTCCAGGGGGCTTTTGTTATCATAGCGTATTCTGTTTCCGGCGCACCCCACGCTAGTCTGTTTTCCAAGGAATCCGCCATGCAACCTGTCAGCGGCCCCGGTGTGCCGGTCGGCGATCGTTCATCTGTTAATCCCCAAACTGACACTTCACGTCCGGGCAGCGTTGCCGGTGAACAACCGCTGTCGCCTGCCCAGCGTACGACGCTTGAGCGTTTGATTGTGCGCATCATGTCTCTCAGCACGTTAAAAGCGCCGGAGCTCTGGGCTGGGCTGCGCCATGAAGTGGGTGTGAAGAGTGAAGCGGAACTGCAGTCGCGCCACTTCCCGGCTGCCGAGCAGTTTCTCAACGCCCGCCTGGCGCAGGTGCAAAATGGCCATGCCACACGTCAGCTGATGACGCAACTGACCGAATTGCTGCCGAAAGGAAACAATCGTCAGGCTGTCAGTGATTTTATCCGTCAGCAGTTTGGTCAGACGGTGCTGAGTGCCCTGACGCAGGACCAGCTGCGTCAGGTGTTAACCATGCTGCAAAATGGTCAGATGGCAATCCCCCAGCCGCAACAGAGTCGCACCAGCGATCGCTCTCTGCTGCCCGCCGAACACCAGGCGCTGAATCAGCAGATCGTCCGCCTGGCGGCCGCCACCGGCGAATCCAGCGGCAAAATCTGGACGGCGGCGCTGAAGCTGGTGAACCTGACCAGTGGCGATCCGATTCCTTCACGCCATTACCCGTTACTGACTCAGTATCTCCAGGTGCGTCAGACGCTGAGCCAGCACAGCGCGCCAACGCTGCAGCTGATTGAAAGCTCACTGAAACATCCTCTGGACAAGCGTGAGCAGCAGATGCTGGAGGATTACAGCCAGCAACGGTTCCAGGCTACCCCGCAAACGGTGTTGACGCCGACCCAGACGCAGGACCTGCTTAACTTCCTGTTTTCACGGCGCGCAGAGCGAGCCCATGAGCAGGCGCTGGCCGACAGTGAGTTGAATCCGCACCCCATCTGGGCACCGATTTCCGCCTCGCTGCCGCCCGCGCTGAAACCGCTGGCTGAGCGCCCCTTACTGGCCGCGGTCGTCGGGCTGATCGTACTGGCCTTTCTGCTCTGGCTGGTGCTGTAAGTCAGCAACCACAGGATGCCGCAGCCGTTGTCTGCGGCCATTCGCCCGCCTCATCGCCCCATGCCATGGGGTGACCATCCCGCTTCCAGAAATCCAGCCCCCCAGTCAGCTCTTTCACCTGAAAGCCCAACAAGGCTAACTGATGCGCCGCTTTGGTTGAGCCATTGCAGCCAATCCCATCGCAGTAGGTGACGTACACTTTATTGCGATCCAGGCGGGCCGTGCTGGCTTCGTTCATTTCCCGGTGTGGGAAAGAGATCGCGCCACAGATATGACCACCGCGATATGCCTCTGCCTGGCGCGCATCCACGACCACAATCCCCTGAACCTGACGGGAAAGATCCTCAGCCAGATCCCAGGCATCGGTGTAATACGCCAGTTTAGCCTGCAGATACGCCACGCTTTGCGACGGTGAGGCGGGAGGGAAACGTAAAACGGATGACATCGGCATTTCTCCTGTTGTGTGATGACGGCAGTGTACGGCAAAGTGGATGCCTGACTAAGACCCATCTGAACCTGTTGATAAGACCATTATGTCGTCACCGCTTCTGCAACTGTTTCATCATCAGACCACGGGCGGTCTGCGTGACCGCCTGTGCGCCACGCTGCGTCAGTGGATAGAAACCGCGCACCTTCAGGCCGGACAGAAACTGCCCTCTACACGTCAGCTGGCCACGGATTTAACGCTGTCACGCGTGACGGTGGAAGCGGCTTACGCCCAGCTCGAAAGCGAGGGTTATCTGCGGCGGGAAACAGGCCGGGGCAGTTTTGTTGCCATCACTCTCCCTGACAAAGCTCCCCGCATTCGCGCCAGCCGCATGGCCCGGTTGTCACGACGCGGCCAGCAGGTCCTGGCGACAGGCGGCTGCCAGGACGCGCCGTATCCCTGTGCGTTTGCAGCGGGTTCTCCGGAGTTGCGGGCGTTTCCTCATGCGGTCTGGCGGCGGTTAACCGCACGTATCCAGCACAGCGAAGGCCAGAGCGTGATGGGCTATGGCGATCCGTCAGGCTATATGCCACTGCGCCACGCGCTGGCTGATTACCTTGCGTTGTCGCGCGGCATTCACTGCCAGCCTGAGCAGGTCGTGATTCTGACCAGCTCGCAGCAGGCCCTTCAGCTACTGGCGCTGATGCTGGTCGACCCTGGCGATAACGTGTGGATGGAGGAGCCGGGTTATGCGGGCGCACGCAACGCCTTTCTGGCTGCGGGTGCCCGCGTGAGCGGAATAAGTGTGGATGGCCAGGGCGCCGTCCCTCAGCCTGGCGCGGCAAAGCTGATGTACCTGACGCCCTCCCATCAGTATCCGACAGGTGTTGCTTTGAGTCTGCCACGTCGTCTCGCCTGGCTCGACTGGGCTCGCCGCAACGGTAGCTGGCTCATCGAAGACGATTATGACAGTGAGTTTCACTATGATGAGCGCCCCGCTCCCGCGCTGCACGCACTCGACAGGGATCAGCGGGTGATAACCTTAGGCACGTTTTCAAAATCCCTGTACCCGTCCCTGCGCCTGGCATGGATGGTCGTGCCCGAGGCGCTGGTGGAACCCTCGGGTCGCTTACGCAGCATTCTGGATGGTCACAGCGCCCTGCTTCCCCAGGCGGTGACCGCCGCGTTTATGCAGCAGGGGCACTTCGCCAGTCATCTGCGCCTGATGCGTCAGCTTTACCAGAGCCGTCGCGATCGCTTACTGGAACAGATTGAACAGCGTCTGACGCCGTGGCTCACCCCCTTTCCCTGTCCGGGAGGACTGCAGCTGGCTGTTAACCTGTTACAGGGGGATGAAGGCGCTTTGACCGTACAGGCGGCAAACGCGGGCTTACTGTTACCCCGGCTCAGCCCGCTGTATAGCGAAAAAACAAACCGGCAAGGCTGGCTATTAGGTTTTGCGGCGCTCACGCCGGATGAAATTGTGGCGGGATGTGACAGTCTGGTCAGGCTGCTGTCACGCAGCGCATCCCGTCAACGTGACTAATGGACCGAAACAAAAAAGGCCGGCAATAGCCGACCTTTTGGATGTGTGTGCGTCATGCTGCGCGCAACATGACGCTTCGCCACACTTATGCCTGGTATTTACGCAGGGTCAGGGTGGCGTTGGTGCCGCCGAAACCAAAGCTGTTAGACATCACGGTGGTAAGGGCTTTTTCCATCGGCTCTGTCACGATGTTCATGCCTTCTGCCGCGGCGTCCAGCGAGCTGATGTTAATGCTTGGGGCGATAAAGCCGTGCTCCAGCATCAGCAGTGAGTAAATCGCTTCCTGCACACCCGCCGCTCCTAAGGAGTGGCCGGTCATGGCTTTGGTCGCAGAGATGTACGGTGTGTTTTCGCCAAACACTTCACGAATAGCACCCAGCTCTTTGACATCGCCCACTGGCGTAGAGGTACCATGGCTGTTCAGATAGTCGATTGGCGTGTCCACGCCCTGCATCGCCATCTTCATGCAGCGTACAGCGCCTTCACCTGACGGTGCGACCATATCAGCACCATCAGAGGTGGCACCGTAGCCCACGATTTCAGCATAGATGTGCGCGCCACGAGCCAGCGCATGTTCCAGCTCTTCCACCACGACCATACCGCCGCCGCCTGCGATAACGAAGCCGTCGCGCTCGTTGTCATAGGTACGTGACGCTTTTTCTGGCGTGTCGTTGTAACGGGTCGACAGGGCGCCCATCGCATCGAACTCACAGGCCATTTCCCAGCACAGCTCTTCGCCGCCGCCGGCAAAAACGATATCCTGCTTGCCCAGTTGAATCTGCTCAACCGCGTTACCAATACAGTGTGCAGAGGTCGCACAGGCTGAACTGATAGAGTAGTTTACGCCGTGGATTTTAAACGGTGTGGCCAGGCAGGCAGAAACACCGGATGCCATCGCCTTGGTCACCACATAAGGGCCAACGGCTTTCAGGCCGCGTGGGCTGCGCATCGCATCCGCGCCAAAAACCTGAAAACGTGGAGAACCGCCGCCGGAACCTGCAATCAAACCTACGCGAGGGTTGTTCTGGTAGGCTTCGTTGCTCAGGCCAGAATCTTTGATAGCTTCTTCCATTGACAGGTAAGCATAGATGGACGCATCACTCATGAACCGCACAATTTTGCGATCAATGAGGCCGGTGGTATCGAGTTTAACGTTACCCCAGACGTGACTACGCATGCCGGAATCTTTCATCTCCTGGGAAAAAGTGATGCCTGAGCGGCCTTCACGCAGAGATGCCAGCACCTCTTGCTGGTTATTACCAATACTGGAAACGATCCCTAAGCCAGTAATCACAGCACGTTTCATTCAATCTTCCTCAACACTTCTGTTATTTGACGAGCACTCTAGCTTACACTTGTACGCCGAACAAGTCCGATCAGCCAATTCCTTTGTAAATTTGCGTCATCTTCCCCCGGCCGATAAACTCCTGCCATTCCCTGAAAAATGAGCCTTTACTGTGAAACTGTCTCCGGTTGAACATGCCCAACTGAGCTGGAATGAACAGGGTACACCTGTTTCCCGAGCCTTCGGCGACGTCTACTTTTCCAACGACAATGGTCTGGAAGAGACGCGCTACGTGTTTCTGGGTGGCAATGATTTCCCCCAACGATTTCACCACCACCCACGCGACCTGCTGATTGTGGCCGAGAGCGGCTTCGGCACCGGCCTTAACTTTCTTACGCTCTGGCAGGCGTTTGACCAGTTCCAGCGTCATCATCCCGATGCGGCGCTGAAGCGACTGCATTTCATCAGCTTTGAAAAATTTCCGTTGACCCAGGCCGATCTGATGGCGGCCCATCAGCACTGGCCTGAACTTGCGCCCTGGGCCGACCAACTTCAGCGTCAGTGGCCACAGGCCTTGCCCGGCTGCCAGCGGCTGTTATTCGATGCCGGTCGCATCACGCTGGATCTGTGGTTAGGCGATATTAATGCGCTAATTAATAATTTTGATGACAGTCTGCATCGTCAGGTCGACGCGTGGTTTTTAGATGGCTTTGCGCCGTCGAAAAATCCCGATATGTGGACGCCGGAACTGTTTCAGTCGATGGCGGCGCTGGCCCGGCCAGGGGGCACATTTGCCACCTTTACGGCCGCCGGTTTCGTACGTCGTGGCTTGCAGGAAGCGGGCTTTGCGGTCACGCGCCGTAAAGGATTTGGTCCAAAACGGGAAATGCTGTGCGGCTCGCTTGAACAGGCACCAGCACAGTACCCGCGCCAACCCTGGTATGCCCGGCCTGCGCCGTCTGAAAAAGAGGTTGCTCTGGTGGGCGGCGGTATCGCCAGTGCGACGCTGGCCCTGGCTTTACTGCGCCGCGGCTGGCGCGTTACGCTGTATTGCGCCGACGAAGCCCCCGCGCTGGGCGCATCCAGCAATCGTCAGGGCGCACTGTACCCTTTGCTTAATCAGCACGATCCGGCGCTTGCCACCTTTTTCCCCGCCGCCTTCACGTTTGCCCATCGCCTGTATGACGCGCTGGATCTGCCGTTCGAACACGACTGGAGCGGCGTCCTGCAGATCGGCTGGGACGATAAAAGTGCCAGCAAGATTGAACAGATGCTGGCGATGGGATTACCTGAAGAGATTGCCCATGGCGTGACGCAACAGGAAGCCGAGGCGCTGGCGAAGGTTGCGCTGCACTGCGGCGGCATCTATTACCCGATGGGCGGCTGGTTAGCCCCGGCCGAACTGACCTCTTCCCTGCTGTCCAGGGGCGAGCAACTGGGATTGCGTGTACACTGGCTGCATCGCGTCACCGCGCTCAGTCAGAATGCGCAGGGCTGGACGTTAACCTTTAGCGAACAGCCCGATGTGCATCACGCTGCCGTGGTGCTGGCGAACGGCCATCACCTCACCGACCTGCCCCAGACCGACGCGCTGCCCGTGTATCCGGTGGCCGGTCAGGTCAGCCATGTTCCCGTATCGCCTGCGCTGTCGGCGCTCAGGACGGTGCTCTGCTACGATGGCTATCTCACGCCCGCCAGTCCCCAGTTTGCGACGCACTGTATCGGGGCCAGCTATCACCGGGGCGAGACCTCCACCGCCTTTCGTGAAGCGGATCAGCAGGAGAATCACCGCCGCCTGCAGCATTGCCTGCCGCACAGCGACTGGGTTAATGCGGTGGATGTCAGTCAGAACGCAGCGCGCAGCGGCGTACGTTGTGCCACGCGGGATCACTTACCTATGGTGGGCTGTGCGCCGGATTACGCAGCGACGCTTGCGCTTTATGCCGATCTGGCGCAGCAGAATGCCCGCGGAGCGGCGATCCCAGCGGCGCCGTACTTTCCCGGCCTTTATCTGTTCGGCGCACTTGGCTCGCGCGGGCTGTGCAGTGCACCGCTGGCGGCAGAAGTCCTGGCGGCACAGCTGAGCGGCGAACCTCAGCCGTTGGATGCCAGCACGCTGGCGGCGCTGAATCCTAATCGTTACTGGGTCAGAAAGCTGCTGAAGGGCAAAAAAGCGGGGAAATAGCACCAGGGCGGCATGCCGCCCTGCTCACTCAGGCAGTCTGCTGACGCGCCTGTAAAAACAGATTATCCCACATGCCAATGACCAGCGCCTGATCCCGTGGCGATAACTCTCCGGCGGCAATGGCATTTTGCAGGCTGCGGGTGACCTGAATCTGCAGCGCCTGCGGCGTGTGGTCATCCAGTTGCTCCACTTCCGCGACTGCAAGGGTTAAATGGCCACGCAGATAACCGCTGGCAAACAGCTCATCGTCACTGGCGTGCTCAACCATATCGTCAATCAGGGCCAGAATACGCGCTTCAAATTCTGCGATCATCTCAATTCCTCTGTTAAATAATCCCTTCTGCATTACACATCTTCCGGCCATGGAAACTGTGATGCGGTCAGAGAAGGCCTGCCATAAAATTCAGCCAGGGCTGAAATAAAGCGTGCGGGTCGGGCAGGAATGCCCGACGCCAGGTAGCTCATGACCTGGGCATGAACTTTACGCTGAAAAGCAATGCGATCGGGCTCACAATCGCCATCGAGATTGTCACAACTGACATTGAAGGGAAAGCCTGCGGCAACGCAAAACATCCACTCCAGGGCCTGCGGCTTCACCTCAACCGATTCAAACTGGCTTTGCGTTTGCGCATCCCGCCCGTCCGGGCAATACCAGTAGCCAAAATCGACTAACTTGCGCCGGGCTTCACCGGCAATGCACCAGTGCGAAATTTCATGCAGCGCACTCGCGTAAAAACCATGGGCGAACACCACCCGGTTCCATGGTGATTCGCTGTCTGCAGGAAGATAAATCGGTTCATCATCGCCTTTAATTAGACGGGTCTGAAAGTCTTCGCTAAAGCAGCGGTCAAACAGCGTAATGAGCTGCGGGTAGTCATGTGTTGTCATTCAATGTTCACGTAAAGTATTACAGATTCAGCGCCGTCAGCCAGGCCAGAACCTCACTGCCGTGGCTATCCCAGAGCAATTTCATGCTCATGACCGCCGAAACGATCACCACCATCGGACGAATCAGCTTTTGCCCACGCGCCAGAACCAGCCTTGCGCCCAGTCGTGCGCCACAGACCGCGCCCAGCATCATGATCAGGCCGGTGCCCCACACCACTTTCCCGCCAAAGATAAAGAACAGCAGGCTACCAAAATTTGAGGTGAAGTTAAGCAGTTTGGCATGCGCAGTCGCTTTCGCCAGGTTAAAGCCACACAGCGTCACAAAGCCCAGCGCATAAAACGAGCCAGCTCCCGGGCCAAAAAAACCATCATAAAAACCGATACAGCCACCGCCGATAAGGGCAAAAGGCAGCCCCCTGAGACGATGCACCCGGTCTTCCTCGCCAATGCGCGGCATTAACAAAAACCACATACCGATGGCGATCAGCAGCAGCGGCAGGATTTGCCGCAGGAAATCGGCCTGAAGATGCTGAATCAGCACCGCGCCGCCTACCGCGCCCAGAAAGGTCATGGCGATATTCAGCCGTTGCTCACGCAACGTAATGGCTCCCCGCCGTACAAAATACAGGCTGGCAGAGAAAGAGCCGCCGACCGACTGGAGTTTGTTGGTCGCCAGCGCCTGCGCCGGCGACAGCCCTGCCGCCAGAAGAGAAGGAAGCGTGAGCAGGCCACCGCCGCCCGCAATCGAATCAATAAATCCAGCCAGTAGCGCAATAAAAAACAGCAGGACAACCGCCAGCGGGCTGGCAATGAACCACTCCATGGGAACCCTTACAGTAAATGTTTATCCAGCAGCGCCTGACAGGCAGGCGGCAGCGGCGGGGGTTCACGCTTCACAGGCGCAGAACCCGGCTGCTTTGGCAGGAACCAGCTCTGCAACTCTGCCCCGCAGCCATCCCCGGGAGGCGGGGGAGCCTGCTCCTCACAATCCGGGCTGCCCTGTGGACAGCGCAAACGGACGTGCATATGGGCGCGGTGCGCGAACCAGGGCCGTACTTTATGTAACCAGCTTCGATCTGTACCCGCTTCCGCGCAAAGCTGCTTTTTAATCGCCGGATTGACGAAGATGCGCGTGACATCTTCATCTTTCGCCGCCAGTTTAATCAGACTGGCGATTTCAGGCTGCCAGTGACGCGCAACGACGTTCCTGCCATCGGCGGCCACCAGATCCAGCGGCTGAGGTTTCAGTAACTGCTGTGCGCTCCAGCGGGTTTTCGGCAGTTGTAGCCAGATATCCACGTCGAGTCCGGTCTGGTGGCTGGCATGGCCGCTGCTGAAGCGTCCGCCGGCAGCCATGCCCATATCGCCAATCAGCACATTGCCCAGTTGCAGATTGTGCGCCTGCATGGCCAGGCGCTGGATAAACAGAATCAGGTCGGGATGACCGAAATAGCGGCGCTGATCCTGACGCATGACCTGATAATCCGGTGAGTTAAGCGGCAGAGCCTGCGCGCCGACAATACAGCCGTTGGCAAAGCCGCCAATCGCATTCGGTGCACCCGCGACAGGGTGCTGAATACGCTGCCACGGCGTCGCCGCCAGGCTTGCCGCGCTGAGTAACAGCGCGCTGAGCATCAGCATCACTTTCATCAGGTTACCAACGTGGGACGGTGGAATTGACATCGCCACACTGCGCACGCTGGCGCAGCAGATGGTCCATCAGCACAATTGCCATCATGGCTTCGGCAATCGGCACCGCACGAATGCCCACGCAGGGATCGTGACGGCCTTTCGTGATCATCTCCACTTCTTCCCCGTCGCGGGTGATGGTTTTGCCTGGCACGGTAATGCTGGAGGTCGGCTTCATCGCCAGATTGGCGCTGATAGTCTGACCGCTGCTGATACCGCCGAGAATGCCGCCTGCGTGGTTACTCTGAAAACCGTTAGCCCGAATTTCATCGCGATGCTGACTGCCGCGCTGATTCACCACGGCAAAGCCGTCGCCAATTTCAACGCCCTTCACGGCGTTAATGCTCATCAGCGCATGCGCGAGATCCGCATCCAGGCGATCAAAGACCGGTTCGCCCAGGCCCGGCGGAACATTTTCCGCCATGACCGTGACTTTGGCACCGACAGAATCGCCCTCTTTTTTCAGCGCGCGCATCAGTTCATCCAGCGCCTCAAGCTTATCGGCGTCCGGGCAGAAGAACGGATTCTCTTCAACGATGGTCCAGTCTTTAAGTTCACAGGCCACGTCGCCGATCTGCGCCAGATAGCCCCGCACCACGATCCCGTGCTGCATGTGCAGGTATTTTTTGGCGATGGCGCCCGCCGCCACGCGCATCGCCGTCTCACGTGCCGATGAACGGCCACCGCCGCGATAGTCGCGCGTACCGTATTTTTGTTCGTAGGTGTAATCCGCATGGCCGGGTCGGAACAGATCTTTAATGGCGCCGTAATCCTGCGAACGTTGATCGGTGTTCTCAATCAGCAAGCCAATCGAGGTCCCTGTGGTGACACCTTCAAACACACCTGACAGAATTTTGACCTGATCCGGTTCACGGCGCTGCGTCGTATAACGCGAAGTGCCCGGACGGCGGCGGTCCAGATCGTGCTGGATATCGGCTTCGGTCAACGGAATGCCGGGCGGCACGCCATCAACAATACATCCCAGAGCAATGCCGTGAGATTCGCCAAAGGTGGTGACGCGAAAGAACTGTCCGATGCTGTTTCCGGCCATTGAGATTCCTTGTTACGGTTTGACGGGCGAACGCTCGCCCCTCTTTTTAGTCTTTATAGAATGAGAAATGGTGCTGTGCATCAACGATTTGCTGACGGGTGAGCATAAAGACACCGTCACCACCGTTGTTAAATTCCAGCCAGGTGAAAGGCACATCGGGATACTGCTCCATCATGTGCACCATACTGTTGCCGACTTCGCAAATCAGCACGCCGTTTTCGCTCAGGTAACCCGGCGCACAGGCCAGAATACGGCGGACCAGCTTCAGGCCATCGCTTCCGGCCGCCAGACCCAGCTCAGGCTCATGGTGGTATTCGCCCGGCAGATCGTCCATATCTTCGGCATCCACATAGGGCGGATTGGTCACGATCAGATCGTATTGCACAGGCGGCAATTCGCGGAACAGATCGGCGCGAATCGGCGTGACATGGTGGATCAAACCATGCTCTTCGATATTTTGTTCCGCCACTGCCAGCGCATCGTGGGAGATATCCACCGCGTCAACTTCGGCGTCCGGGAAGGCGTAAGCACAGGCGATGGCAATACAGCCGCTTCCGGTGCACATGTCCAGAATATGACGCGGCTTTTCAGGAATTAAGCCGGCAAAACGGTTTTCAATCAGCTCCCCAATCGGCGAACGGGGAACCAGAACGCGTTCATCGACATAGAATTCATGGCCGCAGAACCAGGCTTTATTAGTCAGATAGGCAACCGGGATGCGTTCGTTAACGCGACGAATGACGCGTTCGACAATGCGATGACGTTCACTGGCGGTCAGGCGGGCATTGCGCATGTCTTCCGGAATATCAAGCGGTAACCAAAGCGTGGGCAGAACCAGCTGGACGGCTTCGTCCCAGGGATTATCTGTGCCGTGTCCGTACCAGATGCCAGCCGCGGTAAAGCGGCTGACCGACCAGCGCAGCATATCCTGAATGGTGTGCAGTTCGTTCACTGCCTCATCGACGAAAATTTTGTCCACATAGCCCTCCGCAGGCCTTTAACTAAATCGGCCGATAGTTTGCCACGAAGCCGAGCAGAATTCAGCGCAGCAAGGTGAAAAAGCTGACAATTAATGACAGTAAACGGTAAGGTAATGGCTTCTGCTGTTAATCAGCCACCTCAGACATGATTCACGACCCATGCGTAAAAAACCGACCCTGAGCCAGGATGATCAAGCGCTGTTCCGTCAGTTAATGACCGGCACGCGAGAACTGAAACAAGATACTATCGTGCATAAGCCGGTGGTCAAAACCCGCGACGTGCCGGTTAAACGCCTGCTGTCTGAGCAAGCGGATAACAGCCATTATTTTTCCGATGAGTTCCAGCCGCTGCTGTCCACAGAAGGGGCGACGCGCTATGTCCGTGCGGACGTGAGCCATTTCGAGCTGAAAAAGCTGCGTCGGGGCGATTACACGCCAGAAATTTTTCTCGATCTGCATGGACTCACACAGATGCAGGCCAAACAGGAACTGGGCGCGTTGATTGCCGCCTGCCGTCGCGAACACCTTTTTTGTGCCAGCGTGATGACCGGACATGGTAAACATATTTTAAAGCAACAAACGCCGCTGTGGCTGGCTCAGCATCCCTGGGTAATGGCGTTTCATCAGGCACCCAAAATGTTTGGTGGCGACGCCGCGCTGCTGGTCCTGATTGAAGTCGAAGAGTGGCAACCGCCAGAGCTGCCTTGATATTCCTGCCCTGAAACGTCTTTTCCACCCCGCCGTTTCGCCCCGTTTCTTCCCCCCTTTGCCGGGGGAAACCGGTTTAACCGACGCCCGCTTTCTTTCACTTTTGCGCCTGTTTTTGGTCCTCTGTTCTGCCCGTTTTTGTTCAGACTGACGCAGACTATTTGCTTATGTAATTATTTATACTGAATACAATTTACTCGCTGCCGATAACGTCTAAGCATTTAGGCACATTACGTTTGATTATTTCGGCACATTGACCAAGGGAACTTTTTGAATGAGCGGGTTAAGTCATTTTTTTGAGAATTTGAAAGTGGGCAAAAAGCTGATGCTCGGTTTTGGACTGATTTTACTTTTGAGTCTGGCCGTAGCGATATGCGGGATTAAAAATCTGAACGACATCAGCGTCCGGGCCGAAAAGCTCAGGGAGCTGAAAAGCGTTAATGACCGGTTTTCACAGGCCAAAGATGCCCGACTGCAGTTCGTGAAAACGCATGATGAAAAATTCATCGACGTTAACGAAAATCTGCTGAAAGAGGTGGATCAGAATCTGAAAAACCTGGGCGTTTTTCACTGGGATGACAGTCAGCAGGCGATGATTACGGCGATGCCGTCCGCTATTGCCACTTACCGGCAGAAACGCGCCGATACGGTACAGGCTGTCCGTAACGGGGCACAGGCGCTTCAGAACCTGTCCGTGGCGGATGAGATGCGGGCTATCAGCCAACTGGCCGCAAGCAACAGCAGTGACCCGCAGACGAGCGCGGCGTTACAGGAAATCAATAAACACCTGGGCGGCGTGGCGGTACGTGTCAAACTCTTTGGCCTTGAGCACAAAGAAGAAGATCGCAACGCCCTGAGCAACTTCCTGTCGGAAACCGTGCAGCTGATGGCTCAGGCCAAACCGCGCCTTAACGCCGCAGACAGTGCTGCGCTTGAAAAAGTCAGCGCACAGCTTGAGACCAAACAGGGCGATATCAATGCGCTAATGGCGTCGGTGGCGGCTGGTGACGCAGCCACTGTGCAACTGGCGGCTGCGGGCAAAATCCTGACCGACATGAGCAACGCCTTGTTTACCCAGCAGTTAGATGCGACCAATCACGACGCGAATCAGGCCGTCTGGCTGATGACGGTGATTATCATCGCCGCTATCGTAGCAGGCATTCTTATCGCCCTGTTTATTACCCGCCAGTTGACGCGTCCTCTCGCTGAACTGCTGCACGTCGCTAATCAGATGGCGCGTGGCAACCTCAGCACCGTGCTGAAATCGTCCCGTCGGGATGAGCTGGGCGAACTGATGCATGCAGTCGGTGAAATGAGCGATGAGCTGCGTCGCATTATCAGCGGTATCCGCAGTGGCGTGACCAGCGTCAGTCAGGCTTCAGCGGAGATTGCCTCCGGCAATAATGATCTGTCAGCCCGCACAGAAAGCCAGGCCGCCGCCCTTGCGCAGACCGCAGCCAGCATGGAGCAACTGACCGCAACGGTTAAGCAGAACGCAGACAACATTCATCATTCCAGTCGACTGGCGCAGCAAACCTTCGACACCGCCAGCCGCGGTGGGCAGCTGGTTACGGATGTGGTCAGCACCATGAATGAGATCACCACCAGCTCTGGCAAAATCTCAGAAATCACCTCCGTGATAAACAGTATCGCGTTTCAGACCAACATCCTGGCACTCAATGCCGCCGTAGAAGCGGCACGGGCCGGAGAACAAGGTCGGGGCTTTGCCGTGGTAGCCAGCGAAGTGCGTAATCTGGCACAACGCAGTGCGCAGGCGGCGAAGGAGATTGAAGCGCTGATTCATGATTCTGTGGCGCGTATTAATGCCGGTTCGCAACTGGTGAGTCAGACGGGGAACACCATGGGGGAGATCGTCAACTCGGTCAGTAACGTGACGGATCTGTTGAACGAAATTTCTCATGCGTCGGAAGAGCAGAATCGCGGCATTGCGCAGGTAGGCGTCGCGATTGTTGAGATGGATAACGTGACGCAGCAGAACGCCGCGCTGGTGGAGCAGTCGTCCGCTGCCGCCAGTGCGCTGCACGATCAGGCGCAAACGCTGGCAGGATCGGTGTCGCGTTTTGTGATTGCGTAACGTGTGGAAAGAAAACGGGTGAAGTGAGTCAAACGTTTTCAGTGTCGGGCCAGAGGATGGCCCGACAGCGTTTACATCGCTTTTGCCAGTTTTTTAGGACTGACCTGCCAGAGCAGCTTGCCCTGGCTTTCCGCCGGGTCAAAATCCACGCAGGCAATGGCCGAAGTAGCGAACATCGGTGGCGTTTCCTGAGGGCACAGCTCCGACACCAGATAACCGACCAGCGGCAGGTGAGAGATCACCAGCACCGATTTCACCCCTTCGTTTGCCAGCGTCTGCAAATAGCAGCCCACCAGCCCCGGATCGCCGCCAGGCGTTAACTCCGGCAGGATATCCGCCCCGTCTGGTAAGGGCAGCGCCTCACGAACTGTCGCGAGCGTTTGTTGCGCACGCAGATAAGGGCTGACCAGGACACGTTCAATGTCAACAGCCTGATCTTTTAACCAGTTCGCCATCTGGCGTGATTCATCACATCCACAAAGCGTTAAGGGCCGGACTGAATCACTGGCAGCGTCGAGCGCCGCATCGCCGTGACGCATGATAAAAACTTGCATAAAGCACCGCTGTTGTTTGTCGACATCGCCTGACACCTTCGCGTCAGGCGCTTCATTCTGCGAATGAACGTCGTGTTTTACCCTAATGGCTTCAGTATAGTCAACCGGTTGTTTATTAAATAAGCACCTGCCCGATTACGGCGTCGCATCATGATGGTGCGACACACGACTAACCCCCTGAATCAGGATGGATATTCATATTTATGAAGAAGTGTAAAACTTTGTCTGCTGTTGCGCTGCCCGCTGCAGTCTTTCACAGGGTGCAAAGCGGTCACCATATTGCTGCTCAAGCCGCGTTAATCTGTTGACGATTTCCCCAGCACCAAGGCGATCAATATAGTAAAATGGCCCACCCAGAAACGGGGGAAAGCCAATACCAAACACCGCACCAATATCACCGTCACGGGGCGAGCGGATAACCTGCTCATCCAGACAGCGCACCGCCTCATTTAACATCATCATCACGCAGCGCTCTGCGATGTGTGCCCCACTCTGCACGCTTGCGGGTTTAATCTGCAATACGTCGTACACGGTGGGATCCGGCTTTTTACGTTGCAAACGTGACGATTCATACAGATAGAACCCTTTATGATTTTTTCGCCCTTTGCGTCCGTCGTTGATCACGGCCGCCAGAGCAGGCGGTGCCGCAAACCGTTCGCCGTAAGCCTGCTGCAACCCGGGCGAGATTTTACTGCCGACATCGATGCCCACCTCATCCAGCAGTTGAACCGGCCCAACCGGAAAGCCAAACGTCACCAGTGCGCGGTCAATATGTTCAACAGGTTCGCCCTCCAGCAGACAGCGCATCGCTTCGTTGATGTAGGGCGTCAGAATACGGTTGACGTAAAAGCCCGGTCTGTCAGCGACCACAATCGGCGTTTTGCCCTGTTTACGTGCCAGCGTGACGGTGCTGGCGAGCGTTTCAGGCGAGGTCGCCGCATGCGGGATAACTTCAACCAGCGGCATTTTCTCCACCGGACTGAAGTAGTGCAGGCCAATAATATTCTCAGGACGCGCGGCCTTCGCCGCAATGTCGGCAATCGGGAGGGAAGAGGTATTGGACGCAAAAATCGTCTGGGGCTGACAGTGCGTTTCCACCTCTGCCACCATTTGCTGTTTCAGCGCCAGATCTTCAAACACCGCCTCGATGACGATGTCACGTTGGGTAAACCCCTGATAGTAGGTACCGCCGCTGATGCGCGCCATCTGCTGCTGGCGCTGCGCCGGGGTGAGCTGACGACGCTGCACTTTTTTACTCAGCAGCGCCCAACTGGTCTGCAGCGCATGATTAATGCCGTTCAGGCTGATGTCTTTGATGCGCACGGGCAGACCGGCATGAATTGCGCTGACGCAGGCAATGCCGCCGCCCATCAACCCGCCGCCCAGCACACCAACACGTTCGACTGGCCGGGGCTGCGCCTCAGTTCCGTTCTCTTTTTTCAGCGCGGTGGAGGCAAAAAACAGGCTGCGTAGCGCCGCCGATTCCGGCGTCATGGCCAGCTCGCCAAAGGCGCGCGCCTCGGCGGCATAACCTGCCTGACTGCTTTGCTCAAGCCCAATGCGCACCACATCGATGATACGTTGCGCGGCCGGATAGTTCCCCTGGGTTTTGCGTTCCGTTTCCCGCCTGACCAGCGCAAATAAGGCCTGGCGGGCGATCGGCCCCTGCAGCAGACGGTCGCGTAGCGGAAGCGGTGCGCGGCGGCGTTTGCCTTTTTTAACGCTTTCGATAGCGGTATCCAGCAGGATCGCCTGCGGCACCGCGTCATCGACAATCCCCAGCTTCTTCGCCTGTTTCGCGCGCAGGCTTTTCCCCGTCAGGATGATAGGTAAAGCCTTTTGCACGCCAATCAGATGCGGCAGACGCTGCGTGCCACCCGAACCGGGCAGTAATCCCAGTTGCACTTCCGGCAGTCCCAGACGGGTTTTATCATCCAGCGTACAGATGCGTGAATGACAGGCCAGCGCCAGCTCAAGACCGCCGCCTAAGCAGGCCCCGTGAATGGCGGCCACCACGGGAAACGGTAAGGTGGCAATCGCGGCCATTACCTCCTGCCCTTGCCTTGCCAGAGCTTCGGCTTCATCCGCACGCTGACAGCGATCAATCATGCTGATATCGGCACCTGCTACAAAGTTGTCAGGCTTGCCGGAAATCAGTACCAGCCCGAGCAGTTGCGGATGCTGGCGTGCCTCGCTAATCAGGCTGGCAATCTGGACCGCAAATTCCGCCTTCAGCGTATTCATTTTTTCATTGGGCACATCAATGGTGATCACGCCAACATGATCGTCCCGCATCTGCAACGTAAACGCGCGCTGTTCCATTATTCGGCCTCCAGAACCATGGCTGCACCTAATCCTCCGGCGGCACAGGCCGTGACCAGTCCCAGCCCGCCTCCGCGCCGACGCAATTCATTTAAGGTCTGCGTGATCATGCGCGCGCCGGTCGCCGCAAAAGGATGACCATAGGCGATGGAGCCGCCCAGGACGTTAAAACGTGCATCGTCGATTTCACCCAGCGCGTGCGAGCGGTTTAATACCTCGCGGGCAAAACGTTCGTCACGAAACAGCTTGATATTACTCAAGGTCTGCGCCGCGAACGCTTCATGCATATCAATAAGCGTCAGATCAGCCAGCGTGATGCCAGCACGATCAAGCGCCAGCGGCGAGGCGTAAGCGGGCCCGAGCAGCATGTCCTGCCAGACATCAATGGCGGTAAAGGCGTAGCTGCGCAGATAGCCCAGCGGCTGTAATCCCAGCGCTTTGGCCTGGCCTTCACGCATCAATATCACCGCCGCCGCCCCGTCCGTTAACGGCGTGCTGTTGGCTGCCGTTACCGTGCCGTGCTGGCGATCAAACGCCGGACGTAAACGGGCATAGTCAGCCGCTTTCGCATCCATTCGTACGTTATTATCCTGGTCTATGGGGGCCTTAAAGGGCGGGACGAAGGCGGCCATGACTTCCTGATTCAGCACGCCCGACTGCCAGGCCTGCGCTGCGCGCTGATGCGAACGCAGAGCCAGCGCATCCTGTTCTTCCCGGCTGATGCCGTGCGTTTTCGCCATCTGTTCTGCGGTATCGCCCATGCGTAATCCTGTGGAGTATTCGGCCACGGCAGGCGGCACCGGTAACAGATCGCCGGGACGCAGGCGGCGCAGAATCTGAAACTTTTGGGAAAGGCTTTTTGCTTTGTTCATATCCACTAGC
The DNA here is from genome assembly GCF_043546245.1 of Pantoea sp. SGAir0180. Taxonomy (NCBI): domain Bacteria; kingdom Pseudomonadati; phylum Pseudomonadota; class Gammaproteobacteria; order Enterobacterales; family Erwiniaceae; genus Pantoea; species Pantoea sp. SGAir0180. Next base: position 779,061 of record NZ_CP028071.1, on the reverse strand, counting down.
GCACGAGCCAGCGTTTTACTGACGCCAATCGGCAGGACGGAAGAGGAATCCGCGCCGCCCGCAATACCGACCGAAATCGTGCCTGCCAGCAGGCTTTCCGTGACGTTAGCCACCGCCTGGAAGCTGGTCGCACAGGCTCGGCTGACGCTGTACGCATCGGTACTGACGCTGAGACCACTGCTCAGCACAATTTCCCGCGCGATGTTGGGAGCCTCTGGCATCTGCACCACCTGACCAAACACCAGTTGCTCAATCATCCCGACCGGTAACTCACTCCGGGCCACCATTTCGCTGACCACCATCCGGCCCAGCTCTACGGCGGGAATGCCATGAAATCCTGTCGCCTGACGGAGAAAAGGCGTACGTAATCCGTGAGTGATAGCGATGCGCTCGCCCGTACGCGTCAACAGTGACTGCGCTTTGCTCATTGTATCCACCTGTGCATCGTGACCGGGGCATCATTGCCAAAAGAGGTCTGACCTGATCCACAGTGTTAACCACAAGCGGCTACGCCGCCAACATCAGGAAGAGAAAAGTGAGATGAGAAACACGAAAATGACAAACGCCGCCGGGCAGCGGCGTTAAGCGGTTCAGCGTAAACCTAACTGAAAAATCAGGGTTTCTGCCTGACAGCTAAAAGTAAAAGCAACATCAAGCCGCACGCCGCCCGTCTCTTCTGTGAATCGCGCATCTATGACACAGGGATCGGACTCGACCTGACGCGCCCTTTCGCTCAGTTCAGCCAGTTTGCTGTCGGCTTCCGCGCGCTGGCCAAACCACGCTGACCAACTGGCGGTACAATCGGTGTTGTCCATTACGGTACCGACATCCACACAACAGCATGCCGCCGTTTCGGTCGCGCGACATTTTTTCAGAGCATCCGTCATGGTAATCTCCTGGTTTCACAACTAAAGGGAAAAGCCTTCGCTGCGAAAAATTCTACGCTTTGGATTTCTCCCCCGCTATGCACGCGACGCTAAGTGACGAATATCACAATATAATCTGATCTGAATCAGTTTTGCGCCTGCTGCCTGCCTCGTTTCCCGCAGAGAAGTGTTAAGCAGATCGAATTTTCATCTATCAAATTGGAAATAATTTAAAAACAATATTGCAACATGTGTACAGGTCGGACCTATACTCTCCGCACTGGTCTGATATGTCCGACCGTCATCAGTCCATACAATCCGCCGTTCCTTGTTACACGACGTCACAACGTTAAATAATAATTCACATGAGGTTGTGGTCATGAACCATAAAAACCTGTTCGCAAAGTCAGCCGTGGCAGCTGCGGTAGCGCTTATTTCCTCTAACGTTTACGCAGCCGGATTTCAGTTAAATGAATTTTCTTCCATTGGTTTAGGTCGTGCTTATTCAGGCGAAGGCGCAATGGGTGATACGGCGGCCTCAGCCAGCCGTAACCCGGCGACCATGGCGCTGATGGATCGCCCTGAATTTTCACTCGGTGCGGTTTATATCGATCCTCAAGTGGATATCAGCGGCCAGAGTCCAACAGGACGGAGCCTGGATGCGAAAAACATCGCGCCTAATCAGTGGATCCCTGATCTGCACTATGTCCAGCCGATTAATGACCAATGGTGGGTAGGTGCCTCTGCCACCTCAAACTACGGTCTGGCGACAGAATTTAATAACGGTTATACCGCAGGCGGATTCGGCGGTAAAACAGACCTGACGACCGTTAATCTTAACCTCAGCACCGCCTACCGCCTGAATGAACACTTCAGCTTTGGTGTGGGTTTTGATGCCGTTTATGCTAAAGCGAAAATTGAGCGTTATGCCGGAGAGGCGTTCTCCGCGCTGGGCATTCCTGCGGATACCCAAATTACCCGACTAAAGGGGAACGAATGGGGTTATGGCTGGAACGCCGGTGTACTTTATGAGGTTGATGATAATAACCGTTTTGGTTTCACCTACCGCTCTGAGGTGAAAGTTGACTTTGATGGGGATTACAAAAGTAATCTTCCTGCGGCCATCAACGCATTTAACATTCCCGGCGCACCTTTTGGCACAAGCGGAAACACGATTCCGGGTTCATTAACCCTGAATCTGCCAGAAATGTGGGAAGTTTCAGGCTGGCATAAAGTCGCGCCACAATGGGCCGTTCACTATAGCCTGGCCTATACCAGCTGGAGCCAGTTCCAGGAGCTGAAAGCGACCGGTTCGAATGGTCAGACGCTGTTCTATAAAGATGAAGGCTTCCATGATGCCTACCGTATCGCCCTGGGTACCACTTACCAGTACGATAAAAACTGGACCTTCCGCAGCGGTATCGCCTTTGATGACAGCCCGGTTCCGGCTGACAAGCGTTCCATCTCCATCCCGGATCAGGATCGCTTGTGGCTGAGTGCGGGTGCCTCCTATGCATTCAATGACGATGCTTCCGTCGATGTCGGCGTCTCTTATATGCATGGTCAGAAAGTTACCATTCAGGAAGGCCCTTATACCTTTAATTCCAGTGGTAAAGCCTGGCTGTACGGCGCGAGCTTCAACTACAAATTCTGATATGTTGACCGCATAAAAAAAGCGACACACTGTGTCGCTTTTTTTTGCTCCGCCTGGCGAGCTCTGACAGAACATTCGTATAAATCACTTCAGCCTGAAGCCGCCCTTTTCCGGGCGACCTCACATTACTGAGAATCGATATCTTTGAGATCGTCCTGAATTGCCGCTGCGTTCGGATTATCTTCGGGCTTCAGCTTGCCACCACGCGCCAGGAAGTCATAGCGCTCAAAATAGGCGTTACGCATAAAGGCGTAAGGATCGCGCTGCTGTTTCAGGATGGCATCGGAGTCCAGTAGTTGCGCACGCGTTTCCACCCCTTCAAGTGCCCATTTACCCACGGACATCGGCCAGGTCAACCAGCCCAGCACCGGATAAAGCGTATCCACATAATCGCCGCCGTCCTGACGCACCGTAAAGCTGCCATAGCCAGGCAACTGCACGTAAGGACCGTAGCCCACGCCATAGTGCCCCAGCGTGGTACCGAAGCGTTGCGGCCCCTGGCGCGCCAGCTCAGGGTTCGCTTTGCCTGCAACGTCGATAAAGCCGCCCAGGCCCAGCACGGTATTCAGGAAGAAACGCGTGAAGTGAATACCGGCATTGCGCGGCTCACCGACCAGAATAGCGTTCACCATACTGGCGGGTTCGCTCAGGTTGCCCAGGAAGTTGCTCAGGCCAGCACGTGCCGGGACGGGCACATAGTCGCGCCAGGCCACAGCCACCGGACGCACCACATACGGGTCCAGCACATTGTAGTTAAAGTTAAACATTGTGCGGTTAAAGCCTTCAAACGGATCGCTACGCCCGGCTGGCGCATCGGTCTCCGGCTTTGAACTGGCACAACCCACCAGAAGCACACTGGCCAAGGCCAGGCTGGTCAGGCGGTGATCCATTTTTTTCTCCCTGTGCATATAAGTGATGTATACCCTGCCGCCTTTCTCGGGTAGATCAGCGCGTTAAGCAAGCATAGCTGATATCCACGGTGCGGTTTACAGATTCAGACAGAGCCAGAGAATATCGGTCTAAGGCTGCTGCGCATTAATCTCAACGGTCACATGCTGATGACCGTCCCAGGGCACGACGGCGCTGACACCGAACCAGTCACCCGGCTCAGGGTTCGCGCGGCCATTACGTGAAATCCTGACGCGAACCTGAATCTGTTTCTGCGCCGAAAGACGGCGCCCCTGCATCATGGCATTACTGTCATCCAGCGTCAGCGACACGGGAAAATGCCCGGCAGCAAGACGCTTCACGGCCACCGGCACGGGTGACATACCGTCAGTAACCGAAATATACATGACTCCGCCCGGCGGTAACATGTTTTCTGCCTGGGAAGAAAGCGTCACATCTACCGTCAACTGGCTCGCTTGTTGTCCGGCGTCCGTTCTGGCTTGCTCAATACTGCGCGCAATGTTGTCGCGCCGGGGATCGTCCGCCGGCAGCGCGTTCAGTAAGGTTTGCCAGGCCGCAATCGCCTGAGCATAGTGTTGCTGTTCAAAGGCAGCGTAAGCCAGCAGGCTCAGCGTCCGGGCATTGTGCGGATCCTGTTTACGCAGATCCTGCAACACAAGTTCTGCCTGACGGTTTTCCTGTGGATCGCCCGACCGGGCCAGAACCTCGGCGTAATCCTGTTTTAATACCTGATTATTCGGTGCCAACTGCAGCGCGTGCTCGAACGCCTGACGGGCGGTCGTCGCGTTATTCAGCACCATACCAAGACGGCCAAGCATTGCCCAGTCGCTAAGGTTATCAGGCTCGGTTTGCAGATGGCTGCGCAAACCGAGCTGTAAGCGTGAAAGCTGTTCCGGCGTCAGCGGCTTCGCGTGAGGATCCAGCACCTGCGCACGCAGCGCAGGATACGCTTTCTGCACCTGCAGCCAGCCGCTGAACGGCACAAAACCGCCGGTGTTGAGATAGCACACCAGCGGCACGACCAGTAAGACAATAATGCCCGGTAACAATACCCAACGGCGACTGCTGCGCGACTGTGCATCCGGTGCGGGCGGAATATCACTCAACAGTGACTGCTGTAGCTCGCGCGCCATCACGTCCCGCTCGGCGATCACGCCCTGATCCTCATCCTGCGTCAGTTCGGCCAGCCGTTGGTGATAAAAATCTTTATTAAGGCTGTCACGCGTGACTATGTGGGACGCGCGCGGACGCCAGCCTGCGGCCAGGAACAGCACACAGGCCGCGAACAGCAGTACCAATATCGCGATTAAAAAGGCTGCCATTATGCTTCCCTGTCCGATTTCAAAATGGCTTCAAGCCGCTGTTGCTCTTCATCACTCAGTTCGCTACAGGTCTTACGCTGGCGACTGCGCCAGACGATTACGCCCGCGCCGCCTGCGACAAACAGCGCAGGTCCCAGCCACAGAATCACGGTGGGCGGCGTTACGGGCGGTTGGTAGCTGACGAAATTGCCGTAGCGCGCCACCATATAGTCGAGGATCTGCTGACGCGTTTGTCCCTGTTTCATCAGCTGATAAACTTTCAACCGCATATCCGCCGCAATCATGGCGTTGGAATCCGCAATGCTGTTGTTCTGACATTTGGGGCATCGCAGGGAGGCGGTGATATCACGGTACTGTTCTTCCTGCGCGACGGAGTCAAATGCATAGGTATCAATGGCCGCCCACAGGCTGGCGCTAAACAGCAAGCCGCAAAGCATCATCACCAGCGCTTTCATGAGCCGCTCTCCGTGTTGTATTTATCCCATAAAGGCTTTACTTCCTGCTGCCAGACACGTGGATTCAGATCTCCGGCATGGCGATAGCGAATAATGCCGTTGCCATCGATCAGAAAGGTTTCCGGTGCGCCATATACGCCAAGATCCAGGCCCAGCATACCGTCGCCATCATACAGGCTGAGCGCATAAGGATTACCCAGCGTGTTTAACCAGGTCACCGCCTTTTGCCGATCGTCTTTATAATTGAGCCCGACTACCCGCACGCCCTGCTCTGCCAGCGTATTCAGATAGTGATGTTCTGCCCGACAGGTCGGGCACCATGTTGCCCAGACGTTGAGTAAAAGCGGTTTGCCGGTGATAAGCGTTTGCTGGTTGTAGGTTTTACCTGGCGTTTCCAGGGCTTCGAGCCGGAACACCGGCAACGGTTTACCAATTAACGCCGACTCCAGCCGCGTAGGATCGTCGCCCGCCGCATTGCGTGACAGTTGCCAAAGCAGCGCGGCGGCCAGCAGTAAAAACAGGATCAGGGGAATAAACAGAATCTTTTTCATGCCCGCACCTCGCGCTCGCCTTTTTTACGCGCACGATAACGCGGATCCAGTAAACAGAGCAGACCGCCCGCAGCCATAAACAGTCCACCGAACCAAATCCAGCGCACAAAGGGTTTATAGTAAATGCGCACCGCCCAACTGCCGTCATCGAGTTCCTCACCCAGCGCCGCATAGAGATCGCGGGTAAAGCCACCATCAATTGCCGCCTCGGTCATCATGGTGCGCGCCGCTGAATAAAAGCGTTTTTCCGCATACAACATCGCTTCAGGCTGCCCGTCCCGCGTCACATCAATCACCGCCACGCCGCCGCTGTAGTTGGGCCCTTGCAGATCCTGAACATCGCGGAAGACAAAGTGGTAGTGATGGATATCAACACTGTCGCCCGCTTTCATGCGCACATCCCGTTCAACGCTGTATTGCGTGCTAAACGCTATCCCAATCACGGTGACGCCGACACCTAAATGGCCGAGCACCATGCCCCAGTGGCTGCGTGACAAGTGGCGCAGTCCGGTGAAAAAAGAATGACGATGCGTCGCACGTTCATGCAGTTCCATCAGGGTTAACACGATGATCCATACCGCCATCAGCAGGCCCACTACCGTCATTGCCTCTACCCGATCCTGTAGCCACCAGGGCAACAGCACGGAGGCCAGCAGCGTGACGACCAGTGCTAACAGCAAACGCCGTACCAGCTTCTGGGGTTCATCACGGCGCCAGCGCACTAACGGCCCAATCCCCAACATTAAGGCCAGCGGTGCCATCAGCCAGCTGAACAGCGTATTAAAAAAGGGCTGGCCCACGGAGATGCTGCCCAGACCGAGTTGTTTATGGACCAGCGGTAACAGCGTACCGAGCAGCACCACCAGCATGGCCGCAATCAACAGGACGTTATTGCCCAGCAGAAAGGATTCGCGCGACCACAAGGCGTTTTGTACCCGGCTGCGGACCTGCCCTCCTTTGAGGGCATAGAGCAGCAGCGAGCTGCCAATAACAATCACCAAAAAGGCCAGAATAAACATGCCCCGCGCCGGATCGGAGGCAAACGCGTGCACCGAGACCAGCACGCCGGATCGCACCAGGAAGGTCCCGAGCAGACTCAGGGAGAACGCGGTAATCGCCAGCAATACGGTCCAGGCTTTAAAGGTGCCGCGCTTTTCGGTCACCGCTAGTGAGTGCATTAACGCCGTGCCAGCCAGCCAGGGCATAAAGGACGCATTTTCAACCGGATCCCAGAACCACCAGCCGCCCCAGCCCAGCTCGTAATAGGCCCACGCAGAGCCCAACACAATACCTATGGTCAGGAACAGCCAGGCTGCGGTGGTCCAGGGACGCGACCAGCGCGCCCAGGCGGTATCCAGTCTTCCGGCCATCAGGGAGGCAATGGCAAAAGCAAAGGCCACCGAGAAACCGACATAGCCCATGTATAACAAAGGCGGATGGAAGATCAGGCCAATATCCTGCAGCATGGGATTGAGGTCGCGGCCATCGACGGGAAAGTCCGGCAGGGTACGGCTGAACGGATTAGAGGTGAGGATGATAAATAACAAAAAGCCCAGCGTAATCATGCCCATCACCGCCAGCACACGCGCCAGTGCGTCCTGCGGCATGCCGCGGCTGAAGATCGCCACGGCCAGCGTCCAGCCACTCAGCAGCAGCACCCACAGCAGCAGGGAGCCTTCGTGCGCCCCCCAGGTGGCCGCAATGCGGTAATAGACCGGCAGCAGGGAATTCGAGTTGTTAACGACATAGCTTACGGTAAAGTCGTTAACGATAAACGCCCAGACCAGCAACCCGAAAGCCCCCGCCACACAGCCGAACAGGCCAACGGCCAGGGGACGCGCTAAGCCCATCAGGCGCGCATCCTGGCGCCAGGCCCCCCAGAGCGGATACACGCTGAGCAGCAGCGCCAACGCGACGCCGAGACAGAGTAAAAAACTGCCCAGTTCTGGCATCATGTTGTCTGTCCTGCCGGGTGAGTCGCGGCCTGTTGTACGGGTGGTGCGGGCTTCATCGCGGCGGTGATTTCAGGTGGCGTGTAGTTTTCATCATGTTTCGCCAGCACTTCTTTGGCGTTGATCAGGTTGCCGGGTTCAAGGACGCCCTGTGCAACGACGCCCTGTCCCTCGCGAAACAGATCGGGCAAAATGCCCACAAAGTTTACACTGACCACACCACGGCCATCGTAAAGCTGAAAAGAGACGGCCAGCGTTCGGGGATCTCGCGTGACGCTGCCGGGCATCACCACGCCGCCCACGCGCAGACGCTGTCCGGGTTCCGGCCTGATGTGTGAATCACCTTTCCCCTCCAGGATTTCACCTGGCGTATAAAACAGATCGATATTGGACCGCAGCGCATACATTACCAGCGCGGTAGCCAGTCCAAGTCCGGTAAGTATCGCCACGACGACATACAGGCGATTACGACGGCGGGTATTCACTTCGCTTCTCCTGCCGTTTTAGTCCCGGCACGTTTAACACTGGCCGCGCGCAGACGGCGCTCCCGGGCATCACGCTGGCGAATGTCCGCCAGCAAACGTCTGTGTGACCACCAGCTGTGTACAATCAGGCCACAAAGAGGCACCAGCGCCCCTGCCACCGCCAGCCAGACGTAAAAAGCGTAACCGCCCATGGCAATGAAGTCATGCCATGAGGCAAAAGCGGGCGTCATTCTTTGCTCCTTGTCTTTGCCAGGGCAATCGCCCAGGGACGTTTACGTTCCGTCAGCAGAATCAGGTTGCGTAAGCGCATCAGCGTTAACGTGATAAACAACAGCAGGTCACCCAGGATGGCCCAGCGCAGCGGCGTGCGCATCGGCGGCGCGATAGCCTGTTGCAGTAAGCCGGACGATCCCTGATGCAAGGTATTCCACCACTGCACAGAGAAATGAATGATGGGCAGATTGATCACGCCGACCAGAATGAGCACGCCTGCGGCGCGCCCGGCCATGCGACGGTCGTCGAACGCCTGATACAGCGCAATGACGCCCAGATATAAAAACAGCAGCACCAGTTCTGATGTGAGTCTGGCGTCCCATATCCACCAGGTTCCCCACATCGGCTTGCCCCAGGCAGAACCGGTAACCAGCGCAATAAAGGTAAACACCGCACCGATCGGTGCCATCGCCGCTGAGACTAAATCGGCCATTTTCATCTGCCAGACCAGACCAGTAAACGCCGCAACGGCCATCGCGCTGTATATCCCCATCGACCACATGGCCGCCGGAACATGAATATACATAATGCGAAAACTGTCACCCTGCTGGTAGTCTGCCGGTGCATAGCCAAATCCCCATATCCAGGCCAGCAGCAGTACCGCCGCACTGGCCAGGGCGAACCCCGGCACCAGCCGACCGCACAACTGATACAGCCGTTCGGGCTTCGCCAGCTGATGTAATCCTTTCCACATGTTTACTTGCTCACTTTTAAATAAACGCGAATAACACGTCTGATGCGTGCTGATTTAGTGCAGCGTAATCCGCAACGCCGCGGCGGTGGCAAACGGGGCCAGCGTCGCACTCGCGACCAGCATCGCCCCCAGCAACGCCAGGTAACCGCCAATGGCTAACCCCTGACCTGCGGCGTCGATGGCCGCGCTGGCAAAAATCAGTACCGGAATAGCCAGTGGCAGAACCAACAGGCTGAGCAGCACGCCGCCGCGACGCAACCCAACGGTCAGCCCCACGCCAATCGCGCCGAGAAAACTCAGCGTCGGTGTTCCTAACAGCAGCGTCAGTGCCACCGCCCGCCAGCCCGGCATATCCAGGGACAGCAACAGGGCCGCCAGGGGCGAAAGCAGAATTAACGGCAAGCCCGTGACCAGCCAGTGGGCGATGACTTTCCCCAGCACCGTGACCGGCAGCGGTACAGGCGACAATAAAAGTTGCTCCAGCGTGCCGTCGTTAAGGTCATCACGAAACAGCCTTTCCAGCGCGAGCAGCGAAGAGAGCAATGCCGCAACCCAGACAATGCCGGGTGCGATCCGTGCCAGCTGATGAGGATCGGGACCGATACCCAACGGGAAGAGCGTGATGACAATCAGGAAAAACCACAGTGGATTCATCACTTCGGCGCCGCGACGACAGGCGATACGTAATTCGCGCTGAATAAGACGACACAACATTACTGCCACTCCACGGCATGCAGGCGGATAGTATTGATCTGCCCCGTCAGCCCTGACAGCGCCTGATGGCTGGTCACGATGACAGCCCCCCCCTGCTGCGTGTGCGCCACAAAGCGGCTCATTAACGTCTCCACCCCCGTGTGATCGAGGGCGGTTAAAGGTTCGTCCAGGATCCATAAGGTTGCCCGGGTCAGCCACAGCCGGGCCAGGGCGATGCGCCGCTGTTGTCCGGCAGAGAGCTGCGCGGCCGCGACCTCTTCATAACCTGCCAGGCCGACGCTGGCCAGTGCAGTAAAAAGGTGTTCATCACGGCAGTCTGGATGATAAAAGCGCAGATTTTCCAGCGCCGATAACGCCGATGAGATCCCCGGCAGATGCCCCAGGTAAAGCATGGCCTGATGCCAGGTGTCGCGTTGCCGGTGAATCGGCTGCGACTGCCAGCGCACCTCACCATGTTCAGGCGTGCTCAGTCCGGCCAGGATACGCAGCAGCGACGTTTTCCCGGCCCCGTTTGGCCCTTCAATTTGTACGATGTCACCTGGCGACACGCGAAACGTAAGCGCCTCAAAGAGCGCGCGCTCATCACGCACACAAAGCAGATTAATGATTTCCAACATGGAGGGGTAAATCGCGCCAGCCAAATAAGGCGCAAATGATAGCACAATGTTACAGCGTGCCGAAGGCTGTGCGCGCTCCCCTTTTGCGCAGGGCTTAGATATTCGTGCTTTTCAGCGCGTCTGGTGGATAAAAAGCGCACCACGGCAGAAGGTTATCACGTTTGTTCGCTGTCGCAGAAACAGTTTCGTTAGCCAAAAAACGACTACGCTTATAACGCATTTGTACTGTTACCAGGAGAAAACATGAAGCCTTCATCAAGCATAAGTCAGGGACCTAACGATGTAGACAGCGAAGAAAAAGAACAGGGAAAGGAGGATATTGAAGTAGATGAAGACGCCCTGCCCTCGCGTGCCGCCGCTATCCACGAAGAGATTCGACAGGACGGGGAAAAAGAGCTGGAGCGGGATGGCATGGCGCTGCTGTGGTCAGCGATTGCGGCCGGGCTGTCAATGGGGGCTTCACTGATGGCCAAGGGCATTTTTCAGGTTCATCTGGACGGCGTCCCCGGCGCCTATTTACTGGAAAATCTTGGCTACACCTTTGGCTTTGTGATTGTGATTATGGCACGGCAGCAGCTTTTCACTGAAAACACCGTGACGGCCGTTCTGCCCGTTATGCACAAACCCACCACAAGCAATCTTGGTTTATTGCTTCGCCTGTGGGGCATTGTGCTACTGGGCAACCTTATTGGTACCGCGTTCGCCGCCTTAGCGTTTAACGAAATGCCCATTTTTGATGAAGCCACTCGCCAGGCCTTTACGGATATCAGCATGAAGGTGATGGAACATACGCCGGGCGAGATGTTTGCTAACGCGGTGATCTCCGGCTGGATCATTGCCACAATGGTCTGGATGTTCCCTTATGCGGGAGCGGCCAAACTGTTTGTCATTGTGATGATGACCTGGCTGGTCGCACTGGGCGATCTGGCACATATCGTGGTGGGTTCCGTTGAGGTGCTTTACCTGGTGTTTAACGGCAGCGTGCCCTGGACCGCGTTTCTCTGGCCTTTTGCTGTTCCAACCCTGTTGGGTAACCTGACGGGCGGTACGCTGATTTTCGCCCTGATAAGTCACGCCCAGATTCGCAATGATATGGGCGAAGCTGCTCAGGCAAAGGCGAAGGCAGAACGGCGCAAAGCGGAGAAAAAACGTCAGCAGCAGCAAGAAGAACGCTAAATTGCTGACAGAATGAGCAAACGCGCGGCAGTGTAGTGAATCCTGCCGCTTAACTGCGGTATACTGCGCTGGCGTCTCCTTAGTTAAATGGATATAACGAGCCCCTCCTAAGGGCTAGTTGCAGGTTCGATTCCTGCAGGGGACACCATATGTTAGCCCATCTAAGTATCTTAAAGTCTAGTCAACTCTTCAATTTCAAACGCTTACCTTCTTTTCTTAGCCCACTAACGTACACCGTCATATTTCAATATCCACGCTGTTTTGTTGGTACATATGTTGGTATTTTAAGTTCGATAATGCAGATACCATCAGAAGAGGGTTTTTAGTATGGCGCTCACTGAGTTAACAGTAAGAAATACAAAGCCTTCTGATAAACCTGTCAAATTGACAGACGGTAATGGTATGCATCTTTTGATCACCACAAGTGGTTCCAAATACTGGCGTTTCCAGTATCGCTTCGCTGGCAAACAGAAAATTCTCGCACTGGGTGTTTATCCAGAGGTTTCATTGTCAGAAGCCAGACGAAGAAGAGATGAAGCCCGTCAGCTTGTTGCAAACCATGTAGACCCAAGTGAGAAGCGAAAAACGCAAAAGATTGAGAGCAAGGGCTTGCTAACATTTGAGCAAGTTGCACGACAATGGCATACCAGTAACAGAACCTGGTCAGACAGTCATAGAACAACTGTTTTGAACAGCCTTGTTTCCCATGTGTTCCCTGTCATCGGAAAACGTAATATCAGCGAGCTAAAAACTCGTGATTTATTGGTTCCTTTGAAAAAAGCAGAAGCTTCAGGACACAATGAACTGGCTTCCCGCTTACAACAGCGCATTACGGCGGTAATGAGGTATGCCGTTCACAATGCTTTGATTGAACAGAATCCTGCAAACGACCTCGCTGGTGCTGTTGTTTCCACTAAAAGTGTTCATCGCCCTGCCCTTTCTCTGGAACGATTGCCAGAGCTTATGAACCGTTTGGAAGCATATAAAGGAAGAGGCATTACCCAAATTGCAGTGCAATTAACACTCCTGACCTTTGTCCGTTCGAGTGAACTGCGATTTGCTCGCTGGTCAGAAGTCGATCTCAAAAATTCACTGTGGACTATCCCTGGAAAGCGACAACCGATGAAAGGGGTAAAATATTCTGCAAGAGGGGCAAAGATGAAAACCCCACATCTGGTTCCATTAAGCTCGCAAGCCAAAGCACTTATGGAAGAGCTTCATACGATCAGTGGTAACAAAGAACTTATGTTCATTGGTTTTACCGGGGACGACAAACCTATCAGTGAAAACACTGTCAACAAAGCACTTAGGGCGATGGGCTACGATACTAAAGCTGAAGTCTGCGGGCATGGTTTCAGGACTATGGCATGTAGTGCATTAATCGAATCGGGATTATGGTCGAGAGATGCTGTGGAAAGACAAATGAGCCACCAGGAACGCAACAGTGTCCGGGCTGCTTACATACATAAAGCTGAGCATTTGGAAGAACGGAGACTCATGTTGCAATGGTGGGCTGACTACGTGGAAGCTTGTAAAGAAGAAGCACAGACACCTTTTTCCTTCTCTATTCAGCATTCAGAACAGTGAATAGCAAACGATACGTATTTAATAATTTATAATTGATAACTCAATGTGGGCTGCGAATATCTATTAAGAATTTAAAGCTTCCCTTTGTAAGTTAATTCAAAGAGGTTAATCATGAGCATATCGAAATAAATGTGATGTTTGTGGTAAGTAACTTAGCGATTTAGACCAATAAATTCAAACCGAATAAAAGCCAGCAATCAATACCTGGCTTTTATATTTTAAAGAAAAAAAATTTACATATAGTTTATAATCTTTTTCTAAAGTCATCATACTCATCATTATCAGGACTTAATATACTATTTACCTTAACTTTTTCTTCTTTAACCCTTCTTCTGACCAGCATGTCCTCAAGGCTGTTCTCAAAATTATTATCAAACAATTCTTCTACGATCCAATGCTCAACCTCACCATTTTCTTCGGTATAATGACCTGATAAATCAAAGTTATTTATTATGAACAGTGCTTTTTCAGCAAACTCAAGTTCAAAATATTTCCAAAAAATATCGAATACTATATTCCCCCCTGGGAATTTTGTGAAGTGGTCATATACTCCTCTTTCAATAAGTAATTGTGATGTAGTCTCTCCAAGCCTAACCACGACTTCTTTTATATCATCATCTGTTATTTCTTCCTTATCCATAGTAAATTTCCTCTTTAATCGAAAATCATATAAACTATTAATCTTATTTTTTATAAAAGTCAAACCAAATCAATTAATTTATAACCAAAGAGAAATCAATTTCTGATATTTTTGCTTAATTCTTATAGACAAAATCATTGAAGAAAAAGATTGATGTATTTGTTTTTGATTTATTCAATAAGTTTTACCCTCAATATCAACCAGGCAATATTATCCAAAAAATATGTTTCTCCAGACTCTTTCACAATATGGCTCTCTCATTTTTAAATCGCCCTAGCATTAATTCACACTTTAGAGGTGAATTTCTATGAATTCCTCTTGTTTCATACTGTCCTAAATCCCCGCAAACTTAAGCGCTTACTCTCACAGACAAGTTGATAGATGGACCATTTGAAATTATGCCATGAGAAAAGAAAAAAGAGTTGCAACTGACAAAAAATTGATCAATTTTTATACAAATCTGTATTCCACAGTTGCACCAAGGCACTGCAATGGATAATAAAATAGAGCAAAAACAGAAAGTTAAAGTAGCACAGTATCTACGGATGTCTACAAATCTTCAGGAGTTTTCGTTAGATAACCAAGCTCAGTTCATAAAAAAGTATGCTGACGACCACAATATGGAAATCTTGCATACTTACGATGATGCAGGAAAAAGCGGTGTATCAACGTCAGGGAGGCATGATTTTAACAAGTTAATCAATGACATACTCACCAAGGAAATTAATATCGAAGCTGTACTTGTATATGATGTTAGTCGTTTTGGTCGCTTTAAAGATCCACAAGAAGGCATTTACTATAAATATCTATTAAAAATGAATAAGGTAGATGTTATCTACTGTGCTGAAAATCTTCCTGCGAATAGTGATACTGAGACATTCATACTCTCATCACTTATGTATGCTGCGGGAGCATTTAGTAAAAACCTTTCAATAAAAGTATTTGCCGGACATGTAAATCTTGTTAAGCGAGGATACTATCAAGGTGGAGTGCCTGGATACGGACTTAAAAGAAAACTACTTGATAATAATAACAAAGCAAAAATGATACTCAACAATGGTGAGAGAAAGAGTCTGCAAACAGATAGGATAGTTTTAGTGCCAGGCAGTAAAAAGGAAACAGACTTAGTAAAGAAAATATTTAACATGTTCATCTTTGAAGGATTAAATGAGTATCTCATCGCTTCAAAATTAAACCAAGAAGGATATAAATACAGCGACAGGTCGGATTGGACACGAAGCCGGATACATTCTGTGCTTATAAATAATCGCTATACTGGTAAGTATACATATAATCGAACATCTCAGAAACTTAAAACTAAAAGAGTTCACAATCCTGAAGAGGATTGGATTGAGTATAATTCCTTTTTCAAACCAATAATTTCAGAAGAAAAATTCAGGTTAGCGAAAGATATTATCGATAACCGCTCAATAAAAATGAGCAATGAAGAGATTCTTGATTTTTTAAAAAAGATCCTTTCGACTCATGGAAAAATATCAGGCTTTATCATTGATGAAGAGGATTATGGTCCATCAAGCAGTGTAGTAGCAAGCCGCTTTGGAGGACTTCTTCCAGCATATAAGCTGATAAATTACACACCCGAACGGGATTACCGCTATTTAGAAATAAACTCAGACTTACGAATTAAACATGACAACATTGTGAATAAAATACACCAAGAAATTAATAATAGCGATGTATCTATATTAGATAACAAACTAATCACCATAAACAAAAGTTTAACCTTTTCCATAATACTGTCTCGATGTCGAAAAATGGGTTCTGGAAAATGTAGATGGATAGTTAGATTAGACAGGAGCTTAAATCCCGAAGTTAGTGTAATTGCAAGAATGAACAGCCTTAATACCGAACCTGTAGATTATTACATCCTACCTTCAATTGAAAGTTTTGAAAATGAGCTGTGTCTAAAAGAGAATAATAACCTTCTATTCGAAATGTATAGATTTGATAACATCAGGACATTCTTTGATATGCTTTCAACTGCGGAAATAGAGGTAGCCTAAATGAACGACGATCAAATTCATATGCTTGAAATATCAAAAATAAAAGTTGTAATCCCTCGTTCTCGGAACAAATTCAAACATGCTGAGATAACAGATAGTATCGACACCAGTGGATTAAGAAAGCCAATAACAGTAAGAAGAATTTCGGATAGAAAATATGAATTCGCCTTAATTTGTGGTCAGGGTAGACTTGAATCACTCACAGCTTTGGGAGAAAAGCTAATACCTGCTTTCATACTGGACATTGATGAAAACAAAGCATACATAATGAGTTTAGTTGAAAATATGGCTCGCGTAATACCAAGAGCGGGCGAGCAGTTCCAACGAATAAAAGAAATGAATGAGCAAGGTTTATCTAACAAAGAAATATCCTATTCTACTGGCCTATCATTGCACTGGATTACCAGCCTGACTATGCTAATTAACAAAGGAGAAAACAAACTATTATCTGCTGTAGAATCAGGAAGCATTCCAATCTCGCTTGCAGTTGAAATTGCCAGAGTAGACTTCGAAGGTGGGCAAGAATTACTAATTAAAGCTTTTGATGAAGGTTTAATAAAACATAAAGATGTTGGTAAAATCAGAGATATATTGGACTCCAGAGATGAAGGTTTGAAAGGATTTCTGAACAATAGTTTCGGAGTTGCAAAGAAAAAGAAAAAACTCACTACTGATGAGCTAAAACAGATATATCAAGATAATATTTCGCAGCATAGAAAAATTAAAAACAAAGCTGAATATGTCGAGAGAAACTTACTTATAGCCAGTCAAATATTCAAAGAGTTATCTGATAACGAAGAGTTCAGTAAAATCTTAGACGAAGAGCATTTAAATGAAGTAGTAAAAGTTATAATGAAAAATACTTCTTACGGAGGTCAAAATGATTAAATACTGCTTTAGTGAAAAAACAATCAGCTTTAGATTATGTGATCTTATTTATACTAAGAAACTTCCTACCAACTACAAAAGCAGCCAAAAATACATACAAATAAAGAGCACGATATCTGCACTTGGATTAGTCGAACCTATACTTATTTACATTGATGGGGCTGATGGCACTGCAAAAATCCTTGATGGTCATCTGAGAGTTGAGGCATTAAATGATATTGGAGAAGAAAGAGTTGCTTGTCTCGTTTCAACTGTTTACGACACTTATACTCCGAATAAAAAAGTTAATAGAATAACAATCATTCAAATTCAGAAAATGTTAAAAGAAGCTGTTCGAGTAGGGGTTCCTGAAGACATGCTGTGTTCAGCCTTGAATATAAGCTCCGATTCATTAAAAAGTAATCTATCCGTTCTTAAAGGCATATGCCCTGAGGTTATAGAATTATTTAATGATAGAGATATACCTAAAAACACATTTATGATCTTAAAAAGAATGATCCCTTTTAGGCAAATTGAATGTGCAAACCTAATGATAAAATTTGATAATTATTCAAAGATTTTTGCTCAATCGCTTTATCACAGTTCATCACCTGAACTTTTAAACGACAAAGGTAAACCTAACATTGATGAGAAATCTGGTAATAGAAAAGCAATTGAAAGACTTGAAAAAGAGATGGCTCAGGTCCATTTCGATACACAAAAGATAAAAGAAAACTACGGTTCCAATAGTTTGAAGCTAACGATTGTTATATCTCACATTAAAAAAATACTCGAAAACCCCAAGGTTTTCCATTGGCTTCTTAGGAATAAACAAGATTATCTTAGTGAACTTACCAAGATATCTGACATTGATAAATTATCTTAGGTCTTGTTCTTTTGTGGCTTACATAACTTTTTTTTGTAAATATTGGGATCTACTGCTATTTTGCAAATCCTAACTTCGTATCCAAAGTTGCTAATGCTCTTATGAAAGTTTTTTAAATTTATTTTTGAAAACAGAGGCAGATCTTCAGGGATTTTTTTGTTCGTAGCTATAGCGAATACTAATTTATAGTTTTTAGCATCAGGCCGTATTATATGATCAGCTAATTTTATATGAACGGGAAGTTTCTCATTAAGTTTTCCTCGAAACTCTGAATCGCTTATGAAAAGTTCAGAACCGACAAATCCTTGTGAGAAAAGATGGCTCATACTTTGTGAGCCACTATAATACTTCACATGAATAAAATCTGATGCACCTTTTATAAGGTCGCAAAATTCAATTTTACTTTTCCCACCACCATGATGAATAAATTTTTGTCCATGTGTGTAAATGATTTGTCACCAAGACAAACATTTTTATTGTAATCTTCTTCTCTTTTATAGGAGTATACCGGAAACTTATCAGACTCCTCATAATGTAGAATCTTTTTCATCTCATCATCAATGGTTGTTACGAATTTTCTATCGGCCACATACCATATGGAGTCTCGCAGAATGTAGTTTTGATCGCCTTCTTTTATTTCAGCATAAATGCATCTATACAAAGACCATTTCTTTATCGTTTCATAATCGGCATTTAAAACATGCAAGCAACTTCTTTTAAGTTCATCAACAGTAACATCCGCATTTTTGCCATCAAAATATTCACATATGTGATCGATTGACAAGCTTTCATAAATAATGCTTCTTTGCTTTCTCTCGAAACAATATCCTATTTGATTTTCCCAATCCACAATTTCTGGCTCACCTATCCATATGTCACTGAAGTCTCTTTGCTTTATCAAATCGATCAAAAGCGAATCCAATATTTCAACTTCAGCTTCATCAGCTTCTTTGATATTGTTAACCCATTCGAATTCTTCAGGAAGAGGTAATTTATAAATAGAGTCTATTTTTATTAATAATTCAGGAATGGTTTTCAAGTCAATGTCTGGCACAATTACAAAAGAATCTTTCCCTGTTATTTTATTCCCCAAAACATCTTCAGTGGAAGTGCCCGTGAGGGTCGTGAGAATATCCATCTCAGAATCAATTTTAAGATTATATATATCGACTTCTTTACTACTCTGACTACGAGTTAGAAGATTGGTTTCGTTATGACTACCTTTATCCAGGCTACGGATTTTTTTATGCTCAATACATTTAAGGGTTATTTTCAGTCCAAAACCTTTGACAATGCCACTATCATTAATTAAGTGATGACCAGTTCCAAACGGAATAAGATACCTTGAGTTATCAACCTCAACTACCAGTACTGCTCCAGTGCTACTATTCATACCAAAAAAATCGGGTTTTATGTCTTTCTTTTGGCTTGTAAATAAACTTGTCCATTCAGGTAGCACTGGGTCAGAAATCTGCTTTGCATAAAGGTATGCTCTTGCATCATCCATATCAAATTCAATAGGTTTTTGGACTTTTTCCAAATTCAAAACCTGATCAATGTCATCAGTAATTCTTTTTGTTTTATAAATTGAAAGTTTTATCTTCATTATATTTACTCCCAATGTCTTATCGAGCCAGTATATTTAAAGAGTTCAATAACTGAGTGTCTAATGTTTCTCTTACTGGAGTCGGCAATCCATTTGCAACTCTATAATTCTTGATGGCAGTTCGTGTCGCAGGCCCCATACTTCCGTCAATGTTGCCGTTATAGAAACCTTTATCGAGTAAGGCAAACTGCACTCGCATGATTAACCGCTTACGTTTTTCAGTATCCGAAGTTAGCCCGCTACTCGCTCGATTGGCACCTGTGGTCCCTGCTGAGTTTGTTGTGGTTGTGCTGTCTGTGTCATTAGAGCGAAGTGAACGGACAGAGGAGGAGGACGACGACGACGAACGAGTTCCTGAACTGGATGAGTCTGAGGTGCCAGGGGAGCTGTATGTTTTAGGATAGTAAGGAGTGCTTCCACCATAGTAGCCACCGCCTGATGAGGAACGATGTGAGCTGTGACTACGGTGAGAACTGTGACTCCTGTGCCCTGCAATGTAGAACGGCACTTCGGTGTTGAGCGGTGCTATCACTAAATCATGTTCGTTCAGAGTCATACCAGGTAAGTCACTGGCACCGGTAGATGAATCACTTGCCCATACAGAGTTATTAAGAACCAAAAATCCAGGAAGCAGAGCCGCGAAATTAAACTTTTTCATATTATTGGTCTCGGAGGTTGATGAAAACGGCCTTTTGATGAACTGAAATAACCAGCACAGGAAGACTTCTGAGTGCATTCATCACATTCTTTGGGATAGTAATTTTTCCAGTCTGAGATGGACTGTGTGGCAAAATCCCATGCCTTTTCAGGAAGGTGACACAGTGGGTAATTGAAGATGGTAAGAGGGATACCTGACCTGTGTGCAGTATCTACAGCCGAAAGGATTTGTTCGCTGTAGTTGTCGTGCTCTATGAAGATTGATGACCAGTTCTTACGGGCCCACCCAATCGACTCAAGTCCCATAAGGGAGATCTGGTTAATGTTCGAGAACACACGGCCAGCAAACTCTACAATGTCATCAAGCTCTTTATAGTTAACCTGAGTAGGGATGACTCTCAGTTCTATGTTGATCCCTGAGTTACCAGCATTTATCAGTCCCCTGACTGTTTCATCAAAAGCTCCCTCGCTTCCGACCAGATAGTCGTGCACTGATGCTCTTGAAGAATAAAGCGGTATCCCAAACGTGATTTTGAGCTTATCGCTTCTTTCCTTCATCTGCTGGGTAAAGCTGACATCCGCAAACTTCCGTCCATTGGTTAGAACATGCAGTGCTGTGTCAGGGGAATTTTCGATTATGAAGTCCAGAAAATGCAGGAAGTCTTCGCCATAGAGCAAAGGCTCTCCCCCGCTCACTCCCACTACTCCATTCAGAGAGAAAGAAGCTATAGCCAAAGCTGACTGGTTAAGAAGCCAGTCATCATTACCTGTCTTGGGAGGCTGAGAACAAAACAGGCAACTGTTGTTGCACCTTTCAGTGACCAGGACAGTGTTATGGTTTGCTCTACGGGACAGAATTACCCGGAGCATGTTGCCGTTGTTGACGATCCCAATGTCACCATCTTCAATGGAATCGAAAAGTTCCCGGCTCACAATCGAGTCTGCAAAATATGCAGGCAGTCTGGAATCGAGTTGTGTTGCAGTGACAAGCAAATTTGGCAGATAGAATTGAGGATTCTCGGGCTTGGTTTTACACAGGCAATAGAAGCCTTGCTGAACTGGTAGGTCTGATGAAAACCGGAAAATATCGTTTCTCAGCACCTCAGACATAAGCCCACCTTTTGAGCATCTCAGCCATTGGTCCATCCTGAGAGATTTCATTCAGCAAGAAGCGGAACATCCCTTTATGATACTGGCAGAAGGTTGACCGACTCTTGTCACCAACAGGCTCGCCATGAACACTGATGTTCTGACAAGGATCTGCTCCACAGAAAGGTTGGTAAGCACAGGTATCACAACCAGGCATGGCAAAATTAAATGAAGATGAGAGAGCGGAACGGTAGTATTCGTTGCTACTGAATGATAGTGAAGCAAACTCTCCTGCACTGAAATCTGCTTCGGGATTTACTTTCTGAAGCATACGGCTTTCGTCGCTACCGTAGACCTTGCCGTCATAGTTAAACAGGATGCAGTTCAGCACGACTCCGCTTGGTGATTTCAGATCTGCATAACCACTAAAGCCCGGATTGAAAATCCGCTTTAAGTGAATAGAGGCTGAGTGCTCAACGACAGGTATGCCTTTCTGATTTTGAAGCAACACTTCCTGCATCAGCTCTTTATAAAAATCAAAATATTCCGGCATAGAAAAAGTGAAGCTTTGCTTCTGAGCAAACCCATAGGGACTTACAGGCCGGATAAACATGTCAGTGAGGCCAAGAGACAGATGAGCATCCACTATGGAGGCTGGTTCTTTTGTCAGCTCCTTAGTAACTGTGGTGACCGTTGCTACACGGTTTGCTCCCAGCTCTTCTGTGATTTTCTGAATGCCTGTAACGGCTTTGTTGTGAGCCTGAGAGTCGGTGAGGATACGGTTTTTATTGTGGACGGCTTCGTTACCATCAAGAGAGACAGAAAAGGTGATATTCCGTTCTTTAACCCAAGAGAGGATGCTTTCATCGAGTATGGAGAGACTCGTGGCAATAACCATTTCGAAAGCATCGCTACCTAACGAACTCACACACTCTTCATAAATTGACTGGACGAGATCGAACCTGAGAAGCGGTTCTCCGCCCTGCACTTCTATTTTGTAGGGGGGAGTGCCAAGCTTTTTAATGGTGCTAACGATTTGCGGTATCAGTTCTGGATTCAGGTCATAACCGTCAGCGGTAACCGATGCTCTGCTAACCTGACAATACTTGCATGTGTGATCGCACCTGAGAGTCGGCACAATCATAAAGATGGGTCTTACGGCCAGCTCGTTCATCAGTCGTTTGGCAAAGGCAGAACTTAGGGAGGCTTTTGAAACTGCCTGAGTTGCATCGTCAGCAATGAACAATCGGCTTTCAAGCAGTCGAGAGGTGGTTTGCTCTGGAGGAAAGTCGTTATCGGCAAGAAGGTTGAGTTCTTCGCTATCGACAAAGCTGTGAAAGCCAGCAAGGTTGCTGATAAAGACTTTGCCATTGCTAAGGCGGTCAAAGTTGAATGGCATCGTATTCATTGAGAGAGTCTCGAATCAATACTCCTCAGAACATTGTCGATGATAGAAGTCCTGACCTGTCCGGTATGAGCCTGAAGCTTCTCCCTGAGCTTGTAGTCATTCAGCAGTCGTTCGAACTCGAACTCAATATCGTCGCTCCAATGTTCGAATGAAACAAGCCAATGCTCTTCGTCTTCATCAAGCTTCCAGCGAGTGAAAGTGCTCATCCAATAAAGGCTGTTTCTCAACACCCACTCAGAAGCTTCTGTTTTTCTTAAAGTTCCTTTCATAACATTACCCACCCTGATATGGGAATTGAAAATTAACAAAAATAAATTACCTTTTAGCGGCAATGAAAACTATTGCCAAAGTTAACAAAATTGAGAGATACAGCATAAGCGACTGTTTTTTAATGAATTAAATTTTAATGTTAACAGATTGTTCTTATTTTTCATCGTAGTGTCTATTGCACTTAAAGTTAAACTGGTTTATCTTTCTTCACCAGGAAGAAAAAAAACATAATCTTTACTTATATTTTTATAAGTATATCCGATGTTGGAGCTTGCAAATTTTTATATATGCGAAATTAAATTTAATATAAAGTTCTTCAGTATATAAAGGTAGCAGTATCTAAATTAAACCCATTGGTAAATTGAATTTATAAATTTAAATTTGTCAGATCAATCTTTCAAATACTAGTAAATTATTAGATAAATTTTAACTAAAAGGCGTTCATTGCTGACAAGGAAATAAAATGACTGATAAAAAATTGGTTGATGGAATAAAAACCGTTCGTAATAATATATTTAGAAAAACATTTAAAACAAGTGACGCTTGGTTCATTATCGGTATCTTAGGTATAATTGCTTACTGTAGCTTTTATTTTTTTCCAGCAAGCTATTTTTTTAGCCTCAGTGAAAAATATATTGACCTACCTAACCTGGTTAGTGCTTCGCCTGCGCTTGCAGGTGGTTTGTTAATAGCTTTATGGTTTGTTATTCGTGGTAAATCCATCAAAAATCTAAATGATTTCATATTGTTTTTTTTTGCTAGCTATGCCATTTACCTCTTCATATATGACTATCAAACCAGTCAAGAACTTAATAAAATAGAATACATTGCAGAAAATAAAACACACCTTGTTATAAGAGTTGTTTTATTGGTAAGTTCCCTAGCTAAAACGATGATTACATTCATAGAGTTCTGGCGGGAAATTGTTCTGGAAAAACAATCAGTAATAAACAAATTAGATAATCAGGAAGTTCATGACAAAAAACCTTCAGATGATAGTAGAGATATCAAAACTATACCTGAAGTTGCTGAAGTTGCTGAAGTTGCTGAAGTAAACAAGGACATGAAAGTTGATGTTCCTAAAAAGGAAAATAATAATAACCATCGATTGACAGTCATAATCACGATAATTGCATGCTCATTGTTAACTTGCTTCCCTTTTATTTATTATTACTTTCCTATCTTCATAAATCATTTTTTTCACCACTAACTAAAATCATAGAAAATATCACTATAAAAAAACATAAATCGATTAACACCAATGGCTCCTTCATACTTGGTGCAAAATAAAATGTGAACATATTTAATGATAAAACCACTACTAATAAAAATATCTTTGACATAAATCACCTATAAATAAGAAAATTCTAGATCATTAATAACACTAATTTTTAACTTGTCAACTCTTTAGTATTTAGCAAGGGCTAACTGAGCGATGCTCAGTTGCCTTGCTTTTTCCGCCCTTCGGTTGAAAAAGAAAGATCAAAGCAAAAAACAACAACCCCACCCATTGACGCAATTGATCTTTATGGTATTTGTTATAGTTAGCATATGGATATGCTA
Source organism: Pantoea sp. SGAir0180 (assembly GCF_043546245.1). Lineage (NCBI taxonomy): Bacteria > Pseudomonadati > Pseudomonadota > Gammaproteobacteria > Enterobacterales > Erwiniaceae > Pantoea > Pantoea sp. SGAir0180. The sequence continues at coordinate 754,796 of NZ_CP028071.1, read as the reverse complement.
TTAATAAAAATATCAAAAGGAGTTGATATGAAAAAAAACAATGCTATATTCGACGATGAGTTCCCTTCTTCATTTACCAATAATCCTTCTATCAAAAAATTACCCCCTAACCGTCTTCGCAGATATTCAGTGACAGTCAGATTGAATGAGGTTGAGCTGAGCAAAGTAAACCAGTCCAGAGGCCAGCTCAGCAAAAGCTGTTGGCTGAGATCCTCAGCTCTCAAGCAACTTCCCCCTTCTGTTCCCGAAATCAACAAAGAAGCCTGGCAGGAGCTTACTGGTTCCCTACAGAAACTGAATGATCTTACTTCATTCCTGCTTCGCAGAGGCGAAGATGCTCAGCCACTATCGCAGGAAGTAAGCGCTTTAAAATTGAAACTGTTGCATGTAAGAGATGCTCTGCTGACTCTTGAAAAGTGATCATCCAAGATGAAGGGTATGAATAAAATAAAAAGGGGTAAAAACTTCCGAGGAGTCATCTCGTATGCGCTTGCCCCTGCTCCTCATCACATGACTACACCAGTGGTGATTGGTGGCAATCTTGTAGGCTTTACTGTAGAAGAGCTGACCGCCGAGTTCGTAAAGACTCAGAAGCTAAGAGAGGATGTTACGAAACCAGTTTGGCATAACTCTCTTCGTCTCCCTGTCGGTGAATCCCTTACAAATGAACAATGGAGGAACATTGCTGACGACTACATGAAACGGATGGGCTTCTGTGACACTCACCTTCGTTGTTATGTCCTCCACGACGATGAAGCTGGAAAACACATACATATTATTGCTTCTCGCATAAACGTTATAGTAGATGGCCAGCTTTACTTAGGTAAGAACGAAAACCTGATAAGCACCCGTGTAATCCAAGATCTTGAGCGAGACCACAAACTCACTCAAACGAAAGGTCCCTCTCCTGCTAAAAAGCCCAAAGAGCAAAGGAAGCTCACTCGTAACGAAAAGATGATGCAGGAAAGGACCGGAGAGAAAGCTTCTAAAAAAGTGATACAAGAAGCTATAGATGCGATCCTTACCTTCTTCAATACCATCACCATCGAAGACTTCATACATGAAATGCAAAAGCAAAATATATCAGCCACAGCAAACATCACATCTACTGGCAAGATAAACGGTTTTTCATTTGAGCATCAAGGAGTCGCTTTTAAGGCATCACAGCTCGGTAAAGCATACAGTTGGTCAAACATGAGTAAGCAAATCATCGTGACTCAACCTATAGAGGCTGTTGCTCCTGAATCACTTTCCGACAAAGAAAACGTTTTGAATCCCATTGAAGTTCATCCCACAGTTCCTCCCCTAACGGCAAATCCCAGAGAACATATCCGGTCTCGCTGGTTGCAGTGGATACCTTACCTTGAGGAGTTTGTTGCCAGTTTAAAAGCTGTTGGCTCAACGATTCTCAATCCTCTCAAAAGAAATGTCATCTATGACTCAATACGAACCGGCAACCCCGAAGCATCAGAGATTTCTGAAGTAAGTTTTCAAAGTTCAGCGTTTAAAAACGTTTTCAAACGACCTTAAAGAGCTAGTTTTCAGTCAGTTAAAACCACTCACTAAGTCAAACTTCATAAATATTTTTATTCTTTTTCAAATCGATAGGTAAAAACGATCGATCGTTATTACTGATCAATTAAATACACATGATAGATAAAAACTATCAAAAGAAAGCGATCGATCGGTACAAATGATTTGCTAGACCCCATTTCCAAGCCGTAATGTAACTTCAAACGAAACCACATAGCACACTGATTTATCAGCAGAATAAGCTGATGTATACGTGCGCCTTCGATTCAGTGAAACTAACCTTGGAAGAATCTATGACAGCAACAACTGAAGTAAAACAGCCCAACTTCCTTATGATGAAAAGGGTGTGGATTGCTATTGCACTGCCGATTGTCATTTTCTATTTCTCTGGAATTCAGGGGTTGGTCCAACTTGCAATCGTATGGGTTTTCGCAAGCATCATGCTCATGATGTTTGCTTATAAAAAATTCCGCATCAAAAAGTGGAATGCCAGCACCAGAGACCATTTTGGCGAGCAAGACGGTATGTGGAGTCATGAGTTTGGTTCCACTTTTATGAAGCTCGACCAGCAAAGAGGACTTATCCATCTCAAGGAAGAGAACAAACAAAAGACCTATCCGTTCTCAGCAATCAAAGAGTGGCGATACAATTTGTCTACTACGAGAGAACGGGCTGGTATCAACAAAGAACTCGACCGCACTCATGATTTCAGAGAATCGGGCTTTTACATCGCAGTGGATGATGTTCAGTTTCCAGAATGGAGAGTAATGTTCTTTCCCCAAAAGGGTGACTTTAACTCACAAGAAGGCATCCGGGATACGGAACTGCAACTTAAGCGCTGGATGCATATCTTTGATAAAATAATTAATCGATAAAAAATTCAAATCCAGTTTAACATTCAAAGCCAGCGATTAAGCTGGCTTTATCATTTTCAAATATGCTATTTAAGCACATTCTCGCTGAAACCAATCTCTAAAATCCTCAACCCTTCTTTGAATTGATTGATCGGCACTACGAGATATAACTTTTATTAAAAAATCACATTTTGATAGTTTTTTCCTTAAATATGCATCTTTAAAGAAATCGGGAAGGTTATCAAACTGGTTTGACATTTTCTCTAAAAAAAACATAGCATCTGCATATTCACTTTTTTGAGAAAAATCATCGGCTCTTCTGTAAGAAATTTGTATTTCAGTATCTTTATAAACTTTAATATTATGCTCATTTGAATCGTTAATTATAGGCTCGATTGAATTAAGGATAACTTCTGCCTCATCAAACCTATGCTGAAACATTAGAACTCTCGACAGAGTTAATGAAACCTCAATAGAAGTTGGATCTAAGTCATAAGCAAGTTGAACTTGAGTCAAAGCATCATCAACGTTATCTTCTTCATGAAGTAAAAACTTAGCAAACCAATAATGCAACTGAGGGGTGTTAGGAGATAACACTATCGACAATTCATACTGTTCACGAGCATCGCTAACTGCTCCATTCTGCTGATGGAGGTAGGCCATTACCCTTGCTACCTCAAAATAATCCGGGGAGAGTTTATGTGCTTCTGTTAGCAATTCAAAAGCTTTATCATGATGACCATTTCTTATAAATGATTGGGCATCTCGTAGCATTTTTACAATAACCCTATCTGATTTATCTCTAAATTTTATATTTAATGGATTATATTTATCCTCACTTCTTGACATTAGCTGCTTTTCAAAAAGGGCATTTAATTTATTTCTTTTATCGTGAATGCTTTTTTGGTATGTCTGAGAAGGTTTATGATTTTTTCCTAAATATAACCTTGCAAGTTCAGATAATTGATATGTAGTTTTTACACTGGCTCCCTTAGTTTTAGAAGACTGAGAAAGCATATTTGTAGACATAAGCTCCTGAATAGATTGATGTGTTTGTAATGAATCGAAGCCCGTTAGATAGGATAATTCAGGAACATCTTTTAAACCAGGAGCGCATTGTAAGGCCGCGGTCAAAGTTCTCGCATCTGCTGATAAATACTCATAAACATTGGACATGCAAAAATCAAGGAACATATGTGAGTTTTGTAATACAGCTTCAGGACTGAGACCAGTTTGAACAGAACTTACAAACCACTTTATGTAACTTGGATTACGAGACATACGGTTTACATATGTTCTCATTACCTTTTCTTCAATTTTTTGCAGAGACTCAACGCCTCTAATTTTAGCCAATATACGCATCAATTGTGATGCATAAGACTCATCAATACCCTGCAATTTTACAGGGTATTCAAATGCCCCCAAGCCAATTCTTGAAGTTATAATTATCTTACTTCCTTGAGGTAAAGCACCGACAAATTCTCTGATATTATCATCTAAAATTGTTTCAAGGTTATCTATAAAAAGTGCAATTTTGAATGTAGTTAAATAATCTATTATTTCGTCAAAATTTGATTGGTTACTATCGACACCTATTATTTGATTTGAAATTTCTTGGATAACACCAATTGAATCAGTGATAGCATCTTTTATCTCTTTAATTTCATTAACTGTAATCTGAGTAGTTTTGGATGACACCCAAACGATTGCATCGAATGGGTTTTTACTATCTTCAATTATTTCGTAAGCAACTTTCAAAGCTAAGGCAGTTTTACCTACCCCCCCTTCTCCTACAATTGAAATTACAGGGAAAGCACCATAGCATAGTTGTTTTACTTTATTGACAATTTCCTGTCTTCCTATAAGACCTGTTTCATCAAAATCAGGTAATGGTAAGTTATGGTTTATGTTCTCCTCATCGAAATTCTTTATTTCCATTGAGAGTAAGAAGCTTGGGTTGTTATTAATCTTGTCGTTAACTTCTTTAAGATTTTCCCAAACATTTGTATTTGATTTAATTATTTTATCACAAATCGCGATAAGTTTTGGATAATCCTCAACATCTAATGGCCGGATATGCATAACTCTATTTCTTATTAAAACCAATGCGTCTAAATCTTTTGTTATGGATTTAATGAATTTGAATATATGTTCAGGTATACTACTCCCATTAGAATTTATGACTTGGTAAGTATCTCCAAGATCAAAATATTCAATTAAATCAGAAACATCCATATCATCTGTAACTGTTCCAAAATCCTTATCCAACCTTCTTTTTGCTTTATCTAAAAGATCTATAGGCAACTTACTTTCACTGCCTTCTAAGTCTAAGATATAGTTTTTAACTATTAGCCTCAGGTCCTCCTCTAAAGCACATAAAAGCGCATAAACGGACATTCGAGTTAGGTTAAACGCCATAAGTCTTTCCTTACATTTTGAAATATTAAGAAAACACTATGACAATTTAGTGAGTTTTACTAATAACATTTTTGAAGATTTTATAACCATTACTTCAATTTTATTTATATAATACGCAGATCACGTCAATTTCAGAGGCTGAAAAATGGACAACTACTGGGACAGGAACAGACAATCAAACTACTTTTTAAGTATGGCAATTCTTGAGGCTAATCACTTGGTCAATGTTGCCACTTCCCTCTCACAGTTCCATCTCAAGGATGCGCTCGTCCGTGTAAGGTTCCAGGATGAAATAAGGGAGTTCACCCGCTTGCAGATTCAGACTATCCGAACTTCTACCACGGATGATAAGTGCCAGGAGTGTATCCAAAATCTCAAGCAAGAAGCCCAAAACCTAAAGATTCAGGACAGGATGCTCAGAACAGGAGAAGCCGTAGTTTCGTCTTCTGTGAAGTTTTACCATGACAATGAAAAGATCATTGGCTATGTCATCGACGGCATCGGCGTTGTTCTTGGGACTGTTCAGTTGTTGGCTGGGGTAGGCTTGTTTGCTGGATCACTGTTCAGTGGAAATGTTATCGGTGTTGTTGCTGGTTCTGCATTGATTGCTAATGGTGCAGGTTCAATGGCGGAAAGCATAGACAAGTTAAGAGGAGCTTCGAATCCTTCCAATCCGGTGATTGAAGCTTATCAGGATGTAGCTGAATTTTTTGGATTTGATAAACGCCTGGGTCTGCTTGCTTACCAAGTAGTTGATCTCACTACATCTTACTACGGAATTTTCAAACTGACTTTGAAACCCGAGGCTTGGAGAATATTCAAGTATCTCCCTACTGATTACTATCGCCAGGTGCAGATGATGAGCAAACAAGACTTGGCTCTAAAAGGTGCAACAGCAGTCTGGAAAGGTAGCGCTATAGGTGTGAACCTCTATCAGATGAATCACAACCAAAATGGAAACTAACTTTTGCTATTACTAGCAAACCTGTGTGCTTTCCAGGCCAGATTCATTGGTATGACAAAGTAAACGATTATGGCACCGATAATAAGGACGATAGCATATGAAATCAGGCTTTCTTTATGCCCTTTCGCTATACCATAAATGAAAACTGATAAAATAATGAGCATGGAAATTATACCAGCCCAAAAGCGCTTGCTCAGCTCCTGAATGAGAGACTGAAGTGTATCTGATTTGTTCTCATCTCGGGTAAGAATTTCATTAAGCTTGCGGATATCCTTTGCCGAAAATCCGTTCTGAAGGAGCTTTTGCTCAAAATCGTTCATTTCATCATCCTGAAAAATCATAAGATAAAAGAAAATATATCATACATTGAAGCTGAGATGCCATATGATCCATTTGCAGAACACTCGCCCTAAGTTAAGTGTAAAGATCATATGGCATAGTTATTGTATCGCCATACTGAATAAAAAGTATATCCTAAACCCTTTTCTTCATTTTGAAACCATCTGATTTAAGCTCTGGTGAAGGCGTAACGCTCTGTTTTTGAGTAGCAAATATTCTTTCTACTTCATACTCATTCCAGATAATGTATTCGATAATAAACTTGTAGAAATACAGCACTCGTTCGAGACTGACAGTTGAAGGTATTGTATAGAAGTTTGGACTTAGCAAAGCCGAACTCAAAACTGCAATAATGTTGCTTGGTCCCTTCAGATAGGGATTCTGATAGTCTTGCTGATACTTCAAGAAGTATCCTACGCAGAACAGGTAGGCATCTTTTACGATTTTTTCTTTATTGCAGTCTGATTCATCGTATCTAAGAATGAAGCGATTGAGAAGTATCAAAAATTTCTGATCTGGCAAATATCTGTTTAATTTATTCATAGTAGCATCCTTGCTGTTGTGAATGTCATCCTGACATTTAAAGAAATATCACAATATTTAATCATGTCAATAGTTAAAACCTATCAATTTCTATTTGAATATCTTTTTTAGGTAAAGGACGATTAAGCTCATCGATTGTTATTTGTTTTAAATGAGAGTTATACAGCCATATTTTAAACTGCTCTAAATATTTGTTATTCAATGCTATCAAAGCTTCGTTTTCAGTTTCGAGCCTTTTTATTCTCTGACAAGCAATCTTCAAATTAGCAGGTTTAACCGCACATGTTTCTTTCACACCAGACTTGAGAAGCTTCTTTTTTGAATTAAAACAATCCGCAATTTTAACATGACAACTTAAAGATTGCCTTGAAGGTCTCTTCCCAATAATGTTTATCAACTCGTCACATAAAGCCTCCCATGTCAGCTTCTCATCGTCATTCCAGGTATTAATAACTTTCATTATCAATTTTTCATCATAACCAGTAATGTGTTTAGCCATTTATTCTCCTTTTATTATTTTAGTTTGAAATTTATACCATTTATCAGCATGAACATTCCCATCATTTTTATCATAATTGGTTTTTTCAAGAATTTTAGTGTGTATCATCATTAGTTGGCCATCATCCGTTCCAGAGTCTTGTAAGGGATAATAACTGCAAGGCTCAAAAACATATGAGTGCTTGCAGTAGCCATGCTTAGTGACGAGCACAGCTCCATCATTCAATAAATCGAAATCAGTTATGTCCATAACAGCTATTTCTTTTTTCCTATGGCTATTACCAGCTCCGATTGAAGTTTTATCTTTCATGAGATTGATCATTTGTAAGTGTGATCGGTGATCGTAGGAAACATTTTGTGAGACCAACTTCCTTCCAGACCATCTGGCGATGCTAAACTCGTCCATGCCATTGATTTGAGAAAACGTATTAAGTAGATGTCTTAATTGATGGGTCCTAAGCGAATACGGGCTACCATCTTCGTTAATATAACCGTGTCTTTTAAACAAGTTTGTAGTGCCTTTGATACTTGCAAAGGCATCAATATCCGATCTAAAAAACTGAGCAGTGGGTCTGAACAAAGGTGCCAAATGATTGCTCGTTTTCTTACATAATTGTCCCTCAAATAACAGACACAAAGCATTTGAATATTTGATTTTCTTCTCTTCATCATACCAGGGAAAATTTTGAGGCTTTTTAGTAAAGAGTTCATGTCTGTATGACTCAGGGACCTTCCCTTCCATCGTTTTTGCAACAAACCTTGGATGGGTGGACAACTTTCTCAACCGGGCTATGGCCTTTTTAGCTACAGGGACCATTACTGAAGGAATCCATTTGATGTCTCCAGCATACCCCTTCGCTGAAAAAAACCTTAGACCATATCGTTCAATGCCGTTCTCATCATGCTCTGTAATCTCACAATCCGCAGGAAGGCTTAATATTTCCGAGATTCGTCCTGGTGCACACATCAGCAGTGCAAGAACAGACGTTGTGAAAATATCCCTCACAGACAGTTGGCTTTCATCTTTTGAGAAAATCTCCGCAATGGCTATGACGGACTTTATATCTGGTAATTTTGAGTGCCCTTCCAGAGAAGGTTCATAACCTTGCCAACTTTGAGTTATTTTATGCCTTAACGGATTTACCCAAAAAAAATATGATGAGCTTGTCATTCTGTTTTCACTCAAAAACAAACGTAGTTTTTCAAGTTCCTTACCAATTCCAACTGCTGTTGATTTCGTATATTTAGCGGATGCTACTCTTACACACTCATCAAAAATGTTATTATTACATTTGGCTACATTAGCTTCACCGTATGATTTCAATAAAATAAACTCAACGATCTTCAACATTGCCAAAGCATTCTGGTTTAACTTTGCCTTGTTAAACGAGTGAATATGAAACATATAAGCCTTAGCAAAATCAATAAAACCATCATCTAATCTATCTTTGCTATTTCGATTATTGTTGATATCAAATTTATTGAATCTGTAACATCCCTTCCATATATTGCTTTCCCATGAACTGGCTAAGTTAGAGTTGAAAATATTACCCTTGCAAAATTTAATAAAATCCTCAACATTTAAATTTGGGTTGTTAGCATTGATTGGCTCGAATAAAATCACATTGGTCATTAAGAACTCCAGGCTCTAAAGTTTTTGCAGGTAAAACACTCTATGTGTTCGTGTTTACAATCAGTGAATCCAAAAGAATTTAAAACATATTCTGTAAAGAGCTTCTTGTTCTGTATGCTATCGACACCCTGAAATATCTTCGATAGAGGTTCAAAAAATGAATGAAGTTTCATATCAATATAGTGAACATTATCTGGGCTATTTTTTACGTATATCCCTGATGAGTTAATAGATTTATGGTCTAATGCTTTAGCGATCACTTCAACTGAGGCTCCTTCCTTTGCTAAACGAGAACCAAGGGTATACCTGAATCGTCTGGCATTCAGCCTTATAGGATTATGGGTTCTTGATGACTGGATATTAAATTTAGTGGTAATTTTATCTAATTCTTTAGAGATAAATGAATTCTTCATATGTAAAAAATCAGTTGCCATAATGGTGGCCAAACTTTGACCAGACTGAATTGATATGGATTTTTTGGAGTCCATGAATATAGGTAATTCATTTCTTATATAACCAATGCCCTGATTAATACTATCTTCGATATGTTTTTGATTCACATCAACCAAGGTTGTTAGTTTTTCATAAAGGCAGTCATCGATACTTACCAAGCTAAACTCACTTCTAAAGTCCTTTCTTTGTTTAACTTTCGGTATATTTAGAAAGCAACCTTCTCCCGTTCTGATGAGATCTTTTGCTTTTAATGAGGTTAACTGTAAAGGCCTCCTTCCCGTTGTTGCTAAAAGAATGACATAGCAATAAAGATACATGGGAATTTTATCTTCTTTTAACAAATTGCTGATACTCTTAAGAACGACTTCCAGTTCTTCTCCAGTTAGCGGTCCACTATTTGGATCTCTTCGTTTGACGGCTTCTCCTGTCAAATTAGTTTTGATTTTTATTTTTCCCAGCATTGTTAAAGCTGAAGCTTCAACTCCTACATAACCGAGCTTTTTCCACTTCGTTAGAAATTTCTTTATAGAATTTAGCTTGTAGTTTTTCTCAGGGCCTAAACTAACATTAAATTGATAAACCGCATTAGCATCTATCGTCTTAAGGTCTATCATCCCTAACCATTGACTAAAAATCTGGTTTATGTTTTTTGTGTAACCTGCACTGTATTCAGCCGAAAAGTATGCCAAGGTAGTAAGGTAACCAATACGCATCGACTCTGGCATTTTGTCGGCAATCTTATGTGGAAAAATACAAGTCTCTTTATCTAATTGCCATTTGATATCAGAAAGCTTGAAGCTATACCCTTGCATCGTTGCAAAAATCAGATTCTCTTTTCTTAGATTACATGTTTCCATTATATTGACCCTCAGTTATCTTTTTCAAAGATTCATAAACTCTTCCAATAATTTCCTTTTCTTTTTCTGATATATGTTTGGAATTATAGTTTTCTGACATTTTAGAATCTTTTGACCACCCCATGAGATAGCATCTCAATCCTGATTTTCGACTGATATCCAAATTTGAACTATCAATTTCATTTGAATAGAAATAGTTCCATGAATGCCTCAATCTATGCCCCGATAAACTCTTTAATTCCGGGCCTGCTTTTTTAATAGTTGAAATTATTTTCTCATATGCTGAAACAGATAATGGTTCTCCTGCCGTTTTACCTGCGCTGTGAGTTACAAACAGGAAGTCATGTTTTTTCTTTTTAGTGGTTTTACTTCTACAAGTTTGTATGTAATCGAAAATTTCCATCGCTAACTCATCTGATAATGGGATTATCCTTTCGCCAGTTTTAACTAATGGCTGATTCAGCCTCCGGTCTTCAATGCAGTCATGTCTTCTGAAGATACTCAGTGTGTTTTTTCTAAGATTTAGATCATTTACTTTAAGGTTTAGTAATTCACCTGCTCTCAACCCACAATTCAGTAGCAAGGTAAAAATGAGCCGGTTCCTGACTTGAACCTCCTTCTGAAAAGGGTTTTGACTCCCTCCGACTTCCAACAGCTTAAACAGAGTTTTTATTTGTTCTTCACTTATCGATTTGTCAGTTCTGTCATTGATGCTGAGTGAGCGATTTCGCGGGATGTGCGCCTTTATGCTTTCAATAAAACTTTCGACTTCATATCTGGCATGGATTCCCTTCATAGAACGGATCAATCCGCACAACCAATTTAGATAGCTTGAAAAAACGTGTATCCTGTAACTAAAAGTTCTTGTAGCAATCTGCTTTCCTTTTAGTAATCTTACATTCGTAATTTTTTGTTGATCGAATCTTTGCTTTGCATACCGTATCAGGTCATCGACTTCGGCTACACTTAGGAACCGCTTGGTTTCAATCCTATCAATGATGTTGATTTTCCTACTTTCCATAAAATTGCTAAGGATAAGTAGATTCGTTGCGACTATCTCCATCGTAGATGCAGTCGCACTTCTGTTCCTGACATTAGTTGTGAGATATAGGTTCTGATAGTAAACTGGTAGCAGTGTTTCTTTGTTGAGAATTAAGCAACCGCGTTCTCCATTGCTCATAACAAATTTTTTTATTTTGAATGACATTATAATAACCCTCCGAAAACTTTACATTTAGTAATCACTACGGCTTATCATTATTTTATCGATTTAAACTTTGCAATTTTATTTTGTTATTTTTGGATTTATTTATAATCCATTTAGATACTTAAAAAAATTTCTTTCACGTGAAAGAAACCAGTACGGCTAGTGTTTTGTAGTCATACCCGATTTAAGAAGAAAAACTAATAAAGCCTTATTGGATAAGTAATACAGCGCCGCCAAAAACTAATCTGGAAAGTATTCTGTTAATTTTTTATATTTTTTTATCTTAAAACTTTACATTTTTTAAATAATGAGACTTCAAATAAATATTCATCTTGCCGCTCTCCCATAGTAAATATCTTCCACCTGATTCCAGTATTCCTCTTGAAAAAATTTAGCTTTACTTCGGAGTTCATCTCCCATATGAATTACCAATGCTCCTCTTTCCAACATGTCACGTAGTAAAATTTTACTTATATCTACAGTGCTTAGCTTGAGAAGATTAATGTCATCTGTCATAAATGAATCTTCATCTGGGAGAAGACACGGCATTGTTTTCACATAATGGTCCAGCATCCCTTTTGGCACACTTAAGCTACAGAGCAATACATGATCTTCGCCTTTTTCAGTTTTTTCTACAGCGATATTAATTTCATTCTGCGTGATTTTCTTTGATAACCCTCTGAGTAGTTCATTACATTTGACCACTGACATTATGGTTTCATAGATATAGTTTCGACTATCTTCATTTAACTCAGGTAAAAATTGGAATGGATTGTATTCGCTATCTTTGAGGTAATAGCTTAAACAGGCCACGGATTTTTTACTCAATGTATCAACAGGTAATAACCTGATAGCTTCAGCATTAAAAATCTTATCAAAGCTTTTTTGACTCACCAGCCTTGAAAGATTCCCAATATCTAGGAATTCTTTGATTTCCACATTGTCCTCACATTGTCGATGTTGTTGGTCTGGAGCCTAACTATGAAGCTGTTCTCGAATTGCTAATGGTGTCAGAAATCCACTTATCGACTTCAATCTCAATGAAAGCTACAGACCTTGCTCCCAGTTTGATAGGTTTAGGGAATCTATTTTCAGAAATCAATCGATAAATCCATGACTTTTTATAGCCTGTTTTGTGGAGCACTTCGGGTAAACGGATAAGACGTGTGGTGTTTGTAGTTACTGTAGTCATTGCTATATCTCCTCGTTGTTGATGAGGTGATACTAAAGAGACGGGAGTGGGCTTTGAAGGGATTGTATGGAAATTGCTTCTTAGTCTAGAAAGCAGTCAAAATTTTCTTTGGTATAAAATAAATTTTCTTACGCACCTTGAATGAATACGGAAAAAATGGTAAGGGCAGTCTCTTTTGCGCAGCACCATGCAGACCTTTAACTTTTTATTGAATCCTGATTGAGTTCAAAGTTGATTTAACCATTTTGATAAAATCTCTCTCCGAAACAAATTAATATGCTTAACATTCTAATATACAATCATTAGAATGATCCTCTAATGTTTAGCAAATGTATTCAAATCAGATGGTGATCCGTTATGGATAGCAAAAGTGATACTACAATTTTCATTTCATATGCTTGGGGTGGTTCAGCAGAGAAAAAAGAATGGATAAGAGATCATGTAGTCAACAGCATCGATTTTAAATACAATGTTTTCTGGGATAGAGATAGCATTGGATTTGGCGAGTCAATAGATTCGATGATAAAAAATGCTCTTTCTTCCTTCCCTCTAAAAGTTTTCTGTATCTGTGATGAAGATTATATTGTTTCTGCAAAAAAAGTAGGCTCAGGTCTGCATCGAGAGTTGCAAATGTTAGCTAATCTCGGTTCCGACAATGAAGTTAAAATCATCCCCATCATTCTTGATAGAAAATGTATTACAGAACTCCCCCCTCCTCTTGCAGGGAGAGCTTATTTAGATTTAACTAATTTACATGAGCGTGGACTTTACCTTGGTAATGCGATATGGCATCTGGCTGAAAACATAACTCAAGCCAGAATGCTTACGTGGATAAAATTAACTATTGAAAAAGATGATTTACATAGAGCGGCTTTAGATTATTTTTACCGTAAACCTTTACGTTTTTCTGGTAATGCTATTACACATCAAATTTGTATGAATTATACTCAGATATTGCTTGCGCCTAAATGGATGTGGGATAGTCCTAACTGGAATTATATGTTGAATGATGATAATGACATATTTTGTCCGACAAAAGGACGATGGCACTGGGATCATTTCTCACCAGGGACTGCCATGAAAACTCTTGGAACAGTCATGATCTCCCAGTTTTTTCCAGAGAACGCTTGTGAAGAAGTACAGTGGGCTTTGGAATCAATTGGAGTAGTTTTGGCAGTCAAATTCATTTCTATGGTTCGTAAAGATGAACCTTTTATACTTGAAGCCAAAGAAATCATAATGTATATAATCAATGATGAACATGGAAGCCGGGCTTTGAAACATCTATTGAAGCATTATTCGTGAATATATTATTTATAATATTTAATATAAGATAGCTTTTGGAAGCTGGTTGGATACAGGAGTTAACATTACCTTAACTCCCTTCCAGCTTTAACTGCTCAGCTCTGAAAAATCAATTTTAACTATCATATTCACAGCTTTGCTATTTTGAAAATTTTAAAAATTGATCAGCTAATTTTCCTTAACTCTGACACGCTCATATCCATCAGATGGCGATTCTTGTTAATAAAACTCTCAATGTTTTTACTGGTCTCACCTGACATAGCTTTCTCAGCTATTGGACGATCAGTGTCTTTGAGTTGCTCATCTCCTCGAACCTCATCTGTGAGCTTAGGATAAAGCACTCTGGAAAGGATGGTGTTTGACAGAGAAATATCTTTCAACTTAGCCCACATAAGCAGATCCATCATTGGAAGGATACGGTAGTCTGCCAACTTTAGAATCTTTCCCAGCCCGAAAGCCTCTTGCTTCCTGCCCTTGATTCCATACTCTTTCCTCCACATAGGAAGTAGTGCACGAAGCGAGCCTATGATTTCGTCATCCGATGAGCTTTCGAGGTCAAAGTAGGTATACACACGGCTTTCGTTTGTTCCCAGAACAACGGCTTTCATACTTTGAGTAAGTGGCTTCTCCCTGACCTCTTTCTTAAGTTGATCACTACCTTTGACAAATGATTCTTGAGAGAACATTTCAAGAGATCTTCTGAGGCTTTCAATATGACCAAAAGTGACTTGTCGTATGTGCGTTTGGCTTTCTGCCAGATGAGTGTCGAGGTCAATTGTTTTACTTATTAAGGGGTTACCCGCAAGTATTTGGTTAAAATAATCATTTCCTTCCCCAAAAAACTCAATTGAATCGAGGATGTTTTTTCTTACCAGTAACTCTTTATGCAAACCTTTCAAAGTGCAAGACTCAACATCAACATAGTTGTCGTAGTCAAACCAAGCTTGTAGCTCTTTGTAGATCTGAACAGTATCCATACCGAGGCCTTACATTTGTGTTTTTATAGCTCAATGTAGAAGTCAGCTCATCATCACCTTGAACCAGCTCTTCAATCAACAAGCTGTGAAACAGTAACAACGGCTGATAAAATTGAGTATAATTAAGACGCTTTTTTCAGTGTCTCACAATAGTTTTTAAGGTTATTTTTGAGTGTTGGTATCTATGATGGTATAAAAACCTTAACTCCAGTAAAAACCTTTCAAATCAGCATCTTAAACACCAGTTCGATTTCTGCAGGGGACACCACGTACAGCCTTCTGACATTCACCAAATTCACTCATCCTTCTTATCTTTAATACCGCCTCTGCTCTGCCTGGGTGACGACGGCCAGTTTCTGCGCATTTCAACATGAACGATTACACATACACATTTCCTGTTTAAGCATTCACGCTTTATTAAGGCTCAGAACGGCCGGCACTTTTAGGCAAGCGGTCAACATCTCATCGTGTTTTTTGCGACCAGCTTGCCCCTGTCGACAGACTGAAGAAAAGTGTAACGCCTGGCCGATAACACGCAATCTTCCTAAATAATCAAGTCGGGGACATTCTCAGAATCAGAAAGAAAATGAAGCGCCTTTATGTGGATCGCTACCCACTCGCTTCTTAAGCGCCCTGCGTAAATCAGAAAACCCGACAGAAAACGGCGTGCTCGCTTTGCCAGACGAGAGGTTTTATTTTTCTGCCTGCTGTTTCAGTTCGGCATAGCGGGCTGTCAGTTGTTTCAGGTGCATTTCCAGCTGAGATTGGGCAGCTGCAGGTAACGGTTTGCCCGCTGGATGTTGCGACAGTACGCGCAGCTGTTCTTCAGCCGGTATGGACTGATTAAAGAACTGCATCGTGGCAAAAACCACTGATTTCAGCTCACTGACCGTTATGTATTTACCCTTCTGTTCATCGAGGCCATTTAATCTGTCGCTCAGTTTTTGTAGTGTCATCATTCCCTGAGACCAGCCATTAAGCTGCTCTGCCGGTAATGCGGCAGCACTGCGTTGTTGTTGCCATTGCTGTGCCAGAGACTTTGCCTGCTCCGGCCAGAGCGCCTGAGCCTGCTCTACAAGTTGTCGACTGTAGTCAATGCTCCAGCCCGGCGGAAGCTTATCCAGACGGTTCAGCTGTTGCTGTGTCTGGGCGATCACGTTCTGCGGCAAAGCAGTCTGCTGACGCAATAGATCCACCTGTTCTGGCGTGAGCGTTGCAGGTAAAGGTGCCAGAGATGCCGCCAACTGAGCCTGCAGCGGATTTGGCCGGTTTACATATTGCCAGCTTCCCGCTGCGGCCACGCTTATCGCCAGCATGGCACCCATACCGGCAACGAAAGATTTCCACTTTTTTACCGGCGCGGGAAGAGTCGCCAGTACTTCCACATTCGCCTGATATTCAGGGCGGGCAACATACACCCATTTCATCGCGCTGGCGGTTTCTTCTGCACCGTCGGCTGCGAAGGCGGCTGCATCGTTGATCACACTAGCTGGCAGCACAGCTGCCCCTGCCCGGGTTGTGTCGTCACTGTTTTCCAGCCGGACAGCGCTGTTATGCATCAGTATACGTAACGTATCGAGCTGGCTCAGATGTTTAAGCTCCAGGCGCTGCAGCACCTCGCCCATAGCGGCAAGACGTTGCTCTGCCTTGTACAGCTGACCAAGGTCGCTGTAATTCAGCGGGAGCGCGCGCATCCGTTGCTGCAGACGCTGGCTCAGACTGCTGAGGATTTCCATGCGGGCATGTACCGGCTGCGGCCAGAGCGTGCCCCACTGATGGCTTATCAGCGCATCCAGTATCGCCAGACCTTCATTGAGGCCGAACAAGCCGGCCAGCTGCGTTCGGGCAAGCGTATACCAGGCCGCCGTCTGCAGTTCCACACCATTCTGCTCAAACAGTGAGAGACAGCGTTTTTCGACATACGGCCAGTTCACATCCGGGCGCGCAGGATGCTTCAGCTTACTTAGCTCATCGCGCAGAGCGGCATAATCCGGTAGCGTGCGCGGGTCGCCGCCGGTTTTGATTTTACGCGGGGTGATGTCATTCATGACCAGTTGTCCATTTGACGAATAAGGAGCTATTGAAAGTTATTGCTTATGCGGCTTCGTTTTCTGCACATTCGAGACTCTGCAGATACTGTAGCGCCATCCAGCAGGCTGGCCTTTAAATCACGAAGTAAATTGCGCATGGAAAGCATGGCTTTGAGCTGAGGTATTTGTCGGGAGACCTGCTCCGGCGAGAAATCCTTCATGCTCTGAAAGGTCAGACGGATATTTTCTTCGCTACCGTCACCAGCAAGCGTGTTTTTAACGGTAAGACTGACTTTCGGGGAATATTCGGAAAGCACAGCGTCGAAATTATTTTTGTTCAGATTAACTTTTTTTCGCTCAGATAACGGTGCTGTCTCCTGCCCATGGCTGAAATCGCCCGCAACCAGCAATTTCAGAGGGAGCTCGGTTTTCTTGCTCGCGCCGCCGGTATGCAGATCAAGTTTCAGATTAATACGTGCTTTGGGTATTTCGGACTGAAAGGAAGAATTAGACATAGCTGTCCCTGTTCTATGAAGTTATAGAAGCGGTCACTGCCAGCGAGAAATTAAAAGAAAAGCAAACCCTTTATTAGCACTATCCCGGTTCCCGTCATCTGACAGGAATCAAAACCCCGGGATGTAAAGCGGGCGCATTCCATTCACCAGCACGTCGACACGGTATTTTTCAGGTACTTTTCAGAAATAAAAAAACGTCCAGCAAGCACCTGGAGACGGAGTTTATGAACGTTTCATGCATGACATTAAATAAAAATATGTAACTAAAAGTTACAGAGATATGCTTTAACAATATTTTATCATCTTTATGATTTATATGATTTTTATTTAAAAACACTTCAGAGCTTATGGAATAAGGATATTCAGTAAGTGATCAATGTATTTCAGAGTATGACATGTGCAAAATCCCACCAGTCACATGAGAACGTTAATTTTTCATTGTTAAAAAAATAACTTTCAGGAAGCGAGTGTGAAAAGGGGGGAATATGACGAGACCGTCATGTCAGCATAATTTCTTTTATTGACGTAAATCAATTCTGGTTATTTTCGCTTAAAAAAAACTGAAATCAATGTATGTCACCTGTCTGTATAAACGTATTTCAGACATCGGAGAGAGGAAAGATTATCGTTATCTGCGTGCTTGTCACCTGTCACCTGTCACCGCATCTGACCGCGAGTTATGCGATGCCATCACTTACGTCAGCCAGAATAAATCCGGCCGATGCACTCACCTGCAGCTATCGAAGATGATGAAATCAGCTGGTGTCACGATGTTGTTTGCGTTGGGAACGAGAGGTTTACAATTAAACGGAAGGGAACGGTGCAGGGCATATTTACGCGATCAAAACGCGTCGATATAACATCATTGTCAGGCGCCCTCCAGGGCCGGGGCCTGCCAGATAATGTCGAAGGGCAGTACCGCAGCTGCCCTTCTCTGTTTACCCGTCATACCCGTAAACACGGGTAGCGACGCAGAACCTTATCGTTCAGTCGTTCTGTAAACCTATCGCCGTGTGTGGCTAAAGAGATCCGGGCGATTGAGGTTAATATAATCGACGCCCGCCGCCGCAATTTCCTGATGAATCGCTATATCGTCATCACCGTAATAAACCATAATCTCAAGCCCGGTCTTACGGCTTGCTTCAAGAATACCGGGATGACGCATCTGCTCTACGTTTACCTCAATGATCGATGCATGATGCACGGTGGCAACGAGAGAGGGAGACATCGCGATATTGAGGGTCATCATTTTGCGAAAGTCCGGCGCAACGGCCTGAAGGCCAGCGCGCATCGTTTCGGAAAACGAAAAGAAAAACGTATCACGGACCATACCGAGATCGCGTACCAGTGCAGCCACTTTGACCGGATCGCAGTATTTCAGCTCAATATAAACGCCCGCGCGGCCGCGCAGATGTTCGAGATAGGCATCAAGTCGCGGCACCCTGGCGTCTTTAAAACGCTCATCGAACCAGCTTCCCGCATCCAGTGCATCAATATCGCGCGACAGAGCATGCCCAACAGGGCCCGTCCCGTTCGTGGTGCGATCCAGCGTCTCGTCATGGATAACGTAGAGCACACCATCGGCGCTCTCCCGTACATCCAGCTCAATGTAATCAGCCCCCTGTTCAAGCGCCAGATCGGCGGCAAAGAAGGTGTTCTCTGGCGCAAAATGGTTGGCGCCACGGTGTGATACGATTCGGGTCATGGAAATCTTGTCCTGTAAGCTAGCCAGCGTGAACCTGTCTGCTGGGGTGGCCGGTTACGGCGAGGTTGGCATGAAGATCGACGATGCGTTTACCGACAGCATTGAAGATCAGAGTCAGTTCGGGTTGGCACGCTATTCCTACCCGGGAACCAAGCGCATGACGCACCGCTTCACCATATTCCAGCGCGCGAAGCGTGCCGGCCGGCGTGTCAATCGTGTAGAAAACTTCACGTCCCATCGGCTCAACGGTCATGATCTCCCCACACAAGGGAGCCTCGTCAGCGGCAATAAGGTTGATATCTTCCGGACGCAGACCAAAACAAACGGGGCCGTCGTATTCGTGGTTCAGTTCGAGTGTCGTTTGCCCCAGGTGCAGAAACCCGCCGACGGCCTGTCCTTCCACAAGATTCATCGGCGGCGAGCCGATAAACCCTGCAACAAAGCGATCGACCGGACGTCTGTACAGGTCATCAGGTGTCCCAATCTGCACTATCTCGCCATGATTCATACAGATGATCCGATCGGCCATGGTAATGGCTTCCAGCTGGTCATGGGTGACGATCAAGGTGGTGAAGCCGAGACGTTTCTGGAGATTCTTGAGTTCCGTCCGCATGGTGATACGGAGCGTCGCGTCGAGGTTAGAAAGCGGTTCGTCGAGTAACAGAATATTCGGTTCCTTGACCAGTGCCCGCGCCAGCGCCACGCGCTGTTGCTGCCCCCCTGAAAGCTGCGACGGGCGTCGATCAAGCAGTGCGCTTATTTGCACCAGATTAGCCGCCTCTTCCACGCGCCTGGCAATGTGCTCCTTACCTGTTTTTTTAAAACGTAACGGAAAAGCGATGTTTTCGCGTACCGTCAGGTTTGGGTAAAGCGCATAAGACTGGAAGACGATACCGACGTTGCGATCGCGGGCATCGATGCGATTGACGTTGTGCCCGTCAAACGCGATCTCACCGCTGGTCGGCGCATAAAGCCCTGCCAGCAGAAACAGCGTTGTCGATTTACCGCATCCTGAGGGGCCGAGAATGGCGACGAATTCGCCGTTCTCAATGGTAAGATTCATCGGTTTCAGGACCTGAGTCTCGCCCCAGTTTTTGCTGACATTGTTAAGAGTGATCGAGGCCATGACAATTATCCCTTGATACCGCCAAAACTCATTTGAGTGATGTATTTCTGCGTAAAGGTGTAGAGAACGAGCACAGGGAGTAAATAAATGATGCCCACAGCGGCGATCATGCCGTAATCCGCACCCGTATTATCCTGTGCGACAAAGAACAGGTAGAGGCTCATCGTCATCTGGCTTTTGTCGATAAGTAGCGTCTGGACAAAAACGTACTCCTCCCAACCACGTAAAAAGGTGAAGGTGGCAATCGCAATCAGTCCGCTACGCACCTGGGGCAATACCACCATACGAAAAGCCTGAAAACGGGTCGCACCGTCGGTCACCGCGCTCATTTCAATATCCCAGGGCACTGCGTCGAAAAAGCCCTTCAGGACGAAGATCGCATAAGGCAGCTCCAGCGCACTCATCACCATCACCACACCGAAAAGATGGTTGAGCAGGCCCATAAAGTGAAGCTGGATAAAGATGGCGATGGTGAGCGCCAGCGCGGGGAAAGCATGTAACAGCAGCAAGCCACGCAGAAAATTTTGCCGCCCGGCAAAGGCAAAGCGCGATAACGCGTAGGCGGCTGGGGTAGCGACGATCGTGACAATCAGCGTTTGTGAAACGCCAAAGATCAGCGAGCTTCCAAGTGCCGTCCAGGCCGATGGCATCAGGTCCACGCGCGTGGTGCCCGTATTCGCGATGTCGCGCATCCAGAGAAAACGGTAGTTGTGCAACGTCATGTGTGGCATCAGAAAAATCATCACAAGCAGCAGCACAACGATCCCCAGCGCAGCCCAGGACAATACCGGTCTGCGTAAACGCTCTGCCAGGAAAGCAAGTGCGATCGCCCCGATATATGCGACACCCGCAATTGCGCTGGTGCGCCACAGAACAAGCCGGCTGACGGACGCATCAGACGTGGTCAGCGATTTGGCCAGAAGCCAGAGGTAAGGCAGCAGAATCGGCACTGACATCACCGTCAGGAAGAGAATGAGCGCAGAAAGGAAGCCGACACGGTTGATTGTGCCTCTGCGTTCAAGACGCGCCCATTTCGATTTGGCCACTGCCGGGTTTGGAACGAGTGACATCACAATACCTCGATTTTCGGCGCGGCAAACGTCGCGCGCATATTACTGACCCGCCATTGCATTAAGGTCACGCCTACGCCGATCACCATCAGGCCAAGCGCCAGCGCCGCGCCATAGGCGTAAGCCCCATTTTCAAAGGCGCGACGGTAGATATAGAGCGCATAAGGCGTCGAATCGTAGACGGGACCGCCACCGGTGATGAGCAGAATGTACTCGTAGGTCGTCAGCAAGGAGAGCCCCTGATAGATGGTGATAAACCGAATGGGCTGAGACAGTGCGGGGGCCACTACATAGCGCAGCACGCCCCATTCGCTCGCCCCATCCACTCGCGCCGCATTGGCAAGATGTGCAGGGATGGAACGAATGGATGAAGTCAGAATGACCATGGCAAACGATGCCCCGACCAGGCCATTTGCCACAATGATGAGAAACAAGGGGAAATCATTACGCAGATTCATGAGCGGCAGACCGAAGGATCCGGTTACCTGATTGAGCAAACCAGACGGCGTGGGATCGGCAACCCATATCCACAGAATACTGTAGAGGACGGCCGGCGACATGCGTGGCAAAAGCCAGAGACCGCGAAAAAGATTACCCAGCCTGTCGGGAATGGCCGTCGTTGTTATCGCCAACAGGACACCCAGCCCGACGTTAAAAATAAACAGCGTCGCCGTGACATAAATCAGCGTCGTCAGCAGCACCGCAGGCATGCGCGCATCGCGTAAGACAATCCGCTCGACGTTTTGCAGCGTGAAGTGACCGACCCGCAGATCAGCGCCCATATCGGTAAAGGCGATGACGGTATTGACGATAATGGGCGCCAGGAAAAAGACGGCCAACAGCGCGATAGCAGGCGCGAGATAGAACACAGGTCGGGCCGGCCGGTGCGCCCGAGGCTGAAACTGAGACATGACCACATCTCCCTGGAGAGTAAGCGACGCTTTACAGGCTAAGCACTATTTTTTGGCGACAGACGACCGGATTTCTATATCGTCGCCAAACTGCAGTTCGAGCTCTTCGGCGATAAAATCAACGGCCTGTTTTGCCGTCATTTTTCCTGTTTCAACCGCCTGGAGACCGCTGAACAGCACCTTGTTATAGCTGCCAAACTGGATATGATTAGGCACGAACTTCGCATGTACCATCATGGGCGAAGCGGCTGACAGCACCCAGTTATCGCGGTATTTCGGCATCGCCGTTTGCGCGTTGCTGATGGCCGTGTGATAGGACGTCACAGCATGTTCGTTGTTGAAATAAGGCAACGTCGCCAGTGCCACCAGTTCGGCAGCAATGTCAGCATTTTTGCTTTTGGCGTTCACCGTATAGAGAAGCGGATGCGACAGGTTTGAGGGCTGACCGCCCTTTTTGGCCGCAGGCGCCGGGATCCAGCCTATCTTATGAAAATACCCTTCTTTGTCTGTCGGCCAGACCGCGCCATTTTTGTCGCCCAGTTGCCAGGCAACCGCCCAGACGCCCTGGTGAAAGATAAAGGCCTTCTCCTGCTTGAACGCGTTCTGAATGGCATCCCAGCTCATCGCCGTGTTATCGACCGGCGTCACTCCCTGCTTCGCATTGCGCTCATACCAGCCAAGCGCATCCGCCATTTCTGCTTTAGGGAAGATGAGCTTGCCGGTCTTGTCATCCATAAATTTCACGCCGTAAGACTGAAAAACCATCAGATAATCAATACCGACATTCGGCCGGTGCAACATGCCGTACTGAGCCGCTTTACCGTCCACGACCTCTTTGGCAAGGGCCGTCAGATCGTCCAGTGTAAAATCACCGGACTCCCCCCTGGCCGGTATGGCGTTGATAAAGGCTTCATCCTTGCCGATTTTTCTCAACATATCTTTGTTGTAAAAAAACATGCGTATTTCAGCATCCTGCGGTATGCCATAGATCTTTCCATCGTTTGCCTTTGCCGACGCCCACAGGACGGGCAGGATGTCGCCATAGACCCACGGTGCCGCCGCGATCTTATCGTTCATTTGCATGGCATAGCCGTCCTTCGCAAACTGACCAATCCATTCATGGGGCAGCACATAAATATCCGGCCCTTGTCCGACGGACATCGCCTTCAGCATATCCATGGCGAAGTCGTCCCAGCCTTTGACAGCACTGCTATTGGCCTGAATCACAATATGTTTGTCGACGCCCGCAGCCTTAAATTGCTTGTTCATGATGTCGGCTGCATCTTCAATGTTGGTAATGCGGTTCGGTGCGCTACGCTCGGCGAGCGTGGCGAGTTTAATCGTTATCTCTTCTGCGTGAGTCATGCCAACACACAACGCGGACATCACGAGGGTGGCGAGGACTGTGAGTTTTTTTGACATGGTGTTTATTCCCGTTGTGCCTATTATTTAAGTAAGTTAATTTATTTAAATGACAGGTTCATGACCATGTGAAAACGACAGGGAGAAGGTGCGTTGACTTCATCAAAACATTGGGAAGGAATCGGTTCGACCCAGTCGGCCGTACTACGTTATCTGCGTCGCAACGACGCCGCATCACGTGCTGAGATCGCCGATTGTTGCGGGGTGACAGCGGCGGCCGTCAGCATGATGACCCGCGATCTCATCAAGCGAGGTATCATCATCGAAGGAGCCCGGCGTTCATCTGGCCGGGGCGCGCCCCACATTGATCTGATGCTTAATTCCTCCATCGGCTATGCCGTTGGGATTCATGCCAGCCGCTTCTCTGTTACGCTGATGCTGCTTGATTTCAAAGGGAAACGGGTCGACGAAATTGAACTGACCGGCCACTATGATACCTTTGCCCGCGCCCGCTCAGAGATACAGAAGGGCCACAAAACGTTGCTTGAGAGAAACCACATACCGGATCATTTACTGATTGGCGCAGGCATTGCCATGCCGACGCGCTTCCAGCGCGGTCAGGCTCCGCTTCATCTGGCTCCCGAAGTGCTTTCCTGGGATGAACCCGGGCTGTTCGAAGCCATTCAGCAGGCGCTGGGCTGTCCGGTGTTAATCGAAAATGATGCCAATGCTGCCGCCATGGGCGAAATGACGCTGGGTAATGCGGCTAATCATGACGATTTTATCTATCTCTATCTGTCAGAGGGCGTCGGCAGTGGCCTTATCCTGGGCAAACAACGTTATCGCGGTCATCTGGGCAATGCGGGCGAAATTGGGCTGCTGCTGCCACTCGACAGGCCCCGCCCCTCTTTTACTGACCTTGCGGCGTGGTGTAAGCATCGCCTTGGCCAGATACCTGAAGGCCGCGCTGAGGCTGTCTGGCACCATTTTCTTAGCGAAAACACAGCGGTTCTCGACGAATGGATCGCACGTACTGGCCCGGAGATCGCCCGGCTGGGCTTTATGCTGAATGCGGTCCTCGCGCCAGCGGCGATCTATCTGGGTGGGACACTTCCGCAGATGGTGCGTGAACGGCTTGCGGCCTGGCTCGACTTTTCCACTGTGGATACGTTAAACGGCACACCTGTCGTGCAGCCTGAAATCTGTCTGCCGGACGTCGCGGCCACGGATACGGTCGCATTCGGAGCCGCCGCCATGGTCCTGCATAATGTTGCTCAGCAGGATAACGGGCATCGCGACGGGGTCAACTGACCGCTCAGCGGCGGTGACGGAATGAAGGAAACCGACGCGGCAAACATCGGCGACGGTTCTCTGAGTTGGCCGCGGATAAACAGGTCTCTGTGAAATGAGAGCCAGTCCGCAGCGAGCGTCGGTTTATTTGCGGCCGCAGCGTGGGACAGGTTTGGCTTAATTTGCCCACACTATAATCCCCATTTGGAGCCAGCCGGTGAAAGCGTGATCGGGATGGGCTTGCCGCATACCGCCACGCGTGGTGCAGAAGGCGTGTTCCACTGAAAAAGACAGATATGCCAGCCGCCGGGAATAAGACGCGAACGGTCAATAATCCCATCCGCGCCTGTTACTCTGGCTTTATCTGCGTTGTGCCATGAATCCGGGATTCGCCCCTGCTGCAGCGCCGTTCGCCAACTGCCGTCAGCGGCTTCTGGCAGGATTCCCAGTTGCTCACATTTTGCCTTATCGCGCTGATCTACCAGCCAGGCCCCTGACAGGCGTAGTGGAATCAGGACGCGTGAAAGGCCATCCTCACGCATATAGCCCGATACCGCCATGATGGACCATTCCGGCAGCGGACTCATATACAAGGCCGGTTGCCCGTGGCGATGATAACGCCCCGCGCTTTGCGGGCCGGGTGCGGCAAGCACCGCCTGCGCCTTCGCGGTTAACACAGCGCGATAAAAAAGGCCGCCCACGGGCAATAGTGCGTGATGCATGTTTGTCTTTTCTCCCGCAACAACCCCATCCCTGCGATTGCTGAACGCGCCAGTTAATCGCTTAGTGCGTAGCCACGAACCAGCCCGAGCTGTCGGCGCATGTCTGCCTTGCCTGCGCACAAGCCGGTGATACACAGGCGCGGGGCCAGCCGATCATCAGATTCGTTCCATCTGCCCGGACGACACGATGTGATGCCGTTTAGGATGCGACTTTGGATGCGCCGGATTACATTGCTCATGTGTGCCGGGCAGATAAAATCTGCCGTCCTGAGAGGGCGCAGTACCGCCGGGACAACCATTCATGCCGCGCTGACCATTGTGGCCAGGCAGCCCAGCACCGCCAGGTTGATTGTCCATACTTCCGCCGTTACCGCCCGCTCCGCCATTTCCACCTTCCCCACCGTTCCCCCCTGGCGCGGCATAGCAGACTGATGCGGTTAACAACAAAATAAGCAAAGCAGCGCCTCTGCGCATGGTGTGACCTCCGTGATTCGCGATTATTTTTCGACAGTAATGACATCCGGCGTTTGCGCCACAATCTTCAACGGCGTGCCTTTTATAGCCTGCCCGAGCGCTTCACGAAGCGTCATGGTGCCATCTACAGGATTCACCTGAACAGCCCCAGTGCGCGACAAATCCGTCTGGATAAAACACCCGGTACCGTGCGCCAACTGTTGCGCCGTTTCGTCAAAGCGCGACAAATGAAGATTGTAGGTCGCTTCCGCATAACATTTACCCGCAGGGATGTGACCAGAAGATGACTGGCTGCACGACGTACACGTCAGCGCCAGCAGCAAGCAGGCTGAGTTGAAGGATGTGAAATGCATAACGCCTCCGGGCACAGGAAAACTTGTGTCTTTGTCCCATAGTCAACTGTTTCTGTCAGCGTGCAGAGTATGTCTGAGTGTGATCGCAGGCGAGGAGGTGGGAAATGTTCGGTTCGCTATCGTGCCGCTTCGCACTGGCGGTAATGACCTCTCTTAGCAGAGAAAGTCACGTTTTACGGTGTCGTGCTCACCGGGCGCGACGGAACGCGTCTTCGCCGTCCCTGGCGCTACCATGATTTTACGGTGATGTGTCCTGTGTAAACAAAACGGAACCGTAGCGGGCATGGCGCCCTTTCCTGTCTGGGCGTCATGCCCGTTTTTGCTGCGCATTGACAAGATGCTGGGGTTGATTGATCGCTTTGCGCGCAATCCAGTAGAGCAGAACCCGCTCGTCGTCACTGTCGCGGTCCGCCATTGACAATAATTTCAGTGCCAGGGTAGATTTCGTGACAGGCTGCTGTTCTGCGCTCAGTTCGATCACTGCCTGACCGATAATGCAGCAAACTTCATCCTCACTGGTGATGGATTCATATGTCCGGTCTTTCATATTTCCTCCTGTTGAATGGACTTTAAGCCTGGCAAAAAAATGCTAAGCCTGCCGGGAAAAGAGGTTGGCCGTAATATTCCCTTACTGCTGTTTACCTGCCTTCATTACCTTGACTCACCTCGTTACACTTACCCCACGCGGCCATTCATTCCGCCCTGACAGCATTTCATTCCGCGTTGCATTCCGTTCATGCGCTTTCCGCCCTCGCGCGTAGGGGTTTTGGTTATTCTGACGCCAGTATTCAGTTTCCCCCTGGGAGTAACATAATGAACGCGACTCAACAGACTGCCCACCAGCGTACACGCTGGCTCACACTTATCGGTACGGTGATAACCCAGTTAGCGCTGGGGTCCGTTTATACCTGGAGCTTATTCAATGGTCAGCTCGCGCAAAAACTGGATGCGCCCGTAAGCCAGATCGCATTTTCATTTGGTTTACTGAGCCTGGGGCTGGCCATCTCTTCTTCACTGGCTGGCAAGCTGCAGGAGCGTTTTGGCGTCCGTAAGGTCACTATCGGCGCAGGTATATTGATGGCGCTGGGATTAGGGCTGACCGCCCATGCAGATAATCTGATCATGCTGTACCTGAGCGCGGGCGTGTTGTTAGGTCTGGCCGATGGCGCAGGGTATCTGATGACGCTATCCAACTGTGTGAAATGGTTTCCTGAACGTAAAGGCATGATATCGGCCTGCGCCATTGGCGCTTACGGTCTGGGTAGTCTGGGATTTAAATTCATTTGCGGGGCACTGTTGGCACGATTTGGGCTTGAACAGACCTTTGTGCTCTGGGGCCTGCTGGCAATGGCGATGATTATTGCTGGCGGACTGATGATGCGCGATGCGCAGCTGCAATCTGCGTCAGCTACTCAGGCAGAAGCGACGCGTCAGTATACGTTGGCCGAATCGGTGCGTCTGCCACAGTACTGGATGCTGGCGTTGATGTTTCTGACTGCCTGTATGAGCGGGCTGTATGTGATTGGCGTTGCAAAAGACATCGGGGAAGGTTTGGTTCACCTCAGCACCCAGACCGCCGCTAACGCCGTCACGGTCATCGCGGTAGCAAACCTGAGTGGTCGGTTAGTACTGGGCGTGCTGTCCGATAAAATGGTGCGTATTCGCGTGATCTCACTGGCCCAACTGGTTTCACTGATCGGTATGAGCCTGATGCTGTTTACACAGATGAATCAAACCACGTTTTTCCTGTCCCTGGCCTGCATTGCGTTTAGCTTCGGCGGCACCATTACCGTCTTCCCTTCGCTGGTCAGTGACTTTTTCGGCTTGAATAATCTGACCAAAAATTATGGCCTGATTTATCTCGGCTTTGGCATTGGCAGCGTAATGGGTTCGCTGGTGGCCTCAATGTTTGGCGGCTTTACGGTCACTTTCAGCCTCATTATGACCCTGCTGGTTATATCACTGGTGCTGTCACTGACAATCCGCCTGCCGCAGAGCCAGCCAGCCCATGAACCGCTGTTGCAGCGTCAGTAATGTTACAGGGCCAGATAAGCCTGGCCCTCATCATCAGCCGCGAAAACGCGGCTCTTCCATACCGGCCACGTCGACATCCACCGCAAAAATATCGCCCGACTGCGGATAGCGGGCGAGATCCTCTTCGCTGAGGTTTTCGCGTGAGCTGGTGATGAACAGCGTCTTGAGATCGCTGCCGCCAAACGTCACCATGGTGGGCCATTTCACCGGCAGTGTAATCTCATCGACGATTTCACCGTCGTGCGGATCAATACGCACGACGCGTCCGCCGTCAAACAGGGCTGACCAATAATAGCCCTCACTGTCGACAGCCGCCCCATCGGGCAAGCCACCACGGGCATCAAACCGCCGGAAGATTTCACGCTGCCCCGGCTCGCCCTGAGCATCAAGCGGATAGCGATAGAGCACTTCATTCGGCGTATCGCTGTGATACATCCACTGACGGTCAGGAGAAAAGGCAACGCCATTGGAAATTTTGATGTCGCGTGCCTTCACCTCAAGCGTCAAATCAGGCGTTACGCGACAAAGCAAGCCGCCGTTTTTATCCTGTGGCTCCCATAAACTGCCGCACCAGAAATTACCCCAGGGATCCACGCGGCCATCATTGAAGCGGCTTTTCCCGGCGATACCGGGATTATCCGCCACTTTTTTTTGCGGTTTCCCCTGCTCGTCCAGCAGCCAGACGCCGCTACGCAGTGCGGCAATGATACCGCCCTGTTCCCGCAGGCCGATGCATCCGACTTCTTCTGCCTGAGGAAATGTAGAGAGCTCACCACTCGCCGGATCGAAACGATGGATGGCCGGTGCCAGAATATCCACACACCACAGCACCTGTTCCTGCACAGCCCAGAGCGGACATTCTGCTAGCTCTGCCTGAAGCGGCAGAACGTTTTTTACCCTATGCGTCATGTTTGTCTCCCTTTAATTGTCCTGATATTACTGTAGCGCTAATTTCCATCTTCACACATTCACGTCAGCCTTGTTTTTAAGACAGGTCTCACGCATATTAATACCTATTCGGTCTATTCCGATTGGAATATGCGCTCACCCTCTTTTTCGCGTTCTTTTTTGAAATATCGCGACATATTTATCGAAATAACTCTACACAGGCTGCATTTTTGCTGCACTTTTTCGGCGTATTATCCTGAGTATTGAAAAAGAGGAGGTGCCGTATGCCAGACATCGTTACCGCCGCGCTGTTCCCTCAGTCGGTAGCCTTTATTTCTCCTGGACAGGAGGCGTTATCCGCAGACGTTCCAGCGCAGCAGAAAGGAGACATAAAACAAAATGATATTCTCAGAAGGGCAAAGATTTCACACAGCATAATATAAAAAGAAGGTGGGATATAATCCCACCTCATTTATTCATTAACTTTTCACTGCGTAATTACACTGATACCAGGTTTTCTTTAAACCTGGTATTGTGCTGTCCTGAACAGGGAGTGACTCTACTTTATCAAAACCTTTATTGCTGCAGTAATTCGCGATATCAATTTCCATTGCATCACGATTCACTTTCAGCGGGTCGAAACGATATTGTACGGTATTTGAACTGGGATCTTCATCAACACGTTCAAACGCCCCGGGTTTACTGGCGGTACAACCGCTCAGAAAAATAAGTGCAAATGCACCCATGATTGCCATTTTCATTTTATTTCCTCACATTTTGACGCAGTGTAAGGCGCTGCAAAATGCGCATCTATAGGATTAGTACGCGAACAACTGCGTATTTACGAAGTTTTACCAATTGATTCAATACGGTTAAACAACTGGCAGGTTATGCCAATAAACTGCGACACTGATTCCAGTGAAAAGCCTCACGAACAACACCAGGAATTACTCTAAAAAAAGCCTCTCTCAGCATTTAGCCCGCCACTGGCGGGCTTTTTTCTTTTTAACCTTCGCCTGAAAGCGCAATCATTCTACGAAGCAGATTGGCGGCTTGCTTGTTCGGGAGTGCGAGGATGGCACTATAAAGATCGACAGACATGGCACACATGGAAGACCGATCAACGGCGGCATCGGCAGGCATATTCAGCTGTTGCAGCTTATTGCCCCACTTCAGGTAGAGATGGTCGACGATGGTTTTGAGATCGTGCTGCGCCTGCTTGCGGTCCAGCGGTTGTTCGTCCCCCAGACTGTTAAGCAGCAAATACTCGGTGGCATCGGCATCTTTTTGGTTCAGGCTGGCGGGCAGAGTTTCAACCAGATTGATACCGCCCTTTACCTGCGGATAAAGGAACTGAAAACAGAGGCCCGGGTCAATTTTATTGAGCGTCTGCATTTCTTCCACCGAGACGCCAATATATTTCAATACGGCCGCGTCAGTACCCCGCATAAGGCGCTGATTGATCACATCCGTCAACAACCCGCGCAGTTCGCCCGTTGCCTGCAACATGGGTTCGCCTTCACGCAGTTTGCGCGCCAGATCGCGCGTCAGTATTTGCCACAGCGCGGGTTCCTGAGTGCGTAGCACCCGATACACCGTAGCCTGTGCCATATAATCTGCCGCGCGCTCGTAGCGTTTCTCCTGCTGCTGCTGAGGCTGGATCCAGCTGAACCATAAAACATTCGACAACAACAGCGGCAGGATAAAAAGAACCACGCCCTGCCACGCTTTAAGCCGGGTGGTTCTGACTAACATAACGATGATAATCGCCAGCAGCACAAAGGCGGCCAGCGTAAGAAAAAGCAGGAGAGTCATACTACGTTGTTAATCCTTACGCACATCGATCAGTACCGGGCAATGCGCGCGTTCAACCACAGCGGCACTCACAGATCCTTTTAATAACCGGTTAAAGGGCGATAAATGACGTCGCCCCATAATAATCATGCTGGCATTGAGCTGCTGGGACTGGGCCACGATTGTCTCCGCCGCTTCGCCGGCCAGAATCATACCTCGCGCCTTAATGCCGGCCTGGAGCAAGGGTGCCAGGGCATGACGTACCACCATTTCAGCGGTATTTTGCTCATCCTGCGCGGCCACAAAATCTGCCGGATCTTCACCGGCATCAATATCAATGGGCTGGCTACAGGATGAATAGGCGGGATCGATACAACACAGCACAATCACTTGTGCATCATGCGCCTGTGCTTCTTCGATCGTTAACGACACCACTTTCTTCGCGACCGGTGAATTATCGATAGCCATTAATACTGTTTTCATTGAGCACTCATCCTTCAACAGCGGCAATTTTGCCAATTTCACGAATCAGAGCCTGTTTGCACAGCAACATTTCTTCACGATAGCGTGATTCATGCTTCTTAAACCGCGCCGTGGGCACCAGTAAGGAGACCGCAAAGCGGCCAAACAGCGTATCGAGCGCAAAGGCCATGGTTGAAACGCCTTCAAGAGTTTCACCACGGTCGTAGGAAATGCTGGTTTCACGCACTTCCCGAAGCATCTCTAACAGTGCTGCCTGCGTCTTAACCGTCTTGTCCGTCAGTTCGCGCCAGGCATCCCCCACCAGCGTCCGGACGTCTTCATCGCTTTCCAGCGCCAGCAAGGCGCGGCCACCCGAGGTGCTGTAGAGCGGCAGCTCCAGTCCGATACGGGGAACCACCCGCAGCTCGCGCGACGCCACAACATAATGAATGACGGCAAGCTGCGCACCACTGGCGCGGGACAGGGAGACCGTTTCATTGGTATCCGCCGACAGTTTTTCCAGCAGTGGCTTGACCAAATCGACCACATCCGTGTTCACGCTGGCGAGCAGCTTCAGTAAAGCTGGCCCGAGACGCAATCCGCCCGCCCCACTGCTTCGAACCAGTTCGGCGCTGTCCAGCGCGGCCACAATGCGCTGTACGGTAGAACGCGGCAGATCGACCGCATGCGCAATTTCGCCCAGACTCATGCCACCGGGATGCTCGCCCAGAGCATTAAGAATTTTAGCCGCGCGCGCAATAACCTGAATACCGCCCGTTTTTTCATCTTCGCGGCTGGATGATTGTTGAGTCATAGCGTCGTCCTTTTTGAGCTGGCTTACTGTAACCCGAAAAGCGCACGTTTTACAGCGTGTACCACATTGCAATACAGCATATTGCCATGTAATATCGCCCCGCCTGTATCGCATCGCAATACATCGAACCAAAAAAAACAATGAGACACCTGATATGACGACCCAGCCTGGCACTGCGCCGCCGCTGCATCCCTTTACCTTACGTCTCGCCCTGGGCCTGCTTGGCGTCTGGATCGCGGCGCTGACCTCCGGGCTCAACGATCGCGTCAGTGATATTGCGCTGGCCGATATTCGTGCTGCCCTCGGTATGGGCTACGACGACGGAAGCTGGATTGTTTCGGCTTATCAGGCTGCCGAAGTGGCCGCCATGATGATTGCGCCGTGGTTCGCGGTGACGTTTTCCCTGCGCCGCTTTACGTTATTTGTTTCGGTCGGCTTTATGCTGTCCGGAATACTGTTACCGCTGATGACCGATCCTGTGCTCTTTATGGTATTACGCGTGATCCAGGGGCTCTTTGGCGGCGCGCTGCCGCCGATGCTGATGACCGTCGCCCTGCGTTTTCTGCCACCGCCGTTCAAGCTCTATGGATTAGGCGCCTATGCCCTTACTGCCACCTTCGGGCCGAATATGGCCGCGTCGCTGGCCGCCTTCTGGACCGATCAGGTCAGCTGGATGTTTGTCTTCTGGCAGGTTGTGCCCGGTATGCTGATAGCCCTCGTATTAACCGGCTGGGGATTGCCTCAGGATCCGTTGCGCACAGAACGTTTTCAGCAGATCGATCTGTTCGGGATGATCACAGGCTGTAGCGGGATGGCGTTAATCATTCTGGTACTCAGCCAGGGCGAACGGCTTGACTGGCTGGATTCTCCGCTGATTGCCGCTATGCTGCTGGCCGCCGTGCCGTTACTCATCGTCTTTTTAATCAATGAGTGGTTCCATCCCCTGCCGCTGTTTAAGTTGCAGATGCTGCGGCGACCTAACCTGCTGCACGGCCTGCTGGTACTGGCCGGCGTCCTGATCGTGTCGCTGTCCGGCTCTACCCTGCCTTCCAGCTATTTTGCCCAGGTCGATGGCTTTCGCATCGCCCAGTTCGCGCCGCTGGCGTTGACCATTGGGTTGCCCCAGCTCATTGTGGCGCCGTTGCTTGCCGCCCTGCTGAATATCCGCTGGATTGACTGTCGCTGGATGCTTGCAGTGGGCTTGTGCTTCCTGATTGCCTCCTGCCTGCTCGGTATGCAGATCACAACGGACTGGGCGCGGGATAACTTCTGGCTGATTCAGGCGTTGCAGGCCGTAGGCCAGCCGATGGTGATTCTGCCCGTGCTGATGAGCGCGACCAGCGTGGTAGCACCGCCTGAAGGACCTTTTGCCTCGGCGATGTTCAACACGGTACGCGGGTTTTCCAGCATTGCGGCCTCTACCCTGGTGTCATGGTTTGTCAGCCATCGTGAACAGTTTCACTCCAGTATCCTCGTCAACCAGGCGGGCAGCAGGCCGTGGCTGATGACCGCCCCCAACAGCAGTCAGGCCAGCAGTCAGTTTCCGCTGTTGCCCGATGGCAGCGTGAGTTCCGTCGAGAATCTGCGCGGCTTTGCTACCCAGATAAAGCACCAGGCGCTGGTGCTCGGCCTGAGTGATACCTGGCTGCTGCTGATCGGTTTTGCGCTGCTGCTGCTGGTCGTCACCGCCTGGCTGCCCAAACGCGTCTGGCCGCCCCAAACCTTGATTCAACCTGCAACCTCCACGTCGAGATAACTGTATATGCGTGCTTTAGTAATGAGAAAAACCGTGCTGCTTTCCCTGCTGCTGCTGGTTTTGCTGGCGATGGCGCTGATTGTTTGGTCCGTGATGACCCGTAACGATCACCGTACCAATGATGCCTGGGTCAATGCCGATTACACCCTTGTTGCGCCCAAAGTGTCGGGGTACATCGCCAGCGTCAGGGTGAAAGATAACCAGCAGGTTGCCGCCGGTGAACTCCTGGCGACGCTGGACGATCGCGATTACAAAGTGGCACTGGAAAGCGCGGAGGCCGCATTGCAGGTCAGTGAAGCCAAACTGTTGAGCAGCAAAGCACAGCTGGAGCAGCAGCAGTCGGTCATTGATGAACAGAAGGCCAGCGTTTCCGCCAGTCAGGCTTCGGCGCAGTATGCCGGACAGAGTGCCGAACGCTATAACCGTCTCTATCAGCGCGGCACCGTTGCCGCTGACGAGCAGCAAAAAGCCAGCTCGGCGCAGCGCTCTGCCAGCGCCGCGGTGCGTCAGAGTGAAGCCGCGCTCGCTTCTGCGATTAAGCAGGTTGGCGTGCTGCAGGCAGCCGTACGATCCGCCGAAGCGGATGTTACTGCCGCCAGGGCCAGCGTCGATCAGGCACGTCTTAATCTGTCTTACACCCGCATTGTGGCCCCGGTGGCCGGCATGGTGGGACAGCGCGCAGTGCGCCTGGGCGCCTATGTTTCTGCCGGTACCCGTTTGCTGGCGGTGGTGCCGTTACAACAAACCTATATCACCGCGAATTATCTGGAAACGCAGTTGCAGGATGTGCGTCCGGGTCAACCCGTCCGCATCAGGGTAGATGCTTTGCCTGACCAGATTTTTACCGGTCACGTCGACAGTCTTGCCCCCGCGACAGGCGCGACATTTGCGGCGATTGCTCCCGATAATGCGACCGGCAACTACACGAAAGTGGTTCAGCGATTACCGGTTAAAATTGTTCTGGACCAGGACCAGAAAAACCTGGCGCAACTCCGCGTAGGCATGTCGGCAGTGCCGGACATTGACGTTCGATAAAAATGTGAACAAACTCTCAGAACCAAACTATTTATTTTCGGTCTGAATACGCGTAGATTAGCCCCGATCCTGTTCTGAGTTATTCAGTTCGTACGGGAGATCGTTGACCGTAAATCTGAACGGCGACCTTATCCTTTCTGTCCGCGTTGCGCTGGATGGGATCGCCAATATCGTAACCGCTCAGAGGAGTTCGCTTGTGAAATATGCGCTGATGGGAATTTCTTTCTTTGTACTACTTTGGGTCGGCACCTTTGTGCTGATGCTGTAGTCTCTGCAGGCATTCCACAGGGGCGACAGGTGGTCGCCCCAATGGGATGTTAAATCTGTTCTTCCATACTTTTCACGCTGCCCGGCAAAATGCCGT
Source organism: Pantoea sp. SGAir0180 (assembly GCF_043546245.1). Lineage (NCBI taxonomy): Bacteria > Pseudomonadati > Pseudomonadota > Gammaproteobacteria > Enterobacterales > Erwiniaceae > Pantoea > Pantoea sp. SGAir0180. The sequence continues at coordinate 719,318 of NZ_CP028071.1, read as the reverse complement.
CGGCGCGAAACATCGCCTTAATGCCTCTTACCGCCTGTCGGATACGATCGCTGTTTTCAATCAGTGCAAAACGGACGTGCGTATCGCCATAATCACCGAAGCCCACGCCGGGTGAAACGCATACTTTCGCTTCCTGCAGCATGTGCTTGGCAAATTCCAGCGAGCCCAGATGCGCATAATGATCCGGAATCTTTGCCCAGACGTACATCGATGCTTTGGGAATATCCACCATCCAGCCCGCTTCATGCAGCCCTTTCACCAGCACGTCGCGGCGACGTTTATACTGTTCGGCAATATCGCGCACGCACTGCTGATCCCCTTCCAGGGCCGCAATCGCCGCGACCTGTAAGGGCGTAAAGGTGCCGTAATCGTGATAGCTCTTGATTCGGGCTAAGGCGGCGACCAGCTCTTTGTTGCCCACCATAAAACCTATGCGCCAGCCGGCCATGTTATAGCTTTTTGACAGGGTGAAAAATTCGACGGCCACATCCCGTGCGCCAGGCACCTGCATAATGGACGGCGCTTTCCAGCCATCATAGACGATATCGGCATAGGCCAAATCGTGAATGACCAGCACGTTGTACTGTTTGGCCAGCGCGATGACGCGCTCAAAAAAGTCCAGCTCTACGCACTGAGAAGTGGGATTCGACGGGAAACCCAGCACCATCATTTTAGGTTTGGGATAGCTCTCGCGAATAGCACGCTCCAGCTCATTGAAGAAATCAATGCCCTCCACCAGCGGGACGGAGCGCACCTGAGCGCCTGCGATAACGGCCCCATAGATATGAATGGGATAGCTGGGATTCGGCACCAGCACCGTGTCGCCATGGTCAAGCGTGGCCAGCATCAGGTGAGCCAGACCTTCTTTGGAACCAATGGTGACTATCGCTTCCGATTCGGGATCAATATCTACCTGATAACGCTCCTGATACCAGCGTGAAATAGCACGCCGCAGGCGAGGAATACCGCGCGATGTGGAATAGCCGTGCGTATCTTCACGTTGAGCCACCTGGCACAGTTTTTCGACAATGTGCGGCGGCGTCGCGCCATCGGGATTACCCATTGAAAGGTCGATGATATCTTCGCCGCGCCGACGCGCAGCCATCTTCAGTTCAGCGGTAATGTTAAAGACGTAAGGGGGCAGGCGTTCAATACGCGAGAAACGACGAGTGGTGCTGTTATCAGCCATGGTATCCTCTGGAAACGTTAGCGCCCGGACCGTCCGAGCGACGCTGGTCACTGCGGTGACCTCAACAAGAACATAACGCGCTAATAACAACTTTGTCGAGATGAGCAGAAAATTTTTTATTTTCCCGGATTGAGCCGCTCGAGCAGCCAGTCATTCACCCAGCGGTCATTCAGCAGATAATTATTTTGCAGCGTCCGTTTCAGCAGAAAGCCGTTTTTTTCCAGAATTCGCCGGGAAGCCCAGTTTCCTTCCACCACCAGCGCCCGGAGTTTGAGAAAATCGGCGTCGAACAAACACGCACACAGCGCTTCCAGCGCTTCACTGCCAAACCCCTGACCACAGTGGCGATGCAGCAGCATATATCCCACCTCCGCCTGACGGGCGGGCTGCCATTCCGGCGTACAACCCAATAACCCGATGGCTTCCCCGCTGTCGCGCCGCCTGATGACCAGGCATAACATGTGAAAACTGCCGGGTTGCCAGGGTGCCAGACGCTGACGAAACCGCTCACGGATATCATCTTCATCGGGAATGTCACTTACCCAGCGCATAGTATCGCGATCTTCATGTACCGCACGAAACAGCTGCCAGTCTTCAGGCTGCAAAGAGGTTAACGTCAAACGCGAGGTAGTCAGATGCATACATCACTCCGGGCGATAACACGTAATAAAGTCACCGGGCCTGACCACAGTGGACCGGGCCGCACTGGCAGCGGAAAAACGTTCCTCTTAAATGAGCTCAACATTTCCTCTTTTTCAGCTTTTGAATAAATTGATCTAAAACATGAACTGCCCGGCTGGCTGTCAGGCACGCTGGCACAACATCATCACATTTTTTATCATAACCTTCTTTGACCTCGCTGAAGAGTCGCCTGTGACTTCACACTTTACTATGCTTCTGGCCGTCTTTGACCGTGCGGCGCTGATGCTGATTTGCCTGTTTTTTCTGACGCGAACCCCACCTTTTCGTCAGATCCTGCAGAAAGATGAGCATACGGCGCTGGAAAAAGCGGCCGTGATTGCCATTTTTTCACTGTTTGCACTTTTCAGTACCTGGTCAGGGGTCAATGTCGACGGTTCATTGCTCAACGTACGGGTGATCGCCGTGATGGCTGGCGGTATTTTGTTTGGTCCCTGGGTTGGCATTACCACCGGTGTGATTGCCGGTCTGCACCGCTTCCTGATAGATATTCATGGTGTGACGTCAGTGCCCTGCCTGATGACCAGCATCATCGCCGGCATTGTCGCCGGTGCCATTCATCGCCGGGTGCAGCGCGAACGGCGCTGGCTGGTAGGGATTCTGGGCGGCATGTTTTGCGAAAGTCTGACCATGCTGCTTATCGTGTTGTGGGCCACGCCCACCGCGCTCGGGCTGACCATTGTTTCTGAAATTGCCCTGCCGATGATTCTGGGCGCCGCCAGCATTGGCTTAATCGTGTTGCTGGTGCAGAGCGTGGAAGGTGAAAAAGAGGCTATTGCGGCACGTCAGGCAAAACTGGCGCTGGATATCGCTAACCAGACCCTGCCGCTGTTCCGTCAGGTCAACAGCGATTCCCTGCGCCGTGTCTGTGACATCATTCGACGGGAAATCAAGGCCGATGCCGTCGCGATGACCAATAAGCAGAAGATTTTGGCCTATGTTGGCTACGGTGAACACAATTACCAGCATGGTGACGACGGGATCAGCCCGACGACGGCGCAGGCGATGCACAGTGGGAAGATCATCATCAAAAACAATGACGAAGCCCACCGGACGAAAGATATTCACTCCATGATCGTCATCCCCTTGTGGGAAAAAGGCAAGGTGACCGGCACGCTGAAGATTTATTACCGTCGTGCGCACCGCATCACCGGCTCGCTGAAAGAGATGGCGGTAGGCCTGTCCCAGATTATTTCGACGCAGCTGGAAGTCTCGCGTACGGAGCAACTGCGCGAAATGGCCAATAAAGCGGAACTGCGTGCCCTGCAGAGCAAAATTAATCCGCATTTCCTGTTCAATGCGCTGAATGCCATTTCGTCATCTATCCGGCTCAATCCCGATACGGCGCGCCAGTTGGTCATCAACTTATCGCGCTATCTGCGCTACAACCTCGAACTGAATGACGATGAGCTTATCGATATCAAGAAAGAACTCTGGCAGGTAAAAGATTATATAGCGATTGAGCAGGCGCGCTTTGGCGATAAGTTAACCATGATTTATGACATTGACGAGGATTTGCATTTTTCCCTGCCCAGCCTGCTGATTCAGCCGTTGGTGGAGAATGCTATTGTTCATGGCATTCAGCCCTGTAAAGGTAAAGGTGTGGTGACGTTAAGTGTGCGAGATCTGGGCGACCGCGTGCGCATCGCCGTGCGTGATACCGGTAAAGGGATCAGTGACGAGGTGATTGATCGTGTGGCTCGCAACGAAATGCCCGGCAATAAAATTGGCCTGTTAAATGTCCATCACCGGGTGAAGTTGCTCTCGGGCGAAGGGCTGCACATTGCGCGTCATCAGCCCGGCACCGAAATCGCATTCACACTGAGCAAAACCGGGCAGTTACTGGTGGGGAACCTTGCATGAAAGCCATCATCGTCGAGGACGAATTCCTGGCCCAGCAAGAGCTGAGCTGGATGATTCAGCAACACAGTAAGATTGAGATAGCGGCCTGCTTTGATGACGGTCTGGATGTCCTCAAATATCTGCAGCAGCATCGGGTTGATGTGATCTTTCTCGACATCAATATTCCCTCTCTGGATGGCATGTTACTGGCAAAGAGTATTCATCAGTTTGTTCATAAGCCCCTGATTGTGTTTATCACGGCCTGGAAAGAGCATGCCGTGGAAGCCTTTGAACTGGAAGCGTTTGACTATATTCTGAAACCGTATCATGAATCCCGTATCGTCACGATGCTGAACAAGCTGGAAGCCACCTGGCAGCAACAGCACGCGCCCACTCAGACGCCAATGGCGCAGAGCGTACTGACCGTGAATCTGACCAAAGATGAACGCATTATCGTGACCGACGTGAATGACATTTACTACGTTGAGGCGCACGAGAAGTTAACCTTCGTCTATACCCGCCGTGAAGCCTATGTGATGTCGATGACAATGACGGAATTCTGCTCACGCCTGCCCGAACATCTGTTCTTTCGCTGCCACCGGTCCTACTGCGTCAACCTCAACAAAATCCGGGAAATCGAACCCTGGTTTAACAATACCTATCTGCTGAAGTTGCGGGATATGGAAGTACAGGTACCGGTCAGCCGCAGCAAAGTAAAAGCGTTTCGGCTACTGATGCGGTTGTGAGAGGGAAAGGCGGCTCTGCCCTTGCGTCGGGCAGGACAGAGCCTGCAAACTAGAGAATACGACCCAGCGTCTGGCGCAGGTGCGCACCGGCACCCAACAGCCCGGGTTGGTCATGCGTGATCATATAAACCGGGATATCGGCAACATAGTCACGGAAGCGCCCTTTGTCTTCAAAAGCGGCACGAAAACCCGAGGCTTTGAAGAACTCCAGGAAACGCGGCACGATCCCGCCCGCGATGTAAACGCCACCGAAGGTCCCGAGGTTCAGCGCCAGATTACCGCCAAAACGGCCCATGATGACGCAGAACAGCGATAAGGCACGACGGCAGTCGGTGCAGCTGTCCGCCAGGGCGCGCTCACTGACTTCGCGTGGCTTCAGATTCTCCGGCTCACGGTTATCGACTTTTACAATCGCACGGTAGAGATTGACCAGACCAGCGCCTGACAACACACGTTCTGCTGAAACATGACCTAATTCTTCCCGTAAGACTTCCAGAATTTGATCTTCTTCTTCGCTGTTAGCGGCAAAATCAACATGTCCCCCTTCACCGGGTAAACTGACCCAGCGCTGGTCGACGTGTACCAGATGGCTGACGCCGAGGCCGGTTCCCGCACCGTAAATCGCGATCGGTTTATCCTTCACCGCCGATTTACCGCCAAACTGGATGACATGCTCTTCGCCGAGCATAGGAATCGCCATGGAGACGGCGGTGAAATCGTTAATAATTTCCAGGTGTTCAAAACCGATGTTCGCCTTCAACTTTTTAGTCGAGAAGGCCCAGTCGTGGTTGGTCATTTCAACCCAGTCATCGGTAATCGGGCAGGCAATGGCGATACAGCCGTCTTTAATATCCTGCTTTTGTTCATCAAGATAATGGCGGATGACGGCTTCGAGGCTGTCGTAGTCTGATGTTGCGAATGTTTTGGTCTGGGAGATGCTGCCGCTTTCCACCTCACACAAAGCGAGGCGGGCATTGGTGCCGCCGACATCGCCGACCAAGGCATAAGTTGTCATTCTTCTGGTGCTCCGCTTGGGGGTCTTAAAGAGTTGGAGGACACTATAAAATCCTGCCGATAAAACAACAACGCCCACCGAAGCTTGAGGTGAGCGTCTGACTCGTGTGTGCAACAGCCTAACCGCGTTAGTCTGGCCTGCACAGAGGCAACTTTCCGAATCTCATCCGCCGTTGCGCTGGCTCAGACAGGCTGAGACTTTACGTAACAGGGGCGGCAGGTCATCTTTTTGCATCACGACTTCAATAAACGACAGTCTGTGTTGTTGTGTCAGTTGCGCCATCAGTGCGGTCAGTTGCACGGTTTCACTGATGCGCCAGCTTTGTGCCTGACAGTGTAAACTGAATGCCTGCGGCAGCGCTGTCCAGTTCCACTGGGCAATATCATTATAACGCTGGTCTGCGCCATGAATGGCCCGCTCCACAGTATAGCCTTCATTATTGAGCAGAAAAATGATTGGATGCTGATCATCCCGCAGCATCGAGCCGAGTTCCTGAATGGTCAACTGTGCCGAACCATCGCCAATGATCAGGATGACGCGCTGTGACGGGCGTGCCGTCTGGGCACCAAACGCGGCTGGCAGAGTATAACCGATGGATCCCCATAACGGCTGTACCAGCAGCTGCGCCCCGGCAGGCAGGCGCAGCGCCGCCGCGCCAAACGCCGCGGTGCCTTGATCCGCCAGAATAATATCGCCGGGCTGGATAAAAGACTGCATGGCCTGCCAAAAGGCAGACTGGCTGATGATGGCCGCGTCAGGGACAGGCACCGCCGGTTTTACTGGCCCGGCGGACTGCCAGCCTGCGCCATAGCGTTCGAACAACGGCAGTAATGTCTGCAACGCATCGGCCATCGACAACGGGGCAAACGTCTGTCCCGCGACGCTGGCGCTGTGTGGGTGCACGTCGATCAGCCGATCGGGGCGAAATTGCTGAGTGAATCCAGCGGTAATCGTATCCGTAAAGCGCACGCCGACGCAGAGCGTGACGTCTGCCTCTTCAATTTGCTGGCGTACCCGGCCTTCACTGCCCTCACCTGCGTAAGTGCCCACAAACCCCGGCTGCTGCTCATCCAGCACACCTTTGCCCATCAGCAGTGTGGCGCACGGAAAAGCACGCCCGGCACGTAACGCAGCCAGCGCCGGTTGCTGTTGCCAGCGCTGCGCCAGGAAATCGGCCAGGAGTGAGACGCGTTGCGCCGGTGCCAGTAACCGCTCGGCGGCCTGGCGAAACGCGCTGCGCAGGGATTCAGGTGACGAAGCCGACGATACCAGGGGATGAACGGGCGCAGCGGTTTCGGCCTGGGCAACATCGACAGGCAACAGCAGATAGCCCGGACGATGTTGCTGGATAACGCTGCTCAAAACCCGGTCAGTTTCGGCGGTGGCATTCTCAGCGGTCAGTTGCGCGGTGGCGACGTTAACCTCTTTTGCCATGCGGATGAAATGGCCAAAATCGCCATCCCCTAAGGTGTGGTGCACGCAGTCTCCCTGCTGCATCGCCTGGCTCGACGGCGCGCCCACGATATGAATCACGGGCACGTACTCTGCGAAGCTGCCTGCCAGACCGTTGATTGCGCTGAGCTCCCCTACGCCAAAGGTGGTGAGCAACGCCGCCATACCCGAACAGCGTCCATAGCCATCCGCAGCGTAAGCGGCATTCAGCTCATTGGCACATCCCACCCAACTTATTGTCGGATGCGCAATCACCCGATCCAGAAACTGTAGATTAAAGTCACCCGGTACGCCGAACAGATGTCGAATACCGCACGCCTGCAAACGCGCCAACAGATAATCACCAACCGTATAAGAGGACATAGCGAATTCCTTTAGGGGAGTGTTTTGATAAGTATCTGACATGGCGTTAATTTAGCGAACAGTGCCTGTCATTTCGCCAACGGATTACATGGCAAGTAAGCGTTACGACCGTGGATTATTCGGCAGATATGCGATCTGACACGGATTAATCCTGAGTGTAACCGTATACACTCCCACTGTTTTGGCACATTTAATCGTTTTCACTCAGGACTTTTCTATGACAGCTTTTCCTCGCCCCGACAGGTATCAGCATATGCAATGGCGTCGAAGTGGACGCAGTGGACTGAAGCTTCCTGCGATTTCACTGGGCCTGTGGCATAACTTTGGTGACAGCACCCAATTAGCAACCAGCCGGCAGTTGCTGCGCCATGCGTTTGACTGCGGCATCACCCATTTTGACCTGGCGAATAACTACGGTCCGCCGCCCGGTTCCGCAGAAAGCAATTTTGGTCGCATTATGCGCGACGATTTTCAGGCGCATCGCGACGAGCTGATTATTTCGACCAAGGCCGGTTATACCATGTGGGAAGGCCCTTACGGCGACTGGGGTTCGCGCAAGTATCTGGTCGCGAGTCTGGACCAGAGCCTGCGTCGAATGGGCCTGGATTACGTTGACATCTTTTACCATCACCGTCCCGATCCGGAAACGCCGCTGGAAGAAACCATGCGGGCGCTGGATCACGTTGTCCGTCAGGGTAAGGCGCTGTATGCCGCCATTTCCAACTATCCGGCAGAGCGGGCTGCTGAAGCGATGACGATTCTGCGCGATCTGGGGACACCCTGCCTGATTCATCAGCCCCGCTACTCCCTGTTTGAACGCACACCGGAACAGGGCTTATTGCAGACGCTGGATGAGCATGGCACAGGCTGTATCGCATTTTCGCCCCTCGCGGGTGGTGTGCTGACCGATCGCTATCTGCAGGGTATTCCCTCCGATTCCCGCGTCGCCAGCGGCAGTAAGTTCCTGAATGAAAATCAGCTGACGGAAGAGAAAATGGCCAGGGTGCGTAAGCTGAACGATCTGGCAGAACAGCGTGGGCAGAAACTGGCGCAAATGGCGTTAACGTGGGTGCTGCGCGATCCGCGCATTACCTCCGTGCTGATCGGGGCCAGTAAAACGGCACAAATTGACGACGCGGTGCAGATGCTGACCCAGTCACCGCTCTCGACAGACGAACTCGCCGCCATTGAGGCGATACTGGCCTGATACGGGTTGCCCGCGCACGCGGGCGGCTGTGCCAGAAAACTCTCAAAGCCCTGTTTTTCGCGTATTTTCAGACAACATGTGCAGGCTTCTTTGTGCAATACCGTCAGAATGACGTGACAGCAGTAATCATAAGCTGCTGCAGGAGAAGATAATGATACGTGGAGTATGCTTTGCTGCTTTCATAGCAGTGTTAACGCCGCTGGCGATGCACACAGCACAAGCCTCGGGAAATGAGATACGCCTGGCTCCAGGCGTCACGCTGCATCTGGGCGACCGGGACCGCCGGGGTTATTACTGGGATGGCGACCGCTGGCGTGAACCGCGCTGGTTTAACGATCGCTACGCTTATAAGGAAAGACGCTGGTGGCGGCATGATGCCTGGCGACGTCATCAGGAAGCGGAACGGGAACGTCGCTGGCACGCGCGTGAACGGCAACGCCAGTGGAAACATGAACGACGCCACTGGCGTCATGCGCCCCCTGAGCCGCCGCATCACTACCGCTAACCGTCGTCTGCCGGCCTGCGTGCCGGCAGACAACCTGCGGTTACTCCTCGCGGCTTTTCACCCGGGCGAGCGCAAAGCCATCCCAGCCTTTTTCGCCCACGGTCTGAATCGCGGTCGCCTCCAGTCGGGGATCGCTGGCCAGCAGCCGCAGACACTCACGTACGCCCTGCACGTTGCCGTCGGTAGAACCGGCATCAATCACGGCACCGCCGCGAACAATGTTATCGACGATAATGAGACTGCCGGGCCGGGAGAGCTGAATGGCCCAGCGAAGATAGCCGGGATTATTTTTTTTGTCCGCATCAATAAAAATGAGATCAAAGGGAGCCTGCAGATGCGGCAGGACATCCAGCGCCGCCCCCACATGCAGCGTAACCCGTTCGGACAGGCCAGCCTGATGAATATTTTCGCGGGCAACCTGCGCATGGCGGGGATCGGCTTCTATCGTGGTGATAGTTCCCCCCTCGCCCAGCGCCTGCGCCATCCAGATCGTGCTGTAGCCGCCGAGTGTGCCGATTTCGAGCACACGTGAGGCATTCTGAATGCTGATTAACAGCGCCAGCATTTTACCTTGCATCGCCGAAACATCATGAGCTGGCAGCCCGGCCTGACTGTTTGCCTGGAGGGCCGCGCTGAGGTGGTTATCGGGCGGCGCTAACAACTGTGAAAAATAATCGTCAACGGCGGCCCATTTCACATGGTCGTCTGAAGGGTAATCTGGCGTGCGCATGATGTCACTCCTGACTCGGGAAGAGAGTGACATTATAAACTGTGGCATTCAGCGCTTAAAGCCGTGCCCGATCGCTGCCGGGTAAGGCTACATGCCCATGGCCTGTCCGACGAGCAGGTAAATATTCAGGCTGACCACCAGCACCACAATGATTCGACCGGTGTTCTGCATCAGACGACTGTTTACCAGGGCTTCGCCCATCAGCTCACGGTTCCCCGTAAAGACCAGCAAAGGGATCAGCGCCAGTGCAATACCAAAGCTCAGCAGGACCTGGCTCATCACCAGCACACGCGTGGGATCCCAGCCCGCCCAGATCACGATAAATGACGGCACCATGGTGACGGCACGACGGACCCAGAGAGGGATATGGAAATTGATAAAGCCCTGCATTACCACCTGGCCCGCCAGCGTACCCACCACGGTGGAGGATAACCCCGCCGCGACCAGGCTCAGGCCGAATACCGTCGCGGCAGCATGACCGAGCAAGGGCTGCAAGGTGGTGTAAGCCTGATCGAGTTCCGCAATACCGCTGTGGCCGCTAAAGTGAAAAGCCGCAGCGGCCGTGGCCATCATCGCCAGATTAACAAAACCGGCGATGGTCATCGCGATCGCCACATCCAGCTTAGTGGAAGAGTAACGTTGCGCCTGGCTGTCGCGGCTTTTTCCCTGCGTTAAGGCAGAATGCAGGTAGATGACGTGCGGCATAATGGTTGCACCCAGCACACCGGCCGCCAGGAAAACCGCATCGGCATTGGGCAGTGAAGGCAGCGCCATGCCTGTCACCAGTTCGCTGACTTTTGGCTGGGAAAAAAACAGTTCAACAATATAAGCGGCCGCAACAAACAGGAGTAATCCGCCGATCACCAGCTCCAGCGGCTTTTGCCCGCGGTTTTGCAGCATCAAAATCAGAACGGTGGCCACACCGGTAAGGACCGCGCCCTGCATCAGTGAGACGCCCAGCAGCAGTTTGAATCCCAGAGCCGCGCCAATAAACTCCGCCAGATCGGTCGCCATCGCGATGATCTCTGCCTGCACCCAGTAAAACCACACGGCCGGACGCGGGAACCGATCGCGAATGTGTTCCGCCAGATTCTTGCCCGTGGCAATACCGAGCTTTGCTGACATCAGCTGGATAAGCATGGCCATAATGTTGGCCCACACCACCACCCACAGCAACTGGTAGCCATACGCGGCACCGGCCTGAATATTGGTCGCGAAGTTGCCCGGATCGATATAGCCGATCGCGGCGATAAAGGCAGGCCCCAGTAAAGCGAGTTTGATTTTTCTGGCGCCACGCGCTGCGCGTTCTGCGGCACGGCTTTCTAGCATATCGGGTACCCTGTCTGAGTTAACCTGTGTAGCTTAAGGCGACACAGGTACGAGTGAAATTCGGTTTCGCTAATCGCTATGATAGATAATGCTATAAAGTATAGCCATTGCTATAAATCAGGGCTAAGAAAGCTCTACTTATACAACGTATTTTAGTCACTCTACGTGTTGTGCAAATTACAGACAATAGATTTAAGTGAAATCCATGTGAATATTTTGGTTACAGGACGTGATCGCTGAGAGTTTTCTGAGAAATTTGGCGATAGTGAATACTTATATTGTGGATGAGATCTCGTTTTTCGGTAAGCCGTTACATAGAATACGCAGCAAAATACAATCCTCCTCAAATTTGGAGCAAACATGTCCCATATTTTGCAGTTTCTTTTAGCACTAGTGGTAGTCAGTGTGCTGGCCTTGCTGGTCAGCCACGACAGAAAAAGTATTCGGGTTCGCTACATTATTCAGCTTCTGGTTATCGAAATCATTCTGGCCTGGTTCTTCCTGAACTCAGAAGCCGGTCTGGGATTCGTCAAAGGCTTCGCTGGTTTCTTCGACCATCTTCTGAAATATGCGGCTCAGGGCACCAACTTTGTCTTTGGCAACATGAACGATAAAGGTCTGGCCTTCTTCTTCCTGAACGTCCTGTGTCCGATTGTGTTCATTTCGGCGCTGATCGGGATTCTTCAGCACTTCCGTATTCTGCCATGGGTGATTCGCGGCATCGGTACGGTGCTGTCTAAGATTAACGGCATGGGTAAACTGGAATCGTTTAACGCCGTAAGCTCTCTGATTTTGGGACAGTCTGAGAACTTTATCGCGTATAAAGACATTCTGGGCAAAATGTCACAGCGTCGTATGTACACGATGGCGGCGACCGCGATGTCCACCGTGTCCATGTCGATTGTGGGTGCCTACATGACCATGCTGCAGCCTAAGTATGTGGTTGCTGCGCTGGTGCTGAACATGTTCAGTACCTTTATTGTACTGTCGCTGATCAACCCTTACCGCGTCGATAACGAAGAAGACCTGCAGTTGCAGGATCTGCACCAGGGTCAGAGCTTCTTTGAAATGCTGGGCGAATATATCCTGGCTGGTTTCCGTGTAGCCATCATCGTCGCAGCAATGCTGATTGGTTTTATCGCCCTGATTTCTGGCCTGAATGCGCTGTTTGACTTCATTTTCGGTATCACGTTCCAGGGCGTGCTGGGTTACGTCTTCTATCCTTTTGCCTGGGTGATGGGCGTGCCATCAGGCGAAGCGCTGCAGGTTGGCAGCATCATGGCAACGAAACTGGTTTCCAATGAGTTTGTGGCGATGATGGATCTGCAGAAAATCGCCAGCCAGCTGTCGCCAAATGCCGAAGGTATTCTGTCGGTTTTCCTGGTGTCTTTTGCTAACTTCTCGTCTATCGGCATCGTCGCGGGCGCGATTAAAGGCCTGAATGAAGAGCAAGGCAACGTTGTTTCGCGCTTCGGTCTGAAACTGCTGTATGGTTCAACGCTGGTCAGCGTGCTGTCCGCAGCCATTGCAGGCCTGGTGCTGGCATTCTGATTCCGGGATTACGCAACAGACAAGGCGAGCCAACTGGCTCGCCTTGTTGCTTTTAACCAGAAACGGTTTGACGCTTACGCTTTACCCTTCCTGAGTCACCCTGCTACTTTGCATTGACAGCAGTTTGCAGTCTGCCCCTTGCCACACAGTCCTCTCTCTTCTTAAAGGAGCGTTTATGGCGTTGGATGCCGAGGGTTACATCGCCGTTCCACCTGTGACCGCCTTTCAACCGGCGTTTCAGGCAATCGTTGACGATACCCTTCATCAACTCCGTCTGACCGTCGGCGATGATCTTCACAGCCTGTGGCTCTATGGCAGCGTTGCGTTTGGCACAGCCGTCGAAGGGCAGTCTGATCTGGATGTCTGCCTTGTCTTTCGTCATCCGCTCGCGCCCGCTACGCGCGACAGCCTGGCGGCCGTAAAAGAGAGGCTTACGGCAAGGCATCCTGTCGTCAGTAAAATTGACGTTGATAAAGGCACGCTAAGTGAGGTGATGGATCCGAACAACCTTAATACATGGGGATACTGGCTAAAGCATCACTGCCGCTGCCTTTACGGTGAAGATTTATCGGTGCGTTTTAACCGGTTCAGACCCTCGAAAGCGCTGGCGAGGGCACTAAATGGCGATTTCACAAAGGTTTTAGACGAGTATGTCGCGAAACTGTCCTGCGCCTTGCCCGGCCGCCAGCAGTGGCAACGCGCCGCCGCCAGAAAAGTCATTCGCTCAACGAATATGCTGCGTCAGGATAGCGACGCGGACTGGCCTGCAACGCTTGCCGAGCATGTATCGCGCTTTGTTCTGCGTTATCCCGACCAGGAAGCTGCCATCGCCTTCTTTCTCGCCGAAAGTTATCAGCCCAGTACATCGGGCAGGGAATTTATCTCGCAGCTTGACGCGTTCAGGGGATGGCTGGTTCAGCAGTTAGAACAATCGTAACGAGAACGTACGAGGGAAATATGAAAAGCGCCCGATAGAACGAGAAGGCGATGCAGGCTCAACTCACCCGTCCGTGTGAGCCAGGCGGTGTTTTAAAATGAATAGTTAATTTACAGGTGAAACTGAGAGATTACACCACCTTTGAAGTTACGGACTCTTATTAGACCTTGTTCTCAACAGCATTTATACAGAGTGTGGTCATCCACACTCATTTAGCGATTTATTTATATCTTTTTTTCACTATCCTAATTATAAAAAAAATCGCTATAGATAATATTAGAGGAATACCAAAAATAACCCATAACCCGGCCGGGTCAAATTCACCATCGGCCATCGCAACACCTGTTGCATTCAATATGTCATCAATGTAGTAGGACAGTTTCTCTGTGAACTGCCAAACGGGGCGGACAAAAAAGACAATGGCAAGGCAAGCCACGTATATCAAAATGAAAAGTAAAACAGAATTCCTGCGATTAGTTGATTTTGCAATTGTCATAATCTGTTCTCCCTTTAACAGTCACACGTCCATATGCTTTAACACCGGCTTTCACCTGCATCATTTCTGTCTTAAGTAATGCATTACGAAGAATGTTGAACTGTGGGATTTTATAGAATGTTATACATCCCCATGACTCCCCACTTCCATTCGGTCTCAAAGGATGCAGCCTGAAACCACCACGCTCAGAGCCATGTACATAGAGATGGTCACTCATAGTAGCGTCATTATAAAGACCAAACCACTCACTGTGATCGGTGCCGTTACGCCAGTCTTTAATTGCACTAAGGACACGGTTACTCATACTGCCTGTCGGGCGGGGAACAATCCAGTATGTGCCCGGAGGAAGCGCAGCTTTATTCTTATATGCGCATTCGGCAATGTTAGTCGTCGGGTTTTCGCCCGAGAAGACATCAAAGGTTCCTACTCCATAACAAAGTAATTTAACAGTTCTACCGTCAGCACTTACCTTGCTGTAATCCATCTCGCACTCGATCATTCGTGCCCCCTACCTTTCGATGAAAAAATCATACTTAGATTGAATTTTCCAATCAAGCGAGTTTGGAGGGGAACCGAAACCCTCATTAAAATCCATAAGATAAAGACTAATATGGATTATGTTTATAATCCTCTTTGAATCGCATTATCTCACTCTCCCAGAAAGTAAAAACAAATTTAATCGCTGATTTGAGTTCGACGCGTTCAAAATCTCGTCCATCATGCGACTGTGGTTCATCCAAAATTAAATAGATGCCATTAGCTTAAGTGAATACACCGTCACCAAAAGGCGCACTAAAAAGTCCTTCGTTATGATCAGATGCAATCTGTTCAACGTGCCGTGCGATTGCGTGCTGATGTAACTGAAAATGTTTTGATGCATTCGCCACAGCATGAACCACTTCATATAACATCTTATTTTTACCCTGCAAGCTATCACCTGGTTTTCCAAAACCATTGGATTTTGCGTAATCATAAACATGGTAGAGGACGATTGCTGCTATACGTCCTCGACGCATGTTCATCTCATCTGCATAAAACTCGTCCACAGTTGGCCGAACTGTTTGCTCAAAGTAATCAATCACGGGTCTGAGGTTCATACTTTCTCCTGAGTTGAATCCTTGCAGAATGAAAGGGCAGTCCCCCTTCCTTCAAACCCCAATCCTTGAAGCAGTCACAAATATAGCGACGTGAGCGGCTGTCCAGGGAGACACGTGTTCTCGTGCTACTGGTGCATCTGAGGCGTGAGCAAAGAGCTTAGGATTATGTTCTCGAAGCAAAACAGGGTAACGCATCGCGCCTGAATAATGCGGTCAGACGGTGCTGGAAGAGATGTTGAAGGTGGATGTGCGTCAATCTCGCTGACGTCTTTAATCGCTGCTGAGTCGAGTGGCAAAGTCAAAAGCTAAAGAGAGGCGATTTTCACATGACAGCACGAACAAGATTGGAAATAAGATGAGAAAAACCAGCACATTGCGTTCTGATGACTTATTGATTTGATGAACAAGCAGAAAGTTGGTGGAGATAAGCGGGATCGAACCGCTGACCTCTTGCATGCCATGCAAGCGCTCTCCCAGCTGAGCTATACCCCCACATCTGGAAATCGTTTTTTCAGTGCCAAACTTTTGGGAGAAGTTTGGTGGAGCTAAGCGGGATCGAACCGCTGACCTCTTGCATGCCATGCAAGCGCTCTCCCAGCTGAGCTATAGCCCCGAACCGAAAAAACCGTCGTGTTACGCGACGGACGGCATAATATGAAACCCCCCAGGGAGTGTCAACGGCAAAATCACATTCTGTGTTTGATCGCTGAAAAAGACGGCAAACTTAACGCGATGACGTCCGTTTGCGCAGAAAAAGAGCTTGTTAATATGATGTAAGGTGTCTGGTCGGGGTTAAACCTTTTTGATCGGCGTTAAGTTAATGCATCGTTAAATATGTTATAGGAATTATCTTGTCTTCCCTGTAATGTCGTGTAAAACTTAGCCCGCTATTTAATACGGCTGCATGGTTTTCTCCAGCGCACCGTTCTTCAACCAGGCGTTTTCGCTCCACCACTAAAATCAATAGAGAATATATGTCGCTGCATACACCTAAAGAGATCGCCCAACTGGCGATTCAGGCAGGGGTGGCCAAAAGCCATGCCTCCATTAGCTCCCTTATCATTCTTGGTTTCATGGCCGGTGCCTTTATTGCTACAGGGTTCCTGCTGGATGTTCACGTCATTAACTCTTTACCCGCAGACTGGGGGTCATTTGGTGGCTTTTTAGGGGCTGCCGTGTTCCCGGTGGGATTGATCCTGACCATTCTGGCCGGGGGCGAGCTGCTAACGGGTAACATGATGACGCTGCCCATTGCCTGGTTTGCCCGCCGTGTTAGCGGTTACAGCGTATTACGTAACTGGTTCTGGGTAACGATTGCGAACTTCCTCGGCAGCATCGCGATTGCCTGGTTCTTTGGTCACATGCTGGCCATGACCGAAGGTGATTACCTGAAAAAAACGCTGGCGATTGCGAATGCGAAGGTGCATGCCGATTTCCTGCATGCCTTTATCTCCGGCATTGGCTGTAACTGGCTGGTGTGCCTGGCCGTCTGGCTGGCATTCGCCAGTAAAGATGTCGTCGGTAAAATTTTTGGCATGTGGTTCCCGGTGATGGCGTTCGTGGCGATTGGTTTCCAGCACGTTGTCGCCAACATGTTCATTATTCCTGCGGCGATTTTCGCCGGTCAGATGACCTGGGCTGAATACTTCCCGAATTTTGTGGCGGTATTTTTAGGTAATGCTGTAGGCGGTGCCGTCTTCGTGGGTCTGGCTTACTTCCTGGCGTTCCGCCCCGCTGCCGAACAGGCACACACTGCGCAATAATTCCTCATTGCCTTTTGTTGAGAGACAAAAGGCAATTTCGTTTTCCGTTACTTTCACCCGTTACGATTTCCTGTAATATGTATAGCTAATGTATTGAACAGGGACAGCATCGTGAAAAAGGAATGGCTTACTCCGGAAGAACTGGCAATCGAAACGGGCTACAGTCGGCAGACGGTGAACAAATGGATCAAACGCGAGAACTGGACGACGACGCCAAAACCCGGCGTTCAGGGCGGAAAAGCGAGACTGATCCACATTGATGAGCGCGTAAAAAGCTTTATTCAGTCGACACGTAATCTCAATGAACCTACAGGCAATTATACTCCTCCACCTAATTCATTACCTGCGTTATTAATAAGTTCTGTCCAGCAAATGAGCCAGAATGAACAGGATCAACTTATGGCCCTGATTTTGCGGGAAGGGATAAAAGGTGTGCTTGAGCGTCTGGGCATTCGTGAAGAATAAGAAAACCGGAAGCGCGAGGCTTCCGGTTTTTTTGCGCCGCTGACAATCACGTCCCGCGGCTCAGACTTTAGTCGGGTGTTGTCAGTAAGTGTCCTGATAACATCACCGCCAGCCGTCAAAGAGAAAGATTATTCGCTCTGCGCTTCGCGCTCAGCAATAAAGGCCAGCGCTTTCTCAATACGCTCAACGCTACGGCTGCGGCCAATCGCTTCGACCGTCACATCCAGTCCCGGTGACTGCCCTGCTCCGGTAACGGCTACACGCAATGGCATACCGACTTTACCCATACCGACGCCTAACTCATCGGCAGCCTGCTGGATAGCGGCATGCACCGTTTCGGCATTCCAGTCAGTCAATGCAGCCAGTTTATCGCGAACCACTTCCAGTGGCTGGCGGGCGACCGGACGTAAATGCTTTTTCGCGGCATCCGCATCGAACTCTGTGAAGTCCTGGTAGAAATAGTGGCAGGATGCCGCCATCTCTTTCAGCGTTTTGCAACGTTCCCCCAACAGCGTAACCAGTTTCGCCAGCTCCGGGCCGGTACGCGTATCAATGTTTTGCTGCTCGATATGCCATTGCAGATGCGTGGCAACGTACTCCGGTGGCAGCGCATTAATATAATGATGATTTAACCACTGCAGTTTTTCCGTATTAAAGGCGCTGGCGGATTTGCTCACCGCGTCCAGGCTAAACAGCTCTGTCATTTCTTTAACGGAGAACACTTCCTGATCGCCATGGGACCAGCCCAGACGCACCAGATAGTTGAGCAGCGCTTCCGGCAGGTAACCATCATCACGATACTGCATAACACCGACTGCACCATGGCGCTTAGACAGTTTTTTACCGTCATCGCCCAGGATCATGGAAACATGCGCATAAACCGGTACCTGAGCCCCGATGGCTTTCAAAATGTTGATCTGACGTGGTGTGTTATTGATATGGTCTTCACCGCGCACAACATGCGTAATGCCCATATCCCAGTCATCAACCACGACACAGAAGTTGTAGGTTGGCGAGCCGTCGGTACGGCGAATAATCAGGTCGTCCAGTTCCTGATTACTGAATTCAATCGGGCCGCGAATCTGGTCATCAAAAATGACCGAGCCTTCCTGCGGGTTACGGAAGCGCACCACATGAGGCTCGTCTGCGGCATGGTGCTCATGGCTGTCGCGGCAACGGCCGTCGTAACGCGGTTTTTCACCGTTCGCCATTTGGGTTTCACGCAGCGTTTCGAGACGCTCTTTAGAGCAGTAGCATTTATAAGCCGTGCCTGCTTCCAGCATTTCATCAATGACGGCGTTGTAGCGATCAAAGCGTTTGGTCTGATAATACGGGCCTTCATCCCAGTCCAGACTCAGCCAGTTCATACCGTCCATAATGGCTTCAATGGCTTCCGGTGTTGAACGCTCCAGATCGGTATCTTCGATGCGCAGCACAAACTCGCCCTGATGATGACGAGCAAAGAGCCATGAATAGAGTGCGGTACGAGCACCGCCTACATGTAAAAAGCCAGTAGGGCTTGGCGCGAAGCGAGTTTTGATTTTCATTCAGTATTGCCTTAAATGCGCGGGTTCTTGTCTGGATGACAAAAAACAGGTTAGACGCGAAAACAGTGCGCATATTCTAGCACCTGATGATGAATCCTCAATGCATGCAACGTAGCAGAGCGGCAGCAAAGCCCGCATTTCTGCTAAGAAAACCAGCATATTGGATAAAATCCCTGCGAGATGTTTAAAATTAAACCGAACGCACAATTAAGTTTTAAAAAGCGTTGACTCAAAATCAACTATCCCTATAATGCGACTCCACACAGCGGGGGTGATTAGCTCAGTTGGTAGAGCATCTCCCTTACAAGGAGGGGGTCGGCGGTTCGAACCCGTCATCACCCACCACTCTTAAGAAGGTTTAAGATGGCCCGCAGTGACAAGAGATAAGATATGGGTGATTAGCTCAGTTGGTAGAGCATCTCCCTTACAAGGAGGGGGTCGGCGGTTCGAACCCGTCATCACCCACCATATCTTAGTCAGATGACACTCTTGTGAAGCAGTACCGAAGTGGGTGATTAGCTCAGTTGGTAGAGCATCTCCCTTACAAGGAGGGGGTCGGCGGTTCGAACCCGTCATCACCCACCACTTCGGGTCGTTAGCTCAGTTGGTAGAGCAGTTGACTTTTAATCAATTGGTCGCAGGTTCGAATCCTGCACGACCCACCAATGTAGAAAGGCGCCCTAAAGGCGCCTTTTTGCTATGCGCAAAAAGTGCAGGATGAGAACCTGCTGCAGGTTCGACTGAATCGCGCAGCGATTCAGGCTGATGCGCCAGCATCACCCGAAGGGTGAGGCCCGCAGGGCCGAAGGCAATCCTGCACGACCCACCAATGTAGAAAGGCGCCCTAAAGGCGCCTTTTTGCTATGCACAAAAAGTGCAGGATGAGAACCTGCTGCAGGTTCGACTGAATCGCGCAGCGATTCAGGCTGATGCGCCAGCATCACCCGAAGGGTGAGGCCCGCAGGGCCGAAGGCAATCCTGCACGACCCACCAATGTAGAAAGGCGCCCTAAAGGCGCCTTTTTGCTATGCACAAAAAGTGCAGGATGAGAACCTGCTGCAGGTTCGACTGAATCGCGCAGCGATTCAGGCTGATGCGCCAGCATCACCCGAAGGGCGAGGCCCGCAGGGCCGAAGGCAATCCTGCACGACCCACCAAATTCAGGAAAAAGCGCCTTCAGGCGCTTTTTTCGTTTCTGCGCTCCGATGTCTGATGTGCGGAATGAGAGTCTGCCGCAGGTTCAGTTACCCGCCCTGCTTTTTCCCACTGCCGAAATAATGAAACCAACAGCCGTATCCGCCACCGTTACCCGTCTACTCAACTGAATGGTAAGGACTAACGTTAATCTGTAAAAATCTTTTCGTAAATTTAACATTTTGAGGCATTAAGCTTTTGCCGCGCGCATCCGATAACCTAAAACGTCTAATTGCAAGGAGATCATCATGACAACTATTTCAACCAGCACACCGAGCATCGGCAGTGGCTCAACGTCAGATACGACAAGCGCCTCATCAGACACGGCAGCACAAATTGCCAGTCTGAATAAGCAGATTTCGCGCCTGAACGACCAGTTAAAAAGTCTGGGCGATGATAAAACACTGACCACCGAAGAAAAGAAGAAGCAGCAGGATACAATCAAAGCGCAGATTCAGGTTTTAGAAGCGCAAATCCAGCAGCTGCAACGCAAAGAGCAACAAAAAGCCGAAGCGAAACAGGCGGAAAAAGAAGGTAAAACCGTGTCAGCCGACGGCGTCAATCGCCCTACCCAAAATAATCAGCTCGACGTCTATATTTAAAACGCAGGACTGGAAGCACGTTGTTGCGTCAGCAGAGCTCCCTGCTGACGCACCTCCTGCCATATGGCCTCGCCCGCAGGCGTTAACGAGCGATTCTTGCGCTTAATTAATGTCAGGCTGCGATTGATCTCAGGATAGAGACGTCTTACCGTTAACGCGCGCCCCGCAGGAAGCGGTAACGCCAGCGCGGGTAAAATGCTGATCCCGATACCTGCATCAACCATAGGAAACAGCGTGGCCGGATGACCGATTTCCTGAACCACATTGATACTGATATTCTGCTGACGTAACGCCGCGTCAATTAATATCCGGCTGCCCGACGCATAATCCTGAAGCACCATCGTACGTCCCTCCAACATCGGCCACCTTGCCTGCCCGACCTCAGCAAGCGGATCATCCTCCCGGCACAGCAGTAAAAAGGGTTCATCCAGTATGGCGCAGCAATCGAATTCACTGTCATTCAGCGGGCCAATCACAATGCCAAAATCGACTTCGGCGTGACGTACGCTCTGAAGCACGGCCTGCTGCACCCGATCGTGCAGGATGATCTTTATTTCCGGGTAGCTCTGCTGACTGGCGGCAAGGCATTGCGGCATCAGGTGGGCTGAGATCGTCTGACTCGCTGCGATGCGTACCGTACCACTGCGTTGTTCGCCATAGCTACGAATATCCAGCAGCGTGGTGTTTATCTCTTCCAGCAACCTTTCCATACGCGAAGCCAGCTGCTGCCCGGCTTCGGTCAGCACCACCTCGCGCGTCGTGCGATCCAGCAAGCGGACGCCCGTTTCCGCTTCCAGCTCTTTAATGCTGTGGCTGACCGCAGACTGACTCAGCCCAATCGCCTGCCCTGCCTGGCTAAAGCCACCGTAATGCGCAACGGCCACAAAGGTGCGTAACTGACGTAGGGAGTAATTCATTAATTTCTCGCATAGATTCATTTAATAAATCAATTTTATTTCTAAACCCTCATCGCGCACAATCACTCCAGACTTAATTTAACCGGATTTTAACGATGGGATTTCTCCGTATTGACCCGATGATGATCAAGCTGATCATCACTGTACTTCTGGCCTCTTTCATTCCGGCGAGAGGCGGCTTCGTGGACTTTTTCACGTACCTGACCACCGCCGCCATCGCCCTGCTGTTCTTCATGCACGGTGCCAAACTGTCACGCGAAAAAATCATCGCAGGCAGCAGCCACTGGCGGCTTCACCTTTGGATCATGTGCAGTACGTTTGTTATGTTCCCGGCGCTGGGGCTGCTGATTGTCTGGTGGCATCCGGTTAACGTCGGCGCAGAAATTTATACCGGCTTCCTTTACCTCTGCATTTTGCCTGCCACCGTCCAGTCGGCCATCGCGTTCACCTCAATGGCTGGCGGCAATGTGGCTGCGGCGGTGTGCAGCGCATCGGCATCCAGCCTGTTAGGTGTTTTCGTCTCCCCGCTGCTGGTTAATCTGGTGATGGACGTCAACAGTAACGGACCAGGCGATGGCCTTGAGCAGGTGGGTAAAATCATGCTGCAACTGTTGGTGCCGTTTGTTTTAGGTCATCTGTCACGCCGCTGGATTAGCGGTTGGGTGGAAAGGAACCGTAGCCTGATTGGCATCACCGATCAGACGTCCATTCTGTTGGTGGTTTATTCCGCGTTCAGCGAAGCGGTGGTGAACGGCATCTGGAAACGCGTCGGGATTGATACGCTGCTGTGGATTCTGGCGGGCTGCATCCTGCTCCTGACGCTGGTGCTGATTATTAACTATCTAGCTGCGCGCCTGTTTGGCTTCAGTCGTCCCGATGAAATCGTGGTGTTGTTCTGTGGCTCGAAAAAGAGCCTGGCGAACGGCGTGCCGATGGCCAATATCCTGTTCCCCGCCAGCGCGGTGGGTATCATCGTCTTGCCACTGATGATTTTTCACCAGGTTCAGTTGATGGTGTGCTCGTTTATTGCCGGACGTTACAAGCGAACCAATGCGTTGCAGGCGGAGAAAAGCAAAGCGGCTGTCGTGGAATCGCAGAAATAACGGAAACACGTTCAGACAAGCGGCCTCATGCGAGGCCGCGAACTCAGTCACCACGCTTTAAAGGTTTAACTAACCCTTCCAGCCCTTCAATTTTTATCGCCAGGGTAAGCTGCATCAGCTCCCCCAAACGACCAGCCGGAAACTCGCCGCTACGGGCGAACCACAGCAGATAGGGCTCTGGCAAATCAATCAGCATCCGGCCTTTATATTTGCCAAACGGCATGGCCGTATTCGCAATCTCGATCAGCGCCTGCTTATCCATCTCAGGTACCGAGTCGCCGGATCATTTCGGCTTCATCAATGATCTCGATGCCCAGCTCCTGCGCTTTTGCCAGCTTCGAACCCGCAGCTTCTCCTGCGATCAGCAAATCGGTTTTCTTCGATACGCTGCCGCTGACTTTGGCACCGAGTTCGATGAGTCGCGCTTTGGCATCGTCCCGGTTCATCTGCGAGAGTGAGCCCGTTAACACTACGGTCTTGCCTGCAAACGGACTGTCGATCTCGCCGGGGTTCACCGCCACCACCTGGGGCCAGTGGATACCAATATCTTCAACCAGCTGCCGGATCACCTCGCGGTTGCTCTCTTCTTCCATGAAGTGACGTACGTGCTTCGCGACGACCGTGCCCACATCCTGAACCGCAATCAGCGCGTCCAGATCGGCATCCATGACCTTTTGCAGATCGCCAAAATGACTGGCCAGGTTTGCCGCCGTGGCTTCGCCGACTTCGCGAATACCCAGCGCATAGAGGAAACGCGCCAGCGTAGTGGATTTGGCTTTTTCCAGCGCGTCGACCACATTCTGCGCCGACTTCGCGCCCATACGATCTAACCCGGTCAGGGTTTCACGGCTGAGCCGGAACAGATCGGCCGGGGTTTTGACGTACTCTTTCTCGACCAGTTGATCGATAATCTTGTCACCCATGCCGTCAACGTCCATGGCGCGCCGCGACACAAAATGCTTCAGCGCTTCTTTGCGCTGTGCGCCACAGATTAAGCCACCGGTACACCGCGTGACCGCCTCGCCCTCAACGCGTTCAACATCGGAACCGCATACCGGGCACTGAGAGGGAAACACGATCTCACGGGCATTGTCAGGCCGTTCGGTGGTTACAACGTTGACCACCTGAGGAATCACATCGCCGGCACGACGAATCACGACTTTGTCGCCAATGCGCAGGCCAAGGCGTTCAATTTCATCGGCATTATGCAATGTGGCATTGCTGACCATCACGCCTGCCACCTGAACGGGTTCCAGCCGGGCAACAGGTGTAATAGCGCCCGTCCGCCCCACCTGGAACTCGACGTCACGCACAATCGTCATCTGCTCCTGCGCAGGAAACTTGAACGCCACGGCCCAGCGCGGCGCGCGCGCGACAAAGCCCAGCTTTTCCTGCAATTCCTGCGAATCGACTTTAATCACCACGCCGTCGATATCAAAACCCAGCGTGGCCCGCTCTGATTCAACCTCGTGATAAAACGCCAGCGCTTCACCGGCGTTCTGCACCAGACGAATACGGTCGCTGACCGGTAGGCCCCAGGCTTTGAACTGTTGTAGTCGCGCCATGTGGCTGCGGGGCATCTCGCCCCCTTCCAGCAGGCCCAGTCCATAGCAGAAGAACGTTAGCGGTCGTTTCGCGGTGATACGGGGATCCAGCTGGCGCAACGAGCCCGCTGCCGCATTGCGTGGATTGGCAAAGACTTTGCCCTCTGTACGGCGCGCCTCGGCATTGAGTTTTTCAAAGCCGCTTTGCGTCATAAACACTTCTCCACGCACTTCTACTCTGGCGGGAATATTGTCCCCTTTGAGGCGCAGCGGAATGGCACGAATCGTCCGCACATTCGTCGTGATATTTTCGCCTGTTGTGCCATCGCCGCGCGTCGCCGCGCGCGTTAATAAGCCATCTTCATACAACAGGCTGACCGCCAGGCCATCCAGTTTGAGTTCACAGCAATAGGTGAGATCGTCGGTGCTTTTCAGACGATCCTGGACGCGCTTATTGAAGGCCCTGAAACTGGCTTCATCGAACGCGTTATCCAGTGACAGCATCGGCACTTCATGGCGTACCTGCTCAAATACCATCAACGGGGCGGCCCCTACGCGCTGCGTGGGAGAATCAGGCGTGATCAGATCAGGATGCTGTGCTTCCAGATCCCGCAGTTCCCGCATGAGGCGATCGTATTCCGCATCCGGCACTTCCGGCGCGTCCATAACGTGATACAGATATTCGTGATGGCGCAACGTGGTGCGCAGTTCAGTGATGTGTTCCTGGACGGATTTCATATAACCCCATCAGATAAAAAACCCCCGACAGGCGGGGGTTCATCATAATAATTTGAAAAAGTGTGGATTACTCGCGGGATTCGACCACATCGCGGATACGCGCTTTGTAAGTTTCCAGCTTTTGCGGCGTCATCATCCGGCGTTCGTCATCCAGTACCACACCGCCCACATCGTCCGCGATACGCTGCGCGGACTGTAGCATCAGCTTAAAGTTCTGATTCGCATCGCCATACGACGGCACCATCATGAAAATGGAGACGCCAGGCGTGGTGAAGTCGGTCATTTCGTCAGGATTGAAGGAACCGGGTTTCACCATGTTAGCCAGACTAAACAGCACAGGACCGCTGCCTGCCGGACTGAGATGACGATGGAAAATGTTCATTTCACCAAACTGAAAACCGGCCTGCAAAATGCCCTGTAGCAAGGCTTCACCATTCAGCTGACCGCCTGAGTGCGCCGCGACATGCAGCACAAGCACCGCTTCTTTGGGCTTACTGCTGGTCTGCGGACGAGGTTCAGGTTGTTTCGGCTGCGGCGGCGGACTGACCACCACAGGTTCAGGCTCATAGTCAGGCTCAGGTTCGGCCTGATAAACAGGATTAGGCTGAACGCTGTCCAGCGGATCGCTATCCAGCAACGGATCGGCCTGAACCGGCGGTGCGGTGAAGGCTGGTGGCTGGCGAGTCGGTGCAGGCCGTTGTGGCGCACGTTCCGGTTGCGGTGCCGGGTCAAAAAGAGGATCGCTTTCAGGCTGCGGCGCAGAAGGCTGACGCGGGCGCTCCTTAACAGGCTCACGCCGCACTTCAGGCTGTGGCTCGTGGATGTCGTCAAAATGAGGCTCCTGGTGCCCGCGCGTATTACGCACACGCACTTCACCGACGCCGTCATCAACGTCGTCGGTCAGCGTCTCATCATCATGTTCATCACGTTGTTTCAAACGTTTGTGCGGGCGATCGCGGAAGACTGAAGAGCGTTCTTTACGGCTGGTCCACAGTCCGTGAATAAGAAGCGCTATAATGGCGATCGCGCCAACAACGATTAATATCAGACGCAAATCCTGCATCATTGTATTCTCTGTTGTTCCAATACCTTGCCACCGCGGCAAACTTTATTCTCTAACTGTATTTGCCCTGCCAGATAAGTGCAAGTCTGTGCAGTATTTTCTCACAAATAAGATAGCTCACCGCCACTTTTTCGTTGTTTTTTTACCCAAACGGCACCTGGTCAGCAGAAAAAGCCAGGTTATAGTAGGCGCGCCTTAACATCTTCAGGAGAACTGGCTCGATGGCTGTGAATAATTCCGTTTCCTCTTTTAATGGCGTGCACTATTTTAGCCAGGGCTGGAAGCTAATCAGGTTACCGGGCATACGGCGCTTCGTCATCATCCCCTTGCTGGTCAACATCCTGCTGCTAGGCGGCGCCTTTGTCTGGTTATTTTTCCGTCTTGACGAGTGGATCCCCAAACTGATGTCGCATGTGCCGGACTGGCTGCAATGGCTCAGCTATGTGCTGTGGCCGCTGTCGGTGATTTCGGTGGTGCTGGTGTTTAGCTATTTCTTTTCAACGATAGCCAACCTGATTGCCGCGCCGTTTTGCGGCCTGCTGGCGGAACAACTTGAGGGGCGGCTGACGGGTAAACCACTGCCTGACAGCGGCTGGCTGGGCATGGTTAAAGACGTGCCACGCATCATGAAACGCGAATTACAAAAGCTGGGCTACTACCTGCCCCGCGCACTGGGCCTGTTATTACTTTATTTAGTTCCGGGTTTTGGGCAGACGGTGGCACCCGTGCTGTGGTTTATGTTCAGCGCCTGGATGTTGTCTGTTCAGTATTGCGACTATCCTTTCGATAACCATAAAGTCAGTTTTCAGCAGATGCGTCATGCCTTACGCCAGCACAAGACAGCCAATATGCAGTTTGGCGCGCTGGTGAGCCTCTTTACAATGATTCCCGTGGTGAACCTGGCCATTATGCCGGTCGCCGTGTGCGGGGCCACCGCGATGTGGGTTGATCGCTACCGGGCGAACCTGGCTCGTGAAAGCCTGCGCTGAACATATCAACTATCCTTATGCAATTTTCGGCAGGTCTTATCGCCATGAGACATATAGATATATGATTTCTTTCCTTCCGCCACGGGGCAGAACAGGTATGCTCAGAGGGTTCCCAATAATTCATACAGTTAAGGACAGGCTATGAGTAAGATCTATGAAGACAACTCTTTGACAATTGGTCATACGCCGCTGGTTCGACTGAACCGCATCGGTAACGGCCGCATCCTTGCGAAGGTTGAGTCCCGTAACCCGAGCTTCAGTGTGAAATGCCGTATCGGTGCCAACATGATTTGGGACGCAGAAAAACGCGGTATTCTTAAGCAAGGTATTGAACTGGTTGAACCGACCAGCGGTAACACCGGTATTGCATTAGCCTACGTGGCCGCCGCGCGCGGTTACAAACTGACGCTGACCATGCCGGACACCATGTCTGTTGAGCGCCGTAAGTTGCTTAAAGCCTTGGGCGCAAATCTGGTCCTGACCGAAGGCGCAAAAGGCATGAAAGGCGCGATCGCCAAAGCCGAAGAGATCGTGGCCAGCGATCCCGACAAGTATTTGCTGCTGCAGCAGTTCAGTAACCCGGCCAACCCGGAAATTCACGAGAAAACCACCGGTCCCGAAATTTGGGAAGACACGGATGGTGAAGTGGATGTGTTCATTGCCGGTGTGGGGACCGGCGGCACGCTGACAGGCGTAAGCCGTTACATCAAAAACACCCAGGGTAAGAAATCCTTGATCACCGTGGCCGTAGAACCCACTGACTCACCGGTGATTGCGCAGGCGATGGCGGGCGAAGAGCTGAAACCCGGCCCACATAAGATTCAGGGGATTGGCGCGGGCTTTATTCCGGGTAACCTGGATTTGGCGCTGATCGATTTAGCTGTCGGCATCACTAATGATGAAGCGATCGCCACGGCCCGTCGCCTGATGGAAGAAGAAGGCATTCTGGCAGGTATCTCTTCGGGTGCCGCCGTTGCCGCCGCGCTGAAGTTGCAGGAAGATGAAGCCTACGCCAACAAAAACATCGTTGTCATTCTTCCTTCTTCCGGTGAGCGCTATCTCAGCACCGCGCTGTTCGCCGATCTTTTCACGGAAAAAGAGCTGCAATAGCCCGTAGTTCGCCCTGGACAAACGCTTAAAAAGCACCCTGACGGGTGCTTTTTTGTGGCGCAGATCTCACTTTTACCATGCAGCCAATTGATTTCAGTCGTGTGGCTCTGGTATTTAGACTGCCAATTATTTCGATGCCTGAAATTAATCCTCCTTTGAAGTGGATCAAGCTGAATCAAGTTTCAGATTTAGTGAAAGGGCGAATCACGGCATAATTACCCGGTGACGTGCTCAACTCGTGTTTTGACACGCAGCGGGAATGAAACACTCATTCAAGCGCATTTGTTCGATTGTAAGTTGTATACCCGCGCACCTACACAGGCTAAAGTTACGGCTCCAGGCTAGACTTTAGATCCATAACACTCATCCTGAAAACGTTGGGGAAATAGAATGTTCCAGCAAGAAGTTACCATTACCGCACCAAACGGACTGCATACTCGCCCTGCTGCGCAATTTGTCAAAGAAGCTAAAGCCTTCCAGTCAGAAATCACCGTGACCTCCAACGGCAAATCGGCCAGCGCCAAAAGCCTGTTTAAGCTGCAGACTCTGGGTCTGACTCAGGGCACCGTTGTCACACTTTCTGCGGAAGGTGAAGATGAGCAAAAAGCCGTAGAGCATCTGGTTAAGCTGATGGCGGAACTGGAGTAATCTCCTTTCTGCTCCGCTTAAAACGACTCTTCTGCGCCATTGTGTGCAACATCTTGATCGCGGACAACCTGTCCGCGTTATTGCTTTCGTAGAGTACGTGTCACACGACTATGGCAACGCAACGAGTCCAGTCAGCCATCGTGATAAAAAGGTAGGGTTATGATTTCAGGCATTTTAGCATCACCAGGTATCGCTTTCGGCAAAGCTCTGCTGCTGAAAGAAGACGAGATCGTCATCAACCGTAAAAAAATTTCAGATGACCAGGTTGAGCAGGAGGTTCAGCGCTTTCTGCAAGGGCGTAGCAAAGCGGCTGAGCAACTTGAAGCTATTCGTATCAAAGCCAGCGAATCCCTGGGTGAAGAAAAAGCAGCCATCTTCGAAGGCCACATTATGTTGCTGGAAGACGAAGAGCTGGAGCAGGAAATCATAGACCTGATCAAAAAAGATCACGCCACTGCTGATGCTGCTGTGAACTCCGTCATCGACGCCCAGGCAAAAGCCCTGGAAGAGCTGGACGACGAATACCTGAAAGAGCGTGCGGCAGACGTGCGTGACATCGGTAAGCGTCTGCTGCAAAACATTTTAGGTCTGCACATTGTCGACCTGAGCGCAATCCAGGAAGAATCTATTCTGGTGGCGAAAGATTTAACGCCATCCGAAACCGCACAGCTGAATCTGAAAAAGGTGCTGGGCTTTATTACCGATTTGGGTGGCCGTACCTCGCACACCTCAATCATGGCACGCTCATTAGAAATCCCGGCGATTGTCGGCACCGGTAACGTGACCGCCACCATCAAAAACGGCGATTTCATCATCCTGGACGGGGTGAACAATGCGATTCACATTAATCCGTCTGAGGCAGTTCAGGAAGAGCTTAAAGCGGTTCAGAACCAGTATCTGTCTGAAAAACACGAGCTGGCGAAGCTGAAAGATCTGCCGGCTGTTACGCTGGATGGCCATCAGGTTGAAGTCTGCGCCAACATCGGTACGGTACGCGATATCGCCGGTGCCGAGCGCAACGGCGCAGAAGGTGTTGGCCTGTACCGCACTGAGTTCCTGTTTATGGATCGCGACTCACTGCCGACTGAAGAAGAGCAGTTCCAGGCGTATAAAGCGGTCGCAGAAGCCATGGGATCGCAGGCCGTGATCGTCCGTACCATGGATATTGGCGGTGATAAAGACCTGCCTTACATGAACCTGCCTAAAGAAGAAAACCCGTTCCTGGGCTGGCGCGCCATCCGTATTGCGATGGATCGTAAGGAAATTCTGCATGCACAGCTGCGTGCTATCTTACGTGCCTCTTCTTTCGGTAAGCTGCGCATCATGTTCCCGATGATCATTTCGGTTGAAGAAGTGCGTACGCTGAAAGCGGAACTGGAGCTGCTGAAAGCGCAGTTACGCGAAGAAGGTAAAGCGTTTGACGAGTCAATCGAAGTGGGCATTATGGTGGAAACGCCTGCGTCTGCCGTGATTGCACGTCACCTGGCGAAAGAAGTCGACTTCTTTAGCATTGGGACAAACGATTTGACGCAGTATACTCTTGCAGTAGATCGTGGTAATGATTTGATTTCGCACCTGTATAACCCGATGACGCCTTCGGTACTGAACCTCATCAAGCAAGTCATTGATGCGTCTCATGCTGAAGGTAAATGGACTGGCATGTGTGGTGAGCTGGCAGGTGACGAACGTGCTACACTACTGTTACTGGGAATGGGGCTGGACGAATTCAGCATGAGTGCCATTTCTATCCCTGGCATCAAGAAAATTATTCGTAATACACATTTCGAAGATGCGAAGGCGTTGGCAGAGCAGGCACTGGCTCAACCTACGGCGGAAGACTTGATGAACCTGGTGAACAAGTTCATTAAAGAAAAAACGCTCTGCTGATCCACGAGATGCTGGCCCCAAATTACTGCTTAGGAGAAGATCATGGGTTTGTTTTCTAAACTTTTTGGCGAAAAAACAGATAGCGCTGGGACAATTGATATCGTAGCGCCTCTGTCTGGCGAAATCGTGAATATTGAAGACGTACCAGATGTGGTGTTTGCAGAAAAAATCGTGGGTGACGGTATTGCGATCAAACCAAGCGGCAACAAAATGGTTGCGCCGGTTGATGGGACTATCGGCAAGATTTTCGAAACCAACCATGCCTTTTCAATCGAATCCGATAATGGCATTGAGCTGTTCGTGCATTTCGGCATCGATACCGTCGAACTGAAAGGCGAAGGCTTCAAACGCATCGCCGAAGAAGGTCAGAAGGTTAAAAAAGGCGACGTGGTGATCGAATTCGATCTGCCGCTGCTGGAAGAGAAAGCAAAATCCACACTGACCCCTGTTGTCATTTCCAATATGGATGAAATCAAGGATTTGACAAAACTGTCTGGTCAGGTCGTCGTGGGTGAAACCCCGGTGATTCGCATCAAAAAGTAATACACAAACGGCACCTCAGGGTGCCGTTCTCTTATGCTTCTATGCTTCACGTCTCTGCTTAATGCGGCTGCCAGCGGGGCAAACGCAGTGTCAGCTCCAGTCCGCCTTCAGGCCGGTTAACCGCCCTGACCTCGCCATGATGCGCCAGTACCACTTTGCGCACAATTGCCAGCCCCAGCCCGTAGCCTTTACCCAATAACGGCGAATTGACCCGGACAAAGGGATCAAAGATGCTGGACAGCTTATTCTCATCGACGCCTGGCCCCTGATCCCGCACCTGAATCGCCAGCCACTGTTGCTCAACCTGCAGGCTGACCTCAATGCGCTGACCCGGCAGCGAAAAGCGTAAAGCATTACGCAGCACGTTCTCAATGCCTCGCCGGCATAACTCAGCATTCCCGCGTACGGTATGATCGGCCTGCTCATCAACGTTAAACACGACCTCGACACCGGGGATCTGCGCTTCATAACGGAGATCGGTAACCACCGCCTCTAATAAGCCGGCCAAATCAAAATAGTGTTCGCCCGGCACACTTTCATGCTCGGCACGCGCCAGGGTTAACAGTTCACCAATCATCTTATCCAGCCGCTGTGCCTCTTCGTCGATGCGATCCAGCGAGTCATTCACGTTTTCTGGCCGCTGTCGCGCCAGGCCCGTTGCCAGCTGCAGACGGGCAAGCGGCGAGCGCAGTTCATGAGAGATGTCATGAAGCAGGGCTTCACGGGCACGCACCAACGTGTCCAGGCGTTCAACCATGGCATCGAACGCCTGCGCCACGCTGGAGAGCTCGTCATGACGCTTACGCAGCGCAGGATAGAGCCTGATGCTTAAGTCGCCATTGGCTACCCGCGAAAAACCTTCACGCAGTTGTCGCATAGGGCGCGTCAGGTTCCATGCCAGCAGCAGGCTAAACAGCAACCCCACAGACCCGGCGAAAATGAACATGGGCTCAGGAATATTCAGGAAATTATGTGGCCGCCCCTCCCGGCTCATTGTGCGTATGCCTTTCAGATCGTACAGCAGTTCATAGCTCTTGCCGTCCGGGCTCTGTGCCTGGCGCACAAGATGGTCGGGAAAAAAGGATTTTTCGGGCGTTTCGGGCGCAAGCGGCGGTGCCTCTGCGTTGCGGAGATTATCCAGTGCGCGTACATGCAAAAACGCCCGATCTTCCGGGGCCCACTCCGCCATCATCGCATCCAGCGCTGACGGGCCGCCCCGCTCCAGCACCGACACGGCTGACGCCATCAGCGCGTCAGCCAGCCGCTGGGTGACCAAATATTCAGGGGGATGATGCCGCGTACCGGAAAGTGAGAAACCCAGCCAGATCAGCTGACTGATAATCAGGAAAACCAGCCAGAACCCCAGCAGGATCTTCCAGAACATGCGCCCACGGTAAGTTTGATTCATCGAATGCGATAACCAATGCTGCGAACGGTTTCGATGGTGATGCTGTCGGCGGTGAGCGCGCTGAGCTTCTGACGGATATTACTGATATGCACATCCACGCTGCGATCGTACGCTTCACGCGGTCGTCCCAGGCCTTTCTCAGACAGCTCGTCTTTCGTCACCACCCGGTCCGGTGAACGCAGCAGCAAATCCAGCAGATTAAATTCAGAGGCGGTCAGATCAAAGGCTTTCCCCTGCCATTCCGTCACGCGGTTGGCCGCATTGAGTGTTAACTCTCCCCATTGCAGCGTCTCTTTTTTATCCTGCAAAGGCGCATGCTCTTCAATCCGACGCAGTACGGCACGCAAGCGCGCCACCAACTCACGGGGATAACACGGCTTGGGCATATAGTCATCGGCCCCCATTTCCAGGCCGATAACCCGATCAATATTGTCGCCCTTGGCCGTCAGCATAATTACCGGCAGACGGCTTTGCTGGCGCACCTGGCGCAGGACATCGGTGCCGCTCATATCCGGCAGCATAATATCCAGAATCATGGCGCTGTATTCACCGGACAGCGCCCCCTGCACACCGGCAGTGCCGGTTAACACCAGTTGCGTATCAAAGCCTTCCGTGATCAGATACTGGCTCAGCATCGTGCCTAATTCTACGTCGTCATCTACCAGCAGGATTTTCATTGTTATCTCTCTTACGTCACTGGCGCTATTTTGAACCGGGCCAGCGAAACGCGCAGCCAGTTTTACGCGATCCTTACAGATGCCAGTAAGCTTAGCCAAATAAACAAGACTCAGGCAGCCGACGGCGCAGCATAAGCCTTCAGCGGGCGTAATGGCTGCGTGACGTTACTGATAAACGCCGGTAGAGAGATAGCGATCGCCACGGTCACAAACAATGGCCACCACGACGCTTCCAGGATGGGCGCTGGCAATACGCAGCGCGCCCGCGACCGATCCGCCTGAGCTGACGCCGCAGAAAATACCTTCACGCCGGGCCAGCGCCCGCATGGTCTCTTCGGCTTCCTGCTGCCCCATATCAATTACCTCATCCACCAACTCGGGCCGGTAAATGCCGGGCAAATACGCCTGAGGCCAGCGGCGAATCCCAGGAATGCTACTGCCTTCTTTAGGCTGCAGCCCAATCACTTTCACGCCCGTCTTATGTTCTTTTAAAAACCGCCCTACGCCGGTAATCGTGCCGGTGGTGCCCATACTGGAGACAAAATGCGTCATGCGCTGATTCGACTGGGCCCACAGCTCCGGTCCCGTGGTCTGGTAGTGGCCCAGTGGATTGTCTGGGTTATTAAACTGGTCCAGCACCGTTCCCTCACCGCGCGCCGCCATCGCCTGGGCTAAATCACGCGCGCCCTCCATGCCCTGCTCCCGACCTATCAGGACTAACTCGGCCCCATAGGCACGCATCGCATCCTGCCGCTCCTGGCTCATATTATCCGGCATCAGTAAGCGCAACCGGTAGCCTTTCATCGCCGCGATCATCGCCAGCGCGATACCGGTGTTGCCACTGGTGGCCTCAATCAGCTGATCGCCCGGTGTTATCTCGCCTCGCCGTTCCGCCTGATGAATCATTGACCAGGCTGCGCGATCTTTGACGGAACCGGCGGGGTTGTTGCCCTCCAGTTTCAGC
Organism: Pantoea sp. SGAir0180; assembly: GCF_043546245.1. NCBI lineage: Bacteria > Pseudomonadati > Pseudomonadota > Gammaproteobacteria > Enterobacterales > Erwiniaceae > Pantoea > Pantoea sp. SGAir0180. Next base: position 684,998 of record NZ_CP028071.1, on the reverse strand, counting down.
CAGATCTCACTGCCATTGTCAGGCGTCAGGCGCTGTAACCTGATAAGCGGTGTATTACCGATTGTGTGTTCCAGAGTGGTCACGGTGCATATCCTGGCGAAACGATACCGTTACGAATCAGGCCAGAGCCTGAGGTATGGCGGTATAAACATTAAAAAAGGGCGGGACATTGTCCCGCCCTGCGTGAAAAAGAAAATATCAGGCGCTGTGCGCAAAGGCAACTGCCCGCAATGGCGTGGCGCCCTGATAGAGCCGGGCCTGTTGCAGCCCGACAAACAGGCGCTCGCCGCGCAGTGGCGCGGTCTGATCACCATCGAACACCAGCGAGAAAGGTTCGCTCTGCCAGCCCGCAGGCTGCACGACCAACTGCCAGAAATGGCCACGCGGACTCACCTCAAGGACCTGTACCGGTAAAGGGGTTTCCAGACTGCTTTTACGCGAAACATCAATCTCCCAGGGACGCAGAAACAGATCAACCGCGCCCTGATGGGCGGAGGTATAGCCTAACGGCCAGTGATGCGCCCCGACATGGAACTGGGAACCATGAACCTCACCGTCAAAGCGGTTAACTTCGCCCAGGAATTCCAGCACGAAGCGCGTCGCCGGATCGCGCCAGACCTCATCCGGCGTGCCCACCTGCTCGATGCTGCCCTGACTCATCACCACGACGCGGTCGGCAACTTCCATTGCCTCTTCCTGATCGTGCGTGACAAACACGCTGGTGAATTTTAATTCTTCATGAAGCTGGCGTAACCAGCGGCGCAGCTCTTTACGCACCTGGGCATCCAGCGCACCAAAAGGCTCATCCAGCAGCAGAATTTGCGGCTCGACGGCCAGTGCTCTTGCCAGCGCCACGCGCTGCTTCTGACCACCCGAGAGCTGAGCCGGAAAGCGGTTTGCCAGATGCGACAGCTGCACCATCTCCAGCAGACGTGTTACACGATTTTTGATTTCGGCACTGGATGGCCGCTCACGACGCGGCAGCACGGTCAGGCCAAAGGCAATGTTGTCAAACACGGTCATATGGCGGAACAGCGCATAGTGTTGAAAAACAAACCCGACTTTACGATCGCGGGCATGCAGGCGACTGACGTCATGCTCATGAAAACGAATCTGACCGCTGTTCTGATGCTCCAGCCCGGCGATAATTCGCAGCAGGGTCGTTTTACCGGAACCGGACGGCCCCAGCAACGCCACCATCTGGCCCGACGGGATATCCAGTGAAATATCGTTCAGCACCGCTGTGCGACCAAAGGATTTGTTGATTTGTTTAATCTCAATGCTCATGATTTTCCTCCAGTTGCAGGCGTTTGTGCTGCTGCTCTAAGCGCCACTGCACAATGCTTTTCAAAAACAGGGTCAGGATGGCCATGACGGTCAGCAACGCGGCGGCAGTGAAGGCACCCACCGTGTTGTAATCCTGATGCAGCAATTCGACCTGAAGCGGCAAAGTGTAGGTTTCGCCACGAATGGAGCCGGATACCACAGATACCGCACCGAACTCGCCAATGGCGCGGGCATTGGTCAGCACCACGCCGTACAGCATTGCCCAGCGAATATTCGGTAACGTCACACGGCGAAACATCTGCCAGCCCGACGCGCCCAACAGCACCGCAGCCTCATCTTCATGACTGCCCTGGCTCAGCATGACCGGCACCAGTTCGCGAACCACGAACGGACAGGTCACGAAGACGGTAACCAGCACCATGCCCGGCCAGGTGAACATCACCTGAATATTGTGGGCATCCAGCCAGCCACCTGCCGGACCGTTAATGCCCCAGAACAGCAGGTACATCAGGCCAGCCACAACCGGCGAGACCGCGAACGGAATATCAAACAGGGTTAACAACAGCTGGCGACCAGGAAACGTAAAGCGGGTGACCAGCCAGGCCAGCAAGGTGCCGAAGACCAGATTAACCGGCACGGTAATCAGCGCCACCAGTACGGTCAGCCAAATCGCGTGCAGCATATCGCTGTCGGTCAGGTTACGCAGAGTCAGGCCAAGCCCGCTGTGCAGCGCTTCCCAGAAGATGGAGACCATCGGCACCACCAGCAGCAGCACCGAGATCAGCACACCCGTGCCGATAAGCAGCCATTTACCCCAGTTTACGGGCTGGCGATCGGCATGATTGAGTTGCGAAATATCGGCCATCAGTGACCTCCCAGACGACGGCCAAAGCGGCTCTGTAAGGTATTAATGGCAAACAGCAGCAGCAACGACGCCGCCAGAATGACCGACGCGATGGCGCTGGCGGCCGGATAATCAAACTCCTGCAGACGGACGAAAATCATCAGTGAGGTCACTTCTGTTTTCCAGGCAATATTGCCCGCGATAAAGATCACCGCGCCAAACTCGCCCAGGCTGCGGGTAAACGACAGCGCAGTGCCCGCCAGCAACGCCGGAGCCACTTCCGGCAGCACAACGCGACGGAAACTTTGCCAGGGCGTTGCGCCCAGTGTCTGCGCCGCCTCTTCGTATTCCGGACCTAACTCTTCCAGCACCGGCTGCACCGTCCGGACAACAAACGGGATACTGGTGAAGGCCATCGCCAGCGCGATACCAATCCAGGTGTAGGAAATCTTAATGTCGAAATGAGCAAACCATTGACCGTACCAGCCGTTTACCGAAAACAGACCGGCCAGGGTTAACCCTGCGACGGCGGTTGGCAATGCAAAGGGCAAATCCATTAAACCATCCAGCAGCGTGCGACCCGGGAAGCGATAACGCGTTAAAACCCAGGCCATCAGCATGCCAAACAGGGCATTGAACAATGAGGCAACGCCGGCCGACAGCAGCGTCACTTTATAGGCTGCAATCAGCTGGGGATTGGTCACCACGTCCCAGTATTGCTGCAATGTCATCTGCGACAACTGCATGATGAGGGCGCTGATGGGCAGCAGCAGAATCAGGCAGGTAAACAGCAGACTGGTGCCCAGGCTCAGGCCGAAACCGGGCAAAACACGTTTTTGGCTGGCTGCAAACATTATCCACGCCCCGCCGCTAACAGTTGGTCCAGTTCACCGCCACTTTCGAAATGGGTTTTCATAACGTTATTCCAGCTACCAAATACGTCTTCAACCCGAAACAGCTGTGTGGCTGGAAAGCGATCTTTTTGCTGCTCCATCAGCTGCGGATTGTTCACGCGATAATAAAAGTCCGTAATGATTTTCTGTGCCTCGGGCGAATACAGCCAGGTCAGATAAGCCTTCGCCGCGTCGGCTGTTTTATTGTGTTCAACGTTTTTATCGACCCAGGCGACGGGGAACTCCGCCAGGATATCGGTTTTTGGCACCACGACTTCGTAATCCTCTTTGCCGTACTGATTACGAATGGTGTTGACCTCCGATTCGAAGCTGATCAGCACATCCCCTAAACCGCGTTCAGCAAAGGTGGTGGTGGCGCCGCGTCCGCCTGTGTCGAAAACCTCGACGTTTTTCAGAAACTGTGTCATCCAGGCGCGCGTTTTTGCCTGGTCGCCGCCGTCCGCTTTCTCTGCGGCACCCCAGGCGGCAAGATAGGTATAACGCCCGTTACCCGAGGTCTTCGGATTCGGGAAAATCAGCTTCACGTCGTCACGGGTTAAATCGGACCAGTCATGAATCTGCTTAGGGTTACCCTTGCGAACCAGAAACGCCATGGTGGAATAAAACGGTGAACTGTGATTCGGCAGGCGCGTTTGCCAGTCGGCCGGGATCAGTTTGCCTTTGTCATGCAGCACCTGTACATCCGTCACCTGATTATAGGTCACCACATCGGCACGCAGCCCTTGCAGGATGGCCAGCGCCTGTTTAGAAGAACCCGCATGCGACATTTTGATGGTGAGTTTATCGTCCGGATGTTGCGCATCCCACTGGCTGACAAAAGGCGCGTTCAGGGCGACGAACAGTTCACGTGCCACGTCATAAGAACTGTTTAACAGCTCTGTGGCGTGCGCGGCGCCAGCAAGGCCCAGCGACAGCGCGATTCCGCTCACGATTTTTTTCATCGCTTTGAAGGTCATGGTTCACCCTGAAGAAATTTGATGCAGATCTCATCCGCAGATACAGCAGTTTATTTATAACTCAGCGTAAACCCGTAACGGTTTTATATATCGTTTGTTGATTTAAAAGTCGAAAAAGGCATAAGGCGGCGGGAAAAGAATGCGCAAAAACAGAATTGGGTTGGCAGGGCGCACTGAACGCCCTGCGGGAGGCAAAAATTACGGGGCTTAACGCTGCCAGACGAACTTGCTGAGTTTCCAGCTTTTCAGCGTGTCATCGGCGGGCAGTAATCCTTCCGGACCGTGCCAGGTCCCGCTGTAAACGTAGCGCAGATGCGGGCTGCCAGGCACACGGCATTCGACGTCATGATTGTCTAACCCGGCAGCCACAATGCAGTTATTAAAGGCTTTGTCATATCTGGCGCTAAACGCATCGCCAATTTTGCTGCCGTCGGCACTGGCAATGTCGTTGTCCGTCACCTCAATGCGGTCAACCTGTGACTGACCATAAATGACCAGCTTAACCTGACCGTCCTTCATCGCCTGCCAGAAGGACACCACCTGACCGTTCTGGCCACGCATGCCCTGACGCAGATCGTAGTTGCCCTTAAGCCCGTCTTTGATGGCCGATTCGTTCATCGCCGTGGCACTGTTGATCCCACCAACGCCCTGATCGCTGATCGTCAGTGAAGGACCAAACCAGTTCCATGGCAGCGCAGAAGACCAGTGGTAACTCAATGGATTCCACCAGCGTACCTGCTGGCTGCTGTTGGCGTCAGGGCCGGAGGAACTGGCACACCCACTGACCAGCATGGCCACCGTCAGTATCGTGTAACGAACAGCTTTCATGAAAACTCCTGTTAATAAATAGACCTGGGCAAAACGGATTGGAGTCGCAAAGCGGCAAAAAGTTTATTCGGGATCGTGTGGCGGCAAAAAGCAGGCGCGAAGCCGGACACTGATCAGTAACCACAGCAGTGCCAGCAGATCAAACAGCGTAAACAGCAGCGGCAACGGTGAGCTGAGCAGATCGGTCTGGACGAGTTGTACGCTCTGCCAGAGCAAATTCGCCCCTAACGAGACCACCAGCACCAGGCGCCAGCTGCGCCACACTCGGGGTAAACGCGACCGGTAGCCCGTGAGCAACAGCCCCGACAGCGCTGGCAGACCCAGCACCAGTCCTGACCAGAACGCCTGGCGATCCGGATAGAAAAGAGCCAGAAGATCGTTTCCCTGCTGGCGTGACGCGCCGGCCATCACCAGGAGCCACCAGGTGCGCGACTGCAATAGCAGAATCAGCCAGAAAAGAAACGGCAGGCGCAGTTGCCCTTTGTCGTCGTACTCCTCAGGCGGCCAGACCGAATTAATATTCACGATCTTCGATTAAACGTTTGCCCAGCAACACCACATCGACCGTTTCATAATCCAGCTTTTCATAGAAGGCAACGACCTGGTCGTTCTCTTCCCGCACCATCAGGTGAATTTTAGGGCAACCGCGCGCAATGAGTTTTTTCTCCAGGCGATTCATCAGGGCATTGGCAAAGCCGCGGCCCTGATAATCCGGATGCACCGCCAGATAGTAAGCCGCGCCACGGTGACCATCGTAACCGCCCATTACGGTACCGACGACTTCGCCCCCGACTTCCGCCACCAGAAACAGGTCGGCGTCATGATGCATTTTGCGTTCGATGTCCAGCTCCGGATCGTTCCATGGCCGTAACAAATCGCAGCGTTCCCAGAGCGTGATCACTTCTTCAAAATCTTCCTGGCGGAAGGTGCGGATTTCCATCTTCTGTACCTGCAGTTCACCTCAATTTGCTGATTATCACGCTTTCTTCGGCGGGTGCAACCCTGGCTGCTGACGGCAACGTTAAAAAAAAAGAAATTGCCTGTTACCAGGCTGAAAAACAAAGTAATAACCTGAAATGGTTGAAAGATCGCACCGGGCATGATGTTACGCTATAACACGGTGCATTATGACTGCTCAGGGACATGCACATGCACTTACTCAAACGTTTAATTCATCGTCGCCAGCTGCTGCTGTCCGGGCTGGCGCTCGCCATATTGTCCCCGCGCGCGGTGCAGGCGAAGGAACAGCAGGCTTCGCTCTCCACCCGACCCTCGTCGCCCAGGCCGCGGGTTAACAACGGCAAGCGCATCGTGATGCTCGATCCGGGCCACGGCGGTATCGATTCGGGTGCGGTCGGCGAAGAGGGTTCCGAAGAAAAACACATTGTTTTAGACATCGCCAGTAATGTGCGCAGTCTGCTGCAGTCACATCCGCGTATCGAGGTCCGCCTGACGCGTGACAGCGACCATTTCATTCCGCTCTACCAGCGGGTGGAGATTGCGCATCAGCACGGTGCGAACCTGTTTATGTCAATCCATGCGGATGGCTATACCAGCCCGGATGCCAGCGGTGCCTCTGTGTTCGCGTTATCTAATCGGGGTGCCAGCAGCAGCATGGCGCGTTACCTGTCGAAACGTGAAAATGACGCGGACAAGGTCGGCGGAGCCAACGTGGAACAGCAGGACCAGTATTTACAGCAGATTCTGTTCGATCTGGTGCAAACGGACACCATCAGAAACAGCCTGACCCTGGGCAAACACGTTCTGGACCAGATTCGCCCGGTGCATCACCTTCACAGTCAGCATACCGAACAGGCCGCCTTTGCCGTGCTGAAGTCGCCGTCCATTCCCTCGGTGCTGGTGGAAACGTCTTTTATTACCAATCCGCGCGAAGAGCAGTTGCTGGGCACGACCGCCTTTCGGCAGAAGATTGCCTCGGCTATCGCCACAGGTATCATTAACTACTTTGATGAGTATGATCGTCGAATGTCATAGTAGATCAGCTATAATCACGGCCAATTTTTACTAAGAGAAGCCTATCCCATGCCTGATATCTCCCGCGTAAAAACGTTCCTGCTGGATTTGCAGGATGAGATTTGTCGCAAGCTGACTGCCGAAGACGGTGGCGCGCAGTTCACTGAAGACCGCTGGGAACGCCCCGGCGGTGGCGGTGGACGAAGCCGTGTGCTGCGTAATGGTGCCGTGTTTGAACAGGCTGGCGTGAATTTCTCCCACGTTCATGGCGACCAGATGCCAGCTTCCGCGACGGCACATCGTCCTGAACTGGCCGGATGCAGTTTCGAAGCCATGGGCGTTTCGCTGGTTATCCATCCCAACAACCCGTATGTACCGACCAGTCATGCGAATGTGCGCTTTTTCATTGCCGAAAAACCCGGTGCCGAGCCGATCTGGTGGTTTGGCGGCGGCTTTGATATGACGCCGTTTTACGGGTTTGAAGAAGATGCGCTGCACTGGCATCAGACCGCCTTCGATATCTGCCAGCCTTTTGGCGAGGATGTCTATCCCCGGTTTAAAAAGTGGTGCGACGACTATTTCTATCTGAAACACCGCGACGAGCAACGCGGTATTGGTGGGCTGTTTTTTGACGATATCCACGAGCCGGGCTTTGAACAAAGTTTTGCCCTTATTCAGGCCGTCGGCCGGGGCTTTCTGGACGCTTACCAGCCGATTGTGGCGCGCCGCAAGCACATGCCTTATGGCGACCGCGAACGGCAGTTCCAGCTTTACCGCCGGGGTCGCTATGTAGAGTTCAATCTGGTGTGGGATCGGGGCACGCTGTTTGGCCTGCAAACCGGAGGCAGAACGGAATCCATTTTGATGTCCCTGCCGCCCATGGTGCGCTGGGAATATAACTATCATCCTGAACCTGACTCACCCGAGGCCGCGCTCTACCGTGACTTCCTGCCGGTGAAAAACTGGCTCAACCTGCCTGAGTAATCCACGCTGCCGGCTCAGGAACGTGCCGGGGCGGCAATCCGGGTCGCCGCCCCGGTTGACTACAGCGGCTGCGTCTGCGCTTCCACCACCGCCAGCGCCACCATATTGACGATCCGGCGCACGGACGCGATGCGCGTCAGCACGTGCACCGGCCGGGTCATGCCCATCAGCACCGGCCCGACCGTTACGCCTTCCGAACAGGACACGCGCAGCAGATTGTAGCTGATGCGCGCCGCTTCCACGTTGGGCATGATCAGCAGGTTTGCGCTGCCTTTCAGCGGGCTGTCGGGCATGATTTCCCGCCGGATGCTTTCCACCAGCGCCGCATCGCCGTGCATCTCCCCGTCGATTTCCAGCTCAGGCGCGCGCTGTTGCACCAGCGCCAGCACATCGCGCATTTTCTGCGCACCAGGCGCACTGGAGGTGCCAAAGCTGGAGTGCGACAGCAACGCCACGCGCGGCTCAATCCCAAAGCGACGGACGGTTTCCGCCGCCATCAACGTAATATCCGCCAGCTGTTCCGGTGTGGGATCGGCGTTGACGTAAGTATCCGCAATAAACGTGTTGCCATTCGGCAGTAACAGCGCATTCATGGCCCCGGCCACCTTCACATCACTCCGCAGGCCCAGCACGCGCTCCACAATCTCGTAGTGCTCGTTATAATCGCCGATGGTGCCGCAGATCAGCGCATCGGCCTCACCACGGTAGACCATGATGGCACCGATGAGGGTCGGATTGCCAATAACGGCGCGCTGCGCCTGCTCGGGGGTGACACCGCGCCGCTTCATCATCTGGTAATACTCATTCCAGTACGCTTTAAAGCGGGGATCGGATTCGTTATTCACGATTTCAAAATCCTTTCCGGCCTCAATTTTGAGCCCCTGTTTTTCTAACCGCATGGCGATCACGTTGGGGCGACCTATCAGGATGGGTTTCGCCAGCCCCAGCGAGACCAGCTCCTGCGTAGCATGCAGCACCCGCACCTCTTCGCCCTCCGCCATCACCACCCGTTTCGGGGCTTTACGCGCCTGGGAAAAGATCGGCTTCATAAACAGGTTGGTCTTATACACAAACTCCGTAAGTTGCTCCCGGTAGGCATCAAAGTCAGCCACAGGCCGGGTTGCCACGCCGGACGCCATCGCCGCTTTCGCCACGGCAGGGGCTATCTGCACGATTAAACGTGGATCAAAGGGTTTGGGAATCAGATAGTCCGGTCCGAAGCGCAGGTCCTGATCGCTATAGGCCGAAGCCACTACGTCGCTTTGTTCCGCCTGTGCCAGTTCGGCAATGGCGTGTACGGCCGCCAGCTTCATCTCTTCATTGATGGCGGTGGCCCCCACATCCAGCGCGCCACGAAAGATAAACGGGAAGCAGAGCACGTTGTTCACCTGATTAGGAAAATCAGAACGTCCGGTGCAGATAATCGCATCCGGCCGTACGGCTTTCGCCAACGGCGGCAGAATTTCGGGATGGGGATTTGCCAGCGCCAGAATCAGCGGATCTTTCGCCATGCTTTTCACCATATCCTGCGTCAGGACATCCGGTCCGGAACAGCCCAGGAAAATATCTGCTCCCTCGATCACGTCGGCCAGCGTGCGCTTGCCGTGATCCTCCACGGCATAATCGGCTTTGGTGGCCGCCATATTGGGTTCGCGGTCACGGTAAATCAGCCCTTTCGAATCGCACACCTGAATATGGTCTTTCTGCAAGCCCAGCGCGACCAGCAGATTCATACAGGCAATGGCCGATGCGCCCGCGCCTGACACCACCAGCCGTACATCAGCGATAGCCTTGTTGACGATGCGTAGTCCGTTCAGCACCGCCGCCGTACAGATGATGGCCGTGCCATGCTGGTCATCATGAAACACCGGAATTTTCATGCGCTGCCGCAGTTGCTGTTCGATATAAAAACACTCGGGCGCTTTAATATCTTCAAGATTGATTCCGCCAAACGTGGGTTCCAGCGCGGCAATCACCTCGATCAGCTTATCGGGATCCTGTTCGTCGACCTCAATATCAAAAACGTCAATGCCCGCGAATTTCTTAAACAGAACGCCCTTGCCTTCCATCACCGGTTTCCCGGCCAGTGCGCCGATGTTCCCCAGCCCCAGTACCGCCGTGCCGTTTGAAATCACCGCCACCAGATTGCCGCGCGCGGTGTACTTGTGCGCCGCCAGCGGATCGGCGGCGATTTCTAAACAGGGCGCCGCCACGCCAGGAGAATAGGCCAGCGCCAAATCCCGCTGGGTGGCAAGGGGTTTGGTGGGGGAAACCTGAATTTTTCCGGGTGTGGGATACTGATGAAAATCAAGCGCACTTTGCTTCAGTTGGTCATCCATTTGACATCCTTCTTCGCCAGGTAAGTGGATGTTCAGTATAGAAAGCACACCATCACAAAGCGGTGAGGCGGTTCAAAGAACCTTCTTTCTTAACGCACAGATTGCCACAGTCTACCCTGCGTCATTTTTCATGGCTGCTATCCTTAATGGCTGGACAGTCGTTATCCGCAGAAATGTCATCTCGGGTGGTTGCGCGCAACCCTCATCGCACAACATTCAGAGAAAACGCATTTTCACTGCACCCGGTCTGTTGCAATGTGGTGAGTCGGCGTTACTACGACGGGTAATGTCTGCACTGATTAGGGCACGAGGCCAGAGGTGTTCCCTTTTGTTACAACGTATTTTTCAAGGAGTGTAGAAATGAACCAGCTTGAAGCCCTTAAACAGTTCACGACCGTGGTGGCTGACAGTGGCGATATTGAGTCCATCCGTAATTATCACCCACAAGATGCGACGACTAACCCTTCGCTTATTCTGAAAGCATCTGCTCTCCAGCCTTACAAACATCTGATTGATGACGCCATCGACTACGCGAAAAAACAGGGTGGCAGCAAAGAAACGCAGATTATTAACGCCAGCGATAAAGTGGCCATTAACCTCGGTATGGAAATTCTGAAAAGCATACCAGGCCGTGTTTCGACCGAAGTGGATGCGCGCCTCTCCTTCGATCGTGGCATGTGCGTCACGAAAGCAGAAAAGCTGGTCCGCATGTATGAAGAGCACGGCATTGATCGCTCTCGCATCCTGATCAAACTGGCCTCCACATGGGAAGGCATTAAAGCCGCAGAAGAGCTGGAAAAGAATGGTATCCAGTGCAACCTGACGCTGCTGTTCTCCTTTGCCCAGGCGCGCGCCTGCGCCGAAGCCGGGGTTTATCTGATTTCGCCGTTTGTCGGCCGTATCTATGACTGGTACAACAGCCGCAAGCCCATGGACCCGTATAACGTCGACGAAGATCCGGGCGTGAAATCGGTGCGCCGTATTTACGATTATTATAAGAAGCATCGCTATGACACCATCATCATGGGTGCCAGCTTCCGTAAGGTCGAACAGGTACTGGCGCTGGCCGGGTGTGATCGGCTGACGCTGTCACCTAACCTGCTGGAAGAGTTACAGAACAGCGAGGCGCCCGTAGAGCGTAAGCTTGAGCCTTCCACTGAATGTTTCCATCAGCCGTCGCCGCTGTCCGAAGCGGAGTTCCGCTGGGAACATAATCAGGACCCTATGGCGGTCGAAAAACTGGCAGACGGTATTCGCCAGTTCGCCGTTGACCAGCAAAAACTGGAAGATGTGCTGGCGGCGCGCCTGTAGTTTTTCCCCTCTTTTACCGGGCGGGCTCACTCCCGCCCTGATGCTTAACAAGGGAGACCCTTTATGTCCTCACGCAGAGAGTTGGCGAATGCGATTCGCGCATTAAGTATGGATGCGGTACAAAAAGCAAAATCCGGTCATCCTGGTGCGCCAATGGGCATGGCAGATATCGCCGAAGTGCTGTGGCGCGATTTCCTCAAGCATAATCCGACCAACCCCGCCTGGCTGGATCGTGACCGCTTTATCCTGTCTAACGGTCACGGCTCAATGCTGCTTTACAGTTTGCTGCACCTGACCGGGTACGATTTACCGATTGAAGAGCTGAAAAACTTCCGCCAGCTGCACTCCAAAACACCGGGCCACCCGGAAATTGGCTACACGCCGGGCGTGGAAACCACGACCGGTCCGCTGGGTCAGGGTCTGGCAAACGCCGTGGGTCTGGCCATTGCGGAACGGACGCTGGCTGCGCAGTTTAACCGTCCACAACACGATATCGTTGACCACTTCACCTATGTGTTTATGGGCGACGGCTGTCTGATGGAGGGGATTTCCCACGAAGTCTGCTCACTGGCCGGAACGCTTGGTCTGGGCAAACTGATCGGCTTCTATGACCACAACGGCATTTCCATCGACGGAGAGACCGAAGGCTGGTTTACGGATGACACGCACAAACGTTTCGAAGCCTACAACTGGCACGTGGTCGGTGAAATTGATGGTCACGATGCCGAGGCCGTGAAAGCCGCAATTAAAGAAGCGCAAAGCGTCACCGATAAGCCGTCACTGATTATCTGCCGCACGGTTATTGGCTTTGGTTCACCGAATAAAGCCGGTAAAGAAGAGGCACACGGGGCCGCGCTGGGTGAAGAAGAAGTCGCCCTGACGCGCAAGCAACTGGGCTGGAATTATCCGGCGTTTGAGATTCCGCAAGAGATTTACCAGCAGTGGGATGCCAAAGAAGCTGGCGCGGTGCGCGAAAAAGCCTGGAACGATAAGTTTGCCGCGTATCAGCAGGCTTATCCTGAACTGGCCGCAGAATATACGCGGCGTATGAACGGCGAAATGCCCGCAAACTGGGAAGCGGAAACTGCCCGATTCATTGCCGATCTGCAGGCGAATCCGCAAAAAATCGCCAGCCGCAAGGCCTCGCAAAATTCACTGGAAGCCTACGGGAAAATGCTGCCTGAATTCCTGGGCGGCTCTGCCGACCTCGCCCCCAGTAACCTCACCATCTGGTCAGGTTCGAAATCCATTAAAGAGGATCCGGCCGGGAACTATATCCACTACGGTGTGCGTGAATTTGGTATGACGGCCATTGGTAACGGTATTGCCCACCACGGCGGTTTTGTGCCCTATACCGCGACCTTCCTGATGTTCGTCGAGTACGCCCGTAATGCCGCGCGCATGGCGGCCCTGATGAAGGCCCGCCAGATTCTGGTTTATACCCATGACTCAATCGGTCTGGGTGAAGATGGTCCAACCCACCAGCCGGTAGAGCAGATTGCCAGCCTGCGCGTTACGCCGAATATGAGCGTCTGGCGTCCGTGCGACCAGGTGGAAACCGCTGTGGCCTGGCAGGCTGCGATTGAGCGTCATCATGGGCCTACCGCCCTGATCCTGTCGCGTCAGAATCTGGCACAGCCGGAGCGTACGGCGGAACAGGTGGCGAATATCAAACGCGGCGGTTACGTCCTGAAAGACTGTGAGGGCACGCCAGACGTCATTCTGATTGCCACCGGCTCTGAAGTGGAGATCACGCTGGGTGCAGCAACGAAGCTGACGACCGGCGGCCATAAGGTGCGGGTCGTTTCACTGCCTTCAACGGATCTGTTCGACGCGCAGGATGCGGCTTATCGCGAATCCGTGCTGCCTTCCGCTGTGAAAGCACGCGTGGCCGTGGAAGCAGGCATCACGGATTACTGGTATAAATATGTCGGGCTGGACGGTGCCATTGTCGGGATGACTACGTTCGGTGAATCTGCGCCAGCAGAAAAGCTGTTCGCGGAGTTTGGCTTCACGATCGAAAACATCGTCAGCCATGCCGAAGCCCTGCTGAAACCGGCATAATCCTCGCACTCACGCGATCCGGCTTCCTCAGCCGGATCGCGGTTTTGCTCTCAGCACGCCAGCCTGACGCTGGCGTGCTGCTTTCTGAAAACCCACCTTCTTCGGTAACCACGTTTTTCGCCGTGCCCCTGCATGCTGTGGTTAATCCTGCCGCCTTGCTGACCTTAACAACCGTTACTTTAAAAAGTGGCTCAGCAGCAGCAAAGAGAGCGAAACGTTGATGGCTCCACCGATACGCGTCGCGATCTGAGCAAACGGCATCAGGCCCATGCGGTTACCGGCGGTGAGAATGGCTACATCGCCCGTCCCGCCCTGCCCACTCTGGCAGCAGGAAACAATGGCGACATCAATGGGATGCATGCCAATCTTTTTCCCGACAAAAAAGCCCGTTGCGACCAGCGCACTGACCGTGCTGATAATGACCAGCAGATTGGTGAGCGTAAACGCGGTGACCAGCACATGCCACGGCGTAATGGCCACACCGACAGCGAACAGGACGGGATAGGTCACTGCGGTGCGGAAAAAGCGATAGACCACCTGAGAACCGGCCAGAATACGGGGCGAAACGCCATTGACCAGTTTCACCAGCACGGCCAGGAACAGCATCCCTACCGGCGCAGGCAACCCTGTCAGCTTCTGCCCCAGCATCCCTACCATATAGAGCAGCACCGCAAGCAGCGCCCCGGAGGCAATGGCCGTTACGTCAACTTTACCGGAAAAAACGGACTGCAGCGGCTCGGGCTCAACGTTCGTGACATTCGGCATCAGCTGGCCTTCCCCGGTGAGGTGCGGATAACGTTTACCCAGTTGGTTCAGGCAGCCGGAAATAATAATGGCGGTCACGCCCCCCAGCATCACCATCGGCAGGATGCGGCCCAGCGCCACGCCCTGATCCATATGGAGCAACGCCGCATAGCCGATGGAGAGCGGAATGGCCCCTTCGCCGACGCCACCCGCCATAATGGGCAGAATGATAAAAAAGAAAATCTGGAACGGCTCCAGCCCCAACGCTAATCCGACGCCCATGCCGACAATCATGCCCACGATTTCACCGCACAGCATGGGGAAAAAGATGCGCAGAAAGCCCTGAATCAGCACCGTACGGTTCATGCTCATGATGCTGCCGACGATGATGCAGCAAATGTACAGATAGAGAATATTGGTCGATTTATAGAATTGCGTTGTTGAGGTCACCACGATATCGGGAAGTAACCCGTAATAGACCAGCGCAGAGGGAATAAAGGTTGCGCAGATAGCTGCGGCGCCCAGACGGCCCACCACCGGCAGACGTTTACCAAATTCACCGCAGGCAAAACCAAAAAAGGCCAGCGTGGCGACCATGACGACGATATCGCTGGCCAGTTTCCCGCTCAGGCAGTCCAGTGCAATGAGCACACCGGCCAGCACAAACAGGGGAAGAGGGATAATCCCGACTTTCCAGTTATCCATAATATGCCACCACTGCTCCTTCAGGGTTTTCCTGCGCGGTGAACGGGCCAGCGTATCAGACAGAAAAGAATTATCAGGTGAGCGCATTATTAACCTCTTTGCATCATCGTTTTTTTTCAGAATGCCGTGAAAAAAAGCGGAATTAAGTGAAGGAGAAGGTATCTGGCATAAAGTTTTAATGGTGTTATTTCCAGAGCGTGATCCGCATCCTGGTAATCGTCGTGGTGTTTATGGTTTTTATTCCCCGCAGCCGTTGTTTGTCCTTTGCTGACGCTTCCCTGCCCTCTGAAAACGATTTAACCCCATTAATATCAAACAGATAAACGCATGTAGTGTCTGTTGTCAAAAAGATGATACATTGAAGTTATTATTCCAAAATGCGCGTGACAGTCATGAAATTGTCATTTCAAACGAAGCTGTTTCTTTCGCTCGTTGTTTTTTCGTCTGTCCTGTTCGTGTTACTGGGAAGCTATTACTACGTCAGCATCACCCGGCAGCTTTATCAGGCGATGAGCATGCGCGCCAAAGTTCAGGCTGATGAAATCGCGCTGATTCCGGAACTGAGAAAAGCGGTGGCGGATCGGGATATCCCGGCCATTAACGTGCTGATGCGGGCTATTGCCCGGAAAAGCGATGCCAGTTTTATGGTGATTGGCGATAACCGTGGCCTGCACCTTTTTCACTCGGTGACGGCGGACCGGGTTGGCAAACCCCTGGTCGGCGGAGACAACGCGGCTGTGCTGGCAGGGAAAAGTATCACCACCATTCGGACAGGCGGCCTGGGAATCTCCCTGCGCAGCAAATCGCCTATCCTGAACGATCGCGGGCAGGTGGTCGGTATCGTGTCCGTTGGTTATCTCGCCCGCTATCTGGATGCCATCACGTTCAGCAACATGATCAACCTGCTGATCGTGGCGGCCCTGGTGCTTATCGCCCTGTTTATTTTCTCCTGGTTTTTCACCTGCAATATTAAAAAACAGATTTTCTCGCTGGAACCGCGCGAGATCGGCCTGATGGTCCGTCAGCAAAAGGCCATGATGGAATCGATCTATGAAGGCGTGATTGTCATCAATGAACACCTGCAGATCGAAGTGATCAACCAGGCCGCCCGAACGCTGTTAGGCCTGTCACAGTCCGCCGAGGCGCTGCGAGGGCAGTCTGTCAGCCAGATCATTTCGCCCGTCCCCTTTTTATCGCAGCCCGTGATGCTGGAGAAAGATACCCACGATGAGATTAGTCAGTTTAATGCGCTTACCGTCATCGCCAGCCGGGTACGTATCATGCTGGAGGACGCGCTGATGGGCTGGGTCATCTCCTTCCGCGATTTTAACGACATCGACTCCCTTAGCGCCCAGCTCAGCCAGGTGAAACGTTATGTCGATAATCTGCGCATTATGCGGCATGAGCAGCTTAATCGTATGAACACGCTTTCCGGGCTGTTGCACATGGGGCGTTTTGAAGACGCGATTGACTACATTGAGGCGCAGTCAGAACACGAGCAGGAGTGGCTGGACTTTGTCTCCGCACGCTTCAGCTCGCCACTGCTGTGCGGCTTGTTACTGGGCAAAGCGGCACGCGCCAGAGAAAAAGGCGTTATCCTCCACTTTGATCCCGCATGCCTGATGGACAAGCCCTTTCCCCCACTGTCAGAGGCTGAACTGATCTCGGTCATTGGCAATTTGCTGGACAACGCGATTGAAGCCACGCAACGCGCCCCGATGCCTCATGAACCTGTTGAAGTGCTGATTAAGCTCAGCGCCCGTGAGCTGATCATCGAAGTGGCGGATCACGGCGTGGGCATTGCACCTGCCATCCGCGAACACATGTTTGAACGTGGCGTCACCACGAAAACCCGGGGCGATCACGGCATCGGGCTGTATTTAACAGAAAGCTATATTACCCGCACAGGGGGCACCATTGAGGTCAGCGACAATGCGCCACGTGGCGCCATTTTCTCGCTGTTTATCCCCTGCGCGCAAACCCACCGCTGTCCCGTAACGGAAACGGAGAAGGTCCGCGATGCAACATGAGCCTGTGACTGTCCTGATTGTGGAAGATGAGCCTGAACTGGCTCAGCTTCATGCCGAACTGATTGGTAAACACCCTGAACTCAGGCTGATCGGTATCGCCGGGTCACTGGCAGAAGCCAGACAGCAGCTTGCCATCAGTGCGCCACAGCTGCTATTGCTGGATAATTATCTGCCCGATGGCAAAGGCATCACCCTGATTGGCGATCCGTTGCTGGCCCACGCAAACTGTTCCATTATTTTTATTACGGCGGCCAGTGATATGGATACCTGTAGCCAGGCCATCCGCAACGGTGCCTTCGATTACGTCCTTAAACCTGTGTCCTGGAAACGGCTTAACCGCTCGCTTGCCAACTTTATCGCTTTCGCAGACCAGCAGCGCACATGGAAGATTGTCGATCAGAAAAATGTCGATGTCCTTTATCAGCTACAGGCGAAGAACTACCCGCACGATAACGGCAGCAAAGGTATTGAGGAAACGACCCTCGCACGGGTCCAGACACTTTTTACGCCAGCCACCACGCGGCTTTTTTCGGTTGATGAGGTGATGGCCGAAACCGGGCTCAGTAAAACAACCGCCCGTCGCTATCTGGAGCACTGCGTGGAAACCGGCTTTCTGACGGTAGAAATGCTGTATGGCAAAGTGGGCCATCCCAGGCGCATGTACAAACGGCCATGAACTGCGGCGCGCCACGCCGCCAGTGCAGCGGCTCGGTCCGGCGGCCTCTGCGGGGCAAAACATATCCCCCGTCCGCTGATGTCCATGGCCGCCATCGCCAGCTGACTGTAATCTGAAATAAAAAAAACTGTGCTTTGCTCTTCCCGTCATCCTTAAACTGATTACTATAGGTTTTCACCCGACTCCTATAGCGAAGCCCTCTCCGTTGAAAATGCGCACTCCTTATTTACTGGCTTTACTGGTTTCTTTGCTTCCCCTTAAAAGCATGGCGCAGGTTGCGCCCGATCCCTTACTGGCCTCCCAGATTGTCGATCGCTATGCAGAGCATATCTTTTATGCCAGTGGTGCCACCGGCATGGCCCTGGTGGCAATAGACGGTAATCAGCGCGTCTTTACCAGCTTTGGTGATACCCGGCCCGGCAACAATATTCGTCCGCAAAAGGATTCGTTAATTCGTATTGCCTCGCTCAGTAAATTAATGACCAGTGAGGTGATGGTAAAAATGGCCGAGCGCGGCGAGATTCGTCTGGACGATCCGCTGAGTAAGTATGCGCCTCCGGGAAAACGGGTCCCTGGTTTCGACGGTCAACCGATTCGGTTGATTAACCTCGCCACTCACACCAGTGGCCTGCCGCGCGAGCAGCCCGGCGGTAAGCCGCATCGTCCGGTTTTTGTCTGGCCTACGCAAAGTGAGCGCTGGAACTGGCTGAACACCGCCAGCCTGAAAGCGGCCCCCGGCACCAATGCGGCCTATTCCAACCTGGGTTACGATCTGTTGGGTGATGCGCTGTCACGTGCGGCGGGTAAACCCTATCCGGCCCTGTTTCAGCAGCTGATCACCCGCCCGCTGGGCATGAAGGACACCACGTTTACCCCGTCACCCGAACAGTGCGCCCGTTTAATGGTGGCGGAAAAAGGAGCCAGTCCGTGTAATAACACGCTGGCGGCTATCGGCAGCGGTGGCGTCTATTCAACGCCGGATGATATGGGACGCTGGATGCAGCAGTTTCTGAACTCCTCTGTGAATCGCCGCACGCCACAGATCGATCGCCTGCAGACATTAATCTACCGTCGCGATCAGCTTCACAAGGTGGATGGAATGGACGTGCCAGGTAAAGCCGACGCTCTCGGCATGGGTTGGGTTTATATGGGACCGTCAAAGGGGCGTCCGGGGATCATTCAGAAAACCGGCGGTGGCGGGGGGTTCATCACCTATATAGCGATGGTGCCGCAGAATAATGTGGGCGTTTTTGTGGTGGTGACCCGATCTCCCCTGACCCGCTTCACGCCAATGAGTGACGGTGTAAATAACCTGCTGGCGGAGTTGGTGGGCAATCAGACCGGTTCCCCCATGATGGTGCAGGCGATTCCTTAACGGCTGCCATCCGCAGAGGCTGACTGGCTTACCCAGAGCGTGGGCCAGTCATCGCTGCTGTGCCAGGCATCGCAGGTTGATTCTTCGGCATATTCCGCTAACACAAAGTGCTCACCGTTAAACTGCCAGCGGGACGCTGTACCGCAGTCGCCCAGTCCCCGCCCTTTACCAAAGGTGTAAAGCTGGCCAGTTGCCGCATCGTAATCCGCATTAATCAGCTCCAGCTGGCGCTCTCCTCCCTCGGGCGGCGTAAAGGGTAACGTCAGGCTGACACCGCGTGCCACATAGGGCGGCGCACGCGTCACTTCAAACGCCCGATCGATCACGTTATACGCCCCCATCTCACAGCTCACCAGCAGCAAGGCTTTTTTGTCCGTCAGCGGCGAGACGCTGACTTCGCGTCGCAGTGGATCGAGCGAACAGGTGTCTGAATTAACCCGCCAGGTGCCGTAATCGATCAGGCCACTGGTTTCTTCCCGCGTCAGCGGTACAGGCGCGGCCATGGGAGGTGGCAGTTGCGGAATCGCCGGAGCAGCAGGCACGCCGTTGCGTTCGCCCCGTCGAACCCAGGCGCTCATGCTATTCACCCGCCCCTGCACGTCGTCCATGTACAACAGGGCCGCTTTCATACCACGCAATGAAACCTGTGGGCTGGCGCTGAACGTCAGCTGCAGATTTTTTGCATCCATGGTGAGTTCAAGAAATTCGTTAATGGCAATCGGGTTACGGGTCGCAAGATGATGCGGCTCAACGTCCCAGTGCTTGAAATCAGGACGAAGACGACGCTGATCCACCAGCAGATTATCTTTGAGCGCCGGCCCCGGCAGCGCACCACTATAGGCACTGCCGTAATCAATACGTAACAGGGGCTGGTCATCCGCCCCGGCATGTCGCGACAGGGTCATCACCAAACCACGGTCACCCTGCGTGCTGCGCGCAACGCAAAAGGCCGCGTTATTGCAGGTTAACTGCCAGTCAGAAAACAGTTTCTGCACCGGATCAGCCTGGACGGCGGCGACCATGAATAAAGGCAACGCAAACAGCGATTTCATCCTGTACCACATTAAGAAAATCGAGCCCCAACTTCTCTGAGTGGAAGATGATAGCGCAATCGCGCACGTCACGACGTTCGCATTCTGTGAAGTGCCCAGCAAGCGCAACTAACTGCCTAAAAAACATCCATTTTGCAACAGCCGTAGCGCCCTGTCGTGCGCAATGCGGTCATCATGCGTATTCGTCAGCGTTCTCTCAATCGGATTCGTCGGACTATCCGGACAGGCAAAGCGGTCAAATACACATAAACGGGCAAAAGCGGGCATGATAGAGTCGCTGCAGAATGCAGGATAAAATGTTCACAGCGGATCCTGAGACCGCTAAATAACCCTTATTTAGTGAGACAAATCACTAAACAATATTATTGCTTTCATTTCGTTTCATTAAAACCCAACACTGATCTCTTTATGCGCGTTGTAAAAACAGGTCCTGCGTACCCACGCTCAGGCCACATTTTTGCCGCGTGCCTTCCAGTACTTTATAGCCATCGGAGGCCATTATGTTGCCGATTGAACGCCAGCAGAGAATTATCGATGAATTAATGTGTAACGGACGGGTTATTGTCGCTGAACTCACCGCGTTATGTCGGGTTTCTCAGGAAACGATTCGCCGCGATTTAGCACAACTGGAAAAGAAAGGTATTTTACAGCGAAGCCATGGTGGTGCGGTTCCGGCTAAACGACACAGTGCAACGCTACAGGTTAATAATCGCGAGATTAATGAATCTGAATCGTCTTTTCGTCAACGCGTAAACGAACATGTTGACGCCAAAATGGCAATCGCGAAACGCGCGCTGGATTTTATTAGTGTGGGCGACTGCTTATTACTCGACAGTAGTACCACGTGTTTTTATCTGGCACGGCAATTACCGGATATTGAATTAACGGTATTAACCAATTCGTTACGCATTGTCCAGACGCTGGCAGCGCGCGGCAGTATTCGCACCATTTGTCTGGGCGGAGAATATTCAGATCGTTATGAAGATTTTCACGGCATTGTTACCGAGCAGCCGTTAAAAGAGTTTCAAATAAATAAGATCTTTTTTTCATGCAGCAGTCTGGGCAATGACGGTTATTTACGCGAAGGAAATGAACGTCATGCACATTTAAAACAACAGCTGATTCTGGCAGCAGAACGAAAACATTTATTAATGGATAGCTCTAAGTTTCTTCGGCCCTCATTCGCGCGTATTTGCCATTACCGTGATGTGGATTTTCTCATTACTGACCAGTTGAAAGATAAAGAGCTGGAACAGGAACTGGCCTGGAACGGCGTCAATATTATTGACTGCTCGCAGCGCCCCCAGTCTGTGCAGCTTATAAATAATTAAATGGAGCCTTTATGAAAAAACAGCTTATCGCCTGTTCGTTGTTCGCATTACTGGCTTTTCAGTCCCATGCGGCGGACAAAATACGCATGGGCATCGTGGTGAAAATCGGTGGTATTCCGTGGTTCAACGCTATGGAAGCCGGAATTAAAAGCGAAGCGGCCAAACGCGGCATTGACGCCTGGATGGTGGGGCCGACCGCAGCCGATCCTGCCCTGCAGGTGCGTGCCATTGAAGATTTGATTGCCCAGAAAGTGGACATTATCGGCGTCGTCCCCAACGATCCCAAAGTGCTTGAGCCCGTCTTGCAGCGCGCCCGTGAAGCCGGCATCAAAGTCATTACCCACGAATCGCCAGGCCAGAAGTTTGCAAACTGGGACTTTGAATTAGTGGATGCCGCAACGCACGGCATCAATCATATGAAAGCGCTGGCGCAATGTATGCATGACGAAGGGAAATACGCCATATACGTGGGGAGCCTGACGGTGCCGCTTCATCAGCAGTGGACCGATGCCGCGCTGGATTATCAAAAGCAGCACTATCCCAACATGCAGTTGGTTACGGACAAATTTGGCGTAGGCGAATCCCTGGACGAGTCCATCCGTACCACCAATGAACTGATGTCTAAGTATCCCGACCTGAAAGGCATTTTAGCCTTCGGTTCGCAGGGCCCTATTGGTGCCGGTCGCGCCGTTATGAACCGCAATAAAACCAATCAGGTCTGTGTCATTGGGGCGTTCAGTCCGGGTCAGGGCGCGCAACTGGTTAACCGCGGGGCGATCAAGGGCGGCTATATCTGGAATCCACATACCGCCGGTGAAGTGTTTATCCGTATTGCCGAGAAGGTGGAGAAGAACGAACCGATTACGGACGGTATGACGATTGACGGCCTGGGCAAGGTGAAAGTGGATCAGACAACGCACACCATTCTGGGCAACAACACGGAAAGTCTGGATAAAGCTAACCTGCCTAACCTGATCAAGCTGGGGCTGTAATGATGCAATCGGTCGCGCCGCAAAGGCTTATCACCCTGGAAAAACTGTCGAAAACCTTTGGGGGGAATCGTGCTCTGAGCGATATCTCGCTGACCTTGCTGGCGGGCGAAGTGCACTGCCTTGCCGGTACCAATGGTTGTGGCAAAAGTACGCTCATTAAAGTGATATCCGGCGTACATGCGCCGGATCGTGGCAGCGAAATTCGTTTAGGTGACGGAGACTGCTTGCCCCGTCTCTCGACTCAGCAGGCCAGAGACTTTGGTATTCAGGTCATCTATCAGGATCTGTCCCTGTTCCCGAACCTGAGCGTGGCCGAAAACATCGCATTTGAACACAATCTGCGCGGGTTATTTGGCTGGCATCAGCGCAAAACCCTGGTTGACAGTGCCCGGCGTATTGTTGAGGAACTGCAGTTTGACCTCAATCTTGACGAGAGTGTCGCGCACCTTTCCATCGCTCAGCGACAACAGGTCGCCATTTGTCGCGCGCTGGTGGCGGATGCGCGGCTGGTGATCATGGATGAGCCCACCGCTTCCCTCACCCGTACCGAAGTCAATCAACTGCTGCGCACGGTACGCTATCTCAAACAGAAAAAGATTTGTGTGGTATTTGTCAGCCATCGCCTGGACGAGGTGCTGGAAATATCAGATCGCGTAACCGTCATTCGCGACGGCCGCAAGGTTGGCTGCTGGCCGGCGCAGGCTATGACGCCGCACCATCTCACCGAGCTGATGACCGGGCAAAAACTTGATTATCAGTTAAAAACCCCTACGCGCAACGGTGATCGGGTCATTCTGGAAGTGGAAAACCTGCACCGTGCAGGTCAGTACCACGATGTTAATTTTCGGCTGTACGAAGGTGAGGTGCTGGGGCTGTGTGGTCTGCTGGGATCGGGACGTACTGAGCTGGCTCTTTCCCTGTTCGGCATGACCCGGCCAGACCGCGGCAGGATCTGGCTGGACAGTAAACCCGTGCGCTTTCGCAGTCATGAAGATGCCATCAAAGCCGGGATTGGTTATGTATCTGAGGATCGCCTGACGCTGGGGCTGATTCAGCAACAATCGGTGGCCGACAATATGGTGCTGCCCATTCTTAACCAGCTGCAAAACCGCTTCCACCTGATTGATGAATACCGCAAGAACAAGCTGATTCTTCAGTGGATTCAGCAACTGGGCGTGCGCGTTGCCGATCCACAGTTAGCCATCTCAACGCTGTCCGGCGGCAATCAGCAAAAGATTGTGCTGGCGAAATGGGTCCTGACGCAGCCGCGCCTGCTCATCCTCGATTCGCCCACCGTCGGCGTGGATGTGGGGGCAAAAGCGAGTATCTATCAACTTATTCACGAACTGGCACGCGAAGGCCTGTCGATCATTTTGATTTCCGATGAAGTCCCCGAGGTCTGGTACAACTGCGACCGCATTTTGCATTTCCGCGAGGGCACCATCCAGGCCGAATATCAACCAGACCGCATAGCGCAACAGCAACTGGCGGAGGTGATCAATGCCTGATTTTTCCCGTTTACGTCCTCATTCCAGCCAGGGCTGGCTGACGTGGGTATTGTTGCTGTTCATTGTGATTTTCTCCTTCGCCAGCGACCAGTTTCTGACCGTGCAAAACCTGCTGGATCTGGCCGAGAGTTACGCGGTTACCGGCATTTTCGCCCTCGGACTGTTTGTCGTGCTGGTGACCGGCGGCATTGATATTTCCTTTGCGGCCGTCGCCTCTGTGGTGCAGTACCTGATCGCCTCGCTGTTTGTGCATTACCAGTTTGCTAACGCGCCGCTGAGTATTGCACTGGCGATAGCCTGCGGCACGCTGTTTGGTGTCATTAACGCCTGGCTGATCACCTGGCTCCGGGTCGTCTCCATCATCATCACCATTAGTATGCAGTCGCTGCTGTTTGGCCTGCTGATGTGGGTGACCGGTGGACGCAGCCTGTATCAGCTTCCGGACTGGTGGATCACGCTGCGTAACGTGCTGCCGTTCGAATGGCAGGGACAAGCCTTTCAGCTCGGCCTGCCGCTGCTCATCCTGTTGCTCATTGCGGCGCTGACAGCGGTGCTCCTCAACAAAACACATTTAGGTCGTCAACTCTATGCCGTGGGCGGCGATGCGGAATCCGCACGGCGTATCGGGATTCGCGTTGGCCTGATCTCCCTCTTTGCCTATGGCTGGCTGGGGGCCATGGCCGCGATTGGCGGACTGGTTCAGGTCTACCGCATGGGTGAAGTCGTCCCCAACGCCCTGGTGGGCGGTGAGCTGGATGTGCTGGCGGCAACCGTACTGGGCGGAGCCAGTCTGATGGGCGGCAAGGGCACCGTCAGTGGCACCTTGATGGGGGTTTTCCTGATCGCGGTTCTGAAGAACGGACTCAACCTGATCGGCGTATCCAACTACTTCATGAACATCGTGGTCGGTACCGTCATTATGGCCGCCATTGCTGTCACCCACTTTAAGAAGCGCAAAGAAACTGACGTCAGCTTTGTCTGAGGAGAGAAACAGAGATGAAAAGATTCGCTGCGTTAAAACCGGATGGCACCAATGTTGGCCTGCTGCTTTTGATTGCCTTCTCGCTGGCGCTGTTCGGCATTCTGTTACCCGGCCGCTTTTTTACCGACGCCACTTTCCTCAGCATGGCGTTCCAACTGCCGGAACTGGGCTTACTCACCCTGGCAATGTTTATTGCCATCCTGAGTGGCGGACTCAATCTGGCGATTATCACCACAGCCAATCTGACCAGCCTGTTTATCGCCTGGGTCTTACTAAACAGGGTGCCGGACGGTGCCGGAACCGCTCAGCAACTCGTGTGGTTACTGCTGGCAGTACTGGGTGCGATGCTGATTGCTGCACTCATTGGCCTGATTACCGGCGTCATGGTAACGCGCATTGGCGCACATCCCATCCTGGTGACGCTGGCAACCATGATCACGATTAACGGCATCGGTATCTGGCTGACCAAAGGCGCGGCGGTAAGCGGTATGCCTCCCGTTGTAAGGGCTCTGGGTGCCGATACCTTACTGGGTGTGCCGTTGCCGCTGTGGCTCTTTCTGCTGGCGGCCGCCCTGCTGGCCCTGTTTCTGGGCAAAACCCGCGCCGGTAAGTGCATCTATATGGGCGGCAGCAACATCAACGCGACCTGGTTTAGCGGCATCAACACGCACCGCATGGTGATGCTGGTATATATCCTTTCCAGCCTGTTGTGCGTACTGGCGGGGCTGGTGATGATGGCGCGCTTTAACTCCGCCCGCATGGGTTATGGCGATGCCTATCTCTTACTCACCGTGCTGGCCATCATCCTTGGCGGCACCGATCCCAATGGCGGCTTTGGCCGGGTTACCGGCGTCGTGCTGGCGCTGATCGCGCTACAAATTCTTTCCACCGGGTTCAGTCTGATAAACATCAGTCCGCACGTCAGCCTGGCAATGTGGGGCGCGGTATTGATTGTGGTGCTGGCCGTTAAACAGGGCAAAGCCCGACTAAATGAAAGCCGGGCCGTAACGCGCAGCAAACGTTTAAGCGCGGCCCTGAATCCCTTGACTGAGAAAAAGGAAGTATAATGCGTATTCAAATCTCGCCGTCATTAATGTGCATGAATCTGATGGAGATTAAACAGCAGCTGGCGGTCCTGAACACCCGCGCTGATTTCCTGCACGTTGATATCATGGACGGGCATTACGTCAAAAACATCACGCTGTCGCCGTTCTTTATTGAGCAAATTCGTCCGCATACGCCCGTAGCGATAGACGTTCACCTGATGGTGGAACAGCCGACCGATTTTATCGAGGCCGTCGCGAAAGCGGGAGCAGACTATATCTGTCCGCATGCGGAGACCATCAACCGCGATGCCTTCCGGGTGATCAACCTGATCCGCAGTCTGGGGAAAAAGCCGGGCGTGGTTTTAAATCCCGCTACGCCCGTGTCGTTTATTCATCACTATATTCATCTGCTGGAGAAGATCACCGTAATGACGGTCGATCCGGGTTATGCCGGGCAGCCATTTATTCCCGAGATGGTGCAGAAGATCCAGCAGCTTAAGGCCCTGAAACAGGCACAGGGCTATGACTTCCTCATCGAAATTGACGGCTCCTGTAATCAACGAACCTACCGCACGCTACTGGAGGCGGGCGCAGACGTGCTGATTGTCGGCACCTCGGGCCTGTTCAACGTGCATGACGATCTCAGCACCGCCTGGGACATGATGCGCAGCAGCATTGATGCCGCACAGGGACTGGCACAGGAGTCTGCATGAAACAACGCTGGCTTGGAATGGATATCGGTGGCACCAGCACCCGACTGCAACTGATGGAAGACGGCCAGCACTGGTGCGGATTCCGTAAAATAGCGACCGCCAGTTGGGCACAGCAAACGGATGCGCTTCACGCCCTGGGCGATGTGATTATTGACACGCTGGCGTCACAAGCGATTAGCGGCGTAATGCTCGGGCTCCCCGGTATACTCAGCCGCGATCGTCAGCAGGTTATCTCGTTACCCTTTATTCAGGCACTGGATGGGCAACCTGTGGCAGCCCAGTTGAGCAAGCGACTGGGCGTGCCGGTCGCCATGGATAAAGACGTCAACCACCTGATGTTATGGGACCTGTTACAGCTTGATGCCCTGCCCGACAACGCGGTGGGATTGTATCCCGGCACCGGTTTAGGCAATAGCCTGTGGCTGGAAGGCCGCTTTTATCATGGTCATCATGGCGGCGCGGGTGAACTGGGGCATATTCCCCTGCCCGGCAATGACCTGCCCTGCCCGTGCGGCAATCGCGGCTGTGCGGAAACGCTGATCTCCGGTCACTGGCTGAGCCAGTGGGCGGCGACGCATCAGCCGGACACCGCCCTGTCACAACTGTTTACGCGACACGGGGATCATCCCGATCTGCAGGCCTTCGTCCAGCGGCTGGCGCACCTGATCGCCAGTGAAATGAACATCCTCGATCCGGAATACCTGATTCTGGGCGGTGGCGTGCTGGCGATGGCCGGTTTTCCGCTGGCGCAGTTACAACACCACATTCAGCGCAGTTTGCGGCCGCCCGTCACGCGCCACGGTTTACGGATCGTGTTCAGTCATGCCACCGATTACACAGGCTGCCGTGGTGCCTGCCTGGCTGCCGAACGCCACTTTGGAGAGCGAAAATGAAAGGCAAAGTCTGTGTGTTTGGTTCATTCAATCTGGATATTGTCGCCGGTATGCGCCGCTTTCCCCTGCCGGGCGAATCGCTGATTGCTCAGCACAGCATGATGGGACCGGGCGGTAAAGGTGCGAATCAGGCCACCGCCGCACTGCGCGCGGGCGCCCGGGTGCACTATATTGGCAAAGTGGGCAAGGACGACTTTGGTGTGTTTGCCCGCCGCCATCTGGAAAAAACCGGGTTTGATGCGATTACACTGTTCACCTGTAAGGAGAAACCCACCGGCAATGCGTTGATCTACGTTGCCGGAAACGACGCCGAAAACATGATTTCCGTCTATCCGGGCGCCAACCTTACCGTGACGGCGGCGGAAGTCACGCGCTGCAAACCCACCGTCGCGGCGGCGGACATTCTGCTGGTCCAGCTCGAGAACAACCTGAGCGCGATACAGCGCATGATTGATAATGCGCGGGCCGCCAATACCTTTGTGATTCTTAATCCCGCGCCGTTTCAAAAAATCAGCGATACGTTGCTGGCAAAAGTCGATCTGCTGACCCCGAACAGTACGGAAGCGAGGCTGCTGACCGGCATCAACGTCAACGATATCCGCAGTGCCCGGCAGGCGGCAGAAATTCTGCATCGCAAAGGGGCGCGCCAGATCATTATTACACTGGGGACGGCGGGTGCGTTACTGTCTGACGGCCAGCAGCAACGGCATATTCCCGTGTTTCCTGCCACCCCGCTGGATACGACCGGCGCGGGCGATGCGTTTAACGGCGCGCTGGCGGCCAGGCTCGCGGCGGGCGTTGCGCTGGATCAGGCGGCGCTGTATGCGGCCGCGTTTGCCTCATTATGTGTGGAGCGACCGGGTGCGGCCCATTCGATGCCTTCGTATGCCGAGGCACTGGCGCGTCTGCAGGCGCACCCGGAGTGCGTCGCCGACAGCGTGATGACGTGCGTATAAAGCGGAAAGCCGATGCGATGGTTTGCGCATCGGCTTCGTGCAGGATTACAGCGTTAGCCAGCCTGCGATCAGGGCGTGCTGCAATAACATGATGGTTTTACCATCACGAATGCGTCCGTCTTTCACCCACGCCATGGCCTGAGGAAAAGGCATTTCCAGCACATCAATGGCCTCATCTTCAACACCGCCACCAGCGTTCTCGCGCAGTGATTCATGATATTCCGCCGCAAAGAAGTGAATCAGTTCAGTGACGCCGCCCGGTGACATATAGACCGAATACAGTTTTTCGACCTCGCCTACCGCATAGCCGGTCTCTTCAATGGCCTCTTTACGGATGCAATCCTCTGGCGAGTCGTCATCCAGTAAGCCCGCGCAGGCCTCAATTAACATTCCGTCTTCATTACCGTTCACGTAGGTCGCCACGCGAAACTGGCGCGTCAGCACCACACTGTTTTTTTCACGGTTATAGAGCAGAATTGTCGCCCCGTTGCCGCGATCGTACACCTCGCGTTTGTGACGCACGACGTCGCCATGGCTGTCGGTTAGCTCATAGGTGATGTTACGCAACACAAACCAGTTCTCAGACAGCAGCTTATCTTTGTTTGATGATAGTGATTCTGGACGACATAGGCGCTCCGCAAGTGAGAAGGGAGCCAATGATGATAGGTCGTGGGATGCAAGAAAACTATCTGAATTACGTGTCTGCGCACGCAATTATCAAGACCGCCCGAAACACCGAAAAAAAATGCCAGCACGCAGGCTGGCATTGATATCTCAGGCAAGATCACCGTCAGGATGATTTGCCATCGTGCTCGTGATGCTCGTGCTCCGTGGCGGCAATTTCGTTAACGCGCTTACGCACACCAAACCAGCCCAGAACCAGAATCACCGCAATCAGCGGAATAGAGGCAATAGTGTACGTGCCGTTTGGATAGTCAAACGCCATTAAGACCAGCACGCTGAACAGGAACAGCAGCGTCAGCCAGGAAGTGAAAGGCGCGCCCGGCAGCTTAAAGCTGACGTCGTCGGCCTTGCCTTCTTTAATAGCTTTGCGCAGACGCAGCTGGCACAGCACGATAAAGCCCCAGGACGAAATGATCCCCCAGTGACGCGACGTTCAGGACAATCTCGAACACCTGTGACGGCACATAGTAGTTGAGTATTACGCCGACAACATAGACGCAAACGGTAACCAGAATCCCGGCATAAGGCACCTGCTGGCTGCTCATTTTTGACATGAATTTCGGTGCTGAGCCGCCCATCGACATGGAGCGCAGAATACGGCCTGTCGAGTACAGACCGGAGTTCAGACTGGACAGCGCGGCGCTGAGGACCACGATATTCATGATGCTGCCGATATACGGCACGCCCAGTTTAGAGAAGAAGGTCACAAACGGACTTTGCCCGGCCTGATAGGCATTCCACGGCAGTAACAGCACCAGCAGCACCACGGAACCGACATAGAACAAACCGATACGCCAGATTACGCTGTTGATCGCTTTCGGCAGCATGGTTTCCGGATCTTTACACTCACCTGCGGCCGTGCCCACCAGTTCGATCGAAGCGAAGGCAAAGACCACCCCCTGCACCAGCACCAGCGCCGGTAACAGGCCGTGCGGGAACAGGCCGCCGTTATCCGTGACCAGGTGGAAACCTGTTGCATTGCCGTCCAGCGGTTTACCGCTGCCCAGGAACACCACGCCGACCACCAGAAATATGACTATCGCCAGCACCTTGACTAACGCGAACCAGAACTCCATTTCGGCAAACCACTTTACGCCGATCATGTTCATGGTACCGACAATCGCCAGCGCGCCCAGGGCAAACACCCATTGTGGGACATCGCCAAACGCGCCCCAGTAGTGCATATACAGTGCCACGGCGGTGATATCGACAATCCCGGTCATGGCCCAGTTAACAAAATACATCCAGCCTGCCACATAGGAGGCTTTTTCACCCATAAACTCGCGTGCATAGGAAACAAAGCTTCCACTGCTGGGACGGTGTAAAACCAGTTCGCCCAGCGCGCGCAGAATGAAGAAGGAGAAAATGCCACAGACCAGATAGATTACCGCCAGAGCGGGACCCGCAGCCTGTAAGCGGGCACCTGCGCCCAGGAACAGACCTGTACCAATTGCGCCACCGATAGCGATCATCTGTACGTGACGATTACCCATGGCTTTCTTATAGCCGGAGTCGTGGGAATTGAGCCAGCGTCGTTTCGCAGCGCGCATGTCTGCTGCGGTTTTCTTCGTAGATTTCATAGCCTTCCTGTTTGTCCTGACCATAAGTCATCGCGCATCCAAACGATTGCGTTTAGCAGTGCGAAATGGGTTTTCTTCCTCTGTGCGTTTGCCTGTGAGTTAACGAAAAGCAGCGCGGGAATTTACGGCGATGAATCCTAACCGTTATGCAACATCGAAGCAAAATATACCGAGGAGATAAGCCGGACGATTTGTAAAAAACTTTTCTGAGATCACAAAAAAACCGGCCGACAGGCGACCGGTAAGGGCTACAGGGAAGGTAACAGAGGGATTTAGCGGTAAATTTCGGCAGTGCCGGTCCACAGGCTGGAGTCGCCGGGGTTATCAACCCCGATGACACGGAAATGGCGGGCACCTTCTGATTTGGCCTCCTGCGAAAGCTGGCGGGTGACATCATCCAGAGAGCCGTTCACATTTGTCACCGAGACGCTGCCGATACGTTGCAGCCCCTGGGCTTCCTGCCGGTCCACTGCCGTGGCAGCAAGAGTAGAGAATGAAGCAGTGGCCAACAGAGCAGCGCTAAGGTACACAGGTAATCGTTTCATACTTCCTCCTGAACTTGCGTGGGTCACTGAGTAAAACATGGTGTTGAGTATTAGCGAGGCAATGAAAGCCAACATGGGCAAGGTGTAAAGCTATGGCAGCAATGTTCATTCGTAAGTGGACATTCCTGGGAAACGTCAACGGGGGTGAGTTTGCGTACACAGCGCCGCTGTTTTCGGGCATTTTGTAATAAGTCGTCGGGTGTCTCTGGCACCGCTCTTATGATTCCCTGTCAGTAAAGGTGTTATTGTCGTGATTGTTAAACGCTCTGTTACCAGAAGTATCGCGCTGTCGTTAACGTGGATTGTCTTGCTGGCGTTACTGACGACCGGCCTGGCGCTGCTGACGCTTTCCAGTAGCCTGCGCGATGCGGAAGCCATTAATCTGGCCGGATCGCTGCGGATGCAAAGTTACCGCCTGGCCTGGGATGCCAGAGCAGATCCGCAGCTGCTGACGGCGCACCTGGCGCAGTATCAACAAACGCTTGATGCCGCCGTGTTACAGGAACTCGATCGCCCCTGGGTGCCGCGCAAGGTTAATAATCACTATCAGCGTTTACGCGAAGGCTGGCCCGGTCTGGCACAGCATCTGCAGGCGAACGCGTCAGATGCCTGGCGGCAACAAATGCCCAACTACGTTGACGAAATTAACCGCTTCGTACTGGCGCTACAGCGCTACGCCGAACTGAAAATGCGCGTCGTGGCCATCAGCAGCCTGACGGGCGTGATCGCCATTGTTGCGCTCGCTCTGATGACGATCCGCTTTACCCGCCAGCAGGTCGTTAAACCCCTCAATGCACTGGTCAGAGCCAGCCGCTATGTGGAAAGCGGCAATTTTGCCTTTCCGCCCCTGCATGTGCAGCAGCAGAACGAGCTGAAAGTCCTGTCACAGACTTTCAGCAGCATGGCTGCACAATTACAGTGCCATTATCAGCAACTGGAACAACGGGTCCGCGACAAAACCCGGGACTTAACCCAGGCGAATCATACGCTCTCCTTACTCTATGAAAGCTCACAAATTCTGACCAGCCGTTCGCTGCAACCGGCGCTTTTCGATGATGTGCTGAACCGCATCGTCGGCAAAGAGAATATTGCCTTCATTCAGCTTCGGGGCGGGCAGTTTACCTGTGAGGCGGGCCAGCACGATCCCGCGCTGGCCTGGCAGCATTTACCGCTGAAACAGGACGATCAACGTGTTGGCACGCTGCGCTGGCAAACCGACGGCACGGCCCCTTCCGCCGCGTTAATGGGCAGCCTGGCCGCGATGCTGGGACGGTCGATCTGGATCTGGCAAACCCAGAAGCAGTACCAGCAAATGCTGCTGATTGAGGAGCGCGCCACGATTGCACGTGAACTGCACGACTCGCTGGCGCAGTCACTGACTTACCTGCGGATACAGCTGATGCAGCTTCGGCGCAGCCTGTCCGCCTCCGATCAGTCGGCACAGGCAATCATTGCAGATTTTGATCGCGAACTGGCAGAGGCTTACCGCCAGCTACGCGAACTGCTGGCGACCTTTCGTCTGACGATCGAAAAGGCCGATCTGGAGGCTGCTCTGCAC
The DNA here is from genome assembly GCF_043546245.1 of Pantoea sp. SGAir0180. Taxonomy (NCBI): domain Bacteria; kingdom Pseudomonadati; phylum Pseudomonadota; class Gammaproteobacteria; order Enterobacterales; family Erwiniaceae; genus Pantoea; species Pantoea sp. SGAir0180. The sequence continues at coordinate 652,127 of NZ_CP028071.1, read as the reverse complement.
GTGATAATTGCGCCGCTTCAGTCTCAGACTGTCGCTGATATCCGGTTGACCTGCCAGCCAGGCCTGCAGCAACTGGATGCCCGGCAACAGGTCCACGTCATGCAAATTGCCCGGGAAGCCGTCCTGAATGCCATTCGCCATGCGAATGCCCGTTTGATTACCGTCGACTACCGGATCACGGATACAGGTGAGCATTCACTGACAATCACTGATGACGGCACGGGCATGATCAGCACAGAAGAACCCCCGGGGCATTATGGTTTCATCACCATGACCGAGCGCGCAGCATGCTTGTCTGGCCAGTTAGACATTCGTTCGCAGCCGTGTGGAACACAGATTGTGTTGCGCTTTCCACCGCGTCCGGCATCAGAGATTGACTAGCCGCACGTAACACGGCTTTACTTTTATTGCATCTCGCATCACAGGGCATGTGGCAGATCAACGGCAGGCCATCGGGTTAATCATTACAATGACAGCACCACAGAGGGTCGCTGCAGCCGCCGCTTGACGAACCGCATTGCCCATGCGACAACCTGCAGCGTCAGGTGACAGGGAGAAAACATGGAACAACCGACTTTAACAATCATGATTGTGGACGACCATCCGCTTATGCGTCGCGGTATTCGGCAGTTACTGGCGCTTGACCCGACGCTTCAGGTCGTCGCGGAAGCCAGCAACGGCACCGAAGCACTGGCTGAGGCCCGTCGCCTGACACCGGACGTCATCCTGCTCGACCTGAATATGAAAGGGATGTCGGGCCTGGACACGCTGAAAGCGCTTCGTCATGAAGGCGTCCACTCGCGGATTCTGGTGCTGACGGTGTCGGATGCGCGCAGTGATATCTTCGCCATGGTGGATGCGGGAGCCGATGGGTATTTGCTGAAAGACAGTGAACCGGAAATCCTGCTAAACCAGATCGTACAGGCCACACAGGGCGAAAATGTCTTTAGCGAGGCGGTCCGGCATTCGCTCGCGACGCGTCACAACAGCGACGATCCGTTCCGTTTGCTGACCGAACGCGAACGCGACGTGCTTCAGGAAGTGGCGCGAGGCCTGTCCAACAAAGCCGTTGCTGATACCTTGCAGATTTCAGAAGAGACGGTGAAGGTACATCTTCGTAATATTCTGCGCAAACTTGAGGTTCGCTCACGCGTTGCGGCGACCATCCTGTGGCTTGAACGTCGACATCGTTGAGAAAAAGCGCGCCAATTTACACATTCTTTATAATTTCTCCACTTTTCAAACCTTGCCCGCACGTAAAGTAGTCGCCTGGTCGTGCGTGATGTCATGGAATACTTTCGTACGTTACGCGCTGCATCGGTCATATTAATAATAAAAGCAGTGAGGAGTGCCGATTCCATGTCGAATTTCTTTATCGACCGCCCTATTTTTGCCTGGGTTTTGGCAATTTTATTGTGTCTTTGCGGCACGCTCGCCATTATTTCGCTTCCCGTTGAGCAATATCCCGACTTAGCGCCGCCCAACGTGCGTATAACCGCGACCTATCCTGGTGCCTCGGCGCAAACGCTGGAAAATACCGTTACCCAGGTTATCGAACAGAATATGACCGGTATCGATAATCTGATGTATATGTCCTCGAACAGCAGCAATACCGGCCAGGCGCAAATCACCCTCACCTTTACTGCCGGCACCAATCCCGACGAAGCCCGTCAGCAGGTCCAGAATCAGTTACAGGCAGCCCTGCGTCAGTTACCTCAACCGGTGCAGTCACAAGGTGTGACCGTCAATAAAACCGGTGACAGCAATATTTTGATGGTGGCATTTGTCTCCACTGACGGCAGCATGAACAAACAAGATATTGCTGATTATGTCGCCAGTAATATTCAGGATCCCATAAGCCGAATTGATGGTGTCGGTGAAGTGGATGCCTACGGCACCCAATATGCCATGCGCATCTGGCTCGATCCCTACAAGCTGACCGCCTATGCCCTGACCACCGATGATGTGGTGAATGCCATCAAATCCCAGAACACTCAGGTGGCCGTCGGCCAGGTGGGCGGTTTGCCGGCAGTCAATAATCAGGCGCTGAACGCCACGGTGAACGCGCAGTCGATGCTGCAAACGCCCGACCAGTTTAAAGCGATTACCCTGAAGAATAATCCCGATGGCTCCGTCGTCACGCTGGGCGATGTCGCAACGGTGGCACTCGGCGCTGAAAAATACGATTCCCTCAGCCGCTACAATGGCCAGGCCGCCTCCGGACTGGGTATCAAACTGGCCTCCGGTGCCAACGAGATGAACACGGATAAGCTGGTGCGGGCACGTCTGGATGAGTTATCACACTATTTTCCGCATGGGCTGGAAGCGAAGATCGCTTATGAAACCACGCCGTTTGTCAAAGCCTCAATCACCGATGTGGTCAAAACCCTGCTGGAAGCCATTCTGCTGGTATTTGGCGTGATGTATCTGTTTATGCAGAACTTCCGGGCCACGTTAATCCCTACCATCGCCGTGCCGGTGGTGCTGCTTGGCACTTTCTGTGTGATCTTTGCCTTCGGCTACAGTATCAACACCCTGACCATGTTCGCCATGGTGCTGGCGATAGGCCTGCTGGTGGACGATGCCATTGTGGTCGTCGAGAACGTCGAACGTATCATGAGCGAGGAAGGGATCTCGCCGCGCGCAGCCACCCGAAAATCAATGGGGCAAATTCAGGGCGCGCTGGTGGGGATTGCGCTGGTGCTGTCCGCCGTCTTTATTCCCATGGCCTTTTTTGGCGGCACCGTCGGCGCCATCTACCGCCAGTTTTCGGTGACGATTGTCTCCGCCATGATCCTGTCCGTGCTGGTCGCAATGATCCTGACGCCAGCCCTGTGTGCCACGCTGCTCAAACCCATCGCCAAAGGTGAACACCACGGCGAGCGCGGCTTCTTCCGCTGGTTTAACTATCATTTCAACCGCAATGCCGATCGCTATGAGCGTGGCGTTGCCCGCATTCTGCACACAGGCGGCCGCTGGCTGCTGCTTTATGTGGGGATAATTGGCGTCATGGCGTTTCTGTTTCTTCACCTGCCTTCGTCGTTTTTGCCACAGGAAGATCGCGGTATGATTTTGACGCAGGTCCAGTTGCCCGCCGGTTCCAGCATGGATCAGACCTCGGCGGTGGTGGCCAAAGTGGAAAAATACTACCTGACGAAAGAGAAAGATAACGTGCTGTCGGTCTTCTCAACGATCGGTTCAGGCCCCGGCGGGAATGGACAAAACGTCGCGCGTCTGTTTATCCGTTTGAAAGACTGGGGTGACAGACCAGGTGCCGATCGTACCTCGTTCGCCATCATTAAGCGCGCGGGTAAAGCCTTTAAACACATCAATGAGGCCATGGTCATTGCGAGCAGCCCGCCGGCCATTACCGGGTTGGGTAGCTCATCGGGCTTCGACCTGGAGATACAGGATCATGGCGGCATCGGGCATGACAAGCTCATGGCCATGCGCGACATGCTACTGGACAAAGCCAGCAAAGATACGCTTCTGTCCCGTGTCCGTCATAACGGCCTTGATGACAGCCCACAGTTGCAAATTGATATTGATGAGCGTAAAGCGCAGGCGCTGGGCGTGTCGCTGGATACCATTAACGACACGCTCGCCACCGCCTGGGGCTCGAGCTACGTGAACGACTTTCTGGATCGGGGGCGGGTAAAAAAAGTGTATGTGCAGGCTGATGCGCCCTATCGCATGCTGCCCGATGATATCGACAAATGGTACGTGCGTAACAGCAGTGGCACCATGGTGCCCTTCTCGGCCTTTGCCACCAGCCGCTGGGAAACGGGCTCGCCGCGTCTGGAACGCTATAACGGCTACGCCTCACTGGAGATCGTGGGAGAAGCCGCAGAGGGCGTGAGTAGCGGTACCGCGATGAACGAAATGGAGAAGCTGGTTGAATCCCTACCGCTCGGTGTGGGCTTCCAGTGGACGGGTGCGTCGTATCAGGAGCGGTTGTCCGGCTCTCAGGCTCCGGCGCTGTACGCCGTTTCGCTGCTGGTCGTGTTCCTCTGTCTGGCGGCCCTGTATGAGAGCTGGTCGATTCCGTTCTCTGTGATGCTGGTTGTGCCGCTCGGTGTGGTCGGCGCCCTGATCGCCACCTGGACGCGCGGGCTGGAAAACGACGTCTATTTCCAGGTAGGCCTGCTGACCGTTGTCGGGCTTTCGGCGAAGAACGCCATCCTGATTGTCGAGTTCGCCAACGAGCTTAACAGCAAGGGCGGCGAGCTGATTGAATCCACGCTTGCGGCTTCACGCCAGCGTCTGCGCCCGATCCTGATGACTTCACTGGCCTTTATCTTCGGCGTCCTGCCAATGGCGATCAGTAGCGGCGCAGGGTCAGGCAGTCAGCACTCCGTGGGCACCGGCGTGATGGGGGGAATGATTTCCGCCACGCTGTTAGCCATCCTGTTTGTGCCGCTGTTCTTTGTGCTGGTGCGTCGTCGTTTCCCGCTGAAAGAGAAACATCCCGACTAACCTGCCCGCCTGTCTGGCGAACCAGACAGGCAAAAAAAACGGCCTCTGGAAACAGCGGCCGTTTTATTTCTGTGTGTGGTAAGAACTACAGCAGAGGGGAAAGTGCCCTGCTTTTCTCGTCACGTGTTACTTGTTACGTAACATCGCTTCGATAAATTCTTTCCAGTTCCCCATTTCGGTGTCAATCATAGAACCCTCTCTTATTGTAGTGGCAATATTACGCCTTTTTTTTCGCCTGGTGAATACGTTTACACCTGTTAGTACTATCGGCAAAGACGCAAAAAAGCTGAGTCTTTTCTGATTTGCTGGCTGACGCACATTTCAGCAAAGCCTTAGCCTGACAGGTTTCGCGGGGTGCTTAACCAGGACGTAGCCTAAAAATGGCATTTAAGGAAATTCTTAAAGGAGAAGTGATAAACCAGGAAATCATTAGCGCTCAAACTGAAACCGTTTACGTACACCTCAGGGCTGTCTGTTTACCTATTTTATTCGATGCGGAGCGCCGCTGGCGGATGCTGCATAAGATCACACTATGGTAAACTGCTCAGCGCATTTTTACGGGACAGGAGTAGGCGATGAGCGGGCAATGGGTCATGTTTGGCATTAAAAATTGCGACACAATCAAAAAAGCACGGCGTTTTTTAGAGGCGGCCGGCGTGGATTATCGCTTTCATGATTACCGGGCTGACGGCCTGACCGACGAACAGCTCCAGCAGTTTATCGATGCCCTCGGTTATCAGGACCTGCTGAATACGCGCGGTACCACCTGGCGCAAGCTGCCCGAATCCGAGCGTGACAGCATTACGGATGCCGCCAGCGCCAAAGCGTTGATGCTGGCGCAGCCCGCGATCATTAAGCGCCCTGTGCTGCGCACCGCCGATGGCACCTTGCTGCTGGGTTTCAGTGAAACCCTTTACCAGAATCTTCTTCAGGAGAAGTCATAATATGTTTTGTCCGGTCATTGAGCTGACGCAGCAGCTTATTCGTCGTCCCTCTCTCAGCCCCGATGACGCCGGATGCCAGGCGCTGCTGATTGCCCGCCTGCAGGCAATCGGCTTTCACATCGAAACCATGAACATCGACGACACGCTGAACTTCTGGGCTACGCGCGGTGAAGGGGAAACCCTGGCCTTTGCTGGTCATACCGATGTGGTGCCACCGGGTGACGCCAGCCGCTGGATCAATCCGCCATTTGAGCCGACCATTCGCGACGGCATGTTGTTTGGTCGTGGTGCTGCCGACATGAAAGGCTCGCTGGCCGCCATGGTGGTTGCCGCAGAACGTTTTGTCGCAGTCAATCCTCACCATAAAGGGCGACTGGCGTTTCTGATTACTTCTGACGAAGAAGCCAGCGGCACCAACGGCACGGTCAAAGTGGTCGAGCGGCTGATGGCGCGTAACGAACGTCTGGATTATTGCCTGGTCGGCGAACCCTCCAGCAGCGAAATCGTGGGCGACGTCGTGAAAAACGGCCGCCGTGGCTCGATTACGGCTAACCTGACGGTACATGGGGTACAGGGCCATGTGGCCTACCCACAGCTGGCCGATAATCCGGTACACCGCGCGATGCCCGCGCTGAATGAACTGGTGGCAACCGAATGGGATCAGGGCAACGCGTTCTTCCCGGCCACCAGTATGCAGATCGCCAATATCCAGGCAGGCACCGGCAGCAATAACGTGATCCCCGGTGAACTGTTCGTGCAGTTCAATTTCCGCTTCAGTACCGAACTCACCGACAGCCTGATCCAGCAACGTGTGGCAGAACTGCTGGATCGCCATCAGTTGCGCTACACCATTGAATGGAAGCTGTCCGGTCAGCCCTTCCTGACGTCACGCGGTAAACTGGTGGATGCCGTAGTCAACGCCGTTACGCACTATAATGAAATTAAGCCGCAGTTGCAGACGTCTGGTGGCACCTCTGATGGGCGTTTTATTGCCCGCATGGGGTCGCAGGTGGTCGAACTGGGGCCTGTGAATGCCACGATTCACAAAATCAACGAGTGCGTGAAAGCATCCGATTTGCAGATGCTGAGCCGGATGTATCAACGCATCATGGAACAATTGATCGCCTGACAGCGAGGAAAGGAGCGGGCCTGTGGAGTTTATTAAAGATTACTGGTGGATCCTGGTGGTCCTGCTGATGGTCGGTGTGCTGATGAATGTGTATAAGGATTTGAAACGCATCGATCACAAAAAGTTTATGGATAACAAGCCCGATCTCCCGCCTCATCGTGATTTCAACGACAAATGGGATGACGACGAAGACTGGCCGAAGAAGAAATAACGCGTTTGCGCCCTCGCGGTCGCGAGGGCGTGCCCGGTTACATTGTCATAATCACATCATCATCGCCGGGTTTAGCCCCGCCCAACGCCTCGTCAAAGTAGCGTTTCGGCACCGTGTACTGCAGATGATGCAGGGCAAAATTCATGCTGCGGTGGTCGATGGCGTGGGCCAGATCGTCCACAACATTCAGCGTGACGTCACCGCCGAGTGCGGTTAAACGCTGTTCGGCCTGATGAGCATGTGCCAGTGGCACGCGGTCATCATAATCGCCATGAATCAGATGCACCGTCGTGCGGGTGCTGGCGCTCTCCGGCAGGGTAATAAAACGTCCGCTGAACACCACTGCGCGTCCCGCCAGATCGTTGTGCGCTTTGATGCCCTCCAGCACCATGCTTCCGCCCTGTGAAAACCCGACCAGCGCCGTGGCTTCCGGACTTATGCCGCTCTGCTGCTGCCAGTGACGAACGGACTCAACAAACTGCGGCATACTGGCGTTAACGCACTGCTGCTCGCTTTTATCATGAAGTCCGGCCTCACTAAACCATTGACCGCCAGGCCCTGGCGATCCCACCGACACGACCAGCGCCGCAGGGAAGGTTTTCGCAAACCAGCTGCCAATTTCCCCCATGGCGTCAGGGTTATCACCCACGGCATGGTAAAGCAAAAACAGCTGGGCAACTTTTGGGGGTTGCTGAACAATTACATATCTCAGTGTCATATCGACCTCCTGCTACTACTCTACGCGCCCTGGCGCAGGATCATATTGGGAATATTTGAACGAGTTGGTGGATTTATTGCAATTGCTGACGAAACCCTTCGCCATCAATGCTTTGCAACGCCAGAAGTGCTTCTGCGGCTTCCGCGCGCAGTGCGGTGATCAATGCCTTGCGTCCGTTTAGCTGCGCGGTCTGCGCCAGCCGGGACAGATTGGTGTCGGCCCTGACGGCCTGCCTGAGAAGGCGTAACGGAGCCTGGCTGACAATGACCAGACGCTGGAGCACCGCCAGGCTTGCTTCAAACGGGCGTTGTGCCCAGGCGAACCCGGCTGCGAGCCGGGCATCAAACGGGGTAAACGCGCAGTCATCGGCTGCGGACAAGGGCAATGCCAGTGGTATATGTGCGCTGAGAAATGACCAGTCCCGCGCCAGCTGCTGCGCCGCTTTCTGCTGCAACTGCCTGCCGGACGACGTCAGTCCCAGCAGCGCCATCGCGGCATAGCAACCACTGCTGGCTTCGCGCTGGCTGCCAATGCGCGCTAACGTAAAGCCACAGGCGCGCCAAAACGCCCATAACGCTTCAGTGTAGCCGAAACTCACCGAGATATAGTCGTATCCGGTCGCCGCCGCGCAGGCCGCCGTGACCAGTTGCCTGCCGGTTCCCTGACGGCGTCCGCGGGGTGCCACGGCAATCCGGCTGATACGTAAAGCCCGCAGCGTGGCGGCGTCGGTGAAACCGGCATGGGCCGCCAGTGACTGCGCCACCAGATTGCCGCGCGGCCGTCTGTGGCCCGCCCATACTGCCTGAGCTAACGCCTCGCTCAATCCGCCCTCTTCCACCAGCCAGAGCGCGCCCTGCAATGCCGGGACAGTGCCCGCCAGCCACAGGTGCATACCTGGCGCATCCAGCAGGCGGCGTAAATCCAGCGGCGAGGTGCGATAATGAGCGCTGGTAAGCAGCTGATAAGCCGCCCGTAAGGCGGGCATATCCGTGCGTTCCGCCCGACGCGGACCGCCCACTCTCGCAGGGGGCATATCGGGCGTTTCTTCAAACAGTAGCGCCTGATTCAGCCAGTTTTCCAGCGGATCGTTGCGCGCCCAGCGCAGCGGTTCATCCAGCGTAAAATGGCGCACCTGCTCCAGCTCCGTACAAAACTTCAGCATGAAGCCACGTCCGCTGCCTTCATAACCCTGAATGGTCGTTACCAGCAACACGCGACGAAAACGCGCTACCAGCGCATGCAGCAGCGGTGCGGGAATCGCCGCCGCCTCATCGACAATAAGCCAGTCAACGTCTGGCACGGTTTCCAGAGCCAGAATGGCATCGGGCGCCATAAAGCGGTAGTGCTCACCCGCGAAGGCAGACAGGACGCCCGTAGCCACTTTTGCCGGGGCGGTAATAAGGCAACGTGTGTTCTGGCGGGCGAGCATCCCGGCCAGAGCCGATTTGCCTCTGCCGCGTGCAGCGGTCAGGACCGCCACGCCTGCAGAAAGGCCGTTCAGCTGACATAAGATTGTCTGCTGCTGGACGGTTGCCTGGCTGTGCCATTCCGGTAAGGCTGGCCAGTCGGGCACGTTAAGTGGCGACGGCTGCCGCAGTAAGAGTCCCTGTGCATCCTGTTCGATCAGGCGTTGCAGATGGCGGATAAAGTGAGGTGTGGCAATGGGTTCGCTGACGTCGGCCCAACGCAGGCTGTCCGCGTCGGGTTGCTGTGGCCACTGTCGCCACGGCGGCACTAACAGCAGCAGCCAACTGCCAGCCGTCAGCGTGCCCGCCAGCGCGGCGAATGCCTCGGCATGAAAGCCCGATCGGGCATCGAAAACGGCATGATGAAACTCACGCCCCAGTAGGGTACGGAACGCCGCTGGCACACAATGCGGGCCGGGGCCGAGAGGGACGTCACTCAGACACAGCCAGTCGCCCGCCAGTGCGTCGAACCAGCGCGCAGCCATCGTCAGGCTGTAGTCAGCATCACCACTGATAACGGCTACGCGCCGTATGCCCGCCGACGCCATCGCGCGGCTGGCGGCCGCCAGCGTCATCCTTTACCGGCGAAGGTATCGCACTGGCCAGGATTGCCGGTGTCAAAGCCACGCTTAAACCAGGTATAGCGCTGTTGCGATGTACCATGGGTAAAGCTGTCGGGCACCACGCGCCCCTGACTTTTCTGCTGCAGGCGATCGTCGCCAATAGCCTCGGCGGCATTCAGGGCTTCCTGCAAATCGCCCACCTCAAGGATCTTCTCCTGTTCCATATAGTGGCCCCAGACGCCGGCAAAGCAGTCGGCCTGAAGTTCCATTTTAACGGACAGCTGATTGATCTGGCTTTGACTGGCGCCCTGCTGCATCTGGCGTACACGGGGCTCAATGCCCAGCAGCTTCTGCACATGGTGGCCGACTTCGTGTGCAATCACATAACCCTGCGCAAAATCACCGCCTGCGCCCAGTTTGTGTTTCATTTCGTCATAGAACGAAAGATCGATGTAGACGGTCTGGTCTGCCGGGCAATAAAACGGTCCCATAACCGACTGCCCGGTCCCGCAGCCAGTGCGCGTGGCACCGCGATACATTACCAGTTTGGGTGGCGTGTACTGCTTATGCATTTGTCTGAACAGCTTGTCCCAGGTATCTTCGGTCGTCGCCAGAATGACCGAGGTAAATTTGGCCGCTTCATCCTGATGGGGATCGGCGCTGCGCTGTTGCTGCTGTTGGTTGCCCGGCGTCGCCTCGCCGCCCGTCAGCAACGGCGTCAGGTCATAACCGTAATAACCCGCGACGGCGACCAGAATCAGCATGATAATGCCCGCTTTACCGCGTGGCAGAGGAATGCGTCCTCCTCCCATGCCTGATGACTGATTACGGCGGTCTTCAACATTGTCGCTTTCGCGACGTCCTTGCCAGCGCATGTTTTGCTCCCTGTGGCCTGTTATGCAGATGGCATGATTTTAGTTGTGTGAGGCCGCAATCACCAGCTTTCCACCAAAATGAAAAAGGAGAGCCCGCGCTCTCCTTTTGCCGGCAGACGAAGGGCAGACTCAGTCCAGCTTCACGCCCAGGCGACGGGCCACCGCTTCGTAAGCTTCAATCAGGCCACCCAGGCTCTGACGGAAGCGGTCTTTGTCCATTTTATCCAGCGTTTCTTTGTCCCACAGGCGCGCACCGTCCGGGGAGAATTCATCACCCAGCACGACCTCGCCTTTAAACAGGCCAAACTCCAGCTTGAAGTCCACCAGGATCAGCCCGGCATCATCAAACAGTTTGCTCAGTACGTCGTTCGCCTTGTACGTCAGCTCTCGCATCCGCGCCAGGTTTTCTTTACTGACCCAGCCAAAGGTTTCGCAGTAGGATTCGTTGACCATCGGGTCATGCTTCTCGTCATCCTTCAGGAACAGGTCGAACAGCGGAGGATTCAGTACCATGCCCTCTTCAACGCCCAGGCGCTTAACCAGCGAACCCGCTGCGCGGTTACGAACGACGCATTCTACCGGTACCATCTCAAGCTTTTTCACCAGCGCTTCGTTATCCGACAGCAGGGCTTCCATCTGCGTCGGAATGCCCGCTTCCTGCAGCTTCGTCATGATGAAATGGTTGAACTTATTATTGACCATGCCTTTGCGATCAAACTGCTCGATGCGGGCACCATCGCCTGCTGATGTATCGTTGCGGAACTCAAGTATCAGCAGATCCGGGTTATCGGTGCTGTATACGGTTTTCGCTTTACCGCGATACAACTCAGCTCGCTTTTGCATCTTATTAACTCCAAACATGAAAGATCCGGTTCTGAGGCAACATATTCAGGTCGATTGCCGTGACGCAATCGATTACCTCGACGTGCGCTATTATGCCAAAAAACAAAATAAAAAGGCCGGAGAATCTCCGGCCTGGGGTAATTTTATTTGTTCATTGCGGCCTGGAACACCGACACCAGCGCATCATTTTGCGCCTGCGTCAGCACATGGCCTTTAGGATCAATGAATTGCAGACTGGTTCGGTTATCGAGATCGCCAACCTGAACCTTGTAATCGCCGTTTGGCAGTTCAGGATCTTTGGCGCCAAGGCTGTCCCAGGTGCTGCTGCCCGGCGCTTTGTAGGTCACTTTCATGCTGCCGGTTGAACGGGTCGTGTCCGTGACGTCCATGCCGACGCGTTTCATTGCCGCAGGCAGGCGCTGCCAGGCGACGTTGAACGGCGTACGTAATACCAGCATAGGCAGGCCGGTATCATCCGCTGCACTCTGCACATCAATCGCACCGTTCACGCGGCCCGCTGCGGCGTTTTCATTCGCCGTGGCAACCTTGTCCATGCCCGCCGCAATCTCATTCAGCATCTGCGCGGTATAGCGTTGGATCTGCTCTGGCGAGGTGATGTTAGTGCCTTCCTGCTGCAGTTCCAGCAGACGCACGGTCAGCACCTGCTGATAGCTCTGTGATTTCACGCTGATCTGGTAACGCCCGCGATATTGCTTGTCTTCATCTGCGCGGTTCCACTGCACCCAGTCGGTGGTCAGCTGCTGTCCGGCGTCATTGCGCGACGCAATCGGGAAGTTTTTCGCCTGCACAACGCCCACAACCTGCGACCAAATTGATCCACGGTTGTTGTCGAAAATCAGTGCGCCGGTGTTATTGCTGAACTGCGCGCGTGAGCCGTTCATCAAGGCCAGCGGCTGCGCCGGTGGACGGATATCCAGCTGCTTGCCAACCGGTGCCTGACTGGTTGACGGTGGGATATCGTATTCGCCGTTCTGAACAGGCAGAATCATGCCCGGCGGCGCTTTTAACTCACGCAGCCCGCTGGCCTGCAGGTAAGATTCATCACCGCTGACCTGGCGCTTATAACGCTGATCGTTCGAACAGGCCGACAACAGCATCAGGGTGGAAAGCCCCACCACCGTTGCAATCGTTGACCGCTTTACTGAGTAATTCATTCACACTCCCTAAATTATCGCAAACCCGCTTTCACCAGCGCCTGCTCCACTTTTGGCTGTGCAACCGCCGTCAGTGGCGTCATTGGCAGACGCAGCGTGTCATTAGCGATTAATCCTAGCTGTTTTGCCGCCCATTTAACCGGGATTGGATTAGGTTCACAGAAAAGCGTCTGATGCAGGTGCATCAGACGCTGATTCAGACGGCGAGCTTCAACGAAATTGCCCTGCTGTGCCAGTTTGCACAGTTCGGCCATTTCGCGTGCTGCTACGTTTGCCGTCACCGAAATGACGCCGTTACCGCCCAGTTGCATAAAGTCCAGTGCGCTGGCGTCGTCGCCACTCACCAGGATGAACGCATCATCAACCAGCTCTTGGATCTGGCTGACACGCGATAAGTTCCCGGTTGCCTCTTTGATTCCGATAATATTTTTGATTTCAGCGAGACGGGCAACAGTTTCCGGCAACATATCACAACCGGTACGGGAAGGGACGTTATACAGCATCTGCGGCAGGCTGGTGCTCTCGGCAATCGCTTTAAAGTGCTGGTATAAGCCTTCCTGGGTAGGACGATTATAGTAAGGTGTGACCGTCAGGCAGCCAACAACGCCTGAATTTTCAAATCGTTTGGTCAGCGAGATGCCTTCCGCTGTGGCATTGGCGCCGGTGCCGGCAATCACGGGAATACGCCCATCCGCCAGATCCAGGGTTTGCAGCACCACATCACCATGTTCTTCATGGCTCAGGGTGGCTGATTCGCCGGTGGTGCCGACGGAAACGATCGCCGCAGTACCGCTGGCGACATGGTAATCAATCAGTTTTTTCAAACTCGCACGGCAGACATTACCTTTGTCATCCATCGGCGTAACGAGTGCAACAATACTTCCCGTAAACATTGGCGATCCCCTCGACAAACAAGTGCTTCATGGTACGGTTTACACTTAGGGAAAAGCAAGCAAGCTCCGCTATTCCCGCGCTTGTCAGCAGTTTTTTTTATGTTTACCTTATGGTTATTAGCAAATGCACAGGGAATCCTATTTTGTCGCAATCTCAACCCCATCACTTGGTGATCACCGCTCTGGGTGTTGACCGTCCGGGTATCGTTAATACGATTACTCGCCACGTCAGCAGTTGCGGTTGCAACATCGAAGACAGTCGCCTTGCCATGCTTGGGGATGAATTCACGTTCATTATGCTGCTGTCCGGCAGCTGGAACGCGATCACGCTGATTGAGTCTACGCTCCCGCTCAAAGGCGCAGAGCTGGAACTGCTGATCGTGATGAAGCGTACGCACGCTACCGCACGCCCTCCGATGCCCGACACGGCCTTTATCCAGGTCGAGGTAGCTGACTCACCGCATATCATTGAGCGCTTTACGGATCTCACCGATAAGCACCAGATGAACATTGCGGAACTGGTTTCACGTATTCAGCCTGCTCAACACGGCAAACCCGCCACACTCTATATTCAGATGACGGCACACAGCCCGACGCGCAGCGACGGCCCGGCATTTGAACTGGCGTTTAATGCGTTATGTCAGGAACTGAATGCACAGGGTTCGTTACGGCTTTACAGTCTGAGCGATGCGGACACCCACGAACTGGTTGTACCCGGCAGGTAAAGACGAGCGCCTCGCAGACTGTTCTGCTACGTTAAAAGTACGGTCAGGTGAGGAAACCGTCTGAAATTGATAATTTTCCATTTGGCTGTTTCTCGCCTCATGGTGTATTAACCACAGCATGAACCGAAAAAATGGAGAGATGTGATGAATCCACTGAAAGCCGGTGATACCGCACCGAAATTTAGCTTGCCCGATCAGGATGGCGAACAAGTGAATTTAGCCGACTTCCAGGGTCAGCGCGTTCTGGTCTACTTTTACCCTAAAGCCATGACGCCAGGCTGTACTGTTCAGGCATGTGGTCTGCGTGACAACATGGATGAACTAAAAAAGGCGGGCGTTGAAGTCCTGGGAATCAGTACGGATAAACCGGAAAAGCTGTCACGTTTTGCAGAAAAAGAGCTGCTTAACTTCACGCTGCTGTCGGACGAAGATCACCAGGTATGCCAGCAGTTTGGCGTCTGGGGTGAAAAAACCTTTATGGGTAAAACCTACGACGGCATCCACCGCATCAGTTTCCTGGTCGATGCCAACGGCAAGATTGAAAAAGTGTTCGACGATTTCAAAACGTCCAATCACCACGACATCGTGATGGACTATCTTAAGTCTGCATGAGCCTCTCAGGGCGCGGTGAAAACCGCGCCCTGATTGTTTACCGACTCAGCGTTTCGTCAAGCGTGGCATCCGGCCAGGCGTGCACCACCGCCTTCACCAGCGTGGCGAGCGGAATCGCAAAAAATACGCCCCAGAAGCCCCATAACCCACCAAAGATCACCACGGATAATATAATCACCAGCGGATGCAAATTAACCGCTTCGGAGAACAACACCGGAACTAACACATTGCCGTCCAGCGCCTGGATGACCAGGTAGACGGTCAGCAATGTCCAGAATTCCGTGCCCAGCCCCCACTGAAACAGGGCGACGCCAATGACCGGTATCGTTACCAGCATGGCCCCAATATAGGGAATCAGGACCGATATGCCCACCAGCACCGCCAGCAGCAGAGAGTAGTTGAGACCGAGATACAGAAACGCCAGCCAGCTGGCGATGCCGACGACGATCATCTCCAGCACCTTGCCACGAATATAGTTGGTGATTTGCTGATTCATTTCCTGCCACACCTCGGCGGCCAGACCACGGTTTCGCGGCAGAACACGCCGCACGGCGTTCAGCATCTGGTCTTTGTCTTTCAGCAGAAAGAACACCATCAGGGGCACTAGCACCAGATAAATCATCAGCGTCATCAACCCGACCAGAGAGGCCAGTGAGTATTTCACCAGTGAGTCACCCACGCCGCTCAGACGACCACGCAGGTTCTCGACAATCACATCAATAATGCCGGCATCGACCAGCGCCGGGAAACGTCGGGGCAAACCGGCCGCGTAGAGATAGAGCTTGTTGAGCATGTTAGGCAGATCCCGCGTCAGGTTAATGCCCTGCTGCCACGCCACAGGCGCGACGATCAGCACTAACACCAGCAGGATGCCGGCAAACAGCACCAACACAATGCTGGTGGCCCAGCTGCGCGTGCAGCCAATACGTTGCAGGCGCACGGTTGGCCACTCAAGCAGATAAGCAAGAACCACGGCCACCAGCAACGGTGCCAGCAGGCCACTCAGGAAGAACAGAATGCAAAATCCCGCCAGCAGAATCACCAGCAGGCCAATCGCCTGTGGGTCGCTAAAACGGCGTTTGTACCATTGAATCAATAAAGCCAGCATGCCGTTGGGTCCATGACGTCATAAGGGGCCACGATTGTACCGGATATTTGGGGGCTGAAAAGGCGCGAAAACCGCGCTGACGAAAAATCCTCGCCGCTGGCGGCAGACCGTTGTACACCGCAGACGCTACAAATCAGATCGCGCCTGCGGCAATTCAGACCGGGCACCGGGCCCAGCTGCTGGCAGAGATGACGCCGTTAGGCCTCATTCACCCAGATACGCATCTCCCCTTCTCCGCGATTGGCCCAACAGAACCAGGGAATAAAGGTTAAGGTCTGGGGTTGCGCCAGCGCAGGTGCCTGATCGTAATGCCATAGCAGCTGTTGCTCAGGTTCACGCGCCGCTTTTCTGATCCCTTCCGCCTGAATCAGCACCTTGTGCGCAAAAACCCCCTTCCCTTCAAAGGTACGGAATGTCGCCGACGCAGGCAGCCACAGATTATGTAACTGCTCGCCGTTATCCGCCTGTTCCAGGCAATAGATCAAGGGCCCGCGCTGAACGGCCACTTTGCCCGCCACATGGCGCACCAGCGGATTGCCGTAAACCCGGCGCACCGGCATGGGCAGGGTTAACGTTACCGTATCGCCTTCCTGCCAGTGACGGGTCAGATACAGGTAACCTTTGCGCGCCGCCTCATTCACTTCCGTCCCGTTACAGGTAATCTGCGGCGACGCACACCAGTCGGGCAGGCGCAAGGCCAGCGCATGGTTCACAGGTTGGGTGGAATCGATGGTGATTGTGACGGTTTCCTGCCAGGGAAGATTACCGCTGATCCGCAGGCCCAACGTTTGATTGCCAACCGGGATCTCGACCCGGTTACCAATATAGAGATTGATAAACAGCGCATCCTCGCGCGGCGTATAAATATAGTGGCCGAGAGAGGTCAGCAAACGGGCGATATTGGGTGGGCAGCAGGCACAACCGAACCAGCGCTGACGAACCGGTTTCACATGATCGTAAATATGATTAAAAGGCAGGCTTTTCGGATGGACTTCCAGCGGATTGACGTAAAAGAAATGTTTTCCGTCCAGCGCCATACCACCCAGTACTGTGTTATACAGGGCGCGCTCCATGACATCGGCGTACTGGCTGTCCGCCTCCATTTCCAGCATGCGACGGGCAAACATCATCAGCCCAATCGAGGCACAGCTTTCGGCATAAACCGTATCGTTCGGTAAGTCGTAATCGCTACTGAACGCTTCACCGCTGCTCTGCGAACCGATGCCGCCGGTAATATAGAGCTGTCGCTGCGCCATGTTGTGCCACAGACGCAGACAGTCCTGTCGTTTCGATTCATCCTGGCTCAGCCGTGCGAGGTGCGCGACACCGGTCATCAGATAGACAAAGCGCACGGCGTGCCCCACCGCCTGCTGCTGTTCCGCAAGAGGTTGGTGCGCCTGGCTGTAAGCCTTGTCCTTGATCATCCACGCGGGCCCATAGGTGTGCCAGTACGACGTCTGACCACGCTTCTGGTACTCATCATCATAGAAGTGCGGCTGCGTTCCCCGCTGCGTGACAAAATAGTCGGCCAGCGCCATGTAGCGCGGCTCCTGGGTCACGTCATACAGCCGCATCAGCGCCAGTTCGATCTCCGGGTGGCCAGGATAACCGTGCAGCTGCTGCTCGCCGGGGCCAAACACGCTGTCGATGTGATCGGCGAGTTTGCACACCACCGCCAGCAGTCGTCGTTTGCCGGTGGCCTGAAAAAACGCTACGCCCGCCTCAATCATATGTCCGGCGCAGTAGAGCTCATGACACTCGGCCAGATTCGTCCAGCGATCCTGCGGGGCTTTTACCGTAAAATAGGTGTTGAGATAGCCATCCTCACATTGCGCCGCCGCGACCAGCTCTATGACCTCATCGGCGGTCTTCTCCAGCTCAGCATCCGGCTTCTGGCACAGTGACCAGGCCACGGCTTCCAGCCACTTTGCCACGTCGCTGTCCTGGAACACCATTCCATAGAATTCGCCCGTCTGCTGGCCCGCTGCAATGCGGAAATTAGCTATGGCATGGCTCGGTTCGGCGTCGTCAATACGATCGTTGAGCGCGGCCCATTGATAAGGGATCACCACGTCCCGCACCAGGTGCTGATACTGACCAAGAAACGGATCGTGAATCTGGAGCTTATGCAGATCGACTTCATTTACAGACATCATGCTCTCCTTAAGACTGGACATGGCGAATACGCAGGTCATGCGAAATCTGCGCCATCATCGGGTTAGTCAGCTTGCAGGCACGGACGGCAAAGGCCAGCAGCAGGTGAAAGAGGGCCGGTAACAGCGTTTCCATGGCGGTAATCGCATGCAGCGAAGCCGGGGTTTGATTGCCTGTGCCCGGTTTATAGGCCACCGCAATAAACAGCAGGCTGATGATGACGGCACTGGATGCCCATGCCAGCTTGATAAAGAACAGGTTAAAAGCGAAATTCATCCCCGATGACCGGACGCCGTTTTTCCACTCGCCATAGTCATCGGCAAAGGCCATCAGGGCGAAGTGCAGCGGCAGGGTAAACCCAAGAATGACACCATTACTCAGAATGACCACCAGCCAGAGACTCTGCCACGCCGACCCAACCGGCAGAAACCACATGCACAGCGCCACCGCCGCCAGCACGATATTGGTCCAGAAGTAAAGCCGGACGGTATCAATGCGTCTGGAAAGCGGATTCACGATGAACGAGCCCAAAATAGAGGCTAAGGTCACCATGGTAAAAAACAGGGAGGTATAGGCCGTGCTTCCCTGAAGGACATAGGTAATGAAGTACATATAGCCGCCGCCGCGGATGTTGAAGACGTTAATCAGCAAAAAGGACATCAGCAGCATCAGTAACAACTGATCGTTTTTGCGTAACCCGGCCAGATGTTCCCGCAGGGTGAACTTGCCCAACGTATCCAGCGGTACGCGCTCCCGCACCCAAAAGAAACAGCACAGAAACATCACCACCGCCAGTCCGCACAGGATCCCGACCCCTGCGCGATAGCCGAGCACCGCGTTTCCTTTTCCCAGTTCAGCGACCAGCCACGGCAGCCCTACTGAGACCAGAAAGCCAGCCACACCACACAATACAAAGCGCCAGGACTGACAGGACAACACTTCCGAGTGGCGCGTCGTCATGGTGTTAATCAGCGCGCAATAGGGCACATTGATGGCGGTATAGCTGAGTGAGAGCAGCAGATAGGTCGCAAAGGCCCAGACCAGTTTCATGTCCATGCTAAGCGCGGGCGCGGTGAAAGTCAGCGTGCCAATAATCCCGACAGGCAGGGCTATCCACAGTTGCCATGGACGAAAGCGGCCCCACCGGCTGTGCGTGCGGTCCGCTATCACGCCCATCACCGGATCTGATATCGCATCAAAAATGCGCAGCACCATAAACAGCGTACCGACCAGCGCTGGCGTCAAGCCAAACACATCGGTATAGAAAAAGGTTAGAAAATTCGTTATCAGGCAGGTAATGACGGTGCCACCGGCGTCACCCAGTCCGTAGCCGATTTTTTCACGCAGGGACAGTATCTGCTGTGTGTTCGACTGCGCCAGTGTGTTCTGTTCAAGTGTCGTAGACGTCATAAAGTCTTCCTCATGCAGGACAGAGAGGGTTGCCCGCTTTATAACGGGCTTATCGGTGTTTTGGCGCCTTACCCGATGTATTCTGTCAGGAATCGGCTAACCCACAAGAGAACGAAAAAGTATAAAAAAGGGAGGATTCCGACCTGAGCATTAAACTGTGAGCTTGATCAGATACGGCGGCTATTTTTAGTTAATAATCAGGGAGAAGAGTCTAAAAAACGCTATCAGCAGCGGGAAAAAGCATCATGATGTTCGACTTATCCATCGCGTTTCCGGTTCGGGTGCAAAACGGCGGTCTGTTTATTTCGCGCGGGACAGGGTCACATCCGGCGCGCAGACTGACCTCCTGGGAAATTATTTTCGTTGAGCGTGGGCAACTCACTATCCGTGAGGACGACGTGCTGTTTCGCGTGACGGCGGGAGAAAGTTTACTGCTCAGGCCCGGGCACTGGCATGTGGGAGAAGGCGTATTTCCGCCTGATCTGAAATTTTACTGGCTGCATTTCGACTGGTTGAAACATCCTGTACTGCAGACAACGTTACACCAGAGCCTGCTGCACCTTCCTCAACATACGCGCGTAGGCGATCCGGCTTATGTCATTGCCCTGTTCCGGCAGTTTCTCAGTGAACAGCAGAATATTCACCGTAGCGTGGCGCTGGAGTGTATTTTACTGCTTATCCTGCAGCAGCTTACCGTCCCGGCCATGCAAGAGAACACTGTTGACAGCCCCGGTGCCGATCTGGCCTGGAAGGCGAATCAGCTGATTCGCACGCAGTATCATTTGCCCCTGTCCACCTCGGGTCTGGCGAAAACGCTGCACTGTAATGCAGATTACCTTGGGCGGGTTTACCGGCGCGTTTTCCGCTTAACGCTGACGGAAGCCATTCACCGCCAGCGTATCGTCATGGCAGAAAAATTGCTGACTGGGGATTCCCTCTCGTTAACCGATGTGGCGCGTCAGTGTGGCTTTAATGATGTCGGATACTTTCGCCAGATTTTTCGCAAGCTAACGGGCTTAACGCCCGCCAGCTGGAAGCGACGCTACTGCCGGGAACATATCAATTCCTGAGCGCAGCCCTGCTGCATCGGGCATCGTTTCTGCCTTCAGACGATGAAAAGGGTGCGCCGCTTTCGCGCTATTTCGCGACGACAGTGCAGTTACGTCCTGCGTTTTTGGCCTGATAGAGCGCATCGTCGGCACGCTTCAGACTGGTTTCCAGCGGCACGCGGCGTGCACTCCATTCGGCCACGCCAATTGAGAGCGTGATATTGCCGACATTTTCCACCGCCTCGCCTGCGATGCTCAGACGTATGCGCTCAGCGATGGCCTCGGCGTCGGCCAGACTGGTATCCGGTAACAGCATCAGGAACTCTTCCCCGCCGTTACGGCTGACAATATCCTGCTTTCTGGCGCTTTGCTGGAGCGTTTTGGCCACCTGCTGGATCACCCGGTCGCCGACGTCATGGCCCCAGTTATCGTTAACGTTTTTGAAATGATCGATATCCAGTGCCAGCACGGCAAAAGGCTGTTGCAGCGTCTGGAAATAATCGAGCACGGCATTCAGGCCACGTCGGTTGAGGAGCTGAGTCAGCGGATCGGTTTGTGCCTCAGAACTCAGACGGCCAATCTTATCCTGCACCAGCCCGATACCGGTCAGCAGGGCACGTTTCACCTGCGCCGCCTCAAAATACCAGGCATGAATGCCGCCGATATCGTTGGTGGCGCTCTGACCATCAATCTTGCTGGCTTTGCGGGCCAGTTGCCAGAGCGGCATAGCGATCATCCGGGCCAGAATCACCGCCACCAGCAAGGTCAGAAGCGCGAAGGGAACCGAGTGTTTCAGGACTTTAAGTATCAGACCCGACAGCGGTTGCAACGTCGCGTCTACCGGTTTTAGCGCCACGACCATCCAGCCCGTGGTCGGAACGATGGCATAGCCCGCCAGCCGGGTGGGTTTGTCGGTTTCCGTTAACACCAGTGAACCGTTGTCTTTTTCCTGCCGTTCGCGGTCGCTCAACAGCGGCGGTATGATTTTGCCAACCAGTTGCCGGTTCTGGTGATAGAGCACCTGATTATTGCTGTCGAGCACAAAGACGCTGGTGCCGTCCCGGTAAAACTGTTCACCCAGCAGGGCATTCAGAATGCTTTTCTTTTTCAGGTAAATGGTGCCGCCGACATAACCGAGATAGTGTCCCTGACTGTTCCAGATGGGCCATGAGACAAAGATAAGCAGGTTATTGGCGGCGGAAACCGTGGGCTTGCTGATCATGGGCTGCCGGGTTTGCAGCGCTTCACGTGACGCATCACTGGTCAGATGCATGCCGGTCAGGGTCAGCGACTCCGGCGAGATGGCCCGCACCGTACCGTTTTCATCCACGACGGCCACCGAGTTAAAACTGTCCGTCTGCTCGCGCAGGCGATTCACTTCCGTTTTTAACAGTTCTTCGTTATCGAAATCCTTTCCCAGTACATTGGCACTAAAGTGCAACTGTGACTGCGCCAGACGAAAAAAAACCTCACTGGTCGAGGCCAGCTTAGCCGCGTAGGCGCGATTGGCTTCCAGCGTACTGTCGATCAGCACCATGCGCTGCACGCGCCATGTGGCATATAAATTATTGGCCAGGGTGATAACGATGCTGATGATGACCAGCAGCGCAATAAGCGTGCGTAAGTCAGCTCTTGGACGGAAATTCATTAACATGGCGTTGACGCCACAGTGCGAAAATTCATTGTGCTGTGCCTGGCTCTGTTGTTTTTATCATATCGCGGTTCTACAGCCTGTAAGTCTACACGCTGTAGGACATTTTGAGCAGGCTTAAGCACAGTACAGTTCAAAAAATCGCCCTGACGCGCATTTAATCGATTAAACCGTTTTCGTCATAGAAGGGCCAGGGGCCGTCGTAGTCGCCGATTGCGCACTGGTGGGTGGTCATGCCCTGCTCCCGTTGCCAGCGATGCAGCAAAAACCCCGCCGGTTCCAGCACAAAATTGGCCGGGCCATCCGGTTGTAGATCCAGCGCAACCTGGTGAGAAACGCCGGGCGCAATACAGGCCAGCGTGCCGGCAAACCGCGTCTGAACAGCCCGATGTACATGCCCACACAGCACCCGTTCAACCTGGGGATGGCGGGCAATAATCGCCGCCAGTGCTTCGGGCTGACGTAATCGCTGACGGTCCATATGATCAATACCGCAGACAAACGGCGGATGGTGCAGCATCACCAATGTGGGCATGTCTGGTGACGCAGTGAGTGCGTCATCCAGCCAGCGAAGCTGCCGATCATCAAGTTCACCCCATGGCTGGTGCGGCACGCTGGAATCCAGCGCCAGTAGCTGGACGTCCCTGACGATAAGCCGCCAGTTGAGCGTCGGGCCCTGTTGCAGATAAGTGTGATCGGGAAACGCGGCCCGCAGGGCCTGGCGGTCGTCATGATTACCTGCCATCAGGTAAAAGGGCCGTTCCAGCCCCTCCAGCGCCTGGCGCAGCGTCTGGTACTCTGCGGCGGTGCCGAAATCCACCAGGTCACCGGTAATCACGACCACGTCAGGACGCGGTTGCAGTGCATTCAGCGTGGCGATGGCCCGCAGTAACGCCGTGTGCGTATCGACTTTCTTATAAGACAAACGCCCCTGCGCTTTAATATGTAAGTCACTGATCTGTGCGATCAGCGTAGGATTAGCGGACACTCTTTCACTCCTTAAGCGGTAAATTCCAGCGCGGCCTGCCCGGCCAGTGACCAGCTGATACGCTGCCCGGCATGCCAGTTTTCGCGCGCGTGACGCTCGACCTGGATGGGCTTATCCAGGCCAATATCGATCTGCAGGCGTTGAGAGGCACCGAGAAAGGTGCTGGCGACGATACAGCCGTGTCGGGCATAGCGCCCCGCTTCTGCCAGCAGGACATCCTCTGGACGACAGAATCTCACCGGCTGCCCCTGCTCATCGGTTTCAATGCAGTTAATCGCGCCCACGAAGTCCGCCACAAAGCGCGAAGCCGGACGCTGATAAATGGCCTGCGGCGTCGCAATCTGGACCAGGCGGCCCTGCTCCATGACCGCAATGCGGTCGCCCAGTGCCATGGCTTCCTGCTGATCGTGCGTCACATAGACGGCGGTAATCGCCAGCTTTTTCAGCAGATCGCCGATGTCTGCGCGCAGGCGTTCGCGCAGTTTGGCGTCCAGCGCCGCCAGCGGCTCATCAAAGAGCAACACTTTAGGCCGGGCCGCCAGGGCTCTTGCCAGCGCAACGCGCTGCTTCTGACCACCAGAGAGTTTATCGATATGGCGCTGGGCCAGTGCAGTCAGATCGACCAGTTCCAGCATCTCCTGGACTCGTGCCTCGCGTTCGGCACGCGGGATGCCCTGCACTTTCAGGCCGTAGGCCACGTTTTGCGCCACGTTGAGATTGGGAAACAGCGCATAGTTTTGGAACACCATCCCGACGTTACGTTTTTCAATCGGCAAATCGGTCACGTTGCGATCGTCAAACCAGACTTCACCCGGCGCATCGGTACGCTCCAGGCCACTGATAATGCGCAACGTCGTGGTTTTGCCACAGCCCGATGGCCCCAGCAGCACCAGGGTTTCGCCAGCGTGCACGCTGAGATCCAGAGGATGCAGCGCCTGGTGATGCGCAAAACGGCGCGCGCAGCCGCGCAACGTAACGTTAACAGCATCGTTATTCATGCCTTTTCCTCGCTGAATGGCTGACGTGACTGACGTTCAAGCCAGTGATTACAGGCGTTAAGCATCAGCAGCAGGGGTAAAATCATTAAAATGAAGATCAAGGTGTACGCCGAGCCGACTTCCAGCCGCATGGAGGCATAGCTGTCGGCCAGGCCCACAGGCAGCGTTTTGGTCAGCGGTGTATGTAACATCCAGGTAATATTGAATTCGCCGACCGACAGCGTCGTCACCATAAAAGCCCCGGCAAGAATGCCGTTACGGCAGTTGGGAACCACCACGGTGAAAAAACGCTGCCAGAAGCCTGCCCCCAGGCTGGCGGCTGCCTCTTCCAGTCGGGGCAACTGGATAGCCTGCATCACGGCCAGAACCGGGCGGATCATAAACGGCAGCGTAAACAGCACATGGCCAATCAGGATAAAAACCCAACTGTCGCGCAGGCCGGAAAACTGGCCGTACAGCAGGATAATCCCCAGCGCCGTCGCCAGGCCCGGTAGCGCCACGGGCAGCATCAGGCACTCTTCAATACGTGACGACCAGCGCGACGGCGACTTGAGTAATCCCCAGGCGGCGGGCACGCCGACAACCATCGTGACAAGCAAACAGCTCACCGCGATCATCAGCGACAGCCAAAACGTGTCGCTGTACATGTCCCACACCTGTTCAACCCACTTCAACGTCAGCCCGCTACGCAGGCCGACAAAATAGTTTTGCGTGACGCCCGCCAGCATGGATAACACCACCGGCACAATCATGAACAGGGCGGTCAGCGTCGTGATCGCGATTTGCAGCCAGAACAGTCCACGCCGTTTCATGAGGTCTTCTCCTCCCGGGATTGGGTCAGTACACGTGCCAGCATCAATCCCAGCCAGGCCACCGCGCCCATGACCACCGACAGCGCCGCCGCCGTGGCGAAGTTGGCATAGTTAGTAAACTCGCCGTAAATCGTGAGTGGCAGTACGCTCAGGTCGGTGCCCAGCGTAAAGGCGGTGCCGAATGCGCCCATACTGGTGGCAAAACACAGTGCACCGCTGGAGAGCAGTGCCGGTTTCAGACCCGGCACAATCACGTCACAAATAATGCGCCACTGGCTGGCGCCCAATGAGCGAGCGGCCTCCTCCAGCGAACGATCCAGTTTTTCACTGGCGGCGACCAGCGTGACAATGGCACGGGGCAGTGAAAAGTAGAGATAGCCAACAAACAGCCCAGTAAGCGAGTAGGCCAGCGTCCAGCGTTCATGAACCAGTTGCATACTGATCTGCGCCAGCACGCCCTGCCGTCCCGCCAGCATCACCACTAAAAACCCGACCACCACACCCGGGAACGCCAGGGGGAACGTGAGCAACGCCAGTAAGGTGCCGCGCCCGGCGAAGCGCTGGCGAGCCAGGAAACAGCCCACCACGCTGGCAATCGCGAGCGTGACCAGTGTGACCGCCAGCGACAACAGGACAGTGTTAAACAGGCTTTGCAGATACTGGGGCTGGGTAATCACTGTCCAGTAACCACTGTGCCGGGTGCTGCGATCCGGCGTCATGCCCATCTGTAATAAACGGGCAAAAGGCAACAGCCAGAAGGCGGCAAAAAACAGTAAGGCCGGCAGCAGCATCCATGGCCAGTTGGCCCCCTGCTCACGTCGGCGAGACCGGTGGCGCGAGGCCACCGGTAAACCGCTGCGGGCATTCGACAAGGCCATTACCGAATCTCACTCAAATAACGGGCAGAGAAGGCTTTCTGTGCATCAGCCATCTGCTGGTAGTCAACAGTATGGGCGCGCGCGTAATCGCTGTCGGGCAGGAAGCGCTTTTTAGCCTCTGCGGACATCGCAGAAGGCCGCACCGGGCGCAGATAGGCGTTAGCCCAAATCGCCTGCCCTTTATCCGACAGCACGTAGTCCATCACTTTCTTGCCATTGGCAGCATGCGGGGCGTTTTTTACCAGACTGATGACGTAAGGCACCGTCACCGTGCCTTCCTGAGGAATGACAAAGACGACGTTGGCGTGATCTTTATACTTCGCGCGATAGGCATTGAAGTCGTAATCCAGCAAAATCGGGATTTCGCCAGAGATAAGGCGGGCATAGGCGGTTTGTTTAGGCACAATCGGCTTGTTGGCCTGCAGCTTTTTGAACCACGTCAGCGCGGGGGTAAAATCCTGCATCGTGCCCCCTTTCGCCTGGTTCACCGCCACGGCGGCGACATAGCCGACAAACGCACTGGCGGGATCCAGATAACCCACCATGCCTTTGTATTCTGGCTTCAGCAGGTCGTCCCAGGACGTCGGCACCGGCGCGCCGCCCAGAGCATCGACGTTAACCATAAATCCCATGGTGCCAGAGTGCAGCGCGACCCACTTACCCTGCGGGTCTTTCATCCCTGCCGGAACCTGGTCCCAGTTGGCGGGTTTGTAGTCGGTCACCACGCCCGCCTGTGCCGCCTGAATCCCAAAACTGACACCGTAATACACCACATCGGCGACGGGGTTATTTTTTTCGGCGACGAGCTGCGCCAGGGCCTGGCCGGAGTTTTTATTATCCTGCGGCACGACAATACCGGTGTCTTTTTTGATCGCCTGGAGCTGTGTCGCCCAGTCCGCCCATTCCGGTGGGCAGTTGTAGCAAATCGCATTCTCCTCGGCCTGCGCCAGCGGGCTGGATAATGCACAGGCGGTAAGCAACGCCGCGCTGGCAAACAGCGCAATTTTATTGTGTGTAGACATGATGTTTTCCTGATGTTGAAGAATGAAAAATTGCTGCGATGCTCTCGCCTGAACGCAGGTGGTGGTCCAGTAAGCGCGAAGCCTCAACAGACGAATCGAGAAGCATATCGATGGCACAGGCACCCAACCGCTCGCTGGGCTGCACCACGCTGGCCAGTGAAGGCGAAAGCTGTTCACCGATGGCAATACCATCGAAGCCCATAACAGACAGCTGTTGCGGTACGTTAATGCCTGCACGCGCGGCCGCCCCCATCAGGCTGATGGCCAGGAGGTCGTTACTGCAAATTACGGCGGTCAGCGGATCGCTGCCCGTCATCAACGGTAAAAAGGGATCGAACAGGGCGTGAATGTGGCTGGGCATATCAACCAGCGCGCTGGGCGTAAAGCCTGCCTGCTGCATCGCATCGCAATAGCCGAGGTAGCGCTGACGTGCACGGTCAGACTGCAACATCGGCCCTGCCGCCATGACAATATGCCGATGGCCCAGCGCGATCAGGTGCGCAGTGGCTTCTGCCATTGCCCGGCGGTTATCCACACAGACGCTGCGCCAGGCGGTGTTCTGCGGCATGTTATGCGCCAGAACGAAAGGCATGCGGGCTTCAGCCAGGGTGGGTAATACGGCGCTGCTGTCAGCATCTGACACGGTCAGGACCATCCCTGCTACGCGCTGACGCAGCATGTGTTCAACGATCGCCGCCTCACGTTCTGGCTGATAATCCGTTGTCGCGACCAGCAGGCCATAACCCGCCAGCCGGGCCTGGTGCTCCATTGCCTGAAGCTGTAACGCAAACACCGGGTTACTGAGTGATGGCAGCAGTACGCCCAGAGTGGTCGAACTCTGCGTACGGAGCTGGCGCGCAATATGGTTGGGGCGAAAACCCAGTGCTTCCGAGGCATCCAGCACCTTTTTCAGCGTGCCGGGTTTAAGCAGATGGGGATCGGAAAAGGCACGTGCGGCGGTGGCGCGCGAAACCCCAGCCCGTTCTGCCACACGAATTAAGTCACTCATTTCACCCTCGTCAGTCGCCAATGAGATCGATCTCATTGGCGCTTACACTAAAGGCGTTTTATGACATGCACATCGCGGAAAGATGACGTTAAGGTGACAGCGGCGCGCACCGCCATCGCGAGACTTACAGCATCAAAAAGGCATAACCCTGGTTTTGCAGCGTGGCAACGGTGGTGCCGCTGGAGATCGTGTGGGTGACGCGCGTATCAATCCAGTCACGCTCGAAATGGTGAAACGCCACTGACTGATCGCAAATGGACACTTTCACGCCCGCCTTTTCCAGTGCGCTAATTAACTGGAGGTTAGGATTATCCACCCCGTATGCTTTATGAAACTGTTCATTATTCAGTGCGGCGGGAACGGCATCACTGTTAATTGACACGACGAAATTCAGTTTATCTAACGGTACACCTGCGGCGTAATAGAGATTCGTGACGCGTGCCACGCGCTCCAGCCCCAGATTAGGCCGACGAATATCGCCTTCACTGCGATTAATTTGAAAAACAATTTTATTACTGAGATCCGCTACCGTGCCGGGTTTATACGCGGGTGTATCCACATAATGTATTTTTCCATAGCCCTGAATGGCCGGAGTGCTCCAGTAATCACTGGGTTCTGTTTTACTGGCAAATTTACCGCTGACCTTGTCGACTAATACTGGCAACTGCATAACATTCCCGCCAATAAATCCCGCTACCGCCGCTACCACAATAAAGGCTGCTGGTCGCATCACTCACTCTCCTGCTGTTTAAATCTGATGTATACCGTGCTACCGCAACGTCGGCGGCTCCTGAAGATGACGGCGGCTTATCTATATCACAGTGGTACAACGCGGAGAGCAGCTGAAATTCTTAATAGCATTTTGTCGGGACGGCCATAAAATAAAAACGGAGCGTGATAAAAAGTATTTTTTATCGACCGTGTTTTTTCTTTCTTATTTAAGATGGTTCATAAAGCGTGTCACGGTTCCTGATTGGATAACGCGATTTCCTGGCGCTTCCTTGCCAGCCATAAATAGCCTGTCGGCAATAAAGGCATTTTCACCATCAATATTTTTAATTTACCTTTCTGATAATCGTTACGGTACAGGGCCTTTTTTTCAGAGAATACCTGGGAAAATGGCCAGTATGTTCAGTTTTTTTGTTGCTTTTCAGCGCGTCCGCCTTGTGGCTACCCGGCCCGCATGTCAGTCCGCGTGTATCTTTGTATTCGGCCCTTGCGTTTATGCCAACGTTGTCGGCCATTTTCATCCGGACAGGCTGTTATTCAGGCGCTTTGCAGATCATTGTACCGTCAAATTTTTTCGTCAGGTTTGAAGCATTATCACAATCCTGCCGCGCAGTGCGCGCGACAACGTCATTTCATTCTTCATGCCCTGTGGTTAAGATACGCAGGACGCCTCGCTATTCGTGGGTAAAACAGAACATATTAGCGGCTTACCTGTCCCATTCAGGGATTTATTACAGGATTCAGGCATGTTGAACCGGTTAAAAAAAACGCTGATTGCTGCGCTACTCCCTGCACTCACGTTATCCTGTCCGCTGACCTCGCAGGCGGATATCAGCGACTCCCTGCCGGATATGGGCACGACCGCAGGCTCTACGCTGTCGATTAATCAGGAGTTGCAGATGGGGGATTTCTATGTGCGGCAACTACGTGCCAGCGCCCCGCTGATTAACGATCCCCTGCTAAATCAGTACATCAATCAGCTCGGTCAACGGCTGGTTTCTCACGCGGACGCGGTTAAAACGCCTTTCCACTTTTTCCTGATTCAAAATGATGAACTTAACGCCTTTGCGTTTTTTGGTGGCAATGTGGTGTTGCACGCCGCGCTATTCCGCTTCACCGATACTGAAAGCCAGCTGGCCTCGGTGATGGCGCACGAGATCTCCCACGTGACGCAGCGCCACCTGGCGCGGGCGATGGAAGATCAAAAGCGCAATGCCCCGCTGACCTGGGTAGGGGCTTTGGGCTCGATCCTGCTGGCGATGGCCAGCCCACAGGCGGGCATGGCCGCCTTAACCGGTACACTGGCGGGTACCCAGCAGGGCATCATCAGTTTTACGCAGAATAACGAACAGGAAGCCGACCGCATTGGTATTCAGGTTTTGCAGCGCGCGGGCTTTAACCCGCAGGCCATGCCGGACTTTCTGCAAAAACTGGCCGATCAGAGCCGGTTTTCTTCCAAACCGCCTGAAATTCTGCTGACTCACCCCTTACCAGACAGCCGTCTCGCCGATGCGCGCAACCGGGCAAACCAGATGCGCGCGGTGGTAGTCCAGTCTTCTCAGGACTTTTATCTGGCAAAGGTGCGCACGTTGGGCATGTATCCGACCGGCCGTAATCAACTGACCGATGAGTTACTGAACCAGTATGCCAATGGTAATGCACGCGAGCAGCTGGCTTCCCGGTACGGTAAGGCGGTGCAGTTTTTGCAGGCCAAAAACTATGGCGAAGCCAAAAGGATTGTGACGCCACTTTTGGCTAAGCAGCCTGAAAACGTCTGGCTGCTTGACCTGATGACGGATATTGATATCGGCCTGAATCAGCCACAGCAGGCCATTGCACTGTTGACCGCGACGCAGGCGGCTAAAACCAGCCCGGTCGTTCAGCTCAACCTGGCGAACGCTTATGTTGAAGCGAAGCAACCCGCCAATGCCAGCCGCATCCTGAACCGCTATACATGGACACACAAAGATGACACCAACGGATGGGATTTGCTGGCTCAGGCTTCAGCACAGCAGGGCCATACCGACGAAGAGCTGTTTGCCCGTGCCGAAAGTCTGGCCTTAAATGGTCAGATCGCTCAGGCCATCAGTGCCCTGAGCCAGGCCAGTGCCCAGGTGCCGCTGGGGAGCCTGAAACAGGCGCGTTATGATGCGCGCATCGATCAGTTGCGCCAGTTGCAGCAACGCTTTAAGCAATATCAGAAAGGATAAGCAGTATGGTGACGCTTTATCATAATCCCCGTTGCAGTAAGAGTCGGGAAACTCTGGCACTGCTGGAGCAGCGTGGCATCCAGCCGGTGATTGTGCGCTATCTGGAGACGCCGCCCGACAAAGCGACGTTGCAGATTCTGCTGCAGAAACTGGGCATGGAGAGCGCGCGTCAGTTGATGCGCCGCAACGAACCGACCTATACCGCCCTGGCGCTGGATCAGGCAGCGTTAAGCGAAAGCGCTTTGCTGGACGCGATGGTGGAAAATCCCATTCTGATTGAGCGGCCCATTGTGATCAATGGCGATCGGGCCCGCTTAGGCCGTCCGCCCGAGGAGGTACTGGCGATTCTTTAAAGTCCAAGCGTTTCTTTAACAAACGGGATCGTGAGTTTGCGTTGCGCACTGATAGAGGCGCTGTCCAGACGATCCAGCGTATCAAACAGCGTGCGCATCTCCCGATCCAGCCGCTTCAGTAAAAACCGTCCGACGTCTTCAGGCAGTTCGAACCCACGCAGTCCGGCGCGAAGCTGTAAAGCCTGTAACTTATCTTCATCGGAGAGCGGCTGCAGACGGTAGATTTGCCCCCAGTCGAGCCGTGATGCCAGATCGGGTAAATGCAGGTTCAGCTGACGCGGGGGACGATCGCCGGTAATAAAGAGCCGGGTATTGCCGGTTTCCAGGATGCGGTTATAGAGATTAAAAATCGCCATTTCCCAGGCTTCTTCTCCCGCGATGCATTCGATATTGTCGATGCAAACCAGCGGCAGTTGTTCCATGCCGTCCAGCACCTC
This sequence comes from Pantoea sp. SGAir0180, assembly GCF_043546245.1. Classification (NCBI taxonomy): domain Bacteria; kingdom Pseudomonadati; phylum Pseudomonadota; class Gammaproteobacteria; order Enterobacterales; family Erwiniaceae; genus Pantoea; species Pantoea sp. SGAir0180. Next base: position 620,689 of record NZ_CP028071.1, on the reverse strand, counting down.
TGGAACAAACCAGGTGCGCTTATCCAGCGGTACATAGCCCACGGCTTCACCACGCGCGGACATTTCAGCGCAGGCAGCGTGCAGCAGATGGCTGCGCCCTCCTCCTTCGCGCGACCAGAAGTAGAGATAGCTGCCATGTTGTTGGCTTAGCGCCCCCTTGATCGCAGCGATCAGCGAGGGGTTTTCCCCCGGCCAGAAGCTGGCAAAGGTTTCGTTGTCAGGTAGATAGAGTGGCAATGACAATTGTGCCGGCGTGTTCAGAAGCACCTCAGCAAGCGAACAGGCAAAAATCGGGGGCAGTCTATCATAGTTTTTGCGAAGAGATGAATCGGGCGTCCCTGCCCGCGTCTTCAGGCCTTCATCATGACGGTGTGTCGCGTGTCTCTTCTGCATCAAGCACCACTTCTTCCGGGCGCAGCAGGGAAATGACGCGGAAAATCAACGCCAGCGCAACGCCAACCAGCGTCGCCAGCGCCATCCCTTTCAGCTCGGCGGCACCGATGTGCACTTTCGCGCCGCTGACGCCAATGATCAGGATCACGGAGGTCAGAATCAGGTTTTGCGCTTTGTTGTAGTCCACTTTGGATTCGATCAGGACACGAATACCGGAGGCACCGATGACGCCGTACAGCAGCAAGGAGACGCCACCCATGACCGGCACCGGGATCGCCTGTATAGCCGCTGCCAGTTTGCCCACGCAGGAGAGCAAAATCGCGAAAATGGCCGCGCCGCCAATCACCCAGGTGCTGTAAACGCGGGTAATGGCCATTACGCCAATGTTTTCACCATAGGTGGTGTTTGGCGTGGATCCAAAGAAACCCGAGATGACGGTCGATAAACCGTTGGCGAACATGGAACGATGCAGGCCGGGATCACGGACCAGATCACGCTTAACAATATTGGCCGTGACCACCAGGTGGCCCACGTGTTCGGCGATCACCACCAGCGCGGCGGGCAGGATCGTTAACATCGCCACCCATTCAAAACGCGGCGTATAAAACGTCGGTAATGCAAACCACGGCGCATTTTCCACGCCGCGCCAGTCCACAATGCCCATAAAAGCGGAAAGCGCGTAGCCCACCAGCACGCCGATCAAAATCGGGATAATGGCCATAAAGCCACGAAATAACACCGAGCCAAAAACGGTGACGGCCAGGGTGACCAGCGAAATCAGCACGGTTGTCCCGTCAGGCGCATGACCTTCAGCAGGGAGCAGGCCCGCCATGTTTGCTGCGACACCCGCCAGCTCCAGACCAATGACCGCCACGATAGCGCCCATTGCTGCAGGCGGAAACATCACATCCAGCCAGCCGGTACCGGCTTTTTTGACGATCAACGCGACCAGACAGAACAGCACGCCGCAGAGAATAAATCCCCCCAGCGCCACTTCGTAACCCAGCGGCAGCAGGAGTAAAACAGGTGAAATAAAGGCAAAACTGGATCCCAGATAAGCGGGGATCTTGCCTTTACAGATAAACAGATACAGCAGCGTCCCGACACCGTTAAACAGCAGTACCGTAGCCGGGTTGATATGAAAGAGGATGGGTACCAGCACTGTTGCGCCGAACATGGCGAACAGATGTTGCAGGCTGAGCGGAATCGTTTGCAGTAATGGCGGCCGTTCGCTAACGCCGATAGCGCGACGAGTCATTAAAAGTCCCCTTGAGTTGATAGTCTGTTTTTGGTCAAAAAAAAGCCGACTCTCTGGTCGGCTGATGAAGGTTATTGGCTGTTGCGAAAAAAAGCAGCTCGGCCTGCGCCTGCAGGCTGACAGCAAGGTGCTGCATGAAGCCGCCTGAACAGGTCACTATTTGGTGCCGAAAATCTTATCGCCCGCGTCACCCAGGCCCGGAATGATGTAGCCCTTGTCGTTCAGGCCCTGGTCCACGGAGGCGGTGTACAGCTCCACGTCCGGGTGCGCTTTCTCCAGTGCGGCAATGCCTTCTGGCGCAGCGACCAGCACCAGCACTTTAATGCTGCTGCAGCCGGCTTTTTTCAGGAGATCGATAGTGGCGATCATGGAGCCGCCCGTCGCCAGCATCGGATCGACCACCAGCGCCAGGCGCTCTTCAATGTTGGACACCAGCTTCTGGAAATAAGGTACAGGCTCCAGCGTTTCTTCGTCACGGTACACGCCTACCACGCTGATGCGCGCGCTGGGCACGTGCTCCAGTACGCCTTCCATCATGCCCAGGCCGGCACGCAGGATGGGCACAACGGTGATTTTTTTGCCTTTAATTTGATCAACCTGAACCGGGCCATTCCAGCCCTCAATGGTGACCTTTTCGGTTTCCAGATCGGCCGTGGCTTCATAGGTCAGCAGACTGCCCACTTCAGAGGCCAGCTCACGGAAACGCTTCGTACTGATATCATGCTCACGCATCAGTCCCAGTTTATGTTTGACCAGCGGGTGTTTAACTTCCACGATCTTCATTGTTGTTCTCCCGGAGTGAGTTGAGCTAAAAAAAAATCGCGGGATTATACCGCCTTTTTAACATCGCGCCACATGTGCTTGCGCAATCCACCGCATAAAATAAGGATTGATGAAAATTGTCGGGGACGCAATCTGAGACTCGCAAACGTTTGCCTGCGCTGATAGAATTGCCGCGCTTTATATTAAACCACCAACCGCAACTCGCGTGGGGACCTCGCAGTGACCGATAAGACCTCTCTCAGCTACAAAGACGCCGGTGTTGATATTGATGCTGGTAACGCTCTGGTTGACCGTATTAAAGGCGTAGTGAAAAAGACGCGTCGCCCGGAAGTCATGGGTGGACTAGGCGGCTTCGGTGCGCTTTGTGCGCTGCCGCAAAAATACCGTGAGCCTGTGCTGGTCTCCGGCACCGATGGCGTGGGCACCAAGCTGCGTCTGGCGATGGATCTCAAACGTCACGATGCCATTGGTATCGATCTGGTTGCTATGTGTGTTAACGACCTGGTGGTACAGGGCGCGGAGCCTCTCTTCTTCCTGGATTACTACGCGACCGGCAAGCTGGATGTGGACACCGCATCGGCGGTCATCACCGGTATCGCCGAAGGTTGTCTGCAGTCAGGCTGTGCGCTGGTGGGCGGCGAAACCGCTGAAATGCCGGGCATGTATCATGGCGAAGATTACGATGTCGCGGGCTTTTGCGTCGGTGTGGTTGAAAAGTCAGAAATCATTGACGGTAGCAAGGTTCAGGACGGTGATGTGCTGATCGCCCTGGGCTCAAGCGGCCCGCACTCGAATGGCTATTCCCTGGTGCGTAAGATTCTGGAAGTCAGCGGCACCGATCCGTTGGTTGAGCAACTGGAAGGCAAACCGCTGGCCGATCACTTACTGGCGCCGACGCGCATTTACGTCAAAAACATCCTCAGCCTGATTGAGCAGGTGGATGTGCACGCGATTGCTCACCTCACCGGTGGCGGTTTCTGGGAAAACATTCCGCGTGTCCTGCCCGACAATACTCAGGCGGTGATTGACGAGAAAAGCTGGCAGTGGCCTGCCGTGTTCGGCTGGATGCAGCAGGCGGGCAATGTCAGTCGTCATGAGATGTATCGCACCTTCAACTGCGGCGTGGGCATGATCATCGCGCTGAGCCCGGCTGACGCGGATAAGGCCGTTGACCTGATGCGTGCTGCCGGTGAAAACGCCTGGAAAATTGGTGTGATTAACGCCTCAGACTCGGAAGAGCGTGTGGTTATTCATTCATGAAAAAGCTGGTTGTACTGATTTCGGGTAACGGAAGTAACCTTCAGTCCATCCTCGACGCCTGTGCAAACGGGCGTATTCACGGCAGCATCGCTGCCGTGTTCAGTAACAAAGCCTCCGCCTATGGTTTAGTTCGCGCGCAGAAGGCCGGGATCCCGGCAAAAGCGCTGGATGCACGTGACTTTAACGATCGCGACAGTTTTGATCGGCAACTGATGCGTGAGATCGATGCGTATGCACCGGATCTGGTGGTGCTGGCGGGTTATATGCGCATTCTGAGTCCGGGCTTCGTGGCGCATTACTCTGACCGTCTGCTGAACATTCATCCGTCGCTGCTGCCGAAATATCCCGGTCTGCATACGCACCGCCAGGCGCTTGAAAACGGCGATAAGGAGCACGGTACATCCGTGCACTTCGTGACCGATGAACTGGATGGTGGCCCGGTCATTTTGCAGGCCAGGGTGCCGGTGTTTGCTGAAGACAGCGAGGCCGAGATTACCGAACGCGTTCAGCATCAGGAACATGCCATCTACCCACTGGTAATTAACTGGTTTACCGAAGGCCGACTGACCATGCGTGAGGGAAAAGCCTGGCTGGATGGTCATCCCTTACCCGCTCAGGGCTACGCCCACGATTAATGCTCAGGGAGCCAGGCTCCCTGCCCTTTCAACCGTAACGCCCGGTGATGTAATCTTCCGTCCGGCGCACCTGTGGTGTGGTGAAAATCCTGTCTGTGGTATCAAACTCCACCAGCGATCCCTGATGCATAAAGGCTGTGTAATCCGACACGCGTGAAGCCTGCTGCATGTTGTGGGTGACCAGCACCAGGGTGAAATGCTGCCTGAGCGTGCTCATCAGTTCTTCGATCACCAGGGTAGAAATCGGGTCCAGCGCGGATGTTGGCTCATCAAGTAACAGGACGTCCGGCTCAATCGCAATAGCGCGGGCGATAACCAGCCTTTGTTGCTGCCCCGTGGAAAGCGTCAGCGCATTCTGTGCCAGCTGATCTTTCACCTCGCCCCACAGCGCCGCCGCCCGGAGTGCCCGTTCACAGGCTTCATTCAGTACGCGCTTATCGCGCACCCCTTGCAGCCGCAGTCCGTACACCACATTTTCGTAAACCGATTTGGGAAATGGATTGGGCCGCTGAAACACCATCCCGACCCGGCGACGCAGCGCAGAGACATCCTGAGCAGGTCGCATAATCGACTGCTGATCCAGCAGAATGTCCCCTTCAATGCGGCAGCGATCAATCACGTCGTTCATACGATTAAAGCAGCGCAGCAGCGTTGATTTGCCGCAGCCGGACGGGCCAATCAATGCGGTGATGCGATTTTTGGGCAGTTGCAGCGAGACATCCTGAAGCACCTGGCGCTCACCGTACCAGAGCGACAGATGATCAACGGTTAGCGCAATATCAGTTTCGGGCATCATAGTCATCGTCAGTTATTGAGTCATCAGGCGATAGCGTTCACGCAGGCGGTGACGCAGGCCCATAGCTAACAGGTTCAGCAACAGAATAATGAGCACCAGAAGCAGCGCCGTGGCGAAAACCAGCGGCCGGTCGGCTTCGGTATTAGGGCTCTGAAAGGCGAGATCATAGATCTGAAAGCCCAGATGCATAAATTTTCTGTCGAGGTGCAGGTAAGGGAACACCGCATCAACCGGCAGTTCCGGCACCATTTTAACCACGCCCACCAGCATCAGAGGCGCGGTCTCGCCTGCGGCACGTGCCACGGCCAGAATCAGTCCGGTTAACATGGCCGGAACGGCCATAGGCAATACCACGTTCCAGAGCGTTTCGGCCTGGGTCGCCCCCAGCGCCAGCGAGCCCTGCCGAAGACTGTCGGGAATGCGGGAAAGCCCTTCTTCCGTCGCGACAATCACCACCGGCAAGGTCAGCAGGGCCAGTGTCAGCGACGCCCACAGCAAACCGGGCGTACCAAATGTCGGGGCGGGCAAGGTGCTGCTGTAAAACAGCTGGTCCACCGTGCCGCCCACCAGCCAGACAAAAAAGCCCAGCCCAAATACGCCATAAACAATCGAGGGTACGCCCGCCAGGTTGACCACGGCGATGCGTACCAGACGGGTCAACGCGTTGCGTTCCGCATATTCATGTAGCCACAGCGCCGCGATAACGCCCAGCGGCATCACAACTACAGACATCAGCAGCACCATGAGCACCGTGCCAAATATCGCCGGAAACACGCCAAACTCGCTTTCTCCTTCGGCAGGCGAATCGCTAATAAAGCGCCACACCTGCTGGCAGAAATGCCCCATTTTTTGCGTCAGACTCATCGCGTTGGGTTGCCAGGCTTCCACAATCTGCGACAGGGGAATGCGATGATCAGTGCCGTTCACATCGCGCAGAATCAGCGCATCACGCTGGCTTTCCGCTTGCAGGCTGTTCAGCCTGTCATTGAGCTGAAGAAGGCGGCGTTGCAGCGCCGCCTGGTTGGCCTCGTATTCTGACTGCGCCTGCAAATCGAACTGCTTTGCCGCGCGCTGATGCTCAGCCTGATCGTCCAACTGGTCCAGTTGTTCATTCAACCGGGCAATATCGACCCGACGCATCTCGCTGGCCTGCTGCTCGATAAGCTTTACCTGTTCAAGGCGCTGTTGCAGAAGCGCCATAATGTCTTTTGCCGTAAGAACATCATTCTCTTCCCGCAGGCCGACAAACCAGCCATAGGCATTCCCCTGACTGCGGCGCTGCAGCACCATCACGTCGTCCGGCTGGCTGACAATCGGTGCCTGCTGACTCAGCACCGCCCGAAAGTCAGGCGCGGCCCAGTCCCGGTTGCCGGTCTTAATCAGATAGCGATGTACGTCGCCCGGTATGCCGTCTGACGCGGCGGCAGGCGCCGGATAATGCGATTGCCGCTCAAGCGTTTCGCCCAGTACACGGGTTTTGCTGCCATCAGGCAGTGTGAACTGATAGAGATCGACGGGATGGGGCCAGAACGCGCGCAGGCCCTGCCATCCCAGCAGCGCGATCAACAGGGTAAAGGCCAGCAAACAGACCGTCACGGCACCCGCCGTAAGCCAACGCCAGCGATCGTTTTGTCGTATCGCCTTCATGCCTGCTCCTTATACTGGCTAAAACGCAGGCGCAGACGCTGGCGGATAAGCTCGGCAACCGTATTGATCATCAACGTGAAGACCAGCAGCACCAGCGCACTTAAAAACAGAATCCGGTAATGTGCGCTGCCAACGGCCGCCTCAGGCATTTCAATCGCGATATTGGCTGACAGCGTGCGCAGGCCACTGAACAGGCCGCCTTCAGTTTGCGGCGTGTTCCCGGTGGCCATTAAGAGAATCATGGTTTCGCCTACGGCCCGTCCGAAACCAATCATCAACGCGGCAAAAATGCCGGCCGACGCTCCCGGCAGCACGACCCGCGTCAGGGTTTGCCACGGCGTGGCGCCCAGCGCCAGTGAGCCCTGCCCCAGCGACGCCGGAACGCTGAACAGCGCATCTTCCGCCAGCGTAAAAATCATCGGCACCAGCGCAAACCCCATCGCCAGCGCCGCTATCAGCAGATTACGCTGCGCGTAATGCGGCAGCCAGTCACCGGCATCCGGCACGATAAGCGTGGGTAGCCAGAGCGTTAACGCCGCGACAATAAGCAGCACGGGCAGCAGCAGGATAACCTCATAGCCCGGCTGCCGCCAGCGGGCCGGTAAGCGGCGGGCCAGAATACCGCAGCCAAGCAGACTGCCCGCCAGCGTGACCGGCAGCAACAGAATTCCTGTTAATGCCTGACCGACATGGGGCGCTAACCATAATCCGGCAATCAGCCCAATCACCACACTGGGCAACGCCCCCATCATCTCTATCGCAGGCTTCACCCAACGACGTAAACCCGGTGCCATAAACCAGGCGGTGTACATCGCGGCCGCCAGGGCAAGCGGCGTGGCAAAAAGCAGCGCCATACTGGCCGCTTTCAGTGTGCCCACCACCATCGGAATTAAACTGAACTTCGCCTGATAGCTGTCTCCGGCATTGGTGGACTGCCAGACCCAGTCGGCTTTGGGATAGTTTTCATACCAGATTTTTTGCCAGAAGTTACGCCAGGTCACATCCGGCCAGGGATTGGTCAGTTTAAGGGTTTCCCAACCTGACGATCGCTCCAGCAACAGGCTGTCACCCTGCGGCGAAAACTGCGCCTTCAGGATGCCGGGTGCTAACTGGCGTTGCAGAATGGGCCCATCCTGTTTGCTGGCAAAGACCTTAAGCAGTCCGGTTTGATCAAAGGTAGCGAAAACCCGGCGCTGCGCCTCACTGACGATCAGACCCTGTCCGGCGCTGTGTGCGAACGTGCGGATGGCGTGCAGGCGCAGGCCGTTATCGCCAGCAATGGAAAACCACTGCGTAATACCGTGACTGTCCTGAATTAACAGCGTTTGGCCTCCGGCCAGTAACTGCATATGTTGGGGCGCTTCCGGGAGCATCTGCGTTTCCCGCAGCCAGGCCCGCCCGTCATCGATTTGCCAGACCCGCAGCAGGCGGCCTTCGGTGGTGTACAGCAGGTCGCCTTTAGGCGAAAGCACCAGATGCGCAGGCTGCAGACCCGGCAGCTGGATGAGCGCAGCCTGGCGGTTAGTTTCCAGCGTTAACAGACTGACGCCCGCGTCAGTGAGCGCTGCAATCCGCCATTGATCGGGACGAAGTGTGGCGACAGCCATTTCTTTTACGTCGCCCTGGGGCAGACGAAAGCCGCTATCGCCCAACGGAAAATGCCACTCGCCTTCGCCTTTGCTTATCACCGGCTGCAACAGGGTTAAACTGCCCTGTGCGTTGAGCAGCACCGTATCGCCATCGGCGCTCGTTACCACCTGTTGCGGCGCGGGCGTCAGCATCAGCGCGGGCTCAGGCGGTTGGCCATTCAGCGGTATAAATCGTGCCTTGCCATCACGACTGATACGCCAGCCAACGCTGCCTTTATTACCAATGGCCAGTGCGGGCGATGCATCCCAGAGCCGCTGATGACTGAGACTGTGCACACCCGGTGCGCTAAACAACGGCAGGACCACCCAGAGCAACCAAAAGAACAGCAGCATCATCAGTAACAGAATAGCGACCCCGCAGCACGTGACGAGGCGCCGCGTGTAACGGTCAATAGCACGACGTCGGCGATCGCTAAACTGGACGGGAATATGGTTTACGCTCATGCGGCCCTGATTATGCGGCGAAAATGAGTCGCTATGTTGCCCGTAGCGGCTTGATAAGACAACTTTTGCTGTTGGACAAGCCTGCCATACTCTCGCCATAATGCTGATGGATACTGTAGCGTCGTCAGTCCTGCAACCGTCATACGGAGTGAGAATGGGTCAGGTAAAGCTTTATATTGAAAAAGAAATGAGCTGGTTGTGCTTTAACGAACGTGTTTTGCAGGAAGCGGCAGACAAAAGTAATCCGCTGATTGAACGTATGCGTTTCTTAGGTATTTACTCAAATAACCTCGACGAATTTTACAAGGTCCGGTTTGCCGACCTGAAACGACGCATCCTGATTGGCGAAGAGCAAGGCTCCGCCAGCACACCGCGCCACCTGTTGAAGAAGATTCAGCAGCGCGTACTGAAATCGGATCAGGAATTTGATGCGCTCTACAACGACCTGTTGCTGGAAATGGCGCGCAATCAAATCTTTCTGATTAACGAACGTCAGCTTTCACCTAATCAGCAAAGCTGGCTGCGTCACTACTTTAAGCATGAACTGCGTCAGCACATCACGCCGATCCTGATTACCCATGAAACCGACCTGACGGAGTTTCTGAAAGACGATTACACCTATCTGGCGGTCGAGATCATTCGCGGCAGCGATATTCAGTACGCGTTGCTGGAAATCCCGTCAGACAAGGTCCCGCGTTTTATTAACCTGCCTGCGGAGCCGCCGCGCCGCCGCAAGCCGATGATCCTGTTAGATAATATCCTGCGCTACTGCCTGGATGATATTTTCAAAGGTTTCTACGATTACGACACGCTGAACGCCTATTCAATGAAAATGACGCGCGATGCGGAGTACGATCTGGTCACCGAAATGGAGTCCAGCCTGCTGGAACTGATGTCCTCCAGCCTGAAACAGCGTCTGACGGCAGAACCTGTGCGTTTTGTCTATCAGCGCGATATGCCGGATTCTATGGTGGCGCTGCTGTGCGACAAGCTGTCGATTTCCAACTACGACTCCGTGCTGGCAGGCGGACGCTATCACAACTTCAAAGACTTTATCGGGTTTCCTAACGTCGGGAAAAACAACCTGATTAACCGTCCGATGCCGCAGATTCGCCACATAGGTTTTGATGGCTTCCGCAACGGTTTTGACGCCATTCGTAATCGCGACGTCCTGCTTTATTATCCGTATCACACGTTCGAGCATGTGCTGGAACTGCTACGCCAGGCATCATTCGACCCCAGCGTGCTGGCGATTAAAATTAATATTTACCGCGTCGCCAAGCATTCCCGCATCATGGATGCGATGATTCACGCCGCCTATAACGGTAAAAAAGTGACGGTGGTCGTCGAACTTCAGGCGCGTTTCGATGAAGAAGCCAATATTTACTGGGCTAAGCGCCTGACAGAAGCCGGTGTTCACGTTATTTTCTCGGCACCTGGCCTGAAAATTCACGCCAAACTGTTCCTGATTTCCCGTCGTGAAGGCGAAGAAATCGTGCGCTATGCCCACATCGGCACCGGTAACTTTAATGAGAAAACCGCGCGTCTGTACACGGACTACTCGCTGCTGACCGCCGATGCGCGGATCACCAATGAAGTGCGCCGGGTCTTTAACTTTATCGAAAACCCGTACCGCCCGGTGACGTTTGATCACCTGATGGTTTCTCCGCAAAACTCACGTCGGATGCTGTATGATTTGATCGATAACGAGATTGCGAATGCCCAACAAAAGCGCCCCAGTGGCATAACTCTTAAAATTAACAACCTGGTGGACAAAGGGCTGGTAGACAGGCTTTATACGGCCTCCAGCGTTGGCGTAAATGTTAATTTACTGGTTCGTGGGATGTGCTCATTGATTCCGGACTTGCCTGGGATCAGTGAAAATATTCGTGTGATCAGTATCGTTGATCGCTTCCTGGAACATGACCGCGTTTATATCTTTGAAAACGGTGGGGACAAGAAAGTGTTTCTCTCCTCGGCTGACTGGATGACGCGTAACATTGATTACCGTATCGAAGTGGCCGTGGCTATCCTGGATCCACAAATAAAGCAGCGCATTCTGGACATCATTGCCATTCAGCTCAGCGACACGGTTAAAGCGCGCGTCGTGGATAAAGAGCTGAGTAACCAATACGTTCAGCGCGGCAATCGTCGTAAGGTGCGGTCGCAAATGGCGATTTACGAATACATTAAGAAGCTGGAACAACCTGAATAACGCCTATGCCAATATCCCAAAAAAGTACGCCGAAACCTCAAGAGTTTGCGGCCATCGATCTCGGTTCAAACAGTTTCCACATGGTCATTGCCCGTGTGGTGGATGGGGCTTTGCAGGTATTGGGGCGACTGAAGCAGCGCGTGCATCTTGCTGATGGCCTGGATGCCAAAAATTACCTGAGCGAAGACGCCATGGAGCGCGGTCTGAACTGCCTGGCACTGTTTGCCGAACGCCTGCAGGGCTTTAATGCCAGCAACGTGACGATTGTCGGCACACATACGCTGCGTCAGGCGGTTAACGCTGAGACGTTTTTACAGCGCGCGGCAGAGGTCATTCCTTATCCAATAGAGGTGATTTCCGGTCACGAAGAAGCGCGCCTGATCTTTATGGGCGTCGAACATACGCAACCGGAAAAAGGACGCAAGCTGGTGATTGATATCGGTGGCGGCTCGACAGAGCTCGTCATCGGTGAAGATTTTGAGCCTCAGTTGGTCGAAAGCCGCCGCATGGGCTGCGTCAGCTTTGCCCAGCTTTACTTCCCTGGCGGCGAAATCAGCGTTGAAAACTTCCGTCGCGCCCGGCTGGCCGCCACGCAGAAGCTGGAAACCCTGGCGTGGCAATATCGTCTGCACGGCTGGCAATATGCCCTTGGTGCTTCCGGCACCATCAAAGCGGCCTGCGAAGTGCTGCTGGCGATGGGCGAGAAAGAGAAGCTGATTACGCCAGAGCGACTGACAAAGCTTTATGATGAAGTGATCAAGCATAAATCGTTCGCTGCGCTGAGTCTGCCAGGCCTGTCTGAAGAGCGCAAAAGCGTATTTGTTCCGGGGCTGGCGATTCTTTGCGGCGTGTTTGATGCGCTGGCGATTCGTGAACTGACCCTGAGCGATGGCGCGCTGCGTGAAGGCGTACTTTATGAGATGGAAGGCCGTTTCCGCCATCGGGATATTCGCAGCCGCACCGCTCAGAGCCTGGCGAATCACTATGCCATCGACAGCGACCAGGCGCGTCGAGTGCTGGAAACCACCGAGCAGCTCTATCTGCAATGGCGCGACCAGAATCCCAAACTCGCGAATCCTCAGCTGGCGGCGCTGTTGAAATGGGCGGCGATGCTGCACGAAGTCGGCTTGACGATCAACCACAGCGGCATGCAACGCCACTCAGCCTATATTTTGCAGAACACCAACCTGCCGGGTTTTAACCAGGATCAGCAGATGCTGCTGGCAGCACTGGTCAGATTCCACCGCAAAGCCGTCAAAGTGGATGAACTGCCTCGCGTCACGCTGTTTAAGAAAAAGCAGTTTCTGCCGCTGATATTCCTGCTGCGCCTTGGCACCTTACTGAACAACCAGCGTCAGGCGACTACACGTCCTGACGCGTTAACGCTGACCTGTGATGAGGGCCACTGGACGCTTACCTTCCCGGCGGGCTATTTCAGTCAAAATAACCTGGTCCAGCTCGATCTGGAGCGTGAGCAAAACTACTGGAATGAGGTCACCGGCTGGAAGCTGATTCTGGCAGAAGCCTGATTGTGCGGGCATTTGCTGCCCGCATTACCGAACGGATAATCATGACATTGCGAACCGATAACTATTTTGCAGAAACCTATGGCTTAACCCCTGTGCACTCGGAGGTGGCCGAGGCGCTGCCTAAACTGACACCTGGAAAAGCGCTTGATCTGGGGTGCGGAAGTGGACGTAATACGCTGTTCCTTAACCAACATGGTTTTGACGTGACGGCCTGGGATCACAATCCCGCCAGTCTGGAACGGCTCAATCAGATCATCGCCGCCGAAGGGCTGACCGGCATTCATACGGCGCTGCAGGATTTAAATCAGGTGCGTTTTAACGGGGCCTGGCAGGTGGTCATCTCGACGGTGGTCATGATGTTTTTGCAACCGGCCACCATTCCCCAGCTCATCGCGGATATGCAAGCCTGTACCGTGAAAAACGGCTTCAACCTGATTGTGGCCGCGATGAATACCGAGGATGCGCCCTGTCCGTCTGACTTCCCTTTCGCGTTTAAATCCGGTGAGTTAAGCCATTACTACCGCAACTGGCACATTGTGAAATACAACGAAAACTGGGGACAGCTACATCGCAAAGATGAAAACGGCAACCGGATTAACTGCCGTTTTGCGACCCTGCTGGCCCAGAAAGCCAGCTATTGACCCGTTGTATTTTTTTTAAACAGCGGTTGATTTACCCGGGCGACTGTGACTAAATATTGCTGTCGCCCGGTCCGGGTTATTACAGGAATTTCTTTGCGTGAACAGCGCCCTTTCTCCCCGAAGACGTAAAAAAAGCGTCAGTATGACGCGGGTTGTTTTACTCATCAGTTTTATCATTCTGTTTAGCCGTCTCGTTTTTATCCTGCCTGCGGCCTTCGAGCATCATCAGCAAAAGCAAACTGAATCCGCGCCTGTTATCCCGACGCTTTCCAGCAGTCGTTAATCCCTTACAGGCTTTTCGCTGACACATCCGCGCGCATTCCCGCCTGCGGGACGATTTTTTGCCTCCCTTTTTCACTCAAAACGCTACACTTCGTGCAGGTGCTTTCAGACTAAAGGGATGCAATGTGTCTGCCTCACACACTCAACGTTTAAATGAAATTCGTCATCGTATTCTGACGCTGCTGCTCAATGAGCAGGGTCTCAGCGAGACACTACGGAATAAAGCCGGTCATCTCTCGCCTGAGCAGCAACGTGAAAATGTGATACATCGGGAAATTCTGCAACAAGACATCGACCAGCTCCATGCGGCTGACCTGGCCGACATCCTTGAAGCGTTGCCTGAAGAAGCCCGCCTGGCGCTCTGGAGCCTGGTACCGCCGGAAAAACGCGGCCATGTGCTGGTTGAAGCGTCAGAAACCGTCTGGGACAGCCTGACCGACGAGATGAGCGACCGCGATATTCTCCAGGCTATCGCGCCGCTGGATATTGACGACCAGGCCTGGCTGGTGCGCTATCTGCCGCGCGGCCTCACCGGGCGCTTACTGACCTCCCTGGAGCCCAAACTACGGGCGCGTATTCTGAGCGTGATGAAGTTTGACCGCGATCGCGTGGGTCGGGTGATGGACTTCAATATCCTCACTGTACGCGAGGACGTCACGCTGGCGACCGTGCAACGGTTTTTGCGCAAAGGCAAAAGCATGCCCGACGGCACGGACAAAATCTTCATTACCAATGAACAGAATCAGCTGCTCGGCGAACTGCTGTTAACGGATATCCTGCTGAACAAACCCAAAACCCTGGTGAGCGAGGTGATGAATCCCCATCCCACCACCTTTCAGCTGGACGATAAAGCCGAAGACGCCGCCAGTGCCTTTGAACGCTATAACCTGATTTCCGCAGCGGTGACGGACGCCCAAGGCAAGCTCATTGGCCGTATCACGATTGAAGATGTGGTCGACCTGGTAAACAAAGAAAATGAAAGCAACATCCGCAAAATGGGCGGGATCAGCCAGGAAGAGGATGTCTTTGCTCCGGTCCGTAAGTCGGTACGAAATCGCTGGGCCTGGCTGGCCATCAACCTCTGCACAGCCTTTATCGCTTCCCGCGTGATTGGGCTGTTTGAGGGCACTATCTCACAGATTGTCGCGCTTGCGACTTTAATGCCGATTATCGCCGGCATCGGCGGCAATACCGGTAACCAGACCATTACCATGATTGTCCGCGCCCTGGCGCTGCATCAGGTTGAACCGGGCAACTTCTCGTTTCTGTTTAAGCGAGAAATTGGCGTCGCCCTGATTAACGGCCTGTTCTGGGGCGGGATTATGGGTGCCATCACCTGGCTCATGTACAGCAATATGGCACTGGGCGGCGTGATGATGCTGGCGATGGTGTTGAATCTTTTGCTGGCGGCCATCATGGGCGTGATGGTGCCGCTGGTAATGACCAAAATGAAACGCGATCCCGCCGTGGGCTCCAGCGTTCTGATTACGGCCATTACCGATACCGGTGGCTTTTTTATTTTCCTGGGCCTGGCGACGCTTTTCCTGTTGCCGCACTAGGGCTTAGTTTTTTGGTAACCGTAGCGCTGCACGGAACCCAACACGTTAAGCCGACGGGTTACCTGCGCCAGTTCGCAGGTGACCGCGGGTAGCTGGTAGTGATTGCGCTGCCCCAGCCACTCCAGCACGTCGGCTAAATGCCAGATAGCAGTTTTGCCATCATGCACCGGCAGTGGAAACTGTTTGCTGTGCGTCAGCATCAGTTTGCGCATATTTTGACGCGACACGCCAATAAGGTCAGCCACATCGGTTAAGCCGACAAAGTCCGGTGCCGCTTCGATCATGACCGCGCCAGGAATGGCAACCTGAACATCCCGGATCGCACTGTCGACCGCATCGCTGGCCGACATCGCCGGGCGGGTAAACTCCAGCGCCAGCTTGCCAGCGGTTCCCGCGCCCACCAGCGCATCATCGCACCCTGCCTCGGCCAGTTTTTCCAGTATTGTATCAATGGGTGCCGACGTTTCAGGCAGTTCAAACCGCAAGGTGAAACAGTATTCCGTCATGTTAATGCCCTCGCTTGCGTTTTTTTATCTCACTACAGTTATCTACGACGCGCCGCAATGCTTTTGCATGGTTCGTCGCGCTTTTTGGTGTGTGCCAGATACAGGTCAGACAAAATTCCCCACACCGGCATGTCTCAAGATTTGAGGGGCAATACAGCTTTCCCCATGCATGATGACCGGAGGCAATAACCCGCCATCCGTAAGATTCTGCGTAACGTAATGCTGCCTCAATCTCTTTATTCGGGTGCCGCTTTCTGTCCACCATGGCGCGTAGCATTCCTTATATTTTTTCGGTTGTCAACTGACAACCTTGCGGTATTTTTGTGATGTGTGGACAGGACGCGAGCAGTCGGACGGCAGGTAAAACGGGTTGTGTCTAAAATGGAAAAGGCCGCGCAAAAAATGCGAGGCTGCTATGCCAGACATAACCATCAGAAAACAACGGAGGAAATATGTTTAACCCTGATGACCTGGTTCAGTCGAAAACGGGCGGTCCTAAAATGGTCGTGCTGCGTGCCGAAGGCGACACGCTTTGGTGCGCGCGCGTAGATGATGCCAGTAAAAAGGAAATTGAAATTAAAGCAGACAGCGTGAACCTTTATCACGAAGATGGCGATTTCGGCGTCTGCTGACCGTTTCTGCCGGGACGCGCTAACCTGTGGGCCGTTAGCGCGTCAGGGCAGACGAGGGCAGGACGTCAATGCGCCCGACGCCTCACCCTGGCCGGCAATCAGGGATGATCATGTTGCAGGTTGTTATGCCCTACACCGCCGATAAAAGGCAGGCGCAGCTGAAACGGCGCAAATCCGACGCCAGCACTCAGTCCTAACAGATTAAACTCAACGCCCTCTTGCACGCCGATCGTTACGCCCGCCACGCCAAGCAGGGACAGTTGAACCCCGCGCCCTGAAGGCGGTAAGCCAACCGGACGCCATAATGGCCGATAGTCTTTCCCCAGAGCGTTAGCAGGCAGATTCAGTTTCAGCGCGGGCACATTGCGCCCAATGTGCGCCATAAAAGTATTACTGTTCGGTCCGGGCCAGGCATGATAGGTCGTGGGCCAGGGATAGGTTTTGATGGCGGCTTCAATCTGCGGAATCAGGTTCTGCGCTTCAGGGCCACGGTGCTCCACCAGCAAACGCGGTTTTGCACCGTACCAGTAACCATCTGGCAAAGAGGCATTGCGCCTTACCTTATCGCCACTGCCCCAACTGATGACTTCATAACGCGTATAGCGGGTTTCACCTGCGCGTTTAAAAATAATCCACGGATGCACCGCAACGGCACCCTTCCAGCCATAGGTCGGCGCGGCATAAACCTGAATGATGGCCTGACTGGCGTTAACATGCGGATCGGGAGCGAGCCCTGCCGAATCCCGCCGGGCAGTCGCCCAGCCACCCTGATTCAGGGCATCAGCGCCGCGCGTCGCCTGCGCCAGACTGGCCGCGAGCGACAGCACAATGACGGTAAGAAAGCAGAGACAAAAAATTTTCAGGGTCAGCATGAGGGTTCCCGGGGATCAGAGACAGGCTGTTATAGTGCAATAAAGCACCGGCTTTGACTTCACTTCGCCTGCGGCGGCATGACACGTTAGCTGCCCCTGGCACGGTAATGTGAATACAGTTGCCCAAAGAAGGCTGCGGTGCGTAGCATCATGAGCATCGCCCCCAGCGGCAGGCTATACAGACTGAACCAGCCTGAAACGCCCATCCTGTAAAGGAGCTGGCCGGTATCGTATCCCAGAATAAAGCAGGGATACGCGCGGCTCTCATTCAGCGGACAACCGGCCACACTGGCAACCTGCCCTGCCGTAAGCGCGATGATCAGCGGCGAGCATCCCATTAACGCATAAATCAGCATTTCTGCGCTGAAACGCATGGCAAGGTGACGCAAAGGTTTTTGCACGGTTTTCCTCCCCCGGTTACGCCAGTGCGCTAAGGGGACTAACCGCTAGCCTGATCCGCAATGCGCTGCAACCAGTCCCGGTAGCGCGGTTGTGCTTCTGGCAAAAGCAGTTTACCGAGCGCGTCAGCCTCCCCCTCGACACCGAACATTTTCCATATCAGCAGCGCAAGCGCGGCTGTTGCACTGCCCTGATTTAACTCGGCTCGATCAAGACGTACCAATAATGGATAGCCTGTTCGCGAACGTAGCGGCTTCAACATGAGTGTAGCGCGCAAAAAAAAGCAGGTGTTAAATTATCACCCACCGTTTTAAGCCACTAATAAAAATAGTTATTTTTTATTCCGCCCTCGCTATTTGGCGTGTTCATCCCACCGTGAGATAGTAAAAATTTAGATAGCTCACTATTTAGTTGTTTACAAGATGATAATTCACTGGCATTGTAGCCAAACTAAATAGCACACTACTTAATAGCAAACACAAGGAAACCCCAATGAAAGTGAAACTCACCGCAGGTGCTTTACTGTTAGCCAGCCAGATGACATCAGCATGGGCCAGTCCGGTCGAAAACGCACCGGAGCCCACCGTTGGCGTGGCGGCATTTCTTCACGCGCTTAACAGTAGCGGCGGAAAACCGATTGAAACCTTATCCCCTAAAGAAGCCCGCGCGGTGCTTACAGGGGCGCAGAAAGGCGCCACGCTGCCGCCTGCACAGATTTCTGAAAAGACCATTACGGCACTGGGTAAACCGCTGACGCTGACAATAGTCAAACCAGCCCATGCCGCTGGCGTACTGCCTGTGTTTATGTTTTTCCACGGCGGTGGCTGGGTGCTGGGTGATTTTCCGACACATGAACGTCTGGTACGCGATCTCGTGAATGAATCCGGTGCTGCAGCCGTGTTTGTAAACTACACGCCTTCGCCGGAAGCGCACTATCCGGTCGCCATTACCCAGGCTTACGAGGCAACAAAATGGGTAGCCGAACACGGCGCTGAAATTGGGGTGGACGGTAAGCGCCTGGCTCTGGTGGGGAACAGCGTAGGCGGAAATATGGTTGCCGCCGTTGCGCTGCAGGCTAAGCAGAATAAAACCCCGGCTATTCGCTACGACGTAATGCTGTGGCCTGTCACCGATGCAAACTTTGACGATGCTTCTTATAAGCAGTTTGCCAATGGCTACTTCCTGACCCGTAACATGATGAAGTGGTTCTGGGACAACTACACCACCTCAGAAAAAGATCGGAATAGTATTCTGGCCTCGCCGCTGCGCGCAACCAAAGAAGAGCTGGCAGGTTTACCACCGACGCTGATTCAGACCGCCGAACTGGATGTCCTGCGCGACGAAGGGGAAGCGTTTGGCCGTAAACTGGACGCGGCCGGCGTGCCGGTAACCGTTACCCGCTACAACGGCATGATCCACGACTTTGGTTTGCTGAATGCCCTGAGTAAAGAGCCAACGGTGCGCACAGCGATAAGCCAGGCGTCCGTGGAGCTGAAGGAACATCTTAAGTAAGCATTGCCCGACCGGGGAGGTGCGTCTTCTTCTCTCCGGCAGAAATACTGTTAATAAAATCAGCCGGATAAGGCCGGCTGATTTTTTTGCCTTATATGTCGACCTGGTGCCCCGCGTTACCCTTTTTCGCATCAGCAGAGGCTGTGCCTTATGGGTTTCGACAGGGTCTCGCAAGACAGCCGAAGGACGGAGAATAAAAAAGCCCGCAATCATGCGGGCTTCGTGCTTGATATAACCGACTGTCGGGCTATACCGGAAGCGGGATTATTCCCACTCGATTATTTTTAGCCTCATAAAAGCAATATTTATCAGTAGCTTATATAACCATGAATCAACAATACCATTGTTGATACCATACTTCAAGTTAACGACCTAGAGACGCTTCCTATGGCCGTCCAACAACGACTCGCCACGGCTAAGGCAAGAGTTGTAAATATGGCCCGACCTTGGGGACAAACCCGCCGTTCGCTATCATATGTGGAGCGGCAGGTTTGGGTTAAAGCCGACGTTGGAGTTTTGCCACAACCGCCCCCGGAATGAGCAGCCCTGACCGTTAGCGGAGTAGCAGGTTTTGATCTATGAGTGCGGGTAAGCTGTCACTCACCGAGCTTAGGGCGAAACATCACATCTGGAGCCGATGGCGGTCTGGCGAATTTGGAGTTCAGGGCAGCCCGGTTTCATTCGGTTGAGATCATTTATCCATATCGACAATTTGTACCTGCAATCCTTGATCAGCACCCGTCACCCTCGCCAGTTATCGGCACGCTTTTTGAAGTCGATCTTCTTCCACTCCGCTTTCCAGAGCGTGAGATATTTCACGTCACTGGACGAGGGTTCGGGGTCGCATTTCTCAACATACACCACACACGGCATGATGACCGCGTCTCCGATCAGAAGCGCCTCCCCTTGCTCCAGCGCGGGCATTCCCTCGGTCAAATTGCCAAGCGTATCCGGCAGTAGTCGGCGGACATAGCTTTGATCATCAGGATTAGTAAGACGCATCGCTAGGAAGTTGGAGCATTGCGAAAAAATAGTTTCTGAAATTTCAGACGGTCGCTGGCTCGAAATCATTAAGCTGATACCGTATTTTCGGCCTTCTTTGGCTATGCGTTCGATAGCAGCCAGTGAAGCCTTATAGCGGGAAAGACCGCTCTTCGGCGCATATTTGTGCGCTTCCTCATAGACCATCAGGAATGGCTGTTCGGTTTTGCTTTCAACGCGCCGAGCATAATAGCAAAAATCGAACATTAGACGTGAGATGAGCGAAACGGTGATGCTGAGTAGTTCAAAAGGGATGCCGCTAAGGTCAATGATGGTGACATTCGACTCCCCCCCCGCGTTGTAGCCAGTGAACTGTTGAAGAACATCCTCCAAAGAAGCCTTCTTAGCCCTTTCACCGAAAATAAACCCTAGGCGCGTATTCGAGATTTTTGATCTGACCCGTCGTTCGAACTTGTCGATTGACCCATCGGAATATGGCCCTTTATTAATCTCACTACGTTTTGTAGTCGCGAATTCGCGCAATTCCATACAATAATGCTCGATCTGGGCATCAACGTCAGTAAAATCGATTTCCGTATTGTCCTTGAACTTGATCAGCAAAGAATTGTCAGCGTTCTTTGTCTCTCTGGTGAGATTTCTGAACGCATTCGCGACATGATTGATCTCGTAGGGAAGTGGACTGTCAAAATTGACTTTATCTACATCAGGATTACTGATCTTTTTTGCGATAGTAACAATCTGCCGCAGCAATGCTTCCTGATTATAATTGTTGTTGTCACCTGACTCCAGAAACATGTCCTCCATCTCGTCTTCGTTTAGCAACCAATATGGCAGGACGAGATCATCGACGGTAATAACATTTGCTTTCGGAAACGCTGCGGCATATTCGGAATGAAGATCAAATATCAGGATATGGGAGTTGTTGAGGCCTTGGTATTCACCTGTTTTGGCTGATATAGCCCTTTGCAGAACCGACGACACACTCGACGATTTGCCTGATCCCGAAGCACCGACAACAGCAATATGTTTGTTGAAAAACCGGTCGCCATGAACAGGTACAACGATATCGCGTTGCCTGGTCAATGAAGAAAAGCAGAAGCGGTCTTCAGCCGCATAGCAGTCTGCATAGATGGATGCGATTTCCGCTTTCGTCGCCGGGACGACCTTCTTTGGCGGAATGGCGAGTTCGTCACCGCCGCGATTGAACTTTCCGTCTTTAAGGGTCCCGAGAGGATACGCATCAATCATATAGACGCGCTTGTAGTCACTACTGCCGTCGCCTTTCACCTCTTTCATCTCGATTGAAAAGCTTTCGATGATGCAGATGAGAGAAACGTTGTCATTGTCCGACACCTTAAGAAAGGACCCAACACGAAGAGACTCTCCTGCCGCCTGGAAGTTCAAAAGATCATCGACGGCCACTCGGACTTTGTTGGGGTAAACGGCGACCACCTCAGCATTGGCGATTTGTTCAGTCATTGTTCGTCCTCAGATAATATTCGTGATTGTTGAGATGCTACTTATGGGGATCGAATACATCCGACTCTTTGGACCCGGCAGCGTCATGGTTGCAGGGCGTTCAAGGAAGAAATCGTATATATGGCATAACTTCCGTCCCACCCCATTGAGGACCTCCAACAACTGGCCAACGT
This sequence comes from Pantoea sp. SGAir0180, assembly GCF_043546245.1. Taxonomy (NCBI): domain Bacteria; kingdom Pseudomonadati; phylum Pseudomonadota; class Gammaproteobacteria; order Enterobacterales; family Erwiniaceae; genus Pantoea; species Pantoea sp. SGAir0180. The sequence goes on along the minus strand of NZ_CP028071.1, from coordinate 599,023 downwards.
CGTCAACAAAACGAATTTCGATCTGGTGCTCTTGGGTTTGCTGGCTGTGAACGTGATCGATCCGGAATGGCGATCCGCGATATGGGAAACCATCTACGAAAACAGTTCCAGTATCGAAAAGCATGTTCTTCACTTGCATGATGAGTTTTTCATCCGCGTCGCGTAACAGGATGAATGGCGCGTAGCGCTCGGAATTCTGGATGCGGCGATTCTTAGCCGAACTCCAGTTCTTGGCGATTGCTCTGAGTTGGTCGCAAACAACCGAACCGTCGGTTGCCGCACTGCATTCTATGATGAAAGCACGGACGATTCCTGCGCCGTTCGTGGGCGAGAAGTACAGGCGTTTCATATGCTTCGCGTACTCACTTGCATCCTTCTCCCGGAGAAGCCAACGATTATGGATAGTTTGAGTACCTTTGAGCAGTTCCTGCAGATCACGACGGGTGACCTTACGGTCGTTGTGATCTTTTTTCGTGGCGAGTGTGGCGATGTAGTCGAAGGCCATTGGATAGTGAAAACCTTCGGCCTCAAACCCGGAGATGTTTTGGTTTTTCCGTATTGCCTCGATGACGAGATTGCGATGTTCAGAAAATTCTGTCGAGATTTGTATGCTGAAGCTCTTGCAGAACGCCTCAATTAGCCCATCTGACGCGGCCATGCCATCGAGCAAAGACTTCTTTTCGTAGGATTTTGTACCGTCAGCGTCCTTCACTTCCTTTCGGTATTCCATCACTGATTTGAAACGCTCGACGGAAAGCTCACCAATCTTGATCTTAACTTCTGAAAAGTGCCCGTACAGCAGGTATTTTCGTCCTGCCCGCTGTGCTTCTTCGAGCCCATGGAAATGAACAAAGAGCTTATGCAGAGGATCACGCAGTACTGAGTCTGTCAGATTCTGCTCCGCGTAGTATTTGACCTGGCCGTAAATGACGCCTTCATCGGTGTAGCGGTCGAAGTCTTCAATGCCCTCAATCACAACGCTCTCGTCAAGGCCCGCGTTTAGAATTCCGAGTAAAGCTGCATCGAGCTGGTAGAAATAGCCCCTAATTGAAGCTGTTGCTTCGCGTTTTTTGTCGACTTCCAACATCCCACCCCCCAATCAATCCCTTATTGACATTATATGAGAGAGGAAGGAAGAGTGCGAGTGAGCATATTTGCCCCAATAGGACTAGCCTGAATGTCGTGAAGGCCTCAATTGTAGCCGGGAACTTCTAGGGTGGAGAGACGATCAGCGCGGTGGCGCGTCGACCATGTGTAGCCTATTCGCTGTATCATTGACACACCGGGGCGTTGAAAACTTGACGAGAATATTAACGTGACAATTAAGATTCGGATAGTCTCGGATGTCTTTTTTTAATGCGTTGTAAAACCAACGTTTTGTGGATGGATTTTGAAAACACTCCAGTTTCTAACGAAAATTTTTCTCTGATGAAAGGCTTCGCAAAATGGTCGAATTTAGTGACATTTGGGGGGCTGACGTGCTCTCCACTAATTACTTACACCGTTGCTCTGGACGATCGAGGAGCACCTGCAGGTTACACCAGAAGTCCTCATCAGTCCCGAATATCTCAGCAAGAACGCGAGCCTCGTCATCCCTAAGACGACGCATACCGTAGATGATATCTTCAATGCCCTGTCGGCGAATACCCATAGCTTCCGCCAGTTCAAGATGAGTCATACTTAACGGTTTTAAAAATTCCTTTGTCAGCATTTTTCCCCACTGTCACAGGCCCATCGTTCTCTGCTCTTGTATAGTAGGCAAGAATCTCAGAACGCCCCTGCTCATACGTCAGCTCACCTGAAATAATACGTGCCTTGATGGACTCATAGAGCGGCGTACCACTGGGGTCCTTTCCTTCGAGTCTAAGGGAAGCCTCAGCTTTACGAAAGCCCTCAATGCGTAAACGTGAATCGGGAGTCCAAGACATAATTTTTCCTTTGAATTGCAGGTGTAGAGTTTGCCCAGTTGAAGCGCCAGTTCGCGTTTTCCCGTTAACTGACGCGCATGATTCAAGATTTATTATTGCCGGATAAGCTATCTCCGACAAAATCATCATGTTCGCGGTTATCCCGACGAGTAGCTGTTTGTTTACGTATCTGAGTCGCCAACTCTTCTCCAATAGACTGATGAGCACCAGAAGAATTGCTGTTTTGCTTCATTGTCTGGTACTCAGCAGCTCCATTAATCATACTGCTTCCCATATGTCTTGCCATGCGTCCAGCACGCGAGAACGATGCAGCAAAACCCTCGCTTCCACCATTGGAACTACCTTTACCAGATGGTTTGTCTCCCGACGTGTTTACAGAACCAGTATCTTCCCCACCGCCAAATCCGCCACCTGAACCACCACCGGCAGATCCGGATTCTTCGGCCATCGACGTTTGTGCAGATTCGAAAGCGGCTTTTAATGCAGAAACCCCGCCGCTGACTTGAGCTGTAGTGCTCATTGCCATCGTTCCAGCACCACTAATCGCAGTAGTAGCAGCGCCCGTAATCATACCGGCCCCAAACCCACCAATTCCTTGTAAGGATGCCCCCCCTACAACGCCAGATAACAATAACGGTAATTTATTTGTCAATACTAAAAGAATGATTGACGCCAGAAGTAAAACAACAAGACTATTAAGATCAGGCACATCATTTCTAATAATTGAAAGATATTGATCTATAAATGATTGTCCAATCCCAATGATTAATGTCATAGTGAATAATTGAACACCAATCGATAAGACAGTGCGTAGGTAATTTATTGCTATATCAGAGGTCCACTTCGAGCCCCCAAAGCCAAGCAATATAACTCCCGCATAACACAATACCCATGCAGAAACTAAAAGGACTAGCATATTTATCGCTATGAGAGCCATCACTATCAAAACGATTATCGCGACTGTTATCATAATAGTGGATACCATTGGCGACCAAATTGATGCGGCTGAGCTGACCTTCGTCAGTATCACAAACGCCATATCAACTATGCTCGAGGGTGATATACCAGTACCTATTCCCGAAGCGTTTGCAGCAAGTTGTCTCATTGAAATAATTATTGATTGCGATATGGCTGGCCCATTGATTAAAAGATAATAAAAAAAACCAATCACGGCAAAAAAACGAACCATTTCTGCAAGTACCCCAGTCAACCCTTCCCCTTGCATCGCCATTATGCTAAATGTCCAGACCATACTGATTAACACCAGCCCCCAGAAGAGCCAATTCGCATAATCGCCAATTACTGTTGTCCATGTGCTAGCTACTTGTTGAAACTTATCTAACAAAGTATCAAGTAACCCGCTACTATTTAACTGACCAGCATAGGCATTAACAGAAAATAAAATTATTACACCTACAAAAGTTAGCTTGCTTACTATTTTCATAATTACCATTCTCGTTTAGGGCTTGGGTTATTATTACTACGCAATGCACACATATCGTATTTATGCGCGTCTACTTTTTTATCTGCCGTCACTGAGCAATCTTCATCGTTTTTTTTGCAAGAACATAGAGTTATTAAAGTGATTAGAATAAAAACTATCGTAATTTTATTTTTCATTTAATTGGCCCTCACCACATTCGCTTTGGGCTTGGTGTGTTCTGTCCAGCTAATACTTTCTCATCAGCGGCTATTTGTTGGGCTTCTTTATCGGCCTGAACTTGCGCTAGAGTTATAGCTGCATTTTGTTGTGCCACCAGTAATGAGCGTATTTGCAGTAACTGGTTTGTTTGTGCACTGGCAAGCTGGTTAGCCGTCTGAATGGCTTCCATTTGCCCTTTTGCACCTGTTGCCTGAGTTTGCAGGTCTGCCAGCTTGTTAGCATCGTTTTGTAGCGTTTCTTGCTGTTCATCAATTGCCCGGAATACAGCGTCATTAGCATTTTTTCGTGCCTCAGAACTGTCCTGTTCAGCTTTACGCAGTGCGCTAATTTCAGATGCAGTACACTCAAGATTAGTATTAAAGCAAGGTGAAGAACGGTAGTAGTTAATGTCTTGATAACGTTTAAGATATGAATCGAGACTTCCAGCCTGATTTTTGTAGTAATTTAGGGTATCCTGCGCCTGCAGTAATTTGTTGATGGTCGAATTAGCTTGGTCCCAGATGTAAGCCGAAGGTGCTACGGTGTTCTGCAGCATGTTTTCATATTGCTGCAGTTGCATCTGATATTGCTGGATTTGTTTTGATACTGCCTGAACGTTGTTGACAGCGCTGATTGTGGTCTGAACCACATTAGTTCCATCAATAACAGGAATACCTGCTTTCACCGGAAGTACTACTATATATGCCATGAAGGAAGCTACCAAGGCTTTTTTAGCGGCTAAAATAGTTCTTTGCGATGAAAATATTCGGAGCATAAATTTCATTTGCCTACCTCAAATTCAACTGATTATGAGTATTGTAAACTTGGACTGGTAACAGATGCTGATATGTAGAAAACCATACATTTAATTATCCAAAATTCTATCCATAATATTCCTTAGTTCTTGTCTGGTTGATTCTATTTTTGCAAGCAACGCTTTTATCAGTGTGGGCGAAAAATCAATCGTGCGAGGATCATTAGCTAGCCACAGTTTAAGTAAACCACCAAGCCTCCCTAGATCAGCATTTACCCGGCTAAGTTCTATGACCTGTTTAATATCTACAATAGACTCAACCTGATAACCCATTGCGACTTTACGAATGAAACTCGCGACACTTAAACCAGAAGCTTCTGCATTTTCCTGGATTTGCGCTTTTTCCTCTGGCAAACAATAAACTTTAATTGGTGAACTGTTCTTTCTAGTCTGAGAAACTGTCATATCACTCTCCATATAGGCGGTAGCCGATCAGCCTCGCAGAGCAGGACTACCTTGAGCAGCGTTGCGGCGAATAGGGAGTGGTAAAGTTGGGACACCGGAGCGGTGGGCCTACTTTACATGTCCTGCCCTACAGTTGCCGTTGTAAATCTGTGTACGTACTGTGTATTCCTGTGTACTGGATGTGTTTTTTTAAAGTATTACTGTAGGATTACTCGGGTAAAATTCTTCTATATAGTGAATCTCGTTCCTCGCCTCAGTGGTTATAAACTCAGCTATAACTGGTTTCATCGCTCTTATCTTCCTAGATAGATCATCGGATTTTAGCGGCTAAAATTCTCGAAAAACCATGAATGCAGCTAACATACTGTTTTACATATCAAAAAAAATACGTACCTCATATGTCATAAATATGATGGCAAGTTTTAAACGTATACAGAGCACATCACGTCCAAAAGAAAAAATGATATTTAGAAAATCCTTTTAGCTAACAGCTCATTAAAAAATGAGAAAGTGAAAAATGCCAGTCAGAGATATAATTACCCCCAGAGTTTATCCACAATTTCTCAACTTAGGCTACAGGCTGATTTTTATATAGGTTAAACCTACAGGCTATACTATAGGATTCCCTATAAGCCTCTGTTACAAAAGGACTATACGACCATTTAAGAGACAGAACATGCGTAGCCTGAGACAAAACATGCGCAAACTGAGACAGAAGATGCGCAGAATACTTTCTATAAAGCGGGACAGAATATGCGTGGATAACTTTCTTTATCCCCAAGCATATACACACTTATAAAGAGTCAGTGAATAGGCGTTCATAAAGCTTCAAAACCTCTCTGTTCTTTGTTTTTTCCTTCGAGGTACTTGAGGGGCACTTGGTTTTATAAGAAGTCCTTTTTCGGTTGGTGTAGCGTCTAGCCCTGGCCATGCCCACTGTACTTTTTTAAGCCCATCATTAAACCGTCGTCTAAAGTCTTTGACATCGGCGTAATTAGATCCTATTTGCTCCATCAAACCTGACCAAGGAATAATTGTTACTCGCTTTAAATAACTAACCCTATAAGTCGCCCAGCAATATATATCTAAAGCCATCGGAGAACGTTTAATCAGCCGCAGAACTCTCATATCCAATGGAACAGGCTTATCTGTTATCAGTTGAAAAAATTTAGGCGACAACTCTACCCAAGATTGACTCAATAAATCTCTCTCAGGATATTTTACACTCCACCAAATATGTGAAATATCGGCAACCCTGGCTCCCATTTCATCTTCACAAATATATCCACTTTCGTCATTTAACTCTGCTAACATAATACTAATTGTCGTTTTAAATAATCGTCGCATCTGATCACGAAGCGGGACAATAGAGCCATTTTTCCCACCACTTGAACGTAGCCCCAGTGCTTCCATAAAACGTCGCTGAGATCGCCCCAATTCAAGCTTACGAACTTCCTGCTCAGTAATAATACCTTTATCTAATTTCGATTTATTTCTAATTGCCTGAGTACTAATCCAAACCAATAATAATCGTGCATAACAACCGTAAGGCAAACCTACTGCTGACGGTGCCATCATATGCATGGTCAAATTGCCATTCTTACGGCTCCACTCATTCAATCTTGGCTTGCTGTGTGGCAGAGTTGCTTGAATTAAAAACCGAGCAATGAAACCAAGTTGATTAGCCTCCTGAGCACTGCACTCATGTATTGCGATAAGTTTATCTACATATCCTGCATCCAATTTCATTTTATTGTTTGTCACAGATTCCTTTTTTTTATTGGTTGTTTCCTGAGTCTGAAAATCTATTAAATTTTTAATCCTCATGATGATTCACACAGACCACATAAAACCGGGTCTTGCTGCCTTTAAAGCAGATCTGCGCTTTGCTTCTATCCAGCTTTCAACCTCCGCTAAATCCCATGCAACACTTCGACTCGTCAAAACAATACGCTGAGGAAACTCACCACGTTGTTCCAGGTTATAGATTGTTCGATCAGACAAAGGAATGATGCTGAGTAAGGTCTTACGATTAATTAGGGTCTTATGTGCTAGTTCTTGCATGTGTTGGCCTCCTGTTAGTTGCAGAGACCTGAGTATGCCAATATTTTTTAGACATTGAATTGGACGTTTTGGCGGATTAGGTTGAATCTACTATTTATTTTCAAATTAACAAAGAACAGCTGCCAGTAATTACAAGCAGTTGCCAATAGACTCATTACTTAACCAGTAGTAACATAGCAATGGTCTACATATGAGGGACGTGACAAATGGCGTATATCGAAAGTGAAAAAGATGTAAGTGATCGCTTAGGCATGTACTTTATCTCTGTCTGGGAAGATTGCGATAACGCTGTTGCCGCTGGCATACGGGAATTTCGAGATCGGTGGGCAAACTACAGCGTACATTCAAAAAGGAAAGACTCACGAAGCCATTTGAAAGGGGTTTCATCCTACGACAAACGAGAATCGGATAAGCGCCCTATTGGAGAGCTTATCTTAGAAGTCATTGATCCTAAGGTCTCAGCATTCCTTAAATCTCTTCCTGAGAGTCATTTTAAATTCTTTCCTAACCCCTATATGAATGTTGCTCACTCTCACTTACAACGTTCAAATGATAATTTGATCAGTCCTGAAAGCGCCCCTGGTTTTTCTTCTCGTAAATACAGTTATAAATTTAAAGAAGAAACTCCAATAACCAATCTAGTAGTGGTCATGGGTTTCAAAAATGCTCATGATGTAATTAAACAACAACTAAGACATTTTGCAAATACGCAACATCAATATCGAGCTGTAGATTTTAAGTTTCAGGCCACCGTGGATAATCTTCTTGAGCTTTTATGGCAGCTTCACCTTACACCGACGCGCTTCAAGCAGCACAATGCAGACACAAAACTCAATGCGCGACGAAAGCAAACTTTCTGCGAACTGTGTGGCCAAAGAAATGAACTTGCAGAATATTTCTATAAGCTAGATAAAAACATGCTAGAACTGGAAGATGACATAGATAGTCATAACGAAAAAAATCCTGATAATCAGAAAAAACTACAACTCAGCCACAGGTATTGTTCTTACCATAAACCGAAACATAAAAACGGCTGTACGTGGAACTCCACTCACAAGAGTGCTCTAAACTCAAAAGAGAAATTCGAGAATGAATTGCAGAGATTGCAACTTCACATTGTCAGAGTCGAAGAACTTAAAGTCATTTCAAAAGATGAACTAATTGACCTTTATTTCTATCATTTCCTCCAAAATAAATGCGTCACTCAGAAACAAAGTGACGAATTCTTTCATTACGTTAGGGATAATTTTAAGTACCCAATATTACTTAAGGGAGAAACCGAAAGACTCATTCATGAAGCAGCCGTTCGCTTGACTGGAGCAGGTAAAACGCTTGGAGCTAACGATCTCGGAATGCTGCGAAATATTGCTCGCCGCATGGTTGACTCACGATTAACAGATAGTAAGAAACGTATGCTTGTTCTTAAGAAACAAGGATTCAATCAGAGACAAATTGCAGATAAGTTAACAAAAATTGAGGGGAGAATTATTTCACACCAAGCAGTTTCAAAGGCCTTGATTAGTATAAACAGTGAATTTATCATTTGAATTTCATTAAATCATTTTAAATTAAGCCCTATCTTTATTAATTTCTAACGCACCCATACGCATAAACCATCATCTAAATGTTCATTAAAATATTCACATCCATCTTTATTGCTGGCAACATACAAACTTTCGCTATTTGTAATATCAAAGTAGTCAAAACCGACCAAAAAGAAACCCTCACGAATTTTGTACGGATTAATGTTTATACAGATGGAGTTTTTTTCGTTCCAGTCAACCCATGAATGGTCATTACTTTGATGCCAGATCCTGATGCTGTGGTTAAAATTATCATTTTTGAATGTGGAGAAGTAATGATTAAATAAAGCCTTCTTATTTTTAAACAGATATTCAATCTTTGCGCGCTCTGAATTGACATCAAGAAGGGCAATGTTTTTTCCATAATCAGCCAACCCATCCCGCATTAGTTTACTCTTAATTATAGACTCTTTTATTTCACATGAAAAGTGATATGAAAAATCAATAATCTCATGACTAATTTTGTTAAATTCATTATCGCAATAATGCCCTATTGCTATATTAATTGTAACGGCGATATCCATTGCAGAAAAATGATAGTCCCCAGGTTGGAAAAGTGAATTAATTAGCCCTCTAAATTCTCTGGCGTCAATTAAATCCAATGGCCGATACCACTCCCGTAGTCTTTTTTCATTGACTCTGGTTAGGATTGCAACAACACTCTTTTGATATAAGTAATGTGAGAGATTTCTTCTGAAGATATAGTGAAACGGAGAAGAAATTGCTTCGGATATTTTAAATATATCGTTTATGATCACTTTGGCCACCTATAATATCTACATAATACACATGCGATAACCTTATCAAACTATTAAAAAAAAGTTAAGCTGCATCAGGAAGTTATATGCGAAAACGAACTTTCAAAGTATGCATGTGATTGTTTCTACAAAGATGCCGAATGTGCCCTTCTGATACAGAGCTGCCTGTCTAATTAGGCTAGCCTATGCACCTATATATTCCGGCTTATGTATGAATATACAAATCTTAAACAATCCATTCATCAATCATATCAGCCCAATCCTGTAGCATTGATGCTCTTTGCTCTCGATATTCAGCTTTGTTGTATACCGCCCTTACCCCTTTCTGTTCATGTGCCAGGCATTTTTCGATCCAGTCAGTATTGTATCCGGCCTCATGCAGCAGAGTGCTCGCAGTTCGACGAAGATCATGAGGTCCAAATTTAATGAGTGACTGGCCTTCTTTCTGCGCCGCCTTGTATGTTAAATCCATTACGCGGTTCATCGTCGCACTGCTCATTGGAGCATCGGAATCATACCGAGAAGGAAGAATGTAGTTAGAACCACCGGCAAATGTTTTCAAAGCAATCAGAATATCCATAGTTTGGCGAGACAAAAATACCAAGTGTGGGTTACGCCGTTTCATTCGCTCCTTAGGGATCGTCCACAACGCTTCAGTAAAGTTTATTTCATTCCAAGTTGCATTCGTTAATTCGCTTTTACGTACCATCGTCAACAAGAGAAGCTTTACCGCAGCACGAATCTGAGGCGTTGTTCCTACTTTTTCCATATACCGGTACATCAAACCGATCTCAGCTGGCGTTAATGTTCGGTCTCTCGGCTCAAATCGAGCGATACTTGCAGGCCGTACCAAATCAGCGGGATTCTCGACTTTCTGCCCTCTTTCTATCGCCCATCGATATACCTGGAGCACAATATCACGCGTATGCACTGCTGTTGCAGGTGCCCCCCTCTCCACAATCGCATCAGTAAGTGCTCTCAAGTCTTCATGGGTAATTTCTGTGAGCTTTTGGTTGCCAAATTTTCCCTCTAGCTCTCGGGCGTAGACTGAGCGACGCATATCCCGGGTAGAGTCGGCCATTTGATACCCACGCAGCCATTTGTGTGCCCATGCACCAAAGGTTTCAGCATCTTTCGTTCTCGCCTTAGCACGAGCTTTCTCTTTGGCCGGAGACTTTCCATCAGTAACCATTCGCTTCGCTTCATTAAGACGCTCACGTGCTTCAGCTAACGTTATACCTCCTACTCCGTAGCGGCCAAAGGTAATGGTTTCTTGCCTGCCATTGATCGAGTAGTTGTAGCGAAAGGAGATAGACCCTGCGGTTGTGACGGCAACATAGAGGCCATCACGGTCATTGACTTTGTAAAGTTTATCTTTGGGTTTGAGATTGCGTAGCTTAGTATCAGTCAGCATGTTTCAACCTGTAATTTTTGTTTGATACCATGCTGAAAAACCTCTAAATAATTAGAGATTAATATTTATAAAACAAATAGATATGAAAAATTAATACCATGCCCCATCAAAAATACTCAGCATGGTATCGGGCGTAATCCATGGCATTACCAATGAATCATACCCATCAAAATACCACGGTCAAACCGTGCTTGGCGTTGCCAGACATTGCCAAAAATGACTAAGCCAAAAACAAAAAAAGTCCGCAATTACGCGGACTTAAGTATGGTTTAGTGCCTGTTAGTGCCAGACGTTACCGGTCGGGAAATTATTCCCACTCAATCGTCGCCGGTGGCTTACCGGAAATGTCATAGACCACGCGGGAAATGCCGTTCACTTCGTTAATGATACGATTGGACACGCGGCCCAGGAAATCATACGGCAGGTGCGCCCAGTGGGCAGTCATGAAGTCGATGGTTTCGACCGCACGCAGTGAAACGACCCAGTCGTATTTACGGCCATCGCCCATTACGCCCACGGAACGGACGGGCAGGAACACCGTAAAGGCCTGGCTGACTTTATTGTAGAGATCGGCTTTATGCAGCTCTTCAATAAAGATGGCATCCGCACGGCGCAGCAGGTCACAGTACTCTTTCTTCACCTCACCCAGTACGCGTACGCCCAGACCCGGGCCCGGGAATGGATGGCGATAGAGCATATCGTACGGCAGGCCCAGTTCCAGACCGATCTTACGCACTTCGTCTTTAAACAGCTCACGTAATGGCTCGACCAGGCCCATCTTCATCTCTTTCGGCAGGCCGCCGACGTTGTGGTGTGATTTGATGACGTGGGCTTTACCGGTGGCAGAGGCAGCGGATTCAATCACATCCGGATAGATGGTGCCCTGTGCCAGCCACTTCACGTCTTCCAGACGCAGCGCCTGCTCGTCAAAGACTTCGACGAAAACGCGGCCAATGATTTTACGCTTCGCTTCAGGGTCACTTTCTCCGGCCAGCGCATCCAGGAAGCGCGCTTCACCATCGACGTGAACAATGTTCAGACCAAAGTGATCGCCAAACATATCCAGCACCTGCTGCGCTTCGTTCAGACGCAACAGACCGTTATCCACGAAAACGCAGGTCAGATTTTTACCAATCGCACGGTGCAGCAGCATCGCGGTCACAGAGGAATCGACACCACCGGACAAGCCCAGAATGACTTTGTCATCGCCCACCTGTGCACGCAGGCGCTCAACGGCATCCTCAATGATTTTGGCCGGTGTCCAGAGCGCTTCACACTGGCAGATATCGATAACGAAACGCTCCAGCATGCGCAGGCCCTGGCGCGTATGGGTGACTTCCGGGTGGAACTGCACGCCATAGAAGCGCTTCTCTTCGTTCGCCATAATCGCAAACGGACAGGTTTCCGTGCTGGCAACGGTGACGAAGTCAGCCGGAATCGCGGTCACCTTGTCACCGTGACTCATCCAGACATCCAGCAACGGTTTGCCTGATGCGCTGATAGCATCCTCGATATCGCGAATCAGTGCGCTGGCGGTGTTCACCTCTACCTGCGCATAGCCAAATTCGCGCTCGTTAGAGCCTTCGACCTTACCACCCAGTTGCATAGCCATGGTTTGCATGCCATAACAGACGCCCAGCACGGGCACGCCAGCCGTGAAAACGTAGTCAGGTGCGCGCGGACTGTCGTGTTCGGTGGTGCTTTCCGGGCCACCTGACAGGATGATACCGCTGGGATTGAACTCGCGAATCTGCGCTTCGGTAACGTCCCAGGCCCAGAGTTCACAGTACACGCCAAGCTCACGGACGCGACGCGCCACCAGTTGCGTGTATTGAGAACCAAAATCGAGAATCAGAATGCGGTGCTTATGGATATTTTCCGTCGTCATTGAGGGTTTTCCAAAACGGTGACTTGATAAAGTAAAGCGCCCGGCTGTCGCCGGGCGGGAAATCTTGCGGGGTTATGAACCCATGCGGTAGTTCGGCGACTCTTTGGTGATGGTCACATCGTGCACGTGGCTCTCATTGATGCCCGCACCGCTGATACGGACGAATTCTGCTTTAGTGCGTAGATCGTCAATGGTCGGGCAACCGGTCAGCCCCATACATGAACGCAGACCGCCCATTTGCTGATGCACAATCTCTTTCAGGCGGCCTTTATAGGCTACACGGCCTTCGATGCCTTCCGGCACCAGCTTGTCAGCGGCGTTGTCGGTCTGGAAATAACGGTCTGATGAACCTTTAGACATCGCACCCAGTGACCCCATCCCACGATAAGATTTAAAGGCACGGCCCTGGTAAAGTTCGATTTCACCCGGCGATTCTTCTGTACCTGCCAGCATAGAACCTACCATGACACAGGAAGCACCTGCCGCGATGGCTTTGGCGATATCACCTGAGAAACGGATACCGCCGTCAGCGATAACAGGGATACCCGTGCCTTCCAGCGCCGCAACAGCGTCAGAAACGGCGGTGATCTGCGGAACACCGACACCGGTAACGATACGGGTCGTACAGATGGATCCCGGACCGATGCCCACTTTAACGGCGCTTACGCCCGCTTCAACCAGCGCCAGCGCACCCGCGCCAGTCGCCACGTTGCCGCCGACGATTTCGAGATCAGGGTATTTCGCGCGGGTTTCCCGGATGCGCTGCAGTACACCTTCAGAGTGGCCATGAGAAGAGTCGATCAGTAAGACGTCAACACCGGCAGCCACCAGTGCATCCACGCGCTCTTCGTTGCCCGCACCGGCACCGACAGCAGCACCCACACGCAGACGGCCCTGCGCATCTTTACAGGCATTAGGCTTACGTTCGGCTTTCTGGAAATCTTTTACGGTGATCATGCCCAGCAAATGGAAGCTGTCGTCCACGACCAGGGCTTTCTCGACGCGTTTTTCGTGCATTCTTTGCAGAACAACGTCGCGGGCTTCGCCTTCTTTCACCGTCACCAGACGCTCTTTCGGCGTCATCACGGCAGTGACAGGCTGGTTCAGATCGGTCACAAAGCGCACATCGCGACCGGTGATGATGCCCACCAGTTCGTTTTTCGCGTTCACCACAGGGTAACCAGCAAAACCGTTGCGCTCGGTCAGCGCTTTAACTTCGGCCAGTGTGGTGGTGGGCAGTACGGTCTGTGGTTCGGTAACCACGCCGCTTTCATGTTTTTTGACTTTACGGACTTCGTCTGCCTGGCGTTCAATTGACATGTTTTTATGAATGAAGCCCAGACCACCTTCCTGTGCCAGCGCAATCGCCAGGCCCGCTTCGGTCACGGTATCCATCGCAGCAGAAAGCATGGGAATGTTCAGGCGAATATTTTTGGTCAGTTGCGTGCTGAGGTCGGCCGTATTAGGCAGGACGGTGGAGTGAGCAGGAACGAGCAGGACGTCGTCGAAAGTGAGTGCTTCTTTAGCGATTCTTAACATGGCAATACTCCACCTCGGGTGCGTGAGAATAGATAAAATATTGCCGCGGCATTATACAGGGCGTAATCGATTGCCTCCACTAGTTTTTTAGAAAAAGTCTTGATCCGCGCAACAGGGCCTGTAGTATCGACTAATTAACCTACTGATTTGGAATTTGATCTTCGTCACATGTCGCTGCCACCGAACGCCAATATTTTTACCGTAAGTCGTCTCAATACCACAGTGCGCCAGCTGCTGGAAAATGAGATGGGCCTGGTGTGGCTGAGTGCCGAAATCTCTAATTTTACCCAGCCGGCTTCTGGCCACTGGTACTTCACGCTGAAAGATGATGGTGCACAGGTGCGCTGCGCGATGTTTCGTAACAGCAACCGTCGTGTGACCTTTCGCCCGCAGCATGGTCAGCAGATTTTAGTTCGCGCCAATATCACGCTGTATGAGCCGCGCGGCGATTATCAGCTGATTATTGAAAGCATGCATCCCGCCGGTGAAGGCCTGCTCCAGCAGCAGTTCGAACAGTTGAAAGCAAAGCTGGCGCAGGAAGGCCTGTTCGCACCAGAACATAAGAAGCCCTTGCCGCAACCGGCAAAGCAGGTCGGCATCATAACGTCTGCTACCGGCGCGGCGCTGCACGATGTACTGCGCGTGCTTCACCGTCGCGATCCCTCACTACCGGTCGTGATTTATCCCACCGCCGTACAGGGCGTAGATGCGCCTGCCGCGATCGTACGTGCGATTGAAATCGCTAACCTGCGGGCAGAGTGCGACGTGTTAATCGTGGGACGCGGCGGCGGTTCGCTGGAAGATCTGTGGAGCTTTAATGACGAGCGCGTGGCGCGCGCTATCTTTGCCAGCCACATTCCCGTGGTCAGTGCTGTCGGGCATGAAACTGACGTCACGATTGCTGATTTTGTCGCTGACCTGCGCGCCCCAACGCCATCGGCTGCGGCCGAAATTGTCAGCCGTAATCAGCTTGAGCTGTTGCGTCAACTTCAGTCACAACAGCAGCGGCTGGAAATGGCAATGGATTACTATCTGGCGCGTCAGCAGCGTCTGTTCAGCCGTTTAGACCATCGCCTGCAGCAGCAACATCCGCAGTTGCGCCTTGCGCGCCAGCAGACCCTGCTGTTCCGGCTACAACAGCGCCTGGGCGATGCGATGGAAACACGGCTTCGCCACGCCAGCCGTCAGCAGGATCGCCTGGCACAGCGGTTGGCCCAACAGCAGCCACAAGAACGCCTGTATCAGGCACAAAAAAGTCTGCAGAACTGGCACTATCGCCTGCAGCAGGCCATGGAAAAAATGCTTAACCGCGATAAACAACGTTTTGGTCAGCTTGCCGCGCAACTGGAAGGCGTCAGCCCGCTCGCCACGCTGGCGCGGGGTTTCAGCGTTACGACGGATACCCATGGACAGGTCGTGAAAAAAACTGGTCAGTTGAATAAGGGCGATCGGTTACGCACCCGCCTTGATGATGGCTGGGTTGAAAGCCAGGTCACGCAACTTATTCCTGAAAAACCGAGACGAAAGAAAAGCATTTCTTAACTATACTTCCTGGTACATCCCTCATGCCAAGGAGTCTCAAATGGCTTTCAGCGTTATTCCTCCCTATATTCTTCGCAAGATTATCGATCACGGCACCGGCCACCAGCAGGAGCAGGCACGTCGTACACTGACCCATGTTCAGCACCTGATGGCTGAACACTGGAAAAAGACGGCAGCGCCAAAAACCACGCAGGCCGGGAAGATTGAGCGTGAAATCTATGATGCCAAAAACCAGGAAACATTACCTGGCACGCTGGTGCGTAAAGAAGGCCAGTCTTCAAATGGTGACGTTGCTGCCGACGAAGCCTGGAACTATCTTGGTGTCACACACGACTTTTTCTGGCAAATCTATAAACGAAATTCTCTGGATAATCACGGTCTGAAACTAGCTGGGACGGTTCACTACGGTGAGAAGTACCAAAATGCGTTCTGGAACGGTCAGCAAATGGTGTTTGGCGACGGTGATGGCGAAATCTTTAACCGCTTCACGATTGCGATTGATGTGGTGGCGCATGAGTTGTCGCACGGCGTCACAGAAACCGAAGCCGGTTTGATCTATTTTGAACAGGCCGGTGCGTTGAACGAGTCCATGTCTGATGTGTTTGGTTCGCTGGTGAAACAGTTTAGTCTGAAACAGACAGCCGATAAGGCCGACTGGATCATCGGTGAAGGGCTGCTGGCAAAAGGCATCAATGGTAAGGGTCTGCGGTCAATGTCACATCCCGGCACCGCTTACGATGACCCGATGCTGGGGAAAGATCCTCAGCCAGGCCACATGAAGGACTATATTAAAACACGTGAGGATAACGGCGGTGTGCACCTGAACTCCGGAATTCCTAATCGTGCCTTTTATCTGGCCGCAAAAGCCCTGGGCGGATATGCCTGGGAGCGAGCGGGTCAGGCATGGTACGACACGCTGTGCGATAAAGATTTACATCAGGATGCGGACTTCAAAGCCTTTGCACAACTCACCGTGCAGCATGGTAAAAAGCGCTTCGACACCACGGTGGCGAGCGCAATTGAACAAGCGTGGAAAGAGGTAGGCGTGTTATGAGTCAACTCCCCGAGCTCACCGATGACGCAACGATTGTGGTAACGCAAGAAGGCGGCTTTGCTTTTATTCCTGGCTTACGGAATGAGCGTCGATTTCCGTTGGGCGAACTTCCGCCTCCCGAAAAAGCGCACGTCTGTCAGGTACTGGAACGGGCGATGCCTTTGGGCGAACCCGAGGAAAAAGCAGCAGAGGTGGGACGCGGGGATCAACGTTACTTTCGCATCCAGATTCAATATGCCACGCGCCAGCAGTCCGGCACGGTCGTCATACTGGTTCCCGAGCAACAGGCACCGCCAGAACTCAAGTCGCTGTTGCGCGACGGTAAGTAACAAAGCCGCCTTTTCAGAAGGCGGCTTCGGGTTTGCCCTGCGGCACGTCTTATGAACCCGCAGCTTATCCTGTCGGGAAAACGGGTTTTCCGTTACGCAAAAAAAGGGCCGCGATGGCCCTTTTGTTTTATCGTCGCTTATTTGCTGTCTGGCAGCGCATAAGCAATCACATAGTCACCACGATCCGGCGACTGGCGTGCGCCGCCGGCGGAAATCACGATGTACTGTTTACCGGTTTTCGGTGAGACATAACTCATCGGTCCACCCTGACTGCCGACAGGCAAACGGGCTTTCCAGACTTCTTTACCGGTGGCGCTATCGAACGCGCGCAGGTAGTAGTCCTGAGTACCGGCAATAAACACCAGTCCACCCTGCGTCGCCAGCGTACCGCCCAGCGTCGGCATGCCAATAGGCATTTTCGCGCGCATTTTGATGCCGAACGGACCGGTATCTTCTACCGTACCTACCGGCACCTGCCAGACGATTTTCTGGGTTTTCATGTCAATCGCAGACAGGGTACCAAACGGTGGCGCCTGGCAAGGAATACCCAACGGTGACATAAAGCGGTTTTTGTTCACGGCATAAGGCGTGCCTTTCAACGGAACCGCGCCCATACCGGTATTGATGGCTTCCCCCCCGTTGCTGCCGCGTGAAATTTTGCTGGTATTAACCGGGATCATCTGTACCCATAATCCTAAACGCATGTCGTTAACAAACAACAGGTTGTTATTCGGATCGGTGGACATACTGCCCCAGTTCATCCCGCCCAGTGAACCCGGGAAACTCAGCGACTTATCAGTGCCAGGTACGGTAAACAGGCCGTTGTAGCGCATTGACTTAAACGCGATACGGCAGGCCAGCTGATCGAACGGGGTTGCGCCCCACATATCCGACTCTTTCAGCGTCTGATTACCAATCATCGGCATACCGGTCGAATGCGGCTGGGTTTTTGTATATTGCTCGTTCGGGATATCACCCTGCGGCATCGGCAGCTCTTCAACCTTGGTGAGCGGCTTACCGGTCAGACGATCCAGCACAAAAATCATGCCGGTTTTACCGCCGATGACGACCGCAGGTTTGGTGCTGCCATCCTTCATCGGGAAGTCGATCAGGCTGGGCTGCATCGGCAGGTCGAAGTCCCACAGATCGTTATGAACGGTCTGATAAACCCACTTCTCTTTACCGGTTGTCGCGTCCAGCGCGAGTACCGAGGCTCCATATTTATGGTCCAGCGCGGTACGATTGGCTCCCCACAGGTCAACGGAGGAGCTGCCCATAGGAATAAACACGGTGTTCATGGCCGCATCGTACGACATCGGCGCCCAGGAGTTCGGCGTACTGCGCGTATAGTCCTTGCCAGGCATCAGGATGGCATTAGGATCGACATTGCCCGGGTCAAACGCCCAGCGCATTTTACCGGTGATCACATCAAAACCGCGCAACACGCCGCCAGGCATGTCGGTTTTCACGTTATCCGCCACGCGGCCGCCCACGACCACCGTGGTTCCGGCAAGCGTTGGGGCTGAAGTCAGCTGATAAAGCGGATCGGGCGCATCACCTAAGCCCGCTTTCAGATCGACGATGCCATGGTTACCGAAGTCTTCACAGAATTCACCGTTGTCGGCGTTGATCGCAATCAGGCGCGCATCGATAGTATTCATCAGAATACGGCGCTGACAGCTGTCTCCTGCCGCCAGCGTTACGGCCGGTACTGGCGTTGAGCCGGGCTGCGTTGGCTGGTTCAGCGGTTTCGTCGCGTCGAAATAGGCCAGACCACGGCAGCGCGGCCAGACTTCAGCCTGTGCGTTGATTTCACGCTTCCAGATCTGCTTTCCACTGTCAGCTTCGACGGCGATGACATTATTGTGCGGCGTGCACAGGTAAAGTGTATTACCGACCTGCAACGGCGTTTCCTGATCTTCCGCACCGTTACCGGTTGGGCTTTCGGGAATGTCACCCGTACGGTAAGTCCAGGCAACCTGCAGATCCTTCACGTTGTCACGGGTAATCTGATCGAGCGCGACAAAACGGCTGCCGCCAGCGGTATTACCGTAGTTATCCCAGTTTTGCTGTTGCTTCGATTTCTCTACCGGAATCAGCGGCAGTTCAGGACCCGTTGCCGCCACGGTTGGATGCGGCTGGAACATCTGGACTAATGTAGCCACCATACCCACGGCGATGACGGCAGAAAGCGCATAAGAGAGTTTTGCCAGCGAAGGTTTATTCTCGCGCTTGCGTAAGGCGGGCCAGGTAAGGAAGGCCAGAATCATTAAACCGGCGGGCACCATCAGGCGAGAAACCAGTGGCCAGAAGACCAGGCCAGCGTCCACCACCGCCCAGACCAGAGTCCCTAAAAATACCAGCAGGAAAAGCACAACCGCTGAGGATTTTGCCCGGAAAAACTGAATGGCTGACAGCACGATAACGATGCCCGCAACCAGGAAATACCAACTGCCGCCAAGCGTTGCGAGTTGTCCCCCGCCAACAGCAAAGAACAGGCCGGTTGCCAGTAGCACCAGCCCGAGCAGCACAGACCATATTCTCAATCCTTTACCGGATCGAGAGGATGTTTCAGCCATAACACTTACTCTCCTGATAAACAAAGTCCGCTCTTTCGCCCGCCGCTTTTCGCGCGTATCGCGGTTAACGTTGCAGGTTAATGAGACGGCGTTGTTTTAATTCCAATTAAATCAGACCTGCGTCCATGAAATGAATGATATGTTTCCGGAGGAAGCCAGAGCAGGCGATACTCCGTCATGACGCGGCGAAATTGTACCACCTGGTACGTTATGCAGTGAAGTTTTAAACCTGTTTGTTACTAAGCAATAGCATTTTCGCTACAAATTTTTACGCTGGATAAGGCCACGCCGATCCAGAGAGTAGCCCAGCGGACAACTAAAGTGATGTTTTGAGCTTTTAAGGGGACGAGGATATATATCGGGAAAGTAAACCCGCATGCTGGAAGACGTCATCAGTCACCTCGCCTCAGTCACGTAAGGATTGATGACAATCGGGACAGACAGGCGCCCTGTGACAGCGGATATCCCATCCTGTGCAGTGGACCTTGCCGCTGTCGGGTACGAAATGTCCACAGTTCTGGCGCAGCGTTTTTCACCATTGTGTAAATAAGCACAATGCCAGGGCAAAAAAAGAGGGCCATCTGGCCCTCGATTAGTTAACGCTTATTTTTCTTCATGTGCGCCATCAGACGCTTACGCTTACGCTGTTGCGTTGGCGTCAACAGGTTACGCTTGCCTTCATACGGGTTTTCACCCTCTTTAAACTGAATGCGGATTGGCGTGCCCATTACGTTCAGAGAACGACGGAAATAGTTCATCAGGTAACGCTTGTAGGAGTCCGGTAAATCTTTCACCTGGTTGCCGTGAATCACCACAATCGGTGGGTTATAGCCACCCGCGTGGGCGTACTTCAGCTTAACGCGGCGACCACGCACCAGCGGTGGCTGATGGTCTTCTGCCGCCATGTTCATGATGCGCGTCAGCAGCGAGGTGTTTACACGCTTCGTTGAGCAGTCGTACGCTTCCGTTACCGATTCAAACAGGTTGCCTACACCGCTGCCATGCAGCGCAGAAATAAAGTGCACGCGCGCAAAGTCGATGAAGCCCAGACGGAAGTCCAGCGTCTCTTTGACTTCATCACGCACTTCCTGTGACAGACCATCCCACTTGTTCACCACGATCACCAGTGAGCGGCCGCTGTTCAGGATAAATCCGAGCAGTGACAAATCCTGATCGGAAATGCCGGCGCGCGCATCGATCACCAGCATCACCACGTTAGCGTCTTCAATCGCCTGCAGGGTTTTGATGACCGAGAATTTCTCCACCGTATCGGTGATTTTGCCGCGCTTACGCACCCCGGCGGTATCGATCAGCACATATTCACGATCGTCACGTTCCATCGGGATGTAGATACTGTCGCGCGTGGTGCCTGGCATGTCATAAACGACCACGCGATCTTCACCCAGAATGCGGTTAGTCAGCGTAGACTTACCGACGTTTGGACGTCCGACAATCGCCAGCTTGATCGGCAGTGTGGTCGGGTCGAAATCGTCCTCTTCTTCCTCTTCCTCACCGTTCTCTTCTGCGGCTAACGCGGCCCAGTAGGCTTCGTTTTCATCTTCTTCGGTGACTTCTACGGGATCAACCTTTTCCATCCACGGCAGCAGCGCCGTCTCCAGCAGGCTGGTCACACCACGGCCATGGGACGCGGCGATAGCGTAAATCTCCCCCAGACCCAGTGAATAGAAATCCACAATGGCCTGATCCGGATCGAGCCCGTCCGTTTTATTCGCGACCAGGAATGTCGCTTTTTGACGCGCGCGCAGATGTTTTGCAATTTGCTGATCGGCGGGCATCATGCCTGCACGGGCATCCACCATAAACAGCACCACGTCGGCTTCTTCAATCGCCAGCAGCGACTGTTCCGCCATACGCGTTTCAACACCGTCTTCGGTGCCATCAATACCGCCGGTATCGATAACAATGAATTCGCGCCCTTCCACTTCGGCGCGACCATATTTGCGATCGCGAGTCAGTCCAGGAAAATCCGCTACCAGCGCATCTCGTGTGCGAGTTAAACGGTTAAACAGCGTAGATTTTCCCACATTGGGACGCCCAACCAGCGCGACCACAGGTACCATAACAATGCCTCAATAATGTATTAATTCGCCCGAATGGCGTGATTATAACGGCTTTAGCCGTTCAGTTCAGGCTTACGGCGCAAAGGATACCATGCCTGACTAAAAACGAAACGGCCCCTGATGAAATCAGGAGCCGCTGTGCCGGAAGGATAACCCTGCCTGACAACTTACCCGTTAGCGGGTAATGGCATAAACTTCACCATCTTTCGACTGAATCAGCAGCTTGTCGCTGGCGACAACAGGCTCAGTCTGGAAGCCCGAGCTGTCCAGTTTTTGCTGGGCAACAAAGCGGCCATCCGTGGTGTTCAGCCAGTGCAGGTAGCCTTCGCCGTCACCGACGACGATGTAGCCATTATACAGCACCGGTGAGGTCAGATTACGATGCAGCAGCTCGCTTTGACGCCAGATAGCGACACCGCCATCCGCATTCAGGGCAATCACACGATCGTCCTGATCCACCAGGTAGATACGCCCGGCATCGACAATCAGATCTTTCACGCCGCCAATTTCACGTTTCCACAAAATCTGCCCTGAACGCAGATCCAGTGCGGAAAGGTTGCCATTGTACGCCAGCGCGTAAACCACACCATTTACAATGATCGGCGTGGTATCCACGTCGCTCAGGCGGTCGATTTCCGTCGCCCCGCTCGGCTGTGAAATACGCTGCTGCCAAATCAACTGGCCCTGATTCATGATCACGGCGCTGACGCGTCCGTTGTCGCCGCCCACAATCGCGCCACCAAAGGCAACTGACGGGGCTGATTCACCGCGCAGCGACAGCGCAGGCATGTCCAGGTTCACGGTCCACTTCACCGCCCCGGTCGCCTGATCCAGACCCTGCAACATACCGTTACTGGTATGAATCAGCACCAGGCCATCGCTGACCACAGGACGCGACAGCGCTTCGCCAGCCGCTTTAGCTTGCCATACAATCGAACCATCACTGGTGTTCAGGGCATAAACCTGACCGCGCTCACTGCCGATATACAGGCGATCGCCGCTGACGGTAATACCACCGGACAGCATGGCAGACAGGTTTTTAGAGAAGAAGCCGGTTTTCTCAGAGAGGTCGACTTTCCATTTTTCTTTGCCATCCGCTGCATCGAGCGCTTTTACGATACCAAAGCGGTCAGCCGCATAAACGGTGCCGTCTTGCCAGGTCGGATGCAGGTTGGAATAGAAATCGCCAATCCCGTCGCCCACGCCTGTACTCCATACTGTCTTCGGCGTGAACTGGTTTTCCACTTTCGGCAATGGGGCCATTTTCACTACATCTTCTTCGCCGCTGAACAGCGAGCAACCGCTGAGCAGGGTGACTGAAATCAGCCCCGGCAGCAGGTATTTACGTAATTCCATGCGCTCTCTCTTGACTGGCTTAGCTTAAGTTATTCATCTTCATCTGCATCATTTGCTTCAGCGCCGGAGACGCGTCAGATTCGACGCCTTTACTCCATGCATCGCGCGCGCCCTGCTTATCGCCTTTGCTCAGCAGCGCTTCGCCGCGGATGTCAGCCACAATGGCTGTCCAGCCATCACCCTTCACACCGTCAAGGGTTTTAAGTGCCGCATCAGCCTGATTCTGTTGCAGTTGAATGCGTGCCAGGCGCAGGTTAATTACCGCCTGCAGATTGGCATCTTTGGTGTCTTTTAATCCGTTTTGCAGCAGGCTCTCGGCCTTGTCCAGCTGATTGCTGTCGACATACTGCTTCGCCAGATCCAGCGCCGCCAGGGCACCATAGGTGTTACTGTTTTCGCGGGCAAACGTGTTAACGGCTTCCAGCGTTTCAGGCTTGCTGACCTGCATGGCACTGGTGAGTTTCTGGTACTCAGCCGACACGGTTTTAGCAGAGTCCTGCTCATGGCTCGACCAGTAACGCCAGCCACCTAATGCAGCAATACCGATAACCACACCAATGGCTAATGCTTTACCGTTGTTGGCGAAAAAGCGACGCAGCGCATCAACCTGTTCGTTCTCATTGCTATACACTTCCACGCAATCCCTCTCCTTTCAATGGTTGTGCCATAACGCGCTTACTGTAACAGCGTGCGCAGTGCAGCCGCAGCATCCGCCTGCGCCAGCGTTTGCTGTTCGCCATTGCGCAGATCTTTGATCACGACCTGGCCGGCTTTCTGTTCATCTTCACCCAGCACCAGCGCCACGCGAGCGCCCCACTTATCTGCGCGTGCAAATTGCTTCTTGAAGTTCCCGCCGCCGAAGTTAGTCATCAGCTTCATGTCGGGCAGCTGATCACGCAATTTTTCGGCCAGCTGCATTGCCGCTGACTGAACGCCCTGACCTGAGGCGATAACATAGACATCGACATTACGCGCGGGTTCAAATTCTGGGTTCACCGCCTGCACTAACAACACCAGACGCTCCATGCCCATGGCAAAACCGACACCTGGCGTCGCACGTCCGCCCAGTTGTTCGACCAGGCCATCGTAACGTCCGCCGCCGCACACGGTGCCCTGCGAGCCGAGGCTGTCGGTGACCCATTCAATCACCGTGCGGTTGTAGTAATCGAGCCCACGTACCAGGCGCTGATTCACCGTGTAAGCGATACCGGCATCATCTAACAGCGCACGCAGGCCATCGAAGTGGGCACGAGATTCTTCATCGAGGAAGTCACCAAGCTGAGGCGCATCGTTCAGCAGCGTCTGAATATCCGGGTTTTTACTGTCAAGCACGCGCATTGGGTTGCTGTACATGCGGCGTTTGCAGTCCTCGTCCAGCGCCTCTTTATGCTGTTCCAGAAAGGCAACCAGCGCCTCGCGGTAACTGGCGCGCGCGTCAAGTGAACCGATAGAGTTCAGTTCAAGGCGCACATGGTCGGCGATACCTAACGCTTTCCACCAGCGGGCGTTCAGCATAATCAGCTCGGCATCAATATCCGGCCCCTGCAGGCCAAAGACTTCCACACCAATCTGGTGGAACTGGCGATAGCGCCCTTTTTGCGGACGCTCGTAGCGAAACATAGGGCCCATGTACCACAGGCGCTGTTCCTGATTGTAAAGCAAGCCGTGTTCGATACCGGCACGCACGCAGCCTGCCGTCCCTTCCGGACGAAGCGTCAGGCTTTCGCCATTACGATCGTCAAAGGTGTACATCTCTTTTTCAACCACATCGGTGACTTCACCGATTGCACGTTTGAACAGGGGAGTTTGCTCTACAATAGGTAAGCGAATTTCGCTGTAACCATAACTCGCCAGCACGGACTTCAGGACATCTTCAACTCGTTGCCAGATGGCCGTATCCGCAGGCAGAAAATCGTTCATCCCGCGAATCGCTTGAATATTCTTCGCCACGTTAAAATCTCTTAATGCAAAAAAACCTGTCCGGCATCATACCTCATGAGGATGAAACCGCACAGGCTCAGCTAAAAAAGTCGTGCATGCCGTACGCGCAAAGGATTATTTTTCCAGTTGCTGTACGTCGATACGACGGGTTTCATCCAGCATCGCCGCTTTGGCGCGAATGCGTGCTTCCAGTTGATCGATCATATTGTCATTGTCGAGACGATCGCGCTGACGGACACCGTCTTCGTAGAAACCGCTTTTCTTGTTGCTGCCGGTCACGCCCAGCGTGGACACTGTCGCTTCGCCCGGGCCATTCACCACACAGCCAATGATAGAGACATCCATCGGCGTGATAATGTCTTCCAGTCGCTGCTCCAGCGCGTTTACCGTGCCAATCACGTCAAACTCCTGACGAGAACAGGTCGGGCAGGCAATGAAGTTAATGCCGCGTGAACGGATACGCAGCGACTTCAGGATATCAAAGCCCACTTTGACTTCTTCTACCGGGTCAGCGGCCAGCGAGATACGCAGTGTGTCGCCGATGCCTTCTGAAAGCAGTAATCCCAGACCAATAGCGGATTTTACTGCCCCCGCGCGTGCGCCGCCCGCTTCGGTGATCCCCAGGTGCAGCGGCTGCTCAATTTGTTTGGCCAGCAGACGATAGGACTCAACGGCCAGGAACACATCCGAGGCTTTTACGCTGACTTTAAACTGATCGAAGTTGAGGCGGTCCAGATGATCGACGTGACGCATGGCCGATTCCAGCAGGGCCTGCGGCGTAGGTTCGCCGTATTTTTCCTGCAGATCTTTTTCCAGCGATCCGGCGTTAACCCCGATGCGGATGGGAATATTTTTATCGCGGGCACAGTCGACAACAGAGCGGATACGCTCGTTGTTACCAATGTTGCCGGGGTTGATGCGCAGGCAATCCACACCGTACTCCGCCACTTTCAGCGCGATACGGTAGTCAAAATGGATATCGGCGACCAGCGGGACATTGACCTGCTGCTTAATCAGTTTAAACGCTTCGGCGGCATCCATCGTGGGCACCGACACGCGAACGATATCCACCCCCACGCGCTCAAGGGCTTTGATCTGACTGACCGTCGCGGCCACATCGGTGGTGCGGGTGTTCGTCATTGACTGAACGGCGATGGGCGCACCATCGCCAATCGGCACCTGGCCGACGTAAATACGTTTGGACTTACGGCGGATAATGGGTGCTTGGTTATGCATATTTCTTCTCCACAATTGCCCGGAACACGCGTTACGCTGTTATTGCGCACCCAACGTCAGGCGAGCAACCTGGTTATTACGGATAAAGCGACTTAAATCAACGGGTTTATTCTGATATTCGACATGAACAGCTGCCGGCGCACCAATTTTCAGACGATACGGGGCCGTTCCTGACAGACTCAGTTTACCGCCGCTGCGCTGAATACCGCTAAACAGTTTTTTGCCCGTCGCATCGCTGACTTCCAGCCAGCAATCAGCCGTGAAAGTCATCACCACCGCATTCGGATCGGCGGCAGGTTCGCTGACGGCCGCTGCGCCCACAGGCATGGGCTGCGTAGCGTTCGACGACGTCGGTGCGGTAGTGTTCTCTACGGGTGCCTGACTGGGTGAAACCACGGCATTGTTCTCTGCCGAAGAGGAGGTGGCTGCATTTGCGTTGTCGTTTTCAGCGGGCGTGCTGGCCGCTGTGCCGCTGTTAGCAGGAGCAGAGGTCGCCGCGCTGTTTCCACTGGTTAACGGCACGCTGGTACTGTTATCCGCTGGCGCGGAGGACGAACCACTGTTTTGCCCTAAGGGAATCGACTGGCTGTTGTCACTGCTGCTGCCGTTTTGGTCAGCCATCGACACCAGTTCATCCTGAGAGGCTTTATGGTTTTGCCACCACCAGGCCCCCGTCAGACCCACGACAACAAAGACCACCAGCCAGGTGAAGATCATTAACCAGCCGTCCCGCTTCTTGCGGCGTTTACCCAATGAGAAGCTTTGCATCGGTTCGATTTTGGCTGCCCGCACTGGCGTCTGTTTTGCCATCATCGGCAGCAGTTCCTCTTCAGGAATATGCACCAGACGCGCATAGGAACGAATATAACCGCGCAGGAAGGTAGAGGCTAAATCCGCAGGTGACTTGTCTTCTTCAATATCACGCACGGTAGAAAGTTTAAGGCACAGGCGTTCAGCGACATTTTGCTGCGTAAGTCCCATTTGCTCACGGGCGATACGCAGGCGGGCACCTGTGGAATGAACTGCAGAATTTTCTTGAGTGGCTTCAGTATTCATTAGCTAAATAACGCTGGTACTGTATCGATTGCGGAAAACGTCGCGCTAACTGGTCGCCATAACGTGAAACGTCTGCGTGATTTCCCTGTTGCGCGGCGAAACGTATGTGTAACGCCAGGCTGCGTGCCGTCTCCGGCAGCGGCTGGTAAAGCTCTAACAATAGCGCCAGGTTAGCCCATTGGTCATGTTCGACCGCTCTTTCAGCTTCAGCCAGCAGCGATTCTCCCTTACTTCTGTCCGCATCACGCGCATAAGACAATGCTGCTCGCGCTGACTGTCTGTCCCCTGCCCGCAGATAACAATATCCCGACAGTTCGTACGCATCGATGCGGGCGTCTCCTTCCTGCGCATCTTTTGCCCGGATAAACTGTTGATGCGCTTCATCATACTGCCCTAAAGTGCAAAGAAACGCACCGTAATTGTTAGCGATGTAACCATTGTATGGGGCAATTTGCTGCGCCTGTAAAAAATGAAGATGCGCAGCAGAAGTTTGTCCTTGACGCTGAGCGAGCCTGGCAAAGGCCAGCTGCACCCGATAATCCTTTGGCGCTGCCGCCTGCGCGCGAAGGAAATTACGGCGCGCCGCACTGTAATCGTTTACGGCAAGGTAATGCATACCCAGCTGTAAACGCAATTCTGCGGCCCCGGGTTGCGACGGTGAACTGACACAACCGCTTACAACAAAAACGGCCAGTAGCCGCGCGCCTGCTCCTTTGCGCATAAGGTTTCCTTCCTGTCATCCGTGTGGTGGGCAGCAGCCTGCCACGCCGGTAACCGATCAGAAACCCTGTTCGTCCGCCTTTCAGATCGCCTTCACAGATATGGCTTCACCGGCCATCTTCTTACGCAGGGTACGTTTGGTGCGGTCGATGACTTCACCCGCCAGCTGACCACAGGCGGCATCAATATCGTCCCCGCGGGTTTTACGCACAATGGTGGTAAAGCCATAGTCCATTAACACCTTAGCGAAGCGGTCAATGCGGCTGTTTGAGCTGCGACCATAAGGTGCGCCCGGGAAGGGGTTCCAGGGGATCAGGTTAATTTTGCACGGTGTTTCTTTGAGCAGTGCCGCCAGCTCATGCGCATCATCGGTGCTGTCGTTCACGTGGTCCAGCAGCACATACTCAATCGTGACACGTCCCTGGTTGGCGTTGGATTTACCAATATAGCGTTTGACTGCCGCCAGGAAGGTTTCGATGTTGTACTTCTTGTTAATCGGCACGATGTCATCGCGCAGTTTATCATTGGGCGCATGCAGCGAGATAGCCAGCGCCACGTCAATCATGTCACCCAGCTTGTCGAGAGCCGGAACCACGCCCGAGGTCGACAGCGTCACACGGCGTTTTGATAAACCGAAACCGAAGTCATCCAGCATGATTTCCATTGCCGGGACGACGTTATTCAGGTTGAGCAGAGGTTCGCCCATGCCCATCATCACGACGTTAGTGATAGGACGCTGGCCGGTCAGTTTGGCTGCACCGACAATTTTTGCCGCACGCCAGACCTGGCCGATAATTTCGGAGACGCGCAGATTGCGGTTAAAGCCCTGTTGTGCCGTTGAGCAGAATTTACATTCCAGTGCACAGCCCACCTGGGAGGACACGCACAACGTGGCACGGTCGCCTTCCGGGATATATACCGTTTCCACCAGTTGATCGCCCACGCGAATAGCCCACTTAATGGTGCCGTCCGTTGAACGCATCTCTTCGGCCACTTCCGGCGCGCGAATTTCGGTGAGTTCCATTAAGCGGTTACGCAGCTTTTTATTGATGTCGGTCATCTGCTCGAAATCGTCGCAGCAGTAGTGGTAAATCCACTTCATCACCTGATCGGCACGGAACGGTTTTTCACCCAGGGACACAAAGAATTCGCGCATCTGCTGACGGTTAAGATCCAGCAGGTTAATTTTTTGGCTTTTGGGCGAAACGGAAAGCGGTGAGGTGGACGCGGGCGTCACAATCTGTTCGGACATAGTGTTCTCTGGCCTCGTTGTTACACGTTATGGCGCGGTTGGGAAAAGAAAAAATTACGCCTTCACTAAGCTGGCTCAATGAAGGCGCAATATTGTACAACATCTGCTGCCCGATAACAGGTGCGAGTGACCGCGGGTCAGCAGATTTTTGTAAAGCCGTTTACGCGTCAGTAATTAACGGGTACGTGGGCAGATTTCGTTTTCGCCGAAGAAGTACGCGATTTCACGGGCTGCAGACTCTGCAGAGTCAGAACCGTGAGTAGCGTTTTCGGTGAAGCTGTCAGCATAGTCAGCACGCAGTGTACCGGCCAGTGCGTTGGCTGGGTTAGTTGCACCCATCAGGTCACGGTGACGCTGAACGGCATTTTCGCCTTCCAGTACAGAAACCACAACCGGGCCAGAGGTCATGAATTCAACCAGACCGTCGAAGAACGGCTTGCCCTGGTGCTCTGCGTAGAAACCTTCAGCCTGCTCTTTGCTCAGCTGCAGCATTTTTGCGCCAACGATTTTGAAGCCTGCGCTTTCAAAACGGTTGTAGATAGCACCGATCACGTTTTTCGCGACGGCGTTTGGCTTGATGATAGAAAAAGTACGTTCGATTGCCATGATGACCTCTGTCTTGACGTTCTGAAGAAACCGAGGGCGCACGCCCCGGCTAAGAAACGGCGCCGATTATAGGGGTTGAGTGTGACGTTGCCTATCACAGAACCCATAATTTCTTGAAAAATCTTGATCTGTGTCGATGCGGAAGGCTTTCAAATCTGATTTAGCGCAAAAAACCATCATCCCCGTGTGAAGTTAACGGTCGCAAGCTGCCCGGCTTCATCCATCACCACCAGTTGATAGTCACCAGAGCGATCAAGACGCAGCGACAGCGTGCCGCTCTGGTTTTCCGCCGTCACGGGTTCACCGTTCAAAAACCACCAGCGCTGATTACCCTGCCCGCCCTGTGCCGCAACCGGCATGACCAGGGTGGAATTACCCGGCAACGGCTGCACCCGTTGCCCGTCAATGACGCCTGTGACAATCAGCGGCGCACTGCTGCCCTGCGTAAGTGGCGGGCACTGACTGTCGATAGCCGGTAACCGCTGACGCCGTCGCTCCTGCAAGGGTAGCCAGGCTTCCAGCGGTAAGGGCCACAGTAAACGATCGTGGCTGACAGCGTGCGGACAGTCAGCCGCCACGCGGCGGCCCTGGTCATTTAGCCAGTAGCGCAACCGTAAACCGCTGAGGCTTTCCTGGCCCGATGCCAGCAAGGTGGGCGGCAACGTGTCATTCAACACCCAGCTCTGGCGGCGCTGGCGGCAGTTTTCATCGCCCACAGGCAGCGGCTGTCCGCCCGGCCAGCAGATGCTGGCCACCGTAACCGATGCGGGACGAGGATCAACGGGCACCTCCTGTCCGGCTAAACGGTTCATTAGTACGCTGTTTACCTGATTCATCACGGGAACGGCAGACGCAAAACCAAACTGCCCTGCGACGGGCGTTGCATCGGGACGGCCAACCCAGACGCCGATCAGATAGCGGGGATTCATGCCCACCGCCCAGGCATCGCGATAGCCATAGCTGGTGCCGGTTTTCCACGCCAGCGGTACAACCGCAGGCAGGTTCCCTTTGCCCGCAGGCTGCGCTTCACCCGCCAGGACACGGCGGATAATCCACGCCGCGCCGGGCGAAAGCAGAGGCCGCTGCTGCAACGGTTGATCGGGCATCCAGCGCAGTTGCGCGGCGTTGCCCCGACGCACGAAAGCGCTGTACGCCGCAACGATCTCGTCCATGCGCGCGCCGGTGCCCCCCAGGATCAATGACAAATTCGGCTCGGCGCCGGGCGGAAAGCGCAGGTTAAGCCCGACATTGCGCAGGCGGGCCGCGACATTTTTGGGACCCAGCGCTTCCAGCACCTGCACCGCAGGCAGATTAAGGGAACGCACCAGCGCTTCGCTGGCGCTGACCGGCCCATGAAAACCGGTATCGAAGTTACCCGGACGGTAGTCGCCAAAACGGCGCGGCACATCCTGCAGCAGCGACTCGGCATGAATCAGCCCGTCATCCAGCGCCATGCCATAAACAAAGGGTTTTAAGATCGATCCCGGTGAGCGTACGCTGGCAATCATATCGACATGCCCGAAGCGGTTGTCGTCAGCAAAGTCAACGGAACCAACATACCCACGTACGGCCATGGTGGTGTGATCGACCACCAGAATGGCCAGCGAGGTGCGCGGCGGCAGCTGATTTTTGATGTTCAGCGTCATACTTTCCAGCTCACGCTGCAGCGACGGGTCCAGCGTTGAGACGATTTTTTCGTGAGTGCTGATCGACAACAGCCGTCGGGCCAGCAAGGGTGCCATCTGCGGCATTTGCCGTGGTGGCAGCCAGACCGGTTCCTGGCGGATCTCGGCCACCTGACGCGCAGACCAGACGTGATATTGCGCCAGACGGTCCAGCACTTTATTACGTGCCGCCTCAGCCCGTTCCGGCCAGCGGTCGGGCCGCAGGCGGCTGGGTGACTGCGGCAGCACGGCCAGCAAGGCGGCTTCCCCGCGGGTTAACTGCGACGGGGATTTGCCCAGCCAGCTCCAGCTGGCTGCGCCAATACCTTCCAGCGTGCCGCCAAAGGGCGCGCGATTAAGATAAAGCGTCAGGATGTCGCGTTTTGACAGGTGCCACTCCAGTTGGAGGGCACGCCATGTCTGAATCAGCTTGCCGCGCAGCGTCCGCGGCTGCGGGTCGATAAGCCGTGCCACCTGCATCGTTAAAGTGCTGCCACCGGAAATCACACTACGATAGCGAAGATTCTGCCAGGCGGCCCGCAGCACAGACAGCGGATTAATACCAGGGTGATACCAGAACCAGCGATCTTCATAGGTCAGCAACGCCTGGATATAGGCGGGCGAAACCTCTTCCGGCGTGACCGGATAGCGCCAGATCCCCTGACTGTCGGCAAATCGCCACAACGGCGTACCGTCCTCCGCAACCACCACTCGCGCAGGCTGGACCGCTTTAAGCGGCAGTGGTGACAGCCGGTCCAGTATCAGCAGCGCAAGCAGCAGCCCCAGAACACAAAGCGGCAGCGCCAGCAGCCACCGCTTTCTGATGTGCCTGATCACGCACGCACCCGATTACTGTACATGCAGCTGCTGCGGTGTGCTGCCAATGGCGCGCCATTCGGGCACGTACATGGATTCCACCTGCGGCGGGGGCAATTGATAGCGCCCCGGTGTAACTGCCCGCGCCAGATAAATCAGCGTGGTGGGACGATACGTATCGACGGCCAGAGCGGCAACAAAGCGGTCATCACGGAACTCAATATGCCTGATGCTGGCCTGTTGCATATCCATCATGCTCTCTTTTAAGGCATCGGCGCTGTCCCCCAGACTGGCACTGCTGTCCGCCAGGTTCTGATTTTCCAGCTCCAGACCGGCGGGCAATAAATCCACCACCAGCGCATCGCTAATGCTGCGTTTGGCTGAGACCGTCAGGCGCACCACCAGCAGTTCTCCGCTGCGCAGATTATTCAAATCGGCAGCCTGCCCATCCAGCGTAAAGTACTCGCGTTTAATCGCCATCATATGGCTGACTGGCGCAGGTGGACTCAGCGGATAGCCGACCACGTTCAGACTGGCGTACAGCGGCGTGCTGCCGACATTACGTACGTCAACGCCCTGAGTCAGTTGCTGATGATCCAGTCCTTTATTTAGCGGCGCATCTCCACTCACAGGCTGATCGCTACCCGGAAGTTGCGCCTGCCAGCGTTGCCCGTTGGCGGTTTGCAGCGTCCGGGCCGCCAGGTAAAGGGCATTATTCTCCTGAGTAGAGAACCAGCGCTTGCCCGTCACCTCTTTAGACAGTGACAGCAGCAGGCTGTTTTGCAGGTCCGGCTGCAGCTGATTTTCAGCCAGCAGCGCAATCATCATGCCCTGATCGCGCACGGTACTGCCGTAGTCGCCAAACCAGCGGTTCTCAGCGCGTGGCAGCGTTGCCCCCTGCATCACCGCCAGTTGCGCACGCTGTTCATCACCCATTAGCTTCAGCGCAATGCCCAACTGCATCAGCGCCAGGCCCGACTGGGCCTTGTCACGCTTTTCATACAGCGCACGTAAGGCACCCAGCGGTGCCCGCTGCTGGCGCGCCAGCACCAGTCCGGCATAAGCCTGCACGCTGAAACGTAACGCTTCGACGTGCTGGCTGCCGCCTCCGGTGATCTGCGCCGGGTCCTGAAGATAACGCAGCAGGCGCGCGTTCGCCCGGCTGACAACCTCATCAGGCAACGCATAGCCCGCCTCACTGGCGCGCAGTAAGAAATCCGTTACGTAAGGCGTTAACCAGAATTCTTCTTCGCTCTGTTTGCCCCATAAACCAAAGCTGCCGTCCGCGCGCTGCATGCCCGCCAACCGGGCAATACCGGTTTCCACCGCTGCCCGGCGAACCTCATCAGAGCTGGTTTTGATACCCATGGCGGTAAGTTGCGCCTGGCTGGTGTACAACGATGGCCACAGCCCGCTCGCCGTTTGCTCCAGACAACCGTAGGGATAGGCATAAAGCGCACTGATATAGCGCGCAATATTCAACGGTGGGCGATTACTCAGCGTCAGTTGTCCACTGAGCGTAGCCGCGTCCAGGCCGGCAAAGGCTGCAGCCGTTACCTGCCACGGCTGCTCACCGTTGATCACCGCGTCAAAACTGAGCGTCTGGGCCGGATAAGGGGGCCTGACGCCAATTTTCCACTGCTGCTGGCTGGGCCGCACCTGCTCACCCGGCAGATTCAGGCCCGAAATCGTGACCTGAACGTCACCGTCACCAAAACCATTTTGCGCGGTGACCGGCACCTGTAGCGTTTTCCGCTCACCTTTGGCCAGCGTCACGTTTTGCGTGGCCGCGCCGGACAGCGCAATCAGCCCCCGGGCTGCGAGATCCACCTTCAGCGTTTGCGGTAAATCAGTCAGGTTGGTGATATCCAGCGCCAGCGATGCGCTGTCGCCGCTGGCCAGGAAGCGCGGCGTGGCCAGTTCACTGACCAGCGGCGCCGCCACAACCAGCTTGCGCTCTGCCGCGCCAAAGCTGTCATCGCTCCAGACCTGCGTCATCAGGCGCAGTTCACCGTTAAATGCCGGGACAGGGAGCGTGATCGAGCCCTTGCCGTTTTTATCCAGCGTAACAGCCTGTAGCTGCTGCGCCACAATGTTGACGTGGGTAACGGGTTTCTTGCCGCCGCGCGTCAGCGTGTCGTCTTCGCCGTCGCCGCCAAAGCGCAGCGCTGCCAGGCGTCCGCCGCCTTCAATCAACTGCCCAAACACATCGTACTGGTCGACGTTATAACGTTTACGGCCGAAAAAGGCCTGCCAGGGATCCGGGGTTTTGTAATCCGTCACGCTCAAAACCCCGCTGTCCACCGCCGACAGCAGCACATGCACCTTCTCCGGCAGCGGGCCGCCTTCACGACTGGCCTGCACATTGACCGTCAGGTTCTGCTCAGGGCGAACCTTTTCGGGCGCATCCAGCGTCAGGGTCAGGCGGCGCGCGTCGGTCGCCATCGGCAGATGTAGCAGTCCGACGGCACGTTTTGGCGTAGCGCCGCTGGTCTTGTCCCCTTCCCGTACGACAATGGCACTAAAATAGAGATCGTGACGCTGCCAGCTGTTGGCAATCGGCACATCCACCGTCGTCCCGCCCTGCGGAACGGTCAGCGGCTGCCACCACAGCGTGCCGCTGCTGGACTCAACCATCAGATAGCCCTTACCGGCCGTGGGCGATTCCACCTGCAGATGCACGGTTTCTCCGGGCTGATAAGCGGCTTTGTCTAAGCGGAGTTTGACCTGATCCGGGCGCAGAGCGCCCGTACCATTAGTATTATCCTGCCAGTCATAGCCCGCCTGAAAACGCACGCTGCTGACAATTTTTTCACCCGCCTGCACTTCCAGTCGGTAGCTGCCCCACTCGACCGGGAAGCTGACTTTGGTACTGCCCTCAGCGGGCACCGTAATCGATCGCTCATCTTCCTGCAGATCTTTCGCGTCGTAGCGTGACTGCCAGCCTTCACTGTCAGAGAAGCTCCAGTAGTAGTCACGACGTTCGCGAATCAAGCGCACATTCAGCTTTTCTGCCGCCAGCTTTTCGCCCTGACTGTTGGCGTAAACAATGTCAAAATCGGCCAGGCTGTTTTCCGGCACGGTCGGCTCATCGCGATAACTGTCACTGCGGTAATCGTAGATCGACTTGTTGCCGAACAGGGGGCGAATGCCCGGCAGCGCCTCCGCGGGCCAGATCGCCTGAGTGGCACGTCGGGTCACAGGCCGTCCACCCGTTTCCAGCAGGCTGGCCTGTAAAATCAGGTTTAGCGGCGAGTGAAGCTGGTCCCACTGATTCTCGACGGTTAGCTGGGCTTTGCCGTTCGCATCCAGTTTGATATCCACATCACCCAGGCTGCGTTTGACGCCCTCCTCAGTGATATCCCCAAACTGATAGCCAGGCAGCGCTGCCACCGCGTCCCGGGCAGGACGTAGATAGAGCTGCCCCTGCAGCGCATTCCCCGCCGCAGGCGCACCATAGAGATAACGCCCCTCAACGTTAAAGGTGATATCCGCATCGGCAGGCTGAGGTTGCTCATCGTTTTTCAGCGTCAGCGCCATGCGCTCTGGCAGGAAATCTTCGACGCGGAAATGCCACTGACGCGGCAGGTTATCACCGGTGTTAAGTCGCAGCATCCAGCCACCAGTCATGGCGGTCGTGGGCAGGCTGAATCGCTGCTGATACAACCCGTCCTGCGGTTGCCAGACAAAGGTGCGCACCACTTCACCGTCGGGCTGTACCACTTCGGCTTTAACCGGCTGGGCCGGTAACGGTTTGCCATCAGCATCACGCAGCAGCGCATTGACGATCACCGTTTCGCCGGGACGGTAGATATCGCGCGGGCCAAACACGAACAGCTGCTTGTCATAGCCCTCCGGTCCCGCCACGGGAAATTCGGCTAAATCTAATGCCGGGCGAGCCAGATCGATGAGGGAGGTTTGATCGCCCTGTATTGCCAACAGGAACTTGCCCTTGTCTTCGGCTTTCAGACGCACATGCCCGCTGCTGTCGCTGGTGCCGTTTTGCAGGACCTGCCCTTTATCGTTCAGGACTCTGACATTGACGCCTGAGAGCGGATCGCCGTTTTCCAGACTCTGGGCAAACAGCTCAAACTGGCCCGGAAAACGGTGCAGTGACAGGCCGATATCGCTCAGGGTGAAGAGCGTGGCTGGCATACTGTAATGATACGTGCCGGCCTGTTTCATCACGGCCAGATAAACGCCCGGTTGCTGAAGCGGCTTGATGTCTTTTAGCGGCAGCTGCAGTTTTTCCCGCGTATTACGTGCCGGGTTAAGCTCAAAGCGGCCGCTGTAAACCAGCTCACTGGTTTTAAGCAGCTCCTGAGATTGCCAGGTTGAGAGATTACTCCCGTTATTCCACTGGGACAGGAATTGCGCCAGGCCCGCGTTTTTAATCCTGAAAAAATCGACATCCACCTGATCGACATTCAAGGCCAGCACCGGCAGGCCCTGCGCAATACGCAATGGTAGCAAAGAACCGCGACTGGCGAAGCCCACCATCGGCTCAATGTCGCGCGTGGTGATTTTTTGGCTGTAAGCCGCGGTCAGCGTTTCACCACTGGCGGCGCGCAAGCCCGGATCGACGGTCACAGTAAAGTGCCGTGAGGGTTCAGGATGGCGAAAACGCAGCGCCTTGCGATTCCCGGACAGCTCCCAACCGCCATCCACCTTGCCGCGCTGATCGTCCGTAAGCCGGACTTTTTTGGCCACGTCCTGCTTATCATCAAGCGGCTGATTGAACGTTAACACCAGTGCGGCGGCACCATCGAGCTGGAGCTCGGAGAGGTCGATAATGCTCAGCGGCTTACTGACCTGCGCACTGGCGGCAGGCGTTTCAGCGCTGACGGAAAAAGCAGGTAACGTGGCGGCAGACAGCAGCGCCCCGCCGATCAGCATGCTGAACAGCAGCCGGTTAATGCGTTGTTTCATGGTAAATCCTTCACCGTGCCCCAGGGGAATTGTTTTATAATGCTGCACGATTTCACATCAACCTTCGCATTTAATCAACGCTTCTCTTGAGATGGTGGGCACATTGCCCGACACTGGCATCACAGATTGCAGAGAAGAGGTTGTTATGACGACGCCACTGTTTGTGTCCGCCGACTGGTTACAAGAACATTTTAATGACGGCACGCTCCAGGTTCTGGATGCGCGTATGCTGCCGCCGGGCATGGAAGCCACGCGCGATATTCAAAAAGAATATCTGGCGGAGCATTTGCCTGGTGCGCCTTTTTTCAATATTGAAACGCTTTCCGATCACACCAGCCCTTATCCCCACATGTTACCCCGGGCCGAAAGCTTCGCGGTGGCGATGCGCGAACTGGGCATCAACAGTGATAAGCATTTGATTGTTTATGATGAAGGCAATCTGTTTTCTGCGCCCCGCGCGTGGTGGATGCTGCGCGCCTTTGGCGTGGCGCAGGTCTCCATTCTGGCTGGCGGTCTGCAGGGCTGGAAAACGGCGGGTTATGCGCTGGCTGAGGGCGAGGTCAGTCTGCCGGAAGGTGAGTTTGATGCACAGTTCGATGAGGGCCTGGTGAAACGCCTGACGGATGTCTTGCTGATTAGCCATGAAGGCGGCGCGCAAATTGTCGATGCGCGCGCGGCGAACCGTTTTAATGCTGAGGTCGATGAACCCCGTCCGGGATTGCACCGTGGGCACATTCCCAACAGCCTTAATCTGCCCTGGAATACCCTGGTCGAGCAGGGCGCACTCAAGCCGGAAGCCGAACTGCGTTCACGCTTTGCGGAAGCCGGTGTGGATATCAGCAAACCCATCGTAGCCAGCTGTGGCTCTGGCGTGACTGCGGTGGTGTTGATTCTGGCGCTGACGGCTCTGGGTGCAAGGGAAGTGACGCTGTATGACGGATCCTGGTCCGAATGGGGCAGCCGGGATGATTTGCCGATTGCGAAGTAACGGTAAACGCGCGGCCGAACAGGCCGCGCAGTGTGTCAGATGATCCGCTGACCACCTTTGAACTCACGCAGGAAACTGCCCCAGCGGCGTTCATAAAAGGGCGTAATGTGCGCGGTAAAGAAGTGACTGATTCCGCGGTCCTCTGCCGTAATCTCACACACATCAATGGGTGCATCATCCAGTAATGTATCGGTGGCTACGCTGCCGGCCGCCTGAATAATTGCCTCAATATCGCTGTCCGCTTCAATACCAATCAACAGATTAGGCACATCATCCGCCTGTTCACGAATGCTGGCAATGAAAGCGCGTTTAACCTGCTTGTATTTGCTGAACAACTGCGTCAGCGAGTCGATCATCTGCGCGGGCGGTTCCGCGATTTCTGACAGCAGCAGTGACTGACCGCCTTCCAGCACCGTTTGCTGCATCAGGGCACTGCCCTCTTCCCCCAGCAGATGACTGATTTCCGCCGCAGAAAACTCTTTGCCCGTGGGCAACTTTGGATTAAGAAACAGCGTTTCGCCACGGGTCATTTCAAACAGCGTACGTACCGGCAGCCGCACATAAGGCTGCTCATCGTTGATCGCCTCGCTCATCGCCTGTTCGGAGGTAAAAAACGGGATCACACTGCTGCCATCTTCTTTTTCCCAGTGCTGCAGGTCGACAGGCGTGCTGGCATCCAACTGCTGCTGGGTGCTTTCCCCCGGCACCCATGCATCAGCCTCCAGCAGTAGCTGAAAAAACTCAGGACGATGGGCAGGCTCCGTGGCGGCCAGCTTCAGCACCTCTTCAAGACGGTTCATCATTCACTTCTACCTTCAAAAAGCGGTGACCAGGTCACCGCGGAGATTGCATTTATTTCAGTAACAGGTTGGCGATAGTGCGCACGCCCAGCCCGGTTGCGCCTGCCGACCATTGATCGACCGCGCTCTTACGGTACGTCGCCGAGCAGTCGATATGTAACCAGCCCTGCTGATAGTGGCTGACGAAATAGGACAGGAACGCCGCCGCGCTGCTGGCACCGGCAGAATGTGCCGGGCTGGCGATGTTATTCAGATCGGCAAAGTTTGACGGCAGATGACTGCGATGGAACTCAGCCAGCGGCAAACGCCAGAACGGTTCGTTTTCACTGACCGCACTGCCCATCACCGACTGCGCCAGCACATCGTCGAAGGTAAACAAGGCGTGATAATCATTGCCCACCGCCGTTTTCGCGGCACCGGTCAGCGTTGCCGCATCGATCAGCAGCGTCGGATTCTGCTCGCTGGCATCGATCAGACCATCTGCCAGGACCAGACGACCTTCCGCATCGGTGTTCATCACTTCTACCGACTTGCCATTGCGGTAACGAATGATGTCACCCAGCTTAAAGGCGTTGCTGCTGACCATGTTATCCGCGCAGCACAGGTAGAGTTTGACGCGCTTTTTCAGTCCGCGCGCGATGGCCATGGCCAGTGCACCGGTCACCGTCGCGGCACCGCCCATATCTGACTTCATGGAGTCCATGGTGGCACTGGTTTTGAGGCTGTAGCCACCGGTATCGAAGGTAATCCCTTTACCGACCAGGCAGGCGTAAACCGGCGCTTCGCTGTCGCCGGTGGGATTAAAATCCAGTGCCAGGAAAACCGGCGGACGGTTTGAGCCCCGTCCTACCGTGTGCAGGCCCATATAGCCTTGCTCACGTAAATCATCGCCTTTGGTAATGCGATAGCTGACCGCTTCGCCACCTAACTCGCTCAGTAAATCTACGGCACTGTGTGCCAGCGTCTCTGGCCCTAAATCATCTGCAGGCAGGTTAATCGTATCGCGCACCCAGCCTACGATCTTACGGCGGCGATCAAATTCCGCCTGTTCATGTTCACCCAACTGCGGCCAGTCAACGCTGTTTTTGGCTTTCGGGCTGCGATAGCCCTGCCAGAAGGCCCAGCACTGCTCCAGATGCCAGCCTTCGCCCGTCAGGGCAACATGACGAATGCCCTGCCCATCCAGCTTACGCGCGGCACGCTGGATGCTCATCAACGCATCGGCTTCACGCAGGTGCACGGTCATACCGTTTTCATTGCTGCTTAACAGTGCTTTTTCACCCCAGCGCGCATCGGCGGGCTGGTTGCTGAGCGTGATATTCATCGGTTGTGTACTCATTGTAGGGCTCCGTATTTGTTATTCGTTTCATCCAGCCTGTTTTAGCGACGGCTTTTCATACAGATGTTACGCCGCACACCGCAGGCGTTGCCGGTGCGCAGTGGTCAGCCTCTTCAGGCCTGATTATGACTTCATGAGTTCACGCAGGCGCGTCACGGACTTCTGCACCAGCGCAATGGCATAATCGATCTCTTCTTCAGTGGTGAACCGCCCCAGTGAGAAGCGAAGTGAACTGTGGGCCAGTTCTTCGTTCAGACCGAGTGCGCGCAGAACATAGGAAGGTTCCAGACTGGCGGAAGTACAGGCCGATCCGGACGACAGCGCAAGATCTTTCAGCGCCATGATCAACGACTCACCTTCAACATCAGCAAAACTGACGTTAAGTATGTTGGCGCAGCTGTGTTGCAAATCACCATTCACCGTTACGCCGCCTGTCTCACGGATGCCGTGCCACAGTTTGTCACGCAACAGCGACAAGCGAGCCATCTCTTCTTCACGCACCGCTTTGGCAATGCGGTAAGCCTCACCCATGCCGACAATCTGGTGCACCGGTAAGGTGCCCGATCGCATATTGCGCTCGTGACCGCCGCCGTGGATCTGCGCATCAATCTGGATACGCGGCTTACGACGGACATAGAGCGCGCCAATGCCTTTAGGACCATAAACTTTATGACCGGAAAACGACATCAGATCAACAGGCAGTTCAGCGAGATCGATAGCCAGTTTCCCGACGCTTTGCGTCGCATCCACGTGGAACAGGATGCCCCGCTCCCGGCACAGGGCGCCCAGCGCAGCGATATCCTGAATCACACCGATTTCGTTATTCACATGCATGATGGAAACCAGCACCGTGTCGTCACGTAGCGCGGCGCGCAGGTCGTCAGGCGCGATCAGGCCATTCGCTGCTGGCGTCAGCCAGGTGATCTCAAAGCCTTCACGTTCAAGTTGCAGGCAGGTATCAATGACCGCTTTATGTTCGGTTACGCTGGTGACGATGTGTTTACCACGCGACTGGTGGAAATGGGCTGCGCCTTTAATGGCGAGATTGTCGGATTCGGTGGCCCCGGAGGTGAAGACGATTTCACGTGGGTCAGCATTGACCAGCTCCGCGACCTGATTGCGCGCAACGTCCACCGCCTCTTCTGCCTGCCAGCCGAAACGGTGCGAACGGGAGGCCGGGTTACCAAACGTGCCATCCAGCGTCAGGAATTGCATCATTTTGCTGGCCACACGCGGATCGGCCGGCGTCGTGGCGGCATAATCCAGGTAAATCGGTAATTTCATTGCGCTACAGCTCCGTATAAAAAATCATACGTATTTATAGCAGATTCAGCCCCTGCCGCGTTAGCAGTAAGGGCCGGAGAAGCAGAGGATTAGGAGGCGCGGAGGTTAACGTTGATTTCCTGTGCGCGGGCGTGCTGGAAACGACGATTGTCGTTAGCATTCTGGCGGTCGGCCACATCCAGGATTTCCTGATTATTCACCAGCTCAGCCAGCGTAATGTTGTTCAGGAATTCGCTAATACGGACACTCAGGTCACGCCACAACACATGGGTCAGACAGCGCTCGCCACCCTGACAGCCTTCTTTGCCCTGGCATTTGGTGGCGTCCACAGATTCATCAACCGCGGTGATCACTTCACCCACCGCAATCGCGCTGGCTTCTTTGCCCAGCAGATAACCGCCACCCGGACCACGAACGCTGGATACCAGATTGTGCTTACGTAACCGCGAGAACAGCTGCTCCAGATAAGAGAGCGATATACCCTGGCGTTCAGAGATGTCAGCCAGTGGAACAGGGCCCTGGTGAGAATGCAGGGCAACGTCCAGCATAGCGGTAACAGCGTAACGTCCTTTGGATGTCAGTCTCATAGCATACAACCTCAATAGCGTCCGGTTATCGGAGGATTAGCGAAGATGACGGCAAGTCTGACATTCCCGAGTAATTTGGTCAACTATTTAACCAAGTAATTTACTCAACTATTTAACCTGGCGTTTTACTCAACTATTCAGGGCCGTTTTGTTTCGGTCCTTTACGCTTCTCAAACGAGGCGAGCATCCCGCGCAGAATATTGAGTTCGTCGCGCTCAGGACGGGCACGCGTATACAGACGACGCAGCTTGCTCATTACCTGGCCGGGATTGGCTTCACGGATAAATCCGCTTTCCAGCATCATCTGTTCCATGTGCTGGTAGAAACGCTCCAGGTCGTCAACCAGCGGATAAGGTGATTCCTCGTACTGCGGTTTGGGACTGGCGTTGTCCTGCGCCTGCAGCCAGGCCATGCGGACTTCATAGGCAATGATCTGCACCGCCATCGCCAGGTTAAGCGAGCTGTATTCCGGGTTCGCCTGGATGGCCACATGATAATGGCACTTTTGCAATTCATCGTTAGTCAGCCCGACACGCTCACGACCAAATACCAGGGCGACGGGGGCCTGCCGGGCCTCTTCAATACTTTTCAGGCCACATTCACGTGAATCCAGCATCGGCCACGGCAGCGAGCGGGAACGTGCACTGGTGCCGACCACCAGACTGCATCCGGCAATCGCGTCATCCAGTGAGTCGACAATTTTCGCCTCGCCAATCACGTCACTGGCCCCGGCAGCCAGCGAGATAGCCTGTGAATCCGGCTTCACTAGCGGATTGACCAAATAGAGGTTAGTTAAGCCCATAGTTTTCATCGCGCGCGCGACGGAGCCCATGTTGCCGGTGTGAGAAGTTTCTACCAGTACGATACGAATATTTTGCAGCATAATTGGGATCGGTCAGAAAATGATGACGCGTACTCTAACATAAAGCAGGACATTTACCGAACACCCTGCTATACTCCGCGCCGTTTTCCCCGTTCTTTAACATCCAGCGAGAGATACCGATGCATCCAATGCTCAACATTGCCGTGCGCGCAGCGCGCAAGGCCGGAAATTTAATTGCCAAGAATTATGAAACCCCGGACGCCGTCGAAGCCAGCCAGAAAGGCAGTAACGACTTCGTAACCAATGTTGACCGCGACGCAGAACGCCTGATTATCGAAGTGATTCGTAAATCCTACCCGAAGCACACCATTATTACTGAAGAGAGTGGTGAACTTGAAGGTGAAGATCAGGACATTCAATGGGTAATCGATCCGCTGGATGGCACGACCAACTTTATCAAACGCCTGCCCCACTTCTCTGTTTCTATCGCCGTACGCATTAAAGGCCGTACTGAAGTGGCGGTGGTATATGATCCTATGCGTAATGAACTGTTCAGTGCCGTACGTGGCCAGGGCGCGCAGCTTAACGGCTACCGTCTGCGCGGCAGCATCGCTCGCGATCTGGATGGCACCATTCTGGCGACCGGTTTCCCGTTCAAGCTAAAACAGCACGCGCCGGCTTACATGAACATCATGACCAAACTGTTCACACAGTGTGCGGACTTCCGTCGTACCGGCTCTGCCGCACTGGACCTGGCCTATGTTGCCGCAGGTCGTGTGGATGGCTATTTTGAAATCGGTCTGAAACCGTGGGATTTTGCCGCGGGTGAACTGCTGGTGCGTGAAGCGGGCGGACTGGTTACTGACTTCACCGGCAATCATGGTTACCTGCATTCAGGTAACATTGTGGCCGGTAATCCTCGTGTGGTTAAAGCGCTGCTGTCGTCCATGCGCGATGAACTGAGCGAAGCGCTGAAGCGCTAAAGAAAAAGGCGGCACATTCTGTGCCGCCTTTTTTAACGCCTTTCGGTTAGCGACGTTCGTTCGCCAACACCTGACGTGGCTGAGTACGACGTCCCACCATGCCCATCACGCCTGCCAGGACTGCTTCAATAATCAGGATAAAGAAGGCGTACCAGCTGGCTTTCGCTGTCGCTTTAGC
This sequence comes from Pantoea sp. SGAir0180, assembly GCF_043546245.1. Classification (NCBI taxonomy): domain Bacteria; kingdom Pseudomonadati; phylum Pseudomonadota; class Gammaproteobacteria; order Enterobacterales; family Erwiniaceae; genus Pantoea; species Pantoea sp. SGAir0180. Next base: position 554,845 of record NZ_CP028071.1, on the reverse strand, counting down.
CGCCTGCTCACCGGCTTCACGGGCTTTCTGCTCTGCCTGCTGTTTCAGCTCCTGATATTTCTGCATAGCCTGCTGATAGCTCTGCTCTGCCTGATTAACGATCTGCTCTGCTTCCTGATCGCTTTTGCCGGTGCGCGCTTTAATAATATTTTTCAACGCCTCACGATCGGCTGCCTGTAATGTATCAGCATGACGATCAATAACGCCTTTAAACCAGTTAGCTAAATCCGTGTCTGCGGTTTGCGGATGATTAGCGGTGTTATTTGCCTGGTTCTCTGCATTCTGCGCTTCATTATTCGCATCCTGCTTCAGTTTTTCAGGTTGTAATTCAGGCTTGCCTGTTTGACGCAGCGTCGTTTCCAGCTCACGCTGCATGTCATTTAAATTAATATTGTTTTCCTGCAGCTTGTCTTTTGCCATTTGGGTAACAGATGGCGCAGCGGCTGAAATACCCTGACCGACAGCCTGGAAGCCCGTGCCCAGAATGTTCATCGCACCGCCTAATACGCTACTGGCAAGACTGACGGCTAAATAAATCGTTATCACCGTGCTGATGCCAAACATCAGTAACCCATGCAGCGCGCCTTCGCGCTGTGCCAGACGTCCGGCAACATAGGCGCCCGCGACGATGGCGAGAAGCATTTCAATCGCCGTCCACACCAGCGCACCGGTGCCCAGATGTTTAAACGGATTGCCTTCCTGCAGGGGATCAATAGTCGTCGCGCCGATAGCTGTTCCCAGCAGAGTTAATAATATGTGAATTATCAGTGCGCAAATAACACCGGCAAAAACGGCACTCCATGAAATACGTTTTAGGGGCAAACCCGCTGTTCCAGTTACCAGCGGATCGGTGTAGCCATTATTAATACGGGTATCAGCCATGAGATATTTTCCTCGCAAAGCACGGAATCGTTCCGTTTTTATTCATCCCATTATTGGGAGGTGATTTAACTATTAACAGCGTAGACAGTGAAAACAAATTTCACCACTAAACAGTCAGCAGAAAAATAAAAAATAGTGAGGAAAATATTGCAGAATGAGCAGCGAAAAACGCTTTTCGCTGCTATAGAAATCAGAAAGGCCGGATGCCGCCCGCCAACCCCGGCTGAGCAGATTGCCATAACGCACAGCCCGCAACGATTAACATGACGCTTCCCAGCAAAGCCAACAGAGGCAACAGACTGCGTGCGCGATCGCTTATGTGGCTGTTTGCACTCAGCCGTTGCGCCAGCGAACGCGATCGCTGCACCAGCAGACCAATCGCCGAAATGGTCAGGGCCGTTCCCATCGCCATCACCGCCGCCGAGAGGACGCCCCAGAGGTAAACGCCAATCACCTTAGCAAACAGCAGCATCATAATGGCTCCTGAACAGGGCCGCAGCCCCATCGACAGAACCACCAGTAACTGGGTTTTCACGTTAACGGCACCGGCTACCTGCTGTGCACTGGGCAGATGAGCATGACCGCAGCCGCACTGATCATCATGATGATGGTGTGGATGCAGAGCACGAATGTTCATCGCCGGTTTCGGTCGGAACAGTCGCCACAGAGAGTTGACCGCCCGATAACCTGTCCAGATTCCCAGGGCAATCACCAGAAGATAACTGCCCTTCTCCAGCCAGAAACTGCTCAGATGCAACTGGCGTGATGAGGTGTGCAATACCACCAGCATCAGGGTTACCAGAACAATCGCGACTGAACCCTGTAACAGCGATGCCAGCAGCGTCAGCTTCATGCTGGTTTTCAGTTTTGCCGGATGAGTGGCCAGGAAAGTGGTGATAACAACCTTACCGTGCCCAGGTCCTAACGCATGCAGGATGCCGTACACCAGACTAAACGCCAGTAATGACAGGCCAGCCCGGTGCGGATGTTCGGCGACCTGTTGCAGGAGCTGCGTCATCTCGCGGTTGAGAATTTTTTGCCAGAGCACACTTTGCAGCAGAATTTGCGGCCAGTACAGCCAGATCGCGCTGACCGCCGTCACCAGCCCGACCATGAATACTGCCAGTGGCCACAGCCGTTTTTTGGGCCGCGCTATGGTCGTCAGTGACATGTCAGAATCACCGTTTGCGCGAACTGCCTGCCCAGATCCATCTCTTCGGGTGGCGCATCGGCCTTGTCGAGCGATAAGGCATACTGCTTCAACGAGTCATTCGGCTTTGGCGTATGCAAGATGAAGGCGCAGCGTGACTGCAACGCTGGCGGCACGGTTAAGGCGTCAGGCTTGTCATAGAACATGTCGACGAAATACGTGGGATCGAAGGTGAGAATCTCAAAGCGCTGACCGGTTAATGTGGGTGGCTCGGCCAGCGGCAACACAAACTCCAGCACCGCTTTGTTGCCACTGCGTGACAGATTGTATTCTTTTGGTAGATTCAAGAACTTCACCCGCTGCTTGTTATGCCAGATTTCAGAAAAATAATGTTGTCCCAGCACATTCGCCATCACGCCGGCTGCCAGTTTTTTCCAGACCACGGTGCCCGGTTTCGCATCGCTCGCGTCGTAAAGAAGATCGGCGGAGGTAATTTCATCCATGGTCCAGATCATTTTCAGGCCCGTAAACCGATCGCCGTCAGCAACCAGTTCCGTTTTCATATCAATAAAGCTGTGAGGATGTGCCAGTGCTGACGAACTTATCAGGGTTAGCAGTGCGAAAAACATGCGTTTCATAATGTTATAAAGTAACGTTCCTGATAAAAAGGTTTCATAAGTAACAAAATTTTGTGACCCGCCTTAAACCTCTGAACAAAAAACCGGGTAAACCCTTCACCGGTCAGGGCAGTTGACTATTCTTAGCTAAAAATAGCCAGCGGGAATATTGATTGATGAGTTCTGCTACATCTTCAGCACCACTCTTCACCGTTTCTCAGCGTCGCTGCCACCTGTTGTTATTGCTGTTTCTGCCCACTCCCGTGCTGACGCTCACCCGGTTAAGCCTGCTTAACGGCGTGGATGCTGCCACCGCCAGGCAAGATATTGCCGCCGTGGGTGATGAGATACAGCGCTATCATCAACTGGAACTTCACCAAATGGTGGATGGCAGCTTGCGCATTCATGGTACAGAGCTGGACAGACGAATTTGTCTTATACATAACCTGCGGCGCAGTTTGCGTCTGTCGCAGACGTTTGTCTGTGAGCATTTTGCGACACCGCTTCGCCAGCGCCTTAAGCAAATGAAAATTGAGAAGGCGCTCTACGATGAAACCAATCTACAGGCACTCATCCAGCACTGCAGCCTGTGCCTTGATCGCCCTTTCAGTACACGCGATCAACTCTTTTTACAAATATTTATGAAATACGGCCTGTGCCAGCGCCAGCCTGCCCTCTTTACTGCACAACAGCAGGCCTGGCTGGCGATGAAGGCGGAGCGCCGCGCGGCCACTGATGTCATTCGTCACTGGAAAAAACGGTGCCATCTCGCACCGGATGCGAGTGAAACCGACTTCTGGACATTACTGTTCAGCCTCATCCACGCGCCGCATCCGGACGCCATCCGTCACGCCAGTGAACAGCGGCTCATGCGCGCCACGCATCAGCTGATCGATGACTTCGAGGCTTCGTCAGGCACCCCTTTTCCTGAACGTGCCGAACTCCAGCAGCAACTGTATACGCACCTGGCGCAGGCGCTGGATCGCACTTACTTTACTATTGGCATTGATGACAGTGTGGCACAAGACGTAACCAGGCTTTATCCGCGCCTGCTGCGAACCACTCAGCAGGCGCTGGTGGCGTTTGAGCAGGAATACGCGATTTGTTTTAAACCGGAAGAAGTCAGTCTGATAACCATTATTTTTGGTGCATGGCTGATGCAGAGCAGCGCCCTTCAGGAAAAACAGGTGCTGCTCCTGACGGGTGACGATCCGGCGCTGGAACAGGACGTTGAGCAGCAGATCCGGGAAATCACCTTATTACCCGTTAATATCACCTATCAGCATGTGGATGACTTTCAGCGCGACGGCGCGCCGCGCGAAGTTGATTTGATCATCTCGCCTTACGTCACCTCCCTGCCGCTGTTTTCGCCCCCGCTGATCCACGCAGAATTGCCGTTGACCGAATATCATCAGCAACGCATTCGTTATTTGCTGGAGTCCTGACGCGGGCGCAGAAACAGCGCAGGCAGCGCCACCAGCGCCATCACCCAAAACAGCTGTCCATGAAGATGGGTAAACAGCACGCCACAAATCATCGTCATCACGGCGATACCGCCGCCCATCGCCAGCGCCGAATAGAGCGACTGCAACCGAATCACCTCCGCACCCTGCCGTGAAGCAATGAAACGCATGGCTGCAAGATGGCAGACCGTAAACGTACCGCAGTGGAGAATTTGCGCCACAATCAACACCGGCAGTGCCGTGCTGGCCCCCAGCAGGCTCCAGCGAATTAACGCGCAAACGCCGGACAGCAGCAGTAAATCGCGCGCCTGCCAGCGGTGAAACAGACGGTGACTCAGCGCAAAGATCACAATTTCTGCCACCACGCCAAGCGACCACAGATAACCAATGCGCGAGGCGGAATAGCCACTTTCCTGCCACCAGATCGCGCTGAAGCCGTAATAGGCCGCATGCGCTCCCTGCAGCAGGGTGACGCACACCATGAAACGCCAGATCGCGTTTTCCCGTATCAGATCGCGCCAGGCCTGCCAGCCACCGCTGACGTTGCTCTTGCGTTCGCTGCCCTGAGGGTGTGTTTGCGGCGTCAGCAACATACCCGCCAGCATACTTATGACGCCCGCTGACAGTAGCATTAAAATCGCCTGGGATGAAAAAGCCGTCACCAGCATACCGGTCAACGACGAACTGATGACGAAGGCCAGAGAACCCCAGAGGCGCACCGGCCCGTAGGCCAGACCAATTTGTTGCGTCCAGGTCGCCGCCAGCGCATCACTTAAAGGCACCAGCGGGGAGAAAAACAGATTAAAGCCGGTCATCACTAACAGCAGCCACAACCACTGTTGTCCAGTCCAGTATCCCACGGCAAAAAGACAGGTCAGCAGCGCCAGCAGCCGCAACGCCGTAATCAGTTGAGAAGGATGTTTAACCTGCGAGGCGATGAACAAACTGCCTACAAAACGCGCCACCATGCCGCAGCCAAGCAGCAGGCCAATTTGTTCGGGGTTCAGTCCCACGCCTTTTAGCCAGACGCCCCAGAAAGGCAGGTAAATACCGTAACAAAAAAAGTAGGTGAAATAGCTTAATCCAAGCCATCTGGCGGAGCCGATTGCCATGTTCCCTCCAGCAATAGTGTGACCGGTCGTGTTAAGAGGTCGATACTTTGTCAGAGCCACGTGAGACGGGCAATAAAAAAGGATGGCCGGGGCCATCCTTTTTCAACCGTTGACTCACCTGACGGGATCAGGCGTAAACCGGTAAGCGCGCACAGATATCCAGCACTTTTTGCTTCGTGCGTTCAATCGTGGCTTCGTCGTTCACATCGTCCAGCACGTCAGCAATCCAGCCGGCCAGTTCACGCACGTCCGCTTCTTTAAAGCCACGACGCGTGACCGCTGGGGTACCGATACGTACACCGGAGGTGACAAACGGGCTTTTCGGATCGTTCGGCACGCTGTTTTTGTTCACGGTGATATTGGCACGGCCCAGTGCCGCATCCGCTTCTTTACCGGTCAGGTTTTTGCTCACCAGATCAATCAGGAACAGGTGGTTGTAAGTGCCGCCTGACACGATGTTATAACCGCGTTCCAGTAAGACCTCGACCATCGCTTTCGCGTTTTTTGCCACCTGCTGCTGGTAGGTTTTGAACTCGGGTTCCATCGCTTCTTTGAACGCCACGGCTTTACCCGCAATGACGTGCATCAGCGGGCCGCCCTGGCCGCCAGGGAAAACCGCAGAGTTAAGCTTTTTGTACAGTTCTTCGTCGCCACCTTTCGCCAGAATGATGCCGCCACGCGGACCGGCCAGCGTTTTGTGGGTTGTAGAAGTCACAACGTGCGCGTGCGGTAAAGGGTTCGGGTAAACGTCAGCCGCAATCAGACCCGCAACGTGCGCCATATCCACAAACAACCAGGCACCAACGCTGTCTGCGATTTCGCGCATTTTGGCCCAGTCGCAAATACCCGAGTACGCAGAGAAACCGCCAATGATCATCTTAGGCTGGTGCGTTTTTGCCAGCTCAGCCAGTTCGTTGTAGTCAATTTTACCGGTTTCATCGATACCATAAGGCACGACATTGTAGAGTTTGCCCGACAGGTTAACAGGCGAACCGTGCGTCAGATGACCACCGTGCGCGAGGTTCATACCCAGAATGGTATCGCCTGGCTGCAGCAGGGCGGTAAACACAGCAAAGTTAGCCTGTGAACCTGAGTGCGGCTGTACGTTGGCATAATCTGCACCAAACAGCGCTTTCGCACGATCGATAGCCAGCTGCTCAACAATATCTACATACTCGCAGCCGCCGTAATAACGTTTGCCAGGATAGCCTTCAGCATATTTGTTGGTGAGCTGTGAACCTTGCGCCTGCATTACACGCGGGCTGGTGTAGTTTTCAGAAGCAATCAGTTCAATGTGCTCTTCCTGACGCACTTTCTCTTGCTCCATCGCCTGCCACAACTCGGCATCATAATCGGCAATGTTCATTTCACGCTTTAACATCCGCATCTCCTGACTGGCTATCTTTAAATCGGCAAATTACGCCCCCAAAGGGCGAAGGCAGACAGTGTAAACCCTTTTACCAGGGGACGGTAGGGCCAATCCCCTCTTTTTACGCAAACGTTTGGCTTCGCATTGGCGATGTGTTTTTGGCTCGCTTTGCAAGCGGTTTCCCGCTGTTTTTCCCCGCACCCTGTAACGGAAATTTTCCATTTCTCCGTCTGAAAATTTGCCGCTCAGTCTTCCTGTAAACCACAACGCTATTTACAGAACAAAACGCCCGGCCATAAGATGCATTTAAAATGCAACTTTAAGTGAGGTATTCCCATGCTTGATGCCAAGACGATTCACATTGTGAAATCCACCCTTCCCGCGATTGCGGCATGCGGCCCCGATCTGACGGCCCATTTTTACAGTCAGATGCTCTCTCATCATCCAGAGTTAAAGCATGTCTTTAACAGGGCCAACCAGCGCAATGGCGCACAGCGTGAAGCGCTGTTTAATGCGATTTGCGCCTACGGGGCCAATCTGGACAATCTGACGGCGCTACGGCCAGCCGTCGAAAAAATTGCCCAAAAGCACGCCAGTCTGACGATCCAACCTGAGCAATATAAAATTGTGGGTGAGTATTTACTCTCCTCTATCGACGCCATGCTGAATCCTGGCGAAGCGGTGCTCGCCGCCTGGAGACGCGCCTACACAGTGCTGGCCGATATATTTATCCAGCGTGAAGAAGCCCTTTATCAGGCATCGGCACACCAGCAAGGCGGCTGGCGCGGCACGAGAGCCTTCTTCATCAGCGCGATTGAGCAACAAAGTGACGTGATCAAAAGCGTTACCCTCGCTCCTGTTGATGGTAAACCCATTGCGTCCTTCAGGCCGGGGCAGTATGTGTCACTGCATCTGCAGCCAGCGGGCTTCCGTTATCAGCAAATTCGTCAGTACTCACTCACCACCGTCAGCAATGCGCAGACCTACCGAATTGCGGTAAAACAGGAAGCCGGGGGAACAGTCTCAGGCTGGCTGCATCAACAGGCCAAAGCAGGCGATGAGATTCAGCTGACGCCTCCACACGGGGATTTTTTTCTCCAGGCAAGTCCGACGACGCCGGTCACGTTGATTTCAGCGGGCGTAGGGCAAACGCCGATGCTGGCCATGCTGCATGCGCTGGCTACCCGGCAGCACCCGGCAGCGGTCAACTGGTTACATGCCGCTGAAAACGGCCAGCAGCATGCCTTTGCAGATGAAGTGCGCGCGGCCGGTGACCTGTTGCCTGATTTTGCCCAACATATCTGGTATCGCGAGCCAAATCAGGGCGATGCAGGTCGTTATGATGCGCAAGGCCTTATGGATCTGGCGAGCGTTTCACCACGTCTGCAGGAGGTGAATACCCACTTCTATCTTTGTGGGCCGCTGGGCTTTATGCAGTTCGTCGTTCAGCAGCTGCTGGCGGTCGGCGTGACGGCGGACAGGATTCACTATGAGGTGTTTGGTCCGCATAAGGTAATGTAATTTGCGGCTATGAACGGCCCTTCTGGCATCTGTTATACGCTGAAAGTAAGGAGCCGTTTCGTGCGTATTACTGTGTTCATGCGTGAAGAGCGACGCGTTGGAGTCGGAGTCGGAGTCGGACATATTTTCATAGCGGAACAGATTACCGCCTATCCAGGCGCTTTCGCACGCATGGCAGCGTTTTACTTACCACTATTGAGCCGGGTAATCGTTAACGCATGGGAAGAAATAGCAGAGTTTAACTTTCTTTTATTGATGGCAATGTATCAGCGAGGGCCTTTCTTAGTTTCAGCAAACAGGATTGTTTCCAGTATCCTTCTGGCAAAGCTTTATGTAATGTCGGGAATGTTTCGTTAAAATAGTCACGCAGTTCATCACGGCCCGGTTCGATAAAAGGCGCTGCACATATGTGATCAATATTTGCCTCATCAACAAATTTTAACACCTCGTTGGGATTCTCAGGTAAAGCACAGGCCATGACAATATTTAAACTTTCCTGAAAAGAGGTCATCCCTAAGAATGGCGATTTGCTTAACACGGGATAAAGTCTTATCCAGCGGGTTTCCCCCTGGGCTATAAGCTCCCCTATTTTGTCGTAATCGCTGTCTGATAAGCCCTTACTATCATGATAATGCGAAGCGGTTAATACTTTACTGTAAAGCGCATCTTCGCCGGAAACGGTCTGACAGGATGCGAGAATCAGAGCGAATATCATTATCCCTTTTACTTTCATTGTATAAGTCATTTTCTGTCAACGCGCCTTCGGTTTTCCTGTAGATATTAAGAGAGTAAATTACACGTCCCTTTATTAACGGCCGTAGTTATAACACGCGAGAACATAAGGCTATGATTAACTGCACCCAATTATAAAAACGCCATGATAACGTTAAGATCATTAGTCGTTTTTGATTTAGATTAATAGCCAAATGAAAGAACATTAACCTTAAATAACAAACAACATGCTAATCGAAATAAAAAACCAAAAAATTAATGCGATACAAAGAGATAATAAGTGAGTTGTACAATTTGAAGTTAATGTTGCCCAGATGATAACGTGCTGGAAATGACTGATTATTGCCCCTTCCTGAAATCAGGCAGGGGCACACTGACCAGCGATAAACGTTGTCCCGCATCGCAGTCGCAGTTCAGAAGCAAGCTTCGCTTCTGAAAAGGATTAAATCGCTTCCTCGTCTTCTTCACCGGTACGGATACGCACCACGCGAGCGACATCGAAAACAAAGATTTTGCCGTCGCCAATTTTGCCGGTTTGCGCGGTGCGCATGATGGTTTCGACGCAGGTGTCCACGATATCATCGCCTACCACCATTTCAATTTTCACCTTCGGCAGAAAGTCCACCATATACTCTGCCCCACGGTAGAGTTCCGTGTGCCCTTTCTGGCGGCCAAAGCCTTTCACTTCGCTTACGGTCATCCCGGTGATGCCGACTTCAGCAAGCGCTTCGCGCACATCATCAAGTTTGAATGGTTTAATTATTGCATCGATCTTTTTCATGTCAGACCCTTTCCTCGCGCCCTCCGTGGTCAGAGGGATTTTTTAAGTATAAATGTCGCTGGCCATGCTGCAGGCTGGTGCGGCAGAAAATTACTCTTTAAAGTCACTGGCGTCCAGTTCGTGACGTGACAGCAGCTTATAGAATTCAGTACGGTTACGTCCAGCCAGACGCGCCGCGTTGGTCACATTTCCTTTGGTCATCTGCAACAGCTTGCGCAGGTAATTGAGTTCAAACTGATTACGCGCCTCGACAAAGGTTGGTAATGCGCTGTTTTCGCCGCTCAGTGCCTGCTCTACCAGCGCATCGCTGATCACCGGCGAGGAACTGAGCGCCACGCACTGTTCAATCACATTCACTAACTGACGCACGTTACCAGGCCAGTTGGCGGAGATCAGGCGCTTCATCGCATCCACCGAAAAACTGCGCACCTGCGGTTTGTGACGGTCCGCGGCCTGGCGCAGCAGATGATTAGCCAGCAGCGGAATATCCTCGGTACGTTGATGCAGCGCCGGTATTTTCAGGTTAACGACGTTCAGGCGATAAAAGAGATCTTCACGGAATTCGTTTTTCTCCATCGCTTTCGGTAAATCCCGGTGCGTGGCGGAGATAATCCGCACATTGATATCAATATCGTTGTTGCTGCCAAGCGGCCGGACTTTACGCTCCTGTATGACCCGCAGCAGTTTAACCTGCAGCGCGGGCGGCATATCGCCGATTTCGTCCAGAAACAGCGTCCCGCCTTCGGCCGCTTTAAACAGGCCGTCGCGTGCGCTGACCGCACCGGTAAAGGCACCTTTCGCGTGACCAAATAACTCCGATTCCAGCAACTGCTCGGGCAAGGCACCACAGTTGATCGCGATGAACGGCTTGTCGGCGCGCGGACTGGCAGCATGGATAGCCTGCGCCAGCACCTCTTTACCCGTCCCGCTTTGCCCGTTGATCAGCACGCTGACATCCGACTGAGCAACCATGTGCGCCTGTTCAAGTAAGCGCAGCATCTGAGGATTGCGTGTTACGATGGCTTCCCGCCAGCGGTCGTCGCTGACCGGGACGCGCTGCGCGAGCGCTTCATCGATTGCCTTATAAAGCGCATCGCGATCGACCGGTTTGGTTAAAAAGCTAAATACGCCCTGCTGGGTTGCCGCGACGGCCTCTGGAATCGAACCGTGTGCGGTTAAAATGATGACCGGCAAGCCCATATGGCGTTTCTGGATTTCGCCAAAAAGCGCCAGGCCGTCCATCTCATCCATGCGCAAATCGCTTATCACCAGATCGATTTTCTCTTTCTGCAACAGCCGAAGCGCGTCAGGCCCACTGGCTGCGGTGGTCACCTGATAGCCTTCGCTGCTCAGCCGCATCCCTAACAGTTTCAGCAGGCTGGGATCATCATCCACCAGCAGCAGATGTGCCGCATGTTTTATCATTACTGCTCTTCCTCTTGTGGCAACGCCGTTCCATGACTGCCTTCTGGCATCTCTGAGGTTTTGCGCGACGAAAGCTGGCGTTCGATATCGGTTAACCGCTCCAGCTTGCTTTGCGTATCGCTTAACTGCTGCCGTAATTTTATCTGCTGCTGACGCAGCGCGTCCGTCTGCGCATCGCTGCTCTGCTGCAGATGGACGTACCGCGAACGTAGCGCACTTAAATCCAGCTGTGCCGCCTGGTTACTGCGCCAGAGCTGGATGAGTGCCCGCAGGTTTTGCGGGAACTGCTCACTGTAGCTGTCCAGCTCGGTGATATAGTCGCGCCGTTCCAGTGGCGTTACGTTGCCATTTGCCATGAGTACGCCCTGTTTAAAGGCTCGCGACCAGCTGTCTACTGGCCAGCGGTGCGCCTCGGCGCGGGCTTCCGCGGGCGAAAGTCGTTCGGCGCAGTCAATACTGCGCATCCAGTAAAGGGGATTGGCAAGCGCGGCAGTGTTTTCAATATGCCAGATATCGCTACAGCGGGTTGTCAGATAATCCACCAGGCGCGTTTCAGGCACCGCGACAGAGTTTGGTGCGGGCTGGGATGCCGAGGTCGCCGGTGAGGAGGCACAGCCGCTGAGCATCAGGGTGCTCAGTGCGCTTATAAGAATCGCGGCAAAAAATTTCATACTTCAGACTTTCCCGGCGGTGGTATTCAGTTCAATGCGAAAACAAACATCCGCGTCATCGCGGCTGACCAGTTGCAGGTTGCCGTGCATACGGCGCAGACAATCCTTTGCGATACTTAACCCCAGCCCACTGCCTTTAACCGGCCCTTTGCGCTGATGGCTGCCCTGAAAAAAGGGCTCAAAAATCATTGCCTGCTCATGCTCGGGAATGGGCGTACCGCTGTTAGCGACCTCAATGATGACTGTATCGCCCTGCTGCTGGCTACGAAGCCAGATGTTACCGGATTCATTGCCATAGTTCACGGCGTTAGAGTAGAGGTTATCGATCACACTCATTAATAGCATAGGCTCAGCCAGGCAATCTGTGGCCTTCAGATCGATCTCAACATGCATCTGTTTGTTACGCGCCGAAAGGGCGTGGGCATTCACAACGTCATGCACAATATCGTCCAGTTTGACCGCCTCAAGCGTGATTGGCCCATCAGCGAGCCTGCGGTTGTAGTCGAGCAATTGTTCAATCAGGTACTGCAAACGACGGCTGCTGGTATCGAGTATGGAGACGATTTCTTTCTGCTCCGGATTTAGCACGCCCGCGACTTCATCCGCCAGAAGCGCCGTGCCTTCACGCAAACTGGCCAGCGGGGTTTTCAGTTCGTGTGAAAGGTGGCGTAAAAATTCGTGTCGCTGAGATTCAAGCCAGTGCAGCCGCTCGCTCAGCCAGACAATACGTTGCCCCAGCGAACGCAATTCCCGTGGCCCCCGAAACACCATGCTGCTGCCCAGTTCCCGCCCTTCGCCAAGGCGGTTAATCATCCGTTCGACACTTTTGACCGGACCGATGATCATGCGGGTAAACAGCAGCGTGAGTGTCAGGCTGATAATGAACAGAATCAGCGCCTGCCAGCCAAAGAACTGACCGCGATCGGCGATTTCGCGCTGCAGCTGTAAGCCGCGGGCGAATACCACCTCCCGCGTGTCGTGCACCAGTTGTGCGTTGGTTGCGGAAAAACGGTCAAGCGCCTGCGCAGCACTGCCCATCGGATTACCGTTCTGGCACTGCAGGGTTTCCAACAGCGGCAGCGTGTCCCGTAGCGTCTTAAAAGCCGGTAAATCGGGCAGATTATCAGCATGGGAGCTGAGCATCTGGCTGTAACGAATCCGCTGCGTCTGATACAGCTTCGCCAGCGAGGCATCACCCAGTACGCAATACTGACGATAGCTGCGCTCCAGCTCAATGGCGGTTCGTGCCATGGCTTCGCTGCGCCGGACATCGGTAAAGGTGTTGCGGTTAGTGTCCGCCGCCTGATTGCTGAGTGCGGAGAGGCTTTCCCATGCTTGCCAGGCCAGTACCAGTAAGGGCAGGAGCACCAGCAAAAAGGCCATCAGCACCAGCTGACGCAGAGATTGGGGGAAAAAACGCCATTTTTTCACGCGACGGCTTCCATAAAGATACGCTTACCGGATGCTAGCGGAGTCGGCCCGGAGAAGGAAGAGGCAGAAAAGAAAACGGCAGACCATCTGGCCTGCCGCAGACGCGCCGCCTTAGCCACGCGTGAGAATGGGTGGAGCCTAACTCAACGTTACGTCCGATGCTTGATAACGATGCAATGCATACGATTATCGGTGTGGTGGACGGCAGGCTCCGTTTGGTGCGTCATTCGGGCTTTATGAGCTCTGACCGCAGCGCGGTGGCATTCATAAACAAGCGAATGAGCAGCGCGATAATTATAGCAAAGATCATGCCAACAATAAAAGCCCCTTTCTGTTCAGGCTCTTGCAGGTAAGCGAGCAGTGAAAGCGGCCCATTCAGACCATCTGGTCTGGCAAATGTGTCGCCAAATGCCAACACATTTTCATCGTACCTCTGCCGTATAGTAAAATCATAGAGATAGATGTCACCAATCAGCGACATCAAAAGGTGACGGCTGTCTCCTTTTGCCAACATCTCGTGCCCATAAAAAAAGGGAGGCACATGGCCTCCCCATTTTTTTTACGACAATTAACCCAGTTGTTTGCGCGCGTTACGGAAAATGCGCATCCATGGGCTGTCTTCCCCCCACTCCGCCGGATGCCAGGAGTTGCTGACCGTACGGAAAACACGCTCAGGATGCGGCATCATAATGGTGACGCGCCCGCTTTCGTTGGTCACGGCAGTGATGCCATTTGGCGAACCGTTCGGGTTGGCCGGATAGGTTTCCGTCACCTTACCGCTATTGTCCACAAAGCGCAGCGCCACCAGCCCTTTGGATTCCAGCGCCGCCAGGTGAGTACCATCGCGCACTTCTACAAAACCTTCTCCGTGTGATACCGCAACAGGCATCCGCGAACCCGCCATGCCATCCAGCAGTAATGACGGGCTGGCGGCCACTTCAACCAGGCTGAAGCGCGCTTCAAAGCGCTCAGACTGATTACGCACGAAGCGCGGCCACAGTTCGCTGCCAGGAATCAGCTCGCGCAGGTTGGACATCATCTGGCAACCGTTGCAAACACCCAGCGCCAGCGTTTGCGGACGATGGAAGAAGGCTTCGAACTGATCGCGCACACGCGGGTTGAACAGGATAGATTTCGCCCAGCCCTCACCGGCTCCCAGTACGTCACCGTAAGAGAAGCCACCACAGGCCACTAACGCCTGGAAACGTTCCAGATCGATGCGTCCTGCCAGCAGATCGCTCATATGAACGTCCACGGCGGTAAAGCCTGCGCGGTCAAAGGCTGCGGCCATTTCCACATGAGAGTTAACACCCTGCTCACGCAGCACGGCCACCCGCGGACGGGCACCTGTCGCAATCATCGGCGCGGCAACGTCCTCTTCCGGCCTGAAGGTCAGGCTGACGTTAAGACCCGGATCGTTGTCGTCCTGTTTTGCCTGATGTTCCTGATCAGCACAGGCCGGGTTATCACGCAGACGCTGCATCTGCCAGGTGGTTTCCGCCCACCAGGTACGCAGCGTGGTGCGACTTTCGCTGTACACAGCACTGTCGCCTGAACGAATCACGAAGCGATCGCCCAGCTGTGCGCTGCCCAGCACATGACTGCACTGCGCCAGTCCATGTTGAGCCAGAATCTGCTCGACACCTTCACGATCGGCGGCCTTGATCTGAATGACTGCACCCAGTTCCTCAGTAAACAGCGCCGCCAGCGCATCACTGCCCAGCGCCGCGATATCAACATCTACACCGCAGTGACCGGTAAAGGCCATTTCTGCCAGCGTGACCAGCAGGCCCCCATCGGAACGGTCATGGTAGGCCAATAGTTTCTGTTGGCTGACCAGCGCCTGCATCGCATTAAAGAAGCCTGCCAGCTGCTGTGCATCACGTACATCGGCAGGCTTGTCGCCCAGTTGACGATACACCTGCGCCAGCGCGGTTGCGCCCAGGGTATTGGCACCGTTACCCAGATCGATCAGCAGAAGCAGGTTGTCCTGATCCGCCATCAGTTGAGGCGTCACGTTGCGACGAACATCTTCGACACGAGCAAAGGCGGTAATCACCAGCGACAGCGGCGACGTCATTTCGCGTTGTTCAGTGCCTTCCTGCCAGCGGGTTTTCATCGACATGGAGTCTTTACCCACCGGGATAGTAATGCCCAGTGCCGGACACAGCTCCTCACCGACAGCTTTCACGGCGTCATACAGGCCCGCATCTTCGCCCGGATGACCCGCGGCTGACATCCAGTTTGCCGAGAGTTTCACACGCTTCAATGACCCCACGGGCGTGGCGGCCAGGTTTGTCAGCGCTTCACCAACCGCCAGTCGTGCTGAGGCGGCAAAGTCGAGCAGCGCCACCGGCGCGCGTTCGCCCAGAGCGAACGCTTCACCATGATAGCTGTCGAGGCTGGCGGTCGTGACCGCACAGTTGGCTACCGGGATCTGCCAGGGTCCTACCATCTGATCCCGTGCCACCATGCCGGTCACGCTGCGATCGCCGATGGTGATCAGAAAGGTTTTTTCCGCCACGGTCGGTAAGTGCAGAACGCGATTCACCGCCTCCGTTAAGACGATGCCATCACGGTGTAACGGTGTGCCCTGCGCCTGCTGTTTGACGACATCGCGTGTCATTTTCGGGGTTTTCCCCAACAGCACATCCAGCGGCATATCAATTGGGCTGTTATCAAAGTGGCTGTCGTTGAGCGTCAGATGCTGCTCTTCTGTGGCTTCACCGATAACCGCAAAAGGCGCGCGCTCACGCTCGCAAATCGCCGCAAATTCAGCCAGCTTTTCGGGTGCCACCGCCATGACGTAACGCTCTTGCGATTCATTACACCAGACTTCCAGCGGGCTCATCCCTGGCTCATCGCTGAGGATATCACGCAGGTTGAAACGTCCACCGCGACCGCCATCGCTGACCAGCTCAGGCATGGCGTTCGACAGCCCGCCCGCACCGACATCGTGGATAAACAGAATCGGGTTGTCGTCGCCTAACTGCCAGCAGCGGTCAATCACTTCCTGGCAACGCCGTTCCATTTCCGGGTTATCACGCTGTACGGAGGCAAAATCGAGATCAGCGTCAGACTGGCCCGACGCCATAGATGAGGCCGCCCCGCCGCCCAGACCGATATTCATTGCCGATCCACCCAGTACGATCAGCTTTGCCCCGACAGTAATCTCGCCTTTCTGGACGTGATCGGCACGGATGTTCCCGATGCCACCCGCCAGCATAATCGGCTTGTGGTAACCGCGCAGTTCGGTGCCGTTGTGGCTGTTGACCTGTTCTTCATAGGTACGGAAATAGCCATTCAATGCAGGACGGCCAAACTCGTTGTTAAACGCCGCGCCGCCCAGAGGGCCTTCAGTCATAATGTCCAGTGCGCTGACGATGCGCGCGGGCTTGCCAAAATCCTCTTCCCACGGCTGCTCAAAGCCCGGAATACGCAGGTTCGACACCGAGAAGCCGACCAGACCGGCTTTCGGCTTCGCGCCCCGTCCGGTCGCCCCTTCGTCACGAATTTCGCCGCCGGAGCCGGTTGCCGCGCCAGGCCACGGCGAAATCGCCGTAGGATGGTTATGCGTTTCGACCTTCATCAGAATATGCGCCGCTTCCTGGTGGTAGCCATATTCCCCGTTTTCGGCATCCGCAAAGAAGCGTCCTACTTCAGAGCCTTCCATCACCGCCGCATTGTCTTTATAAGCCGACAGGACATAATCCGGCGTTTGCTCAAAGGTGTTCTTAATCATTTTAAACAGCGATTTCGGCTGTTTTTCGCCGTCAATAATCCAGTCGGCGTTAAAAATCTTGTGACGACAGTGCTCGGAGTTCGCCTGAGCAAACATATAGAGTTCGATGTCGTTAGGGTTACGGCCCAGCTTCGTAAAGGCTGCCAGAAGGTAGTCAATTTCGTCGTCTGCCAGCGCCAGGCCCAGCGATGTATTGGCATGAACCAGTGCCTGACGGCCTTCACCCAACACATCAACGCTTTTGACCGGCTGAGGTTCGTGGTGGGCAAACAGTTGTTCGGCCTGATGGAGGTCGCTGTACACCGTTTCCATCATGCGGTCATGCAGCAGCGCTGACAGCGTTTGCCACTGGGTTTCCGTCAACTGGGGTGCCTGAACATAAAACGCCAGACCGCGCTCCAGTCGACGGACCTGTGACAGATCGCAGTTATGCGCAATATCTGTCGCTTTTGAAGACCATGGCGAAATGGTGCCTGGACGTGGCGTGACCAGCAGCAAACGCCCTTGTGGCGCATGTTCAGCGAGAGAAGGACCGTACTTGAGCAGGCGCTGCAGACGGGATTTTTCATCCTCACTCAACGGCGCGCTGACATCGGCAAAATGGACGTACTCAGCGTAAATATCACTCACCGGCAGATGAGCGTCCTGAAAGCGGGCCAGCAGTTTGTTTACACGAAATGCCGACAGGGCGGGCGAACCACGCAGAATTTCCATCATAAGATCTCTCGTCTTTGAAACGCCGGGTGCGACGCTTCATTGGGCGCAACAGGGGGAAAACGGGGCGTATTATAGAGAAAGCCACTCCGCGACGAAACCGTTTGCGCAAAATTTATGGCCAACAAGATTTGGCTGATAATTGCGCAAAAATTGCTTTATAAGTTGCTCTGCCTCAGTTTGTTGCGCAAAATGCCCCTCGCTCTGGGAGTTAAAACAAGATCAATACTGCCTTAAAAGACAGAGGCCTTGGAGCCATCGAGAGATAACTATTTGAAACGCCTGAAATTAAATTATCTGTTTATCGGTCTGCTCACCGTGCTGTTAGCACTGGCACTGTGGCCGTCCATTCCCTGGCATGGGAGCGGGCAGGATACGATTTCACAGATTAAATCACGGGGAGTGCTACGGGTCAGTACCGTAAACTCGCCGTTGACTTACTACACCGTGAATAAAGCACCGGCCGGGATGGATTACGAGCTGGCGAAGCGTTTCGCCCGTTATCTGGGCGTCAGGCTGGAAATCACGGTGCGCGCGAATATCAGCGACCTGTTTGATGCGCTTGACGACGGCAAAGCCGATTTGCTGGCCGCAGGCCTTATCTATAATAATGAGCGACTGAACCGCTATCAGACGGGCCCCAGCTATTACAGCGTTTCCCAGCAGTTGGTTTATCGTGTGGATAAAACTCGCCCGAAAAACCTGGGCGATTTAAAGGGACGGCTCGTCGTTGCCTCCGGATCGGCTTATCTGTCTACACTTAAGAGCGCCAGAGCGGATCACTATCCCGACCTTGACTGGGCTATCTCGACCGATCAAAGCCCGAAAGCGCTACTTGAGGCCGTCGCCGAGGGCAAGCTGGATTATACGATTGGCGATTCCGTCACCATCGCACTGCTTCAGCGCATCCATCCACAACTGGCGGTCGCCTTTGACGTCACGGATGAAGAGCCGGTGACGTGGTATATGCCCCGCGAAAGCGACGACAGCCTGAACGCGGCCATGCTGGATTTCTTTAATGGCATGGGCGAAGAAGGCGCAATGGCGCGGCTGGAAGAGAAATACCTCGGGCACGTTGGCACCTTTGATTATGTGGATACGCGCACCTTCCTGCGTGCGATTGATACGGTTCTGCCTGATATCAAACCGTTATTTGAGAAATACGCCAGTAATATCGACTGGCGTTTGCTGGCCGCTATCTCCTATCAGGAATCACACTGGAATCCGCAGGCGACATCACCGACCGGCGTGCGCGGCATGATGATGCTGACGCGCAATACCGCCGACAGCGTGGAAGTGGGCGATCGAACCGATCCTGAGCAAAGTATTCGCGGCGGCAGCCAGTATCTGCAAAATATGATGGATAAAGTCCCGCAGTCCATTCCGGAAGACGAACGTATCTGGTTTGCGCTGGCCGCCTACAACATGGGTTATGCTCATATGCTGGATGCCCGTAAGCTCACGGCAAAACAGGGTGGCAACCCGGACAGTTGGGCTGATGTGAAACTGCGCCTGCCGATGCTGAGCCAGAAGCGTTATTACGCGCAAACGACCTACGGCTACGCGCGGGGCCAGGAAGCGTATAACTACGTGGAAAATATTCGTAAATATGAGATTAGCCTGGTGGGCTATTTGCAGGAGCAGGAAAAGCGCCTTGCCCAGCAGGCCGCGCTGGAAGCGGAGATGGGCAAAGGCTATCCTGCCGTTTCGCCACAAGTGGCAATGAATTAGCTTTCGCGCTGCGCCTGTCGCAGCGCTTTTTGTTGCTGACGACGCATGCGGAAAAAGTCGCTCAGCAGCGCCGCGCACGCGTCTTCCAGCACGCCGTGATCTAACCTTACCTGATGGTTCATCCCCGGATGGCCCAGCACGTCAATCAGCGAACCGGCTGCGCCGGTTTTCACATCGTGCGCGCCATAAACCAGACGACCTATCCGGCTATGCACCATCGCGCCGGCGCACATGACGCACGGCTCCAGCGTCACATAAAGCGTGGTATCCAGCAGACGGTAATTTTCCAGTACTTTCCCGCCCTGACGAAGCGCCATAATCTCTGCGTGCGCGGTGGGATCATGCTGACCGATAGGCCGGTTCCAGCCTTCGCCAATGACGCGGTCGCCGTGAACCAGGACGGCGCCTACCGGCACCTCGCCCTCATCCCATGCGCGTTGCGCCAGCGTCAGCGCCCGGCGCATCCAGTATTCATCTTGTTCTTGTGTCACACGAACCACTCCCGGCAGCAAAAAGCGGCGCATTATACCGGGCATGCCGGCAAAACCGAAGCACAGTACAGGTTATTCTAACTGCTGCAATTCACCCGCCGGCGTGACGCGCCAGCGGTGCTGACAAAAGAACAATAACGGGTTGTCCTGCTTGCTGTCGCTGTAACCACTATAGAGTTGCAGTGGTGTGCCGATGTGTTCTTCTAACTGCACCACTTTTTCGTGGCCCAGACAGCGCAATTTCAGTACGCGCCCCCCCAGGCCGCGCTGCATCTGGCTGGCAATCAACTTTACTCTGGGCAGAAACGCCGAATCGTAATAGACCTGCTCCACCAGCGACTGCGGCGAGCCCGTAATCAGCCACACATCCGCATCATCGCTGCTGAGGTACTCGCTGAGACGCTTCTGCACCACCGGAAACGCTTTCACGCGCTGGCGAAACCACTGAGCAAACTCGGCCTCCAGTCGTAACAGGGTGGTTTCAGATCGGCCAAAGGTGATTGACCAGAGCAACAGGCTCATCGGCCAGCGGGCCGCACGCCCTTTGAACAGCAGCCCCGCGCCGACGACGGGCAGCAAAGGCACGACCAGTAGCAGATTCAGGGGCTTGCGGCGCAGCAAATAGCGCATGAAAGTGCCAAACATATCCTGTTGGTGCAATGTGCCATCAAGGTCGAAAAACACCACGCGACGTTGTCTCTCGTTGGTCAAACAGCTCTCCTTTTTAACGAATATGCATCAACAGCCTCTATTGTAGTCATCTTCGCGCAGCGAGGCGATGACTGTCATTTTTTATTCCAGTGGCTACAATGCTTTTAGAATCATTTATTCCTTGCGGACGCACCGCTACATCATGAGGACTGGGCATGAGTTCATTGCTGCGCATTCGCCAGCTTTATCCTTCACTGGCGCTGAACGAACGCCGGCTGGCGGATTTTTTACTGTCACAACCGGATCGGGCACGGCATTTAAGTTCACAAAAGCTGGCAGAAGAAGCTGGCGTCAGTCAGTCCAGCGTCGTTAAGTTTGCGCAAAAACTGGGATATAAAGGTTTTCCGGCACTCAAGCTGGCACTGAGCGAATCGCTGGCCGATAAAGATGCCATCACCGTGCATAATCAGATCCTCAGTGACGATCCCCTTAAGGCTGTGGGCGAAAAATTACTGACAGAAAAGCTGTCGGCCATTCGCGCGACCCTGGATATCAACAGCGAAGAGAAGCTGAATGCCGTCTTGCAGCTGCTTAAGCGCGCACGCCGTATTTTACTGGTCGGAATCGGCGCATCCGGCCTGGTGGCAAAAGATTTTTCCTGGAAGCTGATGAAGATTGGTATCAATGCCGTCGCGGAGCAGGACATGCACGCGCTGCTGGCCAGCGTACAGGCCATGTCATCCGGCGATGTGCTGCTGGCGATCTCTTACACGGGTGAACGTCGTGAGATTAACCTGGCCGCGCAGGAAGCAGTGCGGGTGGGCGCGGACGTGCTGGCCTTTACCGGCTTCACGCCTAACACACTGCAGCAGTGCGCCACGCACTGCCTGTACACCGTTGCAGAGGAACAAAGTACGCGCAGCGCCGCGATCTCCTCGACTACCGCCCAGCTGGCATTAACGGACCTGCTCTTTATGGCGCTGGTACAGAACGATCCTGAGCGCGCGTCCAGCCATATTCGCCACAGCGAGGCGCTGGTGAAGAAGCTGATTTAGCCGCGCCGGGCTCAGGGCGCGCGATATCCTCATAACGGCCCGGTAACGTTCCGCTTACATGAGTGTTCATTTATCTGCATCATGTTTGCGAGGAACACGCTGTGTTATTGTACGCAGCGTAGCGCGCCTGACCCGGATCCCTTAGTTGAGTGACGAGGAGAAGGCGATCCATCGTGCTATAACGGCGTTATTTCGGGTGCTGTGGCGAGCATACTTGTTCGCCGCAGAAACGCCCTGCTCCCTTTACTGACTCAGAAACCGCGATGTCTTTACTGATTACAGAACGATGCATTAACTGCGATATGTGTGAACCCGAATGCCCGAACCAGGCTATTTCGATGGGTCAGATGATTTATGAGATTGAGGTGAGCCGCTGTACCGAATGTGTGGGACATTATGATGTGCCGACCTGCCAGCGGGTTTGCCCTATTGATAACACCATTGTGACGGATCCCCAGCACATCGAATCACGCGATGCGCTGTGGGATAAGTTTGTTGCCCTGCACGGTTAGCTTTCGATAATGACCGTAGCACAGGCATAGTGGCGCTCGTCGGCCAGGGTGACATGGACATGCTGTACACCCAGCCGCTGCGCCACCTCAGCAGCATGATCGAAAAAACGCAGGAGCGGTTTACCCAGCGCATCGTTGTAAACTTCAAACTGATTGAATGCCAGTCCGCCGCGAATGCCGGTGCCAAACGCTTTGGCTGCCGCTTCTTTAACGGCGAAACGTTTAGCCAGAAAACGCACCGGCTGACGATGCTGCTGATACTGCTGCCATTCGGCCTCACTCAGCACGCGACGCGCCAGTCGATCGCCAGAGCGAGAAATCACATCGGCAATCCGCTCTATTTCGACGATATCGCTGCCCAGTCCCAGAATAGCCATTAGCGACGCGCTTCTCGCAGCAGCTGTTTCATGGCTTTGACGGCGTCAGGCAGGCCGCTCATCACCGCCCGACCAATGATCGCATGACCGATGTTCAGCTCATGCATTTCCGGCAGCGCGGCAATCGGCAGGACATTGTGGTAAGTCAGACCGTGACCGGCGTTAACTTTTAATCCGCGGCTGGCCGCAAAGGTGGCCGCCTGACGGATCCGGGCCAGCTCAGCGTCGCGTGCCGGGCCTTCAGGGGCTTCAGCATAGGCACCGGTATGAATTTCAATATAAGGCGCGCCGCTGGTGACAGCCGCTTCGATTTGCCGGTGATCGGGATCGATAAACAGGGATACCAAAATGCCCGCCTCACTGAGTTTTTTTACCGCGGCATTAAGTTTTTCCTGTTGTCCGGCGACATCCAGTCCGCCTTCGGTGGTCACTTCCTCACGCTTTTCCGGCACCAGGCAGCAGAAGTGCGGTTTGATATCACACGCGATATTCAGCATCTCATCGGTGACCGCCATTTCGAGATTCATCCGCGTTTCGATGGTATCACGCAGAATACGCACGTCGCGGTCGGTAATGTGGCGGCGATCTTCCCGCAGGTGCACCGTGATCCCATCCGCGCCCGCCTGTTCGGCGATATAGGCCGCCTGGACCGGATCAGGGTAATGGGTGCCACGCGCGTTGCGGACGGTAGCAATGTGGTCGATGTTAACGCCTAACAGTAACTCAGCCATGACAATCCTCGGTTCATTATGGTCATTGTATGGAGTGTAACGCGCCCTGATGCGATTCCGCTACGACCCGCATCAGGGCTCGCCGGCAATATCGGGCTTTTTTTTCGGTGTAAACTGACGGAAAAGCTCCTGACTTTTTAACGGCTTGCCCCCCAGATAGGGTTTTAGCGCCATGCGGGTAAAGCGCTTCGCCGCGCGCAGGGCATCCGCATCGGGAAATTCACGCGTGGAGAGCGCCTGCAGGTGTTTACCTGTAAAGCTGCGCTGATTGAGCACCAGACTGGCGATAAAGCCCTTTTCTTCCCGGTAGCTGTAGGTCATGTCTTCACTGACCGGTTCACCACTGCCTGCGCAGTGCAGGAAATCCACGCCATAGCCAAGGTGCCCCAACAGCGCCAGCTCGAAACGACGCAGTGCAGGTTCGGGTGAACCCTCGGCGGCGGCCAGCGTCTGGATACATTGCAGATAGTCAAAAAACAGGTCGGAAAAGGGGATGTGCTGTTCCAGTACCCGAGACAACAGCTCGTTGACGTACAGGCCGCAGTAAAGCGTGATACCACTGAGGGGGAGAGCAAGCGAAACCGCTTCGGCATTGCGCAGCGTTTTCACCTCACCACGACCGCTCCAGCGCACCAGCAGCGGGGTAAAAGGCTGAAGCGTGCCTTTTAACTGAGAACGCCGTGATCGCGCTCCTTTTGCCAGGACACGAACACGGCCTTCACTTTCACTAAACAGGTCAAGCAGCAGACTGGTTTCGCTGAAAGGACGACTATGCAGCACAAAGGCGCGTTGCCAGCCTTCCATTTATTCAGAGATCGTCTGTGTAACCCAGACTACGCAGCGCACGTTCGTCATCTGCCCAGCCGGATTTAACTTTAACCCACAGTTCGAGATGCACTTTGGCATCGAACATCTCTTCCATGTCCTTACGCGCTTCAATACCAATGGTTTTGATTTTGGCGCCTTTATTGCCAATCACCATTTTTTTCTGCCCTTCGCGCTCGACCAGAATCAAACCGTTGATGTCATAACCGCCACGCGCGTTAGACACAAACTGTTCGATTTCGACTGTGACCGAGTAAGGCAGTTCCGCACCGAGGAAACGCATCAGCTTTTCACGGATAATTTCGGATGCCATAAAGCGCTGTGAGCGATCGGTAATGTAATCTTCCGGGAAGTGATGGTCAGATTCCGGCAGATGCTTGCGGGCGATGGCGGCGATGGTGTCGACATTTTTACCGCTTTCGGCCGAAACCGGCACGATATCAATAAAGTTCATCTGCTCACTGAGGAACTGCAGATGCGGTAACAGGACGCTTTTATCCTGGATGTTGTCGATTTTATTGATCGCCAGCAGAACCGGCACTTTGCCATCGCGCAACTTGTTTAACACCATCTCGTCGTCGGGCGTCCAGCGCGTGCCTTCAACCACAAAGATGATCAGTTCAACGTCACCGATAGAACTGCTGGCCGCACGGTTCATCAGGCGGTTGATCGCCCGCTTCTCTTCCATATGCAGGCCGGGCGTATCCACGTAAATCGCCTGATAAGCGCCTTCCGTATGGATGCCCATAATGCGGTGACGGGTGGTTTGCGGCTTACGCGACGTAATTGAAACCTTCTGCCCCAGTAACTGGTTCAGTAAGGTGGATTTACCGACGTTAGGCCGGCCAACTATCGCGACAAAGCCGCTGTATGTAACATTTTCGCTCATTCGAGTCCTGAGGTTTTCAGCGCCGGTTGCGGCGCCGGGATAATACTGTTATTCCAGACCAAGTTTAATCAGCGCCTGTTCAGCCGCTGCTTGTTCAGCTTTACGGCGGCTGGAGCCCACGCCCACCACCGGTTCTGCCATGCCACTCACCTGACAGTGAATGGTAAATTCCTGATCGTGGGCTTCGCCACGAACCTGCACCACTAAGTAACTTGGCAGCGGCAGATGACGGCCCTGCAGGTATTCCTGCAGGCGCGTTTTCGGATCTTTTTGTTTATCACCCGGACTGATTTCGTCCAGGCGCGTCTGATACCAGTCAAGGATCAGCTTTTCGACCGTCTGAATATTACTGTCGAGGAAGACACCACCAATCAGCGCTTCCACGGTGTCCGCCAGAATAGATTCACGACGGAAGCCGCCGCTTTTTAATTCGCCGGGCCCCAGACGTAGGCATTCACCCAAATCGAATTCACGCGCCATCTCTGCCAGCGTATTACCGCGCACCAGCGTCGCGCGCATGCGGCTCATGTCGCCCTCATCCACACGCGGAAAACGGTGGTAGAGCGCATTTGCAATCACGTAGCTCAGAATCGAATCGCCTAAAAACTCCAGGCGTTCGTTATGCTTACTACTGGCGCTGCGATGCGTCAACGCCTGCTGTAAAAGTTCAGAATGTGTAAAAGTGTAGCCCAGTTTGCGCTGAAGCTTGTTAATCAGGATGGGGTTCATGCGATTCCAGTTCTGTTTTGCGTCTGTCACTCTGCATACCAAACAGGGCTGAGAATCCAACACATTCTGTTTGGTGTGCAGTGGCCCCCATGACGGAGGCCACCCTATTTTGCCTGACTCTCAGGCTGGCTTAATGGATACCGCCGATACGACTCAGTCGTACGCCGGTTGGCCACTGCCCTTCTTGTTTTTCAAAGCTCATCCAGATGGCGACCGCTTTACCGACCAGATTGCGCTCGGGAACAAAGCCCCAGTAGCGACTGTCGGCGCTGTTGTCACGGTTATCACCCATCATGAAATACTGCCCCTGCGGCACAACCCAGCTCGCCTGCGGCTGGCCGGGCTGCTGATAGTACATGCTCGCCTGGCTTTGTGCTTCCGTCACCAAAAGAATGTCATGCGTCACATTGCCCAGCGTTTCTTTGCGCGTGGCCAGACGTAATCCACCGCGCATGGTTTCATTCAGCGGCACCTGGTAGAACCCGTTACCGGCTTCGTTACCATCAAACCCGCTAAACGTCTGAACAAACTTGCTTGGCTCAATGTTGCTGTAGGTGACGGGCAACGCTTTGCTGCAAGGCTTGCCATTATCGCAGGCCGGATTAATAGTCAGCGTTTTACTGTAGGGATCATAGGTTACACGATCGCCCGGCAGGCCAATCACGCGCTTGATGTAGTCCAGGCTGGGATCTTTTGGGTATTTAAAGACCGCAATATCGCCACGCTTAGGATGAGCGGTAGGGATCAGCGTGGTTTGCGTAATCGGATCTTTAATGCCGTAAGCAAACTTCTCGACCAGAATAAAGTCACCAATCAGCAGCGTGGGCATCATCGATCCTGACGGGATCTGGAAAGGCTCATACACAAATGAGCGCACAAAGAATACCACGGCCAGCACCGGAAATACGGAGGCAGCGGTTTCAATCCAGCCCGGCTTAGGCGCCATTTTTGCCAGCGTTTTTTTATCGAGCGTGCCGCCTGACTGCGCCTGTGCCGCCTGCAGCGCCCGGCGCTGTGGTGCCCACTTGATACGATCGATCACCCAGAGAATACCAGTAATCAATGTCGCTATCGCCAGGACTAGCGCGAACATATTAGCCATTTAAGATCCTTATTTGCTGTCTTTTCCGACATGCAGAATGGCGAGGAATGCTTCCTGCGGCAGTTCAACGTTACCGACCTGCTTCATTCGCTTCTTACCCTCTTTCTGCTTCTGCAACAGCTTTTTCTTACGACTGACGTCACCGCCGTAACACTTGGCAAGGACGTTCTTACGCAGCTGTTTAACGGTTGAGCGAGCGATAATGTGGTTGCCGATTGCCGCCTGAATCGCAATATCAAATTGTTGACGTGGGATGAGGTCTTTCATTTTCTCAACCAGCTCACGTCCACGATAAGGTGCGTTATCACGGTGGGTAATCAGCGCCAGCGCATCAACACGTTCTGAGTTAATCAGCACGTCGACGCGCACCATGTCAGAGGCCTGAAAACGTTTAAAATTGTAGTCCAGTGAAGCATAGCCGCGCGATGTTGATTTCAAACGGTCAAAGAAGTCGAGCACCACTTCAGCCATTGGAATCTCATAGGTCAGCGCAACCTGATTGCCGTGGTAAACCATATTTGTCTGAACGCCACGTTTCTCGATGCACAGCGTAATGACGTTGCCGAGGTATTCCTGCGGCAGCAACATGTGACACTCCGCAATCGGTTCACGCAACTCCTCAATGTTATTGAGCGGTGGCAGCTTCGAGGGGCTGTCCACATAAATGACTTCGCCGCCCGTGGTTTCCACTTCGTACACCACCGTCGGTGCGGTCGTGATCAGATCGAGATCGTACTCACGTTCCAGACGTTCCTGAATGATCTCCATGTGCAGCAGACCCAGGAAGCCGCAACGGAAGCCAAAGCCCAGCGCGGTTGAACTCTCTGGCTCGTAGAACAGAGAAGCATCGTTCAGGCTCAGCTTGCCCAGCGCATCACGAAACGCTTCGTAGTCATCAGAACTAATCGGGAACAGACCGGCGTAAACCTGTGGCTTCACTTTTTTAAAGCCAGGCAGCGCTTTGTCCGCCGGGTTACGTGCTGTTGTCAGGGTATCGCCCACCGGCGCGCCCAGAATGTCTTTAATGGCGCAGACCAGCCAGCCGACTTCACCACAGTTCAGTTCAGTGCGGTCAACCTGCTTCGGCGTGAAAATGCCCAGTCGATCGGCGTTATAAACCTGGCCGGTACTCAGTACCTTGATTTTATCGCCTTTACGCATGGTGCCGTTTTTCACACGAACCAGCGAGACAACACCCAGGTAGTTATCGAACCAGGAGTCGATAATCAGTGCCTGCAGCGGCCCTTCCGGATCGCCTTCTGGCGGCGGAATATCGCGCACCAGGCGCTCCAGCACTTCAGGTACGCCGACACCGGTTTTCGCCGAGCAACGCACGGCATCGGTGGCATCAATACCGACAATATCTTCGATTTCCTGTGCAGCACGTTCAGGATCGGCGGCAGGCAAATCAATTTTATTCAGCACCGGCACGACTTCCAGATCCATCTCAATCGCGGTGTAGCAGTTAGCCAGGGTTTGCGCTTCAACGCCCTGTCCGGCATCCACCACCAGCAGCGCACCCTCACAGGCGGCCAGTGAGCGGGAAACTTCGTATGAGAAGTCAACGTGTCCCGGCGTGTCGATAAAATTGAGCTGGTAAGTTTCGCCGTCTTGGGCTTTGTAATCGAGCGTCACGCTCTGTGCTTTGATGGTAATACCACGTTCACGCTCAAGGTCCATTGAGTCCAGAACCTGCGCGGCCATCTCGCGGTCAGTTAATCCGCCACAGATCTGAATCAAGCGGTCAGAGAGCGTGGATTTACCGTGGTCAATGTGGGCGATGATGGAGAAATTTCTTATGTGCTTCATTTATAGAGATATCTTCACGTAGAGAATCAGTTAGAAACCTGAGCACAGACACATTCAGGAAGATCGCTCTTAACCCACAATCCTGTCAGCCTCATTAATGACGACGCATATTACACTGTTAAGGCCGCGCATAAAAGAATGGAACGTCGTGGAAACGAAACAGTTTTTTGCACGTCAGGCTTAAGACAAAAGCCGCAACAAGTGCGGCTTAAGCAGGGGTCAGGCTTCGCTTTCAACACGAAGCGCATCTGGGGGCAAGGCGATATTGAGGATAACCGGCTGGAAGGCCTCACGATCGCCAAATTTCATGGAAATGCCTTTGGCGACGATAAAGCCGCCAACTCCGCCTAACAGCGCGCCGCAGGCGGCGGCCAGGTCGCTGCCGAACAGGGCCTGGAACAGCCCCGCGAACAGAAACAGGCCAAACAGCGGCGTCATGTATACCAGCAGTGCCGAACCGAGCAGGCTGCTCTCTTTGATGCCCAGTTCGACACGTTGGCCCGGAGCCAGGGGCTTGCTGCTGGCGATTTGCATCACATGCGCATTCTTTGGCCCCAGCTTATTCAGCATATGGCTGCCACAGCCTTTACGTGCCTGGCAGCTGTTGCAGGAGGTTTTGGCTTCGGTATGCAGTGTGGCGATACCATCCTGCCATGCCACCACGGTGGCCCATTCTCTCATCATTTTTTTGCCCCAGGATTAACACTGTCCGCGATACGTTTGGCCGTCGCAGGCGGTAACTCGCCAACGACCGTAATTTCGTAATTATCGCGTATTACGGTTTCCACCGTACGACGTCCCGTGCGCAATGTCTGTGCGACGCTGTTTTTATCTGCCGGCGTAACGTTTACAGCAAAGCTAAACAGACCATCGCTGTACAGCCGGGATTCAAGGGATTTATTTAACGCGGGAAGCATACGCCGGCTTTGGGAAACGAGCGTCATCCCTGCGGGAAGCCAGGCGGGCTCCCAGTCCAGCGTCGCGTTGTCTGATTTGGTTAATGAGAGCGACGGCGGCAGATTGGCTTTTTCAAGGCCCTGCATCAGGTTGCGTACGCCATCATCCACCGCGAAGCTGATCACGCGAAACTGTTCCATCGTTTCACCGTCACGATCCAGCAGATCCACGCGCAGCGGCAGCTTGGTATCCACATCCAGCCATACAACATAGCTGTAGCGCGTGCCATCGCGCGACACTACGCGCACCACATCACACATCTGATCGGCAATGCGGGAACGGCCGACGGTAATAAAGTCATAAGCCGCATCAAGCTTGGCAAAGTCGGCGTAGATAATCGATGGCAACGCATCGACGATGTGATTGCCGGGAAGCGAGAAAGGCTCAATACCCGGTTCGAAATAGCTGATGTCGTTGCCGCGCTGAATGACTTCGCGACGCGGACCGTCCATCTGCAGAATCTGTGCATAGACGCGATCGTCGATTACTGCGTGACGATAACGGAGCGATTCCATACCAAGACGGGAAACGTTGATGTAGGCGAATTCGTAGTTGAGCGTCTGACTTGCCTGCTCCATCTGCTGTAATAACGCCCCAGACGCAGAAACCTGCGCTGGGGCGGCAGTGGACCACAACAGGCTGCCCGTCAGAAGACTAACGGCATACCATAGCGGCTTCATTACTGCTGCTGCATTCCTAATGACTGATTACCCGGTACATTGGCCTGCGCTTGTTTTGGCGCATTGGTTTCGAACTGCAGCTGATCGGCGTGCAGACGGCGCTGAAGTTCGTAGTCCTGCAGCATGGCGTTCACGCGGCGACGCTGGTCCTGCACCTGTTGTGAGGCATTGCCTGAACCAAACATATCCGAGGGGACCCCCAGACTGACAGGTGACGCTTTGCCCATCACTGGCAAGGTGTTGAATACCGGTGAGTCAGAGCTTTCCACGCTGCCGTTGGTGGGTTGGTTATAGTGCTGAACACCCACAATTACCGCCAGGGAAACACAGGCTGCGACGCCGACCTGCGTAATCTGGGCCGCCCAGGGGCGAACTTTGTGCCAGAACGGCATTTTTTCCCAGCGAGAAGGCTCGGGCTGTGCTTCAGGAATCAGGGACGTCACATTACGCTGTGGATCGTTTTCGATGGCAGCGGCAACGCGAGCAGAAATATCAAAATGCAGGTGTTCACCAACATCGCCACGCATGGTATCGCGAATCAGATGGTAGCGTTCCCAGCTTTTTTGTAGATCTGCATCCTTAGACAGGGCTGAAATCAGCGCGTTATCTAAAGCCTCACCATCCATTAAAGCGGAAAGTTTTTCTTTCTGCATGCCTAATACCCTTCCAGTAGCCGTTATCACTGACGTTGGATAAGCGGTTGAACTTTATTATCAATGGCCTCACGTGCACGGAAAATACGTGACCTTACCGTGCCCACCGGGCAATCCATAATGACGGCGATCTCTTCATAGCTCAGACCGTCAAGTTCCCTGAGGGTAATTGCCATTCGCAAGTCCTCAGGAAGCGCCTCGATGGTACGAAAGACGATTTGTTTCAGTTCGTCAGACAACATTAAGTTCTCAGGGTTCGAAATTTCTTTTAACGCACCCGCACTTTCGAAATTTTCCGCATCAATTGCATCAACATCGCTGGAAGGCGGACGGCGTCCCTGAGCAACCAGATAGTTTTTGGCTGTATTCACGGCAATCCGATACAGCCAGGTGTAAAACGCGCTATCGCCACGGAAAGAATCCAGTGCCCGATACGCCTTAATAAATGATTCCTGAACGACGTCAGGCACATCGCCTGAAGGCACATACCGTGAGACCAGGCTCGCGACTTTATGCTGGTAACGGATCACCAGTAAGTTGAAAGCTTTTTGATCCCCCTTCTGAACCCGTTCAACCAGAACCTGGTCCGCTAACTGCTCGCTCATCCGAGGTAAAGTCTCCCCAAATACTTTCTTATGCGTTAAGGAACTGCCAGCACACAGCTATTGAGCAAGCATGCGCTTTGAGTCATTACGTGGCGAAAAGTTCATTTTCGGCCGCTTTGCTGCAGGATTACACAGTTTGTTGATTTTCGTTCAATGTAACACGCGCAAATCGCAGGCAGAGTAACCTATGACAGCCGCTTTTTCATCTTTAAATCCTTGTATTCGATTAAGTTTGGTATGAAAAACGGATTTTAAACGGTTAAACAACTAACCATTTGATATATCTCATAAATTAGATTTAGTCCGCTATTACGCCTGCTTGCGTGTTCAAAATACTTCACAAAAAACCATCAAAGGCTTATGCTCGGGTCATTCTTGTTTAGTAAATTAAACGCTATGACAACATTCTCCCCCTCAGATTATCAGTGTGATGTGCTTATTGTGGGCAGCGGTGCGGCGGGACTGTCACTGGCGTTGCGGCTGGCCTCGCATTACCGGGTCACTGTGCTCAGTAAAGCGCAGGTTAATGAAGGCTCAACGCTGTATGCGCAGGGCGGCATTGCGGCAGTGTTTGATGAAACTGACAGCGTGGATTCTCACGTTGAAGACACGCTGATTGCCGGGGCGGGCTTGTGCGATCGTGAGGCTGTTTCATTTGTCGCCAGCAATGCGCGGCACTGCGTGCAGTGGCTGATCGATCATGGCGTGGCGTTTGATACCGATCCTCAGGCCGGCGGTGAAATGCGTTACCACCTGACGCGAGAAGGCGGCCACAGCCATCGCCGTATTCTGCACAGCGCCGACGCCACCGGCCGGGAAGTGGAAACCACGCTGGTCGGCCAGGCGTTGCGTCATTCGAATATCCGCATCCTGGAACGCACTAACGCGGTGGATCTGATCCTGTCAGACAAACTGGGCTTACCGGGCCCCCGCCGGGTAATGGGGGCCTGGATCTGGAACCGCAATCGCGAACGGGTCGAAACCTGCCAGGCGCGCGCCGTCGTGCTGGCCACGGGCGGCGCGGCCAAAGTTTATCAGTACACCACGAATCCTGATGTCGCCTCTGGTGACGGCATTGCGATGGCCTGGCGAGCAGGATGCCGGGTCGCTAACCTGGAATTTAACCAGTTTCACCCTACCTGCCTGTTTCATCCGCAGGCGCAAAACTTTCTGCTGACGGAAGCCCTGCGCGGCGAAGGCGCCTGGCTGGTGCGGCCCGATGGTTCGCGGTTTATGCCTGACTTCGACGAACGCGCGGAGCTGGCCCCGCGCGATATCGTCGCCCGCGCCATCGATCATGAAATGAAACGGCTGGGCGTAGACTGCATGTATCTGGATATCAGCCACCAGCCGCCGGCCTTCATCCGTTCCCACTTCCCGATGATTTACGAAAAACTGCTGACCTTTGGCTTTGATCTGACAAAGGACAGAATCCCTGCGGTGCCCGCCGCGCATTACACCTGTGGTGGCGTGGTCGTCGATCGGCATGGCCGCACCGACATCGATTTTTTATATGCAATCGGTGAAGTCAGTTATACCGGGCTGCACGGTGCCAACCGCCTCGCCTCAAATTCTGTCCTGGAGTGTCTGGTATATGGCTGGTCTGCCGCGGAGGATCTGATGCGGATCTTACCTGAAACGGAGACCGTAGATCGTTTACCGGCATGGGATGAAAGCCAGGTGGATGATGCCGATGAGCGCGTGGTCATTCAGCATAACTGGCATGAGCTACGGCTGTTTATGTGGGATTATGTCGGCATTGTCCGTACCACTAAGCGGCTGGAACGCGCGTTGCGCCGCATCAGCCTGCTTCAACAGGAAATCGACGAGTACTATCGCCACTTCCGGCTGTCAAACAACCTGCTGGAACTGCGCAACCTGGTACAGGTGGCAGAGCTGATGGTGCGTTGTGCGCTGCAACGCAAAGAGAGCCGCGGACTGCATTTTATTCGCGACTATCCCGATACGCTGGCGGAAGCGCAACCGACCGTCCTGCAGCCCGGCGATCACATAAACAAATAGAAGTCACGCGTCAGGCTTTGCCAGGCGTCAGAATACTGCCGGTCGGCATCGCGGATAGCCAGGCGTTCAAACAGGGTTTCACCCGGACTGGGTGAAAACCCCAGCAATACACGATGCGGCGGACGGTGAGCATATTCCGCCACATCGAAGCGAAAGCGCAGATGCCAGCCCTCCGATTGTGCCTGCGCAATCACCTCCTGCCCTGTCGTCTCAGGCAATATCACACAAAAGAAGCCCTCTTCTTCTATGAGCAACGCTGCGCAACGTAATAAGGTCTGATGGTTTAAGGTACCGGTCGCGCGTGCGCTGTCGCGTGCCGACGTTGAGCAGGCCACGCCAGGTGTAAAGTAAGGCGGATTACTGACGATCAGTGAATAGCGCGTATTGCTGTTTTCCGCCCACTGCGCGATATCCTGTTGATGAACATGAATACGCGCAGCCCAGGGTGACTGACAGGCATTCTCGCTGGCCTGTTGCGCAGCGTCGGCATCGAGCTCCACCGCATCGATCACCACATCAGAATGCGTTCGCTGGGCCAGCATCAGCGCAATCAGGCCCGAACCGGTACCGATATCAAGGATGCGCTTTACCCCGGCGACCGGTGCCCACGCGCCCAGCAGAATGCCATCAGTACCGACCTTCATTGCACAGCGATCGTGTGCGACAAAAAACTGCTTGAAGGTAAACCCGTTCTTTTTTAACTGCGGCCGCGCCTGCGGCTTGTCCTGCATCATACTCAGCGACCATTCACCTGTTTTTCTGCCGTATAGCTGGCGCCAAGTGTAACGTGCCAGGTTGGGGAATTCACGCCGTTAACGTAATCTGACGCAGTCAATACCGATAAACAGATGAAGATTATGTCCGATCTGTCTATAATCAGCGCCCCAAACTGAGGTAGAACATGACCGTAACCACATTTTCCGAACTTGAACTCGACGAAAGCCTGCTTGAAGCGCTGCAGGAGAAAGGCTATACGCGCCCGACAGCAATTCAGGCTGCTGCCATTCCCCCCGCGCTGGAGGGCCGCGACGTTCTGGGTTCGGCACCTACCGGGACCGGGAAAACCGCCGCGTATTTATTACCGGCGTTGCAGCACCTGCTCGATTTTCCACGCAAGAAGTCTGGCCCGCCACGTATTTTAATTTTAACGCCCACCCGTGAACTGGCGATGCAGGTTGCCGACCAGGCGCGGGAACTGGCGAAACATACGCATCTGGATATCGCCACTATCACCGGCGGCGTGGCCTTTATGAACCACGCCGAAGTGTTCAGCGAAAATCAGGACGTTGTGGTTGCCACCACCGGCCGTCTGCTGCAGTACATCAAAGAAGAAAACTTTGACTGCCGCGCAGTGGAAACGCTGATCCTGGATGAAGCAGACCGCATGCTGGACATGGGCTTTGCCCAGGATATCGAAACCATCGCCGGTGAAACGCGCTGGCGTAAACAGACAATGCTGTTCTCCGCTACGCTGGAAGGCGAGCATATTAAAGATTTTGCCGAGCGCCTGCTGAACGAACCGGTTGAACTGGAAGCCGATCCCAGCCGTCGCGAGCGTAAGAAAATTCAGCAGTGGTATCACCGCGCCGACGATCTTGAGCACAAAACCAAACTGCTGGTTCACCTGTTAAAGCAGCCGGAAGTGACCCGATCCATTGTGTTTGTGCGTAAACGTGAACGCCTGCATGAACTGGTCAGCTGGCTGCATGATGCCGGAATCCGCACCAGCTACCTGGAAGGGGAAATGGTCCAGGCTAAACGCAATGAGGCGATTAAACGTCTGGTGGAAGGTCGGGTAAACGTGCTGGTCGCCACCGATATCGCCGCACGCGGGATTGACGTGGAGGATGTGAGCCACGTGATTAACTTCGATATGCCACGCACGGCGGATACCTATCTGCACCGCATCGGCCGTACGGGCCGTGCCGGTCGTAAAGGCATCGCCATTTCGCTGGTCGAAGCCCATGACCATCTGCTGCTGGGTAAAGTCAGTCGCTACGTTGACGAGCCGATTAAAGCACGGGTGATTGACGAGCTGCGTCCGGTCACACGTGCGCCTTCGCCAAAAACTACCGGAAAACCGTCGAAAAAGGCGCTTGCGAAGCGTGCAGAGCGAAAAGCCAAAGAAGAAGAGAAACCGCGGGTGAAAAAACGCCATCGCGATCTTAAAAATGTCGGTAAACGCCGCAAGCCAAGTGGCAGCTCATCCGGCAGTGAGAACGCGGAATAAAACAGCACGCTTCTAAAAAAATCGCCTCCTGAGAGGCGATTTTTCATTGTTCAGGTGGGTAAAGCCCGGTTTCGTCTCCATTCAGCATCAAACATCATAAAGCCGCCCGGCTGGATATTTCACCCGACGACAGTCATGTTCTATCTGTCTGTTAACGTGTAGAAATTTGTCCTTCTGGCGCTGCGTTTTATTTCAGCACACAGGCAGTTTATAAACTTTCCGTAAAGGTTCGGGCAATGACGTCACGCTGTTGTTCAGGCGTCAGCGAATTAAAGCGCACGGCATACCCGGAAACACGAATGGTCAGCTGCGGATACTTCTCAGGATGTTTCACGGCGTCTTCCAGCGTTTCACGGCACAGGACGTTAACGTTTAAGTGCTGCCCGCCTTCCACGCGCACCTGGGGTTTAATCTCGACCGGTACTTCACGGTAAGCCATGTCCCCTAACTCACCAATCGCGACAATCTGATCGTCCTGATAGCCTGCTACGGCACACAGACAGCGTGCCTGAGCGGTTTCTTCATCTAACAGCCAGAACGAATTCACTAAGGCCGGATTGTGTGACTGGGTAATTTGAATACCTGTGATCATCTCAGTTTCTCCTGCAAGGCATTGGCTGGACCAATACCGTCAATAAATCAATGATGAGCAACTGGTATATCACTCGCTCATGACGTTAGTTTTGACCTGAATCAAGTACAATCGGGCGCTTTTTGGCCACATTGCTAAGCGATTGATTTTTAAAACGTAGCGGGACTACATTTTATTGAATTTTTAAAATAATTTTAGGCTTCATGTCTGGATACTGAACAGCTAAGCTTAGCGTTCAGAACACAAGGGAGTTGATTATGGCTGCAAAGCTGACCTGGCACGATGTGCTGGCTGAAGAGAAAGAGAAGCCCTATTTCATTGAAACCCTGAAACAGGTCGCCAACCAGCGGGCTGCAGGCGTGACCGTTTATCCGCCGCAAAAAGACGTCTTTAATGCCTTTCGCTTAACGGAGTTAGGCGATGTGAAAGTGGTGATTTTGGGTCAGGATCCTTACCACGGGCCGAATCAGGCACATGGTCTGGCTTTTTCTGTATTACCGGGCGTGCCCATTCCGCCTTCCCTTCAGAACATGTATAAAGAGCTGCAGCAGGATATTCCGGGCTTTGAGAAACCCAGTCATGGCTATCTGGCCAGTTGGGCAGAGCAAGGCGTGCTGTTGCTGAATACCGTGTTAACGGTGGAAGCGGGCAAAGCGCATTCTCATGCCCGGCTGGGCTGGGAAACCTTTACCGACAGGGTGATTGACGCGATTAACGCGCAGCGTGAAGGGGTAATCTTTTTACTGTGGGGTTCGCATGCGCAGAAGAAAGGCAGCATCATTGATCGCCAGCGCCATCATGTGTTGCAGGCGCCGCATCCTTCTCCCCTTTCGGCACACCGCGGCTTTTTTGGCTGCCAGCATTTCTCAAAAACTAACGCCCTGTTAAAAGAAAGCGGCAGAGATCCTGTTGACTGGACACCAGTTTTACCTGACCCGGCAGCCTGAACACAACGGCCGCGTCAGTGCGCGGCCGTTGTGAGATGAGGCTACAATCAGGCTTTCGCCTTGGCCACTGCAACCATGGCCGGACGCAGTAGACGCCCATTCAGGGTATAACCGCGTTGCATCACCATCATCACGTGGTTAGGCTCCACCTCGTCAGATTCCATCATCGACATCGCCTGATGGACTTCAGGGTTGAACGGGACGCCGGTTTCACCGACCACTTCAACACCGAATTTACGCACTGCGCCCAGCAGCGATTTCAGCGTCAGCTCAATGCCTTCCACCATCGAAGCGGATTTCTCATCTTCTTTGTTCGCCAGCTCCAGCGCACGCTCCAGGCTGTCAATCACCGGAAGCAGCTCATTGGCAAACTTCTCCAGCGCAAATTTGTGCGCTTTTTCAATGTCCATCTCGGTACGACGACGCACATTTTCAATCTCTGCCTGTGCACGCAGCTGCGCGTCACGCACGCCGTTCTGCAACTGCGCTAACTCAGCTTCGAGCTGAGCAATGCACTCATCACGCGGATCCACCTCACCTGCTGTCTCCGCGTCCTGAGGTTGCTGTTGTTCCTGTTGAATTTCGTCTGAGACTTGCTCGTTTGGGGTGTTCTGTTCTTTACTACTCATGAATTTCTCCGCGTTTTGCACATTCACTTCGCTGGTTGGCTTATTATGGGGATTGGTTTGGCGGTTTCAAGGGAACACGTCACATCATCGTGCCGATTTGGCTTATGAGGAAGACCCACTCGATGAACAAACACTTTAACTGCATTGGAATTGTGGGCCATCCACGCCATCCCACCGCGCTCACCACGCATGAAATGCTGTGCCGCTGGCTGACCGGTAAGGGCTACCGTGTCATTGTCGAACAGCAGATTGCGCAGGAACTCTCACTGGACGATGTCCAGACTGGCACGCTGGCAGAAATCGGCCAGCAGGCGGATTTAGCCGTCGTGGTCGGCGGCGACGGTAATATGTTAGGCGCAGCCAGAGTACTGGCGCGGTATGACATAAAAGTGATTGGCATCAACCGCGGCAATCTGGGATTTCTGACGGATCTGGATCCGGATAACGCGCACCATCAGCTTGATGACGTGCTGAACGGCAATTATTTTGTGGAAAGCCGCTTTCTGCTGGAAGCGCAGGTCTGCAAAACCGACTGTTCACCCCGCATCGGCAGCGCAATTAATGAAGTGGTACTCCATCCGGGCAAAGTCGCCCACATGATCGAGTTTGAAGTGTACATTGATGAGGTGTTTGCCTTTTCACAGCGCTCAGACGGCCTGATCATTTCTACGCCGACCGGATCTACGGCCTATTCCCTGTCCGCAGGGGGCCCGATCTTAACGCCGTCGCTGGACGCGATAACGATTGTGCCCATGTTTCCGCACACCTTATCGGCCCGGCCTCTGGTGATTAACAGCAGCAGCACCATTCGCCTGCGCTTTTCGGCCCGCCGCAACGACCTGGAAATCAGCTGCGACAGCCAGATTGCGCTGCCTATTCAGGAAGGGGAAGATGTGCTGGTCCGCCGCAGCGAAAACCATCTCAATCTTATCCATCCCAAAAACTACAGCTATTTCAACACGCTGAGTTCCAAACTGGGCTGGTCAAAAAAATTGTTCTGAAAGTGAGCGCGCCCTCTTTACTGGATAAAAAACCAGTTTATACTGTATGAAAAACCATATGTGTTTATTCATACAGGTGACGCTATGCTGGCACAACTGACCATCAGCAATTTCGCTATCGTTCGTGAGCTCGACATTGATTTTCAACGTGGCATGACGGCCATTACCGGTGAAACCGGTGCCGGTAAATCTATTGCTATCGATGCGCTCGGATTGTGCCTCGGCGGTCGCGCGGATGCCGATATGGTGCGTCAGGGTGCCAACCGCGCAGATTTATGCGCGCGCTTTCAAATCAAAGCCTCGCCTTCCGCTCAGCGCTGGCTCAGCGACAACCAACTGGATGATGGCAATGAGTGCCTGTTGCGCCGCGTGATCAGTGCCGATGGCCGCTCACGCGGTTTTATTAACGGCACGGCGGTTCCGCTTTCACAGCTTCGCGATTTAGGCCAGTTGCTGATTCAGATTCATGGCCAGCACGCGCACCAGTTGCTGCTCAAGCCCGACCATCAAAAACACCTGCTGGATGCCTATGCCGGGCATGACGCGCTGCTGGTTGAGATGCGTGCGGCGTATCAGACCTGGCATCAGAGCTGCCGTACCCTGGCGCA
Organism: Pantoea sp. SGAir0180; assembly: GCF_043546245.1. Classification (NCBI taxonomy): domain Bacteria; kingdom Pseudomonadati; phylum Pseudomonadota; class Gammaproteobacteria; order Enterobacterales; family Erwiniaceae; genus Pantoea; species Pantoea sp. SGAir0180. The sequence continues at coordinate 515,409 of NZ_CP028071.1, read as the reverse complement.
GCATCAGCAGCAGGCGCAGGAACGTGAATCCCGTCGCGAATTACTGCAGTACCAGCTCAAAGAACTGAACGAGTTTGCCCCGCAGGCAGGTGAGTTCGAGCAGATCGACGAAGAGTACAAACGCCTGGCCAACAGCGGACAGCTGCTTTCAACCAGCCAGCAGGCACTTCAGCTTCTGGCTGACAGCGATGACACCAACCTCAACAGCATGCTGTACAGCGCACGTCAGATGCTGTCAGAGCTTACCGCACTGGATGACAAGGTCAGCGGGGTTTATAACCTGCTGGAAGAAGCGGCCATTCAGTTGAGCGAAGCCAGCGACGAACTGCGTCACTACTGCGACAGCCTCGATCTGGATCCCAATCGCCTTTATGAACTGGAACAGCGTATCTCGCGGCAAATCGCGCTGGCGCGTAAGCACCATGTCACGCCGGAAGGCTTACCCGCTCTCCATCAGCAATTGCTGGATGAAGCAGAGTTGTTATCCCAGCAGGAAAGCGATCAGGAAAGTCTGCAAACGTTGGTCACCGAACATTATCAGGCGGCCTTACAGTGCGCGGAACGACTGCACGAACAACGTAGCCGCTTTGCGGATGAGCTTCAGCAGTTAATTACCCAGAGCATGCATTTGCTTTCGATGCCGCACGGCCGCTTTGCCATCGAACTGGTGTTTAATCCCGATCAGTTAACGGCGGATGGCGCAAGCCGCATTGATTTCCAGGTGACGACCAACCCCGGGCAGCCTTTACAGCCGTTGGGCAAAGTTGCTTCCGGCGGTGAGCTGTCACGTATTGCGCTGGCCATTCAGGTGATTACGGCCCGCAAGATGGAAACCCCGGCGATGATCTTTGACGAAGTTGACGTGGGCATCAGCGGCCCTACCGCCGCCGTCGTCGGCAAGATGTTGCGCCAGTTGGGCGAATCAACACAGGTGATGTGCGTTACGCACCTGCCGCAGGTCGCCGGTTGCGGACATCAGCACTTCTTTGTCAGCAAAGAGACTGACGGCGAAATGACGGAAACCCATATGCAGCCGCTGGACAAGCGCGCACGTTTGCAGGAACTGGCGCGTTTACTGGGCGGCAGCGAGGTCACCCGCAACACGCTGGCTAATGCTAAAGAACTTTTAGCCGCCTGATATGCACTTTTTTAACACAGCGTGGTCATATGCATGCTCTGTAGAGGTTTCCAATAGCGAAAAGGTTTATTATCATCGACAGCTATTGTCGCCTGAATAATAAAGCCTGCCGCAGGCAGAGTTCAGAATTTGATGGCAGAAGAACAGCCTGTAAAAGGCGTTTGGCCCCAGAAAAGGAATGTATAGATGCGCTGTAAAACGCTGACTGCCGCGGCAGTGGTAATGTTGACGATGACCGCCGGATGCTCCACTTTAGAGCGCGTGGTTTATCGTCCCGATATCAATCAGGGAAACTATCTGGTTGCCAATGATGTTGCCAAGATTCATACCGGCATGACTCAGCAGCAGGTGGCCTATACACTGGGTACGCCGATGATGAAAGATCCGTTTGGTAGCAATGTCTGGTACTACGTATTCCGTCAGGAACCTGGCCATGAGAAGGTCAAACAGCAGACACTGACGTTGACCTTCGACCGCAGCGGTGTGCTGACCAACATCGACAATAAACCTGCCCTGTCCTCGCAAGAAGGCTAACGGTTGATTCTGACCGTCGCTATCGCGGCGGTGATTAACCCGCAGAAAGCAAAAAGGCGCTCATCAGCGCCTTTTTCATGTTCTTCGATCTGACCGGTTATTTCTTGCTGCTGGCCGCGCGTTCTGCGCGTTGACGACGCAGTTCTTTCGGGTCGGCAATCAGCGGACGGTAGATCTCAACCCGATCGCCTTCCTGCACGATATCCGTCAGTTTCACCGGGTGGCTGTAAATGCCCACTTTATTGCTGGCAAGGTCGATATCAGGCCGCAGCTCAAGCAAACCTGATTTTTTGACGGCCTGCTCGACCGTACTGCCCTCTTCCAGCTTTACGTACTGCTGATACTGTTTTTCAGGCAGGGCGTACACCACCTCAACCGAGATATCAGGCACTGTAAACCTCTTTGGCGCGTTGCGTGAACGCCTGCACCATGCTGTTGGCCAGTTCTTTGAAGATGCGACCGAATGCCATTTCAACCAGCATATTGGTGAACTCAAACTCCAGGCTTAATTCGACCTTACAGGCATCATCGCCGAGATCGATAAAGCGCCATCCGCCGGTCAGCTTGCGGAACGGGCCGTCGACCAGTTGCATATGAATGCTCTGGTTGTCGGTCAGCGTATTACGGGTAGTAAAGGTTTTACTGATGCCCGCTTTAGACACGTCGACTGACGCCGTCATCTGATTTTCAGAGGCATCCAGCACGCGGCTACCGGTGCAGCCCGGCAGAAACTGCGGATAGGCATCGACATCGTTTACGAGTTGGTACATTTGTCCGGCGCTAAAGGGGACCAGCGCCGAACGACTAATCTGAGCCATAATGGTTCCTGTTCGTCACAAAACCGCTAAATAATAGCATTTTCAGCGATTAAACAAAAATTCCTCATTGTCATGGTGTGCTAGAATACCCTGTTTCCTGCTGCCCCGCTGGACTGGGGATGCGATAACCGACCAAGTGATGTAAAATACGCGGCATTATGACAAAGAAAAAAGCACACAAACCCGGTTCTGCCACCATTGCCATGAACAAGCGCGCCCGCCACGAATACTTCATTGAAGAAGAGTTCGAAGCCGGTTTGTCGCTACAGGGATGGGAAGTTAAATCACTCCGTGCAGGTAAAGCGAACATCAGCGACAGCTACATTTTGCTGCGCGATGGCGAAGCCTATCTGTTCGGTTCAACCTTCCAGCCGCTCGCCGTGGCTTCAACGCACGTAGTCTGCGATCCTACCCGCAGCCGTAAACTGCTGTTGAAAAAGCGTGAGCTGGATTCACTGTATGGCCGCGTTAATCGCGAGGGCTATACCGTTGTTGCGCTGTCGCTCTACTGGAAAAACGCCTGGTGTAAGTTAAAAATCGGCGTGGCTCGCGGTAAGAAAGAACACGACAAGCGTAACGACATCAAAGATCGTGAATGGCAAATGGACAAAGCGCGTATTATGAAGAATGCCAATCGTTAAATACTGGAATTCGATACGCTTTTTTGCTAGTATTTGAAGTTCTGGGGCTGATTCTGGATTCGACGGGATTGTGAAGCCTTAGGAGCATGCCGAGGGGCGGTTGGCCTCGTAAAAAGCCGCAAAAAAATAGTCGCAAACGACGAAAACTACGCTTTAGCAGCTTAATAACCTGCTGAGAGCCCTCTCTCCCTAGCCTCCGCTCTTAGGACGGGGATCAAGAGAGGTCAAACCCAAAAGAGATCGCGTGGATGCCCTGCCTGGGGTTGAAGCGTTAAACTTAATCAGGCTAGTCTGTCAGTGGCGTGTCCGTCCGCAGCTGACCGGCGAATGTAAAGACTGGACTAAGCATGTAGTGCCGACGGTGTAGTAATTTCGGACGCGGGTTCAACTCCCGCCAGCTCCACCATTTTTGACAGGACCACACCCGGACAATGGTAGTCAGAACAACCATTTACGGACACTGACCAGACAGTAAGTGGACCTTGATAAGAAAAACAAGTGCACGTGAAATGCACGCGCAGTTGGATCCAAAGAAAAAGCCTCAGACTTCGGTCCGAGGCTTTTCTGTTTGTGTCTAATTGTAAAAAAAACCTTCGTTACTTTCAGCCCATTCCCTTCTCTAACTGTATCAGTATTAAAAAGCCGTTCAGGTCGTTGCTCCGAAGAAGCTGTTAGCTTTTTGCATAAAACTTGTGTACCGCTCATCTTCATCATCAAGCTCAGTAATTCCGGGGTAAACGCTTTCATCCTGTGGGCCCGGAAATGCTGTAGCCACTTCTTTTTGAGTATCGTCCTTAAAAACAACATAAACCGATGTCATATTTTGTACCCTGTAGTGTGGATTGAACCATTTGAAAAAGTTCCACTCGTTTGCATCAGATAGTAGGTTGTTTGCGGAACGGGAATAGGCACATCAGCAAATGAAGACAAATTTCCTGAGTTTCCCGTACCGATAGCGACTATACCTACCGAACCTGACGTGCCTGAGATTGTGAAGTTATTATTCACCGCCGATGAAGTTCCGTTGATCAAACCATATCCATTCCATACTTTCGCATTTAAGGGGATGTAGGGTGAAATGTTCAAGACGGTTAACGAACTAACGTTCCCTGACAGGGCAACGAGAGTAAGATCGGCTGTGTAAATTGACCTTCCGAACTGTTCTCCAACTGCAAGTGTTCCGGAGTAGCAGCGCCATACACTCAGCAGAGCACTTGCCGTATAGGCCGGAAATTGACTGAATATACCAAAGCTTTCAGGAGCCTTTGAGGATGTTGCGTTCACCGCCACCAACGCAGAGTCGCCTGTTGTGGGATTATAAACGAGGTAGATGGCTACAAACCCCGGATTTGGCGCAGATCCAGTGTTCATTCCCCCTAACCCGGCAGTGCCGATGTTGATGGTTTTGTTTACGTTGGCTACGCGGTACTGATTTCCACCCAGTCCTGTACTCACAATCACTTCATCAGCGGTAATCGTAGCTGTAGCTGAGGCCGTGGTAACACTCATTCTGACATTGCGCGCCTCACCAGTAATTCCTGTGAGAAGCGGAAGTGCGGTACCTTTAACAGATGACTGGATGGCTAAAATCAGATTAGCCAGGATGCCTGCTGTATCACCGTTATCCAATACATCATTGCCGGAATTGTTTGCAATGTACTGAGCTAAAACAGCTGCAATTGTACTGCTTTGACGAAGCGCTTTATTTATTTGCGCAGCTGATGCCTTGCCACTCTGAAAACCAGTTAACAGGGCAGTCAACGCCTCATAATCTGATTGTGCTGTAACGTTGGCACCATTGGCTGTCGCGAACGCTTTGAAATTATTAGTAGCCATTACAGTTTTTTCTCCCATGCGCCTTCATCAAATCCGGCTATGTATTCATTTTCGAGATCGAAACCAAAGAACTGACTTCCAGCCGATGGAGTGAGTATTGAGGGTGTTTGAATATCACCAGCCCAGACGCCAGCGGCTTTAACCGTCAGGTAGCCTTGTCTGATGGCAGATATGAGCTCCAGAGAGACATTACTGATATCGGTTTCCGGGAATACCCAGACGGATATCGTCATGTCCTGGTTATCGACGATTTGCATTTTCAGGCCGGAACCGGACAGCGCCGTATTAAGGATGGGAGGCAGCGTTTCGTTCTGACCATTCCAGTTATTGATAGCAATTTTGGCTTTCAGAATAACGCGGTACACATCGTCACTAAGGCTGGTAAAACCTGCATCCGGGTCATACGGTCCCTGCCAGACTCCCTGATCCCAACCGAGCCCGTCCGTGTCGAATGAAAAGTAAATACCGGAAATAGGCTGACTGACGATGCGAGAACGGCCAATCCATTCGCCGAGGATATCCAGTTGCTTGCCTACAGCTGTGTCGATATCGAAGGCTGTAAGCAATCCGTTCAGGGCTGTAGATACATCGGAAAATGGACGTGTAGAAAGGTCTACATGGGCAACAAACTTAGGCTTTCCGGCGTGATAGTTGGTAATCAGATCGGTGTACTTGCTCATGACGTCACCGTAATCGCGATGTTGTCCACTGAGCACGTTACGGCCTCGTTATAAGCTGTGATGATGTTGGCGGCAGTCACGCCACCAGCAGTCCGCCCGATCTGGAGACTGTTGATGTCGTAATACCGGCTTTCACCGCCGCTCATAACACCCAGGTTAGCCGGAGAATACACACGGGAGAGCAAGACATCATCACCAATGGAAAGCGAGTTAATATAATCCGCTATCGCCGTTTTTATGTCGTTCCCTACCTGAGTTGTGTACCCAGTGAAAACCTTAAGCGTGATTGCCACGAATACAGGCACCGGCGAAGGTCTGGAAAAATAAATCGTGTGTGGATTCCCCCAAAAATCCGGCACCAGAACAGATGTGCTACCGAACGTGGAAACCCCCTGTCCTTTCTTGCCGATGATAGTCTGGGCGATAGCGGTGACGTCTCCACCATCGACAATGGCCGCGACCGAATGCGCCGGAAGGCCGTTTGCATCCTGACTTCCTGTGTCATTTTCATAGAGCTTGTGACGTGTCACACCTGCCACGTTGGCTATCGCACCGTCCAGCGCTGCAAAAGGGGTGAGAGATGGCAACGCAACGCTCTGACTCTGGCGGATCCGCAGTGCTGAATCCTGCTCCACAGCTGTGCCTACCGTCGCCGCTGACGGGTTGGTAACAGATGTCCAGCCGCGAGTCGGCGTGTTTATCTGGTTCACTGTTCCCGGCATCGCCGCAACTGCGCCAGGCGTCGCACATGTAGCTGTGACTGTAACCTGACCTACCGGCTGTATGGTGACCGAGGCTGGCAAATTCCAGATGATGTTATTCGCATCCCTTACTGAGCCATTAGTGATGGTCTGGCCAGCAGTACCAGTACAGACCAAATCCACCACAGAACGCGTCTCACCATTGCGGCCAATACCGTTTATTTTGACATTACGTGTAAGTGCGTCGTTCATGGCTGTTGACGGGGAAAACGAGTTGTAAACCTGAATCGCGGTATTGTTGGCGTCATGAATACCAAGTGCGTAAAGCGATATCATCTGCCCGTCTTTACTGTCCGGATCAATGTAAGCATCCGTGCCGTAAATCTGCTGAAAATAGCCAGTGATAGTGGACAGGATTGTCTGGTAATCAGGCGCGCTGATCCCCTGGGCGTTTACCGTTGCCGATAAACCCAGCGTGTCTAAGTTGAGAGCCATTACGCCTCGCTGTTAACGGTCGTTGTCCCGTAGATGGTGTCGATCGTCGCCGTGAACGTCACCCGGCGAGTTTTAGTGTTGAGGTCAGTGGTGAATGAAATGATTGAGTTAACGCCCTGTGTTTCAAGGATGCGCTGACGTATGGCAAGGTTGTAGGTTTCGGGCTTCTGCTTTCCGAGCACGGACTGAACCCATGGCGTTCCTGCTGTTGTATCGAGAAACCACTGACCGTACCAGAGCAAAAACCTGGTCTTAACGGCCTGCGCCACTGCCTCCGGTGAGTTAATCAGCCAGGTGTCATCACCCTGACCAAACGTATAATCGCCGTCGTCATCTTCCCGTCGGTATCGCATCAGTTCACCCCGCCTGTATTATCAGTACCTTTCTGCACACCCTTATGCGTGTGGCCATCGCTGATGTCTTTGCCGTTCGAAGAGAGCGTGCCGAAAAACTGGATAGCGCCCGTAATTTTTGCCGCCGTGCCAGATATAATACTGCCCACCATTCCACCAGCCCACGTTAACAGCCCCGAAATCGTTACTGCCTGGCTGAATGTGGCCAGCGGCGTCGTAACGTTGAATCCGCCCGGCGCCACAACGTTTACAGAATGACTGTTAGGATCCAGTTCGATATAAGCCGCCCCGTCGTCCGTTCGCATCTGCAGGGTTGTTGTGCTCACGCTGCCAATCACGTTTGCCTGTGACTGAGGCCCAACGATTGCAAAAGCATCGGATAAATCATGCTGGCGCTGATCGACAGTCTCCTGCACGCCACCGTTTTGCCACCAAAAATCGATACAGCGATCAGAAAAAATGACCAAGCACTCATCGCCAGCTTTCACCGGAAAAGTGATTGTGCAACCGCCGCCACGTGGGAAAATTACAGGAACGTCCACCAGCACCGGCAACAGTGCCGATTTAAAATTGCCTAACTCGTCTGCAACCTGACCTTTTAGCGCGGGCTGTACGCTACATGTGCACGCAATCGGGTCGAATGACTCGATGATTCCAGGCATGGAGACGCGAAGCACTGAAAAGATGGTGTCCGAAAGGACTTTCATCGCCTGCTCTTCACCACCGGCCAGAGACTGAGGGGTTACCGCCATTTACTTTTCTCCGGGTATAAAAAAACCCGCCGAGGCGGGTTTATTTAGAACAGCATCCATCCATCAGGACTTCTATACATATTTCTTGGAAAACTTCCACCATTAGCAGTGTCAAGGATTGACTTAACTCGGCTTAGGGGACCACTCATAATCATAAGCTGTGCATAAGAAAAAGTATTGAAATATTCTTTAGGAAGATAACATACGAAGTTAATATTTCCATATGTTGCATGGGATACTTTAATATGTCCCTGCCAGTAATCAAAATCATCTGGCGATTCAAATAACTCGACTTCAATGTCAAAAAGCTCATTATTGATATTATTATACTGCTGATTTTGCGTCCATTTATTCATTTGCGCTAGAGTTGTCATTAGATACCTTAGTTAATTTTGTGGCAATTGAATGTGCTAAATATCCTTGGCTGATCCATGTTAATGCGGATGGATTCAACGTTCAGGATGGCTTTGCCATTGCGCTTGATGTAGTCCATACCGTACCAGCCGGGCGCATCGCCGCGCTGCACCATCCATTGATACGATAAATTTTTATAGTCTCCCTGTTCACCTAAAAATCTGAACTTTTGGGTTTCAGGCCGAACATTATTGATATGCATGAATCCATCGTTACTTGATGACAAAGTAAAGGGACCACACTGCATCAGTGGTCTGGGCTGGTCATCATTGGCTGTAGCTGCAAAAGTCAGTACAGAAAAGGCTATAAGTACAATTCCTTTCACTCTCCTGCGCTCCTATTTAAAGTTCCTGCCGATTGAAGGTCAGCCGAACCGCGCGCAAAGCACATCAAATCCATATACCACGGCTGGCCTCTGGTATCACCAGTATAATCGATAGCCTTAACGATATACACGCCATCAGCCGCAATACTTGCAGGCTGTTGCAGCGTTCCGTTCACCGACAGGTTGCCGTTCGTATTCACTTCATCGGCACGGCTGGGCAGCGCTTTAACCTCGTCCGCCGACAGACTCGCCCGGTAAACTGACGCCTGATCGATTTCCACCAGCCCGTTTAGCCGGATGTTGGGATTGATGAGACAGCGAACGTTGACGCCAGCACCCATGGTCTGCTGCGGCATCCCGATCAGGCCCGTGTCGCTGTTTAACACAACCGCTTCATGAATGTATTTATTGGTTGGCACCATCTGTGCCTGTCCGTCCACCAGCTGCCAGGTAGCACCGCTTTGCGCGGCCACGTTGTCCATAACATCACGTGTGGACTGATAAATGACGCGACCGCGCGGGAACACAGTCGGCGGCATATCGCCGGTGATGCCCTGACTGACGCCGAAGGGACTAAAACTGTCCATGGCAGCAGCGTGCACATCCGCGACCGTATAACCGGCTGCGAGGGTTTTAGAGACCGTGGCATTCATAAACGCCTGATGCCCGTCAATGGCCTGAATCAGCACCCACGTATCTGTCGGGTTGTCGCGTCCGGTAATCGTAAAGCGGATATCGCCACTGAAAATTTCACCGAAATTGGTGCCGCCCGTCTGGCCAACCTGATCGGCTGAAAGCTGGCTGACATTTCCGACCTGGCTTTCGTCTGTCGTCTGAGCAAGACCATCATAGCCCGCGATGATTTTAATTTTCGCAAACTCTTTACCCAGGATTCGCGAGCTGGTGTCTTTTGACAGGTTGTAGATCCGCACCATTGCCACACGCGGCCAGCGCGTGTCAGTCCAGGTGATATTAAATACGACCTTAAAATCACTGAGGCTGATGCCCTGCCCGTTTTCAGACAGGATCTGCAACTCGAAATGACGCATCCAGTTTTGAGACATGATTACTCCGTGACGACCAGTAAATGGCTTTTTATGCCTAGGTCGGTTTTAGCTGGATAGTCCTGGCCCGGATCATCACAGACCACAACCAGGCCAAAGCCGAGATTAAGATAAGCGTATTGCGAAAGAAGGTTGGTCCCGGTCACCAGTGGAATGTCTGAAACGACTGGCGCACCGCTGCCGTCCATCAAATCGACAACCCATCCAGCGCTGTCGCGCCACAGAGAGCGGATTTGATAGCTCACACCATTAATGTCAGTGCTGAACTGCTGATTATCCGGTGAGAGCGGAATTTCGTTAGCCTGCATTGCGCCCCCTAAAAGAGACCGGCTATAGAAGAAAGAAGCGACTGATTAACCGGCTTCGAAGATTTAACACCAGAGTTTTGAATGGCGGACGTGCTGACGCCCTGACTCATATCCGCTTTGTCCGCCACTGAAATGGTTTTAGTGGACGTGATCAACACCTCGCGCAACGTTAAAGTCGCTGACAGGACATTTTCTGTCTGCTTGTCGGTTATGACTTCCAGCACCTTGATCAGCATGTTGTTATAAATGCGCTTGCCCGTTGTGACGCTGAACGGAACCCGGCTGCGCTGCAGCGTCAGCAACTCGGCGTAAACCTCTTTGGGGCTAAGGCCAATGCTGAGGCCAACGGGCGACAGGTTGACCAAATCCAGCAGAGAACCGCCCCCGGCAAACCCCACCTCCATGACAACCTCAGAAGGCCGGCGAAAAGCATGATCGGCTACCGGGGCTTTATCCTCGACGGGGTGTTCCGTAATTTCCAGCGTGTCGCTGTGCTTTTCGCTCACTACCACATCGGGGATCATCATCCCTATTTTTCGACTCTGCAGAGAAAACAGCGTTGATAAAATATCCATTAACGCGGCCCCGTTGATAATGTCTGGCTTAAACGAGAATTGACGGACGTCTGCTGATCGGCAACGGCTTTACCGGCCATTCCCGGATCTGTCACACCATGGATATAAATGTTTGTTTCCTGGCTGACCTGGGCACCACCAGACGGCATGTTGCTCATCACTCGTGGGATATAGTTGCGGGTTTCCTCGGGTAACAGCGCCATGCCGTGCTTCTGCACGTTACCAATCCCCCAGTTATACGATGCCAGCGCTTTGCTGAGGTCGCCGCCGTTGGATTTAAGCAACTGCGAAAGGTATTTAGCTGCGGCCTGTGCTGACTTCATCGGATCGAATGCTTCACCGTTCCGCAAACCCAAATCTCTGGCAGTTCCGGGCATTAACTGAAAAAGTCCCTCTGCGCCAGCGCCAGACATCGCCATAGGGTCACCAGACGATTCCGCGATTGCCACGCTACGCAGCAAACCTTCGGGTAGTCGGTACAGTTGCTCAAGCCGCTGTAATGCCGGTTGCATCCAGCCGAGTAACGCGGCGCCCGCTTTCGTTGGCTGAGGTCGTTTAACATCTCCGAACCAGCCATTTACCGTCTGACCAATGCTGCGCGGATCAAAGCCTGTTTTATCCTTCAACCAGTCGGCTGCACCCTCAGCGCTTGAAGAAACAGCCGGAAGCGCATCAGCATTGCCTTTGCCCTGATGTAAAATCTGACTGCCGATGCGTGCTGCATCGACCCATCGCCCTTCGTTGATGGCACTCATCAGATCACCAATCATCGACAACATTTTGCCCAACTCACCAAATTGTCTGGTCAGGTTTTGGATGTCGCCTTTCAGTGTCCAGTTACTTAAATCGATGTTGAGCAGGCGGGCAAGCTGGTCGCCTGCATCGCGAAGAGAGTTTTTGAGATCCTTAATTGCCTTAACAGCACTGGTTATTTCAGGTTCCCATTTTTTCCAGTCTATCAGCGACTTCCCGCCTTCCTTCCACGTTCTGTAATCGTCATACAACGCCAGTATGGAAGCACCCAGCATCGTAATAATGCCAATGGGAGAAGTAAGGAAAGCGGTATTCAGGATTCGCCAGGCAATAACCAGCGCCCCAAACACTTCAATCAGTTGCCTGGTTCCTTTATCCAGCGATGCCCACCAACTTTCTATATCGCCAGCGGCCTCAATAAGGCGAAAGATGACACGCCCTATCACGTCAGCCAGCCACAGTATGCCTTTAACGCCACTGGTGATGGCCTGCTCTATTTTCGGGAAGTTATCGATGACCTGTTTGCGCAGGTTATCAATGGAACCCGCCAGGCCCTCACTGAGGCTGGAACCGATTTTATCCCGTGCCATCGATGCCATCTGGCCGAATGAACGCAGTGACGTCATGAAGCGGTTAGAACTGACAGCAGCCTGATCGGCGTTGAAGCCGATCGCCTTCGCCATCTGCGCATACTGCGCACTGAACTGGCCCACGCCACGGCGCATGGCCAGCAACGTGTTTTCATCAATGCCCAGCATCTGGGCATACTGGTTCGCCCGGTAATAAGGCATGTTGCGTAGCTTGTCGCCCACACCCGTGAAAATGCTGGCCATGTCGCGCATATTGCCGCTGGCGTCGCGGGTCTGCACGCCGAGACGATTGAGAAACCCCTCAGCGCCAGGGCTGTTACGCATGAAGCGCGCCAGGCTCTCCAGCGATGACCGGGCACCCTCAGCGGTACCGCCCAGCTGTGAAACGGCATAGCCAATCTGCTGTATACCAGCGACCGTTGCGCCTGTACGTTGCGAGGACCAGTAAAGCTGATCGAGACCGCTGGCAATCTTTGCCGTATAGGCAAGGATGGAGAGCGCCGCACCTTCGACGGCCGCCCCCATTTTCACAACCTGCAGCGTGGTACCGGCCACAACAGCATTAAATTTACGTGAACCGGCCTCATCAACCTGAAAGCCCAGGCTGACCAGAAAGTCCTTGATGGTTTCGGCATTCATTGGTTTTGTTGCTCCCAGCGGCGGATCCGCGCGTTGTTATCGGCTTTTAAATCCAGCCAGTCATTCATGCGGGCAATGTCTGCCAGATCTAAAGCGCCGTTTTTAAGGTCCGAATAACTGATGTACCCGGCATCTACCGGGCGCATCAGGTAATCTTCACCATCCGGAAGCGTGTCGAGCGTCAGGCCGCTGGCGGGGGCGGCGTCTCTTTGTCGGGGAGTGCGGGCAAAAAATTTCCCAGGCTGTCGCCCACCACGCGACCAACCATCTGAAGCATGCTCAGCAAATCGATGTCGTCGAACATCAGTTCATTCTGGCGCGCAACCGGCACCCATGATGATTTGTCCTGACGGCGAGAGACGACTGCCAGACAGGGAAAAATAATAGCGTTGGTGTCTTCTTCGCTGAGTGCTGCCAGCTGGTCGGCTACCTTGGGCAAGACTTTCTCAAAAATCGCGCTGTAATGCTCAGGATCGGCATCGTTATCGCCCTTCTTTGGAATCATGTCGCGAATGCTGCCATATTCCGCCAGGAGTCCCGCCAGCACAGGAAGCAGTTTGCGCGACACTTTAAGCTGATCGAAAACGCTGAGTTTCGAAGTGCGATAGTCGATGCCTTTGATCTGAAATTCCATCTGTTAATACTCCCCGAGCAGTTCATCAATTTTGATGCAGTCAAAAACCCAGGCAACGATGCCTGCTACTTTCGGATTGCTGAAATCCGGCTGTTTCTGGAACGCACATCCGCGCGCAGTAACCAGGTCACCCGATGCTGTGTTACGCACCACGATAACGTTGTTACCCCAGAGCGTTGATGAAAGGCTTTGGGCGTTGTACATGATTGACAGCTTTTTATTGAGCGGGGATGTTTTCAACAGGTTAACGGTGACGGTACCGGCTTTGCCTGCATGCAGGCTGTGCATGCCTTCGCCGTCAGCACCTGTTGTCATCGTGTTTTTTGCCTCTGACATCGCAACCACGATCCCCTCATCGGAGTTCGCTGAGCCATAACCCAGGTCAAGCGCGCCGGATGGCCCGGTAAGGGACGCCGTAACGTCCATAAATGAATAAGTAGCCATCAGTTTCCCCTTAGCGCACTACGTTGATCGTGACGTCGCCATAATGAATGGCACCGGCCAGCTTACAGGCCACCTGAACAGGTGGTGCTTTTCGCTTCTGTCTGTCTGCCTGTGCCTGCTGGGCCATTGGCTGAATGTAGGCGTAATAGCCTTTAGTCAGCGTATCGCCGGACGACAGTTCGCCCAGCGGGCCACCTGTCCAGACGCCGGGCGCAATCAGGCCATTTGTTACCGCCTGGTCCATTGAATCTTCCACGTTCGCAAGCAGGCGCGTTCCACCAGCGTCGGTCTGTGGGATTTTGGTCAGGGAGGTGTAGAGCAGGTTAAAATAATTGGTCTGAACATAGTTCTGCAGCCAGTCCAGGCCGTGTCGCTCGTCGAAGAAATCGCCGTTTGCCATAACACCCTGCTGAAGGATTGCGGTGTCGTTGGCGTAATACACATAAACGTTACCGTTAATGGCATCGATAGCGGCGGCTTGCGGGCTGGTCAGCACCTCGTAAGTGATGCCCGGCTCCTGTTTGAATTTCAGCGTAATGGCGGTATTGAAGCCGTTAAAATTAACGGTAAAGCCACGACCAAACGCCGAAATCGCCGCGTATTTGCTGGTGGAACTGTACTGCCAGAACGTGCGGCCAAAGCTGCCCGCTTTCAGTTTGTAGCCGATATTCGACGTATCGCCCGTATTAAGCACTTTCGGATCGGACGTTGATACTGCCAGGATGCGGCTGACGCTGGCACCCTGAACCGCTGCCGCCACAGCCAGCAAATCAGCATCCTGCAGGTTCGCGCTGTCAGCAATTGCCAGGCCATACCAGTTGTTAAACTGCAGGGCGGCGTTTACGGCCTGCAGCATGGTTTCGGCTGGTCCCGCCTCGGAAGATTTGAGCGTTTTAGCCCAGCGACCGATATAAACCTGCGTTGGCGCGGGCGACTGTGAGAAATAGACCAGTGCTGCCTGATACTCCGGGCTGTCAGTACCGAAATCGCTGCCGATATCGGAGGATGAGGTATAAAGGCGAATTCGCTCGGACACAGGGATAACCGTTGATGTGCCGAGAATGAGCAGCGATCCAAAGTTGCGCCCCGTTGCCGCCGTTGGCGACAGCAGCACATCAACGTTGACCACGTTGGATACAGGTAATCCCTGTGACATAGGTTACTCTCCGAAGATTGAAATTTGTCCGCCGATAAGGCTTTTAACCCCATAATCGCGGATCACTTTACGGCGCATGCGCACGGTGACGTCGTAGCGACGCACCCACTGGTTGTTGATGAGTTCGGGGAATGATGAAACGGGACTGGCATCAAAAAATGACAATCCGATGCTGTTTAGTTCTGCGTTGTTCTGGGGGATCTGCATACCATCGCGAAACAGGGTGGCAATTTGCTGGCTCGACGGACCATAAAAAGAGGCCATACATTCAACAATTTCATGGCGCCACATCTGAGCATCATCTTCCGACTGCTGCACAAACGCCGGGGAATCATCCCCGGTAAAGCCGGTGATCCCGAATCCGCACCAGTTAACCTCCTGCGCAGGCATTGCCGCCTGAACCGGCGTCCAGCGCGGTCGCACCATCCCGTCAGGAAGGCTACAAAGCGCTTTTACCCATCGGCTGAGCAGACGTTCCAGCGTTTCATCGTAAGCCTGTGGCGCGCTGACAGGCGTCAGATACCCCGCCTGCGTGCTGTCATTGCTCATTTGCGCCACCGTCAAACGGCTGTAGCTCACAGTGAGCCTGAACAAAACCGGCACCATAGCGCGGATACGGATCTACGAAGGTGACACGGTAATCCGCGCCAGCGTATTCAACGATATCCGCATCCAGCGCGGTTTTACCGCTGATTAACTGGGTCGGGGTGATGACAAGAATTGCACCAGCGATAACCTGCCCGGCTTCCATACGCCGGGCCTCCAGGGAGCGGTCAACCGTCACCACGCCAGCAAACTGCTGTCGTGTGACCTCATTTGACGCCATCCCGTCCGCATCGACCGTCTGGGCGTTACGGCGGTACCATAATTCTGTGTCGCAAAACTCCGGCGACATCAGCACATCGGAAACATCAAGAGTTGGCATTTTTTGCCCTCACGACAGAGGTAATGGCGCGCCGGTACTGGCCAGTATCAATAAGCGGTCGAGCATTGGCATTGTCCGGCGCCTCCCCGGCAGCACGCCGTTCCAGTTCGAGCGCAGCACCTTTACGCCCGCGACTCGCCCGGGCGGCAAGCGTGGATTCCGCCAGCGGCGTGAAGTTGGTGATTGTGATGTAGCGCTTCACACCATTTGCAGCTAAAACCCCGGCACGATTAAGGGCCAGATCCGCAGCCGCCGCGTTACCGCTGAGCGCAGCCTGTGCCGCCGCGCGCAGTTCCGGTAAGGTCTGGTCCTGAACAGAACGCACGCCCGGAACAAGATGAGGGCGCGCCGGTATGTTTTGCTTAGGTGAACCGTTTTCGTTGATGTAGCCGATCCCGGCATTGCCGAACGGCACATCATCACGCTCGCTTTTCTCTTCTGGGATGCCCACCAGCACATCTTTATCTGCGATGGACTTAAGCGCGGCAAGAATGGCAGCAGCGTTATCGCTGCGAATGGTGAGCCCCGATTTCATAGCTGACGGCCTCCGGCCCCGAACATAATGATCAGCTGCCAGAACTCAGCGCCATAGCGCGTGTTATTCCAGAATCCCGCGTCAGGGTTCAGTGTCGCGCCGGTGTCATAGCTCACGCTGACCTTATCGACCGATTTCGACGCCTGCACGCCGTTGGTTGAACCGCCCGCGCCGCCCACCAATGCCGCCTTAGAGTCAGCCAGCCAGAGCGTCATGTAATGAGCGACAAACAATCCCACCAGGTAAGGAAACATCTCTTTACCCGTGGTCTTTTCACTCAGCATGATGTCGGCAAGGTTAAGGCGAAAAGTGATAGGAATGTCGGGAAATCTGGCCGGATCGGCGAACTGAGGAAAAGCGACGCGAAACTGTTCTACCGTGGGTAGCGTTTCATTCTTCGCCATATTATTTATCCTTCAGGGCTTTCTGAGCGGCTTCCAGCTGTTCTAACAGGACCGAATTGGCTTTATCCTTCGCTTCAATCTGCTCATTCAGATCAACGATGGTTTTGGCCTTTTCATCCAGTTCAGTTTTAAGGCTGTCGATCTGACCCTGTAATTCCTCATCACTGCCACTGGTCGATGTTCCGCCCGTTTGAGTTGAGTGAGCCGCAACAAACCAGTGGTCAGCAACGTCCTTATCAACGTTATAGCGACCTTCGAGAAATGGTGTCTGCTCCCCTTTTGGACTGGTGAATAAAAATGCCTTGTGAACCAAAATTTCTACCTGTGTTTTCTTTGCCATTTGAGGCTCCAGATAAGCCCCTTACGGGGCTGCATGAAGGGGATTAGATGCCATCACAGTAGGCAATGGTTTCACGGTAGACAGGTTCGACAGCACCCAGCTTGCCGTAATAGGTAACCAGTTGATAAAGGCCACGATACTGGATCGGGATACTGCGCAACGCAATGAGCGGATAGCGCACGTATTTTTTATCGTTGGTATAGGCCACCATACGATCTTTACCGCTAACGCCCCGACCGGCCAGCCATTTAACCGGCTTAATATCCAACGGCTGACCATTGTTATGGAAAGCGATGGTATTTGTTGCCAGGTAGGTCAGAAGCGACATATTGCCCGCCTCTGAAACCTTGCGGCTGGCCAGTAATGAATACTGGATAGGCGGAATGCGGAGACTGGACGGCACCACTGAATATGCAGATGCCAGCCAACCTGCGGTCAGGATCGAGTTAACGCTATCCAGGATTTCATCGTTGGTAGAGTTAGCCCACGTTTTCGGCGCGTTATTGAGGGTGACGCCATTGAGATTGAACAAGCCTTTAAGGTTCAGCGCGGTGTCACCTACGTAAACCTGTTCGTCATTATCCATCTGCCACTTAAGCTGCATGCCTTCATACTTCTGAGTGTCGATCGGGCGTCCAACCTGTTCAGCAGCCTGCAGTTCGATAACAGTCCAGCCAAGTTCCATGCCCCAGAGGCTGAGCGGATTACCGGCTTTATCGATATCGACGCTCACGCCAGCAATCGCGGTCGAGTCTTTACCTACCCAGTTTTTTCCGTTGGGATTCGCACCAGAACCGGCCGCGGCAAAACTGGTGTTGGTCCAGCTCGAAATATCGTCGGCAATTGAAACGTCTTCACGTAACTGGATGTCACGCGACCAGGTATAGCTAACCAGAGGCGCATTCAGTGTCTGGTCGAGGCGCTCAAGCTCCCCAACCAGAAAGGCACCAGTGCCATCAATGGTGCGTTGGTCAAAAGTCTGCATTTTCAGTCCTTAAATCTTGTAGGAAATTTCGGCGTTGCCATCGGCATCGCCCGCACCAGTGAACTGCGCATTAGGCAGCACGACCGTTTTGCCGTTGATGGGCGTAGCGGAAAAACCACCCAGCGGCACATTGATGGATGAATCCAGACTGACAACGACGTTTACCGCCGCGCCCTTCGTGATGGTGGTGGCATCCGCGCCAACGCTGACCGTCATATAGCCGCGCTTCATTGCATCGCCGGGAAAGTTTTTATCTGCGCCAACCTGGCGAACCATGTCAGGCGTAGAAGTTGTGGGATAAGGACGAACGTAGATGCCCTGAAAAACAGCGGCTGTGTCGCCGTCGCTAAGAGGGACAAACATACCGTCGACGAACTTGCCCACCAGCCCATAAGCAGAGAAAGGATTGGCTGAGTTCAGAATGACCGGCTCGACCGTCAAATCCTGCGGGCGTGAGATTGAACCGGCCTTGCCAACAGGCATCCGGTAGAGAAGTGCATTGCTCATGGATTTTCCTTAGCGGTTAGACCAGAAATCTTTGTTTTGCTGATTGAGTTCAGCGTTTGAGTTGCCAGGCTTACGCATGCTGTCAGTTGTACGCAGCGCCTGAGTGTTGCGGCCTTTTGCCAGTTCAGAAACAGCGGTGAACGCCATCTCGACCTGTGGTTTTGGCAGTTGTTTAATTGCTGCATCACCCACAATCTGACGCACCAGCGCCTGATCGGCTGAGGCCAGCACATGACGTTTGAACGCCGTGGGCTTCATGGCCTGGGTAAGGTCGATGCCGGGCATGATGAGTTCTGCACGATAAGCAGAGTCGCCCGTGGCGGTCACTGGCTTCTCTTTGTCTTCATCGTCCGAGTCACCCGTTTTGCGCTTATCTTCTTCGTCTTCGCTGCTGTCGGTAGTTTTGCCCTCCAGCTTGTCGAGACGCGCGATGATCGCCGCCGCCCAGGCAGGAATCTGTTCTTCATTGTCGCCGGTTTTGAGCCCACCCATTTCCGGATCACGATCCGGCATGGGATGCTGTGGCGCCAGGTTGATACTGAGGTTAACGCCCTGCGGTAAATCGCCACCTTCATCGCCCGTCATGCTCGACGGCGGCGACTCCAGAAGCTCATTCATGGTGTCTGCATCGCCTGTTTTCACAGCGCGTTTTAAGCGAGTGAACCAGTTTTGTTTAGTTGCCATCGTGTTTCTGTCTCCAATTGCGCAACGTGATCCGGCCCTGCCATTTGGGACGAGAGCCACATGGTTTCCGGTGATTTGGTACTGCTTTGCCTTGCCGATGGCGGTTTGCTGATACTCGGCGTCGTAACCGCACGAAACTTCGCGCAGCCCGTTTTCGATGTAGTCGATCGCTTCTTCATCCTTGATGATGAGGTCCGCAATCATCAGGTCTGACTGTGAGCCGGTACCACGGCGCACGTTTTGAAGGTGTCCAACGGCTAATTCCCGCCAGTTCTCCGGATCGACAAATTTGATATTCCCTTCTTCATCCTCGGGGTGAAGGATGGTTACAGTCATACCCTCGAAGGATGCGAGCGTTTCCGGGCTGAAAACCTCATCAGCGGTACGCTCGACGACGATTTCCCCGTCTGAATCCGGCTCAAGCTTTGGCAGGTCCAGCGCGCTGTAAAGCTGTGAACCTGTGCGGCCAATCGGGACGTCTTTACACAACAACGAACCGTCAGCCAGCCGGTAACGGGTTTCACCCAGGCGGGTATTAAAGAGATATTTCATCGGTTACCTGCAGGCGTAAAAAAAGCTGCCTAAGCAGCTCGTTTGATTTTGATAGCGGCAACCCTTACTGGTTTGCCATCAACCGTTATGACACGGCGGATCCTGTCGCCCGTTGGCAGGCTGACGACATTTGCATGAGGAAGAACAACCTCACAGTAACAACGACAGTTAGGCAGCGCGCCAGCATGGCCCGTTAAACCGTCAAGCGTTGGCGGTCTATCCCAACTGACAAACTTGCCTTCCATCTCCGCATGCGAGTGACGCACATCACCATCTTCGGCGGTGCGCCAGATGTAGCCTGTTGAGCCAAGGGCAAGAGAGCGGGCCTGTGTCAGCGCAGTGGATGCCCGGCCAATCTCAGTACGCGCAATCAGACGCGCGCGTGATGCTGCGACATCTCCTGATGCTGCTATTTCCTTCGCAAAGGGCTCAGCACGACCACCAGCTACAACCGCCTCAATCGCCTTGTTCTGGATGTCATAGATGCGGTCTGCTGCTTCAAGGGGTAGCGATTTGATGTACTTAACCTGCTCGGCGACGATGCTTTGCATCACCTGGCCGATCGGCGTGTTCTGGACGATATGGCGCAACTCAGCGCTGATGTACTGGCTGTGCTGCCGCCACTCCTTATCGTTCTGGCGGGCGACTTCCAGCGCAAACTCTTTCGCTACGCGGTTCGCCCAGCCGTCGATGATGTCGCTGTATTTTTCCAGCGCATCGATGATTTCCAGAACGCTGTCATTTGAACCATCGTAGCGGCCATTTACTATGTCGCCCACGGCTCGCGCTATCTTGCGTAGGCTCGTTTGATACCGGGTCTCCGCCGCCTTTGAGCGGTTTCGGGTCGTCAATCTCTCCGATGCCTGGCGGGTCTTCTTCTTCGGCATCAGCAATATCCTCGTCGGTAATTGATGCACCTATGCCGGTGACATCGGATGCTTCGCGAAGGTCGGTCATAGCCGCCTTTTTAGTCATCAGGCCATCGTTGAATGCCGTACTGATAGCATTCACGGTATTAACAGCCACCGTCGAGCGGTCAACATCCGACATCTGCCAGAGCGGGTTAAACTCAAACGTGAAGTCATCAGGCAACGGCTTGCCCAGCTCAGAGCGATACATGACGTCGAACAGCTTACGCAGCGGCTGACGCAACCGACGTTCCTGTTGGGTACCGATGGTGTCGTAATAGTTCGACAGGTCAGCATCGCCGGTAGAGAAACCTTTTGGTGACTGGCCAAAGAGACGGACCAGCGGGATCCCCGTCGCGCCGCTTATCTGCTCAGCGAACTGGCTGATCACGTCGTCGAGGCCAGCAAAGGAATACTGGTGGGTCTCGAAAACATCTTTACCATCCATGAGGGTCATGCCCTCATTGCTCTGGTACATGCGTATGAGATCCAAATTTTTCAGCAGATTTTCGAATGCCTTCCCACCCAACCCGATAATTTCTCTAAGTTTATCAACCTTGTATGTCCTTAAATGGGCTTTATAGACTAGCTGCGCCGCGCCCATGGTTGCACTGTCAAACGCGGTCAGGCGGTCCCAGATACGTTCGATGATAGACATGCCCCACTCGTTTTCGGTCTGGGCCTGCTGATAAGGCAGCGTTACGCCATCGAAACGGATTAGGCGGCTGTGATGAATGCTCCAGGCGGGTATGCCCGTTGCAGTCGTAACCACGTCGTATCGCTCAGGCTTCCCAAGGTTTGGGCCCATATCCCTGATACGACGCTGCAGGTTAGGGTTAATCATCCAGCGGTCGAGCGGCAGTATTCCTTTGAACTTGCCCTCGCCAATTGTCTCCAGCCGCAGAGGCGTAAACGGAGCCTGGCCCTCGATCATGATGAAACCGACCGCACCGCCATAGAGGCGCGACCATTTGATCGTGTCGTTGAGGCGGTCCCACAGTTCCAGCTCATCAAAGAGTGACTCGATTACACCGCGCTCTTTCGGGTCAATCTCTGAGGTGATGCGAATGCCCTTGCGGGTCATGTCGTCGGCCACGGCATCCACAGCAGAGCCAATTATGGCCGATGAGCGGTAGGCCCATTCAATCTGTAGCCGGTTGCGGCTGGTGAAATTTGCCCGGTATGACGATGCGGCGTGCTGGTTCTGCTGCTGCATGCCAACGCGGGCCATGAAATTGTCGTAACTGTCCGCCGTAGCCTGGGGAGTACGCGCGGCGCTGCTGTTTTGTTTACGTGCCATCGTTTCCTCGTTACAGGCGCATCCAGATGTCCAGATCGCTATTCATTGGCGCATAGTTGATCATCACGGAGTCGGCCAGGTTAGGCGATTTGGTGCCGTCAGGCTGTTTGTCCACGACGACCTTGCCAACGCCGTTTATTGAGTAGGTCGGCTGAGACAATTCGATAACGAGTTTGTCTTTGTTCGCCATGGCGCTGCTGATCGATATGATTTCGTCGGGGTTGTAGGCCATCCCCTCCTTTACAGCTCGATAGGTGTTCTGGAAGAGTTTGCGCAGATACCACCAGCTCTGGGCCTTGGCATTGGCAAAGAAATCCTTATTCAGTCGGGCCTGTTGGCCGTTGTCGCCGCGTACCGCTTCATCATCCGGATCGAACACGCCACCGCTGCCACGAAACGGCGTGGCCAGTATCATCGGTCGGCGAGCTACTTTGCGCAGTTCGTTAATGGCACGTGCATCACCGCGCACGCCCGCGCCTAACCCGTCCTCGTCGAAACGAAACTCTTCGAGCCGGTCCTCTTCGCAGTAGCCAAAGACTTTCTCTACCGATCCGTAAATGTCGCTGCCTACGCCTGACCACTCGCGGATATTCTCCAGCAGGAAGCCATGACGCGAAGAGAAAGCGTTTTTATCCCGGCCCTCGTCGGCCACGTCCATTGCGCCCAGGCGTTTGCCAGTGGGCTGGATACCCAGATGGATATGCGCATCGATAGCAGCCTGCACCCATTCGCTCGGGATCAGCACACCCTCAGCCGATGCGGCGTAGTTAAGGTCCAGTTCCTGAGCAACAACAACCGGGTTATCAATCTTCTCGCACTCCTTGCGGTACCACTCGTCATCCTTGCGCGGATCGCTGCGCCAGTGAAAGGTAAATACAGGAATGCGCCCGCCGTGACGCTTTTGCGCGAACGGGTTCGCCATGCCGTTAACCGATGAGAGGTCGATACGGCAACGTGTGGTTTGTGACAGAGAGGCTTCAATCAGCATGGGACGCATCAGGAACGCGGCCTCATCCACGAAATAAAGCGTGGTACGGTCACCACGCCCAATGTTATCGCCCGCTTCGCCTTTGAGCACTGCGCCGGTAGTCGGGAACTCTACACGCATGTAGGGCGCATGCTTCTTCGCGCTCCAGTCGCCGCGAAACTCAACGGGTAGCATTTCGACGAACTTACGCGCCTTCCAGAAAAGCGCTTTAGGATCGCCGGTACTGTCCACGTATTCCTCTTTGCGCGAACCGAAGCCAATCACCATTTCTTTATTGAATAGGCACATGGAGCAGGCCAGGCCGATTGAGGTCCAGCTCAGTCCCATTTCACGGCTTTTCTCGGTGATGCCGTTTTCGTGTTTGCCGCGGCGGTCCATAATCCAGTGAATCCACTCTTCCTGTTTGGGGAACAGCAGGAACGGGATGGACACGGGCAGGCCGTAATCAAGATTTCGCGGGTCTGTCGTAATGCCCCAGTCGATAATGAACTGGGCAGGATTATCGCGGTAGAACGCTTTCAGCGCTGGCAACACTTCGGGATTAGCGCGGATCCGCTGTAACCGCTCCATCCGCCATTCAAACACCTGCGTATAGTCAGGGTTCTTGAAATCGAACGGGAATGGGATCGGCATTTTATTCAACCGTTATTGAAAGAATTAATAAAAAGAAACATATTAAATATGCTTATACACAAAAGGAGAAAATTATGAGCAACCAGTTTGATGTTGGCGATCAAGTGAAACTCAAATCAGGTGGTCCCGACATGACCGTTCAATCAGTTCACGATACGAATCAGAACACTTATACCTACTGGTGTCAGTGGTTTGCAGGCCGTAAACTTGAGCGGGGACATTTTTCAGAAGCCTCATTAGAGGCTGTTTAGCATGACCACTGAACAAGTCGCTCAGTGGATGCAAGCGGCACTCGTTAAAGATGGTTGCCTTTATCAAGATGATGTAGTTGATCACTTAATAAAAAGTAATGATGTTTCTCATCTAACCATCAACAGTGAAGGCAACGAGGTTTTAGGACGGCCTGTTTTAAATGCTTTTCTAAAGCTCAACCGTGAAGATGTCGTTTGGGTAAAATCTGGCTTTTACTGGCGTTTTCGTGTTGCTGAAGATGAGCCTGCAAGAATTGCACGTGGTTAAAACTCACAGCTAGCTTTTTTGGGGTCATTTGGCCCCTATTTAACATAAGGGATGTTACCCGCACTGGCGAAACAGCACTCACGCGAAGTTAGCTGCCAAAGGCGTATTTCATGATGAATTCATTAGGGAAAAGCTGAAAACGAACTGCATAAACGATGCATAAAAGAGGCTCGAAAATGCATAGCCCGAAAAGGTGACGAAACCGCTATTTCCAGTAGTTATCCCATCATTTTCTTATACAGCTCCGCAGCCTCGTCAGAGGTCAGCGAAACGCTCTCAGTTTTGATAGGCCCACCGTTTGCCCCGGTGCTTTCCACCTTCAACTTGTTGGTGTACGCGTCGCCCACCTCTTTCGCCGCCTGCTCAATCAACTGGGCAGTAAGTGCAAAGTTTTTCATGGTTTCGGTGCGCGTCGCCATGCGGTCAAGCGTCCGTAGTCGGTATGCCTTATTGGCGATCGGGATATCAGCTATTTGCGTCTGAAACCTGTTGCGCGTGTCGTTGAACATGTCCACCCATTTCTTTGCCAGCTTCTTACCGCTGGCCTTCGTTGGGTCGTGTTGCTCAACCTGCTGGCGGTTGATCTTCACGCCAAATTCTTTCAGGACGGACTCGGCCACCTGAGATGGCGTATCAAAGCAAGCAACGGATTGAACTATAAAGGCTTTAATTTCCGGTTTAAGCGCCGCCATAGTTTACCATCCGTCCTGCTCTGTCCTGGTTTATGCGAGCCTCAGCATGCACGTGCCGCACGCTCTGGCTATGTCTATGTTTGCCACCTCTGCTGGTTGGCTGGCAGCGTCGATAAGCTGCTTAACTTCTTCGCTGGCGCCATAGCGGCGAACAACGCCCGTGAACTCTTCGACGTCATGGCCGCGCATGCAAAGCTTGGGTTGTCCATCTCGCGTAAACTCAGGAGCGCCAAATTCGTCTGTTTTTTGTGCAAAATGGTAAAGCTCATGCTCAACCAACGCACAGAACTCCAGATCGCTACAGTTCATACAGAAATCAGCCGCCAGGGTGATAATGAAATCAGGTTTACGGCCAAACCATTCATACAACTGCTGTTCCATTCGGGCTTTTTGCCAGCCACCCGCACG
Organism: Pantoea sp. SGAir0180; assembly: GCF_043546245.1. Lineage (NCBI taxonomy): Bacteria > Pseudomonadati > Pseudomonadota > Gammaproteobacteria > Enterobacterales > Erwiniaceae > Pantoea > Pantoea sp. SGAir0180. Next base: position 490,179 of record NZ_CP028071.1, on the reverse strand, counting down.
CATCATCACTTCTTCGGCCTGTCCTAATACCGTGCGGCCCTTTTTGATGAAAGCTGATGCCGCCCATAAAAAGCCAATATCAGCTTCGGCAAGGTGAGCATGGTCTGGGTTATAAAGACGCCCTTCTGGGCTGACTATCTGATCCTGAACCCAATAGCCAATTTCATTTGCCGGAGCGAGAGATATGTATGGCTTAAACTCTTCCATTAGCTCACCGGGCGGCATAGGTCGACCATTCATTGCAACCTCTGGTAAAGGTTAGTTACGTGATATCAATGCAATAAAAAACCGCCCTAAGGCGGTTTGTTAGAAGCATGCAAATTGCAATTCGTTATTCATTGTCACGAATAGGGCGCAAATTTTTAATATCGTTTTTATCGAGGACAGCCCGTAAGCTATTTGAAGGCCCATAGATGTACAACGATGTGCCCACCTCTTTTATTTCCGCAACACCGCGATAAATATGTTCTTCACCTACAGAATAAAGCTCAACTGAATAGTCACTAGTCATTTCATTTCTACCCAAATTAATGTGCCATGAAATATCAACAAAAATGCATAGTAAAAAGTAAGTCAAGGAGTAATTAGTAAACTACTCACTTGCATAATTGTCTTGGAAATGTTTACGTGAATCCTGCGCTGCAAAGTCAGGATGCTGGCCATCGGTACGTAAGACGACCTCTTCATCAAGCATTGCCCATACCCAAGTTTCAGAGCCTTCTATTAATTCGAATAGCCTATAAACCATTGCAAACAAGCACATACCGTCACTACTTTGGTATATTTCATACTTGAATTGAATGCCATTTTTTGAGATGTACTTCAAAGTTTTTGTCAATGTTGCTGACTGTATGTTTTGCATTTAACCTCCCATGTTTTTCAACTCATACATTAGCCCCAACAATGTTAATAGTGAAGTAGAATTAATCATCATCAGGCGCACTCGTGAATGCGCCTTGTGATGATTACGCCAGCTTTTTAGCCAGTGCAACAACATCGTCGAATACAGACTCAACGTCATGGCCTGCCACTTTCAGCAGTTCTTTCACCTTGGCAAGCACTGCATCTGTTTTATCGGTCGATACAGTTACAGGGGCTGGCACCACTGTTGATGAGCCGTTATCTTCAATTACATCATCTGGCATCTTTATTTCCTCGCTATTGGTTTGCTCCCCGTTGGAACGAAACAGGGCATCGTTTAAATCTTTTTTGGCGCTTCACTCTGCGCCTCCTGCGGCTGAGCGATGGCCTGCTCAGCCAGTTTGCTTTTCAGTTCGTCAATCTGAGCCTGAAAACGTTGCTCAACATCCTGCCACCCGTCACGAATGGCTGTTGATTCGGCCTCAGCTTTAACAGGGCTGTTTTTCCAGCGGAACAGGCCCACCAGCCAGCCAACGGCAAACCCAGTGACGAACGCAATCAGCGCCCACGTAATAAGTGCGGTAGTAGTGAACATGAGGCTATTTACCTTGTCGGGATAATTCGATTTTGCGGATGCTGGCCTTGTCCTTGTTGCAGTTTCCCAGCACGGTTAACAGCCTTTCGTTTAATTCCAGGCTGCTACCCCACGTAAGTGGATCGGGAATTTCCGGTACCGGACAATCAGCGGTTAATTCTACCGGGATCGGGACTGGTGGAACCTGAACGAATCTGGTTTCTGTGCGTGCGCAGCTCGTTAGCAGCGGTAGCAGGAACAGGCAGAGCAGCGCATTTGTCTGTCTCCACCGCCTTACGGATAACAACAATTCGGTTTTCGCTGTCGGTGTTGGCCTGCTGTTTCTGTCCCTGCGTTGAGGCTGCAATATCGTTAAACAGTCGAACGGCAGAGATAACATTTTTGGTGACAGCCTCGGCTGATTTTGTCTGCTGGATTGCCGCATCGCGCTGTTGCTCCACTCTGAGTGTTGAATCACGGTAGTGGGCAGCAGCAAGTAATAAAGCCGCTATCAACACCACCAGCAGGAACGCCAGCACAACGCGCCAGTTAATAATTAACCAGGTCATGGGTTCATGCTCCAGTTGCAGATCTCCCGCTCAACGTCACGGCGGTTCGCCAGCCCCTGAATCCTCACGCGGTCAACATATACCCAGCTGCGAAGGCCATCACAGGCTTGCTGATAGCGACCGGCATTAAGATTGCGCAGTACCGATGAGTGCTCGAATGCATTAATGCCGACGTTATAGCTAAAACTGATAAGTGCGGCTTTCTGATATGCATTCGACGGCACCTTTACGGACCTTTCCACCGACCGGGCATAGGGCTGCAGGTGCTTTTGCAGAAGCGCGTCGCACTCTTTTTGGGTATATGTTTTCCCCTGAATCACGTCCGGGCCGGTTATGCCGTTGCATACAGTCCAGACGCCGCCGACGTCACGGTATGGCGTGTAAGAATTGCCTTCGAGACCTGGAACCAGAACAGCCGCGATGGCCAACGCACCGCCACCAGCTGCTGTGATGAGGCTTTTACGTAAAGCAGGTGAAATAGCCATTATGCTTTCTCCGCCAGCTTCAAAGCCTTATTGACTGTATCGACTACTTCGGGCGCTTTGTCCTCGTCATGCGAGGGTGAGCGGTTCAAATAACTCTGGATCGCCGCAGTGCGCAAACTCTCCTGCTCTGCCTCGAACTTTCTGGCCATCTCTTCACGGTTGCTCTCTTTGCGCTTGTAATAAGCGTTCACGACGAAGGTCGCTATACCGAGCATCACGCCACTGACCAGACCGATAAAATTCCAGTCCAGGTGATAAACCCAGTCATACCAGTTGAATAGGCCGTTACAGACCAGGCCACCCGACGCGCAGTAGGTAACCCCTGATGCAATTTTGTCAGGCATAATTTTCATATCCACCCCCAGACGGGGACTTATCCAATTAGGAATTGTCTACTTTCTGAACTGGACAAGCCCGGTTAGCTTTTTACATGTCGAGTGAAAAAGCTTCCTGCCGCCGCTGGGTAGCCAATGGTGAGGATCCGCAATGCGGATTTAGTTGATGCGCTTAAATGCGTAAGTCCCAATGCCCTTGCGGCCCAGGTCACATTCCATCTGATTGTGTTCCACGCATTCAAAGCCCTGCTTACTGAACCAGTTACGCAAACCTTCGTCGGTGAAGTACCAGATATGTTCATCTTTACGGAAGTGATGAGAGCGGAGGATGTCCGCGCTGTCACGGAAAATCGGGATAGACACAAATACGAATTTACCGGCTCTGGCTACTGCTGCTTCCGGATCGTCGATATGTTCGAGCACATCCCACATACTGATCGCGGGACAGGATGTTTTATATAAATCCCGGTAGAGCCCTTTCTCTTTCAGCCATTCCACGCCAGCGGGGTTGACGTCATAGCCGAACGTCATTGCACGCGAGGCAACAAACTGTCCAGCGCCAATCCCTACATCAAGGACAGGTCCATGGTAATGGCGCGCAATCAACTCGATGCGTGACAGTGTGAGCAGGCGCCCGGTTTCGGTGTCTGCCATTCTCTTATAGCGCTCGAAGTAATCCACGTTATAAGGACGTTCGTACGGTACCGGATAGCGACCTATCCCCAGCTCGGGAAAGAACACCAGTTCGCTATCAACTCTCTGATAAAACTCTCTCATTCAGCCAGGCCTCAAATTTGTTGCTGAATCCGGTAATGCGCTTATCGCATTGATGGTCCCACTGATGGCAGCGGCAGTAATTGTCAGGAATCGCCCAGCCAACGTTTTGAAGATTCATTGTGTGGTCAGTCACGACATCAGGCGCGTTATGCGCACCCCGCCCACCAGCCACAACAAAAACAGGCGTCTGGTAACAGATAGCAGCGGGCAGCGCCCAGCCAACTGGCGTGACGACGACCGCGGCACTTTCCACCAGTGAAAGCAGGCTGCACAGATTCAGTTCGCCGCTGTGCAGATACAAATCTGCTTCGGGCTTCTCACCCACCAGCCACTCTTTTCCCTCTTCCAGATCCGCAACACTGATAACGAAAAAGTGACGACGCAGGATGCGGGACGCCTGGACAAGGTAATCAGGATCCGGATTACGGGAGTCGCTACGCCATTCACTGCGCACTGTAGCGGGCCGGATGACTGCAACCGGCTTATCGCTGTAATGCTGACCAGCGTGGAACGATGGCAAATCGAACTGACCTGGCTCAGTATGAAAACGCTCGCGCATGGCATCGATGATAGAACCGCGCTCAAGCTCAGCGGGCCCGTAGAATATGCGGCGCGTGTCGTAACTGTCGGGCAACGTCTGCCAGTCAGCCCGTGAACTGTCTTCGTTCTTACGCTGTGTACGAAGTGTTGTCTCACTGCGCACAGTGAATACTGGCAAATCCTGATAAATTTCCGGCCACGCGGTTTTGATGAACGATCCGGGCGGCAACTGCTTCACAAAAGCACGCTGATAAATCGAATCTCCCAGCCCCTGCATGCCATCAATGAATATTGGTTTCATGAATTTCCCTGATTACGTCCTCAAGCGACGCCCTGGTGAAACAGGTGAGGCTGGTTTGTCTGCTGCAGTTCACTATCCGGGCGCGGGGGTGTGAATCTGCAATGCGCGCAAATTCGCTATGCCAGCGCCGGACATTATCTGGTGTCGGATTGCTTATACCGTCGTGCGCCCCGTGCCAGTGCAGCCCGTTTGTCACCGAGCAGTCATAGCCGAGCAAAATGATGTTTTCAGCGCCGAGGTGCATGGCAAACAGAATGGCGCGCTGGCCGGAATTGAATGTACCAGACGTGTCTGTATCGAAAAGCCGCAAACCATAACGCGAAGCAGCCCGCTCGTTACAGGTCCAGCGCTCTGCGGCAGATGAAATCTGTGCGTGATATTTATCCCACCAGTCCAGATCCCCGGCGTAGATGTACCGGCACTGAGGCGCGGCGCTCCAGCTGGAGTTCACTGTAATCAGGGGAATTCCTGCGTCACTGATTAGTGCGCAGTCTTCTCTGGTGAGCGATGGCCCGGAGGCACAAACAGCAATCTGTTTCATGCCACCTCACAAGCCTTTAAAGCAAAAACGCCCGCTGGCTGGTAAGGCCGCGGGCGCTTTCAGTTAATCCACAACTTGCAACTGTCCGGTTTTTTCCCGCTGATGAACAGCGCGGAGAAATCCCATCATTGGCGTGATAATGGTCCATTTTATTCACGCCGTCAATACATGAGATAAATCTTATTGCTTCATATTCCTGATTTCACTGTTTCCGGTCACACGCTGTAGCATATCCCCCGCTATGGACTCTTCCTTGTGGCACTGGGTAATGAGCGCTTCATAGAAAGGTTTGAAATTGCGTGACCACGTTGGCTGGCTCACTGCCATAACGGCATACCCAACAGCACGGCGCACAGTTTCAGCAGGCAGGCGCGCATAGCCGCGGCCGGTGCATTTCGTGCAGGTTTTCATGACAGGTACGCCCTGAATCTCGCTCTGCTCAATGTCCAGCACCTTACCCTTACCATGACAGCGACACGCATTGCTGATCATGCCCTTCCCTTCACAGGTGCCGCAACGGACACGCTGAATCTCTCTTACCTCTCTGACTTTTTCATAACTGGACGGTACGAAGCCTTCGACGCCCATACGTACTGAGGCTTTCACCAACTCCCGCGCCGGAAAAGGCATGTGTGATTTAGTGGTGAATACCTCCGCGTCGATAAACCCGGTACCACCGCAGCAGGTGCAGGGGCGTGTACTTGCCGCGCTGCGCGAATAGTCCATGTAGGCAAACGTTGCGAGCAATTGCACAAATTCGCGTTTAATATTCTCATCGAGTTCGGCGACTGCCCGGAAAAGCCCCGCCTTACTCAGACCGAATTCAGTTAACATTTCTACGGCGCGATCACTGGACGTGATGCCATGCTTGGACAGGAATAATTCAAATCCGAAACGAGCCTGCGCGCCAGTCAGTCCGAAGGATGCCATCACATCCGAAATATCCAGGCTGTCACTGGCCGTTGCCCGTGGAGAATCGCTGAACATAGGTGATTTTGGTGCGAAAAACTTTATCGTGCTTTCAAGGTTCAAGGTGATTCTCCTTACTGAATTTTGCTGCGTTTATAATTTCAGGCAATGCTCTCGATCCTTATCTGCCCTTTTTCTCCCCAGATTTTTGTAATACGTGCATCCCATACGGCGCTGTCTTCTTCAAACACGGCGTCCATCAACGCTTTGTGCAGGTTATCGACATCGGGCCTTTGCTGGTGGGGCTGGCCGCTGAACTGCGCACGCTTCTTTTTGCTCCAGCTGTCGGGCATGGGCAATACAAACGTGATGTGACAACCGCTGTCAGGCAACTTGATTTGGTTTAAGCGCACCTCATCGCAAAATGCCCGGTACCGGAGGACAGCCGGCCGTTTTGCCCAGCGGTCACGTTGAGTCTGACGGGGCTTGCCCAATGGCGTGATGTCATAAATTTTGATCAAAATAGTCTCCCCGTTGATTCATTACCGTTGCGTGATGATTTATCCCGGCCAGCGTGCGCCGGTCTCTCGCGGGCAAGCTGCGCCGCTATTGCCTGATCTGTTCCACGGAAATGGCCGTTTCGGAATTCCTGATAAACCACGCCACCCTGTGGGCCATGACGGTTTTTACCGATAATGATTTCAGCCAGGTGCGCGGCCGGGCTGTCCGGGTTATAGGCACCATCGCGATAAATGAACCAGATGCCGTCTGCGTCCTGCTCAATGCTGCCACTGTCACGCAGATCGGCATTTAAAGGGCGTTTGTTCGGGCGCTTTTCAACTTCGCGCGACAGCTGGCTGAGGCAGATAACGGGCGTGTTAAGCTCCATCGCCATGGTTTTGAGGCCGCGTGTTATCTCACCGATCGCCAGGTCATTACGTTCTGCCGATGGCTTTTTGATGAGCCCCAGATAGTCAGCCAGGATAAGCGACAGACCCGGATAACGATTTTTATGACGTGTGGCCACCGCTCTGATTTGTTCAATGCTGAGGTTTGTTGCATCGACAACCCAGACATCGAGATTCGCAAGCTCAGCCAGCCCCATGGAGATCCGGCCCCAGTCCTCATCGTCAAGGTGGCTGGCTTTGCGCAGTTTGGAAACTGAAACGTTGGACGCATTCGCCAGCTGGCGCTCGATGATCTGGCCTGCCTGCATTTCCATGCTAAAAATCAGAACGCCGCGCTGCACCCGCTCAGTACCGAGAGAAACAGTGCGCTGGGCTATGCCCTCGGCGATTTTCAATGCCAGCTCGGTTTTACCCATGCCCGGGCGGGCAGCGATAACGATCAGGTCGGTGTCGTTTAAACCACCTGTGATTTCGTCCAGATCATCAATGCCCGTTTTGATGGTGTTCGACTCTTCATCACCGGCCACGCGTTTTTCCAGCGTGTCCATATACCCGTTAAGCAGTTCACTGGCGCGGACCGGCAGCACTTCTTCATCTGGCCGACTGATGTTCATCAGCTGGCGCGTGAAGTCCTGAATACCTTCCATCGCGGTATCATGGTTGTAGGCGCTGGTGATCTTCTCGTAATGGCTTTCCATGAGACTGATAAAGCCCCGGACCATGTATTTTTCATTGAGGCTTTTTGCATAGCCTTTCATGTTCGCCGCGCTGGGCACCATCTTCATGGTTTCCATCACATCAGCAAAAATACCGTTTTCATTGCCCATGGCCTCAGCCACCAGCAGCGCATCAATCATTTTTTTCTGCGTCGCCTGGCGCTTAATCTCGGTATACAGCTTTGAGTAAAACGGGTTCGTGAATGCTGCTGGCTCGACGGTAGCCAGGACATCGTAGGCATCAGGCGTCAAACCGGAATGAAGCAGACAACCCAGCACGCTGGCTTCGAGATACAGATCAGACATGGTTGCCCCTCCGAATCATCAGTAACGTGTCAGGCTTCATCAGCCAGTCGAAGTTTGCATGCCAGCCGCTGTTGCTTTTGCCGAAATAGGATGCGCGGGCCTCATTGAAAAAAGCGCTGAAATAATTGCGGAAACACTCGTTTGCCGATTTTTCACGTGGGAAGTGTGTCGCCAGACGGCGGATAGCCTTCACTCTGTCTTCGTCAATTTCGGCATACATCAGACGGCCGGCCGCTAAATCGTTGTACGCATCGATCACGGCATCGCAGTCAACTTCAACCTGATTTTCATCCCACTGGGTGGCATCAGCCAGATAGCCGTCAAAGCGGTTCACACGGCAGATGTTCGCGGGCTTGGCGACCGTACCGTTACGGCGTTTCCACGTCTCCGCGACCCAGCGCACCACCAGCTTTAGGTCATCAACGGTGTAGGCTTCGCGGGACGGACGTTCAGTAAGTAAAACGGCAAAAGCTTCTGCAGAGCGGCAGGTGGTGCCTGTGACCTCGTTGTAATACTCCAGGACCTGTTTTGCCTGTGATAAAACTTCCTCCGAAAATTCCCCCTTGGGGGCTTTAGGGGGATCTGTATTTATTGTCTTTTGAATATTGTCTTTTGTGTTTAGCTGTTTTAGCGAATGGGTATTAGCTGTTTCGGCTAAACTTTTATTAGCTGAGTCAGCTAAACATTCGCTGTTTTGGCTAATCTTCTTCATATCCCACATTGAGACATACTTGTTGATGCCCACTTTCGAGCCACCCTGGACTAAAAATCCACGCTCGATAAGCTGACGCTTAGAAGAGCATACGTGTGTATGGTGAATGCCCGTCATTGTAGCGATCTGGGTATTGGTAATCCGGTCCATGGACTTGTTGAAACCATAGGTTTTACGCATCACGGCCAGCATGATTTTTAACTGACGAGCAGTAAGATCAGCCAGTAACAGCTGATCGGTAAGCTCATTAGCGACACGCATGAAGCCATCTTCGGTATCGGCCACGCGCTGCTCCTCACGCCCCGGACGGGCGCTAAATTGGATTATTTCTGCGGTATTACTCATGGCCGGACCTCTCCCGCTTCGCCTGCTCCAGTGCCTGACGTAGCAGCCGACAGGCATCAGGTGAATACTGGCGTGCGAGTTCATCCCGCGCCATGTCTTTATGTACAGTAGTTTCCTGTTGCGGCTTACGGCGTTTTTGTCGCATAATTAACCTCGCTTCCCAAAAGCAACGCTGTACACGACTGGACAGTTCGCGCTGTTCAGTCGCTCTTTCCCACCTCAATGAAATACTTCTCGAAGTACCATTTCGGCACACAGCACAGATGTTCGTAATCAGGCCGCATGAAGATGACCCTGCGTTCCTGCCTGTCGTAACTGATGATGCGCACGACAATGCCGCGCTTGTCCTGAAAGCGCTTGTCGGTTTCAACAAACCTTTCATCCACCAGCGCCCCCCTCTTTCAAACGAATGTTCTCAAGCATCGATAAGAGCGTTCGCGCCTCTTCACCTGTCAGAATCACGTTTTGCTCACACCCCGGCGCCGCAATACATCCCTCTGGCAAACCCAGCTGGTGAATCATTCGGCATGCCAGTTGACAGATGCGGATCTTCTGACGACTGAGACCAGAAGGATGAATCCCCATATCGAGCGCCAGGGCCTTATTACCTTGAGTGATTGCCTCACGGTGAAAAAAGCTCTCCAGCGTTTCCGGCTTACAGTTAACACGTACCGAATTGCTCGAAATTGCAGTTGATTCCATTTACTTTCTTCCCTCGTAATTGTTGAAATTAAGCCGCTTTTAATTCAGGCCAGATGCTTTCCCAGTCAGTAGGATGGAGGTTTTTACGTGTAACTTTTCCATCACTGGCTTTTTCAATGAGCACGCACAGCGCCGGTCCAAGCTCATGGTTTTTGCTCAACGCTTTACGCAAATAACCAATGGTTGTTCCGCACGTATCCGCAAAAGTGCGTTGCTCACTGAGAGATAGGGCGTTTAGGTAGATCCGTAACTCTTCCATCTCATGGTTCCTGTTTACCTTTAATCTGATGGAGTTTACCCACAGGTAACGCTTTAAGCAATACCCGCAGGCCATTTACCACAGGGTAAATAAATTTATGATGTCGGACATGGACAAATACGAGAAAAGGCGTCAGCGCCTAATACAGATTCGAGATGAGTTCTGCGGCGGAAAAGCTGTGGATGTTGCTCGCAAAATCGAAAGAGAACCTTCTTACGTCTCGCGCATGCTTTATGAAGATGGTAAAAAAGGTAAAAAGCGAATCGCGGATGATATGGTTGAAGTCATCGAAAAAGCTTTTTCTTTACCGCGTGGCTGGATGGATGGCATTTCTGATGATGGCCATGGAAATGTCCAGTTCGCACAGAAACACAAAGAAACGAAAGGATTCCCGTTGATCAGCTGGGTAAGCGCAGGGCAATGGCTAGAAGCTATAGAGCCCTACAAATTACATGAAATTGACGAGTGGCCAGAAACAACTATCAATGCTGGTCCTCAATCTTTCTGGCTCACGGTTCGTGGTGATTCAATGACTTCCCCGGTTGGATTCACCGTGCCAGAAGGCATGATTATTTTGGTGGATCCCAGCAAAGAAGCAAAAAGCGGTAAACTGGTTGTCGCCAAGTTAACGAATGACAATGAGGCAACCTTCAAAATGTATATCGAGGATGCCGGTCGTAAGTTCCTTAAGCCCCTTAATCCCCAATACCCCATTACTGAAATTGACGGAAATTGCACCATTATCGGCACTGTGATCGATGTGAAGTGGCAAAAAATACCGTAAGCCATCAAATCTAACCCGCTTCAAGCGGGTTTTTTTATATCTGAACTCTCTCAAGTCAAAAAATTAAATTACCTGAAATTTCAATCAGGTAAACTTTTTCGCCTAAATTGTTTACCTTTGGGTATAGACAGGTGGATTACCTTGGGGTAACGTTTATTGCACAGCAAGACGCAGCCCATCGCAGACAGCTGTTCTGCTCTTTAACAATCCGCAAAGTCGAAACAGCACACGAACCTTGTTTAGACCCCAACGCATAAATGCGGCGTATCACCGGGCGCGATCCGGTCGGTGAGAAGGCTACCCCCGCGCGAAAGTGAAGGCGGCGAACGGGCAACACTGGCGGGATGTAGTGTGCAAAGCGCAAATCTTCATCAGTTTTTTTGATCTGCGTAAAATAGCAGGCGCAACATCAAAACGAACTGGTCAGTAAGTTTTTCGCCTCACCAGGGCAAAGTCCGGAATCCCGCAGCAGTTCAGTTGGACTTAAAAGTAAACGCGGGCTTGAAGCTGGAGGATGGGGCCAGCACACAACGGAAAGAGCGCTACACCGGATATGCGTGTCAGCACCTGTGTAACCTCCCCTGGCGGCGTGGTAGTTAGGTCGCAAAGGCAGCGTTACGGGTATGCGGCGTAAGGTGGTCAAAGGTAGCGCTCTCCCCGTTGTGGTGAATTGCAGTCCTTCGAGACAACCAGAAGATCAGCACCTGGCGCCACAACCCCACATTGCTGTGTAGTCTTTGGCCCCCGCCTCGGGGGCATTTTTTTGACTGCTTTTCAGCGCTCCGAGGTATCCATGAATTTCATCCCAAAACTGACCCGGCAGCGCATCAGCGAACTGCCCGAGGGAACGCCGATCCGTATCGGTGCCCTCGTTGTCGTTTTCGACGGCTGCACAATCGAACCGAATTATAAGGGTGAGGATGAAACCTTTGTTTATTACATCGATGAGAACGGCCAGCGGGAACGCCATTTCGAATGGCTGTTACTCGAGTCAGGCACGGAATTTATCGAATCGGAACTGTGCGAATACTGCGCCCGGTTCCGGCACCCCACGGACATAAAGCAAGTTGCTATCAGATTCTGGAACCGCAGCGAGGTCCGTTCATTCTGCAGCGACAAAGGCTGCGCAAACCTTTACCAGCAAACAATCCGCGTCCCGGCAGCGCGCCAGGGCAAACCAAGGAGACGTATCTCATGAGCCCTGTAGATCGCCTGCAGTTCAAACATCGCCTGACGGGCGCTGATTTCCATCCAAAGCCGCGCCACTGGCTGACGCCGCTGCTTATCGCATTGTGTGTGGTGGCGGGAATGTGCCTGCTATGACAGTGACAACCATCCCCACTGAATTCGCCCTTAATGAGGCAATGCGTTCGCTGGCGCTGAGTACCATCCTGGCGCTGTGCGAGCAAAATCAAATCAGTCCGGCAGATCTGGAAATGCTGGCCCACCAGCTGGCCCAGCGTGAAGCAAACGCGGACGCTAAATCAGGAGCTTTGAATGTCCACCATCATTCGCGTGATCGACACTGAAACTACCAGCTTTGAAGGTGGCGTGTGTGAACTGGCCAGTATCGACATCGTTGGCGGCAAACTGTGTAACCCTATGAGCGATTTTGTTAAGCCGCCCGAGCCGATTACCGTTGGCGCCATGGCAGTGCATCACATCACTGAGGCGATGGTTGCCGATGCCCCGCCACTTAGCGATGTAATTGATCGTTATCTGGGTGCCGACGTTTACGTGGCGCACAACGCCGCGTTTGACCGGCCAAAGCTGCCACAGATAACCGCGCCGTGGATCTGCACGCTCAAACTGGCCCGCAAGCTTTATCCAGAGCTGGAAAGCCATTCCAACCAGTATTTGCGTTATCACTTCATGCTCGATGTTGATGTGCCTGAAAACCTTCACGCGCACCGGGCGCTGTACGACTGTTACGTTACAGCGGCGCTTCTGCTACGTCTGAACCGTGACGCGCGCCTGACGATAGCCCAGATGCGCGACATATCTGCGCGGCCTTCCCTGCTTCACACGATGCGCTTTGGCAAGCATAAGGGCAAAACCTTCGAAGAGATTGCCGGACAGGACCAGGGTTATCTTCGCTGGGCGCTGGCAAATATGGATCTGGATGAAGACCAGAAATTTACCATGCAACATTACCTGGAGGGCTGATATGGGCATTCCGGTTCTTATCCTGGGTGATTCCGGTTCAGGCAAGTCTGCCAGCCTGATGCACCTGAAACCTGATGATGGCTTTCTCGTTAACCCGGAAAACAAACGTCTCCCGTTTAAATCCTCTGGCTGGAAACCTCGCGATTTCACCGCCAAAACCGGCAACGTGTTTTTTACTGATGTGCCTGGCGACATTGTGCTGATCATCACCCACGCCCGCCGCGCCGGTAAGAAATTCGTTGTGGTTGACGATTTTCAGTATGTGATGGGTAACCAGTTCATGCGGCGCCGCAGTGAAAAGTCGTTCGAGAAGTTCACAGAGATTGGGGGCGGCGCATGGGACGTGATCCGGGCGGCGCAGGCAGCGGAAGACGATCTGATTGTTTATTTCCTCGCTCACACGGAAGAGACACCAGCCGGCCGAATCAAGATGAAGACCATCGGCAAAATGCTGGACGAGAAAATCACGGTTGAGGGGATGTTCAGTATTGCCCTGCGCACTGGCGTGTCTGACGGTCGCTATTACTTTACCACCCAGTCAGACGGCACAGACCCGGTTAAATCCCCGATCGGCCTGTTCGACCAATTCCAGATTGATAACGACCTGAACGCTGTTGATACGGCGATCCGGGACTATTACGAACTTAATGACGGAGTAACCGCATAATGCAGCAACCAATTTTCACATTCGATCCTGAATCAGCCAAGACGGCCGGACCTTCTGGCGCATCTGAGGGTGGCGCTTACGCTGGTACCATCAAATCAGCCATTTTTACCCAGGCGCGAGACGCCGAATCGAAATCAGAGTCCATGGAGTTTTCCCTTGATTCTGATGTTGGCACTATCAACTTTCTGCGTGTTTCTTATGTTGGTCGTGACGGCAATCCCTTACGCAGCGGGAACGCAATGATTCAGGCGATTATGGGCCTGACCAAAACAAAAGCCCTACACGCTACAGAAGTCCGTAACGACAAAAATGAAGTCGAATATCACTGCAAGGATCTGGAAGGCAAACCCATCGGATTTGTTCTGCAAAAAGTTCTCTATACCAAACAGGACGGAAAAGACGGTTACCGCTTCGAAATTCGCCAGGCCTTTGGACCACAAACCCGCAAAACATATAAAGAAGCGACAGAAAACCTACCCGCTGAGGTGGTGGATAAACTCGTTGCCTCACTGACTGACAAAGACGAACGCCAGCCGCAGCAAACGCACAGTGGTCCGGGCTCAATGTTAGGTGGCGGTGTTAACAATGGATGGGGTCAACCTCAACAGCCACAGTCACGATTAGCTCAGGCTGCTGGTGGAGGTCCTCGTAATAATAGCAATCCTCCACCTGATTTCGACGACGATATCCCGTTCTGATGATGTACAAAAAACAACCTTAATTTTGATTGCCGTTCACCATAACCGCCTGCATCTGAGGCGGTTTTTTTATGAGATTTTACTATGTCATGGATAACCACTCAGTCAGGCAAGCATTTCGATTACACCAATGTGACAGCGGATGCTATCTGCATTGAAGACATCGCCTGCGCCCTTTCCAACATCTGCCGCTTCACCGGTCATGTGCAGGACTTTTACAGCGTGGCGCAGCACTCCGTTCACGTCAGCTATCTGGTAGAGCCAGAGTTCGCGCTCGAAGCCCTGTTGCACGATGCCGCCGAGGCATACTGCAGCGACATTAATTCGCAGCTTAAGCAATTGCTGCCTGATTACCGCCTCATGATCAAGTCGGTTGAGGAAGCCATAGCGGATAAATTCGGCTTACCCCACGCAATAAGCGCCCCGGTCAAGAATGCGGATCTGGTCATGCTCGCGACCGAACGCCGCGACCTTGATTTAGACGATGGCAAGCGTTGGCCCATGCTGGATGGTGTTGAGGCAAATACCACATTCATTATCGCCCCGCTCAACCCGCGCCAGGCACGTGTGCTTTTCCTTCAACGTTACAACGATTTGAAAGTTAAGGACGGTGAATAATGGAAGAGAAAAAATTTTGCTATCGCTACGTTGAGGGCAACGATAGCCAGGGACGCCCTGTCGTCATGCTTTGGGAAAACGTGATAATACGCGAGACGGAAAAAACCTTCTGGCACACCTGGGACCTGCCTCAGATGTCGATAGAGCAGATGAGAACGTATCGCAGTAAACCAGGCGACAAGCAGGTTAAACGCTGCCTTAAACATGCCGCTCGTTCTGGTTATCACCTGTCGAAAGAGGAAGCGATGCGGGCATTCGTTTACCGCAAAACCTACCAGCTAAACCGACTTCGCCTTACTGCCGAAACAGTCGAAATGTGCCTGAAAGGGCTGAGCATCGCCGGATACATTCAGGATGGAAAGGTGCTAAGCGCGCCGGGAGATCCCCAATTTCTTGCCAGTGAATCCCCTGGGCCAGTTGCTTCCGAATATAGCTGGGGGGGATGGTAATGGCTAAAACAATACAACTATCTAATGCTGCATTTGTTTTCACTGATGCCGCTACAGGTCAGGGCTACATGCGTAAGCTGAGCGAGTTTGAAGCCAATCTGATTGCTGCACAGTTGAGCACTTTAGACGGCGGTCAACTTAAGGCCGGCCCCGTTCATCCAGTGGAAATTCGGCTTGTGTCAGTAGAAGAGGCGCGCGTGGCAAAAGCCATTCAGGTTCAGGATGCACCACTGGAACACTGTGCGGCTGGAAAAGATGGTGAATGTTATCACCGCCAATGTCCGCAAATTCGTGATAACGAGCCCGAGCATTCCGGCCGACATTGCCCATTAGATAACGGTGATGATTATGATGGATAAAATAAAACATCCTGTTATCCGTTATCACGGCGGTAAATTTCGCTTAGCGTCATGGATAACCAGTCACTTTCCGTCCCATCGTTGTTATGTTGAACCCTTTGGCGGCGCTGCGTCGGTTCTGTTGAAAAAAGAACCTAGTGAAGCAGAGGTTTATAATGATCTTGATGGTGAAATAGTCAATCTTTTCAGAGTCCTTCGTGATTCCAGCAAAAGCTTAAAGCTTATTGAGGCATGCGCGCTTACGCCCTATTCACGTGAAGAATTTTATAACGCATATCAACCGTCAGAGGATCCTGTAGAAAGAGCCAGGCGAACTATAGTCCGCGCTGCGATGGGCTTTGGCAGCGCAGGAGCAACAAAAGGCTCTACAGGTTTTAGACTGGATACAAAACGGAATAGCGCTACCGCTCAGGCTATCTTTGCAAGGCAACCAGATAACCTCGTTGCCGTAGCAAGCCGTTTCTCAGGTGTGCTCGTTGAAAACCGTGATGCAATTCAATGCATGAGAGATCATGACACTGAAAGCACTTTGCATTTTGTAGATCCACCCTATATGCATGAAACGCGTGTGAACGTCGCCAAAAATAGTGCCTACCGTTTTGAATTAACAAGTAGTGAACACATCAAATTGCTTTCCTTCCTTAAATCACTGAGTGGCAAAGTAATACTTTGCGGCTATGACAGCGAAATTTATAACGACCTACTCTCGAGCTGGAAACGCGTAAGCCGCTCCACTACAGCAAATGGTCATTCAGGGTCAGTGAAAAGAATTGAATGCCTGTGGCTTAATCCAGCTGCTCAACAGAAAAAGGAGTGCGCAGCATGACTGAGAAATTTTCGCTAAACCTGGCAGTGCGAAAACTCTGCCGCAAAAACGGCCTTTCTGTCCATCAGTTGGCGGTCAACTGTGGTGACAAACAGCGCGCAGTTTACCAAAACATAAACCGTGACTCGCCCAGCATCGCGACCTGTGAAAAATATGCTGATGCGCTGGGCGTGTCGCTGGTGGAACTGGTGAGAGCGGGCTATGTAAAGCCGCCAGAAAATAAGGAATCGCCATGTTGATCGGCTTCGTCCTTATCATTTCCTCTGTACTGCCCGTCCCTGTAAGCGAAGACATCTTTCCGACCTTGGCCGCATGTGAACACGTTAAAGAACAACTGCTTAAACGAGAGCCGATTTCTCAGCTTGAATGTGCGGAGGTCAGACGCTAAATTACTGTATAAATAAACAGTAATTTGGTGGCTGGTATGCGTCGATTTGCCAATGGTGGCATAACCTTTTATCTCCTTGAACCTGGGGAATCTGGGCCGGATCTTAACAAGGAATATCTCTATATTCCTGGCTACATGATTAAACCTGTCGAGGGCGGCTGGAAGGCATTATGTCGGGCTATTAAGGAACGTGACTGGCACCCCCTTAGCGACCGCTTGTTTAGCTCTGAAAATGAAGCCTTCAATTTTGCTCATGAGCATTTTCTCGAAGAGCAAAGAAACTCAGAAAGGCTTCTGCCAGGCTGGAAAAGCACCTGATTCATCCCAAACCGCGAAAGCGGTTTTTTAATGTCCCTCACAAATGAAATCGAAACTCCTGGCGCATTACGCGCACCACAAACCTGTATACGACGTCGCCGTTAGTGGAGTCGTCTGGATCATGCTGCTCATCGCTATGTTTTGCCTTGAGCTTTATCTCCAGTGAGGTGAGTCAATGGAAACTCAGTTATCCCAGGGAAAGCCTACTGGAGGGCCGGCAGGTCACCTGCTGCTGTTCCGCCTATGATTTCCCGCATCGCTTTAGTGGTGGCCGGTGCAATGGCTACCAGATGGCAAAAAACTGCTTTGAAAATCGTCTCAGTTGCCTGAACTGTATTTGCCTTCATGAAGGTGGCTGCGACGTAGTAAACGAAACCGAAACTCCCGCCGAATGCCCACATGTAGTGGATTTTTGTTCTTACTACCAGATTGATTTATCAAGAAAATTCAAACGCTGATTTGAGGTATCCCACGCATGGAACCAACCCAACTATCGCCATATTGTCTGGCGCTGGAGACTTTGCGCGCCCAGCCCACCCACGAGCTTAAAAAAATTGGCGATCAATGGCGCACGCCTGATCCGCTCTGGTGGGGAATAAACTCGATGTTCGGACCGTTCGTGCTGGACCTCTTCGCCGATGAGAGTAATGCCAAATGCGAGTCTTATTACAGCGCCGAAGATAACGCACTTTCGCAGAACTGGTCGGAACGCCTGGCAGAGTTAAACGGTGCTGCTTACGCTAACCCACCCTATTCACGCGCCTCACAGCACGACGGGCAGTACATAACCGGCATGCGCCAGATAATGGCCCATACGCTGGAAATGCGGGAGGCTGGCGGCCGCTATGTCTTTCTTATTAAAGCGGCAACTGGCGAAGTCTGGTGGCCAGAAGATGCCGACCATATCGCATTCATTCGTGGCCGAATCAGTTTTGACCTGCCCGTATGGTATCGACCAGAGGAAGGCCAGCCCAGCGAATCGTCTGCCGGATTCGGGGCAGCTATCGCGGTTTTCGATAAGTCCTGGCGAGGTCCAAAGTTCGATTACATCAATCGTGATCTGCTGGAATCCCGCGGCGCCACGTTTATGGCTCAAATTGAGCGAGCCGCGCAACGTCTGACGCCTCGAAATATTCCGGTCCCTATCCCCGAGTCAGCGAATGATGTCTGGCCAGCCGAAGTACAGCTATTAGCCGATCAGTTGCCAGGCCTTAAATCAATCGCTACCGAGCACCAGCGCAAGGTCATGCATCACATGAACCGTATGCTGCTGGAGCGCCAGCCCTCAACAGAAATCATTGCTGCAGCTCAGTCGCTGACGGCCACTTTCGGAGAACAAACCCTGTGAGAGAAATCATTGTCGATAATTTTGCCGGGGGCGGCGGAGCCAGCACCGGCATTGAGATGGCAACCGGCCGCAGTGTCGATATCGCTATTAATCATGATCCTAACGCGATCGCCATGCACACCACCAACCACCCTGACACGCTTCATTACTGTGAGTCTGTGTTCGACATTGACCCGGTGGCAGCGACCGCAGGCGCGCCCGTAGGTCTGGCATGGTTCTCACCTGATTGCCGCCATTTCAGCAAAGCCAAAGGCAGTAAGCCGGTTAAAAAAGAAATTCGCGGTCTGGCATGGATTGTTGTTCGCTGGGCGCTGGCAAAGCGGCCTCGCGTCATCATGCTTGAGAACGTCGAAGAGTTTAAAACCTGGGGACCACTGTTACCTACGGAGGAACGACCAGACCCGGCCCGCGCGGGTGAAACCTTTGCCGCCTTCGTCGGCATGCTGGGTAACGGCGTACATGCGGATCACCCTTCGCTGGATGAGGTATGCGACTTCCTGCAAATTGGCCGGCACAGTGCCGATGCGCAAAAACTGGTTAAAGGCCTGGGCTATGCAGTTGAACACCGGGAGTTACGCGCCTGCGATTTCGGCGCGCCAACCATCCGTAAACGCTTCTTTATGGTAATGCGCTCTGACGGAGAACCAGTAACGTGGCCGGAGCCGTCACACGGTGATCCGAAAAGCCTGGCCGTCCAGTCCGGACATCTCAAGCCATGGCGGACGGCTGCCGAGTGCATCGACTGGTCTATCCCCTGTCCGAGCATATTTGGACGCAGTAAGCCACTGGCAGAAAACACGATGAAACGGATTGCGCGCGGCATCCAGCGGTTCGTGCTCGACAACCCGACTCCGTTTATCGTCAAGTGCAATCACACCACCAGCAAAGGTGGCTATGACTGCTTTCGCGGACAGTCGCTGCACGACCCGCTACAGACAATCACGCGCAAACAGGGCTATGCAGTAGTCACGCCACATCTGACAAAATTCCGTACCGGTGCAACCGGGCAGGATATTACCGAACCGGTCCCTACCATTACGGCGGGTACCTCTAAACGTCCGGGCGGCAACGGTCATGCGCTGGGAATGGTTGAGGCTCAATTAGCCCCGCTAGTTTCACGTCAGTTCGGCAATAGCGTTGGTCACCCTGTAAATGAACCTGCAGCAACGGTCACCGCTGGCGGTGGCGGGCACAGTGCGCTGGTTACCGCGTTTATGGCTAAGCACTTCGGCGGCAACTATACCGGCCCCGGCGCCGCGGCTGACGGGCCAGCGCATACCGTCACCACAACGGATCATCATGCTCTGGTTACCGCTAACATCATGGTTAACAACACGGGCCACCCGGGCGGCTCCGTTGAGGAACCCGCTCACACAGTGACGACGGGAAATCATCATGCTGTCGTCACGTCCAACCTGATCAAGTTTCGCGGCACCAATACGGGCCAGACAACTGACAGTCCGGCACACACCATCACGGCAAACGGTAACCACTTGGGCGAGGTCCGGGCTTTCCTGATGAAGTATTACGGGAATGAAAAAGGCGGCGTAGGTCTGGACGCACCGCTGGGAACGGTGACCACAAACGACCGCTTTGGTCTGGTAACGGTTGATGGCACTGATTACCAGATTGTCGATATCGGCATGCGCATGCTCCAGCCGCATGAGCTCTATGCCGCTCAGGGCTTCCCTTCCTGGTATGTCATCGACAGGGATTATCGCGGTACCAAATATGCCAAAGATAAACAGGTTGCCCGCTGCGGCAATGCCGTCCCGCCCCCGTTTGCCGAGGCGCTTGTAAGAGCCAATTTACCGGAAATGTGTTCGCCTCTTTCACAGGAGAAAATCGCATGAGTCTTGATTGTGTTCCCCTTTCCACCTACTGCAAAAACACCGGCGAATCGGTCGAAGCCATTAACAAACGGATACAAAGGAAGATCTGGCAGGAGGGTGTTCACGTATTAAAAGTGGACGGCGTTAAAGAGCGCTGGATTGATCTTGATGAGGTAAACAGATGGGCAAGAAAGAGCAGGGATCCGCTTTACCGCGGGGCGTGACAGTTCGCCGCCACCAAACCGGCGACACTCTTCAGCTTACCTTCACCTTTAAAGGGGTTCTCTGTCGGGAACCCCTTTCCGGTTTAGAGGTAAACCCACGCAATATTAAATATGCCGATCGCCTTCTGGGCGAGATACAAAATAAAATATCTCTGGGCACTTTTCTGTACGGCGATTACTTCCCAAAATCGAGGAAGCTGGCCACGTTCGGTGAAGTGAAGAAAACGAAAACGGTCAGGGAATACCTGGACGAGTACATTACGATCTGCACAAACCGCAAATTATCCCCCTCCACCATTAATGGCTATCAGAAGTGCATCACGTCATTGTCCGCGCTTCATGCTCTGCCTGTCACCGAACTGACAGCCGGAGCTATGAAGACGTGGATCAGCAATAAAAATGCCAAGTTAAAAACCATCAGGAATCTGCTGTCATTCCTCCGCAGTGCGCTGGACGAGGCCGTTACTGATGGGCTTATCGAACTAAATCCGGTGTCGCTCGTTACTGCATCACGCTACCGGCCTAAACAGACGTCCGACGACAAAGACGATTATATCGTTGACCCGTTCACTCCACAGGAGGCCAAAGCTATATTTGCAGCCTGCACCCATGATCAATGGCGTTACCTCTTCCAGTTCGCCATGCATACCGGCCTCCGCAGTTCTGAACTGTGTGCACTCCGCTGGCAGGACATAGACCTTGTGCACAACACGGTACACGTTCAAAAGGCGAGTGTAGTGGGTGTCATCAAAGGCACGAAAACCGCAGCTGGTACCCGTAAAGTTGAACTGGATGAAATGGCGCTGGCGGCGCTGACGGGGATGCGGCCTTACACCTTTATGCGAAGTGAATATGTGTTCGAGGATCCGAAAACAATGGAGCCGTGGAGCGGTTCTGCCGCAATTCGTAAAAAGGCCTGGATGCCTGCATTACGTCGCGCGCAGGTTCGGTACCGAAATCCATATCAGACACGACACACCTATGCGACCCGGCATATCAGTATCGGCGTAAATCTTTACTGGCTGTCTGGGCAGATGGGCCATAAAGGTCCGGAAATGCTTTTCAGGCACTACGGTTCGTATCTGAAAGATTATGACGGAAACACATCAAAGCAACCAACGCAGCTTGCAGTTGTTGGAGGAAAACAGTCGGGAAAATAGTTAAGGGCTTCGGGACGATTGCGACAGAGAAAGGACACTGAGAGGACATGAAAATGCACGTACAATGCACGCGAAAATTATATTTTTGAAAATGTTCAATTAAATCAATGCTGGATAGAGTTTTGGGACGCGGGTTCAACTCCCGCCAGCTCCACCAAAATTCTCCATCGGTGATTACCAGAGTCATCCGATGAAGTCCTAAGAGCCCGCACGGCGCAAGCCCTGCGGGCTTTTTTGTGTCCATAGCTGTCCACCGAGAGTTGCTAGAATCCACGCCATATGACACCCTGTTTTGGACCCAACGCCCATGGGTCCAAAATCTGAGGGTCCAAACATGCCGAAAGTCGTCACTAAACTCAATGATACTCAAATCAAAAGCTCTAAGCCTGTAGAGAAAGAAGTTAATCTATTCGATGGTGACGGCTTGTTTTTGCGCATATCGCCAACCGTGAAAGGTGGCAAGAAAAACTGGTACTTCAGGTATGCGGTTCGTGTGACTAAGAAACGAACGAAAATGAGTTTAGGAACTTACCCTCACCTTACCCTCGCGCAAGCTCGCTCTCTTAGAGACCATTACCTCGCACTACTCGCCCAGCAGATTGATCCGCAAACCCATAAAGCCGATAAAGCGCATGCACTAAAAGCGGCCACTGAACACACATTGCAGGTGGTGGCAAGAAAATGGCTCGAAGAGAAGAAAAGAACGTCAGGGATTTCAGAAGATCATGCAGCAGATATCTGGCGTAGCCTTGAACGTAACGTCTTCCCTGGATTGGGTAATGTTCCGATAAAAGAGATTCGCCCCAAACTCTTGAAGCAACAGCTTGACCCAATCGAACAACGTGGGGTTCTTGAACCCTGAGGCGTATTATCTCCCGACTAAATGAAATTTTTCGTTGGGCAGCTACTGAAGAACTCATTGAGTTCAATCCAGTTGATAACCTTGCACAGCGCTTTAAAAAGCCCAAAAAGCAGAATATGCAAGCACTACCTCCTTCTGAATTATCGTGCTTTCTGGCTACATTGAACAATGCTTCTGTACGTATGGAGACAAGACTACTGATTGAATGGCAATTGTTAACTTGGGTTCGTCCGGGTGAAGCCGTTCGTGCAAGGTGGGCTGACATTGATACAGCCAATGGCATTTGGACTATTCCTGCAGATTTGATGAAAATAAGAAAAATTTACAAAGTTCCACTAAACAGGGAAGCTTTGCGTATCCTTGAAGCAATGAAACCAGTGAGTGGGCACAGAGATTGGATTTTCCCAATTATAAAGGCTCCTCTAAACCATATGCATGAACAAACAGCCAATGCCGCTATTGTTCAAATGGACTTCGGAGGTGGGCTTGTAGCTCACAATATGCGTTCTATCGCGAGGACAGCCGCAGAAGAATACGGCAAATTCAGAGTTGAAGTTCTCGAAGCAGCACTTGCTCATTCAAAGAAAGACGAGATCGTAGCAGCATACAACCGAGCGGAGTATCTAGCCGAATGAGTGGCACTAATGCAGTGGTGGTGACCTGCTCCCAAGATTAGATACAACCTTCAGTTAGTAATGTCGGTTGGTTTTTCTTCATATTTCCCGTTTCGCCAGTCCGCTGCAAATTCAGCTGGCGTCTGGTAATCCAGCGATGAATGTGGACGGCACTCGTTATAATCCTGCCGCCAGTCGTTAATGATTTTCCTGGCGTGAACGATATCGCTGAACCAGTGCTCGTTCAGGCATTCATCTCTGAATCGGCCGTTAAAGCTCTCAATAAATCCGTTCTGTGTCGGCTTGCCCGGCTGGATAAGCCGTAGTTCCACACCATGCTCAAAAGCCCATTGATCGAGCGCGCGGCAGGTAAATTCCGGGCCCTGATCGGTTCTTATCGTAGCCGGATAACCGCGAAACAACGCGATACTGTCCAGAATACGCGTGACCTGAATGCCTGAAATACCGAAAGCAGCGGTGATCGTCAGACACTCCTTCGTGAAATCATCCACACAGGTCAGGCACTTGAGCCTGCGACCGTTGGCCAGTGCGTCCATAACGAAATCCATCGACCATGTCAGGTTCGGCGCATCCGGACGTAGAAGCGGAAACCGTTCGGTCGCCAGCTCTTTACGGCGTCGTCTGCGTTTTACGCTCAGTCCATTAAGGTGGTAAATACGGTATACCCGCTTGTGATTGACGTGAAGGCCCTCCCGACGCAGTAGCTGCCAGATGCGCCGGTAACCAAAACGTCTGCGTTCAAGCGCCAGTTCAGTGATACGCCCTGATAAATGTGCATCAGCAGATGGACGCTGAGCGTCATAACGGCAGGTCGACAGGGACAAACCTGTAAGCCTGCAGGCACGACGTTGCGACAGACCGGTCGCATCACACATAAACTCAACGGCTTCCCGCTTCTGGCCTGTCGTCAGTACTTTCGCCCCAGAGCCACCTGAAGCGCCTCCTTATCCAGCATGGCTTCGGCAAGTAGCTTCTTGAGGCGGGCGTTCTCCTCTTCAAGAGATTTAAGCCGCTTCACCTCAGGGACTTCCATGCCACCAAACTTCTTGCGCCAGGTGTAGAAAGTGGCATCGGAAATGGCGTGCTTACGGCAGAGCTCACGGGCAGAAACCCCGGCTTCCGCTTCGCGAAGAATACTGATGATCTGTTCGTCGGAAAAACGCTTCTTCATGGGGATGTCCTCATGTGGCTTATGAAGACATTACTAACATCGGGGTGTGTTAATCAACGGGGAGCAGGTCAAGTGGGCCCTGTTTGTGCTACGACCCCATCTGTCAATTCACCCAAACTGATGAATACGTCATTGGTTAACGCACTCACGCTAAAAATTCCTTATAATTTCATTCATTTAACTTGTAACCCCATGCCAGCATTGCTGTTACATCCAGCCTATCGTAATCTAAAACTGGTAGAATAAAACCTATTAAAGTGCATGATAAGCTTGGTTTTTCTCTCTTTTATTCGACATATTTATTTTGAAGCATAGATGCTATGGGAACAAACGGATCTACGTACACAGAACGATTTGTTAGCATTTTTACTTCTCTGCTTATCCAATCAGCATATTTATCATTCACTTACAAGCCTCACCCAGACGTTAACTTGCAACATCCAAACCTATAGCATACCAAAACTCAGCTCAAAGCACTCGTAAGCTTGTCTATAGAGGAAACCAAACGAATTAATTTTATCCACATAAAGTGTTGAGCCCTAAAACATCAGGGATTAGAGTCAGCGGCAGTATCTTTGGAATCGTGTCTTTGTCGACGACAATTCACGTCCTTCAGTCTAAATATACTTGTGCGCAAAGGGCGCTAAAACAATGACCTACGGGGCCTAGTTGCCACCCTTGGACAAACTGGGGTAGCGCTATCAGCTTGCTTTTGTCATATTTAATCTTCCTGCCTGTCTCACTTTCTTTTTCGTCAGAAAAGGTGAAAATGCTTTTAGGCACCTGTATAGGCACCAAAGAAAAAATGACTCAGAACTTAGTTAAATAATTTCAATACATTAAATAGCCAATTCAGATTCCGCCAGCCCTGAAAGCCCACACGGCGCAAGCCTGCGGGCTTTTTTGTCCCCTCCTGTGCCTTTGAAACCCGCATTCAAAACTTACCGGTTCCAGAGAAGCATGGTCATTTATTGCAGGTATCCGATATTGACTGACTTAATGGCCCATGCGTCATGGTAGACCTCAATGCATTACGGGAAAACCATTATTCATTTAAATAACGCTATTATGCTAAGCCAGCTTATTTCACAAAACAGAATCAAATATTTCACATAATCAGACTTATTATTGATCCAAGTCATTTTTCTCAACCTCTTAACAATCATATAAATTAGCAAGAACATCTTTTACCTTTCGTAAATATCATCCAAAACGTAAAAAAAGATAATATTAAAAAGAAACTTACAGGCAGGGAATTATTCAGAAATCCAATCAGCAAAAGAAGAAATTCTTCGTCTTAAATCTTTATATATCAAAGGCCTGTCTTACATAAAAAGCAACTACCCTTTCCCGCTTCCAGATCATTCCCGCCGATCCTGAATCATTAAAATTCCCACGCAATTACCCTGCGCATTTATTTCACCGCCAACTGATAATGATTATTGATTTGATTCCCATTTATATATCACCTTATGCTGTTTATCAGCCCGTAAATATCTTCAGGACAAACAACCGTTAAAGGATTAACCGTTATGACGTCGTTAACCCCTCTCGCCCGTCGTATCAAAACCAGTCTGTTCATTCCCGTTTTTGGCATAGCTTCACCTGCGTTTGCTGAGCCGGAGATCACTGATCCCGATGAAGAGGTGATGGTGGTGACGGCTTCAGCTGTCGAACAGCGTCTGAAAGATGCTCCGGCATCAATTTCCGTGATTACCGCACAGCAACTGGCACAGGACGTTGGTAAATCGGCCACCGATCTTGCGGATGTGCTGGAACGTGTCGCGGGCGTATCCAAAGCCATCGGAACAGATGTGGGCTCAGGTATTCAACTGCGCGGTATGCCAGCGGCGTATACGCTGTTGCTGGTTGATGGCAAACGCATGAGCTCCAGCAACGGCATCAAAAACACGCAGCAAAACTATTTCGACGATATCAACTGGATCCCCGTTGATGCCATTGAACGCATCGAAGTGGTGCGGGGACCGATGTCCGCGCTCTATGGCTCGGATGCGATGGGCGGCGTGGTGAATATCATCACGAAGAAAAACAGTGATGTCTGGCACGGTACCTTAACCGCAGGCACGCGCCAGCCGCAGGACGATAAGCGGGGAAGTACCCAGACCTGGACAGGTAGCGTTGGCGGCCCACTGGGGAAAGGGTTTGACCTGCGTCTGAATGGTTCATGGAATAAGCGCCAGGCGGATAAAAGCGACACCGGCGCACTGCGCTGGGGAAGCGGTCAGGAGGGACGCAAGAATGAAAATTACGGTGCCGAACTGGGCTGGGATATTACCCGCCAGCATCGGCTGACGATCTCTACGCAGCAGGGAACCGAAGAAGGTCTTCCCGGCGTCGCCAGTAACGGCAGTGAAATTAATCTGCGCGGGGCCAGTAAGCTTGAGCGTGAAAACTATGCGCTGGATTACCGCGGCATTTTTGCATTTGGCACGGCGAAGCTAAGCGCTTATCAGAATAAATTTAAAAACTGGGTGTCGGACGTACCGGTTATCGCCAACGGCGCGGTGAAGGGCAGCGAGGACAGCACGTTGTGGAATAAAGAATCCATTATTGAAGGCGATCTCAACCTGCCCTTCGAACTCGGTTTGCCCCAAAACCTGACCGTGGGCGCGCAATGGAAAAAAGAAGAGCTGCATAACCCACGCTCGCTGGGCGTGACAGCCGACGCGGCCGATACCTTTGGTAAACATACTGGCGAAGCGAAAAGCACGGGCATCTTCATCGAAAACCAGATTGACCTGCGGGATGATCTGGCCCTGACGCTGGGCCTGCGCCGGGATAATACCGATTACGGCAACCGGACCACGCCGCGCGCCTATCTTGTCTGGCAAGCCACGGACGCTCTGACGTTGAAAGGCGGCTATTCTGAAGGCTTTAAGGCGCCCAGCGTACGTCAGGCCAGCAAAGGCTTTATCGAAACCTCCCGCGGTGCCGGCTGTAACGGCTATGCCGATTACCAGGGCGGGAGCTGTTATACCCTGGGGAATGACGCGCTGAAGCCTGAATTGTCGCAGAACTGGGAAGTGGGCGCCCTGTACGATTATGCGGGATGGGGCGTGGGCTTAACCTTCTTTGACAGCCGCTTTCAGGACAAAATTGCTTCCGCGCCGGTGGGCTATATTCCGGGCGATGCGTCCGGTAGCTACTGGCTGAAGCGCGTCAATCTGGATACCGCCCGCACGCAGGGCGTGGAAGGCAGCCTGACGGTGCCTCTGATTACGGAAGAGAAAGGCCCCTGGCTGAAAAGCCTGACCCTGAATAACACTTTCACGCGCATGATCAAAGCGGAAGACACACTGGGCGTCATGTTGGTGACCACACCAAAACTCGCCACCTGGTCCTCGCTGGACTGGCAGGTCAATGAGGCGATCAGTCTGTCGATGACCGCCAAATACTACGGAAAAATGCTGGGGCTGAATAACCGCGCGGATCAGGCCGCACGCGGCAATACCGCAACTGCACGTATCCGCCAGGCCTATATGATTTATGGCCTGTCCGGGCAGTACCGGGCGACCAGGCATCTGAAATTCAACATGGGCGTCGATAACCTTTTCGATAAAAATCCGGTGTCCGCGCAACCCTCAGCCAGTACCACCAGCGGCAATAACTATTACGTTCCCGGACGAACGCTGTACGCCTCCGTGACGGCTTCGTTCTGATAACACTGAGGGTCCGCTCGCCCTGCTGAACATACCACGTACCCAGGGCGGAAAGCGGATGGTCAGCCCGACAACCGGGCACACTTTTACGGACAATGACAACGTACAAGGAGAAGGTATGCGTTTTTCCCGTCTGGCAGGTTTACTGGCGCTCGCCTGCTTACTGAGCGCGCCGTTGGCGTCGGCCAGCGACGCGCCCACCGTCCAGCTGTCGCATTTTCAGGGCACAACGGCTATTCCTCTGCATCCCCAACGTGTGGTGATCTTAAACCCGGTAACGCTGGACAGTGCCGATGCGTTAGGAATTCATCCGCTGGGCGTGCCCCGGACCGCGATAAGCTATCCGGCCCATCTGGCGCGCTACAACAGTGATGAGTACCTCAATGCGGGCACGTTATTTGAGCCTGACTATGAGGCCCTGAGCCGCGCCAGGCCGGATCTGATTCTGGCCGGCGGCAGAGCCCTGGCGGCCTATAACAAACTCAGCGACATTGCGCCGACCGTATCGCTGGATATCGATCCCAATGATGTTTTAAACAGCCTGCGTCAGCGAACCACGCAACTGGGTGAAATCATGGGTAAACAGGCGCAGGCGAGCACCGTTCTGGCGAGATTTGATGCGCAGGTTGCTGACCTTCGCCGCCAGGCGGCTCAGGCAGGCACGGCCATGATGCTGATGGTCAACGGCGGCAAACTCAGTGCTTACACACCGCATTCCCGCTTTGGTTTTATTTTTGATGTCCTGCAGTTCAGACCGGCCATCGCCCTGCCGACCGCCAGTAAACACGGAAACGCCATTTCGCCCGAACTCATCATGCAGGCCAATCCGGACTGGCTGTTCGTTCTGGATCGCGACAGCGCCATCGGCAGCAAGGCGGGCGTTTCTGCCCGGCAGGTACTGGATAATCCGCTGGTGCGCCGCACCACGGCATGGAAAAAACAGCAGATAATCTGGCTGGATTCGGCCTCGTTGTACCTCGCTGGCGGGATCCAGAGTTACAGCCTGATGATGGAGCAGATCAGGCAGGCACTCAGCACAGCCGGCGTCCGCCCAGAATGAAGTCCGTGGCCTTTAGCTTTAGCCTGATCCTGCTGGGGGCGCTGATGATGCTCAGTGTGATGACGGGCGTCACGCAGCTGTCACTGATGGACGTGTGGCGCGATGCCGACATGCGGGAGATTATGTGGGTGAGTCGCGTGCCGCGCACGGTCGCGCTGGTGCTGGCTGGCAGCGCCATGAGCGTTGCAGGGCAAATCATGCAAATGCTGACGCAAAACCGTTTTGTCGAGCCCTCTGTCGTGGGCACGACACAGTCCGCCGGCCTGGGCTTACTGCTGGTCATGCTGTTTTATCCCGCCGCGCCCGTCATAGTCAAAATGGGCATTGCCGCCCTGTTCGCCCTGGCCGGTACCCTGCTGTTTATGCTGTTAATCGCCCATGTTCGTCAGAAAAGCGCCCTTATTGTGCCGCTGACCGGCATCATGTTGGGGGCCGTTTTCAGTTCGGTCACCACCTTTCTGGCGATGCAGTTTGACCTGCTGCAGGCGCTGGGCAGTTGGGAATCGGGGGATTTTTCCAGCGTGATGCAGGGGCGCTATGAACTGCTGTGGCTAGTAGGGATGATCGCCCTGCTCGCTGGCCTGCTTGCCGACCGCTTCACGGTCGCCGGTTTAGGGCATGACTTTTCCGTAAACGTCGGGCTGAACTACCGTCGTGTTCAGCTCACGGGCATGGCGATGATTGCGCTCATCAGCGGCGTGGTTATCGTGGTCGTCGGGGTCCTGCCGTTCCTGGGGTTAATCGTGCCGAATATTGTCAGCCTGCTGGCTGGCGATAACCTGCGACGCACCGTGCACTGGGTCGCGCTGACGGGGGCTATGCTGGTAGTAAGCTGCGATATCCTGGGGCGGCTTATCGTGCAGCCGTTCGAGATCCCGGTCAGTACGTTGCTCGGTGTACTGGGCGCGGCGGTGTTTCTGCTGCTGATTATGAAGGGGAAACGCCATGGCCGTTGAGTGTTCGCTGCCGTCTCGCGTGCTGAACAGGATGCGCTCCCCTGCCGGACGGCTGTGTTTGCTGACCATCATCGCGATTGCGCTCTGCACGCTGTTTCTGACCCTTAACCTGCAGGGCAATATCGGCTATCTCCTGAAACACCGCGGGCAGATTTTACTGACTATGGTGCTGGTTGCGTTTGCCTCGGGCATCAGCACGCTGCTTTTCCAGACCATCACGCAAAACCGCATTCTTACGCCGTCGATCATGGGGCTGGAGTCGCTGTTTATTTTACTTCAGACGCTGATGGTCTTTTTTATTCACCTGTCGCCGTTGAGCCAGACCTACCCTGTGGTGCAGTTTCTGGGCGAAACGGCGCTTCTGATGCTGTTTGCCACGCTGCTTTACCGCTGGTTATTTAACCGCAGCGGGCTGGAACTCCAGCGCGTCTTACTGGCAGGCCTGGTGTTCGGCACGCTGTTCCGCAGTCTGTCCGGACTGATGCAGCGCCTGCTATCACCGGGAGAATTTGCCGTTTTACAGAGCCGGATGTTTGCCACCTTTACCCGCGCCGACAGCGACGTCCTGCTGTTCTCAGGCAGCGTCATTGCTGTTGTGACGGTAATCATCTGGCGCATGCGCCATCGCCTTGACGTGCTGGCGCTGGGCAGCGATACCGCCACCGCACTCGGCGTGCCCGTTCAGCGCTACGTGACCGGTCTGTTGCTGCTCATCTCCCTGCTGGTAGCGATCTCAACCGCGCTGGTGGGGCCAATGACGTTTCTGGGCTTGTTGATCGTGAATCTGGCCTGGCCCGCCATGGGCTCATGGCGTCATCGCGAGATGCTGCCTGCCGTGGTACTCATCGGCATGATTACGCTGACCGGCGGACAGCTCATTCTGGAGCGACTGCTGGACAGGGCAGGCACGCTGTCCGTCATCATTGAATGTGTTGGCGGTGGACTCTTTCTTTATCTGGTGCTTAAAAAGGTGGCAACGTGATTGAAGTGGTGAATGTGAATAAGCGCTACGGCACGCTTTCTGTTCTCAACAATATCAATGAAACCCTGCCCGCGTCGGGCATCACTGCCATCATTGGTCCTAACGGTGCCGGAAAATCCTCTCTGCTGTCGGTGATGAGCCGACTGCTGACGCCGGACAGCGGTGAAATCAGAATCGATTCGCTGGTGGTGAACGAGGCGCACACTGAACAGCTGGCGAAAGTGCTGTCGGTGCTACGGCAGGAGAATCATTTTACCCATCGGCTGACGGTGTACGATCTGGTCAGTTTTGGCCGCTATCCCTGGTCAAAAGGACGGATAACGGAAGCGGACAGACACCATATTGAGCAGGCGCTGTATTTTCTGGATTTGTTGCCGCTGGCACAGCGTTATCTGGATGAGTTGTCCGGCGGGCAGCGGCAGCGGGCCTTTGTGGCGATGGTGCTGTGCCAGGATACGCAGTACGTTCTGTTAGATGAACCGCTAAATAATCTGGATATGAAACACAGCGTGACCATGATGCAGCAATTACGACGGGCGGCGGATGAACTGCGCAAATCCATCATTCTGGTCATTCATGATATCAATTTCGCCTCCGCCTATTCCGACTACATCATTGCCATGAAAAACGGCGCCGTTTTTATGCGCGGTACGCCAGCCGACATCATGCAGCCGGACGTGCTGACGCGGCTGTTTGAGATTCCGGTGGCGATTGAAACGGTGGCGGATCAGCGGATAGCGATCTATTACCGCTAACCTGACTCACGCTTTCGTGGCGCGGAAGCGGAGCCGCGGACGTCGCCGCGCGGTCCGCTTTATCACTGGCCGATTGCAGGCAAGCGGAGAAACGCGGATGCGCCCGGCTCAGCAGTAGAATACATGTCGGAGTTCTGCCTGCACACGGGGCGGAGGACGGCAGCACATGCCTGCCCTGCTCAGCCGCCGAACGGTTCTTGACCCAACCGCGCGGCACTGCCCGCTATTTACCCCAGTAAACCCCATCGCAAAACGGCTTTCTGGCCCCTAACTGAGCCGACAATCTGGCGGCACTTTCCCGCATCAGGTCACCCAGCCCTGCCGCTTTGCGGTCCAGGGTTAAGCGTGATGACGGACCGGTCAGTGCCAGGGCGGCCGTTAATTTATCCCCTTCGCCAAACACCGGGATGGCAAAGGCGGCAGTGTGCGGATCGCGCGCGCCCGACGTATAGAGCGGTAAGTCCGGTGTCTCAGCAAACAGGGGTTCGCCCATTCCCCAGTAACGCAGCACCTGGCTAATCGCCGAGTTATCCAGAGGATAAAGCGAGCCCGGCAGTCGCGTATGGCGCAGGCCATCCGACGATTCCGCACGGAAGACGCAAAGACGCTGACCGTTATCAATCACATACCAGCTGGCGCTTTCATGGGTGGCCGAAGCCAGCGCCTGTAGCTCGGGCTGGACCACGCTGGCCAGATGAAACGACTGTTCGTAGAGCTTGCCCAGATACAGCAGTCTTGGTCCCAGGGTATAAATCCCGTTATCCCGTCTGACTACATAACTCATGCGTTCCAGCGAATTCATCAGGCGATAAACGGTGGTTTTGTGGTAGCCCGAGAGCTGCGACAGCGCCGTCAGGGACAGGCTTTCTTCGCCTGGCTTAAAACAATCCAGCAATGCCAGCGCTTTCTCTACCGCATTAACCCCTTCGTTTCCCATTTCGCTTCTCCTGATTTTTGCTGGCACTGAGTGTACCTGAAACTGTGAGTCACATCTTATTTACATCACAAACAAGCTCGCAACACTGGCGCGAGCGTCAGTGTCACCGATATAGTAATTTCATTATGTACAACACAGTTTTACTCTGTAAAACATCAAACCTGTGAGGTGACCCATGTCCGCGAACGAAAAACCGATGATCAACCGCGACGTTACGCGAGTCAGTCATGATTATGTCAGACGTGCCGCTGAATTTCAGGCCGCGATTCTTGCGGATGTCGCGGGCAGACGAGGCACGCTCCATGGCCGCGTTAAGCCACTGGGTGCGCA
The DNA here is from genome assembly GCF_043546245.1 of Pantoea sp. SGAir0180. Classification (NCBI taxonomy): domain Bacteria; kingdom Pseudomonadati; phylum Pseudomonadota; class Gammaproteobacteria; order Enterobacterales; family Erwiniaceae; genus Pantoea; species Pantoea sp. SGAir0180. Next base: position 457,134 of record NZ_CP028071.1, on the reverse strand, counting down.
TATGAAAGTGGCCGGACCGGCGGTAACGGTGGAAGTGCGTTCAGGTGATAACCTGGCGATCCATGCTGCGCTGGCGGTGGCCAAACCCGGTGATGTCATCGTGGTAGACGGTAAAGGCGATATCAGTTGTGCGCTGCTCGGCGAAATCATGGCGACCCAGGCAGAAGCGTCCGGCATTGCCGGCATTATCATCGATGGCGCGGTCAGGGATGCGGATGCGCTGAGCAACCACACCTATCCGATTTTCGCCGCTGGCCTGAATCCATGTGGCCCGACCAAGCTGATTCCCGGTCGTGTGAATTACCCGGTTTCTGTGGCCGGTGCGACGATCAACGCGGGCGATCTGGTGGTCGGTGATATCGATGGTGTGGTGGTCGTCCCACGTGACGAGGTCGAATTGGTGCTGGCACTCGCGGCGAAAAAGCTGGATATGGAAACCCGCCGTATTGCGGCAATCAAAGCCGGGGACAAAAGACCGACCTGGCTGAACGGTGCCCTGCGTGCAGCAGGCATGTTAGCGGAAGGGGAGGAACTCTGATGCGCAAACAGGATACTGTCATTATTACCGGCGCTGACATCGCCCCCGCCGCGCTTGCGATGCTGAACGATTATGAAGTGGTGTTTGCGGGCACCAGGCCAACCGAAGACGATCTGGTCGCGCTGTGCCAGCAGTATAATCCCGTCGGAATCGTGGTGCGCTATGGAAAAATTAACGCCCGCATCATGGATGCCGCGCCTGCGCTGCGCGTGATCTCCAAACATGGCAGCGGCATTGACGTTATTGATCAAGCCGCGGCGGCCGAACGAAACATCAGCGTTCAGTCTGCGCCGGGTGCCAACGCGGCGGCGGTGGCTGAACATACCTGGGCAATGATTCTGGCCTGCACCAAATCCCTGATTCCGCTGAATCGCCGGATGCGTGAAGGACACTGGGACAAATCCAGCCACAAGTCCCTTGAACTGGAAGGCCGGACGCTCGGGCTCGTGGGCCTCGGCGCGATTGGCGGCCGGGTGGCCGATATTGGCCGCGTGTTTGGTATGCAGGTTATTGCTTACGATCCCTGGGCGAAAACGCTGCCCGCGGGCTGTGAGCAGGTGGACGACTTAGCCACGCTGTATGCGCGCGCGGATATAGTGTCGCTGCACTGTCCGCTGACCGCGCAAAACAGCCAGATGATTAATGACCAGGCGCTGGCACAGTTCAAACCCGGCGCCGTGCTGGTGAATACCGCACGCGGTGGACTGATTGATGACGATGCTCTGGAACGCGCGCTCAGGAGCGGCAGGCTCAGTTGGGCGGCGCTGGACAGCTTTACTGTGGAGCCGCTGACCGCGCCCAACCTCTGGCAGACGGTAGAAAACGTCATTATTACCCCGCACATCGGCGGCGTGAGCGATAACTCTTACGTGAAAATGGGGACGGCTTCCGTGACCAATCTGCTGAAGATCTTAGCGCAGAAGGAAGCGACGGTATGATGTGCCTGACTACACCGGAGATCAGGCAGACCACGGTATTTACCCGGCTGCCCGATCGTTTCCGCCAACCTGACAGCCACAATGCCTGGGCGGCCGCTAATCGCGGCGGCCAGCTGACCGATTCGTTTCTGGAAGGGCCGGTCTGGCATCCCTCGGGTTGCCTGTACCTGACCGATATTCCGTATGGCCGCATATTCCGTGTCGATATGGCGGGCAACTGGGAGCTCGTGGTGCAGTACGACGGCGAACCCAACGGCATGAAACTGACCGATCCCGATACGCTTCTGATCACGGATTACCGTCACGGCCTGATGAAGCTGTGCCTCAAGGAGAACACGATCGCGCCGTGGCTCTCGCGCCGTAACAGCGAAAGTTTTCGCGGCGTGAACGATCTTACCCCTGACAGCCGGGGCAATCTTTATTTCACCGATCAGGGGCAAACGGGGCTGCACGATCCGTCCGGACGCGTTTACCGGCTCAGCCAGGACGGGCAACTGTCCGTTCTGCTGGATAACTGCCCGAGCCCAAACGGCCTGGTGCTGTCACCCGACGAGAAGGTGCTGTATGTCGCCATGACGCGCGGCAATGCGATCTGGCGCGTACCGCTTCAGCGTGACGGTTCGGTCAGCAAAGTCGGCCAGTTCTTTACCTCGCACGGGCCAAGCGGTCCTGATGGTATCGCCGTCAACGCGCAGGGCGAACTGCTGATTGCTAACCCGGGGCTGGGCCGCGTCTGGCTGTTAAACGATCTGGCAGAGCCGATTGAGATTCTGACCAGCCCGGTCGGACGATCCACCACCAACCTCTGTTTTGGCGGCGATCAGCGCCGGCAGTTATTTATCACCGAATCTGTCAGCGGCAGCATTCTTACCTGCTCAATGCAAACGCCAGGCCACCCGCTGCCCTTTCTTTCCACTGCTTTTCTCTGAGAATAACTCTGCGTTGACGCAACGCAGCGGAGACAACCATGAATCTGCACTCAACGCCTTCCCGCTCAATGACGGAGCAGGATGACGTGCCCGTGTCCCATGACGGCATGACTCAAACGGATTTTGAACAAAGTGAAGTCGCGGCAGGCAAAGCCTTTCGCCGTATCCTGCCTTTTATTTTTATCTGCTACGTGGTCAGTTATCTGGATCGCACGAATGTCAGCTTTGCCGCGCTGGGCATGAACGCGGATTTAGGGATTACAGCAGAGCAGTTTGGCTTTGGCGCGGGCATGTTCTTTATCGGGTATTTCCTTTTCGAAGTGCCCAGTAATCTGATCATGCAAAAAGTAGGTGCCCGCATCTGGATCGCCCGCATTATGATTTCGTGGGGGCTGATCTCCATGGCCACCGCCTTCGTCACCGGTCCCGTCAGCTTTGCCTTTGCCCGTTTCTGCCTGGGGGTGGCGGAAGCGGGCTTCACCCCGGGCATTTACCTGTTTTTTACCTACTGGTTCCCCGGCAGCTGGCGCGCCAAAATCACGGCCGCCTTTCTGGTCGGCATTCCCGTGGCGAATATTATCGGTGCGCCGTTATCCGGCATGTTGATGCAAATTACCGGACACGACACTATCCGCAACTGGCAGTGGCTGTTGCTGCTGGAAGGCTTTCCGGCGGTAATACTTGGAGTCATGTGCCTGTTCTTTTTACATGACCGTCCGGCCAAAGCGGGCTGGCTAAGCGAGGCGGAAAAAGCGTTGCTGAGCAGGCGGCTGGCGAATGAACAGAAAAAGATCGAACAGGCACACGGTTCCAGCCTGCGGGATGCAATGCGTAATCCTCTGCTCTACCTTCTGGCTTTTATTAACTTTTGCGGTATTGTCGGCTCAATTGGCGTAGGTTTGTGGATGCCGCAGATTATCAAACAGCTTGGCGTCAGCCACACCGCGACGGGTTTTCTGACCGCGTTGCCCTATATCTGTGGCGCCTTCAGCATGCTGTTTTGGGCACAGCGCGCGAATGCTTCCCGCCACCGTATTCGCTGGATCAGCGCGGCGCTGGTGATCGCCGCAGTGGCGTTAGGCTGCAGCGCCCTCATTGATGAACCCGTCCTCAAAATGCTTGCGCTGTGTTTCACTGTGAGCGGCATCCTGGCATTTCAGGCATCATTCTGGGCGCTGCCTTCCGGTTTTTTGACAGGGAGCGCGGCGGCGGGCGGACTGGCGATGATTGTCTCGATTGGTAATCTGGGCGGATTCGTGGGTCCTTCGCTTATTGGCTATGTGCGCCAGACCAGCGGTGGCTTTATGTGGGCGCTGCTGGCGGTGTCGGCGGTGCTGCTGCTGGGAGCTTTCTGCGTAGCGTCCGTCAAGGACCCTTACCGTCACACCTGACCGGACAAAACGACCACGCCGCCGACATTCAGGGTGGCGTGATGTCGCCTCGGATTATGGCCTCAGTTAACTAATCCCGACGCACGATCTGAATGGACACAAAGCCACGCCAATATCAGAGGCGGCGTGGTTTTATCCCCCACGGCTTCATTTCTCCATTATCCTCCTTCCTGCCGCCGTTCCTGCGCATGCAGACTGTTTTTCCACGCCGTTGTCTTTCCCACCGCAACAACGTTCGCGTTCGTCTGCTGATCGCGGCCCGGTATTTCCGATAACCGATACCGGTTTCCGGGAAGTATCCCATCACGATGGCAGGCGAGCACATGGAGCAGAGCGGGCTGAAACGGTATACAGGCGTTCTTGCCACATCAGAGCACTCGGCCTGCCCGATAAGGATGGCAGAACCGAACCCGGCACCGGTCCTTCCCGGCATTCCTGCGGTTCGCCTCACCTTCACTTTTCTCCGGTATAAAAAAAAGCGCCCGGAGGCGCTTCAGTGATTTCAGCGATGCGACTTATTTGCTGACGGTCGACAGGCTGTGATCCGCTTCGATTCTGGTCGCGCTTTTGCGGCCCATGATCAGCACTGCGATACCGCCCGCCCCGCAGAGCACGGCCAGCGGAACCATGGCCAGCGCATGACTGCCCGTCTGCTCGTTGATGATCCCGTACACGTTAACCATCAGGCCGCCGCCAATCAGGTTCGCCATGGCACCGATAGCCGCCAGGCCCGCCGCTGCGGTGCTGGACGACAGCCAGCCGGAAGCCAGTGCCCAGAACGGCCCTTTCATGGAGTACGCGCCAATCAGCACCAGCGACAGAATGACCACGCTGCCCGCCAGCGACTGCGTCAGGAAAGCCGACAGTAGCCCACCCGCAATAAGAAACAGCGTCAGCGCCGTGTGCCAGCGACGTTCGCCCGTACGGTCGGAACTGCGGCCCCAGACGATCATCAACACGGACGCCAGGCCGTAAGGAATGGCGTTCACCAGACCGGTCGTGAAGTTGTCGAGTCCGAACGACTTGAGTAATTGTGGCGACCAGACGCTGAGCGTGGAACCTGCCGCCGAGGCACCGGCATAGATTAAGGCCATCACCCAGATGTGCTTGTGACGCAGTAACTGCCACAGCGAGATATGACCGATCACCTTACGTTTCGCATTCTCGTCCGCCAACGTTGTGCTGAGCCAGTTGCGCTGTGCTTCCGTCAGCCAGGTCGCGTTTTCCGGGCGGTTGCTTAACAGGAAAAAGGCGGCTATTCCTAAAAGGATGGCCGGGAAGCCTTCTAAAATAAACAGCCAGTGCCAGCCACGTAAGCCAAACCAGCCATCCAGTGACAGGATGGCCCCGGAGATCGGTGAGCCGATAAAGTTTGCTGCCGGGATAGCCACCATAAAGGTCGCAATGACGCGGGCGCGGTATTTACCGGGGATCCAGTAGGTCAGGTAGAGGATCACGCCAGGGAAAAAGCCGGCCTCCGCCGCGCCCAGTAAAAAGCGCAGGAAATAAAGCATCCCGGCACTGGAGACAAAGGCCGTGCAGACCGACACGATGCCCCACGTCACCATAATGCGCGATATCCAGATCTTCGCCCCGACCTTTTGCATCGCCAGATTGCTGGGCACTTCAAACAGAAAATACCCCACAAAAAACAGGCTGCTCGCCAGGCCGAACACCGCTTTGGTCAGCCCGAGATCTTCATTCATCTGCAGGGCCGCCATTCCGATATTGCCCCGGTCAATGATAGCGATCAGATAACAGACAATCAGAAACGGCAGAATGCGCCATATAACACGCTTTACCGTCTGCTGCTCTATATCGGAGGTTATGGCCACATTGGGTCTCTTTTCAGACATGGTGTTCCTCACAGAAGGTTCATGGTTTTACATCTGGGTAAACTTCATGTTTTACTCTGTAAAACTATGGTGTACAAAGTACACTCATTATCTGGCGAAACTTTTTCCTGTGCTGGCAAATGTTATGAGGTTGTGTGACTTGTCACAAAAAGGGATCAGTTTGCCGTGTGATATGTGACGCAGCCGGAGCTTTTCCCGCTTCCCCCGCGTCCCCGGGACATGGCGCATTGAGCAGAATCGCAGAAAGCCCGCAGGTACAAACACCAGGAAAAGCGGAGCCGTGCGATAAAAGCAGCACGGTGCCCTGCGGTGCTGACAATACTGAAAGCAGTATGCCGTTTACCGGACAGCAGATGCATATGTGATGCGGCTTCGTTGTTCCCCTCTTCGACAAAATTAGCGTCGCCGCAGGTTATTTTGAAAAAGTCATTTAAAAGCCATAATACTGAAATATATTTTTAGCGGTAACAAACGCGTGCAAAATGATAATAGATATTGCAGATATAATGTCGCACTGATAATTAAAGGGCAAAAAGGATGGAGTTAATATGAAATATATTTTCTGTGCGGCTGCCGTTTTTGTCCTGACCAGTTTTACCTCACAGGCGGCGATGAACAAAGTCGTTGACGAGAAGCGCCCACCCAACACCGTTAAAACGGTAAAAATTGCTTTCACTGGCGCGATAACGCAGAACAAAATTATGGCCCTGTCCGCCGCCATTGACGAGATTGCGCAAAACTACAAAGCCGCTACGGAGATACAGCTTTATCTCACCAGCCCCGGCGGTGATGTTGATGCCGGGAAAATGGGCTATCAGATAGTGAAGGACTCACCCATTCCGGTGACCACCGTGAATATGTCCTCCGTCGAATCCTCTGCAACCTTAATTTATTGTGGCGCAAAGAAACGGCTAACCATGGACGATTCGATTTTTTTATTACATGCGCCCACGGTTCATGATGCTCGGGACAGAGATTTTTCAGAAAATATGCTGGTTGAAAAAAATGAATTTAACAGCCGATTCCGCAATATTATTAAAAATATTTATCACACTTGTACCAACCTGACGGATGATCAAATCGACAAAATTACCTACAGCGAAGACAACCATATGCTGCTGGATAATCAACACGCAATGGCTGTCGGCATTGCGACAGGCGGGCTCAGCCATTTTATGCCCGCTGACGCGGCCTATTATATTCACGACAATAATTAGTTCTGTGCAGGCCGCGATGCCTGATGAAGGCTCTGGTTTCAGCCCTCATCAGGCACCGTTTCTACGGACACACCAGCCTTACTGCGCGTGACTCACCATTCCACGCAGATCTTGCCGAAATGCGAACCGCTCTGCTGCCAGGCAAAGGCCTCGGCGAGGTCCTGATAACGGAAGAGGCGATCAACGACGGGCTTCTGATTCATCCCTTCCAGCGCGTTCACGTAATCGATCTGATCCTGTCGGCTGGCAACGATCACCCCTTTGATGGTGACCTGCTTCGCCAGGACAGACAAAATGGACAGCCGGGCTTCATCGCCGGAAATGATGCCGATTTGGGTAATGTGGCCGCCCACTTTGATCGCTTTCAGCGACTCACCCAGCGTGGCAGGTCCGCCCACTTCCACCACCTGATCCACGCCCACGCCGCCGGTCAGTTCCAGCACCTTCTTCCCCCACTCTGGCGTCGTGCGATAGTTAATGGTTTCGTCTGCGCCCAGTTGTCGGGCGCGCGCCAGTTTCTCATCCGAAGAGGAGGTGGCAATCACTTTCGCGCCCATGGCCTTAGCGATTTGTAAGGCAGCGATAGATACACCGCCGGTGCCCTGCACCAACACGGTATCATTAGCCTGAAGATTGCCTTCGGTCACCAGTGCTCGCCAGGCGGTCAGGCCAGCTGTCGTAATGGTGGCTGACTCAGCGTGCGTCCAGCCTTTTGGCGCATGGGTAAAGGCGCTCTGCGCCCGCACAACGTATTCACTGGCCATGCCATCAATGCCGTCGCCCGGCGTGTGGGCAAAGCCGCCGACGTCCGCGGTGGGTTTGCCGGACAGCCAGACGGGGAAGAATGTCGACACGACGTGATCACCCGCGCGAAAATCGGTCACGCCCTCGCCCACGGCTTCCACCACGCCCGCGCCGTCGGACAGCAGTATGCGGCCATCTTCGGTGGGAAATTGCCCGGTCGCGACGACCAGGTCATGGAAATTCAGTGAGCTGGCCTTGATGGCAACCCGGATTTCGCCTTTTCCCGGCTGTCCCGGATCGGCTCGGTCTGACAGGTGGATGTTCTGCAGTCCGCCAGGGGCTTTCAGGGTCATTGCTTTCATTACGTTCTCCGTTGCCTGATGTGTTTTCTTAAGACATGTTGCTTAACATAGTCCACAGGGGGATTTTGTAAAATGTCGTCATCAGGAAGCGGATCGCGGCAAAGGGAATACGATCAGGCCTGCGCGAGGGTACGGTGACCGGGCTAAAGGCGTGACCACCGTCACCGTGGTTAACGCCGCAGCGCTGTCAACGCGCGCCTCCATTTCCCGCTAAACGGCCGTAAAGGGCACGCTCGCGCCTTGCAAAACGGGCACTGCGAAGCAGAGCACCCCGCGCGTCGTTCATTGTACGGGTGAGCATGTTAAAGGGCGCCTGTTGGCGCCCTGCCTCGCGTTAAACCGTGCTGTCTACCACCGCATACATTTGCTCAAAGAGTTGTGCATAGTGGCTGACGTCATCCTGAATGGCCTCCTCAACCCCTAACGTGTTGTAGAGGAAATGGACGTCCACATCGCGGATCGCCAGATAAGCCGAAACGCCCAAAAGATGATCGATGATGTTTTTCTCCCAGCCATATTTAATAAATGACCGATGGGAGCCGCCCGCCAGCGCCAGCCAGCGCACCTTTTTTGCCGTTAACCGGTTTTGCTCACCATAGGCCAGGCCATAATTCCATACGCGCTCAAGATAGCCTTTCAACATGGCCGGAAAGCTGTACCACCACACCGGGAAGACAAAGAAGATAATGTCCTGATTGTCCAGTTCAGCAAACAGGCGGTGGACCTCTGGCGAATAGCGCTTATCCGGGTTGCCCCACTCCGGTTCATCCTCGACACGTAACACCGGATCAAAATCGCTGCGATACAAATCCAGTTCAGTAACATGGGCGCCGCGCGCCTCTGCGCGCTGGCGCAGGCTGTGGACCATCTGCGCGGTTAACGAATTCCTGCGCGGATGCGACCAGACGATATAGACATGTTGTTTCATCGTTCACCTCATTTTTGTGCTGACGAAAGCACCTTACGCTCGCGACATTGCTGTGGGAATCGTATGATTTGAGACGGGTTAATGAGGGATTTTCATCAATGAAACTGAACGTCTATGACTTCGCGACTTTTATTGCCGTTGCCCGGCACAACAGTTTTCGCGCCGCGGGTGATGAACTCGGACTGTCGCCATCGGCAGTCAGCCACGCGATTAAGCAACTGGAGCAGCGGCTGAAAATTCGCCTGTTTAACCGTACCACGCGCAGCGTGTCACTCACCGAAGCCGGCGCCCGTATGTTTGAACGTTTACGCCCCGCTTTCGATGAAATCAACATGGTGCTGGATGAAGCCAACTGCTATCGCCAGACGCCGATGGGCGTGCTGAAAATCAATGCCTCGCGCCTTGCCTCACGTCTGGTGCTGATTCCGCTGGTCACCGGGTTTAGCCAGCGCTATCCGGATATTCGTGTGGAAATCACGACAGAAGACAGGCTGGTCGATATTGTGAAAGAGGGTTTTGATGCGGGCATTCGCCTGAGCAGTACGCTGGAAAAAGACATGATTGCCCTGCCGGTAGGGCCAAAAGTCAAACTGGTGGTCGCGGCCAGTCCCGATTATTTTGCCCGTCATCCTCGTCCCACGCATCCACGCGAAATCGACGTGCACCCGTGCGTCATGTTTCGTCATCGCAGTGGCCGGATTTATCAGTGGGAATTCAACGGACCGGACGGCCAGTTTGCGCTTCTTCCCGGCGGAAACATCATCCTTGACGACATGGATTCACAGTTGGATGCCGTACTGCAGGGTGCGGGGCTCGGCTATCTTTATTACGAGCAGGTGAAAGATCATCTGGCAAACGGCAGTCTGATCTCGGTACTGGAGAACTGGTTACCGGAACGGCCCAGCCTGCAGTTTTATTACCCTAATCGCCAGTATATGTCTTCGGCATTGCGGACGTTTATTGACTATATCAAAGCGGCACCGTTGTCGACATTCAGCCGCTGATCTCATACGCTTTTAGCTTACGCCACAGGGTGGTCGCACTGATCCCCAGCATTGCCGCCGCCTGGGTTTTATCACCCTGGCATTTTGCCATCACGTCAATAATTAGCCAGCGCTCCTGTTTTTTCAGAAGATCGGTTTCAGCGTCTGTGCACGCCAAAGAGGGTGATTCATACACCACGTTATTGAGTACCTGCTCATCCTCAAGCAACGAGATCACGGTCGATTTATCGACCGTACCGCCCTGATGAAATACCGCCAGTCTGCACACGACCGATTGCAGTTCTCGTATATTCCCCGGCCAGTGATAACGGTTTAAATACGCCAGCGCATCCGGCGAAAAGACCCTGTCTTTTCCCTGCTGGTGAAGTAAATGCCGGATAAGAGGTTCAACGTCACCTTTACGCTCAGTCAGCGCGGGAAGCCGGAGTGTGAGGATATTGATACGGTAATAAAGATCCTGACGAAAAGCGCCCATGGTTATCTGCGCCTTCAAATCTTTATTACTTGCTGTTATGAGTCGAAAATCCGCCGCAATCAGCCCATCACCGCCCACGCGAACAAACTGTTTTTCCTGTAGTACACGCAGTAATTTGACCTGTACGTTGAGTGGGGCCTCGCTGATTTCATCAATAAATACGGTGCCCTTCATCGCCATCTCAAAGATACCGGGCTTGCCCCCTTTCCGGGCTTGGGTAAATGCCCCGTCAGCATAACCAAACAGTTCACTTTCAAGCAGACTTTCAGGAATCGCCGCGCAGTTAATCGCAATGAACGGGCTGTGGCTTCGGGTGCTGTGCTGGTGAATGCTTTGAGCAAACAATTCTTTACCTGTACCGGTATCACCTAAAATATGGACAGGTGCATCATGGCTGGCACAACGCTTTGCTTTTTCGATCGCTGACTTAATACTGGCTGACTCACCAACAATATCATCAAAGGTGTAACGGGTATAAAAAGCACGCTGTTTTCGCTTTTTACTGACCATGTTTCGCCACGGAGCTTGCGATTGCAGACAGCCGGTCACGATTGAATAGCTCTCCTGCCGCTTACAGTAATGCTTTATCGCGACAGAAATGCGTTCACCGTCAAGTTCAAGGGTCATATCGCTGACGTCAGACTCGTCAATAATGGCATTGTATACGTCTTTGAATCCTTCTTTTTTGTATATTTTCTCCCCGACGCGGCACTGAAAAAGCGCTTTTCCTTTGCTGTTTATTGTGACGACAGTCCCCATCGGGTCGAGACACATAATGCCTTCCCGTGACTGATTTATCGCGGACTGACTTATCTCCAGCTTCAGATTTTCCTGGTTAATATATTTTAACAGGCTGAAGGCCTCGTTGATGGCCTGTTCAATAGAGATATTATCGGTATCCCCCATTACAACCTTCAGACCATATTTTTTGGCCATTTCAGCAACGGTCAGACCGCCAATCACGACCTGATAATTATTTTCCGCAAGGCTTTTGACGACATTATCGATATCGTAATGATTATAGACCTGACAGATCTTGAAATTATCCTGAGTCATATGTTGATAATGCTTAAGCGCGTGGCAAAACTGGGGAAAGCCGACCGCAGCAATCTTCTGCGACTTGATTTTTGCTTCCTGCAGAATACGGTTCACGCCTTGAAAATCATGTGCAATTTCGACCACCGGGATAGCCAGACTGCTGCGCAGTAAGGCAGCGGTACCGCCACGACTGATGATGATTCTGGTGCCGGCGCGAATCATTTCATTCGCTTTATCCAGCACATCTGAATAACCTATTTCGTAGACGGGTAATTCTAGCTGTTTTTCAAACAGCACATTAGAGATACGCTGAGTAATGGTTTTTGAAACAGAGAAAATGACAATTTCATTGAACTTCATTAACAGTCCGATTATATCGATAACGTGCTGAACAAGTATAAAGATAACGTCTGCCCCTATATTGACAGACGTCATGTGCAGGCACGTAAAAGCTACCTGGCATTAATATTCCAGGACTGAGCGAACGGATAAGGCGTGATTAAACATGCAGACGGCGATAGCAGATCTGCCCACGACTGATGGTTAAGCAGTTATCAATATAGCGATCGCCTTGTAACTGATTGCCCCTCGTGTCTTCGAAAATGGTTTTTTCCTGACGTATTTTAACCACGGCGATGTCGGCAAATGCCCCCGGTGTGAGCGTTCCGATCTGGCCCTGCATTTTCATTAGCCTGGCAGGGGTGCTGGTGACCGCTTTTACTATATCAAACAGTGACATACCCATATTCAGGTATTTTGACATGACATGAAGCAGACTGTAGACCTTATTCGTACGCAGGCTGTTACGCTGCGTTAAGTCCGTGCTGATAATATCGGGATAAAATCCCTGCGCCATCGCATGACGGGCAATATTAAAATCAAAATGCGCCACGCCATTTGAACAGTCAAAGATGACGCCTTTCCGCTGGGCTGCCTGAATCGACGGGTACACTTCGCCCTGCTCATTAAGGATGGTGTGACCCGTTCCGTGAAAGCAGTGCGCGTATATATCACCCGGGTTGAAATGCGGGATGAGTTCGTCCGCCTGGCGTTGGGAATCCGTGACGTGCACGCATAACGAGGTATTCAGCTCACGTGCCAGCGCAACGGTGGTCAGAAAAGGATCGCTGCTGTAGGGTTTGCCTTTCGCAATATCCTGACTGTAGCGCAGCTTCAGGCCCAGAATATTGTCTGCATTTTTGCTGACAACCTGCTTTATTTTTTCCCGATTAAAATTGGCCGGGTTCGTGTTTTCCAGATATCCCGTCGGCCCACCACCCAGCGTAGACAGGCCTACATTTACTACATTTAAGTAACTTTTTATCCTTACCGTAGCCGTGTTGATCACACTGTTACGGAACAATCCATAATTGACCCAACCGCTACTACCAGCGTCAACCACGCTGGTTACGCCATTGGGCAAACAAATGATGTCTGGATTCACGCTTATAGCCGTTCCGCCATGAAAAACATGAGTATGAAAGTCAATTAAACCGGGAAGGACAATACAGCCTGCGGCATCAATTTCAGTTTCAGCTTCAATGCCGTCAACCTGGGTAAGATCAACGATAACATCCCCCATAATGCCCACATCCCGCTGAATATAATTCTGGCCGTGGCCGTCTATCGTCAGGCCATTTTTGATACGAAGATCCAGTTTCATGTTTATCCTCCGATCAGATACCGATGAATTTCCAGTAAGGAATGCCGAGCAGGAAATAAACAATGACGTTAAACAGCACCATCGTTGTGCCCAACAGCCAGAAGGTTTTTTGCGGCACATAGCCACTGGAGAAGGTAAAAACCCCCGCTCCGTTACCGTAATGCGTGAGGAGAGCACCGTAGCCTGCTGAAAACGCCAACGACAATGCAACGTACATTGGATTGGCCTGCGTCGTCATACCGAGGGTAAACAACACGGGATAAAAAGAAACGACAAACGCACTGTTTGAGACAAAGAAGTAACGTACGGCAAGACTGATAAAAATCAGCACACCAATTGCGCTAAATTCATTGAGATGAGAAAGATCCAGGTAGTTTTTAATCACCCCCACCAGGAAAACGTAGAACCCGCCTTTTGACAGCGCGACAGCACATCCATAGAACGCGCCGTACCAGACAAACGTTTGCCAGGCCGCTTTTTCACTGACCACATGTTCCCAGCTCAGCACTTTAAATAACAACAAGCAGGCAAGGAATGCAAAGCCAACCGGAATAAAAGGAATACCCGTTACTGAGCCGGTCATCCATCCCAAAACGCCCAGAATAAAAAACACGATCAGCAGTTTCTCTTCGCGCTTCACCGGCCCGAGTTCACGCAGTCCCTGTTCAGCGATCTCATTGACGTTATCAATTTTTTTCAGTTCAGGCGCGTAAACTTTATAAAGTATCCAGGGACACAGCAGCAGAACTAATCCGGCCGGAATAATGGCCGCCTTAAACCAGGTCATCCAGTCCAGATCGACCTTCATAATTTCGTTAGCCAGTGACACGGTGATAGCGTTGGTGGCCATACCGGTTAAAAACAAGCTGGATGTTCCCATTGATACGACATACATCAGAATCGTCAGGTAGGAACCAATCCGGCGGCTACCTTCGTCAGGTTTAGAGCCCAACGCTTCAGCAATGTTGCGGAAAATGGGATAGACGATACCGCCAGAGCGCGACATATTCGAGCCGGTGGCCGGAGCCAGCACGGTGTCCGTAACCATCATCAGATAACCCAGTGTCAGAGTATTTCTGCCGTAGCGTTTCAGTAAGATGTAGGCGATACGTTTACCCAGTCCGGTAATAACGAATGCCTTACAAATAATAAAGGCGCTGATAATAAATCAGACCATGGCCGTGCCATAACCTGCAAACAGAATATGGGGATCGATAAAAACAGATGCGATGCCGAGGATAATGAGCATAATAATCGCATCCGTAAAAGGCCGAAATACCAGCCCGCATAACATCGCCAGATAAATACCGACCATATGCCAGGTCGTGGCGGAAATCTCGTCAGGGTTAGGCAAGATCCAGAATAAAACCGGGAAAAACACGATCAATAAGATTTTTAAAGAGAACATATATTTTTACCTTTGCTTATCACCACGAGAGCATGACTCCCGTGGTTTGAGCGAATGGATATTATATTGGTCGACTAACGAAATACGTCGTTAATAAATTCAACGCCCTTTTCTTCCAGTGATTTGGTGACCCATTCACGATTTGCCGTGCCGTTTTTTGCGGCTTCAACTTTGCTCGCATCGAATGCTGCATACGCTTTAGCTTTTTCGAGTAAGGGTTCTGCATCATGCAAAGGAACAACAATTACGCCATCCGCATCACCAATAATGAGATCGCCAGGGCACACGGCTACGCCACCCACCGCAACAGGTGTATTTACTTCGCCAGGACCTTCTTTAAACGGACCGGCCGGGTTTGCCCCTGTGGCAAAAAGGGGAAAATCCAACTGTGACAAAGCATCAATATCGCGGATGGGACCATCCAGCACGATGCCAGCGATCTTCTTGCAGTGATGCGCGTAAGCCACCATGATTTCGCCCATCAGGGCTCGCGAACGGTCACCTTCATTAGATACGACAATAACGTCATTCTCCGTCGCCATATCCAGTGCGGCATGCAACATCAGGTTGTCGCCCGCGCGCGCTTTCACCGTAATGGCATATCCCGCCATAACCGGTTTTTGAGGGGAAGAAATCCGCCTGATACCGTTGCCCAACACAGCAATACGATTCATGGTATCGGCGATATTCGCAGCGGGAAGTTGCGCGTATTCCTTGAGTAAATCAGGCTTACCTGCAGGACGTTTTAAATAAATACGATTTCCAATAGTCATTTTATTATTCTCCAAAGCCAGGAACGGGCCAGGTTGGTTTTTTACCCGACAGCACCTCATCAATCCCTATGGCGGTATGAAGTGAGGCTCTGTCGGTGGCTTCTTTCGTTGCGGCGCCGATATGAGGGCCAATAACGACATTGCTGAGTGAAAAAATCGGATCGCTGGCGTCGAAGGGCTCTTTCTTTAAAACGTCCAGACCTGCGCCGGCAATAAGGTGGTGACTGAGGGCGTGATACAGCGCTTTTTCATCGACGAGTTTGCCGCGCGCAGTATTAATGAAGTAAGACGTCGGTTTCATCATGGCAAATTGCTTTTCTCCGACGAAATTCTGGGTCTCTGCCGTTGTCGGGCAATGCAAAGAGACAACGTCGCTTTCGCTGAAAATGCGGTCAATATCATCTGTACGTTCAACGCCGTCTGGCATTTGTTCCTGCGTCTTATAGGGATCGTATGCAATCACTTTCATATTAAAACCCCGTAAGGCTTTAACAGCGACGCGCGAGCCAATATTGCCTACACCAATTAATCCCAGCGTTTTGCCATCCAGTTCCACTTTGGGCGTGCGCAATTTTGCCCAGTAGTAATCCTCAAGCATTTTCTCTTCAACCAACCTGAAATTGCGGGAACAGTGCAGCATGTAGAAAATAGCCAGTTCGGCCACGGACATGCTGTTCGCCACCGGCGCATTCAGCACCACAACACCGTGACGTTTCGCGGCCTCAAGATCGACAGTATCGTAGCCCGCGCCGTGTCGTGCGACGACTTTGAGTTTTTTCGCGGCGTTAAATACACGTTCAGACATTTTTGAAAGCCGAACGATGATGCCATCACAGTCGGGAATATCACGAATAATGTCGTCCTCTTCCATGCCAGAGCCCGTCATTAATTCATAGCCCCGACTCTCCAGATACGCTCTCCCTTCCGCCATAATTTCCTGTGGGAGTAAAATTTTATAAGCCATGCCATTATCCCCAGTGTTATACGCGACAACGTTATTGTTTGCAGACGCCGTGCCAGACCCGATAAAAAAACAGAAAAAATAATGCAATCGTCTGAGAAGAAAGGATTTAATTTATTTGTCAGTAAAAGAAGGTGAAGGGGTAAAAGTGAAATCCTTCACGAAATAAAAAATGAGAATTTCAAAAAGAAAACCCAATTCGGATAGTGATTTCATTTTGAAATGCGAGATGTGAATACGTTAACAGCGAATTAAACATCAACACCGCATCATCTATGAACACCGGATGCATCGACGCAGATTTCTTATTACTGCAATCCGTACAGGTATGATAAAAACGCGCTTTAATCACGCGTGCCTTTCTAAGGCATCACCTAAAAAATGAAGACGCTTAGCAACCTCCTCCATTTTTGTGCTGGCAGGCTAATACAGAAAACGATCAGGCCCGATGTGTTAACCGATGCTGCAACAGTGTCAGGAGGCTTGATGGGCATTTTTTTAACAAATCTTCATTACAACGTTTGTGTCATCTGCAAAATACCTCTCTCTTGACACTATTCACGCTGCCTTTCACTCGAAGTTTAATAATAGAATTCGATACAGCTTTAACTATTACTTAAGATATGCCTCTATAATTAACATGCTAGTTACGACTTCTGATCGATACAAAAAATGACATAAACCATCACAGCGACACCCATAAAAATTCAAACAAAAAGAAAAAATAAGAAGCAGTAACAACAAACATCGCCAAGGTAAAAATATATACAAAAATACTCAAAATAAATATCACAATTAAATCAAACAGCATAATAAAGTGATAACAAATAATCACTAATTACTGGATCGGGATCATATAAACAAAAAACAAACAAGATCTTACGGAAACTTATTATTGAATTCACACTGCATTCTGTTTTAAAAATAACACGCCATTTAAGCGCACCATACCTTTCAATTGTTCTGGTCGAGACAAAACATAATTAAAAGGATTTCTTTAATGAAACTTAACTTAGTTGCAGTGGCCGTTACCACTTTATTCGCCGCAGGCGTAACAAATGCTGCGGAAGTTTATAACAAAGACGGTAATAAAATTGATCTGTACGGTAAAATGCAGGGGTTGCACTATTTCACCAGTGATAACGACGGACATGGGGATAACTCCTATGCCCGTCTTGGTGTAAAAGGTGAAACGCAGATTACCGACCAACTGACCGGTTTTGGTCAGTGGGAATACAATATGCAGGCAAACCGTGATGAAAAGTCTGAAAACCAGTCCTGGACGCGTTTAGGCTTCGCCGGACTGAAATTCGGTGAGTATGGTTCGGTCAACTACGGTCGCAACTACGGCGTTGTTTACGATGTCACCTCATGGACCGACGTCCTGCCAGAGTTCGGTGGCGACAGCTACGGCTCGGATAACTTTATGCAGCAACGTGCCAATGGCCTGGCAACCTATCGTAACACCGATTTCTTTGGCCTGGTCCCCGGCCTTAATTTTGCCTTGCAGTACCAGGGCAGAAATGGGGGCTCCAACGCTGAAGGTGGTAGTCTCACCAATAACAACCGAAATGCAGTGAAGCAGAATGGCGATGGCTATGGCGCGGCTGTAACGTATGCTCTGCCAGAAGGTGTCAATTTCGGTGTCGCCTATTCGCATTCTAAGCGTACGCTGGACCAGAACGGCCTGGCATTGGGCGAAGGTGATAATGCTGAAACGTATTCAGGCGCCCTGAAATACGATGCCAATGCTATTTACCTGGCAGCCCAATATACACAGACATACAATGCTACCCGCATTGGTAATGGCAATCCAGGCTACGCCAATAAAGCCCAGAATTTTGAAGTGGTTGCACAGTACCAGTTCGACTTCGGTCTGCGCCCCAGCATCGCGTATCTGCAGTCAAAAGGGAAAGATCTTGAACGATATGGTGATCGGGACCTGGTAAAATACATTGATCTGGGCGCGGCTTATTACTTCAACAAAAATATGTCAGCCATCATCGATTATAAGATCAACCTGCTTGATGAAACCGACTTTACTCAGGCAGCCGGTATTTCAACCGACAATATCCTGGCCGTGGGTCTGGTTTATCAGTTCTGATCATGACGTAACCGCAACAAGCCAGCGCTTTCTGCGCTGGCTTTTTTTATGGTGCGGGTTTTATCGCTCTGCGGTCTTACAAGTGGCGCTCACGGCACTGACCGGACAGCATCTTTGGCCGGGCAGCCCGTTCACAATCCAGATCCACGAACGAAACAGGCACGTCCGTTATTTACGCTCTGTCCGCCTCACGGCGACGGTGTAAAAGGCGTTGGTCTTCTCCACTGTGCTTTTCACGCCAGGAGGCGGCCTTTTACCCACGCGGCCCTGCACACAGTTAAGATCGCTTGCGCGTCAGTTTCTCCACGACCTTCATGACCAAGAAATAGAACAGCGGAACAAAGAAGATGGCCAGTAACGTGCCGCTGATCATGCCACCAAACACGCCCGTTCCAATCGCCTTTTGCGTTGTCGCGCTGGCCCCTGTGGCCAGCATCAGCGGTACAACACCCAAGGTAAACGCCAGCGATGTCATCAGAACAGGCCGCAAACGCATACGTGAAGCCGCTAAGGTGGCGTCGACCAGCCCCTTACCACCTTCGTGAATCTGTTTCGCAAACTCGACGATCAAAATGGCATTTTTTGCCGACAGCCCGATGAGAGTGATCATCCCGACTTTAAAAAAGACGTCGTTTTGCATATCCAGCATGCTGACCATCAGTACCGCTCCCAGCAGTCCCAGCGGGACGACCAGCATGACCGATATCGGAACTGACCAGCTTTCATACAGCGCCGCGAGCACCAGAAAGACCACCAGCATCGACAGCACCATGAGCGCGGGCGCTTCTGATGCAGATTGCCGCTCCTGTAACGATCCGCCGCTCCACTCAAGGGCAAACCCTTCAGGCAACTGCCTTACCAGACGTTCCATCTCGTTAAGCGCATCGCCACTTGAATAGCCTGGTGCAGGGTTACCGGTGATTTTTATTGACGGGTAGCCCTGATAACGCACCCGTTGCAAGGGGGCAGTTTCCCACTGAGCCTGCACAAACTCACCGATCTGCACCATGCCGCCTGTCGCGTTGCGCACATATAACGCCAGGACGTCGTCCGGTTGCATGCGATATCTCGCATCCGCCTGAATAATGACCTGCTGCATACGATCGCGGTTCGGGAAGTCATTGACGTACAGCGAACCGATCGCTCCCGAGAGCGTCTGGCTGATCTCCTCAAAAGAGACGCCCAACGCGAAGGCTTTCTGGCGATCAATATTCAGTCGGATCATCTGTCCGTCAGGCAGGCCATCGACATAAACGTTGCGGACCACCGGGCTTTTTGCCGCCAGCGCGAGCAACTGCGCTTCAGCCTTCTTCAGTTCAGCAAGGCCTTTACCACCGCGATCCTGCAGACGCAGGGTAAAACCCGAGGAGTTCCCCAGCTCATCAATGGCGGGCGGGATCAAACTGAAGGTTTCCGCTTCAGGATTCATCGCCATCTGTTCCTGCGCATGCGCCGCTTCAGAAAAGGCGGTCGCGCCGTTTCGTTCGTCCCAGCCTTTTAAAGTCGTAAACGCCATCGCCGAGTTGGGCCCGGATCCGGCAAAGCTGAAACCGAGAATGGCGATGGTCGATTGCGTCGCGGGGCGTGAAAGCACCGCCTGTTCAAAAGCCTTAACCACGTTTAGCGTGCGCGCTGCCGTGGCTTCCGAGGGTAGCTGAATGGACGTCATAAAGTAGCCCTGATCCTCTTCAGGCAAAAAGGACGAAGGCAGGTTTTTCATCGCCAGGAAAAGCAGCAGACACAGCGCCGCGTAAACCCCCAGCGCGCTGCCGACGCGTTTCAGTAAGCGACTGACGCCGCGACCATACAGCGCCGTAATGGCGGCAAACTGGCGGTTAAACCCGCCAAAAAATCCTGTTTTCTGCTGCGCGTGTTGGTTGACAGGCCTGAGCAATGTCGCACAAAGGGCGGGGGTCAGGCTCAGCGCCAGAAATGCCGAGATCAAGACAGAGGCAGCCATTGTCAGCGTAAACTGGCGATAAATCGCGCCGACCGACCCGCTTGCCATCGCCATTGGGATAAACACGGCACTCAGCACTAACGTAATGCCGATGACCGCGCCGGTAATCTCTTTCATCGCTTTCCGGGTCGCTTCTTTCGGGCCCAGTCCCTCTTCCGCCATGATACGTTCGACGTTTTCCACCACGACGATGGCATCATCAACAATGATCCCTATGGCCAGTACCATACCGAACATCGTAAGTACGTTGACCGAGAAGCCAGACAGCAGCATAACGGTAAATGTGCCCAGCAGGGCAATTGGAGCCACAATAGCCGGGATAAAGGTATAACGAATGTTTTGCAAAAACAGGTACATGACGAGAAAGACCAGCACCATGGCTTCAATAAAGGTATGAACCACTTTCTCAATGGAGATTTTTACAAACGGCGTGGTATCAAACGGAATGCTGTAGGTCATGCCTTCGGGCATGGCGTTACTCAGTTCATTCAGCCGCTGTCTGATCCTGTCTGCGGTTTTAACGGCGTTTGCTCCCGGCGTCAGCTGAATGGCCGCCGCCGTCGACACGTGACCGTTTTCACGCGTAGCAAAACCATAGGACTGGGAACCCAGTTCGACGCGGGCCACATCCGACAGAATGACGCGCGAACCATCGGGATTGGCACGTAAGGTAATATGACCAAACGCCTCAGGTGAGCCGAGCTGCCCGGTGACCAGCAGCGGATAGCTGACCTGCTGACCGGGGATAGCGGGTGAATCACCGGTCCGGCCTGGCGCAATCTGTGCGTTTTCGATGCTGACCGCCCGGTTAATATCGCTGACGGACAGACGATACTGACTCAGCCTGACGGGATCGATCCAAATCCGCATCGCTTTCTCGGCACCAAACAGCTGAACGCGGCCCACGCCTTCCACCCGGCGCAGTTCTTCGGAGAGGTTACGGGAAAAGTAATCGCTCAGATCGGCGTCAGTCAGCTTACCGTCTTTCGATGTCAGCCCGACAATCATCAAAAAATTTGCGCCTGAGGCTTCAACGCTCAGGCCATTCTGTCTCACAACCTGCGGCAGGCGAGGCTCCACCACTTTTATACGGTTTTGCACGTCAACCTGCGCCAGCTCGGGATCGGTTCCCGGCGCGAAGGTCACGGTAATGGAAGCCATGCCGCTGGTATCGCTGGATGATTCGTAATACAGCACGTGCTTCGCCGAAGAAAGCTCACGCTCAATCAGGGCAATCACGCTGTTGTTCATCGTTTCCGGCGTTGAGCCCGGATAAGAGGCATTAATGGTAATGGTAGGCGGCGCGACAGACGGATACAGGGCCACCGGTAATTTTGGAATCGCGAGCAGGCCAGACACGATAATAAAGATGGCAATTACCCAGGCAAAAACGGGGCGGTTAATAAAAAACTGAGGCATGTTCTACCCTGAGAAAATAAGTATGGTGTGTTCCTGCTGCATCTGATCAGGTGTTATTCAGCGCATGACGCCCTTTTGTGCGCATCTGTGGGATGCATTTCACCCGACGCGCTCCACCGTCAGTTTTCAGTCAGCCGATGGACAACGGACTTATATAACAGCCGGGTAACCCGACCGCCGCGCCAGGCTGTGGCGTTTGTCGCGACGGCCTGCCAAAAATGCCGGTTCCACGCGTGAACGGTGAGCGTTTTTTTTGGATAATAAAGCGCAATAACCGTCGGCTTTGCGTGGGGAACACGATAAATTTTTTGAGACAGGCCTGATGCGGGACTTATTCCTGTCGCGAGTAATGACCAAAATAAACAGCAATAACTTAACCTGATTAAAATACCTGGCCTCATCACGAACGGTCTCATAATAATGCGCATAGTTACAGCTTAACGCGCGAACAATGAGCCATGATGTCATTTTTATGGAGGGAATATGGAGAAGAAAATCATTAAATAAAAACGGAGGGAATGGCTTATATACGATGGACAACATCAAACCATCAACAGTAATATAGCGCCAGTTTTCACACAGTGCAGCCTTTTAAAAATGCTTCATCTGTCCTTATTATCGCTTCTATTTCCTCACGTAAAGGTGCGTTATGCAAATAGCAGAATCAGAACGATTAATCCTGCGGCGTTTTATGCCGGACGACGCCGAAGCGCTGTTTGCTTATCTGTCTGATCCCCAGCCCGCATGCTTTTACGATGAAAAACTGGAAGACATGGCCGCCGCCAGAGAGGAAGCCGCAAAAAGGCGCGATGATGACACGCAATATGCCATCTGTTTAAAAGAAACGGGTGCCGTGATCGGCCATCTGTTTGCTTCTGGTGAGGCCGAGCCTGATGACAATACGTTAAGCGTTGGCTGGTATGTCAATCCACACTATCAGGGACAGGGTTTTGCACTGGAAGCCACGACCTGTCTGTTTACTTATCTCTTTAACGTCAGGGATGTCCGCCGCCTCTATGCGTATGTCGCAAGCGATAATGCAGGCTCACAAGCGCTATGCCGCCGTCTGGGGATGCGCCTGGAAGGCTGCTTCAAAGAGTACGTCTGTTTTACGCAGGAAGACGGTGTGCCTGTGTATGAGGACACGTTGGTTTTTGCCCTGCTGCAAAAAGAGTGGTGAGTGAACTGTTGCGAGCCTCCTGCGGTCTCATCATGCTGTATGCGTTCAGGGCCTGATGTCTGTTATGTCGCACTGTGCTTTGCTTTGCTGGTCTGCCGCGACTGACATACTGTGCCGATTGCGAGGCGACGCATTCTGGTTTGGATGTAACATTGACCGACAACCGTTTCTGACTTTGATGTTGAGGGCGTCATGAATAACGACAAATTAATCCTGGTGGCGGAGGATGATGTTGAAATCTCCGATATCCTGATGAGTTACATCAAGCGAGCCGGGATGAGAACCGTCCATGCGGCCGACGGTGAGCAAGCCCTCACATTGATCACCCGCCTGCAGCCTGATTTAGTGCTGCTTGATATCCAGTTGCCCCGCGTTGATGGCTGGAATGTCCTTTCAACATTGCGTAAAGAGAGCAATACGCCGGTCATCATGGTCACAGCCCTGGATCAGGATATCGATAAACTCTTGGGGCTTCGGCTGGGTGCGGACGATTATATCGTTAAACCGTTTAATCCTTCTGAGGTCGTGGCTCGTATCGAGGCGGTGTTGCGCCGCGCCAACCCTCAGGCGGCACCGCAAAACCTGATTAAAACCCGTTTCATGACGCTTTATCCCGATGAGTTTTATGTGGAGATCCACAGCAACGGTCAGACACTGACGCCTGTCCTGACCACGACAGAATTTAAACTGCTGACGCACATGGCAAAATACCCACGTAGAGTTTTTAGTCGGGAAGAGTTGCTGAACGCCTGCTTACCTGAAAGCGATACGCTGGACAGAACGGTCGACAGCCACATGAGTAAATTACGCAAAAAATTCGAAAACTGTGGCATATCAGGCGTACCGGAAAGTATTCGCGGCATGGGCTATCGGCTGGGTGAACAGAAGTGAATAAAGACAAAGCGCTCAGTCGGCAAATTCTTTTGTTTATGCTGACTCTGGCCTTAGCCATTATTTTTGTTGCGGTGGTGGGCTCCTATCTGTTCTACAGCTTTGTCATTGATCATATCCCTGGTGGCTTATCCGCCAGCAACAGCGAAAATATGACGGTCTTCGACTGGGTCTGGATCGCCATCAGTTCCTCTCTCTGCATCCTGATTGCCTTGCTGTTTGCGTTTAAACTCACCGCGAAAATCCTGCACCCCTTAAGTTCCGTCGCCGCCAGCCTGCGACGTATTTCTCAGGGTGATTTAAGCGCGCGCGCCGCCAGCAGCCAGAGTCGCCTGGGCGAGGTCAATCTGTTAGTCCGGGACTTTAACGACATGGCGGAAAAACTGCAGACCCTGGACAACGAAAGGAAGTCCTGGAACGCGGCCATTGCCCACGAACTTCGCACACCGGTGACTATTCTGCGCGGCAGGTTGCAGGGGCTGGTCGACGGCGTTTTTGAGCCTGAACCCCACTTATTTATCAGCCTTTTGCGGCAGACTGAGGGATTATCTCGTCTGATCGACGACCTTCGCGTTGTCGGCGCGGCGGAAGGGGGTTCGTTTACGCTGGATATTCAGTCTGTCCCGTTTAGCGATATCCTGGAGAACGTCAGTACTGCGTTTTGCCATCCGTTCCGTGAACGTGGATTCACTCTGGTCATGGAGAAAACGCAGGCGATAACGCAATGTGATCCCCTGAGAATTATTCAGTGCCTGACGATTTTATTTGATAATGCACGCAATTACGCCACGCCAGGCCCGATCGCTGTGCGAAGCGGTGTCCGGGACAGCGCCTACTTTATTGAGGTGGAAGATGCGGGGCCGGGCGTAGCCGAAGAGTTCCAGCGTCATATGTTCGAGCCGTTTCAACGTGGTATCGCAGGTCGTGCGGCCAATCCGACAGGCTGCGGGCTGGGCCTGTCGGTCGCCAAAGCAATTATGCAGGCTCACGGTGGCGATATCGGCTATAAAACGTCTTCTCAGAGCGGGTCGCTGTTTTTATTGCGCTGGCCCGTTGCGCGCCAGGGCAGATCGGCAGGATAAGGTGGGTTGATACGGCTTCTGTTGCCACATCGCGCCGAGTTTAGCGTCCCATTCCAGAGGCATTATTTTGAGCTTGCCGCGCTGAGGCGTTAAGGTGATTTCACTAAAATACAGGCTGTCATCTTTCAGCATTAAATCGACCCGACAGTAGTCGATATCTTTTGCCAGCGCCTGCGCGGCACAGAGTGCGCGATAAAACAACGCGGGCTCGGCTATCGGCGCAGGATGATGAGGATAGTCAATCTGGAAAGGCTGCAGTTCCCACTTTCTGTTGTAGACATTGACATATTCCCTGCCCTGCTCATCCGTAAAATCCGCTTCAATAATGCTGGCATTACCGTTGAAACAATGGATACGCAACATCTCAGGCGTTGTACTTCTTTCACGGCCTGCAAACAATTCAATATATTCTTCACAGAGAATCATCGGCGAGATGTTTTTATATTGCCATTCCCGAGTGGTGTAATACATATTCTTTTTCATCGCTAAATCCAGCTTCAGTAAAGCGGCTTTGATATTGAACGTCGTTTTGTCTTTACAGATTATCGTGCTGCCGCTGTCGTGATTGCATTTCAAAACGAAAGTCGCGGGTAAACGGTTTAACGTAATCTCTTTGGTGCTTTTATACGTGTTAATGAGTGGCACAATCATCACATCATCGGTCCGGCTGGCCACGTAATCGCGCACCGCTAATTTATCCGCCAACTGCGTATAATGCGGATTCCTGTCATAAATCAACCGATGACACATTTTTTCATTCAGGGTGACCGGATGAATCAGGTCAGGCTCTCTGCCCAGTAAAATACGCAATCGCTGCGTATGAAAACGTGCATCATTAATAATAAAACACCTTGCAACCTTGAGGCCGTATTCACAGTATTTAGCAATAAACGTAAGGGTATTCATGACATCCTCCACAATGGTGGCAGGATGATAAGCACCCCAGGTTGCCTGAGTTTGTCTGAACTGTGGAGCGCAAATGGAGGCTATCTGTTTCACTCTGCTCTCTCACCCAGGCCCGTTTTAATCGTGCGTTCGGTCAAAGTGCAAAGCGGTTTTTGGGTTTATTCTCTGATATCGATGCCGCTCAATGGTTCGTGATCTTTTTATCACGTGGAAAACGATTAACCCGTTCTTATGCAAGAGCGGCGTCAGTGCCGCCTCAGCAAGGGCTTATCACGCTGTTTTGACTCGGCGTGATTTATCTTTATTGCTGCGCTGATATTTCTTTCCCGGCTAATAACTGAAGTAAATTTTATGCGTTTTTGTTAAATATCAACTCATATAATAATGATTTCTATTTACATTTTTTGTCTGATAAAATTCGCCGCGCCAGAATCGTTACGGCATGCCGTCTCATTTAATGATGGAAAACACCAATGAAAAAAATGCTTAGCCTGTTAAGTTTTATTTTCCTCACGACGAGTTCCGCCTGGGCCACCACCTATCCGCTGACCATCGAAAACTGTGGTCAGAAGGAAACCTTTACTAAAGCGCCAGCGCGCGTCGTAGCGCTTGGGCAAAATACGGCGGAAATCATGCTGCTGCTGGGCCTGCAGGATAAAATGGTGGCGAGCGCATTCTGGCCGACCAAAGTGTTACCTGAGCTTGCTGAAAAGAATGCGAAAGTGCCGGTACTGACGGTGGAAATTCCTACGCTGGAATCCATCCTGGCGAAAAACCCCGATTTTGTGGCTGCCCAGATTCAGCTACTGATGGGGCCGAGCAGTAAAGTTGCCAAACGTGAAGACTTTGAGTCCGTTGGCATAAACACCTACCTGTCACCAGGCATGTGTGCCACGAAGCAGAATACCGGCGATATTTATGGCAGCCGTTCGACGCTGTGGAATATGGCCTATGTTTACGAAGAAATCGCCGATTTTGCCAAAATCTTTAACGTTGAAGATCGCGGACAGCAGGTGATCAACGACTTTAAGAAGCGTGAAAGCGCCCTGAGAAAAGCCTTTCCTAAAGGCAAGAAAGACCTGTCTTTCGTGTTTTGGTTCTCGAGCTCCTCACCCACCGCGGATGCCTACGTGGGCGGTAAAAATGGTGCCTCCGGCTTTATCGCCGATCTGCTGGGCGGCCATAATGCCATTACCACCGAAACCGAGTGGCCCACTGTCAGTTGGGAAAGTATCATTGCCGCCAATCCGGATGTCATCGTGGTCACCAGCCTTGATCGTAATCGCTGGAAGCTGGATAACGCCGAAGAAAAGATTAAGTTCCTGAAAAGCGATCCGGCCGTGAGCCAGCTCGATGCCGTGAAAAAAGGCCATATTGTCGTGATGGACGGTCAGGCGATGAACCCGACGATTCGTACGATTTATGGTGCAGAACAGGTTGCAGAGCAGTTACGTAAGATGGGCCTGAATTAATGAGTGAAGGGGTTGTTCAGGCACGACGAGTGGGGTTTATCGCCATTGCGATCCTCGCCCTTGTCGTGCTGGTTGTGGTGATTGCACTGGGCGTCAGCGTAGGCGAGTTATCAATACCGCTAAAATCCGTCTTTTATACCGTCACCAATAAACTGGGAATGACGGCGGTGCCCGTTAACCGTATCCATGAAAGCGTGATCTGGGATTTCCGTTTAAGCCGGGCGCTGGTTGCCGCATTCAGTGGGGCAGGTCTGGCGATCTGCGGGGCGGTGTTACAGAGCCTGCTGAAGAATGCCCTGGCCGAACCTTACGTGTTAGGGGTTTCGGCTGGCGCATCAACCGGGGCGGTGTTGATTGTGGTCTCGGGCGTCGGCGCGGGGGCCATCTCCCTTTCGCTGGGTGCCTTTACCGGTGCCTTTGCGGCCTTTGCGTTTGTTGCACTGCTGACCAATGGCGCACGTGGCGGTACGGAGCGCACGATTCTGGCGGGCGTTGCGGCATCGCAACTCTTTAATGCGATAACCGCTTACACCATCAGTACCTCGGCGAATGCGCAGCAGGCACGCGACGTCATGTTCTGGCTGCTGGGCAGCTTTAGCGGCGTACGCTGGCCGGAGTTTCAGTTAGTGGTCGTGGTCGTGCTGGTCGGTTTAGCGGTCTGTCTCTATTATGCGCGCGCGCTGGATGCCTTCACCTTTGGCGACGATGCCGCGGCTTCGTTAGGTATTCCGGTTGGCGTGGTTCGTCTGGTGCTGTTCACGGCAACCGCCCTGATGACCGCCACGATTGTCAGCATGGCCGGCTCGATTGGCTTTGTCGGGCTGGTGGTGCCGCATGTGATGCGCTTCTTCTTCGGTCCTCTGCACAGCCGCCTGCTGGTGGCCTGCGCTATCGCGGGTGCGATTTTGATGGTGCTGGCGGACATTGCCTCTCGTATGCTGATTGCCCCCCAAAGCCTGCCGGTGGGCGTGGTTACCGCGCTGGTGGGTGTGCCATTCTTTGCCGTTATTATTTATCGCTCCAGGAATCAATAATGAGCATTAGCGCCGAACACCTTACCTGGCAGGTGGGGAAAAAAATCATCGTTAATGACGTTTCCCTGGCGGTATCGCCGGGCGAAACGGTGGGATTACTGGGGCCAAATGGCTCAGGCAAATCCTCCCTGCTTCGTCTTCTGGCTGGCCTGCGTAAGCAACAAAAGGGTAAAGTGCTGCTGGATGGCAAGGACCTGTCGTCCATTGCCCGCAAACAGCTTGCCCGCCGTGTCGCCTTCGTTGAACAACATGCGTTAACCAGTGCCAATATGCGTGTTCGCGATATCGTCAAACTGGGCCGCATTCCGCATCACTCGCCGTTTTCCAGCTGGACCCATCAGGACGACGACATCGTCGATGCCGCACTGAAACGTGTGGATATGGCCTCACGTTGCGATCAGGGCTGGCAGAGCCTGTCTGGCGGAGAACGGCAACGTGTGCATATCGCCCGGGCCCTTGCTCAGGCACCGAATGAAATTCTGCTTGATGAGCCCACCAACCATCTGGATATTCACCACCAGATTCAGCTGATGAAGCTGATCAGCGAGCTACCGGTCACCAGCATTGTGGCAATTCACGATCTGAACCATGCCGCGCTGTTTTGCGATCGTCTTATCATTATGCTGCACGGGGGCGTGGTGGCGCAGGGCACGCCGGATGAGATTCTCACGGAGTCACTGCTGTGGGACGTGTTCAGGGTCAAAACACAGATCGAGACGTCCCCGGTACATGGTAAAAAACATATTCATTTCTATGTGTGAATCCCCGCGGCGCGCCGTCAGGACGGCCGGTTACCGGCCATCAGTCTGACGCGCGCGCGGGCGCGTCCGTTGCCGCGTTATGACGGGCTTCTTTCCCTGCGGCACATCCCGCCTGTGCAGTCACGCACGGTTGCCGGTGAGCGTCAGGTCATCGGGAGCACGCACGGGAAACACTAAAGAATAAACCATTTACAGGATTTGGTTCCGGCCTCTCTTTTTAGCAGCCCACTGTTTTCCAGTTTTAACAGCCAGTTTCTTGCAGCGTAAATAGACATATCGCACTCATCGGCGACGTCCCGGGTTAATATGCCTTCCGACTGTTTTTTAATAAGACACATAATGACGTCTTTCATCTGTGGTTTTTTCTCAGTGTCCTGAAGCTGATTCCATTTCGCGTCACATTGAATTTTATAAGCAAGCTCTTTCATGGCCGTTTCCCCGTAAAGTGTTAACACCTCAAAAATTAAATTTTCCGGCTATGTCTGTTATTTCGTTACAGCGCCAGGCTGTAACGAACCCGGGCATGCTGCCGATATGAGGATTTAACAATTACGGGGCTAAAATAGCCACAAACACCTTAGAATGGTTAATCTTAGAAAGGAAAAACTGTTTTTATAAATTTATATAAAATTAAATTCCACACAAGAGACGCTCGCTGTGCAGGGTAGCCACCAGAAGGAGGCGTAAACCCGCGTACATTCCACAGGGCAAGGGCGTGCGAAACGGCGCTACCCGCGCCTGCGGACAACGCCATTAGCGGGTATGACAAACGATAAGAGGTAATACCCGACTGCCTACCAATATCGCATCCTCCATTCCTTTTATTTTCGAAATATAGAGATAGGCAAAGTGGCTGTTTAATATATTTTCCGGTACGTTGTCGCGCAGACCGCGACTCACACTATAGTGGTCGAGCTTATAAAGTGACTGGATATAGGGTGAATACTGAAATTCGACATTACGTCTTAAGATATACGTATTTCCCGCTTGATAGACCGTTCCATCAACGGACACCATGCCTTCTCCGGAATGACGCAGCGTCAGTACAAAGCTGGCATCCAGATGATAATTCCGGGTGAGATCGCGCTGTTGAAAATTCGCTGCGCAGGTAAATTCGAACATGGCGCGTTGCGATTTTACAGAGTACAGGCCTCCCGCAATAACCAGGTTGGCACAAAGCAAAACCAGACTGAGCGACACGACGTTCTTCTTATTCATTCTCTGCCCGCCATCCGAGTTCAGAATAGTTTGAGCAGTAGGCCTGGCCGCCCGTTACGTGGCGGCAGTAAGCGACGTAGACATTGCCCCAGTGGCCGGCCGTCACGTTTCTGTCCGCGTAAAACAGATATTTGCCGCCCTTCTGACAGGGCATACCGCTGCTGGCGATGATTTTGCGCCACACGGGTTCCGGCGGGAAAGCCGATTCCCCCGGATGCACCGGCAGATAGAGTACCTCGCAGCCGTTGACGTCTGCCACGCTGACAGGCGCGATCGATTTTTCAGGCCGGAGGGAAGACAGCACCAGCACAGTCATGCCTGCCAGCAGGAGCACCGCAATACCTGCAGCGTAATAACGACGGTCGCGTCGCGGCAGAGCCGCCGTCGGAGAGACCGGATCCGCAGTGGGAGCCGCCAGTTCCGGCTCAAGGTGCGTCGTTTGAATCGCCAGCGTGGGATTGAAAACAAAGCCTACTTTATAAACGGTGGTGATAACGTCCTGGCTGATGCCCAGCGAGGCAAAACCGCGTCGAATGGACGATACATAGGCATTCAGGCTGTTGAACGAAGGCGTTGCGCCCGTTTCCTGCCAGAAATTATCAAGAATACGTTCCCGGGCCAGCACCACGCCGGGGCTTTTCAGAAACATTTCCAGTAAATGATTGCAGGCAGGCGATAAGGGCACGCTGGTTTCACTGGACTCGACCAGGCACAGTCGTCCCTGAGCGGGTGAAAACCGAACCAGACCTTCAATTACATATTCTGTCTGCTGCATTTCAGGCTCCGGCAACACACAGGCAAGGCAGTAAACAACAACGCATGCGGGATAACGATCCTCAATCATCGGGCAAAAAAGTCCGCGCATCATCAGCGCCGGCCGGGTGTGGTATGCATGGCCACTGAGCAAAATCTTCTGACGTGGCGGGCAGTGTGCATTACCGGCCGGGGAAACGGGCGGCGCTCAGATACGTGTCCGTTCGCTGAGCTAACACGCATGATGACGGCAGATCCCTCCAACCCGGATATTGTCAGGTCAGGTTAAATAATTTCGCTGTAATTGTATCAGAGAACGCCACGGCAAGAGCGGGAATGGCAGAAAGGTTCGTCTACGTTATCGACATCACGTTTTTTGCAATGATATAGCACAAGTTCACGAAGACGGGCCGTGCAGATGCGCACAGAGGGAAAACCGGTCAATGCCACCCTCACCTTGTGGCATTGACCGGCGATGTTTTTACGGCTGAAGCATTTAATACCAGCGGCCAAAGCGTTTGATGTACGCCATCTTCATTCCCTGCGCCACCAGACAGTAGCTAAACAGGGTGAGCACCAGCCAGGGGAAATAGTGCCAGGGCAGCGGAACTAATCCCACCAGCGTACCCAGCGAAGAGAACGGCAGCAGGATACCCGCCGCACAGATACCCATCGTGGTCAGCAGCACCGGCAGCCGGGCGCAGCTTTGAATAAAGGGAATTTTCTGCGTCCGCAACATATGCACCACCAGCGTTTGAGACAATAACCCTTCCACAAACCAGCCAGACTGGAAAAGCGACTGGGCGCTTTCATGATTTGCCCCGAAGACGTACCACATCAGCGCAAAGGTCGTGACATCGAAAATAGACGATGTTGGCCCCATCCACAGCATAAAGCGCTTAATGTTACCGGCATCCCACTTACGCGGTTTACGTAAAAACTCGCGATCCATCTTGTCCCAGGGCAGAGCCAGTTGAGAGATGTCATACATCAGGTTCTGAATCAGCAACTGGATAGACAGCATGGGCAGAAAAGGAATAAATGCGCTGGCAATCAGTACGGAGAACACGTTGCCGAAATTCGAGCTGGCCGTCATGTTCAGATACTTGATGATATTGCCGAAGGTTTCGCGCCCTTTGAGCACACCTTCGCCCAGCACGGCCAAATCTTTTTCCAGCAAGATAATGTCCGACGACTCTTTGGCAATGTCCGTCGCCGTATCGACAGAGATCCCCACATCGGCCTCGCGCAGCGCAGGCGCATCGTTGATGCCATCGCCGAGGAAACCGACGGTATGACCATTCTGCTGCAGCAGTTTAAGCACGCGTGACTTTTGCTGCGGCGTCAGCCGGGTGAAAATCATGCAGCGCTCCACTTCCGTGCGCAGCACCGCGTCGCTCATGTCATCAATCTCATTGCCGGTCAGCATGGCTTCAGAAGCCAGCCCCACTTCCTGACAGACGCGCAACGTCACCAGCGGATTGTCGCCTGTCAGCACTTTGACCTTCACGCCACTGTCTTTCAGCGCCTGAATCGCTTTGCCCGCGCTCTCCTTAGGCGGATCCAGAAAGGTCAGCATCCCTTCAATGGTCAGCTCGCACTCATCATTGCTGCTGAGTGGCAGCGCTATGCCGTGCTCACGGGTTGCCACCAGGAGGACGCGAAAGCCTTGCTGATTATAATGCTGCGTCAGGTTCAACAGTTCGACGCGTTTCTGTTCGCACAGCGGAATGACCGACTCGCCCTGACGTAGTGTGGTCGCAGCAGCCAGCATTTCCTCGACCGCCCCTTTGCAGATTAACAGTGGACGGTGCGTTTGCAGATCTTCCACCACCACAGAGACACGGCGGCGGACGAAGTCAAAAGGCAGCTCATCCACCTTCTGAAACTGGCTGCACTGGGCCGCAGACAGGGTTTGCTCTCCAAATTTCAGTACCGCGCGGTCCATCAAATTTTTTGCCCCGCTCTGGCTGCTGCTGTTGAGCCAGGCCAGCAGCAATACGCGCGCATCCTCTACGCCTTCCCCGTTCAGGTGTGCCGACAAAAAAATGTTGTCCTGCGTCAGCGTGCCGGTTTTATCGGTACACAGCACATCCATTGCACCGAGGTTTTGAATCGCGTTCAGCCGTTTAACGATGACTTTGCGCCGTGACATCGCAATCGCGCCTTTGGCCAGATTGGCACTGACGATCATCGGCAGCATTTCGGGGGTCAGACCGACGGCAACCGCCAACGCGAACAAGGTGGCGTCCATCCAGTCGCCTTTAGTAAAGCCGTTGATCAGTAAGACAATCGGCACCATCACCAGCATGAAGCGGATCAGCAGTCTGGACACGCTGTTTACGCCACGGTCAAACGCGGTCTGCGGACGACGACCTGAGAGCGAGGCCGCCAGCGAACCAAACCAGGTTTCACTGCCGGTGGCGACGACCAGTGCGCGAGCCGTGCCGCTGGCGACATTGGTCCCCATCAGACAGCTGTTTCTGAGCTCCAGTACGCTGCGACCGGGCTGCTCTGCGATCTCTTCACCTGCGCTGAGATCGTTTTTCTCAACGGGCAGCGATTCACCGGTCAGGATCGCCTGGCTGATAAACAGGTCGCGCGAGGCCAGCAAGCGCACGTCGGCCGGCACAAGATCGCCCGCACTCAATAAAATCACATCGCCGGGCACCAGTTCACGCATATCGATATCGTGACGGCGGCCAGTCGTGCTGCCTTCTTCACGACGCAGTACGGTAACCTGCGTGCGAACCAGCGACTTTAAAGCCTGCGCGGCGCGGTTGGTACGGAACTCCTGCCAGAAACGCAGCAGTCCACTGAGCGTTACCATGGTAAGTATGATGATCACGCCAGACAGATCGGTGTCCTGACCGGCCCGCAGCGGTAGCCAGTAATCGGTTACCCAGCTGACCAGTGCCAGCACCATCAGCACATAGATGAACGGATTGTTAAAGGCCAGGATCAGCTGGACAAACGCGGAAGGCGCTTTTTCATGCACCACCTCATTGCGGCCATAATCACCCAATCGCGCCCGGGCTTCCGTGTGCGTCAGGCCCTCATAGCTGCTGTGGAGGTTGCTCAGCGTGACATCGGTGCGATTGCGTGCTTCGCGTTCAATGGCAAAGGGCGTTTTGGTTTTTTTAAGTGCACGCTGGCGGTTGTGAATCATCGCGGCGTGTTCGAGTTTCATGTCGCTCATGTCGACATCTCCCTGATTTAAAGCAACAGATATCCTGCATGCGAAATAAAGCATGCCTGTATTTCCGGTTATTTCCGGTAAAGAGGTTCAGTCAGTTTTTAATAAATAAGCGCGCACGTCCGCCGCGCAGAAAAATAAAAATACCGCGCAATACCGGACCTGGCGAAATAAACGCACAAAAAATGACTGTATGAGAAAGGGTGCGCAGCCCGCGGCTACGCCTGTCGAGGCGGAGGAAAAAGGGCCTGAATATACATAAACATAATGCGCTCTCGCAGTGACTACAGCGTGTATTTCAGGGAGAGCAATCGGATCGTACAGAGAAGATTGCTGCCCGCCAGGTGGCAAGCAGCGAAATGCAGTTAGCTTGCCGGAGTAATAACGTATTTAGGGTGACTATCCAAAGTATGACTCCTGCGACTATTTTCGCTTAGTATAATCCCAGCCCCGTTCGGGTAAAGAAAAATAACGGTTCAATCCCGGTTTCGTTTATTAACCGTTGTGACTTCAGCATGCCCGCCTGACCAGCCTTATAACCGCGCTGCATTTGTTATAACTTTTTTGCATATCATTAGCCCATAATCGACTATTCTTTGCATGAGCCCTTTCGTAAACTCGCGTTACTTTCTCAGGCAAGGATTTTCCATGAAAAAAATAATTCCATCATTACTGGCCTTGTCACTGGCCACCGCATTCAGCGTTAACGCCGCCACACCAAAAGATACCCTGGTCGTCGTACAGTCAACAGACGATGCAGACAGCTTTGATCCGGCGAAAGGGTTTGAACTGACCAGCGTGCAAGCGTTTACCAACATTTATCAGCGCCTGGTGCAGTCGGATCCACAAAACCCCACAGATTTAAAACCGACCCTGGCGACATCCTGGCAGCCGGGTAGCGATAACCGCAGCCTGACGTTTGCATTGCGTAAAGACGCCAAATTCGCCAGCGGCAATCCCCTGCGCCCGGAAGATGTGATCTTCTCGCTGGGGCGCGTGGTGAAACTGAATCTGGATCCTTCCTTTATTCTGACCCAGCTCGGCTGGAACAAAGATAATGTGGATGGCTTCCTGAAAAAGGTTGATGACAACCATGTGCAGATTAGCTGGACGGCGAACGTCAGCCCGGCTTACGTTCTTAGCCTGCTGTCCGCACCGGTTTCCTCCATCGTCGATGAAAAAACTGTCAGCGCGCACGCCGAAAAAGGCGATTTCGGTAACGGCTGGCTGGCCACCAACTCTGCCGGTAGCGGCCCTTACCAGATTCGTAAAGTGGTGATGCATCAGGCCGTCATCCTGACCGCCAACCCGACGTCACCGGCCGGCGCGCCGAAGATTAAAAATATTCTGATCAAAAATGTGCCGGAACCGGCGGCCCGCCGGTTGCTGCTTGAGCAAGGCGACGCTGACATCGCCCGTAACCTGGGGGCAGACCAGATTGCCTCGCTGCAGGGCAAAAGCGGTGTGAAAACCGACGCGATTCCGATGGCCTCGCTGTATTACATCCAGTTCAACATTGGCAACAAAAATAATCCGGCGTTAAAAAACCCGGCCTTCTGGGAAGCGGCACGCTACCTGTTCGACTATAAAGGCATTGCCGGACAGCTGCTGAAAGGGCAGTTCGATGTGCACCAGACGTTTCTGCCGAAAGGTTTTCTGGGTGCCTTAAACGACAACCCGTACAGTTACGATCCGGAAAAAGCGAAAGCGATCCTGAAAAAAGCCGGCCTGACGAATGTCAGCTTTACCCTGTCCACCAGCAATCAGCCCCCGTATCTGGATATTGCCCAGGCCCTGCAGGGCAGCTTTGCTAAAGGCGGCGTAAAAGTGGAAGTGTTGCCGGGACTGAGCTCTGAAGTTTCTACCCGCGTCAAAGCGCATAACTACGAAGGCACGATCAACGCCTGGGGCGCAGACTACTTTGATCCGAATACCAACGCCTCGTCGTTCGCCTACAACCCGGAAGATGGCAGCAAGACGATTGCTTACCGTTCTGACTGGCATATTCCAGAACTGAATAAGCAGGTGCTGGCTGCAACCGCGGAAAGCGATCCGAAAAAACGCGTTGAACTTTACCAGGCGATGCAACGTGAAGTGCTGAAAAGCTCGCCTTATGTTATTGGACTGCAGGCGAAAAACCTTATCGCCCTGCGCGATAACCTTAAAGGCTACGTTCAGGGCATTAACCCGGACATGGTTTACTATTCGCAGGTTACTAAGTAATGGCACACTCTGCCTCTTCTGCCGGGTCCACCCGGCATTTTTGGCGGCGCGCTGGCCGCCTTTCATCAGGCTTACTGTCACTGGTAATCACCCTGTCAGGATTGCTGGCGTTTACCTTTATGCTGTCGCATCTCTCGCCGATCGATCCGGTACAGCAAATCGCGGGCGATCATGCCAGTGAAGCGACCTATGCGCAGGTTCGTCACGATCTCGGGCTGGATCAACCGGTACTGATGCAGTTCTGGCACTACATTGCGCATCTGATGCGCGGCGATCTCGGCGTTTCCCGTCTGACGAATCAGCCCGTCAGCAGCGACCTGTTGCAGACGTTTCCGGCCACCATTGAGCTGGCCACCTGCGCAATGATTTTTGCCGTGATCTTTGGCGTTTCACTGGCGTTGCTGGCCGCCTGGAAACCCGGCAGCGTGATCGATAACGTGGCACGCTTTATCTCTCTGTTGGGTTACTCCGTGCCGGTCTTC
This sequence comes from Pantoea sp. SGAir0180, assembly GCF_043546245.1. Lineage (NCBI taxonomy): Bacteria > Pseudomonadati > Pseudomonadota > Gammaproteobacteria > Enterobacterales > Erwiniaceae > Pantoea > Pantoea sp. SGAir0180. The sequence goes on along the minus strand of NZ_CP028071.1, from coordinate 420,228 downwards.
TGGCTGGGCCTGCTGGGCTTATTGCTGTTTTATGCGGTGCTGCACTGGTCTGCCGGACCGGGACGGCTGGATGATATCTGGGCCTATACGCTGGAGCCGAAAACCGGCTTTGTGCTGATTGACAGCTGGCTGTCGGGCGACCGGGAAATTTTCTGGAACGCGGTGGCCCATCTCTGGTTGCCGGTGGTGATTTTGGGCCTGCTGGCGATGGCGGGCATTACCCGTTTGCTGCGCGCGGCGCTGCTGGAAGAGAGCAGCAAAGAGTATGTGGTGCTGGCGCGGGCAAAAGGCGCGGGCCGGGTACGGATTCTGCTGCGCCATATCTTCCCGAACGTGCTGGGTACGCTCATTACCGTGATTGCGCTGTCCTACGCCACGCTGCTGGAAGGCTCGGTGCTGACAGAAACCGTGTTTGCCTGGCCTGGCGTAGGGCGCTATATGACCAATGCGCTCTTCTCTGGCGATGTGCCAGCCATTCTGGGGGCTACTCTGTTGATTGGAAGCTGTTTTATTCTGATCAATACGCTGGCGGACGCCCTCACCTGGTTAACCGATCCGAGAACACGATGACGCAACAACTTACTGAACTTGAAACGGTGCGACCACGACGCAGCCGCCGACGCATCACCTCGTTAACCATCGGGTTAACGCTGGTGGCGATTGTCATTCTGATGGCAGTGCTGGCACCGTTCATCGCGCCTTACGATCCCAATCTGCAAACCATCTCCAGCCGCCTGCTGCCGCCTTCGGCTGCACACTGGTTTGGCACCGATGGCTTTGGCCGCGACCTGCTCTCACGGGTGATCTATGGCGCACGTCCGACGCTGCTGCTGGTATCACTGATTCTGATCCTCACTATCCCGGTGGGCCTGCTGGTGGGCATTACCGCCGGCTATACGGGCGGCTGGACCGAGCGCGTCTTAATGCGCATCACCGATATTTTTCTTTCACTGCCAAACCTGGTGATTGCCCTGGCGCTGGTTTCCATTATGGGACCGGGCCTGATGAACGGTGCGCTGGCGCTGGCGCTGACCAGTTGGCCGCCATTTGCCCGTCAGGCGCGCGCCGAAACCCTGGCGCTGCGGCGCAGTGACTATCTGGCCGCCGCCCGTATGCAAGGCATTACCGGCTTTCGCCTGATGTTCGGCCATATTCTGCCGCTGTGCCTGCCCACCGCCGTGGTGCGCGCGGCGCTGAGCCTGGGCGGGATTATCCTGGCCGCTGCCGGACTGGGCTTTCTGGGCATGGGCGTGCAACCGCCTACCGCCGAGTGGGGTTCAATGGTTGCGGAAGGCAGTAAGGTGATCTTTGACCAGTGGTGGGTGGCGGCGGCTCCCGGCGCGGCCATTCTGTTTGCCAGCCTGGCGTTTAACCTGACAGGCGATGGCCTGCGTGACCGACTGGATACCCGACATGCAAAATAACATTCTTGTGGAGTCACTCAGCATCCGCAGCGAGGCGGCGACGCTGGTCGACAATATCAGTTTCTCCATCGGGCGGGAGCGGGTGGCGCTGGTTGGTGAATCCGGTTCGGGTAAATCGCTGACCGCCCGGACGTTAATGGGCTTACTGTCCCCTGCCCTGCATCTGCAGGCCAGCCAGCTTCAGGTCGCGGGTGAAAATGCCCTGGCCCTGAACGAGCGCGGCTGGAGTAAGCTGCGGGGCGAGCGCGTGGCCATGGTCATGCAGGACCCCAAATATGCGCTGAATCCGTCACGGACGATCGGCTGGCAGGTGGAAGAGCCGCTGATTCTGCACCGTCGCCTGAGCCGCGCAGCGCGCAAAGAAAAGGTGTGCGACATGCTGGATGCCGTCGGGCTGCCTAATCCGCGCCAGTTGATGCAGGTTTATCCGCATCAGCTTTCCGGCGGGATGGGACAACGCGTGATGCTGGCCATCGCCCTGATTACCGATCCGGCCTTTTTGATTGCCGACGAGCCGACTTCCGCACTGGATCACGCCATGCGCGATCAGGTGCTGTCGCTGATTCGTGAGCTGGTTGAGTCCCGCAACATGGGCCTGCTGCTGATTAGCCATGATCTGCAACAGGTCTCAGAGCACTGCGAACGCGTGATGGTAATGTACAAAGGTCGCGTGCTGGATACGCTGCCTGCGGCGGATTTGCCGCGCGCAACCCATCCCTACACTCGCACGCTGTGGTCCTGCCGCCCCAGTAAAGCCACGCACGGACAACCACTACCGGTGCTGGACCGCGCAGCGCTGGAGGCTCACCATGATTAATCTGCAACACCTGAGCGTGTCACACAAACAGGGTTACGATCTGCGTACCGTCGTACACGACGTTAACCTGCAGGTTAACGCGGGCGAGTGTTTTGGTCTGGTCGGCCCGTCTGGCTGCGGCAAGTCATCGCTGCTGTGGGTGATGGCCGGACTGAATCCGCACTGGCAGGGGAATATGGAACTGGCAGGGCACAAAGTCCTGCCGGGCAAAAGCTTTACCGGCGCGCTGCGTCAGGAGGTGCAGATGGTGTTTCAGGATCCTTATGCCTCCCTGCATCCCCGCCATCGCCTGCGCCGTACGCTGTCCGAGCCGCTCAACCTGCTGAAACGGGACAACATCGACGATCGTATTCATGAGGGATTTCGCCATGTGGGGCTGGATCCGTCGCTGGCCGATCGCTATCCTCATCAGTTGTCCGGCGGTCAGCGCCAGCGTGTGGCTATCGTGCGCGCCCTGTTGCTTCAGCCCAAAATACTGCTGCTGGATGAGCCAACATCGGCACTGGATATGTCAATCCAGGCTGAGATTCTCAATCTGCTTAACGATCTTAAGCGTCAGGATGGTCTGACGATGGTGCTGGTCAGCCACGATCCCGATGTGATTGATCACATGTGTGACCGCGCCGTCCGGATGGCGCAGGGACGGATCGTTGAGCAGATTGCCGCCTCAGCCTGATGCAAGGAAAAACCATGAGCATCCGACTTCGCCCACTGGAACGAGAAGATCTTCACTTTGTGCATCAGCTGGATAACAACGCCAGCGTCATGCGCTACTGGTTCGAAGAGCCGTATGAAGCCTTCGTGGAATTGTCCGATCTCTACGATAAGCACATTCACGATCAGACCGAACGGCGCTTCGTGGTTGAGCATGAGGGGCAAAAAGCGGGGCTGGTGGAGTTAGTGGAGATTAACCATGTTCACCGCCGCGCTGAATTTCAGATCATCATTGATCCGGCGCATCAGGGCAAAGGTCTGGCCACCCAGGCGGCGAAGCTGGCGATGGATTACGGTTTTTCCGTGCTGAATCTGTATAAGCTCTACCTGATCGTCGATCAGGAAAATGAGAAAGCCATCCACATCTACAGCAAACTGGGCTTTGAGATTGAAGGCGTGCTTAAACACGAATTCTTTATCAATGGCGAATACCGCAACACCATTCGTATGTGCATTTTCCAGCATCAGTATCTGGAACGCCATAAAGCACCGGGCGGTATGGTAAAACCTACCGCCCAGTAATCAGCCGCGTGCGCCGACCGGGTTCATGTAAGGCTTTGGATGCTCGGGTTCCAGGTTATACATGCCCCCGTAGAACGGATCGACCAGCAGCCAGCCGGGGAAGCCCAGCAGTGGAATATTCCCCAGCAGGTACCACAGGTTGGCACGGGCTTCGATCGGCACCGTGACGGGCACGTAGCCCGGACTTTCCAGCATCAGCAAATAGTGCTTTTTACCAAAATACCGATGGGTGGATTTTTCCAGGATGACGGTTTTTGGCGTATAGCCTTCCGCAACCGGACGACCAGTTTCATCCTGTACGGTAAAACGCGCGCCGGGCGGCTGCGAATCGATCAGAACCGATTGGGTTTCGTTGCCAACAATGGTGGCGCAACCGCTCAGTAGCATCGCGGCAGCGAGAGCCAGAATGTGCTGTTTCATGGCAGGATCCGATAAAAGTCAGGAAGCACAGTGTAAACCGCCCTTCCCACCTTTTCATCCTTCTCAATCGGGCTATCATCGCCCGATTCTGCTGCTTTATTGCGGTTGACAATGGCGGGCAATCGCCGCGATGTCACGGGGTGAGGTGCGGCAGCAGCCGCCAATCAGTCGGGCGCCGGCCTGCTGCCATTCGGCAAATTTGTCATGCAGCGTGCAACCTGAGGGCGCGGAGTGCCAGCTTTTGCTGTTGGCATCGTACTGCTCACCTGAATTGGGATACACCACCAGGGGCTTCTCTGTCAGGCGCTGAAGCTGCTGCAGAGCGGGTGTGACACTGTCCAGCGCGATGCAGTTGATCCCCACGGCAATAACCTGCGGCTGCGCATTCAGGTAGGCCGCAACGTCACGCAGCGGCGTGCCATCGCTGAGGTGTTCCGCATCACGCAGCGTAAAGGAGAACCAGGCACAGCTGTCAGGGAATTCGCGCAGCAGGTTGACCAGCGTCTGCGCTTCGGCAAACGAAGGCAGGGTTTCACAGGCCAGCACATCCACGCCCGCTGCCAGCAAGACAGCTATCCGGGGGCGATGAAACGCCATCATCTCGGCTTCGGGCAACGTATAGTCGCCGCGATATTCCGACCCGTCCGCCAGAAACGCGCCATAAGGGCCCACCGAGCCTGCTACCAGCAATATCCTGTCGTCTGTCTGCGTCGCCAGGTAATCTGCGCGGGCACGTTGAGCCAGTTCGACGCTTTGTGCGATCAGCGCCAGCGACTGCTGTTCGTTCAAACCGCGTGCCGCAAAGCCTTGTGGCGTCGCCTGATAGCTGGCGGTAATCGCGCAGCGCGCGCCAGCAGCAAAATAGTCATAGTGCACCTGGTAAATCAGCTCAGGATTTTCCATCAGCACTTTCGCGGACCACAACGCATCCGTCAGATCGCAGCCCCGGGTTTCCAGCTCAGTCGCCAGCGCCCCATCCAGAATCAACGGAGCAGACTGCTGCAGTGCGTGTGATACAGGATTACGCGACATCTCTGGCCTCCTTAGCCTGTGATTTTTTGTGGGTCACATGGTAAGCGCCATAGCAAAACAGCACAAACGGAATTCCGCACCACAGGGCAATGCGCTGTGAGGGATCAAACGCCAGCCCGGCACAGGCCAGCAGGCAGAGTAAAAAGCCCAGAATCGGCGTAAACGGATAGAGCGGCGCGCGGTAAATCAGGTCCGCTGGCGCTTTGCCCTGCTGCACATGGCGGCGACGGAAAACATAGTGCGATGCACAGATGCTGAGCCACACCGCCACGACGGCAAAGCCAGAGATAGCAGACAGCGCCACAAATACGGTGTCCGGCGCGACCACACTGGAAAACAGCGCCAGCAGCCCGCCAATCATGCTGACGGTGATAGCCAGCAGCGGTACGCCACGTTTATTTACCCGGGCGAAGGCGCGCGGCAAGGTGTTTTCATTGGCCAGCGACCACAGCATCCGGCCCGAAGCATACAGGCCCGAGTTCGCCGCTGACAGGATGGCCGTGAGAATAACAAAGTTAATGATATCCGCCGCCCATGGAATACCGATTTTCTCAAATACCAGCACAAACGGGCTTTTGACGATACCGGCCTGATCCATCGGGATCAGCGCCGCCAGCACGAAGACGGTGCCGACAAAGAACAGGATAAGACGAGCAACGGTGGTACGAATAGCCAGCGGCACGACTTTTTGCGGGTTTTCGGTTTCACCGGCGGCAATACCGATTAACTCAGTGCCGGAAAAGGCAAAGTTCACCGCCACCATGGTCATGATGATCGGCAACACACCGTTAGGCAACCAGCCGTGCGCGGTAAGATTGCTCAGGCCGGGTGCTGGCGTACCGTCCTTCATGGGAATAAACCCGAACATGGCTGCACCGCCCAGGACGATAAAGGCGACAATGGTGATGACCTTGATGATGGAAAACCAGAATTCCCCTTCCGCAAAGAAGCGGGTAGAAATCACGTTCAGCAGATAGATGGCAATACAGAAAACCAGGCACCAGATCCAGACCGGCACATGCGGAAACCAGTACTGCATACAGAACCCTGCCGCCGTCAGGCTGGACCCCAGCGCGACGGTCCAGGTCAGCCAGTAGAGCCAGGCCACGGTATAGCCGGTTGCCGGACTCAGATAGCGGGCCGCATAGACGTGGAATGCGCCGGTTTCGGGCATCGCCACGGACAACTCACCCAGGCAGGCCATGACCAGCCAGACCACCAGCGCGCCAATCAGATAAGCCAGCAGCGTACCGGCGGCCCCTGTCGTGGAAATGATGTAGCCGGTGTTAAAAAACAGGCCCGTACCGATCACGCCGCCCAGCGATAACATCACCAGGTGGCGTACTTTCATGGTTCGCTTGAACTGACCCTGCGAAGACGTATTCTGCTCGCTCATAAACCTCATCCGTATGGACGTCTAAACATCTATATGCAGCAGATTTATACGCGTCGTCGCGCCGAAATGCAACGGGCGAAGCGGTAAGGTGCCAGAAAGGCCGGGATCGGCGCCCCGTGATAACGGGGCGGAATGCGTTAGCCAAACACGCTTTGCAGGTAGCGTTCCAGCGCCATTCGCGAACTGAAACCGTGCGGAATACCGTAGTGTTCCTGCGTATCACCGGCCAGGTAGAGAGGGAACTGTGTGTAGTGATCACAGGTTTTCATTTCTGAGGCCGGTTCGGCGAAAGGCTGACTTTTTTCTTTTAACGTGGGGTGGATAACCAGCGCCGTGCGCCCCATGCGCGCTTCGCGATTGACGTAAACATAGTTGTCGCCACGACGATAGCCGTACGCACGGGGGGTAATTTCATCGACTTCAAAGCCCACTTTTTCCAGGACGCGCGCTACCTCATCTGGTCGTAAATACATGCTTGATCCTCTCCTCTTCAAAAGCCACGCAACCTTACATCAGCGTGGCTGTACGGGCATTCGGAATTTTCCCTAAAGGGTCGTCCCGCGCCTCGTTAAGCAAAACGTGGTCTACACTGAGTATTACGTGTTAATGACAAGGGAGCCAAAAATGTTTAATCGAACGCAAAAAAACGATGACATTGATATCAATCAGGATGTTAATGAGTTGGCAGATTCACTTGAAGCCCTGCTGAAGTCTTACGGCAGCGAGGCCAAAGACGAAGTCAATTCTGCGCGCAGTCAGGCTGAAGCCCTGCTTAAGCAAACCCGGGCAAAACTGAACGGCGGCGGTAACCGCGTCACGCAGGTGGCCCGCGATGCCGGCTATCAGGTCGACGCGTATGTCCATGACAAACCCTGGTACGGTGTGGGTATCGGCGCGGCCGTCGGCATTGTGCTGGGCGCACTACTGGTTTCACGCCGCTAACGCTGTTCCACCCCGTTATCATCCGCCTCGCTCACTGAGCGGGGTTTTTTTATGCCTGTTTTTTAATCAACCAGCTTTACAAATTTATTTTTCGGGTGGCAGAGCGCGCCAGGCCTGACTTGCCGCGATAATCGCGATTAACCCTACATATGGTGCTATTGACCGCCACAAATACTACATCTAGTATTCATTTCATTGTCAGCCCACAAGATGTTTGCACGAACGAAGCCTGATTCAGGGAAATACACGTCGTTATTCGCAGCAGGACCGCAATGAAAGAGGAATACGAATCATGCGCATTATTATTTACACTAAAAACCACTGTGTCCAGTGTAATGCCACGAAGAATGCACTGGATCGCCACGGCATCGATTACCAACTGATCAATCTGGATACCCAGCCGGACGCAATCGACAGCCTGAAAGCGCTGGGCTATCGCCAGGTGCCCGTGGTGATGACCCATGACGATCACTGGAGTGGCTTTCGTCCTGACAAGATAGCCCGTTTAACCCAAACCACGACCATCGGCGGGTAGTCACATGTTCCCACTGGTCTATTTTTCCAGCCAGTCGGAAAACACCCATCGGTTTATTACCCGTCTGGGCCTGCCCGCGCACCGCATACCGATTGAGAGCAAGCAACCGCTGCATATTCACCAGCCTTATATTCTGGTGGTGCCGAGCTATGGCGGTGGCAGTCATCGCGGCGCCGTGCCCAGACAGGTGATTCAGTTTCTTAATGATGAAGCCAATCGTCGCGGTCTGCGCGGCGTGATCGCGGCCGGTAACCGTAACTTCGGTGAAGGCTACTGCCTGGCGGGCGACATCATTGCTAAGAAATGCCAGGTTCCTTACCTGTATCGGTTTGAACTGATGGGAACGCCGGACGATATCGCCAATGTAAAAGCGGGAGTAACCCAATTTTGGCAACAACAGACACTCTGAACAACGTTGCGCTGGACTACCATGCGCTGAACGCCATGCTGAATCTTTACGACGCCGATGGCCGTATTCAGTTTGAAAAGGATCAGCAGGCGGCGCGACAGTTCCTTATTCAGCACGTGCAACCCAATACGCTGCACTTTGCCAGCGTAGCCGAGCGCCTGCGCTATCTGGTTGCAGAAGGCTACTATGAAGCGGACGTGCTGAATCAGTACGATTTTGACTTCCTGTGTGCCCTGCACGATGAAGCCGACGCATGGGGTTTTGAGTTCAAAACCTTTTTAGGCGCGTGGAAGTACTACACCAGCTACACGCTGAAGACATTTGACGGCAAGCGTTATCTGGAAACCTTTGCGCAGCGTGCCTGCATGGTGGCACTGACGCTGGCACGGGGCGACGAAAGCCTGGCACGCGCAGTGCTGGCGGAAATCCTCAGTGGCCGTTTTCAGCCTGCCACGCCGACGTTCCTTAACTGCGGCAAGCAACAGCGCGGCGAGCTGGTTTCCTGCTTCCTGTTGCGTATTGAAGACAATATGGAATCGATTGGCCGGGCGGTGAATTCCGCCCTGCAGCTGTCCAAACGCGGCGGCGGCGTGGCGTTCCTGTTGTCGAACCTGCGGGAGGCCGGTGCGCCGATTAAGCGCATTGAAAACCAGTCTTCCGGCGTCATTCCGGTCATGAAAATGCTGGAAGATGCGTTCTCCTATGCTAACCAGTTGGGCGCACGTCAGGGAGCAGGCGCAGTCTGGCTCAGTGCTCACCATCCTGACATTTTACGTTTTCTGGATACCAAGCGCGAAAACGCCGACGAGAAAATCCGCATTAAAACCCTGTCGCTGGGCGTGGTGATCCCGGACATCACCTTCCAGCTTGCCAAAGAGAATCAGCCGATGGCGCTGTTCTCGCCCTACGATGTGGAGCGGATCTACGGTCAGGCGTTTGGTGATATCAGCGTCAGTGAGAAATATCACGAGATGCTGGCGGATGACCGCATTCGTAAAACCTATATTCAGCCGCGCGATTTCTTCCAGACGCTGGCGGAAATTCAGTTTGAATCGGGTTATCCCTACATCATGTATGAGGACAGCGTCAACCGCGATAACCCTGTTGCCGGTCGCATTAATATGAGCAACCTCTGTTCAGAGATTTTGCAGGTGAACAGCGCCAGCGAGTTTAATGAAGACCTGAGCTACCGCCGCGTGGGAAAAGACATTTCCTGTAATCTGGGTTCCCTGAATATCGCGCATGCGATGGACTCGGGCAATCTCGCACAGACGGTGGATACGGCAATCCGCGCCCTGACGGCGGTATCAGAGATGAGTGATATTGCGTCCGTGCCTTCCGTTGCAGAAGGTAACCGGCGTTCCCATGCGATCGGCCTGGGCCAGATGAACCTGCATGGCTATCTGGCGCGGGAAGGCATCGTCTATGGTTCCCCGGAAGCACTGGATTTCACTAATCTCTATTTTTACTGTGTGACCTATTATGCGCTGCGCGCCTCGAATCAGCTGGCAAAAGCACGCCAGCAAACCTTCGAGGGTTTTGAGTCCTCGACCTATGCCACCGGCGCTTACTTTGACAAGTATCTGAACGCTGACTGGCAGCCGCGCACCGCCCGTATTGACGCCCTGTTTGCCAAAGCGGGCATTACGCTGCCCGGCCGTGAAGACTGGCTGGCGCTGCGTGAAGCGGTGATGACCTCGGGTTTATACAATCAGAATCTGCAGGCTATCCCGCCCACGGGGTCGATCTCCTACATCAATCACGCCACCTCCAGTATTCATCCGATTGTGTCGCGTATTGAGATCCGCAAAGAGGGTAAAACCGGTCGCGTATACTATCCCGCCCCCTTCATGACCAATGACAATCTGGCGTTCTATGAAGATGCCTACCAGATTGGGCCGGAGGCCATTATTGATACCTACGCTGAGGCAACCCGACATGTGGATCAGGGCCTGTCACTGACCCTGTTCTTCCGGGACGACGTGACCACGCGCGACATCAATAAAGCGCAGATATACGCCTGGAAGAAAGGCATCAAAACGCTCTATTACATTCGACTGCGCCAGATGGCCCTGCAAGGCACCGAAGTGCAGGGCTGCGTCTCCTGTGCACTGTGAGAAACCTGTTATGCAACTTCGACATATTCACGCGATTAACTGGAACCGGATTCAGGATGAGAAAGATCTTGAGGTCTGGAACCGTCTGACAAGCAACTTCTGGTTGCCGGAAAAAATCCCGCTGTCCAATGATTTGCCGGCCTGGCAGACGCTGGACAAGTCACAACAGCAGCTCACCATTCGCGTCTTTACCGGCCTGACGCTGCTGGACACCATTCAGAATGTGCTGGGCGCACCGGGGTTAATGCCTGACGCGCTGACGCCGCATGAGGAGGCGGTGCTGTCGAATATCAGCTTTATGGAGGCGGTGCATGCCCGCTCCTACAGCTCGATTTTTTCGACCTTATGCAATACCAGCGATGTGGATGCGGCGTACCAGTGGAGTGAAGAGAACCAGGCCCTGCAAAATAAAGCCGGGATTATCCTGACCCATTACCGCGCTGACGATCCGTTAAAGAAAAAAATCGCCAGCGTCTTTCTGGAGTCGTTTCTGTTTTATTCGGGCTTCTGGCTGCCGATGTACTGGTCCAGCCGCGGCAAGCTGACCAATACGGCGGATCTGATTCGTTTAATCATCCGCGATGAGGCGGTACACGGCTACTATATCGGCTATAAATACCAGAAAGCGCTTGAGCAGGTCGATGAGGGCCGCCGCGAAGCCTTACAGCAGTTCGCCATCGATCTGCTGCTGGCGCTGTATGAAAATGAAGTGGCCTATACAGAAGCGCTGTACGGCGAAACAGGCTGGGCAGACGAGGTGAAAACCTTCCTGCATTACAACGCCAATAAAGCGTTGATGAATCTGGGCTACGAGGCTCTGTTCCCGGCGGAGCTCACGCAGGTCAATCCGGCCATTCTGGCGGCACTGTCACCCAATGCGGATGAGAACCATGATTTCTTCTCGGGCTCAGGATCGTCTTACGTGATGGGGAAAGCGGTCGAAACCGAAGACGAAGACTGGAATTTTTAAGACGTTGTGTGCCGTGCTGTCAACGGCACGTTTCCCCTTCGCGAAGGGACAGGCGCGCGGCATTTTCACAGCGCGCTGAACCTTCCCTCTCCGTCCGCGGAATGGGTGCCGATCGCGCCACAATAAATGACGGTAACGATTTGGCCGCCGTTGCCAGGGTTAACCAGACCGATATCACTGCTCACGCACTGACCGCTCTCAGCAACGCGCTGCCTTTGGCATGGCGTTGAGAAACCCGTTTATTCCGACGCCAAAACGGGGCGCCGTACCCGGATCCAACCTGACAGAGGGATAAGTCTGTGCCTGCCACGACCCGAGAGATCGCGACCAACAAACCCGACGTAAACGGCTGTCGATCTTTACTGTTACCCGACTATCACATAAACATAGCTATCAAATTATTTTTTAGGTTATTATTAACGCCACATTATTATTCATCTTTGCTACTGACGACCTATGACAACGTCTCACCCTGGTTTATCTTCCGCGCTGGTGGGACTGATGTCCGTTGCCACGGGACTGTGCGTCGCCAGTAATTATTATATTCAGCCTCTGCTGCATACTATCGCCCTTCACTTTCACTTATCCGTCGCATTCGCCGGGTTTATCGTGACCAGCGCGCAACTCGGCTATGCCTGCGGTCTGCTGTTGCTGGTCCCACTTGGCGATATGCTGGAACGGCGTGGACTGATTGTTGCCATGATGGTGCTGGCGGCGCTTGGTATGGTGATCATTGCCCTTTCCTCCTCCTTTCCTGTGTTGTTACTGGGAACGGTACTTACCGGGCTCTTTTCTGTCGCGGCGCAAATTCTGGTACCGCTGGCGGCCACCCTGGCCCGCCCGGAAACACGGGGCAAAGTGACCGGCACCGTCATGAGTGGCTTGCTGTTGGGTATTTTGCTGGCGCGCACCGTGGCGGGCGGCCTGGCTCAGTTGGGCGGCTGGCAAACCGTCTACTGGGTCGCCAGCGTCTTAATGCTGTTGATGGCGCTGGCGCTGTGGCGCGCGCTGCCGCGTATTACCCCCTCGGTCTCGTTAAATTATCCGCAGCTGCTGGTTTCCATTTTCAGGCTGTATGCGGCCGACGCTGTTCTGCGCACCCGGGCCTTTACCGGTTGCCTGACGTTTGCCAATTTCAGCATCCTGTGGACCTCAATGGCCTTTCTGCTCTCTTCCGCGCCCTACGGTTATTCGGAAGGGGAGATCGGCTTACTGGGGCTGGTGGGTGCCGCTGGCGCGCTGGCGGCCAGAAAAGCCGGGGCGCTGGCGGACAAAGGTAAAGCGAAACTGACCACCAGCATGGGCTTGCTGATTATGCTGCTGTCATGGAGCGTGACCGCCTGGGGCACGCAGCATCTTGCGGCTCTGATTATCGGCATTTTGCTGCTGGATCTGGCGGTACAGGGCGTGCATATCACCAATCAGAGCGTGATTTACGCGCGTCAGCCTGATGCCCGTAACCGTCTGAATGCCGGCTATATGACCAGCTACTTTATCGGCGGTGCGCTGGGTTCGCTGCTGTCTGCCAATGCCTATCATCTGGGCGGCTGGCATGGGGTTTGCGCAGCCGGTGCAACACTGACGTTACTGAATTTACTTGTCTGGTGGAGGAATCACCGCTTAGAGCAACCGAATAGCCAGAATAGTGTGATTTAGCCTGTTCAGCCGAGTGTGAGTTTGCTATGGTTGGCCCCAAAGTTATTCACGTCGGTTATTTTTTCTTTCGAAATCATTTGATGTCGTACCGTTTCGCTCTACGACCAACGCCTGTGATATCGATGCGCACCACCTTCACCCTGGGGTCAAGGACAGATCTTGAATCACCACAGTGGAACAGCCCGAGAACACCGCTTCTGTGTCCGGTGACTCAACAGTCATGCTGTCGCCGTGGTTACTATAAAAGTTGAAATTAGTGAGGTTTTTTCTAATGGAAAGTTCGTTTACTCCCATTGAGCAAATGTTAAACATCCGCGCCAATCGTCATGCGGATTTCCCCTTCCAGGAGATTCTTCTGACGCGACTCTGCATGCATATGCAAGGTAAGCTGCTGGATAATCGTAATAAGATGCTGAAAGAACAGGGCATCAATGAAACCCTGTTTATGGCATTGCTGACCCTGGATGCGCAGGAAGATCAGAGCATTCAGCCTTCTGAACTGAGCACCGCGCTGGGTTCATCACGTACCAACGCCACGCGCATCGCTGATGAGCTGGAAAAACGCGGCTGGATTGAGCGCCGTGAAAGTGCGCAGGATCGCCGCTGTCTGCATCTGCATCTGACCGACAAAGGTAATGCCTTCCTGCAGCAGGTTCTGCCGCCGCAGCATCAGAGCCTGCAATATCTGTGGTCCGCTCTGACCGCTGACGAAAAGTCGCAGCTCGAAAGCATCACCCGTAAGTTGCTTACCCGACTGGATAAAATGGAAGAAGACAAACTGTCTGCCTCGTTATCACGGTAATAGCAAGATCTGCGACACAATCACCTGACGAAATCGTTATTTTAACCCTCTTTCATCCGGCCAGCGCTTAGTCGCTGGCTTTTTTGGCTCGGGCGAAGGCGAAAACGGACTTGACCTCGCCGACATAGTGGAAAACGTGGAGAAATACATGAGTGCATCAGAGGCGCAAAGCCCGCATCAGCCTGTGAACAACAAAAAGAAAAAGCGCAAAGGCGCACTGATTTTACTGGCGCTGGTGGTCGTACTGCTCGGCATTGCGTGGGGCGTATACTGGTTTTTAGTGTTGCGTCATTTTCAGGAAACGGATGATGCCTATGTTGCGGGTAATCAGGTGCAGATCATGGCCCAGGTATCAGGCAGCGTGAACAAAGTCTGGTTTGACGATACGGACTATGTCAAAAAAGGGGATGTGCTGGTGTCGCTGGATAAAACTGACGCACAGCAGGCCTTTGAAAAAGCGCAGACGGAGCTGGCTACCAGCGTTCGTCAGGTGCACCAACAGATGATTAATGCGAAACAGTATCAGGCCACCATTGCACTCCGTCAGACGGCGTTGGATCAGGCGCAGGCCGACCTGAAACGCCGCGAACCGTTGGGTGCGTCCAACCTGATTGGCCGTGAAGAACTGCAACATGCGCGCGATGCCGTGGCCTCGGCGAAAGCAGAGCTGGATGTGGCAATTCAGCAATACAACGCCAACCAGGCGATGATCCTGAACACCTCACTGGAAAACCAGCCGGCCGTAAAACAGAGCGCCGCGCAACTGCGTGACGCCTGGCTGACACTGCAACGTACCGATATTCGCAGCCCGATGGACGGGTATGTCTCGCGTCGTAGCGTCCAGGTCGGATCGCAAATCAGCACCAGTACCCCGCTGATGGCTGTCGTCCCGGCGACGGATTTGTGGGTGGATGCAAACTTTAAAGAAACCCAACTGGCAGGCGTGCGTATTGGTCAACCGGCCACCGTTGTGGCAGATATCTACGGCGACGATGTGGTCTATCACGGCAAAGTGGTGGGGCTGGATATGGGCACAGGCAGCGCGTTTTCCCTGTTACCTGCACAGAACGCCACGGGCAACTGGATTAAAGTCGTTCAGCGCCTGCCAGTACGCATTGAGCTGAACCAGGACGAAGTCGCGAAGCATCCACTGCGTATTGGCCTGTCAACGTTGGTCAAAATTGATACCGACAATAAAGACGGTAGCGTACTGGCAACCAGCGTACGTCAGCAGGCAGCTTACAGCACTAACGCGCTGGCCATTGACCTGGCACCGGTTAATACGCTGATCACCGATATCGTCCACGCGAACGCCGGATGATGAGCCGGAGGCTGTAATGGCACAAACACCGCTTAAAGGGATGCCGCTGGTCTTAATGACCATTGCGTTATCGCTGGCGACGTTCATGCAGGTTCTGGACTCTACCATTGCGAACGTTGCGATTCCGACGATTGCCGGTAACCTGGGAGCGTCCAACTCCCAGGGAACCTGGGTCATCACCTCATTCGGGGTGGCCAATGCTATCTCGATTCCGATTACCGGCTGGCTCGCCAGGCGCATCGGTGAAGTCAAACTCTTTACCTGGTCCACTATCCTGTTTGCGCTGGCCTCCTGGGCCTGCGGTATGTCAGAAAGCCTGGAGATGCTGATTTTCTTCCGCGTCATTCAGGGGATCGTGGCCGGTCCGTTGATTCCGCTGTCGCAAAGCCTGTTGCTGAACAACTATCCCCCGGCCAAGCGCAGTATCGCCCTGTCGCTCTGGGCGATGACGGTGATCGTGGCCCCGATATGTGGACCGATCCTCGGCGGCTGGATCAGCGATAACTACCACTGGGGCTGGATCTTCTTTATCAACGTTCCTATCGGGGTTGTCGTCATTATGCTGACGCTGCAAACCCTGCGTGGTCGTGAAACCCAGACACAGATTCGACCGATCGATACCGTCGGCCTGGTCCTGCTGATTGTCGGAGTCGGTTCGCTGCAGGTCATGCTGGATCGGGGTAAAGAGCTGGACTGGTTTAGTTCGACGGAAATCATCGTTCTGACCATTGTCGCCGTGGTGGCGCTCGTGATGTTGCTGATATGGGAGTTGACGGATGAGCATCCGATAGTCGATCTGTCGCTGTTCAAATCGCGTAATTTCACCATAGGCTGTTTGTCGATTAGCCTGGCCTACATGCTCTATTTTGGCTCGATTGTCCTGTTGCCGCAGTTGCTGCAGGAGGTCTACGGCTATACCGCAACCTGGGCCGGGCTGGCGTCGGCACCGGTGGGGATTATCCCGGTTATCCTGTCGCCGATTATTGGGCGTTTCTCGCATAAGATAGACATGCGGCAACTGGTAACGTTTAGCTTCATTATGTATGCCATTTGTTTTTACTGGCGAGCTTACACCTTTGAGCCCGAGATGGACTTTGCGGCCTCCGCCTGGCCTCAGTTTATTCAGGGCTTCGCGGTGGCCTGCTTCTTTATGCCATTGACGACAATCACGCTTTCCGGTCTGCCACCGGAGCGCATGGCCGCGGCATCCAGCCTGTCTAACTTTGTGCGTACGCTGGCGGGCTCGATTGGCACTTCCATTACCACGACAATGTGGACGGATCGTGAGGCAATGCACCACAGCAACCTCACCGAATCGGTGACGCCGTACAACATCAATGCGCAGCAGATGTACAGCCAGCTTGAAGGGATGGGCATGTCGCATCAGCAGGCATCGGCCTACATCGCCCAGCAGATCACCAATCAGGGGCTGATTATCTCTGCCAATGAGATTTTCTGGGCCTCGGCGGGCGTGTTCCTCGTCTTGCTGGTCCTGATCTGGTTTGCCCGTCCACCGTTCGGCGCAGGCGGCGGAGGCGGCGGCGCGCACTAGCGGCTGCCGCACTGTCTTCGCCGGTTCTGGCGTACCTGCCCGGTACGCCAGAACGTCCTTACCAACGCGTCGCTTTTATATCAATCACGAACCGGTATTTCACCTCCCCTTTCAGCATCCGCGCAAATGCCTCTTCTGTCTGCTCTCCGCGAATCAATTCAATGTCAGCCGTAATATTGTTCTCACCGCAGAAGTCCAGCATGTCCTGCGTTTCTTTGATGCTGCCAATAGAAGAGCCGCTGATGCTTAAACGGCGGAATACCATAGGCGTGATATCCGGTGAGGCGTGCGGGCTGTCGGGAATGCCCACCAGCACCAGACGGCCATTGGTTTTAAGCGTGGCCAGATAGGGATCCAGATCGTGAGGCGCGGCAACGCAGTCCACGATCAGATCCAGCGACTGCTGACTGGCCTGCATCTCTGCTGCATGGCGTGATACCACGACATGACGGGCACCAAGTCGGCGCGCATCTTCCGCTTTGTCGGGAGAGGTGGTGAACAGCGTGACGTCCGCACCCAGTGCGCTCGCCAGTTTTACCGCCATGTGCCCCAGCCCACCCAGGCCAATGACGCCAACCTTGTCGCCCGCTTTGACATCAAAGTGACGGAGCGGTGACCACACAGTGACGCCCGCACACAATAGCGGGGCCACGCCTGCCAGCGGCAAGTGCGAAGGAACCGATACGACAAAATCCTGATCGACGACAACGTGTTCCGCATAACCGCCCCGGGTGCGCTCCCCGGTATATTTATCTGTGCCGTTATAGGTCGCGGTGAAGCCGGCTTCGCAATACTGCTCTTCCTGCTGCTGACAAAAACGACAGGTGCGGCAGGCATCCACCATCACGCCCACACCGACAAGATCGCCGGGGGCAAAACGGCTGGCCTTTCCGCCGGTTTCAATAACCCGGCCCACAATTTCATGACCGGGTACTAATGGATAGTGGCTCACCGCCCACTCATTGCGGGCCATGTGCAAATCGGAGTGGCAAACGCCACAGTAAAGAATTTCGATTCTGACATCACTGGGCTGAAGCGGACGCAGCGCTATCTGGCCGGGCGTCAGGGGTTGTGTCGCATCGTGGGCGATCAGTGCATTGATTTTCATTGTGCCTCTCATCGTATCTGGCGTTATTTAACGGAAGGCGGCAAACTCTACTTAAATGGGTTCATTATTGATAGTAGTCACCTTTTGGTGACCATAGAAAGGAAGGACACTATGCCAGCCTGGGTTGACGGAAAACTGGTTTTTTATGTGGATTCGCCACCGCGCCGCCTGATGGATCTGTTTTCGGTGAAGTGGATCACAATGGTGCTGCACGCACTGTTTCACTGGCCTGGCGGCCGCGCACGCACGGGGGAACTGCAGCGAAGCCTGCAGGGAATATCGAAAAAGATGTTGTTTCAGACGCTAAAAGAGCTGGAGCAACGCGGACTAATTTCCCGCCATGTTTATGACGTGGTGCCGCCTAAAGTGGAATATCAGTTAACGGCGCTGGGCAGAACCTTTGCAGAACCGGTGGAACAGCTTTATCAATGGGGACTGGAGAATCAACAGGTACTTGATGAGATGGATGCGCATTATCAGCGATCAAAGCCTGAGGGAGAGTAAAGCGCGGTAACGAACGGCATAGAGCATGATGGCGCCTTGGCCGCGCCATCGTTTTGCTCGCACAGATTATGCGTTCTGACGCCACCATTCGGCTAACAGCACACCGGTCGCGACCGACACATTCAGACTTTCCACATTACCGGTGCCGCCAATTGACAGGCTCATATCGCCCTGCTGGAACGTGCTGTCGGACAAGCCTTCACGTTCCTGCCCTAACACCAGGACCATTTTGGCAGGCAGCTCGGCTTCAGACAGCGGCGTACCCTGATGGCTGGATGTGGTTACGATGGTGTAACCCGCTTTACGGAACGCGTCGAGGCCTTGCGTAAAGGTTGTGCCGCTGATGGCCTGAACGTGTTCCGCCCCGCCTTCCGCGGTACGAACTGCCGCGCCGGATTCCAGCAACGAGGCATCATTCACCAGCAGCCCTTTCACACCGAAATGTGCACAGCTACGCATGATAGCGCCAAGGTTATGTGGGTTACTGACATCTTCAAGGGCCAGCACGCAGTCTTTGCTTTCGGCCTTCTCCAGCCACGCGGCCACATCCATGCCCATGCGCTTTTTAATCAGGAAGCACACGCCGCCATGGTGTTCGGTGCCGGAGGCTTTGGTGATCTCAGCGTCATCTACCACGTGGTAGGCTTTACGGTTCGCTGCCAGCCAGCGCAGCGCGTCGCGAAAACGCGGCGTAACGCTCTGCACAAACCAGGCACGCACGATGCTTTCGGGACGGCTCTGGAACAGCGCCTGACAGGCGTTTTCGCCATAAACCCGGGTTTCTTCCAGGCGCTGGCGGCGGATCTGCTCTACGTCCACGACACCTTTACCGCTGATGCCCGGGTTATCCGATTTGGGCTCATCGACCGGTGCACGGGAAACGGTGCGCCAGGGCGAATCACTGCTGCCGTAAGCGTCGCGGTTATCGCTGCTGCGATCGTTGCGGCGAGGTGCACTGTCATTGCGGCGTGGCGCGCTGTCGCTGCGACGACCTGTACTGCGTCCGCCTTCTTCACTGCGCTCAGTACGTGGGCCGGATGAACGACGAGTGTCTTCACGGCGAGCAGCAGGACGGCCACCTTTGCCTGTACGAGGATTGGGCGCACGCGCGCTTTGCTCATCTTCGCCACGCACATACATGACTTTGACCTTACCACTTTTGCCTTTAAATTCGTCGTTCATTTCTTCCTCCTGCATTGAGAGCGCGAAGATTACCTGATGTGACTGCGCTTAGCTATCAACTATTGAACCTATAGAGCAATCCACATTGAGCGGATCTTATCACCCTTTCATAATGGACAATATTGAGCAAAGCGCTCTACATCATTATCAGAGGTTTTTTATGAATACGGTATGCACGTCTTGTCAGGCAACCAATCGCGTTCCCGAAGAACGGCTTGCCGATGGTGCCAAATGTGGTCGTTGTGGCGAAAGCCTGTTTTCGGGTGACGTGATCAACGCCACTGCCGCCACGCTGGACAGCTATCTGCAGGATGACCTGCCTGTCGTCGTGGATTTTTGGGCACCCTGGTGCGGCCCTTGTGTCAACTTTGCGCCCGTTTATAAAGACGTCGCGCAGGAGCGTAGCGGTAAGGTTCGCTTTCTGAAGGTGAATACCGAAGCCGAGCCCGCCCTGAGCAGCCGTTTCCGCATTCGCAGTATCCCGACCATCATGGTGTTTAAAAAAGGCGAGATGGTGGATGTGCTGAACGGCGCGATGCCGAAAGCCCCCTTTAATGAGTGGCTCGACGAATCCCTGTAAGTCCCTGAGGCCAGCATCTGCTGGCCTTTTCCTTTTGTCCTACGCTTCGATTACACTACGCTTTTTCCTGTCCTGAAGAATCATGTCTGATAACGCCGTTTTACGTTTACGCAGCCAACGTCTGGCCCGTGCTACGCGTCCTTTTTTAGCCCGCGGAAATCGTGTGCTTCGCTGTCAGGGCTGTCTGTTGCCGGAAAAACAGTGCCTGTGCGACAGCATCGTTACACAGTCCGCCCGGAGCCGCTTTTGCCTGGTGATGTTTGATACCGAGCCGATGAAGCCAAGCAATACCGGCCGGTTGATTGCGGATGTGTTGCCAAATACGCAGGCCTTTGGCTGGTCACGCACGGAGCCCGATCCGCTGTTACTGGCGGCGGTGGCCGATGGGGCTTATCAGCCGATGGTGGTTTTTCCTGCCTCCTATGCGGATGACGGTCGCGAGATTCTCCACGCGCCGCCGCTGTCGGGCAAACCGCCGCTGTTTATTATGCTGGACGGTACCTGGAATGAGGCGCGGAAGATGTTTCGCAAAAGCCCCTGGCTTGATCGTTTCCCGGTGCTGTCGCTCAATGTAACGTCCCCTTCCCGCTACACGCTGCGTGAAGCACACGGCGAAGGCCAGCACTGTACGGCAGAAATTGCAGCGGCATTACTGCAACAGGCGGGCGACAGCGACGCAGCGCAGGCTTTATCCCGGCATTTTGAGCAGTTTCGCCAGGCTTACCTGGCCGGTAAACCGCACCATCCCGGTCAGAACCGATAACGTTAGCGGTCACGTACATGCGTGACGAATAGTGTCCCGGGCGCGCTGATGTACGCCCTTCTTCAGCCTGCGATCTGCCCGGCGGTAAAACGGGGCAAATACGTTTACAATCACCTAAATCCTGATGAATGGAGTACGTGATGAGTCAACGCGGACTGGAAGCGCTGTTAAGGCCGAAATCCATTGCGGTTATCGGCGCCTCGATCAAACCGGGACGCGCAGGCTATTTCATGATGCGCAACCTGCTGGCCGGCGGCTTTAGCGGACCGGTGTTGCCGGTTACGCCAAAATACAAAGCCGTAAGCGGCGTGCTGGCCTGGCCTGATATTCACAGTTTGCCTTTCGCCCCGGATTTGGCGGTGATTTGCACCCATCACAAAAGGAATCTGGAACTGCTGCAGCAGCTTGGCGAGAAAGGCTGTAAAGCCTGCATCATTCTTTCTGCGCCCACCAGCCAGCTTCCCGAATTAAAACAGTGCGCCAGCCGCTGGCAGATCCGCCTGCTCGGCCCTAACAGTCTGGGCCTGCTGGCACCGTGGCAGGGACTGAATGCCAGCTTTTCGCCCGTACCCATTGCTAAGGGCCGCATTGCGTTTATTTCGCAGTCATCTGCCGTCTCTAATACCATTCTCGACTGGGCACAGCAGCGTAACCTGGGCTTCTCCTGGTTTATCGCGCTGGGAGACAGTTTGGATACCGACGTGGATGACCTGCTGGATTTTCTTGCCCGCGATGGCAAAACCAGCGCGATTCTGCTTTATCTTGAACATCTTAGTGATGCACGCCGTTTTGTCTCGGCTTCGCGAAGCGCCTCACGTAATAAGCCCATCCTGATCATCAAAAGTGGGCGCAGCCGTCAGGCACAGGCGTTGCTGGGAACGCACAGTGGTCTGGATGCCGCCTGGGATGCCGCCATTCAGCGCGCCGGGTTACTGCGGGTACAGGATACCCACGAGCTGTTTACCGCAGTGGAATCCTTAAGCCATATGCGCCCGCCGCGTGGTCATCGCCTGATGATCGTCAGCAATGGTGCCGCGCCCGCCGCACTGGCGCTGGATGAACTCTATGCCCGCAACGGTAAGCTGGCCGTGCTGAGCGACGAGACCGTGCAGCAGCTCAATGCTTTCCTGCCGGAGGGCGTCGGACATGGCAATCCGCTTGATTTAAAAGACGATGCCACACCGGCGCGTTATCTTGACTGTATTAGCGTGCTGCTCGACAGCCATGATTTAGATGCGTTGATGCTGATTCATGCCCCCAGTGCCGTTGCCCCCGCCACCGAAACCGCAGAGAAAATTATTCAGCTGGTGCAACAACATCCGCGCGGTAAACAGCTTACGCTGTTGACGAACTGGTGCGGGGAATACTCTTCTCAGGCGGCGCGCCGGGCTTTTACGCAGGCGGGCATTCCTACCTGGCGCACGCCGGAAGGTACCGTTACCGCCTTTATGCACCAGGTGGAATACCGGCGTAATCAGAAGTTACTGCGGGAAACCCCCGCGCTGCCGGCCAGTCTGACCCAGGACAGTGCGCAGGCGCACCAGATCTTATCTCAGGCATTAAATCAGGGTGTGTTATCGCTGGATACGCATGAGGTGCAGCCGGTGCTCAAAGCCTACGGGCTGGCCACTCTGCCCACCTGGATTGCGAAAGACAGCGATGATGCGGTCACCATTGCCGAACAAATCGGTTACCCGGTTGCGCTAAAACTGCGCTCCCCGGACGTGGCGCATAAATCCGACGTCCAGGGCGTGATGCTGTATCTGCGCAATGCTGCTGAAGTGCGGCGCGCGGCAGACGCCATTATCGACCGCGTAAAACAGACGTTACCCAGCGCCCGAATCGAAGGGCTGGTCGTGCAGAGCATGGCAAATCGTGCCGGAGCACAGGAGCTGCGCATCGTCGTGGAACAGGATCCGCTGTTTGGCCCGATCATCATGCTGGGTGAAGGTGGCGTGGAATGGCAGGCTGAGAAACAGGCTGCCGTAGCGTTGCCGCCGCTCAATATGACGCTGGCGCGCTATCTGGTCATACAGGCGATCAAAGGCGGTAAGATCCGCAGCCGCAGTGCGCTCATCCCTCTTGATGTTGCCGCGCTGAGCCAGTTACTGGTACAGGTGTCTAACCTGGTGGTGGATTGCCCGGAAATAGCGCGCCTGGATATTCATCCGCTGTTGGCGGCGGGCAGTGATTTCACGCTGCTGGACGTCACCCTGTCGTTGGCCCCCTTTGACGGCAACAGCGAAACCCGCCTGGCGATTCGTCCTTATCCTCAGCACCTGGAAGAGGAGGTGGAGCTGAAAGATGGTCAGCATTGCCTGTTCCGCCCAATCTTACCCGAAGATGAACCGCTGCTGCGTGACTTCATCGGTCAGGTAACCAAAGAAGATCTCTACTACCGCTATTTCAGCGAAATTAACGAATTCACACATGACGATCTGGCCAATATGACGCAGATCGACTATGACCGGGAAATGGCGATCGTCGCGGTGCGTCAGCACCAGGGACAGCCGGAGATCATCGGCGTCACCCGCGCCATTTCGGATGCCGACAACATTGATGCAGAGTTCTCCGTGCTGGTACGTTCCGATCTGAAAGGTCTGGGAATGGGGCGGCGGTTACTCGAAAAAATGATTCGTTACACCCGCGCCCATGGCCTGCAACAACTGAACGGCATCACCATGCCGGGCAACCGTGGCATGGTCACGCTGGCGAAAAAACTCAATTTTAACGTGGAGGTGCAGATGGACGATGGTATCGTCAGCCTTAAGCTTTTGTTACAGGATAATGTCAATTTACCGTGTACAGAAAAGTAAAAATCGCCCGGTCAGCCCGGGTTGATGTTATTATTTAGCGTTATGACCCTGATTTGGTGGCAAAAGGCCATACAATGAACCGAGAAGAAGTGCACTGTGATGTTGTCTAAATTTAAGCGCAATAAACACCAACAACACCTCGCACAGCTGCCTAAACTGTCACAATCTGTTGCGGATGTGTCGACGCTTTATTCGCCTGGCGAATTCCGTGAGACGCTTTTGGAAAAGATTGCGTCAGCGCAATCGCGCATTTGTATCGTCGCCCTTTATCTGGAAAATGACGATGCAGGCCGCGCCGTCATGAACGCACTTTATGCGGCAAAAATCGCGCGTCCACAGCTGGATATCAGTATTTTAGTTGACTGGCACCGCGCCCAGCGCGGGCGCATTGGTGCCGCGCGCGGCGCCACTAACGCCGACTGGTATTGTGAGATGGCCCAGCAACATCCCGACAGCGTGATTCCGGTGTACGGCATCCCGGTGAATACGCGTGAAGCGCTGGGCGTACTGCACCTGAAAGGTTTCATCATTGATGACATGCTGCTTTACAGCGGTGCCAGCATTAATGACGTCTACCTGCACCAGCATGATAAATACCGCTACGACCGCTATCAGCTCATCCGTAACCCCGCCCTGGCTGACACCATGTTCGAATGGATTAATCACCATTTGAAAGAGGCGGAGGCGGTGAATCGTCTGGACTATGCAGAGCGGCCTTCCAGCCCGGAAATTAAAAACGAAACCCGGCAGTTTCGTCAGGACCTGCGCGGTTTTAACTATCAGTTTGAAGGCAACGCTGGCAACGATGAACTGGCCGTAACGCCTTTAGTAGGCTTAGGCAAACACAGCCTGCTGAACAAGACCATTTTCCATCTGATGCCCTGCGCAGAGAAAAAACTCACTATCTGCACCCCCTATTTCAACCTGCCCGCCTTGCTGGTGCGCAATATCATTGCCCTGTTACGTCAGGGCAAAGATGTCGAGATCATTGTGGGTGATAAGACGGCGAATGACTTCTATATTGCACCCGATGAGCCGTTCAAGATCATCGGTGCACTGCCCTATCTCTACGAAATTAATCTGCGTCGCTTTTTGAGTCGCCTGCAGTATTACGTCAGTAACGGACAGCTGATCGTGCGCTTATGGAAAGAGGGTGAGAACAGCTATCACCTGAAAGGGATGTGGGTCGATGATGAATGGCAGCTTATTACAGGCAACAACCTGAATCCGCGCGCCTGGCGGCTGGATCTGGAAAATGCGGTACTGATCCACGATCCGCATCAGCAACTGGCCGATCAGCGCCAGCACGAACTGATGCTGATCCGCCAACATACCACTGTGGTTAAGCATTTCCGTGAGCTGGAAAGTATTGCTGACTACCCGGCTAAAGTCCGTAAACTGATTCGACGCCTGCGTCGTATCCGTATTGACCGCCTGATCAGTCGTATCCTCTAGTTTTTCAGCATGCCGCAGACTGACTGCGGCATGCTGACCGATTAAAGCGTCATGCCCTTACCCTGCCGGTGCAGCAACAGCGATACCACGAAGGCCAGTGCCCCCATCCCAGAAACATACCAGAAGAACGTGGTTTCCATGTCGTGGTGTTTCATCAGCAACGCAACATACTCTGCCGATCCACCAAAAATGGCATTCGCCACCGCATAGGAAAGCCCGACACCGAGCGTCCTGACCTGCGGTGGAAACATCTCTGCTTTTAAAATCCCACTGATCGAGGTGTAAAAACTGGTGATCAGCAGCGCCAGCATAATCAGAATAAATGCCATGCCCGGACTCTGAACGTTTTGCAAAAGTGTCAGAATGGGCACAGTACAGATTGCTGCCCCAGCCCCAAAGATCATCATGGACGTGCGGCGGCCGATTTTATCCGACAAACCACCGATAATCGGCTGCAGCAGCATATAAACCAGTAACGCGCCGGTCATTAATCCGCTGGCCGTTTTCGCATCCATGCCTGACGTATTGACCAGGTACTTTTGCATATAGGTGGTAAAGGTATAAAAACTCAGCGATCCGCCCGCGGTAAAACCCAGTACCATCAGAAACGGCTTAGTATGATTTCGCAATAAGCCGATGACGCTGCCCGCATCGCGGTGTTCACGGGTTTGTTTATCTGAGGTCTCATCCAGCGAGCGGCGCAGCCATAACGCGACGACAGCCAGCGCGGCGCCTAAAAAGAACGGGATACGCCAGCCCCAGGTTCGTAGCTCATGATCGGTTAACAGAAACTGCAGCACCACGACCGTCAGTACCGCAGCCAGTTGGCCGCCGATTAAGGTGACATACTGGAATGAGGCATAAAACCCTTTTCGTCCTTCCAGCGCGACTTCACTCATATAGGTGGCGCTTGTGCCGTATTCACCGCCTACTGACAGTCCCTGAAACATACGCGCCAGCAAAAGCAGTGCGGGCGCGGCGATGCCAATACTTTCGTAGCCCGGCAGGCAGGCGATCACCAGCGATCCGAAACACATCATGCAGACCGAGATCAGCATGGATTTTTTGCGGCCGTGGCGGTCGCCAATGTAGCCAAATAACCAGCCGCCAATCGGCCGCATTAAGAAGCCCGCCGCAAAGACGCCTGCGGTCTGCAGCAGTTGGGTTGTGGTGTCGCCCTGGGGGAAGAAAATATGGGCAAAGTAGAGTGAGAAAAACGAGTACACATAAAAGTCGAACCATTCGACGAGATTACCTGAGGATGCGCCTACGATGGCCCAGATACGTTTTTTTCTGTCGATCGCCTGCGTGTGGGGAGTGCTGTTCATGTCTGACATGCTATGCCTCGGCTCCTTGCTGATAAGCAGCGTTAAAGCGTTGAGTAAAGCATGGACGGCAATAAAACGGAAAGAGGTGTTGCCCCGAGCCTATAAAATGTGACCTGTGTTGCTAATTTACTGAAATCATTGCGTGATATATCAGGCGGCTTTTACCGATAACGCCGCGTCAGCGCCTCACGATGACATCCTGGAAGCACTGACATGCGCACAGGAAGACCGTTAAAATGCAGTGATCACCGTAACACCGGGCGATTCAAACTTATCCATATTCATTAACGCCTCTATGGATTGCTCCAGGTTAATGGTTCTGCCGATCAGTTTTTCCGGACAAAGTTTTCCTGCATGAATCATGTTCATCATCACATCATAGCGATGGGCCTGCATGCCGTGGCTGCCAATAATTTCCAGTTCATTAGCAATGACCCGCGCCATAGGAATGGGCGGTGCGCTGTGTTCACCTGCCATCAGGCCAACCTGAACGTGCCTGCCTCTTTTTCGTAATGAGTTGATAGCGTTGACACAGGTTGCCGTATGACCCAGCGCATCGATTGAAACGTGCGCCCCGCCGTGGGTGAACTCTCTGACCGCTTCCGCTACGTCGGCGACCTGCGTGGCATTTACGATGGCAACAGCGCCCAGCTCACGCGCCAGTTGCAGCTTTTCATCCGAGATATCCACCGCTATGACATTGGCGCCAAGTGCATTGGCAATCATGATGGCGGAAAGGCCTACGCCACCACAGCCGTGCACAGCAAGCCACTGCCCTGCGGACGTTTTCCCCTGATCAACAACGGCCCTGAAAGAGGTGATGAAGCGACATCCCAGACTGGCCGCAGTGGTGAAATTCAGCGTATCCGGTAGAGCAATGAGGTTCAGATCCGCCTGCTGTATGGCGACATATTCTGCGAAGGAGCCCCAGTGGGTAAAGCCTGGCTGAAACTGATGATCGCAGACCTGTTGATTGCCTGAATGGCACTCATGGCATAAACCGCATCCCGAGACAAAGGGCACGGTGACATTATCGCCCGGCCGCCATTTCGTCACCGCACTGCCGACCGCTTCAATCGTGCCGGCGAATTCATGCCCCGGCACGTGGGGTAACGGGATATCAGGATCGTGGCCGACCCAGCCATGCCAGTCGCTTCGGCAAACCCCAGTTGCTTTAACCCGAATCACAACGCCATGGGGTTCCGGTGTGGGATCCGGCAGCGTTTTCAGGACAGGCGGGGACAGAAATGATTCGTATATGACCGCTTTCATCAGTAAACCCTCATGTATGGTTTACTAAAAGTATACTGACAGGCCGTGAAATTACTTTTCGTGTATTGCAGGCGGATCATTGTTTATGAAATTATCTTTCATTAATGATAGTAAGGCTGAGTGAATATTTCAGTGAGCATTCTTGATAAGAAAGATGTGGCGTTACTGCGCTATCTGCAAAAGGACGGCAGAGTATCGAGTCTTAAGCTGTCTCAGGATTTGGATATGAGCCCGGCGTCAACATGGCGGCGCCTGAAGCGGCTTGAGGACGAAGCCTTCATTGAAGGTTATCAGGCGGTAGTGAATCGTCGAAAGATGGGGTTTGGCGTGATGGCATTCGTGCGTCTGGTCTGCAGCCAACACAGTGAGGCGGCAACACGAGACTTTGAAGAGCGGATCAATGCGAATCCTTATGTCCTGTCATGCCACAATATCACTGGCGAGGCCGACTTCCTTTTGCAGGTGGTTGCGCGGGATTTAGATCATTACAGCCTGTTTATTGAAAAGGAACTGCGCAAGCTGCCGGGGATCCTGAGCATTAATTCTTCGATTTCGCTCAGGGAAGTGAAGAAAAGCCATCCCCTGCCGGTCTGAGGGTACGGTTTACTTTCTGACCCAGGATGGCGGGCCTGGAGAATTTATACAAAGAAACGGTACCAGGCGCCGATGGAAGGAGTCTTGCCAGCCGGTTCAGTGCAAACAGCAGCGTAGGATATCGGGCTCAAGAGGCTTTAAACGGCCATAAGATTCTGCCCGGCTGCCTGCTGAACCATGATTTGCGGACGTAAAAAAGCCCCGTACTTCCGTACGGGGCTTCTTCACCTGATTGATGCCTGGCAGTTCCCTACTCTCGCATGGGGAGACCCCACACTACCATCGGCGCTACGGCGTTTCACTTCTGAGTTCGGCATGGGGTCAGGTGGGACCACCGCGCTACAGCCGCCAGGCAAATTCTTTCTGCCCTGTCCTGTGTCTTTTGGGCTGATGCCGCGTTGGCGCCCTCGCGCTGCTCAGTCACATACTTCAGTATGCTCCTTCACATCGTCTCGGTTGCCGCCTTGCCTCAGCGCAAAATCCTCCGGACTCACGTCCGCAGAACAGAACCATATTCTTATCCGGTAAACAAGGCTGAAAATTCTTTCTGTCTCTCAACCAAAACGCCTCTGGCGTTGTAAGGTTAAGCCTCACGGGTCATTAGTACCGGTAAGCTCAACGCATCGCTGCGCTTACACACCCGGCCTATCAACGTCGTCGTCTTCAACGTCCCTTCAGGAGGCCCGAAGCCTCAGGGAGAACTCATCTCGGGGCAAGTTTCGTGCTTAGATGCTTTCAGCACTTATCTTTTCCGCACTTAGCTACCGGGCAGTGCCACTGGCGTGACAACCCGGACACCAGCGGTGCGTTCACTCCGGTCCTCTCGTACTAGGAGCAACCCCCCTCAATTCTCCAGCGCCCACGGCAGATAGGGACCGAACTGTCTCACGACGTTCTAAACCCAGCTCGCGTACCACTTTAAACGGCGAACAGCCGTACCCTTGGGACCTACTTCAGCCCCAGGATGTGATGAGCCGACATCGAGGTGCCAAACACCGCCGTCGATATGAACTCTTGGGCGGTATCAGCCTGTTATCCCCGGAGTACCTTTTATCCGTTGAGCGATGGCCCTTCCATTCAGAACCACCGGATCACTATGACCTGCTTTCGCACCTGCTCGAGCCGTCACTCTCGCAGTCAAGCTGGCTTATGCCATTGCACTAACCTCCTGATGTCCGACCAGGATTAGCCAACCTTCGTGCTCCTCCGTTACGCTTTGGGAGGAGACCGCCCCAGTCAAACTACCCACCAGACACTGTCCGCAGCCCGGATCACGGGCCCACGTTAGAACACCAAACATTAAAGGGTGGTATTTCAAGGACGGCTCCACGCAGACTGGCGTCCACGCTTCAAAGCCTCCCACCTATCCTACACATCAAGGCTCAGTGTTCAGTGTCAAGCTGTAGTAAAGGTTCACGGGGTCTTTCCGTCTTGCCGCGGGTACACTGCATCTTCACAGCGATTTCAATTTCACTGAGTCTCGGGTGGAGACAGCCTGGCCATCATTACGCCATTCGTGCAGGTCGGAACTTACCCGACAAGGAATTTCGCTACCTTAGGACCGTTATAGTTACGGCCGCCGTTTACCGGGGCTTCGATCAAGAGCTTCTCCTTACGGATAACCCCATCAATTAACCTTCCGGCACCGGGCAGGCGTCACACCGTATACGTCCACTTTCGTGTTTGCACAGTGCTGTGTTTTTAATAAACAGTTGCAGCCAGCTGGTATCTTCGACTGGCCTCGGCTCCGGGAGCAAGTCCCTTCACCTACGCGCCAGCGTGCCTTCTCCCGAAGTTACGGCACCATTTTGCCTAGTTCCTTCACCCGAGTTCTCTCAAGCGCCTGGGTATTCTCTACCTGACCACCTGTGTCGGTTTGGGGTACGATTTCGTGTTACCTGATGCTTAGAGGCTTTTCCTGGAAGCAGGGCATTTATCACTTCAGCACCGTGGTGCCTCGTCGTCACGCCTCAGTGTAAAGTGCACCGGATTTGCCTGGCGCACACACCTACACGCTTAAACCGGGACAACCGTCGCCCGGCCGATATAGCCTTCTCCGTCCCCCCTTCGCAGTAACACCAAGTACAGGAATATTAACCTGTTTCCCATCGACTACGCCTTTCGGCCTCGCCTTAGGGGTCGACTCACCCTGCTCCGATTAACGTTGAACAGGAACCCTTGGTCTTCCGGCGACAAGGTTTTTCACCTTGTTTATCGTTACTTATGTCAGCATTCGCACTTCTGATACCTCCAGCATGCCTCACAGCACACCTTCAGCGGCTTACAGAACGCTCCCCTACCCAGCAACGCTTACGCGTCGCTGCCGCAGCTTCGGTGCATGGTTTAGCCCCGTTACATCTTCCGCGCAGGCCGACTCGACCAGTGAGCTATTACGCTTTCTTTAAATGATGGCTGCTTCTAAGCCAACATCCTGGCTGTCTGTGCCTTCCCACATCGTTTCCCACTTAACCATGACTTTGGGACCTTAGCTGGCGGTCTGGGTTGTTTCCCTCTTCACGACGGACGTTAGCACCCGCCGTGTGTCTCCCGTGATAACATTCTCCGGTATTCGCAGTTTGCATCGGGTTGGTAAGCCGGGATGGCCCCCTAGCCGAAACAGTGCTCTACCCCCGGAGATGAGTTCACGAGGCGCTACCTAAATAGCTTTCGGGGAGAACCAGCTATCTCCCGGTTTGATTGGCCTTTCACCCCCAGCCACAGGTCATCCGCTAATTTTTCAACATTAGTCGGTTCGGTCCTCCAGTTAGTGTTACCCAACCTTCAACCTGCCCATGGCTAGATCACCGGGTTTCGGGTCTATACCCTGCAACTTAACGCCCAGTTAAGACTCGGTTTCCCTGCGGCTCCCCTATACGGTTAACCTTGCTACAGAATATAAGTCGCTGACCCATTATACAAAAGGTACGCAGTCACACCACGAAGGTGCTCCCACTGCTTGTACGTACACGGTTTCAGGTTCTGTTTCACTCCCCTCGCCGGGGTTCTTTTCGCCTTTCCCTCACGGTACTGGTTCACTATCGGTCAGTCAGGAGTATTTAGCCTTGGAGGATGGTCCCCCCATATTCAGACAGGATACCACGTGTCCCGCCTTACTCATCGAACTCACAGCCTGTGCACCTTTGTGTACGGGAGTATCACCCTGTACCCTGCGACTTTCCAGACGCTTCCACTGATGCACAAGCTGATGCAGGTTCTGGGCTCCTCCCCGTTCGCTCGCCGCTACTGGGGGAATCTCGGTTGATTTCTTTTCCTCGGGGTACTTAGATGTTTCAGTTCCCCCGGTTCGCCTCATGCCGCTATGGATTCACTGCATGATAGTGTGACGAGTCACACTGGGTTTCCCCATTCGGGTATCGCCGGTTGTAGCGGTTCATATCACCTTACCGGCGCTTATCGCAGATTAGCACGCCCTTCATCGCCTCTGACTGCCAGGGCATCCACCGTGTACGCTTGGTCGCTTAACCTCACAACCCACAGGCGTTTTGCGCTTGCGTGTTATGAGCTTTTGAGAGACCCGAACGCATCGTGCTGTGTTCCTTATTACGGAGGAACACGACGTGCGTCGTTTCAAATTTTCAGCTTGTTCCGGATTGTTAAAGAGCATAATACTTCGCAGCACACCGTCGCCGGTACGCTCTGAAGTATTGTCAGAAAAAACAGCAAGTATGGTGGAGCTAAGCGGGATCGAACCGCTGACCTCCTGCGTGCAAGGCAGGCGCTCTCCCAGCTGAGCTATAGCCCCATACAGTTACTGCAGAGACCACTACCACCACTCAACTGCGTGCACTTCATGAGAAATGCACTTCGTGCTCAGGCAAGGCGTGTTTCCGCGAAGCATAGTGAACTATGCGAGCCGGAGACATAACGCAGCATGAGTGCGAAGTTGGTAGGCCTGAGTGGACTTGAACCACCGACCTCACCCTTATCAGGGGTGCGCTCTAACCACCTGAGCTACAAGCCTGTAGAGGTTTTTTCTGCTCGTGACTTTCTATCAGACAATCTGTGTGAGCACTTCGCACGAAGGTATCTTCAGGTAAGGAGGTGATCCAACCGCAGGTTCCCCTACGGTTACCTTGTTACGACTTCACCCCAGTCATGAATCACAAAGTGGTAAGCGCCCTCCCGAGGGTTAAGCTACCTACTTCTTTTGCAACCCACTCCCATGGTGTGACGGGCGGTGTGTACAAGGCCCGGGAACGTATTCACCGTGGCATTCTGATCCACGATTACTAGCGATTCCGACTTCACGGAGTCGAGTTGCAGACTCCGATCCGGACTACGACGCACTTTATGAGGTCCGCTTGCTCTCGCGAGGTCGCTTCTCTTTGTATGCGCCATTGTAGCACGTGTGTAGCCCTACTCGTAAGGGCCATGATGACTTGACGTCATCCCCACCTTCCTCCGGTTTATCACCGGCAGTCTCCTTTGAGTTCCCGACCGAATCGCTGGCAACAAAGGATAAGGGTTGCGCTCGTTGCGGGACTTAACCCAACATTTCACAACACGAGCTGACGACAGCCATGCAGCACCTGTCTCAGCGTTCCCGAAGGCACCAATCCATCTCTGGAAAGTTCGCTGGATGTCAAGAGTAGGTAAGGTTCTTCGCGTTGCATCGAATTAAACCACATGCTCCACCGCTTGTGCGGGCCCCCGTCAATTCATTTGAGTTTTAACCTTGCGGCCGTACTCCCCAGGCGGTCGACTTAACGCGTTAGCTCCGGAAGCCACTCCTCAAGGGAACAACCTCCAAGTCGACATCGTTTACGGCGTGGACTACCAGGGTATCTAATCCTGTTTGCTCCCCACGCTTTCGCACCTGAGCGTCAGTCTTCGTCCAGGGGGCCGCCTTCGCCACCGGTATTCCTCCAGATCTCTACGCATTTCACCGCTACACCTGGAATTCTACCCCCCTCTACGAGACTCAAGCCTGCCAGTTTCAAATGCAGTTCCCAGGTTAAGCCCGGGGATTTCACATCTGACTTAACAGACCGCCTGCGTGCGCTTTACGCCCAGTAATTCCGATTAACGCTTGCACCCTCCGTATTACCGCGGCTGCTGGCACGGAGTTAGCCGGTGCTTCTTCTGCGGGTAACGTCAATTGCTGAGGTTATTAACCTCACCACCTTCCTCCCCGCTGAAAGTACTTTACAACCCGAAGGCCTTCTTCATACACGCGGCATGGCTGCATCAGGCTTGCGCCCATTGTGCAATATTCCCCACTGCTGCCTCCCGTAGGAGTCTGGACCGTGTCTCAGTTCCAGTGTGGCTGGTCATCCTCTCAGACCAGCTAGGGATCGTCGCCTAGGTGGGCCGTTACCCCGCCTACAAGCTAATCCCATCTGGGCACATCCGATGGTGTGAGGCCCGAAGGTCCCCCACTTTGGTCTTGCGACGTTATGCGGTATTAGCTACCGTTTCCAGTAGTTATCCCCCTCCATCGGGCAGTTTCCCAGACATTACTCACCCGTCCGCCACTCGTCACCCGAGGAGCAAGCTCCTCTGTGCTACCGTCCGACTTGCATGTGTTAGGCCTGCCGCCAGCGTTCAATCTGAGCCATGATCAAACTCTTCAATTTAAAGTTTGATTTGCTGCAACCAGTGCAGCGATGCTCAAGGAAAACGTCGTAATGAATTTCAATACGTGTTCACTCTTAAGACTTGATATTTTTTTGCGTCCGGAGACGCGGATATCAATCCTGCGAGTGCCCACACAGATTGTCTGATAAATTGTTAAAGAGCAGTGCAACCAGCGGGTTAACCGTCTGTTGCGAGGTGGCGTATATTACGCTTTCCTCCTTCAGAGTCAACCTCTTTTTCAGAAGTTTTTCTCCGGCGAAAACTCCGGGGAGTTCTCTGCTGAACACCGCGTTACGTAAGCCGTTGTGCCGTGTCAGTGGAGGCGCATTATAGGCAAATATTTTGGGCTGGCAAGGGGGTAATTCAAAGAAACTTCTCAACCGCTCACTTTCCAGGCAAACCGTCGCAGAAACCGCCAATCCGGCCCGTTTCAGAAACAAAAAACGGGCATTACGCCCGTTTTTAACAGAGACAACCTTACTGATGTGCCGTAATGACGTCGTCTTTGACATCCATTTCTATCACTTTTCCCGGAACCAGTTGCCCGGAAAGGATCTGCTGTGCCAGCGGATTCTCTATCTGTTGCTGGATAGCGCGTTTCAGTGGACGCGCACCGTACACCGGATCATAACCGTTCTCACCCAGCAGCTTGATCGCGGCATCAGAGATATGCAGCTGATAACCGCGATCCTCCAGACGTTTGTACAACCGTTGCAGCTGAATCTGTGCGATAGAGGCAATGTGTTTTTCACCCAGAGGATGGAACACCACCACCTCATCAATACGGTTAACAAATTCAGGACGGAAGTGCTGTCCTACCACACCCATGACAACCCCCTTCATTTCGGCGTAGTTCAGATTGCCGAAACGTTCCTGAATCAGATCGGAGCCCAGGTTCGAGGTCATGATTACCACCGTGTTGCGGAAATCAACGGTGCGACCTTGCCCATCCGTTAACCGGCCATCATCCAGCACCTGCAGCAGGATATTGAAGACATCGGGATGCGCCTTCTCTATCTCATCCAGCAGAATCACCGAATACGGACGACGGCGAACCGCCTCGGTCAGATAGCCGCCCTCTTCATAGCCAACGTAGCCCGGAGGTGCCCCCACCAGCCGCGATACCGAGTGTTTCTCCATAAATTCAGACATGTCGATACGGACCATCGCATCGTCACTGTCAAACAGGAAGTTAGCCAGCGATTTACACAACTCGGTTTTACCCACACCCGTTGGGCCGAGGAACAGGAATGACCCGACAGGACGGTTTGGATCGGCCAGACCCGCACGGCTACGACGAATGGCATTGGACACCGCTTCGACGGCTTCATCCTGTCCGATAACGCGCGAGTGGAGCTCCTGTTCCATTCGCAGCAGTTTGTCTCGCTCCCCTTCCATCATGCGGGCAACCGGAATACCGGTCCAGCGCGCCAGCACATCGGCAATTTCCACATCTGTCACGCGATTGCGCAGCAGCTTCATGGTTTTGCCTTCAGACTGGGTGGCAGAAGCCAGTTGTTTTTCCAGCGCCGGGATTTTGCCGTACTGCAGCTCAGACATCTGCGCCAAATCACCAGAGCGACGCGCCTGCTCAAGCTGGAGGCGTGCCTGTTCCAGCTCCGCTTTAATATTCTGCGTACCGGTTAATGAGGCTTTTTCCGCTTTCCACTCTTCTTCCAGCTCAGCATATTCACGCTCTTTCTGATTCAGCTCCGCTTCGAGCATCTCCAGACGTTTCACGCTGGCATCATCAGACTCTTTCTTCAGCGCCTGCTGTTCCAGTTTCAACTGAATAATGCGCCGCTCCAGTCGATCCAGTGCCTCTGGTTTGGAGTCAATCTGCATACGAATGCTGGATGCCGCTTCATCGATCAGGTCAATCGCCTTATCGGGTAACTGACGATCGGCGATATAGCGGTGAGAAAGCGTGGCCGCCGCAACGATAGCCGGGTCAGTAATCTGTACATGATGGTGCAACTCATAGCGCTCTTTTAACCCGCGCAAAATGGCGATGGTATCTTCAACGCTTGGCTCTGCGACAAACACTTTCTGGAAACGACGCTCCAGTGCCGCATCCTTCTCGATGTACTGGCGATATTCATCCAGCGTGGTGGCACCGACGCAGTGCAGCTCACCACGTGCCAGTGCCGGCTTCAGCATATTACCGGCATCCATTGCGCCGTCCGCTTTGCCTGCGCCCACCATGGTATGTAACTCATCGATAAACAGGATGACGTTGCCTTCCTGTTTGGCCAGGTCGCTGAGTACGCCTTTCAGGCGCTCCTCGAATTCACCCCGGTATTTTGCCCCCGCCACCAGCGCGCCCATATCCAGCGCCAGTACACGGCGACCTTTCAGCCCTTCCGGCACCTCGCCATTGATAATGCGTTGGGCCAGCCCTTCAACAATGGCGGTCTTACCTACGCCGGGCTCACCGATTAACACAGGGTTATTTTTAGTACGGCGCTGCAATACCTGAATGGTACGGCGAATTTCCTCATCACGACCAATCACCGGATCCAGCTTGCC
Source organism: Pantoea sp. SGAir0180 (assembly GCF_043546245.1). Lineage (NCBI taxonomy): Bacteria > Pseudomonadati > Pseudomonadota > Gammaproteobacteria > Enterobacterales > Erwiniaceae > Pantoea > Pantoea sp. SGAir0180. The sequence continues at coordinate 383,870 of NZ_CP028071.1, read as the reverse complement.
TTTCTCGGCACGCTCAGTGAGATCGATTGTGTATTTCTTTAACGCCTGACGCTGATCTTCAGCACCCTGATCGTTCACGTTGTCACCTCCACGAAGTTGTTCTATCGCTTTGGTGAGCTTGTCGTTAGTGGCACCCGCAGACTTCAGAATGTCTGCCAGCGAGCCACGTGAATCCAGGGCTGCCAAAACAAATAATTCAGATGAGATAAAGTTGTCATTGCGCTTCTGTGCCAGCTTGTCGCACAGATTAAGCACTCTGATCAGGTCGGCAGAAGGTTGCACGTCGCCGTCGCTGCCTTCCACCTGGGGCAGACGATCGATAGCCTGGTCAATCTGCGTACGCAGAGAGGCCACGTCTATGCCGGTAGAGGACAACAGCGGAGCGACCGATCCCCCTTCCTGTTTGAGCAGTGCGCTCATCAGATGTAAAGGTTCGATAAACTGGTTGTCGTGTCCCAATGCCAGAGACTGCGCGTCGGAGAGAGCAAGTTGAAATTTATTAGTAAGACGATCCAGACGCATAATTCCTCCCATTACAGGTCAAATGCTACTGGAGATTAAAATGAGGTCATCCCTCAAGTTTTCAAGGATAATGACCTGAGATATGAGTAAAAAATGCACTGCCTGGATCGTCTTATGGCGTAAGACTATAACAGCCAAATTAAAGTTGCCATACGCCCGGTGATCCCGTCCCGGCGGTAGGAGAAGAAATTGTCGGGTTCACTGAAGGTGCAGCGTGAATCTGCACTGACAGACTGGACCCCTGCGGCCTGCAGGCGTTGTCGGGCCAGATGCCAGATATCGGCAAAAAATTTATCTCCGACGGGGCGGAATGCATCTGCCGCACGCGGATCAATGTCCATGAATGCACGACGAACCTCCGCGCCGACTTCAAAAGCATCAGGACCGATCGCCGGCCCCAGCCAGGCATGGATTCTGTCGGGCGGCGCCTGAAACTGCGCCAGCGTATTTTCCAGCACGCCGCCACAAAGCCCACGCCATCCGGCATGTGCAGCGGCCACTTCACGCCCATCGTCAGAACAAAACAGCACGGGCAGGCAGTCAGCGGTCATCACAGCACAAACTACGCCCGGCTCACGCGTTATGCAGGCATCGGCTTGCCGCGGCTGAGGATCCATACGGGCAGAGAGATGTTCAACGTCAGTTGAATGCACCTGATTCAGCCATTGCGGCATCGCGGGCAACGCCGCAAGCGAGACCAGTCGCTTGCGGTTAGCACGAACATGTTCTGCTTTATCACCGACATGGCCCCCGAGATTCAGCGAGCACCAGTTTCCCTCACTAACGCCACCGTGGCGTAATGTCGAGACAGCTCGCACCTGCGCTGGCGCAGGCCATTTTGGGATAATCAGACTCATAACCAGTCCAGTTGATCCTTGAACATCTCTGTGTCGGCTTTCAGCGCGTCAATCAGATCGATCATATCCTGCGGAATGGCCGCATGAAACTCCATCTCAATACCCGAGATGGGATGATAAAGACGGAGCATCGTGGCGTGCAGTGCCTGACGATCAAAACCGCGTAAGGTCGCGATAAATTCTTCAGACGCGCCTTTTGGCGGACGCGGCCGGCCACCGTAGAGCGGATCGCCCACTAGCGGATGATTAATATGCGACATATGCACGCGAATCTGGTGCGTACGGCCGGTTTCCAGTCGCAGACGAAGCCGCGTATGGGCGCGGAAATGCTCCATAATGCGATAATGGGTCACAGCGGGTTTACCCATTGGATGCACGGACATATGCGTACGTTTCGTCGAGTGACGGCTAATCGGTTCATCCACCGTTCCCCCCGCCGTCATGGTGCCAATGGCCACCGCCTCATATTCACGCGTAATTTCACGACGCTGCAGGGCATCAACTAAATGCGTCTGCGCCGGTACGGTCTTCGCCACCACCATCAAACCGGTGGTGTCTTTATCCAGACGATGGACAATCCCCGCACGCGGAACGTCCACAATGGCGGGATAGTGATGCAGTAGTGCATTCAGTACCGTACCGTCGGGATTTCCCGCCCCAGGATGGACAACCAGGTCACGTGGTTTATTGATGACGATAATATCTTCGTCTTCGTATACGATATCCAGCGGGATGTCCTGGGGTTCCCAGCGCTGCTCCTCTTCGATCTCTGCATCAATCGTGACGCGCTCGCCGCCAAGCACTTTCTCTTTCGGCTTATCAATGACAGTGCCGTTAACACTGACGCGCTGGTTGAGAATCCACTCTTTTATGCGGGAACGTGAATAATCAGGGAACAATTCCGCCAAAGTCTGATCTAAACGTTGTCCGAGTTGTGACTCGGATACCGTTGCGGTGAGTTGAACTTGTTGTGCCATATACAGCTTCTTCGTTAACGTTGGGTTTTACGGCGATGCCGTTTAATATAATGTGCTATCGTACCTGGTCATTACCGGGAGCTATACGGACAGCTTCCGCCATAACATTTTGAGGATAATCACTTCGTCATGACGCGTATGAAATATCTGGTGGCTGCAGCCACACTGAGCCTGGCACTTGTTGGTTGTTCCGGCTCAAATGACGCGGTACCGGACAACCCGCCTTCTGAAATCTATGCTACAGCGCAACAAAAGCTGCAGGACGGTAACTTTAAAGCGGCGATTAAGCAACTGGAAGCGCTGGATAATCGTTACCCGTTCGGTCCCTATTCGCAGCAGGTTCAGTTGGATTTGATCTACGCGTACTATAAAAATGCCGATCTGCCCATGGCGCAGGCGGCGATCAGTCGCTTTATGCGTTTGAATCCTACGCACCCTAATATCGATTACGTCATCTATATGAAAGGTCTGACGGATATGGCGCTGGACGATTCAGCATTGCAGGGCTTTTTTGGCATTGACCGTTCGGACCGTGATCCTACGCATGCGCGCGATGCTTTCCGCGACTTTGCACAGCTGCTGCGCAGTTACCCGAACAGCCAGTATGCCGCTGATGCTTACAAGCGTCAGGTCTTCCTGAAAGATCGTCTGGCTAAATATGAACTCTCGGTGGCGCAATTCTATACCAAGCGCGGGGCTTATGTCGCGGTCGTTAACCGTGTTGAAGGCATGATGCGCGATTATCCTGATACGCAGGCGACCCACGACGCGCTTCCGCTGATGGAAAATGCCTACCGTCAACTGCAGTTGAATGCAGAGGCCGATAAAGTGGCAAAAATTATCGCCGCCAATAACGGTTAATCAGCCTTCCTTTCCCGAAACAAAAAAAGCAGCCCTGAGGCTGCTTTTTTTTGCGCACAGAACAGGCAATATTGACACGTTGCCGCTGAGCTAACCTATCAACAATGCCTTGTTAATGCCCTGGCTTCAAGCCTTTTCGACCACATTCTCGCCCTTTCTCACAATTTGCCCTGGTTGACAAAAAGTGACATTTTTTTGTGATCAAAATCACACAAATACAGAATTATCGCGCTATGCTGGATCTATTCCGACGGCAATCACAGAGAGGTAAGCATAATGATCGTGAACATTACCAGTAAGCAAATGGAAATTACTCCAGCCATCCGTGAACACGTCGAAGACCGCCTTGCCAAGCTTGAGAAATGGCAAACTGACCTGATTAATCCGCATATCGTCCTGTCGAAAGAGTCCAAAGAGTTTGTGGCAGACGCGACCATCAACACACCAAACGGTACCCTGGTCGCCAGTGCCAAACATGACGACATGTACACCGCTATCAATGATTTGATCGGCAAACTTGAGCGCCAACTCAATAAAGTCCAACACAAACCTGAAGCGCGGCGTGCGGCCAGCAGCGTGAAAGATTTCACGCCAGCAGCCGAAGAGTAGCCTCATCCCCGCTTTTCTGACGCGCCTCCGGGCGCGTTTTTTGTTGACAGCTTTTCGTGAGTACGGTTACTCTCAGGTCAGCTCAATTTTGGAACGCCTCATGAAAATACTGTCGTTTTTCTTCGCTTTCTTTTTTACCTTCCCCTGAACGGGAGGCCATTCGTCGTGTAAAAAGAAAGCGAAGACGAACAACAAAGCCTCCCAATCGGGAGGCTTTTTTATTGGATAGCTTACAGGTGAGCCTTATGACCCCGGACAATCCGCTTCTGGCGCTGCGTGAAAAAATCAGCGCCGTGGACGAAAAACTACTGACGTTACTTGCCGAACGGCGTTTGCTGGCTGTGGAGGTGGCAGAAGCGAAACTCGCCACCCATCGTCCTGTCCGTGATATCGAACGTGAGCGCGCGCTGATCGAACACCTTATTGTGCTGGGCAAAAAGCATCAGTTAGATGCGCATTACATTACCCGTCTGTTTCAGTTAGTCATTGAAGACTCCGTGCTGACACAGCAGGCATTGCTGCAAAAGAACCTGAACCATCCGCATGCACAGGCTGCGCGCATCGCGTTTTTAGGGCCAAAGGGCTCTTATTCTCATCTGGCTGCGCGACAGTATGCTGCCCGCCATTTCGACAGCATGGTGGAATGCGGTTGCCTGAAATTCCACGACATTATTAAACAGGTTGAGAACAACGCGGCAGACTACGCTGTCCTGCCCATCGAAAACACCAGTTCCGGCTCCATCAATGATGTTTATGACCTGCTTCAACAGACCAATTTGTCGATTGTCGGTGAAATGACGTTGCCCATTGAGCACTGCATGCTGGTGAGCGGCCCGAGCGACCTGGAACAAATCGACACGGTTTACAGCCACCCACAGCCTTTCCAGCAGTCCAGCCACTTTATCAACCGTTTTCCACACTGGAATATTGTTTACACAGAAAGTACCGCCGCCGCGATGGAAAAAGTGGCCGCGCTCAACTCGCCGAAGGTTGCGGCTATCGGCAGTGAGGCCGGAGGTGAGCTTTATCAGTTACGCGTGCTTGAGCGCCATCTGGCTAACCAGCAGCAGAACCATACTCGCTTTATTGTTCTGGCACGCAAACCTATTGATGTCTCCGATCAGATTTCGGCCAAAACCACGCTGATCATGGCAACCGGTCAACAGGCAGGTGCACTGGTTGACGCCCTTTTGGTCCTGCGCCAGCACAATCTCATCATGAGCAAGCTGGAATCCCGTCCAATTAACGGCAATCCCTGGGAAGAAATGTTTTATCTGGATGTGCAGGGTAATTTGCAGTCTGAGAAAATGCAGCAGGCACTGGAAGAACTTCGCGCCATGACGCGTTCACTGAAAGTTCTTGGCTGCTATCCCAGTGAGAATGTGATTCCTGTGGAACCCAAGCAATAGAAATGAAAAAGGCATCCGGTTGGATGCCTTTTGCTTTTAAGGACGGCTGTCGTTAGCCGATCGCAGTAAGCTTCTGCTTTCAACCAAAAAGCGTTTTGCGTGATCGCCAAACCAGGCCTCAACCCGATTGAAGCTGGCGATAAAGGCGTGCTTATCGCCTTGTTCCAGCAAAGCAATCGCTTCGCCAAATCGCTGATAATACCGCTTGATAAGATTCAGGTTATTTTCAGACGACATGATGATATCCGCATAGAGCTGGGGATCCTGAGCAAACAGGCGCCCAACCATTGCCAGCTCCAGCCGGTAGATAGGCGATGACAACGCCAGCAGTTGGTCAAGATTGACGTTCTCTTCCGCCAGATGCAGCCCATAAGCAAACGTCGCAAAATGGCGCAGGGCCTGAATAAAGGCCATGTTCTGATCGTGCTCTTCCGCACCGATACGATGAAGGCGCGCGCCCCAGACCTGGATCTGCTCCAGAAACCACTGGTAGGCTTCCGGTTGTCGCCCATCACACCAGACCACAACCTGCTTGGCCAGGCTGCCGCTGTCAGGCCCAAACATTGGATGCAGACCCAATACTGGCCCGCGATGTGCGGCCAGCATCGCCTGCAAAGGGCGATGTTTAACCGAGGCAAGATCCACCAGAATGCAGTCATCCGGCAAGGGAGGAAGCCGGTTAATCACCGCCTCTGTCAGATGAATAGGGACACTGATCATCACCATACCGGCATCCGCCAGCAATGTATCCGCCTTGTCCCAGTCATCTTTGTCCAGCGTCTTTACCGCATAGCCAGACAACGTCAGCATTTTATTGAACAGGCGCCCCATCTGCCCTTCACCGCCGATAATCACGATTGGGCGAAGCGCAGGACACAATGTTTTAAAACCTTTATCGTTTTCGCTGGCGTAAGATTCACGCATCACCCGGCGTAATACGTCTTCGATCAAGTCCGCAGGAACACCGAGGGCCTCAGCTTCTTTACGACGCGACGCCAGCATCGATGCTTCACGTTCAGGGACATAGACCGGCAAACCATGGCGGCTTTTGACTTCACCCACTTCAGCGACCAGTTCCAGACGTTTTGCCAGCAGATCCAGTAAAGCTTTATCTACCGTATCAATTTGTTCACGTAATGCGTTTAGTTCCGCGACCATTACCTATCAGACCTCGTGTGAAAAACGCGCCGCCAGCGCCCCTTGTAGCTCATGATGCATGCCACGCAGTAAATCTTCGGTAACCTGCCAGTTAATGCAGGCATCCGTGACGGAAACACCGTACTTCATCTCGCTGCGCGGCTGCTCAGAAGACTGGTTGCCTTCATGGATGTGACTTTCCAGCATCAAGCCAATAATTGAGCGGTTACCTTTTTTGATTTGCGCAACGGCAGATTCCGCTACACCGGGCTGACGGCGGTAATCTTTATCGGAGTTACCATGGCTGCAATCTATCATTAAGGCCGGACGGAGTCCCGCTTTTAGCATGGCGGCTTCGCACTGCGCCACATCTTCAGGGCTGTAGTTGGGCGCTTTTCCTCCGCGTAAAATGACGTGGCCATCCGGATTACCCTGCGTTTGCAGCAGGCAGACCTGGCCCGACTGATTGATCCCGACAAACCGGTGAGGCATCGCCGCCGCACGCATGGCATTAATCGCCGTGCCCAGGCTGCCATCAGTCCCGTTTTTGAAGCCAACCGGCATGGAGAGCCCTGACGCCATCTCACGGTGCGTTTGCGATTCCGTTGTACGCGCACCGATCGCCGACCAGCTGAAGAGATCGCCCAGATACTGTGGGCTGTTAGGATCCAGCGCTTCCGTAGCTAAAGGCAGGCCCATGTCGACCAGATTAACCAGCAATTCACGTGCAATATGCAGCCCTGCTTCCATATCAAATGAGTTATCCATGTAAGGATCGTTGATCAACCCCTTCCAGCCAACGGTTGTGCGGGGTTTCTCAAAGTAGACGCGCATAACAAGATAGAGTTGATCACTCACCGTTTCGGAAAGAGTTTTTAAACGACGCGCATAATCAAGAGCGGCTTCTGTGTCATGAATAGAGCAAGGACCGCACACCACTAACAGGCGTGGATCGCGACCGGCAATGATATCGGCAATGGTCTGGCGCGATGCCGCGATTTGCGCCTGCTGCGCAGGGCTTAACGGAAACTTGGTTTTCAGCTCTTCAGGGGTGATCAACACTTGTTCATTCGCAATGTGAACATTGTTTAGCGCGTCTTTTTGCATCTTGCTGTCCTTTACACTCATTTATGCGTTTACAGGATCCTCACAGAGGATGTGGCACTACTGTACCATAACTGATACACGCAACAATGCTGGATGTACACTTTATTTACCACTACCCATAAAATCCTTGGCAAAATAAATTAAATACCAATAAAAACATAATATTAATAAAAAACAAATGAACTCAAAAGTCGCTGAATGTGTAAACTTTAATATACACACAAGAATTTTACGTGGCGGTATCGCCTGTTAAGATAAGCGCATTCCCACAGAGAGGCAGAAATATGGTTCAGATCCCACCAACAATCCGGCTACGTCCTTTTCAGTTAAACGATGTCGAGGCATTTACCGCGGCGGTAAATGCCTCACTTGATACCCTTTTGCCCTGGATGAGCTGGGCACACGAAAACTATCAGCCTCATGAGGCCGAAAGCTGGATTCGCTTTACCCACTTACAACGGGCGGTACGAGAATCAGAAGAGTTTGCGATTGTGGATGCGCAGGATCGTCTGTTAGGCGGTGCTGGTTTTCGTTTTGCCAGCGAGCCGGGCGCGTTGTGTTCCCTCGGTTACTGGGTGCGCAGCGATGCACAGCGCCAGGGCGTGGCTACGCAGGCGGTGAAGTTATTACTGGAATTTGGCTTTGCGCGACCGGATGTGCGGACAATCGAACTGCTGGCGGTGGAGAACAACTATGCCAGCCGGCGAGTGGCAGAAAAAAGCGGTGGGCGCTTTATCGATTACCGTTATGGCTTAATTGTCCTGGACAGCGGGCCAGTAAACGCGGCGATCTATCATTTTCAGCGCCCCTGATGTCAGGTCAGCCGGGCATTCTCAGAGGCTATAAGCCTCAACATAAGCGATAAGCCAGTCGTCAACGGTCATGCTTTCATTTGTCCGCCAGACAATAACCATGCCGTACTCAATCCGGTCCAGTTCGAATGCGCGTAACTCTCTGTAAAAATGACTATAACCTTTAATAAATCGCCCATCGCAGGATTCCACATCGACGCGTTGGTAAACGACCTTGCCCTCATAGTCAAAATAACTGAAGCCGATCTCTTTCATGTTCAGCCAGGGCATATCCACATCGACTAACGGGATATGCGGCTTAACTGCCGTGGCTTTCTGCTTCTTACGCGCCATTTCCTTTCTGTGTTCACGGCCAGCCCAGACAATGATGAGGTTCAGCGCTACCAGAATCAGGGCCGGACCATATAATCCAATGGCGAGAAACAGGGGAAACAACACGAACACCATGAGGGACCACAGCACGGTCAGAATGCGGCAAAGCCATAGATTGCTGTTGCCTTCCAGCGCATAGCGGGCTGAACGAAATGAGGCGATGGAAAGTAAAAATCCAGAAAGAAAAAAAAGAGCGTCCTTCACTACCTGTCCTTATGATAATGCGCACCTTCCCGGGCAACCCCTCTCATGGGCGAGACGACGAAAATCGGGGAGGCAATATTTATGCAGCCGCTCATGGCAGCGTGCTTTTATTTTGCAGTACGGCCCTGTCTTCAACGCGCGAACGGCGGGACACATGTTACCTGAAAACACCGGCAGAGACGCCATCCCTTGCTGACGGGAGTGACCGTGATCGTCCTTCACGCCGGGATTCGTCATCCTAAACGACAATCAGCCCTGTCAGGCCGACAGACCCGGACTGCGGGCTGCATCGGGTAAGTCTTTTCTGTAAAAGCGTTTCTCTGGCAATAAAAAAAGGGGCTGGCATGCTGCCAACCCCTTGTTTGCTATTAACTTTTAGATGTCGCGTTAGCGATACCTTAGCTAAGACGCTCTTTGATACGAGCAGACTTACCAGTACGCTCACGCAGGTAGTACAGTTTGGCTTTACGCACAGCGCCACGACGTTTAACAGCGATGCTGTCAATTACCGGAGAGTGAGTCTGGAAGACACGCTCAACGCCTTCGCCGTTAGAAATTTTGCGAACAGTGAATGCAGAGTGCAGACCGCGGTTACGAATAGCGATAACCACGCCCTCGAATGCCTGCAGACGTTTTTTAGAACCTTCAACGACCCATACTTTCACTTCCACGGTATCACCCGGACGGAAGGAAGGTACGTCCTGTTTCATCTGCTCTTGTTCAATTTGCTTAATAATGTTGCTCATAATTAAATCTCTTATCCTGGGTAAACTGATAGTCAGGGAAGATTACTCTTCCGCATCATCGTTTTGTTGCTGGTGTTCCTGTTGGAACGCCTTAAGCAACCTTGCTTGCTCTTCAGTCAGAGCCAGGTTTTCCAGAAGTTCAGGTCTTCTCAGCCAGGTACGGCCTAGCGACTGTTTCAGGCGCCACTGGCGAATATCGGCATGGTTGCCCGACAGTAATACTGGCGGAACCTCCATCCCTTCTAACACTTCAGGTCGGGTATAGTGTGGACAATCCAGCCATCCCTCCGAGAACGAATCCTCATCGGCTGACGCCTGCTTGCCGAGTACTCCCGGAATGAACCGGGCGACTGCGTCAATCATCGTCATTGCGGGCAGTTCCCCACCGCTGAGAACGTAATCACCGATTGACCATTCTTCATCAATTTCGGTCTGGATTACGCGCTCATCAATCCCTTCATAGCGGCCACAAACAAGAATTAACTTGTCGCGTGACGCCAGTTCGCAAACGCCCTGTTGGTCCAGTTTGCGCCCCTGAGGTGAAAGATATATCACCCTGGCACCCTCTCCCGCCGCTGCTTTCGCTGCGGAGATGGCATCCCGTAAAGGTTGTACCATCATCAGCATTCCCGGTCCGCCACCATAAGGACGATCGTCCACAGTACGGTGCCGGTCGTGCGTGAAGTCACGTGGACTCCAGCTTTGAACGCTGAGCAGGCCATTTTTTACTGCCCGGCCAGTTACCCCGTAATCGGTAATAGCGCGAAACATTTCTGGAAACAGGCTAATTACACCAATCCACATTGTTTTCGCCGTTACGTTACCGTTTGATTCGGAGATCAAAAACCAGGATCCCAATCTACTTCAATAAGGCCAGTAGCGAGATCGACTTTCTTGATAACCTGTTCATCAAGAAACGGAATTAACCGCTCCTGTACACCAAACGCATCTTTCAGGTTTGCCTTCACGACGAGAACGTCGTTCGAACCGGTTTCCATCATATCGATGACTTTACCCAGCTCGTAGCCTTCAACGTTGACCACCTTGCAACCCATCAGGTCTTTCCAGTAGTACTCACCGTTTTCCAGCGCAGGCAGTTGCGTAGAGTCGACCTGAATTTCGCAATTGGTCAACTGTGCCGCCGCATCCCGATCGTCAATGCCTTTGACTTTGATGATCAGGTCCTGATTGTGGTGCTTCCAACTATCCAGTTCCACCTGCTGCCATTTACCGGCGCGCTGGATAAACCAGGGTTGGTAGTCAAAGATGCTTTCAGCGTCTTCAGTGGAGGAAAACACTTTGAGCCAGCCGCGAATGCCGTATGCAGCGCCCATTTTGCCCAATACAATCGGGTTAACAGGTGCCTGTGCGGCAAGTTGTCTGCTCATGCTCACCACCGTGACAGATTAAGCTGCTTTCTTTGCTTCTTTGATCAGCGCGTTAACGCGATCAGAAAGCGTTGCGCCCTGGCCAACCCAGTGCTCGATACGATCCAGATCCAGACGCAGTGCTTCAGCCTGACCAGAAGCGATCGGGTTGAAGAAACCTACGCGCTCGATGAAGCGACCGTTGCGTGCATTGCGGCTGTCAGTAACGACGACCTGATAGAACGGACGCTTTTTAGCGCCGTGACGTGCCAAACGAATTGTTACCATAACATCCTCTTCAGTTAATAAAACACCCGGCCCCCATCGAGGAACGGGGTCCGGGTGCTGTATAAAAAGCCCGAAAATTTTACTCATTTTGGCGCAAAAAGCAACCTAAACTGAGCCATCCCAGGCTTTTTTGTGGAACCCCTTAGCGTCCGGGGAAACCTGGCGGCATCATACCTTTCATGCCGCGCATCATTTTCGCCATTCCGCCCTTCTTCATTTTCTTCATCATCCGCTGCATGTCGTCGAACTGCTTTAATAAGCGGTTAACGTCCTGCACCTGCATACCGGAGCCGGTGGCAATACGGCGCTTACGTGAGCCTTTGATGATTTCTGGTTTTTCGCGCTCTTTGCGCGTCATCGAATTGATGATGGCTTCCATGCGCACCAGCACTTTGTCATCCATCTGCGATTTCACGTTGTCAGGCAGTTGCCCCATGCCCGGCAGCTTGCCCATCAGGCTCGCCATTCCGCCCATGTTGCGCATCTGCTTCAGTTGCTCAAGGAAATCGTTGAGATCAAAACCGTCGCCGGTTTTCAGCTTCTTCGCCAGTTTTTCCGCTTGCGCGCGGTCAACTTTGCTCTCGATATCTTCAATAAGCGAGAGGACGTCGCCCATACCAAGGATGCGTGAGGCGATACGGTCCGGATAAAACGCTTCCAGCGCATCGGTCTTCTCGCCCATCCCCATAAACTTGATTGGCTTGCCCGTGATATGGCGAATCGACAGCGCGGCACCGCCGCGCGCGTCACCATCCACTTTCGTCAGGATAACCCCGGTCAGCGGCAGCGCTTCATTAAAGGCCTTCGCGGTATTCGCCGCATCCTGACCGGTCATGGCATCCACGACAAACAGGGTTTCAACCGGATTAATCGCGGCATGAACCTGTTTAATCTCGTCCATCATCGCTTCGTCTACGTGCAGACGACCTGCGGTATCCACCAGCAATACATCGTAAAACTTGAGTTTGGCTTCACGCAGCGCGTTGTTGACAATATCAACAGGCTTCTGGCTCAGATCGGACGGGCAGAAATCCACCCCCACCTGCTGTGCCAGAGTTTCCAGCTGTTTGATCGCCGCCGGGCGATAAACGTCCGCGGACACCACCAGCACTTTTTTCTTGTGCTTTTCACGCAGGAATTTACCCAGCTTACCCACACTGGTGGTTTTACCCGCACCCTGCAGGCCCGCCATCAGCACGACAGCCGGCGGCTGCGCGGCCAGATCCAGCGCGTTGTTTTCTGCGCCCATCGCCGCAACCAGTTCATTGCGGACGATTTTGATAAATTCCTGCCCCGGCGTCAGGCTTTTATTGACGTCATGGCCCACCGCGCTTTCTTTTACGCGGTTAATGAAATCCCGCACCACCGGCAGCGCAACGTCAGCTTCCAGCAATGCCATGCGCACTTCGCGCAGCGTGTCTTTGATGTTGTCTTCAGTCAGCCTTCCGCGGCCGCTGATATTGCGCAGAGTTTGCGACAAACGATCGGTTAAATTGTCAAACATTGTCTCTCACTTAAAAAAAATCGCGAGGCGCCATATCGGCAGAATGCGGCGGATTATAACACGAAGCCGAGCCGATCTCTTCAATTCCACCTCAGATCGTTTGGAGCCTGCTTCGCCTGGCGCTATACTGCCCTTTTCCTTTATCTGACTGATGCCTGAAAGGAACTATGTCCGTTTTCGCGATTGTGGCGCTGTTCGCCTACTCCCTGAGTCTTGCACTCATCATCCCCAGCCTGTTGAAACGTCAAAGCGGCTGGCGTCGGTTAGCTGTGTTGTCGGCCTGTGTGGCGCTTGTCACCCACGCCGTCGCCCTGCAGCAACGAATTTTCGCTGTCGATGGCGGGCAAAACCTCAGCCTGCTGAATATTGGTTCGCTGGTCAGCCTGCTGATCTGTGCCATTATGACCATTGTTGCCTCACGGAATCGTGGCTGGTTACTGCTGCCGATTGTCTACAGCTTTGCCTTAATTAACCTGGCTTTTGCCACATTTGTACCGAACGCATTCATTACCCATCTTGAAACAACGCCAGGCATTATGATCCACATTGGCCTGTCGCTGTTTGCCTATGCCACGCTGATTATTGCGGCGTTGTATGCGTTACAGCTGGCATGGATTGACTACCAGTTGAAAAACAAAAAGCTGGCCTTCACGCAGGATATGCCACCGCTGCTGACCATTGAACGGAAGATGTTCCACATCACCCAGGTCGGCGTGGTGTTACTGACGCTGGTGCTGTGTACAGGCCTGTTCTATATGCACGATCTGTTCAGCGCCGAGAACGTGGATAAAGCCGTGCTGTCCATAATTGCCTGGTTTGTCTACATCGTTTTGCTCTGGGGCCACTATCATGAAGGCTGGCGCGGTCGCCGTGTGGTGTGGTTCAACTGCAGCGGCGCTGTGCTGCTGACGATGGCTTATTTCGGCAGTCGCGTGCTTCAGCATCTGCTTATTCACAGTTCTTAATCAAAAGGAAGTTTTGCGGTGGAACATGTTTCGACCACGACCCTGATTGTCACGCTCATCATCATGGTGTTGGTTTCAGCCTACTTTTCGGGTTCTGAGACCGGCATGATGACGCTCAATCGGTATAAATTGCGTCATCAGGCAAAAAATGGTCACCGCGCCGCCCGCCGCGTTGAAAAGTTGTTAAAGCGTCCCGATCGCCTTATCAGCCTGGTGCTCATCGGGAATAACCTGGTCAATATCCTTGCGTCCGCCATTGGCACCATTGTGGGAATGCGCCTGTATGGTGACGCCGGTGTGGCGATTGCGACGGGTGTTCTGACCTTTGTCGTGCTGGTTTTTGCCGAGGTGCTCCCTAAAACCGTTGCTGCGCTTTATCCAGAAAAAGTCGCCTATCCCAGTAGCTTTCTGCTGGGCCCGCTGCAGTACGTTATGCTGCCGCTGGTCTGGTTACTGAATACCATTACGCGTCTACTGATGCGTCTTGTTGGCATTCGGGCAGAAGGGGCTATCAGTTCCGCGTTAAGTAAAGAGGAACTGCGCACTATCGTTTATGAATCACGTACGCACATGTCCCGACGCAACCAGGACATGTTGCTGTCCGTACTGGACCTGGAAAAGGTCAGCGTGGACGATATTATGGTGCCACGCAATGAAATCGTCGGCATCAATATCAATGACGACTGGAAATCCGTGATTCGTCAGCTCAGCCACTCACCGCACGGTCGTATTGTACTGTTCCGCGACTCACTGGATGACTGCGTGGGCATGCTGCGCGTGCGTGAAGCCTGGCGCATGATGACGGAGAAAAAAGAGTTCACTAAAGAGATGTTGCTGCGTGCCGCTGATGAAATTTACTACATCCCGGAAGGCACTCCGCTTAATACGCAGTTGGTGAAGTTTCAGCGCAACAAGAAAAAGACCGGTCTGGTCGTTGATGAATATGGCGATATTAAAGGGTTAATCTCTATCGAGGATATTCTGGAAGAAATTGTCGGGGACTTCACTACCTCGATGTCGCCGTCACTGGCCGAAGAGGTCATGCCGCAAAACGATGGCTCGGTGCTCATTGAAGGCAGCGCCAATATTCGTGAGATCAACAAAGCTTTCAACTGGCAGTTACCCGAGCAGGAAGCGCGCACGATTAACGGCATGCTGCTGGAGGCGCTGGAAGAGATCCCCACCGTTAATACGCGAGTCCGGGTGAATCATTACGACGTCGATATCCTGGATGTGCAGGATAATATGATTAAGCAGGTGCGCATTACGCCACAGACGCCGCTTAAACAGTCTGTAGGCTCCTGAGCAGAATAGGCGGCTTTTTATTGGCCTGGCTCCGGCTTTTTGCATAAACGGCGAGCCGTAACCCAATAAAAAACGCCGCGTATGCGCGGCGTTTTTGTGAGAACAGCCCAGACTAGATGTGCAGCTCTTTCAGCTTTTCAGCAGGTAGTTTCAGGTCGTCATTGTGGTTAACGCCGATCTCCTGTGCCAGCACATTACGGGCAATTTGCTGCGCTTCATCCAGCGAATGCAGCTTGTAACTCCCACACTGGTATTCATTCAGCTCAGGAATCTGGCTCTGATCTTTCACTTTCAGCACATCTTCCATCGCGCCTTTCCAGGCCTGTGCCACACGTTGCTCATCTGGCGCACCAATCAGGCTCATGTAGAAGCCGGTACGGCAACCCATAGGTGAAATATCGACAATTTCTACGCCATCACCGTTGAGGTGGTTACGCATAAAACCTGCAAACAGATGCTCAAGCGTATGGATGCCACGTTCAGTCAGAATATCGATATTGGGGCGACAAAAACGCAGATCGAAAACGGTAATCGTATCGCCATGCGGCGTCTTCATGGTTTTTGCAACACGCACGGCGGGCGCGGCCATGATGGTATGATCTACAGTAAAACTATCCAGTAATGGCATACGTCACCTCTTAGTCTGAAAAATTTTTTATGAACGATGAAACTTTTCCGATCGCCCAGCGTCTGAATATATGAAAGACGCGCATTTGTTATCATCCATCCCTGACAACAGAGATGTTAATTTGGCCACAGTGATGTGGCCTTTTTCTTTTCTACCCTTCCCGGCTGGCCAGATAGGTTTCAAAATCCAGCGTATCACTCGCTTCAAGCTGCTGTTGCGCCGCAACAGATGCCTGCGCCTGTTGCGCAAAGTCCTCTGGCTTTAACACTTCCAGCGGCTCATTAACCAGCAGCTGACGATACTGTTCCGCCAGCATAATCCCCGTGCCCGTTACGCCGTGTTCTTTCATGGCATTCAGAATACGCGCCGAGTAGGTTAGCTCAGGATCGTCAAAGGATGCTACCAGTTCATCGCAGACCTGCTGATATTCAGTGGTGCCCTGATTACTGTCCAGCGCTTCTGCTACGCGGCGCAGGTCGGCGAACAAGGTTTTGCCCACCTCGCGCAGTGAATATTCCGCCTCACCACATCCTACCGCAATCTTCAGGTCAGGCTTACGTCCTTCCAGCACCACGCGGTTCCAGTTCTGCCGGCTACATTGTAATTCATCAGCGCTCATTTCAGGCGCGTCTGCCAGCGTGCACCAGATCAGGAACAGATCGAGGAAGCGGACCTGATTCTCATCCACACCAACAGGTGAGAAGGGATTAATGTCCATGGAACGCACTTCAATGTACTCAATGCCACCCCGTAACAACGCATCTGATGGAGCTTCTCCGGAACGGGTAACGCGTTTCGGACGAATCGGCGCATAGAGTTCATTTTCAATCTGCAATACGTTGGTATTCAGCTGTAACCAGTTGCCCTCAGCATCCCGGGTGCCCATCTTCACAAAGTCTTCTGAAGGCGTTTTAATCGCTTTTTTCAGTGCGCTGACGTAACCCTCAAGGGAATTAAAGGTAATGCCCAATGCGCTTTGTGACTTGTTGGTGTAACCCAGGTCGCTCAGACGTAACGATGTCGCGTAAGGCAGCCACAGCGTGCCTTTGTCATCGTGTTTAAACGGCAGTGCGCTTTCTTTGCCCTGCAGGAAGCTGGAGCAGATAGCGGGCGATGCGCCAAACAAATAAGGAATGACCCAGCCAAAGCGATAATAGTTACGAATCAGGCGCAGATAGCCCGCAGAAATCGTCTCTTTACCACTTTCGTAATCTTTTACGTCTGCCCATGCCTGCCAGAACGACAGCGGCAGAGAGAAATTATAGTGAATGCCGGAGATGGTTTGCATCAGCGCACCATAGCGGTTTTTAAGCCCCTGGCGATACAGCGTTTTCATCCGACCAATATTCGATGTGCCATACTGCGCCAACGTAATCTTATTGGCGTCCTCAATCAGGCAAGGCATGCTGAAAGGCCACATGCGTTCGTCACCGAGCTCATCCGCAACATGGCGGTGGACATCGCGCAAAAACGCCAGCATATGCTCAATGCTGTGATCGACTGGGGTAATGAACTCCAACAGCGTCTCAGCAAAGTCAGTGGTGACCCAGTCATGCTTAAGCGCCGATCCGAGCGACGCAGGATGCGCAGTCGTTGCAAGATGTCCATCCGGCTGCACGCGCAACGTTTCACGTTCGATGCCACGACCAATGCCTTTTAATGCATCAGGATGCGCCTCCA
Organism: Pantoea sp. SGAir0180; assembly: GCF_043546245.1. Lineage (NCBI taxonomy): Bacteria > Pseudomonadati > Pseudomonadota > Gammaproteobacteria > Enterobacterales > Erwiniaceae > Pantoea > Pantoea sp. SGAir0180. Next base: position 366,520 of record NZ_CP028071.1, on the reverse strand, counting down.
GCCAGGATAACGCTTTTGATACGTCGGGGATCACATTAACCTCCGGCTGTGTGAATAATTTATTTTTGTTCAGCATAGTGTTAACCCTAGCCCCGAATCTGTACGAATCAATGCCACCATTCCATGCCCTGTAATGTGGCGGTCGCAATAACGATGTAACGCAGAGTTTTGCCAATCGCCAGAAACAGCACAGTAGGTAGCCAGGCAAAACGCAACCAGCCTGCAAGCACGCAGAGCAAATCACCGACTACCGGCAACCAACTCAATAACAAAGCCGCTGGCCCAAGCCGCTGCAACCATGCCATTGCTGTTTCATGCCATCGCCCCTGACGTTTTAACGGCAATAAGCGACCCAAAATTATGTTGGTCAAGCCACCCAGGGTATTCCCTAACGATGCGACTCCAATCAACCCGTAAACTGATGCGCTTTTCGCGATCAGCAATGCAACCAACAGCGCCTCTGAGCTACCCGGAAGTAGCGTCGCACTAAGAAAGCTGCTGCTCAATAAAGACAGATATGCCAGCGTCTCGCTCACAGCAGACGGACATCAACCACGGCCATACCTGCGGCTTTCGCTGCCTGTACGCCAAAATCTGCGTCTTCAAATACCACACAACGCGCCGGTTCAACGCCCAGTAATGCCGCACAGCGCAGGAACGTCTCGGGCTCCGGTTTGTGATGCTCGACGTCATCCGCCCCAACCACCGCCGAGAAGAGATCTCTGACACCCAGATGATTAAGAAGTGCATCTGCCATGGCGTGCTGGCTACCGGTGCCAACAGCCAGTGGTCGACGTCCGTGATAAGCCTTAACGACGTCCATTAACGGAAGCGGCTGGACATTTTCCAGCAGCATCGCTTTCACTGCCTCCGTTTTTTCTGCGGCAAGCAGATAAGGATCGTGATCGGCGTTATTGGTTTCGACAATTAGCTGCGCCAGCCGCCATGATGGCGCACCATTGAAATCCATCATGCGCGCTTCATCAAACGTTAAGCCATAACGCGTCAGCACCTGACGCCACGCTTTTCGATGTGTCGGTTCTGTATCAAGAATAGTCCCGTCCATATCGAAAATCAGGGCGTCGTATTGATCGTAGATTGTCACAGAGGACCTCCAACAAATGAGCCACTACTTTAGCTGAATGTGCGTAGGTTGTCGCCAGGCGGGATGAACAGCAAATGCTTTGAAAGCATTAGCTATTTTAGTTTTCAGATAAAGGTGATCGTGATGGAAAGCCTGTAACCCTTCGAATTTCCAATGGTTTTAGCAGGAAAGCAGAACGTAAGCATTATGTTAAGAAAGCCGAAGTGCCTGCCATCCGGGACAGAAAGTTTACGTCGCGATAAACACGATATTCCTTACAAAATCAGCCTGATCGAGAGGAATTCAATACTATGTTTATGACTAAAACAGTTAAGTTGGCGTTCTGGATTGCGACGGTAAGGCTGGCTGTTACGCACCTGCTGCACCAGGACGGCGTTGAATGAAATACACGACGCCAATCCTTGCTTTTGCGTTTAGCACGCGTGGCGAGGTTGTGTGGACTGTCAGGTGGAGCGCAGAGAGAAGGCGTTTGAAGATTAATCGCGATACACCGGGAGGATGATTCGGCTCGCGCCTTACCCTTCGGGCCGTTGCTGACGCAACGCTGGTTCTGACTGGCAGACTGAATGGCTTACAGACCAGGAACACATGTTCGTACTGAAAAGTAGGGTGCATCCGGGAGGATGATTCGGCTGACGCCTTACCCTTCGGGCCGTTGCTGTCGCAACGTTATCCTCCCTGGTTCTGACTGACAGGCTGAATGGCTTACAGACCAGGAACACATGTTCGTACTGAAAAGTATGGTGCATCCGGGAGGATTCGAACCTCCGACCGCTCGGTTCGTAGCCGAGTACTCTATCCAGCTGAGCTACGGATGCATTTAGAAAGCTTTATGGGACGGCAGAAGCCAGTCTGGGGATAATACGAAGAATGGTGCATCCGGGAGGATGATTCGGCTCGCGCCTTCCCCTTCTGTCCGTTGCTGACGCAATGCTGGTTCTGACTGACAGATTAAATGGCTTACAGACCAGGAACACACGTCCACACTGAAAAGTATGGTGCATCCGGGAGGATTCGAACCTCCGACCGCTCGGTTCGTAGCCGAGTACTCTATCCAGCTGAGCTACGGATGCATTTAGAAATCTTTTATGGAACGGCAGAAATCAACCTGGGGATAATACGAAGAATGGTGTATCCGGGAGGATGATTCGGCTCGCGCCTTACCCTTCGGGCTGTTGCTGTCGCAACGTTATCCTCCCTGGTTCTGACTGACAGATTAAATGTCTTACAGACCAGGAACACACGTCCATACTGGAAAGTATGGTGCATCCGGGAGGATTCGAACCTCCGACCGCTCGGTTCGTAGCCGAGTACTCTATCCAGCTGAGCTACGGATGCATTATGAAATTCTTGTACAACGCAGGGTGCTAACGACTCACCATGAAGGAATTGCTAATTCACTTTACAACTCTGTTCCGATACCGTTCTCTGCTGGCGCGTAGCCTTGCATCAACGTGTCCATATTCAACGATATGGTGCATCCGGGAGGATTCGAACCTCCGACCGCTCGGTTCGTAGCCGAGTACTCTATCCAGCTGAGCTACGGATGCATCGGAAATGGCGGTGAGGGAGGGATTCGAACCCTCGATACAGCTTTTGACCGTATACTCCCTTAGCAGGGGAGCGCCTTCAGCCTCTCGGCCACCTCACCTTACGCGTTCTTCCGAACTGCGCTTCTGAACTTTGCTTCCGCTCATCGGCACTGCGTGGCGCACATATTACTTTCCCGGACTTATAAGTCAAACAATTTTTCGGAAGGTTTTTTCTGTTTGCACAAATGACAGGCAATTGGGACAAAATGACGGCAAAAAGGGTGAATAATCAACAATGAAAGATGATGAAGTTAACAAAAATGGGCGATAAACAGAAAAAAGGAAATTAAGCGGCGGGAGGAAAAAGGGGAGCGTCTCGCACAGGTGCGAGACGCAGAATCTGTCAGACGTTAGTTTGTTGCGTTTTTTCGGCCTGGATGCGCTGGTAAATCTCTTCGCGATGCACAGACACTTCTTTGGGTGCGTTAACACCAATACGGACCTGGTTACCTTTGACGCCCAGCACCGTTACAGTCACCTCATCGCCAATCATGAGGGTTTCACCAACTCGACGAGTTAGAATAAGCATTCTTTGCTCCTTGAAAGATTAAAAGAGTCGGGCTCATACAGCTTCCCGGCGTTATCCATCACTTAACGCTGTACACAGGTTATGAGAAATACACCATTGCACATCAACGCGCCAATACATTCTGCTGATAAATAGTTTAGCCGAAATACGCTACATCAACCCGACTTTGTCACTAGCAAATTTAACACCGTATTAAAAAGCGCCGGAACATCAGTTCTGACGCTTGCTACGATGAATTATTTTATTTCATCACAGACGGCTCGAAACCCATCCTTCAACACCTGCCAGCGCACCTTTCAGTGCCGTAGCATCACTGCCACCTGCCTGCGCCATATCAGGTCGACCACCGCCTTTCCCGCCCACTTTCGGGGCAAGTTCAGCAATCAGCTCTCCCGCTTTTACGCGGTCGGTAAGATCTTTTGTTACGCCAGCAATCAATGACACTTTGCCCTCAGCGACAGTGGCCAGAACAATGATGGCCGAACCCAGCTGATTTTTAAGATCATCAACCATAGTGCGCAACATTTTCGGATCGGTGTTACTGAGCTCTGTCACCAGCAGCTTCGCGCCTTTCACATCAATGGCGTTGTTGCCAAGCTGGGCACTTTCCTGCGCCGCCTGCTGATCGCGCAACTGCTGTAATTCTTTTTCCAGCGACCGCACGTGATCAACCAGCCCACGCACTTTGTCGTTCAGGTTACTGCTGTTGGCTTTCACCAACTGAGCAATGTCCTGTAACTGACTGCTCTGGGCATAAACCTGCGCCAGTGCCGCTTCACCCGTGACCGCTTCAATGCGGCGAATACCGGCTGCGCTACCCGATTCAGCCTGAATACGGAACAGACCAATATCCCCCGTACGTGCAGCGTGCGTACCACCACAGAGTTCAACAGAGAAATCGCCCATGGTCAGTACACGCACGCGTTGGTCATATTTCTCGCCAAACAGCGCCATTGCGCCTTTCGCCTTCGCCGCCTCAAGATCCATCACGTCGGTTTCTACCGGTAAGTTGCGACGGATTTGCGCGTTCACAATATCTTCGACCTGACGAATCTCCTGAGGTTTCATGGCCTCAAAATGAGAGAAGTCAAAACGCAGGTATTTATCGTTAACCAGAGAGCCTTTCTGTGCGACGTGCTCACCCAGCACCTGACGCAATGCAGCATGCATTAAGTGCGTTGCGGAGTGATTCAGACGGATACGTGCACGACGTGCTTCATCAACCACCGCCTCCACGCGGTCGCCAATGCGCAGCTGACCGCTGCTCACTTTGCCAATATGCCCAATTGCCTGGCCATATTTCTGCGTATCCTGAACCTGGAATTCAACGTTATTGCCTTTCAGCACACCGGTATCGCCAACCTGACCACCCGACTCGCCATAGAAAGGCGTTTCATCCAGCACTACCACCGCATCCTGCCCTGCCGAAACGGTGTCAACCGCTTCACCTGCGACGAACAGCCCTTTCACCGTCGCGGCCAGGTCCAGTTGGTCATAGCCTTTAAAGGATGAGGCCGCATCTGTGCGGATGACATTGCTGTAGTCAGCGCCAAAGCCGCTGGCTTCACGGGCCCGTTGACGCTGTTGTTCCATGGCTTTTTCAAAACCGGCTTCGTCAATTTTGAGATTACGCTCACGGCAGACATCGGCCGTTAAATCGGCAGGAAAACCAAAGGTATCGTACAAACGGAAGACAGTTTCACCATCCAGCGTATCGCCTTTCAGTTTAGCCAGTTCGTCATCAAGCAGGGCCAGGCCACGCTCCAGCGTTTTCGCAAACTGCTCTTCTTCGCTCTTCAGAACATTTTCAACCTGAGCCTGTTGGCGCTGCAGCTCTTCGCCAGCCGCCTCCATCACCTCAATCAGTGGCGCAACCAGTTTGTAGAAGAACGCCTCTTTCGCACCCAACATGTTGCCGTGACGCACTGCACGACGAATGATACGGCGCAGAACATAACCGCGGTTTTCGTTCGACGGGATCACGCCATCCGCAATCAGGAATGCACAGGAGCGGATATGATCGGCAATAACGCGCAACGACTTATTGCTCAGATCGGTCGCACCAGTGACCTCAGCAACCGCGTTAATCAGCTTCTGGAACAGATCGATTTCATAGTTGGAATTCACATGTTGCAGGACCGCCGTGATGCGTTCCAGCCCCATTCCGGTATCTACCGACGGCTTAGGTAATGGCAGCATGGTGCCATCCGCCTGACGGTTAAACTGCATGAAGACGATGTTCCAGATTTCGATGTAACGATCGCCGTCCTCTTCAGGACTGCCTGGCGGTCCGCCCCAGATATGATCGCCATGATCGTAGAAAATCTCGGTGCAGGGACCACAAGGACCCGTGTCCCCCATCTGCCAGAAGTTATCTGACGCGTAAGCACTGCCTTTGTTGTCGCCAATACGGATAATACGTTCGCGCGGAACACCAATATCATTGGCCCAGATGTCGAACGCTTCGTCATCGGTTTCATAGACAGTAACCCAAAGGCGCTCTTTCGGCAGCCTGAACCATTGGTCACCGGTCAGCAGTTCCCAGGCATAGGCAATGGCTTCTTTTTTGAAATAGTCGCCGAAGCTGAAGTTGCCCAGCATTTCAAAAAAGGTGTGATGGCGTGCGGTGTAACCGACGTTTTCAAGGTCGTTATGCTTCCCGCCCGCACGAACGCAACGCTGCGAAGTGGTGGCGCGGGTATAGTCACGCTTGTCCTGACCGAGAAACACATCTTTAAACTGGTTCATTCCGGCGTTAGTAAACAGTAACGTCGGATCGTTGTTCGGTACCAGGGAGCTGCTTGCTACAACCTGATGTCCCTTACTATTGAAAAAGTCGAGAAACGCTTGACGGATCTCAGCAGTGCTCTTGCTCATATATATCCTGGAATCACGCTAACGAAAGGTCCTTCTTTATCAGGCGTACCGCGTTATCACGGCAGCAAGCTTAAGGAACCAAAAGGGGTAAGATAAATATTCTTCGGAGGGAAGTAAAATCACATCGGCCTTTAGTCGTCAAAATTTCTGAAAACCTGCTGAATATCTTCACTCAGAAAGCCTTTTGCATGCAGATAGCGTTGCACTTTTGCTTTTTCTTTCCATTCGGTCGGCAACGGATGGCCAAATTTCTTTTCTGCCAGTTCCGCTGCGCAGGCTGACCAGTCGATCTCCGTCTCTTCCATGGCGAGATCAATCGCATCACGGCTTATGCCCTTTTGCCCCAGCTCAAGCCGGATCCGTTGTGGGCCAAAGCCTTTACGGCTGCGGCTCTGAATAAATCGCTCTGTGAAGCGCTCATCGTTCAGCCAGCCATTTTCGCTGCACCAGTTGATGACCCTTTCCAACAGCTCGGGAGTGATAATTTCAGGTTCTTTTTGTTTTATCCACGCACTGCGCTGGGCAGATAACTGCAGTTTTTGTTTGAGCTCTTCGCGACTGTGATCGCGCTGACCCAGCAGGCGCATTGCCCGATCGAGCAGGCGTGAAAAAGAGATAACGTGTGGCTGAGGTTGTTCAGACATACTGCGCACCTTTAACAAACGGAAAGAGAGTATGGAGGCAGAGGAGGAAAGAGGAAAGGCAAGTGAGAGGTTAACGTCAAACGGGAGCAGATTTCTCTGCTCCCGTTTCAGGCATTAATAGTCTTCGTTTGCTTCGCTGGCTGCATTCTCAACGTCGTCAGCGGAGAAGTCCGCTGCGTCGTTTTGCTCAGCGCCGTTGAGCAACATGTCGCGCAGTTTCAGGTCAATTTCGTTCGCGACAGCCGCATTTTCCTTGAGGAAGTTGCTGGCGTTTGCCTTACCCTGACCAATTTTATCGCCTTTATAGCTGTACCAGGCACCCGCTTTTTCAATCAGCTTGTGCTTCACACCGAGGTCTACCAGCTCGCCAAAGGTGTTGATCCCTTCGCCATACATGATTTGGAACTCAGCCTGCTTAAAGGGCGCAGCAATTTTGTTCTTAACCACTTTAACGCGGGTTTCACTACCGACGACGTTGTCACCCTCTTTGATGGCGCCAATACGGCGGATATCAAGGCGAACTGACGCGTAGAACTTCAGTGCGTTACCGCCGGTGGTGGTTTCCGGATTACCGAACATCACACCAATTTTCATACGAATCTGGTTGATGAAGATCAGCAGCGTATTCGACTGTTTCAGGTTACCGGCCAGCTTACGCATCGCCTGGCTCATCATACGCGCCGCCAGGCCCATATGTGAGTCACCGATTTCGCCTTCAATTTCGGCTTTTGGTGTCAGGGCAGCAACGGAGTCGACGATAATCACGTCAACGGCACCGGAGCGCGCCAGCGCGTCACAGATTTCCAGCGCCTGTTCACCCGTATCGGGCTGTGAACACAGCAGGTTATCGATATCAACGCCCAGTTTCTTGGCGTAGACCGGATCCAGTGCGTGTTCAGCATCGATAAAGGCACAGGTTTTACCTTTACGCTGTGCGGCAGCAATCACCTGCAGCGTCAGCGTGGTTTTACCCGAGGCTTCAGGACCGTAGATCTCGACGATACGGCCCATCGGCAATCCACCCGCACCTAATGCGATATCCAGTGACAGGGAGCCTGTTGAGATGGTTTCCACATCCATTGAGCGGTCTTCACCCAAGCGCATGATGGAGCCTTTACCAAATTGCTTCTCAATCTGGCCGAGCGCGGCAGCTAAAGCCTTCTGTTTGTTTTCATCAATTGCCATTTCTACTCCTAATCATGCCGGGTAAACACGCACACATGGTGCCTGTGCACTTTCTGTTGCGAATAATTATACTGTATAGTCATACAGTATCAAGTTTAATTTTTCAGAAATTTACTGGCCAATGTCTGCAGCGCCCAGGCAACCGACTGACGGCGCACCGCATCACGGTCACCGTCAAACTGCTGGCGAAAAGCCATGACAATATCGTCGGGGCCGGCAAAGCCAAACCACACCGTTCCCACGGGTTTGTCTTCACTGCCCCCCTCCGGGCCAGCAATGCCGCTCACGGAAATGGCGTAATCGGCCCGCGCCTGCTGCCGGGCACCGACAGCCATTTCGCGCACTACGGCTTCACTGACCGCGCCAGATTGCGCCAGTGAGGCGGCACTGACGCCGACTAATTCCTGCTTGGCTTCATTACTGTAGGTCACGAATCCCCGTTCAAACCAGGCCGAGCTTCCACTGATGTCCGTAAACACCTTGGCGATCCAGCCGCCGGTGCAGGATTCGGCGCAGGTCACCGTAGCATTACGCTGCTTCAGCGCCTCACCAATCTGCGTACTCAACGTCTGCAACTGCGAATCATTCATTTTGTCGCTCCCTGTCAACGAGTACTGAACATGGTGCAAGCCCTGCCCTTTTTCAAGCGCCTGGGGTAAAGCAATGCAGAAATTGCGTGTGACTATCCAGATATTTTAGCGATTACGTGTCGCCACCATGAAAAGCCGGGGAAACGCCAGTAAGACCTTGCCGTCCTGCCGCGCCGGATACGCGGTCATGAGGCACTGGTGATAGGCGGCCAGAAACTGTTCCTGTTCAGATACGCTAAGTGGCGCAAGAAACGGACGCAGCCCGGTGGCTTTCAACCAGTGGATGATGGCCTGGGCATTATCCATAACGTGATAATAGGTGGTCCGCCAGATATCAACGGCACACCCGGCCGTTGTCAGCACATCGTAATAGTGTTCAGTTGAAGGTAATCGCTTGCGCTCGGCCGCCTGCGCGCTGATTTTGTCACGCCACGGCCCGGAAGTGGCCACATCTCGCATTAACTGATGTGAAGGCTCATCCAGATTATCAGGCATCTGGACGGCCAGCGTACCGCCGGGTGCCAGCTGATTTACGAGATGTGGTAAGAGCGAAGAATGACCGCCCAGCCACTGTAGCGAGGCATTCGCATAGATAACCTGCTGTGGAATCGCGGCCTGCCAGGTGGCGATATCAGCCTGAATAAATGCGCATTGTGGTAGACGTTCACGCGCCTGCTCCAGCATGGCAGCAGAACTGTCGAGGCCCGTAATCTGCGCCTGTGGCCAGGCATCGACAAGCAGCTCGGTACTGTTGCCGGGGCCGCACCCCAGATCGGTAACGAAACGGACATCTTCAACCCTGATTCTGGGCAGTAATTCCTGAGCCGGTCGTGTTCTTTCGGCTTCGAACTTGCGATACAGCGTGGGATCCCAGTCTTGCATAACGTTTCACCTCTCATGCGCTCCGGACACACAGAACATAGACGTATAAATACGCATAAAGTGCCCGTTCAGGCAACAAAAGGGATAATGTCCGGGGAGCTGTGAACGGATTGTGGCAGGGCCGGTGAGTACCGGTAACGCATCAGGGCGACGTGAGGACACATGAAATCGGGCGCGCTGGGCGCCCAATACCATCAGTTCTTTTTGACAAACTCAGACTTCAGCTTCATCGGACCGAATCCGTCAATTTTACAATCGATATTGTGGTCGCCTTCTACCAGCCGGATACTCTTCACGCGGGTGCCAATCTTCAGCACAGAAGAGCTGCCCTTCACCTTGAGATCCTTGACAACCGTTACGCTGTCGCCATCTGCCAGTATATTGCCGTTAGCATCGCGAACGACCTGTTCCTGAGCGCTGTCGCTGCCTTCAGCTTGCGTCCAGATATGACCACACGACGGACAGTTTAGGTTCTCAGCATCCTGCCAGGTGTAATCAGCCTGGCAAACGGGACAAGCAGGTAAAGACATAACGACTCCAGATAATAACGGCGGCACAAAATACAGGGCCGCCATCATATAGCCTTACAGTTAATAAGGGTAGTATTAAAACAGCGAGCCCTTGCGCGCCTTACTGACGGCTTCACCCAACTGCCACACAGCCATCGCATAATGCGTGCTGTTGTTATAACGCGTAATGGCATAGAAGTTAGGTAAACCGTACCAGTACTGATAACTGCTGCCTAAATCCAGCCGCAGCAGGCTGACCTGATCATTGCCGTCCAGCGGACCCTGGGGAGAAAGTCCTGACGCGGCCAGCGTACTGACGCTGTAACGGGTCTTAAAGCCATTCTCCAGCATCGGTGCCTGGCCGCTGGCCGGCACGGCCACATTCTCGCCAGGACGCCAGCCATTCTGCTGAAAATAGTGCGCGACGCTGCCTATCGCATCGACCGGATCCCATAAATTAATATGGCCATCACCATTGAAGTCGACAGCGTAAGCTTTGTAGGACGATGGCATGAACTGGCCATAGCCCATCGCACCGGCAAACGATCCTTTGAGATCGAGCGGATCGTCTTTTTCATCACGCGCCATCAGCAAAAAGGTTTCCAGTTCGCTGCTGAAATAGGCAGAACGGCGTGGATAATCAAAGGAAAGCGTAGCCAGTGCATCCAGAATACGGGTTTTGCCCATAACACGGCCCCAGCGCGTTTCGACGCCAATAATGCCGACGATAATTTCCGGAGGAACGCCATAGACCTGCTGCGCGCGCTGCAGAGCATCCTGATATTGATTCCAGAACGCCACGCCATTTTGTACGTTATCCGGCGTAATAAACTTATCGCGATAGCGGATCCAGGCACCGTTAGGCCCACTTGGTGGTGTATACGAGGGAGCCTGGCGATCCATCAGACGCAGGACATAATCCAGTCGTTTTGCCTGGCCGATGATGGCGTGGAGTTGCTGACGGTCAAAGCCGTGCTTCGCCACCATTTTATCAATAAATTGTTCTGCAACAGGGTTACTGGCGAAATCACCAAACATCGGTTGAACCGCATGTGCGGGTTCCAGTAAAAATCCGCCTTTCGGCGCAATCAGTTCCGCAGGAGGCTGCGGCTGCGAAGTGTGTGGCTTACTGCTACAGGCGGCAAGCAGGGCAAAAAGTGGAAGAAGAGCAAGCTTAGAACGCATTGGATATCCATATAACAAGCCAGACCAGGGATGTTAATGTTAATCGTTCAGCAGGAAGACATACAAACGTGATCGTATAAAAAATCGCTTTTTTTACCGCTGCATCGGCACGTTTTGTGAAGTGGCCCGAACGCTGAGGCCTCCCTTTACTGACGCGCTTTCTGTCAGCCTGCGGCTTTGTTAAGTTCATGACTCGCCGTGGCAACCCTGATGATGCAGAAGCCGTAAACTGGTAAGATTCCTGCACGGTACAGACATCCCTGTCTGTCTCTCTGTTAAACCACCGCCTTGACCGTGACGGGCAAAAGGAAGAGTCAACCTTGAGTAAAGATGAGATGAAAAAAGCAGAGCAAATGGACTTGAGCACCCATACGCCAATGATGCAGCAGTACTAAGTTAAAAAGCTCAATCAATTGAAATATATAATTATTTTATAGTATTTTAAAATTTAACATACTTAAAGAATACTTTCTTATCAACACTGGAAACTATCATAGGTAAATTCCCAAGCTGTAGATTAAATAACTATATCTACCCTAAAGACATTTAATGAAAATTTCAGAAGCATGAGCGTGTTATTAAACACTCGGAATCTAAACACACTATTGATATAATTTATATATATAAAAGTGAATTTAGTTCCCCCTTGGGTATGGCAAGTAATGTTACATCCAAAATACTACCTAATTTGCGATACTTTAAGATTATGCAGTTTTTTTATTAGGTATTTTTATTTTAGCATTAATAATTTTAGGGCTGAAAAACATTACTTCATTACCAACGTAGCGCTTTTGCGCTGTATAATTAAGATCATAATTTAAATTTTTACTATTTTGATACATGCTACAGATTTCAGGAACATTATCGTAAGATACAATCCAAGGGAAAGGAAAATCCTTTGACTGCAATTCTTTTGCGATCTCAAGATGATCATTGTGTTCATAATAATTTCGATACAATCCTTTGCCTTTAACATAATAAGGAGGATCTAAATAAATCAGTGAAGATTTTGGGAGAAAATCAGAGCTTTTTTGCAAAAGGGAAAGAGAGTCTTCACAATAGACAGATATACGCTCTGAAAAAGAAGCAACTTTATTAATCCTGGCAGCAATTACATCTTTTTTAAATCTTGCATCTAATTTGTAATTGCCCTTTTGCTCTTTTCCGCCAATAACTCCTGCTTTTAGAATTCCAGAGCGGTTCGTTCTATTTAAAAAAAGAGTAGCAAAACCTTTCTCAATGAAAGAGGATTCAGTTTTTCCTTGAAGTATATCTCTCCATTTATACCATTCTTCAATGGTAATTGGAGTGGCGTCCAGAAGCTCCAGGATGGCGTGAGTATGTTTAGTAATACAGACCCAAAAAGCATAAATTGCAGGATCAATATCATTGATATGTATATGATCAACATAATTATGAAACAGAAGATCTAAAGCTACACCAGCACCACCTGCATAAGGCTCAAGATAATGCCCACCAACTAAGTCATTACTAGATATTATTTCAGCTATATAAGGCGCGAAAGTAGCTTTGCCGCCAGGATAACGAAGCGGAGTATATAGCTTATTTGAATACATTACTTTCGCCCTCTAGGTGTTATTGTTAACAATGAAAGTTTTTCACTGTCTACATAAAACCCTTTCTTCATAGTTCTAATTAATATTTCATTAAAATTATACAGGAAATTATTTGAGGGTTCAATGTTATCATTTATCCAATTATGCCAAGGATTTTTTTTAACATTTTCTTTGAGAAAGCTTTGGAAATCAGCATGTTTATAGAATTTTTTGAATATTACTCGAAGCTTTCTTTTTTCTTCATTATCATTATTATGATAGTCGCTAATGATTTCAGAGAGATTTATTTCATCATCTTGGATATTTAACACGCTAATTATTTCAGCGGCAATATTTGTAAAAACAGAACGTGTGAAAAGGGAATTATTTTTCCATATACCGTTGTCAGGGCTAAGGTTAAAAAGATATTCAAAAATAAGTTGATCGGGGGGCAAACTACCTGGTAACAGTACTATCGATTTCAAGTTGGGGGTGATTTTATCTTCAACATCTGCATCCAAACAAACAATGCTTTTTGTAGCAAATTCAGGAATTTTCTTTGTGGCTAATTGTATATAATTACTGCAGCCTAAAGTAATATCGGGCAGGGGAGTGATAAATTTATTTATCTGCTGATAGTGCAACAGTGCTTTGAAAAAGTCATAACCTTCTCTATCTTCATAGTAAACATTTACTTTTGGAAGCGAAATATTCTCAGCTTTAGCAATGGTCCTAGTGTGTATATCGGCATTAATTTGAGACCAAGACATATCATGCATTGTTTGAACAGCACCATATGTATCACTCAAATATACAGTTTTAAAGTTGCCTCTGTATTTCTTGCTCAATTCATGAGCATACTCTATCAATGTAGGTGAGTGAGTTGTTATTATTACCTGTACGTTTAACTCTCTACACTCTCTTTCAAAAATATCTACTAACTTAGTCTGTGCTGCTGGGAAAAGTCCTGCATCTGCTTCATCAATAAGTAACAACCCTCCCTTGTATTCAGCATATTCTTCTTTTAACTTTCTAAAAGATAAAAGAGCTAAAATAATTTGCCCGGCGTTGTCTTCGCCAGCTGAAACTGAATCTTGATCATAATTATCACCATGTGACACTGCAGAGCTAATAGTTCCAGAAGTTCCAGTAGCGGAAGACGACGTTCTATTTAATAGCTCATTAGTTAAATTTATAAACTTGCTTTTATTATCATTGAAATATTTAAAACTGCTTATTGTATAATCACGATCTGTTATAGGATATAAACGTTTTAGGCTTAAAAAAATGACAGGGTGAGTAAAGTTTCTACTTGTATTTGATTTATCTTTAACAGTGCTGTTTTTTCTTACTACTGGTCGTGGTAGATCCCCTCGCTTTGATAATTCAAGTTGACCCGTGCTGTCTTGATTAGTGTACCCATCGAAAAGTTCAACATTAACTTCCATTGAACCAGCAGTGTCAAATTTTTCCGAAATTCTAAAGTGTTCTTTATATTGAGATTTGAATGGAATCCCAGTGACTTGCCTGAAATTTAAAATCTCATTTTTAACATAGTCTTTTTCAAAACTGAATATTTGTGCAGCAATACCGAGAATAGACGATTTTGACGTTCCATTTTTTCCACAAATGACTGTAAGTACTTCTCCAAACTCAATATCGACATTTTTTAATGCTCGGAACTTTACAATATTAAGGCTTTTGAGTCTGGTTTTAGTCTTTCTGGTCTTTTTAGCCATTATTTCACTCCAAGATTTAGGTGATTAATATAAAAAATTAAACTGTATTTAATAAAATGTTAAATTAAACTTCACTCAACAACTCAACCGACTGCTTAAAAAAACAGCACAAATGGTTAGATTCCTGAAAAGAATTAGAAAAAAACCGCTCAAAAGCAGTCCACACATCTACACTGACCTACAAAAAACCAACAAGAAACAACAGCTTAACCAAACCAAAACATTAGGATCATTCCTATTGCTTGGATTTTAAAGCGGAAGGTGTAGAATGTAAAATCATTTAACATCTTCTTTGATCCTTAACAGTAAAGATTAACTTATGTAAGTGGCGCTTAATCATGATTCGATCAGATAGTAAGAATTGTTCTAAACCTGTAGACGAAACCTCAATATCTGGTTTTAGTCTCGAGAAAAAAATTGAGTTATTTAACAAAATAATTGTTCGCACTGACAGTTATCATAATTATGCTAATACAAAATCCACTATAATTATTACTTTCATAAGTGCGCTAATAGTATCTATTTCTGCAAATATCGGTAAGGCTCTTGACCTATTAAGTACGTCTGGTATATCAGATATCTCTATTATATTTAAGTTGTTGTCTGCAGTAATAATCATAATATTATTCCTAGCATTTTTTACGGTAATAGAAACAGCCATTCCTTATATAAATAAATCTAAAAAAGAAAACATCTACTCATTTATTGACACTTATTATTCTTACGCAAGCGAAGAAGTTTATGAAGAAAAAGTTAATTCGATAGCCCAAAAAGATATACTCGAAGGGTTAGTATCATTGCAATATAACCTTTCGCATGGTCTTGTAAAAAAATATAAAGCACATAAGAAATCTATTAACTTACTTAAGTTGGCTGTTTTTTTATGCTTTATTTGTAGTGTTATCATATTTTATGCGTGAGGAAGAAAATGGAATTTAAAGATATTTTTTCATTAGCTAATAAAGAAATTAACGAAAGATTAAACGGAAGTTCTAAGAACTTTAAAAAGTCATTCGCCTATGATTCAGACGCAATATTCAAAAGTAGTTCAGTATCTGGTTCAATGGAAAGCTTGGCTGCCAATGAATCTTTCGGATTATCACTAATTGAGACTAATGAAATTACTTCGACAATTAGGAGAGCATTTAATAAACCAGCGGAACCAAAGCGAACCATTGGCTGCCACCCTGATTTTGAACATTTAAAAAACACCTCAGTGCTAGAAAATGGATATTCAGTTACTTTATTTTTGGATATTGCGGGTTCAACTAAGCTAGGAAAGCTTTATCCTTCTGAAATCGTATTTAATATTAAGAATACAATTATAAAATATGCGATTGAGATCATTCAGTCTTTTGATGGTCATGTGCATAGGATCATGGGCGACGCAGTAATGGCTTTCTTTAGGAGTAATGAAAAAGATCGTAGCGGAAAAATAATTGATAGTGGGATTGATGCCATTAATTGTGCCGTTTATATTATCGAGTTCGTCGAGCAGGTTATTACACCTTATTTTGGTGGTATTAAAATAGCAGATCCTATTGGAGTTCGAATTGGAATAGACTATGGGAAGAATGACGATATTATATGGGGTAATTATGGCGCGTTTGGAGCTTTCGAAGTTACTGCTACTTCTTATTATGTAGATGTAGCCGCAAAATTGCAGCAAAGGGCTAAAACTAATAAAATAATGATAGGTTCAAATTTAAAAAAACTTTTAGGGTTTGGAGCGGAATATACAGGCTATCTAACCAGAAAAAAAACTAAAGACGGGAAACCTTATGATAAAGAGTACAAATATGTTGAGCCTAATTACAGCATTCGCGGTAATCAAATAAATTATTATCAATATGAATTAGATAATAAATCATATTTTAGCTTTTTACCCTATGGGCAAAAAAATAGTGATTTATCAGTTAGCTTAAAAGCAATTGATAAGAATGGAAGAGAGTTCTATTATTATCCCTGTTCGTTAGCTTTGGATCGGAACTTGGATTTGGAATTCAAGGTGCAATTTTTTTCCCATGCTCAAAGTGGCATACAAATTAAGTCTAGAAAGGTAAATACGGGTATTGATGCAAAAAACAATTCAGCTACGAAAGAAAAGATAAGAGTACATAACGCTGAATATTATAATGGATCATTCAATGGAACGGTCAGTGAATCAACTCGATATCATGGACTGCACCATATGTATATTTCAATTTTAAAAGATTCAAAGCCGATTACAAATGAGTTATGTTTTAGTATTTTTATATCATGACCAAATAGTTTTTTAAGCAAGGGCTAACTCAGCGAAGCTGAGTAGCCTTGCTTTTTATGCCTTGCAGTTTAAAAAGGGTAAACTTAAGAGCTTCAGGCTTCAATGAGTGAAATTCGTTAACAATCTATATTAGGCATTGAGTTTTTTTTAAAATTACACCTATGCAGAACAATGCAAGAAAGGTCGAGAGGCCACCTTACGGCAGCCCCTCCAGTTCCCCATATATGGGGCAAGTTAATAGTTAACTATATAAATTCAAAAACATCATAAGTCGATATCGTTGAAATTACAATTATGTTTTACATCATAATAAAAACTTGTCAATACTTAAAACCCAACTTTTCAAATGCTGGCATAAAATAAATTTAATTTTTGCATATATATATAAATTACCACGCGCCACATTGACAAAAACTCTATATCATATATAAATATTTCAAGCATAAGGAATATACTTATCTCTATATATTAGAAAAGGAACCTCTATGGATACCACCTATTACCCTCCCCTTGCAGAGAATCTGCGTATTCATTGCGTCAGCGTCAGACTTAATAACGCTGAGTTAAATACTTTGGATTATGAACGAAAGCAACATGCTAAGGGAGAATGGCTTCGCATGTGCTTCATGAAAAACCAACCGGTTGTTGTCCCAGAAATCAACCGAAGCGCATGGAAAATGCTCGGTGAGATAAATCAAAGGCTCAACGAACTCTTAAACCACCTTAATGCTAAGCAATCCTGCAGCCCGCTGACCAAGACAGAACTCTTTGTAGTGGTCAACAAAAACTGGCCACCACTTTAGAGTTTTTCCAGTATCGACTTTCTGATTCGTTTGGTGGCAATCCACCGTTATATTCATGCGGCCTGAACGTGCTGTAATAACCCACGATGTAATCTGTGATCGCATGAGAGGCCTCACTGAAGTTCATGTATCCCGTCACTGGAACCCACTCATTTTTCAGGCTTCGGAAGAACCGCTCCATTGGGCTGTTATACCAGCAGTTCCCGCGCCGACTCATGCTTTGCCTGATCCGGTATCTCCACAGTAACTGCCGGAACTGCCTGCTCGTATAATGACTGCCTTGATCGCTGTGGAACATCACACCTTCTGGCTTGCCGCGAGTTTCCCACGCTATTTTCAGCGCTTTGATAGTTAGCCTGCTGTCCGGAGAGAACGACATTGCCCAACCCACCGGTTTTCTCGCGAACAGGTCGAGAACAACGGCAAGGTATGCCCAACGTGTTCCGGTCCAGATATAAGTCACGTCGCCGCACCACACCTGATTAGGCGCTGTCACTGCAAACTGCCGCTCAAGATGATTCGGGATGGCGATGTGTTCATGGCCACAGCGCTTATAACGATGAGTCGGTTGTTGACAACTCACAAGTCCCAGTTCTCTCATGAGCGTGCCTGACCTGCTCCCCGTTGATTAACACACCGCGATGTTAGTAATGTCTTCATAAGCCACATGAGGACATCCCCATGAAGAAGCGTTTTTCCGACGAACAGATCATCAGTATCCTCCGCGAAGCTGAAGCCGGGGTTTCTGCCCGTGAACTCTGCCGCAAGCACGCCATTTCCGATGCCACCTTTTACACCTGGCGTAAGAAGTATGGCGGTATGGAGGTGCCCGAGGTTAAGCGGCTGAAGTCGCTTGAGGAAGAGAACGCCAGGCTCAAGAAGCTGCTTGCCGAAGCCATGCTGGATAAGGAGGCGCTTCAGGTGGCTCTGGGGCGAAAGTACTGACGACAGACCAGAAGCGGCAAGCCGTGATGTTGATGTGTGATGTGACCGGTCTGTCGCAACGTCGTGCCTGCAGGCTGACAGGTTTGTCCCTGTCGACCTGCCGCTACGAGGCTCTGCGTCCGGCGGCTGATGCGCATTTATCAGAGCGCATCACTGAGCTGGCACTGGAGCGCAGGCGTTTTGGCTACCGCCGCATCTGGCAGTTACTGCGCCGTGAAGGCCTTCATGTTAATCACAAGCGCGTGTACCGCCTTTATCATCTGAGAGGGCTGGGCGTAAAACGCAGACGGCGTCGTAAAGGGCTGGCAACAGAACGTCTGCCGCTGCTCCGCCCGGCGGCGCCCAACCTGACCTGGTCGATGGATTTTGTCATGGACGCGCTCGCCACCGGTCGCAGGCTCAAGTGCCTGACCTGTGTGGACGACTTCACGAAGGAATGCCTGACGGTCACTGTTGCCTTTGGGATTTCAGGCGTGCAGGTGACACACATTCTGGACAGCATTGCGCTGTTTCGAGGCTATCCGGCGACGATAAGAACTGACCAGGGGCCGGAGTTCACCTGCCGCGCACTGGATCAATGGGCTTTTGAGCATGGTGTTGAGTTGCGCTTAATCCAGCCGGGCAAGCCAACGCAGAACGGATTTATTGAGAGCTTTAACGGACGCTTTCGCGATGAATGTCTGAATGAGCACTGGTTCAGCGATATCGTTCACGCCAGGAAAGTCATTAATGACTGGCGGCAGGATTATAACGAGTGTCGTCCACATTCAGCACTAAATTATCAGACGCCATCAGAGTTTGCAGCACGATGGCGGAATGGAAAATGTGAAGGTAAACAAACCGACATTACTAACTGATGGTTGTATCTAATACTGGGGGCAGGTCATGCCAGCAAGCCATCGCCCCATCGGCAAGCCTCTCTGCGTTGCCATGGCCGCGATGCTTCTTGCGCCAGCAGAACCATGACTGATGTTATGCAGTTCCAGAACCTTGCTGCGTAATACAGCCCGTCTGCCGTCTGGCTTTTCAGGACGGTTTTTCCAGTATTTGTAGCTGCTGCGATGAACCCCAAACACGTGGCAGAGTGTGGCCACAGGATAATGCGCTCTGAGGTTTCCGATTAACGAGAACTGTTCAGGGAGTCTGACATCAAGAGCGCGGTAGCCTTTTTTAATATTTCATTTTCCATTTCAACACGTTGCAGTTTTTTCTTCAGTTCACGTATTTCGATTTGTTCCGGGGTAATCGGGGAAGCTTTTGGCGTATTGCCCCGGCGTTCATCACGCAACTGTTTTACCCATCGGGTCATTGTGGAGAGACCTACATCCATAGCACTGGCCGCATCAGCAACAGTGTAGTTTTGATCAACAACGAGTTGAGCGGATTCGCGTTTAAATTCTGCGCTGAAAATTCTTTTTTTCATTAAGGCACCTGTCATGTTCTGAGATGAGCATATCACCTCTGTTCAGGTGGCCAAATTTAGTAAACCACTACATTTCCCATTCCTTGAGCTTTTGTTCGGCTTTGTCCAATACTCGTATTGAGTTTGCTTTTGCTGGTTTACTTCGTCCCAGTAAGTGCTGTTTGTACTGAGCAAAAATCTCACTCAGAGTCAGCTCGGCAATATCAGCTTCACGCTTAACGGCATTTGGATTCCTTTGTGTAGCCTTCATTGATTGCGCATAGGTTCTGGCAACTTCACGCGCCTGATCGATCGAAGCAAAATCCGATACATTGCCTATCGTTGCTCTAATGACTTGTGAAGGCGACTTGCCTTCAGAATGACTCCTGCCTCCACCAGACACCCTTCTTTGAATGATATAGGTCTTCTTTGTTGCACTAACCTTAACGCCAAAGCCTACAGGTGAATCGCGATGGTTGTCAGTGATAAGATAGGGCTTACCAGAAATGTTAGGCACATACACAACTCGTCCGTCTGAATCAAACTCCGGTTTCGTTTCTATCGACAACTTATTGATTATTATGGATTGATTCAGAGTCATCTTCACAGTTGTTGCCTCATGTATACCAGAAGAGCCATGTTGTATTCTCGATAGTAGCTAGAATACCTCAGGCATACAAATTTTCGGATTTAGATAGGTTTATCAGGGTTTCAAATGGGGCCACTTGAGTACTTCTAAAACCATAAAAACGAGTTAATTCAATATGAAAGAGTCTACAGACAAGGACTTTTCTACTCATACGCCAATGATGCAGCAGTATTTACGCCTCAAGGCCGAGCATCCTGACATCCTGCTGTTTTATCGCATGGGCGATTTCTATGAGCTGTTTTACGACGATGCGAAACGCGCCTCTCAGTTATTAGACATTTCCTTAACCAAGCGCGGTGCCTCGGCGGGCGAACCGATCCCTATGGCCGGTGTCCCCCATCATGCGGTTGAAAATTATCTGGCGAGGCTGGTGCAACTCGGTGAATCGGTCGCCATCTGTGAACAAATTGGCGACCCGGCGCTCAGCAAAGGGCCGGTCGAACGTAAGGTCGTCCGCATTGTTACCCCAGGCACGATCAGTGATGAGGCACTCTTGCAGGAGCGGCAGGATAACCTGCTGGCCGCTGTGGTGCACGGTGCGCGCGGCTATGGTTATGCCACGCTGGATATCAGTTCAGGCCGGTTTCGTCTGAGTGAGCCCATGGATCTGGAAACCATGGCAGCCGAACTGCAGCGAACCAATCCTGCCGAACTCCTTTACCCGGAAGATTTTTCGCCGATGTCGCTCATCGATCAGCGTCGTGGTCTGCGCCGTCGTCCTTTGTGGGAATTTGAAATTGATACCGCGCGTCAGCAGCTTACTTTGCAGTTTGGTACGCGGGATTTAAACGGTTTTGGTGTGGAGCAGGCCCATCTCGGCCTGCGCGCGGCGGGTTGTCTGCTGCAGTATGTCAAAGATACCCAACGGACCAGCCTGCCACATATCCGCGCCATCAGCATGGAACGTCAGCAGGACAGCATCATCATGGATGCCGCCACCCGACGTAATCTCGAAATTACCCAAAACCTTGCAGGCGGTACCGAGAACACCTTAGCCGCGGTGCTGGATAAAACCGTCACGCCAATGGGCAGCCGGATGCTAAAACGCTGGCTGCATATGCCGTTGCGTGACAGCAGCGTCATCGCGAAACGACAGGAATCAATCGCCGAGCTGCAGGCGCTGAGCGACGTGCTTCAGCCCGTTCTGCGCCAGGTCGGTGATTTGGAGCGTATTCTGGCCCGCCTGGCGCTACGCACGGCGCGTCCACGCGATCTGGCGCGCATGCGCCATGCGTTTCAGCAGTTGCCGGAACTCAACGATCTGCTGGCAAACGCCGGGTCCGCCCACCTGAAAACCCTGCGTACCCAGATAGGTGACTTTAGCGACCTGCGCACACTGCTTGAGCAGGCCGTTGTCGAATCCCCACCGGTATTAATCAGAGATGGCGGGGTGATCGCCCCGGGTTATCACGCTGAGCTGGACGAGTGGCGCGCCCTGGCGGATGGCGCGACGGATTATCTGGATCGCCTGGAGATCCGCGAACGTGAAAAACTCGGTCTGGACAGCCTGAAAGTCGGTTTTAACGGCGTGCACGGTTATTACATTCAGGTCAGCCGGGGTCAGAGCCATCAGGTGCCTATTCACTATGTCCGCCGTCAGACTCTTAAGAATGCTGAACGCTATATCATTCCCGAGCTGAAGGAGTATGAAGACAAGGTCCTGACGTCAAAGGGCAAAGCACTGGCGCTGGAGAAAAGCCTGTATGAAGGCCTGTTTGATCTGCTGCTGCCGCATCTTGAAGCGTTACAGTCAAGTGCGGCGGCGCTGGCCGAACTGGATGTACTGAGTAACCTCGCGGAACGCGCATGGACGCTAAACTACTGCCGTCCCACGCTGCACGACAAGCCCGGGATTAAAATCACCGCCGGCCGCCATCCGGTAGTGGAGCAGGTCCTGAAAGAACCTTTTATCGCCAACCCGCTCTCGCTGGCACCACAACGCCGCATGTTGATCATCACAGGCCCGAATATGGGCGGTAAAAGTACCTATATGCGTCAGGCTGCGTTAATCGCGCTGATGGCCTGGATCGGCAGTTTCGTTCCCGCCGAAGAAGTGGTCATTGGTCCACTGGATCGTATCTTCACCCGTGTGGGCGCAGCAGATGATCTGGCCTCCGGCCGCTCGACATTTATGGTCGAAATGACGGAAACGGCCAATATTCTGCACAACGCGACAGAAAACAGCCTGGTCCTGATGGATGAAATCGGCCGCGGCACCTCTACGTATGACGGCTTGTCGCTTGCCTGGGCTTGTGCGGAAAATCTGGCGAATCGAATCAAAGCGATGACCCTGTTTGCAACGCACTACTTTGAACTGACGACCCTGCCTGAGAAACTGGAAGGCGTGGTTAACGTTCACCTGGATGCGGTAGAACATGGCGATACGATTGCGTTCATGCACAGTGTGCAGGACGGTGCCGCCAGTAAAAGCTACGGGCTGGCCGTGGCCGCGCTGGCTGGCGTGCCAAAAGAGGTGATTAAACGCGCGCGTAATAAGCTGAAAGAGCTCGAAACGGTTTCCAGTCAATCCGCAACGTCAAACGTTGACGGCTCGCAGTTGCCGTTGCTGGTGGAAGAAACGTCTCCCGCCGTAGAAGCGCTGGAAGCACTGGATCCCGATACGCTGACACCGCGCCAGGCGCTGGACTGGATTTACCGCCTTAAAGCACTGGTCTGATGACGGCCGCCCTTTCGCGGGGCGGCTACGGACTTCCCGTCACGCGTTTCTCTGCGCCCGCTTTCTTTACCCCTGCTGGCGCATCCTTCTGCTACCGCTTTACGCGATTACAGGCTGATAAAGCGGTGTCATAATGCTGTCGTGTGCCTGTCGTGCTGCGATCGTGTTTCTGTCGACACTTACCGGCGATGCTGCAAACCGATTGTTTACTCTTTCGGAGACTCATTATGCGTAACCTGAACAACGTCAGAGAATATCGCCTCGCACATGCCTGGTCACAGGAACAACTGGCGGAAATGGCCGGCCTCAGCACCCGAACCATACAGCGCATCGAAAACGGCGATCCGCCCAGCCTGGAAACATTGAGCGCACTGGCGGCCGTGTTTGAGATTAACGTGACCGATCTGACCGATGCCCCTGCGAATAACGGTGAAGCGCTGGACAGCTACATTTCTGACGCCCGCCAGCAGCTCGCTGCCGAGAGCCGGTTTTACCGTTCTCTGTTTAGCGCTGTGGTGGTATGCGCATTGCTGTATGTCCTGAACCACTTTACGGCGCCCAATGACCGCTGGTCACTCTGGGTCGCCGCCATTTGGGGCGCCTTACTGCTCGTCAGAGCATTGCGTCTGTTTATATTTAAGGATGCGATCCGCCGCTGGCAGCAAAAACGGCTGCAAAAATTATTGCGCAGGCAGGGCTAACTTCCGCCGGTTGCACATCGCTGTTACACCACACTGCGGGAAAAGCCTATGAACTGGTATCGTCAGGACGCGTTTGCTGTTCGTCTGGAATGGGGGATCCCGGCCATCGATCATCTGGCCGGGGACGTGGATATCATCGTGATTATTGACGTGATGTCCTTTTCTACCTGTGTCAGCGTGGCAGTGGAGAACGGGGCGCGCGTCTATCCTTATCCCTGGAAAGATCACTCTGTCACGCAGTATGCGCAGTCCGTCGGTGCCATCGCGGCTAACAGCGACAGGCGTTTCAGTGGCGAGGGCTACAGTCTGTCGCCGCGAACGTTACTCAGCGTTCGTCCGGATGAAAAACTGGTGCTGCCCTCCCCTAATGGCTCCGCAACCTGCTTCAGGGCGCGGGAACGGGGCGTCCCCGTGCTGACAGGCTGCCTGAGAAACCTGACCGCAACGGCCGAAGCCTGCTGCGCCTTCAGCCGTATTCTGATTGTCCCCTGTGGCGAACGTTGGCCAGACGGGAGCCTTCGCCCCTGTATTGAGGATTATGTGGTAGCGGGGGGAATCATTGCCGCGCTGGCACAACGCACGCTTTCACCTGAAGCGCAGACCGCTGTCGCCGCCTGGCACGCTCATCAGTCCCAGAATTTCGCGGCACTGTTTCACTGCGCGTCCGCAGTCGAGCTGATACAAAGAGGCTTTCCGGACGATGTGACACTTTGCCTGACAAAAGATGCCGCCCGTCAGCCCTGTTTTCTGACAGGGGAGTATTTTGCCGGACAGGCTTAAGCGTAAATAACAGACAAAAAAAGCGATGGGGGTTACCCATCGCTTTCTGTTGACGTGCCGTGTTCAGCTTATTCGCGGAACAGTGCTTCAATGCTGAGGCCCTGACCTTGCAGGATTTCGCGCAGACGGCGCAAACCTTCAACCTGAATCTGGCGCACACGCTCGCGGGTTAAACCGATCTCACGGCCAACATCCTCAAGCGTTGCCGCTTCATAGCCCAACAGGCCGAAACGACGAGCCAGCACTTCGCGCTGCTTGGCGTTCAGTTCGAACAGCCATTTAACGATACTTTGCTTCATATCGTCGTCTTGCGTGGTATCTTCTGGGCCGTTGTCTTTTTCATCGGCCAGGATATCCAGCAGCGCTTTCTCAGAATCGCCCCCTAAAGGAGTATCAACTGAGGTAATACGTTCGTTGAGACGCAACATACGGCTTACGTCATCAACCGGTTTATCCAGTTGTTCTGCAATCTCTTCCGCACTCGGCTCGTGGTCGAGCTTGTGAGAAAGTTCACGCGCAGTACGCAGATAAACGTTCAATTCTTTCACAATGTGGATCGGCAAACGAATTGTCCGGGTCTGGTTCATGATTGCCCGTTCAATGGTCTGACGAATCCACCAGGTGGCATACGTTGAGAAACGGAATCCACGTTCTGGATCAAATTTCTCAACGGCGCGAATCAAGCCGAGGTTACCTTCCTCAATCAGGTCCAGCAGGGCCAGACCGCGATTGCTGTAACGTCGTGCAATCTTCACCACCAGTCGTAAGTTACTTTCGATCATGCGGCGACGAGAAGGAATATCACCTCGTAATGCCCGGCGAGCGAAGAGTACCTCTTCCTCGGCCGTCAGCAATGGAGAATAGCCAATCTCCCCAAGATAGAGCTGAGTAGCGTCAAGGACACGTTGCGTCGCACCCTGCGCCAGCAACTCCTCTTCTGCTACATCATTGTCGCCAGAGTCATTTTCGACGAGCGCCTTCTCATCAAAAATTTCTGCTCCATTCTCTTCGAATTCCGCATTCTCATGTAACTCGTTTACTTTCAGCGTATTCTGGCTCATAAGTGGCTCCTACCCGTGATTCCAGGGCAGACTCCAGAGGACTCTGCCGGATTATCGCTGCGGTAAATAACGCAACGGGTTTACGGATTTCCCCTTGTAACGAATTTCAAAGTGTAATCTAACTGAACTGGTTCCGGTGCTACCCATGGTAGCGATCTTTTGCCCAGCCTTAACTTCCTGTTGTTCCCGGACCAGCATTGTATCGTTGTGGGCGTAGGCACTCAGGTAATCATCATTGTGTTTGATGATGATTAAATTACCGTAACCACGAAGCGCGTTGCCTGCATAAACCACCCTTCCTGAAGCAGTGGCCACAACCGGCTGTCCGCGCGAACCTGCGATATCGATCCCTTTGTTACCACCCTCGGTGGCAGAGAAGTTATCGATGATCTTACCTTCGGTCGGCCAACGCCAGCTTCCAACAGGCGTTGAACTGTTTGTTGTACTGCTCACCGTCGGTGGTGCGGTAACGGCTGGAGCTGTTGTCGTTGCAACATTTGCTCCCTTCGAAGGCAACAATTTACTGCCATTCGAGTTACCTGAATCATCAGAATACGTAATAACAGGCTGCTGTGCAACAGGGGCCTGTTTTATTTGTGGTGCGGTGACGATGCCACTTTGTGATGCATCCGCCGCGGTAATCGCGTTGCCCCCGGTAATAGGCTGGCCGGAGCCGTTGTCGACCTGCAAGGTTTGCCCAACATTTAGGCTGTACGGTGGCTGTACGTTGTTGCGCTGCGCCAGATCGCGGAAGTCATTGCCGGTAATCCAGGCAATATAGAAGAGGGTATCGCCGCGTTTTACGGTGTACGTTTGTCCAGAATAGCTTCCTTTAGGAATATTCTGATAACTTCTGTTGTACACAATTCGCCCGTTCTGGGTTTCAACTTCATTACTTGTATTATTACCGGTACTAATGATTCCCGGCTTATTCTGCGGCACAGGCGTATTTCGGCTTAACATGCCGCCCTGCGATGGCATCGTCGGCACACCACTGGCAACAGGCGCAGTACCAGTGCTGGCCATATTACCGTTATCATTCATGCTGCTGCCGTCGCCGATATTACTTATTGGCGCTTGTGTATTGTCGCCTGAACTACAGCCTGCCAGCCAAAAACTCACCAGTGAAAGCGCCGCCAGACGGCGTAACTGAAAAATTGTGCTTCCCGTGCTCATTAATCCCCCGTGGTGGCAACCTTTAAAAACTGACTTTCTCTTTTCACCAGCACATTACACTGTGTGGCACGTTAAACGCTGTATTTTCGTTGAACTGACTGGATAGTAACAATATCAACTACCGTGTGCCATGAAACAGTTATTAAGAAATGCTAACACGGTCATCAGGCCAGATCGCCCTGAACCAGCGGGACGAAACGCACCGGCTCAATCGTTTCCTCGGTGATTTCACCGCCGCGTCGGCGCAGGCGTTTAAGCACCTGCTGCTCTTCACCGACAGGTAGCACCATAATGCCACCTTCTGCCAGTTGTGCTATCAGCGCAGTCGGAATTTCGGGGGGCGCCGCCGTCACAATAATGGCATCGAAAGGCCCGCGCGAGGGCCAGCCCTGCCAGCCATCACCGTGGCGGGTAGAGACGTTATGTAAATCGAGCTGTTTCAGACGGCGCTTTGCATGCCACTGCAGACCTTTGATGCGTTCGACAGAGTAAACATGCTCAACCAGATGAGCCAGAATCGCGGTCTGATAACCAGAACCGGTCCCGATTTCCAGAACACGCGAGTGCACATCGAGCTCCAGCAGGGCGGTCATCCGCGCCACCATATAGGGCTGTGAAATCGTCTGGCCTGAGCCGATGGGGAGCGCCATGTTATCCCAGGCTTTGTGCTCAAAGGCCTCATCGATAAAGCGCTCACGCGGCACGTCGGCGATGGCTTTTAACAGGTGTTCGTCATGAATCCCCTGTTGACGCAGTTGCGCCAACAGTGTCTCGATACGCCGACTCACCATACCAGGTTTACCTCAGCGTTATCCAGCCAGCGACTCAGCACGTCCTGAGCCTTGTGCGCGGTGAGATCAACATGCAGCGCGGTGACGGACACATAACCTTCATCCACGGCGGCAAAATCAGTATCAGGGCCGGCATCCAGTTTTTCGCCCGGTGGTCCTATCCAGTACAGCGGATTGCCGCGCGGATCGGTTTGGGCAATCACCTGATCGGCCGGATGCCGACTGCCACAGCGCGTCACGCGAATGCCTTTCACCTCCGCCAGCGGCAGATCGGGCACATTGATGTTCAGTATGCGTCCGGTGCGCAGCGGCTCACGACTCAGCGCTTTTAACAGCGCACAGGTTACCGCCGCCGCAGTGGCATAGTGCTCGTGACCATTGAGCGAAACCGCAATGGCGGGCAAACCCAGATGACGTCCCTCCATGGCCGCGGCCACCGTGCCGGAATAGATAACGTCATCACCCAGATTAGGGCCGGCATTGATCCCCGAGACCACAATATCGGGTCGGGGTTGCATCAGTGCGTTTACGCCCAAATACACGCAATCGGTGGGCGTGCCCATTTGCACCGCAATGTCCCCGTTTTCATGGGTAAAAGTGCGCAACGGGGTTTCCAGCGTCAATGAGTTGGAGGCACCACTGCGATTGCGATCCGGTGCCACCACCTGCACCTCGGCAAATTGACGCAAAGCCTTTGCCAGCGTCTGAATACCAGGCGCATGGATGCCATCATCGTTGCTGAGCAATATCCGCATTTAATTCTGACCTTTTCTGTTCAACCGGGTCGCCGTAATAAGGACCTGTTTTGAAGCATGGCAACAGGTTATGACTGGACAGCGACTTTTGCATTCTAGCGGTGAGCGAGAGGAAGTGGTAGACGAAAATAAAACGCACAGACAGGAAAAAGGTAACACATTTGCTTGAAAGGAAAGATTTCGTGCGATGCTGGCCCCCTGCTACGCCGCCCATCGTGTACGCCAGCGCGTCCCTCACCCGCGCGACTGACCAGGTGAGGACGTGGCTTATTCGTCAGGTAAATCCGCTGTGTCGTCAGTGATGACCAGCTCTCTGACCACGCTGGTGGCAAAGCTGCCCGCCGGTAACCAGAACTGCAACGTCAGGGTGGCGTCATCCAGCCACTGCCAGTGCAAATCGCGCGGCACCACCAGCATGGCACGCCGGCTGGCCTCCACCCGTTCACGCACCAGCAGCGCGCGCAGTTCTACCGCATCCGCCAGACAGTGCTCTTCGAACGCCAGCGCGTCGCCCTGTGGCCCCGCCTCGCCTTTTCCGGGCAAGGGTGCCGTGATACGCAACGCATGCTGATCCACGCGCGCCTGCAACGCCTCCCTTTCCTCGGGCTGGGCGACAAACCAACTGCCACGCCCGGTAAGCTGCAATGCATCCCCGTTCATGACCTGAGTCAGGCTACCCTGCTGCTGCAAACGCAGACTGTTGACCTGATTGAATAACGCACTGCGTGCAGCAGAGAGCATCAGGCCACGTTTATTGCGGTCACGTATCTGGATTTCCTGACGCGCCAGTTTCAACGCCGTCTGCAGATTGTTGCCGTTGCGCCCAAAGCGTTGCTCGCCAAAATAATTAGGCACACCGTGTTCACGAATCTGCTTAAGGCGGGCCTCGACGTCATCGCGCTGGCTGACCTGTCGTATGGTCAACCGAAAGGCGTTTCCGGCCAGCGCGCCGACGCGCAATTTGCGCTTATGACGCACAACCTCAAGGATTTCGACACCTTCTGATGCAAAGCCTGTCAGGTTGGGCATCGCATTGCCCGGCACACGGAAGCAGAGTGTTTGCTCGGTCACGGCGTGGCGGTCTTTCATGCCGGCATAACTGAGGTCGCGGGCAGGAATTTTCATAAATTTTGCCAAGGCTTCGGCAACAAAACGCGTATTGGCACCCGTTTTACGAATGCGCACCAGCACATGCTCACCTTCACCGTCAGGGCGATACCCCAAGTCTTCCTTCACCTCGAAGTCTTCCGGGCGGGCTTTAATTACGCCCGTCGCGCCAGGCACACCGTGGAGGTACTGCAACGTCATGCCGACTCCGTTTTCAGCAGCAACGCGACCGCTTCACAGGCAATGCCTTCGCCGCGTCCGGTGAACCCGAGCTTTTCCGTCGTGGTGGCTTTAACGTTCACCTGGTCCATATGGCAACCCAGATCCTCAGCAATATTGATGCGCATCTGGGGTACATGCGGCAGCATTTTAGGTGCCTGAGCGATAATCGTGACGTCCACGTTACCGATGCGATAGCCTTTCGCCGCAATACGGCGCCAGGCTTCCCGCAGCAAACCGCGGCTGTCTGCGCCTTTGAACGCCGGATCGGTATCCGGGAACAGCTTGCCTATATCGCCCATTGCCACCGCGCCCAGTAAGGCATCGGTCAGAGCATGCAGTGCCACGTCGCCATCCGAATGGGCGATAAAACCATACTCAAATGGAATTCGCACACCGCCAATCACCAGCGGACCTTCTCCACCGAAAGCGTGAACGTCAAAACCGTGACCGATACGCATCATGCGCTCTCCTTTGACTGAATCTGACTAAGATAAAAAGCCGCCAGGGCTAAGTCTTCCGGGCGGGTAACTTTAATGTTATCGCTGCGACCTGTGACCAGTTCAGGATGGTAGCCACAATATTCCAGTGCCGAGGCTTCATCGGTAATGATCGCGCCCTCGTTCAAGGCGCGGGTCAGGCAGGCGGTAAGGAGCGCGTGGGGAAAAAGTTGCGGCGTCAGGGCATGCCACAGATGGTCACGTTCGACCGTATGCGCAATCGCTGACTGGCCGGGTTCCCCCCGCTTCATGGTGTCACAGACCGGTGCCGCCAGAATGCCACCCGTTTTGCTCTTTCCTGGTAACTGCAGCAGGCGGTCCAGATCATCCGGATGCAGACACGGGCGCGCGGCATCGTGCACTAACACCCAGTGCGCGCCCTGCGCCGCCTGTAATCCCGCCAGCACCGACTCGGCACGCGTTTCGCCGCCGGTCACGCGCACAACACGCGGATCGCTGGCCAGCGGCAAACGGGCAAAGTGATTATCGTCAGGGCTTAACGCGACGATGACCTGAGAAACCGCAGGATGGGAGAACAGACGCGCAATACTGTGTTCCAGAAGTGTGTGCTGACCAATCGTCAGATACTGTTTGGGACAGGTTGCCTGCATGCGGCTGCCGATACCGGCAGCGGGCACCACGGCAATCACATCCGCAGAGTGGGACTGATTGTTCATGTTTTATCGTTGTTGGTTTTGCGCAGCTTGTTGCGCGTTGCGTTTGTTCTGGTCAGGCACCAGACGATAGAAGGTTTCACCCGGCTTAATCATGCCTAATTCACTGCGTGCGCGTTCCTCGATCGCTTCAGAGCCGCCATTGAGATCGTCAATTTCGGCAAACAGTTGATCGTTACGCATTTTAAGTTTGGCGTTTGTCGCCTTTTGTACCGCCACGTCATCGCTGACGCGCGTAAAATCATGGATACCATTCTTGCCTAACCACAAGGAATATTGCAGCCAGCCAAGCAGCACCAGTAGCAGTAACGTCAGTTTTCCCATCCCGCCCCCTAAAAACGGCTCAATCATCCCATAACTTTACTCAGGACTCCACACTGGCAGCGAAAATGCCTGCTAATGCCGTTCGCCTGAGCAAAAAAAGGAGAAGAATGAGAAGGCACAAGACCGGAAAACTTTTGTAACCTGCTGGTGCGTTTAGACATCAACGCCGTTACCAGCGTGACAGAAACAGGAACAGTATCCAGAACTGGAGGGCGACAGCGATAACGCATATCAGGGAGGTCCATATCCATTGCCCACGCAGCCAGGTACTCAGTACCATGCCCGTCAGGACGGAAACCGGAAACAGCGCCAGGAAAAAGGGCCACGTGTAGAGAAAGAAAAACAGCGTACTGGAGCCGTACAACAGGAAAGGAATGGCCA
Source organism: Pantoea sp. SGAir0180 (assembly GCF_043546245.1). NCBI lineage: Bacteria > Pseudomonadati > Pseudomonadota > Gammaproteobacteria > Enterobacterales > Erwiniaceae > Pantoea > Pantoea sp. SGAir0180. The sequence continues at coordinate 334,919 of NZ_CP028071.1, read as the reverse complement.
GCGCACACCAGTAACATACGAAACCAATGATACCACCCGGTAACACCGAACGCGGTTCATCAGGCGTACGTGAGTCTTTGCGTGCCAGCATGGGGGTTATATTCTGCATAAATATCCTGTCAACGCGAAGGCGGCAAAACGGAATGCGCTCTGCCGCTGTCTGTTCAGGAACTGATAATATCGCGCTGGCGCAGCAGATCTAATAATTGGGGCGTCAGTTTTGTAACCAATTGTTCCCCATTAAGCCGGATTTCTGGCTGTTCCGGCGCTTCATAAACGCTGTCTATACCGGTGAAATTTCGCAATTCGCCCGCGCGGGCTTTTTTGTATAACCCTTTCGGGTCGCGCGCTTCACAGACTGCCAACGGTGTATCGACATAAACCTCAATAAACCGGCCTTCATCCAGCAGATCACGCACCATTTGACGCTCGGCCCGATGCGGTGAGATAAACGCGGTCAGCACCACTAACCCCGCATCCACCATCAGTTTTGCGACTTCGCCTACCCGGCGGATATTCTCTTTACGATCGGCATCGCTAAAGCCCAGATCGCGGCACAGGCCATGACGCACGTTGTCGCCGTCCAGCAGATAGGTGCTGACGCCTATGCGGTGCAACGCCTGTTCCAGCGCGCCAGCCACGGTGGATTTTCCCGACCCCGAAAGGCCGGTGAACCACAGCACCACGCCCTGATGGCCGTGCTGCTGTTCACGCGCATCGCGCGTGACGGGATGGTCATGCCATACGACATTTTCATCATGCCGGGCCATTACTGACCGCCCAGCAGATCGCGTGCATTCCAGTGCGGGAAATGACGACGAACCAGCGCATTCAGTTCCAGTTCAAACGCACTAAATTCACCGTGCTGCTGGGGGTTATCGGCCAGCGGCTCATGAATAAGCCCTGCCCCGACGGTCACATTACTCAGACGATCGATGATAATCATTCCGCCGGTGACCGGGTTATCCTGATAGCTGTCGAGCACCAGCGGTTCGTCAAAGGTAAACGTCACCAGACCAATGCCATTCAGCGGCAGGCTGTCCGCCTCGCGTTTTTCCAGCGAGTTAATCTCAACCTGATGAATGACCTTTTCAACACGACCGCGCGCTTTTTTGCCCGCAATTTTTACATCGTAACTTTGCCCGGCCTGTAACGGCTGCTCTGCCATCCACACCACATCGACGGTGGCTGACTGAACCGCACGCAGTTCCGCGCTTGCCTCCACGAGCAGATCGCCACGACTGATATCAATCTCATCATTGAGAACCAGCGTAATGGCTTCACCCGCGCCCGCCTCCTGCAAATCGCCATCAAAAGTCACGATACGGGCAACAGTCGATTCAACGCCGGAGGGCAGCACTTTAACCCGCTGGCCCACCTTTACGGTCCCGGACGCGAGCGTACCGGCATAACCCCGGAAATCAAGATTGGGACGGTTGACGTACTGCACCGGAAACCGCATTGGCTGATGATCGACGACTGCGTTCAGCTCCACCGTTTCCAGCACGTCCAGTAAGGTCGGACCGGTGTACCAGGGCATGCTTTGACTCTGTGAGGCGACGTTTTCGCCTTCCAGCGCCGACATCGGCACGAAACGAATATCCAGGTCGTCGGGCAGTTGTCCGGCAAAATCGAGATAATCCTGTTTGATCTGCTCGAACACAGACTGCTGATAGTCCACCAGATCCATTTTGTTGATCGCCACGACCAGATGCTTGATTCCCAGCAGAGTGGAAATGAAGCTGTGGCGGCGGGTCTGGTCCAGCACGCCTTTACGGGCGTCGATCAGCAGAATAGCCAGATCGCAGGTCGATGCCCCCGTCGCCATATTGCGGGTGTACTGCTCATGCCCCGGCGTGTCGGCAATGATGAATTTGCGCTTCTCGGTAGAGAAATAGCGGTAAGCGACGTCAATGGTGATGCCCTGCTCACGCTCGGCTTGCAGGCCATCCACCAGCAGGGCCAGATCCAGTTTTTCGCCCTGCGTACCATGACGTTTACTGTCACTTTGTAATGACGACAGCTGATCTTCGTAGATTTGTCGGGTGTCGTGCAGCAGGCGACCGATCAGCGTACTTTTCCCATCGTCCACGCTGCCGCAGGTCAGAAAACGCAGCAGGCTTTTGTATTGTTGTGCGGTCAGCCAGGCTTCAACGCCGCCCTGTTCGGCAATTTGTTGTGCAATTACGGTATTCATCTGGCGTCTCCTTAGAAATAACCCTGACGTTTTTTCAGTTCCATCGAACCGGACTGATCGCGGTCAATCACCCGGCCCTGACGCTCGCTGGTGGTCGAAACCAGCATCTCTTCAATAATCTCAGGCAAGGTTTGCGCTTCAGATTCCACCGCACCGGTGAGCGGCCAGCATCCCAGGGTACGGAAACGCACCATGCGCTGTTTAATCACTTCACCTGGCTGAAGGTTGATACGGTCGTCATCGATCATCATCAGCATGCCGTCACGTTCCAGTACCGGACGCGGCGCGGCAAGATAGAGCGGAACAATCTCAATGTTTTCCAGGAAGATGTACTGCCAGATATCCAGCTCGGTCCAGTTTGACAGCGGGAAAACACGGATGCTCTCGCCTTTGTTAATCTGGCCGTTATAGTTGTGCCACAATTCCGGGCGCTGGTTTTTCGGGTCCCAGCGATGAAAACGGTCACGGAATGAGTAGATACGCTCTTTAGCGCGTGACTTCTCTTCATCACGGCGCGCGCCACCAAAGGCCGCATCGAAACCGTACTTGTTCAGGGCCTGCTTCAGACCTTCGGTTTTCATGATGTCGGTGTGTTTGGCACTGCCGTGCACAAAGGGATTAATGCCCATCGCCACGCCTTCCGGGTTGCGATGCACCAGCAGTTCGGCCCCCATCGCTTTTACGGTGCGATCGCGGAATTCGTACATCTCACGAAACTTCCAGCCGGTATCGACATGCAGCAACGGGAAGGGCAGCGTACCCGGATAGAAGGCTTTGCGTGCCAGATGCAGCATCACAGAAGAATCCTTGCCGATAGAATACATCATGACCGGATTGCCAAATTCGGCTGCCACTTCACGGATGATATGGATACTCTCTGCCTCCAGTTGGCGCAGATGAGTGAGTCGTTTTTGATCCATCGTTTTTCCTCTCAAGCCAGATTGACAACGGCGGACTCACGAGCCCCCTGCTGTGCCGAATGCTGAAACCAGGCAAGTTGCCCGTGTAAATTAACCACTTCCCCAATCACCAGCAGGGCCGGGGAAGGCGCTGACGCTGCCAGCGTTTCAAGATGTTCAAGCGTGCCGGTCAGAACCTGTTGGTCGGACCGGGTGCCGCGGCCAATTACCGCCACCGGCGTCGACGCCGCGCGTCCATGGAGAATAAGCTGTCGACTGATTTCGGCGGCCTTCATCGCACCCATATAAATCGCCAGCGTTTGTCGCGCGCGCGCCAGGGACGGCCAGTCAATGTCATCACTGTCCGGCCGACAGTGACCGGTAATAAACAGAACGCTCTGCGCGTAATCACGGTGCGTCAGCGGGATACCGGCGTAGGCGGTTGCGCCAGCGGCAGCGGTAACGCCAGGCACGACCTGGAACGGAATGCCCGCCTGCTGGGCGGCCTGTAACTCTTCGCCGCCGCGGCCGAAGATAAACGGATCGCCGCCTTTCAACCGCACCACGCGCTTGCCTTTCTGCGCCAGCTGCACCATCAGTTGGTTGATTTCGTCCTGCGGTAACAGATGCGCGCTGGCACGCTTGCCCACGCAGATACGGTCGGCATCGCGTCGAACCAGATCCAGCACCTCTTCACTGACCAGATGGTCATAGAGCACCACATCGGCCAGTTGCATCACCTGCAGCCCGCGCAGCGTCAGCAGACCGCTGTCGCCCGGCCCGGCACCGACAAGGATAATCTCGCCCTGCCGGGGCGGCTGATCGCCCAGTTCGCTGTCCAGCGTCGCTTTGGCGGCCTCAACATCGCCTGTTGCCATCTGACTGGCAAAGCGGCCGTTAAAGATCCGTTCCCAGTAGCGGCGGCGATCGGACATGCGACTGAAGCGGGCTTTGACTTTGTCACGCCACTGCCCCGCCAGCTCGGCCATCTGGCCCAGATGAGACGGCAGCAACGTTTCCAGCTTTTCACGTAACATGCGGGCAAGGACCGGTGCCGTCCCGCTGGAGGAGATCGCCACCACCAGCGGTGAGCGGTCTACGATGGAGGGGAAAATAAAACTGCATTTCGGCTGATCGTCGACGACATTGACCAGTTTATGGCGGGCATTGGCCTCGTCATAAACCTGCGCATTCAGCGCGTTATCGTCGGTCGCGGCAATGACCAGAAACACCTTGTCTAGCTGTGCAGGCTCAAAAGCCGTCGCCAGCCATTCAAGCTGCTGTTCATCCAGTAAGGTTTGTAACTCCGGGCACAGCTCGCGTGAGGCAATCTGAATGCGCGCCCCCGCCCGACGCAGCAATTCAATCTTGCGCGCCGCGATATCTCCCCCGCCCACGACCAGTACAGGTCGACCCGCGAGATCGGCAAAAAGAGGCAAATAATCCACGTTAACCCTGGTGTTGTTACGATGCGTTATCGCGACTATACGTTCCCTGGTGAATTGAGATGAAATTACGAATTGGAATGAGATGTTACCGAATGGAATAACGCTAAAGAAAAGCTCAGAACAAAATGTGCTTAGCGGATGATCCTACAGGCCTTTCAGGACGATTCAAATTGTGTAATGAGCATCACAGTTTCATACTAGGCCACAAAAAATGCCCCTCCTTTTTAGGAATAAGCCACAAGGAACCCGACATGCTTGCCTTTCTCCGCCTGGCCGCACTGCTTGGTGGCAGCGTGATCTTCAGCGCTCAGGCCCTGACCGACCTCACAGGACACTTCGCCGAACAGCAGGTCCGTCATATCTCAACGTACTTTCCCGGTCGCATGAGCGGCAGCCCGGCCGAGTTGATGGCGGCGGAATACCTGCAACATCAGTTTACGGCCCTGGGGTTTGAAACCAATACCCGACAGTTCAATACGGGTTACACATGGCAGGAACGTGATGGCACATCACGCTGGCGCAAGCTTACCGCGACCTCGGTGATCGCCGCACGGGAAGGCAGCGCCCCACAGGAAATTCTGGTGATTGCCAGCCTGGATACCTGGATTCCACTCAGCGACAATGAGCAGGCGCGCGGCCTGGGTGGCCTGCGTTTGCAAGGCGTGGATGATAATGCTTCCGGATTAGGCGTGATGCTGGAACTGGCTAAGCAGTTAAGCCATAAGCCGCTTCATTACGGGGTGCGCTTTGTGGCGCTCAGCGCCAGCGAATCCCATCTGCATGGCATGGACGATTATGTGGCGCGCATGAGCGAGAAAGAGAAGAAGAATACGCTGCTGGTAATCGATCTCAACAGTTTGATTACGGGCGACCACCTCTATTTCAACAGCGGTATGAACACGCCGCGTGCCGTACGCAAACAGACCAGCGAACGCGCCCTGCTGCTGGCGCGTCGTTTTGGCATTTCCGCCGCCAGTCGTCAGCTCACGAAAAATGACTTTCACGGTGTCAATCCTTTCGATGCGGCAGGTTTTCCCTTACTGGATGTCACCGCCAGAAACTGGAACGCAGGCAGCAAAGACGGCGACCAACAGCGCCGCCGTTCCCGGCATTTCCCTGACGGTACCACCTGGCATCAGACCGACCGCGACAATCTGGATTTCCTGGATCACTGGCTGCCCGGTCGTATCAGTCTGCGCACCCATGACAGTGTGAAAGTCCTGCTGCCGTTACTGAGTGAACTAACCAACCCCAAAGTGTGAGGAGCTACGATGTACATCGTTTACCTGAACTATTTCCGCCCGATTGAGGACGTCGAGGCCCTGCTGGCTCCGCACATTACGTGGCTGGATCAGCATTTTAACAGCGGCGACTTTATCGCTGCGGGCCGAAAGGATCCGCGTACCGGTGGCATGATTATGGTCAAAGCAATGCCGCGCGCCCGGTTAGATCACATTCTGGCGGACGATCCTTTCGTTGCGGTGGCCCATTACGAGGTCACTAACGTCAACATCACGCGCGCAGCCGATGAAGTCGCGGTCCTCAAAGGTTATTAGCGCGTCAGTGTGACCGACAGAAGAAGCAGGCTCTTCTGTCGGTTCAGGTAAAGTCAGACAGCTTTTGCCCCGCGTTAATAAGCGTTTTTAACAGCATCTGACGTCGCTCCTCGGGCGTATCCCGACTGACCATAAAACAAATCGCGGCCACGGCCAGATCGTTTCGGGCGCGAATCGGGGCGGCCATACAACAGGTAAAACTTTCAGACAGCCCTTCCGTCATCGAATAGCCCTGATGGCCCGCCCGATGAATATCGGTCAGAAAAGCCTGCTTATCTAAGACGTTACCATTGGCCAGCCGGTAATCCTCCTCGGGGATCAGGGCCAGAATCGCCTCATCACTCCAGTTACTCAATAGCAGACGGCCCGTTGCGGTCCAGGGAATCGGAATTTTAACGCCGATGTCTGAGGTGATTTTGAAAGGATGCGCATTGCTCTCTGACAGCACCACCGTATATTTATTGCCTTCCAGCATGCACAGCTGCACGGTTTCGCCATGCTCAGCAACCATCTCGATCATTAATTGATGCGCGCGGCGAATCAGGGGATTGTGCGCCATGTAGTCCGCACCGTAATAGTGCATTTCGCGGCCAAAATACACGCTGCCTTCTGCATCCAGTTCAACCAGCCCTGCCTCACTCAGCAGATTAACCAGTTCATAAACGCTGGAACGCGGCGCACCGGTCGCTTCAATCAGTTCGCGCATCGCCATCGGCTGGCGGGCAATATGCAGCTGACGGAAAATATCAATTACGCGGTCCACGCCGCGCGCTCTGGCGGGTTTATCTTCCTGCATACCACTTTTCTCCTACCGGCATCGCCACGTTAAATCGGTTCAGGCCGCCATCATACACAGCCAACACGGTTTTACCTGAGTACGCGCACAATAACCATCCTTTTCTTTTTCCTCCTGATGCTAATTATTGGGGCACCAAAAACGCGCACGCTGAATTAAAAAAAGAGACATCGATCACTTTTAATTTAAAAAACTAATCATTGATAAAAAATATTCGTGAGCCATACGTTAATGCTAAAAAATAATCCCGTTACTCGCTATTGCAAAATAATTAACATTGTGCAAATCTCGACCTATCCGGTATTGCAGATTGAATTCCGGTATACCAGACAAAGCAAGGTGACGATTTTAAGGGCATAAGTATGACTATCAAGCGTTACGGTACGGAAGGCGGCGTCGGAACCGGAGGACAAAAACTGCCTTTTGCACGTGCGGTCGAAGCCGATGGCTGGCTTTATATCTCCGGACAAACACCGATGACAGGCGGTGAAGTCGTAGAGGGCGGCATCATTGAGCAAACTCGGCTGGCCTTTGAAAACTGCCTGACCATCATGCGGGAAGCGGGTTATCAGATTAAGGACGTGGTGCATGTGACGGCGGTCCTGACGGATGCCCGGTACTTTAGTTCATTTAATAAAGTGTTTAGTGAACTTTTTCACGACCATCCGCCCGCCCGAATCTGCAGCGTGCAGGACCTGGTTGTGGATTGCAAAGTCGAAGTCGATATGACGTGTTTTAATGCCGGACGAAAATAATAGCTGCGGTTTATTCGCCTGGTAAAAATAAACGCATCCAACAGAAAAGCCATAATTAAAAATATCCCGCCACATTATTTAATAATGTTGGTGATATCCCTCTTTTATTTGAGAGAAGAAATATGAATACCACTTTCCAGCAAAATGTATTCGTCCGGCTCCTTCCCGCTCTGCTCACCGTCGCGGCGCTGACCGGTTGTACACCGACCGAAAATAAAAACGAAACCGCAGGTGCAGCACCGCCATCCACGCTACAAACCGTTCTTCAGCGCGGCACATTGCGGGTGGGCGATTGCCTGAGTTTTGCACCGTTCGGTTTTTACGATAAAGCGGGTAATCCGGATGGTTACGATGTCGACCTGGCGAAAGCGCTGGCAAAAGAGATGGGCGTCAAACTGGAAATGGTGAATACCACCAGCGCTAACCGTATTCCCAATCTGCAAACCAACAAAGTGGATGTCGTGTTCTGTAATTTCACCCGTAACCTGACGCGCGCGAAAGAGATTGGCTTTACTCAGCCCTACGTGGTGGCCAGTGAAGCCATGCTGGTGCGTAAAGCGAGCGGGATCAAATCGGCCCACGACATGGCGGGCAAAACCATTGCGACCGTGAAAGGCTCGACCAACGGCGACGAAGTACGCAGCATGGGGATCGACGTGAAGATTCAGGAATATGACTCTTCTCAGGCCGCTATCCTGGCGGTGAAACAGGGACAAGCCGATGCGATGATTGAGGATAACAACTTCCTCGCCTACCAGGCCAAGCTCGATCCGACGCTGGAAGTGACAAACGAAGCGCTGGTCCCGCTGGAATATAACGCGTTTGGTGTTAAACAGGGCGATCAGATCTGGACGAACTACCTCAACGAGTTCCTGTTTGAAATTAATGCATCCGGTGAGAATGCCCAGCTCTACCAGAAATGGTTTGGCAGTAAACCTCGCTATCCGCTGAATCCGCAGTTCTGACCAGAGAGGACGCAGGTGATGTCCTGCGTCCTGTTAAGGAGGCTTCCTATGCACTATCAATGGCTGACACTCTGGCAGTATGCCGACACCTTTCTCGCCGCGACCTGGCTGACGCTTCAGGTGACGCTGCTGGCGTTTATGCTGGCGCTGGCGCTGGGATTGCTGGCTGCCGTGGCAAAAGCCGCCCGCTTTGCGCCTGTTCGCTGGCTGAGCCACGGCTATGTTGAATTTATCCGTAACACGCCCGTGCTGTTGCAAATATTCATCGTGTTCTTTGGGCTGCCTTCGCTGGGCATCACCATGAGTGCGTTTACGGCGGGTGTGCTGGCGTTGGGAATTAACGTCGGAGCCTATCTGGCCGAGATTTTCCGGGCCGGGATTCAGTCGGTTCCTAAAGGTCAGCTGGAAGCCGCCTGGATTTTGGGCATCAGCCGCCGCCAGATGTTTATCAATGTGGTCATGCCCCAGGCAGCACGCGCGGTCTGGCCCGCTATCGTGAATAACCTGATTCAGCTGTTGCTGGGCACCTCACTGCTGTCAGCGATTGCGCTGCCGGAACTGACGGGCACAGCCACCGTGATTAACGCCCGGACGCTGCTCTACATCCAGACCTTTAGCGTTGTCGCGCTGGTCTACCTGTTTCTCAGCAACCTGTTCTCGTGGTTAGGGACGGTTGCGGGACGTCGGCTGTTCATGCCACCGCTGGTCGTCGCCGTAAAAAGGCCGCTCTGGTCACAGGCCAGAAAAATGCTGTCACCTTCCGCTAAACAGGAGCCGGTCCAATGAGCGAACTGATTCTCAGCAGCCTGCCATTGTTGTGGCGCGGTCTGATAATTACGTTGTTGCTGTCGGTTGCCGCCATTGTCGGCAGTACGTTGCTTGGCCTTCTGGCCGCCGTCTTGCGGACCAGCCGCCTGCCTGTCGCCCGGCAGATTGCGGTGATCTATACCGAGCTGTTTCGCGGCACACCGGTCTTGATCACGCTGATGTTTATCTACTTTGGCGTGGCGTATTTTGGCTATGACATCAACCTGTTTGCCGCGGGCATTTTGGGGCTGAGCATTTATCAGGGCGCATACATTGCCGAGATCTTTCGTGGTGGCATTGAGGCGGTTCCGAAAGGCCAGTGGGAGGTTTCCTGGATCCTCGGCCTGTCCAGACGACAGACCTTCACCAGTGTTATCCTGCCGCAAACCCGTGGGATCGTCTTGCCCCCGCTTGTCGGCCAGTATCTGTCGCTCATCAAAGATACCTCGATTGTCAGCATGATCGGCATGTCTGAACTGATGCATCAGGGCCAGGCCATCGTTGATCGTATCGGGCAGCCGGTGCTGATTTATGGTCTGGTCGCCCTGCTCTACTTCGCGCTTTGTTACCCGCTTTCTCGCTGGGTGCAACACCAGCAAACCAGGAACCCGTTATGATGAAAAATGCAGCCATTACCCTGAGCCGGATCACGAAGTCATTCGGCGCGACTCAGGTTCTGAAAGAAATCAGTCTGGATGTCTCGCCGGGCGAAGTTCTGGTGCTGATCGGAGCGTCCGGTTCGGGTAAAAGTACGGTACTGCGCATTATGAGCGGTCTGGAAAAAGCCGACGGCGGCGAAATTTGGGTTAACGGCATACCGCTGCACGATCAAAAACGGAGTCGTGATATCTGTGGGCACGTCGGCATGGTGTTTCAGCAGTTCAATCTGTTTCCCCACAAAACGGCACTGGGCAACGTCACGCTGGCCTTGATTAAAGCTCAGAAACTCTCCGTTGCAGAGGCAAACGCGCGCGGCATGGCCGCGCTGGAACGCGTCGGACTGGCTGACCGCGCCGGCCACTATCCTTCTCAGCTTTCGGGCGGACAACAGCAACGTGTGGCTATCGCACGCGCGCTGGCGGTACAGCCCAAAATCATGTTTTTCGACGAAGCGACCTCCGCACTCGATCCCGAATTAGTCGGCGAAGTCATGGAAGTCATGCGCGGGCTGGCGCGTGAAGGGATGACCATGGTTGTGGTTACGCATGAGATGGGCTTTGCCCGCAAAACCGCTGACCGGGTGGTGTTTATGGATCAGGGCGTGATTGCCGAACAGGGCACGCCAGACGCCATTTTCGGGCATCCCCAGAATCCACGCACGCAACAGTTTCTGTCACGCGTTCTTGAGCATTAAGGAGCCGCTATGTCTTTACGTCTTCCGCTAAACGCGGATGCCACGCTGGATGCCGCGCAGCCATCGCCCCGTTTTAAATCCGTTGCCGGTACCGGCGCGGCGCCGCTTGAGATCGGCACCGACGTCCTGCGCAGCGCAGCGGTGTTTTCGCCGGTGATGGTCATGAAACAGGCCGCACTGGAGAATAACCTGCAGCAACTCGCGGCATTCTGTCGCGAAAAAGGTGTCATGCTGGCGGCGCACGGTAAAACGTCGATGGCACCGACCATCTTACGGCGAGCTGTCAGTCAGGGCGGTGCATGGGGCATCAGCGCCGCCACGCCCGCTCAGGTCCGTGCCCTGCGACACTTTGGTATCCGCAATGTCTTTCTGGCAAACGAGTTAGTCGATCCTGCCGGTATTCGCTGGATCGGTGAATGGCAGCGCCAGCATCCTGACCACGGCTTTCTCTGTTATGTGGACTCACTGGCGGGCATCACGCTGCTGGAAGAGAACCTGGGCGATACGGCCATTGCCGTGTTGATTGAAGTATCGATTCCCGGCGGCAGAACAGGATGCCGAACCGAGGAGGAAGTGCTGAGGATAGCTGAACGCATCGCCCAAAGTCGTCACCTGCAGCTTGTCGGTGTCGCGGGCTATGAAGGGGCGCTGGGTGCCGCGCGTGATGCAGCGGGCGTGGCGTTAATTCAGCACTACTGCAACGTCATGATATCTACCGCCACTCTGCTGGCTGAACGCCAGCTGTTTCAGAGTGAGACCATTCTGCTGAGCGCCGGTGGGGGTGCCTGGTTTGATGTGGTGACAGCGTGCTTTACCCAGGCCACGCTGCCGCTACCGGTTCAGCCTTTAATTCGCTCGGGTGCGTATATGGCACACGACAGCGGTCTCTATTCCCGTATCGCCCCCTTTGCGCAGCCGGGCTCAGGCCACCATTTTGAAGCCGCGCTGGAAATCTGGGGGCGCGTACTGTCCCGTCCGGAACCAGGACTGGCGCTGCTGGACTTTGGCCGACGCGATGTCCCTTTCGATCAGGATTTACCTGTCCCGCTGTGGATGCGTGCCGCTGACGGCAGCGCACCGCGATCCGGCACGCATCTGTCGATCAGCGAGGTTAACGATCAGCATGCCTATCTGCGCCTTCCCGCGGATGAATCCCTTCAGCCGGGCGACTGGGTAGGATGCGGTATTTCTCATCCCTGTACCGCTTTTGATAAGTGGCGCTATCTTCCGCTGGTCGATGACGACTACCGCGTCGTGGACAGCGTAGAAACCGCGTTCTGACCGCAGAGAATCTCCACCGCTGAGGCCGCGACCCGGCCCATAACAAAACGGGCGATTCGGATGAATCGCCCGTTTTGCTATGCTGTCTTCATCAGCCTTCGTGCAAGCCGCACTCGCGTTTCAGGCCAAAGAAACGTGTTTCTTCTTCCGCCATGCCCGGCTCCCACTTACGCGTGGTGTGCGTATCTCCCACCGACAGGTAGCCTTCGTCCCACAACGGATGGTATTTCAGATTATGGGTTTGCAGATACTGATGAACCTGGCGGTTATCCCAGTCAATAATCGGCAGCACTTTAAACACACCGCGCTGAACGCCCAGCACCGGCAGACTGGCACGACTGCCTGACTGATCGCGACGCAGGCCCGCAAACCAGGTCTGGGCGCCCAGCGTTTCCAGTGCCCGGTTCATCGGCTCAACTTTGTTGATTTGGTTGTACTGCTCAATGCCTTCAACCCCTTGTTCCCACAGCTTGCCATAACGCGCTTCCTGCCAGGCAGGCGACGTTTCGGCGCGGAACACCTTCAGGTTGAGATTGAGCTGGTCGGCCAGCTCATCTATAAAGCGATACGTTTCCGGAAACAGATAGCCCGTATCCGTGAGGATAACCGGAATATCGGGTTGCACACGCGTGACCAGATGTAGCGATACGGCAGCCTGAATACCAAAGCTGGACGAGAGCACATAAGCACCCGGCAGGTTTTCCAGTGCCCAGCTTACGCGTTCTTCCGCAGAGGCTTTTTCCAGTTGGGCATTCGTCGCGGCCAGCGCCATCGCGCGCTGGACCTTCGACATCGCATTCAGTGCTGCAAGATCGATACTCATTTTGCCTCCTGCCAGAAGTCGCGCGCAGGGTCCAGCACCGGTGCAACGATGCCCACACGGATCACGAAGTCGCCAAAGCCTTCTGCGGCCTCGCGCTCTTTCGCCCAGCGCCCTACCAGCTCATCAATTGTGGCGAGAATTTCAGGTTCGGTAATGTTTTCACGATACATACGTGGGATACGCGTGCCGATACGGTTACCCCCAATGTGCAGGTTGTAACGCCCTGGCGCTTTCCCGACCAGGCCCACTTCTGCCAGCATCGCACGGCCACAGCCGTTCGGACAACCGGTAACGCGTAGCACGATGTGCTCTTCACCGACGCCGTGATTGTGCATGATCGCTTCAACCCGGGTGACGAAAGACGGCAGGAAACGCTCAGCCTCCGCCATAGCCAGTGGACAGGTCGGAAACGCCACGCAGGCCATTGAGTTTTCTCGCTGCGGCGTCACATTTTCCATCAGTCCATGTTCACGGGCAATCGCCTCAATCTGCGCTTTCTGGCTTTCTGGCACGCCCGCCACGATCAGATTCTGGTTGGCGGTCAGGCGGAAATCGCCCTGATGGATTTTGGCGATTTCGGCGATGCCGCTTTTTAACGGACGTCCCGGATAATCCAGCAGACGGCCGTTTTCAATGAACAGCGTCAGATGCCATTTGTTGTCGATACCTTTGATCCAGCCGAAACGATCGCCGCGTGTAGTGAATTCGTAAGGGCGCGTCGGCTCAAACGTCACACCGGCGCGCTTCTCAACTTCGGCCTTAAAGGTGTCAACGCCCACGCGCTCCAGCGTGTATTTGGTTTTGGCGTTTTTACGATCGGTACGGTTGCCCCAGTCGCGCTGCGTGGTAACCACCGCCGCGGCGACGTCCAGAATCTTCTCTACCGGAAAATAGCCGAATTCGCTGGCGGTACGGGCATAGGTCGCTTTGTTACCGTGCTCAATGGACAAACCGCCGCCCACCAGCAGGTTAAAGCCGACCAGCTTGCCGTTTTTCGCAATGGCAATAAAGTTCAGATCGTTAGCGTGCAGATCGACATCATTGTGCGGCGGGATCACCACCGTGGTTTTAAACTTACGCGGCAGGTAGGTTTCCCCCAGGATCGGCTCTTCGTCCGTTGTGGCGACTTTCTCCTGATCCCACCAAATCTCAGCATAGGCGCGGGTTTGCGGCAGCAGATGTTCTGACAGCTTTTTCGCCCATTCGTAGGCTTCCTGATGCAACGCGGATTCCACCGGGTTGGAGGTACACAGGACGTTACGGTTAACGTCATTCGCCGTCGCCAGCGCATCCAGCCCCACTTCGTGCAGCATCTGATGCGTAGGTTTGACGTTCTTTTTCAGGATGCCGTGAAACTGGAACGTCTGACGGTTCGTCAGACGAATGCTGCCGTAGAGCGTTTTCTCGGTGGCAAACTTATCGATCGCCAGCCACTGGGTCGGCGTAATAATCCCACCCGGCAGGCGGCAGCGCAGCATCATGGCATGGCGCGGTTCCAGCTTTTGCTCGGCGCGTTCTGCGCGAATATCGCGATCATCCTGCTGGTACATGCCGTGAAAACGGATCAGCAGGAAGTTGTCGCCGCTGAAACCACCGGTCAGTCCATCCTCAAGATCGTCAAGAATGGTTCCACGCAGGTAATTGCTCTCTTTTTTTAACCGCTCTGCATCCGTCAGTTTGCCTTCAACCACCAGCGGTCCAGGGTATTTTTCAGTCATTAGTAAACGTCTCGCTGATAGCGGCGCTCAATGCGCAGCTCACTTAAAAATTCGTCAGCCGTTTCACGATCCATAGCACCGTGCTCGACCACCACATCCAGTAACGCCTGCTCAACGTCTCTTGCCATGCGATTTGCATCGCCGCAGACATACAGGTGCGCGCCATCCTGAATCCAGCGCCAGACTTCCGCACCCTTCGCGCGGATTTTATCTTGTACGTATATTTTCTCTGCCTGATCGCGCGACCAGGCCAGATCGATGTGCGTTAACAGGCCGTCTTTAACATATTTCTGCCATTCAACCTGATACAGAAAGTCATCCGTAAAGTGCGGATTGCCAAAGAACAGCCAGTTTTTCCCGCTGGCCCCATCGTTATCACGCTGTTGCATAAAGGCGCGGAACGGGGCGATTCCGGTGCCCGGACCAATCATGATCACAGGTGCATCGGGATTCTCCGGCAGGCGGAAGTTATCATTATGTTCGATAAACACCCGGACTTCGCCGTCTTCTTCAACACGGTCTGCCAGCCAGGTTGATGCGCCGCCGCCGCGCTGCCGTCCTTCGATATCAAAACGTACCGCACCCACGGTGATATGCACTTCAGTATCGGTCTCCGCCTGCGAAGAGGCAATCGAATACAAGCGCGGGGTTAAGGGACGCAGCAGGCTGGTCAGCTGCTCAGCCGTCAGTTGCGCAGGCGCCAGGCGAACCATATCGACAATCGGATAACGTTGCGCGTACTGTTGAAGTTTAGCTTTGTCATCCACCAGCGACAGCAGTTCGTCGTTGCGGGACAAAGTGGCGTACTGCGCCACAATTTGCGCGGTGTTGACCGTTAACTCGAAATGTTTCTGCAGCGCCTCTGCCAGCGGCAGCGTCTGGCCCTGTACGTCAACCGGCTCATCGCCTTTTAACCACACCAGCTCCAGCAGTTCGCTGACCAACGCGGCATCGTTTTCATACCAGACGCCCAGCGCATCGCCGGGCTGGTAGCGCAAACCGGAATCGCCCAAATCAATTTCGATATGGCGGACGTCTTTATCCGAATCGCGGCCGGTGATTTTCTGATTGACCGATAAACTCGCGCTGAGGGGCTGCGTTTTGGAATAGGGGCTGGTGGACACTTCATTGACGCTGCCCGCCACGGTTGCCGCCGCCTGTGCGGGCGAGGCCGTCGGGACCCGTGCTTTCAGAATGTCGGTGAGCGCCAGGCGCCAGGCGCTGGCCTGCTCAGCATAGTCAACATCGGCATCAACCCGATCCAGCAGGCGTTCCGCCCCCAGCTCAGCCAGCCGTGTATCGAAATCTTTGCCCGCCTTGCTGAAGAATTCATAGGAGGTGTCGCCCAGACCCAGTACGGCAAAAGCCGCACCGTCCATTTTGGGCGCTTTTTTCGACATCAGGAATTTATGCAGCGCAACGGCTTCTTCCGGCGGCTCGCCTTCCCCTTGCGTGGAGGTCACCACAATCAGCAGCTTTTCCTGGCCGATTTGTTTAAATTTGTAGTCGCCGGCGTTCACCAGATTCACGGTCAGCTTTGCGGCCTGCAGGTCATCGCGGAGCTGTTCAGCCACCCGACGGGCGTTGCCGGTTTGCGAGGCGGAAAGCAGCGTAATCGCGGGCGCTTCAGGCTGTGCCGGAGCGCTGGCCACCGCCTGACCAGGCGCATGATTAACTTTGCCCCAGAAGTAGCCGGAGAGCCACGCCATTTGAGTGGTGGAAAAATCTGTCGTTGCTGCCTCTAAACGGGCAAGTTGCTCCGGAGAGAGCGGAAGCAGTGAACCTGGTGCCTGAGTCGTCATCGCGATAAAAATTCCAGTAGCAGAAATCCGGACCGAATAGTGGCGGAAGAGAGAGAAGGGTACAGCCAGCTATATTAACGATTAAAGACGCCTTCGACATATCAAATAACCAAAATGACTAAATGGTTTTTCAGATACAATTAATCGTTAAAAGTGGTAATCCTGACAGTCATCAACAGACTCAGGTAATCATCCTTCCCGCTCTGATTAATGGCGGGTGATTGCCCTGAATACGTGGCATAACGAATTGCCAAAGCGACGATACGAGAGGATCGGGTGCCTGAGACAGTAACTGCATTATCGCCTGCGCTGACAGAGCGAATCCTGGATAAACTGGGCCTGGATCACTCCCCTGCCCCAGATGCGGCCGGACTTCAGGCGCTTTACCGCGCCTGGTGCCAGAAGGTGCCCTTCGACAATATCCGCCGGCGCATTCTCGCGGACGATCCTCCTTCCCAACCGTTGCCCGGCACTACGGCCGACGATTTTTTCACGCACTGGCTACAATTTGGCACCGGCGGCACCTGCTGGGCCGGTCATGGCGCACTCTTTGCGCTGCTTATGCAACTGGGATTTCGTGCGCAACTCGGTGTCTCCAGGATGCTGTCCTCGCGTCCGTCCCCCGTCGATTCTCCCGGTCATGGCCTGCTGTTGGTCACCCTCGACGATCGTCCTCTGGTGGTGGATGCTACGATGCTTCATGACCATCCGCTGCCGCTTGAGGTGGCGGAGTATGCGCATCCCGTCTGGGGCACGCAGGTTCATCAGCAGGGCGACAGTTGGTTGATTAACTGGAAGCCGTTAGGTCGGGCAAGGCTGGATTGTCAGCTCCTGGCGCTTAATATCCCCTTCGCTGACTTTCAGGCGCGCCATCAAAAAAGCCGCAACACCAGTCGCTTTGACGGTGCACTGCTGATTCGTCGGGCAAGTCATGACACTCTCACCGCTATCGTTAAAGGTGAGCAGGTAGTAAGAGCCCAGGACGGAAGCGAAAGCTTCACGCCGCTGTCACAATCACAACAACATCAGTTGTTAATTGAACATTTCGGTATCGCCGAAGAAATCGTGGCGCGTCTTCCCGCCGACGTGTCGCACAACGGTTAACGGCTTTATGCCGGGTTAACGCCCTGATGCGCTTAACCATTCTGGCGATTGGCTGAGCAAACTGCGCTTAACGGGTGCGAAAAAGCTGCTTTTCAGGTAGAATTCGGCCCGTTTTTAATGCCTGAGAGCGATTATGTCTACCACGTTATTTAAAGAGTTCCAGTTCGAAGCCGCACACCATTTACCTAATGTACCGGCCGGACACAAATGCGGTCGTTTGCACGGTCACTCCTTCCTGGTGCGTCTGGAAATCACCGGCGAAGTGGATGCGCATACCGGCTGGGTGATGGATTTTGCTGAACTGAAAGCGGCCTTTAAACCCCTTTATGACCGGCTTGATCATTATTACCTCAATGACATTCCGGGACTGGAGAATCCGACCAGCGAAGTGCTGGCCAAATGGATTTGGGATCATATGAAGCCTCGCCTGCCGTTGCTGAGCGCGGTCATGATCAAAGAAACCTGCACCGCAGGCTGTACCTACCGCGGTTAACCGGCCGCCCTTCGCCAACGGGCGGCTGATCGGACACAGGGTTGATCAGTCGGCAGGGTTGCTGACATGTGCATTGTAACGTTCCGTCGGCTGTCATCCCGCTGTCATCTTTACCGACCAGGCTGTTCTCTCCTTCATTAAAGATCAAGAGAATCAACAATGAACCTGAGAAAGCCTTTTCTGGCCTTGTCCGTTTTTATCACTGCCTCTGCCGCCGTCCAGGCGGAAAACATCCTTAACTTCCCGCAACCCGAAACGCTGCCGGATGCCTTCTATGCCGTCACGGAAATTCCGGCAGGCGGCATCATTAAATATGAAACCGATGCGAAAACCGGTTTCATCGTTGCCGACCGTTTTCAGTCCATGCCGGTTGCGTATCCGGCTAACTACGGTTCGCTGACGCAATCACTGGGCGGTGATAACGATCCGCTGGATGTGATCTTCTATACGCGCGCCCCACTCGCCCCCGGGACACTCATTAAACTGCGCCCGATTGGCGTACTGAAAATGATCGACGGCGGCGAAGTGGATGACAAAATTGTCGCCGTACCCGCCAGTCATGTCGATCCAACCTATGATGCGATTCAGACGGTAGCCGATTTGCCCAAAATGGAGCAGCAGCGGCTGGAGGCTTTTTTTCGCGTTTACAAGGAACTGCCCGAGGGCCGTAAGAAGGTTGAGCTGAAAGGGTTTGAAGACGCGAACGCCGCAAAAGCGGAGATTAAGCAGGCTTATGAAACCTGGAAAGCGAAACAGTAAATGAAAAAGGCGGCCAGGGCCGCCTTTTTGCTGTCAGGCAATATTCAGGTATTTATGCGTCTGCATCGACAGGCGCCAGTTGCGCGCAATGCAGGTTTCGATACACAGTTTTGTTGCATCATCTTTGCGACTGATCGGCTGCAGCGCAATAATGCGCGCTTTTGTGTCCTGAATCCCGGCCAGTAAATCGTCTAAGGCCTCCACATCACGTTGCCGTGCTACCGGATGTTTGATCTCATCTGCACGGCTCAGCGCCTGTGCCAGGACATCATAACCGCCGCGCATATTAACCTTCGGCGACACGGTCACCCAGGTTTGTGCAGAGCAGTGGATTTCGTGGGTCCCGCTGGTTTCGATCTGGCACTGAAACCCTGCGGCTTCCAGCGCGTCGGTCAGTGGGCGCAAATCGTAGATGGCCGGTTCTCCGCCGGTGATCACAATGTGACGGGCCGTCCAGCCCTGTTGCGCGATGCTGCTGAGCAGCATTGGCACATCCGCGTTGCCCCAGGCATCGCTTTCCACCGTTTTAACCAGAATATCGCCTAATGCTGTTTCCCGATCCGCCTGTTTTTCCCAGGTGTGTTTGGTGTCACACCAACTGCATCCTACCGGACATCCCTGTAAGCGGATGAAAATCGCCGGCACGCCGGTGTAATAGCCTTCGCCTTGCAGCGTCTGGAACATTTCGTTAATCGGGTACTGCATAATCATCTCTGTGAAGTTTTAAAACGTGATTATCGCAGAACTCAGCGCTGAGATCATGTCAGGTGATGCTGAACCGACGCGATCTTCTGTGAACGCGCCAGGCGACAGGAGGACAGCAGGCGGGATCAGAGGGTCAGATCCACCCACACCGCCGCATGATCAGACGCTGCATTGACCTCTTTTTTCAGTTCGGGATAGGTTTCCCATTTTACCGGGCGAACACCGGGCCACATCCCTTTGCGCCACACGCCGCCTTTTTCGACCTTTTTCCACAGGGCGGGCGACAGCAAAATATAGTCAATTTTATTACTGGCGCTGCAACCGCCCCAGGTACCGGGATAGCCACCGTTATCAAACTTTTCATGGGTAAAGATATCTTTCAGGTCGGTGTCCTTCAGCAACGGCGATAAGGCCTCGCTGTCTGGCGTGTCGTTAAAATCGCCCGTGATCGCGATCAGGGTTTGCCCGTCTTTAATGCGTTGCTGATATATCGCTTTGACCCGCTCCGCCTGCCGTTTACGGCGGGCGTCAGAGCTGGCTTTTGCACCGTACCCTTTGCTTTTAAAATGGTTAACCAGCACAAGCAGGGTTTGACCGTCGGGCAAAGGAATCGTGAATTCGGGACAGTCGCGCGAGAAAATCAGCTCGCCCTGTTTATCTTTGTCATCGACATGGCTTCGGATTGTGTCGATAGCAAAGTCTGCCGCGCTCATTAGCCCGACATCAATGCCCCGCTCATCGTTGCCATCAATCACCATCACATGATTAAACGGCGTGCCGCCGCGTGCGGGCAGCATCGTGTTATTAAATTCCAGCAACGCGGGGCGGCTTTCTGCTTCCACGACCGTCAGGATATCCGCCCTGAGATCTGTCATGACCTGCGCCGTTAATCCCATAGCAATCTCGTCTATCGGCGCACGTCGCAGTTCCAGCGATCCGACCCAGTCAGCACGGCCATTGGCGATAATGCGAATGCCGCTGTTGTCTGTGGGTCGGGTCAACAGTTTACCCCGGTTGCGCCGCAGGAGAACAAAAGGCCCGGTGTCTGACTTTTGCAGTCCCAGCGCCACCATCAGTTCAACCATCTGTTTTTTCATCGCGTCGGTATACTCAGCCTGCCCCAGCAGGGCATTCAGCTCGGCGAATTTTTCGAGTACCGGTTTTCCTGCACGCCATTCGTTCTGATTCATCGCTCTGGCGCGATCAAACAGGTTTTCAACGTTATACGAAACCAGCCTCACAGGTTTTCTCCTTCAGCCAGTTAAACTTTGCCTGAAAGCGGTGATTCATGCGCCTCAGGCGAGCAACAGGATGCGTCAGATTCATGTATACAGCGTCAGTATCGGTGGGTTGTGTTAAGCACAGATGTAAACAGCATAGACGTCGCAGAAAAAGGTGAGGAAGCCTGACGGCAAAGGCATAAAAAAACCCGCCACGTGGGCGGGTTTTCATCAGAAGTCAGAAGTCAGAAGTCAGAAGTCAGAAGTCAGTAAACTTACTGGCCTTTTACTTCTTTCAGACCGTTGAAGGGCGCTTTTGAACCCAGCGCTTCTTCGATACGGATCAGCTGGTTGTACTTCGCAACACGGTCAGAACGGCTCATTGAACCGGTTTTGATCTGGCCTGCAGCAGTACCGACCGCCAGGTCAGCGATGGTCGCATCTTCGGTTTCACCTGAACGGTGAGAGATCACAGCGGTGTAGCCTGCGTCTTTCGCCATTTTAATCGCAGCCAGGGTTTCGGTCAGTGAACCGATCTGGTTGAATTTGATCAGGATGGAGTTCGCGATGCCTTTCTCGATACCTTCTTTCAGGATCTTCGTGTTGGTAACGAACAGGTCGTCACCTACCAGCTGGATTTTGTCGCCCAGCACTTTGGTCTGGTAGGCGAAGCCATCCCAGTCAGATTCGTCCAGGCCATCTTCGATAGAAACGATCGGATACTGCTTCGTCAGATCTTCCAGGAAGTGGGTGAACTCTTCAGAGGTGAAGGCCTTACCGCCTTCACCGGCCAGCACGTATTTGCCATCTTTGTAGAATTCAGATGCCGCACAGTCCATTGCCAGGGTGATATCTTTACCCAGCTCATAGCCTGCTGCTTTTACCGCTTCCGCGATAACCGCCAGCGCTTCGGCGTTAGAACCCAGGTTTGGCGCATAGCCACCTTCGTCACCTACCGCTGTGCTCATACCTTTGCTTTTCAGCACTTTCGCCAGGTTGTGGAACACTTCTGAACCCATGCGGATCGCTTCTTTCACGCTTGATGCGCCGACAGGCTGAATCATGAATTCCTGAATGTCGACGTTGTTGTCCGCGTGCTCACCACCGTTGATGATGTTCATCATAGGCAGTGGCATAGAATATTTGCCTGGGGTGCCGTTCAGTTCAGCGATGTGCTCATACAGCGCCTGACCTTTAGAGGCTGCCGCCGCTTTTGCCGCAGCCAGTGAAACAGCCAGAATGGCGTTAGCACCGAAGTTAGATTTGTTCTCAGTACCGTCCAGGTCGATCATGATTTTATCGATGTTCGCCTGATCTTTCGCGTCTTTGCCTTTTACCGCTTCAGCAATCGGACCGTTAACCGCAGCAACCGCTTTAGTTACGCCTTTGCCCAGGAAGCGAGATTTGTCACCGTCACGCAGTTCCAGTGCTTCACGAGAACCGGTAGAGGCACCTGATGGTGCTGCAGCCAGGCCTACGAAGCCGCCTTCCAGGTGCACTTCAGCTTCAACAGTTGGGTTGCCACGTGAGTCGATAATTTCGCGACCGATGACTTTTACGATTTTGGCCATTACGATTTTCCTCAGTACAAGTTAGTCAATCCTAAGACAAACAACGCGCGAAAAGTTCGCGCGTTGTTCGTTAAACTTATTTCGCTAAACGCTTCTGATGCTCATGTGCTGCCTTCACAAACCCGGCAAACAACGGATGACCATCGCGTGGCGTCGATGTGAACTCAGGGTGGAACTGGCAAGCAATAAACCATGGATGGTTCGGGATCTCAATGATCTCAACCAACTGATCGTCGCCAGAACGTCCTGCCACGCGTAAACCCGCTGCTTCAATTTGCTTCAGCAGCATATTATTTACTTCGTAGCGGTGACGATGGCGCTCAACAATCGTGTCAGAACCGTACAGCTGGCGAACCTTGCTTTCCGGGGTCAACTGGCACTGCTGGCTGCCAAGACGCATGGTACCACCCAGATCGCTCTGCTCAGAACGGACTTCAACGTTACCTTCTTCGTCACGCCATTCGGTGATCAAGGCGACCACCGGGTACTTACAGTCTGGCACAAATTCTGTGGAGTTTGCGCCTTCCATACCGGCAACATTGCGCGCGAACTCCATCAGGGCAACCTGCATGCCAAGACAGATGCCGAGATAAGGCACGTTGTTTTCGCGGGCATATTTCGCCGTCATCAGCTTGCCTTCGACACCGCGGTAACCAAACCCACCCGGAATCAGAATGGCATCTAAATCTTTCAGCAATTCGACACCGCGGGTTTCTACGTCCTGGGAGTCGATCAGCTTGATGTTGACGGTAACGCGATTCTTCAGCCCGCCGTGCTTCAGGGCTTCAATAACAGATTTATACGCATCCGGCAGTTCGACATATTTGCCCACCATACCAATGGTGACTTCGCCGCCCGGGTTCGCTTCTTCATAAATCACCTGCTCCCACTCGGCCAGATTGGCTTCCGGAGCATTCAGATTGAAACGCTTACAGATATAGTCATCCAGACCCTGCGATTTCAGCATGCCTGGAATTTTGTAGATGGAATCGACGTCTTTGAGCGAAATAACGGCTTTTTCTGGCACGTTACAGAACAGGGCAATTTTGCCACGCTCGTTGGCCGGCACAGCCCGATCGGAACGGCAGATCAGGACGTCTGGCTGAATACCGATAGAGAGCAGTTCCTTTACAGAGTGCTGCGTCGGCTTGGTTTTGACCTCGCCCGCTGCCGCCATGTAAGGCACCAGCGTCAAGTGCATGTACATCGTATGTTCGCGGCCCACGTCGACGGCCATCTGACGAATCGCTTCCAGGAACGGCAGGGATTCGATATCACCGACCGTACCGCCGATTTCGACCAGCACGACGTCGTGACCTTCGCCACCTTCGATGATGCGCTCTTTAATCGCATTAGTAATATGCGGAATGACCTGAATCGTGGCACCCAGATAGTCGCCACGGCGCTCTTTGCGCAGGACTTCCGAGTAGATACGGCCAGTGGTGAAGTTGTTGCGGCGCGACATTTTCGTGCGGATGAAGCGCTCATAGTGACCCAAATCCAGATCGGTTTCGGCCCCATCATCAGTGACGAATACTTCACCGTGCTGTGTCGGGCTCATGGTACCCGGATCGACGTTAATGTACGGATCCAGTTTCATGATGGTCACGTTCAGACCACGCGCTTCGAGAATGGCTGCGAGGGAGGCTGCGGCAATGCCTTTACCCAGAGAGGAAACGACCCCGCCGGTCACAAAAATATAATTCGTTGTCATGCTGAACCTGAGAGTTTAGGTTTAAAGACGGTGGAATAACCAGGACGGGAAAACAGTATACTGGAAACCGCCATCAGCCACAATTGATGAATCACATCCCTCTCCTCACGCATTGCTGCGCGTACCTTAGCGGATAGCGGTTAACAAAATGTTGACGTACATCACAAAGTTGACGCGAAGCTGAATCGAGTAAGCCCGAGCGCGCACTTTATGCGCAGCGCTGGAATAATCAGCGTTTTTCGTCGGCTTTTACCTGCTGCCAGGCCGCTTCCATTTGTTCCAGCGTGGCGCCCGGCATAGACAGCCCCTGTGCAGTAATGATTGCTTCCACCGCACGGAAACGGCGTTCAAACTTATCGTTGGCCTTCTGTAGCGCGATTTCGGCTTTGCTGCCCAAGTGACGCGAGAGGTTAACCGTCGCAAACAGTAAATCGCCGATCTCTTCTTCCAGCTTTTGCGGGTCGACGACGCTTTGCTGCGCCTCGTGCATCACCTCATCGATCTCTTCATGCACCTTGTCGACCACCGGGCCTAGCGTTGTCCAGTCGAAGCCCACATTGTGGCAACGCTTTTGAATTTTATGAGCGCGCATCAGCGCAGGCAGCGCTTTTGGAATATCGTCCAGTGCCGAATGCTGGGCTTTCTCTGCCCGTTCCGCGCTTTTTATCGCCTCCCAGTTTTTCAACACCTCAGCGCTGTTCCCGGCGGTGCCTTCCGCAAAAATATGCGGATGGCGACGTTCCAGCTTGTCACTGATGGCATGGCAGATATCATCAAAATTAAAGCGCCCCTGCTCCTGTGCCATCTGGGCATAAAACACCACCTGAAACAGCAGATCGCCCAGCTCCCCCCGCAGATCGTCGAAGTCTTCGCGCTGGATGGCATCCAGCACTTCGTAGGTTTCTTCCAGGGTATAAGGCGCGATGGTGGCAAAGGTCTGCTCGCG
Source organism: Pantoea sp. SGAir0180 (assembly GCF_043546245.1). Lineage (NCBI taxonomy): Bacteria > Pseudomonadati > Pseudomonadota > Gammaproteobacteria > Enterobacterales > Erwiniaceae > Pantoea > Pantoea sp. SGAir0180. The sequence continues at coordinate 310,006 of NZ_CP028071.1, read as the reverse complement.
ATCCCACGGGCAGCCCTGTTGCGGATCGCGCAGGGTTTTCATAATGCCCAGCAGGCGATCAATTGACGTCATAGGGTAATCCTTCCGGTGTTTCGTTGGCATAAACGCGGTGATAAAAGCAGCCAGGCGCACGTCGGTCAAAACGTGCGCCTGATGACAGGTTAGTGCAGGCGGCGGGCATCGATGATGTCAGGTACCTGATTGAGGCGAGACAGCACGCGCCCCAGGACCTGGTGATTGTAAATCTCGATGTCCATATCAATGGTGGCGAGCTGTTTTTTGGTATCGCTGCGGCTCGATACGCCAAGCACGTTGACCTTTTCGTTGGCGAGAATCGTGGTGATATCGCGCAACAGCCCGCTGCGATCGTTAGCCGTGACGCGCACCACCAGCGAATAGCCGCTGGAGTAGCTTTCGCCCCATACGGCATCGACGATGCGCTCTGGCGCGTTGGAGATCAGCTCCGACAGCTGATCGCAGTCGGCACGGTGAATGGAAATACCGCGTCCGTGGGTGATAAAGCCGACGATATCGTCGCCCGGGATAGGCTGACAGCAGCGTGCGATATGGTGCATGAGGTTGCCCACCCCTTCCACCACGACGCGACCACTTTCCTTGCGGGCAGACGGCGCGTGCGATTTTTGCGTCAGCTGACGCAGGGCTTCACGGTCCTGTTCTTCCGCCGTCGGCTTATTAAGCTTGGCCTGCAGGAAATTCACCATCTGGTGCAGACGAATATCCCCGCCGCCAATGGCGGCCAGTAACTCGTCCAGCGAGGTGACGTTATAGCGCGGCAGCAGCAGCTTCTCGGCTTCACGCAGGCTGATATCCATCTGGTTCAGCTCGTTGTCCAGAATCTGGCGACCGGCAAGAATGTTTTTATCGCGATCCTGCTTACGGAACCAGTTGTGAATTTTGGCGCGGCCACGGCTGGTAGTGATGAATCCTAAATTCGGGTTCAGCCAGTCGCGGCTCGGATTCGGCTGTTTTTGTGTGATGACTTCAACCTGGTCGCCCATCTGCAACTGATAGGTAAAGGGCACGATGCGCCCACCGATTTTGGCACCGATGCAGCGATGGCCGATATCGCTGTGGATATGGTAGGCAAAGTCCAGCGGCGTAGAACCGGCGGGCAAATCGACCACATCGCCTTTCGGGGTAAAGACGTAGACGCGGTCATCAAACACCTGACTGCGGACCTCTTCCAGCAGCTCGCCGGAATCGGCCATCTCTTCCTGCCAGGAGATCAGCTTACGTAACCAGGCAATGCGTTCTTCATGGCCTGCCGCCCCACGGGCATGGCTGGACGACGGGCCTTCTTTGTATTTCCAGTGTGCCGCGACGCCGAGTTCCGCGTCCTCATGCATCTGACGCGTACGAATCTGGATCTCAACGGTTTTACCCTGCGGTCCCAGCACCACCGTATGAATGGACTGATAGCCGTTAGGCTTCGGGTTAGCGACGTAATCGTCGAATTCACTGGGCAGATGGCGGTACAGCGTATGTACCGTACCCAGCGCGCCATAGCAGTCCTGTAAACGCTCAGCCACAATACGCACCGCGCGCACGTCGAACAGCTCATCAAAGGCGAGCGATTTTTTCTGCATCTTGCGCCAGATGCTGTAGATATGTTTGGGACGGCCGTACACTTCGGCACGAACGCCCTCTTTCGCCATCTCTTTACGCAGGTTAACGACAAAGTTATCGATATATTGCTCACGATCGATACGACGTTCGTGCAACAGTTTCGCAATGCGCTTGTATTCTTCGGGATGCAGATAGCGGAAACAGTAATCTTCCAGCTCCCATTTCAACTGGCCGATGCCCAGCCGGTTGGCCAGCGGCGCGTAAATATTGGTGCTTTCTTTGGCGGCCAGAACGCGTTCGTCTTCCGGTGCATCCTTCACCTCGCGCAGGTTCATAATGCGCTCTGCCAGCTTGAGCACCACGCAGCGGAAATCTTCCACCATCGCCAGCAGCATGCGGCGCACGTTATCCACCTGCTCTGAGGCCATTGAATCGTTATGAATGGCTTTCAGCTGGCGAATCGCATCCATATCGCGTACGCCATGTACCAGCGAAACGATGCCTTTGCCCACGGTTTTTTCCAGCTCTTCTTCGCTGACCACTTCGTCATTGGCGAGCGGGAAAATCAGTGCCGCGCACAGGCTTTCAATGTCCATGCTGAGCATTGAGAGGATTTCCACCATCTCAATACCGCGCCACAGCAGCAGCGACTGGTCGGGATGGCCTTGCGTCTGCGCCTCACAATAGCGCCAGGTTTCAGCAAGACGTTCACATGATTGCGGGTTAGCCACGCCAAGACTGGCGATCCACTGGTCGAGGGCAAATTCCCCTTCCGTATTTAAATGTGCACTTCTGACCGCAACCATATCCTCTCCTGCACAGCGCCCCTGCCGGACACTTATGTTTTTTTTCTGAACAGCACCATGGATTCGAGATGACGGGTATGCGGAAACATATCCAGCATCGCGACCCTTTCCAATTGGTAGCCCGCCGACAACAGTGTTTCGCTGTCACGCGCGAGTGTTACAGGATTACACGACACATAGACCACACGCTGTGGTGATAGTTTGACGACATGGGACATGACACCCGCCGCCCCGGCCCGCGCCGGATCGAGTAACACCTTGTTAAAGCCTTGCGTCGCCCAGGGCTGACGCGAAACATCGTCTTCCAGATTGTGCTGAAAAAATCTGACGTTTTTAAGATCATTGACCTCAGCATTATACTCCGCCTGCTGGACTAATGCTGCAACGCCCTCCACACCTACGGCATTTTGTACCGTTTTTCCTACAGGGAGCGTAAAGTTTCCCATGCCGCAAAACAGGTCCAGCACACGATCGTCAGGCTGTAAATCCAGCCACGCGATTGCCCTGGCGACCATCTGCTGATTCACCGTATCGTTAACCTGAATAAAATCCTGTGGACTGAAGGTTAGCGTAAGCTGGTGTGAATGATAAAACGGGCGTTGTTCACTGATTGCGCGCAGTGCCTCGCCGCCATCATCCAAAAACAGCATGAGCTGATGCTGATGCGAAAACCGTTCCAGTTTTGCCATATCGTCAGCAGTTAATGCATCCAGATGACGCAATAACATCACCGGCCCGTTATCAGCCAGCACCAGTTCGACATGGCCTAAACGGTTGACAGCATTAAGCGTAGTGAGACAATTGCGCAGCGGAATAATCAGCGCCTCAAGTTGGGGCGCCAAAACGGGGCACTGCTGGATATCGACCAGATCGTTGGTGGCTTCCTGGCGAAAGCCCATCTGGAGCTGCTGTGTTTTGCTGTGCCACTGCAGGCCAAGGCGGGCACGGCGGCGATAGCCCCAGGCAGGACCGGCGATGGTCTCATCCACCGTGATCGGCTGCTTTGCTGCCTGAGTAAGCATTCGTGCCAGCGCACGCGCTTTACTCTGCTGCTGTAGCGGCTCATCAACATGTTGCTGTTGGCAGCCGCCACAGCGGCTAAAATGCGGACAGCGAGGTTCAACCCGTGACGGGCTGTGGTTCAACAGACGCTCTGTTTTGGCGCGAGCATACTGGCGCTTCTCCTCCAGCAGGGTGACTTCCGCCTGTTCGCCGGGCAGCGCACCCGCGACAAACAGGGTTTTTCCTTTGTGCCGGGCCACGCCCTGACCGAAAGGATCCAGGTCTTCGATAGTGACGGTCAGCCTTTTTCGGGTCGTCACGCGCTGTTTTGCGGAATAAAATTGCGCCATAGTGTAGTTCTTTCTCTTTAAATTCGATGTGCATCCATTTCAGCGACGTGCACAGGGACGTTCAGGCCGAAACAGCAGGCGACTATTATGACTAAATACAGCCTGCGGGCGCGAATGATGATTTTAATCCTGGCGCCTACGCTAATGGTAGGCTTGCTGCTCAGCTCATTTTTTGTGGTGCATCGCTACAATGAATTACAGCGCCAGGTGATTGAGGCGGGGGCAAATATCATTGAACCGCTGGCGGTCTCCACAGAATACAGCATGACCTGGCACAATCGTGATGCGCTGCGTGAACTGGTGAGTTTACTCCATCGCCGCCATTCCGGCATTGTACGGGCCATTTCTGTTTTTGATGATAATAACCAGCTCTACGTCACCTCCAACACCAACCAAAACCTCAGCCTGAAGACAAAGCAGGCGATCCAGGCGCTGCCCGAGGATGTTTCCCTGGAGGGCAGCGGCAACCTGTTGATCCTGCGCAAACCCATCACCTCCGAGCGTTACGCCGTGGATGAATTGCCCGGACAGGATGCCAAGCCCGCCGGGAATCCGCTGGGCTACGTGGCGATAGAGCTGGATTTGCAGTCCGTGCGTTTACAGCAATACCGGGAAGTCTTTATTGCCACCCTGATGCTGCTGTTCTGCCTGTGTATTGCCATGTTGTTTGCCTATCGCCTGATGCGGGACGTTACCGGCCCCATTCGCAATATGGTCAGCACCGTTGACCGGATTCGTCGTGGGCAACTGGACAGCCGGGTGGAAGGCCACATGCTGGGCGAGCTGAGCATCCTGAAGAATGGGATCAATGCCATGGCGATGTCGCTTACCGCCTACCACGAAGAGATGCAGCACAACATCGATCAGGCGACCTGGGACCTGCGGGAAACGCTGGAGCAGCTCGAAATTCAGAATGTTGAGCTGGATCTGGCCAAAAAACGTGCCCAGGAAGCTGCCCGCATCAAATCCGAATTCCTGGCGAACATGTCCCATGAACTGCGCACGCCGCTGAATGGCGTGCTGGGCTTTACCCGTCAGATGCTGAAAACGCCGCTGCGCACCACCCAGCGTGACTATATGCTGACGATTGAACGTTCGGCCAATAACCTGCTGTCGATTATCAATGACGTACTGGATTTCTCGAAGCTGGAAGCCGGAAAGCTGATGCTGGAATCCATTCCTTTCCCGCTTCGCGCCACGCTGGATGAAACGCTGGTTTTGCTGGCCCCATCGGCCCACGAAAAGAAGCTGGAGTTGACGGTGGTATGCGATAACAACGTCCCCGACAACGTGATCGGTGACGCGCTTCGCCTGCAGCAAATCCTGATTAACCTGATGGGCAATGCGATTAAGTTCACCGAAAAAGGCACCATCAATTTACGGGTTGAGCAACATACCCTTACGGCAACCCAGGTTGAGCTGGAGATTCAGGTGCGTGATACGGGGATAGGCATTTCCGAAGAACAGCAGGCGCAGCTGTTTCAGGCTTTTCGCCAGGCGGATGCCAGCATTTCCCGTCGCCACGGCGGATCGGGGCTGGGACTGGTCATCACCCAGAAACTGGTGCAGGAAATGAACGGGGAGATCACCTTCGTCAGCCGCCAGAATCACGGTTCCACCTTTTGGGTGCGCGTGAAACTTGATCTCAATCCGAATGCACCGAGTATGCCGCGCGTCCTTGACGCACTATCGAACACCCGCATGGCCTATGTGGAAGCGAATCCCGATGTTGCCAGCGCAGTCGTCGAGATTTTAGGCGCGACGCCGTTACAGGTAGAGCACAGCTTAACGCTGGAAGGCCTGAGTCAGCCGCGTTATCCCCTGTTGCTGATGGCGATGCCTGTCGATGCCAGCCAGTCGCAGGTGCTGGAAAGCCAGTTTATCAATTCGCTGCTGGAACGCGCCGATCAGGTCATCATGGCGCTGCCAAGCCCAATGATGTTACTGGCCGATGAGCTAAAAGTACGTGGCATTGACGGCTGTATTGCCAAACCTGTCTCACAAACACGTTTACTGCCCATGCTGCTGGAGCTGCATGCCCGCCACAGTAACGATGCCTCTTCCTCGCCGCGTCTGCCGTTAACCGTCATGGCGGTGGATGATAATCCTGCGAATCTCAAGCTGATCGGCGCACTGCTGGAAGAACAGGTTGAGCACAGCATCCTGTGCAATAACGCCGAGCAGGCCATCCACGTCGCCCACCGGCAAGCACTGGACGTGATTTTAATGGATATCCAGATGCCCGACATCGATGGCATTCGCGCCAGTGAAATTATCCGCACGCTGCCAAACCATGCCAACACGCCGATCGTCGCTGTAACCGCGCACGCGATCGATGGTGAACGTGAGCACCTGATCCGGGCCGGCATGAACGACTATCTTGCTAAGCCTATTGATGAAAATAAGCTCAGTCAGGTGTTGACGCGTTATATGCCCAGCCCGGCCAGCGCTGTGCCCGAGGTTCCCCAGATCCTGCCCACGCTGGACTGGAAACTGGCGTTGCGTCAGGCGGCCAACAAACCTGATTTAGCGCGGGATTTATTGCGAATGCTGCTGGAATTTTTGCCGGAAGTGCACGCTAAGATCGTACAGTACATGGCTGAAAACGATGCGGTTGCCTTGCGGGAAATTATCCATAAACTTCACGGCAGTGCCAGTTACAGCGGCGTACCGCGGATGAAGCAACTCTGTCGTAAACTGGAAAAAGAACTGCATCAGGCCAGTGATATTGAGGCGCTGGAGCCGGAGTTGCTGGAGCTGCAGGATGAGATGGAAAATGTGGCCAGACAGGCGCGCCGCGTGCTCGCTATGCCGTGAAAAACCGGTCAGTCAGCAGGCCCCTGAACGCCAGGGGCCGACAAATTAGCGTTTAAAAACCCCCGATTTTCAGGGTGGCCGCCACATTGCGTGCAGTAAGCCGCACATTGTTGCGTGCGCCATCCAGCGCTTCATCCAGCGAACAGATACGGTATAGCACGCTGAATACCGCATCAATGCCATGTTGATGAACGACGCCGACATCGTCCGTCAGGCTACCGGCAATGCCAATCACCGGAAGACCAAACCGCTTTGCAACTTTCGCGACGCCAATCGGCACTTTGCCATTGATACTCTGACTGTCTATGCGCCCTTCGCCCGTAATCACCAGTTGGGCGTCCTGTAACTGCGCCGCCAGCCCCAGTGCTTCTGTAACGATTTCGATGCCGGGGCGCAGGGCCGCCTGGCAAAATGCATACAGCGCGGCCCCCATTCCCCCTGCGGCACCGCCACCGCTGACCTGCAGGACATCCATGCCCAGATCGCGCTGAATCATCGCAGCATAGTGCGTCAGCGCCTTATCGAGCAGTGCCACCCGTTCAGGTGTTGCGCCCTTTTGCGGGCCAAAGACCGCCGACGCACCGTCATCGCCTGTCAGCGTATTGGTCACATCACAGGCCACTTCGAAACGGCACGCCCGGATACGGCTGTCCAGGCGGGAAATATCAATGCGGGCCAGATGCGGCAGCGCGCCGCCGCCAGGGCCAATCTCTTCACCTTGCTTATCCAGCAAACGTGCACCCAGCGCCTGCATCATTCCTGCGCCGCCGTCATTGGTGGCGCTGCCACCAATGCCAATAATGATGTGCTTTACCCCTTTATCCAGCGCGTTTTTGATCAGTTCACCTGTGCCAAACGAAGTGGTAATCAATGGGTCGCGCCGCGCCGCCGGGACCAGCTCCAGGCCACTGGCGGCGGCCATCTCGATATAGGCGGTCTCGTCGTTGCCCGACACCCCATAGAACGCCTCCACAGGTTCACCCAGAGGACCGGTCACCTGTAACCTGATCTTTTTTCCCTGGGTTGCGGCGACCATCGCTTCAACCGTGCCTTCACCGCCATCAGCGACCGGTATTTTCACATAATGCGCATCGGGGAAAATCTCGCGAAATCCCGCTTCGATTGCCGACGCCACATCCAGGGCAGAGAGACTTTCTTTATATGAATCCGGTGCGATGACGATTTTCATAAGCAATCCAGGCGGTATGGTTTGACGGTAAGGGAAGGACATTCGCCCGGCATCCGCAGATACCGGGCAACCCTTAGCGCGAAATTTCGACGTTTGCTAACTGTTCATAATAGCAGGCCAGCGCGCTGTGGTCGGCGGTTCCCTGTCCGTCGTTACGCAGTGCCTGCATCATCTCCATCACCGCCGCTGTCAGTGGCAGAGGAGCACCAATGTCATGTGAGGTATCCAGTGCGTTAGCCAGATCTTTAATATGTAAATCGATACGGAAGCCGGGTTTAAAATTGCGGTCCATCACCATCGGCGCTTTCGCATCCAGCACGGTGCTTCCTGCCAGACCGCCACGTATAGCCTGATAGACCAGCTCCGGATTGACACCGGCTTTGGTCGCCAGTGACAGCGCTTCTGACATCGCGGCAATATTCAGCGCCACAATCACCTGATTGGCCAGCTTGGTCACGTTACCGGCACCGATATCGCCGGTATGCACGACCGAGCCCGCCATAGCTTTCATGATGTCGTAACACTGGTCAAACACGGCTTTATCGCCGCCCACCATCACCGACAACGTGCCTTCGATGGCTTTGGGTTCGCCGCCACTGACCGGCGCATCCAGCATACGGATCTGTTTTGCCGCCAGCGCGTCATGGATTTCCCGGCTTGCCAGTGGGGCGATTGAGCTCATGTCGATGACAATCAGACCGGGTTTTGCCCCATTGATAATGCCATTTTCACCCAGACAAACCTCTTTGACCTGCGGCGAGTTCGGCACCATGGTGATGACCACATCGCACTGCCCGGCAATCTCTTTCGCGTTGCTGGCCGTTGTCGCACCCAGCGCGACCAGCTCGGCCTCGTTTTCGGCATGATGATCCCGCACGACCAGTGAATAACCCGCCTTCAGCAGGTTTTTACTCATAGGTTTGCCCATAATCCCAAGGCCAATAAAGCCAATTTTCATTGCGTCTCTCCTGGATGATTACGTTTTAAATTTGTCACACAACGCCTGCGTGGCACTGCGGAAAACACCGAGATCGCTACCCACAGCAACAAAGGTCGCGCCCCACTCGAGGTAGCGGCGGGCGTCGGCCTCGACCGGCGCCAGAATCCCGCTGGGTTTGTTGGCAGCTTTTGCCCGTTCAAAGATGTGTTTGATGACGGGCAATACCGCCGGGTGCGCAGGCTGGCCGAGATAACCCAGCGCGGCGGACAGATCGCCCGGTCCGACAAAGATCCCGTCCACGCCCTCAACGGCCGCGATAGCATCGATGTTGTCCACGGCCTGCTGCGTTTCTATCTGGACTAACACCGTAATGTTGTCGTTGATAGTGCTGTTGTACGCTGGCATGGTGCCGTACATATTGCTGCGATGTGAAACGGATACGCCGCGAATCCCCGCAGGCGGATAACGCGTCGAGGCGACCGCACGTCTGGCCTCGTCTTCGTTCTCGACGAAGGGCACCAGAATGTTGTTAAAACCAATATCCAGCAGGCGTTTAATAATCACCGGCTCGTTACAGGGTGGACGCACAACCGGCGCACTATTGCTGCCTTTCAGCGCCATCAGTTGAGGCACAAAGGTGGTGATATCGTTAGGCGCGTGCTCGCCGTCCAGCACCAGCCAGTCAAATCCGGCCAGCCCCAGGACTTCGGTCGAAAGGGGATTCGCCAGGGCACACCAACTGCCAATCAGGGTTTCACCTGCCAGCAGGCGATGGCGAAATTCATTGCGCCAGGCTGTATTACTCATGGTTTTACTCCTGTGAAACGGGTTTCCTGCAGGAAGCCCAAAAACGTTAACGCACCAGGCACGGACGCTTGTGATCGAACGTCCACTGCGGAATCAGAAACTGCATGGCCTGTGCATCATCACGGGCACCCAGGCCATGCTTTTGATAAAGCGCATTAGCCTGCATCACCCGCTCCCTGTCCAGCTCAATACCCAGGCCCGGCTTCTGCGGCACTGCCACCCTGCCACCTTCAATCTGGAAAGGCGCTTTTGTGAGCCGTTGATTGCCCTCCTGCCAGATCCAGTGCGTATCAATGGCGGTGATGTTGCCCGGTGCGGCGGCCGCAACGTGCGTGAACATCGCCAGGGAAATATCGAAATGGTTGTTGGAATGGGAACCCCACGTCAGGCCAAATTCATGGCACATTTGCGCCACGCGCACGGATCCCTGCATCGTCCAGAAGTGCGGATCGGCCAGCGGGATATCGACTGACTGTAAAGACAAGGTGTGTCCCATCTGACGCCAGTCTGTAGCGATCATATTGGTGGCGGTAGGCAGGCCGGTGGCGCGCCGAAATTCGGCCATAACTTCGCGTCCGGAGTAGCCCTGCTCTGCGCCACAGGGATCCTCTGCATAGGCCAGCACACCTTTAAGCTGTTTACCCAGCGCGATGGCCTCCTCAAGCGACCAGGCCCCGTTGGGATCGATCGTGATACGCGCCTGGGGGAAACGTTTCGCCAGCGCAGCGATCGCTTCCGCCTCATCATGACCGTTCAGCACACCGCCTTTCAGTTTAAAGTCGTTAAAGCCGTATTTTTCATAGGCCGCTTCGGCCAGCCTGACCACGGCCCCAGGCGTGAGCGCTTCCTCATGACGCAGGCGATACCAGTCACAGGTCTCGCTGTCCTGATTCTGATAAGGCAAGGTGGTTTTTCGGCGGTCGCCGACGTAAAACAGGTAACCCAGCATCTCGACGCTGTCGCGCTGCTGCCCGTCCCCTAACAGTGAGGCGACATTCACGCCCAGATGCTGTCCCAGCAGATCCAGCAGCGCGGCTTCGATGCCGGTGACGACGTGAATGGTGGTGCGCAGGTCAAACGTCTGATTACCGCGCCCACCGGCATCCCGATCGGCATAAGACGTGCGCACCAGATTCAGGATATTTTTATATTCACCCACCGTTTTACCCACCACCTGCGCGGCAGCCTCTTCCAGCGTCTGGCGTATCTTTTCGCCGCCGGGGATTTCTCCCAGGCCCGTATTGCCGGCATTATCTTCAAGGATGACGATATTACGGGTAAAGAAAGGTGAATGGGCGCCGCTCAGGTTCAGTAACATACTGTCATAGCCGGCGACCGGAATGACCTGCATGGCGGTGATCTTCGGTGTCGTGTTCATCTGTTATCCCTTAAGCAGAGGCCCGGCCAAAAGCCGGGCGTTTACGGTCAAATGTCCAGCCGGGAACCAGGTATTGCATGGCCGTCGCGTCATTACGTCCGCCCGCTGGCAGTGATTTGTAGCGTTCGTTTGCCCGCCGCAGTTGCGCCCAGTCCAGTTCAATGCCCAGGCCCGGTGCAGTGGGCACTGCAATTTTTCCCTGCTGAATCGGCAGTGGATTTTTCGTCAGGCGCTGGTCGCCCTCCTGCCAGATCCAGTGCGTGTCTATCGCGGTGGGGTTACCGGGTGCCGCAGCGCCGACATGGGTAAACATGGCCAGGGAAATATCAAAGTGGTTATTGGAGTGACAGCCCCAGGTGAGTCCCCATTCATCGCACAGCTGAGCGACCCGCACGGCACCGCTCAGCGTCCAGAAATGGGGATCGGCCAGCGGGATATCGATCGCGTTGAGCATCAGTGCATGCTGCATCTCGCGCCAGTTGGTGGCGATCATGTTGGTGGCGACCGGCAGGCCCGTCGCGCGCCGAAACTCCGCCATCACCTCACGCCCGGAATAACCCTGCTCCGCCCCACAGGGATCTTCTGCATAGGTCAGCACATCCTGCATGCCTTTGCACAGCCGGATCGCCTCGTCCAGCCGCCATGCGCCGTTAGGATCAACGGTGATACGCGCAGCGGGAAAGCGTTTTTTCAACGCCTGCGCGGTCGCGATTTCCTGTTCGCCCGGCAGCACACCGCCCTTGAGTTTAAAATCGTGAAATCCGTATTTATCCTGAGCCGCTTCCGCCAGCCTGACGATGGCCTCACTGCTCAGGGCTTCCTGATGACGCAGCCGATACCAGTCATGCTGCGCGTTCTCACCAGTGAGGTAAGGCAGATCGGTTTTGCGCCGGTCACCGATATAGAACAGGTAACCCAACACCGTGACCGCATCGCGTTGTTTACCCGGCCCCAGCAGCTCGGCGACCGGCACGCCCAGACATTGCCCCAGCAGATCCAGCAGCGCGGCCTCCAGCGCCGCAACCGCATTTACGCGCAGTTCGAACGTCCAGGCGCCCTTGCCAAAGGTCTCGAAATCCGCAGACTGATTGCCCCGATGCACCTGCTGTACCAGCCGGTTCAGGCAGGCGACCTGCTGACCTGTCACCTGCGGTACGGCATCCAGCAAGGTCTGATAAATGGTCTCGCCTCCCGGTGCCTCACCCAGCCCGGTATGACCCGCACTGTCCGTCAGTATTACAATGTTGCGGGTAAAACTGGCATTGTGTGCCCCCCCAATGTTGAGCAGCATACTGTCGTAACCGGCCACCGGCACAACCTGCATAGCGGTGATAACGGGCGTGGATTGCGTATTCATACAGGCTCCTTAGCGGGTTTTCAGCTCAATGCGCTTGATGTTATCCACCAGCACCAGATAACTGAGTACCGCGACAAAGGCGTGGATACCCACGTATACCAGCGCACCGTTATACGATCCGGTCGAGGCAATGATGTAGCCAATCGCGACAGGCGTGATAATGCCGGACGCATTACCAAACATATTGAACAGGCCGCCGCTCAGACCGCTGATCTCCTTCGGCGCGGTATCGGCCATCACCGCCCAGCCCAACGCACCAATGCCTTTGCCAAAAAAGGCCGTCGCCATAAACAGCACCACAACCCAGTCGGTTTCAACGTAGTTACATATCACCATAGAGGTCGAGAGCAGCATCCCGAGCACAATGGGCGTTTTGCGGGCGATGTTCAGGGAACCGGTTTTGCGCATCAGCCAGTCGGAGATCACGCCACCCAGCACGCCGCCAATAAAGCCGCACAGTGCCGGTACGGAGGCAACAAAACCGGCTTTAAGAATCGACATTCCGCGCGCCTGAACCAGATAAACCGGAAACCAGGTGATAAAGAAATAGGTCAGTGCGTTGATGCAGTACTGGCCAATATAGATACCGATCATCATGCGTGACTGCAGCAGCTGTTTGATCTGGAACCGCTTGTCACGGAAGCTGACGTTTTGCTTTTCGCTTTTCTGATCCATGTTGATCAGCGCACCGCCCTGCTCCATGTATTCCCGTTCCGCCTGATTAACGCCAGGATGATCGCTGGGATCGTGAATCACTTTGAGCCAGATAAGGCTCAGGATGATGCCCAGTCCCCCCATGAACCAGAAGACATGAGCCCAACCGACTGCGGAGGTCAGCCAGCCCATGATGGGTGCGAAAATCACGGTCGCAAAATACTGGGCAGAATTGAAAATGGCCACGGCGGTGCCGCGCTCCTGAGCCGGAAACCAGGCGGCCACAATTCGGCTGTTACCCGGAAATGAAGGTGCTTCTGCCAGCCCCACCATAAAGCGCAACATAAACAGCGCCATCACGATGGTGTAACCGCTGAACAGGTCCACGAAGCCTTGCAGCAAGGTAAATAACGACCAGAGGAAGATGCTCCAGAAATAGACGCGTTTGGACCCAAAGCGATCCAACAGCCAGCCGCCGGGGATTTGTCCAATAACATAGGCCCACGAAAACGCCGAGAAGATGTAACCCATGCCCACGGGATCGAGGCCAATATCCTTTGCCATCGCGGAGCCAGCGATGGATAACGTCGCCCGGTCGCCGTAGTTGAATGAGGTCACAATAAACAACATGACCACAATCCAGTAGCGTGCATTTGTCCGTTTCTGGACCGCCTCTGACGTCTGGTGAAAACTACTCATGATGCACTCCTGAAAAATAGCGAAAGTGACATTCGCTCTGACTGCATACACATCGCGTTGGGTATCAGAGAGATGTAGGTTAAACACGGCGATTTTTTTATTGGCAAATTGCTCACGCGGCGTGACATATAACCTGACCGGGGAAACGGAAATCAGTATAAGAAGTGGGTTTCACGGTGACATTGGAATATCTCCCTGGAATAAGGAGAAGGAATCGTGCTTTTTTGGGCTATTGCATAAAACACTGCGGCGCATTTCACGTATTTTGGTATTCCTCACCCAAAGCCAGCTCCTACGCCCGACGATCGCCGGCTTTGTGAGAATCTTCACTTGATTTGGTAAAAAGACATGAAAACGGCCGTCTCTGAAGGCTGAATGTAGGTCAATTGCACAATGTGCAGGTGAGAACCCCTCTTTATACTGACGGTGGCAAATACTGAACCTGTGACATCTGACTTCTTATAATGAATGCGCCACAGAAATAAGGCGCGACGCACTGGAAGGTGAGCGATGATCCCCCTGTCAAACGAACAACCGCTCTATATCAAAGTTCATGAAAACGATAACGTGGCCATTGTGGTTAACAGCCAGGGACTGCCTGCCGGTACCACGTTTCGTGATGGCTTAACTCTGACCGAGCATATTCCCCAGGGACACAAGGTGGCGCTGCAGGCTATTCCTGATGGGCAGCCCATACTGCGCTATGGCGAGGTGATTGGTCTGGCCATGCGTGATATCGCCCAGGGGAGCTGGATCGACGAATCGCTAATTGCTCTGCCGGACGCCCCGGACTTAGCGCATTTACCTTTAGCGAATAATGTGCCGCCGGCGTTACCGCCGCTGGACGGTTATACCTTTGAGGGCTATCGCAACGCTGACGGCAGCGTGGGCACCCGTAATCTGCTGGGGATCACTACCAGCGTGCACTGCGTCGCGGGCGTGGTGGATTATGTGGTGCAAATCATTGAGCGTGATTTACTGCCCCGCTATCCCAACGTTGATGGCGTGGTGGCGCTAAATCATCTTTATGGCTGTGGCGTGGCGATCAATGCCCCCGCGGCGGTGATCCCGATCCGAACCGTTCATAATCTGGCCCTGAATGCCAATTTCGGCGGCGAAATCATGGTGGTCAGTCTGGGATGCGAAAAGTTACAACCCGAACGCCTGCTGACCGGCACGCCTGACGTACAGCCCATCTCGCTGGACGATGCGGATATTGTGCGTTTGCAGGACGAGAGCCGGGTGGGCTTCGGTGCCATGGTGGATGAGATTTTGCAGGTCGCAGAGCGCCACCTGAGCCGCCTTAATCAACGCCAGCGCGAAACCTGCCCGGCCTCTGAACTGGTGGTGGGCATGCAGTGTGGCGGCAGCGACGCGTTTTCGGGCGTGACCGCGAATCCCGCCGTCGGCTTCGCCGCTGATCTGCTGGTACGCTGCGGAGCCACCGTAATGTTTTCTGAAGTCACGGAGGTACGGGATGCCATTCATTTGCTGACGCCACGCGTGGTTGACCAGACCGTGGGCCAGCGACTGATTGAGGAAATGGCCTGGTATGATCGCTATCTCGATCAAGGCAAAACGGACCGCAGCGCCAATCCCTCGCCCGGCAACAAGAAAGGCGGACTGGCCAACGTGGTGGAAAAAGCATTAGGCTCGATTGCCAAATCAGGCCGAAGCCCGATTATGGAAGTGCTGTCACCGGGACAACGGCCAACACGACGAGGGCTGATTTTTGCCGCCACGCCCGCCAGCGATTTTGTCTGCGGCACGCAGCAGCTGGCCTCAGGCATCACCTTACAGGTTTTTACAACAGGCAGGGGAACGCCTTACGGCCTGGCGGCGATTCCGGTGATTAAGATGGCGACCCGTACCGCATTGGCTGAACGCTGGCATGATTTAATGGATATTAACGCCGGTACGATTGCCACGGGCGAAGAAACCATCGAGCAGGTTGGCTGGCGGTTGTTTACATTAATTCTGGACATTGCCAGCGGCCGGAAACAAACCTGGTCAGACCGCTGGGGCATCCGCAATCAGCTGGCGGTCTTTAATCCCGCACCGATCACCTGATGCCGTTTTTATGCAGACAGGCCGTGCTGACACCCGCGTGGCGCGCATGTCAGCCACGCGGGTGCCGTCTTCCCCACCCTGTACAGTCAGAGCTGTTTACCCCACTGCTCAACCCAGGGAGACGTTACCGACTCAGGCTCCGGATCTTCGGTGGCGTCGATGAGCAACACGTCACCGATCCGCTTCGCCTGGTGCGCCTGCAGCAATGCATCAAAACGCTTGCCTGCGCCGCAGAAATTTTCATAACTGCTGTCGCCTAACGCTATCACGCCATAACGCAGCGTAGGCTGATGGCCCAGCTTATCCTGCATAGCATGAAACAGGCCGGAAATCGTATCCGGAAAATCGCCCTGACCGGTGGTCGAGGTGATGATCAGGGCGACATCACTGGCATAGTGTTGCCAGTCGGCCAGTGTCGGATCTTCGAAAATCGTTACCTCATGGCCCTGCTGCTGCAACAACGGCTCAGCTTCTTCTGCAACCAGTAAGGCGTTCCCATAGACGGTGCCTACAAAAATCCCAATCTTTGCCATTTCTTTTCCCCTTTATTCCGGAACGCTATCCTGACCTGAGCCTGCGAGAAACTCAACCCGTGGCACATCAGGAATACAGGCCTGCCAGCCAAACTGCTCCATCACCCGTTGCCAGACAGGATCGAGCCCGGCACGAATAAGCAGCGGTTCGCCCGTCACAGGATGGTTAAGGGATAAGCTGCTGGCATGCAGCATCAAACGGCTGGCCCCAAAGTGCGCAGCCGCACCACGATTCTGGCGTAAATCCCCGTGGGCCGAATCGCCGATGATGGGATGACGCAAATGGGACATGTGCCGACGGAGTTGATGTTTCCGCCCGGTTTGCGGTTTAAGCTCAACCAGGCTGTAACGTGCCGTGGGATAGCGACTGATGGCGACCGGCATTTCTACCGTTGCCAGTGCGGCGTAATCGGTCACCGCCGGCTGCGGCGCACGGGGTTCGCTGACAAATTTGTCCGCGATCTTGTCCAGCTCTTCCACCAACGGATAATCCAGCCTGTCACTGCCTTCAAGCCAGCCGCGCACAATGGCATGGTAGGTCTTTTCCATATGGTGATGCTCAAACTGCTGGGACAGCAGGCGGCCTGCCTCACTGGACAGCCCCATCAGCAGCACGCCTGATGTGGGGCGATCCAGCCGATGCGCCGTGAAAACATGCTGGCCTATCTGGTCGCGTACCGTCTGCATCACAAACCGGGTTTCATGGCGATCAAGCCAACTGCGGTGCACCAGCCAGCCTGCGGGCTTATTCACCGCGACCAGCCACGCATCCTGATAAATGATTTCCAGCATCAGACCGGGTCATCCTGCAGCAATGCATCCAGCTGCTGTAAGGTCAGCAACAACAGTGTGCGCCCCGGCTGAACCGGCGTTAACGCCATTTCAAAATAGGGGGCAACCGCAAAATTTTTTGGCAATGCCTGGCCCGCACGAATCAGCATCTGCACCCGTGGAATCAGGACCCACTGCAACCATTCCAGCGGCTGCATCGTGTCGAGGAAAAAAGGTTGCTGGCTTGCGAAAGCCTGTTCGTCTGGCGCGTCCACCTGCCACAGATCGTGCTCACGCATGACGGCTTCGAGCTGTTCAAGCCGTTGCATAATAAACTGTTCTGACGTCATGCCTCACCTCTGACGAATAAAAAGGGGCGGCAAGGATAACCCGCAGGCACAAAAAAAGGGAGCACTGTATTAAACAGTGCTCCCGGTTCGTTTGCAGCTCTCCTGCTACGTTAATGCTCCCTGCTCATCCTTGACAACTTTTCCCGTGCTTAGTCCTTCCGCGAATCATCCTGATCACTCCTTAGCCTCCTGGCCCACCGCCTCGTCCGAGGGGCTCTCATTCTCCATCCTGGAGGTGTCCCTTAACTCATTCCTGAGTGTCCTGCTTCGTCCTGAAGCCTTCCTTGTGACGTAACAGCATTACGTTCCTGCCTCCTGGCCACCGTCTCCCTGACGGTTCCTGCTGTCCATGACGTCCTGTCAGCGAGACCTATTCTCTTAAGAAAAGCCTCAGGGCACAAGGTGTTAAAACACGATATAACGCGATCCTGTTCAAGAGATTGAACAGCGGTGCTAATAAGTTAATGATTTACAATATTTTTACATCTCGGCCGCCACTTCACCGTTTCGCTAATATGGCGATCTCTCACACGGCATGTAAGAGATCTCTCACACGCGAAGCGGCACATCTCTGCAATTAATCACTAAGCGGTTGTAAATTATTAAGAAAAGTACAGATATCCGATGCCAGCGTAATACGTTTCTTCTGACCGGGCGTTTCAAGGATGATGTCACCGCTCAGATTGCACAGGGAAATAATGTTCTCTTCTGACGCAGTGGTGGCAATAAACAGTGTTGGATTCTGCTTCAGGCGCCGCTGCATGACGAGGTGTCCGATCAGGTTTTCCTGCAGCCGGACAAAGTCGGTTTCACTCCAGACCTGGAGCAGCGTTAGCCTGTGGTCCTGCCACATGGCCTGCATGTCCCCCGCGAACTGGTGCGTATAAAAGGCCGTAATCTGCGGTTGCAGCGCAATCTCCAGCGCCCGCTCAACCGCCTCCAGCGAGGGCAGTAGTGTAAAGGGTTGCGGTTGCCAGAGCGCACACTCATCACGGTTTTCCAGCAAACAGGGGGAAGGAATACCATAAAGATCGCGACTGGCTGGCGAATGGCCCCGGCTCTGCTGCCAGTGCTGGCAGTAGCGCGTGGTAAAATCCGTTAACGCTTCAGCGGTTTGCTGCATCATTCAAATTCTCACTTCTGATAGGTTACACTTACTCACTTTGATGACTCTAGTGGTAACCGTTATGTCTTCTTACCAGCCGGACCCGGCACTGAGCAACCTGACGCTGGGCAAGCCTACAGCGTATCACGATCGCTATGACAACAGCTTATTACAGGCCGTGCCGCGCAGCATGAATCGCGAGCCTTTGGGCCTTTATCCCGATAATTTGCCGTTCTCGGGCAGTGATATCTGGACGCTCTATGAACTCTCATGGCTCAACAGCAAAGGCGTGCCCCAGGTGGCCGTGGGCGAAGTCGAGCTTGATGCCCGGAGCCGTAATCTTATCGAATCAAAGAGTTTTAAGCTCTACCTTAACAGCTTTAACCAGACGCGATTTACAGACTGGGCCGAGGTACGCCAGACGCTGGAGCAGGACCTGCGCGCCTGTGCCGAGGGCGATGTCCGTGTGGCGCTGTTTCGCTTACAGGAGATCGAAGGTCAGCCTGTCGGTCACTTTGCGGGCACCTGCATTGATGAGCAGGACATCGAGATTGAAGATTACGGCTTCAATGCCGATTATCTGATCGACGCCGCCGGTCAGGAACAGGTGCAAGAAACGCTGGTCAGCCATCTGCTTAAATCCAACTGTTTGATCACCAATCAGCCTGACTGGGGATCGGTAATGATTCGCTATCAGGGCCCGCGCATCGATCGTGAAGCTCTGCTGCGCTATATCGTTTCATTTCGTCAGCATAATGAGTTTCATGAACAGTGCGTGGAGCGTATTTTCAACGACCTGATGCGCTTTTGTCAGCCATCACAGCTGACCGTCTACGCACGTTACACGCGACGGGGTGGACTGGATATCAATCCGTGGCGCAGTAATGTGCCCTTTACGCCGGGCCATTCTCGTCTGGTTCGTCAATAGTTTGCGAATCCTTTCTCAGACTGTTAAACGCGCATACGGTTCCACTTGAGCAAACCTTGCCGACAAGGCTACTCTGGACAGGGCGGTAACCTGCGGGTTGCCAACCAGGGATTTTGGTCACTGCATTTGCAGTGTCAGTTATCACCCCAGCGGGTGCAAAGGAGTTCATTTGATTACACATGTCAGCCCTCTTGGCTCTATGGATCTGCTCTCCCAACTGGAAGTAGATATGCTGAAGCGCACGGCCAGCAGCGATTTGTATCAACTTTTCCGTAACTGCTCGCTCGCCGTACTCAACTCTGGCAGTCAGACTGACAGCAGCCATGAACTGCTGTCGCGTTTTGAGAACTTCGACATCAACGTACTGCGCCGTGAGCGCGGCGTTAAGCTGGAACTGATTAATCCCCCGGAAGAAGCCTTCGTCGACGGTCGTATCATCCGTTCACTCCAGGCCAACCTGTTTGCCGTCTTGCGCGACATCCTGTTTGTCAATGGCCAGCTCGCCAGCTCGGGGCGTTTACCCTGCGAAGAGGACAACGACTCAGCCACCATCACCAACACGGTGTTTTCCATTTTGCGCAATGCCCGCGCCCTGCATGTGGGTGAATATCCCAATACCGTTGTCTGCTGGGGTGGCCACTCGATCAACGCGGTGGAATACCAGTATTGTCGCAACGTGGGCACGCAACTGGGGCTGCGTGAGCTGAACATTTGTACCGGTTGTGGACCGGGCGTGATGGAAGCGCCGATGAAAGGTGCCGCCGTGGGCCATGCCCAGCAGCGCTATCGTGACAGCCGCTTTATCGGATTAACTGAGCCGTCCATTATTGCGGCTGAGCCACCGAATCCGCTGGTGAACGAACTTATCATCATGCCGGATATCGAAAAGCGCCTGGAAGCCTTTGTGCGCATCGCGCACGGCATCATCATCTTCCCGGGCGGCGTGGGTACCGCAGAGGAGTTCCTCTATCTGTTGGGCATTCTGATGAATCCACAGAACGCGCATCAGGTTCTGCCGCTTATTCTGACCGGCCCGAAAGAGAGCGCCGATTATTTCCGCGTACTGGACGACTTCATTGTCAGCACGCTCGGCGAGCAGGCACGTAAGCATTATCAGATCATCATTGACGATGCTGCTGAAGTTGCCCGTCTGATGAGAAAAGCCATGCCGCAGGTGAAAGAGCATCGCCGTGAAACCGGTGACGCCTACAGTTTTAACTGGTCAATGCGTATTGCTCAGGATCTGCAGGTGCCGTTTATGCCAACGCATGAAAATATGGCCAACCTCAATCTCTACACAAACCAGGCTCCAGAAAAACTGGCGGCGGATTTGCGCCGGGCCTTCTCAGGGATTGTTGCAGGAAACGTCAAAGAGATGGGCATTCGCGAAATCCGCGAAAAAGGCCCTTACAAACTGCACGGCGATGCCGACATCATGCACCGCATGGATGAACTGCTACAGGGCTTTGTGGCGCAGCAACGTATGAAACTGCCCGGCACTGCCTATATTCCGTGCTACGAAATCATCAAGTAAATCTGGAGGCAGCCTGCGGGCTGCCCATATCTTATGTCTCTTCACTTACTCATTGTTGACGCCCTCAATTTAATTCGTCGCCTGCATGCGGTACAAGGCTCGCCCTGCGTCGACAGTTGCGTAGGCGCGCTGCGTCAGCTTCTGGGGCACACGCGGCCGACGCACGTGGTGGCGGTGTTTGATGGTGAAGCCCGCCATCAGGGATGGCGGCACCAGTTGTTGCCTGACTATAAAAGTGGCCGCCCACCGATGCCCGACGATTTGCAGGCCGAAATGCCCGCGCTGAAGGACGCCTTTCGAAACGCGGGCGTCAGTTGCTGGATAGCCGACCAGGATGAAGCCGACGATCTGGCGGCGACGCTGGCGGTCAAAATGGCGCAGGCTGGTCATCAGGCGACCATCGTTTCAACCGACAAAGGTTACTGCCAGTTACTGGCACCGACGATTCGCATCCGTGACTATTTTCAAAAGCGCTGGCTGGATGTGCCTTTTATTGAAGCCGAATTCGGCGTTGCACCCGCGTTGCTGCCTGACTACTGGGGATTATGCGGCATCAGCAGCAGTAAAATTCCCGGCATCGCAGGCATTGGCCCCAAAAGCGCCCGGGAACTGCTACAGCAGTTTGGTTCACTGGAATCGCTGTATCAGCAGTTGGATCAGGTGCCGACCAAATGGCGTAATAAGTTACAGGCCGGACAGGAGATGGCGCTGATCAGCCGCGATGTGGCCCGGCTGAAACAGGATTTGGTGCTGGAAGGGAATCTGAATTTACTGCGTTACCATGGCGGCTAATCATATCAGACCGGGCACAATCGCGCCCGGTCTGCAGGGTTAACGCTCGTCGCGGCGGCCACCGACAGCGGCCCAGATGCGACGAATGTGCACTGTCACTTCTTCACGATCGTGATAAAGCTGACGTGCCCGAATCTGCGCGTTAACGCCATTTTCATTGAGTCGCTGCTCGATCATGGCCAGATTCTGCGTGACTTCTTCGTAGCGCTTCTTCATGGGCAGTTTCAGGTTAAATATGGCTTCGCGGCACCAGCCGTTGACCAGCCAGTCCGCCATCAGGTTCGCCACGCGAGCCGGCTTTTCCACCATGTCGCAGACCAGCCAACTGATGTTGGTGCGGGGCGGACGGAAACGGAAACCGTCTTCACGCTCGTGAAAAACCTGGCCGGTCTCCATCAGGCTGGGCGCCATCGGCCCGTTATCCACGGCGTAAACCATCATGCTGCGCTGTACCAGTTGATAGGTCCAGCCGCCTGGACAGGCCCCCAAATCGACGGCATACATTCCACTGGCCAGACGTTCATCCCACTCATCGGCCGGAACAAAAACGTGAAAGGCCTCTTCCAGCTTAAGCGTGGACCGACTCGGCGCATCAGACGGGAACTTAAGACGCGGAATGCCCATATAAAAGGGTGAGCTGTTCTCCGGCAGTGAATACCCGACGTAGCAGGTGCCGGGGGCGATATAGAACACATGCACGACCGGGCGTTTTGGGCTTTCATAGTTGAGCAGGATTTTGCTCTCACGCAGGCTGGCGCGCAGCGGGACGGTAAACTTGCGGCAGAACCTGGTGAGCTCTTTGGCTTCGTTGGTATCCGGCACTTCAACACGCAGTTCCCCGCCCTTTTCCACCACGCCGCTTAACATGCCTACGATGGGGGAAATACGATCGTCCTGGGGCAGATCCCGCAGCAGTTCGCCAACAACCAGCATCTGGCGGGCAAATATCAACTGCTCAAACGGCAACTCGCGAATCAGTCTCTCCGCATCGGGCTGCTGGTAGCACTCAAACAGGACATAACCTGCATCCTCTTTAACCCGAGGAAAGCCGTAAACATTGCGCTCGGCGGCTTTAGCACTAATTTCCGCCGCACACTCTTTTTCAAAGCCAGCGCGGCAATACAGTAAAACTTTATTCATGGCGTTCTGCCTTGGTTTTAAGACGCAGTGCGCCAATCAACATCAATAGCCAGCCAACGAGGAAGAACAGCCCCCCGACTGGCGTGATAAAAACAAAAAACGTTAAGTGCGACAGCGCCAGGGAATAGAGGCTGCCGCTGAATAATACGGTACCCAGTGCCATAGAGGCGCTGCTCCAGTAGAACCAGATATTACAGCGATAAAGCATCGCCGCTCCCAGCCCCAGCACAGCCAGCGTATGATAAGCCTGGTATTCCAGCCCGGTATGAATCCAGGCCATTTCAGTCGCTCCCAGCGTTTTATTCAACACATGAGCACCAAAAGCACCAAATGCCACCAGGAAAAACCCACTGATGGCCGCAAAAATAAACATGGCACGTCTGGACATGAATGTATCCTCAAGGTGCGTTTGCAGGTCCCTGCAAAAAAATAAAAAAGTTACTGATCATAACGAAAGCGGAATTTTTCTTGTTCGGTAGCCGCTTTGGCGAGGATCCACTGTCGAAAGGCGGCTATTTTACCCAGTTCTGCCTGACTGTCATGACAAACCAGATAAAAAGCATTTTTGCTCACTAAAACGTCATTAAACGGACAAATCAACCGTCCCGCTTCGATTTCGCTTTGCGCCATAACGTTATTGGCCAGGGCAACGCCCTGCCCATGGATGGCCGCCTGCAGCACCATCGCGCTGTGGCTGAAAATGGGTCCCTGTTGCACATTGATATGCTGGACGCCTGACTGACGGATATACGCCTGCCAGTCACGGCGGGAAGCATCATGCAACAGCGTAAAACGAGCCAGATCCATGGGCGTTTTCAGGGGATTTTCCCCCGTCATCAGCGACGGCGAACAAACCGGCAGCAAATATTCGGCATAGAGTTTTTCGACCCGCAGGCCTGGCCAGTTTCCCCGGCCATAGAAAATGGCCACATCCACATCATCGGCCAGCTTCTCTTCATCCCGATCGACCGCCTGAATGCGGACGTCAATTCCCGGATAAGCCAGATTAAAGCTGGAAAGACGCGGGACCAGCCACTGAATCGCAAAGCTTGGCAGCAAACTCACCGTCAACGCCCCTTTGGCGCTGCGTGCCTGCAGTTTACGCGTCGCCTCGTTGAGCGCAGAGAAAATTTCTTTGATATCCAGATAGTAGCTTTGGCCTTCCTCGGTGAGTAAAAGCGACCGGTTTCGCCGTCTGAACAGCTTCAGTCCCAGAAAATCTTCCAGTGATTTGATCTGGTGACTGACAGCAGCCTGGGTCACAAACAGCTCTTCAGCGGCTTTGGTAAAGCTTAAATGGCGTGCTGCGGCATCAAATACCCGCAGTGCATTCAGGGGAGGAAGACGTTTTGACATGGTTATCCATAGCCAGCCTGGCAAAAAATACGCGGACTAATACAAAGCCTTAACGTATTAGAATTTATAATCCGAGACATTATAAATTGTCCGTTGAGGAAGCTCCAGCAAATACCTATAGTTGCGGTACTTCCTGAGCCGGAACGAAAAGTTTTTAGATTTGTGAGTGAGTTCGCAGATTTTCTGAAAGCTTTTGGCTTGTGGTCGTGATGTTGTGTTTGCAATTTTGATCTGACCTTTACAGATCAAGCTTTTTTATTTCCTGTAGATTTACCCTGTCTGTCCATTGTGATATTGAGTAGCACCGCAAATTGCGGTGCTTTTTTTATGCGCGGATTACTTCATCTCAACCATTTCTTTCACATCTGAACGGTTAATCTGCTGCTCATTGCCATTCGCATCTTTATAGCTAATCATACCGGTATCAGTATCGACTCTTGGTTTACCTTCAGCAACGATAGTGCGTCCGTCATTGGTATGCATTACGTAGTTGCTTGAACAGGCAGCCAGGGTAAAGGCCATTGTACAAACGGCCAGCATTGCGGCGAGTTTTTTCATCTTCTATCTCCTTGCAGATTGATTGCACCAAACCGCCCGCGTTACGCTGACCCGAGAAATGGTCAAGTGGGATCGACTATCAGAATGTCGTATCGCCATGCGGGTGAAGTTTTTACCTTGCAATATTCAGCATAACCCGCTTTTCCAGCTTTGCCAGACAGACATCCATCTTTCAGCCTGAGTCTGATAATTAACAACGAGCTATGTATGCGTGCCTTTAATCCTTCTTCATTCCGGCAGCAGTTTCCTGCCCTGAGCGACGCGGGTGTTTATCTCGACAGCGCCGCCACCACGCTAAAACCGCAGGCGGTAATCGAGGCGACTCAGCAGTTCTACAGCCTGAGCGCCGGTACGGTTCATCGTAGCCAGTTTGCAGCGGCTCGCCGGTTAACCGAGCAGTATGAGCAGGCGCGGGGCCAGGTGGCGCAGTGGCTCAATGCCGCCAGTAACCGGCAGATTGTCTGGACGCGCGGTACCACCGAAGCCATTAACCTGGTGGCGCAAAGCTGGTTAGCCCCGCGTTTACAGCCCGGCGATGAAATCCTCGTCAGCGAAGCCGAGCACCACGCCAATCTGGTTCCCTGGCTCATGGTCGCACAGGCCACGGGCGCGCGCGTGGTAAAATGGCCAATCGGTGAGGATCGCCTGCCCGATATCGCCGTGCTGCCCTCACTGATCACTCACCGGACGCGTCTGCTTGCGCTGGGTCAGATGTCCAATGTCACAGGCGGCTGCCCCGATTTATCCCGGGCCATCGCTCTTGCCCATGCGGCAGGGGCAAAAGTTATGGTCGATGGCGCGCAGGGCGTCGTACATTGCCCGCCGGATGTACAGGCGCTGGATATTGATTTCTATGCCTTTTCCGGCCACAAGCTCTATGGCCCAATGGGCATCGGTGTGCTGTACGGTAAAGCGGAATTGCTGGAAGAGATGGCCCCCTGGCAGGGCGGCGGTAAGATGCTGACGAAGGTCGACTTCACCGGCTTTACGCCCCAGCCGGTGCCCTGGCGCTTTGAGGCCGGTACGCCAAACGTGGCGGGCGTGACCGGACTGAGTGCCGCGCTGAGCTGGCTGCAACAGCATAATATGTCTAAAGCAGAGATCTGGAGCCAGCAGTTAGCCAGTCTGGCCGAGGAACAGCTTGCAGAACTGCCGGGCTTTCGCAGTTTCCGTTGTGGCCAGGCCAGCCTGCTGGCCTTCGACATTCAGGGAGTGCATCACAGCGATATCGTGACACTGCTGGCAGAGCACGGGATCGCCTTACGTGCGGGTCAACATTGTGCCCAACCGTTAATGGCGGCACTGGGCGTTGAGGGGACGCTGCGCGTATCGTTTGCCCCCTATAATAATTTACAGGACGTCGATGCGCTGCTGCGCGCTATGCACAGCGCTGTCGCGTTGTTATCGGAGTTTTAATCATGCACGCATCCCTGCTTGCCCCGCATCCGTTCGGTGTTGAAATTACGCCTGCGGATCTGAAAGAAACCTTCTCTCACTGTCGGCAGTGGGAGGATCGCTACCGGCAGCTGATTTTACTTGGCCGACAGTTGCCGGCCTTACCTGACGCATTAAGAACACCGGACAGTGAGCTGAGTGGTTGCGAGAATCGCGTCTGGCTGGGCAGCCAGATCCGGGAAGAAGGTTCCCTGCATTTTTACGGTGACAGCGAAGGTCGCATCGTTCGTGGTTTGCTGGCCGTGCTGCTCACCGCTGTTGAAGGCCAGACGCCCGCGCAATTACTGGCGGCCGATCCGCTGGATCTGTTTGAATCGCTGGGCCTGCGTGCGCAGCTTAGCGCCTCACGCAGTAGCGGCCTGAAAGCGCTGGCCGATGCCGTCCAGCAGCATGCGCAACGGGCGCTGGATTAACCGCTCATGGCGCAGTCGTCGGTCAGTGTTTAGCTAATCAGGTCAGGCTGGCGGCCTGGCAAACGCGGGCTAAAGCCGTACAACCGCGTTGCACGGCAGATTAGCATTACGCCTGGCGCGCGGCCCGTGCCAGAAATTTCTTCAGGGCATGCGAAACGGCAACAAAGCCAAAGGTGGCGGTGACCATCGTGGCTGCGCCAAATCCGGATTCACAATCCATTCTTTTCGGCCCTTCCGCTGTGCTGCGTGAGGCGCAAACCGAGCCATCCGCCTGCGGATAAACCAGCGCCTCTGTAGAGAAAACGCAGTCGATGCCCAGCTTGCCTTTGCTGTTTTTTACCACGCCCAGCTGTTTAAGCCGCTCGCGTAATTTAGCCGCCAGCGGATCCTGGATGGTCTTCGCTAAGTCAGTCACCTGGATTTGCGTGGGATCGATTTGCCCACCTGCGCCGCCCGTGGTGATCAGAGGAATCTTATTGCGTCGACACCAGGCAATCAGCGCCGCCTTGGGGCGCACACTGTCGATAGCGTCAATTACATAGTCGATATCGGCAGTCAGCAGCGTCGCCGTGTTTTCCGGGGTGATAAAGTCATCAATACAGATCACCTCACAGTCAGGATTAATGGCGCGCAGACGCTCGGCCATCACGTCCGTTTTGGCTTTACCCACATTGCCGCTCATCGCATGTATCTGACGATTGGTGTTGGTGATACAGACATCATCCATATCGATCAGGGTAATCCTGCCGATGCCGGTTCTTACCAGTGCCTCGGCAGCCCAGGAGCCCACGCCGCCAATACCAATCACGCAGAAGTGGGCATCAGCGAAATGCTGCAACGCCGACTGCCCATAAAGACGTGCCGTGCCACCAAATCGCTGGTGCCAGGCATCGTTTAACACTTTCATAGTTGAACCTGTTACTGAGCGCGGGCCCGATCGCCCGCCGCTTCAAAATTTAGTTAGCGCCTAACAGCAGGCTGCCGTTGTTACTGCTCTGCGCATTGCTGAACAGCGGCTGACCGGCTCCCGGTGCCGATTTCAGCACCCACACACGACCATAATGGTTATAGAACCCCGCCAGATGGGCAGCATCTGGCCCTACGCCCTGATAGATATCGAAGTGCTGGCCTTTGATCGCGCCGCCGACATCCAGCGCCACCATCACCCGCATTTCATATTTCCCGTTGAATTTGCCCTTTTCATTGAGCTGCGGCACTTCCGCCAGCAGCACCGTTCCGGCAGGAATCAGTGAACGATCGGATGCCACAGAGGCTTTCGCCACCAGCGGCACCGCGCTCGCGCCACGTACCGGCACATAAGGTTCGGGTTTGAAAAAGACAAAGGAAGGGTTAGTTTCTAGCAGCGCCCGCACTTCCTCGGGTGAATGTTCCTCAGCCCACTGGCGAATAGCCTGCATTGACATGTCTTCACGCTTGACCTCGCCCCGGTCGATCAGCTCTTTACCGATGCTATGATAACCCCAGCCGTTTTTGCCGCCATAACCAAAAAAGCTCATCGGACGTCCGTCACCAAAATCGACATAGCCGCTGCCCTGCACATCCATAATAAAGTTATCAATGAGTGAGTTACTCCAGGCAATGACGTAGCGATCGTCCAACGCCCCACTGTATATCGATGCGCGGCTGGGTAATTTCTGACCGCGTTTGCGCGGCGGCATGCGGTAAATAGGGTACTGAAACTCGCCCTGTCGCGTGTAGCGTGCCTGAACGACCGGCGTGTAGTAGCCCGTAAACTGGACGTTACCGTAATTATCGGTGCCTTCCATCTGAAACGCATTTAACCCAAACTGGCGCAACTGTCGTGTATCGCCCCCCGCCATCAGCCAGTTTTCAACCGCACTGTAAGTGCTGTTGTTACGGCCAAACAAACCCGAAGCGGCCGCCTGGATTTGCTGAATCTGTTGCCCAAAATCTCTGCCGTTAACCGGACGGCCTTTGGCGTTAGGTTGATTCACCAGCGCTAAGGGCTGATCAAGTTTTCCGTCTTTATATTGTTGACCCCGATCGGTCGGCTTAGAACTACAGCCCGCCAGAAGCGCTAAAAATGCGCCAGTAAGTGCGTACTTCGCCCAACGTCCTTTCATCTTCATCTCTTTTTATAAGTGTTCGCCACGCGACGATAGCAAAGCCGTCATCAGAATGAAATCCATCCTCTTTCGTCATAACGGATATCGGTGCAATAAATCACCAATTGGTGGAATCCTTCAGCAATTAACAGCAAATTTAGCCTTTTAGGGCAAAAAGGGGTTGCAACAATCATCGTGCGGAGTATAGTGCGCATCCACGGACGCGGGGTGGAGCAGCCTGGTAGCTCGTCGGGCTCATAACCCGAAGGTCGTCGGTTCAAATCCGGCCCCCGCAACCAGTTCTTCTGTAGTTTTGCTCAGACAGAAGAAACAATGTGAAAAGTCGCTATGCGCAATCGGACGCGGGGTGGAGCAGCCTGGTAGCTCGTCGGGCTCATAACCCGAAGGTCGTCGGTTCAAATCCGGCCTCCGCAACCAATTCTTCTGAGACAATGCTCACTCAGAAGGGACAATGTGAAAGTCGCTATGCGCAATCGGACGCGGGGTGGAGCAGCCTGGTAGCTCGTCGGGCTCATAACCCGAAGGTCGTCGGTTCAAATCCGGCCCCCGCAACCACTTTAAACACCTGAGAAGGTGTTTTTTTGTTTCTGGCCTCCGTCAGTCAATCCCCCTCTCCTTTTTACCGCTCAGACACGCAGTGAGATCAGACCGCACGCGAATGTCGCAACAGATCTTGCTCTGGCCAACCCGTTTCTGCTTTTATGATTCATCCGGACACGACAAGGTCTGTTATGAATACCTTCAACATTGCTGCACTTGCTGCACAGTATCCGCCGGTTGCGGATATGATCGCGCTGAAAGAAACCATCTGGTTCAATCCTGCCACCACAACCGTCGCCGACGCCCTGCCCTTTGTGGGTCTGACAGAGCAGGACGTTGAAGCCGCTCATGCCCGCCTGAAGCGGTTTGCGCCTTTGCTGGCTCAGGCCTTTCCTGAAACCGCCGCCGCGGGCGGTATAATCGAATCGGATGTGGTCGCGATCCCCGCCATGCAGGCCCGGCTGGAACAGGCGTACGGCCAGAAAATTGCAGGCACACTGCTGCTGAAGAAAGACAGCCACCTGCCGATTTCTGGCTCCATCAAAGCGCGTGGCGGCATTTATGAAGTCCTGAATCATGCCGAGAAACTGGCATTAGCTGCCGGTTTGCTGTCCCCGGAGGCGGATTACCGCACGTTGCTCTCCCCCACGCTTCGGCAGTTTTTTAGCCAGTACCGTATTGCCGTAGGATCGACCGGTAATCTCGGGCTGTCGATTGGCATCATAAGCGCCCGTCTCGGCTTTAACGTAACCGTTCATATGTCGGCGGATGCCCGGGAATGGAAGAAAGCAAAACTGCGCAGCCATGGCGTAACGGTGGTGGAATATGAACAGGATTACGGTGTGGCGGTCGGGCAAGGACGCAAAGCGGCCGCATCGGACCCCAACTGTTTCTTTATTGACGATGAAAACTCCCGCACGCTGTTTTTAGGTTATGCGGTCGCCGGCCAACGGCTGAAAGCGCAGTTTGAACAACAGGGCCGCGTGGTTGATGCCCAACATCCGTTATTTGTGTACCTGCCCTGCGGCGTGGGCGGTGGCCCCGGCGGCGTCGCATTTGGCCTGAAGCTGGCATGGGGTGACCATGTTCACTGTCTGTTTGCGGAGCCCACTCATTCGCCCTGCATGTTGCTGGGCATAACAACGGGCTTACACGACGGCATTTCCGTACAGGACATAGGTATTGATAATGTCACGGCTGCGGATGGTCTGGCGGTAGGCCGGGCGTCCGGCTTTGTGGGCAGAGCCATGCAACGTCTGCTGGATGGCATTTACACACTTGATGATGCGCGCATGTACGACATGCTCGGCTGGCTGGCGCAGGAAGAAGGTCTGCGGCTTGAACCTTCTGCGCTGGCCGGGATGATCGGTCCACAGCACGTATGTGGTTCAGCGCACTATCACGCGCTGCACGACTTCAGCCCAACACAGTTACAACAGGCCACTCACCTGGTCTGGGCGACGGGCGGCGGCATGGTGCCGGAACAGGAAATGGCGCACTACCTGGCAAAAGGCCGCTAAGTGGACGCACATCGTCGGCGAGACAGGAACGCCACGCAACCCGGTCCCTGTTCCGCTTCTGACGGCAAACCCTGACAGCAGATAAGGCCGGGCGGGTGATTTTTCCTGCCCGGCAGCTTAACGGTGTGCCAGCGCCGCCCCGTTTTTGAAATAGGCCTTAATGCCTTCCAGAATGGCCTCGGCGACCTGATGTTGATAACGCGTGGTGCGGAGTTTACGCTCTTCTTCGACGTTGCTGATGAACGCGGTTTCCACCAGGATCGAGGGAATATCCGGTGCCTTCAGCACCGCAAAACCGGCCTGATCCACAGTGCGTTTGTGCAGATGGTTAATCCGCCCCATCCGGTGCAGCACTTCTTTGCCAAACTTCAGGCTGTCATGGATCGTCTGGCGCTGCACCATATCAAACATGGTGTGATCCAGATAGCGATCGCCACTCATGCTGACGCCGCCAATCAGGTCGGATTCATTCTGGGTTTGCGCCAGAAAACGCGCCGCGGCTGACGTCGCCCCCCGGGTCGAAAGGGCAAACACAGAGGAGCCCCGTGCGGCCCGGCTGGTGAACGCATCCGCATGAATGGAGACGAACAGATCGGCCCGCTGTTTACGGGCTTTGGCCACGCGAACCCGCAGGGGAATAAACACATCCTCGTTACGCGTCATGTACGCCTTCATATTGTGTTCTTTCTCAATCAGCGCCTTAAGGCGGCGGCCAATCTTCAACACAATGTCTTTTTCACGGGTTTTGTATTTACCGTGCGCGCCCGGATCTTCCCCGCCATGGCCAGGATCGATCATGATAATGATGGGGCGATCGCGCCCGGCTTTACCGGGTAACGGCGGCTGAACGCTTTCATTTTTATCCAGATCGCCCTGGTTGTAATCTTTCAGTAATGCCAGCAGCGGATCATCTTCTACCGTATTCTGGCTGGGGTAGAGATCGACCACCAGCCGGTGTTGAATACTGGAGACCGGTGCAAGGCTGAAGATTTTTGGCGAGACGTTGCGTTTCAGTTCCAGCACCACCCGCACGGTATTGGCATCGAACTGCCCGACCCTGGCGTTTTTGATAAAAGGATCGTCCACCCTGACGTGCTGGTTAACGCCCTTAAGGACCGAATTAAGGTGCAGGTTCTCAATGTCGATGACCAGCCGGTCCGGATTCGTCAGTGCGAACTGCTTATACTTAAGGGCAACATTGGATTCCAGCGTCATGCGCGAATAGGTTGAAGAGGGCCAGATGCGAACCGCCATAATATGGCTGGTGGCCGCGATGCCCACACCGCTTACGCTGAGCAGCAGCAGTGCCCCAGTACCTTTTAATAATCGTCTACGTGAAATAAGGGGATGACCTTCCGACATGCCACTCCAGCTGTTATATCGTGTTTAAAAAAACGGCAACCAAATAAAATGGCGGCGAAAACTTTATCCAATCCGGCTGACGATGTCACCCCGGAAACTCTAAATAATGCAGTCTGTTAGCGGCGTTATCACCTGAAAAAACGTAAATAAACGTCAGGATTAGCGCTTGCAAAATGGCCGCCAAAGGCATAAAAATACAGAAAATACGAATAAACATTCACTGAGGGTTAGCCGTGAAGGAACGTAGTACTGAACTGGTTCAGGGTTTTCGCCATACCGTTCCCTATATCAATGCGCATCGGGATAAGACATTTGTCATCATGCTTGGCGGTGAGGCCATTGAGCATGAAAATTTCTCCAGCATCGTCAACGATATTGGCCTGCTTCACAGCCTTGGCATTCGTTTAGTCGTCGTGTACGGCGCACGTCCGCAGATTGATGCCAGCCTCGCCGCAAACCAGCTGGAACCGGCTTACCACAAATATACCCGCGTGACCGACGCGCAGTCACTGGAGCTGGTAAAGCAGGCCGCAGGCCGTCTTCAGTTGGATATTACCGCCCGCCTTTCCATGAGCCTGAATAACACTCCGTTACAGGGCGCGCATATCAACGTGGTGAGCGGCAACTTTATCATTGCCCAGCCGCTCGGCGTAGATGACGGCGTCGATTACTGTCACAGCGGTCGCATTCGTCGTATCGATGAAGAGGCTATTCACCGCCAGCTCGACAACGATGCCATTGTGCTGCTGGGTCCGGTGGCCGTGTCAGTGACCGGTGAAAGTTTTAACCTGACTTCTGAAGAAGTGGCCACGCAGCTGGCAATTAAGCTTAAAGCAGAAAAAATGATTGGCTTCTGCTCGGAACAGGGCGTAATCGATCGTGAAGGCAACATTGTCTCGGAGTTATTTCCCAATGACGCTCAGGCACGCATTGATGAAATGGAACGCGATGGCGATTTTCTGTCTGGCACGGTGCGCTTTCTGCGTGGCGCCGTTAAAGCCTGTCGCAGCGGCGTCCGTCGCAGCCATCTGATCAGCTATCAGGAAGACGGCGCCCTGTTACAGGAACTCTTCTCGCGCGACGGCATTGGTACGCAGATTGTCATGGAGTCCGCCGAGCAGATTCGTCGGGCCACGATCAACGACATCGGTGGCATTCTGGAGCTGATTCGTCCGCTGGAACAGCAAGGGATTCTGGTACGCCGTTCACGCGAACAGCTGGAAATGGAGATCGACAAATTCACCATCATTCAGCGGGATAACCTGACCATCGCCTGCGCCGCGCTCTATCCGTTTATGGATGAAAAGATTGGCGAAATGGCGTGCGTTGCGGTCCATCCGGATTACCGCAGCTCCTCACGCGGAGAGCTGCTGCTGCAACGCGTTGCACTTCAGGCGAAGCAGATGGGGCTGGAAAAACTGTTTGTGTTAACCACACGCAGTATCCACTGGTTCCAGGAGCGCGGCTTCACGCCGGTGGATATCGAGTCGCTGCCGGAGAGTAAGAAAGAGATGTACAACTACCAGCGCCGTTCCAAGGTGCTGATGGCCGATTTAACCTGATGGCAGCCGGGCGGCCATCCCGCCGCCCGACCTGTTATCCCTGCGTTTCCGCCCCCAGCCTTTCCACCAGGCCACTTCGCCGCTGCGTCTGCAGCTGGACTGCCCGTTCAAATATCGCGCGATCGCTGTAAAGGGTCAGTTGTTTGCGTGCACGGGTAATGGCCGTGTAAACCAGTTCACGGGTCAGGACCGGCAAAAACTGCGTCGGCATGACCAGCGCGGTATGATCAAATTCTGAACCCTGCGACTTGTGCACCGTCATCACCCATGCCGTTTCATGAGACGGCAAACGGCTGGGCTGAATCGCTTTCACGCTGCCGTCTGGCAACGGAAAAAACACCCTGAGTTGCCCTTCAGCATCACGCAACGTAATCCCGATATCGCCGTTAAACAGCCCCAGGGCACTGTCGTTGCGGGTGATCATCACCGGACGTCCCGGATACCAGCGGCTGCCCAGTGCAGGACGCCGGATGCGCTGCAGCTGCATCAGACGCTGTTCGATGCGCTGATTTAATCCGTGCACACCAAATGGCCCTTCACGCAGGGCACACAGGAGCTGATAACGGCTAAATGCCGCAATGGCCTGTTCTGGCGCAGCCTGACGCTGAACGGCATCCAGATAGTCCTGATAGCCCTGCGCCACCTCGTTCAGCATGGTCTGATATGCCTCACCGTCATTCAGCGGCTGAAAAGACAGGTCAGCATGTCCGGCGGCGAACACCTTACTCATCTGACGCGCATCGCCCTGGTTGACGGTGCGGGCAAGCTGGCCAATACCGGACTTTTCGTCAAAGCGGTAACTCTGGCGGAGCAGACAAATGCTGTCGCGAACGGCAGGCGCGGTATCGTCATCGCTGCCCGTAAGCGCACATTCGGTAAGCGTCACCAGTTGTGCGGCGCGCGCCGGACTGAAGCCGGTTTCGCTGCAACGACAAATGTCCCCCAACACCGCTCCGGCTTCAACCGAAGCCAGCTGATCGCGATCGCCCAGAAATACCACTCTGGCGTGAGGCGGCAAGGCGGAAATCAGTTTTGCCATCATTGTCAGATCAACCATCGACGCTTCATCAACCACCAGCACATCCAGGTGTAACGGGTTACCCGCATGGTAGCGCATGCGCTGCGAGTCAGGCTGTGCGCCAAGCAGGCGATGCAGCGTGGTCGCTTCAGCAGGAAAACGCGCACGCTCGTCATCGTCCACCGCCAGTCCCTGCAGGGCTTTTCCCAGGGATTCGGTCAGACGGGCTGCCGCTTTCCCTGTCGGTGCCGCCAGCTGTATGCGCAGAGGTTCGGGATTCAGGCGAATCAGCGCCGCCAGCAATTTCGCCACCGTCGTGGTTTTGCCGGTACCGGGTCCGCCTGAAATAACGGCGGTTTTACGGGTCAGTGCCACCGCAGCAGCAATTTTTTGCCAGTCGTCAGGCTGACGGCCAAATAACGTCTGCAGAACATCTCGTGCCTGTTGCGAATCAAACGTCCCGCTATCCGGCTGCAATGAGAAAAACCGGGCAACCTGGCCTTCACTTTGCCAGAGCCGGTGCAGGTATAAACGCTGGTGACTCAGCACCAGGGGCGTCACAACGCGGCCATCGCTCACCGCTGACCAACTGGCCAGCTGTGCATGCCGCTCTGCTTCATCGGGCGCGCCTGCGGCCTGCCACAATGCCTGCGCCAGTGCGTGCTGACGACCGGAGAACAGCCCAGCCTCATTCAGGTTAGCCAGCGGCAGGCAGACATGTCCTTCGCCCGCGTCGGCACTCACACAGGCCGCTGCCAGCAACCGAAAGGGTTGCGTCTCATCTGCAATCAGGCGGGCAAACTGAATATCCAGAGGACGCAGTAAACGCTTTTCGACTGCCTGAAGCAGCAAGGCGTTTATATCACTCATAAACTCTCCTCTGTATGACCAAACAATGCATCCAGTTCCTCAATAAAGGCGGGATCGGGACGAGTGGTAAAGATGCCGTTATCGGCAGAGGTGCCATCCACACCGCGCAGGAATACATAAAAGACGCCGCCAAAATGCTGTTGGTAATCATAGCCCGCCAGGCGGTGCTGCAGATACCGGTGCAGCGCCAGTGTGTACAGCTGATATTGCAGGTCATAGCGATGGTCGATCATGGCCTGCGCCATCGCCTCCTGCGTATACGCGGTATGGCTGTCACCCAGCCAGTTCGATTTGTAATCCAGCAGATAATATTTTCCCTGCCAGCGAAATACCAAATCAATAAACCCTTTTAACATGCCTCTCACCTGACGGAAATCCAGCGCGGCAGCGCGCTGCGACAGTGGATCGTACCGGCGCATCAGCGCATCCAGATCGGCAGCCGTCAGCAGGCGGTTGATCGGCAGGTAAAACTCCATCTCAATCAGCCGATCAGCGCTGCGGATGCTGTCCAGGGTTAAGCCGTCTTTATTGAGCGGCGTGGTCAGTACGCGGGCGATCCACTGCTCAATCACGGGCAGCCAGTTCAGGGAATAGCCCTGTTGCTGAAGCTGATCCTCCAGCCAGAATGCGTCCGGCGGCTCAGTGAAATCCATGGCCTCAAACAGCCCGTGCAGAAACGTGCCGGGAGCCGCACCGCGGGGGAAGTGGTGCGGCGTTAACAAGGGCTCTTCATCCTCAGCCGCTTCACCAGCAGCATCAATATCGAATTTCGGCAAAGCATCCAGCAGGGGGGAACTGCCGTGCTGTTGTAATCCGGAGTAACTGGTGACGCGCCAACTGTCCGCCAGCGCTCGGGTCATTTCCCGACTGCTCAGCGCGTTCTCGCGGTGTTCGCTGTCCTGCCACTTCGCGCCGGGCTGCAGCTCGCTCCGTATCACCTCAATCCCTTCGCCTGCGAGCGCCTCAAGATGGTGACTGAGCACGGCGGCATCGCCGCTCTCACCGCGCTGTACCAGGTAGCCCAGCGCGCTCTTATGCAGATCGCTGTCGCCCTCTTTTTTACGCGCGCCTTTGATTAGGGGCGCAATACCCACGCTGCAGTGGTAAACCGAGCGCGTCAGCGCGACATAGAGCAGCCGTAAATCCTCGGCCAGTCGCTCCTCTTCCGCCAGCGTCAGGCTCTGTGCATCGCCCTGTACGTCGAGCATGGCAGCAAAACTTTCACGGTCGTGATACAGGGCGCTGGCCGCTTCGCGAAATCCGGCCGCAAACGGCAGCCAGACCAGCGGATACTGCAGGCCTTTGGATTTGTGAATCGTGACGATCTGCACCAGATGGCGGTCGCTTTCCAGACGCAGCTGCTGACTGGCGGCCTGGCTGTCAGGGCGGGCAATTTGCTGTGCCAGGAAACGCACCAGAGCATGCGTGCTGTCGAGCTGCGTTGCCGCTTCCTGCAGTAATTCGCCCAGATGCATCAGATCGGTTAAGCGCCGCTCGCCATTTTCGGAAGCCAGCATATTTTCCGCCAGTTGCCGTTTAATCGTTACATCGCGCAACATGGGCAGTACGCCACGTTGCTGCCAGATCTGCTGCCAGCTGACAAACTGCTCTACCAGCGCATCCCACTCACGTTCGTTTTGCGCCAGCGCATCAAGTTGGGCGGCATCGATAGCAAAGATGGACGTGGCCAGCGCGCTACGCAGCAGTCGCTCCTGTTCAGGTGACTGCACCGCCTGCAACAGCCATAACAGCTCGCGCGCTTCAGGCGTGGTATAAACGCTGTCGCGGCTGGAAAGATAGACCGACGGAATGGCCAGCTTATTCAGCGCGTCACGAATCAGACTGGCTTCATTGCGGCTACGCACCAGTACGGTGATATCCGAGGCCTTAACCGGCTGCAGTGCATCGCCTTTCCCTAACCGCGCCTTGCCCTGCTGACCGGCCACCAGCCAGCGGCTGATATCGGCCGCACACTGCTGGGCCATAAATTGTTGGTAATCACTTACTCCAACACCTTCGCCCGGCTGGAGCCAGAAGCGCAAGGCTGGCTGGGGCTGATCATGGTAAACCAGCGTTAACGCCTGATTCGGGGCGGCCGGGCTGACCGGAAGAAACGGAATGGAAGAAAATAAAAAGGGTGCGTCAACCTGTGAAAACAGGCGGTTGACGCTGTTCACCATCGCGGGCGATGAGCGCCAGTTCGTCTCCAGCGTATAGTGAGCACTAACTTCACTACGGGCGCGTAAGTAGGTAAAAATATCTGCGCCGCGAAACGCATAGATCGCCTGCTTGGGATCGCCAATGAGCAGCAACGCCACATCCGGCTGTTGAATATACAGCGTACGGAAGATTCGGTACTGTTGCGGGTCGGTATCCTGAAACTCGTCAATCAGGGCCACCGGGAAACGGCCACGAATGGTTTCGGCCAGCAACGCCCCGCCCGGCTGCTGAAGCGCTTCATCCAGACGACTTAACAGATCGTCAAATCCCAGCAAGGCACGCTGCCGTTTTTCCCGCTGCACCGTTTCTTTCACCTCGCTCAGCGCCTGCCAGATGATGATATCGCGGAGCGTCAGCGGTTCGGCAAGAAAGCCATCGACGGCATCGAACAGCGCATGTTGCGGTGCCTCGCCCTTTTTGGTTTTTTCGTGCAGCACCTGCTGGCCAAAGCGTTCAAGCTCTTTAGGAAACTGGTAATCCAGCGTATCGCTCTGTGCCCACTGAGTCACTTTCGCCACCCAGTTAGGTAAGTGCTTACTGCTGTAGCTGCGTTTGTCGACGCCGGAAGCCGCGATCATCCCTTCGAT
Organism: Pantoea sp. SGAir0180; assembly: GCF_043546245.1. NCBI lineage: Bacteria > Pseudomonadati > Pseudomonadota > Gammaproteobacteria > Enterobacterales > Erwiniaceae > Pantoea > Pantoea sp. SGAir0180. The sequence continues at coordinate 271,628 of NZ_CP028071.1, read as the reverse complement.
ATCGGCACAGACAGTCTGCCACTGCTGCTTGAGGGCCTGGATGCGTTGCAGGTTAGCGGTATGACGTGATGCCAGCGTTTCGTCTGCGCGAGGCGGGCGCTTCAGCCTGGGGGATTCCCCCTGCAGCCAGGGCCGTAACGTCGTCAACAAACTGTCCGGGCCGCTCCACTCCGCCGCGATCACCCGGGCCACATCCAGTGACAGGGGATAACACTGGCGACGCCAGAAATCCGCCGCGGCCTGGCGGAGTAATGTTTGTTCGTTTTCGATGAGTTCCTGCTCGAACAACATGCCTGACTCAAAGGCATTCAGGTTGAGCATGCGCTGGCAAAAACCATGAATGGTAAAAATCGCCGCTTCATCCATTTGCCGCTCAGCCGCCAGCAGCAGCGAGGCCGCCTGGGGCAAATCCGCTATCTGCTCAATCAGCTGTTGGTGCATGGTGTTATGGCTTTTACCCCGCACGCAGGCGAGCCGAAGCTGATGAATATTGTCACGAATACGACCGCGCAGCTCCGCCGTGGCGGCTTCTGTAAAAGTCACCACCAGGATCTCTTCGACTGACAGCGGCCTGCGCCAGGCGTTCTCGCCCCCCAGCCCTAATAACAAACGCAGGTAGAGCAGACCAATCGTAAAGGTTTTACCGGTGCCCGCTGAGGCTTCAATTAACCGCTCGCCGTTGAGGGGCAGCGTTAGGGGGTTTAACGGTTCAGGTCTGGACGCCGTCATGGTGTTTCACTCTTGACCGGCAAAGACTGCTGTAATTTGGCGATTTCTGGCCAGGTCCGCCAGCCCGGTAACGGTGCGAACGCGATGTTATGCTCACCGCTACCGGCGATTTGAGAGGTCATTGCCATGCCTTTTTTCTGCATGACGGCCTGGTGAAAGAAGTCCGCCAGTCCGGCAGGGGTAAGCTGTTGAACCTGCTCCATCAACTTTTGTCGGGTATCAAAATCGTAATTCTGCCGATCAAAATCGCGGCTGTAACGATCGGCCTCTTCATTCAGCGTTTGTGGACGCTGTTTCAAATCGTTGATCATGGCCTGCTGATACTGCACAAAATCGGCCTGACTCATCGAGCGCAGGCGGTGTTCCGCCTGGGGATAAAACGCCTGATAGCGCTGCATCAGATAAGCGGGTGGCTTACTGTTACTTTGCAGCAGAAAGCCAATCCCCCACTGACGCCCTACCGGCATCCTGAACGCAAACACGGCATAACCTAACTGCTCCTCGGTACGCAGTTGGTTATAGAACCACGGCTGGACAATCTGACTGAGCATCGCGCTGTTGGCCATACTCTGGTATTCGTCATAACCCAGGGGAATATAGAGCGCCGCCAGCGCAGAGTCCGTACTGCTGCCGTGCTGCTCCAGATTCGCCTTAAGCGGCTTTTCGACACTGAGGTAATTGCTGTGCCAGTAGTGCGTACCGTCGCACTGCATCTGCTGTTTCAGCTCGCGTCCCAGTTGCGTCACACTGTCAGCACTCAGGTTACCGATCACCATCATTTCTGGCGTGGCATTTTTAATTAAGGCATCGCGATAGGCCACGACATCATTCAGTGTAATCCCCTTGACCAGCTTACGGCGCGTGTCTCGCTGCGTGTAAGGCAGCTGGGATAAGAGCTGCATAGGCTGGATCGCCTGCTCGAAGGCTTTTCCTTTCTCTGCGGCATCCAGACGCTCCAGATACCAGGATTTGGCCTGTTGTAGCTGTGCCTCGCTGGGCTGAAAAGTGCTGTAGCGATTAACTAACTGCTTAAGCAGGTCAGGCAGGCGTTGTGTGAAGCCGCTGGCATTAAAGACCAGACCATCGTTTTCGCTGGTTGAAAAACTGATGCCGCCAATAGACGCCTGGGAACTCAGTTCATCCAGCGCCAGGCTTGCCAGATAATCATTCAGGCCGAACAGTACCTGCTGACGCGCATCACTGATCGCCTGCTGATTTCGCAGCGCGACGGTGATGCTGGCCTTTGGCTCGCTGGAATAGAACTGGCTTGGCATCCAGTAAATACGCATCCCGAAATCATTGTCGAGCTTAACCGGATGACGGTAGGTTTTGTCAGTCGACACCAGGGTAAACGCATCGGGAATGTAGGGATTTAAGCGCGGCATGGCGAGCTGAATCGCCTGGCCACGCTGTTGCCATTGCGTCAACGTCTGGGCCGTTATCTTATCAACCTGATAAGGCGCATTCACAAAATAGGCCAGCTTGTTATGCGGTTCCTGCGGGCTGATGTACCAGATTCGCGCCTGCGCTGGCGTCATGCTTTCCAGACGAGCATTGATAGCCGCGGGATCGTAGCGATCGGCCAGATAAGGCGCATCCAGCGTGTGCTCAACCGGGACACGCAGCATCGTATCCGCCAGCCACTCGATGTAGTCCATGTCGCGGGTGATTGACGGATAACGGAAGTCCAGCGCCAGCACATGCGAAACTTCATCGAAATAGCGTTGGTCGATACCGTTTTTGCGCAGCATCGCGAGATAGCTAAAAACAGCCGCGACGACCTCATCACGTTGTGCCAGACCTTTGTCCGTTAATGACACGCTGATGGAGAACACGCCGCTGGTGCGCTCGGTCACCGGATCGGCCCCCGCGCTGACGCCGTCGGCCAGGCCCTGTTTTTGCAGCCAGTCGGCCAGCGTATTGGGGCTGCGGTTACCAATGACATAGCTGATAAGCGTGTCCGTTTTACTGCGAAAGCGGTCACTGTTATTCGGTATACGGAACTCGATTTTTAACTGCTTACGCGGCTGCGCCGGCACATAGTGAATAATGATGCCCTGCTGGTCTTCCGTGACGACCGGCTCGGTAATCGCGGGAACGCTGGCATTGTGGTTAGCCACGCGCCCAAACGTATTCACGGCGATGGTCGCCATCTCTGCCAGCGGTTTATTACTGTAGATCACCGCCTTCATCAGATTGGCTGAATAGTGCGTGTGGTAAAAGTCCAGCAGCGCCTGATGCAGATTACTGCCGGGCTTATCACGCAGGGTATCCAGATTGCCGCCGTAAAAATGCGCGGCCGGGTGCGCCGGGTTAATCGTCTCAGCCCCGACCTGTCCCATGCGCAAACCGTCACGGGACCGTGCCATGGTCAACTCCGCATTGACCGCATGGCGTTCCCGATCGGCATTGACCGGATCCAGTAAGGGTTCGGCAATCGCGTCGGCCAGACGATCGACGGCAGGCTCAAGCGCATCGTTTTCGACTTCGAGGTAATAAGCCGTGCGATAGGAGGCGGTGCTGGCATTATGGCTGCCACCGTGTTTCTTGAGAAAATCGGCAAGGCTGTCAGGCTGTGGGTAACGCGTTGAGCCCATCAGCACCATATGTTCAAGGTAGTGCGCCAGGCCGGGCTGCTGCGCGGGATCATCCAGTGAGCCAATGGGCAATGTCAGCGCAGCAAGGGATTTCGGCGCCTGAGTATCTGAAACCAACAGCACCGTCATGCCATTATTCAGCGTGATGGCCTGATACTGACGCGGATCCTGTTCGCTTTTCCCGATGGGCGTGTTGACAGGCTGCCAGCCGGCGCCGGTTTCGGCTTGTACCGCCAGCGCCAGTAAGCCCAGCAGAATGGCGGCGATCAAGCGTGCATGTGTGCGCATGTAAAACCTCTTACGTTACCCAAAAGCCGCGTTGCGAGCGCATTAACGGCTGAAAGTACAACAAACTTTTTGATGTTTTCATTACCCGGCAGCGGTCGCTTACCGGTCGTCCTGATGCGCCTGGAGTACCGGTAAATACCAGCATTCAGCCGCGTCGGTTATCTGCTGTATCCGGGGTTCATCCAGTGCCCTGCATAACCGTTGCAGGTAGGGATCGCTTCCCTCACCTTCCTGTTGGTAACCGCCGACCCAGGCGGCAAGCAGAGCGTTACGGGCTTTGAGCTGTGTCGCCTCATCTGTCATAAACTGATGATTTTTCTTGTCAAAACACGCATTAAGCCAGGCACCACCGCTTTTGGTCAGCAACATCAAAGGCTCGCGCATGCCCTGCAGATAGCCTTGCATATAGCGCGCCAGCGCATCAGTCGCCTCATCCGGCGGCACGGCAGGGAAGCACCAGTAGCTGTGCTGTCGGCCAAACATCCGACTTTTACCGTCGCCACCCAGTGCACAATAAACTAAATGTTCCAGCCACAGTAATAAACCGTCATTGATATTCAGCACACCCGGTCGCCAACGCAGCAGGCCATCGCTCTGCACCTGGGTTAACCAGCCGGTTAATGTGACGCCCGCCAGTGCCAGATTGATCTCCCGACTTTCACCCTCACTGCGCTGAGTGATCACCTCTGCGGCCACCTCCTGCATCTCTTCGCGCTGAGCCTGCCAGAACAGCTCGCCAAACGCCCCATAAGGTAAATTGCCGGCGGCGCGGTGATGGGCATAAAGGCGATCGGTGTCCTCTCCTGTTACCAGCGCATTCAGTAGCTGCGCATTGATTTGATAGCGCTCCAGGCTGTCCAGAGCAAAGGGTTCACTGTCGGGCAGTTCATTTTCTTCAAGCCAGAAATTGACCCCCAGGCGCTGCTGAAACCAGGCCCGAACCGGATGACGCCAGAAGCGCAGAAACTGTTCGAAGGCTAATGTCTCTACAGGTGGTGTGCTCAGCGGCTGAACAAAATCAGGCTGGGGCTGACCGGTGCCCTGCGCGGCAGGCAGCCATTCACGAGCAAAGCTGTGTGCCGCTGACGCAGGCTGGAAGTTTTCCGGCGCAAACGGCATCCGGCTGTGTAAATGTTCCAGGTGTGCCCGTACCCGCTGTGCGCTGTCATCCAGTTCCCTGTCCTCGTCGCCAGGCAGGTAAAAACTTTGCCCGATATACTCCAGCAATTCGGTGACCAGCACCGAAGGGTAACGTTCGGTATTGTCCTGAATAGCGCGGCCAATATAGCTGATATAGAGCTGTTGCTGAGCGGAAATCAGGGCTTCCAGAAACAGATAGCGGTCGTCATCACGACGGCTACGGTCACCTTTGCGCGACTGCTGCTGCATCAGGTCAAACCCCAGCGGCGCTAAGGTGCGCGGATAAACGCCGTCGTTCATCCCCAGTAAGCACACCACGCTGAAGGGAATCGAGCGCATCGGCATCAGGGTACAAAAATTGATTTGCCCGGCCAGAAAGCGTTGACTGATCCGCTGCTGATCCAGCCGCCCACGCAGATCGTCGCGCAGGAGCACGACCGGAATCGCCTCATTGAAACGCGCGTCCATACCGTACTCAATCAGCGTCTTCCACTGCTCTTCCACCAGCAGCAATGCCGCTTCTGTTTCGGTATCCGGTGTAAAAAAGGCATTCAGCAGTTCGCGACACAGCGGCAGCCAGGCCTCCAGCGGGCGCGGCTCCGATAAGACCTGTCGCCAGTGATTAAGCCGGGACAGCAGTTCGGCCAGATGGCCCGCCAGTTCGGCGACCAGCCCACTTGATTCGTCATAAGGCAGAATACCTTGCCAGTCGCCATGCTGGCTTTCCATTGCATATCCCAGCAGCATACGTTGCAAACCAAAGCGCCAGGTATGCTGACCGGTGACCGGCAGAGCCAGCGCTTCCACACTGGCATCATCCAGCCCCCAGCGCACGCCTGATTCGCTGACCCAGCGGCGCAACAGACGCAGGCCGCTTTCGTCAATCGAGAAGTGATTCGCTAAGGCCGGGACATCCAGCAGCGCCAGCACATCTTCAGAGACAAACCGGCTGTCCGGCAGTGACAGTAATTGCAGAAACGCGACGATAGCAGGATGCGCCTGACTGGCACGACGGTCAGAAATGGCAAACGGCAGATAGCGTTCTGCCGGGGCGTTTGCAAACACGGCCTGAATAAAAGGCGCGTAAGCGTCAATATCGGCCACCATGACGATAATATCCCGCGCTTTCAGCTCAGGATCGGCTTCCATCAATGCCAGAAGATGATCCTGTAGCACTTCAACTTCGCGCTGCGCACTGTGGCAAACCTGGATGGCAACAGAGCGATCCTGCGGGTCCAGCCGCCGTTTCTGCCCACTGTAAGCCAGTTCATCCGCCGTCAGGCCAATGATTGCCCTGTCCTGCAGATTAAGAAGATCGTGCTGCATGCAGTGCAGCAGGTTGTCTTCTTCGACGTCAACAAACGCATCGATTTCGCTGTTCAGCTCCATCTGGCTGAGCAGGAAGAGGTTATCGCGGCCTAACTTGCCCCAGGAGGCCAGCAGCGGGTTAGTCAGATGTTGTTCCCCTTGCTCACTAAACAGGGCTGGCGCGCGCGCCACATCACTGAATAAACCGCGATATTCTTCCCGGTCATGACGCCGCCGCTGGCGGCTTTGTAGCTTCGCCAGAAACGCATAGTCCTGAATATCGCCCCAGTAATCACGGCAGGGATTGGTAAACAGCAGATAGATATCAACGTGCCGCCCCAGCGCCTGCAACGCCTGTAAATAGACCGGCGGCAGCGCTGAAATACCACAGATAAACACCCGCTGCGGCAGGTTATCAGGTCGGGTTTGTGCCTGCTCAAGCGTGGTAATAAAGCGCGCATAGAGGTTGGCACGATGCCATTTGGGCTGGCCCAGCGCGTCGGTATAGTCGACTAAATCACGCCACAACGCGGCCTGCCACACCTGCGCCTCTCCCAGGCCCTCGATCTGTTGACCGCGTTCCCAGCTGTTAAGCCAGTCCGCGCGGTAAACCAGATACTGGTCAAACAGGTCGGCAATGCGGGCGCTGAGCTGAAAAAGTTTGCGCCTGTCTCCGTCGTCACTCAGATAATGGCGCAGTGAGGCAAACTCGTCCTGCAGCAGCAACGTGGGTAAACGATGCATCAGTTTCCAGCTCATGCTGGCTTTGCTGAAGGCGCTCTCCGGCGGAATGTCTGGCAGGACGCGCACAAACATTTCCCAGATAAAGCTGGCCGGGAGCGGGAATTCGATATTTGCCGCAATGCCAAAGGTGCGCGCCAGTTCCATCTGCAACCACTGCGCCATCCCCGGGCTTTGCACCAGCACCATTTCTGACGCAAAGGGATCGTCAAGCGGATCCAGTTTAATCACTCTCGCTGCCAGACTTTTGAGCAGATCAAGCTGATTAGAGTGATAAACGTGAAACATGCAAACTCCTGTGGAAACACTAAACGGCATGGCGATGGCAGACGGTACTCACTCTACCGCGTATCGCATTTGAAGCCTACCGTGAAAACCCATTCTCATCCGCTCAGCAGTGTAATCGCGTCAGGCTGGCCTGACGTTGATGCGGACCGCTCACCGTAACCGTTTCCAGCGTGCAGCCGTCCGGTCCCGCTTTTTTATCTGACCGGGTTTGCCAGCCCACCACCTCGCGCCCCAACAACCGCTGTTCCGCCACACGCCAGGCTTCACGCTGCTGCCATTGCTGACTAAAGCCGAGCGTTAACACCCGGTGATACTGCAATAAGGCGCTGGTGCTGACGGCCATCAGTAACAGGGCAAACAAGGCTTCCGGCAGGCTGAATCCTGCCGCCTCACAGGCACTGCTCCGGCGCGGATTGCGGGCAATAATCAATCCAGCCCTGTGGCAAGGGACTGATTTTGCTGCCCTCCAGCCTGACCCAGTACCATAACGCCTTATCACCTTTTTGCGTTTCACCTTTAAGCAATCCCTTCTCATCGTCCACGCGATGCAGGCACGCCTGCCAGCCATACTGCGACTCGCGCTGGCAGGTGGCAGGTGGTTGCGCTGGCCACGTTAATGTCAGTCCCCATTGCAGTGCCGACTGGGCCTGCCAAAACCCCTGAATAGCGTGTTGCTCATCGGCGACGATAAACATTCCCTGCGCCAGCATCTCGCGGCTGGCCTGAAGCGTGATGCCGCCTGCCAGCAGGATGACGAGTACCATCCCCAGCGCACTGTTGCCCTCGACGTTCACAGATTCATTCCTTCGACCCGGCTTTCCAGCGTTTCGGTTCGGTTCCCGCTTCGCCCCTGCAGTACAACGGTGACCAGCCGGCCTTCACGGCGCACGTCGAATGCCTCAATCGAAAGGAAAGCCGGATCGGAAAGCCGTTCCCATCCACTGCCGTTGCAGTTATCCACACCACGCTGCATCTCCAGTTGGTGTTGTCGCAGCCGGTAACCGTAGTAATCGCTCTCACTGTGCGTAACCCCTTCCCACTGACCGTTGCTGTTCTCGTCAAACCGGATCAGCACACAGCCTTCGGCTGTCATCAGGCCACCCGTTCCGCACTCCCCGTGGCAATAACCCGCCCGCCGGATCGCTTTTTCCAGCGTGGACAGCATTTGCTGTAACTCCTGACGCAGTTGAACCTGTTGTTGCAGCCTGAGGTTTTCGGCCAACAGTCGCGGCATAAAGCGTCCTGCACTGACCATCAGCACCGCACTGATCGCCATGGCGATGAGCATTTCCAGCAGACTAAACCCGGCCCTTTTCATTCGCAGTCCGCATCGTCAATACGGCAAAGACGAATTCGCGCCCGTGCAGAAATAATCACCCGTATTTTTCCGGCGCGATTGCGCAGCTCAATGCTGCCCGCTTTGGCCACGTTGCGGCGTCCGTAAAAACCCGGCTCGCCACGCAGGGCGTGAAGGGTGATGTCCGCATACGGCGCGATAAAGTGCAGGCGGCTTGCCGTACTGCAGCCATTCTGTGGCGGTGCTGCCACGCCGATACACCAGGGCTGTGTGGGGCGGTGCCACAGCACCAGGTCCCGGTTTTGCGCATTGGCCTGAGCACGGACGCGTAACAGAAAGTGTTGCAGTTGCAGCGCCGTATCGCGAAGCTGTTGACGCTGCTGCCAGCGCTGCCAGCCTTGCGTGGCAAAGGCGCTGAGTATGCCAGCGATTACCATCACCAGCAGCAGCTCCGCCAGCGTAAACCCTTTTGACTGTGATCTTTTCATGGCGGCAGAGTGCCGCAGCAGCGAGCGCTTCAGCAAGCCCGAAAGCCACCTGTTGGAAGCAAAGCTACAGGATTTTTCCTCTGGATAAAGACATGATCAGTGCAAGTGTGCACCGCGCCGCAACATCGCTGTAAAAAAAACGCCCCGGCATGCTGTGGCAAGACCGGGGCGGATGCTGGCGGCGGGTGTTCAGACTGCAACCGGCGCTTTGATGGCGGGATGCGGATCGTAACCTTCAATCTCAAAATCATCGAAGCGATAGTCAAACAGCGAGGCAGGCTTGCGTTTAATCACCAGCTTCGGTAACGGACGCGGTTCGCGCGTCAGTTGCAGGCGCGCCTGCTCCAGGTGGTTGCTGTAAAGGTGCGTATCGCCGCCGGTCCAGACAAAGTCACCGACCTCCAGTTCGCACTGTTGCGCGACCATATGCACCAGCAGCGCATAGCTGGCGATGTTAAACGGCAGCCCCAGGAAAATGTCGCAGGAACGCTGGTAAAGCTGACAGGAGAGCCTGCCATCCGCGACGTAGAACTGGAAAAAGGCATGGCACGGAGCCAGCGCCATTTCATCCAGTTCGCCCACGTTCCACGCCGAGACAATGATGCGGCGGGAATCCGGATCGCGCTTGATCTGTTCAATCACTTTGGTGATCTGATCAATCTCTTCGCCACGGGCGGTGCCCCAGCTACGCCACTGTTTGCCGTATACCGGTCCCAGATTGCCCTGCTCATCTGCCCACTCATCCCAGATAGAGACATTGTTTTCTTTCAGGTAACCAATGTTGGTGTCCCCTTGCAGAAACCACAGCAGCTCATGAATGATGGAGCGAACATGGCACTTTTTAGTCGTGACCAGGGGAAAGCCATCCTGCAGATTAAAACGCATCTGGTGACCAAAAATTGAAAGCGTGCCTGTACCGGTACGGTCAGATTTTGGTGTGCCTTCGTTCAGCACGTAGCGCATTAAGTCCAGATACTGTTTCATTTTTCCTCGTGAAGTTGTTGCTGCGGACGTCGACGGTACGCCCAAATCATCATAATCACACCGGCGATGATCATCGGCAGAGACAGTATTTGTCCCATGCTCAGGCCGCCGGTGAGCAAACCCAGTTGCGCGTCGGGCTGACGGAAGAACTCAACAATAAAGCGGAAGCAACCGTAGCCGATCAGGAACAGGCCTGACACGCTGCCCATCGGGCGGGGTTTGCGAATAAACAGGTTCAGGATAATGAACAACACAATGCCTTCAAGGAACAGTTCATAGAGCTGTGAAGGATGGCGCGGCAGGACGCCATAGGTGTTCAGCAATGCCTGATATTGTGGGTTGTTAGCCGCCAGCGCGATATCTTCGCTGCGCGAGCCGGGGAACAGCATGGCGAAACGGAAATTGGGATCGACGCGGCCCCACAGTTCACCATTGATAAAGTTGCCCAGACGACCGGCGCCGAGGCCGAACGGAATCAGAGGGGCAATAAAATCAGCAACCTGGAAGAAATGACGTTTGGTACGGCGCGCAAAAATCAGCATCACCAGGATGACGCCAATCAGACCGCCGTGGAACGACATGCCGCCATCCCAGACTTTGAACAGGTAAAGCGGATTTTCCAGGAACAGCGGCAGGTTATAAAACAGCACGTAACCGATGCGTCCGCCCAGGAAAACCCCCAGGAAGCCGGCATACAACAGGTTTTCGACTTCCTCTTTTTTCCAGCCGCTGCCGGGTTTGTTCGCGCGGCGCACCGCCAGCCACATGGCGAACACAAATCCCACCAGATACATCAACCCGTACCAGTGAAGCGAAAGCGGTCCGATTGAGAAAATCACCGGATCAAACTGTGGAAATGCGATGTAGCCGTTATTCATCATTCACCGTTTTTTTTCTGCCCTGAAAGGGGACGTGATGCACATAAATTAAGGCTGTGCATCATAGCACAGCCAGTTTTTTGCGTAGTCGCAGAAATGTAACCTGGGTTAACGCCCGCCGCGGATCAGACCGCCCAGACCACGCTGTTCCATAAACGCCGACATCATCTGGCGTACCTCCGTCGCTGACGAGGCTTTAAGCGCCTGGGTGCTGAGCTTCTGCGTTTCTTCGTAATCCAGATGACGCAGCAGGTATTTAACACGCGAGACGTTTTTCCCGTTCATACTGAGGTGGTGATATCCCATTCCCACCAACAGCGCCACGCAGGTCGGATCGCCCGCCATTTCACCACACAAACACAATTCCAGATTCGCCAAATGGGCTTCAACAGAAATGGCCTGCAGTGCACGCAACATGGCCGGATGGAGGGAATCGTACAGATTCGCCACGCGCGTATTGTTACGATCAACCGCCAGCAAATACTGGGTCAGATCGTTGGTGCCTACCGAGATAAAATCAACACGCGAGGCCAGATGCGGGATCATAAACAGCATCGAGGGCACTTCAATCATGATGCCGATGCGCGGCTTAGGAATCGCATAGCCGAGCATCTCTTCCACTTCTGCCCCGGCACGCTGAATCAGCCGTTTGGCCTCGTCGATCTCATCAATGTGGCTGATCATCGGCAGTAAGATGCTCAGGTTGCCGGAGGCGGCATTCGCACGCAGCATCGCGCGCACCTGCACCAGGAAAATTTCCGGTTGATCGAGCGTCAATCGAATCCCGCGCCAGCCCAGACACGGGTTCTCCTCGCTAATCGGCATGTAAGGCAGTTGTTTATCGGCCCCGATATCCAGCGTACGCAGCGTAACGGGCTTGTCGTGAAAGAGCTGTAACATGCCCTGATACTGTGCCACCTGCTCTTCTTCTGACGGGAATCCACTTTGCAGCATAAACGGGATTTCCGTACGGTAAAGACCGATGCCGTCAACCCAACTGCCCTGCGTTTGCTCATGCTCCGGGCTCAGTCCCGCATTAAGCATCACCTGTATGCGCTGACCGCTTCTCAGTTCTGCCGGTCTGTCTACACCGCCTTCAGCCATCTTGCTGAGGGCATTTTCTTCATTGATTAACCGCTGGTACTCCTGCACGATCACCGGTTCAGGGTCGATCAGCAGTTCACCACGATAGCCATCGACAATCAGCAGGCGCTTATTGAGCTGGCCGGGCTGAATGTCTGCGCCCATCACCGTGGGGATCCCCATGGCGCGGGTCAGGATCGCGGCGTGCGAATTCGCGGCGCCGTCACGCACCACAATACCGGCCAGGCGATCATGCGGGATCTCGGCGAGCGTTGTCGCTGTCAGCTCATCGGCTACCAATACAAAGCGTTCGGGCCAGGCATTGACGCCCACCAGGGAATCATCAAGGTGGAACAGCAACCGCTGTCCAAGCACTCGCAGATCGCCCGCGCGCTCTTTCAGATAGCTATCCGTCAGGCTGGCAAACTGCGCGGCAAACTTTTCAATCACGGTTTTGACTGCCCACTCGGCCACGGATCCGCGTTCGATCTCATCGAAGAGATCTTTTTTCAGGCGGGCATCCGTTAACAGGTGCGAGTAGAGATCGAAGATTGCCGCGCTTTCTTTCTGCGCGCTGGCAGAAAAGCGTTTACTGAAGCGACGAAACTCACTGGCGGCTTCACTCATCGCCAGTGACAAGCGCTCACGTTCGCGCAGTGGATCCAGCGTGGAGGCCGCGGAGACCTGATCGAGCAGGGGTTGAGTTTCATCCACCCAGCCCGGCGCAACCGCCACACCCGGCGCGGCCGCGATGGCGCGAACACGGGCCTGCCGATACTGGCCAAAAAGCTGGCTCAGCTGCGATTGTGACAGCAGGGCCGCTAGCTGGGTGGCGAGCGTAACCAGAAAAGACTCTTCGCTTTCGTCGAACTGGCGATGCTCGCGCTGCTGCACCACCAGCACACCCAGAAGCTGGCGGCGGCTGATGATGGGCACACCAAGGAAAGAGCGATAGCGTTCTTCCTTAACGGAGGGGATGTATTTAAAGCTCGGATGGCTCTGCGCATCAGCCAGGTTGATAGGCTCGGCCAGGCGACCGACCAGGCCCACAATCCCTTCATCAAACGCCAGTTTCACCGTCAGGCCACGTGGTTTTTTCAGACCGCGCGTCGCCATCAGGTAATAACAGCGATGATCGTGATCGGCCAGATAAACGGAACAGACTTCCGTTTCCATCGCCAGACAGATCTCATTAACCAGGATGTCGAGTGCTTCGTTCAGACGGGGCGCACTCGCCACCTTTTCAACAATTTCTCGCAACTGAGTGAGCATAAAGGGCGTGGCCTATCCTCTTTTACGTCGATGGGCAGGATGATTTCGCTGCACCGCACTCTCCTGCATGGACATGACAACGCCTGCAAACTCCTTCATCACCCGACGGTACACATCGCGTTTAAAAGAGACAACCTGACGTACCGGATACCAAAAGCTCACCCAGCGCCAGCCGTCGAATTCCGGCGTGCTACTGTGTTGCACATTAATATCTGCATCACTGCACATCAACTGCAGAAGAAACCACTTTTGTTTCTGACCAATACAAACCGGTTTTGTGTCCCAACGCACCAAACGTTTTGGCAATTTGTAGCGCAACCAGTTACGGGTAGATGCAAGTATTCGGACATCCTTTCTGTGTAACCCTACTTCTTCGAACAATTCGCGATACATCGCCTGTTCTGCGGTTTCACCGGGATTGATGCCTCCCTGAGGAAATTGCCAGGAGTGCTGTCCAAAGCGCCTGGCCCATAACACTTGTCCCTGCCTGTTACAAATTACGATACCAACATTCGGGCGGTAGCCATCATCATCGATCACTGGACTACCTCAAAAGCTAAATTTGAATGGTCTGATTGTTTCACACTCCTTACAGGCGGTAAACCACTGGATTCACGGGCAATGGGGACCGTAATCTCGGGATAACTCACAGAAGAATGCAAAGTTATAAACAAAGTACCGAGAAAACATCGATCTTATTCACGTTTTCTGTGGATAGCTTTGTGTAGAACACGGGAGTTAACTGAATAACCCGTTGGGAGGAATCTGAATACGCTTTACTGTGATTCTGAAATAGCCATTGAAATATAAGACTATTTCTCTGATGAGGTTTGAATAAATTCGTCTGAGTGACATTGTATAATGTCCTGCCGCTGACAATTGGCTAAAGATCCACCACCCGGCTTTTTATCCACAGAGATCGGTTCAAGCTTGCAGCAAACCGGCTAATTTTTGCTAAAAAACAGCAAAGTCAAGGCTGTAAATCGAACCAGTAACCCGTCTGATGCCAGGTTATCCCATCTTTCTGTGGATAACTGGTCATAAGATCCTGTTCATTGTTGATAGCAAGTTGGGATAACCTGACCCGTCGTTAACAGCATGAGGCGGTGCATTCTTAAAAAAGCACTATGTTTCATGTTATTATGCGCGCCCTACCCTGCTCATTCCTGTGGAAAACCTGACAGGCCGCAGGGCGCTTATTTTTTAACCATACCGGGTTACGCATATGATCACTCTTCCAGAGCCACCTGAAAACGAATCGGTACTGTTCGCGCGGGCGCAGGCACTGGCAGGTTTACCTTTACACTGTCTGGCAGAACAGGCCGGCATTCCAACGCCAGCCAATCTGAAGCGCGATAAAGGCTGGGTGGGCATGCTGCTGGAATGGCATTTGGGGGCCAGCGCAGGCAGTAAAGCCGAGCAGGATTTTGCGCATCTGGGCATTGAGTTGAAAACTATCCCTGTCGATCGTGAAGGCAAACCGCTGGAAACCACATTTGTCTGCGTTGCACCGCTGACCGGTAACAGCGGCGTGACGTGGGAAAACAGTCATGTTCGCCATAAGCTGGCTCGCGTACTGTGGATGCCGGTTGAGGGTGAGCGTGATATTCCCCCTGGCGAGCGCCGGGTAGGCGCGCCCTTGCTGTGGAGCCCGACGGCACAAGAAGAAGACATGCTGCGTCAGGACTGGGAAGAACTTATGGATATGATTGTGCTGGGTCAGGTGGAACGTATTACTGCCCGTCATGGTGCCTGGCTGCAAATTCGCCCCAAAGCGGCTAACAGCCGGGCCCTGACCGAAGGGATCGGCGAACAGGGACAGCCCATTATGACGTTACCGCGCGGGTTTTATCTCAAGAAAAGTTTTACCGCCCCGCTGCTTGCCCGCCATTTTCTTCTCTGAATCCCCTTTCCCCAGGCCATGCACTATTTAAATGTGAGTTCGACAGATTAGGTGCGTATAATCTTCGTTTACTTTTCGTTTAGGATACGAGTGCAGGTATGTTCGAGTGGATTTCCGATCCTAACGCCTGGCTGGCGTTGGGCACCCTGACCATTCTGGAAGTGGTTCTGGGCATTGATAACATTATCTTTTTGTCATTAGTGGTGGCAAAACTGCCTAAACATCAGCAGGCCCGCGCACGGCGCATTGGTCTGATGGGCGCGATGCTGATGCGGCTGGGACTGCTGGCCTCGATTGCCTGGGTAGCAAAACTGACCAATCCCCTGTTTACCCTGATGGATCATCCGTTCTCCGCGCGCGATCTTATTCTGCTGTTTGGTGGCTTATTTCTGCTCTGGAAATCCAGCATGGAAATCCATGAAACTATCGAAGGTGAGGAAACCGAACACAAATCCAATGTGCATTCGTTCCTGGGAGCGATAGTGCAGATTATGTTGCTCGACATTATTTTCAGCCTCGACTCGGTTATTACAGCCGTCGGCCTTTCAGACCATCTGTTTATTATGATGGCCGCCGTGGTGATTGCCGTCTTAATGATGATGTTTGCGGCACGCAGTATTGGCGAATTTGTTGACCGTCATCCGTCGGTCAAAATGCTGGCGCTTTCTTTCCTGATTTTGGTGGGTTTCACCCTCATTCTGGAGAGTTTCGGCGTGCATGTACCAAAAGGTTACATTTATTTTGCCATGTTCTTCTCGATGGCCGTTGAGTGCCTTAACCTGATGCGCAGTAAGAAAAAAGTCAGCTAGCGTTGTCAAGGGCGGCGGCCTGCCGCCCACCTATTTTCAGATTGATACGATTAACCCAATCGGTAAAAGGATTTATTACTACACTTTTTTACAGTGGACGCGTTGCGAGGATAAGCACAATGAAAGGGCTGAGTAAGATTATATTGGCGGCCGTTGCCGCAGTGACATTAGGTGGTTGTAGTTCTGATTATGTGATGGCGACAAAAGACGGTCGCATGATTATGACGGAAGGCAAACCGAGCATTGATAAGGAGACCGGACTGGTACAGTACACCGATCAGTCAGGCCATACGGTACAGATTAACAGTGATGAAGTATCAACCATCATTGAGCGTTAAATGCGAAACGAGCAGGCCTGTCGACCTTTCCCTCTCCGGCAGGCTGTTTCTCCTTGTTGTTTCCCTTTCTTAGCCGCTACGCCTCGCGCTATAGTCCCTTAAGACACAATATCCATCCTCAGAGAAAAGGAAGCCGGCAATGCATTATCACCGTATCCCCCATAGCACGCTGGAAGTGAGTCAGCTTGGATTGGGCACCATGACGTTTGGTGAGCAAAACAGCGAAGCCGACGCCCACGCGCAACTGGATCTTGCGATCAGTTCCGGCATCAACCTGATCGATACTGCCGAAATGTATCCGGTGCCGCCTCGCCCGGAAACCCAGGGCCTGACCGAAAAGTACATTGGCAGTTGGTTAAAAAAGACCGGCAGCCGCGATAAAATCATTCTCGCCAGTAAAGTCGCAGGGCCGACCCGCGGCAACGATGCCTCCATTCGCCCTAATATGGCGCTGGATCGTAAGAACATTCGCGAAGCGCTGGATGCCAGCCTGAAGCGCCTGAATACCGATTATATCGACCTGTACCAGCTGCACTGGCCGCAGCGCCAGACCAACTTCTTTGGCAAACTTGGCTATCAGTACAGCGCTTCCAGCGTCCCGGTGACCCTGCTGGAAACGCTGGAAGCGCTGGCAGAACAGGTGCGGGCCGGTAAAATTCGCTACATCGGCGTCTCTAATGAAACCCCCTGGGGCGTGATGCGTTACCTGCAACTGGCAGAAAAGCATGAGTTACCGCGCATTGTTTCTATTCAGAATCCCTACAGCCTGCTGAACCGCAGTTTTGAGGTGGGCCTGGCGGAAATCAGCCAGCATGAAGGCGTGGAACTGCTGGCCTATTCGTGCCTGGCTTTTGGTACGCTAAGTGGGAAATACCTGAACGGTGCACAGCCTGCTGGTGCACGTAATACCTTGTTTAGCCGGTTTACCCGCTACAGTGGCGAACAGTCTCAGCTGGCAGTCGCAGAATATGTGGCGCTGGCAAACAAGCATCAGATCGATCCCTCGCAAATGGCCCTGGCGTTTGTTCGCCAGCAACCGTTTGTTTCCAGCACGCTGCTGGGCGCCACCACGCTGGATCAGTTAAAGATCAATATCGACAGCGCCAACCTGACGCTCAGTAGTGAGATTCTGGAAGAGCTTGAGGCGATTCACCGCCGTTATACCTACCCAGCACCGTGATGCCATGTGCCAGCCGCAAGTGCGGCTGGCAGTCCTGACTGACAGCCTGCGTTAACCCAATTCCAGAGCCAGCAGATCCTCGATACGCTGCGCGCGACGAATCTCGCGTGGCGTGCCGTTTTCAAACAGGATTTCCGGAATCAGCGGTCGACTGTTGTAGTTAGAGGACATGGACGCACCGTACGCCCCGGTATCGTGGAACACCAGATAGTCGCCGACTTTCGCGTCGGGAATCGCCCGCGTTTCCACTTTGCCCCCTTCAAGCTGAGTAAACACATCGCCGGACTCGCAAAGTGGCCCCGCGACAACGCTTTCACGCGTATCCTGTTCATCAATCTGTCGGTTGTCGCCAGCCATCAGGGAGATATGGTGATAGCTGCCGTACATCGATGGGCGCATAAGATCGCTGAATCCGGCATCCACCAGCACAAAGTGACGGCTGCCCATCTCTTTAACGGCCCGCACCTGCGACACCAGCACGCCTGACTCCGCCACCAGGAAACGACCCGGTTCAATTTCCAGCTTCACGGCGTGACCCAGATGTGAGGCAATACGCTGGCGCGCGGCGTCCCACAGGCCAAAATAGTGATCGGTATCAATCGCTTCTTCCCCATAGTGATAGGGAATGGATAAACCGCCACCCGCAGAAATCGCCTCCAGATCCTGACCGAACGCCACCACCAGATCGACCATGGCATCGCAGACCTGCTGCAGGTGCGCATAGTCCACGCCCGAGCCGATATGCATGTGAATGCCGATCAGGCGCAATCCATATTGCTCAATCGCCGCCTGAGCAGCAGGCAAATCACTCGGCCAGATGCCGTGTTTACTGTTTTCACCGCCTGTATTGGTTTTCTGGCTGTGGCCATGACCAAATCCCGGATTGATACGTAGCCAGACCGCGTGCCCTGGCGAAACCGCACCCAGCTGATGCAGCATATCGACCGAACCGGCATTCACCGGCACCTTTAGTTCTGCAACTCTGGCGAGTGTAGGTTCATCCAGCACGTCAGCCGTAAACACGATGTCGTCACCGCCAGGCGTAAAACCGGCCACGAGGGCGCGCTCAATTTCGCCCAGCGAAACGGAATCCACCTTAACTCCGGCCGATTTCATGAGGCGCAGGATGTGCGTATTTGAACAGGCTTTTTGAGCAAAGCGCACCACATCAAAAGCGTGAAGCTGTGCAATACGCTGCTGAATCACCTGCGCATCATAAGCCCAGAACGGGCCCGAATACTGGCGGGCAAGCGGCAGCAGATGATCAACGTTGAGGGCGGTTTCTGTGGTGTTTAACGGACGCGGCATGGCATGTCTCCTGTGGCAATCCTCCTATTAAGCCAGATTCGTGCCATGTCGAAAAATATCTGTTTTAATAGCATCTATGCATAAATGATATGGGATATCCCATGGCCACGATTAACTGGCGCCACATCGAGATCTTTCATGCCGTGATGACCAGCGGCAACCTCACCCAGGCCGCCACGCTGCTGCAAACCTCACAGCCCACGGTCAGCCGTGAACTGGCGCGGCTTGAACGGCAGTTGAGTCTGCAACTGTTTGAGCGCGTGCGTGGCCGTCTGCAACCGACGGTGCAGGGATTACGCCTGTTTGAAGAGGTGCAGCGCTCGTGGTATGGGCTGGACCGCATTATGGATGCGGCAGAAGGTTTGCGGCAGTTTCGTCAGGGCGAGCTGTCGATTGCCTGTCTGCCGGCCTTCTCACAATCGTTGCTGCCGCCCATTTGTCAGACGTTTTTACAACGCTATCCCGACGTCAGCCTGAACATCATTCCGCAGGATTCACCGCTGCTGGAAGAGTGGCTGTCGGCGCAGCGCTATGATTTGGGCCTGACAGAAACGCTGCACGCACCTGCCGGTACCGATCGCCAGGCTTTACTGACCTGCGATGAAGTCTGTGTCTTACCGAAACAGCATCCTCTGGCGCAGCGCAACTTACTTACGCCGCAGGATTTTGCGGGTGAGAACTATGTCAGCCTGTCACGTACGGACAGCTATCGGCAGTTACTGGATGCACTGTTTCATGAGCAAGGCGTGACGCGCAGGATGGTGATGGAAACCCATAGCGCAGCCTCGGTGTGCGCGATGGTGCAGGCTGGCGTGGGTATTTCTGTCGTTAATCCGCTGACAGCACTCGATTATGCTGACAGCGGGATCGTCATGCGTCCGTTTAGCGTGGCGGTGCCCTTTACCGTCAGTCTGGTCCGGCCGCGCCACCGGCCGGCTTCAGCACTGGTTGACGCCTTTGCGGCGCACCTTCAACATCAGATTGCCCGTTTTCCGGCGCTGATTGCGGCCAGGCTGGTTTAGGCGTGAACGCTGGCCGCCGCGCCGCCTGATTTACGGAAGGTGATCACGCAGACGATCAGCCCCACCGCCGCCAGCGCGGCCGCGGCAACCGGCACGCTGGTCAGCCCATAGCCCCGGGCGATAACCGCTCCGCCTACCCAGGCGCCCAGTGCATTCCCGACATTAAAGGCCGAAATGTTCAGGGTCGACACCAGATTTGGTGCCTCCTTACCGTGGCGCACGACATTTATCTGCAAGCCGGGTACCGTAGCGAAGGTAGCCATCGCCCAAAGGAACAAGGTGATTTCCGCCAGCCACAGCGCATGGCTGGTCCAGCTAAACAGCAGTGAGAACAGCGCGATCAGCAGGAAACTGCCTGTCAGGCTGAGCGCCACATTGCGGTCAGCCAGTTTACCGCCCAAAATATTGCCTGCCGTCAGCCCCGCCCCAATCAGGAACAGAGTCCAGCTCACGCCATGATCGCTGATGCCGGTGACCTGCAACAGCAACGGCGCAATATAGCTGAACAGCGTAAACATGGCGGCAGCAAAACAGACCGTCATCAGTAACGACAGCCACAGTTTACCGTTTGCCAGCGCGCTGATTTCGCTGGCCAGATTGACGGGCTTCTCGTTTTTATTTCCCGGCAGGCTGGTGATCAACGCAATAAAGGCCAGCACACCAATTACCGCAACGCCCCAGAAGGTGGCACGCCAGCCAAACAGCTGACCAAACCAGGTCCCCAATGGCACGCCTAATACGTTGGCTAACGTCAGGCCGGTAAACATCAGCGCCACGGCGGACGCCTGGCGATCGGCAGCCACCAGACTGGCAGCCACCACAGCGCCAATGCCAAAAAACGCACCGTGACAGAGGGCGGTAATCACCCGCGCCAGCATCAGAAGGTTGTAGCTGTACGCCAGCGCGCACAACAGGTTACCGATGATGAAGATGGCCATTAACAGAATCAGCGTTTTCTTGCGTGGCAGTTTCGCGGTCAACAGTGCCATGACCGGCGCGCCAATGGCCACGCCCAGGGCATAGCCGCTGATGAGCCAACCCGCTGACGGAATGGTTACCTGTAAATCTTTTGCCACTTCCGGCAGTAACCCCATAATAACGAACTCAGTGGTTCCGATGGCGAACGCACTCAGCGCCAATGCCAGTAATGCCACAGGCATAACACTCTCCCAAATATGATTATTGCGACGCGGTTGCTTCCGCGTGCATCGCGATTAACAGGCTATAATTTATGATCTCTGTCACATTCTGTATTACACCATAGCTGACTGTCATCGGATACTCACACAGAGGCAACACTGTATTGCAGGAAAGGCAATAATTGACAGTAAGATGAACTATGCTTATTAAACATGAGGTTAAGGAGAAAGGGATAGCCCGCCACTTAAAACAAGCAGAAAGGTTGCCAGCGAAGTAGCCGTTTTTTAGCTAATACCGATTTTAGTTATCAATAAAGTATTAGCGTTGCCGATAAAGCTCTTATGAATCGCCAGATGAAATGCAGTCCAACTGACGCGGAGAGAGAATAATGCAACGGCTTACCCTCTTACTGGTACTGGGCTTAACGGGTTGCTCAGTCGGTCACTATGAGTACAGTAAAGAAGCTGAAAAGCGGGTTGATATGACCGTTACCGGCATTCCAACCATCATGGGGCTGGGCACGCTGGGTACGACCATTCCCCTGACCCCGGACTACAGCCTCACGGCGGCCCACGTGGCGAAATATTCGCTTTACCGGGTGAAAGCCTGGCATCCGGAGTGCGACCTGGCGGTGGTCTACCACAAGAACAGCGAAGCCAACCTTCCTCCCGCCTTCCGTAACAGCCACATTGGCGACAAGGTGAACCTTTACGGGTACAGCTTTATCTCGGCCATGCCGGTCAGCTCAACCGGTCAGAATCTGGTGAATACCACGCTGGCCAATGACTGGAACAAAGCTAACTGTGTGGTGGTGGCAGCGAATGCCGGCGTAGTGAAAGGGATGTCTGGTGGCGCGGTTTACAATGCTTCTGACGACACACTGGCAGGCGTGATCGTCGGCTACAGCCAGCGCATTAACGATAACCACAGCGGAAAGACGTTGTATAAAGACGTCGCCCTCTATGTTCCTTACTCTCGCTTTCAGCGCTGGCTGGATGACGCCGTAAAATCTTAATTTTTGTCGGGCAAACCGGGATGCTTGCCCATCGTCTGTTCAGGCGGATTCAGCCACCTGTCCTCACGGGTTGCTTCGTAGTCCGGATTGAGCGGATAAGTAATACGGTTTTCGGGTTTGCTCACCTCGCCCACCACTAAAAAGCGCGCCTCATGGTCGCGGTTGTTGATAAAGGTGTGGCAGATGCCTGTTCCGGCCGGAAAAGCAACGGCATCGCCCGGCGACAGCGGGTACAACTCACCGTTTATCCAGGCGTCAGGATGACCTTCAAGCACAAAGATAAACTCTTCTTCCGCGCTCTCCGCGTGCGGATAGGACATGCGGCGTCCGGGCAACAGCCTTTCATGGTGAATGCCGAGGCGGGTTAACCCCAGTAACCGCCCCAGTGGCGCGCCAATCGACATGCGCTCATCGCTGTCAGAATAGTGTTCGTTATCGTCGCCTTCCAGCGTCTGCCAGTGGCGAATACAGTCGGGACGTTGTGTCATCGTGGTTGGCTCCCTGTTGAGATTTCAGTCTGGCAGAGGGAGCGGGATGACTCAAGCACGGCATCGCGAACAGCAGAAAGAAAAAAGGCCGGGATAACCCGGCCTTTTTACAGAACAGCAAGACTTATTTAGCGCCAGGACGCAGCGCCGGGAACAGGATCACGTCACGGATGGTATGGCTGTTGGTAAACAGCATCACCATCCGGTCGATACCAATGCCTAAACCTGCCGTTGGCGGTAAGCCGTGTTCCAGTGCGGTAACGTAGTCTTCGTCATAGAACATGGCTTCATCATCGCCCGCGTCTTTGGCATTAACCTGCTGCAGGAAGCGATCAGCCTGATCCTGCGCATCGTTAAGCTCAGAGAAGCCGTTGCCGATTTCACGTCCGCCGATAAAGAACTCGAAACGGTCGGTGATTTCCGGGTTTTCATCGTTACGACGAGCCAGCGGAGAAACTTCCGCCGGGTATTCGGTAATGAAGGTAGGCTGAATCAGGTGCGCTTCTGCGGTTTCCTCAAAAATCTCGGTCACCACGCGGCCTAAGCCCCAGCTTTTCTCGACTTTGATGCCGATGGCCTGGGCGACTGCCACGGCTTTATCGAAATCGTCAAGATCGGCCAGATCGGTTTCCGGACGGTATTTTTTGATGGCTTCACGCATGGTGAGCTTTTCAAACGGCTTGCCGAAATCGAATTCCTGCTCACCGTAAGGCACGACGGTGCTGCCCAGCACATCCTGCGCCAGCGTGCGGAACAGGCTTTCGGTCAGTTCGATCAGATCCTTATAATCCGCATACGCCATATAGAGTTCCATCATGGTGAACTCTGGATTATGACGTGGCGAAATCCCTTCGTTACGGAAGTTACGGTTGATCTCAAACACGCGGTCAAAACCGCCCACAACCAGACGTTTCAGATACAGCTCTGGCGCAATACGCAGGTACATATCGATATCCAGCGCATTATGATGCGTGATAAACGGACGCGCTGATGCGCCGCCCGGGATCACCTGCATCATTGGCGTTTCCACTTCCATAAAGTCGCGAGCGACCATGAACTGGCGAATACCGGCCATAATCTGAGAGCGAATTTTGAAGGTGTTGCGTGATTCATCGTTGGCGATGAGATCAAGATAACGCTGACGATAACGTGTTTCCTGATCGGCCAGGCCGTGAAACTTATCAGGCAACGGACGCAGCGCTTTGGTCAGTAAACGCAGTTCTGAACAGTGAACAGACAGCTCGCCGGTTTTAGTTTTGAACAACTTACCGCGTGCGCCGAGGATATCGCCCAGATCCCACTTTTTGAACTGCTCGTTATAGATGCCTTCAGGCAGATCGTCACGTGCTACGTACAGCTGAATGCGGCCGCCAACGTCCTGCAGGGTGATGAAAGACGCTTTGCCCATAATACGGCGCGTCATCATACGGCCCGCCACGCTGACCTCAATGCCTAAGTCTTCCAGCTCTTCGTTACTCTTCTCGTCATAGCTGGCGTGCAGCCGATCGGAGGTGGTATCACGACGAAAATCGTTAGGAAACGCCACGCCGTTTTCACGCAGCACGCTCAGTTTCTCGCGACGCGTTTTCAGTTCGTTATTTAACTCAAGTGCGACGTCAGCGCTCTGCGGTTGTTGTTCAGACATGTCGGTTCCTTATAGCCCTGCTTTTAAACTTGCTTCAATGAAACGGTCCAGATCGCCATCCAGAACCGCCTGCGTATTACGCGTTTCCACACCGGTACGCAGATCTTTAATTCGTGAGTCGTCCAGAACGTAAGAACGGATCTGGCTTCCCCAGCCGATATCCGACTTATTGTCTTCCAGCGCCTGCTTCTCGGCATTTTTTTTCTGCATCTCAAGCTCGTACAGCTTCGCCTTCATCTGCTTCATCGCCTGATCTTTGTTTTTGTGCTGAGAGCGGTCATTTTGACACTGCGTGACCGTACCGGTCGGAATATGGGTGATACGCACCGCAGATTCCGTCCGGTTAACGTGCTGACCACCGGCACCGGAGGCACGGTAAACGTCAATGCGCAGGTCTGCCGGGTTAATGTCGATATCGATATCGTCATCGACTTCCGGGTAGATAAACGCGGAGCTGAATGAGGTATGGCGGCGACCACCGGAGTCAAACGGACTCTTACGAACAAGGCGATGAACGCCTGTCTCGGTGCGTAACCAGCCAAACGCATAATCGCCCGACACGCGAATGGTTACCGATTTAATGCCCGCCACTTCGCCTTCGGACTCTTCAATAATCTCGGTTTTGAAGCCTTTCGCTTCGGCCCAACGCAGATACATACGCATCAGCATGCTGGCCCAGTCCTGCGCCTCGGTGCCGCCGGAGCCAGCCTGCAAGTCGATATAACAGTCTGCGCTGTCGTACTCACCTGAGAACATACGGCGGAATTCGAGTTCACCCAGTTTAACGTCCAGCGCGTCCAGTTCTTCGACCGCTTCGTTAAAGGTTTCTTCGTCATCGGCTTCCACAGCCAGATCAAGCAGGCCCTGTACGTCTTCCAGCCCCTGCGTCATCTGATCCAGCGTATTCACGATTGCTTCGAGAGAGGAGCGCTCTTTACCCAACGCCTGGGCGCGTTCAGGTTCGTTCCAGACGTCAGACTGTTCGAGTTCTGCGTTTACTTCTTCAAGGCGTTCTTTCTTGGCATCGTAGTCAAAGATACCCCCGAAGAACGTCGCTGCGCTCGGTGAGGTCCTGAATACGGTATTTGACCGGATTAATTTCAAACATGTGTTTAGCGTCTTTTTAACGTTTGATGGAATAAGAAATGTAACCTGCGAGTTTACCCGAAACCGGCGACAGTTTGTAGCGTTGAGAAAATGCGCAGGGTGTAAACGTTTGGGACAGGCTGTGCTGAAAGGGAGGGAGCCGACGTCAGAAAGGCCTGGCGGACGGACTCCCGTCCGTCCACCTTCATCTGTTAACTGAGCGGCCAGAGATGTTCAATAATCAACTGCACTGAGCGGTTACCGCGATATTCATTGATATCCAGCCGGTACGCCAGTTCAACCTCGCGAACGCTGCTGTCAGGCCACAGCGTGGTATCTACGTTAAACGCGATGCCGTCGATCAATGGCCCGCCGCCCAGTGGCTCCACCATGACTTTCAGATGACGTTCCCCCACCAGCCGCTGCTGCAACAGCCGGAATTTGCCGTCGAACGCAGGCTCCGGAAAGGCCTGTCCCCAGGGACCGGCATCGCGCAGCATTTCGGCGGTCTCCAGAGAAAACTCAGCGGGTTGTAACGCGCCATCAGACCACATCACCCCTTGCAGCGCTTCGCCAGCCAGCCAGTCGCCGACCAGTTCAGCGAACCGCTGACGAAACTCTTCGTAGCGCGCCTCCTCCAGCGACAGCCCGGCCGCCATGGCGTGACCACCAAACTTCTGCATCAGCCCGGGGTGGAGCGTATCGAGCCGTTCCAGCGCATCCCGCAGGTGCAGGCCCGCAATCGAACGTCCCGAGCCTTTCAGCATGCCGTCGCCCGCAGGCGCAAAGGCGATGACCGGACGGTGAAAACGCTCTTTGAGCCGGGAAGCCAGAATACCTACCACGCCCTGATGCCATTCGGGATGATAAAAGGCCAGCCCCAGCGGCAAATCGGTTTGCTCACGCTCCAGCGTCTGACAGAGCGCCAGCGCCTCGCTTTGCATGCCCTGTTCAATCTCTTTGCGCATCTGATTGAGCGCATCCAGCTCGCTGGCTAGCATACGCGACTGGCTGAGATCGTCCGTCAGTAACAGCGCGACGCCGACCGACATATCGTCGAGCCTTCCGGCCGCATTCAGCCGCGGTCCCAGCGCAAACCCCAGGTCGCTGGCGGCCAGCTGGCGCGCATCGCGATTGGCGATTTCCAGTAGCGCCTTGATGCCCGGTCGGCATTTACCGGCACGAATGCGGCTCAGGCCCTGCCAGACCAAAATACGGTTATTTGCATCCAGCGGCACGACATCCGCAACCGTGCCCAGCGCCACCAGATCGAGCAGGTCAGCCAGGTTAGGTTCTGCCCGCGTGACGCCAAACCAGCCCTGGGTTCGCAGATGGGCACGCAGCGCCATCATCAGGTAAAAGGCCACACCAACGCCTGCCAGCGCACGCGACGGGAAAGTGCAATCAGGCAGGTTTGGGTTAACGATAGCGTCCGCGTCAGGCAGCGTTTCGCCGGGTAAATGGTGGTCGGTCACCAGCACCGCAATCCCGTGCGCATGCGCGACGGCGACGCCAGCATGAGAGGAAATACCGTTATCGACAGTGAGGATCATCTCCGCGCCGCGCGCTTTCGCCTGTTTGACAACCTCAGGACTGAGGCCGTATCCATCCTCAAACCGGTTAGGTACCAGATACTGAACATTGCTGCATCCCATGCTGCGCAGAGCCAGCACGGTAAGCGCGGTACTGGTGGCACCGTCAGCATCAAAATCGCCGACGACCATAATACAGCGTCCATCCAGCAGCGCTTCATGCAGCAAGGCGACGGCCTTATCAATACCGCTCAGCGCACTAAACGGCAGCAGGTTTTTCGCGCCTCTTTCCAGCTGAGCGGCATCACTGACGCCGCGTTGCAAATAAAGCCGACGCAGAAGCGGCGGCAAATCAGCAGGGAGCCCGGGCAAATCCGGTACCGCCTCACGACGACGTAATTCGACTTCGTGCTTTACCACGCCTTAACCACCACGCTTTTGATTATCCAGTACCTGTTTGAGTTCCTGAGGGCTTTGGTAGCCCGGGATCATCATTCCGCTATCGGTCAGAATGGCGGGCGTGCCCTGAATGCCGAACAGAATGCCGAGTTTATACTGCTGACCAATGTCAGTTTTGCATGACGCAGGCGCCTCCATCTTCGGCGCATCACCTTTCATCGCGTCATCGAAGGCTTTGTTACGATCGGCGCTGCACCAGACCGCTTTCATGGCGCTGGCGACGTTGCCGTTCATCCCTTCGCGTGGGAAAGCAAGATAACGAACCGTGATGCCCAGCGCATTGTAATCGGCCATCTGCTCGTGCAGCTTGTGACAATAGCCACAGGTAATGTCCGTGAACACCGTGACCACATGCTGCTCTTTTGGCGCTTTATAGATGATCATCTCCGGAACCAGCGCGTCGACCTTTTTATCCAGCAGCGTATTGGTCACGTTCACCGGTTGCGTGCCGCTGACATCATAAAGGGGACCCTGGATCATGTGTTTACCATCATCGGTCACATACAGGACGCCGCTTTCGCTGAGCACGGTTTTGAAGCCTGGCAGCGGAGACGGCTGAATCTCGGTCTGGTGTAAACCCAGTTTTTTCAGGGAAAGCTGAATAGCGCTGTCATCAGCGTGGGTTAAACCGGAAAAGGCGCTGACCAGCAGCGCCAGCGTGGCAACATGTTTGTTCATTGTTTTCCTTATATCCGTCGGTCATGCACGCGGATGATGCTGTTGATGTAACAGTCGCAGACGTTCCGTGGCGACGTGAGTATAAATCTGGGTCGTGGAGAGATCGCTGTGTCCCAGTAACATCTGTACGACACGCAAGTCTGCTCCGTGGTTCAGCAAATGTGTGGCAAAGGCGTGGCGCAGCACATGGGGCGACAGCTTTTCGCTGTCAATGCCTGCCAGCGTGGCGTAGTGCTTGATTCGGTGCCAGAACGTCTGCCGCGTCATTTGCTGCGCGCGGCTACTGGGGAAGAACACATCCAGCGTTTGCCCGTTGAGCAACCACGGACGACCATGTTCCATATAATATTCCAGCCAGTAAACCGCCTCTTCACCTAATGGCACCAGGCGCTCTTTATTGCCCTTACCGATCACCCGCACCACGCCCTGACGCAGGCTGACGTCGTTCAGGGTTAATCCCACCAGCTCCGAAACACGCAGCCCGGTGGCATACAATAATTCCAGCATGGCTTTATCGCGCAGTTCCAGCGGCACGTTGACATCCGGAGCCTGCAGTAAACGCTCGACCTGTGCCTCGCTCAGATCTTTGGGCAGCCGCTGGGGCAGCTTTGGCGCGGCCAGTTGGGCGCTGGGATCGTCCACACGGATCTTTTCTCGGTACAGGTACTGAAACAGGCGGCGCATAGCGCTTAGCAGACGCGCTGAGCTGGTGGCCTTATAGCCGCCTTCCAGTCGCTCTGCGAGAAACTGTTGCAGATCCTGCGGGCTTAATGACACCAGCGTCAGGCCGTGATGTGCCAGCCAGCCGGTGAGCGTTTGCAGATCCTGTCGATAGGAGGACAAGGTATTTTGCGCCAGATTGCGCTCAATCCACAGCGCGTCAAGAAACTGTTCTGTCAGTTCGCTGTCTTGCACGTTTTCCCCGCCGTTCAGTCTGAAATCGTGCTCATTATGCCTGATTCACCCCTGCTTCTGATACAATTACGCCAAAGTCTGGATTAACAGAGCACTATCTGCATGAAAATTGGTCTTTTTTACGGTTCCAGTACCTGCTACACCGAAATCGTAGCGGAGAAGATTCGGGATTTTATTGGCGACGAGTTAGTGACGTTGCACAACGTGAAAGATGACGATCCGCGTCTGATGGAAGAGTACGACCTGCTGATTTTGGGCATTCCGACCTGGGACTTCGGCGAGCTACAGGAAGACTGGGAGGCCATCTGGCCGCAGTTGCCCACCCTCAATCTGCATAACAAGATAGTGGCGCTTTACGGCATGGGCGACCAGATTGGCTATGGTGAATGGTTTCTCGACGCGCTGGGTATGCTGCACGACCTGCTGCAACCCATGGGCGTGCAGTTTGTCGGCTACTGGCCGCTGGATGGCTATGAATTTACCAGCCCCAAACCGCTTAGCGCGGATGGCAAACAGTTTGTGGGGCTGGCGCTGGATGACGTCAATCAGTTTGACGTGACGGATGAGCGCGTTGAGCAGTGGTGCGAGCAGATTCTGACGGAAACGGCCGAACGACTTTAGGCTGTCGGTGTTAATGCGCGCGCTGTCTGTCGCGAAAACAGCAGGCGCGTAAGGCGCGCCATTCAGCAGGCTGCATATTATCCTGCATGAGCCAAAACCGCGTTATCCTGCCCTGAGGGTTCTTCATGACCAGCAACACCGCGCCAGGTAACCAGTAAAGCGGTTGCTGCGTTTGCCAGTGTTCATCCTGCCAGTGCCAGTCACGGGCACTGTCGCGTCGTAGCGCTCCACAGCGCAGACACAAGCGCCTGTCCTGCCGCCATCCTTCCCACACGATGAGGGCGAACAGCACCGGCTTTATCACCCACTCTGCCGCAGACAAGGGCATCAGCCCGACGCCGGCTAGCGTTACCACCAGCGTCAGGGCAAGGATTGTGCGCGCCTGCAACGAGGGATGAAGGTTACATTGCCACCGGGCCGCGTTCACGATTACGCTGCTGAATAAGCTTCACCATGCGTTTCAGCTCGGGATCGGCTGGCTCGCCGTGGTTCATCATCCAGTTGAAAAGGTCCGGATCGTCACTTTTCAGCAGGGCAATGAAAACCTGCTTGTCGGTATCGTTTAACGTGTCATATTCGTACTTGAAGAACGGCATAATAGCGACATCCAGTTCCAGCATGCCACGACGGCAGGCCCATTGAACGCGCGATTTATCATGAATATCCATGCATCAGTTTTCCTGTTTCACATCGTGGCGACTAGTGTAACCTGGATTAACAGCGGCTGCAGGCTCCAGACTTCGTCATGTGCACAACGCCGCAGGATGACGCTTTTGCTGGCGTTCATCACGCGTTTTGTGCGCCCTGTTCAGTAAACAGGTTGCAATGCCAGTCTGCTCTTTTACCATTGAAGATATTGTTCCGGATGAACCTTCATACTCAGGATTTATCAATGCCAACATTTACGCTTCCCCCACGTCAACCTGCGGCCTCATCGCGTCTGCCGCTCACGTTAATGTCTCTGGATACCTGGGCTCTGGTGTCTGTAGTGGGCCCGGACAGTACGTCCTATTTGCAGGGTCAGTTGACGCTGGATGTCGCCGCGCTAGATGCCGCCCATCATCTGCCCGCCGCCCACTGCGATGCGAAAGGCAAAATGTGGAGCAATCTGCGTCTGTTTCACCGCGGCGAAGGTTATGCCTATTTAGTGCGCCGGGCACTGCGTGATACTCAGTTGCCAGAGCTAAAAAAATACGCCGTATTCTCTAAAGTGACGCTGGCCGCCGATGACGATGTGGTGTTACTGGGCGTTGCCGGTTTCCAGGCTCGGGCGGCGCTGGCCGACCGGTTTGAAGCCCTTCCTGACAGTACCACTCCCGTGGTGCAACAGGGCGAAACCACCCTGCTGTGGTTTGCCCAGCCCGCAGAGCGCTTTTTACTGGTCACCTCGCTTGCTGAGGCAGAAGCACTGAAACAGAAGCTGGCCGAGGATGCTCAGTTAACAGACAGCACACAGTGGCTGGCCCTGGACATTGAAGCCGGTATTCCGGTGATTGAACCTGCGACCAGCGCGCAGTTTATTCCCCAGGCGACTAATTTGCAGGCACTGGACGCGATCAGCTTCAAAAAAGGCTGCTACACCGGGCAGGAGATGGTGGCCCGCGCGAAATACCGTGGCGCCAATAAGCGCGCCCTGTACTGGCTGTCAGGCCAGGCCAGCCATCTGCCTGCCGCAAACGACTCGCTGGAATTGCAGATGGGTGAACGCTGGCGTCGCACAGGTACCGTTCTCGCCGCCGTGCAGCTTGATGATGGCGTGACCTGGGTGCAGGTCGTGATGAATAACGATCTGGAGCCAGACAGCGTATTGCGCGTCGAAGGGGATGAAGGAGGCAAACTCACTATTCAGCCTTTGCCTTATTCGCTGGACGAAAACTGAGTGTCGGGGCGGGAACCTCTCCCGCCCTGTTTCTACATGACGTAGAAATAAATGGCGCAGAAATGACAGATGCAGCCGCCTAACACGAAACCGTGCCAGATGGCGTGATTAAACGGCACGCGGCGCGCCACATAAAAGATCACCCCCAGGGAATAGATGATGCCTCCCAGCGCCAACAGCCAGATTCCCCCCGGCGACAGTTTCATCGCCAGTTGATAGACCACCACCAGCGACAGCCATCCCATACAAAGATACGTGACCAGTGACAGCACCTTATAGCGTTCAGCGATCGTCAGTTTAAACAGGATGCCCAGCAGCGCCAGTCCCCAGATGACCGCCATTAATGCGTGAGCCAGCGGTGACTGCAGCCCTGTCATCAAAAACGGCGTATAAGTGCCCGCAATCAACAGATAAATGGCGCAGTGATCCACTTTTTTCAGCACGCGTTTGGCGCGTGGATGACTGACAGCGTGATAAAGCGTGGACGCCAGAAACAGCACGATCATGCTGCCGCCATACAGGCTTGAGCTGACAATGGTGGTGACATCCGCATGGATCGCTGTTGCCTTAACCAGTAGCAGCACTAACCCAACGATTCCAAAGAGGCAACCCAGCCCGTGACTGATACTGTTGGCAATTTCCTCTGCCAGTGGATAGCCCTGCGTGGAAAAATGTTTATGCGTCATAACCTTCCTGCCTGAAAAGTGAGAGCCATTGCAGATTAATCACCAGACAAATTAATCAGAAAAACTTTCAGTGTACAAGTGTAAGCTTAAATTAATTAATGCGGTCAACGCCGGTTCAAATTCTGTTAAAATGCTGACTGGTCAACTATCTGGTGATTTTTTCATGTTCGCGCATCACGATCTTGCCACGCTCAACGATCTGGAATTGCAGGTTTATCAGTACATCATCAGACATCGTGAAAGTGTCAGTTACATGACCATTCGTGAACTGGCGGAGCAGGCCGCCGTGTCAACTACCACCGTGCTGCGTTTCTGTCGCAAAATGCACTGTGAAGGCTGGTCTGAGTTTCGTATCCGTCTGCGGCTGGCCCAGGAACACACGGCCCCAGCTTTACCGGTCTCTGGCCCGGCCGATATGCTGAGTTTTTTTAAAAGCATCAATAATGCTGAATTTGAGCAGGTCATCACCCAGGCAGCCGCGATGATCAGGCAGGCTGAGCGGGTATTTTTTATTGGTGTGGGCACATCAGGGAGCCTGGGAAAATACGGTGCACGTTTTTTTTCGAATGTGGGGAAATTCAGTCATGCTATTGATGATCCTTATTATCCCGTCAGTCCGAGCCTGTATGAAAATGCCCTGGCGATCATCCTTTCTGTCTCGGGCGAAACAGAAGAAGTACTGCGTATCGCCAGCCAGTTTAGCCTGAATAAATGCAAAATTATTGCGGTCACCAACAGTGAAAACTGTTCGCTGGCAAAAATGAGCGACTTTACGGTTTCCTATCACGTCCCGGTTATCCGCCTGGCGGATAACTGCGATATTACCACTCAGGTACCGGCGATTTATATTATCGAATCACTTGGCCGACGGTTAAGCCAGTAAAACACAGCGTTTTTTAGCTGTGACAAATCCCTTTTTTCGCACGGTGTTATACCGTGACTTTATAAAGTGCTTTGCTACACTCAGCCCAATTTTATCTGTATTGGAGAGTGGGTAATGAGCTTACCAGACACATTTTTGTGGGGCGGTGCCGTCGCGGCTCACCAGGTTGAAGGCGGGTGGGATCAGGTTGGAAAAGGTATTAGCATCGCTGACGTGCTGACAGGGGGTGCACACGGCGTGGATCGTGTCATTACCGATGGCGTTCAGCCCGGAAAATTTTACCCTAATCATCAGGCCGTCGAGTTTTACTCACACTACAAGCAGGATATTGCGTTATTTGCGGAGATGGGATTTAAATGCTTCCGTACCTCGATTGCGTGGACGCGTATATTCCCTAATGGCGATGAGCAGCAACCTAACGAAGCCGGCCTGCAGTTTTATGATGACCTGTTTGATGAATTACTGAAATATGGCATCGAACCAGTAATCACCCTTTCCCATTTTGAAATGCCCTACCACCTGGTAAAAGAGTATGGCGGCTGGCATAACCGTAAAGTCGTCGATTTCTTTGTGCGTTTCAGTGAAGTCGTGCTGGAACGATACAAAAATAAAGTTAAATACTGGATGACCTTTAACGAAATTAACAACCAACGTAACTGGCAATATCCGCTGTTTGGCTACTGCTGTTCCGGCGTTATTTTCACCGACCATGAAAAACCTGAACAGGCGATGTATCAGGTCATGCACCATCAGTTCGTTGCCAGTGCCCGGGTGGTGAAGCGCGGACACGAGATCAACCCGGACTTCAAAATTGGCTGCATGATCGCCATGGTGCCGGTTTATCCGTTCTCCTGCCATCCTGACGATGTCATGCTGGCTAAAGAAGCGATGCATCAACGCTATGT
Source organism: Pantoea sp. SGAir0180 (assembly GCF_043546245.1). NCBI lineage: Bacteria > Pseudomonadati > Pseudomonadota > Gammaproteobacteria > Enterobacterales > Erwiniaceae > Pantoea > Pantoea sp. SGAir0180. Next base: position 238,043 of record NZ_CP028071.1, on the reverse strand, counting down.
CTTTAGCGATGTACAAATGCGCGGTTACTACCCTGCCTACGCGCTGAAAGAGTGGGAACGCAAAGGCTACCAGATTGAGATGCAACCAGAGGATGCAGATACCCTGCGTCAGGGCTGTGCCGATTACATCGGTTTCAGCTATTACATGAGTAATGCCGTGCAGCACAGCGCCAGCGGTGTTGACGACCCCATTACCGGTTTTGACGGAGTGGTCAAAAACCCGCATGTCAGCGCCTCAGACTGGGGCTGGCAGATCGATCCCGTTGGCCTGCGTTATGTGCTGAACGATCTGTACGAACGCTACCAGAAGCCGCTGTTTATTGTGGAAAACGGCTTTGGCGCGATCGACAAACCGAATGCGCAGGGCGTGATCGAAGATGATTACCGCATTGCGTATCTGGCGGCGCATATCGCAGAGATGAAAAAAGCCGTCATTCATGATGGTGTGGATCTGATGGGATATACGCCGTGGGGCTGCATCGATTGTGTATCCTTTACGACCGGCCAGTACGACAAGCGCTACGGTTTCATTCACGTTAACAAAAACGACGATGGCAGCGGTGATTTCTCACGCGCGAAAAAGAAAAGCTTTGCCTGGTATCAGCAGGTTATCGCCAGTAACGGTGAAAAGCTGTAAGTCGGCTGCCGCAGCGTCACGCTGCGGCATGAATTTACCGCCCGCCGGCGGCATCAATGATGCTGCCGGTGATGTAAGAGGCCGCATCGCTGGCCAGCCAGACCACCACTTCTGCAATTTCTTCGGCATGTCCACCACGTCCCATCGGAACGCCGCTCGCCAGTCGGTCGACGCGGCCGGGCTCCCCGCCATCGGCATGCATCCCGGTGTAGATCAGACCGGGCCGCACACCATTGACACGAATCCCCTGTTGCGCGACCTCCAGTGACAGACCTTTCGTCAGCGTATCCATCGCGCCCTTCGATGCGGCATAGTCGACATATTCACCGGGAGAACCCGTACGGGCTGCCGCGGAGGAAACGTTCACGATACTGCCGCCCAGTCCTCCCAGGTGCGTTCCCATGCGCCGGACGGCTTCACGACAGCAGAGGAAGGTACCCGTGACATTTGTGGCAAAAACCTGTTGAATGCGCGCCGCATCCAGTTGCTCAAGACGGCATTGCTGAAACAGGATACCGGCGTTATTTACCAGCAGCGAGAGCGGCAGGTTCTCCTGATCCAGCCGTTGAAACAGCGCCATGACCTGCGCCTCGTCACTGATATCGGCCTGTACGCTAAAGGCTTCTCCGCCGTTACGCACAATCTCATCCACCACCCGCTGCGCTTCACTTTCGCGCGTGCGATAATTCACGGCCACACGGTAGCCCCGTGTCGCCAGTAAAACGGCGGTCGCACGGCCAATGCCGCGACTACCGCCAGTAACAAGCGCGAGTTTCATCTGAGCCTCCATAAAAAAGGGCCGAAAACCGGCCCTCAAAACAGTTGTGTTAACCCGACTCAGGCATAGTCGCTCATCGGTACACATGAGCAGAACAGGTTGCGGTCACCAAAAACATCATCCAGGCGCTTCACTGTTGGCCAGTATTTATTGTGGCTGCCTGCCGGGAAAACGGCCAGCTCGCGGCTGTAAGGATGCGTCCATTCGCCAGTCACTTCCATTTGTGTGTGAGGCGCGTTAACCAGCGGATTATCATCCATTGGCCACTCGCCCTTTTCCACCCGCCCAATTTCCATACGGATCGCCAGCATGGCATCAATAAAGCGGTCCAGCTCCAGTTTGCCTTCCGATTCGGTAGGTTCTACCATCAGCGTGCCCGCGACCGGGAATGACATGGTTGGCGCATGGAAACCGTAGTCGATGAGGCGTTTTGCAATATCCAGTTCACTGATCCCGGTCTGCTCTTTCAGCGGACGAATATCCAGAATACATTCGTGCGCCACACGACCATCGCGCCCGGTATACAGAATCGGATAAGCTGATTTCAGACGGCTGGCGATGTAGTTGGCATTGAGAATCGCCACCGAACTGGCCTGCTTGAGCCCTTCCGCGCCCATCATGCGGATGTACATCCAGCTGATTGGTAAAATGGAAGCACTGCCAAACGGTGCAGCAGAGACAGCCCCCTGCTGTGTCAGCACACCATCAATCTGCACCACGCTGTGACCGGGTACAAACGGTGCCAGATGCGCTTTCACGCCAATAGGTCCCATGCCCGGGCCGCCGCCGCCGTGCGGAATACAGAAAGTTTTGTGCAGGTTAAGGTGCGAAACGTCAGCGCCAATATAACCCGGCGTCGTAATACCCACCTGGGCATTCATGTTCGCACCGTCCAGGTACACCTGGCCGCCGTACTGATGCACGATCTGGCACACTTCACGAATAGTCTCTTCATACACGCCGTGCGTGGATGGGTAGGTCACCATGATGCATGACAGTTTATCGCCCGCCTGTGCGGCTTTTTCGCGCAGGTCGCCCAGATCGATATTACCCTGTTTGTCACAGGCCACGACCACCACATCCATGCCCGCCATCTGGGCTGAGGCCGGATTGGTCCCGTGTGCTGAGCTGGGAATCAGGCAAAGATGACGTTCACTTTCACCACGGCTTTCATGGTAACGACGAATCGCTAACAGCCCCGCGTATTCCCCCTGTGCACCGGAGTTCGGCTGCATGCAGAGCGCATCGTAACCGGTAAGCTGAACCAGCCACTGGGAAAGCTGGCCAATCATTTGCAGGTAGCCGCCCGCCTGTTCTGCCGGGCAGAACGGATGCATTTCGGCAAATTCAGGCCAGGTGATGGGAATCATCTCTGCGGCAGCGTTAAGCTTCATCGTGCATGACCCCAGCGGAATCATCGCCTGGTTGAGAGCCAGATCTTTTTTCTCCAGGCTGTGCATATAGCGCATCATCTCGGTCTCACTGTGATGACGATTGAACACAGGGTGAGAGAGGATGTCGCTGACGCGCTGCTGGCTTGCAGGGATTGACTGGCTGTCTGCCGCAACCTGGCTATCAAGTTGATCGATATCCAGACCATGATCATCGCCCAGCAGGATGGCGAACAATGTCGCAACGTCTTCACGACATGTGGTTTCATCCAGCGTGATACCGACAGCGTTATGAATATCACTACGCAGGTTAACGCCGAAACTCAGCGCACGGTTTAACACGGCGGCTTTATCGGTCACGTCCACTGTCAGCGTGTCGAACCAGTGGTGATGACGCAGCTTCAGCCCGCCACGTTGTAGTCCGGCAGCCAGGATATCGGTGAAGCGGTGAATACGTGAAGCGATACGTTTCAGCCCAACAGGCCCGTGGAACACGGCATACAGTCCTGCGATATTGGCCAGCAGCACCTGAGAGGTACAGATATTGGAGTTGGCTTTTTCCCGACGGATATGTTGCTCGCGAGTTTGCATCGCCATACGCAACGCGGTGTTGCCAGCGGCGTCGCGTGAGACACCGATAATACGGCCAGGCATAGAACGCTTGTGTTCATCACGGCTGGCAAAGAAGGCCGCATGAGGACCGCCATAGCCCATTGGTACACCAAAGCGCTGAGCGGAACCGAACACAATATCCGCGCCCTGCTTGCCCGGCGATTCAAGTAACACCAGGGCCATAAAATCCGAGGCCACGCTGACGACTACTTTACGGGTTTTCAGCTCGGCAATCAGGCTGGTGTAATCGTGTACCTCGCCCGTGGTGCCTACCTGCTGAAGCAGGACACCAAACAGATTATCGTGCTCCAGGGCTTTCTCCGCGCTGTCGATAATCAGTTCAAAACCAAAGGTTTCGGCGCGGGTCCGTACCACATCCAGCGTTTGCGGATGGATATCATCAGCGATAAAGAACCGGTTGGCATTTTTCAGTTTGCTGATGCGTTTTGCCATCGCCATCGCTTCGGCCGCCGCGGTGGCTTCATCCAGCAGTGAAGCGGACGCGATATCCATGCCGGTCAGATCAATGGTGACCTGCTGGAAGTTTAGCAGCGCCTCCAGGCGCCCTTGAGAAACTTCGGGCTGATACGGCGTGTAAGCCGTGTACCAGCCCGGATTTTCCAGCATGTTCCGCAGGATAACGGGCGGCGTTATCACCGCACTGTATCCCATGCCGATCCAGGATTTGTAGCGCAGGTTTTGCGCGGCAATCGCTTTTAACTCTGCCAGCGCCTGCTGTTCAGTTGCCGCATCGCCAACGGCGGGCGGACCGGGCAACTGAATGTCGGCGGGAACAATAGAACCAATCAACGACGCCAGAGAGCTGGCACCAATCGCCTCCAGCATAACGGCCTGTTGTTCTGGCGACGGACCAATATGGCGCTCAATAAACGCACCGTTGTGTTCAAGCTGGCTGAGAGTCTGAGTCATGAGCTGTAAATCCTGAATCGGGCTGGGGAACAGAGAGTGCTGGTCAGATATCGGCGGCCTCATCTGGAGGCCGCGCAACGATTACTCGTCAATAGATGCTTTGTAGGCATCCGCGTCCAGCAGTGAGTCTAGTTCTGACTCATCGCTGGCTTTGATCTGGAATAACCAGCCGTCCTGATAAGGCTCGCTGTTAACCAGCTCTGGGGAATCATTCAGCGCGTCGTTCACGGCGATAATTTCGCCACTGACAGGAGAATAGATATCGGAAGCCGCTTTTACGGATTCGGCGACGGCGCACTCTTCGCCGGCAGCGAACGTCGCCCCTACTTCTGGCAGGTCCACAAAGACCATATCGCCCAGTAATTCCTGCGCGTGTTCGGTGATGCCGACGGTGTAAGATCCATCCGCATTTTTGCGCAGCCATTCATGACTGTCGCGGTATTTCAACTCAGCTGGCACATTGCTCATCGCCCTTTCTCCTGTAATTATGTTTTACTGCGCAACCGGCTTGCCGGCGCGAACGAAAACGGGTTTAGTCACTTTTACGGGCATTTCACGGTTGCGGATTTCAACAATAGCGTCTCCGCCAATGCCCGCAGGCACGCGGGCCAGCGCAATGCTGTAACCCAACGTTGGTGAGAAAGATCCGCTGGTAATAATGCCCTGCTGCATCTGCCCCTGACTATCCGTAAAACGCACGGGCAGGCCGTTACGCAGTACGCCTTTTTCTGTCAGGATCAGGCCAACCAGTTTTTCAGTGCCTTTTTCGCGCTGACTTTCCAGTGCTTCGCGCCCGATAAAATTGCGGTCCGCCGGTTCCCAGCACAGGGTCCAGCCCATGTTGGCGGCCAGCGGTGAAACGCTTTCATCCATTTCCTGACCGTAAAGATTCATGCCCGCTTCCAGACGCAATGTATCGCGTGCGCCCAGCCCGGCGGGTTTGACGCCCGCGGCGAGCAGGCGCTGCCAGAATGTAACGGCCTGCGCCGCAGGTAGCGCGATCTCGTAACCCGCTTCGCCGGTATAACCGGTGGTGGCGATAAACAGCTCCCCGGCCTGGATACCAAAGAACGGCTTCATACCTTGTACAGCCTGACGCTGTGCATCACTGAAGAGCGTTTGTGCTTTTTGCTGGGCCTGTGGGCCCTGCACGGCGATCATCGCCAGATCGTCACGCTCGCGGACTTCCACGCCATAACCCTGTGCATGCTCATTGATCCATGCCAGATCCTTTTCACGCGTCGCAGAGTTCACGACCAGGCGGAAAAACGTCTCATCCATGAAATACACGATCAGATCATCAATCACGCCGCCCGACGCATTCAGCATGCCGGTGTAAAGCGCTTTGCCGGGTTGCGTCAGCCTCGCGACATCGTTTGCCAGCAGAAAACGCAAAAACTCACGCGTACGTGCACCGTGCAGATCGACGATGGTCATGTGCGAAACATCAAACATGCCTGCGTCGTTGCGAACAGCATGATGTTCATCCAGTTGGGAGCCATAGTGCAGCGGCATCATCCAGCCATGGAAATCCACCATACGCGCACCGTTTTCCTGATGCTGGTCAAACAGAGGTGTGTGCTGAGTCATAACTATCCTGTGCTGAAACAAGTAAGTTTGAAACCACGCCGCCGGGAGCCGACGCAAACGTTCTCTTTGCAATGACGTTACCACTGAACGGGTCGATTAACCATAAGCAAAGCGAGGTCGAACGCAGACGCACAGCCTAATCGCGCAAAAGAAAAAGCAGGACAAAAGACTGTAATTTTGTGATTAGACACACAACAAATACGACCTATTCATTTTTTTACAGCCATTTTATTCGTACCGACACGCAAGATGTTAAAAAAATAGCGAAGCAAAAATGGCGTCGAATAAAAATAAGTAATGCGAAACATCACGCAAAATTAGAATAAATCAAATGAGGCGCTGCAACGGTGCAGGACTGCATTTTTACGGTGCAGTCCTTTTTTAAAATAAAAAAGCCAGCAATTACGCTGGCTTTAAGAAAGGGATTCGCGTCAGCGAAGCCAGGCGGGAATGTCGTTCAGGCCCATCGCCTGCCGCAACATGACAGGTTTCACGCCCGGTAAATTATCGGCCAATTTTAGCCCGACATCGCGAAGCAGCTTTTTAGCCGGATTATTGCCCGCAAACAGCTCACGAAATCCCTGCATGCCCGCGAGCATCATGGCGGCACTGTGTTTACGGCTGCGTTCATAGCGGCGCAGATAGAGGTGCTGCCCGATATCTTTGCCCTGCTGATGCAGGCGGCGAACTTCACCAATCAACTCTGCGGCATCCATAAAACCGAGATTGACACCCTGCCCGGCCAGCGGATGAATGGTATGCGCAGCATCGCCCACCAGCGCCAGGCGATGTGCAGCAAAGCTGCGCGCATAGCGTGCCGTGAGGGGGAATGCCTTCCGTTCGCCTTCCAGTTCGCACAGGCCAAGGCGCATATCAAACGCCACCGACAACTGTTGATTAAAGAGCGCCTCAGGCATCGTTTCCAGCCGGGTGGCTTCCTGGGGCGACAGCGACCAGACGATGGAGCACAGATGCGGATCCTGCATCGGCAGAAACGCCAGAATGCCATCCCCATGGAATACCTGACGCGCGACGCCATCATGTGGCATGGAGGTACGGATGTTCGCCACCAGGGCATGGTGTTCATAATCCCAGAAAGTCAGCGGAATATCGGCTTTGTTGCGCAGCCAGGAATTGGCACCGTCTGCGGCAACCATCAGCCGTGCGCTCATCATGCCGCCATCCTGTAGCGTAATGAAGGCTTCGTTATCGCCAAATGCCACCTGCTGAAGATGTGACGACGGCAGCAACGTCACGTCACTGCACTGCCTGGCTCGCTGCCATAAGGCGCAGTGAATCACCGGGTTTTCGATAATGTGCCCGAGATGGGTTAAGCCCTGCTGCTCACCGTCAAATGAGATAGCACCGAAGCTGTCACGATCCCAGACTTCCATGGCCTGATAAGGGCTGGCTCTGAGCGACAGGATCGTCGACCAGACATCCAGTTTTTGTAAAAGACGTTCACTGGCCGCATTGATAGCCGATACGCGGACAGACGGAGAAGCGGTGGCATCAAATTGCGGCTCGGGCGCTTGTTCGAGTACGGCGATACGCAAGCCACTGCCCTGCAGACCGCAGGCCACGGCCAGTCCTACCATACCGCCACCGGCGATCACCACATCATAAGTTTGCATCAGTGCCTCTCAGTTAACGCTTAACCCAGCCAAGCGTGCGCTCGGCCAGAAGATTTCTCAGCAACGGCAGATGATCCATTGCCAGCAGGCCAAGGTTGCGCCCGACGACCAGCGGTGCATGGCGGTTGGCAAACAGGCGCACCAGACCGTCGGTGAGACCGATGGTCGTGGCCCGATCCTGTTGGCGACGCTGGCGGTAATGCTGCATGACAGCATAGCTGCCAGGGTCCTGTTGCTGCCGGTGCGCGGTGGCCAGGGTTTCGGCTAAGGACATGACATCCCTCAGGCCCAGGTTAAATCCCTGCCCGGCAATAGGGTGCAGCGTCTGGGCTGCGTTGCCCACGGTGGCAACACGATGTGAAACGACCGGTTCGGCCTGTTGCAATGCCAGCGGATAGATATCGCGTTTACCGGTGTGGGTAAATTTCCCCAGTCGCCAGCCGAACGCGTGCTGAAGTTCGCTGAGAAACGTCTCGTCGTCCCAGCGCTCAAGCTGCGGGCGCTTATCCAATGAATGACACCACACCAGCGACAGACGGTTGTCAGACATCGGCAGCAGGGCGAGCGGGCCGAACGCAGTAAACCGTTCAAAGGCCCGCCCCTGGTGCGGTATCTCGCTGGTGACATTCGCAATGAGTGCCAGTTGCTGATAAGTTTCGGTTTGCCACTGAATACCGCAGGCTGCCGCGACAGCCGAACGCGTGCCATCAGCCGCCACCAGCACATCAGCGTCCAGCTGTTCATCATTATCCAGCGTGACCTTCACGTGCGCCTGAGTACGGTTCACATTGGTGACCCGTGCCGGACAGCGCAGGGTGACGCCGGGAGCCTGTTTAAGCTGCGCGAATAAACGCTGGCCTACGTCGAACAATTCGACGACCTGGCCCAGCGCGGGAATCGCATAGTCGCTGGCCGTCAGTGAGACAAAACCCGCATGACCCCGATCGGAAACATGGATCGTCGTGATCGGCGTTGCGCAGGGGGCAATGCGCTGCCAGAGATTAATATTGGCCAGTTGCTGACAGGTGCCGGCAGACAGCGCAATGGCACGGCCGTCATAACCTGGATGCGCGCGGCTGGCAGGTTCGCTGCTTTCGATCAGCGTGACGGGCAGCGCGCCCTGTGTCAGGTGCGAAATAGCCAGCGCCAGCGTGGCACCGGTCATTCCGCCACCCGCGATGAGGACGGTCATCCTGCGCGTGCCGCCGCCATCAGCGCCTCAATAGCATCCGGATCTTTCACCACGCTGTCAGTGAGATTCTCGTTACCTGTTTCAGTGATCACAATGTCATCCTCAATGCGAATGCCGATACCGCGGTATTCCACCGGCACGTCGGCATCGGGGGCAATGTATAAGCCTGGTTCAATAGTAATGACCATGCCCGGTTCCAGAATGCGATCCCGGCTTGGCGTGCCGTAGTGCCCCACATCATGGACATCCAGCCCCAGCCAGTGGCTCAGGCCATGCATAAAGAATTTGCGATGCGCGTCTTCAGCAATTAACGCGTCAACCTCGCCCTGCAACACGCCCAGTTCAACCAGACCGGTCACCATGATGTGCACCACCTCATCATTCACCTCGCGAATACTGACGCCAGGCCGGAAACGGGATAATGCCGTCTCTAACGATTTCAGCACGATGTTGTAGACAGCACGTTGAGCGGGTGAGAATTTACCGTTTACCGGGAAGGTGCGGGTAATATCGCCTGCGTACCCCTGCCATTCACATCCCGCATCAATCAGCACCAGGTCGCCATCCCGCAGCTCACATTCATTCTCGGTATAGTGCAGAATACATCCATTTTCACCGGAACCGACGATGGTGTTGTAGGAGGGAAAACGCGCACCGTGGCGGTTAAACTCATGATGAATTTCGCCTTCCAGATGGTATTCGTACAGGCCGGGGCGACAGGCCTGCATAGCGCGCGTATGGGCCAGCGCACTGATCTCACCTGCACGGCGCAGAATGGCGATTTCTTCCGGACTTTTGAACAGGCGCATCTCATGCACCCAGGGACGCCAGTCTGTCAGGCTGGCAGGGGCGCTCAGGTTCTGGCGGAAACCGCGACGTAGTTTATCCAGCGCACTGAACACCAGCTTGTCAGCCTCAGGATATAACCCTTGCGCGTGATAAACCTCATCCAGACCGTTCAACAAAAGATGAAGCTGCTCACCGATATCGTTCCAGGGCAGTGCGCGATCCACACCCAGTTTTGCCGGTGCCGCCTCCTGGCCCAGACGGCGACCAAACCAGATTTCTGCGGTCAGGTCGCGGACACGATTAAACAGCACACTGTGGTTGTGGTTCTCATCACTTTTGATCAGCACCAGTAAGGCTTCAGGCTCATTAAAACCTGTGAAGTACCAGAAATCACTGTTTTGACGAAACGGATATTCGCTGTCGTTACTGCGCGTTACTTCAGGCGCCGCAAAAATTAACGCTGCGCTGCCCGGAACCATTTTCGCTAACAGCGCCTGACGACGCTGCTGGAAGGTCTCCAGTGAAATCATGTCTGCACTCCCTGTTGAACTGAGATATCTGGCTTAGTGTAACGTTGGCTTCTGTACTTCAGGTGCGGTTGGCTGCGGGCGCGTGAACGTATCGTGACAAAGTAGCGCCGCGACGCGGACGTACTCGATCACCTCCTCCAGCGACTGCTCCAGCTCTTCCTGATCTTCGTCTTCGTCATAGCCAAGCTGCGCGATAGTACGCAGATCATCAATGGCCTCGCCGGTTTCGCCGGTGACCTTATCCAGTTTAGGCTGAGTTACGCCCAGGCCGAGTAAAAAATGGTTTACCCAGCCAGCCAGGGCGTCCGCCCGATCAAACACGGTGATGTCATCATCGTCGGGCAGCATCAGTTGAAAGAGAAAGCCATCTTCTTCAAGCGCCGTCGTAATATTTGCATGCAAATCCTGCAGCGGCTGGGCCAGCGTGTGCGAAAAAGCCATGCCTTCATTCGCGAGATCGTGGACCAGCGTTTTCCAGCTGGTATCCTGATTACCGCCACACAGAATACCGCTGAGTAATCCGTGCATTTCGGCAGGTGTCATTCCGACGCCGTGCTGTGAGAGCGCCGCCGCCAGCGCATTGTAATCAGGGGTTGCGTTCTGTGAAGACATCATTTTTCATCGTCGTTGGCTGTAAGAGTTCGTGGTATGCTACCACTAGCTGCCTCAAGGTTTCCAGAAAAGGGGTTGTATCTTATTTCTCAGGTCTATATAGTTGCCCGCCTCCCAGGCCATTGAAGGCTAAGGGAATGGCGAGCCAGGTAATCAGTCAGGAAGGTGGCATGTCTGCACAACCGGTAGATTTACAAATTTTTGGTCGTTCTTTGAGAGTAAATTGTCCGCCTGAACAGCAAGATGCGCTGAACGCGGCGGCGGAAGATCTCAATCAACGGTTGCAAGATTTAAAAGTTCGCACTAGAGTCACCAATACAGAGCAACTGGTGTTCATTGCCGCGTTAAACATTTGCCATGAACTGGCACAAGAAAAAAACAAGACGCGCGACTATGCTGCTAATATGGAACAACGAATCCGTATGTTACAGCAGACGATAGAGCAGGCATTAGTTGAGCAAGGTCGCATAACTGATCGTCAGGATGCGAAGTTCGAATAATACTTCATGGTCACTGTGCTACACTGACGGTGAAGTCAATTTTCTCTGAGATGTTTGCAAGTGGGCCAGTCCCCTGAGCCGATATTTCATACCAACAGAATGTGACGCTCCGCAACCTGTGAGCATGCTCGGTCCGTCCGAGAAGCCTGATGGTTGCGACGGCATGTTCACCTTGAACCAAGGGTTCAAGGGTTACAGCCTACGGCGGCATCTCGGAGATCTCCTTTCTGGTTGTACTGCATTATCCCCCACCAGACATGATATAGTGCGTCGCTCAGGCGACTTCTTCTGGGGGACACCATGTCAGAATCCTCTTTACTTCAGCGACAGGACATTCGTCAGCATGTTCGTCATTTACGTCGCGCCTTAACCCCGGAACAGCAACATACTGCCGCCGAACAGCTTGCGGAACACGCGATTAACTTTGCGCCTGTCTCCGACGCCCAAAACGTCGCGCTGTTCTTATCCGTCGATGGGGAAATTAATACGCGTCCGCTTATCGCAAAATTATGGCAGCAGAACAAACGCGTTTATCTTCCTGTGCTTCATCCCTTCTCTGCCGGTCATCTGCTTTTTCTGCGCTATAAGCCAGAAACGCCGTTGAGCCCGAACAAGCTACGTATTCCTGAACCGCCACTCGATATCCGGCATATGGTTACGCTGGACGAACTGGATGTGATGATGGTGCCGCTGGTGGCCTTTGATCGCAGTGGTCAGCGTCTGGGCATGGGGGGCGGTTTTTACGACCGCACGTTACAAAACTGGAAACAGCACGCTTTTTTACCGGTTGGCATCGCGCACGACTGCCAGTTGGTCGATTCGCTGCCTGTGGCGGCCTGGGATATTCCTTTGCCCGCCGTGCTGACGCCGTCAACGTTGTGGTTGTGGGAAGAATAAACCCAGGCACTGTTGTGCGCCTGGGTTTATTATTTTGATAAATCAGTAGAGGAGACGGGCGCGGATAGTTCCAGGGATAGCCTTCATCAGCTGCAGCGCTTTCTCTGCCAGTTCGTGCTCGGCATCGATATCAATCACCACATACCCCATCATGGGTGAGGTTTGCAGGTACTGCGCGGCGATATTGATGCCCTGTTCGGCAAAAATCTGGTTAATTGCGGTCAGCACACCCGGACGGTTTTCATGAATGTGCAGCAGACGGCTTGCGCTGACGCCGTGCATCGGCAAGGACACTTCAGGGAAGTTCACTGCAGACAGCGTTGAACCGTTATCGGAATATTTCGCCAGTTTGCCTGCCACTTCGATACCAATGTTTTCCTGCGCTTCTTCGGTGGAACCCCCGATGTGTGGCGTCAGAATGACATTATCGAACTCACTCAGTGGCGAGACAAACGGATCGCTGTTTGTGGCTGGCTCAACCGGGAACACGTCAATGGCCGCGCCCCCGACCTGCTTGCTGGCCAGCGCGTCACACAGTGCCGGAATATCCACGACGGTGCCGCGTGAGGCGTTGATTAACAGCGCGCCAGGTTTCATCTGCGCCAGCTCGTCAGCAGAGATCATATTTTGTGTCGAGGCGGTTTCAGGCACATGCAGACTGACGACATCGCTCATATTCAGCAACTGCGTCAGGCTTCGCACCTGCGAGGCATTACCCAGCGGCAGTTTATTTTCAATATCATAAAAATACACGTGCATGCCCAGGCCCTCGGCCAGCACGCCTAACTGCATACCAATGTGACCATAGCCGATAATGCCCAGCTTCTTACCGCGCGCTTCGAATGAGCCTTTAGCAATCTTATTCCAGACACCGCGATGGGCTTTGGCGTTCGCTTCTGGCACGCCACGCAGCATCAGCAGCATTTCGCCAATCACCAGTTCGGCGACCGAGCGCGTGTTAGAGAACGGGGCGTTAAAAACGGGAATACCGCGCTTTGCCGCCGCATTTAAATCAACCTGGTTGGTACCGATACAGAAACAGCCCACAGCGACCAGTTTTTCTGCTGCGGCAAAAATCTCTTCAGTCAGTTGGGAACGGGAACGGATACCGATAAAGTGCGCGTCACGGATGGAAGCCTTTAATGACTCGCTATCCAGTGCGCCTTTGTGGAATTCAATATTGGTGTAACCTGCAGCACGAAGATTGTCCAGCGCGCTCTGGTGGACACCTTCCACCAGCAGGAACTTAATCTTGTCTTTTTCCAGTGAAACCTTTGCCATTTCCCAACCCTATTCAGAATTCAACGAGGACTGAACGCAGTCAGCCAGCAGTCAAAATATCAAAAAAAACGCCAGCAGCAATACAAACGATTGCCTGACCGGCTGGCTGGCTGGATTCAGAAGCCAAACTTTGCCGGACAAAATCGTGGGTTGGCCGCATCGGGGAGAATGAACCCGCTGTTGATGACGCTTATGTGACATAAGTCACCAAATTTCAGCCTGGCGAGAAAAGTTTTTTTTTAATTAAAAAAACGCGGGCGCAAATTATGCGCCCGTCGCGTTATTTTTTCAGCGTTTTGACCCCATCCGGTCCGCCAATCAACGCCACATCGGCACCCCGGGTAGCGAAAAGCCCGACGGTGACGACGCCCGGTAACGCGTTAATGGTTTTTTCCAGCTCAATGGGATCCAGAATACGCAAATTATGCACGTCCAGGATGATATTACCGTTGTCAGTGACGACATTCTGGCGATACTCAGGCAAACCGCCCAGCCTGACCAGTTCACGCGCGACGTAGCTGCGTGCCATGGGAATCACTTCAACGGGCAACGGAAAACGCCCCAGCACGTCGACTTCTTTCGATGCATCGGCAATACAGATAAACTTTTTAGCCACGGCCGCGACGATTTTTTCGCGGGTCAGCGCGGCACCGCCGCCTTTGATCATCTGCATCTGGGGATTAATTTCGTCGGCACCATCAACATAGATGGCCAGGTCATCGATTTCATTCAAATCAAACACCTGAATACCGAGGCTTTTGAGCTTTTGCGTGGAGGCTTCAGAGCTGGACACGGCACCTTCAATCTGGTGTTTGATGCTGCCGAGCGCATCAATAAAATGGGCAGCGGTAGAGCCTGTTCCCACGCCGACGATCGTACCTGGCTGGACATAATCAAGTGCAGCCCAACCAACAGCTTTTTTCAGTTCATCCTGCGTCATGGTATGTTTAGAACCTGTGCGATAAGAAAATGCGCGTAGTATAAAGCAAGGTTTGCTGAAAATGCTCGGATGCATTGGGCGGATTTAATGCTTTGGAAGCCAGCCCACAAAAATACCCCAGACTTTTGCTCAGGCACATTTGTGGCATCGTAACGTCCACCCTGAAGGAGAGAAAAGAATAATGAAACGCCCGGACTACAGAACGCTTCAGGCGCTGGACGCAGTGATACGTGAACGTGGCTTTGAACGTGCTGCGCAAAAACTGTGCATCACCCAGTCGGCCGTATCGCAACGCATCAAACAGCTGGAAAACCTGTTTGGTCAGCCGCTGTTGGTTCGCACCGTGCCCCCTCGTCCCACTGAGCAGGGGCAAAAGCTGCTTGCGCTGTTGCACCAGGTTGAACTGCTGGAGGAAGAGTGGCTGGGAGATGAAATCAGCGGTACGACGCCGTTACTGCTCTCCCTGGCGGTGAACGCCGACAGTCTGGCCACCTGGCTGTTGCCTGCATTAAAAGACGTGCTGGCCGATTCGCCGGTGCGCCTTAACCTCCAGGTTGAAGATGAAACCCGTACGCAGGAACGTCTGAGACGTGGCGAAGTGGTCGGCGCAGTCAGTATCCAGCCCCAGCCTTTACCCAGTTGTCTGGTTGATCAACTGGGCGCCCTGGATTACCTGTTTGTGGCTTCCCGTGACTTTGCCGAGCGCTTTTTTCCCAACGGCGTCACCCGTTCCGCGTTGCTGAAAGCGCCTGCCGTCGCATTTGACCATCTGGATGATATGCATCAGGCCTTTTTACAGCAGAACTTCGATCTTTCGCCGGGCAGCGTGCCCTGCCATATCGTTAACTCTTCTGAAGCCTTTGTGCAGATGGCCCGTCAGGGCTCAACCTGCTGTATGATCCCGCATCTGCAGATTGAGCGCGAACTGGCGAGCGGTGAGCTGATCGATCTGACACCGGGGCTGTATCAGCGCCGGATGTTGTACTGGCACCGTTTTGCACCGGAAAGCCGACTGATGCGTCGGGTCACCGATGCGCTGATTGCGCATGGTCATCGGGTTCTGCGTCAGGACACGATGGAATAGCGGCTAAAGGCGAAAGTGAAGGCCGGATAAACTGGGGGACGGTGGGTGTCAAACGCGACTCTCTGCCGCTACCGGGCAGCATTCCTGGTCTGCTTATTCTCCTGACAAACCGCCCGGAACCGGACAGCCTGTCCGGGCTTCTGCTGAACTAAAGAGAATAATCCCCTGTGCCGCAGCAAGCGTCAGGCGTTGCAGTGAGAGTGTACCCTGCTAAAAGCAGCACGGCTCCATGGCCATCAGGGGCGTGATTTCAGCAGGTGATACCGGGCGCTGAAAAGCGGGAATCAACCAGGGATTGCCCCCGCAGGAATGCGGGGGAAAAGCGCCGCCGGCAAAGGAACAGGCCGACTGCGACAGTCCGTCAGGTTGCTGAGCGATGGAAAGGCACCGCATCAGCGGTGCAAAGCGCACCTGGTAAACATGGCCGCTGATGGCTTCACGACAGCATCGATAAGCTTACTGTGCCGTATTGGGTTTCATCTCAAAAACCACATCAACCTGGTCATCGAAGTTAATGCTTTGCTGGTCGTAGGTTTCCTGCGCGGAAGTATCGGCCGCTGCCGCGGAGGCTTTAAACATGCGATTCATCGGCATAGGCTGGTAGTTAGCGACCTGATAGCGAATGCTGTAGATTGGCCCCAGTTTGGCGTTAAAGCCTTCTGCCAGTTCTGTGGCTTGCTGAGTCGCATTTTTGATGGCGGCTTTCAGCGCCTGCTGCTTGTAGCGCTCAGGATTGGCGACGCCTAACTCGACGCTGCGAACTTCGTTCAGGCCCGATTTCAGCGCGCCGTCAAGCAGCTCATTCAGCTTGTCCAGCTGGCGGACGGTCACCTGAACCTGACGTACCGCACGGTAACCTTTCAGCTGCGATTTACCGTCTTTGGTATAATCGTATTCTGGCTGCGTGGTCAGGTTGGCCGCTTCAATATCCTTTTTCTCGATGCCGTTTTTCTGCAGGAAATCAAAATACTGCGCAACACGACTGTCGACCTGTTTCTTTGCCTCTGCGGCATCTTTCGATGAGACATTCACCACAATTGACAGCGTCGCGATATCCGGGCGGGCATCAACCGTCGCTTTGCCTGACGTCACAACATGCGGTCCGTTTGGCAGTTCATCAGCCTGTGCGCTTAAAGGCAATGCCCCTGCGCTCATCATCGCGACAAGCGCCAATGCTTTCAGTTTCATGAAAGTCCTCCTTGAAAGGTCAGTTCGGTGGCTTCGGGTCCGAAGCCGGCACGCGCATCATATTACGCCTTGCTTGGAGTGAAGGTAATGACAAAAGTTCGGAAAACGGGTCTGGATAACCCGTTTTCGTTTACCTTTTGCTCAAAATCCTGTGATAGCCTGCTGTGCGAGTTGAAACGCGATAAACCACATGACCGCGCCGACCAGCAGGTTGATGAGGCGTTGCGCGCGCGTTGTCTGCAGTAACGGCGCAAGCCAGGCCGCCAACAGGGCTAAGCCAAAAAACCACAACACAGAGGCACTGACGGTCCCCAGGGCGAACCACTGACGCGCGTGGGTATCAGGAAACTGGCTTCCCAGGCTGCCAAGCACAACAAAGGTATCGAGATAAACGTGGGGATTGAGCCAGGTGACTGCCAGCAGGGTAGCAATGATCCGGCCTCGGCTCTGCCGGATATCCAGGCCTGACGCCAGCGCCAGCTCGCGGCGAAAAGCGGTCCGTAATGCGCCCCAGCCATACCAGAGCAAAAAGGCCACACCTGCCCAGGTAATCACGGTCAGCAGCAGTGGCGACTGCTGCAGGAGCGCACTTCCCCCAAAAATCCCCGCGCAGATCAGCACAACATCGCTCAGCGAGCAGAGCGTGGCGGTCATCAGATGATAGTGCCGTTTCACGCCCTGATTAAGCACGAAAGCATTTTGCGGCCCCAGCGGCAGAATGAGCGCGGCCCCAAGAGCAAGCCCTTGAAAATAAATCGATAACACGGGAAATATCCTTACATCAGTCAGATGTCAGGCATTATAGAGAAGCCGATATGATTAGCGGAAATGGAAAAAATTAATACGTCATTAGCCATTTTAATGGGCGGCGGCTGCCGCCCATCGGCTTAACGGGTGACCGCAGTTTCCGCGTCAGGTTTGTTCACCTGATGCAGATGGACATCCATCTGTGGGTAAGGAATACCAATGCCTTTGTTATCCAGCGCACGTTTGAAGTTCTTGAGCAGATCCCAGTAAACGTCCTGCAGATCGCTACTGTTGCTCCAGCAACGCACAACGAAATTCAGCGATGAAGCGCCCAATTCATTCAGGCCAATCTGGATGCCACGATCTTTTAAGACACGCTGATCGGCTTCCACCACTTCACGCAGCAGGGCAATCACCTCATCCACATCGGCTTCATAGGCCACGCCGACAATGAATTCATTACGGCGCACGGGTTCACGCGAGAAGTTGATGATATTCCCGCTGATGATTTTGCCATTGGGCACCACCACAATCTTGCCATCCGCCGACCGCAGTGTGGTCGAGAAAATCTGCACATTCAGTACGGTGCCCATCACGCCGCCCAGATCAACAAACTCACCGGTACGGAAAGGACGGAACGTGACCAGCAGTACACCGGCTGCCAGATTGGACAATGAGCCCTGTAGCGCAAGGCCGACGGCCAGACCTGCCGCACCCAGCACGGCAATGACCGACGCGGTTTGCACGCCAACGCGTCCCAGCGCAGCAATCACCGTAAACGCAATGACGCCATAACGAACCAGCGCGGAAAGAAAGTCTGCCACGGTGGCGTCAATATGACGCGCGATGAGCAGACGATTAACGGCGTTTGAAATCACTCTGGCGATGACCATCCCGACAATAATGATGGCAACAGCCGCAACGATATTCACGGCATAACTCAGAATCAGCGCCTGGTTGTGTACTAACCAGCCACCGGCACTGTTGATACCATCCACAACATTCAAGTCTTCCATTTGTAAGCCCTGTTGATGAATCCCCGAGGGGAAAAACAAAAACTGCCAGATGTAATCCGACACCCAGGGATTAAGGGTAATCAATTATTTAGCCTGGTGCCAAATTACATGGCACCATAATGAGGACGGGCAGCCTGAATCGTCGCCACAATGCGTTTGACTCCCCTCGCTTCGCCCTTCCCTGTTGAGAAGTTTTTGAGCATAAAAGGTGGTAAGCGATGCCGCTGTAACCGGACGTCGACTCATCAAAAGCGCAAAGAGAAAGGTGTGCAAAGGCGGGATAAAAAAAGTCCCGATCGGCTGATCGGGACAGAGTCAGTCACGCTGACGTCCTGACGACCTCAGCGCTGAGCAACGCTACTTACAGAACGTCAACGGCGTTGAGTTCTTTGAACGCCTGCTCCAGACGCACCACCATGGATGCCTGCGCAGCGCGCAGCCAGACGCGTGGATCGTAGTATTTCTTGTTCGGCTTATCAGCGCCTTCTGGGTTACCCAGCTGCGCCTGCAGATAGCCTTCGTTCTTTTTGTAGTACTGCAGAATACCGTCCCAGGTCGCCCATTGAGTATCGGTATCGATGTTCATCTTGATCACGCCGTAGCTGATAGACTCTTCGATTTCTGCAGCAGAAGAACCTGAACCACCGTGGAACACGAAATCCAGCGCATTGTGCGGCAGGCCATGTTTTTCACAGACAAATTTCTGGGAGTCACGCAGGATGGTTGGGGTCAGTTTCACGTTACCGGGTTTGTAAACGCCGTGGACGTTACCGAAGGATGCCGCAATGGTGAAACGCGGGCTGATCGCATTCAGTTTTTCGTACGCGTAGTTCACGTCTTCTGGCTGGGTGTACAGGGCAGAAGCGTCCATGTGGCTGTTGTCCACGCCATCTTCTTCACCGCCGGTGCAGCCCAGTTCGATTTCCAGGGTCATGTCGATTTTCGCCATGCGCGCCAGGTATTTGCTGCTGATTTCGATGTTTTCTTCCAGTGACTCTTCAGACAGGTCGATCATATGAGAAGAGAACAGCGGCTTGCCGGTTTTTTTGAAGTGCTCTTCGCCTGCGTCAAGCAGACCGTCGATCCACGGCAGCAGTTTTTTGGCACAGTGGTCGGTGTGCAGGATAACCGGCACGCCATACTGTTCAGCCATCAGATGCACGTGCTGTGCGCCAGAGATCGCACCGAAAATGGCGGCGCCCTGTGGCTTGTCGGTTTTAAAACCTTTACCGGCGATGAACGCAGCACCGCCGTTAGAGAACTGTACGATAACCGGGGCTTTAACTTTCGCGGCGGCTTCCAGCACAGCGTTAATTGAGTCAGTACCGACGCAGTTAACCGCTGGCAGAGCGAATTTATTCTCTTTCGCTACTTTGAAGATCTTCTGAACGTCGTCACCAGTGACAACGCCGGGTTTTACGAAATCAAAAATTTTAGACATGATTGTGTCCTGTTTCGTGACCGGTTATCCCCAACATGGGGACAGCGATTTAAACGCCCGGTATCGGGCGAGTTTTCAGGCAGTGCCGCCAGGCACCGCCCCCAAAGGATTACTGCTTCGCACGCTCTTCCAGCATGGCAACGGCAGGCAGTTTTTTGCCTTCAACGAACTCAAGGAACGCGCCGCCGCCCGTCGAGATATAGGAGATTTTGTCTTCAATGCCAAACAGATCGATAGCAGCCAGCGTATCACCGCCACCTGCAACAGAGAACGCGTCACTGTCTGCAATCGCGTTAGCGACAATCTCGGTGCCTTTACGGAAGTTCGGGAACTCAAACACACCAACCGGGCCATTCCACAGAATGGTTTTCGCATTCTTGAGGATGGTTGCCATGGCCTGAGCGGTTTCGTCGCCGAAGTCCATAATCTCTTCGTTATCTGCCACTTCCGAAACCTTTTTCACGGTTGCCGGGGCAGTTTCAGAGAATTCCGTGCCAACGCGTGAGTCGGTTGGGACAGGAATACCGTACTGATCGCGCAGGCCTTTTGCCGCTTCAACAAAGTCTGGCTCATACAGCGATTTACCCACTTTGTTATCGATAGCGACGAAGGTGTTCGCAATGCCACCGCCGACAATCACGGTGTCCGCAATCTTGACCAGCGACTGCAGCACATCAAATTTGGTTGAGACTTTTGAACCACCGACAACGGCCACCAGCGGACGCTCAGGGTTTTTCATCACTTTACCCAGCGCGTCCAGCTCAGCCGACAGCAGCGGGCCCGCACAGGCGACAGGCGCAAATTTACCCACGCCGTGTGTAGAGGCCTGGGCGCGGTGGGCGGTGCCAAAAGCATCCATCACGAACACGTCACACAGTGCTGCGTATTTTTTTGCCAGCGCTTCGTCGTCTTTCTTTTCGCCTTTGTTAAAGCGAACGTTTTCCAGCACAACCAGCTCGCCCGCGCCGATATCGACGCCGTCAAGGTAGTCTTTCGCCAGCGTTACCGGGGTGCCGTTCAGTTTTTCTTTCAGGTAGTTCACTACAGGCAGCAGTGAGAATTCGTCGTTGTATTCACCTTCGGTCGGACGACCCAGGTGAGAGGTAACCATCACTTTAGCGCCCTGCTTCAGGGCAGCTTCGATGGTAGGCAGAGACGCACGGATACGTGCATCTGACGTCACTTTCCCTTCTTTTACCGGCACGTTGAGATCGGCGCGGATTAGAACGCGTTTGCCAGCAAGATCCAGATCGGTCATCTTAATTACGGACATGGTGAACCCTCTCGTTGATTCTCATAAGTTTTGCCAGACGCAAACCGCGTCTTACCTGAAACCGCTTGCGGCCATCGCTAACGTCGTGTCGATCATTCGGTTAGCAAAGCCCCATTCGTTGTCGCACCAGACCAGGGTTTTGATCAGATGCTGACCGCTGACCCGCGTTTGTGTACCGTCCACAATGGCACTGTGCGGATCATGGTTGAAATCTATTGAGACTAACGGCAACTCCGTATAGTCAACTATACCACGAAACGCCCCTTCTGCCGCGCTCAGCAACAAGGCGTTAACCTCACAGGCCTTAACCGGCTGACGCACAGAAACGCTGAGATCAATGGCGGTCACGTTGATCGTCGGCACACGCACTGCAATGGCTTCAAAGCGATCGTTAAATTTCGGAAAAATACGCGTAATGCCTGCCGCCAGGCGCGTGTCCACCGGAATAATAGACTGACTGGCTGCACGCGTGCGGCGCAGATCGCTGTGATAGGCATCGATCACCTGTTGATCGTGCATCGCCGAATGGATCGTCGTCACCGTGCCCGACTCAATCCCAAACGCATCATCCAGCAGCTTAATCACGGGAATAATGCAGTTGGTGGTGCAGGAGGCATTCGAGACAATACAGTCCGTTTGTTTCAGTTCCTGCTCGTTAACACCGTACACGACGGTGGCATCAAGATCGTGACCACCCGGATGGGAAAACAGGACTTTTTTAGCGCCAGCGCGCAGATGGGCTTCACCATCCTGGCGGGAACCATAAACGCCGGTACAGTCCAGTACCACATCGACATTGAGTTCGCGCCAGGGCAGCGCGTCCAGTCCGGCGTGGTGCAGAATACGAATGGTATCTTCTCCCACCCACAGCAGGTCCCGCTCCTGGCGAACATCCAGTGCAAAACGGCCATGACTGGTGTCGTATTTTAATAAGTGCGCCATGCCTGCGGCTTCCGCCAGCTCATTAATCGCCACCACGGTGATTTCAGCACGGCGTCCCGTTTCATACAGTGCACGCAACACGTTGCGTCCAATGCGACCAAAGCCGTTTATTGCAACCCGAATGGTCATCTTTCTCCTGCCAAACCAGACTGAAAAAAAGGTGCAGATAGCCTGAGCGTTTCACCACGTTTTGTACAGGAGATTCTTACCCGATGCAGGGTGAACGCGCCATAACTGAAACGGTTCAGCGAGAATAATAGAAGTGAGGAATAACAGGAATGACTGCGATCAAGCGAGCTGCGAATTTTTGGATCTGCATCACATAATTGAGCAAAAATGAGCGATTACTCCAGGAATAATTGCGTCAGTCAGGGGGCAGAAAGCGCCCCCTTTTTATTGCTATCCTGACGCGCAGGCACGCGTCAGGATTGTGGCATTACGCCAGCAACGCTTTTGCTTTTGCGACAACGTTGTCGAGCGTGAAACCGAACACTTCGAACAGCTTCTCAGCAGGAGCCGACTCACCAAAGGTGGTCATCCCAACAATAGCCCCGTTCAGCCCGGTGTATTTAAACCAGTAATCGGCGATACCAGCCTCAATAGCGACGCGCGCCGCAACGGCTTTTGGCAGAACAGATTCACGGTATTCTTCGGACTGTTTATCGAAAGCATCGGTCGATGGCATAGACACCACGCGCACCTTGCGACCTTCTTCGGTAAGCTTCTGGTAAGCCGCGACGGCCAGTTCCACTTCGGAACCGGTGGCAATCAGAATCAGTTCTGGCGTGCCTGCGCTGTCTTTGAGGACATAACCACCGCGGGCCACGTTGGCCAGTTGTTCGGGTGTACGCTCCTGCTGTGCCAGGTTCTGACGCGAGAAGATCAGGGCGCTTGGGCCGTCTTTACGCTCAATGGCATATTTCCACGCCACGGCAGATTCAACCTGGTCACACGGACGCCACAGGCTCATGTTCGGCGTCGTGCGCAGGCTTGCCATCTGCTCAACAGGCTGGTGCGTCGGGCCATCTTCACCCAGACCGATTGAATCATGGGTATACACCATGATCTGACGGATCTTCATCAGCGCAGCCATACGTGCCGCGTTACGCGCATATTCCACGAACATCAGGAAGGTTGCGGTATAAGGCAGGAAACCGCCGTGCAGGGCCAGACCGTTAGCAATCGCGGTCATACCAAACTCACGCACACCATAATGGATGTAGTTACCCGCAGCATCTTCATTGATTGGCTTAGAGCCCGACCAGATAGTCAGGTTACTGGGTGCCAAATCCGCTGAACCGCCCAGATATTCCGGCAGGATCTTACCAAACGCTTCAATCGCATTCTGCGAGGCCTTACGGCTGGCAATTTTCGCCGGGTTCGCCTGCAACTGCTCAATGAATTTTTGCGACTCTTGCTGCCAGTTAGCTGGCAGTTCGTTGCTCATGCGACGTTTGAATTCAGCAGCCAGTTCCGGGAAGGCTTTGGCGTAAGCGGCAAATTTTTCATTCCACGCGGCTTCTTTCGCCTGGCCCGCTTCTTTAGCATCCCACTCGGCATAAATCTCAGACGGGATAACAAATGGCGGATACTCCCAACCCAGTTGCTTACGGGTCAAGGCCACTTCGTCGTCACCCAGTGGCGCGCCATGTGAATCATGGGTGCCCGCTTTGTTTGGTGAACCGAAACCAATCACGGTTTTGCACATCAGCAGTGAAGGCTTATCGGTTACGGCTTTCGCTTCTTCGATGGCTTTCGCGATCGCATCCGCGTTATGCCCATCCACACCGCGCACCACATGCCAGCCATAGGCTTCAAAACGCTTAGCGGTGTCATCGGTAAACCAGCCGTCGATATGGCCATCGATTGAAATACCGTTATCGTCATAGAAGGCCACCAGCTTACCGAGCTTCAGCGTACCGGCCAGTGAGCAGACTTCGTGTGAGATGCCTTCCATCATGCAACCATCGCCCATAAACACCCAGGTGTTATGGTCTACGATGTCATGACCCGGACGGTTGAACTGCGCCGCTAATGTGCGCTCAGCGATGGCAAAACCCACGGCATTGGCAATGCCCTGGCCCAGCGGACCGGTGGTGGTTTCCACACCAACGGTGTAGCCGTACTCAGGGTGACCCGGGGTTTTAGAGTGCAGCTGACGGAAGTTTTCCAGTTCGCTGATGGGCAAATCGTAACCGGTCAGATGCAGCAGGCTGTAGATCAGCATCGAACCGTGACCATTCGACAGCACAAAACGGTCGCGGTCAGCCCACAATGGGTTAGTTGGATTATGATTCAGGTAGCCACGCCATAACACTTCGGCGATATCCGCCATGCCCATAGGGGCACCCGGATGTCCCGATTTAGCTTTTTGCACTGCATCCATACTTAACGCGCGAATGGCATTGGCAAGATCTTTACGAGAGGGCATCTTCTACTCCATTTCGGATTAACGATTTGCGCCTTAACCTTTTGTAATTAATCAGTTATCGGGCAAAGCGAGGGGAAACTTTCACAACAATGTACATGAAAAACGGCCTAAAAGTAATGTCGTAAAACGCGAAATATGCCCGGCGCGTTTGGCTTTTCCGGTAATGTCTGCTAGCAAAACGGTTTACCGCCGACTATAACCAGTAAGTTCGATCACCAGCCACCGCGTCAGGTGATTGTTTTTTATCTTGTTACTATTGGGAAGATGGAATGAAAATTCAGAAAACGGTACTGGCTTTGGGGATGATCGCGCTGTTAAGCGGCTGCGAAGGGATGAATAACAACGGCCTGCTGCAGTCAGGTGCACAGGCTTTCCAGGCGTACACATTAAGCGATGCCCAGGTGAAGCAGTTGAGCGATCAATCCTGTGCCCAGATGGACAAAGACAATCAGGTCGCGCCGGCGA
Source organism: Pantoea sp. SGAir0180 (assembly GCF_043546245.1). NCBI lineage: Bacteria > Pseudomonadati > Pseudomonadota > Gammaproteobacteria > Enterobacterales > Erwiniaceae > Pantoea > Pantoea sp. SGAir0180. The sequence continues at coordinate 213,143 of NZ_CP028071.1, read as the reverse complement.
ACAGCGAATACCAGCAACGTCTGAATAAAATCGCGGCCGCACTGGGCGACAACATTAACGGTACGCCGGCTAACTATAAGGTCTACCAGACCAAAGATGTGAATGCCTGGGCGATGGCCAACGGCTGTATTCGCGTTTACAGCGGCCTGATGGACATGATGAACGACAATGAAGTGGAGGCGGTGCTGGGGCACGAAATGGGTCACGTCGCGCTGGGCCATACACGTAAAGCGATGCAGGTTGCCTTTACCACGACCGCCGCGCGCACCGCTGCCGCGTCCGTAGGAGGCATCATTGGCTCGCTGTCGCAGTCACAACTGGGCGATATGGGCGAAAAACTGGTGAATGCGCAGTTCTCCCAGACTCAGGAAACGCAGGCGGATGACTACTCTTACGATCTGCTTAAAAAACGGGGAATTGACCCTGTCGGATTAGCGACCAGCTTTGAAAAACTGGCGAAACTGGAACAGGGTCGCCAGAGCTCTATGTTCGATTCGCACCCTGATTCTGAAGCCCGCGCACAACACATTCGCGATCGTATCGCGGCAGACAGCAAGTAAGCCTGAATCAGCGGGATAACGCTGCGTTATCCCGCTGTGGCATTAGCCTTTGTTGGCGGCCTGAACGTGTAACATATCCAGTGCCAGCGTTGCGGCAGCCAGCGCGGTCAGATCGGCGTGATCATAGCCCGGGGCCACTTCCACCAGATCCATCCCGACAATATTCATGCCCTGCAAACCCCGAATCAACTTGGTCGCTTTATCGGTCGTTAAGCCACCGATCACTGGCGTACCGGTACCCGGCGCATGCGCAGGGTCCAGGCAGTCAATGTCAAAGGTAAGGTAAACCGGCAGATCGCCAACGGTGCGCTTAATTTCCGCCAGGATATCGTCCACGCTGCGGTCGTTAACCTGCGCCGCATCCAGCACGTTAAAGCCCAGGCTCTTATCGAACTCGGTACGGATACCGATCTGGACGGAGTGCTGCGGATCGATCAGGCCCTCTTTTGGCGCCGTAAAGAACATGGTGCCATGGTCAAACGTGGGGCCGTTAGAATAGGTATCGGTATGCGCGTCGAAGTGCACCAGCGCCATTTTACCGAAGTGCTTCGCGTGGGCACGCAGTAGCGGCAGCGTGACGTAGTGATCGCCGCCAAACGTCATCATACGTTTACCGTTAGCCAGCAGCTTCTCTGCGTGAGCCTGCAACTTGTCAGACAGGTCCTGAGAGTCGCCAAAGGCATAAACAAGATCGCCACAGTCGACGACATTCAGGCGCTGACGCAGGTCAAAATCCCACGGCCAGCGACAGCCTTCCCAGGCCAGATTCGTTGAAATCTGACGGATGGCACCAGGGCCAAGACGGCTGCCTGGACGGCCAGAGGTTGCTGCATCAAACGGAACGCCGGTGATCACCCACTCTGCGTCGCTGTCGTAAGGCTGAAAATTGACTGGAAAACGCATAAAACCAAAGGCGTTAGAAACCAGTGAATTGTCGTACTGATTACCGAGGGTATTGTACATAAGTCGTCCTCTGTTAATGTCTGAACCGGGCCGGGCCCGCACACCTTTCAGGTTGAGATAAAAAAAATCCCCTCCGCGTCGTTAGGCCCGACGAGGAAGGGATGTGTTGCCGCCGATTATCAACAATGTCCCGCCCGGCTGCAAGCGCTTCGCAGGGCGTTATTCGTCTTCTAAATACGTGTAGCCATACAGACCGCTTTCAAACTCCTGCAGGAACTGCTCACGCAGGTCTTCGTCCAGTTCAGAAGTCTGAATCTGTTTACGGAACAGCGTCATCAGCTCATTGGGGTCCAGCTGCACATACTGCAACATGTCGGCCACGGTATCGCCTTCATCGGAAAGCTGTACTTCCACTTCGCCATCCTGGAATGCGAAGACATCCACCGCTTCGGTATCACCAAACAGGTTGTGCATGTTGCCCAGAATTTCCTGGTACGCGCCGACCATAAAGAAGCCCAGCATCGGTGGGTTCTCCACATCATATTCCGGCATCGGCATGGTCGTCGCGATGCCGTCGCCGTCCACGTAATGATCGATGGTGCCATCGGAGTCACAGGTTATATCCAGCAGCACGGCCCGACGTTCGGGCTTTTTATTCAGGCCTTCCAGTGGCAGCACCGGGAACAGCTGATCGATGCCCCACGCGTCCGGCATCGACTGGAACAGCGAGAAGTTCACATAGATCTTATCCGCCATGCGCTCCTGCAGCTCATCAATAATCGGGCGATGTGCGCGGTTGCTGGGATCCAGATGCTGCTGAATATAATGGCAAATGCTCAGGTACAGCTGTTCAGCCCAGGCGCGCTGCTTAAGGCTGTAAATGCCTGACGAATAGCCGGTGTGAATATCAAACAGGTCCATCTGGCTGTCGTGCAGCCATTCACGCAGAGAGCGGCGCGTATTCGGCTCGTGCATCTCCTGCCAGGTTTCCCACATGCTCAGGATAGGACGTGGCGCGTCATCGATATCGGGCGCTTCAGGTTTGCTGAATTCGTTCCGTTCAACACCAATGATGTTAGAGACCAGCACCGTATGGTGCGCCGTTACGGCGCGACCGGACTCGGTGATGACGGTAGGATGTTCAAGTCCGTGTTCGTCGCAGGCGGCACCGATGGCCCAGATAACATTATTAGCGTATTCATTCAGCCCGTAGTTTACCGAGCAGTCAGACTGTGAACGCGTCCCTTCATAATCCACGCCCAGGCCGCCGCCGACGTCGAAGCACTTAATGTTGACGCCCAGCTTCGCCAGCTCCACGTAAAAACGTGCCGACTCGCGCACGCCGGTGGCGATATCGCGAATATTCGCCATCTGAGAGCCAAGGTGGAAGTGCAGCAGTTGCAGGCTGTCAATGCGTCCGGCTTCGCGCATGATTTCAACCAGCTTCAGCACCTGCGTGGCAGACAGGCCAAATTTGGATTTCTCGCCACCGCTCGACTGCCATTTACCGGAACCTTGCGACGCCAGACGCGCACGAATGCCGAGGCGCGGCACCACATTCAGGCGTTCCGCTTCTTCCAGCACCAGGCGCACTTCGGTCATCTTCTCCAGAACCAGATAAACCTTGTGCCCCATTTTTTCGCCGATCAGCGCCAGACGAATGTATTCACGATCTTTATAACCGTTACAGACAATCACTGAGCGGGTGTGGCCGGCATGCGCCAGCACCGCCATCAGTTCCGCTTTTGATCCGGCTTCAAGGCCCAACGGCTCACCGGAGTTCACCAGCGATTCAATCACGCGTTTGTGCTGGTTAACCTTGATGGGATAAACCAGGAAGTAGTCACCGGTATAGCCATAGGATTCACGCGCGCGTTTGAACGCGGCGTTGATTGAGCGCAGGCGGTGCTGAAGGATCTGCGGAAAACAGAACAACGCCGGCAGACGCTGGCCTTGCGCCTCACGTTCTTTCACCAGTTTTGCCAGATCAACGCGCACGTCCGGGCGATCCGGGTCGGGACAGACACTAATATGACCCAGTTCATTCACGTCATAATAGTTATTGCCCCACCAGGCAATGTTATAGGTCCGCAGCATCAGGCTGGCGTCCTGATCGTTCATCGCCACCTCCTGCATAGAGCGGAGAGCACCTTGTTCGCCAGCTGACGAACCCTTGATATTCTTCATGCCGTCAGACATCACGAACCTCAATTTTCCGTTGAAAGATAATACTGTAATCCGACTCAACAGCCGGATGTAGGGAAATTCATTGCCACATATTACGTCATGCTCTGTCAGCGTCATGCGCCCAGATAATCCCCTTGCATGACCTAAGTGTAAAACACTCCGCCACGACAGGGGAAAAAAGGGCCGCGAATAATTCACACCACGTCGGTCGGGCCACTTGCCCACTTTGACGTGTCAGAGGTTAGCCAGCGCTTGTGTCGGGATAATTACCGAAGCGAATAAAAGGGTGGCAGGAAAGAAATAAAGACGGGAAACAGGATAACGCTGACGCAAAGCCAGCACGCAAAGAAGCCGTGAAGGAGAAGATAAGGCTCATGACGTGTATCACCTCCGCACATGACGCCGTCATGTGGCAAACCATCAGGGTGAAAGCCAGACAGTGGTCTGACGGGCGCGACGCGATAGCGCGTCATCCTTTTTCTGCTGCAAACGCAGCGGCGTTTTATACAATTTGCGCCTGAAAAATGCAAAGAGATTATTCGCTTAATGCTGGCCCTGCCCGCAGCATTATTCACTACTCAGCACCAGGCCGGCAGTGCATCAGAAAAAAGGGCTGGTAATTCGCTCATCTCGTAACCTAAAATAGACGTCCAGATGGTTTTCCATCTAAACAGGTTAATATCCAGGCGGTGTTGGCCTGGCGTGCTGACACTACCTGACTGCTCTCGGCTTTGCCTTAAGGGGCGTTAAGTCAGCTAACACTCACTTGCGCTACGCAGTCGAACTCAAACCATTGGTAAGGTAAAGAACATAATGGCTAAACATCTTTTTACATCCGAGTCCGTATCAGAAGGACATCCTGATAAAATCGCTGACCAGATTTCCGATGCGGTGCTTGATGCGATCCTGGAGCAGGATCCTAAAGCGCGCGTGGCCTGCGAAACGTACGTGAAGACCGGTATGGTTCTGGTCGGCGGCGAAATCACGACCAGCGCCTGGGTTGATATCGAAGAAATCACCCGTAATACCGTACGTGAAATCGGCTATGTTCATTCCGATATGGGCTTTGATGCCAATTCCTGCGCTGTGTTAAGCGCCATCGGTAAACAATCTCAGGACATCAACCAGGGCGTTGACCGCAGCGATCCGCTGGAACAGGGTGCAGGCGATCAGGGCCTGATGTTCGGCTACGCGACCAACGAAACCGACGTGCTGATGCCCGCCCCGGTAACCTATGCGCATCGTCTGGTCCAGCGTCAGGCTGAAGTCCGCAAAAATGGCACGCTGCCATGGCTGCGCCCGGATGCGAAAAGCCAGGTCACTTTCCAGTATGACAATGGCAAGATTGTAGGCATCGACGCGGTCGTGCTCTCGACTCAGCACAGCGAAGCCATCAGCCAGAACGATCTGCAGGAAGCGGTGATGGAAGAAATCATCAAGCCGGTACTGCCTTCTGAGTGGCTGAACGCGTCCACCAAATACCACATCAACCCAACCGGCCGTTTTGTTATCGGCGGTCCAATGGGTGACTGTGGCCTGACCGGTCGTAAAATCATTGTCGATACCTACGGCGGGATGGCGCGTCACGGTGGCGGCGCATTCTCAGGTAAAGATCCCTCAAAAGTTGACCGCTCCGCGGCGTACGCTGCGCGCTATGTTGCCAAAAATATCGTGGCGGCTGGCCTGGCCGATCGGTGTGAGATTCAGGTTTCCTACGCCATCGGCGTGGCAGAGCCGACATCTATCATGGTGGAAACCTTTGGTACCGAGAAAGTCTCTACTGAACAGCTGACGCTGCTGGTCCGTGAATTCTTTGACCTGCGTCCATACGGTCTGATTCAGATGCTGGATCTGCTGCACCCAATCTATAAAGAAACGGCTGCTTACGGTCACTTTGGTCGCGAACATTTCCCATGGGAAAAAACCGACAAAGCGGCACAGCTGCGCGAGGCCGCTGGTCTGTAAGCATCGGTGAGTAAGTGCACCTGAAAGCCCTGCCCGATGGCGGGGCTTTTTTATGAGCTTTATCCCGCATTCGTCCTCCGCTTTTTTCCTGCGGCACATTTTTTTAACTCAACTACACTTTCTTTCAGTTTGTACCCTGCCCTTGTGTTAACGATTACAATTTGAAACGCTTTAAATATCGGCTATTTAGGAATTTATCGCCGTAGTTATTCTTTTAAAAATGCGTTATTTTCAGCGTCATCTGATAGGCGTTAATCAGGACATTGTCAGAAACTTCGAGGGTACTATACCTCACTGGTTACTTGACCTTTCTGGGTTGTAAATGCTGGATTTCAGGGTTTCAGCATGTGTAAGCGATTACATCAATGTGATCGGGCTCACTTTTAACCCAGATAAGGTTTTTTAACATCGATAACAACAATGATGGATAATTTGGAGGCAACCATGCCTGGCAACTCACATAAAAGCAGAACCTCAAATAAGGCAATGACCTTATTTGTCTGCTTTCTGGCAGCGCTCGCAGGCCTGCTCTTTGGGCTGGATATCGGCGTTATCGCAGGTGCCCTGCCCTTTATCGCTAAGGACTTTAATGTTACTGCCCACCAACAGGAGTGGATTGTCAGCTCCATGATGTTTGGTGCAGCCATTGGTGCTATCGGCAGCGGCTGGATGTCATCACGTCTGGGCCGTAAAAAAAGCCTGATGGCCGGTGCGATTCTGTTTGTCATTGGATCACTCTGGTCAGCGATGGCACCTAATCCGGAAATGTTGATCTGCGCGCGCGTCCTGTTAGGTCTCGCAGTGGGTGTCGCCTCGTATACCGCGCCACTTTACCTTTCTGAAATCGCCCCAGAGAAAATCCGCGGCAGCATGATCTCGCTGTACCAGCTGATGATTACCATCGGTATTCTGGGTGCGTATCTCTCCGATACCGCATTTAGCTTTACCGGAAACTGGCGCTGGATGCTGGGCGTGATCACGATCCCTGCCATTCTGCTGCTGATTGGTGTGTTCTTCCTGCCGAACAGCCCGCGCTGGCTGGCGGCGAAAGGCAACTTCCGCGACGCACAGCGTGTTCTGGATCGTCTGCGTGACACCAGTGAACAGGCAAAACGCGAACTGGATGAGATCCGCGAAAGCCTGAAAGTGAAGCAGTCTGGCTGGGGTCTGTTTACCAATAACGCCAACTTCCGCCGCGCGGTCTTCCTCGGCATTCTGCTTCAGGTGATGCAGCAGTTCACCGGGATGAACGTCATCATGTATTACGCGCCGAAAATCTTTGAGATCGCCGGTTTTGCGAATACGACTCAGCAGATGTGGGGAACGGTTATTGTCGGTCTGGTTAACGTACTGGCCACCTTCATCGCCATTGGCCTGGTGGATCGCTGGGGCCGTAAGCCTACACTGATTCTGGGCTTCCTGGTCATGGCTGCCGGTATGGGCATCCTGGGCACTATGCTGCACATGGGCATCCATACACCAGGCGCGCAGTACTTCGCCATTGGTATGCTGCTGATGTTTATCGTGGGCTTCGCCATGTCAGCCGGTCCGTTGATTTGGGTACTGTGTTCCGAAATTCAGCCGCTTAAAGGGCGTGATTTTGGTATCACGGTTTCAACCACCACCAACTGGATTGCCAATATGATCGTTGGCGCAACCTTCCTGACCATGCTGAACACGCTGGGTAATGCACCGACCTTCTGGGTTTACGCGCTGCTGAACGTGTTCTTTATTGTGCTCACCGTTATGCTCATTCCGGAGACCAAAAACGTGTCGCTGGAACATATTGAACGTAACCTGATGGCGGGTAAAAAACTGCGCGATATCGGCCAGTAAATTCCTTCGCGCCCGCGTCCGTGAAAGCCAGTCAGTGTAAACTGACTGGCTTTTTTTAACCCTTTACCCACGCCAACAGCTCAGCGTATTCACGCTCAAACCCTGCCACGCCTGGCTTGCGCCGCCCCGCTTCGCTTTTCTTTCGTTAAAGTCGAAAAAATATACGCCGATAAATGACCTGACGTTTCCCTTATAAAAACCCGTTTTCAGACTTTATTTTCATCAGGAAATCCAATGAACAACCCCAGCGTAAAAAAGACAATGAGCACCCGGGCTCAGATGCTGCTGGCAGGGGGAATGACGATTGTCGTGGGCTTTGCAGCGACCATCGGATTGCTCAGCTGGCAGTCTTCAAAAGCGCAAAAATCTCTGGCCGCTGACTACCTGCAACAAATTGCTGCCAGCCATGCCGGACAAATTCAACAGGAACTGACGCATGCCCTGGACGCGGCACAAAACCTGGGGCAAAGCCTTGCCGCGCTGCCTGCGGCCGGCGTGACCGATCGCAACGTTGCCCATAAGCTCATGGAATATGCCCTGCAGAAAAATCCTGACTTTGTATCGATGACCGTGGTGTTCGAACCCAACGCCTTCGACGGTCGTGACAGTGCTTTCGCCGGCCAGCAGGGAATGCCACCCGAGGGGCGCTATGCCTGGTATATTGATCGGGATAAAGACGGGCATTTTAAAATGAATCCGGCGCTGGATTTTTTACAACCCGGTGCGGGCAATTACTATCTGCTGCCGAAAGAAACGCTTAAAGACACGCTGATTGAACCCTACAGCTTCGCCTATGATGGTGCAAAACCCGAGTGGTTAACCTCAGTCGCCACGCCTGTCATGGTGAACGATAAGCTAAAACTGGTCATCAGCTCGGATATTCTGCTGTCGTCTATCCAGAAAAAAATCAACCAGATCAAACCCTGGCAAGGCACCGGTTACGCGCTGCTGATTTCGAACAGCGGTAACGTGATTTCCTCCCCCGATACAAGTGAAGCGGGCAAGAAATGGCCGGGGAACGTAAACAGCACCAGTACCAACGTGACGGAGCAATACGATCCGATGCTCAAAGAACAGGCCATGTATACGTGGTATCCCGTGCGCGTTGGGAAGAGTGATAAACCCTGGTATGTCGGGATCGTGGCGCCCGTCAGTCAGGTGATGGCGGCCGCTGACCGCCAGCTGTACTGGGCAATCGGGCTGATGATCATCAGCATCCTGTCGGTGGGTGCCGTACTGGGGCTGCTGTTCAGTCGCAAAGTGATGCGCCCGCTGGGTGGTGAACCGGCAGAGGCTGCGCGTATCGCGCTGGCTGTGGCTGAGGGGCGGTTAAACAACAGCATTGGCGTTGCGCCCGACGATAGCCGTAGTCTGTTCTACGCGTTGAGTACCATGCAGTCACAGCTTCGGACGATGGTCGGCCAAATCAAAGATGCCAGCCTCTCTGTCCAGCAGGGCGCGGGCGAAATCGCCAGCGCCAACCTGAACCTGTCCTCCCGAACTGAGGAGCAGGCTGCCGCCCTGGAGGAAACTGCGGCCAGCATGGAACAGATTAGCGCGGCCATTCGTATGAACGCTGACAACGCACAACAGGCGACAGGCCTGACGGAAAATGCCACCCGTATCGCTAACCGTGGCGAAACGCTGGTGGATCAGGTCGTGACAACCATGGCGAAGATCGATGAAAGCTCGCAGAAAATTGGTGATATCACCACGCTGATTAACAGTATTGCTTTCCAGACCAATATTCTGGCGCTTAACGCCGCCGTTGAAGCGGCACGTGCAGGGGAACAGGGACGCGGATTTGCCGTGGTGGCCTCAGAAGTGCGTAACCTGGCGCAGCGCACCACCAGTGCCGTAAAGGACATCGCCGCCCTGATTGAAGAGTCAGCGCTGCGCGTCGAGAATGGCGTTGTGCTGGTCAATGATGCGGGCAAAACCATGCATGAAATGACAAATGCCGTTTCATCCGTGCAGCGCATCATCGGTGAAATTGTTGCCGCATCCGATGAACAGGCGCGCGGTATCGCTCAGGTCACCCTTGCCGTTAATGAAATGGACGGCACGACTCAGCAAAATGCGGCACTGGTTCAGCAGATGTCGGCGGCCTCCAGTTCACTTGAGGATCAGGCCCGCCAACTGGCAAAAACCGTCGCGCAGTTCCATTAAGCCGTGGCGATGTCCGTCATGACAGACGGGCATCGCCATCTTTGCCCCGCGCATTCATATTGAGTTCCGCCTCTGCGGCGCTTATGCTGAGCGCCATGAAAACACCTCGTCTTCCGATTGCCCTGCAACAAGCCGTTATGCGCGCCCTGCGTGATGCTCTTGAGCGCGCTAATCGCACGCTTGAACGCACCTACCCTGAGCCCACGCTGGTTTATCAGCAACGGGGCACCGCCGCCGGTACCGCCTGGCTGGAAAAATGGGAGATTCGCCTCAATCCTGTGCTGCTGCTGGAGAACCAACAGGCGTTTATTGACGAAGTCGTCCCTCACGAACTGGCCCATTTGCTGGTGTGGAAGACCTTTGGTCGCGTGGCACCGCACGGGAAAGAGTGGAAGTGGATGATGGAAACCGTCCTCGGTGTTCCGGCCCAGCGTACCCACCGTTTTGAAGTCGCGTCCGTCCGTAGTCGCACCTTTGCCTACCGCTGTCTGTGCCAGCAGCACCACCTTACCGTACGGCGTCATAATCGCGTGATTCGCGGCGAAAGCGAATACCGCTGTGTCCATTGCGGCAACGTATTAAAAGCCGGCCTTTTCCTTCCATCCTGACCGGATTCTCATTCCGCCTGCCCCCGCATTCTGGTACCCTGCCGCCCTTTTTAGGATCAAGGTGATAACTGGAATATGTCTCGCAAAATAATCATGACCGCCGCGCTGCTGCTGGCCTCCTTTCATGCCACCGCGCTTAACCTGAATAATTACCATCAGAATAATTTTCAGCAGGCAAAAGCTTATGCGGCCGAGATTAATGCCGATGCACCGGGCAGCTTTTATTGCGGCTGCAAAATGACCTGGCACGGTAAAAAGGGCGAACCTGATCTGAGCAGCTGCGGTTATCAACCGCGTAAAAATGCCAACCGTGCTGCGCGCATCGAGTGGGAGCACGTGATGCCTGCCTGGGAGTTCGGTCATCAACGTCAGTGCTGGCAGAATGGTGGACGCAAAAACTGCAGTAAAGATGCCGACTATCGCCATATGGAGACCGATCTGCACAATCTGCAACCGGCAATAGGGGAAGTAAACGGCGACCGGGGTAACTTTGCTTACAGCCAGTGGAACGGGACAGAGAAGCAATATGGTCAGTGCAGCATGCACATTGATTTTAAAAACAAACAGGCAGAGCCACCAGAACGGGCCCGCGGTGCCATCGCGCGCACCTACTTCTATATGCGCGATCAATATCATCTGCGCTTGTCGCGCCAGCAAACCCAGCTATTTACGGCCTGGAACAAGCTTTATCCGGTCAGCCAGTGGGAATGCGAGCGAGACCAACGTATCGCACGGGTACAGGGGAATCACAATCCTTATGTGCTCGAAGCTTGCAAGCGTTAAAATCCCTGCCCTAAACTAACTGTCTTTACGGCCTCGCCGCGTGGATCGCGCGGCGTTTTGCTCTCAGGTACTTTATGCGCATACCTCGCATTTTTCACTCACAGCCGCTGCATGTTGGCAGTGAGATTACACTGGATGACGATGCCTCTAACCATGTTGGTCGCGTATTACGCATGACCAGCGGACAGCATCTGGAACTGTTTGATGGCAGTAATCTGACTTTCGCGGCAGAAATCACGCAAGTTGATAAAAAACGTGTAAAAGTATCCATCACAACGAGTCAGACTGACGATCGTGAATCGCCCCTTTATCTCCATCTCGGCCAGGTGATGTCGCGTGGCGAAAAAATGGAATTTACCATCCAGAAATCAATCGAACTGGGCGTTAATGTCATCACGCCGCTGTTTTCTGAGCGCTGTGGTGTCAAACTGGACGCCGAACGTCTGGCGAAAAAAATTCAGCAATGGCAAAAGATTGCGATTGCCGCCTGTGAACAGTGTGGCCGTAACCGGGTACCGGAAATCCGTCCGGCGATGACGCTGGAAGCCTGGTGCAGTGAAGCGGAAAGTGGGTTAAAACTGAATCTGCATCCGCGTGCCAGCCACAGTATTAACACCTTGCCCCAACCGGTCGAGCGCGTCAGGTTGCTGATTGGCCCGGAAGGTGGGCTGTCCGCTGAAGAAATTGCCATGACGGCACAGCATGGATTTACGGATATTTTGCTTGGCCCACGCGTTTTACGCACCGAAACCACCGCGCTGACGGCCATTACGGCACTTCAGGTGAGGTTTGGCGACCTGGGTTAAGCGATACTTTTAGCACGTTCAGGTCATGCAGCCTCACCGCCAGCCTGAAAGATCAGCCCCTTTTGCCCGAACGGAACGAGACGGTTAGTGCCGCCTCCTTCAGGAGAGAATAATGATTAAGCTTGGCATCGTGATGGACCCGATCGCATCCATCAACATTAAGAAAGACTCCAGCTTTGCAATGCTGCTGGAAGCCCAGCGCCGGGGCTACGAAATTCACTATATGGAGATGAACGATCTCTCCCTGCGCGGCGGCGTGGCCTTTGCCCGCACGCGCCTGCTCAGCGTGGAACAGAATGCCGCGAGCTGGTACCAGTTTGGCAGCGAACAGCAGATCAAACTGGCCGATCTTGATGTCGTCCTGATGCGCAAAGACCCACCGTTCGATACCGAATTCATCTACTGCACCTACATTCTGGAACGTGCCGAAGAACAGGGCACGCTGATCGTTAACAAGCCGCAAAGCCTGCGCGACTGCAATGAAAAACTCTATACCGCCTGGTTTGCCGAATTTACGCCGGATACGCTGGTGACCCGTTCGAAGCAGCAACTCCGTGCATTCTGGCAGGAGCATGGCGATGTGATTATGAAGCCGCTGGACGGCATGGGTGGCGCATCCATCTTTCGCGTGAAGCAGGATGACCCAAACTTTGGCGTAATCGCCGAAACGCTGACAGAGCATGAAAGCCGCTACTGCATGGCGCAAAATTATCTGCCAGCGATCAAAGAGGGCGACAAACGCGTACTGGTCGTCGATGGCGAACCCGTTCCCTATTGCCTGGCGCGTATCCCTCAAGGCGGTGAAACCCGTGGTAACCTGGCCGCCGGTGGACGCGGTGAAGCGCGCCCGCTGAGCGAAAGTGACTGGGCGATCGCCCGCAAAGTCGGACCCACGCTTAAAGCCAAAGGCTTGATTTTTGTCGGACTCGATATTATTGGTGATAGACTGACAGAAGTTAACGTGACCAGCCCAACATGCATTCGTGAAATCGAGGCCGCTTTCCCTGTGTCCATCACCGGTATGCTGATGGATGCCATTGAGAAGCGTCTGGGCTCAGCATAACGCTGGGACCATGCTCCGTGATCAACCCAACACCGGTGCTGACTTTACGCACCGGTTATCTTTGGTAAAGCATGTGAGAATGAATTTACAGCATCACTTTTTGATTGCCATGCCAGCGTTGCAGGATCCCTTTTTCAAACGTTCTGTGGTCTACATTTGCGAGCACAACGAAGAAGGGGCAATGGGGCTGATTATTAACAAGCCTATGGAAAACCTGACGGTTGAAGGCATTTTGAAAAAGCTCAAGATTGCCGAGGAAAACCGCGATCCGGCAATCAACCTGGATAAGCCGGTATTCAGCGGCGGCCCGCTGGCAGAAGATCGCGGATTTATCCTGCACTCTGCCCAGCGCACGTTTACCTCCAGCATCCGTGTCTCAGACAACACGGTGATCACGACATCACGCGATGTCCTGGAAGCCATAGGTACCGCCGATCAGCCCGATCATGTTCTGGTGGCGCTGGGCTATTGTGCCTGGGAAAAAGATCAGCTTGAAAATGAGCTGATGGAAAACGCCTGGCTGACCACCCCCGCAAACAGCAATATTCTGTTTCAGACGCCCATCGCTGAGCGCTGGCGCGAAGCGGCACGAAGCATCGGGGTGGATATTCACAATATGGCCAGCGATGCAGGTCACGCCTGATGACACATCAAACCTTGTTAGGCTTCGACTTCGGCACCAAAAGCATTGGCGTTGCCGTCGGGCAGCAGCTGACGGGCAGCGCCCGTCCGTTAAGTGCCCTCAAAGCACAGGACGGTACGCCTGACTGGCTGCAAATCGAAAAGTTGCTGAAAGAGTGGCAGCCTGATTTTGTGGTGGTGGGATTGCCGCTTAATATGGACGGCAGCGAACAGCCACTGACCGCGCGTGCGCGCAAGTTTGCCAACCGCTTACACGGGCGTTTCGGCATTCGCGTGGAGCTGCAGGACGAACGCCTCAGTACCGTTGAAGCTCGTGCGGGCCTGTTTGAGCGTGGCGGTTACCGTGCGCTGAACAAAGGGTCGGTCGATTCACAGTCAGCGGCCATTATCCTGCAGGACTGGTTCGACACTCACTAGCGAATGACCCCTTCAGCCTGACGGGCTGCGCGGCTCTGTTCGAACGTCTGCATCCCGGCCCGAGCGCCGGTTTGCAGAAGCGCCGGAATCTGATGCATTTTGCCTTCCCGAATCAGATTGACCACGGCACTGGTCGCCATCAATACTTCAAACAGCCCGGTCCTCTTCTCATCACAGGCTGGCACCAGTTGCTGCGCGATCACTGCGTTGAGGCTGCTTGCCAGTTGAGTGCGCACCAGATTTTTTTCTTCCGCAGGAAACACATCCACCAGCCTGTCTACCGCCTGCACCGCACCGCGCGTGTGCAGCGTGGCCAGCACCAGATGGCCGGTTTCTGCGGCCGTGAGCGCCTGACGAATGGTATCGCTGTCGCGCAGTTCCCCCAGCATAATAACGTCAGGATCTTCCCTGAGTGCGGCTTTCAGGCCCTGGCTGAAACTCCGGCAATGCACACCGACTTCACGCTGTTGAATCAGGGATTGCTGACTGCGATGGATAAACTCAATCGGGTCCTCCAGGGTCAGGATATGGCGGGCCTGCTGCCGGTTAATCGCATCCACCATTGCCGCGAGGGTGGTCGACTTACCGCTGCCCGTCGCCCCGGTGATTAATATCAGTCCGTCCCGTTTCTTTAGTAACGCCTGCACCCCTTCCGGTACGCGCAGATCGGTCAGCGTCGGGCATTCGCTGGCGATGGTGCGTAGCGCCAGAGACAGCCCGTTACGCTGCATAAACAGGTTGGCGCGCAGGCGCTGTCCCGCCGCCAGGGTCAACGCGAAATCCAGTTGCCCTTCCCGCTTAAGTTGCTGCTGCTGTTCGCTGTCCAGCCACACCGACGTAAACTGCGCCATCCAGTCAGGTGACAGCGCAGACCGATCGGGCAGCGGCTCCAGCCTGCCCTGACGCCGCCAGTACGGCAAATGTCCGCTACAAAGGTGCAGATCGGCAGCGTTATGCTTTACACTAAGCGCCACGATTTCATCCAGATTCATTGTGTTCTCCCGACTATGACTTCAATCCAGCACAACCTACAGCAAGTCCGCCAGCGAATCGCCGCTGCTGCAACGCGTTGCGGCCGGGCTCCCGAAGAAATTACGCTACTTGCAGTGAGCAAAACGAAACCTGCGAGCGCAGTCGAAGAAGCGGCGGCGGCGGGTCAGCTCGCGTTCGGGGAAAATTACGTTCAGGAAGGGGTTGAAAAGGTTCAGGCGCTGACCTCACATCCCAATCTGATATGGCACTTCATTGGCCCGCTGCAGTCCAATAAAAGCCGACTGGTGGCAGAACACTTTGCCTGGTGCCACACCCTTGATCGTCTGAAGATTGCACAGCGGCTTAACGATCAGCGGCCTGAACATCTGGCACCGCTCAATGTGCTGATTCAGGTAAATATCAGTGACGAAAACAGCAAATCTGGCATCATGCTGGAGGCCGTCGACGAACTGGCGCAGGCTATTGCCGCGATGCCGCGTTTGCGTTTGCGCGGGCTGATGGCGATTCCGGCACCCGAACAGGATTATCAGAAACAGCTGGCGGTATGCCAGCAAATGGCTGATGCATTTCACCAGTTAAAACAGCACTATAGTGATGTTGATACGCTGTCGATGGGAATGAGTGATGATATGGAGGCGGCGATTGCCGCAGGCAGCACCCTGGTGCGCATTGGCACCGCAATATTTGGCGCACGTGATTACACACAGCCTTCACAACAATAATTGAGGAACTTCATGTTAACAATGACGTTTTTGGTAAAAACGCTAATCGATCTCTACGTCATGGTGCTGTTGCTGCGCATCTGGATGCAGTGGTCACGTTGCGATTTTTATAATCCGCTTGCCCAGTTTGTCGTGAAGATCACTCAGCCGATTGTGAAACCGTTGCGTCGCATTCTGCCTGCGTTGGGTCCGATTGATACGGCTTCTCTGCTGCTGGCGTTTGTGCTCACTACGCTGAAATATCCGCTTCTGCTGCTGATTCAGGTCGGCGTGTTCTCTGTCGATCCCGCTAACTTGCTGGTCGGCCTGCTGTCGCTACTGAAATCCGCCGGTTATCTGGTGTTCTGGGTCATTATTATCCGTTCCCTGATGAGCTGGATCAGCCAGGGCCGCGGTCCGATGGACTATGTGCTGATTCAGCTGACCGAGCCGTTAATGGCGCCGATTCGCCGCATTCTGCCCGCGATGGGCGGCATCGACTTCTCCGCCATGATCGTCATTCTGGTGCTGTATGCCCTGAATTTCCTCGGCATGGACCTGTTCCCGGGTCTCTGGTATTTGCTGTAAATGAACCAAACTGGAACTGTTATGCAAAAAGTTGTTCTTGCCACCGGTAATCCCGGCAAAGTCCGTGAACTGGCGGATCTGCTCTCCGCCTTTGGTCTGGATATCGTGGCGCAAACCGACCTCGGCGTTGAATCCGCCGAGGAGACCGGCCTGACCTTTATTGAAAACGCCATCCTGAAAGCGCGCCATGCCGCGCAGGTGACCGGGCTGCCCGCTATCGCAGATGACTCCGGGCTGGCCGTCAACGCGCTGGGCGGCGCACCGGGCATTTATTCGGCCCGCTATGCCGGTGACGACGCCAGTGACCAACAGAACCTGGAAAAGCTGCTTCAGGCGCTGGAAAGCACCCCGGACGGACAGCGTCAGGCCCAGTTCCACTGCGTGCTGGTGTATTTACGTCACGCTGCCGATCCCACGCCGCTGGTGTTTCACGGCGCCTGGGACGGCGAAATCACCCGCACCCCAGCCGGTGAAGGCGGCTTCGGCTACGACCCGGTGTTCTACATTCCGGCATTGGGTAAAACCGCCGCCGAGCTGACAAAAGCAGAGAAAGGAAAAGTCTCTCATCGAGGTAAAGCATTGACGCTGTTACTGGAAGCGATGCGTAATGCCTGATTTACCCCCGCTGAGTTTATATATCCATATTCCCTGGTGCGTCCAGAAATGCCCTTACTGCGATTTTAATTCTCACGCGTTAAAAGATGAGGTGCCGCACATTGAGTATGTGCAGCACCTGCTGCGCGATCTTGAAAACGATCTGCCGCTGATTCACGGACGTGACGTGCGCACGATATTTATCGGTGGCGGAACGCCAAGCCTGTTAAGCAGTAGCGCGATGCAGATGCTGATGGATGGCGTACGCGCGCGCCTGACGCTGGCAGAAGGGGCGGAGATTACGATGGAGGCGAATCCAGGCACGGTCGAAGCCGACCGTTTCAGCGCCTATCAGCGCGCCGGGATTAACCGCATCTCCATTGGGGTACAAAGCTTTAGCCCGCAGAAGCTGGAACGTCTCGGTCGCATCCATGGTCCCGAGGAAGCGAAGCGCGCCGCGGCGCTGGCGCAGGGCCTGAACCTGCGCAGCTTTAACCTCGATCTGATGCACGGTTTGCCCGACCAGTCACTGACGGAAGCGCTGGACGATTTGCGTCAGGCGATCGCGCTTAATCCTCCGCATTTGTCCTGGTATCAGCTGACCATCGAACCGAATACGTTGTTTGGCTCACGTCCGCCTAAATTGCCCGACGACGATGCGTTGTGGGACATCTTTGAGCAGGGACATCAGCTGCTGACCGCTGCCGGTTATGAGCAATATGAAACATCGGCCTATGCCAAACCGGGATACCGCTGTGAGCACAACCTGAATTACTGGCGTTTTGGCGATTATCTTGGGATTGGCTGTGGTGCCCATGGCAAGCTGACCCAACCCGATGGCCGTATTGTTCGCACGGTCAAAGTGCGCCATCCGCGGGGTTTTATGAAGGGCAACTATCTCGATAAACAGTACGAGGTAGCAGACAGTGACAAGCCGTTCGAGTTCTTTATGAACCGTTTCCGGTTGCTGGAGCCTGCGCCACGCGCGGACTTCAGCCGCTATACCGGGCTGAATGAAGCGCTGATTCGTCCACAGCTCGATCAGGCTATTGCCGCAGGTTACATCACTGAAACAGCGGACATCTGGCAAATTACCGAGAAGGGCAAACTGTTTCTGAACTCGCTACTGGAACTGTTCCTGGCCGACGAGTAACGCGCTTCGGGTTCGGCGTGCAAACTGCGGCTGTATGAAGGAGGCCGAATCCTTATCCGCGCTCAGTATTCTGTCTCAGTTGCAACAACCGGGTATTGATGATGGCAATGTTCACCTCGCAGGGCATGCCATCATCCAGATAAACCGTCTCATTAATCTCCAACGCCGCCTCATTCGCACTAAAATTCAGCAGTCTGAGCTGCTCACTGTCGGTCACGTTAATCGCATTAAGCTGCTGGTCGCGGCGCTGAATCTTTTTGCCGGTGATTTGTTCAATGTAAGAGTATTTCGAGATTTCCAGCCGGCCAAACTCCATGCTGCTGAACAGGCTGACAGGCAGGTGGATATATTCCAGCGCCACGGGAATATCGTCAAAGCACATCAGTCGAAGAATTTTGTATATCTGATCGCTGTTTCTGATACGTAACGCCTGCGCCATCTCCGGTCCGGGCACCTTGATGATGCTGGCAGTGAGCACCTTCCTGACCGCTTTATGGCCTTTTTTATGAGCCTGATAATCAAAGGGCGAAAGCGCATGGAACCGGCCGGCGTGATTGCTCTTGCCGATAGAACCGACAAACAGTCCCGACCCCTTCACGCGATAAATACGCTGCTGCTCAATCAGAATACGGGTTGCTTCCCGTACCGTCGCCCGGGTGATACCGATGTTCTTTGCTATCGCAATTTCGGTATCCAGCTTGTCGCCCGGCAGCAGTCCGTCCTGCATGATCTTGGTCAGAATATAGTCGACAACCTCTTTTTGTTTCTCTGTTATGCCATCGAACATCACGCTGTTCCCGAATAGTAAGCCCGTGCCTGCGGTGCGCCGCCGCATCGCCTGTATGCCTGATTTCCGTCACTGCGTATGAGTGAGACAGGAACCAGTGTGATCCAGCTAACGATTTTGCACTCCAGTGTCGCCTGTCCAGCCGGAATTGATTCTTGCATATTGTATCTGTACAGGTCTAGGTGCATCATCAAGATGACTAGACACGTTAAACATGTCTATACGTATAAATAAATTTGTGCAACAGGCAATTGTCAGAACTGACGCCTGCTTTAGCAATAAAAGTCATTACTAATCAAATAACTGGTTTTGACTTTTTATCTACCCTGACGTGTGTGGAAGAGAATCAGGAAAAACAAACAGGTTGACCGCCTGAAAAAGGCAAAAAGCTGACTGTACATCTTGCAATGACAAGCAGCCTGCCTGCTGGCCCAACTTTTTTATCCAGGACACCGTATGGCAAATCTTACCCAATGGCTGAATGCTGAAAAAATTCAATACATTGAGCGCGTTTCCGACTGGAAAGAGGCGATTCAGGTCACCGGTAATCCTCTCTGCCGTGAAGGCGCTATTTCGCAGGATTACATTGACACCATCGTCCGGCTCAAAGAAGAGACCGGCCCCTACTTCGTGATCGCCCCCCGAATCGCGATGCCACATGCGCGTCCTGAACAGGGCGCGAAGAAACTGGGCTTGTCCGTCGTGAAACTGGCAACCCCTGTCAACTTTGATGCTGATGAAAACGATCCTGTCGACATCCTTTTTATGTTCTCGGCCCCTGACAGCAACAGCCATATCGAGATGATTTCGCAGCTGGCTGAAGTGCTGACAGACGAGGACATCATGCAACGCGTTTATCACGCACAAAGCCAGCAGGAACTGTGCACGGTTCTGCTGGCAGACGACCTTATCAGTTAACAATTTCAAATAAGAAGAGGTAGTTATGAAAATTATGGCAGTGTGTGGTTCAGGCCTGGGAAGCAGCTTCATGATGGAAATGAACATCAAAAAAGTGCTTAAAGCGATTGATATGACGGCGGAGGTCGAACATGCCGACCTCGGCTCGGTGACGCCGGACGTCGCAGATGTATTCGTGATGGCAAAAGACATTGCCTACAGCGCTAATCTGCCCCCGGAAAAAGTCATTATCATCAACAACATCATCGACCTGAAAGAAGTTGAGCAGAAAATTCGCGACTACTTCAATAAATAACACCGTTATCCCCTTTGATAAGAACACTTACCGCTGAGGTTATTATGTTTATACAAAACCTTTTACTGGTAGTTGTCGATGTGCTGAAAGTCCCTTCGATTCTGGTCGGGTTAGTCGCGATGTTCGGCCTGATCGCGCAGCGCAAGCCGTTGCCGGATGTGATAAAGGGAACGGTAAAAACGATTCTGGGCTTTTTAGTGCTGGCAGGCGGTGCCACCGTTCTGGTGGGCTCGCTGACGCCGCTCGGCGATATTTTTAAGCACGCATTCAACGTTCAGGGCATTATTCCTAATAACGAAGCGATGGTATCCATCGCGCTGGCGAAATACGGCGCGCCTACCACGCTGATTATGGCGTTCGGCATGGTGGCAAACATTACCGTCGCCCGCTTTACCCGCCTGAAATATATCTATCTCTCTGGCCACGTCACCTTCTATATGGCCTGTATGATTGCCATTATTCTGTCCGTTGCCGGTTTTGAAGGTGTGCAACTGATTTATACCGGTTCGCTGACGCTGGGCATGCTGATGGCCTTTTTCCCGGCCCTGGCTCAGCCCTATATGCGTAAAATTATCGGTCACGATCAGGTTGCGCTGGCTCATACCGGCACGGTGGGTTATGTCCTGTCAGGCTGGATAGGCTCTATAGTGGGCAAAGGTTCAAAGTCCACCGAAGAGATGAACATGCCCAAAAACCTGAGCTTTTTGCGCGACAGTACCATCTCCATCTCTCTGACCATGATGATCATCTATTTTATTTTGTCCGTCTCGGCGGGCAGAGAGTATGTTGAAAGTCAGTTCAGTCATGGTCAAAACTATCTGGTGTATTCGTTTGTGCAGGCCATTACCTTTGCTGCCGGGGTCTTTATTATCCTGCAGGGCGTGCGCTTAATTCTGGCGGAGATTGTACCGGCCTTTACGGGGTTTTCAGAGAAGCTGGTGCCCAGCGCGCGTCCTGCTCTGGACTGCCCTATCGTGTTTCCCTATGCGCCCAATGCCGTTCTGGTCGGCTTTATTTCCAGCTTTATCGGTGGACTCGTCGGGTTGTTTATCCTTGGGCAGTTGCACTGGGTGCTGATTTTGCCCGGCGTGGTGCCGCACTTTTTCTGCGGGGCGACGGCGGGCGTCTTTGGCAATGCGACGGGCGGCAAGCGGGGTGCAATGATTGGCGCCTTTGCACACGGTATTCTGATTACCTTCCTGCCGGTTGCGTTACTGCCTGTGCTGGGTGCGATTGGTCTGACGAATACCACATTCTCAGATACGGACTTTGGCGTGACAGGGATTCTGCTGGGTAATATGGCGAGGTTCCTCGATAAAGGCACCATTACCATGATTATTACGGGCATCTTTGCGCTGCTGGTGATCTATAACTATGTCGCCGGTAACAAGACCGTGACCAAAGAAGCTAACAGCGACTGAGACCTAAACGGGGCTGATGATTCAGCCCCTTCTTGACAGGGCAGGACATAAAACGGGTTAGTTAAATGATTTAACCAGCGTTTTACGGTCTTTTTCCAGCGAGATAACCCGGTTACAGACGTCTTTACCAAACTGCTGGAAGTCCGTTTCCTGATTATTCCATTCGCTCTGAATGGCGTTCTGCAGACCACCAAGGTTACCCATCAACCCCTGCAGCCCGCTGCCGCCACCGTTGGTCATGGCTTTCGTCCCCATCTCATTAATGCTGTCCTGCAGGATACCGCCCATCGCCTGATTCACCAGTTGCTGCCCATCGGCACGAACCTGATCGATCGCCTGGTGATGGAAGGTCAGTCCGTCACTGCGATGTTCAATAATGCGGTTCATCTGGGTTTTTAACTGGGCATTCAGCGTGGCCAGTCGGCTGTGCAAGCGGCTTGATTCCCCTACCTGCTCAGTGATGATCTTATCCAGCGCCAGCCGACCTTTCTCCAGACGGGAGGTGGCACCGTTATCGATCCACGGCAGATCGCGACGTAACGCATTTTGGTAATTAATGGCCTGCTGACGACTGGCGGCGTTCATCGTGATTTTTTGCCCGTTGAACTGCACATCGCCCTGCGGCGAAATAACAAGATTGCCGTTTGCGCCAACAACCTGCACGTTTTGTGGGCTAATGACCACATCATCCTGTGGTTTAACGCTGCATTCCCAGGCCGCCTGGGCCTGCGTTGCCGCCAGCAAGAGGCCAGCGACCAGCACGTTACGAATCATACGTTCTCCCTGTCTGGGTGTGAAAGCGACATCGCTGGTAACTTAGTCCCACCAGACGTCAAAGAGTTCGGTCACCTTTACATCCAGTAACTGGCGATCTTCCAGCCATTTACGTACCAGCTCGCGATGTTCCTCGGTACATTTACCGGTTTGCTGCAGGCAGATTAGCCCTTCCCAGGCCAGATAGCCGCTACCGTCATAAGCCAGGCCATTGGGATCGATCGCTTCGTTAATAAACTGATTCAGCGTATCGTCGATAACCTCTTCAGAGGTGCCGTCCGGGAAGCGCCAGGCTACGGAAAAGCCCAGCTCCTGAAACTCATCAATATGCAATTTTTTACGTAAACGACGGCTGCGTTGTGTGGCCATTATTTCACCCTCTCAAACATTAAATCCCAAACGCCATGGCCCAAACGCTGCCCGCGCTGCTCAAATTTGGTCAGTGGACGCGTCTCAGGACGCGGCACATACGTATTGTCTTCAGACAGGTTTCGATAACCCGCGATGCTGCTCATCACCTCAAGCATATGCCCGGCATAGGCTTCCCAGTCGGTCGCCATATGGAACACACCGCCCAGTTTCAGTTTACGCATCACAAGCTCGGCAAACGGCACCTGCACGATACGGCGTTTGTTGTGACGGGCTTTATGCCACGGATCGGGAAAGAACAGCTGAACCATGCGCAGTGAATTATCCGGGATCATTTTCTCCAGCACTTCCACCGCATCATGACACATCACCCGCAGATTGCTGACATTGGCCTCTTTCGCCGACGCCAGGCAGGCTCCCACGCCGGGCGCATGCACTTCGATGCCAAGGAAGTTTTGATGCGGATTATTTTGCGCCATGGTGACCAGCGACGCGCCCATACCAAAGCCGATCTCCAGCGTGACAGGCGCATCGCGCCCAAACAGCGCGGGCAAATCAATGGGCTCTGGCTGATATTCAACACCCATTTCCGGCCAGTAGTTGTCCAGCGCCTGCTGCTGGCCTTTGGTTAAGCGGCCCTGGCGGCGCACAAAACTACGAATCCGACGCAACGGGCGTCCATTTTCATCATATTCTGGGGTGATGACGTCATTAATCATGTTGAAGCCTGCTGGTTAGCCTGTTCAGGGAAACGGGCATTATGCAAAGTTCAAAAGCAGAAGCAAGCCTTTGCCACTTTCCGCGCGCACCCGGCGTGTTTTGACATGCGTTTTCCTGCCTGAGTGGAGAGTAATGCAAGAAAATTGCCTGGGAGGCTGCTGGCCGGAAACAGAATTATAACGTCATGGTCTGCCGCCGTTGCTGACTGAGCTTGCGGTACTGTTGTGGCGACATGCCGACATACCTGGCAAAGGTGCTGTAAAAGCGACTACTGGAACGGAAGCCGGCCGTCAGCGCCACATCCAGCACGGTAATATCGGTATCGCTCAGCAGCGCCCGGACATGGTTAATGCGCATCGCGGTAATGTACTGTTTTAGCGTAAGCTGCATGACGCGTTGAAAGATGCCCATGGCATAGTTTGCATTAAGCTTGACGTGCTCTGCGACGTCATTGATTGTCAGAGCCTGGTCATAATTGTCGGCAATATAGCTCAGCATCTGGCTGACATAAAACTGCGCATGGCGCGACACGCTGTTTTTGTGTGTCCGCGACGTTTTGTTCACCAGCACAGGCTGCCACCCTGACAGACTAAAGCGTTTAAGCATCAGGCCAATTTCATCCACAGCAAGCTGGCGAATCTGTTCATCCGGGCTGTTCAGTTCCTGCTGCCAGCGCTGCACTTCAAAGGCGCTGAGCTGCTGTTTTGCCACAGACTTAATCACCATGCCATGTGTGACATGATTGATGAGTTCCCGGTCGAGCGGCCATGACAGAAACAGATGCATCGGCAGATTAAGGATAGCCATGTTCTGGCAGTTACCGGGCCGGGTAAGCTGGTGCGGTGTACAGGCCCAAAACAGCGTGATATAGCCCTGCTTAATCTGTACGACTTCATTATTGATTAAATATTCCACGTCCCCGTCGAACGGCACATTGACCTCAACCTGCCCATGCCAGTGACAGCTGCTCATCGCCAGCGGCCGACGCAGTTCGATATCCATACGTTGATATTCGGAATAGAGCGACAGCGGGCTGCGGGTTTGCTTTTCGTCACTGCTGCACATATGCGGATCGGGCGGCAGCGTGGCAACGGGCTGTAATGTCGTCATGATTCTCTCCTGAATTATCAGAACCCCGCCCAGCGTGCCCGCGGAGACGGCCAAAAACAGCAGTGGATTCCCTATACTAAGCGCTCTTTCAGACCAGATACTCTTCTTTTTACGTTAATTTATCCCAAAAACTCAGATCTGTTCGTTGCCAGCATCTGATCTGAGTTTTTGGGAATGCTCATCCGATAAGACGGAAGTTTTCGCCCGCACAGCGTGCCACCATGAGATTATCCCACCCTGTCATGGAGCGTTCTGATGTCTGCACCCAAAATTACCTTTATTGGCGCGGGTTCCACTATCTTCGTCAAGAATATCCTTGGCGATGTTTTCCATCGCGATGCGCTAAAATCGGCCCATATTGCCCTGATGGATATTGATGCAACCCGGCTTGAAGAATCCTATACCGTCGTCAGTAAACTTATGGATTCCGCAGGCGCGGCTGGCCAGATTACCTGCCACAGCGAGCAGAAAGCGGCCTTAGCGGATGCGGATTTTGTCGTGGTCGCCTTTCAGATAGGCGGCTATCAGCCCTGTACCGTCACCGATTTTGAGGTCTGTAAACGCTATGGTCTGGAGCAGACCATAGCCGATACGCTGGGCCCCGGCGGCATTATGCGCGCCCTGCGCACCATCCCGCACCTGTGGCAGATTTGCGAAGACATGACGGAAGTCTGCCCGCATGCCACCCTGCTTAATTACGTCAACCCCATGGCGATGAACACCTGGGCAATGTATGCGCGCTATCCCCATATCAAACAGGTTGGGCTGTGCCACTCGGTACAGGGAACGGCGGAGGAACTGGCCAACGATCTGAATTTAAATCCTGCCGATCTGCGTTACCGCTGCGCCGGGATTAATCATATGGCGTTTTATCTGACGCTGGAGCGTAAAACCGCTGACGGCAGTTACGTTGATCTCTATCCCGACCTGCTGGCGGCCTGGAACGCTGGCCAGGTGCCGAAGCCCAACCTGCACGGCAATACGCGCTGTCCCAACATTGTGCGCTATGAAATGTTCAAAAAGCTGGGCCATTTCGTCACCGAATCCTCAGAGCACTTCGCAGAATATACGCCGTGGT
The DNA here is from genome assembly GCF_043546245.1 of Pantoea sp. SGAir0180. Taxonomy (NCBI): domain Bacteria; kingdom Pseudomonadati; phylum Pseudomonadota; class Gammaproteobacteria; order Enterobacterales; family Erwiniaceae; genus Pantoea; species Pantoea sp. SGAir0180. The sequence goes on along the minus strand of NZ_CP028071.1, from coordinate 187,703 downwards.
TTATCAAACCAGGCCGCGGAGATCTTATTGAACGGTATCAGATTCCGCTGGATGAATATCCCAAACGTTGTGAAGAACAACTGGCGGAATGGCGGGCAGAACTGGCACGTTACCGTCGCGCCGAACGTATTGAAAGCAAACCCTCGCGTGAATACGCCAGCACGATTATGAACGCTATCTGGACCGGCGAACCGGCGGTCATTTATGGCAATGTGCGTAATGATAGTCTGATTGATAATCTGCCGCAGGGATGCTGCGTGGAAGTCGCTTGTCTGGTCGATGCCAATGGGATTCAGCCCACCAAAGTCGGCACGATTCCGTCACATCTGGCCGCCATGATGCAAACCAATATCAATGTGCAGACGCTGCTGACCGAAGCCATTCTGACTGAAAACCGCGATCGGGTTTATCACGCCGCCATGCTGGATCCGCATACGGCAGCGGTATTAAGCCTTGATGAGATCTATGCACTGGTGGACGAACTCATCACTGAGCACGGCAGTTGGTTGCCCGCCTGGCTTCATCGTTAATTCTTTGTCGCCGGATGCTATGGTCCGGTCGCGATTCTACGTCATAACAGTGAGCGGGCGCTGGCAACAGCGACCCGGCAACCGATGAGCATTTCGATAACGACAAAACTCAGTTACGGATGTGGTGCGTTTGGAAAAGACTTCGCGATTGGCATTGTTTACCTCTACCTGATGTATTACTACACCGACGTGGTGGGCTTATCGGTTGGCATGGTCGGCACGTTGTTTTTAGTCGCCCGGATCTGGGATGCGATTAACGATCCCATTATGGGATGGATCGTTACCATTACACGTTCTCGCTGGGGGAAATTTAAACCCTGGATTTTAACTGGCACGCTGACAAACTCGCTGGTGCTGTTCGCGTTATTCAGCGCTCACCTGTTTGAAGGGACGACACAGCTGGTTTTTGTCTGGGTCACCTACATTCTGTGGGGAATGACCTATACCATAATGGATATTCCGTTCTGGTCACTGGTACCGACTATTACGCTGGACAAACGTGAGCGCGAAGAGCTGGTGCCCTGGCCACGCTTTTTTGCCAGCCTCGCCTCCTTTGTCACGGCCGGCATTGCGCTACCGTTTGTCAGTTATATCGGGGGCGACGATCGCGGCTTTGGCTTTCAGATGTTTACCCTGCTCCTGATCGTGTTTTTCATCGCGGCAACCCTCATCACGCTGCGTAATGTTCATGAGGTTTATTCATCAGACGGCGCGCAGACCCAGGACGGCGGCCGGATGGGACTGAGCGCGATCGTCGGCCTTATCTACCGCAACGATCAGCTTGCCTGCCTGCTCGGTATGGCGCTGGCCTATAACATTGCGGCGAATATCATTACCGGTTTTGCGATTTACTATTTTACCTATGTGATCGGCGATGCCAGTCTCTTCCCTTACTACCTCTCCTATGCTGGCGCGGCGAACCTGGCAACACTGGTTCTGTTCCCCAAATTAGTGAATCTGCTGTCACGCCGGATACTATGGGCGGCGGCGTCTGCCCTGCCGATTCTGAGCGGCGGTGTGCTGTTCGCTATGGCATTAGCAGGCAGTCACGCGACATCCTTAATCGTTATTGCCGGGATTTTATTAAATACCGGAACGGCGCTTTTCTGGGTGCTTCAGGTAATTATGGTGGCGGATACCGTAGATTACGGCGAATACAAACTGCATGTGCGCTGTGAAAGCATTGCCTATTCGGTGCAAACCATGGTCGTTAAAGGCGGCTCTGCGCTGGCGGCTTTCTTTATCGCTGTCGTGCTGGGCATGATTGGCTATCTGCCCAACGTCAACCAGTCGCAGGAAACCCTTGCTGGCATGCAGTTTATTATGATCGTGCTGCCCGCTGTCTTTTTTGCCCTGACGCTGCTGCTCTATTTCCGTTTCTATACACTGAACGGCGACATGCTACGGAAAATTCACATCCGCCTGCTGGATAAATACCGTAAGCCACCGGAAAAGGAAGCGGTGCCGATCGCAGCAACCAAAGAGATAAAAATTTAAACGCGAAGCCCCGACCTGGGGCTTCTGTTTTAAGTCTGACTTCCGGCTATGCCCGAAAACGAGAAACAACCCGTGTTTTATCAGCAACATTTCCATCGCCTTCTTGTGTGTAACCGGCCTTATCTGACAACCGGGCGTTAGTGGCCACCAGAAAGAAACAGGCCTTTGCAATCTTCAGGTTTACTCTCAGTGGCGCTTATGCTGGAATTCCCGCCTGAATGTCGCGTAATCACGGAAATATCCCCTTTATGATGCAAGCCCCGCAGTTCGCGCAACAGGTGCTGGACTGGTATCAACGCTTTGGCCGCAAAACCCTGCCGTGGCAGTTAGAGAAAACACCTTATAAGGTGTGGCTGTCTGAAGTGATGTTACAGCAAACCCAGGTCGCCACCGTTATCCCCTATTTTGAGCGCTTTATGGCGCGGTTTCCGACCGTCAGCGATCTGGCCGCCGCGCCGCTGGACGAAGTGCTGCATCTCTGGACCGGTCTGGGTTACTACGCGCGTGCGCGTAACCTGCACAAAGCCGCCAAACAGGTGGTTGAGGTGCACGGCGGCGAATTCCCGCGCAACTACGATGACATCGCCGCGCTGCCCGGCGTAGGCCGCTCGACAGCGGGTGCGATCTTATCGCTATCGCTGGGCCTGCACTTCCCGATTCTGGACGGTAACGTGAAACGGGTTTTGGCTCGCTGTTACGCAGTGGCTGGCTGGCCGGGCAGGAAAGATGTTGAAAAACGGCTGTGGCAAATTAGTGAAGACGTGACGCCAGCCGAGGGCGTCAGTCAGTTTAACCAGGCTATGATGGATCTGGGCGCCATGGTTTGCACCCGCTCGCGCCCGAAATGTGAAATCTGCCCGCTCAGCGATGGTTGCGAAGCCCGCGCGACGAACAGTTGGGCAAACTATCCGGGCAAAAAACCTAAGCAGACGTTGCCTGAACGCAGCGGCTGGTTTTTGATGATGCAAAACGGCGACAATGTCTGGCTTGAACAGCGTCCGCCGGTGGGTTTATGGGGCGGTTTATTCTGCTTCCCGCAGTTCACCAGCGAAGACGATCTGAACGCCTGGCTGTCGACGCGCGGCATCCATGCCAAACCGCAGCAGCTTACGGCATTTCGTCACACCTTCAGCCATTTTCATCTGGATATCGTTCCCATGTGGCTGTCATGGCCTTCTGCCGGGGCATTAATGGATGAAGCTGGCGGTCTCTGGTATAACTTAACGCTGCCGCCATCTGTGGGATTAGCCGCACCTGTAGAGCGTCTTTTACACGAACTGCGCCATCCCCAGCCGTTGCCTGTGGGCGACGGTGAGATTAATGAGGAAGAGTAATGAGCCGCACCATTTTTTGTACTTTTTTACAACGCGACGCTGAAGGGCAAGATTTTCAGCTCTACCCTGGCGATCTGGGAAAACGCATTTACAATGAAATCTCGAAAGAAGCCTGGCAGCAATGGATGGCTAAGCAGACGATGCTGATCAACGAGAAAAAACTCAATATGATGAATCCCGACGATCGCAAAGTGCTGGAAAAGGAAATGATCAATTTCCTGTTCGAAGGTAAAGACGTTCATATTGAAGGCTACACGCCACCCGAAGCATAACTTTATTGGCCTCCGTGTTGAGGCCGTTTTCCAGGTCAGGCACGTATTTTAGATGAATAAAAAGCTGATAGCCCTGCTGGTGATTGCCCCCCTTTTGGTGTCCTGCTCCGGTAAAAAACATCCGGAATATTCAGAGGAATGGGTCAAAGATACCAACGGATTTGACATTCTGATGGGGCAATTCGCCCATAACATTGAGAACATCTGGGGTATCAATGAGGTCCTGATCGCCGGACCGAAAGACTACGTTAAATACACCGACAATTATTACACCCGCAGCCACATCAACTTTGAAAGCGGGAACATCACCATTGAGACCATTTCCGGTACCGATCCTGCCGCCAGTCTGCGTCAGGCGATCGTGACTACGTTACTGATCGGCGACGATCCGGGAAATGTCGATCTCTACTCTGATGCTAACGACATTCAGATCAGTAAAGAGCCGTTGTTGTACGGACAGGTGCTGGATAACACCGGTCAGGCGATTCGCTGGCAGGGACGTGCTCAGGCCTTTGCTGACTACTTGATTGCCAATAAACTGCAACGCCGTACGTCCGGCCTGCATGTAATCTACTCGGTCACGATTCCGATGGTGCCAAACCATCTGGATAAGCGTGCGCATAAATATCTGCCTATGGTGCGTAAAGCCGCCGAAGAGTACGGTGTAGATGCGTCTCTGATTCTGGCTATTATGCAGACCGAATCCAGCTTTAACCCCTACGCAGTCAGCCATTCTGATGCGCTCGGCCTGATGCAGGTAGTGCAGCATACCGCCGGTGTGGATGTATTCCGCATGAAGGGCAAATGGGGCAAACCGAGCCGCAGCTATCTGCTGGATCCCGAGAACAACATCGATGCCGGTACTGCCTATCTGTCGTTGCTGCAGAGCAACTATCTGGCCGGTATTCAGGATCCGGTTTCACGCCGCTATGCGGTTATCACCGCCTATAACGGCGGCGCCGGTAGTGTACTGCGCGTGTTCTCCAGCGATAAAGATCGTGCCTTTACCATTATTAACAGTATGTCGCCGGGTCAGGTTTATCAGACGCTGTCGAAGCAGCATCCGTCGGCGGAATCGCGGCGGTATTTGTATAAGGTGAGTTCGGCGCAGCGGAGTTATCACAGGTATTGATTTGGCGGGGCTGCTGCCTACGTGGTGACAGGCGCTGCGGGTTGCTCTGAGCGGATTCCGCCCGCCAGGCGACCGGGAGTTTCAGCCTGCCCGTGCAGGCGGACGTGTTAAGGGGCTCGCGCCAGCCCCTTAACAATCCCGGCGGCCGTCAGCCGTCGCTGTTCCTTCGTCTCTCACTCCGGCCTCACGGGCCGTCCGGATGCGCCCTCCCTGGCGCAGCCGTCCTCGTCGCGGCATCCCTGCCGCGCCGCCCTGGCCTCCGTTCTCTCCTCAGCGCGCCGGATGCCGGCAGAACCCCCCCCGCCTGCCAGTCCTGGTTTCTTTTAAAAGCAGGTGTTGTCTGTTTGAATGTGTTCAGTGAGGCTTAAAAAGAGCAGACTTGATAAACGGGGAGTGCTTCAGAACCCACAAGAGCAGGTTTTGCGATTACTTACAGCGGCACCGGAAGTGGCTTTAACAGAGATAGTGAAGCGGGGGTTTGGGGCGGCCTTCCTACCCGCTGAGCGGATGAGGGATTTCCGGATGAGCCGACAGGACGTCGGCGAGAGCCGGGCCGCGCCACGGATGGCGCGTCCTGGCGGTCCGCAGAAATCCTGAAGCAGCGAAGGCACCGCGCAGCGGCGGGTGGGCAGGACGGGAGCCCGGGGTCAAGGGGCCGCGGCGGCTGGCGGCCCCTTGTCGGTCGCCCGCACCGGGCAGACTGAAACTCCAGGCCGCCTGGCGAGCGAAACCCTCTCAGCGTTTCATAAGCTGTCAGCGACTCAAACCTTCTCAAAGCCTAGTCGCGCAAGCATCACTGCAACTCATTATCCGTATCCAAAGCAATAAAAATGCCTGAACAGGCGCAAATGTTAAAGCGGTAGCCTGGGGCGGCCTTCCCACCCGCTGAGCGGATGAGGGATTTCCGGATGAGCCGACAGGACGTCGGCGAGAGCCGACAGGACGTCGGCGAGAGCCGACAGGACGTCGGCGAGAGCCGGGCCGCGCCACGGATGGCGCGTCCTGGCGGTCCGCAGAAATCCTGAAGCAGCGAAGGCACCGCGAAGCGGCGGGCGGGCAGGACGGGAGCACGGGGTCAAGGGGCCGCGGCGGCTGGCGGCCCCTTGTCGGTCGCCCGCACCGGGCAGACTGAAACTCCAGGCCGCCTGGCGGGCGAAACCCTCTCAGCGTTTCATAAGCTGCCAGCGACTCAAACCTTCTCAGGGCCAGCCATGGCCCCTGATTCCAGCCAGGCTGTGCAAACAGCCACCCAGCACTTACCCCTGCATCATGTTCGCCACCAGGTACTTACGTCCCTCGGCATCTTCCTCGGTGTAAACGCCCTGTAGCTCGGGTGAAAAACCCGGAAGCTGGTTGATGCCTGCTTCCAGCGCAAGAAAATAACGCTGTACCGCCCCACCCCAGGCTTCACCGGGAACGACACAGAGTACGCCAGGCGGGTAAGGCAGCGCGCCTTCCGCGGCGATGCGCCCTTCTGCTGACGCAATCGGCACCAGCTCCACATCACCGCGAATATAAGCCTGATGTGCGTCCTGTGGATTCACTTTGACCTGAGGTAAGCCCTGCTCACGGAACATGAGACGTTGCAGATCTTTCACATTGAAGCTCACGTACAGGTCATGCATCTCCTGGCACAGGCGGCGCAACGTGTAACCGGCGTAGCGTTTGGCGTTCTTACGGTAAAGCGTGGGCAGGACTTCAGCCAGCAACGTGTCGTCTTTTACATGCTGCTCAAACTGCGCCAGCATGGCGACCAGGTTGGCCATTTTCTCCGGGCTTTCCGCTGGCGTAAGCAGAAACAGGATGGAGTTAAGGTCACATTTTTCCGGCACGATGCCGTTTTCACGCAGGTAGTTGGCGAGGATCGTCGCCGGAATCCCAAAGTCAGCATATTCGCCGCTTGCCGCGTCAATGCCCGGCGTGGTCAGCAGCAGTTTGCAGGGATCGACGCGGTACTGATCGCGATCGTATCCTGCAAAACCGTGCCATTTGGCGTTGGGTTCGAAGCTGAAATAGTGCAGATTCCGCGCGATCTCCTCTGTGGGCGCATCCTGCCAGCGTTTGCCGTTCACCGTTTCAGGAACAAAAGGCAGGATCATATCGCAGCGCTCAAAGATTGCCTTGCGCGCCTCAATGCCCAGCATGACGCACTCGTCCCACATGCGACGTCCCGCCTCGCCCTGGTGCATTTTGGCGTTAATATCCAGTGCGGCAAACAGCGGATAAAACGGGCTGGTAGAGGCGTGCAGCATAAAGGCGTTATTCAATCGCTTATGCGGGCAGAAACGCTTCTGACCGCGGATATGGTTGTCTTTTTTATGAATCTGCGAGGTCTGTGAAAAGCCCGCAAGCTGCTTGTGTACCGACTGCGTCACGAAAATGCCGGGATCGTTTTCGTTTAACGACAGCGTCAGCGGTGAGCAGCCTTCCATCAGCGGAATAAACTGTTCGTAGCCCAGCCAGGCGGAGTCAAACAGGATGTAGTCACACAGATGACCTATGCGATCCACCACCTGACGCGCGTTGTACACCGTGCCGTCATAGGTGCCTAACTGGATAATCGCCAGGCGGAAAGGACGTGCTTCCTGTGCACGCTCAGGGGCCACGTTGGCGATCTGAGCACGCAGATAATCCTCATCAAAACAGTGCGCGTCAATGCCGCCAATGAAGCCAAACGGATTACGGGCCGCTTCGAGATAAACGGGCGTTGCGCCAGCCTGAATCAGCGCCCCATGGTGGTTGGACTTGTGGTTGTTGCGGTCAAACAGCACTAAATCGCCGCGCGTCAGCAAGGCATTCGTGACCACTTTGTTGGCGCTTGAGGTGCCGTTCAACACAAAGTAGGTTTTATCGGCATTAAAAACTTTGGCAGCAAACTTCTGTGCATGCTTGGCCGATCCCTCATGGATCAGCAGATCGCCCAGCTTGACGTCAGCGTTACACATGTCTGAGCGAAAAACGTTTTCGCCATAAAAATCATAAAATTGCTTACCTGCCGGATGCTTTTTAAAAAAGGCACCGCCCTGATGACCGGGGCAGGCAAATGTACTGTTTTGCATATCGACATAGCGGGTCAGCGTTTCAAAGAACGGGGGCAGCAACTCAGCTTCATACGCCTGCGCCGCCGTTTCCAGTGCCGCCCAGTCCTGCGGTTCACCGTTCAACTCACCCGTCACGCCGGGCAGATGCATGACCTCTTCTTCGAAGGCATTGGCAACAAACACCGGTAAGTTAAAACCGGTATGCCGCAATAAGGCCAGCACGCCACTGCGTGTATCCGCAAGCGAGACGACCACAGCCGCCACATCGGTAAAATCAGTATTATCCAGCGTGACCACGTCGCGCGCAGTATTCAGGGACAGACTTGGCGCAACGGCAGCGCTGGCAGCAATTTTAAGTGGTGTCATAACACAAATCCCTAACAGTCAGGGAGTGGGTGCCTGAGGCACGGCAATAGGGAAATTTCCCCGGCGAATGATATCTGACGGGTCAAACCGATAGACATCAGTAAAGAGTAGTCCTTACTCATGTCCAACAGCAACGACCAGGCTGGCGTCACCGCATAGTGACGGAAATTTGTGTAACCGGTATGACGGCGGAAAACAGGTCACGCGCCAGGTCTGGCGAGTGGGAACAAGTGCAAAAACGCATTGATCCGGACATGGTAGCGTCCTCTGTCTGGGATGGCGGCGGGGAAAAATGTGGCGGCAATAATGTCATTTTTTACTGACAGGGACAACCCGACAACGTTAAATATCAGGTCAATAACTTTAAAATAAAAAACAATACATATCATTCAGTTGCAATATCTTTAAGCGACTAAACCTCTGTAATCAATGCAAAATTATGCCATGTCCGGACATTGCCGCCCCGCCACCGGGATGTTTAATAATGCCTCAGAGCGGGGTACTTGTCGGGCCAGTACCTGGCCCTCTCAGGCTGTCGGGCGTAAACTTGCCTGATGATTCTTACGCCTGACGGAGGCTGTATGTTTAAGGCACTGGTCATTGAAAATGACGAACAAGGTTACCGTACCGAGTTAAAAGAACTCTCCGAAACACAATTGCCTCACCAGGATGTCACGCTCGACGTGCACTATTCCACCCTGAACTACAAAGATGCGCTGGCCATCTGTAATAAAGGCCCGATTGTCCGTGAATTTCCCATGGTGCCGGGGATTGATTTCGTCGGTCGCGTAGTCGCCAGCCAGCATCCCGACTGGAAGCAGGACGACACCGCTATTTTGACCGGCTGGGGCGTGGGAGAAAAACACTGGGGCGGCCTGGCGCAAAAAGCCTGTGTCGCAGGCGACTGGTTAGTGCCCGTGCCAGACGGCTTATCGCCACTGAATACGATGGCCATTGGCACCGCCGGTTTTACCGCCATGCTGTGCGTGCTGGCTTTAGAAAAACAGGGCGTTACGCCCGATCGCGGCCCCGTGCTGGTCACCGGTGCCAGCGGTGGCGTGGGCAGCTTTAGCGTCAGCCTGCTGGCAAAACTCGGCTACGAGGTGATCGCCTCCAGCGGCCGCGCCAGCGATGAAAACTGGCTGATCAACACGCTGGGCGCGAAAAGGATCATGGATCGCGCTGAACTGTCTCAGCCGGGCAAACCTTTGGGCAAAGAGCGCTGGGCCGCGGCTGTCGACAGCGTGGGCAGCCATACGCTGAGTAACGTTCTGGCGGGTACGCAGCGCGATGGCGTTGTCGCCGCCTGTGGCATGGCTCAGGGGCTGGATCTGCCCACCAGCGTCGCGCCTTTTATTTTACGCGGCGTGACGTTGGCGGGCGTGGACAGCGTGATGTGCCCTAAACCGCTTCGCCAGCAGGCCTGGCAACGGCTCGGACAGTTGATGAATGATGCGCAACTGTCTCAGATGATCACGGTCATCCCACTGAGCGAAGCCAGTCAGGGCGCGCGGGATCTGCTTGAAGGCAAGGTTCGCGGCCGCCTGGTGGTGGACTGCCGCTAACGGTCTTTATGGGGCGGCGCATTCTGCTGCATTAGTAACGCGCTTAGCCCCTGCAGTGCCCAGCTCGCGCCCTGCTCCATGACGGCTTTGGGGTCGCCAGAAAAGTGCTGACAACGGGCCACGACTTTGCCATCAGGCAATGTCCATCCTACCCAGATAGTGCCTGCAGGCGTACCATCTTCGCCGCCGTCCGGTCCGGCATAGCCGCTTATCGCCAGACTCACCGGTTCGCCGGACCGTTCACGCGCCCCCAGCGCCATTTCACACACGGTTTCTCTGCTGACTGCAGTGTGGTTTTCCAGCGTTTGCGGGTTAACGCCAAGCAGACGCACTTTGGCGCTTTCGCTGTAGGTGACGAAGCCGCTGGTAAAAAAATCACCGCTGTTTTCGACCGCCGCCAGCGTAATACTGATCAATCCCGCCGTGCAGGACTCTGCGGTTGCCAGACGCAAACCAGAGGATAAAAGCTGCTGACCCAGTTGTTCAGCAGCCTGACTGAGTTTCATGGTCATGAGTTTTCCTTTGTTTTCTGTCACAGGTAAAGTATGGCTGAAACTCAGTAATCTGATGCGGCTAATCTGATGTTTTATCAGCGTAAACGGGAAAATGGCCTGTGCCGTTTCGGCTAACACGTCGCCCATCGTTCTCTGCCGTTTCGGCTGGCAACGCGAACCGGTTTGTCCCGGTCTGCCTGTAGATGTTTCATGTAGCCTGTCTGCCATTGCGTAACATCGCTGACAGCCCTTATTCAGGAAAAGGAGAAAAGAATATGCAAAAACCTGTCGTTGTGATCCACTACTGTACTCAGTGTAACTGGCTGCTGCGCTCAGCCTGGATGGCACAGGAATTGCTGCACACTTTTGCTCAGGACCTGGCCAGCGTCACGCTTCGCCCCGGCAGCGGCGGCATATTTGAAGTAACGGTAGATGACCATCTGGTGTGGGAACGTAAACGTGACGGCGGCTTTCCCGATGCTCAGGTGCTCAAGCAGCGTGTCAGAGACATCTGCTTTCCGGAACGTTCACTGGGACACATCGACAAAAACAAAACTGACGGAAGCTGACGGGCACGATCCGGCGTTAACTGCGGCTGATTTGCTCAGCGGCTGCGTTCAGCGCAGCCACAATCTTATGCCGTGTTTCGTCCGTGATGTCCTGCTGTGCCAGACGGCCATTTAAAGCGTTTTTAAACTGAAAGATGGCCTGTTCTATCTCGGGAATACTGCGGTTGTTGACTAATACAGCCAGCGAGGAAAGGCGCGTAATCAAACGCGACAATGGCTGGGCTTCGGCCTCTAACATCGCCTGACCCGTTGCGGTCACTACATAAGCCTTTCTCGCCGCCTGAGGATCGACAATCTCAATGGCCTCCATTTCCTCAAGCAAGGTCAGGTTGGGATAAATGATACCCGGGCTGGGGGAATATTCCCCTTTCGACAGTTCTTCAACGCATTTAATCAGCTCATAACCGTGCGAGGCGCGCTGAGCGATAAAGTGCAGCATCAACAGGCGCATTTCACCCGCATCAAGCATCTTTTCCCGGCGCTTCCGCCGCGCTGCGCAAGGCCGCGCAGACTGGCTGCGGTTATCCTGTTCTGAATGGGCCGAATCCATCTGTCGCCTCTGCCTGTTTAAGGAGAAAGAGCCTGATGGTAGAGGGCCACCAGGTAAAATTCAATCAACGGCAGGTCACTCACTTGTGATGCCAGTAAGCAACCGCACGCACAAGATCAGCATCCACGCCGCGTTGCGTTGTGAAGTAGTCAGCGAGCTGTTTAACGACGCGCCCTTCTCCCGTTAGCCAGATAAAAGCGTCATGCGACGGAATCGCTATCTTATCCAGCGCCGCCGTCAGGGCTGGCAAAGCCGCCTGCGTCATCTGCTGGCTACCGAGCCAGGCCACGTTTGCCTTGCCGGTGTCCGCTAAGTAGTCACGCCCCGTTTTTTCATCGGTGAAGGCAAACAGGTGCAGGGTTTCGGCTTCAATGCTGCGGCTGCGGCGCTGAAACGCAGGCAGACCGGTTTCATCACAGACATAAAGCTGGAAAGCATAATCCGTTGGGACCAGCAGAGAACCGCGAGGTCCACCGATAATCAGGCTGTCGCCGGTCTGTGCCTGCGCGGCCCAGTCGCTGGCGACACCGCTTTCATGCAGGTAAAAATCGATTGTCAGCGAAGATTCACCATCAAAGTCAAACGGCGTGTAGTCACGCGCAGCCGGCCGCAAGCCGTCTTTCCAGTGAATGCCGTCATCGTCCATCGTCGGCAGTTGCAGCGTCGTGTCAGCGGTGGGCGGGAAAAAGACTTTGATGTGATCATCAAAACCGGGCGAATTAAATCCTTTCAGGTCGTCGCCCTTAAACACGATGCGCCAAAACCGGTCAGCCACTTTGGTTTTGGTGGCAACGTGAATACAGCGAAAGCGGAGCGCGTTACGGATACGTTCAGGTAAACGGCGGGAAGAAGATACAGGCACAGTGGCTCTCCGAAAAACAGGGTTGCACGCAACCTTAGTAAACAACAATCATTCTCATGTCAGTCGGAGAGAATAGCTATGATATATTTTAAGAACAATGACTAAAAATGCGGTCCGGCAGTACGTGCAGGCACATCTGTCGGCCTTTTATCGCTGAAAAGCAAAAAGGCGCTTACGCGCCTTTTAAAGGAGGACTGTCGGTCATCGGGCGGTTACTGCGCCTGATTTTGTCCGCTGTTTTGCGGCAGCGAGCTGTCACCGAGTATCTCGCTGTGGCCGGCCTGACTGCCGGGATGTAATCCTGTGCGAACATTGCCGGGATCGGTGAGTTGTGCAGTCGCCAGGCCGGGAGCGGCACACAGCGCGACAGTCAGAAAAAAGGCGGCTATTTGCGTTATTTTGGTCATGGTATTTTGCCTGTTCAGGCGTAAAAAGCAGGTGAATATCCAGCACTGAGAAGGAAATACAGTATGCGTAGCTGTGCTCAGCGCTTCGGTAAGGATTTTACGCCTTGCCTGCCAGCCTGCTTATAAAATCGTGCGCTTTATCACACAATGACGCACATAATGTGCATTATCCCTGCGTGACAGGAATAGAGAACACGCCTTCAATGTTGTCGGCTGTGCATCGGGTTAAATCCAGACAGAGCAAATCCATTCCCGGCCGGCAGGCCACATTCAGCTGCGGCAGATAAAGGTAGTAAATATCCGCGATGAAACGCGTCAGTTCTTCCGGTGAGCCACGCCATGCCAGGCGGGCGTAAAGCCCCGCAGGCACCGTGCGGCATTGAAGATCGCCTGGCCCGGCATCCGTGTTTGCCAGCGCGACGCCACGAAACAGGCTGATGTGCTGTTGATCGACGGACGCGTTGCCGGGGCCATACTGAAATCCCAGCCATCCTTGCGCGTCACCCTGCTGCGTACGGACAAAATGGCGTACCAGGCCGGCCATATGCTGATGCCGGTCGCGAATATAGTCGCCATACGGGCATTCCCATTCCAGCGTATCGCCCTGCAGGAGCAACTCCTCTTCGCGCCGGTAAAGCGATACCGGCATGACCGGCTCACGCTGGGCAATACGGCCGTGAAAATACCGGACAGGCAGCACGTTAAGACGGCGAAAACCGCCCGGCGTAACAGAGAAGTGATTTTTAAACACGCGGTTAAAGTTTTGCTGATTTTCAAACCCGAAACGGACGGCGATATCAATTAACGGCATGCGCGTCAGTCGTAACGCCATAGCGGCAAGGGTTAAGCGGCGCTTGCGCGTATAGGCCGCCAGCGTTTGTCCGGTCATCTCCTTGAACAAACGTTGCATATGCCATTTGGAATAGCCCGATTTGAGCGTAATCAGATCGATGGAAATGTCGTTGGTCAGGTTGGCTTCAATCCAGTCGACTAAATCATTTATATGCTGTTTTTTTATGGTTTGACTTAGCATTTTAAAAAACGTGAAAAGAAAAAAGAGGGAAAGATTTGTAATAAAATAGTAACAAAAAGCGTTGCAGGATGTCATGACTCATGGGCCAGCCAGGGCCGGATAGCGGCAAAAAGCGCATTAATTGCCTGGGTTACTACTTTAAAAAGCCAGCACACAGGCTGGCTTATGGAAGGACGAGGGGAACAACGGAGGCAGTCGGGAATGCACTGCCTCGTTCGGAGGACTCAGTGGCTACGCATGCCTGCGGCGGTCATCATCATTCTGAACAGCGTCGCGACCACACCGAGTGCCAGCACGCTGGCACTGTAGATGACCACCAGCCACAGCACGCGTTTCCACCACGGTGACCGGGTTTCATTCTGACGTTCTTTGCTGCTGACCTGAGTCTGCATATCAATGGTATCCTTCGTCTGCTTTAATTTTTCCACGGAACACGTAGTAGCTCCAGAAGGTATATCCCAGAATCATTGGAATGATCAGTAAGCTACCTACCAGCATAAAGGCCTGGCTCTGCGGCGGGGACGCGGCGTCCCAGATGGATACCGAGGGCGGAATAATATTCGGCCAGATACTGATACCCAGACCCGAGAAGCCCAGGAAAATCAGGGCCAGCGTCAGCAGGAAAGGCGAATAATGCGCCTCGCGCTTGATTGCGCGGCGCAGTCCCCATGCACACAGCAGCACCAGTACGGGCACCGGCAGGAATAAGAACAGATTTGGCGTGGTGAACCAGCGATGTGCAATGTTCTGATGCGTGAACGGTGTCCAGATACTGATGATGCCAATAATTAACAACAGCGCAATCAACAGCGGTGTCGCCAGGGCTGACATTTTACGGTGCAGTTCATGTTCGGTTTTCATGATAAGCCAGGTGCAGCCCAGCAGTGCATATGCCACCACCAGCCCGACGCCGCAGAACAGCGGGAACGGGGCCAGCCAGTCCATCGTCGAGCCTGCAAAGCTGCGGCCTTCGACAGGAATGCCATCCAGCATCGCGCCGACGGCAACGCCCTGGCTAAAGGTTGCGAGGAGTGAACCGGCAATAAACGACTTGTCCCAGAAGGCCCGATGGTGCTCGACAGCCTTGAAGCGGAACTCAAAGGCGACGCCACGGAAAATCAGCCCAATCAGCATGGCGGTTAACGGCACGGAAAGCGCATCGGCTATTACCGCATAGGCCAGCGGGAAAGCGCCATACAGTCCTGCGCCGCCCAGCACTAACCAGGTTTCGTTGCCGTCCCAGACAGGCGCAACGGTGTTGACCATCATGTCGCGCTCGCCTGCGTCTTTGTTAAAAGGAAACAGCAGGCCGATGCCCAGGTCGAAACCGTCCATGACGATATACATAAGGACAGCAAAAACGATAATCGCGAACCAGATAACAGAAAAATCAATCATCTCAACGCTCCTCATGATGGTGAGTGGCCGCAGAGAGCGGGCGCGCTGGCGTTTTGATTTGTCCGGGGCCACCTGTTTCCACGGTATCGCCTTCGCCGGTGACCGGCCCTTTTTTAATCAAGCGCATCATATAGTGATAACCCACACCGAAGACGGAGGAGTAAACCAGAATAAAGGCGAGCAGGCTGATACTCATGTGCATTTCGCCATGGGGAGATACCGCATCAATCGTTCGCTGAACGCCATAAACTACCCAGGGCTGACGACCGATTTCGGTAGTAAACCAGCCTGCTAAAATCGCGATCAGGCCGGAGGGTCCCATGAGCAAAGCAAACCACAGGAACGGACGCGACTGGTACAGGCGTCCTTTGTAACGCAGCCACAGGCTGACTACGCCAAGGGTGATCATTAACAGTCCCATTGCCACCATGACTCGGAATGACCAGAAAATGATGGTGGAGTTAGGACGGTCCTCTTTCGGGAAAGATTTCAGCGCCGGGACCTGTTTATCCAGACTGTGCGTCAGGATAAGGCTGCCCAGATACGGGATTTCGAGCGCATATTTAGTACGTTCCTCTTCCATATCCGGTAAACCAAACAGTATTAATGGCGTGGCTTCACCGGGTGGGTTTTCCCAGTGGCCTTCGATGGCCGCAATTTTTGCAGGTTGATGCTCCAGCGTGTTCAGTCCATGCGCGTCACCAATCATGGCCTGCACAGGGGCGACAATCAGCGCCATCCACAACGCCATTGAGAACATTTTACGGATGGCAGGATTGTCATTTCCTTTAAGCAGATGCCAGGCCGCCGACGAGCCGACAAAGAACGCACTGGCCAAAAATGCCGCCACGGACATATGTAACAGGCGATAAGGAAAGGACGGGTTAAAGACAATTTTAAACCAGTTTTCTGGCACCACGATGCCATTCTGAATGAGATAGCCCTGCGGTGTTTGCATCCAGCTGTTAGAAGACAGGATCCAGAAGGTGGAAATCAACGTTCCCAGTGCCACCATGCAGGTCGCAAAGTAGTGCAGCCCGGGGCCGACGCGGTTCCAGCCAAATAACATCACACCTAAAAAGCCCGCTTCAAGGAAGAAAGCCGTTAACACTTCATAGGTCAACAAGGGACCCGTGATACTGCCGGCAAACTGGGAGAAACCACTCCAGTTGGTCCCAAACTGATACGCCATGACCAGCCCGGAAACCACGCCCATGCCGAAATTCACCGCAAAAATTTTCGACCAGAAATGATAGAGATCGCGGTAGGTTTGATTACGTGTTTTGAGCCACATTCCCTCCAGCACAGCAAGAAAGCTGGCCAGACCGATGGTGATGGCTGGAAAGATAATATGGAAGGAAACAGTAAAACCGAACTGGATCCTGGCGAGATGAAAGGCATCTAATCCAAACATTGCTTACCTCTTTGCCACATAGAGCACCACATATAGTTACTTATAATTAACGACTTATACACAAAGCATGTCATTCCATTGCATGGAAAAATGCCATGACGAATGTAAGATGCTTCGTCCTGGTAAAACAGAGACAATCAGATAAGTAAAAACTATAACAGTATTTTTTGATTAAGATCATTTTTTTGTTGAAAGTTTTCTTATTTAGGAGGGATAAGCAAAACGTTAATTTCAAAGGGGCAATGTGACATTATTGTTATTAAAACAGACCCTGCACGGAGCCGTAACGGCCAAACGAGATTACCGCTAAAAAATAACGCAACTCGCTGTTTTTAAGCGTCATTCGCCATTTCCGCGCTTCGTTAAACAGAGAAAAGTACCGTTCTGACAGGGGAATCACGTGTTTTATTATATTGTTAGCAGGATATTTATCTTATCTGCGCTTTATGATGCTTTTTTTTAGAATACGTCCGGTTTTTCGCACTCTGGCTTCGCTATTTCCGGGCAGGAAAACGAAGCTCAACCGGTCAGGCATGTTAAAAATCATATGCAATATGTAAATAACTCATCACATCTTTATCGCGCGCAATAATTAACGCAGCCAGAAACCTCAGGAAAAAGTCGCCTGGTAAAAAGGATGTTAAAGAAATGCTGTGAGTAATTAAGACCGCCCGACGCAGAATGAATCTGTTATGTCGGACAGGCATTTTTTTACGGTGGCCGAGGGGAGTGTTTCTCTGCGTGCTTCGGTCCCGTCTTATGAACGGTCTTACGCGTCGGCGGACTGTTTCTCCCGGTGGGCGAGGATGCGTTCTACATTCATCTCCAGCCAGTCGGCCAGTCCTACCACCTGCTCCCCTACTTCCAGACCCAGCGGTGTCAGTCGGTATTCAACATGCGGCGGCACAACATCGTAGGCGATGCGCTCAACAAAGCCGTCTTCCTCCATATAGCGCAGGCTCTGCGACAGCATACGTTCGCTGACGCCGCCGACTGCACGCCGGAGTTCGCTAAAACGCAGCGTGTCATTTTTCAGCGCCAGTAAAATTAATACGCTCCAGCGACTGGTAATGCGCTTTAACACATCGCGCGACGGGCAGTTAACATTCAGCAATTCGCCGCGCATAAATTTTTCGCTTAATTTATCAGTCATTTAAACAAAACCCTTCATCCTAACAATTCTGTAAGTACTTACTAAAAGTTAGCATATCGCATAGGCTGCTGTTGACCAACTGTCCTCTTAAAGGAGCTATGTGATGATCGCAGTGACTGGAGCAACAGGCCAACTGGGCCGTTTAGTTATCGACGCATTACTGAAAAAAGTAGCCGCAGATACGCTGGTTGCCGCCGTACGCACGCCGGCGAAAGCGAGTGACATCGCCGCCCGTGGTGTTCACGTACGTGAGGCGGATTACAACCGCCCAGAAACCTTAACGGCCGCCCTGCAAGGGGTCGACAAACTCCTGCTGATTTCCGGCAGTGAAGTGGGCCAGCGTGAAGCGCAGCACCGTGCAGTCATTGATGCCGCTAAAGCCGCAGGCGTGAAATTTATCGCCTATACCAGCCTCCTCCATGCCGATAAGTCTCCGCTGTCGCTGGGCGCTGAACATCGGGCTACAGAAGCCCTGCTGGCAGCGTCTGGCGTCCCTTATGCCCTGCTTCGCAACGGCTGGTACACCGAAAACTACGCGGCGAGCATCGCCCCTGCCCTGGCGCACCATGCGTTTCTCGGCGCGGCAGAACAGGGCCGTATCGCTTCTGCGGCGCGTCGGGATTATGCCGACGCGGCAGCGGAAGTTATGGTGCGTGACGACCAGGCGGGCAAGGTGTACGAGCTGGCCGGCGATGACAGCTATACGCTGGCGGAGTTTGCGGCTGAAATCGCCGCGCAGAGCGGCGAAAAGGTGGAATACGTCAATCTGCCACAGACAGATTTTGCCGCCGCACTGAAAAGCGCAGGCTTGCCGGCCCCGCTGGCAGAGCTTCTGGCAGATTCCGATGCGGGTGCCGCTCAGGGCGGTCTGTTCGATGCGTCCCGCACACTGAGCCAACTGCTTGGTCGCCCCACCACGCCTTATGCCGAGGTGATCCGCGCGGCGCTGACAAAGGGATAACGCACTCACGCTTACGCTGCGGTTAAGCCCTGCCGGTTAACCGCAGCGATTATCCTCTCTCACTCCCTTTCTCCCCTTTCTGTTGCTCCATCAGCCACGATTCGGTGCACACCGAAGTAACCGCTTTTGCATCGGGTACGCTGTCTGCAGGCTGACTTAAGGGAGAGAGAAATGATTGCCGTACTTTTTGAAGCAGAGGCCTTACCGGCAGCGCAACAGCGTTACATTGAACTGGCGGCCGAACTTCGGCCCGAACTGGACAGGATACCGGGATTTATCGCGATTGAGCGCTTTCAGAGTTTGAGCGAGCCTGGCAAGATATTGTCCCTGTCGTGGTGGGAAGATGAACGGGCGGTGCGTCACTGGCGGGAAAACAGCCTGCATCAGTCGGCACAGCGGGAAGGCCAGAACACAATTTTCAGCCATTACCGCCTGCGCGTTGCGAAGGTTATGCGTGATTATGCTGGTCCAGAGGAGAACACCCGGCATGTTTAATCTTTATGTGGTCTTCAGGAACGAACCGGGGTCGCTGGCCGCGTTTGGAACACTGCTTGGGCAGCATGGCATCGGCCTGGAAGGCGGCGGCGTCTTTTCAACGGGCAAGGAAAGTCACGCTCATTTTCTGGTGGAGGATGGCCCGCGCGCCCGGCAGGTGTTAGTAGATGCCGGTTTCGATGTCAGGGACGTCCGAAGGCCACTGCGCCGAAAACTCCCTCAGCAGCGGCCAGGTGAACTGGGTGAAATTGCGCAGTGCCTGGCGCAAAATGGCATTAATATTCGCGCGCAGTACAGCGATCACAGCAACTGGCTGGTGCTGATTACCGATGATGACAGGCGGGCCGAAGCACTGACCCGCCAGTGGAAAGGATGAGCAGAATGACACGCATGGCGGCCCGGTGTGATGACAGCACACACTCTTCTCTGACCTTCAGCATGGCGACGGTGGCCACTGCGCTGGCGGATACCTCGCGCATGCACATCCTCTGTGCCCTGATGGATGGCCGGGCCTGGACGGCGACCGAGCTGAGCGTGGTCGCTGACGTTGCGCCCTCCACTACCAGCGGCCATCTGAATAAGCTGACGGAGACAGGGTTGCTAACCTGCGTGGTACAGGGACGGCATCGTTATTACCGTCTGGCCAGCCATGAGGTGGCGGGCCTGCTGGAAAACCTGATGGGCATTTCGACCCGGCCCGGTTCAGTCCTGAAAACAACCACGCCAGACCGGCTCCGGCGAGCCCGCACCTGTTATGACCATCTGGCCGGTGAGATTGCCGTCGGTATCTATGATGCTATGCAGTCAGCGGGCTGGCTGATGCCGGATGGCACGGCGCTCACAATGGAGGGCAAGGCGCATTTTGCCGCAACAGGCATCGAGCTGACTTCGCCGTCGCGACGAAAGCCCTGTTGCCCCTGCCTGGACTGGAGTGAGAGGCGCTTTCATCTTGGTGGCGAGGCCGGTGCAGCCTTGCTGCGCTTCATGATACAAAAAGCCTGGCTACAGCAGACGCCCGGCTATCGGGAGCTTGGCGTCACCGCACGCGGCCAAACTGGGCTGTCGCGCATATTTAACCTCCGCCTCGTCTGACAGCCTTCTTTTCGCCTTATACCACGCGCGGGCATGCTGGCAGTGCGCCTCAGCCGATAGCCGTTAAGTCCAGCCGCATCAGCACGGTATCGTGGAACACACCGTCGACATACAGCGCCGCGACGTCTGTTCCGTAGGTCGTAAATCCCGCAGACCGGTACAGGGCCGTTGCTGCTGCATTGGTGGCGCTCACGGCAAGCCGGATGCTGATGCATTCACGGGCTTGCGCGATTGCGGTCATGAGCAGCGTCTTCGCCAGGCCGCTTCCCCGCCACTCAGGCAGCACATACATTCCCCAAATCGTGGCGACGTGCCGCTGTTTCTGGCCGGGATGGAAGCGTAAACCCGTCACGCCCACGATCTCGCCCTGGGGATCGAATCCGGCCAGCACAGTATTGTTTTGCAGCAGAGCCGCAAAAAACGCGTCAGGTTCTGAGCGCTCACGCGCATAATCCGCGCCAAACGCCTCAGGATGGCGTTGTAATCCGTCCAGCCGAATGGCGCTATAGCCTACACTGTCGCTGCCGGTGAGTCGTCGCAGAGTAAAGGAACGCACGATCATTCTCCTTAACAGGGCACCTCAGAGGGTATTTTCTTACATCATGCCACTTTTGCTTCATTTTCCTGCCGCACAGGGAAAAAACAGCCCCTTTTGGCCCAGGCAAAATTTTATTAAGCCTGCCGTAAGAGATTCATCTGAAATGCATTTACGTCATAAGTCGAGATATTCGGTTGAATTGTCTGTGTTTTATTCAATCTATACGATTAATAGACAATTTTTATTACGTTCATAGACAATCTGCATTGTTGTTCCTGCCTGCGAGAGGTCTATAATTTCCTTTTTGTGCAACCCCGTTCGCTCAGGAGGCCGTTATTAATACTTATCGCCAGCAACTCAATGCATTCGAAGAGAATCGTGCCGGGGCGGAAGTTGAGTATCAATACGATCCCCATGAACTGAAGCTGGAGCGCATGCAGGATTCTGAACCCGAGCCAGAGCTGATCGAAGGTCTGCCTGCGCCGGATGCGTTGACGCCTGCCGATCGCTATCTTGAGCTTTTCGAGGCCGTTCAGATGTCGGGCATCTTCGAGGACAGCAAAACGTTCCCCGACTGCTCGCCCAAATACGATCCGCTTGATGTGCTGATGCGTTACCGCCGTCAGAAGCGCAGCAAGGACTTCGATCTGGCGCGTTTCGTTGCCGACCATTTCTACATGCCAGGCATCAACGAAAGCTTCTACGTTTCGAACCCTGACAAAACGCTTAACGAGCACATCGACGATCTGTGGCCGGTTCTTACCAAGATGCCGCAGCAGCATATGCCGCATTCGTCGTTGCTGCCGTTGCCTAAACCTTATGTCGTGCCCGGTGGTCGTTTTGGCGAAACTTATTACTGGGACTCGTACTTTACGATGCTCGGCCTGGCGGAATCAGGGCGTGACGATTTGTTACGTCATATGGCCGACAACTTTGCCTGGCTGATTGATAACTACGGGCACATTCCGAACGGGAACCGCACTTATTATCTGAGCCGCTCACAGCCACCTGTGTTTGCGCTGATGGTGGAACTGTTCGAAGAGGACGGCGTGCAAGGCTCACAGCGCTATCTGGATCAGCTGATGAAAGAGTATCAGTTCTGGATGGATGGCGCCGGCTCACTGATGCCCAACCAGGCTTATCGCCATGTGGTCCGGATGCCGAACGGCTCGCTTCTGAATCGTTACTGGGACGACCGCGACACACCACGTGATGAATCCTGGATCGAGGACATCGAAACAGCGCGTCATTCTAAGCGTCCGGCAAGCGAAGTTTACCGCGATCTGCGCGCGGGTGCCGCGTCAGGCTGGGACTATTCATCACGCTGGCTGCGTAATCCAAAACGTCTGTCGAGCATCCGTACAACGCAGTTTATCCCGATCGATCTCAATGCGTTTTTGTACAAGCTTGAGCTGATGATTGCGACGTTGTCTCACGTTAAAGGCGAAGAGCTGACTGCGCTGGCCTGGCAGAATAAGGCGGACGCCCGCAAACGTGCAATTACCCGTTACCTGTGGGACAGTACCGCAGGCGTTTTCCGTGATTATGACTGGCGCCGCGCCCGCTTTGGCGCGTTCACCGCCGCTGCGGTAGTGCCGCTCTTCGTCGGACTGGCAACGCCTTATCAGGCGCATTTACAGGCTATCGCGCTGCGCCATCTGCTGCTCAGCAATGGCGGGCTGCTGACCTCTATGGTGGAAAGCGGCGAACAGTGGGATAAACCTAACGGCTGGGCGCCTATGCAGTGGATGGCGGTGGTGGGCCTGAATAACTACGGCGAAGAAACCCTGGCGAGCGAAATCGCCGTGAACTGGCTGACAACCGTGAATAACTTCTACCAGTTACACCATAAACTGGTCGAGAAGTACGATATCAGCGGTGACCGCGCGCGTCCCGGTGGCGGCGGTGAATATCCTCTGCAGGACGGCTTTGGCTGGACAAACGGCGTAACCCGTCGGCTGATGGCGATGTATGGCCATATGATGATGGATTAATTTGTGTCGCAGGCACAAAAAAGCCGGGAAACGTTCCCGGCTTTTTTCTGGCGATTTCTCTGTAGAGAACTTACTTTTTCGCTTCAACGCCTGGCGCTGCAGGAACTGCTGAGTGACTTCCGGCAGATGCGTGAACAGCCATTCGGCCATCGCAATTTCCTGATCGCGAATTTCGGTCAGGACTCTGACGCCATCACTGTCGCCGACCTGCTCGGCAGCCGCGATCAGGCTGGTGTAGCTGGCGATTTCCGCGTTTTCGAACACATAGCCGCTCATCGCGCCTTTGACGACTTCGTCAGAAGTAAACATGCCGCCAATCGCCTGTCCTGTGGCGGCCATTTTGCCCATCACGTCTTTCATAATGGAATGGTCAATGCCGTGGCGATCCAACAGTTGTTCAAGCAGAGTAAGCTGATGCTTAGTTTCATCCAGATGCTGGGCAAGGCGCTGCTCCAGAGCGGGATAATGCTCCAGACGACCCGCCATTTTGCTCAACATGCTCTCGGCCTGCTTCTCCATGGCATGCGCGTCACGCAACCAGTCATGATAGTTTTCAATGGCCGTCATTTCGCAACTCCTTCAGCCGAACTGATGGTCTGTGCAACGCTGGTCAGTTTTTCATCCGTCTGCTTTTCCTCCGCAAGGGTTTGGGCCAGCAGCTTCGCGGCTTTGGTATAGCCCAGCTTTGAGGCCAGCGCGTGCAGCGTACCGTAGGTCGCAATTTCATAATGCTCGACCTTCTGCGCCGCCCCGATCAATCCCTGATCGCGTACTTCACCCTTTTCAACAGACTCAATAATTTCCTGGGCTTCTTCTACCAGGCCTTCCAGGGCATGGCATTTCATTCGCTTGATTTTCACTTCAGGCGTAACGTCGACTAATTCGTCCAGACGTTCGATTTGCCCGCGTGTCTCTTCGAGATGCTGATTAAACGCAGCGATAAGATTTTCATCACTTGCCGCACGCGCCATTTTGGGCAGTGCTCTCGCGATTTGTTTTTCCGCACTGTAAACATCGGACAAGTCATGGATAAAGAGATCGTTTAACGTTTTGACAGTCATAAAAGAGCCTCATTAATTGAACGGCTACGCCACTATTTTTTAATGCAGCGCCAGTGACAATGTACTCACTAACCTTAGACTATTTAACGAAGAATGAATTCGGCTCCGTTTAATTCAGATTTTAAAGTAGCATTGAAAATGCCTTTTTCCATTAATTACCAGTACTTTACTCAAAATGAGTTATTTTGATAAATGCTCCGCCTCACCTCAATTAAGACAAACCTGTACAGAATTAGCAAAAACCGTACAAGTTAACCTTCAGTTAAAATAGAGGCGTTTCACCTGGTGAACCCGGATTTCATTTTTTCGTTCAGACAGCCGTGCGTTGACCGGAAAAGCAGCAATAAAAAAACCGGAAAGGAATATCCTTTCCGGCAAGATTGACCAAATCCTAAACCAGAGGTGGTTTATTTCATGGATTAAACAGCGAAGTTTATATATTGAGTAGAAGTCAGCTTCACTGAAGGTTTCAGTTTAAATAGCTAACCCCTTGTTAATATTGAATTAACTCCTTCGACTAACCTTACCTCCCTTACGCCCCGCCTCAATAGCTCGCTGGGGATCGTTTTTGAAATTCCCACCGCTGTTTTGTCCGCCTTTACGGCCTGCTTCTGCTGCTCTCTCTTTGTCTGCAGCGAAATTACCGGCCCCACCACGATATTGAGTCATTCTGTGTTCTCCGCAAGTTTAATTATTGAAATAGCAAAGTGGAAGTTGCATCAACTAAAGGGTGCACAAACAAATGTAGCTGTAAAAATCACCTAATCAAGCATGACGGCCACGACACTCACAAAGGAAGATACATATACCTTATTTGTACATCCAGTTAATTCTTTAGTGATGAAACTATTTTTCGAGGAAACTCTAGTTTAACGCTTCTGGCGAAAACTTTAATGAAAACGCTCCTCTAAGGCTCTATTAATCGATCTATTTATTAAAAAGTCCACACTGATTTTATTTTCAATCGCAGCACATGGACGGCCAGGTGGCATTGCCCATCGTCAATATGATCAATAAATGATCTATTTAACTAAGCGCGATAAAATCGAATTCATTACGGCAGGGTTTGCAACATGCAAAAATAAGCGAAGCGGTAAACGTCTCGTTTATTAGAATGAAGAGAAAGAAAAGATCATAAAATGACCAGGCAGGCGACAATTAGTAAAATGGCACTTCTCACAAGCGGAAGAAATACCGCTCATCACATTTCAGGTAAGCGAAGCGGCAATAAAAATAAAAACGCCCTGACGGGCGTTTTTTTCGGACTATTCTGCCCTGCTGTTTTGCAGGAAGGCGAGTAAATCGTTGTTGAGCTGAGCCTGATGCGTGACAGCGAATCCATGAGGCCCCTGATCGTAGATCTTGAGCTCTGAACCCGTAATCAGTTCATGGGCCAGCTTTCCGGTCGCCTCGAACGGGACGATCTGATCATGGCTGCCATGAATGATTAAGGTGGGCACATCAACGCGAGCGAGATCCGCGCGGAAGTCGGTTTCAGAAAAAGCGGTAACACAGTCCAGCGTTCCCTTGAGCGATGCCAGCAGGGCCATGTTTAACGTCTGCGTCAATACGCCCTCGGATACTGACTGGCCAGAATTGGTGCCATAAAAGGGGGCGGCAAAATCCTTAATAAACTGCGCTCTGTCGTTAAGCAGTCCCTGTTTGATATCGTCGAAAACCGATTTCTCTACGCCTTCGGGATGATCGTCTTTCTTACCAAACACGGGCGTGACTGCGCCTAACAGAACCAGCCCTTTAACGTTGCCCGTGCCATATTTTCCAATATAACGCGATACGTCGCCGCCGCCCATTGAGAACCCGACCAGCGTGACATCCTTGATCTGTAAATGTGTGATCAGGCTATGAATGTCGTCAGCAAACGTATCGTAGTCGTATCCTTCCCATGGCTGGTCGGAACGTCCAAAACCGCGCCGGTCAAAAGCAATAACCCGATAGCCGCGTTCGGCAAGGAAGTTGAGCTGGCTATCCCACATATCCGCGTCCAGCGGCCAGCCATGGCTAAACAGTACCGGCTGCCCTTTGCCCCAGTCTTTGTAGTAGAGGTTAAATCCATCTTTGCTTTTAAACAGACTCATAAACGCCTCGCTATGGATGAAGGTGATGACGCTTCCGGCCATCGTCTGAGAAGCTCAGCGACGTTCCGGCGCGCGGCACTACCTGTCAAGCATGGCAGAGGGAAACCGATGGTCAAACCAGAAGCAGAAAAAACGCGTTTTTACAACGCTACACCGCGTTTACCGTTTTTTTTGATGCGGTACATCGCCTCATCAGCACGGGCAAGCGCACTGTCAAAGTTTTCTGGCTCCTCAACCTGAACAACCCCAATGGATGCGCCAATGACGGCAGTACCGTTGGCCAGCTCAAAAGGTTGCAAGGCAGCATTAAGACAGGCGTGCGTGAGCCTCTTCGTGAGTGGATGGGTTAACGCGAGCGGAATCAGTAAAACAAACTCATCGCCGCCCAGTCGCCCAATAATGACACCTGGTGGGCAGGCTGCGATAAAGCGCAGACTAAGTTGAATCAGGACTTCGTCGCCACTGCGATGCCCTAACGTGTCGTTGACATGCTTAAAATTATCTAAATCAATAAAGACAATACATAATGCCTTTTTCTTCATATCGCGAAAATGATTGATCAACGCATGCCGGTTGGTTAATTGCGTCAGGGGATCGTGCATGGCCAGTGAAGCCAGTTGCGCTTCGTACTGTTTCTCTTTGGTCATATCAATGTGCGTGCCCGTCACTTTGATCGGTCTGCCCTGCTCGTCCCATTCACTGACGCGGCCCCGGTCCAGCACCCACGTAATTTTTCCTGTTTTACCAATCATCCGATGTAAGGCTTCATAGAAGGGTGCTTTGCCCTCGATATGATCATAGAACGCCTTCAGAACATCTGCGGCATCCTCAGGATGCAGGCAGGATTTCCAGACATCAAAATGGGCATCCGTTTCTTTAGGCTGAAAACCCAGCATGGATCCCCAGCGGCGGTTAAAAATAACCAACTTGCCCGTGGGAATATCCAGTTGCCACAAGCACAGGCCCGTGCCGTCCAGCGCAGCACCCAATTTATCGCGGGCATCATGCGCAATACGCCTTAATCGCGCATTGTGTTTTTTTAAATTCGCAATTTGCTGCCGCAGGGCATCTTCAGACATATCGATAGCGGGAAAGGGAAAAGGCTATTTTGCCATTGCCATGCGCACTGTAAAGCAACATGTTCAAAACACGATGAGACAGGGATAAAGTCAACCCGTTCAGAATTAACCACGCTTAGCCGCATCAGAACCAGCATACGGCAGACGCTCAGTGACAGCGCGCTGAATGATTATCTTGCACAGAGAGTGATCAACGACGGCGCGGCTGATGTGGCTTCTTTTATGACCCGACTGTCAGCCTGTACGCTTTCTTCTATAGAAAACTCAGGTTTTTTAAAGAAGCGGTAAGATGTAACAAACACTGACTCGCAAGCCATTGAATTAAAATGATAAAAAAACCATGCAATTGTAACAGTGACATTTTTCTGCAAACTCATAATTACAATTAAATATCCTCCGGGTGTTAAGTAAAGACGTCAAGACGACATCAAGGAGATAACATCATGGCTCTGCCCCTTCTGCTTTCTTACCACGGTAACCTGTGTAAAAGTGATTATTCACGCCAGGATTCACATCTGACCGACGCCCTGTTTGTTGGCGATATGTTTTTCTCAATAAACAGCCCGGACATTTCGCAGGCGGATTATGTTTTCAACGCCGTTTCACCTCATTATTTTTGCGTGAAGAATGCCATTCTGGATAACTGTTTCCCAAACAGCAAAAACAGCGACGTTGCATTTGTCTGACAACGCAGTGTTATTGCTTTTTCGAAAAAGACAGTCCTGGTAAATGAACACTACAGATGTAATCAATGACGTTAGCACCTTTCGGATGCATAAATACAGAGGATAAATATCATGAAAAAGATGATTATTAGCTCAATGATTGTAGCCGTATTAGTGTTTACTGGTGGCGCTGCGGCCGCTGAGTCCTTTAAAGACAGCCATACATTAAATAATGAAGTCATTTCGGCCCAGGCCGCGCAGGCCATGAATGATATTCAGCTTTCACGCAACGCGTTATTTAATGGCCAAACTCAACAAGCAAAAGCGCTGGCGACTCAGGCTGACACTTATTTGAAAGATAATAGTGTGGACTGGACAAAGTATATTCGCTATGACAAAAAAGCCCCGATGACGGGAGATAATTATATTCGCATCGGCTCCGATGTATCCGTGTCGGAAGATTACCAGCTATCAAAACAGAAAAATGACGCGATCGATAAAGCCAATCAGCATATTAAAGCAGGTGATAAGCAAGGTGCGCTTGATGCGCTGAAGCTGGCTGGCGTAGCCGTCACTGAAACGCAGGAACTGATGCCGCTACAACAAACAGAAAATGATGTTTCAAATGCCCTTGCTTTAATGAAACAGGATAAATACTACCAGGCAGGCATGCTGCTGAAATCCGCAGAAGAAGGCGTGATTTACGATACGCAAACTTATTCTGAACTGCCTGTGAGCCCGACCCTGCATCATTCACAGACCGGTGCCAGTGCATCACAGAGTAATAAAGGATCGTAATTATCAATAAGCGTGACATTAAATACACGATGACGATGTTAAACAACAAGGCCGCCTTCATTTCATCGATAAGGTGAGATGAAAGCGGCAACCTTATTTAATCCGTTCAGATATCAAGCGCACAATGATACGGCCTGATGATCATCCATTTTTTCTCCCCATCCCAGCAACTACGCTCACTTAACACAAATCTCCAGTACCTCCTTTTCATTATCACTTCTATTTTCAGTTTATTTATACCCCTTACGCTAATCTCGTCCTTTCTATCGAATACTATAGATAACTCAGGAAATTAACTTTTTACTAAACTTAAGGATAGTTTTTAAACTTTTTTTTAAAAAACGGCTTCGCTTTCATAAACTGCCTTCCTTTGTTGCCGATACTCGAAAAGCAAGAGTTGTTATTACAAAAATAAAAAAATTACTAAACGGGGAATAAACATGAAAATCACAACAGGCCGCAAAATCGCGTTCGCGTTCGGCATCATCGTTCTTGTGTCATTAATAGGCAGCAGCTTGTCGATTATTAACTTTCTCAAGCTACGGCAGGCCAATAGCTGGAATATTCACAGTTATAAGGTGATGAGTCTGAGCGACAGCATGTTAACTGACATGGTTAATATGGAAACGGGCGTGCGGGGATTTGTCATCTCCGGTAATGAAGCCTTCCTGGCACCGTTCAACGCAGGCAAAACGGCGTTCGACCAGAAATATAATCAGCTCCGCACCATGACGGCAGATAATGCCAGTCAACAGCAAAGACTGACGTCATTACTTGACCTGCACAACAGCGTCCAGGCCATTGACGATCAGCTAATCGCATTGCGTCGTCAGGTTAATGGAGGACAGCAACCGCTCGATGCCCTGACGCATTTTTTTCAGGAAGGGCGTGATAAAGCCTTTATGGATCGCTACCGCACCGTCGCCGCCGGTTTCAACAACGCAGAATCGTCGCTGCTGGCTACGCGTTCTGACGAAGTCAACAGCCTGGCCTTTGCCACGAAAATGACGCTCAGTCTGGCCGGGTTAACCACCATCCTGCTCTCGTTGGTGCTGGGCACCATCATTACACGCAGTATCGTTCGCGCACTGGGCGGCGAACCCAAAGCGGCTGCCGATATTGCTGGCATGATTGCCCAGGGTAACCTGACGGTAGATATTGCTGTGCCGCTTAAAGGCCAGGGCAGCCTGATGGCCTCGCTGGAAGCCATGCGCCAACAGTTGGTCACCATTGTGAGTGGCATTCAGTCCTCTGCAGAACTGATCAATAACTCAGCGAGCGAAATCGCCCAAGGCAATATTGACCTGGCTCAGCGCACTGAAGAGCAGGCTGCCGCGCTGGAACAAACGGCCGCCAGTATGGAGGAGCTGACCGCTACCGTCCGTCAAAATACCGATAACGCCCGTCAGGCAAATTCTCAGGCGGATACCACTTCGCACGTTGCCCTACAGGGAGGAGATGTGGTGAAACAGGTTGTTGAAACGATGCGCTCTATTTCAGAAAGCTCAGGCAAAGTGGCCGAGATTATCTCTGTCATTGAAGGGATTGCATTCCAGACGAATATTCTGGCCCTGAACGCCGCCGTTGAAGCCGCACGGGCTGGCGAAGGCGGACGCGGATTTGCGGTGGTCGCCGGGGAAGTCCGTTCGCTCGCCTTACGCAGCTCTACCGCAGCTAAAGAAATCAAAGATTTGATCACCCAGTCGGTTGAACACGTGGCGAAAGGTTCGGGCCTGGCGAAACAGGCAGGTAACACGATGGAGGAGATCGTGAAATCCGTACAGGGCGTGACGACCATTATGGGCGAAATCACCATTGCGTCGGATGAGCAAAGCAACGGTATCGGGCAGGTCAGCATTGCCGTCAGCCAAATGGACCAGGTCACCCAGCAGAATGCCGCGCTGGTGCAGCAGGTCTCCTCTGCGGCCCAGGGCATGGTGGAACAAACGACCCTGCTACGTAATGCCGTGTCCATTTTCCGTATTGACCGACACCCGCCAGCCGCTGTGCTGCGCTAAGCAGCCTCGGTGTTTAGCTGCGGCATGACGTAAAGCCCACCCGGCACGTGTCTGGATGATTCTGGCGCGTGCCGATTTTACTGTTAGCGCGAATCACTCACCTTCCTCTGTCGCCTGAAAAAAGCCGTTTAAAAAAACAGCCATGCCGACTAAAGTGGGCCTTCCCTCACTTACCAGTGGCCATACTATGTTTAGCAAAACGTATCAGGTTGACGAAAAGCATATCGATTTTCAGGGCGTTGTAGACGGACTTTACTATCCCTTCTATATGGAATGGACACGCCACGCGTTTATGAAAGAGCATCTTGGCGTAGATCTGGAAGCGGAGTTTGCCGAAGGCCGTATCCATATGCTGCTTGAATATACGCTTCGCTTTAAAAAGAGCCTGAAAAAAGGCGATGAGATGCAGGTGACCTGCGCACTCGCGGCAAACGAAAAGCGCAACCGTGTTAATTTCGTTCAGCAAATTTTGGTTAACGATGTCGTCTATGCTGAAGCGGTTTTCACCGGCACCTGTCTGGAAAAAGGACGTCCCGCTATTCCGGCATTCTTGCATAGTGCGATACCTGACGCTCAGGACTAACGCTGCTGCTTTCCACCTGACGGCACGACGCGCGATGACAACATTGTTATCGTGTTGAATTCGGGACGTTATCGCAAACACCTCGCCTGTGATGATGTCCCTGCCCGCCTGACCTGCATAGTGTGATGCACATCACTTGCCGACTGCAATATGACCTAAATATGACATGTGCGATGCCGATAACAGTACTGGACCCGAGCTGATCGACCTCCCTTAAACGGGTTGCTGTCTCTCCACTACGCGGTCAACACTTTTGACCTTTTTGCGGCTCTTTCTGGAGAGATCTATGTTTTCCCTTATGCGTTTACTTCGCGGAAAAAACTCATTTCGCGCCTCAGACGATCAAAATAATATTCAAGCTATTCAGGCCTGTAGCGGCTGGATTGAATTTACGCCCGAGGGCATCATCCTTACAGCCAACCCAGCCTTCCTTGCCGTAACAGGCTACCAGCTCAGTGAGATCACCGGTCAGCACCATCGACTGTTCTGCAAGCCTGATTTCGTCCGCTCCCGTGAATACGCCCGGTTCTGGGAAACCCTGGCTTCTGGCCAGTCCTTCAGCGGCATTTTCGAACGCTACCGCAAAGACAACAGCCTGCTCTACTTAAGCGCTAACTATTTCCCCGTGAAAGATAAACACGGCACGGTCAAAAAAATTATCAAAATCGCTAACGACATTACCGATCGGCATGAAGAACTCACGCATAAAGAAGCGATTATTACGGCGCTGAACAACACCATGGCCATGATTGAATTTACCCCACAGGGCGAGGTCATTAATGCCAATAAAAACTTCCTTACGCTGATGGAGTACGATCTGGCCGCTATTCAGGGCAAACATCACCGTCTGTTCTGTTTTGACGCGTTCTATAAAGAAAACCCGGACTTCTGGCACAGAATTCAACAGGGGCGCGCGTTTACCGGGCGCTTCGAACGGGTAACAGCATCAGGAAAACGCGTCTGGCTTGAGGCCAACTACAACCCGGTGAAAGATGCCTCAGGACACGTTTATAAAGTGATTAAGCTGGCGTCGGATATTACCGAACGTGTCGTCACGGCGCAGGACGTGGCGGATATCGCCATGACCACGTCTGAAAAAACGTCACACATCACCGTGAATGCCAATGATGTTCTCAGTCAGACGGTGCGTAACGCCGAATCGATGGCCTCGCAGGTCGCTGCGGCAGCCGGAATCAGCGACAAACTGAATTACTCAGCCAAAGACATCAAAGAGATTGTCTCAACCATCAATAACATTGCCGGACAAACCAATATTCTGGCGCTCAATGCCGCGATTGAAGCCGCACGGGCAGGCGAAGCAGGACGCGGTTTTGCCGTGGTGGCAGAAGAAGTCAGACGTCTTGCTGCTTCTACCTCACAGGCGACGCAGAAAATCAGCAAGGTGGTCGAAGAAAATGCCAGCCTGATTGGCGATATGCACCAGCAACTCGACGGCATTAACAGCTTTCTTACCACAGAAAACGACAAAATCACGCATCTGTCTGACAACATTCAGGAAATTTTCAGCGGCGTGAACGAATTCGTAACAGTGATTCATCGACTGAAGGTTTGAGGACACAGGCAGCATTGATGCGATTCATGGCACTGCATAGGGTTTTATTGTCAGGTTATGCCCCACACACGGGCGCGTCATTGTTTGACGCGCCAGCCTTTTCTCCTGCCGACAGCCTGTCGACGCCGCCGTGTGGTGATGCAGCGCCTGGGTATCACAGCGGCGACATGCCTGCCCGACAGAAAATCCGGCTCATCGCCATCGCAGGCGCGTTCTCGGGTGTGCATGAAAACGCCTGGCGACGCCATTGCCATCGGCTTCGCTCTCACTGATTCGCGCTTTCCTGTCATAAAAACGTCCCTACACTGCAACAAGCCCTAAACACTTTATGTTGACTGTATAACCCCTCCTGATGTCTTCTTTTACCTCGTTTGACAAACTCTGGTTGACAATCTTATCCGGGCTGTAGCGGTTGCCGCTGACATCTGCCCGGAAAAGCCCCCGCTCATCCTGCTTTTTTATCTGCCGTCCTGTCTGGCAGCGGGAAGCAATCCGCCACATGGCTGCTGTTTTTCTGCTTTCGCCATCTTTTCACTGTTACAGGCAGTCTGTCAGAAGACGTAGCTCGTTATCTGTGTGCACTAACAGTCACTGTGATAAGCATCAATTTTTTTAATACATTTCTAAATATGAACCGTCCTGTGCCGATAAGTTAAATGACCCGGGCCGGACGCTTTACTTTCCATCAGACAGCAAACTCTCCGCCACGAGGCCCGACGCTTTACGCCCCTTTCACTGAATCAGATGGAGAGAAGTATGTTAGCCCTGACACGTTTTATGCCTGGTAAAGCTTCACTGGGGTTAGCGGACGACCAGACCAATACACAGGCGATCAAAGCCAACATCGGCTGGATTGAATTTACGCCCGACGGTCGCATCATTACGGCAAACACGCCTTTCCTCGAACTGACAGGCTACACGCTAAATGAGATCGCCGGTCAGCATCATCGCCTGTTCTGCGATGATGAATTTGTGCACTCCAGCGACTATACCCACTTTTGGCAAACACTCGGCTCAGGTCACTCGTTCAGCGGTATCTTTGAGCGGTTTCGCAAAAATCACAGCCGGCTGTATTTGAGCGCCACCTATTTCCCTGTGAAAGATCGTCACGGTGCGGTGAAAAAAATCATAAAAATTGCCAACGACATTACGCATAAACATGAAGCGTTAAAGCATAAAGAAGCCATCATTACCGCGTTGAATAACTCCATGGCCATGATTGAGTTTACACCGCAGGGTGAGGTCATTGACGCCAATAACAATTTTCTGAAATTAATGGGCTATCAGCTTGAGGCCATTCAAGGTAAACATCATCGCATATTTTGCTTTGATGAATTTTATAAGGAGCAGCCTGATTTTTGGCAAAAGATTCAGCAGGGGCGTGCTTTCACAGGGCGTTTTGAACGTGTGACAGCGTCTGGAAAACGCGTCTGGCTGGAGGCCAGCTATAACCCTGTCAAAGATGCCTCCGGGCATGTTTATAAGGTTATTAAACTGGCGTCTGATATCACCGACCGTGTAGAGAATGCCAAACGGATCGCTGACATTGCCGTCACAACGTCGGAAGAGACGTCGCAAATCACCTTTAATGCCAATGATGTCCTGGGTGAGACCATCCGCAATGCGGAATCCATGTCGTTACAGGTGGGTGCGGCAGCAGACATTGGCGACAGACTCAATCATTCTTCCATGGACATAAAAGAAATTGTTTCGACGATCAACACCATCGCCGGACAAACCAATATTCTGGCGTTAAACGCGGCGATTGAGGCCGCGCGGGCAGGCGAAGCGGGACGTGGGTTTGCCGTGGTGGCCGAGGAGGTCCGGCGACTGGCGGCTTCGACGTCGCAGGCGACGCTTAAAATCACGAAAGTTGTGGAAGAAAATACCGCGCTCATTGAAAACATGTCCCGGCAGCTTGATGAAATCAGACGCTTTCTTACGACTGAAAACGATAAGATCAGCAACCTCTCGCGCAGTTTCCAGGAGATCAATCGCGGGGTGAACGAATTCGTGACGGTCATCCACCGGCTCAACGTGTAAGCATGAAAACGTCATGCCAGCGGCGCATACGCTGGCTTTTTCTTTCTCAGACGAGCAGAAAAAAGCGCGCAGATGAACAAGCCACGACGACGCTGCATCGGGCGTTATGAAGCGTGCTGCAAGCGCCATTGCGGCCCGCTTAGTCATAACAGATATTCCTCTTTCGCTCGTTGTACATCTTCAGTCATTTTTTAGTCACAGATCTTCACTAAGCTCCCCGGTTGAGAAGCGCCCTGAGCGGATCACCGTGCAGGATGACGTCGGGTTCTTTGTTTCTGCGCATGCGCGTTATTGTCCCCTTATCACAGCCCCCCTGCCTGTTAAGCCCGGTCAGGCATGAGAACAGCTTCTCATGAATACAGCACGCGCAGATACGGGTGGCGTTGCGCGGGGAAACGGTCCCGTTACCGACCTTGTCGGAACCGGCTAAATGCAGAGGTTATTCGATGACAACACGGAGAAGGCTGTTGAAAAGTACGATTGCCACCTTGGGCGGTCTGGCCGCTTCCCTCGCCATCGGTGCGGAACACCGCCCCAACGACGTGGGTCGTAAGTTTGACGCAGATGGCCGCGTTCTTCCCTTTAAAGGAAACACGATTATCTGCCATCTGCCGCAGCAAGGTGACGGCTCAGAACCTTTCGATGCCTTGCTTGATGTCTATCGTGAATTACCCGGCGAAAGCTGGTCAAGGAAGGTTACCGCACTGCCGCCCTCCAGTTATCACATGACTGTTTTCGGCGGAGCCAACGACAAGGCAAGACGCTATCCCTTATGGCCTGCCGGGCTGCCGCTGGACATGCCCATGGACGAGTGTGACCGGATTCTGGCTGAACGCCTGCGGACATATAAACTGGGTGAGGATGCCTCGCCTTACCGCATGCGCGTCAATCCGGAGGCGCCGTCTGCGCGTGAAACCCCGTTAACGCTGCGCCTGCTAACGGCGGATGCGGAGACAGAGACGCGGTTGCGCCGTTTACGCGATCGGCTGTCCGAGGTCACCGGCATTCGCGAACCAGACCACGATCGCTACCAGTTTCATATCACGCTGGGATATCAGGTTGCGCCGTTGACCGACGACGAAGACGCCGCCTGGCGACGTTCACTGGCGAACTGGAAAACGATGATCGCGCAGCGCGCGCCAGTTATTACGCTCGGTAATCCCGAGTACTGCCTGCTGAATGATATGTTTGCCTTCAAGCGACAGTTTTATCTGACCTGATCCGCCTCACTGTGCAGCGCGACGCCCCTGCTTCGCGCCTTTGTTTTGATTCCTGACTTTACGCGCCAGCCACGGTTTACCGGTGGTGGCTGAAACGTTTACAGCTTTCGCGTTTATGCCGATAAAAAGATGACATAACAGCATTAATAAGCATTTTAAATGTGAGCAACATCCCACTAACACGCTTAATCCTGCCTGATTTTCCAGCAGGTGAGAGAAATCACGTTTCCGCGTAGCCCAAATCAGTAAATTCCTCTCACTAATGAAAAAACGATTCAGCCAGAGAGGTAAACGATGAAGACGAAACTCGCACTGACGGTGCTGGCCGTAATGATTTCGGGTTCGGTATCTGCAAAAACCTGGGTGCTGACGAGTGCTGAACAAGGCACCGACAAAGGAAACTGGCAGATAAACAGCAGCGAGCTGAACATTCAGGGCAAACTGTTCAGCATTGAGCAGAAAGTGTTGCATGGCGGCAAGCAGGAAGGCAGTAAGCTTCTGGTCATCCGCAGTCAGGATGGCCTGACTATTACGCTTATTCCGACACGCGGTATGAACCTGCTCCGCGTAGAGGGATTCGGCACCCGCCTGGGCTGGGATTCGCCCGTTAAAGAGGTGGTAAACCCGGCGTTCATCAATCTTGAAAGCCGCAATGGCCTGGGCTGGCTGGAAGGATTCAACGAAATGATGGTGCGTTGTGGCTACGAATGGACCGGCCATCCGGTGAACGACAAAGGCCGTATCTACACGCTGCATGGCAAAGCCGGAAACACGCCGGTCTCGCAGCTTGAAGTCGAGGTGGCGGATGCGGCCCCGCATGAAATCCGTATTCGCGGTTTGATCAAAGAGAGCACGTTTAAGAAAGCCGATTTGCAGACGTGGACGGAATTGCGTTATGTGCCGGGCAGCAACCAGTTCAGCCTGCACGACGTGCTGACCAACCATTCCGATTACCCGCACGATTACGAGATCATCTATCACAGCAACTTCAGTACGCCCATTCTGGAGGAAGGTGCCCGCTTTATGGCCCCGATGTCGGGCATCAGCCCGTTCAATGACTATGCCAAAGCGGGGCTGAAAAACTGGCAGACCTATCAAGGCCCAACCAAAGACTTCGATGAAATGGTGTTTAACATCAAACCGCTGTCCGACAAGAATCATCAGACGGTCGCCGCCGTGGTTAATAGAGCGGGCAACAAAGGCGCGTCCATTCAGTTTGATACTCAGCAGTTACCGCTGCTGACCTTGTGGAAAAATACCGACACGCTTAAACAAGGCTATGTCACCGGGATTGAGCCCGGCACCAACTATGCCTATCCGGTCACGATTGAACGGGAGCAGAAGCGCGTGAAACAGCTGGCACCGGGCGCGAGTGCAACCTTTGATCTGACCTACACGCTGTTGCACAACAGCGATCAGGTAAATGCGGTAGAGAAGCGGATTAAGGCGATTCAGGGCGACACCAAAATCGAGGAAAATTCGACGCCGATCGCGAATGAATAAGCGCGGTTTACTGCCACAAAAGCGGTAAGGTTTCGCTGTTCATCACAGAGCCGGGGGCAACCCCGGCCAGTTGATATTAACGCGAACAGCGTGGACAGGTTTTTTATTACGCCGCTGAACGCAATATGGCGTTACGCTGAAAACTGGCCGGGATTATCCAGCTCGTCCAGCTTCTTCTCCACCAGCCACTGAAACGTTTTACCATCCGGTTGTGAATAGAGCGTCTTTCTCACCGTTGACAGTGCAACCCACTTTTGGGCGATGGTCATTTTTCTGACCTCCGCCAACGGCAATCCCTGACTTTCGCTAATCACGCGGTTGACGGCCTGTTCCGCGCTGATATCGGTCCAGTTGTGGTTACGTTTCAGCGCCTCGCCGAACCACAGCAGACGAAAACTCTGGTGACGTTCGATAAGCCCTTTCATCGCACTGACGCGCTGCCAGAACGTTTTACTGAGGGTATCAATGACATCCTCAGGAAAGAAAGAATCCATGGTGGTTCTCCTTTGCAGATGAATGTTCAGGTCAGTATGTGCACTGTTTTCTGTTTTCTGTTTTATCGGCAAACTTCCGACTGAGTGACAGTGACGTATGGCAGGAATGATAAGCGCGTCACAGGCTAAAAACGCGCGTTTTTACAGCCTTTTACGTCCTTTACACTACCTAACGAGTGATGTCATGGTGACCACGGAGCGGCGTAGTCCACTGATGAGCGGGCGGTCAGCCATCGAAGGCTGCGCCATAACCTTCAGGCGCTTCACATCATTTTCCTGCGGGTATTTCAGCAATTCACCTGGCGGTTTTATCAGAAACGACGCGCCTGCGGTGGCAGTCACCCGGTTGCAGTTTGTTTCCCTGGGAGGAACGCACATCCAAAAGCTGAACCGGCTTACCCTGTTCGTTATCAAGCAGGACAGAATAGGTTTCTCCTTGGTCAAACATATAACGCTCTCCCCATTGCCGCATCGCTACAACAATGGGGAAAACGGAACGCCCCTTTTCCGTCAGGACGTATTCCCTGTAGGCGCTGCCATCCGATGCTGGCACTATGTCGAACACGCCGATATCGACCAGATGTTTCAGACGTGAGGCCAGTATGTTTTTGGCAAGCCCCAGGTTTTTTTGAAACTCGCTGAATCTCCGCACATCATCAAATGCCTCGCGGATAATCATCATGCACCAGCGCTCACCAATCGATTCTAGCGTCCGCGCAACGGGACATTCGCTGGTTCTGAGCGATTCCTGTTTTGCCATCGGTGTTCTCCCTCTCAGTCTGTCTACTGATGCAAGCTTAATTCCCACATTTAATAGTTGCAAAAAAAAACCACTCTTGTTACTTCTATAAGCAATCTAGTTTTAAAAAAAAACCAGAATAAAGGCATCTTATGGCAGATAAGGCAAGTACGTGCCGCGATGACGAGACTAAAACTGCATCGCCCAGTGTCACTGCGCTGAGTTCAGGAATGACGATGCTATTTTCATTGACCTGTGCACTGGCGGTAGCCAATGTGTATTCTGCGCAACCGTTACTACATTCGATGGCGACAAGCCTGAAAGTCTCACCCGCTATGATCGGCAGCGTTGTCACTGCCACACAGGCGGGCTATGCCATCGGCCTGCTGTTTCTGGTGCCGCTCGGGGACTGGATGAACCCTAAACGCATAGTGATGACGCAGTTGCTATTGTCCGTCGTGGCGTTAGTCGTGGCGGGGTTATCACGCAGTGTCACGATTCTGCTCTGCGCCGTGCTGATGATTGGCCTGATGGCCGTGGTGGTGCAGCTTATCGTGGCGTGGGCAGCGAGACTGGCGACGCCACAGAAACGAGGCCAGGCGATTGGCACCCTGACCAGCGGAATTGTTACAGGCATCCTGTTATCCCGTTTTATCTCAGGCGCCATTGCCGATATCGCCGGCTGGCGGGCCGTTTATCTTACCTCTGCCTGCCTGATGTTGCTGATTGCCTGTTTCGTCTGGAAAGTGATGCCATCGCCCCCGCCACTGCCCTGTAAGCCCAGTTACCTTTCCCTGCTGAAGTCGGTTTTTCAGTTGTTTATTACGGAACCTCAACTGCGAAAACGTGGAATGATTGCGCTGCTGATCTTCGCGGCTTTCAGCATGCTATGGACAACCATGGTAATGCCACTTACGGCACTTTCCCTGCCACATACCCAGACAGGGATGTTTGGCTTAGCCGGAATTGCTGGCGTGCTCGCGGCATCACGCGCGGGCAAGTGGGCTGACAGAGGATTTGCCCAACGCACAACAGGGCTAGCGCTGGCGCTATTGACGTTCTCATGGCTGCCCGTCGCGTATGTCGAAACCTCTTTGTGCTGGCTGGTGGCAGGCATCATCGCGCTGGACTTTGCGGTGCAGGCCGTTCATGTCACCAATCAGAGCCTCATCATTGCCGCCAGACCCGCAGCAGCAAGCCGTCTGGTCGGTGCTTACATGTGTTTTTATTCGGTGGGCAGCGCAGCAGGAGCCCTCATTGCAACGCAACTGTACGCCTACTGGGGATGGCAGGCCGTCTGCCTTGCCGGTGCCTCGGTCAGCGTGTGTGCTTTTCTTATCTGGTCAGGATCCCGTCAATCATGAAATACCCGCATCTTCTGCTCGCCATCCTGGTTACCGCAATCTGGGGCGTAAACTTTTCCGTCATTAAACTTGGCCTGCACACTATCGATCCCTTCACACTGGCAGCCATTCGCTTCACGCTGAGTGCCCTGCCTGCGCTGTTTTTCATCAAAAAGCCCGATGTGCCGTGGCGTTACCTCATCGGTTATGGCCTGATTTTTGGCATCGGTCTGTGGGGGCTGGTCAATCTGGGAATCAAAACAGGCTTGTCTGCCGGGATAGCATCGCTTGTACTGCAGTTCAGCGCTTTTTTTACCTTATTGCTGGGCAGCCTGATATTTCGGGAGCGCCTCAGTCGCTATCAAATCACCGGTTTTGTTATCGCCTGTGCGGGTTTACTAAGCATTGTGTTTGTAACGGATGGCTCGGTTACACTGAGCGGCATGTTGCTGGTCATGGCCGGTGCGCTTGCCTGGAGCATCGCTAACATCATTATTAAAAAGGCAGGCACAAAACAGGTATTCGCCTTTCTGGTATGGTCGAGCGCGTTTTCGCCACTACCGCTTTTTGGGCTGGACTGGCTGGTTAACGGCAGCAACGGCTTTACAGAGATGTTTAGCCACATGGACAACCGCGCGTTGCTGTCTGTTTTATTCCAGGTCTATCCCAATACCCTTTTCGGCTACTGGATATGGAATTCGTTACTCAAGCAGTATCCTGTTTCCACAGTAGCACCGCTTTCACTACTGGTGCCGGTCTTCGGGATTTTAGGTTCCATGATGATATTCGGCGAGCACATCTCACCGCAAAAAATGCTTGCTCTGCTGTTGATTATTATCGGGCTGACGGTGGGGTTATATGGCCAACGACTCGTCCAGCGTGTTCAGTTGCTGCCGCGCAAACGCTAAAAACATCTCCAGCGCAGCGCTGCGGGGCCGACCAGAAGGCACCTGCAGTTGCAGATTGCGCTGGCTCAGTTGATCGATGTTGACAGATCGCATCACCAGTCCATGCGCTTCGGCTTCCTGTAGCACGCTGAAGGCACTACAGATGGTCATCGCCAACGGCGTACGCAGCAGAAACTGGAATAAGGTAGAGAAATTATCGCAGGTCACCACCGGCTCAATCAGGTTGCCACTCATATGGCTCGCCAGCTCAAACAGCTGACGCACGGTGGTATTCTGCTGGGGCAGTGCCAGCGGATAGGGACTGATATCACGCAATGTCACCTGCGGCGCGCTGGCGAGTGGGTGGCTCTGATGCATCACTAACAACACCGGCGCAGGCCAGGAGCCGATAATTTCCACGCCCGTTTCGGCATGAAGACTGAACTGCAGCGCCAGGTCGCACTCGCCGCTGCGTATTCGTTCGGACACGCCCTGCGGGCTGGCGACATTAATGTCAAAGAGGATGCCGGGATTCGTCTCGCGAAAGTCGGCAATCATGCGCGGCAGCAACGTAAAGGCCAGCCCGTCGGTACAGGCCAGCCGAATCAGCGTGCGCCGCACGGCTTTCAGCCCTTTGATCTCGGCCAGCGCATAGTCCATATCCAGCATGTTCTTGCGCACATGATGGGCAAAAATTTCCCCGGCTTCATTCAGCACCATCCCGCGTGCATGACGTTCAAACAGCGGAACGCCCACTTGGGTCTCCAGCCGCTGAATCTGACGGCTGATAGCCGACACCGCAATAAACAACTGTTCGCTCGCCGCACTTAACGAGCCCGTATTCGCCACGGCGAGGAAATAGCGGATTTCATTACTGATCATGCGCGCCTCATGCTGGTGCATGCCTCGAAAACGGGCAGGTTAGCTTTGCTTTAAAAGCAAATCTTACTCGATAAATTGATAATTGTGGCAAAGCAGCGTTTCGGAAATGATGGGACAACATAATACGCATAAAAGATACGCAAACATGACAGCGCAAAACGCCATACAACAGGCCACCGCCTGGTTCGACAGTGGGGAATTTCAACGCATTCTGGCGCGTCGCGTGGCGCAGCGCACCGAGAGCCAGCGCCAGGATCGCGACGGCGAGTTGCATCACTATTTACACGATGAGATTGGGCCGCAGCTGCGCGCGCTGGGCTTTACTCTGCACTTTATTGAGAACACCGAAGCAGCCCATCGTCCCTTTCTGGTGGCGGTACGCATTGAAGATCCCGCCCTACCCACCCTGCTGAGCTACGGTCATGGCGATGTGGTGTTTGGCGATGACGAAAACTGGCGCGCAGGGTTAACGCCCTGGGAGCTTGTTGAAGAGGGTGACCGCTGGTAC
Source organism: Pantoea sp. SGAir0180 (assembly GCF_043546245.1). Taxonomy (NCBI): domain Bacteria; kingdom Pseudomonadati; phylum Pseudomonadota; class Gammaproteobacteria; order Enterobacterales; family Erwiniaceae; genus Pantoea; species Pantoea sp. SGAir0180. The sequence continues at coordinate 145,514 of NZ_CP028071.1, read as the reverse complement.
GCCCGCGGCAGTGCGGATAACAAAGGTCAGCACTGCGTCAACCTGGCCGCGCTGGAACAGGTGTTTCAGGCGCGCGGCGGCAGGCTGGGTTTCAACTGCAAGCTGCTGTTCGAGATGGGCGAAGAGATCAGCTCGCCGGGCCTCGCACAGCTGTGCCAGCAGCACGGTGATTTGCTGAAAGCCGATCTGTTTATCGCCTCAGACGGTCCACGTCTGAACGCGGTGCAGCCGACCCTGTTCCTGGGCTCGCGCGGCGCCGTCAATTTTCGTCTTACCATCACGGCTCGCGACAACGCCTATCACTCCGGCAACTGGGGTGGCCTGTTGAGTAACCCCGGCACGCAACTGGCCAATGCCATTGCCTCGCTCGTAAATGCTCAGGGCGTGCTTCAGGTTGCGGCGCTGAAACCCAGTTCACTCACTCAGCAGGTGCGCGATATTCTCCGTCAGATTCACGTCGGCGGCATGCCTGGCGATCCCGAGATTGACAGGGACTGGGGCGAACCGGCACTTACCCCCACAGAACGCCTGTATGGCTGGAACACGCTGGAGGTGCTGTCTTTTCTCACCGGCAATCCTGCCCGCCCCATGAACGCCATACCGGGCGAGGCGACCGCGGTATGTCAGCTGCGGTTTGTGGTCGGCACCGACTGGGAAAATCTGGCGCAGCACGTCAGGAAACACCTTTCACAGCACGGCTTTGACAACGTGAACGTCGAGTTTATGCGCGGATCGCCTGCCACGCGGCTGGATCCCACCGATCCGTTAGTCGACTGGGTGCTGGCCAGCATGGCCGAAACCAGCGGCAAAACGCCGGCACTGCTGCCGAACCTGGGCGGTTCACTGCCTAATGAGGTGTTCTCCGACATTCTCGGCCTGCCCACGTTGTGGGTGCCGCACTCTTATCCCGCCTGCGGTCAGCACGGCGTGAACGAGCATATGCTGAAGTCAATTGCGCGCGAAGGCCTGCAGATCATGACCCGACTGCTGTGGGATTTGGGCGAACAAGGCCGCGAACTGGTCGCGAAGCATCGTCACCATGCCGGAGGTGCCGCATGAGCACACTTAATACCACCGCATCTCTGCACGCGAATAAACCCAGCCTGCACAAAACCCTGTTTGCCACCTGCATCGGTAATGCGCTGGAGTGGTTTGATATTGCGGTTTACGGCTTCTTTGCCAGCTATATCGCCCATGCGTTTTTCCCGACCCGCGATCCGTCCGTGTCGATATTGCTTACGTTCGGCAGTTTCGGTGTGTCTTTCCTGATCCGGCCGCTGGGCGCGATTGTGCTGGGCAACTATGCTGACCGCCATGGCCGCAAAAAGGCGCTACTGCTCTCCATCAATCTGATGATGCTGGGCGGTGCCGTGATTACGTTTATGCCGGGTTACGACAGTATTGGGTTGATGGCCCCTGTACTTATCCTGCTGGCGCGGCTGGTTCAGGGTTTTTCTGCCGGCGGCGAATTTGGCAGCTCGACGGCGTTCCTGGTGGAGCATTTTCCCGAGCGCAAAGCCTTTATCGCCAGCTGGCAGTTTGCCACTCAGGGGGCCAGTACGCTGATGGCATCCGCGTTTGGTCTGGGATTAACGAAAATCCTGACGGAAAGCGAGATTCAGGAGTGGGGCTGGCGCATTCCCTTTGCCTTTGGTCTGCTGATTGGCCCGTTGGGGATTTATATCCGCCGCCATGTGCATGAACCTGCCAGCTTTGCCACACATCAACCTGATGTTGCCCCACTTAAACGCCTGTTTGGCCGCCAGAAAGAGCTGATGTTGCTGGCGATTGGCCTGATGGTCATCTCCACGGCGGTTAACTACATGCTCAACTATGTACCGACCTATGCCACGCGCAATCTGCACCTGCCCGGCTCTGTGGCCTTTACCGCGACGTTAATGGCGGGTGTGATCCTGACTGTGGTGACGCCGGTTATGGGTCTGTGGGCAGAACGCATCGGCCGGGTTCCGTTGATGTGGGGCTCGCTGATTTTACTGATCGTCACCATCTATCCCGCCTTTAAGCTGGTCGTCAGTCACACCACGCCCATCACGCTTGTCGCGCTGGTCTGCTGGATGGCGTTGCTGAAATCGATCTACTTCTCAACCGTGCCGTCGGTCATGGCCGATCTGTTTCCGATGGGCACCCGCGCCAGCGGCATGGCGATCAGCTATAACATCGCAGTGACCGTATTTGGCGGATTTGCACCGCTGATCTGTTCGCTGTTAATCACGGCCACCGGCACCAGCCTGGCACCCGGCTATTACCTGATGGCCATGTCGGTGCTGAGCGGCCTGGCACTGCTGCGCAGCCAGAAGCGCGTGAAGTAGGAGAACAGGTGCACAGGGTTGTGCACCTGACGGATTTTACAAGGTGGCAGAAGTTTGGCTGTTAACGCTTCATTTGCTTCAATAACCCCAGCATCAGTCGGGCTGAGAAAGCTGACTGATTTTTCCTTTCTTTATACCTTGCTAAGAACCCCCCCGATTGCTGTCAACAATATTCATCCCCACCCACTTTAGAATGTAACAGTCTTCATAAAACCCGGTAATGGCTCAATGTGTGGTCTGCCACCCCGAAAACGGAACGGTAGAAAAGACGCATTAATACTGTAAACAAGATTAACTTACTCACATGAGGCATCGTCTTTATGCCGTCTGGCAAGCTGACGATAATGAAAAATAATGACCCAGTCACGATAAAGAAGCTCTGTGAACCATCATATTCTGCTGCGTTCCAGCAGCAAGACTTACGGAGAACCCACTAACAATTAACACGCACCGTTTTTATTCCAGTGATGGAACGGCAGAACAATAAGGATGCGTTCACCAATACGAGCAAAGGTTATTACAGCGTTATTAAGAACAGCCCATATCGGAAGTATTTTTTAGCAGCATTAAAACTATCAGACCATGACTTTTCGCCTGGCCAGTGAGCCATCTTTCCTCCGCCTGAATATGCTGTTTGTCAGCGACCCGTTCGCCTTTTTCCTGTTGCGCGATTTGGCAGGGATCTGTGAATCATTTCAGATCGGCTTTAACTGTAAAATCTATCCCGTATTCTGTTTAACTCATCCCGGCTCTGTTAACCATTTTGATCTCGCTCAATGTTCTTACGCTTAATGTTGCCTACCCAGGCAGAAACCCGTTTTTTATTACGTGCAATCATGCAAACCTGCCATTATTCGGCCCTCCCTTGCTGAAGATGCAGTAGAAACACTGCGTAATTTACATTAAATACGGACAGACACACCATGCAGATCAAGTAGGTTTTACGTTAAAAATGAGGTGAATATGGATACGTTATATGACTATATTTTTGCGCCCGACATGGGTATTTACCCTGATACATCCGAAGATCTCTCTGAAAAACTCATTGCGCTATTAAATATCAGCACGCAACAGAAAAAAGGCATTTATTTCCCCGCAGGCGTCTACCTTTTCTCGCAGGATATCCAGCTCAAATCGTTTAACTCACTGAAAGGTGATGTTACCGGCACGCTATTTCGCGGTATCAACAACAAACGCGCCGTCATGTTTGGTGACGGTCAATATGGCAATACCGTCGCTAACCTGACAATAGAGAATATTATCTTTGAGAATGCGACGCTGTATTTTTACGGAAGAAAAACCGGCATTAATGTTAACTATAATGTTTTTATTAATACGGTGAGCGATACTAACGTGGCCCAGTTAACCTGCTCAACAAAGGCTTACCTGATTAAGGGCAATGTTTTTATGCGTGGCCGGGGTTATCCCGGCGTGGCGATAAATACCTATGGCAATTCGCCCGGCCTGATAATCGAGCAAAATTTTCTGGGTTCAATAACGGACATTTCTGTTGCGGAAGCGTGGATTGATGCAACCACAAAAGCGATGCTGCTGACGCTTATCGCATTACGCACACGGGGGATAATGACATTTGATGATGAGCAGGGGCACTTTGTTGCCGGGTGGTACTCGACCAGCAATTTGAAAAAAGGGGTTTTCCGTAAAAATTTCTTTTCAGGTAGCACGACTCCCCGCTTGTATAATCCGGCCAGCGGTGAAAATGATATTGTCCGGGATCATGCTGTTTATATTAAAGCCTACGACCAGGTTGAAGTTGTTGAGAACTATTTTTCAGGCTGGCCTGCTGATGCGTCCGGTCAGTTGAAATTCCGTAATGCCCGAGGCCTCGTATTTGCCGGTAACTATCTAAAAAGTATCTCATTTGATGCACGTCCCTACGACGATTTAGCCGTTCAATGGCGCATCATGCAGGATACCTTTATATTCAATAATTATTTGAACGATGGAATGATTAGCTACTGGAGTAACATTTATGATACGCCAGAGAAACACATCACCGTTTCAAAGTATCTGGTGTTCTCTAATCTGTTTATTAATCGCAGCGAAGATTCTCAACTCATTGGCTCGCCTGGCCCTGGCGTCACCCTGTTCCCTGACGCTTTTCTTTGCGCGGAAAACCGCTTTGCCGACAGTGGAAAACGGGTGGTGGTAGCAGGCGTCATCGCAGAAATCCCCCTGCCAGCGATCATCGACCTGTTACCTGACTATGCGTTGCCCTATCTGAATCTTCAGCCGATCATGCCAGCCGTGTAGCCTCTCGCTTCGCCCCGGTACCGGCCGGGGTTTATTATTAGCCTGGGCCAGGCTGGACAGCCTGATTTACGCAATTCGAATGGGGCAGCAGGCCGTAGCAGTAAACTGGATGTCATTCCTTGCGTCTGGCAGGCGTCAGCGACGTGATCCCGTTAAGCTGATGATAACAGGCTTCCGGTAAAAAGAGGTCTTTCTGCTCTGCTACCGGACTGCATACTTTTCGGCGAAGCGCATGACATAGGGAAGATCGAGGTGCTATCACCGCTCAGTCAGCCTTTTTATGGGCAGATGCCGTAACAGGCTGGCAAACGACATACGCCTTGTCCCTCGCCACGAAGAGGCTGTTTTGCACGTTTAGCCGTCCCGATAACTACAGCCTTGCCCCCAAACGCAAAAACCCCCGCCGAAGCGAGGGTTTCAAATTTTGGTGCCCGAACCCGGAATCGAACCAGGGACACGGGGATTTTCAATCCCCTGCTCTACCGACTGAGCTATTCGGGCAACGGGGCGCATTAAACCCTATGCAGGCCCCAGCGTCAAACGCTTTTCACAAAAATGAAATCAACTGCCGCCTTTTCCATCAACCGCAGCAACATTGACCGCCGGTCCCGGTGGCGCATAACTCGGGTGCCGGATTTTCACGCTGTCTAACGCCGCCTGGCTGGCGGTTTTTCGCTGCTATGTTGCTTTATCCACGATTTATCGGCGCTCTTTTTACTAACTGTTTTTTTGCCATAAATCCGTCATCTGCGCTCATTACTCTTAAGATTATTCCTGGACAATCAAGAGCCGCATCATGCAGTTACCCGCCTCTGTGAATACTGTGGTTTCCGCCTCAAGTCGTTACGACGCGCGGGTGTTATGCATTGAGGTCCCTTTTGTCAGTCCGGAGACGGATAACCGTGCGGTGATGGCGCTGTTTGCCGAGCATAAAGATCTCATCGGTTTGCCCGTGGTAGAAAACGGCAAACCGTTTGGCATGATTAACCGCCACATCTTTTTGTCGCAGATGGCGCGGCCCTTCTTTCCCGAACTGTATGACCGTAAGAGCTGCATTGCCTTTATGGATAAGTTCCCGCTGGTGATCGACGTAGAAAACACGCTGGAAAGCGTGGCGCAGCAGGTGGTGGCCAATGGCGATAAGTCCGTCGCTGATGGCTTTATCCTGACGGAGAACGGGCACTATATTGGCATTGGTTTAGGGATCGATCTGATCCGCCGCGTCTCCGACTTACAGGCGCGCCAGCATCAGCAGATTTTACAAAGCATCGATTACGCGCGGGTGATTCAGGATGCAATGCTGGACCGATCCAACCAGCTAATCGCGACCCTGCTCGACGACTGGTGTCTATACTGGCAGCCCAGGGACGGCGTGGGTGGCGATTATTACGCCTTTCACCGTCATGATAACGGCTGGCTGGCGGTCATTGCCGACTGTACGGGCCACGGCATTCCTGGTGCCTTTATGACGGTAATTTTGCAGTCTGCGCTGGAAAATGCGCTACGCGAGGCCGATCTGCAGGCGCCTGCCCGCATTCTGCATGCGCTTAACCACCATATTAAACAAACCCTGGGACAGTTAAATGCGTCTCAGCAAACGTCACTCTCTAACGATGGCTGCGATGCCATCGTGCTGTCTGTCGATACCGAACTGCATCAGCTGCGTTGGGCCAGCGCCCGAACCCAGGCATTTATGCTCAGCAACATCAGTAACGAAATCATCGCGCTCAGCCAGGATCGCGTCGGCGTGGGGTATACCGATACGCCGGAGGATTATGACTGGCCGGAACAGAGCCTGGCATTTAATCGCGGCGATATGCTGTTTGTGCTGACGGATGGCGTCACCGATCAGCCGGGTGGCGAGCGCAATATTATGTTTGGCAATAAGCGCATTCAGTCACTGCTGATGCGCTATCAGCATTTGCCTATGGCGGAGTTATCGCTGGCGTTTCAGCAAGACTATTTAAGCTGGCAAGGTAATCAGGCGCGACGCGACGACGTCACCTGGTTTGGCTTTCGCTATTGATTGCACCGGGAAGAAAATGAAAAACGAATCACTCCGTGGTCTGCCGTTCAACACCGAATCGCAATCTGGTCTTATCGCGCTCCAGTACACCGGCTTTTTTTCGCCGCAAAACATCACGGCAATGGGTGAGGTGGTCAAACTGTTTCTGGAGAACCACGAGCAGTCACAGAAAGTGCGACGACGGCTGTTCTCCAGCTTTGTCGAGATCGCGCAAAACATCCTGCGCTACTCGCAGGACAGCCGGGCGCTGAGCCACAACGATCAGCTCTATCGTTTTGGATCGCTGAGCCTGCGCTATGATGGTGGGCGCTACTATCTGGAAAGTGCCAATCTGGTAGGCAGCGATGCCAGCGTTCAACTGCGTGGCGATCTGGACTCGTTACGGGTCATGAACGCAGACGAAATTAAACAAGCCTACCGCAGTCGGTTACGCGCAGAGAGTCCTGTCTGGAGCAAAGGCGCCAATATCGGCTTACTTACCCTTGCCCGCGACGTCAGTGAACCGCTGGAATACTGCTTCCAGCCACTGGAAGCCAGCGAGCTCTCTGCCTTTTGGCTAAAGGCGACAATCTGCCATGACTAAAGAATCCTCTATGCAAACCATTCATCTCACCGCCACCGAATGCACGCCCGCCGTGGAATTTGATTTTGCGGCCCAGCGATTTTCCCTGCGGGGCGAATCCTGGCCGGAAAATGCGGCCGCCTTTTATCGCCCGCTGCAAAGTGCACTGGAATCCTGGCAACCGCAGGCCAGCCAGCTGACTGAAGTCAATATCGACCTGAGCTATTTCAACAGCTCCAGCACCAAAATGCTGTTCGGGCTGTTCGATCAGTTCAACAGGCTGGCGCAGAACGGCTGTGAGATTGTGCTGAACTGGTTCTATGACGCTGAAGATGACGTGTCAGAAGAGTTTGGCGAGGAGCTGTCGCTGGATTTCACCGCCCTGACCGTCACATTACATGCGGAACAGCGCCAATGACGCACCTTAATGAGCTGTTTCTGGAAGAAACCCAGGCGCTGAACCATGCCAGCCATGTGGCGGCGCAGAGCTGTCTGCACGCCGAAGAGTACCGCCAGGCGCTGTCCGATCTTAATAACCACTATCAGCGGCTGATGCGCGAAACTTACCGGCTGATCTCGCGCAGCGATCGGGCCGAGCGTGAGTTAAACCGGGTGAATGAGCAGCTTATTGAGCTGACGAGAGAGCTGGAGTACAAAGCCACTCACGATCCGCTGACGAATGTCTGGAACCGCAGCGCCATTATTCAGCGCATCAGCGACACACTGACGCGAACCCCCGCCGCTCTGATCATTCTTGATATCGATTTTTTTAAACGGATTAACGACGAATATGGCCATCCCACCGGGGACAAAGTGATCTGCGAGCTGGTGCAACGTATCCAGCGCAACACACCGGACATTGCCAGCATCGGGCGCATTGGGGGGGAAGAGTTCACGATTATGCTGCCGGATACGTTCCTTGGGGAAGCGGTGATTGTCGCCGGGGCGATTCTCGCCTCACTGAACGCATCTCCCCTGGATGCGTTGCCCGAGCGGCTGGTCACCGCCAGCCTGGGCGTGAGTTGGGGCGCGGCGGGCTCCCACTTCGAAGCGCTTTATACGCATGCCGACGCCGCACTCTATGATGCTAAAAAGCACGGACGTAACCGGGTATTTTTCCGCTAGCGGGCCGGACGCTGGGCAACCTCAACGGGCGGTGGCGTGGTGGGCGGCAGGAAAATATGATCGAGAAGCTGCCGCATTACCGGCGCGGCCAGCACGCCTTCGCTGCCCCCATTTTCCAGGATCAACGCCACAGCCACCTTAGGATCGTTAAAGGGGGCGAAGGCGGTATAAAACGTATGATCGCGCAGCCGCACCGGGATCATTTTGGCATTGTAGGTCTGATTTTGTTTCAGGCTGAATACCTGCGACGTTCCACTCTTGGCCGCAATGCCATAAGGCGCGGTATGGAAATACTTGTAGCCTGTGCCGTTCGGCGCGTTAGCCATGCCAAACATCGCGTGACGCACCAGCGACCAGTAAGGGGAATGCGGATCGCCAATCTGCGCCTGCGGCAGTTTCGGCTGGTAAAGCTGCACGTGGTTGCCAAGCTGCGATTTCTCCAGCAGGTGCGGGGCAATGACTCTGCCATTGTTAATCAGCGCCACCAGCGCCTTTACCATCTGAATCGGCGTGGCAATCCAGTAGCCCTGACCAATGCCGACTGACACCGTATCGCCCTGATACCAGGGTTTCTTATGCACTTTCATCTTCCAGTCACGGCTGGGCAGCAGTCCGTTGTACTCTTCATTCAGATCGATGCCGGTGGACTGACCGTAGCCAAATTTACTGAGCATGGTGTGAATACGATCGATGCCCATCATAAACGCCACCTGATAGAAGAAGGTATCCGCCGACTCTTCGATCGCTTTAGTGACATCCAGCGTACCGTGACCGCTTTTTTTCCAGTCGCGATAGCGGCGGTCAGTACCGGGTAATGTCCAGGTGGGCCCGCCAAAAAAGGTGGTCTGTGGCGTAATGACGTGCGTGAGCAGCGCCGACATCGCCATATAGGGTTTTACCGTTGAGGCCGGCGGATACAGGCCCTGCGTGACACGGTTGATCAGCGGTAAATTTTTATCCTGCAGCAGCTTTTTGTACGCCTGATAGCTGATGCCCTTTACGAACGGATTGGGATCGTAGCTGGGGCTGGAAACCATCGCCAGCACTGAGCCGTCATGGGGATCTTCGACCAGCAACGCGGCGCGCTGCCCGACCAGCAGGCTTTCCGCGTACTGCTGCAGGTGCAGATCCAGCGTCAGCGTAATGTTTTTTCCCGCCACCGGCGGCACTTCTTTCAGCACCCGGACAATGCGCCCGTGGTTATCCACTTCCACTTCCTGATAGCCGGGTTTGCCGTGCAGCAGGGATTCGTAATAGCCCTCAATCCCCTGCTTACCGATGTTATGGTCGGCAGCATAGTTTTCAGCGATGCCCTCTGCGTTCAGCCGCTTGTAGTCGTTATCGTTGATTTTGGAAACATAGCCGATCACATGCGCGAGATCGGCCCCATAGGGATATTCCCGGTCCTGATAGGTATCGATGCTGACGCCGGTAAAACGGAACTGGTTAACCGAAAAACGCGCCACCTCTTCGTCTGTGAGTTCCTCTTTGAGAATGACGGGCTTATAGCGGCTGGTCTGATGCAGATCGTGCTGAAAGCGCTCGATATCTTCCGGGGTCAGATCAACCAGTGGCGTCAGTTCTTGCAACAGCGCCTTCATGTCCTCCACTTTGTACGGGGTAACCGTGATGTCATACCAGGTCACGTTGCGCACCAGCGGGATCCCGTTGCGGTCAAAGATCAGTCCGCGCGTGGGCGCAATGGGGATCATTTTGATGTCATTCTCGTTCGAGCGCGTCTGATAATAGCTGTGGTCGCGGACCTGCAGGCGATACAGGTTAAAACCCAGGATGCTAAAGCACAGGCAAACCAGTACAAACGCCATAGCGGCACGGCGGACAAACAACTTCTCTTCAGCGTCGAAATCACGGAAATTCATCAGGCAGGTATTTTCTGTATGGCGTGTTGTTATTAATTGTTCGGCTTCATGATAGTGACATCAGCCCGTCGTGCCAGCGCGAAGATGCACAAGCCTGATGAAAAGTGTGTCATTTAGTGAGAATGTTGCGAAATGGAAAACGGGAGAGGATCATCCGGCCGCAGATGCGCAGCCGGATAAAGGGGCCGATCAGCCACCGTGGGGATTAATCACCCAGCAGCACCGACTCCAGCGCGATTTTAATCATGTCATTAAAGGTGGTCTGGCGTTCTGCGGCCGTGGTCTGCTCGTGGGTACGGATATGGTCAGACACGGTACAGATGGTCAGCGCTTTCGCGCCAAATTCAGCGGCTACGCCGTAGATGCCTGCGGCTTCCATTTCCACACCCAGAATGCCGTACTTCTCCATCACGTCGAACATCTGCGGATCGGGCGTATAGAACAGATCGGCCGAGAAGATGTTACCGACGCGCGCCTCGACGCCCAGGTTTTTGGCCGCATCCACCGCGTTGCGCACCATGTCGAAGTCCGCGATAGCGGCAAAGTCATGGTCTTTGAAGCGCATACGGTTCACTTTGGAATCGGTGGATGCCCCCATGCCGATCACGATGTCACGCAGTTTCACATCGGGACGCACCGCACCGCAGGAGCCCACGCGGATGATTTTCTTCACACCGAACTCGGTGATCAGTTCTTTCGCATAGATGGAGCAGGACGGAATGCCCATGCCGTGGCCCATAACAGAGATTTTGCGGCCTTTATAGGTGCCGGTGTAACCCAGCATGCCGCGCACGTTGTTGACCTCAACGGCATCGTCCAGAAAGGTTTCTGCGATGTGTTTCGCACGCAGCGGATCGCCAGGCATCAGTACGACGTCAGCGAAATCACCCATTTCTGCGTTAATGTGAGGAGTTGCCATGATTCTCTATCCTTTTTAAAATTTCGCTGTTTTTACAGCATGTTCTTGCCGTAGTCCATGGGGGACAGGTCAAAATAGTGTGCAATCGTCTGGCCGATATCCGCGAAGGTATCGCGGTAACCCAGCGATCCCGGCTCGACCTTCGGGCCGTAAATTAAGATCGGAATATGCTCGCGCGTATGTTCCGTGCCTTGCCAGGTCGGATCGCAACCGTGGTCGGCGGTGAGGATCAAAATATCATCCTCTTTGACCAGCTCCATCAACTCTGGCAAGCGGCGATCGAACAGCTCCAGCCCGCCTGCATAGCCTGCCACATCGCGACGATGGCCCCAGGTAGAGTCGAAGTCTACGAAGTTGGTAAACACAATCGCCTGATCCGGCGCGGTTTTCATTTCCTGGATGGTGGCATCAAACAGCGCATCCAGTCCGGTGGCTTTGACTTTTTTGGTGATGCCCTGCTCCGCGTAGATGTCGGCAATTTTACCTACCGAAATCACATGACCGCCCTTCTCATCCACCAGCTTCTTCAGCATGGTAGGCGATGGTGGCTCCACGGCCAGATCGTGACGGTTACCGGTGCGCTCAAAGCTGCCGGCTTTGTCACCCACGAACGGGCGGGCAATCACGCGGCCAATGTTATAACCGCCTTCCGTCAGCTCCTCGCGCGCAATTTCACACAGCGCATACAGGCGATCTAAGCCGAAGGTTTCTTCATGGCAGGCAATCTGAAACACGGAATCCGCCGAGGTGTAAAAAATCGGCTTGCCCGAAGCCATGTGTTCTTCACCCAACTGGTCGAGAATAACCGTACCGGATGAGTGACAGTTACCGAGATAACCCGGCAACTCGGCCCGCTCAACCAGTTTATCCAGCAGCTCCTGCGGAAAGCTGTTCTCTTTATCGCTGAAGTAGCCCCAGTCGAACAGAACAGGCACACCGGCGATTTCCCAGTGGCCTGACGGCGTATCTTTACCGGATGAGCGTTCGCTGGCGTAAGCGTAAGCGCCTTTTATCTCAGCGTCAGGGTCCAGTCCCGGCGGGAAACGCCCGGTAGAAAGCTCGGCCGCTTTGCCCAGACCTAACGCGGTCATATTCGGTAAGTGCAGCGGTCCTTTACGGCCCTGATCCGCTTTACCGTTAAAACAGGCTTCTGCGATATGACCTAACGTATCGGAACCTGCATCGCCGAATTTGTCGGCATCTTTGCTGGCGCCGATTCCAAAGGAATCCAGCACCATAATAAAAGCACGTTTCATGCCAGTCTCCTGCGCTAACGCGCGCGACAAGTCAAAAAAAAGCGATCAGATCAGTATACCCGAATCGTCTCCGGTATACAGTCTGTTATCCGCGTTATCCCGCTTCAGTCACACGGCGATAAACCACCGGTGTGGTCGCCGGGGCGCTGTCCCCCAGAGTGATGGCCGCTTTGACAGCGGCGGCGGCCTGCTGCCAGTGCGCTTCGCTGCTGGCATGAATAACCGCCAGCGGGCGTGAAGCGTCCACCCGCTCGCCCAGCGTGATCATGTCGCTTAAGCCCACGCTGTAATCAATGGCGTCGCTGGCGCGCTGACGTCCACCGCCCATCGCAACCACCGCCATGCCTAACGCGCGGGTATCCATCTGCGTGACGTAACCTGCGCCATCGGCATAAACCGCTTTGCTCATCACAGGGGCTGTGAGGTAGCTGTCGTAGCGCTCAACGAAATCGGTTGGGCCACGTTGTGCTGCCACCATGCGGGCAAATACCTCTGCGGCTTTGCCGTTATCCAGCACGGCGAGAAGTTGTTCACGGGCGTCGATTTCGTTAGCCGCCAGTTTGCCGGAAATCAGCATTTCGCTGCACAGGGCCAGCGTCACGTCCAGCAGGCGCGGATTGCGCTGCTCACCCGTCAGGAAGCGCACGGCTTCGCGCACTTCCAGGGCATTGCCCGCCGAGGAAGCCAGGACCTGATTCATATCTGTTAGCAGCGCCGTGGTACGGCAGCCCGCGCCATTCGCCACGCCCACAATGGCCTGCGCCAGACTCTCAGAGGCTTCCCAGGTCGGCATAAAGGCGCCGGAGCCGACTTTGACATCCATCACCAGCGCATCCAGGCCTTCGGCCAGTTTTTTCGCCAGGATCGAAGCGGTAATCAGCGGAATGGAATCCACGGTGGCGGTGATATCGCGGGTCGCGTAAAAACGTTTATCCGCCGGTGCCAGCGAGTTAGTTTGCCCGATGATGGCCACACCAACCTGTTTGATGGTCTGGCGGAAATGGTCATCGCTGGGGAAAATGTCAAAACCGGGAATCGCCTCCAGCTTATCCAGCGTACCGCCGGTATGGCCCAGTCCGCGTCCGGAGATCATCGGGATATAGCCGCCACAGGCCGCCACCATGGGTCCGAGCATCAGCGAGGTCACATCGCCCACGCCGCCCGTGGAGTGCTTGTCGACCACCGGCCCGTTCAGATTCAGTGAAGCCCAGTTCAGGACGGTGCCGGAATCCCGCATCGCCATGGTCAGCGCAACGCGCTCCGGCAGTGACATATCGTGGAAATAGATGGTCATTGCCAGTGCGGCAATTTGCCCTTCGGACACGCTGTTATCGCGCACCCCGTTGATGAAGAAACGAATTTCGTCTTCAGTCAGCGCCTGGCCGTCACGTTTTTTTCGAATGATTTCTTGTGCGAGGTACAATGTCGCCCCCTTACGTCAGGGAAAGAGGAGAAGAGGCGGCCGTGAGCCGCCCGGATGAATCAGTAACCCGACTTGCTGGTGTCGCTGCTGTGCCCAAGCGTGTTGAGCAGATTTGCCAGCAGGCTGGAGGCACCAAAACGGAAATGGCGGGCATCGGCCCAGTCGGCACCCAGCGTGTCATCCGCCAGTTGCAGATAGACAGCGGCATCTTCAGCGGTGCGAACGCCGCCTGCCGGTTTGAAGCCAACCTGCGCTTTCACACCTTTGTCGCGAATGACGCTCATCATGATCTGCGCCACTTCCGGCGTGGCGTTGACCGGCACTTTACCGGTTGAGGTTTTGATAAAGTCAGCCCCGGCATCAATCGCAATTTCAGAGGCCTGACGAATCAGCGCTTCCTGCTTCAGTTCGCCGGTTTCGATAATAACCTTCAGTAAAACGCCGGCTTCCGCACAGGCGGCTTTGCAGGCCTTGACCAGATCAAAGCCGACCTGCGCATTGCCTGCCATCAGCGCGCGATAAGGGAAAACCACATCCACTTCATCAGCGCCGTAAGCGATGGCGGCACGGGTTTCGGCCAGCGCAATCTCAATATCGTCATTGCCATGCGGGAAGTTGGTTACGGTGGCAATGCGCACGTCAGGCGTGCCCTGCTCACGCAGCGTTTTACGCGCCACGGGAATGAAACGCGGATAAATACAGATGGCAGCGGTGTTACCCACCGGAGATTTCGCCTGATGACAGAGCGCGATCACTTTCTCGTCGGTGTCATCCTCGTTCAGCGTGGTTAAATCCATCAGTTTCAGGGCGCGCAGGGCCTGCTGTTTAATATCGGTCATGGTGATCTCCAGAACATCGGGTAAACGTTCGCCCACCCTTGAATGTGATAATATTAACAATGATAACGGCCATTTTTTGTGCACCAAATCACATAAAAGTATGAAACGGCTGCAAATACTCAGCGAAATTTAGATTATCTGCAAAGTATGGCGCAAGGCAGCCAGTATAAGACAGCGACAGGGATGTTACTATTATAACATTTCACCAGGACATGATGTGACGGCGGGAATTATGTGAGCGAAAACAGCGCATGACTGTTGTGCCATAACGCGTCGGCGATTTCGGCGGGCGGCTCGTCACGCAGTTCACACAACACCTGCCAGACTAAAACGGCGCGCTCGGGCCGGTTTGGCTGGCCCTGGTAGCCGTTCAGCGGCATATCAGGCGCATCGGTTTCCAGCAGCAGCGACGAGAGCGGTAAACGGGCAATCGTCTGCCGGGTTTTACTGGCGCGGGGATACGTAATCGTGCCGCCTACGCCAATCGCATAGCCGAGCTTAATAAACGCCTGCGCCTGCTGCAGGCTACCGGCAAAACCGTGTACGACGCCGCGCCGTGGCACAGCCTGACGACGCAGATGCAGTGCCAGCTGATCGTGCGTGCGGCGCGAATGCAGGATCACCGGCAGATCGTAACGTTTCGCCAGCTTCAGTTGCGCATCCAGGAAACAGGTTTGCTTATCAAACTGCGGATCGTCCCGATACAGATCCAGGCCGATCTCACCGAGGGCCACCAGCTTTGGGGGCCGCTGTTGTAACAGGCTTTCAAGCTGAGCGAGGTGCTGCTCATCGTGCTGCTCCGTCACAATCGGATGCAGGCCGAGTGCGGCATATAACGCGCGGTGCTGCCGGGCTAACTGGCAAACAAGGTCAAAGCGCCCTGCCTCGACCGATGGCACAATAATTTTTTCTACGCCCGCGTCCGCAGCCTGGCGCAGACTGACGTCGGCCGCGTCCACAAACGGCGGAAAATCAAAGTGACAGTGGGTATCAACGAACCTCATGTCAGCGGACCCTCGCCATAAGTGCCATCGTTGCCGGTCAGCGGGATGACCGGAGCGATATCCCCCGGCTCATTTGCCACCGGCGCAGAAGGGACCACAATATCCAGCCCTGTGTGGGGCTCGGCATCGCTCAGCCATTGCCCCAGCGTGGCAATAAAGTAGCGACCACAGCGGCGCCCCAGATGGTAATCCTGATTCAACGCGGCAATACGACTGCCCAGTGCGTTACTGGCTAACACGCGCGGCGGGAAGATTTCGATGATACGTAAATCACCCGGCGGCTTTTCAATAAACTGCTGGGTTTCGCGATAGGTCTGCTCGTGATGGTGCAGAATCTTGATCATCGGCTGCAGCGCCCCGCCGCTGAACCAGCGTTCCATACGGGTCACCCAACGGGGCACATCGAACATCTGCGACGGCACGGTACGGATGACCACAATGGTATCGGCCCCGCGTTTTGCCGCTTCGCGTACGGGAATCGCATCGCTGACGCCGCCATCCAGATAGCTTATGCCTTCCAAATCCACGCCCAGACGGTAAAAGCCCGGAATGGCGCTGGAAGCCTTAATAATATCCAGCCAGTTACTGGCTGTGGGGGCAAAGTAACTGGGGGCATAATCATCACTGCGACAGGCGCACATGTAAAATTGCCGCCCCGAAGCAAACAAGGTTTCGGCGCTGGTCATGGCCAGCGGAAATTCGCTGCGGGTGATATCAATTAACCAGTCGAGATCGATAAGATTACCGCCGCGCAGGAAACGCACGGGGTCAAAGAACAGCTTACTGGTGGTATAGCGGGTAATTACCCGACGTGCATAGCCCGGCTGGCCGCAGACATAAGCGGAAAGGTTCTGCGCACCAGCAGAAGAGCCTAACAGCAACTGAAAGGGATTGAATTTTGCCCGCTGGAACTCATCCAGAACGCCTGCTGTGAAAATGCCGCGCTGGCCGCCGCCCTCGCACACTAAGGCAATCTTGTTGGCTTTAAACGGTGTGAGCGCAAGGGGTTCAATGGCCCCGAGCGTCACGGGAATACGTATACCCAATGTACCGACCTCAGAGTGGGATCCCGAAATACGAATTAAGAGAATGCAGGGAGTTAATTGTGGGTCGATACTAGCACGGAGAACCAGCCAGAGTGTCCATTAATTGTGCTATTAGCGTTGCGCTTTTTAACACTTCGTTGCGAATATGAAGCATCCTTTGCTTCACACTACCTTTCGCGACAAATAACTGGTCTCCGTTTAACGCTGACTATGCCAGCGTTAACCTGTCTGGGTCATCGCTATAGCTTTTTACGGCCAGTAAACAAGCTGATGAGGAACAGAATAATACCCACCACGAACACGACTTTCGCTGCCCATGCTGCGGTACCGGCCAGGCCACCAAAACCTAATGCAGCGGCGATCAGTGCAATCACCAGAAAAATAATGCCCCAACGAAACATAAGCCTCTCCTTAACCATTTTTAATATTGAACTGCTTGTTTCATCCCAGGATGGGTATTCTTATTAGTGCGGCCCGGACAGAGGCCGCACGGAGTCATGTTAAGACTTGACCTTCAGGTCGTTTTTAACACTTTTTACGCCTTCGATAGCTTTCGCGATGCTCTCGGCACGATCGGACTGCGCCTGGTTCGCCACTTCACCTGAGAGCTGTACCACACCGTCGGTGGTTTCAACTTTCACGTTACGTGAAGGAACCTTGTCATCTGCTAATAGCTTAGCTTTAATTTCGCTGGTTGTGGCAGCGTCACCGGCATAACCTTTCATGGACTGCTTTTTCACGTCTTTTACGTGCAGCTTGTCACTAACGGATTTCACGCCTTCGACTTTCTTCACCACGGCCACGGCTTTTTCCGCCTGATCTTGTGAAGTCACGAAACCGCTCAGCGTCACCACGCCGTTGTGGGTTTTGACCGAAATATCGGTGCTCTTAATCGAGTCGTCATCCACCAGCGCCGCTTTCGCTTTCGCGGTCACCGCGCTGTCGTCCATAAAGCCACCGACTTTCTTCATTGAGCTGTCGATTTTCGCGCCCGCGCTGTCAGCGGTCTGTGACGCTTTCTGAGACGCGGACTCTTCTGCAAAGACGTTTCCGCTTAACAGTGCGGTACCTACCATTGCAGCCATTAATGTTTTAGTAAGCTTAGTTGTGTGCATCGATATCATCCTTCTATCTGTTAATTCGCCCCAGACTGTGGGCGCAAGAGCAGCAAACAACGCTACTGCGGCACAGGACGCATGGAGAAATAAGTCTCTTTAACCGTCCGATGAAATAAGGATAGTCGGGATTTGGCACTTTGCTCGGGTAACTGGTTGATCGTGCGTCAAAAGCGAGGAAAAAGCGTGTTTTAGGAGGGTTCTGTATCGTGGGAAACCGGGCCATTCCCAGGGAGAATGGCCCGGAAAACGCGATTAGTGCTCGCGGGTTTTGCGGAAAATGACGTCAGGATACCGCTCCTGAGTGATGTTCAGGTTCACCATTGTTGGGGCGATATAGGTCAGATTATCACCGCCATCCAGCGCGAGGTTGACCTCGTTTTTACGCTGGAAATCTTCAAATTTTTTGGCGTCTTTGCATTCAACCCAGCGCGCCGTCGACACGTTAATCGCCTCATAGATGGCTTCGACGTTGTATTCGCTCTTCAGGCGCGCCACCACCACGTCAAACTGCAGCACACCGACCGCACCGACAATCAGGTCGTTGTTATGCACCGGGCGGAACACCTGCACTGCCCCCTCTTCCGACAGCTGGACTAATCCTTTCAGCAGCTGTTTCTGCTTAAGCGGATCGCGCAGGCGGATACGGCGGAACAGTTCGGGGGCGAAGTTCGGAATCCCGGTAAACTTCATGTTTTCACCCTGCGTAAAGGTGTCGCCGATCTGAATGGTGCCGTGGTTATGCAGGCCGATAATGTCGCCCGGATAGGCTTCTTCCACATGCGAACGGTCGCCCGCCATAAAGGTCAACGCATCCGAAATCACTACATCTTTGCCGGTACGGACCTGACGCAGCTTCATGCCTTTTTCATAACGCCCCGACACGACGCGCATAAAGGCCACGCGGTCACGGTGTTTCGGGTCCATGTTGGCCTGAATTTTAAACACGAAGCCCGTGAATTTCTCTTCTTTGGCTTCAACGGTGCGGGTATCGGTCTGGCGCGGCATAGGGCGCGGCGCCCACGCCACCAGGCCATCCAGCATATGATCTACGCCGAAGTTACCCAGTGCGGTTCCGAAGAACACCGGCGACAGCTGACCGCTGAGAAACGCGTCCAGTTCAAACTCGTGTGATGCGCCCTGCACCAGCTCCAGCTCGTCACGCAGCTGCGAGGCCAGCTCTTCCCCGACGGCCGCATCGAGGTCAGGGTTGTTCAGGCCCTTAACGATGCGGACTTCCTGAATCGTGTGACCTTTACCGGTCTGATACAGGTAGGTTTCGTCCTTGTAGAGATGGTAAACGCCTTTAAACAGCTTGCCGCAGCCAATCGGCCAGGTGATGGGCGCGCAGGCAATTTTTAGCTCACTTTCCACTTCATCCAGCAACTCCATCGGATCGCGGATATCACGGTCAAGTTTGTTCATAAAGGTCAGGATCGGCGTATCGCGCAGACGGGTTACTTCCATCAGCTTACGGGTACGATCCTCGACGCCTTTCGCCGCATCGATCACCATCAGGCAGCAGTCGACCGCCGTCAGCGTACGATAGGTATCCTCGGAGAAGTCTTCGTGCCCCGGTGTATCCAGCAGGTTTACCAGGCTGTCACGATAGGGAAACTGCATAACGGAGGTAGTAATCGAAATACCACGCTGCTTTTCCATCTCCATCCAGTCGGATTTTGCGTGCTGGTTAGAGCCACGGCCTTTTACCGTACCGGCGGTCTGGATAGCCTGTCCGAACAGCAGAACTTTTTCGGTGATGGTGGTTTTACCGGCATCCGGGTGCGAGATAATCGCGAAGGTGCGGCGGCGTGCCACCTCTTCTAAAAAGGGATTAGACATGAGTGAATTCTTCTCAACGTAGCCACGCACTCTCAGGCGCGGCAGATAAATCACGGTGGCCGGCAGAATTTTACCGGCGAGTAAACGGTGCCAGATGCGACTTTCTGTCGTCGCGTGATGAGCGCAAAGTTACATTGGCGTGATTCCGGTTACCTGGTCAACTTTAAGGCGGCATAGCATACAATATTTTGCGCTATTGGCCTACAGCGGACGGAAGAGAAAGTCGCGCCACCGGCAAACAGCGGGTCACCGTGCAGCAGATGGCTGCTGGTGAAGCCAACGCGGGGGAAATGACGCCGGGTTTTCTCCCGTCTTTACGGTATTCATCCCGCCGCCTCGCCAGCGGGTTAATCCACCAGCTCAATGCCCAGACTTTCCAGCAGGCAAACCGCCTCCAGCCGCGAAAAGCGGGCTTTTTCGACTGTGTTGTTAAAGATGTTGATGGCGTAATGCCAGGATTCCGTCAGATCGGCCCCGCGCAGCACGGTGTGATGAAACAGGCTGCCCGTCATGTCACATTCGGTCAGCGTGGCACCCGTTAAATCGCACTCTCTGAAATCCACCTCGATCAGTTTGCATCCTTCCATTTTCACGCCGTGTAGCCGCAGACCAAAAAACGATCCGCTGGTCAGGATACACGTTGAAAAGTGCAATTCATGGTCCAGGTAAAAATCAGGCCACCAGGCTTTCGTCCAGTCCATGCCGGTCAGCTTGCAGTCGTTAAAGTGAACGCCAAAGAAGCGGGTGCCGGACGGATCGACCAGACTGAGGTTACAGTGCGTAAAGACGCAGTTAATGAATTTACAGGCTGAAAAGCGCGCCGAGGTAAAGTTAACGTGCGTAAATTCACAGTCTTCAAAATGCGCCTGCGTGAGCACCCGTTCGCTGAGATCGCAGGTGGTAAAACACGCATCATAGTATTCAGTGTTGCTTTCCAAAGATTGCATTTTTACGCCATCCTCTTTCGTGCGAAGACACAGGCCCCGCTCCGCATAGTAAACCCCGGCCAGGCACACCAGTGTAATGCTGTTCATGCTTCCTGACGCGATTATGGCCTTACCTTATCACCGGGACGGGAAAAAGCGGTTGCCGGACAGTAGCAGAACGCCGCAGAACGCGGTCCACTGACGGATCCGGGCCGACTGGATAAACCGCCTTCACGCCCGCGCGTCCGGCACAACCTGGCTCAGATACAGGCAGAAAAGCAGACCACAATGATAATCGCTCGCATTCAAGAGTTGAAATAATTCTTTTTAAATCAATCAGATAAAATGGTATTTTTTTAACAAAACGCTTCACATTTCTTATAAGCCTGATGCATAATTCATCACTTATCACCTGTCTATTTACAATGAAATAAGGACGCGGCCATGCTGACTGCTGAAATGACTGGGCGTTTAAACGACCAGCTGAACCTGGAATTTTTCTCCGCGAATCTCTATTTACAGATGAGTGCGTGGTGCAGCGATAAAGGCTATGAGGGCGCAGCGTCCTTCCTGAAAATGCACTCACGTGAAGAAATGGAACACATGCAGCGCCTGTTTAACTACCTGAGCGATACCGGTGCGATGCCGGTGCTGGGTACCATCGCAGCCCCGCCTGTTGCCTACAATTCACTGAACGAAGTGCTGATTCAGGCGCTGGATCATGAAAAGCTGATCACCAGTAAGATTAACGAGCTGGCCCATGTGGCAATGACCACCCAGGACTATTCGACCTTCAACTTCCTGCAATGGTACGTTGCGGAACAGCATGAAGAAGAGAAGCTGTTTAAAACCGTACTGGACAAACTGGCGATGGTCGGCGAAGGCGGCAATGGCCTGTTCCTGGTAGATAAAGACCTGGGACGCATGAGCACTGAAACGCACTCAGCCTGAATACAAACCGGCCCACGCAGGTGGGCCGGTGGTTATCGTAACGAACCCTACCGGTCTGACACGTTACGGCTTATGCCAGCCGATAGCATGACGTCATTTCACCGTTGATCCACAACGTACGTTTCTCACCCGGCGGTAAGATAACCGTCATTTCCCGCCATGCTGGCAGATAATCCCCGCGCTTCCCGACCGTCAGATCCAGCCGCGACGCGCTACTGGTTAACGTCCAGCTCAGCCAGAGTGCATTGCCCTGGCGCCAGCCGTGCGATTCGCCGTCATCGTCAAACAGCTCACCGTGGGTTGTGGCGTTGCCCGGCGCAGGCCATACCTGCAGTTCACGCACGTTGTCACGTTGCGCACTGGTGGTGGTTTCACACTGGCCAAGCGGAAGCGCGGCACCTGCGCGCACCAGCAGCGGCAGGCGATCCAGCGGTGCATCCAGCGTAACTGTTTGTCCGCCCGCCAGCCAGTTGCCGTTATGCCAGTCATACCAGCCGTGTGGATTCTCGGGCAGATATACGGATCGGGTACGCGCGTCCTGCTCCACAACGCTGGCGACCAGCAGGTCGCGTCCCAGCATAAAGTCATCGCACTCATCATAGGTCCGTGCATCGTTCTCATGGTCCAGGAAAGTCGGACGCAGCATCGGTTCATCGTGCGCGCTGGCCTGCCATGCCAGCGTATACAGATACGGCATCAGCCGGTAACGCAGGCGAATCGCCTCACGGATCATTGGCGTGGCTTCCGGATACATCCACGGCTCATTCACGGTGTGATCGTCATTCCATGAGTGAATGGTAAAACGCGGATGCATAACACCATTCTGAACCCAGCGCACAAACAGCTCCGGATCCGGTTTATCTCCGGCAAAGCCGCCGACATCGTGCCCCACGTTAAACAATCCTGACAGGCTCATCCCCAGTCCCATGCGGATGTTGTAGCGCAGGGTCTGCCAGTTGGTCCGGTTATCCCCGCTCCAGGTCTGCACATAGCGTTGCATACCGGCACAACCCGAACGGGAAATCAGGTACGGGCGTTTTTCCGGGGCAAAACGCTGTTGGGCTTCCAGCGAGGCGCGCATCATCAGCAACGGCATGACCGGACGAATATGCTTAATGGCAATCGGCTGGCCGAAGCCATGACAGCGCGCTTCGCCGTCCCAGACTTCATATTCATTGTTGTCGTTCCAGGTCGCGTCGATGCCTTTTTTCAGCAACTGCTCCGTGACGTTTTCCTGCCACCACGCCACCGTTTTGGGATGGGTGAAATCCAGATGCGAACCTTCGTCGTCCCAGAACACGGAGCGTTCTGGCTGATCCTGCTCAGAATCGCGGATAAACAGCCCCTGAGCCGCCACCTCGTCATAGCGCGGATGATCCTGTAACAGACAGGGTTTGATATTGGCTGCCAGCTTCATCCCGGCATCATGGAACGCGGCGGTCATCGCCTCGGGATTGGGCACTTTGTCGTAGTTCCAGTTAAAGACATAGCGCTTGTTATTAATCGAGGTATAACCGGATGACAGCTGGAACGAATCACAGGGGATCTCATGCTCACGGCACAGCTGGATGAAGGAGAGCAGCTGATGTTGCGCATCCGGCGCATCGGTGTAGTGCATGGTGGATCCGCTGTAGCCCAGGCTCCATTTCGGCTGAAAGAGCGTTCGGCCCGTCAGGCGCACAAACGCCTTGGTCACATCCAGCAGCGTCGGCCCCAGCATCATGTAGTAATCCAAATCGCCCGCCTCTGCACGATAGCGGCGATAAGGCAGATGGTAATTATCCAGCTCATTGCCCAGATCGAGCCAGCTACTGGAAAGATTATCGTAAAACAGCCCAAAACTGACGCCGTCGCGCTGGGTCAGCGTGAAGGGAATATGTTTATAGAGCGGATCGGTACTGGCCGCGTTATAGCCCATCGCATCCAGATTACGCATCTCATAGCGGCGATTAACCCGGTTAAGATCCCCGCTCTTTTCGCCCAGGCCATACACCCGATCCTGCGGCTGACGGCGCTGGTAATGTTCAACGCCATCGCCATGCATGTTCAGCAGATAAGCCCCGGTATGACGATCGGCCGCCAGCGGCTGCCACTCGGTACCATCGAAATGCTCCCAGCTAAGGTACAACGGCGAATGCACCGTCACGCGCAGCCGGTCGGTGGCCAGGCGAACAAACTGCGCCCCCTGTTCAAAGGTGAATGCGGGCAACGAAAAGCCTTCCAGCGATTCCCGATCGCGCCCCTGCCAGGGCACGTCATCCTGAGGCGCAATGCTCCAGGTCCGGTTTAATGCCAGCTCCCCGTCGCGTTTTAATAACACGCGCATCAGCCCGCTTTCCAATACGTAAACACGTAAAAAGTGACGCTGCTCGGTTTTCAGTTCGACGAAATGCGCTGCCTGCTGATGGAGCGTCCATGTCTTAAGCGTTTTCATCAGGTTATCCTCAATTTTTAGCAATATTCTGGCGGCGTTCGGCGATAAACATCACCAGGAAAACCGCGCCAATCAGGTCAAAGAAACCCATGGCAATAAACAGGGGATTGAAGCCAATCGTGTCGGCGGTGACGCCGATAATCAGCGAGAAGATAAAGCTGGCGATCCAGGCGCAGGATCCGCGCATGCCGTTGACTGTCGCCATCTGGCGGCGATCAAAACGCTCTACCACCAGCGCACTCAACATGCAGGAGATCACCTGATGACCGAAGCCACCAATGGAGATCAGCGCGATGGCCAGGTAGGGATCTTTAACCAGCGTCATTAACGCCAGCGAGATCATCAGCACCGCACCGGTGATCGAACTGGCGACGATCGAGTTCACCCGGGTGCAGCCAAACCAGCGCACATAGATTTTGGTCAGATAACCACTGGCTACGCTGCCAATATCTGCCGCCAGGAAGGGCAGCCAGGCAAACATCACGATCTGTTTCAGATCCATGCCGCGTTCATTGGCGAGGTAGAGCGGCACCCAAAAGCTCAGCACGGCCCAGGCGGGTTCGGCTAAAAAGGCCGGAATGGCAATGCCATAGAATTTCTTTTCTTTGCCGATGACTTTCAGCGCGGTAAAGAACGGTAACTTTTCACCGATGACTTCCTTGTCCTGCGTAATAAAATCCCGCTCTTCATCCGACAAACGAGGATGGCGTTCCGGTGAGTGATAACCCCACCACCAGAGCGCGACCCAGATAAGGCCAAGGCCGCCGGTCAGCAGGAACGCGCCCTGCCAGCCAAAGGAGATATGGGCGACATAGATGATGGGCGGTGCCAGCATCGCGCCAATAGAGAACCCCACGCCCGCCCAGCCTGCCGCAACCGGACGTTCCTTTTTCGGAAACCATTCGCCGATGGCCTTGGCGTTGGCCGGCGTCGCCGCCGCTTCGGAGGCACCCATCACAAAGCGCAGCAGCGCCAGATGTAGCCAGCTTCCCGCCCCGGCGTGCAGCAGGCAGGTGATCGACCAGATGACGGCGCAAATCAGAAAGCCCATCTTCAGACCGATGACATCGATTAACCAACCGCACACGGGCTGAAACAACGTGTAGGCCAGTTGGAAGGCGGCAACGACCCAGGAATATTGCTCGGTGCTCATATTCAGGGTGTTTTTCAGTTCAGGGGCCAGAATGCCCAGGGAGTTTCGGGTGATGTAGTTCACCGTCACGCCAAGCAGAAACATGCCCAGCATCCACCAGCGCAGATTTTTTATGATCCGCAGCGGGCGCGATGCGCTGCGGGCAGAGGTTGAGTCGAGACTCATGATGACGCTCCTGTAGCCAGTGATTATCACGTTGCCGTGAACAAACTTCTCTCTGCCCCGACCTTAAAAAAGCGCAAAACGTGGGTACAGCCAATTTTTTGCAACTCTTTTCATGGCAAGCTTGCAGCACAACAAAAATGTCCGTTCACACCAGAAAGGACACGATTCAGCACTTTATGAAAAATTTTTTATTTGCAGACTTGAGGGCGATCACAGAATGAAACAAAGCTTAAAAGTGAGCGAAATTGCCGCCCTGAGCGGTGTGTCGGTGAGCACGGTTTCACGCGTTCTGGCCGGCAAAGCCAACATTCGCCCTGCCACGCGCGACAAGGTACTGCGTATTGCCCAACAGCAAGGTGTGCTGGACAACCTGCACCATGGCCGGCTGCTGCTTAATGACCTGATCGTGTTTGCGCCGCCGCGTGCCTTCGATATCCGTACGGATATTTTCTATTACAAGGTGATCCAGGGGATCAGCGAAGCCGTGAAACCACACGATGTCCGGGTGCGCTACTGCCCGCTGGAAGAAGTCGACAGCGATGCGGCACTGTTTATCGATAAGATGCAGCAGACCGAAGCTGCGCTGGTGATTGGTATTGATGATGAACATATCCATCAGCTGGCCGCTGAAATGCACAAGCCCTGCGTGCTGATTAATGCCCGCGACCGCCGGATGCGCCTGCCGTCGGTCTCCCCCGATCATCATCTGATTGGCGAGTTCTCAGCACGCTATCTGTTTGAACAGGGCCACCGGCAAATCCTGTCGCTGCACTGCCTGCGGCGCTACACGATGGAGCAGCGGCTACAGGGCGTCCGTGATGCCTGGCATGCCATGAATCTGCGCTTCGACAGTCGTCAGCATCTGCTAACGCTGAACAGCTTTAGCAGCAATGACGCCCGCGACCGGCTGAGCGACTACCTGCGCCATTGCCCTCAGGCGCAGCGGCCCACGGCCATTCTGGCCAGCGGCGATTATATTGCCGCCGGGGCGGTTCAGGCGTTACAGCAGGCGGGCCTGCGGGTGCCGGAGGATGTGTCGGTGATGAGCATGGATGGTTTTAACCTGGCGACCGTTCAGGAGATCCCCTTAACCTCGGTACAGGTGCCACGCGATGAGCTGGGCGAAGCCGCGGTGAGAATTCTTCAGTCGCTCCGGTTAGATCCGGATCTTCCTCCGGGTAACCTGCTGCTGAACGGCAAACTGGTGGTGCGCGATTCGGTACGCCGTATCCGGGATAATCCGGGCCATGCGCCGGTCCAGCAGTACGGGCTTTACAGTTGAAGCCGTTTGCTAAAGCGTCAGACAAAACTCTCCCAGCGGGATGACAGCGTGAAGTGACGCTGCCAGCACAGCGCACTACCCGCAAGGGCCATCAACTGCTGACACTGTTCGGGTGCGACGAAGGCGGGGATCACCTGCTCGGCTCCGCAGTGTTTTATCAGGGCCAGTTGATCGTCCAGCGGCGGATGAACGTTCCAGGGCAGCCACTGCGCCAGCCCGTTTTGCAGCATCTCAAAGGCTCGTGTCCCGCGGGCGACGTGGCTACTAAAAATCAGGGTAAACTCAGGGCAGTGGCTCAGCGTGGCCGCCAGACCGCTGTCGGCGACCGCATCGGCAGCCACGATTACGCTGTCAGGTTGCCAGCGTGCCGGTGTCGGCTCACGCAGCAGCGGCAGTAACGCCAGCGCCGTGGCGGCCGGTAACGTTTTTTGCGCCAGCAACTGGGAGACTTCCTCGCGCACCTGCGGACACAGCCTGACCGGTAATCCCTGGCTGCGCAGTCGCAGGGCCATCTCTGGCCCTCTGCCATGTAACGGTGCCGTGACCACCGCCCCGTGTCGGGCCGCCTGCACCAGCGCGTCGACCTGTTGATGCAGACGCTGATGACGGTCGCCGTAGGACGCATCGGTAATCAGCCAGCGCGCCCGTGGTGGGCGGTCAAACGGTAACAATAATGACTCGCGGCTCCAGTCACCCATATAGGTGATGCCGCCAGCGACAGGCAGATGAAGCCACACGGATCCCGGTGAATGTCCGCTCCGGCCGGTAAACAGATTCAGTGGCCCTACGGCGCACTGGCCCTGTAAAGGCAGCGCATGTCGGCAGCGCGCAGGCACCGGACCGTCGCCCAACTGCTGCCAGGTGATGTCCGTCGCGTAAACCGGTGGCGAGCCCAGTTGCTGCCAGCTGTCCAGCGCCCCGGTATGATCGCGATGAGAATGGGTCAGGCAGATCGCATCAACCTGACCGATGGCGGCCAGATCGGGTCTGACGCCCGGCTCCGGCCCGGCACCCAAGTCCCACAGCAGACGATAGCCCTGAATCTCCAGCAGGAACGCCGCGGGCAATTTGCCGCCCACCCCGCTTACAACGGTCAGGCTTGCCATGGCAATGTACCCTGTGGCAGACGACGCGTTAAACGCGTCGCCAGCAGCATTAAGGTCAGAACCACCAGTATCATCAGGCAACCCACCGCCGCCGCCAGCGGGGCAGATCCGCCTTCATCAAGAAAGATAATCGTGGGACCGAGGGTTTGCGTTTCCGATGTCACCAGCAGAACCGATACCTGAATTTCGTTTAACGCGGTAAGAAACACCAACAGACCGCCTGCCAGTGCGGAAGGTGCGGCCAGCGGCAGTAAGATATCGCGCATACGGCGCATCAGTCCTGCGCCACACAGACGGGCGGCTTCATCAAGCGCAGGTTCGATTTGCGCGAAGCCAGCCAGCACAGGCCGCAACACCAGCGCCAGAAAGTTGGACAGATAGGCGGCCAGAATGATCCAGACCGTGCCATAAATCGACACGTCCAGCAGCGGAAGCGGCGGCAGAAAAAACAGGATTGCCGCCACGCCGGTGACAATACCGGGCAGCGCATAGGTCAGCTCGCTGGCGAACCACAGGCAGCGAACCAGTCGGGTACGCTGCCAGCTCAGAAAAAAAGCCAGAAACAGCGCCATGGCGGTCAGGATCAGCGTCGCCAGCCCGGTCAGCCGCAGGCTGGTTGCAAAAGCATGGCGGATGGCGGGATAGCCCCACAGCGCCTGAAAAAAGTTTTCCAGCGTCAGGGTTTGCCACGTCAGAGCCTGTCCAAAACCCCGCGTCAACGCGCTGGTCAGCAACGCACTGACGGGCAGGATAAGCGTTGCGACCATCCACAGCCAGGCCAGAATTTCTGTCGGCAAACGTGCGCCCTGTAGCGGTTGTCGCCACGCCTGCGGGGATCCACTGACGCGGACATCGCGCCGTCCGCCCAGCCAGCCGCTCAGCAACATGCCCGACAGGCTAATCAGCGCCATCAGCAACGAATAGACAGCCGTGTCCGGCAACGCACCCGGACCTGTCGCGTTAAGCTGCTGATAGACCAGGGTGATAAGCGTCGGCAGGCGCGCCGGAATGCCCAGCATGGCCTGAATACCAAAATTGCCGACGGCCGCGACAAAGGCCAGCGCGGCGCCGGCAAACAGGGCCGGACGCGCCAGCGGCAAAATGATGGTGCGAAGAATCTGCCCATGTGACGCGCCACTGATACGCGCCGCTTCCTCCAGTTCGGCGGGTAAACGCCGCAGACCGGCCCGTACCGTCAGAAACACCAGCGGCGCGCTGTGCAGGCCCAGCAGCAGTACGATGCCGCCCCATGAAAAGAGCGGCTGATCGCCTGGCGCGAACCAGGGTAAACCCAGTAACTGAAACAGTGAGGCCAGCAGGCTACCCGGTGCCAGCGCCTGCAGCCAGGCCAGCGCGGTCACCTGGGGCGGAATCATCAAGGGCAGAATAAACGCAAAAACCCAGGCTGCTTTGGCGCGCATATCGCTGAGCGCGACCAGCCAGGCAGCGAGCGTGCCCATCAGCAGCGACAACAGTGTGGCACAAAGCCCGATACTCAAGGTATTGAGCGTTGCACTGAGGACCCGCCGACTGACCAGCAACTGCGCAAGCCGCGTCAGATCGGGGACGCCCTGCGGCGCTACCGCCGTCCAGATAAGCCGGGCAAAAGGCGCCACCGACAGCAGCCCAATCATCAACACCAGCACGCCCAGCACCCACGGCTCGGCGCGAAAACGCCCGCGTGTAAGATGCCCGCAGCGAGGCTGACTGTCGTGACTCAGCACGCTCATGCTCAGCCTCCGAACAGTGCGGTAAACTGCGCCCGCACCTGCGCATCATCCGCAACCGCCTTTTCCACGTCCGGCGTCAGCAGTTTAATCTGCGCAACCGGAACAAAGCCTTCCGGCGCGGCTACGCGATCGTCAACCGGCCGGTTGCCCTGATCGGCCACCAGTTTCTGGCCCTGCTCTGACAGTAAAAAATTCACAAAGGCTTTCGCAGCGGGCAGGTTGTGGACGGATTTCATAATGGCAACCGGTTCGGTGACGTAAGACACGCCCTCTTTGGGATACACCAGATCGATCGGCGATCCTTGCTTTTTCGCCCGGATAATATCGGCATCGGTGATCACGCCATATTTATCCATCCCGCTCGCCACGGCTTTCAGTGCTGGCCCGTTGCCTCCCTGCGGCGCGATGCCCAGCGCCGCCAGCTGTTTATAGAAGTTCCAGCCGATGTCAGGCGTGGCGATGTCGGTATGCAGTTTGTACAAGGCCGCCCCGGAATAGAGCGGACTCGGCATCGCGATTTGCCCTTTGTTATCGGCGTTGAGCAATGCGTTCCAGCTGTTGACCGGTTTGGCCCGTTGCGTGTTGTAGGCAATGACCGTGGCAATGATCTTGGTGCCAAAAAAGGTCTTGTCACGATCGTAGAAGGACGGCTTCAGGTGTCCAACGGGTGCGTCCTGATAGGCATAGAGCTGCTGCTCTTTCTTCAGCGCGCCGAGATTAATGGCATCCGCGACCAGCAGCACATCAGGCTTGACTCTGCCGCTCATCATTTCCGTATGCAGCACGTTCATTAACTGCGTGGTGCCGTTGCGCGTCCACTCTACCTGAATATCGGGATAGGCCGCTTTGAACGCATCCATCGTTTGCTGTGCAATTTCCGGTGCCTGTGAGGTGTACACCACCAGTTTACCGGTGGGCTGGTCTGCCGCCTGCACCAGCGCTGAGCCTGCCAGCAATACGGTAAACAGCAGCGAGGTCACCGAAGTGAAAATAGCCTTTTTCATACTGTCTGAAGTCCTTTATGCGGGGAGAATCCAGCCGTCAGTCACGATAATGCCGACGGTATCGTCAACCGTAAGCGCAGAAACGTCGTCGAGGGCCAGGGTGAAAGACACATCAGGCGCTGCCGAGGGGGACAGATGGACGTCGTAATGACCGCCACGGTAGACCAGACGTGTGATCTGCGCGGCAAAATGCCCGGTTTCGCCTTGGGCCAGGCGGAAACTGGCGCGATGGAAACTGGCTTTGCCATAAGGTAAGGCTGTCTGCTGCGCGGCACAACGCAGCCGTAGTCGCGTACCGCAGAGCATGACCGATGACACGCCCTGCCCCAGGGGTTCAATATCCTGTACCGGTAGCACACGTCCTTCATCGATAAAGGTGGCAACCATCTCGTTGGCCGGTTCGCGCCACAAGGTTTGTGGCGAGGCAAACTGCATCACCTGACCACCCTCCATCACCACAATACGATCGGCCAGTGCCATGGCCTCACGCTGATCGTGGGTGATGTAAATCAGCGTCGCGCCGCTGTGACGATGAAAACGGCGAAATTCGTCTTCCATCGCCGCACGCAGATGTACGTCAAGGTTAGCCAGGGGTTCATCAAGCAGCACCAGCCGTGGCCTGGCCACCAGACAACGCGCCAGCGCCACGCGCTGACGCTGGCCTCCGGAGAGATCGGCCGGGTGCCGATCGGCAAACGCCAGCAGATCGACCAGCGTCAAGGCCTGCCGGATGCGATCCGCCCGTTCAGTTCGGTTTACGCCAGTGACTTTCAGGCTGTAGCCCACGTTTTCGGCCACCGTCATGTGCGGCCACAGCGCGTAGTTTTGAAACACCACGCCAAGATCGCGACGTTCCGGAGGCAGGTGAAAATCCGGAGCAGCAAACACGGTGTCGTCCACCCGAATCTCGCCGCGATCCAGGGTTTCGAATCCGGCGATCAGGCGTAGCAAGGTTGTCTTGCCGCAGCCGGACGGACCCAGCACGGCGACAAATTCGCCCTGCTGGATCTTCAGCGTTACGTCATGGATAACCGGCTGCGCCGCGAAGGCCTTATGCAGCCCGGTGAGAGAGAGTGCGGCCATATCTACTGTGCCTTTGCCATAAACGTCCTGCGTTAAACGTTACGACACGTTGATGACAGCACCGTGACATCCCGCTACTTCGGCAGATGCACTGCCACGTAACGTTCATAGCGCGACGGCTTGATTTTGGTGAGATCCGCCAGCACCAGCCCATCGATACAGTTGTTAAAATCGGGATCGCTACCGAAATCAATAAACTGCACGCCGCCAGGCTCGTACACTTCGCAGTACTGTTTGTACAGGGTCGGAATCGCGGCGCCAAGGTTACTGAGCAGTTGTTTCAGCCGCTGCAGATCCTCTTTGTAATCATTACCGCTGAACTGTGCCAGCACGTCAGGCAGCGAGGCCGGATACGGGCAGCGTGAGGTAGCCAGCGGAAAATCTGTGGGGAAGTAGATGCGGTAGAACGCCACCAGCAAATCACGCGCCGCCAGCGGCATGGTGCCTGAAATCGAGACCGGCCCGAACAGATAGCGTACTTCGGGATATTTGGCGACATAGGCACCAATGCCGAGCCAGAGGTAATCCAGTCCACGTTTGCCCCAATAGGCTGGCTGAATAAAGCTGCGGCCCAGCTCGATGCCCTGGCGCAGGATCGGGATCATTCGTTCATCGTAATGGAACAGGCTGTGGCTGTAGAGGCCTTCCATTCCGCGCCGTTCCAGCTGTTCGCCACCCGGAATAAACCGGTAGGCCCCGACGATTTCCAGTTCGGCGTCATCCCACAGAATCAGGTGATAATAGTCATCATCGTAGCTGTCCAGGTCACGACGACGTCCGCTGCCCTCGCCCACGGCGCGAAACGCAATTTCACGCAACCGGCCCAGCTCGCGCAGGATTGGCACCCAGGTTGCGCCGTTGCGTCGCCACAGATAGATCTGCTTACCGTCGGTGGTCGTTCCCAGCAGCTCGCTTTGCAGTAGCGCTTTCTTCAGTTCAGCGCGGTCTTCCGCCAGGGCGATAGCGGATTCGGTCTGGAACAGCCCCTTTTTCCCCTGCCCCAGGCGATAGACATGTTTACGCACACGTTTTGCCAGCTCTTTGCCTGGCGTGTGACCATCGTGCCAGTGCGCGAACGGAATCTGTGCTCCAATGCGCAGTTTGATGCGCATGCCGCGCTGCTTAAACATTTCACGCACCAGCATCAGCATCGCCACCGGTGGGGCGACTTTGGCGGTGGTGTAAAACAGGGAGCTGTTACGCCCTTCAACGTGCACCGGTACCAGCGGTGCGCGGGCTTTCGCGGCAAGGCGCAGGAAGCTGTGATGCCATTCACGGTCGCGAACGCCCGCGCTGGTGAGACGGGAAACTTCCCCGGCAGGGAAAATAATCAGTACGCCCTGATTATTGAGGTGCTGCTGCATGTGTTGCAGCTGCTGGCGGCTGGTACGGTTACCGATGTTGTCGACAGGCAACATCAGGCTGTTGAGCGGCTCCAGTAACATAATCAACCGGTTTGCCACGATTTTGACATCACGGCGCACTTGGGAGATCGCATGCAGGAGTGCCATGCCATCAATCGTGCCCAGCGGATGGTTCGCCACCACCACGACCGGGCCGCGCGGCGGAATTTGTTCCAGATCGCGCTCGCTGAGTTCGCAGCGTACATCAAGGTGTTCCAGTACCTGCTCCACCATATCCAGCCCTTTCAGGTGCGGATAGCGCGCGGCAAAGCGCTGGAATTCATCTTCACGCAACACCCACTTCAGCATCCGTTTCTGCCAGTTGGCAGGACGCTGGTTAGGCCAGAAACTCTCAATAACCTGATCGACTGAAAACATAGTTAACCTTTCGTGCCTGTCCCAGAGATACAGCGAAAGTAAGTCGCGATGTTTGCACTTTTATGAATCGGGACAAATCGAAGGGCAAAATTGTCAGCACAGTCTGCTGAGAACGCATGGAAACACGGATTTTATTTACTAAAAATAGCAGGTTAATAAAGACAATTTCGCCAGAGCGAAACGCGGCGTAAAGGGGGAAAAGTCGGCTATGACGTGGCAGTCACTTGCCCTTGCCGGGAGAAACAAGGGGCGGTTGCGCGGCGTAAAAAACGGCAGCGCAACCGTGCAGCGGGTCCCTGCCTTACTGCTGGTGCATGATGGTGGCAACGGGATTCCAGATCTCCGTCATCGCCCCGGCTTTGCCTGTGAAGGGATCGCGTGTTGGCAGGGGCACTTTTTTCACTTTTTCCTGCGACAGTTTGAGCAGGCCGATTTCGTCGCGCAGAATCTCGGGCTTCAGGCCCTCGGGATACGCGCCCACGGCCACGAAGTCTTCGCTGGCCGACACCTGACGGTGCCCAACGCCCGCAGGAATCAGGACGGCATCGCCCGCCCGCAGGGTAATCATACGGCCGCTGTCCCCACCAAACAGCACTTCAGCCCAGCCTTCCGCCACACCCAGCAGCTCATGCGTGTTGGGATGATAGTGCATGTAGGGGAAGATCTGATCGCGCCAGTCCGAAGGCCAGCCATTTTTTTCAAACGTCGTCTCAAACCAGCGCGCGATGTCCTCTTCCTCTTCAGGCACAACGCGCGGCCAGATGATGAGCGGCAACGGATTATTGGGCACGCCAGCAGACGGGCTGGCGAACATCAAATGTTGCGGGTTATTCGATGCACCGGCTGAAAATGTCCCTGCGGCGAAAGACATCAGCAACATCAGACTGGAAGTTTGGGCAGTCATACAATGTCTCCTTTTTTCTATAGTGTGACAAAGGTCGTAGGTGATGTAATGTGCGCCATGCATCACAATTTACACAATCATCCAAACTCGCTAACCAAAGCCAAATTAATTGTTAACAATTCCACCTTAAGTCGGTAAGGCTTTGTATCGTGGTAGGATTAATCTGTAAAACGCGCAACACAATGCGCCCGTCGCTGAGCAGGCCGGGAAAACCTGCAAGGGCAACCGGCCATGCAGCCTGTTTATATCAGGAAGGGATGAGCGAAAACAGGCTGACCGCGCAGCCTTCTTCTGTCAGATGAGACGGGATTATTCGCCCGTGCTGGCGCTGGACTGTCAGGGCCTGTGGGGGAAAATCCGCCTGCAGGCCCTGAATCAGTACACAATACCGGGTGGGTTAATCGTGGAATGGGTGATCGCCTCATCCTGCTCACCCCAGCGTTGCAAAACCTGCTGATATTGTCCGCCTGCAATCGTGCCATCGAGTGCAGTTTGCAGCGCCGCCGCCAGGCCATTGCCCTTTTTCGTGGTGACGGCAACCCAGGCGCGAAACGGCCCCTGGCCCACCAGTTTCGTCTGGCCCCGTGAGGCGACTTTCCAGGCCGCTACAGAATGTGGACCAAACATCACATCGGCCCGCCCAGATAGCAGATACAGCGTGGCTGAAGCATCATCGGTCAGATAAATCGGCGTAACCGGCGGTAAGCCCTTCGCCCGATTCTGTGCGTCCCAGTTCAGCAGTATGCGTTCCTGATTGGTCCCCGAGGCCACGATGATACGTTTGCCTGTCACGTCCGCCGGTGAGGTGATCGCGCGGAGGGGACTGTCAGCTTTGACCGAAAAGGCATGGTTATCGGCACGATAGGTCGCGAAATCAAATTTCTGCTTTCGCTCTTCGGTTACTGCGATGTTAAACATGGCTACATCATAGCGGCCTGCGCGAATGCCCAGGGGCCAGTCCTCCCAGGAGGCCGGTACCAGTTTCAGTTTGAGTCCCAGGCTGTCTGCCAGCAGGCGAGCAATGTCCGGATCGCTGCCAATGCGCGTCACGTTATCCGACGTCAGCAGCGCCAGCGGCGGTGAGTGGATAGCCGAGGTGGCGACGGTCAAGGTGCCCGGCTCCACAAACGGAAAATTCGCCGGGATTTTTCTCACCGCTTCCGGGTTCACGGGCGCATGAATGGGCTGTTCATTCTGGGTGGCATCCCGTCTTTCTTCAGCGCATACCGTACCGCTCACCAACACCGCTAACAGCGTGAGAGACGCGTATTTCATATCGGCTCCTTATAGTACGCGTGCCAGAAAGCGGCGGGTGCGTTCATGACGTGGATGGTTTAGCACCTGGGCACTGCTGCCCTGCTCAACAATTTTTCCGTCCACCATAAACACCACGTTGTCGGCAACTTCACGGGCAAAGCCAACCTCGTGCGTCACGATAACCAGGGTGGTGCCGGAGCGGGCCAGTTTTTTAATCACATCCAGCACCTCGCCTACCAGTTCAGGATCCAGCGCGGAAGTCGGCTCATCAAACAACATGACACGGGGTTGCAGCATCAGGGCCCGGGCAATCGCAATGCGTTGTTGCTGACCGCCCGACAGATGACGCGGCCAGGCATCCGCTTTATGGCGCAGGCCGACCGTCTCCAGTAGCTCGCCAGCCCGGATGATCGCCTCACGTTTTGAGAGCTGCCGGTGCGCTATCGGCGCTTCGATTAAATTTTCCAGCACCGTGAGATGAGGAAACAAATTGAAGTTCTGAAAAACATAGCCAACGTTGACGCGCTGGCGCAGTATCGCTCGCGCCTTCAGTTCATAGAGTGTATTTCCCCGACGCTGATAACCGATGTACTCACCGTCGATCTGAATAAAGCCTTCGTCCACGCGTTCCAGATGGTTGATGGTGCGCAGCAGGGTCGACTTTCCTGAACCGGATGGCCCCAGAATCACCGTCACAGAACCGGGGTTCAAGTTCCAGCGAGACGTCGTCCAGCGCCTTGAGCTTGCCGAAACGTTTGCTGACCCCGGTAATGCTGATGGCCCCGGTACGATGCGCTACGCGGTAATCAATGGCTTCGGACATGGCTGATCTCCTCAACAGGATTGAGCGGTGTGACGCGGCTGCGCCATTGTCGCCAGCGCGACGGTTGGGGTTCACGGCTGACGCTACGCGCCAGCCAGCGTTCGACGCTGTGCTGAATCAGTGACAGAACGGTGGTGATAATCAGATACCAGGCCGCACCGACCATGAGTAAGGGGATCACCTCCTGGTTGCGGTTGTAGATCATCTGAATGGTGTAAAACAGTTCCGGCATCGCCAGCACATAGACCATTGCCGTGCCCTTCGCGAGGCTGATAATTTCGTTAAAGGCCGTGGGAATAATGGCGCGTAGGGCCTGGGGCAGAATAATGCGGAAGGTGCGCCGCGTGGCAGACAGCCCGAGTGCGGAAGCCGCTTCCACCTGACCCTGATCAACGCCCAGAAAACCACCCCGGATGATCTCTGCACTGTAGGCTGCCTGGACCAGGGTCAGGCCAATGACGGCCGCCGGAAACTGCCCCAGCACGTTAATCGTCTGAAAATGGCCCCAGGACAGCGTGGTAAAAGGCACGCCAATGGACAACGTGTCGTAGAGATAAGAGAAGTTATAGAGAATGATCAGCACCACGATAAGCGGCAGCGATCGAAACAGCCAGATGTATCCCCACGCCAGGCTGCTTAGCAGCCAGGACGACGACAGCCGCGCCAGCGCCAGTAGACCGCCTAAAAGCAGGCTGAATACCGTGCCCAACAGCGTTAGCAGCAGCGTTTGCCCCAGACCATGCAGAATGACGGGATCAAAGAACCAGCGGGCAAACACGCCCCATTCCCAGCGTGGATTAAACGCGACCGACTGCACCACGCCTGCCAGGATAAACAGCGCGACCACCGCGCCCAGCGTGCGGGCAGGATAACGGGCAGGCACGACATGTAAATGTTGATGAGGGTTCATACTGACTCCTTAACTTGCCTGCGCAACGCTGTGCACGCCGATCACTTTGATAAACCGTAAGCGGCCATCGTGCGGTGGCTGCCCGTAACGCTCCAGATCGCCACTCAGATCGAACTGCGGCTCATAGCCGTGGCCGGTATATAAGCGAACGGCCTCGGGCTGCCGGAAACCGGTAGTCAGAAACAGCCGTTGATAACCGGCGCGCAGGGCCCGTCGCTCCAGCTCTTTCAGCACCACCAGGGCTAACCCCTGTCGCCGGAGATCGCCACGCGTCCAGATTCGCTTCAGCTCTGCCGTCTGCGCGTCGTAAGGTTTGTACGCCCCCATCGCGATAATCTCCTTGTCGCGCTCCAGCACGATGAATAAGCCGTGCGGCGGCAGATACCATTCGGTTTTTTCCTGCTCCTTGTGGCGGCTGAAGTAATCGCCATAGCGGGCCGCATATTCACCAAATAAGCCGGTGAGAATGGGCACTAACTCTGGTGCATCAGGTGACAGTTCACGGAATTGCTGTTGACTCATCGTGTGCTCCTCAGTCACCCAGACCGGGTGGATTAATTTCGGAATGGTCAATGCGTTCAACGCCTTCGCCCCAGCGATCCAGTACCTTCTGGTAAGCGCCATTTTGAATGACGCCGTTCAGCGCCGTACTGACAGGTTGCGCTAAGCCGCTGCCTTTCTTCACCGTCACGGCGATATGCGCCGCTTTGGGCCAGCCGCCATCCACACTGCCGACCAGACGAGTCTTACCGTTGAGCGCGGCTTTCCAGGCGCCAATCACGTTAGGGCCAAAATAGGCATCTGCACGTCCGGCCTGCAGCGCCAGCGTCTGTGCCGCATCGTCTTTGGTATAAATGGGTGTAAACGGTTTAAGCCCTTTAGCCTGATTTTGTTTGTCCCAGGCCAGTAAAATGGCCTCCTGATTGGTCCCGGAACCGACAATGATGCGCAGCCCGGCGATATCGTCGGCTTGAGTGAGTGATTTAATCGGGCTGCTGGTTTTTACGTAGAACCCCAGCGAATCTTTGCGGTAGGTAGCAAAATTGAATTTCGCTTTGCGCGCCTTCGTCACGGTGATGTTGGTAATGGCGGCATCATATTTTCCGGACGCCACGCCCAGCGGCCAGTCCTCCCACGAGGTGGGCACCACGTTGAGCTTTAACCCCAGGCTGTCTGCGACCAGTCGCGCGATATCGACTTCGCTCCCCAACAGCGTGGTATTGTCGTCCGAGAAAACGGTGAGCGGCGGCGAGTTCAGCGCCGCCACCGCCACCGTGAACGAACCCGGCACAGCAAAGTGGTAACCGGCGGGCAACTGTGCGATGGCCTGCGCATTCTTTACGGTATGGACAGGCGTTTTATTGGCTTCAAGACTGACGCGCTGCCCATTTACCGCGACGCTGGTGCTTTCGGCATGGCTGGTAGCGCTGGCCGTCAGCAGCATCAGCGCCATCAGCATTTTTTTCTGCATAGCAAAGGTCCTTATTGCAAAGTGAACTGATTGACCGGCTTGGGCAAGGCGAAGCTGTCACGCAGTGTGCGCCCCGGATACTCACGTCTTGTCAGGCCACGCGCCTGCAAAACAGGCACCACTTCATCAACAAAGCGCTCAAACGTATCCGGCGTACCGCCATTGATGATGAAACCGTCTGCAGCCCCGCTCTCAAACCATGCCTGCAGGCCGTCGGCAACCTGCGCTGGTGTGCCATGAAACAGCGGCCGTGGCGTGGCGGCTTCCAGTGCCGCCTGGCGCAGTGAATGTCCCTGTTCACGGGCTTTGCGTTTAATTTCGTCGGTGGTGCTGCGGAAACTGTTCTGGCCAATGTCGCCAACGTCGGGGAACGGCGCATCGAGCGGATACTGGGAGAAGTCATGATGATCGAAGAAGCGGCCGAGATAATTCAGGGCATCATCAATCGAGACCAGCGCAGCGGTAGTTTGATACTGCTGCTCCACATCCTCTGCATCGCGACCCACAATGACGCTGACGCCCTGAAAGATATGCAAATCGTCCGGTTGCCGTCCGTTTTTCACCAGCAGCTGCTTCACATCCCGGTAAAAGGCCTGGGCTTCTTCCCGCGTCGGCTGGTGCGTAAAGATGGCATCGGCATGTCGCGCCGCCAGCTTTTTACCGTCGTCAGACGCGCCGGCCTGGAAAATGACAGGCCGTCCCTGCGGCGTGCGTGAAATATT
Organism: Pantoea sp. SGAir0180; assembly: GCF_043546245.1. NCBI lineage: Bacteria > Pseudomonadati > Pseudomonadota > Gammaproteobacteria > Enterobacterales > Erwiniaceae > Pantoea > Pantoea sp. SGAir0180. The sequence goes on along the minus strand of NZ_CP028071.1, from coordinate 106,171 downwards.
GAGCGGCCCCTGTACCTGAAAGAAATCGCCGTGATGATGCAGTGTGTGTAGTTTGGCGGGATCGAAGAACTGGCCACTCTCTTTGTTGCGAACGAAGGCATCCTCTTCCCATGAATCCCACAGCCCTTTCACTACCTGAAGGTATTCGTCGGCAATGCGGTAACGCAAAGCGTGTTCCGGGTGCTGCTGGCGGGAAAAGTTTTTTGCCGACCCTTCGAGTGGCGAGGTGACGACGTTCCAGCCCGCGCGGCCACCGCTCAGATGATCCAGGCTGGCGAACTGGCGCGCCACGGTAAAAGGTTCGCTATAGGAAGTGGAGACCGTGCCCACCAGCCCTAAATGTTCCGTAACGCCGGCCAGCGCCGAGAGTAGCGTTAAAGGTTCAAAACGGTTCAGGAAGTGAGGAATCGATTTTTCATTGATAAACAGACCATCGGCGACAAACAGAAAGTCCAGTTTGCCCTGCTCGGCTTTACGCGCGATTTTTTTGGCATAGTCGAAGCTGATGCTGGCATCCGCCTGAGCGGCCGGGTGGCGCCAGGCGGACATGTTACCCGAGGCACCGTGCAACAGGGTACCCAGTCGAAGCTGTCTTGTGCTCATGATTACTCTCTTTTTTCTACGTCACAATGCCAGGCGGTTGTCCGCGACAAGCCGCACAGGTCGTCAGGAAGTGGAACTTAATTCAGGCCGGGTTCACGACATCGGTCATGAAGATGGCGCAGGGCCTGCTGCGCGAGTTGAGCAAAGTAGTGGGCAGCGGGCGCGATCGACGCTTCATCGGGTGTAAAACCGGCATGGTGCAGACCAAAGTCGCTGCCGCTGCCGATGCTGACAAAGGCACCGGGCACCTGCTGCAGGTAGAAGGCAAAGTCTTCTCCCCCCAGATGCAGGTCAGCCGTCTGTACCCGATAGCCGACATCGTGCGCTACTTCGCTGGTAAACTGCGCCCACTGCGCATCATTGATCAGCACAGGCGGTCCGGCGTGCCAGCTCAGACTGGCCTGCGCGCCGCTGGCCCGGGCGATGTGCTCCACCAGCGTGCGCACACGGTCTTCCAGTTCGGCACGGCGTTGCAGGTCGTGGGTGCGGGCAGTGCCGCCAAATTCCACAGAACCCGGCAATACATTCCAGGTTTTGCCGCCATCAATGCGGGTCACGCTGAGCACCAGGCTGTCGAGCGTATTGAAGCTGCGACTGGTCAGCGTCTGAAGAGCCTGAATAATCTGGCTGGCCACCACAATGGCATCCACGCCCTGCTCAGGATGCGCCGCATGCGCGCCTTTGCCGGTAACCTGAATGACGAACTTGTCTGCATTGGCATAAAACGCACCGCTGCGCGTGGCAAAGGTGCCGCTCGGCAGGCCCGGCTCGTTATGCATGCCAAAAATTGCCTGAACGCCCTCCAGCACGCCGGCCTCAATAAACTGTCTGGCACCGCGTGCGATCTCTTCGGCGGGCTGAAATAAAATACGTACCCGTCCTGGTAGTTGATGCGCCCTTGTCTGTAGCTCAAGGGCAGCGCCCAGCATGACGGCAGTATGGAGATCGTGACCGCAGGCATGCATGACGCCGGGCTGACGGGAATGAAAACTGACGCCGCTGGCTTCATGGATTGGCAACGCGTCAATATCGGCACGCAGTGCGATCAGATTTTCACCCTGGCCGATTTCTGCCACCACGCCGGTTGCCAGTGGGTAATCCAGTAAGCGAACCCCGGCGGCCTGGAGCCACTGGCGAAGGCGCGCGGTGGTGGCAAATTCCTGACCGGAAAGTTCGGGCCAGGTATGCAGTTCACGTCGCCATTCAATTAGCTGTGCTTCGTTCAGACTCATCATGACCTCGGCGATTCAGGCAGCGACCCATTGATGGGTTGCCAGTAATTCCAGAGACCGGTATCGGGCGCGCGCATCGGCAACCGGCGTGTCGATAACGAATTCATCAATGCTGAAGTTCTGATGCAGCGCGTCAAGCTGCGCGTGAACCTGTGAGGCCGTGCCTTTCAGCAGCGAGGGCGTGCGCGGCTCAATCAGGTAGTCCGTGAATCCACCCTGACGGACATAACGTTCGGCCTGTTCCAGACTGGCAACATTGACGCCCGGCCCGTCTTTAACCTGGACATGGAACTGTTTGAGCCCCGCGACCAGCAGATCGGCCTGGGCGGGAGAATCCGCCACCACAACCTGTACCGCCACCAGTGCCCGCTTGCCGCGGGTCAGATGTGAATAGGTCTTCAGTGCACGCTCAAGTAACGGGCGATCGCCATTGATGTGAGCGGCAAAGACAAACTGCCAGCTCAGCTCTGCCGCCAGCTGTGCGCTCTGTTCACTGCCACCCAACAAAAAACGCTGCGCCGGGCGCGCCGGTATCGGCGTGGCGCGTAACGTTTCGTCCTTATTCTCTTGCGCCGCGCCGGGTGCCAGCCAGTGTGCTAACTGGCGCAGCTGTTCCGCAAAGCTGCCTTTTTCATCCTGATGCACACCGCGCTGCAGCGCCCGGGTGGAAAGCGGCAGGCCGCCCGGTGCTTTACCAATACCCAGATCGATACGTCCGGGGGCCAGCGAGGCCAGTACATTGAAATTTTCTGCCACTTTGTAAGGGCTGTAGTGCTGCAGCATCACGCCACCCGATCCCAGCCGGATGCGCGTCGTTTGTGCCGCAATCCAGGCGATTAACACTTCGGGTGACGGACTCGCCAGCTGTTCAATGTTGTGATGCTCAGCCAGCCAGAAGCGGTGATAGCCCCATTTCTCGGCCTGTTGCGCCAGCCGCAGCGTACGTTGCAGGGCCGCGCCGGGCGATTCCCCTTCCGCCACGGGCGCTTTATCTAACAGACTTAACTGATATGCCATTCACCTGCCCTCGCTTATTTCCTTTGAAAGCTAGTGTGGCGAGAACGTTATATTTCGTAAAACAACAATTATGAGAATATGAAGTTAAAAAACGGCAATAGAATTTAAAAGAATAAAAAAAAGCAGAGAATAACGTTATTTCCGCCTCCCTGTTTAGACGACCTGTGGAAATAAACCCGGCAACATATCTCAGGCATTTGCGTATTTTCACTAAGCTTTGCGCTATTCCTTATTTTATCTGTCAGACAGAACGTTTAATGATGAAACCATTGTAAAAACACCGCGTTTCAAGAGGAAGATAAGGATGAATAACATCATTGGCCTGATACGGGAAAATGTTCTGAAGCCGGGTGGGTTTTCAAAAAAAAGACTGTCGGCTATCCCGCCTGCCCTGCCAGACCGCGCATCTAATCAGACGTATTCTGACAGCGGTTCATGCCTGAATAATATTCCTGCCCCTGAAGCGAGTGAAAAGAACAACGTGCAGCAAGCCTTTATCCAAACGCCATTATCGCGGAACGACAGTGCCCTTACGGTATTACCGGATTATCGCTGGCAGCCCAATCATATTTAAAGACAACGCGGCCCCTTTTGCTGACCGGGTCTCAGTCTGTGTTATCAGGAGAATCATGACTTCTTTAACGGAAAAACTGGTGCAGTGGCGGCGTGAACTGCATCAGCATCCCGAGCTCTCTCATCAGGAGTTTGCGACCACGGAACGTCTTACCCGTTGGTTACAGCAGGCGGATATTCGTCTGTTGCCCCTGCCGTTAACGACAGGTGTGGTGGTGGAGATTGGTCAGGGCGAGCCGCTGATTGCTTTTCGCGCCGACATTGACGCCCTTCCCATTGACGAGGCGGTGAACGTGCCCTGGAAATCTCAGCGGCCCGGCGTCATGCACGCCTGCGGACATGATATTCATACGTCAGTCATGCTTGGCGTTGCGCATCAGCTGAAACAGCAGGAAGCCGCCCTGCCTGGCCGGGTACGAATTCTTTTTCAACCCGCAGAAGAAACGTTCGACGGTGCCAGACAGCTGATTGATGCCGGTGCACTGACGGGCGTACAGGCTATTTTTGGTCTGCATAACGCGCCGGATTTGCCGCTGGGTACGCTGCGCACCCGCCCCGGCGCGTTTTACGCCAATGTTGACCGCTTCACCATTCGGGTGCTGGGTAAAGGTGCGCATGCCGCCCGGCCGCAGGAAGGCATTGATGCCATCGTGATCGCCAGTCATATCGTTTCGGCACTGCAAACGCTACCGGCTCGCGTCTTTAGCGCGCTGGACACGGTGATATTAAGCGTCACCCGCTTTACCGCCGGCAATACCTGGAATGTGCTGCCAGAGCAGGTGGAACTGGAAGGTACGGTACGTACGCACAATGCGACCATACGTGAGCACATGCCTGAACGCATGACCGCGCTGATTCAGGGCATCGCGTCGGGCTTTGGCGCGCACGCTGAACTGGCGTGGATAACGGGACCGCCTGCGCTGCTGAATACCCCGGAATGGGCCGACTTTGCCCTGCAACAGGCTGCCCAAAGCGGATATCGCGCCGAACGGGCTGAAGTACCGCTGATGGGAGGTGAGGATTTTGCCTTTTACCTGCAGCAGGTGCCGGGGGCATTTGTCAGTATTGGCAGTGCCAGTGAATCGGGGCTTCATCATCCGGCCTTTAATCCTGACGAAGCGCTGATGGGACCGGCTGTCGACTATTTTAGTCAGTTGGCTCCGCACGCCCTACGCCGGATTGCGGCGCGCAAGGAGGCATTGGCGCAACTGTTATAGAAAAACGGGCGTAATCTGTGTCTGAACAAGTTGACTGTTATCTGTTCTAATCGCTATCAGTTGAAAGTGAGGGGAACGATGGACGCCATTAAACAGATCTTAATCGACGAAATTAATACGCTAAACCGTGAAGGACGCCGCGATAATTTGCCGCGTTTCAGCTTCTCGTTTTTAAAAACCCATCCCGGACTGTGGGCAGTGATGTACCTGTGCTATGGCCTGTGCGTCGCGCTGATTTTTTCCACGGATATGCTGGGCTGGCCCGCGTTCTGGTTTGCAACAGCATTTGTGCTGGTGATGAGCTTTCTGATGTTGCTGGACATCAATCCTAAATACCGTTTTGAGGATATTGATGCTCTGGATCTGCGGGTTTGCTACAACGGCGAATGGTATTACGTGGAGCCCGTCCCTGAACAGGCGGTCTCCCGCATCCTGTCACTGCCGGATGCGCCAGAGCGTGTGAAAAGCGGCATTACCCGTTTGCTGAAGCAGAAAGGTGAAGTGGACTTTTACGATGTGTATTACCTGACCTGGGGACATCGTCAGGCCGCTCAGGTTTAATCCTGCGCCATCTCTGCCATTAACCTGCCCAGCGTGACCACCGCCGCCTCGGCCCGCGTATCCCACGGCCAGGCGGTGTTAAGCCGAAAACAGTGACTGAACTGTTCGCCTGCGGCAAACATCTGTCCCGGTGCAATACTGATCCCTTCTGCCAGCGCACGCTGATACAGCTGTGTGGTATTAATACTGTCTGGCAACGTCACCCATAAAAAATAGCCCCCCGCCGCGTCACTGACCGTTGACTGCGCAGGCAGCACCTTTATCAGGGCCTGGCGCGCCAGTTGCTGACGCTTAGCCAGACTTTGCCGCAGCCGTTTCAGGTGATTATCGTAACGTCGGGTCGCCAGGAAATCGGCTAACGCCAACTGCATCGGCGCGCTGGTCGAGAGTGTGCTCATCAGTTGCAGGCGCTGAATTCGCTGCGCATGCCGCCCGGCCGCGACCCAACCGACACGGAACCCCGCCACCAGCGATTTCGAAAAGGAACCACAGTGCAGCACATTCCCCTGGCTGTCCCAGGCTTTAGCGGGCAACGGCGGTGTGCTGTTGTCGTCCCATAGCTCTGCGTAGACATCATCTTCAATCAATGGCACCTGATAGCGTTCCAGCAGGGCAACCAGTTGCGCTTTACGCGCCGGCGTTAAGGTCACGCCGAGGGGATTTTGCAGCGTGGTCATTAACCAACAGGCTTTAACCGGCCAGCGCTGAAGCGCGTCTTCAAGCTGTTGCAGGTCGATGCCGTGCTGGGTATCGCTCGGGATCGCCAGCGCCTTGAGCTTAAGGCGCTCAATGGCCTGCAGGGCACCATAAAAACTGGGCTGTTCGATCACCACATAGTCACCCGGTTCGGTGAGCGATTGCAGGCTGAGGTTCAGGGCTTCCAGTGCGCCGCTGGTTATCACGATTTCGTCGGGCGACAAGGTGATGCCCTGGCGGGCATAGCGCTGAGCCAGGAGCTGGCGCAATGTCGCGTTGCCCGGCGGCAGGTTATGCAGCGCATCCGTGGGCGTGAGCTGATGCGAGACATTTGCCAGCGAACGCATCAGCGGACGTTGCGGGAACAGCGCCGGATCGGGAAAAGCCGAGCCAAACGGCACAATGGCGGGATCGCGCGAGGCCTGTAACACATCGAACACGAAGTCATTAATATCGACCCGTTCGCTGATGGCAACGCTGAGCGGCGCGGCGGCAAGGGCACGGGGCGCGACGTAATAACCTGACTGCGGACGCGAAACGATCCAGCCCTGACTTTCCAGCAGTTCGTAGGCGTGCAGCACCGTCATCAGGCTCAGCCCCTGACGCGCGACCTGCTGGCGCAGCGACGGGAGCCGGGTACCTGGCGGCCAGATACCGGCTTCTATTTGCTGCTGAATGTCATCCATTAATCGCTGATATTTCGCCACGGCCTGTCGCTCCTGATGCAGAGGCGCCACTTTAGCATGTTGATCAGCGCTAACAAAAATCCCTGGCGGGCCTTACACTTCCAGTGCGGCAGGCTCAGTAGCGTGCGGGCCGACAAACTCCTTCAGCTCATCGATCCGATCGGGTGGCAGCGGTTTACCGAGCAAATAGCCCTGCAGCGTATTACAGCCAAGCTGGGTCAGAAACGCTTGCTGTTCCGACGTTTCCACGCCCTCTGCCACGACCTTTAACTGCAATGACTGCGCCAGTGCCACAATGGCCGACACAATGGTGGCATCTTCAGAATGATGCTCCAGTTCGTTGACGAAGGCGCGGTCAATTTTCAGCTCACTTGCAGGCAGGCGTTTAAGATACAACAGGCTGGAATAGCCGGTACCAAAATCATCAATCGAGGCTTTCACGCCCAACTGCGTCAGTTCGGTCAGAATCCGCACGCTTTCATCGGGATTACGCATGGCGGTGGTTTCGGTCACCTCCAGCGTCAACAGCTCCGCCGGAATCTGGTGTGTCGCCAGTGCCAGCTTAACGGTGTCGATCAGATTGCTTTGCTCAAACTGCAGCGCCGACAGGTTGACCGCGACTGACCACGTCTGATGGCCCTGCAGGTGCCACTGATGCAGCTGGCGACAGGCTTCGTTAATGACCCATCCCCCAATATTCACAATCATGCCGGTTTTTTCCGCTATCGGCAGAAAGCGATCCGGCGACAGCAGGCCATGCTGGGGATGCTGCCAGCGCAGTAGCGCTTCGAAGCCCAGAATCGGGCCGTGCGGTGCGCAGTATTTGGGTTGATAAAACAGGCGCAGTTCATCATTGTCCAGCGCATGCCAGAGGTCGTTGTTCAACTGTAACTGGCTCTGTGCCAGCAGATTCATAGAAGGCTGGAAAAAGGTGTAACCGTTTCGGCCATTGTTTTTGGTGTGGTACATCGCGGCATCGGCATTAAACATCAGCTCGCGCTCATCCTCGCCATCACCGGGATAGACAACAATGCCAATGCTCAGTGACACCACCAGATCGTAACGCGAAATGGGGAACGGGCGGTCAACGGCCTTAACCAGCTGATCGGCGACCGCCGCCGCATCATTCGGCTCGGTAATTTCAATCAGCAGTACAAACTCGTCGCCGCCCAGACGTGCCAGCGTGTAGTAGCCTTTCATCTGGTCACTCATTCTTTTGGTGACACTGATCAACAGGCTGTCACCGATGTGGTGACCAAAGGCATCGTTTACGGCCTTGAAGCCATCAAGGTCCATAAACATCAGCGCAAACTGCGTGCTTTCACGATTCGCTTTATTGATGGCCTGCTCAAGGCGATCTTCGAGCAGAATACGGTTTGGCAACCGGGTCAGGTTGTCGTGCAGCGCCAGTTGTGCCAGCTCACGGTTGGCTTCAGCCAGCGAGCTGGCCAGGATCGAGGTGCGCGCCTGCATACGGGCATCCAGCATGGAAACCAGCAGCGTAATCCCCAGTATGGCGAGGGTTACTACCGTGACGACAATCGCCAGCCAGTTGCTGTTGACGCCGGATGACATCGTGTGGCTCCCCATCGGGAACTCCGCCGCCATCATGCCGGTATAGTGCATGCCGGCAATCGCGGCCCCCATTACGATAGAGGCACACAGCCGCAAGGCGGCAATTCGCCCCTGTGGGCCTTCGCGCAGTTTAAAAGCCAGCCACAGTGCGGCCACCGAGGCCACAAGGGCAACAATGACTGAAGCCGCGACCCAGCCCCAGTTCCAGCGAATACCCGGTGAAAGCATCAGCGCGGCCATGCCGGTGTAGTGCATCGCGACAATGCCGCAGCCCAGGACAATCGCGCCGCCCAGCAAGCGGAACAGCGGCAGGTTGCCCTGGCAAACCAGCCACAAGGCGAAGATGGATGCGCACACCGCAATGCCGGCGGACAGCGCCGTCAGCGAGGCGTCGTAACTCATCATCATGTTCAGGTCCATGGACAGCATGCCAATGAAGTGCATGGCCCAAATCCCTATCCCCATGGCAAAGCCACCGCCAAAGAGCCACGCCAGGGCCACTTTACCGGTTGAGGTCGCAACACGTCCCGCCATATCCAGCGCTGTGAATGAAGCCAGCATCGCCACTAAGACCGAAATGACGACAATGAATGAGTTGTATGAGGCCACTAACATAGTGATTTCCGAATAGCGCCGAACACGCCGCTGTTAAAGAGATGATGAAAAGGAATTTTCGCCTTGTTACCCTTTTATCGGCGCGGGAAACGACTAAATTAGGCTTTTTTAATAGCGCTTTCCGATACCTGCAAGCGTCCGGCTCAATCAATTCTTTTAGCTGGCATATGAGCCGCCGTTTTGCTGCCTGAACACAACGTTATGCCTGCACTGACGACCTTTACCGCACGGGTAGACAGCAGCTATTCAAAGATAGCGCATCTGCCGCTTTTCAGCCTCACATCCCGCATGCGCTTCTTTCTCATACAAAACTGACGGAGACATAACAGCGACACCACAGACAGGCAAAACAGTTCTGCGGCTCTGCGTCTTCAGCCCGTGATCGCCTGTCGATTCGCCGTTGCGGCAGGCAATGTAACAAAATAATAAAAAATTTATCGATGAGTTTCGCCACTTTGCCTGCGCTGATGTATATTAAAAAAAACTAATATAAATCAGCACCCCTTTTTTCTGGGGCGCTGGAGAGAGTGACGGCAGGTTGCTGTTATCTGGCGATTTAATGTTATTTTTTCGAGGTTTTTGCATTATACCATCAGGTGAAAAAGCACTGACCCTAAATAATCAGTAAGGAATGGTTATGAAATTCAAGCTTTTTCTGTTAGCTGCCGGTGTTGCTACCACCCTGCCGTCCGCGACGTTTGCTGCCACTACCACGGGTGCAATTAACGCTACGCTAACATTAACCACGGGATGTCTGGTGAACGGCCAGTCGGCCACCTCTGGCGTCAACTTCGGTTCGTTGAACTTCGGTAGCAGCGCAGCCACCTTTGGTACGTTGAACGCTACGCTGGTCGGCGCGGCGGGTAACGGCATCTATGTGCGCTGTACGACCGGCCAAACGTTTAACGTTCAGGTGACCAGCAGTAACGCAGCACCGGGAACCGTCTACGGTACCGTTTCTTCTGCGCCACGCTATCTGGTGCTGGGCGCCGATAATACTCAAGGCATCGCTTATACCCTCTACAGCGATGCGTCCTTTACGACCGCCATCGCCAACAACACGAATATTGCGCCCAGCGGGACGACCGATCCGACCCTCGGCACCAATTACGCGATCTATGGACGTGTGGTAGGCGGCGGATTTAATCCGGTGATCCCGGCCGGGACTTATACCGACACGATTAACGTTGCCGTGAACTATTAAGTGCCTGTGTTGGCGTAGATGCAGATGACGGTAAGACGGTCACCTGTTTCGTTCACCGCTGGCGGGTTGCTGCTGATCGTGTGTATGAATGGGTGGAGCATTACGACCAGCTCCACAACATTCCAGGTTTCAGCGTCAATCGTGGCAGGTTGCGTGATTTCCGGCACCAATACGGGGATCTTCGGCACGCTCAATTTTGGCACCCAGTCGGGGCTGGCCAGTAGCAGCGTCAGCGCCAGCTATGTACAAAGTTCCACGATTAACCTGGCCTGCACGCCGGGTACGACGCTGAGTATGACCATCAACGGCGGCAGCAATTACACCACGGCCCGTAACCTGAAGCTGGCGAACAATACCAACACGATTCCTTATTACCTCTACAGCAATGCTGCACACACCACGCCGATTCCGGTGAACACAGCCGTGCCATTGAGTTACAGCAACGCGAACAACATTACGTTACCTATTTACGGCTTGCTGCAATTACCCGGTCCGACAAGCGCCGGGGTTTATTCTGACACCCTCAGCGTCACGCTGACCTGGTGATGAAAAAGGAGCTTTACCATGCCATCCCTGCGTGCCCTGTTTTTTCTGTTCGCTTTTCTGGTGTTGCCTCAGGCTCAGGGTGCAAATTCCGTAATGATTTGGCCCATCGATCCGGCCATCGATCCGGAGGATAAGGCCAGTGAACTGTGGCTGGAAAACCGAGGCAATACGACCACGCTGATGCAGGTGCGCATTTTTGCCTGGCAGCAAACGAACAATCAGGAGCAGTATCAGACCCAGCAGCAGATTGTTGCCAGTCCCCCGTTAGTGCGCATTGAACCGGGGCAAAAGCAACTGGTCCGTCTGATTAAACAGATCCCGCCTGCCGCAGGACAGGAGATGGCCTATCGCGTTGTGCTGGATGAAATCCCCACGCCACGTGCCGTTGGCGATAATCAGGCCGGACTCAATTTTCAGATGCGCTATTCGGTGCCGCTCTTTGTCTATGGCAACGGTCTGGTGCGCGACAATGCAAAACCCGCCCTGAGCTGGCGTCAGGTGAATGCGGGCGGTAAGCGCTACCTGGAACTGACGAATCGCGGTAACGGCCATGCCCGACTCAGCAATGTCACCATTGGTGGCCAGCGGCTCGGCAACGGCCTCTATGGTTATGTGCTGGCGAACAGCACACAGCGCTTTCCGCTCAGATCCGCCGTCAGCGGTGAACTGCGCGCAGAGACCAACACCGGACAGTGGCGCAGCGCCGCGGCGCAGTAAATCGCAATGAAGCCGTATTCCCCGCATCCCGTTGCGCTCGCCATTGCGAGTCTGTGTTGTCTGGTGCCCACGTTTGTGTGGGCAGAAACGTTTACGTCGCTTCCCCCGCCGCCGCCCGTTGACAACGGGGCCACGGGCCAGCGCTATATGCTGGAGTTGGTGGTGAATCAGCTGTCACGTGGCGATATTGTGCCCGTGGAGCAACAAAACGGCCACTTCCTGGTGCGGGCAGGCGACTTACAACGCGCGGGAATACCGGCGGAGAAGATTCAGGGGCAACAGCAGGTCGATGTGAATCAGCTCGCCGGGGTCAACGTGGAGTACGACGATCGCCGTCAGCGCCTGTTGCTGACCGTGCCGCCAGGCTGGCTGCCTGAACAGACCATTGGTGAGGAAAGGAACGGGTCGCGCTTCCCCGGACGCGTGAGTACCGGGGCGCTGTTCAATTACGATCTCTATGCCACGCGCACCGATGTGGCAGGCACGCGTCTGGCCGCCTTTAATGAGCTGCGCGTGTTTGGTCCCGCCGGGCACTTCTCCAGCAATGGCGTTTTACAGCAGCAGATGGAAGGACAGAATCGCTACCAGAATGACGGCTACATTCGCTACGACACCTGGTGGAGCAATGAAGATGAAAACGCCATCCTGAGCTGGCGGGTGGGGGACCTGACTACCGATGCGCTGTCATGGAGCAGCAGCGTGCGGCTTGGCGGCATCCAGATTGCCCGCGACTTTAGCGTGCGGCCGGATCTGATCACCTATCCCTTGCCTGCCTTTTTTGGCCAGGCGGCGGTGCCGTCAACGGTGGATCTGTTTGTCAATGGCTACCGCTCTACTCAGGCAAATGTCCAGCCTGGCCCCTGGTCGCTCACTAACGTGCCTTTCGTTAACGGTGCCGGTGACGCCGTGATTACAACAACGGATGCGGTGGGTCGTCAGGTCGTCACGACGCTGCCGTTCTATGTGTCCAGTAACTTGCTCAAGCCAGGCCTGTCTGACTACGCCTTTTCAGCCGGTGCGCTTCGGCAAAATTACGGCATCAAAAACGCCGATTACGGTGCGGCCGCGATGAGCGGCTCGTGGCGCTATGGCCTGACAGACTGGCTCACACTGGAAAGCCATGGTGAAGGGAGCCGCGATTTGGCCATGGGCGGCGCAGGTGCCCTGTTTAAAGTCGACAGTTGGGGCGTGATCAACGGAGCCGCCGCACAGAGCCACCTGGACAGCGAGTCGGGCAATCAGTACAGCTGGGGTTATCAATACAACACCAGCCGTTTCAGCCTGGGTACTCAGCATACGGTGCGCAGCGCGGGCTTTGGCAACCTGGCGTTGGTGAGTAACCAGAGCAACGCCCTCTATGCAGATAACCGCTACAGCCTGGCACGGCGCACGGCGCAGTACACCGCCAGCGTGTCGCTCAATCGCTATGGCAGTCTGGGCGCGGCCTGGATCGACATTGCCAGCGGCGATAACCAGCGTACCCGCCTGTGGAACCTCTCCTGGAGTAAAAATTTGTGGGGCAATGCCAGCCTGTATGTCTCCGCCAGCCGCGACAGAGAGCAGGGAGAATGGAGCGGCGCAGTCTCGCTGGTGATTCCGTTTGGTGAAAACAGTAATGCTTCCCTGAGCGTCGAACGCGATCAACAGGGTCAACAAAGCCAGCGGGCGTATTTATCCCGCGCCATGCCCAGCGATGGCGGATTCGCCTGGGATGCCTCCTGGGCGAACCAGGGCGGCAACAGTGGCGACTATCGCCAGGGCAGTCTGCGTTACCGCAATAACAAGATCGATACCTCTGCCGGCTTCTACGGCGATGACGACAACCTCACCCAGTGGGCCGATGTGTCCGGCTCGGTGGTGTTAATGGACAGCCAGGTGTTTGCCGCTAACACCATTAACGATGCGTTTGTGGTGGTGAAAACCCATTACCCTGACGTGAATGTGCGCTATGAAAATCAGTCGATGGGACGCACCGACCGCCAGGGCTATCTGCTGGTGCCGTCGATCAGCAGCTACTATCCCGCTAAATACGACATCGATACGCTCGATCTGCCCGCCGATATGACGGTGCCCAACGTCGAGCAGCGCTTTGCCGTTAAACGGCAAAGTGGGTTTTTGCTGAACTTCCCGGTCGAGCGGTTGCGCGCCGCCAGCGTGATACTGCATGACGGTCAGGATAAGCCGCTGCCCGTGTCCAGCCAGGTGATTCGGCCGGGACGGGCTACGGGCTATGTGGGTTGGGACGGTATTGTCTGGATGGAAGAACTGGGTGCCACCAATCCCATCCGCGTGATCGCCCCTGATGGTCGCGCCTGCGAAACGATCCTGACGTTGCCTGGCGGTCAGCCGCAGGCACTCAAAACGTATGGCCCGCTTACCTGCCCGTTGCCGCCGCTCCCCAGAGGCGCATCCGTGCCTAATCCCGATAACGCCACTGCCGGAATCACCCCATGAAAACGCTAATGTTGCTGCTTTGCCTGCTGCTGTTACCCTCGCTGAGTTACGCCGCCTGTGCCCTGCCCGCCTCCAGCGCCAGCTTTGGCAGTGTGACCACCTTTGTGGCTAACACCACGGTCAGTAGCACCTCGACCAATGCTGACGTCAACTGCGGGGCCGGCAGCGCGCTGTCGCTGCTGAGCAATAACCAGATCACCTTTCAGCTGACCAGCGCCAGCAACGCCAATGGGACGCGCGGCATCCTCAAACGGAGCGGCGATACCGGCAGCGACAACATTCCGGTGCGGTTATGTACCGACAGCGCCTGTGCCAGTGAGCTCACCATTGGCGGACCTGCGTTTGTCTACAACTCCGCCACCTTAATCAACCTGGCGGGATTGCTGGGTAGTCTCAACTTTGCCATTCCGGTCTATTTGCGCACCCTCACCGGGCAAACCGTGGCCGCCGGGACCTACACGGTGACGCTGAACATGACGGTCACCTACAACATCTGTACCAGCGTTTCGGCTGTTGGCCTGTGTCTCACACCGCAAACCGGCAGCGGCGTCATTCCCATTACTGTTACCGTGGTGCTCAGCAACGACTGTACCGCCATCACCGCGCCCAATATCAGCTTTGGCAGCGCACCGCTGGTCGCCAGTTTTGGCAGCGTGTCACAAACCATCAATGTCCTGTGCAGTAAAGGCAGCACCTATACGGTGGGGTTAAGCAACGGCAATAACGCGGTAAGCAGCGTACGTAATATGGCGAGTGGGACGAACCGACTGAGTTACGAGATTTATAAAGGAACGACCAGTAATCGCTGGGGACCGAGTGGCACGGAACGGGTAAGCAGCTCAGCGGCGGATACCGTCAGTACCGATGGGCTGACGCGCAGCTACAACTACACTGCGCGTGTCCTCACCACCCAAAATACGCCGCCTGCAGGGAATTATACCGACAGCGTCGTGGTGGATATCGCGTTTTAGAGCGGCGCGCTGACGGGGGTTCCGCTATGGCGGGCGCGATACTGTTTCACCATGCGGCCAATCAGTAATGTCCCGATTAATCCACAAATGGCCGCAAAGGTCAGCCACGCGCCGGGCATCGCCTTATCGCCGCTGGCGTGGATCAGATAGCTGGAAACGGCGGGCGTGAAGCCACCGAACAGCGCCGTGGCCAGGCTGTAAGCCAGCGAGAAACCGGCGGCACGCACCTCAGCGGGCATAATTTCTGCCAGATAAACCACCATCGCGCCGTTGTAGCTGGCGTACAGGAAGGAGAGCCAGAGCTCCGCCGCCAGCAGGTGGCCGAAGCTCGGCGCGCCAACCATCCAGTGCAGCACAGGCCAGGCGGTGGCAATCATCAATACCGTAAACGTCAGCAGCAGCGGACGACGACCTACGCGGTCAGACAGCGCGCCCATCACCGGGAGCCAGAACAGGTTGGAAATCCCCACAAACAGCGTCACCATAAAGGCCTGTTTGTCACTCATCATTAATACGGTCTTGCCGAAGGTTGGCGTGAACGCGGTGATCATGTAAAACATCACCGTGGTGGTCACCACCATCAGCATACCGGCCAGCACCAGTGCCCAATTGCTGGCGACGGAACGCATAATGTCGGTCATTGATGGATGGTGTTTACGCTGACTAAAGGCTTCGGTCTCTTCCAGCATGCGACGAATATAGAACAGGAAAGGGACGATCAGGCAGCCCACGACAAACGGAATACGCCAGCCCCATTCGGTCACCTCATCATGTGAGAGCAGATGATTCAGCCCCAGCCCCAGCAGAGCCGCGAAGATCACCGCGATTTGCTGGCTACCGGACTGCCAGCTGACAAAGAACCCTTTACGCCCTTTCGGTGCCACTTCGGCCAGATAAACCGAAACGCCGCCCAGTTCTACCCCGGCAGAAAAACCCTGCAATAAGCGACCAAGTAAAATGAGTATCGGTGCGGCGGCACCCAGGGTGGCATAACCCGGGACCAGTGCGATAGTCAGCGTGCCTAACGCCATCAGCCCAAGCGTTAACAGCAGTCCTTTACGACGGCCATGATGGTCAATGTACGCTCCCAGAATAATCGCCCCCAGAGGACGCATCAGAAAGCCGGCACCGAAGGTCATCAGTGTCAGCATTAACGAGGAGAAGGGATCGTCTCCGGGGAAAAAGGTTTTGGAAATGGCCGTGGCGTAGTAGCCAAACACCATAAAATCGTACATTTCAAGGAAATTACCGCTGGTAACATTGAAAATGGTTCTGGCCGCACCTTTTGGCGGCTTTTGTAAAGTTTCACTTTGGCTCATAACTGCTTCCTTGGTTTTTTATCCCTTTTAGCCTGCCAGAGGTGAGATTAATGTGACCTCCATCACCATTGCACTTTACAAACTCTCTGGTTTAAGTAACAAGAAATTAACAGAAGGGTTACAGTAGCATAACTGCCTGCTCGGCGCAGGATTTGCCAGACAAGATGTGGCAAAAATTCAGGCATAAAAAAAGCGCGTCGGGCTGAACGCGCTGTCTTACAAAACAAGGGATAAACGGATGAAGGAGAAACAGGCGAAACGCACTCAATGCAAGGCTGTGCAGGACGGGTTTAGCCTGCGCACATCAACGACGCGTTATTTTTTTACCGTCTCCATCCCCATCAGGCCGATCTTGAGATAACCCGCCGTGCGCAGTTCATCCATCACGCTCATCAGGGTTTCATAATCGACCGATTTGTCGGCCTGGAAGAAAATGGTGGTATCTTTGTTGCCTTGCGTCTGCTGCATCAACACGTTGATAAGCGCGTCCTTGTTCACCTGATCGTTACCTACGTAAAGCTGCTTATCGGCTTTAATCGAGAGATAGACCGGTTTTTCCGGACGCGGTTGCGGCGCACTGGTGGACGCGGGCAGATTCACACGCACATCCACCGTTGCCAGGGGCGCAGCCACCATAAAGATAATCAGCAGTACCAGCATCACGTCGATAAACGGCGTGACGTTGATTTCATGCATTTCACCATCGGTTTCTGAGCTGTCGTTAAATCGCATTGCCATAACGCTTACCCCAGACGCAGTTTTTGCGCGGCGGCAGGACGGCTGACCTCAGGCTGAGCCAGGTTTCCCAGGTCGATATCGCGACTTTGCAGCAGCATGACCTGCGCGGCAACGTCGCCTAAGGAGGCTTTGTAATTAGCGATCATACGGGCAAACACGTTATAAATCACAACCGCCGGAATCGCCGCGACTAAACCAATGGCCGTCGCCAGCAGCGCTTCGGCGATACCCGGTGCCACGACCGCCAGGTTAGTCGTCTGGGTTTTGGCAATACCGATAAAGCTGTTCATGATGCCCCAGACGGTACCAAACAGGCCGACGAAGGGCGCCACCGAGCCAATCGTGGCCAGGAAGCCATTCCCGCGCCCCGCATGACGGCAGAATGCCGCAACCCGACGCTCAAGACGAAACGCAGTGCGTTCTTTAATGCCGCCGGTTTCTTCCACGCCTGCGGACAGGTCCAGCTCGTTTTGCGCATCATGTAACAGCACCGCGCTGTGGCTGGCCGCATGGAAGCTCTGGGCCGCGCGCGCGGCATCATTGAGACTGCGGGCTTCGCCTAATGCCAGCTGTTCACGCTTCAGGCGACGTCTGGCGGCGCTCAGCTCAGCGTACTTCCCGAAGAAAATGGCCCAGGTCACGACTGAGGCCAGTAACAGACCGATCATGACAACCTTCACCACAATATCGGCATGCTGATACATGCCCCACACGGAAAGGTCCGCTTGCATTAAATCACTGGCTACCACGCTGCTTCTCCAACTTCATATACAGGATGCGGAATAAGGGCAAATGATAGCAAAAATCAATCGAATTGATAGTGGTTCTCATTAGTATTTACAATCAAATAGCTGGACATCGCTGGAAGAAGGGATAACGCGTAGCCGTATCTGTTGCACCGTGTTGCCTGTATCCGGACAGTATGCAACGTAGCGATGAGGGCGGTCAGAAACTGCCTGGTCGATGGCTGATGCGCATGGAGAGTGAGTTGATCCGCAGCCCGCCCTGCTGAGCACGCTAACCGCAGACGCAGGGAAAGTGTTTTGTGGCGTTTAATAAGCCATCGGGCGTCATAATGGCGCGAGAAAAATAATTTTATCCGGTCCAGCATCAATCTGAATTTTCATTGTCAGATAAGCCAGCACGTAAAACATTGAGGCCGCCAGTCAGGGTTTGCCTGTTGTAAGTGGCCGTTGCGCAAACATAATGAAAACAGCCGATGAGTAACCTCTTTATCGCCAGCCTGATGACGTTTTTTCGTCGAATAAAGCAGCAGGGCCGCTGTGCTTCACATAACAGGATCGCTGCCTGCAATCGCCACGCTGATCGGCAATCCGTCCGGGCCCATGCGGAAGATGCGTCACTGAGTGCCGGCGCGCGCCGGTCCTCTTTGGTATCTTTACCAGGCGCTGAGGACTCGCCACAAATGCCGGGACGCCCAGCCTCTCTCTGGCTGTCGCGCGTCTTCCTGCTTATCTCACTGCTGTTGCCGGGATCGGGCATGGTTTCACCCTGTTCAGGGGCGTGCTATGCCGCGACGAACACCTTGATTACGTTACACTTCTTCAGGCGCTGCTATGAATCGGGCAAGCCCTCATCCGGTATGGTGAAGTGTTTCAGTCGTCAGCTCCGCACGGTCGCGCTCATTCGCTTTATTCATGCTTCACGCAATGCGGCACCGCCGGGCAAACTGAAGCGTTTTCACTATGCGCATCACGCCGGTAAAAAGTCCGTCCGGCCGCCATTCCGTGCAGACAGCGGGGAAGCGCCAACACCGGTAAGTACGTCAACCTCCCCCCTGTTCCAGCCTGATACCTTACTGCGTCAGCGCCCTGCGCAACCGCTGCCGCCCTGCCTGAGTCAGGCAGACAACGCGGCACAGCAAAATCTGTTTGTGCCGCAACGGGACATGGACGCGGGCTTACTGCCCTGTCTGCATTGACGGCGGCTGGGCAGGTTAATGGATATCCCCCGGGCTGACGCCCCAGCGGGAGACGGTGCCGCTGTCCGCGCGCTGGCGCTGCTGATAGCGTCCTTTCGCCGCAATCATTGCCACCGTCAGCAAGGCCGGAATCGCTAATACCGCGAAAATCGTGGTAACGCCCCATCCCAGCGCCAGCATTTCCGCGCCCGCCAGCGCACTCAGGATTGCGCCAACGCGCCCGACGCCGTGCATCCAGCTGGAACCGGTTGCCCGCGCCTCGGTGGGATAAAAGCTGGCCGACAGGGCATTCATTCCGGTGTTCGCGCCACCAATGCAAAAGCCTATCATCAGTGCGCAGCCGCCAAGCAACACCGGATGCGTCATCGACAGCCCCATACAAACAGTAAACAGTCCACCCGCACCGTAAATCAGCGATAAGGCACGATGCGATTCAATACGATCCATCAGCCAGCCGGAAAACAGAGAACCGCATGTGCCGCCAGCCTGGAACAGGGCCGTAATAACCGCTGCCTGAACCACGCTAAAACCGTTGTCTTTAATCAGCATCGGCAGCCAACTGCCCAGGGTGTAAAACAGAAACAGTGCGGTGAAATAGGCGCCCCACAGCATCAGGCTGCCGAAGCGGTAGGTGTCATTGAGGACGACTTTAACAGGTTGCGCGTGAGCCCGACTGACCGGGGGCAACGCCAGCGTACACTGTTGCAGATCCAGATCCGGGGCCAGTTTCGCCAGGATACGGTGAATTTTTTGGCTGGCCGCGCGCCTGACCACCAGAAAGCAGACCGACTCCGGCAGCGCCCAAAGCAGTAACGGCACAAACAGGATCGGCAGGATGCCGCCCAGCAACAGCACAGCATGCCAGCCAAAGTGCGGCATCAGCCAGGAGGCGGCGAAACCGCCCAGTGCCGCGCCAAAAGTAAAGCCACAAAAAACGACGGTGATAAGAAAGGCGCGCCGTCTGGCCGGGGCAAACTCTGCCACCAGCGTCCCCACATTCGGCATCGCCGCGCCTAAACCCAGGCCGGTGAGAAAGCGAAACAGGACCATCTGTTCCATATTTTGCGAGAAGGCGGTGATCAGCGTCCACGCGCCAAAAAAGAACACGCTGTTAATGATGACCACTTTTCGGCCCAGCTTATCGGACAGCGGACCCGAGAGCATCGCCCCCAGCGCCAGTCCCACCAGCGCCGCGCTGATAATCAGCCCCAGTTCGCGATTCGTGATCCCCCAGTCTGCTTTTAATTCAGGGGCAATAAACCCCATGATGGCGATATCGAACCCATCAAGCGCGATGATGCAGAAGCCGAACAGCACCACAATCTTTTGCCACATTCCCAGCGGGCGGCTGTCGATTAACGCCCGAACATCAATTGCTTTGCTTTCCGCCACGGTGACTCTCCGGTGAAATAAGTAATGTGCAGTTACTATATGCAGGCGCTGCAGGGCAAGAAATGGCGATAATCGAAATTTTGTGCGTTTATCGCGCAACCTGCGCCCGTGCGGGCAGCTGAAATGCGTTAATGGCTTGTTAAAAATAAGGAATTTTCTGGAAAGTCTGTCTGGACTGTCCGGTGAGGATTGTGAGCGTGATCGGCGTGATGCCAGCAAAGGGAAAGAGAGAAAACGCGGGATTGGGGTAACGGGGCCAGTCAGCCTGGCCCCTGTGTATTACCGCATGGCGGTCAGCCGTACCGGCGCGTTTGCCGCACCGAAGCCGTGATAGCGACGCCGCCGCTCCAGTAGTTCAAAGAAAAAGCGCCCTTTTTCATAGGGTTCCGTATAGACGTGAAGCAGCTCTCCGCCCTGTTCATCGCGATCATACATCACGTCAAAGCGCTGTAACTGCGCCAGAAAATCCGGGTCGAGGTCAAAGCGCGCCAGCAGATCCTGATAATAGTTAGCGGGGATGCGCAAAGTTTTCAGGCCGCGTTCGCGGGCGGCTTTTACTGCGCTGAACAAATCGTCGCAACCAAACGCCACGTGCTGTAATCCCGCCCCCTGGTAGGTCGTCAACGCACGGGCGATCTGCGTTTCCCGGCTGACCGACATATTCAACGGCAGACGGATAGCATCATTCGGGCTGCGTAAAACGCGGCTGCGCACCAGCCCAAGCGGATCAGGCAGTTCCCATTCGGTATCCTGAACAAAGCCCGGTACGCTGCGCAGGAACATAATCCAGTTGTCGCGCGTTTCATCCGGCAACGCGATCGCCAGATGATCCAGGGTCTGCATCGCAGGCTGAGGCGCACTGCGATGCGTTAAATTGAAATCACTGTGGTAACCGTCCTGACCGGCGGGCTCGTCTTCCACCAGATAAATCAGGCTGCCATCCGGCGCGCATAAAGCCGGTATCTGACGTTCATTCGGGCCGGTTTCGCCCTGCCAGATAGCGTAGCCATAATCCTGCGCCCGCTGAATCAGGTTCTCCACGCCGCGTACGCGCCAGGCCACTGCACAGAGGGAAATACCATGCTGATGGTAGTAACCGCTGGCCTGGCTGTCGGGCTGCGCATTCAGAATGACGTTGACCTTGCCGTTGCGATAAAGCGAAACCTGTTTCGAACGGTGCTCGCCCGCGTGCACCAGGCCAAGCTGCGTGAGCCACTGCCCTAACGCCAGCGCATCGTTATGGCTGACGGCAAATTCAATAAACTCCAGTGCCAGCAGCGGCGGCTGAGGCGCTGAGTGAAATAATTCTTCTCCCGCCAGTGAAGCCAGCGCGCTGGGCAGCAGCGGTTGTCTGACCAGCCAGTCGCGGGTTTGCTCCTCCAGCCACAACAGCGATCGGTAGCCGTCCTGCGCCGTCGGCACTACCGGTGAAGCGCGGAATCCGTCGTTAAAAATCTCCAGCGACCAGGCATCGCGATAGCCATGTGCTGACAGCTGCGTCATAAACTGCGTCAGATTCAGTTCCCCCTGGCCGGGGAAGCAGCGGAAGTGACGGCTCCAGGAAAGCACGTCCATTTTCAGCAGCGGCGCATCTGCCAGTTGCACGAACACTATTTTTTCGGGCGGCACGATGTCCAGACCGTCAAGGCTGTCGCCGCGAGACAAAATATGAAAACTGTCGAGCACAATGCCAAAGGAGGGATGGTCCACCGCTTCCACGCGGGCCCAGGCATCACGCCACAGGCTGACATGTCGGCCCCAGGCCAGCGCCTCATAACCGAGGGTAATACCGTACTGCGCGGCCAGCTCCGCCAGCGCACGCAGATCGCTGACCTGGGTGTTGAAATCATCGCTGCAGTCGGGTGACACATTACTGCATACCAGCATCCGCTGGCAGCCCAGTTGCGTCATCACCTCAAACTTGCGCGCCGCACGGGCCAGATTTTGTGCCAGCCTGTCACGCGGGCCGCCTTCGAAGTCACGGAAGGGCTGGAACAGCAAAATTTCCAGCCCCAGCTCTTCGCACAACTGGCGAATCTCCACGGGTGAGCCGGGATAATAGACTAAATCGTTATCGAAAATTTCGACACCATCAAAGCCGGCGGCCGCGATTGCGCGCAGCTTTTCCGGCAGCGTGCCCGATACCGAGACCGTTGCGACAGAACGTTTCATTATTGCCTCCTGATAAACGGTCACAGGGTGACCTTAAAGCAGCCAGTCAGCAGCGAGGCGTTCTGCTAACGGAGATTGGCAATTGTTATGAACCAGATGGAACATTTCGTCAATGTGACAGGTCATGATTTTTGGTTATGAGCAAAGCTACGTTTTTTCACTTTTCTTTTACAAGTTACGCTTCCTACACTCGTTCCTCTGTACGCGAAAAACAAAACAATAAGGATGCCTGGATGAAAAATGACTGGCCCGCCCGTGAACTGGTACACCGTGATTACCGCCATCACCCGCCGGCGCTTGCGCCGTTGTACAAAACCAGCATACTGCGCTCGCCGCGCAATGCGCTGATTTCGCTGCAAAATTCCTTATCGGAAATCACCGCACCGGTGTTCACCCGTCAGGAGCTGGGCCCCCGGGACAGCGATCTGATTCTTAATTATGCGAAGGACGGCCTGCCGATTGGCGAGCGCATCATTGTGCATGGCTACGTGCGCGATGCGTTTGGTCAGCCGGTGCGGAATGCCCTGGTTGAGGTATGGCAGGCCAATGCTGGCGGTCGCTATCGTCATAAAAAAGATCAGTATCTGGCCCCCATCGATCCGAATTTTGGCGGCTGTGGTCGCATGCTGACCGACGACAATGGCTACTACTGCTTTCGGACCATTAAGCCCGGCCCCTATCCCTGGCGTAACCAGGTCAGCGACTGGCGTCCAGCCCATATTCATTTTTCCCTTTCTGGCGAAGCCTTTGCTCAGCGCTTGATTACGCAGATGTATTTTGAGGGCGATCCGCTGGTAGGACGCTGTCCTATCCTGCAGTCGGTAGGCAGCGAAGAAGCCGTCCGCACCCTGATTGCAGAGCTGGATACGCATTCGGCGATTCCCCTGGACTGTCTGGCCTATCGCTTTGATCTGGTATTGCGGGGTCACCGCGCAACCTGGTTCGAAAACCGCACTCAGGGAGCCGCATCATGAAAAACTATCTGCCTGAAACGGCCTCACAAACTGCCGGCCCTTACGTGCACATTGGCCTGGCACCGCATGCCGCAGGCTTTGATATCTTTGAACATAATTTCAGCGAGGTGCTCACGCAGCCGGAAACGCGCGGTGAGCGCATTACCGTTGAAGGCTGTGTTTACGATGGTTCTGGCACGCCGGTGCGCGATGTGCTGATTGAAGTGTGGCAGGCCAATGCCGCCGGGCGCTACCAGCATCCCGCTGACCAGCAGCACGACAAGCCGCTGGATCCGGCGTTTCGCGGCTGGGGGCGCACCTGCTCCGATTTTGACAGCGGCATCTGGCGTTTTGAAACCATCAAGCCCGGCAGCGTGACCGGCCGCGACGGACGTCCCATGGCGCCGCACCTCAACTTATGGATTGTGGCACGAGGTATCAATATCGGCCTGAACACCCGCCTCTATTTTGCCGATGAACAGGCGGCAAATGCCCGGGATCCGGTGCTGAATCTGATTGAGTGGGAGAAGCGGCGCAACACCCTGCTGGCACACCGTGAACAACGCGGCAGCGAAACGGTTTACCGTTTCGATATCGTTCTGCAGGGCGAAAACGAAACCGTATTTTTTGATGTCTGACGCTTAACAATCTCGCTACATTGTCCTTGCCGCTGCGGCGGCAAATTCTTACCATGAGCCATGGATAGTGTTTCCCGGTTCAGTCAGCGCGTGCGCCTGCGTCATCTTCACGCTTTTGTTGCCACCGCGCAGCAAGGGACGCTGGGCCGTGCCGCCCGCCAACTGGGTATTACTCAGCCCGCCTTATCGAAAACCCTCAGCGAACTGGAATACCTGACCGGTGAACAACTGCTGGTGCGCAGCCGCCAGGGAACAGCGCTGACCGCCAGCGGGACGCGCTTTCTGCATGACGCCATTCGCATCCTGGATGCACTTACGCTGGTCGATCAGGTCATGCGTCCGGACAGCGCGCCACATCTCGCGCCTCTGCATATCGGTGCCTTGCCGACCGCCATCGGCAGCGTGGTTGCGCCGGTGCTGGCCAGCCTGCAGCAGCACTATCCGGGCTGGCGTATACAGGTCACTACGCTTTCGAACGACGCGCTGCTGATGGCGATAAAGTCGGGGCAAATGACGCTGGGAATCGGACGGATGGCGGAACCGGTTCTGATGGACGGTCTGAACTTTGAACTGTTGTATCTGGAAACACTGCGTCTGGTCGTGGCCCCGCACCACCCCTTGCTGCATGCGGGCGTGACCCTGGCAGAAGCGCTCAGTTGGCCGTTGATCCTTTCGCCACGCGGCACCGTACCGCGTCAAAATGCGGAATCGCTGATGACCAGCCATGGGCTGACCCTGCCCGAAGGCGCGGTAGAAACCCTGTCAACGACGCTGGCGCGGCGGCTGACGCAAAACCACGGTTACGTCTGGCTGGTGCCCTACGGCGCGGTGCGCGACGACTTAACGAGTAATCAGCTTCGGGCTCTGCCGCTGCCGAACCAGGGCATGGCCGAAGCGGTGGGCATCCTGACCCGTCAGCAGCATACACCGCCCCCTGAACAACAACATCTGGTGGCGGCATTGCGTCAGCGGGTGCTGGATGTCCCGGTCTGACGCCGCGATTTAACGGGCACTATCCCGCTCGTCGAAAATGCTTTGCGCCAGGTGGAACGCCGCGTTCGCCGCAGGCAGGCCACAATACAGCGCGGCATGCATCAGTACCTCTTTGATCTCATCCCGACTGACCCCGTTATTGAATGCGGCCCGCAGATGCATTTTCAGTTCGGCTTCACGGTTAAGCGCAATCAGCATACCGATGGTGATCAGGCTGCGCGTGTGGCGCGACAATCCGGGCCGGGTCCAGATCTCTCCCCAGGCGTAACGACTGATGAAGTGTTGAAATTCGTCGTTCAGAGGGGACAGATTCTCCAAAGTGCGCTCCACATGCGCGTCACCGAGTACCGCGCGGCGCAGCGTCATTCCCTGCTGATAACGCTGCTGCTGCGTCAGTTGCGCGTCAATAAACGGCTGCAGGGCACGATTAAACGCCAGCCACACCTCCACACTGGAGAGATGCGACGCAGGCAACACCACCAGCTGCGCGCCGTGGATGTGCGCCACCATGGCTTCTGCGTCGGCCACCGTCGTCACGGCATCGTCCCGCCCCGCAATGACCAGCACAGGAAGATGAATGGCCGCCAGTTCGTGACGTAAATCTGCGGCAGCCAGCGCATCGCAGCAGTCCGCATAACTTTCTGCATCACAGGCACGCAGTTGCGTGAGCAACGCCTGCACGGTGGCGGGTGCCCGTTCGCAGAACGCCGGCGTAAACCAGCGTGCGGCGGCCCCGTCAGCAATCACCGCCATACCGTACTGACGCACCTGCGCTGCGCGCTGCTGCCAGGCCGCAGACTCACCGATCTTCGCAGCGCTGTTGGCGACCGTGAGCGTGATCAGGCGATGAGGATAGAAACGGGCCAGCCAGAGTCCGGTCAGCCCGCCCATCGAAATGCCGCAAAAATGCACCCTGTCGATAGCCAGCTTATCCAGCAGCGACAGCACCGCCATCCCCAGCTGTTCCAGCGAACGGGTTTGTCCGTTCGGTGCCGAGGCACCGTGCCCCGGGACATCGTAACGCAGAATGCGATAATGACCGATCAGCGCATCGCGCTGGGGCTGCCACATGTCTGCCGTCGTTCCTAAGGAGTTGCTGAATAACACCACCGGAGCATCGTCTGGCCCCTCAAGGATGTAATGAAGTGTCATGATTCCCTCGCCGCCGCTAAAACCTGTTGAATAAAGCGCGCCGCACTGCCCGTGGCATTGGCCGGGTCGAGCAGCGCCTCCAGCGTTGAATGACTCAGGCGCGTTCTGACCGTTTCATCCGCGCTCAGTACGGACAACAAACTCTGCTGTGTGTCCAGCGCCCGGCGGCAGCACTGCTCAATATGATGGTGCGCCTGCTGGCGTCCCATCTCGTTCGCCAGCGCCAGCGTGACCGCTTCCGCCATAATTAATCCCTGCGTCAGGCCAAGGTTACGTTGCATGGCATCTTCATGCACCTCCAGCCCGTCGATCAGTTCCGTGCTGTGGGCCAGAGCCGCGCCGCTCAGTACGATCAGCTGAGGCAGGCTCTGCCACTCGGCCTGCCAGCCACCCAGCGCACGCTCGTGTTCCTGCACCATCCCGGCATACAGACCGGACATCAGCGCCGGTACCCGATTGGCCGCGCTGAGAATGGCGGCGCACAATACCGGGTTACGTTTATGCGGCATGGTTGAGGAGCCGCCCCGCCCTGCCGCCTGAGGTTCGCTGATCTCCCCTACCTCGCTCTGCATCAGCAGCGACATATCCCGCGCCAGCTTGCCCAGCGTCCCGGTCAGGCCGGCATACCAGCCTGCCAGCTCGGTAAGCCTGTCGCGCTGAGCATGCCAGGGCGTGGCGCTACGCGGCAAATTCAGCGCCTCGGACAGTGCCTGCTCGACCTGCTCGCCTTTATCGCCCAGCGAGGCCAGCGTGCCTGCCGCCCCGCCAAACTGCAACGCCAGTACCCGCGGCTGCATCGCCCTGAGGCGTTGTCGATCGCGTACCAGGGCGTCCAGCGTGCCTGCCAGCTTTAGCCCAAGGGTAACGGGCAAGGCATGTTGCAACCACGTGCGTCCGACCATCAGCGTTTTGCTGTGCCGTTCGCACTGCGCGCTCAGCACGGCAATCAGCCGATCCAGCAGCGTAGCCGTACCGCTGAGCGCCGCGCGCAGTTGCAGCATCAGTCCGCTGTCGATTGCGTCCTGGCTGGTTGCGCCCCAGTGGACATAGCGCGCCGCCTCGGGCGATCGGGCAGCCACCAAAGCGGTCAATTGTTTGACGAGGGGAATCGCCAGGTTGCCGGCCAGCCCTGCGGCCTGGGTCAGCGCAGCGGCATCGATCGCGTCGGCACGGCAGCAGTCCTGAATGATCTGCGCAGATTCGCGGTCCATCAGCCCCGCACTGGCAAGTGCCTGTGCCAGGCCAGCTTCAAAATCCAGCATCCCCTGCAGCAGTGCCGTATCGCTGAAGCCCTCACTGAGAGGAGAAGCCATAAACATGGCGCGGTAAAGAGACATTGATTATACCCGTTCCAGAATAAGTGCGATTCCCTGCCCGACACCGACGCACATGGTGCAGAGTGCGTAACGTCCTCCGGTGCGCCGCAGGTGATAGGCCGCGGTCATGGCCAGCCTTCCACCGGATGCGCCGAGCGGATGGCCCAGCGCTATTGCGCCGCCGTTAGGGTTCACCTGCGCGGCATCGTCGGCCAGCCCGAGCGCCCGCGTCACAGCCAGCGCCTGGGCAGCAAACGCTTCATTTAATTCGATTACGTCCATTTGTGCCAGCGTCAGGCCACTCTGGGCCAGCACTTTGCGTACCGCAGGTACGGGACCATAACCCATGATACGCGGTTCAACGCCGCAGGCAGCCATCGCGACCACACGCACCAGCGGCGTGAGGCCGTGGGCGGCAACCGCGTTTTCACTGGCGAGTAATAAGGCGCAGGCCCCGTCATTGATGCCCGAGGCGTTGCCTGCCGTCACGCTGCCGTCCGGCGTCACGACGCCTTTTAATCCCGCCAGCGCCGCCAGGGAGGTACTGCGCGGATGCTCATCGCAGGCAACAGTGATGGCTTCCCCTTTGCGCTGTGGGAGAGTGACGGTCATCAGCTCGTCACTGAACAGGCCCATCTCCTGCGCACGCGCGGTACGAAGCTGGCTGCGTAGCGCAAAGGCATCCTGATCGGCGCGGCTGATGGCAAAATCGCGTGCCACGTTTTCCGCCGTTTCCGGCATGGTTTCAACGCCAAAGCGGGCGCGCATCTGCGGGTTGATGAAACGCCATCCCATAGTGGTGTCTTCCATTTTCAGGCTGCGACTAAACGCGCTTTCTGCTTTTCCGGTCACGAAGGGCGCGCGCGACATACTCTCTACGCCGCCTGCGATCATGACCTCGGCTTCGCCGCATTTTATTGCCCTGGCCGCCATGCCGATGGCATCCAGCCCCGAACCGCAAAGACGATTGATCGTCGTGCCAGGCACGCTGGACGGCAGCCCGGCCAGTAACAGGGCCATACGCGCCACGTTACGATTGTCTTCGCCTGCCTGATTGGCGCAGCCATAGATCACATCATCGATCGCCTGCGCGACAGAAGCAGGCTGACGGGCAAGCAGCGCCGCCAGCGGTAAAGCCGCCAAATCGTCTGCCCGAATTCCCGCGAGCGCGCCGCCATAACGGCCAAATGGCGTGCGGAGCGCATCACAAATAAAAGCCTGTTGCATTCGCGGTTCCTCAGGCGGTGGTCGCCAGTTCAAGTTGCAGTAAACGCACCGGCGTGACCGCCTGGAGCGCCTCGAAACTCAGTCCGGGGCAGCACTCGACCACCAGCGGACCATCCGGCGTAATATCAATCACGGCCATATCCGTATAGATCCGGCTGACGCACCCCAGCCCGGTGAGCGGATAGCTGCACTGCTTCACCAGCTTGCATTCCCCTTTTTTCGTCAGGTAGTCCATCATCACGTAAACCTTGCGCGCGCCAATGGCGAGATCCATGGCGCCGCCGACAGCAGGAATTGCATCCTGCGCACCGGTACTCCAGTTCGCCAGATCGCCGCTGACGGATACCTGGTACGCGCCCATGACGCAGATATCCAGATGCCCGCCACGCATCATGGCAAAGGAGTCGCCATGATGGAAAAAGCAGCCGCCCGGCAGCAGGGTTACCAGCTCTTTTCCGGCATTGATCAGCTCCGGATCGGCGTCTTCCGGCGCAGGCGCTGGCCCCATGCCGAGCAGTCCGTTTTCGCTGTGCAGAAAGATTTCTTTGTCTGCAGGCAGGTAGTTCGCAATGCGGGTCGGCAGGCCAATCCCCAGGTTAACGTAAGCCCCTTCCGGAATATCGCGCGCCACGCGCTGTGCCAGTTGGTCACGGGTGAGTTTTTGCATTGCCGACTCCTCAGGCTGAAACGGTCAGGGTAACGGGATGGGGAACGCACACCAGGCGCTGGACAAAAATGCCCGGCGTGACGACGTTTTCAGGATCGAGCTGGCCCAGCGGCACCAGCTCTGCTACCTGGGCAATGGTCGTGGTGGCGGCCATCGCCATCACGGGGCCAAAATTCCGCGCCGCTTTGCGGTACACCAGGTTGCCCCAGCGGTCGCCCTGATGGGCTTTGATAAGCGCGAAATCGGCTTTGAGCGGTTTTTCGAACACGTAATGGCGGCCATCGATTTCCCGCGTTTCCTTGCCTTCCGCCAGCGGCGTGCCAAAGGCGGTGGGGGTGAAAATGCCGCCTAAACCGCTGCCTGCGGCCTGCATCCTGGCGGCAAGGTTGCCCTGCGGCACCAGCTCCAGTTCAATCTCTCCACGACGATAGCGCTCATCGAACACCCAGGAGTCAACCTGGCGCGGAAATGAACAAATCATTTTGTCAACGCGGCCTGCCTTAAGCAGCGCGGCCAGGCCGCTGTCACCGTTGCCAGCGTTATTGCTGATCACCGTCAGCCCGCGAGCGCCGCTTTCGATCAACGCATCGATCAGTTCCAGCGGCTGACCGGCAGGTCCAAATCCGCCAATCATGATGCTGGCCCCGTCCGGGATGACCGCCACGGCCTCTGCCAGTGTTGCCACACTTTTATTGATCATTAGCTGTTCCTTTAGCCCGGCATCAGCCGGTTGGTAGTGAATAGCCAAAAAGTAGATCGCTCTGTGAGCGCAAACAATACCGATTATCGAAATAGTGTGCGATTATCGGTCACTGGCAAAACCAAATGGCACATTGTGATCGTTCGCACAGTTGCAGGACGATCCTGTTAATCTCGGGAGAAAAGCATGACGGATGACGATCAGACGCTGCGCGGCAGCAGCGATCCCTGGAAAGGGGATCCGAACTTTATGGCTTCACTGGCGCGTGGGCTGGAGGTCTTGCAGGCATTTACCCCACAGCGACGCGTGATGTCCGTGTCGCAAATCAGTCAGCGCACCGGTATTCCGCGCGCAGCCGTGCGGCGCTGTCTGTACACCCTGAGTAAGCTGGGTTTTGTCTACGCCGAAGATGGTAAAAACTTTGAACTGCGTCCGCGCGTGCTCACTCTGGGTCATAACTGGCTGGGCGCCACGCCGCTCGCCAGCGCCTCACAGCCGGTTTTACGCCAGCTGAGCCAGACGCTGAACGAGTCCTGCTCAATGGCGGTGCTGGACGGGGATGACATTCTCTATATCGCCCGCGCGTCCGCGTCGCGCATCATGACGATCGACCTGCATATCGGCAGTCGTCTGCCCGCCAGTACCACCTCCATGGGCAGAGTGCTGCTGAGTGGGCTTGCCGCTGAGCCATTGAACGACTATCTGGCGCGGCTGACCCAGCTGCGTTATACCAGCCACACGCTGGTCAGCAGCAGCGCACTGCGTGAAGAACTGACCCGCGTCCGGCAGCAGGGTTACGCCATTAACGATCAGGAACTGGAAATCGGTCTGCGTTCGCTTGCCGTGCCGCTTTGTGGCGCGGACGGACGCATCGTGGCCGCTCTGAACGTCGGCGTCCATGCCGGACAGGTTTCTGCGGATACGCTGCGTCAACACCATTTGCCGCTACTGCAGGAGGCCGCACGGGAAATCTCCCTGTTGCTGCGCGAATAATCTGTGTTGCCCCTCAACGTCATCGCCGAATTCGTGCTAACGTGAAGGCTCAGGTGCAAGCGGCAAGGCAGGGAGTTCATGACCACAAAAAAAATTGATACCACACTCGTCAGCGCAGGACGCGATAAACGTTACACCCAGGGTTCGGTGAATGCGGTCATTCAGCGAGCCTCGTCGCTGGTTTTCGATACCGTTGCGGAAAAAAAACGCGCGACCGCAGGGCGGGCAAAGGGCGAACTGTTTTATGGTCGTCGTGGCACGCTGACCCACTTTGCCTTGCAGGACGCCATGACAGAGCTGGAAGGCGGCGCGGGCTGTGTGCTGTATCCTTGCGGCGCCGCAGCGGTCTCTAACGCTATTCTGGCGTTTGTTGAAGCAGGCGATCATGTGCTGATGAGCGGCGCGGTGTATGAACCAACCCAGGATTTCTGCACCAAAATCCTTGCTAAACTTCAGGTCTCCACCACCTGGTTTGATCACGGCATCGGCGATGCGATCGCCACCCTGATTCAGCCCAACACGCGCGTGGTGTTCCTGGAGTCGCCCGCCTCCATCACGATGGAAGTGCAGGACGTCCCCGCCATTGTGGCGGCGGTGCGCGCAAAAGCACCGGACGCGATTATTATGATTGACAACACCTGGGCGGCGGGCGTGCTGTTTCGTCCTCTTGCGCTGGGCGTGGATATTTCGATTCAGGCTGGCACCAAATACCTGATTGGTCACAGCGATGCCATGATTGGGACCGCCGTCGCCAATGCCCGCTGCTGGGAGCAACTGCGCGAGAACAGCTACCTGATGGGGCAGATGGTGGATGCCGATACCGCCTACATGGCCAGCCGGGGATTACGTACGCTGGGCGTACGTCTGCGGCAGCATGAAGAAAGTGCACTTCAGGTCGCAGAATGGCTGGCCGCCCGCCCGGAGGTCGCCAGAGTGAATCATCCGGCGCTGCCCGCATGCCCCGGTCACGCCTTCTGGCAACGCGACTTCAGCGGCAGCAGCGGATTATTTTCGTTTGTGCTGAAGGAAAAACTGAGCCGCGAGCAGTTAGCGATGTATCTTGATCTTTTTCAGCACTTTAGCATGGCGTACTCATGGGGCGGTTATGAGTCGCTGATTTTAGCCAGTCAACCCGAAGAGCTGGCGGCTATTCGCCCGGCGGGCGGCGTTGATTTCAGCGGTACGCTGGTACGGCTGCACATCGGTCTGGAACATGTGGATGATTTACTGGTTGATCTTGAAGCGGGTTTTACACGCCTGACGCGCTAAAAGAGTAAACCTGATATAAACCAGATACAGACCCGTGTGATATATCGACAGGCCACAGCCAGATAGATGTTAAAATTCTCTTAATATAAAAGTGTTCAGCGAGCAGAAGAACCCCCGCAGGTTAAGGTTGTCGCCCACTCTGGGGCAGGCGACAACCAAGAGGTCAGGCCGATCTGAACACTATAATTCAGCATGATTGTGACGTAATGGGATAGCTAATGGGTGTTTTACATGAGATTGTGCACGCGCTTTGGCATCAAGACTTCGCCGCGCTGGCCAATCCGGAAGTGGTATGGATCGTCTACAGCGTGATGTTTATGACGCTATTCCTGGAAAATGGTTTACTGCCCGCCTCTTTTCTGCCCGGCGACAGTCTGCTGCTGCTGGCTGGCGCGATGGTAGCCAAAGGCGTGATGGATTTTTTCCCCACGCTTTTGATCCTGACCACCGCCGCCAGTCTGGGCTGCTGGCTCAGTTACCTGCAAGGCCGCTGGCTGGGTAATACCCGACTGGTTAAGAGCTGGCTGATGCAGCTTCCGGCACAATATCACCAACGCGCATGGAATATGTTTAATCGTCATGGCCTGATGGCGCTGCTGGTGGGACGTTTTCTGGCCTTTATTCGTACCATTTTGCCAACAATGGCGGGCATTTCCGGCCTGAAGAACAGCCGTTTTCAGCTGTTTAACTGGCTGAGCGGTCTGCTGTGGGTGGGCATTGTGGTGACGCTGGGTTACGGCATCAGCCAGGTGCCGTTTATCAAACGGCACGAAGATCAGGTGATGGCTGTCCTGATGGTATTACCGATGGTGCTGCTGGTCGTCGGGCTGGTTGGCAGCATCGTGGTTATCTGGAAAAAACGTCGTCAAAGAGCCTGATCACGCGTGCGTCAGGCGGGCGGTTCGGCCACCGTCTGACGCACCCGATTCACTTCCTCACCCGGCGTCACGCCAAAGTAGCGCTTAAACTCCCGCGAAAACTGCGACGGACTCTCATAACCGACGCGCACCGCCGCGACGCTGGCTTTCAGGCCGTCCTGCAGCATCAGTAAACGCGCCTGATGCAGGCGATACCGCTTGAGATACTGCAGCGGCGACGTCTGCGTCACCGCTTTGAAATTATGATGAAACGCTGAGACACTCATATTCACCTCTGCCGCCAGCGTGTCCACGCTGAGGTTGTCGGCATAGTGATTCTCTATACGGCGCAGTGCCCGGGCAATCTGGCTGAACTGCGTCTGACGACTCACCAGTGACAGCAGTGCCCCCCCAATCGGGCCGGTCAGCACATAGTAAAGAATTTCCCGCACAATCTGTGGCCCCAGCACCCTTGCATCACGAGGCTGGGTCATCACATCCAGCAGGCGTTCTGCCGCACACAGCATTGGCTCCGTGAGAAAGGCAGAGTGAATGCCCGAGGTCAACGGCTGAGGCTGAAACCCTTCGTCATCACCGATGTCCATGAGCAAATCCTGCAGGCTGGCCGTATCCACGCGCAGGCACATCCCGGCCAGAGGCTGCTCGGGTGACGCCCAGGTTTCACATTCGACCGGGAGCGGCACGGTGAGCATCAGGTATTTTGTGGCGTCGTATTGAAAAACCGTACTGCCCAGATAACCGGTTTTGCTGCCTTGAAACAAAATGACAATGCCGGGCTGATACATGATGGGCTCACGCGGTCGGTGCTGCCCCGCATAAATCAGTGAGACATTTTCCACCGGACACAGCTGTTCGCGTCCGTTCGTCATCAGCGTGACCACCTGTTGAGCCAGCCGCTGACACAGTAAGTCGTGGGGCATCATCACTCCTGAAAATAAAAAGCGCAGTTTGCCGCGCGCCTGGTTAAATCGCCAGCAAAATGGAGAATCAGGCAAGAAGTTTACAGGATCAGGCAGGGTTATCCTCGCCTGTTCGCAGGCAGCCTGAAAATTGTTAGCTAGACTTAAGCACAGCGAAGACTCACTGGTTTACTGCAAATGTAAGGAGCAGGATATGGCAGACCAACCTATTATCAAACTGCACGACGGTAACATGATGCCACAGCTCGGACTTGGCGTGTGGCAAGCCAGCATGGAAGATGCGCGCAACGCCGTGCTGAAAGCGCTGGACGTTGGCTATCGTTCAATTGATACCGCCGCCGCGTACAAAAATGAAGAAGCGATTGGTCAGGCGTTACAGGAAACCGATGTCGCGCTTGAGGATATTTTTATCACCACTAAACTGTGGAATGCTGACCAGCAAAATGTCCAGCAGGCACTGGAAACCAGTCTGCAAAAACTGAAGCTGGAGCAGGTAGATCTGTATCTGATGCACTGGCCGTGCCCGGAGAAAGATCAGTACGTTGACGCCTGGAAGAACATGATTGCGATGCAGCAACAAGGCCTGGTCAAAAGCATCGGCGTCTGTAACTTCAACCAGCCGCACCTGAAACGTCTGCTGGAAGAAACCGGTGTAACCCCGGTGATCAACCAGATCGAGCTGCATCCGATGCTGCAACAGCGCACGCTGCATGCCTGGAACGCCATGCACCAGATTCAGACCGAGTCCTGGAGCCCCCTGGCTCAGGGCGGCGAAGGCGTATTCGATCAGGAAATCATCAAGTCTCTGGCCAAAAAATACGGTAAGACGCCGGCGCAAATCGTTATCCGCTGGCATCTGGACAGCGGGCTGGTGGTTATCCCGAAATCCGTCACGCCGGCACGCATCGAAGAAAACTTCAATGTGTTCGATTTCCGCCTGGATAAGGCAGAAATGAGTGAGATTGCCCAGCTTGATACCGGTAAGCGTTTAGGTCCTGACCCGGATACGTTTAACGGCTAATACGGGCGCATCGGACCCGATGCACGCCTCGGGCAGGCCTCTCCTCCGGGAGGGGCTTTTTTACGGTTAGCGCCCACGCAAAATGTTAAACGTCCTTAAAATGTATGACAAAACGCATAATAATTACGCAACGCCTTTCTGGGCAGTGCGCGGCGCCGGGCAAAAAAACCCGTCCCTGACCGAAATCCCCCGGTCTTTCCGCTCTGTTAAATCAAATTTTTTGCGCTGAACGCTGACACCTTAATCCGCCCCTGTATTTTGTCTTTTAAATCAAAAACTTAAAATTCTAATCACCTCACCTTACCTTGTTATAACAGGTAAAATTTTGCAACACACCGAAGCCGCTCCGCTTTTGTGAAAACGTCGTTGTGCAGGTAATACTGTTTTCTGCCACACCTGTCGCGTGATCCCGGCTATCACCATTGAACGTCATTTCACGGTTTTCAGAACGTTAAGCGACTTAACCAGGGAGCGTATCATGTCGGTTATCAATACCAATATCGTGTCGTTGATCGTTCAAAACGATCTGTATAACTCTCAAAATGCTTTATCGACCGCCATTGAGCGCCTGTCTTCAGGTTTGCGCATTAACAGTGCGAAAGATGATGCGGCGGGAATGGCGATTGCTAATCGTTTGACCTCAAACATCGACGGCATGACGGTAGCGGGCAGGAATGCCAATGATGCGATTTCGCTATCACAAACCGCTGAAGGGGCGCTCTCCACGATTAACGACAATCTGCAACGCATACGTGACCTGACGGTGCAGGCGCAAAATGGCAGCAACTCCGCTGCGGATATCGACTCTATTCAGACAGAAGTGAATCAGCGAATGGAGGAGATTAACCGTATTACCGCACAAACGAATTTTAACGGCATTAGTATGCTGAATACCGGATCGGGCTCGGCTGCGTATCGCTTTCAGGTCGGTGCGGAAGACGGCGAAACGATCACGATCGATCTGGATGCCAGCGACAGCTATAACCTTCTGAAAGCGGGTACCACCGGCTCAACACTTAATATCCGGCAAATGACCTCAGGAGATACCGTAAATGGCGTGGCCCGTACGGTTGCGGCAGAAGGCTTTGACGTTTTAAAAGGGGATGTTACCGGCGGAGCAAGTGGAACCGCGACAGACGGTACGCCTTTGGCCGATCTCGATCGGGCGATTAAATCCGTTGATAGTCAGCGTAGTATGCTGGGTGCCTATGAGAACCGCTTTCAGTCGGTTATCGCCAACCTGAACAATATGGTCACAAACCTTACCTCTGCCCGTAGCAGGATAGAGGACGTAGACTACGCTGCGGAGGTATCGGCGATGTCACAGGCGCAGATTTTACAGCAGGCCGGTACCGCCATGCTGGCCCAGGCAAATCAGATGCCCCAACTGATGTTGCAGCTTCTGCGCTAGCCAAACGCAAAAGCTGAAAGCCCTGCCCGGCACAGTCTGCTCCGTTATGCCGTGGCGGGCTGCACCAGCAGCTGACCTGCCGTTCCCCGATCCGCCAGCTCCAGCGTCTGACTGTAATAGACAAACGGGAAATGGTCTGAAGAGCTTTGGGTAAAGTTGACCAGCAGTTCGACCTCGCCGTCCACCCAGACGGTGTCTTTCCAGCCCCGGTCTTCCCCCATCGACTGCGCACCGTTCACGCTCTTAATGAGGAACATTACGCCCTGAATATGCAACGATTGCGGACGATCGGCACGGATAATCCAGCGCTCAAATGTGCCCTGCTGCGCGGTGGTATCAATGCGGTTCATATCCCACACGGCACCGTTGATGCCGGGCATACTGTCGCCGATACGAAACTCCCGGGTACGCACCGAAGCGCCGTCCAGAATCTGATCGGCCAGTAAACGCATTGGCAGATTATCCGTCACCAGCGGCAGCAGGCCAGTGGGGCGAAGCGTGAGCACCAGCGTTGAGGTCAAAATCGTCGAAGGCTCGAAGAAACCGCGCAGGCGATCCATGATGCCAGCCGCGGTGCCCGCCGTAATGGAGACCTCATCCCCTTGTGACATATCCACCAGAACTTCGCGCCGCTCACCGGGAGCCAGCGTTAACCGCTGTACCGCTACCGGCGACGGTAAAAAACCCTGATCGCTGGCGATGACCGTAAACGGTCGGTTATCACTGATGCTGAGTTCGTAACGTCGGGCATTGGAGGCATTGAGCAACCGCAGGCGCACCCAGCCGCGTGATACCTCAATAAACGGATTGCGTACGCCATTAACCAGCAGCGTATCGCCCAGGAAACCGCCGTCAGCGGGTGGGTCATAAACCGGTGTCGCAAAATTATCCAGCCGCTTGTCCTGAATGATCAGCGGAAAGTCATCCACGCCATAGTGTTTTGGCAACGGAAGCTGCTTACTGAGGTCGTCCTCGATCAGCCACATGCCCGCCAGGCCGTTATAGACGTGCGGTGCCATGCGGTTTGGCGTGTTGGCGTGATACCAGCAGGTGGCGGCGTTCTGACGAATCGGTAACACCGGTGCCCAGTCGACGCCCGCTGACATCATCCGCGGCGCGCCGCCCATCAGTGCCCCTGGCACCTGCAGGCCGCTGACGGTCATCGAAACCGGTTCATTGAGGCGGTTACTGTAGATCAGTTTGACATCATCGCCGCTGTAAACACGGACAGTTGGCCCAAGGTACATGCCATTGATGCCCCAGACCGGCACCTTGTTATTGTCACCGTTAAACGACCAGTGGCTGCGCTGTAAGGTCAGAAACAGCGGCTGACCCCGGCGGGATTCGATCAACGGCGGAACGGGAAGCGGCGTGTCACCACGCAAGGAAGCGGCACGTGCCGCATGCGGCATTACCGTGGCACTGAGCGCCACACCGGCAGAAAGCTGGATAAACTGACGTCTGCTGAAAGACATGAAATTTCAGACCTTTTACGCGTGGCGCTGAAACGCCAACCCTGTTTTTATTGCTGTCATTGCTGTGCTGCTTTCACGGCGAGCGACGCAGGACGTCACTCGCCGTGGGGCATCCATGCAGAATAGTCCGACAACGGATTTGTCGGTTAGATTTTACCGTTTTTTTCGCGTTCTTCGACTTCGGCGTTAAGCTCTTCCAGCTTCGCCGCCATCAGTTCACGACAGTGGGTAGCCAGTTTGCGCACAGACGACGACTCAAATTGTTTGACGTCTACCGGCGGCAGCATTTCCACAATCACCAGGCCGTTTTTCAGGCGGTTGAGGTTAATTTTATTATGCGTATTGGACACCACAATCGGGATGATCGGGACGCCGGCCGCCACCGCAGCGTGAAACGCACCGGTTTTAAACGGTAATAATCCCCGCCCGCGACTGCGCGTACCTTCAGGAAACATCCAGAACGAAATCCGTTTTTTATTGAACTGCTCGACCAGCTCGCCAATGGTGCCGTGAGCTTTGGCCCGGTTGTCACGGTCAATCAGCAGATTACCGGTCAGCCAGTAAAGCTGGCCAAAGAACGGTATCCACAGCAGGCTTTTTTTCCCCACGGTCACGGTGGTGGGCTGCACAATTTTAGCGGCCGTCACCATATCGTAGTTGTTCTGGTGATTAGCGATATAAATCGCATTACCGTAATTATCCGCGCCCTCTGGGCGACGAAGTTCAACCTTCAGACCAAACAGCGTCGATAATTTGCCAAACAAATGACCAAAGGTGGCGACGTGACGCGGATTGCGCGGCGAGAACAGACACCAGATGCAGCCAAATACACAGACCAGAATCGAATAAATTACCACAATAATCGTGCGTAATATCAGTAACATAGCTTCCTCAATGTAACACGGCTGGCGATGAACCAGCCGGATGAATTACGCGTCGCTGTCAGCGCTGTCAGGACGTGCCGGGGCATCCAGTTCGACCCGATCAATTTTTTGCAGACCGCGCGGTAACAGCGTGCCACGGCGACCCCGATCGGCACGGAATTTCTGCAACTCTTCACTGCGCAGCAACAGCTTGCGTTTACCGACGTGCAGCGTAATCGCGCTGCCTGGTGGCAGAATCATGAGCCAGGCCAGTTTATCCGTGCCCGCCGCGGCATCTGCCGACGGAATCGAGATAATCTTGTTGCCCTTGCCTTTCGACATTTGCGGCAACTCGCCGACCGGGAACATCAACATCCTGCCCGCCTGGGTGATCGCTAACAGCATGTCGTCTTCATGATGCACAGCCATCGGC
Organism: Pantoea sp. SGAir0180; assembly: GCF_043546245.1. Taxonomy (NCBI): domain Bacteria; kingdom Pseudomonadati; phylum Pseudomonadota; class Gammaproteobacteria; order Enterobacterales; family Erwiniaceae; genus Pantoea; species Pantoea sp. SGAir0180. Next base: position 67,032 of record NZ_CP028071.1, on the reverse strand, counting down.
GTCATGACGCGCGCATTCTCCGGCAGGGTCAGCAGCGCTTTGCCCGCACGGTTGCGCGAAATCAGATCGTTGAAGGTGCAGATAAAGCCATATCCGGCATCCGAAGCCATTAGCAGGCGCTGCTCTTCCGGCTCCATCAATACCTGTTCAACAACCGCACCCGGTGGTGGCGTCAGTTTACCGGTCAGTGGCTCGCCCTGCCCGCGTGCCGACGGCAGCGAGGTGGGGTCCAGCGTATAGCTGCGGCCAGTGGAATCGATAAAGGCCACAGGCTGATTACTCTTGCCGCGTGCCGCCGCCAGGAAGCTATCACCGGCTTTATAGCTCAGGCCCGCCGGGTCGATATCATGTCCTTTGGCGCTGCGCACCCAGCCCATCTGCGACAGAACAATCGTAACCGGCTCAGACGGAACCAGCTCGGTTTCGCTGAGCGCTTTGGCTTCCTCACGTTCACGCAGAGGCGAACGGCGATCATCACCAAAACTGTTGCTGTCTGCCTGCAGCTCTTTTTTCAGCAGCGTATTCATTTTGCGTTCAGAGGCCAGCGTCGCCTGCAGCTGATCGCGCTCTTTTTCCAGTTCGCTTTGCTCACCGCGAATCTTCATCTCTTCCAGCTTCGCCAAATGGCGCAGCTTGAGTTCAAGAATCGCTTCGGCCTGGGTTTCACTGATCTCAAAGCGCGACATCAGCACTGGCTTTGGTTCGTCCTCGGTACGGATGATGTGAATGACTTCATCAATATTAAGGAAGGCCACCAGCAAACCGTCCAGGATATGCAGACGGCGCAGCACGCGTTCTAAACGATGATTCAGACGGCGACGAACAGTATCGCGACGGAACACCAGCCATTCAGACAGGATTTCCAGCAGGTTTTTCACGGCCGGACGGTTATCCAGTCCGATCATATTCAGATTGATACGGTAGCTTTTTTCCAGATCGGTCGTGGCGAACAGGTGGTTCATAACCTGATCCAGATCGACACGGTTTGACCGGGGCACAATCACCAGGCGAGTCGGGTTTTCGTGATCGGACTCATCACGTAAATCCTCGACCATTGGCAGCTTTTTATTGCGCATCTGGCTGGCAATCTGCTCCAGTACCCGGGCACCGGACACCTGGTGCGGCAGCGCGGTGATCACCACCTCGCCGTCCTCTTTTTTCCACACCGCACGCTGGCGAATCGAGCCGCGCCCGTTCTGATAGATTTTGCGAATCTCGTCGCGTGGCGTAATGATTTCGGCTTCGGTCGGGAAATCCGGCCCTTGCACAATCTCCAGCAGCGCATCCAGGCTGGTTTTCGGATCGTCAATCAGGGCGATAGCGGCCTGCGCCACTTCGCGCAGGTTATGCGGCGGAATATCGGTTGCCATGCCCACCGCGATCCCGGTGGTGCCGTTCAGCAGAATGTTTGGCAGGCGCGCCGGCAACATCTTCGGCTCCTGCATCGTGCCGTCAAAGTTTGGCACCCAGTCTGCCGTGCCCTGCCCCAGCTCACCCAGCAGCACTTCGGCATACTTCGACAGGCGAGACTCGGTATAACGCATGGCGGCGAAAGATTTAGGATCGTCAGGTGCTCCCCAGTTTCCCTGGCCATCGACCAGCGGATAACGGTAGGAGAACGGCTGTGCCATCAACACCATGGCTTCGTAACAGGCGCTGTCACCATGAGGATGGTATTTACCCAGCACGTCACCCACGGTACGGGCCGATTTTTTAAATTTGGCGGTGGCGTTAAGCCCCAGCTCCGACATGGCATATACAATGCGGCGCTGGACGGGTTTCAGGCCGTCGCCAATGTAAGGCAACGCACGGTCCATGATGACGTACATGGAGTAGTTTAAGTACGCATTCTCAGTAAACGTATGCAGGGCAAGACGCTCTGCACCATCCTGCGTCAATTCGCTCATTAAGTCCTCATCCTCACATCGTGACCCGCAACGGCGGATCACCCGGCGGTTGTTTGGCGAGGATAGTACCTTATTCGTGGGTATTAGTCACAGTCCAGGAGCGGGCTGGTCACTCTTTTTTCCCTGTTTTCCGGTCGCCGAAAAAACCGCACCGGTAAAAATCCCCGTGCGCTTATTTTTAATAGTTTGTGACCTTCCTCGCAATTAATTATCAGCTTATTTATAGCGTATTAATCCTGTCCCGTTCCCGGGACAACATTTAGTATTGTTGCTTTTTCTTTCACCACCTAAATTCAATTTCAGCGACATATACCGGTTTTATTTTATGCCCTGGTTGGATTTAACGAATTGCCACTTAAGCACCGCTAACGAAATAATAGACAGGTGACTGAATGCAAAATCTGACTTCACGACAACACCGATTACTGAAATTACTGTTACAGGCGGGCACGCCGCTGGCATTAGCACAATTAGCCCAACAGTTAACCGTTTCTGAAAAAAGTATTTATCGGGATTTACAAAGTCTGGAACCCTGGCTGCATGGCTGGCAGGCACAACTGGTGAAGCTGCCTGGCCGCTGTGTGGCGCTGGAAACACACGATCATGAACAGCGGCTGCGCTTGCAGCAGCATGTTGCCAGCGACGATAACTGGTCTGCGGGCTTAAGCAACAATGCGCGGCGGGTAAAAATTCTGTCCCAGCTGCTACGAGACGCGCCACGTGAAACCTCGATCAGTAAGTTATCTGAACGTTATTTCATCAGTCACGCTTCGATTGTTAATGACCTCAAGGTGATTGAAGAGTGGTTGCAGCCGCTGGCGCTGGGGCTGGTCCGTAGCCAGAGCGGCACGCATGTGGCAGGCAGCGAACAGGCACTGCGCCAGGCCATGGTTTTGCTGATTAACGACGTTATGCAGCATAACACGGGCAGCAATATGGCCCTGCCGCGGCTCGACCCCGGCAGTTATCAGGCGCTGCTCCACTATTTTGGCGAAGAGGACGTGGCCTTTGTGCAGCGCTTACTGCAGCAAATGGAGCAGCAGCTTGGCTATCCTTTGAGCGATGCGTATTACCTCAATCTGTCCACCCATATTCTGATCATGATTCACCGTATGGCGCAGGGCAAAGCCTTGTCCCTGCCGCTGGCTCTGAGCGCGTCAGAAATGGACAACCGCATTCTGAAGATTGCCCGCCAGATGGTAGTACAGATTGAACAGCGGCTGGGGCAATCCGCGCCCGCAGATGAAGTGGGATTTATTTATCAATATATTATTTCATCGGGCATTGTAGTCGAAGAACGCGGCAGCCACATGCTATCGCACTCTCCTTTTTCAAATGCAGCATCGCGCAATATTACGCTCGAATTAATTCATTGCTTTTCCGCATTCATCCAAAAGGATCTGTCGACCGATTCTTTATTATTTGAAGGTTTGCTATTCCATATTAAGCCGCTACTTAACCGGCTTAAATATCATATTACGATTCGCAATCCCTTACTCGATGACATAAAAGCGGAATTACAGGATATTTTCACGCTGACCCAACGCGCCATGCAGGTAACGGCCGAGCGGTTTCATTATGGGCCAATCGCTGACGATGAGATCGGTTATCTGTGCGTGCATTTTCAGGCCGCGCTTGAACGGCAAATCGCCCATAAACGTATTTTGCTGGTGTGTTCCAGCGGCGTCGGCACGTCGCATTTGCTGAAAAGTCGCATCCTGCGCGCCTTTCCGGACTGGATTATCGTGGGCGTTATTTCGGCCAGCACGCTGGACGACTTTTGTCAGCAGGAGCCGGTGGATCTGGTCATCTCCACCATTCATCTCGATATCAGCACCTTGCCCACCGTGTATGTTACTGCGTTTTTTAACGACGACGATATTCGCCGGGTGACGGACGCCATGATTGGTCGCCAACTGCCACAGGCCGCAACGCGCGCACTGGCAGAACATTAACTGAATGAGGTCTGATTAATGGATATTTCTCGCATTCTCACGCCACGCCGCGTCAATCTCAATCTGCAGGCCAGCAGCAAAGAAGCGGCCATTATCGAACTGACGGAGTTGCTGTTCAGTGACGGTGCCATTAGCGATAAAGAGGCCTTTATCCGTGATGTCTGGCTACGCGAGGCGGAGGGATCGACCGGGTTTGAGAATCATATCGCCATTCCTCACGGTAAGTCCTCCGCCGTTAAGCAAACCACGCTGGCCATCGGGCGCAGCCAGCAGGATATCCCCTGGGAGACGCTGGATGGCAGCAAGGTGCGCTGCATCATCCTGTTTGCCGTGCGGCTGGAAGATCAAAACACGACCCATATTCGCCTGCTGTCACAGGTGGCCAGTGCACTGGCCGATGATGAGGTGATTGCGCAGCTGCTGGTGGAAAACGATCCCAGCGAAATTATTCGGCTGTTTAGTCAGTACGCCGAAACCGACCTCTGTTAACCCTGGAGTCCGAGGTAATCATGAACATTGTCTGTGTTGCCGCCTGTACGGCGGGCATCGCGCATACCTACATTGCGCGTGAAAAAATGATCAAAGGCGCTCACGCCCTTGGCCACATCATCCATGTGGAAACGCAGGGCACCATCGGGACAGAAAACGCCCTGGATGCCGAAACGATAGCGGCAGCCGACGTGGTGATCCTGGCGGTGGACGTGAAGATCACCGGCGAGGAACGTTTTCGTGGCAAACCGATCGTGCGGGTGAAAACCGAAGTGGTGATCAAGTCGCCCATCAAGTTTCTGGAAAAAGTGGCGGATTCACTGGCGCGTGCCTGAGGAGATCCACAATGAACGCTAACAAAAGCCAGTACGGGCAAGCGATCAAAGGCCATCTGTTAACCGGGATCTCCTGGATGATCCCGCTGATTGTCGCCGCCGGGATCTGCATTGCGCTGGGTCAGGTGATTGGCGGGCCCGATGTGGGTAAACATCCCGGTACGATCGCCTGGATGCTGAACCAGATCGGTGGCTGGGGCATGGGCTTAATCGTCCCGTTGATCAGTGCGGCTATCGCTTACTCGATTGCCGACAGGCCGGGCTTCGCGCCGGGTTTGATCGTCGGGTTTATCTGCGGACAGATTGGCACCGGCTTTATCGGCGGCATCCTGGGTGGCTTCCTGGTGGGTTACACGGTGATTTTGCTGCGGCGCAGTATCCGGTTGCCACAGTCGATGCAGGGGCTGATGCCGATCATGGTCTTGCCCGTACTGAGCACCATCATTGCCGGGCTGCTCATGATGACGTTTATCGGTCAGCCCATTGTCTGGCTGCAAAAGGCGCTGATCGCCCTGCTGGAATCAATGCAGGGGGGCTCTAAGTTCATCATGGGGGCGATTCTGGGGGCGATGGCGACCTTTGACTTCGGCGGGCCGGTCAATAAAACCATGTCGCTGTTTGCGGATGGCATGCTGGTGGACGGCATTTACGGGCCGGAAGCGGTCAAATTTGCCGGTTCGATGATCCCGCCCTTTGGCATCACGCTCTCCTGGCTGCTCACGCGCCATAAGTACACCCGCGCGGAAAAAGAAGCCCTGAAAGCGGCCTTCCCGATGGGGATCTGCATGATCACCGAAGGTGTGATCCCCATTGCCGCACGCGATTTGTTCCGGGTCGTCGGGAGTTGTGTGGTTGCCTCAGCCGTTGCCGGTGGCCTGATCATGGTCTGGGGCGTGGAAGCGCCGGTGCCTCACGGCGGCATGTTCGTCGTACCGCTGTTCACCAAACCCGGGTTGTTCTGCCTGGCGCTTGGTATCGGCACCACGATCTGTGGCGTCATGCTTTCGCTGCTGAAAAAGCCCGTCACTGAAGCCGACGAAGAGTTTGACGACGTGGAAGATCACACCGTTCGCGACGACGACATTAAATTCACACTGGAATAAGGAGTGAGTATGTACGCGGCAATGAACGACCTGATAAGCCAGGCTGCGCAGAAAAAATATGCCGTTCTGGCCATCAACTGCTTCAACCTGGAAAGTGCCCGGGCGGCGGTTAAGGCGGCGGAGCAGCAGCGTGCGCCCCTGATACTGAATGTGTATCAAGGCCATAGCCGTCATTTTCCGCCAGCCATCGCGGTGCCGCTGGTGCAGGCGCTGGCGGCAGAGGCCAGCGTACCAATCGCGCTGGCGCTCGATCATGGCAAGGCCTTTCCGCTGATTGGCCAGGCCTTTCGCGCAGGCTTTACCGGGCTGATGATCGATGCTTCGGCGGAGCCGCTGGCCGAAAACATTCGTCAGACGGCCCGCGTGGTCGACATGGCCCACACCGCCGGGGTTTGCGTCGAAGGTGAACTGGGCCATATCGCCGATGCGCCCACCTACGCGCTGGCCGACGCGGCGGTCAAAATGACCCAGGTGGCGGATGTCCTGCCGTTTCTTGAGCAGACCCATATCGATCTGCTCGCGGTTTCGGTTGGCACCGCGCATGGGCTTTATCCCGCTGGGGTGCAGCCGACAATCGATTTCCAGCGTCTGGCAGACCTGCACGCGGCCTCATCGCGCCCGCTGGCGCTTCACGGCGGCAGTGGCACGCCAGCGGACGATATTCGGCGCGTCAGTCAGCACGGCGTCGCCAAGATTAACGTTGGCGCGGCGGTATTTGAAGCCGGTAAACAGGCGCTGCACCAGGCGCTTAAACACCCTCCCACCACCGAACTGCCGGACTTACTCGCCCTGATGGAGTCCGCCTGTTGTGAAGTCGTCAGTGACTATCTGAGCTGGTCTGGCTCCGCCCGCCAGGCCTGATGGCTTTCTGCTGTAACCCGGTGCGCGTCACTGAACGTCAGCGCAGGGCAACCCTTTGTCATAAAACAAGCTGAGGAAGATTTAACATGTTGATTTCTATGAAAGAGATGTTAAGACCCACCCGTCAACATCGCTTTGCGATTGGCGCCTTCAATGTCGCTGACAGCTGTTTTATCCGCGCGGTCGTGGAAGAAGCCGAAGCCACTCAAACCCCGGCCATTATCTCGATTCATCCCAGTGAACTGGAATTCGTCACCGATGCATTTTTTGGCTATGTGCGGGAGCGCACACTGAAAAGCAGCGTGCCGTTTACGCTGCACCTGGATCACGGTGCATCGGTGGCCCATGTGCTGCGCGCTATTCAGTGCGGTTTCACGTCGGTGATGATTGACGGTTCCCTGCTGCCTTACGAAGAAAACGTGGCGCTGACGAAAGAGGTGGTGAAGCTGGCCCATGCGGTGGGCGTGTCGGTTGAGGGCGAACTGGGGACGATTGGCGATACCGGGACGACCGTGGAAGGCGGCGTGAGCAAAGTGATCTACACCGACCCGGCTCAGGCCGAAGACTTTGTGCAGCGAACCGGCGTGGATACCTTAGCGGTCGCCATCGGCACCGCGCATGGTATCTATCCCAAAGATATGAAACCGGAATTGCAAATGCATATCCTGCGCGACATTTCACAGCGCGTTTCCATTCCACTGGTGCTGCATGGCGGCTCGGCGAATCCCGATGCCGAAGTGGCCGAGGCGGTGACGCTGGGCGTGGGTAAAATCAACATCTCCAGCGACATGAAATATGCCTATTTCCAGAAAGTGCGTGAAGTGTTAACCCGTGAAACCTGGTGGGATCCGAACGTAATTTATCCCGAAGCGATTGAGGCGGCAAAAGCGGTCATTCGCTACAAGATGAATTTGTTTGGTGGGCTGGGTAAAGCGTCGTTGTATTAAGCATCTTCGCTTTTGATTCAGATAACCGCACCGTGGCGTTTCAAAGCCATCTGACAGGAAGTCGGAGCAGGCAATCCGCAGCGCTGAACAGAGCGATAAAACCAGGATTTGCCCGCAGGACGCGGGCAAAAAACGGAGTCGGTACAGGCTGTATCGTCTCCGTCAGTCCGTCAGGCTGAAGCGCGACGTGAAGGCACGCGACAGCGACGTGAGGACGCCCGCTCAGAAACCCTGTCGGATGGCGTGTACAGCGCTGCAAAAAAACTGAGCGCACAAAACATGATTACTTCATCACGCCCGTCCACTGCTGCGCAATCTTCGCATATTCTCCCGTGGCCGTGCTCAGGTGTAGCCACTGATCGACATACTGTTTCCAGCTCATATCATCACGCGGAAGCATATAGGCCTTCTCGCCATACTGAAGCGGTTTATCCGGATTGAGTGCGCACAGGGAAGGGAAGCGTTTTTGCTGATACAGCGCCTCTGAGGCATCGGTAATCATCACATCGGCTTTGTTATCCACCAACTGCTGGAAAATGGTGACGTTATCGTGAAACAGCGTTAACGCCGCCTGAGGAAGATAACTGTGCACAAAGGCTTCGTTCGTCCCGCCCGCGGGTTCGATTAACCGGACGCCGGGTTTATTTAGCTGGTCAACCGTCTGATACTTCGTTTTATCCGCGCAGCGCACCAGCGGAATTTTGCCGTCCACGCCAAGCGGCTGAGCAAACCAGGCGGTTTGCTGGCGCTTCAGCGTAACCGATACGCCACCCAGTGCGATATCACACTGTTTCGCTAAAAAGTCCTGCATCAGGGTTTTCCAGGTGGTAGGTACCCATTGCACTTTCGCTCCCAGTGACGCCGCCAGCGACTCCGCCATGCTGATATCCAGCCCTTCATAGTGGCCATCGGGTTTCAGAAAGCTGTAGGGCTTGTAGTCCCCGGTCGTACAGACTTTCAGGGTTTTGGTGTTGAGCACGCTGTCCAGACGCGACTGGGCCTGGGCAACGCCAGCCACCAGCAGTAAAGTCATTATGAGTGTTTTCTTCATCATTCTTTTTTTCGGAGGTGAGTTTGCGCCGTTATGGTGACATAACCTTACGGGTTATTGCGCTAATCGCAAAAGTGTTGTGATCATTCTCGCATTTTTCTCCCGCGCGTCGCGGCCTAAGCTACTCCCCATAAACGCATACGGGAGACACGCTTAATGAGCAACATTTTAATTATCGATGGTGGTAAAACTTTCGCCCATTCTAAAGGTGAACTGAATCATACGCTGACCGACGTGGCCGCCAGCCAGTTGCGCGATCTGGGCCATGAGGTGACCGTTACCGTCGCCGACAGTGACTATGTTGTGGCAGATGAGATCCAAAAATATCTCGACAGCGATGTCGTGATTTATCAGATGCCAGGCTGGTGGATGGGCGAACCCTGGACCGTGAAACGTTATATTGACGAAGTCTTTACGGAAGGCCACGGCAAGCTGTATGCCAGTGATGGTCGCACACGTTCAGACAGCGAGAAAAAATACGGTTCTGGCGGCCTGCTTCAGGGCAAAAAATATATGCTTTCCCTGACCTGGAACGCTCCGCTGGAAGCCTTTACCGATCCTGAGCAATTCTTCGAAGGCGTCGGCGTGGATGGCCTGTACCTGCATTTTCACAAGGCTAATCAGTTCCTTGGAATGGAAGCCTTACCGACGTTCATCTGTAACGACGTGATCAAGCAGCCTGATGTGCCGCGGGATATTGCTCGTTATCGGACGCATCTCAGCGAAATTTTTGCTTAAATAGACTTTCCCCCCGAAAGAGGAAACGTGAATGTTAACCGTCGTTGCTGAAATTTGTGTGAAGCCAGGCTACCGTCAGAAAGTACTGGAGGCGTTTCATCAGGTGATCCCGACCGTGCTGGAAGAAGAAGGCTGCCATCAGTACAGCGCGCTGGTCGATCATCAGGCGCAGGTGCCGTGGAAACACAACTCACCCGATTCGATTTTCATGCTGGAGCAGTGGGAAACCCTGCGTCATCTCGACCAGCATCAGCAAATGCCGCATATGGAAGCCCATCGCGCTGCCATTAAAGAATACGTGACAGACGTAAAAATTCTGGTGCTGGAACCCGGCCAGTAATTTCTGCAACGCTGACACGAAAAAGCCCCGGTACAGGCCGGGGCTTTTTGCAGCGGGTAACCGACTCAGACTTCGATATCGGCCTTGTCGCCTTTTTCCTGTAACCAGTTGCGGCGATCTTCAGAACGCTTCTTCGCCAGCAGCATGTCCATCGTCCGCAGCGTCTGCTCAATATCGTCGTCACTGACGGTAAGCTGAACCAGACGGCGGGTATTCGGATCGAGCGTGGTTTCACGTAACTGAAGCGGGTTCATTTCACCCAGACCTTTAAAGCGCTGAACGTTCGGTTTGCCCTTCTTACGCTTTAACTGCTCCAGTACGCCCTCTTTCTCGTCTTCATCCAGCGCGTAATACACTTCTTTGCCCAGATCGATACGATAAAGCGGCGGCATCGCTACATAAACGTGGCCGTTTTTCACCAGCGTGCGGAAGTGCTTCACGAACAGCGCGCAGAGCAGCGTGGCAATGTGCAGCCCATCTGAGTCGGCATCGGCGAGAATACAGATCTTACCGTAGCGCAGCTGCGTCAGATCTTCGCTGTCGGGATCGATACCGATCGCCACAGAGATATCGTGCACCTCTTGTGAGGCCAGCACTTCATCCGACGAGACTTCCCAGGTGTTCAGGATCTTGCCTTTAAGCGGCATGATCGCCTGGTATTCGCGGTCGCGTGCCTGCTTGGCTGAACCGCCCGCCGAATCCCCTTCCACCAGGAACAGTTCGGTTTTATTCAGATCCTGTGCTGTACAGTCTGCCAGTTTTCCAGGCAACGCCGGGCCGCTGGTCAGCTTTTTACGCACGACCTTCTTCGCCGCGCGCATCCGGCGCTGGGCGCTGGAAATCGCCAGCTCTGCCAGCTGTTCTGCCGCCTGCACGTTCTGATTCAGCCACAGGCTGAAGGCATCTTTGACCACGGCTGACACGAAGGCGGCGCACTGGCGTGAAGATAAGCGCTCTTTGGTTTGACCGGCAAACTGTGGATCCTGCATTTTCACCGACAGCACATAGGCACAGCGATCCCAGATATCCTCGGCGGACAGCTTCACGCCACGCGGCAGGATATTGCGGTATTCGCAAAACTCACGCATGGCGTCCAGCAGGCCCTGGCGCAGACCATTAACGTGTGTCCCACCCTGCATGGTCGGGATCAGGTTCACATAGCTTTCGGTCAACAGCTCACCGCCTTCCGGCAGCCACAGTAACGCCCAGTCCACCGCTTCGATATCGCCTGTAAAGGCACCCACAAACGGTTTTTCCGGCAGCGTCGGCAGGCCGTTTACGGCTTCACACAGATAATCTGTCAGGCCATCTTCGTAACACCAGCGCTGCTCGGTATTGTTGAGCTTGTCTTTAAAGACGATTTCGACACCCGGACACAACACGGCTTTCGCTTTCAGCAGGTGAGATAAGCGGGAAACCGAGAAACGCGGGCTGTCAAAGAAGTGTTCGTCCGGCCAGAAATGGACGCTGGTGCCGGTGTTGCGTTTGGCTACCGTGCCGGTGACGGTCAGATCCTGCACCTTTTCACCATTTTCAAAGGCGATAGTGTAGATCTCGCCGTTACGGCGCACATTCACTTCAACGCGTTTGGACAGGGCATTAACCACCGAAATCCCGACGCCGTGCAGGCCACCGGAAAACTGGTAGTTTTTATTGGAAAATTTACCGCCCGCGTGCAGCCGGCACAAAATGAGTTCAACAGCCGGAACGCCTTCTTCCGGGTGGATGTCCACCGGCATGCCGCGCCCGTCGTCGATGACTTCCAGCGACTGATCGGCATGCAAAATCACCTCTACCCGTTTGGCATGGCCCGCCAGTGCCTCATCGACGCTGTTATCAATGACTTCCTGACCCAAGTGGTTAGGGCGCGTCGTATCGGTATACATTCCCGGGCGACGGCGAACCGGCTCAAGGCCAGTCAGGACCTCAATGTCACCCGCATTATAGCTTGATTGACTCATGGTAACTGTCTGATTAGATGAAGAAAATGGTTGCGATTTCCACGTTGCTCAAGCGTGATTCAGGCCCAGAAAGTCCAGAATTTGCGGGAAATGGCGCTCGAATCCAGTAAATGCATGATTTCCGCCCTCTTCAACCGTATGACGGCACGCGCTGTAATAGTCGAGTGCCTGGCGGTAGTCGAGCACTTCATCGCCGGTTTGTTGCAGCAACCACAATAAATCAGGCGCTTCCAGCGGATCAATCTGCATCACTTTCAGATCGTAAATGTGGCGAGACTCTAACACATATTGCTGACCGGTGTAGGGATTCTGATTTTCACCCAAAAAATCCACCAGCAACTCAAACGGGCGAACGGCGGGATTGACCACCACCGCCGGCAGCATAAAACATTGTGACAGCCAGGTGGCGTAGTAGCCGCCCAGCGAAGAACCGACGAGGCCCAGCTGTCGTCCGCTGTGGCTGAGCACAATATCTTCCAGCATAGCTGCCGCATCCGCAGGAAACGTTGGCAACTGCGGCACAATCATCTCGATATCGGGATGATGCTGGCTCAGCCACCGTTTAAACAACGTCGCTTTTGCTGAACGCGGTGAGCTGTTAAAGCCGTGCAGATAAAGCAGCGCCTTCATCCGTTAATATCCTTCAGCATCCAGATCGGGGCGAAAAGCCTGTGTGGTGAGTCGGTTGACTTCGGTCTCAAGCTGACCGTCATTGTGCAGCGTAAACCAGCGCCAGCCGGGCGCAACGGTATCGATGGTAAAGCTGGTACAGTGCGGTTTGAACTGCACGCAGGTCGACGGCGTTGCCAGCACACGGCGGCCCTGCCACGGTACATCCATTTCCTGATGAATATGGCCGCAGACCAGCGTTTTTGCCAGCGGATAGTGCTGCAACACGGCGTCTAACTGATGCGGATTGCGCAGGCTGTGTTGATCAAGCCAGGTGCAGCCCGACGCTAAAGGATGATGGTGCAACAGCACCAGCGTATGGCGCTGCGGATAACGGGCAAGCGTGGTATTCAGCCACTCAAGCTGGTAGTCACTTAACATGCCATGGGGCACGCCGAAGACCTGGCTGTCCAGCAGAACAACCTGCCAGTGATCGCCTAACAGCACATGCTTGTGTGCGTTAATGCCGGCCTCTGCCAGCGTATCGACCATCGCAGGTTGAAAATCATGATTCCCCGGCAGCCAGACGCAAGGTTTAGGCAGGCGCGAAATGCCCTCAACAAAATGCTGATAGGCTTCGACTGAGTGATCCTGAGAGAGATCGCCGGTGGCAACGATAAGATCATAATCACGCTGCTGCGCGATGATCGCATCCAGTACCGCGTCATAACTGGCCCAGGTATTCACCCCCAGCAGGGATTCGTGTTTTCCTGCGAACAAATGCGTGTCCGTTACTTGCAGAATCCGAACCTCAGATTCTGTTGTCGCAGGAAGAGTTAGCAGGCTATCCAAAGCGTTTCCTTCGTCTCTACGCCATTCAGTGCATTATACGCATCAGCAAACCGGTACTGCCATCGCGCCGTGCGTCAGGCAATAACGTAACCAGTCAGCAAGAAACTGATTGATTTGATGCTTCTCATCACGCTGATTCATTTTTTTATTCGGATAATCATAACGTGCTTTGAACCGATAGATCTGCTGTGTCGAACACACTTCAGCCACCATCGCGTCATGATACAGCCTGACAGACATTGACGGCAGGCTCCAGTAACTTACGGCTGGGGCCGTCTGACGGATATCGACCAGGGTAGTATAACGCGTTGATTCTTCAACGGTTACCTGGTAGCGGGCGCCACTCACCTGATAGATCACCGATGCGCCTGCTGCGTCATCACGTGGTAGCAGACGACGTAACTGGGCGAAATTGGTTTCGCACAGCCTCATCATCTCGGGGAAATCAGGGATATAGCGCTGTTTCATTTTTGCGTCCACTCTTCTCGAAGTTTTTTATGGTGCAGTGCCAGCCATTGCAAGGCGATGACAGATGCCGCGTTATCAATAATCCCCTGTTCCACCCAGTGGTAAGCCTGTTCACGACTGACCACATGGACAAGAATATCCTCATTCTCTTCCTCCAGACCATGGCATCCTTTTGCCTGGCTGGCATCCACTTCTCCGACCATTACCGATAACCGTTCGCTGGTGCCGCCGGGGCTGGCCAGGTAGTTCAGCACCGGTTTGACCCGGCCAACCGTCAGATCCGCTTCTTCGACGGCCTCACGGCGTACCACCTGCTCCGGGGTTTCACCCGGTTCAATAATGCCTGCCACCATTTCCAGCAGCCAGGGCGTGGGACTGCAATCGAAAGCCGGGATGCGGATCTGTTCAATCAGCACCACTTCATCACGGACGGGATCATAAGGTAGCAGCACAGCGGCATGACCGCGCTCAAAAACTTCACGCGTCACTTCCCGGCTCATTTGGCCATTAAACAACCGATGACGAAAGCGATAACGCACAATGGAAAAAAAACCCTCGTATGCGGTTTCTCGTGCAATAATTTCTACATCATTTTTTGTGAAAGTCACAGGTGATGTTTTATTGTCCTTCATCATTAAGTTCCTTATGCAGATTGGGATAACACAGATAAAACACAAGCCCAGATGCCATCCAAAGGGTTATTACTGAGTTATTTACCTGAAACACACAAATATGGCACGTTCAGCCACCTTATCTCACAGTTGCCCTCTGCTAGAATCTGCGATAATTTTTGGCTTACAGGCGGCACAGTCACTGCGATTTGCTGCAACAAAAGGAATGCAAATGAAAAAACTGCTCCCATTTTTTATTGGGCTGAGCCTGGGCGGTTTCAGCTTCGCCAGCCAGGCGGAAAACCTGCTTCAGGTTTACCAGCAAGCGCGTTTAAGCAACCCTGATCTGCGTAGCTCTGCGGCGACGCGTGATGCGGCGTTCGAGAAAATTAACGAAGCGCGCAGTCCTTTATTACCCCAACTGGGTTTGGGTGCAGACTATACCTACGCAAACGGCTACCGTGATAGTAGCGGTATTCACTCCAATACCACCAGTGGCTCGCTGCAATTGACGCAAACCATTTTCGATATGTCAAAATGGCGTGCGCTGACGCTGCAGGAAAAAGCAGCCGGTATTCAGGATGTGACCTACCAGGTCGCCCAGCAGGATCTGATTCTGAACACCGCGACGGCCTACTTCAATGTGCTGAAAGCCATTGATACGCTTTCTTACGTCGAAGCGCAGAAGATGTCGATTTATCGCGAACTGGATCAAACGACCCAGCGCTTTAACGTGGGCCTGGTCGCCATTACCGACGTGCAGAACGCCCGCGCGCAGTACGACAGTGTCCTGGCGAATGAAGTGACCGCGCGTAATGACCTGGACAACGCAGTGGAGTCTCTGCGTCAGATTACCGGTATGGATTACCTGGCGCTGGCGTCGCTGGATATTGATCGCTTCAAAACCACTAAACCTGAAGCGGTTAACTCGCTGCTTAAGCAGGCTGAAAGCCGCAACCTGAACCTGCTTTCTGCCCGTCTGAACCAGGACTTAGCCCGTGAGCAAATCCGTTCAGCGGAGGCGGGCCATTTACCGACGCTGGATCTGACCGCCTCGACTGGCCTGTCCAACAGCAAATACGGCGGAAGCCGTGCTGAGCAAAATGCCAGCTCGACAGATTCCATCACCGGCAACAACAAAGTGGGCCTGAGCTTTACCCTGCCGCTTTACAGCGGTGGCAGCGTGACCTCGCAGGTGAAACAGGCGCAATACAACTTTGTCAGCGCCAGTGAGCAGTTGGAAGCCGCGCACCGTTCAGCCGTGCAGACCGTGCGCTCGTCTTACAACAACGTCAATGCGTCAGCAAGTAGCATTGCCGCTTACAAACAAGCCGTGGTGTCCGCGCAAAGTTCATTAGACGCGATGGAAGCCGGTTACCAGGTGGGAACCCGTACCATCGTTGACGTGCTGAATGCGACATCAACGCTTTATAACGCTAAGCAGCAGTTGTCGGATGCGCGTTACAGCTATCTGATTAACCAGTTGAATATCAGCTATGCCCTGGGCACGCTGAACGAGCAGAGTTTGGGTGTGCTTAACAGTCAGTTAGGTAAAGAAATCTCAACCTCGCCGGAAACGGTTCAGCCACAAAATGTACAGCAGGTGCTGGGTGAAGATCACATCTCCACTTCCGAAACGGCACCAGCACCGGCCCCCGTACATAAGGCCGCACATAAGAGCAGCCGTAATCCGTTCAGTCACTAAGCCTGTTGCGGGCTGCTTTGCGGCCCGCCTCTCTGCAAAACGTATAACTACGTAAAGATCCCCGTCCTGCCTGGCCGTTAGCTTCATTTCTCACCACTCATCCCCTATTCTATGCACTACCTTTGGGCACAGGATATTTATAATGAAACGGACTAAAACGATCCGCTATGCCGCCTTTCGTAAGAGCTGGCAAGCAAGACACTTAACGCCTGTTGCTATCGCTGTTTCAGCGGTATTTATGCTGGCAGGTTGTGAGCAAAACGACGAAACCGTCACCCTTTATCAAAACGCGGACGACTGTTCAAAAGCCAATCCGGGACAAAGTGCGCAGTGCACCACCGCGTTTAACAACGCTAAAAAGGAAGCTGAACGCACCGCGCCAAAATATGCGACACGTGAAGACTGTGTCGCCGAATTTGGTGAAAACCAGTGCCAGCAGGCACCGGCACAGGCGGGCACAGGCAGTACGAATGCCGAAGCGCAGCAAAGTGGCAGCTTCTGGATGCCGTTAATGGCAGGCTACATGATGGGGCGCATGATGGGCGGTGGCGCGGGCTTTGCCCAGCAACCGTTGTTCTCACCGAAAACCCCCAACAGCCCGGCAAACGGTCAGTTCGTGGATGCCTCTGGCCGTAACTACGGTAATGCCACCCCAGGTAAGACCATGAACGTGCCCAAAACTGCCCTGGCGCCGAAACCGACCACCACCTCAACCATCACACGTGGTGGTTTTGGCGAAACGGTCGCGAAACAAAACGCGATGCAACGCAGCAGTGCTTCCGGCACCTCCAGCCGTTCGCTGGGAGGCTAATACCGTTTATGCAACGTATCGCGATTTCTGAGCGTCCGGGCTGGCGGGAAAAAGCCACAGAGTTTGGTTTTCGTTTTCACACCATGCACGGTGAGCCCTACTGGTGCGAAGATGCTTACTATCAGTTTACCCTGGCGCAAATCGACTATCTGGAGGAGGTGACCGCCGAACTTCATCAGATGTGTCTGCAGGTGGTGGAAAAAGTGGTAAACAGTGAAGCCCTGCTTACCCGGTTCCGTATTCCAAAACACACCTGGGATTTCGTGCGTGACTCGTGGAATCAGCGTCAGCCTTCACTTTATTCCCGTCTCGATCTGGCGTGGGATGGCCGAGGCGATGCCAAACTGCTGGAAAACAACGCCGATACACCGACCTCGCTGTATGAAGCGGCGTTTTTCCAGTGGCTGTGGCTGGAAGACCAGCTGAATGCGGGCCAGTTGCCGCCTGGCAGCGACCAGTTTAACAGCCTGCAGGAAAAGCTTATCGATCGCTTCACGGTGCTGCATCAGCAGCACGGCTTTAACTGGCTGCACTTTGCCTGCTGCCGGGATACCGAGGAAGATCGCGGCACGGTGCAATACCTGCAGGACTGCGCCACGGAAGCCGGCTTACCCAGCGAATTTCTCTATATTGATGAGATAGGGCTGGGTGAGAAAGGCCAGTTTACTGACCCGCACGATCAGGTGATCAGTAATCTGTTTAAGCTTTACCCGTGGGAATTTATGCTGCGCGAAATGTTTTCGACCAAGCTGGCGGATGCGGGCGTGCGGTGGCTTGAACCCGCCTGGAAAAGCATTCTGTCAAACAAAGCGTTATTGCCGATGCTGTGGCAGATGTTTCCCAATCATCCCAACCTGCTGCCTGCCTGGTTTGCTGAAGACGACGTGCCGCCTATGGACAAGTATGTGGTCAAACCGCTGTTCTCCCGCGAAGGCGCTAACATTCGTATCGTGGAAAACGGCAAAGAGATCGCCCGGGTGGATGGTCCATACGGCGAAGAAGGCATGATTGTGCAGCAGTTCCATCCGCTGCCAAAATTTGGTGACAGTTATACGCTGATTGGCAGTTGGCTCATCGACGATCAACCGGCCGGTATTGGCCTGCGGGAAGATCGGGAGTTGATCACGCAGGATCTGTCGCGTTTCTATCCGCACGCCTTTATTGAATAGCCTTTTATCTCCAGGCCAGTTCGCTGGCCTGTCTTACGCGTTAACCGACCTGTACCGACAACATACTGATTGCGCCCATCTCCATACCTTCCACCGGAACGGTCACTGGCTCATCTGCGTGACGGGAACCCAGCACATACAGCAATGGCAGGAAGTGTTCCGGCGTCGGGTTGGATAAGGCCGCATCCGGATGCTGCATAAAACTCACCAACGGATGTGCGTCCGCCTCGGCCTGCACCGCCAGATTGTCCCGCACGAAGTTATTGAACCCCGTGGCCCAACTGTAAGCTTCGCCACCGCCCCAGAGAACTTTACGCAGGTTGTGCACCACATTACCGCTGGCGACGATCATCACGCCGCGATCGCGCAGCGCAGACAGCTTTCTTCCCATCCCGAAATGCCAGGCGGCGGGCTTGCCGCTGTCGATACTGAGCTGGACGACCGGGATATCTGCGTCGGGATACATTTTAATCAGCACGCCCCACGAGCCATGATCCAATCCCCATGCGTGATCCAGATGAACCGGCACCGGGGATAACCGTTCCGCAATCTCTTCCGCCAGTGCGGGTGAGCCCGGCGCGGAATAACGGGTATCAAAAAGCGCCTGAGGAAAGCCGCCAAAATCGTGAATAGTGCGTGGATTGTCCATCGCCGTTACGGCAGTTCCCTGTGTGTACCAGTGAGCCGAAACCGCCAGAATCGCACGTGGCCGTGGCAGGATTTCACCGGCTTTACGCCAGGCAGCGGTATAGCGGTTTTCTTCTAAGGCATTCATTGGGCTGCCGTGTCCCAAAAACAGCGCCGGCATGCGAACCTGACTCATAGTGATCCTTGATGTGTTCATTCTGTGAACACCACGATACGCTTTTTACCGGCGTGATCACGCGGATAAGCATGATGTTCTCTGTCAGAAATTTTGAATAAAAATGGCAGGAACTGAGGAAGCACACAGACAGGACAAGGCGAGACGATCAGGCCAGAGAACTGGCCTGATTAAGACGAAAACTAGCTGGCCTGACGCGTTTCGTGTTCGCGACGGTAGGCTACCAAATCTTCGATGGTGACGACGGGCATGGCGTGTTGTTTCGCGAACGCGATCACTTCCGGCGCATGCGCCATGGAACCGTCGTCGTTGGTCAGTTCACACAGAACGCCTGCGGGCTTGAAGCCTGCCAGCGTCACCAGATCGATCGTGGCTTCGGTGTGGCCACCGCGCGTCAGAACGCCGCCATCATGGGCACGCAGCGGGAAGACGTGACCCGGACGGTTTAAATCTTCAGGTTTTGCGTCATCGGCAATCGCGGCACGGATAGTGGTAATACGATCCTGAGCAGATACGCCGGTGGTTACGCCTTTTGCCGCTTCAATCGTCACGGTGAAACCGGTGCCGTAGGCGCTGGTGTTGTTTTCCACCATCATCGGCAGCGCCAGTTGCTGGCGACGTTCTTCAGTCAGGCACAGACAAACGATACCGCTGCCGTGACGAATGGTTAACGCCATCTGCTCCACGGTCATGGTCTCCGCGGCGAAAATCATGTCACCTTCGTTTTCGCGATTCTCATCGTCGAGAACCATAACACCACGGCCTTCGCGTAAGGCTGCGATAGCACGTTCTACACGCTGTTTCGGCGTGCCAAATTCAGAAAGTAGAGTCTGATTCATGGTAATAAAACCTTATAAATGTGTTGGGTTACCAGAATCAGGGCAAGCTTAGGAGTGACGTCGTAAAGACGTAGCAATGACGCAAAACAGACATAATGCCTGACAGATGTCGTTACCCTCTCCCATCCGGACTTTAACCGTCGGCCCCGGAATTACACCGGATCTGCTGACCTTCACCATTACGGCGAAGCGCTCGCGGGCTTTCAGCCTGGGCTGATTTACCGCCGGTGGGGAATTTCGCCCCGCCCTGAGAATAAGCGTTTTAACTATAACGTTTCCCCGTCAGGGCAGCAATCCACAAAGCCATTATTGCTTTAGCTTTTTTTGCGCTATGGATTTCAGGTTTAACCTTTTCAATTCAGGCATTACACTTAAGTGACTCTAGCGTTGGTAAAATGCTGCCACAGCAACCCGTAACCAGGAAATCATCATGATCGACACGAAAAAAATTGAACAAATTGCCCGTCAGGTTCATGACGCGCTGCCGAAGGGAGTTCGTGAATTTGGCGATGATGTTGAAAAGAAAATACGGCAGACTCTGCAGGCCCAACTGACCCGCATGGATCTGGTCAACCGTGAAGAGTTTGATGTACAGACTCAGGTTTTACTGCGTACGCGGGAAAAACTGGCGGCGCTGGAACAACGTCTGGCCCAGCTGGAAAGCAAAGGAACCGGGACCGCATCGTCTGCACCCGCGGTGCCCACCACGCCAGGCCCGGCACCGGCGATTGTCCCGGCGGCGAACCCTGCGGATAAATCCGGCGAGTGATGCTGGCTGGCGGGAGCGCAGGCTCCCGCCATCACGACTCAGTTGCCGCGAATGGTTTTAATGATATTGGTGGTTGAAATGCCATCTTCAAAGTTCAGCACCCGCACATCACCGCCATTCGCCCAGACTTCCTTACTGCCTGCAATGTCTTCCGGCTTGTAATCCCCGCCTTTCACCAGTAAATCCGGTAATATGCTGGCGATCAAACGCTGCGGCGTATCTTCTTCAAACAGCACGACCCAGTCTACGGCTTCCAGTGCACCCAGCACGATCATCCGGTTTTCCTGCGGATTCACCGGACGGCTGTCGCCTTTAAGACGTTTCGTCGACGCATCGCTGTTTACCGCCACAATCAGGCGATCGCCCAGTTTACGGGCGTTTGCGAGGTAGGAAACATGACCGGCATGCAGGATGTCGAAGACGCCATTGGTCATGACCACTTTTTCGCCGCGCTGACGGGCCATAGCGACGGCCTCTTTTAGTTCCGCTTCGGTCATGATGCCAAAACCGCGCTCCGGACGGGCATGAATGGCGTTTTCGAGCTCCACGATGCTGACGGTTGAGGTTCCCAGTTTACCCACCACCACACCGGCTGCCGCGTTGGCCAGGAAACAGGCTTCTTCCAGCGAATCCCCCGCCGCCAGAGCAGCAGCAAGCACACCAATCACCGTATCCCCGGCGCCGGTAACGTCAAACACTTCCTGTGCCTGCGTGGGCAAGTGCAGCGGCGCTTTCCCCGGCTGTAGCAGCGACATGCCATTCTCAGAACGCGTGACCAGCAGCGCGGAAAGGTCGCAATCGGCAATCAGTTTCATGCCGCGTTCAACAATTTCCTGCTCCGTCCTGCATTTACCGACAACAGCTTCAAATTCCGACAGGTTGGGCGTCAGCAGCGTCGCGCCGCGATAGCGGGCAAAATCGGTGCCTTTCGGATCGATCAGGACGGGCACACTGGCTTCACGCGCCAGAGTGATCATCTGCTGAACGCTGTCGAGCGCCCCTTTGCCGTAATCCGACAGCACCACCGCGCCACTGCTGGCCAGCGACTGGCGCATTTTTTCGTGCATCGGTGCGGCATCAACCTGCTCAAAACCTTCTTCAAAATCCAGGCGGATAAGCTGCTGGTTGCGGGACAGCACACGCAGTTTGGTGATCGTCGGATGGCTTTTTAACGTGACAAAATCGCAGTCAACACGAACGTCCTTCAGCGTTTTACTCAGGACCTGAGCCGCATCGTCCTCACCGGTCAGCCCGATCAACCGTGAACCGGCACCCAGCGCAGCAATATTCATCGCCACGTTAGCGGCGCCGCCAGGGCGTTCTTCAACGGTCTCCACTTTCACCACCGGCACCGGGGCTTCAGGGGAAATACGGCTGGTAGGGCCATACCAGTAACGATCCAACATGACATCGCCAACGACCAGTACCGAAGCCTGGCCGAACGCGGGCAGAGTAACTTTCATTCCAGACACTCCAGACTGCATTCAAAATAGTGCGCGGATGATAGCACAGTTGCTATCAGCATCACGCCGTGAGAGATTCTGCTGACTGCAACCACCGCTGCCAGCTGGCGTTGACCGACGCTCTTTCCTGCGCAAAGGCATCCGGTTCGACGTGTCCCGGCAGCGCCTGCAGCGCCAGATGGTGCAAGGCATCGCGCAGCGTGACATAGGCATGGGTTAACGCCGCCGCTTCGTCGTCTGCCATTTTTTGATGGTTTGCCATCAGTTCAAAGATCCGCACATTGTCCGACCAGCGCGTTAAGGCAGGGTCTGCTGCGGCATAGCGCAGTACCAGATATTGGGCAATAAACTCGATATCGGTAATGCCGCCTTCGTCGGTTTTGATCTCCCAGCGCCCTTTATGCTTATTGCTCAGATGCGCGCGCATTTTATCACGCATCTCCCTGACCTCGGTTTGCAACGCCGCCGGTTCACGGGGCAGGCAGAGAATCGCCCGGCGAATGGCGTTGAAACGTTCGCTCAGGGCGGGCTCACCGAAGACAACCCGGGCACGCACCAGCGCCTGATGTTCCCATGTCCAGGCTTCGTTACGTTGATAGTCATCAAAAGCGTCGAACGTGCTGACCAGCATGCCCGCCGCACCGGAAGGACGCAGGCGCGCATCCACTTCGTACAAAATCCCGGATGAGGTGCGGGTGCTAAACAGGTGCATGATACGCTGGGCCAGCCGCAGATAAAACTGTCGGCCGTCAATGCTGCGTTCGCCCTGGGTCACCGCGTCCAGCGGGCAGTCGTGCAGAAAAACCAGATCAAGATCGGAGCTGTAACCCAGCTCCCATCCACCCAGCTTGCCATAGCCCAGCACGGTAAAGCCCCGCTCGTGCTCCTGCACCAGATGCGAAGGCCGACCGTAACGTTGCACCATCATATTCCAGGCCTGTTGCACCACCGATTCAATGATGGCTTCGGCCAGCCAGGTTAAGTGATCGCTCACTTTCATCACCGGCAACGTCCCTGCAATGTCGGCTGCCGCGATACGTAACATCTGCGCCTGTTTAAACTGGCGTAACGCTTCAAGCTGTTGCTCTTCATCATCGGCGGGAATGCGCATCAGGTACTGGCGCAGTTCATCACGATAGGCATCCGTCGCGGTGGGCTGATACAGCGTGGCGGGATCGAGAAGCTCATCCAGCAGCAGCGGATAATGCGCCAGCTGGCTTGCCACCATCGGCGAGGCTGCACACAGACGGATCAGGTGCCGCAGGGCTCCGTGATATTCCGTCAGCAGCTCCAGATAGGTACTGCGCGTCAGCACGCTGAGCAGCAGCGGTGCCAGCCGGCTAAAGGTGACGGCCGCATCGCTGCGCAGACAGACTTCGCTCAGCAGGCGCGGCATCAGCTGATCCAGTGCCTGACGGCCGCGCGGACCAATGGAACGGCGGCTGATATCCTGACGAAACGCTTCCAGTGACTGATTGAGCGCCTGACAGTGTTCCGCGTCCAGTTGAGGAACCAGCGGGGCCAGCTCGCTGTCTTCCAGACTGTCCTGCCAGAGCATATTAAAATCGGCCAGCTCCGGTTGATCGCCAACATCCGGCGAATCTTCACCGATCAGCTCGTCAAAGATTGCCCGCACGGCGGCCATGTGCGTATCCAGTTTTGCGCTAAGTTCTGACCAGTCCTGACACTGCATCGCCCAGGCCAGTCGGGCGCGGTGCAGGGCATCTTCCGGCAGCGTTTGCGTTTGTTCATCGGCCAGGCTTTGCAGCAGGTTTTCCAGCCGCCGCAAAAACAGGTAGGCCTCGCGCAGTGCAGCAACCTGCTCCGGTGGCAGTAAGCCCAGGGATTCAATGGCGGAAAGCGTGGGCAGCAAAGCTCTGAGCTGAAGCGAGCGCTCACGTCCACCGCGAATCAGTTGAAAGACCTGGACGATAAATTCCGTTTCGCGGATGCCGCCCGCCCCCAGCTTAATGTTATTTTTCAGGCCACGGCGGCGCACTTCACGTGAGATCATCGCCTTCATGTTACGTAACGACTGAATCACGCTGAAATCAATGTAGCGGCGATAGACAAACGGCCGCAGCATCTGCTGCAACTCCTGGCTCCAGCGATCCTGATCATCGCCCATCAGCCGGGCTTTCACCATGGCATAGCGTTCCCAGTCGCGCCCCTGCTCCTGGTAATAATCTTCCAGAGCGGCAAAGCTCATCACCAGCGGCCCACTGTCGCCAAAGGGCCGTAAACGCATATCCACCCGGTAAACAAACCCGTCCGCGGTGGGCTGATCGAGCACCTTGATCAGGCGCTGCCCCATACGGGTAAAAAATTGCGCATTGTCGAGTTCACGTCGACCGCCACGGGTACTGCCGTTCTCGGGCCAGACAAAAATTAAATCGATATCAGAGGAGAAATTCAGCTCGCCGCCGCCCAGTTTTCCCATGCCCAGGATCAGCAGCGGCTGAGGCTCACCCGCGGCATTACACGGCGTGCCAAACTCACGACAGCAGTCCTGATAAACCCAGTCACGCGCCGCACTGATCAGGACCTCCGCCAGTACACTCAGCTGTTGCAACGTCTGTTCTGTGCTGGCGTGATGCAGGCACTGCATCCAGGCAATGCGCACCAGCATCCGACGCCGAAACAGGCGCAGCACGCGCATCAGACTGGCTTCGCTGTCTGCCGCCGCCATGTCACCACTCAGCCACTGCGCATAGTGCCGCCACTCTTCAGGCTGAGGCGAGCGGTCAGCGATCGCCTGCCACCAGTCCGGGTTCTGCTGCAGGTTGTCGAGCACGAAATCGCTGAAGGCCAGACCGGCAAGTTGCTCTTCCGTAAGAGCAGAACCGGTAAGACCTGACTGTTCGACCGCCCGCTCGGCCTGAGTACGCAATACGGTAGGTAAGGCTGGCAACATGTTCTCTCCCTGATAGCGTGCTGTTAGATTCAGCGCGGCGAGCCGCTGGTTAACCAGAACGGCGGTTGTTTCATTGCCTGCGCGGTTAAGCCGTCTAAGCTGACGTGCTGCTTTTCGTGTATGGCGCGCTGTAGCTGCTGCCACGGGGCCAGCCAGCGCTCTACCGCGTCCGGCGAGTAAGCGCCCGCCAGCAAATGAACGGCCAGTAATTGTCGATCGAGACGCGTGGCTTTGTCCTGATATTCATTCGCCTGATGAATAGTGGCAAAGGTTTCTTTCAGATCGGCATTAATGCGGCCCAGCATGATATCGCCGAAGCGCTTGAAGGAACCTTGCAGCTTGGCTTGCCCCTTCTGATCAATCCACGGCGTCCATTGTGCCTCAGCCAGCCAGTGAGTAAGTGCTAACTGAGTTTCTACGGAGCGAGTAGAGAAGCAGAAGCTGTCTGCATCCACGTCTTCATTCAGCAGCGTTTCTTCCAGCGTCGTCAGCTTCTGACGCAGATCGCTACTGGCCTTACGCGGCACTAACGCACCAAAGAGCGCAAAGGCCTGGCGCAGCACGTCCAGCGCTTCACGTACTGATTCCCGCGCGCGCTTATTGCCCCGTAACCACACTTCTTCATGATATTGCCAGTGCTCCAGGCCAGCGGCCATTGCCGCCACCATGCCAGCTTCCACCGTCGCCTTCGGTCCGGCTTTCAAAAGCGGAAAAGCACGTAATTCACGTGGAAGGTTACCTTTCGCCAGCTGATAGCCGCGTGCCGCTTTGCTCAGGCTGCCCATACGCAGGTCGCCCACGGCAATCAGCTGCTGCGCAAACGCCAGCATATCGCTGCGCTCACCGCTTTTTAACTCCAGTTCGACTTCTGACAGCGCTTCCTGATGCTCACCGGCCGCGACCTCGCCTTTATCGAACGCGATTTCCACTTCGCTCTTACCTGCCGTCACCAGCCAGATTTCACGGTCAAAATGCGTGCTGAACAGCGGGTTCAGGCGCTGCTGCAAGGCCGCGATATCCGTTCCCTCTGGCCAGATGTCGGCGGGCAGACGGCTGATATCCAGCGTAGGTTCCGTCAGGTCAACGTTGTATTCGCCGCGCTGATGTAAACCGCCCAGCGTACTGCCGGCCGTTTTCAGCGTCATTTCGTAACGCTGGTCCACGCCGCGAATACGTAAGCCCATGTTCCACCGTCGTAACTGGTTATCGTCGGTTTCAAAATAGATATTGGTCAGCTGGCGCGCTGCCTGATGCTGATGCGGAAAAGCCGCCAGCCTCTCTGCCAGTTTCCCGGCAGCGTTGGGTTTTGCAATGAACTTAAGCTCAATCTCAATGGTCATATTTTTTTATTCACTACGTCGCTGGCACTTGAGGATATATTCCCTGCCCGTTTAAGGTTATCTTCTGCTGCATCCACTGAGCCGAAGATGCGGGTTTTCAGGCGAAGAGTAATGCACAGAAGCCTTGCTGTCTCTGGTTTCTTTCTGCTTTCGCTCGCCTTTTCGCACTGTTATGAGACCAGGATAGTTCTCATTCAGATTTATGCGAAGCCTCTACAGACTGTGCCGGTAAATTATCTTTATTTTTAAACAAAACGAAATCGAATGAAAAAAATCACACTTGCTGGAATCACTTTGCTGGCCCTCAGCGCCCTTACACCTGCTCATGCCGATCAAAAACGCTATGTTTCTGACGAATTATCCACCTGGGTTCGCAGCGGCCCCGGCGACCAGTTTCGCCTGCTCGGTAAGCTGAACGCGGGTGAACAGGTCGAACTGCTACAAACCAATGACGCCACCAAATATGGCCAGGTGCGCGATGCGGAAGGCCGCACCGTCTGGATTCCCCTGTCGCAGTTGAGTGAAAATCCCAGCCTGCGCACCCGGGTGCCTCAGTTAGAACAACAGGTTAAAGACCTGACGGCTAAGTTAGCGAACATTGACAACAGCTGGAACCAGCGCACGGCCGAGATGCAGAATAAAGTGGCCAGCAGCGACAGCGTCATCAATGGGCTGAAAGAGCAAAATCAGAAGCTGAAGAACGAACTGATCGTGGCCCAGAAGAAGGTCAATGCCGCTAACGTTCAGCTGGATGACAAACAGCGCACGATCATCATGCAGTGGTTTATGTACGGTGGCGGCGTGCTCGGCGTGGGCCTGCTGCTGGGTCTGTTGCTGCCGCATATGGTGCCGCGTCGCAAGAAAAACGATCGCTGGATGAACTAACCTTTTCCACCGCTCGCTGCAAAAGGGGATCGTAAGATGCCCTTTTTGGCCTGTCTGCAATATGTCGAATTTGTGTAACAATAAGGGTTGTGCCCGTCTGAATTCAGGTGCAGGACGCCCGCAGACGCGCAGGTCGCTTATTTATCTCTGGAGTGGTGTGTGAAGACGTTTCTTGTTGGCGGTGCGGTACGTGATGCGTTGTTGAAATTGCCGGTTAAAGACAAAGACTGGGTGGTCGTGGGCGCAACGCCAGAAAGCATGCTGGAACAGGGCTATCAGCAGGTGGGCCGCGATTTTCCGGTGTTTCTGCATCCTGACAGCCGCGAAGAATATGCACTGGCGCGCACCGAACGCAAAAACGGCAAAGGCTATACCGGTTTTACCACCTGGTCGGCCCCGGACGTCACCCTGGAGCAGGATTTACAACGCCGCGATCTGACGATCAACGCCATCGCCCGCGATGAAAACGGCACGCTCTATGATCCCTACCAGGGGCAACAGGATATTGCTGACCGACTGCTGCGCCACGTTTCAGAAGCCTTTAGTGAAGATCCGCTGCGCGTGCTGCGCGTGGCGCGGTTTGCTGCGCGCTTTGCCCACCTTAACTTTCGCATTGCCGATGAAACCCAGGCGCTGATGCGGCAAATGGTGGAGAGCGGCGAGCTGGCCGATCTTACCGCTGAGCGCGTGTGGAAAGAGACCGAAAAAGCGCTGTCCTCGCATAATCCTCAGGTCTATTTTCAGGTGCTGCGTGACTGCGGTGCCCTGAAGGTGCTGTTCCCGGAAATCGATAACCTTTATGGCATCCCCGCCCCCGCCAGATGGCATCCTGAAATTGACACGGGCGTGCATACGCTGATGGCATTGACGCTGTCCGCCGCCTTAAGTGAGGCCATTGATGTACGTTTTGCCACGCTGTTTCACGATGTAGGCAAAGCGTTAACGCCCGTTGAAAAGTGGCCCAGCCATCGCGGTCATGGCCCCGCCGGTGTGCCGCTGGTTGCCGCACTCTGTGAGCGTTTGCGCGTGCCGAATGCCATTCGCGATTTAGCCCTGCTGGTAACCGAATTCCACGACACGATGCACACCATTGAGCAGTTGCCTTCTGAGGCGATTGTGGCGTTATTTGACCGTCTCGACGCCTGGCGTAAGCCTGAACGCGTGCATCAACTGGCGCTGTGTAGCGAAGCCGATGCCCGTGGGCGCGGTGGGCTCGCCAGCATGCCGTATCCACAGGGTGACTATCTGCGACGCGCATTTGTGCGGGCGCAGGCCGTGTCATCGAAAGCGGTGGTTGAGGCGGGCTTTAAAGGGAGTGCGGTGCGGGAAGAGCTGACGCGGCGCCGCATCGACGCCGTTGCCGAAGGCAGAGGTTAACGCGGCCAGTGACCTGGCCGCGTTGGGTTTACGTGAACAGCATGTAAACCGCAGCCGCTACGATAAAGCGGTAGACCGCAAACGATACGAAAGAGATGCGTTTGATCAGCTCCAGGAACACTTTGATCGCAATCATCGCGACGATAAAGGCAGTGATAAAACCCACCGCAAACATCGGGAAGTCGGCCATGCTCAGGAAGCCCAGGCTCTTATACAGATCCAGCCCGGTCGCCCCCATCATCATCGGTACGGCGAGGATAAAGGAGAACTCGGACGCCGCATAGCGACTCACGCCCATCAGCATCCCGCCTGAAATCGTGGCACCTGAACGCGAGAAGCCCGGCCACAGCGCCAGACACTGGAAGCAGCCGATCATAAACGCCTGACGATAGGTAATGTCATCCACGCCAACGGATTTTGGCTGTTTTGGCTTCAGGAATTCCGCCGCTAACAGCAGCAAACCGCCGACCACCAGCGCATACATAACATTTATCGGATTAAACAGCGTTTTAATTTGATCGTGTAAGACCAGCCCTATCACGACAGCAGGAATCATGCCCAGCAGGATATGAATCAGCGTTAAGCGACCGGTTCCTGTCCCTTCGTGTTTGACTTCGCCAAAGTGGATGCCGATCAGGCCAAACAAACGCCGCCAAAACATCACGACTACCGCCAGAATGGAGCCTAGCTGAATCACGACTTCAAAGGTTTCGGCTTTGTCACCCTCAAAGCCAAGCAAATGCCCCACTATAATCATGTGCCCGGTGGAAGAGACCGGTAAAAACTCGGTCAGCCCTTCTACCACGCCCAGGATTGCAGCTACCCACAGCTGATGAATATCTGCCATCAATGTATTCCCTCTGTCCGTTTTAAAACCATGAAAAAGGCGCTAGCAGCCGCGCTATCGCCTTAAATCTTATCTGCTTCAGTCTGAGTAAAACCTTAAGGTTAACTACCGTTGAGTTTTTACTAACGAAACGGTATCTGCTGAGACAGACCATAATTTGGTTTGGTTTCATTGTGATGGCAATCACATCATCACTATTTAGGAATAGTCCCGCGCTCAATTCGCACGCCAACCTGCGCGGCCTGCGCTACAGCGCCCGGTTTTGCTACCTTTATACGCACACCGGGCGAATTGAAACGGTTCATCAACAGATCCGCAATTTCTTCGGCAACGCGTTCGACCAGTGCAAAACGTCCGCCCGTCAGATGTGTCAGGATCGCCTCAGAGACGTCGGCGTAGCTCAGACAATCCTTAACATCGTCACTGGCGGCCGCCTGGCGGTTATCCCAGGCCATTTCGATATCGATCACCAGCTTCTGCTGAATCCCCTGCTCCCAGTCGTAAACGCCAATTGTAGTGAAGACGGTGAGTTGTTCTATAAAGACGATATCCATGACGGTGCTCTCTGTTTTTGGCCAGGCCGGATACCACTTCCGGCAGATTGTGCGTATTATCCATAGTTGACGTGATCAAAACGACCCCAAAGGAAACGGGACGGTGTTATGAGTGCTTTCGCGCTTGGTATGATTATTTTCGCGTATCTGTGTGGGTCCATCTCCAGTGCGATTCTGGTATGCAAACTCGCCGGGCTACCCGATCCCCGCACCCACGGTTCAGGCAACCCGGGTGCCACCAATGTGCTGCGCCTTGGCGGCAAAGCGGCGGCAGCAACGGTGCTGGTATTCGATATTCTGAAAGGTATGGTGCCTGTCTGGTTGGCGTACCTGCTTCATGTGCCCCCGCTCTATTTGGGCTTAACCGCCATTGCCGCCTGTCTGGGCCATATTTATCCGGTGTTTTTCCGCTTCAGGGGTGGGAAAGGCGTGGCGACCGCGTTTGGTGCTATCGCGCCTATCGGCTGGGATTTGACCGGACTAATGACCGGCACCTGGCTGTTGACCGTGCTGCTCAGCGGCTACTCATCGCTTGGGGCGATTGTCAGCGCCCTGATTGCGCCGTTCTATGTCTGGTGGTTTAAACCGCAGTTTACGTTCCCGGTTTCCATGCTCTCCTGCCTGATTTTGCTGCGGCATCATGACAACATCCAACGTCTGTGGCGTCGTCAGGAAAGTAAAATCTGGAAGCGCAAAAAGAAACAGTAAGCGTAAAAAAAGCCGGTTGACCGGCTTTTTTCTGTCAGATGGCAGGCAGTTCGGCCAGCGGCCAGCGCGGCCTGACGCTTACGCCCAGCTCTCCCCGCGTACCGCCTTTTAGACGCACCATGCCCGCGTAGGCAATCATGGCACCGTTATCGGTGCAAAATTCAGGACGGGCATAAAACACCTCACCACCGCGCTTCTGCATCATGACCGCCATTTGCTCGCGCAGCGTACGGTTGGCACTCACGCCGCCCGCAATCACCAGCCGCTTAAAGCCGGTTTCATCCAGGGCGCGTTTGCATTTGATGGCCAGCGTATCCACCACCGCATCTTCAAACGCACGGGCGATGTCGGCACGGGTTTGCGCGTCATCGTCATGGCCACGAATGGTATTCGCCGCAAAGGTCTTCAGGCCCGAGAAACTGAAATCCAGCCCCGGACGATCGGTCATCGGACGCGGGAACGTGAAGCGTCCAGCCGTGCCCTGCTGCGCCATTTTCGACAGCATGGGACCGCCGGGATAATCCAGCCCCAGCAATTTGGCGGTTTTATCGAAGGCTTCGCCTGCGGCATCGTCAATTGACTCGCCCAGCAGTACATATTCACCAATGCCGGTAACGCTGATCAGCTGCGTGTGGCCGCCAGAAACCAGCAAGGCCACAAACGGGAAGGCGGGTGGATTGTCTTCCAGCATCGGCGCCAGCAGATGGCCTTCCATATGATGCACGGGCACCGCAGGCACCTTCCACGCAAAGGCCAGCGCGCGCCCAATCGTCGCGCCCACCAGCAGCGCGCCGACCAGGCCCGGCCCCGCCGTATAGGCCACCGCATCAATCTGCTGCGGCGCTAAACCCGCCTGTTTCAGCGCCGCCTGAATCAGGGGCACCGTTTTACGTACGTGATCGCGCGAAGCCAGTTCCGGTACCACGCCGCCGTAATCGGCATGCAGTTTTACCTGGCTGTAGAGCTGGTTCGCGACTAAGCCAGCCTCGTCATCATAGATTGCGATGCCGGTTTCATCGCACGATGTTTCAATACCCAGAATTCGCATTGCTTCACCTCATTCTTGCGGCGCGCAGTTTAGCATAGCCACTGTGCAAAAAGAGGACTCAATCCACGCAAAAAGTCATTTTCTGCTGCCTAAAGAGTGCGCTATACTCCCGCCCCCGGAAAAAACCGGCAGCCGCACAGGCACACGCTCCTGTTGGTTCTTAATTATCCATGGTGCTTTACAAGCCGACGCGAGTTGGAGTAAAATGCTGCACCATTTTGAAATGTGCTGGCGCCGCAGTCAGCAGAAAAACCGAATTTTATTGAGGTGAGAGTTACATGCCGGTAATTAAAGTACGTGAAAACGAGCCGTTCGACGTAGCACTGCGTCGCTTTAAGCGTTCTTGCGAGAAAGCAGGCGTTCTGGCTGAAGTTCGTCGTCGTGAGTTTTATGAAAAACCAACGACCGAGCGTAAGCGCGCTAAAGCATCTGCAGTTAAGCGTCATGCCAAAAAACTGGCTCGCGAAAACGCACGCCGCACTCGTCTGTACTAATATCCCGGAGGTTCGCCTCCACAGCGTGATAAACGCAGACTGAGTCAAGTAAAAGGCCGTGCTTTCCGAAAGGAAGCGCGGCTTGTTGTCGTTTATGAGCTGAAAAAACGGGGCTTATGGCAGGACGAATTCCACGCGTATTTATCAATGACTTACTTGCCCGCACGGACATCGTGGAGTTGATCGATGCTCGCGTAAAGCTGAAAAAGCAGGGAAAGAATTATCATGCGTGCTGTCCTTTTCATAATGAGAAAACCCCCTCTTTTACCGTAAATGGCGAAAAACAGTTTTATCACTGTTTTGGTTGTGGTGCGCACGGTAATGCCATCGACTTTCTGATGAACTACGATCGTCTGGAGTTTGTTGAAAGTATCGAAGAGTTAGCCACTTCTCACGGGTTAGATGTCCCTTACGAAGCGGGTAACGGGCCCAGCCCGATGGAACGCCATCAGCGCCAGAGCCTGTACCAACTGATGGACAACCTTAACGGTTTTTATCAGCAGAGTTTGCAGCAATCCAGTGCCCAGTCAGCGCGCGATTATCTTCAACATCGCGGCCTGAGCGCCGATATCATTAATCATTTCGCGATAGGTTATGCCCCCGCCGGTTGGGACAATGTTCTCAAACGCTTTGGTAAGCAGCCGGAAGATCGCGAGTCATTAATGGAAGCGGGCATGCTGGTCAATAATGATAAAGGCCGGGTTTACGATCGCTTTCGCGAGCGCGTGATGTTTCCCATCCGCGATAAGCGAGGCCGCGTTATCGGCTTTGGCGGCCGCGTGCTGGGTAATGATACGCCGAAGTATCTTAACTCGCCCGAAACGCCTGTTTTTCATAAAGGTCGTCAGCTGTATGGCCTGTATGAAGCCTTAAAAAATCATCCTGAACCGAAACGCCTGTTAGTGGTGGAAGGCTATATGGATGTCGTTGCCCTGGCGCAATACGGCGTGGACTACGCGGTTGCCTCACTGGGTACATCGACCACGGCTGAACATATTCAGTTGCTGTTTCGCAGTACGGATAACGTGATTTGCTGTTACGACGGCGATCGCGCCGGACGTGAAGCCGCCTGGCGAGCGCTTGAAACCGCATTGCCTTACATGAATGACGGTCGTCAACTACGCTTTATGTTTTTACCTGACGGCGAAGACCCGGACACGTTGGTTCGCAAAGAAGGTAAAGCCGCATTCGAAGCGAGGATGGAGCAGGCTATGCCGCTCTCTTCGTTTTTGTTCGACAGCCTGTTGCCGCAGGTCGATTTAAGCTCTCGTGACGGCAAAGCGCGTTTAAGTACACTGGCATTGCCACTGATCACGCAGATTCCTGGTGAAACGTTACGCATTTATCTGCGTCAGGAACTGGGAAACAAACTCGGTATTCTGGATGATGCGCAGCTTGAAAAGCTGATGCCTAAACAGGCACAGGGCGCAAGCGCACCGGTTGCTCCGCCGCTGAAACGCACCACAATGCGCGTTCTGGTGGCGTTGCTGATTCAGAATCCACAACTGGCAAGTCTGGTCCCTGCACTGGATGGGCTGGCCGAGTCAAAAATAGCCGGTTTACCGCTATTTATTGAATTAGTGAAGCGCTGTAACGAGAATCCTGGATTGACCACCGGTCAGCTACTAGAGTTATATCGCGGAACAAATTTTAGCCAAACGCTTGAAACACTGGCCGTGTGGAACCACATGATAGTGGATGAAGAGAGCGAAGCGGTGTTCCAGGATTCCCTGGCCAGTATTTATGACGCGGCTCTGGAAGAACGACTGGAGTTCCTGATTGCGCGAGAACGCACCCACGGACTCAGCACCGACGAACGTCGCGAGCTCTGGACACTGAGCCAGGCCTTCGCGAAAAAGTAACAGGTTACCCTACCTGCTGCTGTCCGTAACCGGAGCGGCAGGTTTAGTTATTCAGGGCGAAGCAGGTTTTGTCGCGGTAAGCGAACCGTTACCTCCGCTATGTGAGGATGACGAGTACCGCCAGTGGCAAACATGTTGTGAAAGCCAGCTTCCGCCTCGGGCTATTGGCGTTGAAGCAGGTTTTGTCGCTGAAAGCGCGCAGTCACCGGAGCGTACTGATGTACGTGAGGATGACGAGCACTGTCAGAGGCAAAATGGCGAGTAAGCCAGCTTCCGCCCTCGGGCCGTCGGCGTCGAAGCAGGTTTTGTCGCTGAAAGCGCGCAGTCACCGGAGCGTACTGATGTACGTGAGGATGACGAGCACTGTCAGAGGCAAAAATGGCGAGTAAGCCAGGCCCGACATAAAATTTGCGGCTTAAGTGCCGATTACTAATGGGCAAAGCCCAGGCCGCGACGAAGGCAGCGGCGAGAACGAAATGCCTTCAATGTTATTGTTGGCTCGCTGCCGACCGACACCAATCTAATTAACAGAAGTGTGGATACCGTCTTATGGAGCAAAACCCGCAGTCACAGCTCAAGCTTCTTGTCACCCGTGGTAAGGAGCAAGGCTATCTGACCTATGCTGAGGTCAATGACCATCTGCCGGAAGATATCGTCGACTCCGATCAGATCGAAGACATCATCCAGATGATTAACGACATGGGCATCCAGGTGGTTGAGGAAGCCCCGGACGCCGACGATCTGATGCTGAATGAAAACAGCTCCGATACTGACGAAGATGCCGCGGAAGCTGCCGCTCAGGTATTATCCAGCGTTGAATCTGAAATTGGCCGCACCACCGACCCGGTTCGCATGTACATGCGTGAAATGGGTACCGTTGAACTGCTGACCCGCGAAGGCGAAATCGACATCGCGAAGCGTATTGAAGACGGTATCAACCAGGTTCAGTGTTCCGTTGCTGAATATCCGGAAGCCATTACCTACCTGCTGGATCAGTACGATCGTGTTGAAGCCGGTGAGTCGCGTCTGTCAGACCTTATCACTGGCTTTGTCGATCCTAACGCAGAAGAAGACCTGGCACCGACCGCCACCCACGTCGGTTCTGAGTTGTCAGAAGAAGATCGTAATGACGACGACGATGACGACGAAGAGAGCGACGACGACAGCTCTGACGACGATAACTCTATCGACCCGGAACTGGCGCGCGAGAAGTTCTCTGACCTGCGTACGCAATACGAAACGACGCGCGATGTGATCAAGAGCAAAGGACGCAGCCATGCGGCCTCTGTCGCTGAGATCCAGAACCTGTCGGACGTCTTCAAACAGTTCCGCCTGGTACCGAAGCAGTTCGACTACCTGGTGAACAACATGCGCGAAATGATGGAACGTGTCCGTACCCAGGAGCGTTTGATCATGAAGCTGTGTATTGAAGTGTGCAAAATGCCGAAGAAAAACTTCATTACGCTGTTCACCGGTAACGAGACCAACGAGAGCTGGTTCAAAGCCGCACTGGCGATGAACAAGCCATGGTCTGAAAAACTGCTGGACGTGCAGGATGACGTGATGCGTTCGCTGCAGAAGCTGGCACAGATTGAAGAAGAAACCGGCCTGACCATCGAGCAGGTGAAAGACATTAACCGTCGTATGTCGATCGGTGAAGCGAAAGCCCGCCGCGCGAAGAAAGAGATGGTTGAAGCTAACCTGCGTCTGGTGATTTCAATCGCCAAGAAATACACCAACCGTGGTCTGCAGTTCCTGGATCTGATTCAGGAAGGTAACATCGGTCTGATGAAAGCGGTTGATAAGTTTGAATACCGTCGCGGCTACAAATTCTCGACCTACGCCACATGGTGGATTCGTCAGGCGATTACCCGTTCTATCGCTGACCAGGCGCGTACCATCCGTATTCCGGTGCATATGATTGAGACCATCAACAAACTCAACCGTATTTCGCGCCAGATGCTGCAGGAGATGGGCCGTGAGCCGACGCCAGAAGAACTGGCTGAGCGCATGCTGATGCCAGAAGATAAGATCCGCAAGGTGCTGAAGATTGCCAAAGAGCCTATCTCTATGGAGACGCCGATTGGTGATGATGAAGATTCACATCTGGGTGATTTTATCGAAGACACCACGCTGGAGCTGCCGCTGGACTCTGCGACCTCTGAGAGCCTGCGTTCTGCGACCCACGACGTGCTGGCTGGCCTGACCGCGCGTGAAGCCAAAGTGCTGCGCATGCGTTTCGGTATCGATATGAACACCGACCACACGTTAGAAGAAGTGGGCAAACAGTTTGACGTTACCCGTGAGCGTATTCGTCAGATTGAAGCGAAAGCCCTGCGTAAACTGCGCCACCCGAGCCGCTCGGAAGTGCTGCGTAGCTTCCTCGACGACTAAGTCCGTTAAAACCCCGGTTCGCCGGGGTTTTTTATGTCTGCTGCCCTGCCCTTTTCCCGCAAACCGCCACCATTAACGCCGCTGCTGTAACGCCTCGTACATCTGGCGATATAGCGCCACCATCTCTTCCAGTGAGGCCCGGTTTAATCCGCTGGGATTCGGCAACACCCACACCTGGGTTTTCCCCATGTAGATCGGCTGCTCGCCCCACTCCACTTTGCTCTGACGAAACGCGCGTTTAAAGGCATCTTTGCCCAGGATAGCCAGCGCGGCAGGCTGATAGCATAGAACCTTGTCCATCAGCCGCTGACCGCCATCACGTAGCTCATCACTGGCCAGTTCATTTGCCTGAATGGTCGGACGCTCGACCAGCATCGTAATACCACAGCCGGTCTCCAGTAAGCGCTGCTCTTCTTCCGGCTTCAGTTGCTGCACCGTAAACCCTGCCAGGTGAATCACCTTCCAGAAGCGATTGCCCGGATGGGCAAAATGATAGCCGGTGTGCGCGGTCGACTGACCGGGATTAATGCCGCAGAAGAGGACGTTCAGGTCCGGTGCAATGATATCGGTGATGTTGTGTTCGCTCATGGGGCCTCCTGGCTTTGCGCTGCGTCCTGGCCGCTCACGCAAAGAATCCGTATTCGTCATAATCTTGCCAGTGGTTAACGCTTATTTGCGGAGCAATGTCGTGATCGCGGCTGTCTTTCCTACTGTTAAGCCCAATAAGACAATCGCGCTTCACCGCGCATGCGACGACGCTGCGTATCAGCGTAGCGTTTTTGGCGGTTTTATCATAGTTATCAGCAAGTAAAACATTGCTGCTTATTTCAGCAACCAGCCGAACAACGCTGGATTGCCCCGAATAGATACTTTATAATCCCCGCTCCATTGGCCCCTTAGCTCAGTGGTTAGAGCAGGCGACTCATAATCGCTTGGTCGCTGGTTCAAGCCCAGCAGGGGCCACCAGATTTCACCTGTTGAATCAGGATATTAAGCCACTTTTAGCCGAGTGGCTTTTTTGTTTCTATAGGCCAGCGTCACAAAAGCATCACATGACTTTATTCGTTCTTTTTGAACGCAGATACAAAAAGCATACTTTCGCGAGCTTTCAGTGAAGTAACGATTACCTTCTGTCGTTATGCGTAAAAATCGGCACCTTATTAGTCTGGCCCGGCGAGACGATCATCCCCGCTATGCTTTCGTACGTTTTGAAGGTGCACCTGCTACGCGATCCTGGCGAGCGCGATCGCCATTTCCAGCGAGTTAAGGCCCGGCACGCCGAGCTGATTCTGCGCTTAACCGGACTTTCATTACAGTGTATTGGCCGTTTTCGTAAGTGGTACCGATGATGTTTGAGATGGTTTCCGCTTCGGTCGCACCCACGGCAACGCGCACCAAGACATTAACCGATTTGGCCTGGTCGAAAATCGCCTGCTAGCGTGCATTTTGCCCCGGCTTTGGCGATACCACCCTACACGTTAGCAAACAATACCGGCGTATTCAGCGGTAGTGTCGGCGTCCCAGGCGGTACAGACCAGCCCAATAATCGCGGTAGAGATGATGGAAATGGTGCGAGTGCCATCCATGATTTCGACGATGCAGATACCATGACAGTAATCAGACATCTGATGCCCCCGTAAAATGGATGTGCTCAGAGTGTCAGGTCAGGCGATGCCGTTTATACAATTAGGGTTTGTTGAAGAATGATCGGGCATTTACTCGGGAATGATCGCTTTGCCTTCCTGTGGCACTATGAACAGCCATCATCAAAAAGAGGGAACGAGAATGATCTCAGGAAGAGCAGAAAGACAGGAACCTGGACGGTATTACACTTTTGAGTCAAGATTGCCCCCGGAGAATTTTTTGAGCTTCGGCCACAACATCTACCACGCAATGCTCAGCCGGTGCTTGATGAAACAAGCGGTATGTGTATCGGCTACACCGTGGCTCAGGCTCCCGGCCTCTGGCAAATTTATGATGCACAGGGCCATTTTGTCCGGCTTGAAGAGGCTCCGCTTGAAACGCCGTTGTTCGATCCCACTGATATTGCACTGATTGCTTTTGGTGTTTTCCGCATTCTCCGCACTGGCCGTGCTTTATTTGAAGCGGGTACGCGAACAGCGATTACAGCAAAGCTTGGCCAGGGGACTATTTCATTTTTGCGCGCCCGGTTCAAACTCGGCTTATCTGTACGCAACCTGAAAATGACCGAAACGGCTGCTAAGCACATGTATGAAACGGGTCGGTATGTTCCTTTACATATTCAGGAAAAAGCTATTCGTTTTGGTAAGCGAACGACCGATCCCCGGAAAGTTGAAGGCCTGTACAGATACGAAATTGAGATGTACAAGCTTTATCGTAAGAAGGCCACTACTGAGTATAAAAAATACACACTCGAAGTTGTGGTAAGAGAGTCCGACTGGACAATCATCCACTTTATGTATTTTTAAAAACCGACAGGAACGCATCAATGTTTGATATTAAATACGAGAAATTTACGTTTACGGTTTCTCCTTTTGAAAGAGTGGTCGATAACGACATTGACCCTGAACATCATCGCTGGGACTGGATAAAATCTTTTGTTGAATTTTCTGTTCCTGGCCTGAAAGCACAGTTTCAAACTGAATTTACGGTAGGTGAGCTACTGGAACTACGTGAGCAATTTGCAGCGCACCATAACGCTTTAATTGCTCAAAGAGAGATAAAGCCTTTCGTGTTTCAAAGCCAGTGCCATCAACTGAATATGATAATCAGGAAAGTAACCGGCGAAGAGGTTGTAATTATTGAATATGACCTTCGTCCTGAAGCGCATGCTGACAGCGCTCAGGTGAAAGGTGATTTCGGCATCAATGAGAGCTACTTCCCAGATATTTTAAAACGGCTGGATGAGATGATTGAATGGCAAAATTAAGCCTTCCCGCCTCTAAAATTTTCCTGATAGTCCCCGCTGTAACGGGGATGTTTCTGTTTAGGCTTTCCCGGCCAACTAATATCCGGTGCCGTTAAGGTCTCCACGCGGTAGGTTCTCCATTGCTCCAGTAGCGCTTTCTCGCTCTCCATGGCGATGCCCAACTCGTCCGCATCCTGTAAGGGCGGAATAACGTATTACACCTCACATTACGCTAAGAATGGCACACTTTGACCTACTCACATTTCCCCCATGAGTTTGCGCGGACCAGCCACTGTAAAACAGGTCCGCAGATCCTATACGCTTTCCTGGATTGCTTTCGCTCAACGTTTTCAGCTTTGGCAAAATTTTGCTCTCAGTGCGTTGGTAACGCATACAGAGCGTACAGCAGGTATGCTATTTTTTTAACCTGACAAAATATCGGTAGATTTTTTTTGCCAGACAGATAGCGACAATGCCCAGCAAAATCGATGTTATACCGAGAAAAAACATTAACGAAAGGAGATGGCTAAAAATCCCGCCCAGGCTTGTGAAATCGCTGAGTCTGACGAGTTGTTCTGGGGTTAGTGTACGAACCATTATTTCCGGAAGAATCAGAAAACATATAATGACTGCTAAAATATAAATCGTCTTATTTTTTCCCTTTTTCATTATTTTCCTGTCTGAGTTTGAGGGTAAGGTATTTTCTGTTTTTGATTTTTCTTCATCCGTCCAGTGACCTGCTCGGGCCGAGTCAATCAGTAATTGAATGGTCAACGCCTTTTCTGCTTTGCCATTATCTTCAGGAAAATAGCGAGTGAAATTGATTTCATCTAAATTAATCGAAAATTTCTCTGTGAATCCCTCTAGTAAATCATAGGCATCTAACGGGTTCATTCGAAAATCTTCATTAAGATCGGTATTATGTTTGAGCGGATACCGCTTAAAGGTAAATATGCTTCGACCATTGTAAGTCTCAACAAGATCGAGTACTGATTTTTCTGTCTCGTCCATTATCGTAGTCTGCTCTTCTTTCTGGCAATCTTATTTTATTTGAATGTTATCTCATAGCTAATCTTGTAAGCGTACAACTTAGATTGCTCATTCATTTATAAGGACCTTACATCCTGATTATTTACTTTGAGCAAGTCAATATGGGTAAGTCCCGATTCACTGAACATCATATTACAGATAAATATTGAAACTTCATGGTGTTTTGAAAATCGCCATGAAAAAGATTATACGGTTGAGGTTAAACCCACTTACTGTATCTTACATAAAGATAAGCAACGATACCGACCCAGGCAACCACAAACCCCATTGGGTAAAATGGAACGAATCGCACAATAAAATAAGCACCAACAACACTGACTATAATCGGTACAAGATAGAAAAAAGATTGCAGTAACCATACAATAAAAAGCTTCATTTACTCACAACTCCATCAAAGCCTCAGCTATTTTATCAAACTTGTAATGGCCACATTAAAAACTTCACAATAGCAAAATTTAGCTTTTTTTCATTTACCACACATATAATTAACTCAATATTTCACGTACAAATTTACCCCTCCGGATCAATTCCCCTTGCCTTTAACGCCTCTCTCGCCAGATTCTTCAGCCAGCTTGCCAGACTAATTCCTTCTTCAGCTGCAACCGCATCGAGCTGTTTTTTCAAGGCGGGATCAATGCGCATTTGAAATTGTGGGGACTTGCCTCCACCTTTTGGTTTTTTTTCACGCATTATAATTGACATGTACTGACCTATTCCCTCATTTTAATCCTTTAAAAGACCACACTAACATGAGGCCTTTTATGAGAGCAACGCCCCGGCAGTGATGCAACACATACCGGAGCGTCTGACCACAACGTTCACTCTAAAGGAAACAACGCTATGGCTAATACCAATAGTAACACAACCACTCATTATGAAATCGTGGACATTCAACCAGTTATCGAACCGGCAGTATCAACCCTTTTGAAAACGCCGCTTGGCACCACGCACGATCTGTTTCAGGTGATGGATACGTGCGTGCGTTATGTGGATGCCCTGATTGAATGTCACGATATCGCCGCTCGTATGGCACTGTGCGGCCGTTTGCTGGCTGCACTGGAAGTATTGAAAGTTCTGTTAGACCAGCCACTGCCAGAACACCTGATTAAACGCCTCACGCTGGAGAAAGGTAATGACAAAGCCTGTCGCAGCGGTTGTTCGATAGATTCGGAAGAGATGCGGCAATATTGCAGCGCATTGACGTTAGTGTTGCTGAATCAGCCGGCTTCTACAGACTTGCAGAAACACATCACCGGCTTGTTATTCCAGATGATTAACATCATGACTGATGACTTAACCGCGCCGCGTTTTGTGCAAACAGCGTCGGGGCTGGTGATGATCGATAGCAAATTTACAGATAGCGTTCATTAATTCCGACCCTTTCCCTTCTTCCCTTTGGAAGAAGGGAATTCGCATACCGAATTCAAATCCCAGCGCGGACTTACTCTTAGTACCAAAATACTTTATCACCCCTGCGTTTTCTTCTGCCGAAAATCGCCACGCTTTTTCTCTCTTCACCGGAAGCCTGTTTTGCCTGACTCATATCAGTGAAATCTTTTTATTCCGTACAGTAATTGCCAGTGTCCCCAAGGGCCCCGGCCCTCACCACCGTACAGTTATTAACAGAACTCCAGAGGCCGCTGTCGCGCCCTTGAACGTCAACGGCTCGCTGGCCTTCAGCCTGATCTCCCAGCGATCCCATCCAGGCCGCAGCCATAAAAAAACCCGCTTTCGCGGTTGGGCTTACAGCAGCTGCGGTGACGGGTTATTGCTGCCTTTCGCCATCACCGGCACGGTATTAATCTGCGCCGGTTCGACGATAATCCCGGATACGCTCTCCAGGGTTTTAAAGGTACAACTGCAGTTAATGTTCTGGCACTGGTGATAACGTTCTTTCGTCTCTTTCGAAACGTAACGGCTGCTTTTCGTATGGGCGGCGGTCTGACATTTTGGGCAATGCATCATAGTTGTTCTCCTCTCTGGCATACAATCACATTAGCCAAAGACTAAACAAAAAGCAACAATAATTAGACTTAACCTAACCAGCTTGATTTTCTACTAAGATGTAGTCCACGTTTTCAGTCATCAGCTCCAGGTTCAACTGGGTGGTAAAGCCACTTTTATCGAGGGTATGCACGATATTGGTAATCAGCCATTTTTGATTATCGATGACCGATTTAAAACCTTGAGCTTTGACCGGCGTTTCAGGAATCAACTCCGCAGCACCCAGCGCCAGTAGGATCTTCAGCGTAGCCCGGTTGCGTTGCA
Source organism: Pantoea sp. SGAir0180 (assembly GCF_043546245.1). Taxonomy (NCBI): domain Bacteria; kingdom Pseudomonadati; phylum Pseudomonadota; class Gammaproteobacteria; order Enterobacterales; family Erwiniaceae; genus Pantoea; species Pantoea sp. SGAir0180. The sequence goes on along the minus strand of NZ_CP028071.1, from coordinate 24,595 downwards.
GTTCCTGCCACTTTGCCTTAGCCGCCTCCTCTGCTTCCTCCTGGCTACTGAAGTGCGTATTCAGTACATACAGCTTCTTATTGCTGCCAAAAACATAGGTTTTTCCCGGGTCTTGTTGCCCGATTGTGGGGATATTTTTGGCCGCGGGATGGACAGGGTTCACCGCCGGTGTTGCTGGCGGTATCGTGTTGACGGTTACCCCTTTCTGCTGCGCCTTTTTCTGATCGTACCATTTTGCTTCTACGCCACTGTAATCGTCGCGCTTAAACAATTTGTACTCATACTTATCGCCATCCTGTCGGTTCAGATTCAGGAGTGAAATCGGCTTTCCGCTCACGGTCACGCCCTGCCCGGGGGCAAAGAACTGCAGCATTTCTTTTTTAATTGTCGCCACCGCGCCAACCAGCATAGCCAGACGAGTAATAAATGTGCCGTCCGTTTCCTGCGTTTGATCGAGATGCTTAATCTTTTTCTTAGCTATCTCCTGCGAAACTTTCCACTTGAGGTTGTTACGTTTCGCGATTTTCTCCACGGCCTCGCCAACCGTCATGTCTGGATATGAATCAGTGATTTTAACATCGAGAGTGCCACTAAAATCGGCGCTTCGGGCGACCACCGTTATCGTGTCCGGCGCGCCCTGGTAGGTGACCTCATCAATGAGGTAGATGCCTTTATTTGCAAGCGGCTGTCCTTTCCAGCCAATCTCCAGGGCGATTTTTGCGCCAAAAGGCGGCATGACCAACTGGCCGTCGCTGTCGTCCAGCGTCAGCTCCAGTTGATCGGCCTGCAAGCCACGGTTATCCGTTAACTTCAGAGAAATCAGCCGTGGGCGAATATCTTCCGTTTTATCCTTCGTCTCAATTTTGATATTGAAGTCCGGCGTCGGCGCAACGCGCAGAGGCACCGGAATCGGGGCGATATCGCTCATCTCAGCGCCCTCCGCTCAGCGCAGAGGTAACGCTGTTGATGACAGAACCCACCCGTTGCGCTGCGTCACTGGCCCGGTTTTGCAGTTCTTCCGCCTGCCTTTTTAAGTCGCCGAACATGCTGGTCAATGAAGCGTCTACCCGCAACAGGTTGAGGGTAAAACCTATCTTGCGCGCGCTGCCGTCGCTGTAGAATTCGGTATGCGTGGCCGAGAAATCTGTGACGACAAACATGCCGTAAATAATGCCATTGCCGCCAATCAGCGGCCACGCCAGGCCTTCATCGGCCATCGCCTTCAGTGCCAGCAGCGTGACATTGCCGCCGGTGATTTCAGGCCGGAGCTCGCCAGACAGGGTGATTTTATCGTCACCGGCACCCAAAAACTGGGTCGACTCACGTCGCCCCACGCGACTGTTTTTCGCCCAGCGATAGCCCACGTCATGCTTCAGATTGTCGAAGGGAAGGGTTTGCCGTACAAACGGCATCATGCCTAATATCATCATCATGGTGAATTAATCCGGCTAAACATGGAGTTATAGCTGCTATCAGCCGTGGACCACGGCGATGCCGTGGAATACTGTGCAACGGCCTGTCCGATCGCCTGGGGTCGCCTGTCGCATAGATGTTGTTGGTTACGGTGTGCTGACGGTTATCCACGTTTGAATTGTTAACCGAAGGCAAAGGCTGACTGAGCGTGCTGTTAAGGCTGGCGCGCGATGCGGCCGGACGGGCATCCGCGTTATCCTCATCCTCGTCGTCCTGCTCGCGCATTTTGGGCGGTGGCAGCTTGTCTTTCACCTTGTCAGATTTCTCATCGATGATGCCAAGTTTGCCCAGCACCCAGTCAATGCCGCCCCGCAGTTGGTTAAGGGCTTCACCAGGCAATTTCAGCGCTGTCGCCAGCATGTTGCCGAAGCGCTGCCCCATCTCCCCTGCTGAAGCCAGCTCCTGCTGAGAAAACTTCACGGGTTCCAGCAGCTTCGAGAACCATGCGCCCAGCTCAGACACTTTGTTACTGAACCAGTCAAATACCGGCTTCAGCGGCGCGAACGCGTCGCTTATCGGCCCATCGCCGCGCTGAAACCTTCAGCAACGCCGCTGATAAAAGTGCTAATCGGTTCCCAGTACTGGTAAACCAACATGGCACCCGCCGCGATAGCCGCGCCAAGCAAGACCACCGGTAGCGTAATCGCCCCCAGCGTGGCCGTAATCGCGCCACCGATGATGGCAAACGCGCTGCCCAGCAGCTCCACACCCGCCATGATAGTACTCAGCCCGCTAATGACGGGCCAGGCAATGTTCCCCACGCTGGCCAGGGAATCCACCAACGTCAGCCACCGGCCGCCAGCGTCAGCAGGCTGTCCGAGAGCTGAGGATTGATATTCATGACGCCGGTCAGGACGGACTGTACGGACAAGCCATCCTGAGTGATAGCCTGCAGGCTGGTATCAACCGACGCGTCTGCGGCTGGCGGCTGGGCAGCGGGCGCCTGAGACAGCTGATCCAGTCGGCCACTGGCTGCGCCCTTCATCAGCACTGCGGCAGGGGCCGCGCCCTGTTCACCAAAAATGGCCTGCAGATAAGCGGCTTGTTGGGCTGCGTCGAGTTTATTTTTCTCAAACGCCGCCTGTACCTGACCGAGCACCGCGAAAATGGGCTGGTTGTTGCCCTGTTCGTCAGCGGTTTGCACATTCAACGCTTTCAGTGCGCTGTCTGCGCTGGCGTCCGGTGCCTGAACATGTGTCAACATGGCGCTGACGCCAGCACCGGCCTGGCTGCCCGTCATGCCGTTTTCCGCCAGCACGCCCATCATGGCCGCGGTCTGACCGACGCTTACACCGGCGTCCTTCGCGGCTGGCCCTACAGCGACCATCGCCGTCTTAAGCGCGGTAAAATCGGTGGTTTTATTGGCAAAGGTCGATGAGAGCACGTCGCCTAACTGACCAACCTGGTCATCTGCAATGCCGAACGCGTTTTTAATATTGAGCACCAAAGACGCGCTTTCTTGCATGCTACGTTGCGTCGCGTTTGCAAGGTTAGCCACTGCCGGTGCTGCAGCTTTTGCCTCTCCCGATGAGCCACCCGATTGCGTAATCGCCGCGCGGGCTTGCACAACCTCATTTGCAGGTGACAGGTAATCAATGACTTTTCGGCCCTTTTCAACAAAGTCTTTGGCCTTCGAACTGGCACTTTGCACGTTATCTGCCAGCGCCATGCCGGCACGGTAGCGATCGCGTATGCGGTTGAGCTTGTCCTGACGTTGATTCAGCCGATCCATGGACTGACCCTGCGCATTGAGGGTGGATGTCGTCTGCTCGGCTTGTTGATTCAGCTTCCGGCGCTCACTGCTCAACCGGCGCGTGGAAATCCCGGCGTCATTCAGCGCCTGGCGTTGCTCCTGTACCGACTGACGCAGCTGAATATTTTTTTGCTGCAGCGCGTTAGCCGACTGACGCAGCTTATCCAGCGCCTGCGTTTGTTCCGCGGTGGGGTTTTGGGTGTTTTTAAGTTGAATGGCGAGTGCTGCCGCTTCTGCCCGGGTATTTTTGAGATTTTGTTGGGTCAGCGTCAGTTCTTTGCGCGTCGCACGGAACCCTTCAATCTGCGCGGATTTAGCGTTGAGCGCATCCAGGTGGTCCTGCGTTTCCTGGATATCCGCAGACAGTTTTTCTGTTTCTTTACGCACGGCACTGAACGGGCGCGTCGCCCGATCAACCGCTTCCAGCAGCACTTGCAGCTTGAGCGTGTTACTCATCTGAGGTTACTCCACTGCGGATCATCACTCTATGCCGCCAGTCGAGTAACTCTTCCAGCGACATGGGATACATTTCTGAGGGGGGCCAGTGAAAAACGCTGGCAATATCGGCCATCAGATCATTGACCGTCATATCGCGGGGCCAGCTTACGTGGCCGATTTCGCTGACAAAAAACCAATCACCTTGCCGCCCAGGGCAATCAGGTCAACCGGGTCCAGCGCATTGCATTCCGCTTTGGTCAGCGAAGGCATCGTGATACGGGGCAGCACCATCAACAGCGCATCCACATCGGACGAGGCCAGCTCGGCCAGTCGTACACCGCGCAGTGCGCCGGCGTTCGGTTTGACCAGCTCGATCTGGGCGATCACTACATCACCGCGTGAAATCGGGCTTTCCAGCACCACCAGGTTGTCTTTCTGTTCCGGCTTATCCAGCTGTTCCATTTTTTCTCCATCTCAATCAAGAGGGACCAGCGCAGAACGCGCTGGCCTTTGTTATTACACCAGGCCGAGATTTTTACGGCGCTGTTCCAGACGATCGACGCCGTTGACCTTCTCCACCATGTTGACGGTGTCGATTTCAATCAGCTCTTTGCCATTCCAGGTCAGTTTGAAATAGGTATTTTTGCTGGTGACTTTGGTTTCGGCGTTTTCACCCTGCTTGGCTTCACCGAAGTCAAACGCCTGGTGCTTACCGCGCACTTCGATTTCAACGGCAATCTCTTCGCCGGTGTCATCGCGCTGATAAGAACCGGTAAAACGTAACGGAACGTTGGCCGTTGCGCCCCACTGGCTGAGTACCAGCTCATCCATACCGCCCAGCGTCCACTCCATATCGAGCGCCGCATCGTCCAGGCCGTTATCGATAAACGCGGCGCCGTTCATGCCGCCTGCGCGATAGGTATCCAGCTTGCGTGACAGCTTCGGCAACGTAACGGCGGTTACAATGCCCTGATAGCTGTTTGAATCATTGAAGAGGTTTAACCCCTTGAGTTTACGTGGCAGTGCCATTTATCCGGCTCCTTAGCTGTTTACGGATGCGGCGAAGTTCGCCAGATAGGTATCAGTGATGCGCTGACGCAGCGTCAGATCTTCCAGCGGGGGCACCGGCGTGTAGTCGTAATCGATAAACAGTTTGCCCGCCTTCAGGCTCTCTTTATCGTTCGCGCTTTCGTCGTACCAGCAGTTCGCACCCAGCAGATAACCAGCGCTGACCAGTTCACGGAACTTCGCATTGATGCCGGCGATGATTTCGCGTACCAGTACTGGCGTCAGCGGTTTATCGTTGGCCCACATGTGCGCTTCCGCCATGGTATCGGCCAGCACCTGCGCTGAACGGGTGTAGTTCTCAAACGCGAAAAGCGGATCGTCGCTACAGGTACGGTTGCCCCAGAAACGGAAGCCGTCTTTACGGATCAGCGTGGTGACGCACTTCTCATTCAGCAGATCGGCATCGGTGCCAGTCTGTTGCAGATCCCAGAAAACGTCTGCAGAGATGCCGGTTACGCCATTGACGCCCACGTTGGACAGGGTTTTATGCCAGCCCGTATCGTTGTCAATTTTGGCGCGCAGGCCCAGCGCACGTGCGGTGGCATAAGCCATTTCAGATTTGCTGGTCGCGGTATTCCAGGCAATAAAGTCTGGCCAGATGACCATCAGCTCACGCTGGCTGAAGTTTTCGCGGTACTTCATGGCATCAGAGATGGTTTTGCTGTTCCAGGCGGACACGTAAGCAAAGCCACGCAGCTGCTGTGCAATGCTGGCCAGCGCGGTCGCCACTTCCAGCGAATCCAGCCCTGGCACGCCCAGAATACGTGGCTTAACACCCAGCTGAGTTTGCGCGCTGAGCAGCGCCTTCATGCCGGTGTATTTACCGTTCGCGTCTGTCGAGCCAATCAGGTTAGAGGTGGTTTCCGCCTGACTCGCGCCTTCTGCTACGCGAACCACGACAGTTACCGGCTTCGCCTGGTCAGCAATCGCCTGCAGCGCGGCCGCCAGGGTGCCCTGGGTACCGGCTTTGCCGATGGCCGCCTGCACGTTGGTCAGCAGAACAGGTGTGTTAAGAGGGAACGCCGTTGCATCAGCATCTTCTGCGGTGCAGATCATGCCAACAATGGCGGTTGAAACAGTCGAGATGGTGCGTGTGCCGTCATTAATTTCGACGACGCGGACACCGTGATGAAAATCAGACATCTGTAGCACTCCGTGTTGAGGGTGTGCTCAGAGTGTCAGGTCAGCAGAAAGGATGCATGCGATTGCGGTTTGCTGGCGCGTGGCTAAACAGCGGCGTGTATTTATAAGGTGACGGGACGGTCAAAAGCCCTGCTCCAGAGCCGAATCTCAACGTTTTGACGCAATCCCTCCAGCCAGAATGGATCCTGTTTCAGCAGGGCTTCCACGGCTTCTTTAGAGGCGGCGTCCACAATCCATAACGCGCCATCCGGATGGGCCGTGGCATGCTCTCTGGGGAGCCCGCAATCAGTACGCTCGATTTCGCGCACTCAAGCCACTGCAGGTGGGCTTCCATATGGGTTTTGCGAATATTGGCGCGGTCGGCACGATCGTAAAAGCGCACGGTAAATAACATCGCTTACTCCTGTTAGTTACTATTGTGATCGGTGGATTTAGCGGCGTTGGCAGGAAGATAGCGATACAGCGTTTTGACAGAGATATCCAGCACCAGCGCCACCTGGTAACGCGTGGCACCGTTCATCAGCATCCTGTTTGCGCGCTCCACGACGTCCGGCGTCATAATGCGCCGTCGGCCGCCGATGCGCCCTTTTTCACGCGCAGCGGTGAGCCCTGCTCGTGTGCGTTCAACGATTAATTCGCGTTCCATCTCCGCCAGCGCACCCATCACGTGAAAGAAAAAACGCCCCATCGGCGTGCTGGTGTCGATGCTGTCTGTCAGGCTACGGAAATTGACTCCGCGTTCACGCAGCTCCTCAGTGAGCATGACCAAGTGGCGCATATTGCGGCCAAGCCGATCCAGCTTCCACACTACGAGCGTATCGCCTTCTTTTAACATCCGCAGCGCCCGCTTTAAACCAGGCCGCTCGCTGGTCTTACCGCTGATTTTATCCTCAAAAATCTGTTCACAATTTGCACTCTGCAAGGCATTCCGTTGTAAATCGGTATTTTGGTCATTTGTTGACACCCTGACATAGCCAATCAGCATCGTTTTTCCTCTGGTAAAAAGTGAGGAGTTTGCCATTGCGCAGGTTACAGGGACCAGGCGTTTGTTTCGCGGAAACCTCGGTTTGGGCGAAGGCTCTGCTTTGCCGGTTGGTGTACCGGTTCCCTGGCCATCTGAAGTACCGCCATCAGGCTGGTTGACCTGTAATGGTGATACTTTTAGCGCAGCTGATTACCCGCTTCTGGCGAAAGCGTATCCATCACTTAAATTACCAGATTTACGTGGGGAATTTATTCGTGGCTGGGATGGTGGTCGTGGTATCGATAATGGAAGAGGGATCTTAACATCGCAGCAGTCTACGACCCTCAGAACAGCGATGCTCGATTACTATAATCAGGACGCAACGGGCGCTAATGGTGTAGTCGGGCTAGGATTCAAAAATGAAGATTCCTTATTTGATATGCAGCAATCTGACTTTAAAATGCCAGATGGAACTAACCCCAATAATTATGAAGGCGCGATTTCAGACAATGGTATGAATTCAACCATTATTACCACTATAAAATCTGGAATATCGAAAGGTATATCTATCAGACCACGTAACGTAGCATTCAATTATATAGTGAGAGCTAAGTAATAAGTTATATAAATCCTTTTCCAGAGTTCTTTTTAAGAGATGGCGAAAGCTGAGTGAGTGGCTAAAAAAAGTATAACCCCTGTATGTTAAATGTCGACAAGCATTGAGGATGCGTTATTGGACAATACTAAAGACATTATATTACACTGAAAGATTGAAACTTTCCTTTGTGATATTAGCGGTAATGAAAAATCAAAACTATTACCTTGTATAGCATATGATAATCCAGTAAAAGCCGTCGATGTATCGACGGCTCCTGCAACATTTCACTTTATCCTTCCGGCTCGAAATTGACATCGAAAGAATTACAGAGGCAAGGATATTTATGCCTCTGCAATTTGCAGGTAGTTTAGTTTTAGTTGAACATCTTTCCGTAGAATAAAGCGGCTGACTTTTTAGTGTAAAATAATTCTGACCACGTTCACTCTAGAAAGATAAATTATTCATTTTTTTAAGATGACGGTGACTTGATACTGAAATTAATCTACCCGAAGAATATTTTAATGGAAAATAATTATTATATTCTAATGTGTTAAATGGCCTAAAGGACAAGTTGGTTTCTGTTTTTACCCTGTCCAAAAAGTGAAAAATTCTCCTAACTCAGGCTGAGTTAACAGATAGCGACCCTCGCTATCTGTCATTCTTGAGAAAAACTTTAATTATTCCGGTTTTTGCGGCCAGTTAACTTCAGGTGCCGTCGATACATCGACGGCTTTCACTGCAGACTTGTATGCCATCCAGTCTGATAGTTTTGCTTTGTCATTATCGCTAATGTCACCAAGCAAAAGTTCAATCTTCCAATCGGAGATTGTCTTATCGATATTGTTTAAAATATCTTCTCGATGTTTTTCCGCGATTTCTTTATCTGCTTCATGTTTAAGCGATAAATCCTCGACCCAGTTTTCACCATCCATTTACAGTACTCTGAAGCTGGAACTTTTGAAGTTGTATTGGTTGGGTTATCACCCAGTTCAGTTATAATAAATGATTTTCCTGTTTCAGTGTTGTAGACAGTTTCACCACGATGATCGCTAATATACTCCCATGCAGAAAGGTCTTTAGTTCTGCAAACCTTCATGCCTTCTTTTTTTCTAAGGGAGCATCGACACATGAATTAGCAGGAAGTCCTACTCCTTTAGCAAGAGTTTCAGTGATAGTTGAAAGATATTCACGTGAAATACCGTCATAATTATAAACACTAACTTCCCCAGAGTTAATAGCTATGAGATTTTTATCCAACTGAGCTCTTAACATTATGCAGCCCTCAAAATATAGTTAAATGCAATGTTGCGTGGTCGTGTCTCTGCTCCACCAGTGTTTTCCATGAATATATATGTATGACAACGATTACCAGCTTGTCCCATTATTTCCATTGACTCGCTATTTTGATCAGTAAATGCAATAAAATTCGGGGTTGGGGTTCCGTATTCGTTAACAAATCTGTGGTTATGCGAACGAATTTCATCTCCTTGTGCAGAGAAGATAGTTCTTCCATTATCGACATTTCTTCCATCATCCCAGCCACGAATAAACTCTCCACGTAGATCGGGCAATTTAAGCGACGGGTACACTTTTGCCAGAAGCGGATATGTGGTGGCACTAAAAGCAGCACCATTACACTTCAACCACCCGGTTGGCGGATTTTCCGACGGCCAGGGAACCGGTACACCAACCGGCAAAGCAGAGCCTTCGCCCAAACCGAGGTTTTTGAGAACCTCCGCCACCAGCCCTGCATCTTTAATCTCTGCCAGTGCTTTAGCCGTTTGCAAATACTGGCTATGAGGGTTTGCCGCATCGACATGCTTTTTCATCACATCGTCGGTATAGGCTTTCACTTCGATGACTTTGTCATCCACATACTGGCGCGTGGCCAGCACCACCGAAGGATCAATCTTTAATGTGACGGCACTAGTGCTGTTCACGATCAGAATCATGCGCACGGTCTGGGTACGGCCGCTGCCTTCCTGAAGTTGTGGCTTGTAAGTTTCAGCGCAGTTTGCCACCGCAACCATAACGCCATCGGCGTCATACAGGCCAATTTCGCGGATCCAGAAGCCACCTTCGCCTTCAGGGATAATCTGCTCAGCAATAATCTGGCTGGTGTTCGCGGCATCCACCTTCAGTGAATTCAGCGCGGCGCGTCGCTTTTCGCCGATCAGTTTGGTCTGTGCAGGATCGGGCGTGGGCAAAGTGCCGCCGCCATCCCCCACCGCCATTTGGGTGATTTGCAGTTGGGTACCCAAGGCCGCGGCATTGGCCAGCTTAGCCGCGCCCTGATTGGTCAGTATGGCAAAATATTTCGTTGTCATGCTCTCACTTCCGTCAGGTCAATAAGATGGACCGCTGCGCCGGTGTAACCGGAACCGCCTGCGGTGATAACTTCAGGTGTATAGGGATAAACGGTAAGCTCATCGCCACTGTAACTGGCGGCCGCAACAGGAACGGTGCCGGTGCTGTCCAGATTGATGGATAACCCCGTCAGGTGACGACTGACCGGTTTGGCATCGGCAATTAATCGCTCCAGCTCGTTGTACATGGCCTCGGTGATACCGGTTTCCAGCACGCCCACGTCCAGGCGGAACGTGCCCGGCGCTTCGTTGGTGTCCCACCATTCCTTAAAGCGGATCAGATAGCCAAGCGGCTCGACCACACGGCGCAGCGATCCAATCGTTCCCTTGTGCTTATGGATGTATTCCGATGCGGCAACCACGCTGCGCTTGGTGCTTTCGCTCCAGCCTGAATCCCAACGGTCCACTGACCAGGCCCAGGCCAGATAAGGCAGCAGCTCAACCGGGCAGGTCTGGGCATTCCACAACATGCGCATCGGCGCAGGGATGGTTTCCAGCGTTGCGCAGGCTTCCGCCGCCACTACCTCCAGCGTCGATGAGCCCGTTGGCAGCAGGCGTTTACTCATCAGAACCTCCTACCGTGATCTGATAACCGGTGCAGAACGCCGCCTGGGTTTTATCCAGCACCACATCCGCAGTCGGCTGCGCCAGTTCGACGCGCTGTACGCCTTCGACGTGCAGGGCAGCGTAAAGCGCAGACTTACGGATATCGCGGCCCAGACGTGCCTGGGTGTTCACGAATGCCTGCAGTTTTGCTTCTGAGGCGGCACGAATAGGTTCGGCTTCCGGTCCGGGATAGAGGTACAGCGTTGCCTCGACGCGATAATCCACAATCTGAGCCGACTGAACCGTGACGCGGTCGGCGACCGGCCTTACATCTTCATCGTTCAGGCGGCATCCACGATTGCCAGCAGATCGTTATCCGCCACGCCGTTGCCCTCACGTGACAGAATAGTGATGGTGACGCTGGCAGGAGACGGACTGATGGCGGAAGCATCGGCGACGCGTCCGTCGGCACTGCGCGCGTGAAACTCATAGGCACCGATGGCCCTGCCACACTCAGCCCCTCGAAGGCGGCAGCAATGCGGGCACGAAAATCTTCGTCGCGCTCCATTACGGCTTCAACAGGCGGCGTGGCGGTGGGATCTGCAGGGGTCAGTACCAGCCGCGTCACGCCGTTATTCGCGCCCAGTTGATCCAGATCGCCGCCGTTGGCCCAGGCAACCATCACCGCCTTTGCCGCCTCGTTAACGCGCTGGCGCAGGATAACTTCCCGGTACGCGTTCTCCTGCAGGAGCTTCACCAGCGGATCCGACTCCAGCGCCAGTACGCGGGCAACCGACGCCTGCTGGTCGGCAGGATAGAGCGAAATCAATGTCGCCTTGCGTTCCGCAAGCAGCGTTTCATAGTCCAGCGTTTCCACCACATTTGGCGCAGGCAACTGGCTCAGGTCGATAGTAGGCATGATTCAACTCACAGGGACGGTTAACGAAAAATCCTGCGCGGTATCCGCACGGTTGCCGGTGATTTCCACCACCATCCCGCCGTCAAACGCAGACTCAAAATTGATGCCGGTCAGGCTGATGCGCGGCTCCCACTGCAGCAGCGCCATATAACAGGCCGACATGATTTGCAGACGCAGCGTATCGTTTTGCGGCTGGTCAATCAGCGCCGACAGTAGCGAGCCATAATCACGGCGCATTACCCGCGCCCGAGTGGCGTGGTCAAAATGTCGCGCACGGATTGTCGGATGTGATCCAGCTCTTCCAGCGTCGTCCCCGTTTCGCGGCTCATACCGCTATAGCGTGCTGTTGTCATAATGGCGCTCCTGTTGTCCCACCGCTGTCGCCCGGATGTTGATGCGTATGCAGCACTTTGCCATTGGAGGCGAAACTGCCGCCGCTGTGCGATACGTCGCCCTTCATCGTGCCGCCCTGGGTGACTTCCAGCGTGGCGGTTTTGAGCAACGTTGTGCACTCCACCTCGGGCGTATCCAGCAGGATTTTAACGGTCGCCTTGAGAGTGGCAGTCTGGATCCCCTCCGCTTTCAGCGCGCCGGTCTGGGGCTCATATTCAATTACCGCCCCATCGGGAAAGGAGCAGTGCAGCGCATCCGCAGAGGCCGATGGCGCCGGACTGGCATCCGAAAACACACCGGGCAAAACAAAGCCGCTGTTCAGCTCGCCGCCCAGGCTCATGATCAACACCTGCTCGCCAACCGAAGGGCATTCCAGGTACGGGTGCGTCCCGCCCGGGCTGTCAGCCAGTGCAGCCAGTCAGTGGTGTTATCACCGGTCTTTACACGGCAGGTGCCCGCCTCCAGATTGACGTCGGAGACAGTACCGATGCGGACCATATTGCGCAGCAAGCGCTTGATTTCTAATATTTGCTCGTTCATGGCAGTAGTTTCACGTTGCAGGAGAAAAGCAGCAATCGAATGCCGTTTACTCAGAAATGACTAAACAGCGCCTCAGCAACAGCGGCAGTGGCTATGCCTTCCATTCGCTGACCAGCTTGCCTTTGATATACAACTGCCAGGGCCGCGCATCGTTTTCTGGCAGCGCAGGTTCCGGCAGATGCGTGATGTGTAATCCGCCTCCTGCTGCTCAACCCAGACACGTTCGGTCAGCTGGAGCGTGACCGTCACGGTGTGCTTTCCCTCGCCCGTGGCATCGAGCGTGAAGGTAAAGCCGGTGCGGCGTTTTTCCTCCGACACCATGATGTCGGGCTGGTTTTCCCGCAGCCAGGCCAGCACGGGCACCATGATCAGATCAATATCGTCGGCATACTGAGTAATGACGACAGCCAGCTGAAAGTGGTATTCAAACGACAGCGAGCTGGCGAGGGTGGAGACCAGACTGCCGGACTGAATATCGATGGTCAGGTTGTCAGGATTTTGCTGTAGCAGCGGAACGCTGTTTATCAGCACCTGACGGAGTTGGGTTGCTTTCAACATCATGCTGCTCCTGGCACGCTTTAATCATCTCTACCTGCAACCCGCACGATGCGAGCGCAGCCTCTAACTGGCGGTTATCTGCCGCCAAATCACCCTGCGTTTGCAGGTGGTTCTCCGGGATGGGGCAACTGGTCACGCGTGGACAGCCAGTCCAGATAATCTCGGGCATTGCTGAAGGCGGGACGGCTGTGCAGCCGGATAACGTCAGCAGGCAAAGCAGTCGCACTCCAGGCACGTAAAGCGGGATTCGCATCGGTTTCTCTTCTGATTGTCGTTTCGCGGTTCAGCGCCTGAGCGCTGGCCTGGTTTTGCTGTAGCCGCAGTTCGGCCTCACGTTTTCGGCTGGCCTGACTGTCCGGTTGAGTTGATCGATGGCCTTCTCCCGGTTGCTCAGGTCGGCGGCCAGCGCCGCGGCCTTGTGCTGTGCCTTGTCCAGCCGCGCCTCGATGACGCTGAGACGCCAGCCGCCGGCCCCCAGTGCTGCAAGTAACGTCACGATCGCAAACACCATCAGTCGCATCATCCAGCCCCCTTCAGGCACCAGGCCATTTCACGCTGGCGACGGTTATCCAGCCCGGCGTTATACGTCCCTTTGACATAGACCCAGCGTCTGAGCTGCAGGCAGGCATCGCGCCAGCGGCCACGGTTAATGAAGCCCGCCAGCGTGGAGTTACAGGCGGCATGTACGCCGACGTTAAAGCCAAAGGACACCACCGCGTCGTAGACCTCGGAGGCATGTCACGTGTCATGCACTGATCAATGCGCGCTCAACGCGCATGACGTCATAAACCAGGTTGACTGCCGCCTGGCGCTCGTTCACCACGCTGGCAGGCGTAACGCCCTGCGTATGGCCAATGCCATTAGTCCAGACGCCGGCGCTGCACTGATAAGGTGACGTGCGGCACCCTTCGGCATCAGCAATCAGCCTGAGTCCGGCTTCGGAGGTTTTTAGCATCTTGATTTGCGGTAACAGTGCGGCCATGGCCAGCACGGCGACGACGGCACATCGCTTAGCGATCTGGCTCAAAATTCAGCCCCTTAACGTTGCGCTGCTGCAGCTCGTAGGTTTTGCGGCGGTAATACCAGTTGATAAAAAAGGTTGCGACATTGATGCACATCGTTAACACAGCAACGCCAGAGCCCACCATAAAAGCGATATCCTGTGGTGTGTGACGTCCAAACCACATCAGGACAATCCCGATGAGGTAATTAATCAGAGAACTGATTTTTTCCATTGGCACTAATCCCACAGATTGAGCGTCTCACCAGTAGCCGCTTGGGGCAGATCTGGTAAGACCACTTTGCATCCGTGCGGTAAGGTTGGGCCTTTTTCTGCCAGGCCAGGATTGGCGGCATAAACCTGTTCAACCGCCTGCTGCGTGCGTCCGTAATAACGCCAGCAAATCTCATCAACCGTTTCTTCCTGTCGTGCATAAATCAGCATTGATTGGCCCCTTATGAGCATAAAAACCATGGTTGGCTGGGCGAAATGTTGTCGGTAGCCTGCATTACCGCACCGCATCGCCAGGCCATATCTCCTGTCGCAAAAGCAGGTTTCATAAAGCTCAGGCCATGCGGTAAACAGGGGGCATGTGCTCAGCGCGGCCTGCGTTGCCAGCGCGCGACAGGAGTAGTGTCTGCTTCAGCAGCGCATTGCTCAACGCGGGAGCGCCCGCTCAACAGTGAGCGGGCAAAGCAGTAAAAATGGGATGAATCCGGCTAAAAAAACGGCAGGAAGGAAGAAAAGCGCGCGTTTTAACGATGAGGTTCAACGACCGGAAGAGGCAATAAAACGGGAAAGGAAGGTGCGTGTTTTAGCCGTGATGATCCGCAGGCGGAAGAGGCAGCGAAACGGGAAAGAAAAGTGCGTGTTTTAACGATGAGCGTCTGCGGCCGGATGAAGCAGTGAAACGGGAAAGGAACGTGACAACTGCCTGGCGTTTTTTGTGGCCTGACATGACAGAAAGGAACGCTAAAGACCGATCGAAGTGAAGGTCTGTTTGCCGGACCGCTGCCCGCGCCTGAACCCACATCATCCTTTGGGTGGGCTCAGGCGACGGACAACTCGCTGACGTTACAGTGAGAACGCCGGCATCATGGTTTTTTTAAAGGCGTAGCCGAAAAGACAACGGAAAATCGGTTATCGGAAAGGGTGTAGTTAGCTGCGAGTTCAGCAATCAAATTTAACGCAATTTCCCTGTCTCGTTCGCCGCAGGCCCTTCACTGGTGAGCCTGGCGATAAGCTCAACGCGCTCAAGCATAACTCGCTCATGTAATTCATTTCCACAATTCCCTCCCCCAAAATAAACACTGTACATACATACAGTATCATAGCATTGATTAACTGTGGAAGCGTTTTAAGATAGTTGGTAAAAAATTATATCATGTTGATAGGCATCAACTTTTATTAACCTTCCTTAAGACAAACCTGCGGCACTGACCTGCAGAAGCGTAAGAAAAATCAATAGATTTTTACTGTTTATAGTTTAAAAATCTGGCCTTTTAACCCACCTGTTTTCGTCCGGATCAGGCCAGGCCTGCCTGTCACGATAACGCGGCGGCACCGTCAACGCTGTCCGGCTGTCCGGCTTAAAAACCGTGCCGGAGAATGCGACAGACTGGGTTGTGTGTGGGCACTGAAAAGGCTTCTGACCTGTACCGTTCCCGAACCCGACTTTATTCCGCGCCTCCGCAGATAATGTCCCGCTATCAGAAAGAAGATATGTCTGAGACGTACAGTTATTAACAGAACTCCAAGACCGCAACGCCGGCTGCGGTTTTTGGCCGCCCTCTTCTTCAGCGCGTTTAGGCACAACTTTCCATGTTTTCAGCCGGGTCAACACGGGCGCACCGGCCCTGTCGCCGTGGCATAAACGCCTTTAATCGACTGCGTTTCCTCGCCAAAGGCATTACAATTTTCGTCGGGCTGATACCAGACACGCACGGTAAGTGCGTCACGTTTAACGAAGGGGCCGCCCTGGGCATCGGTGTACGCAGCCCATTGACCGCATCAGCCGCAGCATGTACGGCAGCAAACGCCTCGCCCGCACCATGAGCGCTTTGCAGATCAGCCAGGCGGCGCAGTTCGCGATAAACCGTGACGGGTGCACCGCCAATAAACTGAAACTGGCGGATACGCCAGCGGGCCGCCCAGGCCGAGACGGCCATCGCCGTTTCCTTCAGCGGCTTTCCGCTTTCATGATCCCGCTCGCCTTCGAGCGCATAGCCATCAATGTTTTTTGCTACGTATTTAGCGATATAGCCTGTCGCGCTGCCTTTTGCTGGATCAATGGCTTCCGCATGAAAACGCGCTTTGCGTGCGCGGGCGCTGTTCAGCTCATCGTTGTCCTGCTGGCAGGCATAATCACGCAGGATCTCACTTACCCGACTGACGTCCTCAGGGCGCATAAACATCAGCATGTGCCAGTGCGGTGTACCATCGTGATGAGGCTCAGCAACGCGCAGACCAAAAATACTGATGTTATTTCGATGCAGTTTGGCACGGACTCGCTGCCAGAGCGTGCAAAGATAGCGCTGCGTGTCCGCCGGCTGGCCCGTTCCATTTCGCATTGCGGTGGCCCGTTTGCAAGGTGGCGTGATAGCGAGACGGGGCGGTTAAAGTATAAAACTCCGCCCGGAAGCCCATATTTTGACAAAGGGTTTCAAAGCCACGAATGCGTGTCATGAGTTCCGCACGACGAATGGCTGGATTGGCCACACTGCCGTCATATTTTTCGATCAGGCTGATGCGGTTCCCTCCTCATCTTCCAGATCCATACTCTGCAGGAAGTCACGAGTGCGTCGACGCTGTTCCCTCCATTCCGCGACCGCCATCGGGCTGGCATAAGGTGACCGCTTTTTGCTGACGTTGGCTAAGGCAATATGCAGATGTTCTCGCCAGAAGGCGCTGAGACGACGCAACTGTCCTTTCCACCATTTCTCTGCCTGCATACGCAGGATGGCGGCGGTAACCTCGTCGGACAGAAGAAGCGAGTACTGACCGTTTCCCAGAGCGGTGGCGTTTGTCCCAGTTCACGGTGATGATAGCCGCGGTTGTGTAGAGGTGATGGACATAACGGTAATCCGTCCTCTCACTGATGCTGGCATGCAACTGCACCAGTTCTGCATGAATAAAGCTGGCAATATCGCCCGCGAGTAAATCAACATCAGCACGGGACATATCCGGCAGGCGGTTAAACCGCTTCATCAGTTCCCACAATGTGCCGGCCGCTCTGGCTGCACCTTGCGGCACAACAGCGTTCGGGACAGTTGCGCCACGATGCCGGACGCATGGCATGCAACTGGTAGCGCTGGTTGACTGACTCAACACGCGGTAATGTACGCTCAACAAAGGTTTTTGCTAAGTACGCATTAGCCCGGGCTGTGCCCTGTTGCTTTTCAAGTAACGCCATGCGACGCCGGACGTCCAGTTGCACCATCCTGGCCTGGCGTTAAGGTTTTCTGCCCATGCAGCCACGCCGCAATCAGGCGATCGCGGTGTTGCTGCTGGTCATAAGTGGGATACGGGCTGGCAATCGCCAGCCGGGGGCATCCCAGGGTAAGCAAAAGTCATCATCGCGCCTGTCCGTGGTGAAGACGTGTGCGTAACTCGCAGACTTCCTGACAGGACAGGCAGCGGGTGACACCCTGAACGGCGCGACGGCGCGCCTCGGGAATCAGTGCATCACACTCTTCACAAAACGAAGCGCTGATTGCCACGGGCCGTTGCGTGACCTGGGCAATATTGTGCGCCAGGATTTCTTCGCTGCGCTGCTGCGCGACATCAATGGTATCGGCCATCAGCGCAGCGCTCCTGATTCGTTTTCATAACGTTCAGCTTCGTTGCGCAGCAGTTCCGCAGCCTCAATGCCGTTTAATGTCTGACGCGTAATATGCGCCGCCATAACATTCAGCCGTCTGGCGACCGCCAGTGCGCAGGCTTTTCTTTCGTTATCAAGCAGTTTATTGAGGGTAAAGGTTGTGGCGTCATTCAGTGAATGGGTTTCGCTGTTCATCATTTCTCTCCAGATTTTGGGCAAAGTCATGCCCGACGGGTTTACGTCATTGCGTTACGATTAGGTGGTTTATTCAGGCAAAAAGCAGTCCGCCGTTGAGAACTGTCGCGGCAATATCTTTCCCCAGCGCGCCAGCTTGTTCATCGCCATGATGATGCGTTCACGACGTAACTGATCGAAACACTCGAAAGGTTTGCCAATATCTTCCTGCCTGAAACTGCCGGGCCAGTCACGATTGACCAGCGTTAAAACACAGAATTTGAAATCGTTATTTTGATGATTGAAGTACCGCAGCGCAGGGTTACGGTTGCGGTCGCGCAGCAAGCGCCAGCGCTGACGAAATTCATCAAAGGTCATCTTTTCGCTGCTGCCGTTGTCAAAACGCGCTTCGGCATGCGAAGCGGATAGCGGGCTTTTTATCTGGACGGTGCGGCTCATTGTTTTCCTCCGATAAAGTTTGCATCGGGTTTGACTGACCAGTCGCCACCGTCACTGACATCATGGTGTCTGTACCTGATGACGGATTCGCGCCTGTCTCATCGCTGGCTTTTGTTAAGCATTAAGCGAAACGGTAAGACAACTGGCCTCGGTGTCAGCACGACAAGGCGTTAAACCACTTTCACTCACATCTTGCGTGCAATCGCGGCGCTTACCGACACAATCGCCCTTGTTGCCTTATCTCACCGGTGCTGACCGTTACACGCAGACAGGTGAGCGACGCGATAAGGTTCCGGCATGACGATTGTAAAAATGGGCCTCATCAGGCAAAATCTTTCGTTATCTGATAAAGCCGCTGCTGCTGCATCAATCAAAAGCTAACTAAAACCGGAGGATACTTAGTCTGAATCTAAGTGTCAATGAAAATGAGCGTTTATACTAATTTCAAATTTCCGAACTCGAGCGCTGAAGCTCTGGATCGCGTTGTCGATGCCTATGGCTTTACCATGAAAATGCAGCTTGCA
This sequence comes from Pantoea sp. SGAir0180, assembly GCF_043546245.1. Taxonomy (NCBI): domain Bacteria; kingdom Pseudomonadati; phylum Pseudomonadota; class Gammaproteobacteria; order Enterobacterales; family Erwiniaceae; genus Pantoea; species Pantoea sp. SGAir0180. The sequence continues at coordinate 5,859 of NZ_CP028071.1, read as the reverse complement.
GATCACCTTGGAATTGCCGCAAGCAGCCTGTCTGCACGCTATAAACGTGATGTTTTTCCGTCAGATATCGTTTTGCAGTGCGTTATGGAAACGGGGGCGACTTGCAATGGTTGATTACGGGTAAAGGAAGTAAGTTCTCAGAAAGCAAACCTGACACACCGACACTGGTTAGAAAAAGACTAATCAGCGGAAAAATCGAGGATGCGGGTTATGTGATGCTGGATAAAGCCTTATATGCGCCCCTGAAGCAGGAACCGCGCAACGCTTTTTTACTGTTGGCCGAAACCACGCAATACATCATCGATACTGACTTCGAAGATATGCATGACGGCGTCTGGTTGGTCGAAATTGAAGGCACAGCCAGCGTCAGAACGCTGACGCGTATTCCGGTCAGGAAAGTCCACGTCAGCGGGATTGGCGTGGCCTTTGATTGTGGATTGATGACATCAAACTGATTGGCCGGGTTGTACTGACCATTCAGTGACAGGCCCGATTGCCTGGCGACGCGGGGATGTCCTGTCGTGAGGCTGGGCAAGCCAGACTCTGTGATATAAAAAAGGGCGTTACCGCCCCTGTTAAGCGATCAAACCTGAAATGCTTCAACCATGCCGCGTAAGGTGTGCGCCTGCTCTGACAGGGAGTGCGAGGCGGATGAGGATTCTTCAACCAGCGCGCGTTATTCTGGTGACCCCATCCATCTGACTGACGGCAACGCTGACCTGCGAGATCCCCTGCATCTGCTCTGACGAAGCCATTGATATTTCATCCATTGCGCCGCCAGTGCATTGACCATGCCAACGACCTTCAGAATACTTTCTCCGGTTCCGGCGGCGACATGAACGCCGCTATCCACCTGTTCCACCGCATGTTCAATCAGTTCCTTGATCTCTTTTGCGGCAGTGGCGCTACGCTGTGCCAGGATTCTGACCTCGCCAGCGACGACGGCAAAACGCGCCCACCCTCTCCCGCCGCGCTGCCTCAACCGCCGCATTTAACGCCAGAATATTGGTCTGAAACGCAATGCTCTCAATTACGCCTGTGATGTCGCGTACTTTTGTCGCGCTCAGGGCGATGTCATTCATGGTATGAGACATGCGCTGGACTTCGGACTCGCCGCTGCGCGCCAGGGTTGCAGCCTCGCGGGCAACGGTAGCCGTGTGTTGTGCACTGGCCGTATTGCTCTTCACCGTGGCGGTGAGCTGCTCCATACTGGCCGCCGTTTCCTGTAGGGCCGCAGCCTGCTGTTCTGTACGTGATGACAGCTCAGTATTGCCCTGAGCAATTTCATCGGATGCCGAAGCGACGGAGCCGGCGGTCTCTTTGATTTGGCTAACCAGACGCCGCAAACTGGACTGCATATTCGCCAGAGAAGCAAGCAGACTGGTTGAATCGTTGGCACGCAAGTGACCGGTGCGGTTAAATTGCCGCGGCAATCGCGCAGATAATGCCTGCGCCTGAGCAGGTTCACCACCGAGCTGACGCATCAGCACGCGTATAATCATATACCCCGCTGCGACGGAAACGACCACCGACAGGAGGCAAGAATCAACAGAATCAGCGTGGCCCGGCGCACATTTGACTGGTGATTTCAACGGACTTTCACTGTCTTCCATTTGCAGGCTGGTCATCTCTTTCAGCGACTCAAGTAATTGCCCTGCAATGGCCGAACCGTTTTTATCAGATAAGACGTCGCGTCCTGCTGCTTATTTTGTAAGCCAAGCTGGCCGGCATGTTCCAGCGCCGCCAGTACCGGGCCCTCGCTACTTACTATCTTATCAAAGCCTCTCTGGCCTTTGGCGTTGAATCCCTGGCAACCATTGCAGCCAGACGCTCACGGTTCTCTTATAGCTCGCTTTTTGCGTGACAATACGTTGCCACTCTCGCTGCATTTGGTCGGGATCCTTAATCAGGCAAGGTTACGCACAATGACGGCCATGTCACGTAACCACCGTACATGTCCATCCCCACACGGTATTTCTTCATTTTGACATTTACGGCTTCATCCATGCCGTTACGGCATTATTCATACCGGTATAGGCCACTGAGGTGCAGATAATAAACAGCGTAATTAAAAGGCCAAAACTCATCGTCAGGCGCGTTGAAATTTTCATTATGGACTCCCTGCTTATGGTGAAAACAGATATCGGTTAAAAAGAAAAATCCACAGTAAAAATTAACACAACCTCAACAAAAAAAATAATAATGATGATAATTATAGCTTTTAAATAAAAACAAAATTAATTTGACGAATATTAAATCTTAAACTAAAAGAAGAATTTCATTTAGAAAAAGAGAATAAAACATTGTATTGGTTACTTTCGGGCGATAAGAAAAATATTCAATCTGGTTAACAGGGAAGACTCGCCGTTTGCCGCTGCGGCGTCAGAGCGTGCCTTACCGTGTACACTTCTTCACTGTAAACAATACTTAAGCGCAGGAAAACACGCAGGCGATGACGCACGCAGCGACACAAAACGCGGCACAGAGATTGCAACACAATCTCAGCTTCGAAACGTCTTGCGGGAGTAAGCGGAATGTATGTTTAACCGTATTGAGCACGTGGCGATACTCATCGTAAGTCATATGGCTTTAATTATCTGACCAGAATATTACCCGGTAAAAGCCCTGTAAGACTTTATTGTTGACTAAAAAATAAGGATCGCCATTATCGTCACCCTCAGGATAACTTTAATTTTTTTTCATTCTTTGCGAGCGAGGCTGCTTTTTATAACAAGCATCCCATACATACCTATTTATGATTAGATGAAAATTAAAAAAGAAAAATAATTTGGCTTAGCCACACTGAAAAGAAAATTTAGTGAATCTTTAACATGATAAACAGAAGAATGCACTCTATACTGTCTTCACTGTGAAAAATGGGTCTCGCCCTGCCGTTAAATCAAACAGATCGTTGATAATAAGCGAAAAATTTCCATTCTATTACAGTAAAAACATAACATAATTATATTTTGATGATTTTATCAAAAGACACCACTCCACCTGGACCGTAAGTAATGAAAAAGATTCTCGACAAACTCGGCCTGCGACAAAATTTTTTATCCTCGGTATTTTTGCTCTGGTTTTATTTATATTACCTACCTATCTATTTATTCAGACGGGTAATGAAGCGATTAACGTAAAAACACAAGAGTTACAGGGCGTACCGATCGAAAAAGATATCCTGACATTACTTAACCTGATACAGCGCCATCGTGCGGAAAGCGCCATCGCTATTTCCCAAAATAAGCTGGATAACGCACCACGCGTAGCGCTGGCTTCTCAGATCGATGCAATGTATGAAAAAATAGCCTCTGAATTGCGTCAATATGATGCCAGCGCACAACCCACTCAGCGTTTTTAAACGTTCAGACCGCATGGTCACAGCTACAACAGGACGTGTTAACGGGGAAGTTAACGCTGTCGAGCAGCCTGACGCATTATGCCCAACTCATTCAAAACCTGCTGGACACGAATCAAGACATTCTTGATTTGTATAGTCTCTCTTTAGATGCCGACCTGAATACTTATCAACTTATTATGAGTATTTATGGCCGCCTGCCAGAGCTGACCGAAACGCTCGGGCGCATCCGGGCAAGTGGTACGTCCATCATTGCGGCGGGGGATAAAGCTGACGAATCCTATCGTGGCGCCATGGAATATCAACTTGAAGGCGGCCGAAATGCACTGGAGAAATTCAGTAATGTACTGAATAAAGCCTTTACCGTAGAGCCAGGACTGAAAACTGACTTTGCCGCGCAGGCGCAGGACGCCTATCAACGTTCGGCCAGCGTGCTTAAGATGCGGAAAACGTCTTTATCACGAAAACCGTGCAGATTACGCCTCTGGACTACGTAAAAGACTTTACCCAGGCGATTAACGCCTATAACGATCTTGGCACCAAACTCAGCCAGCAACTGGCAATCACGCTCAACGATCAAATCGATCAACGTCGTCATTCGCAGTATATCCTGCTGGCCGCATTACTGGTGTTAGCACTCATTGCAGTCTTTGTGGCGTTTATGATTAGTCGTTCGGTCACGCGCCCTGTAAAAGAGCGGTGGCAGTGGCCAGTAAAGTTGCAGCGGGTGATCTAACCACCGTAATAACGGTATCGGGCAATAATGAGATCGCCGAACTGCTGAATGCCCTGGCGCAGATGCAGCTACGTCTTTCGCTGTTAGTGACCAGTATCAAAAATAACGCGTCAACCATTGCCAACTCGTCGGAAGAAATTGCGATGGGTAATAACGACCTCTCATCGCGTACGGAGGAACAGGCCGCCTCGCTGGCTGAAACCGCCGCCAGTATGGAGCAACTGTCGTCCATTATTAAACAGAATGCCGATAACACACGTTACGCCTCCGATATGGCCGTATCGGCGACTAATGCGGCCTTAATGAGTGGTGATGCGATGAACGCTGTCATGGCGACAATGCAGAAGATTCGTGGCAGCTCAAGCCAGATTGAGGAAATCACCGCCGTCATTGACAGCATCGCCTTTCAGACCAATATACTGGCGCTTAACGCCGCCGTTGAAGCGGCTCGCGCCGGCGAACTGGGTAAAGGATTTGCCGTAGTAGCGGCCGAAGTGCGCGCACTGGCGCAGCGCTCAGCCGGTGCCGCGAAAGAGATTAAAGGTCTCATAGAGCAATCTGTCGTTCAGTCGAATGAAGGCTTAACGCTGGCGCAGGATGCGGGCAGCAAAGTTAAGCAGAGCGTTGAGGCCATAGAGCAAACCTCTCAGCTGATTCGCGATATCTCATCATCGTCTGAAGAGCAGAGCAGCGGCGTAAGCCAAATTAATATTGCCGTTAACCAGATGGATCAGGTGACACAGCAAAATGCAGTACTGGTTGAGCAGTCGGCGTCATCCGCAGATGAACTGGCAAAACGGGCCAGTGATTTGCGCGACATGGTTTCTGTGTTTCGTACAGCCTGACCGCCTGCTCAGTTAACCGGCGATGCAGCAGCATGACCGCCAGAGCCCGGCACTGCCCGGGCTCTTTCTTTGGCAAAGATGAAAAATACGTCAATGTACAATTGAATGATTGCTCAAAGAAACTTATTCTGTTGCCCGCAAAAAAAGCCAGTAAAGGTTTTCGGTGCCATTGCAGTGCCGCCTGCACATCCGTGCAGTCTCATTTTGATGCTGAGCAAACCCCCACTGGAAAAACCTGTGCTAATCTTTCGGTCTCAGAACCGCCTTCCGGGGAGTATATGAATAACGTTTTTGACGAAAAATGACGGACATCATCATCGGAGAGATGGTGACGCAGCTACTGAATGAGGATGCGGCAATTTCCTGGCGCCTTCTCCTTGAGCGGCTGCAACAGCTTCTGGATACCGAAAGTGATGAGGTACGCATTCGCGCAGCATTGCGGGCCATTGAAGAAATCCGTGCGGAGATGATTTCTCGTCCGGCTGAATCGCAAACGACAGAACTCGGTGATCTCAGTATCCATCACCTTCATTAAGTCGCTGCCAGGCAGCGGCTCACCCTACTTTCTGAAAAACGCTTTGCACGAGTAAGCGCCTTGAAAGGTATTCACATAACCGACGCGCTGATTAATAAAGGCACGTTTTCGCTGACGGAGGTCGAATGAGTGATGACACCGCCATGCAAGACATCTATTCCATTATTGGTACGATAGTTGCGCGTTTGCTTAAACCCGATGGCGAGCTCCATCTTCAGGATATTGTCAGTTCACTGCATAATACAGTGAACAGAGCACAGAGCAGCTTGAAAAGAAAGCGTGTCAGGAAGCGATACGCCTGCTTTCCCGACAGTTTCATTAAGATGATGAAGCACCGGACTAGCGGTGGCACCGATACCGCTTTATCAGTACAGGGCGATGCGCT